>NZ_CP183196.1:0-5243286 GCF_048517035.1 Serratia sp. NFX21 | reverse complement strand
AATTAGTGTGCTGATATGGCTCAGTTGGTAGAGCGCACCCTTGGTAAGGGTGAGGTCCCCAGTTCGACTCTGGGTATCAGCACCACTTTATTAAAGTGGGTTTAGAAGTTCGGCGAAAAGAATTAAAAGAATTTGCTTGGCGGCAATAGCGCGGTGGTCCCACCTGACCCCATGCCGAACTCAGAAGTGAAACGCCGTAGCGCCGATGGTAGTGTGGGGTCTCCCCATGCGAGAGTAGGACACTGCCAAGCATCAATTAAGCCAAGAGGCCATCCGAAAGGATGGCCTTTTTGCTTTGTGCCTTCCTAAAACGTACGGATCCTGCCTCTGCCAAGGCAATGAAACATTTTCACCTTCCGGTTGAACGCTCGACATCCTGCTAAAAAAACGCTATCTTCGGGCATCTAGAAGTCTAAACGTTTAAACGGATGTGTGAGGGTTAAGCAATGCCGATTCGTGTTCCTGATGAGTTACCTGCAGTCAGTTTTTTGCGCAATGAGAATGTCTTTGTCATGGCATCCTCTCGGGCAAAAACACAGGAAATCAGGCCATTGAAAGTACTGATCCTCAACCTGATGCCAAAAAAGATCGAGACGGAAAACCAGTTTTTACGTCTACTTTCCAACTCTCCGCTGCAAATCGACATTCAGCTGCTGCGTATCGACAGCCGTGAGTCAAAGAACACGCCGGCGGAGCATTTGAATAACTTTTACTGTGATTTTGAAGATATTCAGGATGAGAATTTCGACGGATTGATTGTCACCGGGGCACCGCTGGGACTGGTCGATTTCTGTGATGTTGCCTACTGGCCACAGATCGAACGGGTGATTGACTGGGCCAAGAATCACGTCACCTCCACGCTGTTTGTCTGTTGGGCGGTGCAGGCGGCATTGAACATTCTGTATGGTATTCCGAAGATGACGCGCGAAGTGAAACTGTCTGGGGTTTATCAGCACCAGACGCTGCAGCAGCATGCCTTGCTGACTCGCGGTTTTGATGAGACCTTCCTCGCACCTCACTCACGCTATGCAGACTTTCCTACGGAGATTATCCGTCAGTATACGGATCTGGATATCCTGGCCGAATCAGAACAAACCGGGGCCTATTTGTTCGCCAGTAAGGACAAGCGGCTGGCGTTTGTGACCGGTCACCCGGAGTATGATGCGCTAACGTTAGCTGGCGAGTATTGTCGCGATAACGATGCCGGTCTTAATCCTGTGGTACCGCTGAATTACTTCCCCGATGATAACCCCGAACTCACCCCCAAAGCGTCCTGGCGCAGCCATGGTCATCTGTTGTTTGCCAACTGGCTCAACTACTACGTTTACCAGATCACGCCGTACGATCTGCGTCATATGAACCCTACCCTCGAGTAATCCTTTTTCCCTAATCGGCGGCTGAATCGAGGCCGCCGACGCAATCTCTTCCCCATCCGTCTTCCTCATTTCACTCTCTTTTCTAGCAAAAACCATTGTTTTACAACTGGTTAAATTAATTTCGCCTCTGCCTTGGAACCGGTTTCCTTAACGGTGTCTGTTGTTATATTTATTAACCAATTGATAATAAAAGGCTAATAAAATATTTTATAATAAAATGGAAATGGTTTTTGATTTTTATTTTTAGTTGAGTATTCTTAGAGCCAGAGAGAAGAGATCTGACCAGTTAAGGATCGTTTTATACGCCCTGATCCACACTGATTTCTGATGAAGATGCGCCGGCTGAATGGCAACGGTGGTGCGCAACGATAGGAAGGAGCAAGACAATGACGCAACAGATAGTAGGCACGGAATTAACGTTTACGCAGGGTTTTAGCGCTGCTGAACGACAGGTGTTGACGGATGACGCGGTCGAATTCCTGGCGGAACTGGTGAGTAAATTTACTCCACAGCGCAACAAACTGTTGGCTGCGCGTGCCTGCTGGCAGCAGAAGATCGATCAAGGTGATCTTCCAGACTTCATTTCGGAAACTAATTCCATTCGTAATGAAAAGTGGTCGATCCGTGGCATACCAGAGGATCTTCGCGACCGCCGGGTGGAAATCACCGGTCCGGTTGAACGCAAGATGGTCATCAACGCCCTGAACGCCAATGTGAAGGTGTTTATGGCGGACTTCGAAGACTCACTGGCGCCTAGCTGGGACAAAGTCATCGACGGCCAAATCAACCTGCATGACGCGGTGAACGGCACCATCTCTTACACCAATGAAGCCGGCAAGATTTATCAGTTAAAGCCGAACCCGGCGGTATTGATTGCTCGCGTACGCGGCCTGCATTTGCCGGAAAAACACGTGCAGTGGCAGGGGGAAGCGATCCCCGGTGGCCTATTCGATTTTGCGCTGTATTTCTTCCATAACTATCGTCAACTGCTGGCTAAAGGCAGTGGCCCTTATTTCTACCTGCCAAAAACCCAGTCCTGGCAGGAAGCGGCTTGGTGGAGCGAAGTCTTCAGCTTTGCCGAGGATCGTTTCTCCCTGCCACGCGGCACGATCAAAGCCACGGTGCTGATCGAAACGCTGCCGGCAGTATTCCAGATGGACGAGATCCTCTACCACCTACGCGATCATATCGTCGGCTTGAACTGCGGCCGTTGGGATTACATCTTCAGCTATATCAAGACGTTGAAAAATCATGCTGACCGGGTATTGCCGGATCGTCAGTCGGTCACCATGGACAAGTCATTCCTTAGCGCCTATTCCCGGTTGCTGATCAAGACCTGCCACAAGCGCGGAGCCTTTGCCATGGGCGGCATGGCGGCGTTTATCCCGAGCAAAGACGCCGAGAAAAATGCCTGGGTGCTGAACAAGGTGCGGGCGGATAAAGAGCTGGAGGCCAATAACGGCCACGACGGTACCTGGGTGGCCCATCCAGGGCTGGCGGATACCGTAATGGAGGTCTTCAGCCGGGTGCTCGGTGAGCGCCGTAACCAACTGGAAGTGCTGCGTGAAAACGACGCGCCAATCAGTGCTGCGCAGTTGCTTGAACCTTGTGACGGGGAGCGTACCGAAGCCGGCATGCGCGCCAATATCCGCGTGGCGGTGCAGTACATCGAAGCCTGGATCTCCGGCAATGGCTGCGTCCCGATTTATGGCCTGATGGAAGACGCGGCGACGGCGGAAATTTCCCGTACCTCTATCTGGCAGTGGATCCACCATGAAAAGAGCCTGAGTGATGGCCAACTGGTCACCAAGGTGCTGTTCCGTCAGATGCTGAAAGAAGAAATGCTGGTAGTACGTGAAGAGTTGGGTGAGGCACGCTTTAACGCTGGCCGCTTCGACGAAGCGGCACGCCTGATGGAGCGTATCACTACGCAAGACGAATTAATCGATTTCCTGACTTTACCTGGCTATGAGCTACTGGCCTGAATCCGTTCCTGACCATTAACCCTACATTATTGAAAAGGATAAAAATTATGTCTACCTCTCGTGCTCAACAGATTCAACAACTGGAACAGGAATGGAAATCGGCTCGCTGGGAAGGCATCACCCGCCCGTACAGCGCGGAAGACGTCATTAACCTGCGCGGTTCGGTTAACCCGGTTTGCACCCTGGCACAGAACGGTGCCGCCAAGCTGTGGGAACTGCTGCACGGTAAATCACGCAAAGGCTACGTCAACAGTCTGGGGGCGCTCACTGGCGGCCAGGCACTGCAGCAGGCCAAGGCCGGTATCGAGGCGATTTACCTGTCCGGTTGGCAGGTGGCGGCGGATGCCAACACGGCGTCTGCGATGTACCCGGACCAGTCGCTGTACCCGGTTGACTCTGTGCCGGGTGTGGTTGAGCGCATCAACAACACCTTCCGCCGCGCCGACCAGATCCAGTGGGCCAACAAAATTGAGCCGGGCAGCAAAGGTTACACCGACTACTTCCTGCCGATCGTCGCCGATGCCGAAGCCGGCTTTGGTGGCGTGCTGAACGCTTTCGAACTGATGAAGGCGATGATTGAGGCCGGTGCTGCCGGGGTGCACTTCGAAGACCAACTGGCGGCGGTGAAAAAGTGCGGTCATATGGGCGGCAAAGTGCTGGTGCCGACCCAGGAAGCGATCCAGAAATTGGTTGCTGCGCGCCTGGCGGCCGATGTGCTCGGCGTGCCGACGTTAGTCATCGCACGTACCGATGCCGATGCCGCCGATTTACTGACCTCTGACTGCGACCCGTACGACCGCGAGTTTGTGTCCGGTGAGCGCACTGCCGAAGGTTTCTTCCGCACCCATGCCGGTGTCGAGCAAGCGATCAGCCGTGGCCTGGCATATTGCCCTTACGCTGACCTGGTGTGGTGCGAAACCTCCACGCCGGACCTGCAGGCGGCCAAGCGCTTTGCCGATGCGATCCATGCCAAATTCCCGGGCAAACTGCTGGCGTACAACTGCTCGCCGTCATTCAACTGGAAAAAGAACCTGGACGACCAGACTATTGCTCGCTTCCAGGAAGAGCTGTCGGCGATGGGCTACAAGTACCAGTTCATTACGCTGGCGGGCATCCACAGCATGTGGTTCAACATGTTTGACCTGGCGCATGCCTATGCACAGGGCGAAGGCATGAAACACTACGTCGAAAAAGTGCAGCAGCCAGAGTTCGACGCGGTGGCACGCGGTTATACCTTTGCCTCACACCAACAGGAAGTGGGTACCGGTTACTTCGACAAGGTGACCACCATTATTCAGGGCGGTGCTTCCTCAGTGACGGCATTGACCGGTTCTACGGAAGAACAGCAGTTCTGATGCAGTCACGCTGACGATAGTTAACTCTGAGCCTGCTTATGCAGGCTCTCTTTTCTGGCGGGAGGTAAGGATGGCGGCAAAACTGGAGCTGTTGATCGCGCAGACGATCCTGCAGGGCTTTGATGCACAGTACGGCCGCTTCCTGGAGGTGACCGCCGGTGCGCAGCAGCGTTTTGAGCGGGCGGACTGGCCGGCAGTGCAGCAGGCGATGAAAAAACGAATCCACCTGTACGATCATCACGTCGGCCTGGTGGTAGAGCAGCTGAAGTGCATCACCGGGCAACAGTATTTTGATGCAGACTTCCCCAGTCGGGTGAAGGCGGTGTATACCGATCTGCTGCCGGAGTACCCACGTTTTGAGATTGCCGAAAGCTTCTTCAATTCAGTCTACTGTCGGCTGTTCAGACATCGCGACCTGACACCGGAAAAACTGTTTGTTTTCAGCTCTCAGCCGGAAGGGCGCTTTCGCGACATCCCGCGTCCATTATCACGTGATTTCACCGCCAACGGTGACGTTTCGGCAATGTTGTACAACCTGCTGACCGATTTGCCTCTGCGGCTGCCGTGGGAAAACTTATCGCGCGATATTGATTACATCACGCTGGCGTTGCAGCAGAGTTTCAGCGCGCAACAATTGGCAGGTGCAACGTTCCAGATCGCCAATGAGCTGTTTTACCGCAACAAGGCGGCCTGGCTGGTGGGGAAATTGCGTGTGGCAGACCGGGTCTATCCTTTCCTGCTGCCGATCCATCACAGTGATTCCGGCGCCTTGTTTATTGATACCTGCCTGACCAGCAAGGCCGAGGCCAGCATCGTATTCGGCTTCGCCCGCTCCTACTTTATGGTTTACGCCCCTCTGCCGGCGGCAATGGTCGAGTGGCTGCGTGAAATACTGCCGGGCAAAACCACCGCTGAACTGTATATGGCGATTGGTTGCCAGAAGCACGGAAAAACAGAATGTTACCGTGAGTACCTGACGTTCATGAGTGGCTCGCAGGAGCAGTTCATCATCGCGCCGGGGGTGAAGGGCATGGTGATGCTGGTGTTTACCCTGCCGTCTTTCGATCGGGTATTCAAGGTGATCAAGGATGAGTTTGCGCCACAAAAAGAGGTGACGCAGGCGCAGGTGATGGCCTGCTACCAACTGGTGAAAGAACACGATCGCGTAGGACGCATGGCGGATACCCAGGAGTATGAAAACTTTGTCGTCGACAAGGCGCGACTCAGTCCGGAACTGCTGGCGGAACTGCAGCGCGAGGTGCCGGATAAGCTGGAGGATCTGGGCGATCGCATCGCGATCAGGCATCTGTATATGGAACGACGCATGACACCGCTGAATCTGTATCTGGAACAGGCCGATGAACAGCAGATGCGCGACGCGATAGAAGAATACGGTAACGCCATCAAGCAGCTGGCCGCCGCCAATATTTTCCCCGGCGATATGCTGTTCAAGAACTTTGGCGTGACCCGGCACGGGCGGGTGGTGTTCTACGACTACGATGAGATTTGCTACATGACCGAGGTCAACTTCCGCGATATTCCGCCACCGCGCTATCCGGAAGATGAGTTGGCCAGCGAACCCTGGTACAGCGTGTCACCCAATGACGTCTTCCCGGAGGAATTCAGGCACTTTCTGTGTGGTGACCGGCGCATCCGGCAGGTGTTTGAAGAGATGCATCGCGACCTGTTCGAGGCCGATTACTGGCGCGGGTTGCAACAGCGCATCCGCGATGGGCATGTGGAAGACGTGTTTGCTTACCGCAAAAAACGGCGCTTCAGCCAGCGTAGTGGTGCGGCGCTGCCCGCGACATCGGCTACGGCATAAGGGCGCGGTTCATTACCGCGCCCGGCAAGATTACGCTTTCGCACCCGCAACGGCGGCGCGCGCCAATTCGGTAATGCGGGCGTAGTCACCGCTTTCCAGTGCATCTGCCGGCACCAGCCAGGAGCCGCCGATGCACAGCACGCTTTTCAGCGCCAAATAGTCACGGTAGTTGTTCGGTGAGATGCCGCCGGTTGGGCAAAAGCGCACCTGCGGGAAGGGGCCGCTGATGGCCTGCAGCGCTTTCACGCCGCCGTTGGCTTCAGCCGGGAAGAATTTAAACTCACGCAGGCCGTGATCCATGCCCAGCATCAGTTCCGACACGGTGCAGATACCGGGAATCAACGGGATCGAACCGGCAGTGGCCGCTTTAAGCAGATCGGCGGTCAGGCCTGGGCTGATGGCGAACTGTGCGCCGGCGTCGGTGACTTCCTGCAGTTGCTGGGGATTAATAACCGTGCCGGCACCGATAATCGCGTCTGGCACTTCTTTGGCAATCGCACGGATCGCGTCCATCGCGCAGGCGGTGCGCAGTGTCACTTCCAATACCCGCACACCCCCGGCGACCAGGGCTTTCGCCAACGGCACCGCATGTTCCAGTTTATTGATGACGATCACCGGGACTACCGGTCCTGCCATCAGGATCTGCTCTGCGCTTGTCTTCCAATTGTTCATTAACGGTTTTCTCCAGTTATGGCCGCCGCCGTCGGGCTGTACGGCCATGCTATCGGTTAAAATTTAATGCAGCAGGCGCCCTGTTCGGCACCGGAAAGCTGGCTGCGCAAGGCGCCGAACAGTTCACGGCCACAGCCGATGTGTTCTGCGCTCAGGTCGGGTTGATAAGGTGCGCGCTGGGCCAGCAGGTCGGCATCGACCAACAGTGCCAACTCGCCAGTGCGGCCATTTACGCGGATCAGGTCGCCGTTTTGCACCTTGGCCAGCATGCCACCGGTGTAGGCTTCCGGGGTCACGTGAATGGCGGATGGAACCTTGCCGGAAGCGCCGGACAGGCGGCCATCGGTCACCAGTGCCACTTTAAAGCCACGGTCCATCAATACGCCCAACGGTGGCATCAGTTTGTGCAGTTCTGGCATGCCATTGGCCTGAGGCCCCTGGAAGCGCACCACCACCACACAATCGCGATCCAGTTTGCCGGCTTCAAACGCCGGTACGATGTCATGCTGGCTTTCAAAGACCACCGCCGGTGCTTCGATAATCTGGTTTTCAGCGGGGACTGCCGAGGTTTTCATCACCGCTCGGCCGAGGTTACCGGCCAGCACCTTGGTACCGCCGTGGTGCTCGAAAGGTTCGGCCACGCTGGCGATAACCTGGGCGTCGAGCGAACTCTCCACACCCTCGCGCCAGGCCAGTTGGCCATTATCCAGCCAGGGTTCCTGGGTGTAGCGCGTCAGGCCAAAACCGGCCACGGTATGCACGTCTTCGTGCAGCAGGCCGTGTTTCAACAGTTCGCGTACCACCAGGGCGACGCCGCCCGAGGCCTGGAATTGGTTGATGTCCGCCGGGCCGTTCGGGTAGATACGACATAACAATGGCACCGCGTCCGACAGTTCGGAGAAATCATCCCAGTTGATAATGATGCCGGCGGCGCGAGCCATTGCCACCATGTGCATGGTCAGATTGGTGGAGCCACCGGTAGCCAACAGCGCAACGATACCGTTCACCACCACCTTCTCATCCACCAGTCGGCCGATCGGCAGATAGTTGCCGGCGGTTTCGGTCAGGCGAGTGACCTGGCGTGCGGCGGCATCGGTCAGCGCATCGCGCAGCGGTGTGTCCGGGTGGACGAAGGAAGCGCCCGGTAGGTGCAGCCCCATCACTTCCATCACCATTTGGTTGGTGTTGGCGGTGCCGTAGAAAGTGCAGGTACCGATGCCATGGTAGGAGGCGGCCTCGGCCTCCAGCAGTGCCAGACGGTCGGCCTTGCCTTCGGCATACAGTTGGCGCACCCGGACTTTCTCTTTGTTCGGCAAGCCGCTGCTCATCGGGCCGGCGGGGACAAACAGCGACGGCAAATGGCCGAAGGACAGGGCGGACATCACCAGTCCCGGTACGATTTTGTCACAGATGCCGAGGAACAACGCGCCGTCGAACATATTGTGCGACAGGCCGATGGCGGAGGACATGGCGATCACGTCACGACTCATCAGTGACAGTTCCATGCCGTCCTGTCCTTGAGTCACACCGTCGCACATCGCTGGGACGCCACCGGCCACCTGACCGACGGCCCCTACTGCGTGCAGTGCCTGTTTAAGCTTTTGCGGGTAGTTTTCGTAGGGCTGGTGGGCGGACAACATGTCGTTATAAGCGGTAATGATGGCGATATCGCTGCGCACCATATTTTTCAGCGCAGTTTTGTCATCCGGCTGGCAGGCGGCGAATCCATGGGCCAGATTACCGCAGGCCAATTGGGCCCGATGTACGGTTTGTGAACGTGCTGCTTCAATGCGTGCCAGATAGGCGGTACGGCTCGATTTGGAACGGTCGATGATGCGTTGTGTGACACGGGATAGGGTTGGATTAATCATACCTTCCTCACATGCTATTGGTATAGACGCCGCCTGTGGCGGTGCCCCCCGGTGGTGAATTGCAGCCCTGATGTGCAAGGCCGGGGGCGCTGTTATGTCGTTATGGTGTTTTAAAACAGGGTGAAAGCAATCATGCCGATAATCCCGCCCACGCTACCCAGAATGGTTTCCATCACCGTCCAGGTTTTCAGCGTTTGCAGCTCATTGGCACCGGTAAATTTGCCGAACAGCCAGAAACCGGCGTCGTTGACGTGACTGAGTACGATAGACCCACCGGCAATACAGATAGCCAGCGCGGCCAGTTGTCCGCCGCCAAGCCCCAGTTGGCTGGTCACCGGTAACACCAGGCCGACGGTGGTCAGACAGGCCACGGTGGCAGATCCCTGAATCACTCGTACCATGGCGGACAGCACAAAGGCCGCGACGGCGATCGGCAGACCGGTACCGATCATGGCGTCCCCCAGGGCTGGGCCGACGCCGGAATCCACCAAAATCTGTTTGAAGACGCCACCGGCCCCGGTCATCAGCAAAATGATCCCGGCGGGCTGGACTGCCGCAGAGCAAATGGCCAGCGTTTGTTCGTTGGTCATGCCGCGCGGTTTCGCCAGACCATAAATCACGATCAAACAGGCGACTAAAATGGCGATAAACGGGTGGCCGATAAACTCCAGCCATTGTTGTAACTGCGAGCCAGGCGTGACCAGGCGGGCGCCAATGGTTTTCATGCCGACCAGCACCAGTGGGCAGAGTACCAGCGCCAGGCTAAGGCCAAATGACGGCAGTTTGGCGGTATTCAGCGTCGGTTCGTTTTCATCCGCCGGCATTGGCCAGTTAACGTAGCGGCTGATAAAGCTGCCGTACAAAGGGCCGGCAATCAGCATGCCGAGGACCGCGGCGACCAGACCGATGGCAATCATCCAGCCGAAGTCGGCCTTCATTTGTGAAGCCAGCAGCATCGGTACCGGCCCCGGTAGCAAGAACGACGCGGCGGCGGCGACACCGGCAAACAGCGGGATGGCCAGCTTAACGATGTTGCCGTCGGTGCGGCGCGCCACGGCAAACACGATGCCGATCAGCAGCACCACGGCCACGTCAAAGAACAGCGGCAAGGCACAGATCAAACCGGCAATGCCGAGTGCGTAATGGGCCTTGCTTTGGCCGAAACGTTTCAGCAAATGCGCCGCAATTTGGTCCAGCGCACCGACTTCATGCAGTATTTTGCCAAACATCGCCCCCAGCGCCACCACGATGGCCAGGAAGCCCAAGGTGTCGCCCATGCCTTTTTGCATGGTATCGGCAATGCGATCCAGCGGCATGCCGGAGAAGATCCCGGCAGCGATAGACACCAGCATTAATGCGACAAAGGCGTGCATACGCGCCTTCATCACCAGAAACAGCAGTAAGAGAACCGAGCCGACTGCGGTACCGACCAGCGTTACAGTATTCACGCGCACACATCCTGTGGCAGGAAACTTTGGATATGTTTCACCGTATCGGCGATCACCGCTTCCAGCGGCTGGTTGATGTCCACCGACATCACGTCGCTCTCATCTGCGCCCGGTTGTTCCAGCGCGGCAAACTGTGTTACCAGCATCTGTGGTTTGAAGAAGTGGCCGTTGCGGGCCGCCAGACGGGCTTCAATCACCGGGAAGTCACCGTGCAGGTAGATGAACGACAGGTTGCCATTACCGGCACGCAGGCGATCGCGGTAGTGTTTCTTCAGCGCTGAACAGACAATAACCGAAACATTGTTGGTTCGCTGCATGGCGAAGGCGGCGTCATTGAGTGCGGCCAGCCAAGGGGCACGATCGTCATCATTCAGCGGTTCGCCGGCGGCCATTTTCAGGATATTACTGCGCGGGTGCAGAAAATCACCGTCGAGGAACCCGGCAGAAAGTTGGCGGGCCGCTGCGGCGGCCACAGCGGACTTGCCACTGCCGGAAACGCCCATAATGACGTAAATGCGGTTTTGATTATTGGTCATGGCTTAGCTCCAAAACGATGAGAGACGTTACCTTATTCTATTTGTTACCGGTAACATGTTATCGGTAACATTGTCGAAGGAAGTTTCGTCGGTTGCAATGGGCTTTAGCTGCCAGGATCGTTATCTGTGATCGGCTTCAAGTTTTTATTGGGGGAGGGAAACAGGATCGGTACAGCGTTTTACATGCTGACAACAGCAGGGGCGCAATAAGCGTGGTGGACGGAAAGGCGATGGTTTGCACAACAGTGGCACCATTGTGCAAACCTATTATGTGGCTTTAATTATTGGTCGTTGCCTTCTTTTGTTCCAGCAGACGATCAACCTCCTGCTTGGCCTCACGGAATTGTTTTTGGTATTCCGGGCTGGCCTGCAGGCGGGCAAAAGCGCCGGCGGCCAGGAAGCGGCCTGCGTCAACGTCACTTTCCCAATGCACACCGCAAATCAGACGGCTACGGCCAAATTCATAGCCCTTTTTCATTAACGGGGTGGATAACTGCGGTTCCATTGCCGTTAACGTCATTGCCCACATCATCCCGGTAACGGCATGGCCAGAAGGGTAAGAACCACCATCGTTACTTAATGCGCTATGTTCTTTTGGGGTACAGCTGTCAATGCGCAATGCCGAATAGGGACGAATGCGGCTAAAGGCTTTCTTGGTGTCATTGGAGGCATAACCTGCATCGGTAAAGACACGGGCGAGCAGCAGGTGCAACCGAGGCGTATTTTTACGTGAAATAGTGATACCTAACGCCGGTGAGAATGCGCTGCCAATATAGTTAAAGGAGAGTTTGGCATCCTTGATCGCCAACTGGCCGCGTGGCGTATCGCGCAGCTTGCGTAATTCATGGAATGTCTCAATGTCGCTTTGTGCGGCGGCGGAGTTTTCCTTAGGTGGCGGCGGCAGGATTTTTGCTCCGTCCGGGTAATCCGCCGGAGTCAGATAGCCGTTGATCCAACCCTTGATATAAGGCGAGAAGCCCACGTCAGGATAGCCGATATCACTGTAATCGGTACGCCAGGTTTCAGTGGGATCATTATTTGGCGCAGTATCATCTTTTGCCTGGGCGGGTGATAAACATGCCACCGAGCCGAATAGTAATACCAATGCGGTAAATCTATTTATATTCTTCCTTGTTTTCATTATATTTCCCTCGTGTTGGTGTTATGTTTTCCGGTAATTTCTATGACTCAAGTCCTGAGATTAACTGACAACGAATAACCCTAAGAAATACAAAATATTTAACAGGATGCCGCATATTATTGTCGCCACTACCGGTGCGGCAATCTTCAATATTGGGCGTCCCAGCGCTTCGTTAAGGAAATAAAGTGCGGCGGTAATGCTGAATCCGGTATAACCCGCCATCTTGATGGAGGCAAAAATGGCACCAATCATCAGGGCGAACTCCATCAGCATGTTCATGGCGTTGCGGATGCTGTCGGATGCGTTACGAACCGAAGGATAGTTGCTCAACCAGCGGCCGATAGAGCGTAATAACAGGACTTCCAGCGTGATGGTTAACGCGCCGAAAATGGCCGCCAACCAGGGTGAGGGGGCCAGATAACCCACGGTAAAAACAAAGGTAAAACCGGCAACGGCGTAGACGCCGGTGGCTAGTGCGGTAGTGGCGATGAGCGGAATAAAACCTAACCCGCGCATAAATTCAGCCAGCGCCGCCTGATTCACCAGCGCCGCCGACTCCTCGGGTGAAACCCCAGGGGCCCAGGCTTTTGCCAGGGTGTAGATAGATACCTCGGATCCGCCAAACAGCTTCAGGCTGGCCACCGTCGATATCAGTGCGCCGGTAATGGCAAGCAGCGGCAGATTTTTGATAATTCTTGAGGTTCTTTCTTCAAAAACTGAGGCGCCGTGGTTGTTCTCATGATGCTTGCGCTGAGAAATATCACGAAAGATGGCAATCCCCAACAGCATGACCATACCGACGAAGATCTCGATGGATTCAGGGAAAAGAGAAGGGTAAAAACGTACCACAATCACGCGGGCCATCAGCACCACGACCGCGGCCAACAGGCTGTGACGCCAGCCGAATTGATAAAAAATAGCGACCAGTGGGAACAGGGCGAAAGCCGAAATCACCGGGCTGGAAAGCTCGCCCAGCGAACCGAGAATATCCACCGGCAGGGCGGTAAGCAGGGTGTTGATCGGTACCAGACTGGTTAATACCAATACGCCCCAGACCATGCCCAAAGTGAACGCCAGGTAACTGTTAAATGCCAATACGCCGATGATGTCGGTAGGCAGAAACAGTAACCAACTGTTCAACAGACCGGTTGATAAGGTAAATGAAATCCCGACGGAAGCCACGAAACCGATGCTTAAACCAAAGGCAATGCTGCCGGCCTCACGGCGGTTCATATTCCCTTCAACCAATTGCGGCAGAATGGGACGAATACCATCGTGAAATACGGCAACCGACCGATGAGAAAGCAGCGAGGTCATGCCTGTGAGCAAGGCAACGATAACAATATGCAAATATTGCTCCATGGGAGGCTCCTTAACCCAAGTGACCAATCAACATCGGGACGGCATGTTCGACATGTTCCACCGAAAGGCCAAAAGCCACTTTCCCTTCATCAATCCATTTAACTATTTGTTCTTCTTTTGCCTGTATTCCTGGTTTGGCAATGGTGCAGCAGCGGTTGTAACCGATAATGGCGATAGCAATAGATAGCGCTGCACCCGCCCCGGTGTTACAGGCACCAATAAAATAATCCAGTTCGCCGCTTTTGACTTTACCTGCCGCCTCCATATCGTTTTGGATAAAGCACTCAAATTTACCGGGTGCGGTGGATTCAATAACCTGTTTTATTTGCTCACGTTGTAAGCCTGCAATGCCGATTTTTTTCATTATTATTATCCTTTGAAGAATGTATTGGGGTTATCGCGCAGCATAAGGTCAATATCCCGCTGGTGGATCCCCGCCTGTAATAACATGGGAATGAACGTATCAATGAGGTAGCTGAACCCTGGGCCTTCGTTGGCCGCCAGGTGTGAGCGCCGGGTGATATCCATGGAGAGCATGACCTGACCTGATAAACCCCGTTGAGCGAGTGCCAGTAAGGTAGCCACACGTTTTTCGTCTGGGTAATAATTATTTTTCCCGATGGTATCGAATTGAATTAACGCACCGGTATCCAGAATGCGTAGCAACGTTTCCCACTGATCGCGAAGATCGCAATGACCGATAACAATATGCTCTGCGGCCACCCCGTAGCCGGTTAATAGCCGTAGCTGCTCCAGCCCCATGGTGCTAAAACTGGTGTGGGTCGAAATAGGTTTACCGGTCGCCAAATGTGCCAATGCGGCGGCGTGAAACACTTTTTCTTCCGTCGGGGTAATGGTGCCTTCACTGCTGCCTATTTCTGCGATGACGCTTGCACGTAACTCTGTGCCGTCAATGCCCTGTTCTATTTCGTCGATCATTTCCTGCGCCAATTGCTGCGCGCTACGTTGCGCGACATGTGGCGGGTAGAACTC
Organism: Serratia sp. NFX21; assembly: GCF_048517035.1. Taxonomy (NCBI): domain Bacteria; kingdom Pseudomonadati; phylum Pseudomonadota; class Gammaproteobacteria; order Enterobacterales; family Yersiniaceae; genus Serratia; species Serratia sp. NFX21. Next base: position 5,228,722 of record NZ_CP183196.1, on the reverse strand, counting down.
CTGTTGGTAGTACCCGGTTGACGCCAGGATGTTAATGCCGCTTTCTTGCATCAGATCCAGCATAAATTGCGGGTTGCGTCCCATATAGCGATTGGTGACCTCAACCAGGTTGAGAACGCCTTTACTGACCAGCGTCCTCATTTCATCGACGAGCAAAGCGTAACAATCCAGCCTGCAATCCAAATCCTGCTTGAATGGCGACAGGTCGATATGCAGATGCTCGTGCGCATAGGTATAACCACGGCTATCGAATTGCGTTGAAAGATCCATTGTTGTCCCTTGTTGAGTTGTGAATAACACCAATGACCACTTTGTGGTTCAGAGGCGCCAAAGGTGTCACCGCAATGTCTGCATCGTTGCTGTTGCCTCAGACAGGCACTCTTAATTTTCATTTATTTGAAGATTTATGAACGACAAACTGGGTAGTGCCGTTGTTAAACCGGGTTTGTCGGCCGCTTGATAACTCTGTCCAGACTTTGGTTGTTCACTCTATATCCTCATTTTTTTGAATATATCAATGCAATGGTAAGTGAGCCTATTTGGGACAACAACGGGCAGATGACTATTACTTGAACAGGATCACAAATATAGTGAGGCGCCACAGTCGGCGCCGCTAAATTTTAATCGGCCGCTGATCCTGCATAAGGTGTGCTGTAGCCACCGAAATCATAAACATATTGCAAGATAGCCGTTCCGTTTTCATCCGCATGATTTTCGTGATTTATCAGGAGGGCGACGACGCCTTCTGCCCCGCGCAGATGTGCCCCTGCCAGTAAGCCTGATAAAGTGATCTCCACGTCATTAGGGCGGCCATCCGGAGGCGTTAACACCGGCTGGCACTCGCTCCAGCGAACCGTTTTTCCCAGATAATTACTCAGTTTTTCCCCGTGTTCGGCTAACTGTAAGACTATGTTTTGGTATTTATTGTCAAAATGGTCGAGGGCGATAAATTCCTGCTTGTCTGGATTGATGACATCCTCGAAAGAGTTAATACCATGTTTACCGGTAAATGTTCCTCGCCAGGTATTAACATCGGTAACGTGGATCTTCCCTTCGGGAAATTCCATTATTTTATCACGTACGCCATTGGCCCAATTGCTAACGTCTACATCCGAATAATACATCGGCAAACCATTGCTATCATAATGGGTATAATAGCCGAGATCCCAGAGGTCGTGTTCGCTGAACTGGTAACCCACAAAGCCCAGATAATTCATAACGGCATATTGCATTGTCCGAAACATTGCGGGATCACCAGAACCCCGGATATAGAATTTATCAACGCCCAGTTTTATAAAATAATCTTTTATCGAGGTAGTGCTGACCAATGGCGCGCCACTCTTGCTGCGGACAACACGCCCGGGAGATTCAACCTGTTGGTAGGTAACTGCCTGTTGATCATCGTAATGCTGGTCGTAATAGTCTGCATCAAGAGGATCGATAGAGCATTCAAAGGTTCTGATTGCGGTAAGAAAATCTGTATAGTCGCCATGACTGCTTTTTTTTGCGCGTTTCATTTTTATATTCCTTAGCGATATTCCCACAAGAGGGGAGATAATTTTGGAAGAAAAAATCACGCGGTTAGCTTATACCTCTTAATGGGTATTTATATTGATGTAAGGGATTATATTAATAAATGGCTGTAAAGCTATGCTGGCATAAATTATATACAAAACTTGATTATACAATCGGTACTTCGTTTCCTGATGCGGGATTATGCCGATAGTGGGGCGGGTGTTTTTTGTCAACCTGCCGTGCCAGCAGTGGTGCGATATTTCCCTGATTGTATTTTCATGCCGCTGGCCCGGATTTTATAAATTTGAATCAGGCCAGCAGTATCACGGGTATTTTAACGCACGCCGCCATATTCCAGGCTGATCTCTTTCGCCGCGTGGATCACCAACGCGCCCAGCTCAGTTACGCGGTTGTCGGTGATGCGAGACACCGGGCCGGAGATGGAGATGGCGGCGAAGGCTTCACGGTGCTCGTCGAAGATGCAGGCTGCTACGCAGCGCAGACCTAGTGCATGTTCTTCGTCGTCAAAGGAAAAGCCCTGCTTGCGAATCTGCGCCAGCCCTTCCTTCAGGTTGTGCGGTGTCAGAGTATGTTGGGTATAGGTTTGCATGCCCTTTTTATGCAGCAGTTTGGTGACCTGCTCATCCGGCAGGGTGGAAAGAAAGGCTTTCCCCGCGCCGGAAGCGTGCATCGGCAGTTTACCGCCGATCGGTGCCGACATGCGCATCAACGCGGTGCACTGTACCTGATCGATAATAATGGCCTGATACTCGCTGGTATCCAGCACCGCCAGATTAACCGTCTCGCCGGACTCCTCCATCAGGCGACGCAGCGTTGGGTGCACCATCGCCAACAGATTACGGCTCTGCAAAAAGCTGCTGCCGACCACAAAGGCGTGTGAGCCGATGGTCCACAGGCCAAGATCGCCCACCTGCCGCACGAAACCTTGCTGTTGCATGGTGGTAAGCAGGCGGTGGGTGGTGGAGTTCGGCAAACCGGCCTGTTGGGCCAGATCGGTTAGCGCGACATTGCCCTGAGCTTCGGCAATGTATTCCAATAATTTCAGACCACGGGTCAGCGACTGTACCTGGCCGGTCGCCGCACTGGCGGTCGGGGATGCAGCACGGGGCTTTTTGCCACGTTTGGCAGGAGCAGGGGTGACCATAATTCACGTTCCTTTTTCCGTATGATGGAATTCATTTTCGTTTTTTACGTGTGAATTGCAAGCCGTCAATCAGCTCATCGGATCTGTTGCCCGGCAACCTGAAAAACTCTCAATTAGCGCTCACCCCTTTGCCGGCACAACCTGTGCTAGGATGGCTCGTTGGTTTTTGCAGCAGTTGAGCGATGGGCTGGATCGGTAATTGAAGGGGTTACAGTGACAAATCGAGTAGAACAACTGCGCCGGCAGTTAGCGCAGCGAATTTTAGTGTTGGACGGCGGCATGGGCACCATGATCCAGAGCTATCGTCTGGAAGAGAGTGACTTTCGTGGCGAGCGTTTTGCCGACTGGCAGAGCGATCTGAAAGGCAATAATGACCTGCTGGTGCTAACCAAACCGGAAGTGATTACCGCCATTCACTACGGCTACCTGGAAGCGGGGGCCGACATTCTCGAAACCAATACCTTCAACTCCACGTCCATCGCCATGGCCGACTACCATATGGAGTCGCTGTCCGCCGAAATTAACTATCAGGCCGCCTGCCTGGCACGAGCCTGTGCCGATGAATGGACCGCACGCACGCCAGAGCAGCCGCGTTACGTGGCCGGGGTGCTGGGGCCGACCAACCGTACCGCCTCTATTTCACCGAACGTCAACGATCCGGCGTTCCGTAATGTTTCTTTCGATGAGCTGGTGGAAGCCTACCGCGAATCGACGCGTGCGCTGGTGGAAGGCGGTGTCGATCTGATCATGATCGAAACCATCTTCGATACTCTGAACGCCAAAGCCGCCGCCTTCGCGGTGGAAACCGAATTTGAAGCCCTGGGCGTTGCGTTGCCGATCATGATTTCCGGTACCATCACCGACGCCTCCGGCCGTACCCTGTCGGGCCAGACCACCGAAGCCTTCTATAACTCAATGCGCCACGTCAAGCCGCTGAGCTTTGGCCTGAACTGTGCGCTGGGCCCGGACGAACTGCGCCAATACGTTTCTGAGCTGTCGCGTATCTCGGAAAGCTACGTCACCGCTCACCCCAACGCCGGGTTACCCAACGCCTTCGGCGAATACGATCTGGACGCGCAAGAAATGGCGAAACAGGTCGGTGAGTGGGCGAATGCCGGCTTCCTGAATATTATCGGTGGCTGCTGCGGCACCACGCCGGAACACATTGCCGCGATGGTCAAGGCCGTGGCGGGCGTACCCCCGCGCCAACTGCCGGCGATCCCGGTCGCCTGCCGTCTGGCCGGCCTTGAGCCGTTGAACATTGACGCCAAGACGCTGTTCGTCAACGTGGGCGAGCGTACCAACGTCACCGGTTCCGCCCGCTTTAAGCGGCTGATCAAAGAAGAGAAATACAGTGAAGCGTTAGCCGTTGCCCGCCAGCAGGTGGAAAGCGGCGCACAGATTATCGACATCAACATGGATGAGGGGATGCTCGACGCCGAAGCGGCGATGGTGCGTTTCCTCAACCTGATTGCCGGTGAACCGGATATTGCCCGCGTGCCGATCATGATCGATTCCTCCAAATGGTCGGTGATCGAGAAAGGCCTGAAGTGTATTCAGGGCAAAGGCATTGTTAACTCTATCTCGATGAAAGAGGGCGAAGAAGCCTTTATTCACCACGCCAAACTGGTGCGCCGCTACGGTGCTGCGGTCGTGGTGATGGCATTTGACGAGGCAGGCCAGGCGGATACCCGCGAGCGCAAGTTCGAGATTTGTCGCCGCGCTTATAAAATCCTGACCGAGCGCGTCGGCTTCCCGCCGGAAGACATCATTTTTGACCCGAATATTTTTGCCGTCGCCACCGGTATCGATGAGCATAACAACTATGCCGTCGACTTTATCGAAGCCTGTGCCGACATCAAAACCCACCTGCCGCATGCGATGATCTCCGGTGGGGTGTCCAACGTGTCGTTTTCATTCCGCGGTAACGATCCGGTGCGTGAGGCGATCCACGCGGTATTCCTGTATCACGCGATCCGCAACGGCATGGATATGGGCATCGTTAACGCCGGGCAGTTGGCGATCTACGACGATCTGAGCGCCGAGTTGCGCGATGCGGTGGAGGACGTGATCCTCAACCGCCGCGACGACGGTACCGAGCGGCTGCTGGAGCTGGCGGAAAAATACCGCGGCAGCAAAGACAACGAAGTGGCGGTGCAGCAGGCTGAATGGCGCGGCTGGCCGGTCGAAAAACGGCTGGAATATTCACTGGTCAAAGGGATTACCGAGTTTATCGAACTGGATACCGAAGAAGCGCGCCAGCGTGCGGATCGTCCGATCGAAGTGATCGAAGGGCCGCTGATGGCGGGGATGAACGTGGTCGGTGACCTGTTCGGCGAAGGCAAGATGTTCCTGCCTCAGGTGGTGAAATCCGCCCGTGTGATGAAGCAGGCGGTGGCCTATCTGGAGCCGTACATCGAGGCCAGCAAAGAGAAAGGGACGACGGCGGGTAAAATCCTGCTGGCGACGGTGAAGGGCGATGTACACGACATCGGCAAAAATATCGTCGGCGTGGTGTTGCAGTGCAACAACTACGAAATTGTCGATTTGGGCGTGATGGTGCCGACGGAGAAAATCCTGAAAACCGCGCGTGAGCAGAACGTCGATATCATCGGCCTGTCGGGGCTGATTACCCCGTCGCTGGACGAGATGGTCAACGTGGCTAAAGAGATGGAGCGTCAGGGCTTTACCCTGCCGTTGCTGATCGGCGGTGCCACGACGTCCAAGGCCCATACCGCGGTGAAGATTGAGCAAAATTACAGTGGCTCAACCACCTACGTGCAAAATGCCTCACGCACCGTGGGTGTGGTGTCGGCACTGCTTTCCGCCACCCAACGCGACGATTTCGTGGCGCGAACCCGTAAAGAATATGAAACCGTGCGCATCCAGCACGCGCGTAAAAAACCACGCACTCCGCCAGTCAGCCTGCAAAAAGCGCGCGATAACGCCATGGTGCTGGATTGGGAAAGTTATCAGCCGCCGGTGCCGAAACAGTTGGGCGTTTACCCGGTTGAAGCCGGTATAGAAACGCTGCGCCATTACATCGACTGGACGCCGTTCTTTATGACCTGGTCGCTGGCGGGTAAATACCCGCGCATTCTGGAAGATGAAGTGGTGGGTGAAGAGGCCAAACGGCTGTTCGCCGACGCCAACCAGATGCTGGACATGCTTGCCGCCAACGGCAGCCTCAACCCGCGCGGCGTCTATGGCCTGTTCCCGGCCAACCGCGTCGGCGACGATGTGGAGGTGTACCGTGACGAAAACCGTGATGAGGTGCTGGTGGTCAGCCGCCACCTGCGTCAACAGACGGAAAAAACCGACTTCCCGAACTACTGTCTGGCGGACTTTGTCGCGCCGAAAAGCAGCGGCAAGGCCGACTACTTCGGTGCTTTCGCGGTGACCGGCGGTCTGGAAGAGGATGAACTGGCGGCGGCCTATGATGCGCAGCACGATGATTACAATAAAATCATGGTGAAGGCGCTGTCGGATCGTCTGGCGGAGGCTTTCGCCGAGTACCTGCACGAGCAGGTGCGCAAGCTGCACTGGGGTTTCGCGGCGGAAGAGAACCTGAGCAACGAAGAGCTGATCCGCGAAAATTATCAGGGCATCCGTCCGGCTCCGGGCTATCCGGCCTGCCCGGAACACACCGAGAAAGCGGAAATCTGGCGCCTGCTGGACGTTAACCGCCACACCGGTATGGTGTTGACCGAATCCTTCGCCATGTGGCCGGGGGCGGCGGTGTCCGGCTGGTACTTTAGCCACCCGCAAAGCAAGTATTTTGCGGTAGCCCAGCTCCAGCGCGATCAGGTGGAAGACTATGCGGCGCGTAAAGGCATGAGCGTCAGCGAGGTTGAACGCTGGCTGGCACCCAACCTCGGCTACGACGCCGACTGATTATCCTTCTTTAGGGGCGCGGCTTGCCGCGCCCCTGTCATTGCGCCTCCACGTCAATGTGCAGCGCGTCGTAACGCCAATATTCCAAATCACAATCAATCACCCGATCGTGCTGATCGCGGTTAACCCGGGTAATAAACAGCGCCGGGCTGCCGTAGGTTACTTTCAGCATGGTGGCCGCTTCCTGTGGCAGCAGGGTGGGCAGCATATCGAAACGCACCCGGCCATAACGAATGCCATAGCGTTCGGCGTACAGCCCGGTCAGCGACTGGGTTAAATCTTCTTCCAGGATACCGGCAAAATAGGCGGGATTGAGGTAGTGCTCGCAGTACAACACCGCACGACCGTCGATATAGCGCAGCCGACGAATGCGGTAGATCTCGCTACCGGGGGACAGATCCAAGCGTTGGCACAGGCTGCCGTACAGCGGCAGAGTGGCGGCGTCGATCACTTCGGTATGGGCATCGCGTCCCTGCTGCTGCGCCATGGCGTGGAAATGGCTGCGCTGCAACGGGTTGTACACCAGCCGGGGCGGCGAAATAAACCAGCCACGCCTGACCTGACGGTAAATCACACCCTGCGCCTCCAACTGGCCGAGCGCTTCCTGCAGCGTAATGCGGGTGGTGGAAAACTGTTCGCTCAGGGCTCGCTCGGAAGGCAGTTTGCCGTCGGCGTTGAACTCCCCGTCGGCGATACGGCTGGCCAGAATCTGGCAAATAGTCGCCACGGTTGTTGTTCCTTCACTCATGCACAGTTGCCCCAATTGAGTGCGCTTTGCCCCGCTAAAGGTAGACCAACGCCGGCTTCGGTGACGCCCGAATGCGATAAAAATGCTGCTTTTTTAGACTGACATATAATTATCACATTCGTCCGTTAGATTGGCTTGGTTCTTGCTGGACTAGTCCAGCCACTTCCACACTACCACCCGGAGCATCAGTTATGAAACGTTTGTGCGCTTCTGTGTTAACCAGTGCCATTATCCTGTCCAGCCAAACCAGCTGGGCTGCCGATTCCGATCTGGCGGCGCTGGCACAGGCTGCCAAGAAGGAAGGGGAAGTCAACAGCGTCGGTATGCCGGACAGCTGGGCCAACTGGAAAGACACCTGGCAGGATCTGCTCAGCAAGTACGGCCTGAAACATGCCGATACCGACATGAGCTCGGCGCAGGAAATCGCCAAGTTCGATGCCGAAAAGAGCAACGCTACGGCGGATATCGGTGATGTGGGCGCGGCATTCGGCCCGATCGCGGTACAAAAAGGGGTGACCCAGCCGTACAAGCCATCCACCTGGGATCAGGTGCCTGACTGGGCGAAAGACAAAGACGGTCATTGGGCGCTGGCCTATACCGGCACCATTGCTTTCATCATCAACAAGAAACAGGTGAAAGAGATCCCGCATAGCTGGGCGGATCTGCTGAAAGGAACCTATCAGGTCACTATCGGTGACGTGGGTACCGCCTCGCAGGCGGCCAGCGGCGTATTGGCGGCCACTTACGCCATGGGCGGCAATGAGAAGAACCTGAAGCCGGGCCTGGAATTCTTCGGCAAGCTGGCGAAAGCCGGCCGTTTGAGCCTGAGCAACCCGGTGATCGCCTCACTGGAAAAAGGCGAAGTCCAGGTCGGCGTAGTTTGGGACTTTAACGGCCTTAACTACCGTGACCAGATCGACAAAACCCGCTTTGAAGTGCTGATCCCGTCCGACGGCTCAATCACCTCAGGCTACACCACCATCATCAACAAATACGCCAAGCACCCGAACGCCGCCAAGCTGGCGCGTGAATACATCTTCTCCGACGCCGGCCAGATCAACCTGGCGCGTGGCTACGCGCGTCCCATCCGTGCCGAACATCTGACGCTGCCGGACGATGTCAAAGCCAAGCTGCTGCCGGCCGAACAATATAAAAATGCTCACCCAATCGCCGATCCGGCGGCCTGGGAGCAAAGCGCCAAAACGCTGCCGCGCCAGTGGCAGGAAAACGTCATTATGTTTATGCAGCAGTGAGTTAAGCCATTATGAAAACGATCCTCGTACTGCTGGACGGGCTGAACTATCAGGTGGCGCATGACGCCATGGGCTATCTGCAGGCCGAATGTGCGGCAGGGCGCGGACGGTTATATCAATTGGAGAGCGAGCTTCCCTCGCTCTCCCGCCCGCTGTATGAGTGCATCCTCACTGGCGTGCCGCCGGTGGAGAGTGGCGTGGTGCATAATCAGGTATCACGCCTCTCACAGCAGCAAAGCGTGTTTCACTATGCGCGTGCCGCAGGGCTAACCACCGCTGCGGCGGCCTACCATTGGTTCAGTGAGCTGTATAACCGCACCCCGTTTGATGCCGCGCGCGATCGCCATACCGACGATGCCGAGTTGCCGATCCAGCACGGCCATTTTTATTACGACGACCGCTACCCGGACTCCCATCTGTTTGACGATGCCGAAAGCCTGCGCCGCCGTCATCAGCCCGATTTCTTGCTGATCCACCCGATGAACATTGATGATGCCGGGCACCGCTTCGGCCTGTCTTCGCCGCAATACCGCAATTCGGCGCGCAATGCTGACGGCGTGCTGTCGCGCTATTTGGCCGATTGGTTGGCAGACGGTTATCAGGTGATGGTTACCGCCGATCATGGCATGAATGACGATCGCAGCCACGGCGGCGTGTTGCCGGAAGAGCGTCAGGTGCCGCTGTTTGTCTTCGGCAGCGCATTTAGCCAAAACGATGCCGACCCGCAGCAAACCGACCTGTGCGGTACGTTGTGCGAGGTGCTGCAGGTGGCGCACGACAAGCCACGCTGCCGTGCGCTGTTGGCATAAGGGTGATTGATGAAAGCCAAGTGGATTGCCGCCTTGTGCCTGTTGCCGTTTATCCTGCTGTTTGGTGCGTTCCAAATCGCGCCGCTGGTGTGGATTGCGGTCAGCAGTTTTTTCAGCCAAACCAGCGGCTGGGGGCTGGGCAACTATGTTGATGTGTTGACCTCGCCGTTCTATCTGCAGGCGTTTCAGTTCTCGCTGGAGATTTCTCTCTGGTCGAGCGTCTATGGGCTGTTAATCGCCCTGGTGGGCAGTTACTCACTGCGCCAGCTGGGTCAGACGCGGTTCCATGATTTTGTGATGTCGTTTACCAACATGACCAGCAACTTCGCCGGGGTGCCGCTGGCGTTTGCCTTCGTCATCCTGCTGGGGCTGAATGGCTGCCTGACGCTACTGCTGCGCAAATACGGCCTGATGGAGAGTTTTAACCTTTATTCCAAAACCGGGCTGATTGTGCTCTACACCTACTTCCAGATCCCGCTCGGCGTGCTGCTGCTGTACCCGGCGTTTGATGCGCTGCGTGAAGACTGGCGCGAATCGGCATCTTTGCTCGGAGCCAGTCCGTGGCGCTATTGGCGGCATATCGGCTTGCCGGTGCTGGCACCGGCGCTGATGGGCACCTTTGTCATCCTGTTGGCCAACGCATTGGGTGCTTATGCCACTGTGTATGCGCTGACCACCGGCAATTTTAACGTTATCCCCATCCGGATCTCGGCGCTGGTGGCGGGGGACATCTCTCTCGATCCTAACCTGGCCAGCGCGCTGGCGATGCTGCTGGTGGCGATGATGGCGTTTATCACTCTGATCCATCAGTGGCTGCTGCGCAGGAGTTACCTCAATGCACGCTCATAATATTGCGGAGGGCGGCCATGTCGCGTTTTGAAACCGGCTATCACCGCGTGGTGAGCGGCTTGCTGCTGCTGATCCTGCTGTTACCGCTGGCGGCGACGCTGATTTATGCGCTGGCCACCCAATGGGGCGCGACCATACTGCCGGACGGTTTTACCCTGAAATGGCTGGTGACGTTATGGAGCGATCCGCGTTTCCTGCTGGCGCTATGGCACTCGCTGCTGATCTGCTTTGGCACTTTGGTGCTGGCAGTGGTGGTGATTTTGCCGATGATGTTTGTGATTGCTTACTATTTCCCCAAGCTGGATGCGGTAATGAACGTGCTGATCCTGCTGCCATTCGCCGTGCCGCCAGTGGTGTCGGCGGTCGGGCTGATGCAACTGTTCGCCGCCGATCCGCTGCCGCTGCTGGGCACGCCGTGGATCCTGATTGGCTGCTACTTCTCTATCGCGCTGCCGTTTATTTACCGCGCTATCAGCAACAACATGCAGGCGATTAACCTGCGTGATCTGATGGATGCCGCGCATCTGCTCGGGGCCAGCACCTGGAAAGCGGCACTGTTGGTGGTGCTGCCGAACCTGCGCAAGGGCGGGATGATTGCCGTGCTGTTGTCGTTTTCTTTCCTGATTGGCGAGTTTGTCTTCGCCAACCTGCTGGTGGGTAGCCAGTATGAAACGCTGCAGGTTTACCTGTTTAACATGCGTAACGGCAGTGGCCATTTCACCAGCGCACTGGTCATTTCTTATTTCGCCGTGGTGCTTATTGTCACCTGGTTGGCGAATTTGCTGAATAAAAATAAGGGCTAACCCATGGCTTATCTCAACGTCACCCGCCTTAACAAACACTACGGCCAGACCCAGGTATTTCAGGATATCGATTTCACTGCCGAAGAAGGTGAGTTTGTCACTCTGCTCGGGCCGAGCGGCTGCGGCAAGTCTACGCTGCTGCGCTGTCTGGCGGGCCTGACTTCGGTCGACAGCGGGCAGATCCTGCTGCAGGGGCAGGATCTGGTGCCGGTGCCGCCGCAAAAACGCGGTATCGGCATGGTGTTTCAGAGCTATGCGCTGTTCCCGAACATGACGGTTGAAGGCAACGTGGCATTCGGCCTGAAAATGCAAAAGCTGGCGACCGGGCAGATCCAGCAGCGGGTGCAGGAGGTGCTGGCACTGGTGGAACTGACCGAACTGGCGAAGCGCTATCCGCATCAGCTTTCCGGCGGCCAGTGCCAACGGGTGGCGCTGGCGCGATCCCTGGTGACGCGTCCACGTTTGTTACTGCTCGATGAACCGCTCTCGGCGCTGGATGCCCGTATCCGCAAACATCTGCGCGAACAGATCCGTCGGATCCAGCGTGAGCTGAACCTGACGGCGATCTTTGTCACCCACGATCAGGAAGAGGCGCTGACGCTGTCGGATCGCATCGTGCTGATGAACAAGGGGCAAATTGTACAAAGTGGCGATGCGGAAACCTTATACACCCAACCGGCCGACGTTTTCGCCGCCGGGTTTATCGGCAACTACAATCTGCTGAGCGCCGAACAGGCGTCGGTTTTGACCGGCAACACTTATCGCGGTAAGGTGGCTGTTCGCCCGGAGTCCATGACCTTACTGCCTGCCGGGCAGGGTATCGCCGCCACTATCCTTAACCACAGCCTGCTGGGCAACGTGGTGCGCTATCGGGTTAAGGCCCGCGGCGTAGAGTTGCTGGTCGACGTGCTCAACCGTTCGGTCGAGGATTTGCGGCCCGACGGCAGTGAAATTGGACTACACTTAGAAACTGTTACATTACGGGAAGTTGCATGACATTTTCCCGCTGACAAACGGAATTTCCCTTCCCTTCAGCGGCAGTCTGCAACCCGTTGCCGCTGTTCTGCTCTTTTAACGCCCGGCAGAACGGTTGCCTTGCTGGCGTTTAGGGAGCGTATTTTTCGTGTTGACCCTTCTTCATCTGCTCTCTGCGGTGGCGCTGTTGGTGTGGGGTACCCACATCGTGCGCACCGGGATTATGCGGGTCTATGGCGCTAATTTGCGTCGAGTATTGAGTGACAGCGTGCAGAAAAAGCCGCTGGCGTTCGTCTCAGGTATCGGCGTGACCGCGCTGGTGCAAAGCAGCAACGCTACTGCGCTGCTGGTGACCTCTTTCGTCGCACAAGGGCTGGTGGGGCTGACGCCTGCACTGGTGATCATGCTCGGTGCCGACGTTGGTACCGCGCTGATGGCGCGCATCCTGACCTTTGATCTCTCCTGGTTGTCCCCACTGCTGATCCTGGTCGGCGTGTTCCTGTTTCTCAGCCGCAAGCAAACTCGCGTGGGCCAAATGGGCCGAGTGTGTATTGGCCTGGGGCTGATTGTTCTGGCGCTGGAGCTGATCGTGGCTGCCGCAACGCCAATCACCCAAGGGGCAGGGGTGAAGGTGCTGTTCTCGTCACTGACCGGTGATGTGATGCTGGATGCCCTGACTGGCGCGTTGTTCGCCATTGTCAGCTATTCCAGTCTGGCGGCGGTGCTGCTGACGGCAACCCTGACCGCCTCCGGCGTGATCTCGCTGAAAGTGGCGCTGTGCCTGGTGATCGGTGCCAATCTTGGCAGTGGTCTGCTGGCGGTGATTAACACCAGTGGCCAGAATGCCGCCGGCCGTCGGGTGGCGTTAGGCAGCCTGCTGTTCAAGCTGATCGGTTGTGTGCTGGTGCTGCCCTTTGTCTCTTATCTGGCTGATGCGATGGCTCGGCTGCCCGGTGGCAACGAAGAGTTGGTGATTTATTTCCACGTGTTCTACAACCTGATCCGCTGCCTGATACTGATCCCGCTGGCCGGGCCGATGGCGCGGCTGTGCGAAACGCTGATCGCCGACGTAGCGGCTGACGATCCCCGGTTGCGACCACGGCATCTGGATGCCAGCGCGTTGGATACGCCGACGCTGGCGTTGGCCAATGCGGCGCGTGAGACCCTGCGCATGGGGGATGTGGTAGAACATATGATGATCCTGCACCGCGAAGTGCTGCACGGCAAGATAGGGCAGGATAAAGAGGTGCGTCGGTTGGACGATGACGTTGATGTGCTGTACACCGCCATCAAGCTGTATCTGGCGCAGATCCAGAAAGAGGAACTGGGCGAAGAGGATTCGCGACGTTGGGCAGAAATCATCGAAATGGCGCTCAACCTGGAGCAGGCCGGGGATATTATCGAACGCATGACCGGCGATATTGCGTCGAAGTCACTTGCGGCGCGGCGGGCGTTTTCAGCTGAAGGGTTGGCGGAGCTGGACACGCTGTATGAGCGACTGATTGGCAACCTGCGGTTAAGTCTGTCGGTGTTCCTGTCCGGTGACCTCACCAGCGCCAAGCGGCTGCGACGCTCCAAGCACCGCTTCCGTATTCTGGATCGCCGCTACGCGCATGCGCACGTCGATCGCCTGCACCAACAGAACGTGCAAAGCATCGAAACCAGTTCGCTGCATCTGGGGTTGTTGGGTGACATGAAACGTCTGAATTCCCTGTTTGCAGCGGTGGCGTATAACGTGCTGGATCAGGATGAGAAGGATGACGAGCGTGAGTGGGAGGACACCCCGAGCACGCTATAAAAAATGCCCCCGGCTGAAACCTGCTGCCAAAGGCATTGCTTAAATAGGCGTCTCCCTCTCCCGAAGGAGAGGGGACCATTTACCGCCAGTTATTTACCCGAAAAGACTCCTGCCTTGGCATCGGCGGCCTGGTTGTTGATATAACCACCGACCGGGGTCTCCAGGTTCACCACGCTTTTTCCGGCGATGCCCAGCAGTGCGCCGGCCGAGGCGGCCGCATCGAGGTGGCCGCCACCCTGATAGCGATTGCCCGCCACGTCCTGTTGCTCCAGCTTGCCGTTACCCAGCGTCACCTCGCCTTGTTGGCTGCGGATCTCGCCGCCGGTCAGGTGGGTGTTGCCCTGCACATTCAACGTCACGTCATTTTTCCCGCTGATGGCGGACTGCACGCCAACCGCATCGTTATTGACCACGTCGGCGTTGACCTTGAACTGGCCCTGTAGCCCTGCGGGGCCCGTCAGGCTCTCTTTGGACTTGTTGCCGAGGAAGCGAGCGCCGCGATCCCACAGCGGGGCCTTCTCTTTTTCGCCGACCAGCGTTTCCGGCAGGGTGACCTTGCTATCGGCCTTGCTGAAACTGACCGCGCCGGTGGTGTCCTGTTTTGGATCGAGACGACGGGCCACGCTGTTGTACTTGTCGGTAGTGGCGTCAGCGACCTTGTTGATGCCGCCCTCCAGCTTCTCCTTCACCTTGCCGGCATAGTGCGGCGTGCCCACTTTCGACAGTTTGGAGGTGATGCTACTGGCCGGGTCGTTGGTGTGGCTCAGGCCGAGGTCCACGTTGACCTTGACGCTGCTTTCGCTGTCTTTACGGCTCTTGACGTGCAGATCGCCACCGACGTTGCCCTGTACGCGATCGGCATCGATTCGCGCGCCGGCCAGGGTAGTATCCTTGCCACTGTTGAGCGTCACTTCGTCGGCGCTAATCAGGCTGTTGCCCTGGGTCGTTTTCTGCAGCTTATCGACGCCGACCTTCACTCCGGCACCCAGAGTATGGGTGTCGCTGCCGCTGGTGGTGTCAACCTTGCCGTTGGCATCCTTGTTGAAGGATTGGCCGCCTTTGACGTTGGCCTTCAGCCCCAGGTTCCAGTTGTTTTTCTGCTCCTGATTTTGCGCCGACTCTAACACCACACCGCCGTGTTCGGCATTCAAGGCGACGCTGCTGCCTTTGACCTCGGTTCCCTGCAGGTGCAACGCCTGGTCGCCATTGCCTTTGGCGGTAATGTTCACTGCGCCGCCGCTGGTGATTTTGCCGCCCTGTTGAGTCGTGGAGGACTCATCGACCTTGGCAATGTCAAATGCGCCGCCGAGGGAAATGACGCCCGCGCTTTTTTTGTCGTTGTCGGTGCTGATACCACCAATATCGATATTGCCTGACAGCGTGTCGTCCTTACGCGTTTGGTGCGACTTGGCTGCCTGTATTGCGACCTTTTCGCCTGCCTTCAGCGAGACGTCACCCTGGCTGGTAACCGTGCTGCCTTGCAGCGTCAGCCCACGACCGGCCTCAAGCTCTACGCCCTGCTTCCCGCCGAGGTGGCTGACCTGTGCGCTGCTGCCATCGCTCGCCCCTTTGCTGTGACCGCCGCCCAGCCCGGCGCCGAAGCTTTTGGTTTCCGGTGAGGTACCGCCTTTGGCCGACACTTTGACATTGAAGCCGCTGTGGCTTTCATGGTTGCGATCGGTGGCCTGTTCGAAACGGATATTGCCGTCTTCCGCTTTCACCTGTGCCTTACCCTTACCGGCATCCAACGAGGTACCCTGATACACCGCGTCCTGCTTGACCTTGATATCGATGCCATTGGCGGCGGTGATGCTGCCGGTAACGGCCTGGCTGCCGCCGCTTTCGCTGCGCTTATTGCCGCCTTCACCTTTGGCATCCACGGTCAGATCGCTGCCGGTGGTGGTATAAACGCGCACGCTGGCACCGCCGCGGGTTTCGCTGTTGCTTTCCTGCCGACTGTTTTGCGCCGCTTCACTTTGGTGGCTGTCTGCCGTCAGCGTTACGCTCCCCTGGGTGGCCTGGTATTTTGTTCCGCTATCCTGCAGTTTGCCGCTGGCTGATACCTCAATATCCCCGGCGGTAATGGTGCTGACCACGGCCTGCGAGCTGCGGCTGCGCTTTTCGCTACTGCCGCCATTGGCGCTGATATCCAGCCCGACATTAGGTGCGCCGATGCCGCCGATCTCGTTAATTACACCGTTGGCGTCCAGCTTCGCGGCTTTCCCTACCGCGCGCTCAACCGGGCGGGTGACGGCGCTGTAATCAATGTTGGCACCGATATCCACGCCGACGTCGGTTTTGCGGGTGTGGCTGCTTTCGCTGTCGATAGCGGCCAGATGGGCGACGCTGTCGGCATTTTCCTGATATTTACCGCCCACCTGGTGCTGGGCACCTTGCTGGGTCAGCTTGTCCTTGGCGTTAATGGTCAGATTGCCGGCAATGTCGCTGCCCGAAGTCACAGCCTTGCGGCTTTCCGAGTGTGTTTTGCTGTTCTCGTAACCGCCTTCGATACCGGAACCGACTTTATCTATGCCACCGGTGTAATAAAAACCGCCGCCAATTTTGGTTTTCTCGGTGTCGCTGGTAGTTTTGTTTTCCGCCGCCAGGAAGGAGACGTTGTCGCCGCTGACGCTGGCATCACCCTTAGTGGTCGTCAGTTTGGAACCGGTGAAAGTCACGTCTTTATCCGCTTTCAACGCTACGCTGCCGCCACTGAGCATCGAAGACTGTTGCTCGCTGCGGGTGGTTTTCTCGCTGTCGCTGGTATGTTCAATTCGTAGGCCGGCGCGGTATTGCTTATCACCTTGCTCTTTGGCATAACTGTTGACAGTCAGCGCGGTTTTCTGCTCATCAATGCGTTGCTGCTGCTCTGCGGCGCTGACGTTGATATTGCCACCGGCATTGATGTCCAGCTTGCCGACGCTGGTCACCTTGCTGCCCACCACGTCGGTATCCTTTTTACTGACCAACTGCAGGTTGGTGTCGGAAACCAGCTCACTGGCGGTGGACTGTTGGTAACTGTTGTTGGATTTTTGCGAACTGCTGGTGATGTTAAAGGCAGTGCCGGTGCGGGCATTGACCTTGTCGACGTTGGTACTGAGCGCGTTGTCGATCCGCAGGCCACCTTCACTGGCTTCGACAAACCCCCCCTGTTTGCCTTTCACCTTGCTGCCGGTAATGGTGACGCCCTGCTGCCCGTTCAGCCGCAAAATGCCGTCGGCTGTCAGTTCGGAGGCGTTGCTGATCTCGCGAAGGTTGCTGTTGTCCTTGTTGTTACCGCCGCCAATCCCGCCCCATGAAGTTTTATTGTCGCGGACGGTCTTCGCATTGGCGGTTTTTTGCACGTTGATATTGATCTGGTCCTTGGCGTCGACCGTCAGGTTACGCCCCGCATGGACTTTGGCCCCCTGGGCCTGCAGATTGTTGCCGGCCGTGAGCGTCAGATCGCCGCCGCTATACAAATCGCTGGCCTTCAGGCTTTCGGTCTCCTGGCTGTTGTACCAACTGCCGGTGCGCAGGCTGGAGGTATGGTTGCGCTGATTACCGCGTTCGCTGGATTTATCCTTCTCGACCAGCCCGCTGAGCTGCACGTCGCGCTTGGCCTCGATTTTCAACGTGTCGCCCGCCGTGATCGTGGTGCCAAGCAGCTTCACATCCTGTTTGGTGGCGGTCAGCGTGGCATTCTTTGTGGCGCTGATGGTGCTGCCGATCTGCTGATGCTGTTCATTATCACGGCTGACGTTGTACTTCCAGGAGTAGAACCATTGGTTGTCGGTGTCGCCCTGAGCCTGTTTCAGTTTCTGACCGTCGAGCGTCAGGCTGGCACCTTGCAAGCGGATCTCTTCACCCTGAATATCGACGGCGCTCAGGTGGTTGCTGTTATCGGCCAGCAGGCTGATGTTTTTACCTTTCAGCTCAGTGCGGGTCAGTCGTTGGCTGTTGTTGTAGCCGCTGATGTAAATACCGCCGCGATAGTTTTGGTAGTTATCACCGCTGGTGCGGCTGGTGTCGTAGTTACTGACCTTGCTTTGGGTACTGATGTTGTGGGCTTTCACCCGGATCTCTTCGCTGCCCTGCAGTTGGCCCGCCAGCCTCACACCGCTGCCGGTTCGGGTATGGACGATATTGATGCGGCCTGCCTGCATGCTGCCAAGATAGTAGCTGTCCGTTGTGCCGAAGAACTGCTCCCAGTATGTGATCTCAGGTTGCTCGCTGCTGAGCACCTTTGCATCGCGCGATACGCGGTTGTTGCCGCTGATGGCATTGATATCTGAGACACTTTTGTTGCTTTTCTGATCGTAGACCGGGTTGACGATCACCTCGCCGTAGCTGGTGATTCTCGGTGCGATCAAATCCAGCACGCCAGCGGCGTTGAGTTTGCCATCCAGGCTCAGGGTGTTGCGATTACCCAGCGTGCTGTAGCCCTGCAGCATGCCGTTTTCCACCAGCGGGTTGCCCACCACCAGTGATGAACGGCTGGTATTGATAAAACCGCAGCCGTTACAGCTAATGCCGTTCGGGTTGGCCAGCACGTAGTCGGCCGCCATGCCGAAGATTTCCTGCTGGCCGAGCAACAGTGATGGATTGCGGCTGATCACTTCGTTGAGGATCACGCTGGCCGCCTGATTGTTCAGGTTCGGGTTGGCACCCAACTGCCCGGCCAACTGAGACTGCCCGGCGTTGAGTGAGTTATTCAGCACCGCGCCTGGCTGGTTGACGTTGAAATCCTGATATTGGTTATGCGACAGCCCGTGGTCATTCGGGGTCACGATATTCACCACCTGCGCACCGTTACCGGCAGTGGTAACACCGGGTCCGTTAGCACCGTTGGCCGCCACGATCTCAGCGGCGTAACCGCTGCCGAGCGAGGCGAGAATGATCGCCAGTGAAGCGGCCAACTTACCCGCCGCCGAAAGCCTGAAGTTATTATTTTTCATCCATGTATCTCCATATATCGCTGTGGTAGTGCAAGAAAACGCTGACTAAAAGGTGTACGAAAAGCGCGCCAGTACCTGGACGGGATCGTCGGGCATGGCGTGACTGGACAGTAGCCAGCCACGGCTGGCTTCGACGTCGAGCGACGCCCGCTGGTAACGCAGAGTGGCGCCGGCACTCAGACCTGCGCTGCTTTGCCAGCCCGAAGGCCGATTGTCACGCGGCAGCACCCGGCCGACATCGCCACCAATGCGCGGGGTGAGGATGCTTTGGCCCAGGTTGAAGCTGCGGGACAGGGTATTTTGCAAATACCAGCCGTTATCGCCGGACAGCGTGCTGCGGCTGAAACCGCGGATCGCGCTGCGGTCGGTCAGGCTGAGCCATTCCACGCCGGGCAGGCGATCGCGGCTGTATTGCCCGTAAAGCAGGTTACTGAGCTGGTAGCTGGAACCGGCCAGGGTGAAACGTTGGTTGAGGTTGGCAAACAGCTTGCCCTTGGTGAATTGGGCATCGGGCAGCCCGGCACCGCCGTGGCTGTCGGCCCCAAACCACGGCAATCCTTGTTCTACGCTGAGGTTGGCGCTGACAAGCCCGCCAGGCAGGATCTGCAGGTGGTTAACGCCCAGTTCGAACAGGCTGAGCGTCGGGCTGCCGAGGCCGATACGCACGGTGTCGAAATAGTTGTTGATGCGCTTATGGGTTAGCTGACCGCTCAGGGCGTTGATTTGATCGCGATCGCGGTAAAACACATAGTCGCCGCGCAGGCCGTACTGCTGGGTCTGGCCGTGCAGCTTATAGCTGTTGAACACCAACTGCTGGCGGTTCATGTATTGCGAATAGCTGGCAAAGCCGCTGAAGGTAAAGGCGCCGTAGGGCAGGGAATAGAGCAGGGTATAGGCGCGGTTGTAGCGCTGCGATGGGTCTTTCAGCGTGCCGGCGACGTTCAGACTGACAAAGTCCGACAGGCCGAATGGACTGTCCAGCGTTGCCGTGCTGCGCGCTAACCACTGGCCGGTATTTTTTTGGCCATAATTGTCCAGGGTGGCAGACAGCAACCAGGGTTTGGCATGTTGGTTGTGCAAGCGAATAATGGAGCCACCGGTTTGGCTGCCAGGCAATATATCCAGACGGGTTTTGTTCGATTGCAAACGATTGGCCTGATCCAATCCCTGATCGAGCTGAGTTAATTTCAGCGGCTTACCTTCCAGTCCGGGGAATAATAATTGGCTGTTAACCCAACGATCGCCACCTTCTATTTTCTCGATAAATCCTTCGGTCACCCGCAGCCCTAATTCCCCCTCGGCATTAGGGCGAATAAACTGTACGCGGGCGGTGATATAGCCTTTATCAAGATATAAACGGGTTAATTCGCGCGCCAGGCGGTTGATGTCATTACTGCTGATGCAACGTGGTGGCAGTGCGCTGAGCGCCGCCAAATCTTTCGCCGACAGCAGGGTAATGCCTTGCAGATATACGCCATCGATGGGCAGGCACTGGGCCGAACGCGGTAATGCCGGGGGCGCAGGCTCGGGTTCTGCCAGTAATTGCTGCTGTTTAAGCTGTCGGTAGCGGCGTTGTTCTATCTGTTGATTCACTTCACGCGTGCCGTCTTGCAGGGCGCGGCGTGATTCGCCCATCGGCGAAAAATGCTCCATTTCCGGCAGGGTAGCGGCGGGGAGTGCGGTGCTGAACAGCAACGCCAGTGCGACGGTTTTTTTAATCATTTTAATCCATTATGAGAAGCCAGCGGGGTGGCCTGCTCAATCCATGAGGTCAAGAAACGGACGGCCAGAGGCCGGCCCGAAACAGCGAGCGACAAGCACATTGCGTGATATCTCGATTTGCCGCAGGCAAATTAAGACGGTGGGTATTTATCTAAATAATAATTAGGCTGCTTGTTTTAATTTTCTGATTCCTTTAGTTAATTAACTAAAAAAAGTAATTAACCTGTCCGTTATTTAAACTTTATCGGCACGGATGGGAAGAATCTGAATTTTTATTTTGTCTGGGGATAATAGAGGCTGGGGGTAATTCTGACAATCCGACCAGTGGGAAATACGAAATTTCGCAGAAGGGGTGGGGCGCAGTTATTTTGCGCCCCAGAGTGAAATTACTTTTTGTCGGTCGGCCGACCGGACCAGTAACCCGCCAGCAGTGAACCGGACAGGTTATGCCACACCGAGAACAGCGCACCCGGCAGCGCGGCCAGCGGTGAGAAGTAGATTTTGCCCAGCGTTGCCGCCAGCCCGGAGTTCTGCATGCCGACTTCAATCGCCAGCGTACGGCAGGTGGACTCGTCAAAGCCAAACAGCTTGCCGCCCCAGTAACCGCTCAGCAGCCCGATGGCGTTATGCAGGATCACCGCGATGATCACCACCAGCCCGACCGAGGCGATATGGCTTTGGCTGCCTGCCACTACGGCACTGATGATCGCCAAAATACACACCATCGACAGCGCCGGCAGAATAGGCTCAATGCGTTTAACGGCTTTGGTAAAGGTGTGATGGACGATCAACCCCAGACCAATCGGGATCACCACGATCTGCAGAATGCTCAGCAGCATGCCCATCACATCGACGCTGATCTCGGTATCAACGTATAAGCGGGTCAGCAGCGGCGTGGCGAACACGCCCACCAGTGTGGAAACTGCCGAGATGGTCACTGACAGTGCCACGTCGCCCTTTGCCAGATAGATCATGACGTTGGAAGCCGTGCCGCTGGCCACGCTGCCGACCAGCACCATACCGGCGGAAAGGTCCGGCGGCATGTGGAACAGCATCGCCAGCAGCCAGGCCGCCAGCGGCATGATCAGATAATGCAGAAAGATCCCGGCGGCTACCGGGCCAGGCCGGGACAGCACGCGCTTGAAGTCATCCAGCCGCAGCGTGACGCCCATGGCGAACATGATCAACATCAACAGCGGGCTGACGTAGGGGCCGATTCCGGTAAAGCTGGTGGGCGTGAAGTAGGCGGCGACGGCGAGCAGCACCGCCCACAGGGGGAATAATCGGGTAAATTTTGCCAGCATGAATGAGGTTTTCCTTAGCCAAATAGAACGATGGGATGGAGTTGTGTTTTTTTGCGAGTTCAGCGGACTGAACCCCTACGGTTATGAACTGATTTTTTAGATGTAGGGGCGCAGCATGCTGCGCCCGCAAGGGATGATAATAGTTTATTCGAACAGATTGTGATGCAGGGTGCGTACCACTTGCTCGGCGTCGTTACCGGGCACCAGGAAGCACAGGTTATAGCTGCTGGCACCGTAGCAAATCATGCGGATATTGAACGGGTCGAGCACGCCAAACACTTCTTTGCCCACGCCGCAGGCCTGGGAAAGTTTGTTGCCAATCAACGCCACCAGCGCCAGGTTTTCCTCCACTTCCACCCGACACAGTGATGAAAGATCGGTCAGCAACGAGGTGGTCAGCGGGCTGCCACCGGTGTTGGTAGAGCCGGTAGTGTCCATGGTCAGCGCGATACTGACTTCGGAAGTGGTGATCAGATCCACCGAGACATTATGGCGCGCCAGAGTGTTGAACACTTCGGCCAGGAAACCGCGTGCGTGCAGCATGTTGAGGCTGTGCAGTGTCAGCAGGGTTTGCTTGCGGCGCAGTGCCAGTGCGCGGAACAGCGGCGGATTCTCGGTGGTATTACACACCAGGGTCCCCCCGGCGGCCGGATCCTTGCTTGAACCGACAAACACCGGAATATCGCAGCGCACCGCCGGTAACAGGGTCGCCGGGTGCAATACTTTCGCACCGAAGGTCGCCATTTCTGCCGCTTCTTCGAAGGTAATTTTATCAATGCGTTTCGCCGCCGGAACCACGCGCGGATCGGTGGTGTAGATGCCCGGCACGTCGGTCCAGATATCCACCCGGCTGACGCTCAGCGCTTCGCCCAGCAGCGCGGCGGTGTAATCGCTGCCGCCGCGGCCCAGCGTGGTGGTGCGGCCTTTCGGCTCGCTGCCGATAAAGCCCTGGGTCACCACCAGCGCTTCTTGCAGGCGCGGTTTGAGCAGCGATTGGGCTAATTGGCTCAGCGCTGCGGTGTCCGGTGTGGCACGCCCGAAGTGGTCATCGGTGTGCATCACTTTACGCACGTCAAACCATTCCGCCTGCACCTGGCGAGCGCGCAGGATCTCCACAAACAGCAGGGTAGACATCAGTTCGCCATGGCTGACCAGTTCGTCGGTCAGTGCCGCCGAGTTTGCCAGCGACGCCGCTTCGGACAGCATGGCGATGTTTTCCAGCATGCGGTCGATTTCTTCGCGGACAACCGCCGGATTGTCGAGACGATCAAGGATAGCGTATTGGATGCGACGGATTTCATCGAGCTGGAAATGGCGTTTGTCGGCATCGCTGCCTTCGGCCAGAGCCACCAACAGGTTGGTGACGCCCGCAGAAGCGGACAAGACCACCAGGCGTACGTCCGGATTGGCGAGTACGACGTCGGCGCTGCGGTTCATGGCTTCATAGTCAGCAACGCTGGTGCCGCCGAATTTGGCGACAACGGTGGAATTCTGGGGTGCTGCTTGGTTCATGTAAAAACCTCGTGTCAGGGTGGCTCTACTCAGAGAGCGCTTTTTTCATAGCCTTGGCACAAGGGAGGAGCGATAAGCAGGGGGCAGACGTAGAGGTTAACGCTACGATACACCCAGAAGCGCCCCACCTTGCTGATTGCCCCTACGGACAATCCCTGGTGACAACTCAGGGGATTCAGCCCCTGTAGTCGATACGATGAATGCCGCACATCACCTTACCTCGGCGTCGCTCCCCCTCAAGCGCCGTCATTGGACAACGGCTCCTCTGACACTCTACCTGGGCGACGCACCTCTTCTGGCTTGCGCACCGGGTGCGCAAGTAGGCTGTTAGGAATAGCCGGTAATCGTGCTGCTGTCAACGTCCGGACGTTGAGGGATTTTCATCTTGTACCAGTGCAATCAGCGTACAGGGCATCGCCGGGACGAAACCGGTACCGATCGGCTGCAAAGTGCCGTCCTCGCGCTGACTGAATAGCGGAATAACACCCTGATGTTTCTCAAGATATTCCAGCCAGCCAAAGTTCTCGTTCAGCTTGGTGGCCTTGATGGTCGCCCCCTGGGCGATCAGACTGCTTAAGCGGCCATAAGTGGCTTCTTGATTAAATAAAACCTCATGCCGACGAAAGCGTGAGCTTTCACCACTGTTGCCGCGGCCTTTCAGCGGGGCACCGGAGCGGATGGCGAACACCTGCCCGTCGCCAAAAATATGGCCAAAGTGATAGACCGCCAGCGCATTCTGATGGCGGTTGGGCGACAGCGCCAGCACCTGCGCGGTATCGCTGAGATCGAGGTAGTTCTCGGCATGTTCGGAGTAAGCATGGCCATAATAGGCGGGGATGCCGTCCATACGCGCCTGGCGGTAATACTCCCAACTGCTGTCGGTGACGATCACCGGGATATTCATTTTTATCAACGCCTGCGCCAGCATGCGCGCCACGCTGTTGGCGCCGACGATCAGCACGCCGCGTGGTTTTTGCTGCTGTACCCGCAACCAGCGTGCCATCATGCTGCTGGTCAGGCTTTGCAGCACCACGGTACCGATGATCACGGCGAACACCACGGTCACCAGGCGATCGGCTCCTGGATAACCGCTGCGTTGCAAGGTCAGGGCGAACAGTGAACTGACCGCCGCAGCAACGATACCGCGTGGCGAAATCCAGCACAGTAGCAGCCGATCGCGCCAGTGCAGGGAGGAGCGCCAGGTCGACACTGCAATACACAGCGGCCTTGCAATAAACTGCACCACCAGCAGCAGGCCCAGCAGCGGCCAGCCCATATTCCACAACGCCTGGATATCAAGCCGTGCCGCCAAAATGATAAACAGCGCCGAAATCAGGATCGCCGACAGCTCTTCTTTAAATGCCAGGATGTCGCTGGTATCGACATCGCGCATATTGGCTAGCCAAATGCCCATCACCGTGACGGTCAGCAGGCCGGACTCGTCGGCAATGGCGTTGGACAGGCCAAAAGCGGTGAGCATAATTGCCAGCACCGCCAGGTTTTGCAGGTAGCCCGGTAGCCAGACACGACGTAGCGCCACGCCCAGCAGGTAACCGAACAGTGCGCCGGCCACCAGACCGACGGCGGCGGTAATACCCAGGGTGTAGAACAGGTGGGTGTAAGATTCCGAATGCTGTTTCAGTACGATAAATTCAAACACCAGCAGGGTGAAGATAGCGCCGACCGGGTCGATCACTATCCCTTCCCAGCGCAGCACCTGGTTGATATTGGCGTTGGGTCGCACCACCCGCATCAGCGGGGCGATCACCGTCGGGCCGGTGACCACCGTTACCGCACCGATCAGCGCCGCCAGTTCGGGCGGAAAGTCCAGCAGCCACCAGCAGGCCACGCCGATCACCAGGAAGGTCATCAGCATGCCGATGGTTACCAGGTTGCGCACTACGCCACCCAGGCCACGAATTTCCTCGACCCGCAGCGTCAGCGCGCCTTCGAACAGAATAATGGCGACCGACAGCGACACCAGCGGGAACAGCAAATCGCCAAACAGCGCGTCCGGCTGGACCCAATGCACCACCGGGCCCAGTACCACGCCAAACACCAGCAGCGGCAGAATGGCCGGCAGGCGTAACAGCCAGGCCAGCCACTGCGCCAGCAGCGAACTCAATCCAATAACCACCAACATCAACGGGGCAGATAATTCCATAGTCATGTCCTTCGTGTTTCAAACCGCAGCCTGATTGGCCGCGCATCCTTAGCCTAATTACGTCAATGACGTGGTGATAACCTGACACAGTTTAGTGACAGTTAACTAACCCTGATAACAGGCTGTTATCCAAAAGTATAGGGGAAGAGCTGAAACGATGCGGCGGCGTTTGACAGTTAGCGCCTATCGCAAGAAAAGAGATCATAATCACAGTCGAACAGGCTACAATCGGACAACCACGTCATCTTTATTCTCAAGCCTAAGAGTGTTGCTATGAAAAATATCAATCCTAGTCAAACCGCTGCTTGGCAAGCCCTGCAGCAACATTTCGAACAGATGAAAGATGTACAGATCAGCGATCTGTTTGCTCAGGACAAAGAGCGTTTCTCCAAGTTCTCTGCCACCTTCAACGATCAGATGCTGGTGGACTACTCTAAAAACCGCATTAGCGCGGAGACCCTGGAGAAGCTGCAGGCACTGGCGAAAGAAACCGATCTGCAAAGCGCGATCAAATCCATGTTTGCCGGTGAGAAAATCAACCGTACCGAAGACCGTGCGGTGCTGCACGTTGCCCTGCGCAACCGCAGCAATACCCCAATTATCGTGGACGGCAAAGACGTGATGCCGGAAGTGAACGCGGTGCTGGCCAAAATGAAACAGTTCTGCGACCGCGTGATTGGCGGTGACTGGAAAGGTTACACCGGCAAAGCCATTACCGACGTGGTGAACATCGGTATCGGCGGTTCTGATCTCGGCCCTTATATGGCGACCGAGGCGCTGCGCCCTTACAAAAACCACCTGAATATGCATTTTGTCTCCAACGTTGACGGCACCCATATCGCCGAAACGCTGCAGCCACTGAACCCGGAAACCACCCTGTTCCTGGTGGCGTCCAAAACCTTCACTACTCAGGAAACCATGACCAACGCCCACAGCGCGCGCGACTGGTTCCTGAGCACTGCCGGTGACCAAAAACACGTGGCGAAACACTTTGCTGCGTTGTCGACCAACGGCAAGGCGGTGGGCGAGTTCGGTATTGATACCGCCAACATGTTCGAATTCTGGGACTGGGTCGGCGGTCGTTATTCCCTGTGGTCGGCGATTGGTCTGTCGATTGCCTTGTCGCTGGGCTTTGATAACTTCGAACAGCTGCTGAGTGGGGCGCATGCGATGGACCAACACTTCGCACAAACTCCGGCAGAGAAAAACCTGCCGGTGCTGCTGGCGCTGATCGGCATCTGGTACAACAATTTCTTCGGTGCAGAAACCGAAGCTATCCTGCCTTACGACCAGTACATGCACCGTTTTGCTGCTTACTTCCAGCAGGGCAACATGGAATCCAACGGTAAGTATGTCGATCGCAACGGCAACCCGGTGGATTACCAGACCGGCCCAATCATCTGGGGCGAGCCAGGCACCAACGGTCAGCATGCGTTTTACCAGTTGATCCATCAGGGGACCAAACTGGTGCCTTGCGACTTTATCGCACCGGCCATCAGCCACAACCCGCTGAGCGACCACCACGCCAAACTGCTGTCGAACTTCTTCGCGCAGACCGAAGCGCTGGCGTTCGGTAAATCGCTGGAAGTGGTAGAGGCCGAGTTTGCCGCACAGGGTAAAACGCCGGAAGAGGTCAAGCACGTGGCGCCGTTCAAGGTGTTTGAAGGCAACCGCCCGACCAACTCCATCCTGCTGCGTGAGATCACCCCGTTCAGCCTGGGCAGCCTGATTGCCCTGTATGAACACAAGATCTTCACCCAGGGCGCGATCCTGAACATCTTCACCTTCGACCAATGGGGCGTGGAGCTGGGCAAGCAGCTGGCAAACCGCATCCTGCCGGAACTGGCGGGTGACGAAGCGGTCAGCAGCCATGATAGTTCAACCAATGCGCTGATCAACCGCTTTAAAGAATGGCGTTAATTACCGCCTGAATTGATGCCAATAAAAAACCCGCCGCGGCGGGTTTTTTTACATCTGAACGATTACAGATTGATTGGCACTTCGAAACTGATGCCTGCGCCCACGTCATCGGCGGTGCTGGCGTTGTTATCGGTGTACCACAGGCTGGTATCGAATTTGACCTGGGAAGGAAGGGTGTAACCCCAGCCGAGCTGAATGCCTTTCAGCGTGTCAGATTTCGGGAACGCCTGGTTGATTGACTGGCTATTCGGGTTCACTTTGGCGTACACCAAACGGGTGCTCCAGCGTTGGCTGTCGTCCAGCACCAGCTCTACACGGCCGGACAGCATTTGCCCGTCGCCGCCCATGGCATGACCCAGCGGGTAGCCTTGCTGGTAGTAGCCGCCTTTGTAAGTGTAATGAGTGTAAACATAGTTTTTGCGGTTCATGTCGGCGCGTGTATCAGCACCTTCAATATACCAGTTGATGGTAGTTGGGCCCCATTCCGGGTGACCTTCCAGACCCAGCAGGTAGGTGTTTTGCGACGGCAGCATGCCGGCTTCATCTTCGCCCACCAACTGACCGTACAAACTGACCGGCAGGCCAATCAGTGGCTGCATTTTCAGCTTGAAGTCGAAACCGGCAAGCTGGTTGCCCGGATCGTTGCCCTGGCCGGAGTCATCGTTGTCATTGCCTGAAAACGCATCCCAGAAGGAGCTCCAGGACTGCGGACGACCTTCACCGCCCCACTGCATGATGCGCGAAGCGCCCAGCTCGAGGAAGTTGGTCGGCATCATGGTAAAACGACCACCGATCAGTTTGGTGTGAGGTACTGAAGAGTACTGTGACAATTGGCCGGCGGTCAGCTGGTACTGCCAACGGCCAATCCACGACAGCCAAGGGGTTTCAAACGGTGATTGATCGGCACGTTGCAGCATAAAACCGGCAACCGGGCGTGCGGCGTCGGAACGAATCAGGCTGCCGTCATAGCCCGGTCCCCACCACTGGGAAACCTCGCCGAAGGACAACCATTGGTTCCAGATTTTCACTGCACCATAGGAGCCGTTTAGGTTGAATTTGGAACCGTCGCTGACGCGTTGATCGCCCTCGACCGAACCCTGAACGCGCACGTCCCAGAACTCGCCGTTGGCACCGGCACCGATAGTCAGGCTTTGGTCAGCATATTGGTTCTGGCCGAAGCCCTGTGGCGTGCCCGGTTTGTCGGTGGCAGCGTAGCCGCTGACGCGAATATTGGCTTTTAAGTCACCGACGCGGCGTTGAACGCGGTCGAGAACGTTTTTCTCGGTATTGGTTACCGGTTTGGCCTGTGAAATTACGGAGCTGATTTCTTCCTGGCTCAGTGGCCAGGTGGACAGGCTGACGTTGATGACGCCACGGTCGGACAGCCAGGCGAGGTCATTACGCAGGTCATTATCAGGGGTTACCAATCCGCTGGCATGGCCGCTCAATGCACAGGTAAACAGGCCTGCGGCGACCAGTCCGTTAAGTTTAGCGCGCATAAATATTCCCTTGTTAATTCGAGTTGTTTGTTTTATGTAAAGATCTATGACCCATCATAGTGGACATTTCAATTTGCTACAAATATATCCCTATGAAACATTAAAGTGTAACTGATTGAATAGTGTTTGTTTTTTTTAGACCCTGCGCAGATGTTAATTTTTAAGATAATGCCTATGTTAGGATGCGCGAATAACTACAGTGGTATTGATGGGGAATATTTATGGCAAAAACCTCTCGTTCGGTGATGATCGCCAAAGGGTTGCAACGGGTGTTGAACGTGGGGCTGTTGCTGCTGGCGGCGATCCTGATCGTCTTTTTGGTGAAAGAAACCATTCATTTGGCGAAAGTCTTATTTGTAAACAACGAGGAATCGACGTCCTATTTGCTGATTGAAGGGATTGTGATTTACTTCCTCTACTTTGAGTTTATCGCCTTGATTGTGAAGTATTTTGAATCGGGTTATCACTTCCCGCTGCGCTACTTTATTTATATCGGCATCACCGCGATTATTCGTTTGATCATAGTGGATCATGAAAACCCAATAGACACGTTAATTTATTCTGCCGCGATATTGTTGCTGGT
Source organism: Serratia sp. NFX21 (assembly GCF_048517035.1). Lineage (NCBI taxonomy): Bacteria > Pseudomonadati > Pseudomonadota > Gammaproteobacteria > Enterobacterales > Yersiniaceae > Serratia > Serratia sp. NFX21. The sequence goes on along the minus strand of NZ_CP183196.1, from coordinate 5,199,272 downwards.
GGTGACGCTTTATCTGGCTAATACCGACCGTTTAAAACGAGAGTAAATAGGGATAAAAATGGCGGCCTGTAGGGGCCGCCGAAGACACAGGTATTGATCGGAAAGAACTGAAGTACATCAAGTGTATTGCAGTGGCACAAAACTAACCTTTCACCCCACCGGCCGTCAGGCCACCGACCAGCCAGCGCTGCGCCAGCAGGAAGACGGCGGTAATCGGAATCGCTGACAGCACCGCCGCAGCGGCAAAGTCGCCCCACAAATAGTTCTGCGGGTTCAGATATTGCTGCATCCCAACCGCCAGCGTATAGCTGTTGACGTCGCGCAACAGCAGTGAGGCCACCGGCACCTCGGTGATGGCGGCGATGAACGACAGAATAAACACCACCGCCAGAATCGGCACCGACAGCGGCAGCAGCACCAGGCGGAAGGCTTGCCACGGGCTGGCCCCGTCCAGTGCCGCCGCTTCTTCCAGCGAATTATCGATGGTTTCGAAATAGCCCTTGATGGTCCAGACGTGCAGCGCGATGCCGCCCATATAGGCGAAAATGACCCCGCCGTGGGTGTTCAAACCGATAAACGGAATGTATTGGCCCAGACGATCAAACAACGCATACAGCGCCACCAGCGACAGTACCGCCGGGAACATCTGGAAAATCAGCATGCTTTTCAGCAGGGTGCTTTTACCGCGAAAACGCATGCGGGCAAAGGCATAGGCACAGGTGGTAGACAGCGTGACGATGCCGATGGCGGTGATCACCGCGATCTTGATCGAGTTCCACAGCCACAGCAGGACCGGGAACGGCGGTGGGGTGACGCTGCCATCGGCGTGCGTCACGCTCATGCCGAGCGCCAACCGCCAGTGATCCCAGGAAATTTGTTCCGGTATCAGGCTGCCGGTGGCGAAGTTGCCAGAGCGCAGCGAGATAGTGACGACCATCAGCAGCGGGAACATGATCAGGGCGATAAAGCACAGCATCAGTGCATGGGTTATCCACAGGCGCAGACGCTGGGATTTGGGTTGGACCATAGCCATTATTTTTCTCCCTAGTCGAAGTTCATCTTGCTGGCTTTCAGATTCAGGATCGCCAGGGCGCCCACCAGCAGGAAGATCAGCGTGGCAATTGCCGCCGCCAGCCCGAAGTCCTGTCCGCCGCCGCCTTCGAAGGCGATGCGGTAGGTGTAGCTGACCAGCAGGTCGGTATAACCGGCCGGCGTGGTGGTACCGATCATGTCCGGCCCGCCGTTGGTCAACAGTTGGATCAGCACGAAGTTATTAAAGTTGAAGGCGAAACTGGCGATCATCAGCGGCGTCAGCGGTTTAATCAGCAGCGGCAGAGTGATGCGGAAAAAGTTCTGCATCGGGGTGGCACCGTCCATCGCCGAAGCCTCGTAAAGGTCGTCCGGGATCGCCTTCAGCAGCCCCATGCACAGGATCATCATGTACGGATAACCCAGCCAGGTATTGACGATCAAAATCATGCTTTTGGCGGTGACAGGGTCGCTGAACCAGGCCGGTTTGATACCGAACAGATGGCTGAGCATCATGTTGATTTCACCGAAGCTTTGGTTGAACAACCCCTTGAAAATCAGAATCGAAATAAACGACGGCACCGCGTAGGGCAGTATCAGCATCACGCGATAGATTGCTTTGCCTTTCAGCGCTTCCCACTGCACCACGCAGGCCAGCACCATGCCTACCGCCACGGTGAGGATCACGGTCATCACCGAGAACACGATGGTCCAGATAAAGATCGACACGAACGGCTTCTTGATGCCTTCGTCCTGCAACACACGCAGGAAGTTTTTCCCGCCAATGGTGACGGTATAGCCGGGGCTAAGGGTCTCTTTTGCCCAGTTGCCGTCGGCGTTCACCGCCTGATAAAAGCCAATCTCCGGGTTCGGCCGGTATTGAATATGGGTCTGTTGGTCGGTCAGCGCATTGCTGTCCTTATCCAGTGCGTAAAGTGGACTGGTACCGGAAAACTGGCGCAGGGAACTCATGCGCAGCTCACCGCCGTCCGGTAATTGTGCCACCAGTTGGCTCAGTGCCTGACGGTTTTGAGTGATCACCCGCAGCGTGGCGCGCTCGCCTGCCGGTTCGGCGCTTTCTTCGACCAGTTTTAGCGTTTGCGGTGCGTTGGCATCAAAGCTGAAAGGCTGGGAAATCAGCTGCTGGCCGTTGTCCGGGTGGGTTAACTGCAGACGCCAGCGTTGGTTTTCCGCCGGATACAGGCCGAAGATAAAGGTCTTGCCGGTCTGGAATTGACGTTGCATCAGCACCGACTGGGCGCGCTCAAAGGTGAGCTGATTGGTGCTGCTGTAGTTGGTAAAGGCGATGGCGATAGTGCAAATCAGCGGAAACAGGACAAACAGCCCCATGCCGGCGATGCCAGGATAAACGTAGCGCCAGGCATAAGCGCGGCGGTTAGCGAAGACGTAAAGCCCGGCGCTGACCAGAATCAGCGTCAGAATGGCAAACAGGTATTCACCCTGTGCATACATCAACACAATCAGATAGCAGGTAACCAGGCTGAACAGGCCGATAACCAGCCATTTCAGTATGTCACTCTGCCACCACTTCGACTTTTTGCGCGCAGGTGAACCGGCGTGAGCTAATTGCATAGGGCGTTCCTTTCTGTGAAGCCACAGCGGGGTGCCTGTCTGCACCCCGCACAACATAGTGTGTTACTTGGTGATACGGGTCTGTACGTCATCCAGCGCGGCTTTCACCGTCTGGCGGCCGCTGACGGCGTTGATCACCGCACTGCGCTCGGCATACCAGAAGGCGCTCATCTGCGGGATATTCGGCATGATTTCGCCGTTCTGTGAGTTTTCCATGGTGGCGGCAATCTTCGGATCTTTCGCCAGTTGTTCCTGATAGGACTTCAGTGCTACAGCGCCCAGTGGTTTGTCCTTGTTGACGTCCGCCAGCCCTTCGTTGGTTAGCAGGTAGTTTTCCAGGAATTCGGTCGCCAGCTCTTTGTTCGGGCTGGCTGCGTTGATCCCTGCGGTCAGTACGCCGACGAAAGGTTTGGAAGGCTTGCCTTTAAAGGTTGGCAGCAGGGTCACGCCGTAGTTGATTTTGCTTTGTTCGATGTTTGACCAGGCCCATGGGCCATTGATGGTCATCGCGGTCTGGCCTTTATTGAACGCGGCTTCGGCAATCGAGTAATCGGTATCGGCGTTGATGTGTTTGTTTTTCACCAGATCGACGATGAACTGCAGGCCTGCCTGTGAACCGGTATTGGCCACGCCTACGTCCTTGATGTTGTACTTGCCGTTCTCATACTTGAAGGCATAACCGCCGTCGGCAGCGATAATCGGCCAGGTGAAGTAGGGTTCTTGCAGGTTCCACATGATGGCGCTCTTGCCTTTGGCGCGCAGCTCTTTGTCCAGCGCCGGGATCTCTTCCCAGGTTTTTGGCGCCTGTTTGATCAGGTCTTTGTTATAAATCAGCGACAGCGCTTCCACCGCGATCGGGTAGCCGATCAGCTTGCCGTCGTAGCGCACCGCGTCCCAGGTGAATGGGAACAGTTTGTCCTGGAAGGCTTTGGAAGGATGGATTTCGGCCAGCAGGCCCGACTGCGCGTAGCCGCCAAAGCGGTCATGGGCCCAGAAGATAATATCCGGGCCGTCGCCGGTGGCGGCAACCTGCGGGTATTTCTCTTCCAGCTTATCCGGGTGCTCGATGGTGACTTTGATACCGGTGTCTTTCTCAAATTTTTTGCCGACCTCGGCCAGGCCGTTATAGCCCTTATCGCCGTTGATCCAGATAACCAGTTTCCCTTCCTCGATCTTGGCGAAGGCGGAAGAAGAAAGCACCAACGTGGTCAGAGCCGAAAGCACCAGTGTGCGGGCGGTGGTAAAGCTGCGAGTCATAATCCAATCCTTCTTTTTTATGGGCACGTTAATCAAGGAGAGAGGTTTCGCGGTAATAGTGGGTCACAAAGCGACACATTCTCATCCTCCCCCCCTCTACGCCCCATGCCTGCGTAGTGTGATCCAGTTAACATTGCTCTCTATTCTGTGGCGTCAGACACAAAATAGGGGGACGATTTTTGCCAGGCAGATCACAGATTTGTCTTAAGCGTGGAACTTCTCATCGCCGCGGTCGTTCCCTCATCCTCCCATCTCCTCCCCCATGAAAAATCCTGTTACGGATGATTACCCTTTGTGGGGTTTGCCGCACTATCGGCCACATTGATTTTTATCGCCACGAGCAGCAGGGAACCGGATTTATGTCGCCAATGCCTACCGCCACTCAACCCACCCTGTATCGGATCCATCCGGTCAGTTTCCGTGATGGAAACGGGGATGGAGTGGGCGACACCCACGGCATGATTGCGGCCTTGCCCTACCTGAGCACGCTGTCGATTGACGGCCTGGTGTTGCCACAGGTGTTGGCGGCCCAGGAGGAAGCGGCGGTCGTTGCCCAGGGGTTGGCCCTGTGGTACTGCGACGGGCCAAACCACATTCGTCGCGCCGCGGCACCGCAACAATATTTGCGCAGCCCACTGGCGCTGGAAGTGGTGCCCTTTAGCGTGGAGAGGCTGGTTGAGGTTTTGAATGCTCGCCGCACCACGTTGGCAGAAAGCCTGTGGAGCACCGGTGATGCTGACCAGCCTCGGGTGGTCAGCCACTGGGGGCAGGGTAACTTGCGCTCCGCCGATGCCTTTTTGACGCTGTTGGCGATGCTGCCCGCACCCATTTGCCTGTATCAGGGGGAAGAGCTGGGCTTGCCGCACGCCGCTGGTCTGCAGGATCCGCTCGGCGCGCAAACGCCGATGCCCTGGCATGAAGCCCCTGAGCAAGTGACCGCCGGTGAGATCCACTGGTATCAGCAGGTGGCGATTGAACATCGCGCGCTGGCCATCAGTCGCCAGCAGTATGACAACCAATCCACCTTGCGTTACTGCCAGTCCTTGCTGGCGCTGCGCCGTTTAGCGGTGATCCAGCAGGGGGAATTGAGCGCGGTCAGCCAGAGTAATGGTGTCGTTAGATTACTTATTACCCATCAGGATCAATGCCTTGAAGCGCTGATTAACCTGCAGCCTTATACTCAGGCGGCCGCACCGTCTGAGGCGACCTTGCCACTGGCTTGGCAGCACGGTGCACAGCAAGAGGGTCATCAATGGGTTTTGGCGGGTTTTGCGTCCGCCATTTTTACACGAAATGTTAACTGCGAAAGCAGGGGAGTAACGCATGGCTAGCGTCACATTGCGCAGCGTTTATAAGGCTTTCGGCGAAACGGTGATTTCCAAAGACGTCAATCTGACGATCAATGACGGTGAGTTTGTGGTGTTTGTCGGGCCATCGGGCTGCGGCAAATCGACGCTGCTGCGCATGATCGCCGGGCTGGAGGACATAACCTCCGGTGAGCTGATGATCGGCGATAAACGTATGAATGAGGTGCCGCCGTCCGAGCGCGGCATCGGCATGGTATTCCAGTCTTACGCGCTGTATCCGCACCTGTCGGTGGCCGACAACATGTCGTTCGGCCTGAAGCTGGCCGGGGCTAAAAAAGCGGAAATCAATCAGCGGGTCAATCAGGTATCGGAAGTGCTGCAACTGGCTCACCTGCTCGACCGACGGCCAAAAGCGCTGTCCGGCGGGCAGCGTCAGCGGGTGGCGATCGGCCGTACGCTGGTGGCAGAGCCGGACGTGTTCCTGCTCGATGAGCCGCTGTCCAACCTCGACGCCGCGCTACGGGTACAGATGCGCATTGAGATCTCCCGTCTGCACAAGCGTCTGCAGCGCACCATGATTTACGTCACCCACGATCAGGTCGAAGCGATGACGCTGGCCGACAAGATCGTGGTGCTGGATGCCGGGCGCGTCGCCCAGATCGGCAAGCCGTTGGAGCTGTACCACTATCCAGCCAACCGCTTTGTCGCCGGCTTTATCGGATCGCCGAAAATGAATTTCCTGCCGGTCAAAGTGACCGCCGTAGAGCCTCAACAGGTCCAGGTCGAACTGCCTAACAGTCAACTGGTGTGGTTACCGGTGGAAGGCTCGCAGGTGCAGGCCGGCTCGAACATGTCACTGGGCATTCGCCCGGAGCATCTGTTGCCTGGTGATGCCTCTGAAGTTCGGCTGACCGGTGACGTACAGGTGGTGGAGCAACTCGGCAACGAGACGCAAATCCACATCCAAATCCCGGCAATTCGTCAAAACCTGGTTTACCGCCAGAACGACGTGGTGCTGGTAGAAGAAGGTGCAACATTCGCCATCGGCCTGCCGCCTCACCGCTGCCATCTGTTCCGTGAAGACGGTACGGCATGTAAACGGCTGCACCAGGAGCCGGGCGTTTAAAGCATCACAGTCTGTATAACAGGAGAATAATGATGACTACTCTGCGCAAACTTCCTCTGGCACTGGCAATCGCCGCTGGTGTTCTCACCACTCAGGCCATGGCCGTTGATTTTAAAGGCTATGCCCGTTCCGGCATCGGCTGGACCGGCAGTGGCGGTGAGCAACAGTGCTTCAAGGCCACCGGCGCCGACAGCAAATACCGTCTCGGTAACGAATGTGAAACCTACGCCGAACTGAAGCTGGGTCAGGAAGTGTGGAAAGAGGGCGACAAAAGCTTCTACTTCGATACCAACCTGGCTTACTCGGTTTCACAACGTTCCGACTGGGAAGACGTGACGCCAGGCTTCCGTGAAGTGAACGTGCAGGGTAAAAACCTGATCGAATGGCTGCCGGGGGCCAATATGTGGGCCGGTAAGCGCTTCTATCAGCGTCATGATGTTCACATGATTGACTTCTACTACTGGGATATCTCAGGTCCGGGTGCCGGTCTGGAGAATATCGATCTGGGCTTCGGCAAACTGTCTGCTGCCGTGACCCGCAACTCCGAATCCGGCGGTTCTTACGGTTATCTGGATAATGAACTGGACCAACGTCCGACCGTCAACGACACCTTCGACGTGCGTCTGGCCGGTCTGGAATTGAACCCGGGCGGTACCCTGGAGCTGGGGCTGGACTACGGTCGGGCTAACGCGCAGGACGGCTACAGCCTGGCCGATGGCGCCAGCAAAGACGGTTGGTTGGTGACTGCGGAACATACCCAGAGCATCCTGACCGGCTACAACAAGTTCGTGCTGCAATACGCCACAGATTCGATGACCTCGCAGAACAACGGCCGTAACCAGGGGTCAACCATCGACAACAACGGCAAGATGATCCGCGTGCTGGATCACGGTGCCATCGACTTCAACGATCAATGGGCGATGATGTATGTCGCCATGTTCCAGGACATCGATCGCGACAACAACAACGGCAGCACCTGGTACACCGTGGGCGTGCGCCCAATGTACAAATGGACGCCTATCATGAGCACCCTGCTGGAAGCCGGTTACGACAACGTGAAATCCCAGCGCACTGGCGATCGCAACGGCCAGTACAAGGTCACCCTGGCGCAACAGTGGCAGGCGGGCAACAGCATCTGGTCACGTCCGGCTATCCGCGTATTTGCGACCTACGCCAAGTGGGATGAGAAATGGGGCTACGCGACCTCCAGCGACGCAGAGGGCAATCCAGGTCTGAAAGCCGGCACCGCGTATAACGACACCAGCATGCACACCTTCAGCCGTGGCAATGACGATGAAGTCACCTTCGGCGCCCAGATGGAAATCTGGTGGTAATGAGATAACGGGGAGAGCCAGGTGCTCTCCCCAACCTGTATTCGCCGACATCGTCTCTCTTGCCTGAGCCGCGTCGGTTACCTTGGGGTATAACAATGAAAAAGAATCTGCTGTCTCTATGCCTGTCACTGGCTCTTACCGTTGGTGCGCCACTGGTGGCCAATGCCGATACGCCGGCCAATGTATCCATAGCTCCGGCTATTAGTTCCAGCACGCTGCAAAGCCTGCCATGGCAACCGCTGGTGCCACCGGTCAGCCAGGATGTGAAACTGGATAATGTCAGCCCGCAAATTAATCAGGGTGATATTCAGGGCGCTATCGCCGCCTATACGCTGCCGGCCGATCGCGGTTCGCTGGAAGTCACACTGAGCAGCATCAGCAAGAACAACTCAATTTATGCACCTAGCGTCTTGGTGCTGGATGAACACCTGCGTCCGGCGGCCTATTACCCGAGCAGCTATTTCCCTTATCAGCCACCGGGTGCGATGTCATCCGATCGCCTTGAGGGCACGCTGAAACTGACGCCGGCACTGGGTCAAAAGCAGATTTATTTGCTGGTATACACCACCCGTCAGGATCTGGCGAAAACCACTCAATTGACTAACCCGGCGAAGGCTTATGCGCAGGGCGTGGGTAACGCGGTACCGGATATTCCGGATCCGATCGCCAGCCACAGCACCAGCGGCACCATCAAACTGAAAGTTACTGCCGAGCAGGGCAGTGGCAATATCATGATTGGCATGCTGCAACCGGCACCGGCGGCGGCACCAGTGGTGGTGGGATCAACCGCGGCGGTTGCTGCAGCACCGACTCCGGCACCGGCTCCAACCAAACCGGCGGAACCGATGTTGAATGATACCGAAAGTTACTTTAACAACGGCATCAAACAGGCAGTGAAGGCGGGGGATATCGATAAAGCGCTGAAACTGATGAATGAGGCTGAAAAACTGGGTTCTACCACAGCGCGTGAAACGTTTATTGGCAGCGTGAAAGGCAAGGGGTAGTACCCGACGCTGCCGATGCTGGCTTGATGATTGGTGCGCCCCGACGCACCTTTTTTCATTCGTCGGCCAGTGTTTCACCGATCAACGCCAGCAGGCGCGCATTGTCCACCTGCTGCATTATCCGCACCGGTCGACCTTCGGCTTCCGGCATGCCGACCGTCAGTCGCAGACTTTCCGGTCGCCAGCGACGGGAACTGCCGCGCGTTATGGCTCCTTCCAGCGCCACGTCGACAAAATATTCCTCCGTGGTGACCAACTGCGGTTCCAGCAGCCAGGCAATCACCAGTGCATCATGGATCCAGCAGCCCGGCAGATGGCGGGTATGGCGAGAGTAGTCGATCCAGGGCTGAGTGGTGGTTCGCAGGTAGCGGCACAGTGGCGTATCCGGCTGGGTCATTTGGGCCAGGTCGGCCTGAGTCAGCATGGTTTGCGTGGTGACATCCAGCGGGGCGAGCGTGATATTGGCACCGCTGGTCAGCACCTGCCTGGCCGCTTCCGGATCCAGGCCGAAATTGGTGTCCTTGATGTAACCCTCGACGTTGAACACCCCGCCCATAATCACGATTTCCTTCACCGCCTGCGCCATCTGCGGGTACAACTGCAAGGCATGGGCGACGTTGGTCAGCGGGCCGATTGCTGCCAGGGTGATCTCGCCGGGGTGATTGCAGATCAACTCGCCGATCGCTACGGCGGCGTTGGGGGTGGGTATTGTGGCGGCTTGGGGATAAGGCGTATTACGCCACAGGGTGGCTAGCTGCGGATCGGTAATCGCCCGATCCAGATGGGTGCGCCAGGGTTCTGGCGCTTCGCTCAATGCTCGCGTTGCGCCAGCCACCACCGGCACCTGATAACCGGTTTGCTGCAACAAATGGCTGGCCACGGCAAAACCGACGTCGCGCGGCGTATTGCCGGCCACGATGCTGATAAGCTCCAGTGAGAGCTGAGGTTTGGCCGCCAGCGCCAGCGCCAGGGCCAGCCCGTCGTCAACGTTGGCGCCGGGAATGCCGTTGCCGGGATCGCAATCAATAATCAAACGCATAGCAGTTACCTGAATCAATAAACTAGCAGCCGCACGATCGGCGGATATGCAGCTGGAAGGCGAATTCGTGCAGTTCTGGCTGCGCGGTACCGGTGGCCAACATGGCGATGGCCTGCCTGGCCATGGCGTCGATCGGTTGTTCGACCGCGCTGAGCGGCGGCACGCTGAATTCGGATTGTTGGGTGCCGTTAAAGCAAATGATAGCCAGATCGTCCGGCACGCGCAGTTGATGTTCCGCCAGCGCTGACAGACAGCCGAGTGCCTGTTGTTCGTTGGAGGTGAATATGGCGCGTGGGCGGGGGCCTTGCAGCATTTTCTGGCTGGCCTGATAGCCGCCCTGTCGGGTATAGGGGGCTTCAAAAATCCATTCTTCACGCGGCGTAATACCCGCCTCAATCAGCGCGTCACGCCAGCCGTTAAGGCGATCTTGTGCGTTGAGCATGGTCAGCGGGCCAACAAAAATGCCGAGCTCCCGATAGCCGTGCTGCAACAGATGGCGTGTGGCCTGGCAGGCGGCGTCGCGTTCATTAACGCGGATGGCGCTGATACCGGCATGGCTGTCGATGGTATCTATCATCACGCAGGGGGTGCCGGAATTGCGGATCAGATCAAACCAGGGATGACGATCGACGCTGGTATACAGCAGCCCGTCAACCTGACGGCGCAGCAGGTGGTTAATCAGATCGTGCTCGTGCTGCCGGTCGTCGCCGGCGTCCCCCAACAGCAGCACGCGGCCATGGTTGAAGGCTTCACGCTGCAGTGCCCGTGCCATTGTGGCAAAAAACGGGTTGGAAATATCGGGAACCACTAATCCATAAGTCAGAGTATTGCCCGAAGCCAGCGCCCGGGCGATGTCGTTCGGCCGGTAACCGGTTTGCTCGATCGCCGCCAGCACCCGCAAACGGGTAGCTTCTGCCACCGGGCGCGGACCGTTATTGATCACATAGCTGACTACCGCGACCGAGGTGCCCGCTACGCGGGCGACGTCGGCGCGGGTGATACGCCGCGCGGATTGATTATCCAAGTTGGATTCCTGTACGCCCTGATTACACCGCGTCCTGCGGCAGGTTAAGGTCGCGGCCGCGGGTTTCCGGTGCAAAGAAGGTGGTGATTAAGCCAATGCCTGCCATTACAACAAAATAGCAGGCAACAGGCCACCAGTGACCGAAACCGGCCAGCAGCGCGGTAGCGATCAGCGGTGCGGTCCCGCCGGAGAGGATCGACCCCAGTTCCTTGGCGAAAGCCATTTTTGAGTAGCGGTTTTTGACGCCGAACAGTTCCACTCCATAGGCCGCCTGCACGCCAAAAATGCCCAAAGATGCGATGCACATGCCGACCACAATCACCGAAATCACTATCGCCGGCTCACGGCTGTCGAGCAGCCAGAAGGCCGGGAAGGCGTACAGCACCAGCAACAGGCAGAACCAGCGGTAAGTGACGCGGCGGCCGAAGCGGTCAGAAAGCCAACCCGCCAGCGGAATCACCAGGAAACCGCACAGCGAGGCGATCATCACCGCCAGCGCCGGCACCGATTTATCCACCATCAGCACCTTGGCCACATAACCGACGATAAAACCCTGGCACAGATAGGACGGGCCATTCTCACCAATACGCAGGCCGAGCATGATCCAGAAGGCTTTGGTGCGCTGCAGGTAGCTGCGGTTATCCGCTGCCACGGGAGCGTTGTCCAGCATGCGCTGACGGTTTTGTTGCAGTTCGCGTTCAAATACCGGGGTTTCACGCACGTGACGGCGCAGGTAGAGAGCGCCCCCGGCGATCAGGATGCTGGCGAGGAACGGAATGCGCCAGCCCCAGGCGATCAGATCGGCCTTGTCCAATTGCAACACCAGCAACCAGACCAGCGAGGCTAACAGAGTACCGCTGTTGGAGCCGATCGCAATGATCGAAGCGACCAGACCACGGCGTTTGGCCGGTGCGTATTCTGCCAGCATCACCGCGCCTCCGGACAGCTCTGCCCCGGCACCGAAGCCCTGGGCAAAACGCAAGATCACCAGGCAGGTGGGGGCCCAGACGCCGATTTGGGCGTAAGAAGGGATCAGCCCGATCAAGGTGGTAGAGACGCCCATCAACGCTACCGTGGTGAGCAGCACCACGCGGCGGCCCTTACGGTCGCCAATCCAGCCGAAAACCAACGCGCCGATAGGACGAGCAATAAAACCGACGGAGTAGGTGGCGAAGCTGGCCAGCAACGCCACCATTGGGGTGGCTTCGGGGAAGAACACGTCGCCGAACACCATGCCGGCCGCCAGGCCATACAGGGCGAAATCGACATACTCCATTGCCGTGCCGAGCCAGCACGAGAAAGTGGCGCGCCAGAATTGGCCGCGCCCTTCTTTGGTGGTCAAACGTTCATCGGCCGCCAAGGTTTCGTCGGTGGCCTGTGGGGTTGCAAGCGTTGTTTCGCTCATGGCATTGATATCCTCTTTTCGTCATGCGCCATAAATGGCGCCGTTAAAGATGGTTTCCCTGGTGTCGGCAAGAAGGTTTGCTGACAAAGTTTTGAACTGTTGGCGATTCAACGCTGCAGTAACAAGGGTATCTACGCGCGTAGATAAAACAATGCTGCAGGAGTGAAAATTTGCTGAGGATCACATAATCCCCACCGCGCCGGAGAATGAAGGTAAAGAAAACAGATGGCAGAAAGATGACAAGGTGGTGCTTTAAGGCGCGAAGTTTTGCTGTGTGGCACCCCTCGAATCAGCCTGCCGCTTTTGAATTTCTGCGTTACAATGGGCGCCTGTTAACAGTTTGTCTGGTCTGGCGCGGCCGCAGGGCGCGGCGTCAGGCATGGAGTAGAACAATGTCAGGCAATAGGGATTCGATCCTACCGCCGCTGGAGTGGTTATCCGCGCAACATCCTCCGGCACCCGCCGCCGTCAGCGATTGGCTGATGGAACCAGGTTCCATGACGCGCCGATTTGAACGCCACTGTGGGCGGGTGCACGTCGAACCGCAGCGCGAATGTTTTGTTACCCGCGACCAACTGGGGGAAGAGGCAGAACACCTGCCGGACAGTCCGCGCTATTGGCTGCGTGAAGTTGTGTTGTTGGGCGATAACCAGCCCTGGCTATTGGGGCGTACGGTGATCCCGTTGGAAACTCTGACCGGCCCTGATCTGGCATTGGTGGATTTGGGTACCTTGCCACTGGGCCGCTATCTGTTCAGCAGCGATGAACTGACTCGCGATTACATTCATATTGGACGGCAAGATGCACTGTGGGCGCGCCGTTCCCGCCTGCGGCTGGCGGGTAAGCCGCTGTTGCTGACCGAACTGTTTTTACCGGCTTCGCCGCTGTACGCGACAGGAAGTTCGGTTCCCGAATGATGAGGAGAGAAAAAACCTTGGAAGGAAGCGTGAATCAAAGCAAATGGCAGGCTTATAGCCATCTGATGCGCATTAATAAACCCATTGGCACCTTGCTGTTGCTGTGGCCGACGCTGTGGGCACTGTGGCTGGCGGGCAAGGGCGTGCCGTCGCTGTCTATCCTGGCGGTGTTCGTGGTTGGGGTCTTCCTGATGCGTGCCGCTGGTTGTGTCGTGAATGATTACGCCGATCGCGCTGTAGATGGCCACGTGAAACGCACTGCCGCTCGTCCGATGCCGAGTGGCCGGGTGAGCGAGAAAGAGGCCAAGGTGCTGTTTGTGGTGTTGGTGCTTGTCTCGTTCGGGCTGGTGCTGACGCTCAATGCGATGACCATCTGGCTGTCACTGGCGGCGCTGGCGCTGGCGTGGGCCTATCCGTTTATGAAACGGGTCACTCATCTGCCGCAGTTTGTTCTTGGCGCGGCGTTTGGCTGGGGGATCCCGATGGCCTATGCCGCCGTCAGTGAATCCTTGCCACTGAGCTGCTGGCTGTTGCTGCTGGCCAATATTTGCTGGACGGTGGCTTACGACACCTTATATGCGATGGTTGACCGTGACGATGACCTGAAGATTGGCATTAAATCTACGGCCATTTTGTTTGGTCGTTACGACAAGCTGATCGTCGGTTTGCTGCAGTTCGCCACGCTGCTGCTGATGCTGTGGGTAGGTTATCTGACGCAGATGAGCGGGGCCTTTTACTGGTCGCTGTTGCTGGCGGGCGCCTTGTTTATCCATCAGCAAAAACAGATTGCCACCCGTGAGCGTGACGCCTGCTTCAAGGCGTTCATGGATAACAATTATGTCGGGCTGGTGTTGTTTATCGGTATTGCTCTGAGTTACTGGCAGGGTTAAGGCGTTACCGCAATAAAAAAGGCACCCTAGGGTGCCTTTTTGTTTTGTATCAATGGATTAGTCTTCTTTCTCTTCCGCTGCGACCGTTTCCGGCAACGCGTTGGTTTCCGCCGGCATACTGACGCTCTCAATGGTCAGCTTGATTTCCGGGGTAATCAAATCGCTCAGCATGTTGTAGACCTCCATGGTGTGCTCACGGACCGCATCGCCGATGTCATTGATGTAGCCTTCTGCACGCAGCGTCGCCACCAGGGTGGAGAACACCGCCTTGTCGAAGAACTCCGGCGCGTTGATGCCATGCAGCACCGACAGACGCTGGGCCATAATACGGCTCTCTTTCTCCAGCGCACCGCGGTTGATGCTTGGATTGGCACTGAGGATCGACATGGTGATGGCATAGCGCTGCAGCGTTTCGCGGACACCGGCGGCCAACAACTGCAATGGACGGATGCGTGCCGGATTCAACACCAGATCGTCACCCTTATCGCAGATCAGTTGCTGACGGATCATTTCGTCGATCAGTGGTCGTAGCACTTCCGGCAGTTGTTCCTTGTCGTTATGCAGGAACAGTTCAGCCTTCAGCATTGGGTAAATCAGGCCAATCTGCCTTAGCAGTTCAGCGCGCGATACCCGGCGGTGATGCATCACGATAGTGGCGATCAGCGATGGCAGAACCAACAGATGATGGATATTGTTACGGTAATAGGTCATCAACACCGCCTGCTCGCGCGGCAGGATGATGATATCGCCGATGTTATCCTTCTCCACCTCGAACTTGTTCATGTTCAGCGCATGATCCAGCAACTCATCCGGCGTTTGGGTTGGTACGGTAACGTCACCGGCATAAGGCACATTGCGCATCAGTTGCAGGTAGCATTCCAACTGCTCAAGCAACTGCTCGCGGGTCAGCGAGCGTTGGCGTGAGGCCAGCAGCGCCGTGGAACACAGGTTCATGGCGTTGGCGGCGGCGGCATTGTTGATGCGCACCATAATCTTGGCCGCCAAATCGTTGACCGTCGGCGTTAACCAGCTTGGGCGCTGGGCTTCGATCGGGTCAATGGATTCGCGCCACTGTGGCACATTCTGGTTCAGGTAAGCGGTCAACGGCAGTGGATCACCAAAGTTGACGTAACCCTGGCCGAGATTACGCAGCTTGCGCAGGCCGCGCAGCATCTGCAGCAGGCTCTCTTTTTCCTTGGTCGCGCCACGCAACTCTTTGGCGTAGGTACCCACTTCCATCACGTGTTCATAACCGATGTAAATCGGCACCAGTGTGATAGGACGGCTACCGCCGCGCAGCATCGCCTGAATGGTCATCGACAGGGTGCCGGTCTTCGGCTCCAGTAAACGTCCGGTACGGGAACGGCCACCTTCAACAAAGTATTCCACCGAGTAACCGCGGGTAAACAGCTCGCCGAGGTATTCACGGAATACCGTCGAGTACAGCTTGTTGCCTTTGAAAGTGCGGCGGATAAAGAAAGCGCCCAGGCGACGGAAGATCGGCCCGGCCGGCCAGAAGTTGAGATTGATACCGGCAGCAATA
The DNA here is from genome assembly GCF_048517035.1 of Serratia sp. NFX21. Lineage (NCBI taxonomy): Bacteria > Pseudomonadati > Pseudomonadota > Gammaproteobacteria > Enterobacterales > Yersiniaceae > Serratia > Serratia sp. NFX21. The sequence goes on along the minus strand of NZ_CP183196.1, from coordinate 5,183,804 downwards.
TGCGGCGGCACCAGGCCCTGGTGATACAGCACGTAGGACAGCAGAAGGTAGTCCATGTGGCTGCGGTGGCAGGGCACATAAACAATCTCGTGGCCGTCCTGCGCCAACTGACGCACGCGTTCGGCGTTAGTGACGTTGATACCTTGATACAGTCGGTTCCAGGTCCAGCTCAGCACGCGATCGGAAAGGCGCACCGTCTCGTAAGAGAAGTCGGCAGCGATCTCTTCCATCAGCGCAATGGCATTCTGCTGGGCTTTTTCGTGGGAAATCTTCTTGCTGCGAGCTTCGTCCTCGACCGCTTTTTCGATCGCCTTGGACGCCAACAGCTTGTTGAACAGGTCCTGACGGGCCGGCAGGCTTGGGCCGACGGCGGCCAGACGCTGACGCGAGAAGTGCATGCGCGCTACGCGAGCCAGTTTCTGCGCAATGATTTTGTCCGTACCGTGCTCGGTGGCCATGCGGCGCAGCGAAACGGTATTGGAAAAACGGACAAAGCTGTCGCGGCCGAGCCACAGCACGGCGAAGAATTTCTGCACGCCATTCAGCAGACGCAGATGCGGTGTGCCGTGACCTTCGCGCCCCGGAGAGCGGCCAAACATCACCGAAACCGGCAGCATCTGAATGTCGAGATCCGGATTGCTGCGGTGCAGGTCCAGATAGTCGTGGAACAGTTTTACCGACTCTTCTTTCGGCGTGTAGTAGCGGAATACGCGCGGGCCGTCGTGAATAAACACGTGGCTTGGCAGCACGGTGCCGTCTATCTCCAGCGGATTGAGGGGGTCGGGCAGATCTTGCGCCAGGCACTGGGTGCGCAGCGTCAGCAAATCCGCCTTGGAATTATAAGGTAAAACATACAAAATCGGCCGTGAGGGATCCAACCCTAACTCCGTGACCGGATCTGAAGGGATAACCTTACTTCTTACCAACAGTTTGAGTGGTAAATTCAATAGTTTATAATAAATTTTACGCCAACCTGACATAACAACGTGAAGCCTCTTGTTAGCAATGCGCCGCAAGCATACCAGAAACCGGGTAGCAGATCTGTGGTGTTGGAAAACCGAGAGCCGGGAGAGTTTCCTGGCCTAGACTGTTTAATTATGACTTATCTCTGCTAAAGGCACTAAAAAACATGGCAAACCAAGCAACCGGCCTGACCCGTATTATTAAAGCCGCCGGCTACTCTTATAAAGGCTTTTCCGCTGCCTGGCAGCACGAAGCGGCATTCCGCCAGGAATTGGTGGCGACCGTGCTGGCTATCATACTGGCGATTTGGCTGGACGTGGGTGCGGTAGCGCGCATTTTACTGATCGGATCGGTGCTGTTGGTGATGATCGTCGAAATCCTGAACAGCGCGATTGAGGCGATTGTCGACCGCGTGGGGACTGAGCATCACGAGCTTTCCGGTCGGGCAAAGGATATGGGCTCGGCGGCGGTCTCGCTGGCGATTATTTTGGCGCTGTTTGTCTGGGGGTCGGTGCTGTGGCAGCACTTTGCCTGAGTGGCGGCGTTGCGTTGCGACAGGTGTCGCTAATCCCTGATTTTTATTCACTCTTCGGTTCCCAAGCCGCAGTTACCTGTATATACTCACAGCAAGACTGTATAAACAAACAGGGGGCGGAATGAAAGCACTAACTACCAGACAGCAAGAGGTCTATGATCTGATTCGCGATCATATTTCGTCCACTGGCATGCCGCCAACGCGCGCCGAGATCGCCATGCGTCTGGGGTTCCGTTCGCCAAATGCCGCAGAAGAACACCTGAAAGCGCTGGCGCGTAAAGGCGTTATCGAGATTATCTCCGGCGCTTCGCGCGGCATTCGCCTGCTGATGGAAGATGAAGAGGGTTTACCGCTGATTGGCCGTGTCGCCGCCGGTGAGCCGCTGCTGGCGCAGCAGCATATCGAAGGGCACTACAAGGTCGATCCATCCCTGTTCAAACCGAGCGCGGATTTCCTGCTGCGGGTCAACGGCATGTCGATGCGTGACATCGGTATTCTCGACGGCGATCTGCTGGCGGTGCATAAAACTCAGGACGTGCGTAATGGCCAGGTGGTTGTGGCACGCATCGAAGATGAAGTCACGGTCAAGCGCCTGAAAAAACACGGTAACGTGGTTGAGCTGCTGCCGGAAAACAGTGAATTCCAGCCGATTGTGGTCGATCTGCGTCAGCAGAATTTCACCATTGAAGGTCTGGCGGTCGGTGTGATCCGCAATGGCGACTGGGTTTAATCCTCACGCCCAAACATCGTTCTCTGATTCAAGTCGCCCCAGTTCTGGGGCGATGTCATATCTGATTCACTATATACCCTATAGCTTTCAAGTTGCAGCTAGGCGGCCAACTCGCTCATCCCCAGGCGCTTACTCAGGTAAGTAACTGGGGTGACAAATCTGCCGGGAGCAGATTTGAACGCTGTTTGCAGCGGCCCCGAAGGGGTGTGGCTCATGGACGGGCCACATAACTGAGTGCAGATAACAACGCTGCAACTTGAAAGATGACGGGTATACACGGGAACATTTCACTATGCGCCTGCTTTCTGCCTTCACCAGCGATACCGATAAAGCCCTGTGGCGCCTTGCGCTGCCCATGATTTTCTCCAATATCACCGTGCCGCTGCTTGGGCTGGTAGATACCGCAGTCATCGGCCACCTCGACAGCCCGACCTATCTGGGTGGCGTAGCGGTTGGCTCCATGGCCACCAGCTTCCTGTTTATGCTGTTGCTGTTTCTGCGTATGAGCACCACCGGGCTGACTGCTCAGGCGTTGGGGGCACAAAATCCGCAGGGGCTGGCACGAGCCTTTATGCAGCCGTTGCTGCTGGCGGTGTTGGCCGGGGTGGCTATTGTGTTGCTGCGCTATCCGCTGATTGAGTTGGCGCTAAAAATCGTCGGTGGCGATGGGGCGGTGCTGGAACAGGCTCGCTTATTCCTCGAGATCCGCTGGCTGAGCGCCCCGGCGGCGCTGGCCAATATGGTGATCCTGGGTTGGTTGCTTGGCGTGCAATACGTGCGCGCACCGGTGATCCTGCTGATTGTCGGCAACCTGCTGAATATCGTATTGGATATCTGGCTGGTGATGGGACTGGGCTGGAACGTGCAGGGGGCCGCGACCGCGACCGCCATCTCTGAATATGCCACGCTGCTGTTGGGATTATGGCTGTCCTGGCGCGTGATGCGCATACGCGGCATTTCTGTGCCAATGCTGCGCCAAGCCTGGCGCGGTAATCTGCGGCGTCTGCTGGCGTTGAATCGCGACATTATGCTGCGTTCATTGCTGCTACAACTGTGTTTTGCTTCGTTGACCATCTTCGGTGCCCGGCTGGGCGGCGAGGTGGTCGCGGTAAATGCGGTGCTGATGAATTTGCTGACCTTCACCGCTTATGCGCTGGACGGTTTTGCCTACGCGGTAGAGGCTCATTCGGGCCATGCCTATGGCGCCCGTGACGATAGCCAACTGCGTAAAGTATGGCGTGCGGCTTGCCGGCAGGCCTGTCTGGTGGCGTTGGGCTTTGGTCTGCTCTATGCCGTTGCTGGGCAGCAAATCATTGCCGCCTTGACCTCTTTACCGGAGCTGCGCGCACTGGCGAGCCACTATCTGCCGTGGCAGGTAGTGCTGCCGTTGGTGGGAGTATGGTGCTATTTGCTGGACGGCATGTTTATTGGCGCCACCCGCGGCGCAGAAATGCGTAACAGCATGGCAGTAGCCGCCGCCGGTTATGGGCTGACGCTGTTTACCCTACCTGTACTGGGCAACCATGGATTGTGGCTGGCGCTAGCGGTGTTCCTTTCGCTACGTGGCCTTGCGCTCGGATGGATTTGGCATTGCCACAGGGTGCGAGGGACCTGGTTTACTGCGGATGCGACACAGTCAAAAATGAGTAATAATTAGTTTTTCTTATGTTTTTGTTTATATTAAGTTACATTTTCTTGAGCGAACTTCTTTCCGCTTAACTACTGTTCTTCTGGGGTTTTTACTGATTTATCTTTGTTTTTTGAATTTTTATCCTGACTTTTTCTTTTTTATCGCTATCTGTAGCTATAGTTAATCATGTGGTTGGCGGAATAAATTGGAACTGACAACCCTTTTATTTAGGTCGATTGACCGAAATAATTACTCAGTTAAGTCCGGCCACAGGCGTTTAAAACTGACTAATCACAGGTAACGGAGAGGTTATGAACAAAGATCAAGCCGACGGTAACTGGAAGCAGTTTAAAGGGAAAGTGAAGGAACAGTGGGGCAAGCTGACCGATGACGATCTGACGGTTATTGAAGGGAAACGCGAACAGCTTGTCGGTAAAATTCAGGAACGTTATGGCTACCAGAAAGAGGCGGCCGAGAAAGAAGTTAAATCCTGGGAAGACCACAACAAGTATCGCTGGTAGCGCGCTGGGCCGCAGCGGATTGCGGCCACAAGCTACTTTTAAAGGCCCGGCGTTTTTATCCCCTTAACGCCAAGCCTGCAGGTACAGGGAGGTACCTGAAAACCCAACCTATTTCTTCTTGATGGCGATGCTGTGATCGTGTTCGCCGCAGTCATGCTTGCTGTCACAGGCTTCTACCTCAACGCAACCCGCACACAGGCCATGCGCCTCCACCACGTTATGACGCAGAACAAAACCAGACTCCTTCGCCAGTTTCTGCAACGTCTCTTCGACCCCTTCGGTAGTGCGTTCAGTCACCTGACCACAGCGATCGCAGATAAACAGCGCGGAAGTGTGCGTCGGCTGTTCGAAGTGATGGCACAGCACGTAGCTGTTGGCGGATTCCACCCGGTGAATGAAGCCTTGTTCCAGCAGAAAATCCAGAGCACGGTACACCGTCGGTGGTTTGGCCTGGGGTTCGGCGACGCGCAGCAGATCGAGCAGGTCGTAAGCGCTGATGGCACCGGGCTGCTGTGCCATCAGGCGTAACACTTCCAGCCGCTGCGGTGTCAGACGCACATTGCGTTGCTGACAGAGTTGTTCAGCCTGCGCCAGCAGCTTTTCCTGGGTGCTTGAGTTCATGGCAAATTTCCCGGTACGTAAAAAAGCCGATTTTACCATGCTTCAGTCAAATCGCCGAGAGTCGGCCCCTTTTCCTCTGATATGGCGCACTAATCGGCTGGTTTACCACCTACCGTTCGTCACCAGTGTGACGATGTTCACACTTGAAGTGGCGTCTTAGCTGGCAAGTGAGTGCTGCAAGCGCTCTGCCAACGCGGCCATTTCTGGCGCAGGGTTATGCCCAATCAGCATAAAACCATGACGGCCATCGGCCCAGTAGACCACGTTCATTCCCTGGCGGCGCTCGCTTTGGGCGGACTGAGACTTGCCCGGTTGCTGAACAATACACAGTGCCAGCGCACCGAATTGAGCATCCAGCCAGGTTAATTGAGCGATACGCCGATCGTCGTAAGCCAGCACGCGAGCGCTTTTCAGCTCGGCGCCGCTCAACATTAACTTCGGTAGCGAGAGTGCGATGCCCAGCCGATCGCCGGTTTGCTGTAGCTGATGGGCAATCTGTGTAGGCGTGTCATCGAAGCCTGCCAGCGTTTCCGGCGTGTACAGTGCCATATACTGGGCGACCAAACCGCGCCAGTTGTCTTCTGGCTGGCTGAACTGTAAATAGGCGCGATCGCCTGCGATGCCGAGTGCCAGAAAACCAACCGCGGCGGCGATCAGGCTACGCCGACTGATACCGCGCTGCGGCACTGGGGCGGTAAGGGGGCCTGCGGCGCGCAGACGTTGTACCGGCGCCTCATCAAGCAATGGAGCAAATGCCTGCTTAAAAGGCAGGGTGCTGCGTGCCAATAACGACAAACGTTCGGCCAGCGCGGGTTCATCGATCAGGCGCTGTTCCAGAAGTTGGCGCTGCCGTGGGTCCAATTGATTGTCCAGGTAGGCGACCAGCAGTTCATCCGCAGCGTAGGTTGAGCTCATGATTGTTCTCCTTTTGCCTGGGGTGAACGGGTCTGCAGCATGCAGTCATTTGCCAATCTCAGGCGTGCCGCCGCCAGACGGCTCATGATGGTGCCGATGGGCACGCCAAGCACCTCGGCTGCCTCACGGTAAGACAGCTCCTCCACATAGACCAGAAACAGCGTATTGCGCTGCGCCTCCGGCAGCCGGTTAACCCGCTGCATCACCTCATTGGCCCAAATCGGCTCTTCACTGTTTTCCGACCCTGCCAGTTCTTCGACGTCGACAAAACCCTGCCCCTGGCGGATATGCTGGGCGCGGGTCTCGTTAAGCCAGATAGAATGAAGGATCGCAAACAACCAGCGGTCCATCCGCGTGCCCACGGCAAACTGTGCGGCGCGTTCCAGCGCCCGCACGCAGGTGGCTTGAACCAAATCGTCGGCAACGTCCCGCCGGTGGGAAAGCACCAGACCATAGCGCCACAGGCGGGAAAGATACTGGCCGATTTCGTTACGGATCGCGTCGCTACTGATGTTTACCTCCGGGCCAGGCTAGATCATGATTCTGGGTGGTGATCGATGGCTGCCGCCAGATCGCGGTACTCTTCACAACCGGTACCGCATAGCGACTGGATCACCTTCAGTTGTTCTTTCGCCAAATCCTGACGGCCCTTGACCATATAGGCCTCACCCAGATATTCACGGACTTTCGGGTATTTCGGATCGAGCGCGACTGATTTTAAATAGTAGCCGATCCCTTCATCGGTGCGGCCGAGCTTGCGGGTAGCGTAACCGCGGTAGTTCAGTGCAACCGCGGTGTTAGGATCCTTAAGGGTATTGAGCACGTCGAGCGCCTCCTGGTAACGACCGCTTTTTGCCAGCGCATAGGCATAGTTAGCCCGATCGTTGTCGTCGATCATGCTGCTTTTTTCCACCATGCAGGTCTTGGTTTTTGTATCGTATATCTGGCCTTTCGGGCAGGTTGGGGTGGTCTGACCGCTATCATCACCGCCCATTGCCAGGGCCGCCCCGGAAAACAGCAGAGAACCGGCAATGACTGGTAACAGCAGGCGTTTAACGAAACTGTTCATGGTTGTTTCCTCATTGGGAAGGGCGCAGAGCTGCACCCATAACGAGAGAACACCTGACCACGCATTTTTATTCGTTTTTTCGGGGGCTTTTTTAACCAGGCGGCACGGTGGTTTTCCCAAGGCGGCCGATTGTCGTTATAATAGCCGTTTGCGGCAGTACGCCGTTCGTTGAAACCAGACAGAATCAGGTAGCCAGTAGCCCAGCATGACGACAGACAACAACGCTTCAAAATACGCCGCCAATCGTTTCTCCATCGCGCCGATGCTCGACTGGACCGATCGTCATTGCCGTTACTTCCACCGCCTGCTGACCAAGGACACGCTGCTGTACACCGAAATGGTGACTACCGGCGCGATTATCCATGGCAAGGGCGACTATCTGGCTTACAGCGAAGAAGAACATCCGGTGGCGCTGCAACTGGGCGGTAGCGATCCGGCTGCGTTGGCACACTGTGCCAAATTGGCTGAGCAGCGCGGCTACGACGAGATTAATCTCAACGTCGGTTGTCCGTCCGATCGGGTGCAGAATGGTATGTTCGGTGCCTGTCTGATGGGGCAGGCAACGCTGGTTGCCGACTGCATCAAGGCGATGCGTGATGTGGTGTCGATCCCGGTGACCGTGAAAACCCGTATCGGTATTGACGACCAGGACAGCTATGAGTTTCTGTGTGATTTTATCGCCACCGTTGCCGGACGCGGTGAATGCGATATGTTCACCATTCATGCGCGCAAAGCCTGGCTGTCGGGCCTGAGCCCGAAAGAGAATCGTGAAGTGCCGCCGCTGGATTATCCGCGTGTCTATCAGTTAAAACGTGATTTCCCAGAACTGACTCTTGCCATCAATGGCGGGGTGAAAACTCTGGAAGAGGCGAAGCAGCACCTACAGCATCTGGACGGCGTAATGATGGGGCGCGAAGCCTATCAGAACCCAGGCATTCTGGCGCGGGTCGACAGCGAACTGTTTGGCCGCCAGACCGAGGTGATGGACAGCGTAGCGATTATTGAGTCGCTGTATCCTTACATCGAACGCGAACTGTCGAACGGCACCTATTTGGGCCATATTACCCGCCATATTCTGGGCCTGTTCCAGGGCGTGCCGGGTGCGCGTCAGTGGCGCCGCCACCTGAGCGAAAATGCCCATAAGCCAGGGGCAGATGCGCGCGTGGTTGAACAAGCACTGGATTTGGTGCGCCTGCCGCGTACCGAAATGGCGTAATTGACATCAATATCTGACTAAAAGTTAGCGTTTTTGACCAGGCATGTCGCATTGTGTGATGTGCCTTTTTTTTAATTTCAATCACTTAGTTTCCACGCCGGCCTGGCACGCTTCTTGTAATAGCTCAGTAGATACTTTGTTTTGCGAAGGAGCAAAATCATGTTGGAACTCTTCTTTCTGGTCGGTTTTGTTGTGATGCTGATGGTGACCGGGATTTCGCTGCTGGGCGTGTTTGCCGCGATATTGGTGGCGGCGGCGTTTATGTTACTTGGTGGGCTGTTTGCGATGGTGATTAAGCTGTTGCCGTGGTTGATTCTGGCTGTGGTAGGCGTTTGGATTTACCGTTCGATGCAGAAACCACAAATACGCCGCTACTGATTTTTTGTCGAATAATCAGTCGGTCACGCTGAAATCTACGCAACAGCTCTGCTCTGAATGCGGCGGAGATCACAGCTTGGCGTTTTAAATGCCAATGCGCCGCATTAGCCATGTTTTTTGCATTTCGGGGCTGTTAGGATGTTTGCCGTGCAGCGATGCGACCTATTTCATCACCGCAAGAGACATTGACCCAATACGAGTGTTGCTCAAGCAACCCGCTGTCTCGGGCGGACTCTGCTCTACCCCTACAAACGCAGTAACAAAAAGGGCTCCTAACGGAGCCCTTTTTATTGGTTATGATCCCGCGATATCAGGATACTGGCCAGTCATTACTTTCGAGTTGCAGTGTGCGATCAATGGTCATATTCAGTTGGCACGAGGCAGAATCCAGCGCATCTCCAGAACCATGGGGGGCTGCCACCAATGCCATACATTGGCTGTCTTTGAACTTCAGCCAGTTACGTTGCGCCTCACGCCAGGCCTTTGGCGCGGCTTTAAACTTGAGTGATTCCTTATAGGCCTTGTTCAAACGCGCATCCCAGAGTTTGAATTCCGCTTCGATACAGGCAGCAGCACCAGGCGTGTTACCGCCATCCTTATCCATGCACTGCGTATAGGTATCAGAGTATTGGTATTTCATTAAAACGTTTTTCTCTGCGCTCTGAGTCGCGGCCGGTGCTGCGCTGACGAATGCAGGGGTTGCGGCGAAAACCAGTACTGCGGCAAGCATTTTTATATTCATTTCTGCGTTATTTCCTTATTGATCAATATGAATTACCAGAAGATCATATTCCTTTAGTAATGATTTTTCGATGCGATACAGTGCTTTGTATTACCTTGTTTTTGTAAGGGTACTCATCTCAGCGACCGGGGATCAGTAAGCTTGAACCACTGGTGTTGCGGCTTTCCAGCACCTGATGGGCGCGCTGTGCATCGGCCAACGCAAACTTTTGCTCTTCCTTCACGTCGACTTTGATAGCCCCGCTACCGATCAAGGAAAACAGCTCATTGCTGGCATACTGCAGTTCAGCACGGTTGGTAATGTAGCCGTTAAGCGAAGGGCGGGTGACGTATAGCGAGCCTTTTTGGTTCAGCAACGCCAGATCAACACCGGTGACCGGGCCGGAGGCATTGCCGAAGCTCACCATTAGCCCACGGCGTTTCAGGCTGTTAAGCGAGGCCTGCCAGGTACTTTGGCCTACCGAGTCGTAAACGACGCCGACTTTCTCACCCTGTGTCAGCTCTGCCACGCGCTGGGCGATATCTTCCTTATGGTAATTGATGGTTGCCCATGCGCCTGCGTGCTTCGCCAGCTCGGCTTTTTCGTCGGAGCCGACGCTGCCGATCAGTTTTGCCCCGAGCGCTTTCGCCCACTGGCAGGCAATCAGCCCAACGCCCCCTGCGGCGGCATGGAACAGGAACACTTCACCCGGTTGCACCTCATGGGTTTGGCGCAGCAAATAATGCACCGTCAGCCCTTTCAGGAAGGAGGCCGCGCCCTGCTCAAAACTCAGGTTATGCGGCAGCAATGCCACTTTTTCCTGCGAAACGTTGTGCACTTCGCTGTAGGCTCCAAGCGTCGACTGGGCATACACCACCCGGTCACCCGGTTTTAGCACGCTGACACCGGCACCGACCTTGATCACCACCCCGGCCGCCTCGGTACCCAATCCGCTCGGTAGTTTGGCGGGCGGATACAGACCGCTGCGCACGTAGGTGTCGATATAGTTGATGCCGATCGCCTTGTTCTCGATCTGCACCTCACCGGCTGCCGGATCTACGGGGGTAAAATCAACATATTGCAAGACTTCCGGGCCGCCGGTGGCGGAGAATTGAATGCGCTTTGCCATTTCATTACCTCGAGTGGGGGTCTGATTTCACCCTACGCGTTTTAGCATCGGCGATCCAGTTTGCCCTGGGGTGGCTTGATACTTTTTGCATCTGTTATGCGCAGGAATCACAGCTAAAAATCACGTATACTCTCGCGTCAGGATCCTCCATTCGCCACCGGATAAAGAATACGTTTCATGGCAGGAAAAAAACCAACCAACAGAACAAACGCAGACGAAGCCAAAGAGCGCCCAAGAGACCGCCAGATGGAAGGGCTGAAGATGCCGCCACATTCGCTGGAGGCGGAACAGTCCGTGTTGGGCGGTTTGATGCTGGATAACGAGCGCTGGGACAACGTGTCCGAACGCGTAGTTTCCAACGATTTCTTCAGCCGCCCGCATCGCCTGATCTTTACCGAGATGCAGCGCCTGCTGGAAATGAGCCGACCGATCGACCTGATCACCCTGTCCGAATCGCTGGAACAGCGCGGTGAGCTCGATTCCGTCGGTGGGTTCGCCTACCTGGCCGAATTATCGAAAAACACCCCAAGTGCTGCCAACATCGGTGCTTATGCAGATATCGTACGTGAACGTGCGGTAGTGCGTGAGATGATCTCGGTGGCCAATGAAATCGCCGACGCCGGTTATGATCCGCAGGGTCGCAGCAGTGAAGACCTGCTCGATCTGGCCGAATCACGGGTGTTCCAAATCGCGGAAAACCGGGCCAGCAAAGATGAAGGCCCGAAAGGCATTGAGCGTATCCTGGAAGATACCGTTGCGCGCATCGAACAGCTGTATCAGCAGCCGCACGATGGCGTTACCGGGGTGGATACCGGCTATCAGGATCTCAATAAGAAAACCGCCGGTTTGCAAAAATCGGATCTGATCATCGTCGCCGCCCGTCCTTCGATGGGTAAAACTACCTTCGCCATGAACCTGTGCGAACACGCCGCGATGACGCAGGAAAAACCGGTGCTGATCTTCAGCCTTGAGATGCCAGGCAACCAGATCATGATGCGTATGCTGGCGTCGCTTTCGCGCGTAGACCAGACGCGTATTCGTACCGGCCAGCTCGATGACGAGGACTGGGCGCGAATCTCCAGCACCATGGGTATCCTGCTGGAGAAGCGCAATATGTACATTGATGACTCCTCCGGCCTGACGCCAACCGAAGTCCGCTCCCGTGCGCGCCGTATTTTCCGTGAACATGACGGCCTGAGCCTGATCATGATCGACTACCTGCAGCTGATGCGCGTGCCGTCCTTGTCCGACAACCGTACGCTGGAGATCGCCGAAATTTCCCGCTCGCTCAAGGCGTTGGCGAAAGAACTGCAGGTGCCGGTGGTGGCGCTGTCGCAGTTGAACCGAAGCCTGGAGCAGCGTGCCGACAAGCGCCCGGTCAACTCCGACCTGCGTGAGTCCGGTTCCATCGAGCAGGATGCCGACCTGATTATGTTCATCTACCGTGATGAGGTTTATCACGAGAACAGCGATCTGAAAGGGATTGCCGAAATTATTTTAGGTAAGCAACGTAACGGTCCAATCGGTTCCGTGCGGCTGACCTTTAACGGCCAGTGGTCGCGTTTCGATAACTACGCGGGGCCACAATATGATGACGAATAATCAGCTAAGGAACTGAAATGAAAGCGGCAACCGCTGTAATCGACCGCCGCGCTCTGCGACATAATCTGCAACAGGTGCGCCGTCAGGCGCCGCAAAGTCGCCTGATTGCCGTTGTGAAAGCAAACGCTTATGGACATGGCCTGCTGGAAACAGCTCACACCCTGCAAGACGCCGACTGCTACGGCGTGGCGCGCATTGGCGAGGCATTGATGCTGCGCTCCGGCGGTATCGTCAAACCGATCCTGATGCTGGAAGGTTTCTTCTGTGCCGAAGACCTGCCGGTGTTGGTGGCCAATAACATCGAAACCGCCGTACACAGCATCGAACAGCTTGAAGCGCTGGAGCAGGCCACGTTGGCGCGCCCGGTGCCGGTGTGGATGAAGCTCGATACCGGTATGCATCGTTTGGGCGTGCGCCCGGAGCAGGCGGAGGCGTTCTATCAGCGTCTGAGCGCCTGCCGTAACGTGGTGCAGCCGGTTAATATCATGAGCCATTTCAGCCGCGCCGATGAGCCTGAGTCGGACACGACGCTCAAGCAAATACAGTGTTTCGAAAGCTTTGCCGCCGGCAAACCGGGGCAGCGTTCGATCGCCGCCTCCGGTGGCACTCTGCTGTGGCCGGATGCGCACAACGAGTGGGTACGCCCAGGCATTATCCTGTACGGTGTTTCACCGATGGAAGGCTCTCAGGGCTGTCAGTATGACCTGCAACCGGCGATGACGCTTAAATCCAACCTGATCGCGGTGCGTGAACACAAAGCCGGTGAATCTGTGGGCTACGGCGGCACCTGGGTTAGCGCAGGTGATACCCGTTTGGGCGTGGTGGCAATGGGTTATGGCGACGGCTACCCGCGCAGCGCACCTACGGGAACGCCTGTGTGGCTTAACGGCCGTGAAGTGCCGATAGTGGGTCGGGTGTCGATGGACATGATGTCGGTCGATCTGGGGCCGGAGGCCACCGATAAGGTTGGCGATGAAGTGGTGCTGTGGGGCCAGGCTTTACCGGTCGAACGAATTGCCGACTGTACCGGCATCAGCGCTTATGAACTGATTACCAAACTAACGCAGCGCGTGTCGATGGAATACATCGGCGAATAGCCTGTGAGGGGCCAGCGCCTGCCGGCCCCAATCAATAACGCGTTATTTCTTTACCGCCAGCCATTGATCGATAATGCTCTGATACTCGCCGGTCGCTTTGGACAGGTGCAGCCACTGATCCACATACAATTTCCAGCTTAAATCATCACGCGGCAGCATGTAGGCCTTCTCGCCGTACTGCATCGGTTTTTTGGGATTCACCGCGCACAGTTTCGGAAAACGTTTTTGCTGATACAGCGCCTCGGAGGCGTCGGTGATCATGACATCGGCTTTCTTGTCGACCAACTGCTGGAAAATCCCCACGTTATCATGGGTCAGCGTCAGTTTGGCCTTGGGCAGATAGGCGTGCACGAAGGCTTCGTTGGTGCCGCCCGCCGGCTCCAACAGACGCACCGACGGTTTGTTGATCTGGTCGATGGTGCGGTATTTCTTCACGTCGGTGCAGCGTACCAATGGGATCTTGCCGTCGGTATCCAGCATGTCGGCGAAAAATACCTGCCTTTGACGCTGCAGCGTGACGGAGATGCCGCCCATGGCGATGTCGCATTTACCGGCGACAAAGTCCGGCGTCAGGGTTTTCCAACTGGTTTTTACCCATTTCACTTTGGCGCCCAGGCTTTTGGCCAGCGATTCCGCCATATCGATATCAATGCCTTCATAGCTGCCGTCTTCTTTCAGGAAGGTATAAGGCTTGTAATCGCCGGTGGTGCACACTTCTAGTGTGCCCTGCTGGATCACCTTATCCAGGTGCGATTGAGCGCTGGCGCTCCCGGCGGCAACCAGCAGTGCGAGAGGTAATAATTTTTTCATCGGCGTCCTTTTTATACATTCGTGGTTTTATGCGCTCTTTAGGCGTTAATTGTCGCTGACTTGCGCGAGTTACCCACTTTTTATGCCATTAGCAGCTGGAAACGTTCGGCATTGCTGCTGTGCGCTTCACAACCTCGGTGGGGGAAGGGTATCCACAGTCAAAAAACTGATAGGCTGTAACGTCAACATTTATTAACACAGTTTACAGGTGGCTATGTACAACATTGACGATTTTGATATGAAAATCCTGACGCTGCTACAGGCCAATGGCCGTCTGACCAATCAGGAACTGAGCGATCTGGTGGGGTTGTCGGCCTCCCAGTGTTCCCGGCGGCGCATCAGTCTGGAGCAGGCACAGCTGATCCGCGGCTACCATGCACGGCTGGCACCGGAGGCCGTCGGGCTGGGGCTGGTGGGGCTGATAGAAGTGAGCCTGACTCACCATGCCCAGGAGCAGATCGACAGTTTCCACCAGATGCTGGAAGAAGTGGACGCCATTCTTGACGCCTATAAAACTACCGGCGATGCTGATTATCTGCTGAAGGTGGCGGTGGCGGACCTGCCGGCGCTGGACGACTTTATCAGTCAGACGCTGTCGCGGCATAAAAGCGTGGCGCATATCAAAACGGCGGTGGTGCTCAACCGAATCAAGGAAAACGGTTTGTTGCCGGTTGCGAGATAAAGCTCAAACTGAACGGCCTTTTCCGTCTATATTAGAGCCTGATACTGTGCCCCCGAACCCTAATAATCCAGGAGAACAACCCGTGTTTCAGAACGTTGATGCCTATGCAGGTGACCCGATCCTGTCGCTGATGGAAAAATTCAAAAAAGATCCCCGTTCGCACAAGGTTAACCTGAGTATCGGCCTTTACTATGACGAGCAGGGCATTATCCCGCAGATGAAGGCGGTTGCCGCCGCAGAAGCGCAACTGAGCAGCGTGGACCACGGCGCGTCAGTGTACCTGCCGATGGAAGGCCTGCAGCCTTACCGTACTGCCATTCAGCATCTGCTGTTTGGTGCCGAGCACCCGATGTTGCAACAGGAGCGTATCGCCACCATTCAAACCGTGGGCGGTTCCGGCGCGCTGAAGGTCGGTGCCGACTTCCTGAAAAGCTATTTCCCGGATTCGCAGGTGTGGGTCAGCGATCCGACCTGGGAAAACCACATCGCCATCTTTGGCGGTGCCGGCTTCAAGGTCAATACCTATCCCTACTTCGACAGCGAAAGCCTGGGCGTGAAGTTTGACGCCATGCTGAGCGCATTGAAACAGCTGCCGAAGCACAGCATCGCGTTGCTGCACCCGTGCTGCCATAACCCGACCGGCTCTGACCTGACCCATGCCCAGTGGGATGAAGTGGTCAAAGTGATTGCCGAACGTGAACTGATCCCGTTCCTTGATATCGCCTATCAGGGTTTTGGCGGTGGAATTGCCGATGATGCCTATGCCATCCGCACTATGGCTGCGGCCGGTCTGCCATGCCTGGTAAGTAATTCGTTCTCGAAAATCTTCTCGCTGTACGGCGAACGCGTCGGCGGCCTGTCGGTGGTGTGTGAAAGCGAAGAGGCGGCGGGGCGCGTATTGGGTCAACTGAAAGCCACGGTTCGCCGCAACTATTCCAGCCCGCCGAACTTCGGTGCGCAGGTGGTGGCGAAGGTGCTGAACGATGCGCAGCTGAAAGCCCAGTGGCTGGCAGAAGTCGAAACCATGCGTACCCGCATCCTTGAGATGCGCAAAACGCTGGTGGAAGCGCTGAAAGTTGCTCTGCCGCAGCGTAACTTCGATTACCTGCTGGAACAGCGCGGTATGTTCAGCTACACCGGTTTCAGCGCGGCACAGGTCGATCGCCTGCGGGAAGAGTTCGGTGTGTACCTGATCCACAGCGGCCGTGTCTGCATGGCCGGCCTGAACCATAACAACGTGCATCAGGTGGCCGAGGCGTTTGCCGCAGTGCAATAATGTTGTTAGGGTTTGAAGTTCGCAAGGGAGCGATAGTGATATCGCTCCCTTTTTGTTGTCGGTTTGCCGCCGGAGTTGCTGCAAACTGGATAGAGAATATACTGATTGAGGGGCGCTCACTCATGTGGCATCAGCAAACGCTAATCCTCAGCGCAAAAGCGCGTGGTTTTCATCTGGTTACCGAAGAGATTACCGACCAGCTAACCCACTTACACCGCCTGCAAACTGGCCTGTTGCACCTGTTGTTGCAACATACCTCGGCCTCGCTGACGCTGAACGAGAACTGCGATCCTACGGTGCGAGCCGACATGGAACAGCATTTCCTGCGTCAGGTGCCAGAGAACGCACCCTATCAGCACGACTATGAAGGGCCGGACGACATGCCGGCGCACATCAAATCCTCTCTGTTGGGCACGTCCCTGACGTTGCCTGTCGGTCACGGGCGACTGATGCTGGGCACATGGCAGGGAATTTGGCTGGGGGAGCACCGCATTCACGGCGGTTCACGCCGTATTGTGGCCACTTTACAGGGGGAATAACCCAATGAATAACACAGCACTGCTGGAATACTGCATGGCGAAGCCGGGCGCGGAACAGAGCGACCAGAACCAGTGGCAGGCCAGTCAGATCAAGGTTGGCGACGTTATGTTCGCCATGGTGTGCGAGGTGCAGGGGCGGCCGGCGCTGGCGGTAAAATCCAGCCCGGAACTGGCGGAGAGCCTGCGGGAACACCATCCGGAGATCGTCGCCTGTGAGCGGCTGAACAAAGCGCACTGGAATACGGTGTTTCTTGACGGCAACCTGCCGAACTCGCAGTTTTATACCCTGATCGACAGTTCATATCAGTTGGTGCTGGAAGGGTTACCTGACCACGTGCGCCAGGAACTGCGCGCTTAAGCGTTGAGGGCAGGCGCACCGCCTGCCTTTTTAATCGCCTATCTTCCTGTCAACCTTTCAAACTGTGATCGTGATTCGAGAATGGGAACGTTCCCGTTTTAATCTGTGCCGGAAACGACTAGGCTTTTTACTCCATAAGCCGCCAGATTAAAGGATGCCGTGAGATGGCCATGAGTGAACAGAAACGCAAGATGATTGCCGGCGAGTTGTATGATGCCGGCGACGAGCTACTGCGCAGCGAGCGTAAGCATGCACGCCAGTTGGTGCACCATTACAACCATTCTTCCCCGGATGAGACTGACCTGCGTAAACAGTGGCTGGCGGAGCTGTTGGGCCAGTATCAGGGGGGAACCATCGAGCCGACGTTTCGCTGCGATTACGGCTACAACATCTACCTGGGTAAAAACTTTTACGCCAATTTTGACTGCGTGATCCTCGACGTGTGTGAAGTGCATATCGGTGATAACTGCATGCTGGCACCAGGGGTGCATATCTACACTGCCACCCATCCGTTGGATGCGGAAACGCGCGTCGGCGGTGCGGAGTTCGGCAAGCCGGTGCGCATTGGCGACAACGTGTGGATTGGCGGTCGGGCGGTGATTAACCCTGGCGTGACTCTGGGGGATAACGTGGTGGTGGCATCCGGGGCGGTGGTCACTAAAGACGTACCGGCCAACTGCGTGGTCGGCGGCAACCCGGCACGGGTGATTAAACAACTGTAAGCAAAAATCGGGCGCCACAATGAATGGCGCCCTTAGAGTTAAGCTCGCAGCGAGTTGATATCCACCACGAAGCGGTATTTCACGTCGCTTTTCAGCATCCGCTCATAGGCCTGGTTGATTTGCTGCATCGGGATCAGTTCGATGTCCGAGGTAATACCGTGCTGACCACAGAAATCCAGCATCTCCTGGGTTTCTGCAATACCGCCGATCAGCGAACCGGCGAGGCGGCGGCGTTTCATGATCAGATTAAACACCTGCGGTGACGGGTGATCGTGTTCCGGGGCACCGACCAGCGTCAGGGTGCCGTCGCGGCGCAGCAGGTTAAGGAACGGGTTCAGATCGTGCTGGGCTGCGACGGTGTTAAGAATAAAGTCGAAGCTGTTGGTGTGCTGCGCCATCTGTTCCGGGTCACGGGAAATGACCACTTCGTGGGCACCGAGGCGTTTGGCATCCTCGACTTTGGACTCGGAGGTGGTGAACAGCACCACATGCGCGCCCATCGCCCGGGCCAATTTGACCCCCATATGTCCTAATCCGCCCAGGCCAACAATGCCAACCTTTTTACCGGGGCCGGCACCCCATTGGCGCAACGGGGAGTAGGTGGTGATACCGGCGCACAGCAGTGGTGCTACACCGGCCGGATCCAGGTTCTCCGGCACCCGCAGCACAAAGTCCTGGTCCACGGTCATCGCGGTTGAGTAGCCGCCGTAGGTGATGGCACCGGTTTGCCGATCCTGTCCGTTATAGGTGCCGGTAAAGCCGTTTTCACAGTATTGCTCCAGCCCTTCTTCACAGCTCGGACAGCTACGGCAAGAGTCCACCATACAACCCACGCCGACCAAATCGCCGACCTGATAGCGTGAAACATGGCTGCCGACGGCACTTACGCGGCCAACAATCTCGTGGCCGGGCACTACCGGGAAAATTGTGTTGCTCCATTCGTTGCGGGCCTGGTGCAGATCAGAATGGCAGACGCCGCAGAACAGAACGTTGATTTGCACATCGTGGTCGCGCAGGGTGCGCGGCGTGTAATCAAAAGGAACAAGCGCTGACTTGGCATCGTGCGCGGCATAGGCGTGCGTAATGTTCATGGTCACTCCAGTCATCAAAGGGTGGGGAACTACTTCCGGCAGCAGGATGCCGGTGAGACGCGGCCTGGATACAGCAGGTGGCCACAGAGGGAACATTGATGATAAAAGCTGCGAGCGGGGAGGGAAATGCCTGAAAATGTCTAAATCTTGCCTGTTTCTGTTCAATTTGAGCGAAACAGGTAATAGCGCGGGCCGCTACAGGAACGGCCCGCCGGGCAGGGATTACTTCTTCTTCAGTAACGGCTTGAGGAAGCGCGCGGTATGTGAAGCTTCGCAGTTGGCCACGGTTTCCGGCGTGCCGGCCACCAGGATTTCACCGCCGCCGCTGCCGCCTTCCGGCCCCAGGTCGACGATCCAGTCCGCAGTTTTAATCACGTCCAGATTGTGCTCAATCACCACGATGGTATTGCCCTGGTCGCGCAGCTGATGCAGCACCGCCAGCAGTTGCTGGATATCGGCGAAGTGCAGACCGGTGGTCGGCTCATCCAGGATATACAGCGTTTGGCCGGTACCGCGTTTCGACAGCTCACGTGCCAGCTTGACGCGTTGCGCCTCGCCGCCGGACAGCGTGGTGGCCGACTGGCCGAGACGGATGTACGACAGGCCCACTTCCATCAAGGTTTGCAGTTTGCGCGCCAATGCCGGCACCGCGTCGAAGAATTCACGTGCCTCTTCGATGGTCATTTCCAGCACTTCGTGAATGCTTTTGCCTTTGTACTTCACTTCCAGCGTTTCGCGGTTATAGCGCTTGCCTTTACAGTGATCGCACGGCACGTAGATATCCGGCAGGAAGTGCATTTCCACCTTGATCACGCCGTCTCCCTGACAGGCTTCGCAGCGGCCACCCTTGACGTTAAAACTGAAGCGGCCTGGGTTGTAGCCACGGCTACGCGACTCAGGTACGCCGGCGAACAGTTCACGCACCGGAGTGAAGATGCCGGTGTAGGTCGCCGGGTTAGAACGTGGAGTACGACCGATCGGGCTTTGATCGATGTCGATCACCTTGTCGAAATGCTCCAGACCGGTCACTTCGCGGAAAGGTGCCGGTTCGGCCAGGGTGGCACCGTTGAGCTGACGCTGGGCGATTGGGAACAGCGTATCGTTGATCAGCGTTGACTTGCCCGAGCCGGAAACCCCGGTAATACAGGTAAACAGCCCCACCGGCAGCGTCAGCGTCACGTCTTTCAGGTTGTTGCCGCGTGCGCCGCTCAGTTTCAGCACCTTGGTCGGATCGGCCGGTACACGTTGCTCAGGAATGGCAATCCCACGTTTGCCGCTGAGGAACTGGCCGGTCAGTGATTCCGGCTGCGCCATGATGTCTTCGACGGTACCTTCTGCCACCACCTGGCCGCCATGCACCCCGGCACCGGGGCCGATGTCGATCACGTGATCGGCGGCGCGGATGGCGTCTTCGTCATGCTCAACCACGATCACCGTGTTACCGAGGTTGCGCAGGTGGATCAGCGTTTCCAGCAGGCGTTCGTTGTCGCGCTGATGCAGGCCGATTGACGGCTCGTCCAGTACGTACATTACGCCCACCAAACCGGCACCAATCTGGCTGGCCAAACGGATACGCTGTGCCTCACCGCCGGACAGGGTTTCCGCCGAGCGCGACAGCGACAGGTAGTTCAGGCCGACGTTCACCAGGAACTTCAGGCGATCGCCAATTTCTTTCAGCACTTTCTCGGCAATCTGGGCGCGTTGGCCGCTGAGCTTCATGTTCTGGAAGAAGCTCATGGCGTGGCCGATGCTCAGATCGGAGATTTCCGGCAGCGTGGTGTCTTCAACGAACACGTTGCGCGCTTCTTCACGCAGGCGGGTGCCGTGGCACGAGGCGCAAGGACGGTTGCTGATAAACTTGGCCAGCTCTTCGCGTACCGCGCTCGATTCGGTCTCTTTATAGCGGCGTTCCATATTGTGCAGCACGCCTTCGAACGGATGGCGGCGCACGGTGGTATCACCGCGATCGTTGATATATTTGAATTCGATGGTTTCTTTGCCGGAACCGCTGAGCACCGCTTTCTGCACGTTGGCATCCAGGCTGTTGAACGGCGCTTCGACGTCAAACGCGTAATGCTCCGACAACGAGCGCAGCATCTGGAAGTAATAGAAGTTACGGCGATCCCAGCCGCGGATCGCACCGCCGGCCAGCGAAAGCTCAGGGTTCTGTACCACACGTTCCGGATCGAAGAACTGCTGCACGCCCAGGCCGTCACAGGTCGGGCAGGCACCGGCCGGGTTGTTGAACGAGAACAGCCGCGGTTCCAGCTCGCGCATGCTGTAGCCGCAGATGGGGCAGGCGAAGTTGGCGGAGAACAGCAACTCATCGGCCTTCTCGTCGTCCATGTCGGCAACGACGGCCGTGCCGCCGGACAGCTCCAGCGCGGTCTCGAACGATTCCGCCAGACGCTGCGACATATCGTCACGCACCTTGAAGCGATCGACCACCACTTCGATAGTGTGCTTCTTCTGCAGCTCCAATTTTGGCGGATCGGAAAGATCGCAGACTTCACCGTCGATACGCGCACGGATATAGCCCTGGGTGGCCAGATTTTCCAGCGTTTTGGTGTGCTCGCCCTTGCGATCTTTTACCACTGGTGCCAGCAGCATCAGGCGTTTGCCTTCCGGCTGGTTGAGCACGTTGTCCACCATTTGGCTGACGGTTTGCGCCGCCAGCGGCACATGGTGCTCCGGGCAGCGCGGTTCGCCGACGCGGGCAAACAACAGGCGCAGGTAATCGTGGATCTCGGTAATGGTGCCGACCGTGGATCGCGGGTTATGTGAGGTCGATTTCTGCTCGATGGAGATCGCCGGAGACAGGCCTTCAATGTGGTCGACGTCCGGTTTTTCCATCAGCGAGAGGAACTGGCGTGCATAGGCGGAGAGCGACTCGACGTAGCGACGCTGCCCTTCGGCATACAGAGTATCAAAAGCCAGCGAGGACTTGCCTGAACCGGATAAACCGGTGACGACGATCAGCTTGTCACGCGGGATAATCAGGTTGATGTTTTTGAGATTATGGGTCCGAGCACCACGAACTTCGATATTGTCCATTTACACTTCCCGTCTTGATGATACACCGCGCCTGTCTGGGTGATTTACGGACGATTTTGTGATCGAACGCGCAAAAAACCGGCACAGCCAGTACGAAACGCATAATTATGACACAAAAAAACCTGAATGAATATCCAGTATACGAATGCAACAAGGTCGATCGGAACGACAATTCTGGAATAGAATACGCAGTTATCAACACGGGTGTCGTTTCGGGCTGAGCGTGTTAAACTTACTCGTTTATACTGTGTAAAAATCAATCTTCAGGAGAGTTCTCATGGCCAGCAGAGGCGTAAACAAAGTAATTCTGGTCGGGAATCTGGGCCAAGACCCAGAAGTCCGTTACATGCCGAATGGCGGCGCAGTGGCCAACATTACCCTGGCGACCTCCGAAAGCTGGCGTGACAAGGCGACTGGCGAGCAGAAAGAAAAGACTGAGTGGCACCGCGTTGTGCTGTTCGGCAAGCTGGCTGAAGTGGCGGGCGAATATCTGCGTAAAGGTTCCCAGGTGTATATCGAGGGCGCTCTGCAAACCCGTAAGTGGACCGATCAGGCTGGCGTTGAAAAATACACCACCGAGATCGTTGTA
Organism: Serratia sp. NFX21; assembly: GCF_048517035.1. Classification (NCBI taxonomy): domain Bacteria; kingdom Pseudomonadati; phylum Pseudomonadota; class Gammaproteobacteria; order Enterobacterales; family Yersiniaceae; genus Serratia; species Serratia sp. NFX21. The sequence goes on along the minus strand of NZ_CP183196.1, from coordinate 5,161,556 downwards.
AACGTGGGCGGCACCATGCAGATGCTGGGCGGCCGTCAAGGCGGCGGTGCACCTGCAGGTGGTGGTCAGGCTTCCGGCGGTCAGGGCGGTTGGGGTCAGCCTCAACAGCCGCAAGGCGGCAACCAGTTCAGCGGTGGCCAGCAGGCTCGCCCAGCGCAAAACAATGCGCCGGCAGCCAGCAGCAACGAACCACCAATGGACTTCGACGACGATATTCCTTTCTGATATCAGGTTGTCTAAAGCCGATGAAAAAGCCCCGAAAGGGGCTTTTTTGTTTCTGAAGGAGGCTGCTTTCACGCCAAACTCACTGCCCGGCTGGGGCTTGTTGCGGCTTCTCTGCTGCTGGCGCACTTTTGGATTGGTCCATGGCTTGCTGCTTGCGAGTTCGCTGATCCATGATCAGCCGATAAGCGACGTAGTATTTGTAGATATTGCTGACATAGGTCACCGTCTCGGCCCCAATCCGTTCGGCGGCCAGGTATTCCACATTGCCAAACCAGATATTGGGGTTAAAGCCACGTTTCTCCGTTTCCGCTCGCAAACGAGCGATGCGGGCTGGGCCTGCGTTGTAAGAGGCGAATGAGAACAGCACTTTGTCGAGGGGCGTCATCGGCTCGTCTGCGTAGTAGCGGTCAATCATCCAGCGCATGTATTTCACCCCGGCATTGATATTGGGATCCAGTTTGCGGATGTCGCCGACCTTCAGCTCTTTGCCGGTGCCCGGCATCACCTGCATAATACCGATAGCACCCACCGGGCTGCGGACCGACTGGTTGAGGCGCGACTCCTGATAGCCCTGGGCCACCATCAGTAGCCAGTCCACGTTATAGCGATCGCCATATTTCCTGAACACGTCTACCATCGCCAGAAATTTGCTGCGCTCCTTCTCTGAGGCCGCGTTTTTGACATATTTGGCATTTTTCAGGTAGCGCAACAGAAGAGTGTTCCCCAACTTGCTGCCCTGGCGATTCTTCTCTACGAAGCCGTTGAGCAAAGCGAGTAACTGCGGGTTATCCTTGCGCACCGCCCAAGCGATGTCGGCATCGTCACGCAGCACCACATTTTCGTGTATCTGAATTTTAGGGAAAACCTGTTTCCAGAACAGAGCCTTATGGCGATCAACCACGATAAGTGGAATGAGGCCGGCACTCAGCATCTCGATCAGATCCTCATCCTCGAGCGCTTCGGGGGCTGTCTCCAGGATAACGGGAGGACGTGATTCCTGGGCAAAGCGCTTATTCAGGGCCACCAGGCTTTCGTGATAGCTCGATGAGAGGCGCACGAATACCGTTTTTCCGGAAAGTTGTTCCAGGTTTTCCACTTTGGGTGAGGAGGGGCCAGAAATCAGCAGTTCCTTCACTTTCGGATAAAGAGCGGTGGTGAATGTCACTTGCTCCTGACGCGCCGGGGTAATGGTGAGGTTGGAGGCAGCAATGTCGCCCCGGCCTTCATTGAGGGCATTGAGTAACTGGTCACGAGCTACCGGCACGAAGATGACGCGCACCTTAAGATGGCGCTGTTTGAGCTTTTTATCCTTCATCAACTTGAGATTAAGGTCGCGCTCGAACTCCATAAATATGTCATGGGTGGCTCCGCGCTGGGTGCCCTTGGTGATAAAGAAAAAGGTTTTGCTGTAAGTCGTCAATACCCGAATCACCCGTCGGTCGAGCATGCCTGGCAAATCCCCCAGCCAGGGGCGCATGATGTCGTCCATATTCACCTGGAGTGTCTCTGGTTCTTCCTGATCCTGCGTCTTGTCCTTCATTGGGGCCGCATATACTGAACCGGTGAACAGCAGGGCTGTGAGACACGCCAGGCAGGCGACCAGCAATCTTTGGGAAGAGGTGGCATTCATGGAAGACACTCCGAATGGTGCGTCTTCTCATTGTAGTCAAACTAAAAAAGCCCCGAGAGGGCAATGCTGGTCAGTTAAGGTGATATTGTTCCCTCTCCTTTGGGAGAGGGTTAGGGTGAGGGGATACATACCAACGCGAAAGCCCCTCACCCCGGCCCTCTCCCTCGGGAGAGGGGGACGCCCACTTAAACAACGTCGTACATCCTTATTCAGAACTGTACTTAACTGAACGGCATTACCCGAGAGGGGCTTTTTGTTTTTCTGGGAACATTAAGCCGAGAAGCCGCCGTCGATGCTCAGGCTGGCACCGGTGATATATCCCGCCTCGGGGCCAACCAGATAGGCGACGAAGCTGGCGATCTCTTCGTCCTTGCCGTAACGACCGATCGCCATCATCCCTTTCAACTGCTCGGCGAAATCGCTGTTGTCCGGGTTCATATCGGTATCTACCGGGCCGGGCTGCACGTTGTTGACGGTAATGCCGCGTGGGCCGAGATCGCGTGCCATGCCTTTGGTCAGGCCGACCAGCGCAGATTTACTCATCGCATATACCGCGCCGCCGGCAAATGGCATACGTTCGGCGTTGGTGCTGCCAATATTGATGATGCGACCGCCATCATTCATATGACGCGCGGCTTCCTGACTGGCGACAAATACGCTGCGGACGTTCACCGCCAGCGTGCGGTCCAGATCTTCCAGCGGCAGTTCTTCGGTGCTGCCCATCGCCAGCACACCGGCGTTGTTCACCAAAATATCCAGATTGCCCAGGCTGTTTACTGCCTGGCGCACCGCCTGCTGCAGCGCTGTTGCATCGGCACTGTCGGCCTTGATCGCCAGCGCCTTGCCGCCGGCAGCAGTGATTTCACTCACCACCGCATCGGCTTTGTCGGCAGAGGCGACGTAGGTTAATGCCACAGCGGCACCTTCGCGCGCCAGGCGTTTGGCGATGGCGGCACCGATGCCGCGTGAACCGCCCTGAATGAATGCGACTTTGCCTTGCAGAGAGAGAGTTGCGGACATGATGTTTCTCCAGAGTGGGATTAGGTTAATAAAGCTACCGGTTCAGTATCGGAGAAACGCGGATCGGTAACTAGCCACAAAGAGCTATAATCAGCTTAAACCATTGGTTTGAAATCGTCGGAGAAAAATCATGCTCGGCCATCTGGAATGTTTTGTCAGCAGCGCAGAGAGCGGCAGTTTTTCCGCCGCCGGCCGCAAGTTGGGGATCAGTTCTGCCGCAGTGGGAAAGAACGTCACCAAACTGGAGTCGTTGGTGGGCGTGCGACTATTCCAGCGCAATACGCGTAAATTGACGCTGACCGAAGAGGGCGAACGTTTTTTGCAGGAGGTCAGCGGCGGCTTGCTGTCGATCCAGTGTGCGTTGAAAAGTTTGAGTAGCAGCGGTGGGGTTGCTGCGGGAACCTTAAAGGTCAGCATGGGTACCGCTTTTGGCCTGCATTTTGTGCTGCCGATGTTGCCGGATTTTCTGGCACGTTATCCGGCGATTATTCCAGACTGGCATTTTGATAACCGTCAGGTGGATTTGATTGGCGAGCATTTCGATGCGGCAATGGGAGGTGGTATCGAACTGGCGCAGGGGATGATCGCCCGTGAACTGGCACCGGCACACGGCGTGCTGGTGGCTTCGAGGCAGTATTTGCAACAGTGCCCGTCGCTCCAGCAGCCGGAACAGTTGGTGAGTCATGCGGGCATTTTTATTCGCTCACCGCAAACCGGGCGAGTCCGCAACCTGCCGCTGCGCAATGCGGATAACGAGCAGCGAGCGCCGAGCATGACGATAAAAATGACGGTAAACGAGCCGGAAGCGGCGGCACGGGCCGCGGAAATGGGTTTAGGCATTGCGCTGATCAGCATGCCGAACGCGTTACCTTATCTGGAGAGCGGCCGCCTGGTGCGAGTATTGCCAGGCTGGTATGTCGATCGCGGTAGTGTGCACCTGTATTTCCCCACCACCAAATTTCTGCCGACCAAAACCCGGGTGTTCGTCGATTACATCACCGAACAATTCCGCCTGCAGAAGCTGGCGGCTCGGTTTGACGCGCGCTAGAAACGTGAAAAGCCCCTTGCGGGGCTTCATTCTTCCGTCAGTTTACTGTCTGACGATCAGTTGAAGATTTCTGCGGTGCCGTACAGTTTGTTCTGGCCACCGGCGGAGATGATGCGGTAAGAGCTGGCGCCTGATGCTGTGGCTTTGTTGGCCAGTTCAGTTTCCAGTGCGCTCAGGTTAGAGGCACCGCTAACGGACACCACACCGATTTTCTGGGCGTCGGCAGCAGGTTGGCTGGTTGGCTGGTCGGCAGCAACGCTGGCGAAAGAGGCGGTAGTCAGCAGCAGAGCAGTAGCAAAAATTTTGATGTTTTTCATGATTCAATCCTCAGGGTATTTTTTAGGTGAGAGGTTGTTGCCTCTCGATGTGGTAGATAATAGGCTGGCGCGGCTGAATAGAAAATCGGAGAGTTTTGATAATCTTTATCAAATAAATTGACTTATTTTTGATCGGTGCGGCTTGCGCTGGCGTGCTGGAAAAATCGCCACTACCCTTTGAGTAAGCAGAAACCTTAGAGGAGTAAACGGCATGTCAGTCAACGCGTTTATCGGCAGTTGGTCATTAGTGTCTTCTGTCTTCAAAGGGGAAGACGGCAGAGTCAATCACCCGCTGGGCGAGCAGGTGCTGGGTCGCATTAACTATGAGCCCAATGGCACCATGGCGGCGCAGCTCTACAGCGCCACCCGGCCATGCTTTACCGCCGACGATCTGGCACAGGGCAGCGAACAGGAGCTCCGCGCCGCCTTTATCAACATGATTTGTTATTTTGGTCGCTATCAGGTGGACGAGAGCGAGCAGCGGGTGGTGCATCAGGTCGAAGGCAGCTCGTTCCCCAATTGGATCGGTAGCCGCCAGGTGCGCTTTTATCGTTTCTCCGGCGATCGTCTCGAGCTTCGTACGGTACCGCTGCAGTTTGGCAACGGCGTGCAGACAGGCGAATTGGTATGGCAACGGATAGGAGCGCCCTTATGATCATTGTTCACCATCTGAATAACTCGCGTTCGCAGCGTATCCTGTGGTTTTTGGAAGAGTTGAACGTGCCCTATCAGGTGCAGCGCTATCAGCGCGATCCGCAAACCATGCTGGCACCGCCGGAGTTAAAGAAAATTCATCCGTTGGGCAAGTCGCCGGTGATTGTCGATGGCGATCTGACGTTGGCGGAGTCCGGCGCCATTATTGAGTACCTGCAGGAAGCCTACGACGCGCAGGGGCAGTTTATTCCCACCGACTATCATGCCCGTCAGCAGTACCGGTATTGGTTACATTATGCCGAAGGGTCGTTAATGCCATTGCTGGTGATGAAGCTGGTGTTTAGCCGGTTGGGCCAGCCGCCGATCCCCTGGTTGCTGCGGCCGGTGGCGGGGGCGATTGGCAAAGGCGTGCAGCGTGAATATCTGGACAAACAGATCGCGCCACACTGTGATTATCTGGAACAGCACCTGAGCAAAAACACCTGGTTTGTCGGTAATGAATTCAGCGCGGCGGATATCCAGATGAGCTTCCCGCTGGAGGCGATGGCGTCACGTGGCGCACTGGACGGTTGCCCCAAGCTGCGCGGTTATCTACAGCGCATTCATACGCGTCCGGCCTACCAGCGGGCGCTGGAGCAGGGCGGGCCTTATGACCTGCTGAGCTGAGGCGATGGGCTATACTCGATGAGGTCACCCTTCATCGGAGGTAGCCCATGGCTACGCAAATCTTTGTTAACCTGCCGGTGGGCAATCTGCCCGCATCCATGACATTTTTCACCGAACTGGGCTTCAGCTTTAATCCCCGGTTTACCGATGATACCGCCGCTTGCATGGTAGTTAGCGACAGTATTTATGTGATGTTGCTGACCCACGACAAATTCAAAATGTTCACCCCGAATCCGATTGTCGATGCCAAAAAATCGACCGAGGTTTTGCTGTGTCTGTCGCAGCCCGATCGGGCTGCAGTGGATGCACTGGTGCGCAAGGCGATTGCTGCCGGCGGTAATACCTATAATCAGCCGCAGGATTACGGCTTTATGTACGGTCACGGTTTCCAGGATTTGGACGGTCATATCTGGGAACTGATGTACATGGACGAAAAGGCCGCGCAGGCCCAGTGACTCTTTTTGCCCTCCGAACGGGGGGCTTTCCCATCAGATTTCCCTATGTGACAAATTTCATATTTTCGATAATGATGGGCCTCATTACTTTTCTGCATAAATTGCCGCGATCTTTGGTTGATCAGAGGGCACAGAAGGCTGGATAATCGTTTGCCTTGAATAAACCACCATAAATCACCCGCCTCACGCCATGAGAGTTAATCGTTTGCCTTAATAAGCGCCGCCAATGGGTGACGTGAGTGAAAGATCGAAAAGCAAACGATACCCTACCAAACAGGTGTGGGCGGAATAACAAGCCTTGCAACGGGCTGGCAATGAAACACAGGGGACAGCAAGATGTCGAATTCTCAAGCGAACAACGCCGTTAAACCAAAAGGCGGGCTTGATGGTTATTTTAAAATTTCTGCGCGTGGCAGCAGCGTGCGGCAGGAAGTGGTGGCGGGGTTAACCACCTTCCTGGCGATGGTTTACTCGGTGATTGTGGTGCCGAGCATGCTGGGCAAGGCGGGTTTCCCGCCAACGGCGGTGTTTGTCGCCACCTGTCTGGTTGCCGGTCTGGGTTCGTTGCTGATGGGGCTGTGGGCTAATTTACCAATGGCTATCGGCTGTGCGATCTCACTGACCGCCTTTACCGCCTTCAGCCTGGTGCTGGGTCAGCACATCAGCATTCCGGTGGCGCTGGGTGCGGTATTCCTGATGGGCGTGCTCTTTACCATTATCTCGGTCACCGGTATCCGCGCCTGGATCCTGCGCAATCTGCCGATGGGCGTGGCACACGGCACCGGTATCGGCATTGGTCTGTTCCTGTTGCTGATCGCCGCTAACGGCGTGGGTCTGGTGGTGAAGAACCCGCTGGACGGCCTGCCGGTGGCATTGGGTGCCTTCACCTCATTCCCGGTAGTGATGACACTGCTTGGACTGGCGGTGATTTTCGGTTTGGAAAAACTGCGCGTTCCTGGCGGCATCCTGCTGGTGATTATCGCCATTTCGGTGATTGGGCTGGTGTTTGACCCGGCAGTGAAGTATCAGGGGCTGTTCGCCATGCCAAGCCTGGCGGACGCTAACGGCCATTCGCTGATTTTCAGTCTGGATATCATGGGCGCCTTGCAGCCGGTAGTGTTGCCGAGCGTATTGGCGTTGGTGATGACGGCGGTGTTTGACGCTACCGGCACCATCCGTGCGGTAGCCGGTCAGGCTAACCTGTTGGATAAAGACGGGCAGATCATCAACGGCGGCAAAGCGCTGACTTCGGACTCCCTGAGCAGCATTTTCTCCGGCCTGGTGGGCGCGGCTCCGGCAGCGGTGTATATCGAATCTGCGGCGGGTACTGCGGCGGGCGGCAAAACCGGCCTGACTGCGACCGTGGTCGGCCTGCTGTTCCTGATGATCCTGTTCCTGTCGCCGTTATCTTATCTGGTGCCGATTTACGCCACCGCACCGGCGCTGATGTACGTCGGCCTGCTGATGCTGAGCAATGTCACCAAGCTGGACTTCAACGACTTTGTCGATGCCATGTCCGGCCTGCTGTGCGCGGTGTTTATCGTGCTGACCTGTAATATCGTCACCGGCATCATGCTGGGCTTTAGCGCACTGGTGATTGGCCGTATCTTCTCCGGCGAATGGCGTCGGTTGAATATCGGTACCGTGGCCATTGCCGTGGCGCTGGTGGCGTTCTATGCCGGCGGTTGGGCAATCTGATCGTGCTGGTGTTTCCCCCGTCGCTTCGGCGGGGGATGTTTTATCCCCATTTCTGCTTCAGATAAGTCTCCTTCTGCCGATACTGCATTTTGAATGGCACAACAAGCTTTAACCGCTGTAAAAAAAGTGATCTACTATCGGGCATATTCAGAGATATTTCTGAACCCTGGAGTCTAAGGAAAGCATGGAAATCTTTTTTACAATCCTCATTTTAATTTTGGTGGTCTCCCTGTCCGGGGTGGTGACGCGCATGTTGCCGTTCCAGGTGCCATTACCGTTAATGCAGATCGGTATCGGGGCCTTGTTGGCCTGGCCGCATTTTGGGCTGCACGTCGACTTTGACCCTGAATTGTTCCTGGTCCTGTTTATTCCGCCGTTGCTGTTTGCCGATGGCTGGAAAACGCCAACCCGCGAATTTTTGCACCACGGCCGTGAAATCCTTGGTCTGGCACTGGTGCTGGTGCTGATTACCGTCGTCGGTGTCGGCTACCTGATTTACGCCATGGTGCCGGGCATCCCGCTGGTGGCGGCGTTTGCCCTGGCGGCGGTACTGTCGCCAACCGATGCCGTGGCGCTGTCCGGCATCGTGGGTAAAGGGCGTATTCCCAAATCGATCATGGGGGTGCTGGAAGGTGAGGCGCTGATGAACGACGCGTCCGGTCTGGTCTCACTCAAATTCGCCATCGCAGTGGCGATGGGCACCATGGTATTTACCGTGGGCGGGGCGACGCTGGAGTTTCTCAAGGTGGCGATCGGCGGCCTGCTGGCCGGTGTGGCGATCACCTGGCTTTACAGTAAGTCGTTGCGCGTCATGAGCCGCTGGAGTGGTGACGACCCGGCAACGCAAATTGTATTCCTGCTGCTGTTGCCGTTTGCCTCTTATCTGATTGCCGAACATATTGGCGTCTCCGGCATCCTGGCCGCGGTTGCTGCGGGGATGACCATCAGCCAGTCCGGCGTGATCCGCAATGCCCCGCTGGCGATGCGTCTGCGTGCCAACAGCGTCTGGGCGATGCTGGAATTTGTGTTTAACGGCATGGTGTTCATCATGTTGGGCCTGCAGCTGCCGGGGATCCTGGAGACCTCCATCTTCCAGGCGGAGCTGGATCCGACCATTCAGACCTGGTACCTGTTTGCCGATGTTGCCATCATCTACGCCGCGTTGCTGGTGTTGCGCTTCACCTGGCTGTGGCTGATGAAAAACGCCAGCCGTCGCTTTATGAAAAAACGGCCGTTGCAGTTTGGCGATTTCACCACGCGTGAACTGTGGGTGGCGTCGTTCGCCGGGGTGCGTGGGGCGATTACGCTGGCGGGTGTGCTGTCCATTCCGCTGTTGCTGAGTGACGGTTCTGCCTTCCCGGCGCGCTATCAACTGGTGTTTATTGCCGCCGGGGTGATCCTGCTTTCGCTGATTGCCGGCGTCATGGCGTTGCCGCTGTTGCTGCGCGGCGTGCAGGTGGCAGACAAGAGCGTCAGCAAGAGTGAAGAGCGGATGGCGATTGCCATGGCGGCCGAAGTGGCGATCGAAAGCATCAACAAAATGGAAGAACGACTGGCCGTGGATACCGAGGAAAATATCGATCCGCAGATATTGAAAGAGATCAGTTCGCGGGTGGTCGGGACGCTGCGGCGGCGCATCACCACTAAAGACGATATCGAAAATGCGCTGATGCTGGAAAACCTCGAACGGCGTTTTCGCCTGACGGCGCTGCGTGCCGAACGCGGTGAGTTATATCACCTGCGCGCCACGCAGAAAATCAGCAACGAGACGTTGCAAAAATTATTGCACGATCTCGACCTGCTGGAAGCGCTGTTGATAGAGCGCGAGGGGTAATGCCAATGGGGCCGCAGACGCGGTCCCGTTTATTTCATCGACGGCCAGTAGTCGCGACAGCAGGCGATCCAGGCCTGGGCGCTGTGTGACAGGTAGCTGCCCTGACGCCAGATTAACCCCACCTTCCATTCCATGCGTGGCTCCAGCGGCAGCCAAATCAGGTTTTCCTTATCCAGCCATTGGCAGACCGGCTCCGGCAGGGTGGCGATGCCAACCCCGGCCTGCACCATCGACGCCAGAAAATCCCACTGCCCGCTGCGTACCGCAATCTGGGGTTCAAAACCGGCCTGGCGGAATGCTGTCATCAGCATCTTGTAGAGCGCGAAGTCCTCGTTATAAAGCAGGATCGGCCAGTTGGCCAACTCGGAGATATGGATACTGGTACGGTTTAACCAGTGCGGCGTTCGTGGTGCGACCACGCACATGGGGTGGCCGAGCAAGGGCAAAAAGGTCAGTGGCTGAGCGGAATCGACTGGCAGAATGGTCATCGCCAGATCCAGTTCACCGGACATCACCGCCTGTTCAACCGATAGCCCGCCCAATTCTGAAATTTTGAGTTCGATGCCGGGATAAGTCTGGCGAAACTGCCGGATCAAATCGGCAATCTGCCGGCCGACCATCGGTGGGATGCCCAACCGCAGCACGCCTTTTTTCACCGAGCTGATGTCTTCCAGCTCGGCTTCCAACTGGCGGAATTCATCGATGATGGCCAGACCGCGCTGATATACCGCCTGGCCGCTGTCGGTCAGGTGCAGCCTGCGGCCTTCGCGGATCAGCAAGGTGCACTCCAGTTCCTCTTCCAAATGGCGCAGCATCTTGCTGATGGTCGGCTGGGTGACGAACAGTTTTTCCGCCGCGCGGGTAAAGCTTTGCTGGCGCACCACTTCCACGAAGTAGCGCAAAGTGCGGACATCCACGTTGGGTTCTCCTCAGGAACAATACCAGCGGGAAATTATTCCCTGATGGCATGATATTGATGATTTTAATTCATTTCAGGCGGGGTTTCCTGGCTGCGTATACTGTAATCCGTGAATTTTTTGTTTAAGGTCATCTTCCATGTTACTGGCGTTACGCCACGCTGCTCCTTCTTTGCTGGCCCGCTTGCAGGTGCCTGTCCAGGTTGTTTTATACGCGGTGTTATTTTTGATTGCTGACCGGCTGGTGCAGCAGTTCCATTTGCCGTTGCCCGCCAACATTATCGGCATGTTGATGCTGCTGGCGCTGATTTCGCTGCGCATTCTGCCGCTGAACTGGGTCAGGGCCGGTTCGCGCTGGCTGCTGGCCGAGATGCTGCTGTTCTTCGTCCCGGCGGTAGTGGCGGTGGTCAACTATGCCCAGTTGCTGATGGTTGAGGGCTGGAAGATTTTCCTGGTGATTGCCGTCAGCACCACGCTGACGCTGGGCGCGACGGGGCTGGTGGTTGATCGGGTCTATCGACTGGAAGTCTGGTTGCAACGGCGAAAACAGCGCGATGAGTGATTTTATCCTGAGCATCGCCTGCTTTGTGGCAACGCTGGCGCTCTATTTCGCCAATAAAAAACTCTACCGCCGCCGTCGAACCTTGCTGTTAATGCCATTGGTACTGACGCCAATGATCCTGGTGCTGTTGCTGGTGGTGACCCATATTTCGTACCAGGATTACATTGGCGAAACGGACTGGTTGCTGTGGCTGCTGGGGCCGGCCACCATCGCCTTCGCGGTACCGGTATACGAGAATCTGCATATTATCCGCCGCCACTGGCTGTCGCTCAGCGCCGGAGTGCTGACGGCAGTGCTGGTGGCTGTTTACAGCTCGGTGTGGCTGGCGCGACTGCTGACGCTGCCGGAAGAGGTGCAGCGCAGCCTGGCAGTGCGCTCCATCACCACGCCGTTTGCGCTGGAGGCGGCCAAACAGATGGGCGGGCAGGCAGATCTGGTGGCGCTGTTTGTGGTGATCACCGGGGTGTTCGGCATGGCGGTTGGGGATATTTTGTTCCTGCGGCTGGCGGTGCGCAGCAGTCTGGCGAAAGGCGCCGGGCTTGGGGCGTCATCACACGGTGCCGGTACGGCGAAAGCCTATGAGATGGGGCAGGAAGAAGGGGTAGTTTCCAGCCTGGTGATGATGCTGGCGGGGATTATCACGGTGATTGCCGCGCCGCTGATAGGGCAACTGATGTGGTAAGCCTGCGGCAACGAGCGCCGCAGACAGGGTAAACTCAGCGAATACCGCTCGAAATGGCCGGCGTTCTTGATGATGCGCGTAACACACGGCCGATGTCATCATGGCTGAAAATAATCGAGTGATGGTTACAGGCCAAAGATTGGATCTGCAAATGATGGCAAATCGATGACAGTCCGTTGTCGGCAATTGCCAGCAGTTCTTGCCCATCCCCTTGTTCGGTCATACTCAAATTCACATCCTCCGTGGCTTTAAATAGCGTGACCTGCGCGTACAGTAACGGCTCGCTGAGAGTTTCCTTGTTCAGGGATAACTCAGTCGGCTCCGCCCGTAACGCCCTGTCGGCGGCCTCACCCTCAATGCCCAACATCACCAGCATTGCCGCCAGCAGACCTGGCTCGCTGCGAATTTGGAAGGCAGTTTGATAAAAGGTGTCCAGCAAGAAGACCTGGATGTCACGAAAACCCCGGTTTTCAAGCTGTGCCGCCATTTCAAGGGCAATCAGGCCCCCGAGCGACCAACCCAGCAGGCGTACCGGGCGGGCAGGCGACAGCTTCATATGGTCGAGATAATGTGACGCCAACTCGCGTAATGACGTGATGTGCGGGTGGATAAACAGGTTGTAATTGTTAATGCCAAAAACGTTAAAGTCCCCCTCCAGTGAACTGGCCAGATCGCGATAAATTTCGCAACCGGTGACTGCAGGGTGAACCATCCAGATATCATCGGCAGCGACGCTTTTGTTCAGACGCAGTACCTGCTTAAAGGTAAAATTGGTGTGATTGAGGCGGGCTAATAACTGCTGCAAGGGTGCAGCCACTGGCGGGGCTGCGGCATCAGCTACTTTTTCTGCGGTCAGCGCACAGGCCTGAGAGCGCAGCGTGGGGTGAGCAAACAAGGTTTTTATCACCACCGGATAACCACGGCGCTTCAGTTTGACCAACAGTTGGATGGCATGCAGTGAATGGCCACCGAGTTCAAAGAAATCATCATCCAGACCAATCTGCGTGACACCGAGCAATTCGCTCCACAAGGCCGCAAGCAACTGCTCCTGCGCCGTCTGCGGAGCCTGATGCTGCCGCGAAACCTGAGTAGCCGGTGCGGGGGAGGGCAAAGCCTTGCGGTCCAGCTTGCCGTTGGGGGAAAGTGGCAAGGCCTTCAGTCTGATAAAGCTGGAAGGCACCATAAAATCCGGCAAATGCTGTTGCAATTGACGGCGCCACTGCGCTGAACGCACGTTTTCGTCTGGCGCAACCACATAGGCTACCAGGCGTTTCCCGCCGTTTTCATCTTCTCGTGCCAGTATTGCGGCGTCTTCAACGCCTTCACACTGTCGCAGATGTTGCTCGATTTCACCCAGCTCAATGCGGACCCCATGGATCTTGACCTGGAAATCATTTCTGCCCAGATATTCGATGTTGCCATCCGGTAGCCAGCGGGCAAGGTCGCCGGTTTTATACAAACGGGCCAGGGTGTCGATGCTGAATGGATCGACAATAAAGCGCTCGGCGTTTAACTCGGGACGATTCAGGTAGCCACGGGCGACCTGAATACCGCCAATATGCAGCTCGCCAGCAACCCCAGGCGGTAGCGGTTGTAACTGAGCATCCAAAATATGGAGCTGCGTATTGGCGATTGGTTTGCCGATCGGCACCAGCGCTCGCTCATCGTCAGGCTGGCATTGCCAACTGGAGACATCCACTGCGGCTTCTGTCGGGCCATAAAGATTGTGTAGCTCCGCATGTGGCAACTGCTGCAGACAACGCTGTACCGTGGCCAAAGGCAAGGCTTCGCCGCTGCAAATGATGCGGCGTAAGGAGGCGCAGTGCGCCATTTCACCATGGCGTAAAAATAATTGCAGCATCGAAGGAACAAAATGCAGGGTAGTGACCTGATGCTGGGCAATGCAGGCACCAAGATAATCGGGATCTTGATGGCCACCGGGTTTGGCAATCGCCAGGCGGGCACCCACCATCAACGGCCAAAAGAATTCCCAGACCGAAACATCGAAGCTGAACGGCGTTTTTTGCAGCACCACGTCGTCGTGGGCCAGAGGATAGGCTTGCTGCATCCAGAGCAGGCGGTTGATGACTCCCCGATGTTCATTCATCACCCCTTTGGGTTTGCCTGTCGACCCTGAGGTATAAATCACATAAGCCAGGCTGCGTTGCGGGTCGCCAGCCAGTGGCGCAAGATTATCCTTGGGTTCCTGTTGCCACAGATGACTATCGTGCTGGAGGTGCAGGCGTGGAATAACGATGTCATGGATCGGATGCAATGCCTGCTCACCGGCCTCGTCGACCAATACGTATTTTGCGCCGCAATCATGCAGCATATGCCGCATACGATCTTGCGGATAGTCGGGGTCGATCGGCACATAGGCCGCACCTGATTTCAAAATGGCATACAGGGCGATCACCATTTCCGGACTACGGTTGACGCAAACTGCGATGCGATCATCAGGCTGTATCCCTTGCTGGCGCAGAAAACCGGCAAATTGGTTGGCCTGGTGATTCAATTGCAAATAGCTGATTTGTTGCTGCTCGTAGCAAAGAGCAGGGGCGTTTGGCGTACGCAAAACCTGTTGTTCTAAAAATTGATGGATCCCCTGTGGCATGTCCCAGGACTGTTGCGTGTCATTCCATTCGTGGAAAATATGTTGCTGCTCAACGGGCAGCAACAGCGGCAGTTGCCCCAGAGGTAAACTGGCATCGCCCTCCAACAGATTATCGAGCATCTGTACGATGCGATTGGCCATGCGCTCACCGTCCTGCTGGCTAAACCAGGCCTGGTTGAGGTTGAACTCCAGCACTGGATCATCACCCGGATGATAGTGACGAAGGTAAATGCCCAATGGCAGTTGCTCATAGCCATGATGCATGTTCTCGACCTTGAATTGGCTTCCTTCCAGCTCAATGTCGGTCGGGAAAACCTCCAGCGAAAAACTGATATCAAAAAGCTGGCGTCGCCCTTGTTGATGCAGGTTCAGTTGGCGGTTTAGGTCGGCGATGGGGAAGCGCTGGTGGCGATAGCATTTGCGCAACTCACTGCCCACTTGATGTAGCAGGTGGGCAAAGGGTTGCTGCAAGTCGACATTGATATTGAGCGGGATCATCGAGGAGAACATGCCCAGCGTCTGCTTATGATCGCTGGTGCTGCGGTTATGTACCGGGACACCCAGGGTGACGTTGTCCACCTGCCAAATCCGCGCGAACCAACAGGCCAGCAGAGCCACCATAAAATGCATTGCCGAACCGCCGTGATGGGCTGCATATTGCTCTAATTGCAGGAAACGTTGTCGTGGTAAGCGCTTGATGATTTGGTTGCTGGGGTAGGTTTGTTGCTCGGTGTAATTTTGTCGCCGTTCCAAAACGGAGGGTGGCGCTGCTGCGAAACGTTCGAGCCACCAGTCGCGGTCGCGCTGGTAGCGGGATGACTGGAGGTAGGCCTGGTCGCTAGCCACAAAATCACCGTAGCGCGAGTAGCCGGCATCACCTGTTTCTCCCGCTTTTAATTGCTTATAGCGATCCATGATCATACGGCTTAGTAACGAGATCGATGTACCGTCCGCAATCAGGTGGTGTGAAGCCAATAACCATAATGTCGTGGAGTCGTCGATCTTGGTTAAATGGCAGCGCCAAAGCAGATCTTCATACAGTTGATAAGGCTGGATAAACATTTCCCGCAGGTGGTGATGCGCCTGGCTGGTGGCATCTTCCTGCTGCGAAAAGTCGTGGTAGTGAAGCTCAATGGATTTTTGAGGCAGCGACCTCTGAGTGACACCTTGCGGCGTTTCCTGTAGGGCGGTCTGCAATGCATCGTGCTGTTGCTGTACGTATTGGATGGCTTGTTTAAACAGAGGGAATGAAATTTCCCGTTCTACACGCCATAAGCATCCGACATTATAAAGTGGAATATCAGGGTTTAAGCTTTGATCAAGCCATACGGCCTGTTGTACCGTCGTGAGAGAATAAGCAGACACGGAACCACCTCCATAAATATATGAAAGAATCGACTTAAATAGGTGCGCAGTCGGTAAGTACTCGAACATTATAAAAGGTGATGGTGAATTAGCCCAATTTCACATTAAATATTTTTAACGATCCGATGCAATTATGTTTATTTTATTCATTTCTTTTTGAATTTTTTGCTTGGTATGTATTTTTTAAAATGTCATTCATCAGGAGATGAAAAATAGGATCTTGTGGTTGGGCATGCAACACTGAAGCCCTTCCTGGAAGGACTTTTCTTTAAGGTGATTTTTATTTTAATTGATTATTTTTAATGGGTTATGGTGTTGTTTCGTCTGCGGTTTATCACAGGGATGCAGTTGGTATTTATCTCGGAATGTGTAGCCATATTTCACCTCAACGGCAATTCTTCAAACTTGTCGGAGGACAATCAGCTGTCGGGAACATAACGCAAATCTACAGGGATCCTAATGATATATTATTTAGTAATAAACAATAATTTTATCCACTTATTTTATTTTTGAGTTAACTTATCGTGGTTTGTTATTTTGAATGTGATTCCATGGTGACATTTAAATTAAATTTGAATGAATTCTGTGTGCGTATAATAAGTCAATTCGCTGCGGCCGGGTTCAATGTCATTATTAATAATAGGGCCATACCGGCATGGCCCCCATCATCCGCCGCTGTCAGAGAGTTGCGGCGGTCTTGATCAGCTCCACAACCAGTGGAGAAAGCTCGTTGCGTAACGCAGCGCGTTCAGACTGGAACAGCGTGGCGGCGTAAAAACGGTGCCCCGGCAACTCGATTGACCGCACGTCACCTTCGCTGTCGTGGCCGCTGATAATCAGCGGGTGCTGCTGTAGATCGGTGACAAATTCCGGATTAACGCCGAAGTTGCAGTGGTAACCTTCGTGCGTTTCCAGCTTGCCGTAGACACGGGCAGCCAGCGTATTGGGTTGGAAAATAATAGCGCCGTTTTTTTCGACCAGCGAACAGCTCAGCGGAGCAATCACCAGCCTGCCGCCAGTGTCGGTTTCTGCGTGTCCGGCGTCGTGCCAACCCATAACGTTGCGCGCGTATTCCACAATCGCATACTGGAAGCCGCCGCAGGAGCCGAGGAAGGGGATGTTTTGCTCACGCGCATGGCGGATGGCCATAAAGGCACCGTCGTCATGATTATACGGGCTGCCGGGCACCACCCAGATCGCATCATAGCCTTGCAGTACCGAAGGGGCGGTAATGGTTTCTGTGGGCAGCCAGTGGGATTGGATATCGACGTTAAGGTGTGTGGCGGTAAGCTGGAGAGCAATGGGGATGGCCTGGTGAGAAACGGCCTCGGGTTTGTAATCACCGACCAGAGCAATGCGAACTTGAGCTTTCATCATTTCCTTTTCCTGTGCGGGTAAAAAAGGAGATTACAGTAAAGCCGATCGCCAATCCGCAGTTTTTTAAACACGGCGCACAAAAAAGCCCGGCGTTGGCCGGGCTTGGTTTGGGGTTGGGCTCAGTACAGCGAAGGGGTACCGGCCGGCCGGGTTTTGAAGCGACGATGCAGCCACATATACTGCTCTGGAGCGCGCATGATCTCTTTCTCAACCACTTTATTCATGTAAGCCGCGGCGGCGATTTCGTCGCTGATAGGGTAATTTTCCAGTGCCGGTTGGATCAGCAGATCATAACCACGGCCTTTCTCGCGACGAATCAGAACCACCGGTACCAGCGCCGGCTTGGCCATGCGTGCCAGCATATAGGTCCCGCTGGTGGTAGCGGCCTGATCGACGGCGAACAACGGGGCGAATACGCTGCCGCGTGGGCCGTAGTCTTGATCCGGAGCGAACCATACGGCTTCGCCGCGCTTAAGAGCCTGCACCATACCGCGCAGGTCTTTGCGATCCAGCATGGCCTTGTTGGAACGCATACGCCCTTTGGTTTGTGCCCATTCCATCGCTTTATTGTTGTGTGGACGGTACATCGCCATCATCGGCTGGCACAGCCCCATGGCACGACCACCCAGCTCCAGCGACATAAAATGCACGCCAATTACCAGTACGCCGCGTTGGTTTTGCTGTGCCGCTTTCAGGTGATTGATGCCGGAAACGTTGAACCAGCGCTTAACGCGCTTATCTGACCAGAACCAGGCCATACCGGTTTCCAGCAGGCCCATGCCGAGGGATTCGAAGTTACCTGTCACTTTGTGTTCGCGCTGTTCCACGTCCATGTCCGGGAAGCAAAGTTCCAGGTTACGGCGAGTAATGGAAACGCGGCGTTTCAGGAAGCGCATCGAGGTACGGCCCATCCATATACCGAGCTTGTGCAGCACCGGATAGGGGAGTTGAACCAGTAAGAACAGACAGCCCAGCCCGAACCAGGTAAACCAGTAGCGAGGATGTAGCAGGGCCATTTTGAATTTTTGCGGACGCTTCATATGAACTCATTTATGCATTAAAAGGGGCAGCAACCTGTAACGCACAAGGATCCACTTAATTGCGATACGACCACTCAGACACCCAGACATCACTATTGTTTAGCCAGATTCCATAATTGACCAAATCTTTACACTCGAGGGGCGGTTCGCGCTGCTATCAGGCTTCGGAGGGAGGGCTACAGGCCCGCGAAGGCGGCTCCAGGAATGTATATTGTAACACACAATACGACCTGATAAGCAGGAGTGGCATGCGAATATTCTCATTCGCATTGACCTGAATTTGATAAAGCATCAAAGAAGAAAAAGGCGCCGCCTCTTGCGAGGTTGCGCCTTTTCAACATGCCAACTGACTAGTATCAGTTCATGCCGTATTTTTTCAATTTCTTACGCAGCGTACCGCGGTTGATGCCCATCATCAGGGCTGCACGGGTCTGGTTGCCACGGGTGTATTGCATCACCATGTCCAACAGTGGCTGTTCAACTTCAGCCAATACCAGCTCATACAGATCGTTAACGTCTTGACCATTCAGTTGAGCAAAATAGTTCTTCAGTGCTTGTTTCACCGAGTCACGCAGAGGCTTTTGAGTCACTTGGTCCTGTGAGTTCACGGTAGAAACGGTCAGTACGTCAGAATTTACGCGTTGTTCGAACATAGTTCTGTCAGCTCTTTTTTGTTACGCAAGATTTTCGAAATATGCCTCCAACGCCTCCAGCTGTTCGCTGGCATCCTCTATGGCGTTGAATGTGCGCCGAAACTGGTCATTCGGGGCGTGCTCCTGGAGATACCAGGATACGTGCTTACGAGCAATCCGGAATCCCTTGCCTTGGCCGTAAAAGCCGTGCAATTCCCGAATATGCCCTATCAACAAACGCTTAACCTCGCCAAGTGGCGGAGGGGGCAGCAGTTCCCCAGTGTCCAGATAATGCTGGATTTCCCGGAAGATCCAGGGTCTCCCCTGAGCAGCGCGGCCTATCATCAGGGCATCAGCCCCAGTGTAGTCGAGCACTGCTCTGGCTTTATGCGGGTCAGTAATGTCGCCATTCGCGATAATCGGAATGGAAACACTCTGCTTAACTGCCCGAATGCTGTCGTACTCCGCGTTGCCGTTGAACAGGCAGGCGCGGGTTCGGCCATGAATAGTCAGGGCCTGTATACCACAGTCTTCGGCCAGTTGGGCAATCTCTACACAGTTACGGTGTTCGGGTTCCCAGCCGGTACGGATCTTAAGTGTTACCGGCACATCCACAGCGTTAACTACCGCGTGGAGGATCTGTTTAACCAGATCCGGGTACTGCAGCAATGCAGACCCTGCAAGCTTCCGGTTCACTTTCTTGGCCGGGCACCCCATATTGATGTCGATGATCTGTGCGCCACCAGCCACGTTAATACGTGCCGCGGCGGCCATATCATCCGGATCGCATCCGGCAATCTGCACGGAACGGATCCCTGGTTCATCGCTATGGACCATACGCAGACGCGACTTATCCGTCCGCCACACCTCCGGATTGGAGGAGAGCATTTCGGATACAGCCATCCCAGCACCCATTGCATGACATAGGGCTCTAAATGGGCGATCTGTAATGCCGGCCATCGGGGCCGCAATCAAGCAATTTGTAAGCTGGTGGTGTCCAATGCGCATAGACAAAGAGTAACCATACTGTGTCCGCAAGGGCGCGTATATTACGCATTTTTGCGTTGAGATGAAAGGCCAAACTTTGACCAATCAGGCGCTATTCGGCAATAAAAATGCACCTCGTCAGGATCTATAAAAATATTATATATATTTAACAATGAGTTGACGAAATTTGGTCAATTAATGCTCGATAAAATATTCCCAACACAACAGAATTTTATCTGTATTGAGTCTCGATTCAGCTGGATATCGGCAGCGATATAGGCCATTTGTCAGGGTATTGCGTTGAGAAGGGGCACAATTACGCTGAAATCGCGTGGTGAAGGTTTCGATTAAAAACGCATTTGTTCACCGCCGGGGATCAAACCGGCGGTGAAGTTATTCCGACAGCCTTAGTCGATGATTACGCGGCCATTCAGCGCCTGTAGCGGACGATTGTTCGCATGCTGTACCACGGCGCGGAATTGAGCGATCTGCTCGGCAGAGGCGCTGACAGGCTTATCCAGCACCATCCAGCTTACCCCTTCGGAACAAGGGGGCGTGGTTAACGAGCCGCTGAACCGATAGAAGTTAAAGTTTTGAGGGAGCAGCGCCTTGATATCCAGCGGCGTGGTCAGCACCGCGGTCTGATCGACGGCGGTCGGCATCTGCCGCCAGGCCTGCGCCAGCTGCGGGTTGGCTTTGCCTTGCTGGAACATCAATGCCAGGACTGCCAGTGCACCCTGTTGGTCTTTATAGACAAAGTGCGCCTCAAGGGGAAATTGCTTGCCGTCAATTTCGTTTTCGCTCGGGGCGTGGAAGTGAAATTGTTGCAGCGTGAAAGTGTCGTTATCCAGCACCAGGGTATTGCCGCCGCTGACGTTTACCTGCACGGTATGGCCGTTATTGACGATCTGCTGTTTGCCTGGTTGGAAAGTCAGTTTCAGCTTGTCGTGCTGGGTTTTCAGAGCACCTTTAACATTAACCGGTGACTGGTTCTTGCCGGTTTCGCACAGCGAAAAGTCCGGAGAGAGTTTTCCCCAGTGTGCCGGATCTTCCTGACCTTCATAGCCCCAATGGGCTTGCTCTGTGGCGTTGGCCGAAAAGCCGGCGATCAGTAAAGCGGCGAGTAATAATTTCCCTTTCATTGCCAATCCTTATTGAAAAATCGTTAATAGTCTTTGGCGGGCAGCGGCTAAAAAAATCGGCTGCGATCGCGCCTGCAGCAGAATACGCCTGCTTTTTATCAGGATAAATCAGTGAAATCTTGGGGCGAAAAAAAACCACCGTAACTTGTTAAGTTATCTGTGGTTTTTATCGGAATAAAAATATGATTACTTGCGTTGACCGGTAATGCGGCACCATTCTTCGCGTTCTGCTACCGGGTCGAGCGTGAATTTATCCTCATAGGCTTGCGCCACGCTCGCTGCCTGGGTGGCCAGCACGCCGGACAGGCCCAGATGGCCGCCGGACTTCGGCAGGCAGCCAATCAGCGGTGCCAGCTCACGCAATGGACCGGCCAGAATGTTGGCAACGACCACATCGGCCAGCAGTTCGGCAGGCTGATCTTTTGGCAGATACAGCTCCAGACGCTCTGAAACGCCGTTACGCTGCGCGTTGTCGCGACTGGCCTGAATGGCCTGGGGATCGATATCGATGCCGATAGCGCGCGCTGCACCGAGCTTCAGTGCGGCAATCGCCAGAATGCCGGAACCACAACCGAAGTCGATAATGGTCTTACCGGCCAGATCCAGACCATCGAGCCACTGCAAACACAGCGCCGTCGTCGGGTGGGTGCCGGTACCGAACGCCAGGCCCGGGTCGAGCATCACGTTAACCGCATCCGGATCGGGCACGTCACGCCAGCTTGGGCAGATCCACAGACGCTGGCCGAAACGCATCGGGTGGAAGTTGTCCATCCACTCGCGCTCCCAGTCTTTGTCTTCCAGCTGTTCAATCTTGTGGCGGAAACCGGCGCCCAGCAGTGGATGCTGTTCCAGCATTGCCACCACTTCGGCCATATCGGTTTCAGCGTCGTACAGTCCGATCACATCGGTATCGCCCCACAGCAGGGTTTCGCCCGGCAGCGGTTCGAACACTGGATTGTCGTGAGTGTCCTGAAAGGTCACCGATACTGCGCCGCTTTCAACCAGCGCGTCGCTCAGGTCTTCTGCCTGGCTGCCGGTGGTGTTCAGTTTGAGTTGGATCCAAGGCATAACAATTCTCTTTTAAGAGGGTAATGATGACGCCGTCCGGCGTTTTTCGCCGACGAGGTTACCGATATAAAATGCCAGCAGGCTAAGCAGCAGCGAAGGCACGATAGGGTGCAGCCCCGCCAGTTGCAGATTAAAGCTGGCCAATAGCGTATAGCATACCGCACCCGTCACCATTGAGCTAAGCGCTCCCTGTGCGTTGGCGCGCTCCCAGTACAGGCCCAGCACCAGCGGCCACAGGAATACCGCCTCCAGGCCGCCGAACGCCAGCAGGTTTAGCCAGATGATCATTTCCGGCGGTCGCCATGCCGCCAGCAGCACCAAAAGCCCGAGGATCAAGGTGGTCAGGCTGGAAAAGCGTTTGATCAAGCGTTCGTTCTGCATCTGCTGCGGCCGTACGCCAAGGTAGAGGTCTTTAATAATAGTGGCGGAAGACTGCAGCAGTTGGGCATTAATGGTCGACATGATGGCCGCCATCGGTGCTGCCAGGAAGATGCCGGCAGCATACGGCGGCAGCACAGTGATCATCAACGTCGGGATCACCTGATCGGGGATCTTCAGATCCGGCAACACCGCGCGGCCCAGCGCACCGGCCAGATGCATACCGAACATCAGCACTGCCACTACCATGGTACCGAGGATGATACCGCGGTGTACCGCTTTGCTGTCTTTGTAAGAGATGCAGCGCACCGCAGTATGCGGCAGGCCTATCACGCCAAAGCACACCAGGATCCAAAACGAGGCCATAAACGGCAGGCTGAGGATCTGTTCACCGCCCTGGGGGGACACCAGCGCCGGGTCAATTTGGTGGAGTTTGTCCACCGCGCTGTGCAGGCCGCCAGCGGCGTGGATCACCGCCACCAGCAACAGCACGGTGCCGATCAACATTACCAGACCCTGCATGGCATCGTTCAGCACGCTGGCACGAAAGCCGCCAAAGGCGGTATACAGCGCGATGCTGACGCCAAAGATCAGCAGGCCGGTGTCGTAAGGGATGCCGGCAGCGGTTTCCAGCAGGCGTGCGCCGCCGATAAACTGCACCGTCATGGCCCCCAGGAACGCCACCAACAAACTGAGACTGGCCAACCAGACCAACAGGCGGCTTTGATAGCGACCGTACAGCATGTCGTTTAAGGTGATGGCGTTGTAGCGGCGCGCCAGAATGGCGAATTTCTTGCCCAGCACACCGAGCGATAACCATACGGCGGGCAGTTGGATCATCGCCAACAACACCCAACCAAGGCCATATTTATAGGCGGCGCCGGGGCCACCGATAAACGAACTGGCGCTGATATAGGTTGCGGTCAGCGTCATCGCCAGCACAAAGCCACCCATCGATCGGCTACCCAGGAAATATTCGCTGAGGAAATTACCTGTCTGACGGCGGCTGTAAGCGTAAACCGACAGCCCAAATACCAGCAGCAGATAGGCAACCAGCGGCAAAATAACTTCAGTTTGCATCGCCGTCCTCCAGTGAAATATCACGGAATATGCCGCGTACCATCAGCCAACACAGGCCGATAAACAGCAGTGGTACCAATAAGCAGGCCATTTCGAACCAGTGCGGCAGGCCGGTAATACCAGATTCACTGTCCGGCAGGTAGGCCGCCAGCGACCAGGCCAGCAGATACAGCAGCGTCAGACCGAGCGCCCATCGTGCTTCGCGGTGGGCTTGAATAAAGCGTGTTTCCATCAGTGTTCCCCATAGGTTTACGGTGATGGTTTTGCCAAAGGTAAGGAATTCTACGGCAAGGCCGGCTTTTGCCAAGCCGTTACAAAAGAAAAAGGCCGGTGATTAACCGGCCTTCTGTCAGGCGAGGTGGATTGCCTGCCTTAGGTTTCCTGCAGACCGAGCTTCTTCTCCAGATAGTGGATGTTGGTGCCACCGTGCTGGAAGTTTTCGTCGCTCATGATCCGCTGCTGCAGTTCAACGTTGGTTTTGATGCCATCGATGATCAGCTCAGCCAGGGCGTTCTTCATGCGGGCAATTGCCACGTCACGGTTTTCACCGTAAGTGATCAGTTTGCCGATCATGGAATCATAGTACGGCGGTACGGTATAACCGGCGTAAATATGAGATTCCCAACGCACGCCGAAACCGCCTGGCGCATGGAAACGGGTGATCTTGCCTGGGCTTGGCAGGAAGGTGTTTGGATCTTCGGCGTTGATACGGCATTCCACCGCATGGCCGTGAACCTTCACTTCATCCTGTTTGATCGACAGCGGCTGACCGGCAGCGATACGCAGCTGCTCTTTGATCAGATCCACGCCGGTGATCATTTCGGTAACCGGGTGTTCAACCTGAATACGGGTGTTCATTTCGATGAAATAGAACTCGCCGTTTTCGTACAGGAACTCGAAAGTACCCGCACCGCGGTAGCCGATCTCAACACAGGCTTTCGAGCAGCGCTCGCCGATGTAACGGCGCATTTCGCTGGTGATGCCTGGTGCCGGAGCCTCTTCAACCACTTTCTGGTGGCGACGCTGCATGGAGCAGTCGCGCTCGGCCAGATAAATGGCGTTACCCTGGCCGTCTGCCAAAATCTGAATTTCGATATGGCGTGGGTTTTCCAGGTATTTTTCCATGTAAACCATGTCATTGTTGAAAGCCGCTTTGGCTTCAGCTTTGGTCATGGAAATGGATTGTTCGAGGTCTTTGTCGCTGCGCACAACGCGCATGCCACGGCCGCCGCCGCCGCCAGATGCCTTGATGATTACCGGGTAGCCGATGCGCTTGGCGAAGGCACGGTTTTTATCCATGTCGTCGGTCAGCGGGCCATCAGAGCCTGGTACGCAAGGCACGCCTGCTTTCTTCATGGCGTTGATGGCAGAAACCTTATCGCCCATCAGGCGGATGGTTTCGGCTTTCGGGCCGATGAAGATAAAGCCGGAACGTTCGATCTGCTCGGCGAAGTCGGCGTTCTCAGACAAGAAGCCGTAGCCCGGGTGAATCGCCACTGCGCCGGTGATTTCCGCTGCAGAGATGATGGCCGGGATATTCAGATAGCTTTTTACCGATGGCGCAGGACCGATACACACGGTCTCGTCAGCCAGCAGCACGTGTTTCAGATCGCGATCTGCTGTGGAATGCACGGCAACGGTTTTGATACCCAGCTCTTTACAAGCACGCAGGATACGAAGCGCGATCTCGCCACGGTTGGCGATAACAATTTTATCAAGCATGTTCGCCTCGTTATTCGATGACGACCAGTGGCTCGTCAAATTCTACCGGTTGGCCGTTCTCTACCAGAATGGCTTTCACCACGCCGGATTTATCCGCTTCGATCTGGTTCATCATTTTCATGGCTTCAACGATGCACAGCGTGTCGCCGGCATTCACTTTCTGGCCAATTTCGATGAAGGCTTTCGCATCCGGGCTTGGCGTGCGGTAGAAGGTGCCGACCATTGGAGAACGGACGATGTGGCCACTCATGGCCGCTGGTGCTGCAGGGGTTTCGGCTGGCGCGGCAGCAACGGCAGTAGCCAGTGCTGGCTGCGGCTGTGCCGGCATTGCGTATGCCTGCGGCATCATTGGGTAAGCCTGTGCCGGGGCGGCACGGCTGATGCGAACTGACTCTTCGCCTTCAGAGATTTCCAGTTCAGAAATACCTGATTCTTCAACCAGTTCGATCAGTTTCTTGATTTTACGAATATCCATGAGTGTGATTCCGTACTCTTTTTGCGTAGCAATTAGTGGGTTTTCGACAGACGGTTAACCGCTGCCTGTAAAGCAAATGTGTAGCCATCTGCGCCGAGGCCGCAAATCACACCCACCGCAATATCGGAAAGGTAGGAGTGATGGCGGAAAGGCTCTCGGGCATGCACGTTGGAGAGGTGGATCTCGATAAACGGGATCTGCACCGCCAGCAATGCATCGCGCAGCGCCACGCTGGTATGCGTGAACGCGGCAGGGTTGATCAGAATAAAATCTGTGTTGCCGCGTGCCTGATGTATGCAGTCGATAAGCGCATGTTCAGCGTTAGACTGCAGATGGCTCAGGGTAATATCCAGTGCGGATGCCTGGTTTTCCAATCCGTTAACAATCTCTGTTAGCGTCGTGCTGCCGTACTTCTCCGGCTCACGCGTCCCCAGCAGATTCAGATTGGGGCCGTTCAGAAGCAAAATGTGAAACTTATCCGCCATTGTGCTGGTATCTCCGGCAATAAAACCATCATCGTAGAAAATAACCCGATGTCACCGATTTGTCACCTGTTAAGGGGAAAATTCACCCTGAGAACAGAAACAAGGTCGGGCATTATAACGATATCGTAGCAATTCGCAGCTAAATACTGGTCTTATCAGCGAAGATATTCAACCCAAAACCTGCAAACTGATGAGGGTGTTATCGCATTATGAGGGGTAGAACACAGAAAAGTTCCGCCTTTTAACGCCACCAATTACGGAATTTCTTGTAGCGTAGTGCCAGCAGCACGACGGCCAGCAGGGCATAAATGAAGGGCTGTGGCGAAAAGGTTTTGACCGACCACAGGTAGTGAATCGGTGCCAGGATCGCCACCAGGTACACCAGATTATGCAACGTCTGCCATTTGGCCCCCAGTTTGCGCATGGCCCACAGCGTTGAGGTTGCCGCCAGCGCCAGCAGGATCAGCCAGCTGATGATGCCGAGCGTCAGGTAAGGGCGGGTGACCAGTTCACGCCCCAACAGGCCAATATTGCTCAGTCCCAATTCAAGCGTCGAATAGCTTATCAGATGCAGCGTCCCCCAGGCAAAACACCACAGGCCCACCAGGCGGCGGCAACGGATCAACAGAGGCTGGCGGGTATAGCGTGCCAGTGGGGCGATCATCAAGGTTGCCAGCAACAGTTTCAGCGTCATCCTGCCGGTAAAATGCTGGATATCCTTGGCCGGATCGGCGCTGAACCAGCCCTGATCCACCGACAGCACCAGCCAGAGAAAGGGCAAAAATGCCGCCAGATAAATGGCAACCTTGATCCCTTTGATATGGGTTGGAGTCAAACGCACTTAGAAATTCTCCCGTAGATCCAGGCCACGGTACAGCGATGCGACCTGTTCCGCATAGCCATTAAACAGCAGGGTGGGTTGGCGTTTAACGTCCAGAATGCCGCCGGAACCGATAAAACGCTCGGTGGCCTGCGACCAGCGGGGATGATCGACGTGCGGATTCACGTTGGCGTAGAAGCCGTATTCATTCGGCGCCGACTGATTCCAGGTGGTCGGCGGCTGATCGCGCACCAGGCGGATATGGACGATCGACTTTATCCCCTTAAAACCGTATTTCCATGGGGTGATCAAGCGCAGCGGCGCGCCATTTTGCGGCGGCAGCGTTTTGCCGTACACGCCGACGGTCAGCAGTGCCAGCGGGTTCATCGCCTCGTCGAGACGCAGCCCTTCGACATAGGGATACTTCAACCCGCCGCCGATAAAGCGGTCTTTCTGGCCGGGCATCTGTTCCGGGTCGTACAACGTCTGGAAAGCGACGTAGCGTGCGTTGCTGTTGGGTTCCGCGAATTTGATCAGTTTACCCAATTCAAAGCCAATCCACGGCACCACCATTGACCAGGCTTCAACGCAGCGCATGCGATAGATGCGCTGTTCCAGCGGGAAGCGTTTGATTAAATCATCTATGTCCAGCGTGATCGGTTTGGCGACTTCACCGTCGATGCGTACCTGCCAACCTTCGGTTTTCAAGCCGCCGGCATTGGCTGCCGGATCGGCCTTGTCCAGACCGAATTCGTAGAAGTTGTTGTAGCCGGTGACTTTATCTTCGGGCGTCAAATCCAACTGGGCCTGCCAGGCGGCAGGTTTGCTGAACTCCAGCGGTTTACCCGGCGGTGCCTTGGGCCGATCGTTACCCTTAAACCATGACAGCAAATCGGCCTGCGCATTATGCGGCAGGGCCAGCGATGCGGCGGTAATGCCCAACGCCTGCAACACTTTGCGGCGCTGATAAAATACGCTCTCTGGCGTGACATCGGCCTCAGTGAGTTTTCGTTGTTTGCTCATGGTATTTTCTCCGCAATTTATGGTGTAAGCATGGCGTGAAACCAGGCCTTATGCGAGAGGCGGAGGGAAAATATGAAATTTCGCAGACGGGATAGGCCCCCGTTGCGGGGGGGCCGTCAGACTCAGCGGATTTTTACCAGGGTGCGACCGGTAACTTTGTTGTCTAACAGTGCGGCAGCCGTGGCCGGTGCCTGCTCCAGCGTGATTTCCTGGGTGGCTTGCTGGTAGAAGCTGTCCGGCAGGATACCGGCCAGGCGCTCCCAGGCGGTTTGACGGCGATGCAACGGGGTGTGCACCGAGTCGACCCCTTGCAAACGAACATTGCGCAAAATAAATGGCATCACCGTGGTCGGCAGGTGATAACCACCGGCCAGGCCACAGGCGGCGACCGTGCCGTTATAGTTCATTTGCGCCAAAACCCGCGCCAGCATAGTGTCGCCGACGGTATCCACCGCACCGGCCCACAGTTGCTTTTCCAGCGGGCGCGGAGCTTCGAGATAGCCGTCACGCGACAGGACTTCTTTGGCGCCGAGCGCTTTGAGGTAGTCGGTATTGCTTTCACGGCCGCTGATGGCCGTGACGTGATAACCCAGTGCCGCCAGAATAGCGACCGCCGTGCTGCCGACGCCACCGCTGGCACCCGTAACCAAAATGTCGCCGTCATCCGGATGTACGCCGCCTTCTTCCAGCGCCATCACGCACAGCATGGCGGTAAAGCCGGCGGTACCGAGGATCATCGCTTTACGTTCATCCAATCCGTTTGGCAACGGCACCAACCATTCCCCGGAGACACGCGCCTGCTCAGCCAGGCCGCCCCAGTGGTTTTCACCCACGCCCCAGCCGGTAAGCACCACGCTTTGGCCTTCTTTAAAACGATCGTCGCGGCTTTGGCGCACGGTACCGGCGAAGTCGATGCCTGGCACCATCGGGAAGTTACGCACGATTTTGCCTTTGCCGGTGATCGCCAACGCGTCTTTATAGTTAATGCTGGACCAATTAACGTCTACCGTGACATCGCCGTCGGGCAGTTGGTCACTGTTGATATCTTTGACGCGAGCCAGAGTTTGATCGTCTTGTTGTTCCAATAACAGTGCACGCATGTCACTCTTCCTCTTGTTTGCAATTTTGTCATGGATGGCTGGATCCGATTTAATTGACTATATGCATATAAGAAATTTATGTCCTGATAAAAGACAAAAAAGGGTGATTGAAGGTTTTCTTCGTTGATGATGCTTGGTAGTTTGGCGGCATGAACTGCCGGCGATGATCGTCAAGGATACGCCAGTGACTAATTAAAAATCAGGGTATTGTGTTGGATTCTTTTGAGCGGATTCGGGGCCTTTATACGACCAAAGGTGATAATTCACGTAACCATAACGGACAAGGCACAGGGATGCGATTTACCACCAAGCTCTCTGCATTGATCACCCTGCTTGTTGCTCTGGCGATGTTTTTGATGCTGATGGGCTGCTCATACAGTTACTTTTACGTCACTCAGGAGAGGCTGGATCGCCGCTTCAATTCGCTGATGACCTCGCTCGATCAGGCGATGCTGCGTGAATCTCCACAGGAACAGGAACAATGGTTACCGCTGGTGATGCGTCCGCTCGGTATCGTGGCCGTCAGCGTGGATACCAGCCACAGCAATCTTCTTTCTTATCATCTGCCAACGGTAAAGCAGCCCTGGGAGTCGCTCAACGGCTACCGGCAGGTTTCCCTGCCGTTGATGCAGCATCCCGGCGCTTCGCTACGCATTACCTATATTGACCCTTTCGCCAGCGACGTGCGTTCATTGCAATCCACTGCGGCTGTCACTTTGTCGATCGTCGTGATGGTGGTTATCTTGCTGCTCAGTTTGCGTTGGTTACGCGATCAGGCCGACGGGGAGGACCGGCTTGAACGCCGTGCACGCCGTATTCTTAATGGCGAACGAGAGAGCGTGATGCAGGGCGACGTGCGCGAATGGCCGGCAAACGTCAGCGGAGCACTCGATCGCCTGCTGGCGGATCTGGCGGAAGCGCGCGAGGAGCGTAGCCGGGTCGATACGCTGATCCGCGCCTTTGCCGCTCAGGACGCCAAAACCGGGCTGAACAACCGATTGTTCTTTGATAACCAACTGACCACCCAACTGGAAGAGGAAGGTTCGCACGGCATTGTCATGATGGTGCGATTACCGGATTTCGACACGCTGCGGGAAACCCACGGCAACAGTGCGGTGCAAGAACTGATGTATTCGCTGGTCAATCTGTTGTCGACCTTCGTGATGCGCTACCCGGCGGCGTTGCTGGCGCGCTATTTCCACAGCGATTTCACCGTTCTGTTGCCGCATCGCACGCTGAAAGAGGCGGACGGCATTGCCTCTCAGTTGGTTCATGCCATTGACGCCCTGCCTTCTACGGCGCTTATCGATCGCGAGGCGTTTTTGCATATCGGTATTGTGGCCTACCGCAGCGGACAAAGTACCGAACAGGTGATTGATCATGCAGAGCAGGCCACGCGCCACGCGACGCTGCAGGGGGAAAACGGCTGGTATGTCTACGACAGCCAGGTGCCGGAAAAAGGGCGCGGCAGCGTCAAATGGCGCACTCTGTTGGAACAGGTTCTGGCACGGGGCGGGCCACGGTTGTACCAGAAACCGGCAGTGACGGTGGAGGGGGAAGTTCATCACCGGGAGATCATGAGCCGGATATACGATGGGACCCAGGAACTGCTGCCATCTGAATATATGCCGTTGGTGCAGCAGTTGGGGCTGGCGGAAAGTTACGACCGCCAGCATTTGAGTCGCATTCTTCCTTTACTGGCGCTGTGGCCTGAAGAAACGCTGGCATTTACGCTGTCCGTAGATTCATTATTGCAACGCACTTTCCAGCGTTGGCTGCGTGATAGCCTGTTACAGTGTGAAAAAAGTCATCGTCGGCGAATTCTGATTGAACTTGCAGAGGCAGACGTGTGTCAACATATCGACCGTTTACGCCCGGTGTTGAGATTACTCTCTGGATTGGGGTGTCGTCTGGCCGTGTCCCAGGCGGGGTTAACCGTAGTTAGTACCTCCTATATCAAGTCCTTACCGGTGGAACTGGTCAAGCTCCACCCTGGTTTGGTGCGGAGTATTGATAAGCGGGATGAGAATCAGCTGTTCGTTCAGAGCCTGACGGGTGCCTGCGAAGGGACCAGTACCCAGGTTTTTGCCGCCAGCGTGCGGACGCGTAATGAATGGCAGACGCTGAAAGATCGCGGGATCCTCGGCGGGCAGGGTGACTTTTTCGCGTCGCCGGAACCGATAGACGCAGGGCGTAAAAAATATTCGCGTCGTTATCGTGTTTAACCTGAATGCCGGGCAAAAATTGACGTAGAATGAGCGCCAATTCATCTGGGCTATTTTATCTGTCTTTTTGGGGTTATCCCCAAACTGCCTGCGACAATGACGCCTATTTGATATAGGCTCTTGTCAGTCCTTTTCTGTGGAGCGTTGGTAGGTGCTTACCACCAACGGCAATCAGGGAATATGTTAGATTTTATGAGCTGTGTTACGCCGTTTCGTGCGCTGACAGGGTGGTAAACTGAGCCTTTGTTCAGGGAATTCAGGCCTCATCCAATTTCCGTGCATTCGAGCAGAAACAATACAGACTATTTTTCACCGAAGTAGAACGTTTTTGCGCCTTGTCGCTGCTTCGTGTGGTTGGTAAAGTAGGCGGATTTTATTTTCCGCCCCCAGCTTGCAGGATTATCCTTTAGTTATGTTTAAGAAATTTCGTGGCATGTTTTCCAATGACTTGTCCATCGACTTGGGTACCGCCAATACCCTGATTTATGTTAAAGGGCAAGGCATTGTACTGAACGAACCTTCGGTGGTTGCCATTCGCCAGGATCGTGCCGGTTCACCCAAGAGCGTTGCGGCCGTGGGTCATGAGGCTAAACAGATGCTGGGGCGTACCCCCGGCAATATCGCGGCTATCCGTCCGATGAAAGACGGCGTTATCGCCGACTTCTTCGTGACTGAAAAAATGCTGCAGCACTTTATCAAACAGGTTCACAGCAACAGCTTCATGCGGCCAAGCCCGCGCGTGCTGGTGTGTGTGCCGGTCGGCGCAACTCAGGTTGAACGTCGTGCCATCCGCGAATCCGCCCAAGGGGCCGGTGCGCGTGAAGTGTTTCTGATTGAAGAGCCAATGGCTGCGGCAATCGGTGCAGGCCTGCCGGTTTCTGAAGCGACTGGTTCAATGGTGGTGGATATCGGTGGTGGTACTACTGAAGTGGCGGTGATTTCACTCAACGGTGTGGTCTACTCTTCTTCCGTGCGTATCGGCGGTGACCGTTTCGACGAAGCCATCATTAATTATGTGCGTCGTAACTATGGCTCACTGATTGGTGAAGCGACGGCCGAACGTATCAAGCACGGTATCGGCTCAGCTTATCCGGGCGATGAAGTGCATGAAATCGAAGTTCGCGGCCGTAACCTGGCTGAGGGCGTGCCACGCGGCTTTACCCTGAATTCCAATGAAATCCTCGAAGCGCTGCAGGAGCCGTTGACCGGCATCGTCAGTGCGGTGATGGTCGCGCTGGAACAGTGTCCGCCGGAGCTGGCTTCCGACATTTCCGAACGCGGCATGGTGTTGACCGGCGGTGGCGCATTGCTGCGCAACCTGGATCGCCTGCTGATGGAAGAAACCGGTATTCCGGTAGTCGTGGCAGAAGATCCGCTGACCTGCGTAGCTCGCGGTGGCGGCAAGGCGTTGGAAATGATCGACATGCATGGCGGCGATTTGTTCAGCGAAGAATAGTCAGCCCCAGGAAGGAGGAATCGTATCGGATGAATGCGCAAAGCGAAAATCGGGTACGGTTCCTCTTTCTGTTGTCGAGGAACACGCATAATTTATGAAGCCGATTTTTAGCAGGGGGCCTTCCCTGCAACTACGACTTTTTTTAGCAGTGATTGTGGCTATCTGCCTGATCGTTGCCGACAGCCGTCTCGGTACGTTCGTGAAAATACGTAACTACATGGATACGGCCGTCAGCCCTTTCTATTTTCTGGCCAATGGGCCGCGTAAGGTTTTGGACAGCGTTTCAGAAACGCTGGCTACCCGCCAACAGCTGGAGCTGGAAAACCGTGCTCTGCGGCAGGAACTGCTGCTGAAAAACAGCGATATTCTTCTTCTTGGCCAATTCAAGCAGGAAAACGCCCGTTTGCGTGAGCTGTTAGGCTCGCCGCTGCGCCAGGACGAACACAAAATGGTCACCCAGGTGATCTCGACCGGATCTGATCCTTACAGCGACCAGGTGGTGATCGACAAAGGTTCGGACAACGGCGTTTATGAAGGCCAGCCGGTCATCAGTGATAAGGGCGTCGTCGGCCAGGTAGTCGCGGTGGCGAAAGTCACCAGCCGCGTGCTGCTGATCTGCGATGCTTCACACGCGCTGCCTATCCAGGTACTGCGCAATGATATCCGGGTGATCGCTGCAGGCAGCGGTTGTGCCGACGATTTACAGCTCGAACACTTGCCGAACAATACCGATATTCGCGTGGGCGACGTGCTGGTCACTTCCGGCCTGGGCGGCCGCTTCCCGGAAGGCTATCCGGTGGCGGTGGTGTCCTCGGTTAAAGTGGATAACCAGCGGGCTTATACCGTGATCCAGGCACGCCCGACGGCGGGTCTGCAGCGTTTGCGCTATTTGTTGTTGCTATGGGGTGCCGATCGTAATGGCGATATGCCGTTGCCGCCGGACGAAGTGCATCGTGTCGCCAATGAGCGGCTGATGCAGATGATGCCTCAGGTGCTGCCACCGGCCGATGCCATGGGGCCGCAACAGCCACTGCCGGCACCGGCAACCGGCGTTGCAGTGCCGCAAACCGCCGCACCGGCCGCGGGAGTGACCCAATGAATCGCTACCGCAGTAATGGGCGCTGGATAATCTGGCTGTCATTCCTGGTGGCGCTGGTGCTGCAAATTATGCCGTGGCCGGAACAGATCTACATGTTCCGGCCCTCCTGGCTGGCCTTGATCCTGATCTACTGGGTAATGGCACTGCCACACCGGGTTAACGTCGGCACCGGCTTTGTGCTGGGGTTGATTATGGATCTGATCCTCGGTTCTACGCTGGGTGTGCGTGCGCTGGCGCTGGGGATCATTGCCTATCTGGTCGCGTTTAAATTCCAACTGTTCCGCAACATGGCCCTCTGGCAACAGGCGCTGATCGTCGTGCTATTGTCACTGGCGATGGATGTTGTGGTGTTCTGGGCCGAGTTTTTAGTGATCAACGTTTCTTTCCGCCCAGAGGTGTTCTGGAGTAGTGTGGTAAACGGCATTCTGTGGCCGTGGTTATTCCTGCTGATGCGCAAAATCCGCCGTCAGTTCGCCGTACAGTAAGGGTATATCAATGACTTCGCTTTATCTGGCCTCCGGCTCTCCCCGTCGACGTGAATTACTGACCCTGTTGGGCGTGGCGTTTGAAATTATCCTGACGGATACCGAAGAACAACGACAGGAAGGGGAAGCTGCGGAAGTCTATGTGCGCCGTTTGGCGCAGGATAAGGCCAGGGCAGGCGTGGCGCTGGCCCAGCAGGACTGGCCGGTGCTGGGCGCGGATACCATTGTCGTGCTCAATGGCCGGGTGCTGGAAAAACCCCAAAGCGAAACGCATGCGGCGCAAATGCTGGCGGCGCTGTCGGGTAAACAGCATCAGGTGATGACCGCGGTGGCGATCGCCGATCGCCATGATGTTCTGTGCCAACTAGTGGTGACAGACGTGACATTCCGCAACCTGTCACAACAGGATATCTGCGACTATATTGCAACGGGCGAACCGATGGATAAAGCGGGCGCCTATGGAATTCAAGGAAAGGGTGGTTGTTTCGTCAGGACGATAACCGGGAGTTATCACGCGGTGATGGGCTTGCCGTTGGTCGAAACACATGAGCTGCTCAGTAATTTTGTCGCATTACGTGATGTAAGAACCGGTTGATGGGCGCTGCCATTATCGACCGGCTCTGAGGAGAAGGCATGACAGCTGAGCTACTGGTTAATATCACACCGTCTGAAACGCGGGTTGCCTATATTGATGGCGGCATCCTGCAAGAGATCCATATCGAGCGCGAATCCAAGCGCGGCATCGTCGGCAATATTTATAAAGGGCGCGTAAGTCGCGTGTTGCCGGGTATGCAGGCGGCATTCGTCGATATCGGCCTGGACAAAGCGGCCTTCCTGCACGCCTCCGATATCATGCCGCACACCGAATGTGTCGCCGGCGATGAGCAGAAAAATTTCCACGTGCGCGATATTGCCGAGCTGGTGCGCCAGGGGCAGGATTTGATGGTGCAGGTGGTGAAAGATCCGCTAGGCACCAAAGGCGCACGCCTGACCACCGACATCACCCTGCCTTCGCGTTACCTGGTGTTCATGCCGGGGGCGGCGCACGTTGGCGTTTCGCAGCGTATCGAAAGTGAAGCCGAGCGCGATCGCCTGAAAAAAGCCGTCGCCGGTTACTGTGATGAACTGGGTGGTTTTATCATCCGCACCGCGGCGGAAGGCATTGGTGAAGAAGAGCTGTCGCAAGACGCTGCCTTCCTCAAACGCCTGTGGACCAAGGTGATGGAGCGTAAAAAGCGCAACCAGACCAAATACAAGTTGTACGGTGAGCTGGCGCTGGCGCAGCGTATTTTGCGTGACTTCGCCGGTGCGGCGCTGGACAGGATCCGCGTGGACTCGCGTCTGACCCACGATCTGCTGGTGGAATTTACCGGTGAGTACATCCCGGATATTACCGCCAAGCTGGAGTTGTACACCGGCAGTCAGCCGATCTTCGATCTGTATGATGTCGAAAACGAGATCCAGCGCGCGCTGGAGCGTAAGGTTGAGCTGAAGTCCGGCGGTTACCTGATCATCGATCAGACCGAAGCGATGACCACCGTGGATATCAATACCGGCGCCTTTGTCGGCCATCGCAATCTCGACGAAACCATCTTTAATACCAATATCGAAGCGACCCAGGCGATTGCCCGCCAACTGCGGCTGCGCAATCTGGGCGGCATTATCATTATCGACTTTATTGATATGAATAATGACGAACATCGTCGTCGGGTGCTGCATTCGCTGGAGCTGGCGCTGAGTAAAGATCGGGTAAAAACCACGATCAACGGCTTCTCTCAGCTAGGCTTAGTTGAAATGACGCGTAAACGCACGCGTGAAAGCATTGAACATGTGCTGTGCCATGATTGTCCTACTTGTCATGGACGCGGCACCCTGAAAACTGTGGAAACCGTGTGCTACGAAATTTTGCGTGAAATAGTGCGCGTGCACCATGCTTATGATTCAGATCGTTTCCTGGTTTACGCCTCTGCGGCGGTGGGTGAGGCGCTGAAAAGCGAAGAGTCCCATGCGCTGGCCGAAGTGGAAATCTTTGTTGGCAAACAGGTCAAGGTGCAGATCGAACCCTTGTACAGCCAGGAACAGTTTGACGTTGTCATGATGTAGTCCGCCCGTTGGCGGCCAAAGTCCGGTATTGGTGGGGCCCAGCATGCTGGGCCTCCCATGCATAGATATCCCGTTGCCAGGCAGCGGAAGCAAGGAGAACTGCGTGAGGCGACTGCCTGGGATTTTGTTAGCTACAGGCGCCAGTCTGATTGTCATCGTGGCGTTGCTGATCAGCGGGCTGCGTTTGGCGCTGCCTGAACTGAACAACTACCGCCCGCAACTGTTGGCCAAGGTCGAAAGCCTCTCCGGCGTGCCGGTGCAGATCGACTTTATGCAGGGAAGTTGGGAAACCTTCGGCCCGCAGCTGGAAATGCGCAACGTGCGTGCCACGCTGCCCAAAAGCAATCTGCGTATTGAACGCGTTACCCTGGCGCTGGACGTATGGCAGTCGCTGTTGCACTGGCGCTGGCAGTTCCGCGATCTCACCTTCTACCAACTCCAGTTCGATCTCAACACCACTTTGGGTGGCGAAGAGCATAAGGGCAGCACCATCGAGCCGGGTAAAATCAGCGATTTGCTGCTGCATCAGGTCGATCACTTCAACCTGCGTGACAGCCGCCTTTCCTTCCTTACGCCTGCCGGTGCGCGCGCCGAATTCGAGGTTCCACAGCTAACCTGGCTTAACGGGCGCGATCGCCACCGTGCCGAAGGGCAAATTAGCCTGTCGACGCTGAATGGCCAGCATGGTGTGGTACAGCTGCGAATGGACCTGCGTGATAACCAGGGTTTATTGAATGTGGGTACGGTCTATATGCAGGCCGATAATATTGACATGAAGCCCTGGTTCACCCGTTGGTTACGCGCCAATACCGGCCTGGAAAGCGCTGACTTTAGCCTGGCGGCCTGGTTGCAAATACAGAACGGTGAAATTGCCGGCGGCAGTGCGTTGTTAAAGCAGGGCGCGGCCAACTGGAACGTGGGCAAACAACAGCACCGGCTGGACGTGGACAATCTGGCGCTGACGCTCAGCCGCCAGGGGACCGGCTGGCAAGTCGAGGTGCCGCAGCTCAACCTGGCCACCGACGGCCAGGCCTGGCCGCAGGGCAAGCTGTCCGGGCTGTGGCTGCCGGAAAATACCGAGTTTATGGGGCCGGGGCAGACGGAAGAACTACGCGTGCGAGCGACCAACATTCAGCTTGAACGCCTGTCTGCGCTATTGCCGACCTTCTCATTCCTCAGCCCGGACGTGCTGGAGCGCTGGAACGACCTGCAACCGCAAGGCAAGGTCAATGCATTGGCGTTGGATATTCCGTTGAAACAGCCGGAAAAAACCCGTTTCCAGGCCCGTTGGCAGGACGTCAGTTGGCAGCCGTGGAAACTGTTACCGGGGATAAATCATTTCTCTGGCGCGCTGAGTGGCGGTGTAGAAAATGGCCGCCTGCAGCTTGATCTCAACGACAGCACCTTGCCGTACGGTGACATGTTCCGCGCCCCGCTGGAAGTCAGCAGCGCGCGCGGTGCGTTAACCTGGCTGAACAACCCACAGGGCTGGGAGCTGGCGAGTAAAAATCTGGATGTGAAAGCCAAATCGCTGTGGGTGAACGGTGATTTCCGCTACCAGCAGCCGGCCAAAGGGGATCCGTGGCTGAGCATTCTGGCCGGTATCCGCCTGTATGATGCCGCAGACGCCTGGCGTTACTTCCCGGAACCCTTGATGGGCAAGCACCTGGTGGACTACCTCAGCGGTGCCATTCAGGGCGGGCAGGTGGATAACGCCACGCTGCTCTACAACGGTGACCCGCAGCACTTCCCTTACCGTAAACATGAAGGCCAGTTTGAGGTATTTGTCCCGCTGCGCCATTCGACCTTCCAGTTCCAACCGGACTGGCCGGCATTGACCGATCTGGCCATCGATCTCGATTTTGCCAATGAAGGGCTGTGGATGAATGCTCCGCAGACCAAACTGGGTAAAGTCGATGGCAAAAATGTTACCGCCATCATTCCGGACTACCTGAAAGAGCGCCTGTTGGTTGATGCTGACGTGGCGGGTCAGGGTGAGGAAATCCATGACTATTTCGAGCAGACACCTCTGCATGATTCACTGGGTGCTGCACTGGATGAGCTGCAGATTGGCGGGAATGTCAGTGGGCGCTTACATCTCGACATCCCCTTGAACGGCGAGCTGGTGCGCGCCACGGGCGAGGTGGCGCTGAACAACAACTCATTGCTGGTTAAGCCGATCGAAAGTGAGCTGCAAAAGGTCAGCGGCAAGTTCCGCTTCGATAACGGCAACCTGACCAGTGATAGCCTGTCGGCCAACTGGTTCGGGCAGCCGGTTGCGGTGAATTTCAATACGCTGGAAGGTAAAAGTGACTACAAGGTCAATGTGGGTCTGAAGGCTGACTGGCAGCCGGGTAAATTCCCCGGTATTCCGCAGGAAGTCGCCGATGCCCTGAGTGGCAGTGCTCCGTGGCAGGGCCAGGTTGCCATTACCTTGCCGCATAAGGGCAACGCCAGCTATGACATCGGCGTTGATGCGGACCTTAGGAAAGTAAGCAGTCACTTACCTTCTCCACTGGATAAGCCGCCGGGTGAGCCACTGCCGTTGAGTGTAAAAGTGAAAGGTGGCCTGAATGGCTTCATGCTAACCGGTAGCGCCGGCAAGCAGAACCATTTCAACAGCGAATGGACCTTCGCCAAACAGCAGGTGACGCTGGCACGAGCGGCATGGCAAACCGAAGGCGGTGGAACGCCACCTTTACCGGCCGGTAAATCTTTGACGCTAAACCTGCCGCCACTGGACGGTGAAAAGTGGTTGGGGTTAATGGCACCGGCGTTAAAACAAGGCGGTGGCTCGGGCCAGGTGGGCGGCTTCAACTTCCCAACCACCGTAGCGCTGAAAACACCGCAGCTGCTGTTGGGCGGTCAGGCCTGGCACAAGCTGACGTTGTCGGCCGAGAAACAGCTCGGCGGCACCCTGGTCAGCGCCAAGGGCGATGAAGTCGACGGCAGTCTGCGGGTGACGGATCGTGGGCCGTGGCGTGCCGATATCAATTATCTTTATTACAATCCGCAGTTTAGCGATAGCAAGGGGACGGCGACGGCGGCGACCAACCCGCTGGCCGCGGCAGAAAAGGTTTCTTTCCGTGACTGGCCGTCGTTGATGCTGCGCTGCAAGTCGTGCTGGATGATGGGGCAAAACCTCGGCAAGGTGGAGGCGGATCTGGCCAATCAGGGTGATACCCTGACCCTGGAGCATGGCTTGGTCGATACCGGCAAAGGGCGCATGACCGCCAGCGGCCTGTGGAAGCAGAACGCCCAGGAAGAACGCAGCTCGCTGAAAGGCAAACTGCTGGGTGGCAAGATTGACGAAACCGCCGCTTTCTTCGGCATCACCACGCCGCTGAAAGGCGCGCCTTATGACATTGATTTTGATCTGTACTGGCGTGGCACGCCGTGGAAACCGCAGATGAGTACCCTCAGCGGTGCGATGAAGGTCAATATGGGCAAGGGTGAGATCGACAGCATGGGCGGTGGACGTGCCGGCCAGCTGTTGCGTTTGGTCAGTGTCGACTCCCTGTTGCGTAAGTTGCAGTTCGATTTCAGTGATACCTTCGGCAAAGGTTTCTACTTTGACTCCATCCGCAGCACCGCGTGGCTGAAAGATGGCATAATGCATACCGATAACCTGTTGGTTGACGGGCTGGCGGCGGATATCGCCATGAACGGACAGGTCGATTTAGCGCGCCGCCGGATTGATATGGAAGCAGTGGTCGCACCGGCCATTTCGACCACTGTCGGTGTGGCGACGGCATTCGTGATTAACCCGATTGTCGGCGCGGCGGTGTTTGCTGCCTCGCAGGTGTTGGGGCCGCTGTGGAGTAAGATCTCGCTGATTCGTTACCACATCAGCGGTGATTTGGACCAGCCGAAGGTCAACGAGGTCCTGCGTAAGCCAAAGGAGGATAAGGCGTCATGAGAAATGCTAACGTTGCGTTGTTACAGTTGTGCAGTGGCGATCGGGTGCGTGATAACCTGGCCCAGATTGAACAGCAGATTAAGCAGCTCAATACCGGGGTAAAACTGGTGATGACGCCGGAGAACGCGCTGCTGTTCGCCAATTCTGCGGCTTATCGTGAACATGCTGAACGCCAGGGCGACGGGCCGCTGCAGAATGCGGTGCGCGAGATGGCACGGCGTTATGGTGTCTGGCTGCTAGTGGGGTCGATGCCGTTGGTCAGCCGTGAAAATCCTGCGCTGATCACCACCAGCAGCCTGCTGTTCGACGACCAGGGCGAGATCCGCGCGCGCTATGACAAGCTGCACATGTTCGACGTGGACATTAACGACTCTCACGGCCATTATCGGGAGTCGGATACCTATCAGCATGGCCAAGAGCTCCAGGTAGTGGATACCCCGGTCGGGCGGCTTGGCATGACAATCTGCTACGATCTGCGCTTCCCGGCGCTGTTCCAGGCGTTACGGGCACAGGGCGCTGAACTGATTTCCGTACCGGCGGCCTTTACTCGTGTGACCGGTGAGGCACACTGGGAAATTTTGCTGCGCGCCAGAGCGATAGAAAACCAGTGTGTGATCCTGGCGCCGGCACAGGTTGGCAGCCATGGCCCGACTCGTCGCACCTGGGGCCATTCGCTGGCGGTGGATGCCTGGGGCAAGGTATTGGCTGAAAACCCCGATGCGGTATCGGCGTTGAAAGTTCGGGTCGATATAACCGGCCTCAAAACCATTCGCGAGCAGATGCCGGTATTGCAACACAACCGATTCCAGACGTCGCTGACGGCGCCGTTTGACAACAAATTCTCCATTAAAGAGTGAAAAAATTATGAGCCTGACGTTTGTCAGTGAGCAGTTACTTGCTGCCAATAAGCTGAGCCACCAGGATCTGTTTTCCGTCCTGGGGCAACTGGCCGAACGCCGCCTCGATTACGCCGATCTCTATTTCCAGTCGAGCTACCACGAAGCCTGGGTGATTGAAGACGGTATCATCAAGGATGGCTCTTACAATATCGACCAAGGGGTTGGAGTACGCGCCGTGAGCGGCGAGAAAACCGGCTTCGCCTATGCCGATCAAATCACCCTGAACGCCTTGCAGCAAAGTGCCCATGCCGCGCGCAGCATAGTGCGTGACAGCGGTAATGGTCAGGTGCATACCTTGGGTGAAATCAGCCATAAGGCGCTGTATCCCCTGCTCGATCCGCTGCAAAGCCTGCCGCGGGAAGAGAAAATCGCCCTGTTGCACCGCATTGACAAGGTAGCCCGCGCGGCCGATAAGCGGGTGCAGGAAGTTAGCGCCAGTATCACCGGCGTGTATGAACAAATTCTGGTGGCGGCCACCGACGGTACTCTGGCTGCGGACGTTCGCCCATTAGTGCGCTTGTCTGTCAGCGTACTGGTGGAGCAAGACGGCAAGCGTGAACGCGGTTCCAGCGGCGGCGGTGGCCGTTTCGGCTATGACTATTTCCTGGAAATCGCCGATGGCGAAGTCCGTGCCGACGCCTACGCCAAAGAAGCGGTGCGCATGGCATTGATTAACCTTTCTGCCGTTGCAGCCCCAGCCGGTAATATGCCGGTGGTGCTGGGCGCAGGCTGGCCGGGCGTCCTGCTGCATGAAGCGGTGGGCCATGGTCTGGAAGGCGACTTTAACCGTCGCGGTACTTCGGTCTTCAGCGGCCAGATGGGCCAGTTGGTGGCTTCCGAGCTTTGTACGGTGGTGGATGACGGCACTTTGCAGGGGTTACGAGGTTCACTGGCGATCGACGACGAAGGCGTGCCGGGCCAGTACAACATGTTGATTGAGAACGGTATCCTGAAAGGTTATATGCAGGACAAACTCAATGCGCGTCTGATGGGCGTTGCGCCGACCGGTAACGGCCGCCGTGAGTCCTATGCGCATCTGCCGATGCCGCGCATGACCAACACCTACATGCTGGCGGGCAAGTCTACGCCGGAAGAGATCATCGCCAGCGTTGAATACGGCCTGTACGCGCCGAACTTTGGTGGTGGCCAGGTGGATATCACCTCAGGCAAGTTTGTGTTTTCCACCACCGAAGCCTACCTGATCGAAAAAGGCCGCATCACCAAGCCGGTGAAGGGTGCCACGCTGATCGGCTCCGGTATTGAGGCAATGCAGCAGATTTCGATGGTGGGCAACGATCTGGCGCTGGATAAAGGCGTCGGCGTTTGCGGTAAAGAGGGGCAAAGCCTGCCGGTGGGGGTTGGTCAACCGACCCTGAAACTGGACACCCTGACCGTCGGTGGTACCGCGTAATACTTTCCAGGGGCCGGTTCACGGCCCCTATCAGTTTCTGTTTTGCGGCGCTCATCGCATTAGCAGCAATTTTTGGGTTTAGCTGAAATAAAGAGCGATCCACTGTTTTTTCCTTTTCGTGCGAATCAATGAATTATATTTAACTATTACAGGTGATTTTCTGCGGTTTGGCTTAGGTATTTTCTCTACCAATCGGCCTGAACTACCTCATTGGCTAATGATTCAACCTTGTTACATTCCCCGTCCTGTCGTTAAAATGCTGAAAAAACACACGGATGGTCTTCTGAATGGATTCAGTTACTCAACGGCTTTCGGCTGCTTTGCTGTGCATTTTCTTTTCTTCCGCCACCGGCGCTAACCTGCTTAGCCCGGCGGACCGCGACACGATCCAACAACAGCAGCGCGAATTACTGGAACAAAACCAGCAGCAGCGACAGGAATTGCAACGCAGCCTGACGCCGACCTTGCCAGCAACCCCGGCACCCAGCGCCAACGCGGGCGGTCCTTGTTTCACCATCACCCAAATTCAACTGGAAGGCGCCGAGCATCTGCCTGCCAGCGCGCAACGTAAACTCACCCAGAATTACCTACAGCAATGCCTGAATCTGGGGCAAATCCAAACGCTGGTGCAGCAGATCTCTGACTGGTATATCAGCCGTGGCTATATCACCAGCCGCGCATTTCTGACCGAGCAGGATCTGTCGCGTGGCGAACTGCGGTTACTGGTGCTGGAAGGCAAGCTGGAGAAAATTCAGTTGGAAAAGCAGGACGATCGGATGCTGAAAATGGCCTTCCCGGGCCTGCAGGGCAAGATCCTTAACCTGCGTGATATCGAGCAGGGCATGGAGCAGATTAACCGCCTGCGTCAGCAACCGGTGCAGATAGAAATCCTGCCCGGCAGCCAACCGGGTTACTCATTGGTCAATCTGAGCGCCAAACCCGAATTTCCGCTGATGCTGGGGCTGGGTTTCGACAACAGCGGGCAAAAAAGCACCGGGAGCGGGCAGATCAACGGATCCTTGACCGGCAATAACCTGCTCGGGTTGGCGGACCAATGGTTTGTCGCCGGCGCCCGCAGCAGTGATTTTGCCAACGATCACAACGCACGCAGCGTACAAACCGGTGTCAGCCTGCCCTACGGCTACTGGACGCTGGATTACAACTATTCCTACAGCGATTACCTGACCACGCTCAATAACCAGGGTTTTGACTGGCGATCCAGCGGTGACAGCCAGACCCATCGTTTGGGCGTTTCGCGGGTGCTGTTCCGTGACGGCGAAATGAAAACCGGCCTGTCGCTGGGGCTGACGCACCGCATCAATCGCAATTACCTCAATGATACCCGGCTGGAAAGCAGCAGCCGCAAGCTGACCAGCGTGACGTTGGGAGTCAGCCATAGCCAGAAATTGCTCGGGGGTTTCGCTACCCTGAACCCGGCCTACAGCCGTGGTGTCCCCTGGCTGGGCGCAGAAAATGACAGCGGAAAAATCAAGGAAGCGCCCCGGGCCGAGTTTCACAAGCTTTCGCTTTCCGGCAGCTACTATCTGCCGCTGGCGCAAGATTGGACCTATCTCACCAGTCTTTACAGCCAGTGGAGTAACCATCGTTTGTACGGCAGCGAACGCCTGACGATAGGTGGCGAAAGCTCTGTGCGTGGCTTCAAGGAACAATACCTTTCTGGTGACAAGGGCGGTTACTGGCGTAACGAGGTCAATCGCACGCTGGTGACATTGCCGTACCTCGGCAGCATCAACGCCCTGGCGGCGCTCGATGGTGGCTATTTACAGCGTGACAAGCTGGATGCTAACGCCTCCGGCACGCTGTGGGGCGGCGCAGTGGGGCTGGGCAGCCGCGGGCGCTATTTCGGCAGCCAACTGACCGTCGGCTGGCCGCTGGCTTATCCCGACTGGTTGAAGCCGGATCGGGTTTCGGTTTACTACCGGGTGAATATCGTACTTTAACGCTACTGTACAGGAAGGTTTCAAGGATGAAGCGTAAACAGAATCAACCGCTTAATACCCCTCAGCGTCTGCTGAGCTACACCCTGTGCATGTTACTGGCCGGGCAGCCGCTGCTGCCGGCGCTGGCCGAAGGCGTTAACGTGGCCGAAGGTAATACCCGTGTCGATCAGGCCGCCAACGGCGTGCCGGTGGTCAACATTGCCACGCCGAATCAGGCCGGTATTTCCCATAACAAATACAACGATTTCAACGTCGGCAAAGAGGGCGTGATCCTCAACAACGCCACCGGTCAGCTCAACCAGAGCCAGCTTGGCGGCCTGATC
Organism: Serratia sp. NFX21; assembly: GCF_048517035.1. Taxonomy (NCBI): domain Bacteria; kingdom Pseudomonadati; phylum Pseudomonadota; class Gammaproteobacteria; order Enterobacterales; family Yersiniaceae; genus Serratia; species Serratia sp. NFX21. The sequence continues at coordinate 5,116,659 of NZ_CP183196.1, read as the reverse complement.
CAGAACAACCCCAACCTGCAGGCCGGCAAGGAAGCGCAGGGCATTATCAACGAGGTGGTGGCGCCGAACCCTTCACGGCTTCAGGGCTACCTGGAGGTGGCAGGTAAGCAGGCCAGCGTGATGGTCGCCAACCCCTATGGCATCACCTGCGACGGCTGCGGCTTTATCAACACCCCTAACGCGACGCTGACCACCGGCAAACCGGTGCTGGGTGCCGACGGCAAGCTGCAGGCGCTGGAAGTCACCCAAGGGGCGATCACCATTCAGGGCAAGGGGCTGGACGCCAGCAAGAGCGACAAATTCGCCCTGATCGCCCGCGCTACCGAGATTAACGCTCAACTGTATGCCAAAGATCTCAACATCACGCTCGGGGCTAACCGGGTGGACGCTACCGGCAAGGCCACGGCGATCGCCGGTAATGGCGACGTGCCCAAGGTGGCCATCGACACCGGCGCCCTTGGCGGTATGTACGCCAACCGCATTCATTTGGTGTCCAGTGAAAAAGGGGTCGGAGTCAACCTCGGCAACCTCACCGCGCGTGAAGGCGATATTCAGCTGGATGCCAATGGCCAACTGCGACTGAATAAAACCCTGGCGCAGGGCGGCCTGAATGCCACTGCGGCGGGAATAACGCTCAGCGGCAACCACAAGGCCGGGCAGGCGCTTACCCTGAATAGCCGTGGCGATATTGCCATGAGTCAGGCCACGCTGAGCGCCAAAGGGGATATGCAACTGACTGCCGCAGGCAAACTGCAGGCGGGCAAAGCCGATACGGACGGCCGCCTGCAAGTGGATGCTGCCAGCCTGAGCAGCGATAAAAACAGCAGCCTGACGGCCGAAGGTGATATCCACCTGACGCTCAGCGGCGACGGCAACTGGCAGGGCACCCTGACCGCTGGACGCGATCTGCAGTTGCAGGCCAATCATCTGACCAACGCTGGCCAGCTGGCTGCCAATCGCGACAGCCGTGTTAAGACACAGAACCTGACCAACAGCGGCCTGATCCAGGCTCAGGGCACGCAGAACCTGACCAGCAACCAACTCGCTAACTTTGGGCAGTTGCAAGCGGGGGGAATGCAGACCATCACCGCCAACGGTGTCGACAATAAGGGGGCGATCGGTTCCCAACAACAACTCGAACTGCGGGTACGCGACAGGTTTAATGTCGCGGGCTCACTGCTTGCCGATGGCCCATTGACGGTACAGGCGGGTGAATTTTTACTGGCCGGAAGCGCCAGCGGCAAGCAGGGTGTCACCCTTGATCGCACCGGCTCTCTGAAAACCGAGCTGGGCTCATCGCTGCTGAGCGACGGCAATATCACCCTCAACGCCGATGATGTACGGCTCGGCGGGCTGCTTTCCAGTGAACTCGGCCTGACGATAGAGACAAAAAAACTGCTGTCTACCGCCGGCGCCCGCACCCAGTCCAAACAGGACATGAAGCTCAAGGTTGCGCAAGACGCGCAGCTGGCCGGCGTGTTCAACACGCTGGAGGATTTGAAGTTTTCTGCCGCCACGGCGGATAACAGCGGCGAAATAGACGCGCGCAATATTGACTGGGGCGGAGACTCGCTGAAGCAGCGCGGACACCTGAAGGCCACTGAGAACGCCACGCTGAAGGTAAAACAGCTCGATCAGCAGGGGGATCTGCTGGCCGACCAGCGGCTGGAGCTACGCGGCGATAACCTGGTGAACAGTGGGCTGATGGGTGCCCAGACGCTGGATCTGGTGTTAAGCGAATCGCTGAACAACACCGGCAACCTGCACGGTGTACAAAAGCTGGCGTTGCAGTTGGCTAAGGATTTGACCAACGCTACTGGGGGCAAGCTGCTCAGCGAAGGCGAATTAACGGCCCAGGCGGCGACGGTTAATAACAGCGGATTATGGCAGGGGGATCGTATCACGCTGACTGCGCGGCAGTTGGATCATAAAGGTACGCTGCAGGCGGCTAAGGGGATCAAACTGGATCTGAGCGGCGATCTTGATGCCGATCTCGGCAGCAAGATTTTCTCCAATGGCAAAGCGAACCTGACGGCGCTGACCTTGAACAACCAGGGTCATATACAGGCAGAAGAATTGAAGTTAAGCGCTGCAGACCTGACCAACAGCGGCAGGCTGCAGGGGCAAAAAAGCCTCGAGGCCAAGCTAAGCGGCATATTCAATAACCTGGCCGGCGGCAATGTGCGCAGTCTGGGGACGTTGCAGCTTGAGGCTAAAGAGCTCAATAACGCCGGGGATCTGCAGGGTGATGGCAGCAGCGCGCTGCAGTTGGATCTTCAGTTGATCAACTCAGGTAACCTGATGGCAGGTGGTGCGCTGAGTCTGCAAGCACCGACGCTGAACAACAGCGGCTTGCTGCAGGCCGACAGCCTGACGTTCACCGGCACGACGTTGGATAACAGCGGCACATTGAGCATCTCCGGCGATAACCAGCTCACGCTGGATACTCTGAATAATAAAGGGACGTTGCAGGGCGGTAATTTAAAACTGAAGGCGGACAGCCTGGATAACACCGGCACGCTGCTGGCGACAAGCCAGATGAGCCTCAAAGCGCGGCAGATTGATAACCAGAACAGCGGCAAGCTATTGAGTGGCGGCGATATTTCACTGGCCAGCACCCTGTTGAATCAGTACGGCCAATTGGTGGCGCTGGGCAACATGACGTTGACGCTGAAAGACGCCTTCACCCAGAGCGGCACCCTGGCGGTGGGCAAAGCGCTGGTTCTGACCAGCGACGGCGATATTCTGCTGCAGGGCGCCACTCAGGGCCAGAGTGTGGATGTTCGCAGCGGCGGTCAGTTGAGCAACGCCGGTTCATTGCGTGGCGGCAGCGGAGAAATGCGCCTCGAAGCCGCCGGGATAACTCAAAACGCCGCCGCCAGCCTGCAGTCGGGCGGATTGGTGCAGCTGTTGAGCCGTGGCGACATCAGCAACAACGGTTTTATCGGCACCGCCGGTACTCTGCTGTTGAGTGCCGCCAACTCATTACTCAACAGCGGCATGCTGTACGCCGGCGTCGATATGAAGTTGCTGGCTGATCGTATCACCAACCAGCGTGGCGACATTCTGGCAGCCAACAAACTGTGGATGCAGAAAGACGCCGACGGTAATACCAACAGCCAGATCGTCAACACCTCGGGCACCATCGAGACCGAAACCGGCGATATTCAGATCAAAACCGCGCATCTGCTTAATCAGCGTGATGGGCTGAAAACCTCGGTTACGCAGGAAGATCTGACCAAAAAATACGACTGGCTGAACGGGGCCACGGCCAGCATTCCGCTGAGCTTCTTTAACGATGACGAGTACGGTTATTACACCGTGGAGACCATGCGTCAAATGGCGGGGGATGCTGCGCGTGAAGTGTACAAGACCTATACCTACGCCTCGCCGTATGCCACCACAAAAGAGCTGGCATTGTCGACCAGCAAGGTGACGGTCAGCAGCTCGGGCGGCGCGGCGCGCATTGCCGCCGGCCGCAATATGACGTTGAATGCCACGACGCTGGATAATCTGGCCAGCGATATTTTGGCCGATGGGGATATTGCGCTCACCGGCAGCACGCTGAACAACCAGTCATGGGCTGCGGGTACAGAAACACGTTATCAAACCTATACCTATCAAAAACCGCCGTTGCCGGGCTCGGATAATACGCCGAAGGTGTCCGCGGTCTCTGCAATCAATAATTACGCCAAAGGGAAAATCGACGACAAAAATATCCACTATAAAGCCAGCGGAGACGTGCGCACTGAACGCACCGACGACGGTGTCTATCGTTCAGTGATCCAGGCTGGCGGTGCAGTCAACGCCAAGTTTACCGACGATATCAGCAATACCGCTGTGACCCCGAACGCCGGTAGCCTCAGCCACACTCTGGCGCGGCCGACGCTGGATAGCCTGCAACAGCCGGAAGCCGTCAATGCGGTAGAACAACAAGCCCTGGCGAAGGATCAAAGCGTAGTGTTTGGTTCGCCGGAGTGGAAAGACAATCTGGCGGATTACCCGTTGCCAACCGGTGGCAACGGTCGTTTTGTCGTGACCGAAGACCCGAACAGCCCCTATCTGATCACCACCAATCCCAAACTGGACGGCCTGGGCCAGTTGGACAACAGCCTGTTCAACGATCTCTACGCCATGCTGGGCCAACAGCCGGGTGCGGCCCCGCGTGAAAGCGACAGCCGTTTCACCAACGAGAAGCAGTTTATCGGCTCGGCCTATTTCCTCGACCGCTTAAAGTTAAACCCAGATTACGACTACCGTTTCCTGGGCGATGCGGCGTTCGATACCCGTTACATCAGCAACGCGATGCTCAGCCAGACCGGTCAGCGCTATCTTAACGGCGTCGGATCAGAACTGGCGCAGATGCAGCAGTTAATCGACAACGCGGCACGGGTGCAGAGCGGTCTGAAGTTGCAGTTTGGCATCGGCCTGACACCGGCACAGGTTTCACAGCTGGAGCACAGCATCGTCTGGTGGGAGAAGGTGACGGTCAACGGCCAGACGGTGCTGGCACCAAAACTGTACTTGGCCAAAGCTGACGTCGCCCCACTGAGCGGCAGCGTGATTGCGGGCAACAAGGTTAACCTGAACGGTGGCAACATCCGTAACGACGCCAGCACGCTGCAGGGCGGTGAGCGGCTGAACGTCAACAGCCAGGCAGGCATCAGCAATCTTAATCAGGGGATGATCAACGCTAACGATGGGCTGAGTTTGAACGCTATTGGGGATATCAGCAATATCGGCTCGACCATCAGTGGGCAGCGGGTGGCGCTTGCAAGCCAGGACGGCAGCATTATCAATAAAACCCAGGCCCGCCAGTGGGATGCCACCGGTACCCTGGGTGGCCAATCGCTGACGCTGTCGCGTACCGAAATCGGTGATACCGCCGTGATCCGCGCCGGAGATACATTGAATATGCAGGCCGGTAACAATATCGATGTTACCGGGGCGCAGGTTACTTCTGGTGGTGCAATGGATCTGCGGGCGGGTGGCGACATCAACCTGCTTACCAATAACACTTCTCGCGTCGATAAGTCAGACGGCGGCCGCTGGGGCGGTGGGCTAAAAGAAAATGAAACCCATGGCAGCCTGGCCACTGAAATCAGTGCGGGTGGGGCGCTAAACGTCAACGCCGGGCAGGATCTGAACCTGGTTGCCAGCCAAATCGGCAGCAAGGGTGATGCGGCATTAACAGCCGGACGTGACATCAATCTGCAAACCGCCGAACAGGGGAGCCGTCAGAAAACCGACGGTAGCGAACACATCAGCAGCGGTGCGACGCGCAGCACCCTCACCAGCGGTGGGGAGCTGCAGTTGCAGGCCGGTCGCGATTTGAATTCGCAGGCGGCGGCGCTGGTGGCGGATAACGACGTTGAACTCCGCGCCGGGCGTGACGTTAACCTCAATACTCAACAAAGCCGGGAATATCAGGAAAGCCACGGCGGTCGCCAACAGCGAGTAAACGAGTCCATACGCCAGCAGGGCACTGAAATCGCCAGCGGTGGCGACACGCGCATTCAGGCCGGAAGGGACGCGACCCTTAACGCCACCCAGGCCCAGGCCAGCGGTGACGTGGCGGTGAGCGCCGGGCGTGATATCGCGCTGAACAGCGCCACCGAAAGCGACTATAGCTTCTTTGAAGAGACCAAGGTCAAAAAAGGCCTGATGTCCAAAACCACCACCCATACGGTGGAAGAGGATTACGCCACCCACGAGAAAGGCGGGCTACTGAGCGGGAACAATGTCTCACTCAATGCCGGTAACGATCTCAAGGTGCAAGGCTCGACGGTGGTCGGCGACGGCAAGGTAAACCTGCAGGCAGGCAATAACGTCGACATTGTGGCAGCCACCGAGGAGCAATCCCGTTATCGGCTGAACGAGAAAAAAACCAGCGGCATGTTCAGCGGCGGTGGCATCGGCGTGACCTTCGGCAGCAAATCTTCCCGTCATCAGTTGAACGAAGACGGCACCACCCAAAGCCAGAGCGTCAGCACCATTGGCTCTACCGGTGGCGACGTGAATATCGTGGCCGGTGCCAAGGCGCATATCGGCGGCGCGGACGTGATTGCGGATAAGAACCTGTCGGTGACGGGAGATAGCGTACAAATCGATCCGGGTCAGGATATCCGTCGTCGTGATGAAACCTTTGAACAGAAACAAAGTGGTCTGAGCCTCGCCTTGTCCGGCACGGTTGGTAGCGCCATCAACACGGCGGTAACGACGGCCCAGCAGGCGAAGCAGGAGACTAATGGTCGGCTGGCAGCATTGCAGGGCACCAAAGCAGCCTTATCTGGCGTGCAGGCCGTTCAGGCAGGGCAACTGGCACAAGTCGGCAATACCGATACCGAAGAAGGCAGCATGGTAGGTATCAGTGTCTCGCTGGGGGCACAGAAATCGTCGTCGAAACAGCATCAGGAGCAAACCTCAGTTACTGGCTCGACGCTCAACGCCGGTAATAACTTGCAGGTGACGGCCACCGGCAAGGGTAACTCGGCCGACAGTGGCGATATTGCCGTAGTGGGCAGCCAGCTCAAAGCAGGGGGCGGCACCACCCTGAGTGCCGAGCGGGATGTGTTGCTGCTGGGCGCAGCCAATACGCAGAAGACCGAGGGCAGCAACAAGAGCAGCGGCGGCAATATCGGCGTCAGTATTGGCGTAGGGCAACAGACCGGATTGAGCGTGTTCGCCAATGCCAACAAGAGCCAGGGCAGCGAGCATGGCGATGGCACGTTTTGGAGTGAAACGACGATAGACAGTGGCGGCAAACTGTCGCTGCATAGCGGTCGGGATACCCTGTTGTCGGGTGCGCAGGCCAGTGGCGAAACGGTGAAGGTGGATGCCGGGCGTAACCTGACGTTGCAAAGCCAGCAGGATAGCGATAATTACGACGCCAAACAGACCAGCGTCAGTGGTGGCGTCAGCGTGGCCATCATCGGTGCCGGTGGCTCCGCCAGCCTGAGCATGAGTCGTGACAAACTGCACAGTAATTATGACAGCGTGCAGGAGCAAACCGGTCTGTTTGCCGGCAAGGGCGGCTATGATGTTAAGGTGGGCGAGCATACGCAGTTAGATGGCGCGGTGATTGCCAGCACGGCTACGGCGGATAAAAACCGCCTTGATACCGGCACCTTGGGCTTCAGTGATATCCATAATCAGGCGGATTTCAAGGCCGAGCATCAGGGGGGCAGCATCAGCAGCGGTGGCCCGGTAGGGGCCGACTTGCTAACCAATCTGGCGGGCGCAGCCCTGTCCGGCGCTGGTAATAAAGGGCATGCAGAAGGCACCACGCAGGCGGCAGTGTCGGGCGGTAGCGTGGTCATTCGGGACCAGGCCAACCAGCAGCAGGACGTTAATCAACTCAGTCGCGATACCGATAACGCCAACGGCAGTATCGGACAGATATTCGACAAGGAGAAAGAGCAGAACCGGCTGAAGCAGGCGCAGCTGATTGGTGAGATCGCCGGACAGACGATGGATGTTATCCGCACCCAGGGTGATATTAATGGGCTGAAGGCGGCGAAGGATAAGCATCCGGGGCTGGACGCGAAAGCGTTGCGTAAAACGCCGGAATATCAAGCCGAGATGAAGGAATACGGTACCGGCAGCGATATACAAAGAGCCGCACAGGCGGTGACGGGGGCGCTGCAGGCGCTGGCGGGGAACAATCTTGCCGGTGCACTGGCGAGCGGCGCGGCACCGTATCTGGCGAGAGAGATCAAAGCGCGTATCGGTGATGACAACGTGGCCGCCAACGCGATGGCGCATGCGGTGCTGGGTGCGATAACCGCGCAGTTGAACAACCAGTCGGCGGTAGCGGGTGCGGTAGGGGCCGGTGGTGGCGAGCTGGTAGCGCGGGTGATACTGAGTGAGATGTTCCAGGGCCGTAAAATCTCGGACCTGACAGAAAGCGAGAAACAGCAGGTCAGTGCGCTGAGCCAGCTGGCCGCAGGGCTGGCGGGAGGTCTCGTCTCAGACAGCAGCGCAGGTGTGGTGACAGGTTCGCAAGCCGCTAAGAATGCGGTTGAGAATAACTTGTTGGGCGGGAATGAGGAAACTCAGACCAAGTTCGTGCAGGAACACGGCAAGAATATTGCGTCTTGCAGCACTGACTCAAGTTCAGCATCCTGCCAGAAAGGTTTGGCGATGAACGATGCGCTGATGGTTGCTTTGCCAGCCGGGCTTGGTGGTGGCGTTCTGGCCGCTGCGACACCGGAGCTAGCGGCAGCAGCCAAGGCGGCGATACAGACCTGTGCGGGTAATGTAGTGCTGTGCCTTAATAATGCTGGTATCCAGATGTCGGAAGCCATCGTGCCGGGTGGTGTAGGTGCCGGTGGTGCGGTGGGTATCGGTAAGACAGCGGCAGAGGCGACGGCGGCTAAGGCTGAAGCTGTGGCGGCCAATACCGCGAAGGAAGTCTGGAAAGGCTCGATCGTTCAGTCAAGGGTCAACCTCAGAAATGGTGATGGCTCGACAGCCTCAGGGCTTGAATACTCCTGGAAGAAACATGGTGGTGAATGGGGAGCTAATAAATCACACTTCACAATGACGAAGGATGAACTGAAGACTGTCTTGCAGTCAGATACTGTTGTGAAGACACCGGTGCAATACTCACCATCTACTGGTAACTATATTCGTACTGTGGATATGGGGAAAAATATTGGTGTTGATGCAATGAACAACAGTATGCCAACGTCAATTATGACGGTCATCACTGATAAGAAAGGTAATTTGGTCAATACGTTCCCGGGTAAGACGGTGGTGAGGTAACTATATGTTTATTGTTTACTTATGGGATAAAGTTATTGGTGAAAGTATTGCCTCATTGGAAGACTTTCAGGGGAATGAAAGTTTTTTAATCAGGGATGATCACTGTAAATACCCATTGTTATCTGAGTTATCTAACTGTGACATGGAGCTTTTTAGTGATGAGCAACTTGCAGATCTTCGTAAGGAGATTAATAACCTGATGAAAGATGAATCATCAGAGCAAGATGTTCATGATTACCTATTATCTGTGATTGCACTAATAGATCAGGCTGATCGCGATAATAAGAGTATTTTATTTTCTCCGTTTTAATGAACCACCTCGACCGATGGCCGAGGTGGTTGCTCTCAGATCCTAAATCCCCCATCTTCTCGCAGTTGCAACCGGATCACCCCGGGTGCGGCGGTGATCTCCTGTTGGGCGCTGTAGGCGCTGGCGGGGAACAATCTTGCCGGTGCATTGGCGAGCGGCGCGGCACCGTATCTGGCGAGAGAGATCAAAGCGCGTATCGGTGATGACAACGTGGCCGCCAACGCGATGGCGCATGCGATGCTGGGTGCGATAGCCGCGCAGTTGAACAACCCGGAGGTGAATTGGTCGGGGGTCCGTCGACCAGTTCAAGTGCAGCCCAACGCCGCGAACGGCATCGTTGGCGCAGTGGCAAGCCAGTGATTATGCGATGGTGAAGCAGGTCACCACGGAATATATGGATAACTGCCTTAGCCAGTTGGATGGGCAATTAACTGCATTACTAAAACGCTAGTTTATCCCCCTCGATAAACCCAGGCCAGGCAGCTATCCAAACACCCCCCGGCCCACCGCCTTACTATTACCTGTCCTACAAGCCGAAGCCTAAACCTTCACTTCCCCAATTCTCTCCAGCGCATCCACTATCAAATCCCAAAACTTATCCTGATCCAGCGTCACCGCCACCTGAGTGTGGCAGTCCGGCGGCGGTGCGGCGCGGAAGTCGGCTACCGTCATGCCCAGCGTCAGGGTGCCGGTCAGTTCGATATCCACCGGGACTTTACGCACCGTCATCACTTCGGGGTCGATCACATAGGCCACCGCGCAAGGATCGTGCACCGGCGGGGCGCTAAAACCTTGCGCCTGCTGATACATCTTGCCAAAGAACTCAAGCAGTTCGCCGACAAACCTGGCTGGTCCGGTTTGGATAGCGGCGATGCGGGCACAGACTTCTGGCGTGGCGAGCGCCTGATGGGTCAGATCCAGCCCGACCATGGTCAGCGGCCACTTTTCATTGAACACGATGTGCGCGGCTTCCGGATCGATCTTGATATTAAATTCCGCCACCGCGCTCCAGTTGCCCACGTGGTAGCCGCCGCCCATTAGCACCACTTCTTTCACTCGTTCGGCAATGCGTGGTTCTTTGCGCACCGCCATGGCGATGTTGGTCAGGCCGCCGGTCGGAACCAGCGTCACGCTGCCCGGCGGGTGAGCCATGATGGTATCGATGATCAGATCAACCGCGTGGCAGGGTTCCAGCGCCAGCGTTGGTTCCGGTAATACCGGGCCATCCAGGCCGGATTCGCCATGGATATCTGGTGCGACTTCTATCTGGCGTACCAACGGGCGCGGGCAGCCGGCGGCAAAGGGTACGCCGGTAATATTGGCGATGCGTGCGACGGCCAGCGCGTTACGGGTGACCTTCTCCAGCGTTTGGTTGCCCACCACGGTGGTCACGGCTAGCAGATCGATCTGCGGGTTGCCCCAGGCCAGCAGCATGGCGATCGCATCGTCATGTCCCGGGTCGCAGTCCAGTATGATTTTTTTCATTGTTATTCCTGATGCAGGGAGAGGTCCCCGCAGCATAGCGCACCGATGGTGGGCGAGGTAATGACCGATAATGCTTTTTGCTAACCACATCAAAGCGTTGCTGATTTAGCGATGTAATTAAACGTAAATCCCCCTCGGCGCGCTTTACCCTGGAGTTTACTCCAGGCTTTATTCTATAACCTGGCATAAAGCACAGAGGAGAAGCGCGATGAGCCTGTTGAAAAAACTCTTGGGACAAGGCGATTTTGGCGGTGGGCACCAGCGCTCAGGGTATCGCAGTGGCCACCATGGTAACCGCTATAACCAGCACGGCGAGCAGGGGCCACAATGCCTGCAATGTCAGGCACCTAACAAGCCCGGTGCCCGTTATTGCCACCGTTGTGGACAACCTTTCGAGACGGCGGCGGCACAGTGCAGCGGGTGTTCAGCGCCGTTGTCACCGGGCAGCCGTTTTTGCCAACAATGCGGCAAGGCCGCTAACGGGGGATAGCCATGACAAAACGTGGATGGAGTGTGGCAGTGCTGTTGGCGGTAATGGCGTTATGGACGCTGCTGGCCTGGGGCGTTTCTGGCGTATTGGGCTGGTTGCCCGCGTTAACGGGGCTGGCGCAGAGCGGTTCGGCACAGTTGGCACCGCAGCTTACCGGCTTGCTCAGCCTGGTGCCACAGGCGCTATTGGACACTTGGCTGCCGCAGTTGCAGCAACTGGGGAACTGGCTGGCGGGGTCTTTCCCACTGTTGCTCACCTGGGCGAAGTACGCCGTCTGGTTAATCTGGGGGCTGGGTATGCTGGCAATACTGGTGCTTGGCGCTTTGGCGCGTCGTATATTGCTCAGCGGTAGCCCTGATAGACTTCCCCCACGCGCTTAAAGTACTCGGTCAGGTAATTGATGCACACCTGCACCTTGAGCGGCAGCTTATCTTTCTCGGTGTACACTGCGTACACCGGGCGAGGATCCGAATGGTAGTTTTTGAACAGGATCTCGATCTCTCCGCGTTTGATCTCCTCGATCACCCACATCAGCGGTGCATAGGCGATACCGGCCCCGGCTTTCAGCCAGCGGATCATGGTCTGTGAATCGTTGGTGACGAAGCGTCCCTGCGGCGAGATGCGCGTGCTGATGCCTTCCGGTGCGATCAGCTCGAACTCGCTGTCTGGTCGCACGCTGTATTCCAGCCAGGAAAAATTGACCATATCGCTTGGTTTTAGTGGCGTGCCGTGTTGGCTGAGATAGCTTTTGGCGGCGCACACTACCATCGGCATTGAACCCAGGCGTTTGGAGAACAGGCTGGAATCCTGCAGCGCGCCGGTGCGGATCACTACATCCAGCCCGTCGGCGATCAGATCCGGTGCCGGGATACCGGTTACCAGGTTCACCGTCAGGCCGGGGTACTCTTTGAGCATATCTGCGGTCATGGTTGCCAGCACGTTTTGTGCCATGGTGGATGAGCTACCAATGCGCAGCGTGCCGGTCGGCGTATTGTTAAACGCGTACAGCTGCTCATGCACTTCGCTGACTTCCAGCAGCATGCGGCGACAGCCCTGATAATAGATTTTTCCGGCCTCCGTCAGGCCAATGCTGCGCGTGCTGCGGTTGAGCAGCTTGACCTGCAGCTCATTTTCCAGTTTGGAGACGGTCTGGCTGATAGATGAAACGCTCATATCCAACTGGCGCGCTGCCGCAGTAAATGACCCGCATTCAACCACTTTGGCGAATACCGACATCCGTTTTAGTCTTTCCATTATTCACTCTGGCTTAAAAGTGATTTAGATCACAGATTGTTGATGACTTGATAGTAAGCACGCTAATATAAACAGGTCGGGTGAAAAGACCTTACTAACGCGCGAGTGCGATCGGCAGCGCCATAGTGGCCGATCCCTCCGATATCCTCGCAGTCCCTATCGCGGATGTACGCTCCAGAGTTTACTCTTATTTCAGGTTCCTGACCTGTCTGGGCCTGAATTTGTGGTGCGTGTCAGCTAAAATGTAAAGAGAATGTGAATGGATAGAGTTCTTAACGCCCGGTGCAGTGAACAATAAGGAAAAATTGATGAGTTTGCTTCCGGTTATGGTCATTTTCGGACTGTCGTTTCCCCCGATATTTTTTGAGTTGCTGCTCTCGCTGGCGCTGTTTTTTTTGCTGCGCCGCCTGCTGCAACCCACCGGGATTTACGATTTTGTCTGGCATCCAGCGCTGTTTAATACTGCGCTGTACTGCTGTTTGTTCTATCTGATTACCTGTCTTTTCGTTTGAGGTCGCTGTGAAAAATTTTTCAATAAAAATAACCCGAATCGCGATCACTCTGATTCTGGTCCTGCTGGGGATCATAGCCATATTCAAGGCCTGGGTGTTCTACACCGAATCCCCGTGGACGCGTGACGCCAAGTTCACCGCCGACGTGGTGGCGATCGCCCCGGACGTCACCGGTCTGTTGACCGATGTCCCTCTGGTGGATAACCAACTGGTGAAGAAAGGGCAGGTGCTGCTGGTGATTGACCAGCCGCGCTACCAACAGGCCCTGGCGGAAGCCAATGCCGATGTCGCCTACTACCAGACGCTGGCGGCAGAAAAAAGACGTGAAGCCGGCCGCCGTGTGCGCCTCGGCGTGCAGGCGATGTCGCAGGAAGAGATCGACCAGGCGAATAACGTATTGCAAACCGTAGAGCATCAGCTGGCGAAGGCTGTAGCGACCCGTGAACTGGCTAAATTGGATCTGGAACGCACTACGGTACGCGCACCGGCCGATGGCTGGATCACCAACCTGAACGTGCACGCCGGCGAATACATCACCCGGGGTTCAGTCGCCGTGGCGCTGGTGAAGAAAAACAGCTTCTACATTCTGGCCTATCTGGAAGAAACCAAGCTCAATGGCCTGAACAAGGGCGACCGTGCGGAAATCACTCCGCTGGGCAGTAACCGCATCATGCACGGCACCGTCGATAGCGTGGCCGCCGCCGTCAACAACAGCAGCAGCACCGTGAACAGCAAAGGGTTGGCGTCGATCGACAGCAACCTGGAGTGGGTGCGTCTGGCGCAGCGCGTGCCGGTAAAAATCCTGCTGGACGACAAAGACCAATTGCACCCGTACCCGGCTGGCACCACCGCTACCGTGGTGATCACCGGTAAGAATGACCGCGCTACCGACAGCGGCTCGCCTTTTGTGCGTTTGATGCATCGGCTGCGTGAGTTCGGTTAATGAATAACCCAACCTTTATTCGGCTGAGATTTGCCTTCAAGCTCAGCTTTGCGGTGGTGTTTGCGCTGTTCGTCGGCTTCCATCTCAATCTGGAAACCCCACGCTGGTCGGCGATGACCGCCGCCATCGTGGCCGCCGGTACGGCCTTTGCCGCGGGCGGCGAGCCTTTTTCCGGTGCTATTCGTCATCGCGGTTGGCTGCGTATTATCGGCACATTCATCGGCTGCTTTGTCGGCATAGCGATTATCGTCACTACGGCGCGTGCGCCGGTGGTGATGTTGCTGCTGTGCTGCATTTGGGCCGGCTTCTGCACCTGGATTTCCTCTCTGGTTAAAGTTGAAAACTCCTATGCCTGGGGCCTGGCGGGTTATACCGCGCTAATCATTATTGTCACCGTTGCCAGCAGCGAAGCGCATCTGCTGGAAGCGCCGCAGTTTGCTATTGAGCGCTGCAGCGAGATCGTGCTGGGGATCGTCAGCGCCGTGCTGGCAGACTTGCTGTTCTCGCCGCGTTCAATCAAACAGGATATCGACCGGGCGGTGGATAAACTGCTGGTGGATCAGTACCTGTTGATGCAGATGTGCATCAGCAATGCCGAGAAAGAAGATATCGACCGCGCCTGGAGCAATTTGGTGAAGAGCACCACAGCGCTGAACGGCATGCGCAGCAACCTGATGATGGAGTCATCACGCTGGCAAAAGGCGAATCGCCGCATTCTGGCGCTGCATACGCTTTCGCTGACGTTGATTACCCAGGCCTGTGAGACCTATTTAATCCTGTTGAACCACCCGGATGCGCTGAAAGAAAACGTTCGCGAGTTGCTGATGGTTCCGGCCCAAACGCCGCAGGAAATCCATAAACGCATGAAGTTGTTGCGGCAGGTGCTGACCACCAACCGTACCGACGAGACATTAGTGACCATCACCAGCTGGGTGGGGGCGGCCACTCGCTACCTGCTGCTGGCCAAAGGCGTACACACCAACAGCAGTATCAGTTCGGTAGAAGAAGGGGTGTTGAGCAGTGAGGTGGTGGTTAAACCGACCTCGGCGGAAAGACACCACGCAATGATTAATGGTCTGCGCACCTTTGTGGCGACGGCCTTTGGCAGCCTGCTGTGGCTGTGGACCGGCTGGACCTCCGGCAGCGGCTTTATGGTGATCATTGCGGTGATCACCTCCCTGGCGATGCGCACCCCGGCACCGCGCATGGTGGCGATGGACTTTATACTGGGCATGCTGGCGGCGATCCCGGTCGGCTCACTGTACTTTATGGTGATCCTGCCGGCGACTCAGCAAAGTATTTTACTGCTGTGCCTCAGTCTGGGCCTGCTGGCGTTTTTCATCGGTATCGAAGTGCAGAAACGACGGTTGGGCTCGCTTGGCCTGTTGGCGGGGACCATCAATATTCTGGTACTGAGCAACCCGATGGAGTTCAACGTCACGCAGTTCCTCGATGGTGCGCTTGGCCAGTTCCTCGGCAGCTGTGTGGGCCTGATGGTGCTGCTGCTGATCCGCGATAACTCGCGTGAACGTACCGGTCGCACCTTGCTGAACCAGTTTGTCGGCAGCGCGGTATCGGCGCTGACTACCAAGGCCGCACGCCGTCAGCAAAACCACCTGCCGGCGCTGTATCAGCAGTTGAATCAGCTGCTGATGATGTTCCCGAACGATATTGCCAAGTACCGATTGGCGCTGAACCTGATTATCGCTCACCAGCGTATGCAGCGGGCTGAGATCCCGGTTAGCGAGGAGCTTTCGGCTTTCCATAAGCAGATCCGCAGTACCGCCGACCACATGGTCTCGGCGAAGAACGAGGTAAAACGTGCTTATTATTACGATCGGCTGTTGAGTGAAATGAACGATTATCAGCAGAAGCTGGTGGATTATCAGGCCCCGCTCAGCGTTACCGGGCCGGTAAAACGTCTGGCCGACATGCTGTATCGCTATCGTCACGCCCTGATTGACTGATACCTCAAATTTTCTTGCCGGGGCTATACTTGCCTGAGATAGCCCCGTTTCAGAGTTGCACTGAGTGCCTGACCGGCTGCAAAATGGCATGATTAGCTTGAACGGGTGATGCAGGTTGTTCGGCGCGCTTTCCCTGAAGTGAAAACGTTACATGCCAGTCATCTCTGCTTCATCCTTTTCATCTATAAATCCAACCAGCATGGGTGTTGATGCGCCCCTGTCGGCCATAAATCAGGGACAGCAATGAATAAGCGGATCCTCGTGGCGATCGTTATCGCCGTTGTGATAGCCGGCTTTACTGCAATGCGCAGTAACGATCGGGTGATTGCCAACGTACCGGCGGTAGCCGAAGGTCAGAGTATTGACCAACTGACGCAGCAGCAAAGGGTGGTGAGCTATCTGCAGCAGCACCAGCGGCTGCCGGACTATTACATCACCAAGAAGCAGGCGCGTGAACAGGGATGGGATGCACGTAACGGCAATCTGTGTTCGGTGTTGCCGGGCAAAGCGATTGGCGGCGATCGTTTCTCAAACCGTGAAGGGCAACTGCCCACGGCCCGCAGTCGGGTATGGCGTGAGGCGGATATCAATTATCAATGCGGCCGGCGCGGCGCCGATCGTTTGCTGTATTCCAGCGACGGCCTGATTTTTGTCACGCGTGACCATTATAAAAACTTCATTCGGGTGGAGTGAGCTTGATGGCAAAAGTAGAGTTCGATTTTAATCAGATTAACGATTTGCCGGCTTTTTACCGCGACTTCGCGCAAAAGTTTGCGCTGGATGAGGAGTTTGGTGCCAATCTGGATGCGCTGTGGGACGTGGTGACGGTGGACATCGGTTTGCCGGTGGAGATAGAATTTACCCATCTCAATGCCCGCAGTAAACGTCGCTTTGGCGCGATAATCCTGTTGTTCGAAGAGGCGGAGGAAGAGCTGGAAGGCAGCCTGCGTTTCAATATTCGTGAAAGCAGCGGTGAACCTGCACATCACCGGGGATGAACTGGGTTCATCCCGTGGTGACGGCGGCGATCATTCGGCGGTCTCGGCCAGATCGCGCAGGTACTGGAAGATTTGACGGTAAGCTTTCGGCGGCTTGTTAGCGGCTTTCTCTTTCTGTGCGTTACGCACCAGTGAGCGCAGTTGCTGGCGATCGGCTTCCGGATACAGCGCCAAAATTGGCGGGATCGCGTCATCACCTTCTTCTACCAGGCGGTCACGTAATGCTTCCAGCTTGTGGAACAGCGAAACCTGTTGGTTATGGCGGTTCTTCAGCTTGTCGAGCGCGGTCTGAATCGGCTCTACGTCGCGGGCGCGCAACATCTTGCCAATCAGTTGCAGCTGACGGCGGCGACCTTCTTTTTTGATTTTCTGCGCCAGATCAATCGCAGCGCGCAAATCTTCATCCAGCGGGATGCGTTCCAGCGCGTTCTTACCCAGCTCGACCAGTTCAACACCCAGGTCTTTTAGCGCTTCGGCATCACGTTTAATTTCACTTTTACTGACCCAGATAATCTCGTCATCTTCCTCGTCAATGTTCTCCGGGACATCGTCGAGCCAGTCTTCAGGCTGTTTGTTCATGGTAGGCTCCGTTAAAAAGAGGCTAATCCTAACAGGTTGTCCAGCAACCCGCCAATTACGCACCAGAGCAGATTGAGTATAGCTGCCGATGCGACGAAAAATCGTCCTTATTAGCGGACAGCAATTTTGATTTGTTGTTTTTATCAGCATGTAGGTATAAAATTTTATACAAATGGAGGCGGTGCTCATGGATGATGAGAGTGAAAAGGCCATTGACTGGCGTGGATCCTCGTTGGTGGATCTATTAGCGTTTCCGACCGACGCGCGAAAGGCTGCCGGGTTTGAATTGAGCAAAGTACAAAGAGGCGTCGAACCTGGCAGTTGGAAACCCATGAGTGGGTGCGGTGCGGGTGTTTGTGAAATCCGCTTATATGCACTTGCTGGTGCATTCAGAGTGATTTACGTGGCTAAGTTCAAAGAAGTTATTTATGTTTTGCACAGTTTTCAAAAGAAGACAGCTAAAACCAGTCGGCACGATATTCAGATTATCAAAACGCGATATGACGCGGTGATAGAAGAGCGGGGTAAGAAGAAATGACCAAGCCAATTGATACCCATTCCCGGCATGTCACGCCACGAGGCGGCAACGTATTTGCTGATCTTGGGTTTGCCCCCGATGAGGCAGGGCAATTACAGGCGCAATCCAACGCCGAGATTGAACACCTCATTGCGCTTAAAAAACAGCTGATGGGAGAGATAAGTGCCTGGATAGAAGGGGAAGGGTATCGTCAAGAAGAGGCCGCACGTCATTTGCATACTTCCAGACCACGCGTGTCTGACGTGGTAAATCAGAAAACAGACAAATTTACTCTCGATGCACTGATCAATATGCTCGCCAATATAGGCAAATCAGTAAAGTTGGTGATTGAGTGACAAACTCACCGATTTAGTGTCCTTTCTATGCCCCGCAATTGCTTTATGCGAAATTCCACGCGGTTCCTGTTAGACTCAAAAGTATAAATCTCATGATTTTTGCGCGTGACTCCACGCGCAACCACGCCGCCACGGCACTTTTCTCAACGATTTTCTGATTAAGTATGGCAGATTGATGAAAGTAGTCACTCAAGTTGCACAGCAGCGCAAGGCGCTGGAACAGGCCGTTTCACAGGCTTTGGAACTGGCGCGCGCCGGTTCCGATGCGGCAGAAGTTGCCGTGACCAAATCTACCGGTATCAGCGTCAGCACCCGCTTTGGCGAGGTGGAAAACGTTGAATTCAACAGCGATGGTGCGTTGGGTATTACCGTCTATCACCAGCAACGTAAAGGCAGCGCTTCATCAACCGATCTCAGCCCGGACGCTATTGCCCGCACCGTGCAGGCGGCGCTGGACATTGCCCGTTATACCTCAGTGGATCCCCATGCCGGCCCGGCGGAGAAAGACCTGCTGGCGTTTGACGCGCCGGACCTGGATCTGTTCCACCCGGCAGAGCTGGACGCCGATCGCGGTATCGAGCTGGCTGCCCGCGCCGAACAGGCATCCCTGGCGGCGGACAAGCGCATCACCAATACCGAAGGCGGCAGTTTTAACAGCCACTATGGCATCAAGGTGTTCGGCAACAGTCACGGCATGCTGCAAAGCTATTGTTCCAGCCGACATTCATTGTCGAGCTGTGTGATCGCCGAGCAAGGTGGTGATATGGAGCGTGATTACGCCTATACCATCGGGCGTGCGATGGGCGATCTGGAAAGTCCTGAATGGGTGGGACAGGAATGTGCCCGTCGCACCTTGTCACGCCTGGCACCGCGCAAGCTGTCGACCATGACCGCTCCGGTGCTGTTTGCTTCTGAAGTGGCGACCGGTCTGTTCGGCCATCTGGTTGGCGCCATCAGCGGCAGCAGCGTTTACCGTAAATCGACCTTCCTGTTGGATTCGCTGGGCAAACAAATCTTGCCGGAGTGGCTGACCATCGAAGAGCACCCGCATCTGCTGAAGGGGCTGGCTTCCACGCCGTTCGACAGCGAAGGCGTGCGTACCCAACGGCGCGACATTGTCAAAGACGGCGTGCTGCAAACCTGGCTGATGACCAGCTATGCGGCGCGTAAGCTCGGCATGCACAGCACCGGCCATGCGGGCGGCATCCATAACTGGCGTATTGCCGGTCAGGGTAATGATTTTTCCGGCATGTTGAAACAGTTGGGGACCGGTCTGGTGGTCACCGAACTGATGGGGCAGGGCGTCAGCGGTATTACCGGTGACTACTCACGCGGCGCGGCTGGTTTCTGGGTGGAAAATGGCGAGATCCAATATCCGGTCAGCGAGATCACCATCGCCGGCAACCTGAAAGATATGCTGCGCAATATCGTCAGCGTGGGCAGCGATATTGAAACTCGCAGCAACATCCAGTGTGGTTCCGTGTTGTTGCCGGACATGAAAATCGCCGGTCAGTAAATCTGCTTACGGCTGGCCGCTCAGGTTGCCAGCCGCATCACTCCCCCTTCCCCGTTTTAACCTTGCTTACAAATCTTCGGTTTCGGTTTTCAGCCCTCTTGCCTATGGTTAGCCTGGGTCAAATAAAACTATAACTGGAAGGTGAGCAAGCATGTCGAACAAACTGAAAGCGCTGTTGGCGTTGGCACTGCTGGGTGCCAGTTCACTGGCGGTCGCGGCCGATCTGGCCGACGATATGGATACCATCGCAGGCAATTACAAAAAGGTGCTGAGCACCGACTCCACCGATACCCTCAAACAAAGCTTGCAGAATATGCGTGCTGCGGCAGTGGATGCCAAGCAAAGCAAGCCGCCAAAAATGGAAGACAAAGCCAACGATAGCCCAGAGATAAAAGATTTCCACCACGGGCTGGATACGCTGATCGGCCAGATCGATCAGTCGCTGGCGTTGGCTAATCAGGGCAAGCTGGCCGAAGCCAAACAGGTCGCCCAGGGTTTCAAGCAAACCCGCGACGCCAACCACAAGAAATTCCGCTAAGTTTTTTCGGACAGGCAGGACACAGAAAGGGCGGCAGGGTACCGCCCTGATAACCGCTTAGCGGTGGTATTCACCCGCCGCTTCCGGCTGGTACAACAGTTCCAGCACTTCGATACGCGCTTCTTCACCATTCGGCAACTGCCAGGTAATCTGGTTACCTACGTGCATACCCAGCAGCGCTGCGCCCAAAGGTGCCATTACCGAAAGCTGTTCGTGGCTGTCCTTCAGCGAAGCCGGGTAAACCAGCGTCCGCACGTGTTCTTCTGCAGTATGCAGATCGCGGAAACGCACGCGGCTGTTCATGGTCACCACGTTGGCTGGGATCTGGGACGGCGGCAGAATTTCGGCGCGATCCAGCTCGATGTTCAGCGCGGTGGCGACATCGGTGTTGGCAAAGGCCGGTTGTGCCAATAGCGCATCCAGGCGCTCCGCATCCAGCTCATTAATAGTAATGGTTGGTTTGGTCATTCCACTCTCCAGTCAAATCAAAGGGCGTCAGGTTACGCGCCCATAAATTCGGAAAAACAGCACAAAAGCAACACCCCCGCGCCAGAGGAGCGGGGGTGTTGTTGATGTCGAATTGTCTTACCGATAGTAGGCGGTTAAGCGGGGAAAAGAAAGAGATCCCGATCACGAAGCTTTTCACCGTCGCCGGGCGAACTGGAAACAGTTTGTGGCGTTATCTTTTTGTAATTTAATTGAATTATCTGGCAAATGCTTATTTTGCGAAATGGATCCCTGACGGTCACTGAATTTCCACTTCCAACTGGAAAAAAACAGGCTACACAGAAAATCTTCCCGGGGTTAGGGTAAAGGCATCAGAGAAAGCGGGTTATTCAGGTGATGCCGTGCAATTGACCGAGTCATGTTTGGATCTAGGGGTACTGAAAAGTGAATGATGGATCTGTTGCGATAGAAAATAGTGAGCAACCCGATATCAGCGTAGCCGGGACAATCACCGAACAGGTGCTGGCAGGTATTACCGAGATGCTAAGCGCAGAGGGTATTTATACCAACGCGGTACAGCAACAGATGCTGGAGTCGCATATTCGTGCCATGGTGCTGCGATCAATAACCGGCGAGCCATTACCGGAAGTCGATAAATCACTGTTTGATGAAATTTCGGCGGAATCAATGCAAATGGCCGAGCGGGTAGTGGGGCAGTTTGCCACTTTACCGATCGAAGAGGCTTATTTGCTGTCCGTCCATTTTGAAGTGGCAAAAGATAATAACCAATAGCAGTTAACGAATTAATTTAATCAGGAGAAATACCATGGGTCAGATTACCGTAGTGATTGGCGATCGTTTGGGTAAAGGTCAGAAAGTGGGTCAGGGCATTGAAAATGCAGGCGGAAAAGCCATCGTGATCCCAGGCGTAGCGGCAGACATGAAGCTGGGCGACGTGATGAAAGCGGAAGGCGCGCAGCTGGGTATTTCTTTCTGCGGCAGCGGCGGTGCAGGGGCAATTACCGCTCAAACCAAATACGGTTATAAAGCCAAATACGGCATGCGCTCGATTGATGAAGGCGTGACGGCAATTAACGAAGGCTGCACCGTATTAGGTTTCGGTTTTATGGATAAAGAAGAGCTGGGCCAGAGGCTGGTTGAAGCCTACGTTAAAAAACACGGCAATCCGTAATGAAAGAGCAATATACAACGTCGGTAAAGGTTGAGGGTAAGGGCGACAGCAAAGCGAAAGCTTTTGCTTCCGCCTTGGCCAATGTGCAGGGCGCGGTATTAAAATCCACCAGTAATATTCTGCTGCGTATTGAACCGCAGGATGTCAGCGTATTAAGAGCGGAAGAGAAAATAACAAAAGAAAAGTTTCTGTTCTTCTTTCTGCCGCGGGAAAGAAAGAACTATTCCGTATCTCTGGAAATAACCGTGAACGTGACAATCATCAATACAGAAAAAGTTGTCTTCGTCGCGAAATAAAAACGTTAGCATAAATCAAAGGGTATACTGATGTTTTTAATCATCTTATTTAAGTCGCTTATTATCGGCGGACTGGTGGGGGTTGGCGTAGGGGCCGGCGCCGCACGCATGTTCCATGCCCCAACCACCCAGGGCATGGGCGCTTTCCGTACCTTGGGCGAGCTGAACTCCTGCGAGGGCGATCCGGCTTCCCACTTCTCATTCGGTCTGGGCTTCTTCTTTAACGCCTGGGCGTCTTCCGTGGCGGCCGGGGCCTTCACGCAGGACGTTGACCACCGCATCATCCCACACTGGGGAGCGGCAGCGTTGATGGTCAAAAACCGCAACCTGGCGCAAACGCTGCACGACCCGAAAAAAATGGCTATCGCCTGCGGCATTATCGGCATGCTGGTGGTGGCTTTCCTCAATACTACCGCCTCCGCGGTGCCTGCTGCGCTGCAGGTCACGGCGATTAAAGTGTTGGTGCCGGCCGCTAACCTGCTGGTGAACACCGTGATGCCGGTGATCTTCTGGTTGGCGGCGATCGACGCCGGGCGTCGTTCCGGTTTCTGGGGCACCATCTTCGGCGGCCTGGCGCAGCTGATTATGGGCAACGCCGTACCGGGTCTGGTGTTGGGCATCCTGATTGGTAAAGGCGTGGAAGAGAGCGGCTGGAACAAAATCACCAAGATCATGATGGCGGTGATCGTGCTGTTGTTCGTGCTGAGCGGTTTCTTCCGCGGCTTCGACATGAAAGTCCTCGAATCCTTCAGCCTCGGCGTGCCGGGCTGGCTGGATGCCATTCACAATACCCTGAGCGGTAAATAAGGAGCTGGATGATGGAAGAACAAACCCAAAAAGGCTTCTGGTATGCCGACTGGTCATTCCCGATTTTTGTCGGCCTGCTCTCGTCCGGCGTGTTCGCCGGGACGCACATGTACTACCTGTACGGCATCGGTGCCTTTAACGAAGTGGCCTTCGTTTCCATGCTGCGGGCCGGAATGGATACCGGCGTTTATGGCGCGGTGGCGGCATTCGGTGCCAGCTTCCTGTTTGCGCGCATTATCGAAGGCTCACTGGTGGGGATCCTGGACATCGGCGGTGCAATCCAGACCGGTGTCGGCCTGGGAGTGCCGGCACTGCTGCTCGGGGCCGGCATTATCTTCCCGGTAGCCAACTTTGCCGCCTCGCTGGTAACCGGCCTGGTGATTGGTTTGGCGATTGGCTACCTGATCATTCTGGCGCGTAAATTTACCATCAACCAGAGCAACTCCACCTACGGGGCGGACGTGATGATGGGGGCTGGTAACTCCTCCGGTCGTTTCCTGGGGCCGTTGATCATCCTGTCGGCGATGACCGCCTCGATTCCGATTGGCATTGGTTCACTGCTCGGCGCACTGCTGTTCTATATCTGGAATAAGCCAATCACCGGCGGGGCGATCCTCGGGGCGATGCTGTTAGGGGCTATTTTCCCGGTAGCCATCGCTTAAATGCGACAGTGATTGTTGGGGAGCGGCGCGCCGCTCCCCTGCTTGAAAAGGAGTAATGCAGTATGTATGACTTAGTAATCAGACGCGCCAGACTGGCGGATGACCGACTGGTCGATTTGGCGGTCCTGGACGGCAAGATTGCCGCGGTCGGGCAACTGGCTGAAGACGTTCGCGCTCATCGGCAATGGGATCTGGCGGGTAATCACCACCTGAGCGCCGGCTGGATTGACTCCCACGTGCATTGTTACCCCTCTTCGCCGATTTACCATGACGAGCCGGATTTGGTTGGCACCGCCTGTGGCGTCACCACGGTGGTCGATGCCGGTAGCACCGGCACTGACGATGTCGATACGTTTTATGCATTGACGCGCCGTGCCAAAACCAACGTTTTTGCTTTCCTGAATATTTCGCGTATCGGTCTGCTGCGACAGAATGAACTGGCAGACCTGACCGATATCGACAAGCAGAAAGTCAGCCAGGCGATCGACAAACATGCCGGTTTTGTCATCGGTATCAAGGCGCGCATGAGCAGCAGCGTGGTCGGCCAGAACGGCACCCGGCCGCTGGTGCTCGCCAAAGAGATCCAGCAGGAAAATAACCTGTTGCCGCTGATGGTGCATATCGGCAATAACCCGCCGGATCTCGATGAGATCGCCGATCTGCTGACCCGTGGCGATATCATCACCCACTGCTATAACGGTAAACCAAACCGCATCCTGACCCCGGCCGGCACGCTGCGCGAGTCTATCCAGCGTGCGTTGCAGCGCGGTGTGTTGCTCGACGTTGGCCATGGCACCGCCAGCTTCAGCTTTGAGGTCGCCCGGCAGGCGATAGCCTTGGGCATTTTGCCACATACCATCAGTTCCGATATTTACTGCCGTAACCGCATGGCCGGGCCGGTACACAGCCTGGCGACGGTGATGTCCAAATTCTTCGGCATCGGGCTGTCGCTGCCGCAGGTGATTGCCTGCGTGACTGAGAATGCCGCGTCGGCCCTACGTCTGGTCAACAAGGGCCGGCTCGAAGTGGGTTGCGACGCCGATTTCACCCTGTTTGATCTCCGCCAGGGGCCGCAGGTGTTTGCCGATTCAGAAGGGCAATCGGGAGCCGGCCAACAGTTGCTGGTTCCGCTGGCCGCGGTGGTGGCCGGGGAAATCTTATTAACCGATGAAGGGAAAGCCGCTCATGTCTTCGATTTATGAAAAATATAATTTAAAACAAGTTATTAATACTTCAGGTCGCATGACCATGCTTGGCGTGTCCACACCGCGTCAGGACGTCATTGACGCGGTTGACTACGGCCTGAATCACTATTTTGAAATCAAGGATCTGGTCGACAAGACCGGGGCCTATATCGCCAATCTGTTGAATGTCGAAGATGCGGTGATCGTTTCCTGCGCCTCGGCAGGTATCGCCCAGTCGGTAGCGGCATTGATCGTTAAAGACAACGCCAACCTGCTGGTGAATTTGCACTCTGCGCCGATTACCGTACCGCGGGAAATCGTGTTGCCGCGTGGCCATAACGTCAACTTCGGCGCGCCGGTCGACACCATGGTCGCGCTGGGTGGCGGCAAAGTAGTCGAGGCGGGTTATGCCAACGAGTGCTCTGCCGAGCAGCTCGAAGCCTGCATCACGCCGCAGACTGCCGCCATTCTCTATATCAAGTCGCACCACTGCGTGCAGAAAAGCATTCTTTCCGTTGAACAGGCGGTGGTGGTGGCACGTAAACATAACCTGCCGCTGATCGTCGATGCCGCCGCGGAAGAAGATCTGCTGTGCTACTACCAGATGGGGGCCGACCTGGTGATTTACAGCGGCGCCAAAGCCATTGAAGGCCCAACCAGCGGGTTGGTGATCGGCAAGAAGCAATACGTCGAGTGGGTGAAGCTGCAATCCGGCGGCATCGGCCGGGCGATGAAAGTGGGTAAAGAGGGCATCCTCGGCCTGACGCAGGCGATCGAAAGCTATCTGACGTTGGAGAAAACCACTGGCCAGCAAATGGTGGAAAGAATGACGCCGTTTATCGACAGCCTGAACACCCTGACCGGCATCAGCGCCAAAACCGTCTGGGACAGTGCCGGCCGTGATATTGCACGGGCAGAGATCACCTTTGACGAAGCGGTACTCGGGCGTTCGACCTACGACATCGTGCAGGCGCTGAAAACCGGCGCCATCGCCATCTACTTCCGTGGCTATAAGGCTAACGAAGGCAAGATTGAAGTGGATGTGCGCAGCGTTGATCAGCAACAGCTGATGACCGTCTTCACCTGTATTAAAAATCTGTTCACGGAGAAACAAGCATGAAGCTGCAACCCAACTACTATCGCGATCGGGTGTGCCTCAACGTATTGGCCGGCTCGAAAGACAATGCGCAGGATATTTATTCGGCGGCGGAAGGGCATGTGCTGGTGGGCGTTCTGTCTAAGAACTACCCGGACGTCGACAGTGCGGTGGCAGACATGCAGCGCTATGCGCAACTGATTGAAAATGCGCTGTCGGTGGGGCTGGGCGCGGGGGATCCGAAACAATCGGCGATGGTCAGCCTGATTTCTCAACAGGTGCAGCCACAGCACGTAAACCAGGTGTTTACCGGTGTCGGTGCCAGCCGTGCGCTGCTGGGCCAAAATGACAGCGTGGTCAATGGCCTGGTGTCGCCTACCGGCCGCGTTGGCTGGGTGAAAATCTCAACCGGCCCGCTGAGTGCAGCGGCACCGGACGGCATTGTGCCGGTAGAAACCGCCATTGCCCTGTTAAAAGACATGGGCGGCAGCTCAATCAAGTATTTCCCGATGGGTGGGCTGGCATGCAAAGAAGAATACCAGTATGTGGCCCAGGCCTGCGCCGAACATGACTTTATGCTGGAGCCGACCGGCGGCATCGATCTGGAAAACTTCGAGCCGATCGTCGAGATCGCACTGGCTGCGGGTGTGAAACGGGTGATCCCACATATCTACAGTTCCATCATCGATTCCGCCACGGGCAACACTCGCCCGCAGGACGTTAAAACCCTGCTGGCCATCACCAAAAAACTGGTCGGGTAAACGCATTATCGGATGACGTAAGGCAGGGAGGCGACAGGCTTTGTATTCACAGGCGCGGGCATTCCGCGCCGCTATCTATCATAAGGATAACTATGCGAAACTGGCAGTCACCAACCCTACGCACCGCGTTAACTCTGGCGTTACTGGCGATGACCAGCCCGGTGCTGCATGCTGAGGATGCAATGAAATCTACGTCATCTCATTTTGCTTATATCGGTACTTACAATCCCAACGGTGGAGGCGTTTACCGGGTGCAGGTTGACTCGGCCAGCGGTGCGTTGAGCGCCAGAACGCTGGTCAGCAAGCAGGCCAATCCGGCACAGCTAACCGTGGATGCCAAAGGCCAGACGTTGTATGTCGCCAGCGAAGTGGCGGACTTTAACGGCACCAGGCACGGCGGCATTATTGCCTACCATATCAATCCGTCCGATGGCAGCCTGACGCAGCTTAATCAGGTCGATTCACAAGGCGCGGGGCCGGTTTATCTTTCTCCGACGCCCAATGGCCGTTATCTGCTGGTAGCGAACTACGTCAGTGGCACCGTGGCGGCCTTCCCGCTGGAGAGTGACGGTAAACTGGGCAACGCCAGCTCGGTGCAGCAACAGCAAGGGCCTGCAGGTGCCGGTAAGCCGGAAGGCGCGGTAGAAGGCAGTTTTGCCATCAGCGATCACAATGGGCCGCATGCGCATATGATCGCCAGCGATCCGAGCGGCAAGTTTGTGTTTTCTACCGATCTGGGGCTGGATCGGATCTACCAGTGGCGCTTTGACGATGCCAGTGGCCAGCTGACGCCGAACGATCCGCCGTGGATCGCCGCATCTTCTGCTGGTGCCGGCCCACGTCACTTTGTCTTCCATCCGGACGGCAAAACTGTGCTGCTGGTGAATGAAGAGGCCTCGACGCTGACCAGCTACCGTTTCGACAGCCAAAAAGGGACATTGAAACAGTTACATGTCGTTTCTTCGTTGCCTGCCGATTATAAGGGTACCAACTTTGCCGCCGGGCTGGTTCTGAGCGCAGACGGCAAAAATCTG
Source organism: Serratia sp. NFX21 (assembly GCF_048517035.1). Taxonomy (NCBI): domain Bacteria; kingdom Pseudomonadati; phylum Pseudomonadota; class Gammaproteobacteria; order Enterobacterales; family Yersiniaceae; genus Serratia; species Serratia sp. NFX21. The sequence continues at coordinate 5,088,949 of NZ_CP183196.1, read as the reverse complement.
TATGTTGCCAACCGGCTACATAACAGCATCGCGCAGTTCAGCGTCGGCAGCGATGGCGAGTTGCACGCGGTGGCGGAAACCTGGACGCGTGGCGATTATCCACGCTCCCTGACGCTAAGCCCGGATGGCCATTATCTGTATGCCATGAACCAACGCAGCGATAACGTCACCCGCTTTGGCGTGGATAAGGTCAGCGGCAAACTCAGCTTTGTTGAAGGCTATACGCCGGTGGGCAGCCCCTCGCAAATGGTGTTCTTGCCGGTGGCGAAGTAACCCGTTGCCCGCCTGATTCCCCAGGCGGGCACCTTAATTGACGGAAAGAGAATGGTGCGATTTCCCTACCCGCGTTTGGCCTATCTGTTTGATGCTTTGCAGTCAGAGACTTTGCCACAGGAAGAGCTGGCGAAGCGCTTTGCTGTTTCCACCCGAACCGTGCGCGCCGACATCACCGCGCTGAACGATATTCTGGAAAACTATGGTGCCCACTTTGTGCATAGCCGTGGGGCGGGTTATCGCCTGCAGGTCGATGACGTCGTACTGTTTAGCGCCCTGCAACATCAGGAACGTAAAAAACACGCCACGCCACGCAGCGCGCAGGAACGGGTGCACTATTTGCTGATTCGTTTTCTGACCTCAGCCTTTTCTCTGAAACTTGAAGATTTAGCCGATGAATGGTTTGTCAGCCGTGGCACGCTGCAAAACGACATGGCTGAGGTAAGAGAGCGTCTGGCGCACTACCAATTGACCATTGAAACCAAACCGCGCTACGGCATGAAGCTGTTTGGTTCGGAGATGGCGATCCGCGCCTGTCTGACCGATCTGTTATTCCAGCTGCATCTGGCCGATGCCGAAAATCCACTGCTCAACAATGAGATCCTGCGTCAACCGCAGGTGACGACCTTTGCCGGTTTGCTGCATCCGTTGCTGTCGCAATATGCCATTCGTTTGACGGACGAAGGTGAGCAGTATCTGATTTTCTATTGTGCAGTCGCGCTGCAACGCATTACCGATGGTTATCCGCTGCCGGACTTTGACGTTGAGGACGGGGATGACGCGGTGCGCAAGGTTTCGACCTGGCTGGCCGGGGAACTGCGTAAAGCCAGTGGCAAAGAGATATCGATAGCGGAAGAGGCCTACCTGCGGGTGAACATTGCTGCGCGGCGGGTGCAGGAGGTGCAACCTACCGAGATCAACGCCGACGATGAAGAAGCGCTGGTGGATTACATTCTGTCGTATATCAACGCGCACTATAACTACAATCTGCAGGGTGACAAGCAGCTGCGTGCCGATCTGCTGACCCATATCAAGACCATGATCACCCGGGTGAAATACCAGATTAATATCCCCAACCCGCTGCTGGCGAACATTAAACAGCACTACCCAATGGCCTATGACGTGACGCTGGCCGCGGTCTCCAGCTGGGGGAAATACACGCCCTACACCCTGAGTGAAAACGAGATCGGTTATCTGGTACTGCACATTGGCGTTGGGCTGGAGCGGCATTACAACATCGGCTATGAGCGACACCCGCAGGTGATGCTGGTGTGCGATACCGGTAACTCGACGGTGCGGATGATCCAGGCGCAGATCGCACGCAAATACCCGCAACTGGTGATGACGCGCATCGTTTCACTGCGAGATTACGAGGTGCTCAGCCATATCGACGAAGACTTCGTTATTTCCAATGCGCGGGTTAGCGAAAAGAACAAGCCGGTGGTGGTGATGTCGCCGTTCCCGACCGAATACCAGCTCGAACAGCTCGGCAAACTGGTGCTGGTGGATCGTACCAAGCCCTATATGCTGGAGAAGTTCTTCGACGCCGAGCATTTTATGTTGGTCAATGAACCGCTGACCCAGGCGGAATTATTCCAGCAGGTGTGCCGCCAGCTTGAGCAAGAAGGCTATGTTGGCGAAGATTTTTACCCTTCAGTGGTAGAGCGCGAGGCGATTGTTTCTACCCTGCTGGGTGAAGGGATCGCGCTGCCGCACTCGCTGGGGTTGCTGGCGAAAAAAACCGTCGTGGTGACGCTGCTGGCGCCACAGGGGGTGCCCTGGGGTGAAGGTGAAATTGCCCACGTGATTTTCCTGCTGGCGATCAGCAAGAGCGATTACGAAGAGGCGATGGCAATCTACGATCTGTTCGTCACCTTTGTGCGCGAACGTTCGATGAGTCGCCTGTTGGGCAGTGATAATTTCGACAGCTTCAAGGCGGTGGCGCTGGACTGTTTAAGTAGGATCTAGCTGCAGGAATGATGTGTTGTAAAGTAGGTGCGCTGCATGTAGCGCACCTGACTCTTTAGTCTTCGTCAAAACCGGAATTGATCAGTTCGATCACCGCCGCCAGTGCTTTCGCTTCATCCGGGCCGGTGGCTTCCACTTCGATATGACGGCCCTGCGCGGAGTCCAGCATCAGCAGCGCAATCACGCTGCTGGCTTCGGCCTCGGTGCCACTGTCGTTGCGTAGCATCACCTCGGCATCAAAGCTCTGCACCAGCTCAAACAGCTTCATCGCCGGGCGCGCGTGCATCCCCAGCTTGTTTTTGATTTCAACCGTTTGTTTGACCGTCATTGTTTGCGTTTTTCCAGCGTGCGGTGGCGCGACTGCACGTTTTTGCCGCGTGAGCGGAAGTAGTCGGCCAGCTGTTCTGCCACGTAGACTGAACGGTGCTTACCGCCGGTACAGCCAATGGCGACCGTCAGGTAGCTGCGGTTGTTGGTTTCCAGCATTGGCAACCACTGTTCGAGATAGCTGCGGGTCTGGTAGATAAAATTGTGCACTTCGGTGTGGCGATCGAGGAACGAGGCGACGGGTTTATCCAGACCGGTCATTGGGCGCAGTTTCGGATCCCAGTGCGGGTTAGGCAGGAAGCGCACGTCAAACACGTAATCGGCGTCGATTGGAATACCGTGCTTGAAACCAAAGGATTCGAACACCATGGTCAGTTCGCGCTCGCGTTTGCCCAACAGGCGGGTACGCAGCATTTCGGCCAGTTCATGCACTGACATTTCTGAGGTATCGATGATCAGATCGGCCCTGGAGCGCAGTGGCTCAAGCAGGTCGCTCTCTTCATCGATGGCGCTTTCCAGCGACAGGTTCTTGCTCGATAGCGGGTGCAGACGGCGAGTATCACTGTAGCGGCGAATCAGCGTATTACGATCGGCATCGAGGAACAGCAACTGCGGCGAAAAACTGTCCGGCAGTTGAGTCATCGCATATTCAAACACTTCCGGCGATTCCGGCATGTTACGTACGTCGATGCTTACCGCAGCGGAGCTATTGCGTTCCGCCAGCGTATTGGCAAGCTGCGGCAGCAGTACCACGGGCAGGTTATCAACGCAGTAAAAACCCATGTCTTCCAGCGCCCGTAAGGCGACGGATTTCCCTGAACCGGAACGGCCGCTGACAATCATCAGCACCATGTGGCAACTCCCCCTGGCATCTCAGTGGCGTTTATCGCCACCGTTAGAAACTTTAGGATCCCTGTCCGAACCGGGATCCATCGTGGCTAAACAGTATCGTTATCCGGGCTGGAAGTCACGCCAGCCGGGCGTTACTCGGTGATGATTTGGTAAAGCTCTTCGTCACTTTGCGCCGCACGCAGGCGGCGGCATACGGTTTTGTCGGCCAGGCGCTTGGCGACCAGCGACAGAGTATGCAAATGGGTTTTACATTGGTCGGCAGGTACCAGTAAGGCAAACAGCAGATCGACCGGCTGGTTATCAATGGCGTCAAAGGCGATAGGTTGGTCGAGACGGATAAACACGCCAACGGCCCGCAGTGTGTCCTCTTCCAGTTTGCCGTGGGGAATAGCGATACCATTGCCGATACCGGTACTGCCCATGCGCTCGCGGGTGAGAACCGCGTCAAATACTACCTGTGATGACAGGTTGAGCTGTTTTGCGGCCAGTTCGCTGATAATTTCCAAAGCCCGTTTCTTGCTGGTGCAATGGACGGAGCTTCTGGTGCACTCGATGTTTAACACCGAGCTTAATTGCATTGTTTCGTTGTTCATCTCATCTTCACTTAAAACCACACCAGCAAGCAGGAGGCTTGTGAGGTGATTTTTCGCCTTGTTTAACCCTTGATGGCTTATCGGCGCGATACCCATACAGGTAACGCGCCGATGGCCGAGGCTACGTTTGAGCCGTACCCGCTGACGGAAACGGCCCAGAATGTCAGTGTTGTTTCAGTTTGTCTTTATGTTTGTTCAATTGACGCGCCAGTTTGTCGATCAGGCTATCAATTGCAGCATACATGTTCTCGTCTTCCGAGGTGGCGTGCAACTCGCCTCCATTCACGTGCACCGTCGCTTCCGCAATCTGCTGCACTTTTTCCACACTAAGTACGACATACACCTGATTTATGCGATCAAAATACTGTTCGAGTTTGGCGAACTTGGTGTTCACGAACTCGCGCAAAGGTTCGGTGATTTCGATGTGGTGTCCGGTAATGTTGAGCTGCATAATGTCTTCCTTCTCAATAGAGGTCAAACCAACTGTTTACGCTGGTTGGACGGCGGGATGGACAAAGACTCTCGGTACTTGGCGACGGTACGCCGCGCCACGATGATCCCCTGGTCGGAGAGCAGGGTGGCCAGCTTGCTGTCGCTGAGCGGTTTGGCGGGGTTTTCCGCCGCGATCATTTTCTTGACCACTGCCCGGATCGCCGTAGAGGAAGCTTCGCCCCCGCTGTCGGTATTCACATGGCTGGAGAAGAAATATTTCAATTCGAAAATGCCGCGCGGACTGTGCAAAAACTTCTGCGTGGTCACGCGTGAAATTGTCGATTCATGCATCTCCACGGCCTGGGCAATATCTGCCAGCACCATGGGCTTCATAAATTCTGTGCCCTGTTCAAAGAACGCCTGTTGCTGCTCGACGATGCAGCGCGAAACTTTCAGCAGAGTGTCGTTTCGGCTTTCCAGACTTTTGATCAGCCATTTCGCTTCCTGCAAATTGCTGCGGATGTACTGCCCGTCACTGTCGTTACGTGCGCTATTGCCCATCGCGGCGTACTGCTGGTTGATCTTCAAGCGTGGAATGCTGTCGCTATTAAGCTCGACCGTCCAGACATCCTGCACTTTGCGCACCAGCACGTCCGGGATCACATACTCGGATTCGCCGGTGTTGATCGACTGACCCGGACGGGGATCCAATGACTGGATCAGCAACATCGCTTCTTTCAGTGTATCTTCTTTTGAGCGCGTTGTTCGCATCAGGCTGCGAAAGTCGTGGTTAGCCAGCAGGTCCAGATGCTCACTGATGATCAGGCGTGCCTCAGCCAGATAGGGCGTGTCTTTAGCGTACTGGGAAAGCTGAACCAGCAGACAATCGCGCAGGTCGCGCGCGGCGACGCCAACTGGATCAAAACGCTGTACGCGCTTCAATACCGCTTCGACTTCGTCCATTGTCACATTATCGTCACCCAGGCTCTCCAGAATGTCTTCCAGCGGCACGGTGAGATAGCCGGTGTCGTCAACGGCGTCGACGATTGAGGTGGCAATAGCGGCATCGGTGTCGGAAAACGGCGTCAGATCCACTTGCCACATCAGGTAATCCTGCAGGGTCTGGGTGGTCTCGCCCTGATAAACCGGTAGCTCATCGTCACTGTAATCGGTGCGGGTACCGGACGGCGTACCGGCGGTGTAAATTTCGTCCCAGGTGGCGTCGAGCGGCAGCTCTTCGGGCATGTCCTTTTGTTCCAACGCCTCGCGGGTATCCAAACCTTCGGTTTCGACAGTTTCTTTGGCGTCGACTTCTTCGTGCAGGTCGCTCTGTTCAAGCAATGGGTTGCTCTCTAACGCCAGCTGTATCTCCTGCTGGAGCTCAAGCGTGGACAACTGCAGCAGGCGGATAGCCTGCTGGAGCTGGGGGGTCATGGCCAGTTGTTGGCTAAACCTGAGTTGCAAACCTTGCTTCATAATCTTCAGTCTACTTCCGTTAACAGTCGTCCATCAGGACGCGCTGGCACTCAGAGGCGGAATTCTTCGCCCAGATAAACGCGTTTCACCTGCTCATCGGCCAGAATAGCATCCGGCGTGCCGTGGGCAATCAGTTTGCCCTGGCTGACGATATAGGCGCGTTCACACACGTCCAGCGTTTCGCGCACGTTATGGTCGGTGATCAGCACGCCCAGGCCGCTGTCACGCAAGTGCTCGATAATTTTTTTAATGTCGATAACGGAAATCGGGTCAACCCCGGCGAACGGTTCATCCAGCAGGATGAATTTCGGATTCGCGGCCAGCGCGCGGGCGATCTCGACGCGGCGGCGTTCACCACCGGACAGCGCCTGGCCCAGGTTGTCGCGCAGGTGGGAGATATGGAATTCTTCCATCAGCTCTACCGCACGGTCTGCTCGCTGCTCGCTGCTGAGATCTTCACGGATCTCCAGCACGGCCATCAGGTTGTCATACACGCTGAGGCGGCGGAAGATAGAGGCTTCCTGCGGCAAATAACCGATGCCACGGCGCGCACGGGCGTGCAGCGGCAGCAGGCTGATGTCTTCTTCGTCAATCACGATACGCCCGGCATCACGCTGAACGATACCCACCACCATGTAGAAGGTGGTGGTCTTGCCGGCGCCGTTTGGCCCCAGCAGGCCGACGATCTCGCCGGATTTCACTTTCAGGCTGACGTCTTCAACAACTTTGCGGCCCTTGTAGGCTTTCGCCAGGTTTTCTGCGATGAGTGTAGCCATAAGTGATTAGTTACTCTTCTTTTGCCCGTTTTTGTCTTGCAACTGCGACGGTACCAGAACCGTAGTCACGCGTTTGCCTTTGTCGCTAAACGCCTGCATTTGCTGCTGTTGCACCAGATAGGTGATGCGATCGCCTTTTACGTTGCTGTCGAGCTGTTCCAGATAGGCATTCCCGGTCAGGGTCACCAACTGCGACGCCACATCGTAACGGACCTTCTGCGCGTGGCCTTTCACCGGCTTGCCGCTGTCTTGCATCTGATAGAAGGTCACCGGATTGCCAAAGGCTTCGATATAAGTTTTGTTCTGATCGCCGCCCGGACGGGTCACCACAACCTTGTCTGCCTTGATATCGATAGTGCCTTGCTTGATCACCACGTTATCGGTAAAGGTGCTGACGTTGCTCTGCATATCCAGAGACTGTTTCAGTGAGTCAATGCTTACCGGTTGGCTGGAGTCGGACTTCAGCGCCCAGGCGGGTGCGCTGGCGGCCAAAATCAAGCTGCCGATCAACAAATTACGGCTTGGTTTGTTGGTTCTGAATTTCATAGTTGGTCTTAACCTTATCAATCAGCTCAGCGGTTTTGGCCCGCAGGTTCCCACGCATTTTCATGCCGTTAGAGGTGAAGTTCGTCCCATAGAGCGTCACTTCGTCATCCGAAGCCACATCCTGGGTCACCAGGTTCACCTGAGCATTGTCTGTTTTAATTTTTTCCAGCTGTGAGGTGGTGGTCAGGCTGTTCACCTCGACATGGCCGTAAAGATACAGCATCCGGTCTTTAGTCAGTTTGGCGCGATCGGCGCGAACTGACCAGGTGGCCACCGCGTTTTCATCAAACAGCGTCATCACCGGCTGGGTAAACCAGCTTAATTCGTCGGCCTCATAGTACTTTACGTCTTCCGCCACCAGCTTATAGCTCAGCTTGCCGGTCGGATTGTACACTATGGTGACCGTGTGCTGGCTCTGATAAGTCGGGTCTTTACTGTTAGCCGGTCCCGGCATGGCATCATCATTGACATCCGTCATGTTCCAGCCAATCAGCGCCAATGCGATCACCGCCAGCAGGATGGTGATCCAAAGTTTGGTTTTACTCATATCGACAGCCCTTTGGCGTCCTCCAGCTTGTTCTGAGCCAAAAGAATAATGTCACACAGCTCGCGCACCGCACCGCGGCCGCCGGCAATGCGGGTAATATAGTGGGCTCGTGGCAGCAACAGAGGATGTGCATCTGCTACCGCGACCGCCAGGCCAACCTGGGCCATCACCGGCCAGTCGATCAGGTCGTCGCCGATATAGGCTACCTGATCTGCCGTTAGCGACAGTGTATCCAACAGTTCGCGGAAGGCCAAAAGCTTATCGGATTGCCCCTGATAAAGGTGGGTAATACCGAGGGTATTTGCGCGGTCTTCCAGGAGCTTGGCGGAGCGGCCGGTAATAATTGCCACTTCAATATCCGAGGTTTTCAGGCAGCGAATGCCGTAACCGTCGCGTACGTTAAACGCTTTTAGTTCTTCACCGTTGTTGCCCATGAAAATCAGGCCGTCTGACAGCACGCCATCGACATCACAAATCAGCAGGCGGATTTTACCGGCGCGCGCCATGACGTCTTGTTCTACAGGCCCGTAGCAGGTTTCAACCAGACTCATTGAGTTCTCTTCCATAATTAAACGACGCCGGCGCGCAGCATGTCATGCATATGTACCACACCCAGCAACTGGTCGCCATCGGCAACCAGCACTGAGGTGATATGACGTTGCTGCATCAGGTTCAGCGCGTCAACAGCCAGCAGGTTCGGACGCACTCGCACGCCACCGAGCGTCATGACATCGACGATCCTGGCCTCGTTGAGATTGATACCCATATCAAAAATCCGGCGCAGGTCACCATCGGTAAAGATACCGGCGATCTTCATCAGATCGTCACAGATGACCGTCATGCCCAGATTTTTGCGGGTGATTTCCAGCAGCGCGTCGCGCAGTGATGCATCGGCGCTGACGTGGGGAATTTCATCGCCGCTGTGCATGATATCACTCACGCGCAGCAGCAGTCGGCGGCCCAGAGCGCCACCAGGGTGTGACAACGCAAAATCTTCCGGCGTGAAACCGCGGGCTTTCAGCAGGGCGACGGCTAGCGCATCGCCCATCACCAGGGTGGCGGTGGTGCTGGTGGTCGGTGCCAGGCCGAGCGGGCAGGCTTCCTGTGGCACCTTGATGCACAGGTGAATATTCGCCGCTTTGCCCAGCGAGCTTTCCGGGTTGTTGGTCATGCAGATCAACGGGATTTGCTGGCGCTTCAATACCGGGATCAGCGCCTGGATTTCGTTGGACTCGCCGGAGTTGGAGATGGCGAGCACAATATCCTGTGCAGACACCATGCCCAGGTCACCGTGGCTGGCTTCCGCAGGGTGGACAAAGAACGAAGGCGTGCCGGTGCTGGCGAAGGTGGCGGCAATCTTGCAGCCGATATGGCCGGATTTGCCCATGCCCATCACCACCACTTTACCCGTGCATTCGGCGATCAACCCGCAGGCGCGGGTAAAGTCTGCATTGATGTATTGATCGAGCTGAGCCAGCCCGTCACGCTCAATCTGCAGCACTTCTTTGCCTGCCTGCTGAAAATCAAAGCCTGGTTGCAACTGAATGTTCGACATACTCATTCCCGCTCGTCGGTTTAGCCGAAAGTACTGAAAGGGTTAAAAAACAGCACCGCAAGATACGCAATAAAGCCACATAATAACAGAGCCCCTGCCAGATGACCGATGCGATGTTTACGCCCAACGCACAAGGCGGTGAGCACAATGCTGACCGCCAGCATCACCCAGTAATCGCGGTGGAAGGCGGCGCCATCGACACTGCCAGGGGACAGCAGGGCGGGGACACCCAGCACTATCACCGTATTGAAAATGTTGGAGCCGATGATATTGCCAATTGCCATATCATCCTCACCCTTTAGTGCTCCGGCGATGGAGGTCGCCAGCTCCGGCAGGCTGGTGCCGACAGCGATAAGGGTCAGGCCGACCACCAGCTCACTCATACCGAAAAAGTGCGCGATCACCGTGGCGTTATCGACCACCATTTTGGAAGACAGCGGCAGAATGATAAACGCCAGCACCAGCCACAGCACCGCCACGGTGTTGCTGCTGTCCTGCGGCAGCTCGGCCATTTGTTCCACGGTCAGGCTGTCGTTGCCTTCACGCTGTGCCAGCCGGGCAATTTTCAACATCAGCAGAATGAAGATGGCGGCGGCGGCCAACAGCACCACGCCATCCAGCCGACTTAGCGTGCCGTCCATCAGCACGAAACCGCACAATACTGTGACCGCCAACATCAGCGGCAGTTCGCGTCGCAACACTTCAGAACGTGCAGCCAGCGGGTGGATCAGCGCGGCAACGCCGAGGATCAAGAGAATATTGGTGATGTTGGAACCAATTACGTTTCCCACCGCCATATCTATCTGCCCGTTCAGCGCGGCGGTGGTCGAAACAAACAGTTCCGGCAGCGAAGTGCCGATGCCGACGATGGTCATGCCGATAATCAGCGGTGGCACACCAAGTGAACGAGAAATCACCGCAGCACCGTAAACTAAGCGGTCTGCGCCATACACCAGTAAAAATAAACCAACGATTAATAAAACTATCGCGAGAAACATGCAGGGTCCTTTGTTGGGAATTATCCCGGTTCGTTGGTTAAAAGCCGTAATTCGGCTATCTTGCTTTGCCCTCCGTTGCGCAGGCAAAATCCGCAGCAACGGGATTTCCCGGCTAATATATGAACACTTTCGTTTTTTTTCGTTATGGTGCCAATTTTGACCGGGTGGCGCGTAAAAGTAAAACCTATGGCACCATTGGTAACGAAATGCCGGTAAGTTTTTGTAAAGATGAGACGCATTGCGCCCGTTGCTTTAACATCGCGGGTAGATTTGGCAAAAATAAGCCGCAAAGGATCCATTAACATGCACCAGAAGGCAGAGAATCTGGTCGAAGTTCGCGACATGACTTTCTCTCGCGGCGATCGACTAATATTCGAAGACATCAACCTGACGGTTCCCCGTGGCAAGGTGACGGCGATCATGGGGCCGTCCGGTATTGGTAAAACGACGCTGCTGCGTCTGATTGGCGGCCAGTTGGCACCGGACAGCGGTGAGATCTGGTTTGATGGCGACGACATTCCTGCGTTGTCCCGTCATCAGCTGTATGAAGCACGTAAGAAAATGAGCATGCTGTTCCAGTCAGGCGCGCTGTTCACCGATCTGACGGTGTTTGAAAACGTGGCTTATCCGCTGCGTGAGCACAGCCGCTTACCGGAACCTATTTTGCGCAGTACGGTAATGATGAAGCTGGAGGCGGTCGGACTGCGTGGCGCGGCCGAGCTGATGCCCAATGAGTTGTCCGGCGGTATGGCGCGGCGTGCGGCGCTGGCGCGGGCGATTGCGCTTGACCCGGAGATGATCATGTTCGACGAGCCTTTCGTCGGTCAGGATCCGATCACCATGGGCGTGCTGGTGAAGCTGATTGATGAGCTCAATCACGCGCTGGGCATCACCTGCATTGTGGTTTCGCACGATGTACCTGAGGTGCTGAGCATCGCCGACTACGCGTACATTGTTGCCGATCATCGGGTGATTGCCGAAGGCACGGCGCAAGAATTACAGAACAATCCTGATGCACGCGTGCGCCAGTTCCTGGATGGTATTGCCGATGGGCCGGTGCCTTTCCGTTATCCGGCTGGCGATTATCAGGCCGAGTTGTTAGGTTTAGGGAGTAAATAAGCTGATGTTATTACAGGCGTTAGCGTCGTTAGGACGCCGTGGCATCAACACCAGCGCCAGTTTTGGACGCGCCGGATTGATGCTGTGGGGCGCGCTGGTCGGGCGGCCCGAGCCGCGCAAACAGTGGCCGTTGCTGCTCAAGCAAATGCACAGTGTAGGCGTGCAATCACTGCTGATTATCATGGTTTCCGGGTTGTTTATCGGCATGGTACTGGGGCTACAGGGCTATTTGGTGCTGACCACCTACAGTGCCGAGGCCAGCTTGGGCATGATGGTGGCGCTGTCGCTGTTACGTGAACTGGGCCCGGTGGTGACGGCACTGTTGTTTGCCGGTCGTGCCGGTTCCGCGCTGACGGCCGAAATTGGCCTGATGAAGGCAACCGAACAAATCTCCAGCCTGGAAATGATGGCGGTCGACCCGCTGCGGCGTATTGTCGCACCGCGCTTCTGGGCCGGTTTGATCAGCATGCCGTTGTTGACGCTGATCTTTGTCGCAATTGGTATCTGGGGCGGTTCAATAGTCGGTGTGGATTGGAAGGGCATTGACGGTGGCTTCTTCTGGTCGGCGATGCAGGGCGCCGTAGAGTGGAAAAAAGACTTGCTCAACTGCCTGCTCAAGAGCGTGGTATTTGCCATTACCGTGACCTGGATTGCCATCTTCAACGGGTATGATGCAGTACCGACCTCTGAAGGGATTAGCCGGGCAACGACCCGTACCGTGGTACATTCGTCACTGGCGGTGTTGGGATTGGATTTCGTGCTGACAGCACTGATGTTTGGGAATTGATTCGATGCAAACGAAGAAGAGTGAAATCTGGGTTGGGGCATTTATGCTGATTGCGCTGTGCGCCGTCGTGTTTTTGTGCCTGCAAGTGGCAAACATTAAGTCGATCGGTAACGAACCTACATACCGTATTTACGCGACCTTCGATAATATCGGTGGTCTGAAAGCACGTTCACCGGTGAAAATCGGCGGCGTGGTGATTGGTCGAGTGGCCAATATCTCTCTCGATCCTAAAACTTATACGCCGCGCGTTGCCCTGGATATCCAGGATAAATTCAACCAGATACCGGATACCAGCTCACTGGCGATCCGCACCTCCGGCCTGCTGGGGGAGCAATATCTGGCACTGAACGTCGGTTTTGAAGACCCGGATATGGGCACCACCATTCTGAAGGACGGTGGTACCATTCAAGACACCAAATCAGCCATGGTTCTGGAAGATCTGATCGGCCAGTTCTTGTATAAGAGCGGCGGCCAGGATAACGCAGATAAAGCGGGAGACGCGGCTGCCAGCCCGGCTGCCGGTTCTGCGCCGCAACCTGCTGCCCCCATTCATTAAGAGAGGAAGCCTGCATGTTTAAACGTTTACTTATGGTTGCCCTGCTGGTGGTTGCGCCGCTGGCGAACGCGGTCGATCAAACCAATCCTTACAGCCTGATGCAGGACGCGGCTCAAAAGACCTTTAACCGTCTGAAAACCGAGCAGCCGAAAATCAAGCAGGATCCCAACTACCTGCGTTCCGTGGTGCATCAGGAATTGATGCCTTTTGTACAGGTTAAATACGCCGGTGCGCTGGTACTGGGCCGTTATTACAAAGAAGCGACCCCGGCGCAGCGTGAAGCTTACTTCACCGCATTCCAGGCCTACCTGGAACAGGCCTACGGCCAGGCGTTGGCGATGTACCACGGCCAGACTTACCAGATTGAACCTGAAAAGCCGTTGGGTAATGCCGATATCGTCGCCATCCGCGTGACCATCATTGACCAGGGCGGTCGCCCGCCGGTGCGCCTGGACTTCCAGTGGCGCAAAAACAGCAAGACCGGTTACTGGCAGGCGTATGACATGATCGCCGAAGGCGTCAGTATGATTACCACCAAGCAAAACGAGTGGGCATCTACCTTGCGTACCCAAGGGATTGACGGCCTGACCAAACAACTGCAGGCGGCGGCGCAGCGTCCAATCACGCTGGATCAGAAAAACTGATGACTGCGGCACTCAGCGTTGAATCGCAGCAGCAGACTCTGATCCTGCGCGGTGAACTGGATCGGGAAACTCTGTTGCCGCTGTGGGAACAGCGGGAAACGTTGCTGGCGGATATAACTGTCCTCGACGTTACGCAATTGCAGCGTGTGGACTCTTCCGGGCTGGCATTGCTGGTACATCTGCGTGAACAGCAGCGTCAGCACGGCGTGGAATTAAAAATTTCTGGTGCCAGCGATCGCCTGAAAACCTTGATCACGCTGTACAACCTGCAAGCAATAATGCCTGTCGATACCGCTGGTTAGCCCTACTTTCGGCTGGTTAAAGACGGTTTCGCCTCAGAAAGCCCCTGTTACACAGGGGCTTTTTCTTTAGTTTAAGAAAACGTCTGATTCCACTAAGATGTCAGGCTGATTATGATCCTTTTGATGCAGAACTGGATACTATGGAAAATAACGAGATTAAAGACGTGCTGATGCGAGCATTGGCACTGGATGAAGCACATGTTACCGGTGACGGTAGCCATTTTCAGGTGATCGTGGTCGGCGAGCTGTTTGCCGCCATGAGCCGCGTCAAGAAACAACAGACGGTGTATGCACCGCTGATGGAATACATTGCGGACAACCGAATTCATGCCTTGTCGATCAAGGCGTATACCCCAGAAGAGTGGCAGCGAGATCGCAAACTCAACGGATTTTAAGGCTGTTTGCCCAGCGGGGCGGGCAGCGTCAGTTTAGATAATAGAGAGTAGTCAAATGGATAAATTTCGTGTGCAGGGCCGGACCCGCCTAAGCGGTGAAGTTGCTATTTCCGGGGCCAAAAATGCTGCCCTGCCGATCCTGTTCGCCGCATTATTAGCGGAAGAGCCGGTCGAGCTGCAGAATGTCCCGAAGCTGAAGGACATCGATACCACCATTAAGCTACTCAACCAGTTAGGCACCAAGATTGAGCGTAACGGTTCCGTATTCGTTGATGCCAGCGGCGTGAACGAATTCTGCGCGCCGTATGACCTGGTGAAAACCATGCGTGCTTCTATCTGGGCTTTGGGGCCGCTGGTCGCTCGTTTTGGTCGTGGTCAGGTTTCCCTGCCGGGTGGTTGCGCGATCGGCGCTCGTCCGGTTGATCTGCATATTACGGGTCTGGAACAGCTGGGTGCAGAGATCAAACTGGAAGAAGGTTACGTAAAAGCTTCCGTTGACGGCCGCCTGAAGGGTGCACACATCGTTATGGACAAGGTGAGCGTTGGCGCTACCGTGACCATCATGAGCGCCGCCACCCTGGCGACTGGCACCACCGTGATTGAGAACGCTGCACGTGAGCCGGAAATTGTCGATACTGCCAACTTCCTTAACACGCTGGGTGCGAAAATCACCGGTGCCGGCAGTGACCGCATCACCATCGAGGGCGTTGAGCGCCTGGGCGGCGGTGTGTATCGCGTTCTGCCGGACCGTATCGAAACCGGCACCTTCCTGATCGCTGCCGCGGTTTCCGGTGGTAAAGTGATGTGCCGTGATACCCGTCCAGATACGCTGGATGCGGTGCTGGCCAAGCTGCGTGAAGCCGGTGCGGATATTGAAGTGGGTGAAGACTGGATCAGTCTGGACATGCACGGCAAACGTCCGAAAGCGGTGACCATTCGCACCGCGCCGCACCCGGGGTTCCCAACCGATATGCAGGCTCAGTTCAGCTTGCTGAACCTGGTCGCGGAAGGCACCGGTGTGATCACCGAGACCATCTTTGAAAACCGCTTTATGCACGTGCCTGAACTGATCCGTATGGGTGCACATGCCGAGATCGAGAGCAACACCGTGATTTGTCACGGCGTTGAGCAACTGTCCGGTGCTCAGGTTATGGCGACCGATTTGCGCGCTTCAGCCAGTCTGGTGATTGCCGGCTGCATCGCCGACGGCGTGACCGTTGTCGATCGTATCTATCACATTGACCGTGGCTATGAGCGTATTGAAGACAAGCTGCGTGCGCTGGGTGCAAATATCGAGCGTGTGAAAGGCGAGTAATCTGTTGGATGCCGGGGTGATGCCCCGGCGAAAATGCAGTCTTGAGGGCTCGGCTTTGCCGGGCCCTTTTTAATTGGTGTCTTCCGGGAATTCGCCCACGGTCATCTTCAAGGTGATGCGTTTGCCTTCGCGCAACACAATCACCGGAATTTCAGTGCCTGGGCGGATCTCCGCCACCTGGTCCATGGTCTCCAGCACCGAAATCGCCGGTTTGTTGTCGACGTTGATGATCACGTCGTTGATATGGAACCCGGCGTTACCAGCCGGCCCGTTCGGCGTAATTTCGGTCACGATAATGCCCTGCAGGCGATCGATGCCGGAATTGGACGAACGCAGAGGAATAATCTCTTTCCCCTGAATACCGAAATAACCGCGGATGACGCGGCCGTCGCGGATCAGCTTGTCCATAATCTTGGTGGCCAGCTCGATAGGAATGGCGAAGCCCAAACCTTCCGGCGTTTCCCCATCGGTGATTTTATCGTAGGTCAGGGTATTGATGCCGATTAGCTCGCCCAGCGAGTTGACCAGCGCGCCGCCCGAGTTGCCGCGGTTAATCGAGGCATCGGTCTGCAGGAAGGTTTGGCGACCGGTGGTGCTCATACTGATGCGGCCGGTAGCGCTGAGGATCCCCTGAGTGACGGTCTGACCGAGATTGAAGGGGTTGC
The DNA here is from genome assembly GCF_048517035.1 of Serratia sp. NFX21. Classification (NCBI taxonomy): domain Bacteria; kingdom Pseudomonadati; phylum Pseudomonadota; class Gammaproteobacteria; order Enterobacterales; family Yersiniaceae; genus Serratia; species Serratia sp. NFX21. The sequence continues at coordinate 5,072,823 of NZ_CP183196.1, read as the reverse complement.
CGATCGCCAGTACTACGTCACCTACGTGCGCGGTGCGAGCCGTGTTTATCGGGATCACCGGCAGGTTGCCCGGATCAATTTTCAGCACCGCCAGATCGGTCAAACCGTCAGAACCGACTAACAATGCTTCGTAACGGCGGCCGTCCTGCACCACCACGGTAATTTGTTGTGCATCCTTGATCACGTGGCGATTAGTCAGGATATAACCGCGCTCGTTCATGATCACGCCAGATCCCAGAGAGAGTATGTTGGCGGAACCGTTCATATTGCGGTTGTAGATATTCACCACGGCGGGCGCGGCGCGGCGCACCGCTTTGTTGTAGCTGACCGGTGTTTCGTCAAGAGTACTGTCATGTTTTTCTGCGAACAGAGCATTGGAAGAACGTAGCACGGGCAGTGCAACCAGCAGCAGGCCGGCAACGATTAAACCAATAACGACGGAACGCAAGAGCTTAGCAAACATGGAGTTTTAGTACGTGAGATGAAAGATACACGGAGGATAGCATGAGAATACCGGGCGCAGTATGTCACCGAGCCCGGTTTTTAAACAAATTACCGATTAACGCAGCAGCAGATAAATGGTTTCGCCGCCGCGCACGATGTTCAGTGCCATCACCGGCGGCTTGGCTTCCAGCACCTTGCGTAAGGTCGTGATGTTTTCAACGCGCTGACGGTTGACGCCAATGATCACATCGTCTTTCTGCAACCCGATCTGCGCGGCTACGGAGCCTTTATCGACTCTATCGATCTTCACGCCTTTGTCACCACTTGGAATGGCACCGTTGCTCAGTGACACGCCTTGCAGAGCCGGAGAAAGCGTTTCGGCGTTGGTGGAGGCGCCTTCGCTGTTGTCCAGCGTGACGGAAACTTCCTGCGGCTTACCATCGCGCAGCAAGCCAACCTTGATGGTTTTGCCCGGCGCGGTGGTACCGACCTTGGCACGCAGTTCGGCGAAGCTGCTGACGGGCTTGCCGTCGACGGAAACCAGAATGTCACCGGCTTTGATGCCGGCCTTGGCGGCGGCAGATTTCGGCAACACTTCGCTGACGAAGGCACCGCGTTGGGCGTCGGTGTTAAACGCCTTGGCCATATCGGCGGTCATTTCACTGCCTTTGATGCCCAGCAGACCGCGTTTCACTTCGCCAAATTCAATCAACTGCTGGCTGAGGTTCTGCGCCATGTTGCTCGGAATGGCAAAGCCGATGCCCACGTTGCCGCCGCTTGGCGCCAAAATGGCGGTGTTGATACCGATTAACTCACCGTTGAGGTTAACCAGTGCGCCACCGGAGTTACCGCGGTTGATGGAAGCATCGGTCTGAATGAAGTTTTCCAACCCTTCCAGGTTCAGACCGCTACGACCCAGTGCAGAGATAATACCGGAAGTCGCCGTCTGGCCGAGGCCGAATGGGTTGCCGACGGCCACGGCAAAGTCGCCGACCCGCAGTTGATCGGAGTCCGCCATTTTTATCGCGGTCAGGTTTTTCACATCGCTGAGCTGCAGCAGGGCGATGTCGGACTGTTCGTCACGTCCCAACAACTTGGCATCCACTTCACGCCCGTCATTCAACTGTACGCTGATTTTGTCGGCATTGTTGATCACGTGGTTGTTGGTCAACACATAGCCTTTGGCGGCGTCGATGATCACGCCAGAACCCAAGCCTTCAAACGGGCGTGAGCTTTGCTGTTGTCCTGGCGCGTCGGGGCCGAAGAAGCGTTTGAGCTCTTCCGGTACCTGCTGGCGCTGCACCTGAGTGCCTTCCACATGCACACTGACGACAGCGGGCAATACTTTTTCCAACATTGGCGCCAGGCTTGGCAACTGCTGCCCCTGCACGGCGACAGGCATCGCCGCGTTGGCTGCCGGTACGGAGGTCAGTGTGAGGCCAATACTCATTGCCAATGCACTAAGAATTAACGACTTTTTATTCATTGATTATAACTCTCTCAATACCTGCCGGTGAAAGGGTGATGATAATGCAGCAGCACTACCATAGTGAAGGGTAAGACCGTGAATTTGCGTGAAAAGTTCACTCAGGCGCCAGCTTTAAGGATAGCTCGGCGTGGGGAAGAAAAAGCATGGGGGAGCAAAAGCCCGTGGAACTGGCCCACGGGCGAAGAACAGCGTTTAGTCGCGGCGTGGACGTTCGCCACGCAGCAGGCCGGATGCGCCTTCTGAGTAGTCGCGCGGCATCTCTACCGGCGTCTGATCGTTATCCGCTTCGGCTTCGGTCAGGCGATAGCGGAACGGGTTTTCCTGCATTGGCAGGTCCGGCAGCAGGTTGTTGGAGCTTTTCGCCATGTGCTGATACAGCTGGCGATAGTCGCGTGCCATATTGTCCAGCAGCTCGGCGCTGCGGGCAAAGTGGCCGACCAGCTCCTGGCGATACTCTTCAAGATCGGTTTTGCTCTTGTCCAACTCGTTCTGCAAAACTTGTTGTTGACGTAATTTACGGTTACCAAAACGCATCGCTACCGCACCAATGACGATACCGACCACCAAACCAATCAGCGCATACTCCCAGGTCATGATGACTCCTATTTTGACTTCGTTGTTCCGCAGGGATTTTTCACTTAATAATATCCACTATAACCGTTAACCTTGTCCGAGTGGAATCCTGATGAGCCATGACCTGATTTCTTCAGGGTTTTCAGCGCCGCCCTGAGCGGGTATTTGTAGCGATAAGGGCGCGAAGCCACCCAAAGTTGCCGCGAAAATGGGCTAAATAATTTCTAAGCGTTGTGAAGGAACATCGAACAGATGCAGGCACAATCACCGTTATCACGCTACCAGCGGCTGCTTGCTGCGGGAGAATACCAGGCCGATGAAGTCCAGATGGAGGCCGTGACTCAACTGGATCATATCTATCAGGCATTATTGCAGCAGACGCCCGCTGTCAGTGCGCCGGCCGCGGGCCTGCGCGGCAAACTGAATCGTTGGCTGGGCAAGAGCAGTGAAACGACTCAGCAGCGTCCGGTCCAGGGCTTATATATGTGGGGCGGCGTGGGACGCGGCAAAACCTGGCTGATGGACATGTTCTTCCATAGCCTGCCGGGGGAGCGCAAGCTGCGGCTGCATTTTCACCGTTTTATGCTGCGGGTGCACGAAGAGCTGACCGAACTGCAGGGGCAGGAAAACCCACTTGAAATCATCGCGGATGGTTTCAAGGCACAGACCGATGTGCTGTGTTTCGACGAGTTCTTTGTTTCCGATATTACCGACGCCATGTTGTTGGCAACGCTGTTGCAGGCGCTGTTTGCCCGTGGCATTACGCTGGTGGCGACCTCCAATATCCCGCCGAACGATTTGTACCGCAACGGCCTGCAGCGGGCGCGTTTCCTGCCGGCGATCGATCTGATTAACGAATTCTGTGACGTGATGAACGTTGACGCCGGCATTGATTATCGCCTGCGTACCTTGACTCAGGCGCATTTGTACCTGACGCCGCTTGATGAACAGACCCGGCTAACCATGGATCGGATGTTTGTGAAGCTGGCCGGCAAGCCAGGAGAGGCGGCGCCGGTATTACAGATCAATCATCGGCCGTTGCAGGCGATCAACGCGGTAGACGGCGTGCTGGCGGTCGATTTTCACACGTTGTGCGAAGAGGCGCGTAGCCAGTTGGACTATATTGCGCTGTCGCGCCTGTATCACAGCGTGATCCTGTATAATGTGCGGGTGATGGGGCCGCTGAAGGAAAATACCGCGCGCCGCTTCCTGGCATTGGTCGATGAATTTTACGAACGTCACGTCAAACTGGTGATCGCTGCCGAAGCGTCGATGTTCGATATTTACCAGGGTGAGCGGTTGAAGTTCGAGTACCAGCGTTGTCTGTCGCGGCTGCAAGAAATGCAGAGTGAAGAGTATCTGAAGTTGCCGCATCTGCCGTGACGTCCAGGGGGACCCAGGCCACTGGCGTCCCCGGTTTTCTGCCATTGGCGTTTAATTGCGTTTCTATTCAAAAAGCGTTCGATCTTTGTGAGCGACTTCTCTATAATCTTGCGACCCCACGTTACAACAAAGTTTTTTTCCCAAAAACTTTTTAGTGCCGGCAATGGCTATTCGAAGGGGTAGGTTTGCTGGACTTGTATGGTCGTGTGAGCCTCAACTGTTTTCGAGCGTTTGGGTGTTCACCAACGTGTAACTAATTATTGGGTAAGCTTTCTAATGAAAACTTTTACAGCTAAACCAGAGAGCGTAAAACGCGACTGGTACGTTGTTGATGCAGATGGTAAAACTTTAGGCCGTCTCGCTACTGAACTGGCTCGTCGTCTGCGCGGCAAGCATAAAGCGGAATACACCCCGCACGTTGATACCGGTGACTACATCATCGTTCTGAACGCAGAAAAAGTTGCTGTAACCGGCAACAAGCGTACAGACAAAGTGTATTACCGTCACACCGGCTACGTCGGTGGTATCAAGCAAGCGACCTTTGAAGAGATGATTGCCCGCAACCCAGAGCGTGTGATTGAAATCGCGGTTAAAGGCATGCTGCCAAAGGGTCCGTTGGGTCGTGCAATGTTCCGTAAACTGAAAGTTTACGCGGGCACAGAGCACACTCACGCGGCACAGCAACCGCAAGTTCTTGACATCTAATCGGGATTATAGGCAATGGCTGAAAATCAATACTACGGCACTGGTCGCCGCAAAAGCTCCGCCGCTCGCGTTTTCATCAAGCCGGGCAGTGGTAACATCGTAATTAACCAGCGTAGTCTGGAACAGTACTTCGGTCGCGAAACTGCCCGCATGGTAGTTCGTCAACCGTTGGAACTGACCGACATGGTTGGTAAGTTTGACCTGTACATCACCGTTAAAGGTGGTGGTATCTCTGGTCAGGCTGGCGCTATCCGTCACGGTATCACCCGTGCACTGATGGAGTACGACGAGACTCTGCGCGGTGAATTGCGTAAAGCTGGCTTCGTTACTCGTGACGCCCGTCAGGTTGAACGTAAGAAAGTCGGCCTGCGTAAAGCACGTCGTCGTCCGCAGTTCTCCAAGCGTTAATTTTTTACTGCCTCGGCAGTGGAATTTACGCCAAAAACCCGGTGCTTCACCGGGTTTTTTTATGCCTGAAAATCAACTTGTCGCTACTAAAATCTTTGGTATATCAGACAATTCAATACGAAATCACCGCACAGCCCCCACAAAACAAGCAAAATCTGGTAAACTATCATCCACTTTTGCGCCTGTTCGCCATGCAGCAGTTATCAGTCTACCTCCGAGGCCGTTTTTATGACCTAAGGTTTCGCTGCAAGTTGCTGGCCTGCGGTCAAGATCATTCAGGATAGCAGCCTGTCAGTTGGCTATTCGCAGTATTTTCTAGATAACTTGGAGGTTTTCATGGCTGTCGCTGCCAACAAACGTTCGGTAATGACGCTGTTCTCTGGCCCGACCGACATTTTTAGCCATCAAGTACGTATCGTACTGGCGGAGAAAGGTGTCAGCGTTGAGATTGAGCAGGTTGAGTTGGATAACCTGCCGCAGGATCTGATTGACCTCAACCCGTACCAGACGGTGCCTACCCTGGTCGATCGCGAACTGACCCTGTATGAATCCCGTATCATCATGGAATACCTCGATGAGCGTTTCCCGCACCCACCATTGATGCCGGTCTACCCGGTTGCTCGTGGTGAGAGCCGCCTGATGATGCTGCGTATCGAGAAAAACTGGTATTCGCTGATGTACAAAATCGAGCAGAGCAACGGCCAGGAAGCTGAATCAGCTCGCCGTCAACTGCGCGAAGAACTGCTGGCGATTGCCCCTATCTTTGGTCAGACCCCGTACTTCATGAGCGAAGAGTTCAGCCTGGTGGATTGCTACCTGGCGCCGCTGCTGTGGCGTTTGCCGCAGTTGGGCATTGAACTGAGCGGTGCCGGTTCCAAAGAGCTGAAAGGCTACATGACTCGCGTGTTCGAGCGTGACGCCTTCCTGGCCTCCCTGACCGAAGCCGAGCGCGAAATGCGCCTGCAGACTCGGGGCTAAGCGTTATGGATATGTCTCAGATGACTCCGCGCCGTCCGTATCTGCTGCGAGCTTTCTATGACTGGCTGTTGGACAATCAGTTGACACCGCACCTGGTGGTGGATGTGACGCGTCCTGACGTTCTGGTGCCTATGGAGTTCGCCCGTGATGGTCAGATTGTTCTGAACATCGCGCCGCGTGCTGTGGGCAACCTGGAGTTAGGCAACGACGAAGTGCATTTCAACGCACGTTTCGGTGGTGTACCGCGTGAAGTCTCGGTGCCAATGGCAGCGGTGCTGGCGATTTATGCCCGTGAGAACGGCGCAGGCACCATGTTCGAACCGGAAGCCGCTTATGAAGCGGAAGGCACGTTTGAAGGTTTGGACAATGAGACGATCCCTTCGGAAAGCCTGATGTCGGTGATTGATGGCGATCGCCCCGATCTGGATGAAGGTAACGATTCAGACGACGAGCCGCCACCGCCGCCACGTGGTGGCCGCCCGGCACTGCGCGTGGTGAAATAATCCCGCAGCGGTGAACAGTAAAGGTCGCTTCGGCGACCTTTTTTATCGCCTGCGCCCCGGGAAAAAACAAAGGGCCCGGCAGATCACCTGCGGGCCCTTTGGGGAAAAGCCGGTGGAAGATTAGACTTCCAGGTAGCTCATGATGCCATCGGCAGCTTTACGACCTTCGGCAATCGCCGTTACCACCAGATCCGACCCGCGCACCGCATCGCCACCGGCGAAGATTTTCGGGTTGCTGGTCTGGAAGGCATTATCGGTGCTTTCCGGTGCCACAATGCGGCCCTGTTTGTCGAGCTCAACGTCGTGCGCGGCCAGCCAGTCCATCTGGTGCGGACGGAAACCAAAGGCCATAACCACCGCGTCGGCATCAATGATGTGCTCGGAACCTGGCACCTGCTCAGCAACCTGACGGCCATTGGCATCCGGTGCGCCCAACTGGGTACGAACCATTTTCACTCCGGCCACGCGACCGGCGCTGTTGAGTTCGATGCTCAGTGGCTGCAGGTTGAATTTGAAATCAACCCCTTCCTCACGCGCGTTTTTCACTTCGCGTTTGGAGCCTGGCATGTTGGCTTCATCACGACGGTAGGCGCAGATAACGTCGGTTGCCCCCTGGCGAATAGAGGTACGCACGCAGTCCATCGCGGTGTCACCACCGCCCAGCACCACCACACGCTTGCCTTCCATGCTGACATAAGGCTCGTGCTGCTCGGCCTGATAGCCCATCAACTGCTTGGTGTTGGCGATCAGGAACGGCAGGGCGTCATAGACCCCCGGCGCATCCTCGTTCTCCAGGCCACCGCGCATTGACTGATAGGTACCGACGCCGAGGAACACCGCGTCATAATCACTCAGCAGCGTCTCCATGGTGATGTCTTTGCCCACTTCGGTATTGAGTTGGAACTCAATGCCCATCTCGCTGAAGATGCCACGGCGCTTCACCATCACTTCTTTTTCCAGCTTGAAGGCCGGGATCCCGAAGGTCAGCAGGCCGCCGATCTCCGGGTGACGATCGTAAACCACCGCTTTCACGCCGTTACGGGTCAGCACATCGGCACAGGCCAGGCCAGCCGGGCCGGCCCCGATCACCGCCACGCGTTTACCGGTAGGCAGCACGTGAGACATGTCTGGTTTCCAGCCCATCTCAATCGCTTTATCGCTGATATAGCGTTCGATGTTGCCGATGGTTACCGCACCGAACTCGTCGTTCAGGGTACAGGAACCTTCACACAGACGATCCTGCGGGCAGACGCGACCGCACACTTCCGGCAGGCTGTTGGTCTGGTGCGCCAGATCCGCTGCCTCCATGATGCGGCCTTCATTCGCCAGCTTCAGCCAGTTCGGGATGTAGTTGTGAACCGGGCATTTCCATTCGCAATAAGGGTTACCGCAGGACAGACAACGGTCCGCCTGCGCCTTCGCCTGACTTTCCGAAAACGGCTCGTAAATCTCTACAAACTCAATTTTACGGATCTTGAGCGGTTTCTTTGGCGGATCAACGCGCTGCAGGTCGATAAATTGATAAACATTCTGACTCATTAATGACCTCTTACTGCGCCTGAACCCGCAGCTCGGCAGCGGTTCGACTACGGTGACCCAACAATGCTTTGACATCACTGGACTTCGGCTTGACCAGAGCGAACTTCGGTGCCCATTCCGGCCAGTTGGCCAGGATCTCTTCCGCACGCGAAGAACCGGTCGCCTGGACGTGCTCGGTAATCAAGCCGCGCAGGTGCTCTTCATGGATAGCCAGTTGTTCGACATCCAACACTTCCACCAACTCTGGATTCACACGTTTGCGGAACTCGCCGTCTTCATCCAGCACGTAGGCGAAGCCGCCGGTCATGCCCGCACCAAAGTTGATGCCGGTTTTGCCCATTACGCAGACAATACCGCCGGTCATGTATTCACAACCGTTGTCACCGATACCTTCGACGACGGTGATGGCACCGGAGTTACGCACGGCAAAGCGTTCGCCTGCCCGGCCAGCGGCGAACAGCTTGCCGCCGGTCGCACCATACAAACAGGTATTGCCGATGATGCTGGCTTCGTGGCTGCGGAACGCAGAACCAATCGGCGGACGTACCGCGATACGGCCACCGGCCATGCCTTTACCAACGTAGTCGTTGGCGTCGCCGGTCAGGGTCAGTTCAACCCCACCCGCATTCCAGACGCCGAAACTCTGGCCGGCAGTACCGGAGAAGTACGCCTTGATCGGGTCGGCAGCCATGCCCTGATCGCCATGCACGGTAGCGATAGCCCCGGACAGGGTGGCGCCCACCGAACGGTCGGTATTGCGGATATCGAAGTAGAAAGCCTTGCTTTGTCTGGCTTCGATATGCGGTTGCGCCTGCGCCAGCAGATCTTTGTTCATCAACCCCTGGTCGAACGGCGGGTTGCTGCTTTCGGTGCAGTACAGCGCCTTGCCCGGATGCGGCGTGGCGGTTTGCAGCAACGGTGACAGATCCAGCTTGTTCTGCTTGGCAGAAATGCCATCCAGCTCGGTCAGGAACTCGGTGCGGCCAATCAGATCTACCAGTTGGCTGACACCCAGTTGCGCCATAATCTCGCGGGTTTCACGGGCGATAAACTGGAAGTAGTTAACCACACGTTCCGGCAGGCCGTGGTAGTGATCGCGGCGCAGTTTTTCATCCTGAGTTGCTACGCCGGTTGCGCAGTTATTCAGGTGACAGATACGCAGATATTTACAGCCCAGCGCCACCATAGGGCCGGTGCCGAAGCCAAAGCTTTCCGCACCGAGGATCGCCGCTTTGACGATATCCACGCCGGTTTTCAGGCCACCGTCTACCTGCAAGCGGATTTTATGGCGCAGGCCATTAGCCACCAGCGCCTGCTGTGTTTCCACCAGACCCAGTTCCCACGGACAGCCGGCGTATTTTACCGAAGACAGCGGGCTGGCACCGGTACCGCCGTCGTAGCCGGCAATGGTGATCAGGTCGGCATAGGCTTTCGCCACGCCGGTGGCAATGGTGCCCACGCCCGGTTCTGACACCAGTTTTACCGAAATCATCGCCTTCGGGTTGACCTGTTTCAGGTCGAAAATCAACTGCGCCAGATCTTCGATCGAGTAGATGTCATGGTGCGGCGGTGGCGATATCAGGGTCACGCCCGGTACCGAGTAACGCAGCTTGGCGATATAAGGGGTCACCTTGTCGCCCGGCAACTGGCCGCCTTCACCCGGCTTGGCCCCTTGCGCCACTTTAATCTGGATCACATCGGCATTTACCAGGTAGGCCGGAGTCACGCCGAAACGGCCGGATGCCACCTGCTTGATGCGTGACACCTTGTTGGTGCCGTAACGTGCCGGATCTTCGCCGCCCTCGCCGGAGTTGGAGAAGCCGCCGAGGCTGTTCATGGCAATCGCCAGCGACTCATGCGCTTCCGGGCTCAGGGCGCCGATAGACATGGCCGCGGTATCGAAGCGTTTGAACAGCGATTCTGCCGGTTCAACCTGATCGACCGGGATTGGCGTGCCTTTCGGCGTGATGGCCAACAGGTCGCGCAGCATCGCCACCGGGCGTTCATTCACCAGCTTGGCGTAAGTCTGATAGTCGCTGTATTTGCCGCTGTGGACCGCGGTTTGCAGCGTGCTGACCACGTCAGGGTTGTACGCATGGTACTCGCCGTCGTGAACGAACTTCAGCAGGCCGCCTTGTTCCAGCGGTTTGCGTTTCAGCCACGCACGCTTGGAAAGGTTTTGCAGATCCTGTTGGATGTCACTGAAGCTGGCACCGCCGATACGGCTGACCACGCCCTGGAAACACAGATCGGACAGATCGCGATGCAGACCGACGGCCTCGAACAGTTTGGCGCAGCGGTAAGAGGCAATGGTCGAGATGCCCATTTTGGACATGATCTTGTACAGGCCTTTGTTGATGCCGTTACGGTAGTTCAGCATCACTTCACGGTATTTCTTGTCGATCGCCTGGGTATCTACCAGTTTGGCCAGGGTTTCGTAGGCCAGGTACGGGTAGACCGCCGTTGCACCGAAGCCCAGCAACACGGCGAAATGGTGTGGATCGCGGGCGCTGGCGGTTTCAACAATGATGTTGGCGTCACAGCGCAGGCTCTTTTCAACCAGACGGGTCTGGATCGCCCCTACGGCCATCGGTGCAGGCACCGGCAGACGGCTGGTGGAGATCGCGCGGTCGGACAATACCAGCAGCACGGCGCCGTCGCGGACTTTGCGTTCCGCTTCGTCGCACAGGGCGCGAATGGTCTGCTCCAGATCCTGCTCCGCCGGATCAAAGGTCAGATCAAGCGTATCGGCGCGATAATATTCGCCTTCCAGCGTGGTGAGCTGTTTGAAGTCGGAGTACAGCAGGATCGGTGATTTGAAGCTTAAACGGTGTGCCTGGCCTTCGGCCTCGCAGAACACGTTCATTTCGCGGCCGATGCTGGTCGCCAGCGACATCACATGCGCTTCACGCAGCGGGTCGATCGGTGGGTTGGTCACCTGGGCAAACTGCTGACGGAAATAGTCATAAATAATGCGCGGACGGCTGGAGAGCACGGCGAACGGGGTATCGTCACCCATTGAACCCGTGGCTTCCTGGCCAATCTCACCCAGCACGCGGATCACCTGATCCAGTTCTTCGCTGCTGTAGCCAAACTGTTTCTGGTAAGTCTCAAGCTGCGAGTCGTCAAGCTCACGGCTGCCAACCTGATCGGCCGGTAGATCTTCGAATGGCACCAGACGTTTGACGTTCTTTTCCATCCACTCTTTATACGGATGGCGGCTTTTCAGATCGTCGTCGGTCTCGGCGGAGTGCAGGATCCTGCCGCTGCGGGTGTCGATCACCATCAGCTCGCCAGGGCCCACGCGGCCTTTCTCAACCACTTCATCGGGCTGGTAGTCCCAGATACCGACTTCCGAGGCGCAGGTGATCAGCTTGTCTTTGGTGATGACGTAGCGCGCCGGACGCAGGCCGTTACGGTCCAGGTTACAGGCAGCGTAGCGGCCATCGGACATCACGATGCCGGCAGGGCCGTCCCACGGCTCCATGTGCATCGAGTTGAAGTCGAAGAAGGCGCGCAGATCGGTGTCCATATCCGGGTTGTTCTGCCAGGCCGGCGGCACCAGTAGGCGCATGGCACGGATCAGATCCATCCCGCCCGCCAGCAGCAGTTCCAGCATGTTATCCAGCGAGCTGGAGTCGGAGCCGGTTTCGTTAACGAAGGGTGCAGCAGTCTGCAAGTCCGGGATCAGCGGCGTCTGGAACTTATAAGTACGGGCGCGCGCCCACTGACGGTTGCCGGTGATGGTGTTGATCTCGCCGTTGTGCGCCAGATAGCGGAACGGCTGCGCCAGCGGCCAGCGCGGCACGGTGTTGGTGGAAAAACGCTGGTGGAACAGGCAGATGGCCGATTCCAGACGCAAGTCCGCCAAATCAAGATAGAAACGCGGCAGATCCGCAGGCATGCACAGGCCTTTATAGATCGTCACCAGATTCGAGAAGCTGCAGACGTAGAAGCTGTCGTCCTGGACGCGCTTCTCGATACGGCGACGCGCGATAAACAGGCGGCGTTCCATATCACGCGGACGCCAACCGGCCGGGGCGTTCACGAAGATTTGTTCAATGCGTGGCAGAGAAGAGAGGGCGATCTCACCCAATACGTCCGGGTTGGTCGGCACTTCACGCCAGCCGACTACCGACAGCGTTTCATTCTGCAGCTCTTCTTCGACAATGCGGCGGCTGGCACGGGCTTCCTCTTCGTTCTGGCTGAGGAACATCATGCCAACGGCGTAGTTCTTGGCTAAACGCCAGCTGCGCTCTTCTGCGACCATGCGGAAGAAGCGATCGGGCTTTTGCAATAACAGGCCGCAACCGTCGCCAGTCTTGCCGTCAGCAAGGATTGCGCCACGGTGCTGCATACGGGCAAGTGCGTGAATAGCGGTACGCACCACCTTATGGCTAGGTTCGCCTTCTATGTGGGCGATCAGGCCGAAACCACAGTTGTCCCGCTCTTGGGATTTATCGTACAACATATCAGTGAACCTCCCCAGGCTCTGCGTGACTCTCACAACCCACTGCGAGCGGCTTCTTAATTTCAGGCAGAAGTCCAATCAGCAAGGTTAATAGCGCCGATCTGCTTTTCCGCCCTCCGTTAATGGCCTCTCGTGACGGTTCTCACAAGTGGTAAATGACTTGTTTTAAGAGGGAGTCTTAAATTACTGCATAAATATGACGAGACGTTTGCCCGTCCAGAAAGCTTCCAGCGGACTTCCAACTTAGCGAGAAAGAATACGCAGGTCAACTATAGGCCTAAGGGGGTTTCTTATGGGATTTTTTGCGCTCAATTAGTTGATATTTAATATGTTATATCCGTTTTTGAGCTTGTGCAGGAGAGCAGTAACCCCCGGAGAAATGTGAGCTGTCTCACTATAGTGCAACGCCTGAATCTCTGCACCATGCTAGTGCGGGTGGGAATGTCGGAATTTTATTCTAATAAGTTATTCTTTTTCGTTGTTTATAACTATTTTTCATCGCTTTGTCATATTGACGTGAACGGTTGCGTGAGAATAAGAAAAATTCATCTCGGCAAGAGTGATTTTATTTGCATTTATAATGAATAGTTATGCCTGGTGAAGCCTTGCGGGGAAAGCGTTGATCTCTGTCATCGCGGGAAAAGCCGTTTCTTATTAGCATCACGGGCTTTGAGCACAGAGACTTCCAAGATTATGCAGTTGCCGCAATTAGTCAATATGTTTGGCGCCGATCTTCAGCGCCGCTATGGTGAAAAGATCCATAAACTCACGCTGCATGGTGGTTTCAGTTGCCCGAACCGCGATGGCACGCTTGGGCGCGGTGGCTGTACCTTTTGCAATGTGGCCTCTTTCGCCGATGAACAGATGCAGCAACAAAGTATCGCCGAGCAGTTGGCGATGCAGGCGGTCAGGGTCAACCGTGCCAAGCGTTATCTGGCCTATTTCCAGGCTTATACCAGTACTTATGCCGAAGTGAGCCTGCTGGCACAGATGTATCGGCAGGCGCTGGCGCAGGCGGATATGGTCGGTATCTGCGTCGGCACGCGCCCGGACTGTGTACCGCCCGCCGCGCTGGATCTGCTGGCGGGTTACCTTGAACAGGGCTATGAGGTGTGGCTGGAGTTGGGGCTACAGACCGCGCACGATAAAACTCTGAAACGCATCAATCGCGGCCATGATTTCTCCTGTTATCAGCACACCGCCCGGCTGGCGCGTGAACGTGGGTTGAAGGTCTGCAGCCATCTGATTGTTGGGCTGCCAGGGGAAACGGCCGCCGACCATCTGGCGACCCTGCAGCAGGTGGTGGACAGCGGGGTGGACGGCATCAAGCTGCACCCGCTGCATATCGTGACCGGCAGCACCCTGGCGCGGGCCTGGCAGGCTGGGCGCTTGCCTGAGCTGGCACTCGAGGAGTATGCCTGCAGCGCCGGTGAGATGATCCGCCATACGCCGAAAGAGGTGGTGTATCACCGCATCTCCGCCAGTGCCTGTCGGCCGACGCTGTTGGCACCATTATGGTGCGAAAACCGTTGGAACGGCATGCAGGCGGTGGGGGGCTATCTGCAACGCCATGGCGGCCAGGGCAGCGCATTGGAAGAAAAGCAGCAATATCGCCCTTGCGCACTGTTTTGATTTGCAATCTTTCCCACACTTCGGCGTTTGCTTTCTTATCTCACCGGGGTTTTACGGTATGATTTACAAGATTCTGTCTGATGGGAGCGGCTATGAAGCAAATCCGGGTGTTAGCCCAGTACTACGTTGATTTAATGGTAAAACTGGGGCTGGTGCGCTTTTCGCTGCTGCTGGCATCGGCGCTGGTGGTGCTGGCGATGGTGGTACAGATGGCGGTCACCATGCTGCTGCGCGGGGAAGTAGAAAGCATAGACGTGGTGCGTTCCATCTTCTTCGGCCTGCTGATTACGCCATGGGCGGTCTACTTTCTGTCGGTGGTGGTCGAACAGCTTGAGGAGTCGCGCCAGCGCCTGACGCGGCTGGTGGATAAGCTCGAAGAGATGCGCCACCGCGACCTGGAGCTGAACCAACAGCTGAAGGACAACATCAGCCAACTGAATCAGGAAATTGCCGACCGTATCAAGGCGGAAGAAGAACGTCAGCAGGTGATGGACAAACTGACGGGAGAGATGGAGCAGCGTGAACTGGCGCAGATCGAACTGGGCCAGCAGTCGGCGCTGTTGCGCTCCTTCCTCGACGCCTCACCGGATCTGGTCTATTACCGCAACGAAGACAAAGAGTTCTCTGGCTGTAACCGGGCGATGGAACTGCTGACCGGCAAAAGCGAAAAGCAGCTGATCGGTCTGACGCCTTTTGACGTCTACGGTGAGGAAATTGCCGAGAAGGTAATCGAAACCGACGAGAAAGTGTTCCGTCACAACGTCTCACTGACCTACGAACAGTGGCTGGTTTACCCGGATGGTCGCAAGGCCTGTTTTGAGCTGCGCAAGGTGCCGTTTTACGACCGCGTGGGCAAACGCCACGGCCTTATGGGCTTTGGCCGCGATATAACCGAGCGTAAGCGCTATCAGGACGCGCTGGAGAATGCCAGCAGGGACAAGACTACCTTCATCTCAACGATCAGCCACGAGCTTCGTACGCCGCTTAACGGCATCGTCGGCCTGAGCCGCATTCTGCTCGATACCGAGTTAAACGACGAACAGCTGAAATACCTCAAAACCATCCATGTCAGCGCCATCACGCTGGGTAATATCTTCAATGACATTATCGAGATGGACAAACTCGAGCGCCGTAAAGTGCAGCTCGACAATCAACCGGTGGACTTTACCGGCTTCCTGGCCGATTTGGAAAACCTCTCCGGCCTGCTGGTGCAGCCGAAAGGGCTGCAGTTTGTGATGGAGCCGCAACAACCGCTGCCGCAACAAATCATCGCCGATGGTACCCGCCTGCGGCAGATCCTGTGGAACCTGATCGGCAACGCGGTGAAGTTTACCCCGCAGGGGCAAATTGTGGTGCGGGTGCGGCGTGAAGAGCAGGATCGGCTGGTGTTTGAAGTGGAAGACTCCGGCATGGGCATTCCGCAGGATGAACAGGACAAGATCTTCGCCATGTATTATCAGGTGAAGGATCAGCACGGTGGCCGTCCGGCGACCGGCACCGGCATTGGGCTGGCGGTTTCCAAGCGGCTGGCGCAGAGCATGGGCGGCGATATCACCGTCAGCAGCGTACAGGGGCAGGGTTCTTGCTTCACCTTATCCATCAAGGCACCGGCGGTGCAGGAAGTGGAAAGTGAAACCGCAGTTGAAGAGGAACTGCCATTGCCGGCGCTGCATATCCTGCTGGTGGAAGATATTGAGCTGAATGTGATTGTGGCGCGTTCGGTACTGGAAAAACTGGGTAACAGCGTTGAAGTGGCGATGAACGGCCAGGATGCGCTGGCCATGTTTGATCCGGACGAGTTCGATCTGGTGCTGTTGGACATCCAGTTGCCGGATATGACCGGGCTGGATATCGCCCGGATACTGCGTGAACGCTATGCCGGGCAGGCGTTGCCGCCGCTGGTTGCGCTGACTGCCAACGTACTGAAAGACAAAAAAGAGTACCTCGACGCGGGAATGGACGATGTGCTGAGCAAGCCGCTGTCGGTACCGGCGCTGACCAAAGTGATTAAACATTACTGGGATCATCAACCCTCTCACACCACAAAGAAAACGGAGCAAAAGACGATGAAGATTAATGAGTCTTTACTGGATACCACCATGCTGGAACAGTATATGGACCTGGTGGGGCCGCAGTTGATTCATCAGAGCCTGGAGATGTTTGAGCAGATGATGCCGGGTTATCTGGCAGTGCTGGATTCCAACATGACGGCGCGCGACCAGAAAGGCATCACGGAAGAGGGGCATAAAATCAAAGGTGCCGCCGGCTCGGTTGGCCTGCGTCATCTGCAACAAATTGCACAGCAAATTCAAACTCCGACGCTGCCGGCATGGTGGGATAACGTGCAAGATTGGGTTGATGAGTTGAAGCTGGAATGGCGCAACGATGTGCAGGTACTGCGTGAGTGGGTAGCGGAAGCTGAAAAAAAATGACCCCGACCTAGGCCGGGGTGCGCGAATATTGCGCCAACACCAGGGAAATTGTGAACCTGCGTATTGGTTTTAATGTTCTGGTCGAGCAGGTTGTAGAGAATTCCTAAACATCATACAGCCAACAACATAGCAAATGTAAGCGCTCTTGTTAGAAGATTCATTAAAATGTGTGATGTAGATTAGTGTTTGTCAACTCAGAGCACTAACCAGTTGACAGTAGCGACAGGAGGAAGGGTGATGAAAAACGTTGGCGTAGTGCTGAGTGGCTGTGGGGTTTATGACGGTTCGGAGATCCATGAAGCCGTCCTGACGCTGCTGGCGTTGGACCGGGCGGGGGCGCAGGCGGTGTGTTTTGCCCCGGATAAACCTCAACTTCATGTTATCAATCATTTATCTGGCGATGTAGTGCCGGAAAATCGCAATGTTTTAGTGGAGTCTGCGCGCATTGCCAGAGGCAAGGTTCAGCCGCTTTCGCAGGCTGACGCCAGCCAACTCGACGCCCTGATCGTCCCCGGCGGCTTTGGTGCGGCAAAGAACCTCAGCAGTTTTGCCAGCGAAGGGGCGGAATGCTGGATTGATAAGGATTTGGCTAAGTTAACGCAGCAAATGCATAAGGCAAATAAACCAATTGGTTTTATGTGTATTGCGCCTGCCTTGCTGCCGAAGTTGCTGGATCAACAAGTGCGGCTGACCATTGGCAACGATCCCGACCTGGGTGAAGTGATTGATGCCATGGGTGGCGAGCCGGTGATTTGTCCGGTTGACGACATCGTAGTGGATATCGAGAACAAAGTGGTGACTACGCCGGCCTATATGCTGGCGAAATCGATCGCTGAGGCGGCCAGCGGAATTGATAAGCTGGTTTCACGGGTGCTGGATTTGACTGAATGAGAAAATCTGCGGGCAAATCGATTTTTTCCCGGCCCTGGTTTTGGCTGAAACGTGGATTAATTGTGCTGGTTGGCGCATGGCTACTGGGGATCCTTGCCTTTGCTTTTCTGCCAGTGCCTTTTTCTGCGGTGATGGTTGAACGGCAGATCGGTGCCTGGCTGAGTGGCGATTTTAGCTATGTGGCGCATTCCGACTGGGTGTCGATGGACGATATTTCCCCGCAGATGGCGTTGGCGGTGATGGCGGCGGAAGATCAGAAATTCCCGGAGCACTGGGGGTTTGACGTGGCGGCGATCGAAAAGGCGTTTAGCCATAACGAACGTCGGCCCACGCGCATCCGTGGTGCCTCTACGCTGTCCCAGCAAACGGCGAAGAACCTGTTCCTGTGGGATGGCCGCAGTTGGCTGCGCAAAGGGCTGGAGGCCGGGCTGACATCGGGCATTGAGCTGGTGTGGACCAAGCGACGGATCCTGACGGTTTATCTGAATATCGTGGAGTTCGGCGACGGCGTCTTCGGCGTGGAGGAAGCGTCACAGCGCTTTTTCAATAAACCGGCCAAACGTCTGACGGCCTCAGAGGCGGCATTGCTGGCGGCAGTCTTGCCCAACCCGCATCGCTTCAAAGCCAATGCGCCTTCGGGCTACGTAGTACAGCGGCAGCAGTGGATCATGCGCCAGATGCGTCAGTTGGGTGGTGAAGGGTTTCTGAAAGAAAATAATCTGGATTGAGTAAGCTTTCCCCCTCTCCGGTGGGAGAGGGCCGGGGTGAGGGCATCAGACAATGCTGAAGCCACTTTCCCCGGCAAGCGGTTATTTCACAAAGGTAAAGGCGGTGGTGACGTGTTTCACGCCGCCGACCTGGCTAGCCGTCTGTGCCGCAGACTGCGCTTCCTGTTGCGTGACCAGACCCAGTAGGAACACTTCACCATTTTCGGTGGTGACTTTCACATTGGATGACTTCACTGCATCGCTGGTGAGCAATTGTGAACGCACCTTGGTGGTGATCCAGGTGTCGGAAGACGCGGTGCTCAGACTAACCGGCGTACCCTGACGAACCTCGTTGTACACTTCGGTCGTGCCTTCAACACCCATCGCGATTTGCTTGGCGCGGGCGGCCAGATCGGTATTCGGCGCCTGGCCGGTCAGCAGCACCTTACCCTGATAGGCGGTCGCAACCACCCGGGCCTCTTTCTTCAACTGCTGATCTTTACTCAGGGCGTTTTCAACCCGGGCTTCCAGCGTGCCGTCGTCTACCTGAGTCCCGACGCTACGTGGGTCGGTGGCCGTTTTGGTGGCAACGGCGGCGCTGCCAACGACAACGCCTGCAATACAGCCTTGTAACAGCAGGGCGCTGGACAGCACTGCAAATGTGGCTTTCAGCTTCATCTCAGTTCCTTATTCGTCCTGGTGGGGAAACAACGTACTATCAATCAGGTCGCATAGGCAATTTACGGTAAGCATATGCATTTCCTGAATACGTGCACTGCGGTGTGATGGAATGCGGATCTCGACATCCTGCTGGCCGAGCAAGCCGGCCAGTTCACCGCCGTCATAGCCGGTCAGTGCGACAATCGTCATGTCGCGCGTCACTGCGGCTTCGACCGCTTTCACAATATCACGGCTGTTGCCGCGGGTGGAAATTGCCAGCAATACGTCGCCGGCATGGCCGAGCGCGCGGACTTGTTTGGCATAAACTTCGTCGTGCAGCCGATCGTTGGTGATCGCCGTCAGCACCACGTTATCGGCATTCAGCGCAATGGCCGGCAGGCTTGGGCGCTCGGTTTCAAAGCGATTGATCATGCTGGCGGCGAAATGCTGCGCGTTGGCCGCCGAGGTGCCGTTGCCGCAGCACAGAATTTTATTACCGTTAAGTAAGGATTGAACCAGCGTCATCGCAGCACGCGAAATGGCGTCGGGCAAGGCCTCCGCTGCCGCAATCTGGGTTTGGATGCTTTCGGTAAAACAGGCTTTAATTCTATCCAGCACGTTGTATTAATCCACTAAGTCAAAGGGCCGGTCTGCACCGGTAAACCATGATTAATCCGCATTGAAGGCGTTGGGTATCCATTCTAACTGGCTACCGGTGATGGCCAAAACATCAAAACGGCAAGACGATGTGTCAAAACTGGCTCCGCGTCCCGCCAGCCACACGGCGGCGGCATGCAGCAACCGCTGTTGCTTGCGGTAAGTGACGCTGGCAGCCGCACCGCCAAAAGCGTCACTGCGGCGGTAGCGGACTTCAACGAACACCCAGGTTTGACCATCGCGCATGATGAGATCGAGCTCACCGCCGCGCAGCGCCACATTGGCGGCGCAGAAGGTGAGCCCGGCGCGTTCCAGATAGTGGCGGGCCTGTAACTCATAGCCCGCCCCTATGGCGCGTTGACTCAAGAGACCGGAACGACCGTGCCCTGGCGATATTGCAGCCAAGGCAGCTTTCTGTTGATCACACAGCCTGGCGCGGCGGTGAGTACGCCAGTGGTGCCGGAGACCTGGAAGCCAGGCAACTGGCGCATTTCAGCAAAGTGGTTGGACAATGTCCAGGCATCCATCCCCATTGCGTACAGGCGCACCAGCGAATAGTCGTTGCGGAACTGGCTGCTTGCCTGCTGCAACAACTGCGGGTTAGCGCCGGCCAACAATGGAATATCACTAAATTGCAGGCCTTCCATTTCCAGGCGGAAGTCCGGGCCGGCACCGGCCTGGTAGCTGCGAGAACTGGCGTACATTGCCGGTTTGCTGCGCGAGTTGGTGGCCATATCGATCATCGGTTTAATCAGCGTCAACTGGGACTGGGTCGCGACGATATACACCGAGTCTACGCTGCCACCGCTGGTTGCAGGCGTATCGCTTGGTGGTGCCGGAATAGTCAGCCCGGCAATGGTCACTGCCTGCGGCGCCGGTGCGGTGGAGATTGGCGTACCGGACATGCGAATCCCACCGCTGTTGACCATCTGGCGCAGCTCACTGGCGGAACCGATGCCTTGCTGCAGCACGGTTTGGCCACCCAGTTTCTGCCACTCCTGGTTAAAGGCTTTGGCAACGCGATCGCCGAAGGCACCGCGTGGGATCAGCAACAGCGGCTGCCGCTTCTGCTGTTCCCAAATATGGCGGGCTGCATCACGCGCTTCGTCTTCCGGAGAAAGGGCGAAGTAACAGATATTCGGGTTATCTTTCGGCGTTTCCGGCTGATTGAGCGCCAGTACGTTCAGCGTAGTGGTGCTGCTGGCCAGTTGATCGACGTTTTCTTTCAGCAGCGGGCCGACCACCAGGGTCGCGCCATCCTGCTGTGCCTGCGTCAGCAACGCGGCCAGCGGCTGGCTGGAGGTATCATACACCTTAATCTGTGCGTTAGCGGCCTGCGGCGGTGTAATTGGCGCAGTAGACGGCGCAGAAGGCTGGGCGGCGGTCACCGGGGCCGCATCCGGTGCCGAGGTGCTCACTGCACCATTGGCGTTTGGATCGGTTGATGCCGGTTGCATTGTCTGCTCAGGCACGCTGGCGGGTTGCTGTTGCTGAACCGGCGTAGAAGGCGTCACGCCATTTTTAGCCGCTTCAAAGCCTTTTTGGATCGCGTCGGCGAACACTTTGGCCTGACCGTTCAACGGCAGCAGCAGGGCGATTTTCGACGTGGAAGCCTGGGTAAAGTGCAGTACCTGGTTCAACTGGGTCGGTAGCGTTTTCGCCGCCGGGTTCTGCGGGTAACGGTTCTGCCAGTCTTTAATCCCGGCCTTCAGCAGGTCAGGATCCTGTTTGTTGTCCTGATATACCCGCAGCAGATCCAGCCAGCCTTGCAGCACATTTTCATTGGCGTTGATCACCAGACTGTTCATGTCCTGCGGCGTCAGTTGCAGCAGTGACTGCCAGGTTTGATCCAGGTTGTTCTGATGTGCCTTGCCGGTCAGCAATGGCTCTTGCGCAATGTAAGCGCGGATTAGCGGCAGGGAAGCTTTACCCTGATTGACCGCGATCTGCGCCTGGTAGAAGCGCACCAGCTGATTGGCTGATAGCGAGCCGCTATCGATATGACCCAGCGTGCTGCGCGCGCTGACGTAGCTTTTGTTCGCCACCTGCAGTTCTGCGGTCAGCAACTGGCTTTCCACCTGCTGCACGCTGCTGAGGTTTTTCGGCAGTTGGTTCAGTTGTTCACTGGCCTGCGGCAGTTTCCCTTCGCGTAACAACGCGCGAATAGCAAGTAATTGCCAGTCAGCCTTGTTATCATTGCTGCTTTGCTGCAGCTGCTGCAGATAGTAATCGGAACTGGCGCTCGCTTCGTCCTGTATATTGGCAGGCGGCGTCTGCGGGGCCTGACTTGGGCAGCCTGCAAGGAACAGGGCTGCTGCGATAACTGCGGTAAGTCGGACAGGCTTTGAACGCCCTGCTTTGGTACGAACGAATGTTGAGGAAAGCATACTGTATCCAGTGATGTTTTTTTCAAGATGCTCAATATTAAATCGGCAACCCGGATGAAACAATGAATCAACACCAACAATCAGTCATTTCTGCATCAACGCTGTATGTGGTGCCCACCCCAATCGGCAATTTAGGGGATATTACCCACCGTGCGTTAGAGGTACTGAAAAGCGTTGATCTGATTGCGGCGGAAGACACGCGCCATACCGGGTTGCTGCTGCAACACTTTGCGATTAGCGCGCGGTTGTTTGCGCTGCATGACCATAACGAACAACAAAAGGCCGATCAACTGTTGGCGAAGCTGCAGGAAGGCCAGAGCATTGCGCTGGTTTCCGATGCGGGTACGCCGTTGATCAACGATCCTGGTTATCACCTGGTGCGCCGTTGCCGTGAAGCAGGCATCCGTGTGGTGCCGCTGCCAGGTGCCTGTGCGGCAACTACCGCACTCTGCGCCGCCGGTTTGGCTTCAGACCGCTTCTGCTACGAAGGGTTCCTGCCGGCGAAAACCAAGGGCCGTAAGGATACGCTGATGGCGCTGGCAGAGGAACCGCGCACGTTGATTTTCTACGAATCCACCCACCGTTTACTGGAAAGTTTGCAGGACATGGTCACCGTCTGGGGGCCGCAACGTTATGTGGTGCTGGCGCGCGAGCTGACCAAAACCTGGGAATCTATCACCGGCGCACCGGTTGGTGAACTGCTGGCCTGGGTGCAGGAAGATGAAGTCAGACGTCGCGGCGAAATGGTACTGATCGTTGAAGGCCACAAGGCGCAGGAGGACGCATTGCCGCTGGAGGCGCTGCGTACCCTGGCACTGCTGCAAAAAGAACTGCCGTTGAAAAAGGCGGCGGCGCTGGCGGCGGAGATCCACGGCGTGAAGAAAAATGCGTTGTATAAATATGCTTTAGAGCAACAAGAACAGTAAAGCGGTTGACCTGCCGTGAGCGCAACGCTACTATCCGCGCCGGAGTTGACCAGACAGTCGCCGCTTCATTGCCGTCCCTTTCGGGGGAGACAGATGGAGGGGAGGAAAGTCCGGGCTCCATAGGGCAGGGTGCCAGGTAACGCCTGGGAGGCGCAAGCCTACGACTAGTGCAACAGAGAGCAAACCGCCGATGGCCCGCGCAAGCGGGATCAGGTAAGGGTGAAAGGGTGCGGTAAGAGCGCACCGCGCGACTGGCAACAGTTCGTGGCACGGTAAACTCCACCCGGAGCAAGGCCAAATAGGGGTTCACATGGTACGGCCCGTACTGAACCCGGGTAGGCTGCTTGAGCCAGTGAGCGATTGCTGGCCTAGAGGAATGACTGTCCACGACAGAACCCGGCTTACCGGTCAGCTCCCTCTATAAAAGAAAACCCCGCGTGACGCAAGTTACGCGGGGTTTTTTCCTTTCTGGATGCCCATTACACCGGCAAATCGATCAGCAGCGCGCGCAGCGGTGTCTCGGCGCGGATGGTCAGGCGGTTTTCCTCGTGGATAAACGCCCCATCGCCGCAGGTCAGGTGTTGGCCGTCGTTGCGCTCGCCATGGGCTTCAATGGTGCCGTGGATCGATTGCAGGTACGCCCGCGGTCCGTTCAGCGCCAGCGTCTGCTGTTCGCCCGGCTGTAAATCCAGATGGTGGATCCACACCTGTTGGCGCAGTTGCAGGCTGCCCTGAGCACCGTCTGGCGAGGCCAGCAGCGTCAGGCCGGTCTCTGGCAACATCAGGCGCTGTACGCGTTCATTGTTGCGCTCTGGGCAGGCATCCAGCCACAGTTGCAAGCGGGTCAGCGGCGTATCACTGCTGATGTTCTGCTCGCTGTAACTCAGCCCCGGCTGGGTGGCCAGCAGCAAAGCCTCACCGGCACTGGCGTTGACCGTGTTGCCTTCGCTGTCGCGGTATTCCGCTTTACCCTGCAGGATTAAATTCAGGATATCCACGCTGGGGTAGGTGCGTGGCTGGAACGACGCGCCCGGTGCCAGCACTTCTTGATTTAACACCCGCAGCGAGGCGTAGCCCATCAGCTTGGGATCGAAGTAGTGTCCAAAAGAAAAGGTGTAGCGAGCCTGCAGCCAACCAAAGTCAGCTTGCCCGCATTGTTGTGCTGTTCTGCATGTAATCATGGCAATCGGCTCTCTAAATTCATTATCTAGATGGTAAGCATCTGGACGGCGGATTGTTAGCCAGTTAATCTGGTCGGTATATTCAAATTTCCTGACAGAGAGATTCGATGGCCAGAGATCGGGCGTTAACGCTTGAAGCGTTAAGGGTTATGGATGCGATTGACCGACGTGGCAGCTTCGCTGCGGCAGCCGATGAGCTGGGGCGCGTGCCTTCGGCGCTCAGCTACACCATGCAAAAATTGGAAGAAGAATTGGACGTGGTGCTGTTCGACCGCTCCGGCCACCGTACTAAGTTCACCAACGTCGGACGTATGCTGCTGGAGCGCGGACGAGTACTGCTGGAGGCGGCAGACAAGCTGACCACCGATGCGGAAGCGCTGGCTCGCGGTTGGGAAACCCACCTGACGATTGTCAGCGAGGCGCTATCACCCCCGAGCAAACTGTTTCCGCTGGTCGATAAACTCGCGCTGAAGGCCAATACCCAGGTGTCGATCTTGACCGAAGTGCTGGCCGGTGCCTGGGAAAGGCTGGAGCAGGGGCGCGCCGATATCGTTATCGCTCCGGATATGCACTTTCGAGCTTCGTCAGAAATTAACACCCGTAAATTGTACAAGGTGATGAGCGTGTATGTGGCCGCACCGGGTCATCCAATCCACCTTGAGCCGGAGCCGCTGTCTGAAGTGACGCGCGTGAAGTACCGCGGTATTGCTGTCGCGGATACCGCACGGGAACGCCCGGTACTGACGGTGCAATTGTTGGATAAACAGCAGCGGCTAACGGTCAGCACCATTGAAGACAAGCGCCTGGCTTTGCTGGCAGGGCTGGGTGTGGCGACCATGCCTTACCCGATGGTCGAGAAAGATATCGAAGAAGGGCGTCTGCGCGTTGTCGGACCGGAATACAGCCGCGAAGTTGACATCATTATGGCCTGGCGACGTGACAGCATGGGGGAGGCAAAGGCCTGGTTCCTGCGCGAAATTCCGCGTCTGTTTGCACAGTTGGAACGACAGTAAAACTCCCTCTTGCCGTTAAGCAAAAGGGAGGTGTGCGTTAACCAAAACGCCGGTCGCGGCCGTGTGGCTCATCCAAATCTTGCGCCGGCCCGATAGAAATAATGCCGTGCGGATTGATGGTGGCGTGGCTGCGGTAATAGTGATTGCGGATGTGCGGCAGGCTGACCGTTTCGGCAATGCCCGGCATTTGGTAGATGTCACGTAGGAAGCCGTACAGGTTGAGATAATCGCTGATACGGTGTTTGTCGCATTTAAAGTGGGTGACATACACCGGGTCGAAGCGTATCAGCGTGGTCCACAGGCGCAGATCGGCCTCAGTCAGGCGATCGCCCGTCAGGTAACGCTGTTGCCCCAGGATCTGTTCCAGTCGCGCCAGCGCGTCAAATACCCCGTTTACCGCTTCGTCATAGGCTTCCTGGCTGGTGGCGAAACCGGCCTTGTAGACGCCATTATTCACCTGGTCATAAATCCAACCATTCAGTTCATCAATTTGTCCGCGCAGCTCGGTGGGATAATAGTCGCCGGCGCGTGCGCCAACACCATCAAATGCGTTGTTGAACATGCGAATGATATCGGCGGATTCATTGCTGACGATGGTCTGTTGCTGTTTGTCCCACAGCACTGGCACCGTCACGCGGCCGGTGTAGTGCGGGTCGGCGCGCAGGTAAAGCTGGTAGAGAAAATCCGAGTGGTACAGGCTGTCGCCGGTGGCCTCAGGGAAGTCGGTGCCAAAGGTCCAGCCATTTTCCAGCATCAGCGGATGCACCACGGAAACGGGAATGAGTGACTCCAACCCTTTCAGTTTACGCATCAGCAGCGTGCGGTGCGCCCAGGGGCAGGCGAGTGAAACGTACAGGTGATAACGATCCTGCTCCGCTTTAAAACCTCCGACTCCGTGTTCGCCCGGCTGACCGTCGGCGGTCACCCAGTTGCGGAACTGAGAGGTTGAGCGTTTGAAACGGCCCCCGGTGGATGAGGTGTCATACCAGATGTCTTGCCAAACGCCCTCGACGAGTTGTCCCATGGGAATCTCCTTCGTGTCCGAGTGAAAAAGCAAAAGGGCCCGACATGCGGGCCCCTGAGTCGGTGTTAAAACCTTACCACTTTTTGTTCAGAAGACGGTCGATGCTGAAACCGCCTGGGCCTGCAACGGCCAGTACGATGAAGCCGCCGGCGATGGTCAGATTTTTCATAAACATGATCTGGTTTACGCCATCTGCAAAGTTAGTATGGAACAGTAACGCGGTCAGGATGGTAAAACCGGCGGTGAACAGTGCCACGGTGCGAGTCAGGAAACCGAACAAAATTGCCAGACCGCCGCCAAATTCCAGCAGGATGGTCAGCGGCAGCAGGAAGCCAGGTACGCCCATCGATTGCATGTACTGTTGGGTGCCGGCATAGGCATCACCCATTTTGCCGTAGCCTGCCACGATAAACAGGATTGGCATCAGAATACGAGCAACCAGCAAACCTGCATCTTCTAATTTTTTCATCATTTACTCCAAAGTGATTTTTGTTTGCCAGTTTTGGCGTTTGTCATGTTAGTGAGCGGTATGCCGGGTATCTGACCCTGTCCTGCCCGTTTCGTCTTGATGGAGTGAATGTTAATCGGGATGAGTACGCTTTGTTAGCAAGTAAAACTGTCGTATTTTTTCAAAAAAACTGAATCTTTAGCCTGCTAACAAATCGTGGGGAATCAGAAAGTTGCCCAGCCTTCACCGGCAGAAACGCAAAGTCTCTGTGAAAAGGCGGGCAAAACATCGGAAGTATTGATGGACGGGGGGAAGGTTACTTGCTGGAAAACGTTTTCTGGATCAAGCGGATAGTACCAAAGGCACCAAAAGCGCGGCGTGACCAGCGAATCAACTTGCTGGGGTGGCGGATGCCGTACAACGCCATCACGCTGGAACCGACCACCAGATATTTACGCAGGCCGAAAAGGGTTTGCCAGCCGCGATCGATGCGCTCGGTCTTTTCCAGCCACAGGGCTTTGTTTTCGGCAAGATCCAGCCTTTGTTGCTGGATCTTGCCAATCAACTTCTCTTTTCTCCATTCCAGATAGCGGCGGCGATTCATTTTTCACCTTCCAGCTCGGAACGGTCGATTTCCAACTGATTGCGTGTCGCACCCAGCAGCGTGGAGCGGCGCGCTTTGACCAGTGTCCAGATAGCGCCAGCCACGGCCAGGAACAACAGCACACCGGTCGTCGTGCCTAACGCGATCAAACGGTAGACGGGATCTACGGCCCAGAAAATCAGGATCAGCAGGCTCATCAGGCCGAATGCGGTGAATAACAGGGTCATACCGGCCATAATCAGCAACTGAATGAGGTTAGCTTTCTCCTCCTCCAGCTCGACCACGGCCAGTCGAACCCGGGTCTCCACCATACCGACCAGAATGGTGATGATGCGCTGGGCGACATCCAGGACCCCTTTAGCGGGGCCCTGTGCACGAACTTGCGGTTGTTCTGCCATAATTAGCGGCGCGCTAACAGAACGCCCAGCACTACGCCGACCGCAGCGCCGATACCGATACCGGTCCACGGATTATCACGAACATACTCGTCCGCCTGGCCGGCGATTTGTTTGGTCTGGGAGGCAATTTTGTCCCCGGCATCGCTCAGACGTACGCGGGTATCTTTCAATGCGCTTTCGGCTTTGGAACGCAGCTTTTCCAGCTCGGCTTTTGGCTTATCGGTGGAAGAGTTCAACACTTCTTCCAGCGTATCGGCTAAGGATTTAAGTTCAGCGCGTAAGTTTTCTGCATTTGAATCATGTGCCATGTGATTATTCCTTAACGTTAACTTCGACAGACTTTCAACATAGCGGATTTTTTCGCCGGAGCAAAGGGCGGATGAGTAGCTGATATCACTAAGCATCCATTTTATACGCAATAAAAATCCCGTGTGGCGTGGCTCTCAGCGATAAATCCGCTGGTGTAAAAAAATTATTCCGCTTGAGCTTGTTTCAGCTCGGCTTGAGCTTCAGCCAGCTTTTTCTGTTTCTTGGCCACTTTCTCCAGGTTGCCGGTCTGCTGGGCTTCTTTCAGTTCCTGCTGACGCTCGGTGACCTTGCCTTGTTTTTCATCAATTTTTTTCTGACGATCGGCCTGCAGGCTGGCTGGTGTGCAATGGGTCTGCACTTCGCTCAATGCCGTTTTCAGCCCGGCGACACGCTGAGTATTGCCGTGCTGGGTGGCATAATCGATCTGTTTCTGAATTTCTTGTGCCTTGGTCACACAGCCATTCTCTGCTGCGAATGACAGGGCCGGCACGAGGAATAATGGGAGGGCAAGTAACACCGAATGGCGTAATTTCATGTTATCAGTTCCTTAATTATTGGGATGCATTGGTAAACATCCTCTGTTCCTGACTGCCAACAAAGGCAGCGCGACAGGAGTCTTACGCTGCTGACTGACGCTAACCTTTAGCATAGTCATGGAAAGCGCAGACCCCCAAAGAATCCGCCCCAGTTCGGTGGTGATTGGTGATTAATTGAACAGTGAGGCTAAATGAAAGGAAAGCCCTTCATATGAAGGGGGTATTATCCCAGATTGAGTGGGGCGCGTGCAAATTCACGCACCCAATGGGTAGGAACAGGGGATTCGCTGAGGGCGATGATGTAGCCCGGTGGCAAAATGTTTTGCAATGCTTCGCGCGCCAGCAACTGTTGTTCCGGCGAGTCCAGGCGGATCACCAGGCCATCGCCTTCCGGGGTGATGCTTTTGATGCGAATGCCTCGCTGATCCAGCCTTTGGTAGACATAGAAACCGTCAGGTAGCGAAAGGCCTTGCTGGCCGGCACGGATGCGCAGTTCGCTTTCGGTACGCACCATGCAGGGCACCAACAGCGTGGCGAGCGCCAGTAAAGCTAGCGCAATCAGCAACACGTACTGCCAGCGCGGGCGCTTGATCATCACGCCCCTTTCCCCTGATCGGCGCGTTTCTTGCGCCACAGCACGATTAACGAGCCCACCAGCCCCGCGACCAGCAACACCAGCGGCAGTAGCATCAGGCAGAACATCAGTTGGTCTTCATATTTGCGGAACACCGGGGTTTTGCCCAAGGCAAAGCCCAGCGAGGTCAGGATCACCACCCACAGCAGACCGCTCATCCAGTTAAAGAACTGGAAGCGTGCGTTGCTCAGGCCGGAGAGGCCGGCAATGGTCGGCAATAGGGTGCGGACAAACGCCAGGAAACGGCCGACCAGCAGAGCGGAAAGCCCGTGGCGGTGGAACAACTGATGGGCACGCTGGTGATAGTGAGCCGGCAGATGGGATAGCCAGCCCTGCACGGTTCGGGTATTACCGAGCCACTTGCCCTGTATGTAACTGACCCAACACCCCAGACTGGCGGCGACGGTGAGGATAAAAATGGTGAGCGGGAAATTCATGGTGCCTTTGGCGATCAGCACGCCAACCAGGATCAACAGACTGTCACCCGGCAGAAACGCCGCCGGCAACAGGCCATTTTCCAGGAACAGAATCAAAAACAGCAGGCCGTAGAGCGTCCAGACCAGCGAGGGATTCGCCAGCGTCTCAAAATCCTGCTGCCATAAGGCATGTAACAGTTCTTTAATGATGTCCATCCGGTGTTCCTAAAACGTCATTGTTTGTTTTTGTCTCAGCGGCGGATCGGGAGTGGGCGCAGAGCGCGCGGGCGATCCTGGCTGCTGATAATGATGAAACGGCGTTGCTTTTTAGTGGTTTC
The DNA here is from genome assembly GCF_048517035.1 of Serratia sp. NFX21. Lineage (NCBI taxonomy): Bacteria > Pseudomonadati > Pseudomonadota > Gammaproteobacteria > Enterobacterales > Yersiniaceae > Serratia > Serratia sp. NFX21. The sequence continues at coordinate 5,043,137 of NZ_CP183196.1, read as the reverse complement.
TAATCGGTGCGACACCGGTCAAGAGTGGTAAGTCAGCGTACCACGATAAAGCATATTACTTTCTTTCCAGCCACCCAGCCTGTTTTGCTGCTGCGAGGTATGCAGCGTCCAGTTCATCTGGGCAAGCCGGTTTGGCGCAGGTGATTTCTGGCGCGGGAGGCAAGTGCTGTGACCCAACTCTGTGGCTAACGAATAAACCGGCAACAGTTGGGCGGGGGCAGGTAGCGAACCGGGGTAAGAATGCACCCGCGGCAGCAGCAGCGGCATTTTACCGGGCGCTTTACGCCGCAGTTCTGCCGGTGACCGGTAAACCGGGTCATCAGGGGAGAACACCGACTCGGCAAGCGATGGCTGACCGTTCAGTGCCGTGGGAATAGCTTTGGAGGGCGCCGCGCATAGTTTTTGGCCGGAGACCGAACCGGTCCAGCAAAAAAGAGCAATAAGCATGGCAAACAACCAGCGCATGTATTCGCGTCCCGCCCCGTAGCAGAGGGTAAAAAGTGGCTCAACTTTACCAAAATAGCACGATTGGCAACAGGGAAATCTACGTTGCCAGCGGTGAAATACTACACGGCAAATCGCCGTTCAGGCATCGATTCAGCGGATTTTACAATACCTGACATAACGCTACGGTTTTTGACTGCTCGCGCTATTTATTTTCTGCGGCCACGCCGTCCAGATGAACCACCGGGTTATCGGCGAACAGATAGCGGTCGGCATTATATTCAAAATCGTCGCTGGTGGCGTTGAACAGCATCTGCTTGGTATTTTCCAGATGCTGCCACATGGCCAGTTTGGCGGCGTAAGGATCTTTACGTATCAATGCCTTGAGGATCTGATCGTGATCGTCGCACCAGCTGGCGATCGAGCGGTCGTCAATATGCTCATGCAGCTTGATCCAATAAGGGTTATTCACGCGCTGTACCCACATTTTTTCCACGATGGTGGCCATCGCCGTGTTCTGAGTGGCCAGCGCGACCTGCACGTGGAATTTCAGATCCCACTGCGAGTCGCGGAAGCGATCTTCCTTGCGTGCCTGTTCCTGGATCTCCATCAACAGAACGATGTCCTGTTTGGTGACCTGAGTGGCGGCGAATTCGGCAATGTTGCTTTCAATCAGTTGGCGCGCCTGCAGCAGTTCAAATGGCCCGGCGGTGGCAAACTCGATGCTGTCGCCCGGAATCACCAGGTTTTTCTGCTGGTTGGACATCACATGGATCCCGGAGCCTTTGCGCACGTCAACGTAGCCTTCCACTTCCAGCATGATGATCGCCTCCCGCACGACGGTGCGGCTGACGTTCATCTCTTCGGCAATGTAGCGTTCGGCCGGCAGTTTATCGCCCACCGGATACCGGCCGCTTTCAATACGCTGCTTTAGTTCGGCGGCCAGCTGCTGATACAGGCGTCTGGTTTCAGTGAATTCCATAGTGAATGCTCTTAGGGTAGGGAGGGGCGCGTAACCATGGATTTGTTATACCACTTATCCTGATGAGCTACCAGTGGCCGGGGGGGGCGCCCGGCACGCTGGCCGGGCGATGGGGTTAACTACGAGCCGAGGCCGGTTGCAGCGGATCTTCCTGCGGCTGTGAGGCCGGCCGATTTTGCAGGATGGTCCAGATGGCGATGGCACCGAGAATATCGAATACCGACAGCGCGGCGAACAGTGGGCTAAAACCCAGAGTATCGGCCAATGCGCCGACCACCAGGGCAAACATTGTGCTGGCGGTCCAGGCTGCCATGCCGGTCAGGCCGTTGGCGGTGGCCACTTCGTTGCGACCAAACACGTCAGATGACAGGGTAATCAGCGCGCCAGACAGCGCCTGATGGGCAAAACCACCGACGCACAGTAGCGCGATAGCCGCATAAGGGCTGGTAAACAAACCGATCATGCCAGGGCCAATCATTAGCACGGCCCCCATAGTGACCACCAGTTTGCGTGACACGATCAGGTTCACCTTAAAGTGTTTTTGGAAAAACGGTGGCAGGTAGCCACCAACGATGCAGCCGAGATCGGCGAACAGCATCGGCATCCAGGCGAACATGGCGATCTCTTTCAGGTTAAAACCATAGGCTTTGAACATGAATAACGGGATCCAGGCGTTGAAGGTGCCCCAGGCAGGCTCTGCCAGAAAACGCGGCAGCGCTATGCCCCAGAACTGGCGGTTGCGCACAATCTGCCAGGCGGACATTTTCTTGGCGTTGTCGGTTTGGTGCTGCGCTTCCTGGCCCTCCAGAATGTACTCGCGTTCCTCACTGCTGAGTTTCTTCTGGTCTTTCGGGTGCTTATAGAAGATCAGCCAGCAGATGGCCCAGATCAGGCTTAGCACGCCGGTGATGATAAACGCCATTTCCCAACTGTGTGCCACTATGGCCCAGACCACCAGCGGTGGGGCGAGCATGCCGCCGATTGACGAGCCGACGTTGAAGTAGCCAACGGCTATCGAACGTTCTTTGGCCGGGAACCACTCGCTGCTGGCCTTCAGCCCGGCGGGGATCATCGCCGCCTCTGCCATGCCAACGGCGCCGCGCGCCAGTGCCAGACCGCCCCAACTGTTGGCGAGTGCGGTGCCCATACAAAACAGCGCCCACAGAATGGCGAACATGGCGTAACCCACCTTGGTACCCAGTACGTCCAGCACGTATCCCGCCACCGGCTGCATCAGGGTGTAGCAGGCAGAATAGGCCGCGACAATGTACGAGTACTGCTGCGTGGTGATATGTAAGGTGCCTTCCAGCGTCGGTGCCGCCACGGCCATGGCATTGCGGGTCAGGTAGCCCAGCACGGTGCCGATGGTCACCAGCCCGATCATGTACCAGCGTAACCCTTTAATTTTACGCATCCAAAATATCTCCCAGTCTTCAATAGGTGACGCCGAGATGGCGGCAGAGTTTAAGGGGCTCCCCCTTTTCGTTGTTCTGCGCCGGTCTGTCCGTCACCGACGTATTCCCGCCGCATGAACGACTGGGTGGCGAGACAATAACTTGTCATACAGATTTAAAAGTTGAGTGATATCACAAAAGCCATTTTTCAATTGAGGGATACTGCCTGCTGGATAATTAGTCTATTTAGACGTTTTTTTGCCGTAAAACTGCCAATTAATGGCCTTTTATCGGCGATGGCGCCAAGACATAGGGTGATATTTTGCTGGACGCTCAGTGAAATTGGTGTGATAACTTTGTCGCATTGGACAGAGTACCGAACGGCAAGCAAGGCGAGGAACCAAAAAAGATGGCGACGTTTTTAAGCGAAGATTTTCTGTTGGGCAACGAATTTGCCCGACGTTTGTATCATGACTATGCGGCAGACCAGCCGATCTTTGACTATCACTGTCATTTACCGCCGGAGCAGATCGCCGAGAACACCCGCTTCAAAAATTTATATGAGATCTGGCTAAAGGGCGATCACTATAAATGGCGGGCGATGCGCACCAACGGTGTGGCTGAGCGGCTGTGTACCGGGGATGCCGGTGACCGTGAAAAGTTTGATGCCTGGGCCGCTACCGTGCCGCATACCATAGGTAATCCGCTCTACCACTGGACTCATCTGGAGCTGCGTCGTCCGTTCGGGATTACCGGCACGCTGCTTTCCCCAACGACTGCGGACGATATCTGGCAGCGGGGCAACGCCTTGCTGGCGCAGGATGATTTCAGGGCGCGTGGCATCATGCAGAAAATGAATGTGAAGATGGTTGGTACTACCGACGATCCGATCGACGATTTGCGCCACCATAAAGCGATTGCGACCGATAGTAGCTTCGATATCAAGGTGTTGCCAAGCTGGCGACCGGACAAGGCGTTCAATATCGACGCGCCGGGTTTCAATGATTATCTGCAAAAACTGGAAGCGGCAGCGGATATCAATATTGGCCGGTTTAGCGCGCTGTGTGACGCGTTGAAAAAACGCATGGATCATTTTGCCGCCCATGGCTGCAAGGTGGCTGACCATGCGCTGGACGTGGTGGTGTATGGCGAAGCGGACGAAAGCACATTGGATGCGATTTTAACCGCGCGCCTGAGTGGCAAGCTGCCGACGCCGGAGCAGAGCGCCCAGTTCAAAAGTGCGGTATTGCTGTTCCTGGCCGCCGAATATCAACGTCGCGAATGGGTACAGCAGTATCACATCGGCGCGCTGCGCAATAATAACAGCCGTATGCTCGCCAGTGTGGGGCCGGACATCGGCTTCGACTCGATTAACGACCAGCCGCTGGCGGAGGCGCTTTCTCGCCTGCTGGATGCCCAGGCACGCCAGGGCGACCTGCCGAAAACTATTCTGTACTGCCTGAACCCGCGCGACAACGAAGTGATCGGCACCATGGTCGGCAACTTCCAGGGTGAGGGCACGCCGGGCAAGATGCAGTTCGGCTCCGGCTGGTGGTTCAACGATCAAAAAGACGGTATGCAGCGGCAAATGACGCAGTTGGCGCAACTGGGTCTGCTGAGCCGCTTTGTCGGCATGCTGACCGACAGCCGCAGTTTCTTGTCTTATACCCGTCATGAATATTTCCGCCGCATCCTTTGCCAGATGATTGGCGGCTGGGTGGAGAACGGGGAAGCGCCGGCGGATATTACGTTACTGGGTGAGATGGTGAAAAACATCTGCTTCGACAATGCCAAAAACTATTTCGCCATTGAACTGGCCTAGCCGTTGCCCGAGGTGGGTTTATGCAAAGCATGGTAAAAATTCATTCGCTGGATAATGTCGCGGTAGCGCTGAGCGATCTGGCCGTCGGCGAAACCTTGGCGTTGGACGCACTGACGATTCGGCTGGCGCAACCGGTGACGCGTGGGCACAAGTTTGCGCTGCAGCCGATCGCTGCCGGTGAGGCCATCATCAAATACGGCTTGCCGATTGGTCATGCGCTGGAAGCCATAGCGCCGGGTGAACATATTCACTCGCAAAATGCCAAAACCAACCTGAGCGATCTCGACAGCTATCAGTATCAACCCGCTTTCCCGACGCTGCCACCACAGGCTGCGGATCGTGAGGTGCAGCTTTACCGCCGTATCAGTGGGGAGGTGGGGATCCGCAACGAACTGTGGATCGTGCCGACCGTTGGCTGCGTCAACGGCATTGCCCGGCAGATCCAGCAGCGTTTTCTGAAGGAAACTCAGGATGCGCACGGGATCGACGGTGTGCATCTGTTCAGTCATCCGTTTGGTTGTTCGCAACTGGGTCAGGATCATGAGAACACCCGCACCATGCTGCAAAATATGGTGCGCCATCCGAACGCCGGGGCGGTGCTGGTGATTGGACTCGGGTGCGAGAACAATCAGGTGGATGTATTCCGCAGTACGCTGGGCGCGACCGATGAGCAACGGGTGCGCTTTATGGTGTGCCAGCAGCAGGACGATGAGGTTGAAGCCGGGCTGGAGCAGTTGCATGCGCTGTATCAGGTGATGCGTGACGATCGCCGTCAGCCGGGTAAGCTGAGCGAGTTGAAGTTCGGACTGGAGTGTGGTGGATCGGACGGTCTGTCCGGGATTACCGCCAATCCATTGCTGGGGCGTTTTTCTGATTACCTGATCGCCAACGGCGGCACCACGGTGTTGACCGAGGTACCGGAGATGTTTGGTGCCGAACGGATCCTGATGAGCCGTTGTCGCGATCGGGCGACCTTCGAGAAGACCGTCAGCATGGTCAACGACTTCAAACAGTACTTCATCGCCCATAATCAGCCGATTTATGAAAACCCTTCACCGGGCAACAAGGCCGGCGGGATTACCACCCTGGAGGAGAAATCCCTCGGCTGCACGCAGAAAGCCGGGCAGAGTCAGGTGGTGGACGTGCTCAAGTATGGCGAACGCCTGCGCCAGCCCGGCTTAAACCTGCTCAGCGCGCCAGGCAATGATGCGGTAGCGACCAGCGCGCTGGCCGGTGCCGGCTGTCATATGGTGCTGTTCAGCACCGGACGCGGCACGCCTTATGGCGGCTTCGTGCCGACGGTGAAACTGGCCACCAACAGCGAACTGGCGGCGAAGAAACCCCACTGGATTGATTTTGACGCCGGTCGGCTGATCCACGGCACCTCGATGGAGAGTCTGCTGGAGCAGTTTGTCGACCTGATCGTGGCGATCGCCAATGGTCAGGCGGCGCGTAATGAAGTGAATGATTTCCGTGAGTTGGCGATTTTTAAAAGCGGGGTAACCTTGTAGGACTGTGATATTGAGGTAAAAAAAGGCGCCCGATAATGAGCGCCTTGTTGAATAAGCTCGGAAATTAACGCACCTTCAGCGGATCTTCATCTGCCAAACGTTGGTCTTCCGCCTGACAGGCTGCGGCAGTAAACAGGACGTCGGTAGAAGAGTTCAGTGCGGTTTCGGCGGAGTCTTGCAGCACGCCGATGATAAAGCCGACGGCGACCACCTGCATGGCCACGTCGTTCGGGATGCCGAACATGTTACATGCCAACGGGATCAGCAACAGCGAACCCCCGGCCACGCCGGAAGCGCCGCAGGCACAAACGGCGGCCACTACGCTCAGCAGCAGCGCGGTCGGCACGTCAACCGGGATCCCCAGAGTATGCACCGCCGCCAGCGTCAGCACGGTAATGGTGATCGCCGCACCGGCCATATTGATGGTCGCACCCAGCGGGATAGAAACCGAATAGGTATCTTCGTTCAGATTCAGTTTTTTGCACAGCTCCATATTCACCGGAATATTGGCGGCCGAGCTGCGGGTGAAGAACGCGGTCACGCCGCTTTCACGCAGGCAGGCGAACACCAGCGGATAAGGATTGCGACGGATTTTCCAGAAAACGATCAGCGGGTTCAGCACCAGTGCGACCAGCAGCATACAGCCGATCAGTACCACCAGCAGTTGAGCATAACCCCACAGCGCGCCGAAGCCGGTTTCTGCCAGCGTCGAAGCCACCAGGCCGAAGATGCCAAGCGGGGCACAGCGGATCACCGCACGCACCACCATGGTGACTGCATGTGACATATCGTTAATCAATGATTTGGTGGTGTCAGAGGAGTGACGCAGCGCCAGTCCCAGCCCCACTGCCCAGGCCAGAATACCAATATAGTTAGCGCTAATCAGCGCCTGGAACGGGTTGGCCACCACGCTCAACAGCAGGCCTTTCAGCACCTCAATAATGCCGCCCGGTGGGTTGATCTCGGCATTGCCGGCTACCAGCGCCAGGTTGGACGGGAACATAAAGCTGACCACGACCGCCACCAGCGCCGCAGCGAAAGTGCCCAGCAGGTAAAGGAACAGGATCGGCCGGATATTGGTTTTCTGCCCGTGTTTGTGATTGGCGATTGAGGCCATGACCAACACCAGCACCAGTACCGGTGCCACCGCTTTCAGTGCGCCAACGAACAGCGCACCCAGCAAGCCTACCGCCGAAGCCGTTGCCGGTGAGACCAGCGCCACGATAATACCGGCCACCAGGCCGACCATGATTTGTTTGACCAGACTGCCCTGAGTGATCTTCTGTAATAGTTTTTGCATAGTGCTTTTTCTTCCCGATGATGTTGCTTACAGCTTTATCTCGGCGGGAACCTCGCCGGACAACTTTTATTTGAATCTGTAACCAAGTGTGTTTGCCAAATCAGTATTCAGTAAACCAGGGGGGTTGGAAAGGGCCAGCGGTGAAATTCTGAGGGCGGATCAACTCTTGATAACATACTGGTTACATTTGTGTGATCGCAATAACGTTTGGCGTTTTAGGCGAATTGCCAAACAATCACGGGGCGACTAGCGCCCCGGATAACAGATTATGGTGCTTTATTATTAGCCAGGCGGTCATTCCGGCGGTTAACCCAGGCGTTGATCAGCAGCGTCAGCGTCAGGATACTGGCGACCACGCCGAGCGAAACACCGATCGGAATGTGGAACAAATCGATAATCAGCATCTTGACGCCGATAAACATCAGGATCAGCGACAGACCATATTTCAGCATCGAGAAGCGTTCTGCCACGTTAGCCAGCAAGAAGTACATGGCGCGCAGGCCCATGATGGCAAACAGGTTAGAGGTCAGGACGATGAATGGGTCGGTGGTCACGGCAAAGATCGCCGGGATGCTGTCGACCGCAAAGATCACGTCGCTCAGTTCCACCAGGATCAGCACCAATACCAGCGGCGTAGCAAACAGCAGGCCGTTGCGGCGCACGAAGAAACGCTCACCTTCCAGATTATCAGTCATGCGCAGATGGCTGCGCAGCCATTTCACCAGCGGCTTGTCGCCAATCGCCGCGCCATCTTCCTTCGCCAGCGCCATCTTGATACCGGTGAACAGCAGGAAAGCGCCGAACAGGTACAGCAGCCACTGGAACTGGGTCACCAGCCAGCTACCGGCGAAGATCATGATGGTACGCAGCACGATCGCGCCCAGTACGCCAAAAATCAGTACCCGACGCTGCAGGTTGGCCGGAACGGCAAAGTAGCTGAACAGCATCAGCCAGACAAAGACGTTATCAACCGCCAACGCTTTTTCGATTAGGTAACCGGTGAGGAAGGCCAGCGCCTGTGTGTCGGCAACGGCACGCCCGGCGGTTTGGTTCAGGTAGTACCAGAAACCCAGGTTGAACAGCAGAGAAAGGCTGACCCACACCAGCGACCAACTGGCGGCCTGCTTCAGCGTCATGGTATGTGCGCCTTTGCGGCCCTGCAGCAGCAGGTCAATTGCGAGCATCACAACTATGATGGCGGCAAAGCTGCCCCATAACCAAGGTGTGCCAACGGTATTCATCATCAGAGGTATCCTTCAAAAACAAAAACGGCCAACGTCGGAAGACGCTAGCCGCTCTTATGAACGCTGCAAGCAAACCTCGCCTTCCGGCAAGGTCTCACTTACAACGTTGATGAAGGTGCACCTTGGTGCTCCCTGACATCAGGTTGCCCGGTAACCGGGTGCTTGCGCACCGTAATGACGATTAACCGGCAATGAAGTTACTCCCCTTTGCACGGCAGAAAGTAATGCAAAATGTGTCAGCGGTCAACGTTTATTGCGTTAGCCGGCCAGGGCTTTTTGCGCGCCCAGGCTGACGACAAACCCTTGCAACAGCAGCCGGCTGAAGGGGGTATCGCTAACCTGCTGTTGCTTAAGCTGATACTCCGCCTGTTGCTGCGGATACAGCTCACCGAGCCAACTCAGATACTGGTGCATCACCGCGCCGTTAAACTCTGGGTGGAACTGGGTGGTCAGCACGTTATCGCCATAACTGAGGATCTGATAAGCATCCTGTTGCGAACGTGCCAGCACTACGGCACCGGCAGGGGGCGTCAATACGCTCTGCGAGTGGATCAGATTCGCCTTGAAGCGCGGCGGCAGCATCGCCATTCGCCGGTCATGGGCGGCGGCGGGCAACAGCTCGATATCCAGCGTTCCTACCTCCATGCCCTGCGGGTGATAGCCAACTTCCCCGCCAAGCGCATAGGCCAGCAACTGATGACCGTAGCAGGCGCCAAAAATCGGCAGTTTGATCAGCATCGCCTGACGCAGCCATTCGGCGGCCTGTTCGCTCCACGGCAGTTGCTCGGTGACCATCGCCGGTGAACCGGTGATCACCACTCCAGAGTAGTGTTGCGGTGGCAGCGGCTGTTGGCCGGCGGGTAGGTGCACGATCTGCACGCGATCGGCGTCGATATTCCCCTGTTGCAGGAACATACCGTCGAAATTGGCCTTTTCCTGGCGGATAACTTCCGGCGCGTCGCCGGTCTGCATCAGTAATAACGGTTTCATGTCATTCTCCGTCGGCAGGAAACACTACGCCGGTCTGGCGGCGGATTTCGGTCAGCAGGCGGGCGATAATCAGCGAGTTTTCCAGCCCCGGATGTTCTACCTGCCGTTTCTCCACCAGTTCGGCGAAGACTTGCGCTTCGTACAGCATGGTATTGATATGTTGCGGCTGGGTCAGATCCTGGCGTTGACCACCGCGTGGCGTCAGCACTACGCCCTGACACTCCGAGATTTTCTCAATTACCAGCGTGCCTTCTTCGCCCTGGATCTCGCTCGGAATGTCCGAGTTGCTGACCTTGGAGTGGGAGATTGTCACATCGAAGTCGCCGTAGTTGAGGCAGGCGGTGCCGTGCGCATCAACGCCGGTATCCAGCAAGCTGGCGCTGGCGATCACCGATTTTGGCTCACCGAACAGCGCCACGGCGCTGGCCAGGCAGTAATAACCAATGTCCATGATCGAACCGTTGGAAAACTGCGGGTTGAAGGTGTTTGGATTTTCACCGGCCAGATAGCGTGGGTAGCGAGAAGAGTATTGGCAGTAGTTGATAAAGGCTTTCCGCAACCGGCCGATTTTCGGCAGCGTCTGCTGCAAGGCCAGGAAATTCGGCAGGTGGGCGCTTTTAAAGGCTTCGAACAGTACCACCTGATTTTCACGGGCACAGGCCACCAGCTTTTCGGCTTCGCGCAGGTTGGACACCAGCGGCTTTTCGCAAATCACATGCTTTTTATGGCTGAGGAATAACAGCGATTGCTGGTAATGCAGGCTATTGGGGCTGGCGATGTAAACCGCGTCGATGGCGTCTGACTGGGCCAGCGCTTCCAGGGAATCGAAAAACAGACTGACGGGGTAGTTGGCACCAAATGCCTGCGCCTGTTCCAGCTTGCGCGAATAGACGGCGGTCAGCTTCAATTTGCCGCTTTCGTGTGCGGCGTCAATAAAGCGTTCCGTAATCCAGTTGGTACCAACAACGGCAAAGCGAATCATAGATATCTCCGGTTCCCAGACGTTAGAAATCAGAGTATCACAGGGAATCGTCAGGTATACAGATTGCCAAACACCGACAGGTGGGTCAGATACAGCCGGGTGTCGAACTCCAGTTGGTGGTAGTTGGGTTCCATATGGCAGCACAGACTGTAGAAGGCCTTGTTGTGGTCTTTTTCTTTCAGGTGCGCCAGTTCATGCACCACGATCATGCGCAGAAACGGCTCCGGTGCCAGCTTGAATACCGTCGCCACGCGGATTTCCGCCTTGGCCTTCAACTTGCCACCCTGCACGCGGGAAATGGCGGTATGCATGCCGAGCGCGTGTTTCATTACCTGGATTTTACCGTCGTAGGCCACTTTGCTCAGCGGCTGGGCATTGCGCAGGTACTGGTTTTTCAGATCGACGGTAAACTGATAAAGCGACTTGTCGGTGGTGCAGTCGTGCACCTGCGGATAGCGCTGTAACAGCACCTCACCCAGACGCTGCTGGTCGATCAACTGCTGCACCTGGCTTTGCAGATGTTCAGAGTAACCCTGCAGGTAAGTCAGTTCGATTTCACGCATGAGTAATATCACGCCCCAGAATTTCCATAATCGGACGCAGTCGCTCGCGCTGCATATTTGCCTGTCGGGCTTCCCAGCGGTCGTGGGCCGCCTGCAGGTTTAGCCAAAAGTCTGCAGTGGTTTCAAAAAGATCGGCAAACAGGTTTGCCTCCACAACGCTGAGACGGCGATGCCCATTGCATAAACGGTTTACCGTGGCGCGAGTGACGCCCAAGACCTTGGCCAGATCCTCTTGGCCGATACCCAGCGGTGTTAAGTACTCTTCTTGCAGCACTTCCCCCACCGTAGTGGGTTTTCGGCTTGTGGTCTCTAACATATATTCTCCGTTGCCTAGGTATCTTGATGTGGGTCCAGGTAAATCAGCTCGGCGGCATCATTGCGTCAAATATTTGTCTCGGAAAGACGAAATCATTTCCTTCCCCATTCCATTGGGCCAATGAGTGTAACATTTAAAGTTACATTGCGTCGGATTAAAAATTGCTCAATACAGATTAAGCGGAAGGAATGCTATAGCTATCAGCAGCGAAAAGCGGGTTTGGCTTTCCGCTATGCGAGTGAATGCGCAATTTATCCGAAAAAACATTTTACTGGCGGACGTTTTTAGGGGATAAACAGCCCAAATTTTATCAGTCAGGAGGGGCAATGAGCCAACTCGATCTGGGAACACAGCAACTTGAGCTGGAGCGTTATCCCCAACAGGAAGAATCCACCCAACTACAGGCGTGGGAAGCGGCGGACGAATATCTGCTGCAACAGCTTGAAAATGTAAACATTGGCGATCGTCCGGTGCTGATTTTCAACGACAACTTTGGCACGCTGGCCTGTGCGCTGCACGGCCATCAGCCTTACAGCATCAGCGATTCCTACATGAGCCAGTTGGCCACGCGCCATAACCTGAAGCTCAATGAATTGGATCCGCAGCAGGTTACGCTGCTGGACACCCTGGCCGAATTGCCTGCGTCACCGGCGGTGGTGCTGATCCGCGTTCCTAAAGCGCTGGCACTGTTGGAACAGCAGCTGCGTGCGTTGCGTGATGTAGTGGCACCGGACACGGTGATCATCGCCGGGGCCAAAGCGCGCGACGTGCATACCTCTACCATGCAGCTGTTTGAAAAGGTGCTCGGCCCCACTCGCACCAGCCTGGCATGGAAGAAAGCGCGGTTGATCCACTGTGAAGTCGCAGACATCGTGCCACCGGCAGCGCCGGTAACCACCAACTGGGTGCTGGACGGCACCGATTGGGTGATCCACAACCATGCCAACGTGTTCTCACGCAGCAACCTGGATATTGGCGCACGCCTGTTCCTGGATCATCTGCCGCATGACATTGAAGGCCACATTATCGATCTGGGCTGCGGTAACGGTGTCATCGGCATGGCCGCATTGATGCAGAACCCGCAAGCGCAGGTGAGCTTTGTTGATGAGTCCTATATGGCGGTGGCCTCCAGTGAACTGAACGTGGAGCATAACCTGCCGCAGGATATGGATCGTTGCCAGTTTGAAGTGAACAACTCGCTGGCGGGGATTGAGCGTGAAAGCGTGCAGGCGGTGCTGTGTAACCCACCGTTCCACCAGCAGCATGCGATCACCGATCATACCGCCTGGCAGATGTTCTGCGACGCCAAGCGTTGCCTGCAGGTGGGCGGCGAGCTGCGCATCGTCGGCAACCGCCATCTGGATTACCACCAGAAGCTGAAGCGTTTGTTCGGTAACTGCACCCTGATCGCATCCAACAAGAAGTTCGTGATCCTCAAAGCGGTGAAATCCGGCGCACGTTACTGATTGGCGGAGCGTAGAGCCAGCCATTTCCCATCAATATCTCGTTGAATCTCTTTGGCTAATGCGGTTGGTAACCCGACCGTATTAGCCTGTTGTTGGAAATAGCTTACCACGCTGTAAATTTCTTCGGCCACATTCATTACGGCCTTGGCGTTGGCCAAACCGGCCTGCCCGGCCATCATCGTCATTGCTGATGCGGTGATTTTCGAACCGTTACCGTTAAAAGCCGTCATATGCTGACCATAAGGCGAAGGGCTATAAACGATGTCATAACAGGGGGATAGCCGCCAGTTGTCTTGATCATCCGCCAGAAAAGCAAAGTTTTTGGCGTGGTCGTCCTGATTTACCGTCAGATAATTGAACAGGGCTCGGCGTAGTAATTTTCTGGCTTCTTCCACACCGCAGAGTATTCGGGTCGCTTTAATCAGATCGACATAATCCAATGAAGGCTCACGAAAAGGGGCATCCAATAATCCGCTGGCAGAAATCATGTGCCGACGGCCATGGTCACCCACGCAGTCAAAGCGTTCTTGCTCAAGCCAATGACGGTCTTTGCCAATATCGATCAAAGTAAAGTCTGCGACTTCAATACCGGCTTGCCGCGCCATCATCATATAAACGTATTCGATCTGGCTTTCACGATGCCCAAGGGCAAATTTCTCGGAGGTTAGCTTTACCAAAAGCTTCTTGCCGACAGCATCCTGTTGGCTAGAAAAAGTACCATCAGCTAAGCGAGTGACGCTTAATTTTGGCCGCGCGCCCCCCGATCCCCCGGCAGCCATCAAATGAGCAATCAGGTGTGACTCCGTCCCTTCAAACTCCTTAACGGCCTCATTCCCCAGTGTTATCAAGGTTAAATCTTGATTGTTCTCCTGACGGGATAATGGCAAGTCAGGCTCATAAAACAAAGCACCAAACCCACGTTCACCGGTGAAGGCCAACCTTTCCAATACGCTAATTGTTCTGGGATTGTAGCCATTTTGTCGAAATACACGGTCCATCAAATAAAGCCCCCAACCGTCCGGCAGGCTATCGGCAAAAACGCCCTCTAACCCGTAATGCGGCTGTTTTGGTGCCTGATGCAAAAAGTTATCCCAGGGCAAATTGAAGGGGGAAAGTGAACTCTGATGCGAGGCTAAATAGCTTTCGTCGTAACGGAAATAAACACCGGTGGCATTTTCTGCCAGTTGCCCCACATTTTGTACATTGCCATCGCTCAGGCGACGTTTTACCAGCAGAGGAATATCAAGCATTTTTCAATACCTCCTCAATAGTTTGCGGTCTATTGCGGGTTCTGGTCAGTTGATGAAGTTCATTCAGATCACCAAGAGCGTCATAGAGCATCAGGAACTGACGCAATGAGATATTGCCGTCGGCTTCAAACTTACGGATGGTACTATTAGGGACGCCAGAAATTTTAGCCAAGGCGGCGACTGATAATTTACGGCGTTTACGCAATTGCTTCAGGTAATCCTGCAGGGCGAGTTGCGTATCGTAGGGAGTATGTAGGGAAATCATGGTGCACCTATGACAACCTTAATTGCTACTATTATAGCAATTAAGGTCATATATAGGTGTTTTTTGCCACTATAGTGGCAATTTTTTACAGAGCCATCGCCAACCGCGTGCCCTGATCGATAGCGCGGCGGGCATCCAGCTCGGCGGCCACGTCCGCTCCGCCGATCAAATGCACCGTTTTGCCCATCTCCAGCAGCGGCTGTTGCAGCTCGCGGCGCGGTTCCTGCCCGGCGCAGATAATCACCGTGTCTACCGGCAGGCAACTTTCCTGTTCGGCTCGTGAAATATGCAGGCCTTCGTCATCAATGCGTTGATAATTCACGCTGTTGAGCATTTTTACGCCGCGCATCGCCAGACTGGTGCGGTGGATCCAACCGGTGGTTTTCCCCAGGCCTTCACCCACTTTGCTGGTCTTGCGTTGCAGCAGATAAATCTGCCGAGCCGCGTGCGTCGCCACAGGCCCTTCGGCTGCCAGACCGCCGCGATGGTTAAGCTGGTTGTCGATGCCCCATTCACGGTTAAACTCCGCCTGATCCAGGCTGCTCGACACGCCGTGCTGGCTGAGGTACTCGGCGGTGTCGAAGCCGATACCGCCGGCCCCGATAATCGCTACCCGCTGGCCGACCGGTTTTTTGTCGCGCAGCACGTCCAGATAGGTCAAGACTCTGGCGTTATCGATGCCAGGGATCTCCGGGGTACGTGGCACGATGCCGCAGGCGAGGATCACTTCGTCAAATTCTGCCAGATCGGCCGCCGTCACCCAGGTACCCAGTTTCAGCGTCACCTCCAGCAGCGCCAATTGGCGGCGGAAGTAGCGCAGGGTTTCATGAAATTCCTCTTTGCCGGGGATCTGTTTGGCAATATTGAACTGGCCGCCAATCTGGTCGGCAGCGTCGAACAGCGTCACCCGGTGGCCGCGGCTGGCGGCGGTGGTGGCAAAGGCCAGCCCGGCTGGCCCGGCGCCGATCACCGCCAGTTTCTTCGGTTTTTCTGCCGGAACCAGTGGCATTTCGGTTTCGCGGCAGGCGCGTGGGTTAACCAGGCAAGAGGTGAGTTTGCCTTCAAAAATCTGGTCGAGGCAGGCCTGGTTACAGCCAATACAGGTATTGATTTCGTCGGCGCGGCCTTCGGCGGCCTTTTGCACAAAGGCGGCGTCGGCCAGGAACGGACGGGCCATCGACACCATATCGGCGCAGCCGTCTGCCAGCACCTGCTCGGCAACGGCCGGATCGTTAATGCGGTTGGTGGTGATCAGCGGAATGCGCACTTTGCCCATCAGCTTACGGGTTACCCAGCTGAAACCGGCACGTGGCACCATGGTAGCGATGGTCGGGATACGCGCCTCATGCCAGCCGATACCGGTGTTGATGATGGTCGCACCCGCCTGCTCAACTGCCAGCGCCAACTGTTCGATCTCCTGCCAGCTGGAACCGTCTTCCACCAGATCCAGCATCGAAAGGCGGTAAATCAGAATGAAATCGCTGCCGACCGCCTGCCGCACCGCCCGGACGATCTCCACGGCAAAACGCATGCGGTTGCTGAAGCTGCCGCCCCATCGGTCGTCGCGCTGGTTGGTGCGCGACACCAGAAATTGGTTGATCAGATAACCTTCGGAACCCATCACCTCGACGCCATCGTAACCGGCCTGCTGCGCCAGTGCCGCACACTGGGCGAAGTCGGCGATGGTCTGCACGATCTCCGCCTCGCTCAGCGCAGTGGGAGCGAAGGGATTGATCGGTGTCTGCAGCGCGGAGGGGGCGACCGGCTGCGGCTGATAACTGTAGCGACCGGCATGCAGGATCTGCAGCGCAATTTTACCGCCGGCCTGATGAACGGCCTCGGTGACGATGCGGTGGTGGCTAACCTGCTGTGGTTGACTGAGGGTGGAGCCGCCGCGATACACCACGCCCTTTTCATTGGGGGCGATCCCGCCGGTGACGATTAGCGCTACACCGGCCGCCGCGCGTTCGGCATAGAAAGCGGCCATGCGCTCGGGGCCATTGGGCAGTTCTTCCAGGCCGGTGTGCATCGATCCCATCAGCACCCGATTTTTCAGGGTAGTGAAGCCGAGATCCAGCGGCGCCAGCAGGTGTGGGTAATTGCTCATTGCAGTCTCCATCGCGTCTTTCATCGTTATTATTATGTACGACCAAGTGGTCGGATGAGATAAATCTAGCCGTCTTCACTGCGGTTGGGAATCTGCATTGCGCTGAATGTGATAGATGTCATGAATCTTTATTGCTGTTTGCATCGTGAACAGCAAATCGGTTAGCATTTGCGCGTTGAAATACCTTCTCTCTGCGGAGCCATTACCGAAAATGAACACACACGCCTGCTGATATCTTGTCCCACGTTGCGCACATCGGTGCCTTGTGGGGATGTTTTGATCTCATTCAGGAGTGCTTATGGCTCATTTTGCGCAGTCCCCTCATCTTGTTTTACATCAACTGACCTGCCAGTTTGCTGACGGCGAAACGCTGTTCGGCCCATTGGATCTGACTTTCGATCAACAACGCTGCGGCCTGGTTGGGCGCAACGGCGTCGGCAAAACGCGTCTGCTGCGGCTGATTGCCGGGCTGGACTTGCCGGGTAACGGCCATGTTGAATCCCATGCTTCACTGACCTACGTGGCGCAGCAGCCGGATCTCGCACCGCGGACCACGCTGGCGCAGTTGCTCGGCTACGGCGAGACCTTTGCCGCGTTGGCCCGTCTTGAGCAGGGACGACCGCAGGCGGACGATATCGATCGTCTGGAAGGGCAATGGGATCTCAGCGATCGTCTGCAGGCCGCTTTTACCTCAGCCGGATTGCCGCCGTTCGATCCGCAACGGCCGGCGAGCGATTTGAGCGGCGGTGAACGGATGCGTGCCGCCCTGTGCGGGGCGATGCTTGGTGGCGCGGACTTCCTGCTACTGGACGAACCGACCAACCACCTTGATACCCGCGCCCGCGACTGGCTGTATCAGCAGTTAGAAAACTGGCGTGGCGGCTTGCTGGTTGCCAGCCACGATCGACAACTGCTGGCGCGTATGCAGCGCATTGTCGAACTGACGCCCGGCGCACTGCACAGCTACGGCGGTAATTATGATGATTATCGTCACCAGCGTGATCTGGAGCAGCAGGCTGCGCGTGCCGGACTGGAACATGCGCGTCAGGAACGTCGACGCACCCGCGCCCGGCAGCAGAAAGAACATGACATCAGCCAACGGCGCTCTGCGCAGACGCTGAAAACCGTCGATACGCTGAATATTGCCTCCTTTGAACGCGTGGCCTACAAGGCGGCGGCCAAAGAGAGTTTGGGTACGCTGCGCAAGCAGCATCAGGAGCAGAAAGGCTCCCTCGATGCTGCAGTGCGTGAAGCCTGGCAGCGGGTCGAGGAAGACAGCCCGGTGATGTTGACTCTGCCAGGCAGTACAGTGGCGGCGGGCAAACAGGTATTGGTGCTGGAACAACTGCAACTGCCCTTTATCACAATGCCGCCGCTGGATTTACGCATCGATGGCCCGATGCGCGTGGCGTTAACCGGCCCGAACGGCTGCGGTAAAACGACCTTGCTGAAGGTGATCCTCGGGCAGTTGGCCGCCAAAGCCGGTCGTTGCCATTGCTTGCTACCGACGGCTTATCTCGATCAAAATCTTTCGCAGCTCAATCTGTCGCTCTCGGTGGTTGAGCACCTTGGCCTGCAGGATTCGCCGCTAAATGAGGGCAGGATGCGCAGCCAGTTGGCACAGTTGCAGCTAAACGCCGAGCGCGTACTGTTGCCCCTGGCGGCGCTGAGTGGAGGGGAACGGCTGAAAGCGGCGCTGGCCTGCATGCTGTGGCGGCAGGAACCGGCGCAGTTGCTGCTGCTGGATGAGCCGACCAACCACCTGGATCTGGCATCGTCACTGGCGATTGAGGCCGCATTGGCCAGTTTTCCCGGCGCGATGCTAGTGGTCTCCCATGATGAAGCGTTTTTGCAGGCGCTGAAATTAACTCACCGTTTGCAATGGCGGCAGGAAGGGTGGCAATTGCAGAGCCTTTGATGGAAAACAGCGCTCAGGGACGGATGCATTCCAGCAGCAGGGTAAAGGCGGCGGCCATTTGTTCTTCTGGCACGCAGGCAAACCCCATCAGCAGACCACGGCGATGGTTGGGCAGCATGTAGTAGCGCGACAGCGGCCGCACCAGCACGCCGCGTTCGTTGGCAGCGGCGGCGATAGCCACGTCGTCCGCCTCGTCAGGCAGGTTTAGGATCAGGTGCAGGCCGGCGTTGTTGTTGAACTCGCTCAACGCCTGCTTGCCCAGATGCTGCTCGATCAATGCGGTCAGAAACGCCCGGCGGCGGGCATACAGCAGCCGCATGCGGCGAATATGCGCGGTGTAATGGCCTTCCTGAATAAACTGCGCCAATGCGGTCTGGATCAGCAGATGACCGCCGCGGTACAGCTCGGCATGGGCGGTTTTCAACGCCACGACCAGCGGCTTTGGCAACACCACGTAGCCCAGCCGTAGCGCCGGGTACAGCGTTTTACTGAAGGTGCCGATATAGATCACCGGTGCATCGGCTTCCAGCCCCTGCAATGCCGGGATCGGCTGGCCAGAAAAGCGGAATTCACTGTCGTAGTCATCCTCAACGATCCAGCTGCCGCCGTTGCGTGCCAGTGCCAGCAAGCGTTGTCGCCGCGCCAGGCTCATCACCGATCCCAGTGGATATTGGTGCGACGGGGTGACAAATATCAACCGTGGTGCGCCGCTGGGCTGCTCCGGCGGCACCATGCCGGCCTCATCAACTTCCAGTGGGCAGATATTCACGTCGTTCATTCGCAGGATATTGCGGATCCCCCAATAGCCCGGTTCTTCAATCCAGGCATCGTCGCCCGGATTACACAGCAGCCGCGTCACCAGATCTATCGCCTGATGGATGCCCTCGGTAATCAGAATCTGCTCCGGCGAACAGCGTACCGAACGCGCTACGCGCAGATAATCCACCAGCGCATGTTGCAGTTCCGGACTGCCGCCCTGGTTGCTGTAGGTCAGTTTCTGCGGGGCTGGGCGACGGCTAATGCGTGCCTGGATCTTGCTGAATAACTGATGAGGGAAGGCATTAACATCGGGCACGCCGGGGATAAACGCGCCCCATTGTTTGGGACTGGCGCTGGCGTGATGCAACAGAGCGGCGCCGCGCTCTGACAGTTCAATACCTCGTTGCACCCCATCACTGCCTGCCGGGGCGCTGGCAGTGGATAAACAACTATCTGGCACGGTTTCGGCGACGAATGTGCCACTTCCTGCGCGCGCCAGAACATATCCTTCTGCCAGCAATTGTTCATAAACGGTTAAAACCGTGTTACGTGAAAGGCTAAGCTCCTGCGCTAAATCGCGTGAGGCGGGCAGGCGGCTGGAGGGCGGCAGGCTACCGTCCAGAATGCTGGTACGGATCGCATTATAGAGCCGTTTATGCAGCTTATCATCGGGCTGTTCGCCGAGACGCTGCAATAACAGGTCACCACTCAGTGAGCGCAATTGGATCCCTCAATTAATCGTAACTGGCTCTCGATTATAGGGCCACATCCTGTGTAAATAAACGCCATTGTTTCACGAATGTGAACGAAACGTACAACTGGCATCGCTCATCGACCGGAGAGAACAACATGAAAAACGCAGAATTGAATCAACGTCGTCAGGATGCCACCCCGCGTGGGGTAGGCGTGATGTGTGGTTTTTACGCAGAGCGTGCAGAGAACGCCACGCTGTGGGATGTCGAAGGTAATGAAGTCATCGATTTCGCCTCTGGTATTGCCGTATTAAATACCGGACACTGTCACCCGAAGGTGATCGCCGCGATTGAAAAGCAACTGAAGGCCTTCACCCACACCGCTTACCAAATTGTTCCTTACGAAAGCTACGTCACGTTGGCGGAACGCATTAACCAGAGCGCGCCAATTGAAGGCCCATGTAAAACCGCATTCTTCACCACCGGTGCCGAAGCGGTAGAGAACGCGGTCAAAATTGCCCGTGCTCATACCGGTCGTCCAGGTCTTATCACCTTTGGCGGCGGTTTCCACGGCCGTACCTATATGACCATGGCGCTGACCGGCAAAGTGGCTCCTTACAAACTGGGCTTCGGGCCATTCCCTGGTTCGGTGTTCCACGGTCAGTACCCAAATGCGCTGTACGGCGTGACCACCGAAGACGCGATGAACAGCCTGGAACGTATCTTTAAAGCGGATATCGATCCCAAGCAGGTTGCGGCCATCGTGCTGGAGCCGGTGCAGGGTGAGGGTGGTTTCAACATCGCACCGGCCGAGTTTATGCAAGCGCTGCGCACGCTGTGTGACGAGCACGGCATTCTGCTGATTGCTGACGAAGTGCAAACCGGTTTTGCCCGTACCGGCAAGCTGTTCGCCATGGATCATTACAGCGTGAAACCCGATCTAATCACCATGGCGAAAAGCCTGGCGGGCGGTATGCCGCTGTCGGCGGTGGCCGGGCGTGCCGAAGTGATGGATGCCCCGGCACCGGGTGGGCTGGGTGGCACCTATGCCGGTAACCCGCTGGCGGTGGCGGCAGCGTTGGCGGTGTTGGAAGTGATTGAAGAAGAGCAACTGTGCCAGCGTTCGCAGCGCCTGGGGCAGCATCTGGTAGAGGTGCTGCAGCAGGCGCGCCAGACCAGCAAGGCGATCGTGGATATCCGCGCGCAAGGTTCGATGGTGGCAGTGGAGTTCAACGATCCGGCGACCGGCAAGCCTTCGGCGGAGATTACCCGTCAGGTACAGCAAAAAGCGCTGGCAGAGGGCCTGCTGTTGCTGAGCTGCGGCGTCAACGGCAACGTGATCCGTTTCCTGTATCCGCTGACCATTCCGGAAGACCAGTTCACCAAGGCGCTGGGCATTCTTTCCCGCGCGCTGGCCCAATAAGGAGTGATCGGCAATGAAATTGAATAATCCCGAGCTGCTGCGTAGCCAGTGCCTGATTAACGGTGAATGGTGCGATGCGCTGAGCGGCAAGCGTGAGGCGGTGATCAACCCGGCGACCGGCGTCGAGTTGGCCAGTATTCCGCTGGTCAGCGGCGAAGAAACCCAGCAGGCGATTAACGCGGCGCAGGTGGCGCAGCAAGGCTGGAAGCAACTGACTGCCAAACAACGTTCCACACTGCTGTTGGCCTGGGCCGATAAGATAATGGCGGCCCAGGAAGATTTGGCGCAGTTGATGACCGCTGAACAGGGCAAGTCATTGGCGGAAGCGCGTGGTGAAGTGGCCTATGCCGCTTCGTTTATCACCTGGTTTGCCGAAGAGGCCAAACGGGTCGACGGTGCGGTATTGCAGGCACCGCTGGCCTCACAGCGCCTGGTGGTGGTCAAGCAACCGATTGGTGTTTGTGCGGCGATCACCCCGTGGAACTTCCCGGCGGCGATGATCACCCGCAAGGTCGCGCCGGCGCTGGCGGCAGGCTGCGCGATTATCGTTAAACCGGCCGAACAAACGCCGCTGACCGCGCTGGCGTTAGGCAAGCTGGCACAGGATGCCGGCATTCCTGCTGGCGTATTGCAGATTGTCACCGGTGATGCCGCTCAGGTGGGCAAGGTGCTGTGCGACAGCCCGGTGGTGCGCAAACTGAGTTTTACCGGTTCGACCGAGGTCGGCCGGATCCTGATGGCGCAGTGCGCACCAACCATCAAAAAACTGTCGCTGGAACTGGGCGGCAATGCGCCGGTGATCGTGTTCGACGACGCCAACCTGGACGCGGCAGTCGCCGGCATTATGGCCTCCAAATTCCGCAACAGCGGCCAGACCTGCGTCTGCGCCAACCGCATCTACGTGCAGGACGGCATCTATGACCGTCTGGTGGACAAGCTGGTGGCGGCGGTCGAGCAACTGAAAGTCGGCGACGGCAGCCAGGAAGGGACCACTCAGGGCCCGCTAATCGACCAGGACGCGGTGGAAAAAGTGCAGAGCCACATCGACGATGCGTTGATCAAAGGTGCGCAGATCGCTATCGGCGGTCAGCCACACGTGCTGGGACGTACCTTCTTCCAGCCCACGGTAGTGACCGGCGTGACGCAGAAAATGCGTTTCGCCAAAGAAGAAACCTTTGGCCCGGTAGCGCCGTTGTTCCGTTTCCATGATGAGGCGGAAGCCATCGCCATGGCCAACGACACCGAATTCGGCCTGGCCGCTTACCTGTTCACGCAGAACGCCTCGCGCCAGTGGCGTGTCCCGGAAGCGTTGGAATACGGCATGGTCGGCATCAATACCGGGCTGATTTCCAACGAGGTCGCGCCGTTTGGTGGCGTGAAACAATCAGGGCTCGGGCGTGAAGGATCGCGTTACGGGATTGAAGAATATCTGGAGTTGAAATACCTGTGTATCGATGTGAGCTGTTAACCACTGGGAAATTAACCTCTCCCGGTGGCTCGCACCGCCGGGAGACAAAGGATGCTGCATGTCTTCTGATAATACCTATATTCCTCCGGCGCTTAGCGCCGGGGTGCGAAAGCCTGCACCCACCAAATCACTGAGTTTTCTCGAAGGGGTGGCGATGATTGTCGGCACCAACATTGGCGCCGGCGTGCTGTCTATCGCTTACGCTTCCAGCAAGGCCGGTTTTTTACCGCTGTTGTTCTGGCTGGTGCTGGTGGGCAGCCTGACCACTATCACCATGCTTTACGTCGCCGAATCCACTCTGCGCACCCGTGCTCACTTGCAATTAAGCGGGCTGGCGAAACGTTATGTCGGTGGTATCGGTGCCTGGCTGATGTTTGCTTCGGTCTGCGTCAACAGCGTCGGGGCGCTGACCGCCTATATGACCGGCAGCGGTAAACTGCTGCAGTCCCTGTTTGGTATCTCACCGGCGATCGGTAGCCTGCTGTTTTTCGTGCCGGCGGCGGGGGTGTTGTACCTGGGGCTGAAGGCGATTGGCCGTGGCGAAAAGTTTATCAGCATTGGCATGGTGGTGATGCTGACCGCGCTGGTGGCCGCCACGCTGCTCAAAGACACCACTCAGATGCGCAACCTGCTGGACGGTGACTGGCGCTTTATGGTGCCGGTCTTCAACGTGGTGGTGTTCTGCTTCTCGGCGCAGTATATCGTGCCGGAAATGGCGCGCGGTTTTTCGGACAAACCAGAGCAACTGCCCAAGGCGATTATGGTCGGTATGGCGGTGACCTTTGTGTTGCTGGCGGCGGTGCCGATGTCGGTCATTGCTCTCAGTGGATTGGATGGCATCACTGATGTGGCGACCATTTCATGGGGCCAGGCGTTGGGGCAATGGGCGTTCTTCTCCGCCAACATCTTTGCCCTGTGCGCGATGTTGACTTCTTACTGGGGGCTGGGCGGCAGCTTCCTGACCAATATTTTCGACCAGTTCAGACTGGGTAATGACGAACAGCCGCTGCGCCGTTTCGGCGTGCTGATGCTGGTGGTATTGCCGCCGTTCGCGCTGGCTTACAGCGGACTGGTGTCATTCGTTAACGCACTGTATTTCGCCGGGGTATTCAGCGGGGTGATCCTGTCGATTATGCCGATGCTAATCCTGCGCGGGGCGCGCAAGCACGGTGACCAGACGCCACGTTGGCAGTGCAGCTGGATCACCCACCCGTTGTTGCAGATCAGTATCGTATTGCTGTACTTGGGCAGTGCGGTGTATGCCATTGCGTCGCTGTTCGGCTATCTGCCCTCTGGATGGTGAATTGCCTTCCCTCAAGAAGTGATGTTGTTTCTCGATAATTGAGAACGGCGGCGTCGTGGCCGCCGGTTTTTTTAGCCGCGCATTTTCTCCGGCAGTGCCAACCAGGCCTGCACCGAAGGACGTTGCCACTGTTTCTGCGCATAGTGGCGAATGTTTTCCGGCACCGCATCACCGTGTATCACCAGCCGATTGAGCATCAATGCCAGATCGGTATCGGCAATGCACCATTCCCTGAACAAATTATCCTGGCCGTGGCTCAGCATTTTTTCGACGGCGGCGATCAGCTTGTTGGCGTCAGCCTGTGCGGCGGCGGACAGCGGGGGAAACTTGCCCTTGCCGAAAACGGCCTCGGTCGAGCGTTCGGCGCGAAGGTTCTGCAGATCGCTGCGTAGCCATGCCTGGACTTCCCGGGCCTTGGCGCGTTGTTTAACGTCGCGCGGATACACCGGGTGAGCCGGGTGGATCTCATCGAGATATTCATCAATGGCCGAGGACTCCGAGAGTTGAAACTCACCGATCACCAGCGCAGGGACTCTGCGTGTCAATGACAGCGCTGCATAGGTTGCCGCTTTGTTTTCTCCCTGTGACAGGTCGACCGGTTTAACGGTAAAGGGAATGCCTTTCTCCGTCAGGGTAATAAACGCCGACATGGCATAGGGGCTGAAAAATTCGGCATCGGTATAGAGTTCGGCAATCGGCTGAGACATTGGGTTTTCCTCAAGGCAAAGGGATGCGAACTTTGATAATTGCCGAGCAGTGGCTAAAGATCAATCTGTTAGCGGAAAGTTATTTCAACGGCGACCCGCACTGCGGGCGGTGGCTGCCGACGTTGTGATATATTTGTTGCTATTAAGTTGGTTTTGGCAGCGCGAAGTAACATGAAGAAGCAGTGGATAGAGAGTTTGAAACTAGGGTGTGCTCGTTTGTGGCCGCATCCCTTAGCCGTAAGCAAAAAAGAGATATTGCTTTCCAGCGTTGGCGCCGGATTGGGGCTGATGATTTCCGGTTGGATCAGCCATTTTGTTCTGGGCGAAGTGAACCTGTGGTTTATTGCGCCGATGGGGGCTTCCGCCGTGCTGCTTTTTGGCGTGCCGAACAGTCCGCTGGCGCAGCCATGGTCCATCGTCGGGGGCAATATGTCGGCCGCAGCGGTGGGGGTCAGCACCAGCCTGCTGATAGCCGATCCCGGCCTGGCCTGTGGAGTGGCAGCGGCATTGGCGATTGGGTTAATGTTTAAACTGCGTTGCCTGCATCCTCCTGGCGGCGCGGTCGCGCTGACTGCGATCCTCGGTGGGCCGGGCATTCATCAACTGGGCTATAGCTTCGTGCTGTATCCGGTATTGTTGAACTCGGTGTTATTGGCGCTGCTGGCGATTATCTTCAATAACCTGGCCGGACGACGCTACCCGCACCCTCTGGCCTCGGCCGAGGCCAAGCCAGCCAATCTGCCGATCGATGCGGTGTCCATTACCCGCGCCGACTTGCATGAGGCACTAATGCAGGGTGAACTGTTTGATATCGACGAAGACGACCTGCAGGAAATCCTGCTGCGTGCCGAACAGCTGGCTCACCAGCGGCAGAACGGTGGTGCCTGATTAAGCTATCGCTATTTCATCGCCATGAAAATCAGGGCAACAAAAAAGCCACTTCGTGTGAAGTGGCTTAATGTGCTGTTATATCAGCTAAAATTTGGTGGCCCCTACTGGACTTGAACCAGTGACCAAGCGATTATGAGACCCTTGATAGGGTATTGAAAAACAATGGTTTACATTATAAATCAATGCGTTAAGTACTCAATGTTAATCATGTTTACTCAGGGTTCCCGTTCTGTTGAGGCAGTTTTGAGGCATTCTGCTCGGTTTCATCAGGATAGTTTATCTCCCATGGTATTGTTTTAAACCCACTCCATTTAGAGCATAACTCTTCAAATTCATCGTCATTATTAAGACCATACAAGCATAGTAAGAAACGCATTTCTTTAGAAACCGTTGAGTTGAAAGTGGAACGAAGAATAGGTTTTTCTCCAATTTCGGAGTTATCTAATATTTGGTATGCCTCTAAAAGTAAATTCAGTTCATCACTCAGGTCTATTTTTGTTGATTTGAAATAAAACTTATACTGATGCCAGTATTCTTCCTCAGTTTTATAGTGGCGTGTAGCTATATACGTGGCTAAGTGGCCCTCTATTCTATTCATATAATTATTAAAATCTGAATCGCCAATCATAGTCGAATAGTAATTTTTAGAACTTATACTTTCTTTTAATGTTTTTGATATTTCCAATATCTTATTAAGGTTTTGTTCCGCAATAGTCAATGCTATTTGCTTAATGTCACTTTCTTTCGAATGATAAAATGTTACCGATAGTACTAAAAGGCTGAGGCCGGAAAAAATAGGTCCAAGAATACCACCTATGTATGATCCGAAACTGGCCCAGTCTGTAGGGTTGCTTGAGAGGCCGCTGTGAAATTTATAAAAATACAAAGATATTGGTAAAATGGAAATTAAAATTATTACAAATATTGTTTTTTTAAATAGGTTTCTATTTCTTTCTTCCATGTGGTGGATTCTATTACTCACTGATAATTCCTTTAGCTAATGGATTTAGTCTTACAGCATCACTGAGATGATCTGGTGAAAAGTGTGCATAGCGCATTGTTGTTTTTATATCGCTATGCCCGAGTATTTTTTGGAGCACTAGAATATTTCCGCCGTTCATCATAAAATGCGAAGCGAAAGTATGTCTTAAAACGTGCGTCAATTGACCATCAGGAAGCTCTACCCCAGTCCGCTTAATGGCAGAACGGAATGCTGAATAGCATGAACTGAATAGTGTGCCGCTATTTTTAGGGATTTTCGCGTAAAGAGTTTCACTGATTGGCACAGTTCTATTTTTGCCAGATTTTGTTTTGGTGAATGTGATTCTGTGTTTAGTTACCTGTGAACGCCGCAACTCTTCGGCTTCTGACCATCGCGCGCCTGTACTAAGCGCAATTTCAACCACGATAGATAAATCGCGAGATGAGCTATTTTCACACTCGGTCAGTAGGCGTTGAATCTCATCCTGAGATAGAAATGCCATTTCTGATTCATCAATTTTAAATTCAGTGACATTTTCAATGGGATTTTCCCCTTTCCAATGCCCTAACCGCTTTAATTCATTGAACATTGCGCGAAAGTAGGCAAACTCTAAATTCATCGTTCGATGAGAGACTTGCTGCACACGATTGGTTCGCGGATATTTACCCTCTAGTCGCGCTTTTCTGTACTTTGTGAACAACAGGGCATTGAATTCTGTAGCAAGTGGCCGCCCCATGCTTTCAAAGGCATGATGCATGGCTGTTTGTCGTCTTTCGCCATCATCGAGGCTGATTCCGTGAAGTGAATACCAAGTATCAATCAGCTCTTTGAGGGGCCGTTTATCGGTCTTTTCTCCTAGCCAAGGTTTGCTTGTAACTGGATCTAAAGCGTGGCGTTCAAATGCCATCGCCTCACCCTTAGTGGCAAACTTCTTTCTTATGCGTTTACCTGCAGCCCGCCCTAGAGGATAAAGGTCAAGCTGCCACTGGCCGTTGTCTAACTTCTTAATGCCCATGTGTTTTAGAAGTACTCAATTTTACTTATTACTCTTCCCAAAATGCCGATCTCGTCAATTCCGCAATCGAAAGGCACACCAGCACCTGTTACCCGCACTTTGTTAACTGGGATGCGAGTCAGATCGCGGATATTCGTTTTCCCTTCGATGTTAACAAGCCATTTCCCGTCGTAAACCTCTTTGAACTCAGTCTCAACTACATATTGGTTTGAGGCGTCATAGACTATTTCCGGCTTGATAGGGGGTTGTTGATGTGCTGGAAAGAAGTTTTTATCAAGCACTAAATTAGCGGCTTCGAACACTTCACCATCTACAAGTTTCTTGCTCGGCAGCTCTAACACATCTAATCGACCATCATCATGCATTTTGCCTTTGCCGGTCGCCAGCCATTCAAGTTTCACCCCGGTTTCGGCCATGCAACGAATTGCTATGTCAGCAGGAAAGAAATCACGTTTATAACGCATAGACATGCTGCTACTGCTTATGCCGAAGTGTTCAGCTAAAGCTAAGCGGGTAGTGAATCCATACGCTTTAACAATCCTCTCTATAACCTCTTTTCCGCCTCGATCAAACTCTATATGTAACGTCAAGTTAATTTATCCTTGCAATGTTGCGTTAGGCTGTCGTAGCATTGCCAATGTTGATTGAAGCAACATTGATGACTATTGAGCACTATTGATTAACTTTGGATCTTGCCTTATGCGTCCTAACATTACAATTGCGATTCCTGTGCCTTATCTGCCTTTGGCTGAATATTGCCGCATTACTGGTACTCCTATCGGCACTGCCCGCCACATGATTGAAGATGGCCGTTTACCTATCAAGCCGAAGCAGAACAAATCTGGAGCGGTTGAAATCAATATGGCCGCTTTGACTGTTCAAGCTTTGACTGAATTCAACATTTCACTAAGCGTGTAGTTATCCTGTCAGATTAACTTTGAGTGAACTATGTTTGATTACGCTGTTTCTAAACATTCGCACTTTGATGAAGCCTGTCGCCAGTTTCCAGCTCGTCACAATGTGACGGCTCTCGCTAAACAGGTCGGCATAAACGCCCAGACATTGCGCAATAAGCTGAGTCCGGGACAGCCACATCAGCTCACTTGTGCGGAATTGCTTGCGATTACCGACGCTACAGAAGATTCAAGCCTGCTTGATGCACTGTTGGCACAAATCAACTGCATGCCGTCCGTGCCTGTCAACGAAGCCAGCGCCGGGAACATCCCAACGTATGCGCTGCAGGCGACGGCTGCCGTTGGCAGTATTGCTGCCGCTGCTGTTCAGGGCGACCACAAAACCCCAGTCCGCAAAAGTGCGCTGCTTGAAAGCGTCAACACGGCGATCCGCCATTTGTCTCTGATCGGTCTGACCGTTCAAAATCGTATCCAATCCACCCCGGCGCTAGCCTCCACCGTTGATGTGATCAGCGGGCTGAGTGCAGTTGCTGGTTTAAGTTGAGGTGATCACTGTGCCTATCTCAATCGCACCACTGCTGAAGCAGCAAAGCCCATCGCGCCATTTTGAAAACGGCTTTATTGAACTGCCGGGCGGTAAACGCTGGCGGCCACGTCACGATCAGGCTGCATTACTGCGCGGTCTGTCTACTGCAAAACCTGCGCAACTATTGCGCCGTATGTTCTGCCGTTAATTGGGGTTGATATGTTACTGGCAACGGATGACCAAAAAGCTATCGGCATTAAGCGCATTTCTCAGATTAAGCGTGATCTGTTCGCGCATAGAAAGAACGTGGCGCAAGAGGCTTTTGATAAGTCACCGGGGCATATCCGCAGAACTGTTTGTTTTCATGCTGGATTGAAAGAGCGGCATGTAAATATGAAATTTGCAGAAATGAGTTATTCAGAGCGTAAACAAATCGTGTGGGCGCTGAATGACCTAATTGATTTATCAAAAACCTTACCGCGATTTATCAGTGATGATGATTGCGAATTAAACACTAATTAATCGTATTGCGTAATTTTGGCGTTAACCCGCCGGGCATCGCTTTGCCTGAAATAAGGATTATCTATGAAACTTGAATCAACAAAAGATATTAAAGAATTTTACGCACAGCCATTAGATGCTGTGTTGCTAAATGTTCGTATTGATGAGCGTAAGAACCAAGCCGATCTTGCGGCTGCTCGTCTGGTGCGTTTGGCTGCCCATATCACTAAGAACGGCTTAACAGCTATTGAGGCTGTAGAGCTGCTACGCCAAGAGGCTGAATCCATCGAACACCAAGCGCAGGAGCTGCACTAATGGCTGACTTGATGGATTACGCACAAGAACATCAGGCGCAGGTGTTGGAGGCGCAAATCGCTAATGCCCGCAAAACCTCAGCACTGCCTTCTGCATTCGTTTGTGAAGAATGTGATGCTCCGATTCCGCCCGCGCGCCGTATTGCTGTTCCCGGCGTTGATACATGCGTGAGCTGCCAACAACGCCGAGAGGCGCAAAGCCATCTTTTTGCGGGGAAGGCATGACGGGTTATTTAACTTTACTCGGTCTACTGGCGTTGCTGGTAGGCCATTTTATTGCGGCCGATTTGAGTGATTTAGAATTCATGCGCCGCCCAGAAAACCAAAATTACGATTAAGGAAATAATATGGAAATTAAAATTGGCTCTGAATTTGTTGTTACTAGCGATAACCTGCAATTCATTCTTAATACGGTGAAGGTTAGTAAAAAAGGGGAAAAGTGAAGGTCAAGAACGTTATGAGCCGATTGGTTATTACCCAACAATTAATCAGCTTGTGAATGGCCTTATTCATCATGGTGTGCGTAATTCCAGCGTAACCAGCGTTGCTTCACTTGCCGCTGAAATCGGTCGCATTGGCAATCTGTGCCAAGAGGCTTTCTCGGCTTGTGAGGCCCGCAATGCCGGTTGATCCTCGTTGTTTTGCTGCCGACACCGTCAACGTGGTGTCGGTTTCTGGCGGTAAGGATAGTCTTGCCCAGTGGTTATTGGCGCTTGAGGCTGGGGTTAATGTTATGACGGCGTTTGCTGATACTGGTCATGAACACCCGCAAACAATGGAGTATTTAGATTATCTCGAAAGCAAGCTAGGGCCGATCCGTCGTGTCAAAGCAGACTTCTCAGATCGCATAGCAGGTAAGCGCCAATTTATTGCTGAACGTTGGCCGACAACATTGGTAACTGAGTGTGGGTTTACAGATGAACAAGCCGCCGAAACTATCGAGTTGGCCCTAAATACCCTCCACCCTACGGGCATTCCGTTTCTTGACCTTTGTATGTGGAAAGGCCGGTTTCCTTCAACCAAAGCACGTTTTTGCACCTTTGAACTAAAACATAATCCTATTCGTGATCAGGTTATTGCGCCTCTGCTGGACGAATATGACGAGGTTATTAGCTGGCAAGGTGTTCGTGCCGAAGAATCCCCTCAGCGTGCAGGATTACCCGCATGGGAAACTGACGCAGACGATACGCCGGGCTTGAGTGTCTACAGGTCTATCTTGGACTGGAAACATGCTGACGTTTTCGCACTTGCACGCCGTCACAACATCAAACCAAACCCGTTGTACGAACAGGGATGCGGCCGGGTTGGATGTATGCCATGTATTCATGCCCGTAAATCAGAGCTTGCCGAGATATATAGCCGCTGGCCGGAGGAAATCGCCCGGGTTGCTAAATGGGAAAAACTGGTTGCGGCATGTTCGCGGCATGGTAATTCGACATTTTTCCCGTCCACTCAAGACCCTGCAAAAGCAGAACGCCGAATAGCGTGTATTACCGTGGAATCGCACGGCATTGAAACTTATCGTGATTGGGCTTTGACCTCTCGCGGTGGTCGCCAGTTCGATCTGGTTGCCGCAATGAATGACCGTAGTGCTTGCAGTAGCATTTACGCTGGCGTTTGCGAATGAGCCAAGCGGCCCCTGCATACGCTTACCCATGGAACGCACCGCGCCCGGCAATCGCTGGGCCGGTAAGACCGCTTACCCGTGAGGAACACGCTCAGGGGCAAGCTGTTTTACGCAATATCCATTCCCTGCCGCGCTTTCTTAGCGCCATTTTCCTGTCACGCCATGATTACTTGCTGAAATCAAAAGGGCTGCATGACGCCAATAAATGGCTTGTGTTCCAGTTTGAGCGCCGCATATGGCCCCGTATTGAGGCGGTTAACGCTAAGAATGGGATGAACTTAGCGGCTTCACCGCGCTGGATGGCGGAAATTGATAATTATTCTGGCTTACCGGGTATGGATGACAAAGAGCTGAAACGCCTTGCGGATCGCGTGGCCGGTCAACTGTTGTCTATCTATGAAAGCCGCGTTGAAGAATTCATTAAAAGCAACGGCGGAGACAATACAGGGCTGTTTGAAGATAGTACTCAAGCCTGTTTTTTTGGTCTTACCGCGCCGATGGTTCGCGCCTTCAATATCACCCCGATGCACTGGAACAAATACCGCAAGGGCAAACTGGATGCCCGATCAGCGATCGCCAGTCTGTCCCGGTTGGTAGATGCGGAATGGTGGGAACGCCAGTTAAAAGCCCAGCGCACGCGCTGGCGGGAGGCGTTGCTGATTGCCGTCGGCAATGTGAACCGTGGGGCGTCGTCCTATGCTAGCAAGCAGGCGATCCGTGATGTGAAAGCACGCCGTCAGTCTAACTTTGATTACCTCAACAGCCGCGAGCTGGAGAACGTCGAAACCGGCGAACGATTCAGCCTGATTGACAAGGTGATGGCGAGTATCTCTAACCCGGAGATCCGCCGCATGGAGCTAATGACGATAGTTGCTGGGGTTCAACAGGCTGCCGAGATAAAAGGTGATAAAGGGATGTTTATTACTATCACTACGCCATCCAAATATCACCCGACACGCACCGTAGGTAAAAACAGCCCGAAGGTGCAGTTTAACCACAATTGGGATGAAGAGGCGTACACGCCAAAAGATGGTCAGCGCTATCTTGTGAACTTGTTTAGTAATATTCGGACGGCCTTTAAAGACAACGGGCTGCAGGTCTACGGCGTACGCGTGGTTGAGCCGCATCACGATGCAACGCCGCATTGGCATATGATGCTGTTTACCTCCAAAGAACAACGCCAGCCGGTGATCGACATCATGCGACGCTATGCAATGGCCGAAGATGGTGACGAACGCGGCGCAGCTAAAAACCGTTTCGACTGCAAGCACCTGAACAAAGGCGGCGCGGCGGGCTATATCGCTAAATACATCGCGAAGAATATCGACGGTTACGCGCTGGACGGTGAGCGCGATCATGAAACAGGCGAGCTGTTGACTGAAACGGCTGCAGCTGTCACCGCGTGGGCGTCAACGTGGCGCATTCCTCAATTTCAATTCATTGGCCTGCCGTCGCGTGGCGCGTGGCGTGAATGCCGAAAAATTCGTTCTATCAGTTTGGCCGATGAGTTTGACGACAGCGTGGAAGCGGTACGCGCTGCCGCTGATGCCGGTGATTTTGCCGCTTACATTCTGGCTCAGGGTGGAACCAACGTTTCCCGCGACGATCAGACCGTGCGTGTTGCCCGCAGGGTTGCCGATGAACTCAACGCCTATGACGAAGAAGTCCAGAAAATTGCGGGGATTTATGCCCCGCATATTGGCGCAGATCGCATCTATGAAACCCGCACGACGCAATGGCGCATTGTCGCTAAAGCCGTTGCCGTTGAGCCTTTGACTTTGCAAAGCGCCTCCGGCGCGCCTCGGAGTCCTGTCAATAACTGTGGGTTGGCCGATAGCAAAGGCGCTACAAATGCGCAGGATAGTGAGCCTGTAGAGGCTGTGGCGGTGCTGGAGCACCCACCGGAGACACCGATTGACTGGAATGATATGACCGTTACACGGTCTGTTATGAGCCGTATACGGGCTATTCCGTCGCAGATAAAGAAATCACAGCGCAGTTTTGACCCTTATCAGGTGCCAGAACTGGCCCCATCAGCAAGATTGACCCCGACAGAGCGCGATCGGCTGGGGGGGATCCGGGCAGATTTGGCATTGCACGACATTGCTGCCCAGCGCTGGGAACTGGAAGCGCTAGCGCGTGGCGCTAAAGTCAAATTTGGTGATATTTCAATGCAATATGCACCGGTTAATGATTGGACAGGTTTCTAATAATTGGTTGCGGAAGCAAAATTTATGGTTAATACTGTATATGCATACAGTGATTAAGCATCGGAGGAACAGGGTGCATTTACCAGCAGTGGAAGAAATGGTTGTTTTGGAACGTATTGAACTCATCGCCCGTCTGGGGGTTTGCTATGAGAGCCAAGAGAAGGATAAAGACATTGCGTTGATATGGATTTCAGAACTGGCAGGGGAGATGAAAACTAACATCGCTCCAGAGAAAGCTGAGGTGATCAAGCAGCTAGCTAATATTACCGTATGAGACGATGTTTAGAGGCTGTTTGAGATGGAGGATAGCCATGCTATATCAGCATGGCTGATTGGCAATGTAGCTATTGAGTTAGTACATTGATCCCGAGAGTAAGAAGGTTGGTGACTGCTCCGGCCAGAACTCCAGGGGTTCCTTCCTTCACTGCGCTCATAATACGTTCCCCCATTGTTTCATCTCCTCCTAATGCCGCAGGTTTCATGTTGAGCGCGACCATTGCCTTTTCGGTTAGGCGTATATTCGAAAAGCCATCCTGTCCGCTATTCAGGATTATGTACCCATTTTCCTCCAAGAATTTGAATGTGCCTTCGACGACACTACGAAGCTCCATCGCGGCCTTGGCTTCTGGCGAGTTAATGTTACTCCAGTAGTCATCAGGCAGTTTCGCATCAAATTTCTCATAGGAAATGTACTGAGGCACTGGGAATGTGGAGAGAAGAGTGGTGAAAATCTCTGCAGTGAATTTATTAAATGAATCGAGGTTATCAGACATGAACAAATCCCTTTCAAGTGGTCAACAATGGGCGCGACAGATGGCATATTTTGCCCGTGTGAAAGACCTTAGCTCAAGAGAAATCGAGGAGCGCACTGATAATTTGGTTACGTGTAGTGAAACAGCAGAACTTAGTGCCGTAATTAAAGTATTGCTAACTGAATTATTAGCACGAGATTAAAGTCATTAACATTATTGCCCCATGCATGCATTAGGTGCATTAATTTGCATGATGATCCAGGGTGAGTTTTAGCCCCGCCGCGCCAGCACGGGCGCGGATCGCGACGGATCATGCGCGTGCATGAAAAGTGACACACAAAGCGGGCAGGCGAGGCGGGGATAGCATTGCGCGCAAGCTCAATAAATCGCAAATATTATGTTGAAATTAATGGGAGAGGCAGGTTAAATCATAGAGTGGAGATAACAATAACAGGTGAGTTAAATTGAACATAAATTTTGATATAGTTATCAAAAGTGGAACTAATGATGTAGACATGGATTACGGTTTGAAAACCTTATCCGGTACATCTCGGGTTGTATCAACTCTCGCTGAAGCAATTCTGAAAGAAGAAGTCTCAGAGCGACGGACTAGTCTTAATGATGTTCGTACCCAATTGAAACAAAGCTTTAAAAGTTCGTATGGGCAAAACTTTTGTATTGAAGTAATTGAGCCTTTATTGAAAAGAAAGTTAAGACGTATTGGCAACGATGTTTTTTGTGAGGTCATGTCATTTTACATAGCAGAGTCTTTATTCCTCCAGCCCGATGCTCTTAGTCCAATGGCACAAGAAGTAGTTGATGGCCTAGAAAATATTGAGGATAAGTTGTTGGATGTTTTAAGACGTGGTTTAGTTGACATGCATAAGATAACTTCCATGAGTAGCTTTAATGTAGAACTCAATCATAAACCAAGAGGGAATCGGAAGTGTATTGCTATTTTAACCCCTAAAACTGCACAGCATATTACTGAAACTGCTGAGGGAGTTAAAGAGTATGAAATAGTCGCTATATTTACTAGGTTTAATTCAATGACTGGGAATGGGCGTTTAATTGTTAAAGGTGATGATAAAACAACAGCGTTTGGATTAGCTAAAGGACTAAAGTATGTCCCCTTAGAGTTTAAGAAGAAAATCACTGCAAACCTACATAGTAATAATGGGCTAAATAAGGACCACTGGAACTACATTACATTAAAAGTAAAAGATTTAAAATTGGCCAGTGGTGAGGTTGTTAAATACTTCATTAATGAGATCGTTTAGAAATGAAAAGAATAGTGTGTATTGGATTTTTATTTATCATTTTAGTGGTTTTATGCTACTACTTTAATTTTGGTATGGAAAATAAAATATCTAATAGCACGGAGGTCTGGGGACAGTTTGGTGATTATCTTGGTGGAGTAATAAATCCCGTATTAACGTTTCTATCAATAGTCTTATTAGTTAAAACTATTAACCTACAAAGGGAAGCTAATATAAGCATTCTGGCAGAAAACAAACGGCAAGAAAAGCTTGATTATCTCAAGAATTTTGAGGTGAGATTTTATAATTTGATTGATTCTCAGCGTTCTTCATTTATGGATTTCAAATTAAAATCTATCAAAGGAATGGATGAGTTTAGAAAAACATCGGAAGCGGTAGCTCTATTGGAGGAAATAGTTTTCACATGCAATGAAAAAAGAATGAGTGCTGGTGATATTGAGAAAGAAATTGATAGGGTTGATGATTCCGATGCTATATATTCCACAGTGAGGCGCTTTTATCTTTTAGTTAAGTTGATTGACGATAAGTTAAGTCATGAAGATAAGGTTGAGTATTATGAGGTTCTAGTAAACTTAACTGATTATCCATTGATAAGGCTTTTGGTGTTATCAACCTGTATTTATAATTGGGCAAGTATTTCATATATAGAATCTAGTGGGATATTGAAATCCCCAGAACTCTTGGCATACAAAAATAACTTCATAATCAGTAGTTGATAGGAGCTTAATTCTATTGTTAGTCATGGTGATAACTCGATGTTTAAAATAAAATGCCGCCAACGTATTGACGGCACTTATAATAATCTTATTCATCAGGTAATTTGTATGGCGAGAAACGGATCACCTCTTCACCTATCCAGTTGTTGACCTCTTTCATTCGTTCTTGCAGTGGCGTTAGCTCGTTACGTACAAACACCTGCGCGGCTTTTTTCACATCCCCGAACCCACCAGAGTTATCAGGGATAATGCCCATCATCTGCGGCGGCACCCTGTGGGCGCTTAACAGATCATCCCGGCTGGCTTTTTTAATGTTGAAAAAGTCGTCTTTGGTGGCGACTTCACTCAATGGGATAATTTTAATGCCGTCCGGTTTACCGTTTGGCGCTGACATGAACACGTTTCGGAAATTGCCGGTGCCTTTAGTCTGCGAGAGTTCACGTTTTAAGGCATTCATATCACTGGCGCTAATTGATGCGTCGGTTGCATAGAGGATATAGCCAGCGTGAGCGCCGTTTTTATAGTATTTCAGGCGGAACAATGTCGCCGATTCATTCAGCCAAGCTGAGTTTAGTGCGCTGAGGTATTCCGGCAGGCCATACAATTCTTGGTTGATATCCGGTTCAATCAGATGAAACACACTGCCCGGCGCGAACGGGTGCGCCTCTTTCCAGCCCTGCACAAACCAGTAAACGTCACGTTTAACACCACGGCGCGTGTATTTAGCGGGCGAACATTTCAGGTGTAACGGCTTGCCTATCTGGTTTTTACGCTGTTCTAAATAAGCATTACCGAACACCAGATAATCCAGCGCGTAACGGCTAAATTCCTGCTGGCTTAACAGCCTGTGCGGGATGAATGTTGACGCTAAGATATTGCGCTTAACGTACATCGGCGAGCTGTGGTGAACGGCGGCCCGCACGCTGCGTGCCAACCCGTCGAAGCTGATCGGCGGCTCGTACCATTTGCCGTTACCGGTGCATTCGATGTAATCCAGAATTTCCCGCTTATCCAGCACGGCGGACGGCTCACCAAATGAGAAGGCTTCAAAGCCCTGCTCTTGCACCGCAGGGGCCGGGGAAGTTAATGCCTTGCGGCCTTTACGCTTACTCATCAGAAAAACTCCAAAATGTTAGGCTTACTCAGGCCGCTGCCTGCGGTGAGCGGTTCGTTTAACAGGGCGTGCATGATTGCCCACGCGACATCGGCGTGGCTGGCTTCTTCGCTGCGGCTGGCGGTATAGGTGGAGCGTGCGCCACTGGCGGTCATGGTCTTGCGGATCGCCATAAAGGCGGCGGTGATATCGGTGTGGCTGGTGTCGTATTCCAGACAGCCGCGCCCGATGGTGTCTTTTGCCTTCAGCACCATGGCGGTTTTGATTTCAGGGGTGTATTTGATTTCTCTCGCTGCCGGGAAGAATTCGCGCACTAACTGGAAAACACCTTGCCCGACGGTGGTCGCATCAATACCGATGTATTCCACGCAATATTTTTCCGTGAGGTCGGCGATTTTCTGGGCCTGATCGGCAAAGTTCATGCCTTGCCACTGGTGGCGCTCAAGCACGCGGAATTTGCCACCGGCCACCATAGGCGGCGCGATCACCGCGCACCCGGCGCTGTCGCCGCCGTTGGCCTCTGACGGATCGTAACCAATCCACACCGGGCGATAGCCGAACGGCCGCACGGCGTAGGGGTTGACGTCCTCCCACTCTTCCAGCGTGTCGACCATGCAGCTCTGCAACTCCGCGAACGGGAACACAGACGCGGTATCGTCCACGAATTCGCACATCAGCAAGTTTTGATACTCTGAGGGTGCGTATTCGAGAGACAACTGATTGAGGTCAAACAGGTTACAGCCGCCGGTCAGCGCATCTTCTACCGTGACAATCTGCCGCCACTGTCCATCTCCACACAGCACGCCTTTGGCAAGGTGACGGTGACTGAGGTCGAGCTGAATATGGTCATTCTTGCTGCGGCGACCCTTGTTGAACAGTTCACCCGACCAGAACGGGTAAGCGGAGTGCGCCAGACTCGACGGCGTGGAAAAGTAGGTGGTGCGCCATTTCTTGTGCAGTGACATCCCGCTGGCGACTTTGCGCAGCTCCTGAAATTTCGGGATCCAAAAATATTCATCCAGATAGAGGTTGCCGGTGTAGCTCTGCGCGGTACGCACGTTGGTGCCGAGAAAAATCAGGCGCGCCCCGTTCGGTAACACCATGGGATCGCCTTTCAGGTCAACGTCGACCAACCGGGCAAAGTCAATGATGTAGTTGCGGAAGACATGTGCCTGCGCCTTACTGGCTGACAGGAAAATCTGATTGCGGCCGGTGGTCAGCGCATCCATTAACGCTTCACGGGCAAAATAGAAGGTTGCCCCGATCTGGCGTGATTTCAGGATATTGCGGATGCGGTGTTGCAGTCCCGCGCAGTGCCAGCCGCGTTGATATTCGAAACAATCCCCCAGAAAAATATCGTTAAGCTTGGCAATGGCCGCTTCACTGAACAGGTTACGCTCGACGGGCTTACGTTCGCCTTTGTTACGGTTGGCGACATTTGGGTTTAAATCCGCCTCGTTGCCGCTCATGGAATAGCGATTGACCCGCGCCAGCCGCTCAATCTGGCGGCCGAGCAGGTCAATTTCTTTGAAGTCGATCCCCTCCTTTTTCGTTTTCATGATGAGCTGAATTAACCGCGCTTCCATGCTTTGTTCCACGCGGGAAATGGGCGCGATATCGTCCCATTTGTCGCGCAGCTTCCAGCTCTGCACGGTCGGTGCCTTGGCGTTCAGCGTTTCCGCAATTTGGCGCACAGAGAAGCCCTGCCAGTAGAGCAAGGCAGCTTGTCGGCGCGGATCGCTGATGATGGTTGTCGTCGGTGTCGTGTTCATGCTGCAAAGGCTACGGAAGCCCGATGCAACTCGCCTTAAGTCCCTGTTGTGCCTTAGATCTTCCAACCGCAACGCGTTGAGACGCGACGCCATTCCCCTGAAACTAGCTCCGAACCCAACCACCACAACCGGAGCCGTTTACATGGCAAAGAAAGTTTCTAAGTTTTTCCGCATCGGCGTTGAAGGCGACACCGTTGACGGCCGCGAGATCGGCGCGACGGATATTCAACAAATGGCCGCGAGCTACAGCCCGAAGGTGTTCGGTGCTCGCATCAACATGGAACACATCAAGGGGATTCTGCCGGATGGCTATTTCCGCCGTTACGGCGGTGTGGTTGAGCTGAAAGCCGAGAAAATCGACGAGCCGGGCGAACCGCTGTTACACGGCAAATGGGCGCTGTATGCCAGTCTTGACCCAACCGCCGATCTGGTGTCGATGGTCGGCGCAGGCCAAAAGGTTTTCACCTCAATGGAGATCCGCCGCGACTTTGCCAAGACCGGCAAATCCTACCTGATCGGGCTGGCCGTTACCGATGACCCGGCCAGCCTTGGCACTGACATGCTGGAATTCAACCGCCGCCATGAAAACATCGAGTTTTCCGCACCGCTGGCAGTCCATTTTGATTTTGAGCCAGCCGCTGACCCGGAATCCTCATTCTCTGCCCGTATTAAGGCGATGTTTACCCGCAAACAGGCTGGCGATGATGTGCGATTTGCTGAGATGGAAACTGCAGTGATGACCGTGGCCGAGCAACTGCAGGAGGCGGAAGCGCGTTATACCCAGACCACTGACGCCCTCAATGAAGTGATTACCGATTTCAGACAGCAGCTGGAAACCGGCAACAGCGCTTTCAGTGAGCTGAAAACACAGCTTTCGAACACCGAGAGCTTTAGCCAGCCGACACGGCCAGACGCCACCGGCGGCAATGGTGCACAGGACGTGATGACCGATTGCTAAGCCAGTAACACCCGATAAAACCGAATAAAAACAGGAATAAAAATGCGCAAGCAAACTCGTTTTAAATTTAATGCTTTTATGTCCCGCATTGCCGAGCTAAACGGCATCGATACCGGCGATCTGGATAAAAAATTCAGCGTAGAGCCGTCTGTCACGCAGACCATCATGACCCGCGTACAGGATTCCTCCACGTTCCTGACCCGCATCAATATCTTGCCGGTGCGGGAGATGAAAGGGGAAAAAATCGGGATGGATGTTACTGGCACTATTGCCAGCACCACCGACACCGCAGGCGGTGATGAGCGCGAAACCGCCGACTTCGCTACGCTGGATGCCGAGGGCTATTTCTGCCAGCAGGTGAACTACGATTTCCACATCCGCTATAACACCCTTGACCTGTGGGCGCGTTATCAGGACTTCCAGACCCGCTTACGTGATGCGATTGTGAAACGTCAGGCATTAGACCGCATCATGATCGGCTTTAACGGCACGCACCGTGCGAAAACCTCCAACCGCGTCAAGTTCCCGCTGCTGCAGGATATTGCGCCGGGCTGGCTGCAGAAATACCGCGAGAACGCGCCGAGCCGTGTGATGGATAAAATTGTGGGTGAGGACGGCAGTGTGCTGTCTGACAAAATCTGCGTGGGTGCCGGTGGCAATTACGCCAATCTCGACGCGCTGGTGATGGATGCCACCAATAACCTGATTGCGCCGTGGTATCAGGAAGATCCGGAACTGGTGGTGATCTGCGGTCGCCAATTGCTGGCTGACAAATATTTCCCGCTGGTCAATCAGGAACAGCCGAACACGGAAGCAATGGCCGCTGACCTGATTATTAGCCAGAAGCGCATCGGCAACCTGCCTGCCGTGCGCGTGCCTTATTTCCCGGCAGATGCACTGCTGATCACCCGCATGGATAATCTGTCAATTTACTGGCAGGAAGATACGCACCGCCGTCATATGGTGGAAAACTCGAAGCGTGACCGCATCGAAAACTACGAATCCGTCAACGAGGATTACGTGGTGGAAGATTACGCCTGCGGTTGTCTGGTGGAGAACATCAAGCTTTTAGCTGTAGAGCCAAAAAAAGATGATATCGCCGAGTTGGCCGGTGCCATCGTCGAGGCTGTCAAAGTTGCCAGCGCGCCAGCGGAGCCTGTCGCTGATGCTGAGGTGAAAGGCACCGATGACGCGCCGATAGACGACAAAGCGGCAAAAGGCGGTAAGTAACCATGACCAGCCCTGCCCGCCGTCACCTTCTGCGCCAGTCTGCGGTCGAGGCCGCGCAGCGGAAAAATGACCCGCTGCGCCATGCCAACGGCTACGAACTGATGATGCTTAAACTCTATGAAGATAAGCGAAAACTCAAGCAGATACGCTCGCAAGAGCGTAAAGCCGAACTCAAGCGCCAACTGCTGCCGGACTATGCCCCATGGGTGGCCGGAGTGCTGGCGGAAGGTAACGGTGCACAGGATGCCATTCTGATGACGGTCATGGTCTGGCGACTGGATGCCGGGGATATCCCCGGCGCACTGGACATTGCCCGCTACGCGTTGCGCTACAAGTTGGCACCGCCGGGCAATTTCACCCGCTCCACGCCGTACCTCATCGCAGAAGACGTCGCCGAGTCTGCCACCCGTGCCCATGAGGCCGGGGAGGCAGTCAATATTGACCACCTTACACAGACGATGGAACTCACCGACGCAGAAGATATGCCAGACCAAGTGCGCGCCAAGCTGCACAAAATCACCGGGTACGTTTTGCGCGAAACGGGCAGGGCTGAACTGGCGTTAAACCACCTGAAACGTGCGTTGCAGTTGCATAACGGCTGCGGCGTCAAAAAGGACATTGAACGGCTGGAGCGGGCGATCCGTACCGCCGCCAGCCGCTAACAGAACGCGCCCCGCGCCGGGCGGCACGATGGCCGCGACAGGTTTCACCTCATCAACGCCGTCGTCCACCGCCCCCTATTTTTTGAGGTCATATGAGCACCGTCATTATAAAACCACGCCCGGACGCGCCAGCCCCGCGCCCGGAGGATGAGCCGATCATTAAAAACGTCTTTTTCTTCCCGGATATCACCCCGGCAGACGTGCGCGACGTGATGCGTATTGAAGGCACCATCACCGCTCCACGGCTACGGCTGGCGATTAAAAGTGCGCTGGCGGAAGTCAACGCCGAGCTGTTCACCTACCGCCGTGACCAGATGGCCGACGGCTATCAGCGGCTGGATGATGTCCCCGCCGACGAACTCGACGGCGAAAGCATCCGGGTAAGTGAATACCGCAACGCGGTCAGCACCATGACCACCGCCATTTTGTCGGAACAATACCGCAGCATGGACACCACCGGCACCGGCGGGCGCAAAGCGGATGTTGTCGAGGCGTCCATTGATGAACTGTGGCGCTCGGCTCGTAACGCGATCAGCAATGTGGCCGACCGCACCCACTGCATCATCGGGTTGCTGTAATGAAAATCTACGCCCTGCAGGGCGACACCGTTGACGCGATTTGTTGGCGCTATTACGGGCGCACGCAGGGCGTAGTTGAACAGGTTTACTCACTCAATGAGGGATTGGCCGATGCCGGGTCGATTTTGCCCCACGGCCAACCGGTCGAGCTGCCGGACGCGACCGCCGCGCCGCAGCGTGAAACCGTCAATTTATGGGATTAACAATGGAGCGAATTACCTCATTTTTAGCCTACGCGGTGGCGATTTTCCTCGCGTGGATCGGCAAGTATTCGCCGCAGGATATTGCCTTTATGGTCGGGGCTGCCGTGGGCGTCGGTACCTTTCTTGTTAACTGGTACTACCGCCGAAAAAGCTATCAGTTACTGAACAAATTGGGTGTTAGCCGGAGGGTATACGATGAACTCAATCGCTAAACGTTGCACCGTGG
The DNA here is from genome assembly GCF_048517035.1 of Serratia sp. NFX21. NCBI lineage: Bacteria > Pseudomonadati > Pseudomonadota > Gammaproteobacteria > Enterobacterales > Yersiniaceae > Serratia > Serratia sp. NFX21. Next base: position 4,999,760 of record NZ_CP183196.1, on the reverse strand, counting down.
CCGCCGTGCTGGCGCTGGCTGCTTTGCTGCCGCAATACAACACCCTGCACACCTCGGAGGCCGGATTGCGGTTGCTGGCTGATTTTGAAGGCTGTCGGCTTTCCCCTTACCAGTGCAGCGCGAACGTGTGGACGAGCGGCATCGGTCACACCGCTGGGGTTGTGCCGGGCAAGGTCATTAGCGAACGCCAAGCCGCCGTCAATCTGGTCGCTGATGTTTACCGGGTAGAGCGTGACCTCGGCCGCTGTATGCCGGTCACGATGCCGCAACCGGTTTATGACGCGGTAGTGTCCTTTGCCTTTAACGTCGGCGTGACGGCGGCGTGTGGCTCCACACTGGCCGGTTTCATCAAGCAACTACACTGGCGCAGTGCCTGCGAGCAGTTATCGAGCTGGGTGTATGTCAACGGGATTAAAAACAGAGGACTGGAGCGCCGCAGGGGGGCAGAAATGGCCTACTGCCTGACAGGGGTTGACCAATGAATCGCACCGCCGCGCTGTTACTGGTGTTAGCGCTTGTCGTCGCCGGTTGGTTGAAATGGCAGGTTATCGCCCTGGGTGATCGGCTGGATGTTGCCAAGTTGGAAAACGGCAGGATATCGACGGCGCTGACCGACACCCGCACGGCGATCACCACGTTGCAGGCAGCGGCCGGCCAATTGTCGCAGGAAGAGAAAAGCCTACGGAATGACCTCAACAATGCGCACCGGCTGGCGCTGATCCGCGAACAAAAAATACAGAGATTACTCAATGAAAACCAAATTCTACGCGATTGGTTCAACACTCCTTTGCCTGCTGATGTTGCAAGGCTGCACCAGCGCCCCGGCTTCACCGGCACCGCAGATTATCTACATTGGCTGTCAGGCGGTGAACCCGTGCCAAATACCGGCCAGCGACCCGAAGAATAACGGCGATCTGAGCGCCGATATTCGCCAGCTTGAAAACGCCTTGGCGGCCTGCGCGGTGCAGGTCGATGCCATCAAAACCTGTCAGGAGAAACACCATGTTAAAACCGCAACAGCTCCGCGCTGAGCTGGCAAGCTGTATGCAATGGTTGCAGCGCAACCCCGAAAATCTGCAGGTAAGGGTACAAGGTGGAAGCATTGCCGCCACGCTTGCCACCTCACTGTCGCATGAGTACAGCTACACGCTGAATCTGTTGTTTCTGGATTACACCGGCGATCTGGATTTAATCGTGGTGCCGATACAGGCGTGGCTACGGGAAAACCAACCGGACATTATGGCCACAGCAGAAAAACGCCGCACCGGCTTTACCTTTGCCACCGATTTTAATAACGACGGTTCGTATGATTTCAGCGTGTCGTTGCAGTTGACTGAGCGTGTGGTGGTCAAAGAACAGGACGGCGGCGCTCTGCACGTTAAGCATCTGCCGGAGCCGCCATTGCCGGAAAACGTCACGCGCCCGCTGCAGCTTTTTGTACACGGTGAATTAGTGAGTGAGTGGAATGAACGAGCTTAGCCCCTTTGACACCCGTTTGGCCGGGCTGATTACCGCGCTGTCGCCGCAGTCCCGCAAGTCGTTGGCCATCGTCGTGTCCAAGCGTTTACGCGCCAGCCAACAGCAAAGCATCAAGCGCCAGCAGGCACCGGACGGCACGCCGTATGCGCCGCGTAAAACGCCATTGCGCAATACAAAGCGCCTGCGCGATCGGGCGATGTTCTCCAAGTTGCGCACCGCGCGTTACATGAAAGCCAAGGGCAGCGGCGACGAGGCTGTAGTGGAGTTTGTCGGGCGAGTTAAGCGCATGGCTAATGTGCACCATTACGGCCTGCGTGACCGGCCAACACCGCACAGCACTGATGTGAAATATGAAGCGCGTCCGCTGCTGGGATTCAGCCCGGCAGACGTCAAAATGATTGAAAGTATGCTAGTTAATTACTTGAAAATGATATAGTTGTTGTAATTAAAACTCCGGTGGAGACAAACGTGCTCAGTTTAATTTTATTGATAATGATAATAACTTTCCCGTTGCTTATTCCCATGTTCTTTGTGGCGATTTTTTTTGGTGGAGGTGGTGGGCTATCAAATAAGTTAAAAAAAGCTCTGACTTTACATGCTGATAAAGGGCTCTCTGAACAGGGCTTACTCTGGCTTTCAATTTTCACCCCCCTCATGTATGCAATTTTTTTTGGCATTATAGTATGGAGTGGGCATTCTATATTGTTAACTGAGGATGGATTGAGTAACTTTGTAAGAATAAGTGCTTTTCCATTGGCATTGATATCTCTATCTTTACCACTTTCTATTTTAGTGTCTCGATTACATTCAACAAAGCAAACAGCTGAACAAATAAAAATAACAAGGGCGAAGAATAATATAGATCTTTTCAATTCACATAGGAAAGATTTATTCTCCTATTTCTCTCAAATAGGTGAGGTTAATTATTTGGATTGCATACAGGCAAAATACAAGCTACATCCAAAGATACATAAGATTTTTTTCAAGGGAACGCCGTTGTTGGGTACGCCGGTTTTTTGCAGTGAGGCATTTGAAGATATAGAAAGTGAATTGAGTGTGGCTAGACAGCATCTTCATTCAATAATTACAAATGCCAACCCTAGCATAACTTATAGTTTATACATTGCTAACTTCTCTCCTGCGATATACAGACTGAGTTTAAAGCTTGGGATCCCAGAAATATATATTGATCTGGCAGATAAAAGTGTGTCAGTACCATTTGATATCAAAGGTGGTGGTAGAGATAAGTTTCTGACGGCAGGCAGAACAACAGATGAGGCGATAGCAGCCTTTAGGTATATAAGAAATTTTTTCAGTAACCTTTGTGACTTTGCAGGGTATGAGGAGAAATATACAACCTCAGAATCAATTAAGTATATTGATGAGGGGCTTTCTTATAGAGTAAAAATCGAGCCTCCTATAATAGAAAGCATTCATCTTATTAATATCCCCGTAGGTAATGTAACTAGTAAGTAGTTTTTACTAGCTCTCATTGATTGTAATTTGTTGTGCCTCAGGTTGTCCAACCTCCTCGCATTGCCGCCGCCCTCGCTGGGCGGCATCCTTTCAGCATGAATAATCAATCCGACATTACGCGCCTGCTGCGCAATCTGATCCGCATTGGCACCGTGAACGCCGTCGACCTTGAGCGCGGTCTTTGCCGAGTCAATACCGGCGGTAACCTTACTGACTGGCTTCACTGGATGACCTGCCGGGCGGGCCGTGCCCGTGTGTGGTGGGCACCGTCAGAGGGTGAACAGGTGTTAGTGCTTTCGCTGGGTGGCGAATTGGATACTGCCTTTGTGCTGTCCGGTATCTTTTCCGATAACTTCCCGGCCCCGTCGGCGTCGGCGGATGCGCTGCATATTACTTTCCCTGATGGCGCGGTGATGGAGTATGAACCGGCCAGCGGTGCGCTGAGTGTGACCGGCATTAAAACCGCGAATGTGCAGGCGGCTGAGTCGATCACTGCCAGTACCAAAATGTTGATGGTCAAGGCTGACAAAATCATCCTTGATGCCCCGGAGGTGGTCTGCACCAACAAGTTGACCACCGGCACGCTGGAAGTGAAAAACGGCGGGAAGATGACCGGCAGCATTGAGCACAGCGGCGGCAGCATCACGTCTAACGGCGTGGTAGTGCATACCCATACCCACGGCGGCGTCCAGAACGGCGGCGGCAGCACGGATAAACCGTCATGAACAGCGCGAAATACCTCGGTATGAACCGCGACACCGGCCGCGCATTGGTGGATATCGAACACATCCGCCAGTCTGTGGCCGACATTCTGATCACGCCGCAGGGTTCACGGCCCATGCGCCGGGCTTATGGCTCGTTGCTGTCCGAGCTGCTCGACCAGCCGCAGAATGACACGCTGCGCCTGCAAATCATGGCCGCCTGTTACAGCGCGATTCTGGCATGGGAACCCCGCGTAAAGCTGACCGGCATCACTTTTAACACCACCTACGACGGCAAGATGGTGATCGACATCACCGGCACACGCACCGATACCCCCGGCGCGTTGTCGCTGTCTATTCCTGTGAGCTGAACTATGGCAACGATAAATTTAAGCCTTCTTCCCGCGCCGACAGTCGTTGAAACGCTGGACTATGAGGCACTGCTGGCCGAGCGCAAAGCCACGTTGATTTCACTCTATCCCGAGGCGGAGCGCGAGGCCATCAGCCGCACGTTGGCGCTGGAGTCGGAGCCGATCGTGAAGCTGTTGCAGGAAAATGCCTATCGTGAAGTGATTCTGCGCCAGCGCATCAACGATGCCGCCAAGGCGGTGATGCTGGCTTATGCCACCGGGGCCGACCTTGACCAGCTCGGCGCGAATTTTAACACCCCGCGTCTGGTGATCATTCCGGCGGATGTAACTACTATCCCGCCAACACCGGCGCTCATGGAGTCGGACGACGATTATCGGTTACGCCTGCAGGATGCCTTTGAAGGCATGAGTACCGCCGGTTCGGCAGGCTCTTACCGCTTTCATGCCCGTTCTGCTGATGGCCGGGTGGCCGATGTGACGGCCATTAGCCCGTCACCGGCCTGTATCACCGTCACGGTGTTGTCACGTGATGACGATGGCACCGCACCCGCTGAGTTGTTGGCAACGGTGAATACTGCCCTGAATGATGAGGATGTGCGCCCGGTCGGCGATCGGGTGGTGGTGCAGTCGGCCAAGATTACCCGCTATGCCATTGAAGCCACGCTGTATCTACACCCCGGCCCGGAGGTTGCGCCGATCCTCACCGCTGCCAATGCAAGGCTACGCAATTACGTGGAGGGTGTGCGCCGGTTGGGGCGCAGTATCCGGCGCTCCAGCATGAACGCCGCGTTGACTGTGGAAGGTGTTGAGCATGTAGACATCATCAAACCGGCGGCCGATATCGTGCTGGATAAGACGCAGGCGGGCTATTGCACCGGCTTCACCATTACACCGGGGCGTGCTGATGAATAACCGATTATTGCCGGTCGGTTCTTCCCCGCTGGAGGTTGCAGCCGCCACGGCCTGTGCCGAGCTGGAGTTGCAGCCGCCACGGCCTGTGCCGAGCTGGAGCGGATGCCGGTACCGCTGCGCGAATTGTGGAACCCGGCGCGTTGTCCGGTGCATTTATTGCCCTATCTGGCGTGGGCATTTTCCGTTGACCGCTGGGATGAGGCATGGCCGGAAGAGGTAAAGCGCGGCGTGGTAGCAGCGGCGTTTTTCATCCACCGCCATAAAGGCACCATCGGTGCCGTGCGTCGCGTGGTTGAGCCGCTGGGCTACCTGATTAACGTTACCGAATGGTTTCACGGTAACGATCCGCCCGGCACCTTTCGGCTGGATATTGGCGTGTTAGAAACCGGCATCACGGAAGACATGTATTTAGAAATGGAGCGGTTGATCGCCGATGCCAAACCCCTGAGCCGCCACCTGATTGGCCTCAACATTCTGCAGGACATTCCCGGCCTGATTTACGTCGGCGCGGCCGTCGTGGACGGCGATGTCATCACCGTTTACCCCGGATAAGAGGAAATTATGAGCAAGTATAAAGCGATTATTACCACCGCCGGGGCGGCCAAGATTGCCGCCGCGTCGGCGGGCGGTACCCAGTTAAAAATCACCCGTATGGCCGTCGGCGACGGTAACGGCAGCTTACCCACCCCGAACCCGGCACAGACCAAACTGATCAATGAGAAATACCGGGCCACCCTCAACGGGCTGACCATTGATAAAACGCTGAAAAATCATATCGTGGCGGAGCTGATTGTCCCGGCGAGCGTCGGCGGATTCTGGTTGCGTGAAATGGGGCTGTATGATGATTTCGGCACGCTGATTGCGGTCAGTAATATGGCCGAGAGCTACAAACCCAAGCTGGAGGAAGGCAGCGGCCGCACGCAGACGCTGCGCATGATCCTGATTGTCAGCAGCACCGAAGCCATTAGCGTGATTGCCGGGGGCGATACTGTGCTGGCTACTAAGGATTTTGTCGCAGACGCCATCAAAGACCATGAGAAAACCCGTAACCACCCGGACGCCAGCACCACCGCGAAAGGTCTGGTGCAACTGAGCAGTGCGACAACCAGCGCAGACGAAACAAAAGCCGCCACGCCGAAGGCCATTAAGGCCGTTAACGATGCCAGCGCCAAAAAGTCCGCCAATCTGTCCGACCTGACCGACAAGTCCGCCGCACGCGGTAATCTGGCGCTAGGTAGCGCAGCGACGAAAAACGTCGGTGTTGAGGGTGGGCAAGTGATGGCCGTCGGCGCGTTTGGGCTGGGTATGGGATCGCGTCACCGTGATGATGCTTATTGCAATCAGGGGGAAATTTTTCGCGTAAACAATACGTCAGCGAATGCACCGGGTAACGGCGTATATGGGGTGATTTCTTTGCCATGTGATGGCGGCCCTTCTACCGGATATGTTGGAGTTTCTAACAGCGGTGCGGGCTTCTTGGGCGGCTCAAACTCCACGAACGGCATTAAATGGGGCCGTATTTACACCACGGATTACAAGCCTACGGCGGCCGATGTCGGGGCATTGACCGATGCGCAGGCGGTGCAGAAGTTTGCCTTGCGCTCCATCAAGGTTAACGGCAAGCCATTGTCCGGTGATGTTAATCTGTTGGCGGCTGACGTTAATGCGTGGAATAAAACCGAGTCGGATGGCCGTTATGTGAAACGGACGGGCGACACGATGGCCGGGACGTTGGTCATTGATGGCGCAACGGTGCTACCTACGCAACCATTGCGAGCGGCTACCGACGTCCCGGCGCTCTGGAAGCAGGGGATCAGCATTTCAACGCTGGAGTTTGACGATAAAAATACCAGTAGTTATCCCGCGCAACCTTATTCGACGTTAGTCAATTTGAGTGCGACTGAGCATCGCGGGATTCAATTATTATCTGAAAAGGCGACGAATAATTTTTGGTTACGGTCAGCGGATGCTAAAAAATACTCTGATTTTGTAAAGCTCTATCACACCAGTAATAAACCAACGGCTGCGGATGTGGGGGCGTTAACGGATGCACAAGCCGCGCAGAAATACGCCCTGCGATCGTACAAGGTCAACGGTAAACCACTATCAGGCGACATCAATCTGTTGGCGGGGGACGTTAACGCCTGGAATAAATCAGAGGCAGACGGGCGTTATTTAATGAAGTCCGGCGGCCAATTGACCGGTACAGTAAAAACTTCCGCTGAAATTCAATCAACATCAACCGATAATTATCGTATTGTCGGTGGTGATTACGGAGCATTCTGGCGTAACGATGGCAGCAGCATCTACTTAATGCTTACTAATGCTAAAGACCAGTACGGCACTTGGAATAGCCTTAGACCGTTCAGAGTGGATGTAAAATCAGGTCAGGCGACATTTGCACATGCGGTAGGGATGAATAATAACCTTACTGTAAATGGCACCATTCGCGCTGATAAAAGTGTATCGATTGGCGAAGATTTATGGGTTGACCGTGGTGCTAATGTTGCAGGCAGTTTGAAAGTGGGGAATACGACTTATCAAACAGATGGAAATATTAATGGGACTGCATGGAACGGGTATTTAAGCAATTGGTTAAACGACAACATTAACGGTAGGGTTGATTGGGGAACCTTTAATCGTGAAGTCGGTGCGCGGGCAACCGTAGACTGGGTTAATCAAAACTTTATTCAAAACGTTAGGTATAGCGCGGAAACGCAGCATGGTGCTACAGGTATCTATACCTATCACGAAAACACCGTACTAACGGGATTCAATAACTGGGACGGCGATTATTCTGCCGAAGAGTTGTTCTGGAGTTATATCCAGATTTATAAAAATGGACAATGGATCACTATAGGTCGATAAATTATGAAGGATATTAAAGGGTTTAAACTTAGTTCGCCAAAGACACCAGAGCAACTTAAATTAAGTAACCAGCATAATGCGTTATTTCTTTTTTCCGAAGATGGTTTTGAATGGTATAGCTGTCAGCAGGGTTTTGCGGCCGATACAATTAAAATTGCCTACGATGATAAAGGCATTATCCGCAGTATCGCAGCCAATAAAGATGTTTCTACGTTGTGGCCTGCCGGGATGAATGTTGCGGAGGTTGCTGATACCACGGCAAACCGCCGGGCGGATATTTCGGGTAACTGGGTGTTTGATGGGAAGAAAATCGACAAGCGGATTTACACACCGGCAGAACATCAAGAGCAAGCCCGAGTAAAGCAGCGTGCCCTTATTGCAGCCGCTGCCAAGATGATCGCACCGTTGCAGGATGCGGTTGATTTGGGTATCGCGAATACTACCGAAATAGCTCAACTGGAAAGCTGGAAAAGATACCGTGTGATGCACCATCGCCTTGATATCGCAGCAGCACCGGATGTTGACTGGCCGCCAGCCCCAGACGCCTAAGAAAAGAGCCCGCATCGTAATGAGTGCGGGCTTTATACTTTGCGGCTTTCCCTGATGTTGCCGCGTCTTGTTTATTGACCATACCCCGCCCGGCTAATTTCCGTCCAATTGATTGCATAGATCAATACGCTGATATTGATCGGCGAAAACGATCGGTTTCCCTCAAATTACTTTCCCGGCAGGCTCTGCCTGTTGTCTGGTCTGCCTTCCATCACCCACCGCGTGCGGCGTGCCGTGCCGGGCGGCATCATGTTTGCACCAACCCACCACGGAGCAAGCTATACATGGCTGACTATCATCATGGCGTGCGTGTTGTCGAAATCAACGACGGCACCCGCGTTATTTCCACTGTCTCGACGGCTATCGTCGGTATGGTCTGTACGGCGGAGGATGCCGACGCGGCAACATTCCCGCTTAACGTCCCGGTGTTAATCACCGACGTACTGGCCGCCTCCGGCAAGGCCGGTAAAAAAGGGACGCTGGCGGCCGCACTGCTGGCGATTGCCGACCAGTCAAAACCGGTGACAGTGGTTGTGCGTGTTGCCGAAGGCAAAGACGCCAAAGAAACCACCTCCAATATTATCGGCGGCGCGAACGCCGAGGGCCGCTATACCGGCATGAAAGCGCTGTTATCTGCACAGGCGGAGCTGGGTGTTAAACCGCGCATTCTCGGCGTGCCGGGCCATGACACGCTGGAAGTGGCGACCGCATTAGCCACTATCTGCCAGCAGTTGCGTGCATTCGGCTATGTCAGTGCCTACGGCTGCAAAACGGTACAGGAGGCGATTAAGTACCGCGCCAATTTCAGTCAGCGTGAGCTGATGATTGTCTGGCCGGATTTTGTGAGCTGGAACACCACCACCAACAAAAGCGATATTGCCTACGCCACCGCCCGTGCGTTGGGCCTGCGTGCCAAAATCGACACGGAAACCGGGTGGCACAAAACCCTGTCTAACGTCGGCGTTAATGGGGTGAGCGGTATCACGGCCAGCGTGTTCTGGGACTTACAGGCACCCGGTACCGATGCCGATTTGTTAAACCAAGCTTGTGTCACCACCCTGATCCGCAAAGACGGCTTTAAATTCTGGGGTTCCCGCACCTGTTCTGACGATCCGCTGTTCCTGTTTGAAAACTACACCCGCACCGCGCAGGTGCTGGCGGACACCATGGCCGAAGCGCACCTGTGGGCGGTTGACCGTCCGGTTACGCCGACGCTTGTCCGCGACATGATTGATGGCATCAAAGCCAAATTCCGTGAGCTGAAATCCGCCGGGCTGATTATTGACGGGGATTGTTGGTATGACGCCAGCGCCAACGACAAAGAAACCCTGAAAGCGGGCAAGCTGTTTATCGATTACGACTATACGCCAGTGCCACCGCTGGAAGATTTAACCCTGCGCCAGCGCATCACTGACCGCTATCTGGCGACGTTCGCCGCGTCCGTGAACCGTTAAGGAGAGGATGAATTATGGCTCTGCCTAAAAAACTGAAATACCTGAACCTGTTCAACGACGGTTTTAACTACATGGGTATCGTGTCATCGCTGACGCTGCCGAAACTCACCCGCAAGCTGGAGAAATACCGGGGCGGCGGGATGAATGGCGCGGCCCCAGTTGATATGGGGCTGGACGATGACGCGCTGGCCGTTGAGTGGGCGATGGGCGGCATTGATGAACTGGTGCTCAAGCAATGGGGCGCAGTTGATGCGGTACCGTTACGCTTTGCCGGTTCCTTCCAGCGTGATGACACCGGCGAGGTGTCTGCCGTGGAGGTGGTCATGCGTGGCCGCCACAAAGAAATCGACTTTGGTGAATACAAGCAGGGCGAGGACACCGAAACCAAGGTATCTACCGAATGTACCTATTTTAAGCTGACCGTGGACGGCAAAGAGCTAATCGAGGTCGACACCGTGAACATGGTCGAAAAAGTCGACGGTGTTGACCGTCTGGCCGAACACCGCAAGGCCATCGGCCTGTAAACCTGCGCCAGCCCGCCGGGCTGGCCTGTTCCCTGATTCAAGAGAGAAAAACTACCATGAACGAAGCTAAAGAAAACGTCATCACCCTCGATACCCCGATCACCCGTGGTGAAACCACCATTACCGAAGTGCAGGTAATTAAGCCCACGGCAGGCGCACTGCGCGGCGTCGGTCTGGCAGCCGTAGCGAATGCGGACGTTGATGCGTTGCTGGTGATCCTGCCGCGTGTCACGTTCCCGAGCCTGACCAAAGAAGAATGTGCTCGGTTGGAACTGTCGGACTTGGTGGCGCTGGCCGGGCAGGTTGTCGGTTTTTTGTCGCCGAAGTCGGCGGAGTAGAAATTGACGCCCGGCTGGGCGTTGATGATCTGATGGCGGACATTGCGGTGATATTCCACTGGCCGCCGTCTGAAATGGTCAGTATGACGCTCACAGAGCTGTTGAACTGGCGTCATAAAGCCCTGCAACGCAGCGGAGTGAATCACGATGAGTAAAAGCCTGCAGCTTCAGGTCTTGCTGAAGGCCGTAGACCAAGCCACCCGCCCGCTAAAGAGTATCCAACAGGCCAGTAAGCGGCTTTCCGGTGACATCAAAACCACCCAACAAACCCTCAAAGCACTGGACGCACAGGCCGCCCGGATTGAGGGTTTTCGTAAGCAACAGGCACAGCTTGCTGTCACCGGGCAAGCGCTAAAAAGTGCCAAGGCGGAAGCGGCGGCACTGGCCCTCCAATTCAAGGCCACGGAAAAACCCACGGCACAGCAGGCGCGATTGCTGGCAGCCTCCAAACGCGCCGCTGCCGAGCTGCAAACAAAATACAATGGATTGCGCCAGTCCGTGCAGCGCCAGCGCAATGCGCTCAATGCGGACGGTATCGCCACCAAAAAACTGAGCGCCGAGCAACGCCGGTTAAAAGCCAGCGCCAGCGGGGCCACCGCCGCACTCAATCGTCAACGTGCGGAGCTGGAGCGCCTGAGTAAAAAACAGGAATCCCTGAGCCGCATTAAACAGCGGGCGCAGGCCGGTAAAGCATTGGGGGCAACCGTTCGCAACCAAAGCGCTGTTGGGCTGGGTGTCGCTACCGCCGGGTTGTATGCAGAAAGCCGCTTTATGGCACCGGGCGTGCAATTCGATAAGCAGATGTCAGACACGCAGGCCACCTTAGGGCTGGCGAAAAGCGACAAACAACTGACGGCTATTCGCCAGCAGGCGCGGGACATCGGGGCCACAACGGCATTTTCACCGACGGACGTCGCCCGCACGCAATCAGTATTGGCGAAATCCGGCTTTAACGGTGATGCCATTCTGAAATCGACCGAATCCACGGTGAACTTGGCGTTGGCCTCCGATCTGGATATTGCCGACGCGGCGGACATCATCACCAATATGCAATCGGCGTTTAACATGCCGATAGACGAGATCCAGCGCGTTGCGGATGTGATGACCAAGGGCTTTACCAGTTCAAACAGCAACCTGATGGATTTTGGCGAGGCGATGAAGTACGTCGCTCCGATTGCCGAGGCGGCCGGGGCCAGTATTGAGGACACCACCGCACTGCTGGGCGTACTGGCCGATAACGGCATCAAGGGCAGCATGGCCGGGACGGCGACGAGTGCCATGTTTACCCGGCTGCAAGCGCCGGTCGGGCAGGCGCAGGATGCGCTGTCAGAACTGGGGGTGAAAACCAAAGACGGCAAAGGCAACATGCTGCCGATCGAAGGCATCCTAAAGAAAATCGACCGTTCGTTTAAAAAGAACAAACTCGGCACCGCGCAGCAGGCTGAATACCTGAAAGTCATTTTCGGCGAGGAGGCGATGAAAGGCGCTATCAAGCTGATTGCGGCGGCAGGCAACGGCAAGCTGGGTGCGAAAAAGCAGACGGTGACGGACTCCAAGGGGGCGACAGAGCACATCGCCAAGACGAAAACGGATAACCTCGACGGCGACTTAAAAAACATGTCATCGGCCTTTGAGGATATTCAGATTGAGGTCTTTGATAAGCAAGATTCTGGCCTGCGTAAGCTTACCCAAAGCGCGACTAAATGGCTCGGCGTTGCCGGGCAGTGGGCAAAGGAAAACCCGGAACTGTCCGGCACGCTGTTTAAGCTGGCGCTGGGCCTTACTGCCGCGATAGGTGGCATGGCTGTTCTGGGCTTTTTGGCCGGGCCGGTGATCACCGGATTTAGCCTGCTGATGGGGCCGACGTTGGGGCTAACCAAAGGGCTGTTTAAGCTGGGCAAGATTGCCACCAAGTTTTCGTTTAAGGGTATTACTGCTGCCGCGCGTGGGCTTAGCACCGTAATGAAGTTTACCGGCGGTGCGGTCGGGCGTTCTTTGCTGACCATGGGCGGCGGTATGCTGAAATTGATGTCCATCGTCGGGCGCGTGTCGTTTGTCGGTCTGGTCAAAAGTCTGCGTTTTGTGGGCACGGCGGTGATGTGGTTGGGGCGGATCATGATGGCTAACCCGATTCTGGCCGTGATCAGCTTGGTAGCCATGGGGGCGATTTACATCTGGCAGAACTGGGAAACGCTGGGGCCAAAATTTCAAGCCGTCTGGGAGACGGTCAAGAGTGCCACCCTGGGGGCTTGGGATGGCATCACCACGGCGACGTCGGAAGCATGGGAACGTGTCAAACAGTCAACCAAGGCGGCATGGGAAGGGCTTAAAACGTGGCTGGGCGGGCAATGGGATGGCCTTGTGGGGTCGGCTAAAGCCTTGCCGGGCAAGTTCAAAGAAGCCGGGATGAACATGATTAACGGCATCATTGACGGTATCAGCGAACGCTGGCAAGCCCTGAAAGACAAGTTTAGCGGCCTTACCGATATGTTGCCGAATTGGATGAAGTTCGGCGGTGGTGACACCGAAGTCAACCCGGCCATTTCTTACAACCGGCCCGCGCCGATGCTGGCACCGGGGCCGGGCTATGCGGGAGCTTTTGACAAAGGCGGCAACATTCCTCGTGGTCAGTTTGGCATTGTGGGCGAACGTGGCCCGGAAGTGGTCGGCGGCCCGGTAAATATCACCGGGCGTCGGAAAACAGCGGCGCTATCGGCTGCCATGCTGTCGTTGTCGACGCCGGTGATGGCATCAGCACCGCCAGCCGCGCCGGTACAGATGGCCCCGGCACCTATCACTATTCAGGTACATGCCGCACCGGGACAGGATGAGCAGGCCATTGCCCGCGAAGTGTCTCGCCAGCTTGCTGCCGAGCAGCGCAAACAAGCGGCTGCCGCACGCAGCCGCATGAATTACGGAGGGTAACGACATGATGTTAACGCTAGGGCTGTTTGTTTTCATGCTGCAAACGCTGCCTTATCAGTCCCTGAACCGCACAGCAGATTATCGCTGGCCGAGCAATGCGCGTGTGGGCCAGCGCCCGGCGGCGCAGTTTTTAGGGCTGGATGATGAAACTATTACCCTGTCCGGCGTATTGCTGCCGGAGATCACCGGCGGCCGCTTTTCGCTGTTAACGTTGCAATTGATGGCGGAGCAGGGGCGGGCGTGGCCGCTGATTGAGGGCAGCGGTACGATTTACGGCATGTTTGTGATCGAGTCTATATCAGAGAGCCACTCGGACTTTTTCGCCGACGGCAGCCCGCGCCGTACCGAGTTCACACTCGATTTAAAACGGGTGGATGAGTCTTTGTCTGCGATGTTCGGCGATCTGCGCCAGCAAGCCGGGGAACTGTACGACAAAGCGGGCGCGATTGCCGGGCAGGCCGCCGGTGCAATGGGAGGGTTATTATCATGATCACGGGTGTTGCTATGCCTGCCGGGGCGTTGATTGCCCCGGACTTCTCTTTATCTCTGCAGGAAAAAGACATCACGCAAAACATTCGCAAACGCCTGATCACTTTGTCGCTGACGGATAACCGGGGCTTTGAGGCTGACCAGCTTGATATTGAGCTGGACGACAGCGACGGCCTGATGGCCATGCCGCAGCGCAATGCGGTGCTTGCGCTGTCACTCGGCTGGAAGGGGGCGGCACTGACGCCAAAGGGGCTATTTACCGTGGATGAGGTAGAGCACCGGGGCACGCCGGACACGTTGACTATCCGCGCCCGGAGTGCGGATTTTCGTGGGTCGCTGAATACCCGCCGCGATGAGTCCTACCATGACACCTCGCTGAGCCATATCGTGCAGAAGGTAGCGGCACGCAATAAGCTCAAAGCCACGATAGCCGCCGGTCTGGGCACTATTAAGGTGAGCCACATCGACCAGACTCAGGAGACGGACGCGGCATTTCTTACCCGGCTAGCGTCGCTCAACGGGGCGGTGGCCGTGGTGAAAAACGGCAGTCTGCTGTTTATGCGACCGGGCAACGGCACTACTGTGAGCGGCAAGCCGCTGCCGGTATTTACCATCACCCGGCAGGATGGCGATCAGCATAGCTTTAGTATTGCCGATCGGGATGCTTATACCGGGGTGACCGCGAGCTGGCTCAACACCAAGCAGCCGAAGCCAAAGAAAGTGAAGCTGCAGCGTAAGCCGAAAGAGCAACATTTACGGGCGCTGCAGCATCCTAAAGCCAAGCCGGCCGCCAGTAAAAAAACGGGTAAACCGGTGGAGGAAAAGAAAGGGGAATATCTGGTGGGGGCCGAGGATAACGTGTTTGTGATCCCCAAGATTTACGCCACTAAGGTTGCCGCCATGCGAGCCGCGCAAGCCAAATGGGAAAAGCTGCAGCGCGGCGCGGCTGAGTTCTCACTGTCGCTCGCTATGGGCCGCGCTAATATCACACCGGAAACGCCAGTACGTGTCAGCGGGTTTAAGGAGGTGATCGACGCACAGGCTTGGATAGTGAGCAAAGCTACGCACAGCCTGAGCAATAGCGGCTTTACCACGGCGCTAGAGTTTGAGGTTTTGCTTACTGATGTGATCTATGATGTTTTGTGAGGTGAATAATTGATTTGTAAATTCGCTTAAAGTTTATTTTGTTTCTGATCGCGGGGGGTATTATCGGCGGCAACAGAGTGATGAGGGGGAAATTTAGATATGATGCATTGCCCACTATGTAGAACTGCAGCGCATGCCCGTACAAGCCGCTATTTAAGCGATAGCACTAAAGAACGCTATCACCAGTGTCAGAACATTAACTGCAGTTGTACTTTTGTGACTATGGAGACGATACAACGTCAAATAGTATCCCCCGGAAAGGTAGAGGAAGCGCCGCCTCATCCTACCCGTGCTAATCAGGGAATGCTCTGGATCTAACACTAAGCCCGCATAATGCGGGTTTTTTTATGCCAGCGACACAGTGACCGTGTTTAGAATAGCTCTGGCGTGGTTAGCTACTAAAAATCAAATACAGAATGGGGACAATAATAGCTAGCCCTATCAATCCGAGTATATTAGCCAAGCTGGTTTTAGCTCCACAGTGCGGGCAAGTCTGGGCTGATGTTGACACATCACTTTTACACTCTTTGCACTTCTTCAAAGCCATTACCAAAAATCCTTTTTGAACCGAAAATCACAATGGTGCCCGTGCTGATTGAGGCAGTTGCCGCGACTGGTGAGGCAATTTTGAGGCATTCGATAGTTGAAAATAAAAAGCCACCTTCAAAGAGGTGGCTTAACTTGCTGTTATACAAGTGAAAATTTGGTGGCCCCTACTGGACTTGAACCAGTGACCAAGCGATTATGAGTCGCGTGCTCTAACCAACTGAGCTAAGGGGCCAAGCGGCGAGATTATACGGTAATCCTCCGGCGCAGGTCTACTGTTAACCATCTGTATGTTGCTTTTATGCGCAGTTCTAGCCTGTTGTAATTGCTGGCGGATTTTGCGATAACCGCTGTAAATCCCTTTAATGGACTCTCGAACCTTATGGAACTCCTGGCACCCAAACTGCGGGTCGTGTTTTGCGGCATCAACCCTGGCCTGTCCTCGGCCCATCAAGGCTACCCCTTTGCTAACGGCAGTAACCGCTTCTGGAAGGTAGTGCATCAGGCCGGTTTTACCGATACTCAGTTAGCGCCTGATCAGTGGCAACAGCTGCGGGATACCGGTTGTGGCATCACCGCGCTGGTGGCGCGGCCCACGGTGGCGGCCAGTGAGGTAACGCGTGACGAGCTGCTCAGCGGCGGTGAGGCGTTAAAGGAAAAAATTCTGCGTTACCAGCCGCGTGCGCTGGCGATTTTGGGCAAGCAGGCGTTCAGCAGTGCCTTTGGGGTGAAAAATGCGGCCTGGGGCCGTCAGGAGATGACGATCGGCAAAACGGAGGTTTGGGTATTGCCTAACCCCAGCGGATTGAACCGTGCCACGCTGGAGCAGCTTACGGAGAGCTACCGCGAGTTGTTCCTGGCTCTGAAATAATTTTTATTGCGGGCATGAGATCGATAATAAGGCTGTGGGGACTGTCAAAGAGCTGCCCCGGCTTTTGCCGCGAGCAGCTTATACTGACTTAATTCAAACCAAACTAATAGAGCAGCGACTACCCTGGATAGCCGTTACGTTTGGCATTGGCAATACAATCGGAACGGTTCTTATAACCCTCCGTAGATGCGCCGACAATCTTACCGTTAGGCGCAGTACGGCGCCAACGCCATTCATTGCGATTGTCTTGATAAAACTCCCATTTATCATTCATCAAAATCATTCCTTTTATTTGATATCTCTCAGTAATGTTCTTAAGACAATTACCTCGTGTTTTAACGGAAACCGTAAAACACTATTAATATGGTGTTTTTTTGACCGCCACTCAAGACCTTTTTTATTGTGTGGTTACTGGTGTTTTGAGGCATAAAAAAACGGCTTCCTGTTAAAGAAGCCGTTTATTGTCGAAGCTTAAAATTCGATCAACCGAACCAAACCTTAGTCGTCCAGGAAGCTACGCAGCACTTCGGAACGGCTTGGGTGACGCAGTTTACGCAGCGCTTTGGCTTCGATCTGACGAATACGCTCACGGGTAACGTCGAACTGTTTGCCCACCTCTTCCAGCGTGTGGTCGGTGTTCATATCGATACCGAAACGCATACGCAGCACTTTCGCTTCACGGGCGGTCAGGCCGGCCAGAACGTCGTGCGTGGCAGAGCGCAGGCTCTCCGAAGTAGCAGAATCCAGCGGCAGCTCGAGGGTGGTATCCTCGATGAAATCGCCCAGATGTGAATCTTCATCATCACCGATCGGCGTTTCCATGGAGATCGGCTCTTTGGCGATCTTCAGCACTTTGCGGATTTTGTCTTCCGGCATCAGCATGCGTTCAGCCAGCTCTTCCGGCGTCGGTTCGCGGCCCATCTCTTGCAGCATCTGGCGCGAAATACGGTTGAGTTTGTTGATGGTCTCAATCATATGCACCGGAATACGGATGGTACGCGCCTGGTCGGCGATAGAGCGGGTGATAGCCTGACGGATCCACCAGGTGGCGTAAGTTGAGAACTTATAACCACGGCGATATTCAAACTTGTCTACCGCTTTCATCAAACCGATGTTGCCTTCCTGGATCAGATCCAGGAACTGCAGACCGCGGTTGGTGTATTTCTTGGCGATAGAAATAACCAGACGCAAGTTGGCTTCAACCATCTCTTTCTTCGCACGGCGGGCTTTTGCTTCACCGATAGACATGCGACGGTTAATGTCCTTCACCTGCTCGATGGTCAGGCCGGTCTCTTCTTCGATCTGACGCAGTTTCTGCAGGCTGCGCTGCACGTCATCCGCGACGTCTTTGAGCTTTTCTGACCATGGCTTGGCCATTGCCAGCGCTGCTGCGAACCAGGTATCACTGGTTTCGTTGCTGGAGAACAGGGTAACGAAGTTTTTCTTCGGCATTTTGCACTGCTCAACGCACAGCTTCATGATGATACGTTCTTGAGTACGAACGCGGTCCATCATGATGCGCATGCTGTTGACCAGGAAGTCGAACTGTTTTGGCACCAGGCGGAACTGCTTGAACACTTCAGACAGCTTCAGAATTTCTTCTGCTGCGCTGGCGTGGCTGCGGCCGTTCTTTTTGATGACTACACGAGTCGCTTCATACTGATCGCGCAGATCGGCGAATTTCTGACGAGCCAGCTCTGGATCGATGCTGTTGTCATCTTCTTCTTCGTCTTCGTCGTCTTCTTCTTCGTCATCTTTCTGCTCTTCGGTCGACAGCTCAGAACCGACGTGCGTTGCGGTAGGAGCGATGTCTTCTTCCGCGTTAGGATCGACGAAGCCGGTGATCAGATCGGACAGGCGAGCTTCGCCCGCTTCGACGCGATCGTACTGCTCCAGCAAATAGGTAATGGCTTCCGGGTACTCGGCAACCGAGCACTGAACCTGGTTGATGCCGTCTTCAATGCGTTTGGCGATGTCGATTTCGCCTTCGCGCGTCAGCAGTTCAACGGTCCCCATTTCACGCATGTACATGCGCACCGGGTCGGTGGTACGGCCAATTTCAGACTCAACGCTGGACAACACTTGAGCAGCCGCTTCCGCCGCATCATCATCGGTGTCGGTGGTGTTCTCGGCCAGCATCAGGTCATCGGCGTCCGGTGCTTCTTCCAGCACCTGGATGCCCATGTCGTTAATCATCTGGATGATGTCTTCGATCTGGTCGGAGTCGACGATATCTTCCGGCAGATGGTCATTGACCTCAGCATAGGTCAGATAGCCTTGCTCCTTACCACGGGTGACAAGTAGCTTTAGCTGTGACTGCGGGTTTTGCTCCATAAGACGGTATCCACACTTCAGAGTATTGGGGTTGGTGTCGGTCGGCGAAACCGCCAACAATAGCATTTGGGGCGTTTTTGTTGTTGCCGCGGCCCACTGTGGCGGCATATTGCAGGGCTCTGCCCTCGCATTTATCGGCACTTAAGCCGTTTAGGTATTCAGTTTTTCTTCGCTAGCACTTGGTTAAGAGAACGGACTTCTTCACGTTCTTCCGGGCTGAGGCCATGTGTTCTGGCCTGGGCGATCAATGTCTCCAGCCGTTGCTCCAGTACCGAGTCATATAGGCTGGCCAAGGTGTCTAAAAAGGTCTGTTCGACCCTTTCCTCAACGATCATATGGTTCCATGTCGCCAGGGTTTCAAGCTGCTGGCTTAATTTGTTGTCGCGATACTGCTCCAACAGCTGGCCGGTAGTCAGGCCTGGCTGAGCTAAACAGGTCTGCACCAACTCGACAAACAGCGGTAAACCGGCCTGTTTGGTCTGCTCCAATCCCTCGAGTGAAGGGATAAGTGTAGCCAACTGCGGATTTTGTACCAGTAACCCTATTAGTATACGCATGGTTGTGCGTTTTAGCTGGGGTGCCTGATAGGTATTCGCATTTTCAGCCTGTTTGGGCATCAGCTTGTCTAGCTGGCTGTCATCGAGCAGGCCAAGCTTGCTGCCGAGCTGTTGACGCAGGTACAAGCGCAACGTTTCGCCCGGCACCTGAGTAATCAGCGGTAGCGCCAGCGTGCTCAGCTTGGCGCGGCCGTCCGGGCTGCTCAGATCAACCTGTGGCATCAGGGTTTCGAACAGGAAAGTGGAAAGCGGCTGCGCCAGCTCCATCCGCTGTTCAAAGGCCTCTTTGCCTTCTTTGCGTACCAATGTGTCCGGGTCTTCGCCATCAGGCAAAAACATAAACCGCAGCTGACGCCCGTCATTGAGATAGGGCAGCGCGGTTTCCAGTGCGCGCCAGGCCGCTTCACGACCGGCCCGGTCACCGTCATAGCAACAGACCACGTTGTCGGTGGCGCGGAACAGCAGCTGAATATGTTCAGCCGTCGTTGAGGTTCCGAGCGAGGCGACGGCATAATCAATGCCGTATTGCGCCAACGCCACCACGTCCATATAGCCTTCCACTACCAGCAAACGCTGCGGGGTAGGGTGGTTCTGCTGCGCTTCATACAGGCCGTACAGTTGACGACCCTTGTGGAATACTTCAGTTTCCGGCGAGTTCAGGTATTTCGGCATGCCGTCACCCAACACGCGTCCGCCAAAGGCGATCACTCGCCCACGCTTGTCGCGAATAGGGAACATTACGCGTTCACGGAAACGATCGTACGAGCGTCCTTGATCGTTAGTCACCAGCATGCCGGCATCGTTCAATGCACTACGGCTGTCGGCGTCGCGACCAAAACGCTTTAAGGCATTATCCCAACCGGCAGGTGCAAAGCCGATGGCAAAATGGCGGATAACATCGTCACTCAACCCGCGCTGTTGCAGATAATTACGCGCCGGCGCACCGGAAGGTTGATGCAGTGACTGTTGATAGAACGAACTGAGCTGTTCCATCAGTTGATACAGGCTTTGGCGCTGATGACGTTCGATTTGGGTCGGTCCGGAACCTGCCTCGTAAGGCACTTCCAGTCCGTGCATGGTTGCCAGCTCTTCGATGGTTTCGACAAACTCAAGTCGGTCGTAATTCATCAGAAAGTCGACGGCGTTACCGTGCGCACCACAACCAAAACAGTGATAAAACTGCTTTTCACCATTAACGGTAAATGAAGGCGTTTTTTCGTGGTGGAACGGACAGCACGCGTGATAGTTCTTGCCCTGCTTCTTGAGCTTTACCCGGGCGTCGATCAGATCGACGATGTCGGTGCGAGCCAGCAAGTCATTGATAAATACACGCGGAATTCGTCCAGCCATAAGCCCTTACTTTACTAGCCTATAAACGAGAACAAGCCGCGCATTCCTTTCGGAAAGCACGGCCTTCGTATGCAACTACTCGGTCTGCGCGATTTTTAAAATCAGAAATTCACGCGGCGGGGTTGCCCCCGAAGAATTAATACAGACGAGTGCGGCGTGCGTTTTCGCGAGCCAGTTTCTTCGCGTGACGTTTCACAGCAGAAGCTTTAGCGCGCTTACGTTCGGTAGTCGGTTTTTCATAGAACTCACGACGACGAACTTCAGCCAAAACGCCCGCTTTTTCGCAAGAGCGTTTGAAACGACGCAGAGCAACGTCAAATGGCTCGTTTTCACGTACTTTAATTACAGGCATGTGCCTCTCACCTCAATAAAATTCGGTTTGCTGCTGGCCAAGCGCCAGCAATTTCAAAATGGTGCGGAATTTTACTTCAACGGATGCTGCTTTGTAAAGCACCACAGCAAATTGAACCTGCGGCCACCCTGGTAAAACATGCGCAATTTTGCATCGGGCGCTGATTATAGACTAATCAGAAAAAAATGCTCGTTTTTAATCAAACGGCATTTATGGCTGGAATCATCAACATAGCCCAGGGGAGCCGACAAGATGCGCCGCACTGGCGGTAAACCGGCCTGTTTGTGCTAAACTGGCGGCCGCACGTGAATGATGGGAAATGTAATGCGAGTACTGGGTATAGAAACCTCCTGCGATGAAACCGGAATTGCAGTGTATGACGATCAGGCCGGTTTATTAGCGAATCAATTGTACAGCCAGGTGAAGCTGCACGCCGACTACGGCGGTGTGGTGCCGGAACTGGCTTCCCGCGATCATGTGCGTAAAACCGTGCCCTTGATTCAGGCGGCATTGAAGGAAGCGAACCTGACCGCGGCCGATATCGACGGCGTTGCCTATACTGCCGGGCCGGGCCTGGTGGGGGCGCTGCTGGTGGGCGCGACCATTGGTCGTGCGCTGGCGTTTGCCTGGGGCGTGCCGGCAGTACCGGTGCATCACATGGAAGGCCACCTGCTGGCACCGATGCTGGAAGACAATCCACCGGCGTTCCCGTTTGTCGCGCTGCTGGTTTCCGGCGGCCATACCCAGTTGATCAGCGTGACCGGCATTGGTCAATACCAACTGCTGGGCGAATCGGTCGACGATGCGGCGGGTGAAGCCTTCGACAAAACGGCCAAGCTGTTGGGGCTGGACTATCCCGGCGGGCCAATGCTGTCGAAAATGGCGCAGCAGGGTACCGCAGGCCGTTTCACCTTCCCACGGCCAATGACCGATCGGCCGGGGCTGGATTTCAGTTTCTCCGGGCTGAAGACCTTTGCCGCCAACACCATTCGTTCCAACGGTAATGACGATCAGACGCGTGCGGACATTGCCCGGGCGTTTGAAGATGCGGTAGTGGATACGTTGGCGATCAAATGCAAACGTGCGCTGGAGCAAACCGGTTTCAAACGGCTGGTTATGGCCGGCGGCGTCAGTGCCAACCGCACGCTACGCACCAAAATGGCGGAAATGCTGCACAAACGCGGCGGTGAGGTGTTCTATGCCCGTCCGGAATTCTGCACGGATAACGGCGCAATGATCGCTTATGCGGGTCTGGTACGGTTGCAGAGCGGTGCCAATCCGGAACTGAGCGTTTCGGTGCGACCGCGTTGGCCGCTGGCTGAATTGTCTGCGGTATAAATAGTCGAAGGCCGGAGAGCTCCGGCCTTTTTGATTACTCTTCTTTTTTTTCTTCCTGCTCTACCGCGTCGTTTTTCTTCTTGCGGAAGACACCCCAGATTTTTCCTTCCTGGCCACGCCACAGGCGCTGAATATTGTCGTGGTGCCGCATCAGGATCAGGCACGACAGCATCGCTACCGGGAAGGTGAACTGCGGTTTGAACCACCAGACGTAGAACGGAGCAATCAGCGCGCTGATAATCGCACCCAGCGAAGAATAGCCGCTGAGCAGCACAGTCAGCAGCCAGGTGCCGGTCATCAGGCCGGTAAGATCCCAGCCGATCGGTGCTATGGCACCAAACGCGGTTGCCACGCCCTTACCGCCGCGGAAGTGGAAGAACACCGGGTAGATATGTCCCAGACAGGCGGCGATCGCCGTTAGGCCCAGATACAGCGGCGGGACATCAAGTTTGTATGCCAGCCAGACCGGCAGCATCCCTTTGAGAATATCGAATACCAGCACCGCCGCCGCAGCTACGCGCCCGCCGATACGCAGGACGTTGGTCGCTCCTGGATTCCCTGAGCCATTTTCACGCGGATCGGGCAGCCTGGCGATCCGGCAAACCAGGATCGCACTGGAAATTGAGCCACACAGATACGCGAAGATAATCATGCCAAGCGCGGTAGCACTCATAACGCGGTTCCGTTTAATAAGGGTCGTTTTACTCGCAACATATATGGATAATACCCATATTCCGCTGGAAGTGGTATCCGGCAAGGCCAAAAACAGAGAATGACGTGATGGATATCGTATTTATAGAAGAGCTTACCGTAATTACTACCATTGGCGTTTATGACTGGGAACAAAACATTCGCCAGAAGCTGGTGTTCGATATCGAAATGGGCTGGGACAATCGCCAGGCGGCCGCCAGTGACGATGTGAATGACTGCCTGAGCTACGCCGATATCAGTGAAGCCATCATCCAGCACGTGGAGCCCAATCGCTTTGCGTTGGTGGAGCGGGTTGCAGAGGAAATATCTGAAATATTACTCCAGCGCTTCAATTCCCCGTGGGTCCGTATTAAGGTCAGCAAACCGGGCGCTGTTGCACATGCCAGCCGGGTTGGGGTGATCATTGAACGTGGCACCCGGCCGGTGTGACGTTCTGTCATACCTGTGCAACTAAAGGTCATTAAATTGGTCTGAACCTGAGAATTGTTTTAGCGGCAATGTATTGAACACTGCCGCTTTTTTATGTTTATAGCCGTAAATTTATAGGGTGATCGAAGCACATGGCGGACATGCATTCACTGTTTATTGCGTTTGTTCTTGGGGTGGTCGAAGGGTTAACTGAATTCTTACCGGTGTCTTCAACCGGGCACATGATTATTGTCGGCGAGTGGCTGGGTTTTACCGGCGATAAGGCCAAAACCTTTGAGGTGATCATCCAGCTGGGGTCGATTCTGGCGGTGGTGGTGATGTTCTGGCGTCGCTTGTTCGGGCTGATCGGCATTCATTTCGGTGGTAAGCCGGTTGAGCATGAAGGCAAAACGACGGGCCATTTGAAACTGGGCCATATTCTGCTGGCGATGATCCCGGCGGTGGTGCTGGGGCTGCTGTTCCATGACGTTATCAAGTCGCTGTTTGCACCGAAAAACGTGATGTATGCGCTGGTGGTGGGTGGTTTCCTGCTGCTGGCAGCGGAATGGTTGAAGCCGAAAAAGCCGAGTGCTGAAGGGCTTGATGACATCACCTACCGCCAGGCGTTTATGATTGGTTGCTTCCAATGTCTGGCACTGTGGCCGGGCTTCTCCCGCTCAGGTTCCACCATTGCCGGTGGCATGCTGGTGGGCGTGAATCGTTACGCGGCTGCGGAGTTCTCATTTATTCTGGCGGTGCCGATGATGATTGGTGCCAGTGGGCTGGACTTGTACAAGAGCCTGCACTTCCTGACGATGGGCGATTTACCGATGTTTGCAGTCGGCTTTGCCACTGCTTTCGTGGTAGCACTGATCGCGATCAAGACCTTCCTGACGCTGATCAAACGCATCTCGTTTGTGCCGTTCGCCATCTACCGTTTTATCGTGGCCGGCGTGGTTTACATGGTCTTCATGTAAGCCGAGCGGCAATAAGAAACCCCGCGCTGCGGGGTTTTTTTATGCCTGATCGAGAGGGATATCCTGAGTTTGTTTCCACTCGGCCAATGCTTGTTGGCGGCGGCGTTTCAGCTCGTCGCGGACAGCCAGCCCTTGCAGGCCGCTGGCCACCACCTCTTTGACCGATACCGCATTCGCCACCTGAAACGCCTGGCGCAGATAGTCGCCCTGCGGATAAGGGTTGTTTTCAAAGCCGGTACGGCCGCGAGCGTCGGCTTCGCTGGTGAGGATCATCTGTTCCAGCCGCTGCGGTTTGCGCCAAACATCGACCGCATCAAACAGTTTCAGCAAGGTCTCAGGGCGCAGCTTGTTTACCGTATGGATCAGATCGTGATATTCGGCGACCAGCTTGGCCAGATCGCGCACCGGATTGGGCACACGCAGCCGCCGGCACAGTGCTTCGACCAACAGAACGCCCGCCGGTCCATGACCGTGGTGATGTGGCCAGAGCTCTTTTGGCGTCTGCCCCTTGCCGAGGTCGTGACAGAGTGCGGAAAAGCGCACGTCCACTTCAGGGCTGAGCTGGGCAGCGATGGCCAGCGTCATCAGGGTATGAATGCCGGTGTCGATCTCCGGGTGCCATTTGGCGGGGGCCGGTACGCCGAACAGCGCGTCGATCTCCGGGAACAGCACGCCCAGCGCCTCGCAGTCACGCAGTACCTGAAAATAGACCTGTGGACTTTGGCTTTGCAGCGCCTTCTCGGTTTCTTTCCATACCCGCTCGGCCGTCAGCGCGGCCAGTTCACCACTGCGTGCCATCTGACGCATCAACTCGGCGGTTTCCGGCGCGATGCTAAAACCCAAATGGGCGAAGCGGGCGGCGAAACGCGCCACGCGCAGTACACGCAACGGATCTTCACCAAAGGCATCGGACACGTGGCGCAGTACTCGCGCTTGCAGGTCGGCCACGCCGTTGAAAGGGTCGATCAGCTCACCGTCGGCGCTGCGGGCAATGGCGTTGATGGTTAAATCACGCCGTTGCAAATCTTCTTCCAGCGTTACGTCCGGCGCGGCGTAGCAGGTAAAACCGGTATAGCCCTGGCCGGATTTTCGCTCGGTGCGCGCCAGCGCATATTCTTCATGTGTCTTGGGGTTGAGAAACACCGGGAAGTCTTTACCGACCTGTTGATAGCCCAGGGCTGTCAGCTCCGAAGGCGCAGCACCAACCACCACCCAGTCGCGGTCGACTACCGGTATCTCAAGCAAGCTGTCGCGGACGGCACCGCCGACCAGGTAAGTCTTCACTGTTAACTCCTGAATTTATCCTAAGGCTCTGTTGACCAGATTACCTCAATTAGCGAGGCACTGCCGAAACCAATAAAAAGGGCGCCCTGCAGGCGCCCAATCTCAAACCGAACGATACTTTAATCAGTTCATCCAGCGGTTGTTGCTTTTACGACGCGGGATCAGGTGTGGTAACAGCAGACCCAACAGCAGGCCTACGCCGGCCACGCCGCCGCCGTACATAAACCACTGCAGGATAATGGTGCGCTGTTTGTCGTCGAGCTGCAGGTTAACCGCGTTAACCTTTTTCTGCGCCACTACCAGCTGGTTTTTCAGATCCTGGTTTTCCTGCTGCAGGCCGCTGATGGTGCTGTCGCTGCCGGCCACTTTCTGCTGCATTTCAGCGGTACGCTGGTTCCAGCTGTTGTCGATATTGGCCAGTTTATCGGTCAGGGTTTTGACCTGCTGCTCCAGCGCGGGCACCTGAGTGCGCAGGCTTGGGGTCTGGCTAAGCTGATCCAACGGGATCCAGGTGTTGCGGCCCTTGGCATCGCGGATCTGGCCATAGTTGGTGCTGTCGTTTACGCTCAACAGGGTCACTTCTTCACCGGCGTTCAAGGTGCCGACAATACGGTACTGATTACCCGGGCCGCTGTGGACGTAAGTATTCAATTCATCGGAGATATAGCGTTTATCTTCGGCATGGGCGCCCCAAGTGATGCTGAAGCTCAGCACGGCAAGGCAAATCAGGCGTAATTTCTGCATTAGTTCATCGTTTCTGTGTGAATTTATGGGAACGATAGTAGAGCGTTCAGTCTGACGACGCAACGCTAAAACCGGAATGAGAACTATCTTACTGTGGCAGATTCTGTGAGTTGCGCAGCGTTTTATAACGTAACAGGTTTTTTCTGCAGTTAGCAGGGTTAAGGCGCCGGGAATCGCGGTAAGATAACGGCAACTGTGCGTCACCGGGCAGAACGTGGCAGGCCAGGCCCGCCGCCGTGAAGGCTGACGCGAATGCGTAACTTATTGGTGTAAAAGACTTATGACCGTTGAAATAGAACTGAAATTTATTGCCACCCCGGATGCGGTTGCCGCCTTGCCGCAGCAACTGGCTGCCTGGCCGAATCAGCATTCCGCACCGCAAAAACTGACCAATATTTATTTCGAAACCGCCGACAATTTCCTGCGTGGTCAGGATATGGGGCTGCGTATCCGCGGGTTCGACGACAGTTATGAAATGACTATCAAAACCGCCGGCAAGGTGGTCGCGGGCTTGCATCAGCGCCCGGAATATAATGTGGCGATTGCCACGCCGGAGCTGGCGCTGGATCGGTTCCCGGCAGATATCTGGCCGCAGGGTTGTGATATCGCGGCGTTGCAGCAGGCGTTACAACCGCTGTTCCGCACCGATTTCGTGCGTGAGAAGTGGGTGGTCACTTACGGTAAGAGCGAGATTGAGGTTGGTCTTGACCAGGGTGAAGTGAAAGCCGGTGAGCTCAGCGAAGCGCTGTGCGAAATCGAGCTGGAATTGAAAGAAGGCAATACCGCCGATTTGCTGGCGCTGGCCAACGCACTGGCAGAGCACGGCGGCCTGCGTCAGGGCAGCCTGAGCAAGGCGGCGCGGGGTTATCATCTGGCGCAGGGCAATGTCCCGCGTGAGCGTCATCCGTTGGCGGTATTGAAACCGGCGGCCAAATCCAGCGTTGAGCAGGGGATGATCGCCAGTTTCGAACTGGGGTTGAGCCATTGGCAATATCACGAAGAACTGTGGTTGCGTGGCGATACTCAGGCCCGTCGCTCCGTGATGGAGGCGATTGCGCTGATCCGCCAGGCACTGGTGATTTTCGGCGGCCTGGTCCCCCGCAAGGCCAGCGCCGATCTGCGCGCCCGGCTGACTGCACTGGAGCCGCTGCTGATTGATAAAACCACTCAGCCACAGGAGTTGTGCTATAGCGCGGAATATCTGCAATGTAAGTTGGCGCTCACATCGTGGTTGGTGACCGCTGCCTGGAAACCTTTTATCGATGCCAAGGCGCAGGCCAAGCTTGATGGTTCCTTCAAACGTTTCAGCGACATTATGCTGGGGCGCAGCGCCGCCGAGTTGAAAGAAGCCTTCACCCGCACGCTGAACGATGACGAATACGAGGAACAGCTGCCGCGTCTGACTCGTCAGGTCTCGGCATTTATCCTGCTGTCTGGGGCTTACCCTGACGACGAAACCGGCCCCTACATTGACGGCTGGCGCGAGCTGCAACTGGCGGTGGCCGAACGGCGCCAGGGCTGGTACGAAGGCAGCCGCAAGCAGGCCTTATCGCATGCGCCATTCTGGTTAAACGGCGCGCTCCGCTAACTAAGCTGGCCTGCCAGGCGCAGGCCTTCGATTGGATCATTCACTATGTTGCCACTTTCAGCAGCGTTACAGACTCAGGCACAGAACATCGTGCAGCGTTTTCAGGAAACTCAGGGCGCGGACTGCGCGCTCAGCAGCCAGGAACTGTGGGTTTTGGCGTCGAGCGACTTTGTCTGCGACATGCTGCAGAGCCAGCCGGAATGGCTGGCGACGCTGCGCAAGCAACCGCCGGTGGCGGACGAGTGGCAACATTATGCCGCCTGGCTGCAGGATGATTTGGAAGAGGTGCGTGACGAAGCGCAACTGATGCGTGCACTGCGCCTGTTTCGCCGCGAGACGCTGGTCAGGATCGCCTGGGCGCAGGCGCTGGGCCAATGCAGCACGCAAGAAACGCTGTTGCAGCTGAGTGGGCTGGCGGAAACGCTGATTGTCAGCGCCCGCGACTGGCTGTACCAAACCTGCTGCCGTGAGTGGGGCACTCCATGCAATGCTCAGGGCGTGCCGCAGCCGTTGCTGATCCTCGGTATGGGGAAATTGGGCGGCGGTGAGCTGAACTTCTCGTCCGATATCGATCTGATCTTTGCCTACCCGGAAAACGGCCAGACCCAGGGCGGGCGGCGTGAGCTGGATAACGCCCAGTTCTTCACCCGTCTGGGGCAGCGGCTGATCAAGGCGCTGGATCAGCAAACCATTGACGGTTTCGTCTATCGCGTGGATATGCGGCTGCGGCCGTTCGGCGACAGTGGCCCACTGGTGATGAGCTTCGCCGCGCTGGAGGATTATTATCAGGAGCAGGGCCGTGACTGGGAACGTTATGCGATGGTCAAGGCGCGGCTGATGGGCGGTTCGGAAGACGCCTACAGCGAAGAGCTGCGCAAAACCCTGCGGCCGTTTGTCTTTCGTCGCTATATCGATTTCAGCGTGATCCAGTCGCTGCGTAATATGAAAGGCATGATCGCCCGTGAAGTCCGGCGGCGCGGGCTAAAAGACAATATCAAACTGGGTGCCGGTGGCATCCGCGAAATTGAATTTATCACCCAGGTATTCCAACTGATCCGCGGTGGCCGCGAGCCGGCGTTGCAAGGGCGCTCGTTGCTGCCGACGCTACAGGCGGTGGGGGAACTGGGGCTGCTGGAGCCGCAACAGGTACAGGCGATGAGTGCCAGTTACCTGTTCCTGCGCCGGCTGGAAAACCTGCTGCAGGCGATTGCCGATCAACAAACGCAAACGCTGCCGCAAGATGAACTCGACCAGGCGCGGCTGGCCTGGGGTATGGGGTTCGACGACTGGTCGGCCCTGCTGCTGGCGCTGGATCACCATATGCAGGCGGTCAGGGCGGTATTTAACGACCTGATTGGCGATGATAGCCCCGACGTTGGCGAAGATCCCGATTATCAGCACTATCACAGTCTGTGGCAGGACGCGCTGGAAGAGAACGAACTGGCCCCGTTGACGCCACATCTGGATGAAGAGGCGCGCAGACAAATGCTGCGCACCATCGCTGAATTTCGGCATGACGTCGACAAACGCACCATCGGCCCACGCGGTCGTGACGTGCTCGATCAACTGATGCCGCGCCTGCTGGCGGAAGTCTGCCCGCGTCAGGACGCGCCGACTGCACTGCTCAGGCTGACCCAGCTGTTACTGAGCATCGTGACCCGTACCACCTACCTTGAGCTGCTGGTGGAATACCATGCGGCCCTTAGCCATTTGATTCGCCTGTGTGCCGCTTCGCCGATGGTGGCCAACCAGCTGTCGCGTTATCCGCTGCTGCTCGATGAGCTGTTGGAGCCGGCGACGTTGTATCAGCCGGTGGCCCCGGATGCCTACCGCAGCGAGCTGCGCCAGTACCTGCTGCGGGTGCCGGAGGACGACGAAGAGCAAAGGCTGGAAGCGCTGCGCCAGTTCAAACAGGCGCAGCAGCTGCGTATTGCCGCCGGGGATATCTCTGGTGCGCTGCCGGTGATGAAAGTGAGCGATCACCTCACCTATCTGGCGGAGGCGATTATCGACACCGTGGTGCAGCAGGCGTGGAACGATATGGTCGCACGCTATGGCCAGCCAACCCATTTGCAGGAGCGTGAAGGGCGCGGTTTTGCGGTGATTGGCTACGGTAAGCTGGGCGGTTGGGAACTGGGTTACAGTTCCGATCTTGACCTGGTGTTTATCCTCGATTGTCCGCCGGAGGTGATGACCGACGGCGATCGCAGCATCGACGGCCGTCAGTTTTATCTGCGTCTGGCACAGCGGGTGATGCACCTGTTCAGCACCCGTACCTCGTCCGGTATTTTGTATGAAGTGGACGCCCGCCTGCGGCCGTCGGGGGCGGCCGGCATGTTGGTCAGCACCGTCGAAGCCTTTGCCGATTATCAGCAGAGCGAAGCCTGGACCTGGGAACATCAGGCGCTGGTACGGGCACGCATCGTGCATGGCGATCCGCTGTTGCATCAGCAGTTTGATGTTATCCGCCGGGAGATCCTGTGCAAACCGCGTGACCTGGAAACGCTGAAACGCGAGGTGCGTGAGATGCGCGAGAAAATGCGCAATCACCTTGGCAACAAGCAGCGTGAACTGTTTGATATCAAAGCCGACGAGGGTGGGATCACCGATATCGAATTTATTGCCCAGCATCTGGTCTTAGGCTATGCGGCCGCCGAACCGCGCCTGACGCGCTGGTCTGATAACGTGCGCATTTTCGAACTTATGGCCAATTACGACATCATGCCGGAAGAGGAAGCGCGCGCGCTGACCCAGGCTTACGTCAGCATGCGCGATGAGATCCATCATCTGGCGTTGCAGGAGCATTCCGGCAAGGTCGGTAACGGGCAATTCGCCGCCGAACGTGAACAAGTCCGCGCCAGTTGGGCGAAGTGGTTGGGCTGAGCAGGCCGGTTGCGCAATACGTTTTGCAGCTATTACAGACGTCTGTGGTAATATCTGCGCCACTAAAATTTTGTACTTTTTTGGAGTTATCGGATGAAAGTTACACTGCCTGATTTTCGCCGCGCCGGGGTATTGGTGGTGGGTGACGTCATGTTGGATCGCTATTGGTATGGGCCGACCAGCCGCATTTCACCGGAAGCGCCGGTGCCGGTGGTCAAGGTTGAAACCATTGAAGAGCGTCCCGGCGGTGCGGCTAACGTAGCGATGAACATTGCTTCGCTGGGCGCCAATTCACGCCTGGTGGGCCTGACCGGTATTGATGATGCCGCGCGGGCGCTGAGCGCCAAGCTGAATGAAGTCAACGTGCGCTGTGATTTTGTCTCGGTGCCGACGCACCCGACCATCACCAAGCTGCGCGTGCTGTCGCGTAACCAGCAATTGATCCGCCTCGATTTCGAAGAAGGTTTCTCCAACGTCGATCCGCAGCCGCTGTTGGAACGTATTCAGCAGGCATTGCCGCAGATTGGCGCACTGGTGCTGTCTGACTACGCCAAAGGCGCGCTGAGCCAGGTGCAAAGCATGATCCAACTGGCGCGTGCCGCCAAGGTGCCGGTGCTGATCGATCCAAAAGGTTCTGATTTTGAGCGTTATCGCGGTGCAACGTTGCTGACGCCAAACCTGTCCGAATTCGAAGCGGTGGTCGGTCACTGCAAAGACGAAGCCGAACTGGTTGAGCGCGGCATGAAGCTGGTGGCGGACTTTGAGCTTTCTGCACTGCTGGTCACCCGTTCCGAGCACGGCATGACGCTGCTGCAGCCGGGCATCGCGCCGCTGCATTTGCCCACTTTGGCGCAGGAAGTGTTTGACGTTACCGGTGCCGGCGATACCGTTATCGGCGTGTTGGCCGCGGCACTGGCTGCCGGCAACACGTTGGAAGAGTCCTGTTTCCTGGCCAATGCCGCCGCCGGCGTGGTGGTAGGCAAACTGGGGACCTCGACTGTTTCACCAATCGAGCTGGAAAACGCGGTACGCGGCCGGGCCGAAACCGGCTTTGGCGTAATGACCGAGGCGCAATTGAAAACCGCCGTGGCGCAAGCCCGTCAGCGCGGTGAGAAAGTGGTGATGACCAACGGCATCTTCGACATTTTGCATGCCGGTCACGTCTCTTATCTGGCCAATGCCCGCAAGCTGGGCGATCGCCTGATTGTGGCGGTGAACAGCGATGCTTCCACTAAACGTCTGAAAGGCGAAACCCGTCCGGTCAACGCGCTGGAAAACCGCATGATTGTACTGGGTGCGCTGGAAGCGGTGGATTGGGTGGTGCCGTTCGAAGAAGACACGCCACAACGCCTGATCGCCGATATCCTGCCGGATCTGCTGGTGAAAGGGGGCGATTACAAGCCTGAAGATATCGCCGGTAGTACCGAGGTATGGGCCAATGGCGGCGACGTAAAAGTGCTGAACTTTGAAGACGGCCTGTCGACCACCAACATCATCAAGGCAATCAAAGACGGGCGTGGCTAACGTTCGCTGAAAACGGCGGTGGGCAGTGAGTGGACTGAAGCAAGAGCTGAGTTTGGCGCAGGGCGTTGGGCTATTGTCCACTTCACTGCTGGGTACCGGCGTATTTGCCGTTCCGGCTTTGGCAGCACAGGTGGCACAGGGCGATAGTCTGTGGGCCTGGCCGCTGCTGATTATCCTGGTTTTCCCGATCGCCATTGCCTTTGCGGCTTTGGGCCGCCATTTCCCCAGTGCGGCTGGTGCCGCGCACTTTGTCGGGCTGGCCTTTGGTCCGC
This sequence comes from Serratia sp. NFX21, assembly GCF_048517035.1. Classification (NCBI taxonomy): domain Bacteria; kingdom Pseudomonadati; phylum Pseudomonadota; class Gammaproteobacteria; order Enterobacterales; family Yersiniaceae; genus Serratia; species Serratia sp. NFX21. The sequence continues at coordinate 4,966,789 of NZ_CP183196.1, read as the reverse complement.
GCATGGCGAAAGTCACCGGCTGGCTGTTTTTGTCGGTTATTCCGGTTGGCCTGCCGGCGGCGCTGCAGATTGCCGCCGGTTTTTGGCAGGCCACTTTCGGCTGGAGCGCCAATGGCCTGCTGCTGGTGCAAATTGCCACGCTGGTGATGATTTGGTTTTTAGGCACGCGCAGCGCGGGTTCCAGTGCCAATATTCAAACGCTAATCGCCGTTCTGGTGGTAGCGCTGGTGGCCGCTATCTGGTGGCGTGGCGACATTTCACTGTCCCAAATTCCCTGGCCGGCAATCAACGAAATCTCCTCGCCCAATCTGTTCCATGCGCTGGCAGTGATGTTCTGGTGCTTTGTGGGGTTGGAGGCATTTGCCCATCTGGCGACCGAGTTCCGTAACCCTGAACGCGATTTTCCGCGTGCACTTCTGTTTGGCATGTTGGTCGCCGGGGCGGTGTACTGGGGCTGTACCGTGGCGGTGCTGCATTTCCACGCCTACGGTGAGCATCAGGCGGCGGCTGCGTCATTGCCGGGTATCGTGGTGCAACTGTTTGGACAGCATGCGCTGTGGGTGGCCTGTATCATTGGCTATCTGGCCTGCTTTGCCGGCGTCAATATCTATACCCAAAGCTTCGCCCGGCTGGTGTGGTCACAGGCGCAGGATCGTCCGTCCAGCGCACTGGCCAGGCTGTCTGCCGGACAGGCACCGGTCAATGCATTAAGCGCGGTGGTGGGCAGCTGTTTGCTGTTCACCTTGCTGATTTATACGCTGAAGCTGCCGCTGGATACGCTGCTGGTTTATGCCAATGGCATCTTTGTGCTGATCTATTTGCTGTGTATGCTGGCGGGCTGCCGAATTTTACACGGGCGTTCGCGGCTAATGGCGGCGACAGGATTAGGGCTGTGTGTGCTGTTGATGGTGATTATCGGCTGGAAAAGCCTGTATGCGCTGGGAATGTTCGCGCTGATTTGGCTGGTGTTGCGGCTTAAGGCTCAGGCGGCGCTCAAACCGCAATAAGGGCGCAGTATCGCGCCCTTAACGGTAACTTATTCGGCGTCTGGCTGTTGCGCAGCAGGCGTGGCGTTCAGCTTGCTTTCCAGCTCGCTCATACGCTGTTCCAGCAACGCCAGTTTTTCACGGGTGCGCAGCAATACCTGGGTCTGCACGTCGAACTCTTCGCGGTTGACCAAATCCAGACGGGTGAGCTGTGACTGCAACACCTGACGGATTTTCTTCTCAACGTCTTCCCCGAATTCGCGCACGCCTTTAGGCATGGACTCATGCACCTGACGTGCGATCTGTTCAATTTTTTTCGGGTCAATCATGGCGTATCCCTTTCAGAGTTTAATAGCTGTCGCCTAGTGTAATGCGAGTTGCCCGCCGGATAAACTATTTAACCGCATTCCCTGCGGCTGGCCGAATTGTGCTTTTGCCAATTGCCCTGATTAATCATTAGCGTTATAGTCGAGAGGCTTATTCTCAGGGCGGGGTGCAAGTCCCCACCGGCGGTAAATCACCTTCTACGGTGAAAGCCCGCGAGCGCTCAGCCAGTCTCTTGCAGTTTGGTTAGAGGTCAGCAGATCCGGTGTAATTCCGGGGCCGACGGTTATAGTCCGGATGGGAGAGAGTAACGGTATCTGCCGGGTTTGCGCCCGCTTGCGTTATTTTTTTAGCTATTGCTAGCTACTCCTCAAGATCGCCCTGGTTCTGGTAATCCATAATTTTCTAATGAGGTTTTTTACCATGAATCAGACCCTACTTTCAGATTTCGGCACGCCGGTAGAACGCGTAGAACGCGCTCTTGAAGCATTGCGCAATGGGCGCGGTGTGATGGTGCTCGATGATGAAAATCGTGAAAACGAAGGTGATATGATCTTCGCCGCAGAAACCATGACCGTTGAGCAGATGGCGCTGACCATTCGCCACGGTAGCGGTATTGTGTGCCTGTGTCTCACCGAAGAACGCCGTCAGCAGCTTGAACTGCCGATGATGGTGACCAACAACTCCAGCCAGTTCCAGACCGCCTTCACCGTGACTATCGAAGCGGCGCAGGGTGTGACGACCGGTGTTTCCGCGTCCGATCGCCTGACCACCATTCGCGCGGCGGTAGCCGATAACGCCAAGCCGAGCGATCTGAATCGTCCTGGCCACGTGTTCCCACTGCGTGCGCAGCCGGGTGGCGTCCTGAGCCGTCGTGGCCATACCGAAGCGACTATCGATTTGGTATCAATGGCCGGTTTCAAACCTGCCGGCGTGCTGTGTGAACTGACCAACGATGACGGCAGCATGGCGCATGCGCCAGAAGTTATCCTGTTCGCCAAACAGCATGATATGACCGTGCTGACCATCGAAGATCTGGTGGCCTACCGCCAGTCACACGAGCAGAAAGCCAGCTGATATCGGACTGATTTTCTGAATATAAAAAAGCCGCGAATGCGGCTTTTTTTGGCTTAAAAGGTTTAACCGATCCCGCCGCTTTGCAATAACGTCAGGCTGAATCCCATCACCGCCATTCCGCACAGCACGCCGTAACTCGGGTTATTGTTCGGATCAATTTCTTTCGCCAACGGCATCAGCTCATCGACCGACAGCGCCACCATAATGCCGGCGACTGCCGCCATAATCGACGCCATCACCACCGGCGATATCATCGGGCCGAGCAGCAGAAATGCCAGCACGCCGCCGAGAATTTCCGCCATGCCGGAAATACCCGACCACAGCAACGCCTTGGTCTTTGAGCCGGTCGCGGCATAAACCGGCCCGGCGACCGCCAGACCCTCAGGGATATTGTGAATGGCGACGGCCAGCGCGATACCCATTCCCAGCTCCAGATCGGCGCTGGCGGTCACGAAGGTGGCGATGCCCTCCGGGAAGTTGTGCAGGCTGATGCCTAGCGTCAGCAGCACGGCAGTACGTTTCAGGTTGTGCGGCTGGAGTGGTTTTTGCAGTAAATCCTGCGGGCAGCATCCGGTCCAGCGCAAAATAACCCAGCAGGCCAAGCATGAACATGCCGTAGCCCAGCATGGGTGACATACCGACGGTGTGCAGCGCCGCGGGCAGCATTTCCATCAGCGATATCAACAGCATAATCCCGGCCGCAAAGCCGAGAGCAAACGCCAGCATTCGGTTGGATGGCTTCTGGCCGATAATGCCGAACAGGGCACCGACAAAGGTGGCGCCGCCGGCCAGCAAGGTCAGGAGCAGCGGTACGGACATAGTCTTCTCCTGTACGTTGAAATTGTTGTTTATTTTCTGATACTAACAGAGTAAAGGCATAAATCGAGTGGATTTGGCTGATTGCTTCCATTGTTTTAACCATTCAAATTTATTGAAGATCATCATCATGGTTATCCGGCTGTTTTACCTCGGCAAACGGCGTAGTCTGGTTCATAGAATGTATTGCGACCAACCAAGGATCCTCTATGAAAACCTCTCGTATGCCAGCACTTTTCCTCGGCCACGGTAGCCCGATGAACGCGCTGGAAGAAAACCGCTACACCCGGGCATGGCGTACGTTGGGTGAAACCTTGCCACGTCCGAAGGGCATCGTTGCCGTATCCGCTCACTGGTATACCCGTGGCACCGCCGTTACTGCGATGGAAAAACCGAAAACCATCCATGACTTTGGTGGTTTCCCACAGGCGCTGTTTGATACCCAGTATCCGGCTCCCGGCTCTCCCGAATTGGCTGCGCAGGTCCAGCAGGTGTTGGAGCCGACTCGCGTCAAGGCTGACGTCAGTGAATGGGGGTTGGATCACGGTACCTGGGGCGTGTTGATCAAAATGTACCCTGAGGCGGACATTCCGGTGGTGCAGCTCAGCATCGACGGTACTCAGCCGGCAGAATACCATTATGAGCTGGGCCGCAAGCTGGCGGAGTTACGCGAACAGGGGGTTATGATCGTTGCCAGCGGTAACGTGGTGCATAACCTGCGGATGGTGAAATGGCAGGGTGACGCGACGCCTTATCCGTGGGCCACGTCGTTTGACAAGTTCGTGCGGGATAACCTGAATTATCATGGCGATAACCACCCGCTGGTGAACTTTATGCAGCATGAAGGCGCGGCGCTTTCGAACCCGACGCCGGAGCACTACCTGCCGCTGCTGTATGTGCTTGGCGGTTGGGACGGCAAGGAAGCGATCACCGTGCCGGTCGATGGCATTGAGATGAGCTCATTGAGCATGCTGTCAGTGCAGATCGGCTAGATCATTCACGCCAGCTCAGGCTGGCGTGGATTTATCGGCAAAACCGCAGGACTCGCGGATCACCAGAGAAGGCGGCAGGATGATACGTTTTGGCGGCTCATCATTACCCTGAATACGGCTGTACAACAGTTCCCCGGCCTTACGGCCAATCTCGCGCGAGGCCACCGATACGGTGGTCAAACCCGGCTGCACCAGCGAAGCTTCGGTAATATCATCAAAACCAATTAGCGCAAAATCACGGCCAATCTGGCGGTTGAGTTTGCGCAATGTTTGCATCACCCCCAGCGCGACAATGTCCTGATAGCATAAGGCCGCAGTGATTTCAGGATGGGCTTTCAGTAACTGTTCCGCCGCCATGGCTCCGGAACTCTGGCTAGCCTCGCTATCCACAATCCATTCCCCGTTGACCGCGATATTGTGCTCTACCAGCTTGCTGGTGTAGCCGCCCAGCCGTTGTGCGCGGGTAGTGGAGCTGATGGATCCCCCGATAAAGGCGATATGGCGATGCCCCAGATTCAGCAGATGCTGAGTCGCCAATTGAGTGCCCAGGAAGTTATCGGTGCCGACGAAGTCAAAGTGCGCATCGGCCACCGGGCGGACTACCATAATGGCCGGTATCTTGCGGCGCTTCAGCGTTTCAAAAAACAGCGGTGGCGTTTGTCTTGCGGCGCACAGCACCATGCCGCTGGTATTGTTCTGCAACAGGGAGTCGACAAATTTTTGCTGCCTGTCGGCAGACTCTTCGCTGTTGGCCAGAAACAGCATCAACTGATGGCGCTCCATTTCCTGGCTCAGCCCGGCGGTCATCTCCGCATAAAACGGATTGGTGATGTCGTGCAGCAGCAGGCCGACCTGATTGCTGCTGCGATTGCGCAGGTTAGCGGCGGTCTGATTGTAGACATAGCCCAGCTCATCAATGGCGCTCAGCACGCGCTTGCGGGTGGCATCCGATATGCGGCCTCGATTGCGCAACACCATCGATACCGTCGCGGTGGAGACTTTTGCAAGTGCGGCGACGTCCGCCAAGGTTATTGTGCTCATTTCATCTCCTGTCGGTGCCGACTGTCATAGCAAGGTATAACGATTAACCTTATTTTGTAAAACCCTGCCGAAAAATCGTGATTCGCGTCACGAAAGTTTGGTTTTTTATGGGGTTATTATCGATTGTAAGAGGTTAATCTCGTTAATCAGCCTATTTTGTCTTCGGTTAATCGATTAATCTTTTTCTATGTATTCAGTTCATAGGCAGAAGAATATGACACAGCAACAGCATAAATCAACAAGCTATGACAAGTCTCCGGAAGTGGCAGTGCAGGGATTTGATCATGCCGCCTGGCAGGGCTGGCAGGCAGTGGCCGCCGCCGTCAGCCACAAGATTGCCACTCTTGGGTTGCGCAAAACCCTGTTGGTGGTGGATTGCTACCATGGGGTGAGCCTGGCAGAGCTAACCGAGAATTTTATTCATCCTCTGCAACCGGTCAGTAGCATCAACGCCGAGTCGGCTAAATACGATGAGCCGCACATCCACGCGATGATTGAGCGCAATTTAACGGATGACCGTGTTTTTGGCGTGCTGTCGTGCCATGAAATGCCCGAGTTTTTTGATGCCGAGCGCGTCCAGCAGTTGCGCGATCAAATTGCGAGCGTAGACAGTGGGCTGGTGGTGGTTTACGGGCCGGGCGCGGCGCTGATCGCCGAAGCCGATGTGCTGGTGTATGCCGATATGGCCCGCTGGGAAATACAGCAGCGTTTCCGTCGCGGCGAACTGGGCAACTGGGGCGTGGCTAATGTGGACGAAGACGTGCTGCGCCGTTACAAACGGGCATTCTTCGTGGAATGGCGAGTCTTCGATCGTCATAAAACCCCGTTGCTGCAGCGTGCCGATTTTGTGTTGGATACCAATCAGGCCGGTCAACCCAAGCTGGTGACCGGCACGGCTTTCCACGCCGGATTGCAGCAGGCAACCCAACGCCCATTCCGCGTGGTGCCATTTTTTGACCCTGGCATTTGGGGTGGCCAGTGGATGAAACAACAGTTCGATCTCGACCCGACGGCAGCCAACTATGCATGGTGTTTTGACTGCGTGCCCGAGGAAAACAGCCTGCTAATGCGTTTTGGTGACGTTCGGGTCGAGATCCCCTCACAGGATTTGGTGCTGTTATATCCCCGCCCCTTGCTGGGTGAGCAGGTGCATGCCCGCTTCGGCGCCGAATTCCCGATCCGCTTTGACCTGCTCGATACCGTCGGTGGGCAAAATCTCAGTTTCCAGGTGCACCCGCTGACGGAATACATCCAACAGCATTTCGGCATGCACTACACCCAGGATGAAAGCTATTACATTCTGGCGGCAGAGCCGGGGGCTGAGGTGTACCTGGGAGTGAAAAACGGCACCGAACCGCAGGCGATGATGGCCGATCTGGCCGCTGCCCAAAGCGGTGAAAAGCCCTTCGATGACCAGCGTTTTGTTAATCGTTTTCCGGCGCGTAAACACGACCATTTCCTGATCCCGGCGGGGACGGTGCACTGTTCCGGCTCCGGCTCCATGGTGCTGGAGATCAGCGCGACGCCGTATATTTTCACCTTCAAACTGTGGGACTGGGGCCGCCTGGGATTAGATGGTCAGCCACGCCCGGTGCATCTGCAGCATGGCGAACAGGTGATCAACTGGCAGTGCGACACCACCTGGGCGAAGGATCACCTGGTGAACCGTATTGAACAGGTTGCCGAAGGGGCTGGCTGGCAGGAAGAGCGAACCGGTTTGCACGAGCGCGAATTTATCGAAACCCGTCGTCACTGGTTCAGTGAACCGGTGCTGCACCATACCGAAGGCCGGGTGAACGTACTGAATTTGGTTGAAGGGGAAGAAGCGGTAGTTGAAAGCCCTGAGGGCCATTTCGCGCCCTTTGTGGTGCATTACGCCGAAACCTTTATCGTACCGGCCGCCGTGGGGCCATACCGTATCAGCCCCCATGGTCGCAGCCTGGGCAAGACCCTGGGCACCATCAAAGCCTGGGTAAGGGGATAAGCATTATGTTGAAAGTGATAGTGACCTCCCATGGCCCGCTGGCCGAGGCGCTGATGAGCAGCGCACGTATGGTTTACGGTGATCTGCCGGGGACCAGCCATGTAGGCCTGAGCGAAGGTGCCGGTATCGAAGCCTTTAAACAGGAGTTTGCCGACGAATTGCAGCGGGTGAGTGCGGGTGTGGACGGTGTGCTGGTGCTGTGCGACATGCTGTGCGGTACGCCCTACAACGTGGCCTGCCTCCACGCTTTTGATCCCCAAACGCCGGTGCCGATGGCCGTGGTGACCGGCGTGAATTTCCCGATGCTGTTGATGAGTGCCGAATTGCTGGAAGAAAAGGACGTTCACCAGGTGGCACAGGAGCTGGTAGCGCTGGCGGGTGAGGCGATTGCCGTTGCCCGTCCGGCGGTAACGGCGCAACTGGACGATTTCTGAGGAGAGAAGATGGCCATTTCATTTGTACGTATCGACGACCGGGTCATTCACGGTCAACTGGTCACCCGCTGGGCGAAGGAGTTGCCTTGCGACGGTATTGTGGCGATCGATGATGAGGTGGCGGCAGACCCGTTGCTGTCATCGGTGATGAAGGGGGCGGTGCAGGACACGAAAGTGTGGCTGTTTACCGTGCAGCAGGCGATAGAAAAACTGCCGAAGGTGATCGCCAGCGACAAGCAGTACTTCGTGATCGGCAAATCGCCGGTCACGCTGCGCAGGTTGATAGAGGCAGGGATCGATCTCAGCAATCGTAACAAGAAAATTAACGTCGGGCCGATGTCTGCCCGCAAGGAAACGGTGACCATCGGCCCCAATCAATCCGTGAACGCGGCAGAGGCAGAGGCCTTCGATTTCCTTGCCGAACAAGGACATGCCATCGAATTCCGTTTAGTCCCAGACGCCAGCCATTTCAGCTGGCTGGACGCAAAAAAGAAACTCAAATAAGCCTGAACGGCGGGAGTGAACTATGTGGTTTGAAGCGACGCTTATCGGGATACTTTGTTATCTCGGTGCGCTGAGCAGCCCCTGGCTGCTGGGACTGACCGGAGGCTGGTATATCCTCAGCCGTCCGCTGGTCTCCGGCATGCTGGTGGGGGCTATCCTCGGCGATGTACAGACCGGCATTATCATCGGTGTTGCGGTTCAGGCGGTGTATATCGCCATGGTAACACCGGGCGGATCGATGCCGGCCGATCTCAACTTTGTGGCGTTCCCGGCGATTGCGTTGGGCATTCTTTCCGGTAAGGGAACCGAGGTGGCGGTGGCGCTGGCGGCGACTATCGGCATCATGGGCACCGTGCTGTTCAACGCCATGATGGTGCTCAACTCTTACTGGAATCACCGCGCGGATCTGGCGGTCGAGCGCGGCGATGAGCGGGGGATTTACCTCAATAGCGCCATCTGGCCGCAGGTCACCAACTTCCTGTTGCGGTTTATACCGACGTTCATCGCGGTCTTTTTCGGGGCGCGCTATATCAATGCCTTTATGGACAGCCTGCCGGCGCTGGTGTTGACTACCATGAACGTGGTGGGCGGTATTCTGCCTGCGGTCGGCATCGCTATTCTTCTCAAACAGATAATTAAAAGCTACAGCATGCTGATTTACTTCCTGGTGGGGTTCATCTGCATCGTTTTCCTCAAGCTGAATATGGTGGCGCTGGTGATTGTCGGCGCACTGCTGGCACTTATTCACTACAACTATAAGCCAGAGCCGCAGGTGGCCGCCGCACAGGGCACGCCTCAGGCTGATGATGAGGATGAATTCTGATGGATACGCCAACACCTAAATTGAATAAGCAGGATCTGCGTCGTTGCTGGCGCAGCTGGATGATGTACAACCTGTCATCGATGAGTTTCGAACGCCTGGAATCTTACGGTTTTTGCCTGAGCATGATGCCGGCGCTGAAAAAACTGTATCAGGATAAACAGCAGCGTATTGAAGCCATTCGCCGTCATACCTCTTTCTACAATACCGAGCCACAGCTGGGCGCGATTGTTAACGGTATGGTGATTGGGCTGGAAGAAAAACGTGCCAACGGTGAGCCGATCGACGGGGAAACCATCAACACGCTCAAGGTGGGGCTGATGGGGCCGGTGGCGGGTATCGGAGACTCGATGGTGCCGGGCATGTTGATCCCGATTTTATTGAGTATCGGCATGGCGCTGGCGGCTGGCGGCAGTGTGATTGGCCCGCTGTTTTACATCATCGCGTTTAGCCTGATCGTCATTCCGGGGTCTTACTGGCTGTTTATGAAAGGCTACCATATGGGCTCCGGTTCGGTGGAGATGCTGGTCAGCAGCAAGTCCTCACGGCTGCGAGAGGCACTTTCTCTGCTGGGAGTGTTCGTCATGGGCGGCGTAGCGGCGAGCTACGTCAAACTGGGGACTGGGCTGGAGTTTGTTACCAAAGACGGGGTGAATATCCATCTGCAGCAAATGCTGGACGGCATTTTCCCTAACCTGATGCCGCTGATAGTGGTGCTGGCGACCTGGTATCTGATGGCCAAGCGCGGACTGTCACCGGTGAAGGCGATGCTGGGGTTGTTGGTATTGGCAGCGGCAGGGGTAGCCTGCGGTCTATTCTCTTAATACCCGTCGCCTTTCAAGTTGCAGCGTTGTTACCTGCACTCAGTTATGTGGCCCGTCCATGGGCCACACCCCTTTGGGGCCGCTGCTAGCAGCGTTCAAATCTGCTCCCGGCAGATTTGTTACCCCAGTTACTTAAGTAAGCGCCTGGGGATGAGTGAGCTGGGCGCCTAGCTGCAACTCGAAATTCATAGGGTATGAAATTTCCTGTTATTGAGTGGGACAGTGGTCTTTACGGCTCAAATCGTTGCCATTTTTCTGCTACGCTGCCGGGTTTTGAAATGAACTGGAAGCGCGCCGGGTCAGCTTCAAACTGCGAGTATAAGGGAGCGTCGCTCAGACCGAATTCGTGGTATTGGCGCGGCCCGATGGCGTGCAGCCTGCCGGATTGATAGCGTGGATTCTGCTGCCAGACAATATTGCTGCCCTGCAACAGCGGGTACCAGGCCAGCCCTTTATATTCACGTACGGCATCGTATTCAAAGCCATATTCACGATCGCACCAGGCGGCGAAGGTCAGCGGCTGGTGAGGATCGGCGGAAATCGTGGCGTGCGCCCATCCTGGCGGTACCAATACTTTCTCACCCGGGCCGGCATGCACGGCAAAGCAACGTCCCGGCTCACGCTCAACCCTTTCTTGCATGTAAATAATGGCCTTCCCTTGCCAGATTTCGTACAGCTCCGGCGGTGACCAGCCACTGTGTACACTGATGCGATGCACATGACCCTGACTGCGTACTGGCTCCTGACCTAACTGGCCTTTCGCATAAGTGACAATGCCGAACAACAACATGCGTTTTTTTAATTCGGCTAAATGCTGCTGTTTGGCGACGTCCATGGCGATGGCATAGACCTGTTCTGGCCCGCTGCAGTCAGGGTCGCGCAGAGAACGGCGGATTTGTTCTAACGTCCGAATCTCCGGCAAGGGGCCAATCACGTCATCGCCATAGCTAAACCCCACCGGATGGTCGCTAATGGAGACATCCAGGCCAAATCTAAGCATCGAATCACTCATATTGCGCCTCCGCTTTCCAACCGCTGCCGTCGGCAAACACCCGCAGTTTGAAGCCCTGTGGCTGTAGTGCGTCGTAGTTGTGTCCAGCCACCGTTGGCCAAACCGCCAGTGCGGACAGTACCTCAGTACCGGTGTTGATCAGGCGATGAGCGGTAAAGGAAGGGATATGGTGCACGCTGCCGGGGGATACCTGTTCCAGCATGCAAGCACCGTCCCGGTGTTGCAGCAACAGCAAACCCTGGCCACGCAGACCAAAATAGAATTCCGCCTGTTCGGGGCGCTGATGAAAATGCCCGCGGGTCATAAAGAATTCGTTGCCCACCCGGCCAGGTTGCAGGTGAGTGGTGCCGACAAACAGTTCACCTTCCTGTTGCTCGGAAGGCAGCATTTCTACCTGATACACGGCAAATTCTGCCTGCATCGCGCGCCATGCGGCAGGATCGGAAAAGATCCCCGTCAGACTGCCCAGGGTGGTAGATTTTCGTTGAATATCAGGTGCAGTAAAGCATCCGTCCGCCAGGTTGATCTGCGGTGGAATAATGGACGTCAGTTTCATATCTGGTTGCTCCGCCCGAGGAGAACAGACGCTTTGAGTATAAAAGGTTAATCGATTAATCACCAGCCGAAAAGTATAAAAAAAGCGCGATATGATCGCGCTTGATATCAACCAATTTGCTCGTTAGCCGAGGATGATGTGCGGGTAGAAACGCGACAGATCCTGGGTGATCAGCTCGCGATCTTCACGCAGACCGATACCGCAGGGTTGATCGTCAACCAGCCAACTGCCGATCAGCGTATAGCTGCCTTCGAACTGTGGCAGTGGGTGGAACTGCTGCACGATCATGCCTTCTTCGCCGTAAGGGCCGTCGACGCGTGCCACTTCCTGACCGTTTTGCACGATCTGGATATTGGCACCTTCGCGTGAGAACAGCGGCTTGGTGACGTAGTGATCGAGCTGTGGATGATCGTCTTCTGCAAAATATGACGCCAGCAGATTAGGGTGATCCGGGAACATTTCCCACAGCATCGGCAGCAGGGCCTTGTTGGAGATAATGCTTTTCCACGCCGGCTCCAGCCAGCGCACGCCGGCATCTTCCAGCTTGGTGGAAAACATCTCGCGCAGCATGAATTCCCACGGGTAAAGCTTGAACAGGTTACCGATGACCTGATTTTGCAGGTCGGTAAACTGGCCTTTCTCACCCAGACCAATCTCTTCCATAAACAGGAATTCGGTCGGGACTCCGGCTTCCAGCGCGCAGTCTTGCAGGTATTGCACAGTACCGCGATCTTCCTCACTGTCCTGGCAACAGGCCAGGTGCAGCAGGCCGAAACCATGGTGTGCTTTCAGATCGGCGAAACGCTCGATCAGTTTTTCCTGCAGGCTATTGTACTGATCGGACTCCGGGCTGAGCTTGCCGGCGTTGATCTGGTCTTCCAGCCACAGCCATTGGAAAAAGGCCGCTTCATACAGCGAGGTCGGGGTATCGGCGTTGTTCTCCAGCAGCTTGGGCGGATTGATACCGTCGTAGGCCAGATCAAGACGTGAATACAGTGACGGTTGGCTGGTGCGCCATGAGCTGCGTACGAACTCCCAGGTGTGTTTCGGGATGCGGAACTTGGTCATCAGCGCATCGCTGCTGACCACTTTCTCTACCACCTGCAGGCACATCTGGTGCAATTCGGCGGTGGCGTTTTCAATTTCTTCAATCTGCGCCAGCGTGAATTGGTAATAGGCGTCCTCACACCAGTAGGGTTCGCCATACATGGTGTGGAAGCGGAAGCCGAATTCGGTGGCTTTTTCGCGCCAGTCCGGGCGCTCGGTGATCGCAACGCGTTTCATGCATTAACCGCCCATGCTGCGTGAGCTGGAGGTCGCGCTGCTGCGCTGCATGCTGGTCTGCTTGGCGACGGATTCGCCAAAGCCACCACGGGTGACGGTATTGGTCACTGCCGGTTTCGGGGCCATGGCGGTTTTTGGCACCGTCATGGTACGGCCGCCTGCGGTGGCCGGGCCGTAGCTCTTGCCAGAGGCATCAACGAATTTACCGTTGGCCGGGCTGGCGGCGTTTTTAGAGGTGAACAGCGGCTGTTGAGCAAAGCCGGAGCCGCCCATCATGCGGCCCATCATGTAACCCGCCATCAGCGGCATCCACATGCTGCCGCTGCTCTGTGACTCTGCAGCCATGCCGGCCTGTGCCGGAGCCGGTGCCTGAGTACACTGCGCTTCACCGAACTCGGCGACACAGTCTTCGCGAGTCGCGTATTTCGGCGCGGTTTTTTCGGCTTCTTTCAGGGCGTTGTTATAGGCAGTGGTGCACTGCTCGCTCATCGAAGGGTTGGTGCGCGAACAGTCGTCGGCATTTTGATACATAGAGACCGTTTCATCGCTCTTCTCGCAGCCGGCCAGCATAAAGACTGCGCTGATCGCCAAAGCTACGGGCGCAACGCGGTAGTCGCGCCAGGATTTGCGGAACGTCTCTCGGTTGATGTTTTTTGTCCGTTTCATCGTTATTCATCCCATCAGTCGGGCTGTATTCGCCCATTCCCAGTAATGGCGGTAAGGATAGGGTAAAGATGGTCAAAATTAAAGCTGAAATACTTAAGGAATCCACTCTTTACGCAGCTATACGTTGGGTTGTGCGCCAGTTCGCTTTACCGGCTAAAAAAGCCTCGTCAGAGTTTCATTATGAAACGTCATGGGTAAAGTAATGTTCCATAATGAAACGAAAATACCGGAGGTCGCAAAGCCTTCGACAAGCCCTATAGTCAGTCCATAACAACGCGACGGCACAAGACCGACGCACTATCACCTGATATCTGAACGTTACCATCGCCAATTTCCCTACAAGGATCCGGTTATGTTGAGAATCATCCAGTCTCCAGGCAAGTACATCCAGGGCGCCAACGCATTGGCCGCCGTGGGCGAATATGCGAAAGCCCTTGCCGACCATTATTTCGTGATCGCCGACGACTTCGTGATGAAGCTGACGGGCGATACCCTGATGGGCAGCCTGCACCAGCACGGGGTGAAGCATCACGCCTGTGTGTTCAACGGCGAATGCTGCCATAAGGAAATCGACCGGCTGGGCCAGGAACTGAAGGCCCATGGCTGCCGCGGTGTGATTGGCGTCGGCGGCGGTAAAACGCTGGACACCGCCAAGGCCATCGCCCATTACCAGCATCTGCCAGTGGTGCTGATCCCGACCATTGCTTCCACCGATGCGCCAACCAGCGCGCTGTCGGTGATCTACACCGAGCAGGGCGAATTTGACGAATATCTGATCCACACCAGTAATCCGGACATGGTGATAATGGACAGCTCGATTATCGCCAAGGCGCCGGTGCGGCTGCTGGTGGCAGGCATGGGCGACGCGCTTTCAACCTATTTTGAAGCACAGGCCTGTTTCGATGCCCAAGCGACCAGCATGGCGGGCGGCAAGTCCACGCTGGCGGCATTGAGCCTGGCGCGGCTGTGCTATGAGACGCTGCTGGCAGAGGGCGTGAAGGCCAAGCTGGCGGTCGAGGCCGGCGTGGTGACCGAGGCGGTCGAGCGCATTATCGAGGCCAATACCTATCTGAGCGGCATCGGTTTCGAAAGCAGTGGCCTGGCGGCCGCGCATGCCATTCACAATGGTTTTACCGTGCTGGAAGAGTGCCATCACCTTTATCACGGCGAAAAGGTGGCATTTGGCACGCTGTCACAGCTGGTGCTGCAAAACAGCAGCATGGCGCAGATCGAAACGGTGCTGGATTTCTGTCAGCGTCTCGGCCTGCCAATTACGCTGGCGCAGATGGGCGTTAGCGGCGACCCGGCGGAGAAAATCATGGCGGTGGCCGAAGCCAGCTGCGCGGCAGGCGAAACCATCCACAATATGCCGTTTGAGGTCACGCCTGCCAGCGTACAGGCGGCCATTCTGACGGCAGACCGGCTGGGCAACGCCTGGCTGCAACAACACTCAAGCTGATAGAACAGGGGCGCAGCACGCTGCGTCCCGTTGGCCAAACGAGGAAATAACCGTGAAAAAACTGATTAACAAGGTTGAGTCGGTACTGGAAGAGCAACTGCTGGGGTTGGCAGAGGCTCATCCTGAGCTGTTGGTGCATCAGGAGCCGGTGTTTGTCACCCGCGCCGATGCGCCGGTAGCGGGCAAGGTGGCGATCCTGTCCGGCGGCGGCAGCGGCCACGAGCCGATGCACTGCGGTTTTGTCGGCGAAGGCATGCTCGACGGCGCCTGCCCGGGGGAAATTTTTACCTCGCCAACGCCGGATAAAATGTACGAGTGCGGCCAGGCGATCGACGGCGGCGCCGGGGTATTACTGCTGATTAAAAACTACACCGGCGACGTACTGAACTTTGAAACCGCCACTGAGCTGCTGCATGACAGCGGTGTTCAGGTGGCGACGGTGCTGGTGGATGATGACGTGGCGGTTAAAGACAGCCTGTTCACCGCCGGGCGACGCGGGGTGGCCAATACCGTACTGATGGAGAAACTGCTCGGTGCGGCAACGGCGCGTGGCGATGACCTCGATAGCATCGTGACGCTGGGCCACAGCATCAATAATCACGGACATTCGATCGGTATCGCGCTGGGGGCCTGTACCGTACCGGCTGCCGGTAAACCGTCATTCGTGCTGGCGGAAAACGAGATGGAATTCGGCGTCGGTATTCACGGTGAACCGGGGATTGCGCGGCGCCCGTTCACCACCCTGAATGCGGCGGTGGACGACATGTTCCATACCCTGATCGACCATGGTCATTACCAGCGCACCATCCGCGTCTGGGATCGTCAACAGGGCGAATGGCGCGATGAAGTGCAGACCAAGCAACCGCTGACGCGCGGTGACCGGGTGATCGCACTGGTAAACAACCTGGGTGCGACGCCGCTGTCCGAACTGTATGGCGTCTATCACCGATTGGCGGAGCGTTGCGCCGAGGCGGGCATGATTGTTGAGCGCAGCCTGGTGGGCTCCTATTGCACATCGCTGGATATGCAAGGGGTCTCAATCACGCTGCTGAAAGTGGACGACGAACTGTTGTCCCTGTGGGATGCGCCGGTGAAAACGCCTGCGCTGCGTTGGGGTTGCTGAGGAGGAGTCATGGCGTTAACCAAACAACAAGTGGTCGACTGGCTGATGCGCTGCGGCGAGGTATTTACTCAGCAGCGTGATTTTTTAACCCGGCTGGATACCGAGATCGGTGATTCCGACCACGGGCTGAACATGAACCGCGGCTTCAACAAGGTAGTGGAAAAACTGCCTTCGGTGGCGGACAAAGACATCGGTTTTATCCTGAAGAACACCGGCATGACGCTGCTGTCCAGCGTCGGAGGAGCCAGCGGCCCGCTGTTCGGCACCTTCTTCATCCGCGCTGCGCAGTCGACCAATGCCAAGCAGAGCCTGGATCTGGCGGAGCTGCATCAAATGATGCAGGAAGGCGTCGAAGGCGTGGTGATGCGCGGCAAGGCGGAGCCGGGTGATAAAACCATGTGTGACGTCTGGTGGCCGGTGGTGGAAAGCCTGGGCCAGTCGGCCGAGCAGCAGCTAAGCGTGGCGGAGGCCTTGCAGCGCGCCAGTGACCGGGCGGAGCAGGCGGTTGAAAGCACCATCACCATGCAGGCACGCAAAGGGCGGGCCAGTTACCTGGGTGAGCGCAGCATCGGCCATCAGGATCCGGGTGCCACCTCGGTGATGCTGATGATGAAAACGTTGGCAGCGGTCGCCGGCCAATAGCAGGAGGCGAGATGATCAATATCGTTGTAGTTTCACACAGCGCGCTGTTGGCGCGCGGGGTTGAAGAGCTGGCGTTGCAGATGATGCGTGGCGATGGCTGCAAACTGGTGCTGGCGGCGGGGGTCGATGATGCGGATCACCCGATAGGCACCGACGCTGTCAAAGTGATGGAGGCGATTGAATCGGTGGCTGACGGTGCGGGCATTGTGGTGCTGATGGATTTGGGCAGTGCGCTGCTGAGCGCCGAAACCGCCATCGATCTGCTGGATCCGTCGTTGGCCGCCAAAGTCCGGCTGTGCTCGGCACCGCTGGTTGAAGGGACGCTGGCCGCGGTGGTGGCTGCCAATGCCGGAGCCGGGCTGGAACAGGTACTGGCCGAGGCGCAGGGCGCATTGCAGGCCAAGCAGGCGCAGTTGGGGGAAGCCACCGCGCCGGTTGCACAAAGCGTTGAGTTGCCGCTGACACAGGGGAAAAGCGTCAGTTGGACGGTGCAGAACCCGCATGGCCTGCACGCCCGACCGGCGGCGCGGCTGGCGGAAGCGCTGGCCCCCTTTGATGCCGAGCTGGTGTTGGAAAAACAGGGCCAGTGCGCCAATCCGCGCAGTCTTAACCAGATTGCGCTTTTGCAGGTGCGCCACGGCGACACCATTCGGCTGATTGCGGACGGACCACAGGCCGAACAGGCGCTGGCGGCTTTTAGCACACTGGCGGAGCAGCACTTTGGCGAAACGGTCTCCGAGCAGAGCCTGCCGTCGCTGCACGGTATTCCGGTAGCGGAGAGCGTGACCAGTGGCCCGGTGTGGCAAGCGCTGAGCTTCTGGCCGACAGTGGTCGAGCGCACTATTGGCGCTGACGACGTGCTGAACGAACAACAGCGGCTACGCCAGGCGTTGCAGCTCACGCTGAGCGATTTGAACCGGCTGGCGGAGCGCACTGGCTCATTGATTGGCAAACCGCAGGCGGCCATATTCGGCGCCCACAGCATGCTGCTGGACGATCCAGATCTGCAGCAGGCGGCCTATACCCGCATCGCCCGCCAGCAATGCAGCGCCGAGCAGGCATGGCGGCAAGAGATGGAAGCGATTGCCGGGGAGTATCGTGAACTGGATGATGAATATATGCGGGCGCGGGAATTGGACGTGCGCGACATGCTGCGTCGTACTCTGAGTCATCTGCAACAGCAGCCGTTACCGGTGATTACGCTAACCGCGCCGTCCATTCTGGTGATGGATGAACTGATGCCGTCTGACGTGGTGATGCTCGATCGTCGTCTGGTGCTCGGCATCTGCTTAAGCGGCGGTAACGCACTGTCGCACAGCGCCATTTTGGCGAAGGCGATGGGCATGCCGATGGTGGTGGGCATGAACGATTGCATCAGCAAAACCCGCAATGGCCAGAAAGCGATGCTGGATGCGGCGCGCGGTGTGTTGCAACTCAGCCACTGACGGCGTGCCCTCAGGCGCGCAGCTTAAACTGGCGAATATCAATCTGATACTGTTTGATTTTTCGCCACAGCGTGGTGCGACCAATGCCCAGCAGCTGCGCCATTTCGTTCAATTGCCCGCGGCTGACGTTAGCCGCGTGAATGATCGCCTGACGTTCCATCTCCGCCAGTGTTAATAGCGGTATGCCCGGCTGCGGTTCACTTTCCAGCAGTGGCTGGTGGCTGAGCAAGTGCTCGGGCAAGTCCGCCAGTTGCAGATGGTGGCCGTGGCACATCATCGCGGTGCGCTCCACCACTCCCTTCAGCTCCAGATCGTTGCCGGGCCACAGATACAGACCGAGCTGGACCATCACTTCGTCATCCACCCGAAAACGGCACTGGAAATGCTGTTCCAGCGTGCGCAGGTGGTGCTTCACCAGCAGCGGAATATCACTCAGCCGTTGGCGCAGCGCCGGGATTTGGATCTCGAACGCCTGCAGGCTGTAGAACAGTTGGCGGCGAAAGCGATTCTGTTGCACCAACAGCGGCAGATCGGCGGCACTGCTGGCGATCACCCGCACATCGACCGGGATCACCCGATTGGAATTGAGCCGCATGACTACGCCGGTTTTCAGCACCTGCAGCAGCGCAGACTGCATCTCCGCCGGCAAATACTCTATTTGTTCCAGGTACAGCGTACCGCCATTGGCCAGTTCAAACTTGCTGAGCTGGCCCGCCTCTTCCTCGTTGGCATCGCTGCCGAGCAGCTCCCGCAGCCCCTGAGCCTCCGGCAAGAGCTGGCAATTGAGGGCGATGTAAGGCCCGGTGGCGCGCTCACTGGCGTTGTGGATCGCCTGGCTGAGTAGCTCCTTGCCAACACCTTCTTCGCCGCACAGCAGGATCGGGTGCTGGCCCTTTGCCGCCTGTTGGCCATAGCGAATCAGCCGCCGCATCTCCAGCGAGGCGGAAGGCATCTGTTCAAAACTGTGGCTGACGCGCCCCAGCTGGCTGCTGACATACTGATGCAGTCGTTCGAGCGGATGGAGCAGGGCAATAAAGCTGCAGCGCTCACCGTCGAAGATCGGTTTGAGGGTTAACAGCGCCGCAATAAACTGCCGCTGGCTTTCGAAGGTCACCTCAACATGTTGCAGTGGCTGCCGCTGGGCGATGGCCCGGTTGAGCAGGGCGGGCAGCGTCAGTAACTGGCTCAGGGGCTTGCCCTGACTTTGTTGTTCATCCAGCTTGAGCAAGGAAGCGGCACGCTGATTGATGTACTGCAGGTAACCGCGATGGTCCCAGGCCATGACGCCGTCATCCACTCCGTCGAGCAGGCCGTATAGCTGATTCAGATGGCGGTTGGATTCCGCCAGCAGGCTGTCGGCGTTGATTGAATTACCGATCTCACGTGCCAGCGCCAGCGTCAGTGACAAATCACCGGCGGCACAGTCGGCAAGCAGGCAGCCTAATGCGATCGAGCCGCGTTGGCGGCCACTGTTGTCATAGACCGGCGTGGCGCAGAATGACCAGTCGTGCAGCGCCTGGCGCACATGTTCGCTGCCGCGGACCTGCATTGGGTGGCCCTCCGCCACCGCCAGTGACGGTGCATTGGTGCCGATGTCACCTTCGGCCCAATAAGCGCCAGGCATAAAACCCAACTGTTGCAGACGTTCGCGCGTTGGGGCATCGCCACACAGCCACAGCATGCAGCCGCTTTCGTCGAGGATCATCAGCAGGCAGCGCCGTTGTTCCATGTACTCGCAAGCGTCTTCCAGCGCCGCCTGGCCGAGCGTCAGCAGATCGTTCTTACGCTGGCAGATGGAGTTAAAGGTAGCGCCGAGTGCGCAGTGGGGGGCTTTCCACACCGCGGGCTGCATCAGGCTGCGGCAGCGTAGCCAGGAAGCATAGATTGCCGGCGCAGGACGTTGTTCGGGTGGCAGGTTGCCTTCGATCAGGCGTTGCCAGCTTGAGGTGTTTTCCATTGGATCCCGTCCAGACGAGATAAAGCGATAACCTGGATGATACCACCCCAGGGTGGGGGAACGGCTGTGAGGCGGTGGGCAGAACCGATGAGCAGGCAAAAAAAACGGGGTGCGGCAGATGCCGGACCCCGTATTCAGCGCAGTACGGCAATCAATTACGGAATGGATTACCGCTGGTGCGTGCAGGCTGGCTGGTGGTGGCCGCCGGCGCGGAGGCGCGGGTGGCAACCGGTGCTGCAGTTTGTGGCGCAGGGGCGTTGCCGTTATAGCCTTCAGCGTAAGCGTCCTGTGCGGTAGTCGGTGGCGCTACCACGTCTTGCGAAGTAGAAATCGGTTTACCCAATGCGCCATTCAGCATCATCAGATCGTTCTCGTTCAGGGTACCGAGTGCCGACTTGATGTTCAGTTGGTTGATCAGGTAGGTATAACGCGCGCTGGAGAGCTGTTGCTTGGCGTTATACAGCGTACTGGTCGCATCCAGCACGTCGACGATGGTACGGGTACCTACCTGGTAACCGGCCTCGGTCGCATCCAATGAACTCTGAGCAGACACTACCGCTTGTTGATAGGCGTTGATGCTGCTGATCGAGGCATTTACGTTATTGAACGAAGAACGCACGGTCTGCACTACGCTGCGGTGGGCGCTTTCCAGTTGCTCACTGGCGCCAACGAAGTTGTACTGCGCCTGCTGCACCTGCGAGTTGGTCTGGCCGCCGCTGTACAACGGCAAGTTAAAGCTCAGGCCCACTTTGTTCTGACCAATATCAGCGTCGTTGTTCACGTTGCGAGAACCGCTGTAATTAGTATTGCTCACCGCGGTGGATGCGCTGAAATCAACGGTAGGCATATAACCGGTCTGTGCGGAACGGATCTGCTCACGGGCCAGATCCTGGCTCAGGCGAGCGGACAACAGGCTCAGGTTACGGCTTTCGGCTTCTTTCAGCAGATTATTGACTGCATCCGGGCGTTTGGTGTTGAAACGGTCGGTATTCAACGAGGCCAGTTCCGGATAGAAGGTGCCGGTGACCTGGCGCAGTTTTTCCAGCGCGTTGTCCAGGTTGTTACGGGCGGTGACTTCGGCCGCCAGCACGGTATCGTAGGACGAACGAGCGTTCTGCACGTCGGTGATCGCGACCAGGCCCACGTTAAAGCGTTGGGTGGTCTGGTCCAGGGTGCGGTAAACCGCTTGCTTGTTCGCCTGGGTGTAGGACAGCGTATCGATGGCGCTCAGCACGTTAAAATAGGCGGTAGCGGTATCGAGGATCAGCTGCTGTGACGAGGTTTGGAAAGTCACGTCGGAAATGCCGGCGGTTTTTTCCTGCAGCGTCAGCGCACGCCATTTGGACATGTCGAAGATAGTCTGGGTCAACGCCAGGGAGCCACTGGTGGCATCGCTGTTGGCATCTTTGCTGTCACGGTAGCCATTGGTGTAAGTGTAACCGGCGCTCAAACCCAACTGCGGCAGCAACGGGCTGCGTGCTTCGTTGATTTTTTCGAATGCGGCGTCACGGTCAGCGGCGGTTTTGCGCAGATCCGGGTTACTTTCCCTGGCCTGTTTGTAGACCTGCAGCAGGTTCTCTGCCTGGCTCATTGCACTGAAGCCGCCCAGGCTCAGTCCGATAAGAAGGGGGAGCAGTTTCTTCATTTGCATTCCTTGTTGTGCAGCAATATTGCGGAGTTAGCTGACGATAGACGAAATAGTTGCCGATTCTAGCAGAGTCTGTTGTACGCCTAAGGTGGCTGAATGTGCCATCTCGCGTAACTTTTACCTTTCAGGCCGCCTGTTTACATTAGTTCAACTGGTCGCACACGTCACACCTGATATCATGGCTCACAATCTATCATAAAGCCGCGGAAGATTATCCCGCCGTTTCTGTCATCAAAACTGTTTATTTTATCGGCATACTCATGCAGGAGAATTCACTTATGAGCCACTCGCTTCCGTCGCCCGTTACTCTTGATGAAAATGATGTAGAAATTATTGCACGGGAGACGCTTTACCGTGGTTTTTTTTCACTCAATTTATATCGTTTCCGCCACCGCCTGTTCAACGGTGACATGAGCCCAGAAATTAAACGTGAAATTTTTGAGCGTGGGCATGCCGCGGTGTTACTTCCCTATGACCCGGTGCGTGACGAGGTGGTGCTGATTGAACAACTGCGGATCGCCGCGGTCGATACCAGTAACTCACCCTGGCTACTGGAAATGGTGGCGGGTATGATCGAAACCGGCGAAAGCGTTGAAGACGTGTGCCGCCGTGAAGCGCAGGAAGAGGCCGGCGTCGATGTCGGGCGGTGCAAGCCGGTGCTGAGCTACCTGGCCAGCCCCGGTGGTACCAGCGAGCGCCTGTCGATTATGGTGGGCGAAGTGGACGCGACTACCGCAGTTGGCATCCATGGACTGGAAGAAGAGCATGAAGATATCCGTGTCCATGTGGTCAGCCGCGAACAGGCTTACCGCTGGGTTGAAGAGGGCGCGATTGATAACGCGGCATCAGTGATTGCATTGCAGTGGCTGGCGTTGCACCATGAATCGTTAAGAAAAGAGTGGGCCAATTAATGAAACAGCGCTATACCCCTGATTTCCCCGAAATGATGAGATTGTGCGAAACCAACTTCGCGCAATTGCGCCGCTTGTTGCCGCGCAATGACGAAGTGGGTGAAACGGTGACTTATCAGGTGAGCGGCGCCAGTTATCGTCTGACCATTATTGAATCCACCCGCTATACCTCGCTGGTGCAAATTGAACAGACCGCCCCGGCGGTCAGCTACTGGAGCCTGCCAGCCATGACGGTGAGGCTGTATCATGACGCGATGGTTGCGGAAGTGTGTTCAAGTCAGCAGATCTATCGCTTTAAAGCGCGTTATGATTATCCCAACAAAAAGTTGCATCAACGCGACGAAAAGCATCAAATTAACCAGTTTCTTGCTGATTGGTTGCGCTACTGTTTGGCGCATGGAGCGATGGCGGTTCCGGTTTGTTAAACAGACTGAGATAACAAAGGACACCATTTGGAAAGCCTGTTTAAACCGACCGTGGCAAGTGGGGCCAGGGTCAGGATCCTGCAAATAACAGATACCCACCTTTTTGCCGGCGAAAATGAGACTTTGCTTGGCATTAATACCTATCGCAGCTATCACGCGGTGTTGGACGCTATCCTGGCGCAGCAGCGTGATTTTGATCTGGTCGTCGCCACCGGTGATTTGGCTCAGGATCATTCATTGGCTGCCTATCGGCACTTTGCCGAAGGTATTGCACGACTGCCGGCGCCTTGCGTTTGGCTGCCGGGCAACCATGATTTTCAGCCGGCGATGGTCGACGCACTGGCCGACGCCGGGATTGCCCCGTCAAAACAGGTACTGGTGGGCGACCACTGGCAGGTGCTGTTGCTCGATAGCCAGGTGTTCGGCGTGCCCTACGGCGAGTTGAGCGACTATCAGCTCGAGTGGATGGAGCGCTGCCTGCAAGCCTATCCCGAGCGCTATACCTTAATGCTGTTGCATCATCATCCGCTGCCTTCCGGCTGCACTTGGCTCGATCAGCACAGCCTGCGCAACCCGCATATGCTGGGTGCGGTGCTGCTGCGTTACCCGAAAGTGAATACCCTGCTGTGCGGGCATATTCACCAGGAGCTGGATCTGGAGTGGCAGGGCAGGCGCCTGCTGGCCTCGCCGTCCACCTGCGTGCAGTTCAAGCCGCACTGCACCAATTTCACCATCGACGAGGTTTCACCCGGCTGGCGTTATATTGATTTACTGCCGGACGGCCGCGTCGAAACGCAGGTTTTCCGCTTGGAAAACGACGATTTCCGCCCCGACATGGATTCGGAAGGGTACTGATGCCTTCGACACTGCTCTATCTGCACGGTTTTAACAGTTCGCCGTTTTCGGCCAAGGCAACGTCTTTCAAGGCGTGGCTGGCCGAACATCATCCGCATATTGAGGTATTAGTGCCGCAGCTGCCGGTTTTCCCGGCGGAGGCTGCCGAGATGATCGAGAACATGGTGATGGAGCGCGCCGGGCAGACGATAGGCCTGGTCGGTTCCTCACTGGGCGGGTACTACGCAACCTGGCTTTCACAGTGTTTTTCACTGCCGGCGGTAGTGGTTAACCCTGCTGTGAAGCCGTTTGAGCTGCTGATTGACTACCTCGGCAAAAACGAGAACCCCTACACCGGCCAGCAATATGTGTTAGAGTCTCGACACGTTTACGATCTGAAAACGATGCAGATCGATCCCTTGGAGTCACCGGATTTAATCTGGTTGCTGCAACAAACGGGCGATGAAATTCTCGATTATGGGCAAGCGGTGGCCTATTACACTGCGTGCCGTCAGACGGTGGAATCGGGTGGAAACCACGCTTTCGTCGGTTTCGAGCACTACTTCCCCCAGATTGTGGATTTTTTAGGGCTCAACGCTGTCTGAGCAGGCGGTTCCGGTTCCTTCCTTTAACCACGAAAAATTCAACGATGACTCAATCCAGCTATAACGCTGATGCCATTGAAGTACTCAGCGGTCTAGAACCAGTGCGCCGTCGTCCCGGCATGTATACCGACACGACGCGCCCCAATCACCTCGGCCAAGAGGTGATAGATAACAGCGTCGATGAAGCGTTGGCCGGTCACGCCAAGCGCATCGACGTGATTCTGCACGCCGATCAGTCACTGGAAGTGATCGATGACGGCCGCGGTATGCCGGTGGATATCCATCCTGAAGAAGGCGTTCCTGCGGTTGAGTTGATCATGTGTCGTCTGCACGCGGGCGGTAAATTCTCCAATAAAAACTACCAGTTCTCCGGCGGCCTGCACGGCGTGGGGATTTCGGTGGTTAACGCCCTGTCGACCCGGGTGGAAGTCAACGTCAAGCGCGACGGTAATGTCTACAGCATTGCCTTCGAAAACGGCGACAAGGTGCAGGATTTGGCGGTGACCGGCAGCTGCGGCAAACGCAATACCGGCACCAGCATCCACTTCTGGCCTGACGAGAAGTTCTTCGACAGCCCACGTTTCTCGGTTTCGCGTCTCAGCCACCTGCTGAAAGCCAAAGCGGTACTCTGTCCTGGAGTAGAAATCTACTTCATCGACAAGCTGAACAATACCGAGCAACGCTGGTGCTATCAGGACGGCCTGACCGATTACCTGATGGAAGCGGTTAACGGCCTGATTACCCTGCCGGAAGCGGCGTTTGTCGGCAACTTTGCCGGTGACACCGAAGCGGTAGACTGGGCACTGCTGTGGCTGCCGGAAGGCGGTGAACTGCTGACCGAAAGCTACGTGAACCTGATCCCGACCATGCAGGGCGGCACCCACGTTAACGGCCTGCGTCAGGGGTTGCTGGATGCGATGCGCGAGTTCTGCGAATTCCGCAATATTCTGCCGCGCGGCGTGAAGCTTTCCGCTGAGGATATCTGGGACCGTTGCGCCTACGTGCTGTCGGTGAAGATGCAGGATCCGCAGTTCGCCGGGCAGACCAAAGAGCGTCTGTCGTCGCGTCAGTGTGCGGCCTTCGTCTCCGGCGTGGTGAAAGACGCCTTCAGCCTGTGGCTGAACCAGAACATACAGGCGGCGGAACAGCTGGCCGAGTTGGCTATTTCCAGCGCCCAACGCCGTCTGCGTGCCGCCAAAAAAGTGGTGCGCAAGAAGCTGACCAGCGGTCCGGCACTGCCGGGTAAACTGGCCGACTGCACCTCGCAGGACCTGAACATGACCGAGTTGTTCCTGGTGGAAGGGGACTCGGCGGGCGGTTCAGCCAAGCAGGCGCGCGATCGCGAATATCAGGCGATCATGCCGCTGAAAGGTAAAATCCTCAATACCTGGGAAGTGTCTTCGGACGAAGTGCTGGCTTCGCAGGAAGTGCATGACATCTCGGTGGCGATCGGTATTGATCCGGACAGCGAAGATCTCAGCCAATTGCGCTATGGCAAAATTTGTATCCTGGCGGATGCGGACTCAGACGGCCTGCACATTGCCACGCTGCTGTGCGCGCTGTTTGTGCGCCACTTCCGTTCGCTGGTGAAGGGTGGCCACGTCTATGTGGCGATGCCGCCTCTGTACCGTATCGACCTCGGCAAAGAGGTGTTCTATGCGCTGGATGAAGAAGAAAAGGCCGGCGTTCTGGAACAGTTGAAGCGCAAAAAGGGCAAGCCTAACGTTCAGCGCTTTAAAGGGCTGGGTGAGATGAACCCGCCACAGCTGCGTGAAACCACGCTCGACCCCAATACCCGTCGTCTGGTGCAGTTGACGGTGAGCGATGAAGACGTGGATCAGACGCTGGCGATGATGGACATGTTGCTGGCCAAGAAGCGTTCGGAAGATCGCCGCAACTGGCTGCAGGACAAAGGCGATATGGCCGAGCTGTCTGCCTGACAGACCAGGCGAAAGACTGACTGACCCGGCTTCCCCGCCGGGTCTTCTTCCCGCAGGGGGACCGCGTGCGGCACCCGACCACACTGGGCGGAATCCATGAAAATCACCCTCGAAGAGTTACTGGCGTTTACCACCGTTGTTGATAGCGGCTCCATTACTGCCGCCGCCGAACAGCTTGGCCAGACCACCTCCGGCATCAGCCGTGCCCTCAGTCGGTTGGAAAAAAAGCTCGATACGACCCTGATGCGCCGCACCACGCGCCGGTTGGAGCTGACCGAAGAAGGCCAAAGTTTTCTCGGCCATGCGCGTGAAATTATCAACTCGGTGGAGAATGCTGAAGAGCAGATGGCGCTGCGCAGGCTGATCCCGGCCGGCAGGCTGCGGGTCAATGCCGCCGCCCCCTTTATGGAACACGTGATTGTGCCGCTGGTGGCGGGCTTTCGCCAAAGCTACCCGCAAATTGAGCTGGAACTGAATACCGATAACCTGATCATCGATCTGCTGGAGAAACGCACCGATATTGCCATTCGCATCGGCGCGCTGCGGGATTCGACCATTCATGCACGCCTGCTGGGTGCCAGCCGTTTACGTATTCTCGCCAGCCCGGATTACCTCGCACGTTACGGTACACCGGCCAGCGTCGAAGCGCTGCGAGATCACAGCCTGCTGGGCTTCACCCAACCGGAGTCACTCAATCTGTGGCCGCTGCGTTATCAGCAGGCACAGCACTTTGCTATCACGCCGACTATTTCGGCATCCAGCGGCGAAACGTTGCGGCAGTTGGCGTTGCGGGGTGAAGGGATTGTGCAACTGGCTGATTTTATGACCCGTGACGATCAGCGTAGCGGGCGGCTGGTACCGTTGCTGGAGCAGGAGACGTTGGATGTGCGCCAGCCGATTAATGCGGTCTATTACCGCAATACCCAGCTGGCGGCGCGTATTACCTGTTTCCTGGACTACGTCAGCGCGCATATTGACGCGCAGACGCTATAGGGGCCATAGGGCGGCCCCTCAGGGGCATTAAAGTGCGTTACCCAGTACGTGAATGGTCACGCCCAGTACGCTGTCCTTGATGGTGTCACGATGCCGATGCATGTGAGCGATATCCAGATGTTTTTCCAGGTGCGCCTGGCTGGCCCATTTTTCCAGCATAAACACCGAGTCCGGCGACAGTTTTTGCCAGGGTGCCTGGGTGTGGCTGTCGATCATCGGCGTATATTCGCTACAGCCGTCTTCTGCCAGCACCAGCGGGATCAGTTTCTCAATCGCCTTCAGGACCGTTTCACGGTGGCCCGGTTTGGTTTTGATTTCTGCAATTACGGTGATCATCACTACCTCATTGATTGACGTGCATAGTGCCAGTTAAGCAAAAATTTCGGCCAGATGCTCGCGATAACGTGCGATGTCGCTGTCGATATCCGGTTGTTTAATCACGTCATTACAGATAAAGGTCGGCAGCGCTTCCATGCCCAGAAACTCATTGGCCTTGTGGAAGTGCAGATACACGCCGTCAACGCCGACGCCGTGGAAGAACTGTTCCGGGTCGGTAAAGGCTTCCAGCGGGGCGTTCCAGGTCAGGCTCAGCATGTACTTTTTACCCTGGATCAGGCCACCGGAACCGTATTTCTTACCCGCGTCCGAGCGGGTGCGACCATCGCTGGCATACAGGCTGCCATGCCCGGCGGTGAACACTTCATCGATGTATTTTTTCAGGATCCACGGCTCGCCCATCCACCAGCCTGGCATCTGATAAACCACCACGTCGGCCCACAGATATTTTTGCACTTCGGCTTCGATATCGTAACCGTCATCGACCACGGTAACCTGTACCTGGTGTTGCACATCGCGCAGATAGGTTTCCGCCACGTCGCTCATGGTTTGGTTGAGTTCGCCGTTGGAATGGCCGAACTGTTTTTTAGCATTGATAATCAGGATATTGCTCATCTTTCGCGGCACCTGTCAGAGTTAAAGTCTATGATGCCCTCCGCGCCAGGGGGCGGAAAACATTTCACTGACAGGGAGTGTAATGCTTGGCAATGTAAGTAAAAATGGGATCCAGCGCACAACAGTGTTGACTGTGAGTCAATAAATGCGCCGTGGGATAGCGAAATTTTGCATAAAATCGGCCGATGAACCCGCGACACCGGACGATTGCTGCGCCATCTGTGACAGCCACCCCGCTGATGAGTTACTATCGCGGACAGAATCAACCCTTTGTCGTCCAGGGATTGCCAAGCCACGGTCTGAGGATAATTGAGTAATGAGTGATCTGACTCATGACGGTGTAGAGCGTTTACCGCTGCACACATTCACTGAAAACGCCTATCTGAACTATTCCATGTACGTCATCATGGATCGGGCGTTGCCGTACATTGGTGACGGTTTGAAGCCGGTACAACGCCGCATCATTTACGCCATGTCTGAGCTGGGGCTGAATAACAGCGCCAAATTCAAAAAATCTGCCCGTACCGTGGGTGACGTGCTGGGTAAATATCATCCGCACGGCGACAGTGCCTGCTATGAAGCCATGGTGTTGATGGCGCAGCCATTCTCATATCGCTATCCGCTGGTAGACGGCCAGGGGAACTGGGGGGCGCCGGATGACCCGAAATCCTTCGCCGCGATGCGTTATACCGAATCCCGCCTGTCCAAATATGCGGAAGTGCTGCTGGCCGAATTGGGCCAGGGCACGGTTGACTGGGTGCCGAACTTTGACGGCACCATGCAGGAGCCGAAGATGTTGCCGGCCCGCCTGCCCAACATCCTGCTGAACGGTACCACCGGTATTGCCGTGGGTATGGCGACCGATATTCCACCCCACAACGTGCGTGAAGTGGCCGCCGCTGCGGTGGCGTTGATCGACAAGCCTGGCGCTTCGCTGGAAGAGTTGTTCGAGTTCGTACAGGGCCCGGATTACCCGACCGAAGCCGAGATCATTACCCCGCGTGAAGAAATCCGCAAAATTTATCAGAACGGTCGTGGCTCGGTCCGCATGCGCGCCGTCTGGAGTAAAGAAGACGGCAGCGCGGTGATCACCGCCTTGCCGCACCAGGTTTCCGGTGCCAAGGTGCTGGAGCAGATTGCCAGCCAGATGCGTGCCAAAAAGCTGCCGATGGTCGAAGATCTGCGCGATGAATCCGATCACGAGAACCCAACGCGGCTGGTGATTGTGCCACGCTCGAATCGAATCGATCTCGATCAGGTGATGAATCACCTGTTTGCCACGACCGATCTGGAACGCAGCTACCGCATCAACATGAACATGATTGGTCTGGACAACCGCCCGCAGGTGAAAGGGCTGGTGGAAATCCTCACCGAGTGGCTGGCATTCCGTCGCGATACGGTGCGTCGCCGCCTGAACTACCGTCTGGAAAAAGTACTGAAACGCCTGCACATCCTGGAAGGTTTGCTGGTGGCGTTCCTCAATATTGATGAAGTGATCCACATCATCCGTAGCGAGGACGAACCCAAGCCGGTGCTGATGCAGCGCTTTGGTATTTCCGATACCCAGGCCGAAGCGATCCTCGAACTGAAACTGCGCCATTTGGCGAAGCTGGAAGAGTTCAAGATCCGCGGTGAGCAGGATGAGTTAGCCAAAGAGCGCGATCAACTGCAGGCGTTGCTGGCCTCCGAGCGCAAGCTGAACACCCTGATCAAAAAAGAGATCCAGGCCGATGCGCAGGCCTACGGCGACGATCGTCGCTCGCCGATTACCGAGCGTGCAGAAGCCAAGGCGATGAGCGAGCATGACTTTGTGCCGTCGGAGCCGGTGACTATCGTGCTGTCTGAAATGGGCTGGGTGCGCAGCGCCAAGGGCCACGATATCGATCCAAGTGGCCTGAGCTACAAGGCCGGTGACAGCTTCCGCAGTGCGGCACGTGGCAAGACCAACCAGCCGGTGGTGTTTATCGACTCCACCGGGCGCAGCTACGCACTGGATCCGCTGACGCTGCCTTCGGCGCGTGGGCAGGGCGAGCCGTTGACCGGCAAGCTGACGCCACCGCCGGGCGCGACCATTGAACAGGTGCTGATGGCTGCGGACGACCAGAAATTGCTGATGGCTTCCGATGCCGGTTATGGCTTTGTCTGTACCTTCAACGATCTGGTGGCGCGTAACCGTGCCGGTAAGGTGATGATTACTCTGCCGGATAATGCCAAAGCGCTGGCGCCGATGGAAATCCACGGTGAAGATGACATGCTGCTGTCGATCACTGCTGCCGGGCGCATGTTGTTCTTCCCGGTTGCCGACCTGCCGCAACTGTCGAAGGGCAAGGGCAACAAGATTGTCTCCATCCCGTCGGCACAGGCCGCATCCGGTGAAGACAAGCTGGCATGGCTGTTCGTGCTGCCGCCGCAAACCTCTGTAACCCTGCACGTGGGTAAACGCAAGCTGACGCTGCGTCCGGAAGATTTGCAGAAGTTCCGTGCGGAACGTGGCCGTAAAGGCACCTCACTGCCACGTGGCCTGCAGCGAATCGATCGCGTAGAGGTTGATGCCCCGGCACGTGTGCCTGGCGGTGACAGCGAAGAATAAGCCTGTGAAGGCTGGATAACCCCACGGGCGCAGCATACTGCGCCCGCTTTATTTCCCACCACCGGCAATTATTTTCAAATAGTTAACATTTCCCGGCATAAAATTATTGTGCGTTTCGTCGGCTGGCGGGAAAATAGCAAAAAAAGGCAGGGCAGGTTTTCGAACCCTGCAATCAAAGAATGAGTAAAGGGATCTGCGCAGCGTTTCAGGCTGCGCCGGCAGTGTGCTAATGAGGTTGTTATGTTATTAATTTTACGTGCCGTGCTCGCCACTCTGTATTGTCTTCTGGTGTGCATTTTCGGTTCTATTTACTGTTTGGTATTCCGCCCCCGTGATCCCCGCCATGTGGCGACGTTCGGTCATTTGTTTGGTCGCCTGTCCGGGTTATTTGGTCTGAAAGTGGAAGTCCGGGTACCGGCCGATGCGGCCAAAAACGGCAACTGCATTTATATTGCCAACCACCAGAATAACTACGATATGGTGACGGCCGCCAAAGCGGTGCAGCCGCGCACCGTGACCGTGGGTAAAAAAAGCCTGCTGTGGGTTCCGTTCTTCGGCCCGCTGTATTGGGTGACCGGTAACTTGCTGATTGACCGGGATAATCGCGCCAAGGCGCACGGTACCATTGCCCAGGTGGCTGAACAGTTTAAAAAACGTGATATTTCGGTCTGGATGTTTCCAGAAGGTACGCGCAGCCGCGGGCGTGGGTTGATGCCGTTTAAAACCGGTGCATTTCACGCGGCAATCGCTGCCGGGGTGCCGATTGTGCCGATCTGCGTTTCCACCACCAGCGGTAAAATTAATCTTAACCGTTGGGATAACGGTCATGCGATCGTAGAAGTGATGGAACCGATCGATATCAGTAATTACGGTAGAGAAAATGTGCGTGAGCTGGCAGCCCATTGCCATGAGCTGATGCTGGCGAAAATTGCCGAGCTGGACGCAGAAGTTGCCCAGCGCAATGCAGCCGGAAAATAATATTCCTACCGGCTTCAAAGAATGAACTTTTAAACGGCGTAAAACGCCGTTAACGCCTGGGCTCCTGCTAATCTGATTAACAGGAGCCCGGTCTTTGCACACGGTTTAGTCATTGCTTTTCATGGAGAAAATATGTCACTCAGTCGACGTCAGTTTATTCAGGCATCGGGCTTGGCGCTGTGCGCAGGAGCCGTGCCGCTGAGGGCTGAGGCGAGCGGAATGCAGACCCCATTACCTATTCCCCCGCTGCTGGAGTCCCGCCGCGGCCAGCCGCTGTTTTTAACCTTGCAGCGCGCCCATTGGGCATTTATGGATAACCGCAAGACGTCGGTGTGGGGCATTAACGGCATGTACCTTGGGCCGACGGTGCGGGTTTACAACGGTGATGACGTCAAGCTGATCTACAGCAACCGCCTGCCGGAGCCAGTGGCGATGACCATCAGCGGTCTGCAGGTGCCGGGAACCCTGATGGGTGGCGCACCGCGCATGATGTCTCCTAACGTTGACTGGTCGCCGGTGCTGCCAATCCGTCAGAGTGCCGCCACCTGCTGGTATCACGCCAGCACGCCCAACCGCATGGCACCGCATGTTTACAACGGCCTGGCCGGGCTGTGGCTGGTCGAAGACGAAGTCAGCAAGGCATTGCCGCTGCCCAACCACTATGGCGTCGATGATTTCCCGTTGATCATTCAGGACAAGCGACTGGATAACTTCGGCACACCGGAATACGCTCCCCCGTCGCAGGGCGGCTTTATCGGCGATACGCTGTTGGTTAACGGCGTGCAAAATCCTTATGTCGAAGTGTCACGCGGTTGGGTGCGCCTGCGTCTGCTCAATGCCTCCAACTCACGTCGCTACATGCTGCAACTGAGTGACGGTCGGCCGTTAAATGTGATCGCCAGCGATCAGGGTTTCCTGCCGGCTCCGGTAGCGGTACAGCAGCTGTCACTGGCGCCGGGTGAGCGCCGTGAAGTACTGATCGATATGTCAAAAGGCGATGAAGTGACGATCAGCGCCGGCGAGGCTGCGGGCATTATGGATCGCCTGCGTGGCCTGATTGAGCCTTCGAGCATCCTGGTTTCTACCCAGGTTCTGACGCTGAAACCGACCGGGTTGTTGCCGCTGGTGACCGATAACCTGCCGATGCGCCTGCTGGCGGATGAACTGCTGGACGGCAGCGTCAGCCGCACCCGCGAGTTCCGTCTGGGCGATAGCCAGGCCGGGATCAACGGGGCTATCTGGGACATGAACCGTATCGATGTGCAAACCCAGCAGGGCAGTTGGGAGCGCTGGAATATCCATGCGGATACGCCGCAGGCGTTCCATATTCAGGGCGTACGTTTCCTGGTGAAACGGGTCAACGGTGCGCAGCCGATGGCGGAAGATCGCGGCTGGAAGGACACGGTATGGGTCGACGGCGACGTCGAGCTGCTGGTTTACTTCAACCAGTCCACTTCGGAACATTTCCCGTTCCTGTTCTACAGCCAGACGCTGGAGATGGCAGATCGCGGCAGCGCAGGCCAGTTTATGGTGCAGCCTGCGCTTTAAGCTCGTTGCATAGACTTGTTCTGGGGAGCTGTACGCAGCATCTCCAGAAACGCCTGCACCACCGGCGTTGCGCTGTCAGCGTGATAAATAGCGTAAAGATCCGCTGACGGCGCCTGCTGCAGCGGGCAAAAACGCACGCCGGGCCAGGGAATACGGCCGTAACTGTCCGGCAGCAGCGTGATGCCATAGCCTTCGGCCACCAGTGCCATCAGCGTTTGCGGTTCGTTGACCTGATAGGCGATATCCGGCTTGAAACCCTGCTGCAGACACAAATTGTGCAGATAGAGACCCAAACTGGCTTCGTGCGGCGGCAGAACAATGAATTTTTCATGCCGCAGCGCGGCGAGCGGCAGGCTTTCCGCCTGAGCCAGTGGGTGGCCCTGCGGCAGCACCAGCGCAATATTCTCCCGTGCCAGCAACTGACTCGCCAACCCCGGCAATACCTGCTCCTTTGCCTCGCGCCAGACGCCAATATCGATATGACGCTTTTGCAGCGCAGCAATCTGCTGGCTGGGTGTCAGTTCGTTTAACGCCCAGGTGACGTTGGCCGT
Source organism: Serratia sp. NFX21 (assembly GCF_048517035.1). Lineage (NCBI taxonomy): Bacteria > Pseudomonadati > Pseudomonadota > Gammaproteobacteria > Enterobacterales > Yersiniaceae > Serratia > Serratia sp. NFX21. Next base: position 4,932,869 of record NZ_CP183196.1, on the reverse strand, counting down.
TTGCCCGGCAAAGCGTTTCAGCGCCGGAATTAGCCCGCCCCAAACCGAAGTGCCGACCATGCCGACCACCATGTGCCCGGCCTCGCCGCGCCCCAACTGCTGCACCTGATTGAGCGCATGCCCGGCCTGATCGAGCAGCATTTCTACATTGTGAAACAGCGTGCGACCGGCCAGCGTCAATGCCATCGATCGGGTGGTACGCTTGAATAGCTCCACGCCCAGTTGGCTCTCCAGCTCTTTAATATGTTTGCTGAGCGGCGGCTGCGAAATATTCAGCCGCAGCGCCGCCTGAGTGAAGTTCATCTCCTCCGCTACCACGCGGAAATAGTGCAGCAGGCGGAAGTTAATTCGGCTGGGATCGGGCAGTGGCTGGGGCTGTTTGATGCTGATGATCGCCTCCTGGGGCTACCAATTTATAGGTAAATGGAATAAATCGGCCGCCAATAATGTATTGGTCGCCGCCGCGCCTCGCTCTCTACTATGGGGATAACCTCCCCCCTCATAGAAGAGAATACAATGTTTAATCAAGAAGATGCTTTTTCCTGTGCCGAAGTGATCCGCACCAGGCTGCCGGACTTCCAGCCGCACGCTGCTTTGATACTGGGCTCCGGGCTGGGCGCGCTGGCAGAGGTGATGACTGACACCCTGACCATCGACTACGCAGAGCTGCCGGGTTTCCCGGTCAGTGGCGTGGTGGGCCATGCCGGGCAACTGGTTGCCGGTTGGCTGGAGGGCGTGCCGGTGCTCTGCATGAAAGGGCGCGGTCACTACTACGAAGGGCGCGGCATGCAGGTGATGACCACCGCTGTGCGCACCTTCAAACTGCTGGGCTGCGAATTCCTGCTGGCCACCAATGCTGCCGGCTCGCTGCGTCAGTCGGTGGCACCGGGCAGCCTGGTGGCACTCACCGACCACATTAATTTTATGCCTGAGTCGCCGCTGGTTGGCGATAACGACGAGCGTTTTGGCCCGCGTTTCTTCAGCCTGGCCAACGCTTACGATCGCGAGCTGCGCGGCCAGTTGGCACAGGTGGCGGAAAGCGTAGGCATTCCGCTGGCCGAAGGGGTATTTGCCGCTTACACCGGGCCAAACTTCGAAACCCCGGCGGAAATCCGCATGATGCAAACGCTGGGCTGCGACGTGGTCGGTATGTCTATCGTGCCGGAAGTGCTCTCGGCACGTCACTGTGGGCTGAAAGTGCTGGTAGTGTCCGCGATGACCAATTACGCCGAAGGGCTGTCCGATACGCCGCTGTCCCATGAGCAAACCCTGAGCTGTGCGGCGTTGGCGGCAGAGGACTTTATGCGCCTGATCCGCGAATTCTTCAAAACGCGGTAATGCCGTAAACCTCCCGACGGCAGGGTGCAGGGGCCCTGTCGTGCGAATCATCGTTTTAATCAGAATAATAAGGTGATGGTGATGGCAATAAAAACGCGACTGAAGGTGATGGTTTTTCTGCAGTTCTTTATCTGGGGTGCCTGGCTGGTTACGCTGGGATCTTACATGATTAACACCCTGCATTTCAGTGGGATGCAGGTGGGTATGGTCTACAGCGCCAAAGGCATCGCGGCGCTGATTATGCCGGGATTGGCAGGCATTCTTGCCGATCGCTGGATCAAGGCCAACTACCTGTACGCGCTGTGTCATTTGTTTGGTGCGCTGGCACTGTACTGTGCCGCCCAGGTTGAGCAACCTATGGTGATGTTCTGGGTGATGCTGTTCAACGCCATGGTGTATATGCCCACGATTTCGCTCTCCAACGCCATTTCTTATTTCTGCCTGGAGAAGCACGGTTACGATACGGTGAAAGATTTTCCGCCGGTACGGGTGTACGGCACCGTCGGCTTTATCGTAGCGATGTGGTTGATCGGTTTTAGCAGAATTGAACTCAGCAATTTGCAACTCTATCTGGCCTCCGGGGTGTCGTTGTTGTTGGCGGGTTATTCGCTGACGCTGCCGAATTGCCCGACCAGCAAAGTGGAAAAATCGAAAAGCTGGTTCAGCGTTTTGGGGCTGGACGCGCTGGTGCTATTCCGCCAGCGGCGCATGGCGCTGTTTTTCCTGTTTGCCATGTTATTGGGTGCCGCACTGCAGGTCACCAACACCTTCGGCAATCCCTTCCTGCACGATTTCGCCAATAACCCGTTGTATCAGGACAGCATAAGCGTCAGGTACCCCGCGGTGCTGTTGTCGCTGTCACAAATCTCCGAGGTGTTCTTTATCCTCACCATTCCGTTCTTCTTGCGTCGATATGGCATCAAACAGGTGATGTTGATCAGCATGGCGGCCTGGACCCTGCGTTTCCTGTTCCTGGCCTATGGCACCCCGGCGGGTTTCGGTTTTGTGCTGCTGCTGCTTTCGATGATCGTCTACGGTTGCGCCTTTGATTTCTTTAATATCTCAGGGGCTATTTTCGTTGAGAAAGAGGCCGATCACCGCATTCGTGCCAGTGCACAAGGGTTGTTTATGACCATGGTGAACGGTATCGGCGCTTATCTGGGGGCGATTGCCAGCGGTGAGGTGGTGGACTTCTTCACCCACAACGGCGTCAAGGACTGGCAAAGTATCTGGCTGATCTTCGCGTTATATACGCTGGTATTGGGAGTGATTTTCGCACTGACCTTCAACTACCAGCATCGGCCGGAGGAGCTGCCTGGGGCGGCGCAACGGGCACATTAAAATCCTATGGGCGCAACTCGGTTTGCGCCCATTTTACTTTATGGCCTCTCGCCTTGCCGCTGCGCTATTTCCCAGTTTTACCCCGGCAGGTGATATTTCTATAAATTGCTCTGGTTTATTATTATTGCTTTTAATAACGTAGATATTAAATAATGCACAACAAGATAAAACATTGATACAACAAAGTTGGTGAGGATTGTTTTATATAATGAATTTTAAGCGCCGATAGCTTATTGCTCTCGGCGTTTTTAGTCGCTAACCCTTGACTGCTATCGGGCTATGTGGTCTCTTATTCATAACGAGGAATAATGGATTATTGCTGAAGGGTATATTTTAGTTATGACACTCGCAGAGAAAAAGTTGTCTTTGGTTGAAAACGATTTTCTCGTTCTGAACAGTAAAAGTAGCACCCTAATTATCAAGCCGAAAAATATAACCATTCATCTTACTGAACTGCAGAGACGACTTTTTTGTATTTTGCTCAGTGGCGTAACCAAGAAGCAAGAAGTGATAGAGTCAGTATGGGAAAATAACCACGTTACTATCACTGACAACAACTATCATCAATTAATATATCAATGCAGAACGTTGCTTTCCCGCCATGGTATACCTCCCGAAGTCATCAAAACCATCCCCCGATATGGCGTGAGATTCAACTACTCGCCACTGGAAGAAGTCCTGAGCCAGCGCACCGTTAAATTGCCTAAATGGCATAAGAAACTTGCCGGAATGCTAAGTGAACGGCAAAGGTTGGTTCGCAATGTTCTGCTTCTTGTCGTTATTAATTATATAGTTATTGCCAGTGTCGTGGTTTGAGTTCGATAGGCATGCCTACATTCCATTACGACGAGTGAGAGACGCTGCATGAGGTTTGGCATTGTTTACGGCGACCTGCCAATCATCGGCCGTATTGACAAAGAAGCATGGCCGACAGTGCTGGGGTATCTATTTCTGTTGTTCGGGGTGCTGTCGGTATTTTGGGTCGGTTACGAAATTCCGAGTGCAAAAGAAATTCCTGAAGCCAATATTAAAGAATTATCCCAGATTATAGTCAGCAAACCCATGGAATTGGAGGCTAACCCATTACTGACCCTGTTATATTCAAATGCTCACGCCAACATGCCGATAGAGCAAACTCGTTTCCGTATTACCGAAAAAAAACTGAGTAATGCCCTATTAATGGCGGCGCCTGTAGCAAAGTTAGCGGTAAAAGTGGTGGGGTTGCTGTGCGATAAGGATGACCATGCCGGCATGGCGATTATTGAACGCTCAGGTCGGCAGCAGAGTTATGTATCAGGCGAAAAAATAAATGACACTTATCCGATAGTGAAAATATTGGCAGACCGGATCATTATCAATGAAAACGGATTTTATGCTGCATTAATGCTCGAAAATTGAGTGTAAACACAGCGGTTGCATGACAGCAGGCCGCAATCGGATACAGATATGTGCAACCTCGACTTATTTCCAGGCAGGCATTGGTACATGCGCGCAAAAATGACAAATATGCTCTTCTCGAAAATGATCGCATTAATGGCAGTGCTCATCATGCTGCTTTGGGTGACCGCCCCCGTTCAGGCCGAGGCGTTTTCCGCCAATTTTAAAGGAACGGATATACACGAATTTATCAGTACAGCCAGTAAGGCGCTGGGGAAAACCATCATTATTGACGATGCGGTAAAAGGCAAGGTTACGGTGCGCAGCTATGAGCCGCTGGATGCCGGGCAATATTACCAATTTTTCCTCAACGTGCTTGATGTCTATGGTTATGCGGTGATCAGCATGCCCAACAACGTTCTGAAGGTGATCCCGGCGAAAGACGGCAAAAGGGCGGCGCTCAACGCCCTGAATACCCCAGCCGAAGGCGATGAGCTGATCATGCGGATTGTGCCCCTGAACAATATCGCGGCGAAAGAGGTGGCGCCGTTGATGCGCCAGTTTAACGACAGCATTGGTATCGGGAACGTGGTGTTCCTGGAAAGTGGCAATGCGTTGTTGATCACCGGCCGTGCCGATGTGGTCAATAGTCTGGTTGAGCTGGCCCATGAAATGGATCGTACCGAACAGGCCGGCGTGGTCTCTGTCGCCTTGCAACATGCCTCCGCCACCGATGTGGTCAGCATTGTCACCACGTTATTTCGGGATGAAAACCGCACGAAAAAGGGTGCGCTTCCCGGCATGAAAGTGGTTGCCGATGAACGGACCAACACCGTGCTGATTGCCGGTGAACCGAGCCTGCAGGCGCGCATCGAAGGGATTATCCAGCAGTTGGATCAAGAAAAAGCCAGCCAGGGGAATACCAAGGTGATCCGGCTGAAATATGCCAAAGCGCAAGGCCTGCTTGAAGTGTTGTCCGGCGTCAGCGCCAATCTGCAAGACGAGAAAAAAACGGTCGGCAACAACGTTTCCGTCATGAAGAACATGGTGATCAAGGCAGATGAACAGACCAATGCGCTGATCATCAACGCCACACCGGACGTGATGAGCAACCTGGAAAAAGTCATTGAGCAGCTTGATATTCGCCGGGCTCAGGTACTGGTTGAAGCGGTGATTGTCGAAATGCAAAACGCAGACGGTCTGAACCTGGGTATCCAATGGGCCAACCGTTACGGTGGCGGTACGCAGTTCGGCAACGCTCAGGCGCAGATCGCTCCCGGCTTTAAAGGGGGAATGACGGAGGTGTTTAAAAACGCCAACGGTCTGGTCACGGGATTTTACAGCGGTAACTGGGCAGGCTTGCTCACCGCCATCAGTAACCAGAGCCAGAACAATATTCTCGCCACGCCGAGCATCATGACGTTGGACAACGAAGATGCCGAGTTTAGCGTGGGTCAGGATGTGCCGATTCTGACCGGCTCGCAAACCACCAACAGTGACAACGTGTTTAATACGGTGGCGCGCAAAACCGTCGGCATCAAGCTCAAGGTCAAGCCGCAAATCAACAAAGGGCAGTCGGTACTGCTGCAGATCGAACAGGAAGTTTCCAGCGTGGCGGAAAACAGCTCGGTGGATAAGGATAACCTGGGCGCGACTTTCAATATCCGGACGGTGAATAACACGGTGCTGGTTGAAAGTGGTGAGACCGTGGTGGTCGGCGGTTTGCTGGACAAGTCGCAATCTGACAGCAAAAGTGCGGTGCCGTTTTTGGAACGCATACCGCTGCTTGGCGCTTTGTTCCGCTCTACCTCTCATAAAGAGAGCAAACGGAATCTGATCTTGTTTATTCGCCCGACGGTCATACGCTCTACCGAGGAATACGCGCAAGAGAGTATGCGCAAAGCGGCCCGCTTCCGATCACTCGACGCGCAACCCCTTCCGTTAAAAACCCATGCGGAGGCGCAGCTCGATAGGGTCGGTTCCACCGCGAATGGCACCTTCCAGCGAGTCCAACGGCAAATTGATGCATTTTACCCGCGGGGGGAGCCGTGAATACACCCTGCTTGTCTTATGCCTGGGCCCGTCAGCATCACGCAGTACTCACCAGCGAAGAAAACCAATACACCCTATGGTGTCGACAGGACGTGGGCCTGGCCACGTTAGCCGAGCTTGCGCGTCTGCTGGAGGCCGACATTCCGCTGTGTTTGCTGGACGAAAATGCCTTTGAGCAGAAGTTGCTGGAACATTACCAACAGGGCAACAGCAATACGCAAAAGACCATGGACGACCTGGGCAAGGAGCTGGATTTCTACAGCCTGGCGCAGGCGCTGCCGGCTACCCAGGATCTGCTGGATGAACAGGACGATGCGCCAATTATCCGTTTGCTTAATGCGATGCTCAGTGAAGCCATTAAAGAGCGGGCCTCAGATATTCATATCGAGACCTATGACAGCGAACTGGTGATCCGTTTTCGTATTGATGGGGTGCTGAAAACCATTCTGACTCCCCAGCATCAACTGGCGGCCTTGCTGACCTCTCGCATTAAGGTGATGTCCAAACTGGACATTGCCGAGAAGCGCATTCCGCAGGATGGCCGCATCACGTTGAAGATTGGCGGCCGGGCCGTCGATGTGCGGGTGTCCGTGCTTCCGACCAATCACGGCGAGCGGGTGGTGATGCGTCTGCTGGATAAAAGCAGCGTCAGTCTGGATCTCGCCAGGATGGGCATACGCTCGGTGGAGTTCGCGGCGCTGACGCGACTGGTTCATCAGCCCCATGGAGTGATCCTGGTGACTGGCCCGACCGGCTCGGGCAAAAGCACCACGCTTTATGCGTTACTGATGCAGATTAATGACGGCAATCGCAACATCATGACCATAGAAGACCCGGTGGAGTTTGAATTAAAGGGCATTTCGCAAACCCAGGTCAACACGCGGGTCGATATGACGTTTGCCCGCGGGTTACGCGCCCTGCTGCGGCAAGATCCGGATGTGGTGTTGCTGGGCGAAATACGCGATACCGAAACCGCACATATCGCCGTACAGGCTTCACTGACCGGGCACTTGGTGTTGTCCACGCTGCATACCAATACCGCCATCGGCGCCATCACCCGCCTGCGCGATATGGGGATCGAACCCTTCCTGCTGGCCAGTTCGCTGACGGGCATTCTCGCTCAGCGGCTGGTGCGAAAACTGTGCCCGCATTGCCGCCAGGCCTATGTGCTTTCTGCAGAGCAAGCGCTCTCGCTACAGCTCTCTGTCGAGATTGAGCAGGTCGCGTGGCGTCCGATCGGCTGTGAAAAATGTAATGGCCTGGGCTACCGTGGGCGTCTGGGGATCCATGAACTGCTGCTGATTGATGACGCCATCCGCAAAGCCATTCATTTGGGCAGCAGTGAGCAGGAGATAGAGCAACTCTGCGGCCAGGCGCGACACACCCTGCGGCAAGATGGTGCGCGCAAACTGCTGACCGGTGAAACCAGTATTGAGGAAGTTCTGCGGGTGACTGGGGGGGATCATTGCGGTGAAGTTTAACTATCACGCCTACGATGCTGCCGGCAAAGGCGTCAGAGGGGTACTGGAGACGGATTGTTTGCGCAGTGCCCGGCAACGGCTCCGTGAGCAAAACCTGACGCCCTCGCATATTGCGCCGCAGGGAAACGGCATGGCCGCCACTTTGCTGGCCGCTCGGCGCCGACATCGTTTGAGCAGTGGCGAACTGGCTCTGGTGACCCGGCAGCTCGCCACCCTGATCGCGGCGGCTTTGCCACTGGAAGAGGCACTGTTAACCGTCGCATGTCAGTCAGAAAAAAAAACCGTTATCCAGTTAATCACCCGCATACGCAGCCATGTGCTGGAAGGCTTGTCGTTGTCGCAGGCATTGATGCAATTCCCCTCGGTTTTTGACCGTCTGTTTTGCGCCATGGTGGCCGCCGGAGAGAGCAGCGGCCAATTGCCGCTGATCTTCACCGAGTTGGCGGACTATGTCGAACAGCGGCAGAAAATCAAAAATAAAATGACTCAGGCCATGACTTACCCCGTGATATTGACGCTGGTCGCCATTGCGGTGATCGGCGTGCTGTTGGTGGCGGTGGTACCGAAGGTGATTGAACAGTTTGTGCATATGAAACAAACGCTGCCGTTAACCACGCAGATCCTCCTGCTGTGCAGTGAAGGCGTCGGTCGGTGGGGGCCTTCTGGCCTGGCGGTGGTCGTGCTGACCTTGCTGGGTTTTCGCTGGCAGTTGAAAAAACAGCGGTTTCGCCTGGTGTGGCACCGTTATCTGTTGCGCATGCCGTACCTGGGAAGCCTGTTCCTGAATCTGGATACGGCCCGTTATGCACACACTCTCAGCATCCTGACGCTCAGCGCGGTGCCTTTACTGGACAGCATGAATATCAGTGCTGCGGTGTTGAATAACGAGGAGGCCCGGCGTCGGTTGCTCGAGGCGATGACGCAGGTACAGGAGGGGGGATCTTTGCATCAGGCGCTGGCGGACAGCGATCTTTTTTCCCCGATGATGCGCCACATGATCGCGGCGGGCGAACGCAGCAGTGAACTTGGCAGCATGTTGAAACGGGCCGCCGCTATGCAACAGGACGCCCTTAATCAGCGCATTGCGTTGGTCCTGAGCCTGTTTGAGCCGGCGCTGGTGATCAGCATGGCCGGCATTGTCCTGTTCATTATTCTGGCGATCCTGCAGCCGATCTTACAGCTCAACAACATGATGGGTTAACTCAATGGAGAACCGTATGCGAACCCCAACAATGGCAAGGAACACCCGGCAGTCGGGATTTACACTGATGGAAATCATGGTGGTGATTGTGATCCTGGGCCTGCTGGCCAGCTTTATCATCCCCAATCTGATGGGCAATAAGGACAAGGCGGATCGGCAAAAAGCCGTCAGCGACATTGTTGCGCTGGAGAATGGGCTGGATATGTACCGTCTCGACAATGGCCGCTACCCCAACAACGAACAGGGGCTGGAGGCGTTGATTGCCAAACCGGTGACGCCACCGCTGCCCCGTAATTATCCGGAAGATGGCTACCTGCGCCGCCTGCCGCAGGATCCCTGGGGGAGCGATTACCGTTTGCTTAATCCGGGGAAACACAACCGGATAGACATTTCATCAGCCGGACCAGATGGCCAATGGGATAGTGAAGACGATATCACCAATGGCTCCTAGCGGCAGGCCGCATCAGCGTGGGTTTACCCTACTGGAAATTATGTTGGTTCTGGTGCTGATTGGCCTCACCGGTGCGATGTTAGTTCCCCATGGGCGTTCAGAGCGGGCGCTTTTTTCCACGACCATGAGCACGTTGATTCTGGCGCTGGATGCCGCTCAGCAGCGCGCAGAGCAAACGGGTTTACCCGTGGGCATTGCCGTTTCCGAGCAAGGATGGCAACGGATGATCTACCGTCTGAGGGACCGGCCAGGAGCAACCGAAGGTTGGCAAGCCGATGGCGTTCATACCGTCATTTTGCCTGAAACCCTCAGCCTTTCATTACGCCTGGAGCTGCAGGAGATCGCCTTGCCGTCTTCTCTGGCCCCCGACGTGACACCGCAGCTTTGGTTCTATCCCGGTGGTGAAATGTCGGTTTTTACCCTGAGGCTACGACAAGGGGCATGCGAACGGGTCCTGGAGACGAGCGGTTATATGAGCTTTAGCTCGGGAGATGAAAGTTGTGATGATGCGCAAGCACCATAACGGCATGACTTTGCTGGAAGTTCTGTTGGCGATGGTGATTTTATCCGTCGGTTGCATGGCGGTGATCCGCACTACCGGGCTACAGGTGCGCAATCTTGGCACGCTGGAGGAAAAAATGGTGGCCGGCTGGGTGGCGGATAACCAACTGACGCAGCTCTATCTGGGGGATATGACCTTGTCTCCGTTATGGCAGCAGGGGAATAGCATGATGGCTAATCGACAATGGTTCTGGCGTTGTCGCAGTCGGCAGACCACCGACAGCCATCTGCAGGCTATTGATATTGAAGTGGATAGCGAACCTGAGTTCAGGTCCCCGATCTTGCGCCTGCGAACCTGGAGGATAAGTGATGCCAAACCCTGAGCAAAAGGGGTTCACCTTAATCGAAATGATGCTGGCGATCGCGATTTTTTCCTTGATGTCGCTGATGGCGTCACAGTTGCTGAGCAGCATCGTTAAGAACAATGCCATAGTGAAAACTCAGGCCAACGCGCTGACCCAGATACAACAGGCACTGGCTCTGATGGAGCGGGATGTCCGCCAAACCCTGATGTTCCTGCCTGATCATCCGCTCAGGACCAATCTGAGGACTGCCCAAGTGGGGGAAGCCTCGCCGACGCTGGCGCTACTGCGTAGCAACTGGCTCAACCCTGGGGGCTTATTGCCTCGTTCCTCCCTGGAGCGCGTCAGTTATCGTCTGCATGACGGGCAGTTGCAGCGCCTGAGCTATCCGACCCCCGATGCCCCGGAAGACAAAGCCAGAGTCGTCACTTTGTTACAGGGCGTAGAACGTTTCCAACTGCGTCACCGGCTTACCGGACGTTGGCAAGAAGGGGCGTTTAACGGTGCCGGTTTACCTCAGGCGATAGAGGTGTCCGTGACCTTGTTCGACCGGGGGGAACTACAGCGTATTTTCTTGACGGCCGATGGAGAGGCGGCATGAAAAAATCACGGGGAATGGCGCTGCTGATCGTCCTGTTATTGCTGGCGCTGATGGCCACTTTGTCGATGGGCATTCATCAGTTTTGGCAGCTTACTTTCACCCGAACATTGCACGCGCAAACGACCTTTCAGGCCAAATGGGATCTGTTGGCGGGGGAGCAATTTGTTCGGCAGTTATTGGTAGAGAGTTTGCATGAACAGACGTCCGTTAATCTGGGGCAGCGATGGGCAACGCCTGGGATGATACACATGGAAGACAGGGGGATTTCTTATGTTATCAAGGATGCCCAAGCCTGTTTTAACATCAATACGTTACGCTACCACTACTTGCCGGATAAGCAAAAATCGCCCCCGCAAGACCCGCCGCCGGCCCCACAGTCCGAGGTTAAAATCGACAGAGATATTGCCCGTCAGGTGTTCGGCGCTCTGTTATCGAATCTGGCGTTCACCGATGATGAAATCAAAGGCATCGGCAGTGCGATAGAACAGCGGCTGATGCCGGAGAATTCGCTTTTTACTGACGTTTCCGAATTGCGCACATTTCCCTTCATTGGCCGCCAGCAGTATCTGCGTTTACTGCCCTGGCTATGTGCATTGCCGGAACGTAAGCCGGCAATCAACATCAACACGCTGGATGAGGCTCACTTACCTCTGCTGCGCGCCTTGTTTCTGAACCAGGCCAGCGACACTCAATTGAAGAAATGGCTCAATGCCCGTCCCGAGGCCGGTTGGCGCGCGCTGGACGATCAGGATTGGCAAAAAGCACTGGCCGGGTTGCGCCTGTCCTCGTCGGCGGGGGAGAAAATGTTGGTGACGGAGAGCCGTTATTTTAACGTCCTGCTGCTGACTCAAGATGCAGACGCCGGTTATTACCTGCGCAGCAAATTGCATTATGAAAAAGGAAGGGTGACGGTGAAAGGTCGTCAAACCGGGCAGGGAGAGAAGGTTCAATGACGTGTTCAAAACCCTTGTTGGTGCTGGCATTAGGGGAGGCCGGAGCGCCAATCCTATGGTGTCAGGGGGATCCGAGTGAATCGCAATGGCGGCATGCGGGGGCAGATACCTTGCCGGCGACGCTGCCGATAAAGGCATCGCAATGCAGAGTCGTGGTCTGCGTGCCGGGCCAGTCGGTGACATTGCAGAGGGTGACATTCTCTGGCCCCAGCCGCGCGGCAACGCCTCTGGCCCTGGCTTATCAGTGTGAGGATAGCCTGCTGGAGGAGGTTGAGCAGTTGTATTGGGTGATCCTGGGTCGGCAGGACGACCACTATGCGCTTGCCGGTTATCGTCATGTGGATATGCAGCGCTGGCTGTCGCAATTGGAACGCTGGGGCATTGTTCCCGACAGCCTGTTGCCAGACACGCTTTGCGGACCGGTCAACGACCGTCATTTCTACCGTTGGCGGGGAAGGTTGTTGCGCAGGACGTCGCCGTGGTCAGGCTATTCGCTGCCGTCACAGTGGCTTTTGGCTCCGTCCGACGTCGTCGACGCCGTTCCCCTGTCTCCTTGCGATGTGTTGTGGGACCGGGTTCGGGGAGAGGCCGAAACGGCAGTTTCACTCCTGCAGGGTAAATATAAGGCGCCGCCACGCTGGCAACGAAACCCGTTCTGGCGCCACTGGCCCAGCATCGCCGGGGCGGTGTTAACGCTATGCGCTCTGGCGATCGGCGGGGCGCATTATCATCATCAGGCTAAGCAGGCCAACCAGCAACGTGACGCTTTATATCAGCGGCTTTTTGTTGGCCAGCCGATACCGGCGGAACCTGTGAGTGAGAGCGCGCGTTATATCCGAGCGTTACAAGAAGCAAAATCTCCGCGCCAATTCTTCGAACTTGCCGCGCAGGCGCAACGGGCCCTGCAGGGGATCCCGAAACACCGGGTCATTGGTCTGACTTTCGACGCCGACAGGTCAATGCTGGCCATCAGATTACAGGCGCCTGAATTGCAGCCCTTCACGCAAATAAATGATGAAGGTAACACCCTGGAGCTGCAGGTTAACCCGGCCAAACAGCAGGGGACGCTTACCCTGAAGGAAACTCAATGATGTCTCCAACAATGCGGCAGCGTGTGGGCAAAAAGAGCACGGCGCTTATCTTTTGCGGCATGCTCGTCGCGGTCAGCCTTTTGGCGTTTTATCTTCAGCAAAAAGGCCTGGCCCAACAGGCGAGCGCTGAACTGGCTCAAATGCAACGCAATGCGCAGCGTATTGCCATGCTGCGGCACCCTTTACCCCCGCCGCCGCCTGAAGGCACATCGCTCCAGACCCTGCTTAAGACCAGCGCTGAAAAACTCGGGGTGCGATTGGGGACCGTCCGCTCAGACAAAAATAACCTGGATGTTGCATTGCCCCCGCAACCCGTCAAGCCACTGCTGTTGTGGCTGGAGAACCTGCAACAGGCATATGGCATGGGGGTCAATTCGATTGATCTCAGCCTGCATGGGGATGAGGTCAGGGTGCAGGCATTGACTCTTCAAGTCATCTCAGTTCATTGACCAATAGGAATGACCATGGCGTTTTACACGGATACCTCTCTTTGGCTGGCGTTCTCGGGGCTGGTGGGGTTGTGCGTCGGCAGCTTGCTTAATGTGGTGATCTATCGCTTGCCGCTGATGATGCAGCAGGAAGAAACAACCTTCGTGATGGATTATTTGACCCGACACCCCAGCGCCGTACCAACGCCCGCCGGAAAGAGCATTTTCCCCGATAAAAACCGCGCAGTCCTGAACCTGTTTCTGCCGCGTTCACATTGCCCCAACTGCAAACATACCGTCGCCTGTTACGATAATATTCCGCTGCTCGGTTGGTTGCTTTTGGCCGGGCGCTGTCGCTATTGCCGGCAGGCTATCGGCTGGGCTTACCCGGCGGTTGAGCTGGCGATGGCGGTTATCGCCACCCTGTTGGCCTGCTATCTGCCCCCGGGAGCGGACTGGGTGATGATGATGGTTTCTAGCGCCTTGCTGCTCTCGCTGGCCATCATCGATTTTCGCCATCAAATATTGCCGGATATCCTGACTTTGACGTTGTTGTGGTGCGGCCTGTTTTGGCACTGGCTGGAGCAGCGTGATTTTTTGGGTGATGCGGTGCTCGGCGCTATCGCCGGTTACCTGGTATTGTGGTTGCTCTATTGGAGTCTGCGGCTGATGACCGGGAAGGAAGGGCTGGGGTATGGCGATTTCAAGCTGCTGGCGGCGCTCGGTGCCTGGCTTGGTTGGCAGAAGTTGCCGGAGATCCTGCTGATAGCCTCGACGGCAACGCTGTTTGTTATCCTGTTGTTCGCGAAAAAGCGAGCAAATAGCTGGAGCCAGCCCCAACCTTTCGGTCCGGGGCTGTGTGTTGCAGGGGCGATTTGCCTGATCTTACAGCTGAAATAGCGTTATTGTCGGCGAGAGGCTTCAATAAAAGCGGCTAACGATGAGTTAAAATAGGCACACTTCTGGGCAACCGGCGTGGGGTCCTGGTTCAGCTTGTTAATAATTTCGCGGGCATTCAGCGGTAATACGTCAGACAGTGTTTCACTGACCGGCCATTTTTTATTTTTCGCTTCTAATATCGCCGTTTTTGTTAATGCCGAAATAGCAGGAATGTCATTGCGTTGGCAATTTTCTTTTAGATACTGACTTCCGGCAATTAATGCCGCCAACTGTTGTTGATGTTCTACATCCAGCTTGGTGGTGGGGTTATTGTCAGTGGTTGTCGAACAACCCGTTAATAATGTGTTGCACAAAATAAAAGATAATAAAATCTGTTTTTTTACCACTGATAGGCTCCATGAAATTTCATAATGTCTGCGTCTCCCGTGTCGAAAGACACGGAGGTGGAGGGTATTTTACGTCAGGGGTATTATGGGCCGTCAGCGGCATTATGTCACTTATACTCCCTTATATTCAGCCTTTTTAAGGTGCCCGTGGCAGAAGAATAACTATGATATCGGCAGAGTAAATGAGCGGTTATCGGTGTATGGGATATACACCGTTTAACCAGTTAAATTTGAATGATAACTCTGGTGATAAAATGGAATTGAAAAAAATCGCGCTGGCAGTAGCTGCATTAACTCTCTCCAGTGGTGCTCTGGCGCATGGTTATGTTGAATCGCCGCAAAGCCGGGCCTATAAATGTAATTTGCAGGAAAATACCGATTGCGGCGCCGTGCAATACGAGCCGCAAAGCGTTGAGAAAGACTCCGGCTTCCCGACCGGGCCTTTACCGCGCGATGGCGAACTGGCCAGCGCCAGCATTCCTCATTATTCCCCGCTTGATAAGCAAAGTATGAATATGTGGGCAAAAAATCCCATCAAGGCGGGAATGAATACGTTTACCTGGTTCCATACTGCCATGCACAAAACCAATAACTGGCGGTATTACATCACCAAACAGAATTGGGACGCCAATCAGCCGCTGACTCGCGCGGCATTCGAAGCGACGCCTTTCTGCCAAGCTGAGGGCCATGGACAGATGCCGGCCCAGCGGGCAGTTCATGAATGTAACGTGCCGCAGCGCAGTGGTTATCAGGTGATTTACGGCGTCTGGGAAATTGCCGATACCGTAAACAGTTTCTATCAGGTCATTGACGTCGATTTTGGCGGAGGTGAAGGCATCACGTCACCGTGGAGTAAGCAGCTTTCAGGGCAGGTGTCTGGTAAGGATTTGAAAAAAGGCGATAAGGTTATAGCTCGATTCTTTGACGATCAGGGAGAGGTAACGTCTCTGCGCAGCGAAATGACCATTGATAATCAGAAGCAGATGGATAAAAACCGTTGGTCACACGATCTGGCGGTATTGATTAATGCGAAACATGATGATGTACGTATTGGCGTAAAGGACACACAAGGAAGTGTGAATCCGGTTTACGGCAATAACAGTGCTTTCGTCAAGGATGACAGCCGTTTGAGCAAGGTAGTCATCTCTTATGAAGAGCAGGCCCCAGGCATTGAAGAAGAAGTGGAAATCTCCGGCGTTCAGGTGGATAAAATCCAGGATGGTCACGCCAACGTGAGTTTCAACGTTAACGTCAAGGGGGAAGTCACCTTTGAAGCCCGGGTGTTCGATCACCATGGCAGTGAGAAAGGCTACCTGAAGCAAAGCGTAACCGATGACCGCCTATCGATGACTCTGCCGCTGAACGACGTTACTGCCGGGCACCATATGCTGAAATACTTCGCGACCAATAAAGAAGGTCAGTTGGTTAAACAGGATGTGATTAACCTGCAATTAGAAGATGCTTCTTCCGGCAACTATCAATATATCTTCCCCGAAGGTCTCGATAGCTACACGGCAGGGACGGTGGTGTTACAACCTAAAAATGGCAAAACCTATCAGTGCAAACCTTTTCCTTACAGCGGCTATTGCACACAATGGGCTAGCGGTAAGGCGCAATTTGAACCGGGTATCGGTGAACACTGGCAACAAGCCTGGATATTAAAAAACTAATAGCAACACTACTTTTTTGTCGGCCTGCCCCGGGCCGACTTTTTTTTATCAGTAATAAGGATATTAATGACCATGCAGAATAAGGCACCTCGCTCCCGCTACGATCGTTTTTCTCGCATATTACACTGGGTGCTGGCCGTCGGGATTATCTACGCCTCGCTGGTGGGGTATGGCCTGCACTTTATTTTGGACCCCAAGATTTTCACCTTCTTCTCTGAGCTTAATATGTCATTGGCAACGGTGATGACGCTGCTGATGATTGTGCGTTTTACCTGGCGTTTTTTCAGACCCTCGGTGCCCTACGGTGAGCATATTCAGGGAAATAAAAAAGGATTGGTTATTTTACTTCATGAAATTTTCTACCTGATCATCTTTGTTGTTTTGATCAGTGGCTTCTTAATGTTGAAAGATGGCTACCTATTTTTTGGCCTGTTGCCTGTCCCTCAGCCGCTCAATAACCTTGAAGTGAACCTCTTCTTTTTCAACGTTCATCGGTACAGTTGCATTGCTCTGGGGCTGATGTTGTTAATGCATGTCGCTGCGGTGATAAAACATCAGTTATTTGATAAGAAAAATATTCTCTCAAGAATGGTCTGACTGCCCTCTATCCATTATTTATCCGGGTTATGTACAACAGAAAATATTGTTTGTTCATTTCAAAAGGAAAAAACATGTTTAGCAATAACCTCACTTACCTTATTCCTTTGACTTTATTTATCCCTTGTTTGTCCCTGGCTTCGCCTCTGACGCCCGAATACACCCCTACCCAGGTGATTGACGGTGGTGATGTTGGCATCTTTAACGTGGTGTGCGACTACTCTCATACGTTGGCCGATGACGCGATTGTCATGCCGGGCTTGCCAGGGTTCTCGATGATCCATGATTTTTTTGGCAATACCGAGGCGGATGCGATGAGCACGACCGAGTCATTGCAAAAATCCCCGACCACCACCTGTACCTCGCCCTATGACAGCTCCTCTTATTGGGCGCCGCAGCTAAAACTAGCGGATGACAGCGTTGTTACACCCAGCTATATCAAGGTTTATTACCGTAACAATATACCGGAGCAGGCCGTTGCGCCTATCCCGCCGGGGTTGCAACTGTTGGTAGGTAACCACCATAGGTCGCCAGACGATTATGATCCTTATATTTGGTTTTACTGCCGCACATCGCTTGAGGGCGGGGTGCATTCCAACGATCCACCGGAGAGCTGCCCGCAGATAGCCGGGTTTGACGAAGGCGCAGAATTCAATATTTCGCTTAACTTCCCGGACTGCTGGAATGGCACCAGCCTGACCACTAACCCGCACAAACGCAATGCGGCTTACAGCGATAAATTAACCGGTCTATGCCCTGCGGCATATCCGGTGAAGCTCCCGCAGCTGAATATGCGTATCCATTATGCTTTGGGTGAAAATAGCAATCTTAAAGGGGCCAAATTGTCCATGAACCCCGTTTTGCAGGCTGACGGCAGTTTACTCCCTAAATGGGGCGATCTATATGCTGCGCACGCGGATTTCTTTGCCGCCTGGAGCTCGCGCGCCACGCGTTACAGCGTGGAAGAGTGCCTTAATCGCAAGATTGCCTGCGATAAGGATATTCCGGGCGATTTCGAGCGTAGCAGCGATGATGCCTGGGTTTCGGTGACCGATGGGCGTCTTCATGGTGATGAGGCGGTGATCAAGGTCGGGGGAGAGCAAAATATCGGCTTAATCAAATTTGACCTGCCGGAGCGTCTCGACAACCTGAATATCACCAAAGCCGACCTGCGTCTCTATGGCCGTCAGGTTAGCGGCGAAACCGGGCAGGTACGGTTATATGCACTGCCGGGAGTGAATTGGGATGAAAATCAGGGGCAACATGCCATCAAGAACTGCCCATCGGCCCAATTGGATCACGCGCAGATGTGGACCGATTCGGTGCAGAAAACCTTTGACGTCACTGCCGCCGTCACGCAAGCCCTACAGGCCGGGCAGCGTGAGGTGAGTTTTTGTCTGAGCGGCAGTCAAGACGCGGATGCCGAATTCAGCAGCAAAGAGGGGCCTCGCGGGCCGGTGTTGCGTTTCTATTTTACCCCCGAAAATAGCCATCAAAACCCTTAACCTTTTGCCGTCGCTAGGGACGCAGGGACGAAGGAGACCGGCCGAACTGGCGACGGAAGTGGGTACTGAATTGCGCCGGGGCGCTGAAACCGCATTGGGCGGAGATCTCGGTCAGAGATAACCGGCTGGTGATGACCAGTTGATAGGCTCGCTCCAGCCTTCGATGCAGAACATACTGATAGGGTGGCAGGCCAAAAACCTGTTTAAAAACCCGGGAAAAATGGAACAGGCTCAGCTCGGTGAGTTGAGCCAGAGCCTGAAGAGTGATGGTCTCACCCAGGTTATCTTCGATGTAGCAAGTCAGTTGCTCCATCTGCGTTTTGGTGAGCGCCTGGTGAGCGAGCGCCTGCGAGGACAACACTTGCAGGTGATGTGAGGTTTCAGTCAGCATCGTCAACATCAAGGACGTTGCATGTAATTCATCCGTACTGGTTTTCAGGCTGGCGCACAGTTGTCTGATTAACGGGCTGCGGATATTGGCGTTAGGCTCAATATTCAGCCCAGTGGCACCACCCGGAAGCGACGCGATGAGCTCGGGGGAAACGGAAATAGCGGTGTATTTGAGCGTGCCGTCGATATAAGTCACCGCCTCAAAACCGCAGCCGCAGGGGACGATATCCGCGACCTGGCCGATTGTGCGTCTGCAGGGAACCCGTTTGTGGTCAAACCAAATGTCGCCATGGATGGTGCTACCGCCGTCAGCAGCGTGAAAACTGTCATAGACAATCAGCGTGTGGCTGGGACGGGAAAGTTGAGCTTGATGAGCCCCGCTGACCGCAACGTTATCCACCTGACCGTATTCCCAATGCGTAGAGCTAACGGTTAATTCTGTCTGGTGACGGTAAACAAGCCCATTGTTATCTTTAGTCATGGTGTCGGAGGCCCTGAAAATTTTAAAAGCGACGGGTTAATGGTGAATAATCCTGTATCGGATGAATAAGTCCTGCGGTTGATTCATCTAATCTATGGATGCGAACTCAGGATGCGTAGGGTAGTAATGTGTTTCTAGTCACTTGAGTTATTAATAGTTCAATTTTGAAATATGCTTTATTTCTATTTGTGAAGCGTTGTTATTATTTCTTGGGGCAATTAATCAGAATTCAATAGCCTGAAATCGCATGGCATTACTGGCGGTATAGAGTACGGTGTGGTGAATGTTTCGATGCCCAAGATAGTCCTGAATCAAACGGGTGTCCATCCCCAGATTTGCCAGAAAGTAGCCGCAGGCATGGCGTAACATATGGGGATGTGTCGGGATTTGGATGTTGGCATTTTTACCGTAATCACGGATCAGACGGTAAATTTGCTGGCGGGATATTGGCCCGCCTTTTCGTGAAAGAAACAGCCAGGGCTGATCGGCATAGTGCCAGCTTTTCCTTATTTCCAACCAATGATTCAGCATGACTATCTCATTTTCATGTAAAGGGTGTTGTACGGAAAGACCATTCTTCAAACGAGGGATGTAGATCCTCTTCGCATTCAGTTCGATATTATCCAATGTCAACCCTCCCAGCTCACTGGCGCGTAAGCCGTGAATAAAGCACATGCTGATCATGCATCTGTCACGCCAGGCATTCATGCCTTTTTTAATATTCTCGATCATGCTGTTTATTTCTGACTCATCCAGATATTTTCTGATGTTCGGTTTCACACTTACCTCCGTTGTACTTATGTGGTGTGAGATTAAATGATCGAGTAATTATAAAATGTTTCTTAATGACCGATTCGACTTAAGATAAATCTTATGTTGTTATGTTTGCATAAATAGACTCCCGTCTTCTACTTGATTATTGCTGTGACATTGTTATTTTTGCCATGCTTCGATCTGTGTTTGACATGTGTTTAAAAAACAATGAGATACGGTTATTTTATTTTTTGTTTAATTTATTTTTTAATTATTAATATTTCTTATGTTGATTTTTTGTTTGATAAAAATACCTTTTGTTAAGTGCGGTTCATTATTTAATTGTCAGTATTGTTCAGCGTTTTTTATTAAAATTGAGCAGGGCGTTACGAGAATGAAGCACAGTGTGAGGTCCATTGCGGCCATCAGTGGCCTTAAAGGCCACTCTGACAAACCTGAGGGCTCGTTCCGGCTTGCCTTTCACCGGCGTAGCCCGCGCCGTGATGTGACCGATGTGTGAAATAACCATGCTCTTTTTGCAACTAGTGCGTATAATCGCCGCCCGGCGATTAATTAACCTGTGAAAGAGCACCAGAATGAGCACTACCAGTCTGATCCAACCCGACCGTGAATTGTTTTCCTATAAGCCTTATTGGGCCGAATGTTATGGCACCGCGCCGTTTTTACCGATGTCGCGCGAAGAGATGGATCAACTGGGCTGGGACAGCTGCGATGTGATCATTATCAGTGGTGACGCCTATGTCGATCACCCAAGTTTTGGCATGGCGATCATCGGCCGTATGTTGGAAGCGCAGGGCTTCCGCGTCGGTATCATCGCGCAGCCGGACTGGAGTAATAAAGAAGATTTCATGCGTTTGGGCAAACCGAACCTGTTTTTCGGCATCACCGCCGGCAATATGGATTCGATGATCAACCGCTATACCGCCGACCGCAAGCTGCGCCACGATGATGCCTATACCGCCGGCAACGTGGGGGGCAAACGCCCGGATCGCGCGACGCTGGTTTACAGCCAACGCTGTAAAGAAGCCTATAAAGATGTGCCGATCGTACTGGGCGGCATTGAAGCCAGCCTGCGCCGCATTGCTCACTACGATTACTGGTCGGATACCGTGCGCCGCTCGGTGCTGGTGGACTCCAAAGCCGACATGCTGATCTACGGCAACGGCGAACGGCCGTTGGTGGAAGTGGCGCACCGTCTGGCCGCCGGCGAAAAAATCAGTGAGATCCACGATATCCGCAATACGGCAGTGATGCGCAAGGGCGCGTTACCAGGCTGGACTGGCGTAGATTCAACCCGTCTGGATAAGCCGGGCCGCATTGAACCCATTCCAAACCCTTACGGCGACGATCTGCCCTGCGCCGACGGCGGCAAGCCGGAACCGGAAGCCAAGCCGGTGACCGTACGCGCTGCCAAGCCCAAACCGTGGGAAAAAACCTACGTGCTGCTGCCGTCCTTTGAGAAGGTGAAGGCCGACAAGGTCTTGTATGCGCACACCTCGCGTATTTTGCACCATGAAACCAACCCGGGCTGTGCCCGCGCGCTGATGCAGTCACATGGCGATCGCTACGTGTGGATCAACCCGCCGGCCATTCCGCTGACTACGCCGGAAATGGACAGCGTGTTTGCCCTGCCGTACCAGCGTATTCCGCACCCGTCCTACGGCAAGGAAACCATTCCGGCCTATGACATGATCCGCTTCTCGGTCAACATCATGCGTGGCTGCTACGGCGGTTGTTCATTCTGTTCGATCACCGAGCATGAAGGACGCATCATCCAGAGCCGTTCGGAAGACTCCATTATTCGTGAAATCGAAGAGATCCGTGACAAGGTGCCGGGCTTTACCGGCGTGATCTCCGATTTGGGTGGCCCGACGGCCAACATGTACATGCTGCGCTGCACCAACCCGCGCGCAGAGCAGACCTGCCGCCGCGCCTCGTGCGTGTATCCGGAAATCTGTACCTACATGGACACCAACCACGAGCCGACCATCAAGCTGTATCGCCGTGCGCGCTCGCTGGAGGGCATCAAGAAGATCCTGATCGCCTCTGGCGTGCGTTACGATCTGGCGGTAGAGGATCCTCGCTATATCAAAGAGTTGGCTACCCATCACGTTGGCGGCTACCTGAAAATTGCCCCGGAACACACCGAGGAAGGCCCGCTGTCGAAAATGATGAAGCCGGGTATGGGCAGCTACGATCGGTTTAAACAACTGTTCGACCATTACTCCAAACTGGCGGGCAAAGAGCAGTATCTGATCCCGTATTTCATCTCCTCGCATCCGGGCACCCGCGATGAAGATATGGTGAACCTGGCGCTGTGGCTGAAGAAAAACCGTTTCCGCCTCGACCAGGTGCAGAACTTCTATCCTTCACCGATGGCTAACTCCACCACCATGTATTACAGCGGCAAAAACCCGTTGAGCCGGGTTGGCTACAAGAGTGAAGATGTGGTGATACCGAAGGGCGATCGTCAGCGTCGTCTGCACAAGGCGCTGCTGCGTTATCACGATCCGGCCAACTGGGCGATGATCCGCACCGCGCTGGAAGAGATGGGCATGAAGCACCTGATCGGCAGTCGCCGCGAGTGTCTGGTTCCTGCGCCAAGCATTGACGAGCAGCGTGAAGCCAAGCGTTTGCAGCGCCATACCCGCCCGGCGTTGACCAAACACACCGACATCACCCGTCAGCGTACGCCGTCCAATAAGCCGCCGCGCAAGCCTATCCGCAGCGGTAAACCCTAACGGTCGGGCAGTGCTCTTAAACGAAAAGGAGAACCCCAGGGTTCTCCTTTTTGCGTTGAAAATCAAAGTTGCTCGTAGGCCGCTTCTACTTTCATCAAATGGCGCGGTGCCTGCGGGGCGGGATGATACTTGCGGACATGCCAGTTAAAGGCTTCCGGCGACAGATTGTTAATCATTGAAATGGCTTGCTGGCGGTTGCTGGAGAAGGTCCGCAGCAGCGCACCCGTGCCGTTTACGTACGCGATGATAGTGGCGTAACGAAGCGTGACGGGATCGTCGATCCCCTTAAGCTGCTGTTTTTGCAATACGGCAATATAGGCGGCACCGAGATCGATATTGGTATCCGGATCCAGCAGATCGTCTTCGTCCGGGCAGCCGCGTTTGCCTTTGTAGCGATAGGCGTCGCAACCTGCGGTATCGGCTTTCAGCTGCATTAACCCTATGGCATTTGACCGGCTGATTGCAGCCGGGTTAAAGCCGGATTCCACTTTAATCATCGCGGCGATCAGCTTTTGATCGACATCGTATTTATCCGCAGCATCTTCAATTGCGTCATCAAAAGCGTGAGCATCATAGCTGGTACGCGGTTTTTTGCTGGAACAACCGGCCAGGATCAGCATCAGGCAGACAATGCCTGCGCGTGACCAGAGTCGTAGAGTGGGGTTCATGGTGCTCCGTATTGTTTTTACTGGGATAAAGTCGGGCATCATAGCATCTCCGTCAGTGCCTGTTCGACATACAGATAGCCTATCCCCGTCACCTGCTGCGCGCGCGTCAGTTGGCCAAAGCCGATATGCGTGGCCTGGGCCTGGATCTGGTCGTGCCGGTCGAAAGGGTTAAAACCGGTCTGACTGATGATGGTGTCCAGCCAGGCCTGACCAAATCCACAGCTGCGCCCGTACAGATAGATACGGTTGATATTGAGGATATTAAGGAAGTTATACAGGCTCAGGCCAATCGCCTGGGCGGCGCGTTGCACCAGCACCTGCAACGCAGCATCGCCCTGATGATAACGGGCAATCAGGTCGGCGGTGGTGGGGGTTTTAATCCTTTCGCCTTCCTGTTGTGCCCAGGGAGCGACCTTGAGCTGAATGCGGGCCTTTTTCTTCAGCGCCGACAGCGAAGCGATGGTTTCCAGACAGCCGTAACGGCCACAGGAGCAAAGGCCGCCATCGGGATCGACAATGGTATGGCCGATTTGACCGCTGCCAAACAGGCTGCCCCGGTAAATCTGCTGGTTAATCACAAATGATGAACCTATGCCGTAATCGACGTTAATCACGCAAAAGTCCTGCAGATTGGCGTTATTTTGCCACTTTTCCGCCAGCCCCAGCATCACGCAGTCGTTATCGATCAAAACCTCGGTCTTCAGACGCTCTTCCAGCAGGTATTTTATCTCTACCGGGCCTTCCCACGGGGCCTGCGGCATACGTTGGGACACCCCGGTCAGCGGATTGACCTGGCCGTGGATCGACAGCGCAATCTTCAGTGGCATGCCCTGCTGGCGGCTGTGCAGATGATAGATTTGCACCATTTCCTGCAGCATCGCCTGCGGCGTAGTGGCGACGATCGGCTGCGGGGTGAAGGCGCTGCAAGGCGTCATCAGGCCATCCACCACGATGCTTTCAATCAGATAAGGGGAGACATTCAGGCACAGGATGCGTTGCCCGGCGGCGGCGATGCGGTAACTGCCGCCACCCAAACCGCGGCTGTGCAGGTTGTGCGGGTCGTGTTCTACCCGCTGCTCTTCCTGCAGTTCGTCGAGAATTTTGCCGACCGCAGGAATAGACAGCTGCGAAAGCCGTGCCAGCGTCGACTTACTGGCGACCTTTTCCCGGTACAGCAGTGCACATAACACCCGTTTATTAAAATTACGCACCCGTTGGTTATTCAAACCTTGCAATGCCATTTATTAAACCCCGTTTAGTGTATTGCGTGATGGTAGCGCATAAAGTCATCAATTCCGTCATCTAGACTGCCTGAAACGCAATGTTCAGTATTTTTAGAGAGGAAAGCATGCACGGGACAGTCAAGGTTTGGCAAGAACAGGTTGAATTACCCACCTACGGCACCGGTGAGCAGGACTCGCACCCGATGTTTCTGGAAAACCGTGTCTATCAGGGATCTTCCGGCGCGGTTTACCCTTATGGCGTGATTGATACCCTAAGCGGTGAGAAAACCTTGCGCCGTTATCAGGCTGTCTATCTGGAAAACGACTACCTGCGCGTGATGCTATTGCCGGAACTGGGCGGGCGTATTCATCGGGCCTACGACAAAGTGCAGCAGCGTGATTTTGTCTACCACAACGAGGTGGTCAAGCCGGCGTTGGTGGGGCTGCTGGGGCCGTGGATCTCCGGGGGCATCGAGTTTAACTGGCCACAGCACCACCGGCCGACCACTTACATGCCGGTGGACTGCCAGATTCAACAGCATGCTAACGGAGCGCAGACCGTCTGGCTGGGGGAAGTGGAGCCGATGCGCGGCCTGCAGGTGATGGCCGGTTTCACTCTGTATCCCGACCGCGCGCTGATTGAAATCAGCGCCAGGATCTTTAACGCCAACCCGACACCGCGCCATTTCCTCTGGTGGGCCAACCCGGCAGTGAAGGGCGGGGACGATCACCAGAGCGTGTTCCCACCGGATGTGACTGCCGTTTTTGACCACGGCAAGCGCGATGTCTCCTCGTTCCCCATCGCTACCGGCACCTACTACAAGGTGGATTACTCGGCCGGTGTGGATATTTCACGCTACAAGAATATCCCGGTGCCGACGTCTTATATGGCGTATAAGTCGGACTATGACTTCGTTGGGGCCTATAGCCACGATGAGCAGGGCGGTTTGCTGCATATCGCCGATCATCATGTATCACCCGGCAAGAAACAATGGAGCTGGGGCCACGGCGAATTTGGTCAGGCCTGGGATCGCAATCTGACCGACAACAATGGCCCGTACATCGAGCTGATGACCGGGGTCTACACCGATAATCAGCCGGATTTCACCTGGCTCGATGCCTATGAAGAAAAATGCTTCGTGCAGAATTTCCTGCCTTACAACACCCTGGGCATGGTGCAGAACGCCAACACCCGGGCGGCGCTAAAGTTGGAAAGCGACGGACGACAGCTGGTGTGGGGGCTGTATGCGGTCGCGCCGCTGGCGCAGCATCGGCTGGTGGTCCGCAGCGATAGCGACCAACAGTTATTGCTCGATCGTCGTATCGATCTCAGCCCCGGAGCGGCCTTGATGGAGACCATGACCGGTGATTTCTCTGGTCGTCTGACGATTGAATTGTTGGACTCGCAGGGGCGCTGCGTACTCAGCTATCGTCAGCATCAGGCCGATCCGGCGGCAGAACTGCCGCAGCCGGCCAAAGCACCGCCGCTGGCCGGGCAAATTGACAGTGCCGATGAGGCCTGGTTTATCGGCCAGCATCTGGAGCAATACCATCACGCCAGCCGTTCGGCATTCGATTACTACCAGAGAGGCTTGGCGCTGGATCCGCTCGATTACCGCTGCAATTTGGCCCTGGCGACGCTGGAATATAACCGCGCCAATTTTGCACGCGCCATTGCCTATGCTGACGATGCGCTGGCACGTGCTCACCACCTTAACCGTAACCCACAGTGTGGCTTGGCCAGTCTGATCCGCGGCTGCGCGCATGAACAATTGGGTGACGACAGCGCGGCCTATGAAGATTTCTACCGCGCCATCTGGAGCGGAAATGGTAAACCGGGCGGCTTCTACGGCCTGGCTCGGGTCGCGGCGCGGCGCGGGAATTATTCGCAGGCGCTGGAATTTTGCGAAAGCAGCCTGAGCGTTAATGCCAGCCATTATCCGTTGATCGCTCTCAAGGCATGGTTGTTGCAACGCCTGGGACAGGGGGAACAGAGCCTGGTCTATATTGCGCAGCAACTGACTGCCCGCCCGTTGCATTACAGCCTGTATTACCTGCGTTATGCGCAAACCCGTGAGGCTGCCGATTTACAACGCTTGCGTGCGGTGACCGGTTGCCGTGGCATTAATGCGCTGACCATGGCCAACCAACTCTGTGAATGGGGGGCCAAACCGCAGGCGATTGAACTGCTGACGCTGCTGGACAGCCAGGAAAGCCTGCCGCTTTATCTGTTGGCCAGCTTGCGCAAGGGCGAGGCGGGCGATAGCGAATACCAGCAGTTGCTGGCGCAGGCGCGTGAAAGCTTTAGCCGACAGGTACGCTTCCCCAATACCCTGAACGAAGTACAGATGCTGAGCCAATTGCCGGAGTGCGATTTTGCGCAGTACCTGCTGGGGTGTTTTCATTACAGCAAACGCAACTACTCGCAGGCGGTGGCACTGTGGCAGCGCTGCGTCGAGCGACAGCCGGGGTTTGCCGATGCCTGGCGCAACTTGGGGATCTACAGCTTCAACAAGCTCCAGCAGCATGACGTTGCGCTGGAATATCTGCAACGAGCGTTCAGGCTACAGCCCGACGATGCCCGGTTATTGTTCGAGCTGGATCAACTGAATAAGCATCTGCGAGCGGCTCCTGAACAACGGCTGGCCTTGCTGGAACAACATTTGGCGGTGGTGGCCAGGCGTGATGACCTCACAGCCGAACTGCTGAGCCTGTACAACCAGTGTGGCCGCTTGAGTGAGGCGCAACAGACTCTGCAACAGCGGCAGTTCCACCCGTGGGAAGGCGGTGAAGGCAAGGTCACCGGCCAGTACCTGATCAACCTGCAGCGCTTGGCGTTTCAGGCGCTACAGCAGGGGGATCCGCAGCAGGCGCATGAGTTGCTGCAGTCGGCGTTGCACTACCCGCACAATCTGGGGGAAGGCCGGCTGGCCGGGCAAAGTGACAACGATCTCTACTATTGGCTCGGCATCAGTGCCGCCCGGCAAGGTGATCTTGACGCTGCCACCGGCTACTGGCAGCAGGCCTGTGCCGGGCAGGGTGACCTGACGCAAAGCCGCTACTACAACGACCAACCGGTGGACTATCTGTTCTATCGCGGTATGGCACTCAAACAACTGGGGCAGTCGGCACAGGCCGAACAACAGTTCATGCAAATGCAGCAATGGGTACGGCAACAGTCAGAGCTGGCGCCGGGTGCCGATTTCTTTGCCGTTTCGCTGCCGGATTTGATGGCGTTGGACAACGACCTGAACCAGGCGCATCAACAGCACTGCCTGCTGGTGACTGCTTTGGCGCTGCTGGGGTTAGGGCAGTTAACGGCGGCGCAGCAGACATTGGGCGAGTTGCTGGTGGTAAATCCTGCGCATGACAAAGCGCGTTTATTCAGCGTACTGGCCGAGGTTTTAGCCAACTGATGCCGCAAGGGGACGAATGTGACGAATAAACTGAACATGCCCTATGTCTGGACTATCTGCCTGGTCGCCGCTTGCGGTGGCCTGTTATTCGGCTATGACTGGGTAGTGATCGGCGGGGCCAAGCCGTTTTACGAGGCTTACTTCGGCATTACCGACCCTGCGCAGTCCGGCTGGGCGATGAGCTCGGCGCTGGTAGGCTGTATTTTTGGCGCCCTGATCTCGGGCCTGTTGTCGGACCGTTTTGGCCGCAAGTTGCCGTTGGCGATTGCCGCGCTAACCTTCGTGATCTCCGCCTGGGGCACCGCCATGGCCACCAGTTTTGATGCCTTTATTGTGTATCGCATTGTCGGTGGCGTTGGTATTGGCCTGGCCTCGGCGCTGTCGCCGATGTATATCGCCGAAGTCAGCCCGGCAGCCCAGCGTGGCCGCTTCGTGGCGGTGAACCAATTGACCATTGTGATTGGGGTGCTGGCGGCGCAGTTGATCAACCTGTTGATCGCCGATCCGGTGGTGGCCAATGCCAGCCAGGCGGATCTGTTAGCCAGCTGGAATGGACAAATTGGCTGGCGTTATATGTTCGGCGCCGAACTGGTTCCGGCACTGGCTTTCCTGCTGTTGATGCTGGTGGTGCCGGAATCCCCGCGCTGGCTGGCAAAAGCCGGGCGTCATGAAAAGGCGCAGCGGGTATTGCGGCGTATTGGCAACGAGCAATACGCACAGCAAACGCTGATGGAGATCCGTCAGACTCTGGGCAAGGACAGTGGCAAGGTGCCGTTCCGTGCGCTGTTGCGCAGCGACGTACGACCGGTGCTGGTGATTGGCATTGTGCTGGCAGTCTTCCAGCAGTGGTGTGGTATCAACGTGATCTTCAACTATGCGCAGGAGATCTTCGCTTCTGCAGGGTTTGATATTAACGACACCCTGAAATCGATCGTCGCCACCGGATTGATCAACCTGATCTTCACCTTGCTGGCCTTGCCACTGGTGGATCGTATTGGTCGTCGCCGCTTGATGCTGATCGGTGCCTGTGGATTAACGGCGATCTACCTGCTGATGGCGGCGGCTTACGCCTATGGGCTGCTGGGTTTGCCGGTCTTGCTGCTGGTGTTGGTCGCCATCGCTATCTATGCCGTCACTCTTGCGCCGGTCACCTGGGTACTGCTGTCTGAAATCTTCCCCAACCGCATTCGCGGCGCGGCAATGGCCGCGGGCACCTTTGCCCTGTGGGTGGCCTGTTTTGTGCTGACCTACAGCTTCCCACTGCTGAATGCGGCGCTGGGTGCGGCGGGCAGTTTCCTGCTGTATGGCGGCATTTGTCTGGCCGGTGCGGTGTTTATCTACGCCCGGGTCCCGGAAACCAAAGGCATTACCCTGGAGGCGTTGGAAGAGCGGCTCAGCTCAGCAGGCGCTAGCGTCGCCAAGGCGAAAGAGTTTACTTAACGCCGTTTAGTTTAATGCGTGATCCTGTGGCGGTAAGTAATCAGCTTGATCATTTAGTGTAATGAGTCTGTGCCCCGTTGGATGGCAAACTGCGGTAAATCCCTCCGACGGGATAATAAAAATAGGCAGCAAGAGGTTAATGAACATTAACTGGAGAATAACGATGTTGCTAAAAAATATAAAACACATGCTGTTAGCCATTACCGGGGGCCTGATTATTTTCAGTGCAGGCGCACAGGCTAAAAACGATAAAACCACCATCGGCGCGATTTATCTCGATACCCAGGGGTATTACGCCGGGGTCCGCTGGGGTGTGCAGGATGGTGCCGCCAAGGGCGGAGGGAAAATCGAAATCATAGAAACCAATGCGCAGGGGGATGTTTCTAAAGAGAGTTCGTTTATCGATACCATGATCGCACGCGACGTAAATGCCGTGGTGCTTTCCGCCGTTTCGGTCAATGGCAGCGTGCGGGCCATCAAGCGTGCCAACGAAGCGAATATTCCGGTGATTTGTTACAACACCTGCATTAACGAGAAAGGCGTAGATAACTATGTATATGCCTATCTGGTCGGTGATCCCTATGAGTTTGGCAAAAAACTGGGTAATACCGCCGCCGATTACTTTATAGAAAAGAAAATCACCGAACCCGCGATTGCGGTAATTAACTGCGAAGCCTTCGAGGTTTGCGTGCAGCGGCGTAAAGGTTTTGAAGATGCGCTAAAAGCGAAAGTGCCGGGCATGAAAATCGTCGCCAATCAGGAGGGTACGGTGCTGGATAAGGCGATCTCGGTCGGCGAAAAACTGTTGATCTCCTCCGGGAATGTCGATGCCATTTTCGGCGAGTCCGGCGGTGCCACGCTCGGTGCGGTTAAAGCCGTGCGCAATCAGAACAAGGTCGGGAAAACGGTGGTTTTCGGCTCGGATATGACCACTGAAATCGCGCAGGAGCTGGTTAACCGCCAGGTACTGCAAGCGGTGGTGGATATCTCGGGCAAGAAAATGGGGGCTTTGGTCTTCACGCAGGCAATGAATGCGATTAACCGCCAGCCGGTCGGTCAAAAGGTGGTGCAGGTACCGATAGATCTCTATGCCTCATCGCAGAGTGCTACTGATTGGCTGGCGACTCACAAAGACGGCTTACCTTAATGTCGGCGGCTACCCTGAGCGACAGGGCCTTAAACGAATTGGCGCAGCAACCGGTGGTGGCCCGCATTCAATCCGGGCATAAGCGTTACCCGGGGGTAGTGGCGCTGCAAGATGTGAATTTCACCCTGCGGCGAGGTGAGGTACGTGCCCTGCTGGGGAAAAACGGTGCGGGCAAGTCTACCCTGATCCGCATGCTGACCGGCAGTGAGCGACCGGACGCCGGGCAAGTCTTTATCGGCGACCGGTTGTTGGATGGGCCAGAGGCGTTGTTGACGCGTCGTGCCGGTGAGCTTGGCGTGCGGGCGGTCTATCAGGAACTCAGCCTGGTGCAGGATATGAGCGTGGCGGAAAACCTGTGCCTGGGCGCCTGGCCACAGCGTGCCGGAGTGATTGACGTGCAATGCATGATGGCGCAGGCACGTGCTGCGCTGGCACTGCTTGGGGTGGATATCGATCCTCAGCAATGGGTACGCGATCTCAGCCCGGCGCAGCAGCAACTGGTGGAGATAGCCCGGGCCTGCCAGGGAGATCCCAAAGTGGTGATCCTCGACGAGCCGACCAGTTCGCTGGCCAACGCCGAGGCGGATCTGGTGGCTGCGGCGGTGATGCGCCTTTCTGCGGCGGGGATTGCGGTGGTGTATGTCAGCCACCGGATGAATGAAATCCGCCGGTTGGCGTCGTCCTGCACCATTATGCGCGACGGCCGCGTGGCGGGTGACGTGACGCTGGACAACACGACCACCCAGCAGATTGTCGATCTGATGCTGGGCCATCAGGATCACCATACGCAAACCGTGACTGTTCCGGCGGGGGGCGAAACGGTATTTGAGGTGAGGCAGTTATCGCTGCCGCCCAAATTGCGGCAGGTCAGTTTTGAGCTGCGGCGCGGTGAGGTGCTGGGCATTGCCGGGTTGCTGGGGGCGGGCCGCAGCGAATTGCTGAAGGCCATTGTTGGCCTGACGCCGTTTACCGATGGCGAACTGGTGCTGGACGGGGAGGCGCTGATCTGCCCGAATTATGCCGACATGCTCAAACGGGGTATGGCCTACACACCGGAGAACCGCAAGGCCGAGGGCATCATGCCGCTGCTGGGGGTGGATGAGAATACCGTGATGACCGACAGCCGCTCGGTAAGCCGCTTTGGCGTACTGAACTGGTCGAAGATCAAACAGGCAACCTCGGCCATCGTCAGCCGCATGCGGGTGAAAACCGCTGAAACCGGCACGCCGATCATGACGCTCTCCGGCGGTAACCAGCAGAAGGTGGTGATTGGCCGTTGGGTTTACGCCAGGAGCCGCATCTTGTTGCTGGATGAGCCGACGCGCGGCGTCGATGTAGAAGCGAAAAATCAAATCTATCGTATTGCGCGCGAACTGGTGGCCGAAGGGAAAAGCGTTATTTTCGTGTCGAGCGAAGTGGAGGAATTGCCTCAGGTCTGCGATCGGATCTTATTGTTACAGCAGGGAACGATAGTGAAGGAGTTTATCTCGCCCGTGGATGTTGAACAGCTGATGTCCGAAGTGCTGATGATCCAATAATTCTGCCCGCATGTGAAGGCATCGGAGGTAATGACAATGTCCACCTTGGTACCGGATGTAAAAATAGCAAAAGCCCGTAAATTATCGAAGCACGCTAATGAACTTGGCCTGTTGACAATTATTATCGTGCTGTACCTGGTGTTTTCCATTTACGCCACCGGGTTTATTTCTCTGAATAACCAAATGAATATTTTACGCGACGCCGCCACTATCGGTATTGCCGCCTGGGCAATGACGCTGATTATTATTTCCGGTGAGATCGACGTCAGCGTCGGCCCGATGGTGGCGTTTATTTCGGTGATCCTGGCTTATTTAATGCAATACCAAATCCCGCTGGCGTTCGCGCTGATACTGGCTCTGTGTCTGGGGGCGGCGTTGGGCTCGGTCGCCGGAGCGCTGCGCGGTTGGTTTAACGTGCCGAGCTTTGTCGCCACGCTGGGGCTTTGGAGCGCCTTGCGCGGCATGGGGCTGTTTATGACCAACGCCTTGCCGGTACCGATTGACGAAAACGCGGTGCTGGACTGGCTGGGCGGGCAGGTGTTGGGCCTGCCGGTTTCGGCGGTGATTATGCTGATCCTGTTTGTGGTGTTTCAGTTTATCAGCAAGAAAACTGCCTTTGGTCGCTCGGTGTATGCCATTGGCGGCAACGCCGGTGCCGCCCAGCTGTGCGGCATTAACGTCAAACGCATTCGCGTGCTGCTATTTACCCTGGCCGGCTTGCTGGCCGCCGTCACCGGTATTCTGCTGGCGGCGCGTCTTGGCTCCGGTAATGCCGGGGCGGCCAGCGGCCTGGAGTTTGACGTGATTGCCGCCGTGGTGGTGGGCGGTACCGCCTTGTCCGGCGGACGCGGTTCGATGCTCGGCACCCTGCTCGGCGTGCTGGTGATCACCCTGATTGGCAACGGCCTGGTCTTGCTGGGGATTAACTCCTTTTTCCAACAGGTGGTCAGAGGGGTGATTATCGTACTGGCGGTGCTGGCCAATATTATCGTGATGCAAAAGAACTCTAAGCAATAGCCTCACATGCCACACAAATAACTGATTAAAGCTGGAGGGAAAATAGTATGGGAAAAATGTTGGCGGCTTATTTACCCGGAAACGCCACGGCAGAACTGCGTGAGGTGGATATTCCGCAACCGGGCATTGGCCAGGTATTAATTAAAATGAAATCGTCCGGTATTTGCGGCAGCGATATTCATTATATTTATCATCAGCACCGTGGTACGGCGGCCGCACCGGATCAACCCTTGTACCGGGGGTTTATTAACGGTCACGAGCCTTGTGGCCAGATCGTGGCGCTGGGGGCCGGCTGCCGCCACTTCCGCGAGAGCGATCGCGTGCTGGTGTACCATATTTCCGGCTGTGGCTTTTGCAGCAATTGCCGGCGAGGCTATCCGATTTCCTGCACCGGCGTTGGCAAGGCCGCCTATGGCTGGCAGCGAGATGGCGGCCATGCCGACTACCTGTTGGCGGAGGAAAAGGATTTGATTCATCTGCCGGATTCGCTCAGCTATGAAGACGGCGCTTTTATCTCCTGTGGGGTCGGCACGGCTTATGAAGGCATCGTGCGTGGCGAGGTCTCCGGCAGCGACCACGTACTGGTCGTGGGGCTGGGCCCGGTCGGTATGATGGCGATGATGCTGGCGAAGGGACGCGGGGCAAAAACGGTGATTGGCGTTGATGTTATCCCGGAGCGTCTGGCGACCGCGAAACGCCTGGGGCTGATGGATCACGGTTTCCTGAGCGGTGACGACGTGACAGAACGCATTCGCCAATTGACCGCTGGCGGGGCCAACGTCACGCTCGACTGTTCCGGCAATGCCAAAGGGCGCCTGCTGGCGCTGCAGGCCTCTTCGGACTGGGGAAGAGTGATCTACATTGGCGAAACCGGCAAGGTGGAGTTCGAGGTCAGCGCAGACCTGATGCATCACCAGCGGCGGATCATCGGCTCTTGGGTCACCAGCCTGCACCACATGGAAAAATGCTGCACCGACCTGCACGACTGGAAAATGCACCCGCATCAGGCGATCACCCACCGTTTTAAACTCGGGCAGGCTGCCGAGGCCTATGCTCTGATGGCTTCTGGCCAGTGCGGCAAAGTGGTGATCAATTTCGCCGATTAATATCCGGGGGCACTATGGCATTGTTTGATATGGATAACGGCTGTCTCTCGTTGGTGGTTTCGTCGTTGGGTGGCAGCGTGTTGAAATTGGCCGCGCGCGGACCAGAGGGAGAGATCCCTCTGCTGCGGCCTGCGGTGTTGAGTGATACCACGTCGGCGCTGCAATCGGGGTGTTTTCCTCTGGTTCCTTTTGGCAATCGGGTGAATCAAAACCGCTTCAATTTCGAGGATCATGAATATCAGCTCAGCGCGAATACCGATTGGGATCGGCATTATCTGCATGGCGACGGCTGGCTGCAGGAGTGGCAATGTGTTGAACAGGGTAGCAATCATCTTCACTTGCGTTATCAGCATGAGGATGGCCCTTACCGTTATCAGGTAGAGCAATATTTCACCCTGCAGCAACATCAACTCAGTATTGAATTGGCGGTAGAACACCGTGGTGAAAGGCCGATGCCCTATGGGTTGGGTTGGCATCCGTATTTCCCGTTAACGGCGGATACCCGAGTACAGGCATCCGCCGGGGCCTACTGGTTGGAGGCCGAAGACTGGCTGGCGGGCGAGCAGGCGGCACTGACCGAGGCGCTGGATTTCTCCCAGCCAGGCCCGTTGCCGCGTCACTGGGTGAATAACGGTTTCAGCGGCTGGAACGGTGAGGCGCGGATCCAGTGGCCGGAACAAGGCGCTCGGTTACGGATGAACACTCAGCCGGCTTGCCCGGTTTACTTCCTGTTCGTCTCGGATCCGGCGTTTGATCCGGGTTATCAGTTCGACTTCTTCTGCCTGGAACCGATGTCGCATGCCGCTAACGGCCATAACATGGCTGACCTTGGTGGGCTGCGCCGCTTGGCTAAAGGGCAGCGGTTTAGCCAGACGATGCTGCTCAGTTATTCCTCGTTTTAAGTCCGGAAATTAAAATTCGGATCTCCTTCACAGAACCCGTTTAAACCCTGCAACCGGTTACTGAAACCGGTTGCTGTTTTTTCGTTTTTGAAACCATACTCATTCATCGACTGTATGATTTGCACCTATATCTCAGGAGAGCGAATGAAAAAAATATTCTTATGCTGTGCCGCCGGAATGTCTACCAGCATGGTGGTAAATAAAATGAAAAAGTCAGCAGAACAACAGGGGATTGAGGTTGATATTATTGCCGTCGGTATGGATGAATTTGAATCTACGCTGGCAAATTATCAATGCTGCCTGCTTGGGCCGCAGGTTAAATATAAACTGGCCGATTTTAAAAAAATCGCCGACAGGGAAAATAAGCCCATTGCGGTTATCAACAGCATGGATTACGGCATGATGCGCGGTGATAAAATCCTCGCCGAAGCCTTACGGATGATCGCACAACACTAATTCCGCCGGGGCCACCTGCCGCCGCGCGTGGCGTCGGTTTGTTCGCCCCGTGACCATTGACTCAGAACGTCCCGAGGGTTGAACCATGAGTATCAGCCAGGCCGCATTCAATTTTATTGAAAACCGTATCAGCCCCATTGCCGGTAAACTATCGACCCAGCGACATATTATGGCGATCCGCGACGGTTTTATTTCCGCGATGCCCTTTATGATCGTCGGCTCATTCTTATTGGTATTTGCCTACCCGCCTTTTTCGGCCGACAGCAGTTGGGGAATAGCTCAATGGTGGCTGGGTGCTGCGGAGAAACATCAGGTCGCTATTCTCACCCCGTTTAATATGACCATGGGGATTATGTCGATTTATATTACTGCCGCCATCGCTTATAACCTGGCGCAGAGTTATAAGCTCGATCCCTTTATGGCGGCCATGCTGGCGCTTATGTCATTTTTGCTGGTCGCCGCGCCGCAGACCGAAAAGATGCTGCCGACCGCCGCGTTGGGCGGCGTGGGGATCTTCACCGCCATTTTGGTGGCGGTCTATACCACCGAACTGATCCGCTTTCTCAAGTTGCACAATATCGGTATCTCACTGCCGGAACAGGTGCCGGCCAAGATCAAACAGTCGTTTGATCTGCTGATCCCGATCCTGGCGGTGGTGATCACCCTGTATCCGCTTAGCCTGCTGGTGCAGCATCAGTTTAATTTACTGTTGCCACAGGCGATCATGGCGCTGTTCCAGCCGCTGATTTCCGCTGCCGACTCGCTGCCGGCGATCCTGCTCGCGGTGCTGATCGGCCATTTATTGTGGTTCGCCGGTATTCACGGCGCGGTGATCGTCTCCGGCATGCTGCAGGCATTCTGGCTGACCAATCTGGGCATCAATCAGGATGCGTTGGCCGCCGGCCACCCGATGCCGCACATCTTTATGGAGGCTTTCTGGACCTTCTTTATCGTTATCGGCGGATCCGGCGCCACCTTTGGGCTGGTGCTGCTTTATCTGCGCAGCCGTTCGGCGCACCTGCGTTCGATCGGCAAGCTGAGCCTGGTGCCGAGCTGCTTCAACATCAATGAACCGGTGATCTTCGGCACGCCGATCGTCATGAACCCGACCTTCTTTATCCCGTTTATTACCGCGCCGATCGTCAATTCGATCATTGCCTATGCGGCCGTGAAGCTGGATCTGATTGGCCGCGTGATCTCGGTAGTGCCCTGGACGGCACCGGCACCGATTGGCGCTGCCTGGGCCACCGGTTGGGATCTCCGTGCCGCACTGCTGGTGCTGCTGCTGGCGGCGGTATCGGCACTGATCTACTACCCGTTCTTCAAGGTCTATGAGCAGCAGTTGCTGGATCAGGAAGTGAGTGAGGCGGAGCAGATCGAACAGACACAAGGAGTCACCGAATGATTGACATGGAAACGGCGGTAATGGAATTGATCATCAACGCCGGTGAGGCTCGCAGTTGTGCCATGCAGGCGTTGTACGCAGCGCGCAAATACCAGTGGGATCAGGTAGATATTTTGCTGGCGGAGTCGCAGTTGGCGGCGAAGCGAGCGCATGCCACTCAAACCGAGCTGATCGGTTTTGACGAAGGGGAAGGCAAGCTGCCGGTCAATCTGATTATGGTGCACGCGCAGGACCACATCATGAACGCCATGCTGGCGCGCGATCTGGTGGAGGAACTGGTGAGAATTTACCGATTACTGGAGCAGAACGGGGTGAAAAACCAATGAGCG
This sequence comes from Serratia sp. NFX21, assembly GCF_048517035.1. Classification (NCBI taxonomy): domain Bacteria; kingdom Pseudomonadati; phylum Pseudomonadota; class Gammaproteobacteria; order Enterobacterales; family Yersiniaceae; genus Serratia; species Serratia sp. NFX21. Next base: position 4,895,601 of record NZ_CP183196.1, on the reverse strand, counting down.
TATTTCCGAAGGATTTCCTGTGGGGCGCGGCGACCGCGTCTTACCAGGTTGAGGGCGGCTTTGATGCCGACGGCAAGGGCCTGTCCAACTGGGATTTGTTCTCCCACCTGCCCGGCACCACTTATCAGGGTACCAACGGCGACGTCGCGGTCGATCACTACCATCGCTTTCGCGAAGACGTAGCGCTGATGGCCGAATTGGGGATGCAGACCTACAGATTTTCGATCTCCTGGCCACGGTTGCTGCCGCAGGGGCGGGGCGAGGTGAATGAGGCCGGGATCCAATTCTACAGCGATCTGATCGACGAACTGTTGAAGCACAACATCAAACCGATGATCACCCTGTACCACTGGGATCTGCCGCAGGCGCTGCAAGAAGAGTTTGGCGGTTGGGAATCGCGTGAGATCGTCGATGCTTTCGATGAATATGCCCGTCTGTGTTATCAGCGTTTCGGCGACCGCGTCGAGCTGTGGTCCACCTTTAACGAAACCATCGTGTTTATCGGCATGGGCTATATCACCGGAGCGCATCCGCCCAAGTTGACCGATCCGAAGAAGGGCATTCAGGCCTGCCACCACGTGTTTTTGGCCAATGCCCGCGCGGTAAAAAGTTTCCGTGAAATGAAGATCAACGGTCAGATCGGCTTCGTCAACGTGCTGCAACCTAACGATCCGATCAGCGACTCGCCAGAAGATCGCCGCGCCTGCGAGTTAGCCGAGGGAATCTTCACCCACTGGCTGTACGATCCGGTGTTGAAGGGCGAATACCCGGCAGAGCTGTTGGCGATGGCGCAGCAGGCCTTTGGCGTACCCTATTTTGCACCGGGCGATGAGGCGTTGCTAAAGGACAACATCGTCGATTTTATCGGTCTTAATTACTACAAGCGCGAAATGGTGGCGCATAACGACGACGTCGAGGGCTACGCGATCAACACCAGTGGCCAAAAGGGCAGCGGGCGTGAACTGGGCTTTAAGGGGCTGTTCAAACTGGTGCGCAACCCGAACGGGGTTTATACCGACTGGGACTGGGAGGTTTATCCGCAGGGACTGACCGATGCCATTGGCCGCATCGTCAAACGCTACGGCAACATTCCGATCTACATTACCGAGAACGGGTTGGGTGCCAAGGATCCGATCGTCGAGGGGGAAGTGCGCGATCAACCGCGCATAGACTATCTGCGCGATCATATTCAGGCGATCGGTGCGGCGATCGAGCAGGGTGCCGATGTGCGCGGTTACTATCCCTGGTCGTTTATCGATCTGCTTTCCTGGCTCAACGGCTATCAAAAGCAGTACGGCTTTGTGTATGTCGATCACGACAACAATCTGGCGCGCAAGAAGAAGCAGAGTTTTGGCTGGTATCAGCGGGTGATCGCCAGCCACGGTGAGCAGCTGTAACTCGCGAACGGGGGGCGGTTCAGTACAGCGATCCGTGCTCCTGATCCAGGTACAGTAACTGTTGCTCGATCACCAACAGGACTTTTTTCAACTGCTGCGAGTTCAGATTGCCAAAGCCAAAGAAAATGGGCGACGAGTGGCCACCCGCTCTCCAGGTGGTTTCCGAGCCGTTTTCCAGCTCACGCAAGGTGTCGAAGCGGACCCCGGCCTGGAGGCAGCGCTGCCGAAGCCGTTGAATAACATCGTCGGTCATGGATGTGATCAATGTCAGATGCAGCCCGGCGGCGTGACCCCATAGTTGCCCTTCGGGAAACAGACGTTTTAGCCCTTTACGCAATAGGGTCTGGCGCATCTCGTACTCGCAGGTCAATTTGCTCAAGTGGGTATAAAACACCTGACTGTGCATAAACTCCGCCAGGAATTGCTGCAATAACCAATTACTCCCGCTGTTGCTTAGTGCCTTCATATTCTGTACTGAGGGCAAAATGGCATCGGGACAGACCAAATAGCCCAAGCGGATCCCTGGCCCCAGGGTTTTTGAAAAGGTGCCGGCATAAATTACCCGATCCTGGCTGTCCATCGCTTTCAGCGGAGGCAGAGGTTTCTGTCCCCAGGAAAAAACCGCATCATAATCATCCTCGATGACGTAAGCGCCCACCCTTTGTGCCCAAAGCAGCAAGGTTTTGCGCCGCGAGAGAGAAAGTTGGCTACCCAGAGGATACTGGTGCGAGGGCGTGACATAGCACAATTGTGTGGAACGCTCCGGAAGATGTGATACGCACATGCCCTGTTTGTCGACGTCCAGCGTGGTGACCTGCGCACCGTAATAATTGAACAGATGCCAGGCGCCGGAATAACAGGGCGATTCGGTCACAATATGGCAGGGGATATGGGACGACGTCGTTCGCTTGAGAACAAAGAGCTGGCTCAAGAGTGATAACCCTTCCTGAACGCCATTGGTAATGATGATATTTTCTGGACGGATCTCGATGCTGCGAGAGAGGTGTAAATAGCGTGCGATCTCCTGGCGTAACGGCAGTAGCCCATGAGGAGAGTGATAGCGCGTCACCAGTTGTTCTTTGAGACAGGACGGTGAGTTGTTCCATTTGCGCCAGCTTGCCCAAGGGAAAGCGTTTGGATCGGGAATGCTCATGCGGCAATAAAGTTCGGACGTCGGCTGACTGTAGAGATCGCCGGGCACCTCTGCGGTCAACAGACGGGTGGGGGCCGGTCCTTTGAAGTAAGAGGGAATGTGCCGGACGGGTTTTACCTGACGGTCAAATACGACCTGGTAACCAATGCCCGGTCGGCTTTTAATGTAGCCGCCAATCACCAACTTTTCATAGGCCAGCACCACGGTGATGCGTGCAACCTGCAGCTTGCCGGCCAGCTTACGAATAGAAGGCAGCATATCACCGCAAACGTAGTTACCACGTGTGATGGCCTGATAATAGTATTGAAAAATCTGCAATTGCAGGGGCGTATCACAGACTCTGTCGAGCTCTAATTCCCACATAAAATCCCTTTGTCGCAAACTTTCAGCTCCTGCACCTTACGCTAACCGCGTACGGCAATAATTGACCCTAAACAAAATGTGTCATCTGGCCTTATTACTGAAACTGGCCGTATCTATTTGGCCACCTGCATTTTGCTTTAGCGTAGCCACTAAATAACGAGAATCGAGGCAATCTCATCATGTTGTGGATACGCAAGAAATCACTTTGGCTGATGGTAGCTGGGGCAGGGGTCATGTTGCTTCTGCTGTGGGCGGGATGGCAGGGCGTTCACCAAACCAGTTCGACGGCGTTCTGTTTGTCCTGCCATTCGATGAGTACCGTCGGGCAGGAATACCAGGAGAGTATTCATTTTAAAAATGCTTCCGGTGTGCGTGCCGAGTGCAAGGATTGCCATATTCCACCAGGGGTCATCCCGACGGTGGTACGCAAAATCGCCGCGCTGAACGATCTCTACCACGAGTTTATTTCCCCTTCTATCGCGACGCCGGAGGCGTTTGAGAGCAAACGCGCTGAACTGGCGCAGCGGGAGTGGGCGCGCATGACCGAGAACCGTTCTGCCGCTTGCAAGGCCTGTCACAGTTACGACGCCATGGATCACGATAAGCAATCTTCCGAAGCGGCAGCACAAATGACCGCGGCCGCGTTGAAAGACAGCAACTGTATTGATTGTCACAAGGGGATTGCGCACCACAAACCGGATATGAGCCAGGGATTCCGCAGCCAATTTAAAACGCTGCAGCAGCAAAGTACGGCTTTGCCTGCGGCGACCACGTTGTATTCCCTTGGCGAAAAATCCTTGAGCGCATCGGCCGACGAACCGGCTGACAAGGCACTGCTGATGCCCGCCACGCAGGTCAGCGTGCTGCAAAAACAGGGTGACAAAGTGCAAATCCAGATTGTGGGATGGCGTGAGAGCGCCGGTCGTGGGCGCGTGATCACGCAGTATCCAGGTAAACGGGTATTCGCCGCGGTCCTGGATGCTTCATTACTCCCCACGATCAAGATCCTGCAAACCCAGGTCGATCCGGCCTCACATCAGGAATGGCAGCAAATCAGCGTAGCAGCCTGGACCTCCAACGACGGATTTAATGCCAGCCTTGAGCCCGTGTGGCAATACGCCGACCAGATGCTGCAATCCACTTGCAGCGCCTGTCATAGCGTACCGCCCGCAACCCGTTATACCGCCAACGGCTGGATCGCCGGGCTAAAGGCCATGTCCACCTATTACCGTCTCAGTTCGCAAGAAGAGCGAACCCTGCTGAAATATTTGCAAACCCACGCCAGTGATACCGCTGACAGCGCAAAAAAATAGAATAAGGAGTCATCATGGATATTCACGATTTCAACCCTTCTCGCCGACGGTTTATAGCCGGCGTACTGGCCGCGGGGACTGCCAGCATGCTGGGCCCCAATCCTCTACTCGGCAAGGTGTGGGCGGCAGGCGAAAGCCCTGAGCGCTGGATCCAGTCGGGATCGCATTTTGGGGCTTTTGAGGCCAAGGTGGTCAACGGCGAATGGATCGACACCCGCCCGTTCAAACACGATAAATATCCGTGCGATATGCTCAAGGCGGTGCGCGAAATCGTCTATAACCCGTCGCGAGTACGGTACCCCATGGTTCGGCTGGACTGGTTGCGCAAACGCGAGCTGTCCGACCGCAGCCAACGTGGCGATAACCGTTTTGTGCGTGTGAGTTGGGATCAGGCGCTGGACCTGGTCTATCAGGAGTTGGAGCGGGTGCAAAAAAACCATGGCTCATCCGGCGTGTTTACCGGGCTGGCCGATTGGCAGATGGTGGGCAAGTTGCATAAGGCCGGGGGCGCAATGGATCGCGGGCTTGGCCTTCATGGTAGCTATGTCACCACCGTAGGTGACTATTCGGCCGCGGCGGCGCAGGTGATCTTGCCCCACGTAATAGGATCATTGGAGGTGTATGAGCAGCAAACCTCGCTGCCTTTGGTGATTGAAAATACCCAGACCATCGTGCTGTGGGGCTGCGATCCGATCAAAAACCTGCAGATCGAATACCTGGTTCCCGATCACGATCCCTTTGGCTACTGGCAGCAGATTAAAGAGCGCGTGCAACAAGGCAAAATACGGGTGATTAGCGTCGATCCGGTGTGCAGTAAAACGCAGAACTATCTCGGTTGCGAACAGTTGGCCTTGAACCCGCAGACGGACGTGGCCCTGATGCTGGGGCTGGCGCATACGCTGTACCAGGAAAAACTCTATGACGCTTCATTTATCAAAGATTATTGCGTGGGTTTCGAGCAGTTTCTGCCTTATTTGATGGGGGAGACGGATCAACAACCTAAAGACGCGGAGTGGGCCGCAGGCCTCTGTGGACTCACTCCCGAGCAGATCCGCGAATTTGCACGGCTGCTGGTCAAGGGGCGTACCCAGTTTATGGGGGGCTGGTGCGTTCAGCGCATGCATCACGGGGAACAATACCCGTGGATGTTGGTGATACTGGCCAGCATGGTGGGGCAGATAGGCCTTCCTGGCGGCGGTGTCGGTTTTGGCTGGCATTACAACGGTGGTGGCACTGTGACCTCATTGGGCCCGGTACTTTCCGGATTAGGTAGTCTGTCCAACCCTCCTGCACCCATCCATGCCGCCGATTTCCGCGGCGCTTCCGAGCATATCCCCGTGGCACGTTTCATCGATTGCCTGCTCTCGCCCGGCAAGACCCTGGCGTTTAATGGTGAGACGCTCACCTATCCTGATATCAGGTTGGCGCTCTTTAGTGCTGCCAATCCGTTCCATGCCCAACAGGATCGCAACCGAATGATCGAAGCCTGGAAGCGGCTGGAAACGGTGGTGGTGTTGGATCACCAATGGACGGCGTCCTGCCGTTTTGCCGATATTGTGCTGCCGGTGACCACGCGTTTTGAGCGTAACGATATCGAACAGTTCGGTACGCATTCCAACAAAGGGTTGATGGCGATTCGCCAGGTGGTGAAGCCGCAGTATGAGGCTCGCCACGACTTTGACGTGTTTAGCGAACTCTGCAAGCGTTTTGGCCGCGATCAGGTTTACACCGAAAGGCGCAACGAGATGCAGTGGATCAAGGCTATCTATGAAGAAGGGGTGAAGCAGGGGGCCGCGATGGGAGTGAAGATGCCCAGTTTTTCCACCTTCTGGGATGGGGAAGGTTATATCGAATATCCGGCAGGCCAACCTTGGGTGCGTCACGGTGATTTTCGCGAACAACCCGACCTCTATCCTTTGGGGACGCCATCCGGCCTGATTGAAATCTACAGTAAGACCATTGCCGCTTTTAACTACCGGGAATGCCCTGGCCATCCGCTGTGGATGGAGCCTTTTGAACGCAGCCACGGAGGCAAAGGTTCAGAGAAATATCCGCTGCACCTGCAATCCTGCCACCCGGACAAGCGGCTGCATTCGCAACTGTGTTCCAGCGATAACTACCGCGCGACCTATGCTGTAGCGGGGCGTGAACCCTTATATATAGGCCCAGAGGATGCTAAAGCTCGCGGTTTGAAAGCCGGTGACGTAGTACGCGTTTTTAATGCGCGCGGGCAAGTGCTTGCCGGGGTAGTCATTAGTCCAGACTACTCACCTGGCGTTGTGCGTATCCATGAGGGGGCATGGTATTCCCCTCTGGTGGGGGGGAAAGCCGGAACGCTTTGCACCTATGGCGATCCTAACGTCTTAAGTGCCGATATTGGAACGTCTCAATTGGCACAAGGGACTTCGGCTCATTCTGCGTTGGTTCAGGTGGAGCTTTATCAGGGCGAGCTTCCGCCGGTAACGGGTTTCGGTGGGCCACAGGAAATTAAACCGGACACCAAAGAGGCCTCTCATGCCATTACTTAACGAGGTGGCCCGGCAACGGGCCATCATTTACCGTTGGTTTTCTCAGTTGCTGTTTCAGGAACTGTCTGACGAAGGGCTGCTCAGGCTACGAGACAAAGAGAACCTGGCATTATTGAACGCCCTAAAATTGATTCCCGAACTTTCGTTGCTCGTTACGCATTTTCAGCGACGGTTACGGGCGATGTTAAAGCGGGAAGAGTGCCGACTGGAGCTGGCGGCCGATTTCGCCTCCCTGTTTTTACTGCCTGCCCCTTCGGGAGTCTCGCCTTATGCCGGGCATTATCCGCATACGAACTCACCCGAAGAGCGACAAGCGTTGCGGCAAAAGCTGGTTGAACACCGTCTTGCGCCACAAAACAATGAAGCAGTTGACCATATCGCTATCCAACTTGCATTAATGACAGCGTTGATCGAAGAGGGCGTTGAACGGGAGCAGCAGGATCTGTTTTTGAATCGGCATCTGCTGAGTTGGTTGCCACTTTGTACCAAACGTTGCTACCAGCGCGATCGTTTTGGTTTCTATGCTGCCGCTATGGGGTTGCTGACCGGGTTTGTGCAGCAAGATTCCGAATGGCTTATTGCCTGCCGACTTGCTATCCATCCAGCACGGCCTGGACAATCATAACCCCCCTTTACGGGGCCATGCAGCGCCCGGCGGAAGCCGGGCGCTGGGACATTACAGTGAGTCGGGATCCGGCCCCAGACGGTTGCCGATATCCAGTTGGGCGATATCGCTCAGTTCGTCTTTATCCAGTTTGAAATCAAACACCTCGAAGTTCTCGCGAATGCGTGATGGCGTGACCGATTTCGGGATCACGATAAGACCGCTGTCCAGGTGCCAGCGCACCACGATTTGCGCCGGGGTCTTCTCGTATTTTTCCGCCAGCTGTTTGATGACCGGCTGGTCGAACACCCCTTCGCCGCCCTGCGCCAGTGGGCTCCATGATTCGGTAGCGATGTGGTGCGTTGCGTTCCAGGCGCGCAACTGACGTTGTTGCAGCAACGGATGCAGTTCAATCTGGTTAATCACCGGCGCGATATTGGTTTCGTCCAGCAGGCGCTGCAGATGCGGGGTATGGAAATTGCAGACCCCGATACTCTTCACCAGCCCCTGTTCGCGCAGTTTGATCAGCCCGCGCCAGGCGTCTACGTATTGATCCTGCTGCGGTTTTGGCCAGTGGATCAGATACAGATCGACGTAGTCCAGCTTGAGTTTTTTCAGGCTGGTTTCCAGGGCGGCCTGTGGGTCGCCCTGATCGTCGTTCCACAGTTTGGTGGTAATAAACAGTTCATCGCGCGGCACCGAGGCGGATTGCAGTGCAGCACCGACCCCTTCCTCGTTCTTGTAAATCGCAGCGGTATCGATCGAACGATATCCCACCTCCAGCGCCTTGAGCACCGCCTGGGTGGTGTCTGGAATACTCGCCTGCCAAACGCCGAGACCCAACTGCGGCATCAGATTACCATCGTGGAGTTTGATGATGGGTTGTTGCGTTGTCATGCGTATCTCCTTGTTAACGGATTGCCCGGTGCTGCATGCACCAGGAACGGCTATCAATAAATTCTAGTTGGCAAACTGGGGTGGTGCTGAGTTTGCTAAGCAAATTTCAGCGATATCAGAATAGTGCTTGGCACTGCGCCCGAGGACAGCTCGGGCGCAAGAGACTGAAATTAAAGCCTGACAGGTAACCGCGAGTTTGCGATTAACGTGCCGCCTCATAAATACGTTGGCTGACTTCCAGGGTGATGTCCTGATGTTCGCCCAGCGCGGTCATGCCGTGCTGATGCAGCTTATCAAGCAGTGCCGGGATCGAGCTGCCGTCGAGCTGGTAATCGGCCATGCGGGTTGGCACGCCCATTTGTTCGAAGAAGGCACGGGTGGCGGCGATGGCCCCGTCGATACGGTTGTCTTCGCTGCCCTCACGCAGACCCCAGACGCGGTCAGCGTACTGCAGCAGTTTTTCGCGTTTCTGCGCTTTTTTCTCGTTCAGCAGCGCCGGCAGGACGATGGCCAGCGTCTGGGCATGATCCAGACCGTGCATGGCGGTTAACTCGTGGCCCAGCATATGGGTTGCCCAGTCTTGCGGCACACCGGCACCGATCAGACCGTTCAACGCCATGGTGGCGCTCCACATCACGTTGGCGCGTACGGCATAGTTTTCCGGCTCGGCCAGCGCACGCGGGCCATCTTCCAGCAGCGTCAGCAGCAGGCCTTCGGCAAAGCGATCCTGCACTTTCGCATCGACCGGGTAGGTCAGGTACTGCTCAATGGTGTGGATAAAGGCATCGACCACGCCGTTGGCGATCTGGCGCGGTGGCAGCGAATAGGTCACTACCGGATCCAGTACCGCAAACAGTGGCTGAACGTATGGCGAGAAGAAATGCTGTTTGTCGCCGCTGCTTTTACGGGTGATCACCGCGCCGCTGTTGGATTCAGAACCGGTAGCCGGCAGTGTCAGCACGCAACCCATCGGCACAGCGCCTTTGATTTCGCTGCCGACGGTTTTCAGGATATGCCATGGGTCGCTATCCGCCTGATAGTGGGCCGCTGCGGCGATGAACTTGGTGCCATCGACCACCGAACCGCCACCGACGGCCAGCAGGAAATCGATGTTCTCTGCACGCACGACCTCGACCGCTTTCATCAGCGTTTCGTAGGTTGGGTTAGGTTCAATACCGGAGAACTCCTGCACGTTGCGACCCGCCAGTGCGGAATAAACCTGATCCAGCACGCCGTTCTTCTTCACGCTGCCGCCACCGTAGGTGATCAGAATGCGTGCATCGGCAGGGATCTGCTGCGCCAGGCCGGCGATTTGGTCTTGACCGAACAGGATTTTGGTTGGGGTATGGAGAATAAAGTTTTGCATGGCTGATTTCTCTTCTGCATGAGGCAAGCGCCGGATGGCGCAAAATATCTGGGGTGTATTGTCAGTAACCTGGCCCCGCAGCACAATGCTCATTCCTGCCCGAGTCTTGCCTATTCCTACAAAACGTTGTAGAAAAGCAGAGTTTTAAACTATTATTTATGCCGAATTGTTCTTAGTGTAAGAGGGTGTTTCCGTGAGTGAAATCGATGAACTGCGCGGTCGGATGGCGCGCCAGGCGGCCGGCTTTGCCGAGAGCAACGGTTATACCCCTTCGCCGGTGCCACTGGTGAAAATCCTCTATGTGGATCGCCATTGTCCGCGTCAGCCGGTGATGTACGAACCTGGGGTGGTGATCATTTTCCAGGGCCACAAAGTGGGTTACTGCGGCAATCGGGTGTTTCAGTACGATCCGCGTAACTATCTGTTGATGACGGTACCGCTACCGTTCGAATGTGAAACCTTTGCCAGCCCGGAACTGCCGCTGGTGGGGCTGTCAGTGAATATCGATAGCCAAATGCTGCAGGATTTGTTGATCGACATCGGCGATGACGACTACCTGATGAAACCGCGCAGAGAAAGCAGCGGGGTTAATCTGGCCGAGCTGTCGGAAGAGTTGTTGTGCGCCACCGAACGCCTGCTGGACGTGATGGCCAAACCGCTCGATGCACGGGTATTGGGGCCGCAGATTGTGCGCGAAATTCTGTACCACGTGCTGCGTGGCAGCTGCGGAACGTCGTTGCAGGAACTGGTCAATCGCCATACCCACTTTAGCCAAATCGCCAAGGCGCTGCGACGCATCGAGAACCAATATGCCGACAGCCTCAACGTTGAGCAGTTGGCGGGGGAGGTGAATATGAGTATTTCGGCGTTTCACCATAACTTTAAGGCGGTGACCAATACCTCGCCGTTGCAGTATGTGAAGTCCTATCGGCTGCACAAGGCGCGTCTGCTGATGGTCCACGACGGCCTGAAGGCCAGCACCGCCGCGCTGCGCGTCGGCTATGAGAGTGCTTCGCAGTTCAGTCGTGAATTCAAACGCTTCTTTGGCGTGACGCCAAGCGACGAAGTGGCCCGACTGCGTGATAACCCTCCTTTAATGATGGAGGGTTAAGCACGCAGACGGGGCGGCTACTGCCGCCCGCAGGCCGATCAGGAAGAGGCGGCGCGCTTTTTACGCCAGATAACCAGCATGGCGCCCAGCAGACCCACCAGCAGCAGTAGCAGCGGCAGGATCATCAGCCCGGTCATTACCTGGCTTTCGTAGCGTTTCACCAGTGGGATCTGGCTGAAAGCGTAGCCAAGACCGACCACCGCGCCAACCCAAATCACGGCGCTCAGCCAGTTAAATATCTGAAAACGCGTGCTGTTCAGGCCTGAGATACCGGCCATGGTCGGCAGCAGGGTACGAACAAAACCCAGAAAACGGCCGATCACTAATGCCATCAAGCCATGGCGGTTAAACAGATTATGCGCACGTTGATGATATTGGGCAGGCAGTTGCAGCAGCCAGCCTTTGACCAGACTGGTGTGACCCAGCCAGCGCCCTTGCACGTAGCTCAGCCAACAGCCGAGGCTGGCGGCAACGGTTAAAATGATCAGCGTTGGCACAAAGGCCATCACGCCTTTGGCGATCAGGGCACCGGATAACAGCAGCAGGCTGTCGCCGGGCAAGAAGGAGGCTGGCAGTAGTCCGTTTTCTAAAAATAGAGTGGTGAAAAGTACTGCATAAACCACCCAAATTACGCTGGGATCAGCAAGGGCAATAAAGTCCTGCTGCCAAAGCGCATGAACAATCTCTCGTAATACATCCATTATATATCCTGTTGCATGCCGGTTGCGCCTGGGGTTGGCTTCCCCAGGATGCGGTGTTGACCGTATCTGACAGTTACCCGGCTAGTGTAACGCTAATAGCTTAAGCACACATTAAACAAGGCGAATAAAGTTGCCATTGCAACAGGTGGCGCGTCAGTGCGCGTTGGCGATACGCTCGAATCCGGCGGCGAGGTCGTCAATCAGATCCTGCACGTTCTCCAGTCCGATATGCAGGCGCACCAGGGTGCCGGAGAAGTCGACGCCGCCGGCCGGACGGATGGCTTCCAGCTCTTCCGGTTGGTTGGCCAGGATCAGCGATTCATAACCGCCCCAGGAATAGGCCATGCTGAAATGGCTGAAGTTGTCCAGATACGCGGCCAACTGTGCGTCGCTCAGACGTTGTTTCAGCACGAAAGAGAACAGGCCGTTGCAGCCGCTGAAATCACGGCGGTAAAATTCGTGGCCCTTGCAGCTGGGCAGCTCCGGGTGATTGACCACTGCCACCTCCGGCCGTTCGGCCAGCCAGTTGGCGACTTCGATGCTGCCTTGCTGATGTTGCTTCAGGCGAACGCCCAGCGTGCGCAGGCCACGGCTGGCCATATAGGCGGTATCGGCGTCCACCATCTGGCCCATCAGATAAGAGTATTCGCGCAGTTGATCCCAACAGCGCTGGTTTGCCACGGCGGTGCCGAGCATGTAATCGGAGTGGCCGATAATGTATTTGGTCCCGGCCTGAATCGAAATATCAATGTCGAAGTCCAGCGCCTTGAACAGCACACCGGCCGCCCAGGTATTGTCGATCATGATCACCACTTCCGGTGCCACCGCGCGAATGGCCTGCACCATGGCCGGGATATCCTGAACTTCCATGGTGATCGAACCGGGCGATTCAAGGAACACCACGCGGGTATTGGGCTGAATAAGCCCGGCGATATCAGCACCGATCAGCGGGTCGAAATAGGTGGTTGCCACGTTCATGCGGCTCAGGATATGGCTGCAAAAATCCTGCGTGGGTTCATACACCGAGCCGGTCATCAGCAGGTGATCGCCGGCGCTGACAAACGAAAGGATAGCGTTGGAGACCGCAGCCGCGCCGCAAGGGTAAAGGACACAACCTGCGCCGCCTTCCAGCTCAACCATCGCATCCTGTAACGCAAAGTGGGTCAGGGTGCCGCGCCGGCCATAAAACAGTTCGCCATGGGCCCGCCTGGCAGTGGCGTGCTTTTTGGCCGCCACCGAATCAAATACCAGTGAAGAAGCGCGTTGGGTGACGGGATTGACGGAACCCTGGGTATAGCGCTTGCTGCGTCCGGCGCCGATCAGGGTGGTTTCGATGTTTTTTGACGTCATAGGAGCAGGCTCACCTTTGGCTGGGTCTTCACGGGATGTTTGCGATAGCCCTTACGTTAGCATGACACATGATAGCCATCCAGACGTTTTAACCGCCAAATGTAAAAGCGTTGCCGATTTACCCGTTCTTGGCACGTTGTTTTGCCGATTATTTGGTAAATAATAATGAGAACTACTATCAATCCCTGATTGGTTTGATATGATCGCACGCTGAATTATTCCTCAATTTTGATCGGTAACGGGTGGAGGCACAGCGTGAAAACGGCTGGCAAGAATTTAAATCAAGGATCGTTCGGTCAGGGCCGGGCGCAATGGGGCCAGGCATTTGGCCGCGGTCTGTTAGCTTCAATGGTATTGGTAGTGGGTCTGGCCGGTAGCGCTCAGGCTGCTCCGGCGACTAATCCGGCCGTTACCCAGAGCGTTGCTCCGGCCTCTGCGCCTGCCGCAGCCGCGCCTGAAAGTATCACTCCGCTGAATCCGCAACCGACCATCCTGCCGCCGGAAACTCGCGGTATGGACCTGTCCGTCTGGGGCATGTACCAGCATGCGGACATCGTGGTGAAAATCGTGATGATAGGTTTGGTGCTGGCGTCTATCGTCACCTGGACCATCCTGTTCTCCAAGGGCAGCGAACTGTTCCGCGCCAAGCGCCGTCTGCGCCGCGAACAGCTGGCGCTGGCCAATGTGCGCTCGCTGGATGAAGCCTCCGAGCTGGCACAGAACTTCTCGGACGAGAGCATCAGTTCCGTATTACTGAATGATGCGCAAAACGAGCTGGAGCTGTCGGCAGAGTCTAACGACAACAACGGCATCAAGGAACGTACCGGTTTCCGTCTGGAGCGTCGCGTTGCGGGCTACAGCCGTAACATGGGCCGTGGTAACGGTTTCCTGGCAACCATCGGTGCCATTTCGCCGTTTGTCGGCCTGTTCGGCACCGTCTGGGGCATCATGAACAGCTTTATCGGCATCGCCCATTCGCAAACCACCAACCTGGCCGTGGTTGCACCCGGCATCGCAGAAGCGCTGTTGGCAACCGCATTGGGGCTGGTGGCCGCTATCCCGGCGGTGGTGATTTATAACATCTTTGCCCGTGTAATCAGCGGTCATCGCGCTCAGGTTGGCGACGTGGCTGCTCAGGTGCTGTTGCTGCTGGGTCGCGATTTGGATCTGGCCGCCACGGCACAAGCCAAACGTTCACAGCATTCACAGCAACTGCGGGTGGGGTGAGTTATGGCGATGCGCTTAAATGAAGATCTGGACGACAGCGGCGAACTGCATGAAATCAACGTGACGCCGTTTATCGACGTCATGCTGGTGCTGTTGATCATCTTTATGGTGGCCGCGCCGCTGGCAACGGTAGATATCCGTGTCGATCTCCCGGCTTCCTCAGCCAAACCGCAGCCGCGCCCGGAAAAACCGGTGTTCCTGTCGGTAAAAGCGGATAAGCAGCTGTACGTTGGCGAACAGGCGGTCAGTGCAGATCAACTGACGTCGGTGCTGGATCAGCAAACTCAGGCCAACAAAGAGACCACCATCTTCTTCCAGGCGGACAAGACCGTGGACTACGAGACGCTGATGAGCGTGATGGATACGCTGCGTAAAGCCGGCTACCTGAAAGTGGGGCTGGTGGGGATGGAAGGCACCGCCAAAGCGGGCTGACATCACCAACGATAAAAAAGGCGCTCAGGCGCCTTTTTTATTGGCCGAGTTTTTTACGAAGAAAAGCCTAAGGCTGGCCGAGCAATGCCTTCGAACCGGCGTGGCGCCAGTGGATGCTGCCCGGCAGGTACAGTGCGTTCTGCTCTAATGGCCGCTCGTCAATCAGCGCGCTAACCATGTCGAAACTGTGTTGGGCCAGGGCGCGGCAGTCTTGCGCCACGGTGTCGATTTTCAGCGTTAGTCCGTCGAACAGGTAGTGGTCGTCAAAGCTGCACAGATGCAGATCGCTTTCCATCAACTGGTGCTGATTCAGGTAACGCAGCACCCCTTCCAGCAGGCCGCAGGCGGCGGTAAACAGCGCCTTGGGCGGTCGGCCCAGTTGCGCGCAGAGTTGGGCGAACATCTCGTAGCCGGAGCTGGGGTGATAATTACCGTTGATGATCCACTCCGGTTTACACACCACCCCGGCACGTTCCAGACCGAGTTGGAAACCGGCCAGCCGATCGCGCGTGGGTGAAATGCGGGGTTGGCCGCCAAGGAAATAGAATTCGTCCGGATGCTGGCGTGCGACGTTTTCCACCAGCGTGGCGGTCGAGGTCAGCGAGTCGGTGATCACCAGCGGCAGGTCGGAGCCGACGATCAGCCGGTCCATCTGCACCACCGGCAGGCCAGCGTTAATCTTTTGGTATTCCGCATCGTTAAGCTGGCTGGAGGCGACAATCAGACCGTCGACCTGGCGTTGTACCAGACTGTTCACCGCCATCATTTCCTGCGCCGGGTTTTCATCGGTACAGGCGATCAGCAACTGCAAACCGGCCTCGCGGCACAGGGTTTCCAGCTCGCGTGAAATCACCGCAAAACCGTAGTTGGTCATTTCCGGCACCACCAGCCCCAGGGTATGGCTGCGGGAAGAACGCAGTGAACGGGCGTGGAAGCTGGGCTGGTAGTGGTGCTCACCGGCCAGTGCCAGGATACGATCGCGGGTGTCGTCGGACACCCGATATTCCTTGCTGCGACCGTTA
Organism: Serratia sp. NFX21; assembly: GCF_048517035.1. Taxonomy (NCBI): domain Bacteria; kingdom Pseudomonadati; phylum Pseudomonadota; class Gammaproteobacteria; order Enterobacterales; family Yersiniaceae; genus Serratia; species Serratia sp. NFX21. Next base: position 4,880,137 of record NZ_CP183196.1, on the reverse strand, counting down.
AGCACCAGGCTGGCGGTCGATTTCGACACGCCGGCCAGTGCGGCAATATCACTGATGGTAATGCGTTTATTTTTTTTCACTGACGGCATCTGAATTCATCGAAGGATGCGTCATTCTAGCATGCATGGCGTCAGCGACCAGTGCTCGAGCGCCAGTTGGGTTTTACCGCTCAGGTGCAGTTGTGGTTGCGGCCCGGGGAAGTAGCGTGCGCTCATCACTGCCTCGCCGTGGTTGATAAAAATCTCCACGCTGGAGCGGTCAAACAGGATCTGCAGCTGGCTCAGGTTGCCGCGCCAGTAGCGATGTTCCGGTTGCCCGTTACGCAGATTATTGCGCGTCAGTCGTAGCAAGGCACCGTCCCAGAGCAGCGTCATTGCCCCGCCAAAATCGGCGCTGAATGCCCCTTCTGGCGTTAGCAGCAGTTCCGCGCTGCCGACGGGCCAACATGGCGCTTCGTCGGCGATCCCCTGCCATTGCCGGCTTTCACCGCGCAATTGTTGCAGTTCGCGCGCCGGTTGTTGGTAAAGCTTGCCCTGATGCAGCGACAGTTCGCGCGGGCAGGTCAGGATGTGGATCCAGCCGTACTGCAGCGTCGGGTGATAATCTTCGTCCTGCTCCGGCACGCCCATCCAGGCGACCAGCAACCGGCGACCATCTTCGGCCTGGGTGGTCTGCGGCGCATAGAATTCGAAGCCGAGATCCAGCTCGTGGAAGGCGCCATGTTCGAAAGTGGCCTGCCGATAATCCAGTTTGCCAGTGAAATAGCCCGCCTGATAAACGTTGAGATACTGTTCGGCCTGCGCCGCCAGCCCCTGTGGGCAACAGATCAGTATCTCGACCCCGTCCAATGTGAACAGGTCCGGGCATTCCCACATATAGCCGAAATCGCCGATGCCGTTCAGCTGTGAACCGGCAATCTCTCCCAGCAACTGCCAACCGCGCAGATCGGCGGAGCGCAACAGCAGCACTTTGCCACGGTCTTGCAGGTCGCGAGCGCCGAGCACCATGTACCAGTCGTCCTGATGACGCCAAACCTTCGGATCGCGCACGTGGCCGCTATAGCCCGGCGGTAGCGGTAATACCGGGCCGAGTTTGGCATAGCCGCCCTGGGCATTTTCTTGCGCCAGGCACTGGTAGGCGGTGCGGGAGCCGTCGGGGTATTTGACGTTGCCGGTATACGCCAGCATGATTTTGCCGTCCGCCACCACTGCCGATCCGGAATAACAGCCGTGGCTGTCGTAGCAGGCTCCCGGCACCAGTGCCACCGGCTGATGCTGCCAGTTGACCAGATCCGTCGACTGCCAGTGGCCCCAACACTTGTTGCGGTGATCGCAACCCAGCGGGTTCCACTGATAAAACAGGTGGAAGACGCCGTTATGCTGAATGAATCCGTTGGGATCGTTGAGTAACCCGACGCTGGGCGCCAGATGCCATGCCGGGCGGTGCGGCGCACGCAGTACCTTTGGCATGTCGCGCATCAACGCCTGAACGGCCTGTTTCATCAAATTCAATTCTTCCATTATTCGCTGTCCGTTTTGTATTTCAGCAGCAACGAGATAATAAAGGCGCTGCCGAAGGCGATCACCAAACCAATGATATAGCTGACCAGCGAACTGGCCTGCACAATGGCCATCCCCGGAATTGCCGTCAGCCCGACCGCGTTCATGCCGACGTGATTGGCCACCACCCAGGCACCGCCGAGCGCACCGCCGGCCAGCGCCGCCAGGAAGGGTTTCACAAAGCGCAGGTTAATGCCGAACAGCGCCGCTTCGGTAATGCCGAGCATGGCGGAAAAGGCCGAAGGCACCGCGATGGCTTTGATCTTGGCGTCGCGGGTTTTGAAATAGACCGCCAGACAGGCACCGCCCTGAGCGATATTGGCCATCGACCAGATCGGCAGCAGGAAGTTAACGCCGATATTCGGGTTGCCGAGCAGTCCGGCTTCGACGGCATGGAAACTGTGGTGGATACCGGTGATGACGATGGCGGAATACAGGCCACCGAACAGCAAGCCGGCAAACCAACCGGCGTGGGCGATCAGCGTGCTGAGCACCAGCGAGATGCCATCACCCAGCGCGCGACCGGCCGGGCCGATAAACAGCATGGCGACGAAGCCGGAGATCACCACCGTCAGGAACGGCGTCAGGATCAGATCCAGCGAATTGGGGATCACTCTGCGCAGCTGTTTTTCCAGCATGCTCATAAACCACACCGTCAACAGCACCGGGAACACCGTGCCCTGATAGCCGATCATGGCAATCTGCAACCCGAAGAAATCCATGGTGTGAAAGCCGCTGGCGACGCCCCAGGCGTTGGTCAGAGCCGGATGGGTCAGAATGCCGCCGAGCGTAGCGCCCAGATAGGGGTTACCACCAAATTCACGCGCGGCGGTGAAGCCGATCAGGATTGGTAAAATAATAAATGCCGCTGAACTGAACATATCCAGCATCACGAATACGGCGCTGTTGGCATCGGCCCAGCCGTAGGTTTTCACCATGCCGAGCAGGCCCATCAGCAGGCCGGAGGCGACGATAGCCGGGATGATTGGCACAAAGATATTCGACAGCAGGCGGGCAATGCGCTGCAGCGGGTTGAGTTTTTTCGCCGCGATATCGGCGGCCTCAGACTTGCTGGACTCGCTGACGCCGGCCGCCTTGATAAACTCCGCGTGCACCTTGTTGACCAGCCCGGTACCGAAAATCACCTGGATTTGCCCGGCGTTGCTAAAGCAGCCTTTCACCCCTTCCAGCTTGCCGATCGCCACTTTGTCCACCTTGCTGTCATCGAGCAACACCAGGCGCAAGCGTGTGGCGCAGTGGGCGGCACTGGCTATGTTTTCTTTGCCGCCGAGCAACGGCAATAGCGCGTTAGCGGTTGCGGTAATGTCCATGTTCACTCCCTTAATCAATAAAAATGCCGCCGCGGAATTTCGCGGCGGAAATCAGTTCATCAGCGTCAGAAGAAGTACTTGAACCGGGCACGTACGCCGTAGCGCTGATCGTTGCTGGAGTTGGCAATTTTGTTATCTGCATTGGCCTCCAGCATCGAGACGTAGGCCCCGAGATACAGGTTAAAGTTCTTCATATTCATGATGTTTGGTATTTGGTACGAGGCATGAATGGTATGAATATCATATTTGCCCGGCTCGCTGAGCGGGTTGCTGATGTCGGCGCTCATACCGGCGGTATTGAACTCTTTGATGTTGTTGTGGGCATAGATGTAACCCACTTCAAAGCGACGCCACAGTACGTTGACGCCGGCGGTCAGGTCCTGCTCGCCGGAGGCGTCCAGGTAGGCGGTGCTCAGGTTGGCAACCACGCCGTTGTCCGGGTTGGCGGCGGTGTTGTTCCAACTGAGAGTCATGCCGTAGCCGTTACGTTTGGACTGGTCGACGAATTGCCCCTGGCTGTCGTGATAGCCGTAGGCATTGTTGACCACGTTGCTTTCCATCGCCACCGCCGCGCTGAGCTGGTCTTTTTTCCAGGCGATCACCGGCCGCAGGTAGGCGACATTTTTCTTATTATCCAGGCTATTGCCGTGGTAGGCGTCGTCCTGGAACAGGGAGGTACCGTCCTCCACCAGCGTATTGAGTTCGAAGTAGAAGTTACCGGCATACTTGCTCAGCATCAGGTTGCCGCCGCTGCTGCTACGCCCACGACCTTCTTTCATCATGTAGATATAGCCGAAGCCATCGGCATACAGATCGTTGGCGGTATTGCCGGAATACTGGATGAAGGTGTCCTGATTGAGCGGGAACATGTCGTAGGCTTCAAAACGGCCAATCTTGGTCTGCCAGTTCTTTTCGTTACCGAAGAAGAAGGCGGCATCGTCGAGGTTCATTTTACCGGTCATGTCGGCCAGCGGCTGCACGCTGAAACCGGAGAAGTTGCCGTCCGGGTTGCGTCGGTAGCCGTCTACGCCGACCAAAATGCGGCCGTTGATATCCCAACGTTCTTTGTTGCCCGGCTTCCAGTCTTTGTTGTCGCTGCTTTTCAGCGAGGTGAGCTGGCCGCTGCGGCTGGCGCCGTCCAGGTTGAACTCGACGTCGCCGTACAGTTTCAGGTCGGTTAATCCGGTGAGTTGCAGCTTGCCGGCCGGGGCGGCGTGGGTTTCCAGCGTCGCGGTGCGCTGAACAACCTGTTGGGTTTGCTGCTCGGTGTTGGCGGTGCGTAATTCCAACTGTTGTGCCTTGCGTTCCGCCGCCGTGGCACGCGTTTCCGCCTGGACAGCTCGCTGCTCGGCCTGTTGCAACCGTTGTTCCAGCGCATTCAGACGGGCTTCGATACTGGTATTGGTACCAGTCGCGGCCGCAGAGGTAGAGATGAGAAGCCCTGTAGTGACTGCCAGATAGCCAAGTTTTTTCATGATTTTCTATCATCCGGGGTGGTTGTTATTATTTTTTGCTAAATTGCTAAACCGGTTTTTCAGGATGAAAGATAGTGAGTTGAGCGACGGCTGGCAATCAAGTTTGCTAACCCGATTCAGCTATTGTGATCAAGTCCGCAAATTATGTTCCGGAGATGAAAAGTGGGGAGGTACCCAATGCCCTGTGGCATTGGGCCTGACTTACAGCTATCGGGTTAGCGTCGCAGGAAGTCCTGCAACTCGTCGGCATGCGGCAGGGCGGTCATAGCGCCTTTGGCGGTGGTGGCCAGCGCCCCGCAGGCCTGGGCCTGGGCGATCACTGCCGGCCATTGGGCTTCCTGCGGTAAAGCGCCCAGGTGTGCCAGTGCGGCCAGCAGACCGGCGACAAAGGCGTCACCCGCACCGGTGGTATCGACCGGGGTGATTGAAGGGGCGCGGAAATGGCGGATCTGTTTGCCGTCATGCACGCAGACACCGTCGCCGCCCAGCGTCACCAGCAACAAACGCAGTGGGTAGCGCTGCATCATCCAATCGATACCGCTCTCCAACTCGCCGATATTGCTGATAAAACTCAGTTCTTCCAGCGAGATCTTCACCACGTCCGCCAGCAATAACGCCTTTTGCAAGCAGGGGCGCAGCGCTTCCGGCTGGCGCCAAACGTCTTCACGAATATTTGGGTCAAAGCTGACCCAGCCACCGGCCGCCTTGATGTTCTCCATTGCGGTGAAGGTGGTGCTGCGGCTGGGTTCCTGTGACAGAGCGATAGAGCAGACGTGCAGCCATTCATCCGCTTTGAAATCAGGCAGATCCTCGGGTTGCAGGAACAGATCGGCGCTTGGGCTGACCATGAAGGTGAAGGAGCGTTCACCCATCAGATCAAGATCCACCACCACGGTAGAGGTGTGGTGGTCTGGATCCTGTGACATATGGCCGATGTCGACCTGCTCTTCGCTCAGTACCTGCTGCAGGAAAGCGCCGAAGCTGTCCCGGCCTACCCGGCCGATAAAGGCGCTGTTGCCGCCCAGGCGGGCGATGCCGACTGCCACATTGGCCGGAGCGCCACCGGGGCACTTAAGGTAACTGTTTGAATTTTCAGGTACCAGGTCGACAACTGCATCACCCAGCACCCATACGCGATTAACCATGTTCGATCCCCGTTTTCATCGGTGTCTGATGGCGAGCTAAAATAGAAGAACCGGTTTAGCAAAGCAATAAAATAATGTTTCGAGTAGCGAAAGGAAGGGGTAAAGAGTAGCGACAGCGAGCAAAAGCGCAGGAGGGAATGCCCGCCCTGGTGTGGTTCAGGGCGGGGTCAGCAGGGTTATCCCATCTTTGGATAAACCCCCGGGCCAATCGGCAGGCCGAGCGCGTACCAGGCCAGCAGCAGCAAAATCCACACGGCAAAGAACACCAGCGGATACGGCAGGATCAGCACGTAGTAGGTGCCGAGCTGGGCGTCTTTGCGGTAACGCTGCAGGAAACCGAGGAACAGCGGCAGGAAGGGGGACATCGGTGCCAGCGGCAGCACCGAGGAGTCGGCGATGCGGAAAATCATCTGGGCGAACGCCGGATGAAAGCCCAGCAGCATAAACATCGGTACAAAGATCGGGGCCAGAATCGACCAGATGGCAGAGCCACTGGCGATAAACATGCACAGGAAGGCCGAGAGGAACATCAGCCCGAGAAACGCGGGGGCACCGCTCATACCGGCGGCCTCCAGCATATCGGTCAGGCCGATGGCCATAAACTTGCCCATGTTGCTCCAGTTAAAGAACGCCACGAACTGCGACAGCGGGAACACCATCACGATAAAGCCGGCCATGCTTTTCATCGGCTCTATCAGGTGGTTGGGAATATCGTCCGGCCGTTTGATCTGTTTGGTGACCACGCCATAGGTAATGCCAACGGTGAAGAAAAACAGGATGATGATCGGCACAATGCCCTTAATAAACGGCGATGGGATCACCGAGCCGGTTTTCGGATCGCGCAGCGGGGCCGCTTCGGGTACCACCAGGGCGGCGATAATCGCTATAAACACCAGCGCGGCAATGCCGCTCATCATCAGCCCACGGTTTTGTAGTGGGGTTAGCGTCTCAATTTTGTCCTCGGCGCTGCCCTGCCATTTGGGCAGACGCGGTTCGATAAACTTATCGGTCAACAGCGCCCCGGCGAAGGTCAGCACTACGACCGAGGTGGCCATAAAGTACCAGTTGTCGATCACGCTGACGTGAACGGCGGCGTCCACCGCCTTGGTGGCCTCGGTACTGATGCCGGAGAGCAGTACGTCGGTGGTGACGATCAGCAGGTTGGCGGTAAAGCCGGAGGCAACCCCGGCAATCGCGGCCAACAGCCCGGCCACCGGGTGGCGGCCCACGGCCAGAAACATCAGCGCGCCGAGCGGTGGCATCACCACCAGTGCGGCGTCAGAAGAGATATGGCTGAAAAAGGCGATAAACAGCACCAGATAGCTGGCATAGCGGGCGCTAACGCGTGAGGCCATCTTGTACATCAATGCCTGTAGCAGCCCGACCTTTTCGGCCAGCCCGGCACCGATCACCAGCGCCAAAATTGCACCCAGCGGGGCAAAACTGCTGAAGTTATGAATGATATTCGGGAAGATCCACTGCATGCCCGCCACGCTCATCAGGTTATTTACCTTGATCAACTCGCCGGTGGCCGGGTTTTTTACCGCCATGTCGAGCCAGGAGAACAGCGCGGTAGCCAGCATTAAAACAACGATTAAATAGACGAACAGTAAAAATGGATTGGGGATTTTATTCCCGATGCGCTCTACCCAGTAAAAAACGCGACCGGGGCTTTTATTGGCTGAAGTTGTGACCTCACTCATTGTCTTACCCTCTGTGTTTGTCCTGTTGTGTTTATTTTTTATTATTTGATTTAATTATAATTATTATTACTGGCCCGCTATTGCGGGCCTTGGCAGCATGGTGGTTACTTTAACGGTGAAGGCCTGATGTCTTTAGGGATCGGGCAGCTATAAGGCTGTTCGGCGCGCTGGCGTTCGAACTCGCGGCGGCAGCCCGCCAGCAGAGCGCTGTCGCTCAGCAGTTCGACGGCGGTGGCTGCCATCACCTTGCCGGCCAGGCACATGCCTTTGTGGGCGATCGAAGTGCGACCCTGTGCCACCAGTTGCCAGGTGTGCAGCGGAGTGCCGAACGCAAAGCAGGGGCTGAAGCACTGGGCGGTCGGCGCGACCCAACTGACATCGCCGACGTCGGTAGAGCCGTACAGTAGATCTTCCGATGCCACATAAGGGGCTACCTGATCCATCAACACCTTGTCGCCCAGATTCTGAACCCACTCGCGGCCCGCCGCGCCGCCGGTACGGGCGATATTTAACCTGGCATTACGCAGGTCGTCTTTGTTGAGCGTTTGGCGGATTTCCGTGGCGAATTTGCGTTCCGCCTCACTGTATTCCGGCAGGCCGAAGTCGCAGACATAGCGATACATCACCTGCTCCATGCTGCGGTTTGGCACGTAGTTGGAGCAAGCCTTGTCGAAACGCACCGTCATCTGGGTATCGGTCATCAGCGCTGCGCCTTTGGCGATGTTGATCACCCGTTGGTAAATATCCTGCGCCTGATCGAGCTGTGGCGCGCGGATCAGGTACAGCACCTCGGCATCGGCTTGCACCACATTGGGTGAACTGCCACCGGTATTGGTGACGGCATAGTGCAGCCGGGCTTCCTGTACGATGTGCTCACGCAGGAAGTTGGCACCGGTGTTCATCAGCGTAACCGCATCCAGCGCGCTGCGGCCAAGATGCGGTGAGTTGGCGGCGTGAGCAGCGATGCCCTTGAACTGAAACGCCGCCTGAATGTTGGCCAAAGTGCTGGTATTGAACATGCCGCTGAAGCCTTCCGGATGCCAGGTGAGGGCGGCATCAACGTCATCGAACAGGCCTTCACGCACCATAAAGGTTTTGCCGGAGCCGCCTTCTTCACCCGGGCAGCCGTAGAAACGCACGGTGCCGGACAGGTGCTGCTGTTGCATCCAGGCCTTCACCGCGAATGCCCCCGCCAGCGCGGCGGTGCCCAGCAGATTGTGGCCGCAGCCGTGGCCGTTGCCGTTTTCCACCAGCGGCTGCGGCGTGGCGCAGCCGGCCTGTTGGCTCAGTCCGGCGAGTGCGTCGTACTCGCCCAGCAGCGCGATCACCGGCTGGCCGCTGCCGTAGCTGGCGATAAACGCGGTTTCAATGCCGCCAACGCCGCGCTCAAGCCGAAAACCTTCCTGCTCCAGCGCGTCGGCCAGCAGATTGGCAGAATAGGTTTCGGTAAAGCGCGTCTCCGGGTGATCCCAGATGCTGTCGCTCAGTGCGCTGAACTGCGGCTGGTGTTGGTCAATGTACTGATTGATAAACGTAAGCAGTTGCGGGTTACTCATGCTTTGCTCCCAAAGGTCGGCAGGTTCAGTGCCAGCGACGCCAGCGTTTTCACCGCCACCGCCATCACCTGTTCGTTAAAATCGAACTTTTCGTTGTGGTGCCCGGCGCTCAGTTCGGTACCGAAAATCACGTAAGAGGCCTGCCCGCCGTGGGATTTCACCCGTTCCATCATATAAGTGGCGTCTTCGGAACCGGCGGCCTGCTCGCGGCGATCGACGACCGAAGTCAGTTCGGCTATCTCCTGCGCCTGGCGGTGAATGTAGTCCACCCAGGGCTGGGTCGGTTTACTGCTCTGCGCTGCACCCATCAGGGCGATGTCGTATTCCACGCCGTGCATTTTGGCCGCGCCTTCGATCACGTTCAGCGCCTGCTGGTAAACAAATTCGTTGATGGCGTTGGTGGCCCCGCGGGTTTCCACCTTCATAAACGCCCGATCGGCAATCACGTTGCGGCCGGTTCCGCCCTGCAGCACGCCGACGTTAATGCGTGAGCTGCCCTCGCTGTGGCGTGGGATGGCGTACAGCCCCACGGTGGCCTGCGCCGCCGCCAGCAGGGCATTACGGCCGTCCTCCGGTTTGGCACCGGCGTGAGAGGCAACGCCACGGTAGGTGACGTCCAGCTTGCTGGTGGCCATAAAGCTGTCGCTACCGCACACCAGTTCCCCGGCCGGTACGCCGGTGCCGATGTGTACGGCGGTGAAGAAATCCACGTCGTCCACCACGCCGGCTTCCACCATGGATTTTGCGCCACGAGTGCCTTCTTCTGCCGGCTGGAAAATCAGTTTGATAGTGCCGCTCAGCTGCGCTTCCAGGCTCTTGAACACCCGTGCCAACCCCAGCCCAATGGTGGTGTGGCCGTCATGACCGCATGCATGCATCATGCCGCTGTTGCAGGAAGCGAAGCCTTCACGGAACGGCAGGTGATCCGGCTGGAGTTTTTCGTTGAGATCGAGCGCATCCATGTCAACGCGATAGGCGATCACCGGGCCGGGGCGGCCGGTGTCCAGCGTGGCGACAATACCGGCGAAGCCGCCGGAAAAGTGTGGTAACCACTTATCCAGTGCCCCCTGTTCGCGGGCGCGCTGCTCCTGTTGCTGCAGAGCTTCGGCGGAAGGCAACCCCATGCGGGCATCGGCATTAATGACTTCGCGGCCCAGTTGCAGGCGGTAGCCCAGCCGATCCAGTTCTTCCGCCACCAGCGTAGCGGTGCGGAACTCAAACCAGCCGGATTCGGCATAGCGGTGAAAGTCGCGGCGCCAGGCCTGCAGTTGCGGGGATAAATCTGACACCAACATCGAAAGCGGATTATTCATTGGGAGATCTCATTGGTTATCGCGCCCAGGCAAACGCCGGGCAGCAGTGGTGCGCTGAACTGAGGTCAGACGGTGGAACTGTTTAATGAAAAAGACATATTTAGTGACTAACTGCCGTGAAATGCGCTTATTGGCGCAGAAAATGCGTTTAATTAAGCGAAATAAGAATTTGGTTATTTATTATGTTTTTTTCGAATGTACACAATGGAATCGGGCTAAATAAGATGCCAATATCTTGCTATTGATAAACAATGGTTATCACCATTCGCCTATGCCAGCCTCAATAAAATTGCACCAATTACGTGCGTTTGTAGAAGTCAGCCGTCAGGGCAGTATTCGCGCCGCCAGCCGGACTTCACAGCTTTCGCAGCCTGCGCTGACCAAGTCGATTCAGGAGCTGGAGACGGTGCTGGGGGCCAAGCTGTTTATCCGCCGTAGCCAGGGCGTGGTGCTGACCGACTGCGGCGATAACTTTTTCCAGCATGCCAGCCTGATCCTCGAAGAGCTGCGGGTGGCGCAGGAGGATATCCAGCAACGGCTGGGGCTGGCGGGCGGCTCAGTGAATATCGGCGTCGGCGGCAGCATTGCGCGCACCGTGATGCCGCAGGTGATTAATCAGTTCCACCGTGAATATCCAAAGGTCAAAGTGCGGATTGTCGAAGGGCAACTGGTGTCGATGATCCCGGAACTTCGCCAGGGTGAACTGGATTTCACGGTCAATACCTATTACCCCAGCAGCCTGGACAATGAATTGCAGTACGAACGGCTGATGGAGAAAGAGTACAAGGTGGTGGTGCGCAAGGGGCATCCGATGGAGGGGGCGACGTCACTCAGGCAACTGCAGCACTGCGACTGGACCATGCCGACGCCAAAGGGCAGCTACTACCGGCTACTGCACGACTTGTTCGGGGATTTGGGAATGGCGCCGTCTATCAGCGTCACCTGCGAGACTTTTATGGCCTGCACCAGCCTGGTGGCGCAGAGCGACTTTGTCAGCATTCTGTCGGTAGATGTGATCTCCGACCCGATATTGGGTAAACATCTGGTGCCGCTGGCGCTGGAGGAGAGCCTGCCAAAAGCGACGTTTTATCTGATCCAGCGTAAAGACACTACGCTGACGCCGATGGGCGCACACCTGGCGCGCCTGTTCCGCTTGTACTGCCGCTAAAGGGCATTCTCTTTTTGAACACCCTGCACGGATATCTCAGACCTTACCCATTAACGGATCGCTGACGCTGTGGTCGCCGTTCTCCAGCCGGCCTGCCAGTCGGCGTTGCCAGCCCTGTGCCCCCTGCAGTGAAAGATCGTACCAGCCACCGCTGGATTTGGTAGCAAAGGCCTGCTGATGGCGGCCACCCGCCGGAAGTTCAATCTTCCAGGGGCCTTTTTGCGTATAAGGGCAGCGGACGATGGTCACCGTTGTTGCCTGGCTACCCGCGTTGGTTAGCGTTAGCGATAAACGATCGCCCTGCGGGGTGAGTTGCACTTCCGGCTGCGGCTGTTGAACGCTGCCACCCAGCTCACGATGAAAACCGTTGGGGCCTAGCAACCACAGGTGGTAGCGATCTGCCGTTAGCCAGTTATCACTGACCGCTTTACCGGCCTCGACGGTATAGCGCCGTGGGATCTGCTCCAGACTCAGCAGGTCATACACATGAAAGACCGCGCCCTGTTCGCCAGTGTTGTACAGGTTGAGCGTCAGCATTTTTTGCTCGGGGTTGCTGCTGGCCTCAACGTGCAGCTGGTAAGGCAGCGCACGCGATGGGCGTGCCAGTCGCGACTGATGCGGTAACTGTTGCCTGTCCACCGGCGGCAAGGGCACCTGCGGTAACTGTTCCTGTCGCTGGCGCAGGTTATCGGCGGCGTGGCGACTGGTGGTGGGCAGACGAGGCAAGGTTTCCTCATTAGGGTCGACAAAGTTGAAGGCCGAAGTGAGGTCACCACAGACCGCCCGTCGCCAGGCGCTGATGTTCGGTTCATGCACCTGGAAACGTTTTTCTAAAAATTGCAGTACCGAGGTGTGGTCGAATACCTGTGAATTGACCCAGCCGCCACGGCTCCAGGGAGACAGCACCAACATCGGCACCCGTGGGCCGGGGCCATAGATACGGCCGTCCGGTGGGGGTTGCTCTTGTGAACCGGGTGGGGCGACATGCTGAAAGATTTCGCTGTCGAACGGCACCGTCGATTTACCGGCGAAGCTGCCGTCTTCGCGCAGTGACGGGGCTGAGGGCGAAGGCATATGGTCGAAGAAACCGTCGTTTTCGTCGTAATTGACCAGCAGCACGGTCTTGCTCCACACCTCCGGGTTATCCGTCAGCGCATTGAGGATCTCCTGGGTAAACCAGCCGCCCTGCACCGGGCTGGAAGGCCCGGGGTGCTCCGAGTAGGCCGCCGGGGCGATAATCCAGCTTACCTGCGGCAGCTTGCCCTGCTGTACGTCGTTACGAAAGCCGGTCAGCATCGCATCCAGATCGTTGCCGTCGGCTGCTGGCAGCGTATTGCCATTGCCCTTGTACAGCGGGGCTTCAACGTTCAATTCATCGCGATAGGGTACAAAGGCGGTGAAGTCTTTTGGCGGCTGTGCCGGGTTGCCGACCTTAACGCTGGCGGCACGGTACTGGCGGAATCCCGCCAGTGGGTTGTCGGTGAAGTTATCAGGCAAAAACTGATAGACCTTCCAACTGACGCCGCCGGCCTCCAGCCGCTCCGGATAGGTCTGCCACTGGTAGCCGACTTCCGCCGGGCCGGGGCTGTCCCACTCGTTGACCACCACCGCGACCTCAGCCGCCGTCGGGCCATTGGTGCCGGTCCAGTGGAACAGGCGGTTGGTGTTGGTGCCGGCGTGGATCGAGCAATGATAGGCGTCGCACAGGGTGAAGGTTTCGGCCAGCGCAAACTGGAACGGCAATTCGTGCCGACGGTAATAGCCCATCGAGGTGGGCGTTTTATAGGTCGGCCAGGCGCTCATGCGGCCGCTGTCCCAGGCGGATTGTTCATCTACCCACGAATGCGGCGTGCCGCTTACCCGTTGGGCATTGCCGCGCTTGCTGTCGAGATGATAGGGCAGCACCAGCCGATGTTCCCCCTGCTGCTGCCAGACGTGGCGGCCGCCGGGCAAAGGAATGGTGATGCGATCGCTAAAGCCGCGTACGCCGGGCAAGGTGCCGAAGTAATGGTCGAAAGAGCGGTTTTCCTGCATCAGGATCACCACGTGTTCGACATCGTTAAGAGTACCGGTGCGATTATTGGCGGGGATTGCCAGCGCTTTGCGGATCGAGGCGGGTAACAGTGAAAAAGCCGATCCGATGGCGGCAGCCCGCAGTATTTCTCTGCGCGAAAAATCAGGCATGCGTCGTTAATCTCCCTGAGGGTTGTTTTGAAGATAGTTGTTAACGACGGTAATGGCGAAAAATAACAAACAGATGACGGGGAGAAATAATGCCCCCGGGCGGGGGCATGACAAGTGGAGCGTTATTGCCTGATCAAACGGCCCAGGGTCGGCGCCGTTTCAAAATCGCTGCGGAACGGGTTGATGTCCAGACCGCCGCGGCGGGTATAGCGGGCGAACACGCTGAGTTTCTCCGGCTGGCAGCTTTGTTTGATGTCGTTAAAAATACGCTCGACACACTGCTCGTGGAACTCATTATGCTGGCGGAAGGAGATCAGATAGCGCAGCAGGCGCTCGCGATCGATTTTACGGCCCTGATAGTGGATCACCACGCTGCCCCAGTCCGGCTGATTGGTCACCAGACAGTTGGATTTCAGCAGGTTGGAGGACAGCGTCTCCGTCACTATTTCCGCCTGTTCGCTGGTGGCACCAATCAGATATTCCGGTTTGAAATCAAAGTCATCCACGGCGATATCCAGGTCGTCGATATTGATGCCCGGCAGGGCGTCGATCTGCGCTGAATAACCGTCCAACCCCGGATACAGCTTCACCCCAACCTGACCATTGGCGGCCTGCGACAGATCTTTTTGCATCGCGGCGCTGACCTGTTCCACGCTGTCGAAGCGCGTCTGGTTAAAGCTGTTGAGATACAGTTTGAATGATTTGGACTCGATCAGGTTGGTGGACGAATGGGGCAGGGTAAATTCACCAATGCCCACCACCGGTTTGCCTTTGGCGTTGAGCCAGGAAAGTTCGAAGGCGGTCCACAGGTCGAAGCCGCTGAATGGCAGTTTGCGTTCATCCACGCCGATCAGATCGCGACCGCGTGCGCGCGGCAGGGCTTCGAGCAATTCGGGAGCATACTGGTCCGGATAATCGGAGTTGGCGCCAAGATGGGTGATTTTATCTTGTTTTTTGATATGCATATTCATTGCTCCTTGCAAGATCGGTATTGATATAACGGTTAAACAGGCTACGGGCGGCGTATATCGGCCCGACGCCCACCAGGGCGTAGACCACCTTAATCAGGAACTGCGACAGGATCATGGTTTTGATGATGTCCCAGCTCAAAACGTTGTAGAACGCCAGGGTACAGAACACCAGGCTGTCGATGGCCGAGGCCACCACGGTGCTGGTGATTACCCGTACAAACAGATAGCGGGAGTTGGTCAGCTCTTTTATTTTGCACAGCAGCCAGGAGTTGACGTTCTCGGAGATCAAATAGGCGGCAGATGAGGCTACCAGCACCGCCATGATGCTGTGGACGATACCGTCATAAGTCTGGCTGAACTCCCACTGCGGAATGCTCGGTACCAGCGTGGTTGCCCAAACGCCCAGCACAAAAATCAGGTTGGCCATAAACGAGATGATAATGGTGCGCCTGGCCAGCCGCAGCCCATAAAATTCGTTCAGAATATCCACCAGGATAAAGGTCAGGGGGTAAATAAATATCGCCGGGGGCGTGATGATGTTCAATGCAGCAATTTCAATCGGTTTGACGCCGCACAGGGTTGAGAAGATATAAATCACGCTGAGCGCCACGGTAATAATCAGATAGGCATACCAGGAGCGTTCATGACGATCGCTGAGCTCATAGGCGGTTTGCTGCTGATTGTTGCCGTAGATTTTGCGATACAGCGCCTGTAGCTCATGGCGGCTCAGATCTTCCGATATATCGCTGTCGGCCAGTTCATTGAGCCCCATGGTAATGGTTTTGCCGGTGGCTAATACCATGACATTGGCAGCCAGAGTGCCATGTCGGGTAAAGCCCAATAGCTTGAACTTTTGATTCGGTTCCATTTATAGCCTTTCTCCAAAGATATAACCCAGGAATTGCACGGTATCCTGATGATTTTTCTCCATGCTGCTTTCTTCTTTGTCGTTAACCACAAAGAAGCCGTATTTTCCCGAGTGATACAATAAAGGCGAATCGCAAACTAATACCGGCGGGCGTTTTATAATAATGACCTCGCCTGGGATAAATGAACCTTTTATTTCGGTCTCTATGCGCATTGCTACCATATTTGACTCATCGCCGAAGAAATAAGTCAAAGGGAACTCTGTGACCAGTTGGCCGATCTTCTTGCCGGCAACCGCTAAATAACGCGACTGCGGAATAACAGGAATTGCGGAAGGATTTTTATTGCCTTCGGTGGACAGGGTTTCATTGAGCAGCTCCAGTTTTTCCAGATCATAGTCTTCGATCTCTTCGCAGGAAACGCCGAAGAAATCTGAAATCCGGTTAACCGTGGCTTGCTGCACATTGTTGACCCGTCCATCGAGGATCTTGTAGATAGTGGTACGCGTCAGGCCAGTACGGTTAGAGAAGGATGCCTTGGTTTCGCCACGGGTGCGCATCAGATATTCAATATTCTTAATGATGTTGCTTTTGCGCTGGGCGTTAGTGGTCTTCATAAGCATTCCTTACAATATTCTGGCCGGCTTTACTATATCGTACGCGCTGACATTGTCCAGAATTGCCATTGGAAGAGGGAGGGTAACCGGCTGATTAATCTTTGAAAACGTATGTTAAACGGCTCCGTATCACCCCTAATGATACTTTCACCCTGTTGAGTGAAAAGTGGAATGAAAGTAATTAAATACAAATCAATCGCTTAGATGATGAACCCATAAAAGTGAACACAAAAGTGGGTTTTGTGTCTACTTTTGTGTTGACCATGGTGCTTTTTGTGAGCTACTGTTCATCCATACTGAAGTGTTTCTTGACGGTCAAAACAGTTAATAACCGATTGTCTGACAACTTCTATAATAAAAAACTCAGGGAGGGAGGCGTTTCCATTCTCTGGGTAATAAAGGATGTTTTAGCTACCGACACCAGGGAATTCCAATCAGGTTTCAGTTTTAAAACCGCAGTTTTTAGTCCACAAAATCCTCATTCTATAGTATTACCACTCACCCGTTGCAGGAGAGTGGTAATAGCATTTCGTCGCTGGCAACCGAATCAGCTTTGCGCCGGGGCCGGTTTCTGCGAACGATTCAGCGCCAACTTGAATACCCAATACAACAGGCTGGCGGCCAGCAATGAGTTGATGGTCGGCACACCCCATTCGGTCACTAACCCGACGATGCTGCCGGCAATGCTGGCGACGATCGCTGCCCAGCCAATGGTCGGCGTCTGGTCGGGCAGTTTGCCTTCCCGGCGACTGTCATCCAGAATTTTACGGTGAGTCCGCAGCAAGTAATAATCCACCAGCATCACGCCGATAATCGGCGGGAACACCACGCCCAGTACCGTCAGGAAGTCGACGAACCGATCCAGGATCCCCAGCACCGAAAGCGTTGTACCCAACACGCCAATCACCAGCGTGGTGGCGGTGTATTTCAGCCTTTTACCGGTCATGCCTTCAACCGCGTTGACGATGCCCAGTGAAGATGAGTACAGGTTGAGGTCATTGACCCTTAAGGTGGAGAACACCACCACCAGCAGGCCAGCCCCTCCGGCGACTTGCGACATGATGGTCACGACATCCGCCGTGCCGAGCGTTTTGGCGATCAGCAGCGCCAGACCGTTAACCACGAACTCCCCGGCGACAATGGTGAGCAGGGTCACGCCAAACACGTGCTTGCCGTTTTTGGAATAACGCGTCAGATCGGGGGTCATCAGGCTGGCAACGATGGCGCCACCGACCACGATGGTGATGCCGGCACTGATCGACAGTGGCTCACCTGGCGGCATTAATTGAATAATTTCCGGCAGATTATGGCCGGTGAGGGTGATGTAAGAGATATAGGCTACCAGCATAATAAACATCGGTACCGCAATTCGGGCGGCGATACGTAATGCCTTGAAGCCAAAGGCCACCAGTATGGTGAGCAGGGTACCGGACAGGCCGGCCGCCAGACCAAAGCCCAGCTTATTGCCCAGTGCGAAATCCAGCGACTTGGCGAAAATGGCGTTCTGTATGCCAAACCAACCCAGCAGGCTGACGGCTACCACCACGCCGATCAGCACCGAGCCCAGTCGGCCAAAGCCGCACCAGCGGGCCAGCAGGCTGCCGGAGATCCCTTCGCGCATCCCTGCCAGCCCGAGGCCGTAGGTGACAACGCCAAAGATCAGACTGCCGACGAAAATGGCGGTAAAGGCATCGAACAGCGTCATTGAGTGGCCCAATACGGCGCCGAGCATAAACTGATCCAGTGCGGTCAGCATGCCCATATGCACAATGGCCACGCTTAAAAACGAGACTCTTTTATCCTGAGGTACCCGGGTTAACGGATAGTCTTCAATTTTGATCACGGTGAGGTATTCCTTGCTATTAAATAAACTGAATGCCTTTAGCTATCAGGCGATCGGGAATGTAATTGTCCAGATGCGCATATTTGCAAAATTCTTCAAACTGCTGCTGTGTATGGACGTCAGATTTTTGATAGATGTTATATATTCTGTTTTCTATGGTTTTATTGCTGATATTGTATATTTTGGCGATCTCTTTCACCGACAGCCGTTGCAACATTAAAAATATCACGTCAAGTTCGGCTCGGGTGAAAATAGTGCTATTGGTTTCTGTGGTCAGAACGCTGGGTTTTTGTTGATTGATAAATTTCAGCGGAGATAAGGTGTTGAGCGGTTTGGCGTTCCACATCACCCCAACCACTTCTTTTTTATCGTTGTAGATCGGCAGTTTTTCGCTGATAAACGGGGTCAGACTGTCTTTCCCGTACCAATAATGCGTTTCTATCACCGCAACCCGCTCCCGCGAGACCTCTGTCATTTTGTCATGTTCGACAAAATCGGCCGCGCATTCGGCCCAGTCGGCGGGAAACTCGTCGTCCAGCTTACCGGCTACATCAAAATCAAGCGGCGTATTGGTATAGAGGTAGGCGGCGTGGTTCATATAAATATGACGGGATGCCAGATCCTTAATGCCCCATGGCTCACTTAAGTGCTCCATCATGGCAATCAGACCTTTCAAATAAAATTCATTATTTTTATCGGACGAATCCATTCTGACCTCTCCGATGACAACCGGATTAAATCTCTTTTGCCAGGTAGTGGCGCGTATGCTTCTTGGCATAGCCGCCCAGGTTGCCGTACAGCTGATAGCCCAATTTTTCGTAAAAGCCGCGGGCCTGGAAGTCGAAGGTATCGACATAGGCCATGTGGCAGCCGCGCTTCCTGGCCTCTTCTTCTGCCTGGAGCATCAGTTGACGGCCATAGCCGCTTTTACGATGCTGGTCGCTGACCCAAAGATATTGCACTTCAAGCCCGCCCCACCAGGTTCTGGCCACCAGCCCGGCAACGATTTTACCTTGCTCATCGGTCACGGTCAGGAACAAGGGGTGGATATCAACGTGTTCGGTTTTTTCATTATGAGCCCAAAGGCTGTCGATAACGAACTCTTCATCCTGCGGATTTGGCTGGTCGGTAATATTGATTTTCATGGATGTGATATGATTCCCTGTGATAATAATGTCTTATGGCAACTAATTTGGGGCTTGCCAACGGCTTTAACTATCACTTTTCGTAATGTATTTCAAGGGTGTTTTTCACCCGTTCCCGTCAGGGGGCCAAACGTTTATATTAACTGTGACGAGGCTAGAAAATAGCGTAATACGTGGTAATAAATAGCCGTTAGCCTTGCTCAGTCAATCTATTCCTATTGTGCCTCACCAGGGCCCCATCCAGGAAATACATTAGCCTTTCAGGCTCCACCGGTAGAGCAAGTCAACTTGCCAAAGGGGAGCCGCTATCTTCAGCCTTCCGATGAATCTGCGTTGAAATTTGCTGCTGTGCGTCGTCGACCGTCGGTCGACAGAGTGCAGGGTCTTGGCGGCGGCTTGTCAGAGGGGGGGCAGAGGAGGTTGAGGCTATTGTATTGTTTTAATACGGGGATAACACCGACGGATCAATTCAGCTCGCCGTATTTAAAAATAACCTGTATGACTTTATCAATCAGGGCTGAACGATGTGTGATTCAATCCTTTGCTTTTCCTCCACGCCTTCCAGTTTAAAATCTATATCAATATCCATGGAACACCACCTTATATTGATAATATAAGGGAATGACGCTTATTAGTAATAGAAGCCACTTTGGGTTAATGCAAAAAAATATCAGTTTAACACCGCTAATTAGGAATAATCTTAATTCTGGATTTGCCAGTCCCCGCCTATTTGCGACAAGGGCCGAGCGCCATAAGGCGTTAGCCCCGCTGGCGCTTGGCCTGAGGGCGCCTGGCGCAGTGGCTGTCTTTTATTCTCTGACATTGGGGAATAATTGTTTCTAACATCCATCTTGCACTGATTAGGTTAATGCGATAGAAAACCTAGACAGATGTATTATCCCCCTTTTTAAGCGCGTTCATTAACTGGCTGCCTAAAGGCGCATTATATGAAGATTATTAAGCCGCTGCGTCTGAGCGTATTAAATCGACCTTTCCGCCAGCAGGGTAAAAATTATCTCGGCGTTTCTGTGATGGCACTGCTGGATATGGGTACGACGCCCCAGTTGCGTCCGGAAGTGGAATTATGGCAACTGGCGGCGGAAGAACTGCAAACCAGTGGCGGCGTCATTGATGTGGCCATTCCGAAAGTCCGGGCTGAATTTCTGGCGACGGGTAATGCTTATACCCGTCATCAGAAGGAAAAAAACAGCTGCGCAGTGCGCATTGACGTGGGCAGCCTCAGCAAAACCCTGGTGGCTTTTGGCGATCGTTTCTGGTCTGGTTCGCAGCCGACCCCGCCACGCAATTTTGAGTCGATGCGCCTTGACTGGAGCCGTGCTTTTGGCGGCGCAGGATACGAAGAGAATCCTCATGGTATTGGCGCCGTGGAAGAGCAGCACAACGGCGCGGCTTATCGTCGCCTGCCGAATATCGAACCGCTACATCAACGTATGACCTCACCGCGGCAGCAGCCCGAGCCGGTAAGTTTTGGGCCGCTGGACATGACCTGGCCGCGTCGTTTTAAGCGCATGGGCAAAGCCTATGACGCCAACTGGCTGAAGAATGACTTTCCAGGCCTGGCCCGCGACGCCGACTGGCGTGTATTCAATGCCGCCAGCCCGGATCAATGGTGGCCGGAACAAGATGAGCTGCCGCCTGAGGCCGAGTGGCGCATTTGGAATATGCATCCGGAAAAACCGCTACAGTCGGGCAAACTGCCGCCATGGCGGGCGCGCTGTTTTATCAATCGTCAGCGTGGGGATGAAACGCTGTTTGAAGAGATTAGGTTGCGTGCCACCACGGTCTGGTTCTTCCCGCATCGGCAACAGATGATGCTGATCTGGCAGGGCAGTTGCCGCATTAACGAGGATGATGCGGCGGATGTGCTGCAACTGATGCCGGCGCTGGAGAAAAACGGCGCCGCTCGTTCGGCCAATCACTATCGCAAGGTGTTGGCCCAGCGGCTGGATAAAGGGAAGGGGGCGCTGTTTGCCTTCCGTGAAAAAGATCTGTTGCCGGAAGAGCTTATCGGTCCCTGGATTGACAGCGAAATGCAGCAAACAGAAAGCCCGATGCAAAACAATATGCAAAACCGGGTAAGTAAAATACGCGAACAGCACCGCGCCAGGCTTGAGGCTGAAGGGCGGGATGTTAACGAGCTACTGGCGGATATGTCGCAGCCAGAGATGCCGAGGCTGGATGAACTGCCGGAGTTTGTCGAACGACTGGAGCGCCAGGCTGAGGAGATGAAAGCGCAGGCCGAGGCGCGCCAGGCTGAAGTGGAAGCCCGCCAGGGTGCCAAACAGGACTCGCGGCCGCGTGGCCCGGAATCAATGCACCGTATGCAGGAGATGCTGCATCAACATGCGGACAGCATGACGGCGAAGAAATTGGCGCAGAGCCGCGAGTCGCTGCACCAGATGTATCTGATGGCGGCCCAGCATCAACCGCCGGCGCAACGCATGACGGGGGATATTGCCCGGATTATTCGCCAGCGCGCTTCGAACACCATGGCGTGCGGAGGGGACTTTAGCGAGTTGGATTTCACCGGCGCGGATCTCTCCGGCATGGATTTTCGCGGCGCTAATTTCCGTAAGGCGTTGCTGGAAAGCGCCGATCTCAGCGGTTGCCAGTTGGACGGCGCTGATTTTAGCGAGGCGATGCTGGCGCGAACCGATTTGCGCAACAGTTCGCTGCGTGAATGCAATCTGACCAAAGCCAGCCTGGCGTTGGCCCAGTGCCGACAGAGCGATTTTAGCGGTGCCAACCTGACGGAAACCCAACTGGAAGACGCCCTGTTTGAAGACTGTGACTTCAGCCGTGCCACGCTAAAAACGCTGTTGCTGCGCCAGGTCGGTATTAGCCATTGTCGTTTCCACCGTGCCGAGCTGGAGGAGTGTATCGTTATGAATTTAACGCTGCCGCAGCTCGATTTCAGCGAGGCCAGGCTGCGTAAGACCGTCTTCCAACAGTGCGAGTTGCAGGCTGCGGTCTTCAACGGTGCGTGGCTTGAGAGCTGTAACTGGGTGGAGAGCAAACTGCCGTACGCCCAGTTTAAAGCGGCCAACCTGCTGACCTGCGCGGCCGTAATGGAGAGTGACTTAAGCGGCGCGGACTTTAGCGAAGCAACGCTGAAAGAAAGTAACCTGCGCCAGGCTTTGCTTACGCAGGCGAACTTTACGTTGGCGAAGGTGGAGAACAGCGATCTCAGCGAGGCGGACTGTCAGAGGGCGAATTTCACCCGCGCCAACCTGGTCGGGAGCCTGTTGATCCGCACTGATTTCCGTCAGGTCAATTTCACCGGAGCCAACCTGATGGGCGCACTGATGCAGAAAACCCAACTGGGTGACGCGGACTTTACCGCTGCCAATCTGTTCCGCGCCGATCTGTCACAATCCTTTATTAATATGGAGACGCGGCTGGACAACGCCTATACCAGCCGGGTGAAGACGCTGCCGAAGCGGGATGAGGAACTGTCATGACGACGCTGAGCGCGGCAGAGCTACAGCAGAAAATAAAAAATGGCGAGATGATTAACGCCTGCAACCTCGATGGTCTCGAGCTGCAAGGATGCGACCTGTCCGGCGGAATTTTTCAGGATGTCTCACTGCTGGGGGCGAACCTGCAGGCGGCCAATTTACATGAAACGGTATTTAATGAGTGTCTGTTGAATGGGGGGACGCTGAGCGGTGCCCGCATGCAACAGAGCGTGTTTAACGATTGTGAAATGACGGCAATCAGCGCCTGCGACACGCTAATGGCGCAGTGCATCTTTAATCATTGCGAGCTTGGCAACGGCGATTTCTCCCGCAGCAGGTTCGACGCTTGCCAATTCATGCGCAGCCCGCTATCCGGCAGCACCTTCAACCAGTCCACGCTGGAACGTACTACCTTCTTCGAGAGCTCGCTGGATGAGGCGCAACTGGAACAGTGCCAGTGCCTGCTGACGACCTTTTTCAATATTGACTTGCGCACGACCCGTTTGGGCCACAGCCAATTCGACCGTACGGTCTTTTTCAACTGCGATCAGCGTGGAAAAAACTATGCCCAGCAGCGCTTTAGCGGCTGTCAGTTTACCGATAATCAGCTCGACGCGGTCGATTTTAACGGGGCGCAGCTGACGCAGTGCAATTTCAAAGGCGCTTCGCTGAGAAAAGCTCAACTCCGTAAGGTGAACGCCAGCCAGGCGCTGTTTATGAGTGCGGACCTTAGCGGAGCCAACTGTCAGGGCAGTTTGTTTGATCAGGCGTTGTTTATCGGTGCCAGGTTACAACAGGCCGATTTTAGCCACAGCCGCCTGTTCCAGAGCATTTTGCAGCAGGTGAAGGCCGAAGACAGCAACTTTGCCCTGTGCGATCTGACCTACAGCGATTTCACCCATGCTGATTTACGCCGGGCCGATTTCCGCAGTGCCACATTTTCCCGCACCCGGTTCCATCGGGCGCAGCAGGAGGGAGCCCACTTTTCCGATCGCCGGGGCATCCTTGAGTATGACGAAGAGTTACTGGCTGCGGAGGCCTGGAGCCTTCAGCATCAGAGCCGCCGTTAAGGAGAGAAGATGAACAATATCAATCACAAACTGCTACAAGCGGCAGCACCGCCACTACAGAGTGCGGGGGTGGTGACCCACTGCTTTTCCAACGGCAGCCTGAGCGTGGAGAGTGAAGGGCGCGGCTGGCACTGCCGGCGTGCTACCAGCTGCGTTATTGCTCCTCAGACCGGGGATCTGGTGCTTATCACCAGCGTGGATAATCAGGTGTGGCTGCTGGCGGTACTGGAGCGCGCCAACCCGGAAATGGCCGAACTGAGCGTACCGGGCGATCTGCATATCCGCAGCAGCGGCGAAATCAGCCTCAGCAGCGAAGCGTTACGCGTCAGCGCCAGCCAGGGCGACTGCCATATCAGCGAAATGCAGTACAGCGGCGATAAGCTTTCCGCCTGGGTAAGCCTTTCGCGCATGGTGGGCAAGCACAGCGAGTCAATCTGGCAAACCATCACCCAGGTGAGCCATAACCTGCTGCGCACTACGCGCCAGACGGAGCAGGTACGCGCCGGCCAACTGGATATGCAGGCTGAAGATTATGCGCGTCTGCATGCGCAAAATACCGTTATTACTTCGAAGGCAATCACCAAAGTGGATGCCGAACAGATCCATATGGGCTGAGGAGGCCGCGATGTTTGCCAACTGTCAACTGATGGGCACCGATTTGGCCTTTCCCGACGTCTGCATGACGCCGATGCCGACCCCAACGCCGATACCTTATCCGGATATCGCGCTTGGGCCAACGGCGGTCCCCAACGCGCTGAATATTCTGTTTATGGGCATGCCTGCCCACAACATGGCCACGGTGACGCCGCTGACCAACGGGGATAATCCCGGTGTTGCCACCGGCGTGGCGTCAGGCACCGTGATGGGGCCGTCGCGGCATCTCACCGGTTCCTTCACCGTGCTGCTCAAAGGCACTCCGGCGACGCGCCTGACCAGCGTCAGCCTGCAGAATTCAACCAATGCCGTGGGGATACGTGCGGTACCCAGCCAGTTCAAAGTACTGATGCTGGCACCATGAGTGGCAGAGCGGCATAACGCAGTCTTAGTTACAGGGGTAAGAAGCTATGTTTGACCGTATCACGGCAACAACGCCTGCGGGTGAGGGAACGCTGAAGTTCTGGAAACTTAGCGGAGAGGAAGTGGTTTCACGCTCATTTGAATTGAGCGTGACGATGCTCAGCACCAACGCCCGCCTGGACCGCAGGGCCATGCTTGGCCAGCCGATTACCCTGACTATCCCTACTCAGGGGCTGCTTGCTGCGCCACGCTATCTCAACGGAAAAATCACCAGGGTCAACGTTCATAGTGCGGATATTAATGGTGAGCGCTACGTGGTTTACACGCTGACCATGGAGTCGGACCTGTGGCCGCTGAAGCGGGACCGCAACCAACGGATATTCCAGAACCAGCGGGTGCCGGACATCATCAAAACGGTGCTCGACGAATATGGCGTGCAGATGGAGAACCAGCTCACCGGTAACTACCGCAATTGGGAATATTGCGTGCAGTACCAGGAGAGCAGCTACGACTTTATTTCGCGTCTGATGGAGCTGGAAGGCATTTATTTCTTTTTCCGCCACGAGTCGGGTAAACACACCATGGTGCTGTACGACGCCTCTCAGCAGCACCAGCCGTTTAGCGGTTATGAGGCCATTCCTTACCACGCTACGCCTTCCGGTGGCAGCACCAGCGAAGAGGGGATCGGCCAGTGGGCGATATCCGAGCGGGTGACGCCGGGGATCTACAGCATCGACGACTACGATTTCCGCAAGCCCAACGCATGGCTGTTCCAGGCGCGACAGAACCCAACCTCACCCTCACCGGGCCAGATTGACTACTACGACTGGCCTGGGCACTTCGTGGAGCACAGCCACGGCGAAACTTACGCCCGGGTGCGCCAGGAGGAGTGGCAGGCGGAGCATCAGCGCATCGACGCAACGGCTACCGCGCTGGGCATCGTACCGGGGTGTACCTTTGCACTGCTCAACCCGCCGTTTGCCAGTGACGGCGGAGAGTATCTGGTGCTGAGTGCGTGTTACGATTTTGAAGAGAACAGCTACGCCAGCGGGGGCGAAGAGGCGGTGCATCGCACCGATTTTGTGGTGATCCCGGCGAGCACGTCGTTCCGCTCAGCGCAGCGTACCCCGTGGCCGCGGACCCATGGCCCGCAAACGGCCCGGGTGGTGGGGCCGCAGGGAGAGTCGATCTGGACCGATAAATACGGTCGGGTGAAGGTGAAATTCCACTGGGATCGTCTGGCGAAAGGGGATGAAAGCAGTTCCTGCTGGGTGCGAGTGTCCAGCGCCTGGGCAGGCCAGGGCTTCGGCGGCGTACAGATCCCGCGAGTGGGGGATGAAGTGGTGATTGATTTTATCAATGGCGATCCGGACCGCCCGATGGTCACCGGCCGGGTGTATAACGAAGCCTGTATGCCGCCGTGGACGCTGCCCGCCGGTGCGACCATGATGGGCTTTATGACGCGCTCCAAAGACGGCCACAGTGACAATTCCAGCCACCTGTTCTTCGAAGATAAGGCGGGCTCGGAGATGGTGCAGCTGCATGCCGAAAAAGATATGAATATTTCGGTGGAGAACGATAAAACGGTGACCGTGGACGGCAATCGCACCACCACCATCCAAAAAGATCAGAAGGATGAGGTGTTCGGTAACGCTATCTTCCAATTCCACGGTATGCGCACCACGACGGTCGACAAACCGGAAACCAAAACCTTTAAGGACGGCGAAAAGGTCACTATCACCAATGGCCGGACGTCGGATATTACCAGCGGCGGAGAAACGCTAACCATTAAGGGAAAGCGGAGCATCGATACGGACGGCACAGAAAATCAATATGTTACCGGCAAGGTAACCCGCACTTATGACGCAGGCATGGACTCCTTCCTCACCGGGGATCGCTATGACAAGGTCACGGGGAAACGCCATAATATCGTCACCCAGGACGTTACTGACGAAATCTTGGGGGGACGGGTACAAACCATCACCAAGGATGCCAAGACGGACATCCTGGGCAGTTGGAAGCAGACGGTGCAAGGCGGGGTATCCATCACCTCACCGAAAATGATCACCATCGACAGTGCGGAAAAAGTGAGCATCAAGACGCCGCATGCTTTTGAATACAAAGATCATAAAGAGTCCGCTTCCATGTTTTCCTTTGATTTCACGGCGGCGAAAATTGTTACGGAAGGCTATTCTATGAGCGTGACTGCGAGCGGCAAGCTCGGGTTGACCAATATGAAATTTGATAAGACAGCCTTTGATCTTACCACCACCGAGGGGCGTGTAGCTTTTATCGATGCGATGGCTCATGTCGGGAAGATAATGTCATCATTTAACGGTCTGACCATGTTCGGCTAAGGGACGAATCGATGAAGTTTGCGATTATTATTTCAGTGATTCTTACAGTAGGCGTCATTGCCTATATTGTTTATCTGTTTAACCGTGACCATAAAATCCAGACACTGGGGCGGGATATTCAGGCTCGGGTGGAGGAGGTCCATTACATCAGTTCAAATGATAACGGGAGCACCAACATAAAATACCGCCTTTCATGGCATGAAAAGGGGATGACCAAGCAGGTAGAAGGCAAGGAAACCATTCCCGCCTTTTACTCTTCAAAGGTCCAGAAAGGCTGTGAGGTTGAGATCAAGTATCTGGACGATGACCATATTTCGTTTGTTTTCGATAAGTAGATAATAAAACTTCTTCGTAAACAGAAAATTAAGATCATCGCCAGATTAGCGGCATGGCGTTATTCAGTCGCCTGCTGCTACCTTATCCAATGCCGGAGCGATGGCCGCATTGAACATGGCACCGTGATCCAGGCCTGGCCATTCCCGGAAATCTACCTTAAGCCCGTTCAGCGTCGCCAGCCGTTCGGCCAGACGCTGAGCGGCATCGGCGGGGAGAGGTTGCTGTTTGATATTGGGCGGCGCACTACGCATTTTCTCACCGCCGCCGGTCCACAGCCACAGATGGGCGGAGATGGCGGGATGCCGTTCAATAACCCGCTGTGCTTCCTGCAGAATAAAGCCCTTTCCCCACCACAGTGAAGGTTCGACGGCGACGTAATTTTGGAATGCGGTTGGCTGGGTTAACAGAGTATGCAGAACGAACAGACCGCCATAAGAGTGCCCCCACAGCGTTTGCCGTTGAGAGTTAATGGCCACCTTCGCCGCCACTGCCGGTTTAATCTGGCTTTCGATCAATTTCAGAAAGGCATCCGCTCCGCCATTGGCCGGCGTGTAATCTTGGCTGCGGCCTTTGGCATCGATACGTAAATCATTGTCATAACTGAGCAGCACCAATACCGGCGGCTGTTTTTGCGCTGCAAGCCGGGCCAATAAGCTGGCATTCAATTCCATCAGCACCGCATTACCGTCCAGCAGGTATACCACCGGATAGCCGGCCGTCGGCGGGGCAATACGCGGTTGCGCTATGCGAATGCGATAACGGCGTTGGCCGTCCGCCGAAGTGATCGGCAGGTCACTGAACTGGTAATCAGGCGAACTCGTATCGGCGACGGTCACGCCAATCTTACGTTCCAGATCGGGCCTGGCCTGCGCCAGCATAGGTGAGCCCACGCCGATAACCAGTATGATAACAAGGGTGAGAAAGCGACGATAAGAGGATGGCATGCTGGATTCGGTTTATGAGAAAAAGGGGATATTAGCATTACAAGAAATGATGTCGTCATTTCTTTTTCGCATTTTTACCGTCATCAAAACTGTTACCGAACTTTGTCCCTGAGGAGTTCAAATATATCTTCCCGGTGTTGGTTTCTGAAAAACTGGCGGAGCAGATCCTATTCTTTAGCCCGATATCCATGTTTACGGTCACAGTCAGGTTGTATGCGACTGTGGTAGTGTTACGAGCAGGTTTTTATTCTGTGCGCATCTTTCTGAGCAAGCAGGGAATATACAATATTATTGGCGAGAGAGTCTCTGATACTAAATAAGGAAATAAAATATGTTGGGAAGTAGTAAAGACATTGAGGGTGTTTGGTTTGCCGATCCGGCGAAAGGGAAAATTCCGGTTCAACTTTCTGACATAATAAACGATGTATTATTGCCTGCCGGAATTCGCATCTCGGAACCCCAGCGAGAATCTGAGAGCAGCGAATATGGCGCCTGTCAGTTTGAGGTGGAAGGCAAGCGAGCATTATTCCGTGTCGCCAATACGACTCCAACTAAGCTCGGGCAATTTGTTACTATGTGGAAAAGACCGCATATACAAGATGAGATTATGCCCATCGATTTTGACGATGGAATTGAGTTCGTATTGGTGAGCGTTTTTGATCATACTCATCGAGGATTCTTTATATTCAACAGACATGCGCTGGCGAAAAAAGGGGTCATGTCAGTTAAGGGGAAAGAGGGAAAAAGAGCTATCCGCGTTTATGCCCCTTGGGTTAAACCTATTGTAAAACAAGCTATCACAACGCAAAAGTGGCAGTTACAGTACTTTGTCCCAGTCACTTCTGGTGAGGTGAATGCCAACAAACTTAAGGCGCTTTTAACAATAGATCGCCTTTTCTAACCTTATTTGTAGGGAAGATATGCGGAATTTGGCTGTACATCAATATGTGTAATTGCCTGATTTTGATATGTTCAATTCACCTTCAGATGAAGGTGAATTTATGGACGAAAACAGTTGCAGGCTCTGGCTAACGAACTGACGGGCGATAGTTTCAAATGTTTTCGCAACATCGGGGACTGGCTTCTTCACCCGTTTTGTTCACAAGGATCGATGCTTTCTGCAATGAGCTTTCTGGCTTCATCACGTTTTGATCAGGCTTCAGATAATGACACTTCGGGATACACGCCGTGGGCGAGGTTTTTTCCCTTTCCCAGAAATCGATAACGGAGTCGCCAGTATCGGGCGCCGTTAGGATGCCCGGACTCGGACAACCGGCGCTTGCGCCGGGTTGAACAACGCTTCAGCGTTGGCCCGCAGGGTGAGGCCTTTGGCCGAATAATCGAACGTGTTCGATGAAGAGTCCTTACGCCAGAAAGCAAAAAACCCGCCATAGGCGGGTTCTTCTAAATATGGTGCCCGGACTCGGAATCGAACCAAGGACACGGGGATTTTCAATCCCCTGCTCTACCGACTGAGCTATCCGGGCAACGGGGCGCATTTAACCCTATTGGCCGGAAATCGTCAATCGCTTTCTGTCACAAAGCCGATCGGTTGCTCTATTTTCATGCAATGGCAGGTGGGGCAGGTGAGAGCCAGTGGTGTTGTTTGGTGATAGATATGCAAAAAAATCGTCTATTTATACCGTTTTGATTTTTCTGTGTTTTATTTTAATTGTTTAATTAACAATATGTTACTCGTTAATCCTTCGTAATCAAAGCAGCATGATTGCCACTTGAACCTCATAAAAAAACATGCAATCATTGCGCAAATTTTGGCACTCTACGTCCCCTAGCGGCGTTCCCGCTCATTTAAGTCAGAGGGTTGCAGGCATGACTGGTTTTGTTACTCAAGCGTCACTGCGCACCAGACATCAAATGATGCCGTTACTCAACCGTTACCCTTCCCGAACGCAATCCGTCAAAAACGCCCAGCCTGCCATGCGGTAAGGCTATCTGATGCTCGCTGTTAGGCATTATTAAAAATAGAGCTGCGGCTCTGCTTTTACTGATGTCTATCGGACGCTGCCGATACCAGTCCCCGATAGTTACCTGATAATCTTAAGAGAGTCAGCCGGTCACGCTTGCGCTTTATGCGCTAACGCCGGACATCAATTTGCCGGGATAATTTTTGTTATCCCATCACCGTGCCCCGTGGCACCACCTCATCCTTAACCGTTTGAGAGTTAGCACAATGAAAGAATTGAAAATAGCCACCAGCGCCAGTTTGGTTGCCACCATTGAAACACTGCGCCAGGTCGTCCGCATCGAGCAAACGGACTACACCGACGTGGCCGCGTTAGTGGTGTCGGTTGATGACGTCAACGCAGGTCATCTGGCGCAGCTCAAAGCGACCGGGTTCGAGATCCCGACCTTTGTGGCGGTGGCAGGGGACGAGCATCTCTCTCCGGACTACCTGCCGTTGATCAGCGGTGTTTTTGCGCTGGAAGGCGCCAGCAAGGCGTTCTATATGGCACAGCTCGAAGCCGCCGCCGATGCCTACGAGCAGGCGCTGCTGCCGCCGTTTTTCAAGACGCTGAAAACCTATGTGGAAATGGAAAACTCAACCTTTGCCTGCCCGGGCCATCAGGGCGGCGAGTTTTTCCGCAAGCACCCGGCCGGCCGGAAGTTTTTTGAGTTCTACGGTGAAACGCTTTTTCGTTCCGAC
Source organism: Serratia sp. NFX21 (assembly GCF_048517035.1). Classification (NCBI taxonomy): domain Bacteria; kingdom Pseudomonadati; phylum Pseudomonadota; class Gammaproteobacteria; order Enterobacterales; family Yersiniaceae; genus Serratia; species Serratia sp. NFX21. The sequence continues at coordinate 4,849,393 of NZ_CP183196.1, read as the reverse complement.
ATGTGCAACGCCGACGTTAAGCTGGGCGATTTATTGATCCACGAAGGCTCGGCCAAGGATGCGCAAAAGCATGCGGCCCGGGTATTCAACGCCGATAAAACCTATTTCGTGCTTAATGGTACCTCTGCCGCCAATAAGGTCGTGACCAATGCTTTGCTGACACGCGGTGATTTGGTGTTGTTCGATCGCAACAACCACAAGTCCAACCACCACGGTGCACTGATCCAGGCCGGGGCAACGCCGGTCTATCTGGAAACCGCGCGTAACCCGTTTGGTTTCATCGGCGGCATTGATTCGCGCTGCTTTGATGAGCGTTACCTGCGCGAGCAAATCCGCGAAGTGGCGCCTGAAAAGGCGAATGCGGCACGTCCGTTCCGCCTGGCGATTATTCAGCTCGGTACCTACGACGGCACCATCTATAACGCCCGTCAGGTGATCGACACCATCGGCCACCTGTGTGACTACATTCTGTTTGACTCTGCCTGGGTGGGGTACGAAGGCTTTATCCCGATGCTGAAAGAGTGCTCGCCGCTGTTGCTGGAGCTGGATGAGCTGGATCCGGGCATCTTTGTTACCCAGTCGGTGCATAAACAACAGGCCGGTTTCTCGCAGACTTCGCAAATCCACAAGAAAGACGACCACATCAAGGGCCAGAAGCGCCACTGCAACCACAAGCACCTTAACAATGCTTTCATGCTGCACGCCTCTACCAGCCCGTTCTACCCACTGTTTGCCGCGCTGGACGTTAACGCCAAGATGCATGCCGGGGCTGCCGGTCGTCGCATGTGGCTGGACTGCGTGAAACTGGGTATCGAGACGCGCAAGCAACTGCTGGAACGCTGCTCGCAGCTCAGGCCGTTTATCCCGCCGCAGGTGGCGGGTAAAAATTGGCAGGATTACGACACCGATCTGATCGCCAACGACGCGCGTTTCTTCAACTTTGTGCCGGATGAAAAATGGCACGGTTTTGAAGGTTACGCGCAGGATCAGTATCTGGTCGACCCGTGCAAACTGCTGCTGACGACGCCGGGTATCGACGCGGCTACCGGGCAGTACACCGAGTTTGGCGTACCGGCGACTATTCTGGCCAACTTCTTGCGTGAGAACGGCATAGTGCCGGAGAAATGCGATCTTAACTCGATCCTGTTCCTGCTGACCCCGGCGGAAAACCCGGCCAAGATGGAGCAGTTGGTGGATATGCTGGTGCAGTTCGAACGCTATGTGGAAGAAGACGCGCCGCTGAGCGTGGTGCTGCCAACGGTGTATCGCAAGAATGAACAGCGCTATCGCGGCTATACCCTTCGCCAATTGTGCCAGGAAATGCATGACCTGTACGTCAGCTTTGACGTCAAACAGTTGCAGAAAGAAATGTTCCGCCAGCGCCATTTCCCGCAGGTGATGATGAACCCACAGGATGCCAACGTGGAGTTTATCCGCGACAACGTTGAACTGGTGCCGATTGGCCAGGCGGAAGGGCGCATTGCGGCGGAGGGCGCGCTGCCTTACCCACCGGGCGTGTTGTGCGTGGTGCCGGGGGAAGTATGGGGCGGGGCGGTGCAGCGTTACTTCCTGGCGCTGGAAGAGGGTATCAACCGGCTGCCGGGCTTCTCGCCGGAGCTGCAGGGCGTGTATATCGAGAAAAAGGATCACGGCTGGAAACGTATCTTCGGTTATATGATCAAGCAATAGTCTTGAGCGGCCCGCAACGGCCGCTTTTAAATCATCCCGGCTCGGGATGACAAAGCCGAGTGCTGGCGCTACCTTTAGGTAAAAGTGTCCAGTAGCGGAATAAGATGATGAAAGAAGAGGGTAATCTCGAGTGGGTCGGTAGAGAGAAGCGACGTTCGACGCTACGTAATTTTAACTGGTTCTTATTGGTTAATGTGCTGCTGGCGCTTTATCTGCTGTTTCAGCGTGCCCAAGCATTTGGCGAGCACTCTCTGATTTCTTTGTTACGTGGCGCACCGGCTATCTGCGGCGTAGTATTGGTGTCTGCTCTGTCTTTTGTTGCGTTGCGTCAGTTGGCCGCCCGAGGTGAACAGGCCGCCTGGCGTGGCGGGGTGGTTTGTATTTTGTTGTTGGCCCTGTGTTGGTGCGGCGTTTTTCACCATCTGATCGTCAACGACAGTATTAATCTGCTTTACCCGCTAACCCTCGGCCTGCTGTTTTCTTCTCTGATCGCTTTTTATCTGTCCCCGCGGCTATTTTTCCTGTTCAGCATTCCGGTGCTGCTGGTGGCGATTGCCGAAAATATCTTCATCAACAGCGCATTTTCACTGGTGAACCTGATCTCCTATGCGCTGATGCTGTTTTTGATTTATTCGGCGCGGAGCCGGCTGGAGCAGTGGTTCCAACTGGCGATCGAGCGCGAGCTGGAAAATAAGCAGCTGATTGAACGCCTGAGCAAGCTGGCCAACCGCGATCCGTTGACCGGCATTGCCAACCGCCGCTACTTCGACAACTACTTTGATGCGGTTCTGTTGCGGGAATCAACCCTGCAGGCGCCGTTTTCCCTGATCCTGCTGGACGTCGATTTTTTCAAAAAATACAACGACCACTATGGCCATCAGCAGGGGGACGAGTGCCTGACTCGCTTGGCTACCTGCCTGGAGAGTGCCACCCGGCGTTCGCAGGATCTGGTGGCCCGCTACGGCGGTGAGGAGTTTATTATTCTGCTGCCAAAATCCGACGCAGGCGAAGCCGTGCAGGTGGCGAAGAGGATTGAAGGTTTGCTTGCCGGTCTGGCGATGCCGCATGCGGCTTCTGAGGTGGCGCAATGGGTGACGGTCAGCCAGGGGGTAGCGCAATGGCAGCCGGGACAGAACCGTGAACAACTGCTGGCAGCAGCCGATCAGGCTCTGTACCGCGCCAAGGAGCTTGGCCGTAATGGCTACAGTATTGCTTAGGGATGCTGGTGGTCAGGGCGACGGGAAAGACCGCCCTGACCGGGTGATTAACGGCGTCGATAGCTCTTCTGCGCGTTGTTCACCTTCACCAGATAGCGGCGCGATTCACTGGCCGGATGCTTGGTAGTCAACGTCTGGTAGACGTCGCCCGGTTGCATGCCGTTGATGATGCCGACCGCGCGGGTTCTGTCGCTGGAGAACACTCTTAGCACACTGCCTGCCCCGCCGTTATAGGCGGTGATTACCGCGTAGCGACGCGAGGTTGGGTTCTGGATGCCGCCCAAATAGTTGTTCTGCAATATGGCCAGATAGGCGGTACCGGTGTCGATGTTGTTCTCCGGATCGAACAGGTAACTGCGGCTTGGTTTGCCCCATTTGCCACGCATCTGGAACACGTCCTTACCGGCGGTGTGTTGTACCACCTGCATCAGGCCCAACGCATCCGAACCGCTCACCGCATAGGGGTTAAAGCTCGATTCGGTCTGCATAATCGCCAGGATCAGTGATTCTTCCACCCCGTACTTCTCGGACGCCTTGCGGACCATCGGCAGGTATTTATGCGCACGCTTGTCCAGGTGGTTCGGTACCAGTTGAATGGTGACCGAGTAAATCACGTGCAGGCCGGAGGTGCGTTTTTGCAGTTTGGTCTGCACCAGATAGTCGGCGAAATGCGCTGCACGCCATTCCCAACGGATTGGTGCGCCTTTGTTATCCAGCACCTGGCCGTACAGGAACGGCTCTTTACTGATCTGGATATCGTTGACGTCGGAATACAGATCGATAGAACCCGGATCGTCCCCCATCAGCAAGGTGCTGATAATCGCCTGGCGCAGGTGGGCGGCAGGATCGGTGGTGGCGATGGTTTCAATGGTGATGGCACCAGAATCAAAGTTGATGTGGCTACGAGTCTGATACTGGTCAGTGTATTTAACGTAATCTTTTGGCCCGGCGATCAGAACTTCGTTCAGACCCCAGATATTCTCGATGTTGTGGGCGAATTGGCCCATCAGGATCTCAAAGCCGTTGGTGTCTTTGACCAGGGCTTCGTTGACTTCAGTATTTTTTTTGCCGGAACAGGAAATCAGCAAAGGCGCTATCACTAGCAGAGCTAAAATTTTCTTCATCTTAAAGCCGTATACGGGAAGTGTTGAAGAGGGCCAGCGCCTGGCCCCAACAGCGTTATTCGCTTGGTGGCGTATAGCCTTCGATGTGCACGTCGTGCCCTTCAAACAGGAACTTGATCATCTCTCCTTCCAGCAGTTTGCGGTCATCAACGTTCATCATGTTCAGTTTTTTCTCGTTGATCAGCATGGTTTGTTTTTTCATCCATTCTGCCCAGGCTTCCTTCGAGATCTCGTTATAGATGCGTTTGCCGACTTCCCCTGGATAAAGCTGGAAATCCTGCCCTTCGGCGTCGCGCTGCAGGAAGGTACAAAAAATGGTTCTGCTCATGCTAATTCCTCATCAATGGCTCTATCGCCAAATAAACCCTGTTGGCGCGGGGACTGTTTTGCCAACTGTTGTAACAGGCGGTCAACCGGCGCTGCCAGCCCGACCGATGGCGGCTGCGCCAAGTTATACCAGAGACCGGCGCCCTCATCCATGCTGGCCGCTGCGTCGTTCATTTCCAACCATATCGGCACGATATCGAGATGGAAATGACTGAAAGTATGACGAAATGCGGTCAACTGCTGTTGGCGATTGTTGTTCAGACCGCGTTGTTGCAGCCAGAGTTCCATCTCTTCGCGTTCGCCGAACTGCGGGAAGCAGAACAGACCGCCCCATAAGCCGACGGCCGGACGCTGTTCCAGCCAGGCTCGTTCGCCGTGTTGCAGCAATAAAAAGTAGGCGGTTTTTTCCGGCAGCATCTGCTTGGGCTTTTTGCCGGGGTATTTCGCCCAACTGTGATGGGCATAGGCGATGCAGCCGAGGTTGAGCGGGCACAGCTCGCACTTGGGTTTGGAGCGGGTGCAGACCATCGCCCCCAGGTCCATCATCGCCTGATTGAACTGGCCGACGCCCTGCGCCGGGGTGACGTCTTCACTGATCTGCCACAGCCGGTTTTCGACCTCTTTTTTGCCCGGCCAGCCTTCGATTGCATAGCAGCGAGCCAACACGCGTTTCACGTTGCCGTCGAGGATCGGGTAATGCTGGCCGAGTGCCAATGACAGTACCGCACCGGCCGTTGAGCGGCCAATGCCGGGCAAGGCGTGGATTTCTTCAAAGGTTGTCGGGAACTCGCCGCCGTGCTGTGCGACAATAGTCTGCGCGGCCTTGTGCAGGTTGCGAGCACGGGCGTAGTAACCCAGGCCGGTCCACAGGTGCAGCACTTCGTCCAGCGGCGCTTCTGCCAGCGCACGCACGTTGGGAAAACGTGCCATAAAGCGTTCAAAGTAAGGGATCACGGTGGCAACCTGAGTTTGTTGCAACATGACCTCAGAGAGCCATACTTTATAGGCGGTTTTATCAAGCTGCCACGGCAGGGTTTTACGGCCGTAACGCTGGTACCAGTCAAGCACCACCTGTGCGAACTGTTGTGCTTGCATCATAAGCAGATTCGATATCCGGCAGAAAATGAAGCGCGATTGCAGCATAGAGTCATGATGCTGTAAACCGGAACTTTCCGACGTCGCACGGCAGGGACACAAGATGAACACTTGCTAAACCAATGTATCTTTGCATAATGCGCGTTTCCCTAATTGGCAGCCAAACAGACAGAAAGCACTATGATTAATGACGTCATCTCCCCAGAATTTGATGAGAACGGCCGTGCGATGCGCCGTATCCGCAGTTTTGTCCGCCGCCAGGGGCGGTTGACCAAAGGCCAGCAGCACGCGCTGGACAACTATTGGCCGGTGATGGGCGTGGAGTATCAGGCTGAACCTGTCGATATCACCGCACTGTTTGGGCGCGATGCGCCGACCGTGCTGGAGATCGGTTTTGGCATGGGCGCCTCGCTGGTGACCATGGCGGGCCATAACCCGCAGCAGAATTTCTTGGGGATTGAAGTACACTCGCCGGGCGTGGGCGCCTGCCTGGCCGACGCTACCGAAGCGGAGCTGAGCAACCTGCGCGTGATGTGTCACGATGCGGTTGAGGTGCTGGAGAATATGATCCCGGATGGTTCGCTGGACATGGTGCAGCTGTTCTTCCCCGATCCGTGGCATAAAGCGCGCCACAACAAACGTCGCATCGTACAGACGCCGTTTGTTGAACTGGTGCGGCGCAAATTGAAAGTCGGCGGCGTCTTCCATATGGCCACCGACTGGCAGCCTTACGCAGAACATATGTTAGAGGTTATGAACGGGATCTCAGGCTATCGTAATCTTTCCAGCGATAATGATTACGTGCCGCGTCCGGATTCACGACCACTGACAAAATTTGAATTACGCGGCCAGCGTCTGGGACATGGCGTTTGGGATTTGATGTTTGAGAGGAAAGAATAATGGCTAAGAACCGCAGTCGTCGTTTACGTAAAAAGTTACACATTGAAGAGTTTCAGGAGCTGGGTTTCTCCGTAGCATGGCGTTTTGCCGAAGGCACCGCGGTTGAAGATATCGACAGCACGCTGGACGCTTTCATCGACGAAGTGATCGAGCCGAACGGCATGGCGTTTGACGGCAGTGGCTACCTGCAGTGGGAAGGTTTGATCTGCCTGCAGACTATCGGCCACTGTACCGACGAACAGCGTGAACTGGTCAAAAAATGGCTGGAATCGCGCAAGCTAACCGACGTTAAGGTTAGCGATCTGTTCGATATCTGGTGGGACTGATTTTCCCCGCCTGATTTTGCGCTGTATTCATTGATTGTAAGGTGCCTTAACGGCACCTTTATTTTGTCCGGAGTGTGACCGCGGTGGTAACTACATTGGATAACGCGTTGCTGGAAGAGATCCTGCAACAGGTGCGCCCGCTGATTGGCCAGGGCAAGGTGGCGGACTATATTCCGGCGCTGGCGGAAGTGGCGTCCGATCGTCTGGCGATCGCCGTTTGCACCGTCGACGGTGAAATGTTCCAGGCCGGTAACGCCACCGAGCGCTTCTCTATTCAGTCCATCTCCAAGGTGCTTAGCCTGACGCTGGCGCTGACACGCTATCAGGAGCACGAGATCTGGCAGCGGGTCGGCAAAGAGCCTTCCGGTCTGCCGTTCAACTCGCTGCTGCAGTTGGAGATGGAGCAGGGCAAGCCGCGCAATCCGTTTATCAACCCCGGTGCGCTGGTGGTGTGCGACATGCTGCAAACCCGGCTCAGTGCCCCCAAACAGCGCATGCTGGAAGTGGTGCGCCAACTGGCCGGAGAAGAAGACCTGGCCTATGATTCGCGGGTCGCCCGTTCCGAGTTTGAACACTCCGATCGCAATGCGGCCATCGCCTATCTGATGAAGTCGTTCGGTAACTTTGAAAACGACGTGCTCACCGTGTTGCAAACCTATTTCCACTACTGTGCGTTGCGAATGAGCTGCCTGGAGCTGGCGCGCAGCTTTGTCTACCTGGCCAATCACGGTCGTGACCTGAGCGGGCGTGAAGTGATCAGCCCGCTGCAGGCGCGCCAGATTAATGCGTTGATGATGACCAGCGGCATGTACGATGGCGCGGGGGAATTTGCCTATCGCGTGGGCATGCCGGGCAAGTCCGGTGTCGGAGGCGGTATTGTCGCCATCGTCCCCGATGAGCTGTCGATCGCCGTCTGGTCGCCAGAGCTGGATGCCTCCGGTAACTCACTGGCGGGAACTGCGGCGCTGGAACTGTTGTCTCAACGGATTAGCCGTTCGATTTTTTAATCCCACCACGGAAGGGAGTCAGGAGAAAATATGTTAAAGAAAACCGGGTTAGCCTTACTGCTGTTGACTGCTTCACAGGCCCATGCCGAGTATCAGTGCAGCGTTAAACCCCAGGACGACGTGATTATCAGCCCGCAGAACGTGCAGGTGACAGGAGCCAGCGGCAACCTGCAGATTTCAGCGGATGGCGATGTGACCCGCAACGGGCAGGCGTTGACCCTGACTGACAGCCAGCGCCAGAAGGCCTTCAGCTACCAGAGCGCATTGCGTAAGGAACTGCCGTGGATCGACAACGGCGCGCAGCAACATCTGGAAAAAGCGCGTGTAGCGTTGGATAAGGTGATCGTCAAGGAATTAGGCAGCGACAGCAACGTGCGCAACCGCCTGACTACGCTGAATGGCCAGCTCAAACAGCAGATGAACCGCATCATCGAACACCGCAGCGACGGCCTGACCTTCCACCACAAGGCGATTGATCAGGTTGAGCAGGATGGCCGTAATCTGGTGCAGCAGAGCATGGGTGGCGTGTTGCAGGACAGCCTGAACGAGATGGGCGTCAAGCAGGCGGCCAACAGCGGCGGCAATCCGTTGCAGGCGATCATGGGCAATCTGGGTGGCTTGCAAAAAGCGATTCAGAACGAATGGAACAACCAGGAGCAGGACTTCCAGAACTTCGGCCATGACGTGTGTAACCGCGTTACCGGCCTGGAAACTCAGCGCAAAGACCTGCTTAATGCTTTGAAGTAACACTAAATCACTGCGGGTAGCGTGTTTTTTGACCTCCTGACGGTTATCTGACAGACTGGTTAAACTATGTACAGATTCATGGGTGTTTACGGAGAACGCTATGAGCCATACTCGCTACGAAACTGATGTTGTCGCCTGGGCAAATGAACAGGCTGCTCTTTTGCGCTCCGGAAAATTGTCTGAGATCGATGTTGAAAAGATCGCCGAGGAGATTGAGGACGTGGGAAAGAGCGAGCAAAGGGAACTTGCAAGCCGAATGACGGTGCTGATAGCACACCTGCTGAAATGGAAGTATCAGCCGGCGCGTCGTGGCACCAGCTGGGAAAGAACCATTAAGGCGCAGCGCAAAGAGGTGCTTTATAGCCTGAAAGAGTCACCCAGTTTAAAAAGCAAACTCGGCGATGCAGACTGGCTGGATGTGGTTTGGTCCAAGGCGATAGCGCTGGCGACGACGGAAACCGGGTTGGACGTTTATCCGGAAAACGGGATTTGGGATATTCAGCAGGTGCTTTCCCACGAGTTCTATCCAGATTGAAACAAAAAAAAGCGCTGATAATTCAGCGCTTTTTGCTATTCATCCGCCAGGAACAGCTCCAGCAGCGAGTTCAGGAACAGTTTGCCCTTCTCGGTGATCTGCCAATATTCCGGCGTTTCTTCCAGATAACCTTTCGCCAGCGCTTCATCCAGCGGGGCGCGGATAGTGCTTTCATCCAGCCCGGTGTAGTTGACGAACTCGGCGCGCGGCGCGGCCTCCAGCAGGCGGAAACGGTTCATAAAGAACTCGAATGGCCGATCCGCCGTCGTCACCTCATGCTGCTTGTCCATATACTTGCCCTGCATAAAACCGCGCGGATGCTTGGTTTTCGCGGTGCGCAGAATGCGGCCATCGCTGAAGGTCAGTTTGCCGTGTGCGCCACAGCCAATCCCCAGATAGTCGCCAAAGCGCCAGTAGTTGAGGTTGTGCTGGCACTGATAGCCCGGCTTGGCATAGGCCGAGGTTTCATATTGCTGGTAGCCGGCGGCGCTCAGCAACTCATGACCGCGTTCGAAAATATCCCACAGCGCATCGTCGTCCGGCAGTACCGGCGGGCGTGAGCTGAACAGAGTATTGGGTTCGATGGTCAGCTGATACCACGACAGGTGCGGCGGGTTCAGGGCAATCGCCTGGCGTAAATCGTCCAGCGCCTCTTCCAGCGACTGGTCCGGCAGACCGTGCATCAGATCGAGGTTAAAGCTGCGCAGGCCGAGACCGGTGGCCAGATGCGCTGCGCGTTTGGCCTCTTCCGGGCCGTGTATGCGCCCCAGACGGGTTAACTTCTCGGCGCTGAAGCTCTGCACCCCGATAGAAATGCGGTTCACTCCGGCCCGCTGATAGCCGCTGAAGCGGTCGGCTTCTACGGTGCCGGGGTTGGCCTCCATGGTGATCTCGGCGCCATCAACGACGTTAATGCGCGCCCGCACGCCGTCCAGCAGCGATTGCATCGCCTCGGCACTCAGCAGGCTGGGGGTGCCGCCGCCGATAAAAATGGTACTGACTTCCCGGCCGGCCACCAGCGGCAGATCGGCATCCAGATCCGCCAGCAGGTGATCAACATATTCCTGATGCGGGACTTCGCCCTTTAACGCATGCGAGTTGAAGTCGCAGTACGGGCATTTCTGCACGCACCACGGGATATGGATGTACAAACTCAGCGGAGGCAACTTAAGCATTACGCATGGCTTCCAGCATCAGTTTCAGCGCCTTGCCACGGTGCGATATCGCGCGTTTTTCGTCGCGGCTCAGTTCGGCGGCGGTGCGGCCCAGTTCTGGGACGTAGAAGATCGGATCGTAGCCGAAACCGCCTTCACCTGCCGCAGTGTCGGTGATTTCACCGGCCCAGCTGCCGTGGAACACCAGCGGCGTTGGGTCTTCGGCGTGGCGCAGATACACCAGCACGCAGTGGAACTGAGCGCCACGGCTGCCTTGCGGTACGTCTTTCAGTGCCACCAGCAGTTTGTCGAGGTTTTGCCGGTCAGAGGCGTCAACGCCCGCGTAGCGTGCAGAATAGATGCCCGGCGCACCGCCCAGAGCGTCCACCGCCAGGCCCGAGTCGTCGGCGATCGCCGGCAGGCCGGTGATTTGCGCCGCGTGACGGGCTTTCAGGATGGCGTTTTCGATAAACGTCAGGCCGGTTTCCTCGGCAGATTCAACGCCCAGCTCGGTTTGTGCGACCACATTCAGCCCGAAATCGGCCAGCAGGTCGGCGAGTTCGCGCACTTTGCCCGGGTTACCGGTGGCAAGAACGACTTTTTGCATGATGACTACCTTGAAATTTATTCGATTAGCGCCGCGACCACGTCGGGGATCTGTTGCGGATTAACGATGCGTAACTGTTTATGCCGCCCCAGTTCGCCTTTCTCGATGGTGACGTTGCCTTTCGCCACTTTGAATTGTTTGGCGAGAAACTTGATCAGATGAGCGTTAGCCTGGCCGTCTACCGGCGGGGCGGTAATGGCGACTTTAAGTTCGTCGCCATGCAAACCGACAATCTGGTCGCGGCTGGCTTTCGGCTGAATATATAGCCTGATCGCCAGCCCGTCCAGCACCGGGGTTACTGCACTCACAGCAGGAACCAGATCTCACCGAACAGATCCATGCCCAGGTAGTTGATCAGATACAAGATAAGGATCACCACCATCGCCGAAAAATCAATGCCGCCCATCGCCGGCAGAATACGGCGGATAGGGGACATCAAAGGTTCGGTCAGTTGGTACATCAACTGGTCGATTGGGCTGCGGCCCTGGCTTATCCAACTCATCAACGCGCGGATAATCATTACCCAGAAGATCAGGTAACCGGCCGACTTCACCAGCGAGATCAGGCCAAACAGCAGGTTATACGGGCTGAGTGACATTGCGCCGCCCTGGATCAGCAGCAACAGCGGATACTTGATGGTCATCAGCAGGAACGCCAGCAGCAGTGATGCGCTGTCGATCGGCCCCATCGATGGGATAATGCGGCGCAGCGGGCCGATTACCGGCTGGGTGATCTTCACGATAAACTGCGCGAATGGGTTGTAAAAGTCAGCGCGCGTCCACTGCATCCAGATACGCAGCAGCAGTACCATGACGTACAGATCAATAACGGTTTTGACCAAAAAAGTCAGCGTTAGCATGTAGTAGCCCTTCTCCTTAACTCTCGATTATTTAAAATGATTTTTCCATTTCCTGCGCGCGGGATACTGCCGCCTGCATGGCTTTGGCCACGGTTGCCGGCAGCTGTTGCTCGTTGAAAACGCGCAGTGCTTCGGCGGTGGTGCCGCCTTTGGAGGTGACCTGCTCACGCAAGGTCGACAATGGCGTATCCGGGTTGGCTTCCACCAGCGCAGCCGCGCCGGAGGCAGCCTGCTGCACCAGATTACGGGCGGTCTGGCTGTCGAAGCCCATACGTTCGGCTTCCTGTTGCATGGCTTCCATAAACAGGAAGAAATAAGCCGGTGCGCTGCCTGCTGCGGCGATCACGCTATTAATGCCGTTTTCATCTTCCACCCAACACACCTTGCCGACTGATGCCATCAAATCGCTGGTGTAGTCGCGGTCCTGTTGGCTGACCTGCTGCGGCGCATACAGGCCGCTCATGCCTTTGCCCACCAGCGATGGGGTATTGGGCATGATGCGCACGATGTTCAGCTTGTCACCCAGCAGTTGATAAAAACGGCTGACCTGGATACCGGCGGCGATCGACAGAACCAGCTTGGCGCTGAAATCGACGCCTTCGCGCAACGGCTGGCAGACGTCGGCCATCATTTGCGGTTTGACTGCCAGCACCACGACATCGGCGGCTTGTGTGCAGGCCAGATTGTCGCTGCTGCTGACGATGCCGTAGTCCGCCGCCAGCGCATCACGGTTTTTGGCCGAAGGTGCGCAGACGCTAATGGATTTGGCCGGATAACCGCCCGCCACCAGGCCGGCGATGATAGCGCGCGCCATGTTGCCGGCGCCAATAAAGGTGATCTTGCGATGCTGCATTAGAATCCCTCGTCAGTATATTAGGCCTGTGAATAATCACGGGCGCCAAAAATGGCGGTGCCAATACGCACCATGGTGCTGCCTGCGGCAATTGCCGCCGTCATGTCATCGGTCATGCCCATCGACAGGGTGTCTACCTGCGGATATTGCTTCTGCAGGGCCAGAAAGGCGTCGCGCATTTGGCCGAATACCGCCAACTGGCTCTGATAATCCTCCTGCGGGGCTGGAATAGCCATCAGCCCACGCAGTCTGAGGTTAGGCAGGGCGGCAACCGCCTCCGCCAGCGCCGGCAATTCAGCCAGTACAATGCCAGACTTACTCTGCTCATCGCTGATATTTATTTGGATCAGAACGTTAAGCGGCGGCATGTCCGCCGGGCGCTGGTCATTCAGGCGCGAGGCGATACGCAGCCGATCGACGGTGTGACACCAGGCGAAGTTCTCTGCCACCAGTCGGCTCTTGTTGGATTGCAACGGGCCGATAAAGTGCCAATCCAGCGTTGCGCCTTCCGGCTGCGCGGCGAAATGCTGAACCTTATCCACCCCTTCCTGAACATAGTTCTCGCCGAAGGCGCGCTGACCTGCCGCGATGGCTTCTGCGATCGCCGCCACAGGTTTGGTTTTGCTTACTGCAAGCAGCGTAACTTCTTCTGGAGCGCGTGCGCAGCCTTGAGCGGCCGCGGCAATGCGGTTTCTGACATCCTGCAGATTCTGTTGGATAGTGCTCATTGTTGACCCAGGAGATTGATATGGATATCGATGAATTCGTGGCCCTTAGTGTAAAGCATAATGCTTCCGATCTGCACCTTTGTACCGGTCATCGGCCGATGTTGCGCATTGATGGTGAACTTCAGCCGCTGGAAGGGGCGGAAATACTGAGCGAAGCCAGAATGCAACTGCTGTGCAACGGCGTGCTGCAGCCGTTACAACGACAGCAGTTACAACAACAAGGGCAGTTGGATCTGGCGCTTTCGCTACCGGGTGATATCCGGTTGCGCGCCAATTTTTTTCTGCAAAACCTGGGCGTCTCCGTTGCATTGCGGCTGATAGCGGGCCAATGTCCGACTCTGGCAGCATTGGCGGCGCCAGATATTATCCCTGCGTTGGTGCGACGTGAAGACGGCCTGATTCTGGTGACCGGCGCGACCGGCAGCGGTAAATCCACTACCTTGGCGGCGATGATTGACGACATCAATCAGCACCAGCGGCGGCATATCCTCACGTTGGAGGATCCGATTGAGTTTATCCACCGCAGCAGGCAGTGTTTGATTCAGCAGCGGGAGTTGGGGCGCGACAGCCACAGTTTTGACGACGCATTGCGTGCCGCACTGCGTGAGGATCCGGATGTGATCCTGTTGGGGGAGTTGCGCGATACCGCCACCATCCGCCTTGCTCTGACCGCTGCGGAAACCGGCCACCTGGTACTGGCCACGCTGCATACCCGCAGTGCGCCGCAGGCGGTGGATCGGCTGGTGGATGTTTTTCCGGCGGAAGAAAAGCCCTATGTACGCGCCCAACTGGCCGGGAGCCTGCAGGCGGTGATTGCACAAAAGCTGTTAAGCCGGCCCGGAGGCGGCAGGGTGGCGATTTTTGAGGTGCTGACGGCAACGGCGGCGGTCAGCAGCATGATCCGTGAAGGCAAAATCCATCAGTTGGCCAACGTGCTGCAAACCGGCGGGCAGTCCGGCATGCAGACCTTTGAACAGGGCCTGCAGCAGCGGATCAGCGCCGGCTTACTTGGTGGAGGGCAAGACACTCAGAATAGGGATTAACCCAGCTGCCGCTCAAACCAGCTTTCCAGAATAACCACCGCCGAGGCGGAGTCCACGCTGCCCTTGTCCAACGCGCGGAAGCCGCCACGGTCGAACAGGTTGGCGCGGGCTTCGACGGTACTCAGGCGCTCATCATGCAGCGCTATCTGTACGCCAAAACGGCCGTGCAGGCGGTTGGCGAACTTGCGTGCTTGTTCGGTCACCAATTGTTCTGTGCCGTCCATGTTCAGCGGCAGGCCGACCACCACCAGATCCGGCTGCCACTCTTTGAGCAGTTTTTCGATCTTTTGCCAGTCCGGGGAACCGTCTTGTGCTTTGAAGGCGGCCAGCGCGCGGGCGCTGCCAGTCAGTTCCTGCCCAATGGCGGCGCCAATGCTCTTGGTGCCGAAGTCGAAGGCGATAATGGTGCGGTTGGTCATCAGGCGTGTCCTGCGTGGTTGGCAATGCTGCAGATGTCGATGCCCAGGCGGTTGGCGGCTTCACGCCAGCGGCTGGCGATTGGCGTATGGAACAGAATGTCGGTGTCGGCTTCAATGGTCAGCCAGGCGTTTTCCAGCACTTCTTGTTCTAACTGGCCCTTTTCCCAACCGGCATAACCGAGCGCGACCAGCACGTCATCCGGCTGCTCCGGGGTGCCCAGCGTTTCCAGCACGTCTTTCGAGGTGGTGATCATGGTATCCGGCGAGATCTGAATGCTGGAGCCGAAACCCTTGCGCGGCGTATGCAGGATAAAACCGCGATCGTCTGCTAGCGGGCCACCGGCAAACACCGGTTTATCGAGGCTGATCGCCGGATCACGCGCCTGTGGCATGATCTTCAGTTTGCTCAGCACCGTTTCCACCGTGAACTGCTCCACCGGTTTATTGATCACCAGGCCCATGGCGCCGTCTTCATTGTGCTCGCAGACGTAAATCACCGAGCGTTTGAAGCGAGGATCCTGAAGTGATGGCATAGCGATAAGAAAATGGTGCTGTAAATTCATGGTGTTATTTAAAATAATCAAGTGGTGGTAAGTTGAACAGCCGCCAGTATGCGGCCATCCCCGTCGCCTTTCAAGCCGATAGCGCCAGTTCGGGGGCAGGGTGGCGGGCGACAACGCCGCCCGCACTGCGGATTACTTCGCCGCCAGACGCTTTTCGATCGCGTCCATCAGCATACCGGTGATAGACACCGGGAAGGCCGCTTCGATTTCGCGTGCACAGGTTGGGCTGGTGACGTTGATTTCGGTCAGTCGATCGCCAATCACGTCCAGGCCAACGAAAATCAGCCCTTTTTCTTTCAGCGTTGGCGCTACCGCGCGCGCAATTTTCCAGTCGCTTTCGCTGAGCGGACGCGCTTCGCCCCGGCCACCGGCCGCCAGGTTACCACGGGTTTCGCCCTGGGCCGGAATACGCGCCAGGCAGTAAGGCACCGGCTCACCGTCCACCACCAGAATGCGCTTATCGCCTTCCTTGATCGCCGGAATGAAGTTCTGCGCCATGCAGAAACGACTGCCGTGTTCGGTCAGGGTTTCGATAATCACCGACAGGTTAGGGTCATCCTGCTTCACGCGGAAAATCGACGCGCCGCCCATGCCGTCCAGCGGCTTGAGGATGATGTCGCCATGCTGCTGGTGGAATTTACGGATATGCGCCGCACTGCGGCTGACCAAAGTGTCCGGCGTCAGTTCCGGGAACCAGGCGGTGAACAGCTTTTCGTTGCAGTCACGCAGGCTCTGCGGCTTGTTGACCACCAGCGTGCCCTTGACCTCTGCGCGCTCGAGAATATAGGTCGCGTAGATGTATTCGGTATCGAACGGCGGATCTTTACGCATCAGGATCACGTCCAGATCCTGCAGCGCCAGATCCTGCTCGCTGCCAAAGCTGAACCAGCTCTCTTTATCTTCTTTCACGCTCAGCAGGCGGGTGCGGGCGCGGCCGTCACCGGCGTGCAGATAGAGATCGTCCATCTCCATGTAGTGCAGTTCCCAGCCACGGCGCTGCGCTTCAAGCAGCATGGCGAAGCTGGTGTCTTTCTTGATATTGATGGAGGCGATAGGGTCCATCACGATGCCGAGCTTAATCATCTTTTCTCCTTTAACCCAGATCGCCGAAACGTACCTGCAAAGCGGTAATTGCGGTGAGCGCTGTGGTTTCTGTACGCAGAACGCGTGGCCCCAGCAGGATATCAGTAAATCCGTGGCCTGTGGTCATCGCAATTTCGCCTGTAGATAAACCGCCTTCCGGCCCAATCAGTAACCGGACATGTTCCACCGGTAGCGGCAGGGTGTTGATGCTATGGCTGGCGCGCGGGTGCAGGTTCAGCTTGAGGCTGCCATCCTGCTCGGCACACCAGGCTTCCAGCTGCATTGCCTCGCGGATTTCCGGGATGCGGTTGCGGCCACACTGCTCGCAGGCGGCGATGGCAATCTTCTGCCACTGCTGAATTTTTTTCGCCAGACGTTCGCCGGAAAGCGCAACGCCGCAGCGCTCGGAAAACAGCGGGGTAATGACGTTAACCCCCAGCTCGATGGATTTCTGAATGGTGAACTCCATTTTCTCACCGCGAGAAATTACCTGACCCAGATGCAGATTGAGCGGTGATTCACGGTCTTCCAGCTGGCCGGCGCTGAGCTGCACCTGCACGCTTTTCTTGTCGACCTGGGCGATCACGGCGTCAAACACCTGATTGCTGCCGTCGAATAACTGCAGCGCCTGGCCGGCGTTCATGCGCAGTACACGCCCGATATGGTTGGCGGCGTCTTCGCTTAAGAAGATTTCCGCATGGTCGATTAACGGCTGCGGGTGATAAATGCGAGGTATGCGCATATGAATATTCGATCCTGACTCATGTGCAGTCATCAGTGCTGCAGCTTGAAAAAAAAGAGTATATACCCAAAGTAATTGAAGCTGCAGCAAGGCGGCAAGTGAGTGCATCCCGATGAGCTTACTTAGGTAAGTGATTCGGGTGCGCTTACGCAGTCAACACCGCTGCAGTTTTAAGTACGCAGGGGATTTAGCCTTTTCGTTGCTGGCACGCCTGCTGAACATAAGGATTATGGTTACCCTGTACCTTAGCGATGCGTGCTTCGCGCAGGCATTCCCATTGGTTGACCGGGTATTGGCGATCCCATACTTCAAAAAGCTGGGTCTGCTGGCGTGAAAGCCGCAGTTGATAACGGTCGCGCATATAGAAGTAGGTGCGGGCGATCGTACCGCGGGCGCGGGCAGGCGGTTCGGCCTGCTTATTTTTGAAGTCCACTTTCATCGGGCACTGGCCGTACTGGCCCTCGCCGCCTTTCCATTGGCTGTACATAAAGTTATTACGATCGCCGTTCACTTCACCTATCGCCGGCTGCAGATTGTGCAAATCGGTTTCGATTTGGCGGTAACCGGCGTCTTTATTGCAGTTTTTGCGCCCGCCCTGTTGCCAGCACTGTAATTGGTGACCGAATTGCCAGGCCGGTACCACGTGTTCCCATTCGATACGTTGCGCACGTTGGGCGTTTTTACGCGCCTGGTAGCCACAACTGTTTAGATCGGGGATGCCTTTTTTACCCTGCCAGTCTATCCGGCAGCCGCAGTAGAAGGAGCCGGGGGCGTCCTGATTGATTTTGGCGGCAGCCGCCTTGGCCTGAGAAAAGTTGTTGATGCCGTGCGCCTGTGCGGCACCGGCAGTGAGAACCACCATAAATAAAATTTTGCGAAGCATATTCCAAAACAGCTCAAAATTGGAAAAGCAGGCAGGGTAGCGGAAGTTTGAAGCCGTAGCAAATGGCGATATTTACTTGTTTTAACGTATAAATCGTTACGCTAAACAGGCTCGCCGGCGAAAAATTTCAGTTTGTCGCCACACTGACGGCAGCGATATTCACTTTCTCCGCGCATCACCCGATTGTGGCGGCGCACGGTAAGCTGGTGCAGTTGGCAACCGCAGCGGTAGGGGTAGGTTTTGCTCTGCACCGAGGCAATCTCAAACTGATGAGTACGGCTGGCCGGTACCTGTAATACGCTTTCCATCATCCAGCGCCATTCGTTGCCGTGTGGTGGCACGCGGCCAAACTGGCGAAATACCAGCAGGTGAGCCAGTTCATGCGGTACCACTTCATCGATAAACGGCTGCTGATTTTCCATCAGCAACACCGGATTCAGCCGGATTTCCCAGGCTTGCAGCCAGGCGGTGCCCGCGCTGGTTCCGCGTTGCTGGTAAAGGATTTTTGGCTCAGGGAACTCGACGGAAAAATGCTGACGGGCCAGCTGCAGTTTTTCTCGCAGACAGCGCATCACCGCCTGTTGCAGCGCAATGGGGATTCTTGCTTTGTTCATTGTGGCTAGCTTAAGCAAAGGCGCGCCGGCTGGCAATAAGAGGCAAAGCTAATTTGTCAGGGGTTTACCAGGCAGGTTTTTCACCGCATTGATAACCCGATCGACGCTGATGGATTGTAATCATTGTGTTAACTGCGGGATAATGAACCGTACATGCTGAGTCCCTGCCTGTAGGGGACGAATATATTCGTCCCGATTAACGCGGGCGCAGTATACAGCGCCCCTACAAATCAGAGGGAGTTATGCGATTTAGCGCAATAACCGACTGATTAAAAATACGTAAGGTGTGGGGAGTTTTTTGACGCGGCCTGCCCCGAGCTGGCTGAGTAAGTGTGAATTTAACGCAGCTGATGTTGCAAGTGAGAGATTAATGTCGAATAAACCGTTCCATTATCAAGATCCGTTCCCACTGAAGAAAGACGATACTGAATACTATCTGTTGAGCCGTGACCACGTTTCCGTGAGTGAGTTTGAAGGCCAGGAAGTGCTGAAAGTAGCCCCCGAAGCGTTAACCCTCCTTGCTCAACATGCATTCCATGACGCCTCATTCATGCTGCGCCCGGCGCATCAGCAGCAGGTGGCCGATATCCTTAAGGATCCGGACGCCAGCGAAAACGACAAGTACGTTGCGCTGCAATTTTTACGTAACTCAGAAATCGCCGCCAAGGGTATTTTACCGACCTGTCAGGATACCGGGACCGCCATCATCGTCGGCAAAAAAGGCCAGCGTGTCTGGACCGGCGGCGGTGACGAAGCGGCATTGTCGCGTGGGGTGTACAACACCTTTATCGAAGACAACCTGCGCTATTCGCAAAACGCCGCGCTGGATATGTACAACGAGGTCAACACCGGCAGCAACCTGCCGGCGCAGATCGACCTCTACAGCGTTGACGGTGAAGAATACAAGTTCCTGTGTATCGCCAAGGGCGGTGGTTCAGCCAATAAGACCTATCTTTACCAGGAAACCAAGGCGCTGCTGTCCCCAGGCAAGCTGAAGGATTATCTGGTCGAGAAAATGCGTACGTTGGGTACCGCGGCCTGCCCGCCTTACCACGTGGCATTCGTTATCGGTGGTACCTCGGCCGAAGCGACGTTGAAAACCGTCAAACTGGCCTCGACCAAGTACTATGACGGCCTGCCGACCGAAGGCAATGAGTACGGTCAGGCATTCCGCGACGTAGCGCTGGAAGAAGAGTTACTCAAAGAAGCGCAGAATTTGGGGTTGGGCGCGCAGTTTGGCGGCAAATACTTTGCGCACGACATTCGCGTGGTGCGTCTGCCGCGCCATGGTGCTTCCTGTCCGGTAGGTATGGGCGTTTCCTGCTCCGCTGACCGTAACATCAAGGGCAAGATCAACCGTGACGGCATCTGGCTGGAGAAGCTGGAGCACAATCCGGGCAAGTTTATTCCGCAAGAACTGCGTCAGGCGGGGGAAGGCGAAGCCGTCAAGATTGACCTCAACCGCCCAATGGCCGATATCCTCAAGCAGCTGTCGCAATTCCCGGTGTCTACCCGTTTGTCGCTGAGTGGCACCATCATCGTGGGGCGTGACATCGCCCACGCCAAGCTGAAAGAGCGGCTGGACAACGGCGAAGGTCTGCCGCAGTACGTTAAGGATCATCCAATTTACTACGCCGGCCCGGCCAAAACGCCGGACGGTTACGCCTCCGGTTCTCTGGGGCCAACCACCGCCGGGCGTATGGACTCTTACGTTGACCTGCTGCAGTCCCACGGCGGCAGCATGATCATGTTGGCCAAAGGCAACCGCAGCCAGCAAGTGACCGACGCCTGCCACAAACACGGCGGTTTTTACCTCGGCAGTATTGGTGGCCCGGCGGCGGTGCTGGCGCAACAAAGCATTAAAAGCCTGACCTGCGTCGAATACCCTGAACTGGGGATGGAAGCCATCTGGAAAATCGAAGTGGAAGATTTCCCGGCGTTCATTCTGGTGGATGATAAAGGCAATGACTTCTTCCAGAAGATCCAGGCCGGTCAGTGTTCACGCTGTGTGAAATAACTTTCGTCAATACTTGCCGTCCGCTTTCGGGCGGCAAGTTTCAGGCTTGCTCTGGCCCTGTGTAAAGTCCTGTAGCCCGCTGGACGCCGCGTTTTAACCTGTATACCCTACGTGCGCAGCAGTAATACACGAATAAAGGCATATTTGGCACAGAAGGCTCGGCAACTACATGGAAACGCAAGAAAATCATATCAGGGAACTACTGGTCTGGATTGAAGACAACCTGACCAACCCGCTATCATTGGATATCGTTTCTGCCAAATCAGGCTACTCGAAATGGTATCTGCAGCGAATGTTCAAGACGCAGACCGGTCTGTCGCTGGCCTCCTATATTCGCGCCCGCCGTTTGTATCTCGCCGCTTTCGCCTTGCGCTTTACGCAAAAAACCATTCTTGATATTTCCATTGAATATCAATTTGATAACCAGCAAACCTTTTCCCGCTGCTTCAAAAAGCACTTTGCCGAATCTCCCAGCGTCTATCGTCATGCCCGCAAGCAGGACTTCAGTCATCTGGTTCGTTCGCTGTCAGCCAACCATCCTGGTGATATTCAGGTTGACCGCATCAAGGTGGCCAAAGGGCAGTATGCGATCAAGGGGAAAAGTTACGCTTACCACCTCGATATTGCCGATTTGGATAAGTCGCATTTGCACATTCGCAGCAAAATCAGAGAGCAGTTCTATCAC
The DNA here is from genome assembly GCF_048517035.1 of Serratia sp. NFX21. Taxonomy (NCBI): domain Bacteria; kingdom Pseudomonadati; phylum Pseudomonadota; class Gammaproteobacteria; order Enterobacterales; family Yersiniaceae; genus Serratia; species Serratia sp. NFX21. The sequence goes on along the minus strand of NZ_CP183196.1, from coordinate 4,828,176 downwards.
TCGGTGGCCAGCCGGCCGGCGTTGACCTATGCATTGACCCAGTTTATTCCTGATGGAGAGCAGGTCAGAGTGGAATATGCGCTTGGCGTTGCCGAGGACTGCCCGACCAGTGATGCCGCCGGGCTTGAGCCATGGCCGGAAATTCACGGCGATTATTGCCGCTTTTGTTACTCCGGCAAGCCGGTGGCCTTGCACGACCATGTGGTGCAGATTTACACCCAGGCACTACCGGAATTGGGCCTGGCCCGCAGAGTAGGGCCAGACCTGACGATGTTCAACTATTCGCTGAACGAGCGGGAGGAGTTGCAGCTTGAGCTCCAGCATCTGGTGCCAGTGACTCCAATTGGTTGACCGATCGGACCGCGGTAGTGCGGTTTTTCTGCTGCACGATATCCGCCATTACCGCCAGCGCGATTTCCGCCGGGGTTTTACTGCCGAGTGGCAACCCGATCGGGGCATGAATACGTTCCAGTTCCTGTGGGCTGAATTCGGCAATCTGCTGCAGACGCTGGCGGCGGCGCGCGCTGTTGCGCAATGACCCCATGGCACCGATGTAAAATGCCGGGGTGTGGATCGCTTCCATCAGCGTCAAATCGTCCATGCGCGGATCGTGGGTCAGCGCCACAATCGCCGTATTGGCGTGGCAGCCGCCGTCTTCAATAAACTTGGCCGGGAACTGGCGCAACAATGTGACGTTGCCTCTGAGCTGAGGGGCGAAATTATCCAGCGCCTCCGGCCGATTCTCACAAACCAACACTTCAAAGCCCAGTGAGCTGGCGAAATCGGCGCAGTACAGCGCTACGCTGGACAGCCCGGCGATCAACAAACGCGGTGCCGCGGCGATATGCAGAGTGACCTGCGGACCACGACGTTCCACCTGGGTGGCGCTGGCGAAATCGGTCAATGTCAGGCTGGTACAGGCATCGGGCAAGGTCAGGCGTTTGACCAGCGCGTGGTGTCCGTTCAGTGCACCGGCAATTTTTGTCAGATAGGCAATACTGTCGTCACCGGCTGGCAGGGATTCGATCAGCACTTCCAGTACGCCGCCGCACGGCAGTGCTACATTCGGCTCCAGACCCCCTTCACCATAACGGATCACCTGGCTGGCCGCCTGATATTCCCCGGCCGCCACGCGCCGCAGAAAATCCTCTTCCACGCAGCCACCCGACAGCGAACCACAGTAATGCCCATCCTGGGTGGCCACCAGCAGCGCTCCTGGCGATCGCGGTGAGGAGCCGTAGGTGTTCAGTACGGTGCACAGCCACACCGGTTGTTGCTTCAGCCAGCTTATCGCCTGGTTGACCACGGTGATATCGAGATGTTGCATAGATGATTTACTCGCTGGCCGGTAGCTGTGACGGAAGATCAATATCCTGCACCACTTCGGACGTTTCAAGAGAAAGCAGGAACACTGGCTGCCCTTTAAGCAGCTCACGTGCGCCATTATCACCGCGCAATTGGCCCAGTTGTTTGCGCAAAATGGCGGAAAACCCGACCGGGTGGCCCGGCTGCTGCTGGAAAGCGGGGCGGACGATGGCGTGTTGCCGTAGGGCGGCCGCCACCTGCCGGAAAACCGTCGGCGTAACGAAGGGCATATCCGCTAAATGGATCAGCCAGCCTTGCCAGTGCGGGGTGGCGTTAACGCCGGCGGCGATCGATTCTCCGAGGCCAGAGCTTGCCAGTAGCGTGACCGGAACCTGATAGGCCGCGCAGACCTGCTGTACCAGAAGATTGTCCGGGCGGGTGACCACCCATACCGGCAGATCAGAGGCCAGCGCCTGACGCAGCGTTTGTTCAAATATCGAGCGTTGCTGACCAGAATTATCCGCAAACTCGGCATTCAATTTATTGCCTTCGCCCCCGGCCAGAGAGAAACGCTCTCCACGTCCGGCAGCGGCGATCACTATGCCCGTTGTCATCTTACCCGCCCGAATTTGCGCAACTTATTATTACCTTACTAAAAATATGTGTTCTTGAGATGTGTTTTTCTTGAAAACAGCATGTTAATCATCACATAATTTTAGTTATAAGCATATGCTTATGACGTCTACGGCAAGGTCGTCAGCGTTTGCGCAACACCACCGCTGAATACAAAAATACAATAAAGAAGCAAAGGACTTTTTATGAGCAATTTTAGCCCGTCGCGGCGCCGCTTTATCAAAAGCGCCGTGATTGCGGGGGTATCCGTGTACCTCGCGCCACTGTACAGCCGTGCTTATGCCGCGCTGTTTGAGCAAAAAATCCTTCAGTCCCCAAACTGGGATGCCCATGAAAAGCGTATTCGCTTTCGCATCGATGGTCGTGCCAAGGTGATGGGGCAAAAGGTGTTCGCCCGCGACATTCGCGCGGTCGATATGCCGCACTGGCCGCAACAACAGGCGCACGCCTTTATTTTACGCGTCACCAAGGCCGACCGGCTGTTCGAGGGCATCGATCTCTCGTTGCTGGGAGACGATCTGCAGCCCGACCGGCTGGTCACGGCAGAGGATCTGGCGCGTGACGGCCTGGCCTTCCCGGCGTTCTACGGCGACGACATGCTGCTGCCGATCGGCAAAACTCCGGCCTATCTTGGCCAGGCGGTGGCAATTCTGATTTATCACGATTTCGCCCGTTTCCGCTTTGCCAAAGACAAGCTGAAATTCCGTGAGGAAACTCTCAGGTACGGGGCGGAAACCGGCCCGCTGGAGCGGGATCCCTGGGGCACTTTCCGCTATGTGCGCGTGGGGGGCGATAAGCCGTTCGACGACGATCGCTTCTCCAGCCTGAAAGACACGCCGATTTTCCCGGTATCGATGAAGAAACACCTGCCGGTCTGGCCGGAAGGTCGCGAGGGCGGCAAGCTGGATCAGGAAGGGATGTATTACGCCGGCATGATAGCCAATGAGCTGCAAACGCCGCCGGAAGACTGGCTGGTGATGTCGCGTCGCTATACTACGCAATCCGTCGATACTTCGGCGCTGGAGCCGGATAACGCCAACGGCTGGTACGATGCCACGACGCAGACCCTGCATCTGGTGGTGCCTACCCAGTCACCGCAGGAAGTGGCCGACGAAATGCCTCGCATGTTGGCCAAACACAATCCGCCGGTGAAACAGCTGATTTTACACCCGTGCTACACCGTCGGTTACGGTTCGAAAGATCACTTTAACTTCCCGTACTACGGTGCGGTGGCGGCGATGTACGGTGACGGGCACCCGGTACGCCTGGCCAATGACCGTTTCGAACAGTTCCAGACGGCGCTGAAGCGCCATGCCTTCGATATGAATTACCGTATTGCGGTCAACCGTCAAACCGGCGTACTGCAATCATTCCACGGCGAGATGACGGCAGACGGCGGTGGTCGCAGCAACTTTACGCCGTCGGTGGTGATGGTAGCGGCGACGGCGGCACAGTCGATTTACTACTTCCCGAAAAGCGATTTGTCGGCGGTGGGGCTGGCTTCGCGCGCCATTGATGCCGGATCTGCTCGTGGCTACGGCACGCTGCAAAGCATGGCCGCTACCGAGATGATGGTGGATGAACTGGCTGCCGAGCTGAAGATCGACCCGATCGAGTTCCGTTTGCGCAACGTACTCAAATCCGGCATGAAAAATACCCAGGGCGCTATCCCGGCCGGGGCAATTCGTGCCGATGAAGTGCTGGAAAAGGCAGCGAAGCATGAGATGTGGTTGCAACGTGCCCAGCGGAAGGCGGAGTTTGAGAGCCGGCACCCGGGCAAACGCTATGGCGTCGGCTTTGGCTGCGTGCAAAAAGACTTCGGCACCGGGGCCGAGACCTCGTTCGCTCGCGTCGAGCTGGGGGAAGATGGGCGCATCATGCTGCATCACAGCGGTGCCGAGATGGGAACCGGCATGTCGACCTCACAATCGGTGCTGTGCGCACAGTGGCTGGGCAAACCGGCGGATGAGGCGCACTTCTCGGTGACCGACTGGTCGGTACTGCCGATGGTCACCAGCGGCGATCCTTACATTATGTCGCAGGCCGAACAGGACAAGTTGCAAGCCAACCCGGCCTGGACGCCAAGCTATTGCTCACCGTCCAGTGCCAGCAACTCGGCGTATTACTTCTCCCACAGCACGCGCGAAGCGGCGCGTCTGATATTCGATCACGGCCTGTGGCCGGCGGCGATGGCCATTTGGCAATCCGGCCCCGGTGGCGGCCAGGCAGCACCATTAGTGGTGCGCAGAGAAGACGCACGTTGGGTGGAAGGCGGGCTGACCGCGGCCGGCATGGAAGTGCTGAGCCTGGAGCGGCTGGCGAAACAAGCCTACCAGATGGGCGGTATCACCGGTGCGGCGGTACACGTATTTAACCGCTGGCAGTGGGCCGAGGCGGACTTCACCCTGAGCGGTAAAAGCGAGCGTCTGCCGATTGACGGGCTGGCGGTGCGCAATGCCAATGGCGAGTTTAAAACCTTGTCGCGCAGCCAGGCCTACTATCCACCGACCCAACGCAATAACGCGGCGGTCACCTATTACAGCGCCGTCGGTACCCTGGCGGAAGTGGCGGTGGATATCGCTACCGGTCAGGTGGAGCTGCTGAACCACCATTCAATCATGGAGTGCGGCAATCTGATTGTGCCAGAGCTGGTTTCCGGCCAATTGCAGGGCGGCCTGGCAATGGGGATTGGCCATGCACTGCACGAATATTTACCGCTGTACGAAGACGGGCCTGGTAACGGTACCTGGAACTTTAACCGTTACCATCTGCCGCGCGCCAGCGATGTGGCGGTCTGGAAACAGACCGATGACATCCTGCCCGCGCTGTCGGAAACCGATCCACCCAAAGGCATGGCCGAAGTGGTGATGATCCCGGTAGTTGCGGCACTGGTTAACGCTATCGCCGACGCTACCGGCCACCGTTTCCGTGATTTGCCCGTTCGTGCAGAAAATATTCGTGAGGTATTACAATGAGCATTAAAACCCAGCCGATTTCCCTGACCATCAATGAAAAGCAGTACGGCCCGATCGAAGTACCGGAAGGGCTGATGATGATCGACTTCCTGCACGAATATCTCGACCTGACCGGTTCGCGTCTTGGCTGCGGTCAGGGGATCTGCCACGCCTGCGTGGCGATTGTCGATCACCCGAGCGGCACCAGTGAGGAAGTGCGCACCTGTATCACCGGCGCGCATTTCTTCAGCGGCAAGAAAGTGCGTACCGTCGAAGGCCACGCCAAGGTGGATGATCAGGGAGAAGTGGTCGAGCTTTCGCCGATCCAGCAGGCTTTCCTGGAGCATTACAGTTTCCAGTGCGGTTACTGCACGCCGGGCTTTGTTAACGCCGCCACTATTTTTGTCGAGAAGCTCAAGCGCGAGCCGATTGCCCGCGATCAACTGGAAAGCGCGATTGAACAGGCGCTGGACAGCCATATCTGCCGCTGTACCGGCTATGTGCGTTACTACGAAGCGGTACGCGACGTAGTGCTGAAAACCCCTGGCCTGGTGAAGGAGACGGCACAATGAAAAAACGTCTCGCACTGCTGATCCTGCTGGTGGTGATTATCGTCATCGCCGTGCTGTGGTGGCGTGAAAATCGCCATTACGACGGCCCGGTACAGCAGGTAACCGCCAGTACCGAACAGGTTGCCCGTGGCCGCTATCTGGCTCAGGCCGCCGACTGCGCTGCCTGTCATACCGCCAGCGGTGGCGCGCCAATGGCAGGGGGGTATCCGCTGGATACGCCGTTCGGCACTATCTATGGCAGTAACCTGACTCCTTCGGTCGATCAGGGGATCGGCCGCTGGACCAAGGACGATTTCTTCCTGGCGGTGACCCAGGGCGTGGCACCGGGCGGTCGTCATCTGTATCCGGCCATGCCTTATACCTCGTATAAAGGGATGTCGCGTCAGGATGCCGATGATATCTATGCCTATCTGATGACCCGTCCGGCGGTGGATGTTGCCATTCCGGAAAACGCCATGCCGTTCCCGTTTAACCAGCGCATGGCGCTGATTGGCTGGAATCTGTTGTTCCGTAGTCAGGATCCGCTGCCGGTCAGTTCGCAGGGTGATTCGGCGCAGTGGCAACGCGGCCGTTATCTGGCGGATACGCTGGGCCACTGTGGGGAATGCCACACGCCGCGCGGTATGCTGGGTCAAATGAATCTGGCCAAACCTATGCAGGGCGGTGATCTTGGACGCTTTATGGCACCGGACATCACCCCGTACGGGTTGGCGCAGCGCGGCTGGACGCCGGACGATCTGAACCGCTTCCTCTCGACCGGCCTGGCACCGCAGGGTTCCGCCTTTAGTGAGATGCATATGGTGGTGAGTCTCAGCACCCGTCATTTGACGCCGGAAGATGGTCAGGCGCTGGCGACCTATCTGATGGGTGAACAGCCGCCGGCGGCTGTGCCGGTTAAAATCGGTCAGGGCAGCGATGCCGGGCGCATCAGCTATCAGGATCAGTGCTCCGGTTGCCATGCGCGTGAAGGCCAGGGTAAGCCTCATGTGGCGGTCGCGATGCGTGATAACGCTACGCTGCGCCAGCCGGACGCTAAAAACCTGATTGTCTCGATACTGGACGGTTTACCGGCCCAGCAATTCCCTAACGGCGAAAGCATGCAGAGCATGCCGGCCTTTGGCGAACGTCTCGATGATGCACAGGTGGCGGAACTGGTGAACTACCTGCGTGTGACCTGGGGCGGGTTGCCGGCGGATGTGACGGCCGAGCAGGTGAAAGCGCTACGTAAGTAAGGTTCAATGGAAAAATGGCTCGGCATATCGAGCCATTTGAGTTTGATGACAAAGTTGTCTTTGAATCCGAGATACCCGGGCCTAGCGCACCGAGGGGCACTCCGGCGGGCAAGCCGCTACGACCCCTTCGGCACGCTCTCCCTAATAACGGGCTTTGTCAGTAGTCTGAAATGGCTCGGCATATCGAGCCATTTTTGATTAACGATTATCTGCCGGGGGTTCACCGAATACCGGCATTCCTTCCTCATCCCATTCCAGCGGTTTAATCCGTGTATGACGATTTGGGTCATAGAGCGGATCCCCTTCGATTTCCGTGTAATTACGCGCATGGTAAACCAAGATATCTCGCCCCTGTTCATCCAGGGTAAAGCTGTTGTGCCCGGGGCCGAACTGGCGGTTTTTTACGCTGGTGCGAAACACGGGCTGTTCGAGCTTATGCCATTGGGCGGCATCGGTGATGTCGCTGTCGATATCGGCCCATAACAGACCGAGGCAATAATTCTCGTCGGTCGCGCTGGCGGAGTAGCTGATAAATATTCTTTGGCCATGGGCGATCACCGCCGGTCCTTCATTGACCGAGAACCCGACGGTTTCCCAAGGGAGTTCAGGTTGGCTGAGCATCACCGGCCGGCCCTTCAGCGTCCAGGGATCTTCCATTTCGGCCAGATACAGGTTGGAGTTGCCGTGGATCGCCGGATCCTTCTGCGCCCAGAGATAATAGTGTTTGCCACGATGTTCGAAGTGGGTGGCGTCGAGGGAGAAACTGTCGATATGGGTATAAATTCGGCCTTTTTCCTCCCACTCTCCGGTCAGCGGGTTGGCAGCGCTGCATTCCAGAGCAAACATTCGGTGCTGGAACAGGCCATTGGCAATCTCCGGGCTATGGGCTGCGGCGAAGTATAAATACCATTTGCCGTTAATAAAGTGCAGTTCCGGCGCCCAGATTAAATGGCTCATCGGTCCCTGCTGTGGTTTTCGCCATACCACCGTCGGGCTGGCTTGCGCCAGTTCGCTGAGGCTACGCGCGCGTCGAAGTTCTAACCGGTCATATTCCGGTACCGAGGCGGTGAAGTAGTAATAGCCATCGCTGTGGCGCAAAACAAAGGGATCGGCCCGCTGTTCAATCAAGGGATTAGGGTAGTCGCGCATCGCAGGCTCCTTACGGGGTTCGGGTTTTTAGTTGCTGCTCAGAGTAGTCGGTTAGCTCGCGGTAATTAATGCGTCGCTTTTCCAGGTCGATCTGAATCTGACGCATCAGTTGGCGATCAACCTTCAGCAGGCGTACCACGCCGGCAGTGATCAGATATCCGATACCGGGGATCACGGTGAACAACAGCACGATGCTGTTAAGTGCGCCAGCGCTTTGGCTGACCGCATCGGCCTGATAGCCGGACAGCGACATCAGGAAGCCCACCATGGCGCCGGCCACCGCCAGCCCGACCTTAAGGAAGAACAGATTGCCGGAAAAACTGATGCCGGTGATGCGCTTGCCGGTTTTCCATTCGCCGTAATCGTCCACGTCGGCCATTAACGACCAGTGCAGCGGCGAAGGGATCTGATGCAGGATATTCAGCAGGAAATAGGCGGCGACGATCAGTGAAGTGAACTGAGGGTTGAGGAAATAGAAGCCGCACGAAAACGCCGCCAGCAAAATATTGGTCCAGAAGAACACTTTCAGTTTGCAGAAGCGATCGGTCAGGGGCTTGGCCAATGCGCTGCCAACCATCATGCCAACGACGCCCAGCGCGATAAACAGACTGGCAAAGGAGGTTGATTGTTGCATGACGTAGGTGACGTAATACATGGTGGCGGCCATGCGGATAAAACCGGGGCAGACGTTGCAAAACGTCAGCAGCAGAATGCGCACCCACTGATCGTTTTTCCACACGTCTCTCAGATCGGATTTAAGGGCGTCATGGGTTGGCACTGCCGGACGTATACGTTCTTTGACCGTGGCAAAGCAGAACAGAAACATGAACAGGGCAATCAGTGCCAGTACACCCATTGCCATCTGATAGCCACGCGCCTTGTTTGCGCCGCCAAACCATTCAGCCATTGGCAGCAGCGTCAGGGACAGGATCAGGGTAGCGATACCGACCAGGATAAAACGGTAGGACTGACAGGAGACCCGTTCGTGCGGATCGGCGGTGATCACGCCGCCCAGCGAACAGTAGGGGATATTGATCGCCGTGTAGGTCAGCGACATCAAGAAGTAAGTGGCGAAGGCATAGACCACTTTGCTGTTGTAGCTCCATTCCGGCGTCGTAAACATCAACACGCTGAATAATACATATGGCAGGGAGATCCACAGCAACCAGGGGCGAAAGCGACCCCAACGGCTTTGGGTGCGATCGGCTATTGCGCCCATGATCGGATCGGTGATGGCATCCAGCACGCGGACTGACAGCAGCAGCACGCCGACCAGTGCGGGAGTCAGACCGTAGATATCGGTATAGAAATAGTTGAGAAACAGCATAATCGCTCCGCCGATCATGTTGCAGCCGGCATCTCCCATGCCGTAGCCAATCTTTTCTTTTATTGATAGGGCGTTGCTCTTCATGGACATTTTCTCCGCGCCGGCAAAGTCTAACTGAGTGGCAACGATTATTGTCCCGGTTGGCGGCGAGTTATCAGAAGTGAATGGTTGTAGAGATGGACAAATCCACCGTGGCGGGGAAACTGTGAGCCAGCTTGCAAAATAGTCGGCAATAAAAAGGCCCACAGTTTGCACTGCAGGCCTTGTTTTTTGGCTTGGTTACCCGCGACCGGCTGCGCTCACGGCACGCTGGCTACGCTGTTTAATGGCATAGCCGATGCCTAAAATGGCGACCCAAACCGGGATCAGCAACACCGAGATTTGGATCCCCGGCGTCAGGTACATGATCACCAGGATAGCGGCCATAAACACCAGGCACAGATAGTTGCTGAACGGGTACCAGAAGGCTTTGAACTTCGGTTCAACACCTTCGCGGTTCTTGGCTGCGCGGAACTTCAGGTGCGCCAGGCTGATCATCGCCCAGTTGATCACCAGTGCCGACACCACCAACGCCATCAGCAGTTCGAAGGCACGGCCGGGGATCAGGTAGTTAATCAGTACGCAGAACGCCGTGGCGGTGGCGGAAACGGCAATCGCAATGACAGGGACGCCGCGACCGTCGACTTTCAGCAGGCTTTTCGGCCCGTTGCCCTGTTTTGCCAGGCCGTACAGCATGCGGCTGTTGCAGTAGACGCAGCTGTTGTATACCGACAGCGCGGCGGTCAACACCACCACGTTCAGCACCGTTGCTACCAGGTTGCTGTTCAGCGCGTGGAAGATCAGTACGAACGGGCTACCGCCTTCAACCACTTTACCCCACGGGTACAGCGACAACAGAATGGTCAGTGAACCGATATAGAACAGCAGGATGCGGTAGATAACCTGGTTGGTCGCTTTGGGAATGCTTTTCTGCGGGTTGTCGGCTTCTGCCGCGGTGATGCCCACCAACTCCAGCCCACCGAACGAGAACATGATCACCGCCATCGCCATCACCAGCCCCATGACGCCGTTCGGGAAGAACCCGCCCTGCGCCCACAGATTGGTCACTGTGGCTTCCGGCCCGCCCATGCCGCTGAACAGCAGGTAGGCACCGAACACGATCATGCCGATAATCGCCACGACCTTGATGATGGCGAACCAGAATTCCATCTCGCCATACACCTTCACGTTTGCCAGGTTGATGGCATTAATCGCCAGGAAGAATACGGCTGCCGACACCCAGGTCGGGATCTCCGGCCACCAGTACTGCACATAGATCCCCACCGCGGTCAGTTCCGCCATGGCAACCAGGACGTACAGCACCCAGTAGTTCCAGCCGGAAGCGAAGCCGGCGAAGTTGCCCCAGTATTTATAGGCGAAGTGGCTAAAGGAACCGGCCACCGGCTCTTCGACCACCATTTCACCCAGTTGGCGCATGATCAGAAATGCGATAAAGCCGCCAATGGCATAACCGAGAATGACCGAAGGGCCGGCCATCTTTATTGTTTGCGCGATGCCGAGAAATAGCCCGGTACCAATAGCGCCCCCTAGTGCAATAAGCTGAATATGGCGGTTTTTAAGCCCGCGTTTCAGCTGGTCGCCATCATGCTGTTGACCATCCATCAATCAAACCCTCTGTCGTTGCAGAATTACTCACATGCTGTAAAGCAGTGGTTACGATGTGTGTTTTGTTTTATTTACGGCGTTATATCTATTAATTCCACGGAGCCGCTACCGTTTGGCAAAGAATAATGTTATGTGCGCCAGTTTGCACCTGCTTTATGTAGTGAGTGATTAAGATTTCAGCAGTTTAGGAAACAAAATGCGGGTTGTGTGACGACAGGGGGGATTCAATGCATGAAATAAGCATTAACTCACATAATGCGCAAAAATAATTTAGCTCTGGCGGCTGGTTGGTGGCGAAATATTAACCGGCCGAACGCACCTTTTGCGATGTAAATAGGTATTCGTCAAAGTTTAATAAACATGCAATAGAATTCTACTTTAGAGACTTCAGTCTGCCTGACGGCAGGTTTCGCAAAAGTTAAATCAAAAACCTACCTCGTAAATGGTATTACCAAGCGCGCGTTAGCGGTTTGCAGCAGGTCTGGTATTGAGGTGTTAAAATGTGCGGGTAACCTGATTTCGATCAAGGCCCATATGGACAGGAGGTGAATACTTTGTTACTTTACCGTCACGTTTTTGAAATTGGTATTACCAATTGACTCCGCGCCATTCGCAGAGAAGAAATCACCCATGGCCTACAGCAAAATCCGCCAACCCAAGTTGTCAGACGTCATCGAGCAGCAGCTCGAACACCTGATCCTCGAGGGAACACTGCGTCCAGGCGAAAAACTGCCACCGGAGCGTGAACTGGCGAAACAATTTGATGTTTCCCGTCCTTCTCTGAGAGAGGCTATCCAGCGCCTGGAAGCCAAAGGGTTGCTCCTGCGCCGTCAGGGCGGTGGCACCTTTGTACAAACTAATCTGTGGCAGAGCTTTAGCGATCCGCTGGCTGAACTGCTGGCCGACCATCCTGAATCACAATTCGATCTGTTGGAAACCCGTCATGCCCTCGAAGGCATTGCTGCCTATTACGCGGCGTTGCGCGGTACCGACGAAGATCTGGCACGCATCCGCGATTGCCATATGCTGATTCAGCAGGCCCAGGACAGCGGCGATCTCGACGCCGAAGCCGACGCGGTCATGCAATACCAAATCGCCGTGACCGAAGCTGCCCACAACGTTGTGTTACTGCACCTGCTGCGCTGTATGGGGCCGATGCTGGAACAGAACGTGCGTCAGAACTTTGAATTGCTCTACTCGCGCCGTGAGATGTTGGCAAAAGTGAGCAGCCACCGCGCCGGAATTTTTGAGGCGATTGTGGCACGCGAGCCAGAAAAAGCTCGTGAAGCCTCGCACCGCCATTTGGCGTTTATCGAGGAAATTTTGCTGGATCTCAGTCGGGAGCATACCCGACGCGAGAGATCGCTGCGGCGTCTCCAGCAACGCAAGGATTAAGAGCGGTTCTCTTCAGGGCACACCAGCCTGCGGGGTTTACGTTCGAAGTGCTTAATTAAGCATTTAAGTAAGCGGCAACTAAACTGATGGGCCTGTCTTCGTGTGTTTTGCCTCAGAACACAGGAAGACAGGCTCCAAAACAAACCATTAGACAGATAAGGAATACCACCATGTCAGAACGTTTAAACAATGACGTGGATCCGATCGAAACCCGCGACTGGCTGCAGGCGATCGAATCGGTCATCCGTGAAGAGGGTGTTGAGCGAGCTCAGTTTCTGATTGATCAGGTTCTGGGTGAAGCCCGTAAAGGCGGTGTTAGCGTTGCAGCCGGTGCTGCGGCTCACAACTACGTCAACACCATCGCGGTGGAAGACGAACCTGCTTACCCTGGTAACCTGGATCTTGAGCGTCGTATCCGCAGCGCTATTCGCTGGAATGCGGTAATGACCGTTCTTCGTGCTTCCAAAAAAGATCTGGATCTGGGCGGCCACATGGCTTCCTTCCAATCTTCTGCGACCTTCTATGAAGTCTGCTTCAACCACTTCTTCCGTGCACGCACCGAACAAGATGGCGGCGATCTGGTTTACTTCCAGGGCCACATCTCTCCGGGCGTTTACGCACGTGCCTTCCTTGAAGGCCGCTTGACCGAAGACCAAATGAATAACTTCCGTCAGGAAGTTCACGGCAAAGGCCTGTCGTCTTACCCGCATCCTAAATTGATGCCGGAATTCTGGCAGTTCCCGACCGTTTCCATGGGCCTGGGCCCAATCAGCGCCATCTATCAAGCGAAGTTCCTGAAATATCTGGAACACCGTGGCCTGAAGAACACCTCTGCTCAAACCGTTTACGCCTTCCTGGGCGACGGCGAGATGGATGAGCCGGAATCCAAGGGCGCGATCACCATCGCTACCCGTGAGAAGCTGGACAACCTGGTATTCGTCATCAACTGCAACCTGCAGCGTCTGGACGGCCCGGTCACCGGTAACGGCAAGATCATCAATGAGCTGGAAGGCATCTTCGCGGGCGCAGGCTGGCAGGTACTGAAAGTGATCTGGGGTGGTCGTTGGGATGAACTGCTGCGTAAAGATACCAGCGGCAAGCTGATCCAACTGATGAACGAAACCCTGGACGGCGACTACCAGACCTTCAAATCCAAAGACGGCGCTTACGTACGTGAGCACTTCTTCGGTCGCTTCCCGGAAACTGCTGCGTTGGTCAAAGATATGACCGACGAAGAGATCTGGGCGCTGAACCGTGGCGGTCACGATCCGAAGAAAGTCTTTGCTGCACTGAAAAAAGCGCAGGACACCCAAGGCAAACCAACCGTTATCCTGGCCCATACCATCAAAGGTTACGGCATGGGTGAAACCGCGGAAGGTAAAAACATTGCTCACCAGGTGAAGAAAATGAACATGGAAGGGGTTCACCACTTCCGCGATCGTTTCAACGTGCCGGTTGCCGATGCTGACATCGAAAAACTGCCGTACGTCACCTTCGAGAAAGATTCCGAAGAGTACAAATATCTGCACGAACGTCGTCAGGCGCTGGCAGGCTATGTGCCTACCCGTATGCCGAAGTTCACCGAGAAGCTGGAAATGCCGGCTCTGGCAGACTTCAGCTCCTTGCTGGAAGAGCAGAACAAAGAAATTTCTACCACCATCGCCTTCGTGCGTGCCCTGAACGTGATGCTGAAGAACAAGTCGATCAAAGATCGCCTGGTTCCAATCATTGCCGACGAAGCGCGTACCTTCGGCATGGAAGGTCTGTTCCGTCAGATCGGTATCTACAGCCCGAACGGCCAGCAGTACACTCCGCAGGACCGTGAGCAGGTTGCTTACTACAAAGAAGACGAGAAAGGCCAGATCCTGCAGGAAGGCATCAACGAACTGGGCGCAGCCTCTTCATGGTTGGCCGCAGCGACTTCCTACAGCACCAACGATCTGCCAATGATCCCGTTCTACATCTACTATTCGATGTTCGGTTTCCAGCGTATCGGTGACCTGTGCTGGGCAGCAGGCGACCAACAGGCGCGCGGCTTCCTGGTAGGCGGTACTTCAGGCCGTACCACCCTGAACGGTGAAGGTCTGCAGCACGAAGACGGCCACAGCCACATCCAGTCCCTGACTATTCCTAACTGTATCTCTTACGATCCAGCTTACGCGTACGAAGTGGCAGTGATCATGCACGACGGTCTGGTCCGCATGTACGGTGACGCGCAAGAAAACGTCTACTACTACATCACCACTCTGAACGAAAACTACCACATGCCGGCTATGCCGCAGGGTGCAGAAGAAGGTATCCGTAAAGGTATCTATAAGCTGGACACTCTGGCAGGCAGCAAAGGCAAGGTTCAGTTGCTGGGTTCAGGTTCTATCCTGCGTCACGTTCGTGAAGCGGCGAAGATCCTGGCTGACGATTACGGCGTGGGTTCTGACATCTACAGTGTGACTTCCTTCACTGAACTGGCGCGTGATGGCCAGGATTGTGAGCGTTGGAACATGCTGCACCCAACCGAAACTCCGCGCGTACCTTACATCGCTCAGGTGATGAACGAAGCGCCGGCGGTTGCGTCTACCGACTACATGAAGCTGTTCGCAGAACAGGTTCGTACTTACGTTCCAGCCAGCGACTATCGCGTTCTGGGTACTGACGGCTTCGGTCGTTCAGACAGCCGCGAAAACCTGCGCCACCACTTTGAAGTTGATGCTTCTTACGTTGTGGTTGCTGCACTGGGTGAACTGGCTAAACGCGGTGAAATCGAAGCTTCTGTGGTAGCTGATGCGATTAAGAAATTCGACATCAACCCAGAAAAAGTTAACCCGCGTCTGGCATAAGAGGTACAGAAGAATGTCTATCGAAATTAAAGTACCGGACATCGGTGCAGACGAAGTGGAAATCACCGAAATTCTGGTGAAAGTGGGCGATAAAGTTGAAGCTGAACAATCGCTGATCACCGTTGAAGGTGATAAAGCTTCCATGGAAGTCCCATCCCCGCAGGCGGGTGTGGTTAAAGAAATCAAGGTTGCCGTCGGTGATAAAACCGAAACCGGCAAACTGCTGATGATCTTTGAAGCAGAAGGGGCGGCTCAGGCCGCACCAGCTGCCAAGGCTGAAGAGAAACCGGCCGCAGCACCTGCTGCTGCACCGGCTGCCGCTGCTGCCAAAGACGTTGCGGTACCGGACATCGGTGCTGACGAAGTTGAAGTGACCGAGATCCTGGTGAAAGTGGGCGACAAGGTGGAAGCCGAGCAGTCCCTGATCACCGTTGAAGGCGACAAGGCTTCAATGGAAGTCCCGGCACCGTTCGCAGGTACCGTGAAAGAGATCAAAATCGCCACCGGCGACAAAGTCACCACCGGTTCTATGATCATGGTGTTCGAAGTGGCTGGCGCCGCTGCTGCTGCCGCTCCGGCTGCGGCACAGGCTCCGGCTGCTCCTGCAGCACCGGCGGCTTCTGCGGCCAAAGACGTTGCAGTACCGGACATCGGCGGCGACGAAGTAGAAGTCACTGAAGTGATGGTTAAAGTGGGCGACAAAGTTGCCGCTGAGCAGTCACTGATCACCGTTGAAGGTGACAAGGCTTCTATGGAAGTGCCGGCACCGTTCGCAGGTACCGTGAAAGAAATTAAAATCAGCGCCGGCGATAAAGTGAAAACCGGTTCCCTGATCATGGTGTTCGAAGTAGAAGGCGCTGCGCCTGCTGCCGCTCCAGCCCAGAAGGCAGAAGCTGCACCGGCTCCGGCTGCAAGTTCTGCACCGGCCCAACAGGCTGCACCTGCTGCCAAAGGCGAGTTCGCTGAGAACGACGCTTATGTGCACGCTACCCCGGTCATCCGCCGTTTGGCGCGTGAGTTCGGCGTAAACCTGGCGAAAGTGAAAGGCACCGGTCGTAAAGGCCGCATCCTGCGCGAAGACGTTCAGACTTACGTGAAAGACGCGGTCAAACGTGCAGAAGCGGCTCCTGCTGCTGCTGCCGGTGGCGGTCTGCCAGGCATGCTGCCTTGGCCGAAAGTGGACTTCAGCAAGTTCGGTGAAATCGAAGAAGTGGAACTGGGTCGTATCCAGAAAATCTCTGGTGCCAACCTGAGCCGCAACTGGGTGATGATCCCGCACGTGACTCACTTCGACAAAACCGATATCACCGATCTGGAAGCTTTCCGCAAGCAACAGAACGAAGAAGCTGCCAAGCGTAAGCTGGACGTGAAGTTCACCCCGGTGGTGTTCATCATGAAAGCCGTTGCTGCTGCTCTGGAGCAGATGCCGCGCTTCAACAGCTCTCTGTCCGAAGATGGCCAGAAGCTGACGTTGAAGAAATACATCAACGTGGGTGTGGCGGTTGATACGCCAAACGGTCTGGTGGTTCCGGTGTTCAAGGATGTGAACAAGAAGAGCATCACTGAACTGTCCCGCGAACTGATGGCTATCTCCAAAAAAGCTCGTGACGGCAAGCTGACCGCAGGCGAAATGCAGGGCGGGTGTTTCACCATCTCTAGTCTGGGCGGTATCGGGACGACTCACTTCGCACCGATTGTGAATGCACCGGAAGTGGCCATTCTGGGCGTCTCCAAGTCTGCTATGGAGCCGGTCTGGAACGGTAAAGAGTTCGTGCCGCGCCTGATGATGCCAATGTCGCTCTCCTTCGACCACCGTGTTATTGACGGTGCAGATGGTGCGCGCTTTATTACCATCATCAACAACATGCTGGCTGACATCCGCCGTATGGTGATGTAATGAAAAAAGGGCGCAGCATGCTGCGCCCTTATCACTTCAGTAGCAGTTTTGTCGGTTTTTGCACGACTCGACAAAATTGTTGAGACACGGGTCACTCGAACACGCTTTGCAGATTATTAACAATTCTGTAAACTGCTGGCGGTGTAAGCGTCCCGGTGGATGAAGGGCGTTATGAGATCGATTAGCTATAAAAATGACGTCTGACCCGCCGGACAATCAATTAAGAGGTCATGATGAGTACTGAAATTAAAACTCAGGTCGTGGTACTTGGGGCGGGCCCGGCAGGTTACTCTGCTGCCTTTCGTTGCGCTGACTTAGGTCTTGAAACCGTTCTGGTTGAACGTTATTCCACTCTGGGCGGGGTTTGCCTGAACGTGGGATGTATCCCTTCCAAAGCCCTGTTGCACGTTGCCAAAGTGATCGAAGAAGCCAAAGCCCTGGCCGAACACGGCATCGTTTTCGGCGAGCCGAAAACTGACATCGACAAAGTGCGCGTCTGGAAAGAAAAAGTCATCAATCAGCTGACCGGCGGTCTGGCTGGTATGGCTAAAGGCCGTAAAGTGAAAGTGGTTAACGGCCTGGGCAAGTTCACCGGCGCTAACACCCTGGTTGTTGAAGGCGAAAATGGCCCAACCACCATCAACTTCGACAATGCCATCATTGCCGCAGGTTCCCGTCCGATCCAACTGCCATTCATTCCTCATGAAGATCCACGCGTGTGGGACTCTACCGATGCACTGGAACTGAAAACTGTCCCAGAGCGTCTGCTGGTTATGGGCGGCGGCATCATCGGCCTGGAAATGGGCACCGTATACCATGCGCTGGGTTCACAGATCGACGTGGTCGAAATGTTTGACCAGGTGATCCCGGCTGCTGACAAAGACGTGGTGAAAGTCTTCACCAAACGCATCAGCAAGCAGTTCAACCTGATGCTGGAAACCAAAGTGACCGCGGTAGAAGCCAAAGAAGACGGCATCTATGTCACTATGGAAGGCAAAAAAGCCCCTGCAGAACCACAGCGTTACGACGCGGTGCTGGTGGCTATCGGCCGTGTGCCGAACGGCAAACTGCTGGAAGCGGGTAAAGCCGGTGTTGAAGTTGACGAGCGTGGTTTCATCAACGTCGACAAACAACTGCGCACCAACGTGCCGCACATCTTCGCTATCGGCGACATCGTCGGTCAACCGATGCTGGCGCACAAAGGCGTGCATGAAGGCCACGTTGCCGCAGAAGTTATCGCCGGCATGAAGCACTACTTCGACCCGAAAGTGATCCCATCGATCGCGTATACCGAGCCGGAAGTTGCCTGGGTGGGTCTGACCGAGAAAGAAGCGAAAGAGAAAGGCATCAGCTACGAAACTTCCACCTTCCCGTGGGCAGCTTCTGGCCGTGCTATCGCTTCCGATTGTGCAGACGGCATGACCAAACTGATCTTCGACAAAGAAACTCACCGTATTATCGGTGGCGCGATTGTCGGCACCAACGGCGGCGAGCTGCTGGGTGAGATCGGTCTGGCTATCGAGATGGGTTGCGACGCAGAAGACATCGCGCTGACTATCCATGCTCACCCAACCCTGCACGAATCCGTAGGTTTGGCGGCTGAGATCTACGAAGGCAGCATCACCGACTTGCCTAACCCGAAAGCCAAGAAGAAGTAATTCTGTTGGTTTGAAAGGTTGATAAGCGGCTCCTGAAAAGGGGCCGTTTTTTTATGCGTGGAATGCCCGATGACCGACTGCTAAACCGGCAGAACAGACCCGGCTAAATATTACGTTGAAATGAATTTCCAGACATTCTTCTTGTTGGTTTTTTAATCATCGTTGCGCACAATGTCCCTGCTTTGTGGCGCTTGTATCGTTCTTTAACGATGTAAGAAATCCGTAAGGTGCCTGCTAACACCGAACGGAACAACAGAACCGCCTTAACGGCGGTTTTTTTGTGCCTTCCGCTCTCAAATTTTACTATTCGCGACCAATAGCCATTGTAAGTGAATGGGTATTGTGTTGTGCTCGTCAGGCTTAATTTTGTTGTAGACGGACCCAACCTGCAGCCGCGGCTAGCCTTTGCCGCAGCCGATTACACTGTACTCAACGATTCAGCAAAGATTTAATGTTGCTTTTATGTGAACGAATTAACAACCAATTCAAATCCTGATATGCTGGCTGAGCGGAACCGGGCACTGTAACTTACAGTCCAGGACATCGACAGCAGTGCCCCGTCAGGATCAATGGCATCAATACCGTGCGCTAAACCCGGTTTGAATAGAGAACGCCAGGCACAATAAATGACAATGAGAGCGAGGAGAATGTCGTGCTAGAAGAATACCGTAAGCACGTAGCCGAGCGTGCTGCAGAGGGCATCGTCCCTAAGCCGTTAGACGCCACCCAAATGGCAGCGCTGGTTGAATCATTAAAGAATCCGCCAAAAGGCGAAGAAGAATTCCTGTTAGACCTGCTGATTAACCGTGTACCCCCAGGCGTCGACGAAGCCGCCTATGTTAAAGCAGGTTTCCTGGCGGCCATCGCCAAAGGCGAAGCAACCTCCCCCCTGATTACCCCTGAGAAAGCCAT
Source organism: Serratia sp. NFX21 (assembly GCF_048517035.1). Classification (NCBI taxonomy): domain Bacteria; kingdom Pseudomonadati; phylum Pseudomonadota; class Gammaproteobacteria; order Enterobacterales; family Yersiniaceae; genus Serratia; species Serratia sp. NFX21. The sequence continues at coordinate 4,808,643 of NZ_CP183196.1, read as the reverse complement.
TGAACTGTTGGGCACCATGCAGGGCGGCTATAACATTCATCCGCTGATTGACGCGCTGGACAACGAAAAATTGGCTGCAATTGCCGCCAAAGCGCTGTCTCATACGCTGCTGATGTTTGATAACTTCTACGACGTGGAAGAGAAAGCCAAGGCGGGTAACCCACACGCCAAACAGATTATGCAGTCCTGGGCCGATGCCGAGTGGTATCTGTCGCGTCCGCAGTTGGCGGAAAAAATCACCGTTACCGTGTTTAAAGTCACCGGTGAAACCAATACCGATGATCTGTCACCGGCACCGGATGCCTGGTCGCGCCCGGATATCCCGCTGCACGCCCTGGCGATGCTGAAAAACGAACGTGAAGGCATAGTGCCGGATCAGCCGGGTAGCGTTGGCCCGATCAAGCAGATTGAACTGCTGAACAAAAAAGGCTTCCCGCTGGCCTACGTCGGTGACGTGGTCGGTACCGGTTCATCCCGTAAGTCCGCCACCAACTCGGTGCTGTGGTTTATGGGCGACGACATCCCGCACGTGCCTAACAAGCGCGGTGGCGGTGTGGTGCTGGGTGGCAAAATTGCGCCTATCTTCTTCAACACCATGGAAGATGCCGGTGCGTTGCCGATTGAAGTGGACGTCAATGACCTGAACATGGGTGACGTGATCGACATTTACCCGTACAAGGGTGAAGTGCGTAACCATGAAACCGGTGAACTGATTGCCAACTTCGAACTAAAAACCGACGTGCTGCTCGACGAAGTGCGCGCCGGTGGCCGTATTCCGCTGATCATCGGTCGTGGCCTGACCACGAAAGCACGTGAATCTTTGGGTCTGCCGCACAGCGATGTGTTCCGCATTGCCAAAGAAGTGGCAGCCAGCAACAAAGGCTTCTCGCTGGCGCAGAAAATGGTTGGCCGCGCCTGTGGCGTTGCCGGCGTGCGTCCGGGGGAATACTGTGAGCCGAAGATGACCTCTGTCGGTTCTCAGGACACCACAGGCCCGATGACCCGTGATGAGCTGAAAGACCTGGCTTGCCTGGGCTTCTCTGCCGATCTGGTGATGCAGTCGTTCTGTCACACTGCCGCGTACCCGAAACCGGTTGATGTGACCACTCACCATACGCTGCCGGACTTTATCATGAACCGTGGTGGCGTATCGCTGCGACCTGGCGACGGCGTTATCCACTCCTGGTTGAACCGCATGCTGCTGCCGGATACCGTGGGTACCGGCGGTGACTCCCACACCCGTTTCCCGATTGGTATTTCCTTCCCGGCGGGTTCCGGCCTGGTCGCCTTTGCAGCCGCCACCGGCGTGATGCCGCTGGACATGCCTGAGTCGGTGCTGGTGCGCTTCAAAGGTAAAATGCAGCCAGGTATCACGCTGCGCGACCTGGTACATGCCATTCCTTACTACGCCATCCAGCAGGGTCTGCTGACGGTTGAGAAGAAGGGCAAGAAGAACATCTTCTCCGGCCGTATTCTGGAAATCGAAGGTTTGCCGGAGCTGAAAGTTGAGCAGGCGTTTGAACTGACCGACGCCTCTGCCGAGCGTTCCGCTGCCGGTTGCACCATCAAACTGGACAAGGCACCGATCGAAGAGTACCTGAACTCCAACATCGTACTGCTGAAGTGGATGATCTCCGAAGGTTACGGCGACCGCCGTACGCTGGAGCGTCGTATCCAGGGCATGCAGAAATGGCTGGCAGATCCGCAACTGCTGGAAGGCGATGCGGATGCAGAATACGCTGCGGTGATCGACATCGATCTGGCAGAGATCACTCAGCCAATCCTGTGTGCGCCAAACGATCCGGATGATGCGCGTCTGCTGTCAGATGTGGCCAACAGCAAGATCGACGAAGTGTTCATCGGGTCCTGTATGACCAACATCGGCCACTTCCGTGCCGCCGGCAAGCTGCTGGATCAGCACAAGGGCCAGTTGCCGACCCGTCTGTGGGTAGCACCGCCAACCAAGATGGACGCAGCTCAGTTGACCGAAGAGGGCTACTACAGCGTATTCGGCAAGAGCGGGGCACGCATCGAGATCCCGGGTTGTTCACTGTGCATGGGTAACCAGGCGCGTGTGGCTGATGGTGCGACGGTAGTTTCCACCTCTACCCGTAACTTCCCGAACCGCTTGGGTACTGGCGCTAACGTCTATCTGGCGTCTGCAGAACTGGCGGCGGTGGCTTCATTGCTGGGCCGCCTGCCAACGCCGGACGAGTACCAGACGTACATGGCGCAGGTTGATAAAACGGCGGCGGATACTTACCGCTATCTGAACTTTGACCAACTGGGTCAGTACACTGAAAAAGCCGACGGCGTGATCTTCCAAACCGCTGTTTAAGTCGCTATATTGCGCAACTGTTTAACGGGAGGCCTTGGCCTCCCGTTTTATTTTTCTCAGTTGCCAACTTTGCGAGCGCTCACTGAGTTAGTCATGAATTAATGTTTACACTAAGAGAAAGGGCTCAGGAGGGCGTGCTATGGATTACGAATTTCTGCGTGACGTGACCGGACAGGTGATCGTCAGATTTTCGATGGGGCATGAGGTCATTGGCCACTGGATCAACGAAGAACTCAAAGGCGATTTTAACCTGCTGGATCGCATTGAAGCCGGTGCGGCGGAAGTGAAAGGCAGCGAGCGTCAATGGCAGTTGGAAGGCCATGAATACACATTGCTGATGGACGGTGAAGAAGTAATGATCCGTGCCAATCTGCTGGAGTTTGAAGGCGAAGAGATGGAGGAGGGGATGAATTATTATGACGAAGAAAGCCTCTCATTCTGCGGCGTCGAAGATTTCCTGCAGGTGCTGAAGGCCTACCGTTCTTTTATGCTGAAATACTGATTGTGCCGGCAGGGGCAGTGAGAGTGCCCCTGTACATTAGGCGCTAAGCGTTAAGCGCGGCCAGAAATGAGCGGCCGTTGTAGGGAGCTTTAGCGTTGAAGAACTCACAAACTGTTGCCCCCACGTCAGAAAGCGTGGTGCGAATACCGAGTGAGCAAGCCGCTTGTCCTGGGCGAAAAATTAACAGGGGAACTTGCTCGCGCGTGTGTTTGCTGTGACCAACGGTAGGATCGTTACCGTGGTCAGCCATGACGACCAGACAATCGCTTCCATCCATCGCGGAGATGAGTTTTGCCAGTAAAGCATCGACCAGTTGCAGGCGTTCGGCGTAACGTTCTGCATCTTGCGCATGACCGGCAAGATCGGTTTCCTGAATATTGGTGCAGATAAACGCCGGCCCCGGGCGCTGCAATTCATCGAGCGTGATATCCAGAATGGTTTGCGAATCAACCAGCTGCTGATAATTACGTCCCTGCGGGTTTTCGACAATATCGGCCACTTTCCCTACCAGGACGGTCAAAATGCCTTGCTGGTATAATTGTTGCGGTACCTGAACGCTGGCATCGACCCCATAGCCCAGGTGGATCACCTGGAAGCCGTTCCGATAAACCCCGGCCTTTGGGCTGTTGATGCCGATAAAGCGGTTATCTTTGACTTCCACCGCCGCCAGGATTTGTTCACTGCTTTCCAGCAAGCCGCCGTAGGCGATAACCCGGCCAACTTCGACACAACTGCGCACCACCCGACCAATTTTTTCAACCTGTTCAAAACTGATGGCCGAGAGATTGCCACAGACATTAAACACCTGGCCTAAATCCGCTTCGAGGTTGTCACCAATGGCGACTGCGTCGTTGACCCAAAGTAAACGCAATTCGCTGTTGTGAGCCGGATAGCGTTCGACCTTAAAACCTTCGTTCTTTAGCGCCTGTTCAACCTTTTCAAGCCGGGTAGAGAAGGGCATGCGCACCGGAGGAAGCGGCAGGGTACCCATGATCTCCTGATGCCCCATGAAGGTATCACCGCCCTCGTGTTGCAGCAGTGCGACGCCAAAAGCCGCTGTCGGGCTTTCGTGCATGGCGCTGACGCGATGGCCGGGTTCGGCGATATGCAGCGCATTGATCAAACCGAGCTTTTCCAACATCGGCAGTTGCAGATTGGGCAACCGTTGCAAAATATGGCCGCAAGTATTGGCGCCAATGTCCTGTGGGCGCACTTCGGGAACATCGCCCATCGCGCCCACGCCAAAACTATCAATGACCAAAACCACAAACTTATCCATGATGGCTCCTTGCCAGGTCGTTACCGAGACTATCAAACACCCCCAACAGTTGAGGGTTACCCATTTGAATACCGCTTATCAGCGCCACATCGCTGCGTGTTACAAAAACCTGAGTGCGAAAACACATAATCACCGGGCTGCTGACAGGCCAGCGTCCTGCTAATGGCAGCGTATAGTCGATGCTGTCGCTATCTATCGGCAGTACGCGACAGCGCTGCCATTGGCCGTCGAGCACCAGCGCGTTTTGCAGGTGACCGCGGCGATAGTAGCCACCGCCATAGCAGAAACTGATGTTGTCCTGGCCGTGCGAAATTTCAGAAAGATAAAGCATGGCTATTTTTTCCGGGCCGCCGCCGTACTGATTCGCGGGCTGCGTGCCCGTCAGGGCATGGCCGGGCTCGGTATGGGTCACGCCGGCAGCGGCCAGTTTGGGCAGGGTTTCAATGCAGGTTGCCGAAGCGGCATTCATTTGGCGAACTTCAATACCCTGCTGTTCCAGCAGGTTTTTTGCCCTGGCTAATGTGGCGAGATTGGGGGTTGCCTCGGTAGTTTGCCGTTGCTCGTTGAATAGCATGCAGGGGAAGTGAGTGACCCCAATAATTTCAACGCCTGCCATCCTGCTGATTTGATTAATCACGTCCGGCAGTTCTGCCAATAAGAAACCCGCCTCCTGGCCCGGATAGACCACGTCGCCTTTATCCTGAACTTTCAGTAGCAGTGCCTGCCGGTGATTTTGGCGCAGCGCCGCAGTGGAGATCTGCCGTGCTTTTTCAACGCTATAAACGGTAATGACTTCTGGACGCTGGGCAATGGCTTCATCAATCATATTGACGGGCGTTTGCACCAGATGGCCAATGTGGGCTATCGGTAAACCCTGCTGCCAAAGTTGACGCGCCTCTTTAAAATCAACGGCGACAATGCCCTGATAACCCTGCTTCAACAGTAGCTGGCATAGCAGCGGATTGCGGCCAAACTGTTTGCTCATCAGGTACAGCGAAAGGCCCAGTTTCTCTGCGCATTCCTGTAATAGCCGGGCATTTTCCAATACCAGGTCGACATCGATAACGTAGCAATCCGGCTTGATAGCGCCGTTACGCCAAAAGTGAACAGCGGCATCAATCAGGGCAGGGTTTTGTTTTTCCAGCGCATTTAGAAACATAGGTCCCTCGATGTGTGCTATTAATTCATTTTTTTGAATATTTAATGCGTGATCAAAACTTCACACTGTGCTGCTGTCTGTCTGAGCGAGATACAGGCCAAAAACGTTAGCCAGTAGGTAGCCGAGTTCAGAATCTGGAATCGCAAATGCGAATAAACTCAGCAGGTCACTGTTGATTTCCCGGATGTTGGCAAAGACGTTTGATGCTTCGATCTCATCTAATAGCTCCGGATCGATAGCCGCGATGATTTCCCCACGGCGTGCGCGTGTCAGGGCATTGGCCATATGGGTAATCATCATTTCGCCCTGGGTATGGCGGATATTAAGCTGCCAATGCTGCTCGAGCCGTTTAACGACCTCGAGCATACCGATATAGACCTCAGTATCGATGACCTGGGCATCATGTAAAATCTGCAGACGTGTTTCCATTTTGCTGCTCCTGAGTTAGTAACTGGGTTCTCTGGTGCCTTTTTTGACTTCTTGTTGATGTGCCAATAGCCGCTGCAGGTTAACCAGCGTCTTGACCAGATGAGGGATCACCCGGTCATCATTGCGCACCAGCAGGACGGCTTCGGAAGCCTTAATGCTAACCGGGTAATGATTAAGGGGTTCCTTGACCAGGTTCAGACTGTCGAGATCTTCGGTTACGTTCCACACCGTTGCATCTATTTCTCCCCGCTCAATCCGCGTCAGAGATTCGTTATAAGGCAGGTTAATGCGTTCAATATCCTGCCCGGCAAATACCACTTCCGTGAGTAAACGCTGATCGGGTGAACGAGAGTCCAGACCAATACGACGGATGTTCTGCTTTTCGCCTTTGCGATAAACCAACTGATGCCCGTCAACGTAAGAACCGGCCCCCAACATCATTGCCGCAGTGACTTTGCCATCGCGCAAGTAGCTTTCTGCGGCAAGATGGGAGACGACCGCCATGTCATAAACGCCGTCGATCAGGCATTCAATGCGGACATCTGCACCGCGCATATGGGCGTAATAGAGTGGGTAACCCTCAAACTGGGCCTTAAGCGCGCTGGCCAGTCCTTCATACAGTCGGGTGTAGGGCAATGGCATGGCACACACAATATTGCCGATATCCGCTTGCTCCAGCAGGGCCGGATAATTCATGTTGCTAAGCAGGGTGCCATTCCTGCCGCGACGCTCCAGCGTAACGCAAGACGCGGTTTCCAGGGTCTTCAAGGCGTGTTGTACCACGCCGACCGAGAGATTCAGTTCGCTGGACAGCTCATCAATGGTTTTCAGACGGGCACCCGGTGCCAGTCCGAACAGGTAGCGTGCCAGGCTGACTAACGCCAGACCTTCCTTCTTAATAAATGCCTTGCTCATCTTTTTTAATTTTCATTTTTGTGAAGATTTAAATCTTCTATCTTCCCGGCCCATCAGGCAATCGACAAAAAATGATAATGGGAGAGGGATCACATAACTCAGAGAGGTAGACGAATGAGGCTTATGGTTTGGGCGAAAACAGACAGGCATTTAAGAGTAGGGTGCGGCATGCCGCACCCGTTACTTATCACAGATGCGGAATATTGCGGCCGTAATAGATTTCCTGCATCTCTTTCCACAGCAGATCGGTAATCTCTTTACGTTCGGCGGCACTCAGCGCATCCGGTTTGGCGTTAAACAGGTAGTGCTTCAGATCGAAATCCTTCAGCAACATCTTGGTATGGAAGATGTTCTCCTGATAAACATTCACGTCCATCATGTGGTACAGCGCCTTCATATCATCAGGCATAAAGTTCTGGATCGAGTTGATCTCATGATCGATGTAATGCTTCACGCCGTTCACGTCGCGGGTAAAGCCACGCACGCGGTAGTCCATGGTAACGATGTCGGATTCCAACTGGTGGATCAGGTAATTCAGCGCTTTAAGCGGTGAAATCACGCCGCAGGTCGAGACTTCGATATCGGCGCGGAAAGTGCACAAACCACCTTCCGGATGGCTCTCCGGATAGGTATGAACGCAGATGTGGCTCTTGTCCAGGTGGGCAACCACCGTTTTTGACAGCGGGCCTGGGTGTTCCGAGGTATCGACATCGTTCGGATCCACCGGCTCTTCGCTGACCAGAATGGTCACGCTGGCACCCTGAGGCTCATAGTCCTGGCGGGCAATGTTCAGAATATTGGCGCCAATGATCGAGCAGGTTTCGCTCAGGATCTCGGTCAGGCGATTGGCGTTGTATTGCTCGTCAATGTAGGCGATATAGCCAGCGCGGTCATCCGCGGTTTTGGCGTAACAAATATCGTAAATACAAAAACTCAGGCTCTTGGTCAGGTTGTTGAAGCCGTGCAGTTTTAGCTTATGCAATTTGGTTCACCTCCTTTATCTTCTCGCTTAACGTGAAACGTTCAGTGCGTCGAGCAAATACTGCGGCAGAGCAAAGCTGCCCGCGTGAATTGCCGGGTTGTAATAACGACAGTTTAAGCCGCTTTGATGAAAGCGATGTTGCAGCGTGGTCAGATCAAGCTGGCGCAGCGCCGGATCCTGGCTCGCCCAGGCGAAGGTCATGATACCGCCGTAATAGGTCGGGATCGCCGCCTGATAGAAGCTGACGTCCTTGAAGTATTGGCTCAGCCTGGTGTGGCTATTGACCGCTTCGTCTTGCTGCAGGAAGCACACGCCGTTCTGCGCAACAAAAATGCCGCCTTCGTTCAGGCAGCGCGCGCAGCCTTCGTAGAATGCTGAGGTGAACAGACTTTCGCCGGGGCCGATGGGATCGGTACAGTCAGAGATAATCACATCGAATTTTTCATCGGTCTGATTAACAAAGTTGACGCCGTCGTCGATCACCAGCTTGAAGCGCGGATCGTCATAAGCACCGGCATTGTGGTTTGGCAGATATTGGCGACAGAACTCGACCACACCGGCGTCGATCTCAACCATGGTGATCTGCTCTACGCCCTGATGGCGGCTGACTTCGCGCAGCATGGCGCCGTCGCCACCGCCGATGATCAGCACTTTCTTCGCCTGGCCGTGGGCCAGCAGCGGTACGTGGGTCATCATTTCGTGATAGATGAACTCATCGCGCTCGGTGGTTTGCACCACGCCGTCGAGCGCCATCACGCGCCCCAGAACCGGGTTTTCAAAAATCACCAAATCCTGATGCTCGGTCTTCTCACGATACAGTACGTTCTCTACCGAGAAGTACTGGCCGAAGTTGGCATGCAGCGTTTCATACCAAATTTCTTTCTGGGTCATGTGCGGGGACTCCGTAATAACAGCCATGAAAAATTGGCGCAACATCATAGCTAACTCTGCCTGGTGATGCACGGCTGAATTTCAAACAGAGGTAGCGCAAGGCGGGGGGATTAGTTGGCGTATGCCAGCAGGCTCAGCGAGTCGCGCGCCAGGGATTTGCACTTGTTAGGGGTAGGGATGGCTATCCCGCTGAGATCGCGATAGCTGTCTTCACCCAGCGCCTTCATATTAAAACTATTATAGTTGGTCAGATCCCAACGGTTTTGCTGAGCGAAATAAACGATGGCGCGCTTGATTTGTGCATTGGGCAAATCGTTGTAGCCGCAGTCATTTTTCAAATAAATAAAGACCGCCGTCAGATCGGCCAGATCTTCCGCCTCAGACTCATTCAGCGCCAGACTGGCGTTGGAGAACCCCAGCATGGTGAGCAGCAGCACCAGTAACGTTGTTTTTTTCATCATGAAAATAGACCTGTTTATTGTCCACAGACGTTATCACACTTGCCTGTAAAGGCACCAAATTTTATTACCGGCAGGTAACATAACCGGCAGCAAAGGCTTGACCTTCCGCTAAGGGGAGGGTTTAGGCTGCGAACAGATCAATCTATACCCATACTCTTTCAAGTTGCAGTACAGCTTGTGCCGCATTAAGTGCCGATCAATGAAAAAGGGAGTCAGCGATGTTACGCCGTGATTTTATCAAATTGACCGCTGCGCTGGGCGCGGCAAGTGCTTTACCCTTGTGGAGCCGGGGCGTGTGGGCAGCCGAGCTGCCGGCGTTGCCGATCCCGCCGCTGCTGATGCCGGACGCTCAAGGGAACATAGCGCTGGCGCTGCAAACCGGCGAAATGAACTGGCTGCCGGGCAAGGCGACCCAAACCTGGGGCGTTAATGGGGCGTTATTGGGGCCTGCGGTGCGATTGCAGCGCGGCAAACCGGTGACGGTGGATATTCGCAATGGCTTGCCGGAGGCCAGTACCGTTCACTGGCACGGTCTGGAAATCCCCGGTGACGTTGATGGCGGCCCGCAGGCACTGATTCAGCCAGGTACCACGCGCAGGGTGCAGTTCAAGGTCGAACAGCCCGCAGCCACCTGCTGGTTCCATCCGCATACTCACGGCAAGACCGGCCAGCAAGTGATGATGGGTTTGGCGGGGCTGGTTCTGCTGGAAGACGACGAGAGCAGCAAGTTGCCGCTGCCTAAAACCTGGGGGCAGGATGATATTCCGGTGATCCTGCAGGACAAACGGTTGGGTAAAGATGCACAGATTGAATACCAGCTGGACGTAATGAGTGCCGCAGTAGGCTGGTTCGGTGACCGCATGTTCACCAACGGTGCCCAGTATCCACGGCATGTGTCACCGCGCGGTTGGCTGCGTTTGCGTTTCCTCAACGGTTGTAATGCGCGTTCACTGAATCTGGCAACCAGCGATAATCGACCGCTCTACGTGATCGCCAGCGATGGCGGCTTTTTGGCCGAGCCGGTCAAGCTGACCGAACTGTCGATGCTGATGGGCGAACGCTTTGAAGTGCTGGTGGATGCCTCCGACGGCAAGCCTTTCGATATTGTTACGCTGCCGGTTAAACAGATGGGCATGACGCTGGCCCCGTTCGACCAGCCGCTGCCGGTATTGCATATTCAGCCTTCGCTGGCGCAGGGTATCAAGAGCATGCCGGACAGCCTGGTCAAATTGCCCGCAATACCGGCGGTAAGCGGGATCCAGGAGCGCTGGTTGCAACTGATGATGAACCCGCAGTTGGATAAGCTGGGTATGCAGGCGTTGATGGACCGCTACGGCCATCAGGCCATGGCCGGCATGAGCATGGACCACGGCAGCATGCCTAAAGACGGTGGTGATATGGCCGGCATGAAAGGCATGGACCATGGCAGTATGAAGGGGATGGACCACGGCAATATGAAAGGGATGGATCATGGTGCCAAGTCGTTCGACTTCAGCCATGCCAATATGATCAACGGCAAGGCCTTCGACATGACCAAGCCGATGTTTGAGGCCAAGCGCGGCAAATACGAAAAATGGACCATTTCGGGTGAGGGCGACATGATGCTGCATCCGTTCCATATTCACGGCACCCAGTTCCGCATCCTGTCGGAAAACGGCAAACCTCCGGCGGCTCACCGCAGCGGCTGGAAAGACACGGTGCGGGTCGAAGGTTGGCGCAGTGAAGTATTGGTGCGCTTTGATCACCCAGCCAATAGCGATCATGCCTATATGGCCCACTGCCACCTGTTGGAACATGAAGATACCGGCATGATGCTGGGCTTTACCGTCACCGACTGATCACCCCCATGGAAAACCGGGCGGCGCACTCGCGTCGCCAGCGGCGTCAGGCTATGCTAAACTCTGCGCCCTTCTTCCGGCAACTGACCTGAAAACTATGAAACACACTGTAGAAGTAATGATTTCCGAGCAGGAAGTTAAGACCCGTATCGCCGAACTTGGCCGCCAGATCACCGAAGATTACCGCGATAGCGGCAGTGATATGGTGCTGGTCGGGCTGCTGCGCGGTTCCTTTATGTTCATGGCCGATCTGTGTCGCACCATTGAAGTGCCGCATGAGGTCGACTTTATGACCGCCTCCAGCTACGGCAGCGGCATGTCCACCACCCGTGACGTGAAAATCCTCAAGGATTTGGATGAAGACATCCGTGGCAAAGACGTGCTGATCGTCGAAGACATCATTGACTCCGGCAATACGCTGAACAAAGTGCGCGAAATTCTGGCGTTGCGCGGGCCGAAATCACTGGCGATTTGCACCCTGCTGGACAAGCCTGAACGTCGTGAAGTCGAAGTGCCGGTGGAGTACGTGGGCTTCCCGATCCCGGACGAGTTCGTGGTGGGTTATGGCATCGATTACGCTCAGCGTTATCGCCATTTGCCGTACGTTGGCAAAGTAGTGCTGCTGGACGAGTAATATGCGGTGGGCGCGGTTTGCCGCGCCCCTGACAGGATTAAATCCCCTTATCCTGCTGCAGTGTAGCCATCGCCTTGCGATAGCCCATTTCCAGGCTTTCCCGGCTGGTGGCTGCAACTTCCAGATCCCGCAGACGTCCGTCTTGGATCCCGTACACCCAACCGTGAATCATCACTTTCTGCCCGCGTTTCCACGCTGACTGCATAATGGTGGAATGGCCCAGGTTATAGACTTGCTCAATCACGTTGATTTCACAGAGTACGTCGAGGCGCTGTTCTGGCTCCAGCTCACCCAACAGTGAACTGTGTTTGTACCACAGGTCACGGATGTGCAGCAGCCAGTTGTTGATCAGCCCCAGCTCAGGATTCTCAACCGCGGCCTCTACGCCACCACAGCCCAGGTGACCGCAGATAATAATATGCTCAACTTCCAGAACGTCGACGGCGTACTGCACCACCGACAGGCAGTTTAAATCGGTGTGAATCACCAGGTTGGCCACGTTACGGTGAACAAAGAGTTCACCCGGTTCCAGCCCGGTCAGTCTTTCCGCGGGAACGCGGCTGTCTGAACAACCTATCCATAAAAAGCGAGGCTTTTGCGCCTGGGCCAAACGTTCAAAAAAGTTCGGGTCTTCCTTGCTGATGTTAGCCGACCAGGTATGGTTATTAGCGATAAGCTTTTCGATTTCTTTCATGGAGGTTATAGACCTGTAACGGACAGATTGCGTTGGGGTAATATAGGACAAGCGTCACAGTTTGGAAATCGGAACAGCTACGCTAGAGGGTATTCAGCCACTTTTTATACAGTAAAGCGGGATGGAACCTGAATTTTCCGCACGGATTTGCCTCAGTGAAAACGCTGCTGATGATAACATCACCTTCATTACAAGACGCAGCAGCATACTCATCGTCACAAGGTACTTTTTAACTTATGAATTATGCACTGGAAATAGCGCAGCTCACCAAGACTTACGCCGGTGGCGTCAAGGCATTGCGCGGGATCGACCTGAACGTCGAGGCGGGGGATTTCTACGCCTTGCTGGGGCCTAACGGCGCCGGAAAATCCACTACCATCGGCATTATCAGCTCGCTGGTTAATAAGACGTCCGGCAGCGTGCGGGTGTTCGGCTACGATATCGATAAAGACATCGTCAACGCCAAGCGCCAACTTGGGCTGGTGCCGCAGGAGTTCAACTTTAACCCGTTCGAAACCGTGATGCAGATTGTGGTCAATCAGGCCGGCTACTATGGCGTGACCCGCCGTGAGGCGCTGGTGCGGGCGGAAAAATACCTGACCCAGCTGGATCTGTGGGGCAAGCGCGACGAACGTGCCCGCATGTTATCTGGCGGGATGAAGCGCCGCCTGATGATCGCTCGCGCATTGATGCATCAGCCAAAATTGCTGATCCTCGACGAACCGACCGCCGGGGTAGATATCGAGCTGCGCCGCTCGATGTGGGGCTTCCTGAAAGAGCTTAATGCCCAGGGCACCACCATTATTCTCACCACCCACTATCTGGAAGAAGCAGAAATGCTGTGCCGCAATATCGGCATTATCCAAAATGGTGAGCTGGTGGAAAACACCTCGATGAAAGGCCTGTTGGCCAAGCTGAAGTCTGAAACCTTCATCCTCGATCTGGCGGCGAAAAGCCCGTTGCCGAAGCTGGACGGTTACCGTCATCGCCTGACGGACACCTCAACGCTGGAAGTGGAAGTGATGCGCGAGCAGGGCCTGAATGGCCTGTTTGCCCAGCTCAGTGCGCAGGGCGTTCAGGTACTGAGCATGCGTAACAAGGCCAACCGGCTGGAAGAGCTGTTTGTCACTCTGGTTAACGGTAATGGAGAAAAAGCATGATGCGTTTGTATTGGGTGGCCTTGCAGAGCATCTGGGCTAAAGAGATCAACCGTTTTGCCCGCATCTGGATCCAGACGCTGGTGCCGCCGGTGATCACCATGACGCTGTATTTCATCATCTTCGGCAACCTGATAGGTTCACGCATTGGCGAGATGCACGGTTTTGATTACATGCAGTTTATCGTCCCCGGTCTGATTATGATGGCGGTGATCACCAACTCATACGCCAACGTGGCGTCATCGTTCTTTAGCGCCAAATTCCAGCGCAACATTGAAGAGCTGCTGGTGGCACCGGTACCGACGCACGTGGTGATTGCCGGTTACGTCGGTGGTGGCGTAGCGCGCGGTATTTGCGTCGGCGTGCTGGTGACCGTGATTTCGCTGTTCTTCGTGCCGTTGCAGGTGCATGCCTGGTGGGTGATTGTCGCTACGCTGCTGCTGACGGCGATTTTGTTCTCGCTGGCGGGGCTGATCAACGCGGTGTTTGCCACCACCTTTGACGACATCAGCCTGATCCCGACCTTCGTGCTGACGCCGCTGACCTATCTGGGCGGGGTGTTTTACTCGCTGACGCTGCTGCCGCCGTTCTGGCAGGCGGTGTCCAAACTGAACCCGATTGTCTACATGATCAGCGGATTCCGCTATGGCTTCCTGGGCATCAGCGACGTGCCGTTGACGCTGACCATGACGGTGCTGGTGGCGTTCATTGCGGTGTTCTACCTGCTGTCCTGGTACCTGATTGAGCGCGGTCGCGGTCTGCGTACCTGATTAACCAGCGTCCCCGGACATCGCGTACGGGGACGCTTTATCTCACCTGAAGCAAGTAGCCTGTAAATCAATAGAATTGCTCAAATAACCCCTTTCTCCCCGCCATTCAAATCGTGCTATGCTGGCGCTCCACATTTTCTCCATTTTGTTATATACCCTATGAATTTCAAGTTGCGGCTGGAAAAGCGACGGGTATACGCACTCGTAAGCAGAACATAACCATGCGGTCTACACACAAGATAGCGGCTGGGTTACTCGGCATTCTGTTGTCCCTTGTCGCCCCGGCAAGCCTGGCCAATTTGTTGTCGGAAGACAGTGCCGTTAAATCCGAATATATGGAAGCGCAACGCGACAGTGAGGTTTATTCGCTGATTGGCGAGCATGTCATTCCTGTCGGTGAAGTGAAGCAGGGGCAACTGATCCAGGTGTTCCCGGCGGATGCGGAATATTACGAGTTCAAATTCGGCCACGGCACGGGTTTTATCGATAAAGACGATGTGCGAGAGCTTAAAAAATCACGCAAGGTGAAAGACGATCTGGGGGAGTTGAATAAACCGCTGACTAACCAGAACCTGATCACGCAGAAGGCGATCAACGTCTATACCGATGCGGATAACACCAGCGATGTGTTTGGAGTACTGGAACAGAACCTGCGCTACCCGATTATCGGCAAGCTGAAAGATCGGCTCAACAACACCTGGTATGAGGTCAATATTGGCGATCGCCTGGGTTATGTCAGTGAGCTGGACTGCGAGATTGACACCGGTATACCGATACTGACCTATCATCATCTGCTGAAAAACGAAGAGAACAAGCGCTTCCGCCATACCTCGACGACCACCTCTGACGTGGCGTTCAGTAACCAGATGACCTATCTGAAGCAGGCGGGCTACGACACCATTTCCCTGTATCAGTTGGAAGCCTACCTGAAAAACCAGATCAATCTGCCGGGCAGGGCGGTGGTGCTGACATTTGATGACGGGCTGAAATCGGTCTATCGCTACGCTTACCCGGTCTTGAAGAATTACGGCTTCCGTGCCACGGCGTTTATTATTTCTTCACGCATCAAGCGTCACCCGCAGAAGTGGAACCCAGATTCGCTGCAGTTTATGAGCATTTCCGAGCTGAAGCAGATTCAGGACGTGTTCGACGTGCAGTCGCATACCCATTTCCTGCATCGTACCGACGGTAATCGTCAACCGATCCTGCTCAGTCGTTCGCTGCACAATATTGAATTCGATTTTGAGCGCTCACGCCGCGCGCTGTCGCAGTTTAATCCGCATGTGCTGTATGTCTCCTACCCATTTGGCGGCTACAATCAGCGGGCGATACAGGCTGCGAAAGACGCCGGTTTTCATATGGCGGTGACCACGGTGCAGGGCAAGGTGAAACCGGGGGATAACCCCTATACGCTGAAACGGCTGTATATCTTGCGCACCGACTCGATTCAGACCATGGCGGACAGAATAGCCAATAAGCCAGGAACGCTGGTGGTGCAATAATCAGGAAGGAACGGGCGCCGACAGCGCCCGTTTTTACTTTTATGCGACCTGAACCGGCACGGCTTTCGCCTTGCGCTGCAGGTGGTTGTCACCCTCGAAGTAGCCCACTTTCGGGCGGTGTTGGCGGGCATCGGCATCGCTCATCTGTACGTAGGAGCAGATGATCAGTTTGTCGCCCACGCAGGCGCAGCGTGCTGCCGCACCATTGACCGAAATAATGCGCGAACCGCGTTCGGCGGCGATGGCATAGGTTGAGAAACGCTGACCGTTATCAACGTTATAAATATCGATAGCTTCATATTCCAGAATGCCTGCGGCCTCCAGAAAGTCCTGATCAATCGCGCAGGAGCCTTCATAGTGCAAGTCGGCCTGAGTCACTTTCACCCGATGCAGCTTGCCTTGCAGCATAGTACGTATCATAACTTTACCTAACTGAGTATCAGCCTTCACAGGCGATTGAGGTGGCGTTTATACCCTTCGTCTTTCAAGCTGCAGCGTTGTTGGCTGCTTACGCTCACCCCAGTCACTTACTTGAGTAAGCTCCTGGGGATTCCCGTACTTGCCGCCTAGCTGCAACTCGAAATCCATTAGGGTAGATTTTTATTACTTTCCCAATAACAACGGTACCAAATATGCAAAAATCTACAGCGTCAGGTCAACCTGCTGGTTGTCGATCAGCCGCGCTTTACCCAGCCAGGCGGCCATTAACACCACGGCACGTTGGCTTTCAACACCCAGCGGTTGCAGGCTGTCGGCGTCGCGGATAAACAGCTCATCCGGGGTGAACCCGGCGTTGCGCAGGTGCTCTGCGGTTTGTTCCAGCAGCTCGTCGACGTGGCGTTCACCGTTGCTGAGCTGTTCGGCCAGCGCATTCATGATTCTGCTGAGCTGTGGGGCGATTTTCCGCTCTTCGGCGGTCAGGTAACCGTTGCGTGAGCTGAGCGCCAGACCATCTTTGGCCCGTACTGTCGGTACGCCAACAATGTCGATGTCGTAGCCCATATCCGCCACCATCTTGCGGATCAGCGCCAGTTGTTGGTAATCCTTCTCGCCAAAACAGGCCAGATCCGGCTGCACCAGATTGAACAACTTGCTGACAATAGTGGCGACGCCGCGGTAGTGGCCCGGACGGCTGGCACCCTCCAGCATGGTGGAAATCCCCGGTACGTCGACATAGGTTTGCTGTTCCAGCCCCTGCGGATAGACATCGGCCGGCGCAGGGGCGAACACCAGTTCGACGCCGCGGCGGGTTAGTTTCTCGCTGTCTTCCTGCAGGGTGCGTGGGTAACTGGCCAGATCTTCAGGGCGTTCGAATTGCATCGGATTGACGAAAATACTGACTACCACGATATCGGCGCGCGCGCGGGCTTCATCGATAAGCTGCATATGACCTTCGTGCAGGTTGCCCATGGTCGGCACCAGCGCGATGCGTTTCCCATCCTGACGCCAGCGGCGGATCTGCTGACGCAACAGCGGCAGGGTTTCGATAATTACCATTCCATAACTCCTAACGCGGACACTTTAGTTGAAAGAGTGCTCTTCAGCGGGGTAAATGCCTTGCTCTACGTCCTGAATATATTGTTGCACCGCCGAGCGGATATCGCCGCTCTGTGCCAGGAAGTTTTTAGCGAATTTTGGCGTGTGGCCACCGGTAATGCCGAAGGCGTCGTGCATCACCAGGATCTGTCCATCGGTGGCGTTACCGGCACCAATGCCGATCACCGGAATGGTCAGGGCTTCGGTGACCTTGCGTGCCAGTTCGGTTGGTACGCACTCCAGCACCAGTAGTTGGATACCGGCCAGCTCCAGATTTATTGCATCTTCCAGCAGTTGTTTGGCGGCAAGTTCATCGCGGCCTTGCACCTTGTAGCCGCCGAATACGTTGACTGACTGCGGCGTCAGGCCGAGATGGCCACAGACCGGCACCGCGCGTTCGGTGAGTGTTTTCACCGTTTCACACAGCCAACTGCCGCCTTCCAGTTTCACCATATTGGCACCGGCCTGCATCAGCTCGGCGGCATTGGCGCAGGCCAACTGTGGGGTGGCATAGCTCATAAAGGGCAGGTCGGCCAACAGCAGACAGGCCGGAGCACCCCGGCGCACGGCACGGGTATGATAGGCGATATCGGCGACGGTGACCGGTAGGGTAGAGTCGTGGCCCTGCAGCGTCATGCCCAGTGAATCGCCCACCAGCAGCACTTTAACGCCTTGCTCTTCAAACAGTTTGGCAAAGCTGGCATCGTAGGCGGTGAGGGAAGCAAACTTGCGCTGTTCCTGCTTCCACTGGTGCAAATGGGTCACGGTGGTGGGTTTCATCACGTCGTCTCCTGAATAGAGCCGCGCGGTGTACGCAGGGCCCTGGCGGCAAAAAAGTGCTGTCATTCTACTGTAACCCTAACGGGGTGGGTAGCGCAGATCATAATGCTTAAGCGGTTCTTAAGAACCTTGTGGTGTAATGGGCGGCAATGGCTAAAAAAGGACGCACATGCGAATTCTGCTGATAGAAGATGACAAGTTAATCGGCGACGGTATCAAGGCCGGGCTGACCAGGCTGGGCTTTAATCTGGACTGGTTTACCGATGGATTGGTCGGCAAAAATGCGCTGGAAAGCGCGCCTTACGATGCGGTGATCCTCGACTTGAGCCTGCCGGGCCTCGATGGCCTGGATCTGTTGCGTCAGTGGCGGCAGGCCGGCCATGACGTGCCGGTGCTGATCCTGACCGCGCGTGATGCACTGGAGCAGCGGGTCAGCGGCCTGCAAAGCGGTGCCGATGATTACCTGTGCAAACCTTTTGCCCTGACGGAGGTTGCGGCGCGCCTGCAGGCCTTGATTCGCCGTCGTCACGGCCAACTGATGCCGCAACTGGTCCATGGCAATGTGGTGTTCGATACCGCAACCCGCAGCGTGAGCTGTAACGGTGAGCCGGTCACGCTGACCCCGCGTGAATTGGCGGTGCTGGAGCTGTTTTTGCATAACAAGGGGCGGGTATTGGCACGGCCGCTGATCCAGGAAAAACTGTACAACTGGGACGACGAAGTCAGCAGCAACGCGGTGGAGGTGCATATCCATCATCTGCGGCGCAAGCTGGGTAACGGGTTTATCCGCACCATACACGGCGTGGGTTATACGCTGGGGGACAACGCGTGAAACATCTTAGTCTGCGGTTGAGATTGATCCTGATTTTCAGCCTGCTGGCGTTATTGACCTGGTGTGCTGCCAGCCTGGTGGCCTGGAAGATGAGCCGCAATACCATCAACGAAGTCTTCGATACCCAGCAGATGCTGTTTGCCAAACGGCTGGCAACCGCCAATCTGGGCGATCTGTTGGCAGACGAGAGCGTGCGCAGCCTGCCGAAAACCAAAAAACTGGTGCATCACGGCAAGCGTGGCGAGCAGGATGATGATGCGCTGGCGTTCGCCATCTTCGACCGCAGCGGCAAGATGCTGCTCAATGACGGGGAGAACGGGGCAGATTTCCGTTTTGACGGCGACCGTGAAGGTTTCACCGACGGAGAACGTAAGGGCGATGACGACAGTTGGCGGTTGCTGTGGCTGACCAGCCCGGATGGCCGTTATCGCATCGTGGTGGGGCAGGAGTGGGATTATCGCCGGGATATGGCGCTGGGCATGGTAACCGGGCAACTGGTGCCGTGGCTGGTGACGCTGCCGATACTGATGCTGCTGATTGCGCTGATGGTCGGGCGCGAGCTGCGGCCATTACGCACCGTCGCTGCCGGGCTGCGTAAACGCGCACCGGACGATGCCACGCCGCTGGATGCCGGTCAGGTACCGACCGAAGTCCGGCCATTAGTCGATGCGCTTAATGCTCTGTTTGCCCGAATCAATGCGCTGTTGGTGCGTGAACGCCGTTTTACTTCTGACGCCGCCCACGAACTGCGTAGCCCATTGGCGGCGCTGCGGGTGCAAACGGAAGTGGTACAACTGGCCGGTGATGACGAGCAGATGCGTGAGCATGCGCTGGGCAATTTGACGGTAGGTATCGATCGCGCCACCCGGTTGGTGGATCAACTGCTGACGCTGTCGCGGTTGGATTCCCTGTCAGACCTCGCCGAGCTGGAAGCTGCCGACTGGAGCCAACTGGTACCGATGACGTTGGCCGAGCAGGATCGCCATGCTCATGCGGCCGGCGTCACGCTACGTTACGAACAGCAGGGGATGCCACCACCGTTACAGGGGCAAGCGTTGCTGCTGTCGCTGCTGGTGCGCAACCTGGTGGATAATGCGGTGCGTTACACCCCGACGGGCGGTACGGTCACGGTGAGGCTGACAGAGCGTCTGTTGACGGTGGTAGACGATGGCCCGGGCGTGACGACGGAACATCTGGCGCGGTTGGGGGAGCGTTTTTATCGTCCACCGGGTCAGGAACAGACCGGTAGCGGGTTGGGGTTGTCAATTGTGCAACGCATTGCCGGTTTACACGGGCTGCGGGTTAGCTTCGCCAATCGGCCTGAAGGGGGCTTTATTGCTCAGGTAGCGCTGTAGGGGCGTTCTGTATATCCTGCGCCGACTCAGGCTTTTTGCCTGGGTTGGTGCCAGAGCTCCATGCCGTTTTGCGGCACACGCTTCAGGCAACTGACCAGCGATTCGCCGTCCGGGAAGACTAACTCGGGGGCGATTTCTGCCAACGGATAGAGCATAAACTCACGCTCTTTCAGACCGTAGTGCGGCACCGTCAGGCGATCGGTATGGATCACTTGTTCGCCATACAGCATGATATCCAGATCGAGGGTGCGTGGGCCCCAGCGCTCATCTTTGCGCACGCGGCCCTGATTGCGTTCAATCGCCTGGGTGTGATCGAGTAACTGTTCGGCGGGCAGTAAGGTATCCAGTGCCACCACCGCATTGAGAAAGTCCGGCTGGTTCTGCGGCCCCAGCGGCTTGGTGCGGTAAAACGAAGAACAGACGATCAACCGGGTGCGCGGGAGATGCTCCAGCGCTTCCAGTGCGGCTTTCACCTGCTGTAGCGGGTGCGCCAGGTTGCTGCCCAGCGCGATATAAACGCGGATCATTATTCTCCTTCTTTACGCGGCGTCCGACGGCGAGGGCGGCGCTGACGCGCACGGCGCGGTGCCGGATCGTCACCCAAAGTACTTAACATGGTTTTCTGTCGTGCCGGTGTGGCTTCCTGGAACTCGCCCCACCATTCGGTCAGACGCAGCATCTCCTGGTTTTCTTCTACCTCGGCACGCAGCGCCAGCAAATCGTAAGCGGCGCGGAATTTCGGATGTTCCATCAGCTTGTGCGCACGCTTGCCCTGACGGCGGGACAGACGCAGCTGCAACTGCCAGATATCGCGAACCAGCGTGGTGATGCGTTTCGGGATGGCCAGCGAACGACACTGCTCGTCCAACACATCATTCATCGCCAGCGCGAAGGCGTCGTAGTAAGCCAGCCCACTTTCCTGCGCCAGTTTCTGCGCATGTTCCAGCAGCGGATACCAAAGCATAGCAGCAAACAGGAACGCCGGATTGACGCGCATGTTGTTTTGCAGACGGTAGTCGGTGTTCTTCAGTACCTGCGCCAGAATACGCTCCATTGGCGTGTCCTGACCCGGCGTGAAGTGACGTGCAATCTGCGGGAACAGCGGCTGGAACAGCTGGTATTCACAGAGTTTCAGATAGGTCGGGTAACCGTAGCCTGCCTGCAGCAGCTTGAGTGATTCCTCAAACAGACGCGCCGGCGGGATCTCATGCAGCAAGGACGCCAGGCGCGGGATTGGCTCGGCGGTTTCATCGCTGATGGTCATGTCCAGCTTGGCGGCAAAGCGCACCGCGCGCAGCATACGCACCGGGTCTTCACGATAACGGGTTTCCGGATCGCCAATCAGGCGGATCACGCCCTGTTTAAGATCGCGCAGGCCATCGACGTAATCACGCAGGGTGAAGTCCGCTACGCCGTAATACAGGCTGTTGATGGTGAAGTCGCGGCGCTGGGCATCTTCTTCGATCGAACCAAAGATGTTGTCGCGCAGCAGCATGCCGTTTTGGGCCTGCTGGGAAGAATTTTTGTCAGACTCCGGCGTTTGCTGCTCGTGGTGACCACGGAAGGTGGCAACCTCAATGATTTCCGGCCCGAACATCACGTGGGCCAGGCGGAAGCGGCGGCCAACCAGACGGCAGTTGCGGAACAGCTTGCGCACTTGCTCCGGCGTCGCGTTGGTGGTGATGTCGAAATCTTTCGGTTTTTTGCCCAGCAGCAGGTCGCGTACGCCGCCACCGACCAGATAGGCTTCGAAGCCGGATTTGTTCAGGCGATACAGCACCTTCAGCGCATTCTCACTGATGTCTTTACGTGAGATGGAATGCTGGTCGCGTGGGATCACGGTCATTGAGCCGGTTCCCTCTGCGGCAGGAAAAGGGGGGCGTTTACGCGGTGCCGGCCGGCGGGCAGGGCTTTCTCTGCCGCGTTCGACGGAACGTCGCTGCGGCGCGGCCGGCTGTTCCGCCACCACGCTTTCTTCGCGGACTACGTTTTTATCGCTGACCGGCGCATCGTCGCGCGGTTGCTTGTCATCGCGGATTAGCACCTTACGGCAGAAATTGGCTACTCGGGTAAAAATGGTACACCTCGATAGTGTCTGATAAAAATGGCGCTAACAAAAAATAGCGGCTAATCATAGCTCACCATGGCTCTTTTGAGAATGCCGATGTGTTTTCGTCCAGGGAAATAGCCTCCCGGCGTGGCACATCCTCCAGCTTCCAGTGAGCGACTGCCCAGCTCAATAATAACGACAGGTCAAGATCTTGCCAGCTTTCCGGCAGCGGTTGACGCAGAAATTTCAGCGCGGCCACCAGGGTCGGCCGTGGATCGCCGTCGGGGAGAGCGGGCGCATGGTTTTGCTTCGACAGTTTGCTGCCGTTAGCGCCCAGCGCCAGCGGCAGATGTACATAGGTGGGTACCGGCGCCTGCAACTGGTGGTACAGCGCTATCTGGCGCACCGTGGGTTCAATCAGGTCGGCACCACGCACAATTTCGGTAACGCCCTGAAAATGGTCGTCCACCACCACCGCCAGATTATAGGCGAACAGCCCATCGCGTCGGCGGATGATAAAGTCTTCCCGTGCCAGCGCCGGGTCGGCCTGCAACTCGCCCTGCAGGCGGTCATGAAAGGCGTAAACCGGGGTGGACTGGCGTAAGCGAATGGCGGCACCCTGCGGGCCAAGATTCAAATGACGACAGTGGCCGTCATACAGACCGCCTAGCTGCTGGATACGGCTGCGGGTGCAGTTGCAGCAATAGCTGAGCCCCTGCTGATGCAGTAGATCCAAAGTAGCGCGGTAGGCTTCATGACGTTGGGATTGATAGATGACCTGGCCGTCCCAGAGGAGACCATAGTGTTCCAGAGCGGATAAGATACGATCGGCCGCACCGGCGACTTCGCGCGGGGGATCGATATCTTCAATGCGAACCAGCCACTGCCCGCGTTGGGCACGAGCCTGGAGGTAGCTTCCCAGAGCGGCAATCAGCGAACCAAAATGCAGGCTTCCGGAAGGCGATGGGGCAAAGCGCCCCACATATTGTCTTTCTTGCATATCAGAGGGGAAACTTTCCCTTTTCTCTGTGCGGCGCACGCAGAACGCACGCCGCAGCGGTAACAACTGTATTAGCCTGCCATCTGCTTTTCGCGGATTTCGGCCAGAGTCTTGCAGTCGATGCACAAATCAGCAGTCGGACGCGCTTCAAGGCGACGAATGCCGATCTCCACGCCGCAGGATTCGCAGTAGCCGAAATCTTCGTCTTCTACTTTCTTCAGCGTTTTCTCGATCTTTTTAATCAGTTTGCGTTCGCGGTCGCGGTTACGCAGTTCAAGACTGAACTCTTCTTCCTGAGTGGCACGGTCGGCCGGATCAGGGAAGTTGGCTGCCTCTTCCTGCATATGAGATACAGTACGATCCACTTCATCCCTGAGCTGGTTGCGCCATGCTTCAAGAATGCGCTTGAAATGCGACAACTGGGCGTCGTTCATGTACTCTTCGCCCGGCTTCTCTTGGTACGGCTCCACCCCAGCGATGGCGAGAATGCTCAAGGACGAGGTTTTACGGGTTTGCCCTTCTTGCATGTTGCTTCTCCTACATACACACGCACTATCGAATCCCCAATGTGGGGGAAAAACAGGCCGCTATAAATAACAGATGGGAAGTAGGTTGGCAATTATTCCTGTCGCCTGCTTGACAATGGTGTGAAGGAAGGCGTATTTGGCGACGCGTTAACCGGTTGTCGAATTATTGGTGCCCGGTCAGTGCTAATCGATAAAAAACGGTAACTTATCGCAGAGATATATACCGTCAGGTGATAATTTAGCCCCATAGCAAACCACTTCTACGCCCAACTGCTGAACCTGTGCCAACAGTGTCGCATAACGCTCATCTATATGATGTGCCGGTGCGACCTGCTCAATACCGCTATGTAACACAGCAAAGAACAATACCGCCCGTTGCCCGCTTTCAACCACGCTTAGCAACTCACGTAAGTGCTTCTGTCCTCTGAGCGTTACCGCATCAGGGAAGTAACCACGTTGTTGTTGCAATAATGTGACTGACTTAACTTCAATATAGCAGTTAGCGCGATCTTCTGCCTGTAATAACAAATCGATACGACTGCTTTCGCTGCCATATTTTACTTCGCTACTTATTTTACTGTAACCGGATAATTCATTGATTAGATTCTGTTCGATCGCCTCACGTACCAGGGTGTTGGCTCGCAGGGTGTTCACGCAGATCCAGTCCCCCTGTTGGGTATGCGTCAGTTCCCAACTGTGGGCATATTTACGTTTGGGGTTATCCGAGGTGGAATACCAGACGGTATCGCCAGGCGTGGCACAGCCGGTCATGGCACCGGTATTGGCGCAGTGCAGGGTGAAGGTTTCTCCTTCCGGGGTAATGACGTCCGCCAGAAAGCGTTTGTAACGTTTAATCAGCGTGGCGTGGCGCAACGGTGGCGAAAAAATCATGGCGTATCCTGATGGGCTAAAGACCATTGCTCAAGCATCTGATAACGCGTGCGGCCGTTTTCAAACACTGACTGGTACAGGGCGAATTCGTTAGCGCTGAAGTTCCAGCCCGGCGTAGCGGGCGGTACGGCGACCGGCTGCGTTGCGCTGCGCAGCAGGGTGATATGCGGATGAAACGGCATGGGGTTTTGATAGCAGCCGCTGCGGGCCGCTTGCGATCGCAACAGCTCCGCCAACTGCAATAGCCCACGCGGTGCCCGCCGGGTGCCGAGCCAGACCACGCCGGGGCGCGGCCAGTGGCCGAGGTCATCGAGCACCATGCTGAAACCGGGCTGGCTGATACGGGCGGCCAGTTTTTTCAATGCGGATTCTTTTTGCGCCGAAACGTCACCAAGAAAGGCCAGCGTCAGATGTAAATTGGCTGCCGCGACCGGTCGGCCGACTTCCGGCGCGAAGGCTTCGGCGCGCCAGCGGATCACCTGTTGCTGCAGCGCATCAGGCAAGGTCAGGGCGAAAAACAGGCGGCGCGAGCTGGACATAGGTTCCCGGCAAGTAATGAAAGGCGGAGTCTAATGCTACAATGTGCGCCGCCCAATGTTAACCACTACGGAGAGTTCTGTGTCTTCACTGCCCGTCAGCGCGGTTCTTGATGAATTACTCACTGCGCTGCAATCCGCCCCGCAGGTATTGCTGCATGCGCCGACCGGTGCCGGTAAATCCACCTGGCTGCCATTACAGATCCTGGCCAGAGCCGGGCTGCCGGGGCAAATTATCATGCTCGAACCACGGCGATTAGCGGCGAAAAACGTGGCTTATAGGTTGGCACAGCAACTGGGAGAAGAGCCTGGCCAGACGGTGGGTTACCGCATGCGCGCCGAAAGCAAAAGCGGGCCGAATACCCGATTGATCGTTGTTACCGAAGGTATTCTTACCCGCATGCTGCAGCAGGATGCCGAGCTGCAGGGCGTCTCGCTGGTGATCCTCGACGAATTCCATGAACGTAGCCTGCAGGCCGATCTGGCATTGGCGCTGCTGCTGGACGTACAGCAGGGGCTGCGTGACGATCTAAAGCTGCTGATCATGTCGGCGACGCTGGATAACGCCCGCCTGTCGCAGTTGCTGCCGCAGGCCCCAGTGGTGGTCTCTGAAGGCCGCAGTTTCCCGGTTGAACGCCAGTATCAGCCGTTGGCCAGTCATCAGCGGCTGGAGGACGGCGTGGCCGCGGCGGTCAAACGCCTGCTGTCGGAACAGACGGGATCGCTGTTGCTGTTCCTGCCGGGCGTAGCGGAAATC
Organism: Serratia sp. NFX21; assembly: GCF_048517035.1. NCBI lineage: Bacteria > Pseudomonadati > Pseudomonadota > Gammaproteobacteria > Enterobacterales > Yersiniaceae > Serratia > Serratia sp. NFX21. Next base: position 4,782,828 of record NZ_CP183196.1, on the reverse strand, counting down.
AACCGGGTGCTGGAGCGGTTGAACGGAGAGGTGGCGGCCGATACCGAGCTATGCCCGCTGTACGGTGCCTTGCCGTTGGCACAGCAACAGAAAGCGATTCAACCGGCCCCCGCCGGGCGACGCAAAGTGGTGCTGGCGACCAACATCGCCGAAACCAGCCTGACTATTGAAGGTATCCGGCTGGTGGTAGACAGCGGCCTGGAGCGAGTGGCGCGTTATGACGTGCGTAACGGGCTCACGCGGCTGATCACACAACGTATCAGTCAGGCGTCAATGATCCAGCGTGCAGGCCGTGCCGGGCGTCTGGAGCCGGGTATCTGCTGGCATCTGTTTGCCAAAGAGCAGGCAGAACGGGCGGCAGAGCATGCCGAACCGGAAATTCTGCAAAGCGATCTCGCCGGTTTTTGGCTTGAGTTGCTGCAATGGGGCTGTCATGACGTCGGGCAACTGACCTGGCTCGATAGGCCACCGGAAACGGCGCAGGCTGTTGCAGCGGCTGGGGGCCATTGATGACGGCGATAAACTCACCTCGCGCGGCCGGCAGATGGCCAAACTGGGCTGTGAGCCACGGCTGGCGGCGATGTTGACCCACGGCGCGGAGCTTGGCGCTGATGGGCTGGCAACGGCCGCCGCGCTGGCGGCGTTACTGGAAGAGCCTCCGCGCAGCGGACAAATGGATATTGGCTACTGGCTGAGCCGTCCGCAGCCGAACTGGCAACGCCGTGCCACCCAGCTTGCCCGACGTTTGCCAGGAAAAACCGGGCAGGTTGATGTCGAGATGGCACCGCGCCTGTTGGCGTTAGCCTTCACTGACCGCATCGCTCAACGGCGCGGTCAGGATGGCCGTTACCTGCTGGCCAACGGCATGGGGGCGGCGATGAATCAGGATGAGGCGTTATCGCGTGCGCCATGGCTGATCGTACCCAGTCTGCTCCAGGGGCATAACAGCCCCGATGCTCGTATCCTGCTGGCGCTGCCGGTGGAGATTGAGGCGCTGGCGGCACAGTTGCCGGCGATGGTTTCCCAGCAAACCGCCGTAGAGTGGGATGAGGAAAAAGGCACGCTGCGCGCCTGGAAACGCCAGCAGATTGGTCGCCTGACGCTGCGTGCGCAGCCGCTGGCCAAACCGGCTGCCGAAGAGCTGCAACTGGCGCTGCTCAATTGGGTACGTGCCCAGGGGGTAGCGGTGCTCAACTGGGACACCGCCGCCGAACAGTTGCGTGTACGCTTGCAGTGCGCACAGAACTGGCTGCCGGAGGCTGACTGGCCACCGGTCGACGATGAGTCGTTGTTGGCATCACTGGAACAGTGGCTGCTGCCGTCGCTGAGTGGCGTACGCGACATGCGTGGACTGAAACAGGTGAATATCGCCGAGGCGCTGGCGCGGTTACTGAATTGGCAGCAAAAGCAGCGACTGGATAATGCGTTACCCACTCATTACACTGTGCCGACCGGCAGCAGGCTGCCGATCCGCTATGATGCCGGCAAACCCCCGGCGCTGGCGGTGCGTTTACAGGAAGTGTTTGGTGAACAACGCAGCCCGATGCTGGCCGAAGGTCGCATCCCGGTGGTGCTTGAGTTACTCTCACCGGCGCACCGGCCGTTGCAAATCACCGGCGATCTGGCGGCGTTCTGGCAGGGCGCTTATCGGGAAGTGCAAAAAGAGATGAAAGGGCGTTACCCGAAGCACGTGTGGCCGGACGACCCGGCAAATACCGCTCCTACGCGGCGCACGAAAAAATATCAGTAAATGAATTCAGATGTTTCTTCTGTTCAGCGGCGTCACGCCACGACAGATTAAGCGACTTATAATGGCCGGCAGTGCCGCCAAGTCTGGAGATTAACAGCAATGGCTGGGGATGACCGCGAGCCCATCGGGCGCAAAGGGAAACAACCAACACGCACCGCGTCGCGCAAGCCGCCGCGCCGTCGTCGAGATGACGATTACGATGATTACGAGGAAGACGAGTACCAGGATGACGAAGATGATTATGAAGACGAGGAAGAACGCATGCCGCGTAAGGTAAAAGCGACTCCGCCGCGTAAAAAACGCCGCTGGCTCGGCCTGCTGATCAAACTGATTCTGGTGGTTGCCGTGCTGTTGGCAATCTACGGCGTTTATCTGGATTCGCAGATCCGCAGCCGCATTGACGGCAAGGTCTGGCAGTTACCGGCGGCGGTGTATGGCCGCATGGTCAACCTGGAACCGGGTATGCCGTACAGCAAAAAGGAAATGGTCGATCTGCTGCAGGGCATGCAATACCGTCAGGTTAGCCGCATGACCCGTCCGGGCGAATTTACCGTACAGGCCAACAGCATTGAGATGCTGCGTCGTCCATTTGACTTCCCGGACGGTAAAGAAGGGCAGATCCACGCCCGTCTGGATTTCCAGAACAACCGCCTGGCGAAAATCGAGAACATGGAAAACCAGCGCAGTTTCGGGTTCTTCCGCCTCGATCCGCGCCTGATCACCATGTTGCAGTCACCTAACGGTGAACAACGTCTGTTTGTCCCGCGCGCCGGTTTCCCGGACCTGCTGGTGGACACGTTGATCGCCACCGAAGACCGTCACTTCTATGAACATGACGGCATCAGCCCATACTCCATCGGCCGTGCCGTGCTGGCTAACCTGACCGCCGGGCGTGCAGTGCAGGGCGGCAGTACCCTGACGCAGCAGTTGGTGAAAAACCTGTTCCTGACCAACGAGCGTTCGCTGTGGCGTAAGGCCAACGAAGCCTATATGGCGTTGCTGGTGGATTACCGGTACAGCAAGGATCGTATCCTTGAGCTGTATCTGAACGAGGTTTACCTCGGTCAGAGCGGCAACGACCAGATCCGCGGTTTCCCGCTGGCCAGCCTGTATTACTTCGGCCGCCCGGTGGATGAACTGAGTCTGGATCAGCAGGCGCTGCTGGTTGGTATGGTTAAAGGGGCGTCGCTGTATAACCCTTGGCGTAACCCTAAACTGGCGCTGGAACGTCGCAACCTGGTACTGAAACTGTTGCAGAACCAGGGGGTTATCGATGCCGAACTGTATAACATGCTCAGCGCCAGGCCGTTGGGCGTGCAGCCGAAAGGTGGGGTGATCACACCACAGCCGGCGTTTATGCAGATGGTGCGTCAGGAACTGCAAGCCAAGCTGGGCGACAAGGTTAACGATCTGTCCGGTGTGAAAATCTTCACCACGCTGGATCCGGTTTCGCAGGATGCGGCGGAAAAAGCGGTCGAAGACGGTATTCCGGCATTGAGGGCGGCTCGTCACGTGCAGGATCTGGAAGCGGCGATGGTGATTGTCGATCGTTTCAGCGGCGAAGTCCGCGCCATGGTCGGCGGTGCCAACCCGCAGTTCGCCGGGTTTAACCGTGCGATGCAGGCGCGCCGTTTGGTCGGTTCACTGGCCAAGCCACCCACTTACCTGACCGCGTTGTCCGAGCCGGATAAATACCGTCTGAATACCTGGCTGGCGGATCAGCCGTTGACGCTGAAACTGCAGAACGGCACCGTCTGGCAGCCGAACAACTATGACCGTAAGTTCCGTGGGCAGGTGATGTTGGTGGATGGCCTTGCCTTCTCACTCAACGTGCCGACGGTGAACCTGGGCATGGCGGTTGGGCTGGATCAAATCAGTGCCACGTTGCAACGTCTGGGCATTCCGAAAGCGGAAATCAATCCGGTACCTTCCATGCTGCTCGGTGCGATTGGCCTGACGCCGATGGAAGTGGCGCAGGAATACCAGACCATCGCCGGTGGCGGTAATCGTGCGACGCTGTCTGCGGTGCGCTCGGTGATCGCCGAAGACGGTTCGGTGCTGTACCAGAGCTTCCCGCAGGCGGAACGCGTGGTACCGGCACAGGCCGCTTATCTGACGCTGTACGCCATGCAACAGGGTGTCGCACGCGGGACTTCTCGCTCGTTGTCGGTGAAATTCCCCAACTACAATCTGGCGGCGAAAACCGGTACCACCAACGATCTGCGCGACAGCTGGTTTGCCGGTATTGATGGCAAGGAAGTGGCTATCGCCTGGGTGGGTCGTGATAACAACGGCCCGGCCAAACTGACCGGTGCCAACGGTGCGCTGACCCTGTATCGCCGCTATCTGGAAAACCAGACGCCGCTGCCGCTGATGCTGCAGCCGCCGGAAGGTATCAACCAGATGGGCATCGATTCAGGCGGTAACTTTGTCTGTGGCGGCGGCGGGCGCACCATTCCGGTGTGGACCGATAATCCGCAAGGATTGTGCCAGGCAAGTCAGGCAGCTCAACAACAGCAGCAGCAACAGCAGCAACAGCCGCAGGATGCGGGTGAGCAAAAAGATGCCGACGGCGTTGCCGGTTGGATCAAGGACATGTTCGGCAAGTAAACATTGCTGAAACCTTCCCTAAAGGGCACAAATTTTTGTGCCCTTTTTCATGTTTATATCAAGATGTTGGCATTTTCTATTCCCTATTATCGGTGTCGATGAAGGGCGGTCACACCTGAGAATTAACCTTCTAAAGGTCTCGACGTCGCCTTCTCGCTAAAACGTAATAAGGAACATAACGATGCGATATTTTTCTGCTTATTCAGCGTTAACCATCGGCATGGCCGGTGGGTTACCCCTCAGTACTTTTGCCGTACAGCCCAGCGGGCCGCAGGCCGACGTGCAATGCCATTACAGCCATACGCTGGCCGACGATGCCATTATGATGCCGGGCGAGGCCGGTATGGCGATGTGGCATGATTTCTTTGGCAACACGGCAACCGACGCCAATTCTACCTCCGATACTTTGTTGGCTAACCCGGAAACCACCTGTAATAACCTGGCCGACAATTCCGCGTACTGGGTGCCTGCACTGCGGTTGGAAGACGGTACGGTGGTGCGCCCGGCCTATCAGAAAACCTATTACCAGGCGAAAAACGTAGAGCAGTTCCCACTGCATTCATTTCCCCGCGGGCTGGAATTGTTGGTGGGCGATCATCAAGGCACTAAACCCACGCCTGGCGTGGTGAACTATTTTTGTCAGGGGCTGGGGTATTCTGCCGTGCCGTTTGAAAACTGTCCGCCGTATGCGCCAGGCAAACTGCAGTTCAATATTGCTCTGGCATTCCCTAATTGCTGGGATGGAAAAAACCTCAAGCCAGGCAAAACGTTGAAAAATGCGGTCTATGCGGTGAAGGATGCGTGCCCGGCGGCCTATCCGGTGAAACTGCCAACCATCAATATGAACGTCGCCTATGAGCTGGATAGTGATACGGCGGTAGATATCAGCAAGGCTCAGCTGTCGCTGGATCCGGTGATGGAAAACGGCAAAATGGTGGAGAAATGGGGTTCGATCTACACCGCACACGGTGATTTTATGAATGGCTGGACTGAACAGGCCGCAACTTTTATGACCGACCAGTGCATGAATTTCCCTATGGATTGTGGCAAAAAAATACCTTATAGCTATTCAGCCCCCCTGGCTGAGGCTACGGTTGCCGCTGATGGCAGCATAAATGAAAATCCTGCCGAGCTGTTGGTGCGGGGAGACAGCAAAAAACCGGGCCTCAGGAAAATTGCCTATCTCAAATTTGCGGTGCCTGAGTGGCCGGCAGACAAAGATATTGATACCGATAAAGATCTGGTTTATCACCTGCGAACGGTTGCTGGCAACGTGACCGACGCCACTGCCGGCATGATCTATTTTTATCAATGCAACAATGACTGGCAGCCGGAGAACCTGAGCTGGGGCGCCCGCCCGGCATGTTCTACCGACACCAAAACGGCGCTGTATCTGGACCACAATCGCGAATACCGTTATAGCAACGTGGATGCGTGGTTGCGGCAGGCAGTGAAAAATCAGCAAACCGAGATCACTATCGCGGTGGAAGGTAATGACAGCGGTCGTCTGTTCAGTATTGATTCAGCCGAGAGCAAAACACCGCCGTTGTTGATGTTAACGGGATATAGGAAATAAGCGCATTGTGTTGTCCGGCCCGCACTATTGTGTTGCGGGCTTTTTGTTCTTATCCGCTCAGTCTATTCCCACTCTGTTAATCCGTGTATCAACCCCGTCCCCTCTGGCTTCTGCTGCTGAAATGAGCTTGCAGTTTAATTTGGCTTCTGCATAAAATGCGGCGCTTATAATAATTATTATCGTTTACATTCGTCATCAAATAATTTACCAGAGAAACCATCTATGTCGACCAAGCGTCTTTCATCTTCCGGGGCCAAGCAGGGCCGCACTCATGTCAGTGGGTTAGCGATAACTATCGCTGCCGCACTTGGTACGCTGGCAATGCCGGCATTTTCCGCCGACACCAAGGAAGAGACCCTTACCGTGGTGGGCAGCAGCCAACCGCAGCAGGAAAGCGCCTGGGGGCCGGTCGGCACCTATGTGGCCAAGCACAGCGCCACCGGTACCAAAACCGATACGCCGATCGAAAAGACCCCGCAGTCGGTTTCCGTGGTAACGCGTGAAGAGATGGATATGCGCCAGCCGGAGACGGTGAAAGGTGCGCTGGCTTATTCGCCGGGGGTGATGGTGGGCAACCGTGGTGCTTCCACCGCCTACGATGCCGTGAACATTCGCGGATTCAGTTCGGTAGGTACCAATATGTACCTCGACGGCCTGAAACTGCAGGACGACAACTACTCCATTTACCAGATCGATCCTTACTTCCTTGAGCGTGCCGAAGTGCTGCGTGGTCCTTCTTCGGTACTCTATGGCAAGAGCAATCCGGGTGGAGTCGTCGCTCTGGTCAGCAAACGCCCGACCACCGAAAGCCTGCGTGAAGTTCAGTTCAAGATGGGTACCGACAACCTGTTCCAGACCGGTTTCGATTTTGGCGGCGCAGTGGATGATGATGGTGTTTACTCTTACCGTTTGACAGGTCTGGCGCGTGATGAAGATCAGCAGCAGGTGGGCGAAAAGAGTAAGCGCTATGCTATTGCGCCTTCTTTCAGTTGGCGGCCGGATGATCGTACTTCTTTGACTTTCCTCAGCAGTTTCCAGGATGATCCTGACCTGGGCTTCTATGGCTGGCTGCCGAAAGAGGGCACGGTGCAAAATGGCATCAACGGCAAGTTGCCAACCAGTTTCAACGACGGTGAGCCGGGTTATAACAACATCTCGCGCAAGCAACAGATGGTCGGTTATGCCTTCGAGCACGGTTTTGACGACGTGTGGACGGTGCGCCAAAACCTGCGTTACTCAAAAATGGATCTTGATTACCGTTCCATTTATGGTCAGGGCATCAGTCCGACTAACCCGGCAGAGCTGACGCGTGGCGTGATGAACTCGAAAGAGCATTTGTCGAGCTTTGCGGTGGACACCCAGGCCCAGGCAAAATTTGCCACCGGCGTGGTTGATCATACCTTGCTGATGGGGGTGGACTACATGCGCATGCGTAACGACGTCGTCTATCAGTACGGCACCGCTTCCCCGCTGAATGTCGTGGCTCCACAGTACGGCAACCAAAATTACACCATTACCGGTGGTGCAAGTCAGGTCAATCGTCAGGAGCAAACCGGGCTTTACGTACAGGATCAGGCCGAGTGGAATCAGTGGGTGCTGACCATGGGTGGGCGCTATGACTGGAGCGATACCAACAGCACCAACCGTTTGAATCAGAACTCGGTATCCAAGCAAAAAGACAACGAATTCACCGGCCGGGCTGGCTTGAATTATGTCTTTGAAAACGGTATTGCGCCGTATGTCAGCTACAGTGAATCCTTTGAGCCGACTTCCGGCACGGACTTCAGTGGTAACACCTTCGCCGCCTCCAAGGGCAAGCAGTATGAAGCCGGTGTGAAGTTTGCGCCGAAAGATCGTCCTATTACTGCCAGCATGGCGATCTATCAGCTGACCAAGACCAACAACAAGGTGGCTGACCCTAATCCAGATCATCCATTCGCCAGCGTGCAGGGCGGTGAGATCCGTTCTCGCGGGGTCGAACTGGAAGCCAAAGCCGCGCTGTCGGCCAACCTTAATCTGCTGGGTTCTTATACCTACACGGATGCCGAGTATTCCAAAGACACTACGCTGCAGGGCAATACCCCTGCCGCGATCCCAAAACATATGGCTTCACTGTGGGCGGATTACACCTTCCATGAAACCGCCATCAGTGGCCTGACCCTGGGGTCTGGTGTTCGCTATGTCGGCTCCAGCTATGGTGATGAAGCCAATACCTTTAAAGTGAAAGACTACACGGTGGTTGATGCTGCGATAAAATACGATCTGGCGCGTTTCAATCTGCCGGGTTCCTCGATTGGCATCAATGTGAATAACCTGTTTGATAAAGAATACGTCTCTAGCTGCTTCGCCACCTACGGCTGCTATTGGGGCGCAGAACGCCAGGTGGTCGCCACCGCAACCTTCCGCTTCTAACCGGATCACCGGGGCGGCATCATGTCGCCCCGGAAAAAGTAGGACCTATGCAGGATAAACACCCCAATCACGACGCCACTTTTACGTTAGACAGCGCCAGCTTTGCCGTTCCCGGCCGCGTGCTGTTGCAGCCGTTATCGCTGACCTTTCCCGTGGGAAAAGTCTGTGGGCTGATCGGCCATAACGGCTCCGGTAAATCCACGCTGCTAAAAATCCTTGGTCGCCATCAAAGCCCCACCACCGGCAACGCGCTGCTTAACCAGCAGCTACTGGGCCAGTGGGACAGTAAGGCCTTTGCGCGTCAGGTCGCCTATCTTCCCCAGCAACTGCCCGCTGCAGAAGGCATGACGGTGCGTGAACTGGTGGCGATTGGCCGCTATCCATGGCATGGCGCGCTGGGCCGTTTTGGCGCTAACGATCGTCAGCAGGTGGAAGAGGCGATTGCGCTGGTGGGCTTGAAGCCATTTGCCAACCGCCTGGTGGACAGCCTGTCCGGCGGGGAGCGTCAACGCGCCTGGCTGGCGATGATGGTGGCGCAAGACAGCCGCTGTCTGCTGCTGGATGAACCTACCTCGGCCCTGGATATCGCTCATCAGGTTGAGGTGCTGGCGCTGATCCAGCAACTGAGCCGGCAACGTGGCCTAACGGTGATTGCGGTACTGCACGATATCAATATGGCGGCGCGTTATTGCGACCATCTGGTGGCCTTGCGCGGCGGTGAGATGATTGCCCAGGGTAGCCCACTGGATCTGATGCAGGGCGAGGTGCTGGAACAAATTTACGGTATTCCTATGGGAACGCTGCCACATCCAAGCGGCGGTGCGCCGGTGAGTTTTGTCTACTGATGCCTGATTCCTCCGATTTTCACCATGACGCCGTTCGCCGACGCCTGTTGACGGCAATGGCGCTGTCGCCCTTGTTGTTTTCTTTGCCGGGACAAGCCGCAGCCACGCCGCCTGACCTTGCGCGTATTGTGGCGCTGGAATGGCTGCCGATTGAGCTGCTGTTGGCGCTGGGGGTTACCCCGCTGGCGGTCGCTGATATCCATAACTATAACCTGTGGGTGGAAGAGCCAAAGTTGCCGGCCTCGGTGATTGATGTTGGCCAGCGCACCGAACCTAACCTCGAGCTGTTACAGCAGCTTCAGCCATCGCTGATGTTGCTGTCGAAAGGCTATGGCCCCACGCCGCAAAAGCTGGAGCCGATAGCGCCCTCAATGAGCTTTAGCTTCAACGACGGCAGCGGCAAGCCGCTGACGGTGGCCAGGCAGTCACTGCAGGCATTGGCGCAGCGGTTGGGGCTGGAAACCCGGGCGGTGCAGCATTTGGCTCAGTTTGACCGCTTTCTTCAGGATGCGCGTCAGCGTCTGCATTCATACACCACACAGCCATTGCTGATGTTTTCACTGATCGACACTCGCCATGCGCTGGTCATTGGCCAGAAAAGCCTGTTCCAGGAAGTGATGGATCAGCTTGGAATAATCAATGCCTGGGAAGGGGAAACCAACTTTTGGGGCACGGCAGTGGTGGGGATTGAACGTCTGGCGGTGGTGAAAAGTGCGCGGGCGATTTATCTCGACCACGGTAATCAGGAAATGTTGAAGAAAGTCAGTTCCACCCCGCTGTGGCAGGCATTACCGTTCGTGCGGCAGAATCAATTGCGCCAGGTACCGGCGGTGTGGTTCTACGGGGCAACGCTGTCGGCGATGCGCTTCTGTCATCTGCTGGAGCAGGCGCAGGAGAGTTATTCATGAGCGCGCGCATCCGGGCATTTCCGCTGACGCTGGTACTGCTGCTGTTGGCTGCGGCTGGCGGCCTGACTCTCTACAACCTGTTGCAACAACTGCCCTGGGCATTATGGGGGCAGGCGCTGATGGCGCCGAATATCGACGATGTGCAGCAAATGCTGTTCCACTATAGCCTGTTGCCGCGGCTGTCGGTCTCTCTGTTGGCCGGTGCCGGGCTGGGATTGGTCGGCGTGCTGTTCCAGCAGGTTTTGCGCAATCCGCTGGCGGAGCCGGCAACGCTTGGCGTTTCCGCCGGTGCCCAGCTTGGGTTGACTGTCGCTACGCTGTGGATGTTGCCCGGCGGCGAGTTGACTCGCCAGTTGGCCGCCATGGCGGGGGCGGTCGTGGTCGGTGGACTGGTGTTCGGCGTGGCCTGGGGCAAACGCATGTCGCCGGTGACGCTGATCCTGGCCGGGCTGGTGCTGGGATTGTACTGCGGTGCGGTCAACAGCCTGCTGGCGTTGTTCAATTACGATCAGCTGCAGGGGGTGTTCCTGTGGAGTACCGGAGCGCTGAATCAGCAAGACTGGAGCAACGTACAGTTTATTCTGCCGCGCCTGCTGGTGGCCGGGCTGTTGGCGGTGCTGCTGCTGCGCCCACTGACGCTGCTGGGCCTGGATGATGGCGTGGCACGCAATCTTGGGCTCGGGCTGTCGATGGCGCGTTTCTGCGCGCTGGCAGTGGCAATTATCTTCAGCGCCATGTTGGTGAATGCCGTTGGGGTGATTGGTTTTATCGGCCTGTTTGCTCCGCTGATGGCTAAAATGCTGGGGGCGCGTCGGTTGGCGCACCGCATGATGTTGGCACCGCTGCTGGGGGCTCTGCTGTTGTGGTTAACCGATCAGGTGATGATCTGGCTGACGCAGGTATGGCGAGAAGTGCCGACCGGTGCGGCTACCGCGCTATTTGGTGCACCACTGTTGTTATGGTTGCTACCGCGCCTGCGTAGTGCTTCGACACCACCGCCGATGAATCTGGGCGATAAGGTACCGGCCGAACGTGGCCACTTGGTGGTGTGGGTGACGCTGGCAGGGGCGGTGCTGTTGGCCGGTATTGCCGTTGCGCTGATGTTTGGCCAAAACGCTGCCGGCTGGCACTGGAGCCAGGGTGCCCAGCTGGAGTCATTGCTGCCGTGGCGCTGGCCTCGGGTGTTGTCGGCACTGGCCGCGGGCATGATGTTGGCGGTGGCGGGGACCCTAATCCAAAAACTGACCGGTAACCCAATGGCCAGCCCGGAAGTCCTGGGTATCAGCTCGGGAGCCGCCTTTGGCGTGGTGATGATGCTGCTGATAGTTCCGGGTGATGCCTTTATCTGGTTGTTGCCGGCAGGCAGCCTGGGGGCCGCGGGAACCCTGCTGGTGATCATGATTGCCGCCGGGCGCGGAGGCTTCTCCACCGAGCGTATGCTGCTGGCCGGTATCGCGCTCAGCACGGCGTTTACCACCACCATTTTCCTGCTGCTGGCCAGTGGCGATCCACGCACCGGTGGGCTGCTGACCTGGATTTCCGGCTCCACCTATTCGGTGACGCCGGAGCAGGCGGTGCGAACGGCGGTCATTGCGCTTGCGCTAATTGCGTTGGCGCCGCTGTGTCGTCGTTGGCTCAGCATCCTGCCACTCGGCAGTGCCACTGCCCGTTCGGTGGGCATTGCCCTGACGCCGGTGCGCTTGAGTATTCTGCTGCTGGCCGCCACGCTGACTGCCATGGCAACGCTGACCGTAGGGCCATTGAGCTTTATCGGCCTGATGGCGCCGCATATGGCGCGGATGTTGGGTTTCCGCCGTGCTTTACCGCAGATGGTGATTGCCGGGCTGTTAGGTGGGCTGCTGATGGTATTTGCCGACTGGTGCGGACGCATGGTGATGTTCCCGTACCAAATACCCGCCGGGCTGCTGGCGACCTTTATCGGCGCGCCGTATTTCGTTTACCTGTTGCGCAAGCAAACCTCGTAAACGACCTGGCGACTCCGGTTTTTGCTCTCAAAGGCTCAGCATTGCTGGGCCTTGTTTTTTTGTATTTACAGACTGTTGCAGCGCTTTGCGCAACGCTGCGCAGAAACGGAATTTAGTGCGGAAAGGGACGCCGAAACCAAGGTATGGGTGAATATACTGCGTGCGGGTGCTCTGGATCTTTCGTCCTGAGCATACGCAAGGGATAGAAAGAGAAAAGCCCCGTGTCGATATACATCAACCCGAGGCCAACTCTAACGCCAGAGAACGTTAGGTTAGCTTCTTACCTGCCGAGAGGCAAGGAAAAGGAGGTCAAAAATGCAGCAGGGACGGATAGTTCCAAGGCTGATGATTATCTGCATGACGCTTATTGCGCTTATGTGGATCACCCGCGGTTCGCTGTGCGAATTGCGCATCAAGCTGGGCGACACGGAAGTTGCAGCCATTCTGGCTTACGAATCCAAAGGGTAAGGCAACCCAACGGCGGGGGCGTTGCTCCCGCCTGTTGGTTGTTTGTGCGTTGATCCATGAGCACCCATCCGATAAAAACAAAACGGCAGGCCTCGGCTTGCCGTTTTCACTTCCGATACCCGGGCTTATTTCAGGCCGGCGGCATCGCGCAGCAGGGCTGCCTTGTCGGTGGCTTCCCAAGGGAAGTGCTCACGGCCGAAGTGGCCATAGGCAGCAGTTTCGCGGTAGATCGGCTGCAGCAGATCCATCATCTGGATCAGGCCGTATGGGCGCAGATCGAAGAACTCGCGCACCAGCAGGGTCAACTGCTCGGTAGGGATCTTCTCGGTACCGAAGGTTTCCACCATGATTGAAGTCGGTTCTGCTACGCCGATAGCGTAGGAAACCTGGATCTCACAGCGGTCAGCCAGGCCGGCAGCAACGATGTTTTTCGCTACGTAGCGCGCTGCGTAGGCTGCTGAACGGTCAACCTTGGACGGATCCTTACCGGAGAATGCACCGCCGCCGTGACGAGCCATGCCGCCGTAGGTATCAACGATGATTTTACGTCCGGTCAGACCGCAGTCGCCCATTGGGCCACCGATAACGAAACGGCCGGTTGGGTTGATGTGGTATTTGGTGCCGGCGCTCAACCATTCGGTAGGCAGAACCGGTTTGATGATCTCTTCCATCACTGCTTCTTGCAGGTCTTTGAGAGAAATATCTTCGGAATGTTGAGTGGACAGTACGACCGCGTCGATACCAACGATTTTACCGTCGTCGTACTGGAAGGTGACCTGGCTTTTTGCATCCGGACGCAACCATGGCAGAGTGCCGTTCTTGCGCACTTCGGCCTGGCGCTGCACCAGACGGTGTGCGTAGGTCACCGGTGCAGGCATCAGCACTTCGGTTTCGTTGGTAGCATAGCCAAACATCAGGCCCTGATCGCCGGCACCCTGTTCCAGCGGATCGGTACGGTCAACACCCTGATTGATATCCGGGGATTGCTTACCGATGGCGCTCAGTACGGCACAAGAGTTGGCGTCGAAACCCATATCTGAATGAACATAGCCGATTTCACGCACGGTTTTACGGGTGATTTCTTCGATATCTACCCAGGCGCTGGTGGTGATTTCACCGCCGACCAGCACCATGCCGGTTTTCACGTAGGTTTCGCAGGCTACGCGTGCTTTAGGATCCTGTTCCAGGATGGCGTCGAGAACGGCATCGGAGATCTGGTCGGCGATTTTGTCAGGATGTCCTTCAGAGACGGATTCAGACGTGAAAAGGTGTTTAGCCATTGTGTTCGTTACCTTGCATAAGACGGGTTAGAAATTACTGCACAGCGCTGGAGATCCGGCATCAAAGCGAAGGGTCTTCCGCTGATGGCGCGAGATGCATCCTGCAACGCCCCTCAGGCAAAGCCGTTAAGCAGTTTCTTCGTTAATCAGTATAGATGGATTAACATCTGGACGTCTATTTTAGGTCAGGCCTTGGCCGGATTGCCAGTATTTTTTTGCCATTTCGCTCTTTTGCGCAAAGCCGGCGACGCCATTTTCATCGCTTGAAACAGTTTCCGGCAAATTTTCATTTTGCATTTTCCCCGTGTTATCGGTATAAACTGCGCGCGCGGCTCATTTGATGCACAGCGTGGGGCAAGAAGTTGTAAATTTCTGTGACGCTCCCGTTAGTCGCCTGATGGTCAGCCGCAGACGCGCTTTTGGCGTCGCCGCTTCATAGAACGGTCACGTTCTTACACTATTAATAGAGGCTCGGTCGTTCATTGTGGGCGGCGTGCGTGGAGGTGGTTGGATTAATGATCCGTTGTCTACCGGTTGTTGGTTCTCAGCAACAGTGCCGTTCTGGCGCACATTCTTTTGCTATCTCCCGTCTTGTCTCTACACCACCTTTCAGGTGTGATAAACACCTGGGCGCTACTCAGGATTCTCGGGCCGGTTAACGGTCGTCTGAAGAACTGAACAAGGGTAGCCTGCAGCCTTCCTGTGGGATGTTTCTTGACCCGATTCACGAGGTTTGAACAGGGTGTCTTACAATTATATGAGTAATAAACCGATCGCTGACCGCGAACGGCAGTTTTATTCGCTGCCGCAAGGGCGGTTTGTTGGGTTGTTCTCGCGGGTTGTAGCTGCGATAGTGGCTGACTGTATCGTCAGTACGGGATGTGAGGCGAGTAATGTCTGATGATCTATTGATTCACCGTCCGTCAGCAACGGGCGAATCTATATCTTTGCGCTCCATGCAGGAGGTTGCTATGAATGACCGTGATGCCAGCAAGATGCTGCGCACTTATAACGTCGCCTACTGGGGCAACAACTATTATGACGTCAATGAACTGGGCCATATCAGCGTGTGCCCGGATCCGGACGTCCCGCAGGCACGTGTCGACCTGGCCGATTTGGTAAAACAACGCCAAAAAGATGGCCTGCGTTTACCGGCGCTGTTCTGTTTCCCGCAGATCCTGCAGCACCGCCTGCGTTCGATCAATGCCGCGTTCAAACGCGCGCGTGAATCGTTCGGCTATGAAGGCGGTTATTTCCTGGTTTACCCGATCAAAGTGAATCAGCACCGTCGCGTGATTGAGTCCCTGGTCAACTCCGGCGAACCGCTGGGGCTGGAAGCCGGCTCCAAAGCCGAGCTGATGGCGGTGCTGGCGCATGCCGGCATGACCCGCTCGGTGATCGTCTGTAATGGTTATAAAGACCGTGAATACATCCGTCTGGCGCTGATCGGCGAAAAACTGGGGCACAAGGTGTACCTGGTGATCGAGAAGATGTCCGAGATCAACATGGTGCTGGAAGAAGCTGAACGTCTGAACGTGGTACCGCGTCTGGGTGTGCGTGCGCGTCTGGCGTCACAAGGTTCCGGTAAATGGCAGTCGAGCGGTGGCGAAAAATCCAAGTTCGGTCTGGCAGCCATTCAGGTGCTGAAGCTGGTGGAAACCCTGCGCGAAGCGGGTCGTCTCGACAGCCTGCAACTGCTGCACTTCCACCTGGGATCGCAACTGGCCAACATTCGCGATATCGCTACCGGCGTGCGCGAGTCTGCACGTTTCTACGTTGAACTGCACAAGCTGGGCGTAAACATTCAGTGCTTCGACGTGGGCGGCGGTCTGGGCGTGGATTATGAAGGCACCCGTTCGCAGTCCGACTGCTCGGTGAACTATGGCCTGAACGAATACGCCAACAACGTAATCTGGGGTATCGGCGACGCCTGTAATGAACACGGTTTACCGCACCCGACGGTGATCACCGAATCCGGCCGTGCGGTCACCGCGCACCATACGGTGCTGGTATCTAACGTGATCGGCGTTGAACGCAACGAATTCAGCGAGCCATTGCCGCCGGCAGAAGACGCGCCGCGCGCGTTGGAAAGCATGTGGGAAACCTGGCAGGAATTGAACGAGCCGGAAAACCGTCGCTCGCTGCGCGAATGGCTACACGACAGCCAGATGGACCTGCATGATGTTCACACTCAGTACGCTCACGGCATGCTGGATCTGACCAAGCGTGCCTGGGCCGAGCAGCTGTACCTGAACATCTGCAACAAAATCCAACAGCAGTTGGATCCAAGCAACCGCGCCCACCGTCCTATCATCGACGAACTGCAAGAGCGTATGGCGGACAAGTTTTACGTCAACTTCTCGCTGTTCCAGTCAATGCCGGACGCCTGGGGTATCGATCAACTGTTCCCGGTGCTGCCGCTGGAAGGGTTGGACAAGCCGCCGGAAGGCCGCGCGGTGCTGCTGGACATCACCTGTGACTCTGACGGCACCATCGATCACTACATCGACGGTGACGGCGTGGCGACCACCATGCCGATGCCACCGTACGATCCGGAAAACCCGCCGGCGCTGGGCTTCTTTATGGTCGGTGCCTATCAGGAAATTTTGGGCAACATGCACAACCTGTTCGGTGATACCGCCTCGGTTGACGTGTTTGTCTTCCCTGACGGCACGGTAGAAAGCGAAGTGTCCGATGAAGGCGATACCGTTGCCGACATGCTGGAGTACGTGCAGCTCGATCCTACCGCGCTGCTGGCCAAATTCCGCGATCAGGTGAAAGAAACCGATCTGGACAGCGAGCTGCAGGCGCAGTTCCTGGAAGAGTTTGAGGCCGGTTTATACGGTTATACTTATTTAGAAGATGAATAAGTAGAGCCGAACTGAAAGGCCGGGCATCTCAAGGATGCTTGGCCTTTTTTAATTTTTTTCTTCTATTATTTTCAGTTTTATGAGTTTTTATAATCACCATTTACCTAGTTTATGGTGAAACCTCCAATCTATAATTATTTTTAATGCTTATTCTGACTCAATAAATTGGTAAATATAGTTCATTGATATCATTGAGATAGGAATGTAGATAAGTACTATTTCTATGGAGATTTCATTCAGTGCATCAAATTTAGAGCACAGATAACCCAATGGAATACTTGATAAGAAAGCGATAACTTCTAGCGTTATATAAAGTTTTTTATTTTTAATGCTTCGTTTGTAGCTCATTGGCATGATGTTAAACATGGCTTTGATTAATTCCGTTTCATATATCAGTTTGATTTTTTTATTTATTAATGGGATGAATGTTCTATTTTTGTATTATTAATAAAGTTGGTCGATGTAATGAACTTAAATAATTTATCCTCCAGGTAAAGGGATCAAAATCACAAAGCTCGAAGTGTCGGCGAGCGGCGACGGTCACATGCCTGAAGGATGCAGGGTCTATACTGGGTGACGACGAGCAGTCGGGATGATGATGCGCGCTCTTGAAGCGCGAACCAAATACGGCGATAATCTGCCGTATCAGCAGTACTAAACAGATTTCGAATGGATCCCTTTCTCGTCGGGCTAACGACGCGGGAGGGATTTTTTTTTGCCAGCGCCTGTGTGATTTTTCAACAGGTGAAACGTTGAAATATGAGGGTTTACTATGAGTACCTTAGGCCATAAGTCCGATAATTCTTTAGTGTCCAACGCCTTTGGTTTCCTGCGCTTTCCGCTGAACTTTATGCCTTACGACAGCGATGCAGAGTGGGTCATCACCGGCATTCCATTTGACATGGCAACCTCCGGCCGCGCCGGTGGCCGTCATGGCCCTGCGGCGATCCGTCAGGTTTCCACCAACCTGGCCTGGGAAGGCAACCGCTGGCCGTGGAACTTTGACCTGCGCGATCGTCTGAACGTCGTCGATTGTGGCGACATCGTGTTCAACTTTGGTGATGCTCAGAGCATGAGCGACAACCTGCAGGCGCACGCGGAAAAACTGCTGGCGGCCGGTAAACGTATGCTCTCATTCGGCGGCGACCACTTCGTCACGTTGCCACTGTTGCGCGCGCACGCCAAACATTTCGGCAAAATGGCGCTGGTGCATTTCGATGCCCATACCGACACCTACGCCAACGGCAGCCAATACGACCACGGCACCATGTTCTTCCATGCGCCGAACGAAGGCCTGATCGATCCAACACACTCGGTGCAGATCGGTATCCGTACCGAATACGATCACGACAACGGCTTTACCGTATTGGATGCTGCGCAGGTTAACGATCGCAGCGCGGACGACCTGTTGGCCCAGATCAAACAGATCGTCGGCGATATGCCGGTGTACCTGACCTTCGATATCGACTGTCTGGATCCGGCGTTCGCACCGGGCACCGGCACGCCGGTGATCGGTGGCCTGACCTCCGATCGCGCGCTGAAACTGGTTCGCGGCATGCAATCACTGAACATCGTCGGTATGGACGTAGTGGAAGTGGCACCGGCCTACGATCAGTCCGAGATCACCGCGCTGGCTGCGGCGACCCTGGGCCTGGAAATGCTGTATCTGCAGGCTGCCAAAAAGCAATCTTAAACAGTAACAGCTAAAACTCTGGCCTTTCAGAGGCCAGAGTCCATGGAGAAAGCATGCTGACCAAACCTTCCACACGTCTCAACAAATATATAAGCGAGAGCGGTATTTGCTCGCGCCGCGATGCCGATCGTTATATCGAACAAGGCAATGTTTTTATCAATGGCAAGCGCGTGACGCTTGGCGATCAGGTGTTCCCAGGCGACGTCGTCAAGGTCAACGGTCAGCTGATTGAACCGCGTAATGAAGACAATCTGATCTTTATCGCGTTGAACAAGCCAGTCGGTATTGTCAGCACCACGGAAGAAGGCGAGAAAGACAATATTGTCGATTTCGTCAATCACAGCACCCGTATCTTCCCGATCGGGCGATTGGATAAAGATTCACAGGGCCTGATCTTCCTCACCAACCACGGCGATCTGGTGAACAAGATCCTGCGGGCGGGCAATGACCACGAGAAAGAGTATCTGGTCACGGTCAACAAACCGGTAACCGATGACTTCATTCGCGGCCTGGGGGCCGGCGTGCCGATGCTGGGTACGGTGACCAAAAAGTGCAAGGTGAAGAAAGAAGCGCCATTCGTGTTTCGCATCGTGCTGGTGCAGGGGCTTAACCGCCAGATCCGCCGCATGTGCGAGCATTTCGGCTATGAGGTGACCAAGCTGGAGCGTACCCGCATTATGAATGTGGGCATGGCCGGGTTGCCTCCGGGTGAATGGCGCGACCTAACCGACGATGAGCTGGTCGAGCTGTTCAAATCGATCGAAGGCTCTTCCTCGGAAGCCAAGCCGGCGAAGAAAGCCAAACCGGCGGCGAAAAAGCCCGCCAGTGCGCCGAAAAGCGCCGAAAAGCCAGCCGGAGGTGCCCCTGCGCGTAAGCGCTTCGCTCAGCCTGGCCGTAAAAAGAAAGGGCGTTAAGCCGCAGTAACATGAATATGAGTCGGGGCGCGTTATCTGCCCCGACCCTTTTACGCCCGCCTTGCCTCACGCGTCATCAGCATCCGGCTGAACAGCACGCCGCCTGCCAACAGTGTCACTACCTGCGACACAATCAGCACCGCAAACCCCGAAGACACCTTGCCCTGGCTGGCCATCACCATGCCCATAATCATAGGTACAAACGCCGAGAACATATTGCCGATGCCGTTAATCAGCCCATAGGCGCTGCCGACGGCCTGCGGCTGCGCATAATGCTGCAACAGCGTCGGGATCGCGGCTCCCTGAGCGCCCCAACAGGCATTGGCCGCCAGCAGGAAGAAGGCTATCCAGCCGAGCTGTTCGCTATGCATCACGCCATAGATGCACAGTGCCGTCGCTGCACCGCCAAAGGCGAAAATCAGCGGTGCCTGATAAGGGCGGATGCGATCAAGCAGTACGCCGCCGAGATATTTAGAGGCAATGCTGACGATAAACGGCAAGGAGGCCATCCAGCCCATCTGTTTGATGGAAAAGCCTTTCTCGTCGGTCAGGTAGGCCGGGAGCCAGGAGCTGGATCCCCACAGATAGCTGAGGGTGGCGATCTCGATAAGCATGATCCAGCCGAGCATCGGGGTGCGCCAGGCGAGGGTAAAAGTATCCCAGACGCGTTGCAGGATCGGTCTTGGGTCAACGGCGCGCGGCGGCAATGCGGCGGGATGGATAAACAGCCGTACCAACGCCAGCCCCAGCAACAGGTTGATCAGCGCCAGCAGATAGAAAGAAACCGCCCAGCCGAAGTGCGCCATCAGGAAGCTCACCAGCGGAAAGCCAATCACCAGCCCCAGCGAGACGCCCAGAGTGCTGACCGCATTGGGCTTGCCGCGTTCATCGGCAGCGAAGTGATCGCCGATATACATGGTTTTCAGCGAGAACAACGGGCCCTCACTGGCACCCAACAATGCGCGCACCGCAAATAACAGCAGCAGCGACCCTGCCAGCGGCGAGGCGGCGGTGAGCAGCGCCCATAGCACAATGCTCAGCGTCAGCGCACGGCGATAACCCATCAGCGTTTCCAGAAACGGCGTCAGCAGCATGGCGGAAAGCCCGTAACCGAGCAAAAACACCGTCATCAGCATGCCCTGATGCGCACGGTTTCCCCCGAGCTGAAAGTGCTGCAGAAAGTCGGGGTTGACCAGCATCACGGCGATATTGACCCGATCGGCATAGGCGATGACGATCAAAAACAGCAGGGCCACGACCCCGAACCAGCGTTGACGTTGTTGCACAATGCGCTCCATCTGCGCTCCTTTGGCGGGTGGTTAAAGAATTCAGGCAGCAGAGAACTAACCCGCTGATTTCACAGTGCTGAAAAGCAGGATTGAGTCATCTAAATGTAAATTTATTGTTATTTAAAAGGGTGATTAGTCAGTGAGAGAGAACTTTTACTCTCATTGCCTCAGCCAGATCAACCTGTTTTTTGCCATGAATTTGTGATTAAAAGCACAATGTTCATCAGTTTTTCATATCGGTGCATTTTTTCGTGATCCTCTCCGCATTTGTCATGTTTAAACAACTTTCCATTAACAATTGCCGCTTTGCTCTCTTGACGAAAGTTTCACCAGACTTATAGTGGCTGTATTAAATAAGAAACTGAGTTTCATATATGAAACAATCAGATAGAGGACAGAAGCAATGAGCTGGAAGAAAGTGTGTGAAGTGTCTCAGGTGAAAGAAGATTTTCCTTTCTCCGCCAACGTGGAAGGGAAAGAAGTCGGGGTGTATCTGATCGACGGCAACTATTACGCGCTGGAAGACGTTTGCCCACATGCCTATGCCTTGCTCAGCCAGGGGTTTGTTGATGACGGTAAGGTCGAGTGTCCGTTGCACGAAGCATTGTTCGACGTGCGTACCGGCCAGTGTCTGCGTGAGCCAGGCGGCCGCGATCTGCAAACCTATGCCACCCGGGTGATCGACAATCAAATCCAAATCACCTTTATTGCGGAGGAGTAATCATGCAGCACATCACCGATTTCAATCCCTGGCTGCCGGACACCCAACAGGTGATCCCGGCGCGCGAAGGCGGCAACGGTCAAATTCACCAACCAGGCCAATTCCAAAACGTCATCTGGCAGAACCGTGCCCGGGTGCCGGACGGTTTTGAAACTGCGCTGGTGACGGCGTTGGAAGAGATCTTCGATCAGGGTGCGGAAGAGTTGGAGCAGATCGTCAGTGCGCTTAATCAGCGTCGCCTGTTTGATCGCAACGGCCAGCCGTGGAATGAGACGGCGTTCCGCGAATTCCTTCACGTTAACGGTTTCTGATCCACACCCGGGAGAAGACAATGACAGCAAACACAACATCCTCCGCACAAGCCTTGCAGGACTATCTCGATCAGGGGCTGCGCGGCATGTGGTATCCGGTGCTGGCCAGTTGGGAAATTGGCAATAACCCGGTCGGCATTACGCGCCTGGAGCAGCAAATCGTGGTGTGGCGTGACGGCGAAGGCGCGATCCACGCGCTGGAAGATCGCTGTCCGCATCGCGGAGCGCGGCTTTCCATGGGCTGGAACCTGGGCGATCGCATCGCCTGCTGGTATCACGGCGTGGAAGTCGGCGGTGACGGTACGGTTAAAGACGTGCCGGCGGTCGATCGTTGCCCGCTGGTGGGGCAAAAATGCCTGCGTTCTTATCCGGCCAAAGAGGCCTACGGCGCGGTGTTCCTCTATTTCGGCGTGACCGCAGATGAAGAACCGGCCGAACTGACCTTCCCGCCGGAGCTGGCGGACGAAGCGGCCTACAGCAACTTCCTGTGCACCGCCAGTTGGGACTGTAATTACCAGTACGCATTGGAAAACGTGATGGATCCGATGCACGGCACCTACCTGCATTCCTCGTCGCACTCAATGGCGGAAGGGGATCGCAAGGCGGATATGGCGCTGGAGCCGACCGACAGCGGTTTCATCTTTAAGAAGAATGGCCAGATCGGCGTGAACTTTGACTGGGTAGAGTTTGGCAGCAGCGGCGCCTACTGGATGCGCCTGTCGATCCCGTACAAAAAACGCTTTGGGCCGGGCGGCCACTTCTGGATCATCGGCATGGTGGTACCGGAAGACAAGGATCACTGCCGGGTGTTCTTCTGGCGGATCCGCAAGGTGAAAGACTGGCAGCGTGACATGTGGCGCTTTATGTACCGCAACCGCCTGGAATCCTTGCACTGGGATGTATTGGAGCAGGATCGCATCGTGCTGGAAAACATGGCACCGAACGCGCGTGGCCGTGAATATCTGTATCAGCATGACGTCGGGCTATCTCGCCTGCGCCGCATGATGCAAAAAGAGGCGCAGAAACAGCTGGCGCGGCTCAGTGAACTGGAGGCGGCGCAGTGAACGGCCTGCTGACGGGGAAACGTATTGTGGTGACCGGCGCTGCACGCGGGCTGGGGCGTAGTTTCGCCGCCGCTATTGCCGCCGCCGGTGCCAAGGTGGTGATGTGCGATATTCTGGCGGATGAATTGGCAGACGCTGCCGTCAGCCTGCGTGAGCAAGGGGCACAGGTCGAAAGCCAGGTTATCGATCTGGCCGATCCTGCCTCGATCAGCGCCGCGTTTAACGCCATCGCCGCAGGCGGAGCGATCGACGGGTTGGTGAACAATGCGGCACTGGCCACCGGCGTCGGCGGCAAAACCATGATGGAATACGACATCGATCTGTGGGATCGGGTGATGCAGGTTAACGTACGCGGCACCTGGCTGGTGAGCCAGGCGGCGGTACCGCTGCTGGCTCAAACCCCGCATGCCAAGATTGTTAACGTGGCTTCGGATACCGCGCTGTGGGGCGCACCGCGCTTAATGGCCTATGTGGCCAGCAAAGGGGCGATTATCTCGATGACCCGCTCGATGGCGCGTGAGCTGGGCCCGCAGGGCATTTGCGTCAATGCCATCGCACCGGGCCTGACGCGGGTGGAGGCCACGGAATACGTGCCTGCCGAGCGTCACCAATTGTACGAGCAGGGCCGGGCCTTGGCTGGGGCGCAGCATCCTGACGACGTCAACGGCACGGTGCTCTATCTGCTGTCACCGTTGGCGAACTTCGTGACCGGTCAGTTGTTGCCGGTTAACGGCGGCTTCGTCTTTAACTAATCAATATTCAATTAGCCAGGAGCAGCACATGGCAGACGACCAAGAGTGTAAATATCTGATCCCAGGACTGGATCGCGGATTGCAACTGTTGCTGGCGTTTGGCGAGCAACATAAGGAAATGACCTTTGCCCAATTGCATCGCCTGGTCGATATGCCAAAAGCTACCGCCTATCGCGTGGTGCAAACGCTGGAGCATCTGGGTTTTCTGGAGCGCAATCCACGCACCAACACTTTCTCGCTGGGCATCAAGGTACTGCGCCTGGGCTTTGAATATATTGCCTCACTGGACGTGGCGCAGGCCGGTCAGCCGGTAATAGAACAACTGCGCGATCGCAGCCAGTGCAGCAGTCATCTGGCGATCCGTGATGGACGCGATGTGATCTACATCGCCCGCGTCAGCGCCGCCGGTTCGCAAATCAACCAGGTCAGCGTCGGCACCCGTCTGCCGGTGCACCAAACTTCGCTTGGCCGCATGTTGCTGACCAGCGCCACCCGCGAAGAGTTCGAACTGCTGTATCCGCAGGAGCAACTGCCGGGTAGCGGCCCGGGCACCCCGGCGGATCGCGAAACGTTATGGCAAATGGTGCAGCAGGACAAGGCGCGCGGCTATGTGATCGGCGAGTCGTTTTTCCGCCACGGTATTTCCTCTATCGTCTACCCGATCTTCAACCGCGAGCAGCGGGTTGAGGCCGTGATCAGCATTATGGTGCCGTCCGATGAGATCCCAAAAGCGGATCGCGAGCGGTTACGCATGGAGGTGCGGGACGCCGCAGTGAAAATCTCCGGCTTCCTGGGCGCACCGCCACAGGCTAACGCCGGTTAACTGACGACACCGACTCTTTTACTCAGGCAGGGATAAGGCCCATGGCAAACAGGGGCCGGGGTTCGATCATGCCTGAAAACAGCATTCAACGAGAACGTGAGGCACACTTAATGAGCGTAATCGGAATCGAAAAACTGGAATTTGGCGTCGAAGATCTGCCAACCTGCGAAAAGTTCATGCAGGACTTTGGCCTGTTGGCGGCGCAACAGCACTGGGGCGAAACCCAGCGCGAATTCACTACCCTGAGCGGGGCGCGCGTGGTGCTGCATCCGCTGCAGAGCGAAGCTTTACCCGTGGCATTTGAGGGCGGTTCGACCCTGCGCCGCATGACCTGGGGCGTTGGCAGCCCGGCCGAATTGGCGGCGTTGCAGCCATTGCTGGCGCAGATGCCGGGTTTCCGCCTGGTCGGGGAAGAACTTGAGTGCCTTGATCCGAACGGTATGACGGTGCGCTTTTGCGTGAGCCGGCAGAGGGAAGTTGATTTGCCGGTATCGCCGATCAACCAGTGGGGCGACGTGCGCCGCATCGATCAGCCCAGCCCGGTGTATGCCCAGGCGCAGCCGATCAATATCGGCCACGTGGTGTTTTTCGTCGAGGATCTGGCGGCGACCGAGCGCTTCTACCGTGAAGTGCTGGGGTTCCAGGTGTCGGATCGTTATATCGACCGCGCAGTATTCCTGCGAACTCAGGCACGCGGCGGCCATCACAACCTGTTCCTGCTGAAATTGCCTAATCGTCCACGCGGCCTGAATCATGTGGCCTTTACCGTACGCGACATCCACGAGGTGATCGGCGGCGGCATTGCCATGAATAAAGAGAACTGGAGCACCTTTATCGGCCCCGGCCGTCACCCGATCTCCTCGGCCTATTTCTGGTACGTCAACAGCCCGACCGGCGGGGCGTTTGAGTACTACACCAACGACGATTATCTGACCGAAAACTGGCAGCCACGCGAGCTGGAGCACTCACTGGTGTCGTTCACCGAGTGGGCAGTGGAAGGCGGTATCGACCACGATACACGTCGCCAGCATAAAAAGCCGGAGGCGTTATGAGCCAGCCAGAATCGGCGGGCATCCTGATCATCGGCGGCGGGCAGGCCGGGGGTTGGGCAGCGAAAACGCTGCGTGACCGCGGCTACACCGGCAAGCTGACGGTGGTCAGTGACGAACCCTATGACTTTTATGAACGTCCACCGCTTTCCAAGGCGGCGTTGCTGGACGGCAATGCGCCGCTCAGCCGGCTGTTCAGTGAGCAGGTGGTGGCCGGGTTGAACATCAACTGGTGCCGCCCGTTGCGTGCCGAAGCCATTGATGCACAGCAACAAATTGTCACTCTCAGCGACGGCCGACGGCTGCAGTTTGATCAACTGCTGATCGCTACCGGTGGGCGACCGCGTCTGCCGGACGCCCGTTGGGCCAGTCATCCGCGCGTTATGACGCTGCGCTCCTGGGACGATGCGACCCGACTGCGCCAGGCGCTGCAGGGTTGCCGCCGGCTTGCCATCGTCGGCGGCGGTTGGATTGGCCTGGAGATCGCCGCTTCGGCACGGCGTCTCGGGGCTGGGGTAACGGTGTTTGAGCGCCAGCCTGCATTGTGCATGCGCAGCGTGGGTGCGGACGTCTCCCAGGCGTTGCTCGAACTGCATCAGCAGCAGGGCGTAACGGTGCATTGCGGCTGCGGTGACATCCAACTCGAAGATCGTGACGGCAGCGCCTGGATCGGCAGTGACAGCAGCGATCCTCAGGAGTTTGATCTGGTGGTGGTGGGGATCGGCGTGGAGTTGAATCTGGAACTGGCGCATAGCGCCGGGCTGAAGGTTGACGCCGGCATCGTGGTTGACGGCCAGGGACGCACCAGCCACCCGGCGATCTTCGCCGCCGGCGACGTAGCTCTCCACCCGACGCTGGGTCTGTGCCTGCAATCCTGGGCCTATGCGCAGAATCAGGCGATCAGCACCGCCTGCGCGATGCTGGATGCCTTTGCCTCACCTTACGATGACGTGGCCTGGCTTTGGTCGGATCAATACGACGCCAATATCCAGATCCTCGGCATCCCGACCGGCGGCGTGCATCACGTGGTGCGACGCACGCCGCAGTCACAGGTGTTCTTCACGCTGAATGCCGACCGGCAGTTGGTGCAGATGGTGGCGTTTAACGATGCACGCACCATCAAGCTGGGCAAGCGCTGGCTGGCCAGTGGGCGAGTGTTGGAGCCACAGCAGTTGGCGGACGCGGAGTTTTCTTTGATGGCGTTGAAATAACGCCCGTAACCTCGGGAGCGTTTCATGACTACGCAAGATATTGACGCCCGCGCTGGACGGGTGGGGGAAGCCGTTGCCGAAAATCCGCAGCAGCGGGTGCGCTGGTCGGTGCCAATTGCGCTGTTTGCCTGCGTGCTGCTGGCGTTTTTCGACAAGATCAGCATCGCGGCACTGTTTTCCGATAGCGAATTCCAGCAGGCGCTGGGCATCAGTTTTGACCCGGCGCGGCTGGGCTTGCTGATGAGCGCATTTTTGTTCTCGTACGGCATTTCTTCGATGCTGCTCAGCGGCATTGGCGACCGGCTGAATCCGGTAAAAGTGCTGATCGGCATGATGGTAGTGTGGGGCGTATTGATGGTGCTGATGGGCCTGGCCCGTTCGTATCACACCATGATGACGCTGCGCATTTTGCTCGGCATTGCCGAAGGCCCACTGTTACCGATGGCCTACGCCATTATCCGCCAGGCCTTCCCGCAGCGGCTGCAGGCGCGTGCCACCATGCTGTGGCTACTCGGCACCCCACTGGGGGCGGCGCTCGGTTTCCCGGTCACGCTGTATATCCTCAACACCTTTGACTGGCAGACCACCTTCTTCTTTATGGCGTTTCTGACGCTGCCGGTAATGCTGTTGGTGCTGTTCGGTATGCGTCATCTGAATGTGTCACGCCCGGCCGCCGCTACCGTTTCAAAACCGGCCATCGCCGAACGCAAACAGCATCGCCTTGAGCTGCTGCGCAACCCGCATTTCTGGATGATTTGCCTGTTTAACATCGCCTTCCTGACCTACCTGTGGGGCATGAACGGCTGGCTGCCCAGCTACCTGATCAAGGGCAAAGGTATTCACCTGGAACACGCCGGGTACCTGTCATCGCTGCCGTTTATCGCCATGCTGCTGGGTGAAGTGCTCGGGGCCTGGCTGTCGGACAAACTGGATCGTCGTGCGCTGGCCTGTTTTATCTCGCTGTGCGGTGCCGGGCTGGGGTTGGCCGCGGTGCTGCATATGCAGGGCACCTACAGCGTGATCGCCGCCATGGCCTTCAGCACCTTTATGTGGGGGGCCGGTGCGCCGAACATCTTTGCCCTGCTGGCGAAGGCCACCAGCAGCAAGGTCAGCGCTACCGCCGGCGGTATTTTTAACGGATTGGGCAATTTTGCCGGTGCGCTGGCACCGGTGCTGATGGGGGCGCTGATCGCCGCCACCGGCAACATGGATAACGGCTTGCTGTTCCTGGTGGTAATGGCCTTTATCGGCTGCATCATTCTGCTGCCGTTGCTGAAGAAATATTGATATCCCATTGATTGAAAAGAGGAGTACCAACATGTCCCAGGTTGAGAAACAAGCCGGCGTCAAGCCGCAGGATCAGTCGATAGAGCATTGGGTGGAATCCCGTATCGCCCGCTTTGAAGGCCGTAAGTATGACTGGAATGCGTTGAAGTTCCAGGCTGACTACGACCCGAAATACCGCCGCGCGCAGATGCGTTATATCGGCACCGGTGCCACCGGGGTGGTTAACGACACCAATACCATTCCGGCGGGCAACTTTACCTTCTCCACCATGGTGCTGCCGTCGAAATGCGAAGGCCCGCTGCATCTGCACGACGATGTGGAAGAGGTGTTCTTTATGCTGAAGGGCAGTATCACGCTGATGATCCAGGACGGCACGGAGTACTACGAAACCAAGCTGAAAGAGCGCGATCTGATCTCGGTGCCGGCCGGTGTTTATCGTGGGTTGTTCAACCACGGCGAGGAAGAGGCGTTGATGTGCGTGATGCTCGGCACGGCCAAACCGGAAACGCCGACCTACCCGGCAGATCATCCCTTGTCCAAAGTGAAGCGTAACTGATGAACGGCCTGGTTCAACGTCAGCAGGCGCACTGTGGGAATTACACCCTGAGCTGGCGTGAAGCGGGGCACGGCCGCCCGGTGGTGTTGCTGCACGGCATCAGCTCCGGTTCTGCCTCGTGGATCAAGCAGTTTAACGATCGCGGCCTGGCCGACGGTCACCGCCTGCTGGCCTGGGATGCTCCGGGCTACGGCGGCAGCCTGCCGCTGACGGTGAACCAGCCGGACGCCGCCGCTTACGCCGCCGCGCTGGCGGCGCTGGTGGCAGAGCTTGGACTGGAGCAGCCGCTGATCGTCGGCCATTCGCTCGGGGCGTTGATCGGCAGTGCCTATGCTGCGGATCATCCCGACGGCCTCTGCGGACTGGTGCTGGCCGATCCGGCCCAGGGCTATGCCACCGCGCCTGAAGAAAAACGCCAACAGGTTTACGGCCAGCGTAAACAGATGATTGAAACGCTGGGGCCGCAGGGCTACGGCGAACAGCGGGCGGCTGCGCTGTTGCGTGATGGCGCGGATCCACAGGATATCGCCTGGGTGCGCAACGGCATGCAACAGCTGGATCCGGAAGGTTTTCTCAGCGCCGCCTGGATGCTGGCCAACGACGATATCGGCCGCCATCTGGCGCGTTACCGTGGCCCGTTACAGGTGTGGTGCGGCGACTGCGACCGGATCACACCGCCGGAAGCGGCGGCAATACTGGCGCAGCAGCAGGACGCGCCTCTGAGGTTGATTGAGGGCGCAGGGCACGCCAGCTATCTCGATGCGCCGGAGCAATTTAACCGTTATCTGCAGGACTTTACGGGAGCAATCCAACCATGAATTTTCAGCTTGAGCAACGGGTCGCAGTGGTCACCGGCGGTTCGTCGGGCATCGGTTTTGAGACCCTGCGCCTGCTGTTGGCGGAAGGGGCGAAGGTGGCCTTTTGCGGCCGTAACCCGGACAAACTGGCCGGGGCCGAAGCCAGCCTGCGTAATGAGTTTCCACAGGCGGAGATCCTGGCGCTGTGCTGCGACGTGTTGGACGAGGCGCAGGTGACGCAGTTTGCCGCTCAGGTGACGGCGCACTTCGGCGGGGTGGATCTGTTGATCAACAACGCCGGCCAGGGATTCGTCGCGCATTTTGACCAGACGCCACGTAGCGCCTGGCTGCATGAGGCGGAGCTAAAACTGTTCGGCGTGATTAACCCGGTGCAGGCGTTTTTGCCGGCGCTGGAGCGTTCGGATATCGCTTCAATTACCTGCGTGAACTCACTGCTGGCATTGCAGCCGGAAGAACACATGATCGCCACCTCGGCGGCGCGCGCCGCACTGCTCAACATGACGCTGACGCTGTCGAAAGAGCTGGTGGACAAGGGCATTCGCGTCAACTCGATCCTGCTGGGCATGGTGGAGTCCGGCCAGTGGCGACGCCGCTTCGACGAGCGCAGCGATAAGGATCAAAGCTGGGAGCAGTGGACGGCGGCGATTGCCGAACGTCGCGGCATCCCGATGAAACGCCTCGGCAAACCGCAGGAGCCGGCGCAGGCGCTGTTGTTCCTGGCTTCGCCTTTGGCGTCTTTCACTACCGGTGCGGCGCTTGACGTCTCCGGTGGCTTTAACCGCCATCTTTAACCGCAGGGGCTGAAAAGATGAAGAAGATCATGATGATTGGCTACGGCGCAATGGCCAGAGAAGTGCTTTCCCGCTTGCCGGACGGGGTGAGCGTGGGCTGGATCCTGGCGCGTGCGGCTCATCATGCGGCAATCGACAGTGCCTTCGGTGGCCAGGTGCAGGCGTTAACCCACCCGGATCAGTGTACTGAACAGCCGGATCTGGTGCTGGAATGTGCCAGCCAGCAGGCGGTGGCGGAATTTGGTGAAGCGGTGGTGACGCGCGGCTGGCCGTTGGCGGTGATATCCACCGGGGCGCTGGCGGATGCGGCGCTGCAGCAGCGGTTGCAGCAGGCCTGTCGGCAGCACCAGGGCCAGTTGATCGTCCTGTCCGGAGCGGTGGCGGGGATGGATGGGCTGGCGTCGGCGCGTGAAGGCGGACTGGACAGCGTCACCTATCAGGCCTGTAAAAGCCCGGCGAGCTGGCGCGGCAGCATGGCGGAGCAATTGATTGATCTTGATGCCGTGAGCGAGGCGCAGGTGTTTTTTGAAGGTTCGGCGCGTGAGGCGGCGCGGCTGTTCCCGGCCAATGCCAACGTGGCCGCGACCATTGCGCTTAACGGATTGGGGATGGACGCCACCCGGGTGCGGCTACTGGTCGATCCCGCCACCCGGCGCAATACCCACCGGCTACAGGTGTGCGGCAATTTCGGTGAGTTTCAGATTGAGCTGAGCGGCAACCCGCTGGCGAGCAATCCCAAAACATCAACCCTGGCGGCGCTGAGCGCAGTACAAGCCTGCCGCCGTCTGGTTGACGGTGGCTTTATTGCCTGAACGGCAGGAGCGAGCATGGAAAAGTTAAAGATTTTTGTAGCTGGGCGCTGGTGTGAAGGGCGTGGCGACGAGATGACCTCGGTGTTTCCGGCCGATGGCAGCGTCAATGCGCAGCTGCGTGCCGCCAGCGTTGAAGACGTCAATGATGCGGTAGCCGCGGCGGAACGCGCCTGGCGTGCGCCCGAGTGGCGTGGGCTGGTGCCACATCAGCGCGCCAATATTCTGTACCGCGTCAGTAATCTGATTATGGCGCAGCAGGAAGAGTTGGCGCAGTTGCAGACCCGCGACAACGGTAAACCGCTGGCGGAAACCCGTGGGCTGGTGGCCAGTGCAGCGGCAACGGCCCGCTACTTTGCTGCCGCCTGCGAGGTGCTGGAGGGCGAACTGCCGACCCAACGCAGCGCCGAGGTGATGACGCTGAGCCAGTATCAACCGCTGGGGGTGATCGCGGCGATTACGCCGTGGAACTCGCCGATTGCCAGTGAAATGCAAAAGGTGGCCCCGGCGCTGGCGGCGGGCAACGCGGTGATCCTCAAACCGGCCGAAGCCACGCCGCTGATGGCGCTAAAACTGGCGGAGCTGTTTGAACAGGCCGGGCTGCCTGCCGGGCTGCTCAGCGTGCTGCCGGGCAAAGGTTCGGTGATTGGCGAAGCGCTGGCCCGCCACCCGTTAGTGAAAAAGATTTCCTTTACCGGTGGCACCAATACCGGTCGCCATTTGGCGCATATCGCCGCCGAGAAACTGATCCCCACCTCGCTGGAACTGGGCGGTAAGTCGCCGACCATCGTGCTGGAAGATGCGGATTTGGAACAGGCGGCGCGCGGCATCTGCTATGGCATTTTCAGCTCCGCCGGTCAGGCCTGCATCGCCGGTTCGCGGCTGTTTGTGCACCGTTCTTTGTACCAGCCACTGCTGGCGCGCCTGAGTGAACTGGCGGCCGGGTTGCGGGTGGGTAATCCACTGACGCCGGGTGTGCATCTCGGCCCGCTGATTAACCAAAAGCATCGCCAAAGCGTGGCGGATTACGTAGCGCTGGCGCAGCAGGAAGGCGGGCGGATAGTGATTGGCGGTGAAGCCCCGGCCGATCCGCTGCTGGCGGAGGGCAGCTATTACCTGCCGACGATAATTGAAGGGTTGAGCAACAGCGCCCGTGCCTGTCAGGAAGAGATTTTTGGCCCGGTGCTGGTGGTGCTGCCGTTCGACGACGAGCAGCAGTTGATCGACCAGGCCAATGATTCGGTCTACGGGCTGGCGGCCGGTATCTGGAGCCGTGATTTCCCACGGGCCATGGCGCTGGCGGAGCAATTGGAAACCGGCACGGTGTGGATCAACACCTACAAAACATTCTCGATTTCTACGCCTTTCGGCGGTTTCAAAGAGAGCGGTCTGGGCCGCGAAAAGGGCCTGCACGGCATCAAAGCCTATATGCAGCAAAAAAGCCTGTATCTGGCGCTTAGCCATCAGGTGAATCGCTGGAGCGATTAGTTTTGAGCGACGGTGCGTACCCTACAACGAACATATAAGAAGGCTGATGATGAGCGAGAAAATAACGGTTGGCGAGGCGATAGCCCGGACTCTGGAACAGTACGAGGTGTCGGCGATGTACGGCATCATTTCGATTCATAATCTGCCGATTGCCGATGCGGTGGGGCAGCGCGGCAACATTCGCTTTGTGCCTGCACGCGGTGAGGCGGGGGCCGTGACCATGGCCGATGCCCACGGCCGTTTCTCCGGTCTGGGCGTGGCCTTGACCAGTACCGGTGCCGGTGCCGGCAATGCGGTCGGCGCAATGATCGAGGCGATGAACGCTAATACGCCGTTGCTGCACATTACCGGTCAGGTGGAAAAAGCCTGGCTGGATGCCGACGCCGGGTTCATTCATGAAACCCGCGATCAATTGGGTTTCCTGCGCGCCTGCTCCAAACGCGCGTATCGGGTTAACTCTGCGGAACAGGCGGTGGCAGTGATCCAACGGGCCATTCTCGACGCGCAGACGGTGCCTTGCGGTCCGGTGGCGGTAGAGATCCCAATCGATATTCAAAGCAGCCTGGTTTCCAGCGCGGTGCTGAGCCCGCCGGTGATGCCTGCGCCACTGCCGCCAGCCAGTGATGACGCGGTTGAACGGTTGTATCAGCGGCTGAAACAGGCCAAACGCCCACTGTTATGGCTGGGCGGCGGTGCGCTGGGCTGCGCTGAGGCGGTGCGTAAATTGGCGGATGCCGGTGTGGCAGTGATCTCCAGCACCCACGGGCGCGGCATTCTGCCTGATAGCCACCCGCGCAGCCTGCGTGCGTTCCATAATTCGCCGAGCATTGAGGCGATCCTGACGCAGTGCGATCTGACGCTGGTGGCCGGTTCACGCCTGCGCAGCAATGAAACCCGTACCTGGACGCTGCCGCTGCCGCGCCCATTGGTGCAGATTGATATTGATCCGGCGGCGGCCAATCGCAACTATCTGGCCGACGAACAAATCAACGGCGACTGTGGTGCCTTGCTTAAAGCACTGGCTGCCCGAGTTAGCCCAGGTGAAAAGGTCAATGCCGAGTGGGATAGCGAAATCGCCCACGCGGTGCAGCAGGCGGAAAGCGCGCTGCGCCAACAGTCGGGGGAATATGCCAAATTAAACGACGCCATTGCCGCCGCGCTGCCGCAGGATGGGCTGCTGGTGCGTGATATCACCGTCTCCGGCAGCGTTTGGGGCAGCCGTTTGTTCCGCGCGATTTCGCCGCTGTGTAACATTCACTCGCTGGCCGGGGCGATTGGCATGGGCTTGCCGATGGCGATTGGTACCGCGATCGCTAACCCGCAGCGCAAGGTGGTCGGGCTGGTGGGCGACGGCGGCTTGGCGTTAGGCCTGGGCGAGCTGGCGACCATGGCGCAGGAGCAGGCCAATATCACTTTGCTGATTATGAACGACGGCGGTTACGGCGTGATGCGCGGCATTCAGGATAAATACTTTGCCGGTCGTCAGTACTATAACGAACTGCATACTCCGGCCTTTACGCTGGTGGCCGAAGCTATGGGGCTGAAAGCCTGGAAGGTCGACAGCGCGGCGCAGTTCAGCGGCGTCTTGGCAGAGGCGATTAACTATCCGGGGCCGTCGGTGGTGGAGGTGGACATGAACAGCATTGGGCCGTTGACCTTCGCCGGACCACCGCAGAAAACCCTGTACTGAGTCGTGACAGATTGAACGACACCTTAATCAGTAAGGTGTCGTTCAAATGAAGTTAATTTTTATTAAATATTCCCAGGGCGTCGACTATCAGTGAAATGGATACTCGTAGCCCAATAATAGCAAGAACCAGTGTGACCAAGTCCACGTAGCTGGTCGCCGGTTGTAATATTTTCAATGACGAATTAATGCCAATAAAGTAACAGCCTGGCATCCAGATAATGGAAATTAACGAGTATCTTGCTTTATTCATAAGTTGACGCCTTAATCTCCGTCATTACTGAGTGAAAGCGATTTTTTTGTATGTATAAAATGCGACAGATGGCGGCCAGGCTGCTTACTACCCACGACCACCAGCGATTTGATCGAGTAAAGATGAGTCAATAGTTTTCATAAATAACTCCATTCCATAGTGTTGTTTTATGTCCATAAGGAAACTTAGTATTATATTGTTTCCAGACAACGTTCAATGCCACTTGGGTGAATTTCCGTTAAAGATCACAAAAAATAAATGGTTATTATGTGTTGTTGTAAGTTGTTTTATTTATATAAATCTATAAGCGGTTTTGAGAGGTTTTTTTTAAAATGGATTTAATAGGATTGCGCTTTTTTATTTTTTTGAAAACGGCACCTTAGTCAGTGGGAAGCCCACTTTTGGGTGCCGTTGCTCTGTAGGATAATGAAGGTTACTTACCTGCCGCGATGCGGTCGCGAATGTGCTGCGCACGCGCTTCCGAGGCCGGGTGGTCGTCGAACATGCTGCTTTGACGGCCGGCTTCCATTTTCGCCAGTTTTTCAAAGCTGGTGACCAGACCGTTCGGATCGATGCCGCGCTGTTTCAGCAGGTCGAACGAGTAGTCATCCGCTTCGCTTTCCTGCTTCTGCGAGAACTGGGCATTCACCAGTTTTTCACCCATGTCCGCCAGTTGTGACTGTGACAACGAGCCGATGATGCCGCCGGTTGAGGCCGCTGCGGTACGCAACGCCACGGTGCCGTAAGCCACCTGCATCGCCTTGCGAGTATGGCCCAGCGCCACGTGGCCCATTTCATGGCCCAGTACGCCTTCCACTTCATTATCGGTCATCATGTCCATCAGGCCGCTGTAAACGCGGATACAGCCGTTGGCCATCGCCCAGGCATTCACGTCTTTAGTGACGTAAACCTTGTAGTTGGCCGGCGTGCCGTTGATATTATCACCCAGCGCCGCGGCGATTTTGTTCAGACGCTTGGCATAGGTGCTGTCAGCCGGCGCGATTTGTGCCTTGCTGTCCATCTCCGCGCAGGATTTATCACTCAGGGTTTTTACGTCGTTATTGCTCAACGTCGCCGCCTGGAACGCCTGTGCGCCAGACTGCATCAGGGTATCGGTATTCAGGTTTTGACAGCCGCTTACCAAAGTGGCAATGCTTAATGCAATCAAAGAGGTACGGATCTTCATAAAGCCATCTTCCTGTGATAGTAACAAGGGGGGAGTGCCATTTTAATTTAGGGAAATCTTGCCGTCTGAGACTAGTGTACGCTGACAATCAGGAAAATAGTGTTATTCCGAAAAAACGACCAATTGTGCTAATAAGTTGTGAACTCGCTCTCATTTGGCATTAGGGATTGCCGTTTTAATGCTGAGTCTGAGAAAATAGAAAACTTGACTGATTTTTTAATCCGACCTGGAGTAAAACATGTCCTCTCGTAAAGAGCTTGCCAACGCCATCCGCGCACTCAGCATGGACGCCGTACAAAAAGCAAATTCCGGCCACCCGGGTGCACCTATGGGCATGGCGGACATCGCCGAAGTCCTGTGGCGTGACTACCTGAACCACAACCCGACCAACCCGCACTGGGCTGACCGTGACCGCTTCGTCCTCTCCAACGGCCATGGCTCCATGCTGATTTACAGCCTGTTGCACCTCACCGGCTACGACCTGCCGATGAGCGAGCTGGAAAACTTCCGCCAGCTGCACTCCAAAACCCCGGGCCACCCGGAATACGGCTACACCCCGGGCGTGGAAACCACCACCGGCCCACTGGGTCAGGGCATCGCCAACGCCGTCGGTTTCGCCATTGCCGAACGCACCCTGGGCGCGCAGTTCAACCGCCCGGGTCATGACATCGTCGACCACCACACCTACGCCTTTATGGGCGACGGCTGCATGATGGAAGGCATCTCCCACGAAGTCTGTTCGCTGGCCGGTACCCTCAAGCTCGGCAAACTGACCGCGTTCTACGATGACAACGGCATCTCCATCGACGGTCACGTCGAAGGCTGGTTCACCGACAACACCGCCGAGCGCTTTGAAGCCTACGGCTGGCACGTGGTGCGTCACGTTGACGGCCACAACCCGGACGCCATCAAGGCCGCCATTGAAGAAGCCCGCAAGGTCACCGACAAGCCGTCGCTGCTGATGTGCAAAACCGTGATTGGTTTCGGCTCCCCGAACAAGGCCGGTACCCACGACGTGCACGGTGCTGCGCTGGGCGCCGCCGAAGTGGCCGCCACCCGTGAAGCGCTGGGCTGGAAATACGCCGCCTTCGAAATCCCGCAGGACATCTATGCCCAGTGGGATGCCAAAGAAGCCGGCAAGGCCAAAGAAGCGGCCTGGAACGACAAGTTCGCCGCCTACGCGAAAGCCTTCCCTGAACTGGCTGCCGAGTTCAAACGCCGTGTGAACGGTGAACTGCCGGCCAACTGGAAAGCCGAAGCCAAAGCCTTCGTGGAAAAACTTCAGGCCAACCCGGCCAATATCGCCAGCCGCAAGGCCTCGCAGAATGCGCTGGAAACCTTCGGCAAGGTGCTGCCTGAATTCCTCGGCGGCTCCGCTGACCTGGCACCGAGCAACCTGACCATGTGGTCCGGCTCCAAACCGCTCAACGAAGACCTGGCGGGTAACTACATCCACTACGGCGTGCGCGAGTTCGGCATGACCGCCATCACCAACGGCATCGCGCTGCACGGCGGCTTCCTGCCGTACTCGGCGACCTTCCTGATGTTCGTGGAATACGCCCGTAATGCGGTGCGTATGGCGGCGCTGATGAAAATCCGCAACGTGTTCGTCTACACCCATGACTCCATCGGTCTGGGCGAAGACGGCCCGACGCACCAGCCGGTTGAGCAGATGGCCAGCCTGCGTGTGACCCCGAACATGAGCACCTGGCGTCCGTGTGACCAGGTGGAGTCGGCGGTAGCCTGGCAGTACGGCATCGAGCGCAACGACGGCCCGACCACGCTGATTTTCTCCCGTCAGAACCTGACCCAGCAGCCGCGTAGCGCAGAGCAACTGGCCAACGTTTACCGTGGCGGTTATGTGCTGAAGGACTGCGCCGGGACACCGGACGTCATTCTGATTGCCACCGGTTCGGAAGTGGGTATCACCGTGGAAGCGGCAGACCAGCTGACTGCGGCCGGCCGCAAGGTGCGCGTGGTCTCCATGCCGTCTACCGACGCGTTCGACAAGCAGGATGCGGCCTACCGTGAATCCGTGCTGCCGGCGGCGGTTAGCGCACGCGTGGCGGTAGAAGCGGGTATCGCGGACTACTGGTACAAATATGTGGGCCTGAACGGCGCCATCGTGGGCATGACCACCTTTGGCGAGTCAGCCCCGGCAGAGCAGCTGTTCAAAGAGTTTGGCTTCACCGTGGACAACGTGGTGGCCAAGGCGCAGGCACTGCTGAAATAAGCGGTCCTTCGCAAGCTGATAAAAAAACCGGTCATTGACCGGTTTTTTTTATTTCAGGCCATCGTCCCGGCACGGCGCGGTGCGCGCAACCGATCGTAAACCGCCGCCAGCAACAGCACTAACAGCGTCGGCTGCAACCAAACCAATCCCTGATCCGCCAACGGCAGTTGATCGAACCAGGCCGGCAGCAGGCCGCTGAAGCTGGAGGCCTTTATTCCGTCGGCGAGGCCAAGCAGCAGACTGGTGGCGATCACCGGTGTGAACACGCGGTTGGCGCTGCGCCAACGGCTCTGGCTAAAGCTGAGCAATACCAGGGCGATGCACGGAGGATAGATGGCCGTCAGCACCGGAATCGATACGCGGATCAGATTGGCCAGCCCGAGATTGGACACCAGCATGGCGAACGCAGCGAGGAGGACCACCAGTGAACGGTAAGACAGCGGCAGATAGCGGGAGAAGAAATCGGCGCAGGCGCAGGTCATGCCCACCGCAGTCACCAGACAGGCGATGAACATCAGGATGGCCATAAAGACGCTGCCCAAATTGCCGAAGGTGTGCTGTACATAGGCATGCAGGATTGCCGCGCCGTCTTGCCCGTCGGCAACCAGGCCGCCGCTGCCGGCGCCCAGCTTGAACATGCAGATATAAACCAGTGTCAGGCCGATGCCGGCAATCAGGCTGGCCCACAGAGTGTAGCGCATCAATAACCCCCGATCGTTGACGCCGCGCGACCGTGCGGCGGTAACGATAATCGAGCCGAACATCAGCGCCGACAGCGTGTCCATCGTCAGATATCCCTGCACAAAACCGGTGGAGAACGCCGCGTCCTGATAGCTGCCGCTGGCGAGGATGGGCGCGCCGGCGGGCCAAATCAACGCGGCGACGCCCAGTGCGGCCAGCGCGAGGATCTTCAGCGGTGCCAGAATATGGCCGACGTTATCCAGCAGTCGCCCGGGGTACAGCGAGATAATCATTGCCAGCGTGAAGAACAGCAGGCTGTAGATAAACTGCTGCAGGGCGCCGTCGCCGGTAAAAGGTGCGATGCCCAAAGCGAAAGAAACGTTGGCGGTGCGCGGTGTGGCGAACAGCGGGCCGAGCGCCAGATAGCAGAGGGTAGCCAGCAGCAGGCCGGCCCTGCGGCCGATTGGTGCGGTCAACAGGCTGATGCTGCCGCCGACACGCGCCAGCGCAATCACCGCGATCACCGGCAGGACGACGGCGGTGACGATAAAGCCTGCGGCGGCCAGCCACAGATGTTCACCGGACTGCAGGCCCACCATTGGCGGGAAAATGATATTGCCGGCGCCGACAAACAGGGCGAAGGTCATAAAGCCCAGGGCGATAATGTCTTTGGGAGATAAGCGTGTTGTCATAACGGTATTGCTTTGCCTGTGTACGATAAAAACAACCTGGCGCCGATAAACTCAAGGGCAGGCGCGATGGGCAAACGGGCACCCATAAAAATTTCGGCATGCAGGATATGATATTTTGCCGAGAAAAGCCTGAGTTACGCTGCGATGAATCAGCTCAAAGCTGGAAATAAACCGGTTGCCGGGCAGCAGGGAATAAACCGCAACCGGTTGAAAACGGTACAGACAAATTTATTGATGTCCTGATTCAGCCTGGCGCGCGGGGCTACGCTGACGCCATCGATAATGTAGGCCTTAAAGCGCATTATCGCCTGGAATACCGTGTTTAACTGCAGGTCGTCGTTGATGCCGCGGAAGTGGCGAATTTGCCCCGAATCATGGCGGATAAAGTCTTCCTCGACCGACAGCACAAAAGGCTGGAATTCCAGTCTCTCTATGCGGTCATTATCAAAGTTAAAGCAGAATCGGCCGTTTCTCGATTTGCGAAAGGGCAGCGTGGGATCGTCCGCCAGGTTATTGCTGACCTGTGTCAGTTTGGTAAAGTCTTCGGGCTGAGCGCCAAGAGTCAATAAAATGTCCTTCATGGTATCACCGGGAATAAACACAGAGCGCTTTTCCTGGTATTCCTTCTTTATAGCGTCAAGCTGAGATAGCTGTTGCATTGCTCTATTGCTCTATTGCTCTATTGCTCTATTGCCTCTTGGATTAGGATAAACTGACAGTTATAAAACCTTGCTGCCGATCTCTTCGCCAAAATAGACCTGCAATTTATACGCCGGCTTTAATGCATTCTCGTTATATTCCACAGAGATGATTTCGCCGATGCGCATATCCAGCCTTAAGTATGAAGGGTATAAATAAAAATGAATTATAAGGCAGGTTAATTATATGGTTTTCGATTTAATTATTAGCGTATCGGGCATGTTTTGTTTTTATCGAGGTCAATATTCGTGAGGTAAAA
The DNA here is from genome assembly GCF_048517035.1 of Serratia sp. NFX21. Classification (NCBI taxonomy): domain Bacteria; kingdom Pseudomonadati; phylum Pseudomonadota; class Gammaproteobacteria; order Enterobacterales; family Yersiniaceae; genus Serratia; species Serratia sp. NFX21. Next base: position 4,742,858 of record NZ_CP183196.1, on the reverse strand, counting down.
TCTATTAAGCTAATGTTAAATTAGTTAGTATGCTTCGTAGTGAACCACCAACAGCATTATTCAGGTATTTTTATGGTAATTACCGGCAAGGAAAGCTTCTATCGGCGCAAATCCATTATTGCGCCGTTTTTCCTGATACTAATCTGGTCGACCGGGTTTATAGCCGCCCGCGCGGTGGCGGATCATGCCGATCCCAATCTCTTTCTGACCTTTCGCTTCCTGATCGCCGCCGCGGTTTTTGCCCTGCTGGCCGCCAACTGCGCCTGGCCTAAAGGGCGGCAGTTCATCATGCACCTGCTTACCGGCATGCTGATGAACGGCGTTTATCTCGCCGCCAGTTGGTGGGCGGTGGCGAACGGCCTGGCGGCCGGCGTAATGTCATTGATCGGCGGCCTGCAGCCGCTGTTCACGGCGCTGATTTTTGCTTTGGTGCTGCGCAAGCCGATAGGCCTGCGTTCCTGGACGGGGCTGGCGATCGGTTTTATCGGCGTGGCGTTGGTGCTGTCACCGCGGCTGACCGGCATCGACGTCGGTAACATGGCGCTGCTGCCCATTCTGCTGGGTTTTGGCAGCATCGTTGCGCTGACGATTGGCATCATGGTGCAGAAGTCTTCGCTGGCGGCGGCGGATCTCCGGGCCGCAGGAGCTATTCAGCATCTTGGCGCGGCATTGGTCACCGGCGTTTTGGCGGCGGTGATGGGATCGGGAGAATGGGATAATTCGCCAACGCTGTGGTTCTCGCTGCTGTGGTCGGCCGGGATATTGTCGCTGGGCGGTACCGCGTTGTTTATCTGGATGGTGCGGCATGGCGATCTGACGCGCATTACCGCGCTGATGCTGCTGGTGCCGCCGGCTGCCGCGTTGCAGGCTTATTTCCTGTTTGGCGAAGCGCTGTCGTTGGTGCAACTGGCGGGGTTTTGCCTGACATTGCTCGGCGTGGCTATCGTACAGAAGATCCGCCTGCTGCGGCGTTCCAAACTGATGCAATAACACCGGTTATTTCGTCCTTGGTTTAAAAACCGGGATGACCATGGATTTTTTTGACTGAAAAACGTCCAACCTCACAAAACCAAAAGATAAAAAATCAACGGCGTTGCTTAAGAACACTTATTAACTATATGTTAATTTTTAGTTTCTTAAATGTAACCAGGAGTTGATTATGTTGACAAGAATCGGCGCGTCGGTAGTGGCGATGGCTGTACTGGGCGCGGTGCCTGCTTACGCTGAATTCCCGGCAGGCTATCCAGCCGACTATCAAAAAATTGTGGATGGCGCGAAGAAAGAGGGCAAGGTGGTGGTGTACTCCACCACGGATACCAAGGCCGCCGGGCCGCTGATCCAGGGGTTCGAAGCGTTGTATCCTGGCGTTAAGGTCGAATACAACGACATGAACAGCACCGAGCTGTACAACCGCTATATCAGCGAACAGGCGGCGGGAGGCACCAGCGGCGACGTGGTGTGGAGCTCGTCGATGGATACCGCGCTGAAACTGGCGACCGACTATGCACAGGAATACGCTTCGCCGGAACAGGGCCAACTGCCCAAGTGGGCGGTCTGGAAAGATAAAGCCTACGGTACCACCTACGAACCGGTGGTCTTCATCTATAACAAACGCCTGATCCCGCAGGGCGATGTACCGGATTCTCACGCCGCGCTGGCCAAGTTGATCGCCAGCCAGACCGACAAGTTCAAAAAGAAAGTCACCACCTATGACATTGAAAAGTCAGGGTTGGGCTTCATGCTGTCGGTGCAGGACTTCAAGGCCGACCCGAACTATTTCGCCACCCTGGCTGACGTCGCCAAAGGGGGGCTGGCGGTGCAATCTTCTACCGGCACCATGATGGAAAGGGTGTCATCCGGGGAGAACCTGATTGGTTTCAACATCCTGGGTTCTTACGCCGAAGCACGAGCCAAAACCGACCCTTCCCTCGGCATCTCTTATCCGAAGGATTACACCCTGGTGCTGTCGCGCGTGTCCTTTATCAGCAAAGAGGCTGCCAACGGCAATGCGGCAAAACTGTGGCTTAACTACGTGCTGTCGGAAAAGGGCCAGAGCATTCTCGCCAACCAGGCCGATATTCCGTCTATTCGTAATGACATTGAAGGCAAAAACGACATCGACGGCATGACCAAAATGCTCGGCAAAGCGCTCAAACCGATCCCGGTGGATGAAAGCCTGCTGGAGTACCTGCAGCCGGCCAAACGCCTGGATTACATCAAGCAATGGCGTACCGCCGCCGCGAAATAACACAGGATCCGGACGCGCGTCTGCCATTGTGGCGCGCGCCCTTTGGTCGTCGTCGTTTACAACCATCGGGATATATTTATGGAAGCATGGCGCAGAAAGTGGCAAAGCCTGCCGCGCGGCTTGGTGGTGTTGATAACCGCACTGGTTATCTACGTGCCGCTGTCGTTTATCGTGATTCAAAGTTTCCTCTCCGCTCCCTTTTTCTCCCCCTCCAAGGTGTTCAGCCTGGAGGCGTTCCAGTTTATCTTTACCGATCCGGACTTCTACAAGGCGCTGAAAAGCGGGTTTATTCTGGCTTTCGGCCTGGTGGTGATCGCCATTCCGCTGGGGGGCATTCTGGCCTTTTTGATGGTCAGAACCGACTTGCCCGGTCGGCGCTTTATTGAACCGCTGATCCTGGTGCCGATCTTTGTCTCGCCGATGGTCTTGGGTTTTGGCTACGTGGTGGCCGCCGGGCCAGTGGGCTTCTTCTCGCTGTGGGCGGAGTCGCTGCTGGGGTTCGTACCCTGGAATATCTATTCGATGGCCAGCATCGTGGTGATTGCCGGGCTGACGCACGTGCCACACGCCTATCTTTATATTTCCTCGGCCTTGCGCAGCGTCGGTTCCGACGTGGAGGAAGCCGCACGCACGGCGGGTGCCTCGCCTTTGCAGGTGATGACGGCGGTCAGTTTGCCGATGGTGCGACCGTCCATTTTGTATGCTGGGGTACTGCTGTTTTTCCTTGGGCTGGAAGTGTTTGGCCTGATGTTGGTGCTGGGCGATCCGGAAGGCAACCTGGTGCTGGCGACTTACCTGTATCAACTGACCAATAAGCTGGGCACGCCGTCTTACCATCTGATGGCGGCGGTGGCGGTGGTGCTGATCTGCATCACCATTCCGTTGGTGATGTTGCAACGCCGTCTGATGCGCACCGCTAACCGCTTCGTTACCGTCAAGGGCAAGGCGTCGCAGGCGCGGGCGCTGCCGCTGGGGAAATGGCGTTGGGTCGCCGGTGCGGTGGTGGTGTTCTGGCTGACGGTGACCATCGGCGTACCGCTGGTGGGGGTGGTGCTGCGCGCCTTTATTTCCAACTGGGGCGTGGGTGTTTCCATTTGGGACGAACTGTCGCTCAATACTTTCCGCACCATCTGGCAGCAACCCAACCTGCTGCGGGCGATCGTCAACTCGATGGCGATTGGGGTATTCGGCGGCGCGCTGGCGGTGGTTTGCTATCTGTTTATCGGCATTGCCATGCACCGCAAACCCGACGGGGCTACCCGTTTCCTCGATTACAGCGTGCTGGTGCCACGAGCGGTGCCGGGCCTGCTGGCGGGGCTGGCGTTCCTGTGGGTGTTCCTGTTCCTGCCGATGTGGCTGGACAAGTCATTGAAAGAGGGCTGGCTGTCGGCGCTGCCGGTGGCCGAGTGGCTGCGGGAGAACCTGATCGTCTGGCTGCGTTCCTTGCGCAGCACCATCTTCAGCGTCTGGCTGGCGTACACCGTGGTGTGGATGGCCTATGGCCTGCGGCTGATCTCTTCGACGCTGCTGCAGGTCGGCCCAGAGCTGGAGGAGGCGGCGCGCAGTGCCGGCGCGACCCGGGGGCAGATCACCCGTCACGTCACCATTCCGCTGTCGCGCTACGGCCTGATTGGTTCGTGGCTGCTGATGTTCCTGATTTTCGAACGTGAGTATTCCACCGGGGTGTATCTGTTGTCTCCGGGCACCGAAACCATAGGTTCGATGCTGGTTTCCCTGTGGGCGGCGGGCGCCATCGATATCGTTGCGGCACTCTCGTTCATTAACATCCTGCTGGTGGTGTTGGGGCTGGGTATTGCCCTGCGCTTTGGAGTGAAATTACATGATTGAACTTTCGGTAGAAAACCTGCATTTAACCTACGGCGACAACCCGGTGTTGAAGGGTGTCTCGATGGATTTAAAGCGCGGCGAGGTGGTTTCGCTGTTGGGGCCGTCGGGCAGTGGTAAAACCACGCTGTTGCGGGCGGTTGCCGGGCTGGAGAAACCGACCCAGGGCCGCATTATCATTGGCAGCAATACCGTGTACAACGGCAGCGCGCGCAGTGAAATTCCGGCGGAGGAGCGCAACCTGGGGTTGGTGTTTCAGTCCTATGCCCTGTGGCCACATAAAACAGTGTTTGAAAACGTCGCCTATCCGCTGAAATTACGCAAAGTCGCCGCAGCGGAAATCAACCAGCGGGTGCAGGGCGTGCTCGACCAGCTTGGTCTGGGGCATTTGGGCCAGCGTCATCCGCATCAGTTGTCCGGTGGCCAGCAACAGCGCGTGGCGATTGGGCGGGCGCTGGTGTACAACCCGCCGGTTATCCTGCTCGATGAGCCGTTATCTAACCTCGACGCCAAGCTGCGCGAAGAGGCGCGGGTGTTCCTGCGTGAGCTGATCATCAAACTGGGGCTTTCGGCGCTGATGGTGACTCACGATCAGAACGAGGCAATGGCGATCTCCGATCGCATCCTGTTGCTCAACAACGGAAAAATCGAGCAGCAGGGTACGCCGCAGGAAATGTACGGTTCGCCGTCGACCCTGTTTACCGCCGAGTTTATGGGCAGTAATAATCGCCTGCACGGCAAGGTTACCGAAGTGAGTGAGGGCAAAGCGCGTATTGAAGGCAAAGACTGGGCGCTGTGGGGCATGGCGGGGGCAGGGGTAAAAGCCGGCGAAGAGGCCACGGCGGTGATCCGCGTGGAGCGCGTGCGCCTGGGAGATGATGCGCAGGGCAATCAGCTTGAGCTGCCGTTGCTGACCAGCATGTACCTCGGCGACCGTTGGGAATACCTGTTCCGCACCGTCGCCGAGGATTTCGTGGTGCGCGCTTATGGCACCGAAGTACGAGGTCAGACACTGTGCCGGCTCTCCCTGCCGCCCGAGCACCTGTGGATTTTTCCTAAAGTTTAAGGCGGAAAACGTCGTTTTTGTTAAAAAATCTGGCGCAAGGCCAAGGATTGGCCAGGAAAAAGTGTGCGCTAGATCATCTTATTCCCGCAAAGTGTCGTTCGGTTGTCAGGCAGACTGTCGCATCTGTTCCTTTTGGTAAAACTTTGGTTTATGCTCAGCTGAAGCGTTTCAGTTGTGGCTGTTTTCAACTGAAATGCCGGAGTGAAGCCGGTGAAACCACTGCCGGGTCGAAGGAATAATGCAATGCGACGATTCACAGCGGGTGGTGCGCTAAAGTACTCTATGCGGGTTATCCAGATAACCCAGTCAGCGCCCTCTCGACAACGGTGAGTACGCCCGGTGAGGGAAGGCCCTTTTTCAGGAGCAGCATGACAATCCGCATAGCGATAAACGGCTTTGGCCGCATTGGCCGCAGCGTTTTACGCGCACTGTATGAATCGGGACGAAGAGCGGAGATTTCCGTGGTGGCGATCAACGAATTGGCAAACGCCGAGGGGATGGCCCACCTGCTGAAATACGACTCCAGCCATGGCCGCTTTGCCTGGGATGTTCGCCAGGAATGCGACATGCTGACCGTCGGGGACGACACCATTCGCTTGCTGCATCAGCCGGCGGTGGAACAGCTTCCCTGGGGAGAGTTGGGTGTCGACGTGGTACTGGACTGCAGCGGTGTGTACGGCAGCCGGGCAGATGGCGAAGCCCATCTGGCGGCGGGGGCGAAAAAAGTGTTGTTCGCCCACCCAGGCGGTAACGATCTGGACGCCACCATCGTGTTCGGCGTCAACCATCAGACGCTGCTGGCAGAACACCGCATTGTTTCCAATGCGTCATGCACCACCAACTGCATTATTCCGGTGATTAAGCTGCTGGACGATGCCTACAGCATCGAATCGGGCACCCTGACCACCATTCACTCTTCGATGAACGATCAGCCGGTGATAGACGCCTATCATCAGGATTTGCGGCGTACCCGTGCGGCGAGCCAGTCGATTATTCCGGTCGACACCAAGCTGGCCGCGGGCATCACCCGTATTTTTCCGCAGTTTTGCGATCGTTTCGAAGCGATTTCCGTGCGCGTGCCGACCATCAACGTGACGGCCATCGATCTCAGCGTCAGCGTCAGTTCGGCGGTGAAGGTGACAGAGGTCAACCAGCTGCTGCAAATGGCCGCACGGGGATCATTTCGTGGTATAGTTGACTATACGGAACTACCATTAGTCTCGATCGATTTTAACCATGACCCGCATAGCGCTATCGTCGACGGTACGCAGACCCGGGTCAGCGGTCAGCACCTGATCAAGACCTTGGTCTGGTGTGATAATGAATGGGGCTTTGCCAACCGGATGTTGGATACAACACGGGCAATGGCCGCAAGCGGTTTCTAGTACGGCGGCATCGGCACGACCGATGCGCCGCTCAGGCAACTTTATAGTTTCTAGAGAATCAACCAAGAGGGTTCACCATGTCTGTAATTAACATGTCCGATCTGGATCTGGCCGGTAAACGCGTTCTGATCCGCTCCGATCTGAACGTTCCAGTGAAAGACGGTAAAGTGACTTCCGATGCACGTATCCGTGCCTCCCTGCCGACTATTGAAGCTGCGCTGAAACAAGGCGCCCGCGTGATGGTAACTTCCCACCTGGGTCGTCCTACCGAAGGCGAGTACAACGAAGAATTCTCCCTGCTGCCTGTTGTTAACTATCTGAAAGAACACCTGAAAAACCCGGTTCGTCTGGCTAAAGACTACCTGGAAGGTGTTGACGTTGCAGAAGGTGAACTGGTAGTGCTGGAAAACGTCCGTTTCAACAAGGGCGAGAAAAAAGACGACGAAACCCTGTCCAAAAAATATGCGGCGCTGTGCGACGTGTATGTGATGGACGCCTTCGGTACGGCACACCGTGCGCAGGCTTCCACCCACGGCGTGGGCAAGTTTGCACCTGTCGCCTGTGCTGGCCCGCTGCTGTCTGCAGAACTGGAAGCCCTGGGCAAAGCGCTGAAAAGCCCGGCTCGCCCGATGGTTGCCGTGGTTGGCGGTTCTAAGGTTTCGACTAAATTCGATGTGCTGAACTCGCTGGTGAAAATCGCCGATACGGTGATCGTGGGCGGCGGTATCGCCAACACCTTCGTGGCTATCGATAACAACGTCGGTAAATCTCTGTACGAACCTGACTTCGTCGATGCAGCGAGAAAACTGCGTGACGAGTTTAAAATTCCGGTTCCTACCGATTCTCGCGTAGGTACGGAGTTCTCTGAAACTGCACCTGCCACCTTGAAAAAAGTCAGTGAAGTCAACGATGATGAAGAGATCATGGACTTCGGTGACGAAACCGCGCTGGCTATGGCCAAGTTGCTCAAAGAAGCCAAAACCATTCTGTGGAATGGTCCGGTTGGCGTATTCGAGTTCCCTAACTTCCGTAAGGGTACCGAAATTGTCGCGCGCGCTATCGCAGACAGCGAGGCATTCTCTATCGCTGGTGGTGGTGATACGCTGGCGGCTATCGATCTGTTCGGTATCGAGGATAAGATTTCCTACATCTCTACCGGCGGCGGCGCCTTCCTGGAATTCGTGGAAGGCAAAGCGTTACCGGCAGTTGTGATGCTGGAAGAGCGCGCTAAGCAGTAATTCAGACAACGGGAGACGAAAGTCGCCCGTTTATTTTATACCGCGCGGCATAGGCGGCGCGGCATGAAAAATCGATTTACATCCATCTACGGCCGACGAAACAGGACAAAGTAACATGTCTAAAATTTTTGATTTCGTAAAACCGGGTGTCATCACTGGTGATGACGTTCAGAAAGTATTCGCAGTAGCTAAAGAGAACAACTTTGCTCTGCCAGCAGTTAACTGTGTGGGTACCGACTCTATCAACGCCGTGCTGGAAACAGCCGCGAAGGTACGCGCTCCGGTTATCGTTCAGTTCTCCAACGGCGGTGCCGCGTTTATCGCCGGCAAAGGCGTGAAGACTGACGTTCCACAGGGTGCAGCAATTCTGGGCGCGATTTCTGGTGCACACCACGTTCATCAGATGGCTGAGCATTACGGCGTGCCGGTTATTCTGCACACCGACCACTGCGCGAAGAAATTGCTGCCATGGCTGGACGGCCTGTTGGACGCTGGCGAGAAGCATTTCGCCGCTACCGGCAAACCATTGTTCTCTTCCCACATGATCGACCTGTCTGAAGAGTCCCTGGAAGAAAACATCGAAATTTGCAGCAAATACCTGACTCGCATGGCGAAAATCGGTATGACCCTGGAAATCGAACTGGGCTGCACCGGCGGTGAAGAAGATGGCGTGGACAACAGCCATATGGACGCATCCTCCCTGTACACTCAGCCAGAAGACGTGGCTTACGCATACGAAAAACTCAATGCGATCAGCCCACGCTTCACTATCGCGGCGTCCTTTGGTAACGTGCACGGCGTTTATAAGCCAGGCAACGTGAAACTGACCCCGACCATCCTGCGTGATTCTCAGGACTATGTTTCCAAGAAATATAACCTGCCGCACAACAGCCTGAACTTCGTGTTCCACGGCGGTTCCGGTTCTAGCGATGCAGAGATCAAAGAGTCCGTAGGTTACGGCGTGATCAAAATGAACATCGATACCGATACCCAATGGGCAACCTGGGACGGCATCCTGCAGTACTACAAAAAGAACGAAGGCTATCTGCAAGGCCAACTGGGTAACCCAGAAGGTGCTGACAAGCCGAACAAGAAATACTACGACCCACGCGTATGGCTGCGTTCAGCCCAGACTTCGATGATTACTCGTCTGGAACAGGCTTTCAAAGATCTGAACGCAGTAGACGTTCTGTAATCTCGGTTAGCTGTTAGCTCTACATGAAGGCTCCCCTCGGGGAGCCTTTTTTGTTTTTAACTCAGTAGGCTGGCGCCGACGTTGATCGACAACCCGAGGATGATCAGGTTGAAGACAAAGGAAATCACCGATTGCAGCAGGGCGATTTTGCGCACCTCGGCCGCGCCGACCGCCACGTCGGCGGTTTGCGAAGCGACGGCAATGGTGAAAGAAAAATAGGCGAAGTCCCAATAGGTCGGTTCTTTGAGGTCACCGGGAAACAACAGTGGCAGAGGATCTTGCTGCGCGCCCTGACGATAAAATTGATGGGCATAGTGCATGGTGAACGCGGTGGGCAGCAGCAGCCAGGACACCACCAGCGTGGCACCGGTCAGCGCCAGATGCAGTGTTTTCAGCGAGTCGCTGACCTGCCTGGTGGTACTGAGCTCAAACAGAATCGACAGAATGCTCACCATGCAGCCAATGCTGACCAGCGCCAGCACTTTACTGGCGCTTTCATCCTGCGTGCGCGCGAGTTGGCGGATATGCTTCGGCGTGCTGACCAGCATCAACCGCCACAGAAACAGCAGGTAGCACCAGGCCAGCAGGTTCCAGCCGAGCATCAGGCGTTGCAATTGACCGAGCCTGTCCGGCAGCAGCAGGTAGCACAGGATGCCCGCAGCCACGGAAAGCAGCAGCCTGGGGCGAACCCGCCAATAGTGTTGAATCGACGATGGCATCTGCATGACGAGCGAAGTTCCTTATCGTTAAAAAGGCGATAGCGCTATGTTCAGCATAGAGGAAGTTCGGCGATTTTTACCGCTTACGGTTGGCATGCTGCGGGAATGTTAGTTAACCTAGGGCGGTGGTTTCCGACTGACGCCAGATGTCAGTTTTTTTGCGAGTTTATCCCCTTAGGGAAAAGTTAGGACGACACGAATGAAAGATCTGAATGTAGTAGACGGCATTAATGGTGCCGGTAACTGGCTGGTGCAGAACCAGGATTTATTGATTCAGTATGCGGTGAACATCGTCGCGGCGATTGTTATTTTCATCATTGGTTCGATCATTGCCCGAGTAGTCAGCAATGCGGTAAACCGCGTGATGAAGCTGCGCGGCATTGATGCCACGGTAGCCGATTTCCTGTCGGCCATGGCGCGTTACGGCATTTTGGCCTTCACCTTTATTGCAGTGCTGGGGCGCGTTGGCGTACAGACTACCTCGGTGATCGCCGTGCTGGGTGCCGCAGGTTTGGCCGTCGGCCTGGCGCTGCAGGGCTCGCTGTCCAACTTCGCCGCAGGCGTGCTGCTGGTGGCCTTCCGTCCACTGCGTGCCGGTGAGTATGTCGATCTGGGCGGCGTAGCCGGTACCGTCGACCAGGTGCAGATTTTCTCCACCACGTTGCGCACCGCAGACAACAAAACCATCGTGGTACCGAACGGTAAAATCATCGCCGGCAACATCATCAACTATTCCCGCGAGCCGAACCGCCGTGTGGATATCGTGGTTGGCGTGGCTTATAACGCCGACATCGATGTGGTGAAAAAGGTACTGGGCGATGTGATCGCCGCTGACAAGCGCATCATGCACGCCAAAGGCGTGACCGTGCGTCTGAACGAGATGGCGCCTTCTTCACTGAACTTCGTGACCCGCTCCTGGACCACCAATGCCGAGTATTGGAACGTGTACTTCGATCTGATGGAGAACTTCAAGCGCGCGCTGGATGCCAACAACATCGGTATTCCGTTCCCGCAGATGGACGTTCATCTGTATCGCAACGATGCGACCACCGCGAAAGCGGAATAACGGAAAGGGGCCTTGGCCCCTTTTTTATTTGTTCAGTTGGGCAACGCAGGGTCATGCGCAGATGCCCGGCGGCTCAAACTGAGCCGGTAGAGCAGGAAGATGGCGGCAGAACCCACCAACACCGGTAGCGCCAGCCAGATAAAGAACGTCTCCGGGGAACCGGCAGCGGCAATCATCCAGGCACCGAGCATGGAGCCGACAATGGAGCCGAAGCGGCCACTCGCCATCGCCCAGCTTACCCCGGTGACGCGAGCCGCAGTGGGGTAGATAGTGGCGGAAACCAAATTCAAACCGTTCTGTGCGCCTGCCACACCGAAGCCGACAAGGAACACGGTGGCGGCCAGCGTGTAGACATCCCCCATCAGATAGCCGGTAGCGCCGACAACCAGCGCGGCACCCAGGTAGGATAGGGCCAGCACCCGGTAAGGCCCGACGCGGTCCATCAGCAGCGCCATCAGGATTGCACCGAGAGTCCCGCCCAGAGGCAGCATCGCGCCAATGCGTGATGCGTGAACGATATCGTAACCGGCGTCCTTGAGAATGCTCGGCAGCCAACTGGTGAGCTGGTAAAACACGAACAGCGAGCAGAAGAACGCGGCCCACAGCAGCAGGGTCCGCACTGCGCGGCCTTCGGTGAACAGATGGGTCATCGGCGACCGCGCCTGCGTTGGGCGCTCGTCATCGAGGATCGTTACGCCAGCCCAGCTTTTGCCAGTGATACGCTCAACCACCTGGCGCAGGCCAGCGGCATGTTTCGGGCTGGAGGCCATAAAGCGTACCGATTCGGGCATCTGCCAGGCCAGCAACGGCAGCAGCAATAACGGCGCCATGCCGCCCAACATCAGCACGCCGCGCCAGCCGAACACCGGAATAATCTGCCCGGCCAGCAGGCCGCCCAGGGCCAGACCGGCGGTGAAACCGCTCCAGCTCAGGGTGACCATGATCATCCGCCGACGTGCCGGGGAGTACTCTGAACTGAGGGTGATGCAGGTGGGCATCGCGCCCCCCAAACCAATGCCGGTAATTAACCGCAGCAGGGTCAGCGACTCAATGGAATGGGTATAGGCCGAGGCCAAAGTCCCCCCGCCAAAAATCAGTATCGAAACCAGCAGTACCCGTTTGCGGCCAATGGCATCGGCGACCGGACCGAAGATCAGACTGCCGAGCAGCAGACCGAACAACCCGGCACCAAAGGCGGGGGATAACTGCGCAGGCAGCAGATCCCACTCTTCGCGCAGCGCGGGGGCGATATAGCCAATGATGGCGGTATCAAAACCGTCCAGCAGGACGATTAGAAAACACAGGCTGAGGATCAGGATCTGGTAAGGCGAGACCTTGGCGTTGTCGATAATCTCACTGATACGAGCGGTGTTTTGGCTCATGATAGTTCCACTAAATTGGGCTGGTGTGGAGCTGGCTGGAGGGCAGAATAGGCGTCAGGTTCCGGCTGAAACGGGCCTGATCCAAAGCCGCTTTGGCTGGCATGGCGTAGAAACCCGAGTATACACCAGAGCCAAGGGCTTGCAGCGATGTTACGGGGGAAGCCGATGATCTTTTGCGGGTTTCACGCAGGGGAAGCAGGAGGCGCTAATTATAGATACTTTCGCTTTCAGAACGGGCTGGCGTGATGGGCTTTGATTGGCTCTTCGGTCATGGGATGAACAAAATGCAGCTCACTGGCGTGCAGCATCAGCCGCGGGGTCCGTTCGGTGCCGGGCAGCAGGAGACCGCCATACAGGTCACAGCCCAAAATAGGGTGGCCCAATTGCTGACAGTGGATGCGCAGTTGATGAGTACGCCCGGTTTCCGGGGTTAGCTGCACCCGCGTCAATGGCAGTGACGTTCCGTCTGCCAACTCATGATAAAAGCGCTCAATGACCTGATAGCCGGAGCGAGCGGGCTTGCCGTGGATGGCGCAAATCGACATCAGCGGGAACAACGCCGGATCTTTGGCAATCGCTGCGTCTATCACCCCTTCGTTATCGGCCAGATGCCCGCACAGCAGTGCGCTGTACACTTTGGTCACGGTACGCTGGCTGAACTGCTGGCAGAGGGCGGCATTGATAGCCTTATTGCGGGCAATCACCATCAACCCGGAAGTGCCGAAATCCAGGCGGTGGATCAACGTGCAGCCGGGGAACTGCTGTACCAGCCGATGATGCACTGAATCGAGATTTTGCGGATTTTTCCCCGACAGGCTGAGCAACCCGCTGGGCTTATTGATCAGCACCAGACTTTCGTCCTGATAGAGGATCTCGATCTGCTCATGGCACGGCGGGGCAATAAAGGTATCGATAATCTTGGACATCAGGCTACCCGGAGGGAGAGTGGGTGCGGATGATAACGAATTTTAAACCGGCTGACGAATTACGATCGCCTGGCAACAGGGCGGGGGAAAAACCGAGAAGGCTGATTTCCATGCCAGCTAACTTTATTTTCACCAGATGCCTCAAAGCATCCGGTGAAAACTTTTGATACTGGAACTGAGGCCCGCCAACCCTATTTATTGCCCGTAATAAGCATTCTTGCCGTGTTTGCGCAGGTAGTGTTTATCCAGCAGCGCGGGCTGCATGCTGCTGATGCCCGGCGTCAACTGGCGCGAGAAAATCCCCATATAGGCAATTTCTTCCAGCACTACCGCGTTGTGTACCGCGCTGTGCGCGTCCTTGCCCCAGGCGAAGGGGCCGTGTGAATTGACCAGCACCGCCGGAATGGCGTTCGGGCTGATACCGCGTCGGTGGAAGGTGTCGATAATCACCTTGCCGGTCTCCAGTTCGTAATCTTGCGCAATTTCGTCCTCGGTCATCAGCCGGGTGCAGGGAATGGCACCGTAGAAATAATCGGCGTGGGTAGTGCCCCAGGCGGGGATGTCCAGCCCGGCCTGCGCCCAGATGGTGGCGTGGCGCGAATGGGTGTGTACGATGCCGCCGATATCGGCAAATTCACGGTACAGCGCCAGATGGGTGGCGGTGTCCGAGGAGGGCTTTTTGCTGCCCTCGACGGTTTGGCCACTGGCGAGGCTGACCACCACCATGTCCTCGGCCACCATGTGTTCATATTCCACGCCGGAAGGCTTGATCACCACCAGCCCGCGTTCGCGATCCACCGCGCTGACGTTGCCCCAGGTGAAAGTCACCAGGTTATGGCGCGGCAGGTCGAGGTTGGCTTCCAGTACCTGTTGTTTCAGCTGCGACAGCGTTAGCATGTCATACCCCCTTGTTGCATTTTTTGTTCGATCCAGCGGCGTGCCTGTACGATTTCTGCCACCGGCTCTTCGGCTTTCTCGGTCCACATCTCGATCAGGAAAGCGCCGCGATAGTTAAGCTGTTTCAGCGTGCGGAATAGCGCGACGAAGTCGACGCAGCCTTCGCCAAAGGGCACGTCGCGGAACTGCCCTGGCGAGCTTTCGGTGACCGGATAGGTGTCTTTCAGATGGATGGCGGCGATGCGGTCAATGCCCAGCGCCAGTTCCTGCGCCACGTCATTGCCCCAGGCGCTGAGGTTGCCGACGTCCGGATAGACCGTGAACCACGGCGATGCCAGGCAGGTATCCCATGCCTTCCACTTGCTGATTGAGTTCATAAAAGCGGTGTCCATGATCTCCACCGCCAGCATCACCTGGGCGGCGGCGGCGCGTTCGACCGCCCATTGCATGCCCTCGGTGAAGCGGGCGAGGGTGCTTTCGTCCTGCTGTTCGTAATAGACGTCATAACCGGCGAGCTGGATGGTACGGATACCTACGTCCTTCGCCAGTTGGATCGCCTGTTCCATCACCTCGAAGGCGCGTTGGCGCAGCGCATCGTCATGGCTGCCGAACGGAAAGCGGCGGTGGCCGGACAGGCACATTGATGGGATGCTGATGCCGGTTTCCAGCATGGCGCTGACTAGCGACAGCCGCTGTTCTTTGCTCCAGCTCAGGCGTGCCAGCCGTTCGTCACTTTCATCCACCGACATTTCGACAAAATCAAAACCGCAGGCCTTGGCCAGCGCCAGACGCTCGGGCCAGGTCAGGTGTTTCGGTAGGGCTTTTTCATAAATTCCCAATGGGTGCTGGCGCATATCAACTTCTCCAGATGTCATCAATGGCGGTGCGGAACTGACCGGCGGCGGTCAGCGGATCGGCAGCTTCTGCCAACGCCCGGCCGACGATAAAAGCGGTAACGGCGATGTCCTTAAACAGCGGTAAATCGGTCGGGGTGATGCCGCCAGTGACCGACAGCTCAATGCCCAGATCCGACAACGCTTTCATCAGATCCAAATCCTGTCGGCCCCAGGTTTGTCCGCTGGCCTGGGCGTCGCGGCCACGGTGGTAGATCGCCTGGCGGATGCCAAGCTCGCGCCACTGCCGGGCATCGTCCAGCGTCCAGCGGCCGAACAGCTCAATCTGGATCTCGCCCTGGTGCTGTTGCGCCACCTCCAGCGCGCTGGCCATGGTGGCTAACGGCGCGGCGCAGATCACCGTCATCCAGTTGGCACCGTGGTTGAAGGCCTGCTGCGCCAGCGTGCCACCGGCATCGGCCACTTTCAGGTCGGCCACCAGCGTATGTTGTGGGCAGCGTTCACGCAGCGCGCTCACCGCCTGGATACCGGCGCTGATGCATAAAATGGTGCCGGCCTCGATAATGTCGACGTGCGGCTGCAGGCGTTCTGCCGTTTGCAGGGCGGCGTCCAGCCGGGTGTGATCGAGCGCCAGTTGCAGACGCGGTTTGTTGCTCATAGGGCCTCCTTCTGGATGGATTGCAGCGTGGCTACCAGCGCCTGATAACATTGATATTTTTTACCGTAAGCCTCTGCTGCTGCTGCGTCCGGCAGCACCCGTTCGATGCGCGGTGCCAGCGCTCGCTGGGCGGCAGTGAAATCGCTGAATACGCCGCTGCCGACCATTGCCGCCATGGCTGCACCCAGGCAGCCGGTTTCTTCCACCTGCGGCAGTTCCACCGGCAGGCCGCTGACGTCGGCGAACATTTGCATCCAGGGGGCGGATTTGGCCGGACCGCCGGTGACGCGCAGCGCGGTAGCCGCAGGGAAGCGTTGCCGCATGCGGTTGAGGTGGGTCATATGGCAGAACACCACGCCTTCATAAATCGCCTGTACCAAATGCTCGCGCTGGTGGAAGGCCTGCATACCATGGAAGCTGGCGCTCAGGCCCAACCCGGCGTTGGAGCCGTACAGGAAGGGAACAAACAGCAGGCTGCTGTCGGCCTTCGGCAGCGTTGCTACCCAGTCGTTGAGCTGGGCGTAGTCCTGCAGCCCCCATTGTCGGCAGAACCACTCCAGGTTGGCGGCAGAGGTTGGGCTGGCTTCGTGCACAATGTATTTGCCGGCTTCGGCGTGGCGACCATAAACAAACGGGTGGTCGAAACCGTCGGTGATTTTGTCGGTAATGCCGCTGGTAACCGACCAGGTGCCCATCACTGCGTTGAGCCGCGTTTCGTCGTGTAACCCGGCGCACAGCGCGGTGGACACCACATCGAACAGCCCGCCGACCACTGGCGTACCTGCCAATAGCCCGGTTGCCTTTGCAGCGGCGGCGTTGATCCGTCCGGCGATTTCGGCCGAACCGACAATCGGCGGCAGGGTGGGCATGATGTCGCCAATGCCCAGCAGCTGTGCCAGCGCCGGGTCATAGCGACCCTCGGCCATTTGGTAAAGATTGGATTCGGAGATATTGGTTTCTTCACAGGCCAACTCGCCGGTCAGGCAGTAGCGCAGATAATCGTGGGCCATCAGCACGCTGCCAATCTGGCGATAACGTTCCGGCTGATGCTGCCGAACCCAGCGCAGCAGCGACACCGGGTGGCCGGTCCACAGCGTTTGCCGGGTCTGCGGATACAGCGTCTGCGGCACGCCCTGTTTTTGCCATTCCTGCACCAGCGCCAGTGCGCGCTGGTCAGAAGACAGCATGGCATTGCCCAGTGGCTGCCCTTGCTGGTCCAGCAGAAACGCCCCTTTGCCCTGCGCCGAGATGCCGACGGCCTGAATATCACCGACAGCAATCTTGTTGCGGGTCAGCAACTCGCGGATCACCTCGGCAGCGGTGTGCCATAGCGCAGGCATATCCCGCTCCGCCCAACCCGGTTGGGGCGAGACAATTTCCAGGTTGCGGCGAGCGATGCCCAGCTCAGCCCCCTGACGGTCATACAGCCCGGCTTTGATAAAGGTGCCGCCGCAGTCCAACCCCAACCAATAGTCCATTATTCGGCCCTCGCGCTTTGGTCGCATTTGTTCGGCAGCATCAGCGCCAGCACCGAGGCAATGGCCAGTGATACCGCCAGGCTATAAACGCCGACGTCCTTGCTGAACAGGCTGATCAATACGCCGACCATATAAGGGCCGCAGAAACCGCCCAGGTTGCCCAGCGCGTTGATCACGCCGCGTGCCCCACCTGCCACTTCGGCATTGAACAGTTTGGGAGGAATGGTCCAGAACACCCCGGCGGCGGCCTGGATGAATACCCCGCAGCCGACCAGCGCCGCGTAGGACCACCAGATGTGATCTTTCAACAGTACCGACAGCGCCATGCAGATGGCGAAGCAGGCCAGCGGCAGCGCGACGAAGATTTTGCGTTTTCCGGTACGATCGGAGAGTGAGGAAATCACCAGCATGCCGAAGATGGCACCGATGTAGGGCAGAATAGCCAGTATGCCGACCTGTTCCATGTTGCCGTTGGTCAGCCCCTTGAGGATGGTCGGCAGCCACAGGGTGTAGCCGTAAATCCCGGTCTGGTAGAAGAAGTTCACCAGGATCAGCTGCCACATGATCTTGTCGCCCAACACCCGGCGCAGCGAGGCGTTGCGCACCGTTTTGCCTTTGATCAGCAGTTGTTCGTCATGCAGCGTTTTGATCAGGTAGTCTTTTTCCGCTGCTGAAATCCACTTGGCCTCCTGCGGACGGTTGCTGATGGTGAAGTACCACAGCACCATCACCACCAGCGACAGCGCGCCCTCCACCAGAAACAGCATACGCCAGTCCCAGACGGTGATGATCCAGCCGGACAGCGGGGCGGTGAGAATACCGGCTATCGGCACGAACATAATGACGATGGCGTTGGCACGGCCGCGTTCCTTGTCCGGGAACCAGTTGCTGATCATGGTCAGCACCACCGGCAGCATGCCGCCCTCGGAAACGCCCAGGGCAAAGCGCAGGAACAACAGTTGATACTGGTTACTGACCAGCCCGGTCAGCACCGAAATAATCGCCCAAGCCAGCAGCGACCAACCGATGAATTTCTTGCCGTTGCCGTACACCGCCAACTTGCCGCCGGGTACCTGCAGGAACAGATAACCGATAAAGAAGATGCCGCCGGCCAAACCGGCCATCGAGGCGGTAATACCCAGCTCGGCATCCATACCACCGGGCATGGCGAAGGCGATATTCACCCGGTCCATATAGGAAATGATGCAGGTAATCAGGATCGGCGGTACGATCCGCAGCCAGCGTAATTTGGGGATCGCCTGGTTTTGAGTGACAGAAACAGAGGCAATATTCATATATACACCTGTAGGGTCAGATTTTATTGTTTTGGTGGTTTAAGGCGCAGGGGCGCCCACACCCGCCCGTAGGCTGATGATTTTTATCTTTGATTCCTTTGCTGTCGGTCAGGCGCTAAATAATGCCAGCGGTATTTTCACCACTACTTTGCGAATATCGCAGGGTTGTTGATGAATACAGGCCGGGCGATGAACATCCGGCGGGAAAAATACCGCAAAATTACCGGGCTGCATGGTTAACCAGGATTCATCCGCGACGTCCTGATAAAAAATAATGTCGCGCTGCGCCAGTAATTCCTGATGGATCGGGTTATCGCCACGATCCGCCGCCACGCCGATCAATTCGCTGCCGCTGACCAGAAACTGCACATCAACATTTTGACGGTGCACTTCGGGCCGCAGATCGCTCGGTTGCTGGGTGTGCAGATCCAGCACCTGTACTACATAGCCGGTAGCGGGATCCTGATAACGTCCGGCGGGCAGGGCGCTGAAATCCGTGCCTTGCAAATAGGCGATGGCGTGAGCCACCGGTGCCGGGTAGTGCTCCGGTGAGGTATTGGCGATATGGCCAAAGATCATGGTGTTTCTCCTGTTACAGCGCCTGAATGCGCGCCCAGATGCGCTCATCCACCGGAATGCCGTCACGCATGTTTTCTGCATGAATGCGTGGGAATTTATGGCCCGGCAGGCGGATAGCCACCTCCGGGTTATCGCGTTCGGCGCTGGTGATGTAGTCCATGATGCGCTGCAGTTTTGCATCGCGAGTGGCACCGTCGATCAAGCGTTCGATCTCAATGGCGATAAACACCTGCGACACGCCGTACTCGTCACTGTTGTCCTCGGTGACTTCCGCGACTGAAGATCCGCCGGAAAGCAGGGTGGCGATCATATCCAGCACTACCGACAGCGCCGATCCTTTCCAGTAGCCCATCGGAAGAATGCGACGGTTCTCTTCAATGGTGGCCGGATCGCGCGTCAATTGCCCGTCGTTGTCAAAGCCGCCGTCCACTGGCAGGGTTTTGCCCGCCAGCCGGTTCAGCTCCAACGCGCCATAGGAGAACATCGACATCGACATATCTACCATGGTGATTGGGTTACCCGGCACCGCGACGATCAATGGATTGGTGCCGATGCGGCACTCTTTGGCCCCCCAGGGCGGCATCACTGCTGCTGAGTTGGTCCAGCAAATACCGATATAGCCTTTCTCAGCCGCTTGCCAGCCGTAGCCGCCGCCGCGCATCCAGTGGTTGGCATTACGCAGGGCCACCAGCCCGATACCGTGGCCGTCGGCTAACTGCATGGCGCGATCCATCATCTTGCGGGCGGTGAGGTTACCTATGCCCTGATGGGCGTCCCATTGCTCAATTGCACCCAGCGACAGCAGCTTGCTGGGTTCGGCGTCCGGCACAATATCGCCAGCGTCCAACTGCTGAATAAAACGTGGGAAACGGTTAACGCCGTGGGAGTAAACGCCGCTGGCGGAGGTATCGGCGAACATACCGGCACAGTCATCGGCGGTGCCTTCCGCCACGCCACGCGCCAATAGCACGCGTTTGAATTGCTGCTTTAGATCGGTGTAACTCACTCTCATCCTGATTCTCCGCTACGGCGTATTTGTTTGTTTTATGCTCTTCGTATTTCAATATACGGAATTGCATTTCAAATAAATGCTATACCTGCGGTTAAACGAAGTCAAAGCGACGGAGGAGAAAGTTATTTATATAAAACAGTGTGTTAAATTAATCTGATGAATTTGTGATCGACAACACGTTTTGGGGTGTTGACGTGCTTCAGACGTGGCAAAGCAGAGCGGAACAGGCCCGCTCTGCCAACATCATTTTTCCCCGTTATCCGCGAGTATTCAGCACCATGCGGTATAACGAGGTGGTGGCGGTAATGTACAACTCATTGCCGTCCGGCCCGCCGAAGGTGCAGTTAGAGACGCGTTCCGGCACCTCAATCTTACCTAGCTGTTTTCCCTGGCTGTTGAAGATCAGTACCCCATCGGCACAGCTGCAAAACAGGTTACCGATCTCATCAACACAAAAGCCGTCCGGGAAGCCGGGTGCCACGCTGACGAAACGCCGACCGGCATCCAGTTCACGCCCATTGACCTGATACACCCGCAGTTCACTGCGGCCGAGGGTCGGGAAATCGACGATCGACATGTCCGCCACATATAACAGTGACTCATCCGGTGAGAACGCCAGGCCGTTTGGCCGCTGCAGGTCACTGGCGGCAATGTTCAGCGAGCCGTCGCGCGGATCAAAACAGTAGAGGTAGCAGCCGATGATCTGGCTTTCCGATTTGTAGCCTTCTTCATCCCCGGTGATGCCATAGGGTGGGTCGGTAAACCAAAGGGTGCCATCGGAGCGAACCACCAGGTCATTAGGGGAGTTGAAGCGCTTGCCGTCTACCCGATCGACCAGCATTTGCATCTCACCGTTGCTTTCGGTGCGGCTGATGCCGCGCCGCCCGTGTTCGCAGCTGATCACCCGGCCTTCGGTATCGCGCGCATTGCCGTTGGCATAGTGCGACGGGGAGCGCCACAGGCTGAGTTCTCCCTGTCGCGACCAGTGGAACATGCGGTTGCCTTTCACGTCGCTGAACACCACCGCATCCTGCAGCGGCAGCCACACCGGCCCCTCGGCCCAAATGGCCGGTGAGCACAGGCGTTCAAGCGGGTGACCTGTCATCAGTGGGTTCATGCTGCCTCCGCTTACTTCACGCCCCAAATGGCTTTGTAGTGGCCCTGATAATCATTTTGCGGGTCATACCGATTGCTGCTGCCACCGTCGGCAGTGATATTGTCGCGGGTCACCAGGTGCGCCGGGGTGACGTAGCCGGAAGGCGGCTGTTTGGCGAAGGCGCGGTTAAACTCATCCAGCAGTTGCCAGCCGTGCAGTTTAAGCGGTTCCGGTACCGTAGCCGATTGGCTGCCCCCAGAGCGGATGCGTTGATAGGCGGAAATAGAGCCGTCGCCGGCCGAGATGCTGTAGGGCGCATTGTTGCCGCCTTTGCCCGCGGTTTTCAGCGCCGGGGCCATAAAATCAAAATACAGATCGTTAATGGCCAGCGCGTACTGGAACTGGTCACCGTATTTTTGCAGCAGGCTGAAAGTCATGGCCGGCATGCGGTTGGCGGTATCCGCCAGCGGGGTGTCGATAAACTCGACCACCTTGCAGCCACTGCATTTGCCGATTTCCTCTTTCATCACGTTGGCCTTGTCCAGCGCGATTTGGTACAGCGAATCGGTAAAGATCAACACGTTGGCCTTGCCGCCGGACTGCACCACCGCATACTGGGCGGCGATGCGTGCCACGTCATTGGAGTCGGAGGTGACATTGTAAAACACGTTGTATTTGGCGATTGGCCCCGGCTCAGGCACCGCATGCCAGGCGGTCAGCACAATGCCTTGCTGGATGGCTTTTTTCAGCGGGATCTTGGCTACGTTCGGGTTCCAGCCGCCGATCACGATACCGTCCGGCTTCTGGGCAATCGCCTGGTTCAGTGACGCCAATTGATCTTTCACCGAGCCGCCGCCATCCAGGGTTTCCAATTTCCAGCCGGCCGCTTTCGCCGCTTCACTCAGCCCTTCCTGCACGCCCTGCACGCCGCCGTTTTTCATGTCCGAAGCGATAAAGATGATTTTCTTGTTGGCCTGTAACTTTGGCCCGCTGGTGGGGCCATCCCACTGGGTCACGCTGGCGGTGGCCTTGGTGACCGCCGCCGTGGCCTGGTCGAGATAGGCATCGGCCCAGGCGGATGAGGCGGTGCCGGCCAGCAGCAGGGTGGTGGGCAATATCCAAAGATGTTTCATTCGGTGAACTCCTGGTTAAGGATTGATCGCTTTATGGTTATTTTTATCAGCCGGAATGGCTGGGCTGCGTTGAACCGCTTTTTGATTGAGTAGCCGACGGCGTTGGGCGTAGCCTGCCAGCGTGATTGACAGCAACAGCGTCGCACCGTTAAACAGCGGTTCGACCCAGAACTCGCCGCCGAACTGCTGGATACCGGCGATGCCGATAGCCAGAATGGCGATGCCGACTACGGTGCCCCAGACGTTAACCCGACCGGGACGAATGGTGGTACTGCCGAGGAAGGCGCCCACCAGCGCGGGCAATAGATAGTCCATGCCGACGCTGGCCTGGCCAACACCCTGCTCGGCGGCGATCAGCACCCCGCTAAAGCCGGTCAGCACGCTGGAGGCGATAAAGGCACCGATGGTAAAGCGATTGACCGAAATGCCGTTCAGCCGCGCCGCCGCCGGGTTACCGCCAACGGCATACATGCAACGGCCCAGTGGAGTGTGTTCGGTGATCAACCACAGCACCACCGCGACGATCAACACGTAGAACGCCACGATCGGGATCCCGCCGATCTCGGTGTGGTGCAGGGCGATAAAGGCGTCCGGCAGATCGCCGACGATCTGTCGTCCGCCGGAGTGCCACAGCGCAATGGCATACAGCACGGTGCCTGAACCGAGGGTGGCGACGAAACTGTCTATATCCGCCAGTGCCACCAAAATACCGTTCAACAGGCCGTACAGCGCGGAGAGTGCCAGCACCGTCAGCACCGCCATCTGCCACGAAAAGCCGTATTCCACCTGTAAGGTAATGGCCAGGATATGCCACAGCACGATGCCGAAGCCGACGTTAAGGTCAATTTTGCCGACGATCATCGGGATGGTCGCCGCCAGCGCCAACAGGGCGATTTTTGCTTTGCTGGAGAGGATCGCCTGCAGCGTCAGCATTGAGGCGAACGTGGGGGAGATCAGTGAAAACAGGAGCACCAGCGCAATGCACAGCAACAGCAGGCCGTAGCGGGTAAGGACCTGCATCAGCCACGGGCCGGCGCCGTCCTGCGACAGGCTGACTCTTTGTTCCAGTGCCGTTGATTTAACAGATGTTTTAGACATGACCCACCTCAGATTCTAACCTTGTCTCGAGAGTTTCCCCGGCGCTGGCGGAGGCCAGTTCCAATAAATTGGCGAATGACACCTGCTGATTTTTCAGCTCGCCGACCACTTTTCCCCGGTTAAATACCAGTGCGCGGTTGCAGATATGGGCGATCTCCTCAAAGTCGTTAGAGATAACCAATACCGCCACGCCTTCCTCCAGGGATTTATTTAACAGATGGTAGATTTCCGCCCGTGCGCCGACGTCGACGCCGGCGGTAGGGTCTTCCAGGATCAGCAGTGGGGCGCCCAGATGCATCCAGCGTGCCATGACCACCTTTTGCTGGTTGCCGCCGGACAGGGCGCTGATATCGATATTGACGTCCTTGGGCCGCACGTCGAACAACTGGACTTTCCACCAACTGGCCCCGATCTCGGCCCGGCGGCTGTAGCGTGACAGCAGTTTGTGGCCGCTGGCCACAGGGTTGATAAACAGGTTTTCACGCACGCTCATCGACATCACCAGGCTTTCGCCGGTGCGATCCCCTGCGACCAATGAGACGCCGCAGGCCATGGCTTGCTGTGGGCTGCTGGCAGTGTAGCCTTGCTCGCGAAAGCGGATTTCGCCTTCATCAGCGTGACGCAGGCCAAACAGCAACCGGCCAATTTCTTCCTGTCCGGCACCGCGCAGGCCGGCCAGCGCCAGCATTTCCCCAGGCTGCAGATTGAAGCTGACCGGGCCGATATCACCGACCACCACGTTATTGAGCTGCAGCACGGGCGGCCGATTTTCAGGCAGAGGTTCACGCTGATCGTCAGCCATTGCTTCGCCGACGATCATCTGCACCAGATCGCGCAGCGAATAATCGGCGGTATTGCCACCGGCCACATAACGGCCGTCGCGCATAACGCACACCCGGTCGGCAATTTCGATTACTTCATCCAGCCGATGGGTGACGTAAATCATGCCGACCTTTTTGGCACGTAGCCGGTTAATCACCGCGAACAGGTGGCGCACATCGTTGGCGGGCAGCGAGGCGGTGGGTTCATCCAGCACCAGCAGTTCGGCATTGACCGCGACCGCCCGGGCTATCGCCAACAGCGATTTTTCGGTACGCGACAGTTCGAAGACTCTGGCGTCGGGATCCAACTCTATGCCGACATCCTGCAGTGCCTGAACGGCACGGCGGCGAATGGCACGCCAGTCGATCAGGCCGAAACGACGTGGGAAACCCATCACCAGCGCCATGTTTTCCGCTACCGTCATCCATTCGATCAGCCCGAGATCCTGATGAATAAAGGCAATAGGCTGGCGGCTGTCACTTTTTATCGCCGCGGCGGAGGCTATGCTGGCCCCTTGAAACTGAATATCGCCCGCGTCGCGTGGGTAAACCCCGGCCAGCACTTTGATCAGCGTCGATTTGCCCGCGCCATTTTCGCCCAGCAAGGCCAGGACTTCGCCCGGCATCACCTGCAGGCTGACGTCATTCACCGCGACGTTACCGCCAAAGCGTTTGACGATATGGCTGAGGGTGAGAATGGGTTGTTCCGCATTTTCTGGTGTCATGTGATGCGCCCCTGGTCCCTGCATCCGCGATCGGCGTGATGCTGATTGGTGGTTATATCGCCTTTAAATTTCAACATGCGAAATTCAATTTCAAAAATAATATGCCGATTGCCGATCTAAAGCAAAGCAGGAGAGGTTTTAATTTTCTTTTTAAAACAAGTGGTTATTTATATCTTTGCGGAATTGTGACGCACAACTCACTTCGGAAGTTAGCGGAATGTTGCGAGTTTTTAACCCGCTGACGACAATGAAACGGCGTTCCGTCTTCACCTGATGCGGGCCTTGGGGTAACATTCCCGGCAAAGGATCCGTTTGCCACGCCGTGGCGTTGGCTGGCGGCCCGACACTGGAGAAATTGCGCTATGAGCCTGAAAGCTGTCGACGAGAAAGATGATAAGAAAGACAAACCCCTGGGCAGCCAAAGCCTGTTCCGTGGTTTGCAACTGATTGAGATCCTGAGCAACTTCCCTAACGGCTGCCCACTGGCGCACCTGTCTGAGTTGGCCGGCATGAATAAAAGTACCGTCCATCGCCTGCTGCAGGGGCTGCATACCAGCGGCTATGTCACTCAGGCGCCGTCGCCCGGCAGCTATCGCCTGACCACCAAGTTTATTTCTGTCGGTCAGAAGGCGCTTTCTTCGCTGAATATTATCCATGTCGCTGCGCCGCATCTGGAACAGCTCAATCTGGAAGTGGGGGAGACGGTCAACTTCTCCAGCCGCGAAGACGACCATGTCATTTTGATCTACAAGCTGGAGCCAACCACCGGCATGATGCGCACTCGTGCCTATATCGGCCAGCATATGCCGCTGTATTGCTCGGCGATGGGCAAGATTTTTATGGCCTACGGCAACAGCGATTATCCCGATCGTTACTGGCAAACCCATCAGCATGAAATTCAGACGTTGACGCGCAATACCATCACCGAGTTGCCGAAGATGTATGAGGAACTGGCCGATATTCGCAAGCAGGGCATGGCGATGGATCGCGAAGAGAATGAGCTGGGGGTGTCCTGCGTGGCGGCACCGGTATTTGATATTCAACAGCGGGTGCCTTATGCGGTGTCGGTCTCTTTGCCGACCGCCAAACTGCAACAGATTGGTGTCAAAGCCCTGATTAAGCCGGTGCTGGCGACCGCACAGCGTATTTCTCAGGAGCTGGGATTTGTTATTCCCGCCTGATTATTAGCATTGCTGATAGTTGATTAGAATTATCAATTTCACCTAATAATTTTTTCCTCCTATGATGCGCGTATTGACCGATACGCGCCGCTGAACGGCGCTCTTTTCTCTGTGAGGAATACCATGTTAGCTGTCTTTTTGCAGGGCTTTGCCCTGAGCGCCGCGATGATCCTGCCGCTTGGCCCACAAAACGTTTTTGTTATGAATCAGGGTATTCGTCGCCAGTATCATCTGATGGTCGCGTCGTTGTGTGCGCTGAGCGACATCGTGCTGATCTGCGGTGGGATTTTCGGTGGCAGCGCCTTACTGAGCCGCTCGCCGCTACTGCTGGCGCTGGTGACCTGGGGTGGGGTAGCTTTTCTGCTGTGGTACGGCTGGGGGGCCTTTCGTACCGCATTTAGCCGGCAACTGGCGCTGGCGACGGCCGAAGAGCTGAAGCAAAGCCGCTGGCGGCTGGTGGTTACCATGCTGGCGGTGACCTGGTTGAATCCGCATGTCTATCTCGACACCTTTGTGGTGCTGGGAAGTTTGGGAGGGCAACTGACGCCGGACGTACGTTCCTGGTTTGCACTGGGGGCGGTGAGCGCTTCCGTCGTGTGGTTCTTCGCTCTGGCGCTGTTGGCCTCCTGGCTGGCGCCGTGGCTGAAAACCCAAATGGCGCAGCGCATCATTAATACATTGGTCGGGGTGGTGATGTGGGGCATCGCCTTGCAGTTGGCCTGGCAAGGGGCAAGTTTATAAGAATTTGTCACTAATCCGAATTCAAAAACCCGTGCGATATGCTAGCTTTGATGCCAAGGAACTGGCCTTTCAGGCCGGTAATCAGTTAGAGCCTGTCATCAAGGAGACACCGTGAAGCTTAAAGCATTGGCTATGGCCGCAATGATTGGATTAGGGACGTTACCTCTGGCGCTGCAGGCGGCAGAAGTGCCGGAAGGGCCGCACGTAGTGACCTCGGGTACCTCCAGCGTTGACGCGACGCCAGACATCGCCACCCTGGCGATCGAGGTCAGCGTTTCATCCAAAGACGCCGCCCAGGCGAAGAAGCAGGTTGATGAGCGCGTAGCGCAATATTTTGATTTCCTGCAGAAAAACAATATTGAGAAGAAAGACATCAGCGCCGCCAACCTGCGCACCCAGCCTGAATATGATTACCTGAAAACCGGTGAGTCAGTGCTGAAAGGCTACCGTGCCGTTCGTCAGGTACAGGTGACGTTGCGCCAGTTGGACAAGTTGAACGAGCTGCTGGACGGGGCGTTGAAATCCGGTCTCAATGAGATCCGTTCCGTTGAGCTGGGCGTGGCAAAACCAGACGTCTACCGTGAGCAGGCGCGTCAGAAGGCCATCGAGAACGCAACTCAGCAGGCCGCGTCTCTGGCGAAAGGCTTTAACGCCAAGCTGGGGCCGGTATACAGCATTCGTTACCATGTCGCCAACTACCAGCCGATGCCGGTAGCGCGCATGTATAAATCCGCGGGGGCGGCAGCGGAAAGTGATGCGGCGCAAACCTACGAACAGCAAAGCATTCACTTTGACGATCAGGTGGATGTGGTGTTTGAGTTGCAGCGTAACGCGGCACAATAACGCAGGTGGGTTTCAGTAAAAAAGGTTCGCCGCGGCGAACCTTTTCTATTTAATCCTGACGCAGAACCTGGCGGCCGTGCTCCAGCAGAGCATCGGTCACTTTACGCATCATGCGGCTCTCCGGCGCGAAGCGGTGCCAGAACAGCATGCGGCGTTGGAACAGACCCGGCGTCAGATCGATCAGTTCACCCGAAGCCAACTCTTTCTCAATCTGCAGATGCGGGATCATACAGCAGGTGGTGCCCTGGCGTGCCAACTGCACGAAGGCTTCCGACGAGTTCACAATATGGCAGGGCACGCTCCCCGGCGACAGATCAAAGTTCTGCTGCAGGAAAGCCTGGTGCATGTCGTCGAGATGATCGAACGCCACCGCCGGCGCTTTGAGTAGCGCGGAGCGCGTAACCCCGTTCGGGAAGTAACGCTCGGCAAAACCCTTCGAGGCGACAAACAAATAGTCCAGCGCGCCCAGTTGATCCACCAGGCAGCTTGGCAGCGGCTGTGGCTGGATACTCACTGCACCCACCACTTCACCCCGGCGCAGACGTTCCTGAGTGCGGGTTTCGTCTTCTACCTGCAGGTTCAGGCGGATAGGCGAATCTGTCAGCACCGGTTTCAATGCCGGTAGCAGCCAGGTCGCCAGGCTGTCGGCGTTAACCGCCAGCGACAACAGCAGCGGCGTATCAATGCCGGTATCGTTGCCCAGCCACTCTTCTTCCAGTAATTCCACCTGGTGCAACAGCGCCAGCAGTTTTTGGCCCTGTTCGGTCGGGCGTGGCGGCACGGTACGCACCAACAGCGGTTGGCCAAACAGATTTTCCAACTGCTTGATGCGCTGGGATACTGCCGATTGTGTGATGCAAAGTTTTTGCGCGGCGCGCTCAAAGCCACGCTCACGGATCACCGCGTCCAGCGCTTGCAGCGTTCGATAGTCTGGGCGTTTCATCGGAAAGATATCCCTTAAAGTAAATTGATACAGGCACTATGCCACATCTCTGGTGTATTACAGGTGGAAAATCACTGGGCCATCTTGCCGCACCGCGCCTAAAAATGCGGCCTGGCGTGAAGAAGTGTGATCCTGCCTAAGTGAAAAATAGCGATTTACCCTATAATACGCACACGTTTTCGTACAGAGGCAATGGACATATTATGACGCAGGATGAACTGAAAAAAGCGGTTGGCTGGGCAGCACTGGATTACGTTACCCCGGGCACCATCGTTGGGGTTGGCACTGGCTCGACCGCCGCCCACTTTATTGACGCGCTCGGCTCGATCAAGCACCAGATCGAAGGGGCGGTGTCCAGCTCTGACGCCTCTACCGCCAAGCTGAAAAGCCTCGGTATCCACGTTTTCGACAGCAATGAAGTGGATTCACTGGATATTTATGTCGACGGCGCGGATGAAATCAACCGCCATATGCAGATGATCAAAGGCGGCGGCGCTGCGCTGACGCGTGAAAAAATCATTGCCGCTATCGCGCGCAAATTTATCTGTATTGTCGATTCCAGCAAACAGGTCGATGTGTTGGGTAAATTCCCTCTGCCGGTAGAAGTGATCCCGATGGCACGTTCTTACGTAGCGCGTGAGCTGGTCAAGCTGGGCGGGCTGCCGGAGTATCGTCAGAATGTCCTGACCGATAACGGCAACGTGATCCTCGATGTGCATAACCTGAGCATCATGGACGCCATTGCGCTGGAAAACAAAATCAACGGCATCGCCGGTGTGGTGACCGTGGGTCTGTTCGCCAACCGGGGTGCCGATGTGGCGCTGGTTGGTACGCCTGACGGCGTGAAGGTTGTCGAGTAATGTAGTGCCGCTACAGGTATGCGGTCTTGGATCCCACCAGGCCGCATAATTCACTGGTTAAAATATCTTTTATTAAAAGCGTCAAATTTGGTGACATATGTCACATTGCGAGCGATAGCTCCACGAAGCTTCTGTCTATTTCTTTCCCTATGGCATTTTCTGCCAGAAACCACCAACAACGCTGAGCCTTGTACTGACGGGCGGGCAATCGTTTGTATTGCCGCCCGCGATATTTTTGTTATGTTGGATGCGTGCTGTTTCACAACAGCCGCTTCTGAAGTCTGAACATAGGGTCGGGTAAATGGCAAAAGTATCATTGGAGAAAGACAGGATTAAATTCCTGTTGGTGGAAGGGGTTCATCAGAGCACGGTAGATAATCTGCTGGCAGCCGGATATACCAACATTGAATATCACAAAGGTGCGTTAGACACCGAATCGCTTAAGGCATCGATTCGCGATGCTCACTTCGTCGGTATCCGATCGCGCACAAATCTGACCGAAGAAGTTTTCGCTGCCGCAGAGAAGCTGGTGGCGGTTGGCTGTTTCTGTATTGGCACTAACCAGGTTGATTTGAAGGCGGCGACCAAACGCGGCGTCCCGGTGTTTAACGCACCTTTCTCTAATACCCGATCCGTGGCTGAAATGGTGCTGGGCGAACTGCTGCTGATGTTGCGCGGCATTCCGTCCGCCAACGCCAAAGCGCACCGTGGCGAATGGCAGAAGCTGGCCGTCGGCTCGTTTGAAGCGCGCGGCAAGAAGCTGGGGATTATTGGCTACGGCCATATCGGCACCCAACTGGGGATCCTGGCCGAAGGCCTGGGCATGAAAGTGTTCTTCTACGATATCGAGAACAAGCTGCCGTTGGGTAATGCCCAGCAGGTGCGCCACCTGTCCGATCTGCTCAATATGAGCGACGTAGTGACGCTGCACGTGCCGGAAACCCTGTCGACCAAGAATATGATGGGCGCAGAAGAGCTGGCGTTGATGAAGCCAGGCTCGATTCTGATCAACGCCTCGCGCGGTACCGTGGTGGATATCCCAGAATTGTGCAAAGTCCTGGCCAGCAAGCATTTGGCCGGTGCGGCGATCGACGTCTTCCCGGAAGAACCTGCGACCAACAGTGAGCCGTTCATCTCACCGTTGTGCGAGTTCGACAACGTGATCCTGACTCCGCACATTGGCGGTTCTACGCAGGAAGCGCAGGAGAATATCGGTGACGAAGTGGCCGGTAAGCTGGCGAAATACTCCGACAACGGTTCGACCCTGTCGGCGGTTAACTTCCCGGAAGTATCACTGCCGGCGCATGGCCCTAATGCCAGCCGTCTGCTGCACATCCATGAAAACCGTCCTGGTGTATTGACGCAGATTAACCAGATCTTCGCTGAAGAAGGGGTGAACATCGCCGCGCAGTACCTGCAAACCGGTCCGGAAATCGGCTACGTGGTTATCGATATCGAAGCGGAAACCGAACGTGCCGATGCTGCACTGCAACGCATGAAGGCTATTGACGGCACTATCCGTGCTCGCCTGCTGCTCTGATTGAATACGCGGTGACAAAAAGGCCGGATTTTTCCGGCCTTTTCTATTTGGCTATCTGCCATGTCCAATTTTGAGATGGGGTAATGATTTCCGGCAGCGGGATATCCCAATGCTCCACCGGCAGCTGTTCCACCTGCTGGCAGTCATGCGCCAACCCGATAGGGTAGGGGCCGAGATGCTGCCAGTTTTGCAGAGTGCGATCGTAAAAACCGCCGCCCATCCCCAAACGCTGACCCGAGCTGTCAAACGCCACCAATGGCGTCAGCACCACGTCAAGTGATCCGACCGGCAAGACGTTGCGCACATCGAGCTGTGGCTCAAGGATATTGAAACGGTTGTTAACCAGCGGCGTTTCCGGGGTGTAACGCAGGAACAGCAGGTTGCCGGGGCTAAACGGGTGCAACACCGGCAGATAGACTTGCTTGGCCTGTTGCCATAACCGTTCAATCAGCGGACGGGTATCCAACTCACCGTCAAACGACAAAAATACTGCAATGCTGTGTGCCGCCTGGATGCGCGGATGCACAGCGATACGTTCGGCAGTTTGCAGGGCAAAGTTATTTTGTTGTTCAGAGGTTAGGGCGCGTCGACGCTGACGGATTTGGTTACGGATGTTCTGCCGCTGCTGGGCATACTGGGCTTGAAAAGACATAGTCAGCACACTTACCGCTGAGGAAGGGGGAATCTCCGAGATGCCGTCGCAGGCTGTAACCCTTGAACCCATGGTTCAAGGTGAACGTGCTGTCGCAATCTTAAGGCTTCTCGGCGGGCCGAGCATGCACACCGATCGCGGATCATCACATTCTGTTGGTACTAAATATCGGCTCAGGGGACTGGCCCGCTGGCGAACATCTCAGAGAAATTTTTTACTCATTGCCGAAACCTTGGATTTCAGCAACTTAAGTTATTCGAATTGTGCATCCTGACGTTCAGAGATGCGACCCTGTTCAAGCAAAGCCTGTTCAATGGTCTGTTGTAGCATGCGAATGCGTTGTTCCATATTGGACGCATAATCACGGGTTTTCAACCGTTCTTGAGCAAGTTCGTGACAAACATTCAATGCCGCGATGAAAACGAGCTGCTCAGTATTTGTGACTCTAGTGCGAACTTTAAGATCTTGCAACCGTTCGTTAAGATCGACCGCTGCCATGTTCAACGCATCTTGTTGTTCTGGCGGGCAATTGACTCTTAAAGAGCGACCAAAAATTTGAATATCTACTGGTTGTGCAGACATGCCACCTTCCTGCCTAAATTTCGCGCCAGCCTCAACCTGCCCTTACCGGGCCGTCCAAAGCGGGCGCCACTATATATACCTCGGTACCAAGATACAACCCCTTTTTCAGTACCTGGTTGTAATCTACTGCGACAGACATTACCAGTCAAAAAAGGGTTTCAAAATGCGTATTTAGCTTCATTTTGTTCCCTGCCGGCAGTGTGTGAAATCTGGCACATCACGATTATAACTAGCCACTGAGGTGTCGTGCTTATCTGGTACAGCGACGGACCTTGGTGGTAGCATAACACGAACTTATCCTGCCAACGATGACGAATACGCATGTCTATACAGAATACATTTCCAAGTTACCAATCTTTGACCCTTGCCCTCAACCAGCAAGCGGTGGCGTTGACCGCTGCAGAAATGCACGGCCTGATCAGTGGCCTGTTGTGCGGTGGCAGCCGCGACGCCGGCTGGCAATCGCTGGTCTATGATCTGACAAACGAAGGCGTGGCCTTCCCGCAGGCGCTAAGCTTGCCACTTCAGCAACTTCATGAAATTACGCGTGAAACGCTGGAAGACGACGATTTCATGTTCCAACTGATGATGCCGGAAGGCGAGACGGTCAGCGTGTTTGACCGCGCCGACGCGCTGAGCGGTTGGGTGAACCATTTCCTGCTCGGGCTCGGCATGATGCAGCCGAAACTGGCTCAGGTGAAAGACGAGGTGGGTGAGGCGATCGACGATCTGCGCAATATCGCCCAACTCGGTTATGAAGAAGACGAAGACCAGGAAGAGCTTGAGCACTCTCTGGAGGAAGTGGTGGAGTATGTGCGGATGGCGGCCATTTTGTGCCACACCGAATTTACCCGCCGCAAGCCGACGGCACCGGAAAATGCCAAACCGACCTTGCACTAAATACCCGATTTCACGTCCTTAAGGCCGTGAGCACAGGCAGATTGATTTCAGGAGAAGGTGATGACTCAGCAGGAATTCAACAGCCGCCGTCAGGCGCTGTTGGCTAAAATGGCTCCGGCCAGCGCGGCGATTATTTTCTCTGCGCCGGAAGCGACGCGCAGTGCCGATACTGAATATCCTTACCGTCAGAACAGCGATTTCTGGTACCTGACCGGTTTTAACGAGCCGGAAGCGGTGCTGATTCTGGTGAAAAGTGACGAGACGCATAACCACAGCGTGCTGTTCAACCGGGTGCGCGATCTGGCGGCGGAAACCTGGTTTGGCCGCCGTCTGGGCCAGGATGCCGCTCCGGCGAAGCTGAGTGTGGACCGCGCTCTGCCGTTCAATGAAATCAACGATCAATTGCCTCTGTTGCTTAATGGCCTGGACGTGGTTTACCACGCACAGGGCCAGTACGCCTATGCCGATAAAATAGTGTTCGACGCGCTGGACAAGCTACGTAAAGGCTTCCGTCAGAACCTTCAGGCACCGGCGACTCTGACCGACTGGCGTCCGTGGCTGCACGAAATGCGCCTGTTCAAGTCGTCCGAAGAGATGGTTATCATGCGCCACGCAGGTGAAATTAGTGCGCTGGCCCATACCCGCGCGATGGAGAAATGCCGTCCGGGGATGTTCGAATATCAGCTCGAGGCGGAAATTCATCATGAGTTTACCCGCCTGGGTGCCCGCTCCCCGTCCTACAACACCATCGTCGGTGGTGGAGACAACGCCTGCATCCTGCATTACACCGAAAACGAAAGCGAATTGCGCGATGGCGATCTGGTGTTGATCGACGCAGGCTGTGAGTTTAAAGGCTATGCCGGTGACATCACCCGTACCTTCCCGGTCAACGGCAAATTCAGCCGCCCGCAGCGCGCGGTGTATGACATCGTGCTGGCGTCACTGACGCGGGCGCTGGAGATGTTCAAGCCGGGCATCAGCATTCGTGTGGTGAATGATGAGGTGGTGCGCATTATGATTACCGGGATGGTAGAGCTGGGGATCCTGAAAGGCGAAGTAGAGCAGTTAATTGCCGAGCAGGCCCACCGCCCGTTCTATATGCATGGCCTTGGCCACTGGTTGGGGCTGGATGTACATGATGTCGGCCATTACGGCACGCCGGATCGCGACCGTACGCTGGAGCCGGGTATGGTGCTGACGGTTGAACCGGGGCTGTACATTGCGCCGGATGCCGACGTGCCGGAAGAATATCGCGGCATGGGCATTCGTATTGAAGACGACATCCTGATCACCGCGACCGGTATTGAGAACCTGACTGCCGGCGTAGTGAAAGACGCTGACGCCATCGAAGCACTGATGGCGGCGGCAAGGTAATAGCATGAGTGTAATCATCGTTGGCGGCGGTATGGCGGGCGCGACTTTGGCGTTGGCCATTTCATCGCTTACTCAGGGACGATTGGCGGTTGATCTGGTCGAAGCGACCCGACCGGACGACCGCAGCCATCCGGGATTTGACGCCCGCGCCATTGCCCTGGCGCAGGGCACCTGTCAGCAGTTGACGCGCATCGGCGTTTGGCCGGCGCTGCGTGACTGTGCGACGGCCATCACCCAGGTGCACGTTAGCGATCGCGGCCACGCCGGGTTCGTTAATTTGCACGCGCAGGATTATCAGGTTGACGCGTTGGGGCAGGTGATTGAGCTGCACGACGCAGGGCAACGGCTGTTTGCGCTGCTGGCCAAGGCGCCCGGCGTTACGCTGCACTGTCCGGCCCGAGTGGTCGATGTGGTGCGCACCGCGGAGCAGGCCGAAGTGCTGCTGGATAACGGTCAGCGCATCAGCGGGAAACTGCTGGTGGCGGCAGACGGCTCGCGTTCGGCGCTGGCACAGGCCTGTAATGTGCAGTGGCAGCAAAGCGACTATCCGCAGTTTGCTACCATCGCCAATGTCACCACCGCCGAGCATCCGCAGGGGCGCGCTTTTGAACGCTTCACCCGGCACGGGCCGCTGGCATTATTGCCGATGTCTCAGGGACGCAGCTCACTGGTGTGGTGCCATGCGCGTGAAGATCGCGAACAGGTTGACGGCTGGGACGACGAACGTTTTATCAGTGAGTTGCAGCAGGCATTTGGCTGGCGTCTGGGGCGCATCCTTCGCGCCGGGAAACGTCACAGCTATCCGCTCAGCCTATTGACCGCCAATCAGCATGTCAGCCATCGCCTGGCACTGGTGGGCAATGCCGCGCAAACGCTGCACCCGATCGCCGGGCAGGGGTTCAATCTCGGCCTGCGTGACGTGATGTCGCTGGCGGAAACCCTGGCCGAGGCGCAGCAGGCCGGAGAAGATCCCGGTGGCTATGCGCTGTTGGGGCGTTACCAACAACGGCGGCAGCAAGATCAGCAGGCAACCATCGGCGTGACCGACGGCCTGATCCGGCTGTTTGCCAATCGCTACGGCCCGCTGGTGGTCGGTCGCAATCTGGGCCTGATGGCGATGGCCCGGTTACCGGCGGTGCGAGACGCCTTTGCCAAGCGCACTTTGGGCTGGGTCGATCGTTAAGCGGTGTATGAGCAGGGGCGTAGCGTGCTGCGCCCAAAACGCTGGGCAATGGCACAGCGAGTCATTTAAGGAAATTAAGCAGCATGCAATCATTTGACGTGGTTATCGCCGGTGGCGGTATGGTGGGGCTGGCTCTGGCCTGTGGTTTGCAGGGCAGCGGTCTGCGCGTTGCGGTGCTGGAGCATCAGCAACCGGATATGACGCCGCCGCAACCACAGCCGGAACTGCGCGTTTCCGCTATCAATGCCGCCAGCGAGCGCCTGCTGCAGCATATTGGCGTGTGGGACGAGATCCTCAACCTGCGCGCCAGCGCCTATAACGCGATGGAAGTTTGGGATCGCGATAGCTTCGGTAAAATAGCCTTTCGTGGTGACGAGTGCGGCTTCAGTCATCTCGGTCATATCATCGAGAACTCGGTGATCCAGCAGACATTGTGGAAACGGGCGGAAAGCCTGAGTGACGTCACGCTGATGACTCCGGCGGCGCTCAAGCAGGTGGCCTGGGGCGAAAACGACGCTTTTATCACCCTGGAAGATGGCCGTATGCTGACCGCCCGGTTGGTCATCGGCGCCGATGGCGCCCATTCCTGGCTGCGTCAGCATGCCGATATTCCGCTAACCTTCTGGGATTATCGCCACCATGCGCTGGTGGCCACCATTCGCACCGAAGAACCGCATTTGGCGACGGCGCGGCAGGTGTTCCACGGCGATGGCATTCTGGCGTTTCTGCCGTTCAGCGATCCGCATTTAAGCTCGATCGTCTGGTCGGTGGCGCCGGAGGAGGCAGAACGGCTGAAGCAACTGGAGCCGGAGCAGTTTAACCGTGAGCTGGCGATGGCTTTTGACCTGCGCCTCGGTGCCTGCACGGTGGAAAGTGAACGTCAGACCTTCCCCCTGACCGGGCGTTACGCCCGCAGCTTTGCCGCGCACCGGCTGGCGCTGGTAGGTGATGCAGCACATACCGTGCATCCGCTGGCGGGGCAAGGGGTGAACCTGGGCTTTATGGACGCCGCCGAGTTGATTGCCGAACTGCGCCGTCTGCAACGTCAGGGCAAGGATATTGGCCAACATCTGTATCTGCGTCGTTACGAGCGCCGCCGCAAACACGGCGCGGCGGTCATGCTGGCCAGCATGCAGGGGTTCCGCGAACTGTTTGATGGCAACCATCCGGCGAAGAAGCTGCTGCGTGATGTCGGGCTACGCCTGGCCGATAGCCTGCCGGGCGTGAAGCCCAGGTTGGTGCGTCAGGCGATGGGCCTCAATGACCTGCCAGAATGGCTGGCCTGACCGCTGTCTGAGGGAGGTCGCCAGACCTCTCTGCCTTATTTTCCTCGCATTATCATCGCTCCCGAAGGCGCAGCCCTGCGCCTTATACCCATAGATTTTTCTTATATAACCTTTCATTTGAAATAATCTAATTCCAGGCCGGTTTTACCATTAGTTTTTCTAATTCCATGTTCGGTTATCAAAAGTCGAAATTCCGTATGCTGCCGTGGGTTTGTTATATAACTTCGGATTTTTGGTGCTTTAATTGTTGGTTTTGTGCCTTAAAGCGCATTTTTCCAGTCAAAAACTCTGCACACTAGCCCGGCATTTTACTGGCCCTGAACGACGCCAAGCCTATTTTATCTTATGGTTAATGGGGTCATTCGGTGATAACGTCAGGACAAAGGTATCGTTTGCGTCGCGGCGGTTAGCCGCAGTTTTTGCACGTTTCGGCGCAGCGTTTCCGTTGGGCAGTCAGTGCGCCACGCAATCCGGCCGCGAGCCATTATCTGATGTATTGCGTAGCAGCACCCTATCTTCAGCTTCTGAGTGAAATGAGGGAAAAGATGGCAAAGCAAACCCCACTGTACGACCAGCACGTGGCGTGCGGTGCGCGCATGGTAGATTTTCATGGCTGGATGATGCCGCTGCATTACGGCTCCCAGATCGATGAGCACCACGCCGTGCGTCAGGATGCCGGTATGTTCGACGTCTCCCACATGACCATTGTGGATCTGCGCGGTGCCCGCACCCGCGAGTTCCTGCGTTACCTGCTGGCGAATGACGTCGCCAAGCTCACTCAACCTGGCAAAGCGTTATACACCGGTATGCTGAATGCGTCCGGCGGTGTGATCGACGACCTGATTGTTTACTTCCTTACTGAAGACTATTTCCGCCTGGTGGTGAACTCCGCCACACGCGAAAAAGACCTGGCCTGGATCGAAGAGCACGCAGCCCCTTACGGCGTTGCCCTGACGGTGCGTGACGATCTGGCGCTGGTTGCGGTGCAGGGCCCACAGGCCAAAGAACGTGCCGCCACCTTATTTACTCCGGAACAAAAAAGCGCGGTTGAAGGCATGAAGCCATTCTTCGGCGTACAGGCCGGGGATCTGTTTATTGCCACCACCGGTTATACCGGCGAAGCGGGCTATGAAATCGCCCTGCCGAAAGAGCAGGTGGTCGATTTCTGGCAAAAACTGCTGGCAGCAGGTGTGAAGCCTGCCGGCCTGGGCGCACGCGACACGCTGCGTCTGGAGGCAGGCATGAACCTGTACGGGCAAGAAATGGACGAAGGCGTTTCGCCGCTGGCCGCCAACATGGGCTGGACCATTGCCTGGCTGCCGGAAGACCGTCAGTTTATTGGCCGTGAAGCGCTGGAAAAACAGCGTGAAATGGGTACCGAGCAACTGGTCGGCTTGATCATGACGGAAAAAGGCGTATTACGTAATGAGCTGCCGGTGCGATTCACCGATGAAGCAGGTCAGACGCATGAAGGGATTATCACCAGCGGTTCATTCTCACCGACCCTGGGCTTCAGTATTGCCCTGGCCCGCGTGCCCGCCGGTATCGGCGAGCAGGCCATCGTGCAGATCCGCAACCGTGAAATGCCGGTCAAGGTCACCAAACCTGGATTCGTGCGTGCCGGTAAGCCACTGACTAATTAATTTTTTGTTTATTGATTCTTTATTTCTTCGAAGGAGTAGCTGGCGATGAGCAATGTGCCAACAGAATTGAAGTATGCATCTTCCCATGAGTGGGTTCGTTCAGAAGGTAACGGCGTTTACACCGTGGGCATCACCGAACACGCGCAGGAACTGCTGGGCGATATGGTATTTGTCGATCTGCCGGAAGTAGGCCGCACCGTTGCCGCCGGTGAAGACTGCGCCGTGGCGGAGTCCGTCAAGGCGGCCTCTGACATTTACGCGCCAATCAGCGGCGAAATCGTTGCGGTAAACGGCGAACTGGAAAGTTCTCCGGAGCTGGTCAACAGCGGGCCATACGCTGAAGGCTTCCTGTTCCAGATTAAAGCCTCAGACGAAGGCGAACTGGCGAAGCTGCTGGACGCCACGGCTTATCAGGCTTCTATCGACGAGTAACCGTTGCAACGCCCCAGGCCTATTGGTCGGGGCGTTTTAGTTACAGAACAGGCTATGTCCCGTACCCCGTAAGCATTCAGGAATTTGTAGCAATGACTCAGACACTCAGCCAACTTGAACACAGCGAAGCGTTCATCGAACGTCATATCGGCTCTTCTGCGCAGCAACAGCAGCAGTTGCTGGAAGCGGTGGGCGCACGTTCGCTCAACGCGCTGATCCAACAGATTGTGCCGGCAGATATTCAACTGCCTGCGCCGCCGCCGGTGGGTGATGCGGCCACTGAACATCAGGCGCTGGCCGAACTGAAGGCGATTGCCTCGCATAATCAGCGCTACAAATCCTATATCGGTATGGGCTACAGCGCAGTGCTGACGCCGCCGGTGATCCTGCGTAACATGCTGGAAAACCCGGGCTGGTATACCGCTTATACTCCTTATCAGCCGGAAGTGTCACAGGGCCGTCTTGAGGCGCTGTTGAACTTCCAGACCGTAACTCTTGATCTGACCGGTCTGGATCTGGCATCCGCTTCATTGCTGGACGAAGCAACCGCAGCAGCCGAAGCGATGGCGTTGGCCAAACGCGCCAGCAAGCTGAAAGACGCCAACCGCTTCTTCGTGGCTGACGACGTACATCCGCAGACGCTGGACGTAGTACGTACCCGCGCCGCCACCTTCGGTTTTGAAGTGATTGTAGATAAAGCCGAGAAGGTGCTGGAACTGCAGGGCGTGTTTGGCGTGCTGCTGCAACAGGTTGGCACGACCGGTGAATTGCACGATTACAGCGCACTGCTGGCGGAACTGAAAAACCGTAAAATCGGCACCAGCGTGGCTGCCGACATTATGGCGCTGGTGCTGTTGACCGCACCGGGCAAACAGGGCGCCGACGTGGTGTTCGGCTCCGCACAGCGCTTTGGCGTGCCGATGGGCTACGGTGGCCCACACGCCGCCTTCTTCGCCTGCCGTGACGAATTCAAACGTTCGATGCCGGGCCGCATCATCGGTGTTTCCCGCGATGCCGCTGGTAACACCGCGCTGCGCATGGCGATGCAAACCCGTGAACAACATATCCGTCGCGAAAAAGCCAACTCGAATATCTGTACCTCGCAGGTGCTGCTGGCCAACATTGCCAGCCTGTACGCGGTGTACCATGGCCCACAGGGCCTGCAGCGCATTGCCGGGCGCATCCATCGCCTGACCGACATTCTGGCTGCCGGGTTGCAACAGGCCGGTCTGCAATTGCGCCACAAAACCTGGTTCGACACCCTGACGGTGGAAGTGAAAGACAAGGCCGCGGTGCTGGAACGTGCGTTGAGCTTTGGTATCAACCTGCGTACCGACATTCACGGTGCGGTGGGTATCACGCTGGACGAAGCCACCTCACGTGAAGACGTGCAGACTTTGTTCGCCCTGCTGGTGGGCGACAATCACGGTCTGGACATCGACGCTCTGGACGCGGCGGTAAGCAAAAATAGCCAGTCGATCCCGGCGGGCATGCTGCGTCAGGATCCAATCCTGACTCACCCGGTATTCAACAGTTACCACAGCGAAACCGAGATGATGCGTTATATGCACCGTCTGGAGCGCAAGGATCTGGCGCTTAACCAGGCGATGATCCCGCTCGGTTCTTGCACCATGAAGCTGAACGCCGCGGCGGAAATGATCCCGATTACCTGGCCTGAATTCTCCGAGCTGCACCCGTTCTGCCCGCCAGAGCAGGCTGCAGGCTATCAGCAGATGATCGGCCAGTTGTCACAGTGGCTGGTGCAATTGACCGGTTACGACGCGGTTTGCATGCAGCCTAACTCCGGCGCGCAGGGTGAATATGCCGGGTTGCTGGCGATCCGCCATTACCATGAAAGCCGTAACGAATCCGGCCGTCATATCTGCCTGATCCCAAGTTCCGCACACGGTACTAACCCGGCTTCTGCCCAAATGGCAGGAATGAGCGTGGTGGTGGTGGCCTGCGACAAGAACGGCAACAT
Source organism: Serratia sp. NFX21 (assembly GCF_048517035.1). Taxonomy (NCBI): domain Bacteria; kingdom Pseudomonadati; phylum Pseudomonadota; class Gammaproteobacteria; order Enterobacterales; family Yersiniaceae; genus Serratia; species Serratia sp. NFX21. The sequence goes on along the minus strand of NZ_CP183196.1, from coordinate 4,702,001 downwards.
CGATCTGCACGATCTGCGCGTCAAGGCAGAGCAAGCGGGTGAAGCGCTGTCTTGTATCATGGTGACTTACCCGTCGACCCACGGCGTGTATGAAGAAACTATCCGTGAAGTGTGCCAAATCGTTCATCAGTTCGGCGGCCAGGTGTACCTCGACGGCGCCAACATGAATGCTCAGGTGGGCATCACTACGCCAGGTTATATCGGTGCGGATGTCTCACACCTTAACCTGCATAAAACCTTCTGTATCCCGCACGGCGGCGGCGGTCCAGGCATGGGGCCAATCGGCGTTAAAGCGCATTTGGCACCCTTCGTTCCAGGCCACAGCGTAGTGCAGATCGACGGTGTGCTCACTCAGCAGGGTGCGGTTTCCGCTGCGCCGTTCGGCAGCGCTTCTATTCTGCCAATCAGCTGGATGTATATCCGCATGATGGGCGCGGAAGGGCTGAAACAGGCGAGCCAGGTGGCAATTCTTAATGCCAACTACATTGCGACCCGCCTGAAGGACGCTTACCCGGTGCTGTATACCGGTCGCGATCACCGCGTGGCGCATGAATGTATTCTCGACATTCGTCCGCTGAAAGAAGAGACCGGCATCAGCGAAATGGATATTGCCAAGCGCCTGATTGACTACGGCTTCCATGCGCCGACCATGTCGTTCCCGGTAGCGGGCACGCTGATGGTTGAACCTACCGAATCGGAAAGCAAAGTGGAGCTGGATCGCTTTATCGATGCGATGCTGGCTATCCGCAGCGAGATTGATCGGGTGGCAAAAGGTGAATGGCCGTTGGAAGACAACCCGCTGGTGAACGCGCCGCACATTCAGGCGGAACTGGTCAGCGACTGGCAGCATGCCTACAGCCGTGAGCTGGCTGTGTTCCCTATCGCCGGTGTGCGTGAGAACAAATACTGGCCGAGCGTGAAGCGTCTGGATGATGTGTACGGCGACCGCAATTTGTTCTGTTCCTGCGTGCCGATGAGCGAATACGAATAAGCTCCTCTGTCGATGGAGTATCAAGAGCAGCGCATCATGCGCTGCTTTTTTTTGCGCGAAACACCTAAGAGTGTTCTTGTTTATATTATTGATTAATTGCTGTTTTTTAATTTTTATTGCTATTGCCCGTCGTTTTTTTTCAATCCGGGTTAAGACTCGGCTCGGTTTACTTTCCGTTTAAACCCTGGTGGTTAAATTGATCTCAGCAAAATATTTTGCAGGGAAGATTGACTCACAAGGAGTGCTCTATGAAAAGGTTGGCTATCGCAATCATGGCGGCTTTACCCTTCTGTTCCGCGCAGGCAGTTGAGAGTTATGAAGTCCGCAATCACAGCGGGCAAACGGTATTTAAACTGAATTTTTACGCTCCCTCCGACGGCAGTTATTTTACGGGTGAGGATGGGCCTCAGCGCTCATCCTGGACACTGGATGCCGGACAAAAGGCCCAGGTGATCAGTGCGGCGCAGCGCTGGGCCGATATCATTAAACCCAAGCCCGGCGAATTGCCCGGGGTGATCAATATCGGTACTTTTGATGAACAGAATGCCGGAGCATTGAGCCCTGATGTTAGCGAAGCTCCTTTCAGCCTGACCCAACTTCAGGCGGTATTGCAAGGGCAGGATGCGGGTGAGTTGGACAGTGGCGCTCACGCCTTCGTCAGCATCGGTAAACTGAACTTTACCCCGGTACAAGCCGCGCCTGCGCAGGTCCCGACCGATTCCCGCTTTGATCTGGAAGTCACCCTATTTCATGAGCTTGCCCATGCGTTAGGGATTAGCACCAGCGCCGGCGTGCCGGATGATGGCGTGACCCAGTTCGGTCCGACGCAGGGCAGCTGGACATCACACCTGTTTGACGACAACGGTAATCCGGCACGGCCAGGGCAGGCTATTTTATGCAAAGGATGCGAGGGGCCGGACGATCCTTCAGGCTTTGACGTGCGCAAAGACCAGGGCTATTTTGCCGGCAGTCACGTCAAAGAGGTGCTGGCCGGTGCTATGCCGGGAGTTCCTGTGCGAATCCTTTTTGAGGATGGCAGTCTGGATGATGATTACATGTCCCACAGTGAGCTGGACCGCAGTCTGATGAGCCATCAAGACTACCGCAACTACACTTCCATGATGGAAGCCGAACTGGCGGTGTTGCAAGACATGGGGTACGACATCGATCGTCGTAATTTCTTTGGTCGCTCTGTGTATGGCAGCGGTCTGAATGTGGTTAACCAACAGGGGTATTTCGCGCGCAATGTCGCAGGCACTGCGTATCTCGACGGCCAGGCCAATACCGCCGCCCGCGGTGTCGGGTTGCATATTTACGGCAGTAATAACCGGGTGGAGCAACGCGGTGACTTACTGGCCGACGGCGTTGCCGCCGCCGGTATTCGGGTTGACGGTGCGGGCAATACGCTGACCATCGCACCGGGTACCCGAGTGCAGGCCAACGGTGATTACGGCACCGGTTTATTGGTGGCCTACGGAGATAACCACAGGATTATCCAGCGCGGCAGCCTGGAGGCGACCGGCAAAGAAGGCGTCGCCGCCCGGTTGGATTTCGGCAACAACCTGCTGGGCAATGAGAGTGAATATCGGGGTTCATATATTTGGCTGGTGGGTGGCACCGATCAGTCCGAAGACATGGCAGGACCATTGGTGTCCAGTTTCGATATCACCGGCTCGTTAAAGGGGGCCAAAGCGGCTATTTACCAGTCGGTGAATGCGCTGGCCGGCGCGATTAACGTGATGCGCGGCGCCGATATTCAGGGTGATATTATTTCTGATTATGCGCAATGGGACGAAAATAATCAGGCGCGTCTCACCCGCTTAACCTTCGGTCTGCAACCGGATGGGGTGGGGCAGGTGACCGCGCTGGCGGATAGCGGTTTCGACTTCACCTATAACGGCAACATTCGCGGCAAGGATAATTTGGCTCTGGTGGCCGAAGGGGGCAAAACCACCCTGAATGGCGAGCATCAGGTGTATAGCGTGGATATTGAGCCGGGGGCCCAGTTGGCAGGCAATAGCCGTTATGAGCTGTCGGATGCCGGGTTGTTCACCAATAATGGCTTGCTGACGACCGGTTCACCTTTTGGCCAGGTTGCTATCATTGGTGATTACCAGCAGGGGCCACAGGGGCGTTTGCAACTGATGTTCGACAGTCTGGGGCGCGGAGATCAGGTGTCAATCAGTGGCACATCCAGTCTGGACGGTGCCCTGACGCTGATGCCGGTAAAAGGCTGGTATGCCTCAGACTGGCAGTTGAACAGCGCTTCGCTGCTGCAACTGGGACAGGTCAGCGGCGAGTTCGATCAAGTCAGCGTGCAGACGCAGTCACCGACGCTGAGTTTCAGTACAGCGCCATTGGCGGCTGGAGAATATCAAATCAGTGCGACCCGTGGTGCATCTGCCTATAGCCAGTATGCGCAAAGTGCTAATGAGCGAAACGTCGGGCTGGCGTTGGCCCGTGCGGCGGCGACGGCGGGTAATGATATGCGACCGTTGCTGACCGCGCTGGATTTTTCCACCCCTGATGGCAAGCAGGTGAGCGGCGCTTTGGCGCAGCTGGAGCCGTCGGCCTATAACAGCCTGATCCAGGCGTCATTCGATCGCGAACGCCAATTAACCCGAGCGTTGACGGCGCCGGAGCGCAATTTGACGTTGGCTCCAATGGGCGACGAGCAGGATTGGATCAGTTTTGCCCTGCCTTACGGCGGTGGCACCTGGCAGCGTAATGCGGCCAACATCACCGGTTACAACGCATCGCGTTATGGCGTGCTGTTCGGCGCAGAGAAACGCAATGTCCTGGTGCCGGGGCTGACAACCGGCTTCCACGCGGCGGTTGGCGGGCAAACGGTCAATGCCAAAAGCGCCGATCGGGCGCGTGCACACAGCACGTCATTTGATGTCGGTCTGCAGTTCAGCTTCGCGCAGGATCCCATGGCCGGGCCGTTTGCCTATGGCCTGGGTCGTGTAGGGGCTGAGGATAATCATATGAAGCGTCAGTTTGATGTTGCCGGCGTGAGTGGCACCAGCAAGAGCGACTGGACGTCGTGGAACGGTTCATTAGCCCTGGGCGGCGGCTATCATTTTGCGTTAACCGAGTCGTTCAGCTTCGGCCCGGTAGCCGCGCTGGATTATACCGCCAGCAAGCATCGTACAATTAAAGAGTCCGGGTCTGGTACCTTGCCGATGCAGATTAAAGGCCATTATGCCGATTCACTGCAAAGCACGCTGGGCATAGAAGCGTTGTACCAGGGGCCACAGGCTTTGTCCGCCACCCTGCGCCTTGGCTGGCAGCATGAGCTGCTGAGCAACAGTGTCACTCAGCGTGCTCAATTCGTCGGTTATGACGCTTCCGCTTTTGATAGCAAGAGCAAGTTGGCCGGTCGTGATGGATTGGCCGCGCAGGCGGGTGTGCAATATCAGCTTACTAAAGATGTTTCCGTCGGGGCCGGCCTTTCCAGCGAGCTGTTCCGTCAGGGCAGCAATTCGTTAGAGGGCAACATGTCCGTGACCTGGCGGTTCTGATTTTAGGCAATATCAATAACACGTTCGGCAAAGCGTACTATCAGGGGACACTGCATTATGCAGTGTCCTTTTCTATTGTCGCCGCAGGGTACCCGAACGATATATGGAGCAATAATGATGAGAGCTGCAATTGTCAACGTGTTAGGTCAAGCGCCGGTGGCGGGTAATGTGGATGAGCCGGTAGCCAGGGAAGGGGAGACGCTGATCGAGGTGAGCGTAGCCGGTATCAAACAACTGGATCGCGCCATGGTGGCGGGAACCCATTACTCCAGCCCGAAGGCGTTGCCGATCGTGCCCGGAACCGATGGCGTTGGTTTTACACCGGACGGCCAGCGGGTTTATTTCGCCTCTTTCCGACAGCCGCATGGTGCTCTGGCTGAGCGTACCGTCGCTTCCTGGACCGTGCCGGTACCGGCTGGTGTGGATGATGCTACCGCCGCCGCCTTGATCAACCCGGCATTCGCTGCCTGGCTGCCGCTGCACTGGCGTGCCGAGCTTCAGGCGGGTGAAACGGTACTGATTATTGGCGCGACCGGCACCTCGGGCAAGCTGGCGGTAGCGGCGGCTCGTCAGGCGGGTGCAGGGCGCATTGTTGCAGCCGGCCGTCGGCAGAGCGTGCTGGATACGTTGGATGTCGATGCTACGGTGGATCTCAGTTTGGAAGGGGATGTGTTAACCCAGGCTTTCGCTGCTGCCGCAGGGCCGAACGGATATCAGGTGATAGTCGATTACATCTGGGGTACGGCGACCGAAGCGCTGCTGGCCACGCTGAACAACCACGACCTGTCTTCCTACGCCGGGGGGCGCGGTATTCGCTTGGTCAATGTTGGGTCGATGGCCGGGCCGGACATTTGTTTGCCGGCGGCAGTATTGCGCAGTAACCAACTGCAGATTATGGGTAGCGGCACCGGAAATTTCCCATCGGCGGCTGAGATGCAGAGATATGCCAGTGAGATCCTGGCGTTGGCGGCCACCGGGCAGATTTCGGTCGAGACTCAGGAGCATGGCTTATCCGAGATCGCGGAAGTGTGGGATCTGAACAAGAAAAGCGACGTCCGCTCGGTGGTCCGCATTGCCGGATAGCTATTTTTATATTTATGGGCAAACCGCAGTTTGCCCATTTGTTTGCCACAGCAAATCAAGCGGATGCCGTTGCAGTAAAATTGGCTGGGCGATGTTGGCTTAACTCTCCGATGACACCAGATAGTTCTCCGGTAGATCAATAACAAACCCGATGCCGCGTTCATCAAGCCCTTCGGCTACCCGCAGTTGCGCACCGATTTTATCCGCCAGATTTTTGGCAATCGCCAGCCCCAGACCGCTGCCGACCTGCAGAGTACCTGGCACGCGATAAAAACGTTCGAATAACCGTTTGTGGTATTCAGGGTTAATACCGGGGCCATTGTCTCGCACAGTAATATAGCAACCCAGTGGCGATAGCGAACGGATGTTGACTTCGATTCGGCCACCGTCAGGCGCGTATTTGATGGCGTTTTCCAACAGGTTGGTAAAAATGGTAATCAGCGAGTGACGATCGGTATCAATCATCACATTTTCACTGCCATCCAGCGAGAGTTCGACATTCTTCTCCAGCGCATAGGGCACGTGCTGGGCAATGCATTTGCCGATTTCCGCGTGGATATTCACCGTTTCAATCTTCAGTGGGAAGTCTTCCGACTCCAGTTTGGCCAGATCAATCAGTTGGCGCGAAAGCGATGCGGCGCGATCCAACCCTTGCTGCATGTCTTCAATGATTTCCTGACGTTCGGTTTTATCCGCCACCTGGGTCAACAGGTGCAGCTGTGCCAGTACGGCGGCGATCGGGGTGCGCAGCTCATGCGCCGCATCGGCCATAAAACGCTTTTCACGTTGGTTGGCAGCATCGATGCGCGACATCAGCTTATTGATTTCCAAAACGATTGGTCGGATTTCTTGATATTGTTCGGCCGCATTGATCGGCGACAGAGTACCGGGCTTGCGGTCAGAGATCATTCTGGCAATTTGCCGCAGAGGCCGCAGGCTGAGATAGGCGGTAAACAGCAAAGTGACAATGATGGCTGCCAGGGTGACCAACAGCGGGATCGCGGTGCTTTCCGCCGGATTGCCGAAAATAGTGGTGCGGTTGTCAAAGGATTCGCCGACGATCACTCTAAATTGCTGTTTATCGCTCCAACTGCCGGCAATATGCCACTTCACATTGGCGTAGCTGATGGTGCCGGACAGCACCGACGGCGGCAGGAACAGCGGTTTTTCCTGTGACGGTGAGGCGTAAAGCATTTGGTTGTTGCTATCGTAAACCACAAATAGCGGGCGATAGTCTATTTCATCCTGCATGCCGTTTTTGATCGAGTCGATATACATGACTTCGATATCTTTAATCACCTCAAGATAACTGCGGTTGGTAACATCTGTCTTATCAAGAATATTGGCGATACCCCGGGCGACAATGCGTTGCTGATTATCTAAATACTTTTCCGCATCGGGATAATATGAATATTTTACCCAACCAATCAATGCGCCCCAGAGCAATAATATAGCTAAAACCTGGAAAATAATGGTGCGCATAAAAAAGGATTTAAAACTTATCATCCCAGAGTCTCTTTTTTTAATAAATAACCGATGCCACGCACGGTGATAATTTTTTCCTTGCCAATCTTGCGCCGCAAGTTATGCATATGCACCTCCAGAGAATTACTTTCCACGCTGTCGCCATGGCCGAACAGACTCTGCTCCAGTGCGGTTTTACGCACCACGGTGCCGGCGCAGCGCATCAGTTCATGCAGCAGCCGATACTCCTTTTTCGATAACAGCAGAAGTTCGTCATCCAGCGTCACCTGGTGATTAATTGGGTCCAGATACAGATTGCCCAGGCTCCAGGTTTGGGAGGCAAACCCGGCCATGCGGCGGTTCACCGCCTTCACGCGGGATATCAACTCAGGCAAGGCGAAAGGTTTGGCCAGAAAGTCGTCCGCGCCGGAGTCCAGGCTATTGACCAGGCTTTCGATACGGTCGCGTGCGGTCAAAATAATGATCGGGATATTTTGTCCGGCGGCCCGCCACTCGACCAGTTTTTTTAATCCATCCCCGTCTGGCAGGGTAAGGTCTAACAGCATTAAATCGAAACTGCCCTGTGAGAGCCTGGTTTGAGCATCATGCACCAGCCGCACCCAGCATAGCTCAAAACCCGCCAGCTCTAGTGCCCGGCACAGGGCCTTGCCCAATTGCAGATCGTCTTCCACTAACAATATGTTCACGGGGTATCCGGTTTATGTCACGACGCTGGCGGCTATATAACTACAACCCTCATGGGAAGACAACGGCGTCATCCTTTTTGCACCATCGTTCTTAAGCAAACCTTAATCTGGGATTAATTTGGCGTTAAGGGAGCGTCGATATATTTCGAGTACGCTGATTCCTGCACAAATCATCAGGGTAGGAAAAATGCGTGTCGACAACTTTTCAATGGCGGTTACCTGTACAGGCGCAATTTTATTGTTGGTGTTGGTCATACTGCCTTCCGACGTTGGCGCGCAAGGGGGTAATCATCCCGTCCAGATTTCCTCTCCCTTGCCGCATATTCAGCATGCGCAGTCCCTGATTTTTTATAAAAGCTTAAAGCCACGGATTAAAAAACAACTGCGTCGTTTGGTGCAGTTATAAGGTTTATTTTAATAAGGGCAACAAGTGGAAAAATACCCTTGGATATTCTGCAGCATGGATATCTATACTCTGTTGAAGAAGGTGGCTGAGGTAGCTTTGCTGAGCGCCAGTTACCGGTTATGACTTCCCAATCAAAGAAAGGAACAACATGACTAAAGTTGCATTGGTCACCGGTGCCAGTCGGGGTATTGGCCGCGCTACGGCGCTACTGCTGGCACGTCAGGGTTATGCGGTAGGCGTTAACTATCTGCAGAATGAAGCTGCGGCGCAACAGGTGGTCGCGGAGATAGAATCACTGGGCGGCCGGGCGCTGGCGCTGCGTGCCGATATTGGCGATGAAAGCCAGGTACAGGCGATGTTTAGCCAACTGGATGCCACCCTCGGGCCTATTGACGCACTGGTCAACAATGCCGGTATTCTGTTTCAGCAGTCGAGCATTGAGCAACTGACCGCCGAGCGCATCAACAAGGTGCTGAGCACCAACGTTACCGGTTATTTTCTCTGTTGCCGCGAGACGGTAAAGCGCATGGCGCATCGTCATGGCGGCCAGGGCGGGGCGATCGTCAATGTCTCTTCCGCTGCAGCACGCTTAGGCGCACCGGGCGAATACATCGACTATGCCGCCTCTAAAGGGGCGGTGGACACGCTAACTACCGGACTGGCGTTGGAGGTGGCGGCGCAGGGCATTCGCGTCAACGCGGTGCGGCCGGGGCTTATTTATACCGAAATGCATGCCAGCGGCGGCGAGCCTGGGCGCGTTGATCGGGTAAAAAGCAGCCTGCCGATGCAACGCGGCGGTACCCCGGAAGAGGTGGCAGAAATCATCGCCTGGCTGCTGTCCGATGCCGCTTCTTACGTCACCGGCAGCTTTATCGAGGCCGCCGGCGGTCGTTGATGGCTCATTAGCCACAGTTCCGCGAGTATCCTTTTGACTTCAGGTATTATTGGGTGTAATTATTGTTTAAATAACAACCAATTTGTAGTTACAAAAATGTATGTTTCTTTTGAATGGAATCAAAGAAAAAGCCAAAGTAATCTGGCGAAACATCACATAAGCTTTGAGCTGGCGCAGCATGTTTTTTCTGACCCAAACCAGCTAGCCGTGATTGAGCGCATTGATGGTGGCGAAGAGCGCTGGCAAACCATTGGCATGGTCGGTGGTTGCCTGATATTGCTGGTGGCGCATACCACGCGAGAGGTTGATGTGGACGGTGACAGTATAGAGATTATCCGTATCATTTCAGCCCGCAAAGCGGATGTTAAAGAAAGGGGAAAATATGAAGCGAAAAAATTTGGTTAGGAATGTGCAACATAGCGTGCTTCCTCCCCTGACGGAGGTGCAAAAAGCGCAAATAGCTTCATTGAGTGCTATGCCAGACGTCGACATTGACTACAGTGATGCGCCCACACTTAGCGATGAGAAGTGGGGGACTGCGTTACAAGGAAGGTTCTACAAACCGATGAAGGTATCAAAAACCGTCAGGATCGATGCTGATATTCTGGAGTGGCTTCAGAGGCCGGGTAAAGGTTACCAGAAACGTTTGAACGCGGTCTTGCGCGCCGCCATGCTGAAAGGCCAAGAGCTCGAAGAGTAAAACTCCTCACCTGCCAGTATTTATCCTGCCGTTTAAAACCCGGTAGCTTTAGACTCACCGGGTTTTTGCTTTGGCGTTATCTCTACCCAATCAGCCCTCATGCAGCAGCGCGCTGCGGAAAGACAGAATGTGCGCCTCTGCTGCATTGGCGGCTGCGTCGTCATCCTGTGCGGCCAGTGCAGCGATAATGGCTCGATGTTCTTCGATCACCTCTCGCATATGACCTTCGCGTGACAGCGTGCTGGCCCAAAAGCGTTGCGCCCTGGCATGCAGCACGCTCAGGATGTCCGCCAGCATATTATTCCCGGCGATCTGCGCCAGCTGCTGGTGGAACTGGTGGTCCAGCGTCATCATCTGCACCCGGTCACGGCGCTGGCTGGCGACTTCAATTTGTTGATTGAGGGCCGTCAGTGCGGCGACTTGTGGTTCGGTAATTCGCTTGCTTGCCAGCCGCATACACAGCATTTCATTGGCCAGTCGGACTTCAATCAGTTCCAGTGCGTCATCCATCGACAGCGGCGAAACCATCACTCCTTTACGCGGGATCACCTGTAACAACCCTTCATTGGCCAGCCGATGGATTGCCTGATTGATTGGCGTTCTGCCCATATCCAGCTCACTCATTACCTGCGCGGTATTGAGATATTCACCAGGCTTATAACTCAACGTCACCAATGCCTGCTTAAAGCGCCGATAGGCCAGTTCATTCAGTGACATTCCGGCTTCCTCTGCCGTCGGGAGTTCCTGGCTCTCTGCGTCAAGGCTCATCACGTTCTGCTCCTGCAAGAAGAAAGTTTTTAGACATAGTACACAAAAACATGGCATGGAAATCGCTTATTTGGTAGCTAAAGATATAGTGAAATTTCACAGTATTTTAACTAAAGGGACACAAACGCCATGAGACTGACCTTCACTTTACCTGAATCCAGCGGGGCCGGGGTGCTGGATGTTGAGATTGATCATTTGGTGATCGCCGGCTGGACCGGCCGCGATCGCGAGGCCATTCTGCACCATATTAGGGAGTTGGCCGAACTGGGCGTGCCCCAACCCAGTGCAGTCCCGCTATTTTATCGGGTGGCGGCTAATCAGCTCAGTCAGAGCGATTGCATTGAAGTGATCGGCAATGCCAGCTCCGGCGAAGCGGAGCCTTTGATCTTCACTCATCAGGGGGAAGTGTTTGTTTCGCTGGCCTCAGATCATACCGATCGCCAACTGGAGGCGCACAGCGTCGCGCTGTCCAAACAAATCTGCGTCAAACCGGTAGCCCGCGCCGCCTGGCCACTACGGGAAGTGATTGCTCACTGGGATTCATTGATCCTGCGATCCTGGATCAAAGAAAACGGTGAGTTCCGGCTTTATCAGCAGGGTTACCTTGCCAGTCTGCGTACTCCCGGCGATCTGCTGGATCGCTATTTGAGTGGTCAGCAGGTGCCGGAGGGCGGGCTGACGGTCCCGCAGCCGCGAGATGGCCTGGCGATGGCCTGTGGCACGGTCGCGGCGATTGGTGGTATCCGTCCGGCGGTCGAATTCCGTATGGAACTGGTGGACGAAGTGCTGGGACGTACCATCAGCCACGGTTATCGCAGCATAGAACTGCCGGTGGTGGCGTGATGAAAAAACTGACTTTAGCGCAGGCTGCCGCCGGATTGGCCAGTGGCGAATTCACTGCTGTGCAACTGACCGCCACCGCTCTGGCGCAAATCGCCGACCCACAGGGGGAGGGCGCACGCACTTTTACTCATGTTTATAGCGACTGGGCACAGCAGCAGGCATTGGCTGCCGATCGACGGCGTGCGGCGGGTAAGCCCCTGTCGGCGTTGGACGGTGTGCCGGTATCGGTCAAAGACCTGTTTGATGTCGCCGGGGAGGCCACCGCTGCCGGTTCGCGGGTGTTGGCCGATGCGCCGGTAGCCAACAACCACGCTGCAGTGGTGGCGCAGTTGTTGCAGGCTGGCGCGGTAGTGATCGGCAAAACCAACATGACCGAGTTTGCCTATTCGGGGCTTGGCATTAATCCCCACTACGGCACGCCCGCCAATCCCTGGGATCGCCCTGCTGGCCGTATTCCCGGTGGTTCGTCTTCCGGTGCGGCGGTTGCGGTGGCTGACGGCATGTGCTTTGGCGCGATAGGCAGCGATACCGGTGGTTCGGTACGTATTCCGGCGGCCTTCTGTGGCCTGACCGGTTATAAACCTACCGCCCGGCGCATCAGCAGTCGTGGTTTGCTGCCCTTGTCACCCTCACTGGATTCAATTGGCGTGATTGCCCATGACGTTGCCGGTTGCATCGCGCTGGATACGGTGATTGCCCAGCAGCCGCTGCACCCGCAGCAGAAAACGCTGAGTCAGGCGCGCTTTGCCGTGCCACAAACGCTGGTGCTGGATGGCCTGGATGAGGAAGTCACCGCCGCCTTTCATCTCAGCGTGGAGCGGCTGGTGCAGGCCGGGGCGCAGATTGAATTTATTCCCTGTCATGAGTTCGCCGAGCTGGCAGCGATCAACGCCGCCGGTGGTTTCACCGCGCTGGAGTCCTGGCGCTGGCACCAGCCGCTGATTGCCGAACATGCCGAAGACTATGACCCACGGGTGCTGTCACGTATTCGTCGCGGCCAGTTGCTCGATGAGCAGGATCTGCAGCAATTGCGGATGCAGCGTGCCGATTGGCAACGGCGAGTGACCGCGGCAGTGGAAAAATTTGACGCGTTGTTGATGCCAACCCTGCCCTTCGTTGCGCCGACCATTGCCGAACTGCAGGAGGATGAAGACGCCTATTTCCGTATCAACGGTGCCGCGTTGCGTAACCCTTCGGTGATCAACTTCCTCGATGGTTGTGCGCTGTCGCTGCCCTGTCAACGAGGTGATACGGCTCCTGTGGGGCTGATGGTGGCCGGGCTGCCGCTGCAGGACGAGGCGCTGCTGGGCTGGGCGCTGGCGATCGAACGCTGCCTCGCCGAGGCGTGATTTTCCGGTGGGGACGACCCCGCCTTACTTTGAACTAACAGGAGAGTACCCATGACCGGTTCCCCAAACGGAATGCTGTTTGTCGCAACAGATGTCGCCGCGCAGGACGAGGCGGATTTCAATAAGTGGTACGACCGCGAGCACGTGGAAGAGCGAGTGCGGGTGCCCGGTTTCTTGTCGGGTACGCGTTATCAGGCACTACAGGGCGGACGCAAATACCTCGGACTGTATAAAACCGAATCCCTGGCCAGCTTTACCTCGGCGGCCTACCGCGCCGCGTTTACCGAACAGACCCCCTGGTCGGTCGCCAGTCTCGATAAAATGCGCGATCCGATGCGTCGTGTCTGCGCGGTGGAGGCGGTGACCGGTCAGGGTTGCGGCAGCCATCTGGTTATCCTTCCCCTCGAACCGGCGCAGCCGCAAGTGCTGAAGGCCTGCATCAAGCATTTGGGGAGCCAACTGGCCGAACTGCCCGGTTTTGTGCGCAGTAGCCTGCTGTCGCCGGACGCTGAACTAAGTTCCCCGTTGCCGAAAGAGTCGCGGGAGAACCGCCGGTTACTGCCGATGATGCTGATCGAAAGCAGCAGCGCCGAAGCCGGACAGCGGCTGAGTGAGTTGGCCTGTAGCCAACTGAAAATCCCCGCCGCCGATGCCCTGCATTATGCCCTTGGCTGGCAACTGACCACACAGGAGCTTTCATCATGAGCACTTCAACCACACAGCCGTCAATCGCGGAAGCGTCCACTGCCGAGGCTACCGCCCATCCGCCAAACACCGGCAAGCTGGCGGCGGCCAGTTCGATTGGCACCGCGCTGGAATGGTATGACTTCACCGTCTACAACATCATGGCGGCGCTGATTTTCAACCACGTATTTTTCCCCTCTTTCGATCCGCTGGTGGGCACCATTTTGGCGTTTTCCACTTACGCGGTGGGTTATGTTTCGCGGCCGATTGGCGGTATCGTCTTTGGTCATCTGGGTGACGTGCTGGGACGGCGTTTTGTATTGGTGACCACGCTGGTGATCATGGGGGTGACAACCGCGCTGATGGGGTTGCTACCCGGTTATGCCAGCTGGGGAATTTGGAGTCCGTTGCTGTTGGTGACGCTGCGCTTTATTCAGGGAATTGCGCTGGGGGGCGAATGGGCGGGGGCGGTATTGCTGTCGATGGAGCACGGCAAGCCTCATCAGCGAGGACGCAACGCCTCCTTTGCTCAGGTTGGCCCTTCCTGCGGAACGCTGATCGGCACCGGGCTTATCACGCTGGTGACGGTGGCGATGACGGCGGAGGATTTCCAGCAGTGGGGCTGGCGTATTCCCTTCCTGCTTAGCCTGGTACTGGTGGTGTTTGGCCTGTGGCTACGCCGTGGCGTGGGGGAAACGCCGGCGTTTCTGAAACTGGAGGCATCGAAGGACGTTACCCATTCACCAATCCGCGAAGTTTTCACCCAGCATCGGCGTCCGCTGTTGATCGCCGGAGGTTCGCGTATTGGTTCCGACGTGCTGTATGCGCTGGTGGTGGTTTTTACCCTGACCTACGTCACTACGGTATTGAACCTGCCGCGCCCGGTGGCGTTGGCTGCCACCATGTTGGGGGCGATCGGTAACGCGATTACCGTGCCGATGTTCGGCGCACTGTCCGATCGTTTTGGCCGTCGGCCGGTGTATATCGGTGGGGCTTTGGCGGCGATGGTTTGGGCATTTGTGTTCTTTATGCTGCTCGACAGCAGCCAGCCGGTGCTGATCTGCCTGGCGGTGGTGGTCGGTCTGTTGATCCATGCGGCAATGTATGGCCCGCAGGCGGCCTTTATCACCGAACAATTCCCAACCCGGGTGCGTTATGCGGGGTCGTCGTTGGCTTATACGTTGGCAGGTATTATCGGTGGTGGCTTTGCGCCGCTGATCATCGCCTCATTGTTCAAGTCTTACGACAGCACGCTGGCTATTTCGGCCTATGTGGTGCTGGCACTGCTAATCACACTTTGGGCAGTGATTGCCGCGAAGGAAACGGCACACAAGCCGTTATGAAAGGCGTGCCGGGTGAAGGGATCACCCGGCCTGTCACAATAGCAACGCTGTTATTTCAGCCAGCCTTTGCGTTGTGCGTCCTGCAGGTGTTGCAGCAGGTACTTCCACAACTCCGGGTGAACATCGGCGATGGTAGTGTTACGCGCCAATACCTGCTCCAGGCTGATACCGTTCTCTACCCAGCTTTGGCCCTGGTTGTGCAGGTTCATCAGCATCGGCATGGTGCGATCCAGCACCAGCGCAAAGCGCGCGTCGGCGCTCTCGCCATCTTCATATTCCTGCCATAAAGCGGTGAAATACTCGCGCTGAGAGTCCGGCAGCATACCGAACAACCGGCGTGCCGCCGCCACTTCCACATCATGGATCGCTGCGCGGGCCGCCAGATCGTAGACCAGCACGTCACCGGCATCGATCTCAACGATGTCATGCAGCAGCGCCATCTGGATCACGCGTTGGATATCTACGCCTTCACTGGCGTAAGGGGCCAGGCTCATGGCGGCAATAGCAAAGTGCCAGCTATGTTCGGCGGAGTTTTCCTGGCGTTGGGTGCCCAGCACTTTGGTGCGGCGTTGCACGCTTTTCAACTTGTCGATTTCCATCAGGAACTGGATGACCTGGGTCATGGAGCCGAAATCTAACGCGGGTACAGCGGATGACATGGTGTAAACCTCATGGTAGATGGGTTGAAGCCGAACGATTGTAGACCAGCGGGCGAGGGATTTCGATGGTTACACGCACACACAGTTTTATTTTAGCGTACACGTGTACACTGAAATTATTCTCAGTTAAGCTGCCTTGCGGTAATTTCGAACAATGTTGGCTGTTTTGAGGGGTTGTGTGCAATGGGAAAAACGGGCGTAGTGAAAGCCGGTACTGAAAAAATGGCCGCCACGGCCTATCCGTGGGCGGAAGAAATCGCTAACAGCATCAGTCACGGTATAGGGTTGGTTTTTGGTATTGTCGGCCTGGTACTGTTGTTGGTTCAGGCGGTAGACACCGGCGCTGACGTAACGGCCATCGCCAGCTACAGCCTTTATGGCGGCAGCATGATCCTGCTGTTCCTGGCCTCCACGCTGTACCATGCCATTCCCCACCAGAAAGCCAAGCACTGGCTGAAAAAATTTGACCACTGCGCCATTTATCTTTTGATTGCCGGTACCTACACGCCGTTTCTGTTGGTGGGGCTGAACTCACCGTTGGCCAAGGGGTTGATGGCGGTAATTTGGGGTTTGGCGCTGCTGGGCGTGTTGTTCAAACTGGCGTTCGCACACCGGTTTGAAGCGCTCTCGCTGGTGACCTATCTGACCATGGGTTGGCTGTCGCTGATCGTGATTTATCAGTTGGCAACTCGTTTGGCGCTGGGCGGTGTGACGCTGCTGGCGGTCGGTGGCGTGGTTTATACCCTGGGCGTGATCTTCTATGCATCGAAGCGTTTCCGCTTCGGCCACGCCATTTGGCATGGTTTCGTGCTCGGTGGCAGCCTGTGCCACTTTATGGCGATTTATCTGTACGTCTGATACCCGCTGATATCTTTCGCACTGCAGCGTTGTTGGCTGCAGTGCGAAATCTATTGCAGACAGACCAGGAAGCTCTGACTGCTCCCTTCTTTATTTCTCTTCCGCCAGTGAGTATGGCAGTGGCTTGATGGCCAGTTGACTGGTGGCATCGTCGCGAACCCGCAGCTTGCTGTCGGCGTCCAGATCGTTATTCAGCACCACTTGTACCCACAGCGTGCCGTCGGCCAACCTGGCAGCGCTCAGCACCGTACCGGTACGGCGCCAGTTTTCACCCAACTGCAATTCCACGTCTTCAGCGGCCTGCGGCACTCGCCCAGCCTTGCCTTCCAGCCAGTACAATGCCCGTTTGTTGGCCCCGCGGAACTTGGCGCGCGCCACCATTTCCTGACCGGTGTAGCAGCCCTTGCTGAAGCTGATGCCATCCAGCGCCTGCAGGTTGGTGGCCTGTGGGATAAACTGCCCGCTGTTGGCGGCGTCAATCACCGGGTAGCCGGCTTCGATATCCAGCGTCAGCCACTGCTGGCTGTCGTTCAATTCGGCCTGCTCGTGCAGTTTGTCGACCAACTGTTCGGCAACGGCGGCGGTGGTGACCAACAGAAAACGTTCTGCCGGGAGTGAAAAGTGCAACAGGGTAGTTTCACCGTCCTGCACGACCTGATGTTCGGCATCCGGCAGGCTGTTGAAAACGCCCGCCAGCGCCGCGCGTGCCTGAAAACCGGCTACGCCCAGCAACACTGCTTCGCTGTCGGCGGCAATGGTGAGTTTGGAAAATACCGCGTACTTTTTGATTTCAGCCAGTTGGCTATCCAGCACGCTGCGGCGTTCCAGATAGGCAAAGCCTTCACCGCGATGGAATAAACGCAGGTTGCTCCACATTTTGCCTTTGGCATCACAGTGGCCGCACAACACGTGGCTATCGGCCGGCAGCGCTTCGATATCGGCGGTTACCTGGCCCTGAAGGTATTTCACCCGGTCCGGCCCGTTCAATGTCACCAGCGCCCAATCTTCCAGTGAGATCAGGGTCAGGGGCAGATGGGAGGAAGCGGAAGGCTGACGGGGTGGAAATGGAATTTTATACGCCATAGTAAGATCCTGCTTAACGTTTAGCTTACCTGAAGGTGTGTTGGCCCCATGGTAAAAGAGGTGGCGGCCTTTGCAAACTGTTATTCACGCTTGCCTCGCAGACAGCGCTTTTTTTGACATTTAGCGCTTTATTACGCTTTACACCGAGAACGTCCTTCCCGGCGAGTATGTCAAATTGTTACTCTATAGGCTTGCGGCCAAGGGTAACCCTTGCAGACAGATCTTTGGCTGATGGAATTATATCGCGCCGGTGTTGCCATACAGTGTGTCAGTTGAACCCTGCGATGGCGTTGCCACGCTGAAAAGAGGTTAGTCATAACAACATGGATATTAATAACAAAGCACGTATCCACTGGGCTTGTCGCCGCGGTATGCGTGAGCTGGACATCTCCATCATGCCCTTCTTCGAGTATGAATATGACCTGTTGAACGATACAGACAAAGCGCTGTTTATCCGTCTGCTGGAGTCTGACGATCCCGATCTCTTCAATTGGCTGATGAATCATGGCGCTCCGCAGGACAGTGAACTGCAGAGAATGGTGACACTGATCCAGACGCGAAATAAAGACCGTGGCCCAGTGGCGATGTGACGTCCGTATTTCCTGGCGCACCCAGTTATTTTCGCTGCTGACACATGGCGTATTGATCCTGCTGATCCTGATTTCGCCCTGGCCGGAAGGCTATGGCCCGATCTGGCTGGTGCTACTGACGCTGGTGGTGTTTGAGTGCATTCGCAGCCAAAAGCGTATTGCGTCGCGGCAGGGTGAGCTGCGCCTGCTGGAGAACCAACGCCTGGGTTGGCATGGGCAGGAGTGGCAACTGCTAAAGCAGCCCTGGATGCCACGTTACGGCATTCTGTTGACGTTACAGCCGGTGGGAGGCAAAAAGCGCCGTCGGCTGTGGCTGGCTTCCGACTCCATGGCTAAAGCCGACTGGCGGCAGTTGCGCCAACGCTTGCTGTATCCGCCCGCCAGTGATGACGAGGAGCCCTGATGAAGCCGACGCTCTGGCTGGTGGAAGATGAACCCAGCATTGCCGACACGCTGATTTATACCCTGGAGAGCGAAGGCTTTCAGGTGCGCTGGTTCGAACGCGGTGAACCGGCATTACAGGCGTTGGCGCAAGGGGCACCTGCGCTGGCGATCCTCGATGTTGGTCTGCCGGACATCAATGGTTTTGAACTCTGCCGCCGGTTGTTATCGCAGTCGGCGGATTTGCCTATTTTATTTCTCACCGCCCGCAGCGATGAGCTTGATCGCCTGATAGGGTTGGAAATCGGTGCCGATGATTACGTCGCCAAACCCTTTTCCCCGCGAGAAGTCAGCGCCCGGGTGCGCACTATTCTGCGCCGTCTGCAAAAACAGCAGCGCCTGCAGCAGCCGGCTCTGTATCAATTCGGCCCTTTCAGCCTGGACGAACAGGCCGCGGCCATCCATTACCATCAGCAGCCGCTGCTGCTGACCCGTTACGAATTTTTGCTGTTGAAAACGCTGTTGCTGGCGCCCGGCCGGGTATTTTCACGCCAGCAACTGATGGAAAGCGTCTGGGCGCTGGCCGAAGAAAGCCTGGATCGCACCGTCGACACCCATATCAAAACGTTGCGTGCCAAGCTGCGCGCCATCGATCCCGCTGAACCGCCGATCCACACTCATCGCGGCCTCGGCTACAGCGTGAGCCGCCAGCCATGAGAATAGGCCTGCGCCTGCTGTTGGGGTACTTCCTGATTGTGGCGGTGGCGGGCTATTTCGTACTGAGCATTTTCGTGCAGGAAGTGAAACCCGGCGTGCGGCGCGCTACCGAAGGCACACTGGTGGACACTGCCAACCTGCTGGCGCAGATTGCACGTCTGGACATGCAGCGCGCCGACGTAGCGCACGGGCAACTGGCACAGGCGTTCTCTCAACTCAATCAACGCCCCATTGGCGCCAATATTGCCGGCATCCGCAAGGATCGCAGCGAATATCACGTTTATCTTACCGATCAAAACGGCAAGGTCATTTTTGATTCCAGCGGCAAGGCGCTCGGCCAGGACTACTCACGCTGGAATGACGTTTATCTGACGCTGCTTGGCCAGTACGGCGCACGCAGCACGCGCAGCGATCCGCAGGATGAAAACAGCTCGGTGATGTATGTTGCCGCGCCGGTCATGGAGCAGGGGAAAATTATCGGTGTGCTTAGCGTCGGTAAACCGAACAGCACCATGGTACCGGTGATCAAGCGCAGCGAACGCCGTATTCTGTGGGCCGGTGCGCTGCTGTTGGGCATTGCCTTGCTGATTGGCCTGGGCTTTGTCTGGTGGATCAACCGCTCGATTGGGCGGCTGGTGTACTACGCCGACGGTGTGGCGCAGGGAAAAAGTGTGCCGTTACCGAAGATGGGCGGCCATGAATTGACCCAGTTGGCGCAGGCGCTGGACAGCATGCGGGTGAAGCTGGAGGGCAAGGCTTACATCGAACAGTATGTACATACCCTGACCCACGAACTGAAAAGCCCGCTGGCGGCGATCCGTGGCGCAGCAGAGCTGTTGCAGGAACAACCGCCGGCAGCCACCGCCCAGCGTTTTCTGACCAATATCGAACAGCAGAGTGCGCGCATTCAGCAACTGGTGGATAAATTGCTGGTGCAGGCGCGGCTGGAGAGCCGGCCGGTCCTGGAACTTGTGCCACTGGCAATGGCGACGCTGGTGCGTCAGGCTGTGGCAGGCAAAGAGGCGCAGGCAGCGCGGCGTAGCGTTTTGCTACAGGTTGAAGGAGTGGAAGATATCACCCTGAACGGCGATGGACTGCTGATTAGCCAGGCGCTGACCAACCTGCTGGACAACGCATTGGACTTCACCCCGGTTGGCGGCACCATCAAAGTGCGCGGTGAGCGCCATGAGGGCCACTATCAGGTCACCGTTAGTGACGACGGCAGCGGCATTCCGGATTATGCACTGGATAAAGTGTTCGAGCGTTTCTATTCTCTGGCCCGATCGGATAAGCCGAAAAGCAGTGGCCTGGGGCTGAATTTTGTGCAGGAAGTGGCGCGCTTGCACCGTGGCAGTATCCAGTTGAGCAACCGTCAGCCGCACGGCGTGACCGCTATTTTCACCTTATCGCTCTGACTTCACCGTCCCTTCACATAACCACATTCTGCTTTCACCCGAGGGCATTATCGTGACTCCATTACCTACATGGAGCGCGGCGATGATGAAATCGATACTGTTTTGGAAAATAACCACTCTGCTGGGACTAATGATTTTAATGATTATCCCGGTAACGATGTTAATGAATGTGATTGATGAGCGCAGCGGCTACCGCCAGAGCGTGGTTGGGCAGGTCAGTGAAAGCACCAGCCGGGCACAGCGCATTTTGGGGCCGCTGATCGTCATCCCTTACAGCGAGCGGGAAGAGAAGACGGATGACAAGGGGCAGAAGGTGGTGCAGATAGTTCGGCATCATCGCTATCTGCTGCCCGAGACGTTGCAGGTCAGCGGCAAGCCGAACGTGGAGGTGCGCAAGCTGGGCATTTACCAGACTCAGGTCTATCAGGGACCGTTGCAGTTTAAGGTGAAGTTTGGCCAGCCGGATGTGACAGACCTGCAGCGCAGCAATGTCGTGATTGGCCAGCCGTTCCTGCTGGTTTCGCTGAGCGATTCACGCGGCATCAAGAGCATCTCGCCGCTTAGCAGCGCAGAGTCTCAAACGGTGTTTGAACCGGGTACCCAGGTAAACGTGTTACCTCAGGGTATTCATGCACCGCTGACGCTGCCCGCATTGCAAAAAGCGGGGCTGGATGCCGAGTTCACCCTGACGCTGGCTGGCACCAGCAGCCTGTCACTGGTACCGCTCGGGCGTAGCAGCGAATTGACATTACAGAGTAATTGGCCACACCCGAATTTCCTCGGTAACTTCTTGCCGGACGAACGCAAGGTGACGGAAAAAGGCTTCAGTGCCCGCTGGCGCAGCACCTGGTTTGCCAACAACATCAACAGCGCTTTCCATTACGACGACGAAATTCTTGGCGAAGACAAGTTGCCAACCTTCAGCACCAGCCTGATTGAACCGGTCGATCACTATCAACTGACCGAACGCGCGGTGAAGTATGCGGTGCTGTTTATCGGCCTGACATTTATGGCGTTCTTCCTGTTCGAAACCCTGACCGGCCTGCGGGTGCACCCGATTCAGTACCTGCTGGTCGGCACGGCACTGGTGCTGTTCTACCTGATCCTGCTGGCATTCTCCGAGCATTTTGGCTTCGCCATCGCTTATCTGCTGGCCAGCATCGCCTGCAGTGGGTTGATCGCTTTTTACCTCAGCGCGGTACTGCGTGGCAGGCTGCGGGGGGCGCTGTTCGCCGCCAGTCTGTTGATGTTGTATGGCGTGCTGTATCTGTTGCTGCAGTCGGAAGATAACGCGTTGGTGCTGGGGGCAGGGCTGTTGTTCGCTATTTTGGCGGGAATTATGCTGCTGACGCGTAAATTGGACTGGTATCAGGTGGCCGATCCGGCGCGCTTGAACGGAGAAACGCCAACCGGCGCGGAGGAGAGCCGCTTCCGGTTGTGGAAATAAGCATCGGACTGGGCGCGGCTACCGCGCCCACGGGCATTACAGCAGGGGTTCCATCTCCAGCAGGATCTGTTCGCACCACTGTTGCAGACGTTCTTCGCTCATGTCGTATTGGTTCACATCATCGAGCGCCAGGCCAACAAAGTGTTTGCCGTCGGCGCTTAGCGGTTTCGGGCTGGTGAATTCGAAGCCGTCGATCGGCCAGAAGCCAATAAACTGTACGCCCAGTGGGGCAATGTGATCGTGCAACATGCCGAGCGCATCGAGGAACCATTCGCCATAGCCGAGTTGATCGCCCATGCCATACATGGCGACAATTTTCCCCTGGAGATCCAGCGTGGTCAGCTGTGGCCAAATCGCTTCCCAGTCTTCCTGAAGCTCACCGAAATCCCAGGTTGGCATGCCGAGGATCAGGATGGAGTACTCTTCCATCAGCTTGGGGGAAACGTCTTTCAGGTTGTGCAGGTCGACCAGGTCTTCACCTAAAATCTCACGGATTTTTTCTGCCGCCATCTCGGTGTAGCAGGTGCTGGAGCCGTAAAACAGACCAATCTTCATGTGTAAACCGTTTATATTGCCGTAGGTAGAATTGCAGCGAGTATACCCGATTTGTCCCGGCTTAAGGCATAATGCCTGTGGCATAAACGTAACAAAGAGAGGACCGCGTGCAACAGCAAGAGAGTGCGTTGATTGAGCAATTCCTGGATGCGCTGTGGCTCGAACGTAATCTGGCAGAAAATACGCTGGCCTCTTACCGATTGGATTTGCAGGCGCTGGGTGCCTGGCTGAATCAGCAAAATACCTCGCTGTTACAGGCACAGGCGCTGGATTTACAGGCGTTTCTCGCCGATCGGGTGGAGGGAGGATATAAAGCGACCAGCTCCGCACGTTTGCTGAGCGCCATGCGCCGTCTGTTCCAATACCTGTATCGCGAAAATATGCGTAGCGACGATCCCACGGCACTGCTGGCTTCGCCGAAGTTGCCGCAGCGCCTGCCGAAAGACTTGAGCGAAGCGCAGGTCGATGCGCTGCTGAAGGCGCCCTGTGTCGATCAGCCGCTGGAGCTGCGTGACAAGGCGATGCTGGAAGTGCTGTACGCTACCGGGCTGCGCGTCTCCGAACTGGTCGGGCTGACCATCAGCGATGTCAGCCTGCGTCAGGGCGTGGTACGGGTGATAGGTAAAGGCAACAAGGAACGACTGGTGCCGCTGGGTGAAGAAGCGGTGTACTGGATAGAAAATTATCTGGAGCACGGCCGCCCGTGGATGGTCAACGGCCAGGCGCTGGACGTCTTGTTCCCCAGCAACCGCAGCCAGCAAATGACCCGACAGACATTCTGGCATCGCATCAAACACTATGCGATCCTAGCGGGTATTGACAGCGAGAGGCTGTCGCCGCACGTGTTGCGCCACGCGTTTGCCACCCATTTGCTGAACCATGGGGCCGATCTCCGTGTCGTACAGATGTTATTGGGGCATAGCGACCTCTCGACCACACAAATTTACACGCATGTAGCGACCGAAAGACTTAAACAGCTACATCAACAGCACCACCCGCGTGCCTGACACGCCGGGTTCAAAAGGATTGGAAGAATGAAGAAAGGTTTAATGCTGCTCTCTATGCTGGTGGCTTCAGTGACCGGCGCGGCCCATGCCGACGACGCGGCAATTCAAAAAGCACTTGGCAGCCTGGGCATTCAGCAGGCGGACGTGCAGCCTTCACCGGTGAACGGCCTGAAAACCGTATTGACCGATAGCGGCGTGCTGTACGTGACCGAAGACGGCAAACACATTCTGCAAGGCCCGCTGTACGACGTCAGTGGCAAAGAGCCGGTTAACGTCACCAACCAACTGCTGACCGGCAAGCTGGAAGCGCTGAAAGATCAGATGATCGTCTACAAAGCGCCAAAGCAGAAACACGTGATCACCGTGTTCACCGACATCACCTGTGGCTATTGCCACAAGCTGCACCAGCAGATGAAAGAATATAACGATCTGGGCATTACCGTCCGTTATCTGGCGTTCCCGCGTCAGGGGCTAAATTCCCAGGCCGAAAAAGACATGCAGTCAATCTGGTGTACCGCCGACAAGGCCAAGGCCTTCGATACCGCCATGAAAGGCGACGCGGTTTCTCCGGCGACCTGTAAAACCGACATCAGCAAACACTATGCGCTCGGCGTGCAGTTCGGTATTCAGGGCACCCCGGCGATCATTCTGGAAAACGGCATGATGATCCCAGGGTATCAGGGGCCAAAAGAGATGGCCGCCATGCTGGACGCGCATCAGACCGCAACCAAAACCGGTGGTTAATCGCCGGTGAGCATCAAAACACAACTACGCCGCCGTGCGGCGACGGACGACAGCCATTTGCCAGCCAGCCTGCACCCGCTGTTGCGCCGTTTATATGCGCTGCGCGGCGTTCAGGCTGAGCAGGAATTGGAACGCAGCGTCAAAGGCATGCTGCCGTGGCAGCAGTTGGATGGCATTGACACCGCCGTTGGCATTCTGCAACAGGCGCTGGCGGCGAGTCGCCGCATCATGGTGGTGGGGGACTTCGACGCCGATGGTGCCACCAGTACCGCGTTGACGGTGTTGGCGCTGCGCAGCATGGGCGGCAGTGCGGTCGATTATCTGGTGCCGAATCGTTTTGAGGACGGCTACGGCCTGAGTCCCGAAGTGGTCGAACAGGCGGCGACGCGCGGTGCCGAATTGATCCTCACGGTGGATAACGGCATCTCTTCCCATGCGGGAGTGGACGTGGCCCACGCCAAAGGCATGCAGGTGCTGGTGACTGACCACCACCTGCCGGGGGAAACCCTGCCGGCGGCGGAAGCGATCGTCAACCCGAACCTGCGCGGCTGTGAGTTCCCTTCCAAATCCCTGGCCGGCGTCGGTGTGGCTTTTTATCTGATGCTGGCGTTGCGTGCGCGGCTGCGTGACAGCGGCTGGTTCGAACAACGTGCGCTGGCGATGCCGAACCTGGCGGAACTGCTGGATCTGGTCGCGCTCGGTACGGTGGCGGACGTGGTGCCACTCGACGCCAACAACCGCATTCTGGTGTACCAGGGCCTGAACCGCATCCGCGCCGGTAAATGCCGGCCGGGCATCCGGGCGCTGCTGGAAGTGGCTAATCGTGATGCGCGCCAACTGGCGGCCAACGATCTCGGCTTTGCGCTGGGGCCACGGCTCAACGCCGCCGGGCGGCTGGATGATATGTCGATCGGCGTGGCCTTGTTGTTGAGTGATGACATCGCCCAGGCGCGTATGTTGGCTAACGATCTTGATGCGCTCAATCTGACACGGCGTGAGATTGAACAGGGCATGCAGGTTGAAGCTCTGCAGCTGTGCGACGAACTCGAGCGCAGCAGCACCGCCTTGCCATACGGGCTGGCAATGTATCATCCGGAGTGGCATCAGGGCGTGGTGGGGATTCTGGCCTCACGTATCAAGGAGCGCTTCCATCGCCCGGTGATAGCCTTTGCACCGGCCGGTGAGGGCATTCTTAAAGGTTCGGGCCGTTCGATAGCCGGTCTGCACATGCGTGATGCGCTGGAGCGGTTGGATACGCTGAATCCGGGGTTGATGATGAAGTTCGGTGGTCATGCCATGGCGGCCGGGCTGTCGCTGGAAGAGAGCAAATTCGACGAGTTCCGCCAGCGCTTTGGCGATCTGGTGGGTGAATGGCTCGATCCGGCGATGCTGGAAGGGGTGATTTGGTCTGACGGCGAACTGGCGATGCAGGAACTTTCGCTGGAAACGGCGGAGCTGTTGCGCGAGGGCGGCCCCTGGGGCCAGGCGTTCCCGGAACCGACCTTCGATGGCACATTCCGCATCCTGCAGCAGCGGCTGGTGGGCGAGAAACACCTGAAACTGATGGTGGAACCGCTTGGCGGCGGCCCGCTGCTGGACGGTATCGCGTTCAATGTCGATACCACCCTGTGGCCCGACAGCAGCGTGCGCGAAGTGGAGCTGGCCTACAAGCTCGACGTCAACGAGTTCCGTGGCAACCGCAACGTGCAGTTACTGATCCAACACCTCTGGCCGCGTTGATTTGTGGTTGCTTTATCCCGGGGTTTGCTCTGCCAAATCCCGGCAAGTTTTCTTCCCCCACAAAAACTAACCAACCGGCTATAAACTGACGCCTGGATCCGCTAGAATTACCGGTTCCAATGGCATTTCGCCATCGACGACATCAACGTAAAAGAACGCAAAAAACATGTTTGAAATTAACCCGGTAAAAAACCGAATTCAGGACCTGTCCGTGCGGACTGCCGTTCTTAGGGGGTATCTTTGACTATGATGCCAAGAAAGAACGCCTAGAAGAAGTTAACGCAGAGCTGGAACAACCTGACGTTTGGAACGAACCCGAGCGCGCACAGGCGCTGGGTAAAGAGCGCGCAGCGCTTGAAGCCATCGTTGAAACCATCGATCAGCTGGAGCAGGGCGGCGAAGACGTCTCTGGCCTGCTGGAATTGGCGATTGAAGCCGACGATGAAGAAACCTTTAACGAAGCCGTCGTTGAGCTTGATCAACTGTCTGCCAAGCTTGAGCAATTAGAATTCCGTCGTATGTTCTCTGGTGAATACGACAGTGCTGATTGCTATCTGGACATCCAGGCGGGTTCCGGCGGCACCGAAGCACAGGACTGGGCCAGCATGTTGCTGCGCATGTACCTGCGCTGGGCCGAGGCCAAAGGCTTCAAGACCGAAGTGATTGAAGAGTCCGACGGCGACGTGGCAGGGTTGAAGTCCGCCACCATCAAGATCATCGGTGACTATGCGTTCGGCTGGTTGCGTACTGAAACCGGCGTACATCGCCTGGTGCGCAAGAGCCCGTTCGACTCCGGCGGCCGTCGTCATACCTCGTTCAGTTCGGTGTTTATCTACCCGGAAGTGGACGACGATATCGATATCGACATCAACCCGGCGGATTTGCGTATAGACGTTTACCGCGCCTCGGGGGCGGGTGGTCAGCACGTGAACAAAACTGAGTCGGCGGTGCGTATTACCCACTTGCCGACCAACATCGTAGTGCAGTGTCAGAATGACCGTTCTCAGCATAAGAACAAGGATCAAGCGTTTAAACAGCTGCGAGCCAAGCTGTACGAGTTTGAGATGCAAAAGAAAAATGCTGATAAACAGATGATGGAAGACAACAAGTCCGATATCGGGTGGGGCAGCCAAATCCGCTCTTACGTGCTGGATGACGCCCGAATCAAGGATTTGCGCACTAACGTTGAAACGCGCAACACGCAGGCCGTATTAGATGGCGACCTGGATAAATTCATTGAGGCAAGTTTGAAAGCCGGGTTATAAGGAACAGAAATGTCTGAGCAACAACCACAAGGCGCCGAACAGGCGCTGGATCTCAATAACGAGTTGCAGTCACGCCGTGAAAAACTGGCTGCGCTGCGCGAGAACGGCATTGCGTTCCCGAATGATTTCCGTCGCGACACCACGTCCGACAAGCTGCACGCTGCGTACGGCGATAAAGACAACGAAGAGCTGGAAGCACTGGGTGTAGAAGTCACCGTTGCCGGCCGTATGATGACCCGCCGTATCATGGGCAAGGCATCCTTTGTCACGCTGCAAGACGTTGGTGGCCGCATCCAGTTGTACGTCGCCCGCGACGATCTGGCGGAAGGCGTTTACAACGAAGAATTCAAGAAGTGGGACCTGGGTGACATCCTTGGCGCACGCGGCAAGCTGTTCAAAACCAAGACGGGTGAACTGTCTATCCACTGCACCGAACTGCGCCTGTTGACCAAGGCACTGCGCCCGCTGCCGGACAAGTTCCACGGCCTGGCCGATCAGGAAACCCGCTATCGTCAACGTTACCTGGACCTGATTGCCAACGACGAATCGCGCAAGACCTTCCAGGTGCGTTCTCAGATCATGGCGGCGATGCGTAACTTCATGGTGGAACGCGGCTTCATGGAAGTCGAAACCCCTATGATGCAGGTGATCCCGGGTGGTGCTTCTGCTCGTCCATTCGTGACTCACCACAATGCGCTGGACATCGATATGTACCTGCGTATTGCCCCAGAGCTGTACCTGAAGCGTCTGGTGGTAGGTGGCTTCGAGCGCGTGTTCGAAATCAACCGTAACTTCCGTAACGAAGGCGTTTCTCCGCGTCATAACCCAGAGTTCACCATGATGGAACTCTATATGGCTTACGCGGATTACAAAGATCTGATCGAACTGACCGAGTCGCTGTTCCGCACCCTGACCCAGAACGTGCTGGGTAATACTCAGGTGCAGTACGGTGATGAAGTGTTCGACTTCGGCAAGCCGTTCGTGAAGCTGACCATGACCGAGGCGATCAAAAAATACCGTCCGGAAACCGATCTGGCTGACCTGGCTGATATGGGTAAAGCGGTGGCTATCGCTGAATCCATCGGCATCAAGGTTGAGAAGAGCTGGGGTCTGGGCCGCGTAGTGACCGAGATCTTCGAAGAAGTGGCGGAAAGCCATCTGATTCAGCCGACTTTCATCACTGAATACCCGGCCGAAGTTTCGCCGCTGGCGCGCCGTAACGACGTTAACCCGGAAATCACTGACCGCTTTGAGTTCTTCATCGGCGGCCGTGAAATCGGCAACGGCTTCTCCGAGCTGAATGACGCAGAAGACCAGGCGCAGCGTTTTGCTGACCAGGCTAATGCGAAAGACGCAGGTGATGACGAAGCCATGTTCTACGACGAAGACTACGTCACCGCGCTGGAGCACGGCCTGCCACCAACCGCAGGTCTGGGCATCGGTATCGACCGTATGGTGATGCTGTTCACTAACAGCCACACCATTCGCGACGTGATTTTGTTCCCGGCAATGCGCCCACAGAAATAACTTCGCAGTAATGAATATCAACCGGCGCAGGTCTCTGTGCCGGTTTTTTTTCGTCTGAGGGGGAGGGTGAGGGGATGTTGCGGCTAACTGCTTAAAACATCAGCAGTTACGCGTTATCTCCGCTTGCCCGGCAGGGATAACCGGTTATAATGGCAGCCGCACACCGATGCGGGTGTAGTTCAATGGTAGAACGGCAGCTTCCCAAGCTGCATACGAGGGTTCGATTCCCTTCACCCGCTCCAAAACTTCCTGTCACTACCTTCCGCTGGCAAGTATCTCAAACAAAGTATCGATTTCTTGCAGAGTATTGTAATGCATCATCCCAATGCGCAGCACGCCACCGCTGTCCTGCAGGTTCAACCGTCGAATTAACCCCAGTGCATAGAAGTGTCCGCTGCCGACGCAGATATTGTGTTGGCCAAGTCGACGGGCGATCTCCTCAGGCTTATGGCTGCTGAAGGTCAGGGCAAAGGTCGGGGTACGACGGTGAATGTCCGCCTGCGGGGTGCCATAGAGCTGCACGCCGTCGAAGTTCCGCAGGCCTTGCAGGAAGTACCTGCACAGGCTCTCCTCATGGCGGTGATAGTCGGCAAAACTTTCCTGTAAACGCTGCCTTAAAGGAGCGCCTGCTGTACCCCATTGCGCCAGGTAGTCAATCGCCGCCGTTACACCGGCCAGCCCTTCGAAACTTTGGGTGCCGGTCTCAAAACGGCCTGGGCCGATGTCGGTGGCCGGCTCGACTTTATAGGGCTGCAGCCGTTGCAACCATTGCGGCGCGATATAGGCCATGCCGATATGCGGGCCAAAGAATTTATAGGCGGAACACACCAGAAAGTCGCAACCCAGCGCCTGCACATCGATCAGGTTATGCGGAGCATAATGTACTGCGTCGACATAAACCTGCGCGCCGACCCGGTGGGCGGCTTCGGTGATGGCTTTAATATCGACGATGCTGCCCGTAACATTAGACGCATAGCTGACTGCGACCAGGCGAGTTTTGGCGGTAATCTTTTCGCACAGCCGGGCGGTATCCAAAGAACAATCCGCTTGTTGCAGGGGGATTTGATGCACGGTGACTTGCTTGTCATTTGCCGCCTGCTGCCAGCTGGAGACATTGGCGTAGTGATCCAGCTCGGTAACGATGATTTCGTCCCCGGCTTGCCAACTAAGGCTAATGATGCGGCTGAGGTGGAACGTCAGCGAGGTCATGTTCATGCCAAAAACGATATTATCGGGCGAGGGTGCATTCAAGAAGGCGCGCACCGATTCCCTTGCATGATCCATCACCTCGGTTGTTTTATGGCTGGAAAAATAATGTCCGCCCAGATTGGCGTTATATTTCCCCAGGTAGTGGGTCATTTTCTCCAGCACCCCTTGCGAAACCTGAGAACCGCCAGGCCCATCGAAAAAGATAACGGGTTTGTCATCATGGCGTTGGGTCAGCGCACTAAACTGAGCCCGGGCGAGTTCGGGAGTAAATGTCATGCTTTTTCCCCTCGTGCGGTCAGAACAAACAGGTCAAGATGCCCCTCTTGTTCCGGGACAATGGCGCTGATCGGCGTGGCGTTATGCCATAGCTTACTGTCCGCCAACAAAACGGCTTCGCCATCCGCCAACACTTTTTTAAAGAACGGGGGCTGGTGATTATCGGCGTATAGCATGATCTCGCCGCCGACAATATTTTGCCGATGAATACCAATCATCGCTATATGGTCAAAACCATCCTGATGGATCCCTTCCGGAGCCACCTGCGTTTCATTATCAATAGCGACCACGCGCATCTGATGAATTTCTATTTCCGTTCCTTCAGGTAAATCATTGCTTTCAGCAAACAGATTGCACATTTCTTCCATAGCGGCGCTTTGCAGTACGGCATCGTCAATCGGCTCGAAACGGCGCACTACGTTGCCCTGAAAGTGGTTGATTTCATCAGACTGAACGAAATTGCGCGGACCAATTTCTACCACATGACCATTGAGATGTTTGACGACCGAATAGCGGCGCAAACGGTACTTGCCGTCGGCGTGTTGTGTATGGGGCAAGCCAGAAAATGACGGCATTAATTGTTGGGTGGCCTGGTGGCTAAGTGCAGTCATACTTATTACGTTTTCGTGTTTATGTAACATAATCACCTCAAATATGAATCAAGACTGACTTTGTAGGGAGGTATTTCGATTGAATTGTAGTCGACACTATTGCCAACGCAATTTTTAGCCGTCGTTGGCCGCCGTTGCGCTATTGCTGCTGTAAACAAGAGTGAACGCAGGGCGGTATGACCAGGTATAAAGCCCCACTAAATGATAAATTTGAGAGGTTTATGGGGGGGTATTTGTGAGGTTGATCGTAAAAATTGAGGCGATGCGGCGTAGCTTCAAATAAACGGCATAGTTGAATTATTATTGCGAAGCGTCCGAAAATCTTCGGCGCTGTTTTGTTAGGCGGTATTATCCCTGGCATTTTGGCGTTGATGACGATTGGAGTGGTATGCCAAGTGGCCAGCCGGTGTGGGGCGAGAAGTTCGTCGTGCAATGCACTTCACGAAATGGCGACCAGGGCGCCGATGATGGCGATGAGCAGGATCCAAAACCATTTAGAGGTTTTTTCCGGTTTCCATTCTTCGCCATATTCAACCCGATAATCGGGTTTGCGATCCTTACCGTTCATCCTATTTCCCTGGAATTCCATATCCATAAAACGTTGGCTGTATTTTAAGATGAATCCTAATGCTATTGAATTTAAAGTTTAATTTTAGGTAAAAATCTTAAGTGCGGTAAAGGATTGTTTTCTGCCTGCAATAAAATTATTAAAAAATTATATTTATAAATATGATTCAAATTGTTGATTATAAGGCACGTCCATGTGCCGTCGTGCCTTAGCGAACAGCGAACCAGGCTTCAAGCGGTGTCGCCTGTAAGGTTATGGTTTTTATTTGCGTGTAGGCATTCAGGGTTTCTTTGCAAAACTCGCGACCCATGCCGCTATTCTTGTAACCCCCGAAGGCTGTGCCCTCAGTAATGTTTGAATAGCGATTAATCCAGACCGAACCCGCCTCTAATTTATCGGCCGTTTCCATGGCATTTTTCAGGCTGCTGGTATAAATACCCGATGCCAATCCATATTCGGTGTCATTGGCCTGTTTGATCATCTCGTCATAATCGGACCATTTGATTAGCGTAAGCACTGGGCCAAATATTTCTTCCTGACAGATCTGCATATGATTCTCTGCGGCAAAAATTGTCGGTTCGATAAAATACCCGTTTTCACAGCCTGAAATCGCCCGTCGGTTTCCCCCCACCAACAGTGCGGCACCTTCATCAATACCGGTTTGGATATAAGAAAGTACCCGCTTGCCTTGCTTTTCTGACACCAGGCAGCTGACTGTGGAGTGCTCATCTAAAGGTGAGCCAATGCGCACACGTTTGAATGACTCAACGAGTTTGGCACTGAAGCTCTCGTAGATATCGGAGTGAACAAATAGGCGGGTGCCGGCCAAACAAGATTGGCCATTATTGTGGAGCGCGGCAAAGCTGACGTTGTCCACGACCGCATCAATGTCGCTGATATCGGGGAATACGATATTGGGGCTTTTTCCCCCTAACTCCAACGTGACGGGCACCAATCTTTCTGCTGCGGCTTTTGCCACCATTCTGCCTACTGCGGTACTACCGGTAAACGAAAGCTTGCGGACTTTTTTATTACCGGTCAGGGCTGAGCCAACCACATTGCCTAATCCGGTTATGATGTTAACCACGCCGGCAGGAAAGACGTTACTGATATGTTTACCCAGTTCGAGTGTGGATAACGAAGCATTTTCATCCACTTTTAACACCAGAGTGTTACCTGTGACCAAGGCTGGTGCCAGTTTGAAGGCAGCCATAATCGCCGGTGCATTCCACGGGATAATCTGCCCGCAAACGCCGAGAGGCTCACGCTTAGCCAGGCTATAGCCGTCGGCGATGCATCTGCCGGTATCCTCATGCCCCATGATCACTGAAGCAAAGTAGCGATAATGACGCACCGCAGTGTGATAATCGCGACGTACTTCGCTGATACAGCGACCCACATCCAATGCATCCATTTGCGCCATTCGCTCCGAATCATTCTCCAGCAAATCTGCCAACTTGAGAACTAATTGCGCGCGAGCTTGCTGCCCTTGGGCTTTCCAGGCGGGAAATGCGGCTTCGGCGGCCAATACCGCTCGTTCTACATCCTGTTCATTACAGTAATGCAAATCAGCGAGTTTCTCCCCTGTAGAGGGTGAAATCATGGGATGCAGATCCGTATTATTCAGCTCAAAAACGCCGTTGATCAGTGGGCCGTATTCTTTATCTAAATTCATTTTCACGCTTGCCTCTAACAATATTAATGTAAACCGCCGCCAATAATTAAACATTCACCGGTGACCCAACTGGCCTCATCAGAGGCCAGATAAGCGACGGCGGGGGCAATATCCTGTGGTGTCCCAATACGGCCAAGCGGGGTGACTGATTCAATATGCGTTTTGAAATCACTATTAAAGAAGCCGCTATCGTGCACACCTTCGGTGACGACCAACCCCGGATTGACCGCATTAACGCGAATGTTTCTTTTGCCGAGTTCATTCGCCAATGTTTTGGTGATGGCATCAACGGCAGCCTTTGACGCGGTATAGACCATAGAATTGGCTGGGGTGAATGAAGTGACGCTGGAGCTGATATTGACAATGGAACCGCCAGCCTCCGGCATGGCGTTAACGGCCGCTCTGGTACAATAAATCAGCCCTTTAACATTGAGATTAAAATGCCGCTCATATTCTTGAGCATTAAACTCTTCTAAACTGCCAGTTGCATAGACGCCGGCATTGTTAACCAATACGTCGACTCGGCCGTACTGGGCGATAATATCAGCCAGCAGTTTATTCACCTCGGATTCAATGGCCACATTCGCCTGCAAAGGAAAAGCGATCCCCCCTTGTTGATTGATCTCTTTAACTAATCTGTTGGCATCATCCTGCCCTCTAGAGTAGTTAATGAAAACAATGGCACCTTCGGCTGACAGCCGTTTGGCAATCGCCGCGCCAATACCTTTTGAGCTGCCCGTGATCAGGGCGATTTTATTTTTAAAACGTTTCATTAATGACTCTCCAGCATGAAGGCGGAATTCGCGACAAACCACATTTTTCCCGACGTTGATTGCATAAATGAAAAAACAAAAAATCATTGTCTATCAGATATGGATATAATTCGGTTAGGTAGCGCTTGAAGTAATGGATGTATATTATCGTTTGAGTGATTAATAAGGTTCACTCGCTATGGGTTAATGGTTGAAAAGAGAATGCTCTATTATCAATAGGCCGGGTATGTCCGTTTAATTAAAACTCCTGTACCGTGGGGCGCAGTATCACCTCATTGATGTCTACGTCTGCCGGCTGTTCAATCGCATAGGCAATGGCTCGTGCAACTGAATCAGCGGGGATCGCCTGCTGCCGATAGAACTCGTTAACGGCCGCCAGGCTTTCTGCGTGTGAACTGCCGAACTTCAGTTCGGTATCCACGAGTCCCGGAGAGACCGTCGTGGTGCGGATATGTGCTCCGACTTCATGGCGCAAACCTTCTGAAATAGCGCGCACGGCGAATTTGGTTCCGCTGTACACGGTGCCACCCGGGCTAAAGACTTTCATACCTGCAATGGAGGAGATGTTAATGAAATGGCCCGTTTGCTGTTTTTCAAATATTGGCAGCGCCGCGGCAATCCCGTACAGCATGCCCTTGACGTTGATATCGATCATCCGCTCCCATTCGTCCACTTTGGTTGCACTGATGGGGGCGATCGACATTAAGCCCGCGTTACTGACCAACACGTCGATTCGGCCAAAATGTTCTACCGTTCTGGCGACCATCTGTTCAACATCGCTGCGCTGGGTCACGTCTACCTGAAGTGCCAGCGCCTTACCTCCTGCGCTGACGATCTCGCTTGCCAGCGTATCGAGGCGTTCTTTCCTGCGTGCCGCCAGGACTAACCATGCACCTTTGGCTGCCAGGTGCCTGGCTGTCGCCTCACCTAAACCGCTGCTGGCACCCGTTATTACCACGACCTTACCTGAAATGTTGTTCATAGCGACGTCCTTCAAATGAGTTGCAATCGAGGCTCATATACTGACGTTTTAACGCTGCCGGTAAATGGAAATGTTATACTTTCAAAATTCCAAATTATGGAATAGTGATGAGGTGACAGGATGCAAAATCGGCTGGAGGCATTGCAAATTTTTTGCGCCGCTGCGGAAGAAAGCAGTTTTAAACAGGTGGCGATAAGGCTGGCAATCTCGCCGCAGAAGGTGACCCGTGCGATAAAAGAACTGGAGCGGTTACGAGGGGAGCAACTGTTCCACCGTAACACCCGGCAAATAAAAATCACCCAATTTGGCGCTGACTTTGCGGAGCAGGCGAAACAGGTCATTAGCCAGTTTGAACAGCTATTTCCTGATAAGCATAAAATGCGAGAAGACATTCGTGGCATTGTGCGTATCACGGCGCCCAATACCTTTGGCCGTGAGGTGGTCATGCCTGCCTTAACCGAGCTGGCCGTTCTTTATCCGGCGATTACGCTGGAATTTCATCTCGCCAATACTCACAGCAATCTAGTGGATGAGGAAATTGATATTGGCGTACGCATTGGCTTCTTGCATGACCAAACCTGCGTCGTCCGGCAGCCGAAAATGATGCCTTTTTATTTGGTGGCGGCGCCGTCATTGCTTGCACGTACGGGCTTGCCGAAGAGCATTGAGGAATTATCGTCTTTACCGATCATTGCGTTGATAAACCGTAAAACTGGAAGATATTGGCCGTGGGAATTCAGTAACAAACGTCGTTTTCATCCAGAACAGGCCGCTTTTATCACTGACGATCCGGATATCGAACGCAATGCAGCCCTGGCAGGAATAGGCTTTGGTCATATGGCGGGCTACCTGGTTGAAAAATATCTGGCCAGTGGGCAGTTGATCTCGGTATTGCCAAATGATGCACCGGAACCTTGGCCGCTGAATTTATATCGGCCATATCAGGAGCCGGTACCGGCCAGAATTAGACTGGTTTTTGACTATCTCTATGAGAAGTTAAGCCAGCCTGCGTATGGACTCGATGACGCTGGCTAGCGTGAGCTGGGCCAGTTTGGCATTAGATTGAAGGCAGCCGTAATCTCCGGTGCATTCCAGAATATTATCTGCCTGCAAATACCGTGGAATTTACGCTAATAGCCGTCTTGGCATTTTATGTCAGTATAAAAAACAGATTAAAATCAATATCCATTTATTTACAAAATAAACAAAATAACAACCTATTTTAAACAATTCGGTTTTACATGAATATTAAGTCGCTTTTTTAACTTAAAAAACCATCTGTTTGTGATCGCTATCCCTCAATGAAAATGAAAATAAGTTAACTATTAACCTTCTTAACAATAATAATGAGGTTAGCATGCTATTTACCATTCAACTTATTGTCATACTGATCTGTCTATTTTATGGAGCCAGAAAAGGTGGAATTGCACTGGGGCTGCTCGGCGGTATTGGATTAATCATCCTGGTTTTCGTTTTTCATTTACCGCCCGGAAAACCGCCGGTTGACGTTATGCTGGTTATCATCGCCGTGGTGGCCGCATCGGCGACGTTGCAGGCATCCGGTGGGCTTGACGTGATGCTGCAGATTGCCGAGCGTATGCTGCGCCGCAATCCTAAATATGTCTCCATCGTCGCTCCCTTTGTGACCTGCATCCTGACCATTCTTTGCGGTACCGGGCATGTGGTATACACCATTTTGCCGATTATTTATGATGTGGCAATCAAGAATAACATTCGCCCGGAAAGGCCGATGGCAGCCAGTTCTATCGGGGCACAGATGGGCATTATAGCCAGCCCGGTATCCGTCGCTGTGGTGTCGCTGGTCGCCATGTTGGGTAATTTTACCTTCAATGGCAAGCACCTCGAGTTTCTCGATCTGCTGGCCATTACTATTCCCTCGACCCTGTGCGGCATTCTGGCTATTGGTATATTCAGTTGGTTCCGGGGTAAGGATCTGGATAAGGATGAAAAGTTCCAAAGCTTCATTTCAGACCCAGAAAACTATAAATACGTTTATGGCGAAACGGCAACATTACTGGATAAGAAATTGCCCACCAGCAACTGGGTGGCTATGTGGATTTTTCTGGCTACCATAGCTATTGTTGCGCTATTGGGCGCTTTTTCTGAACTACGGCCATTAATTAATGGGAAACCACTTTCCATGGTATTGGTCATCCAGATGTTTATGCTGTGTGCAGGTGCAGTAATTATTATCGCGACCAAAACGAATCCGACCAATATCTCAAAAAACGAGGTTTTCCGTTCAGGCATGATTGCCATAGTGGCGGTTTACGGTATTGCCTGGATGGCCGAAACTATGTTTGGTGCGCATTTGGAAGAGATAAAGTCCGTACTGGGAACCCTGGTTAAAGAGTATCCCTGGGCCTACGCTATCATTTTGCTGCTGGTTTCCAAGTTTGTTAACTCTCAGGCCGCTGCACTTGCAGCCATCGTCCCTGTCGCATTGGCTATCGGCGTTGATCCGGCCTATATCGTAGCTTCTGCTCCCGCTTGTTATGGCTACTATATTTTACCCACCTACCCAAGCGATTTGGCGGCTATTCAGTTCGATCGCTCCGGGACAACCAACATCGGACGGTTCGTCATCAACCACAGTTTCATCATGGTGGGTTTGATCGGGGTTTCCGTATCCTGCGTGATGGGTTGGGTGCTGGCCGCGGCCTACGGGTTCTTATAACGGGGGGCGTAGCGCTGGATAATATTGTTTGTTGATGAGTCACTATTTTTCTTAGATGTGAAATGCAAAAAACCCGCTCAACGCGGGTTTTTTATCACTAATGCTTAACTGCTCAGGCTGGTGCCTTCATCGCTATCGTAAGTCTTAGTGAGGTTATCGGCGATTAAAGCGCGATAACATTAACAGCAGATGGGCCTTTAGCGCCGTTCTCAATCGAGAACTCTACTTTCTGACCTTCATCCAGGGTTTTAAAATCGCTGCTCTGGATGGCGGAGAAATGTACGAAGACATCTTTGCTGCCATCTTGTGGAGTGATAAAGCCGAAGCCTTTGTCAGCGTTAAACCATTTTACTAAACCAGTCATTTTGTTAGACATAGATATATCCTTTTCATTTTTTGAGCCACTCAACGTGGCGAACATGGCCTGTTTTGCAGATTTTTACTTATGGGGCACTTAGGAGGAGGCTCATGAAGAAGGGTATCTAGAGATAACGCTTGAACTGAGAACTGCTTTACTAAAACTGCTTTCATAAGGTCTGTGTTCCAAACCGATGCTGCCATAGTAGGCTTGGTTTGATTTATTAAGCAAGGATTAATTTCCTTAATGTCATTGGCAGGCCAATATTTCCTTGGTGCCGCATGAGGGATAATGACAGGACTCAGGCTGTGTGGCAGGCATCTTTTATCGTCATGTGGCTGATGTAGAAAAGATAAAAGCCCTGACAATGGTTGCCAGGGCTTTTAAGGTACTATCGACTTCAAATTTAACATTAATGAACTTACTGATTTCTTACTGCTAAGGTATACCATTAAATGTACATGTTTATCACAGATAATATTGGGCGAACTAAAACCTCCCCTATATTTACCAGTTTACGTTTATCATCAATCCTGATAGATATTCAAAGATTGATGGCTTAACCAGGTACATCTCCCCTCGCGATATAGACTCTTTGATGCGTGGCCTCACTTCTATTGCGATCTGTTGCACTAAACTGAAGAATCGCAAACAAAAAACAATTAGAACATGGCCTTACATCATCGCGTGTTGGTACACACCCTGCGATTGTAGGTACTGACTACATGGCCTGAAAGCGTCATCAATAGAGAATGTTGCTTATCTCGATACTGATGCCCATACAAAAAATACTTCGTGGCCTTTATCGCAAAAATAACTGTAATAACTAAACTTCAATACTTTTACCTTTATCAACAAGCTATTATTACGCTGTTGATGATTACTAATCTACTGGTTTTTTAAGGGGTGTCAATACTGTTTTTAATAACATGTTTTTAATGACATGTCTTTATTAACAGTATTCATAATAATCATCGACTAAGCATCATGGAACGCTTATT
This sequence comes from Serratia sp. NFX21, assembly GCF_048517035.1. Lineage (NCBI taxonomy): Bacteria > Pseudomonadati > Pseudomonadota > Gammaproteobacteria > Enterobacterales > Yersiniaceae > Serratia > Serratia sp. NFX21. The sequence continues at coordinate 4,663,105 of NZ_CP183196.1, read as the reverse complement.
TTTCAGCCTCAAATCTTGAGTTTTAGGAGGTTTATTATGCTTGAAATTCGTACAGTGGCGGTAGGGTAAAACTTATTTTTTAATTAATTAATGAAAACAAAATTATAGTGGAACAGCAGAGAATGGCAGTGTCTGACATAGCCCGCTGCAGAAGCAACGGGCTGGTTTTGATGCTATCAGGGCTTGGCGATAAAGCGGGCCAGCCGTTGATGCAATTGACTGTTCTCTTTACGTAAATGCTCAATTTCTTCCAGCAGCGTCAGCGTTACCGCAATTCCGGGCCAATCCAGAGCCAGCTCGCGATGCAACTGCTCAGCGCGATGGAAGGTGATTAATGCACGATCGTCAAAGATCCAGTCTTCAGTCTCGGGATCGCGCGGTTGAATCACTCCCAGCCCGACAATTTCCGTCAGCTCATCCTGTGAAACGCCGGTATGCAGGCAAAACTCGGTAATGGTGAAAGTTACTGTTACGTTAGCCATTTTGCTTACTCCAGTCTTTGCGCGGATCGAAGCTCTGCTGGGCTTCTGCCAACTGTTGCCACAGCGCGGCGCTTTTTTCGTCCGGCTTCGGTGGCATCATGACCTTAATCACGGCATACAAATCCCCGGTTTCTTTTTTGCCGACCAGGCCTTTTCCCTTGATGCGCAAGCGCTGCCCGGTTTGGCTACCGGCAGGAATGGTCAACAGGATACTGTCTTTCAGTGTGGGTACCGGTACTTTGGCGCCGAGTGCGGCTTCCCACGGGGCGACTGGCAGCACGATCTCCAGATTGTGACCGACGATGTCGAACAATGGATGCGGAGCAATGCGGATGATCAGATAGAGATCGCCGCTGGCACCACCGTCAGTTCCTGGTCCGCCCTGGCCCTTAAGACGAATGCGTTCGCCATCGCCAACGCCGGCGGGGATTTTCACATTAAGGGTTTTAGGAATTTCCTGCTCCACCATGCCGAAAGCGTTATATACCGGCAGGCTATAGCGAATGGTACGGGTTTGCTCGGCCTGGGTTTCTTCCAGGAAGATAGCCACTTCCATTTCAACATCCTGGCCGCGCATGCCCTGACGTCGTTGACGATGTTGTTGGCCACGGGCATGTTCGCCGAACATGGAGGAGAAAATATCGGAAAAATCTTCGGCGTTATGAGCACTGCCATGCTGCGTCTGGCGGCCAAAATTGGGATCGTTGCGGTGCTCTCGCAGTTGATCATATTCGGCGCGGCGTTCGTCGTCTTTCAGCACTTCATAGGCTTCGGCGACCAGTTTGAACTGTTCCTCGGCATTCGATTCGGTGCTGACGTCGGGGTGATATTTTCGTGCCAGTCGGCGATAGGCAGTTTTGATTGCCTTGAGATCGTCCGCCGGCTTAACCCCTAAAATGGCATAGTAGTCCTTGAATTCCATAGCGTTATCATCTCACTTCAATCTTTCGTCAGGGGGATAGTTGAACCTGTATTGGGTGAAACTTTACTCTTAGTCGGGCTGTTTGTCGTTGATGTCCCGATGTCATCAGGCGGTTTGGCAACCAAAAAGCGGAGCCGGGTGGCTCCGCTGCGGGATCATGCCCGTTTCAGTAGTCGGGCAACCTGGAACAGGCTAAAAGAGCTGAACAGCATTTCAATGCCGACAATGGTGGTCACCAACACCACCGACGTCACGGGATCGGCGCTCAGCAGCAGCCAGGCAATCGCCAAATCCAGAACGCCAATCACCAATTGCAACCAGCTTCCTTTAACTTCACGCAGCTTATAGCCGGCGATCAGACGAGCAATCCCACCCAGCGCAAACAAGGCGGCGAGATAAATTGCCATGGCGAAAATGCCCACCGCCGGGTTGGTGATAAAAACGTAGCCGATAATCAGGTAAGCCACCCCGAGCAGAATGCCGCCGATCATCGGCCAGGTATTTTGCAACCGGTTGGCAACCATGGCGAAAATCAGACCGAATCCACTCAGCAACAAGAAAATCCCCACGACCATACTGATCGCCGCGCCGGAGGCGAAGGGGCTGAACAGGCAGAAAAGGCCGCCCAATAACAGCAGTAGCGAGATGATTAACAGCGGGGTGCGTTGTTTCTTTAGGCTCTGTTCGTCGATGTTCAACGAATGAAGATGATTCATATTTAGCATGATGTAACTCCCTTGTTTTGAATGTCCTGTACTGTTCACCACTGAGTATAGTGGAACACGCCGCCTTGAGGATGATGCATGGCTGCGGTGTTTTTCCTCCGGTACCAAAAAGAGTCTCGCAGGTGGATTACATAAGGTTTTTCATGGCATACGTGCCAGAATAGAGATAAAACCGATGCCGCTATGCTGACCGAGATAATAGATATCCGATGATGGCTCCTTCCCGCTTACTGAAATTTCTGCTGCCTTATCTGTGGCCTAAAGATAACCCTAAACTGCGTTATTACCTGGTTATTGCCTTTGCTTTCATGGTGATTTCCAAGGTCAGTATCACGCTGGTGCCGCTGGCATACAAAGCGATGATCGACGCCCTGAGCGGCGAAACCGCCAAAATGCTGGCCATCCCCATAGGATTGATTTTGGCCTATGGCGTCGCCCGTATCGGTGGGGCGTTATTTGAAGAGCTGCGCAACGTGATGTTTGTGCATGTCAGCCAGAATGCCACCCGATTACTGGGGCTGCGGGTTTTCAGACAGTTGCACGCGCTGAGCCTGCGCTTTCACCTGGAGCGCCAAACCGGCGGGTTATCGTTATCGATCGAACGCGGTACCCAGGCGGTGGCAACGGTGCTTTCGCGGCTGCTGTTCTCCATTTTCCCCATTTTGTTCGAAATCACCCTGGTCGCGGTGATCATGTGGCATCTGTTAAACGGTTGGTTTGCACTGGCCATTTTGCTGACGGTCGGCTGCTATATCCTGTTTACCGTGATGGCGGTCAGTTGGCGTAGCCGCTTTCGGCGCGAGCTTAATCAGGCGAATGCCGATGCCAATACCAAATCTATCGACAGCCTGCTCAATTATGAGACGGTAAAATACTTCGGTAACGAAGACTTCGAGGCCGAGCGTTTTAATATGTCGCGCCGGCTGTATGAATATGCCGCCATCAAGAACCAGTTCAGTTTTACCGCTCTGAACCTCGGGCAAACTGCCATTATTTCCATCGGCCTGATCGTGATGATGGCGATGGCGGCGCAGGGCATTGTGCAAGGGCGCATGACGATTGGTGACTTTGTATTGGTGAATGCCTATCTGCTGCAACTCTATCAGCCGCTGAATTTCTTCGGTTTTATTTATGCCGAGGTCCGGCAGGCGCTGATCGATATGGAAAACATGTTCGATTTGTTGCAGGAAGAGCAGGAAATCGTCGATCGGCCGGATGCGAAGGCGCTGCACCTGGCTGCTGGCGAGGTGAGTTTTGACTCGGTCAGCTTTGGCTATGATGCGCGTCGGCCGATCCTGAAAAACGTCAGCTTCACTATTCCGGCCGGTAACACGGTCGCGGTGGTCGGAGCCTCGGGGGCGGGCAAGTCCACGCTGTCCCGGTTGCTGTTTCGTTTCTATGACGTGAGCGGTGGCTCGGTCTCGATTGACGGCCAGGATATCCGCAGCCTGAAACAGGCCAGCCTGCGTGCGGCGATCGGCATCGTGCCGCAGGACACCGTATTGTTTAACGATACGCTGGGCTACAACATTGGCTACGGTAAAACCGGCTCGAGCCAGGACGAGATCGAGCGGGCCGCCAGGTTGGCGCATATACATGAGTTTATCGTCAGCCTGCCCGACGGCTATCAAACCCGGGTGGGGGAGCGTGGGCTTAAGCTGTCCGGCGGTGAAAAGCAACGGGTGGCGATTGCTCGTACCATTCTGAAAAATCCGGCGATCCTGGTTTTCGACGAAGCCACCAGCGCGCTGGATACCCAGACCGAACGCGAAATCCAGTCGCACTTACGTGAAGTGAGCCGTGACCACACCACGCTGGTGATTGCGCACCGTTTATCGACGGTGGTGGATGCCGATGAAATTATCGTGCTGGATGCCGGTGAAATCGTTGAGCGCGGACGGCATGAAGCCTTGCTGGCAGCCAATGGCCGCTATGCTGCGATGTGGCAAAACCAATATAACGACGAACAGCAGCCCTGAAGGTGTTGACCCCGGGCGCTTTACTGCGCCTGGGGATTGTCGTTTATAGATCGCCGGTCAGGTACTGCGCTACACCGTTGCCGAAACTCCAGTCGCCCTGACTGTTGGTGGTGATTGACACCATCAGGTCACTGCCTTCAATCCCACAGTTCTCCTTCAGCTCCCGGCTGAGATCGGCATAAAAACGCTGTTTCTGCTGCTCGGGTCGCGGGCTGGTAATCACCCGTACCACCACCAAATCGCGGGTGCGAGTCAGGTTAAGGCCGGTGTCTTCAATCACCATATGGTGAGCCTTGTTTTCATGAACAATCTGGTACCTGTCACGCGGCGGGACCTCAAAGGCGCTGAGCACCGCGCGGTGGGCAGCATCGAGCAGGGTTTTCAGTTCGGCTTCGCTGCGGCCCTCAATGACTTCAAAGATAAGTAATGGCATTTTTATAATCCTGTCAGTGGGTTAATCTCGATATGAGGCAGCGAGTCATCTTCGCCCTGGAGAACCCATCTTAGCCAAGCGGCGGTGTGGGAAGAAGCGCTATACTTGAACTCATTGTTTATATAAATGAACAGTCGACGATGAAAAACCCAAAAATAGAAACCCTGTGGACCCATTTGCACTGGCTCACCGTGCTGGCCGAGCAGGGCAGTTTTACCCGTGCGGCGGAGCGGCTGGATGTCAGCAAAGCGGCGATGAGCCAAAAAATCAAAGAGATTGAAACCTTGGCCGGGGTGCCGCTGGTGCAACGCACGACGCGCAGCGTCAGACTGACCGATGCCGGGCTGCGACTGGTGGAGGAACTGCGCCAGCCTTTCGCGCAGATAAAGCAGAGTTTCTCCGGCATTTGCGATTCGGCCGGGCCGCTGCGTGGTTCGGTACGGGTGACGGCGCCGGTGGCGTTTGCCCGCCAGCAGCTGGTGCCACGTATTACCGGCTTTCTGCGTGCTAATCCGGAGGTGCGGTTGCAGCTTGAGGTGTCCGACCGGCTGGTGTCGTTAACCAGCGAAGGGTTTGATTTGGCGATCCGCCACAGTGACAACCTGCCTGATACCCATGTTGCCTGGCGGCTGTGCCAGACCGAAACCTTGGCGGTGGCCTCGGCAGACTACGTGAAACGGCACGGCATGCCGGTTTCACCGGCCGATCTGCAACGGCATCAGTGTCTTTATTATCCTCGCAGCAGTGAATCCCCGAGCTGGAGCTTTGTCGCCAAACAGGCAGCAGAGGGCAAGACAGAAAAGATTCGGGTGCCGGTCAGCGGCCCGTTTGCCACCAACAACAGCGAGTCGATACGTGATGCGGCAGCGGAAGGCTTGGGCATTGCCCTGTTGCCAGACTTTAGCGCGCAGCAGGCATTGGCAGACGGCAGATTGATCGAGGTATTACCGGCCTGGCGGCCGATAGATGCCTTTGCTGACAGCCTTTATGTGGTACGCCCTTATGCGCCCCAGGTCTCGCGAGCGGTGGCGGAGTTCAGCCGTTATCTGCGCAGTGCCTTTGCCGAGGGGTTTTCGTCTGCCGGGTGCTGAATTGCCAGCGTTACCACCCACCAAGGCTGGCGCAATGGTAACGCTAATTATAAGAACGATGTGATTAACGCAGCCCCTGGACCAGCGAGTCGGCGTTGATGTCCGCGATGGTTTTCGCGCCGATCAGCGTCATGGCGACGCGCATTTCTTTATCGATCAGCTCGAGCAGGTTGGCGACTCCGGCCTGCCCGGCGGCGGCCAGCGCATAGGCAAAGGCGCGCCCCAGCAGCACGCCGTCGGCGCCCAGAGCAATCATGCGCACCACGTCCAGCCCGCTGCGAATGCCGGAGTCGGCCAGCAGGGTGATATCGCCTTTTACCGCCTCGGCAATCGCCGGCAGCGCATGGGCAGTGGATAACACGCCGTCCAGCTGGCGGCCGCCGTGGTTGGATACCACAATACCGTCGGCACCAAAGCGCACCGCATCTTTGGCGTCTTCGGGATCCAAAATGCCTTTGATGATCATCGGGCCTTGCCAGAACTCGCGGATCCAGTCCAGATCCTTCCAGGAGATGGAGGGATCGAAGTTGGTACCCAGCCAGCCGATATAGTCTTCCAGGCTGGTGGGTTTGCCGCGATAGGCCGAGACGTTGCCCAGATCGTGCGGCTTGCCGCACAGCCCGACGTCCCAGGCCCACTGCGGATGGGTCACCGCCTGCAACATGCGGCGCACGGCGGCATTGGGGCCACTCATGCCGGAGTGGGCGTCGCGGTAACGCGCACCGGGCACCGGCATATCGACGGTGAATACCAGGGTTTTCACCCCGGCGGCTTTGGCGCGCTCCAGCGCATTGCGCATAAAGCCCCGATCTTTCAATACGTACAGTTGGAACCACATCGGCCGATCGATTGCCGGTGCCACTTCTTCAATCGGGCAAACAGAGACCGTCGACAGGGTAAAAGGAATGCCTTTCTGCGCGGCGGCTTTGGCTGCCTGGACTTCACCGCGTCGGGCGTACATACCGGTTAACCCGACCGGGCCGAGGATCACCGGCATCGCCAGTTTTTCACCGAACAGGCTGGTTTCCAGGCTGAGGTCGGACATATTGCGCAGTATGCGCTGGCGCAGCGCGATGCCCGCCAGGTCTTCCGTGTTGCGTCGTAGCGTGTGTTCCGCGTAGGCCCCGCCGTCAATATAGTGAAACAGAAAAGGCGGGAGCTTAGCCTGTGCAGCGGCCCGGTAATCGGTTGAAGCGGAGATAATCATATTTATACCTTATTTCGATAATGGGCTTTTACGCTCAGAGGATCATTGCCTGCGCCATCACAGCGGCGATCCCCCCGTACACCAACATGGGCAATACGGTCTTTTTGATAATTTTGCCTTCGGCATTGCCGATCCCGAGGATTGAGCAAACGGCGATAATATTGTTCAGGCATATCATGTTGCCCATCGCTCCCCCGACGGATTGCAGTGCCAGCGTCAGGTTGACGTTTAGCCCGCTGCTCAGGGCGATAGACTGCTGGATGCCGCCGAACGTCAGGTTGGAAACGGTATTGGAACCGGAGAAAAACGAACCCAGCGCCCCAAGGAAAGAAGAGAACAGCAGCCAGCTTTCCCCCGTCAATGCCGCCAACGCCTTGCCGATGAGGATCACCGGCGCATTGTCGCCGCCCAGCATCATCAGGTTGACCATCACCAGCGCACCAAACAGGGCGATAAAGGGTTTAGCCACGCGCCCACCGGTTTCTGCGAACATCTGTTTTACCTGCCTGCAGTTCAGCCGGAACAGGGGAATACACAGCACGACCACCAGCAAGAAAGGGATCAGTGCGGGTACATACAGCGTTTTGTAGCTGGCGGCGGCAGAAGTGCCGAATACCTGCTGCAATTCAATGATCAGGGCATTGCTGACGCGTAGCTCACCCAGGTTGCCGAGGCTCCCTTGCCACAGCAGTGCGCTGCTGTTGAGCAGCGCTTTGATGCCCAACTGGTGGATACGGGTCACTATCAGAATAGCAATCAGCAGCAGGGTCGGGGTCATTGCCTTGATGACCTGAACGAATGGCACGGCCTGGGGAGATGTTTTGCCTTCGCAGCGGGTCAGGCCGATGCCGGCACGCGCCAACAGCACCGACAGCATCAGGCCAATGGCGCCGCCCACCAGAGCCGGGAATTCATAGTTAACCTGTGCCAGCAGCAGGTAAGGCACCGTGCAACTCAAGACGCTGAGTAAAATAAACGGCAGGTTATAGCGAATTTCACGCCAGGAAACGATAAAACGCAGCGCCAGCAATGGGATAACAAATCCGGCGACAAAGTGGATCAACGCGGTCTGACGGCCAATTTCCAGCAGGCTGGCATCGGATAACCCCAAATTGGCAAAGCCGAACCAGGTGGGCGTGCCGACGGCACCGAATGAGACGGGAACCGAGTTCATGACCAGCGTCAGCAGCGCAACGCGCAGGGGGTTAAAGCCTAGCCCGACCAGAATGGGGGCGGCAATGGCGGCTGGCGTGCCGAATCCGCTGGCGCCTTCAATCATAAAGGCGAATGCCCAACCGATAATCATCAACTGAGCAACCGGATTGGGGCTGATATTTTCCAGCCAACGACGAACCACGTTTTCCGCACCGCTGATTTGCATCAGCTTATTCAGCAAAATCGCGCCGGCAATAATGGTTATCGGGGTGAAAACCGACACCAGTGCGGTAATGATATTGGCGTGCAGCAGCAGGGGCAGACTGTCGAACCAAAACATTTGCACGCCATACACGGCAGCGGCCGTTAAGGGCAGCGCGATATAAGAGGGCACACCGTTCTTTTTGGTCATCATCCAAATCAGCAGGACGATCGGCGCAATACTGAAAAACAGGGACATAAGAGCCTCAGCGTTATTATAGTTATTTGTAGAGGTATGTAGCCGGAAGGTTAATTACCGCAACATTTTCATTCTAATCACAACGCTGGCTGATGTTCTATTCTGCAATTTTCCAGGATGGGGATGTGGGTCGGTATAGTGACTTTGCGGGATGATTTCCGATTATTGGGTTTGTTTTTATTTGATTTAAAATCAATTGGATATAATTTTTTGTTGTGTGATGAATGTGCTGGGTCACATTGATTACACAATAATTACCAATAGATTATATTCAAAAATGGAGTAATCCCGCGGCTCGCTCACGAGCCAACGAAAAATAATTATGTGACTCACTTCAAAAATAGTGACTGATATTCTGATAGGACGTAATGATATGTTCGATCAGCAGCCGGGTTTTTAACGGTAAATTGCGGGTATAAGGGTAAACCGCGTAAATACCTAATACCTTGCCACAGTGGCCGCTCAAAACCTCCACCATGCTACCTTCCTGTAAATCCTCGTACACCATGCAGCGTGGCACCATGGCAATGCCATAACCGGCGATCACCGCCTTGCGGATCGCCCGGGCGTTATTGGCGGACAGGTTGCCACTAACCTGCAGTTCATAAATCTTGTTGCTGCCCGGCTGCTTCATCAGCCAGTTGTCAGTGCCGCTTTCCTGATAGGTATAGGTCAGACAGTTATGCTCGAGCAGGTCGCCTGCTGACTTCGGCTCAGAATATTGCTGCAGATAGCTGGGCGAGCAAACGATCACCCAGCGGGAGTTCAGGATCGGACGGGCGATCAGGCTGGAATCCGGCAGGGTGCCGGTGCGGATAGCCAGATCTATCCCTTCGTTGACCAAATCGGCAAAGCGATTTTCCAGCCGCATTTCCACCTTCAGGTTTGGGTGAAGGGCACAAAATTCCGCCACGCTTTCACTTAACAACAATTCCCCTGAAATGGTTGGCACCGACATGCGGATGATGCCGGTCAGTTCATCGCTGTGTTCACTGATGACGTTCAGGGCTTCCTGAGTTTTTGCGCTGATTTCTTTGGCCTGACGGTACAGGCTTTGGCCGTTTTCGGTTAGCGTCAGGCTGCGGGTGGTGCGGTACAGCAGGCGTGCGCCGAGAGATTTCTCCAGGCGACCAATGCGCTTGCTGACCACCGAGCTGGTGATGCCGGCGGTTTCAGCGGCTTTGCTGAAAGAACCGCAGTCAACAATCAGGGCGAACAGGATCAGGTCGTTGGCGTATTCATGTGTGGGCAGCATCGGTGGGTGTTTTCCTCGTCCCGGAGTAACGGCCAGTGTAAATCCTCAGGTTCAGGAATCAATCGTTGGCGACAATATGAGAATTGTTATTGATATCACTTTTTGGCCGCTTACAATGCCTGCCATCTCAAGATTTCAGGCTAAGGGTTCTTCATGGAGTTGCTACGGGTGGTTTACCGCCAGTATCGCTGGCCGTTTCTGGCGGTAATGGCGTTGACCATGGCCAGTGCGGCGCTGGGTATAGGCATCATCGCCTTTATAAATTTGCGGCTGATGACGGTGGCGGGCAACCCGCTGGCCGTATTGCCTGAGTTCCTCGGGCTGCTGGCGTTGCTGATGGCGGTCACGCTGGGCTCGCAGCTGGCGCTGACCACGCTCGGCCACCATTTTGTGTTCCGACTGCGCGGCCAACTGGTGAAACAGATCCTGGATACCGATATCGAGCGGATAGAGCAACTGGGCAGCGCCTCACTGTTGGCGAGTCTGGCCAGTGATATACGAAATATCACCATTGCCTTTGTTCGCCTGCCGGAGCTGGTGCAAGGGGTGATACTGACGCTGGGGTCGGCGGCCTATCTGGGCTGGCTATCTCCGCAGATGCTGGCGGTCACCGCCGTTTGGGTCGCGGTGACGGTATTTGGCAGCGGCTGTCTGGTCTCGCGGGTGTATCGTCATTTGACCAGCGTGCGAGAGGCCGAAGAGCGCCTCTATGAACACTATCAGTCTGCGATTGACGGCCGCAAAGAGCTGGCATTGAACCGCGATCGTGCAAAAGCGCTGTACCAGCAGGCCTACCAGCCGGATGCCGAAGATTATCGACAGCACATTATCCGCGCCGATACCTACCATCTCAGTGCGGTGAACTGGTCGAATATCATGATGTTGGGGGCGATTGGTTTGGTGTTTTACATGGCCAACAGCCTGGGCTGGGCCGATACCACCGTCGCGGCAACCTACTCGCTGACGTTGCTGTTCCTGCGTACCCCGTTGCTGCAGGCGGTGGGGGCATTCCCGACGCTGATCGGTGCCGAAGTTGCCTTCGGCAAGGTCAAAGCGCTGCGACTTGCCGATTATCAACCCGAGTTTCCTGCGGTAGCGGCCAAAGCCTGGCAAACCCTGGAGCTGCGCGATGTGATGTTCCACTATGGCGCGACGGAGCAAAAAACGGGGTTCGCCGTTGGGCCGATCGACCTGAGGTTGCAACGTGGTGAACTGGTCTTCCTGATTGGCGGTAACGGCAGTGGGAAGTCGACGCTGGCGATGTTGCTGACCGGGTTATATCAGCCGGTCAGTGGACAAATCTTGCTGGATGGCGTGCCACAGACTCCGAACGATATGTCTGACTATCGTCGTTTGTTCTCCGCCATTTTCACCGACTTTCATCCGTTCCACCATTTGCAGGGGCCTGAAGGCGAACAGCCGGATGCCGAACTGGTGGAAAGCTGGCTTAACCGTTTGAACATGAAAAGCAAATTGCAATTCGACGGCCTGCGGGTAACTAATCCACAGTTGTCGCAGGGGCAGCGCAAGCGACTGGCGCTGCTGCTGGCAGTGGCGGAGAAGCGGGATATTTTGCTATTGGACGAATGGGCGGCGGATCAGGATCCGCAATTTCGCCGAATATTCTATCGTGAACTGCTACCGCAGTTACGCGCTTTGGGCAAAACGGTGTTTGCCATCAGCCATGACGATCATTACTTCGAACATGCCGATCGGCTGCTGCAAATGCGTGACGGGCGCCTCAGCGAGTTGACCGGCAGCGAACGTGAACGTGCCAGCAAGGACTCGGTTTCGCAGATTGACTGAAATTAATATCACCCGGCCTGCACTATTGGGCTGGGTTATCCATTCTTCTCGCATGGCGCTATCCGCTAAAATCAGCATATCCCCGTGCTTCATGGTCACTCCCCAGCCTAAATTGTCGCCAATTTAACTTAAGTTGTGCTGATTAATTGTGTTTTGATTTATTGAATAGTGGTTTAATTTTGATCTATCTGCTTGTGCCACACTGCGGCTTGTCGATTAATCCACCCCAAATCTGGCGCCAATGACCTGACTAATCCTGTTGTCTTTCTGCCGCATACCTGACTTTAGGTACATGAGTAGCAGATATTTTTTAAATTTCTATAGGAACAAACTTCTTTATTGATCGTTTAAATAGATCAATAATTGCATTTTGATTAGTTTAATCTATTAGATGAGGCGGCTGTGATAAGCAAGGATGACGCGGATATCAAACGTAAAGCTTGGCTGTGCGTATTTATCGGCTGCGGGGTGTTTTGGCTGGCCGTTGCCGCCGTGATTTACTGGCTGCTTATTTAGGAAACAAATCGATGGACAAAAAGCGCGTAAAGAAGAAAGGGGGCGCCCGGGATGACAGCCCGGTCAAGATCCCCCCTTTATGGCAGTTGACCCAACAACAACGGGATTTTATCAACGATCTCTGGCAGGACGATGCCACGGAACCCGTACCGAAACCGGCCACCCGGCCCGGCGTTAACGAATAACTCTATTGCGCCCGGCCAATATGCCGAACAGCATCTGCAGCAGCGTCAGGCCCAGCAGAATGCTCAGCGGCAACTGCCAGCCCTGAGTCAGGTCATGTAACAGACCGAACAGCGTCGGCCCCAGCGCGGCCAGTAAATAGCCTACCGATTGCGCCATGCCTGACAGTTGCGTGGCCTGGTGATGATGGCTGCTGCGCAGGCCAAAGAACGACAGCGCCAGTACCAAAGAACTTCCCGCCCCCAGACCGGCAAAAATCAACCAAATCAGAGAATAGGTTGGCAGCAGCAGCAGCCCGGCGACGCCGATAAAAATCAGCAGTGAACTGCACAGCGCAATAGCCCGCTGATCGCGTGCGCGCGGCAGAATAAACACCATCACAAAGTTGGCGGCGATTGCCACCACCTGATAGATAAACAGCTCAAACCCCGCCTGCTGCGGCGAGGTGCCATGGCTGGCGGCGAAGGCGCTAAACCAGCCGATAATGGTATAGAAGGTGATGGACTGTAAGCCCATAAACAGCGCCACCTGCCATCCGAGCGCACTGTCCCAGGGGGAGCGGGGCGGCGCCGGCTGAACCGCCGGGGCATCGGCAGTCACCGAAGTCGCTGGACGGCGCAGCTGCGGCAGCCAGACAATCAGCGCCAACAACGCAGGTAGGCTCCAGCACAGCAGGGAAAAACGCCAACCGAGACCATTCAACCCCGCCAGCGGCACCGCCAGACCCGAAGCGGTTGCGGCCACCAGTGACATCACCGCCGCGTAACCGGCAATCATGGCGGCGGCACGGCCTGGAAAGTCGCGTTTCACCAGCGTCGGCAGGACCACGTTGGCAAATGCGATGGCAGCGCCGATCAGGATAGTGCCCAGCCATAACATGCCGGGTTGCGGCAGGGAACGCAGTGCGATGCCGAAAACCAGCAACAACAGTGCCATACCCAGCGTGCGTTCAATCCCCAGGCGTTTGGCCAGGCCAGGAGTCACTGGTGACAGCACGGCAAACAGGATCAACGGCAATGAATTAAGCAGGCCGGCCGCGGTGGCGGACAGCAACAACTGTTGCTGGATCTGTTCCAGTAACGGTCCGACGCTGGTGAGCGCGGCGCGCAGGTTGGCCGCGACCAGCATAATGCCGGTGACCAGTAATAATGGGTGGCGTAAACGGCTGCGTTTTAGGGGAGCAGACGTTGGGGGTAAGACAGATTGGGGCATTAGTTCCTCGCACCAGGGCAGGCAGTCAATCAATACTGCATGGCATGATGCGTTGATTGACGTTAACGCTTACGCATCGGCAGCGGCCAATGTCTGCGCGCAAGTGTAGGGAAGAACCCCTGACCTGACAAGGGGCTGGTTTTGCGATGTATGCGCCATTCCGGCGTCTGCGACGCCATGCCGGGAGGGGATAATTGCTGTTATGTGATCCCGATCACCTGATGAAATAAAAGTCAGCCAGCCGGGCCGCTGCACCCCCTCTTTCGTTTTCTGCTGCGCATTGGACTCCTCACCCCGGCAGCCGCGCCCACGCAGAGATTTCACTTTACCTTTCACTGGCCATTAATATTTTCACTTCATTTCGATCCGAAAGGTTTTTAGCCTCTTTTTCTGCTAAAACAGCGCTGTAACCCCGATCACAATTTCATTGCTTTCGCTTTGCTGTAATGCCAGCGCAGTAGAGCGAAAGCCATCTTCTCCCCGGCCCGGCCGGAAACCTGAGGACCGCAGCTCATGCCAGTGAATACCGCAAAGCGACGTGAACACATTATCGACTTGTTATGCGAGCACGGCAGCGTGCGCGTGGAGCAGCTCAGCAAACAGTTTGCAGTATCCACGGTGACGATCCGCAACGATCTGCGCTTTCTGGAACGAAAAGGGTGTGCGCTGCGGGCTTATGGCGGCGCGATGCTCAATCAGCAATTCGCCTTCGATCGCCCGTTGCATGACAAGGGGCGGTTAAACCGCGACGTGAAGTCGCAGATCGCAAGCGTAGCGGCCAGCTATGTGCGCGATGGTGACGCGCTGATCCTCGATTCCGGTTCCACCACTACCCAGATAGTGCCGTTCCTCAAAGGGCGACGCGATCTGGTGGTGATGACCAATGCGCTGAACATTGCCTATGAGCTTTCAGGTAACGATGGGGTGGAGGTGATGGTGCTGGGCGGCAGCGTGCGCCGTAACTCCTACTCGCTCTACGGTCCGGCTGCCGAGCAGCAATTGCGCCAGTACCGCTTCGACAAACTGTTTTTGGGTGTCGACGGTTTCGATCTGGTTGCCGGCATCACCACGCCTCACCCCGGTGAGGCCCACCTCAATCGCGTGATGTGCGAGGTGGCGCGCGAGATCATCGCCGTGGCGGATGCCAGCAAGTTTGGTCGCAAGAGCTTTTGCATGATTCGCGAAGCCGGACAAATTCATCGGCTGATTACCGACAGCCTTCTTCCGGACGATTACGAGCGGGCGTTAACCGAGTTGGGCGTGGAGGTTGTCATCGCTGACCGGTAGTACGGCGCCTGCGTGGGGGTTTCATGCAGCAGTTGTTACAGCTTGTTGAGCAGCACAAGGCCGGAAAACCGGTTGGGGTATTTTCCGTTTGTTCCGCTCACCCCTGGGTGCTGAAAGCGGCCCTGCGACAGGCCAAAGCGCGTGGTACACCAGTGCTGGTTGAGGCCACCTCGAATCAGGTCAATCAGTTTGGTGGTTACACCGGCCAGACGGCGCAGCAGTTCCGCGATGCGCTGTGGCAGCTGGCGGATGAAGTGGGGTTGGCGCGTGATCGTCTGTGGCTGGGGGGCGATCATCTCGGTCCCAATGCCTGGCAGGACCGGCCGGCGGAAGAGGCGATGCAACTGGCGGAAACGCTGATCGACGATTATGTGCGCGCCGGCTTTCGCAAAATTCACCTCGATTGCTCCATGTCCTGCGTTGGCGATCCTTTCCCGCTCAATGATGAAACCGTGGCCGTTCGTGCCGCCCGGTTATGTAGCGTCGCGGAACGCGCCTGGCAGCAAAGCGGCGGCGAGCCACCGGTGTATGTCATAGGTACCGAAGTGCCGGTGCCGGGCGGCGCGCAGGAGGCGCTGGAAGGCATGCAGGTCACCACGCCACAGGCGGTACAGCAAACGCTTGAGGTACATCGCCTGGCCTGGCAACGGGCAGAGCTGGTCGATGCCTGGAGGCGAACCATTGCGCTGGTGGTGCAACCGGGCGTGGAGTTTGATCATCACAGCGTAGAACACTACCAACCTCAGCGGGCCCATGAGCTGAGTCGTTTTATCGAACGGCAGCCGGGTATGGTCTACGAGGCGCATTCAACGGACTACCAACCCCCGCAGGCCTATCGGCAACTGGTGGGCGATCATTTCGCCATCCTGAAAGTCGGCCCGGCGCTGACTTTTGCCCTGCGTGAGGCGCTGTTCGCCCTGGATCATATTGAACGTGAATGGCTGGGCGAGCATCAGTCGGCGCAGCTGTGCGCCACGCTGGAACAGGTGATGCGCGAGCAGCCGCAACAGTGGAGCCGTTACTACCACGGCAACCCGCATCAACAGTATCTGGATCGCCACTACAGCCTGAGCGACCGGGTGCGTTACTACTGGCCGCAGCCGCAGGTTCAGCAGGCGGTAGAAGGTCTGATCGACAACCTGCGCTGCAATCCGGTACCGCTGGCGTTGTTAAGCCAGTATCTGCCCGAGCAGGCCCGCGCGATGAATGCCGGCGAATTGAGCGGCGATCCGCAGGACTGGGTGATGCACAAGGTGACGCAGGTGCTCGATGATTATCACGCCGCCTGCTACCCGGAGGTGCACTGAAATGCCGAATATCCTGATGACCCGCATTGATAACCGACTGGTACATGGCCAGGTCGGCGTTACCTGGACCAACACCCTGGGGGCCAATCTGGTGGTGGTGGCCAACGATGAAGCGGCGGTCGATCCGGTGCAGCAGAACCTGATGGACATGGTGGTGGCGGAGGGGGTGCAGACGCGTTACTTCACGCTGCAGAAAACCATCGACGTGATCCACAAGGCGGCGGATCGCCAGAAGATCTTTTTAGTGTGCAAAACGCCGCAGGATGTTTTGCGGCTGGTACAGGGCGGAGTACCGATCCGTTTCGTCAACGTCGGCAACATGCATTTCGCCGAGGGCAAGCGGCAGGTACATAAAACGGTCTCGCTGGATGAGGGTGACGTGGCCGCCTTTCGCGAACTGGCGGCGCTGGGCGTCGAGTGTGAGGTGCGTCGGGTGCCGGATGAAGCGGGTGAGCCTGTCGGCAAACTGCTGTTTTGAGTTTGGGGGAAATCATGTTGACTGATGCGTTATTGATTGCACTGCTGGCCGGGCTGGCGGGGGTCGACCTGTTCGACGGCCTGACCCACTTCCACCGTCCGGTGGTTCTGGGGCCGCTGGTCGGCCTGATCCTCGGGGATGTCTACACCGGCCTGCTGGTCGGCGGCACGCTGGAGCTGGTGTGGATGGGCATGGTGCCGCTGGCGGGGGCTCAGCCGCCGAACGTGGTGATCGGCGGGGTGATTGGCACGGCGTTCGCCATTCTTACCAAAGCCGATCCCAAGGTGGCGATTGGCGTTGCGGTGCCGTTTTCGATTGCGGTGCAGGGCTGTATCACGCTGCTGTTCACCCTGTTTTCACCGATGATGCATCGCTGCGATCGCATGGTGAAAGAACTGAACTGGCGCGGTATTGAACGGGTGAACTATCTCGGTATCACCATCCTGTTCGCGTTCTATTTTGTGGTGGCGTTTCTGCCGATTTATTTCGGCGCCGACGCGGCCAGCGCCATGGTGCAAAAGGCCCCGGTCTGGCTGTTGGACGGCCTGGCGGTGGCGGGTGGCATGATGCCGGCGATTGGTTTCTCACTGCTGATGAAAGTGATGATGAAAAAAACCTATGTGGCCTATTTCATCCTCGGTTTTATTTCCGTCACCTTCCTGAAACTGCCGATCCTGGCCGTGGCGCTGGGCGCGCTGGCGATCGCCCTGATCGACTTCTTTAACAGTCAACGGGCCGCTGCCGACCCGCTCAAACAACCTGTACCCCAGGAGGATGCTGAAGATGGCATTTAATGATTCTGACGATCTGCTGGCGCAAAAAGCGGAAAAACGTATGGCGCAGGCGCTGGCCACCAGTCAGGTGGAGCATGACGACTACGTCGATAGCCAGCCCGCCGAGGCTCTGACCCGCGGCGATATCAACCGGATGGCCTGGCGCTCGTTGCTGTTGCAGGCGTCGTTCAACTATGAGCGTATGCAGGCCGGTGGCTGGCTGTATCAGTTGATCCCGGCATTGCGCAAGATCCACCGCAATCCGCAGGATCTGTCCAACTCGATGAAAATGCACATGGAGTTTATCAATGTGCATCCGTTTGACGTCACCTTCCTTTCCGGGTTGGTGCTGGCGATGGAGCAAAACAAAGAGAAGATCTCCACCATCCGTGCGGTAAAAGTGGCGCTGATGGGGCCGCTGGGCGGTATTGGTGATGCGCTGTTCTGGCTGACGCTGCTGCCGATCTGCGCCGGGATTGGTGCCTCGCTGGCGCTGGAGGGCAGCCTGTTTGGGCCGATCGTCTTCCTGCTGCTGTTTAACGTCTTTCACTTCGGGCTGCGCTTCGGGCTGGCTCACTACGGTTATCAGGCCGGAACCAGCGCGCTGGCGTTGCTAAAAACCCATACCCGACGAATATCCCACGCCGCCTCGATTGTCGGCATGACGGTGATCGGTGCGCTGGTGGCTTCGTATGTTCATCTTTCTACCCCGCTGGTGATGCATGCCGGCAAAGCCAGCGTGGCGCTACAGACCGATGTGCTGGACAAGCTGATGCCCAACCTGCTGCCGCTGTGCTTTACGCTGCTGATTTTCTTCCTGATGAAGCGCGGCTTCTCACCGGTGAAACTGATTGGCGTGACGGTGGTGATTGGCGTGGTGGGCAAGTTTATCGGTTTATTGTGAGGAGCGGTTTATGCCAGGCATTGTGATTACCGGTCACGGCGGTTTCGCCAGTGGCCTGTTGCAGGCGGTTGAACAGGTGGTGGGGCCGCAGCCGTACTGCGTTGCGGTCAA
Organism: Serratia sp. NFX21; assembly: GCF_048517035.1. Classification (NCBI taxonomy): domain Bacteria; kingdom Pseudomonadati; phylum Pseudomonadota; class Gammaproteobacteria; order Enterobacterales; family Yersiniaceae; genus Serratia; species Serratia sp. NFX21. The sequence continues at coordinate 4,644,819 of NZ_CP183196.1, read as the reverse complement.
TTTTCCCGAGCAGATGAGTACCGCCGAGTTAAAAGCGGCGTTGAGCTCGGCGTTGGCCGAAGTGGCACAGCCGGACGGCGTGGTGTTTCTCACCGATATGCTCGGCGGTTCGCCGTTTCGCTGTGCCAGCGAACTGGCGGATACGCACGGGGATTGTGAGGTGCTGACCGGGGTGAATATGCAGTTGGCGGCGGAAATGATGCTGGAAAGGGACGGGCTGAGCCTGGACGAATTCCGCGAAGTGGCACTGGCGTGCGGCAAGCGCGGGTTGACCAGCCTGTGGCACGAAAGACGCCGGGTAAAATGTGAGGACGTACAGACCGACGGCATTTGAGGGAAGCCGGGTACCGCTCCAGTGAGCGGCACCCGGTTGATTAGCCGACGACCGGCAGCGGGCTAAGCGCCATGCGGGCCGGTTGATTCTCCTCCGGGCGGCTAAAGCGCCAGCAGCTCTGGTGGTATTTCGCCACGCTGTTGCGGTGCGCCACGCTGACCAACGTCACCTGCGGCAGTTCATCCACCAACAGGCAATACATCAACTGCTCGGTTTCATCGTCCAGCGCGCTGGTGGCCTCGTCGAGGAACAGAATATCCGGTCGGGTCAGAATCGCACGGGCGAATGCCATCCGCTGTTGCTCGCCTGGCGACAGGCGGTGGCTCCAGTTGGCGCTGGTGTCCAGCCAGCGTTGCAGATGCTTCAGACGGCAATTTTCCAGCACTCTCAGTAGTTGCTCATCACTGTATTCGGCCGCAAGATGCGGATAACTGAGCGCCTCGCGCAGCGTGCCGATGGGAATATAGCTGCGTTGTGGCAGGAATAAGGCGCTGCTGGCCGCGTCGCGGCCAATGGTGCCGGAACCGTAGGGCCAGATCCCGGCGATAGCACGCAGCAGCGTGGATTTACCGCAGCCCGAAGGGCCGACGACCAGCACTTTTTCACCGCGTTTCAGCGTCATCGACGTTGAGCCCAGCAAACTTTGACCGTCCGGCAGTTGCAGGCTGAGACGATCGAGGATCAGCGGTTGGTCGTTCTCCGCTTGCAGTTGAATGCCGCGTTGCTGATGGTGTACCTGATCCACGGCGGCGTTAAAACCGGCCAGACGGTTAACGCAGGCTTTCCAGGTCGCCAGATCGCTAAAGGCATCGATAAACCATGACAGCGCCCCCTGTACCTGGCCAAAGGCGGAGGCGATCTGCATCATGCCGCCCATCTGGATAGCGCCGGAGAAGTAGCGCGGTGCCGCCACCAACAGCGGGAAAACAATGGCAAACTGGCTGTAAAAATTAGAGGCGATGTTCAGCCGGCGGGTGATGCGCATGATTGACCACCAGTTGGTGCGGATGTTGTCAAAGCGGTCACCCAACTGTTGCGCTTCGCGCGGTTCGCCGTGATAAAGCGCGATGGCATCGTTGTTTTCCCGGATACGGATCAGCCCAAAACGGAAGTTTGCCTCATAGCGCTCCTGATTAAAGCCGAGCTGGACCAGCGGTTTGCCGACCCACCAAATCAACAGCGAACCCAGCACCGCGTACAGCAGGGCGAACCACACCATATAGCCGGGCAGGGTGACGGCATGCTGATGGATAACAAAGGTCATTGGCCCGCTGACGTGCCAGAGAATGGTGATAAAGGAAAACAGCGTCACCAGGCTGGAGAGCAGCCCGAGCGACAGCGACAGCGTGTACTGGGTCAGTACATTGAGATCTTCGGCAATACGCTGGTCCGGGTTATCGACGATCTGTTGCTGTTCGGTATGGTAATAGGCCTGATGCGCCAGCCATTTACCCATAAATTTTTCCGTCATCCAGCGCCGCCAGCGCATCTGCAGGCCCTGCGTCAGGTAAATTTTATATACCGCGAGCACGATAAAGATCAGCGCCAGATAGGTAAAACGCCACAGTTGCGCCTTGAATACCGGATAGTTTTTGTTTTGCAGCGCGTCGTAAAACACCTGGTTCCACTCATTGATCTGTACGCTGATGTACACCAGCCCGAGCGACAAAGCGACAATGGCGATCAGCATCGACCAGGCCCGCAGCTTTTCTTCCGAAACCCAGAAGGGTTTAATTAATTGCCAGACGGCGTGTTTGGGGGGTGGGGTTGCGTTCATGAGGTCTCGTTAATTCTGCATTTTTTTCAGCATGGGCCGCAGGCAAGTAACAAACAAACCGGGACTGTAAGCAGTTTTAACGCGGCTAACCTTTTGAAATATTGTGATTGAATCGTCAGAGGTGAAGCCGGGAGGGATGGCGGTTATACTGGCGCCGAAATTTGGCTTGTTTACTGCGGAAAGGATGAGTGATGAAGGCGTGGGTTCCCCTGCTGTTGGCCTATGGTGCGCTCACCAGCGGCCAGGCGACGGCACAGATTGATGAGCCGGATATTGATGCCGATTGTCACAAGGTGGCGAGCTATGCCGAGCTGGGGAAAAGTGCCTACCAGCGCGGTGATTACCCACGCGCAGCCGACGTTTTCCGCGATCAGGCCGCCTGGAGTGAGTTCTGCGGTCTCGACAATCAGGCGACCGCCACTGCTTACAACAATGTGGCGCTGGCGCTGATGCATGCCGGTGAACTGCTCAAGGCACGCGCCTATCTGGAATTGGCGCCGCAGGACAGTAAATCCCAACATAATTTGAAACTGCTGCAGCAGCGCCTGGCGAAGCAACCGCCGTCGAACGGACCGGGTGGCGCCTACTGGCAGTACGCCGGGCGCGGCGTGTGGAGCGAAGTGGAGGTCAAGCCACAGGACGGCCGCTGGCTGATCAATTATTCCGGCTATTATATGCCGCAAATGGGGTTGTATTACGGCCCGAATATGGGCGAATTCGCCGAGGTGTTGCCGATTGAACAGGACAAGGCGCTATACCGTCAGCGGGAGCCGGAGGACGCGATGGCCTGTGATGTGACGATGCAATTCAGCGCGGATGCGCTGGAAATGCACACCAAAGGCGACTGCGGTTTTGGTTTTAACGTGCGGGCGGAAGGGCGCTTCGTGCGGGTCGAATAATCAGCCCCGGACATTCAATATCCTGAATGTCCGGGCACTGTAACAGGCATTACGCCCAGGTAGTGGCACCGCTCAACAACTCTTTCCAGGCTTCAACATTCCCCAGATAGTTGCCCGCCGGGATCTGGCGCAGCTGGCCTTCACTGTCTTCAAGCGCAAAGGTCGGGAAGCCTTGTCCCTGAACTTTGGCAAGCATCGCCCGGCTTTGTGCGATGTGTTGCGCGGTCGGGGCACCGGCGTTAAAGCGCATCTCGGCGATGAACGGGGCAGAGGCCAGACCCAGCTCTTTCGCCAGGGCCTCCAGCACCGGCGTATCGGCGATGCGTCGACCTTCCTGATAATGCGCTTCCTGAATGCGATGCAGCATATCCAGCCCGCGTCCCGCCAGCGCTTGCGCCGCCAGTATCGCGGTAATCGGCGGCTCTGAGTCCATGATCGCCGTGGTATCACGCAGCAGGCCATTAAAATAGGCATCACCAAAGGTCTGTCCGGTTAACTCCGCAATACGTTTGTCGTGCGGGATAACATAATTACGCCATTCGTCCGTGATTTGGCGGCGGTTGTTGCCGGTCATCATGCCACCGGCATGCAGCGCGATGTTCAGCCCTGGAATGGTTTTGGCCGCCTTCACCAGCGGGGCTGCGCCATAGCACCAGCCACACAGCGGATCGAAAATGTAATGCAGAGTCGTGCCGGTCATATTTATTCCTCGTTATCCCCGCCCTCTTTCAAGGGCGGGTTGCAGTAACGCCGTAGTCTGTTTATTAAGGCGGGCTTATTGCGGCCACTTCATTTCGCCTTTCAGCACCTTGGCGCTCAGTTCCAGGCTGGATTCATCCTTCAGGTTCGGGTAATGCTTTTTCATTGCCGCCACCAGTGCAGCAGAATCTTTGGCTTTCGGCAGTTCAGCTTCCAGCGTGGTCAGGTAGTTCTGGGTAAAGGTCACGGATTTCAGCGTCTGGTCGGCACCCGGCAGGAAATGGCCAGGGACAACGACTTTCGGTTTCAATGCCTTGATGCCTTCCAGCGTTTGCTGCCAGTGCGCGCGGGATTCAACGCTCTGGTTATCGGCGACCCACGGATGGATGTTGTCGCCCGCGACCGGAACACCGCCCACTACCGCTTTCAGTGCCGGGATCCACACGTAGGTACGTTCTGGCGTTGGGCCGGTCAGGCCTTTCACTTCCACTTTCTGGCCGTCAACGGTGAAGCTGTCACCCTGCAACGCCTGTGGAACCACCACCGCTTTCGGTGCATTGTCTTTCAGGATCGGGCCCCAATAGGCGACTTTGCCGTCTTTGGTGGCGTTGATTTCTTCGATGGTGCCTGGGGACGCGATGATTTTCGCCTGTGGGAACGCGGCTTTAATCACGTCCAGACCAAAGTAGAAATCCGGATCTGAATGGCTGATGTAGACGGTGGTCAGCTTTTTGCCGGTGGCCTTGATCTTTTTCACCAGTTCTTCTGCGTCGTTGCGCTGGAACTGGGCGTCAATCAGCGCCACTTCGTGTTTACCGCTGATGATCTCAGAGGACACCGGGAACACGCTTTTCTCACCTGGGTTGTACACTTCCATGGTCAGAGTGTCGGCGGCGGTGGCGTAGGCGCTAAAGGTGGTGATGCCGGCGAAGGCCAGGGTCAGTAATGATTTGTTAAACATGGGCAGAGGTCCTTGGGTAGCGATTAAATGTTGTGTAGATGTTAGGTTGCATAAAGCGATAGAAAAACCGGATAATGAGCAATTATTAATTGCGTAAATCGGACGAATCATGGATCGCATCACCGCAGCTGAGGTTTTTATCACCATCGTTGACCGTGGCAGCATGATTGCGGCGGCAGAAACGCTGGAAATGTCGCGAGCCATGGTGACGCGTTATCTGGCCCAGATGGAGCAATGGGCCGGGGCACGTTTGCTGCACCGTACTACCCGTAAGCTTAGTCTGACTGACGCCGGTGAGCGTACATTAGAGCGTTGCCGACAGATGCTGGCGCTGGCGGGGGAAATAGACCTGGTCGAAGGGGAACAGAGTGATGAACTACGCGGCCTGCTACGGATCACCTGCTCGCAGTCGCTGGGTCAGACGGCGCTGGTGGGCGCGGTAGCACAATACCTTAAGCGTCATCCGCAGGTGGCTGTGGATCTGCAAATGAATAACCGCGCAGTGAATCTGGTCGAAGAGCGTATCGATTTGGCGCTGCGAATTACCAATGAGCTGGATCCCAATCTGATCGCCCGACCGCTCTCTTCCTGCGCCTCGGTGGTCTGCGCTGCACCGGCCTATCTGGCGGCACATGGCACGCCGCGTCATCCGCAGGATCTGGCGCTGCACAACTGCCTGACTTACTCCTACTTCGGTAAAAGCCTGTGGCATTTTGACCACCAGGGGGTGAAGTCGGCAGTCGCGGTCAGCGGTAATCTGAGCGCCAATGAATCGGTGGTATTGATGGCGGGTACGGTGCAGGGGGCCGGGGTTTCCATGCAACCTTATTATTCGGCGGCACCGCTGCTGGCCAGTGGCGAACTGATTGAGCTGATGCCGGATTATCGGCCCCAGTCGATGGGCATTTACGGCATTTATACTTCGCGTCGGCAGATGCCGGCGACTCTGAGGACCATGTTGGACTTTTTAGTGGAGTGGTTTGCCACCGATGCCGGCTGGCGAGCGACGTTGCGCTGATATTATTAACGCCGCAGTAACATTTTCACACATTTTTCATCATTAGCGCATTCAAGCGGTTAGCGAGTTTACCGGGGCATTTTGTGCGCTGTCGCGGCTCTGTCACTGGTTAACTGATGGTGCGACGTGTAGTTTTTGTAGCGTGAGAAGAGTGAATAAGACTTAATAATTATAGGGTTAAATAGATATCCCGGCTCTTTGAACATCCTCTCTGACCTTTCCACGGGCAGCCTGCCAGGCTGGCCGATAATTTTGTGTTTTTTTACCAGCCTCGCGCGCCTGACGCCGGGGCTTTGTTGATTGGGAGCGTTACGCATGCCTGTTTCTCTGCTCGCACTGGCATTAAGTGCATTTGCTATCGGCACCACCGAGTTCGTTATTATGGGGTTGCTGCCGGAGGTCGCGAGGGATCTGCAGGTCTCTATTCCTTCCGCCGGCTGGTTGATCAGCGGCTATGCCCTTGGCGTGGCTATCGGCGCACCGATCATGGCGCTGCTGACGGCGAAGCTGCCGCGCAAAAAGACTCTGCTGCTGCTGATGGTGATTTTCATTTTCGGCAATATTATGTGCGCGCTGAGTTACAGCTACGATTTCCTGATGCTGGCGCGCATTATCACCGCCCTGTGCCACGGAGCATTCTTCGGCATTGGCGCTGTAGTGGCGGCGAATCTGGTGGCACCCAACCGTCGGGCTTCCGCCGTGGCGTTGATGTTCACCGGTCTGACATTGGCCAACGTGCTGGGGGTGCCGCTCGGCACTGCACTGGGGCAAGCATTGGGCTGGCGCTCAACCTTCTGGGCGGTGACGGTGATCGGCGTATTATCCCTGTTGGCGCTGTATAGCAAGCTGCCGACGGTCAGGGATGAACAACCGACCGACCTGAAAAAAGAGCTGACGGCACTGCGCGGCGGCGGCATCTGGCTTTCGCTGCTGATGACCGTGGCCTTTGCCGCATCGATGTTCGCACTGTTTACCTATATTGCCCCGCTGCTGACCGAAGTGACCGGGGTTTCGTCACATGGCGTGAGTTGGACGCTGTTGTTGATGGGGGTTGGCCTGACGCTGGGCAATATCCTTGGCGGCCGTCTGGCAGACTGGCGTTTGCCGCTGACCCTGACCTGTACTTTCCTGGTCATCGCCTGTTTCGCGGCGCTGTTCAGTTGGACCAGTCACTCAATGGTGCCGGCGGAAATCACCCTGTTCCTGTGGGCCGCTGCGGCGTTTGCCGCGGTGCCGGCGCTGCAGATCAACGTGGTGACCTACGGTAAAAAGGCACCCAATCTGGTGTCTACGCTAAATATTGCTGCGTTTAACGTTGGCAATGCCATTGGTGCCTGGGTCGGTGGCGTGGTGATCGCGCAGGGGCTGGGCTTGACCAGCGTACCGCTGGCGGCCGCGGGGATCGCGCTGCTGGGGCTGCTGCTCTGCATGGTGACCTTCAGCCGTGCCAAGCGCCCGGTTAGCGTGTAATTACTGCCGCCAGGCGGGCGGGGAGTGTCTGCGCTTGCTGTTGCAAATGCTGAGTAAAGGCCGTGACCAGCGCCGACGATGGGCGGTGCAGCGGCCGGATCAGACTGACGGTAAAGGGGACGTCAACGCTGAATGTCCGCACGTGGACGCCGCTGCCGGCGTAATCGAGCGCCGTCAGCGGGTTAACGATCGACACTCCCACTCCCGCTTTAACCATGGCGCAGACCGATGCGGCGCTATGGGTTTCCATTACCAGACGGCGGTTGACTCCTTCCTCACTGAACAACGAATCCAGTAACTGGCGATAGCTGTCGGTGTTCGACAGGCTGATAAAGTTTTGTCCGGCAAAGTCCTGCGGCGTCAACACCGTTTTCGCCAGCAGGGGATGCCCGGCCGGTAGCACGCACACCTCGTTCAAGGTCATCAGCGTCATGCGCTCGGTCCCCGCCGGGGTCAGGGTATTTTCTGTGAGTCCCAAATCGTGACGCTGCGCCGACAGCCACTCCTCCAGCAGCGGTGATTCCTGCGGTATTACGCTGAAGCTCACTTCCGGATAGCGATCGATAAAAGGTTTGCACACCGCGGGTAGCAGTGATTGCGAGAACACCGGCAGGCAGGCAATCGACAGCTGTGCCTGCCGGAACTGGCGGATACTGGCGGCGGCGGCGGTGATACGATCCAGACCGTAGTAGGAGCGCTGCACCTCTTCCAATAGCCGCAGGCCTTGCACCGTTGGGGATAACCGCCCGCGAACCCGTTCGAACAATTGCAGCTGGATTAGCTTCTCAAAGCGCGCCAGCTCGCGGCTGACGGTGGGCTGCGAGGTTTGCAGCAGCGCGGCGGCTTCGGTCAGGTTGCCGGTGGTCATCACCGCATAGAAGATTTCAATCTGGCGTAGCGTTATCGCGTGCATCGGTAGCTCTTTTAATCAGCAAAGCCATATCATAAATGAATAGACTCTGGCTAAATAGATATTTTCCATCCAAGAAAGCGTGCGGCAATATTGGGGTATTAGAGTCACTAAATTTTATTCAGGGATACCACCATGCCACGTGCTCTCGACGACACCACTACCGCTCTTAATACCGCTAACCTGTTGGCCCTGCCTGAGCGCTTTGGTTGCCCGGTATGGGCTTATGACGCCGCTATCATTAGCGAGCGCATCAGCCAGCTGCGTCATTTCGATGTTATTCGTTTTGCCCAAAAGGCCTGCTCGAATATCCATATTCTGCGCCTGATGCGTGAGCAGGGCGTCAAGGTGGACTCGGTGTCGTTGGGGGAGATTGAGCGTGCATTGCAGGCCGGTTTTCAGCCGGGTGGTGAGCCAAGTGAGATTGTGTTTACCGCAGACGTGCTGGATCACGCGACCCTGGCGCGCGTCAGCGAATTGAAAATTCCGGTTAACGTCGGTTCGATCGACATGCTGGAACAACTGGGCCAGGTTTCTACCGGACATCCAGTGTGGCTGCGCATCAACCCAGGTTTTGGGCACGGCCACAGCCAGAAAACCAATACCGGCGGCGAAAACAGCAAGCACGGCATTTGGTATGCCGATTTACCGCAGGCGGTGGAGAAAATTCAGCAGTACGGCCTGAAATTGATCGGTGTGCATATGCATATCGGCTCGGGCGTGGATTACCAGCATCTGGAGCGGGTGTGTGATGCCATGGTGCAGCAGGTGATCGATCTCGGCCAGGATATCAGCGCCATCTCCGCCGGTGGCGGCCTGTCGATCCCTTATCAGTACGGTGAAGAGGCGATTGATACCGAGCACTATTTTGGCCTGTGGAACAGTGCCCGTGAGCGCATTGCCGCGCATCTGGGGCATCCGGTGAGCCTGGAGATTGAACCTGGGCGTTTCCTGATGGCGGAAGCCGGGGTGCTGGTGGCCGAGGTGCGCGCGGTGAAAGACATGGGCAGCCGCCACTTTGTGCTGGTGGACGCCGGTTTTAACGATTTGATGCGTCCGGCGATGTACGGCAGTTACCACCATATTTCTCTGCTGCCGGCCGATGGCCGCGATACTGCCAACCAGCCGCTGCGCGATACCGTGATTGCCGGGCCGCTGTGCGAGTCCGGTGATGTCTTTACCCAGCAGGCCGGTGGTGGCATTGAAACCCGCGAACTGCCGCCGGTGCAGGTCGGTGATTATTTGGTGTTCCATGACACCGGTGCTTACGGCGCGTCAATGTCATCGAACTACAACAGCCGTCCATTGCTGCCGGAAGTGCTGTTTGAAAACGGCGAAGCGCGATTGATTCGCCGCCGCCAGACCATTGAAGAGCTGATTGCGCTGGAACTGATCTGATGCTCTCGGGCGCAGTTTAATACTGCGCCCGTTTCACAGAGACATTCGCCGATGCTGACCGTTGGGGAGTTGGACTTCCAGCGACAGCGTACCGCCCATGGCTTCAATATAGCGTTTTAACGAAGAGAGTTTGATTTCGCTACCGCGTTTTTCCAAATTGGCCACAGAAGGTTGGCTGATGCCAAGCCGCTTCGCCAGTTCAACCTGGGACACCGCCAGTTCTTCCCGCAGCATAGCCAGCCGCAGTTCAAAAATTTCTTTGTCCGCTTTTTGCCGAGCCGCGTCAACCACGGCGGGATCGAGCTTATCGATCAGATTTGATAATGGTTTGGCCATTTGCGTTACCTCTGGGTTGCCAAATAAAAATCAGTTGTCGAATCGCTCGACGGCCGCACTCCAATATAGCCTTTGTGCTATATAGTGTAAAGGTTATTGTCATGACAATATGCGGGCTGGTGGCAGGGAAAGGAAATGGCGGTGGAGGAAATGCGGCGCGGCGCGCAATCAGCGGCGGCGCCAGATGGAATCAGTCGGCGTAAGGCCCTGGCACCACGGATTCCCGTAGCCGAAGTTCACCGGTGAAAGGCGTAAGTGGCTGTATGTCCTCCCCCTTAATCAGGCGGAAAGCCTGGCTGATGGCGGCTTCGATCATCACGTCGATCGGCAGATAAACGGTAGACAGCGCCGGTTGCAAATAGGCGGCGCTGGGTTCGTCGTCAAAGCCGAACAGTGAGACATCCTGCGGCAGGCGTTTACCCGCATCGTGCAACGCTTTCATTGCGCCGACCGCCATGTCGTCGTTACAGGCAAACAGGGCGCTAAAGCCGCTACCCCCGGCCAGTAAACTACGCACAGCCTGGTAGCCGCTCTGTACGCTGCTGTCACCATAGGCTACGCGGGCGTCGTCAAAGGCAATGGTGTGATGCTCAAGCGCCTGCCGATAACCGGCCAACCGAGCCAGGGCGGTAGGCGTGGCAATCGGCCCGGTAATGCAGGCTATCTCGCGATGTCCTTGCCGAATCAAATAATCCACCGCATGGAAGGCGGCTTTCTGCTGTTCGAAGGACACACAGCGTGCGCGGGCCTGTGGCAGATCGCGGTTGATCACCATGATCGGCACCGGCAGGCTGTCCAACAGGTTCATCAGCGTGGGCTCGGACATAAAACGGGTATACAGGATGATGGCGTCGCAGCGGCGATCGGCCAGCAGTTGCACCGCCTGCAGCTCGTCTTCCGGCGTGTCGTGGCCATCGGTGACAATCAGATGCTTGCCGCTGGCCTCGATCAGCTTGGCGGCTTTTCGCAGCAGGCGGCCGAAGTAGGGACCATCGAAGTTGGAAACCACCAGCCCGATACTGTTGGAGCTTTTATTTGCCAGCGATTGGGCCAGGAAATTGGGGCGGTAGCCCAGCTCGTCCATGGCCTTGAACACCGCGTCGCGGGTGCTCTTTTTCACCTGGCCGGTGCCATTCAACACGCGTGAAACCGTGGCTTTAGATACCCCCGCGCGAATGGAAACATCCAACATGGTGATCATCAATGGCTTACCCCTTTCAACTTCCGCTGTGGCAAATAATGCTCAGTCTAGCATAGGGTTAGCCCTTGGCTGCGCGGCTTTTTATTGCAGTGATTGCGTTGTGGTGAAACGCTCGTAGACTGTTCTCTGGCAATGAGAATAAGGGGAAGGCTGGATGACTAATATTGTGCTTCTGGCAGATTATCCGCAGCACCGGCAGCAGGTGATCAACTGGCTATGGCAGGCATTCGGCAGTGAAAACAGCAGGGCATTTTTCGCCAGCGTGGTGGACAGTGGTCTGCGTGGGGCAGACTTGCCCATCACTTTTATTGCCTTGCAGGGGGACGAACTGGTCGGCACCGTCGGTCTGTGGCGCTGTGATTTAATCAGCCGCCAGGATCTGACGCCCTGGCTGGCGGCGCTGTATGTCGATGAAAGCCAGCGCGGCAGCGGCCTGGGTCTGCGGCTGCAGCAGCATGTACAGGACTACAGCCGCCAGGCCGGCTTTAACGAGCTGTATCTCTACAGTGACTTCAGCGGCTATTACGAACGTCACGGCTGGCACTATATCGGCGACGCGCTGGACTACCCTGATCGCCCGGTGCGGCTCTATCACCGCGAGCTGGACTAGTTCTGCTCGTAAACGTTATTGATGCTGGCCACCGAGTGGCGGCGCACCAGCGTCGGGCTGAACATATTGGTGATCTCCGGCAGCGGCTGGTTATTGGCCAGCGCCAGTGCCAGTTCGGCCGCCTGAGTCGCCATGGCCACCACCGGATAGCGGATGGTGGTCAGGCGGGGGCGCAGATAGCGTGAAATCAACACGTCATCAAAGCCAATCAACGACATTTGGCCCGGCACATCCACGCTGTTGTCGCTCAGCACCGAGAGCGCGCCTGCGGCCATCGAATCGTTATAACAGGTCACTGCGGTGAAGTTTTTACCGCGCCCGAGCAACTCGGTCATCGCTTGTTCACCGCCGATTTCGTCCGGCTCTCCGTAGGCAATCAACCTTTCATCTACCGCAATGCCATGCTCCTGCAATGCATCGAGATAACCCTGCAGGCGGTCTGCGGCGTCGGAAATTTGGTGGGTGGAGCAGACGATGGCAATACGCTGATGCCCCTGTTGAATCAGATGGCGAGTCGCCAGCCAGGCACCATAGCGGTCGTCCAGCGCCACACAGCGCGATTCAAAGCCCGGCAGCGTGCGGTTAATCAGCACCATCCCCGGGATCTGCTGCATCCAGCCGCTTAACTCAGGATCGGTCAGCTTTTTGGCATGCACCACCAGTGCTGCACAGCGGTGACGCACCAGTTGTTCAATCGCCTGACGCTCTTTTTCCGCCTCATGGTAACCGTTGCCAATCAGCAAGAAGTTGTGGGTAGCGTAGGCCACCTGTTCGACCGCTTTGACCATAGCGCCAAAAAAGGGATCGGACACGTCGGAGACGATCAGCCCCAGCGTTTCGGTCGATTGCTGCGCCAGCGCGCGGGCGTTGGCGTTTGGGTGGTACTGCAGTTGTTCCATCGCAGCCAGCACGGCGGTGCGTGAGCTTTCGCTGGCCTTCGGGGAATGGTTTATTACGCGGGATACCGTGGCCACGGAAACACCCGCCAGCCTGGCAACATCCTTTATGGTAGCCATATCTGTCATACATCCTGGGTAATCGCTTACATTCCTCAGTCTTGCGGAAAAAACCCGGGGCTGCAAGCGCTGGCGATCGCAACTTGTGGCGGCTGTTGCAGATATGGGCGATTTATTCTGTGCTTAGACCTGCGCAGCTCAGTAATAGAGCCATTTGTGCTTTGGCGGCGCACGGCAGCTAATGTTACTTTTGTGTATCCCATTTTGTTTGAGAACCGCATGTCGATTAAACGTTACCCGCAACTCGCTCACTGGGGGGCGTATACCGCCGTGGTTGAAGACGGCAGGCTTATCCGCTGTGAGCCGTTTGCAGGCGATCCGGATCCTTCCCCGATGCTCGACTCCATCGCGCCGATGGCCTATTCCGACAAACGGATCCGCAAGCCGGCGGTGCGCCGTTCCTGGCTGCAAAAGCGTGAAGGCAGTGACCGCACGCTGCGTGGCCGTGAGGATTTTGTCGAAGTGGACTGGGATCTGGCGCTCGATCTGGTGGCGGAAGAAAACCGCCGCGTGCGCGATCGCTATGGCCCCTCGGGCCTGTTTACCGGCTCCTATGGTTGGTCATCCGCCGGGCGTTTGCATCATGCGCGTTCGCTGGTGCGGCGCTTTTATTTCGGCGGTGGCGGCGGTGTTGATCAGTTAGGCAACTACAGTTGGGGCGCTGCGCAGTTTTTCCTGCCCTATGTGATTGGTACCTTCACCCCATTGACCGGGCGCGTCACCAGTTGGCCGAGCGTGGTTGAGCACTGTGAACTGTTTGTGGCTTTCGGTGGGTTGGCACTGAAAAATGCCCAGGTATCGTCCGGTGGCGCGGCGGAACACTCGCTCAAACCATGGTTGCAAAAACTGGTGCAGAAAGGCACCCCGGTTATCAACATCAGCCCGATGCGTGATGACTGCCCGGCATTTGTGAATGCCGAATGGATCCCAATCCGCCCGAATACCGATGTGGCGTTAATGCTGGCACTGGCGTATGAAATTCAGCGTCGGGGCGCGCAGGACGAAGCATTCCTCTATAGCCACTGTGCCGGTTATGACCAACTGGCGAGTTATCTGCGCGGCACCGATGACGGCGTGGCGAAAACCCCAGAATGGGCCAGTGCGATCACCGGTATTCCGGCGGCGCGCATTGGCTTGCTCGCACAGCAACTGATTGGCGTGCGAAGCTTTCTTACCTGCTCCTATTCCGTTCAGCGCGCTCATCGTGGCGAACAGCCCTATTGGATGATGATTGCCCTGTCGGCGATGCTCGGCCAGGTTGGGCTACCGGGCGGCGGCTTCTCGTTTGGCCACGGTTCAATGAACGGCGTTGGCAACCCGCGCGTGGATACGCCGGGGCCAATGATGCCGGTGGGGCCTAACCCTTGCGGGTTGGCGATCCCGGTGGCACGCATTTGCGACATGTTGCTGCAACCGGGCGAACCCTACCAGTTCCGCGGTGAGACGCTGCATTACCCGGATATCCATTTGGTGCACTGGGCCGGGGGTAACCCGTTCCATCATCACCAACAGTTAAACCGGCTGGTGGAAGGCTGGCAGAAGCCGGATACGGTGATTGTGCAGGATATCTGGTGGACTCCGGCCGCCAAAATGGCGGATATCGTGCTGCCGGTAACCACCTCGCTGGAACGTAACGATATCGGCGGTTCATCGCGCGATCGCTACGTGTTGGCGATGCATCAGGCCATTGCGCCGCAGCATCAGGCGCGTAACGACTTTGATATTTTTGCCGATCTGGCGGAGCGACTGGGTTACCGCGAACAATTCACCGAAAATCGCGATGAACGAGCCTGGATCGAATCTATCTATCAGCAGTGCGGACAGGCGCAGGCCGGTACCGGTGTGGAATGGCCCGAGTTCGAGGATTTTTGGCGTAAAGGCTATGTCGAGCTGCCGGCACCGGCGAAAGAATTCGTGTTCTTTGACGACTTCCGCGCCGACCCACAGGCCAACCCGTTGCAAACCCCGAGCGGCAAGATTGAGTTGTTCAGCGAGAAAATAGCCGGCTACGGTTATGCTGATTTTGCACCGCATCCGCAGTGGCAGCCGCCGGTCGAATGGCTGGGGGCGCCACAGGCCAAAGAGTGGCCGCTGCACCTGATTTCCATCCAGCCGAGCGATCGTTTACACAGCCAGATGGACCCGGCCCCCCTGGCGCAGGGCAATAAAACCGCCGGGCGCGAAACGCTGTATATGCACCCGCAGGATGCGATAAAACGCGGTATTGTCGATGGCGTTGAGGTGTTGGTCAGCAATGCGCGCGGCAGTTGTCTGGCGGGCGTCGCTATTACCGACGGCGTTACACCGGGCGTGGTGCTGATGGCCACCGGTGCCTGGTTTGATCCGGGCTTCGGCAGCCAGCGACTGCAGGTGGAACAGTCCGGCAATCCGAACGTATTAACGCTGGATATCGGCACCTCGCCGTTAACTCAGGGGCCGAACGCCATGAGCTGCCTGGTCGAGGTGAGCGTTCGATAAACAATTACACCCCTGGTTACACTTTGCGCCCCAATGTTGCGATTGCCTGCTGGCTGGTTTTTGCCGGCACAGGGTAAATTGAACGTCCCAGAGGTATTGATTGGTGAATCTCAGCAACTTGTTGTTGAACCCATATTAATTTGCACCAACCTACGCAGATGCGTAGGTTTTTTTTGTCTGATGCCCTGCCATCCCGCCTGCACAAAATTCGATTTTGTATTTTTCTGTTCCAGGACTGTTTAAGTTTCATTGAGTTATTTCCGTAAATTGCGGGAAATTTACAGCTGGTTGCATTTAGAGCAAAACTCTTGCGATTGGTCGGTAGTTTCTTGATCGCTACCTCTCTAGAGTAGGTGATCCCAGAGGTATTGATTGGTGAGAAATCAGCATACTCTGTATGTTGAAGCCATTTTCAATTGCACCAACCTACGCGGATGCGTAGGTTTTTTTTTGCCTGCCATATAGTATTCTTTTCCCTACAACCATTTACGCTCATCTTGGCCAAGGGGAGAAGGGCATGATCTTTTCTATACTGCGGGTGCTGTTCCGCCTGCTGTACCGGGTACGTGTCGAGGGCGACGTCCGGCATTTCGACCAGCAAAAACTGCTGATTACGCCCAATCATATCTCCTTCCTTGACGGTATTTTGCTGGCGTTGTTTTTGCCGATCAAACCGGTGTTTGCCGTCTATGCCAGTATTGGCGATCGTTGGTTTATGCGCTGGCTGCGGCCCTATATCGACTTTGTCTCGCTCGACCCTACCAAACCCATGGCCATCAAACAGCTGGTGCGCACGGTGGAACAGGGCAGGCCGGTAGTGGTGTTTCCCGAAGGACGCATAACCGTTACCGGTTCGCTGATGAAGGTTTATGACGGTGCCGCGTTTATCGCCGCCAAATCGGGGGCGACCCTGGTGCCGATACGGCTCGATGGCGCCGAGTTCAGCCCCTTTGGCCGCATGGCAGGAGTGTTCAAGATCCGCTGGTTCCCGCAGATCAGCATCCGTATTTTACCGCCGACCTCGCTGCCGATGCCGGTAGCGCCGCGCGCCCGCGATCGCCGAGCATTGGCCGGGGATCGGCTGCACCAGATCATGATGCAGGCGCGAATGGATACCCGTGAGCCGCAGACCCTGTTTCAGGCTCTGCTGGCGGCGCAGTACCGTTATGGCCGCAGCAAGCCGTGTATCGAGGATATTAACTTCAAGGAGGACAGTTACCGCACGCTGACCAAGAAAGCGCTGGGCGTCAGCCGTATCCTGCAACGTTTTACCGCCGAGGGCGAACATGTCGGTATGTTATTGCCGAACGCGACCATCACCGTAGCGGCGATTTTTGGCGCTTCACTGCGCAACCGCATTCCGGCGATGCTCAACTACACCGCCGGTTCCAAGGGCCTGAAAAGCGCCATGACCGCCGCCAGCCTCAAAACTATCGTCACGTCACGTCAGTTTCTCGAAAAGGGCAAGCTGACCCATTTGCCGCAGCAGGTGCCGGAGGCTAACTGGGTGTACCTGGAAGACCTGAAAGATACGGTGACCCTGGCGGACAAGCTGTGGATCCTGCGCCATCTGTTCCAACCGGCGCGGGCCATGCTGCCGCAGCAGCCTGACGATGCGGCGCTGATCCTGTTCACATCGGGTTCGGAGGGCAATCCGAAGGGCGTGGTGCATTCCCATGCCAGCCTGTTGGCCAACGTTGAACAGATCCGTACCATCGCCGATTTCACCCCGCGTGATCGCTTTATGTCATCGCTGCCGTTGTTCCACTCGTTCGGCCTGACGGTCGGGCTGCTGACGCCGCTGATGACCGGCAGCCGCATCTTCCTTTACCCCAGCCCGCTGCATTACCGTGTGGTTCCGGAGCTGGTGTACGACCGTAACTGCACCGTGTTGTTCGGCACAGCGACCTTCCTTAATAACTATGCGCGTTTTGCTCACCCGTATGATTTTGCCCGTTTGCGCTATGTGGTTGCCGGGGCGGAAAAGCTGGCGGACAGCACCAAACAGATTTATCAGGACAAATACGGCATCCGTATTCTGGAAGGCTATGGCGTGACTGAATGCGCACCTGTGGTGTCGATCAACGTGCCGCTGGCGGCCAAGGTCGGTACCGTCGGCCGTATTATGCCGAACATGGAAGCGCGGCTGATGAAGGTGCCGGGCATCGATAACGGTGGGCGCCTGCAGTTGAAGGGGCCTAATATCATGAAAGGTTACCTGCGGGTGGAACGCCCGGGCGAACTGGAACCCCCGGCGGCCGAGGATGAGCATGGCAACCTGCAGCCGGGTTGGTACGATACCGGCGATATTGTCACATTGGACGAGCAGGGTTACTGCGTGATCCGCGGCCGGGTGAAGCGCTTTGCCAAACTGGCGGGGGAAATGGTCTCGCTGGAAAGCGTTGAACTGCTGGCACAGCGCGTCGCGCCGGAAGCCCAGCATGCCGCCACGGTTAAAAGCGACAGCAGCAAGGGCGAGGCGTTGGTGCTGTTTACCACCGACGCAGGCATCACCCGTGAGGCCTTGTTGAAGGTGGCGCGTGAATTGGGCAGCCCTGAGCTGACGGTGCCGCGTGATATCCGTATTTTGAAAACCTTACCGGTGCTTGGCAGCGGTAAACCGGACTTTGTGACCCTGCGTAACATGGCTGAACAGCCGGAGATTGCCTGATGAACCCGACGTTACCTACTGATTCACCTTTGCTTTCTCGCAGTATGATCGCCGTAATTTGCGCCCAGTTTCTGTCCGCATTCGGTGACAATGCATTGCTGTTCGCTACCCTGGCATTGATCAAGCAACAGCTCTACCCCGACTGGAGCCAACCGATTTTGCAGATGGCGTTTGTCGCCACCTATATCATCCTCGCGCCTTTTGTCGGTCAGGTCGCCGACAGCTTCGCCAAGGGGCGGGTGATGATGGTGGCCAACGGCCTGAAACTGGCCGGCGCATTGGTGATCTGTTTCGGGTTTAATCCGTTCCTCGGCTATACCCTGGTCGGCGTAGGGGCAGCCGCCTATTCACCCGCCAAATACGGCATTCTGGGAGAGATCACCAGCGGCGAAAAGCTGGTCAAAGCCAACGGCCTGATGGAGGCTTCTACCATCGCCGCGATCCTTATAGGTTCGGTGGCCGGCGGCATATTGGCCGACTGGCACATTGTGGCGGCGCTGGCGGTGTGTGCGGTGGTCTACGCGGCGGCGGTGATCGCCAATCTGTACATTCCACGTTTACCGGCGGCACATCCTGCCGTTTCCTGGACGCCGCGTGCCATGACGCAGGCTTTCTTCAACGCCTGTGTGGTGCTGTGGCGCGACGGTCAGACGCGTTTCTCTTTGATCGGTACCAGTCTGTTTTGGGGGGCCGGGGTCACGCTGCGCTTCCTGTTGGTGCTTTGGGTACCGGTGGCACTCGGTATCGCCGACAATGCTACGCCGACGTTGCTCAATGCGATGGTGGCGGTCGGGATAGTGATAGGCGCCGGGGCAGCCGCACGTTTCGTCACGCTGGAGACGGTGAAGCGCTGTATGCCCGCCGGGATCCTGATCGGCGTGGCGGTGGCAATATTCGCCCTGCAAACCACCCTGTTTAACGCTTATGCACTGCTGTTGATTATCGGCGTATTGGGCGGTTTTTTTGTGGTGCCGTTGAATGCGCTGTTGCAGGAACGGGGCAAAAATTCGGTGGGGGCAGGCAATGCGATCGCGGTACAGAACCTGGGGGAGAACACCGCCATGTTGCTGATGCTCGGGTTGTATTCGCTGGCCGTTAAAGTCAGTGTGCCGGTGGTCGGCGTGGGAATTGGCTTTGGCGTGGTGTTTGCGCTGGCAATTAGCGCGCTGTGGCTGTCGCAGCGGCGGGCAAAATAGCAGAAGGGGCGCGGATTAGGCGCCCCATCTTATTGATGGCGCAGGACGTGTTTTATGGTGCCGGAATAGTAAAGCGGGTGTGGATCTCTTCCAGCCCCTGCAGTACGTCTTCATTCAATACCACGTCGAAACTGTCGATGTTGGTTTTCAGCTGTTCCAACGTGGTTGCACCCAGCAGGGTGCTGGCAACGAACGGCTGCTGGCGCACAAACGCCAGTGCCATCTGCGACGGATCCAACCCGTGCTTTTTGGCTAACGCGACATACTCGGCAATCGCCAACTGCGTTTGTGGCGCAGAGTAGCGGTTAAAGCGAGTGAATAGCGTGTTGCGTGCACCTGCCGGCTTGGCACCGTTGAGATACTTGCCGCTCAGGGTGCCGAACGCCAGGCTGGAATAGGCCAACAGTTCGACCCCTTCGTGCTGGCTGATTTCCGCCAGGGCAATCTCAAAACTGCGGTTCAGCAGGCTATAGGGGTTTTGAATCGAAACGATACGCGGCAACTCATGTTTTTCAGCCAGTTGCAGGTAACGCATTACGCCCCATGGCGTTTCATTAGACACCCCGATATAGCGGATTTTACCGGCACGTACCTGTTCGGTCAGCGCTTCCAGCGTTTCCAGCAGGGTGACGGTGGCCTTATCGTCGGTGTATTGATAATTGAGCTTGCCGAAGTAGTTGGTCGGGCGCTGCGGCCAGTGCAATTGGTAGAGATCGAGATAATCGGTGTTGAGTCGTTTCAGGCTGGCGTCCAGCGCGACACGAATATTTTTGCGATCCAGCGCCTGCTGCGGGCGGATGCTGCTGTCGGTACCGCGCACCGGCCCGGCAATCTTGCTGGCCAGCACTATCTTTTCACGGTTGCCGCGTGCCTTGATCCAACTGCCGATGTATTGCTCGGTCAGCCCCTGGGTTTCAGGGCGGGGCGGTACCGGGTACATCTCTGCGGTGTCGATCAGGTTGACGCCAGCGGCTAATGCATAGTCGAGTTGCGTATGGGCATCGGCTTCACTGTTCTGTTCGCCAAAGGTCATGGTGCCCAGTCCCAGCACGCTCACTTCTAAAGAACTGTGGGGAATACGGTGGTATTGCATTAACGGCCTTCCTTTCATGTTAGCGCTTACGGGCTAAACCGCCCGGTGAAACAGGAGCCAAAGGGCAGGCTGTGGCAAACAACCTGCAAGGCGGTGTACTGCCTTTGCCGACTATAACCAAGCCGAGAAGATGGGGGAAGCGGATTCAGTGCGGGGAGGGCTATCGCGCACTACGAGAGCGATAGCCGACGGGGAATTTAACGTTCGATAACCTGTGAAACCTGATCGCCGTTGATTTGGCGGCTGTTGCCTTTTTCATCTTTATAGCTGATCAGGCCGGTATCTTGGTCAATCTCCGGTTTGCCCTCGGTCAGGATCATATTGCCGTCTTTGGTCGCCATCACGTAATCGCTGGAACATCCCGCCAACCCGGCGGCGATCACCAACGCAGACACTGCCATTACCCACTTTTTCATCCTGCGGATCCTCAGTTATATATGCAAAAAAGAAGCTTCTTTTAAGATTAGCAAAATCTGGATGCGCCGTGTTTCGGATAAGTCTTTATCTTGATAGGGAAAGTGACGCTGAAACAGGGCAGCAGAAAATAATAACGGGAGTGGCTGACGCGCACTCCCGTGGGGAATTACTCAGAGACGGTTTTTTTCTTGCTGCGCATCAGGTTGAGCGCTTCGACCGACATTGAGAAGAACATCGCAAAGTAGATGTAGCCTTTCGGCACATGCACCTGGAAGCTTTCCAGCATCAGGGTGAAGCCCACCAGGATCAGGAACGCCAACGCCAGCATCTTCACCGAAGGGTGGCGGTTAACGAACTCGCCAATAGGCCGGGCGGCAAACATCATGACGCCAACGGCAATCACCACTGCGGCCATCATAATAAACAGATGGTCGGACAGGCCTACCGCGGTAATCACCGAGTCCAGGCTGAAAATGATGTCCAGCAGCATAATCTGCACGATAGCGCCGAAGAAGCCGTGCACCTTGGTGTGGTGCTCTTCATCAGAGCCTTCGATGGTTTCATGGATCTCTTTACTGGCTTTCCAAATCAGGAACAGCCCACCCAGCAGCAGGATCAGATCGCGTGCCGAGATGCTGTGGTCCATGACGCTAAACAGCGGATGGGTCAGACGGATCACCCAGGCGATGGAGGCTAACAGCCCCAGACGCATTAACATTGCGCCGGCCAGCCCGATGCGGCGAGCCTTGTTCTGCTGCGCTTTCGGCAGCTTGGACACCACCAGCGAAAGGAAAATAATGTTATCAATACCCAGAATGATCTCAAGAATGGTCAGCGTACCTAACGCTAACCAGGCATTGGGATCCATAATCCACTCAAACATTGTCGAGCCACACCTTAATAAAAAACAAAGGCTGAATTATACGCGTTTATTGATACAACGACACTGTTAGCTAAACGTGACCTAAACAAAAGGGATCAGACAAAGAAATGTCTTGCCAATAATGCGCCGGTGAAGCTTTTTTTCAGGTAAAAACCGCGTGGCAATGTGAGGATCGGCTGCCCCTGTTCGCCGATAGCTTCGGTCAGGGCCTTACTGTTGGCCGCCTTGGGACGCAGTTGCAGCACCTCACCGTGGCGGGCGGTGATCCGCTCTACGTGGCCGAGCACGATCAAATCCATCAGTTCCTCCCAGTCGCGGCGCAGCATCTCTTCTTCTTCGGCGTTTGGGCTCCACAACAGCGGTGAACCGATACGTCGCTGCGCCAGCGGGATTTGTCGCTCACCTTCTACCGGGATCCACAGCACCCGCGCCAGCTTATGACGTACATGGCTGCTGGCCCAGGTTACGCCGCTGTTGCCGGTTAAGGGGGCTACGCAGACGAAGGTGGTTTCCAGCGGTTTGCCGGCGGCGTCTATCGGGATGGTTTTCAGCTCGATGCCCAGTTCGGGGAAATCCTGCTCCGGCTTGCTGCCCGCCATGGCGCCAAGATATTGCTCCAGCAGCATGCCAACCCAGCCTTTATCACGCTTCAGATCCCTGGGGATAGCCAACCGCGCACCTTCGGCCAGTTCGCCCAGGGAACAGCCGGCAAGCCGCTGCGCCCTTTCAAACAGCTGTTGTTCGTTTTCAGGAGGAGGGGGCAAAGGAGATAAAAACGCCATAATACAAGCCTGTTAGATTTGGTTGAAAAACGTACTGTATTTGTCCACAGAGAACTTTGACCGGAAAGGACTGGGGAAAAGAATAATAGTAGCATGATTTTCCATGACTTTTTCTCTCTCACCCGACAGAGGAAAAATTCCGGCTGACGCTTGTGCACCTGTAGCCACCGACAATAAACAGGATCTTACACCTATTTATCCACAGATTTATGGGATAACCCAAATTTTTACCGATCACTGGTTCGATTTACAGCCTTGACTCAGGCACTTTTTTGCGAAATTGTCCGATTTGTGCGTAACTCATACGGATAATCTGTGGATAAAAACGACGTTGGTGGATCTTTCGCCAGGGTAAGATCCTAAACGGACATAGATCACATTTTTGCTCTGTATAGGGCTGTTGATAATTACATATCAATATGTTTTTAAAGGGTTAATGTGATTTTTGTATTTCCGGGGTTTTTAGGCTCACCAGAGTTTTACCGGCTTATCCCTTGAGTTCTTCACATACCTATCCACAGAAAAAGTGAATAAAACCCGGTGTAAATCGTTCCGCATGTTTATAACTTTGCCATTATCTGTGAGTTATCCCAATGTTATCCGGTTTGCAGCGCCGCAAAGCAGTGGTTTACCGCCTGTAGCTTGTGTGAAACAATCAGGGTATCTATGCGAATTTAAGCTTATCGAGGTAGTCCGGTGATCGATGATGATGGCTACCGCCCGAATGTTGGTATCGTAATCTGTAATCGTCAGGGGCAAGTCCTGTGGGCTCGCCGTTACGGTCAACACTCCTGGCAGTTTCCCCAAGGTGGGATTAACCCTGGTGAAACCGCAGAACAGGCCATGTACCGTGAGCTGTTCGAAGAAGTGGGGCTGAGTAAAAAGGATGTCCGTATCCTGGCCTCAACCCGCAACTGGTTGCGCTATAAATTGCCAAAACGTTTGGTGCGTTGGGACACAAAGCCGGTTTGTATCGGCCAAAAGCAGAAATGGTTTCTGTTGCAGTTAATGTGCAATGACGCTGATATCAATATGCAACGCAGCAGCACGCCGGAGTTTGACGGTTGGCGCTGGGTAAGTTTTTGGTATCCGGTGCGCCAGGTGGTGTCGTTCAAACGCGACGTTTACCGCCGGGTGATGAAAGAATTCGCCGTCACCGTGATGCCGATGCAGGAGCAGGCAGCACAGCGGCAGACCCCCGCTTATCGCCGGAAGAGAGGTTAAGTTAAGCCGACTATGCTCACGCGCTTGCGAGAAATTGTTGAGAAGGTGGCCGCGGCGGCCAGTCTGACAGATGCGCTGGATCTTTTGGTCAATGAAACCTGTCTGGCAATGGATACAGAAGTCTGTTCCATCTACCTGGCGGACAACGACCGCCGCTGCTATTACCTGATGGCGACACGCGGGTTAAAAAAACCGCGTGGGCGCGCTATCGCACTGGCATTTGATGAAGGTATTGTCGGGTTGGTCGGACGCCGTGCGGAGCCGATTAACCTGGCAGACGCGCAGAGCCACCCCAGCTTCAAATACATTCCCCAGGTGAAAGAGGATCGTTTCCGATCCTTCCTCGGCGTGCCGATCATTCATCGCCGTCAGTTGCTGGGGGTATTGGTGGTGCAGCAGCGTGAACTGCGCCAGTTTGATGAAAGCGAAGAGTCCTTCATGGTGACCCTGGCCACGCAAATGGCCGGGATCCTCTCGCAGTCACAGCTTAACGCCATTTTTGGTCAATATCGTCAGACGCGTATTCGTGCACTGGCGGCATCGCCGGGCGTCGCAGTAGCTGAAGGCTGGCAGGACAGCAGCCAGCCGTCTCTCGACCAGGTTTACAAAGCCTCGACGCTCGATACCGCCAGCGAACGTGAACGCCTGACTCAGGCACTCGAAGAGGCCGGCGCGGAATTCCGCCGTTTCAGCAAGCGCTTTGCCGCCAGCTCGCAAAAAGAGAGCGCGGCGATCTTCGATCTTTACTCTCACCTGCTCAACGACGCTCGTCTCAAGCGCGAACTCTTTGCCGAGATTGATGCCGGTTCCGTGGCGGAATGGGCGGTTAAACAGGTGATCGAAGTCTTTGCCGCCCAGTTTGCCAGCCTGCAAGACACCTATATGCGTGAGCGTGCCAGCGATCTGCGCGCGCTCGGCCAGCGTCTGCTATTCCATCTCGATGACACCACCCAGGGCGCTACCCAGTGGCCGGCGCGTTTTGTGCTGGTAGCCGATGAGCTGACCGCGACTCTGCTGGCTGAAATGCCGCAGGACAGGCTGGTCGGCGTGGTGGTGCGCGACGGTGCCGCCAACTCCCATGCAGCCATATTGGTGCGGGCGATGGGCGTACCGACGGTGATGGGCGCGGATATTCAGCCTGCGCTGCTCAGCCAGCGACTGCTGATTGTCGATGGTTATCGCGGCGAACTTTTGGTCGACCCCGAACCGGTGCTGGTGCAGGAATACCAACGGCTGATCAGCGAAGAGCTGGAATTAAGCCGGTTGGCGGAAGATGACGTTGAGCAACCGGCCCAGCTTAAAAGCGGCGAGCGGGTTCAGGTGATGCTTAATGCCGGCCTCAGCCCGGAACATGAAAAGCTGCTGGGCGGGCGGGTTGACGGTGTGGGTCTGTACCGTACCGAAATTCCCTTTATGCTACAGAGCGGCTTCCCTTCCGAAGAGGAGCAGGTCGCCCAGTATCAGGGCATGTTGCAGATGTACCCGAATAAGCCAGTGACGCTACGTACGCTGGATATCGGTGCCGATAAACAACTGCCTTATATGCCGATCAGCGAAGAAAACCCGTGCCTGGGCTGGCGTGGTATCCGAATTACCCTGGATCAACCGGAGATCTTCCTGATCCAGGTGCGAGCCATGCTGCGCGCCAATGCCGGTACCGGCAATCTGGGTATACTGCTGCCGATGATCACCAGCCTGGAAGAGATCGACGAGGCTCGCAGGTTGATCGACCGGGCAGGGCGGGAAGTGGAAGAGGTGCTGGGGTATGAAATCCCAAAACCCAAATTGGGCATCATGCTGGAAGTCCCTTCGATGATCTTCATGATCCCGCATCTGGCCGGGCGCATTGAGTTTATTTCGGTGGGGACCAACGACCTGACCCAATACCTGCTGGCGGTGGATCGCAACAATACCCGGGTGGCCTCACTGTACGACAGCCTGCATCCTTCCATGTTGCAGGTGCTGAAGCTGATAGCCGTTCAGGCCAGGGCCGTCGGGCTGCAGGTCAGCCTGTGCGGTGAACTGGCCGGTGACCCAATGGGTGCGCTGCTGCTGGTGGGGATGGGCTACCGCAACCTGAGCATGAACGGCCGCAGCGTGGCGCGGATAAAATATCTGCTGCGACACATTGAGTTATCCGACGCCGAAGTGCTGGCCCAGCGGGTGCTTAACGCCCAAATGACCACCGAAGTGCGCCATCAGGTGGCGGCATTTATGGAACGTCGTGGTATGGGCGGTTTGATCCGCGGCGGCAAGTAAGGCCGCGGGCTGACTGATTTTTTTACAGAACTTTTCCCGGCGGGCCAGTCCGGTGGTGGTTAAGCTTATGCTATTATCCGCTTCCTCAACTGCGTTGAAAGCCACGGAAAAATAGTGTTCCCGCTGTGTTTCACCGCGTTTGGCACCTGCCGCCCCCGGATGGGGAAGAATAATAGACATGTTGTGGTGATAGATGACCAATAGCTATCTGGCGTTTCCTAAATTTGATCCGGTGATTTTCTCGATCGGCCCGGTTTCTCTGCATTGGTACGGTCTGATGTACCTGGTTGGCTTTGTTTTTGCCATGTGGCTGGCGGTACGCCGGGCTAACAAACCAGGCAGCGGCTGGACCAAGGATGAAGTAGAGAACCTGCTGTACGCCGGTTTCCTCGGTGTGTTCGTCGGTGGCCGCGTTGGTTATGTGCTGTTCTACAACCTGCCGCTGTTCATGGATAACCCGCTCTATCTGTTTAAAGTCTGGGATGGCGGCATGTCGTTCCACGGCGGTTTGATGGGGGTGATCCTGGTGATGTTCTGGTTCGCTCGCCGCACCAAACGCACCTTCTTCCAGGTTTCTGATTTTATTGCCCCGTTGATCCCCTTCGGCCTGGGCGCCGGCCGTTTGGGCAACTTTATCAATGGTGAACTCTGGGGCCGCGTGACTACCGATACCCCATGGGCGATGTTGTTCCCAAGCTCGCGTGCAGAAGACGTGGCGCTTGCCGCCGCCGATCCGAAACTGTTGCCTATTCTGAACCAATACGGCGTGTTGCCGCGTCACCCGTCCCAGCTGTATGAACTGCTGTTGGAAGGCGTGGTGCTGTTTATCATTCTGAACCTGTTTATCCGCAAGCCGCGGCCGATGGGCGCCGTCTCCGGCCTGTTCCTGATTGGCTATGGTGCATTCCGTATTATTGTCGAAGCTTTCCGCCAGCCGGATGCCCAGCTCGGCCTGTTCGACGGCGTAATCAGCATGGGGCAGATCCTGTCCGTCCCTATGGTGGTGGCCGGTATTATTATGATGATTTGGGCGTATCGTCGCCGCCCGCAGCAACAACTGTCGTGAGGAACAAATGAAACAGTATCTGGATTTGATGAACAAAGTGCTCGCCGAGGGCACCCCTAAAGCCGACCGTACCGGCACTGGCACCTTGTCGATATTCGGCCACCAGATGCGTTTCAATTTGCAGGAAGGGTTTCCGCTGGTTACTACCAAAAAGTGTCACCTGCGTTCAATCATCCATGAGCTGCTGTGGTTCCTGAACGGTGACACCAACGTGGCTTACCTGAAGGAAAACAAAGTCAGCATCTGGGACGAGTGGGCCGACGAAAACGGTAGCCTTGGCCCGGTGTACGGCAAGCAGTGGCGTGCCTGGGGGACGGCGGACGGTCGTCAGATCGATCAATTGACCACCGTGCTGAACCAGTTGAAACAGGACCCGGATTCACGCCGTATCATTGTTTCAGCCTGGAACGTGGGGGAGTTGGATCAGATGGCGTTGGCACCGTGCCACGCGTTCTTCCAGTTCTACGTGGCGGATGGCAAATTGTCTTGCCAACTGTACCAGCGTTCCTGCGATGTGTTCCTCGGCCTGCCGTTCAACATTGCCAGCTACGCGCTATTGGTACATATGATGGCGCAGCAATGTGACCTGGAAGTGGGTGATTTCGTCTGGACCGGCGGCGACACTCATTTGTACAGCAACCATATGGAACAAACCCAGCTGCAGTTGACGCGTGAGCCGCGTGCCTTGCCGAAGCTAGTGATTAAGCGCAAGCCGGCATCGCTGTTTGATTACCGTTTCGAAGACTTTGAAATCGAAGGTTACGATCCGCACCCAGCCATTAAGGCACCGGTTGCCATCTGATTTTTACCCGATGATTGATCCCCAGGGGCGCACAGGTTGCGCCCTTTTTTATTTCTGCCGATCCGCCGTGGTTGTTTCTGCGTTCCTCATCGCATTTTGTTGGTTTCTCCCGTCAGTTTCATAGAAAGGTTGCGCAGCACGCTTCAGGTCGGATAACGCCGTCTTTATCCGGCGGCGGCCCTGGTTACACTGGCCGCCATGAACGACAAGATGATTTTCAAGAATATTGATGGCCAGCGCGGGATGACGCTGATTGAGCTGCTGGTGGTGATAACCCTGGCAGGCCTGCTGACCGGCTGGGGGGTTAGCCACTGGCGTCATTATCAACAGGCCCTGCGGCTGGAGCATACCGCGCAGCAACTGCTGGCATTTCTCACCCGGTTACAGGCAGACGCCAACTGGCGCAACCGCACGGCACTGCTGGGGTTTAAAACCGGCGATCCCTGGTGCATCGGCAGCGGCCAATCGCCAATGGATTGCGCAGCGCTCGGCGATGATGTGTTCAGCCCCGGCTATCGGGACGTGCAACTGGCGGGTTTTACTCAAAAGGATATGGGGTTCTATGGCCTGCGTAACAATGCACAGGCCGGGCATATCTTGCTCAGCAATGGCGCTGGCCGCCTGCGGTTGGTGCTGTCTGCCAAGGGGCGGCTACGGCTATGCAGTGAAGACGTGAGCATAAGAGGGATTACGACATGCCAGCCCTAGCGCGCGGTTTTACCTTGCCGGAGGTGATGCTGGCGCTGACGTTTGGCAGCCTGATTGCGTTGGCGGCGGCTAAAACTTATCCGGTCTTGCGTCAGCACAGTGTCGATGTTGGTCGGCATTATCGGCTGGAATCGGTGCTGCGGCAGTTAGCCTTTGGCATTGAGAAGGATCTGCGCCGCGCCGGCTTCTGTGCCGGCCAGTGCCAGGGGCAACCTCTGTTGATTAGCCGGGCGGGCGGGGAGGCCGTGGGCAGTTGCGTGATAGTCGCCTATGACATCACCCGCAGTGGGCGTTGGGAAACCCTTAGCGCCGACGCTGGATACTTCGGTTACCGCTTACGGCAAGGCATGCTGGAGGGGCAACGTGGGGTGAGACACTGCCATGGCGCTGGCTGGGAGCGTCTGCTCGATAACGACGAAGTACTCATTGAAGCCTTCGGCATCAAGGTGAATGCGGGCGAAGGCGGTAAACGCTGGGTAACGCTGACCTTGAGTGGCCGTTCAAAAGCGGATGGCGGCATACGGCGCAGTCTGCAGTGGGTGGTTAATATGGCCTCGCTGCCATGAACGCTGCCGGGCAGCGGGGAGGCAGCACTCTGGCGGCGGTGATGATGCTGTTGGTGATGGGGCTGATGCTGTTGAATGCCCAGCATCGCCAACTCGATAGTGCTTTGCTGCTGGCTGCCGACGAGAAGCAATATTTACAGGCTTACAATCAGGCCGCTTCGGCGCTCAGTTGGGGGGTTGCGCAGTCCTGGCCACGCGGCAGGCTCGCCGCCAACGGCTGGTGGTGCCAGCAAACCGACCAACTGCGGGCCTGTGCAAAACTGTCCTCTCAGGCAGGTATTGTGCTGGTACGTGGTGATGCGCAGGTGAGCCGTGGGGAACCGCTGCGGTTATATCAACGCACCAGGCCTGATGGCTCAGGGGGCGACATCGGGCTAAGAGCGGAAACCGGCGGCTGGCTGGATTTTTGCCCCGAGAAAAAGCAGGCTGACTGTGCGGAGTAGCCAACGGGGCTTCAGCCTGCCGGAGGTGCTGATTGCCGCATTGCTGTTCGCGGTGTCACTGCTGGGATTGTTACAGTATCATCAGGTGCTGTTGCAGTCGTTCCAGCGCCAATGGCAGTATCGACAGGCCTGGTCGTTGGCGCATCAGCAATTGGAAGTTTTCGCCGCTACCGGGCGCGTGGACGTCGGGCTACCGCTACCGACATCCGGATGGCAGCGTCAGACCGGGTTAAGCACCCCGCAAGCCGCCTGCCAGCGGCTGACGGTAAGAATACAAACGCCCCAACGGCAGTGGGCGGAACTCAGTCGTTGGTACTGCATGCGTCAGTGAACCGGCAGACTATTTTGTTTTAAGGGAGCTCCCAATGTTTAGGGTTTATCATTCCAATCAGTTGGATTTGCTGAAAACGTTAACCAGCGCGTTGATAGCCAGAGAGCCATTGGCCGATCCTTTTCAACAGGAAGTGGTGCTGGTGCAGAGCCCCGGTATGGCGCAGTGGCTACAGATGCAACTGGCTGAACAGTTCGGCATTGCCGCCAACATCGCTTTTCCACTGCCGGCGACCTTCATCTGGGACATGTTTACCCGGGTGTTACCGGGTATCCCGAAAGAGAGCGCCTTTAGCAAAGACGCCATGACCTGGAAGCTGATGTGGCTGCTGCCCGATCTGCTCACTCAGCCTGAATTTGCCCCGCTGCAGCATTACCTCACCGACGACGGCGACAAGCGGAAGATTCACCAGCTTGCCGGCCGGGTCGCCGACCTGTTTGACCAATATCTGGTGTATCGTCCACAATGGCTGGAAAGCTGGCAGAAAGGCGAACGCATTGACGGACTGGCGGAAGCACAGCAGTGGCAGGCACCACTGTGGGCGCGACTGGTCGAATACACCCAGGAACTGGGGCAGCCGGAATGGCATCGTGCCAACCTGTATCGCCGTTTTATCAGCGCGTTAGATAAAGCTGAAACCCCACCTGCGGGGTTGCCGCCTCGGGTATTTATCTGCGGCATCTCGGCCTTGCCGCCGGTCTATCTGGAAGCGCTGCAGGCGCTGGGCAAGCATATCGATATTCATCTGATGTTCACTAATCCCTGCCGCTACTATTGGGGGGACATTCAGAGCCAGTCCTTCCTGGCGAAATTACAGAGCCGCAAAAGACAGCATTATCGCGATAAAACGGAATATTCGTTATTCAGGGATCCAGATAACGCCTCGGCATTGTTTAATGACGCCGGCGAGCAAGACCTGCCGAACCCGCTGTTGGCCTCATGGGGCAAGCTGGGGCGCGACCACCACTTTTTACTTTCGCAGATCGAGTCCTCAGAAGAGGTTTTTGCCTTTGTGGATATCCCTGCGGACAATCTGTTGCATGGCATTCAGTACGATATGTTGGAGCTGAAGAACAGTGCGGTGATCGGCACCACCCCGGAAACGCTGGAGAGCAGCGACACCAAACGTCGACTGGATCCGGCCGACAGGTCTATTAGCCTGCACGCCTGCCATAGCCCGCAGCGTGAGGTAGAGGTGCTGCATGACCAACTGTTGAGCATGCTGGCGGACGATCCTGAGCTGACGCCGCGTGACATCATCGTGATGGTGGCGGATATCGACAGTTACACCCCTTATATTCAGGCGGTATTCGGTAACGCCTCGCCCGAACGCTATCTGCCGTTTGCCATTTCTGACCGAAAAGCCAGCCAGGCGCACCCGGCGCTACAGGCGTTTATCTCGCTGTTGGATCTGCCGCAGAGCCGCTTTACCTCAGAACAGGTACTGGCTTTGCTGGAAGTTCCGGCACTGGCGGCACGTTTCTCCATTCGGGAGGAAGGATTGCGCCTGTTGCGCCATTGGGTTGGTGAGTCTGGCGTGCGCTGGGGGCTGGATGACGACAACGTGCGTGAATTGGATCTGCCCGCTACCGGCCAGCATACCTGGCAATTTGGCATTACACGCATGCTGCTGGGTTACGCGATGGACAGCAATGCCGGTGATTGGCAGGGCGTTTTGCCTTATGACGAGTCGAGCGGGCTGGTGGCAGAACTGGCCGGGCAACTGGCGGAACTGCTGGCAGCGCTGAGTCGTTGGCGGCAACGGCTGGGGCAGGCGCGCTCTTTGCCAGAGTGGCAGCCACTGTGTCGTCAACTGCTTGAGACCTTCTTTGAGCAGGACGGCGAAACGGAAGTGGTGTTGGCACTGATAGAGCGGGAGTGGAACAGGCTGTTCGAGTTCGGGCTGGCGGCGCGCTATCCCGATGAGGTGCCGCTGTCTATCCTGCGGGACGAGTTGGCAGCGCGCCTCGATCAGGAACGCATCAGCCAGCGTTTCCTGGCCGGCCAAATCAACTTCTGTACGCTGATGCCCATGCGTTCCATCCCATTCAAAGTGGTTTGCCTGCTGGGTATGAACGACGGGGTTTATCCGCGCACTCTGCCGCCGTTAGGCTTTGATCTAATGGCGCAACAGGTCAAACGCGGTGACCGCAGCCGCCGTGATGATGACCGTTACCTGTTCCTGGAAGCGATTTTGTCGGCTCAGCAACGGCTGTACATCAGCTTTATTGGCCGCTCCATTCAGGATAACAGCGAGCGTTATCCCTCGGTGTTGGTGACTGAACTGCTGGAGTATCTGGAGCAAAGTTATTGTCTGCCGGGCGATGAACATCTGGACGCCGATGGCAGCGCACGTCTGGTGGGTAAACACTTGCTTAACTGGCATTCACGCATGCCGTTTGCCGCCGAGAACTTCCTGCCCGATACCGAAGCGCAGAGCTATGCGGCAGAATGGCTGCCTGCCGCCGATCGGCGCGGTGCGGCACATCCGCCGTTTAATCAGCCCTTGCTGCCGGATGAGAAAACTCAGGTCTCGCTGGACGATTTATTACGCTTCTACCGCCACCCGATCCGCGCCTTCTTCCAACTGCGGCTGGGGGTCAGTTTCATCCTGGAAGAAACCGAACTGCCGGATGAAGAACCCTTCACCCTGGATAACCTCAGCCGCTATCAGTTCAACAGCCAACTGCTGAACACCCTGATTGACGGCGAGGATGCCAGCCGCCTGTTTCAGCGGGTGCGTGCCGCCGGTGGGTTGCCTTTTGGCCCCTTCGGCGAAATTTACTGGCAAAAACAACAAGAAGAGATGAGCGAACTGGCCGAACAGGTACGCGCCGAAAGAAGTGAAGGGCACAGCCTGGAACTGGATATCGACATTGCCGGTGTGCGCATCAGCGGCTGGTTACATCAGGTACAAGGCGATGGGCTGCTGCGCTGGCGGCCATCAACCCTATCGGCAGTCGATGGCATATTGCTGTGGCTGGAGCATCTGGTGTACTGCTGCGTCGGGGGGAGCGGCGAAAGTCGCATTTACGGGCGCAAAGGGGCTGTCTGGCGCTTTGCTGCATTAAGCGCGCAAGAGGCCCGCGAACAATTGGCCGAACTGGTGGCGGGTTATCAGCGCGGCCTGTGTCAGCCGTTGCTGCTGCTGAACAAAAGCGGCTGGGCGTGGCTGAGCCAGTGCTACCAGCCACAAACGCAGCAGATTGACTGGGATGAAGAGGTGCAAATCAAGGCCCGGGGCAAGCTGCTGCAAACCTGGCAGGGCGACCAGCGTATTCCGGGCGAAGGTGAAGACCCTTATGTGCAGCGGGTATTCCGCCAGTTGGACAATATTTATTTAGCGCAAATTCTGGACGAAACAGAGCGTTATCTGTTGCCGCTGGCACGGCATAACCTTGGGTAACAATCCCCCGGTGGTACTGATTGCCCTGAGGTGGTAAAAATAATCAGGGTTATATTCAACTATCGGGGTTAGCTCCGGTCTTACATAACGTACAGGCATATAGACCCGTCGCCTTTCAAGCTACAGCTTGAAATTCATAGGGTATAGATTTTGAGTGTGTTGTTTTGATGTACGCCGTCAACGTCAGGGATGTGGCGCGACGGCGTCTGAATAGGGGTTCATTTTGGATATGCGCAGACAGTTGGCCCGCATCACCGGGTTGGTATTAGTGGTTATGTTTTGGACGCCGTTGAGCTGGGCCGCACAGGGATGGCAACCGCTGGCGGAGAAGATCAATAAAAGCGATCACGATCCGCGCCAGTACCAGGCGATCAAACTGACGAACGGCATGACCGTGCTGTTGGTTTCCGATGCTCAGGCACCGAAATCACTGGCGGCGCTGGCACTGCCGGTAGGCTCGCTGGAAGATCCGAACAGTCAGTTGGGGTTAGCGCACTACCTGGAACACATGGTGTTGATGGGTTCCAAGCGCTATCCGCAACCCGAAAACCTGTCGGAGTTCCTGAAGAAGCACGGTGGCAGCCATAACGCCAGCACCGCGTCTTACCGCACCGCGTTCTATCTGGAAGTGGAAAACGACGCGCTGGCCCCGGCGGTAGACCGCATGGCGGACGCCATCGCCGAGCCGCTGCTGGATCCGGGCAATGCCGATCGTGAACGTAATGCGGTCAACGCCGAACTGACGATGGCACGCTCACGCGACGGTATGCGCATGGCGCAGGTTGGGGCTGAAACGCTGAACCCGGCTCACCCGAGCGCGCGTTTCTCTGGCGGTAACCTCGATACCTTAAAGGACAAACCGGGCAGCAAGCTGCACGATGAGCTGACGGCATTCTACCAACGTTATTATTCTGCCAATCTGATGATGGGGGTGCTGTACAGCAACCAGCCATTGCCGGAACTGGCTGAACTGGCGGCCAAAACCTTTGGCAAGGTCCCTAACCGAGACGCCAGCGTACCGCCGATCACAGTCCCGGCGGTCACCCCTGAACAGCAGGGCATCATTATTCATTATGTGCCGGCCCAGCCGCGTAAACAGTTGAAAGTAGAATTCCGCATCGACAACAACAGTGCCGAGTTCCGCAGCAAGACCGATACCTACATTAGTTACCTGATTGGCAACCGCAGCCAAAATACCCTGTCTGACTGGCTGCAAAAGCAGGGGTTGGCGGATGCCATCAATGCCGGGGCTGATCCTATGGTAGATCGCAACGGCGGCGTATTCTCGATCAGCGTCTCGCTGACCGATAAAGGCCTGGCCAAGCGCGACGAAGTGGTGGCGGCCATCTTCAACTACCTGAAAATGTTGCGCAGCGAAGGCATCAAGCAAAGCTATTTTGATGAGATTTCCCACGTACTGAATCTGGATTTCCGCTATCCGTCGATCACCCGTGATATGGACTACATCGAATGGCTGGTGGATACCATGCTGCGCGTGCCGGTCGAGCATACGCTGGATGCGCCTTATCTGGCCGACCGCTATGACGCTAAAGCGATTGCCGAGCGTCTGGACGCCATGACGCCGCAAAATGCGCGTATCTGGTTCGTCAGCCCCAATGAGCCGCATAACAAGATGGCCTACTTCGTCAATGCGCCGTATCAGGTCGATAAAATCACTCCGCAGCGCTTTGAGCAGTGGCAGCAACTGGGGAAAGGCATCAGCCTGTCGTTACCCACGCTGAATCCGTATATTCCTGATGATTTCAGCCTGACCAAACCTTCGCACGAGTTTAAAAAACCGGAGGTGGTGGTCGACCAACCGGGCCTGCGCGTGTTGTATATGCCGAGCCGTTACTTTGCCGACGAGCCGAAGGCTGACGTCACAGTAGCGTTCCGCAATGCAAAAACCATGGATTCTGCACGCAACCAGGTGTTGTTCTCTTTGACCGACTATCTGGCCGGCATTTCACTGGATCAACTGAGCTATCAGGCTTCGGTTGGCGGGCTGAGTTTCTCAACCTCGCCGAACAACGGTCTGGAGTTCAACGCCAACGGCTTTACCCAGCGTCTGCCGCAATTGCTGACCTCGCTGATCGAAGGCTACTCAAGCTTTACGCCGACGGAAGATCAACTTGCGCAGGCCAAATCCTGGTATCTGGAACAGCTGGATTCTGCCGAGAAAGGCAAAGCCTTTGAACTGGCTATCCAGCCGGTGCAGATGGTTTCCCGCGTGCCTTACTCAGAACGTAGTGAGCGCCGTGAGGTGCTGAAAACCCTGACGCTGAAAGATGTGCTGGCCTACCGTGACAGCCTGCTGGCTGAGGCGACGCCGGAGTTGTTGGTGGTGGGCAATATGAGCAAGCAGCAGGTGGATACCCTGGCCTCTACGCTGAAACACCGTCTGGGTTGTACCGGTGTTACATGGTGGCATGGCGAAGATGTTGAAGTGACTAAAAGCCAGTTGGCCAATCTGCAGCGGGCAGGCAGCAGCACCGACTCGGCGCTGGCGGCAGTGTATGTGCCGACCGGCTACGACGAAGTGACCGGCATGGCTTACAGCTCGCTGCTTGGCCAAATTATCCAGCCATGGTTCTACAGCCAACTGCGTACTCAGGAACAGCTGGGCTACGCGGTGTTTGCTTTCCCGATGTCCGTCGGCCGTCAGTGGGGTATTGGTTTCCTGCTGCAAAGTAACAGCAAGCAACCGGCGTACCTGTATCAGCGCTATCAGGATTTCTACCCGAAAACCGAGAAACGCCTGCGAGAGATGAAAGAAGCAGACTTCGAGCAGTATAAGCAGGCGATGATCAACGAATTGAAGCAGCGTCCACAAACCCTGAGCGAAGAAGCCGGCCGTTTCTCCAATGACTTCGACCGTGGCAACTTCGCATTTGATACCCGTCATAAACTGATTGAGCAAATCAAGCAGTTGACGCCGACCAAACTGGCGGATTATTTCCACCAGGCGGTGATTAAGCCGCAGGGGCTGGCGGTGCTGTCGCAGGTGAGTGGTAGTGGGCAAGAGAAGGCGGATTATGCGGTGCAGCCGAACTGGGTGACTTATCCAAACGCCTCTGCGCTGCAGAAAACTCTGCCGCGTAAGGTGGCGACACCATGACAGAGACCACCCCGCAGCGACTTGATCCGCTAACGTTGCCGCTATTTGGCGAGCGGTTGATAGAAGCGTCGGCGGGGACCGGTAAAACCTTTACCATCGGTGCGCTGTATCTGCGCCTGCTGCTTGGCCTGGGCCAGGCAGCGGCCTTTCCCCGGCCGCTGACGGTAGAGGAGATCCTGGTGGTGACCTTTACCGAGGCCGCCACCGAGGAGCTTCGTGGACGCATCCGCAGCAATATCCATGGCTTACGCATTGCCTGCGTACGTGGCAGCAGTAAAGACCCGTTATTTAATGCGTTAATGGCGGAAATTGACGATCTGCCCGATGCTGCCGCGCAACTGCTGGCTGCCGAGCGGCAGATGGACGAAGCGGCAATCTACACCATCCACGGTTTTTGCCAGCGTATGCTGACCCACAACGCCTTCGAGTCCGGCATTCTGTTTGAGCAAACGCTGGTGCAGGATGAACTGCCGCTGCGCCGCCAGGCCTGTGCGGACTTTTGGCGTCGCCATTGTTATCCGTTGCCGATTGGCGTTGCCCGGGCGGTGAGCCAGGAATGGAGCGGCCCGGAAGCGCTGTTGGCCGATCTTTCCGGCTATCTGCATGGCGAAGCACCCATGCTGCGTCGGCCGCCGAAGGATGAAGAAACGGTGCTGATGCGCCATGAGCAGATCGTGGCGCGTATTGACGCCATCAAAGCGCAGTGGCTGGCCGCAGCGGGCGATCTGGAGGCGTTAATCAGCCAGTCCGGCGTTGATAAGCGCAGTTACAGCAGCAAACACCTGCCTAACTGGCTGCACAAAGTCGGTGAATGGGTGGTGCTGGAAACTCAGGACTACCAACTGCCGAAAGAGCTGGATAAATTTCGCCAGTCGGTGCTGCTGGAGAAAACCAAAAAAGGCGAACCGCCGCACCATGCATTGTTCGTGGCGATCGACGAACTGTTCGATGAACCGCTGACACTGCGTGACCTGATTATTGCGCGGGCGCTGAGCGAGATACGTTTGTCCATTCAGCAGGAGAAACGCCAGCGGGCCGAGCTGGGTTTTGACGACCTGTTAAGTCGGCTGGACAGTGCATTGCAGAGCGAAGGTGGTGAACGTTTGGCACAGGCGATTCGCCAGCGTTACCCGGTGGCGATGATCGATGAGTTCCAGGATACCGATCCACAGCAATACCGCATCTTCCAAAAACTCTATGTCGGCAGGCCGGAATGCGGCCTGCTGCTGATCGGCGATCCCAAACAGGCAATTTACGCTTTCCGCGGTGCCGATATCTTTACCTATATGCGCGCTCGTTCAGAGGTAAGCGCCCACTACACGCTCGAAACCAACTGGCGCTCCTCACCGGCGATGGTGAACAGCGTTAACCATCTGTTTGCGCAGGTGGAAAAACCTTTCCTGTTCGGCCAGATTCCCTTTATTGAGGTGGCCGCCGCCGAGAAAAATCGGGGGCTGGCGTTTGAGCTGCAAAATCAGCCGCAGCCGGCGATGCAGTTCTGGCTGCAGCAGGGGGAAGGTGTTGGCGTTAGTGAGTACCAACAATTGATGGCGCGCCTGTGCGCCACGCAAATTCGCGACTGGCTCAGCGCCGGACAAAACCAACAGGCCTGGCTGGTCGACGGCGAGAAACGGCGGGCGGTAGAGGCGTCAGACATTACCGTGCTGGTGCGCAGCCGCAATGAGGCGGCGTTAGTACGTGATGCCCTGAGTGCGCTGGCGATACCTTCGGTTTATTTGTCCAACCGCGACAGCGTATTCGATACGCCAGAAGCCAAGGATTTGCTGTGGCTGCTGCAGGCCGTGCTGGCGCCGGAGCAGGAACGTACGCTGCGCAGTGCCATGGCTACCGGGCTGATGGGGCTGGATGCGCAGGCGCTGGACGGATTGAATCGGGATGAGCGTGCCTGGGATGCGCTGGTCAACGAGTTCGACAAATATCGTACGCTGTGGCTGCGCCGCGGCGTGTTGCCGATGCTGCGTGAGGTGATGAATCAGCGCCATCTGGCAGAAAATCTGTTGGCCAGCCTCGGCGGTGAGCGCCGGTTGACCGACGTGATGCATCTGGGCGAGCTTTTGCAGGAAGCTTCTGCACAGCTCGACAGCGAGCATGCGCTGGTGCGTTGGCTGGCGCAGCAGATTGCCCAGCCCAACCGGCAGTCAGACAACCAGCAGCTACGGCTGGAAAGCGACCGTCATTTGGTACAGGTGATCACCATCCATAAATCCAAAGGGTTGGAGTTCGATCTGGTATGGCTGCCGTTCGTCGGTAATTTCCGCCAGCAACAGCAGGTGTTGTACCACGATCGTCACAGCTTCCAGGCCCTGCTTGACCTCAACGCCGATGAGCAAAGTATTGAGTGGGCAGAGGAGGAGCGGCTGGCGGAAGATTTACGCCTGTTGTATGTCGCGCTGACCCGTTCGGTATACCACTGCAGTATCGGTATTGCGCCGTTGATTCAGGGCACCCGCAAAAAACAGGGTGATAGCGATTTACACCGCAGCGCGCTGGGCTATCTGGTGCAGGCCGGCCAGGCCGGCGATGCGGCTTATCTGCAGCAATGTCTGCAACAGTTGGCTGTAGATGGCGTTGCGCTGTCGCTGGTCGAAAGCCTGGACGAGCAACCCTGGCAGCCGCAAACGCCAGACTTGACCGAACTGTCGGCGAAACACTTCATGCGCCAGGTGCAGGATTTCTGGCGGGTGACCAGCTATACCGGTCTGCAACAGCACGGCACGAGCCTGATGCAGGATTTGTTGCCGCGGTTGGATGTTGATGCCGCCGGCGAGCAAGCGCAGGACAGTGAGCCAGCGCTCACACCGCATACCTTTCCTCGTGGTGCCGGTCCGGGGACTTTCCTGCACAGTCTGTTTGAAACGATCGACTTTACCCAACCCCTCGATGAGGCGTGGTTGCTGGAGCAGTTGCAACAACAAGGATTTGGCGAACACTGGCAACCGATACTGTTGGCGTGGATGCAGGTGCTGTTAAACACCCCGCTTAATGATACCGGCGTCGCTTTGTCGGCGCTGGCTCCGCAGCATAAGCAGGCTGAGTTGCAGTTTTATCTGCCTATCGAGCAGCTGTTGCAGGCGCGTGAGCTGGATAAGCTGGTGAAAAGTTACGATCCGCTTTCTGCCCGTTGCCCTGAGTTGGATTTTCAGCAGGTGCAGGGGATGCTGAAAGGATTTATCGACCTGGTGTTCTGCTGGCAGGGGAAATATTACCTGCTGGACTACAAATCCAACTGGTTGGGTGAAGACAGCAGTGCCTATACCCAACCGGCGATGGAGCAGGCGATGGCGGAGCACCGTTACGATTTGCAGTACCAGCTATACACGCTGGCATTGCACCGCTATCTGCGCCATAGGTTGCCGGATTATGATTATCAGCGGCACTTCGGCGGGGTGATTTATCTGTTCCTGCGCGGTGTGGATGCACTGCATCCGGGCAATGGCATTTTTGCCTGCCGTCCGCAGGAGCAATTGGTGGAAGGCATGGATTTGTTATTCAGCGGTAAAACCGCTGCGGTGGAGGATGCATCATGATCGCTCTACTGGAACAGGCGCAGGCGCTTGGCGTATTACGTCCACTAGATTTGCAGTTCGCCCGCGTAGTCGCTGGAGCGGATGAGCCTGAGATACTGTTGGCTGCCGCCTGCCTCAGTGCGGAGGCTGGCGCGGGTCACGTTTGCCTGATGCTGGAGCAACTGCTGCCGGAAAACCTATTTGACGGACGTCAGCCGGAGCTGGCGCAGGCCGTGTGGTTGGCGGCAGGGCAGTTGGATGTGGCCGGTTGGCAACGGCGGCTGTCGGCCAGTGCGGCGGTGAGCGACGGCAGCACTGCGACGCCGATGGTGTTACAACCACAGCGCTTGTATCTGCAGCGCATGTGGCAGAACGAGGGGGAGGTTGCCGCCTTTATCCGTGGTGACAGTATCAGCAGCGACAGTCTGCCTCAGGCGGTTGAAGAGGCCGACCTGCGCACCATTCTCGACCAATTATTTGGTGAGGCGACTGATGAACCCGACTGGCAGAAAATTGCTGCCGCGGTGGCCGCTACGCGACGTATTGCGGTGATTTCAGGCGGACCGGGCACCGGTAAGACCACCACGGTCGCCAAATTGCTGGCGGCGCTGGTGCAGCTCGATGAAGGGCGACGTTTGCGCATCCAATTGGCGGCGCCTACCGGTAAAGCGGCGGCGCGTTTAACCGAATCGTTAGGCAGTGCCGGCAAACAATTGGCGCTAACCCCGGAGCAGCGTGTGCTGTTCCCTACCGAGGCATCCACGTTGCATCGCCTGCTGGGCGCTCAGCCCAACAGTCAGCGTATGCGTTATCACAGTGGCAACCGGCTGCATCTGGACGTGCTGGTAGTTGATGAGGCCTCTATGGTCGACCTGCCTATGATGGCGCGTTTGATTGCCGCCTTGCCCACTCAGGCACGGGTGATCTTCCTGGGCGACCGCGATCAACTGGCTTCGGTGGAGGCCGGGGCGGTACTGGGGGATATTTGCCGCTTTGCCGAACAAGGTTACAGCGTGGCGCGGGCGGAGCAACTTTCGCGGCTGACCGGCTGCCAACTGCTGGGGCAAACTGCCCAGGCGGAAGCTGCGGTGCGCGACAGTCTGTGCTTGCTGCGTAAAAGCTACCGTTTTGATGCCAATTCAGGTATTGGTCAATTGGCCTTTGCCGTGAACGCCGGCGATGGCAAGCGGGCAATGGCGGCGCTCAGCGGCAGTTTCGCTGACGTTAGCGGTTATCCACTGGCGGAAACGCAGGACTATCAGGCGCTGTTGGATGCCTGCGTGGCGGGTTACCGTGATT
This sequence comes from Serratia sp. NFX21, assembly GCF_048517035.1. Taxonomy (NCBI): domain Bacteria; kingdom Pseudomonadati; phylum Pseudomonadota; class Gammaproteobacteria; order Enterobacterales; family Yersiniaceae; genus Serratia; species Serratia sp. NFX21. Next base: position 4,603,921 of record NZ_CP183196.1, on the reverse strand, counting down.
ATCTGCGGCTGGTGGGTGAAGGGGCGGACGCAGTGGCGGTGTTGGCGGCGTTCGGTCATTTCCAGGTGCTGTGCGCGCTGCGCGAGGGGCCTTTCGGCATCGCCGGGTTAAATGAACGCATTGAGACGGGGCTGCAACGTGCCGGTCTAATCCAGCGTAAGCCGGGAGCCGCTGGGCGTTGGTATTCTGGCCGTCCGGTGATGATTGGTCGCAATGACAGCGCTCTGGGGCTGTTTAACGGCGATATTGGCATTGCCTTGCGGGACGAGAGCGGCGAACTACGTGTTCATTTTCAACTGCCGGACGGCAGCATCAAGTCGGTGCAGCCGAGCCGTTTACCGGCGCATGAAACCGCTTATGCGATGACGGTGCATAAATCACAAGGCTCGGAGTTTGACCATACGGTACTGGTGCTGCCCAATCATTTCCTGCCGGTGCTGACCCGTGAACTGGTGTACACCGCGATCACCCGCGCTCGCAGGCAGCTTTCGCTGTACGCCATCGATGCGGTTTTGATGCGGGCGATCCGCACTCCGACCCAGCGCCGTAGCGGGTTGGCGGAGCGGTTGCAGCTCAAGGCTTAAGTGCCCATGGGCGCAGCACGCTGCGCCCGCCAGCAATTACAGATCCGCCAGTAAAATCTTTGAACGGCGTTGGTAGTTGTACAGCGCCTGTTTCTCAACCGGCAGCACGTCGACTTCCGCCGGTGTGAAACCACGTTCCTGGAACCAGTGGATGCTGCGCGTAGTCAGCACAAACAGCTTACGCAGGCCCATCTGGCGTGCCTGACTCTCCACCCGTTGCAGCAGCATTTCACCCCGTGACGAGCTGCGGTAATCAGGATGAACCGCAACGCAGGCCATCTCGCCAATCTTCTCTTCCGGGAACGGATACAGCGCCGCGCATGCGATGGTCAGGTTATCGCGTTCAATAATGGTGAATTTGTCGATCTCCATCTCCAGTTGCTCACGTGAGCGGCGCACCAAGATGCCCTGCTGCTCAAGCGGACGGATCAGCTCGAGGATGCCGCCGATATCGTTAATCGTCGCCCGGCGCACCTGTTCAGCACTCTCCATCACTATCTGAGTGCCTATACCATCGCGTGAAAACAGTTCCTGCACCAGCGCACCGTCTTCCTGATAGCTGATCAGGTGGCTGCGGCGTACGCCGCTGCGGCAGGCCTTCACCGCGCCACGCAGGAAACGCACGGTGCCGGAATGATAGTCGCCATGCTCTTCCAGCTCCTCAATGCGTTTTTGCGCGTCGTTGGGGAACAGTTCGGAAATGATGGTGCCTTCCTGATTGGTGACCCCCTGTGACGAACAGAAGCCGATCATTTTCTCGGCCTTCAGCTTGACGGCCAACTGGGTTGCCACTTCTTCCGAGGTCAGGTTAAAGCTTTCGCCGGTGACGGAAACGGCCACCGGGCCAATCAGCACGATGGCGTTGCTGTCGAGCTGACGGTGAATGGCTTCTTCATCAATACGGCGGATGCGGCCGCTGTGGCAGTAGTCCACACCGTCATCAATCCCCAGTGGCTGGGCGATAATAAAATTACCGCTGACCACGTTGATATGCGCGCCCTGCAATGGCGTGTTGTTGAGGCTCATTGACAGCCGGGCGGTGATATCCAGTTGCAGCAGACCCGCCGCCTGTTTAACCAGCTCCAGCGTATGGGCGTCGGTGACGCGGGTGTGCTTGTGATAAATCGGTTCGAGATTATGCTGCGCCAGATTGACGTCAATCTGCGGCCGGGCACCATAGACCACGACTAAACGAATACCCAGACTATGCAGCAGCCCGATGTCGTTAACGATGTTGGCAAAGTTCTCATGTTCTATGGCTTCGCCACCCAGCATAACGACAAACGTCTTGCCACGGTGGGCGTTGATATAGGGAACTGAGTGACGGAATCCTTGGACCAGCTCTGTACTACGTTCCTTCACGGCCAAACCTCATTTGCATATTTATACGATATTTTTGTATTTTTATTCTTTTATTGCCCTGATGGCAAGTGAGAATTTATCTCTATTTCTTTGCCGGGGGCGCTGAGTCGTTAATAAATTGAAAAACCATAAAAAGATTTTCTGATGACAGCGCCGGAATGATTGGTTAAAGTTTTCGGCATTCCTGTTAACTGGTGTTTTTTTCATCTGTTTTAATCTGTTACCACTGCTGGAGCCGCATGCCAAACTCAAATCACAATCTGGGCCGCCGTCGTTTATTACAGGGGGTTGCCGCAAGCTGGTTGCTGAGTGTGAGTCGCACAGGTTTCGCTGCTTCATCGCACGTCATTGCCGTACGCGTCTGGCCATCCTCCACCTATACCCGGGTGACGCTCGAATCCAACGTTGAACTGAAATATAAGCAGTTTGCGCTGACCAATCCCGATCGCGTGGTGGTGGATATTGAAGGCGTGCAGCTCAACAGCGTGCTCAAGGGGATTGTTGGCCAGGTTCGTGCCGACGATCCCTACCTGAAACAGGCGCGCGTCGGTCAGTTTGATCAAAACACCGTCCGGTTGGTGCTGGAGCTTAAGCGCAGCGTCAGCCCGCATATGTTTACTCTGGCGCCGGTGCCGGAATACCGCAATCGTCTGGTGATGGATCTGTACCCGAGCAAGGGCGGCAGCGGTGAAGACTATGATCCGCTGTTGGCGTTACTGGAAGATTACAACAAGGGCGATCTTGAGCGTACATTGCCGGCGGAAGCGCCACAGGCCGGTAAGGCGGGGCGTGACCGCCCGATTGTCATCATGCTGGATCCCGGTCACGGCGGCGAAGATCCCGGAGCGATTGGTAAATTCAAAACGCGTGAAAAAGACATCGTATTGCAGATTGCGCGTCGGCTAAGCACGTTAATCAAGCGCGAGCCGAATATGAAGGTGTTTATGACGCGCAATGAAGACGTCTTCATTCCGTTGAAGGTGAGGGTGGCGAAGGCGCGTAAGCAGCGTGCTGACCTGTTTGTGTCCATCCACGCCGATGCCTTTACCAGCCGGGCCGCGCGTGGGTCATCGGTGTTTGCGCTGTCGACCAAAGGTGCCACCAGTTCGGCGGCGAAGTTCCTGGCGCAGACCCAAAATGAATCGGACCAAATCGGCGGCGTAAGCAAAAGCGGTGACCGCTATCTGGATCACACCATGTTTGATCTGATTCAAACCGCGACCATCAATGACAGCCTGAAATTCGGTAAGGAAGTGCTGAACCGGATGGGCAAAATAAACCGTTTGCATAAGAATCGTGTCGATCAGGCCGGTTTTGCGGTATTGAAAGCGCCGGACATCCCTTCGATTCTGGTTGAGACGGCGTTTATCAGCAACATCGAAGAAGAACGCAAGCTGCGTACCACGCATTTCCAGCAGCAGGTGGCGGAATCTATTCTGGCGGGTATCAAGGCGTACTTTGCCAACGGTGGTGCGGTAGCGCGCAGAGGGTAAGGCTAATGCGGAAACGACTGGGCGGCTGCCCGGTCGATTTTTGGCGGATTTCAGATACAAAAAAACACCCGTTAAGGTGCTTATTTGTAGTCATTAAGATTGGTTGCGGAGGCCGGATTTGAACCGACGACCTTCGGGTTATGAGCCCGACGAGCTACCAGGCTGCTCCACCCCGCGTCCGTCTTAATGCTTGTATTATCGAAACCAACATTTCATGTGATACCGCTGGTACAGTATCGGTTGGTTGCGGGGGCCGGATTTGAACCGACGACCTTCGGGTTATGAGCCCGACGAGCTACCAGGCTGCTCCACCCCGCGTCCGTATAATACTTTCTTTTTCATCGAATCCAACACTTTACTTGATACTGCCTCTGGCAATATCGGTTGGTTGCGGAGGCCGGATTTGAACCGACGACCTTCGGGTTATGAGCCCGACGAGCTACCAGGCTGCTCCACCCCGCGTCCGATGGAAGCGCACTATACTCTCCGTGCATTTTGTTGCAACCCTTTTTGCACTTAATTGAACTAAAACAGTCTTTCTGCTGGATTAGTCCGCAATCTGCGTTCTTTTTCAGCGTTATTGCCCCTGGGGCTTTTTTTATTGGCGGCGATTCCTTTATCTATGGGCGTTTGTTATCGTTCGCCGGGAGATCATATATGTAGAGAGTGTGCGTGATGAAAGGACGTTGGGGCAAATACCTGCTGGGCGGGTTAATGGTAGCGGTACTGGCGGGCTGTTCTTCCAAGCCGACCGACCGGGGACAACAATATAAGGATGGTCACCTGGATCAGTCGCTGGAGTTGGTGAATCAACCCAACGCCAGGGGCGTACCGGTTAATGCCAAGGATTACTCGGATCAGCTGATGGAGATTAAATACGCCTCTCCTTCACTTTTTAATCGCAACAACACTACCTTCCAGGCGGTACAAAGCTGGATGGCGTCCGGTGCCGACACTCGTACTCTGAACCAATATGGCCTCAGTGCTTATCAAATGGAAGGCGTGGACAGCTATGGCAACGTGCAGTTCACCGGTTACTACACACCGGTGCTGCAGGCGCGTTATACCCAGCAGGGGGAGTTCCGTTACCCGCTGTACCGCATGCCACCAAAAGGTAAAGGCCGTCTGCCCGATCGCGCGGGCATTTATTCGGGTGCACTGGATGACCGATATATCGTGGCGTATACCAACTCGCTGATGGACAACTTTATGATGGAAGTCCAGGGCAGTGGCTATGTGGATTATGGCAACGGCCAGCCGTTGGTGTTCTTCGGTTACGGCGGCAAGAACGGCCATGCGTATCGCAGCATTGGTAAAGTGCTGATCGATCGCGGTGAAGTGGCCAAGGCGGATATGTCGATGCAGGCGATCCGCCAGTGGGCGGACACTCACAGCGCCGCCGAAGTGCGCGAATTGCTGGAGCAAAACCCTTCCTTTGTCTTCTTCCGTCCTGAAGCCTTTGCGCCGGTACGCGGTGCCAGCGCCGTGCCGCTGGTGGCCAAGGCGTCGGTGGCTTCCGACCGTTCACTGATCCCGGCAGGTACCACGCTGCTGGCAGAGGTGCCGCTACTGGACAACAAGGGTAAATTCACGGGAAAATATGAGATGCGCCTGATGGTGGCTCTGGACGTGGGTGGGGCAATCAAAGGCCAGCACTTCGATATGTACCAGGGCATCGGGCCGGATGCCGGTCACTCGGCCGGTTTTTATAACCACTATGGCCGCGTTTGGGTGCTGAAAGGCGCTAACGTTAATGCGCCGTTGTTCACCAGCCAGACCCGTTCCGCCTCTGGCGGCTCGCTGTTAGTCACCCGCTAACGGCAATAATTGACCGCAAGGGCCGGACATTCCGGCCCTTATTATTTGCAATGTTAAGGTAATTAAAGCGTTATGAGCACAGCCTATTCTGAAGCCTACCTGCAGCGTTTTGGCGGCACGGCACGTTTATACGGTCAGCAGGCCCTGGCGCTGTTTGCCCAGGCGCACATTTGCGTGATTGGCATCGGCGGCGTGGGCTCCTGGGCGGCAGAGGCGTTGGCGCGCACCGGTATCGGTGCCATTACGCTGATTGATATGGATGATGTCTGCGTCACCAACACCAACCGCCAAATCCACGCGCTGCGTCAGCATGTGGGCCAGTCAAAAACGGAAGTGATGGCGGAGCGCATTCTGGCGATCAACCCGGAGTGCCGGGTGACCTGCATTGACGACTTTATTACTGCGGACAACGTTGCAGAGCTGCTGAATAACAATTTTAGCTATGTCATCGATGCGATTGACAGCGTACGACCGAAGGCCGCGCTGCTGGCTTATTGTCGTCGTTACAAGATCCCGGTGGTCACTACCGGCGGAGCAGGTGGTCAGATAGATCCGACCCAGATTGCAGTGGTCGATCTGGCCAAAACCATTCAGGATCCGCTGGCGGCCAAGCTGCGTGAGCGGTTGAAAAATGATTTCAACGTGGTGAAGAACAGCAAGGGCAAATTGGGCATCGACTGCGTATTTTCCAGCGAGCCGCTGGTTTACCCCCAGCCGGATGGCAGCGTTTGCGCATCACGCAGTACCGCGGAAGGGCCAAAACGAATGGATTGCAGTGCGGGATTTGGCGCGGCAACCATGGTTACCGCTACCTTTGGTTTTGTCGCCGTTTCCCATGCGCTGAAGAAGATGGTGGCGAAAGCCGCGCGTCAGGCGTAGCGAGCGGCCATTTCTTTCACGGCAGCAGCCAGTGCTGCCAGCCCGCTGGCGCGGGTGGCACTGAGTTGAGCACGTAACGCCAGTTGATCAAACAGCGCCAGGGGATCCATCGCCGCTATCTGCTGCGGCGTTTTTCCTTCTACCTCCGTTAGCAGTACCGCCAACAGGCCGCGCACGATACGGCCTTCGCTGTCGCCATAAAAGTGCAGCGTGCCGTCCGCCAGTAACTGATGCCCAAGCCAGACCCGATTCTCACAGCCACTCAACTCCATTTCTGCTGCGCGTAATGCTTCCGGCAGCGGCGGCAATTGTTTCGCCAGCATGATCAGTTGGCGATAACGATCTTCCCATTGTTTCAGCGCGGTAAATTTCTCGATCAGCGCTTCGGCGGTGATTTCATGGCCAAAGGGATGGGGGGCAAGCATAGCGTCTCCGGGGTTCATTTAATCGGCCAGCAGGTCGATGGCGTTGTGCAGGGCGGTGACCAGGGTATCGACGTCTTCCCGCGTGTTGTATGGCGCAAAGGAGGCGCGTAGTGTCCCACTGACACCCAGCGCTGCCATCAGCGGTTGAGCGCAGTGCTGACCGGCTCGCAGCGCGATGCCTTGTTCTGCCAGCAGGGTGACGATATCGCTGTGATGGATACCGGCAATATCAAACGCCAGTAAGCTGGAGCCTGAACAACGGAAACTGCGGAACCCCGGCAGTTGCGCCAATTGTTTCTCGGCGAGATCGGCCAGCTCGCGGCTGTATTGCTCGGCTGCCGCCAGATCCTGAGTACCAAGCCATTCCAATGCGGCGGCCAACCCCAGCACACCTGCGATATTCGGCGTACCGGCTTCAAAACAGTGCGGTGGTTTTTGCGGCGTGAAGCCGTCGAAGGACGCCTGAGTCAGCATCTTGCCACCACCTTGCCAGGGAGCCATCTGCGCCAGCAATTCACTTTTCCCGTATAGCGCACCGATGCCGGTCGGGCCATATAATTTGTGGCTGGAGAAGGCGTAGAAATCAATGTCTAGTCGCTGAACGTCAGCCGGACAGTGAACGATGCCCTGCGCGCCGTCGATCATCACCAGGGCACCGGCATTATGGGCAAGCCGGATGGCCAGATCCAGATCCGGACAGCCGCCGGTAACGTTGGACATTTGGCCCAGTGCCAGCAGGCGGGTTTTATCACTCAGCAGGCTGGGTAACTGGGTCAGATCCGGCAGGCGGTCTGCACCCAGTGGCAGTTTCACCACCCGAGCGCCGGTTTGTTCCGCCACCATCAGCCAGGGGATCAGGTTGGCGTGGTGTTCGGCCTCGCTCACCAGGATTTCGTCACCGGGCTGCAACCGGGGGCGGGCATAGCTCTGCGCTACCAAATTGATCGCTTCGGTGGTGCCGCGGGTCCAGATAATGTCGTCGGCTGAAGGAGCATTGACCAGCGTCGCGACTTGTTGGCGAGCCTGCTCGAAGCGTGCAGTCAGATCCTGCGCCGCCCGGTGCTGGCTGCGGTGCACGGTAGCGGCATCGTCGCGGTAAAACTGCTGCGTGGCATTGATGACCGCCAGCGGCTTCAACGCGGTGGCGGCGCTGTCGAGATAAATGCCCGCTTGCTGCAAGGCAGGAAACTGATTACGAAAGACGATGGGATTAAAAGGTGTCATAACCTGATTGTCACTGGCTTGAGTCAATGGCCGATCCTGTCTTATTTTACCGCCAGAGACAAGCTATCCCGCATATTAGGATTCATCGTCTGGAAATTATAGGTGAGTTTGTTATGCTGTTAGGTGCGCACTAAGTCATGGCGTTAAATAACATAAAAGGTTTTTACAGCATTTAAAACTACAAGGAGTCCACAATGAAGAAAACAGCCGCAGTTATCTCTGCCCTGATGCTAACGTTTACCCTGGCCGCCTGTTCCAGCAACTACGTGATGCAGACCAATGATGGACGCACCATTGTCGCTAAAGGAAAACCCGCGTTGGATAACGACACCGGGATGATCAGCTATAAAGACGCCAACGGCGTTGAGCAGCAGATCAACCGTTCAGACGTGAAGGAAATGGTTGAAAAAGACCAATAACGTCGGGCAAAAAAAAAGCACCGCAAAGATTGCGGTGCTGCATAAAATCACTATGGACAGACAGGGTAAATGTACAGGAAGTGAAAAACAGTAGCTTAGCTACCACGTCTGGATTGCCAGACAATTTGCAAACACAACATCACAACCACAAGCCAAAAGTTCATCGGCGTCCTCGACACCCACTCCCTTTTCGTTCCGGCCCGGGAAGTGCCGCCACTATAGGTATTTACTGGCGCATGCTCAACGGACAATTTATAATGGCTCGGATTAAAAAAACTAATGGTAGCGCTTTGCTGTCTGGTGCCTATCGCACGGCAGATAACGCCGCCTGATTTTTTATGCCGAATCACTCGGATTATTGTTACACAAAAGTAGCTAATAAATGTCTAAACGCTTACCACCTCTTAATGCACTGCGGGTTTTTGACGCGGCTGCCCGTCACCTGAGTTTTACCAAAGCGGCAGAAGAACTGTTTGTCACCCAGGCCGCGGTGAGCCACCAGATCAAGTCGCTGGAGGACTTCCTCGGCCTGAAGCTTTTTCGGCGCCGCAATCGCTCGCTGTTGCTGACGGAAGAAGGGCAAAGTTATTACCTGGATATCAAAGAAATTTTCACCTCAATCAATGAGGCCACCCGCAAGCTGCAGGCCCGCAGCGCCAAGGGGGCATTAACCGTCAGTTTGCCCCCTAGTTTTGCTATTCAGTGGCTGGTGCCGCGCCTGTCCGGCTTTAACTCAGCTTATCCGGGAATTGACGTGCGTATTCAGGCCGTGGACCGCGAAGAAGACAAGCTGGCGGATGATGTCGACGTGGCTATTTTCTATGGACGCGGCAACTGGACCGGATTGCGAGCCGAACGTTTATACGCGGAATATCTGTTGCCGGTGTGCTCACCCAGCCTGCTGACCGGGGAACATGCGTTAAAAATGACGAGCGATCTGGCTTATCACACGCTACTGCATGATACTTCACGCCGCGATTGGCTGGCCTATACCCGTCAGTTGGGGTTGCAGCACATTAATGTGCAGCAGGGGCCTATTTTCAGCCATAGCGCGATGGTGGTTCAGGCGGCGGTGCATGGGCAGGGGATTGCGCTGGTGAATAACGTGATGGCGCAGACCGAGATTGAAGCCGGGCGTTTGGTCTGTCCGTTTAACGAGGTTTTAGTCAGTAAAAATGCTTTTTATCTGGTATGTCATGACAGCCAGGCAGAACTGGGTAAAATAGCCGCCTTTCGTCAGTGGATCCTGGCTCGGGCAGCCAGCGAACAAGAAAAGTTCCGCTTTCGCTACGAACAATGAGGCCGGTCGCCGCGATGGCGCAGCCGGTTTTCTTCAATAAAGGTAAATAACGATGAGCAGTCGTTCAATGCTGATTTTTGCCGCTATCAGTGGCTTTGTATTTGTTGCTCTGGGCGCGTTTGGCGCACACGTATTAAGTGGCACCCTGGGTGCCAACGAGATGGTCTGGATCCGTACCGGACTGGACTATCAGGGGTTCCATACCCTGGCGATCCTGGCGCTGGCGGTGGCAATGCAACGCCGCGTCAGCCTGTGGTTTTACTGGAGCGGAGCGTTGTTGGCGCTCGGCACCGTACTGTTCAGCGGCAGTCTGTACTGTCTGGCGCTGTCACACCTGAAGTTCTGGGTTTATATCACGCCGATTGGCGGCGTGTGTTTCCTGATCGGTTGGGTATTGATGTTGATTGGCGCTTTGCGTCTGAGGAAAAAGGCCGAGCGCCATGAATAGACTTGCGTTGTATTGCCGTCAAGGCTTTGAAAAAGAGTGTGCGGCAGAAATTACCGCCAAGGCTGCCGAACTGGAAGTGTTCGGTTTCGCCAGAGTAAAGGATAACAGCGGCTACGTGCTGTTCGAGTGCTACCAGCCGGATGACGCCGATCGCCTGGCGAAGGAAATCCCGTTCCGGGAGCTGATTTTTGCCCGTCAGATATTGGTGGTGGGCGAGTTGCTGCGCGATTTACCACCGGAAGATCGGGTTTCTCCGATTGTCGGCATGCTGATTGGCGTGGTCGATCGTGGTGGTGAGCTGCGCGTGGAAGTGCCGGATACCAACGAAAGCAAAGAACTGTTGAAGTTCTGCCGCAAGCTGACGGTGCCGTTGCGTACTGCGATGCGTGAGCAGAAGGTGTTGATGGCGCGTGAGAATAAGACCCGTCCAGTGGTGCATGTGTTCTTTATCGCTCCGGGGTGTTGCTATGTGGGTTACTCCTTCAGCAACAACAACTCACCGTTCTATATGGGCATTCCGCGTCTCAAGTTCCCATCCGATGCACCGAGCCGTTCTACCCTTAAACTGGAAGAAGCGTTCCACGTGTTCATTCCTGCCGACGAGTGGGATGAACGTTTGGCCAGCGGCATGCACGCGGTCGATCTGGGCGCCTGTCCGGGGGGCTGGACCTATCAACTGGTGCAGCGCAGCATGATGGTGCACGCAGTGGACAATGGCCCAATGGCACCGAGCCTGATGGATACCGGGCAGGTGACGCATCATCGTGCCGACGGTTTCAGATATGAGCCTTCCAGCAGCAAGATTTACTGGCTGGTGTGCGATATGGTGGAAAAACCGGCGAAGGTGACCAGCCTGATGATCCAGTGGCTGGTGAAAGGCTGGTGTCGTGAGGCGATCTTCAACCTGAAATTGCCGATGAAAAAACGTTACGAAGAGGTTTCGCAGAATCTGCTGGCCATCAAGGAAGCGTTGGATACGGCGGGTATCAGTTCAGAAATTCATGCCAAGCAGCTGTATCACGATCGTGAAGAAGTCACCGTGCACGTCCGTCGTATGTGGTCGGCCGTGGCAGGCCGCCGCGACGAGCGCGATTAAATGACAGGGCGCTGTCTTCAGCGCCAGTGATTAAACCGGTAACCGCAGTTGCTGCAGGTTGCCGGTTAATGCCAGATCGGTTCGCAAGGTAGCGACACTTTTGCTGACGTAGGCCATCTCGCGGTGCTGTTGCAGTTTTCCGCGCCATTTTTCCGGCACCTGTTCCAAATCCTGATATAACCCATCCAGCGAACCTGCCTGTTGTAACAGCAATACCGCCGTCTTCGGCCCAATCCCCGCCACGCCGGGGATTTTGCTGCTGCTTATTCCCGCCAGCCCCCAGTAATCCGCCAATTGTTGTGGCGATACGCCGAACTCTTGCTGCACAAACGGCATATCCAGCCAACGTTTTTGGAAATAATCGCGGATCTGCACGCTGGGTGCCAATAGTTGGCAATAGCCTTTGTCGGTGGACACAATGGTCACCTGATGGCCGCCGCCTGCAACCTTGGCGGTCAGCGTTGCCGCCAGATCGTCGGCCTCATTGCCTGGAGAGTGCCAACAGGCAACGCCAAGTGATTCAAATGCTTGCCGTAACTGCGGCATTTCCTGCTGCAAATTGTCCGGCATGGGCGAACGGCCGGCCTTGTAGTCGGGCAGGATTTGGTGGCGCCAGCTTTCGCTGCGGTCGTCCTCATCGAACACCGCTACGGCGTGCGTTGGCCGACTGTGCTGAATCAACTGTTGCAGTGCGTGCTGGCAGGCATTCACACAGGGGGACCCCTGCACGGCGTGTATGCGGCGGATCAGGTTGAGGGCATCGACAATCAGTAGGTGTATCATCATGGGCTTACAAGGTCAGAAAAAAGAAGGGCGGCTGTCAGGCCGCCCCGGATTGCTCATTAAGCGACTATTTCGTAACAGGGCACATAAGCGGTGCCTGGCAGTTTCATCCGGTGCTGAGCGACAAAACCCTGCAGCAGACTGTCCATTTGCTTCATCATCTGCGGTTCGCCGTGCAGCTTGTACGGCCCAAACTGTTCGATGGCATGAATGCCATTTTCCTTCACGTTACCGGCGACGATGCCGGAAAACGCGCGGCGCAGCGCGGCAGCCAACTGTTCGGCCGGCTGGTCGGGATACAGGTTGAGATTGGCCATATTCTCATGGCTTGGCTCAAACGGCAGCTGCAAATCCGGCGCAATGCGGATCGACCAGTTAAAGCTGTAGGCATCGCCGGTATTACGACGGTTCTCTTTCACCAGCGGCATGGCTTTTTTCATCTGACGTGCGACTTCGGCCGGATCGTCGATGATGATGGTGTAGTGACGGCGCGCTTCGTCACCCAGCGTGTTCATGATGAACTCATCCAGCACCTGGAAGTAGTTGGCGCTCTCTTTCGGCCCGGTGAGGATCAGCGGCAACACCTGTTCGCTGTTCTCCGGGTTCATCAGGATACCCAGTAGATAAAGCAGCTCTTCTGCCGTGCCGACACCGCCCGGGAAAATGATGATGCCGTGGGCGATACGGACGAAGGCCTCCAGGCGTTTTTCAATGTCCGGCATGATCACCAGCTCATTGACCAACGGGTTGGGTGGCTCTGCGGCGATGATCGACGGCTCGGTCATGCCGATAAAGCGGCTATTGTGGTAGCGCTGTTGCGCATGGCCTACGGCCGCGCCTTTCATCGGTGCCTCCATGGCACCCGGCCCACAGCCGGTACAGATATTCAGCTCGCGCAGGCCCAGTTGGCTTCCGACCTTACGTGCGTAGAGGTATTCGTTTTCGTTGATCGAGTGACCCCCCCAGCACACCACCAGATTGGGATCTTCATCAAGGTGCAGCGCGCGGGCGTTGCGCAGGATAGAGAACACCAGATTGGTAATGTGGGCCGAGTTTTCCAGATTCAGATGCTGGAAACGGCCGGCGCTGTCGATCTGCCCGTGAACGAACAGGATATCGCGCAGCACGGCAAACAGGTTGGCCTGCAGCGAACGGATGATTCGCCCGTCGACAAAGGCGTCTTCCGGTGGATTCACCAGTTCAAGTTTGACCCCGCGCTCACGGCGCAGGACGTTGATATCAAAGGTTTCGTAGCGTGACAGCAGCTGTTTGCTGTTGTCGGTCTGGCTGCCGGAGTTCAGGACGGCCAGCGAACAGTTGCGGAACAAACGGTAAAGATCGCTGCTGGCGGTACGCTTCAGCATGTCTACTTCCAGCTGCGACAGCAAATCCATAGAGCCAAGCGGGCTGATGTGTGTAATCAAGGTAACTCCTTTGCACCCGGAAAGGGGCAGTAGTAATCCATACGCAGCAGAACAGCATCTCGTTATAGTTAGCGCACGGCGGCAACGTCATCGTTTGCCAGCCGGAATGCCCAGCGCTCCTGATTTAACCTTACCGCCGTCCCCTGTTTTTTACCAATACAAACCGCTCGTTAGCTCAGTTGTTGAGCACTGTTTCGCACTATTGGCGTGCCAGACGGCCATGTGACGGGACAAAGTCAGTGTTGCTGCGCCATGGATTGATGTCCAACCCGCCGCGACGGGTGTAGCGCGCATATACCGTCAGGCTTTGCGGCTGACAGTAACGCATCAGGTCGTTAAAGATGCGTTCGACACATTGTTCATGGAATTCATTGTGATGACGGAAAGACACCAGATAACGCAGCAGCGCTTCGCGATCGATCTGCGCACCACGATAAGCAATTTGCACCGAGCCCCAGTCCGGCTGGTTGGTGATCAGGCAATTGGACTTCAACAGATGACTGACCAACTGCTCTTCCACCTGCAAGGGGCCGGTGGCATTTTGCAGATAATCGGCATTGAACTCGTAGTTATCGATACGAATGTCCTGGTTATCGATGCATTCGCCGTCCAACCGGGCGATCGGGCTGCCTTCCAGCTGATCTACGCGGAACAATGAGACGCTGACCTCGCCCTGAGCGCAGGCAGACAGATCGCGTTGCAAGGTATTGCGCACCGTCTCCCAGTCGCTGAAAGGCGTTTGGTTGAAACTGTTGAGATAAAGTTTGAAGCTCTTGGACTCAATCAGATTGATGCTGTCGGCAGTCAGGCTTATCTCTCCAACTGCCACCTGCGGCAAGCCGTTGTCGTTCAGCCAGGAGAGTTCGTACAGCGTCCAGATATCGGCCCCGTGGAACGGCAGGCTGTCCGGATACAAGCCCAGCGGCTCGCGGTTCATACTGCGCGGTACCGCCTGCAACAGCGTGGCGTCGTAATGGTCGCGATACGCGGTGGCTTTGCCCAGCGTCAGTGCCGACAGGGCGTGATGGTCTTGGTAGGAGGACATCTGCTGTCACCTTGGTAATAGATAGGTACAATGGTTGTCAGTTTACCGTATGCGAGAAAAAATATGGACCATGATGTACCGCACGCCCTGCGTGAATTTACCCAGCGCTATGTTGATCTTTGGCAGCAAGAGCGTGGTCATGCCCCAGCCAGCCAGGATCTGTACGGTGTGCCGTCGCCTTGCCTGGTAGAAAATCGTGATGACGAAGTGCTGTGGTTGCCCCAGCCGTTTACCCCGGCGGCGACGCTGGAAAAGGTAGAGACCGCACTCGAGCTGCGCTTGCAGCCGGATATCAATCTGTTTTATACCCAGCAGTATGCGGGTGACATGAGCGCCCAGTTTGGTGAGCATCACGTGACTCTGTTGCAGGTATGGAGCGAGGACGACTTTATTCGTCTGCAGGAAAACCTGATCGGTCATCTGGTGACGCAAAAGCGCCTGAAACTGTCGCCAACGCTGTTCCTGGCAACGACCGAATCAGAAATGACCATGGTCTCGCTGTGTAACGTTAGCGGCAATGTGGTTTTGGAGCAGTTTGGCAGTGATAAACGCACTTTGCTGGCGGCTTCGTTGGGCAATTTCCTCGATGCATTGCGCCCGACGTTGGGTGTTTGAGCCTTTTTGTTCCGAAGTCCGTGTGCGAGATCTCGCACACGGGCTGTGAGAGATCGCTTTTAATTTTTCCCTCGCACTAGCTTAGGTGGAATTTATTGTTATCCAGATCAATTGGTTAGATTTTCTTTAGGATAACTCTTAGTGTTAATTTCCTGTCAGCCGCCCAGTAAGCCCTTGTGAACCCGGGATAATTAAGCGATCTTATGTTCACCGAAAGGGATACGGTGGAGCTGGAAAGCATCAGGATGATGCAGCTTCAGGATGAAGAAGTGGATGCGCTCAGTGAAGAGCGAAGGACGGCGTCAGGAGATGCTCAGGATGTTTCAGGATTGAAACCAGGGACACCTCCAGGATGGAGATTGAGAGCCGGCACAGGATGGTTGGCGGGTCATGAAGACTGAGGAACCGCGTCAGGACGATGCTACAGGACAGAGCCAGGATGGTTTTGGTCAGGATGGCCGCAGGAAAAGTTTTCAAGGATTGAGCAGGGAGCACACTGTGTAGCGGGACTGCTATAAAACGAACCGAGGGCACTGTTAGCGCAGTGCCCTCAACTTTTTATACGGGTTCATGCTTTAAGTATCAATAATACTTAACCCTGCTTACATTCATCTCAGTTATTAACCAATCGCACCCAGCGTATCGCCATCGCTCTGTTTTTTCGGTAACAGGAACAGCGTGGCGTAGATATCCAGCAAATAAATAGCCGCCAGCAGGCTGATCGCCGCAGTGAAGGATACCTGTGTCACCAGCGCGCCGATGACCAATGGCCCCAGTCCACCGACGCCTCGCCCCAGGTTAAACAGAATATTTTGTGCAGTGGCACGCGCCTGAACCGGGTAGGTATCGGAGATCAATGCGCCGTAGCCCCCAATCATGCCATTAACGAATAACCCCATCAGCGCTCCGGCAAACAGCATCAACGTTGGGTCACTAAGCTGCGCGTAGACAACCACCATGACCACCGCACCAATCTGATAGCAGATAAAAATCTTCCAGCGGCTGAAGCGATCGGCCAACACGCCAAATAGCCAGATGCCAAATGTCATGCCGATCACCGTGACGGCTGTCCACAGGCCGGATTTGGTCAGTGAGAAACCAAAGTTTTTTGCCAGGTAGGTCGGCATCCAAATCATCAGCCCGTAATAACCGAAGTTCTGCACCGAGCACAGAATGAAAATGCCGATGCTGGCCTTGCTGGTGGCCCGGTCTTTGAATAGCAGGCTCAGACGTTGGGCGAATGACAGTTGTGGGCCGCTGTTTTGCTGACGGACGAACTCTTCCGGCTCACCCAGAGTGCGGCGGATCAGGAACGACACCAGCGCCGGTAACAGCCCAACCAGGAACATGCCACGCCAGCCGATATGGGGCAGCAGCAGTGGGGTGAGGAACGCCGCCGCCAGGACGCCCAACTGCCAGCCCATGCCCACATAGGCCGAGGCGCGATTACGTTTTTCTGCCGGCCAGGCTTCGGCGATCAGCGCCATGCCGATACCGAACTCGCCGCCGAGTCCAATGCCAGCCAGCGTGCGGTAGGCGAGTAAATCCCAGTAGCCTTGCGCCAGCGCGCACAGACCGGTAAACAGTGAGAACATCAAAATTGTAATGGTCAGCACCCGGATACGGCCAAAGCGATCGCTGAGGTGGCCGAAGATCACGCCGCCCAGTACCGCGCCGATCAGCGTCCAGGTGACCAGTGAACCGGCAGCGGAGGAGCTTAACCCCATTTCGATACTGATGGCCGGCAGCATAAAGCCGAGGATCAGCAGGTCAAAGCCGTCCATGGCGTAGCCGGTGACTGAAGCCACCATGGCTTTGCCGGGCGTGGCGTGATTTTTTGTCGGTGTGATTGCGGGCATCTGTCTAATCTGTGTGGTTTATTCGGTGAACACATTGTGCCGTGTGGCCGCGCCGCCCACCAGTCCAAATCCATTTCGGCCATCAACTCAGCTGAATTTGGGCTATAAAAAGTAAAATGCTATGCTTTGCCGCCTTTCAGCCGCGCCGCTGAATATCATGGTTTAAACAGATCGGGAATGCAGATGAGTATACAAAATCAGGTTCGCCTTAGTTTGCAGGCGATTGAACAGTCAATGCGAGAGTTGGCGCTGTGGCAAGCTACGCCGCCCGAGCCTGAAGCCTTCGCCAGCCCCGAGCCGTTTTGCGTTGACAGCATGTCGGCCGAAGCCTGGTTGCAATGGGTCTTTCTGCCACGCATGTACGCGTTGCTGGATGCGGGAGCGCCGCTGCCGACGCGTTTTGCCATCACGCCTTATTTCGAAGAGGCGTTGAAAGATAACGACCCCAACTGCATGCCGCTGTTGGTGCTGTTGCAGCGCCTGGATAACATGCTGAATAAAGAGCTGCAATAATGCTTGAGATTCTATATCAGGATGAGCATTTGGTGGCGGTGAACAAGCCTTCCGGGTGGTTGGTACACCGCAGCTGGCTGGATCGCCATGAAACCCGGTTTGTGATGCAAACCGTGCGCGATCAGATTGGCCAGCATGTGTTTACCGTGCATCGCCTCGATCGGCCTACCTCAGGGGTGCTGTTGATGGCGCTGTCCAGTGAGGTGGCACGGTTGCTATCGCAGCAGTTTGAACAGCATCAGATGCAGAAAACCTATCACGCGGTGGTGCGTGGTTACGTGCTGGAGGGTGCGACCATCGACTATCCGCTGACGGAAGAGCTGGACAAAATCGCCGACAAGTTTGCCTCTAAAGACAAAGGCCCGCAGCCGGCGGTCACTCATTACCGGCCGCTGGCGCGGGTAGAAATGCCGGTAGCGATTGGCCGTTACGAAAGCGCGCGCTACAGCCTGGTTGAACTGAAGCCGGAAAATGGCCGCAAGCACCAGTTGCGCCGCCATATGGTGCATATCCGCCATCCGATTATTGGTGACAGCAAACACGGCGACCTGAACCAGAACCGGGGTATGGCCCAGCATTTTGGCTGTCCACGCCTGATGCTGCATGCCAGTCATCTGCAACTGAATCATCCGGTGACCGGTGAGCCGCTGCATCTTTCCGCGCGCTGGGATGAACCCTGGCAGGGAGTCATGTCACAGTTTGGCTGGACAGAGAATCTCCCTGAGCTTGCCAGGGTTGAGTTTCCCCCGGCTAGCGGTCAGGATAACTGATCATTTTCAAAGATATTTAAGGGAGTAGGGGCAATGGCTCAGGTTGGAATCTTCGTGGGAACGGTCTACGGCAACGCATTATTGGTGGCGGAAGAGGCTGAAACTATCCTCAGTGAGCAGGGCCATGAGGTCAAACTGTTTGAAGAAGGCTCGCTTGAGGCCTGGCAGTTTTACCGTCAGCACTACGCGCTGGTGATCACTTCAACGACCGGCCAGGGTGATTTGCCGGACAGCATTGCGCCGCTGTTTCACGCTATCCGTGACCAGGTCGGCTACCAGCCGGAGCTGCGCTATGGGCTGATCGCACTGGGTGACAGCAGCTACGACAATTTCTGCGGTGCCGGGCGTGCTTTTGATGCGTTGCTGCAGGAACAAGGCGCCACCCGCGTGGGTGAAGTGTTGGAAATCGATGCGATGGAACAGCCTGAACCGGAAGTGGTTTCTTGCCCGTGGGTTGAGAAGTGGGGCACGCTGCTGAAATAGAATGACCTGCCGCCTGTAGGGGCGAATATATTCGCCCCGATTAATACGGGCGCAGCATGCTGCGCCCCTACAATCTGTAGTCTCAGTGCGCTGAACCCTTACTTACCGCGAGTCAGTTTTTCCAGATCGGATTCGATCTCGGCAATTTTGTGGGAGACCACGCCTTCCAGATGACGCAAGTCATCAAGAATTTTGCGTTTCAGATCGACTTCCACCTGATCGCGCTGGCATAGCTGATCCAATTCATCAATGACGTAGCGAAGGTTCGGGTTAATTTCGTGGATTTCTTTGTAACCCTGGCCGGCGTTGTCAGCGACGACCGTTTTGCGTTGGCGCGGATATTTGAATTTCACGCTCTTGGCAAAGAATTCGCCTTTATCCTTGCGGAAATAAATCTTAAGAATGTCGTTATTGGCCTCCTGACGCAGGCTATAGCGATCGACATCTTCCGGTTGATTGATTCCTAAGCTTTTCAGGTTGTCATACATAATAGCGCCACCTTATAAATAGACTATATTCCACGGTCTGGGATTATGGCGAATAACCGCGCCAGAGACTGTGACTGCTCACGTAATGAAGATAAAAAAATGGCGGGTGATTAACCCGCCATGTCTATTTTAGTCGATGGTGCGTAATAACTCATTAATGCCGACTTTACCACGCGTCTTGGCATCGACTTTCTTGACGATGACCGCGCAATACAGGCTGTAAGAGCCATCTTTGGACGGCAGGTTACCGGAAACCACTACCGAACCGGCCGGTACGCGGCCGTAGTGCACTTCGCCGGTTTCACGGTCGTAAATGCGGGTGCTCTGGCCCAGGTACACGCCCATGGAGATCACTGAACCTTCTTCCACGATCACGCCTTCAACCACTTCTGAACGCGCACCGATAAAGCAGTTGTCTTCAATGATGGTCGGGTTGGCCTGCAGTGGCTCCAGTACGCCACCGATGCCGACGCCGCCGGACAGGTGAACGTTTTTGCCGATCTGCGCGCAAGAGCCGACGGTTGCCCAGGTATCCACCATGCTGCCTTCGTCAACGTAGGCACCGATGTTCACGTAGGATGGCATCAGTACGGTATTACGGGCGATGAACGCGCCCTGGCGAACGGTGGCTGGTGGCACCACGCGGAAGCCTTCTTTCTGGAAGCGCGCTTCGTCGTAATCGGCGAATTTCATTGGCACTTTGTCGTAATAACGGGTTTCGGCACCGTCCATCACTTTGTTGTCATTGATGCGGAAAGAAAGCAGCACGGCCTTTTTCAGCCACTGATGCGTTACCCACTGACCGTCAATCTTCTCGGCAACGCGCAGGGCGCCGCTGTCCAGCAGGGCGATCACCTGGTTTACCGCTTCGCGCGTTACGGTGTCTGCGTTCGCCGGGGTGATTTCCGCACGGCGTTCGAAGGCGTTTTCAATAACGTTTTGTAATTGCTGCATGCTGTTCTCTGTCCTGATGTTGTCTACGAAAAAGTTACTTGTATCACATTTTATCGTTTGGATTGAGGGCCTCTGTCAACCGTTGTTCCAACTTTCTGCGCGTTTCCGGGTTAAGGGCGCGTCGATCGCTGTCGGCCAGAATAAATAAATCCTCAACCCGTTCGCCGATAGTGGAGATGCGTGCGCCGTGCAGCGACAGGTTGAGATCGGCGAACACTTCGCCCACCCGAGCCAACAGACCGGGCTGGTCGAGTGCGGTCAGTTCCAGATAGCTGCGACGGTCGGTATGGGTCGGCAGGAAACTGACTTCGGTCGGCACGCTAAAATGACGCAGCTTGGAAGACGGCCTGCGCACGCGCGGCGGCTGATATTCCCGCTGGGTAATGGCCTGCAACAGTGCGTGGCGGATCGCCGTGTGGCGGTCCTGGGCCAGCGGGCTGCCGTCCGGCTCCAGTACGATAAAGGTATCCATTGCCATGCCGTCACGATTAGTGAAGATCTGCGCGTCATGTACGCTCAGGTTACGGCGATCCATCTCCCCGGCCACGGCGGCAAACAGGTAAGGGCGGTCAGGG
The DNA here is from genome assembly GCF_048517035.1 of Serratia sp. NFX21. NCBI lineage: Bacteria > Pseudomonadati > Pseudomonadota > Gammaproteobacteria > Enterobacterales > Yersiniaceae > Serratia > Serratia sp. NFX21. The sequence goes on along the minus strand of NZ_CP183196.1, from coordinate 4,583,364 downwards.
CTCCAGATGAAAATTTCGGTGCCGCCGCGCGTGGCCTGCCGGCTGACCAGCACCAGCGGTTTGGTGGAGTCATGGGCCAGCAAATGGCGCGCATGCCAGGCCAACTGGTTGGGTGAATGACGCAGGAAGTAATCGGCGCGACAGCGGCTCCAGATGCGGTGCAGCGCCTCCTCGTCGATATTGTCCATGCGCAGCAACGCCAAAGCCTGCAGGCGATGATGACGTACGCGTTCGCGCAGGTCCGGGCTGTTTTGCATGCCGCGGCGCAGCTGTTTTTCGGTGGCAAAATACAGCTCGCGCAACAGGCTCTGTTTCCAACTGTTCCACAGGGTTTCGTTGGTGGCGCAGATATCCGCCACCGTCAGGCAGACCAGATAACGCAGACGGGTTTCGCTCTGCACTTCGGCGCTGAACTGCTGAATAACGGTCGGATCCTGAATGTCGCGGCGTTGGGCGGTCACCGACATCAGCAGATGACAACGCACCAGCCAGGCGACCAGTTGGGCCTCGCGGGAATTCAGCCCATGGACTTCGGCGAACTCCAGCACGTCCTGCGCACCGAGGATCGAATGGTCGCCGCCGCGCCCTTTGGCGATATCGTGGAACAGGGCGGCCAGCAGTAGCAGTTCCGGATTCGGCAGGCGTGGATACAGCTCGACACACAGCGGATGGCGCGGTCGCGTTTCGGCATCGGCAAAGCTTTCCAGTTTTTGCAGGACGCGAATGGTGTGTTCGTCGACGGTGTAGGCGTGGAACAGATCGAACTGCATTTGCCCGACGATTTTGCCCCACTGCGGCATATAGGCCCACAGCACGCTGTGGCGGTGCATCGGCACCAACGCTCGGGAGACCGCGCCGGGGTGGCGCAGAATGGCCATAAACAGTTCACGTGCCTCAGGAATGGTGCAGAGCGGCTGCTTCAAATGGCGGCGCGCATGACGCAGCTGGCGTACTGTGGTGGAATAAATGCCTTTGATCTCACGGTTGCGTACCATCAGGTAGAACATCCGCATGATGGATTCCGGCTGGCGGATAAACAGCGTTTCATCACGCAGGTCGATCAGATCGCCACGCAGTTGGAAATCGTCGTTCAGCGGACGTGGTTTTTCCGTCGCGTCCAGCGCCAGAATTGCCTCGTCGAACAGCTGCAGCAGCATATGATTCAGCTCGCCGACGCGGCGCGTCATGCGATAAAAATCCTTCATCATGCGTTCAACCGGTTCGTTGCCTTCCCCCTCATAACGCAGTAACTGTGCCACGTTGAGCTGGCGATCGAACAGTAAGCGGTTGTCGTAGCGCGGCAGCACCAGGTGCAGTGCGAAGCGGATGCGCCACAGGAAGCTCTGGCATTCGTTCAGCTCGTTGCGCTCGGCCTGAGTGAGAAAGCCGAAGCCGACCATTTCGTCCAGCGAGGTGGCGCCAAAGTGACGACGCGCCACCCACAGCAAGGTGTGAATATCGCGCAGGCCACCGGGGCTGCTCTTGATATCCGGTTCCAGGTTGTAGCTGGTACCGTGGTATCGCTGATGGCGTTCCTGCTGCTCAACCACCTTGGCGTGGAAAAATTGCGGGGAGGGCCAGAAACCATCGCTGAAGATATGTTTTTGCATTTGCAGAAACAGTGCGACATCGCCGCAGATCATCCGCGATTCAATCAGGTTGGTGGCGACGGTCAGGTCCGCCAGCCCTTCCAGCAGGCATTCTTCCAGCGTTCGCACACTGTGGCCGACTTCCAGCTTCAGATCCCACAGCAGGGTGATAAATTCCCCCACGCGTTGGGATTGCTGTTCATTCAGGCGGCGCTGGCTGAGCACCAGCACGTCAATGTCCGAGAGCGGGTGCAGCTCGCCACGGCCATAGCCGCCAACGGCAACCAGCGCGGTTTCCGGAATATCCTCGAATCCGTAGAAGACCCACAGACGGCGCAGCAGGCGGTCGATAAAGTCGCTGCGGGCCGCTACCAGGCTTTCGGCGCTGGAACCGGCGTTGAACGCTGCCGCCAGCCATAATTGGAACTGCTCCAGGCGTTGTTTCAGCGCGATGCAGTTAATCTCCTCATCGCCATAGGCGTTGGGATATTCAGGCTGCACCGGTACGGCCTGTGGCGAAATAACCGAGGTGTCTTGTTGGCGAAAGTTTTCAGACATAATACGCAGCCCATAAAAAAGGCCGGCAAAAGCCGGCCTGTGACATCATGCATCGCGGCAAAACGCCGCGGCGCTTACATCTCGTGCGTAATGATGTTGGGGATGGTGTCATCCTTGCGCAACGTCATTATCTCGCAGCCGTTATCCGTGACCACAATAGTATGCTCATACTGCGCCGACAAGCTGCGATCTTTGGTTTTTACCGTCCAGCCGTCTTTCATGGTGCGAATGCGGTAATCACCGGCATTGACCATCGGCTCGATGGTGAAGGCCATACCAGCCTGCAACACCACGCCGCCGTCGTCAGCGTCATAGTGCAGCACCTGCGGTTCCTCGTGGAACACTTCGCCAATGCCGTGGCCGCAGTACTCGCGAACCACCGAGAAATTCTCGGCCTCGACGAATTTCTGGATCTCTTTGCCCAGCGTGCGCAGGCGGATACCCGGCTTCACCATTTTCAGCGACAGATACAGGCTTTCCTGAGTGATGCGGCACAGGCGCTCGCCCAGAATGGTCGGTTTACCGGCGATGAACATTTTAGAAGTGTCACCGTGGAAACCGTCTTTGATGACGGTAACGTCGATATTAACGATGTCGCCGTCTTTCAGGACTTTGTCATCGCTCGGGATGCCGTGGCAGACCACTTCATTCACCGAGATACACACGGATTTCGGGAAACCGTGGTAGCCCAGACAGGCAGAGATCGCCTGCTGCTGGTTGGTGATGTGATCGTGACAGATACGATCGAGTTCGCCGGTGGTCACGCCAGGTTTGACGTGCGGCTCAATGATTTCCAGCACTTCGGCAGCCAGTCGGCCGGCCACGCGCATTTTTTGGATGTCATCAGGTGTTTTAATTGAGATTGCCATGAAATTCGTCCGCAGGTGTCGTGCTCGCCGACAACAGAAAGAAATAAGAAGCAGTCTCTTATGGTATCAGCCCGGCCTGAGGCTGCCAAATTTGATTTCTCGCCGGCCCGCGCCTGGCAACAAAAGTTGGTGTCCGGGGTGGGTTTATGGTATAAAGCGCGCCGGCAGATCCGCACATCTTCCTTGTGATAATGGCGGAATAGGCCGAAAATACTTTAACTGCACTCACTTTGTGTAAATAACACACACGTATCGGCACATCCGCCGGGGTGCCCTGAGGTGATTTATCACCGCCAGGGTCGGCGTTATGGGATACGTGGAGGCATAACCCCAACTAACTCTATAGAGGTTTAATCATGGCAACTGTTTCCATGCGCGACATGCTCCAGGCCGGTGTACACTTTGGTCACCAGACCCGTTACTGGAACCCGAAAATGAAGCCTTTCATCTTCGGCGCACGTAACAAGGTTCACATCATCAACCTGGAAAAAACCGTACCAATGGCCAACGCAGCACTGGCTGAACTGACCAAGATCTCTTCCCGTAAAGGTAAGATCCTGTTCGTTGGTACCAAGCGCGCAGCAAGCGAAGCGGTAAAAGAATATGCTACCGGCTGCGACCAGTTCTTCGTGAACCATCGCTGGTTGGGCGGCATGCTGACTAACTGGAAAACCGTTCGTCAGTCAATCAAGCGTTTGAAAGATCTGGAAATCCAGTCTCAAGATGGCACCTTTGACAAGCTGACCAAGAAAGAGGCGCTGATGCGTACTCGCGAACTGGCCAAGCTGGAAAACTCCCTGGGTGGTATCAAGGACATGGGTGGTCTGCCTGACGCTCTGTTCGTAATCGATGCTGATCACGAACACATCGCGATCAAAGAAGCCAACAACCTGGGTATCCCGGTATTCTCTATCGTTGATACCAACTCCGATCCAGACGGCGTTGACTTCATCATCCCTGGTAACGACGATGCAATCCGTGCAATCAAATTGTACCTGACTGCCGTTGCTGCCGCCGTCCGTGAAGGTCGTTCTCAAGATCTGGCCGTTCAAGCGGAAGAAAGCTTCGTAGAAGCTGAATAATAAGGCAAGCTCGTCACTGAGCCCTTATTAACCAGGTATTGAATATGTTGGTTAGGGGGGCCTTTATAGGCCCCCTTTGCTTATCTGAATGAGAACTGTCTCCACGTGAGATAACCGAGGAAAAAGAAATGGCTGATATTACCGCTGCTCTGGTAAAAGAACTGCGTGAGCGTACTGGCGCTGGCATGATGGATTGTAAAAAAGCTCTGGTTGAGTCTAACGGCGACATCGAGCTGGCAATCGAAAACATGCGTAAATCTGGTGCGATCAAAGCGGCGAAAAAAGCAGGCAACGTAGCTGCTGACGGCGTGATCAAAACCAAGATTGAAGGCAACTACGGTCTGATCCTGGAAGTTAACTGCCAGACTGACTTCGTAGCTAAAGATGCTGGTTTCCAGGCATTCGCTGACAAAGTGCTGGATGCTGCTTTTGCCGGCAAAATCACTGACGTTGAAGTGTTGAAAGCACAGTTCGAAGAAGAACGTGTAGCGCTGGTTGCAAAAATCGGTGAGAACATCAACATCCGTCGCGTTGCTTCCCTGGAAGGCGAAGTGCTGGGTAGCTACCTGCACGGTGCGCGTATCGGCGTTCTGATCGCAGCTACCGGTGCTGACGAAGAGCTGGTTAAGCAAATTGCCATGCACGTTGCGGCAAGCAAGCCTGAATTCGTTAAGCCTGAAGACGTGTCTGCTGAAGTGGTAGAAAAAGAGTACCAGGTTCAGTTGGACATCGCCATGCAGTCTGGCAAGCCGAAAGAAATCGCTGAGAAAATGGTTGAAGGCCGCATGAAGAAATTCACCGGCGAAGTTTCCCTGACCGGTCAGCCTTTCGTTATCGAACCAAGCAAAACTGTTGGCCAGGTGCTGAAAGAGCACAACGCTGACGTGGTTAACTTCATCCGCTTCGAAGTGGGCGAAGGCATCGCTAAAGTTGAGAACGACTTTGCTGCTGAAGTTGCAGCAATGAGCAAGCAGTCTTAATGACTGTTAATGGGGCCGCCGTCTGGCGGTTCCATTTTATCCAGCCAGAATTACACCGGTGGCAAGCCCTGTGGCATGATACACAGCACAGGCGCGTTTCATCGGCTGAAATCCCCAATACTAATACTGCTTCTTAGGACAGATCACCATGGCAACCAATGCAAAACCCGTATATCAGCGTATTCTGCTTAAACTGAGTGGCGAAGCCCTGCAAGGTGCAGAAGGTTTTGGTATCGACGCTAGCGTTTTGGATCGCATGGCTCAGGAAGTTAAAGAGCTGGTCGAACTGGGAATTCAGGTCGGTGTAGTTATTGGCGGCGGTAACCTGTTCCGCGGCGCGGGCCTGGCACAAGCCGGCATGAACCGCGTAGTGGGCGACCACATGGGAATGCTGGCTACCGTGATGAACGGTCTGGCTATGCGTGATGCACTGCACCGTGCCTATGTGAACGCTCGCCTGATGTCGGCAATTCCGTTGAACGGCGTGTGCGACAACTACAGCTGGGCCGAGGCGATCAGCCTGCTGCGTAATAATCGCGTGGTGATCTTCTCCGCCGGTACCGGCAACCCGTTCTTCACTACCGATTCTGCGGCGTGCCTGCGCGGGATCGAGATTGAAGCGGATGTGGTATTGAAAGCGACTAAAGTGGATGGTGTATACTCCGCTGACCCGGTTAAAAATCCGGATGCCACACTGTACGAACATATAACCTATCAGGACGTGTTGGAACGTGAGCTGAAAGTGATGGATCTGGCGGCATTTACGCTGGCTCGCGATCACGGTCTGCCAATCCGCGTATTCAACATGAACAAGCCGGGTGCGCTGCGCCGGGTAGTGATGGGTGAAAACGAAGGCACGCTGATCAGCAAATAAGGCGGGTCTGCCAAATTTAGCGGGAGCGGGTAACGCCAGGCGTAGCGCGCTTTCCTTGAGTAAAATTCACGGGCTATACTGTGGTATGGCCTGCCAAGTATCCAGCTTTCAAGGGTTCGCAACGTGATTAATGAAATCAGAAAAGATGCTGATTCACGCATGGAAAAAAGCGTAGAAGCATTCAAAAACCAAATCAGTAAAATCCGTACCGGCCGCGCTTCTCCGAGCATCCTGGACGGCATCATGGTTGAATATTACGGCGCATCTACGCCGCTGCGTCAGCTGGCTAGCGTGACGGTAGAAGATTCTCGTACGCTGAAAATTAACGTATTTGACCGCTCTATCAGTGCCGCTGTTGAAAAGGCAATCATGAGCTCCGATCTGGGTCTGAACCCATCTTCAGCCGGTAGCGACATCCGTGTTCCACTTCCTGCATTGACCGAAGAGCGCCGTAAAGATCTGATCAAGATCGTGCGTAATGAAGCTGAGCAGGGCCGTGTAGCGGTTCGTAACGTGCGCCGTGATGCCAACGACAAGGTTAAAGCGCTGCTGAAAGACAAAGAAATCAGCGAAGATGAAGATCGTCGTTCACAGGACGACGTTCAGAAACTGACCGATGCTTACATCAAACTTCTGGATGCCGCTCTGGCCGATAAAGAAAAAGAGCTGATGGAATTCTAATCAGCATCGCGCAGAAAAAAAGCGTCGCCTGGGCGGCGCTTTGTTTTTTGTGGCGCAGATCCCGTTTCATCGTACTGATTGATCATGGACAAGTGGTGGCCAAGGTTACACACTGGAGCACCCCGATCTCATCAGACAGTTATTCAGAGTGAGCTCATGAAGCAACTGACTATTCTTGGTTCCACCGGCTCAGTGGGGACCAGTACCCTGGCCGTGGTCAGGGAAAATCCCGACCGTTTTGCGATTAAAGCGCTGGTTGCCGGCCGCAATGTAGCGGTCATGGCGCAACAGTGCATCGAATTTCGCCCGGCCTATGCCGCGATGGCGGACGAAGGCGCTGCGCGTGAACTGCGTATTCTGCTGGCGGAAAACGGTATTGCCACCGAGGTGATGGCGGGCGAGCAGGCGGCCTGTGAGTTGGCGGCATTGGACGACGTCGACCAGGTCACGGCAGCCATTGTGGGCGCTGCCGGCCTGCTGCCAACGCTGGCGGCAATTCGTGCCGGCAAGCAGGTGCTGCTGGCGAACAAAGAGTCGCTGGTCACCTGCGGGCGTCTGTTTATGGACGCGGTGCAACAGAGCAAGACGCAGTTACTGCCGCTCGACAGCGAACATAACGCCATTTTTCAGAGTTTGCCTGAGAGCATTCAGCGTCAGTTGGGATACTCTTCATTAGAGAGTCATGGTGTGTCGCGCATCGTGCTTACCGGTTCTGGCGGCCCGTTCCGCACTACGCCGCTGGAGCAGTTTACCACGATGACGCCGGATCAGGCCTGTGCCCATCCCAATTGGTCGATGGGGCGCAAGATCTCGGTGGACTCCGCCACCATGATGAACAAAGGACTGGAATATATTGAGGCCCGCTGGCTGTTTAACGCCTCGGCCGAGCAAATGGAAGTGATTCTGCATCCGCAGTCGGTGATCCACTCGATGGTTCGTTACACCGATGGCAGCGTACTGGCCCAGTTGGGCACGCCGGATATGCGTACGCCGATCGCCCATGCGATGGCTTATCCTCAGCGCGTTAATTCTGGTGTGGAAGCACTGGATTTCTGCCGCATCGGCTCGCTGACCTTTGCCGAGCCTGAACGGGAACGCTATCCCTGCCTGTATCTGGCCATTGAGGCCTTTGATGCCGGTCAGGCGGCGACTACCGCGCTGAACGCGGCCAACGAAGTGGCCGTGGCGGCTTTCCTGCAGGAGCAGATTCGCTTTACCGATATTGCGGCAGTGAACCAAAAAGTAGTCGAACGGCTGTCACTGCAGGAACCGTCCTGCATTGATGCGGTCTTAGAAATAGATCGCCAGGCGCGTGAGGTTGCGGTTGGATTGGTTAAATCACTGCATAACTGATACCGGCAATTATCCTATTTTGTTCGCAAATTACGCGTGCCGCAGTGGGGCCGTTTGTTCAGGCCTTGCTGAGGTGGTATAGTCTGCGCCACCTTTCAGCGGTTATACCGTTGAATTATGGCCTGATTGACATCTCGAATGCCGATAGTACAGCGCAGATTACCGGCTGTCGCAAGGCAGTCTGAAAAGCCGTGTCGGGCACACGGCTTTTTTTGCGCGTAAGGGCCTGATGTTCCGGAAGGGCAGTTGTATTTCTATTGAGGAAATAAGTACGAGTTATGTCGTCCGCAAATCAACAAGAGGCTAATCTGTCCACTCTGGGGCCACGACATGTCGCCATTATTATGGACGGCAACGGGCGCTGGGCTAAACGTCAGGGTAAGTTACGTGTCTTCGGTCATAAAGCAGGGGTGAAATCGGTGCGTCGCGCGGTCAGTTTTGCCGCCAACAACCATTTAGATGCGCTCACGCTTTATGCCTTCAGCAGCGAGAACTGGAATCGTCCAGTGCAGGAAGTTTCCGCTTTGATGGAGCTTTTCGTCCGCGCCTTGGACAGTGAAGTAAAAAGCCTGCATAAACATAACGTCAGACTGCGAGTGATCGGTGATATCAGCCGTTTCAGCACGCGCTTGCAGGAGCGGATCCGTCGCTCCGAGCAACTGACAGAAAATAACGATGGCCTGACGCTCAACATTGCTGCCAACTACGGCGGCCGTTGGGATATTATTCAGGGAGTAAGGGAACTGGCTGAGCAGGTGAAGGACGGTTCACTGCGTCCGGATCAAATCAGCGAAGAGTTACTGGGTGAGCGGATCTGCATGAACGATCTGTCGCCGGTGGATTTGGTGATCCGTACCGGTGGCGAACATCGCATCAGTAACTTCTTGCTGTGGCAAATTGCTTATGCCGAACTTTACTTTACTGATGTACTCTGGCCTGATTTTGATGAACTTGTCTTTGAAGGTGCGCTGAATGCATTTGCACAACGCGAGCGTCGCTTCGGGGGAACAACACCTATCGGCGCCAATGCGTCCTAGGGGGAACTTTTGCTGAAGTATCGCCTCATAACTGCTCTGATCTTAATTCCGATTGTTATCGCGGCGCTGTTTTTGCTGCCGCCGGTGGGCTTTGCCCTGGTAACACTCGTGGTGTGCATGTTAGCGGCCTGGGAGTGGGGCCAACTGGCCGGATTTACCTCCCGCTCGCAGCGCATCTGGTTGGCGATATTGTGCGGCTTCCTGCTGGCGTTGATGATGCTCAGTATTCCGGCCTATCATCAGTCGGTCCATCTACTTCAGGTAGGCGGTTCGCTGTGGCTGTCAATGGCTTGGTGGCTGGTGGCGCTGTTGCTGGTGCTGTTCTATCCCGGCTCGGCCGCACTGTGGCGTAACTCACGCCCGATACGTCTGGTTTTCGGTCTGCTGACCATAGTGCCGTTCTTCTGGGGTATGCTATCGCTGCGTCAGTTCGGCTACGAACAAAACCACTTCACCGGCGCCTGGTGGCTGCTGTATGTGATGTTGCTGGTTTGGGGCGCGGATTCCGGTGCCTACATGTTCGGCAAACTGTTCGGCAAGCATAAGCTGGCACCCAAAGTTTCTCCGGGGAAAACCTGGGAAGGGCTGGTCGGTGGCCTGATTACTTCGGCCCTGATATCCTGGCTGTTTGGTCGTTATGCCCCGCTCAATGTGGTGCCGACAACCTTACTGATTTGTTCGGTGATTGCCGTGCTGGCCTCAGTGCTGGGCGATCTTACCGAGAGCATGTTCAAACGCGAAGCGGGTATCAAAGACAGCGGTCATTTGATACCGGGTCATGGCGGCATACTGGATCGTATCGATAGCCTGACCGCAGCAGTGCCTGTATTTGCCTGCCTGATGCTGTTAGTGTTTTAATCCGTCAACGGCGGGGAGTGAAGGGATTATGGTTAGCGTGCTCTGGAACTTAGTCGCATTTCTTGTTGCGCTCGGTGTATTGATCACCGTGCATGAGTTCGGGCACTTTTGGGTCGCCCGTCGCTGCGGCGTCCGTGTAGAACGCTTCTCCATTGGCTTCGGCCGCGCCCTGTGGCGTCGTACCGACCGTCAGGGTACGGAGTACGTGATTGCCCTGATCCCGCTTGGCGGCTACGTGAAGATGCTCGATGAGCGGGTTGATTCGGTCGCACCGGAACTCCGTCATCAGGCGTTTAACAACAAAACCGTTTGGCAGCGTGCCGCTATCATCAGTGCCGGTCCTATCGCCAATTTCCTGTTTGCTATCCTTGCTTACTGGCTGGTATTCATTATCGGCGTGCCCAGTTTCCGCCCGGTAATCGGTGAAATCGCTCCCCAATCGATTGCAGCCCACGCTGAAATTTCGCCTGGAATGGAACTTAAGTCCGTAGATGGCATCGAAACGCCTGATTGGGAATCAGTTCGTCTGGCACTGGTGGCGAAGATTGGCGACGCAGAAACCGAGGTGGGTATCGCGCCGTTTGGTTCTTCCAGTGTGGTGACCAAAACCCTGGATTTGCGCCAGTGGAATTTTGAGCCGGACAAACAGGATCCCGTGGTGGCGTTGGGTATCATTCCGCGCGGCCCGCAGATAGAATCTGTCCTTGCCGAAGTGCAGCCGGGGTCGGCAGCGCAAAAGGCGGGTTTACAAGCGGGGGACAGGATCGTTAAAGTCGATGGTCAGTTATTGGGTCGTTGGCAAACGTTGGTGAAACGGATACACAACGGTCCAGGGCAACCGCTGGCTTTAGAGATCGAAAGAAACGGCGCCCCCTTGTCTTTGACGCTGATACCGGATACAAAGCCGGTGGGAAAAGACAAATCGGTGGGTTTTGCCGGCATCATTCCGAAAGTGTTGCCGCTGCCGGACGAGTATAAGACGATTCGCCAGTATGGACCTTTCCCGGCGCTGTATCAGGCCGGGGACAAGACCTGGCAGCTTATGAGCCTTACGGTCAAAATGCTGGGTAAATTAATAACCGGTGATGTAAAGCTGAACAACCTGAGTGGCCCGATTTCGATTGCACAGGGAGCAGGGGCGTCAGCTGGGGTCGGGTTTGTGTATTATCTGATGTTTCTGGCGTTGATCAGTGTCAACCTGGGTATCATCAACCTGTTCCCATTACCGGTGTTAGATGGTGGGCATCTCCTCTTCCTGGCGATAGAAAAGCTGAAGGGTGGGCCGGTTTCCGAGCGAGTACAGGACTACAGTTACCGCATAGGTTCGATCGTGTTGGTGCTTTTAATGGGTCTTGCACTTTTCAATGATTTTTCTCGTCTTTAGGGGCGGGGATAGGTTAGGAAGAACGCATAACAACGATGGCGATGAAAAAGTTGCTCATAGCGTCGCTGCTGTTTGGCAGCGCCACCGTATACGGTGCAGACGGGTTCGTAGTGAAGGATATTCATTTCGAAGGCCTGCAGCGAGTCGCCGTCGGTGCGGCGTTACTCAACATGCCGGTTCGCGTAGGCGATACCGTCACTGACGATGATATCAGTAATACCATCCGTGCCTTGTTTGCCACTGGCAACTTCGAGGACGTTCGCGTGCTGCGCGATGGTAATACGCTGATTGTTCAGGTTAAGGAACGCCCTACCATTGCCAGCATCACTTTCTCCGGCAACAAGTCGGTGAAAGATGACATGCTCAAGCAAAACCTGGAAGCCTCTGGCGTTCGGGTTGGCGAAGCGCTCGACCGCACCACGATATCCAGCATTGAAAAAGGGCTGGAAGACTTCTATTACAGCGTCGGTAAATACAGTGCCTCGGTGAAAGCCGTGGTCACGCCATTGCCGCGTAACCGTGTTGACCTGAAACTGGTGTTCACGGAAGGGGTTTCCGCCAAGATTCAACAAATCAACATTGTCGGCAATCATGCCTTCACCAATGATGAACTGATTTCACGCTTCCAACTGCGTGATGAAGTGCCGTGGTGGAACGTGGTTGGCGATCGCAAATACCAGAAGCAAAAGCTGGCGGGTGACCTCGAAACCCTGCGCAGTTTCTATCTGGACCGCGGCTACGCGCGCTTTAATATTGATTCGACTCAGGTCAGCCTGACGCCGGACAAAAAAGGCATCTATATCACCATCAATATCACTGAAGGCGAGCAGTACAAGCTCACCGACGTGGTGGTGAACGGCAATCTGGCCGGCCACTCGGCGGAAGTCGCCCAGTTGACCAAGATTGAGCCAGGTGAGCTGTATAACGGCAGTAAAGTAACCAAAATGGAAGACAACATCAAAACGATGTTGGGCCGTTACGGTTACGCTTACCCGCGTGTTTCTACCCAGCCTGAAATCAACGACGCGGATAAAACCGTGAAGCTGCACGTGAATATTGATGCGGGTAACCGTTTCTATGTCCGTCGCATCAAGTTTGAAGGCAACGACACCAGTAAAGATTCCGTACTGCGCCGTGAAATGCGTCAGATGGAAGGTGCGTGGCTGGGCAATGCACAGGTAGAGCAGGGCAAAGAACGTCTGAACCGTTTGGGCTATTTTGAAACGGTAGATGTGGAAACCCAGCGCGTGCCAGGTACTGCAGATCAGGTTGATGTCACCTATAAGGTGAAAGAGCGTAACACCGGTACCTTCAACTTCGGCGTTGGCTACGGCACCGAGAGCGGCGTGAGCTTCCAGGCGGGCGTTCAGCAGGACAACTGGCTGGGGACCGGCTATTCCGTCGGCATCAGCGGTACCAAGAACGATTACCAGACCTACACCGAGCTGTCGGTAACCAACCCGTACTTCACCGTTGACGGTGTGAGTTTGGGTGGCCGTATCTTCTACAACGACTTTAAAGCCGATGACGCGGACCTGTCCGACTATACCAACAAGAGTTACGGTATAGACGGTACCCTGGGCTTCCCGATCAACGAAAACAACTCGTTGCGTACCGGCCTGGGTTACGTGCATAACGGCTTGTCCAACATGCAGCCGCAGATTGCCATGTGGCGTTATCTGGACTCGATGGGTCTGAACCCTAACACCACCGATCGCGCCAGCTATTCTGCCGATGACTTCACGCTGAACCTGGGTTGGACCTATAACAACCTTGACCGTGGCTATTTCCCAACCTCGGGTAACCGCACTACGCTCAATGGTAAAGTCACCATTCCAGGCTCGGATAACGAATACTACAAGTTGACGTTAGACAGCGTGCAGTATGTTCCGATCAATGATGACCGCACCTGGGTGCTGTTGGGTCGTGGCCGTCTGGGTTATGCAGATGGTCTGGGCGGCAAAGAAATGCCGTTCTACGAAAACTTCTATGCCGGTGGTTCCAGCACCGTGCGTGGTTTCGGCTCCAACACCATTGGTCCAAAAGCGGCATACTACAACTCCAATTCGTATGGCTGTAGTAACGGTACCCCGATTTGTAATTCGGACGACGCAGTGGGCGGTAACGCCATGGCTGTCGCCAGTATGGAGCTGATCACACCAACGCCATTCATCAGTGAGAAATACGCCAACTCGGTGCGTACTTCACTGTTCATGGATGCGGGTACCGTGTGGGATACCAACTGGCAGAATACTGCGCAGACCAGCATGTACGATATTCCGGACTACAGTAAGGCGAGCAACATCCGCGTTTCTGCCGGTATCGCCTTGCAGTGGATGTCACCTTTGGGTCCGTTGGTGTTCTCTTATGCCAACCCGCTCAAGAAATACGAAGGCGACAAGTCCGAACAGTTCCAGTTTAACATTGGCAAGACCTGGTAACAGGTCCGGCTTCTGGGCATAGCAGTTATTAAGAATCGCAAATGCCAGGCGCCCGTCCGAGCACAGAGAGATGATTCTCATTGTTTTGCGGGATAAGTCTGGCAGATTGTGTACTTCAAGTGTCATATGACACAAATGGGTGATGGTAAGGAGTTTATAGTGAAAAAGTGGTTGTGTGCCGCAGGCCTCGGTTTAGCAATGGCTGCTTCAGCTGGCGTTCAGGCAGCAGATAAGATCGCTGTAGTTAACGTCTCCAGCATTTTCCAACAGTTGCCGGCTCGTGAAACCGTAGCTAAACAGCTGGAAAACGAGTTTAAAGGCCGTGCGGGTGAGCTTCAGACTATGGAGCGTAGCCTTCAGACCAAAATGCAACGTTTGCAGCGTGATGGCGCTACCATGAAAGCCAGCGATCGCAGCAAGTTGGAAAAAGACGTAATGGCACAGCGCGAGCAGTTCTCTCAGAAAGCACAGGCTTTTGAGCAGGACAACCGTCGCCGTCAGATGGAAGAGCGTAACAAAATCCTGAGCCGTATTCAGGACGCTGTGAAATCTGTTGCCAGCAAAGAAGGCTACGACGTAGTTATCGATGCTAACGCTGTTGCCTACGCAGGGACTTCTAAAGACATCACTGCTGACGTGCTGAAACAGGTTAAATAACAACATGCCTTCAATTCGACTGGCTGATCTAGCGCAGCAGTTGGATGCACAATTGCACGGTGATGGCGATCTCGTCATCACCGGCATTGCTTCTATGCATTCGGCACAGGCTGGCCAAATCACGTTTTTGTCAAACAGCCGCTATCAAGAGCAGCTGGCTTCCTGCCAGGCAAGCGCAGTAGTGCTTACCGAGGCGGATTTACCACACTGTCGTTCTGCGGCGCTGGTGGTTAAAAATCCTTACCTGACTTACGCGCGCATGGCGCAACTGATGGATACCACGCCGTCCCCGGCTCAGGATATCGCTCCAAGCGCGGTTATCTCACCTGAAGCCACTCTGGGTCAGCATGTTGCCATTGGTGCCAATGCGGTGATCGAGTCGGGCGCAGTGCTTGGCGATAACGTGGTTATCGGCCCTGGCTGCTTCATCGGCAAACGTGCACGCATTGGCGCGGGTACGCGTCTGTGGGCGAACGTAACGATTTATCATGAAGTCGAGATCGGCCAACGCTGCCTGATCCAATCAGGTACTGTGATTGGTGCTGATGGTTTCGGCTATGCCAACGAACGTGGTGAGTGGATAAAAATTCCTCAGTTGGGCACGGTAATTATCGGCGATCGCGTCGAGATTGGCGCTTGCACCACCATTGACCGCGGCGCGCTGGATAACACCCAGATCGGGAATGGTGTTATCATCGACAACCAATGCCAGATTGCACATAACGTGGTGATTGGCGACAATACTGCCGTTGCCGGCGGTGTTATCATGGCGGGCAGCCTGAAAATCGGCCGCTACTGCCAGATCGGCGGAGCCAGCGTGATCAACGGTCACATGGAGATCGCCGACAAGGTTGTTGTCACCGGAATGGGAATGGTTATGCGACCAATCACCGAACCTGGGGTATACTCTTCGGGCATTCCGTTACAACCCAACAAAGTTTGGCGTAAAACCGCTGCGTTGGTGATGAATATCGATGAGATTAGCAAGCGCTTAAAAGCTGTCGAACGAAAAGTCGGAAAAGACTAATCACTACCGCCCGCCTCGCTGGGTACAAAACGAAACGCGTTGGTCATGAGACCAAAAGCGCAAAGAGTTGTTAATTTGCGGCCTGCATGACTTCCTCCTTATTGGGGGCAGCGCAGGCCGTGTTGTTGATGCCATCAGTTTTTAGAGACAGGAAGAGTATTTTGACTACTGACACTCATACTCTGGATATTGCAGAAATTTTAGAGTTGCTTCCTCACCGTTACCCGTTCTTGCTGGTTGATCGCGTCCTCGAGTTTGAGGAGCACAAATTCCTGCGTGCGGTGAAGAACGTATCTGTAAATGAGCCGTTTTTCCAGGGACACTTCCCTGGTAAGCCGATTTTTCCAGGCGTATTGATTCTGGAAGCCATGGCGCAGGCCACCGGTATTCTGGCGTTTAAAAGCGTCGGCAAACTGGAGCCGGGCGAGTTGTATTACTTTGCCGGTATCGACGAAGCTCGCTTCAAACGCCCGGTAGTGCCTGGTGATCAAATGATCATGGAAGTCACCTTTGAGAAAACTCGTCGTGGTTTGACGCGCTTTAAAGGCGTGGCGACCGTCGACGGCAAAATTGTCTGCGAAGCAACCATGATGTGTGCGCGCAGCCGGGAGGCCTAATCCGTGATCGACAAAACCGCCTTTATCCATCCTAGCGCGATTATTGAAGAAGGCGCCGTTATCGGCGCTGGTGCGCACATCGGTCCCTTCTGCTACGTCGGCTCCCAGGTGGAAATCGGCGAAGGCACGGTACTGAAGTCCCACATTGTGGTGAATGGCTTGACCAAAATCGGCCGCGATAATCAGATCTATCAGTTCGCCTCTATTGGCGAAGTGAATCAGGATCTGAAATACGCGGGTGAACCGACGCGTGTCGAGATTGGCGATCGCAACCGCATCCGCGAAAGCGTCACCATTCATCGCGGTACGGCGCAGGGCACCGGTTTGACCAAAGTAGGTAATGACAACCTGCTGATGGTTAACGTGCATGTCGCACACGACTGCGTGGTGGGTAACTCCTGTATCCTGGCAAACAACGCCACGCTGGCCGGCCATGTGGAAATTGACGATCATGCCATTATCGGTGGTATGACGGCTATTCATCAGTTCTGCATTATCGGGACTCACGTGATGGTTGGCGGTTGTTCCGGCGTTGCCCAGGACGTGCCACCTTTTGTCATTGCGCAGGGTAACCACGCCACGCCATTCGGTGTTAACGCCGTTGGCCTGAAGCGTCGTGGTTTTGATAAAGATGAAATGCAGGCTATCCGTAACGCCTACAAAATTCTTTATCGCAGCGAGAAAACGCTGGATGAAGCGAAAACAGAAATCGAAGCCCTGGCGAAAGAACAGCCAGTGGTGCAGCAGTTCCTTGATTTCTTTGGTCGTTCCACCCGCGGTATTATTCGCTGACCTATGCAAAATCGCCCATTGACCATCGGATTGGTCGCCGGAGAAACTTCCGGTGATATTCTTGGCGCCGGTTTAATTCGCGCGCTCAAGGCGCAGATCCCCGACGCGCGTTTTGTTGGCGTCGCCGGCCCGCTGATGCAGGCCGAAGGCTGCGAAACCTGGTACGAAATGGAAGAGCTGGCGGTAATGGGCGTGGTCGAGGTGCTTGAGCGCCTGCCACGCCTGTTAAAGATCCGCAAGGATCTTACCCGCCGGTTCAGCGATCTCGCGCCTGACGTGTTTGTGGGTATCGACGCGCCGGACTTCAATATCACCCTGGAAGGTCGCCTGAAACAGCGTGGTATCCGCACCATTCATTATGTCAGCCCCTCCGTCTGGGCCTGGCGTCAAAAGCGCGTTTTCAAAATAGGCAAAGCCACCGATCTGGTGTTGGCGTTTCTCCCTTTCGAAAAAGCGTTTTACGATCGTTTCAACGTTCCCTGTCGGTTTATCGGTCATACCATGGCTGACGCCATGCCTCTGCAACCGGACAAACTGGCTGCGCGCGCTAAACTGGGCATTGCCGCTGATGCGCGTTGTCTGGCCCTGCTGCCGGGCAGCCGCGGCGCGGAAGTCGAGATGCTGAGCGCTGATTTTCTGAAGACGGCCCAGTTGCTGCGTACCCGCTATCCGGAGCTGGAACTGGTGGTGCCGTTGGTTAACGCCAAGCGACGCGAGCAGTTCGAACGCATCAAGGCGGAAGTGGCACCTGAGTTAAGGGTCCATTTACTCAATGGCCAGGGCCGTGAGGCGATGATCGCCAGCGACGCAGCTTTACTGGCCTCAGGGACGGCGGCACTGGAGTGCATGCTGGCCAAATGCCCGATGGTGGTGGGTTACCGCATGAAGCCCTTTACCTTCTGGATAGCGCAGAGGTTGGTGAAGACTCCCTATGTCTCGCTGCCCAACCTGCTGGCCGGTCGTGAGATCGTCACCGAACTGTTGCAGCACGACTGCGTGCCGGACAAGTTGGCGGCATCGGTCATGCCGTTGCTGGAAGACAGTCCGCAAACCGACGAACTGAAACAGACTTTCCTTACCCTGCACCAAAGCATCCGTTGTGGTGCCGATGAACAGGCCGCTCAGGCTGTGTTGGAGCTGGCAAAAGCATGATTGAACCCTTCATTTATCCTGTCGCCACGCTGATTGCCGGCGTGGACGAAGTCGGCCGTGGCCCTTTGGTCGGGGCGGTAGTGACCGCCGCAGTGATCCTCGATCCTGCGCGGCCAATCGTTGGGCTGGCGGACTCGAAAAAACTCAGTGAAAAGCGCCGCCTGGCGCTGTATGACGAAATCGTCGAAAAGGCACTTTCCTGGAGTCTGGGGCGAGCCGAGCCGGACGAGATCGATCAACTGAATATTCTGCATGCCACCATGCTGGCGATGCAGCGAGCGGTTGCCGGATTGCATATCGCGCCGGACATGGTATTGATCGACGGTAACCGTTGTCCTAAATTACCGATGCGTTCGCAGGCGGTGGTGAAGGGCGATAGCCGCGTGGCAGAAATCAGCGCCGCGTCCATTCTGGCGAAGGTAACGCGTGATCGCGAAATGACCGAGTTGGATCGGGAATTCCCGGACTACGGCTTTGCGCAGCATAAAGGCTACCCAACCGCTTTCCATCTGGAGCGGCTGGCCGCGCTGGGTGCGACCGAGCATCATCGCCGCAGCTTTGCCCCGGTTAGAAGGGTGCTGGCGCTGTAATCTGCCGGCCCTAGCGATAGAGTTAACCCGGGTTCAGTTCGCTGAACCCCTAGATTCAGGTATCTGGATATGGCCGAACCTCGTTTTATTCACCTGCGCGTTCATAGCGACTACTCCATGATTGATGGATTAGCCAAGATCGGACCGTTGGTGAAAAGAGCCGCCGCGTTAGCCATGCCCGCTTTGGCAATTACCGACTTTACCAACCTGTGTGGCCTGGTGAAGTTTTATGGCAGCGCGCACGGCGCCGGGATCAAACCGATCATCGGCGCGGATTTTCATGTGCAAAGTGAAGTGCTGGGCGACGAGCTGGCGCAGCTCACCGTACTGGCCGCCAATAATGAAGGTTACCAAAACCTGACGCTGCTGATTTCCCGCGCCTATCAGCGTGGTTACGGCGCTGCCGGCCCGATCATCGATCGCGATTGGCTGATTGAGCACCGTGAAGGGCTTATCCTGCTCTCTGGCGCCCGTCAGGGCGACGTCGGCAAGTTTCTGCTGCGCGGCAACCAGCCGCAGGTGGAGCAGTGCCTGGAGTTTTATCAGCAGTACTTCCCCGACAGTTACTATCTTGAACTGATCCGTACCGGTCGGCCGGACGAAGAAAACTACCTGCATGCGGCGGTAGCCCTGGCGACCGAACGTGGGCTGCCGGTAGTGGCCACCAACGATGTGCGTTTTCTGGTCGCAGATGACTTTGACGCCCATGAGATCCGCGTTGCCATCCACGACGGTTTCACGCTCGATGATCCCAAGCGCCCGCGTAACTACACCTCGCAGCAATACATGCGTGACGAAGACGAGATGTGTGAGCTGTTTGCCGACATCCCGGAGGCGTTGCTCAACAGCGTAGAGATCGCCAAGCGTTGTAACGTGACTATTCGCCTTGGCGAATACTTCCTGCCGCAGTTCCCAACCGGTGATATGACTACCGAGGACTTCCTGGTCCTTAAGTCGAAGGAAGGGCTGGAAGATCGACTGGAGTTCCTGTTCCCGGATCCGGAGGTGCGTGCCCAGCGCCGCCCTGAATACGACGAACGTCTGGATATTGAGCTGAAAGTAATCAACCAGATGGGCTTCCCGGGCTACTTCCTGATCGTGATGGAGTTTATCCAGTGGTCGAAGGACAACGACGTGCCGGTCGGGCCAGGCCGTGGTTCTGGTGCCGGTTCACTGGTGGCTTACGCGCTGAAAATCACCGATCTTGATCCGCTGGAATTTGACCTGCTGTTCGAACGTTTCCTTAATCCGGAACGTGTTTCGATGCCCGACTTCGACGTCGACTTCTGCATGGAAAAACGCGATCTGGTGATTGATCACGTGGCGGAGATGTACGGCCGTGAGGCGGTATCCCAGATCATTACCTTCGGTACCATGGCGGCGAAGGCGGTTATTCGCGACGTGGGCCGCGTGCTGGGTCACCCGTATGGCTTCGTCGATCGTATCTCCAAGCTGGTGCCACCCGATCCGGGTATGACGCTGGAGAAAGCCTTTGCCGCCGAGCCGCAGTTACCGGAAATCTACGAGGCTGATGAGGAAGTCAAAGCGCTGATCGACATGGCGCGCAAGCTGGAAGGGGTGACGCGTAACGCCGGTAAGCACGCCGGTGGTGTGGTGATCGCACCGACCAAAATCACTGACTTCGCCCCCTTGTACTGCGATGCAGAAGGTCAGCATCCGGTAACCCAGTTTGACAAGAACGATGTGGAATACGCCGGGCTGGTGAAGTTCGACTTCCTCGGTCTGCGTACCCTGACCATCATCGACTGGGCGTTGGCGATGATCAACGCCCGCCGTGCGAAAACCGGGCTGGAACCGATCGATATCGCCGCTATCCCGCTCGAAGACAAGAAAAGCTTCGATATGTTGCAGCGTTCGGAGACCACTGCGGTCTTCCAGCTTGAATCGCGCGGCATGAAAGACTTGATCAAACGCCTGAAGCCCGACTGCTTCGAAGATATGATCGCACTGGTGGCACTGTTCCGCCCTGGGCCGCTGCAGTCCGGCATGGTAGATAACTTTATTGACCGTAAGCACGGTCGTGAAGAGATCTCTTACCCGGATATCCAGTGGCAGCATGAGTCGCTCAAGCCGGTGCTGGAGCCTACCTACGGCATCATCCTGTACCAGGAACAGGTAATGCAGATTGCCCAGGTGCTGGCCGGCTATTCGCTGGGCGGCGCGGACATGTTGCGTCGTGCGATGGGTAAAAAGAACCCGGTCGAGATGGCCAAGCAGCGTGGCGGTTTCGAAGATGGGGCAAAATCACGCGGTATCGACGGTGAACTGTCGGTAAAAATCTTTGACCTGGTGGAGAAATTCGCCGGTTACGGCTTCAACAAATCGCACTCCGCTGCCTATGCGCTGGTGTCATACCAGACATTGTGGCTGAAGGCGCACTATCCAGCCGAGTTTATGGCGGCGGTAATGACCGCCGATATGGACAACACCGATAAGGTGGTCGGGTTGGTGGATGAATGCTGGCGTATGGGCCTGAAAATCCTGCCGCCGGACATCAACAGCGGTCAGTACCATTTCCACGTTAACGATGAAGGCGAGATCGTTTACGGCATCGGCGCTATCAAGGGCGTCGGGGAAGGGCCGATTGAAGCCATTCTTGAAGCGCGTAACAGTGGTGAGCAGGGCTACTTCAAAGACTTGTTCGATCTGTGTGCTCGCTCAGATATCAAAAAACTGAACCGCCGCATTCTGGAAAAGCTGATCATGTCCGGGGCATTCGACCGCCTTGGGCCGCACCGCGCCGCGCTGATGAACTCATTGCCCGATGCGTTGAAAGCGGCCGATCAGCATGCCAAAGCCGAAGCGATCGGTCAGGTGGACATGTTTGGCGTACTGGCCGAAGCGCCGGAGCAGGTGGAGCAATCCTACGCCAACGTGCCCCTCTGGCAGGAGCAGGTGGTGCTGGACGGTGAACGGGAAACGCTGGGGTTGTACCTTACTGGCCACCCGATCACCCAGTACCTGAAGGAAATCGAACGCTATGCCGGTGGCCAGCGTTTGAAAGATATGCACCCGACGGATCGGGGCAAGATGACGACCGCCGTTGGGCTGGTGATCGCCTCACGGGTTATGGTCACCAAGCGGGGTAATCGCATCGGAATTTGTACGCTGGATGACCGTTCAGGCCGTCTGGAAGTGATGTTATTCACCGATGCGTTAGAAAAATACCAGCATTTATTGGAAAAAGACCGTATCCTGATCGCCAGTGGACAGGTCAGCTTTGATGACTTTAGCGGTGGGCTTAAAATGACCGCCCGCGAGCTAATGGACATCAGTGAAGCCCGTGAAAAATACGCTCGCGGACTTGCTATCTCGCTGACGGACAGGCAAATTGATGACCAGCTTTTGAACCGTCTCCGTCAGTCTTTGGAACCCCATCGCTCGGGGACGATTCCAGTGCATCTTTACTATCAACGGGAAGATGCGCGGGCCAAGCTGCGTTTTGGCGCAACCTGGCGCGTGACGCCCACCGACCGCTTATTGATAGATTTGCGGACTTTGGTAGGTAATGAGCAGGTGGAACTGGAATTTGACTAAAATAGGAATGCTATGAGTCTGAATTTTCTTGATTTTGAACAGCCGATTGCAGAGCTGGAAGCGAAAATTGACTCGCTGACTGCAGTCAGCCGTCAAGACGAAAAATTAGATATTAATCTGGACGAAGAGGTTCAGCGCCTTCGTGAAAAGAGCGTTGAGCTGACGCGCAAGATTTTTTCCGATCTTGGGGCTTGGCAAGTTGCTCAATTGGCACGCCACCCACGCCGTCCTTATACCCTGGATTATATCAAACACATCTTCACCGACTTCGAAGAACTGGCTGGCGATCGCGCCTATGCCGATGACAAAGCGATTGTCGGTGGTATTGCGCGTCTGGATGGTCGCCCGGTGATGATCATCGGTCACCAGAAAGGCCGCGAAACCAAAGAGAAAATCCGCCGTAACTTCGGCATGCCGGCACCGGAAGGCTATCGCAAAGCGTTGCGCCTGATGGAAATGGCTTCTCGCTTCAAGCTGCCGTTGATCACTTTCATCGACACCCCAGGGGCATACCCGGGCGTGGGCGCGGAAGAACGCGGCCAGTCAGAAGCGATTGCCCATAACCTGCGTGAAATGTCTCGCCTGAACATCCCGGTCGTCTGCACCGTGATCGGCGAAGGCGGTTCTGGCGGTGCATTGGCCATCGGCGTTGGCGACAAAGTGAATATGCTGCAGTACAGCACCTATTCGGTGATTTCACCGGAAGGCTGTGCCTCCATTCTATGGAAGAGTGCTGATAAGGCACCTCTGGCTGCAGAAGCGATGGGCATTACTGCACCGCGTCTGAAAGAGCTTAAGCTGATCGATTCGGTGATCCCGGAGCCTTTGGGTTCTGCTCACCGCGACGTTCCTGCGATGGCTGCAACGCTGAAAGCACAGTTGCTGGCTGACCTGAAAGACCTCGATGGCCTGAACAACGAAGAGTTGCGCAACCGTCGTTACCAGCGCCTGATGAACTACGGCTACTGCTGAGTTTTGTTATGCGTTGCAAGAAACCGCCTTCATTTGGGCGGTTTTTTTTTGGCTGACGAAAAGGGGGGCTTTGGGGTACACAGCACGGTTTTTTCATGTTGTTATAGACGATTGGTGGTTAACTGACAGGAGCAGCCGTTGAATATCATCGCGATCATGAGCCCTGCGGGCGTTTATTACAAAGACGAGCCGATCCGCGAGCTTCACACCGCACTGGCTGCAATGGATTTCCAACTGGTCTATCCGAAAAACAGCGGCGATCTGTTAAAACTGGTCGAAGCCAACGCGCGCATTTGTGGGGTGATTTTTGACTGGGACGACTACAGTCTGGAGCTGTGCAGCGATATCAATGAGTTGAATGAATATCTGCCGTTGTATGCCTTCATCAACACCCATTCCACCTTCGACGTCAGCCTGCATGAAATGCGCATGGCGCTGTATTTCTTTGAGTACGCTCTAAATGCGGCGGATGATATTGCACAGCGTATTCAGCAGTACACCGCCGAATACATAGATACCATTACGCCTCCTTTGACCAAGGCGCTGTTCAACTATGTGCGCGAAGGGAAATACACTTTCTGTACTCCAGGCCATATGGCCGGTACCGCCTTTCAGAAAAGCCCGGTCGGCTGTCTGTTTTACGACTTTTTTGGTGCCAACACGCTAAAAGCAGATGTCTCGATCTCTGTGACAGAACTGGGATCGCTGCTGGATCACACCGGCCCACATCTGGAAGCCGAAGAGTATATTGCCCGTACCTTTAACGCCGAGCAGAGTTATCTGGTGACTAACGGCACCTCCACCGCCAACAAGATAGTCGGAATGTATTCGGCGCCGACCGGTAGCACGGTATTGATTGACCGCAACTGCCATAAATCCTTATGCCATTTGCTGATGATGAGCGATATCGTGCCTATCTACCTGCGTCCGCTGCGTAATGCCTATGGCATTCTCGGTGGTATTCCGCAGCATGAATTTACTCGCGAGAGCATTGCCGGCCGGGTCGCGGCAACGGCTAACGCCAGTTGGCCGGTACATGCGGTGATCACCAACTCCACTTATGACGGTTTGTTGTACAACACCGACTACATCAAACAGACGCTGGACGTACCCTCAATTCACTTTGATTCGGCCTGGGTGCCCTATACCAACTTCCATCCCATTTACGACGGCAAGAGCGGTATGAGCGGCGAGCGCACGCCCGGCAAGGTTATCTACGAAACCCAGTCTACGCACAAACTGCTGGCGGCGTTTTCACAGGCTTCAATGATTCACATTAAGGGTGACTACGACGAAAGCACCTTTAACGAAGCCTATATGATGCACACCACCACCTCGCCGAATTACGGCATCGTAGCATCGATGGAGACTGCCGCAGCCATGCTGCGCGGCAATCCGGGGCGGCGATTGATAAATCGCTCGGTGGAGCGCGCACTGCATTTCCGCCGTGAGGTGCAGCGGCTGCGAGAGGAGAGCGATAGCTGGTTCTTCGACATCTGGCAGCCGGAGGAGATCGACGAGGCGCAGTGTTGGCCGCTGAACCCGGATGATAATTGGCACGGTTTCGGCAACACCGACAGCAACCACATGTACCTCGATCCGATCAAGGTCACTATCCTGACGCCGGGCATGAATGAACTGGGCATGCTGGAAGAGAGCGGGATACCGGCGGCGCTGGTGGCGAAGTATCTGGACGAACGCGGTATCGTAGTGGAAAAAACCGGGCCTTATAACCTGTTATTCCTGTTCAGCATCGGCATCGATAAAACCAAGGCGATGAGTCTGCTGCGCGGTTTGACCGATTTTAAACGCGCTTACGATCTCAACCTGCGGGTGAAGAACATGCTGCCGGATCTGTTCGCGGAAGATCCGGATTTCTACCGCAATATGCGCATTCAGGATCTGGCGGCCGGGATCCACAGTTTAATCTGTCGGCACGATCTGCCGGGGCTGATGCAACGGGCGTTTGACGTGCTGCCTGAAATGAAACTGACGCCGCACCAGATGTTCCAGCAACAGGTGCGCGGCAACGTAGAAACCTGCGAGCTGGATCAGTTGGTCGGCAAGGTGGCGGCTAACATGATCCTGCCTTATCCGCCTGGGGTTCCGCTGGTGATGCCGGGCGAGATGATCACCGAAGAGAGCCGTGCAGTGCTGGATTTCCTGCTGATGCTGTGCTCGATCGGCGAGCGTTACCCGGGCTTTGAAACCGATATCCACGGCGCGAAACTGACCGAGGACGGGCGTTATCTGGTGAAGGTGCTGAAAATGCCGCTGGCTTAAGCAAATTCCCGGCAAATCAGGTTCACGCTGCTTGCCGGCAACGGTTCCTGCGTCAGGCCGCAAAATGGTTGGCCATCCTGCCGTTGGTGATAGCGGCAGCGATGGCATTCGCCGAATAACGCCACGTTATCATCCTGCTTTTGCAACTGGCGCAACAACTGCGTCAGCAGTTCCACTAGCTGCCTGCCGTCTCGCTGCATGGCATCCTGCGCATCCTGTAAATAGGCCGGTGGGAACAGGGCATCCATCAATACGCGTGATTTGTCAGTCAGCTTTAGCCTGACGCTGCGGCGGTCCTTCTCGTCTGCAGTGCGGGCAATCATCCCGTTACTTTCCAGCTTTTTCAGCGATTGCGATACCGTGCCCTTGGTCAGGCCAAGATATTCCGCCACCGCCATTGGCGTGTTGGAGTAATGGTTGCAGCGCGCCAGATAGTACAACGCACTCAATTGCACCGGGGGCAGGCTTTCCAGCTCTTCATGGCTACGCAGCCAGCTGCGTTGCAGGCTATTCAGCCGTTCCAGTAAATCAAAAAGTCTCAATATGGGATCCTCGCTAACGTGGGAAAATAGTATCGATTAAAAACTATATTGACAAGGAGTGACGGAGGATTTATTGTGCATTTGGTTTCGAGTCGAAACCAAATGTGCGAATTAATTTCGCCCACACAGTCAGAACCAAGGAGAATTATCATGACTAAGGCCGTTTTCTATCATGCCGGTTGCCCGGTTTGCGTGAGCGCAGAGCAGCAGTTGTTGGGCCTGTTGAGCCAGGATGTGCAAGTGGATGTCGTTCATCTGGGTGAAAAACCGGCGCGTATCGCCGAAGCAGAAAAAGCCGGGGTACAGAGCGTACCGGCGCTGGTGGTGGATGGGCAGGTACTGCACATCAACTACGGTGCTGCGCTGGCGGATCTTAAAGCCTGATCTGCCGTTGCGTTGCTGATTTCTGAATGACGGCCCCGTCTTATATGCGGGGCTTTTTGTCGTTGACGTCGCCACTGCTGCCGGATAACGTGCCTCATCACATCGATAATGAGACACACTATGTTGGCACTTCGTCAGATACACCACATTGCCGTCATTGGTTCAGACTATGCGGCCAGTAAGCATTTTTATTGCGATATTCTGGGTTTCACCTTACTCGGCGAGTTTTACCGCGAAGAACGTGACTCCTGGAAGGCCGATTTGGCACTCAACGGCCAATACAGCATCGAACTGTTTTCCTTCCCGTCCCCCCCGGCTCGTGTCAGTCGTCCGGAAGCCTGTGGCCTGCGCCATCTGGCATTCAGCGTCGAGGACATCGAGCAGGCCATCCAGCATTTGCAGGCTGCCGGCGTAGTTTGCGAGCCGGTACGCATCGATCCTTATACCCAGTCACGCTTCACTTTTTTCAGCGATCCCGATGGCTTGCCTCTAGAATTATATGAGGTATGAATGCTTAATCGGGGCATATCGACGCAGGTCGGGCGCTCATATGGTATTATCCCGCGCTTGCCGCACCCCCTTTTGAGTTATTTTCACTATGCAAGAACCCGTTTTTCGCGTTGGTGAGTGGTTGGTTACTCCCGCAGACAACAAAATAAGCCGTGATGGGCGCCAACTGGCGTTGGAGCCGCGCTTAATCGATATGCTGCAATATTTCGCCCGGCACCCGGATGTGGTGCTGAGTCGCGATGAGCTGATCGATAACGTTTGGAAGCGCAACATTGTCACCAACCATGTGGTGACTCAGAGTATTTCCGAACTGCGCAAATACCTGAAGGACGGTGACAGCAACAGCCCGGAATACATCATTACCGTGCCCAAGCGCGGCTATAAGCTGGCTGCGCCAGTGATGTGGTGTGAAGGGGAAGAGACAGGCATACCTGCGCTACCCCGGGTGGCGGTCATCACCCATGAGCCGGAAGATGGCAGTGAAGACGATGACGTTGATTATCAACCGCCAAAACCCAGCCAGGCAAAAACATCGCCGGCAAAGTCGAAGGTGGCTTTTTATCGACAATCGCCGTTCTGGGTGTGGCTGGCTTTCCTGGCGGCATTGAGCGCCTGCGTGGTGTTTGTGGCCATTGCAACTTTGTCGCGTCGCATACCGGAATCCACCATGCCGGTGCTGATGAACCCGCGGGATATTGATATCCGCATTCAGGGGGGCAACAGCTGCAGTAACTGGACGCCGCAACTTTCCTATGTCGTCGGCCTGAGCGAAGTAGTCACGGACTCGCTAAACACCTATTCCACTTTCCTGGTGCACGATCAAACCAACTATAACTACACCGGGCCAAGCAGTTCGGGTAAATCGCTGACCATTGAGTTCGTCAACCAGCGCCATTATCGTGCGCAGCAATGTTTCCTGTCGGTACGGCTGGTGGACAATGCGGACAGCTCGATCATGCTGGATAAGCGCTACTTCGTTACTACAGACAATCAACTGAAAATTCAGGAGGACTTCCTGAGTAGCCTGTCTTTGGCCCTCAATCAGCCGTGGCCGGCCCCTTTGCAGCAGCGGTTGATGAAACTCTTGCCAAACTCAGGCCCGGAACTGCAGCAGTATTACCAGGCACATCAGTTATTGATCCAGGGGGATATCGATTCTTTGACCCATGCCAGTCGCATGCTGGGTGATATGGTGAAATCGTCTCCGGACTTTATTTATATTGCAGCCGAAAAAGCGCTGGCAGACTTACTGCGTAATTCTTATCAACCGTTTGATACTGTGCAGTTGGCGCAACTGGATACGGAGATAGCTCGCCTGGATGCGTTGCCAGCATTAAAAGACAGCCCCATAATTCAGCAAATTCATACGATACGGGCACTGGGAGAGGGGAAAACCGATGAGGCTTATCAGGCGATAAATAAAGGCATCGAGTTGCAGATGTCATGGATGAATTATGTGTTGCTCGGTAAAGTTTATGAAATGCAGGGCTACAATCGCTTGGCTGCAGATTCCTATATCACGGCATTTAACCTGCGTCCGGGCGAGAATACCCTGCACTGGATCCGTAATGCCGTCTTCCATACCTCAATAAACACCGTAGTTCCCTACCTCGAAAACTACAATCCGGATAAACAACCCAATTAAGCCACGCCGCCGAGTCAGATAGTTGACCGGCGGTGTTATTTATTGTGTTTTATTTGTTAAGTCCCATTAACTTATTGGTTGATTTGTTTTTCTCTTTTATTTTCATTTGTTAGTGAAAATAACAACGCTATCTTAATGTTTTTATTGGTTATTTATCTTTTCTTGAGCACGTGTTTATCTCTTGATGTGTTAATGAAAAACCTCAATTTATCATTTGTATGATCATGAGCGTAATATCACTTTATCTTTAGGACTTTATTCCCGCCAATCATTAGCATCCTGACTATCAAGTCCGGTCATTAGCAAATTTGCTTAGCGGCCAAGACTTATAAGAAATCAAAATCAGGAGAAACTGACCATGGGTTCATCCAAGAAAATAGGGCTTATTGCCTGCACCGGTGTGGTTGCCGGTAATATGATGGGGAGCGGTATTGCCTTATTACCCGCGAACCTGGCAAGCCTCGGTTCTATCGCCATCTGGGGATGGGTAATCTCTATTATTGGCGCGATGTCACTGGCTTATGTCTATGCGCGTCTGGCCACCAAAAACCCTCAGCAGGGTGGTCCTATTGCTTATGCGGGTGAAATTTCCCCGGCGTTTGGTTTCCAGACCGGTGTGCTTTATTACCATGCGAACTGGATCGGTAATTTGGCCATCGGCATTACCGCAGTTTCTTATCTCTCTACCTTCTTCCCTGAATTGAATAATCCGGTACCGGCAGGTATTGCCTGTATCGCCATCGTCTGGATATTCACCTTTGTTAACCTGCTTGGCGGGACCTGGGTCAGCCGCTTGACCACCCTCGGCCTGGTGCTGGTGTTAATCCCGGTGATTGTCACCGCGACTGCGGGCTGGCATTGGTTCGACGCTGCAACCTACCACGCTAACTGGAACACTTCCGGTACCACCGACAGCCATGCGGTAATCAAAAGTATTCTGCTGTGCCTGTGGGCGTTCATCGGCGTAGAGTCTGCTGCCGTGAGCACCGGCATGGTGAAAAACCCGAAACGTACCGTACCGCTGGCAACCATGCTGGGTACCGCGCTGGCCGGGATTATCTACATTGCTGCCACTCAGGTGATGAGCGGTATGTTCCCGGCTAGCCAAATGGCTGCCAGCGGTGCACCGTTCGCCGTCAGCGCCTCCGCCATTATGGGTAACTGGGCTGCACCACTGGTCTCAGCCTTCACCGCCTTTGCCTGCCTGACTTCACTGGGTTCGTGGATGATGCTGGTTGGCCAGGCCGGGGTTCGTGCTGCCAACGACGGTAACTTCCCGAAAGTTTATGGTGAAGTCGATAAAAACGGCGTGCCGAAAAAAGGCCTGCTGCTGGCAAGCTGCAAAATGACCGCGCTGATGGTGCTGATTACCGCCATGAGCTCCGGCGGCGGTAAAGCTTCCGACCTGTTCGGCATGCTGACCGGTATTGCGGTGCTGCTGACCATGTTGCCTTACTTCTACTCTTGCGTAGACCTGATCCGCTTCGAAGGCGTCAATATCCGTAACCTGTTGAGCCTGATTGCCTCGGTTCTGGGTTGTGGCTTCTGCTTCATCGCACTGATGGGTGCCGAATCGTTCGAACTGGCCGGTACCTTCATCATCAGCCTGATCATCCTGATGTTCTACGCCCGCAAAATGAATACCCGTCAGACAGCGAAAGCCAATGCTGTAGCCATCGACGACAGCTCGACGGCCAAAGCGCACTAAGCACGTACTGACCCACTTCTTAATTCAGCCCCTTGCAACAACGATTGTCATCCGTGATGGCAAGGGGCTCGCATTACCTGGAGAAATGATTATGAACGTTATTGCTATCATGAACCACATGGGTGTCTACTTCAAAGAAGAGCCCATCCGCGAACTGCACAACGCGTTGGAAAAACTGAACTTCCGCATTGTTTACCCGAACGACCGCGAAGACCTGCTCAAATTGATCGAGAATAATGCCCGTCTGTGCGGCGTGATCTTCGACTGGGACAAATACAACCTTGAGCTGTGCCAGGAAATCAGTGAGTTGAATGAGTACATGCCGCTGTATGCCTTTGCCAATACCTATTCAACCCTGGACGTTAGCCTGAACGATCTGCGTATGCAGGTGCGTTTCTTTGAATATGCGCTCGGTGCGGCCAACGACATTGCCGACAAGATCAAACAGAACACCGATGAGTACGTAGACACCATCCTGCCACCGCTGACCAAAGCGCTGTTCAAATATGTACGTGAAGGCAAATACACCTTCTGTACTCCTGGCCACATGGGCGGTACTGCCTTCCAGAAAAGCCCGGTCGGTAGCCTGTTCTACGATTTCTTTGGCCCTAATGCGATGAAATCCGACGTGTCAATTTCGGTCTCTGAGCTGGGTTCACTGCTGGATCACTCCGGCCCGCACAAAGAAGCTGAAGAATACATTGCCCGCGTGTTCAACGCTGAACGCAGCTATATGGTGACTAACGGCACTTCTACCGCCAACAAAATTGTCGGTATGTACTCTGCACCGGCAGGCAGCACCGTATTGATTGACCGTAACTGCCATAAATCGCTGACCCATCTGATGATGATGAGCGACATTACGCCAATTTATTTCCGCCCGACTCGTAATGCTTATGGCATCCTCGGTGGTATTCCACAGAGCGAGTTTGCCCGCGCCACCATCGCCAAACGCGTGAAAGAGACGCCGAACGCCACCTGGCCGGTACACGCGGTGATCACCAACTCGACCTACGACGGTCTGCTGTATAACACCGATTTCATCAAGAGCACGCTGGATGTGAAATCCATCCACTTTGACTCTGCCTGGGTGCCTTACACCAATTTCCACCCGATCTACAAAGGCAAGTGCGGCATGAGCGGTGGCCGCGTGGAAGGGAAAGTGATCTATGAAACCCAATCCACCCATAAACTGCTGGCGGCGTTCTCACAGGCTTCGATGATCCACGTGAAAGGCGACATCAATGAAGAAACCTTCAGTGAAGCCTACATGATGCACACCACCACTTCACCGCACTACGGTATCGTGGCATCTACCGAAACCGCAGCGGCGATGATGAAAGGCAATGCCGGTAAGCGTCTGATTAACGGTTCAATTGAGCGAGCTATCAAGTTCCGTAAAGAAATCAAACGTCTGAATGTCGAATCTGAAGGTTGGTTCTTTGACGTTTGGCAGCCGGAACATATTGATGAAGCAGAATGTTGGCCGCTGCGTTCCGACAGTGCATGGCATGGTTTCAAAGGTATTGATAACGAACATATGTACCTTGACCCAATCAAGGTCACCATGTTGACACCGGGGATGAGCAAAGATGGCGAAATGGAGTCGTTTGGTATCCCGGCCAGTCTGGTTGCCAAATACCTTGATGAGCACGGCATCATTGTTGAGAAAACCGGCCCGTATAACCTGTTGTTCCTGTTCAGCATCGGCATCGATAAAACCAAGGCTCTCAGCCTGCTGCGCGGTCTGACTGACTTTAAACGCTCGTTCGATCTGAACCTGCGGGTGAAAAACATGCTGCCTTCGCTGTATAAAGAGGCACCAGAGTTTTATGAAGACATGCGGATCCAGGAGCTGGCTCAGAATATCCACAACCTGGTGAAACACCATAATCTGCCTGACCTGATGTACCGCGCCTTTGAAGTGCTGCCGGCGATGGTAATGAACCCGTTCCAGGCCTTCCAGAAAGAACTGCACGGTGAAGTGGAAGAGGTTTATTTGGAAGACATGGTGGGCAAAGTGAATGCCAACATGATCCTGCCATATCCTCCGGGTGTTCCGCTGGTCATGCCGGGTGAAATGCTCACCGAGGAAAGCCGTCCGGTTCTGGAGTTCCTGCAAATGCTGTGCGAGATCGGCGCGCATTATCCAGGCTTCGAAACTGATATCCATGGCGCTTATCGCCAGGCGGATGGACGTTACACCGTGAAGGTGTTGAAAAACGATAAATAAGTGAACTAACAAGGGGAGGCGCTTGCGCTTCCCCTTTTGTCGTTCCCCGACTGATGGGAGAAAACCATGAAAACACCCTCACAGCCGCGCGCAATCTACTATGTCGTAGCCATACAAATTTGGGAATATTTCAGCTTTTACGGCATGCGTGCGTTACTTATTCTCTATCTTACCCACCAACTTGGTTATTCCGATAGCCGCGCCATTAGCCTCTATAGCGCTTACGCTTCTCTGGTCTATGTCACGCCGATCCTCGGCGGCCTGCTTGCCGATCGCCTGCTGGGCAACCGCGTAGCGGTCATTGCCGGAGCGGTATTGATGACGCTGGGCCATATCGTGCTCGGCCTGAGCGCCGTATCGACACAATCACTCTATCTCTCGCTGTCGATCATCATCTGTGGGTACGGCCTGTTTAAATCCAATATCAGCTGCCTGCTGGGCGAGTTGTATCAACCGCAGGACTCGCGCCGGGAAGGGGGCTTTTCACTGCTGTATGCCGCCGGTAATGTCGGCTCGATCCTGGCACCCATTGCCTGTGGGTTGGCGGCAGAACGCTACGGCTGGCACGTCGGCTTTGCGCTGGCGGGTATCGGCATGCTGGCCGGGTTGACGATCTTCCTGTTCGGCAGCCGTCATTTCAGCCATACGCGCGGTGTGGATCGGGCGCAGATGTGCGTCACCACGCTGCGAGTACCTAACTGGGTATGGCTTGGTGCCATGCTGCTGTTGGCCCCTCTGTTCTTCACTTCACTGTTCATTTACGACCTGGCCGGCCAATTACTGATGCTGGTGTGTGCCGCCGCCGTCGTGATGGTGATCCGTATAATGGCCCGGGCTACAACAGTGCAGCGCCGTGGGCTGTGGCAGATAGTGATGTTGATGCTGTTGGGCACCTTGTTCTGGGCCTTTGCCCAGCAGGGCGGCAGTTCGATCAGCCTGTTTATCGATCACTTTGTCGACCGACAATGGTTTTCCTGGACGGTGCCGACCGCATTGTTCCAGTCGGTTAACGCTTTTGCCGTGATGTTTGGCGGTGTGATGCTGGCCTGGCTGGTGCGGGGCAACGGCAATGGCAACCCCACTCTGCGGATTTGGGGAAAGTTCGCCTTTGGTTTACTGCTGATTGGCGTGGGGTTTACCCTGATGGCGCTTAACGCCCGTTACGGGCAGGGCTCGATGAGCCTGATGATCGCCGGGCTGTCGGTGATGGGGCTTGCCGAACTGTTTATCGATCCGGTCGCCATGGCACAGATTACCCGACTGAATATCCCTGGCGCTACCGGGGTGCTGACTGGTATTTATATGCTGACTACCGGCTCGATAGCCAATTACCTGGCCGGTATTATCGCCGGCCAGACTGCAGAAGACCCGGCAACGGGCGCGACGGCGCAGGCCTATGTTCACCTGTTTGCTCAAATTGGCTGGTGGGCGATGGGCTGTACGGCGGCAGTGGTGGCGGTGTTGGCCATGTGGTGGTTGCTGTCCGGCCGTCATATCCGTGCGGTTAATGCTTGATTGATGGTATGACGGGGGTTAACGTGCAGCTATCTGGACGTCATTAAGCCTAATCAATGAATAACAATCAATTATCCGCACAGCTAGCCCGCCAATTGGGTGCACACCGGCACTTGCTGGTGGCATTCAGTGGCGGGCTGGACTCCAGCGTGCTATTGCATCTGCTGGTAGGGTTACGGCAGCAATTGCCGGACTTGCAGCTTCGCGCGGTGCACGTGCATCACGGCCTGAGTGCTTTTGCCGACCAGTGGGTAACACACTGTCGGCAACAATGCGTTGCCTGGCAGCTCCCCCTGGTGGTTCAGCACGTGCAGGTTGATAGCCAGCAGGGCGGTATCGAAGCCGCAGCCCGGGCGGCACGTTACTCGGCTTTTGCCAGCACGCTGGCGGCCGATGAAACCTTGCTTACCGCGCAACACCTTGACGACCAATGTGAAACCTTCCTGCTGGCGCTAAAACGTGGCAGTGGTCCGGCGGGCCTGTCGGCCATGGCTGCACAGACGTCGCTGGGGAATAATCATTTGCTGCGTCCACTGTTGGGTCACTCTCGCCAGCAGTTGGAGGCCTATGCGCAGCAACATCAGCTCAGTTGGATTGAAGACGACAGCAATCAGGACCCACGCTTCGACCGCAACTTTTTACGCCTGCAGGTGTTGCCGCTACTGAATCAGCGCTGGCCGCACTTTGCTGCAGCGACGGCACGTAGTGCCAGCCTGTGCGCCGAGCAAGAGCAATTGCTGGATGAATTGCTGGCAGAGCAACTGCACAATCTGCTCGATGAAGATCGTGCGTTGGCGATTGATGGCCTGCTGACATGCTCAGCGGCCCGACGTTTCGCCCTGTTACGCCGTTGGATCGCGCTATTTGGCGTTACCATGCCTTCTCGCGAACAGTTGCAGCGGTTATGGGAAGAAGTGGCGCTCAGCCGCGAGGACGCCGAACCCCAGCTGCAATTGGGCCAATATCAGTTTCGCCGCTTCCGCCGCCGCTTGTATCTGCTGCCACTGATGGCCGATCTGCATGAAATCAGTCTAAGCTGGTCATTGGATGATTCGCTGATGCTGCCGGATGGGTTAGGTGAACTGGTCAGTGGGGAAGGAGACATCTGTTTGCGTGCGCCGCAATCACAGCAAAAAGTGAGCATTCGTTTTAGCGCTCAGGGCAAACACCGCATCCTGGGGCGCGCGCATTCTCGTCCGATCAAAAAATTGTGGCAGGAGTTGGGTATTCCTCCGTGGCAGCGTGAGCGTATCCCGTTGATCTATTATGATGACCAGCTGATTGCGGCGCTGGGGATTTTTGTCAGCGAGGCCGGACAAACGCCTGAGGGGCAGCAGCCCTGGCGGCTGCATTGGCGTAAAAAATAATAATTAGACTGAGGAACCATGATGAAATTTGTGAGCGCAATGGCGGTGATGTTGGGTCTGTTCAGCCTGCCTGTAATGGCGGCGGGCGATGCGGCGGCGGGTAAGGATAAGTCCGCCAGTTGTATGGCGTGCCATGGGGCTGAAGGGAAGGTGTCGATGCCCATGTACCCGAATCTGGCTGGGCAAAACGCCATGTATCTGGAGCATGCGTTGCAGGCTTATAAGAAGGGTGAGCGTAACGGAGGACAGGCGGAAGTGATGAAAGCCTACGTTTCCCCGCTGTCTGATGCGGATATTGCCGATCTGGCGGCCTACTATTCCAGTCTCAAACCCTAGGCCAGTCTCAAACCATAAATGACGAGGGCAGCCGTTGGGCTGCCCTGTTGGGATGGCGTTACCGCTAAATCAATCAGACAGGCTGACGACCACGGTACCGATTTCCGGATGACTGAAACTGAGGATGTGATCCAGACGCAAGCTGAGAGCGTCGCCGGCCCGATCGATAATCAGGTACTCAACGCCCTTGGTAAACTTCAGCTCGGTGGCTTTGCCTTCGAATTTTTCTCCGTCGCGTAACTCCAGCTTCAGAATGTAGTTATGCTGACAGGCGAGTTCCAGGCTTTCATAGTCATCGCAATTGATGGATTGGTACTCATCATTCATCAACATAGTCGCTCACCAATAAGTTAGCGGCGGCAAAGGCCGCCTGTTCCCTAACGGAGGACGGTAGCGTGCTATTCGCAGCAACTTCGTCCAATGCCTTTAATACACATGCTAACGCATCAGGCACGTAGCCGAGATCACCACTGCCGATCTCAGCGTAAAAACGGCGTACTAACTCACAGTATTGTTGCACAGTTTCCTCCCTTAAGAACCTCTGCGTCATCGAAGCCTTATAGCGATGAGGCGCAGGCACTCGGAGCTTGACTCTATCCTAGACGACTATAGCACAGCTATTGTGGAGTTATTAGCACCTCAGCGCGGCTTTCGCACCGGGCTTTGCCCGGCCGTGCTGGCCGCGGTTGGGCCAAATCTAGTACACTGTCGCCTGATAATAATGAGGTCACCCATGGCGCTGAAAGCTACTATTTATAAAGCCACGGTCAATATCGCTGATATGGATCGTCACTTCTACCACGACGCCACGCTTACCCTGGCCCAGCATCCTTCCGAAACTGAACAGCGCATGATGCTGCGTTTGCTGGCCTGGATCTGTCATGCCGATGAGCGTCTGGTGTTTACCAAAGGCCTGAGCGCCGATGATGAGCCGGAAATCTGGCGGCGAAACGATCATAACGGGCTGGAAATGTGGATTGAAATGGGCCTGCCGGATGAAAAACGCATCAAGAAGGCCTGCAACCAGTCACCGCGAGTGGTGCTGTATGCTTACGGCGAGCGTGCCGGCCACGTGTGGTGGCAATCGATGCAAGGCAAGGTGGCAAACCACAAAAATCTAAGCATCCGTTTCCTGGATGATGAACAATTAGCCAAACTGGCGGCGTTGGCCAGCCGCAATATGACGCTGCAGGCCACGCTGCAAGAGGGAACTATCTGGCTTTCCGATGCTCAGAATAGTCTGGAAATCCAGTTTGCCGAGTGGCAACAGGCGCAGGTGTGACCGGTGCTTGAACTGTCAAGAAATGTAGCCATACCGGATAACGAAGTGGAATTGACCGCGATCCGCGCGCAGGGCGCGGGTGGCCAGCACGTGAACAAAACCTCAACGGCTATCCATTTGCGCTTTGACATCCGGGCATCCAGCCTGCCAGAGTATTATAAGGAAAGGCTGCTGGCCCTGAATAATCATTTAATTACCGTCGATGGCGTGGTGATTATCAAAGCGCAGGAATATCGCAGTCAGGAATTAAACCGCGAGGCGGCGTTGGCCAGACTGGTCACTTTGATCCAGCAGGCGATGGTGGTAGAAAAAACTCGCCGGGCGACCAAGCCCACCAAAGGGGCAAAATTACGTCGTCTGGAAGGCAAGGTACGGAAAGGCGCGACTAAAGCGCTGCGCGGCAAGATCCGCACTTAAGGACACATGAACACAGTAGGAGAATAACTGTGAAGAAAATAACACTGGCCCTGTTTTTAGCGGCAGGGGCACTTTCGTTACTGGGATGTAATAACCACTTCCAGCCGAAAGAACAACCGCTTCAGGCGATGCAACAAAGTTATCAGGGCGTGCTGCCTTGCGCTGACTGCGGCGGTCTGGATACCGCATTATTCCTGGATAAAGACGGTACTTTCGTCCTGCAGGAAACCTATCGCGGCACCAAAGACGGCGATCAAACCTTTGCCGATTACGGTAAATGGGCGCGTACCGCCGATAAGCTGGTGCTGACCGACAGCCGTGGTGATAAGCGTTATTTCCGCCCGGTGGGTAAAAGTTTGGAAATGCTGGATCAAACCGGCATGCCGATTGAGTCGCAGTTGAATTACCGCCTTGATCCGGTAGAGAAAGCCTTGCCTAAAACGCCGATGGCGCTGAAAGGCAGCTACACCTACATGGCGGATGCGGCCGTGTTCAAAGATTGCGCCACCGGTAAAACGTTCCCGGTCGACAATACAATCGCGCTGGAGCAGGGGTATGCCAAGGCGAACAAAACGCCGGGCGAGCCGGTGTTCCTGACGCTGAATGGCCACTTTAGCGTTCAGCCGTCAATGGAAGAGGGGTTAACCGAGAAGGCGCTGGTGCCGGACGGTAAAATAGCCTTCGACCGCAGTAAAAATTGCGACAGCAAATAACCGCTACAAAAAAACCCGCCTAGGCGGGTTTTTAGTTTCTGCGATAGTGGATTAGCGCTTGATCTGCCCCAGCAAGAAATCAATGACTTCGCCGGTTTTAATCATTTGCTTCTCGCCGACACGGCGGTTTTTGTACTCAATCTCTTCGCTGTCGAGGTTACGGTCGCCGATCACGATAGAGTGCGGTACGCCAATCAGTTCCATATCCGCGAACATCACGCCCGGACGTTCTTTACGGTCGTCGAGGATCACGTCGATACCGTGGGAACGCAGAGTGTTGTACAACTCCTCCGCCAGCGCCTGCACACGGAAGGATTTGTGCATGTTCATTGGCAGAATAGCCACCTGGAATGGCGCGATAGCGTCAGGCCAAATGATACCGCGTTCGTCATGGTTCTGTTCGATAGCGGCAGCGACCACGCGGGTGACCCCGATACCGTAACAACCCATGGTCAGCACCTGATTACGGCCATCTTCACCTTGAACGGTGGCTTTCATCGCTTCCGAGTATTTGGTGCCGAGCTGGAAGATATGGCCCACTTCGATACCGCGTTTGATCAGCAGTGTGCCTTTACCGTCCGGGCTGGCATCGCCTTCAACGACGTTACGGATATCGGCAACCTGTGGCAGCGGCAGATCGCGCTCCCAGTTGATGCCGAAGTAGTGTTTACCGTCGATGTTGGCACCGGCGCCAAAATCACTCATCGCCGCGACGCTGCGATCGGCAACCACGGGAACCTGCAAATTGACCGGGCCGAGTGAACCAGGGCCTGCACCCACGATAGCGCGGATCTCTTCTTCGGTAGCAAAGACCAACGGAGCAGCAACCTGCGGCAGCTTCTCGGCTTTGATTTCGTTCAGTTCGTGATCGCCACGCACCAACAGGGCAACCAGCTTGTGGCCGCTCTCTTCTTTAGCACGTACCAGCAGCGTCTTGACGGTTTTCGTCACCGGCAGTTGGAATTGTTCTACCAGTTCAGCAATGGTCTTGGCGTTCGGGGTATCCACAATGCGCAGTTCTTCACTGGCTGCCGCACGCGGCTCAGCCGGTGCAACCGCTTCTGCCAGTTCGATATTGGCGGCAAAGTCGGAGCCGGTGGAAAACACGATATCGTCTTCACCGCTGTCGGCCAGTACCTGGAACTCGTGTGATGCACTACCGCCGATCGAGCCGGTATCGGCATGTACCGGACGGAAGTCCAGCCCCATGCGGCTGAAGATTTTGCTGTAGGCTTCGTACATCGCTTCGTAGGTTGCCTGCAGCGATTCCTGCGAGGTATGGAACGAGTAAGCATCCTTCATCAGGAATTCACGCGAGCGCATGACGCCGAAACGTGGGCGGACTTCATCACGGAACTTGGTCTGAATCTGGAAGAAGTTCAGCGGCAGCTGCTTGTAAGAGCTGATCTCGTTACGGATCAGGTCGGTGATCACTTCTTCGTGGGTTGGACCCAGCACGAATGGACGATCGCCGCGATCGACAAAGCGCAGCAGCTCAGGGCCGTACTGTTCCCAACGGCCGCTTTCCTGCCACAGATCGGCAGGCTGTACCACCGGCATGCAAACTTCGATCGCGTTAGCATTGTTCATTTCTTCGCGAACGATGTTTTCAACCTTTTTCAGAACGCGCAGGCCGGTTGGCAGCCAGGTATAAAGACCGGAGGCCAGCTTGCGAATCATCCCGGCGCGCAGCATCAGCTGGTGGCTGATCACTTCGGCATCGGCAGGTGTCTCCTTCAGGGTGGAGAGCAGATATTGGCTAGTACGCATGGTGTTTTGGTTCCGTTAGAACTGCAAATTGCAACCGGCTGCCAGTAGTAGGGCAGCCAAAATTTTCGAAAGTGATTTAGTTTACCAGTGCGAGCGGGTTGTCAAAAGAGAGATGGTGGAATTTTAACGCAGGTCGAGAGACAGCACCTCGGTTTGTTGACCCACCACTCGCCAGCGCACGTTGAAATCCAGTAGCCAGACGGCATAATCCCGTTCTGCTGCTTGCCCCTTGCGGTAGGCTGGACGCGGATCCTGAGCCAGCACCTGACTGATAAAGCGCCGCAGGTGCGGATAACGCCGCTGATGTTGCAGCAACTGTTGTTCCGCTTCTGGTGCAAAGCATACCGGCATATCACCGGCAGGCGCTGCCTGAGCAAACCCGGCGCGGGCCTGCGGCTGGCTTTCGGCAAATGGCAGATAGGGTTTGATATCCACCACCGGCGTGCCGTCAACCAGATCGAGACTGCCCAACTCCAGCACCACTTCTCCGCCCTGCACACGTACGCCTTTTAATTCGATCAGCGACATACCGAGCGGATTGGGGCGGAAGGTTGAGCGGGTGGCAAAAACCCCCATCCTGGCATTACCGCCGAGGCGCGGAGGCCGGACAGTGGGCCGCCAGCCACCTTCCATGGTTTGATGGAAAATAAACATCACCCACAGATGGCTGAACTCACTGAGTCCGCGTACCGCTTCCGCCTGATTATAGGGCGGCAGCAGCACCAACTCACCGCCACCGTCTTCGACTAACCCCGGTTGGCGGGGGACGGCGAACTTTTCTTTATACGGTGAACGGATGGTACCGATCTGGTTGAAAACAAATTCGGTCATTTGGACGAAACGTTAAGCGCTGAACCCTGGCAAATGGCCTGTTGGTAACAGCCGGCGACACCACTGACAATCTGGCAGTCATGCAACAGCACGGCATTAGCCTTCATATAAGAGGCGCGGATTTGCATGCGCTTACGAGCGGTCGCCAGATTCGGTGGTGAGTCCTGAACGGTTGTCTGGCAGGATTCGCCAGAGACTTCACCCAGATCGCGGAATGGTTTACCCACTAATTCTTCTGCACTTTTGTACAGTTTAACCGGTGCCGGACGCGCTGCTGGCGTGGGTTTGGTCGGAGTGGTTACTGCCGGTTTGCTGGTGCTGCTTGTGGACGGGGGCGCGAAACGCTGCGATGAACACCCTGCCAGCGCAAGCGCTAACAAACAGAGAGGTAAAGCACGCATTGAGATTCCTCTGCCTTGATGGAATAGTTAAGTGGCGCTATTGAAGCAATCTATGGTGGAAATAACAAGACGGGCCGTAGCCCGTCTAGATATAAGACAAACACCCGAAAAACGTGGTTTTCGGATGTTTGGGGTAATTCAGAAGATCTAATTCTTTGTTTTCATTAGGACTAAATCATTACTTTTAGCCGCAAAGAACTATGCCAACTCTCTCGACGGGCCGCAGCCCGTCTTGCAATTATAGGAATAAATTCGGTAATTAATGATTACCAGCCTTTAACTGCGCCACCGTTAAAGATCTTGTTGGCCGCTTCATTAACTTCGTCAGACTGATAAGCCTGAACGAACTTCTTCACGTTTTCCGCGTCTTTGTTATCTTCGCGGGCAACCAGCAGGTTAACGTACGGTGAGTCTTTATCTTCAACAAACAGGCCGTCTTTTGCCGGCGTCAGGCCAATCTGGCTGGCGTAAGTGGTGTTGATCACCGCCAGAGCGATTTGTTGGTCGTCCAGGGAGCGTGGCAGCTGTGGTGCTTCCAG
Organism: Serratia sp. NFX21; assembly: GCF_048517035.1. Classification (NCBI taxonomy): domain Bacteria; kingdom Pseudomonadati; phylum Pseudomonadota; class Gammaproteobacteria; order Enterobacterales; family Yersiniaceae; genus Serratia; species Serratia sp. NFX21. The sequence goes on along the minus strand of NZ_CP183196.1, from coordinate 4,541,817 downwards.
TTCAACCAGCTTCAGGTTTTTCGGGTTTTCAGTCACGTCCAATACGGTCGGCAGCAGGCCAACACCGTCTTTCAGTTTGATCAGGTTAACCTTCTGCAGCAGCAGCAGGGAGCGGCCCAGATTGGTTGGGTCGTTAGGCAGCGCAACCTGAGAACCGTCTTTCAGTTCGTCCAGCGATTTGATTTTCTTGGAGTAACCGGCAATCGGGTAAACGAAGGAGTTACCGACCGACACCAGTTTGTAGCCGCGATCCTTGATCTGCTGATCCAGGTAAGGTTTGTGCTGGAAGGCGTTCAGATCGATATCGCCTTTGCTCAGCGCTTCGTTTGGCAGCACGTAGTCATTGAAGGTCACCAGTTCGACGTCCAGACCGTATTTCTCTTTTGCTACTTTTTGCGCGATTTCAGCGACCTGCTGTTCAGCACCGACAATGACGCCGACTTTGATATGGTTCGGATCTTTTTCTTCCTGACCGCAGCCTGCCAGAGCCAGAGTACCGATCAGTGCGCCGATTGCCGCGATGGATTTAAATTTTAACGACATATCCCTTCCTCATTAGACTCGCATTTGAAATACGCTGTGTGAGCGCAGTTGCTGTAAAAACTACTTATGGGTGACGGCCTTGACGATCCGATCACCGAAGAACTGAATCAGATAGACCAGCACCACCAGTAATACTAATACGGTATTCATTACTGTGGCGTTATAACCGATATAACCGTACTGATAGCCAATCTGTCCCAGACCGCCGGCGCCGACTGCGCCACCCATGGCGGAATACCCCACCAAAGTGATCAAGGTGATAGTGGCGGCGTTAACCAGGCCCGGCAGGGCTTCCGGCAGCAGCACCTTCTTGATGATTTGCATCGGGGTCGCCCCCATAGCGCGGGCTGCCTCCACCAGACCTGAGGGGATCTCCAGCAGGGCGTTCTCCACCATACGGGCAATAAACGGCGCAGCGCCCACGGTCAGCGGCACGATAGCTGCCTGCAGACCGATCGAGGTACCGACGATCAAACGAGTAAATGGAATCATCCACACCAACAGAATAATGAACGGAATGGAACGGAAAACGTTCACCAGCCCGGACAGCGTTCTATATAGCGTGTTGTTGGCGGCGATTTGCCCCGGGCGGGTCACATACAGCAGCACGCCAACCGGCAGGCCGAGTACGAAACCGAAAAAGCCGGAGACAAAGGTCATCATGACGGTTTCCCACACGCCACGAGCCATTAACCACATCATTGCCTCAGACATAACCCAGAACCTCTACTTTTACCTGATTTTCCTGCAGGAACTTAATCGTTGCCAGTGCGTCTTCATCACTGCCATGCAGCTCTGCCAACATTACGCCGAATTTAACGCCGCCGGCATAATCCATCTGCGCACTGATAATGTTGTTGTTAACGTTGAAACGACGGGCGGCTTCTGACAGCAGCGGCGCATCAACGGATTGGCCGGTGAACTCCAGACGCAAAAGGGGCTGACGGCCGCCACTGCGTTCCGGTGCCAGGCGTTTTGCGTAGTCGTCCGGGATATCCAAATGCAGCGTGGCTTGAATAAACTGCTGGGCCAGCGGAGTTTTCGGGTGCGAGAACACTTCGCTGACGCTGTCTTTTTCAATCAATTGACCCTGGCTGATAACCGCAACCTGATCGCAGATGCGTTTCACCACATCCATTTCATGGGTGATCAGCAGGATGGTCAGGCCGAGACGACGGTTAATGTCTTTCAGCAGTTCCAGAATTGAACGGGTGGTGGCCGGGTCCAGCGCGCTGGTGGCTTCATCACACAGCAGGACTTTGGGTTGGCTTGCCAGTGCACGGGCAATCGCCACGCGTTGCTTCTGGCCGCCCGACAGGTTGGCCGGGTAGGCGTCATGCTTGTCTGACAGTCCGACCAGTTCCAGCAATTCGGTTACGCGTTTTTTGATTTCAGCGCGTGGGGTGTTGTCCAGCTCAAGCGGCAATGAAACGTTGCCAAACACCGTGCGCGAAGACAACAGGTTAAAGTGCTGGAATATCATACCGATCTGACGGCGAGCGCGCGTCAGTTCGCCTTCAGACAGCGAGGTCAGATCCTGTCCGTCAACCAGTACCTGGCCGGAGGTAGGACGCTCAAGCATGTTGGCGCAGCGGATTAAGGTACTTTTACCGGCGCCTGATGCACCGATAACGCCATAAATTTGCCCGGCAGGGACGTGAAGAGTCACGTCAGAGAGCGCGGTAATGGTGCGCGAACCCTGCTGGAACACTTTGGTGATGTTAGAAAGTTTAATCATATTCTTCTTATTTTAGCGTGGTTGCCCGTGGCTAGATAAAAGTAAACCCTGGCGTGGACCAAGGTATGAGTCAGATGTTAAGGCGTCTAGACGTCCAAGTCAACGATCAACGCTGTTCTCTGCCGTTCTCAGTGCCGGGTAAAACATGCGATACTGTCGGCGTTTTCAGGCCCTCAGGAGCAAACCGGTGACACAAAGCGTTCCAGCAATTTTCCTCGATCGTGATGGCACGATTAATGTCGATCATGGCTACGTTCATGAAATCGATAATTTCCACTTTATAGATGGCGTGATTGACGCCTGTCGCGAACTCAAAAAGATGGGCTTTGCTCTGGTATTGGTGACCAACCAGTCCGGCATCGCGCGCGGCATGTTCAGCGAAGACCAATTTATGTACCTGACCGAGTGGATGGACTGGTCGCTGGCCGATCGCGATGTTGACCTGGACGGTATCTATTTCTGTCCACATCATCCTGATGCAGTAGTAGAAGAGTTCCGTCAGGTGTGCGACTGCCGTAAACCTCAGCCGGGCATGTTGTTGCAGGCGCAGCAGGAATTGAACATTGATATGGCTGCTTCTTATATGGTTGGCGATAAACCGGAAGATATGCAGGCAGCAATAGCGGCAGGCGTCGGGACTAAAGTGCTGGTGCGTACCGGCAAACCTGTCACTGAGCAAGGTGAGAAACTGGCGGATTGGGTGATAAACAGCCTGGCAGACCTGCCGGAAGCCATCAAAAAGCGGGTTTAGTAGACGTTATGCATGAATAGTGAGCGGTCAGATAAAAAGTGAATATAAACCCTTGTCATTCTGAACCAGCTCCCTATAATGCGCCTCCATCGACACGGAACATGTGAACAACTTCACAGAGTCTCCGGGGTTCGAAGAGAAAAAATCCTGAAAATTAGGGGTTGACTCTGAAAGAGGAAAGCGTAATATACGCCACCTCGAGATAGCAAGCTACGGCGGCTAACTCACTGCTCTTTAACAATTTATCAGACAATCTGTGTGGGCACTCCACAAGACGATATCCAGAACCTTCGGGTTCGAAAAAATATCAAGTCTTGAAGAGTGACCAAGCAATAAGTTGTTTCGTTGGCTTGTCCAACTGAATGACTATTACGAAAGTTATTTTCGAGCATCGCTTCACGAGTTGAAGCAAATCAAGCTTTTAATTGAAGAGTTTGATCATGGCTCAGATTGAACGCTGGCGGCAGGCCTAACACATGCAAGTCGAGCGGTAGCACAAGAGAGCTTGCTCTCTGGGTGACGAGCGGCGGACGGGTGAGTAATGTCTGGGAAACTGCCTGATGGAGGGGGATAACTACTGGAAACGGTAGCTAATACCGCATAACGTCTTCGGACCAAAGTGGGGGACCTTCGGGCCTCACGCCATCAGATGTGCCCAGATGGGATTAGCTAGTAGGTGGGGTAATGGCTCACCTAGGCGACGATCCCTAGCTGGTCTGAGAGGATGACCAGCCACACTGGAACTGAGACACGGTCCAGACTCCTACGGGAGGCAGCAGTGGGGAATATTGCACAATGGGCGCAAGCCTGATGCAGCCATGCCGCGTGTGTGAAGAAGGCCTTCGGGTTGTAAAGCACTTTCAGCGAGGAGGAAGGGTAGTGTGTTAATAGCACATTGCATTGACGTTACTCGCAGAAGAAGCACCGGCTAACTCCGTGCCAGCAGCCGCGGTAATACGGAGGGTGCAAGCGTTAATCGGAATTACTGGGCGTAAAGCGCACGCAGGCGGTTTGTTAAGTCAGATGTGAAATCCCCGCGCTTAACGTGGGAACTGCATTTGAAACTGGCAAGCTAGAGTCTTGTAGAGGGGGGTAGAATTCCAGGTGTAGCGGTGAAATGCGTAGAGATCTGGAGGAATACCGGTGGCGAAGGCGGCCCCCTGGACAAAGACTGACGCTCAGGTGCGAAAGCGTGGGGAGCAAACAGGATTAGATACCCTGGTAGTCCACGCTGTAAACGATGTCGACTTGGAGGTTGTGCCCTTGAGGCGTGGCTTCCGGAGCTAACGCGTTAAGTCGACCGCCTGGGGAGTACGGCCGCAAGGTTAAAACTCAAATGAATTGACGGGGGCCCGCACAAGCGGTGGAGCATGTGGTTTAATTCGATGCAACGCGAAGAACCTTACCTACTCTTGACATCCAGAGAATTCGCTAGAGATAGCTTAGTGCCTTCGGGAACTCTGAGACAGGTGCTGCATGGCTGTCGTCAGCTCGTGTTGTGAAATGTTGGGTTAAGTCCCGCAACGAGCGCAACCCTTATCCTTTGTTGCCAGCACGTAATGGTGGGAACTCAAAGGAGACTGCCGGTGATAAACCGGAGGAAGGTGGGGATGACGTCAAGTCATCATGGCCCTTACGAGTAGGGCTACACACGTGCTACAATGGCGTATACAAAGAGAAGCGAACTCGCGAGAGCCAGCGGACCTCATAAAGTACGTCGTAGTCCGGATCGGAGTCTGCAACTCGACTCCGTGAAGTCGGAATCGCTAGTAATCGTAGATCAGAATGCTACGGTGAATACGTTCCCGGGCCTTGTACACACCGCCCGTCACACCATGGGAGTGGGTTGCAAAAGAAGTAGGTAGCTTAACCTTCGGGAGGGCGCTTACCACTTTGTGATTCATGACTGGGGTGAAGTCGTAACAAGGTAACCGTAGGGGAACCTGCGGTTGGATCACCTCCTTACCTAATGATATTGATTGCGTGAAGTGCTCACACAGATTGTCTGATAGAAAAGTAACGAGCAGAAATACCTTTATAGGCTTGTAGCTCAGGTGGTTAGAGCGCACCCCTGATAAGGGTGAGGTCGGTGGTTCAAGTCCACTCAGGCCTACCACTTCTCGAAGTGGAAAAGGTACTGCACGTGACTGTATGGGGCTATAGCTCAGCTGGGAGAGCGCCTGCCTTGCACGCAGGAGGTCAGCGGTTCGATCCCGCTTAGCTCCACCATATAGTCCTGTATTTCAATACTTCAGAGTGTACTGGCAACAGTATGCTGCGAAGTATTTTGCTCTTTAACAATCTGGAACAAGCTGAAAATTGAAACATGACAGCTGAAACTTACTCCTCCGTAGAAGTATTGGAGTAAGGAGTACCCTGTCATAGAGTCTCTCAAATGTAGCAATGCAATTGTGGAAACACTTTTGGGTTGTGAGGTTAAGTGACTAAGCGTACACGGTGGATGCCTAGGCAGTCAGAGGCGATGAAGGGCGTGTTAATCTGCGATAAGCGTCGGTAAGGTGATATAAACCGTTATAACCGGCGATACCCGAATGGGGAAACCCAGTGCAATTCGTTGCACTATCATACGATGAATACATAGTCGTATGAGGCGAACCGGGGGAACTGAAACATCTAAGTACCCCGAGGAAAAGAAATCAACCGAGATTCCCCCAGTAGCGGCGAGCGAACGGGGAGGAGCCCAGAACCTGAATCAGTTCTTGTGTTAGTGGAAGCGTCTGGAAAGTCGCACAGTAAAGGGTGATAGTCCCGTACACTAAAATGCATTAATTGTGAGTTCGATGAGTAGGGCGGGACACGTGACATCCTGTCTGAATATGGGGGGACCATCCTCCAAGGCTAAATACTCCTGACTGACCGATAGTGAACCAGTACCGTGAGGGAAAGGCGAAAAGAACCCCGGCGAGGGGAGTGAAATAGAACCTGAAACCGTGTACGTACAAGCAGTGGGAGCCTACTTTGTTGGGTGACTGCGTACCTTTTGTATAATGGGTCAGCGACTTATATTTTGTAGCAAGGTTAACCGTATAGGGGAGCCGTAGGGAAACCGAGTCTTAACTGGGCGAATAGTTGCAAGGTATAGACCCGAAACCCGGTGATCTAGCCATGGGCAGGTTGAAGGTTGGGTAACACTAACTGGAGGACCGAACCGACTAATGTTGAAAAATTAGCGGATGACTTGTGGCTGGGGGTGAAAGGCCAATCAAACCGGGAGATAGCTGGTTCTCCCCGAAAGCTATTTAGGTAGCGCCTCGTGAACTCATCTTCGGGGGTAGAGCACTGTTTCGGCTAGGGGGCCATCCCGGCTTACCAAACCGATGCAAACTCCGAATACCGAAGAATGTTATCACGGGAGACACACGGCGGGTGCTAACGTCCGTCGTGAAGAGGGAAACAACCCAGACCGCCAGCTAAGGTCCCAAAGTCATGGTTAAGTGGGAAACGATGTGGGAAGGCATAGACAGCCAGGATGTTGGCTTAGAAGCAGCCATCATTTAAAGAAAGCGTAATAGCTCACTGGTCGAGTCGGCCTGCGCGGAAGATGTAACGGGGCTAAACCATGCACCGAAGCTGCGGCAGCGACGCTTAGGCGTTGTTGGGTAGGGGAGCGTTCTGTAAGCCGTTGAAGGTGGTCTGTGAGGATTGCTGGAGGTATCAGAAGTGCGAATGCTGACATAAGTAACGATAAAGCGGGTGAAAAACCCGCTCGCCGGAAGACCAAGGGTTCCTGTCCAACGTTAATCGGGGCAGGGTGAGTCGACCCCTAAGGCGAGGCCGAAAGGCGTAGTCGATGGGAAACAGGTTAATATTCCTGTACTCGGTGTTACTGCGAAGGGGGGACGGAGAAGGCTAGGCTAGCCGGGCGACGGTTGTCCCGGTTTAAGCGTGTAGGGGGAGTGACCTGGTAAATCCGGTGACTTATTCAACCCTGAGGCGTGATGACGATGCACTACGGTGCAGAAGTAGTTGATGCCAAGCTTCCAGGAAAAGCCTCTAAGCATCAGGTAACACAGAATCGTACCCCAAACCGACACAGGTGGTCAGGTAGAGAATACCAAGGCGCTTGAGAGAACTCGGGTGAAGGAACTAGGCAAAATGGTGCCGTAACTTCGGGAGAAGGCACGCTGGCGCGTAGGTGAAGAGACTTGCTCTCGGAGCCGAAGCCAGTCGCAGATACCAGCTGGCTGCAACTGTTTAATAAAAACACAGCACTGTGCAAACACGAAAGTGGACGTATACGGTGTGACGCCTGCCCGGTGCTGGAAGGTTAATTGATGGGGTCAGCCGCAAGGCGAAGCTCTTGATCGAAGCCCCAGTAAACGGCGGCCGTAACTATAACGGTCCTAAGGTAGCGAAATTCCTTGTCGGGTAAGTTCCGACCTGCACGAATGGCGTAATGATGGCCAGGCTGTCTCCACCCGAGACTCAGTGAAATTGAACTCGCTGTGAAGATGCAGTGTACCCGCGGCAAGACGGAAAGACCCCGTGAACCTTTACTATAGCTTGACACTGAACATTGAGCCTTGATGTGTAGGATAGGTGGGAGGCTTTGAAGCGTGGACGCCAGTCTGCGTGGAGCCAACCTTGAAATACCACCCTTTAATGTTTGATGTTCTAACTCGGCCCCGTAATCCGGGGTGAGGACAGTGTCTGGTGGGTAGTTTGACTGGGGCGGTCTCCTCCCAAAGAGTAACGGAGGAGCACGAAGGTTAGCTAATCACGGTCGGACATCGTGAGGTTAGTGCAAAGGCATAAGCTAGCTTGACTGCGAGAGTGACGGCTCGAGCAGGTACGAAAGTAGGTCTTAGTGATCCGGTGGTTCTGAATGGAAGGGCCATCGCTCAACGGATAAAAGGTACTCCGGGGATAACAGGCTGATACCGCCCAAGAGTTCATATCGACGGCGGTGTTTGGCACCTCGATGTCGGCTCATCACATCCTGGGGCTGAAGTAGGTCCCAAGGGTATGGCTGTTCGCCATTTAAAGTGGTACGCGAGCTGGGTTTAGAACGTCGTGAGACAGTTCGGTCCCTATCTGCCGTGGGCGTTGGAAGATTGAGAGGGGTTGCTCCTAGTACGAGAGGACCGGAGTGAACGCACCACTGGTGTTCGGGTTGTCATGCCAATGGCATTGCCCGGTAGCTAAGTGCGGAAAAGATAAGCGCTGAAAGCATCTAAGCGCGAAACTTGCCTCGAGATGAGTCTTCCCTGGGAACTTGATTCCCCTGAAGGAACGTTTAAGACTAAGACGTTGATAGGCTGGGTGTGTAAGTGCAGCGATGCATTGAGCTAACCAGTACTAATGATCCGTGAGACTTAACCTTACAACACCAAAAGTGTTTTGATTTGAGAGATTTTCAGCGCGTTCCGAGATTGGTTCTGGTGGTTACTGAGGTAACGGCCGGAATGAAACAGAATTTGCCTGGCGGCAATAGCGCGGTGGTCCCACCTGATCCCATGCCGAACTCAGAAGTGAAACGCCGTAGCGCCGATGGTAGTGTGGGGTCTCCCCATGCGAGAGTAGGACACTGCCAGGCATCAAATAAGCCAAGAGGCCATCCGCAAGGATGGCCTTTTTGCTTTGCCTGCTATAAATAAATGACCGTTATCCCACCAATTTTCATATCACTCTTCAATGCGCATCACATAAATCACGCTATATTCTTCGCCCGCTATTTGTTTTAATCGTTAACTAAACACTAACAATTGAGTCACATTTAAACGGCAGGACGCCGACTTCACTGTTTATCTGGCTCGGAGAATATAAAATGACAGAAACAACCTCGGCCATTGAGGATGAAGGGACCGCCGATCTGGCTGTTCAGGACAAAAAGAAACGTATTTTCGCGATTGTTGGGGCCTCATCAGGGAATCTGGTGGAGTGGTTTGATTTTTACGTCTATTCCTTCTGTTCTATCTACTTTGCCGCCTCGTTTTTCCCCGCCGGCAACAGCACTACCCAGCTGCTGCAAACGGCCGGTGTGTTTGCCGCCGGTTTCTTTATGCGCCCAATTGGCGGTTGGTTGTTCGGTTATATTGCCGACAAGCATGGCCGTAAAAACTCGATGTTGATCTCGGTCTGTATGATGTGCGCCGGATCGCTGGTGATCGCTTGCTTACCGACCTACGAGTCGATCGGCAGTTGGGCACCGGTGCTGCTGCTGGTAGCACGCCTGTTCCAGGGGCTGTCGGTCGGCGGTGAATATGGCACCAGTGCGACCTATATGAGTGAGGTGGCCATAAAGGGGCGACGCGGGTTCTATGCCTCATTCCAATATGTCACGCTGATTGGCGGCCAACTGTTGGCGTTGCTGGTTTTGGTGGCGCTACAACAAATCCTATCCACGGAAGAGCTCAAAGCCTGGGGCTGGCGTATTCCCTTCGCGATAGGAGCGGTATTGGCCGTAGTGGCGTTGTATCTGCGCCGTTCACTGAATGAAACTTCCGATGCCGAAACCCGTAACCATAAGGATGCCGGTTCGCTGAAAGGGCTGTGGAAGAATCGCAAAGCCTTCCTGATGGTGCTGGGGTTTACCGCCGGTGGCTCGCTGAGTTTTTATACTTTTACCACCTACATGCAAAAGTATCTGGTCAATACCTCAGGGATGGATGCCAAGCTGGCCAGCGGTATTATGACTGCAGCCTTGTTTATCTATATGCTGCTGCAACCGTTGGTTGGGGCACTATCGGACAAGATTGGTCGCCGTAGCTCAATGCTGATCTTTGCCTCTTTCGCCACCTTACTCACAGTACCTATTCTGTTAACCTTGAAAAATGTCAGCAATCCCTATGCGGCATTCGGTCTGATCGTACTGGCACTGTTTATTGTCAGTTTTTATACTTCGATCAGTGGGTTGCTGAAAGCCGAAATGTTCCCGCCGGAAGTGCGGGCGCTAGGCGTTGGTCTGTCTTATGCGGTGGCTAACGCGATGTTTGGCGGGTCTGCAGAATATGTTGCTCTGTCGCTGAAGTCATATGGCATAGAGAATGCCTTCTTCTGGTACGTTTCCGGTATGTGTCTGTTGGCGCTGATCGTTTCACTTCGCTTGCATCGCAAGGGAAAAGAGATCCAACTGTGAATCAACGGGTGGCGTGGTACAGGCTATACCCCGTAGCCGCCCCCGCCACATCCCAGGCAAAATCTTTCCAGCTCCAGCCGGTGCCGCCTTCGCGACTGTCATACAGCTCTTTGGCGGCACCCAGCCCGATCGAAAACATCAGGCCAAAGCTCCGGCTGCGAGCCTCACTCCAGTTTTGATGATCGCCATAAGCGGCACCCGCGGCGGCAAAGGCAGCAGAAGAGACAAAATGCTGCGCCTTGTCTTTTCCGGTCCAGCTGTCATTTGCCCAATGGGTGCAACCGCTGGTGAACAGGACAAAGGGCAGCACAAACAGACAGCGGAGTGGGCGCATAATGAAAACATCCTGTTGTCATGGCTCATAAAAAACCCCGGCATGGGCCGGGGTCTGCGATACCTGAATTATAGCGCGCTTACAGTATACGGCTAATCAATCGGTCGATACGGATACGGCGTAGACGGCGGATCAGCTTACGCACTTTGATCGGATACTCCTGGATGCTTTGCAATTCCAGATAGTGTCCCACCACGGTGGTATGGGTACGGATGCATTCCAGCTCTTTATGCCGCTGCTCACGCATTTCCTGCTTGGGATCGTGGATCAGAATGGCATTTTCCAGATCCAACCGCCAGGCGCGTGGATTGAGGTTATTACCGGTAATCAACTGCCATTCGTCATCCACCCACATGCCTTTCAGGTGATAGCTGTTATCGCCGTCTTTCCACAGGCGAACAATCAGCTGACCGGTATCGATATAACGCTGCAGACGGCTGAGAAAGCGTCGCAGGTTGATTTCGTACAGGTAAGGCAGAGCGCCGATAATTTTAAATGGCTGATCTTCCGGAATATAGAAGTCATTAGCGGTTTTATCACCGACAATGATTTCCACCTGCTTGCCCTGGCGCAACAGATAAATAATATTGCGCACCAGCAGCGCCGGCAGGTTGAAATAGGGGGTGCACAGCGTCAGTTTCTGATCGGCGCTGGACATCAGGTGGTGAATGGTTTTATTCAGTATGCTTTGTTTGCCCAGCCCAACCAGCGGTGTTACCGCCAGCTCATCGTTGCTGGCGTTGTTGCTAAACTGATAGCCGGCACGACGCAGGCCGAAGCGGAACAGGCGAGTTTCGTTTTTGATCTCGGGGCTTTTCGGGCGATCGTCACGATCCAAACGTTGTACGGCGCCAGCGGTCAGCAGATGCTGTTTGATGTAATCGACCAGGGTATTGGCCAATTCACCGTTAGCGATCAGTTGGTAGCGATCGTAACGGTATTTTTCATGCTGATGCAGGTAAACGTCATTGATACTGGCACCGCTGTAAATCACGGTATCGTCGACAACAAAACCTTTCAGGTGCAACACGCCCAAGGCTTCACGGGTGTTGACCGGCACGCCGTATATCGGCACCGGCAGCCCCGGATGCTGGTCTGCCATTGAGCAGTACCAGTCGGCGTTGGTATTGGCGGCCGCGGCGCCGATGCGCCCACGCTGGGCACGATGCCAGTCGACCAAAATGCAAATCTCCAGCTCCGGACACCGCTGCTTCGCCTGATAAAGTGCGTTGAGAATATCGCGCCCGGCGTCGTCATGCTCCAGATACAGAGCGACCAGATAAATGCGTTGGGTGGCGTTAGCGATTAATTCCAGCAGGGTGGCACGGTAATCAGACGGCGTGTACAAAGTACGTACATCAGCTACCGTCTGAGGGAGTTTGGGCAGTTGTGCAAGGTGTTGTTGATGTTTGCTACGTTTAAATTTTGACAACATCACAGTGCGCTTCTTCTCTCATGATTAGATGGCCTGAACGCCAAATACGGAAAAACAACAAATCGAATAATCGGGCGATAATACCACTAGTTGCCTCGATTGTGCGTATGTTTTGGCGTTAAGTGGTGGATTCGTAGCGCATTGCGACACAGGTCACTGCGCTTCCTCTGCCTGCAGCGGCAGGGTCAAATTGACGATACCGTCCTCGATCTGCACATCAATGCCAAAACCCAACCGCTGTGCCAGTCCGATCATTCCACGGTTGTTCGGCATGGTGATACCGGTCAGACGGGTCAACCCATGGGCTCGGGCATAGGCGATCATTTTTTCCAGCAGTTGGCGTCCCAGACCGAGTCCTTTCAGATCGGAACGCACCAGCACGGCAAATTCTGCATCGGTATTGTCCGGGTCGGATAGCGCGCGGGTTACGCCTATAATCTGTTCATCACGCACTGCTACAAAAGCCATTTCTCGATCGTAGTCGATCTGCGTCATGTTAGCCAAATCGTCATGGGTAAACTCGTTGATCTCACTGAAGTAGCGATAGTAGAGATCTTCCTTGGTCACGCGATCGATAAAGTGTTTCAACGCAGGTTCATCTTCCGGCAGGATCGGCCGGAACAGGCATTGCGAACCGTCTTTCAACCCAATGGTTTCTTCCAGCTCATGGGGATAAGGACGGATCGCCAGCCTTGCCTGCGGGTCACCCACAAAGGGGGCAAGCTGCATGGAAACATCCAGCAGGGTGAACTCGCTGCCGGAGGCCAGTACCGGGTGGATGTCCAGCCGGGTGATTTCCGGACAGTCGAGGATCAGATTGGAGACTTGCACCAACAGGCGACTCAGCCCGGGAATATCCAGCGGCCTCAGGGCACTGCGCCCGCGGATTTTTCCTCCTTTTACCGCCTGCAATACCAGATAGCGCGCCAGCGCCATATTCAGCGGCGGCAGTGCCACCGCGACCTGATTTTCCTGCCGCCATTCGATACCCCCTTCGCCCAGCATGATCAATGGGCCAAAAATGGCATCTTGTTCCACCGCAATACGCAGCTCTTGTGCCCCGGCGCGGTTGGCCATGCTCTGCACCAGCAAGCCGTGGATACGTGCCTGCGGATAGGTGCGTTTCACCCGGTCAAGGATCGCATCTGCTGCCCGTTGCACTTCGGTCGCGGTGCGCAAGTAGAGCATAACGCCCTGGACTTCAGACTTGTGGGGGATATCCGGCGAACGCAATTTCAGGGCTACCGGGTAGCCAATTTGCTCGGCGATATGCACCGCTTCGGCGCTGTCTTCGGCAATCCAGGTTGGCAGCGTGGTCAGATCATAGGCCTGCAGAATCGATTGCACCTCGTGGGTATCGAGCTGCGTAGCGCCTTCGGCCAGCGCCTGTTGAATTAATCGGTGGGCATCGGCGGTGTTGGCGGTCAGGCCGACCGGGAGCGCCGGGGTTTCTTTTAGCTGTTTCTGATTACGGCGGTATTCCACCATATGCATAAACGCGGTCACCGCGCCTTCCGGGGTGCGATAGGTGGGTATGCCGGCCTCGGTAAACAGCCGTCGGGCTTCCTGCGAGGAATATTCACCGCACCAATTGGTGAGTAGCGTAATGCGTTTGCCACGCGGGTGTTGACGTACCGCTTCGATAATACGTTCGGCAGTAATGGTGCCCGGGGCCGCCGCGCTTGGGGCATGGATCAGCAGCAAGGCGTCGTAGTCATGACTGTCGAGCAGCGTTTTAACCGCCGCCAGATAACGTTGCGGTGTCGCGTCATCACGCAGGTCTATCGGGTTGCCGGCTTGGATAAATTCGGGCAAAGCCTCGCCAAGCTGCGCCAGGATCTCGTCGCCCAACTGCGCCAGCTTGCCATTACGGCCTAACAGCTCGTCCAGAGCCATAGCGGCCGGTGCGGCACCGTTGCTGACGATCATCAGCCGCTCGCCGCGCAGCGGGTGCATATGGCTCAGGGTCTCTACTGCGGAGAACAGCTCATGGGTATCCTGCACGCGCAACAAACCGGCGCGCTGGATAGCGGCATCATAGGCGGCATCCAGCCCCTGTTGGCTGTTAAGCAACAGTTGGGCCTGCTGGCTGCGGCCGCTTTTGACCACCAGAATCGGTTTGTTGCGTGAGGCGCTGCGCGAGGCGGATAAAAAGCGCCGTGCATCGCTGATGTTTTCCAGATACAGCAAAATGGCGCTGGTTTTACTGTCGCGCGCCAGAAAGTCCAGCAGGTCGTCGACGTCAATATCCAGGCTATCGCCCAGCGCGATAAAATAGGAAAAGCCAACCTCACGCTGTTGCGCCCAGTCGAGAATGGTGTTGGCCACGGCGGCGGACTGGGAAATAAACGCCAGCTTGCCTTTGAGAATGGGGACCGGTGAGAAACTGGCGTTAATGCCTTGCCAGGGGGCCAGCAGGCCGAGGCTGTTTGGCCCCAGCAGGCGCATCGAATAACGCTGCGCACAGGCTTTCAGCTCGGCGAACTGTTCCGGCGGGGAGGAGAGCACAATGGCAGTTTTGCAGCCGCGCTTGCCCAGCTCTTCAATCAATGCCAGGTTGCGCTGCGCATGGGTACAAAGTATCGCCAGATCGGGGCTGATGGGCAGGCTGGCGACGTCCGGGTAGGCCATGACGCCACACACTGCCTTGTAGCGCGGTGTGACCGGCATCACCGGCCCGTTGAAACCGCCGGCCAGCAGGTTGCTCATCATCAGGTTACCGGCGCGGCCGGGCTGTTGTGAAGCGCCGAGAACGGCAATCGATTTAGGACGTAAAAGCGCTTCTAACCCTCGCTGGCTCATGCACGACTCCTTTAGGCAACGTTACGCCTGATTCTAGGCGTTTTGCGACGGCTTTGCTGTGACCGGTGCCTCCGGGCGGGTAGGTTTCCCGGCCAGATACTGTTGACGGAAATAGTGAAAATGTTCGGCCAGCCCGTTAGCGGCGGTCACGTCACCGGCTTGCTGCAACAGCGCTGCTGCCACTTCGGCCGTGCAGTGTTGCTCGATGCGGCTGGCTTCGCGCAGTTGGTAATTCGAAGCGGCGGTCACGTTGAGTGAGAATACCGGGAACTGATTAAGGTACGGGCTTTTACGGAACATTTTGCTCGCCTCGGTCCAGGTGCCATCGAGCATAATAAACAACGGCGGTTTGCCACCGGCAGGCAATTCGCTGAACACCGGCCGCTCGGGGGCGGCATAGGACGCGGGAAACACCACGTAAGGCTGGCGTTCGGGATCGTTAATCGCTGCCAGCAGGGCAGGGTCAACCTCGGTGCGTGACCAAAGAAATGCCTGGGTTTCCGGCAGAATATCGGCGATCAGTCGGCCGGTATTGCTCGGTTTCAGCGGTTCTGCACCAAACATGATCAGGCAAAAACGGCTGGCGGCAGGCTGTGGCCGGATACTGTCACACAGGCAGTTTTTATGGGGTAGCAGGCAGCCCTGACAACGCGGTACGCGGTTGCCACGCGCCAGAAAAGGGCGGGTAGAGCGTTCCAGGCGAAATTGGCGCAGGCGAAGGACGGCGTTGTCGGTCATAAAGATCTCGGGGAAAACCGCTATTGTAACGCAGAAAAAAGCCCGACGGGAGCGTTCGGGCTGGATTGCGTCACGGCGGTGTCACGGGCAATGGACAACACCGCCTATTGAAAGGCGACGGGTATAGACTTTCTGCGTTAAACTAGTTCATTGAGCCAGTTATCGAACGGCGTTTTCGGCATGGCACCGTTGAGCATGTCGACCATTTTCCCTTCGCGGAACAGCATAATGGTTGGAATGCTGCGGATGCGGAAACGGGCGCTCAGTTCGGGTTCTGCCTCGGTGTTGACTTTAACGAAGCGAACTTTGCCGGCGCGCTCTTCTGCGACGTCTTCAAAGATCGGGGCAAAACTGACGCAGGGGCCGCACCACGGCGCCCAAAAATCGACCACCACTGGCAGGCCATCCTGCAACAACGAGTCCAGTGTGGCGGCGGTGGCGTTGATCACCTCGCCGTCAAAGAGCGCATGGCCGCAACGGCCGCATTTCGCGCCGTCAGCCACTCGTTCTTCAGGCACGCGGTTGGTGGCATTACAAGCTGGACAAACTGTATTCATGATGACCTCGGATACTGAGAATGCACGACATGCCGCACTCGGGTTGCGGATATGTATCTTTAATGCTGCTTATTATCGTTAAAAGTAGGGCAATGGACAAAGAGGTTTGTTCGATGAATACGATAGTTGTTAGCTTTTAGCGCAAGTAGGTGGCTTAGCACCCCAACATCAGGTAATCTTCGCGCCCTGCGCGTTGGTGGAGAAGAAAATGAACGATTCATTTAGTGGCAAGAACGGTAAAGTTAAAGTGATGTACGTCCGCAGTGACGACGACAACAACAGCGACGACCGTAACAAGAATAAGCGTCCGGCCGGCAAAGGCCGTCCGGCAGACGGTGCGCGCTCTTCGGGCCGTACCGGTCAGGACAAGCCGCGCGGTAATAACGATCGCCGTGGCTCTGGCTCTGATTCCCGCCGCAGTGAAAGCGATCGTCCTCGCCGTCCAGCGCACAATGAAGACCGTGGCGGTTATGATTCGCCGTGGAAAACCGTGTCACGTGGCCCGGAAGAAGAGCCGGCGTTTGATCACGGCGGCATCAGCGGCAAGAGCTTTATCGATCCAGAGCAGTTGCGTCGTCAGCGTGCGGAAGAAACCCGCGTTTACGGTGAAAACGCCTGTCAGGCCCTGTTTGCCAGCCGTCCGGACGCTATCGTCCGCGCCTGGTTCGTACAGTCGGTCACGCCACGTTTTCGTGAAGCACTGCGCTGGATGGCGGCAAACCGCAAAGCCTATCACGTGGTGGATGAAGAAGAGCTGGCCAAAGCTTCCGGCACCGAACACCACGGCGGCGTCTGCTTCCTGATTAAAAAGCGTCAGGGTCTGGATGCGCAAACCTATCTGAAAGAAGCCCCGGCGAAAGACTGCGTGCTGGCGCTGGAAGAAGTAGGCAACCCGCACAACCTGGGTGCTATCGTGCGTTCTTGCGCTCACTTTGGCGTGAACGGCGTGTTGCTGCAGGATCCGGCGGTGCTGGAATCAGGTGCTGCGGTGCGTACGGCCGAAGGCGGCGCGGAACACATCAAGGCAATTAACGCCGATGACTTCCTGTCGGTGCTGGATACCTTCCGCAAGGCGGGTTACGCCATCGTCACCACCTCGAGCCACAAAGGGACTCCGTTGGCGCAGGCTAAACTGCCGGCCAAAATGGTACTGGTACTCGGCCAGGAACGTGACGGCCTGAGCGACAGTGCCTGGCAGCAGGGCGACATGAACGTGTCTATCGGCGGTACCGGCAAGGTGGAAAGCCTGAACGTATCGGTCGCGACCGGCATTTTGCTGGCTGACTGGTGGCGTCAAAACCAGGCCTAATATACCCGTCGCCTTTCAAGCCGCAGCGTTGTTACCTGCACTAACTCACCCCAGTTACTTACTAGAGTAAGCGCCTGGGGATGAGTGAGTTGGTCGCCTAGCTACAACTTGAAATTCATAGGGTATACATAATATTTTATAAAAAAACGGGCACCCTGGGGTGCCCGTTTTGCTTTCTACTGTTTAGTGAGCGCCGCCGCCCCCACCGCCGGAGCTGAATGGCGGTTTCGCCACCCAGACCAGCGCCAGCAGGACCAGGAACACCCCAGCGGACAGCCAGAATATCTCGTTAGCCGAGATAATCAGCCCCTGCGCGGTGATCTCGTTGGCGATATAGGCCGACGCCTGCTGCTTGCTCATGCCAATCTGTTCCAGTTGCCGGTACATGTCCTGCGACTGCGGGCTGTAAGGATTCACAAACTCCGCCAGCTGCGAGTGGTGTTGCGACTCGCGCTGAGTCCACAGCGTGGTGGTGATCGACGTCCCGATCGAACCCGCCAGCGTACGGGTAAAGTTCGACAGGCTCGATGCCGCCGCCATACGCTCCGGCGGCAGGCCGGACAGCGTAATGGTGGTCAATGGCATAAAGAAGCAGGCAATGGCGAAGCCCTGGACAAACTGCGGCCAGGCCGAAGCGCCAAAGTCCATTCCCGGTTCAAACGTATAGGCGCGCCAGTAAAAGCACACGGCATACATAATGAAGCTGAAGGTCACCAGCCGTCGCATGTCGAGCCGGTTACCGAACTTGCCGATGATCGGCGACAGCAATACCGGTATCAACCCGATTGGCGCCGAAGCCAGCCCCGCCCAGGTGGCGGTATAGCCATACACCTCCTGCAGCAGCTGCGGCAATAGCACGATGGCGCCGAAGTACAGCATATAGGCCAGGCTGATACACAGGCAGCCGACGGTAAAGTTGCGCGACTTGAACAGCGACAGATCCACCACCGGGTGGTCGTCCGTCAGTTCCCAGATGATCAGGAACACCAGCGCGACTACCGCCACCACCGTTAGCACTATTATTTCGGTGGAGTTGAACCAGTCCAGCTCCTTGCCCTGATCGAGCATCACCTGCAGCGAACCAATACCGACGATCAACAGCACCAGACCGATGGTATCGATCGGTTTGATCTCGGTTTTGGTTTCCCTGCCTTTCAACGTCGACATCGCCACCAGGATCACTACGGCGCCAATTGGAATATTGATGAAGAAGATCCAGCCCCAGTGATAGTTATCACTGATATAACCGCCGAGGATAGGCCCGAATATTGGCGCGACGATCACCGTCATCGACCATAGCGCCAGGGCCATTGCTCGCTTGGCGGGCGGATAGTTGTTCAGCAACAGACTTTGCGACAGCGGGATCAGTGGCCCCGCGACCACGCCCTGGATCACGCGGAAGAAGATCAGCATGCCCAGGCTGTTGGAGATGCCGCACAGCCAGGAAGCGAGCACGAACAGTGCGGTGGACCAAAGGAACAGCCGCACTTCACCGACGCGCTTCGCCAGCCAGCCGGTGATCGGGATCGAGATAGCGTTCGCCACGCCAAACGAGGTGATCACCCAGGTACCCTGCGAGTTGGAAGACCCGAGGTTACCCGCGATGGTCGGGATCGCCACGTTGGCAATGGTGGAGTCCAGCACCTGCATAAAGGTCGCCATGGCGAGCGCGACCGTCATCCAGGCGAGCTGGGCACCTTCAAGCGGTTTCTGTGCCAAGGTAGCCTCCCACGCGCTTAGCCGGCATTCGCATGGATCACGTCGGCGATCATCTGGTTAACCGGTGCCAGGTTCAACGCCAGCGCGTCGGTCTGATACAACGGCTTGTCACGCACCACGTCAGACAGCACGCGGCCGTCCAGGTTAGTGGTGTCCACTTTCACCAGCGTCGACAGACCGATACGCAGCGGATGATCGGCGATTTGCTTGGCATCCAGTTCAATACGTACCGGCAGGCGCTGAACCACCTTGATCCAGTTACCGGTAGCATTCTGCGCAGGCAGCAGAGAGAAGGCGCTGCCGGTGCCCATATCGATACCGACCACTTTGCCGCTGTACACCACGTCGTCACCGTAAATATCACTGACCACGGTGGCCGACTGACCGATGCGCATATTGGCGATCTGGGTTTCTTTGAAGTTGGCGTCCACCCAGATGTGATCGGCAGGCACCACCGCCATCAGCGGGGAACCGGCGGCGATTTGCGCGCCAACCTGTACGCTGCGACGGGACACATAGCCGGTGATCGGGCTGATGATTTTGGTACGTTGCAGCGCCAGCCAGGCGTCACGCATTTGCGCAGCGGACTGTTGGATAGCCGGCTGTTGCTCCAGCGGGGTGTTCAGCACCATCGCCTGGTTGGCGTTGTATTGCTGAACTGCCACTTCCAGTGCCGCTTTGGCGCTGTCGACCGCATCACGCGCATGTTGCAGTTCTTCGCGGCCGATGGCGTCAAGGCTGCCCAGTACCACGCGGCGCTTCAGATCGTTCTCCGCCTTGCTCAGGTCAGACTTGCGCAGGGCAATGTTGGCCTGATACTGCTTGCTGTTGATGATCAGCTGGTGGGTCTGACGCACGCTGTTGGCCAGGCCGGTTTTGGCGCGTTCAAGCGCCTGTTCGGCATCGGTCGGATCCAGCGTGAGCAGCACATCCCCCTGCTTCACGTAGTCGGTATTGTCGAAGTTGACGCTGTTAACGCTACCGTTCACCTGGGCCATGATCTGCACCTGGTTACCGGACACATAGGCGTCGTCCGTTTCCTGATGATGACGCAACACCAGGAACCAATACACTAAATATGCCACCCCAATAACAACGAAAATAACCGTCATCAACAGCAGCCAAAACTTGCGCTGCTTCTTTTTGCCGACAGGTTGTGGCGGGGTCTGAGTCTCCGCGCTTGCGCTCATGGTGTTCTCCAAGCTCTCTATTTTATTATGCTTTTGAATCCGCAGCGACCGGGGCCTGATAGCCACCGCCCAGCGCACGGATCAGTCCTATCTTCGCCTGCAGCAAGTTGCTGTTGGCATTCAGTTCCGCCTGTTGCTGCTGCAAGAGCTGCGTCTGGCTGGTTAACAACTGGTCGCGCCCGATAATCCCTGCCTGGTATCGAGCGTTAGCGACGCGGTACACCTGTTGCATCGATTGGGACGCAGATGCCGCCTGCAGCTGCTGTTGCGCAGTGCTTTGTTGGACGGTGATGGCATCGGCGGTTTCCTGCACGGCATTCAGGATGGTTTGGTTATAGGACTCCACCGCCTGGTCATACAGCGCGGACTCCTCACCCAGTTTGCTGCGCAGCGCACCGGCGTGGAAGATCGGCAATGAAATCGCCGGCATCACGTTCCAGGCCTGGCTGGCCGCTTCAAACAGATTCGGGCTGGTCCCACTGGTGTTGGTGGTAGTCAGGCCGGCAAAGGCTGAAATGGTCAGGCTGGGGTAAAATTCCTTGCGGGCGGCGCTGACGCGTTGGTTGTAAGACTCGACCAACTGACGCTGCGCGGCGATATCCGGGCGTTTGCCCAGCAGATCGGCGGTCAGTTCACCTTTTGGCGCCATCAGATTACTGGCGGGCAGAGCCACCGGACGCAGATGCTGCATCGCGCTTGGGCCCTGGCCAGCCAGCGCGGCCAACTGGTGTCTTAGTTGTTCAATCTGCGACTGCAGTTGCAGGATCTGCTGCTTGGCACCGTCGGCCTGCGCCTGGCTTTGTTGCGGAACATCAACACCGGTGATGCCGGCTTTATATTGTTGTTGGCGCAAATCCGTCAGGCGTTGGTTGTTGTCGACTTCCTGTTGCAGCAGTTTTTCCAGCGCGAAATTGCTCTGCAGCTGGAAATAGGCGGAGGCCACCGAGCTGGTTAACGTCAGCGCAGCCTGTTCCTGCTCGGCGCGGGCCGCATCGACCTGCGCCTTGGCGGCGTTAACCTGATTGCGGTATTTACCCCACCAGTCAAATTCATAGGCCAGATTCAGCCCCAGCGAGTTGGAGCTCTCGTAGATCGGCTTATGTGGATAGCCCAATCCCATGTTGACGTTTTGCGGGACTTTCTGGCGGTTGCTGCTGGCGTTCAGATCCAGATTCGGGCCGTTGGCTGCACTGGCTTCACCCATCACACTTTGCGCTTCGCGCACGCGCCCGGCGGCTTGTCTCAGCGTCGGTGAGCTTTGCAGCGTCTGGGTCATCAGACTGTCGAGCTGTGGATCGTTAAGCGAGCGCCACCACTGTGGGCTAACGTTCAGCGAGCTGACTTTCGGCTGTGACAATTGCAGGCTCTGCGGGTCCATCAAGGTGGACTGCGGGGCAATATTGTCGGTAGAAGCGCACCCGGCCAGCAGCAATACGGCGAACAGCGGGGTGAATCTCCAGTTAAACGGGGATCGCATAGTAGGTTACCTGAACAGAAATTATTGGGATAACTGTCCTGAAACTTCCATCTGGTCCAGACGCGTTAACAGCTTGCGTGTCAGCTGTTCAAGCTGTTGCTGTTCATCATCGTTCAGCGTGGACCACAGGAAATGCAGACATTTGTGCTGCGGTGGCAGCAGTTGGTTGAGAAACTCTTCTCCCTGCGGCGTCATGTGCAGATGCAGGCAACGACGGTCATGGTCGCTTTCCCGGCGTTCAATCCAGCCGCGTTTTTCCAGTTCATCGGCAATCCGCGTGGCATTGGTGCGTGACGAGCCCAGAGCAGAGCTTAGCTCAGAAGGCTGGATGCTGTGATTCTCCTGCGCATCCAGAGTAATCAGCGCCATAAACAGTGTTTCGTTAATCCCTTGTGCCTTGAGCATTTTATTGCGGTTTTCCAGCAGCTTGCTTTGCATGTGCATGCACAGCCGGGTCAGCAGAATTTCCTGATAAGGAAAATCTTTCTGACGTTTTGCGCGGAAATTAAGCATTTGTTCAATGGGAGTAAACGAGCTTTCCATAATTTGGGGCCTCATTAATTTCGTTCGAGATAGTAACGATAGTGATTAATAATGTAAATCTTCAGCCGTGCGAATAATTTAGCAATTCGTGTCATTTGTAAGTTATTTGTCAACGGCCCATTCACGAGCGACAGCTCAGAATGGGGATGACGGATAAAATCAAAGGCTGGCAGGACCGAAAATCATAAATATTTTTAACGTGATGCCAAAGGCGAGCGCACCGATCAAGGTAGACAGAATGATGCTTTTGCTACGGTAAAAGCACAGGCCCAGGGCGGCGAAGCCGACCAGCGTCGGCCACAGCTTGTCCGGTTCGCGCATCACCACCGGCGTGCTGGACACCACCAACAGTGCGCAAATGGAGGCGATACCAATGCTGTCGAGCAACAGCGCGGTTTTACCGCGTTTAATGCCCGGTTGGGCACGCGCCGGAGCCAGGCGTAGGGGCAAGTAACGGAACAGATAATTCGCGCAACCGACCACCAGGCCAATCACCACCACATCAGTGTTCATCGATGGCCTCCGTTGCGGTGGGTTGGAACAGGGTGGCAATACAGCCGGCGCTGATGCCGGCTAAAATGGCGACGGGAATGGAAAACAGCACCACGCCAAGCAGCGCGCCAGCCAGTGCGGCGACGATGGTCAGGCTTTGTGGACGCCTGAAGGCGGCCAGCAGGAAGCTGAGGAACAGCGCCGGCAGCATAAAGGACAACGAGGCCTCAATCACCGGGTATTGCTCCAGCGGCCCGTTACCGAACAGCGCTCCGATGGCGGTGCCCGCTACCCACGACAGCCAGGAGCACAGTGAAATGCCGAGCATCCAGTTCTCGCTCCAGCTGCGGTTATTGCGCATCAGTTTGGCGGTAGCGGCGGCGAACACTTCGTCGGTCAGGCCGAAGGCCCAGAGTGCGGTTTTACCGGCCGACATGCGTGAGACGATGCGGTGGCGCAGAGCGGGGCCATACAGCAGATGCCGTATATCCATGGCCATCACGGTCAGCGCGGAAACCCACAGCGACATGCCGGCGCTCAGCAGGGCGGTGATCACGAACTGGCTGGCGCCTGCATAGATAATGCAGGAAAAGAAGATGCTCTCCAGTGGGGAGAACCCCAGCTTAACGGCGCTCAGGCCAAAGGCAAAGGCCACCGGCACATAGCCGATGACGATCGGTAAACTGTCGACGATGCCGTGGGTGAAGGTAGAACTGACGGCTGGGGGATTGAGGTTTTCTGCAGCTTGGCTTTGCATTTTTATTAGTGTCGCAGGATATAGAGATCAATAGTTCATCTGCAGAACATTACCAGAGAGTGAGTAATGTTTATACCCTGCGGCGCTAATAAATTCCCGATATGACTATTCGCTTGCTAATCAGATTGTCGCCGGTCCTTGCGGATCGTGGTGCTTGCCGCGCCACCAGGTCAGCAGGTTGAGCAGGCACAAAACGCCCCCGGCCACGGCAACGCCGGTCCAACCCGCATGTTGATAGGCCGAGGCAGACAGCAGTGAGCCGAGTGCACCCCCGATGAAATAGCTGGTCATGTAGCCGGCGGTCAGGCGGTTGCGCGCTTCCGGCATAATGCGGTAAATCACGCTCTGGTTAGTGACGTGTACGGCCTGCACGGCCAGGTCGAGGATCAGGATACCGGCGATCAACGCCCACAGGGATTGTTTAGCGAAAGCGATGGGTATCCAGGACAGCAGCAGCAGGACCAGGCCCACGCTGGTGGTTAAACCGGCCTTACCCTGATCCGCCAAATGCCCGGCGCGTGAAGCCGCCAATGCGCCGGCAGCGCCGACCAGGCCAAACAGACCAATCACCCCTTCGGAATAACCAAACGGTGGAGCCGCCAGTAAAAAGGCCATCGAAGTCCACAGCACGCTGAAGTTGGCGAACGACAGCGCCCCGAGTATCGCGCGGGTACGCAGCAGCGGGGTCCCGCAAAACAGGGTGAAGATCGATTTCAGCAACTGCGGGTAATTCAGCCCCGAATGCTGCTTGTAACGCGGCAGTGCGCGCCACAGGATCAATGCCATCAGGATCATCAGCACGCTGGCGACCCAGTAGATGGTGCGCCAGCCGCCGAGTGACGCCAGCGCTCCGGCTACGGTGCGCGCCAACAGAATGCCGAGCAGCAGGCCGCTCATGATAATGCCGACGGTTTTGCCGCGTTTTTCCGGATGGGCCAGGGTGGCCGCCAGTGGCACCAGAATTTGCGCCACCACCGAGAACAGCCCGGTGAGCGCGGTCCCGAGGATCATCATCGGCAAGGTCGTGGAACTGGCGGTGATCAGCATGCCGCCCGCCGCCAGCAGCGTCATAAAGACGATCAGGCCGCGGCGTTCAAACATATCGCCGAGTGGCACCAGCAACAGCAGGCCAACGGCGTAGCCCAACTGGGCGGCAGTGACGATAAAGCCGGCCTGATTGACCGATAAATCGAAGTTCTGGGCGATGGTTTCCAGCAGCGGCTGGGCATAATAGTTACTGGCGACCGCCAGACCGGTGGCGATGGCGATCAGCACGATCAGCGCCGGGCTGAGACCCGGCTGTGAATGTTGTTGGCTCATAAGATATTAATCACAGGGAAAAGTTAGCCGAAGTATCGGGCACGACAGCCGGCGAATCCAATGTATAATTTTCATTTGATCAATCTCATTTTGCGATAGATGCCATGAACCTGAAACAGATACGCTTTGCGTTGGCGGTAGCCGAAGAGCAGAGCTTTACCCGGGCGGCGCAGCGCTGCCATACGGTGCAGTCTGCCCTTAGCCACCAGATCGCCAAACTGGAAGAGGAGCTGGGCTGTACATTGTTCGAACGCACCTCGCGGCGGGTCAGGCTGACCACCGCCGGGCAGGCGTTTATTCAACCGGCGCAACGGCTGCTGGCGGCGAAACAGGCGCTGGTGGAAGAGGTGGTTGCCGCCAGCGGCACGGTATCCGGCACCCTGACCATCGGCACTATTTCAACCATAAACGCGATTGATCTGACCGAAAAACTGGGCAACTTTCATCGCCATTATCCGGCGGTGAATATCCGGCTGTACGTGGGCATGAGCGAAGCATTGCTGGAAGACGTCCGCCAACAAAAGACGGACGTGGCGTTTGTCGGTCTCTGGCCGGGGGATATTGATATGCTGCCGGTGTCGCATCGGCAGCTAACCGATGAGCCGCTGGTTGCGCTGGTGGCGACGCAGCATCCGCTGGCCAGTCGTCAACGGGTCAATCTGCAAACCCTGTCAGAAGTGCCGCTGGTGGACTTTTACAGCGGGACCGGTGCCCGGCGGCAGACCGACCGTGCGTTTCAGGCGGCAGGTATCAAGCGGCATGTCAGTTTTGAAATTGACCATATCGAATGGCTGGAAAATCTGGTGCGGCGTGGGTTGGCGGCAGGCATTGTGCCCATTTCGACGGCGCAGCGTTTGAGTTCGCTGGTGTCGATCCCGATCGAGGATGGTCCGCGGCGACAGGTGTACTGCGTATGGCCGCAGCCGCTGTCCAGAACCGCCGAGCGGTTTTTGCAGTTTAGTGGGATAGCTATTGCTGAATGAATAGAACGGGGCGCAGTGGTGAACTGCGCCCCGGTGTTATTACTTCTTCGCGGCTTCGGCGGCGGTTTTCACCCAACCGTCAAAGGTGGCCTGATGCGCCTTGATCCAGCCATTAACGTGGCCCTGGATATCGGCTTCTGACGCCTGACCTTCATGCATCCGCAGGTTCTGCGCATTCACGTCGCTAATCGGCAGTTTCATGATGGCAAACAGCTTTGCGGCTGCCGGGTTGGCTTCGGCCCATTTCTTGTTGGCGGCGATGCGCATGGTGTTCACCGGGAACCCATAGTTGGCACCGTTTGGCAGTTTGGTATCCATATCTTTCATTTCGCCCGGCATGGCGGAAAACGGCACCTGCAACCAGACGACGTCACGACCCGGTACCAGCACGTCGCTCACCCAGTATGGCGTCCAGGTGTAATACAGCACCGGTTTGCCTTCCTTGTAGCGAGTAATGGTATCGGCAATCATCGCCGCGTAGTTGCCCTGGTTGTGCTCGACGGTCTTATCCAGGCCGTAGGCCTTGATGTGGTGGTTAATCGCCGCCTCACAGCCCCAGCCCGGCGTACAACCGGTCAGGTCGGCCTTGCCGTCACCGTTGGTGTCAAACAACTTGGCGATCTTCGGGTCTTTCAACTGCTCAACGTTGGTGATGTGGTATTTATCGGCGGTTTTTTTGTCGATCAGATAACCCTGCGCCGCGCCGTTGACATAAACCCCTTCACGGTAAAACTTGGCGTCACCGCCGGCGGCCTTGTACTGATCGGCGTGCAGCGGATCCCAGTTCACCGCCAGGAAGGTTGCGTCGCCAGAGGCGATAGAAGTGTAGGCGACGTTATAGTCCACTTCACGGGTGTCCTTGACGTCATAGCCCAACTTTTCCAGCGCCTTGCTGACCAGCAGCGTCTGGAAGGTTTCTTCAGATATGGTGCTTTGCACCGGCTGAACGCTAATGCCTTTACCCGGCAAGTCCGCGGCGGAAACCGCCTGTGAGCTAATCAATGTGGTGAGGGCAACCGCCCAGATTCCTGTAGTGCGCATAGTGAAATACCTTTTTTATGTTATGAAGCCGGGATTTCCGGCACGTCGGGATTATTTCGCTGCCGCCGCAGCGGTGCTGACCCAGCCGTCAAAAGTGGCCTGGTGGGCTTTAATCCAGCCGTCTACGTGGCGTTGTATATCGTCGGCGCTGTTCTCGCCCTTGTGCATCCGCAGGTTCTGCGCATTTACGTCCGCCAACGGCAGCTTCATGATGGCGAACAGCTTGGCCGCCGCCGGGTTGGCCTGCGCCCATTGCTTGTTGGCGACGATATGCTCGTTATTGACGAAGAAGCCGTAATTTTTGCCGTTCGACAACGCGGTATCCTTGTCTTTCAACGAACCCGGACTGGCGGAGAACGGCACGGTCAACCAGACCACATCGCGGCCGGGCACCAGCTCGTCGCTGACCCAGTACGGCGTCCAGGTGAAGTACAGCACCGGTTTGCCCTGTTTATAGCGGGTCAGGGTGTCGGCGATGATGGCGGAGTAGTTACCCTGGTTCTGAGTAACCGTGTTGCTCAGGCCATAGGTTTTGATATGCGTGTTGATCGCGCTGCCGCACACCCAGCCAGGCTCACAACCGGCCAGATCGGCCTTGCCGTCACCGTCGGCGTCAAACAGCCTGGCCAGCTTGGGATCTTTCAACTGCGAAATATCGCTGATGTGGTATTTATCGGCGGTTTTCTTGTCAATCAGATAACCTTGCGCTGCATTAGTGATATAGGCGCCCTGGCGATAAAACTTTTTGTCGCCGCCGGCGCTTTGGTACATGTCGGTTTGCAGCGGATCCCAGTTCACCGCCATATAGGTGGCGTCACCGGAAGCGATTGAGGTGTAGGCAATGTTGTATTCCACCTCGGCGGTCGGCTGGACGTTATAGCCCAGCTGGGTCAGCGCACGGTTGACCAGCTCGGTCTGAAAGCTTTCTTCGGCGAGGGTGCTTTGCAAGGGTTTAACCGTGACGCCTTTGCCGGGAAGTTCGACGGCGAACGCCTGTGTGCCAAGCAATGAAGTCAGGGCCAAAGCCCAAATTCCTGTCGAGCGCATAGTGGTTCCTTCGATTTTATCGGTGCCCCCGACGCTGGCCGGGGGCAGGGCAATTAAGGCTTTTTGATGAAGGGCCGGGTGACCAGGCCGATGGGGCCGTGTGCGTACCAACGCCCCATGCCTTTACTGCGGCGATCGCGCCCCAGCGACTGGGTGAGACGGTCGAGAATAATCGCCAGGATCACGATACCGACCCCGCCGACGGCGGCCAGCCCCATATCGAGGCGACCGATACCGCGCAGCACCATCTGGCCCAGACCGCCGACGGCGATCATCGAGGCGATCACCACCATCGACAGTGCCAGCATCAGCGTTTGGTTTACCCCGGCCATAATGGTCGGCATCGCCAA
The DNA here is from genome assembly GCF_048517035.1 of Serratia sp. NFX21. NCBI lineage: Bacteria > Pseudomonadati > Pseudomonadota > Gammaproteobacteria > Enterobacterales > Yersiniaceae > Serratia > Serratia sp. NFX21. The sequence goes on along the minus strand of NZ_CP183196.1, from coordinate 4,513,592 downwards.
TGGCAACTGCACTTTAAACAGCAGTTGGCGCGGGCTGGCACCAAAGGATTCAGCGGCTTCAATCAGATCTTCCGGCACCTGCTTAATGCCCAGAATGGTCAACCGCACGATGGGCGGCAGGGCGAAGATAATGGTAACCACCACCCCCGGCACGTTACCGATACCGAACAGCATGACGATCGGCACCAGATAGACGAAGGCCGGCGTGGTTTGCATGGCGTCCAATAACGGCCGTATGACCTTGCCGGCGTGCTTGCTGCGCGCCAGCCAGATGCCGAGCGGTAAGCCGATGACGATACAGAAGAACAGGGCGGTCAATACCAGCGCCAGCGTCACCATGGCCTGCGACCAGGCACCAATAGCGCCGATGGCTATCAGCGAGACCAGAGTGGCTGCACCCATACCGAGGCTGGAGAGCTGCCAGGCAATCAGCGAGAACAGCAAAATGGCGATCGGTGCCGGCATGCCCAGCAGCAGTTGTTGAAAACCGCTGAGGATAAAGTCGACCGGTACGCGGATCCCCTGGAACAGCGGGCGAAAGTGCAGCACCAGCCAATCAATGCCGTGGGTGACCCAGGAGTCAAACGGCACCCAGGTCTTGTGGAACGGATCGAGCAGGTTGAAATGCTCCGGCTGGGCCGGTGCGCTATTCAGCCAGTCGGCGCCCTGAGCGGCCTGACTGGCGGCGTCATGGCTTGCCGGTGGCGGCGCGCTCGACCAGGCATCGCCGGCGGGAGCCGCTGAATTTGCAGCGTCAGTGGCCGGTGCGGCACTGGCACCGGCGTCGGCAGGCGCAGTGGCCCATGGATCCTGTGTAGTATCACTCATTCGTTGGGCCCTCTTTATCCAGGGCCTGCAGCAGCATGGCCTTGGAAATAATTCCGATATAGTTGTTTTCTTCGCAGACCACAGGTACCGCGCAAGGTGCCAGAGCGACCAATGAAATCAGTTCGCTTAGCGGCATGTCGGCCGGTACCGGGGCGGGAGCTTCCAGCAGGGCGTCATCCAGCGTCAGATTGGCCGCCAGCGCCTGCTTGAGTGAATCTACCGACACCACGCCGATAAATTTCTTTCCGCGTTCAACAACATAACCATAATCGCGGTCTTCATCCCGCAGCAGCTGTAACGCTGAGCGCGGACCAAAACCGGGGGTTTTACGAATAAGCGCGACCGGACGACGCTTGGCGATATCCTTGGCGCTGAAAACATGGCTGACATCTACGCCACGGAAGAAGGTGCGTACATAATCGTTGGCCGGATTATTTAATATTTCCTCCGGCGTACCGACCTGAATCACCTCACCGCCCTGCATAATGGCAATACGATCGCCAATACGCATCGCTTCGTCCAAATCATGGGAAATAAAGACGATGGTACGCTGATGTTGGGCCTGTAATTTGACCAGTTCATCCTGCATTTCGGTACGGATTAATGGATCAAGTGCTGAGAAGGCTTCATCCATCAATAATATATCCGGATTATTAGCCATGGCACGGGCTAATCCCACGCGCTGACGCATCCCACCTGAAAGTTCATCGGGATAAGAATGAGCATAATTCTCCAGTCCGACCTGACGCAGGGCCTCGAGGGCTTTTTCCTGACGTTCCTGCGGCGGAATACCGGCTAATTCCATACCGAATGCGGTGTTATTCAACACATTCATATGTGGCATTAAAGCGAATGATTGAAACACCATGCTGATCTTATTTCGACGTACGGTGCGCAGTGCGCTGTCGGATATTTTCGATATATCTTCACCGTCAATCAGCACCTGGCCGCGGGTGGGTTCTATCAGACGATTGAGAAGGCGTACCAGGGTGGATTTTCCTGAACCGGAAAGCCCCATGATGACGAATATCTCGCCTTCTTCAATGGCCAGAGAGGCGTCTTTTACGCCTAGTGATAACCCGGTTTTTTCAAGCAGTTGATCTTTTGTCAGACCTTTCTCAATCAGTTTGAATGCGCGATCCGGATGTTCGCCAAATATCTTATACAGGTTCTTTACTTCGAGTTTAATTGCCATGCAATTTGCTGTTTCCTCTGATGAATTATCAAACGATAAAAAATGTCCCAATAGAAAATAATAGTCGCCTATACCCTAACACAGTGAATATCTGAGACAACCCTCAATGTCCGATGAATGGGATATTAGCGATTTACATCAACATTTCGATTGGCTATGGTAGTGGGGTGGATATTCAATTATTTGAATCTGATATTCGCCTTAAACTCTTGGTTTTAGGTAAAAATAATCCTGCTGCAATAATCTTGTTATTTCCCCGTTCGGCACTGAATTCAGACAATAAAAAACCCGACCATAGGCCGGGTAAAAGTCATCAGTATTTCATTAATTTCAACGACAGGTGCCGATATCGAGGGGATATCGTCGCAGTCATATTATCCGCTTAATATGACAGCCAGATGTCAGATTAAGCCTTGCGATACAGGCGGCGTGGATGACCGATATTGCCGTACATCATCTCTACGCGCACGAACTGGGTAGCGACGCAATATTCCAGATAGCGCCGGGCGGTGGTTTTGCTGATACCCACCTGTTTGACCACGTCTTCCACCGCGTGCGCCGCCTCCGGCTGTTCGATAAACAGCGCCTGCACCAACTCCAGCGTATTGGTTTCAATGCCCTTGGCACTGGGTTCGCTGGAGAACTGTTTGGATTGCAGGTTATACAGCGCGTCGACGTTGCTTTGGTCGATCACCTTAAAGGTGCGCTGGGTTTGAACAAACTGCATAAAACGCTCCAGCGAGTTGCGCAGCCGCTTGTAGGACACCGGTTTGATGATGTAGTCGAAGGCACCGTTGCGGATCGCCTGGCTGCAGGTGTTCATATCGCTGGCGGCGGTAATGAAGATCACCGAACAGCCGGGGTTTTTCACCGCAGCTTCTTCCATCAGTTCGATGCCCTGGCCGTCCGGCAAAAAGTTATCCAGCAGGATCAACCGCGGCTGGTGGGCGTTGACCTTGGCTCTGGCCTCGGCCAGCGTGGCGGCATAAGCCACCACCCGCAGAGCAAAGTTTTGCTCGATAAACTCGGCGTGCAGCGTGGCCAACTGCGGCTCATCTTCCACGATCAAAACGTCCAGTGCTTCTGGTTGCATCATTCGGGTGCTCGAAACGGGTTATAAGGTTTTAGGGATAAATAAAGAAAAAATGGCCCCGTGCGGCTCGTTGTCCGACACTTCTATACTGCCATGCGCCTGCGCTACGTGGCTGGCGACCAAATGCAGGCCGATGCCGTGGTCACCTTTATCTTCTTTGGTGGTGACGCCTTGCTCGAACAGCGTATCGCGCACCTCGGGCGCAATGCCGATACCGCGATCGGCCACTTCAATCACCAGCTCATTGCTGATATCGCTAATATAGAGTTCTACCGCCTCGTGTGGCTCGGCGCAATGCAGCGTAGCGTCTACCGCATTATCCAGCAAATTGCCGATGATCGACATCAGTTCGGTTTCATTCAGCGCCGCCGGAATTTGCCGTAGCTGGCAGGCGGGATCGAAGCGCAGCTCAACGCCTTTTTCCCTGGCGCTGGAGTACTTGCCCAACAGCAAACCACAGAGTGCCGCCGAGCTGAAACGCTGCGAAATAAAGTCGAGAATTTCTTGCGCGCCTTCCGATTGAGCCTCCACATAGCGGATCGCCTCGTCGTAGCGCTGCATATGCAACAGCCCGGCCAGGGTGGCAGTCCAGTTAAGCTGCTCATGGCGCATGATGCGCAGGTTGTCAGCGTAGCGTTTGACCTGACTGAGCTGGCTGCTCAGGGTATTGATATCGTTCTTGTCGCGGAAGCTGATCACCCAGCCCTGCAGCTCTTGCTCCTGCATAATACGCACCCGGCTGGCGATAACCCGCACGTGGTTAAAGCGACAAACCTCGTCGTGAGTGTCGTGCCCCAACTGGGAAGCGCCGAAGAAGTCCGGCTGTGACTGGATAATCTCGCCGATATTGCGGCCCATCAGCGCGGCGGCAGGCTGGCGCAGCTCCAGCAGTTCACGCGCCGCGTGGTTGATGGTGATGATCCGCAGTTGCGGGTCGACGGCGATGACGCCTTCATAGATGGCCTCCAGCAAGGCTTTTTGCTGACGCACCAGTAGCGCAATTTCTTTGGGTTCCAGCCAGAACATCTGGCGTTTTAAATTCTTCGACAACAGCCAGGAAAAAACAAACAGGGCGATTAATAACAACACAATGGATCCGACGATTTGCGTCAGGGTTCTGGCATTCAGATTGTCGATATGGGATTTCAGATAGCCGACCGAAACAATGCCGATGACGTTATTATGCTCATCCATAATTGGCGCTTTACTGCGCAATGAAATGCCGATGCCACCTTTGCGGATGGAAATAATACTTTTCCCTTCCAAAACCTCTTTATTATCGCCCCCGACCATTGGGGTACCGACACGGTTGGTATATTCAGAATGGTAAAGATGCCGGGTTTGTTTATCGCCGATCACGATATAGCTGGCATCGCTGCTGGCGCGTATTTTTTTCATCAGCTCGGCGATTTTTACCGGGTCGTTTTTTTCCACCGCGCTGACCAGCGAGGGGATCAGGGCAATCTCTCTTGCCTGCACCTGCGCTCGCGCGCCGAGATCGCGGTGCAACTGGGCATCGAGCTGATAGTAGGTATAGGCGCCAATAAAGCTCAGCAGCAGGCAGGAGAAAGCGACCAGGCACAGGAATAGCTTGATTTGAAATGAGAGTTTTATGCGCATGGTCTGGGAGGCACCCTGAGAAATCCTGAGCGCTTACCCTATCATGAGTCGGGGTTCATGTAATATTGCGCCGGATCAACTTGTGATCGCCGCCACGGGTTTATTCTTGGCGGGTCGCTGCATTCATGACTGCAATAAAATTGATAACTTTTAAAGTTAAAATAACATTAACACCATTAAAACCACTCTGTATTTTACATAACCTCAATTAACACCATAGAAACCATAACCACCATTAAAAACCCTTTTTTATTTTGAACAAAATCACAGCAGATAATCCGTGCGTTTCTCTATGATGGCTGAACAAACTAATAAGAGGCCAGATTATGAGCACAACAGATGATTCTTACCTCGTCGCCAAAGATAAAGCCGCTGAAATACCGTTGCGTGAAAAATGGTGGCACATACTGGATAACTACAAAGTAGGGATTATTCCGTTGCCGTTCTTTGTTCTGGCCGGCGTACTTATTTTACTTGATTGCCTGGAAGGGAAATTACCCAGCGATATCGTAGTGATGGTCGCAACGCTGGCCTTCTTTGGCTTTGCCTGCGGTGAGTTCGGTAAACGCCTGCCGCTGATCGGCAAAATGGGTGCCGCGGCGATCTGCGCCACCTTTATTCCTTCCGCACTGGTGCATTACGGCCTGCTGCCGGATGTGGTGGTGGAGTCGACCACCAAATTCTATAAGTCGACCAATATTCTGTACCTGTATATCTGCTGCATTATCGTCGGCAGCATTATGAGTATGAATCGTCAGGTGCTGATCCAGGGCTTCCTGCGCATCTTCGTACCGATGCTGTGCGGAGAGATTGCCGGCATGCTGGTGGGCATGGCCGTTGGTATGGCTCTTGGGCTGGAACCCTTCCAGATCTTCTTCTTCCTGATCTTGCCAATCATGGCCGGGGGCGTCGGTGAGGGCGCGATCCCGCTGTCGATGGGCTACGCGGCAATTTTGCATATGGAGCAGGGGGTGGCGTTAGGTCGTATTTTGCCGATCGTGATGCTCGGCAGTCTGACCGCCATTGTGCTTGCCGGCTTGCTGAATCAACTCGGTAAACGCTACCCGCACCTGACCGGTGAGGGCAGCCTGATGCCGAGCAAGCAGGGTGACAGCGAAATGAGCGCGGTGGATAAAATCAGCGGCAAGGTGGATGTCAGCACCATTGCCTGTGGCGCGCTGCTGGCCATCCTGCTGTACATGGTCGGGATGCTGCTGCACCGCATGATTGGCCTGCCTGCACCGGTTGGCATGCTGTTTGCGGCGGTAGCGGTGAAGCTGGCACACGGTGTTTCCCCACGCATTCAGGAAGGTTCGCAGGTGGTGTATAAGTTCTTCCGCACGGCGGTGACCTACCCAATCCTGTTTGCCGTTGGCGTAGCCATCACCCCATGGCAGGAACTGGTTAACGCCTTCACTCTCCAAAACCTGGTGGTGATTGTCAGCACCGTTTCCACCCTGGTGGCGACCGGTTTCTTCGTCGGCAAAAAAATTGGCATGCACCCGATCGACGTGGCGATTGTCTCCTGCTGCCAGAGCGGGCAGGGCGGTACCGGTGATGTGGCCATCCTGACTGCCGGTAACCGTATGTCGCTGATGCCGTTTGCCCAGATCGCCACCCGTATCGGCGGTGCGATCAACGTCTCACTCTCTTTGTTAGTCCTGGCCAAATTCTTCGTATAACAAAAAAAACTCAGTTTTCTTTGCCTTTCCCCGCCCCCGCGGGGATTTTTTTTGCCTGTGTAATCGCTCTTGCGGGCAGGCTCTGGGTTTTGCGTCAATACTTAGCGCTGCCAAATTTACAATAAGGAGTCGTTATGTTCTGGAAACGTTACCTGCTGGGGGCGGCGCTGGCCGTCATGTCGCTGCAAACTCTGGCCGCTGCGCCACAGGTGAAAACCCCCGCGCCGGGCTTTTATCGCATCATGCTGGGCAGCTATGAGGTCACCGCCTTGTCCGATGGTGTGCTCCGTTTGCCGGTGGAAAAACTGCTGCTTAACAGCTCGCCAAAGCAGATTGAAAACGCCCTGGCCGAGCGCCATCAGAAACTGCCGGTGGTCACCTCGGTCAATGCCTATCTGATCAACACCGGCAGTAAGCTGATCCTGATTGATACTGGCGCCGGCAAGTTGCTGGGGGACGGGTTGGGCAAGCTGGTGGCCAACCTGAAGGCCGCCGGCTATCAGCCGCAGCAGGTGGACGAAATTTATCTGACCCATCTGCATCCGGATCATCTCGGCGGCCTGTCGCAAAACGGCAGGGCGATATTCCCGAATGCGGTGGTGCGCGCCAGTCAGCAGGATGCCGATTTTTGGCTGAGCGAGAGCCGATTGAAGCAGGCGAAAAGCGAAGACAGAGCTTCGTTTGAAAGAGCAATGGCGGCGATCAAACCTTATCAGGCTGCCGGACATTTTAAATCTTTCGCCAGTGACGGTGAGTTGTCGCCAGGCATCAGTGCGTTCGCGACTCACGGCCATACGCCGGGGCACAGTATTTATCTGGTCGAGAGCGAAGGTAAAAAGCTGCTGGTGATTGGCGATCTGATCCATGTGGCGGCAGTGCAGCTTCCCGATCCGCGCGTTGCCATAAGTTTCGACAGCGATGCCAAAGCGGCGGTGGCTCAGCGCCTGCGAGTCTTTGGTGATAGCGCCCGGCAGAGTGTGCTGGTGGGCGCTGCGCATCTGTCATTCCCGGGATTGGGTTATCTCAATCAGCAGGGTGAAGGCTACAACTGGGTCCCGCTGGACTACGGCACAATGTAAGCCATTGACCGCCCTTATGGGCGGTTTTTTAGTGGTTGCCTGCGGCGAACACCTTGCTGAACCAGTCGATAAATACCCGTACCCGGGGTGAAAGTTGGCGGCTGCGGGGATACAACAGCGATACCGGCATTGGCGTGGAAGGGAATTGTGGTAACAGCGGCAGCAGACTGCCGCTGGCCAAATCGTCGCGCAGGTGATAGCGCGGCACCTGAATAATCCCCAACCCCATACGAGCCGCAGCCACCAGGCTTTCCGCCGCGCTGACCGACACCGTACAGGGCAATATTAGCTGCTGCGGCCGGCCTGCGACGTTAAACTCCAATGGCATTATGCTGCCGCTGGCCGAGGAGCGAAAACCCACCATGCGGTGCCCTTCAAGTTCATCGATGCCAAGCGGCGTGCCGAAGCGTTGCAGATAGTCCGGTGCCGCGCAGGTCACTTCTTCCAGCTCACCCAGCCGACGCGCCACCATATCGCTGTCTTTCAGTTTACCTACGCGGATCACGCAGTCGATGCCTTCCCGCACCGGATCCACCAGCCGATCGCCTTCGCTCATAAACAATTCGATATCCGGGTATTGCGCCAGAAAGTCGGGCAACCCCGGCAGCAGAAAGTGGCGGGCCAGCGTGCCATGCACATCAATGCGCAACAACCCACGCGGTTTTGCACCGGCAAAGGCCATCTCGGCATCTTCGATATCCGCCAGAATAGTCAGGCAGCGCTGATAGTAAGCCTCGCCATCCAGCGTTGGGCTGACGTGGCGAGTGGTGCGCTGCAGCAGCCGCACCTGCAACCTGGCCTCCAGTTGTTTGATGGCATCGGTCACCGTCGAACGTGGCAGAGCCAGATCCTGTGCGGCCTGGGTAAAGCTGCGTTGTTCCACCACGCGGGTGAACAGACGCATGGCATCAATTCTGTCCATGTGATTGTTCGCTTTATTCGAATAGTGATAACGAAGATTAGGGGATTATCCGCCATTGCGAAAGGTGCATGATGACCTCACGCCAGCAAGTCTGCCGGCGCAGCGCCGACGAGGAGAGATCAGATGAACACCACCACCCAACAAGTTGCCATCGTAACCGGCGCATCACGCGGCATCGGTGCCGCCATCGCCGAACGGCTGGCCGCCGACGGTATGACCGTGATCGTCAATTATTCAGGTAATCAGGCTTTGGCCGATCAACTGGTGCGCAAAATCGAGCAAAATGGCGGCCGCGCGCTGAGCGCCAAAGCGGACGTCAGCGATGCCGCAGCGGTGGCAAAAATGTTTGACCACGCCGAACAGGCCTTCGGCGGCGTGGATATTTTGGTCAACAACGCCGGGGTAATTGCACTGGCCCCGGTGGCGGAAATGAGCGATGCCGATGCCGATCGGCTGATCGACATCAACCTGAAGGGCACCTTCAATACCCTGCGTGAAGCGGCGAAACGTCTGCGCGACAATGGCCGCATCATCAACTTTTCCTCCAGCGTGGTCGGGTTGTTACAGCCGAGCTACGGCATGTACGCCGCCAGTAAGGCCGCCGTTGAGGCGCTGACCAGCGTGCTGGCGAAAGAGCTGCGCGGGCGTAATATCACCGTCAATGCGATAGCGCCAGGCCCGACCGCCACCGGATTGTTTCTGGACGGTAAAACGCCGGAGCTTGTCGAACGTCTGGCGAAAATGGCACCGCTGGAGCGTCTGGGCCAGCCGCAGGATATCGCCGCGGCGGTATCATTCCTGGCCGGTGCCGACGGTGCCTGGATCAACGGCCAAACCCTGCGTGCCAACGGTGGCATTATCTGATGCTTGCGGCCGGTTTTTCCGCGGCGGGATCGGGTATCCTGTGGCAGAAAATCCACCGCGAGGAAGCGTTTAATGGTAGGCCGCAGTAGAAGAAGGAAAACGGGCAGTCAGATCGATGATGGCGTCCGTTCGCCCTGCAATAATGTTTGCCAGATCGACACCGAAAAATCGTGGTGCCGTGGCTGTTGGCGCACGCTGGATGAAATCGCCGCCTGGTCGAGCGCCGATGACGATGAAAAGCGGGCCATCTGGCAACGCATCCGGCAGCGTGCCGTGATCTCTGAATGAATATATTGAGGATGTAAGAGAGGGACTTACTATGCCAATAATTACTGTTTTGATACCTGAAAGGCTTGAAGGTCGAATAATAGCGGCAGCAAAACAAAGTGGTATAACTTCTAACAGTTTTATTTTACAGGCAATTACCGAGAAAATTCAGAGAAGAGAACTGCGCCGCAATTTTGAGGATGAGGCAGAAAATCGTTATGCCAATGTAGTGGCAACGGGAAAAACGCTTTCCTGGGGCGATATGCGAGGTTTTCTCGAAAGTAATGTGCAGCTAGCAAAAGAATGAATTGTAGGGGCGCTGCATGCTGCGCCCGTTCACCGGTTATCGTTATAAGGCGAAGTTATTCGCCCCTGCTATTAACCTCAAAAATCCCAGTCGTCATCCTCGGTATTGACCGCTTTACCAATCACGTAAGACGAGCCGGAGCCGGAGAAGAAGTCGTGGTTCTCATCGGCGTTCGGCGACAGCGCAGACAGAATCGCCGGATTGACCTCCGCCATCGACGGTGGGAACAGCGCTTCGTACCCCAGATTCATCAGCGCCTTGTTGGCGTTATAATGCAGGAAGGTTTTCACGTCCTCGGTCCAACCCACCCCGTCGTACAGCTCTTCGGTGTACCGCACCTCGTTGTCATACAGATCCTGCAGCAGATCGAAGGCGAAGTTTTTCACCTGTTGCCGGCGGGCGGCATCGACCTTCTCCAACCCTTTCTGGAATTTATAGCCAATGTAATAGCCGTGTACCGCCTCGTCGCGGATGATCAGCCGGATCAGATCGGCGGTGTTGGTTAGTTTGGCACGGCTCGACCAGTACATCGGCAGGTAAAAGCCCGAATAGAACAGGAACGACTCGAGGAACACGCTGGCGACCTTCTTCATCAGCGGATCGTCAGTGCGGTAGTGGGCCAAAATGATGCTGGCCTTTTTCTGCAGCGCACGGTTTTCCTCGCTCCAGCGGTAGGCGTCGTCGACGTCCGGCGTTTGGCACAGCGTGGAGAAAATCGAGCTGTAGGAGCGGGCGTGTACCGCCTCCATAAAGCTGATATTGGAGTACACCGCCTCCTCGTGCGGCGTAATGGCATCGGCGATCAGCGCGGGTGCTCCGACGGTATTTTGAATGGTATCGAGCAGCGTCAGGCCGGTGAACACCCGGATGGTCAGTTGCTGTTCCTTCGGCGTCAGCGTGGCCCACGAGGGAATATCGTTCGACAGCGGTACCTTCTCCGGCAGCCAGAAGTTGGAGGTCAGACGGTTCCACACCTCCAGATCCTTGTCGTCTTCGATGATGTTCCAGTTGACTGCGCGCACCAGCTGCGCCGGTTTAATGCTATTCATAATTTGCCTCACAGTGCACAGGACACGCAGCCCTGCACCTCGGTGCCTTCCAACGCCATCTGGCGCAGGCGGATGTAATAAATGGTTTTGATGCCTTTACGCCAGGCGTAAATCTGCGCGCGGTTGATGTCGCGCGTAGTGGCGGTATCGCGGAAGAACAACGTCAGCGACAATCCCTGATCGACGTGCTGGCTGGCGGCGGCATAGGTATCAATGATCTTTTCCGGCCCGATGTCATAGGCATCCTGGTAGTACTCCAGGTTGTCGTTGGTCATATAGGGCGCCGGATAATACACGCGACCAATCTTGCCCTCTTTGCGGATCTCGATGCGTGACACAATCGGATGAATGCTGGAGGTCGAATTATTGATGTAAGAAATGGAGCCGGTTGGTGGCACCGCCTGCAGGTTCTGGTTGTACAGCCCGTGCATCATCACCGACTGGCGCAGCGCCAGCCACTCTTCACGGCCTGGAATGGCGATATTGGCGTCGGCAAACAGTGTGCGAACTCGCTCGGTCTGTGGCAGCCAATCCCGCTCGGTGTATTTGCTGAAATACTCACCGGAGGCGTAGGTGGAATCCTCAAAGCCGCCGAAGGCGCTGCCGCGTTCAATCGCCAACTGGTTAGAGGCGCGAATGGCGTGGTAAGCGACGGCATAGAAATAGATATTGGTGAAGTCGATACCTTCTGCAGAGCCATAGAAGATGCGTTCGCGTGCCAGATAGCCGTGCAGGTTCATCTGGCCCAGACCGATGGCGTGCGAGCTGCGATTGCCTTCGGCGATCGACGGCACCGAACGAATGTCGCTCATATCTGCCACCGCAGTCAGCGCACGGATCGCGGTGTCGACGGCTTTGCCGAAGTCCGGCGCATCCATGGTTTTGGCGATGTTTAGCGAGCCGAGGTTGCAGGAGATATCCTTGCCCACCTGGTCATAGCTCAGGTCATCGTGGTAAGTGCTGGCGCGGTTAACCTGCAAAATCTCCGAGCACAGGTTACTCATATTGATGCGTCCGGCGATCGGGTTCTCACGATTGACGGTATCTTCAAACATCATGTACGGGTAACCAGATTCGAACTGGATCTCCGCCAGCACCTGGAAAAACTCGCGCGCATTGATGCGTGATTTGCGGATGCGCTTGTCATCCACCATTTCGCGATATTTCTCGCTGACGCTGATTTCCGAGAAGGGCACGCCATACACCTGCTCGACGTCATACGGCGAGAACAGGTACATCTCTTCATTATTTTTCGCCAGTTCGAAGGTGATATCCGGGATCACCACCCCCAGCGACAGGGTTTTGATGCGGATCTTCTCGTCGGCGTTTTCGCGTTTGGTATCGAGAAAACGCAGGATATCCGGGTGGTGGGCATTGAGATAGACCGCTCCGGCCCCCTGGCGTGCGCCCAGTTGGTTGGCGTAAGAGAAGGCGTCTTCCAGCATTTTCATGATCGGAATAACGCCGGAGGATTGGTTCTCAATGCGTTTGATCGGCGCACCGACTTCACGGATGTTGGTCAGCAAAAATGCCACGCCGCCGCCGCGTTTCGACAGTTGCAGCGCAGAATTCACCGCCCGGCCAATCGACTCCATGTTGTCTTCAATGCGCAGCAGGAAGCAGGAAACCAGTTCGCCGCGCTGCTGTTTGCCGCAGTTGAGGAAGGTTGGCGTCGCCGGCTGGAAGCGACCGGAGATCATTTCTTCTACCAAATCCTGCGCCAGTGCGGTATCACCCGCTGCCAGCGTCATGGCGACCATGCACACCCGGTCCTCGTAGCGTTCCAGATAGCGTTTGCCGTCAAAGGTTTTCAGCGTGTAGCTGGTGTAGTACTTAAAGGCCCCGAGAAAGGTCTCGAAGCGGAATTTTTTCGCGTAGGCCTGCTGGAATAGCTGCTTGATAAAGGCGAAGTCGTATTGCGCCAGTACGCTTTGCTCGTAATAGCCTTCTTCCACCAGATAACGCAGCTTCTCTTCCAGGTTGTGGAAGAACACGGTGTTTTGATTCACGTGCTGCAGGAAGTATTGTCGTGCCGCCAGTCGATCCTTATCAAACTGGATGCGGCCTTCGGCATCATAAAGATTGAGCATCGCGTTGAGCGAATGATAATCCAGCGCGCTGGTGGTGGGCCTGGTCAGTTCTGTCGTTGCCAAAATGCGGTTACTCCCTGTCGAACGTTTGCAACGTCTTGTGTGGTGCCGAGCAGTTCAAAACGGTAAAGAAAAGGCACCTGGCATTTTTTGGCGATGATGTCGCCGGCAATGCCGTACGCTGCACCGAAATTGGTATTCCCGGCGGCGATGACGCCGCGCAGGAAGGCGCGATTCTGTGGATCGTTGAGAAAGCGGATCACCTGGATCGGCACGGCTCCCACGGCGCTGCCGCCGCCATAGCTGGGCACGATCAAAATATAGGGTGTTTCCATCAACAGTTTGCTGCGGGCACCGGCGATCGGTATGCGCATCGCCGGCAAGCCCAACTTTTCAACGAACCTGTGGGTGTTCTCCGAGCTGCTGGAGAAATAGACCAGCGGGTTCATGGTCGGCCTCAAGGCACCAGGGCGTGAGCCAGTGCGCCAATTTTGTCCGGGCGGAAACCGGACCAGTGATCGTCACCGGCGATAATCACCGGAACCTGCTGATAGCCAAGGGATTTGACATGGCTCAGCGCCTGTTGATCCTGGGTGAGGTCGATCACCTGATAACCAATCCCTTGTTTATCGAATGCGCGATAGGTGGCATTGCACTGGACACAGTCCGGTTTACTGTAAATAATAATGCTCATGATTCGCATTTACCTTTTTAGCTGAAGGAAAGGCGGAAAGGTCAGATAACGGAGCATTGAACGGCGTTTCTGACGGCGTTACCGACCGCGACATATTCCCTGCGGTTGATGGCTTAAATACTATATGTAGATGTTTGTTTTATCAACCACGCTATATATGGTGTTTTGTTGGGTTTTTCGCGCAGAGCGCAGCGGGGCTGGAACAGCGGTGGGTAAATTTTTTTTGCAGAGGGTTATTGACGGAAAACCCCTCTCGTCGCGAGAGGGGAAGTGCGGTTTTATCACTGACGCATGCTGATGGCCAGGCGGTTAAAGGCATTCATGATGCTGATGGCGAAGGTCAAATCGGCAATTTCCACGTCGCTGAAGTGCGCCTGCAGTGCTTCAAACGCGCTGTCCGGTGCGCCAGTCGTGGCGATCAGCGTGACGGACTCTGCCCATTCCAGTGCTGCACGCTCGCGCTCACTGAATTCATGGCTGACGCGCCAGCCTGCCAACTGGTCCAGTTTGGCGTTATTGACGCCGCTTTCGCGTAGCGTTTTGCCGTGCATATCCAGGCAGAAGGCACAGCCGTTGATCTGCGAAACACGCATGAACATCAGTTCAATTGTCGTTTTGTCCAGCGCGCCTTTCTCCAGTGCCATCAGGGCGCTCACCATGCTTTTGTACGGTGCGGGGGAGAGTGCGGAATAGTTCAAACGTTGCTTAATCATGGTCAACCTCGGTGTGCGAATAACAGGAACATGACGCTACTTTAGCGGTGATATGGACTATACTATAGGGCCATAAAATGATTATTTAACCGGGCCATAATGCACTGTATCAATCAGACCAGCAGTATTGGGCATATGTGTGTGCGACGTTGCTTGAGTGAGCATCTCCCTCTCCTTTGGGAGAGGGCCGGGGTGAGGGGCTTTTGCATCAGTGTGCTTCCCCTCACCCTAACCCTCTCCCAAGGGAGAGGGGACTATTTAGCCTTGATTTGTAGCATTAAGACGTGATGCGTCCGTTTCTTTCCTCCCTAACGCTGGACAGTCGGCTTGCCGACCCGCTGTACCGGCAGATTTATCTGCGAATTAAAGATGCCATTGCGCAGGGAACTCTGCAGGCGGGCAGTCGGCTGCCTTCGGTTCGTGGACTGGCGAGCGATCTGGGAGTAGCGCGCGCGACGGTAGAAAGTGCCTACGCTCAGCTGATTGCCGAAGGTTTTCTGCAAAGTCGGGGGCAGGCGGGAACCTATGTTTCCCCGCAGTTGCAAAACCTGCCGGTGCGTGCGGCGCTGGCGGTGGAGCCTTTGCCAACGGTGACGGCGAATGCGCTGCATCCGAACGGCGCCACACAGCCGTTTCAACTGGGGCTACCGGCGTTGGATGCCTTTCCTCGCGCACTGTGGCAGCGGATTGTCGGCCGCCAGTTGCGCACCAGCCCACTGGCTGCTCTGGCCCATCCTTCAACTCAGGGATTGCCTGAGCTACGTGCGGCGATCGTCAATTATTTACAGCTTTCGCGCGGCATCAGTTGCCGACCGGAACAGGTGTTTATCTGCGCAGGGTATCAGGCGCTGCTGGATCTGGTGATCGGTACCCTGCTCAAGCCGGACGATCAGGTATGGCTGGAGGATCCGGGCTATCCGGTGACGCTGCCGCTGTTTCAAGCCGCCGGCATGCGGCCGGTGGCGGTGCCGGTTGATGAACAGGGCATGAACATTGCCAGCGGTATGGCCAGGGCGCCTCAGGCACGGATGGCGGTGCTGACGCCGACTCACCAAAGTCCATTGGGGGTTTCGCTTAGCCTGGCGCGGCGCATGGCATTGCTGGAGTGGGCGCAACAGCAGGCGGCATGGGTGATTGAAGATGACTACGACAGTGAGGTTCGTTACCACGGCAGGCCGTTGCCACCGCTGAAAAGTCTCGATCGTCAGGGGCGGGTGCTTTACGCCGGAACCTTCAGCAAAACGCTGTTCCCGGCATTGCGCATGGCGTATTTAGTGGTACCGGCAGGGCAGGTGGAAGCCTTTGGGCGCAGCAGTCGGCTGCGCGGCTGCGGTTGCCCGCCGTTGTTACAGGCCAGCGTGGCGGACTTTATAGAACAGGGGCATTTCTATCGCCATTTGAAACGGATGCGGCCAATCTACCGCCAGCGCAGAGCGTGGCTGGCGCAAGCGCTGGAACAACAGTTGGCGGAGTATTTGACGGTGGCGTCGCAGGACGGCGGCATTCAGCTATTGGCTCGTTTTAAACAGGATAGAGAGGATCGGCGCTTGGCGCAGGACGCCTGGCAGTGCGGTCTGTCGGTGCAGGCGCTCTCGGACTGGCGAATCACAGAGCCTACAGGTACTGGTTTGCTGATGGGGTTTGCCAACTTTACTCAGCAGACCGAGACGGAGCGTGCGGTGGCCAGATTGGCTGAGTTGTTCAAAGGCAGAAATTAAACGGCCCACGGTTTCCCGTGGGCCAGACGCACATCTGTTTTATCTTTATGACTGCAAGGGGTGTTAACGCCGGGCCAGCAGTACGCCAAGGACGATGCCGACAGCGGCCCCGATCCCAACGCCCTGCCAAGGTTTGTCGCGCACGTAGCTGTCGGCTTGTCCGACGACATCGCGGGCGTGCTGTGTCAAATTGCTGGAGCCATTGAAGCGCGCACGGGCATCGCGTAAAACGCCTTTTGCCTTGCTGTGCAGCTCTTTCAGTTCCTCCTTGGTCTTGTCACCGGATTCGCGTAGCACCTCATCCAGCGTATCCGCCAGCAGGGTGACGTCTTGATCGATGTCGCGTTCTACTTTTTCTGATCTCTTAAACATTCGATTCTCCGTTTCGACACATGTCTTTTAAGTGTAGACCATTATTTAAAATGTGTTGGCGATCACGGAAAAAAACGGCCTGTCCGATGGTCATACTGTCGCTGTACATTTGGTTACTCGGCGAAACCAATCACTCACGGAAGCGGCTCATCGATTCCTCTAGTATCTGCTTCAACGGCCCAACGGGGCTTACTGAAAAAACACTCTGAGGAATTAAAGATGAAAAAAGTATTAGCCCTGATCGTTGCTGCTACCATGGGTCTGTCTTCTGTTGCCTTCGCTGCCGATGCAGTAGCTCCAGCGGCTGCGGCTCCAGCTGCAACCACTACCGCTGCACCAGCCGCTGCTGCTACCAAGGCACCAGCTAAAGCCACTCACCATAAGAAAGCGCACAAGAAAGCCCCAGCTCAGAAAGCTCAGGCCGCTAAAAAGCACCACAGAGCGACCAAGAAAGCCCCAGCACAGAAAGCCCAGGCCGCCAAAAAGCACCACAAAGCGACCAAAGCCGCTCCAGCACAGAAAGCCCAGGCCGCTAAAAAGCACCACAAAGCGACCAAGCCAGCTGCAGCTCAAAAAGCCCAGGCTGCTAAAAAACACCACAAAGCCACCAAAAAAGCAGCTCCAGCCGCTAAATAAGTGAAGTCTGCGGGTACCGCAGCATCCAGACAGTATTTAAACACCCGGTTTTACCGGGTGTTTTCTTTTGAGGGCTAGCTCATGATGATCAATCGTTATTTATTCGAAGTGATTTTCAGCGCCGTCACCCTGTGTGGGTTAATTGTCGCCTGGGAGCTGTTCCTGGCCGACGGTTTTCTCTGATTACTGCGCCAGCGTGGTTTCATGCAGGTGCCGCCAACCCAGCCCGGTTTGGGTCTGTTCGAACACCACGGTGGAGTTGCGTAGCGTTGCCGCCTGTCCCGGCAACATTTGCTTTTCACGGTAGCTGACCACCGCACCGGTCGGCCATTCGGCCACCAACGTCATCTCTTCTATAGTGATTTCCAGCCCCGGTTTAGCGGCGCGATGCGCGTGGAAAAAGGCGCTCAGTGCGGCGAAATCCAGCCGACTGCCGTTTAGCGCGATCATGCTGAATGCCGGGTCAAAACGTGCCAATAAGGCCTGTTCTTCCCCTGCACCTTTCTCCAGCCAGTTTTCAATGGCGACATGAGCGTCGATCACTTCGGTAAAATAGCGGTTCATCAGTTTTCCTGTTGAGTATTGAGATGGCGCACGATGGCGCGGTTAGCGATGCGCAGACACAGCAGCAGTGGGATCAGCGTGCTGGCGGCGGCCAGGTAAAAACAGCTTTGGTAAGCGACGGCGGGGGAAAAATGTTCAAGCAGCAGATTCAGCAGCAGGCTGAGCAGGGCGACCCCCAGGCAAAAACTGAGCTGTCGATTGATATTCCACAGTGCGCTGGCATCCGCCAGTTGCTCATCGGCAATCTGCAGGAAAGCGCTGCTTTGCGCGGTGCTGCTGCACAGGCTGCCGCCAAAGCCCATCAGGGCGAAGGCCGCCAGCTGCAACCCATGATCCCCGGCATGGGTAATTTGCGACAGCGCCAGAATGCCCAACCCCTGCAGCAGGCAACCGGCGATAAACAGCGGTCGTGGGCCAAGGTGGTTAAACTTCTTGCCGGTCAGCGTGATGGCCAAAAACGAGGCCAGCGACCAGGGCAGCATCAGGCTGCCGACCTGTGCGGCGTGCATGCCCAATTGATTTTGCAGATATAGCATGGCGACCAGGCTGACGCCGATAAACAGGCCGGGAATGCATTGATAAATCATCATTGAAGTGCGCAGCAACGGATCCTGCATCAGCCGCAAATTCAGCAGCGGTTGGGCAATGCGCAGGCTGCGTCGCAGGTAATAGGCCAGCATCAGTGCCCCGGCAGCCAATAACACCATGCCCTGCGTCAGGCCATCGGCTTCACCCAGCCGGGTCAGACCCAGCAGGATTAGCGTCAGCGCAGCGCAGGCGCTGAGCAACCCATTGAGATCGAGCGGCCTGCGCTGCGGATCGGCCGCCTGCGGGCGTAACCACAGCGCGGCCAGCAGCAACGCCAGCGCGGCCAGCGGTAGGTTGGCGAAGAACACCCAACGCCAGTCAAGACTGTCGACAATCAACCCGCCCAGCGCCGGTGACAGCGCCGGTGCCAGCAGGCCGACCAGCATAATGGCGGCGGAAAGCCCGGCGCGTTCGTGGCTGCGATACAGTTGATAGGTCAGCGTTTGGCCGATAGGGATCAGCAAACCGCCGCCCATACCTTGCAGTACCCGCCAACCAATCAACTCGCCAATGGAGCTGGCGTAGCCCGCCGCGGTTGTCGCCAGCATAAACAGCGTCAGCGACAACAAAAACACCCGTCGTCCGCCGATGCGCTGTGCCAGCCAGGCGCTGAGCGGGATCACCAGCGTCAGGCCGAGAATATAACCGTTACCGACCCAGGCCAGTTCACCGACCGAAGCCTGCAGCGCATGGCCGATCGACGGATAAGCGACATTGGCGATAAACATGTTGATCAGATCGACAAAAAATCCGAGCAGATAGACGATTGCGACTTTGATGCGATAGGGCATGAGGCCTCCGGTTGAAGGCCCGCAGTGTAGCGGGTGGGAAACTGCGGATAAATCGGCTACGAACGATTACACTGTCAAAATAATTTTGACAATAACGGACAACACTATGCTTAACCTGCAGCGTTTGGCGATCTTTGTGGCGGTGGTGGATGCGGGCAGCTTCACCGCCGCAGCGGTGGCTTTGGGGCAAACCAAGGCGGTGGTCAGTTTCAATGTCAAACAGTTGGAAAGTGAGTTGGGCGTCTCGTTGCTGGTGCGCAGCACCCGGCGGTTGGCGTTGACCGATGCCGGTGAACGCTTTTATCAACGCTGTCTGCGGCTACTGCAAGACGCGGAGAATGTGCTGGATGACGTGCGCCGCGATCACCACGGCCTGAGCGGGGTATTGCGTATCACCACCACGCCGGAGTACGGCGCACAGGTGGTGGTACCGGCGCTGGCGGCATTTTCCCAGTTGCATCCGCGCTTGCGCATTCAGCACGTTTCTTCTTCTTATCATGCCGATTTGATTTCGGAGCGCTTCGACGTGGCGATCCGGCTGGGGCAACTGGCGGACTCCAGTCATCACGCAGCGCGGCTCGACAGCTTTGCCATCCTGCCGGTCGCCTCACCGGCGTATTTGGCCCGTCATCCTGTTGGCTCGCTGGCGCAACTGGCGCAGGCGCAGTGGATTGCCCACAGCCGACTAAGTTCACCCTTAAACTGGCAGGTGATTACCCCAGAACGGCAGGCGGTGCTGTTCAAGGTTGAAGACGCCGCCACACTGATGGGGGACAGCGCCGCCGCACTGCTGGCGTTTGCCCTGCACGGTGCCGGGGTGGCATTGCTGCCAGAATGGCTGGTGCGACCCGCCATTGCCGAAGGCAAGCTGTGCCCGCTGCTGGCAGACCATCAATTCCCGATACAAAGCATTTATGCACTGTATCCAAACACGCGTCACGTACCGGAAAAGGTGCGGGCGTTTATTGATTTTCTGCGGGCGCGGGTAGCCACGGGCGAATAAACGTCATTATGGCTGCCACTGTCTTCTGGTGTACCCATTCACGCTGCGTATTGGAGGAAGCGCATAACACCGCTGCGTCTTTCTCCTCTGCGGCCAGAATTTGACGGCCATTCGGCTGACAAAGCGGAATAAAATCGAAATGGTTACCGTTCGACAGCCGTAGTGCATCAATCGGTTGTTGCCCTGCGTCTTTGGCCAGCGCGGCACCGCCAAGGCCGGGTATCCGGTTATCTGGTTCGAAATGTTGAGGTTCGATGACCAATAAAGGGGCATTGAGCCGACGCAGGCTGGCAGGCAACAGATAAGGCACCATGCCGGGATCGAGGGCAACGGCAAAGCGGATGCGCGGGTCGGTATAATCCGCATCAAATTGCCGGGCGGAAAGCGCAGCCAAATCAACCTTGGCCTGGGTATAAAACTGGCAGTTGGGTGACTGTGGGGCCTGTCGGCAGCCGCTGATGAAATCGGCCAGCCGGACTCGTCCGCCGATGGCGGCAATGGCACTGTAACCGCCCTTGGAGTGGCCGATAACGCCAATCATCTGGCGATTAATGACTTTATCCCACTGGGGATCGGCGGTGATGGCGCTGATCAAGGCGGAAATATCTTCGGTCTGTAACCACAATGCGGCGGAGAGTGCCGGGACAGAGTTGCCGGTGGTGCTGCCGGGGTGATTGGCCGCCACCACGATCACTCCCTGTTGGACTAATGCCGCCGCCAGCCAGCCCTGACTGCTGTTATTACCGCCGCTGCCATGGCTGATAACGATCAGCGGGAAACGTCCACTGGCCACAACGGCATCCGGTTGGCTGTTGATACCGGTAAAGACCGGATTCGCCCCGATGGCCCTTTGTTGAGCGGTCTCGGTAGTGGGGTAGTAAATTCGGCTGTTCAACGAACGTGAACCGGCCTGGAAGACTTGATCGTGGGTGGCGACCTGATAAGGGGTAGCGCTGGCAACGCCGCACAGCAGTATCCACAACAACAACAACGCTCTGTTCATTTTCACTCCTCAAGATGTTGACCTTGCGAGGGTGGCATTGGCGGCGCTATCCGGCGACCTCGATCGCGATCCGGGTCGTTAAATGATTGTTTTGACAGTACACTGCCGGTTCTGTGTGAACACAACAAGATGCCGATAATGCCACTTATTCCGCTTACTTTTCTGTTTGGTTTGCTGTGCCTGGGGCTGTTGTACCGCTTGGGACGACCGCGGGCGCAGCTTTGGGTTTTCCAGCTATTGCTGCTGTTATGCGCCTGGCAAAGTCTGCTGGTGGGTGTCCGCTACGGCTATGGCGTGACGCAACTCAACCGGTTGCAACCGTTCGGCGCGGTGGCGATCCCTGCGTTGACCTATCTGGCCTTTCTGGTCAGTACCCAGGGTCGGCTTCGCTGGCGTGAGCTTGGGCACCTGACGCCGCTGGGCCTGACGCTGTTAGCCAGTCTGGTCGCGCCTTTTTGGCTGGATACCTTGATTGTTAGCGTTTATCTGGGTTACGGCCTGGCACTGCTGTACGCGTTGCGGCGCGGTGAGAATGGCTTACAGCAGGTGGCGCTGGCGGAAAGTTGGCTCAGTTACCGGTTGTGGCGCGGTCTGGGCATGCTGTTGATAGCCATAGCGTTGGCCGAACTGGTGATTGCACTCGATTTCTCACTGTTCGATGGCCGGCACGCTGCTGTGCTGGCGACCCTCGTTAACGTGCTGGTGGCCTTGAGCCTTTATCTGGTGCTGTCCCGTAGCCGTCCCCTGGACAACCCGGTGGAGCCGCTGCCGGAGCCGACGCCGGAGGCCACCGAGGACGAAGAGCAACTGGCCGAGTGGTTTGACCGGGTACAACAGCGGCTGCGGCAGGATGATCTTTATCTGGAGCCTGAGCTGAACCTGGCCCGATTGGCGCGCAAAGTGGGCTTGCCGGCGCGTCGGGTGTCACAAGCCATCAATCGGCATGCGGGCATGAATGTGTCGCAATATGTGAATCAGCTGCGTGTCCACCAGGCGGCGCAATGGCTGCTTGCCAGTGATGATCCGGTGACCGATATCATGCAGGCGGCAGGTTTTACCACCAAGTCGAACTTTAACCGTGAATTTTTGCGTATTTATAGTGTTAATCCGAGCGAATGGCGCAGGCAACAAACGCGTAGTTAAATAATAATTCGTTATAACTCTCACATTTATCATCGGATCCCATCGGGGTATGCTGAGCACTGTTGCTTACCCCGTTCGATGCGAGCCACCTTCGATGACCGCAATCAGTTCCAAAGAAAACCATCTCCAACTGAATAAACGTATTTTGTCGGTCGTGATGTTCACCTTCGTTTGTTACCTGACCATCGGTCTGCCGTTGGCGGTGCTGCCTGGGTTTGTGCATAACGATCTGGGCTATAACTCGGTACTGGCCGGTTTGATTATCAGCGCCCAGTATTTCGCTACCTTGTTTAGCCGCCCGCATGCTGGACGCTATGCCGATCAGCTCGGCCCGAAAAAGGTGGTGCTGTTCGGCCTGGCCTGCTGCGGTGCAAGCGGCCTGTTTTACGCTGCGGCTTTTTGGTTCAGCGGCCTGCCGTTGCTGAGTTTAATCCTGCTATGCGTCGGCCGGGTGTTTCTTGGCGTCGGCGAAAGCTTTGCCAGCACCGGTTCCACGCTGTGGGGCATTGGTCTGGTGGGGCCGCTGCATACCGCCCGGGTGATCTCGTGGAATGGGGTAGCGACATACGGTGCCATGGCGGCCGGAGCGCCACTGGGCGTTTATCTCAACCAGCATTGGGGATTGGCCGGGGTGGCGGCGCTGATCGTGCTGGCGGTCGCGATTTCGTTGTGGCTGGCGAGCGGTAAGCCCAATGTGACGATCGCCGCCGGTCAGCGTATTGCCTTTAGCGCCGTGTTTGGCCGCATCTGGGCTTACGGCCTGGGGCTGGCGATGGGGACCGTGGGTTTTGGCGTGATCGCCACTTTCATTACCCTCTACTATGCTGATAAGGGCTGGAGCGGGGCCGCGTTCTCACTGACGCTGTTCAGCGTTGCCTTTGTCGGTATCCGCCTGATATTTAGCCAGACGATTAATCGCCACGGCGGCTTGAAAGTTACGCTGGTGTCGTTCCTGATCGAGATTATCGGGTTGTTGATGATTTGGCAGGCCGGCGATCCGCTGATGGTGCAGGCCGGGGCTTTGTTGGCCGGTGCCGCTTTCTCGCTGGTGTTCCCGGCGCTGGGCGTGGAGGCGGTGAAACAGGTGCCGCAGCAGAATCAGGGTACCGCGCTGGGCACCTACTCGGCGTTTCTCGATCTGGCGCTGGGGATCACCGGGCCGTTGGCCGGTTTGCTGATGAGCCGCATGGGCGTGCCATCAATCTATCTGGCGGCGGCGCTGATAGTGTTTCTGGGCGTGCTGTTGACGCTGCGCTTGCTGCTGCAAAACCGGAAAAATCTATAGTTAAGGATTATTCCTAAACCCACATCCATACCGAAAAATTTATTGTTTCATCTCATGATTACGGTAAGGTCGCTCAGCGGTCCAGAACGAGAGGAGAAATCGATGTATTTACGGCCGGATGAAGTGGCTAGAGTGTTGGAGAATACTGGCTTTGAGCGTGATTATGTCACCGACCAGTCTTATGGTTACCGCAAGGGTGAGCACTACGTTTATGTGAATCGTGAGGCGCGGATGGGCAGAACCGCGTTGGTGATCCACCCGGCGCTGAAAGAGAAAAGCGTGCATTTTGCCACGCCGACCTCGCCGGTGCGCATCAGCAATCAGTACCTTGAGTTTCCCCTGGATTTAAGCAGCGATGCCCCGAGTGCGCGTTACGGCATTCCCCACGGTTTCAGCTCGCGTGATGCGCTTTCGCGCTATATCTACAGCATGTTCCAGTAATGCCTCCCCCGCCAGCGGGGGACACAATTTTACCAATTCGCAATCGCTTCCTGATTAAAACGCTCATTGTAAGCGCGGCGAAACTGCGCCAGTTCGAAAGCGTCGATATCCAGATCGGCAAAGTAAAACAGCGCGGCCTCGGTGTGTTCGGCATGCAGCTCCGGCGACAGCCCGGCGCGTATCAGCGTTTCCCGCCACAGAGCTATCTGGTGGTCATCCGCCTGTTTGATAAAGGTCAGATAGATAAACAGCAAATAGGCCGCCTGGTGCATCTCTTCGGTGTAACCGTTGTTCAGCACGCGGATAAACGTCTGGCTATTGCGGCTGCCCATCTCCTGAATCATGGATTCAATCAGCATCGGTTTTACTTTCAGCAGGTGGGCCAGAGAGTCGATGGCTTTGCGAGTATCGGAAGTCAGAATGCGGTAACCAATAATAAATACAACGATCAGGGCAGCGATGATGATCCAGGTCATTTATGATTTATTACACTCTCATTGCGCCAGTATTTGGCAGGAGGCGCTGCGTGACAGCGCCCGGTGTCA
This sequence comes from Serratia sp. NFX21, assembly GCF_048517035.1. Classification (NCBI taxonomy): domain Bacteria; kingdom Pseudomonadati; phylum Pseudomonadota; class Gammaproteobacteria; order Enterobacterales; family Yersiniaceae; genus Serratia; species Serratia sp. NFX21. The sequence goes on along the minus strand of NZ_CP183196.1, from coordinate 4,489,100 downwards.
ACGCTGTTCGCCGCTGAAATTGTCGGCTGCCCGCTGTTGATGACGCAGGTGGTGGTTGAAGGTGGCTGCATCCTTGGCCAGCGCGTCCAGATGGGCGCCCAGCATTTTGATTTGCTTCACTAACGCGTGCTGCTCCGGCACTGAACTGGCGGTGCTCAGCTTGCGCACCAGCTGCTCATTTTGCATACGCAATGCGACTTCACGCTGTTTAGCCTCTTCCAGCAACTGCTGCAGTGCCTGATAGCTGTGCTGCCATTCACGGTGCTGCTTTTCGAAGCTGGCCTGCAACTCGCTCATGGCATTTTGAAACTGGGTTTCCAGCTCGCGCATTTTCATGGGATCGATCCTTTGCGGCACTCAATAATGGTTTAGCAGTATAACGAAAACTGCACAGAACCTCACCCGTTGACGACAATTGCGGAAAATTCCCGGCTTGCAACCGCGGCAAGCCGTCTTACAATCAGGTTCATCCCCGGCATTAAAGGCCAAGTCTGAGAGTGGCAGAAAGATGAGCAACCAGGACAAAGACTTTTTTGAACAGGCGATGGCGGATGTCATCCCGTTATCCAGCGCCCCCGAGACCCTGTACCTTAAACCGCAGGAGACGATGGATAAAAGTGCGCGGCGTGAGGCGCAGGCACTGCGGCAGGAAAACTTTCTCAGTACCGGCTTTCTCGAACTGATCCCTTGCGAAGTCCCGCTGGAATACAAAGGCGAGGGCATTCAGCAGGGGGTACTGGACAAACTGAGCCATGGCCGCTATCCGCCGCAGGCCAGCCTGAACCTGCTGAAACAATCGGTGGAGGCTGCGCGGCAGGCGCTGTTTCGCTTTATTTTGCAGGCAGAAAAGCAAAACCTGCGTTCGCTGCTGATTGTCCACGGCCGTGGTCGGGAAGAAGAGAGCCATGCCAATATCATTCGCAGCTATCTCGCCAAATGGCTGGCACCGTTTGAACAGGTGCAGGCTTTTTGCCGGGCGCTGCCGCGTGACGGCGGTGAAGGTGCCTGCTATGTCACGCTGCGCAAATCGGCGCAGGCCAGGGCGGATAATTTCGAGCGCCACGCCAAGCGCAGCCGTTAGGGGATTGTGGAACAGCAGCAGCCGGCAGCGTTGCCGCCGGCTGGAATAGGCTATTTATTAAAGAATTTATGGTCCAGCGAATAACGCCCGGCACCGGTGACCGCCAGCAACAGCAGCCCGCCGATAATGCTGATATTTTTAAAGAAGTTTATTTCGTTGCCCATCATTTCCATGCCGGTCATTTTCCAGAACGGGTGACCGATAAAAGCGGTGCCCAGGACATAGACGGCAAAAATAACCGCAATAGGCCGGGTAAATAATCCGAGAATAAGCGCGATGCCAAAAAAGAACTCAACCACCACGGCGATAATCGCCGCCAAATAGGGCATTGGCGTGCCATAACCTTCCATTGCGCTAACGGTTGCACCAAAACCGATCAATTTCATCCAACCAAAAATGATAAACAGGATCATCAATAAGATTCGGGATAGCAGAATAACGCCGTCTTTTGAGCCTTCACCCATTTTGAACTCCTCAGCCACTGTCAAAATTATGTTGTGTTACTGATTAAATAGTAGACTAATATCAGCGTTGTTCTAGCGTTCACCCACAGTTATGCACTTTTAAAATGGGATAAATTTATGGATCTTGAAATTCTGGCAGACGAGAAACGTTTTTATATAAACGATCGGCAGGGAAAAATGATCGCCGAGATATCCTTTGTACCGAGCGGAGACAAATTAACCATTATCGATCACACCTGGGTGGATGAGGTATTGAAAGGTCAGGGCGTCGGTAAAAAACTGGTGGCGCTGGTGGTGGCGAAAATGCGGGCGGAAAACCGTAAAATTATTCCGCTGTGCCCGTTCGCCAAACATGAGTTTGACACCACGCCGGAATATCAGGATATCCGTGCCTGAAGGCTGGGCCATAGGTGACTTTGGGGGAGGCAGCCTCCCCAATATTGGATATGTTAAGGATTTACTGTGGCAGGGGATAACTACGCGGGTTTATGGGCGGCCAGAATAAAAATCATCGGGCGTTCTTTCTCTTCGTCCAGCGCGGGGTTTTCTGCGATTTGCTGTGCCGAAGGGCCCCATTCATTGAGATAACTCACGACAAAACCTTGCTGCACCAGCAGATTAAGGTAACTGCCGAGCATGCGATGCTGCTTGATCACTCCTTCCGCCAACCAGTTTGAAATGCGTTGACCTTCCTGCTGATAACCGTTGACCGGCCAGGATTTTTGCCCGTTTTCGTCCATCAGCCAGCCCTGCTGTTTTGGGGCGGTGTAAATCGGGTGTTCGGCGGTGAAAATAAACTGCCCACCCGGCACCAGCGCCTGATAAACCGTGGCGAACAGCCGGGCCAGATCTTTGATGTAGTGCAGCGTTAGTGAGCTGTAAGCCAGATCAAAAGACTGCGATGGCAGTTGAAGCTGTTCCAGATCCTGTTGGCGGTATTCAATACCGCTATCCTCGGTCATCGTCCGTGCCTTATCGAGCATTTTCTCCGACAGATCTAAGCCCAAAGCGCTGGCGGCGCCCTGTTCACGTGCGCTGCGGCAGAACCAGCCATAACCACAGCCAAGATCGACCACTTTTTTACCCTGCAAGTCCGGCAGGATGCTACGGATGCTTTGCCATTCCGGTGCACCATCCAGCCCGTGTACCGAGCGGCTGAGCTGGGCATAACCGTCGAAAAACGCCTGATTGTCATAAATATTCTGTGTCATAACGACTCCTGTTGGGGTAAACCGCTGCCGGATATTCGGGCAGTGCTACCATATTATCCGCACATCCAACTGATTCCCATAATAAAGGTAGTGATAACCCGTGTAGGCTGTCGCATAATCGTCGACCGGAAAAAGCATGAAAACTAACCTCAGGAACGGATATGAAGATGATTTCGGTGCGTCAGTTACCCGAGTTTAAATCTCAGGCGATTCGCTACTTCCAACAACATTGGGCCACGGAAGAGACCCTGATGATGTATGAGGATGCCATCACCCGATGCATTGGCGCGGTCAATCCGTTGCCGCAGTGGTATTTGTTAATGGATAACGAACAAATTCTGGGCTGTGCTGGGCTGATCACCAATGACTTTATTAGCCGTGGTGAACTTTATCCCTGGCTGTGTGCGCTGTATGTGGAGCCGCAGCACCGCGGGCGCGGTTATGGCTCACAACTGATTAATCATGTGGCGGAGGAGACGCGCAAGTTCGGCTTCCCGCAGTTGCATTTGTGCACCGATCTGGAAGGCTACTACGAGAAACAGGGGTTTGCCTTCAATGGGCTGGGCTATCACCCCTGGGGTGAGGCTTCGCGAGTGTATACGCGGACATTGTGAAAAGCCCGACATCTGCTGTGGACTGTTGTCTGAGTGCGATTACAGCCGGCGGCGATGATTATTCTCGCCGAAGAGATGCCCATCCCCCCACGAGCGGTTCAGCGCGCTGGAAAATGCCGGGTGGGATGCGCCATCGCCGAAGGGACGCACATCCCGCTCACGTTGGAACTGGGGCTGATGCACGGAGGACAAGCGCACCGGTCCGGGGGCCAGATGACGTTCGGATTGCAATCCGCTGCTGCGCTGGGGCAGGGCATGCTCGACATGACGTTCCGGCTGGCGTGTCGTGGTACGCACTGGGCCTGCGTAACGCTCGGCATTGCGATGCGGGTCGAAGGTCGGTGAACGGAGACCTTGATGATCCAGCGGCGTGGCATGCCGTGGGGTAAAGTTGCTGCGCGCCGGTGCGAAGTGCGGTTCGCTGAAGGGCGCGCGTGGCCCATATCCGTTGTGATGCCAATCGTTATTGCTGATAAAGGTCCGGTTGTTATATACCACTACCGGGCTGCCGCCCCAGTGCACACCCCAGTTATTATCGAACATCGACCCGACCATGACCCCGGCGGTAAAGCTGATCAACCCGGTAGCCACCATGTCACTGGTGCTGTAAGCCGGTGGTGGCGCATAGCCCGGATAGTAGGCCACTGGCGGATTGCCATAAACGGCGGTGCCGTAGCTGGGCACATATACCACGCTTGGCTGAGCCGGTTTGATGACGATGGTTTGGGTCGGTGCAGCCACGGTTTTATTGACCGCAGTCGCAGGCGTGCTTGCCGCGTTATTAGCGGTAACGATAACTTGCTGTTGTGCGTTGCTTTTCAACGCACCACTGTTGCTGGCGCGTTGACGCAGTAGCTGAACGGCGTTCATCACGTCGCTCGGATCCTGGCTATAAGCGCTGCCCAGAGCCTGAGTCCAACCCGGATTCTGTGCCATTTGCTGCAGCACGTCGGGGAAGGTCACCATGGCTTTTACCGCCGGCGCCCAGGGCTGCGCGTTAACTGCCTGCGTCAGTGCGCTGCCGGTCAGGCTTTTGTTTTGCAGCAGCCAGGCATTGGCGGCGGTAACCTGATCGGGCGTGGTGCTGGCTGCCAGGACCTGCGCGAGCAAATTATCCGGGAACAGGGCGATCGGACCGAGCAGTGAGTACAACTGCTGAGTGCTTGCGGTACTCTGTGGTAGGCCGCCATTTTGCACCAGTGGTACCGGCGCGGTGGCAGATGACGAAGACGGCGGTGCAGGGCGGTCTTGCGCTCGGTCGCAACCACTCAGCGCCAGCAGCGCCATCAGAACCCAGGGTGATTTTTTCATGTTGAACATGCGATGCTCCTCTTGTTGAGCCGAGGATCTCTTGAGCCATTCAGGGGGAAGCGCCGACCTGGCTGCGGCGTTTAACGCCATTCCCCGCTCAGTTTCTCGGATGCCCCAGAATCCCATGTTCACTCATTGGGCGATATTTAAACCGGGTCCGGAATCGGACCGCACTGTCAGAAGCGGTAGGTCACGCCGGTCCATAGCATGCCGCTGCCGCTTTTATCCACCATCGGGCTGTCGGTGATGCTGTTTGCCAGGTGGGTATAGCGCCCGGTGATAAAGGTCGTCCATTGCGGGGTGAGCTGGTAGCTGGCTGACAGTTCCAGATAGGGCGACCAGGACGAACCGGCCTTATAAGCAGAGAGTCCGCTGCGCGCCGACTCATCGGAAGAAACGCCATAGTAGTAATCATTGGTTTTGCCGTTGCTGTAGGTGACGCCAACGCCGGGCCGAAATTGCCAATCACCGCGTTCGATCGGGTACAGATAGGCGACGTCGCCGGTAAAGCCGTTGCTGTTGTTCAGCATATCGGTCGCCAGCTCGGTGCGGAGGGTGCCCCAACTGGCCTGGTGGCGATAGCCGATACCGCCCATCATGGTGGCGTGGCGGTTGTTCAACTGCTTCATGGCGTCGTTGTCGCTGTCGGAGGCCTTGAAATGCAATGGAGAATAGTAGGCGTTCAGGCTGAGCTGATTCTGCTGGTCCTTCCACAGATAGGCTCCGGCGCTAAGCCCCTGCACGAAGAAACGGTCACTGTCATAACCGATCACCGGCAGTGGCATTACCCGGTCCTGTTCCCCCTGATAAGGGCTGGGGCTGACCAACACCGACGCACCCAGTGTCCACGGGCTTTGCGCCCAGGCGGGATGGCTTAAGCAACCCGCGCTCAGCAGGATCCAGGTTAATTTCTGTTTTTTAATCATCATGAGGCCTTTTAAAAAAGTGCGGGCCAAAGCGGCCCGCCAGGGTTAATCGGGTTATTTACGGCCGAAGCGACGTTGGACGACAACGAAGAATACCGGGACCAGGAATATCGCCAGCAGGGTGGCGCTGATCATGCCGAACATGACGCCGGTGCCGACTGCGTTCTGCGCGCCGGAACCGGCACCGCTGCTGAGAACCAGCGGCAGCACGCCAAGGATAAAGGCCAGCGAGGTCATCAGAATCGGACGCAGGCGCATGCGGGTGGCTTCAAGGGTGGCGGCAATCAGCGGTTTGCCCTCTTTCTCCATCAGATCCTTGGCGAATTCGACGATAAGAATGGCGTTTTTGGCTGACAGGCCAATGGTGGTCAGCAGGCCGACCTGGAAGTAAACGTCGTTATTGAGGCCGCGTAAGGTGGCCCCCAACAGTGCACCGACCACGCCGAGCGGCACCACCAGCATTACGGCAAACGGGATGGACCAGCTTTCATACAGCGCCGCCAGGCACAGGAACACCACCACCAGCGAGATGGCGTACAGCGCGGGAGCCTGGTTGCCGGAAAGTCGTTCCTGATAAGACATGCCGGTCCAGTCATAGCCGATGCCCTTCGGCAGTTTGGCCGCCAGTTTTTCCATCAGCATCATCGCCTGGCCTGAACTGCGCCCCGGGGCCGGTTCACCCAGAATTTCCATCGAAGGCAGACCGTTGTAACGCTCCAGGCGTGGTGAGCCGTATTCCCAGTGCGCGCTGGCAAAGGCGGAGAACGGTACCATCTGGCCGCGGTTACCCTTCACGTACCATTGGTTGAGATCGTCCGGCAGCATGCGGTACGGCGCATCGGCCTGCACATAGACCTTTTTCACCCGACCGCGATCGATAAAGTCATTAACGTAGGTGCCGCCCCAGGCGGTAGACAGCGTCTGGTTGATGTCGTCAACCGAAACCCCCAGCGCCTCGGCCTTGGCCTGATCGACATCGACCTTGAACTGCGGTGTGTCCTCCAGGCCATTTGGGCGGATCTTGGTCGCCACGTTGGGGTATTTACCGGCCATAAACAGCAGCTGGTTACGTGCCTTGGTTAATGCGGCATGGCCGAGACCGCCGTTGTCGATCAGCTCGAAGTCAAAGCCGGTAGCGGTGCCGAGATCGGTAATCGCCGGCAGGTTAAAGGCAAAGGCGATACCTTGTTTGATCGTGTGGGCAAAGGCCATATTGGCGCGCTTGATGATCGCCTCAACCTTGTTTTTCTCCCCCGGACGTTGGCTCCAGTCCTTCAGGCTGACAAACGCCAACCCGTTATTCTGGCCGTTGCCGTTAAAGCCGAACCCGGCAACGGTGAAGACCGAATTGACGTTAGCCTTCTCCTTGTTCAGGTAGTAGTGGGTTACCTGGCCCAATACGGCCTCGGTGCGTTGCTGGGTGGCGCCGGCCGGCAGTTGGATCATGTTCATGAATACTCCCTGATCCTCGTCGGGCAGGAAGGCGGTGGGCAAGCGGATGAACAGCAGCGCCATACCAATCATAATCAGCAGGTAGATCAGCAGCATACGACCGGTATGGTTGAGGATATTGCCGATGCTGCCCTGATAATGTTGGGTGCTGCGGTCGAACAGGCGGTTAAACCAGGCGAAGAAGCCGGTTTTGGGCGCATGCACACCGGGTTTCAACAGCGTGACGCACAGTGCCGGAGTCAGGATCATCGCCACCAGTACCGACAGCACCATGGCGGAAACGATGGTGACTGAAAACTGGCGATAGATGGCGCCGGTTGAGCCACCGAAGAACGCCATGGGAATAAATACCGCCGACAGCACCATGGCGATGCCTACCAGTGCGCCCTGGATTTGCGCCATCGATTTGCGTGTGGCCTCTTTGGGCGGTAACCCTTCCTCCGTCATGACCCGCTCGACGTTCTCTACCACCACGATGGCATCATCCACCAACAGGCCTATCGCCAGCACCATGCCGAACATCGTCAGGGTGTTTATCGAGAAGCCAAAGGCCGCCAGAATGGCAAAGGTCCCCAGCAACACCACCGGCACCGCAATGGTCGGGATCAGCGTGGCACGGAGATTTTGCAGGAACAGATACATCACCAGGAACACCAGGATGATGGCTTCGATCAGCGTTTTCACCACTTCACCGATCGAGATTTTAACGAACGGCGTGGTGTCATACGGATATACCACGTGCATCCCGGCCGGGAAATAAGGTTCCAGACGACCAATTTCAGCCTTCACCGCGTTGGCGGTATCCAGCGCGTTGGCGCCGGTGGCTAATTTAATCCCCAGCCCGGCAGCCGGTTTGCCGTTGTATTCGGCGCTGGTGGTGTAGTTTTCGCTGCCCAGCGCAATGCGAGCAACGTCACGCAGATGCACCTGAGAACCATCCTGATTGACGCGCAGCAGGATATTGCCGAACTGCTGCGGCGAACTAAGGCGGGTTTGGGCAATGATCGATGCGTTGAGCTGCTGCCCCGGTACCGCCGGCAGGGCGCCGAGCTGGCCACCGGCAATCTGGTTGTTCTGCGCCTTGATGGCACGCACCACGTCTTCGCTGGTCAGTTGGTAATTATCCAGCTTGTTGGGATCCAGCCAGATGCGCATAGCGTATTGCGCGCCGAATAACTGTACCTGACCGACGCCGCTGGTACGGCTGATCGGGTCTTTGATATTGGCGACCGCATAGTCCGCCAGATCGGCCTGCGTCATGGCACTGCTGTCGGAAGTGAAGGCGGCCACCATCAGGAAACTGCTGGAGGCCTTCTGCACGTTAATCCCCTGATCCTGCACGGTCTGCGGCAGCAGCGGCATCGCCAGTTGCAGCTTGTTTTGCACCTGTACCTGAGCAATGTCCGGATCGGTACCGGTGGCAAAGGTCAGGGTGACCGTGGCGTTACCGGCGGCGTCACTGTTGGACGACATGTACATCAGGCCGTCCAGGCCATTCATATTCTGCTCAATCACCTGGGTGACCGTATCCTGCACCGTCTTGGCGTCGGCCCCCGGATAGGTGGCGCTGATACTGACCGCCGGCGGCGCGATGGTCGGATACTGCGCGATCGGCAGCTTCATGATGGACAGGGCACCGGCCATCATGACGATGATGGCGATGACCCAGGCAAATATCGGGCGGTTGATAAAGAAATTAGACATGCCTTGGCGCCCCTTAACCGTGATAGACGTCAGACAAGGCCTGAGCGGTGTCCGGCGTCTCTTCCGTTGCCCGTACCTGCATGCCCGGCTTCAGGCGCATCAGGCCGCTGACGATCACTCTGTCGCCAGCACGTAACCCCGACGTCACCAACCATTTGTCGCCAATCGCCTGACTGGCGTTCACCTGGCGCAACTGCGCCTGGTTGTGGGCGTCGACAATCAGCGCAGTGGCTTCGCCGCGCGGGTTGCGAGTGATACCTTGCTGCGGCACCAATAGCGCGTTTTTCTGCTGCCCCTGGTCAATCTCGGCGCGGACATACATGCCGGGCAGCAGGCTATGCTGCGGATTAGGGATGATGGCGCGCAGGGTAATGGAACCGGTGCTTTGGTCAACGGTGACGTCGGAGAATTCCAGGGTGCCAGTCGGCTGATAACGCTGGCCGTTATTCAGGATCAGGTTGACCGGCACTTTGCCGCCGTTGTGGGTAATGGTACCGGAGGCGATAGCCTGTTTAAGCTTGAGGAAATCGTCGCTGGACTGGGTGACATCGACATACATCGGGTCCAATTGTTGCACCGTCGCCAGCGCGCTGTTCTGGCTGGAGGTCACCAGCGCACCTTCGGTGACGCTGGATTTGCCGATGCGCCCGGAGATTGGCGCAATAACCTTGGTGTACTGCAGGTTGATGCGTGCGCTTTCCAGCGCTGCGCGGGCAGCAATGACGTCGGCATCGGCCTGCCTGGCCTGGGCCACGCTGGTGTCGAACTCCTGCGGGCTGACGTAGTTTTTGGCCCGCAGCGGTTGCTCACGCTTTACGGTCAGATGCGCTATTTCGCTGCTGGCCTGGGCCTTTTTCAGATCGCCCAGCGCGCTGTCGCAGGCGGCCTGATAGCTGGCCGGGTCGATCTGATACAGCGATTGGCCAGCCTGCACGTCACTGCCTTCGACAAACTGGCGCTTGAGGATAATACCGCTGACCTGGGGCCGGACTTCCGCCGTGCGGTAAGCATTGGTGCGACCCGGCAGTTCTGTTTTTATTGCCAGTGGCTGAGAGCGCAAGGTGACTACACCGACCGGATGCGGCGGAAGCTGCGTGGCCTTAGGGTTTTTATCTTTACAACCGGTAAGCAGCAGACCGCCGCACAGCAGTAAGCTGCCGGTTAAGCATAATGCGTTTTTGTTCATGATTATCCCGTTGGCCAGAGGGTATCGCAATGCGGTCTGGCGGCTGATTAAATACAGAAAGAGACTGATTGCGGTGTATTTTACGGAATAATCACAGCGGAAAGAGTCCGAATTCGGACTGGATAATGATGGGCATAGGATTTTATTACTCTATTATTGCCACTGTGTGTAAGCAATAAGAAAGCAAGAAAGACAATATCAGTAGTGTCCGTTGCCGCTGGCATCCCCAGCGGCCTTTTTTAATAACGCTGAGGCAAATTAAACACCTGAGTCAGGTGGCCTTTCTCCATGGCGATATAACCGCCGGTCTTCAAGTCACTCAAACATTTTAATATGGTGCTGCGCGCCAGTGTGGTGCGTTCCTGAATATACCTCAATGCCGAATAGTCGAGCCTTGTGCTTTCTGGTGCATTGATCAATTCCAATAGCTTACCGCGGATGGCGTCATAAGCATGGTTATTCAGCAAGTGCAGGTCACGCAGGCTGGCGAAATGCAGTTGATAAGCCAAAATGCGAGAAACGTCGGCCCATAACATGGGGTGCTGGTCGAGCTTTTGCAGCACCTTGCTGCCTGCCACCACATGGATCTCACAGTCTTTTTCCAGATGCAGATAGGTTTGTCCCACCGGGTGCAGCAGCTCCGCCAGGCCAATGATATGGGGGGCGTAGATGGTGGTCATCAGCAAATCGTCCGACTGACGATGCAGGTTGACCGCACCCTGCAATAGCAGGAATACCTGAGGGTTTTTACCGCTGAACTGGCGTGAGCGTCTGGCGGTCACTTCGACGGCCTCGGGTTTCAGCTCCGCCATCAGACGAGCAATGATGTCGCTTGGCTTATGCGGAATGATTTTTTGCAGCGCATCGTTGAAGTGGTCGTTGCCTGGAGCACTCCCGGCTGCATGCGGCTTGTCTGTCACCTTGATTCCCCGTTAATCAGCGCGTTAGCTTGTAGTCTATGCGTGTTGTACCGGCTGAGTATAGGGGAGGCTGCTTAATTCGGGGAGTTAAACGTTCTTTATCCTGGGCGTAACCCACTGCCGGGGGAATAACTGGCAGTGGGTATAGCTGGGAATGGGGTTACTTGATCATTTTTTGCAGTTTGGTTTTCTGCTCTGGCGTCAGGGTTTGCATTACGTCAAACAAGTAGCGGTAACGGATATATTCCGCCTGTTGTTGATAAATGCCCATTTCAGCAATGCGTTTTTTTACCGTTGGCTCGTCCCACTGAGAGGAGCCAAGCACTTTCAGAATGGCGCCGTTGTCGACCTTATCCGTTTTGATGCTGTCGAGCTGCAGTTGCGCCTTATCGCGAATAACATGTATTTCCTGACGCTGTGTTTGGCTCAGATCCAATACACCGGCCAGACGACTGGCGCTTTGCAAGCCTTCGGCGGCAAAAACAGAACCGGCGGAAAATAAACACATGCCGGCGATCAGCATTTTTATTCTTTTTTTCATTATCTACTCCTTATATTTGTCTCATGGCGATATTACGCATTAATTTAAATTCAGTGTGGTTATGAATGTTTCAGAATATATTAAAATTGAAGGTTTTTATTTTATTTCATAAGGTTGTGCCCAGAGTCCGAAATTGGACTCTGGGTTTATTTAAATAATATGCCGGGAGTGGTAGCCGTATGCGTTAATGGATGCTGGTGGTTAGACCAATCGATGTTCGTGCAGCTTAATGGTATTCATGATGCTGTCCATCATCACCTGCACCCGGTGGGGTAACACGCCACGTTGGCGGTAAATAAGATACGCCTGCATATCGATGCAGCGTTCGCGCTCAATGCAGGGCAGCAGTGAACCGGACTCCAGCGCCGAGGCCACCGAGTAGTAAGGGGCATAAACAATGCCCAGCCCCTGCTTGGCTAACTCAATCGCCGGCAGAATATTGTCGCAGATGCTGGTGCCGTTGACCGCTACATCGACCAACTGCCCCAGCGAGTTGTAACAGCTCCAGGTATTACGGCTGCCGCCCAATACCCGCAGGGTGATACAGCGATGCTGCGTCAATTCAGTCGGCTCCACGAGCGGAGAGTTGGCGATATAATCCGGCGATGCAAACAGCCCCACCCGGAAGCGGGTCAGTGGTCGGGCGATCAGGCTTTCATTCTGTGGTTGGAAGAAACTGATCAGCAGATCGCTGTCACTGTCGAAAACCGCGCCATATTTTTTCTCACGTTCATCCGGATTGCGGGTCACCAGGTCGACGATCAGTTCGGGTGACTCGCGCAGCAACGGCGGCAGTAGATAACGGGTCAGGAATGAATGGATGCCGATCGGTGCACCAAGCGTCACCATGCCGTTCAGGCTTTGTTTATAGGTGCCGGACATATCGAGCAGGTCGTTATGCTCATCCAATAGCTGAGCGGCGCGGCGTAAAAACTGTTCACCAAACTCGGTCAAAGACAGCGTTCGTGGGCTGCGTAGAAATATCTCCAGGCCAAGTCGCCGTTCCAGCGCCGTCAGGGTGCGCGACACATTGGATTGCGGCATATCCAGCAGCTGTGCCGCCTTGCTGACGCTGGCGGTTTCGGCGATGGTGCGAACAATCCTGAGTTCGTCGATCCTGAAGTCTTTTGCTTTCACGCGGTGAGCCATTCTGAGTTTGTATATCAAAAATGATATACATTTTTGCCGTTATTGTCATATGACTTATCACTGACCGGCGGGTATTCTTTTGGTCAATTATTTGCTATGCATTAAAATTGACATGGAAGATTATAATGAAAAAAACCTGCGCGATAATTTTACCCGTGGCGTTAACATTGACCGCTTGCTCATCATCGGTCACTGAAAAAGAGAAATTCTCGACGTTTCTGCCTGATTATAATGATATTACCAAGAGCCAATCGGCCTCCGGTAAGGACGTATTATATTGGAAGGATAAGAACGTTGATTTTTCCAAGTATAAATATCTGGTTTACCAGCCGATGATCTATTTCCCACGGCCAAAGCCTAGCGAGATGGTGAGCCAGCAGGCGCTTGATAATATTCTCAGTTACACCAACAGGCAGTTCAAGCAAGCTATGGGGTCGCATTTTACCCTGGAGGATGTTCCGCGTGAAAACACGCTGATTTTCCGTGGGGCTATCACGGCGATCGACACGCAGAAGAAGGGGCTACAGGTGTATGAGGTACTGCCGATTACGCTGCTGGTTGCCGCAACGCAAAGCGTAACCGGCCACCGCACCATGGAAAGCGCCGTTTATATGGAAGGTGAATTTATCGACGCTTCAACCAACCAGCCGGTAATCAAAGTGGTGAGGAAGGCGTCCGGAGAGAATCTGAATAATGAAAAGTCGCAGTTAAAAGTAGCCGATGTGAAAAATGCCATAGATACCATTGCCAATGATATTAAAGAATATAAGACGTCATAGACGTCGGTAATTAGTTTGCCTTATTAACCAGGGTTTCGCATGTTTCTAGATTACTTCGCTTTAGGCGTATTGATCGCCGTGTTTTTAATTCTGTTTTACGGCGTGATCATTATCCACGATATTCCTTATCTGCTGGCCAAGAAACGCCAGCACCCGCATCAGGATGCCATCCATGTGGCAGGCTGGGTCAGCCTGTTTACTCTGCATGCCATTTGGCCACTGTTATGGATTTGGGCGACCTTATACCGGCCGGAACGGGGCTGGGGAATGAGCGACAAAGCTGAGCAATCTGATGTGTTGCAGGCACGAATTAATCGGCTCGAAAGTGAATTGCAGCGCATGCAGACGCAGGTTGCCGCTCAAAGCTCGTCGTCCAATAAAGGTTAAGCAAACAGTATGGATCTCTTAATTATTCTCAGCTACGTTGCGCTGAGCTACGGCGTATTCAAACTGTTCCGTATTCCGGTCAATAAATGGACGGTGCCGACGGCGGTGCTTGGCGGTATTTTCATTGTGGGTGCCTTAATCCTGGGCATGAATTACAACCATCCTTATACCTACCGGGCGCAGAAGATCGCGATATCCGTGCCGATCGTCCCGCAGGTCTCGGGGATGATTGTTGAAGTCACCGATAAAACCAACGTGTTACTGCGCAAAGGGGAAGTTCTGTTTCGTCTTGATGATACCCGCTACCGCGCCCGACTCAACAAACTGCAGGCGGAGCTTGCCGGCGCGCAGGCGGATGTACGTGGGCGCCAGGCGACATTGAATGAGTCTGCCGCTAATATTCAGCGGGTGAATGCCGAGTATGAGCGAGCACGCAAGGATTATCAGCGCTATGCCAAAGGCGCGACCATGGCGGTCAACCCTTTTTCTGAGCAAGACATCAGCCATGCGCAGCAACAATACCAGGCGCAATCCGCCGCGCTGCAGGCCGCCAGGGCCCAGCATCAGCAGGCGAAGGAGCAGCTTTCGGGTCACTACAACGGTGAAGATGCCCATATCGCCAGCCTGAAGTCACAAATTGCAGAGGCCACCTATAACCTGGAACAAACCACTATTCGCGCACCCAGCGACGGTTATGTTACCCAGGTATTGGCCAGACCGGGCACCACCGCAGTGCGTTTGCCTTTCAAGCCGGTGATGATTTTTATTCCGCAGCAAAAACGGCAAGTGGTGGCGGTATTCCGGCAAAACTCGATCCTGCGTTTAACCGAGGGCGATAAAGCCGAGGTGGTATTTAACGGCTTGCCGGGCAAAATCTATGGCGGCTCGGTGACGCGGGTGTTGCCGGTGGTACCGGACGGCAGCTACCAGGCCAGCGGGGCATTGCAGGGGTTAAATGTTGGCGCCCAACAGGAAGGGGTTTACGTGATGATTGATCTGGCCCCCAGCAGGGAACTCGACAAACTGCCCGATGGCGTGACGGCGCAGACTGCAGTGTATACCGAGCACTTTGAGCATCTTTCCATTATGCGTAAAGTCCTGCTGCGCATGACCAGCTGGATGCACTATCTGTATTTGGATCACTAGTGGCGAGAGGTTTGTGCCGTTGATTCTAAAGCCCGTAATTTAGGTTACGGGTTTTAGAGGAACTTGGCCGAGGTTTGGTTGATGGTACTTTACTCGTTAAGTAAAGTACTTAAGGTATGACGAGATATCGGCACTAATCCCACCTGAAGCCCAAAGGGCTTGAATACTTTATTTATAATGTCGGAGGTATAGTTACCTCTGTCATTTTCAATTTCCGACAATGTCTTTCTCGATACCGAAACCAGAGTGGCATAATTTTCCTGTTTTAATCCCAGTACGTCGACTCTCAATGTCTTTAAAGCTTGCCCCTGAGTGATCTCTCCCAAGAGAAGTAATTTTATGATGTTATGCCGGGCAGAATTCCGTTCAATCGCACTCATCGATTTAGAGGTGCCAGAGGCTCTTTGGCGGCCTCTCTCTTTTTCTGAATTCACTTCATTTTTCACATCGCTGATGCTGCTGTTTTCTTTATAATTAGCTTTGTTTTTTTCACGCAGTCGATTAATGGTCTCTCTCGCTGAATCACTCATCTTTTCTGGCGTTTTCATAGCAAACCCCATTTCTTCAACTTCTCTGGTATATAGTCAAAACCGATCGATGGCATCTCAATGATTTGTAGGGGAACGCCTCTGTTTTGTAATCTTTCCTTAAGCCCAACCAATTGTTTCGCTGTGGTTTTTAATGCATGCATAAGTTCGTTTTCAGGCACCAGGTCGGCGAGTGCAGCCGTAATGGCTTCATAGTTGTATTCTCCGCCAACTTCTAATTTTTGTGCCCATTTGGTTGTTCTTGGTATGCCCTCTGGATCTGCTTTCATTGGGGCGAAGTCATAAATTGGGGCTAGCTGAATACTGAAGGAGTCTTTGATAAATGAGGTGTTCCGGCCGTGATTGTCACTATTGCCAAAGATAATGTTAAGCAAATCTCTTCGTACCCACTCAATCACAAATTCCCGCACGTCAAAATCAAACCCATGCTCTGTCACCATATTGCTTTGGGTGATTTTTTCAATCAGTGTCCTTATTGTTATCTCTTGATCCAGGGTTGTACCGGCCGTTTTTTTCAGCATAGAGTAAACCGATTCCATACCGAAGCGCTTCACCTTGTCGGCAGTTTCAAAACAAATATCAAACCTTGGCAACCAGATTGAAGGATAGGTTATTCCCTCCTCAAGCCGCATGTGTTGGGTTGATATTGTGTTAAACCCCATGGCTTCCAGCTCATGGTAATAATGAAATTCAGCTCTGACGATGTTGCAATCAATTTCAGTTTTTTGACCGCGCGGATATTTTACCAAATAGGGTATATCCCGGTTGGTCAGGTCATTTTGGAAGGTATCAATCCAAATCCGCTCATCATGGCTGTATCGCAATAATAACTTTGGTGCTTCTCCGCCCGCACCTGTCGCCCCACCTGCGGCGGCACCACGTTGTTGAGCGTAATCGAGAAAGTCGCCGGCTCTGTTTTTGACATCCTCAATGCTAAAAAACAGTCTGTCGGCCAGAGGATTAGCCTCGGCTAAGGATTCTTTGATGCGCAAATTCCCGACGGGTGACATGGTGCCATACTTGAGCAGCACAAAGTCCTGCTGGCCAGGGGTAAGCTCATCAATATCGAGATACTTTAACCAATAACGGCGGCTTGACCCGTTGGGCACGATGTCGTCCAGAAATTTCATCCAGCCGCGTGGGCCTTCGTCCTCAAAGAACAGGGAGACAGGATGGTTGATTGAGACGGCGTGGTTATCATCCCGATCTAAATAATCTATCGCAAAGTCGGTGTGATAGTGCAATTCGGTGATTTTGTATGATTGTTGCTCGGCATCAGGGAAAGCAATATTGGCGACATCAATCCACTGATTGTTGAGGAACGCTTGCAGGGTTAAAGTTTCCATATCCGCCTCCCGGTAGATAATGAGTCACTAATTACTCATTAAACACGATTTTTCTGTTTAATGTAACTTTTTATACTCACAATTGCCGATTGAGTATAATAATGTAACTTTAAATACTCATTAAATTGAAGGGAGTGCTGTGTTCTGGTATCCGAAGAAAGTGGTTGTCCGCGCAGGGGCTTTCTTGAAGCCTCACTGAGCGGGTTGGCGGATTCGATTTCTGTTTGTCTTGCTACTGCCGGGTTTCCAAAATTTGGGGCGCCTCAAAAACAATAATGCTTTAGAAAGTGCCTGGAAGATTCGGATTTAATAAGTTGGCTTCAGACTTCATGGGACAAATTGAGGGCACAAAAAAGCCCGCAACGTGAATTGCGGGCTTTTTCGTTATTGTCACTGGATCTATCTGGTATCACCGGTGACCTATTTGGTGGAGCTGGGGGGATTTGAACCCCCGTCCGGAATTACTACACCGTCGGCACTACATGCTTAGTCCAATCTTCACATTCGCCGGTCAGCTGCGGATGGACACGCCACTAACAAACTAGCCTGATTGGGTTTAACGCTTCAGCCCCAGGCAGGACATCCACGCGATCTCTTTTGGGTTTGACCTCTCTTGATCCCCGTCCTAAGAGCGGAGGCTAGGGAGAGAGGGAATCTTCAGTTTCTTAGGCTGATTAAGCTGCTAAAGCAGCAGATTCGAATTGCGAGTCGTTTGCAATTATTTTTTTTGCGGCTTTTAACGAGGCAAACCGCCCCTCGGCATGCTCCTAAGGCCTCACAATCCCGTCGAATCCAGAATCAGCCCCAAGTTACGTCGCGCAGTATAACAGAAGTTTATCCCGTTAAGCCAGAGGCTTATCGGTTGGCGTGCTTCATGATACGGGATTTCGCCGTCTGCCATTCACGATCTTTGATGTCATCGCGCTTATCGTGTTCTTTCTTACCTTTAGCTACGCCGATTTTGATCTTGGCCCAGGCATTTTTCCAATACATGGACAAGGCAACCACGGTGTAACCGTCACGATTTACACGGCCGAGCAGTGAGTCCAGCTCACGCTTTTTCAGCAGGAGTTTACGGGTACGTGTCGGATCGCAGACCACATGAGAAGAAGCTACGTTGAGCGGTGAGACAGTGGCGCCAAACAGGTAGGCTTCACCATCGCGAAAAGTCACGTAGCTGTCACTGATGTTGGCTTTGCCGGCACGCAGCGATTTGACTTCCCACCCTTGCAGAGACAGGCCCGCTTCGAATTCTTCCTCAATGGCGTATTCGAAACGCGCACGCTTGTTTTGCGCAATGGTGGCAGAGCCGGGTTTGTGTGCTTTTTTCTTTGTCATAGTGTGTTCATTATACTGGATGCGTCAGCGAAAGAAATCCTTTCCCGCTCAGCACCTGCGCAATTTTTCGCATTTTTGGCCTCTGTGTTGCATAGCAGATTTTTTGTTTGCCGATAGATAAATGGTATGATTTGTATGTTTTGTGTCTCACAGGAAATGATATGCCCCAGATCAGTCGATCTGCGTTAGTGCCATTCAGCGCCGAGCAGATGTATCAGTTGGTTAACGATGTTCATTCTTATCCCGATTTTCTGCCAGGTTGTACCGGTAGCCGGGTGATTAACGCGTCCAACAATGAAATGACCGCTGCAGTAGATGTTGCCAAAGCCGGTATCAGTAAAACTTTTACCACGCGCAACACGCTGCTGGATAACCAAAGCATCAATATGCAACTGGTTGATGGTCCGTTCCGCTCCTTGATGGGGGGCTGGCACTTTACGCCGCTCAGCCCGGAAGCCTGCAAGGTTGAGCTGCACCTTGATTTTGAATTTACCAACAAATTGATCGAGTTGGCGTTCGGCAAGGTGTTTAAAGAGCTGGCGGGTAACATGGTGCAGGCATTCACCCAGCGGGCGAAAGAGGTCTACAGTGTCTGAGATACGGGTCGAGGTGGTTTACGCCTTACCGGAGCGTCAGTATCTGCGCAATGTCACACTGGCGGAGGGCAGCAGCGTTGAGCAGGCGATTGTAGCCTCCGGCCTGCTGGAACTGCGTGGTGATATTGACCTGCAAAGTAACAAGGTGGGCATCTATAGCCGACCGGCCAAGTTGGCTGATGTGCTCAGCGATGGCGACCGGGTGGAAATTTATCGCCCACTGATTGCCGACCCCAAAGAGCTGCGCCGCCAACGGGCAGAGAAGGCAAAAAAATAAGGCGCTAAGAGCGCCTTATTTTTTATCAGAATTTTATCTTCCGAGTTGCAGCCTGGTACTGTCATGAAGAACTTGACGCGTCCCTCACGGGCCGGACGATAGTTCCTGCGCGGATTACTTGGTCAGCGCCGGCTTGTTCTGAATATCGGTCAAGACACCCGCGCTATTAAAGGTCAGCGTCAGGGTTTGCTGGGTGATATTTTCATGACCAGGTTGCTGACGGAACACATAGAACCACGTCTGAGTACCGAACGGGTCCTGCAGCATTGGGGTGCCCAATGTATAAGCGACCTGTTGCTGGGTCATACCTTTTTGAATTTTAGCTACGTCGGTGGACGTCAGGTAGTTCCCTTGGTTGATGTCAGGCCGGTAAACCACCTTCTCAAAAGTAGAACAGCCTGCAGTCAGCATCACAAGAACCACAGCGGCGGCAGTCAGCGTTTTACAGCGCATAGTAATCACATTCCTTTAGGGCATAGGATGCCGATGATAATAGACCTTGCAGCAGTTGGAAACCTTTACAGGGCCCCAATATGACCTCAGGAAAGTAAAAAAGTTGAGCTTTTCTATGCAGCAAGCAGTTCTTTCGCGTTTGCCAGGGTATTTCGAGTGACTTCACTGCCGCCCAAAAGGCGCGCCAACTCTTGCAAACGAGCGCGTTTATCCAGTGGTGACATCTGTGTTTCGGTTTCTGTGCCGTCGGTCTGTTTGCTGACGAACAGATGCTGATGACCACAACCGGCTACCTGCGGCAAGTGAGTGACGCACATAACCTGGGTAGATTCCCCCAACTGGCGCAGCAGGCGGCCGACAATGGCGGCGGTTGGGCCGCTGATGCCTACGTCCACTTCGTCGAAAATCAGCGCCGGTGTTTCCATCTTGCGGGCGGTAATCACCTGGATTGCCAGCGCGATGCGCGACAGTTCGCCGCCAGAGGCCACTTTCGCCAGCGCCTGCAGTGGTTGGCCCGGGTTGGTGGAAACGCAGAACTCGGTGCGGGTCGCGCCTTCAGCACTCAAATATTGCGGCTCGAAGCGCACGTCGATATTGAATTTACCGTGCGGCATGGAGAGTGCCTGCATGCTGTCGGTAATCAACGTGGTCAGCTCAGAGGCATAATGCTGACGTTTCTGATGCAGTTGCTCTGCCAACAACAGCGCTTGCTGATGATGCAACGTGACCGCCTCGGCCAGGTGTTCGTGGTCGTTTTCTTGCTGTGACAGCAGCTGTTGTTCATCCAGCATTTGCTGGTGCAATTGCGGCAGCTCTTCTGGCGCGACGTGGTGTTTACGCGCCAGGTTGATTTGCCGCGACAGGCGCTGTTCCAGTTCTTGCAGGCGGTTGGGATCCAGATCCATACGATCGGCGTAGTGGCGCAGTTCATCGCTGGCTTCACTGATTTGGATTGACGCCTCTTCCAGCATATCCAGCAGGCCACTGAGTTTTTCATCCATGCCGACCAGCTCAAGCAGCAGGTGTTTGGCGTTGTAGAGCTGACTCAGCATATTATTTTCTTCGTTATCGGCCAGTAATTGCAGGGTTTGCTGGCTGATGGTCAGCAACTGGCCGCTGTTGGCCAGGCGTTTGAATTCGGTGTCGATTTGTTCAAACTCACCGGCCTGCGGCGCAAACTCGTTCAGCTCTTTCAATTGGTATTGCAGCAGTTGTTTGCGTGCGTCGCGCTCGATGGACTGTTGCTGATGATGAGCCAGTTCGCGGCAGCTTTGGTGCCAGCGCTGGTAAGCTTGCTGCATTTGCGTCAGCAGGGCGGGTTCATCGGCGTAGGCGTCGAGCAGTTGTTTTTGGTGCTCAGGCTTGAGTAACAACTGGTGGGCATGCTGGCCATGGATCTGAATCAGGCGCTGGCCGAGTTCGCGCAGTTGCGAAAGCGGGACGGCGGTGCCATTGATAAAGCCACGGGAACGGCCATCTGCGTTGATCACCCGGCGCAGCAGGCACTCATTGCTGTCGTCCAGCTGGTTCTGCTCGAGCCATTGTCGTGCAGAAGGCGTGTCCGCCAGTGAGAAACGGGCACAGATATCGGCACGGGCGGCTCCCAATCGGACGACGTTACCGTCGGCGCGATTACCGAGGCACAGCCCCAACGCGTCGATGGCAATCGATTTGCCGGCGCCGGTTTCACCGGTAATCGCCGTCATACCCGGTTGAAAATCAATTTCCAACTCACGAACGATAGCAAAATTGCTGATGGTCAATTGCGCCAGCATGGGAACCTTCCTGTGTATAAACACATAACTGTAGTTTCATACAGTATAGACTGGTTTTATATACAGTAAAGAGGCTGGCGCAGTTTTTAGAATAATTTTTTTGACCAACCCAGCTTGGTGCTTAACGTATTGAAATAGCTGTAGTCCTTTGGATGAATAAGATTCAAATGGAAATCACTACGGCGTATCAATACCTCTTCACCTTCCTGGATAGGCAACGCGATTTGGCTGTCGCAGCTGATCTCCAGATCGCTACCAATCTGCGAAAACTTCAGCCGGATAGTGCTGTTGCCGTTGATCACCAACGGGCGGGCTGAAAGGGTGTGCGGGAACATCGGCACCAGCGCGATGGCTTCCAGCGACGGCGTCAGGATCGGCCCGCCGGCAGAGAGCGAATAGGCGGTCGAACCGGTCGGGGTGGCGATGATCAGGCCGTCAGAGCGCTGTGAGAAGGCGAAGCGATCGTCGATATACACTTCGAACTCAATCATGTGCGCCACTTTACCGGGGTGCAACACCACTTCGTTGATAGCGGTGCTGATGCGGCACTGCTGGTTTTCCTTATGTACGATGGTTTCCAGCAGGAAGCGCTGTTCATCGATATATTCGCCTTCCAGCACGTCGGCCAATTGCTGCAATGCGTTGTCGGGATCAAGATCGGTCAGGAAACCGAGATTTCCGCGGTTAACACCGATCACTTTAATATCGTAACGTGCCAGCACGCGCGCTGCGCCCAGCATATTGCCGTCGCCGCCGACCACCACGGCCAAATCGGCCTTTTGGCCAATCTCTGCCAGGCTGCCGGTGACGGCGTCTTTCAGCCCCAAATCCTGGGCTATCTGCCGTTCAACCATCACTGAATAGCCTCGGGCGACCAGCCAGTGAAATAACATCTCATGCGTTGCCAGCGCCGAAGGGTGACGCGGGTGGCCAACAATGCCAATACAGGCGAATTTTTTATTCATTGTTGTGATTTTCCTCACCGGGACCAGTTTATGCCCCACATTGTGACCGGTTGACTTGAAACCCCGGTTTTGATCCCCATAATAAGCCAAGTTGCGAGATTAATGCTAAAACGCGGAGATATTCATGAGTAGTAAAGAACAGAAGACGCCAAACGAGCAAGTCTCGGAAGAAATGGAACAGCAGGAAGTCTTGCCGGAAGCGGCTGAGGGCGTCGATCTGCGGGATGAGCGCATTGCTGAGCTGGAAGCTCAACTGGCCGAAGCCCAGCAGCATGAACGCGACAGCCTGCTGCGCGCCAAAGCGGAAATGGAAAACGTCCGCCGCCGCACCGAGCTGGATATTGAAAAAGCGCACAAGTTTGCTCTGGAGAAATTCTCCGGTGACCTGCTGCCGGTGTTGGATAACCTGGAGCGTGCGTTGGAACTGGCGGATAAAAACAATCCGGAGCTGACGGCGATGATCGAAGGTATCGAGCTGACGCTGAAGTCCCTGCAGGACGTAGTGCATAAGTACGGTATCGAAATCGTTGGCGACACTAACGTGCCGTTCAACCCGGAAGTACACCAGGCAATGAGCCTGATGGAATCAGCCGATCACCAGCCAAATCACGTAATGATGGTGATGCAAAAAGGCTATACGCTGAATGGCCGCCTGCTGCGCCCGGCGATGGTCGCGGTTTCCAAAGCCAAGGCTTAAGCGAATTAAGTAAAGAAAAGGCACCTTCGGGTGCCTTTTTTACGTCTGAATCAGTTCTGCGGCAGTTGCGGCAGCCAGTCGATAGGTTGCAACCCCTGTTGCACCAGCAGCTGGTTGGCCTGCGAGAAGTGGCGGCAGCCGAGGAAACCCCGGTGGGCGGAAAGCGGTGAAGGGTGCGGCGCTTTCAGCACGTGGTGGCGGTTGCTGTCGATAAAATTGCCTTTCTTCTGGGCGTGAGCGCCCCACAGCAGAAACACCACGCCTTCGCGGTTTTCATTCAGCGCGGCAATCACCTTATCGGTAAAGGTTTCCCAGCCCAGTTTGGCGTGTGAATGCGCCTGGCCACCTTCCACCGTCAACACCGTGTTAAGCAGCAGCACGCCTTGTTCCGCCCAACTTTGCAGACAGCCGTGGCTAGGGCGTTCAAAACCCGGGATATCCGTCGCCAGCTCTTTATACATATTCACCAGCGAAGGAGGTGCAGGCACGCCGGGCAGCACCGAGAAAGACAGGCCATGGGCCTGATTCGGGCCGTGGTACGGATCCTGACCGAGGATCACCACCTTCACGTCTGCCAGTTCGGTATAGCGAAAGGCGTTGAACACGTCTTTTTGCGGTGGGTAAATGGTCTTACCGGCCTGACGTTCAGCGGCAACAAAGGCAAGCGTTTCATGAAAATAGGGCTGCTCTTTCTCCTTGCCGATGACATCATGCCAGGTGAGGGAGGTGGACATAAACGCTCTCCTTTGTTTTCGTTAACAATTCACTGGGCATAGCTTACCGTTTAGCTTCACTCAGTGAAACCCGCTTTTATCCTGGCGTCTTTTCGTTTTATGCAAATATTGTTGAAAATTTACAAAAATAATTGCGAGGTGTCTTGCGGGGAAAATTGACATAAAACATAAACTTGCCCCCTTGTGCTGTGCGGGTACCCCGTAAAAATTGACTTTAATCAAAGAATTGCCTCGGCCAGACTGGTATACAGAACAACAAGACAACAATGGTTTTACCAAATGGCCGAAACCAACATTGGGTTTTTTCGAAGTAGAATTTTTCGCCCTTGTACGGAGGCAACAACATGATTACTGGTATTCAAATCACTAAAGCGAACGACCAGGCGCTGGTGAACTCTTTCTGGCTGCTGGACGATGAAAAATCCGAAGCTCGCTGTGTTTGCGCGAAAGCCAACTACGCGGAAGATCAGGTCGTTCCGGTCAGCGAACTGGGCCAGATCGAGTACCGTGAAGTGCCGCTGGAAATGCAATCTACCGTGCGCGTTGAAGGGGGGCAGCACCTGAACGTGAACGTACTGCGCCGCGAAACGCTGGAAGATGCGGTTAAGCATCCGGAAAAATACCCGCAATTAACCATTCGCGTGTCCGGTTATGCGGTGCGTTTTAACTCGCTGACGCCAGAACAGCAACGCGACGTGATTACACGTACTTTTACAGAAAGCCTGTAATTGTTTGCGTGATTAATAAGGGAGCTTCGGCTCCCTTTTTCATTGCTGAGCCCGCCAAAAAGTGAATCCTGATCACATTCCTTGCAAAGATAATCACTCGCATTACAGAACTGCTCCGACCTGCCGATAGCTACAGCAGCACTCATTTGGGTGCGGCATAGATAAGTCTATCGACAAGGAGTCGGCATGAGTATGTCTTTGAGTTTTACCTCTGCGGTCAGCCCTGCGGCCATTCAACCCCCGGTGGCCCGTGCGGTACCGCAACCCCTGAATTCGCCACAGCCGATTGAGCCCCCAGCGGCTAAAGCCCCTGCGGCCACGCTTTCCCCAAACAGTCTGAATGCCCAGAATCTGCTTAATACGCTGGTGAGCGATATTTCGGCCGCTGCGCCGGTGGCTGCCAGTCAGGGCGTGACGCGTGGGCAACAGTCACAGCAAGGGGACTATACGCTGGCGTTACTGGCCAAGGACGTTTACAACACCGCCAGTCAGGGCGTTGGCGGTTTCACCCGCTTGAACGACAGTGCCTTGCTCGGCGCAGGCATTGACCCCGCCAGCCTGCATGACTCGGCATCGGGTTTCCAGGCCGGGATCTACAGCGATAATCAGCAGTATGTCTTGGCCTTTGCCGGCACCAATGATATGCGTGACTGGTTGAGCAATGTGCGTCAGGCGACCGGCTATGATGATGTGCAGTACAATCAGGCGGTCGCGGTTGCCAAAAGCGCCAAAGCGGCGTTTGGCGAGGCATTGGTGATTGCCGGTCATTCGCTTGGCGGTGGCCTGGCTGCAACGGCGGCACTGGCGACCGGCACGGTGGCGGTGACTTTTAACGCCGCAGGCGTTTCCGATTACACGCTGAACCGGATGGGGATCGATCCGGCAGCGGCGAAACAAGATGCGCAAGCGGGGGGATCCGCCGTTACAGCGAACAATACGACATGCTGACCGGCACTCAGGAATCCACTTCGCTGATCCCGGACGCTATCGGGCATAAAATCACGTTGGCCAA
The DNA here is from genome assembly GCF_048517035.1 of Serratia sp. NFX21. NCBI lineage: Bacteria > Pseudomonadati > Pseudomonadota > Gammaproteobacteria > Enterobacterales > Yersiniaceae > Serratia > Serratia sp. NFX21. The sequence goes on along the minus strand of NZ_CP183196.1, from coordinate 4,463,760 downwards.
TAACGATACTCTGAGCGGTATCGATGACTGGCGGCCGAGCAAACATGTGGATCGCAGCCTGACCGCGCACGGAATCGATAAGGTTATCAGTTCGATGGCGGAGCAAAAGCCATGGGAGATCAAGGCCAATGCCTGACAGGCGGCGCGTGCGGCAGACGTTGATTATCGCCATGCTGGCGTTGGTTGCGATCTCCGGTTTGCTGATTATGGCTAAGGAGCAACAGATGAATCAGGATATCTCTCCGTTCAACGGACGTGGCAATGCAGCGCTGGCTCAGGCGGTAGCGCGCGGTGATGTACAGGGTATTGCCGAACAGGCCACACAGGGGCGTCTGAGCGAGCAGGGTGAGCGTCAGGTCACTTTGCCGCAGTGGGCAATATTGGCGCAGCAACCGCAAAGTCTGGCCTTACTGCTGGAGCTGGGAGCTGATGCTTCCACTCCGGGTCTGGATGGCAACAGCGCGCTGCATACCGCGGCGGCGGTGCAGGACCCGCAGTATTTGCGGCTGTTGCTGGAGCAGGGGGGAGCGGTTAATCCACGTAATGCGGTAACCGGCGCCACCCCCTTGGCGACTGCCGTGTTGGCCGGGCGGGAAGAGCAACTGCGGTTGCTGTTGGTCTCTGGGGCGGATGTCACGCTGAGCGATCGGCTGGGCGATACGCCTTTGCACGTAGCGGCTAAAACCAACGCGCCGCAGTTGGCGCTGATGCTGTTGCAGGCGGGGGCAGATGCCAAGGCCCGTAATCAGCAGGGGATGGCCTTTCAGTTCTATTTCTCACAAACGCCAACGTCGTTGCAGAGTGAAGAAATGCGCGAGGGTTATCGTCAACTGAATGCCTGGCTGAAAGCCCATCAGCAGGCAACGCATTACGCGCAGCAGTAAGCAGGCATAAAAAAACCGCCTTCAGGTTAATGGAGGCGGTTTTTATTCACTACGGCAGCATTACTTCGCGCCGTTGCTCTCAGGTTTGGCCTTCGGCTGGCGACGTTTGCCCACGTTTTTCGCATCGCGATGACGCACTTTCACCTTGGCTTTTTCTTTGTTCTTTTCTTTATCGGCTGCGCGTTTGGCAATCACCTTCTTGGAAGGCTTGCCGTTGCTTTTTTCGCTCGGTACTTTGGTTGACGGACGCAGCTCTTCGATCACCCGCGCTTTCAGCGGCTCGTTCAGGTAACGGCCCACTTTGCCCAATAGCAGGTGGTCGTGTGCCTCAACCAGCGAGATCGCGGTGCCTTTACGCCCGGCACGACCGGTACGGCCGATGCGGTGCAGGTAGGTGTCCGCCGTGCGCGGCATGTCGAAGTTGAATACGTGGGTGATATCCAGGATATCCAGACCACGGGCAGCAACGTCGGTGGCGACCAGCACGTTGACACGGCCGTCCATCATGCGTTTTACCGCTTCGTTACGCTTGGCCTGCACCATTTCTCCTTCGAGGTAACAGGTATTGATGCCAGCCTCGCGCAGCCAGGCTGCCAGCTCATGCACGCGCTCACGCTTACGCACGAAGATTACGGATTTCTGCACGTCCGGTTGTTTCAGCAAATGCACCAACAGGGCGGTTTTATGCACCACGTCATCGGCGCGGTAGTACCACTGCAGGATCTTTTTGCGCTCACGGCGTGACGGGTCAGCTTCGACTTCTACCGGCTCTTTCAGAATGCGTTCGGCGAATTCGCGGATGGCATCGCCTTCCAGCGTCGCGGAGAACAGCAGGGTCTGGTTACGCCAGCGGGTTTCGGCGGAAATAGTTTCGATGTCCTGCGCGAAGCCCATGTCCAGCATGCGGTCGGCTTCATCAAGGATCAGCGTTTCTACCGCGCGGCAGTCGAAGTTTTCTTCTTTAATGTACTGCAGCAGACGACCGGTAGTGGCAACGACCACGTCCTGGTTTTCGCTGAAGACTTCCGCGTGGTTCATATAGGCGACGCCACCGGTGATGGTAGCGATATCCAGCGAAGTATGAGCAGCCAGTTCACGTGCCTGATCGGCTACCTGCATCGCCAGCTCGCGTGTCGGGGTCAGGATCAGTACGCGCGGTGGGCCGGACTTCTTGCGTGGGAAGTCGAGCAGATGTTGCAATACCGGCAGCAAAAATGCAGCGGTCTTGCCGGTGCCGGTCGGCGCCGAACCCAATACGTCGCGCCCATCCATCGCAGGCGGGATCGCCTCGGCTTGAATGGCGGTTGGGCGTTCGTAGCCTTTATCACGCAGGGCGTTTATCAGGCGTTCATCGAGTTCGAGCTCGGAAAAATTGGTTACTGTCATGGTCTACCTCTACTTGGGGCGCCGATTATAGACGGGTTGGCCGCGTTCTTCACCTATTTAAGCGGAAAGCATCTCTTTTCCCAAAAATCAGATTGCCTTATGCTACGCCAGTTTTGTATTCAGGTGGTTATTGTGAGCACTCAATCGAAAGCGAATTTTACTCCGCGTCGCGGCGGTTTTACCTTTAAGCAATTTTTTGTTGCTCACGATCGCTGTGCAATGAAAGTGGGTACCGACGGCGTGCTGCTCGGTGCATGGGCTCCCCTGGCACAGGCACAACGGGTGCTGGATATCGGCAGCGGTAGCGGATTGATCGCGCTGATGCTGGCGCAGCGTACCGCCGAGAACGTGCAGATTGACGCTGTAGAGCTCGATGAAGCCGCCGCTGCACAGGCGCATGACAATGTGCTGGAATCCCCTTGGTCGCTGCGCATTCAGGTGCATGCGCAGGATATTCACCATTTTGCCCAACATCATGCCGGTCAATATGACCTGATCGTCAGCAACCCGCCGTATTTCGAGCCTGCGGTCGCCTGTCGCGACCAGGCGCGCCATAACGCCCGTTATACCGAAACCCTGACCCACGATGCCCTGCTGGCCAGTGCGGAACAGCTAATCGCACCGCAGGGAATCTTTTGCGTAGTACTGCCGCATGACATTGGTGAAGCTTTCGAAACTAATGCACATCGCCGTGGCTGGCATACTGCGCAGCGGCTGAATGTCAGCGATCGCGCGGATACGCCGATGCACCGGGTATTGTTAGCCCTGACGCGTCAGCCTGTGGAAGAGGCAACCGAGCAGAAGTTGGCGATTAAGTTGGCCGATGGCAGTTACACCGATGATTTTCGCCGTCTGATTACCGATTTCTATTTGTTTTACTGAGATGAAAAGGGCGCCATGGTCAGGCGCCCAAGCGGCATCATTAGGGCTGCAGAATGGTCGGCAGCGCTTCCGGCAGCAGATCCGGATAGTCCAGCGTATAGTGCAACCCGCGGCTTTCCTTGCGCTCCATGGCGCTGCGGACGATCAGCTCCGCCACCTGCACCAGATTGCGCAGTTCCAGCAGGTTGTTGGAGATGCGGAAGTTGGCATAGTACTCGTCAATTTCTGCCTGCAAGGTATTGATGCGGCGCAATGCGCGCTCCAGCCGTTTGGTGGTGCGCACGATCCCTACGTAGTCCCACATAAACAATCGCAACTCATGCCAGTTATGTTGGATCACCACGCGTTCATCGGCATCGTCAACCCGGCTTTCATCCCACTGTGGCAGCTGTTTCGCCAGCTTGATAAACGGCAGACGCATCATGATGTCTTCCGCCGCTGACCAACCGTAGACCAGACATTCCAGCAGTGAGTTGGACGCCATGCGGTTAGCGCCGTGCAGGCCGGTATAGCTGACCTCGCCAATGGCATACAGCCCGTCAAGGTCGGTACGGCCATGCTGATCGACCATCACGCCGCCGCAGGTATAGTGCGCGGCAGGGACGATAGGGATCGGCTGGCTGGTCAGGTCAAAGCCCAACGTCAGCAGTTTTTCATGGATCATCGGGAAATGCTGGGTAATGAATTCAGCTGGTTTATGGCTGATGTCCAGATACATGCAGTCCGCACCCAGACGCTTCATTTCGTGGTCGATGGCTCGCGCAACGACGTCCCGTGGTGCCAGTTCGCCGCGAGGGTCAAAATCGGGCATAAAGCGGCTGCCATCCGGGCGTTTCAGATAGGCGCCTTCACCGCGCAACGCTTCGGTCAGCAGGAAGTTACGCGCCTGCGGATGGAACAGACAGGTCGGGTGGAACTGATTGAATTCAAGGTTGGCGACCCGGCAACCTGCGCGCCAGGCCATGGCGATCCCGTCGCCGGATGAGATATCCGGGTTGGTGGTGTATTGATAAACCTTGGCTGCACCGCCGGTAGCCAGCACCACTGTTTTGGCGCGGTAGGTTTCTACCTGCTCCAGCTCGCGGTTCCACACATAGGCGCCGACCACCCGACGAGTGCCCGGCAGGCCGATTTTGTTCGAGGTGATCAGATCGACCGCATTACGGCGTTCCATCACGCAAATATTCGGGTGGTTGCTTGCTTTCCCCACCAGGGTAGTCTCTACTTCTTTACCTGTAGCATCAGCGGCATGCAGGATACGGCGGTGGCTGTGCCCCCCTTCCCGCGTCAGGTGGTAATGTGCTTCGCCCTGAGCGTTGACCTCGGTGTCGAACAATACCCCCTGATCGATCAACCACTGCACGCAGTGGCGCGCATTGCCGGCGATAAACTCAACGGCGTCTTTGTCACACAGGCCGGCTCCGGCAATCAAAGTGTCATCTACGTGTGAGGCAATGCTGTCCGTTTCATCGAAAACCGCGGCGATCCCGCCTTGGGCATAAAATGTGGCGCCTTCGTTGAGCGGCCCCTTGCTGAGTACGGTAACCTTGCAATGCTGCGCCAGGCGCAGCGCCAATGACAGGCCGGCAGCACCACTACCGACGATCAGTACATCGCTAACATGTTCAGATGATGGTTGCATAGCGTATGATGTGTGCAGAAGAAGAGTGAAATTCATGTTAGCCTAATTGTCCGGGCAAAAGCCACGGATGGGTGACATCAACATAAAAAACAATGGCAATACGGAACTTCGTGTTCTGTATGAACTCCAAGCGAGTGCTTGCTCAGGAAAATAATGTATGGCTGGCAGTACAATTTTACGCGTGGAGACGGATTTGGGGAGAGTTTACCTCGGATGAGCGAGCAGTTAACGGATCAAGTTCTGGTTGAGCGGGTCCAAAAGGGCGATCAGAAATCGTTTAACTTACTGGTAATTCGTTACCAGCATAAAGTGGCGAGTCTCGTTTCCCGATATGTACCGCAGGGCGATGTGCCGGATGTGGTACAGGAGTCGTTTATTAAAGCCTATCGCGCACTGGAATCGTTCCGTGGGGATAGCGCTTTCTATACCTGGTTGTATCGAATTGCTGTGAATACGGCAAAAAATTATTTGGTGGCTCAGGGCCGTCGTCCGCCATCCAGCGATGTGGATGCCAACGATGCCGAAAATTACGAAAGTGCGGGTGCACTGAAAGAAATTTCGAACCCTGAGAACTTAATGTTGTCAGAAGAGCTGAGACAGATAGTTTTCCGTACCATTGAGTCTCTCCCTGAGGATCTTCGCATGGCGATTACCCTGCGGGAGCTGGATGGTCTAAGCTACGAAGAGATAGCTGCCATCATGGATTGCCCGGTAGGAACCGTACGCTCGCGTATTTTCCGCGCCAGGGAGGCTATCGATAATAAAGTTCAACCGCTGATTCAACGTTAGCAATGGCGGACACAGGAAGGGTACTTAGGCATGCAGAAAGAAAAGCTTTCCGCTCTGATGGATGGGGAATCGCTCGATAGCGAGCTGCTGAGTTCGTTGTCTAAAGACAGGGCGCTTCAACAAAGCTGGCAGAGCTATCACCTGATACGTGACACACTACGGGGTGATATCGGACAAGTTATGCATCTCGATATCGCAGATCGTGTTGCTGCTGCACTTGAGAAAGAACCTGCACGTCTGGTTCCTTCTGCAGTTCCAGAATCTCAGCCGCAACCTCACACCTGGCAGAAAATGCCGTTCTGGCACAAAGTCCGCCCTTGGGCCAGCCAGATCACACAGATTGGTATGGCGGCCTGCGTGTCGCTGGCGGTGATTGTAGGCGTACAGCAATACAATCAACCGGCTGCACAATCTGGCGCCGCTGAATCACCGGCGTTTAATACCCTGCCAATCATGGGGCAGGCGTCACCGGTCAGCCTCGGCGTGCCGGCAGACAGTTTCTCCACCGGCAGCGGTCAACAGCAGCAGGTGCAGGAACAGCGCAAACGCATTAACGCTATGCTGCAAGATTATGAGTTGCAACGTCGTTTGCATTCTGATCAGCTGCAGCTTGAGCAAAGCACCCCACAACAGGCTGCCGTTCAGGTTCCCGGAACTCAGTCTTTAGGAATGCAACAGCAGTAATGAAGCAAATTTGGTTCTCCGTCTGTCTATTGACGGGCAGCCTGCTCTACTCAAACATCGCCCCGGCGCAGCCCTCTGCGTCCGGGGCGTTGTTACAACAGATGAGCAGTGCCAGCCGTTCGCTCAATTATGAACTCGCCTATATCAGCATCAGCAAGCAGGGGATCGAATCGCTGCGCTATCGTCATGCGGTGATTGACCAGCAACCGCTCGGCCAATTACTGCATATGGACGGCCCGCGCCGTGAAGTGCTGCAGCGTGGCGGCGGAATTAGCTATTTCGAACCCGGCCTGGAGCCCTTTACGCTGTCCGGCGATCACATCGTCGATGCGTTGCCGGCCATTGTTTATGCTGATTTTGACCGTCTGGCGAAATATTACGATTTCATCTCCGTCGGCAGCACCCGAATTTCCGATCGTCCATGCGAAGTGATCCGCGTGGTTGCTCGCGATGGTTCACGCTATAGCTACATTGTCTGGATGGATGAAGCCACCAAGCTGCCGTTGCGGGTGGATTTGATCGACCGTGATGGCGAAACGCTTGAGCAATACCGGGTGATTTCGTTTGTCGTCGGGTCGCAGGTACAAGGCGCGATGCAGGGGCTGATCAAGGCTAATCTGCCACCCTTGCTGTCGCTTCCTGCGATAGATAAAATCAAGTTGAGCTGGAGCACGGGCTGGTTACCGGCTGGGGTCGATGAAGTCGCACGTAACCGTCGCAAGTTGCCGAATGTGAACGAACCTGTTGAGTCGCGGCTCTACAGCGACGGCTTGTTCAGTTTCTCGGTCAACATCAGCCCGGCGGGCAGCGGTGCCGGCCAGCAATATTATCGCCAGGGGCGTCGTACTATCCAAACCGAAGTGCGTAACGGCAATGAGATCACTATCGTGGGCGAACTGCCGCCGGCAACGGCCAAGCGTATCGCTGACAGTATTTCCTTCAAGGTGTCACCACAATGATGAAAGAGTGGGCCACGGTCGTTTCGTGGCAACAGGGCGTGGCGCTGCTGCGCTGTGAGCCGAAAGCCGGGTGTGGCAGTTGTACTGCCCGTTCTGGCTGTGGCGCGCGGGCGTTGAATGAACTGGTGCCGGAAACCGAACACCAGTTGCAGGTACATATCGAGCAGCCGCTTGAGCCGGGCCAGCGGGTTGAGGTGGGTATTGCGGAAGGCAGCCTGTTGCGCTCAGCAATGCTGGTTTATCTGACGCCGCTACTGGGCATGATGCTGGGGGGCAGCCTGTTGCAATACTGGTTGGGTACCGATGCTTCTGCCGCGCTTGGCGCACTGCTCGGCGGTGTCGCGGCCTTTATGCTGGCGCGCAGTCTGGCACACCGCCTCGGTGAACAGGCAAATTACCAACCCATCGTTCTGCAAATTGGTTTACCGCCTGGGGCCATGCGCCTGCAAACGGAAAACCAGCCTCTGCATTAAAACTGCTGCCGCGTCATCGCCGGGTTATGGTAGGCGGTGATGCGGGCGTAGATCATATGCTCCAGCAGCGCGATAAACAAATCGGCGCTGAGCAGCGAAAAATAGCCGATAGTAAATAACGCATTGCCCTGATTATCCAACAGGCGAATGGTGCCGCGCTGCGGATTATTTTCCAGTTCGCGGATCTGCTCAATCGGGATAGACCCCTGAGCTGTGATCAGTGCCGTTGAACTCAGGCTCAATGTTTGGGGCGATTGTCCTTTCCGATGGCCAGGCAGCAATTGGGTCAGCCAGCGAGTGCCGCAACTGAGATAGCGAAACGACAGCACTTCCCCCTGATACAGTGCATTCAAGGCCTGTGGTCCACGCTGTTGGATCTGCTGAGCGATAATGGTATCGGCCAGCCGCAAGGAGTGAGAAACATTGCTGAACACCGGACACCAGGGTTGATCAGCCGACGCGCGAAATGCCATCACATCCAAGACTCCCCCAAATAAACGACCGCCGCGAAAACGATAAATATCACCAATTTTTTCAAAGGGGATAAATCGTTCTTTATGACTATGTGGGTTAATCACCCGAACACCCTGTTCGTACAGGCGATAGGTCAATGCTGGCCGCAGGTAATGGCGCAGTGCCAGCAGGATACAGCCGAGTAAAATAGTCGCTGCGCCGGTTTGCAGTAAGGTCAGTACCTCATTTTCATCCATGTTGCTCAGCAGCGGCAGCAACAGCAGTGCCGCACCGAGAGTTAACAGCAGCGCTGCCGCTGCGAGAATGCCCCAATTGACCTTTGAAAAATCGTGCCGGCTCAGCATTTGCCCTTTATCGATCATTATGCACCTTCCAATCAACACGCAGAGATATGCTGGTGAACCCCGGTGGGCATGCCGATGTAGTGCCCTGAATTATGTTTTATCGCGGTGTTCACCCTCATTTCTATAGGAGCAGTCGGCGAGCGTACATCGGGTTTTTCCTAAAGCCCGGGGGCAAAGCGCAATTCTAAGATGTTGATCCAAATATTATTTTATTCAGAATTAGGAGAGAGTTTATTGCGTTATTGGCTGATATGTATTAACGGGCGATCCCGTCAACGGCTGGCGAGGCAATATGGGAGGGCAAGATTGTTATAACTTACCCTTTCGACCGCGTCGGGCTTTGTTAACATCCGCTTTCATAACCCGGAGCGCTCTGTAACATTAAAGTGTACATAATAGAATGCCTTCACTGCACCGATCGCTAGGTTTTCAGTGTTGTGGCATGTAGAATGCAGCGATTCAGGCGCAAGACGGCCGAACCCATTCACTGTCGCTTTAGGTCCATGCGGGTTTCTATAGGCGAGTAATTCAGAAATACCAAGGCAGAAAAACTTTTATAATGAAGCATATACGAAATTTCTCCATTATTGCCCACATTGACCACGGTAAGTCGACGCTGTCCGACCGTATTATCCAAATTTGCGGTGGCTTGACCGAACGTGAAATGGCCGCGCAGGTGCTCGATTCTATGGATCTTGAGCGCGAGCGTGGCATTACCATCAAAGCGCAGAGCGTGACGCTGGATTATAAGGCGCAGGACGGCCAAACCTACCAGCTCAACTTTATCGACACCCCTGGACACGTTGACTTCTCCTACGAGGTTTCCCGTTCACTGGCCGCCTGTGAAGGTGCACTGCTGGTGGTCGATGCCGGGCAGGGCGTAGAAGCCCAGACGCTGGCCAACTGCTACACCGCGCTGGATATGAATCTGGAAGTGGTGCCGGTACTGAACAAAATTGACTTGCCGGCAGCCGATCCCGATCGCGCCGCGCAGGAAATTGAAGACATCGTTGGCATCGACGCTACCGATGCGGTGCGTTGCTCGGCCAAAACCGGCGTTGGCGTACCAGAAGTGCTGGAACGCCTGGTGCGTGATATTCCGGGGCCGGCAGGCGATCCGGAAGCGCCACTGCAGGCACTGATCATTGACTCCTGGTTCGATAACTACCTTGGCGTAGTTTCCCTGGTGCGCGTCAAGAACGGTACCATGCGCAAGGGCGACAAGATCAAGGTCATGAGCACCGGCCAAACCTATAATGCCGATCGTCTGGGCATCTTCACCCCGAAACGTGTCGATCGCGACGTGTTGAACTGTGGTGAAGTGGGCTGGTTGGTCTGTGCAATCAAAGACATCCTTGGCGCACCGGTGGGCGATACCCTGACACTGGCTCGCCAACCGGCGGACAAAGCCTTGCCGGGCTTCAAAAAAGTGAAGCCGCAGGTTTACGCGGGCCTGTTCCCGATCAGCTCTGACGATTATGAATCCTTCCGCGACGCGCTGGGCAAGCTGAGCCTGAACGACGCCTCGCTGTTCTACGAGCCAGAGAGCTCCACCGCGCTGGGCTTCGGCTTCCGCTGTGGCTTCCTCGGCCTGTTGCACATGGAGATCATTCAGGAACGTCTGGAGCGTGAATACGATCTGGAGCTGATCACCACCGCGCCAACGGTAGTGTATGAAGTGGAAACCACCAGCAAAGAGACTATCTACGTTGATAGCCCATCCAAGCTGCCGCCACTCAATAACATCGAAGAGCTGCGTGAACCGATCGCCGAATGTCACATGCTGATGCCGCAGGAATTCCTGGGTAACGTGATCACCCTGTGTATCGAGAAACGCGGTGTGCAGACCAACATGGTTTACCACGGTAACCAGGTTGCGCTGACTTACGAAATTCCAATGGCGGAAGTGGTGCTCGACTTCTTCGACCGTCTGAAATCTACCTCGCGTGGTTATGCGTCGCTGGATTACAACTTCAAACGCTTCCAGACCTCTGACATGGTGCGCGTCGACGTGTTGATCAACAACGAGCGCGTGGATGCGCTGGCGCTGATCACTCACCGCGACAATTCGCAGTACCGTGGCCGTGAGCTGGTAGAGAAGATGAAAGAGCTGATCCCACGCCAGCAGTTCGATATTGCCATCCAGGCCGCTATCGGTACTCATATCATCGCGCGTGCGACGGTGAAACAGCTGCGTAAAAACGTTTTGGCTAAATGCTACGGCGGTGACGTCAGCCGTAAGAAGAAGCTGCTGCAGAAGCAGAAAGACGGTAAGAAACGCATGAAGCAGGTGGGTAACGTCGAGTTGCCACAAGAAGCGTTCCTGGCCATTCTGCACGTTGGCAAGGACAAGTAAGTAACAGCGATAAAGTCGCGAAACTAGGGAGTTTGCATGGCGAATATGTTTGCCCTGATCCTGGCACTGGCCACATTGGTGACCGGGATCATCTGGGCCTTTGAGCGCTTCAGATGGGCGCCGGCCCGCCGAGCGAAGATTGCGGCGGTGAATGCACAGACTGCGGGCGCCGTAGATGATAAAACGCTGGCAAAAGTAGCGAAACAACCGGGTTGGATTGAAACCGGCGCGTCGGTTTTCCCGGTATTGCTGCTGGTCTTTGTGGTGCGTTCGTTTATTTACGAACCTTTCCAGATCCCGTCCGGTTCCATGATGCCGACGCTGTTGATTGGCGATTTTATTCTGGTGGAGAAATATGCCTACGGCATTAAAGATCCTATTACCCAGACCACGCTAATTGAAACCGGTCATCCGAAACGCGGTGATATTGCGGTATTTAAATATCCGCTGGATCCGAAACTCGATTATATCAAGCGCGTAATTGGTCTGCCGGGCGACCGTGTGAGTTACGATCCGATCAATAAGCGTGTGACCGTTCAGCCTTCGTGTAATAGCGGCCAGTCATGCGACACCGCATTGGCAGTGACTTATAACGACGCACAGCCAAGTGACTTTGTGCAGCTGTTCAGCCGCAGCGGCATGGGTGAGGCCAGCAATGGTTTCTACCAGATCCCGCTGAGTGAAAACGTACCGCAGGGCGGCATCCGCCTGCGTGAACGCCAGGAAACGCTGGGTAATGTTTCTCACCATATTCTGACCGTGCCGGGCACGCAGGATCAGGTGGGCGCTTACTATCAGCAGCCGGGTAAACAGTTGGCGGAGTGGGTTGTGCCGGCGGGTCATTACTTCATGATGGGTGATAACCGCGACAACAGCGCCGACAGCCGCTATTGGGGCTTCGTACCGGAGAAAAATCTGGTAGGCAAGGCCACGGCTATCTGGATGAGTTTTGAAAAGCAGGAAGGCGAATGGCCTACCGGCGTAAGATTTAGCCGCATCGGTGGAATTCATTAATCCGGCGTCTATTAACGCAGCATTATATTTCCACTCGTTGTAGAATACCGGCTCGAGCGATAAAAAGTTGGCTCCCTGTTGGGGGCCACTGCAAACGAAACAGCTTTGGATTGGCTTTCGGCAAAGCAGGCCTGTTCCGTATGCTGCAAGTTTTTGACGCATTCTTGATCTATTGGTAACTCATGAACCCCATCGTAATAAATAGGCTACAGCGGAAGCTGGGCTACACTTTTCAACAGCAGGAGCTCTTACTGCAAGCGTTAACTCACCGTAGCGCCAGCAGTAAACACAATGAACGTCTTGAGTTTCTGGGTGACTCCATTCTCAGTTTTGTCATCGCCAATGCGCTGTTCCAGCGTTTTCCTCGCGTAGACGAGGGCGATATGAGCCGTATGCGCGCCACGCTGGTGCGCGGTAATACGCTGGCAGAGATGGGGCGTGAGTTTGATCTGGGCGAATGTCTGCGTCTTGGTCCGGGTGAGTTGAAAAGTGGTGGATTCCGCCGCGAATCAATCCTGGCGGATACGGTGGAAGCCTTGATTGGCGGCGTTTTCCTGGATAGCGACATCCAAACTGTTGAACGACTGATTTTGGACTGGTATCGCAGCCGGTTGGACGAAATCAGCCCCGGTGATAAGCAGAAAGACCCAAAAACCCGTTTGCAGGAGTTTTTGCAGGGTCGTCATCTGCCATTACCTTCTTATCTGGTGGTGCAGGTTCGCGGTGAGGCGCACGATCAGGAATTTACTATCCACTGTCAGGTGAGTGGTTTGAGCGAACCCGTCGTGGGAACCGGCTCAAGCCGCCGTAAAGCCGAACAAGCGGCAGCGGAACAAGCGTTAATAAAGCTGGAGCTTGAATGAGCGAAGAGAAACAATACTGTGGTTTTATTGCGATAGTCGGTCGCCCCAACGTGGGCAAGTCCACGTTGCTGAACCAACTGCTGGGGCAAAAAGTCTCCATCACCTCGCGTAAACCACAGACGACCCGTCACCGCATTATGGGTATCGATACCGATGGCGCCTATCAGGCCATCTACGTCGACACCCCGGGTCTGCACATCGAAGAAAAACGCGCCATCAACCGTTTGATGAACCGCGCGGCCAGCAGCTCAATCGGCGACGTCGAGCTGGTGATCTTCGTTGTGGAAGGGACCAACTGGACCGCCGACGATGAAATGGTGGTCAACAAGCTGCGTAGCCTGAAATGCCCGGTGCTGCTGGCGATCAACAAGGTCGACAACGTTACCGACAAATCCAAGCTGTTGCCGCATATTGCGTTCCTCAGCCAGCAGATGAACTTCCTCGACGTAGTGCCGATTTCTGCCGAAAAAGGTATGAACGTGGATACCATCGCGGCTATCGCACGCAAGGTATTGCCGGAAGCGGAACACCACTTCCCGGACGATTACATCACCGACCGTTCCCAGCGCTTTATGGCTTCGGAAATTATCCGTGAAAAGCTGATGCGTTTCCTGGGTGAAGAACTGCCTTACTCGGTGACGGTTGAGATCGAACAATTTGTGCCGAATGAACGTGGCGGTTACAACGTTCACGGGCTGATCCTGGTTGAGCGCGAAGGCCAGAAGAAAATGGTCATCGGCAACAAAGGCGCCAAGATCAAAACCATCGGTATCGAAGCCCGCCAGGATATGGAACAGATGTTTGAAACCAAAGTGCATCTGGAACTGTGGGTGAAAGTGAAATCGGGCTGGGCGGACGACGAACGTGCGTTGCGTAGCCTGGGCTATACCGACGACCTGAAATAAACTATCCAATGGACGGCTGGGAACGCGCTTTCGTCCTGCATGGACGACCGTACAGTGAAACCAGCCTGATGCTGGATATGTTTACCGAAAGTCATGGGCGGGTGCGCTTGCTGGCAAAAGGCGCGCGCAGCCGCCGTTCCAATTTAAAGGGTTGCCTGCAACCCTTTACTCCTCTGCTGGTACGCTGGGGCGGTCGTGGCGAAGTCAAAACGCTGCGTAGCGCCGAAGCGGTCTCTCTCGGTTTACCCCTTAGCGGCATGATGCTCTACAGCGGCCTATACGTGAATGAATTGCTGTCACGGGTGCTGGAGCAGGAGGCAAACTACTCGGTATTATTCTTCGATTATCTGCAATGTTTGCAGGCGCTGGCGGCAGAAGACGTTTCGCCGGAGCAGGCATTACGTCAGTTCGAATTGGCCTTGCTCAATCACCTGGGCTACGGCCTGGACTTCCTGCACTGTGCCGGTAGTGGCCAGCCAGTGGACGACGGCATGACCTATCGCTACCGCGAGGAAAAAGGCTTTATCGCCAGCCTGGTGGTGGACCATTACAGCTTTACCGGCCGCGAGCTGCGTGCGCTGGCAGAGCGCCAGTTCCCGGACGTGCAAACCTTGCGTGCCGCTAAACGTTTCACCCGCATGGCGCTCAAACCCTATTTGGGGGGCAAACCACTGAAGAGCCGCGAGCTGTTTCGTCAGTTTGTCCGTAAACAGCCGGATCCGCCGGTCGACGACGCCTGACCTTTTCCCCTTTTGCAGCACTGTTCCCGCGTGTAAACTACGGCCACTGAAAATCGTTTTTTAGAGGGTTGTCATGGCTGATTTGCTGCTGGGCGTCAATATCGATCACATCGCCACGTTACGTAACGCGCGCGGAACCCAATACCCGGATCCGGTTCAGGCGGCATTTATTGCCGAGCAGGCAGGGGCCGACGGGATCACCGTACACCTGCGTGAGGACCGCCGTCATATCACCGATCGCGACGTTCGCATTTTGCGCCAGACCATCCAGACGCGCATGAACCTGGAAATGGCCGTGACCGATGAAATGCTGGATATCGCCATTGAGTTGAAGCCGCACTTTTGTTGCCTGGTACCTGAAAAGCGTGAAGAAGTGACCACCGAAGGTGGGCTGGACGTCGCCGGGCAGCAAGATAAGATGGCCGTTGCGGTTGAGCGTTTGGCAAAGGCCGGCATTCTGGTTTCGCTGTTTATCGATCCGGATCATCGACAGATCGATGCGGCGGTGGCGGTGGGGGCACCTTACATTGAAATTCATACCGGCGCCTATGCCGAAGCCGAAGGTGAACTGGCGGTGAAAGCCGAGCTGCACCGCATTGCCGTTGCCGCTACCTACGCCGCAGAGAAAGGCCTGAAGGTCAACGCCGGCCACGGCCTGACTTACCATAACGTTCAGCCAATTGCTGCTCTGCCGGAAATGCATGAGCTGAATATCGGCCATGCAATCATCGGCCAGGCAGTGATGTGTGGATTGCCGGCAGCGGTGACAGATATGAAGTTACTGATGCGCGAAGCGCGTCGCTAATGGCGGTGCTGGGGCTGGGTACCGACATTGTCGAAATGGCGCGCATTGAAGCCGTCGTTGAGCGCAGTGGCGATCGTCTCGCGCGCCGCGTGCTGAGCGAGGCTGAATGGGAATTGTACCAGCAACATCAGCAGCCGGTGCGCTTTCTGGCCAAACGTTTTGCGGTGAAAGAAGCCGTCGCCAAGGCGTTTGGCACCGGTATTCGCAATGGGCTGGCGTTTAATCAGTTTGAAGTGTTCAACGACGGTCTCGGCAAGCCGAATATTCGCCTGCATGCTCGCGCCGCCGAGCTGGCAAAGGAAATGGGGGTCACCTCGATCCATGTTTCGCTGGCGGATGAACGTCGCTATGCCTGTGCCACGGTGATTATCGAAGGGTAATGGTTTTATCCGGCGACAAAATCAAAGGGCGCCTGTAGGCGCCCTTTGATCTGAACTACGTGGTCAGAGTCGGTCGGCGTGGTGCAGCACCACAAACTTGTCCCACAGCTGTTCGTTGGTTTCGTTGTGCTGCGGATCAACCACAATAGTGTTATCGATAGGGCACACCTGCTGGCAGGTGGGAACATCGTAATGGCCGACGCATTCGGTGCAGCGATCGGTATCAATCTGGTAGATATCCTCGCCCATCGAAATGGCCTGATTAGGGCATTCGGGTTCGCACATATCGCAGTTGATGCATTTCTTGGTAATCAGCAGTGCCATGTCAGTTATCTTTTAATCGGTGCACACGAACAGGCGCGCAATCTATCATAAAACCCATTTTTCCGGGCGTTTTTTCACCTGTAGCAGCAGATACGCTTAACCGGGCCGTCATAGTAACTCTGGCGGGTCGTTGGCCAACTGATCAAAATCAACCATTTCCTGACCATTGAAGACATGCCGTGTGCCTTGCGCAGTCACCGCTGCGTGTAATTGTGGTTGGGTGAGGGTAATCCCAGCCTGTTGGGCAAACAGACTGAGAAAGTCAAAGGCACTGTGCGGATCCTCTATGAGGGTATGCTGTCGGTCGGAATCAGAAAGCACCAGCAGTGGCACCTCATAATTCTGCCGATTATTGCCGCCATGGCGTAGATACAGCTTGCCGTCAATATCTCTGTGAGAAAGACCGTGGTCAGAGAAATAGAATAATTTAAAGGGAGAGTGAGTCTCTTGCAGCATTTGATAAGCATGCTCGATAAATCGATCTGTCTTGCGGTAGGTCGACAGGTAACAACCTAGCTCGGAATTATCGCTGGTGAAAGCCGGTGGCTCACCGCCCAGTCGTTCGCAAAAGTCCGAGTGAGATCCCATAATATGCAGAACATACAGGTTCCCCACGCCATTATGGGCCAGTGCCGTTTGCAACAGCGGCAGTAGTTCATCGTCATCGGTATTGCGTGATTGGTAATCTCCTTTTTTCAGGAACTGATGCTCATCACTGAACATGGCTATTTTGGAGATCGGCGTATCAAATTGGCCAATCAACCCTTGGTTGGAAAACCAATAGGTATGCAGTCCTGCGGCTTTTGCCAGGGTGATAATATTATCCGCAATATGATGTGTTTTTCCGTCGCTCAATGCCAGGGTTCTTGGCAAGGATTCGAAAGTGTTCGGCGCGGTGGAAATATAATTACTGTAAAAGGTCCCGTTCACGTGATCCAGAAAAGGGGTCGTCGGCGTCGGATAACCAAATAATGACATATAGTCCCTGCGCATGCTTTCGCCAACCACAATGACATAGTTAGCCTTGTTACTATTAGCGCCATTAAGGAGCCAGTTGGGTTGGGAATGCGTACCGGCTTCAATTTCGGCCATTTGTTGGTTGTAGCTCTGGTACGAAGAAGTTAGCGATGAAAAGAAATTCACCAAATGAAGATTCCCCACTCCCCCACTGAGTATTCTGGCGAGCAGCACAACGATAAAAATCACCAAAAATGGCAATATTTTTCTAGTCGGGAGTGGCCGCTGCCAGCTATAGCGAGCAAGAATAAACAACGTGAGCAGGGTGGCGCAGGGTAACAGGTAGCAGCCGGCAGGTATGGCGTACAGAAACTCGATGGCTTCCGCCCGGTTGGTTTGAAACAGGGCCGACACCACGGAGACGGAAGGTGGGCCGTAGATCACGCCGACGGGGGCATAAATGGCACAGAATATAATATAGGGGATAACCAGAAAATATCGAGTGAGGGGGATTGCGGATAATAATAACAGGCTAAGGGAAATAAACAGGATATCAATCCCTTTGGTGCCGCCATATCCCATCGCCTTTATTAATATCAACGAAACGACAACGAAAAGCAAAAAATGACGGGCCACGGGTGATGTTGCGAGTATGTGGGTTTTATTTAAAATTGCTGTATGTGTTTTCATAAAAACTCGATTATCAATATATTGCTGTCCATGCCTGATTAAATTCTGGGCGGAATTTAAACAATAAACGCCACGTACTCTATTTTTAGATGAGTTTTTTATATTCTGGTATTTGTGGCATGGGCATTATACGACTTAGACGAGTTTTTTCACTAACTGTTCGCTGTGTTTTATTCTATCGCGGGCATGATCAAGATCGTGTTGAATTAAGGCCATAAACAGCAGATCGGTGAGGGCATATTGAGCGGTGCTGGAAGAGATGGCAGCGCTGCGGGTGTTGGGTTCTTCGGCGATAGTATATAAGCAGTGGTCGGCACGTTGCTGCAGGCCGTTCGGTGAGAAACTGGTCAGCGCCAGTACTTTAGCACCGGCCAGGCGGGCTTCTTCCGCCGCCAGGTTGATTTCCCGTCGTTCGCCGCTGAACGAAATGGCCAACAGCAAATCCCGCTTGTCCAGCGCCTGAACCGTTGCCAACTGGACGTGCATATCCTGCTCGGCCACTGCCATCACGCCAATTTTAAGCAACTTATAGGAGAAGTCTTTGGCGACCAGGCCGGAAGCGCCAATCCCCAACAAAATAACCCTTCGCGCCTGACGCAACATTTCCAGTGCCTGATGCAGGCGTTCCTCACTATTAATGTCCAGCGTGGCGCGCAACGCTGCCTGCTTTTCTACCAACAGTTTTTCACCAACGGTTTTCAAGGCATCACTGCTGAGGATCTGGTTATGTACTGTAACTACGGGGGCTGTCTGCGGTTGGGCCAGGGTCTCGCTTAGCGCCAGTTTTAGTGCCGGGAAGCCTTTGTAGCCCATCTTCTGAGCAAACTTCACCACGCTCGACTGACTGATGCCAGCCAGTTGGGCCAACTTTTGCGAACTGAGATGGCGAGCCTGCTCGGCGTTATGCAGCAGAAAGTCCGCCAGCTTGCGATCATTTTGAGCCAGCGTTGGATACATCTGGCGAATACGAAGAAGGGTACTCATTGATATTGATATATCCCTGGAAACCAGACGCTATTCTGCCACGGTGATGGCGAAAACGCGCAGTGAAAATTTTTTGTGAGCCGGTCTCTAAAATAGCAAAAAGCGCTCGCTTTGTTGAATAAAATATTCAAATAATGATTTCAGTTTGTGAATTAAAAATTCAAAGGTGAAAAAATGAACTTGGGCGCTTTAGTCTCTGAAACCCGCAATCCGGCCACCATGGGGCTCGACGAGATGTCGACGCTGGAGATGGTGAGCTGTTTTAACCAGGAAGACCGCAAGGTACCGGAGGCGATTGAGAAAGTATTGCCGGCCATCGCACAAGCGGTGGATCTGGCGGCCGCGGCGTTGAAGGCCGGTGGGCGGTTGATTTATCTGGGGGCCGGCACCAGTGGCCGCCTTGGGGTGTTGGATGCCTCGGAATGTCCGCCGACCTTCGGCGTGCCGCATGGGATGGTGATCGGGCTGATTGCCGGTGGCCCGGGCGCGCTGCTCAAAGCGGTGGAAGGTGCGGAGGATGATGCGGCGCTGGGCGAGGCTGACCTTGTCGCGCTGGATTTGACCGCCACCGATATGGTGGTCGGGCTGGCAGCATCCGGGCGGACACCTTACGTGATTGGTGCACTGCGCTATGCACGCCAATTGGGCTGTCCGACGGCGGCGATCTCCTGTAACCCGGATTCGCCAATCGCCCATGAGGCGCAGGTGGCGATTTCACCGGTGGTGGGGCCGGAAGCCCTGACCGGTTCGACGCGTTTGAAGTCTGGCACTGCGCAGAAACTGGTGCTGAACATGCTGTCGACCGGGGCGATGGTCAAACTGGGTAAAGTCTATGAAAACCTGATGGTAGACGTGAAGGCCACCAACGTAAAACTGGTGGATCGTGCCTGCCGCATCGTGGTGGAAGCCACCGGTGCCGAGCGCAGTCAGGCCGAAGCGGCGCTGACGCAGACCGGTTTTGAAGTCAAACCGGCAATCCTGATGATCCTGGCCGGTATCGACGCACAAGAGGCGCAGCAGCGCTTACAACAGCATGACGGCTATTTGCGCGCGGCATTGACGCGCTAAACCACACCTGGGGCGGGCGATGGACAAGACAACGGCACTGGCGACACAGATTCTGGCGGGCATTGGCGGTGAGGGGAATATCCTCCGGCTGGAGAACTGCATGACACGAGTACGTGTCGAGGTTAGCGATGAGCAACGCCTTGACCTGGCAGCGCTCAAGCAGTTACCGGGTGTTAAGGGCTATATCAAACAGGGCGAACAGCACCAGTTTATTGTTGGGCCGGGTGCCGCTGCCAAGGTGGTCGATGCCATGCGTTCACTGCTCACCGGCGCACCGGTTGCCGTGGCCAGTGGAGATGACGTCGCCCGTAACAAGGCACAAGCCAAGCAAAAGTATGCTGCGCCAATGAGCGGCGCGCTGAAAAAGTTGGCCGATGTCTTTATTCCGTTGATCCCGGCGTTCATCGCCTCCGGTCTGATTACCGGCATCATCAACCTGCTGAAACGGCCGGATATTGCCGGCGAACTGGCGTTAAATTACCCCAACGTGCTGGGACTGCTGGCGATTTTTGGCAGTGCCGTGTTCGCCATCATGAATATTCTGGTCGGGGTTAACGCCGCCAGGGTGTTTGGCGGTTCTCAGGCTATGGGCGGCGTGATGGCCGGTATTCTCTCCAGCCCGGCGTTGGCGCAGATCACTTTGTTCGGTGAGGCGTTACAGCCGGGTCGTGGCGGGGTGATTGCAGTGCTGCTGGTGGTGGCGTTGATGTGCTGGGTGGAAAAGCGGCTGCGTAATTGGCTGCCGGAGTCGATCGAGCTGATCCTCAATCCGCTGATCACTACGCTGGTGACCGCATCGTTGGCGATTGTGATCCTGCAGCCGCTGGGCGGCTATATTTCGGATGCCATCGCCCACGGCGCTAACCTGGCTATCGACAAAGGGGGCCTGCTGGTGGGAGCTGTGCTGTCCGGGCTGTTCCTGCCGTTGGTGCTGTCCGGTTTGCATCAGGGGCTGGTGCCGATCCACGTCGAGCTGGTGCAGGCACATGGTTCCAACCCATTGCTGCCGATTTTGGCGATGGCGGGTGTTGGTCAGGTCGGGGCTGCGCTGGCCGTACTAATGAAAACCCGTAATGCACGGCTGAAAAAGGTGATCAAGGGAGCGTTGCCGGTCGGTATTCTCGGCATTGGTGAGCCCTTGATTTTCGGGGTGACCTTGCCGCTGGGGCGGCCCTTTGTCGCCGCGTGTCTCGGCGGTGCTGTGGGCGGGGCGCTGATCAGCTACTGGAAGGTAGCGACGGTGATCACCTTCGGTATCTCGGGTTTACCTTTGGCGTTAACCATTGTCTCGGGTAAGGTGATGTTGTATCTGACGGGTCTGGTGATTACCATTGCCGCTGGATTTATTTTCACCTGGATAATGGGATTCAACGATCCTGAGGAGTAGCGCTTGAGCGAGAAACAGAGCCAACAGGCCGCGGAAGGCCGCCGTGTGGTGTTCTTTGATCTGGACGGCACGCTGCATCAGGAAGACATGTTTGGTAGTTTCTTGCGTTTCTTGTTGCGCCATCTGCCATTGAATCTGTTGCTGGTGGTACCGTTGTTGCCGGTTGTCGGGCTGACGCTGTTGGTGATGGGCCGTGCTGCCCGCTGGCCGATGAGCGTGCTGCTGTGGTCGATTACCTTTGGTCGCTCGGAGGCCCGCTTAAAGGCGCTGGAACAGCGTTTTGTCAGTTATTTCCGCGATAAGGTGACCGCTTTCCCGGTGGTGCAAATGCGTTTGCGCCAGTACCTCGAAGCGAATGATGCGCAGGTATGGCTGATTACCGGTTCGCCGGAGCGTCTGGTGGAGCAGGTATATCAGGACTCTGCTTTTCTGCCGCAGGTCCATCTGGTGGGCAGCCGTATTTTACGGCGTTACGGTGGTTGGGTGCTGGCTCTGCGTTGCCTGGGGGTACAGAAAGTGACTCAGTTGGAACAGCGTCTCGGCGCGCCGCTGAAGTTATATAGCGGCTACAGCGACAGCAAGCAGGATAACCCTTTGCTGTATTTCTGCGAGCACCGCTGGCGGGTCAGTAAGCTGGGTGAGCTGCAGCAGTTGGAATAACTAAAGGGCGGATATCCGCCCTTGGTTTAATCATAAAGCTGTTGGTTAGACTGAGATACCCGGGCCTAGCGCACCGAGGGGCGCTCCGGCAGCTAAAGCTGCTACGACCCCTTCGGCACGCTCTCCCTAATAACTGGCTTTAACGAAGTATAAGGGCGGATATCCGCCCTTTACTGTTTTTAATGGATTACATTGCCGCGCGGAAGATGGCGACGATCTGTTCGTGGGTGGCTTGTATCGGGTTGGTGAAACCGCATGCATCTTTCAGCGCGTTGGCCGCCAGCGTATCGAAGTCCTGTTCTTTCACTTTTAAATCGAGCAGCCCAGCCGGGATGCCGACGTCTTTTGCCAGCAAACGAATGGCGGCGATACAGGCAGCGGCGCCCTGTGGGTCGTTAAGATGCTTCACATCCAGCCCCATGGCGACGGCGACGTCTTTCAACCGTGGCGCGCAAACGCGGGCGTTGAACTCCTGCACGTGCGGCAGCAGCACCGCGTTACATACCCCATGAGGCAGATCGTAGAAACCGCCAAGCTGGTGCGCCATCGCGTGCACATAACCGAGAGAAGCGTTGTTGAAGGCCATTCCGGCCAGGAACTGGGCGTAAGCCATATTTTCACGCGCCTGCATATTGCTGCCGTCGGCGACCGCGTCGCGCAGCGATTCGGCAATCATGGTGACGGCTTTTAGTGCACAGGCATCGGTAATCGGGTTGGCGGCGCTGGAAACATAGGCCTCAATCGCGTGGGTTAATGCATCCATCCCGGTGGCGGCGGTCAGGCCTTTCGGCATACCGGCCATCAGGTGCGGGTCGTTGACCGACAGGATTGGGGTGACGTGCTTGTCGACAATCGCCATTTTGATGTGGCGTGCTTCATCGGTGATGATGCAAAAACGGGTCATTTCAGACGCGGTGCCAGCAGTGGTGTTGATGGCAATCATCGGCAACTGCGGTTTGGCGGAGCGATCGACACCTTCATAATCCTTGATCTCTCCGCCGTTGGTCGCGACCAGCGCGATGCCTTTGGCACAGTCGTGTGGCGAGCCGCCGCCAAGAGAAACTACGCAGTCACAGCGGTGTTCTTGCAGCAGCGCCAGGCCCTGTTTCACGTTAAGGGTAGTTGGGTTAGGGTGAGTACCGTCATAAACGCAGCTTTCGATCTGTTGCGCGGCGAGTAACTGTTGAACCTGGGCGACCACGCCGATGTTATTCAACACTTTGTCGGTCACGATCAATGCGTGGCGCAATCCCTGTTGTTTCATGGTCTTTGCCGCTTCGTCCAGACAGCCGGAACCAATCATATTGACGGAAGGGATAAAGAAAGTTGAGGCAGCCATAAGTCACTCCTTGATAAAAGCTTTATTGCTTGCCTCAAACATTACTACGCTAATTATTAAGCGTTTATGATCTATCGCAATTTCGCGGTATACCCGTTGTCTTTTAAACCACCCTGTTGTTAGCTGCGCTGCAGACGTGGCCGGATGTTAATCATCGGTCAGGTCGTGCGGTTTGCGGCCCAGTTGCCATATTTTTTCAGCGTAGTGGCCTAACGCCCACAGACTCAGGCCGAGCAGCACAAAGAAAATCGCCTTTGGCATCGCACCCCAGAAAAACTCGAAAAAGCGGGTATAGAGGTTAATGCCAAGGAAAGTCAGGCCGAACCCGCGCAGCATGCCATCGTCACGTTTTAGCCCCAGCCAAATGCAGCCGACGGCGACAAGGCCGAACAATAGGCTCCAGTGCAACAGTTCTATTTGACGAGCGTTGTACCAACTGTCGAGGTCACCATAGTTGCCAAAGATTGACAGCAGCCACAGGGCAATAAACAGATACAACAAGCCCATCGCCAGGGAAACTCGTTCCAGCCCGCGACTGGCGAGCAGCGGTCGTAACAGCAAAGCCGCGGCGATCAGGACCAACCCGAAGGCAATAAAGCGCATCGGGAAACTCATGCCCAGCCAATAAGCTCCCCAGCCGGACATATAACCGGTTTCGGCGCCGAAGGCGTTGCCGAGTGACAGCAGGGCAAACCACCACACCAGCCCGGAGCGGCTGAACCAGCCGATCACGCCATACAATAGGGCGGCGAATATCAGCAGCAGTGAAACCCGGCCGCTGCCGTTATCCAGCCAGACGCCCATCTGCCACAGGGCACAGGCGGTAAACAGCACGGCAACGAACAGCGCCGCCTCATTACCGTAGCGTTTTTCCGGATGGCGACGACGACGGCGCAGCGCCCAGATATAGCAAAGTGCGGCTACTACGGCAGCGATAGTCATGCGCACCGGTGCGTCGAAGCGGAACAATTCGCTCAAGCGGTAAAGCAGCTCGCTGTCGGCGAACAGGCTGCTGATGGCTATCACCAGCGAAGCCAGCGCGGCGAGAAACGCATAACGTGCCAGTCGTCGCCAGTCGAAGGGTTGTACCTCGAGATGTTGCAGCAGCTGCTGCTGTTGTTGCGGGGTCAGCGCGCCTTCACCCACCCAACCGTCCAGTGCTTTTCGCACCACGGCGGCATTTTTTTTGCTGAACTTCATGTTTCCTGTCCCTGAAAAGCACCGTTATTCAATCAGTATATACCCGTTGTATTTCAAGCAGCAGAGTTCAACTTTGCTCCCACCTGTAGGGGGCGAATATATTCGCCCCGGCTAACACGGGCGCAGCATGCAGCGCCCCTACTGTGTATAATGCCCGCCGCAAAGTGCACGAGGAATGATGCAATGACTGAATATAACGATGAGTACTGGATGCGTCAGGCATTGCGGTTGGCCCTGCGTGCGCAGGAAGAGGGCGAGGTGCCGGTAGGGGCATTGCTGGTGCTGGATAATCAGGTGATAGGCGAAGGCTGGAACCGACCGATTGGCCGCCACGATCCGACGGCGCATGCGGAAATCATGGCTTTGCGGCAGGGCGGGGCAGTGCTACAGAACTACCGTCTGCTGAATGCTACCCTGTACGTGACCCTGGAACCCTGCGTGATGTGTGCAGGCGCTATGGTGCACAGCCGTATTCGTCGGTTGGTGTACGGCGCGGCCGATGTTAAAACCGGTGCGGCAGGGTCGCTGGTGGATATTTTGCGCCACCCCGGCATGAATCATCAGGTGGAGATCCTGTCCGGCGTGCTGGCCGAGGAGTGCGCCGCTACGCTGAGCAACTTTTTCCGCATGCGTCGTGAGCAGCAAAAGGCGTTGAAACAAGCGCAGCGCACCGATGTAGATAACAAGCCGGAATAATCAGAAGTTCAGTGCCAGTTCCGGCGTAACGGCCGGATAACCTTTCCCCAGGTCAGCCTGTTCGGCCGCTTCCTGTGCCGCCTTTCTCTCTTTTTCCTGCAAATAACCCACCAGGCTGACCTGATAGCGGCGAATGTTTTCCACGTAGTTATAGGCTTCGCGCCCACGCGCATAGCCGTAGGTTAATTGCGGGTAATAGCGTTTCTGGCTGAGCATCGGCAGACGCTGTTTGACGTCGACCCAGCTGTCCGGATTGCCTTTTTGCATTTTGGTCAGTTTGCGGGCATCGAGCATATGGCCCCAGCCCATGTTATAGGCTGCCAGTGAGAACCAGATACGTTCATCTTCCGGCACGCTGTCGGGCACCTTGGCCATTAGCCTTTGCAGGTAGAGGGCACCGCCCTGAATACTTTCCTCGGGATCGAGACGATCGTTAACCCCCAGACCGTCGGCAGTGGCGCGTGTCAGCATCATCAGGCCACGCACGCCGGTCGGTGAGGTTGCCTGCGGGTTCCAGTGCGATTCCTGATAGGCAATGGCCGCCAGCAGTTTCCAGTCGATCTCGCTGGCGTACTTTTCAAACAGTGAGCGGAAGGTCGGCAGCACCGAATCGATGGCGGACAGGAAGGTTTTGGTATCGACGTAATCGAAACTGCCTACGTGGCCGAGGTACTTCTCTTCCAGCCGCGCCAGCGTGCCGTCATCAACCATCTGGCTGTAGAAGTCCAGCATTGCCGCATACAGGCTGTCATCGGTGCCACGTTTCAGATACCAGGTGACCGGTTCTTCATCGGTGACGTCGAACGCCACTGCCAATTGCGGGTGGATGCGTTGCAGCAGCGCGATGGTAACGGAATCGCCGAGGGTGTAATCCAGCTTGCCGTCGGCCACCTGCTCGAGCAGCTCTTTGGAGGTGAGATCGCTGGAGGCTTCCCAACTGAGATCCGGGAATTTACTTTGCTTGAGCTGTTTCAGGGTGCTGACGTGTGCCGAGCCGGAGGCCACCGCCAGTTTGCCTTTAATATCAGCAAAGGTTTTCGGCCGCGCCGTACCCAGGCGATAAACCAACTGTTGGGAAACGGAATAATAAGCCGGGCCAGTGCGCGCGCGGCTGAGGCGATCCTGATTGTAGATCAGACCGGCGGCCAACAGGTCGGCATCGTCATCGTCCAGATCGTCAAACAGGTCATTAATGTTCTTGTGCGGGATCACCACCAGTTTCACGCCCAGGTAGTTGGCGAAGCGTTTTGCCAACTCGTAGTCGAGACCACTCGGCCCCTGCTTGGTGGTGAAATAGGTCAACGGCGAGTTTAGCGTACTGATACGCAACTCTCCGCGCGATTTGATCTCTTCGAGTTGCCCGCCCTGACCGCCGCGCCAGGTAATATTGGGCCACAGGGCGAGCGCCAGAAGCAAGGTAACAACACCGATTAGAATGTAGTTTATTTTAAGGCGTTTCAAATAGTTATCCAGTGGTGGCACACATGCACTGCCGACGGCTGACCAGTCTTTTCTTATGGTTAAATCAACAGTGCCGGGGCATTTTGCGCAACAAAACGCCAGCGCGCAACTTTATTGACACGTTATGACAATTCGAGGGGGCGGAGAGCTTTTATCAATAATAGCTACGCAAACGGTTTCGTCGGCGGCGTAGATTCTCTATAATGGCGCGCGTTTTCCCCCTGTTGCGCCCAATGAAGTGCTGAAGTCAGTTGCTTCGAAGACGAGAGAACTTTGATTATGGAAATACTGCGTGGTTCGCCCGCTTTGTCGGCTTTTCGTGTTACCAAACTGCTGTCCCGCTGCCAGGACGCTCAACTTCCGGTCAGTGATATCTACGCCGAGTACGTCCACTTTGCTGATGTTAGCGCACCATTAAATACCGAAGAGCACGCCAAGCTCGCGCGCCTGCTCAAGTACGGCCCCTCTCTCGCCGAACATGCCCCTGAAGGCCGCCTGCTGTTGGTGACGCCGCGTCCGGGTACCCTTTCTCCGTGGTCTTCCAAAGCCAGCGATATCGCCCATAACTGCGGTTTGAAGCAGGTGCTGCGGCTGGAGCGCGGTCTGGCGTTCTACGTCAAGGCAGAGGCGCTGACCGAAGCCCAATGGCAGCAGCTTGCCACCTTGTTGCACGACCGCATGATGGAAACCGTCTTCAGCAGCCTGCAACAGGCGGAGCAACTGTTCGCTCAGCATCAGCCGGCACCTTACCAGAGGGTCGATATGCTGGGGGAAGGGCGCAGCGCGCTGGAGCAGGCTAACCTCAAGCTGGGCCTGGCACTGGCCGAAGACGAAATCGACTATCTGCTGAATGCCTTTACCGGTCTGGGGCGCAACCCGACGGATATCGAACTCTACATGTTCGCGCAGGCCAATTCCGAGCACTGCCGCCATAAAATTTTCAATGCCGATTGGATCATCGACGGCGAACAGCAACCGAAGTCGCTGTTCAAAATGATCAAAAATACCTTCGAACAGACGCCGGATTACGTGTTGTCGGCATATAAAGACAACGCGGCCGTGATGGAAGGCTCGCAGGTCGGTCGGTTCTTCGCCGCACCGGAAAGCGGCCAGTATGACTACCATCAGGAAGCCGCTCATATCCTGATGAAGGTGGAAACTCATAACCACCCAACGGCGATCTCCCCATGGCCGGGTGCGGCTACCGGCTCCGGCGGCGAGATCCGTGACGAAGGCGCGACTGGCCGCGGTGCCAAACCCAAGGCCGGTCTGGTAGGCTTCTCGGTTTCCAACCTGCGTATTCCCGGTTTTGAACAGCCATGGGAGCAGGATTTCGGCAAGCCAGACCGCATTGTGACGGCACTGGACATCATGACCGACGGCCCATTGGGCGGTGCGGCGTTCAATAACGAATTCGGCCGTCCGGCGCTGGTGGGGTATTTCCGTACCTATGAAGAGCAGGTCAACAGCCATAACGGCGTGGAACTGCGTGGCTACCACAAGCCGATCATGCTGGCGGGCGGTATCGGTAACATCCGTGCCGACCACGTACAAAAAGCTGAAATCACCGTCGGTGCCAAACTGGTGGTGCTGGGTGGCCCGGCAATGAATATCGGCCTGGGCGGCGGCGCGGCATCATCCATGGCCTCTGGCCAGTCTGATGCCGATCTGGATTTCGCTTCGGTACAGCGCGACAACCCGGAAATGGAACGTCGTTGCCAGGAAGTGATCGACCGCTGCTGGCAGTTGGGTGAACAAAACCCGATTCTGTTTATCCACGATGTCGGCGCCGGTGGCTTGTCCAACGCCATGCCTGAACTGGTCAGCGACGGTGGCCGCGGTGGTCGTTTCGAACTGCGCGATATTCTGAACGACGAACCGGGCATGAGTCCGCTGGAAGTCTGGTGTAATGAATCGCAGGAACGCTATGTGATGGCGATTGCACCGGCGCAGATGGCGCAGTTTGATGAGATTTGCCGCCGTGAGCGTGCGCCTTATGCGGTGATCGGTGAAGCCACCGAAGAACAGCATCTGACACTGAACGACAGCCATTTCGACAACCAGCCGATCGACATGCCGCTGGACGTGCTGTTGGGCAAAACGCCGAAGATGACGCGTGACGTGACTCGTCTGCAGGCCAAAGGCCAGCCGCTGCAGCGTGACGAGATCACCCTGAATGATGCGGTCAACCGCGTACTGCATCTGCCGGCGGTTGCAGAGAAAACCTTCCTGATCACCATTGGCGACCGTACCGTGACCGGTATGGTGGCACGCGATCAGATGGTCGGCCCGTGGCAGATCCCGGTGGCCGACTGTGCGGTTACCACCGCCAGCCTGGACAGCTATTACGGTGAAGCGATGTCGATCGGCGAACGTGCGCCGGTAGCCCTGCTGGACTTCGCTGCCTCTGGCCGCCTGGCGGTCGGGGAAGCGCTGACCAACCTGGCCGCGACCGAAATCGGTTCGCTCAAGCGCGTGAAGCTTTCTGCTAACTGGATGGCGGCAGCCGGTCACCCGGGTGAAGACGCCGGTCTGTATGAAGCGGTGAAAGCGGTGGGCGAAGAACTTTGTCCGGCGCTGGGGATCACTATTCCAGTGGGCAAAGACTCGATGTCGATGAAAACCCGCTGGCAGGAAGGCAACGAACAGCGCGAAATGACCTCGCCGCTGTCACTGGTGATCACCGGTTTTGCTCGTGTAGAAGATGTCCGCCACACCGTGACGCCACAACTGCGTACCGATAAGGGCGACAGCGCACTGCTGCTGATCGACCTGGGTAACGGCCATAACGCGCTGGGTGCCACTGCGTTGGCGCAGGTTTATCGTCAACTGGGCGACAAACCGGCCGACGTGCGCAACGTTGAGCAGTTGGCGGGCTTCTTTAACGCCATGCAGCAGTTGGTGGCCGATCGCGCGCTGCTGGCTTATCACGACCGTTCCGACGGCGGCCTGTTGGTTACGTTGGCGGAAATGGCGTTTGCCGGCCACTGCGGCGTGCAGGTGGATATCAAAGCGCTGGGCGACGATGCGCTGGCTGCGCTGTTCAACGAAGAGTTGGGCGCAGTGATCCAGGTTACGGCTGACCAGCTTGCAGCGGTACAGCAGGTATTTGCTCAGCACGGCCTGACGGACAATGTTCATCACATCGGCAGCGTGCAGACTGGCGATCGCTTTGTGATCACACAGGGCGATAAAACGGTATACAGCGAAAGCCGCGCCACGCTGCGCACCTGGTGGGCGGAAACCACCTGGCAGATGCAGCGCCTGCGTGATAACCCGGAATGTGCCGATCAGGAACACCAGGCCAAGCAGGATGAGCGCGATCCTGGTCTGAACGTCAAACTGAGCTTTGCTCCGGAAGAAGACATTGCTGCGCCGTACATCGCCAAGGGCGCACGTCCTAAAGTGGCGGTACTGCGTGAGCAGGGGGTTAACTCTCACGTTGAGATGGCGGCAGCATTCCATCGCGCCGGTTTTGATGCGGTAGACGTGCATATGAGCGATTTGCTGGAAGGCCGTCGCGACCTGCAGGACTTCCATACGCTGGTGGCCTGCGGCGGCTTCTCGTACGGTGACGTACTGGGCGCCGGTGAAGGCTGGGCGAAGTCGATTCTGTTCAACGATCGCGTCCGTGACGAGTTCGAATCCTTCTTCCACCGTCCGCAGACCCTGGCGTTGGGCGTGTGTAACGGTTGCCAGATGATGTCGAACCTGCGCGACCTGATCCCAGGGGCTGAACATTGGCCGCGTTTCGTACGCAATTTGTCAGACCGTTTTGAAGCGCGTTTCAGCCTGGTGGAAGTGGCGGCCAGCCCGTCGCTGTTCATGCAGGGTATGGCGGGTTCACGCATGCCGATCGCCGTCTCGCACGGTGAAGGGTACGTCGAGGTGCGCGATGCTGCACATCTGGCGGCTCTGGAGCACCATAACCTGGTGGCGTTGCGCTTTGTCGATAATGCCGGTCAGGTCACGGAAACCTACCCAGCCAACCCGAACGGTTCACCGAACGGGATCACCGCAGTGACCAGCAGCAATGGCCGTGCGACGGTGATGATGCCGCATCCGGAGCGGGTATTCCGCACCGTCAGCAACTCGTGGCATCCGGAAGAGTGGGGCGAAGACAGCCCGTGGATGCGTATGTTCCGCAACGCCCGTAAGCAACTGGGTTAAGCGAGCATTTAGCGGTAGCCTGAGGGGCGCAAGAGATTGCGCCCCTTTTTATTGCGCTGCCTGCTGAGGGTTGTCGGCATTTTGCGACAGGGGCTATTTTAACTGTCTCTAAAAAGAGACACATAACTCATTGATTTATAATGGTGTAAAATTAATTGGCTTAAGTTGTCGGTTTTTGGCGACAGGGTGGCGTTTTTTTCTTCGCCGGATACGCGGTTAATTTGTGTATTTTGACAGTGAATAAATATTTTATTCATAAATATCAATTAATTAAAAATAACTTGAAAAGTTGGCACGCTAAGTGCATTATTCTGCCCAGTTGCTCATTCAACTATTTATGACGGCCCCGTATTTAGACGGAATTGTTGCCTCATAAGCCTCCGAATGATGCCAAAGAAATGGTGCCTATCGTCCAACCAAACCGATAACAGACGCGCAAGCGCTTTATCAAGCATCGGGCGACACGTGGAGTGAGGCACCGCCTGTATCCAACTGTGATGAGTGTTCATCAATCCCGGATACGTACGGATGCTATTCGTCCTGTTCGATGCCAGCCATGTGCTACATCACCCTGGGGACGAGATTCAAGGGCATCCACACATTCTTGCGATGGGGCAGCTCTGCCCCAGCGTCAAATCTTCAAAGTCCTGTTTACCCCTCTTTCATTAGCGACAGATCCAAACGCAAACTTCTGCCCAAGGCCCACTTGCCGTTATTTTCCTGACGCTGCGCTGAACACCGGGCTTTCCTCTCATCGGCGACTCGGTTAGCAAAAAAACCGTGGGCTTTTAAAGATTAGCCAGGTGTTGACTGGCTTTGAACATAGGCTCTGAGCATTTCAATCGTTGCATCGCCAGTGCTACAGACAAAATACAATCTTGACCACAGAAGCCCTGTTTTGCTTTGGATCCGCAAATGTGTATTTTATTGGTGTAGTCAACGCGACGATACCGATTTCAGTTTGTTCACCATCACATGACATATGCACTTAACCTGTTAAAATGAAATAATTATATTAATGAGCGTTGACGATGTTAAGAGCCACAAAAGTACGCATCTATCCGACACCGGAACAGGCCGCATTCATTAATGCCCAGTTTGGCGCGGTTCGATTTGCGTATAACAAAGCTCTGCATATCAAAAAACAGGCGTACAAACGGCACGGTGTTAACTTAAGCCCCCGCAAAGACCTGAAGCCTCTGCTGGCCGTGGCGAAAAAATCCCGCAAGTACCTATGGCTTAAAGAATATGATTCAATCGCCTTACAGCAGGCTGTCATTAATCTTGATGCGGCCTTTGCCCATTTTTTTAACCCGAAGCTGAAAGCGCGCTTTCCTGTTTTTAAGAGAAAACACGGCAGACAGTCTAGCTATCATTGTGTCGGTGTTAAGGTGCTTGACGGCGCAATCAAAATCCCGAAAATCCCGCCGATTGCAGCACGTTCGCATCGTGAAACCGCAGGCACGCTGAAAAGTATGACGTTGAGTCGTTCCGCCACAGGGAAATTTTATGCGTCGATACTCTGTGATGATGGTACGAAAGTACCAGCGAAGCTAACCCGAATATCCTGTGTTACCGGGTTGGATATGGGGCTGACGCATTACGTTATCAAATCGGACGGCAAAAAGATCACCAATCCACGCTACCTTATCAATGGCGGTCTCAATCTGCGCAGAAAGCAGAAAGCGTTATCCCGTAAGCAAAAGGGGAGCGCCAATCGGCGAAAATCCCGGGTGCAGCTTGCGGCGGTGCACGAACGAGTCGCCTCTGCCCGTGCCGATTTCCAACATAAATTATCTCGCGCAATGGTTGACGAAAACCAAGCGATCATTGTCGAGACGCTGAAAACGGCGAATATGATGAAAAATCGCAGGCTGGCACGCGCCATTGGGGACGCAGGCTGGAATGGATTCATTACAAAGCTGGAATATAAGGCAGCAGAGAAAGGTGTACATCTGGTCAAACTGGATCCATGGTTTGCCAGTTCGAAAACCTGTCATTGCTGCGGTCACAAAATGTCGGAGATGCCGTTACATAAGCGTATTTGGCAATGTCCTGGGTGTGGAATAGAACATGATCGTGATGTAAATGCGGCAATCAATATCCAGCGCCAGGGGATAATGGAATTACAGGCGGCGGGGCTCGTCGTTTCTGCCCATGGAGGCCAGCGTAAATCCGTCGTACAGACGGTAGCGGCCTGAGAAGTGGGAAGCCTTGCCGTTTACGGCGAGGAGCAGTCACCATCAAAGCAACTAGAGACAGTGAGATGATTTCATTGAAAAGATGGCGTTTATTTCCCCGATCGCTGCGCCAACTGGTGCTGATGGCGTTCCTGCTGGTGCTGCTGCCACTGCTGGTGCTGGCCTATCAGGCTTACCAGAGCCTGGATCACCTCAGCGCGCAGGCGGCAGACATCAACCGCACCACGCTGGTGGATGCGCGACGCAGTGAGGCAATGACCAGCGTGGCGCTGGAAATGGAACGCAGTTACCGCCAGTATTGCGTACTGGTCGATCCCACTCTGGCGCGGTTGTACCAAAACCAGCGCAAACAGTATTCACAGATGCTCGATGCCCACGCGCCGATCCTGCCGGATGAACGCTATTATCAAACCTTGCGCGATCTGCTGACCCAGCTTGCGGCGATTAAATGCCAAAGCAGCGGCCCGGACGCACAGGCTTCGACGTTGCTGGAGTCATTCTCGCGTTCCAATGCCGAAATGGTGCAGGCCACGCGCGCCGTGGTGTTCTCTCGCGGTCAGCAGTTACAGCAGGCGATTGCCGAGCGTGGTCAGTTCTTCGGCTGGCAGGCATTGATGCTGTTCCTGGTCAGCGTGATGCTGGTGGTGTTATTCACCCGGATGATTATCGGCCCGGTAAAAGCGGTAGAGCGAATGATCAACCGCCTGGGGGAAGGTCGGGCGTTGGGCAGTACCGACTCTTTCAAAGGGCCGCGTGAACTGCGTTCTCTGGCTCAGCGCATTATTTGGCTGAGTGAACGTCTGGCGTGGCTGGAGTCGCAGCGCCATGAGTTCCTGCGCCATATTTCGCACGAGCTGAAGACGCCGTTGGCCAGCATGCGTGAGGGCACCGAATTGCTGGCGGACGAAGTGGCCGGTCCGCTGACCTCCGATCAGAAAGAGGTGGTAACCATTCTCGACGGCAGCAGTCGCCACCTGCAGCAACTGATTGAACAACTGTTGGATTACAACCGCAAACTGGCCGATGGCCCGGCAGAGCATGAGAATGTCGAGCTGAAAGAGATGGTCGAAATGGTGGTGGCGGCACACAGTTTGCCGGCCCGGGCAAAATTGATCCGCACCGAGATCCAATTGGATGCGGAAATATGCTGGGCAGAGCCTACGCTATTAATGCGCGTGCTGGATAATCTCTACTCCAATGCGGTGCACTACGGCAAGGAATCCGGTAACATTTGGATCCGCAGCCGTCAGGTTGGGCAACGGGTGCAGATTGATGTCGCCAACAGCGGCACGCCGATCCCCGAAGCCGAGAGAACCATGATTTTTGAGCCTTTTTTCCAGGGTAGTCACCAGCGAAAAGGGGCGGTAAAAGGAAGCGGTCTGGGGCTGAGCATTGCGCAGGATTGTATCCGCCGCATGCGTGGCGAACTGCAGTTGGTTGAAGTCGCCGGCACCGACGTCTGCTTCCGTATTGAATTGCCATTAACCGCCGAGAATGAATAATAATGTACACATGGTCTAAACGCCTTCGTCTCTCGCAGACCGAACGTTCACCGCGTGCCACACAGGGCACGCCGCTCGGCAAGCGTCGATTTTCCTTTTTAGGCAGCGTTCTTTTTATGCCGTTTCTGTTGGCGGGTTGCGTCGATCGTGCGGTTAGCGGTGGCCTGAATCAGCCGCAGCAAGAAGCGATCCCGGACACCAAAGTGGTGGATTATCGCATCGCAGCCTGCGACAGCCTGTGGCCGCTCGACGAAAAAGACGCGTTGAATAACTCACTTTACTGGCTGCGAGCCATGGACTGTGCCGATCGTATCGGTTCAACCCAGGCGCGTGCGCTGGCGAAAACCCTGCCTGGCAACAGCTGGGACGGTATTTTCAAGCAAAGTATCCTGTTGGCCAGTGCCGAGCCGACCTCGGGCGAACGTCGCCAGATGATCGACCGTCTGAACAGTTACCGCATGGAGTTCCCAAGCTCACTGCGCCCGCTGTTGCAGCTGTGGCGTCAACAGCAGGTACTGCAGATCACCCTGTTTGATGAAAAGGCGCGCTATCAGCACCTGCAGGAAAGCTCCGACAGCCAGATAGATACGCTGCGTCAGAGCCAGATACGTTTACAGGCGCAGCTGCAGGATACCTCGCGCAAGCTGGAAAACCTGACCGATATCGAACGCCAGCTCTCTTCGCGCAAGCAGATGCAGAGTGACATCCCGGACAACAGCGGCACGCAGCAAAAAACTGACGCCACGGGCAAGAAAGTTGCGCCGGCCAAGGCTGCAGAATCGGATGCTGAACCTGAGAAGGGTACCGCTTTGCCGGTGGAGCCGGAAGATACCTACGCGCCGCCCCCCGCTAACAAGGAGTCTCACGCGCAATGACCGCACGCAAACCGGCCAATTTGTTATTGGTTGACGACGATCCCAGCCTGCTTAAGCTGCTGGGGATGCGCCTGACCAGCGAAGGTTTTCATGTCACCACCGCCGAAAGCGGCCAGGAAGCGCTGCGCCTGTTAGGGCGTGAGAAGATTGATCTGGTGATCAGCGACCTGCGGATGGATGAAATGGACGGCATGGCACTGTTTGCCGAAATCCAAAAGCATCAGCCTGGCATGCCGGTGATCATTCTTACCGCCCATGGTTCAATCCCGGACGCGGTGGCGGCTACCCAGCAAGGGGTGTTCAGCTTCCTGACCAAACCGGTGGATCGTGATGCGCTGTATAAAGCCATCGACGATGCCCTATCGCTGTCACTGCCGGCCGGTGACGACAGTTGGCGTGAAGACATCGTCACCCGCAGCCCGATTATGCTGCGCCTGCTGGAGCAGGCAAAAATGGTGGCGCAGTCGGACGTCAGCGTATTGATTAACGGCCACAGCGGCACCGGTAAAGAGGTGCTGGCACAGGCGATCCACGGTGCCAGTCCTCGCGGTAAAAAGGCCTTTATCGCCATTAACTGCGGTGCGTTGCCGGAGCAACTGCTGGAGTCCGAGCTGTTTGGCCATGCCAAAGGGGCCTTTACCGGCGCGGTCAGCAGCCGCGAAGGGCTGTTCCAGGCGGCAGCCGGCGGCACGCTGTTCCTCGACGAGATCGGCGATATGCCGCTTTCGCTGCAGGTTAAGCTGTTGCGCGTATTGCAGGAGCGCAAGGTGCGCCCGCTGGGCAGCAACCGCGATCTGGACATCGACGTCCGCATTATTTCCGCCACTCACCGCGATCTGCAAAAGGCGATGGCGAAAAACGAATTCCGCGAGGATTTGTACTACCGCCTGAACGTGGTGAACCTGAAGATCCCGGCGTTGAATGAGCGTGCCGAGGATATCCCGCTGCTGGCCAATCATCTGCTGCGCGAATCGGCCAAGCGACACAAACCCTTCGTTCGCAGCTTCTCAACGGACGCCATGAAACGCCTGATGACCGCCACCTGGCCGGGCAACGTGCGCCAACTGGTGAACGTCATCGAGCAGTGTGTGGCCCTGACCTCTGCGCCGGTGATCAGCGAAGCGCTGGTTGAGCAGGCGTTGGAAGGGGAAAATACCGCCTTGCCGACCTTTGTCGAGGCCCGCAATCAGTTTGAATTGCACTATCTGCGCAAGCTGTTGCAGATCACCAAGGGTAACGTGACCCAGGCCGCGCGCATGGCAGGCCGCAACCGTACCGAGTTTTATAAATTGCTGTCGCGTCATGAACTGGACGCCAACGATTTTAAAGAATGATGTTTTCCGCCGCAGCCTGCGCACGCAGGTTCTCAACAAACGCGGCGGAATGATTTACACTCCGTTCTCTTGTTTGTGGCGTGGCCCAACACAGAGCACCATGGAACGTATTAAGCGGGATCCTAAACAATGAGCAGATCACTTTCCATCGCACTGGCCCAGCTGAATCTGCTGGTCGGTGACATTGAAGGCAACACCGAACGCATGTTGCAAACCGTGCAAGAGCAGCAGAAGGCGGGAGCCGATCTGGTCATGTTCACCGAGTTGGCGCTCTCCGGCTATCCGCCGGAAGACCTGCTGTACCGCAACGATTTTTACCAGCGCTGTGACGCGCAGCTGCAGCGTCTGCAGCAGGCATCTGCCGAGGTCGCCATTCTGGTTGGCCATCCGTGGCGCGAAGACGACAAGCTGTATAATGCGCTGTCGCTGTTTTCTGAAGGGCAGTTGCTGGCGCGTTACTTCAAGCAGCAGTTGCCGAACTACGGCGTTTTCGATGAGAAACGCTACTTCCAGGCCGGTAGTGAAACCTGCGTGGTTGAGCTGAAAGGCTATCAATTGGGCCTGCTGATTTGCGAAGATCTGTGGTTCCCAGGGCCGGTCGATGCCGCCAAGGCGGCCGGTGCCGAAATGATTTTGTCGATCAACGCCTCGCCCTACAACCGCGAAAAACCGTATATCCGCAAGACGTTAATGGCCGGCCATTGCCAACGTACCCATCTGCCGCTGGTGTATCTGAACCAGATTGGCGGGCAGGATGAACTGATTTTCGACGGCTGTTCGAAGGTGTTCGATGCGGCCGGTAACATGACCCATCGCCTGACCGCATTTGCCGAGCAGGTAACCCTGCTTGAGCTCAATGAGCTGGAGGTGGTGCCAATGACCGCTCCGGCGGCCGAGCTGCCACAGTTGGCGCAGGTGTACGAAGCCCTGGTGTTGGCGGTGCGCGATTACGTCACTAAAAACGGCTTTAAGGGCGCGGTACTGGGGTTGTCTGGCGGTATCGATTCGGCGCTGACGCTGGCGATTGCCGTCGATGCCTTGGGCAAAGATAAAGTGCAGGCTCTGATGATGCCGTTCCGCTACACCGCGGATATCAGTATCGCTGACGCCAAAGAAGAAGCTGAAATCCTCGGCATTGAATTCGATATCGTCTCTATTGAACCTATGTTCGACGCCTTTATGGGCCAGCTGACGCCAATGTTTGCCGGCACCGAACGCGACACCACCGAAGAGAACCTGCAGGCACGCTGCCGCGGCGTGGTGTTGATGGCGCTGTCCAACAAGCGCCGCAGCATCGTGTTGACCACCGGCAACAAAAGCGAGATGGCCGTAGGTTACGCCACGCTGTATGGTGATATGGCGGGTGGCTTCGACGTGCTGAAAGACGTACCGAAAACGCTGGTGTTTAAGCTTTCCGAATACCGTAACACCGTCTCATACGTGATCCCGCAGCGGGTTATCGATCGTCCACCGTCCGCAGAGCTGGCGCCGGATCAGCTCGATCAGGACAGCCTGCCGCCGTACGACATTCTGGATGCGATCCTGGAAGGTTACGTCGAGCGCGATAAGTCGGTTGCCGATCTGGTGGCCGAAGGCTTCGACGAGGCGATCGTGCGCAAGGTTATCCGCCTGGTAGATATCAACGAATACAAACGGCGTCAGGCCGCCGTCGGGCCACGCATCACCGCCCGCAATTTCGGCAAAGACCGCCGCTACCCAATCACATCCGGCTTTGGCCGCAAAAATTGGTAAAGGAAACAAGATGAAAAAGATCGACGCTATTATCAAGCCGTTCAAACTGGATGATGTCCGTGAAGCGCTGGCTGAGGTTGGCATTACCGGGATGACCGTCACCGAAGTGAAAGGCTTCGGCCGCCAGAAGGGCCACACCGAGCTGTACCGTGGCGCGGAGTACATGGTCGATTTTCTGCCGAAGGTGAAAATTGAGATCGTGGTGGCCGACGATATCGTCGATACCTGCGTCGAGACCATCATGCAGACCGCGCAAACCGGCAAAATCGGCGATGGCAAAATCTTTGTCTTCGACGTGGCACGCGTAGTGCGTATCCGTACCGGCGAGCAGGACGAAGAAGCGATTTGATTTATTGAGATACTCGGGCCTAGCGCACCGAGGGGCGCTCCGGCAGCTAAAGCTGCTACGACCCCTTCGGCACGCTCTCCCTAATAACAGGCTTTATCAGTCGCTTGGGGGCGCGGTTCAATACTGCGCCCTTGTTGTATCTGCCATCTGCTGTTCTGTTCCTGCCGACCTCTCTTTCTTTTGCAGTCATTCCTGTCGTGAGCATTCTAAAAAAGCGAAGGCTGTCGCGTTTTTAATAGTTTTCCCGATCGCTTTGCGAACGACATCTACACTCAATCCAACTGTTTTGATTGAGGTTGTGACCTATGATGACGCTACGCCAAATTCGCCACTTCATTGCGGTGGCGGAAACCGGGTCGATCTCCGCCGCCGCCCAGGCGGTGTTTGTTTCCCAATCCTCGCTGACGCTGGCTATTCAGCAGTTGGAGACCGACATTGGCGTTCGGCTGTTTGATCGCCACGCCAAGGGCATGAACCTGACGCATCAGGGCCATCAGTTTCTGCGCCAGTCTTACCTGATCCTCGCCACGGTGGATAACGCCAAGCGCAGCCTGCAACTGGGTACCGAAAGCCTGACCGGCAAGCTGACCATTGGCGTGACCAGCCTGGTGGCCGGGTACTTTTTGGTCGAACTGCTCAAGCGGTTTAAATCGGCCTATCCCAATGTCACCATTCAGATGATCGAAGATGAGCGTCCTTATATTGAGCACCTGCTGGTGAGCGGGGAGATCGATATCGGCGTTCTGATACTGTCGAATATTGAGGATCGTGATGCGCTACAGACCGAAGTGCTGATGCACTCGCCTTATCGTCTGTGGTTACCGCCGCTGCATCCGTTGCTGGATCATGAAAGTATCGGGTTGGCGGATGTGGCGAAGCTGCCGCTGATCCAGCTGAATGCCGACGAAATGGACGTGCATGCGCGGCGTATCTGGGCGCGCGCCGGAGTGAAACCGGAGATCGCCATGAAAACCGGTTCGACGGAGGCGGTGCGCAGCCTGGTAGCGGCGGGGATGGGTGTTTCAATCCTGCCGGACATGGCTTATCGCGCCTGGTCGCTGGAGGGCAACATGATTGAGGCCCGCAAGCTGGTAGATCTGCTGGAGCCGCTCGACATCGGCCTGGCCTGGCGACGCGGCAGTGCGCGGCCGGAGCTGGTCACGCCTTTCCTCACCATCGCCCGTGAGAATGGCAATATGCACGCTGCCGGACTGAAGCATTCGATTTAATCGAACGCGGCGTTCAGTATTTAGAATTTGTTGGCTGCCTGATGCTCGCTTAGTCTGATTGAAACTAACTTATTCACATTTGGTTAACGTTTTGGTCACTTAGGGGCAATACACCATGGCAGATGTGCACCTCCTTTCAGGTTTATCCTGTCAGCAATTCATTAACGGTCAGTCGGTCGAAGGCGAAGGCCAGCAGGAGTGCATCGTTAATCCGGCCAATGGCGAAACGCTGGTTTCCATCACCGAAGCCTCATCGGCGCAGGTCGGCAGTGCGGTTAAGGCGGCGCAGCAGGCTTTCGGCCACTGGTCGCGCACCACACCGGCCTATCGTGCTTCCATTCTGCTACGTATTGCCGACGCCATCGAACGGCAGGCCCCGCGCCTGGCCGGTCTGGAGGCGCTCAACTGCGGCAAACCACTGCATCAGGCGCTCAATGACGATCTGCCGGCCGCCGTCGACGTGTTTCGTTTCTTTGCCGGCGCGGTGCGCACCCAGCAGGGGCAACTGGCCGGTGAATATATTGAAGGGCACACCTCGATGATCCGCCGTGACCCCGTCGGTGTGGTGGCCTCGATTGCGCCATGGAACTACCCGTTGATGATGGCGGCCTGGAAGATCGCGCCGGCGCTGGCGGCGGGCAACACCGTAGTATTCAAACCTTCCGAACACACCCCGCTGACCATTCTTGCGCTGGTGCCCGCACTGCAGGACATCCTGCCGCCGGGCGTGCTGAATATCATCTATGGCGGTGGCGAAGGGGTCGGTAGCCATCTGGTCGGGCATCCGCAGGTGCGTTTGGTCTCGGTGACCGGCGATATTGTCACCGGGCAAAAAATTCTGCAGGCCGCGGCGAAAAGCGTTAAACGCACTCATCTCGAACTGGGCGGCAAGGCCCCGGTGATTGTCTGTGACGACGCCGACCTGGATGAAGTGGTCAACAGCATCCGCACCTACGGCTACTACAACGCTGGGCAAGACTGCACCGCCGCCTGCCGCATCTACGCGCAGGCGGGGATCTATCCGAAGCTGGTGGAAGCGCTGGGCGAGGCGGTTGCCAGCCTGCGTTTTGCCCGCAAGCGCGATGAAGATAACGAAATCGGCCCGCTGATCAGCAGCCGCCAGCGCGATCGCGTGGCCAGCTTTGTCGAGCGGGCGCTCAGCCAGCCGCATATTGAATTGATTACCGGCGCCGCCGCGCACTCCGGTCCGGGTTTCTATTACCAACCCACGCTGCTGGCCGGCTGCCTGCAAAGCGACGAAATCGTCCAGCGCGAGGTATTCGGCCCGGTGGTGAGCGTCACCCGCTTCGAACATCTGGAGCAGGCGGTCAACTGGGCCAACGATTCCGAATACGGCCTGGCCTCGTCGGTCTGGACGCAGAATATCGATCGAGCGCTGCATATTGCCGCACATCTGCAATACGGCAGCACCTGGATCAACACCCATTTCACCCTGGCGAGTGAGATGCCACACGGCGGTCTGAAACGCTCCGGCTACGGCAAAGATCTTTCCAGTGATTCACTGCAGGACTACAGCGTAGTCAGGCATGTAATGGCGAAGTTTAAAGCCAGCTTCTAATGAAAACTACAGCGGCAGCCGTTCCCTGCCGCACACAGATACGCAACACAGGGGTCATTACGATGGGAAAAACTACCGCAGTCACCACCACAGTTTCCGCACTCTGTTTCACCGTGCTTTGCGGCCTGGCCCAGGCGGCAGACTTGCCGCAGGCGCTGGGTAAAGGCGAAGGGCGACTGGATATCATCGCCTGGCCGGGCTATATCGAACGTGGCCAGTCCGATAAAAACTATGACTGGGTCAGCCAGTTTGAAAAGCAAACCAGCTGCGCGGTGAATGTGAAAACCGCCGCCACCTCCGATGAAATGGTCAGCCTGATGGCCAAGGGCGGGTACGATCTGGTCACCGCTTCCGGCGACGCCTCGCTGCGATTGATCTTCGGTAAACGGGTGCAGCCAATCAACACTGCGCTGATCCCCAACTGGAAAAACATCGACCCGCGCCTGCTGAACGGTGCCTGGTACACCGTTGACGGCAAAACCTACGGCACGCCTTATCAGTGGGGGCCAAACCTGCTGATGTACAACACCAAAACCTTCCCAACGCCGCCAGACAGCTGGGCGGTAGTGTTCCAGCAGCAGAACCTGCCGGACGGCAAGACCAATCAGGGCCGGGTGCAGGCCTACGACGGGCCAATTTACATCGCCGATGCGGCGCTGTTCCTGAAGGCCACGCAGCCGCAGCTTGGCATCAGCGATCCGTACCAACTGAACGAAGAGCAGTATCAGGCCGCCTTGAAGCTATTGCGCACCCAGCATGCCTTGATCCACCGCTACTGGCATGACACCTCGGTGCAGATGAGCGATTTCAAAAACGAAGGCGTGG
This sequence comes from Serratia sp. NFX21, assembly GCF_048517035.1. Taxonomy (NCBI): domain Bacteria; kingdom Pseudomonadati; phylum Pseudomonadota; class Gammaproteobacteria; order Enterobacterales; family Yersiniaceae; genus Serratia; species Serratia sp. NFX21. Next base: position 4,421,598 of record NZ_CP183196.1, on the reverse strand, counting down.
TGGCCTCCAGCGCCTGGCCCTATCAGGCCAATGCTCTGAAAGGAGAAGGCCAGCCGATTGGCACCGTGTTCCCGAAAGAGGGGGTTACCGGCTGGGCGGACACCACCATGCTGCACAGCGATGCCAAGCATCCGAACTGTGCTTACCTGTGGATGAACTGGTCGCTGGAGCCGAAAGTGCAGGGCGACGTTGCCGCCTGGTTTGGTTCGGTACCGGCATCACCGGCGGGCTGCAAGGCCAGCACGCTACTGGGCGACAAAGGTTGTGAAACCAACGGCTTCAACCAGTTCGACAAGATTGCCTTCTGGAAAACACCGCAGGCACAGGGCGGCAAATTCGTGCCATACAGCCGCTGGACTCAGGACTATATCGCCATCATGGGCGGTCGCTAACCCGCGGGGGCGTAGCCTGCTACGCCCGATTAATGCCTTTCAGGAGCGCAGATCATGACCATTGCCGTGCAATTTATCGATGTTTCGCGGAGCTTCGGCGAGGTTCGCGCCGTGGATCGGGTTTCTATCGAGATACAGGACGGGGAATTTTTCTCCATGCTCGGGCCTTCCGGCTCGGGCAAAACCACCTGCCTGCGACTGATCGCCGGCTTTGAACAGCTCAGCGCCGGTTCGATCCGCATTCACGGGCAGGAGGCGGCCAACCTGCCGCCGTACCAGCGCGACGTGAATACCGTATTCCAGGATTACGCCCTGTTCCCGCACATGTCGGTACTGGAAAACGTCGCCTATGGATTGATGGTGAAGGGCGTCGCCAAACGTGAACGGCTGGCACGGGCACAGGAAGCGCTGGACAGCGTGGCGCTGGGTTTCGTGGCCGAGCGTAAGCCGGCGCATCTTTCCGGTGGCCAGCGCCAACGGGTCGCACTGGCCCGCGCATTGGTGAACCGACCGCGGGTGCTGTTGCTGGACGAGCCGCTGGGCGCGCTGGATCTCAAGCTGCGTGAACAGATGCAGGGCGAGTTGAAAAAGCTGCAGCGCCAACTGGGGATCACCTTTATTTTCGTCACCCACGATCAGAGCGAAGCGCTGTCGATGTCTGACCGGGTGGCGGTGTTCAACAACGGGCGAATCGAACAGGTGGATGCGCCGCGTGAGCTGTACATGCGGCCGAAGACGCCGTTTGTTGCCGAGTTTGTCGGCACCTCTAACGTGGTGCGCAGCGAACTGGCTCAGCGTTTGCTCGGCCAGACCGCCACTTTCTCGATCCGCCCCGAGCATATTCGCCTAATGGATCAGGCCGGTGCCGCGCAGGGTGAAATCCAGGTGCAGGGATTGCTGCAAGAGATCCATTATCAGGGGGCGGCTACGCGCTATGAAATTGCGTTGAGCAGCGGTGAGAAACTGCTGGTCAGCGAGGCGAATCCTCAGTGGCATGCCGCCGGACAGCAGCATCTGATCGGTCAGCCGGTCACCGCCTGCTGGTCACGTGAGGCGATGGTGCCCCTGCTGGAGGAGAGGTGAGATGGAGATGAGCATCGACTATCCCGCGCCGCGCCGCGGTACTCTGCGCGCCCTGTCGACCTTTCTCTATCGCCGGCCGACGCTGTACCTGTTGCTGTTATTGGTTCCACCGCTGTTGTGGTTCGGCGCGGTGTACCTTGGCTCATTACTGACGCTGCTGTGGCAGGGATTTTATACCTTCGACGACTTCACCATGACGGTGACGCCGGATCTGACCTTCGATAACCTACGGGCGCTGTTCAACCCGGCCAACTACGACATTATTCTGCGCACATTGACCATGGCGGTGCTGGTGTCGCTGGCCAGTGCGGTGTTGGCGTTCCCGATTGCTTACTACATGGCGCGTTACACCAGTGGCCGCGTCAAAGCGTTCTTTTATATCGCGGTGATGATGCCGATGTGGGCCAGCTATATCGTCAAGGCCTACGCCTGGACGCTGCTGCTGGCAAAGGATGGTGTGGCGCAGTGGTTCCTGCAACATCTGGGGCTGGAGCCGGTGTTGGCGGCAATCCTCACCGTGCCGGGCGTTGGAGGCAATACCCTGTCGACCTCGGGGCTGGGGCGTTTTCTGGTGTTTGTTTATATCTGGCTGCCGTTCATGATCCTGCCGATCCAGGCGGCGCTGGAACGCCTGCCGCCTTCGTTGCTGCATGCCTCGGCAGATTTGGGTGCGCGTCCGTCGCAGACTTTCCGTTACGTGATCCTGCCGTTGGCGGTGCCGGGCATTGCCGCCGGGTCGATCTTCACCTTCTCGCTGACGCTGGGGGACTTTATTGTGCCGCAGCTGGTAGGGCCACCGGGCTATTTCATCGGCAGCATGGTGTACGCCCAGCAAGGGGCGATCGGCAATATGCCAATGGCAGCGGCCTTTACCCTGGTGCCGATTGTGTTGATCGCGATTTATCTTTCCATTGTGAAACGTCTGGGGGCCTTCGATGCACTCTGAGCGCGCACCATTAGGGCTGAAACTGGCCGCCTGGGGCGGTCTGATCTTCCTGCATTTCCCGCTGGCGATTATCGCCATCTACGCCTTCAACACCGAGGACGCGGCGTTCAGCTTCCCGCCGAAGGGCTTTACGCTGCATTGGTTTAGCGTCGCTGCCGGTCGGCAGGACATTATCGATGCGATGCTGCTTTCCGCGCAGATTGCTGCGCTGGCGACGGCGGTGGCGTTGGTGCTGGGCACCCTGGCGGCGGCGGCGCTGTACCGGCGTGATTTCTTCGGTAAGGACAGTATTTCACTGTTGCTGCTGTTACCGATCGCGCTGCCGGGCATTGTAACCGGTCTGGCGCTGCTGGCGGCGTTCAAGGCGCTGAATATCGAGCCGGGAGTACTGACCATCGTGATCGGTCATGCCACCTTCTGCGTGGTGATCGTATTCAACAATGTCATCGCTCGTTTCCGCCGGACTTCCCATAGCCTGATCGAGGCTTCCATGGATCTCGGTGCCGACGGTTGGCAAACCTTCCGCTACGTGATGCTGCCCAACCTGGGTTCAGCATTGCTGGCCGGTGGCATGCTGGCGTTCGCACTGTCGTTTGATGAAATCATTGTCACCACCTTTACCGCCGGGCATGAGCGCACGCTGCCGCTGTGGCTGCTCAATCAGCTCGGTCGTCCGCGCGATGTACCGATCACCAACGTGGTGGCGCTGTCGGTGATGTTGCTGACCATGATCCCGATTTTGGGGGCCTATTACCTGACCAAGGGCGGTGAAAGCGTCGCCGGCAGCGGCAAATAAATAGCCTCTTGACCCTAATGCGTACCAGACATCTTATAAAAGGATAATCCTATGCAAAGCCAACTGTTGATTAACGGCCAACTGGTTACCGGCCAGGGCGCGTTGTTGCCGGTGTATAACCCGGCAACCGGAGAGGTAGTGGTACAGGTGGCTGAAGCCAGTGCAGAGCAGGTCGATCAGGCGGTGCTGGCGGCCGACGCCGCCTTTGAACACTGGGGGCAGACCACGCCGAAGGAGCGGGCTGAACATCTGCTGAAGCTGGCGGATTTGATCGACAGCCATGCGGAAACCTTCGCCCGCCTGGAATCGATTAACTGCGGTAAACCCTATCACTGCGTGCTGAATGATGAACTGCCGGGTGTGGCCGACGTCTTTCGCTTTTTCGCCGGGGCCAGCCGTTGTTTGAGCGGGCTGGCGGCCGGTGAATATCTGGCTGGACACACCTCGATGATCCGCCGTGATCCCCTGGGCGTCGTCGCCTCGATCGCCCCCTGGAACTACCCGTTGATGATGGCGGCGTGGAAGCTGGCTCCGGCCCTGGCGGCGGGCAATTGCGTGGTGCTTAAGCCGTCGGAACAAACACCGCTGACCACCTTCAAGCTGGCTGAACTGGCCGCCGGGCTGTTCCCGCCGGGCGTGCTCAACGTCCTGTTTGGTCGTGGTGCCAGCGTCGGTGACAGGCTGACCGGCCATAGCAAAGTGCGCATGGTATCCCTGACCGGCTCAATCGCCACCGGCGAACATATCATTGGTCATACCGCATCCGGCATTAAACGCACCCATATGGAGCTGGGGGGCAAGGCGCCGGTGCTGGTGTTTGACGACGCCGACCTGCAACAGGTGGTGGAAGGGATCCGCAGCTTTGGCTTCTACAACGCCGGTCAGGACTGCACCGCCGCCTGTCGCATTTACGCGCAGAAAGGCATCTATCCGCAGTTGGTGAAGGCGTTGGGCGAGGCTATCGGCAGCCTGAAGATTGGCCCGCCGATCGATGCCAGCAGCGAACTGGGCCCGTTGATTACCGCTCAGCATCTGGAGCGGGTGGTGGGTTTTGTCGAGCGAGCCAAGGCGTTGCCGCATGTACAGGTGGTGACCGGTGGTGAGCGGGTTAACGGCCCTGGGTACTATTTCCAGCCGACGCTGTTGGCCGGTGCTCGTCAGGAGGATGAAATCGTGCAGCGTGAGGTGTTTGGGCCGGTGGTGACCGTCACGCCGTTCGACGATGAGGCGCAGGTGCTGGCCTGGGCCAACGAGTCTGACTACGGGCTGGCGTCTTCCCTGTGGACCCGCGACGTGGGGCGGGCACACCGTCTGAGCGCCCGTTTGCAATACGGCTGCACCTGGGTGAATACCCATTTCATGCTGGTGAGCGAGATGCCGCACGGTGGCCAAAAGTTGTCTGGCTACGGCAAGGATATGTCGATGTACGGCCTGGAAGATTACACCGCAATCCGCCACGTGATGTTTAAACATTGATTCATCAGGTTTTATCTGCAAAATAATGCGGCTTTCAGACCGGCTCCGGCCGGTCTGATGATAATAAAAACTCAAAGGAAGCCAATAGCCATGGGAATCACCAGACGCGATTTTCTTAATGGGGTGGCGATCACTATCGCCGCCGGGTTAACGCCGATGCAGATCCTGCGTGCATCGCCGCAAACCGCCAATCAAACCCTCTATTATCCGCCGACGCTGACCGGATTGCGGGGCAACCATCCTGGTTCGTTTGAGCATGCTCACCAACTGGGGCGTGACGGCAAGACCTTCGATTTTGCCAGCATCCCGGCCACGGAAGAGTTCGATCTGGTGGTAGTCGGTGCCGGGATCAGCGGACTGGCCGCTGCCTGTTTCTGGCAGCAAATGAAAGGTCAGCAGCAGCGTATCTTGCTGATCGACAACCATGATGATTTCGGCGGCCACGCCAAGCGTAATGAATTCAGCAGCGAAAATGGCACCATTCTCGGCTACGGCGGCAGCGAGTCGCTGCAGTCGCCGCGCTCCAACTTCAGCCCGGTGGCGATGGGGCTGCTGCAAAAACTGGGCGTCAGCATCGACAACCTGGAAAAGGCTTTCGATAAAACCTTCTACCCGGATCTTAACCTGAGCCGTGGCGTCTATTTCGATCGCAAAAACTTCGGCGTCGACAAAGTAGTGAACGGGGATCCTGGCCGTATGGTGGCGGATGATATTCCCCATGACCGCCTTAATGGCCGTTCCTACGAAGCCTTTATCGGTGATTTCCCGCTGCCGGAAAGCGATCGCCAGGCGCTGATTGCACTGCATACGGTGGAAAAGGATTACCTGCCGGAAATGAGTCAGGAGCAGAAAAGCGAATGGCTCGACAAGCACAGTTATACCGAATTCCTGCGTGACAAGGTTGGCCTGAGCGAAATGGCGATCCGCTATTTCCAACAAACCACCAGTGACTTCCAGGCGGTGGGCATCGACGCCACTTCGTGCAGCGATGCGCGTATTTGCGATCTGCCTGGCCTGAACGGCATGAACCTGCCGCCGCTGGATGAAGAGTCACAGGCGGATCTCGACGATCCTTACGTGTTCCACTTCCCGGACGGCAACGCCACGCTGACACGCTTAATGGTGCGCCATCTGATCCCGGCGGTCTCACCGGGCGGTAAGGACATGAATGACATAGTGCTGGAGAAGTTCGATTACAGCCAGCTTGACCGGGCGGAGTCACCGGTAAAACTGCGGTTGAACAGCACCGGGCTGCACGCGGCTAACGTCGGCGACAAGGTCGAAGTGACCTACATGACCGGCGAGAAAATGACCAAGGTGCGCGCCGGGCAGGTAGTGATGGCCGGTTACAACATGATGATCCCTTATCTGGTGCCGGAAATGTCGCCGGAGCAGCAACAGGCGCTGAAGCAGAACGTCAAGTCGCCGCTGGTGTACAGCAAAGTGGTGATCCGTAACTGGCAGTCGTTTATTAAACTGGGCGTGCATGAAGTTTACTCGCCAACGGCGCCTTATTGCCGTGTGAAGCTGGATTATCCGGTGAGCATGGGCGGCTACCAGCATCCACGCGATCCGAACCAGCCGATTGGCCTGCACATGGTGTATGTGCCGACGCTGGCGGGCAGCGGGTTAAGCCCACGAGAACAGTCGCGCAAGGGCCGTGCCTTGCTATTGGGCACGCCGTTTGAAGTGCATGAGCAGATGATCCGTGAGCAGTTGCAGGGCATGCTCGGCTCCGCCGGTTTTGATCATCAGCGTGATATTGAAGCGATCACCGTAAACCGCTGGTCGCACGGCTATTCCTACTTCCTCAACGGGCTGTTTGACGATGAGGACGAGGCGAAGAAAATCATTGAGACGGCGCGTAAGCCGATCGGCAAAATTGTGATTGCCAACTCGGATTCAGACTGGAGCCCGTACGCCAACTCGGCGATCGATCAGGCGTGGCGCGCGGTTAATGAACTGGCCTTCGGCCAGGTTGCCGCCAAGGAGGGAGCATGAGCATGCGTTCACTGTACTTACTGACCTTACTGGCGGCGGGTGGCTCGGCACAGGCGATGTCGGCCGGGGAATATGTTGCCAGGGCTGGTGACTGCACCGCCTGCCATACCGCGCCGGGTGGGGCTTTGCTCGCCGGTGGTATGAAGTTTCCGACCCCGCTGGGCAATATTTACGCTACCAATATTACGCCGGACAAGCAGCAGGGCATCGGCGCCTATTCCTTTGACGAGTTTGACCGTGCGATGCGTCAGGGGATCGCCAAAGATGGCCATCGACTGTATCCGGCGATGCCGTACACCTCTTACGCCAAAATGAACGCGGAAGATATGCGTGCGCTGTACGACTATCTGATGAAGGAAGTCCCGGCGCAGAACACCGCCAACCGCGCCAGTGATATCAGTTGGCCGCTGTCGATGCGTTGGCCGTTGGCAATATGGAACCAACTGTTCCATGAGGATACGCCTTATCAGCCGGACAGCAGCCAGAGCACCGAGTGGAACCGTGGCGCCTATTTGGTGCAAGGAGCAGGGCACTGCGGCAGTTGCCATACGCCGCGCGGCTGGGCGATGCAGGAGAAAGGGCTGGACAGCAAAGATCCGGCCTTCCTGAGCGGTGCCGAACTCGATGGCTGGTACGCTTCAGGAATACGCGGGCTGAAACAGGATGATGTGGTGGCCTTGCTGAAAACCGGGCGCAGCCAACATGCGGCAGTCGCAGGGCCGATGAGTGAAGTGGTTAGCCACAGCACGCAATATCTGACCGACGGTGATTTGAACGCCATTGCTACTTACCTGCACAGTCTGGCGGCAGAGAAACCGCCGGCGGAGAAACCCGTAGCCATGGCGGTCGACAACTGGCAAGCGGGGCAACGCACCTATGCCATGTACTGTTCAACCTGCCATGGTAATAAGGGCGAGGGCAGCGATAACACCATTCCGGCATTGGCCGGTAACGCAACGGTCACGGCGGAGGATCCACTAACCGCGCTGCGCGTAGTGTTGGAAGGAGCACATACGCCGATCACCCAACATGCTACGGCGCTTGCCATGCCGGGTTACGCCTGGACATTGAACGACCAGCAGGCTGCCGATCTGATGAGTTATTTGCGGGGAAGTTGGGGCAACCAGGCGGCACCGGTCACGGCGCAGCAGGTAAAAGAGACACGCAAGCTGGCGGAGAAATAACGGTGGGGCACGGCAGCAGGCCGCGCCCCTTTCAATTACATGACCTTATGCGGGCCGAAGCATTCGTAGTGGATGCGTTCGGCCTCTACGCCCATGTCCAGAAGTTGGCTGGCCACAGACTGCATAAACGGTAACGGTCCGCAGAAGTAGTAATGCATCTGCGGCGTGCTGAGCGTTTCACGCAGGGCACTGAGATTCATCAGGCCACGGCTCTGGTAGTCGCGGCCTTCCACATCATTGGCACCCGGTTGGTTGTACCACACGTGACGGCTCAGATTCGGCATGCGGCCGGCAATATCCGCCACTTCATCGGCAAAGGCGTGAACGCTGCCGTTTTCCGCCGCGTGCAGCCAGTGCACGTCCGCCGGGTGCTGGTTATCGTGCAGCGTATGGAGCATGCCGAGCATTGGTGTTTGGCCGACACCGGCGGAGATCAGTGCCACCGGGGTTTCCGGCTGCGCTTCCAGGAAGAAATCCCCGTGCGGCGGAGCGATATAAATGACGTCGCCTTCTTTGGCCTGCTGGTGCAGGAAGTTCGATACCTTGCCCTGATCCTCTCGTTTTACCGCAATGCGATAGTACTCGCCATTCGGTGAGGTGGTCAGTGAGTATTGGCGAATCTCCTGGTTTTCCATGCTGTCGTGCTTGATGTAGACCGCCAGGTATTGGCCCGGTTTGAAGTCGATCACCTTGCCACCGTCAACCGGCGCCAACACGAAGCTGCAAATCACCTCGCTCTGTGGCTGTTTTTTGACGATGCGGAAGGCTCGTCGATCGCGCCAGCCACCCTCGGCAGTTTCGCTGGCCTGATAAATCTGGCCTTCGCGCTGGATAAATACATCCGCCAACACCCCGTAGGCTTTACCCCAGGCGTCCAGCACTTCCTGCCCCGGGCTGAACATTTCGTCCAGAGTTGCCAGCAGATGACCACCGACAATCTGATATTGATCCGGGCGAATATTCAGGCTGGTATGCTTCTGGGCAATGCGCTCCACCGCCGGCAGCAGCGCCGCCAGGTTTTCGATATTCGCGGCATAGGCGCAGATCGCGTCGAACAGCGCCTGACGCTGATCGCCATTGCGCTGGTTGTTCATGTTGAACACGTCCTTTAACTCGGGATTATGCTCGAACATGCGATCGTAGAAGTGGGCGGTCAGTTTTGGCCCGGTAGCGGCCAGCAGGGGAATGGTAGATTTTACGGTGGCGATGGTTTGGCTATCCAGCATGGTGGCGCTCCTTGGTCGGACATTATTGGAATATTCTAATGATGCATTTTAAATGCATCTTTGTGTTTGAACGCATCCTAACGGTTTCTGCCGTGGCTGTAAATACCCCTGTTTTTGTTGCGGAGTCGCCAGGCGACGATCTCGCTCACAGAACATGAAAAAACCGCATCCTCAGTATGAGTAAAAGTCGGTTGTCGAATGGGGTGTTTTATCGGATCAAAGCCTTGCTGCGCCTAATGCCAATCGTTTGCGTAAAAACCTCTGTCAAGACCTATCCTCGGTGGGGCGAAACAGTTTACACTGTGGCCCAGAACCCGAACGGGTAGTTATTTGGTGATTTTTTAGTTAGCTGATTTAGTCAGGAGAAGCCGGATGTTAAAGCGTGAAATGAACATTGCTGATTACGATGCCGAACTGTGGCGTGCAATGGAGCAAGAAGTTGTGCGTCAGGAAGAGCACATTGAGCTGATTGCGTCTGAGAACTACACCAGCCCGCGCGTAATGCAGGCCCAGGGCTCCCAGTTGACCAACAAATACGCTGAAGGTTATCCGGGCAAGCGTTATTACGGCGGCTGCGAATATGTGGATATCGTTGAGCAACTGGCCATCGATCGCGCAAAAGAGCTGTTCGGCGCAGATTACGCCAACGTCCAGCCACACTCCGGTTCCCAGGCGAACTTCGCTGTTTACACCGCGCTGCTGCAGCCGGGCGACACCATTCTGGGCATGAACCTGGCGCACGGCGGCCACCTGACCCACGGTTCACCGGTCAACCTGTCTGGTAAACTGTATAACGTGGTGCCTTACGGCATCGACGAAAAAGGTCAAATCGACTACGAAGATCTGGCCAAGCAGGCACAGACTCATAAACCAAAAATGATCATCGGCGGCTTCTCTGCCTTCTCCGGTATCGTTGATTGGGCAAAAATGCGCGAAATCGCCGACAGCATCGGCGCTTACCTGTTCGTTGACATGGCGCACGTAGCGGGTCTGATCGCCGCCGGCGTTTATCCGAACCCGGTCCCTCACGCACATATCGTGACCACCACCACCCACAAAACCCTGGCAGGTCCGCGCGGCGGCCTGATCCTGGCGAAAGGCGGTGATGAAGATCTGTATAAAAAGCTGAACTCCGCGGTGTTCCCAGGCGGCCAGGGCGGCCCGCTGATGCACGTGATCGCCGGTAAAGCGGTGGCGCTGAAAGAAGCCATGGAGCCTGAGTTCAAAATTTACCAGCAGCAAGTGGCCAAAAACGCCAAAGCCATGGTGGAAGTGGTGCTGGAGCGCGGCTACAAAGTGGTTTCCGGTGGCACTCATAACCACCTGTTCCTGCTGGATCTGGTTGATAAGAACCTGACCGGTAAAGAAGCTGACGCTGCACTGGGCCGCGCCAACATCACCGTGAACAAAAACAGCGTGCCAAACGATCCCAAGAGCCCGTTCGTCACCTCCGGTGTGCGTATCGGTACTCCGGCAGTGACCCGCCGCGGCTTCAAAGAGGCTGACGTGCGTGAACTGGCCGGCTGGATCTGCGACGTGCTGGACAACATCAACGATGAAGCCACCATCGAACGCACCAAGAAGAAAGTACTGGATATCTGCGCCCGCCTGCCGGTCTACGCATAATTTCCATTGCTGTAAAAAACGCTGAGGCGTCAGGCCGGTCACTTGGGTGACCGGTTTTTTTTTACCTTTAGGCGACGGTTAGAGATTGAACGTCGTATATATATTTCCGTCATTAATATTAGTTATTGATATATATATCAACGATAGGGTGTGATATTTGTCGTCTTTTAATTAATTACCTTGTTTACAGACGGTGTTATGTGATGTAAGTCTATATGATTGTTATTTGCTCTCATGGTATACCTTGAAAAAGGACGGTTATTATACTATGGAGTGTCGTATGACGCAGGTTATTCACTTTATCCTCTCGTGTCTGTTAGTGACGATAATGGCATTGATGGTCAGCCATGACCGAAAGTTAATTAAGATCCGCTATATTATTCAGCTGCTGGTGATTGAAGTATTACTTGCCTGGCTGTTCCTTCGTTCTGATATGGGTACCGGATTTACGGCACAGGTTTCTACGGTGTTTAACGGTTTGATGCTGTTTGCCGGTGAAGGCACTGACTTTTTATTCGGCGGAATGCGGGCGCAAGGGCTGGCATTCTTCCTTCTCAATGTATTGTGTCCTATTATTTTTATTTCTGCATTGATCGGTATTATTCAGCACATCAATCTGTTGCCGATTATTATTCGGGTAGTGGGGACGGTGTTGTCCAAAGTCAATGGCATGGGCAAGTTGGAGTCTTTTAACGCCGTCAGCGCATTGTTGCTGGGGCAGTCAGAGAACTTTATCGTTTATAAAGACGTGCTGGGCAAGATGTCCGAAAATCGCATTTACACTATGGCAGCCACCGCGATGTCAACCGTCTCGGTTTTTATGGTCGGTGCCTATATCAATATGGTTGATGCCCGCTATGTCGTAGTGTCATTGATTCTGAATATGTTTAGCACATTTATCGTGCTGTCACTGATTAATCCGTATCGTGTCGATTTGGAAGAAGAGGTTGAGATGCAGGATCTGCATCGTGGACAAAGTTTATTTGAAATGTTGGGCGAATATATTCTTGCCGGCTTTAAGGTCGCAGTAATCATTGCCGCCATGCTGCTGGGCTTTATTGCCCTGATCGCCGCCATCAACGCGTTGTTTAGCAGCCTGTTTGGCATCAGTTTTCAAGGCTTGCTGGGCTATCTGCTTTATCCATTTGCCTGGGTGCTTGGCGTGCCGGCTCATGAGGCGCAGCAGGTTGGCAGCATCATGGCGACCAAGATTGTCGCCAACGAGTTTGTCGCCATGACTGAGTTGCAACAGATTAAAGCCGTTCTGTCGCCCCGCGCCGAAGGGATCTTGTCGGTATTCCTGATTTCCTTTGCCAACTTCACCTCGGTGGGCATTGTGGCGGGGGCGATTAAAGCATTGAACGAGGAGCAGGGGAACGTGGTTTCCCGTTTCAGTATGAAACTGCTGTATGGCTCAACGCTGGTGAGTTTCTTATCGGCAGCGGTAGCGGGCTTGGTCATTTAAACCCTCTGGCAGGCTCGATTAAGGAATATTTATCCCGGCGGTATTTAAAATCAACCGACATAAGGAGGTGTTGCAATGAAGATTTTGTTTATTGGTGAGTCATGGCATATTCACATGATCCACTCTAAAGGCTTTGACAGTTTTACCTCGAGTAAATATGAAGAGGGGGCAGAGTATCTGTTGTCCTGTCTGCGCAGCGCCGGTATTTCCATCGACTATATGCCGGCGCATACAGTTCAAAATGCCTTCCCACAAACGTTAGACGAACTGCTGGTTTATGATGTCGTCGTGATTAGCGATATCGGCAGTAATACCTTCCTATTGCAAAATAAAACCTTTTATAAAATGGAGATGATGACCAATGCTCTGTCACTGATAAAAGACTATGTCGCTATGGGGGGCGGTGCGTTAATGATAGGCGGTTATCTTTCCTTTACCGGCATAGAGGCAAAAGCAAATTATAAAAACACCATCCTTGCCGAAGTATTACCGGTTGAAATGTTAGACCACGACGACCGCGTTGAGTTACCGCAAGGCTGCAAGCCCCTCACATTAAGCAAGACTCACGAGATTACCCGTCATTTAAATGAATGGCCGCCCTTACTGGGCTATAACAAATTTATTGCCAAACCCGGCAGCGAAACATTAGCCGAAATTAACGGCGATCCTCTGCTGGTGGTGGGTAAGTATCAAGAAGGCCATGTTGCCTGCTTTGCCGCTGATTGCTCCCCTCATTGGGGTGGGCCGCAATTTATGCAATGGGAAAGTTATACCGCCTTCTGGTGCAATATATTGAATTCAATCAAAAGGAGAAATTAGAATGGAAGACAAAGCCAAGATTCAAGAAATGATTGCTGCCGCCTCCCAGGCCAGAGAGTTTTCCTATGCCCCTTATTCCAACTTTACCGTGGGGGCGGCATTGATCACCAAGAGCGGCAAGGTGTTCACCGGCTGCAATGTCGAATCCGTCTCTTATTCGCCAACCACCTGCGCAGAACGCGTGGCGATCCTGAAAGCGGTCTCCGAAGGCGAGCGCAGTTTTGAGATGATTGTGGTGATCGGCGGCCCCAGAGTGGGTGAAAGCAAGGCTAAAGGTTATTCCGGGCCTTGCGGCGTGTGCCGCCAAATGATTTATGAATTCGGCAAGGATATCCAAATCATTATCGCTAACAGCCTGGATGAGTACTATGTACACGATATTTCTGAGCTTTTCCCACTTGGGTTCGGCCCGGACCATTTGTTGGGCTAAATAGCTATCTCTCCATAATCAGGGTAGCGGCAAGCTGCGCCCTGATTATGGGAATAAACTGTGAACTCCCTAGCACTCTACTCCCTCGACTGTGAATGAACATTGCTAGCCAGTGTGAGCTCTGTCAAAGTATCGCCCTCACACCGGAGGGATCATGGTTCTGCAATCTACGCGTTGGCTAGCTCTCAGTTACTTCACCTACTTTTTTTCTTACGGCATCTTCTTACCCTTTTGGGGCGTTTGGTTAAAAGGTGAGGGCATACCGCCTGAAACCATCGGTATTCTGCTTGGCGCCGGTCTGGTTGCGCGCTTCCTCGGTAGTTTGTTGATTGCTCCCCGGGTAAAAGATCCCGCCCATCTGGTGACGGCATTGCGCCTGCTGGCATTGCTGACGCTGGCTTTTGCCATTGGGTTCTGTTTCGGCAACGGCTGGGGCTGGCTGATGCTGGTGATCGCCGGCTTTAACCTGTTCTTTTCACCGTTGGTTCCGCTCACCGACGCACTGGCCGGCACCTGGCAAAAACAAATCACCATGGATTACGGCCGGGTCAGGCTATGGGGCTCGCTGGCGTTTGTGATTGGTTCGGCGCTGACCGGGCAGATGGTTTCCGTCTGGGGCCATAGCGCCATTCTCTACAGCCTGATAATCAGCATACTGGCGATGCTGTTGGGCATGATGCTGAAACCGAGCGTGATGCCGCAGGGGGAAACGCGCACCCACAGCGAAACCGAACGTTCTCTGTGGGAGATGCTTAAGGAAGGGCCCGTCTGGCGCTTCCTGTTGTGCGTCACTCTGCTGCAGGGCGCGCATGCCGGTTATTACAGTTTCGGCTCTATTTATTGGCAGGAGGCGGGTTACTCGGCTTCGACCATTGGTTACTTGTGGTCGCTGGGCGTGGTGGCCGAAGTGGTTATTTTTGCCAGCAGCAATTTCCTGTTCCGCCGCTGGAATGCGCGCAATCTGCTACTGCTTTCCGCCTGTTGCGGGATACTGCGCTGGAGCCTGATGGCCAGTAGCACCGAGTTGGGGTGGCTACTGGTGATCCAAATTCTGCACTGCGGCACCTTTACCGTTTGCCATCTGGCAGCGATGCGTTTTATCGCCGCGCGCAAGGGGCCGGAAGTGATCCGGCTGCAGGCGGTTTATTCGGCTCTGGCGATGGGCGGCGGTATTGCGATTATGACGGTGATCGCCGGTTTCCTGTTCGAGCATCTGCAGGGTGGGGTGTTCTGGGTGATGGCGGCAGTGGTGTTGCCGGCGTTGTTTATCCGCCCACCGGCCGTTGTGGTCAGCAGCAGCCGCTAAGAGGTTTCCAGCAGCGCACGGATGAATTTGCGCTGCTGGCGCGCTAATGGCAATTCGGTATAAATCAGCGGCGGCTGTGGCGCACTGTGCTCCGTGGCATAGGGGGTGATCACCAGGGTGACTCCCTGCGGCGCGCCAGAATGCAGATAGTCGCGCAGTGGCAAATACTTGATATTCAGCGGCAGCAGCGTTAATTCGCGGATCTGATATTCCACTTCATCTTCCAACTGCGGGTTGTCCAGCGTCAGCAATAACACCTGTTTTTCCTGCAACGCATTGCCCTGCATCAACCAGGCACCGAAACTGATGGCGACCAGCCCGGCTTCTTCGCTGGAAAAATGAATACCGTATTCCTGTTCCAGCGGGGCCAGTGCCTCCTGGGCGGTACGCATCAGGCGCGGATACTTGCGTTCAACTTCCTCCAGCAGTGTGTTATCGATACCAATCTCAAAGCGACAGCGTTCTACCGCAGGGGCCAGATGGGCGAACAGCTGGCTGATCAAATCCTCTTTACTGCTAAAAGTCATGCCGGAAATCTGTTGGAAGCGCTCGACCATATTTTCAATCGCTGCCATTAATCGCAGATCTTCCGTTGAGTCATTGCTGTGGTAGCTGTGATTTTTCAGCATGGTAAACATCAGCACCAGAAAATCGTTTTCGCTGGTTTCGGGTGGCAGGGCAAATAACTGATTCAATGATTGATGCAGCAAGGCGGTCGCCTGATGTTCCGGCTTCTGATGCAGCCAGTCGCGCTGTGCGGGGCTGAATGTCGGGTGCCGCCGGCGCTGGTTCTCCCATGCGCAGTAGCGCAGGTAGTGTTGCAGAAACTGACGATCGCGTCGATCAAAGCTGCGGTTGACCAGCGCTTCATACTCGCTGATGCACTGTTCCAGCTGCGGTGTCAGATCGGTGCTTTGCCCCAGAGCTTGCTGTAACCAGCGGGAAAAATGTTGATCGATAAATTCCGGGCTACAGCGCAGGGCTCTGCGCAGCCAGTGGAGCAGGCAGAGGCGTTGGTTGAGTGCGCTGCCCCTGATCCGGTAACCCTCGTCGGGGTTACCGTCGATCTCCAGATGGTGGAAACGCTGGATTTCACTGGCAACCTCGGCTATATCTTGCCGGGTAATCGGGGGGGAAACGCCATTAATTTGGCTGATAGTCTCCAGTTGTACTGCGGGCACCGGCGCATACAACATCAATAACAGATGGCAGCGTCGTTGTTGACCGGAGAGCTCAGGCACGGGGGCAGTGTCCAGGCTCATATCACCTTCGGGCAGGTAACGTTTAAATTATGAATAAGCATAGCAAAAGGTGATGCGCGGCGCGGCAACGGCACCCGGTTTTACTTCGGCTTACAACTTTCGTCACAAATATTGGGCGAGATCGCGGCGGTTGAAGAACGGTTTATGTTACTTTATAACAATAATGAGTATCTTTTGATGATGAAGTTACGCTTTGTTTTGGCCGGTTTTCTAATGCTATTGAGCGCCGGCGCTGTGGCTCACCCGCACAGCTTTATTGATATGAACACCACCTTTGTGGCGAAGGATCAACAGCTGGTTGGCTTGAAAATGGTTTGGGTTATGGATGAAATCACCTCGGCAGATCTGCTGTACGATGCACAAAATGCCAAAAAAGACTCGGAAATATGGAAAAAGCTGGCGGCGGAAGTGATGGCCAATGTTCTGGGGCAACACTATTTTACGGATGTCTATCGCGACGGCAAGCCGGTGAAATACCTGAATCTGCCAACGGAATACCACCTGTCACGCCAGGGGCACCAGGCGGTACTGGAGTTTGTACTGCCGCTGGCCGAACCGCAGCCGCTGGCGGGTAAGCCGTTTGAGATCTCCACCTACGATCCCACCTATTTTGTCGATATGACTTATAAAGATAAAACGGCATTGCATTTGCCGCCGGAGATGGCTTCGCAGTGCAAATTCAAACTGATGACGCCCAAACCGGACTCCTCTTTACAGGCTTACGCATTGTCCCTCGATAAAAACGATTCACCCGGCGAAGATATGGCGCTGGGGCAACAGTTCGCCCAGCGGGTTAGCCTGCAATGTCAATAAATCTCAGCCAGCACCGGGCGCGTAAGCGACACTGGGCTTTCAGCCTGTGGCCGCTGCTGCTGTTTGCCGTGTTGCTGATGCTGGGCGCGCAGTTGGCGTGGCACTATTGGCCGCAATTACTGATGCAAAGCGTGGTGTGGCAGAAAGGGCTGCACCTGCAATTGGCGGGTTTGTTGCAGCAGGTAAAAGCGGCACCGCAACAGGCCGGACTGGCGCTGATGTTGTTCAGCCTGAGTTATGGCGTGCTGCACGCCCTTGGCCCCGGCCACGGTAAAGTGGTGATTGCCACCTACCTGGCTACCCATCCGGCGCGGTTGAAAAGCAGCCTGAAACTGACCTTTGCCGCGTCGTTGGTGCAGGGACTGGTGGCGATCGCGCTGGTGACGTTGATGCTGGTGGTACTGCAACTGTCGTCCCGGCAACTGCACCAGAGCAGTTTCTGGCTCGAGAAAGGCAGTTTTATTCTGGTGATGCTGCTCGGGGTGTTGCTGAGCTGGCGAGCGTTGAAGCGTTTGTATTATGCGGTTAAAGCCATGCGTCCGTCGCCAACGCTGCGAATCAACAGCCTGCAACCGCTGCCGGCGGACCACGTTCACAGTGAGCATTGCGGCTGCGGTCACCGCCATATGCCGAGCGACAGCGAACTGCAGGCGGGTAGCGACTGGCGTACGCAGACCGCCATCGTGTTGGCGATGGGAATGCGGCCGTGCTCGGGCGCAATACTGGTGTTGCTGTTTTCCAAGGTGATTGGCGTGTTTGTCTGGGGCGTTTTCTCGGCGTTGGCCATGGCGCTGGGCACCTCACTGACCATCTCATTATTGGCCTTGTTGGTGCATTACAGTCGCCGATTGGCGGTACGTCTCAGCCAATCGCGTGCACCTGCGGCCTGGAGTGCGGTGGCCTGGGGTTCGCTGGCGCTGGCCGGTGGCCTGATTTTGCTGTTCGCCGGGCTGTTGCTGTATCTCACTGCCCAGTCGGAGTTTATCGGCGGCATCCGGCCTTTCTCCCGCTGACGGGCATAAAAAAAGCGCTGCAATAAATTGCAGCGCTTTTTCTTTATTCATTCACTTCGCGATATTAACGCTTCAGCGCTTCGCTCAGTTCTTCACGCATGGTGGAAAGCATGGCTTTCACTACGCGCGGGTTGCCGGCTACCACGTTGCCGGAGCTGAAGTGGTTGTGGCCGCCAACAAAGTCGGTCACCAGGCCGCCGGATTCACGTACCAGCAGTTCACCTGCGGCGAAATCCCATGGCTTCAGGCCAATTTCGAAGAAACCGTCAACGCGACCGGCGGCCACATAGGCCAGATCCAGCGCGGCAGAACCGGTACGACGGAAGTCGGCACACTGAGTGAACAATTTGCCAACCACATTAATGTATGGAGTTGCGTGCTGCTTAACCTTGAACGGGAAGCCGGTCGCCAGAATGGTGCCATCGAGATCTTTGGCATTGGTGCCGCGCAGACGGTAACCGTTGAGCTGTGCGCCCTGACCGCGGGTGGCGGTGAACAGTTCGTTACGCATTGGATCGTAAACCACAGCCACTTCAGTACGGCCTTTAATGCGTACGGCGATGGAAACTGAGAAGTGTGGGAAACGTTTGATGAAGTTTGATGTGCCATCCAGTGGATCGATCACCCATTGTACGTCTTTATCTTCGCCGACCAATTCGCCGCGTTCTTCGGTAACAATAGTATGTTGCGGATAGGACTTGCGAATGACGTCGATGATCAGATGCTCTGCATCGCGATCGACGTTAGTGACAAAGTCATTGGTCCCTTTCTGGCTCGCTTCTACAGCGTCCGGGGTTTCGTAGTTTTTGGCAATCAGGTTACCGGCCTTGCGCGCAGCGCGCACGGCGATCGTCAGCATCGGATGCATGGGTATCTTCCAACTAGGATGTTAAAGAACAGGAAACGGCGCGAAGTATAGCAGGTGTTCGGCAAAATGCCTACGGCTGTGTTAAGCTGCTGTGATTTTCCGCTACGCTCAGAGTTTGTATGCTGCATAACATCCGCATTGTTCTGGTAGAAACCTCTCATACCGGTAACATGGGCTCGACCGCCAGAGCCATGAAAACCATGGGATTAACCAACCTTTATTTGGTTAATCCGCTGATAAAACCTGATTCTCAGGCGATCGCCCTGGCCGCTGGTGCCAGCGACGTGATCGGCAACGCCACTATTGTTGACACTCTGGATGACGCCATTGCCGGCTGCAGTCTGGTCGTGGGCACCAGTGCGCGTTCGCGCACCTTGCCGTGGCCGATGCTGGAACCGCGCGAATGCGGCATCCGCGCCGTGCACGAAGGTGAACATGCGCCGGTAGCGCTGGTGTTCGGCCGTGAACGTGTCGGCCTGACCAATGATGAGCTGCAAAAATGCCATTATCATGTCGCCATCCCTGCCAACCCGGATTACAGCTCGTTGAATCTGGCGATGGCGGTGCAAATTCTGGCCTATGAAGTGCGTGTGGCTTACCTCGATCGTCAACAGGCAGGCGCGCCACAACTGGAAGAAACGCCGTATCCGTTGGTCGATGACCTGGAACGCTTCTATCAGCATCTGGAACAAACGCTGCAGCATAGTGGCTTTATCCGTCCCTCTCATCCGGGGCAGGTCATGAGCCGTTTGCGTCGTTTATTCACCCGTGCGCGGCCGGAAGCTCAAGAGCTGAATATCCTGCGCGGTATGCTGACGTCGATCGAGAAACAGGACAAACATCAAGGTAATTAATTTGATGTGAAATGACGGCTTGCGGTAATAGTATTAGTTATCTAACGGTTATAATGTGTATTTTATATGCATATTATCTGGCTTAGTCCAAAACGTGCTAATACTTGAGTAAATTACTAGGTTAAATAGTTGACTGATTTACTCAGGAATGTCAGACTTTCGGCCATGTTTGACCAACAGGTAACCACTTAGCTATGAGACTGACATCCAAAGGCCGTTATGCCGTAACCGCTATGCTTGACGTGGCATTGCACTCCCAGGAAGGGCCCGTTCCTCTGGCGGATATTTCTGAGCGCCAGGGTATCTCGCTCTCTTATCTGGAACAATTATTCTCCCGTCTGCGCAAGAATGGCCTGGTGGCCAGCGTACGTGGACCGGGCGGTGGTTATCTGCTGGGCAAAGACGCGAGTGAGATTGCCGTAGGTGCAGTCATCACTGCTGTCGATGAATCGGTAGACGCAACCCGTTGCCAGGGTAAAGAAGGCTGTCAGGGTGGCGATCGCTGCCTGACCCATACCCTGTGGCGTGATCTGAGCGAGCGCATCAGCGGGTTCCTGAACAACATTACGCTGGCTGAACTGGTGAACAACCAGGACGTGCTGGTGGTGGCGGACCGTCAAAACAACGATACCCGTCGCACGGCCAACGGTCGTCCGCAAGAAACTATCAACGTTAATCTGCGCGCATAAGCAGCTGGCGATATTTTTTTAGTTTTTGGAAGTGATGTACGGAGCACAAGAGCAATGAAATTACCGATTTATCTGGATTACTCAGCAACGACGCCGGTTGATCCGCGCGTTGCTGAGAAAATGATGCAATTTTTGACTCTGGACGGGACTTTTGGTAACCCGGCTTCCCGTTCCCACCGTTTCGGTTGGCAGGCGGAAGAGGCGGTAGATATCGCCCGTAACCAAATTGCTGAACTGGTTGGCGCTGACCCGCGCGAAATCGTGTTCACTTCCGGAGCCACCGAGTCCGACAACCTGGCGATCAAAGGCGCTGCCAATTTCTATCAAAAGAAAGGCAAGCACATTATCACCAGCAAAACCGAACACAAAGCCGTGCTGGACACCTGTCGCCAGCTCGAGCGTGAAGGCTTTGAAGTGACCTATCTGGCACCTCAGAGCAACGGTATTATCAGCCTGCAGGCCCTCGAAGCCGCGATGCGTGAGGACACCATTCTGGTTTCTATCATGCACGTGAACAACGAAATCGGCGTGGTGCAGGATATCGAAGCTATCGGCGAAATGTGTCGTGCGCGCGGTATCATTTATCACGTTGATGCTACCCAGAGCGTGGGCAAATTGCCTATCGACCTGAGCAAGCTGAAAGTTGATCTGATGTCTTTCTCCGGCCACAAAATTTATGGCCCGAAAGGCATTGGTGCACTGTACGTGCGTCGTAAGCCACGTATCCGTATCGAAGCCCAGATCCACGGCGGTGGTCATGAGCGCGGTATGCGTTCCGGTACCCTGCCAGTACACCAGATCGCCGGTATGGGCGAAGCCTACCGTATCGCCAAAGAAGAAATGGCGTCGGAAATGGCACGTCTGCGCACGCTGCGCGATCGTCTGTGGAACGGCGTGAAAGATATGGAAGAAGTGTATCTGAACGGCTCTCTGGAGAACGGGGTGCCTAACATCCTGAACGTCAGCTTCAACTATGTTGAAGGCGAGTCGCTGATCATGGCGCTGAAAGACCTGGCCGTATCCTCGGGTTCTGCCTGTACCTCCGCCAGCCTTGAGCCATCCTACGTGCTGCGCGCGTTGGGCATGACTGACGAATTGGCGCATAGCTCGATCCGTTTCTCTCTGGGGCGTTTCACCACAGAAGAAGAGATCGATTACACCATTCAACTGGTGCGTAAATCCATCGGCCGTCTGCGTGACCTGTCTCCACTGTGGGACATGTTCAAACAGGGCGTGGATATCAACAGCATCGAATGGGCACATCATTAATTCTCAGGATTCAGGAGCAAGGTCATGGCTTACAGCGAAAAAGTAATCGATCACTATGAAAACCCGCGTAACGTGGGTTCTTTCGACAACGAAGATCCTAGCGTTGGCAGCGGCATGGTGGGTGCACCGGCCTGTGGCGACGTGATGAAGTTGCAGATCAAAGTCAACAATGAAGGTATCATTGAAGACGCCCGTTTCAAGACTTACGGCTGCGGTTCCGCCATCGCCTCCAGCTCGCTGGTGACCGAATGGATGAAAGGCAAGTCTCTTGATCAGGCCGAAGCGATCAAAAACACGCAGATCGCCGAAGAACTGGAATTACCGCCGGTAAAAATTCACTGCTCAATCCTGGCCGAAGACGCCATTAAAGCAGCGATTGCCGACTACAAGAGCAAACACAGCGCCAAGTAATTATTTCTGAGTCATTTAGCCCGGCCTTGGTTGGGCTTTGAAGTGTGAGGTTGTGATGTCAATTACCATGAGCGACAGCGCTGCACAGCGCGTTCAGGCATTTATGAATAACCGTGGCAAAGGCCTTGGCCTGCGTCTGGGGGTGAGAACCTCTGGCTGCTCCGGGATGGCGTATGTGCTGGAATTTGTTGACGATATGAACGATGACGACATCGTTTTTGAAAACAAAGGCGTTAAGGTGATCATTGACGGCAAGAGCCTGGTCTACCTTGACGGCACCGAGCTTGATTTCGTTAAGGAAGGCCTGAACGAAGGCTTCAAGTTCAACAACCCCAATGTCTCAAGCGAGTGTGGCTGCGGCGAAAGTTTCAACGTCTGACAGTCCATCGTGCTCCCCCGCCAGGTGCGGGGGAACTTCATCCGATAACGCCCAGAGCACGCTATGGATTACTTTACTTTATTCGGGCTGCCAGTTCGCTATCCCGTGGACGGCAGCCTGCTTGCCTCTCGCTATCAGGATCTGCAGCGCCAATTCCATCCCGATCGTTTTGCAAGTCAGCCAGAACGCGAACGCCTGATGGCGTTACAACAGGCAGCGACTATCAATGAAGCCTACCAAACGCTGAAGCACCCATTAAAACGCGCGGAGTATATGCTATCTTTGCACGGCTTTGATTTGGGCAACGAGCAGCACACTATGCGTGATACCGCGTTCCTGATGGAACAGTTGGAACTGCGCGAGGAGCTCGAACGCTATTGAGCGCAAAGCAGATGCACAAACCCAGTTGGCCAGCTTTGGCGCGCGGGTGAACGAGACGGTCAAACAACGCAGCGCTCTGATGATTCAGCAACTCGATAGCCAGCAGTGGATGGATGCCGCTGACACCGTGCGTAAGCTGCGTTTTTTGGACAAACTCCAGCAACAGGTTGAACAACTCGAAGAAAAACTGCTGGGTTTTGAGTAACACATTTTTGCTTGTGGAAGCTTCAATATGGCCTTATTACAAATTAGTGAGCCCGGCCTCAGCGCTGCGCCGCACCAGCGCCGTCTGGCTGCCGGTATTGATTTAGGCACCACCAACTCTCTGGTCGCCACGGTGCGCAGTGGGCAGGCGGAAACGCTGGCCGATGCCGAGGGCCGCGATTTACTGCCCTCGGTAGTGCATTACCAGGCTGACACTCTGCGTGTCGGTTGGGATGCGCGCCAACAGGCAGCGCAGGATCCTGCCAATACCATCAGCTCAGTCAAACGTATGATGGGCCGCTCATTGGCCGACGTACTGGCGCGTTACCCGAACCTGCCGTATCAGTTTCAGGCCAGCGACAACGGCTTGCCGATGATGCTGACCGCTGCCGGTGCGGTTAACCCGGTAGGGGTTTCTGCCGATATCCTCAGAGCCCTTGCCGAGCGTGCAAAAACTGCGCTGGAAGGGGATCTGGACGGCGTGGTGATCACCGTTCCTGCTTATTTTGATGATGCACAGCGCCAGGGCACCAAAGACGCTGCGCGTCTGGCCGGGCTGCACGTGCTGCGTCTGCTGAACGAACCGACGGCGGCGGCGATTGCCTATGGCCTGGATTCCGGGCAGGAAGGCATTATCGCGGTGTACGATCTGGGCGGCGGTACCTTTGATATTTCCATTCTGCGGCTGAGCCGTGGGGTGTTTGAAGTGTTGGCTACCGGCGGGGATTCCGCGCTGGGGGGCGACGACTTTGACCATCTGCTGGCTGACTGGCTGCGTGAACAGGCCGGTGTGGCTGACCGTAGCGATCACGGTGTACAGCGCCAACTGCTGGATGCGGCCATCGCGGCCAAAGTTGCACTGAGCGATGCCGACAGTACTGTCGTTGAGATTGCCGGCTGGCAGGGCGAAGTGACCCGAGCACAGTTTGATGCGCTGATCGCCACTCTGGTGAAACGTACCCTGATGGCCTGCCGCCGTGCGCTGAAAGACGCGGGCGTGAGTGCCGAAGAAGTGCTGGAAGTGGTCATGGTTGGCGGTTCCACCCGCGTGCCTCTGGTGCGTGAGCAGGTGGGCACGTTCTTCGGCCGCACGCCGTTAACTTCGATCGATCCGGATAAAGTCGTCGCTATTGGTGCGGCGATCCAGGCGGACATTTTAGTGGGTAACAAACCTGACAGCGACATGCTGCTGCTGGATGTAATCCCACTTTCGCTAGGCCTGGAAACCATGGGCGGTCTGGTAGAAAAAGTGATCCCGCGTAACACCACCATTCCGGTGGCGCGTGCGCAAGAGTTCACCACTTTTAAAGACGGCCAAAGCGCGATGATGATCCATGTGCTGCAGGGCGAGCGCGAATTGGTGCAGGATTGCCGCTCGCTGGCGCGCTTCTCGCTGCGTGGCTTACCGCCTCTGCCTGCCGGCGGCGCCCATATTCGCGTTACCTTCCAGGTGGATGCTGATGGCCTGTTAAGCGTCACCGCGATGGAGAAATCCACCGGCGTTGAGGCTTCAATTCAGGTTAAACCGTCGTATGGTCTGTCCGACGCCGAAATTGCCGGCATGATCAAAGATTCGATGGCCAATGCGCAGAGCGATGTCGGCGCGCGCATGCTGGCGGAACAGCGGGTTGAGGCGTCACGGGTGCTGGAAAGCCTGCAGGGCGCACTGGCCAGTGACGCCGCATTGCTGAGCGAAGCAGAAAGCACGGCGATCCCCGCGGCGGTAGAAGCTTTGCAACAGGCGACGCAGGGCACCGATCCTGCCGCTATTGAAGCCGCAATAAAAACATTAGATGCACAAACGCAAGACTTTGCCGCGCGCCGCATGGATGCTTCCATTCGCCGTGCGCTGGCTGGCCATTCTGTGGATGAGGTTTAATCATGCCTAAAATTGTTTTCCTGCCCCATCAAGATTTATGCCCGGAGGGGGCAGTACTGGAAGCCGAACAAGGGGAGTCAATCCTCAACGTTGCGCTGCGCAACGGTATCGAGATTGAGCATGCCTGTGAGAAATCCTGTGCCTGCACCACCTGTCATTGCATCGTGCGCGAAGGTTTCGACTCTCTCGAAGAGAGCACTGAACTGGAAGATGACATGCTGGACAAGGCCTGGGGTCTGGAGCCGGAAAGCCGTCTGAGCTGTCAGGCACTGGTGGCCGACGAAGATTTGGTGGTTGAAATGCCGCGTTATACCGTTAACCACGCGCGTGAAGGGTGAGAGGACAGTAGAAATGGGACTGAAGTGGACCGACAGCCGTGAAATCGGCGAAGCCCTGTACGACCAATACCCGGATACCGATCCGAAAACCGTACGTTTTACCGACATGCATCAGTGGATTTGCGATCTGGAAGATTTTGACGACGATCCACAGGCTTCCAACGAAAAAATACTGGAAGCTGTTCTGCTGGTCTGGTTAGATGAAGCGGAGTAAATAGCGTAACGGGCTGCCATAGGCGGCCCGTTTATTTTGTATCCGACATACCCGTCGCCTTTCAAGCTGCAGCGTTGTTGCCTGCACTCACTCCCCCCAGTTACTTACTCAAGTAAGCGCCTGGGGATGAGCGAGCTGGCCGCCTAGCTGCAACTTGAAACTCATAGGGTATACAATAAAAATCCCCAATAGATTTTGCGCGTGGCGTGAAAATGAAGGGGAAATCCGGAGTAAGGCTATGACAACTGAATTTATGCTGGTAACGCTGTCGAACCAATCTGCTGACGCTCGCTGGGGCGAGAAAGCGCTGCTGAGCACCGGTGCAGAAGGGATGACCATCCACCTGACCGGCAAAGATAAACTGGGCAGCATTCAACGTGCGGCCCGTAAGATTGACGGCCAGGGCATCAAGAATGTCAAACTGGCCGGTGACGGCTGGGATCTGGAAAACAGCTGGGCATTCTGGCAGGGCTTCCGTGGGCCGAAAGGCAAACGCAGTGTCGAATGGGCACAATTGCCGGCAGCGGAAAGCAAAGAGCTGGAACAGCGCCTGAAGATTGTTGACTGGGTGCGTGACACCATCAACATGTCGGCGGAAGAGTTGGGGCCGGAGCAGTTGGCTACCCGCGCGGTTGATCTGATGTGTGACATCGGTTGTGAAGCCGTCAGCTATCGTATTACCAAGGGTGAAGATCTGCGTGAGCAAAACTACGCCGGTATTCACACCGTGGGCCGTGGGTCAGATCGTTCACCGGTGCTGTTGGCACTGGATTTCAACCCGACCGGTAACCCGGAAGCGCCGGTGTTTGCCTGCCTGGTGGGCAAAGGCATCACCTTTGACACCGGTGGCTACAGCCTGAAACAAAGCGCCTTTATGGACTCCATGAAGGCGGATATGGGCGGTGCAGCCACCATTACCGGCGCACTGGCGCTGGCAGCGGCTCGCGGTCTGAAACAGCGAGTGAAACTTTACCTGTGCTGTGCCGACAACATGGTCAGCGGCAATGCTTTCAAATTGGGCGACATCATCCGTTACCGCAACGGTAAAACCGTTGAGGTGATGAATACCGATGCGGAAGGGCGTCTGGTGCTGGCCGATGGCCTGATCGATGCGTCCGCGCAGAACCCTCAGTTGATCATCGACTGCGCCACTCTGACCGGTGCGGCGAAAACGGCGGTGGGTAACGACTACCATGCGCTGTTCAGCTTCGATGACGCCCTGGCGCAAGAGCTGCTGGCCAGTGCGGCTGCTGAGCAAGAGCCATTCTGGCGTCTGCCGCTGGCTGAATTCCACCGCAGCCAACTGCCGTCCAACTTTGCCGAACTGAACAACGTAGCCGGTCCGGCCTACACGGCGGGTGCCAGTACCGCGGCTGCCTTCCTGTCGCATTTTGTGACTAACTACCAGCAGGGCTGGCTGCACATTGACTGTTCCGCTACTTACCGTAAAGGTGCAGTAGATCAATGGTCCGCTGGCGCAACCGGTCTGGGGGTACGTGCCCTGGCCAACCTGCTGCTGAGCAAAGCCAGGTAATTGAATGCCCACCCCGGTGGGCGTTATACCCGTCATCTTTCAAGTTGCAGCGTTGTTACCTGCACTCGCTCACCCCAGTTACTTACTAAAGTAAGCGCCTGGGGATGAGCGAGCTGGGCGCCTAGCTGCAAAATGAAAGCTATAGGGTATAGAATGTCGTTTACCCTCGGGGCCCAGCATGCTGGGCCCCGTTATTTGATTGCTGGAGTTTGCCATGAGTTCTCACCATCACGAAGCCGCCACAGGCGAAAACGAACTTGAACGCCTGTTGAAACTGGCGGTGACGGAGCCGGCCCATCGTCCGGCATTCTTTCGTGAACTGCTTGAGGCTACGGTGTTGATCCTCGGTGACAGCGAACAGGTACAACTCGGTGGAGACATCACGCTGAACGCCGATACGCCGGTGAATATTCAGCATTGGGAAAAGCAGGAAGGCGGCAGTATCATCCCGTTTTTCACCTCGGTGGAAGCGCTGCAAAAGGCCGTTGAGGATGAACAGCCCTTCATCGCCATGCCGGCACGGGTCTTATTCGAGATTACGCAGGGTGCGGACCTGTTCCTCAACCCGAAGGCCGAGTATGGTAAGGAATTTTATCCTGAAGAGGTGGCAATGCTGCTGGCCACCGGCGGCGTAAGCAAACCAGCAGAACGCTATATCGACAAGGATACCCAGATCCTGTTGGGCCAGCCGGAAGAATATCCGTCGGCAATGGTCGATGCCTTGACCACATTGTTCAGCCAGCGCAAGCCGGTACGCCGCGCGTTTCTGGCACTGATGCACGATCAGGCGGTCGACGAAAAACCTAATCTGTTGATCGGGCTGGAAGTGGATGGCGAACAAGGTGATATCGAGACGCTGATCAATGAAGCGGGCAGCGTGGCCAGCGAAACCGCACCTAACGACGAACCGGTGGATTTTTGCCTGGTATCGGAAAAGGAACGTGGCGTCAGCCATTACCTGATCACCCATACCCAACCCTTCTACCAGCGCCGCTGGGGCAGTTGGTTACGCAACATCATCCCTTCTACCGACAAAACCCAGTAGCCCTGTTTTTGCTGTTGTAAGTTGTATCAGGGTAAAAGAGAGCGGCCAACCTCGAAAGGCTGGCCGCGTACAACAATGGGCGCCGGAAAACCACTGCGTCGCACCAAAACAGGCGGGGCGAACCCCGCCTTCAGGTTGCCATTTAACGTTTAACGTTACAGGACAACACTGCCGCTACCTCCGTATTTCCCTGTTTAAACGTCAGCTCACAAACTGAGCCACGTATAAGCCAGATGAATACCAGGAATGTTACGCATCCTACTGTAAATACTGGTAAAAACAGTTTTCGCGACATGTCAGCCCTCCGTTGCATTTCTGCGGTTAAGAGGCTACCATGCTGGTGTTGATGCAGTATGGTGAAGCCTCATTCTGATTAAGAGTCAGTTTGGGGCTTTCTTCTTTCTGCTTCCCACCCAGGGCCTGAAGCAGAAAGCTTCAAGCGCCCGTCCGCAGTCTAACAGAAGCTTTAATTTCAAAGCTATACCGCCAGGTCGAGGTAAATTCGTTCAACCATTTCCGCCAGATATCGTTCAACAAAAAGACCCCGTTTGGGGCCTTTCATACGTAGGTGATTGTGGTTCAGGGTTTTAACCGGGCGAGCCCCGCGATGGCCTGTTCAAGATATTGGCGAGGACAGCCGAGATTGATGCGGATAAAGCCTTTTCCTTGCTCGCCAAAGCTGATGCCCATCGAGGCGGCAATTTTCGACTGGTGGATCAACGCCTGCTGTAGGGCGTGATCATCCAGGCCTAAGGCGCGACAATCCAGCCAGGCAAGGTAGGTTCCCTCGGCTGGGGTCATTTTGCACCAGGGTGCGGCACAGGCTAATGCCTGTTCAAACCAACGCCGGTTGTCGGCCAGATAACCTTGTAAATCATCAAGCCAGGCTTCCCCCTGTTGATAAGCTGCCGTTGCGGCAGTCATCGAGAGTGCATTAAAGACATCCAACCCATGGGCATTCAGGCGTTCGATAAACGCATTGCGGGTGCGAACATTGGGGATCAGGAAATTTGAGATCCTCAGCGACGACAAGCCAAAGCTCTTGCTGGCTGAGGTCGCCGAAATCATCTGGTCGTGCCAGGCTTCATCCAGATGCAGCACCGAGGTAAAGGTTTCGCCGGGCAGCGTCAGGTCGGCCCATATTTCATCGGAAATCACCGTCACGCCATGACGACTGCATAGCGTCATCAATTGTGTCAGTTCGCTGCGGGTCCAGCATCGCCCGGTGGGGTTATGCGGATTACACAACAGCAGTAACGGCGGTTTCCGCTGTTCAAAACAGGCTTCCAGATGCTCGAAATCAAATTGATAACCCTGCGCGCTTTCCTTCAGCGGGTTTTCGAGGACTTCTCGGCCGTTCATGGTGATGATCTTGGCGAAAGACCCATAGTATGGTCCCTGGATCACTACCGGATCGCCAGGCTGGCTGAGCAACTGGATCAGGAGCGCCAATCCGGGTACCACCCCCTCAACGGAGGTGAACCATTCGCGCTGCAAAGGCAGGTTGTGCCGGTTTGAGAACCAATTGATCGCCGCCTGGTAATATGCGTCATCGCGCTCACTGTAGCCAAATACGCCGTGATCAACCCGCTGATGCACTGCTTGCCGGACTTCCGCCGGGCACTGGAAGTCAAAATCAGAGACCCACATTGGCAAAAGGTCGGTTTCATCGAGTTGCAGATAGCGGTCGATAAAGTCCCATTTCACCGAGCCGGTGTTGTGGCGGTTAACTATCTGGTTAAAATCGGTCTGTTTCACGTCAGGCTTCCTTACGCTGTAAATCATTTTCTGGCTGTATTCTGGCAATCCCGAACCCGGTAAACCCATAAATCAGGGCGAAGACCACGGCGGCGTAGCATTGGATGGCCCACGGCAGGAGATCCAGCGTGCTGACACCCAGGGTGGTTGCCATATAAATACCTGCGGCGGTCCACGGAATTAAAGGTTCGATGACGGTGCCGGCATCTTCTACGGTCCGCGACAGGTTTTTATTGTCTAACCCCATGCGACGGTAAGCGCCTTTGAACAGCTCGGCCGGAATGAGCAGCGCCAGCTTGCCGTCGCTGGTGGCACCGGTCACCAGAATGGTGGTCGCGACCGTCGCGGCGATCAATTGGCCGGTGGTATGAACCACTTTCAGCAAGCGATTGATGATAACGGTCAGCGCGCCGGTCAGCGTTAAGGCACCGGCAAAGGAAAACGCACAGAACACCAGCAGAATGGTACTCATCATCGAGGACATGCCGCCGCGGTTGAGCAGGCGCGGAACATCTAGGGCGATGCCGGTAATGCTGTGCCCCTGAGCCGTAAACATTGAAAGATTAAAGCCGTCCATCAATGCATTTAAGCCTTGCTGCAGGTTAAACCCCTGGAGCAATACACCAATGAATATGGCCAGGGTACAGGCCGCCAGCATGACGGGGATCACCGGTCGTTTGGTCACGGCACCCCACAGCACCAACACCGGCGGCAGGATCAGCAGCAGGTTAAAGTGATACAGACCCTCCAGCGCGGTCACGATCTCGGTGACTTTTTCCGGCGTGGCTACGCTGCCGACGGCGCTGGTGTGCCCGGCAATCAGATACACCACCGCGGCTAAAACAAAGCTCGGTATTGTGGTGTACATCAGGTGCTGGATATGGCTGTAGAGATCGGTATCCGCGACGATGGCCGCGAAATTGGTGGAGTCGGACAGCGGGGAGATCTTATCGCCAAAGTAGGCGCCGGAAACCACGGCACCGGCGGCGGCGGCCAGGGGCACATCCAGTCCGGCGGCAACGCCCATTAATGCCACGCCCACGGTGCCTGCCGCGCCCCAGGAGGTGCCGGTACAAACGGAGATCACGCTGGTAATAAAGAATGCGGCGATCAGGATATATTGCGGGCTAATCAGTTTTAAGCCCCAGTACACCATGTAAGGAATGGTGCCGCTGAACATCCAGGTGCCGATCAACCCGCCGACGCAGATCAGTATCATGATCACCGGCATGGCCTTGGCCAGTTTGGCGACGATGGACTCGATAATGTCGTTCCAGCGATAACCTTGCCACCAGGCCAGTGCGGCGGCAATGGTGGCCGAAACCAGCAGCAACGGCTCGATCCGCAGCCCAAGCTGGCCGTAGCCGACGATGAGCAGCAATAGCATCGCCACAATGGGCAGCATCGCCAGTCCCAGGTTGAGTTTCTTTTTGTTATTCATTAACAACTCCGGTTAAGGATGAGGGTGTGACGCCAGCCTAATGAATTCGTTTTGATTGAGATGTGAGCCTGGGCAACTGTCCATGTAATCGGTTTCATGAGTAGGCGTTGTGTGCGTTGCCTCTCATTTTTCAGGCTTGTTTTCTTGATTTGAGGTGTTTTTCTCGAGGGGGATGACCGAATCTCGCAGGATCAATTCAGCGGAAAACATATTATTCTGCGGTGCCACAGTGGCAGCAGAGTTCAACTGCAGCGCCAAATTAGCCGCACGTCGCGCCATTTTCTCTATCGGATAATGCATGGTGGTCAATGACGGGTGAAGATATTTTGCCAGGGTCACGTCATCAAAGCCGACAATCGAGATAGCCTCCGGCAGTTTTATCTGCCGCTGGCGAAAGGTTCGCATCATACCGGCGGCCATCACGTCATTGAACGTCAGTGCGGCGGTAAAAGGGTGATCGTTTGCCAGGATCCTTTCTGCCGCTAATTCGCCCCCTTGCTCATTGAAGGGAACGCTGATGATCCAGCTACCCGGCACCGAGATCCCGGCATCATTCATGGCACTGCGATAGCCTTCCAGACGCTGTTTTCTGTCATCGATGGGTAAGTCCGTCGTGATACAGGCGATATTGCGGTGCCCGTGCCGAATCAGCATCTGGGTGGCGGCCTGAGAGGCGCTGACGTTGTCCAGCCAGATGCAGCGGTTGGCGATGGCAGGCAAATAGCGATTGATCACCACCATCGCCGGGGTGTGGGCGGCATAGCGTAAAAC
This sequence comes from Serratia sp. NFX21, assembly GCF_048517035.1. NCBI lineage: Bacteria > Pseudomonadati > Pseudomonadota > Gammaproteobacteria > Enterobacterales > Yersiniaceae > Serratia > Serratia sp. NFX21. The sequence goes on along the minus strand of NZ_CP183196.1, from coordinate 4,389,725 downwards.
GTCGGCATCGCTCATCCGGGTCACGTGGGCCACGATGGCTTCACAGCCCTGATTGATCAGAAAATCGAGACCGTTCTTCTCCAGTTCGGCCTGATGGCCGCCGCTGCAGACCATTAATTTTACGCCGTCTTTGCGCGTGACATCTTCGACTCCCCGTGCCAGACGCGAGAAAAAAGGGTCGTCGAGATTACCGGTCAACAGCCCCAGCATATTGCCGCTTCTTTTCGCCAGGGCCAGCGCGGCAGCATTGCGGTGATAGTTAAACTCGCGCATGGCTTTTTCAACCCGTTCGCGGGTGACCGGCTCCACATAGGCGGTGCTGTTGATCACCCGGCTGACGGTGGCCGTCGACACGCCTGCCCGTCGGGCAACATCTTTCATTGTGGCCATATCATTTCCTGCTTCAGGCTTGGGTGGCCCCTTTCTGTTGAAGGGAAAAAATTGAGCTGGGTCTGATGCTAACAGCGCTGCTATTATTCATCCATATTCGGATCTTGCGCCGACGAGTGTCGTTGCGTAAAGGCTGCCAGGGAGTTAAACGATGAAACCATACCGTTCAGGGGCATTTGCATCAGGCAAGAAGCTTTGTCAGGGGATCGCATTGGCGGGAGGCCTGCTGCTGCTGGCCGCCTGTGATGACGGCGGAAAAAAACCAACCGCAGCGCAGGCTGATGCCCAGGCCAGCAGTGTCACGCAGGCCAAACGGCCGGATGCCGCCGCGTTGGCGGCATTGGCGAAACGCGACGCCGGAAAACCGCTGACATTGCTTGATGCCTCCGAACTGCAACTCGACGGCGCCAGTGCCATGGTGCTGACGTTTTCTTTGCCGCTGGATCCGAGTCAGGATTTCGCCGCGCGAGCGCATCTGGTCGACAGCGTTAGCGGTAAAATCGACGGTGCCTGGGAGCTGTCAGATAACCTGATGGAACTGCGGCTGCGCCATCTGCAGCCCAACCGCAAGCTGGTGCTGACCCTCGAGAGCGCTCTGAAAGCAGTCAACGGTGCCGAACTGGGCAAACAGCAAGAACAGACTATTACCACCCGCGACATCAAACCGAGCGTCGGCTTTGCCGGCAAAGGCTCGCTGTTGCCGACCAAGCTGGCGCAGGGGCTGCCGGTGATGGCGTTAAACGTCGATAACGTTGACGTTAACTTCTTCCGGGTGAAGGCCGATGCCTTACCTGCGTTCCTGGCAAACTGGGAATATCGCAATTCGCTCTCCAGTTGGGAGTCGGAAGAACTGCTGAAAATGGCCGATCTGGTCTACAGCGGCCGCTTCGATCTCAACCCGCAGCGCAACACCCGCGAACGCCTGCTATTGCCGTTGAGTGGCATCGAGGCCTTACAGCAGCCGGGTGTCTACCTGGCGGTGATGCAGCAGGCCGGGCATTACGGTTATACCAACCCGGCGACCCTGTTCACTCTCAGTGATATCGGCGTTTCGCTGCACAGTTATCATGACCGTCTGGACGTGTTTACCCAGGCTCTGGATGGCGGCGCGGCATTGGGCGCGGTTGAACTGCGCCTGCTGGATGAAAAAGGTCAAACGCTGACCCAGGGCACCACCGATAAGCAAGGGCACGCCCAGTTGGTGAAAAGCGCCAAGGCGCGGCTGTTGCTGGCGACCCAACAGGGCCAGACCAGCATGATCGATCTGTCGACGCCGGCGCTGGATTTGGCTGAGTTCGATATTGCCGGGCCGGAAGGCTACAGCAAGCAATTCTTCGCCTTCGGCCCGCGTGATCTTTACCGCCCCGGCGAAACGCTGATCGTTAACGGGCTGCTGCGTGACGCCGACGGTAAATCGCTGCCGGCCCAGCCGGTGAAGGTGGATATCGTCAAACCGGACGATCAGGTGGCGCGCAGCTTTGTCTGGCAGCCGCAGGATGGCTTGTATCAATATCAGTACCCAATCCCTGAAGGCGGGCCGACCGGAAACTGGTCGCTGCGTTTCAATCTGGGCGATAACCAGCCGCGGCTTTACAGCTTCAAGGTCGAGGATTTCCTGCCGGAACGCATGGCGCTAGACATTACCGCCGAGAAAACCCCGCTGCGCCCTGACGCACAGTTAGTGTTCGACGTCACCGGCCGCTATCTCTATGGTGCACCGGCCTCGGGTAACCGCCTGCAGGGGCAGGTGTTCCTGCGGCCGCAGCGTGAGGCGGTCAGCAGCCTGCCGGGCTATGAGTTTGGTTCGGTGACGGAAGAAAGCCTGTCGCGCAATATGGATGAATTCGACCAGGCGCTGGATAACGCCGGCAAGGCGCAGGTGGCGGTGGACAGCAGTTGGGCAGAGGTAAAATCGCCGTTGAAAGCCATCTTGCAGGCTAGCCTGCTGGAGTCTGGTGGTCGCCCGGTAACGCGCCGCGCCGAACAGGCGATCTGGCCTGCCGATGCGCTGCCCGGTATTCGACCTTTGTTCAACAAACAACAGATTTATGATTATCGTAGCAACAGCTACCAGGCCCAGCCGGTGGTGGATGAAAACACCCAGGCCGGGTTTGATATTGTCTACGCCAATGCCGCTGGTGAAAAACTGGCCGTCAGCGGGCTGAAGGCTCGCCTGGTGCGTGAGCGTCGCGACTACTACTGGCAGTGGTCAGAAGGCGAAGGCTGGCAGTCGTTGTACGATAAGAAGGATCTGCCGCTGGCGGAACAGTCTATCGATATCGCCGCCAACGGCAGCACCAAGGTAAGTTTCCCGGTGGAGTGGGGCGCATATCGTATTGAGGTCGTGGATCCGCAGAGTAATCTGATCAGCAGCCTGCGTTTCTGGGCCGGTTACAGCTGGCAGGACAACACTAATGGCAGTGGGGCTGTACGTCCGGACCAGGTGAAGCTGAAGCTGGACAAACCGGCCTACCAACCGGGCGAGAAAGTGAAGCTGCATATCGAAGCGCCGGCCGCCGGCAAGGGCTACCTGCTGGTGGAATCCAGCGATGGTCCGCTCTGGTGGCAGGAACTGGATGTGCCGGCCAAGGGCGTTGATGTTGAAGTGCCTATCAATAAGGAGTGGAAACGCCACGATCTGTACCTCAGCGCATTGGTGATCCGCCCGGGTGACAAGCAACAGCAGTCGACGCCGAAACGGGCGGTGGGGCTGTTGCATCTGCCGCTGGTGGATGAAGGACGCAAACTGGCACTGCAGCTGGACGCGCCGCAGCGTATGCGGCCGAACCAAATGCTGACGGTGAAGGTGAAGGCTGCCCACAGCAGCGGTAAACCGCCACAGCAAATCAACGTGCTGCTTTCCGCGGTGGACAGCGGCATCCTCAACATTACCAATTACGCGACGCCGGATCCGTATCAGGCCTTCTTTGGCCGCAAACGCTACAGCGCCGATCAGTACGATGTTTATGGTCAACTGATTGAAGGCAAAGGGCGTTTGGCAAACCTGCGCTACGGCGGCGACGGTGATGACGAAGATGCGTTGTCGCGCGGCGGTAAAAAACCGATCACCGCGGTTACCATTGTTGCCCAGCAGGCGCAGCCGGTTAAGCTGGATGCCAACGGCGAAGGCGAAATTCAGATTGCCATTCCTGACTTCAACGGTGAATTACGACTGATGGCGCAGGCGTGGAGCGATGAAGACTTCGGCAAGGCGGAAGGCAAGACCGTGGTTGCCGCACCGGTGGTGGCAGAGCTGGCGACGCCACGCTTCCTGGCCGGGGGCGACAGCACCCAATTGGCGCTGGATGTCAGCAACCTGTCCGGCCAGCCGCAGACATTAACCGTGAAACTGGCTTCCAGCGGGTTGGTGGCGCTGCAGGGGGCTGCCGAACAACAAGTCAGCCTGGCCAACGGCGAACGCACCACGCTGCAGATACCGGTGCAGGCGCTGGCGGGCTTTGGTCAGGGCGAGGTCGCGCTGACCCTCAGCGGTCTGGTGCTGCCGGGGGAAACGTTCAAGGACTATCAGCACAGTTGGAAGATTGGCGTAAGGCCTGCTTATCCAGCGCAAACCCGCCAGTTCGCCAGCGTGATCCACGCCGGTGAAAGCTGGAGTCTGCCGGCAGATGCCGCCGCCGGGCTGGTTCAGGCGACGACCGAAGGGCAACTGCTGTTGACCAGCCGTCCGCCAATCAACCTGGCGCGTTACATCAGCGAGCTGTACGCCTATCCCTACGGCTGCCTGGAGCAGACGACCAGTGAGCTTTATCCGTCGCTGTATACCAACCGGGCGCAGCTCAGTGCGCTCGGGATTAAATCCGGCAGCGATGAAAGCCGCCGCAACAGTATCGACGTTGGCATCGAGCATCTGCTCAGCATGCAGCGCTATAACGGCGGTTTTGGTCTGTGGAGTCGCGACAGCCAGGAAGAGTTCTGGCTGACGGCCTACGCTACCGACTTCCTGTTCCGTGCCAGTGAACAGAACTACAGCGTCCCGACCGATGCGCTGACGGCGGCCAACAACCGGCTGCAGCGCTATTTGCAGGACCGTAGTCAGATTGACGTTGCTTCCACCCAGTACCCGGACCACACCCGTTTTGCGGTGCAGGCTTATGCCGGCTTGGTATTGGCGCGTCAGCAACAGGCACCGCTCGGGGCATTGCGACAGCTGTTTGAGCGCCGTGCCGATGCTCGTTCGGGCCTGCCGCTGGTGCAACTTGGCGTAGCGCTGAAGCTGATGGGCGATATGCCGCGTGCCAATCAGGCGATCGAACAAGGGCTGGCAACGCAACGTAATGCCAAGGATTACTGGTTGGAAGATTACGGCAGTCCACTGCGTGATGACGCGATGATCCTGGCGCTGCTGACCGAAAATAACCTGCTGCCGGCCGAGCGCGACCAGCGCTTGCTGACTCTCTCTGAGCGTCTCAACGGCGAACGTTATCTGTCTACGCAGGAGAGCAATGCCCTGTTCCTGGCGGCGCGCAATCTGATTGGCAGTGCTGAAACGCCATGGCAGGCACAAACGGCGCAGGGCAAAACCCTGTCCGGCAGCCAGGCGCTGACGCAAAATCTGTCCGCTGAGCAGTTGGCGAGCGGGTTGCAGCTCACCAATACCGGCAGCGGTACGCTGTACAGCCGGGTCGATTTGGTCGGTTATCCGCAACAGGCGCCGCAGCCGCAGAGCAACGTGTTGAATATCCGCCGCGAATTCCTGGGGCTGGACGGCAAATCCGTGGATCTGACCCAACTGAAAAGCGGTCAGCTGATCCTGGTGCACCTGGACGTCTGGGCCGATAATCAGGTGCCGGACGCGCTGGTGGTGGATCTGCTGCCGGCCGGGCTGGAGCTGGAGAACCAAAATCTGGGGGACAGCAGCGCCAGCCTGGGCGAAAGCGCCAGTAGCGTGACCGAACTGCTGCAGGACATGCAGCAGGCCGATATCAAACATCAGGAGTTCCGTGACGATCGCTATGTGGCGGCGGTGAATATCGACGGCTACCGTCATACCACGCTGCTGTATCTGGCTCGGGCCGTGACGCCGGGCACATATCTGGTTCCGGCACCGCAGGTTGAGTCGATGTATGTGCCTGCCTGGCGTGCGCTGGGCGCGACACCACAGCGGCTTGAAATTGCCAAATGATCCTCTTTGCCCCGCCCCGGTGATTTAGCCGGTGGCGGGGCAAAGGGGTGATACCTTCCTGATGAATCGACTTCTTACTCATTTACGTCGCCGGGCAGCCATCTGGCTGCTGGCTATTTTGCTGCCGCCCGTTTTGCTGTGGTTGGCGGACCGGCTGTGGCCGTTGCCGCTGAAAGATGCCGAGATGGCACGAGTGGTGGTGGCGGAAGACGGTACCCCGCTGTGGCGCTATGCGGACAGTGACGGCGTATGGCGCTATCCGGTCAGTCTGCAGCAGGTCTCGCCCTATTATTTGCAGGCGCTGCTGACCTATGAAGACCGTTGGTTTTATCGGCACCCCGGCATCAATCCATTGTCGCTGGCCCGTGCCGCCTGGCAGGACCTGCGCAACGGGCAGATCGTTTCCGGCGGCAGCACGCTGTCGATGCAGGTAGCGCGCCTGATTGATCCCCATCCACGCACTCTGGCCGGCAAGTTACGCCAGGTGTGGCGTACCGCCCAGTTGGAATGGCATCTGTCGAAGGATCAAATCCTTGAAATCTACCTTAACCGGGCACCTTACGGCGGCACGCTACAGGGGATTGGCGCGGCCAGCTGGACTTATTTGGGCAAACCGCCTTCGGCGCTGACGCGTGGGGAGGCGGCGTTGCTGGCAGTGTTGCCGCAGGCTCCCAGCCGTTTGCGGCCGGACCGCTACCCGGAACGGGCGCAGGCTGCGCGTGACAAGGTGCTGGAACGCCTGGCGTATTATCAGGTTTGGCCGGCACCGCAGGTGGCCGAAATCCGGCAGGAAGCGTTGTGGCTGGCCCCGCGCCAGGTACCGCAGTTGGCCCCGTTACTGGCAAGGCGCATGACACAGGGCAATCGTAGCCAGGTGGTGACCACCACGCTGGACGCTACCTTGCAGCGGCGGCTGGAAGAACTGGCTCGTGGCTGGAAGAGTCAACTGCCGGAAAAAACCTCGGTTGGCGTATTGGTGGTTGATCACACCAATATGAAAGTACGTGCCTACCTGGGCTCGCTGGATTTGAACGATAACAGCCGTTTTGGCCATGTCGACATGGTGGCTGCCTGGCGTTCGCCGGGCTCGACGTTAAAACCCTTTTTGTATGGTTTGGCGCTGGACGACGGCCTGATCCACGCCGAATCGCTGTTGCAGGACGTACCGCGCCGTTTTGGGGATTATCGGCCCGGTAATTTCGATACCGGTTTCCACGGCCCGGTCAGCGCCAGTGAAGCGTTGTCGCGTTCACTCAACCTGCCGGCGGTCCAGTTGCTTGAAGCCTACGGGCCGAAGCGTTTTGCCGCCAATCTCCGTAACGTGGGGGTTGAACTGCGGCTGCCGGCACACGCCGAACCCAGCCTGGCGCTGATCCTGGGCGGGGCCGGTGCCCGTTTGGATCAGTTGGTGGCCGGATTCAGCGCGCTGGCTCGTCAGGGCAGGGTGGCACCGCTGCGTTTTACGCCTCAGCAAGGGATTTACGATCGCCAGTTCATGTCGCCGGGCGCCGCCTGGATTGTACGGCGAATATTGGCGGGAGAGGCACGTCCATTGCCGGATGATGCATTGCCTGCCAGTGTGCCACTGGCGTGGAAGACCGGCACCAGTTACGGCTACCGCGACGCCTGGGCCATCGGCGTTAATGCGCGCTATACGATAGGCATTTGGGTGGGGCGACCGGACGGTACTCCGGTGGCCGGGCAGTTCGGCTTCGCTACCGCGGTGCCGCTGCTTAATCAGGTCAATAACCTGTTGCTGACCTCTTTACGCCAGCGTGGGGAAGGCATTCCGGCCGATCCGCGCCCCGCCAGCGTCAGCCGTGCGGTGATCTGCTGGCCGGGCGGCCAGCCACTGCCCGCGGGTGACAGCAATTGCCGCCAACGACGTCTGAGCTGGATTCTCGACGGGACTATTCCGCCCACGCTGCCCGCGCCGGGGCAGGAAAGCCTGCTGGGCAGCCAGCCACTGATGTGGTTGAACGCGCGTGGATTGCGGGTGGCGGCGGATTGCCCGGGGGCGACACCGCGTCGGCTGGCCCTGTGGCCTACGCCGCTGGAGCCCTGGTTGCCTCCGGCGGAGCGTCGTGCGCAGCGCTTGCCGGCTATTGATCCGCAGTGTCCGCCGTTGCAGCAGCAAGAAGCACCGCCATTGTTAATGCTGGGCGTGCGTGACGGCGCGATACTGCGTCGCCTGCCGGGCAATAATACGCTGGACTTGCGGGTCAGCGCCCAGGGCGGCGGCGGACAGCGCTGGTGGTTCCTCAACGGCCAGTTGGTGGGGGAAGGGGAGTCGCTGCTACAGACGCTGACCCAACCTGGTCGCTATCAGCTCAGCGTGCTGGATGAGAGCGGTCAGGTGGCATTGCGCGAATTTAACCTCGATTAAGGTAAGTTTTCATAACCTGTGCTCTGGGCCGCAAAGTGAAGAATAAAGATAATGATTTTTTAATGAAATGTTGATTTTCCCGTAGGCAAGCGTTGGCAGCACACATATAATCTGCGCCACTTGAGAAGGCCGGCACCCTGTTTGCAGACCGGCCTGTTTTGGAAGTTATACAGAGGCCATCATGACCGTAGAACGTACCTTTTCCATCATTAAACCAAACGCTGTAGCTAACAACGACATCGGCGCAATCTATGCTCGCTTTGAGCGTGCCGGTTTCAAAATCATCGCATCCAAAATGCTGCGTCTGACTCGCGAACAAGCCGAAGGCTTCTACGCTGAGCACAAAGGCCGCCCATTCTTCGATGGCCTGGTTGAGTTCATGACCTCTGGCCCGATCGTGGTTCAGGTTCTGGAAGCAGAAAACGCAGTACAGCGTAACCGTGACATCATGGGCGCAACCAACCCGGACAACGCACTGGCCGGCACCCTGCGTGCTGACTACGCGGACAGCTTCACTGCCAACGCCGTACACGGTTCTGACGCAGTAGAATCTGCACAGCGCGAAATCGCGTATTTCTTTAATGAGAGCGAAATCTGCTCACGTTAATTTGCTCGTCGCCTTTCAAGCTGTAGGGGGCGATATATTCGCCCCGATTGGCTCAGGCGCAGCATGCAGCGCCGCTACTCGAATTTTTCATTCATCGGCTGAAACAATAAAAATGCCCTGAATGTCTTTCAGACGTGGAAAGCTGCTACTAAAATTTGTACAATGCCGCGCCCCTGATGAGGCTTCTTGTCAGGGGCGCGCTTTTAGCGCCGTCACCGCAATTTATGCGGGTTGAACGACGCACTTACTTTCCACTCTTTCGCGCCGTAACGTGTAACAACGAGGCCAGAGATCAATTATGTTAGAACCCATCACGTCCGAGCACATCGTGTCTGAAAATAATTCGCTGACTACTCAATCCGTTAACGCGGAACAACCGGCTGTGGCCAAAATTAACCTGCTGGATTTGAACCGTCAGCAACTGCGTGAGTTTTTCGCCAAAATGGGCGAGAAACCCTTCCGTGCCGATCAGGTCATGAAGTGGATGTACCACTATTGCTGCGATGACTTTGAGCAGATGACCGACATTAACAAGGTCCTGCGCAATAAATTGCAGAGCGTCGCCGAGATCCGTGCGCCAGAAGTGGCGGAAGAACAACGCTCAGCCGATGGCACCATCAAATGGGCGATCAAAGTGGGCGATCAGCAGGTCGAAACCGTGTATATCCCGGACGGCGACCGTGCGACCCTGTGTGTCTCTTCCCAGGTGGGTTGTGCACTGGAATGCAAATTCTGTTCGACCGCGCAGCAAGGCTTTAACCGCAACCTGCGCGTGTCGGAAATCATTGGTCAGGTTTGGCGTGCGGCGAAAATTATCGGTGCGCTGAAAGTGACCGGCGAACGTCCGATCACCAACGTGGTGATGATGGGCATGGGTGAACCGTTGCTCAACCTGAACAACGTGGTACCGGCGATGGAAATCATGCTGGACGACTTCGGTTTTGGCCTGTCCAAGCGTCGTGTGACCCTGTCTACTTCCGGTGTCGTGCCGGCACTGGACAAGTTGGGCGATATGATCGACGTTGCACTGGCAATCTCGCTGCATGCGCCGAACGACAAGATCCGCGACGACATCGTGCCGATCAACCGTAAATACAATATCGAGACCTTCCTGGCGGCGGTACGTCGCTACCTGGCAAAATCCAATGCCAACCAGGGGCGGGTAACGGTTGAATACGTGATGCTGGACCACATCAACGACAGCACCGACGACGCGCACCAGCTGGCAGAAGTCCTGAAGGACACGCCATGCAAGATCAACCTGATCCCATGGAACCCGTTCCCGGGGGCACCTTACGGCCGCAGCTCCAACAGCCGGGTGGATCGTTTTTCCAAAGTGTTGATGGAATACGGCTTTACGACTATTGTTCGTAAAACCCGTGGTGATGATATCGATGCCGCCTGCGGGCAACTGGCGGGTGAAGTGATCGACCGTACCAAGCGTACCCTGAAAAAGAAAATGGCCGGGGAACCTATCTCTGTACGTGCGGTCTGAATCCTATAGCATGATTTTTTTGTTATCTTACAGTCTGTTATGTGAATGGACGTCAAGGTAACATCAGACAAGGAAATGAATGCAGGCATGAAGCTGACTCTGTGGGGAACGTTGCTGGCGGCTGGTTTACTGGCCGGCTGTTCCGGTTCAACGCCGGAAGAAAAAGACGCGCAGTCACAAGCGGGCCAGACGCGTTTGCAACTGGGTCTGGAATATCTCAAGCAGGGCGATTTACCCGCCGCGCGACAGAATCTGGAGAAAGCGGCAGACGCTGCCCCACAGGATTACCGTACCCAATTGGGCATGGCGCTTTATGAGCAGCGGATGGGCGAAAATAGCGCGGCCGAACAGCGTTATCAGCAAGCGCTCAAACTTGCGCCGAACAATGGCACCGTGCTGAATAATTACGGTGCGTTTCTTTGCAGTTTAGGGCAGTATGTACCGGCACAACAGCAGTTTAGCGCTGCGGCAGTAGCACCGGATTACGGTCAGGTTGCCGACAGCCTGGAAAACGCAGGTTACTGTTTTCTCAAGGCCGGACAGAACGATGAAGCACGTACCTTGTTAACGCGTGCCATGAAGATCGATCCGGACAAAGGTACTCCACTGTTGGTGGAGGCAGAAAAGCAATTTGGAGAAGGGAAGCGCGCACAGTCGCAACTTTTACTCGATAGTTATCAGCATGTTCTGCCGGCTAGTGCCGACAGCTTATGGTTACAGATTCGTTTCGCCGCGTTAGCCGGGCGCCAGGATAGCGTGCAACGCTATGGCAAGCAGTTATCGCGAAGTTTTCCACAATCCAAACAGTACCAGCAGTTCTTAGCTAATGAATACTGAAGCCTCCCAAGATAAAACTGTATCAATGACGACAGGCGAACGTCTGCGTCAGGCCCGTGAACAACTCGGGTTGAGTCAACAGGCCGTTGCAGAACGCCTGTGCCTCAAAATGTCTACCGTGCGCGATATCGAAGAAGACAATCTGTCCGCAGATTTGGCTTCAACCTTCGTGCGGGGTTATATCCGTTCCTACGCCAAGCTGGTGCGTTTGCCAGAGGATGAACTGCTGCCGATGCTGGCCAAGCAGGCTCCGTTGAAGGTTGCGAAAGTTGCACCAATGCAGAGTTTTTCATTGGGCAAGCGCCGCAAAAAACGCGATGGCTGGCTGATGAGCTTCACCTGGCTGATCGTTTTCGTGGTGGTTGGCCTGACCGGCGCCTGGTGGTGGCAAAACCACAAGGCCCAGCAGGAAGAGATCGTCACCATGGCCGATCAATCCTCTGCGCAGCTTTCACAAAACAATGAAGGCCAGTCAGTGCCGTTGACCGACAGCAATGCCGACAACAGCGCGCCTCTGGCTGACAATGGTTCCACGCCGGTAGATACCGGCGTTGCTCCACAGCAGTCTCAGACTCCGGCCGTTAGCGGCAGTGCAACTGCGCAGCAGCCTGCGGTGGTTTCACCAAGCCAGACAACGCTGCCTGAGACCACGCCTGCGGCTCCAACTGCGCCGTTACCAACTGCCGACGCGGGCGTGACTGCCCCGGCTGTTGATCCTAACGCGCTGGTTATGGAGTTCTCCGCCGATTGTTGGTTGCAGGTGAGTGATGCCAGCGGTAAAACGTTGTACAGCGGCAGCCAGAAAAGCGGCGGCAAGCTGAGCCTGGCGGGTACCGCGCCGTACAAACTGACCATTGGCGCCCCGGCTGCAGTACAGATTCAATATCAAGGTAAGCCGGTTGATTTAAGCCGGTTTGTTAAGTCAAACCGTGTTGCTCGTCTGACCGTTGCCGCGCAGTAATTGCGCGGCCATTGTCGTTAAGTCAGGGCAACAATGGAGAGTAAGTAATGCATAACCAATCGCCCATCATCCGTCGAAAATCAACGCGAATTTACGTCGGCAATGTGCCTATTGGTGATGGTGCGCCGATTGCCGTGCAGTCGATGACTAACACCCGTACCACTGATGTTGAAGCAACGGTTAATCAGATCAAAGCGCTGGAGCGCGTGGGCGTTGATATCGTCCGCGTTTCAGTCCCCACCATGGATGCCGCCGAGGCGTTCAAACTGATCAAGCAGCAGGTTAACGTGCCGCTGGTCGCCGATATCCACTTCGATTACCGTATCGCGCTTCAGGTTGCCGAGTATGGCGTAGACTGCCTGCGTATCAATCCGGGCAATATCGGTAACGAGTCGCGTATCCGTTCAGTCGTAGACTGCGCGCGCGATAAAAACATCCCAATCCGTATCGGGGTGAATGGTGGTTCGCTGGAAAAAGACATCCAGGAAAAATACGGCGAGCCTACGCCGGAAGCGTTGCTCGAATCCGCCATGCGCCACGTTGATATCCTTGACCGTCTCAACTTCGACCAGTTCAAAGTGAGCGTTAAAGCCTCCGATGTGTTCCTGGCGGTGCAATCCTATCGTCTGTTGGCTGCGCGTATCGATCAGCCGTTGCATCTGGGTATCACCGAAGCCGGTGGCGCACGCAGTGGCTCAGTGAAGTCGGCGATTGGTTTGGGGCTGCTGCTGTCGGAAGGCATTGGCGATACTCTGCGTATCTCATTGGCAGCCGATCCGGTGGAAGAAGTTAAGGTCGGTTTCGACATTCTGAAATCGCTGCGCATCCGCGCCCGCGGCATTAACTTTATCGCGTGCCCGACCTGTTCACGTCAGGAATTTGACGTTATCGGAACGGTCAACGCATTGGAACAGCGTCTGGAAGACATCATCACGCCGATGGACATTTCGATTATCGGCTGTGTGGTCAATGGCCCGGGCGAAGCGTTGGTTTCCACGCTGGGCGTTACCGGTGGCCATAAAAAGAGCGGTTTCTACGAAGACGGTGTGCGCCAGAAAGAACGTTTCGACAACGAGCAGATGATTGACCAGCTGGAAGCCAAAATTCGCGCCAAGGCGTCGATGATGGATGAAAGCAATCGCATCGCGGTCAACCTGCTGGAAAAATAAGCATTACACCGATACGGCGGGCTTTTTAGCCCGCTTGTTTATGAACCCGGGAGCAGAACTCGGTATTCGCGTTGAATACGGGGCGGCAAAGTCCCTATAATCGGGTTCATTTTTTTAGACAACGGACAGAGAACTCACGTGGCAAAGAACATTCAAGCCATTCGCGGCATGAACGACTACCTGCCGGAAGAAACGGCATTATGGCAGCGTATTGAAGGCATCCTCAAGCAGGTGCTTAGCGGCTACGGTTACAGCGAAATCCGCTTGCCGATTGTAGAGCAGACCCCGTTATTCAAACGCGCGATCGGCGAAGTGACCGACGTCGTGGAAAAAGAGATGTATACCTTCGACGACCGCAACGGCGAAAGCCTGACGCTGCGTCCGGAAGGCACGGCTGGTTGCGTTCGCGCCGGCATCGAACATGGTCTGCTGTACAATCAGGAGCAGCGTCTGTGGTACGTCGGTCCGATGTTCCGCTACGAGCGTCCGCAAAAAGGCCGCTATCGCCAGTTCCATCAACTGGGGGCCGAAGTGTTTGGCCTGCAGGGCCCGGATATTGACGCAGAGCTGATCCTGCTGAGCGCCCGCTGGTGGAAAGCGCTGGGGATCGCCGAGCACGTCAAGCTGGAGCTGAACTCCATCGGTTCACTGGAGGCGCGCGCCAACTACCGCGATGCTCTGGTGGCCTTCCTGGAACAGCATCAAGAGAAGCTGGACGAAGATTGCAAACGCCGTATGTACAGCAACCCGCTGCGCGTACTGGACTCGAAAAACCCGGAAGTGCAGGCGCTGTTGAACGACGCGCCACGCCTGTCCGAGTATCTGGATGCAGATTCCAAAGCCCACTTCGAAGGTCTGTGTGAACTTTTGGCGCAGGCAGGCATCCCATATACCATCAATGAACGCCTGGTGCGCGGTCTGGACTACTACAACCGCACGGTATTCGAATGGGTGACCACCAGTCTGGGCGCTCAGGGCACGGTATGTGCCGGTGGTCGTTATGACGGCCTGGTAGAGCAACTGGGCGGGCGTGCAACGCCGGCGGTCGGTTTCGCCATGGGCCTGGAGCGCCTGGTGTTGCTGGTTCAGGCGGTTAACCCAGAGTTCAAGGCCGCGGCGACCATTGACGTGTATGTGATCTCCTCCGGTGCCGGTACTCAGAGTGCAGCAATGCAGCTGGCGGAGCGCGTGCGTGATGCGGCGCCACAGCTCAAACTGATGACCAACTACGGCGGTGGTAACTTTAAGAAGCAGATCACCCGTGCGGATAAGTGGGGCGCGCGCGTCGCCTTGATCCTGGGTGAGAACGAAGTCGCAGCCCAGCAGGTGGTGGTTAAGGACCTGCGCAGTGGTGAACAAGAAACGCTGGCGCAAAGCGAAGTCGCAGTGCGCCTGGCTCTGATGTTAGGTTAAGGAGAAGGACACCGTGGAAGTCTATACCACTGAAAACGAACAAGTCGACGCCGTGCGTCGGTTCTTTGCCGAAAATGGCAAAGCGCTGGCAGTGGGCGTGGTGCTCGGAATTGGTGCCCTGGTCGGCTGGCGTTACTGGCAGAGCCACGAAAACTCCAACATGATGGTTGCGTCCCAGTCCTATCAGGAAGCCAGCGATCGTCTGGCTAGCGGTAAGCCGGACGATGTAGCCGCCGCGGAGAAGTTTGCCCAGGCCAACAGCAACAGCTATGGCGTGCTGGCCTCCCTGGAGCTGGCGAAGCATTTTGTTGAGCAAAATGAGTTTGCCAAAGCGAGCCAACAACTGGTGTTGGCTCAGGGCCAGACCAAAGACGAAAACATGCTTTCGATGATTAACCTGCGTCTGGCACGTGTCCAGCTGCAGGAGAAAAAGCTGGATGACGCGCTGAAAACGCTGGATGGCGTGAAAGGCGAAGGCTGGGCGGCGATGGCGCAAGATACGCGCGGCGACGTGTTGTTGGCTAAGGGTGACACCAAAGGTGCACGTGAAGCTTACAGTAAAGGCATTGAGTCTAACGCTTCTCAGGCGCTGCAGGTTCTGCTGCGCATGAAATTGAATAACTTGTCCAGCTAAGGGGAATTCCCATGCAATTGCGTAAAACACTCTTGGTCGGACTGGTTTCCGTTGCCTTGCTGAGTGGTTGCTCACTGTTCAACAGTGAAGAAGACGTGGTTACCATGTCGCCGCTGCCGAAAGTTGAAAATCAGTTCACGCCGAACAAGGCGTGGAGTACCTCGGTCGGTGACGGTGTTGGTGAGTTCTATTCTCACCTGCGTCCTGCTTTCCAGGACAACACTATTTACGCAGCCGATCGTCATGGCATCGTGAAAGCACTGGATGCCGATAACGGTAACGAAAAGTGGAAGGTTGATCTCTCTGAGAAAACCGGCTTCCTGTCCAGCAACCTGCCGGCACTGCTGTCGGGCGGTATGGCGGTCGCGGGCGACAAGGCTTATGTCGGCAGTGAGAAAGCCGTGGTTTACGCGCTCAATACCTCAGACGGTACCCTGGCCTGGCAGACCAAGGTGGCCGGCGAAGCGATTTCACGTCCGGTGATCAGCGACGGCATGGTGTTGATCCATACCACTAACGGCCTGCTGCAGGCGCTGAACGAATCTGACGGCGCGGTGAAGTGGACGGTTAACCTGGACATGCCTTCACTGTCGTTGCGCGGTGAGTCCGCACCGGCCGTTGCCTTTGGCGCAGCCATTGTTGGCGGTGATAATGGTCGCGTCAATGCCGTGCTGATGCAGCAAGGTCAGTTGATTTGGCAACAACGTATTTCCCAGCCTAGCGGCGCGACCGAAATCGATCGTTTGAACGATGTCGACACTACGCCGGTGATTGTTGAGGGCGTTGTCTACGCATTAGGTTACAATGGCAACCTGACGGCGCTGGATCTGCGTTCCGGCCAGATCATGTGGAAGCGTGAACTGGGCTCGGTGAACGACTTTATCGTTGATGCAGGTCGCATCTACCTTATCGATCAGAACGATCGCGTGGTGGCGTTGAGCACCGAAGGTGGCGTGACCGTATGGACGCAGAGCGATTTGCTGCACCGCAATCTGACTCCGCCGGTGATGTACAATGGTTTCCTGGTGACCGGTGACTCTGAAGGTTACCTGCACTGGATCAACACCACGGACGGCCGTTTTGTTGCTCAGCAGGAAGTGGATAGCTCCGGCTTCCTGTCTGCGCCGATGGTAGCTGGCGATAAGCTGGTCATCCAGGCGAAGGGCGGAAAAGTTTACGCTTTCACCCGCTAACGCCGATCGTCGCACGGATTGCCAACGGCTCCTGAATGTTCAGGGGCCGTTTCGTATTTTTATAAGCTGCACTCCTGGTGTCTATCCATAGTGTAGTAACGCTTTGATTATTAAGTAATGAGGCTTCACAATGATACCTGTCGTCGCGCTAGTAGGGCGCCCGAATGTGGGTAAATCCACCTTGTTTAACCGTTTAACCCATACGCGCGATGCGCTGGTGGCGGATTTCCCCGGGCTAACGCGAGACCGCAAGTATGGTCGTGCTGAGGTTGAGGGTAATGAATTTATTATCGTCGATACCGGGGGCATTGACGGCACCGAAGATGGCGTTGAAACACGCATGGCCGGTCAGTCGCTGCTGGCGATCGAAGAAGCAGACATCGTGCTGTTTATGGTCGATGCTCGCGCCGGCCTGATGCCGGCCGATCTGGGCATTGCCCAGCATCTGCGCAACCGTCAGAAAGCTACCTTCCTGGTCGCCAACAAAACCGACGGTATGGATCCAGACATGGCCGCCGCCGATTTCTATTCGCTGGGCCTGGGCGACGTGCATCCGATCGCGGCTTCCCACGGTCGTGGCGTAGCGCAGTTGATCGAGCACGTACTGGTGCCGTTTGTCGGTGAAAAGCCGGAAGAAGTCGAGCTGACCGAAGAAGAGGCTAACGCCGCTTATTGGGCCGAGCAAGAAGGTGAAACCCTCGAAGGCGCAGACGAAGAGCCGGAAGACGACTTCAACCCGCAGGATCTGCCAATCAAGCTGGCTATCGTGGGTCGTCCTAACGTAGGTAAGTCCACACTGACTAACCGCATTCTCGGCGAAGATCGTGTCGTGGTCTACGACATGCCGGGCACGACCCGTGACAGCATCTATATCCCGATGGTCCGCGACGAGCGCGAATACGTGCTGATCGATACCGCCGGGGTACGTAAGCGCGGCAAGGTTACGGAAACCGTAGAGAAGTTCTCGGTAATCAAAACCCTGCAGGCGATTGAAGACGCCAACGTGGTGTTGCTGGTCGTGGATGCACGCGAAGGCATTTCCGATCAGGATCTCTCACTGCTCGGCTTTATCCTCAATAGTGGGCGCTCACTGGTGATTGTCGTCAACAAGTGGGACGGCATGAGCGAGGAAGATCGCGATCACGTGAAAGAGATGCTCGATCTGCGTCTGGGCTTTGTCGATTTTGCCCGCATTCACTTTATCTCTGCCCTGCATGGTAGCGGCGTTGGCAACTTGTTCGTGTCGGTACTGGAAGCTTACGAGTGTGCGACCCGCCGCGTGAACACCTCAATGCTGACCAAAATCATGCAGATGGCTGCCGACGATCACCAACCGCCGTTGGTACGTGGCCGCCGCGTGAAGCTGAAATATGCGCACGCCGGTGGGTATAACCCGCCGATTGTGGTGATCCACGGCAACCAGGTGACCGATCTGTCCGATTCGTACAAACGCTACCTGATGAACTACTTCCGTCGTTCTCTGAAGGTTATGGGTACGCCGATCCGCATCCAGTTCAAAGAGGGTGAGAACCCGTTCGCCGGTAAGCGCAACCTGCTGACGCCGAACCAGATGCGCAAGCGTAAACGTCTGATGAGCCACCTGAAGAAAGGCTAATCATAAGAATGAGGGGCGCGGTATCACTACCGCGCCCCTTTTTTATTGGATCGAAATCGTTTTATTATCTGACTATTACCGCCGTTAGCCTGAAGGAACATCATGTCCTGGGAAACCTGGAGTTTTGCATTCAACGTCACCGTCCCCAATCTGTTAATGATGTTGCTGGGCATATTGCTGCGCCACTGGCGCTTGATGGACGACCGTTTTATCGATGGTGCCACCAAGTTGGTGTTTAACCTGGCGCTGCCCTGTTTGTTGTTCTTCAGCATCGCCACCAACCACCCGCAGTTGCTGGGCAACCTGCCGCTGGTAATCTTTGGCGCTATTGGCACCGTGGTCACCTTCCTGCTGCTGGAAGTGGCGGCTATCTGGCTGGTTAAAGAGCCACGTGAGCGCGGTGTCTTTGTGCAGGGGGGCTTCCGTGCCAATACCGCTATTGTCGGCCTGGCCTATGCCATGACCGCTTACGGCAGTGAGGGCGTGGCGTTAGGGTCGCTGTACCTGACGGTGACGGTGATCCTGTTTAACATACTGTCAGTTATTACCCTCACGCGCAGCCTGCAGGGCGGGCAGGGCAAGAGGATCAGCCGTTTGTCGCTGTTGCGCAGTATTGTCACCAATCCGCTGATTATCGGCCTGGTGTGCGGACTGGCTTATGCCCAGACCGGTCTGGGAATACCTCAGGTGATCCGGCAGACCGGCAGCTATATCTCCGCACTGTCGTTGCCACTGGCCTTGCTGTGCACCGGCGCCAGTTTAGACCTGCGCGCCATGTTTCGTTCGTCCAACGTGGCGGCGCTGTCTTCTTCGGCCAAGCTGTTTGTCGTGCCAGTGATAATGACGCTGAGTGGCTGGCTGTGCGGTTTTCACGGCGCGGCGTTGGGGATTATTTTCCTGTTCTCGGCCACGCCAACGGCTTCTGGCAGCTATGTGATGACGCGTGCGATGGGGGGGAACGCCACGCTGGCGGCGAATATTATCGCCATCACCACCGTCGGCTCGTTTTTCACTACCGCGTTGGGCATCTATTTCTTACGCTCATGGGGCGTGATTTAACCAGGGAGTGACTATGGAAGCGCAGTGTCCGCAATGCGATCAAACGATGGAGTGGGTGAATGGTCACTACCATTGCACCGCCTGTAACAGCGATTATCAGCAGTTGGCCCACTGCCCGGATTGCGGGCAGCAGTTACAAGAACTCAAGGCCTGCGGAGCGGTGGACTACCTGTGCCAGAACGGCCATGGGTTGATATCCAAAAAGCGGGTGTTATTCAGTTATCAGCCGTTGTAAGCGTTCACTCATCCACCTGACCGGTTTTCCACAGGTCGACCAACGCCTGCGGGGCGCTGGTTTCCGGGATCAGCAGTACGATTTCGCTGCGTAAAGTTTGGCTGTAATAGCTGATCTGCACGCGAAAATAACGTTGGTCACCGCAGCCGGGAGAGTCCGGTTGCCCCTCTTCCTGCGCGTAGGGCAGCGTCTGGTTCAACAGTTGATTCAGGCGCTGCCGTTGCTCTGGCGTAATGTCGGCCAGCGCAATGCGCCGCTGGCCCGCCAGTTTGGGAATAAAGGCGAAGCCGCCTTCACGCGCCAGCTCAATGACCGTGTCCTGATTGAGTGCCGGCAAGGGTTTCATTACTCTACCCCTACCTGATGCCAGGCCTGCTGTACCTTATCCGCCACTTTACTGTCGAAGCGCTGTTTGGCATGTTTCACCGTGGTACGGGCAAAGGTGGCGAAGTCAGCGTCCTGCGGCAGTGTCTTGTCGCAAAGCGTGTCGTACCAGATGTAACCGGCTTTCTCCCAGGCAAAGCCGCCCAGAGCCGTGGCCGCCAGATAGAAGGCGCGGTTGGGAATGCCGGAGTTGAGGTGGACGCCGCCGTTATCCTCTTTGGTCTGAATGTAGTCTTTCATGTCGGCCGGCTGCGGATCTTTCCCCAGCAGCGGATCATCGTAGGCGGTACCGGGTGCCGACATCGAACGCAGGCCCTTGCCGTTGATGCCTTTCGCCAACAGACCTTCGCCAATCAGCCAGTCGGCCTTATCCGCGGTTTGCTTGAGGTGGAACTGTTTGACCAGAGAACCGAACACGTCAGACAGCGACTCATTCAGCGCACCGGCCTGTTGGAAGTAAATTAGTCCGGCCTCGCTTTCGGTGACGCCGTGTGCCAGTTCGTGGCCGACTACGTCGATGGCGATGGTAAAACGGTTAAAGATTTCGCCGTCACCATCGCCGAAGACCATTTGCTGGCCGTTCCAAAAGGCGTTCTGGTATTCCTTGCCGTAATGCACGCTGCCGGTCAGCGGCAGGCCCCGGTTGTCCAGCGAGTTGCGTTTGAACGCCTGCCAGAAGAAATCATAGGTGACGCCGAGGTAGTCATAGGCTTCATCCACCGCCACGTCATGATTACTGGACTGGCCCTCATTACGTACCTGTTTGCCGGGCAGTTGGGTGCCGTTTTCGGCATCAAAAATATCGCGGATGACTTCACCACCGGTCGAGGTTTTCGCCCCGGGGGCGCGTAACGGCTTGTTGCCGAGCAGGCTTTGAACGTGGTTAAGGGTGTGTAATGCGCAGTCGCGCTGCAGCAGGCTGCCGTGCTCAATGATCCGACGCAGCATATAAGGGGGAATGACCGAACGCGCTGTCAGGGTCGGCATAGTGGCTCTCCTTGAGTAAAGATTCCGCCACTAAGTGTAGTTCAGACATCGTAAAGACGGTGATCGTGAGTGCTTACCGCCGGGCTGGTTTTATGGGGGCTGACGCGTTTGACCGAGGCGCGGACCGCCAGCTTGCCGTGCAGCAGCAGGTTGCACGGGGGCGCATCGGCGCGCAGCATGCGGCGTTGCAGTAGCTGAATGGCCTCATAGCCCAACTCGTCGCGCGGCACGTGTACCGAGGTGAGCGGCACGTCATGAATTTCCGCCAGATTAAAACCGTCGGTGCTCATCACCGAAATATCACCTGGCACGCTCAACTGCAATTTGTTGAGTGCCTTGACCGCGCCGACCGCCATATAGTCGCCACCGGCAAGAATGGCCGTCGGCAATTGTGAGCGCTGACTGACCCGGTTGATAAAGGTGGTGAGTGCCTGTTCGGCCTCTTCGCTACCGAAACCGGAGGTGGTGACCAGATGGCGACCCTCGTCAAAGGCGATGTTGTGCCGCGCATAGGCTTGCTTGATGCCCGCCAGCCGCAGCTCCATAGTGTGCCGACGCAAGCACTGCAGGTTCAGAATATGGCTGTGCCCCTGCTGGAACAGATAGTTGGCGGAGAATTCGCCAATCAGTTGATGATCGGGCGACACGCTATCGAGCCGCATCTGCCGGTCGCTGCAGTTAATCAGCACGCAGGGTTTATTCAGATCGGCGGCTAACTGGTGAATATGTTCGTCGTCGATACCGATAATCAGCGCCGCCTGGGTCTGCGGATCGCTCATCTTTTCCAGGAACAGCGCGCCGTCGCTGTGCAGTTCCTCAAGCCCGCAATAGCGAATACGCACCTCATGTTCCGCCAGCGCAGCGGTGATGCCCTGGATCACCTTGTAGTAAAAAATATCGGTACGTACGTCAAAGGCGCGTTGTGGCGCGAAGACCATCACGCTGTTCAACATCAGTCGACCGCTGGAAATCCCTTGCAGAATGCCGTTCTGTTGGGCGCAGGCCAGCACTTTTTGGCGTGCTTCGACGCTGGTATTGGATTTGCCGGCTAAAACGCGTGAAACGGTGCTGATCGACAACCCGGTTTGGTGGGCGATCTGCTGTATTTTCAGCTTTCCGTTCATTCTGTGATCTCCTTCAAATTTGGCAATGAAAATATTTTCACTGCATTTTTTCAGCGTACTGTCAGGCTTAGGTGGCCATTATGGCGAGCTTTTATCCTTCGTATGAAAATTTTTGCAAAAAACCACGTTTCGCTCACGCTTCCGGCTGGCTAGTCTGAATTGGTATACCAACTTTATAGATTTATCAGTCCAATTAATGGACTGAATTATAAATAAAATGAAAATAAATCATGTGGTTGTGAAGGACGTGCGCCTGCTTCTGGGAAGCATAATGCAATTTAACACCACCCATACCTTCGCTAACCAAACGTACCCTACCAAAAAGCGCGCTGTGTCACCGGGCAGCCGTCGTGGAGAGAAGACAGATGAGTGTGGAAATTAATCAAAGGGTCGTCGACAGCGGCCGGCGTAAATTTAAATCACTGCGCTGGTGGATGCTGGCGCTGTTTCTGCTGGGTGTCACGGTTAACTACATCACTCGTAACTCGCTGGGCATCCTGGCGCCGGAGCTGAAAACCAGCCTGAATATGACCACCGAGCAGTATTCCTGGGTGGTGGCATCGTTCCAACTGGCCTATACGGTGTTTCAGCCGATCTGCGGTTGGCTGATCGATGTGATTGGTCTGAAGATGGGGTTCCTGATCTGCGCCAGCATCTGGGCGGTGGTTTGCATGATGCATGCCGGGGCCGGCACCTGGGTGCAGTTGGCGATCCTGCGCTTCTTTATGGGCGGGGCAGAAGCGGCGGCAACGCCGGCCAACGCCAAGGCGATTTCCGACTGGTTCCCGAAGAAGGAACGGCCCATCGCCGCCGGTTGGGCGGGCGTCGGGTTTTCTATTGGCGCCATGCTGGCACCGCCGATCATCGTTATTGCCCACGTCTCCTTTGGTTGGCAGGGCGCTTTCCTGTTTTCCGGCGCGCTGGCGTTGCTTTGGGTGGTGCTGTGGTGGCGGTTCTACCACTCGCCGCAGCAGCACCCCAATCTGAGCCAGCAGGAGCTGGATCTGATCCGCGAAGACAACGAGCCGGAGTTACCCCGACTGCCTTTCCTCAAGTCATTGGCCATTCTCTGCCGCAACAAAAAGTTCTACGGCATTGCCATTCCGGCCTTTCTCGCCGAGCCGGCCTGGGCGGTATTCAGTTTCTGGGTGCCGCTGTATTTGGCCACCGAACGCGGCATGGATTTAAAACACATCGCCATGTTTGCCTGGCTGCCGTTTTTGGCGGCGGACATCGGCAGCGTCGCCAGCGGCTATCTCACCACTTTGTACCGTAAATGGTTCGGCTGCAGCCGCGTCAACTCGGTGGTTGCCAGCTCGGTCACCGGCGCATTCATGATGGTCTCGCTGGCGTTCGTCGCGATCACCAAAGATCCCTATGTGGCGATCGCCCTGATCTCGATCGGCGGTTTCGGCCATCAGGTGATCTCCTGCATGCTCAGCGCGCTGGTGGTGGAATCATTCGATAAAAATCAGGTAGCGACGGTCAACGGTATGCGCGGCTCCAGCGCCTGGATCGCCAGCTTCCTGTTCACGCTGCTGATCGGCGCGGTCTCCGATACCGTCGGTTTCAACCCGCTGTTTATCGCCATGGGCTTCTTCGACCTGATCGGCGCCGTATTTCTGATTGCCTTGATCGCCGAACGTGGCGGTAAAAAAACACTTAATAGTTAAGTTGGATGCCTATGAAAACCTTAAAAAATTGGACGTTGGCCGGTCAGTATGCCGATCGCATTGAGCTGTTGGTCGACGAACGTCACCTGTTCTGTCTTTACGTGCTGGAAAACAGCCTGTTCCGCGTGTTGATTAAACGCAATGGCGAGTTGGCGCTGGATCGCACCTGGAGCATTGCGCCGCAGACTGATGTGCCCTGGGAAGGGCGTGATCGTTTGAGCGTGGCCGGCTTCGGCCTGCCGGGTTATCAGTTGCAGCAACATGAGGATCGGCTGGTGGTGACGACGTCTGCACTGCGCGTTACCGTGCATCAGCCGCTGTGGCTGGAGTGGGAGCACTGCAACGCCGCCGGTGAATGGCTTCCGCTGGCCGCCGATCGGCCAACCAGCGCTTACCTGCTGAACCCGCACGGTGACGGCGTGGCCCACTACCAGCGCCGTCAGGCCGCCGAGCGGTACTATGGCCTGGGTGAGAAGGCCGGTGATTTGGAACGCAGCGGTCGCCGCTTTGAAATGCGCAACCTGGACGCGATGGGTTACAACGCCGCCAGCACCGATCCGCTGTACAAGCACATTCCTTTCACCATCACCCGTGGGGAAGAGGCCAGTTTCGGGCTGTTTTACGACAACCTGAGCAGTTGCTGGCTGGATCTGGGCAATGAGATCGATAACTACCATCTGGCCTATCGCCGCTATCAGGCCGAAGCGGGAGATCTGGATTATTACCTGTTCCTCGGCCCCAAAGTGCTGGACGTGACCAAGGCGTTTGTACGCCTGACCGGCAAGACTCACTTCGGCCCGAAATGGAGCCTGGGCTACAGCGGTTCCACCATGCATTACACCGATGCGCCGGACGCCCAGCAGCAGCTACAGCAGTTTATTCAGCTCTGTCGCCAGCATGATATTCCCTGCGACTCGTTCCAACTGTCGTCGGGTTATACCTCGATCGGCAACAAGCGCTATGTATTCAACTGGAACTACGACAAGGTGCCGCAGCCCAAACAGTTGAGCCAGGCATTTCACGACGCCGGGTTAAAGCTGGCGGCCAACATCAAGCCGTGCCTGTTGCAGGATCATCCGCAGTATCAGCAGGCGGCGGAGCAGGGGTTGTTTATCCGGGATTCCGAAAGCGACCGGCCGGAGCGCTCCAGCTTTTGGGATGACGAAGGCTCGCACCTCGACTTCACCAATCCTGCGGCGGTGCAATGGTGGCAGCAGGGCGTGACGCAGCAGCTGCTGGAGATGGGCATTGATTCCACCTGGAATGACAATAACGAATACGAAGTGTGGGACGGAGAGGCGCGTTGCCACGGTTTTGGCACGCCTATCGCCATCAAGCACATTCGCCCGGTGATGCCGTTACTGATGATGCGCGCTTCAATGGAGGCTCAGCAACGCTTTGCTCCCGAGCTGCGGCCTTACCTGATCTCGCGTTCCGGTTGCGCCGGTATGCAGCGTTATGTGCAGACCTGGAGCGGCGACAACCGCACCAACTGGCAGACTTTGCGTTACAACATCCGTATGGGGTTGGGCATGAGCCTGTCTGGCCTGTATAACCTGGGGCACGACGTCGGCGGTTTCTCCGGTGACAAGCCGGACGCCGAACTCCTGGTGCGCTGGGTACAAAACGGCGTGATGCATCCGCGTTTCACCATTCACTCTTGGAACGATGACGCCACGGTGAATGAACCCTGGATGTATCCGGCCGCTACCCCGGCGGTACGCGAGGCGATTAACCTGCGTTACCGGCTGATGCCGTATTTTTACACCCTGCTGTGGCAGGCCAGTGCCGACGACGAGCCGATGCTGCGCCCGACCTTCCTCGACCATGAGCATGACGAACAGACCCTGAAAGAAACCGATGATTTTATGATTGGTCGCGATCTGCTGGTGGCCAGCGTAGTGGAGCAGGGGCAACGCCAGCGGCCGGTGTATCTGCCGGATAACGGCGATGGTTGGTATTGCTTCTACAGCGGCCAGTGGTTCAGTGGCGGCCAGACGGTGGTGCTGGAAGCCCCACTGGAGCGCTTGCCGCTGCTGGTGCGTGCCGGTGCGGCATTGCCGCTGTCATCCCGCCTGGCGCATGTTGACGTAACGGCGGACGATCGACGTGAGCTTAAGTTGTACCCGCTAAAAGGCTGTGGCAGCGCTTCTGGGCTGTTATTCGAAGATGACGGCGAGAGTTATGGCTGGCAGCAGGGCGACGCGCTGTGGCTGCGCTGGGAGATGCTCAGTGACAATCAGCGCATCACGCTGAACCTCACCACCGAGGGTCGCTTTAAACCGGCATGGCAAACCCTGACTTTCAGCTTGCCTGCCGGAGAAGCGCGCGAGTTGTGGATCAACGGCGCGCCCGGCAACAGTTTTACGCTGGAATAAGCGGAATTATTCAGCCGCGCGCTTTTTGCGCGGCTTTTTGGCCAGGGTGATGGTTTTCACCTCGCTTTCCACCCAGCCATCCTGCAGACGGGTTTTCAGCAATTCACCCACCTGTGCCTGTTTGGTGGTTTTCAGCAGTTCGCCGCGTGGCGTTTGCGTCACGCTGTAGCCACGCGCCAGCGTTGCCAGCGGGCTGACCGCCTCAAGCTGGCTGCAGGCCACGCCAAAGCGCTGACGCCAGGCGTTGAGCCGCCGCTCCAGCGCCTGCTGTAAACGGTATTCCTGCTGCTGCACGCGTTGCTGATAGCGATGAATGCGCGCCTGCGGCTGCATCTGCGCCAAACGCTGTTGTGCCCGTTCGCTGCGGCGTGAAGAGACCCGCAGTTGGTTCTGCATGCCATCTTCCAACCGGCGTTGCAGTTTGAACAATAGCGTCTGCTGGCGCGCCAGGCGCAGGTGCGGATGCTGTTGCTGCAAACGGTGGTTGATGCGGGTGAACTGTTGCTGGCGCTGTGCCAGGTAGTAATCCATCGCCATTTCCATCCGCTGCTGCTGGGACTGCAACTGGCGCAGCAGCTCCAGCTGATTGCGGCTGACCAGTTCGGCAGCGGCGGAAGGGGTTGGCGCACGCAAATCAGCGACAAAATCGGCAATGGTGACGTCGGTTTCATGGCCGACGGCGCTGACGATCGGAATGCGGCTGGCGAAAATTGCCCGCGCCACGCGTTCGTCATTAAAACTCCACAGATCTTCCAGCGAACCGCCACCACGGCCGACGATCAGCACGTCACACTCGTCGCGGCGGTTAGCCGTTTCGATGGCACGCACAATCTGCAATGGCGCTTCTGCGCCCTGCACCGAAGTAGGGTAAATAATGATAGGCAGTGAAGGATCACGCCGTTGCAGCACCTGCAACACATCGTGCAGCGCCGCACCGCTGGCGGAGGTAATGACCCCGACGCGTTTGGCCGGGCTGGGCAAGGGTTGCTTGAATTGTTGGTCGAACAGGCCTTCGGCGCTCAGGCGCTGTTTCAACTGGTCGAACTGCTGTTGCAACAGACCGTCACCGGCAGGCTGCATGCTTTCGGCAATCAGTTGGTAGTCGCCGCGCGGTTCATACAGCGTAATGCTGGCGCGAACCAGGACCTGTTGGCCATTCTGCGGACGGAAAGTGGTGCGGCGGTTAGTGTTGCGGAACATCGCGCAACGCACCTGTGCCCGATCGTCTTTCAGCGTGAAATACCAGTGGCCGGAAGAGGGTTGGGAGAAGTTGGAAATCTCGGCGGAGAGCCAAATCTGGCCCATTTCCATTTCCAGCAGCTGTCGAACCGTCTGATTCAGGCGGCTTACGGTAAAAATAGACGGCGAAACAGGTAGCGACATGTGACCCAGATCAAATTTCAAAACAAGCACTTAATTGGTCGATACTACATGGCTGAAAAAGGTAATCAAGAGTTTTTGTGCGAAAGTACTGGAGGCAACCGATTACGCTCTGTATAATGCCGCGGCAATATTTTATCTTTTTCACAGCCCACTCTGGTGAGATATTGCCCATGCTACGCATCGCAAAAGAAGCACTGACATTCGACGACGTTCTCCTGGTTCCAGCTCACTCTACGGTTCTGCCTAATACCGCTGAGCTCGGCACCCAATTGACCAAAACCATCCACCTGAATATCCCTATGCTGTCCGCAGCCATGGACACCGTTACCGAAGCCAATCTGGCTATCGCGCTGGCGCAGGAAGGCGGTTTAGGTTTCATCCACAAAAACATGTCCATCGAGCGTCAGGCTGAAGAAGTCCGCCGCGTGAAAAAACATGAAAGCGGCGTGGTCACCGATCCACAGGCCGTGACTCCGACTACCACCCTGAAAGAAGTGAAAGAACTGACCGCGCGTAACGGCTTTGCCGGCTACCCGGTCGTGACCGAAGAAAACGAACTGGTCGGCATCATCACCGGCCGTGACGTTCGCTTCGTCACTGATCTGAACCAGCCTGTTACCGCCGTGATGACGCCGAAAGAGCGTCTGGTTACGGTGAAAGAAGGTGAAGCGCGTGAAGTCGTGCTGCAGAAGATGCACGAAAAACGCGTTGAGAAAGCGCTGGTGGTAGACGACCAGTTCCATCTGCTGGGCATGATCACCGTCAAAGACTTCCAAAAAGCGGAACGCAAGCCAAACGCCTGTAAAGACGAGCATGGCCGTTTGCGCGTTGGCGCTGCGGTTGGCGCCGGTGCAGGCAACGAAGAGCGCGTTGATGCGCTGGTCGCTGCCGGCGTTGACGTCCTGCTGATTGACTCCTCCCACGGCCATTCCGAAGGCGTATTGCAGCGCATTCGTGAAACCCGCGCCAAATACCCGGACCTGCAGATCGTTGGCGGCAACGTCGCGACCGCTTCAGGCGCCAAAGCGCTGGCTGATGCCGGTGTTAGTGCGGTGAAAGTGGGTATCGGCCCTGGTTCCATCTGTACCACTCGTATCGTTACCGGCGTTGGCGTACCGCAGATCACCGCTATCGCCGACGCGGTTGAAGCGCTGGAAGGCACCGGTATTCCGGTTATCGCCGACGGCGGCATCCGTTTCTCCGGTGATATCGCCAAAGCCATCGCGGCTGGCGCATCCTGCGTGATGGTTGGCTCTATGCTGGCGGGTACCGAAGAATCTCCGGGCGAAATCGAGCTGTATCAGGGCCGTTCGTTCAAATCCTATCGCGGTATGGGTTCACTGGGCGCGATGTCCAAAGGCTCTTCCGACCGTTACTTCCAGACCGATAACGCCGCCGACAAACTGGTGCCGGAAGGTATCGAAGGCCGCGTGGCTTACAAAGGCATGCTGAAAGCCATTGTTCACCAGCAAATGGGCGGTCTGCGCTCTTGCATGGGCCTGACCGGTTGCGGCACCATCGACGAGCTGCGCACCAAGGCTGAATTTGTGCGCATCAGCGGCGCCGGCATTCAGGAAAGCCACGTGCACGATGTGACCATCACCAAAGAGTCACCGAACTACCGCATGGGTTAATGCTTTAACTTCTCCTGCGGGAGAAGCCGGGGTGGGGCGTAACGCTTCACCCCGAAAACACTATTTTCGCTCTTTTTCTCTGTTGCTGGAATTCGCCTCACATGACAAAAAATATCCATAAGCATCGCATCCTGATTCTGGACTTTGGTTCGCAATACACTCAACTGGTAGCACGCCGCGTGCGCGAAATCGGCGTTTACTGTGAGCTGTGGGCCTGGGACGTTAGCGAAGAGCAAATCCGCGAATTCAATCCAAGCGGCATCATCCTGTCCGGCGGCCCGGAAAGCACCACCGAAGCCAACAGCCCGCGCGCGCCAGAATACGTGTTCACCGCCGGTGTCCCGGTGCTGGGCGTATGCTACGGCATGCAGACCATGGCGATGCAGTTGGGTGGACAGGTAGAAGGTTCCAACGAGCGTGAGTTCGGTTATGCCCAGGTGGAAATCACCACCGAAAGCGCATTGGTGCGCGACATCGAAGACGCACTGAGCCCGGCCGGCAAACCGCTGCTGGACGTGTGGATGAGCCACGGCGACAAAGTGACCGCTATCCCGGCTGACTTCGTGACCGTTGCCAGCACCGATACCTGCCCGTTTGCCATTATGGCCAACGAAGAAAAACGCTTCTACGGCGTGCAGTTCCACCCGGAAGTAACCCACACCCGTCAGGGCCAGCGTATGCTGGAGCGTTTCGTGCTGGATATCTGCCAGTGTGAAGCCCTGTGGACCCCGGCGACCATCATTGAAGATGCGGTAGAACGTATTCGTCAGCAGGTAGGTGAAGATCACGTGATCCTCGGCCTGTCCGGCGGCGTGGATTCTTCCGTTACCGCGATGCTGCTGCACCGTGCCATCGGCAAACGCCTGACCTGCGTGTTTGTCGACAACGGCCTGCTGCGCCTGAACGAAGCCGAACAGGTTCTGGAAATGTTTGGTGACCACTTCGGCCTGAACATCGTTCACGTGGCGGCGGAAGATCGCTTCCTGAGCGCCCTGGCCGGTGTTGACGAGCCGGAAGCCAAGCGCAAAATCATTGGTCGCGTGTTCGTTGAGCTGTTCGACGAAGAAGCCTGCAAGCAATCTGAAGTTAAATGGCTGGCGCAAGGCACCATCTACCCGGACGTGATCGAATCCGCCGCTTCTGCCACCGGCAAAGCGCACGTGATCAAGTCGCACCACAACGTGGGCGGCTTGCCGAAAGAGATGAAGCTGGGCCTGGTCGAACCGCTGAAAGAGCTGTTCAAAGACGAAGTGCGTAAAATTGGCCTGGAACTGGGCCTGCCGTACGACATGCTGTTCCGCCACCCGTTCCCGGGGCCAGGTCTGGGCGTGCGCGTGCTGGGCGAAGTGAAGAAAGAGTATTGCGACCTGCTGCGCCGCGCCGATGCCATCTTCATTGAAGAACTGCACAAGGCCGATCTGTACAACAAGGTCAGCCAGGCATTCACCGTGTTCCTGCCGGTACGTTCCGTTGGCGTGATGGGCGATGGCCGTAAATACGACTGGGTTGTTTCACTGCGCGCAGTGGAAACCATCGACTTTATGACCGCGCATTGGGCGCACCTGCCGTATGATTTCCTCGGCCGCGTATCCAACCGCATCATCAACGAAGTGAACGGCATTTCCCGTGTAGTTTATGACATCAGCGGCAAGCCACCGGCTACCATTGAGTGGGAATGATTTGGTTGCCGGTCTAGGCTGGCGCTAAATAACAACCATCACATCAAATCCCGCGTAACTGCGGGATTTTTTATGAAGTAAAAGAATTTTATGGGATTACCTGGCGTAGGTTCACAACGCATCTAAACCACAGTACTTTATATCTTTGCATCAGTGACTGGTTTGACGGAGGTGCTATGACGACATTGCCAACACGAATACCGTTACCTGACGAGCTTTACGCGTCATTAAGGCCGCTGAGATTAGACGATGTTGATGCGTGGTCGGCGTATTTGAGTAAACCTGGCGTGATTGAACATACCAGTTGGGGGGATGTCAGCCCGACCAACCTCGAAACGCTGATTGCTGACTATGCCGAAGGCAAAGACTCTCTTCGTTGGGCCATTGTGGATCAGAGTGACGGTTTGCTCGGTACGGTTGGGTTGAACGAAATATCCCGCGATCATGGCCGGGCTGAAATTGCCTATGATCTTGACCCGAGCCACTGTGGCCGGGGCTTGGCGACTGAGGCGGCGAGTGCCGTTATTCATTGGGCGCACACCGTTCTGTGCCTTCAGCGTGTTCAGGCTACGGTTCTTGATAGCAATATATTGTCGATTGCCGTCCTGGAGCGAGTGGGCATGCAGCGCGAAGGTTTAATCAGGCAATACCGCCGCGTGCGCGGGCAGGCCAGAGATTATTGGATGTACGCGGCCATTAATCGCGCAGGGAATTGAGGTTGCCAACCTCAATTTTCATCCTGTTGGCTTTGCTCATCATATTTTCTCTGGCAGTCCTGAATCGTCTCCATATTCCCCAGCGTCCAATTAAACAGAATTGCAAACGGCTCCTGTAACGATTGGCCGAGTGGGGTCAGTGAATACTCGACGCCCAGTACCCGCCCATCCAGAACCCGGCGTTTCACCATGCCGTTGCGTTCCAGCTTACGCAGTGTCTGGGTCAGTACGCGCTGAGTGACGCCGTCAAGGCGGCGCTTAATCGCGTTGAAACGCCGTGGCTCGCGAAGCACTTCCAGCACCATCATCGACCATTTATCCGCGATCTGGTCGAGAATGATTCGGCTTGGGTAGTCGGCCCGGTAGATAGGATCTGTCTCGTTCATAGGTATCCTCCAGCATCCCTGGGATGTTTAAAGTGCGTAATTGACCCTAGGTATGCAAAGTATACCATGCGGTGAACAGCACCCAAACCCGGTGCCACTTTCTTCCCCACCACCCAGGAAATTGACATGACAGATACAGATTTCGGCAGGCTGAGTATTTCCCGTGACCATGGCGTATCGACGATCACGATCGACAATCCTCCGGTCAACGTGCTTGATGTGTCTTTGATGTCGGAGATCAGCCGCTTTCTTGTTGCTGTTCGTGACGATCCGGACACGCGAGTGTTGGTATTCCAGAGCGCAAATCCCGAGTTTTTTATTGCTCATGTCGACATGACCTTAATCGATGAGCCGCACGCTTTCGATGAGCTTGCACGCCATGCTCCAGAAGGCCTTAATCCGTTCCAGGCATTCGGTGAGCTTCTGCGGGAGCAGCCGCAGGTCACGATCGTCAAGCTTGCCGGGCTGGCACGCGGCGGTGGCGCTACCCAGTATCTGACCAGCCGGATGACGCGCGGTCGTGCGCTTGAAGCGATCCTGGGTGCCGAACTGATCGACGCCGCTACGGCGGAACGTTATGGATGGATCAATCGCGCATTACCTGCTGCCGAACTCGATGATTTCGTCGATCGGTTGGCTCGCAACATTGCGGCATTGCCCGAGGGCGTTATTGCGGCTGCCAAACAAGCGATGCCTGCACCAGATCTGCGGGAAGGCTTTTATCGTGAGCACGATGCCTGGGCTGGGCTGTTCGCACGGCCCGCAGCAGAAAAACTCATTCGGGGCGGATTGAAGGCAGGTGCTCAGACCCGGGCTGGCGAGCGCAACCTTGAGGGCCTGCTGCGCGGCCTCGAGATCTAAAGGATGCCGCTCCTGAAATCGGACCCATGCGGAAACGGAATTCCGGCATGGGTTCACCGGTATAAAGCCTACCGGCTAACTGGAGGCTGCCCATTGCGACAGCAATGCATAGAGTTTCGCGGGTTCCAGCGGTTTTCGCAGTACCAGATAACCTTCCTGTTCGGCCTCTTGCAAAGTGGGTGAGTTAAATTCCCCGCTGACCATGGCACCGCTGGTATTCGGCAGGCGTTCAAACAGCGCTTTCAATATATCGAACCCGCTTTCGCCAGAGCGGAGCCGTTGATCGCACAGCATGGCAAAGGGGCTGAAGCCTTCATCGATAATCGCAAATGCCTCCTCTGCACAGGCCGCACAGCGTACTGTGAGGCCCCAGGTGCTCATCAAACTCGACCAGGCGGAAGTCACCAGTGGGTCATCGTCCACCACCAGACAGGAACCGTACAGCGGCGCATAGCGGATGGGAGTGAGGCTATTTGAGTAACTGTTTGCGCTTTCTGGTAGCTCGCATTCGCCGTTGTAAAGGGCAAAGCGCATCCAGAAACGGGAACCCTTGCCTTCAACGGATTGCATGCCGTATTTCACCTTCATCAGTTTGGCGCAGCGTGCCACTACCGCCAGCCCTAATCCATGGCCAGCACTATCGATTTTCCACGCCAGCTCAGGGCGATAATAGGGGGAAAAAACTTTGCCTTTCTCTTCGTCGGCGATGCCAACGCCGGTGTCCCAAACTTCAATTAAGCATTCCGCTCCCTGAGGGCGAATGGCTATCAGCACGCCCCCTTTTTGCGTATAACGCAGTGCATTTTGTATCAGGTTAATCAGTGATTGCCTGATGAGTAGCTGATCGCCCATCACATAGATTCGGCGCTTGGGCCGCCATGCCCGTAATGATAATGCCCGGCTGTTCGCCTCTTCGCGAAACAGGGTCATCACCGAGTCGAGCAGCATTCCAATGTCCACATGGGTCGTTGCCGTGCTGACGTTGCCGGATTCAATCTTGCTGAGATCGAGTAAGGAATTAAACATAAGATGCACGGATCTTACGCTTTGCTGCAGATCCAATAGCTGGGGGATGAGCGTGACATCGCGGTTTTTATGGATAATGGCTTCGATCAAAAAACCCATGGCGTGCACCGGTTGACGCAAATCATGAC
Source organism: Serratia sp. NFX21 (assembly GCF_048517035.1). Lineage (NCBI taxonomy): Bacteria > Pseudomonadati > Pseudomonadota > Gammaproteobacteria > Enterobacterales > Yersiniaceae > Serratia > Serratia sp. NFX21. Next base: position 4,356,229 of record NZ_CP183196.1, on the reverse strand, counting down.
TGGCGGTAGTAAGAAATTGGTTTTTATCCAATAACGCCTGCTCTGCTTCCTCTTTGGCCTGCCTGAATTGCTCCGCAAGACGGGAGCTTTCCTCTTCGAGGCGGGCTTGCTGGATAAAGAATTTATGGGAGCTCAATGCGTGGCGGTAGATGGCGAACCCATAAAGCAGGTTAAGCATCAGCACAATAAGCATGACATCGTTTAATCGCCAGATGATGCCAATATTCAGTATGCTCCAGCAGGAAAAGAAAAACAGAGTAAAGGTGCTAATGACTGGCGTTAAATGTGTTGCGTTGGCCGCAACGATAGCCGCGATACTGATGTTCAATAATAAGAAAAAGTCAAAATTGTTTATCTGTGGCGTGATTATATATAACGAAGAAATACCCAGCCCATGAACGAAGGCAACTTTATTGATATGGGGTAGCCAGCGGCGAAGAATAACGTCCGAATCTTTTTTTATTGTTTCTTTCTTATAGCTGCGATGCCACAACCTGATGGCGACGGCGCAGAACAAATATAAGACTATCCAGAGGCTAATCGGCCATAGGTTTTCACCCAGTAAATAAATCCAAATAGCGAAAGGAATACCAACAAAGGGCACTGCGCTGAAGCTAAATACCAGGCGTATAAATGTATTGTCCAGCAGACGGATTTGCGCACGGGGAGAAATACCATCATCTTGTAAAGATTGAAGTAACTTCATTGTAATGGCCCCGATCTGCCGTGGAGCAGGGTGATCGCCTCCACCCGACTATTCACACCTATCTTTTTCAGAATATTACTGATGTGTTCTTTAACTGTGGGTTCTGAAATTGAAAGTTGCGAGGCTATTCTTTTATTAGGAAAACCACGCAACATCATGGAAAGCACTTCAACCTGTCGCGGCGTTAGATTTAAATGTTGCAAATGGTTTTGGACTGGCGTTACACCCGTCGCATTATCCTGAGGAAACCATAGTCGATTGTCTGTGAGAGTGGCTACGGCTTTGGCGAATAATTCAGGAGATTCATTTTTAAGCACGAAACCATGGCCGCCGGCCTCTCGAACCTTTTGCCATATTTCATTGTTGTCGTCGCCACTCACCACCAATAAGCGAATTTGTGAATAACGTTCATTCATCTCTTTGAGGAATTTAAGCGCCGTGCCATTGGATAGCCAAAAATCTATAACCATTAAACGAGGAGGGCCATTTAGCATAATGTGGCGATAGCAATGATCTTCGTTGGTCGCCATGTGGACATGTTTAAATCGACAATGCGTATTAAGAAAATTGGCGATGCCACTTGCCACCAATGGATGGTCATCAACGACCAGTGCATACTCCTGTCCCAAAGCTAGCTCCTTCGTATAAACGTATCGGATGGTTCCGGTAATCTCTTATTATCCACCCTCCCTACTTTAGGAGGGTTTTTTCGTTTAGGAAAGAGAAATATATTATGCGGGGATTTGGATAAGATAAAACATAGAGCCATTCAGCGTTTGGATCTGTTTGGTTGAAAAGGATAATTTATGAAGAAACCATTTATCGCTCTGGCCGTTACTTTACTGGTCGCCGGTTGTTCAACGTTGAAAACCGATCAGGCAATACCTTTGCTGCAGGCGGAAACGGCTAAAATGCTGGGTCTGGGCTCATCAGACGAAATTACCGTGACCAATGTTAACGGCGCCCAGCCCGACGCACTGGGTGGACAAAAACTCACTTACCGCGCCACCACTGAAAAAGGGCGGATTTTCGACTGCTCTTCGATGATGATGCCAGGGTTTTTAGGATCTGCGCCATCGCTGACCGCCCCGAGTTGTACCCCGGTTGTCACGCATAAATAATCTCCTGTGGGCGTGAGCCGAGGGGAAAATCAGTATTGACCCGCAAGCCCAATAAGTTTGGCATCGAGGCGTTAGTGCTGGGGGGCAATAAGCTTGCGTCTCGATGGCAATCAGTTTGTGTTTGCGGCATTACGCACTCTACACCCTCTAATACATTGAATTTTTCATATAAATAATAATTTTGATGGCTCTAAGTTAATTAGGCCGGAGAGAAAACATGAAAGATAAAATATCGCATCATTTAGCGGTAAGAAAACCGCTTTCCAAAATTTACCTCGCACTTTTCTCCGCGCCATTGCTATTGATGGGGTCTGCCGATATGGCTCGGGCCGACGATGTTATATTCGATGGTGAATCCAAAGTGACAGAACCCTTAGCCTACAGCGGGAATGTTTACGTCGGTCGCAATCAAAGTGGAAACCTGTTGATAGATAATGGCCAGGTCGGCGGCTATAACATCAATATCGGCACTCGCTCAGACGGCAAAATTTATGAAAGCCTGGTCACGGTCAGAGGACCTAATGCGGTATTGAGTGCCGTAAACGATCAAAATGTTCTGCGTGGCAGTTTAAACCTCGGCCAGGGGACATTGCGGGTTGAAGATGGCGGGCTGGCCAGTGCGAAAGAAATTATCGTCGGCACTACCGGGGGTTACGACAGCCATTTGAATGTTAAAGGTGCCGGTTCCAAAGTTACCAGCGACAGGCTTGGTATCGGCTTTGGACAGGGCGCGCGTTCCACCCTGCTGATTGAAGATGGCGGGGTGGTGACAACCACGGCCGCCGCCAGAATAGACAGCGGATTCAAGCCTGATGAGGCCGACAAGCTGAACCCCAAAGCCACGGTGACGGGTAAAAACTCGCAGTGGAACATCAGCCAAACGCTCACGGCCAACGGCGATGTTGACGTGCTCAATGGCGGCGTGGTTAACGTCGGCAGCGCGGAAATTGCCGGCGTTTCTGGCTCGCGCAAAACTGCCGAGCTTTATATCGCTGGTGAAGGCTCGCGCTTTACCAGTGCCGGCAGCGTCAACGTGGGAGATTATGGCAACGGTGTGCTGTCGGTGGTGGACGGCGGAACATTTTCCGCCGGGGCTAACGAGCTGCGGTTGGGCGATACCGGCTCCGGTTCGAACAGGGGCGCGCTAATCATCGGCAGCCGCGGCAATATGGATACCGGCACCGGCCTGACCGAACCCACGCTCGGTGCGGCGGGCGGCGCGGGTACGCTCGATGCCCAAACGGTGGTCAATCTGCGCGGTGGGTTATTCGGTAGCTATGTGTACTTTAACCATACCTCCGACAACTATGATTTCCGCAATAAGATGGTTGGCGAAGGTGAGGTGATCAACACCGCCGGGCAGACGACGCTGAGCGGGGATCTTACCCAGCTTAAGGCGAACGTAACCGCCCGTGGCGGTAAAATCATCATTAACAGCGATATCAATACGCAGCCAGAAGACAGTCCTTTCGACGTGCAGACCCTGAGTGCCGAGAATGGCGGTACGTTGATTCTTAATGCGACAGCCGGCTCCGACGTCAGCAATGGTCTGGGTTACAGCAGTGCTGCGTCAATCAAATCCGGCGGCACGCTGGGCGGCAATGGCACTTTAGGTCAGACAGAAATTCAGTCCGGTGGTCACATTTCCCCTGGCGACGGGAATATTGGCACTCTGACGCTGAAACGCTATCTGAACTTCATTGGTGAATCTTTCTACGACGTTGATATCGCCGGTGATGGCAGTAGTGACAAACTGCTGGTTACGGGTAAAACCACTATCAGCGATCAAGCGAAGGTGCAGGTGACTGCGCTGGACTTGCAAACCAGCTATCAGACCGGCCGAAGCTATCGTATTTTAACCTCGGAAGGGGGAATTGACGGGCAGTTCGCCGAAGCGGTCTCAAAATCTGCGTTCCTGGACGTTGCGCTCAAACACGAGGCTAACGCCGTGGATTTGACGATTGCGCAGAAAGGCGGCGGTGAAAATCCGGGTGGTGAGAACCCAGGCGGCGAGAACCCAGGCGGCGAGAACCCAGGCGGTGAAAATCCGGGCGGCGAGAATCCGGGGGGTGAAAACCCAGGCGGTGAGGGTCCGGGAGAAGGCAGCGGCAAGCCAGGTATTTTCCAGACGGTGGCACAAACCGACAACCAATGGAATACCGCGGGTGCTCTCTCGACTCTGGCGCAAGGCGGCCCTTCATTGGCCCTGTACAACTCACTGTTGTTATTGAGTGCGCCTGAAGCTCGTGAGGCATTCAATCAACTTTCTGGTGAGGTCTATCCCTCCATGCAATCTAACCTGATTGCCGGCAGCACCATGCTGTTCAATGTGCTCAATCAGCGCATGTTGCGCGCTTTTGATAACGATACGTTGCCCGTTCCGCCATTGGCGATGACGCTGGTTCAACCGGCGCAGGCCGAAAACAGTGGCGTGTGGGGGCAGACGTTTGGCTCATGGGCAAGAAACAGCGGTAATGACAACGTTGGAAAACTCGATGGCAACACCAGCGGCTTCCTGCTGGGGGCAGACCATAAATTATCGGATAGCAGTGTTCGCGTTGGTGGATATTTTGGTTATAGCCGCGGTGATTATGATATCGATAGCCGCAGCTCCAAGTCCGACAGCGATAATTATCACCTCGGTCTGTATGCCGCAGGGCAGCAAGGCGCCTTCTCGTTACGTGGCGCGTTGGGTTACACCTGGCACCGGCTGGAAAATGAGCGCAACGTTAACTTCGGTAATTACTCGGATCGGCTTAAGGCAGACTATGATGCCGACTCGCTGCTGGCGTTCACCGAAGCGGGCTACCGTTTTGGGCAGTCGGACGCGAACCTTGAGCCCTTCGTCAATCTGAGCTACATCCGTCTGCATACTGATAACTTCGAGGAAAGTGGCGGTGCCGCAGCGCTTAGCGTGCGTAATGAAACGATGAATACCTTCTATTCCACGTTGGGCGTGCGCGGTACGGTTGAACTGCCGCAGAACGTCAGTCTTTACGGCTCACTGGGTTGGCAGCATGCCTACGGCGATAAAACCACCTCTTCGCGTATGGCCTTTGCCGGCAGCGATGCGTTTACCACGCAGGGCACCGCAGTTGATGACAACCTGATGGTGGCGGACGTCGGGGTGAGCGTGAAGCTGTCGCGATCCACTAGCCTGGATCTCGGCTATCAGGGGCAATACGGTTCCGATACCCAGGTTAATGCCGTTAATGCCAACATCCGATGGTCATTCTGATTTCTTGATAAATTCGGTTTTGTTATAACGGGGTATCGTTGGGTAACAGATTATTGTTTCCTGGCGGTATCTCGTCTCTCTGTGGCAGGTCTGGGTCCTCGGACGAAGAGTGCTCAAGCAGCTTAAATAACTCGGTTCGTTCATCCTCGCTCAAGTCCCGCCATTCGCCCAGCGCTAACCCTTCCAGACTGATGTTCATAATGCGCACGCGCTCAAGTTTGGTGACTTGATAGCCAAAGTATTTGCACATACGGCGGATTTGGCGGTTAAGCCCCTGCACCAGCGTAATGCGAAACACCTGCGCAGTTTCCTGCGCCACCTGGCATTTATGGGTCACTTTGCCCAATATCGGCACGCCCGCGCCCATGCCCTGAATAAACTCATCGGTCAGCGGTTTGTCGACGGTGACCAGGTACTCTTTTTGGTGATTGTTGCCGGCGCGCAGGATTTTATTGACCAGTTCCCCGCGGTTGGTCAGAAAAATCAGCCCCTGAGAGTCTTTATCCAGGCGGCCGACGGGGAAGGTGCGCTGGCTGTGGTTAACGAAATCACCGATGTTGTTCGGCACGTGTTTACCCATGCTGGTGATGATGCCCACGGGTTTATTCAGCGCGATCAGCACCAAATCTGCATCATTACGCGGCTCTATCCGTTGCCCGTTAACACTCACAACATCCCCAATAAATACCGGCGCACCCACCTCGGCCAGGTTATCGTTGATAAAAACCTTACCCAGTTTGATGTAGCGATCGGCCTGACGGCGGGAACAGATACCGCTGTCGCTAATGTATTTATTCAGGCGAATGGATGATTGTGTTGGCATGGTGTCCCCGTAAAACGCGGACTATACATTACCCGGGGGGCATTGCGAAGATTGCTTAAAATTGCACATCGTCAAAGGCCTGTTTTTCATGGCAGTATAGTGCTCCAAATAACGGGCGCTCTGCCATTAAACGAGGCTGACTCATTGAATAAAATAGCACTTTCGTTCTCACTGACCCTGCTGCTTGCCGCATCCGTGATGCCTGCACAGGCGAAGCAAAACTCATCCCTCAAGTCACCGGCATCAGGCGTGTTGTGCGACCGTTATGTCTGTGCGAATGGTACCGATGGCATTTCCCGCCCATTGACCGAAAAGTATCTCGGCAAGAAAGTCGCCAGCAAACTGTCTTCGCAAGGTGAGTTCGACCCGACCGAATTCACCTTTGCCAATGGCATTTTCTGCGATGTCAAAGAGCGACTGTGCCGCGAGGATCGCTACTACGGCGAAGGCGGTAAACGCACCGGCGCCGTTTCCAGGAAATACACCGAGCTGCTTTTCGGCCACTAATAGCCCTGCATGCACCCGTCCAAGGATCCGTCAGGCCCCGTCGACCTTCACCACCAAAGTATTCAGCGGCGTAAGAACCTGCCCGGTGCTGCCGGTCGGCGTCATGCGCGGGATCGGTTGGCGGGTGTCGCTTTCTACCAGCGTTGATCTTGCCTCTTGCGCGTCAAACAGATAATCCTCCCCCCACTGGCGCAGGCCGACGATAACCGGGAACAGGGCGCGCCCCTTGTCGGTGAGAATATATTCCTGATAGGCACTGCCGTCCGAAGCGGGGGCAATCTCCAAAATGCCGTGCGCCACCAGGGTGCGTAGCCGGGTGGAGAGGATATTCTTCGCCATCCCCAGTCCCTTTTGAAACTCACTGAAGCGGCGCACGCCGTCGAAGGCATCGCGCACAATCAGCAGCGACCACCAGTCACCAATCACATCCAGCGTACGTGCCACCGGGCACTGTGCATCTTCCAGACTTTTACGTTTCATGGCATTTCGTTCCTGTAGCGATATCTGGTTGCATTATAAAACCTCCGTGCGTAAAGTTCATTGGGTTTAATAATGAAACCACTTTGGAGCGAACGATGAGTGATAAAACGCTGGATCCGATTTGTGCCGCGCAGGGCGGAGCGCTGAGTCGCCTGCCTGCGTCGCTGGTGTTATTGCTGGCGGGAGCCAGTGCCTTTAGCGTGGCGAATGTGTATTACGCACAACCTTTACTGGACGCCATTGCTCAGGATTTTCATATCAGCCTGGCGTCGGTGGGCATGGTGATCACCGTCACTCAGTTAGGCTGCGCATTGGCATTGTTGCTGGTGGTGCCGTTGGGCGATCGGGTTAATCGTCACCGGCTGCTGGCGGTTCAGCAACTGCTGCTGATTACCGCACTTTGTGTGGTCGGTTGGGCGAACAGCAGCCTGTTATTACTGGTCGGCATGCTGCTGGTGGGGTTACTGGGTACCGCCATGACCCAGGGATTGGTCGCCTTCGCCGCTACATTGGCAGCGCCGCATGAGCGGGGACGGGTAGTGGGCGCCGCGCAAGGCGGTGTGGTTCTCGGGTTGTTATTGGCGCGCACGCTTTCCGGCGCAATGGCGGATATCGGTGGCTGGCGCGCGGTTTACTTTTTCTCTGCGGCGGTAACTCTGCTCCTGTTGCCGGTGCTCGCGCGTCTGTTGCCCGTCCCGCACACAGCGCCTTCAACACTCAGTTATCCGGCGCTGTTGCGATCAATGCTGACGTTGCTGTGGCGCGATCGCACGCTGCAGATCCGCGGCATGCTGGCACTGCTGATGTTTGCGGCATTCAGCATTTTCTGGAGTGCCCTGGTTCTGCCACTCAGTCAGGCGCCGTTTAATTTTTCACATTCGGTGATTGGTGCCTTTGGTCTGGTGGGGGCGGTGGGTGCGCTGGCGGCGGTTCGTGCCGGACATCTGGCCGATCGCGGTCTGGGGCAGTTGGCAACCGGTATCTGTCTGTTGCTGTTGGTGCTGGCCTGGTTGCCGCTCGGCCTGCTGAGTTACGGGCTGGGATGGTTGATTATGGGCATTGTGCTGCTCGATCTGGCCGGACAGGCCATTCACGTGTTGAATCAGAGTCTGATTTTCAGCGCCCATCCGCAGGCTCATAGCCGGTTAGTCGGCTGCTACATGCTGTTCTACGCGGTGGGTAGCGGGCTGGGTGCCTTTGCCAGTACCCACGTATTCGCTCTGGCGGGCTGGTACGGCGTGTGTTGGCTGGGGGCGAGCGTCAGCCTGGCGGCCTTGTTGTTCTGGGGGCTGACGCTGCGTGCCATGCCAGCCTCAGATGCGGCGCATTAGCGGCATCCTTTCGGTTCTGGGACAGGAGTCACATATAAAATTCAGTACCCCCATTGTTTGTCATAATTCACCGCGATACTGTTATGCAATCTGGTTTAAACCAATAAAGTGAGCTATGGAAAACAACTCTACCGTTGAACTGGCCAAGCAAAGGCTTAATGACTGGCTGAGTCAGGGCGCAATAGCCCCCGGCGACAAGCTTCCTTCGGAGCGAGAGCTGGGGGAATTGCTGAACATTAAACGCATGACGCTGCGTCAGGCACTGCTGTTCCTGGAAAGTGAGTCGAGGATATTCCGTAAGGATCGTCGGGGTTGGTTTGCAGCATTGCCACGCTTTAACTACAACCCCAATTCGTCTACCAGCTTCAAACAGGCGGCCATTGAGCAGGGCCGTTCTCCCTCTTGGGGTTATATGACCAAGGAGCGGGTTTTGACGGCACCGGCGGCCATTTGCGATTTACTGCAGCTTAGTGAAGGGGCAGCGATCTACAAAATCTGTGGCTGGGGAGCGCTGGACAATCACATCGTGTTTTATCACGAAACCTTTATCAGTCCGCTGGTGGCACCCGACTTCATCGAACGCCTGGGTGAGAACTCGTTTGCCGATGTATGGGAAAACGCCTACGGAACCGCGACTCGCACCCATCATTTGGCTTTTAAACCGACCCGATTGTCCGGTGATGCCTGCAAGGTGATGGGCGGCAACGCCAGCACGCCGTCGATACTGGTAGAGAAGCATCGTGCCGATGCCCAGCGCCGTATCGTGCAGGTGGATATCGAATACTGGCGTTTCGAGTCGGTGGATTTTTTCATTAACTTATAGGTGAACACCATGGATCGCTTAACGGCGGAGAAAGTTCTTCTGCGGGCGCAGAATTTGCCGCTTTATCTGCATGCCTACGCCTTTCATCTCAATATGCGCATGGAGAAAATCCTGCCTGAGGATCTGCTGACCATTGCTCATCAGCAGCAACTGCGCGGCGTGAAAGTGCATGTATTGGATGGGGAAAGTCAGGCGCTTTGCTACGCCGATGATGCCCGCCTTCGCAACTTTGGTGAGCAGGCACAGCGCTATGGGTTGGATATCCATATCGAAACCAGCGCTTCCGACTCGCAGACCATCGATCAGGCGGTGAACATTGCCCTTAAATCCGGTGCCAGTTCGGTGCGCTTCTATCCGCGCTATCAGGGGGTATTGCAGCAAGTGTTGGCGCGCATTGCCGAAGATATTCAGTACATCAAGCAGCGTTATCAGCACAGCGGTCTGAGCTTTACTTTGGAGCAGCACGAGGATCTTAAAAGTCATGAACTGGTTAGCCTGGTTCGGGCGGCAGATTTCCCGCAGCTTTCCCTGTTATTTGATTTCGCCAACATGATCAACGCCAATGAAGAGCCGCTGACGGCATTGGCGGTAATGGCTGAAGATATTACCCAGGTACATATCAAGGACGCACTGATCGTGCGTGAAGATCAGGGAATGGGGCACCGGGCCTGTATTTCCGGGCAGGGGGATTTGCCCTTCCGGGAATTGTTGCTGGGGCTAATTTGCCTGGGCGAAGAGCGGCCGCAGGTTACTGCTTATGGGCTGGAAGAAGAGGTGGATTATTACGCGCCGCCATTTCGTTTTAACGGAGAGGGTGATAACCCGCATATTCCATGGCGGGAGATGAGTGAAACCGCGTTACCGGAACATGGGCTGGAGGAACGGCTTAAAAAAGAGGTTCAGGATGCATTAAATCAAATTCACCATGTTCGCACCATTACTGACAGTTTGATAAAGCAAGCCCGGGAGCTGCTAACCCCGGCATAATATAATAAATAAATTTATAAATAACACATTCTCAATGATGTGGAGAAACACTCGTCCCGTCACTGAGGTAACAACACCGCTTATTATCTAATGGCTGTGAGGGGATTATGCTGACTAAAAAAAGATGGGCACTATTTAGCTTGTTGGTCTTATGTGGCGGGACAATATATAAATTACCCTCCCTTAAGGATGCGTTTTATGTGCCGATGCAAGAATACTTTCACCTGAGTAACGGGGAAATTGGTAACGCCATGTCGGTCAACTCGATTGTGACCACCATTGGCTTCTTCTTGTCGATTTATTTCTCCGACCGTCTGCCGCGCCGCTTTACCATGTCGTTTTCACTGATCGCCACCGGCTTGCTCGGTATTTATCTGTCCAGCATGCCGGGCTACTGGGGCATTCTGTTTGTCTGGGCGTTGTTTGGGGTCACCTGTGACATGCTGAACTGGCCGGTGCTGCTCAAATCGGTGAGTATGCTGGGGAACAGCACTCAACAGGGGCGGCTGTTCGGCTTTTTCGAAACCGGACGCGGCGTGGTGGATACCGTTGTGGCGTTTTCTGCGTTAGCACTGTTTACCGCGTTTGGCAGCGGTTATCTTGGCTTCAAGGTTGGGATACTGTTTTATTCGGCGATCGCGATTATCGTAGGGATTATTATTCTGTTGGTAATGAAAGAAAGCCCGGAGGAAAAAACAGCCTCTAAGAGCGAAGCGCCGGCCGATAAAAAACCGGGGATGAGCAGCGTATTAAAAAATAAAACGGTTTGGCTGATTGCCTTCAGCGTTTTCTGTGTATATGCCGTCTATTGCGGGCTGACGTTCTTTATTCCTTTCCTGAGCCATGTCTATGCATTGCCGATTGCGCTGGTGGGTGCCTATGGGATTATTAATCAGTATTGCCTAAAGATGGTGGGTGGGCCGATTGGCGGTTTGATCGCGGATAAAGTATTAAAATCCCCGAGCAAGTATTTATTCTACACCTTTATTATCAGCGCCATTGCGCTGGCATTATTGATTCTGTTGCCACATGAGCAAATGCCGGTGTATTTGGGCATGGCCTGTACGCTGGGATTTGGGGCGGTGGTCTTTACCCAACGCGCGGTGTTCTTCGCCCCGATCGGTGAGGCGGGGATTGATGAGGAACATACCGGTGCGGCGATGGCGTTGGGTAGTTTTATCGGCTATGCCCCGGCGATGTTTTGCTTCAGCCTGTACGGCCACATTCTCGATGCCTTCCCAGGGTTAACCGGCTACAAGATTGTCTTTGGCCTGATGGGCATGTTTGCCTGTGCCGGGATCATCGTGTCGGGGCTACTGGTTAGAAATATCCGCGCACGCGGCAAATTGACCCCGGCGGTTTCTGCCGTCTGACCAGGGGTTCATGAAAGGGGGCGCCACAGCACGGCGCCCCTTTACTTTGTCGGCGAGTGCATCAGGTAATAGTCTTCCGCGCCGTCATTGCCGGTAGCGATCGTCCGCCAACCGTGTTTGTGGTAAAAGGCCAGCGCCTTCTCATTCTTCACCAGGCATTTCAGCGAGCCGGTGGCAGTGAAGGTTTGCTCCGCCGCCTGCAGCAGGGCGCTACCGACGCCAAGAGGCGGTAGCTGAGGGTCGACATACAGATTGTGAATAAAGTTATCCTGACGATAAATCGAGACGAACCCCAGCCGCTTGCCCTTTTCTTCCGCCACCCAAATGTCCTCACCCAGCGTTGAGCGATCGAAATCTTCCAGTCGGTAATCTTCGGTATCACGCCAGGGAAACGCCGCCTTGCGCGATGCCAGATACAGGGTGCGCAGGAAGGGACGATCGGCCTCTTGGTATTTTCTTATTCGCATGGCGGCTCCTTTTTATTTTTTGTCACTATAGCGCGATTGACCTCACCGACGGCAACCCCAATAATGGCCGTCTGACTCGGGGTGCCTCTAGGGGCTGAGATTTTACCCGTATTACCTGATCTGGATTATGCCAGCGTAGGGAAGTCTCGGTGCCCCAACCGGTACCCGCCTTCTTGAACGCCGGTTGGGAGGAATATGCTCGCTCGACCTGATGTTTTACCCGGCGCCCGCGCCGCGGCCTGTTTAACCCAATTTAAACGCCAATCCCCATTGATTCACTGCCTGACCAACGAAGTGGTGCAGGAGCTGACGGCTAACGTGTTGCTGGCGCTCGGTGCTTCCCCGGCGATGGTGGTTGAGCCGACCGAAGCGGCACAGTTCAGCCGGCTGGCGGATGCCTTGCTGGTCAATATCGGCACTCTCAATGCATCACGCGCCGAATCCATGCTGGCGGCGATAGAAGTTGCCAATGCGGCAGGCACACCCTGGACGCTGGATCCGGTCGCCGTCGGTGGGCTGGCGTATCGCACCGCCTTTGCCCAACGTTTACTGGGCGAAAAGCCGGCGGCAATCCGCGGCAATGCTTCTGAAATCATGGCGCTGAGTGGCCTGCAGGCGAGTGGGCGCGGCGTCGACAGCGCTGACGATTCACTGGCGGCGTTACCGGCGGCGCGCGAATTGGCACGAAACAGTGGGGCCGTGGTGGCGGTGACCGGCGTGGTGGATTACATCACCGACGGCCAGTGTGACTGGGCGGTCGCCGGGGGCGACGTGCTGATGACGCGAGTGGTGGGTACCGGTTGCGCACTTTCGGCCGTGGTGGCGGCATTTTGCAGCCTGCCGGGCGATCGGTTGGACAACGTGGCGACTGCCTGCCGGGTGATGTCACTTTGCGGTGAGATGGCCACGCGCCGCGCCGCCGGGCCGGGCAGTTTTACCCCGGCATTCCTCGACGCTCTGTACCAACTGCGTCCGGAGGATCTGCAATGAAACGGATTAACGCGTTGACCATCGCCGGCACCGATCCGAGCGGGGGGGCCGGCATCCAGGCCGACCTGAAAGCCTTCTCCGCGCTGGGGGCCTACGGTGCCTCGGTAATCACCGCGCTGGTGGCGCAAAATACCCGCGGCGTGCAGTCGGTGTATAACATCGAACCGGCTTTTGTCGCTGCCCAGCTTGATTCCGTGTTCAGCGACCTGCGTATCGACAGCACCAAAATTGGCATGTTGGCCAACGCCGATATTGTGCAGGCGGTCGCGGAGCGTTTACGTCACTATCAGCCGTCGTTTGTGGTACTGGATACGGTGATGCTGGCGAAAAGCGGCGATCCTCTGCTGGCGCCGGAGGCGGTGGAATCGATTCGCTGCGAGCTGTTGCCGCTGGTGTCGATCATCACGCCGAACCTGCCGGAAGCGGCGGCTCTGCTGGAATGCGCCCCGGCGGAAAATGAACGCCAGATGCGTGAGCAGGGGCGAGCACTGTTGGCGATGGGTTGCCAGGCGGTATTGATGAAGGGCGGCCATCTTAGCGAAAGTGAAAGCCCGGACTGGCTGTTCAGTGCGGGACTGGAGCAACGCTTTACTGCACCGCGCGTAGCGACCCGCCATACGCATGGCACCGGCTGCACGCTGTCTGCCGCATTGGCCGCCCTGCGTCCGCGTCACGACGACTGGGCAGGCACGGTGGCTGCCGCCAAGGATTATCTGCAAAAAGCCTTGCAGCAGGCCGATACGCTGGAAGTGGGGCACGGTATCGGGCCGGTGCATCATTTTCACGCCTGGTGGTGAGCCAACTTTTTGCTACCCTTGTGGTCTGACTAGATCCAGGCCCGGTATTGGCCGGGTGCGATTAAATTTTATCAAGGGAGAAGGCCATGACAGGACAAAACGCACTTCGCGGCGCCATCTTCGGCGCGTTGCTCAGCTTCAGCGTGGGGGGCTTTGCCCAGCAGATCGTCACGACTTCTGATGTGATCCAGCAGCCTGGCTATCAGAGCAGTTGGCAGAATATGGTGAAGGGGCAGGCCCGCTTGCCTGGTTGGGCACGCAAAGGGGTGGGGACTTCGACCCCGGCGCAAAGCCTGAGCTGGAAGGGGCAAAACTATCTGGTGGGTAATATCTGTAAACCCCACGACTGCGCCAACAACTTTATGATGGTGGCGTTTAAAGAAGACAAGTCGCAGGCCTGGGCGGTACGCGTCGAGGTGGCGAATAAGCCGGAAGCGATTGATCATCCGAAGAAATACGCTAAATATCAGTGGTTGGGTAAACCGAACGACGATATGAAGGCGCTGTTGAAGCAACAGTTCGAGAATAATCCGGACTGGAAATAAGCGGATTAGAAGCCCCTCTCCCAAAGGAGAGGGGACAAACGGGCAGCATTAGTTAATGGGTCAGCCGATACCGGCCTGATGCAGGTCGTGCAGGTTGATGGCACCCACCAACACCCCCTCAAGATTGACCACCGGCGCAGCGCTGATGTGTTGTTCGTGCAACGCTTCCAGTGCTTCTCCGGCGCGCCATTGTTCCGGTAAACGGTAGCCGGGGCGGGTGATCGCCGGGCTTAACGCATCCTGCAGGCTATTGCCTTTCACCAACCAGCGACGCAGGTCGCCGTCGGTAAACACCCCCACCACTTTTTGCTGTGCGTCGCACACTGGCACCAGCCCCAACCCGGTACGGCTCAGTTCCAGCATCGCTTCCATTACGTTGGCGCTTTCGCTGACCTGCGGCAGGCGATCGCCGGTGCGCATCAGGTGATGTACCCGGTTCAGCAGGCGTGCGCCCAGGCTGCCGCCCGGATGCGAACGAGCAAAGTCTTCGGCGTTGAAACCGCGTTGACGCATCAGCGCCATTGCCAGTGCGTCACCCATCATCAGCGTATTGACCGCGCTGGAGGTTGGCGCCAGCCCCATCGGGCAAGCCTCACGCTCTACGCTGATGTCCAGCATGCAGGCCGCCGCCTGGGCCAGCGGTGACTCTTTGCCGCCGGTAATGGCGATCACCGGGATGTTATTTTCCGCCAGCAGCGGCAGGATCAGATCCAGCTCTTTGGCACGGCCAGAGTAGGAGATGAACACCACCACGTCGTCGGCACCGATCATGCCGAGATCGCCGTGCAGCGCTTCCGCCGGGTGCACGAAGAATGACGGGGTGCCGGTACTGGCCAGCGAGGCGGCAATTTTTTTACCGATATGGCCGGATTTACCGATGCCGGAAATCACCGCCTTGCCGCGGCAGTTCAGCAGCAGTTCGCAGGCACAGACGAAATTGTCGTCCAGTCGTGCCAGCAGGCGTTGTGCTTCGGCCAGCTCAATTTCCAGCGTTTCGCGGGCAAAGGCCAGCAGGGCGGCACTATTACTCATCAGAATCTCCTACCAGAAGGATATTGATGCCTTTCGCTTGCAGCGCGGCGAGATAATCCGGGTTGATGTTTTTATCGGTGATCAGCGTATCGACGGCGCTCAGATCGCAAACCACATTGGGGCTTTTGCGGCCGAATTTTGACGAGTCCACCAGCAGGATAATGCGGCTGGCGGCTTCGCACATCGCCTTGCTGACGTTATGCACTTCGTTAAAGGTGGTGACACCGGCATTGAGATCCACGCCGTCTGCGCCGATAAACAGCTTATCAAAGCTGAACTGCTGGAAAGCCGACTCCGCCAGACTGCCGTGGAAGGACGCCGATTTTTTGCGATAAGTGCCGCCGGGCATCAGGATGGTCTGGTCGTTATCCAGCTCCACCAGCGCATTGACGATGTGCAGGCTGTTGGTCATTACCGTGATGTTATTGAACTGCGCCAGATGCGGGACCATTTGCAGTACCGTACTGCCGGCATCGAATATCAGTGAATCACCGTCGTTGATCAACTTGATGGCGGCGTAGGCGATCTGGCGTTTCTTTTCGGTATTGATATGCGTTTTCCGGTCGATGGGCTGGTCGCCATCGTCGCGGCTGAGCACTACGCCGCCGTAGGTGCGGATCACCTCACCTTCGTCTTCCAAGAGGGTGAGATCTTTACGAATGGTGGTGCCGGTGGTGGCGAAATGTACCGCCAGGGCATCCACTGCCGTTTTGCCATGTCGCTGCAGATATTCAAGGATAGCGGCCTGTCGCTGCTTTGGTTTCATAGCCCGTCCTGTTCACAAGAGTTGAGCATTTCCCTTTAATGAATAATTCAATATGAAAGGTAATGTCTTTTAATGTGAAAATATCATGATTTAGGGGCAATCGCTAACGATAGTGCTGTCTGGCATGCGCGATCCTCGGGAAAGATCACATCCGGGCTCAGGTCTCTCTGGTGCAGACCATGCAACCGGGCGATTGGCCGCGGTTGGGCAAAAATGGTCAGGCCACGCATCAACATGCTGCCGCAAACTCGTTGTTCCGTATCGAAGGCCAGTGCCAGCACCACCCGTGGCCGAAAGCGCCCACCGGAACGTCCGACACCGACGCTGCCCAATTGGCACAGGCCGTCGAAGGCTCGGTTGAAACGCTGGAGCTGCCACCAACCGAGCGCGATTTGCAGCAGCCAGGCCAGTACGGCGAAGATGATTAATGCCTGGGTCATAGTGTCTCCTGTTTATCTTCCCTCCCCGGACGGAGAGGGAAGTATCGCTAATCAGAACATTACCTGACCGCCGGTAATGTTGATCGACTGCCCCGTGCAATAAGACGCCTTGTCGCTGGCGTAAAACAGCAGGGTATTCAGCACGTCCTGGTAGTCGCAACCGCGTTTTAGCGGCACCTTGTCGGTGTAGTATTTTTCAACTTCATCCGGCGCGATCCCCAGTTTTTGTGCGTATTGCGGCAGTAGCGACTGGAACATTGGCGACTTCAGCAGGTTGCCGAGCATCAGCGAATGCACGGTAATACCGTATTCCGCCAGATCGAGCGCCAGTGACTGGGTCAGCCCGACCCCGCCGAACTTGGCGGCGCTGTAGCCCGAGTTGTGTTTGCTGCCGACCTTGCCGGACTTGGAGTTGATCTGAATGATGCGTCCGGCAAGGCCGTCACGGATCATCAGGCGGGAAAATTCGCGGGCACAGAGAAAATATCCCACCAGATTGACCTGCAGCGAGCGATCAAAATCCCCTAATGGAAAATCGGTGATCGGTGCGGCCTTGGCGATACCTGCGCTGTACACCAACAGATTGGCCTGGCCAAATTTGCTATCCACCGCAGCCGCCAGGGCAATGACGCTTTGTTCATCGGTGGCATCGGCCTGGAAACCCTGCGCGATGCCGGCGCCGTATTGGTGGTTAATCTGCTGCGCCACCTGGTGGGCGTTATCCGCGTTTAAATCGGCTACCGCCACGCGGTAACCCGCCTGCGCCAGTCCCAGGCACAAAAATGCACCTAATGTTTGGCCTCCGCCAATCACTACAGCTACTTCAGACATGGTCTACTCCTTATGCGATAAATTTCAGCGTACTGCCTAACGGGATATCAACCGGCGTGGTACCGGCCACGTGGATAGAACCGGGAAATTCGGCCTGACTTTCTCCGTCGAAACGCACGGTAAGGTGGCCCAGTTCACGCAGGTTTTGGCTGGCGACGTCGCCAACGGCGGTAATGGGATAACGCTGCTCCGCCAACTCCATCCAGCCGCCTGCCTGCAGTTCGCCGAGGGTATTGCCGTGCCGATGGATGAAGCAAAACTCTTCGATGTCTGCCGGTGCGCCTTCACGGAAGGTGATCAGCATGTCGTCCAGCAGCGCCTCGCGAGCACTGTCGCCAATCTGGGTGATGGTGGTTTGGAAAATGGTGTTCATAGCTAGCCCCTGGCAGTAAAAGTTATTGGTAGATGAAGGCCGAGGCGGCCCAGGCGATCAGCACCGTAGGTGCGCCGGTCAGGAAACGTCCGACCAGAACCGAAGGCACGCCGACCCGCACCGTGTCCTGTTTGGCTTCCGCCAGAGATAGGCCCACCGGGATAAAGTCGCAGGCGGCCTGCGCGTTAATCGCGAATAGCGCGGGCAGCGCCAACTGGGGTGGAATATGACCCAGGCCAATCTGAACCCCGACCAGTACGCCGATCACCTGAGCGATCACCGCGCCAGGGCCGAGGAACGGCGACAGCAGCGGGAAGGAACAAATCAGCGCCAGCGTTACCAGGCCAATCGGGCTGCTGGCCAATGGCGTCAGGCCGTGGGCAATAAAATCCCCCAGGCCGGAGGCCATGATGATGCCGATCAGCGCCGAGACGAACGCCATAAACGGCAGAATGGTTTTCAGTACCGTGTCGATGGTGTCGCGGCCAGACTGGAAGAACACCGCCACCACCGAACCCATGCCCATGCCGACTTTCGCCAACAGGCCGTCGCTCTGTTCAGTGATTTTTTTGCTGGTGTCATAATCCCGTCCCTTGGGTTGCGGGGCGGGGGCCGCTTGCGCCGTCTCTGTTGCCGATTCAACCCGGCTGATGTTGCTGTCGCGTACCCCGGAGACGTAAATATCCTCGAGGATAAATTTCGCCAGCGGGCCGGATTGACCGGTAGCGTGGATATTGACCGTCGGAATACGGCGTTTGGGGTACAGACCGCAGCGCAGGGTGCCGCCACAGTCAATGACCATCACGCCAATCTCTTCCGCCGGTGGTTCGCCTTCCTTAAAGCCATCGACGGCCAGCCAGCCGGTCAGTTCGCTAAGCCGGTCGACGATCGACGGGCGAGTACCGGCAGTGATGTACACCACTTTTTTCCCCGGCTCGATCGGTAACTGCAACGGGCCACCCCAGCCGCTATCGCCTTTCTCAATACGGATAAAAGCACTCATGCTGAACTCCACGGATTAAAGTTGTACCTGACGGTCCAGGCGGATGCCCATCTTGCGTTCGAACAGGCTGGTGGTGAGATCGGTTACCCAACCGCGGAAAAAGTTGGTAAACAGGCCAACCAGAAAATAACTCACCGCCAGCGGCCCCAGCGGCAGGCCGAGGGTAGTCAGCCCGCTGGCGATACCGAGGTAAACGAACAGTTCGCCGGGGTTGATATGCGGGAACAGGCCATTCATCGAGTGACAGCTATAGGACGCCGCCGCGTAGTAGCTGGGTTTGTATTTCTCTGGCATAAAACGGCCGAGGCTGAGAGTCATCGGGTTGCAAAACACAAAGGTGCCGATCAGCGGCAGCAGCAGATAGCGTGAAACCGGGTTCCCCGCGCAGCGCTGCGCCAAGCGTTCGATACGTTCCTGGCCAACAAATTTGATCAGCGCGTTCATAATGACCAACAGGCTGATTAACAAAGGTAAAATGCCGGTCACCATGCCGACAAACACTTCACCACCTTTCTGAAACAGGCCGATAAACCATTCGGCGCCGTGGGTGATTAGCTCAATCATTATTGTTCTCCTGAGATGGAAGGTATGGCCTGGAGCGAACGGTGGCTCTGTCGCCATGGGCCTTACACTAATCACTTTATGGATTTATTTGTTTTAAATAGATCACAGTTTGAAAGATAAATATTTTATTGTGAAAGTTAATTATGAAAGAAAAATAAGGTAAAAGCGAGGTGGCCATCAGGCTAAGCGGAGGGGAGGAGCAGATTAAGGGCATAAAAAAGCCCGGCGAACCGGGCTGGGGGTAACAGGTTTTGCTAGTGACGGGATCAGGCGATGGTAACTTTCTTATCCAGATAGGTGTCTTGAACGGCGTTGATCAGCGCGACACCTTCTTTCATTGATTTCTTGAACGCTTTACGCCCCAGAATCAGCCCCATACCGCCTGCACGCTTGTTGATGACCGCGGTGCGCACCGATTCCTGCAGATCGTTTTCACCGGCGGCTCCGCCAGAGTTGATCAACCCGGCGCGGCCCATATAGCAGTTGGCCAGCTGGTAACGAACCAGATCGATCGGGTGGTCGGTGGTCAGTTTGCTGTAGACGCGATCGTCGGTGTAGCCGAATTTCACCGCGCGGTAACCGCCGTTGTTTTCCGCCATTTTCTGCTTAACGATATCGGCACCGATGGTGGCGGCAATATGGTTGGCCTGGCCGGTGAGATCGGCACTGGAATGGTAATCGACCCCGTCTTTGTTAAATGCCGGGTTACGCAGATAGGCCCACAGCACGGTAACCATGCCCAGTTCGTGGGCGCGCTCGAAGGCGCTTGAGATTTCCTCAATTTGGCGGCGTGACTGCTCGGAACCAAAGTAAATGGTAGCGCCGACCGCGACCGCGCCCATATTGAAGGCCTGCTCGACGCTGGCATACAGGGTTTGGTCATATTGGGTCGGATAGCTCAGGGTTTCGTTATGGTTCAGTTTGACCAGAAACGGGATTTTGTGAGCATAGCGGCGTGATACCGAAGCCAGCACGCCGTAAGTGGAGGCGACGCAGTTACAGCCGGCTTCAATGGCCAGTTCGACGATATTTTTCGGATCAAAGTACAGCGGGTTAGCGGCGAAAGATGCGCCGGCGGAGTGCTCAATCCCCTGGTCAACCGGCAGAATCGACAGGTAACCGGTGCCGGCCAGACGGCCGTGGTTAAGCAGGCTTTGCATCGAACGCAGGACAGTGTTGGGTCGGTTGTTATCGATCATGATCCGGTCGACAAAGTCGGCGCCCGGCAGGTACAGATTTTCAGCAGGGATGGTGGTACAGCGGTGTTGCAACAGGTCTTCCGCTTCCTTTCCTAACAACTGCGCAATATCAGTCATGATTAACTCCTGATTAGCTTCCTAATACACCGGCAGCAAAAAACAGTAGGGTATGAATGGTTGCCCGCGTAGTAAAAAGCAGTGATTGAAGCTGTAAAAACGATAGTAATGAAATCCTGATGGCAAGGAGAAACAATAGATGCGATTGAGAGGAAATGCCATTTGCAAAGCCAAATAGCGGGGGACGATCGCCCCCTGGAAGGTCGGTGCTTGACTATTCGGCGTCGAACCACTCGGTATTTTGCAAAGATATGGGGGTAATGGAGTAGATCATCTCTTGCAGGTGCTCATGGATGGCACGCTCGGCGGCATCGGCATCCTGCGCTTTCAGCGCGGCAAAAATGCGGTAATGCTGCTGCAGCAGGCTTTCCGGCGGTGATACTTCGCTCAGGCTGAGAAAACGCACCCGGTCCATGGTGGCCTTGATGGTTTCTATGGTTTCCCAGGCTAACGGGCATTCGGCAAACTGGGTGAGCAACTGATGAAATTCATCGTCCAACACCAGGAATTCACGCGTCTGCTTGTTCTGCGCCGCCAGCTCCTGACGGTGCAAATTATGCTCCAGCGTCATCAGCTGTTCCTGGGTGATGCGTTCTGCCGCACGGCGCACAATTGCGCATTCTACCGCCTGACGGATAAAGCGTCCGTCGGCCACCCGTTTGGCGGAAATCTTCATCACGAAAGTCCCGCGCTGCGGCAAGATCTGCACCAATCCGGCCTCCGCCAGCTTGATAAAGGCTTCGCGCACCGGTTGGCGAGAAACGCTAAAGCGGGTGGAGATCTCTTTCTCTGACAACAGCGTGCCGGGGGGAATGGTGCAGTCGACGATATCCTTACGCAGGAAACGGTAGATCTGCTGATTAACCGGGAGGCTATTAGTGAGATTGTAGGATTCAGACATGGTGACGATCGGTCATTTGGCTTGGATTTGGATGCCACCATACTAGCAGATTATCTTGCTGCCGCGGCGGATAATTCCTAATGCAGCAACCTAACGCTGAGTGGATTCACCCAGCGTTTTATACAGATCAAACTGGCAGTAATCTGGCCACACTCTCTTTGGCACCCTGCGCCAGCAGCGCCAGATAGGCATCAGTTACGGCACTGACGAATCGTGGGTTATCAGGAAGATCGTGGCCAAACACCGTATCAAGCTGCAGCAGCGCCAGCACCCGCTGCGGGCCTTCGTGGCTGTTGCCGACCAAATCGGCGAGGCGTTCACTTAAGGGATCGCTGATCTCAATCGTCCGGCCCTGTTCATCCTTGCCACCGACGTAGCGCATCCAACCGGCGACGCCTAAAGCCAGACAGCTGAAATCGCTGCCGTGCGCCAGATGCCAGCGAATGGCGTCCAGCATGCGCTGCGGCAGTTTCTGCGTGCCGTCCATGGCGATCTGCCAGGTTCGGTGCTTTAGCGCGGCATTGCGGTAACGGGCCAGGAGTGAGTCTGCGTATTGCGACAAATCCAGGTCGTGGACCTGCAGCGTCGGTGCCTGCTCTGCCAGCATCAGGTGCCGTGCGGCATTAACGAAACCTTCGTCCTGCATGCAGTCGCTGATATGCGTATAGCCGGCCAGATAACCCAGATAAGCGAGAAACGAATGGCTGCCGTTGAGCATCCGCAGCTTCATTTCTTCGTAGGGCAGCACGTCGCTGACCAGTTCGGCACCGGTCTTTTCCCATGCCGGACGTCCCTGCGGAAAGTTATCTTCGATCACCCATTGGCGGAAGGGCTCACAGGCGACGGCAACCGGATCGGCGATGCCACCGAGTAAAGCCTCGATGTGTTGCCGTGTTTCCGCCGTGACAGCCGGGACAATGCGGTCAACCATGGTTGATGGAAACGCGACCTGTTGTTCGACCCAGGTGGCCAGTTCCGCATCCTGCCGCTGAGCCAACTGGCTGAGCACGTTGCGGGTCACCTGACCGTTGGCCGGCATGTTGTCGCAGGACATCACGGCAAACGCCGGCAGCCCTCGTTGCCTACGCCTCCGCAGTGCGGCCAGGATCAGACCAGGGGCAGATTGCGGGTGCAGCGGGTGGGCGATGTCATGCTGGATATCAGGATGTTCCGCCAGTAACTGGCCGCTGGCAGGCTGGTAACAGTAGCCTTTTTCACTGATGGTCAGCGAAACGATGGCAACCTCCGGCTGCGCCATGGCCTCGAGCACGGCTTCCAGTCCATCAACCTGCAGGTGTAACGCCTGCCTGACAACGCCGATCACCTGGCCGTGCCAGCCGTCGTTGTCCATTTCGGCGACCGTATACAACAAATTCTGCTGCTGCAGGTCGGCGATTTTTTGCCGGCCGTTGTGCATGCTGATTACGCAGTAACCCCAGTCGCTGGCGTGCTCGTTAGCCAGTTTTTCGGCGTAAACCGCCTGATGCGCACGAAAAAACGCGCCAAAGCCAAGGTGCACGATGCGCGGTTTAATCCTTTCGCGTGAGTAACCCGGTTGCGCAACTGCCGTCGGCAGCAGGCTGTTGCTGGAAAGTGTCATGCTGGAGTTCCTGAAAGTGGGGGCAGAAAACGGGGCGACATTTGCCACCCCGGATGCGTTAGGGTTTTGAGATTTGCGGTTGCACGCTATTGCGTGGCGCTTTGATCACCAGCAGTACCAGCACCGCCCCGAGCGCGGCCACGCCACCCGCCAGCATAAAGGCGCTGTCGAACTTGCCGGTGTTTTGCACAATGTAGCCGGTCACCACCGGGCCAATGATGCCGGAAACGCTGCCGACCAGGTGGATAAAGCCGCTGGCGCCACCGACCCGGGATTTATGCACCACGTCCTGGATTATCGCCCAGTAAATCGCGCCGGTGATGTACAGGAAGAAGATCGACACCGACATCAGCATCACCGCCGGTACCACGCTGCTGACGGTACCTGCCAGCGCCACGCAGACAGCCGCCGCCAGCAGGCTGGTGACCAGCACAATCTTGCGTGACAGCAACAGCTTGCCGGTGATATTGAAAATCTTGTCGGAGATATAGCCACCGAGCGCCAACCCGACAAAGCCGACAATCCACGGGATCATGGTGGTGAGGCTCATTTCCTTGATGTTCAGGTTATGCGCCTGCACCAGGTAAGACGGGAACCAGCTCAGGAAGAAGAACAGAATATAGTTGTAGCAGAAGAAGGCGAACGCGGTGACCAGGATGATGGGTTGTTTCAGGTAGTAGCCCAGGCCGTGTGCGGCGTTGCTCAGCTCTTCTTCGGCGCTGTGGGTCTCTTCCTTCATCTGGTTAATCAGCGCCAGTTCCTTATCGCTGACGCGTTTGCTTTTCGCCGGGTTATCCGCCACCACGAAGAACCACACCAGCATCCAGACGATGCCGATCGAGCAGATGATCATAAACGCCGGCCGCCAGCCGAACGCCAACGCCAGGTAGCCGACGATCGGCCCGGCCACGGCACCACCCAAAGGGGAACCGGCACTGAGCAGGCCCATCGCGGTCGCCGCCTGTTTCTTCGGGAACCAGCCGTTGATCATTTTATTGGCGGAGGCGCAGATCGGCCCTTCGGCCATGCCGAACAGCACGCGCAGGATCAGCATGGAATAGAAGCCGGTGGCTAATGCCGTCATGCCACAGAAGATAGACCACAGACCGACGGCGATGCCGAGTACCAACGTCGGGCCGAACTTGTCTACCGCCAGCCCGCCGATAAAGTTAAAGATGGCGTAACCGAAGAAGAAGCTGCCAAAGATGATGCCGAACTGCTCGGCATTCAACATCAGATCCTTTTCGATCATAGGTACGGTGATCGACAGCGCGACGCGGTCGAGGTAGTTGATCATGTAAACCATAAACAGCAGGAATACGATGGTCCAACGCAGGTTTTTAAACATAAATGCACTCCACTTAATGTTGTTTTAATCGCGAAGTTTCATGGTTGTAGAGGGCGCTTTCCTGCCGCCCTCAGCCCTGGTAAATCAATCAGTCAAATTGCAGCAACACCTTGCAGCAGGTGCGCTGATCTTTTTCGAACATCAGCATCGCCTGTTCAACCTCGTTGGCTGGCACGCAGTGAGTAATGAGTTTCTGCGGGTCGATTTTCCCGCTGGCCATCCAATCGATAACCTGCGGGAAGCGTGCACTGTTAAGACGTGAGGAGAAAATCGACAGCTCTTTACTGGTGATGCTTTGTTGGGTAATGGTGCAGGCATCGCCGGAGAACCCCATGATGCCGATGCGCGCTGCTGGAGAGGCAAGATTGATCGCCTCTTGCAAAATGGCCGGATGGCAGGCGGCGTCGACGATCAACGTCGGGCGAATACCGCGCCGTTCCAGCTCGGCAGGCAATGACGCTTCGGCATTATTGAATGTCCAGTCGGCGCCGTTTTCCTGTGCCATCACCAGTCGTTCATGGATGCGATCGGTGACGATCACCTGTTTCACGCCGTAGACGCCTTTCAGCGTTTGGATCACCGTTAATCCCATCGGCCCGGCCCCGTAGATCAACGCGATATCATCGGCGTTGGGCTGCAGATGGGCGGTGATATTGGCGGCAATGGTGAAGGGTTCGACCATGGCGGCGTGGCGATCGCTGATGCTGTCCGGAATAGGGTAGGCATTGCGCGCTGGGGCACAGGCGTAGTCACTGAAGCCGCCGTCGCGATGCACACCGATCACCTGCAGCTCCGTGCAGACGTTGGGACGACCGATAGAGCAAGGATAGCAATGGCCGCAACTGACAACCGGATCGACCGAGACGCGTTCACCGAGCCGCTGTGGGCTGACATCGCTGCCGACCTGATCAATCACGCCAAAAAACTCGTGGCCGATCACTCGTGGGTAGCGGGCGAACGGGTTATGCCCATGGTAAATATGCACATCAGAACCACAGATACCGGCAAATTTAACCTTTACCCGCACTTCGTTGGCCGCCGGTTGCGGCAGGGGGCGCTGCTGGATAGCCAGCAGGCCGGGCTGTTCAATGACCACGCTTTGCATGGCGCTTTCTCCTGTTACCAGTTCCATAGGGTGCCATCCTCCAGGCGCGCGACCGGCAGATAAGCCGGTTCGTACGGATAACGGGCGGCCAGTTTTTCGTCGAACTCAATGCCCAGCCCCGGTTTGTTGCCAGGGTGCATATAGCCGTCGTTAAAGCTCCAGCTATGTGGGAACACTTCAAGCATTTGTTCGGAGTAACCCATGTATTCCTGGACACCGAAGTTCGGCACCCACAGATCAAAGTGCAGCGCCGCAGCCATGCAGATTGGCGACAGATCGGATGGCCCATGTGACCCGGTGCGCACCTGATACAGCGAAGCAAAATCGGCGATACGGCGCATGCCGGTAATGCCGCCGGCATGGGTGAGGGTGGTACGGATATAGTCGATCAGTTGTTCTTCAATCAGCTGTTTGCAGTCCCAGATGCTGTTGAACACTTCGCCGACGGCGATCGGCGTGACGGTGTGCTGGCGGATCAGGCGGAAACATTCCTGATTCTCCGCAGGCGTTGGGTCTTCCATCCAGAACAGGCGGTACTGCTCAATGCTTTTACCGAAGCGCGCCGCCTCGATGGGCGTCAGGCGGTGGTGCATGTCGTGCAGCAAGTGCTCATCAAAACCAAAGCGGTTGCGCACCGCTTCGAACAGTTTGGGGGTGAAATCGAGGTATTTCTCCGTTGACCACAGCTGTTCTTCCGGCCAGTTGCCCTTGGTGGCAGGCTCGTAAGCCAGCCCTGTACCTTTGGCCATGCCGTAGGTGGTTTTCATGCCCGGCACGCCGCACTGGGCGCGAATGGCTTTAAAACCCAACTCTTTATGCTTGGCGTAGTCGTCGAGCACTTCGTCGATGGAATGGCCGGTGGTGTGGCAGTAAACCATTACACCGGTGCGCGATGCGCCGCCGAGTAACTGATACAGCGGCATGTTGGCGGCCTTGCCCTTGATGTCCCATAGCGCCATGTCTACGGCGGAGATGGCAGACATGGTGACCGGCCCGCGCCGCCAGTAAGCGCCTTTATAGAAGAACTGCCAGATGTCTTCGATCTGATGGGCATCACGGCCAATCAACTGCGGGCAGACGTGATCTTTCAGATAGGACGCCACCGGCAGCTCGCGGCCGTTCAGGGTGGCGTCGCCGATGCCGGTAATTCCTTCGTCAGTGGTAATCTTCAGCGTGACAAAATTCCTGCCAGGGCAGGTCACAAAAACCTCTGCGTTGATAATCTTCATACGTCTAATCCTGTTCCCATGGGGCATCATAATGGACGAAAAATACGCCATGAACTAACTACCATACAAGTATGATTTAGTGAATTTGCCGGAGAAGATCACATTTTGTCGCGGAAAAAGAGGGGCAGAACAGAAGACCAACAGGGGGCTCAGCGCACAGGCTGAGCCCTATATTCAGCGGTTATTGGGAAGACTGGGTTTGCCCAAGCAGCTCGCAGTTGGGGGGCAGACGGCATTCGATGGCGTTCGGCAGCACTTCAATGCGGAAATGCCTGCCTTTGAGCGGTTCGCCGTCGAGATTAAAGGTCATTTCATGGGGCGCATCGATTTCCAGCCACGGCAGGGCAGCACCGATCACGTTTTTGTTTTCTTCATCGTTAAACAGGCTGGCGATCAGTGTCGGTAACAGTTCGTCAGCAGTCAGCAGCCGCAGTTGCAGCAGGCCATCGTTGATCAGGGCATCCGGGCATAATTGCTGCCCGCCACCGGCCTGCTTACCATTACCGATACCAATCACCAAAGCGTCACCGGACCAATGGAAATCCGGACCGCGGATCTCGCAGCGATCGGCTTTGAGCGTGTCCATGCGGAGCAAGCCGTGGATAAAGTAGGACACGCCGCCCAACGCGGCCTTCAGTTTTTCCGGCGTTTCGGTCGTGATTCGGGTACCAAAACCGCCGGTCGCCATATTGATGAAATAGCGTTGATCGTTAACTTTTGCCAGATCTATCGGGACGGCGCGGCCTTTGACCGCCAACCGCAGCGCCTGTTCCGGCATCAGCGGGATATTGCAGGCCATGGCGAAGTCGTTGGCAGTGCCCAACGGCAGAATGCCCAATACCGGCCGTCCTTTAGCCGGTAACGCGGCCAATGCTGCAGCCACCTCATTGATGGTGCCATCGCCACCACCGGCAATCAGTGTGGCCACCCCAAGTTGACAGGCCTCCTGCACATAGCGCGCGGCGTCACCCTGTTCCCAGGTGACGCGAACGTGCAGGGTTTGGTTCTCATCCCGCAATTTCTGTACCGCCAGGCGAACTTCTTCGTTGCCGGCGCCTTTGCCGTTGATGATAAGCAGCGCTGGTGCTGGTGGATGCATTCCCAATATCTCCCGGCTGTAAACAGATAGTGGGCAACGATAAACTACCCATCAGTGGCAATCCATCAGAATATTCAGTTAATTCTGGCTGGTTGCCGTCTGGCAGAGATTATTCCTGCATAATTGACTTAATTTGAGATATGCGAGCTAGATAAGTTAGCGATTATTGTTAATGAAATAAGTAATCGCTGTAGCATTATATTTATATCGCTACGGGGGAAGGTTTTATAAAAATAGATAAAATAACGCTTTGAAAATAGGTGGGTTATATTGGCGGCGCTATAGCGGATATTGGGTTGAAACCAAAGAAAAAGCCAGTCCAAGGGAGATTGGACCGGCTAAGGAGGTGGTTCCTAGTATTGCTATGCAAATATTTTTCGTTCTTAGTTTTAAGCAGCCTGATGTTAACCAAGCTGCGCACTAATTGATGTGATCTAATTCTAATATTTGCCAAAAACCAGCATTAAAAGATAGCGGGCGGAATTTTTACACCGCAGGACTATTGGTCTCCGGCAAATTTCGGATCAGCAATGCGTAATTGAGATCGATATCTGACGGAATGGGTAAATAAACGATATGCCCGTTGCCCGGTGCCACGTCGATCGCTTCACCTTTCTTATTTTGCATGCTCTCCAGGGTAAACAATACGTTACCGCCGGGAGTCATCATCTCGACACTATCGCCGACCATGAACTTGTTTTTCACATCCACTTCTGCCCAACCGTCACGGCGGACGCCGGTGAATTCACCGACAAACTGCTGGCGTTCAGACAGTGAGGAACCGTAATCGTAGTTTTGCTGGGCTTCGTGCACATGGCGACGCAGGAAACCTTCGGTGTAACCCCGGTGGGCCAGACCTTCCAGCGTGGTGAGCAGGGTGGGATCGAATGGTTTGCCCGCGACGGCGTCGTCGATGGCGCGGCGATAGACTTGTGCGGTGCGTGCGCAGTAGTAGAAGGATTTGGTGCGGCCTTCGATTTTCAGCGAATGCACGCCGAGCTGAGTCAGGCGTTCCACATGCTGGATGGCACGTAAATCCTTCGAGTTCATGATGTAGGTGCCGTGTTCATCCTCAAAGGCGCTCATGTACTCATCCGGTTTTTGCGCTTCGGACAGCATAAACACTTTATCGGTCGGCGCACCGATGCCCAACGTCGGCTCTACGGTTTGTACCGGGATCGGCTCATGCATATGAACTATGTTACCGGTCTCGTCCTCTTTGCCTTCTTCCGCTTTGTACTGCCAGCGGCAGGCGTTGGTGCAGGTGCCCTGATTGGGGTCGCGTTTGTTGATATAACCGGACAACAGGCAGCGGCCGGAGTAGGCCATGCACAGGGCACCGTGGACGAAGATTTCCAGCTCCATTTCCGGTACCTGAGTGCGGATCTCGGCGATCTCCTCCAGCGACAGCTCACGCGACAGGATCACTCGCGTCAGCCCCATTTGCTGCCAGAATTTCACCGTCGCCCAGTTAACCGCGTTCGCCTGTACCGACAAATGAATGTCCATCTGCGGGAAGGCTTCGCGCACCATCATGATCAGGCCTGGATCGGACATGATCAGCGCGTCCGGGCCCATGTCGATCACCGGTTTAAGATCGCGCAGGAAGGTTTTCAGCTTGGCGTTGTGCGGGGCGATATTCACCACCACGTAGAATCTTTTGCCCAGCGCGTGGGCTTCGTTAATCCCCTGTGCCAGATTCTCGTGATTGAATTCGTTATTGCGCACCCGCAGGCTGTAACGCGGTTGGCCGGCATAAACGGCGTCCGCACCATAGGCAAAGGCGTAACGCATGTTTTTCAGCGTCCCCGCCGGGGAGAGGAGTTCCGGTGTAAACATAATGAGTCTCGGTCTGATTTCAGGTCAGTACCGCACCACCAAATGGCGCAGTAAAAGCGGGGGATTGTAGCGACAGAGCGGCAAGAAATCAGCAGGTAACCGGATTTATTACAGGGAGATTGATCCTGGTCATAAGAAAAACGCGCGATGGCGACCATCGCGCGTCGCTCAGATGATGTTATGCGCTCAAATCGCGCACGTCGGTGTTCGGGCCGTTTTTGATTACCGACTGAATGCCGTTTTTTGCAGCAGTTTCAGAGCTGTACATTTCGCTGACGCCGATCACCTGATGGTTTTTGGCTTTCAGCACAAAGTAAGGCTGATTGCTGGTGCTGTGCTTGATTTCATATTGCGCTTCGTGGGGAGAATTGGTTTGCACCGAGGCAATGCCATTCTCCGCCGAGGCCTTGCTGGCGTACATCTCACTGGCCAGAATGATTTCGCCATTACTGGCTTTCAGGTTGAAGTGGTACTGTCCATTCTTTGCTTTTTTCAGCTCATAGTGACCGATTGCCATGGTTCCTCTCCTGTGGGTTCCGATAAGTGATGTAAGTGTAGCCAATAGCTTGAAATTGGGCGGCTAATAAACCTGACTTGCGCACCATAGCGCAAAAAACAGGCGATTTTTTTGCGCTGGCGTTGAGTTTCAGCCAGCGAAAAGTGCTGTAGCACGAGAAGCTAATGGCGGATTGTGATGCTGAAAGTTTGCGCAGCTGGCCGCATTATTGCCAAGGCAGTATTTCGCCGGCGGCGATGACGCGCTAAGGTTGGCCCGCTGTGCAAGTGGTGGTTAAAAAATGATCGCAGCATCTTGGCATCGAAGCTCAACAGGCATATGCTTAGGCCTATGCCTGTCAGAGGAGATGAAAATGGAAAGAGTCGCGAAGCTGTTTAAAAACGGCAGAAATCAGGCGGTGAGATTACCCGTGGAATTCGAATTCGATACAGATCGCGTGTATATCCGCCGCGATCGGGAGGGAAACGTGATTTTATCGAAATATCCGGCGAAACCTGATAGTTGGGCTCCGCTGCTGCAAATGATCGCACAAACGCAGGTACCGCAGGACTTCCTGACCGCGGAGGATCGTCAGCAGGGGATGGCCACCCGCGATCCCTTTGCCGGGGAAGAATAAGCATGTATATGTTTGATACCAATACGGTCAGCCAGCTCTTTCGCAGGCACCCTCGTCTGCTCGGTTTAATGGAAAAGATCCCGCCTTCTGCGGTCTGCATTTCCAGTATTACCGAGGCTGAATTGCTCTATGGTGTCGCCAAACGGCAGAGTCTGACGCTGAAAGCGACGGTTGCGGCATTCCTTGATTCTGTGACGGTCTATGCCTGGGACAGTGAAGCCGCGCATTGCTATGGCGCTATGCGGGCGGAGATGACAAAAAACGGGCGGGTGATGGGGGCTTTGGATCAGCTTATTGCCGCACACGCCCAGAGCCGCGGTGCGACGATTGTGACTAACGATAAGGCGTTCGCCATGGTGCCAGGCCTGGCAGTGGAAGACTGGACTTAAAGCCCATTCACCAGCCGGCAAGGCTCGGCTTCCCAGCGATAGCCCACGCCGTACACCGAACGGATAAAGGACTTCTCGCCGTCGATCAGTTCCAGCTTGCGCCGCAGGTTTTTGATATGGCTGTCGATGGTACGGTCGGTGACGACCCGGTAGTCGTCATACAGATTATTCAGCAGTTGCTCACGTGAGAACACGTTGCCCGGCTGGCTGGCCAGCGTTTTCAGCAGGCGAAACTCTGCCGGGGTGAGATCCAGCATTTGGCCCTGATAGCTGGCCTGAAAGCGCGGTTCATCAATGTGAAGCTGGGTTTCTTCCTGCGTATTATCTAACGGGCGGTAACAACGGCGCAGAATGGTTTTCACCCTGGCGACCACTTCACGCGGGCTGTAAGGTTTACAGATGTAATCATCTGCGCCGATCTCCAGCCCCAGCAGGCGATCGATCTCCTCGATTTTCGCCGTCACCATCACCACCGGAATATCGGTAAAGCGGCGCAACTCGCGGCAAACCGTTAACCCGTCGCTGCCCGGCAGCATCAAATCCAGCAGGATCAAGGCAGGGGAATGGGCATGTACCGCCGGCACCACCTCACTGCCATTGGTCAGCCAGTGCGTGGCGTATCCCGCAGCCTGCAGGTAGTCCACCAGCAGTTGGCCGAGCTTGGGTTCATCTTCAACAATCATAATTTGCAACGGCTGGTTCTGGGTTTCCATCATGACGCCTTATTCATTACCGGGGTGGCGAATTCTACAGTAATCCGCACGCCGCCCAAAGGCGAGTGCTGTGCGTAGATCTTCCCGTTGTGTGCTTCCACTATGTTTTGACAGATCGATAGCCCCAGTCCGGAACCGCCGCTGGCGCGATTACGCGAACCTTCGGTACGGTAGAAGCGTTCAAAAATGAGTGCCAGCTGCTCGTCATTGACGCCCGGTGCGCTGTCCTGCCAATAGATTAGCAGGCGGCCCGGCAACGATTCTGCACCGATCTCCAGCTTACCCTCGGCGTCGGTATAACGCAGGCTGTTTTCCAGCAGGTTATTAAACAGTTGGTTAAGCCTGTCGGGATCGCCAAACAGCGGTGCCTGCTCTGGTAGCAGTGTCACGATCTCCAGCCCTTTAGCGTGGAACCGGTCGCGGAAGCTGGCGACCGCAACTTGCAGCAGGTGCACACAGTCGAGCGGTGATTTACGGTAGGCGAGCGCGCCGAGATCGGATAACGACAGTTGATGCAGGTCATCGACCAGCTTGGTCAGGGTGGCGACTTCCGCCAGCAGTGAGCTGAGTGAGGCCGGGGTGGGCTGACGCACGCCATCTTGCAAGGCTTCGAGTTCGCCGCGCAACACCGCCAGCGGGGTGCGTAATTCGTGCGAGACGTCGGCCATCACGGCGCGTCGCATCTGCTCATTTTTTTCCAGTGAGGTGGCAAGCTGGTTAAAGTCCAGCGCCAGTCGCCCCAGTTCATCCTGGCTGCTGACCGCCACGCGGGTGCTGAAATCTCCCGCCGCCAGCCGATGGGTACCCGCTACCAGGCGTTTGACCGGCGCCAGTAATCCGCGCGACATCAGCCAGGTCACCGCCGCAGCCAACAGGGTGGAGAGGGCGACAATCATCCAACTGGTGCGTCTTTGCTGTAGGTCGAAGTTGATGTCGGTATTGCGCGTCAGCCTCTCTACCGGGGTGGTGAGCACCCAGCCGACAATTTCATTGTTGTAGCGGATGGGATGACGCGGGCCTTCCTTTGGCAGCGGGCCGGAATGCCCCACCAGCCGGTTAAACTGGCTGTCCACCACCCAGAACTGGGTACGCCAGCCCTTGGGCGGCAGATTGTGGCTGCTGTCGCTGTTTTGTTCGAACGAACGCATGATCTGGTAAACCACCTGATCGTTATTGCGCAGAAAGACCCAGTTACCGTGGTGACTGTATTGTTCTTCCAGCGCTTCACTCAGCATGTTGATGCGCTGCTCGTTACTGTTCTTGATGTAGTCGATAAACCCGCGTTCGAAGCTGACACGCACACCCCAGTGCATGGTGATTAACACCAGCATGCAGGTGGCGAAAATCGCCATGAACAGTTTACCGGTAATGCCTATTTTCATTGTTGCAACCTCGTGGAGCCTGTGCCCGGCTCTTTGGTCAGCGTACGGTTAGTGGTGGTATCAGCCGGGACGCGGGCGAAGGCCAACGCGGGCAGGGCGATGATTAATGCCATGCAGCAGTAGCTGTAAATAAACGCGCTGTGGATAGCCGGGCTGTCGGTGACCACCTGATGATGGGCGAAGCTGCCGATCAGAATACCGGCGATACTGACGCCAAGGCTCATCGACAGTTGCATCACCATCGACAGCAGGCTGTTGCCGCTGCTGGCCAACCGGTCCGGTAAATCTTTCAGCGTCAGGGTATTCATCGCCGAGAAACGCAGTGAGTTAACCATGCCCTGGAAGAACAGCACCACCGGCAGCAGCCAGATCCAGCCGAGCATGGCCACCAGCGGGAAACTCAGGCTGATCAGCGCCAGCATCAGCGTCGCGGCTACCAGCACGTTGCGGTACCCAAAACGGTTAACCACTCGTACCACTATGCGTTTCATCCCCATGCTGCCGATGATCATCGGGATCATCATCAGCCCTGCGTGGAACGGGGAAAAGCCCATCCCGACCTGCATAAACAGCGGCGTCATAAACGGCAGCATGCCGCTGCCGATACGGCCCAGCAGGCTGGCTGTCAGCCCGACCTTATAGGTCCGGGTTTTGAACAGCCGCAGCGAGAACAGGGCCCGGCTGTTGCCGTGTGCATGCCACCAGTATCCCGCTAGCGCCGCTATGCCAGCCACCACCAGCCCGGCGATGGCGGTAGCGGACAGCCCCATGCCTTTGTGGCCGTCAAGCGCCAGCGTCAGCGTCGCCATCCCGACTGCCAGCAGTATAAAGCCGCTGATGTCGAAGCGCCGGGTCTGCATGCGGTAGTTGGGCATCAGCAGCAGCGTGGCGATGGCCCCGGCGATCCCCACCGGAATATTGATCAGGAAAATCCAGTGCCAGCTGGCGTACTGCACCAAAAAACCACCCAGCGCCGGCCCCATCAGCGGGCCGATTTGGCCGGGCAGGGTGACGAAGGTCATCGCCGCCATATACTGTTCGCGCGGGACGATTTTCATCACTGTCAACCGACCGACCGGCACCATCATTGCTCCCCCGATGCCCTGAACCACGCGTGAGGCGATCAATTCGTTCAGCGTTTCTGAACGGGCACACAGAATCGACCCCAGCGTGAACAGCACGATGGCGCTGAAGAACACTCGCTGGACGCCAACCCGATCCGCCAGCCAGCCGCTGGCAGGCAACATTACTGCCACCGTCAGCACATAGGAGACGATCACCGACTGCATGCGCAGCGGGTTCTCTCCCAGGCTGACGGCCATCGACGGCAGGGCGGTGTTGACGATGGTGGTGTCCAGCGTCTGCATAAAAAAGCCGAATGCCACAATCCAGAGTTGCCACTGTACCGAGGCGGTGTGTTTTATAAGCATCAATCAGCCATTATTGGGGCAAAGGATCCAGTTTCTTGCCGCGACGGAACTTCATCTGCAGCCGGTCAAAATACAGGTAAACCACCGGGGTGGTGTAGAGCGTCAGCAATTGGCTGACGATCAGGCCACCCACGATGGTGATACCGAGCGGTTGACGTAACTCTGCGCCGTCGCCGTGGGTCAACACCAATGGCAGTGCGCCAAAAAGCGCCGCCAGTGTGGTCATCATGATCGGCCTGAAACGCAGCAGGCAAGCCTGGAAAATCGCGTCATGTGCGCTGATACCGCCGTTGCGTTGTGCATCCAGGGCAAAGTCGACCATCATGATGGCATTTTTCTTCACAATGCCGATCAGCAGCATAATGCCAATCAATGCGATCAGGCTGAACGGCGCGCCGAACAACTCCAGCGCCAGCAGTGCGCCGACCCCGGCAGAAGGCAGGGTGGACAGAATGGTCAGCGGGTGAATATAGCTTTCGTAGAGGATGCCGAGCACGATATACACCGTGGCGATGGCGGCGGCGATCAGCAGCAACTGGGATTTCAACGTTTCCTGGAATACCTGCGCGGTACCGGCAAAGGCCCCTCGCACGGTTGCGGGCACGCCGAGTGCGGTCATGGTGCGTTCTATACCGGCGGTGGCGTCCGACAGGCTACTGCCATCCGGCAGGTTAAACGAGATGGTCGAGGCGGCGGACAGCCCCTGATGGTTGACCGACAGCGGTGCATTGGCCGGTCGCCAACTGGCGAAGTAGGACAGTGGGATCGCCTTGCCGTCGCTGTTGATCACGAACATCTTGTCCAGCGAACTGACGTCCTGGGTATAGGGCGGTGCGACTTCCATCACCACCTTGTACTGATTGAGCGGCTGATAGATGGTCGAAATCTGGCGCTGGCCGAAGGCGTTATTCAGCAGGTTATTGGCATCGGAGACCGAAATCCCCAAACGGGCCATGGTTTCGCGATCGTAAACCAGGTCCATTTCCGAGCCTTTGTCCTGCTGATCGGAGTTGACGTCCGCCAGCTCCGGCAGCGCGGCCAGCGCGGTGCGGATCTTCGGTTCCCATTCGCGCAGCGCAGCGAGGTCATCCGCCATCAAAGTGTACTGATAGCTGGCGTTAGCCTGTCGGCCGCCGACGCGAATATCCTGCACTGCCATCAGGAACAGGCTGGCACCCGGCTCTTTGGCCAATTTGGCGCGCAGGCGGGCGATCACTTTCTGTGCATCATCGCTGCGCACCGACAGGGGTTTCAACGAGATAAACATCGAGCCGCTATTGGTGCGTGAGCCACCGGTGAAACCGGTGACGTTTTCCACATCCGGATCTTCACGCACGATTTTCATGAAATCTTCCAGCTTAACGCGCATAGCCTGGAAGGAAATGCTCTGATCGGCCTGGATAAAGCCCATCAGCCGGCCGGTATCCTGTTCCGGGAAAAAGGTTTTTGGAATACTGACGTACAGCCACACGTTGAGCGCGATGGTGGCCAGAAACACCGCCAGCACCCAGCGCGAGTGGCCAAGCACCCAACTCAGCGAACGGCCATAACCCTTTTGCAACGCCAACAGCATTTTACCGAAGCCGCGAATGCGCCGCTGCGAGCGCGGCGGCTGGTGGCGCAGCAGGTAGGCGCACATCATCGGCGTCAGCGTCAGCGAGATAATCAGCGACAGCCCGATCGACACCGACAGGGTGACGGCGAACTCGCGGAACAGGCGGCCAGGCAGGCCTTCCATCAGCAGCAGCGGAATAAACACTGCCACCAGCGACACGCTCATCGACAGCACGGTGAAGCCCACTTCACGCACCCCGACCAGCGCCGCATTAATGGGTTTCATGCCGGCCTCGATGTGGCGGGAAATATTCTCCAGCACCACGATAGCGTCGTCGACCACGAAGCCGGTAGCGATGGTCAGTGCCATCAGCGACAGGTTATTCAGACTGAAGCCGCACAGATACATGGCGGTGAAGGAGCCGATCAGCGAGACCGGCACTGCTACCGCCGGGATCAGCGTAGCGCGGCCGGAACGCAGGAAGATGAACACCACCAGGATCACCAGCCCAATGGCGATCACCAGCGACTGTTCGACCTCGGCCAGTGAGGCGCGGATGGTCGGTGAGCGATCCTGGGCGATATTCAATTGGATCGACGCCGGAATATTGTTTTGCAGCGTGGGCAGTTCGGCGCGAATGCGATCGACGGTTTCAATGATATTGGCGTCCGGCGCCCGGCTGATGGCCAGAATAATCGCCGGTTTGGCGTTGGTCATCCCGGCGTTGCGGACATCCTGCACCGAATCGTTAACCTTGGCCACGTCGCTCAGGCGCACCGCCGAACCGTTGTTGTAGTGGATAATCAGCGGCCGATAGGCCTCGGCGGTTTTCAGCTCGTCATTGGCCTGGAGCTGCCAGCGCTGCTGTTGATTTTCCACCGACCCTTGTGGCCTGCGTACGTTGGCATTGCTGATGGTCTGGCGCACCGCATCGAGCGATATGCCCTGATTGAACAGGGCGCTTGGGTTGAGTTCGACCCGCACCGCAGGCAGCGAGCTGCCGCCGACCGAAACGTCACCCACCCCTTCGGTCTGGGCGATTTTTTGCGCCAATTGGGTAGAGGCAAAATCGTAGAGTTGGCCCTGGTTGTAGGTATCCGAGGTTAGCGTGAGGATCATGATCGGCGCGTCGGACGGGTTGACCTTACGGTAGCTGGGGCGGCTTGGCATGCCGGTGGGCAACAGGCTTTGTGCGGCGTTAATCGCTGCCTGCACGTCACGCGCGGCGCCGTTGATATCACGATCGAGATCGAACTGCAGAATCACCCGGGTGCTGCCCAGGGAACTCATCGAGGTCATCTCATTGACCCCGGCAATGCGGCCCAGCGCCCGTTCCAGCGGCGTCGCCACCGACGAGGCCATGGTCTCTGGATCGGCACCCGGCAGCGAAGCGCTGATCGAAATCACCGGGTAGTCGACCTGCGGCAGCGGCGAGACTGGCAGCAGGCTGAAGCTGATCACGCCGCTGATGGCGATAGCCAATGTCAGCAGAGTGGTGGCGACCGGCCGATAGATAAACAGGGCGAAGAATTTCACGGCAGCTCCTGCGCATCCGGCTGACGGCGGGTATTGCGCGCCAGCTTGTCAAACAGCAGGTAGATCACCGGCGTGGTGAACAACGTCAGGATCTGGCTCATCACCAGCCCGCCGACCATACAGACTCCGAGTGGGTGGCGCAGCTCCGCGCCGACGCCGGTGCTGAGCATCAGCGGCAGTGCGCCCAGTAACGCGGCCAGCGTGGTCATCAGGATTGGCCTAAAACGCAGCAGGCAGGCCTGATAAATTGCGTCATACGGCGTCATTCCCTGTTCCCGCTCGGCGGCCAGGGCAAAGTCGATCATCATAATGGCGTTTTTCTTCACGATGCCGATCAGCAGGATGATGCCGATAATGGCAATCACGTCCAGTTCGCTGCCGGCCATCATCAACGCCAGTAAGGCACCGACCCCGGCGGTGGGCAGGGTGGACAAAATGGTCACCGGGTGAATAAAGCTCTCATACAGCACGCCCAGCACGATATACATCGCGACTACTGCCGCGAGGATCAGCCATAAGGTGCCGCCCAGCGCTGCCTGGAACGCCAGCGTCGCGCCCTGGAATTGGGTGGTGATGTCTTTCGGCAGGTTGAGGTTTTTTTCTGCCAGAGTGATGGCGTCAACCGCTTCACCGAGGGAATAATTTCCTGCGACGTTAAAGGAGATGGTGGCCGCCGGGAATTGATCCAGATGGTTAACCGACAGCGGCCCGAAGCGCTGTTCAATTTTGGCGATGGTGCTCAGTGGCACTATGGTGCCGTTGCTGCTGGTCAGACGGATATCGTTCAGCGCCGCCAGCCCTGGCGTAGTGCTGACGTCATGTTCCAGCACCACGCGGTACTGGTTGGCCTGGGTGTAAATGGTGGAGATCAACCGCTGACCGAAGGCGTTGTACAGCGCATTATCCACGTCGCTCATGCTGATGCCGAGGCGAGAGGCCGAATCGCGATCGACATTGACATAGGCCACCAGGCCCTGATCCTGCCAGTTACTGGTCACGTCCGCCAACTGCGGCGTTTGTTGCAGTTCCGCCATCAGTTTCGGTACCCACAGACTGAGATCGTCCAGCGACATCGCCTGCAGGGTGAACTGGTATTGGGTGCGGCTGACTTGAGTATCGATGGTCAGATCCTGTACCGGCTGCAGATACAGCTTCACACCGGGGAACTGGGTACTCATCTGTTGCAGTCGGGTGATGATGGCCGGAATACGCTCGCTGCGTTCGCTTAAGGGCTTGAGGTTGATCTGCAAACGGCCGCTGTTGAGCGTGGCGTTGGTGCCGTCGACGCCGACAAACGACGTCAGGCTTTCCACCGCCGGATCCTTGAGAATTTCTGCTGCCACCTGCTGTTGGCGCTCGGCCATATTGCTGAACGACACCGACTGCGGTGCTTCCAGCGTGCCCTGAATGATGCCGTTGTCCTGCACCGGGAAGAAACCTTTCGGGATCAGCAGGTACAGCAAGACGGTGAGCAGCAGCGTGCTGAACGCCACGCCGAGCGTCAGCCACGGGTGGTTGAGCACCGTTTTCAGCCATTTGCCGTAGCGGGCGATAACCCGATCAAAGAAACGCTCGGAAGCCGCGGAAAAACGGTTCTGCTTACGCAGCGATTCGTGGCTCAGCATGCGTGCGCACATCATTGGCGTCAGCGTCAGCGAAACCACGGCGGAAATCAAAATCGCCACCGCCAGCGTCACGGCAAACTCGCGGAACAGTCGGCCGACGATATCCCCCATAAACAGCAGCGGGATCAGCACTGCCACCAACGAGAAGGTCAGTGAAATGATGGTGAAGCCGATTTCACCGGCCCCTTTCAACGCCGCATCGAGCGGTTTTTCCCCCTTTTCGATATAGCGCGAAATGTTCTCAATCACCACGATGGCGTCATCGACCACAAACCCGGTGGCGATGGTCAATGCCATCAGCGTCAGGTTGTTAATGGAGAAGCCGAGGAAGTACATGGCGGCAAAGGTACCGATCAACGACAGCGGTACCGCGACGCTCGGAATAATGGTGGCCGGTACGTTGCGCAGGAATACATAAATCACCATCACCACCAGTGCCACCGCCAACAGCAGTTCGAACTGCACGTCGCTGACCGAGGCGCGAATGGTGGTGGTGCGATCGGTCAGTACCTTGACGTCGACCGATTTTGGCAGGCTTTTGATCAACTGGGGCAGCATCTCGCGGATGCTGTCGGCGGTGGTGATCACGTTCACCCCCGGCTGACGCTGGATGTTCAGCACAATGGCCGGTTGTTTGTTGGCCCAGGCCGCCAGCCGGGTATTTTCTGCGCCTTGTTCGATGGTGGCGATATCCTGCAGGCGGATCGCCGCGCCGTTTTGGTAGGCGACAATCAGTTGGCGGTAATCGTCGGCGGACTTCATCTGATCGTTGGCGGACAGCGTGACCGAGCGCGTCGGGCCATCCAGGCTACCTTTGGCGGAGTTGACGTTGGCATTGCTGATGGCGGTGCGGATGGTTTCGCTGTCCAGGCCGTAGGCGGCAACGGCCGCGGCATTAAGTTTTACGCGCACCGCCGGCCGCTGACCGCCGGAGATTGTGACCAGCCCGACGCCGGTGACCTGCGATATTTTCTGCGCTACGCGGGTTTCCACCATGTCTTCCACCTGAGTCATCGGCATGGCGGATGAAGTCACGGCCAGCGTCAGGATCGGTGGATCGGCAGGGTTAACCTTGCTGTAGATCGGCGGGTAGGGCAGATCGCTGGGTAACAGGTTGGTGGCGGAGTTGATCGCCGCCTGTACTTCCTGTTCGGCGACGTCGAGCGGCAGTTCAAGCTGGAATTGCAGCGTCACTACCGAGGCGCCGCCGGAGCTTTGCGATGCCATCTGTTTCAGGCCGGACATCTGGCCAAACTGGCGCTCCAGCGGGGCGGTAATGGCCGAAGTGACTACGTCCGGGCTGGCACCGGGGTACAGCGTGACCACCTGAATGGTCGGATAGTCAACTTCCGGCAGGGCGGAAACCGGCAGTGCGCGATAACCGATAATCCCCGCCAGCAGGATCGCCACCATCAACAGCGTGGTCGCGACCGGGCGCAGAATAAACAGGCGGGATGGGCCGCCGCCGGGGTTAGGTGGCATCACCTGCATCAGGATTTCCCCTGAGCGCGAGTTGGTTGGCTCGGTTTAGTCGCTGCCGAAGCCGCCTGCGGCGTCACCACTTCTACCTGCATGCCTTCGGTCAGACGATCAATACCGTCGGTCACCACCCGATCGCCGACGTTCAGGCCGGCGGTGATCACCACCTGTTGGCTATCCTGCATGCCGGTGGTGACCAGGTGTTTGTTGACTTTGTTCTCTTCACTCAGGGTCCAGACGAAGTTGCCTTCGTTGCCCATCTGTAGCGCTGCGGTCGGGATGACCATGGCATCGTGCAGCGTCGCCACCTTCAAACGTGCATTCACAAACTGGTTGGGAAACAGCGCATCGTCCTCGTTGGTGAAACGCGCCTTGAGTTTGATGGTGCCGGTGGTGGTGTCGATTTGGTTATCCAGGCTCAGTAATGAACCGGTGGCCAGTTGATTTTGGTTGGTGCGATCCCAGGCTTCGACGCTAACCGGGCCGGCTTTTTGCGCTTTGATCAAGTCGCTGATATTGGCTTCCGGCAGGGTAAACACCACGTCGATAGGATGAGTTTGGGTGATCACCACAATGCCGGTGGTGCTGCCGCTGGTGATGTAATTGCCGACATCCACCAGTTTCAGGCCGACGCGACCGTCGATCGGCGCGGTGATGCGACTGTAGGTGATTTGTAGTCTGGCGCTGTCCACCGTGCCCTGATCGGCCTTGATCGCGCCCTCAGTCTGTTGCACCAATGACAGTTGGGTATCCAGATCCTGCCGCGAAACCAGATTGGTTTTCGCCAGTTGCTGGTAACGCGCCAAATCGCGCCGGGCATTAGCGAGCGTGGCCTGGTCTTTTGCCAGTTGCCCCAACGCCTGAGTCAGTTGCACTTCAAACGGGCGCGGGTCGATTTCCACCAGCAGATCGCCGGCCTTGACCTGTTGGCCTTCGGTAAAGTGGATCGCCATCAGTTGGCCATCAACCCGGCTGGTTACGGTCACGGTGTTGGCGGCGGTGGCGGTGCCCAGTCCGGACAGATAGCGCGGTACCGTCTGCTGCGTGACGGTCGCGGCCTGTACCGGTGACATCGGTGCCCCACGTCGGCCAGCGGCCGCCTGGCCTTTACCTGCGTGGCGCGCATGCGGTGCAGCATCCGTGGCAGGTTGCGCAGCGCGGAAGTGACGCCAAATCAGCACGGCGGCAATAGCCACAATGACCACCACCAGCAGGCGCAGTATCAGTGAACGACGTGGGTTTTTTGCAATCATGGTGGTGAAAATATCTCCAAAAGGCAGGCGTGCGGGCACTCATTGCCAAAAAAGTTACACTCCTTACAGGATACTAGTTTAGCCAGTCAAGACGGCATAAAAATGAAGGAAATATGGAGTAACCGTCAGCATTGTCCAAATATATCCGTCATCTTTCAAACCGCAGCGTTGTTAGCTGCATGCACTCACCCCAATCACTTACCTAAGTAAGCTCATGGGGACTCCTGCCTTTGCCGCCTAGCTGCAATTTGAAAGCTATAGGATACAAATTGACTATGTTTATAAGTGAATGGGTTCGGCTTATAGCCAATACGTTTTGGCCTATTTCTCGGTTTGGCGCTAATAATTACCCTGCGAATCATTAATTCCCTTGGAGCATACAATGAGCAACAGAGAACTGGGCCGTTCGGGCATTAAAGTACCGGCATTGACCTTCGGCGGTAACGTGTTTGGTTGGACTGCCGATCGCGAAACCTCATTTAGCCTGCTGGATGCGCTGGTGGAGAACCAGCTCAATTTCATCGATACCGCCGACGTGTATTCCAGTTGGGCGCCGGGCAATCAGGGCGGAGAGTCGGAGACCACCATTGGACAATGGCTGAAAAAAACCGGTAAGCGCGACCAGGTCATCATTGCCACCAAAGTGGGCAAGCCGATGGGCGAAGGCAAACAGGGGCTGTCGCCGCGCTATATCCAGCAGGCGGTTGAGGATTCACTGCGCCGTTTGCAGACCGATTATATCGACCTTTATCAATCGCATGATGACGACCGGGACACGCCACTGGCAGAAACTCTGGCGGCGTTTGATGCGCTGATCAAGGCCGGCAAGGTGCGAGCGATAGGCGCTTCCAACTATCAGGCCGATCGTCTGGAAGAAGCACTGAACGTCAGCGAGCGGGAAGGGTTGGCGCGTTACGAAACCCTGCAGCCGGAATATAACCTGTATGCGCGAGAAGGCTATGAGCAGGGGCTGGAGGCGGTGGCGCAGCGCCATGGACTGGGCGTGATTAACTTCTTCTCGCTGGCCAGCGGTTTCCTGACCGGCAAATATCGTAGCGAGCAAGATATCGGCAAGAGCCAGCGTGGCGACAGAGTGATTGGGCAATATCTTAATCCGCGCGGTTTAAAAATTCTGACGGCGTTGGATAGCGTTGCGGCGAAGCACCAGACTTCACCCGCGCAGGTTTCATTGGCCTGGCTGATAGCGCGGCCGAGCATTACTGCACCGATCGTCAGCGCAACCTCGTTAACGCAGTTGGATGAGTTGGTTAGCGCTACCCGTCTGCGGTTGGATGCTGAGGATATCAGCACCCTGAACCAGGCCAGCGCCTGGTAATCGGGTTAGCTGCGCACGGCGTTAATCAATGACAGCAACTGCGTCAGGCAGGCTTCAACGGTGCGCCCAGCGGTATCAATCGTCACCACCGGTGTGCTCCAGGGCGTGTAATCATGGGCGGTGACACTTTCCCAATTGGGCAACCGTAACCCGGC
Source organism: Serratia sp. NFX21 (assembly GCF_048517035.1). NCBI lineage: Bacteria > Pseudomonadati > Pseudomonadota > Gammaproteobacteria > Enterobacterales > Yersiniaceae > Serratia > Serratia sp. NFX21. The sequence goes on along the minus strand of NZ_CP183196.1, from coordinate 4,312,609 downwards.
AATATCACCGTCGCGGGTTTCGACTCGTCGGCGGTGTTCCGTGCGGTTGGAACAGACCACTTCAATATCCAGGCAGGCAGTGCCAGCCCGTAGTGCAACGCTATGCCAGTCCTCACGCGTGACCGGCAGCGGATTGACTGAGTCGGCAATCACGGTGTGACCCAGGCGCAGGTTATCTTCGGCGACGCCATAAGCGGCAAAATATCCCGCCGGGCCAATGTCATTGGCCAGAGATCCGCTGTTGCGGATCGCTTGTTCAAGGGTATCGATTCGCAGATGCATTGCGGGTAATGCGCTAGCCAGCGCTCGCGCCAGTGTAGTTTTACCGCTGCCCGGCAGACCGGAAAAAACGATCAGCATTGTTGCTCCCGCCAGTTTTGTTGTGCCAGCCGATACAGGACATGTTTTTGCAGCGGATGGCCCTGCGGCAACCGTGGATGCAGGAAGTTTTCACCGTTGGAGCTCATGCCAATACGTTCCATAACCCGGCGTGATGGCCCGTTGTTTTCGGCGGTAAAAGACACTACTTCAGCTAAATCCAGCCGTTCGAAAGCGTAGCACAGTGCGGTACGGGCGGCCTCAGTGGCGTAGCCTTTTCCCCAGTGCGCTGCCGCTAACCGCCAGCCGATTTCTACGCAGGGAGAGCAGGGCAGATCGTCCGCCGGGATCGCCAGCCCGACAAAACCGATAAAAGGCGCGCCGTCTTTTTCTTCCACCGCCCACAAACCCCAACCGTTTTGCTGCATGAATTGACGAATTTTTTCAGCCTGCGCGTAGCTTTGTTCGGCTGTCAGCGGGGCAGGGAAATAACGCATCACCTGGGGATCGGCGTTGAGGGCGGCGAATGCCGGCAGATCTTGGTCGCGCCAGGCGCGCAACAGCAACCGGTCGCTTTCCAGGGGGAGTATTTCATACATCACTGACCTCCAATGACCAGGGGCGCGGCAGGCCGCGCCCTCGGACGATTAACGGAACAGCGTTTGCGCCCAGCGTGCCAGCCCGGCGGTGACCGAGCCAAAATCGTTGCCCCCGACGATAGGAATGCCCGGCAACTGCTGTTGCAGCGCGGCGCGCAGCAGCGGTGAACGTGCGCTGCCGCCGGTGAGATAAATCACCTGTGGCGCGGTCTGGCTGCTGGCCAGTGCGGCGCTGACCTGTTCCTGAATGCGCAGTAGCGGCTGCGAAATAGCTTCGGCAAGCTGATCCTGGCTGATGGTTTCCGTCAAATCAGCCTGGACGAAAGCCAGCGGTGCGCTGATGTTTTGCTGTGCGGACAGGGCGATTTTACTCTCCTCCGCCGCGCGCACCAAACGGTAGCTCAGACGTTGCTGGTGAACTTTCAGCAGGCGTTTGACCTTTTCCGGCTCGGCGGCATCGCGGATCAGATCGCGCAGCATGCGGCCGTTGGCGACGCTGTAAAAGTCGTTCTGCGCCGGCACGTCGTTGGTGGCGACGGCGTTCCAGTAAGGCAGCGCAGGCAGGGCGATACCCTTGCCGGTTTCGCCGCCCATGCCGAACAGTGGCATCAGCTGTTTGAATGCCAGCATGATATCCAGGTCGTTACCGCCCACGCGGCAACCGCTGTGCCCCAGCAGGCTTTGCTGGCGTTCGGCACGGTCACGCCATTGTGGCCCCATCAGCAGTACCGAGCAGTCGGTGGTACCGCCGCCGATGTCTACCACCAGCACGGTTTTCTCTTCGGTCAGCGTGGCTTCGAAGTCCAGCCCTGCCGCGACCGGCTCGAACTGGAATTCAATGTCTTTGAACCCGGCACGCTCGGCAGCGCGTTGCAAAATGCCCTGCGCCTGCTGGTTGGCATCTTCACCGCCCATGCCCTGGAAGTTGATCGGGCGACCGATGACCGCCTGACTGATGCTGTCCTGCAGGACGTTTTCCGCCTGGCGCTTGATGTGGAACATCATGGCACACACCAGATCTTCAAACAGCGCGATCTGCTGTGGCTTCAGGCCGTTGGCGCCGAGGAAGGATTTCGGTGAACGAACAAAATACACCTCTTCCGGATCTTCAACGTAGTGTGCCAGCGCTTGCAGGCCGAAGAGCACGCTGTTGCTGGCGACCGGGATGTCTTCTTCACGGTTGTAGTTGATTGCCCGGCGCAGCAGTTGCTGGTTCTCTTCGCTGCCGGTGGGCACTTGCCAGTGACGGTGCAAGCACTCGCTCACGGCTTCACGCGTCGGTGCGCACAGCATCGACGGCAGATAGGGTTCGTTGTTTTCCAACGTCAGCAGCTCGGGGCCGTTATCACGCATCACTGCAACGGAACAGTTGGCCGTTCCGTAATCGAATCCAATAAACATGTCTTTTCTCACTCCCCATGCCGATGAAGGGGGGCGACTTTACCCGAGACTTGTCCCTCGGGCAACGTGCCAGCGCATAACTGACGAAAATTTTAGCGACTAACGGGAGCGCGTGCTTAACTTAATGTCCGAATCCCGCACGTCAGCGCACCAGCCGAGTCGCATAATGAACAAAAAACTGACCCCGAGCCTAGCCATGAAAAACCAACAACAGGCGCTGTATCAGGCACTGAGTGCGCGCGATCGTAAATTCGACGGCCGCTTTTTTGTCGGCGTTTCTTCGACCGGTATTTATTGCCGCCCGGTGTGCAGTGCCCGCACGCCGAAAATCGAGAACTGTACCTTTTACCCTAGCGCGGCGGCGGCGGAGCTGGCCGGGTTTCGCCCCTGCCTGAAGTGCCGGCCGGAGTTGGCGCCGGGGCTGGCGTTGATTGATCTGGGCAATCGCTATGCCCAGGTGGCGGTACAGTTGATTGAACAGGGCTATCTGTCGGAGCATAGCTGTGAGCAACTGGCCGCGCGGTTGGGCATTTCCGACCGCCACCTGCGGCGTATCTTTGCCGATCAGTTTGGCGCGTCACCGATTGATTATGCCCAGTCGCACCGCCTGTTACAGGCCAAAAGGCTGCTGGCGGATACCGATATGCCGCTAAGTGAGGTGGCGTTTGCCGCCGGTTTCGGCAGCCTGCGGCGTTTCAACGAGTTGTTTAAGGCACGCTACCGGCTGATCCCCTCGGCGCTGCGCAGCAGCAGCGGCCGTAATGAACGCACCGTCGCCAGCGGGCTGGTCTTTCATCTGGGTTACCGTCCGCCCTATGACTGGCCACGTATGCTGAGTTTTTTGCAAACCCGTGCGGTGAGCGGAGTCGAAAAGGTGGAAGGGCAACAGTATCTGCGGGCGATCGCCATCACCCAGGGCGGCATTGATTATCACGGCTGGGTCAGCGTGCAGCCGGAAGAGAGCCGCAATCGAGTGCGGGTGGAGATTGCCCCCGCCCTCAGCCGGGTGACCACGGAAGTGCTGCGTCGCATCCGGCAGCTGTTTGATCTGGACGCGGCGCCAGATCTGATCGTCCAGGCCTTGGGGCGGCTTGCCGCCGATGCGCCGGGCCTGCGTTTGCCCGGCTGCGTCAACGGCTTTGAACAGGCGACCCGGGCGGTGCTTGGGCAGTTGGTCAGCGTCAAGATGGCGGCGACCTTTGCCGGACGCATGGCTGAACGCTGGGGAACGCCGCTGGAACAGCCTTACGCCGGCATTACTCATGTGTTCCCCAATGCCGAACAGGTGGCGCGGTTGCAACCCGAGGAACTGCGCCCGCTGGGGGTGCAGCTGAAACGCGCAGCGGCGCTGATCGCCATCGCACGGGCGGTCACCGAAGGGCGGCTGCAGTTGGAAAACGTGCTGGATATTGAGCAAGGGATCAAGGCGCTGACCGCGTTGCCGGGGATTGGCAGTTGGACGGCCTGTTACATCGCGATGCGCGCCTGGTCATGGCCGGACGTGTTTCTGACAGGGGATTATCTGATCAAGCAGCGCTTTCCTGGGATGACGCCACGCCAGATTGAAAACTATGCCGAACGCTGGCGGCCCTGGCGCTCTTACGCCACTCTGCATCTGTGGCATAACCAGGGTTGGGTGCCGTCAACGGACACTGACGAGTAGCCGCGTTATTCTTCGGCAGCAATCAGCGCCAGCAGGCTGTCGATCCCTTCACGCATCAGGAAGGTGAGTACTTTCTCGCGCTCGCTTTCGCTCATGTGATAGTAATACTCAACCCAGACTGCCAGCGGATCCTGGCGTTCAAGCTGATATTCAGCGGGATCTTCTTGCAGTACCAACAGGCTGCGCGCGCCGATCGGCAGGCTATTGATGTGGTATTCCACCGCTTTGCCCTGCACGCCTTTTCGGCGGCGACTGATCCAGCCTTCGCGGCGGGCCATCAAATTGATTCCCTGCGGCGAGGAGGGCAGTCCTGCAATGCCGGTAAGCTCTCTGGCGGCAAACCACTCGTTTTTCATAGCCATTATCCCTGAGCAATCACGTTTAAAGATGGTGGTGGAAATTAACGCGCGTGCTGATTTCCGTATCGAGGTTTTGTTCAAACGATTAACTTTAACTCGTTAGTTATACCACTAACCTTAGGTTGGCTAAGCAAAAAAAACGTGATCGGGGGCATGTGGCCAATGACGCCACGGCCCGACAGGCAGGAGAATGAGGCTGAATGGAGGGGGACGGTGTTAGTGAGCGGCAGCAAAAGCCGGCGTTGCCGCCGGCCATCAGAGATTACAGCAGGAAGAGGGTGGCCAGACCGAGGAAGATAAAGAAGCCGCCGGTGTCGGTCAGCGCGGTAATCAAGACGCTGGAACCGACCGCCGGATCTCGTCCCATTTTTAGCATCGCCATCGGGATAACCACCCCCATCAGCGCCGCTACCAGCAGGTTGAGGATCATCGCCAGCGTCATTACCCCGCCCATCGCCCAATCGCCATACAACAGCCAGGTGACGATGCCCATGATACCGCCCCAGACCACGCCGTTGATGATGGCGACCCCCAGTTCCCTGAACATCAGGCGGGAGATATTGCCGACTTCGATTTGATGCAGGGCCAGTGCGCGGACGATCATGGTGATGGTCTGGTTACCGGTGTTGCCGCCGATACCGGCGACAATCGGCATCAATGCTGCCAGCGCCACCAGTTGTGAAATGGTGTGTTCAAACAGGCCGATAACGCGCGAAGCGATAAATGCGGTACACAGGTTGATCGCCAGCCATGCCCAGCGGGTTTTCACCGCTTTGCTGACCGGGGCAAACACGTCTTCTTCCGGGCTTAAGCCCCCCATACGGCGCAGGTTGCTGTCGCTTTCCTCGTTGACCACGTCGACGATCTCTTCAATGGTCAAGCGGCCCATCAGCTTGCCTTTGGCATCGACCACCGGGGCGCTGATCAGGTCATAACGTTCGAACGCGCTGGCCGCAGCCTCGGCTTTCTCTTCCGGCAGAAAACGGGTGGGATCGCTGTCCATCACCGCCTGTACCAGAGTTTCCGGGTCATTGAGCAGCACCGCGGTGAGCGGCAACTCACCCAATAGCGTATTTTTACGGTCGGTGACAAAGAGCTTATCGGTGGCCGCCGGTATGGTTTTGCGCAGGCGCAGGAAGCGATGCACCGCACCGAGGGTGACGTCCGGGCGCACCGTGACCAGTTCAAAATCCATCATCCAGCCGACGGTATCCTTGCCGTAGTGGATCATCTCGCGCACCTGAGCGCGCTGCTCCGGCTCCATCGAGGTCAGCAGGCGGCCCATCAGGTTACGCGGCAGGTATTGCGCCAGATAGGCCTGTTCATCAACGTCCAGCGTTTTGATGGCTTTGAGCAGGTCTTTATCGCTCATTTCTTCGATCAGGCTGTCCCACACCGGCTCGGCGACTTCCACCAGTGCCTGGCCGCGCTTGGCGTTACCCACCAGCCGCCACAACGCCAGACGTTCGTCCTGCGGCAGCGCTTCGAGCAAGTCAGCCAAATCGGCGGCATGCATATCGTCGAGCAGGCCGGTAATTTCAGCGGTCTGGTTGAGCAGCTCACTTTTGCTAAGGGCGTTTTCGTCACCCGGTCGGCCGAGAATGCCGTCGACCAGGTCTTTGTTATTTAACAGCAGAGAAATAATGCGCTGGCGGTGCTCAGCGACTTTTTTAACATTATGCGTTGCGGCTGACATGATATTCCTTACTGGCACTCAGGGGTCCTTACAGACAAGCTCTGAACAACAGAGAGCTTAGTGAATGCAGACGTCATTTTTATGAAATGGCAGCAGAAGCTGAGGAATAAGTAAGGGGCCTGGCATGCCGAAACGCCGGCAGGCTGCTTAACTATTCGCAAGCCCTGCAAAGTAGCCTGGGTCTTTGAAGTCAGGGAGCGGTGCCCTGGTTTTCGCCGCCTGTTTCGGTGGTTGTTTGATAAGGGGCGAGCTTTTTTTCCTGATGATGGGGTACTGCGACCACCGCAGCATACAGCAGACGGCCAACCAAAATGATAAAGCTGACAAACAGTACTATTTTTGTCATCTGTCCGGTGGTTTTTTTACGCATATATCACCCGGCATGCCGGTTTCCTGTGTCATTCAACGACGGTGAAAGCCGATAAATTGTAAACGGAATTTTAGCTATCGATGACAAATATTGTCCATTTATTTCCAGTTGGTACCGTCGGATATTTCACTTATGTTTAGCAAGAGTTTTAGTTTGTCTATTGGATCATAGACTTAAGAAAATACCAAAAATAGGCTTACACATATTTACCCAACTTTTCCTCCATGATTGATCGCAGTCAAACCCTTGCTGACCCTGCCGCATAAAATTCCACTCCATTCTCCTGTCGCATATGTTACTTTCACTTTGCCTCATGAATGGATAGAGGTACGTAAAGGAACCTGCCTTATTACCTGAACGCGCGAATGGAATTGCGCCCTGACGGACTCGTTATTTTTATGGTTAAGCCAATATTCTGGAAGCATTTACGCGAGCGCTGGTGGGGTTATCCCCTCATCTGGGGCTTGTTGTTGATCCCGTTCGCCGGTTGGTTGTCGCCGCGCATTATGTTGCCAGAGGGCAAAGTCTATCTGCTCTATCTGCCACTGGCAGCCTGCATTGCGTTGTTGATGGTCTACGACTGGCGGGCGCTGCCGGGCATTACCCTTGCCATCATGGTGCGATACGCGAGCCGACTGGGGCTGGAGAGCGGCATATTGGTCACCTCGTTGTACCTGCTTTGTCTGATCCTGTGCTGGTTGGGCTATCGCAGCCAGACTCAGCGTCGTTGGTGTGCGGCCCCCGGCGTACCGACATTGGTCAAAGCGAGGTTGATCTGGTTGGTGGTGCTGCCGGCGTTGCTGTTTGTCTTCGGCCTGAAACTGCTGGTCGCTCTGGCCCAATTGCCTGACGAACTGGGGATGATGCCCGGTAATAGTGATTATTTGTTGGCCCTGGTCAATTTTCAGGCGCTGCTGCTGGGTTGCCTGTCCGCTATGCCGCTGTTCTACTTTATGTTGCGTCTATTGAACAAGCCCAGGTTCGCACTGACGCTGTGGCGACGTTTTGGCCGTGAAATGGCTCCCCAGGCCGATAAAAAAGAGTTGTCTCTGTGGTTGCTGGTGCTGGTCAGCATGGTGGCCTTGCTGTCTTACTACGCCAAAAATTCCAATCCTCTGCTGCTGGGGGGCTATGGCCTGATCCTGTTGCTGCCGGTGATGCTGTATGGCGCGATGCGCTTTGGCTACCAATTCAACTGCATTATCTGGTCTTCTTCGCTGCTGGTGCTGTTTTTCCATTATCCCGGTTATGCGCAGCGCGACAATTTATTGCATAACCTGGCAGTCATCTCCTCGATGATGGTGGTGTTTACCCTGTGTATTTACCTGATGTCGGCGCTCAATACCCGCCAGCGATTAAGTCATGCCAGGGCGCAAAGCGCTGCGCTGCAAGATCCGGTGATTGGCTTGCCTAACCTGCGCGCCCTCAAGCGCGATCTGACCTTGTCATTACCTTCAACGCTGTGTTTCCTGCGCGTTAGCGAGCTGGATTTGCTGAGCCGCAACTACGGTATGCAATTGCGCATTCGTTTCAAACAGCAGTTGGCGGCGCTGCTGCATCAGGTATTGGCACCCGGTGAGGGCGTATATCATCTGCCGGGTTATGATCTGTTGCTGCGGGTGGATGGCGAAGACAGCGAAGAAAAGGTTTTGCAGATCTACCACGCGCTGGAGAAATTCCGTCTGATATGGAACGGGTTGCCGCTCCATCCGCCGCTGGGGTTAGGCTATTGCAGCGTGAATGCGGATTTCGAACATCTCTACCTTCTGCTGGGGGAGCTTAGCTCGTTGGCCGAAGTATCGTTGACCAGCGGCAAACCGGAGAGCGTGCAAAACGGTGGGCAATGGGTACAGGAAGAAATTAAGCGCAAAGTCGAGTTACTGCATGGTGTACAGCATGCGTTGGATAACGATGGGTTCATTCTGATGGCGCAGCCGATCGTGGGCCTGCGCGGTGACCGATATCATGAAATTCTACTGCGCATGCGCGATACGTGCGGAGAGATCATATCGCCTAATGATTTTCTGCCGGTGGCACATGAGTTCGGCCTGGCGTATCGGCTGGACCTGTGGGTGTTGCGCAATACGCTGAAATTTATGGATCTGTACCGTGCCGAACTGCCCAGTGCGCGTTTCGCGGTTAATCTGTCACCTTCTTCGCTGTGCCGGCCTATGCTGCGCCACGATGTCAACAGCCTGCTGGAGCAGTACCAGATTGAGCCCTATCAATTGACGCTGGAAGTGACCGAATCGCATCTGTTGCAGGATACGGCCTATGCCGGGGCCAATTTGCAGGCATTGCGTGAGATGGGGTGTCGCATTGCGCTGGATGACTTCGGCACCGGCTATGCCAGCTACGATCGGCTGAAGATGCTGCCGGTCGACATGTTGAAAATCGACGGCAGTTTCGTGCGTGACATGCTGACCAATCCGGTGGATTTCCAGGTCATTACGTCTATCTGCAAGGTTGCGCGCATGAAGCGGCTGGCGATAGTGGCTGAATATGTGGAAAGCATGGAGCAGTTGGTCGCGCTGAAAGGGGTTGGCGTGGACTATATGCAGGGCTACTTCATTGGCGAGCCACAACCCTTGCTGGCGCTGTTACCGACACCGCGTTGAGTTTGCCCCCCGGCAGGCAGGGGGCGAAAGACTCAGGCAGTACGTTGCTCGTTTTGGGTCTCTTCTTCTTCGCAAATCAGCTTCCAGCCGACGACGTCATTCCAGTAGGCCTGCTCACGTTCAAGATCCAGTTGTACCAGGTTGTTTAACGCCAGATAACCGGCCGGGAAACGCAGCGTCCAGTGATTATCGTCAGTACTCAGGCGCAGCGTCTCGGGGGTGGTGGTCGACTGACGCTGGTTATTGAGCAGGGTGCTCAAACGCAGCAGTTGGATCAGCGGCAGGTAATGCTTTTTCTTGAACAGGTTCAGCCGCGGCAGTTCTTCCAGCTTGATACCCTTGCGGTGGAAACGCACCAGCGCTGCCAACAGCAACTGCTGCTCCTGATTAAAGCCGGGCAGGTTGGTGTTTTGTAGAATATAGGCCGAGTGGCGATGCATGCCGCTGTGGTTGATGCTCAGCCCCACCTCATGCAACATGGCGGCCCATTTCAACAGCGCTTCCAACTGCGGATTTGCCAGCTTGGTGTTTTGCGCCATCCACTGTGCGTACAGCAGTTCGGTGGTGTCCAGCACCCGCTTGGCCTGCTCACGGTCGATATTGTAGTGATCGGCCAGGCTTTTTGCGGTACGGCTGCGGATATCCTGATGGCGGAAACGGCCCTCCATTTCGTACAGTACGCCTTCGCGCAGTGCGCCGTCAGAAAGACGCAGGTCGCGGATTGCCAGCGCGTCGAACACGCCGCACAGGATAGCCAGACCCGGTACAAACACCGACTGACGGTCTTCCGACAGCCCCGGCAGGCTCAGGGAGCTGAAGCTTTTAAACTGCAACACCTGCTCCGTCAGCATCTCCAGCCGTTCCAGGGTGATCAGGCCGTCTTTTTCGCCCATCGCCACCAGCACTTCGTGTGCGGCCTTGATGGTACCGGACGCGCCCAGAGCATACTGCCAACCCTGAATACGGTACTGCCAGGCCAGGGTTTCCAGCTTCTGTGCCGCTGCCAGGCGCGCACGCTTGAAATTGTTTTTACTGATTTCACCGCCTGGGAAAAACTGCTGGGCGAAACTGACGCAGCCCATACGGCGGCTTTCCGCCAGCAGCGGCTCAAAGTCTTCACCGATCACCAGCTCAGTAGAACCACCGCCGATATCGATCACCAGCTTGCGGCCTTTTTCCGGCTGGGTGTGCTCCACGCCCATAAAGATCAGACGCGCTTCTTCCTGTCCGGCGATGATTTCAATCGGGTAGGGGATCACTTTAGCTGCACGTTTGAGAAACACTTCCGCGTTAACGGCCTGACGCAGGGTGTGAGTACCGACGATGGTGACGTTATCCGCCGGGAAGCCCTGCAGCCGTTCGGCAAACAGCGCCAGGCAGGCCAGTCCACGTTCTATTGCCTCTTCACTGAGCACATTGTTGCTGTCCAATCCATCGGCGAGGTGGACCCGTTGTTTTAAACGGCCCAATACCTGTAAAGCGCCGTTGACGACGCGGGCAATCACCATATGGAAACTGTTCGACCCGAGGTCGATGGCAGCAATTTCCTGCGGTTTATTTGTTGCAGTGCTTTTTAGCGGCATAGTTGCTGGCCTACTGTCCTGGTTGTTCCAGAGCTTTTAAATACTCGTAAATGGCAACCTGAGAACGGACTTTACGGCGGTTGCCGCGCGGTACGTACTGGTTGCTCAGTTCTTTATCGAGGTAACGTGCCTTGACCGTGTCGCTGAACAGAATTTCCAGAATATCCAGAACTCGTTGTTTCAGCGTTGGATCCAGCAGCGAGACCGCGACTTCGATGCGGTAATCTATGTTACGGGTCATCCAGTCGGCAGAGGACAGATAAACCAGTTTGTCACCTTTGTTTTCGAAAACGTAAACCCGGTCGTGTTCCAGATAGCGGTCGACGATGCTGATTACTTGAATATTGTCACTGATCCCCGGCAGGTTGGGAATCAAAGAACACATACCTCGCACCAACAGGCGGATTTTTACACCGGCGCCGGATGCGGTATATAACCGATCTACCAGCCCTTTATCCACCAGATTGTTGATTTTCAGCATAATGCCGGCGGGAAGGCCGGCCTCGGCATTGGCAATTTCCCGGTCGATTAACTCATACAGCTTCAGGCGCGAGTTCTGCGGCGATACCATCAGGTTGTCGAAGGTGACCGGCCGGTACGGGTTTTCGATAAAGTTAAACACCCGACGCACTTCGTTGGTGATGCGTGAGTCGGCGGTCAGCAATGAATAGTCGGTATAAATACGCGCGGTTTTCTCGTTAAAGTTGCCGGTACCGATATGAGCATAGCGCACAATCTCGTCGCCTTCACGGCGTGAGATCAGGAACAGTTTTGCGTGGATTTTCAGGCCTGGAGCTGAGAAGATTACGTGCACGCCGGCTTCCGTCAGGCGCTTGGCCCAGTGGATGTTGGCCTCTTCATCAAAACGTGCCTGCAGCTCTACCACCACTGTGACTTTCTTGCCGTTGTGGGCGGCGTGGATCATCGATTCGATAATACGTGAGTCTTTCGCCACGCGGTAAATATTGATTTTTATCGCCAGCACGCTAGGGTCAAATGACGCCTGACGCACCAGTTCCAGCACGTGTTCAAAGGTGTGGTATGGGTAGTAAAGCAGCACGTCCTGTTCGCGGATGGCGTCAAAACCGTTGCGGAACTTTTCGAACCAGGTATGGCGCAGGCGTGGCAGCGGTTTGTTGACCAGATTGGCCTTGCCGACGTTCGGGAAGCCGATAAAGTCTTTAAAGTTATGATAGCGGCCGCCGGCGATCACCGAGTCATAGTTGGAGATACCCAGCTTGCCGCGCAGCAATTCCACCATTTCATTCGGCATGTCGCGCTGATAAACAAAACGTACCGGCTCGGCGGTCAGGCGCTGTTTCAGGCTGGAGGACATCAGTTCCAGCAGGCTCGATTCCATCTCAGTGACCAGATCGTATTCCGCGTCGCGGGTCATTTTCATCGAATAGGCATTGAGCGCGTCGTAGTCGAAGAAACCCTTGAAAATATCGTCCAGGCAGTAGCGCAGAATGTTGTCCAGCAGGATCATCGGTTTGCGACGGCGCGGGGCTTCCGGCGGCAGGTTGACGAAGCGCGGCACCTTATCGGACGGGATCTCCAGCAGCGCATAATCGATGCGTATGCCGCGAATAATCTCCACCGCCAGATAGGTGTAATCGTCTTTCAGGAACTGCACCAGGTTGGTTTCGTGATTGATCAGGATGGGCGTGATGTGCTGACGCAGATGCTGTTTGAAGTATTGTCGCAGCCAAATTTGCTGGTTCTCCGACACCTGACGTTCGTTGATCAGGAAGATCTGATTACGCGCCATTTCCAGCAGCAAATCGTTATACAGGCTGTCGAATTCTTGATCGGTTTTTAATACCTTGGCCTGGATCTTTTTCAGCAGATGGCGTGAAGCGCCGCCAGAGCCTTGTTCTTCGCTGATCAGAATGCGTCGTTTGAGATCGGCAAAGCGGACCTTATAGAACTCGTCAAGGTTATTGGAGTAAATGCCCAGAAAACGCATGCGCTCAATCAGGGGATTGCTCTTATCTGCGGCTTCCTGCAATACGCGTTCATTAAAGGATAACCAGCTTAGTTCTTTTTCGATGTAGAGCTTTTCCTGACCCATTGCCACTCCAGTTCAATTTTAGAAAAGGATCCGGGACGCAGCCCGGATGCCGCTTCAGTGTCCTTCATCATTATTGCGAGAGATTGACAGGAAAGTCCAACATATCCATTACCCTGGCGCGAGGCATTTTAAGGCGTAAAAATATTTTCTGCGGCGTTGGGACTGCGTGACATTACCAACTGGCATAAAATGCCGCATTTCATGCTTTGTGTTTATAGATGTGATCGGGTTTATCATCATTTTTCAGCAATATATGTGATTAATAATGCTTATGTGTAGCCTAAAGTTCGACGCACTCGGCGGGCAACTTTGTCATGCAAACGTCATAAAACTGACATAAGATGCCCGGTTATTCTATGGCGCAAGCCTGCTTACATCAGCGACAGCGAGAGACATGGCACAGACTACGGTAAACCAACATCCCCGGGATCGGCTGCGTGCGCGCATCGACCGTAGCGTGCAGGCGGCCGTGACCGTCAGTGGGCTGCTGGTACTGATGACGCTAATGCTGATCTTCGTTTACCTGCTGTTTGCGGTGCTGCCGCTGTTTAAACCGGCGGCGATGGGGCAGGCAAAGCCGTTACCGATTAGCGCCACCGCGCCTGCGCTGGCGCTGGGTATGGATGTGCAGCAGCGTATCGGCTATCGCATTGATACGCAGGGAGCAGGGCAGTTTTACTCCCTGACGCAGCAGGATCCCGCCGGCACCGGCAAGCCATTAACGCAGCAGCCATTGCTGACCAAACCGGCGTTGCTGACCCAGGCGGCCGGGGAACGTGACCTGTTTGCTCTGGCGCAGGCCGATGGTCGTTTTATCATCGCCAGTGCGGATTTTGCCGCTGCGAGCACCTCTGCACCACAGTGGCTATTCCCACTGGGGCAACGACCATTGGCGCTGGATAAACAGGGGCGGCCCCTGGCATTGTTGGCACTGTCCGAAGCGCGGCACGGGCAGTATCTGCTGGCCGGGGTTACCGAAGACCGGCGTTTGGTGTTTGGCCGTTTTGGCAGCGACCAGGCGCCGCAGCTCAGCGAAAGCCCGCTCGAGAGCGCGGTGCAACAGTTGGTGCTGACGCCGGACGGCCGTCAGTTGTACCTGTTGTCGGGTAACCGACTGGCGCGCTATCAAATTAACGACACTCAGTTACAGCTTAAGGAAACGCGTATTCTCGGCGATCGCATTCCTTATCAACTGACGGCCTTGCCCGGTGGCAGCGCCTTATTGATTGAAGCGGCTGACGGCAGCCTGCGTGAGTGGTTTGATGTTGAAAAAGGGCAGCGCTGGCAACTGACGCCGGTGCAGCATTTCGACCATCAGTCCGAACCACGGGATTTGCTGGTGGCTGAACCTTATCGTCGGGTGTTCGCCACACTGAGGCCCGACGGGGGCTTCTCGCTGTTTTCCAGCATTCAGCCACAGCCGTTGTTGAATGGCCGGTTGAGCACCGGGGTGCAACAGATGGCGTTTGCTCCACGTGGTGACGGCCTGCTGCTGGAAACGGCGCAGGGTTGGCAGCATTATCCGATCGATAACCCTTATCCCGATGTCACCTGGCGCTCGCTATGGCACAAGGTGTGGTATGAAAATTACCCCGAGCCCGCCTATGTTTGGCAATCCACCTCCGGTGAGGACAGCTATCAGGCCAAGTTCAGCCTGATGCCGGTCATTTTTGGCACCTTTAAGGCAGCGGCTTACGCCATGCTGTTTGCCATTCCGCTGGCATTGGCCGGGGCTATTTATACCGCCTATTTCATGTCGGCCGGGCTACGGCGGGTGATCAAGCCGGCGATTGAGGTGATGGGTGCACTGCCAACGGTGGTGATTGGGCTGGTGGCCGGTATCTGGCTGGCGCCGGTGATTGAACACTATCTGCTGACGGTGCTGTCACTGCCGCTGTTGTTGGCGGCAGTGGTGCTGGCCTGCGGCGCTCTGGTGAACAAGCTGGCACCGCGCCGCTTGCCGCCGGGCATAGATCTGCTGATCCTGCTGCCGTTGATGATACTGACCGTCTGGTTGGCGTTCAGCGTGGGGCCGTGGCTGGAGGTAAAACTGTTTGGCGAGCCGCTGCATTTTTGGCTGGGCGATGATTACGACCAGCGCAATGCGCTGGTGGTGGGGGTGGCAATGGGGTTTGCACTGGTGCCGATCATCTTCTCACTGGCGGAAGACGCCTTGTTCAGCGTGCCGGCTACCCTGAGCCAGGGATCGCTGGCGTTGGGTGCGACCCAGTGGCAAACCGTGATGCGGGTGGTTCTGCCATCGGCCAGCGCCGGTATTTTTTCGGCACTGATGATCGGTTTTGGTCGAGCGGTGGGGGAAACCATGATTGTGCTGATGGCGACCGGCAACACGCCGGTGATCGACGGTAGCCTGTTCCAGGGCTTGCGTGCCCTGGCGGCCAATATCGCCATCGAAATGCCGGAGGCGGTGGCCGACAGCAGCCATTATCGGGTGCTGTTCCTGACCGCACTGGTGCTGTTTATTTTCACCTTTGTCTTCAACACGCTGGCGGAGGCGATCCGTCTGCGCCTGCGTGAGCGCTATACCCTGAATCAGGAGGCGCCATGAGGCTTTGGGCCAAGAGCGGCTCGCCGTGGATCTGGCTGACAGCCGGATCGGTGGCCGTCAGCCTGCTGGCGTTGATCGGCATTATGCTGTTGCTGGCCGGGCAGGGGATGCGCTATTTCTGGCCCAGCCCGGTCTACCAGTTTGAACTCAATCAGAGCGCTGCAGGATCGGTGACCATGATTGGCGAACTGTACCAACAGCAGAGCATTCCGCGCCGTCAATTGCAGGAGTCCGGGATTGCCTTGCCGCCAGGAGATGCGCAGAGTTTTGAGCGCTATCTGATCAAAGTGGGTAATCGTGACAGCGAAGGGCAGGACTTCCGCACGCTGCTGGCCGGTGACATTCTGAGCCAAAGCACGCCGCGCAATTTGCTGGTACTGGAACGCAACAGTAATGGCACCGCCTATGGTTATCTGGCGGGCATGCTGGAGGACGGCCAGCCGTTGACCGGGCGTAATCTCAGCCAGGCGCTGTTGCAGCGTTTGCCGCAAATTGCCGCGCTTTCCCGTCAGGCGCATGATATTCAGTTCCGCGATATGGCGCGTATCAACCAACGGTTTGATGCGCTGCGCCTGCGGGAGAAAAGCCTGCAGCATGACGACAAGCTCGACGCCCGTGCGCAGGCGTCCATCAACGCTGAGAGACTGGAACTGCAACGTCAGTATCGGTTGTTGTCTGACCGACTGGAAGGCTTGAACCGCGATCGTCACCGTGATGCGCTGCTGCTGCGGGATATGCACGGCCAGGTTCATACTATTGCGCTCAGCCAGGTGCGCGATGCCTGGTATCCCAATGCGATGAATACCACCCAGAAGCTGGTGCACTGGGGCGAGCAGATCAAGAAATTCCTTACTGACAGCCCACGTGAGGCCAATACCGAAGGCGGCGTATTCCCGGCCATTTTTGGCACGGTGTTGATGGTGATCCTGATGTCGATTGTGGTGATGCCGTTCGGCGTCATTGCCGCGGTTTATCTGCACGAGTACGCCGGTAATAATTTGCTGACACGGCTGATCCGTATTGCGGTGGTGAATCTGGCCGGCGTACCCTCGATTGTCTATGGGGTATTTGGTCTGGGCTTCTTTGTTTATATGATTGGCGGCACGCTCGATCAACTGTTCTTCCCGGAGTCGCTGCCCAACCCGACCTTTGGCACGCCGGGCGTGCTGTGGGCGGCGTTGACGCTGGCGCTGCTGACCTTGCCGGTGGTGATTGTCGCTACCGAAGAAGGGTTGTCGCGCATTCCTGCCTCATTGCGTCAGGGATCGCTGGCATTAGGTGCCAGCCGGGCGGAAACGCTGTGGCGCATTGTTCTGCCAATGGCAGCACCTGCCATGATGACGGGGTTGATCCTGGCGGTCGCGCGCGCCGCTGGAGAGACCGCACCGCTGATGCTGGTGGGCGTGGTGAAATCCGTGCCGGTGTTGCCGGTGGATGATATTTTCCCGTATCTGCATCTGGAGCGGAAGTTTATGCACCTGAGCTTCCAGATTTACGATATGGCCTTCCAGAGCCCGAGCGTAGAAGCCGCCCGGCCGCTGGTGTTCGCCACCGCCTTCCTGTTGGTGGCGATTGTGGTGGGGTTGAATCTGGCGGCGATGGGCATCCGACATTCGCTAAGGGAGCGGTATAAAGCATGGTCGCAGTAACAATGAAGCTATTGCTGGAGAGTGCCCAATGGGTTTGATGACGCCAGGCAGTTTGCCCCGGCTGGATGTCCAGCATCTTGAGGATGAAGATACCGCGTTGGCGGTAAAGGATCTCAAGTTGTTTTATGGTGAGAAGCAGGTACTGCACGATATTTCACTGCGTATCCCGAAACACCGGGTGACGGCGCTGATCGGCCCCTCCGGCTGCGGTAAATCGACGCTGCTGCGTTGTTTCAACCGTATGAATGATTTGGTGGACAACTGCCGGATTGAAGGCGAACTACAACTTAACGGCCAGGGCATCTCGGGAACGCAGATCGACGTTGCGGCGCTGAGACGGCGGGTCGGCATGGTGTTCCAGCGTCCGAATCCCTTCCCGAAGTCGATTTATGAAAACGTGGTTTACGGCCTGCGGCTGCAGGGCGTGCGCGATCGGCGCATCCTTGATGAAGCGGTGGAACGTTCGCTGCGTGCCGCAGCGCTGTGGCACGAGGTAAAAGACCGGCTGCGCGAGAACGCGTTTCGCCTTTCCAGCGGTCAGCAACAGCGGCTGGTGATTGCGCGGGCAATCGCCATCGAACCGGAAGTGCTGCTGCTCGATGAACCGACCTCGGCACTGGATCCGATCTCTACGCTAACCATTGAAGAGCTGATTTCTGCGCTAAAACAGCACTACAGCGTGGTGCTGGTGACCCACAACATGCAGCAGGCGGCGCGAGTATCCGATTACACGGCGTTTATTCATCAGGGCCGATTGGTGGAATATAACGACACCGACGACATCTTCACCTCACCGCGCCAGCGCCGTACCGAGGATTATATTACCGGGCGCTATGGTTGATTTACCCCTGCGGTGCTGCGCCGCAGGGAAACCACCGCAAAATGATTCAATTTTCACCCATCCTTCTGCAACCCCTCTCTGCGCATTGCATGCTTTTTTAATTTTTTAATAAAAATGATTCTCATTCGTATGGAAATGTTGCCCTGAAATGTTTAGACTTCGATAATGTATGTAAATTATCGTAAATGGATGTTTTAAAGTGTGTGCATGGAAGCCCCGTTTCAGGATTTTGGCGCTCATTGTCTGTGGATGTTTTTTCAGCGTTACTCAGGCGGCTGAACCCTCCAGCCCGGCTGACCGGGACAGCATCAACCAACAGCAAAAGATGTTATTGGAACAGGCGCAGCAACAGCGTGAGGCGTTGCAAAACAACGTTTCTCTGCCGGCCTTACCCTTGCCGGCGCCTTCCGCCGCTGGTGAAGCCTGTCAGCATGTGCGGCAGATTAGGTTTCAGGGGGCCGAACACCTTTCCTGGTCGGTAAAAGCCAGGCTGGCCAAACCCTACCAAGGGCGCTGCCTAACGCTGAGCGCTATCAATCGCCTGGTGCGTGAAACCACCAATGCCTATTTGCAACGTGGCTATGTCACCTCTCAGGCCTATCTGCAAGAACAAGATATTTCTACCGGCATGCTGACCATCAGCGCCAGCGAAGGGCGGGTCGAATCCATTACTCTCGACGGCGAAAGCAGGTTGGCATTGGGCATGGCGTTCCCCGGCATGGCCGGCGAGGTATTAAACCTGCGGGATATCGAGCAGGGCATGGAACAGCTCAACCGGCTGCCCTCACTGCAGGTGAGCATAGACATTCAGCCCGGCACCCATTCAGGTTATTCAAAGGTGGTATTGCGGCGTGGCTCCGCACGTTTGCCCGTTGCGATTTCTTTTAGTGCAGACAACAGTGGACAGAAAAGCACCGGTACAGGACAGATAAATGTCGGTGTGACACTGGACAACCCGCTGTATTTTGCCGATCAGTGGTCGCTTTCTGCGACGCGTAACGACGACTTTAGCCGTAACCATCGCAGCCGCAGCCTAAACGGAGGTGTGACCTTACCCTACGGTTACTGGCTGTTCAGTTATCAATATGCCTGGAACGATTTCTTTCAAAGCATTCCGTTCAATGCAGACACCTATCGTTATCAGGGAAGCAGCCAGACCCAACGGCTAGGCATCAACCGTACGTTGTTGCGCGATGGTACGCGCAAGCTATCTGTGGACATGGGACTGACACGAAGGCGCACCAACAATCAGTTGGCGGGGGAGCGGTTAGCGGTCAGTAGCCCCACGCTCAGCGTATTCAGCCTGGGTGCAAATTACAGTGCCGTAGTAGGGCGCGGTTATTTGACGCTCAATCCGATGATCAGTCACGGCCTGCACATGTTGGGTGCAACACCTGATAATCCGCAGTATGACGATGCGCCACGCAGCGAGTTTCGCAAGTTAAGCCTCAGTGGCAGCTACTTCTATCCCCTGACTTCCTCACTGTACTACCTCACCTCAGCCCATGGGCAAACGACAGCGGATAACCTGTATTCCAGCGAGCGTATTTCTGTGGGCGGGCAATACTCGGTGCGCGGATTCAAGGAACAGTACCTGACCGGCAATCGCGGCGCTTATTGGCGCAATGAGCTCAATTGGCAATGGATGACGCAGCCGGGGCTGGGAGAACTTGCTTTGATCGGCGCGCTGGACTCCGGCTGGGTGCAGGGGCGCGCCGGAAAAATTGACGGCGGCAACGTTACCGGCGTAGCGCTCGGCGCTGCGCTGAATAGCCGATGGTTCAACCAGTCGCTCACCGTCGGCAAGCCGCTGGCGCACCCGGACAGCCTGAAACCCGATCTTTGGGTGGTCTACTGGCAAGCCACCGTCACATTATAACGCCAGCGCACAGCACCGGCGCCGGTAGGCGCCTGAAAACCAATGTCCTTTCAAAGGAGTGAAGAGTGGATAAACTTAATCACCCGCTGGCGCGCGGCGCCAGCTATTTGCTGATCTATCTGACGGCACTGCAGCCGTTGCACCCGGCCTTCGCCGCCGGCATCAACGCCGCCAACGGCAATACCCAGGTTCAACAGGGCAACGTGCCGGTAGTTAATATCGCCACGCCAAACGGTGCCGGCATCTCGCACAACAGCTATCAGGATTTCAATGTCGCCGCGCCCGGCGCGGTGTTGAACAACGCCACCGCCGCCGGTCAGTCGCAGTTGGCCGGGCAGTTGAGTGCCAACGGCAATCTCAAAGGCAAGGCCGCGGAGCTGATCATCAACGAAGTCACCGGGGGCAGCCGTTCCGAGCTGCAGGGCAAGCTCGAGGTGTTCGGCAATAAGGCCAACGTGATGATAGCCAACCCCAACGGCATCAGCTGCGACGGCTGCGGATTTATCAATGCGCCGGGCGTTACGTTGACCACCGGCAAACCGCAATTCGACAAGCAGGGTGCGCTGGAAGCGCTGGAGGTCAAAAAAGGTGCAGTCACCATCGGTGGAAAAGGCCTGGACGGTTATAGCGCCGACTATGTTGACATCATCAGCCGCGCCACCGAAGTGAATGGACAAATCAACGCCAACAGCCTGTCTTTGACCCAAGGTGCCAACCGCATTAGTTTTAAAGACGGCACCATCAAGCCGATCGCCGGCGAAGGCGCAAAACCAGTGCTGGCGGTGGACACCAAGGCGCTGGGTGGCATGTACGCCAACAAGATCCGCCTGGTGGCCAATGAGGATGGGGTCGGGGTTAACCTGAAAGACCTTATCACCAATCAGCGTGACATTACGCTGAACGTGAACGGTAAAATCACCCTTAACGGCACCACGCGCAGTAAGACCGACCTTAACGTCAGCGCGAAAGAGCTGCTTGTGGCGCCATGGAGCGTGGTACAGGCGGATCAGGACGCTACGCTGGCCAGCCAAACGCTGACAAACGCCTGGCAAATTACCGCCAGCCGCGATATTCGCGTTTTCAGCGATACGGTGCGTAACGTGGGCGCCGACGCCAAAATCCATGCCAATCGCAATCTGTGGATCCAGAAGGATGCGCAGGGCAACAAGGCTAACCTGGTTGAAAACCGCTCCGCGACCATCAAGACTAATAGCGGTGATTTGGTGATACGAACTGAACGCTTGAATAACGTTGTTGATAAGTTTGTCATGGGGGAGCATCCGGATAAAATCGATGAAGAGGGCATGCGGCTTTTTGGTGAGATATATAATGCACGAAAAACGGGGAATATTCGTGACCGGAATGATGTTTATAATAATGACCTGAAGGTTACAAACGATTATTTCAAGATTGAATGCAGTGACGGGTGGGAGTGTATTGCGGGTATATACACTCCTCGGGATGTTTGGATAAATAATGAAACAAAGAAAAAATTTGTTCAAGGGGTGTCAGCCGCAGGTCGCATTGATGCTGGCGCTAATTTGTATGCGAACGCATCCTCGCTCTATAATCATTTAAGTGAAATTCGTGCTAATAAAGATATTATTCTGACAGGGGATGATTTAACTCTGAATAGCCAGGCTATTGGCTCACTCAGAACTTATACTCGCTTTACTCCAGATACGGATGCATATAGAGAATATAAAGAGATTGGTTGGATCTTTCCTCCTTTGAGTTTTATTCGTGCCGACGGAACAACCCAAGCTTGGAATAATGAAGGACACATCAATTCAGTCATTGCCGCCGGGGGGAATCTGGTTGCTGATTTTAAAAGCACCATTAACTTTGATACTGCACTCCCTTATGATCCTACCCGAACTCAAGATGTCGGTATTGTTCCACGTGCAAAGACCGTCAACGCGAATAACATCGTGATGCATGCCAATAATATTTATATTACAGATGGCGTTGGTGCACGTAACGACTTGACCATCCAGGCGGACAATCAGGTCAACCTTGGCCAGGCCGAATTGTCTGCCGGTAGAGAGCTATCGATAACGGCTATTAACAATATCGACGCTTGGCAAAGCCGGCTTCAGGGTACGCAGGTTAATTTAATCAGCCGCTCAGGAGATATCAAAAGCCATTCAGCAATAACCACTCGCTATTTTCATCCCGATGGCAACGTGGCATTTGCCAACATCACTGCCAATGACCTGATGGTGAACGCAGGAAAAAACATCTTACTGAATGACACCGAACTGCATGTTGGCTGGAACATCACTGGTATGGCAGGTAAAAGTTTCACGATCTTCAATAATGATCGTTTATTACCTCCGTCTGCTCTACTCAACAGTACGGAACGTGTCTCCGGTCAGCAGCATTTTAATCGGGCGTTTGCCGCATCTGGCAAGGCAGAGGTGAGAGAAAACATCACGATTATCGCCGGTGAAAATATTGACCTACCGGGAACCTATCTGAAAGCAACATTGGATATGGTGCTGAACGCAGGAAAAAGCGTTCTTCTCGGGCTAAGAACGGTTAATCCAAACTATAGCCATTATTTTAGTTCATCCCGAACGCCCGAATTGCGAGCTAGCGTCAACGGTATGCGCAGTCTGCAGATTTCTGCGGGGCAGGATGTCGCCGCACCGGGGGCTTATCTTTATTCGGACGGTAATGTCACCGCCTATGCCGGCCGCAATCTCTGGCTGGGTTCGCAGGGATATTCGTATCTTGATGCTACCAACGATAATAACAGGGACGATCGCCACCTAACCACTTTTGTGGGTGCAGGGAAAAACTTGACGTTGGCGTCGAATGGGGAGCTGTCGGCCAGTGGAGCCGCATTGTTGTCTGGTGCGGATATGGCATTGAGCACAGGCGGCAACATGCGTTTTGACGCGGTGCAAAATTACACCTATCGGGACGGTGGCAACGAGTATACGGAAAGCCTGGCTCAACAAGGCAGTGAACTCAGCGCGGGCGGTCTGATGACCGTTATTTCCAACGGCAGTATCTTGTTCCAGGCCACTAAATTGACGGCTAAAGGGGCGTTGGATGTGGCCGCTAAAGGCGGGTATCTCTATGCCCAGGCGATGGAGGAATCCAGCCACTACGAAAAGAAAGAGGTTAAGCGCAAGTGGTGGGGTAAAAAAACCGAGGTTAAGCAAACCCGTCACGACGTTGTCAATAAGGTCACCGAGTTTTCTGCCGGCGGTGATATCAACCTATTGAGCCGTGACGACAGCACCTATGAAGCCAGTAAAATTGCGGCTGGGCAAAATGCCCGATTGACCAGCACGCAGGGCAAAGTCAATTTCCGTGCAGTGAAAAATACCAGCTTTGAACAAACGGTTACGTCTTCTAAAGGATTTTATATTACTCAGTCCAACCGGGGATATGAGGAAAACAAGTGGGTATTGCCGAGCATTTATACTGGCGGCGGACTCACGGTTGATGCCGCCAAAGGCGTCAGCGCCGACGTGAAGGCAAAAAATGGCCAGGTGCTGCAAAGTGCAATTAACGCGATGGGCAACACAGCGGGTACTACATGGCTGAAAGATCTGAACAAGCGTGGTGATGTACAGTGGAACATGGTCAAGGATGCCTATGACAGTTGGGACTATAAAAGCCAGAGTCTGAACCCGGCAGTAGCGGCAGTGATTGCGATTGCTGCGGCGGCGGTAACTGCGGGCAGTTCATTGGCAGCAATGGCTGCCGCAAATGTTGGTGGTGGTATTGCCGGTGGTGCGGTGACTGCGGGTATGTCCTCGCTGGCATCCCAGGCGGCGGTCGCGATTGTCGAAAATAAAGGCAATATGTCAAAAGCGTTGCGCGCATTGGGGAATAGCGACACGGTAAAAGCGACGGCGACCTCCATGGCGATTGGTGGGGCGTTGAGCGGTTTCGATTCGGCAATGGGGTGGGATAAGGCGGCCAACGGAACGCCAAATAATCCGAACGATGTCAAACTGCCACAACTGAGTAATCAGGACTGGAGCAAGGTGGCGCAACGGGTGGCGGGGCAGTCGGTCATCAGTTCGAGCCTCAACACCACCATCAACGGCGGCAGCTTTAAAGACAATCTGACTAACGCCTTGTTGGCCAATATCGGTAGTCAGATTAATGCCGAAGGGGCGAAGCTGATTGGTGATAACGGGGAGGTATTGGGTGTCGTCGGTAAATCTGTCAGCCATGCAGTGGTTGCCGGCGTAGCGGCTGAAATCGGACGTGGTGACGGCAAGGGCGCGGCGGCCGGGGCGCTGGCGGCGGAGCTGGCTGGCGTTATTATGCAAAGCACGTTGTTCGAACCGGCCAACCTCAATGAAAAAGAACGTCAGCTGCTGCGTCTGCAGGAGGCGATGAATGGCAACGAGGTTAAAGAGCAAACGGCACGTGTTATCGGTGCGCTGACCGGTGCTTTGACTACCCATACGCCAGAAGGGGCTTACAGCGCTGCGGACAGTGCGCAATCTGTCTACCGTTACAACATGACGGAACATATGTTGCTGCAGTATGCGCTGGATAATCAGAAAGATATTTTGGCCGCTGATAAAGGCGATGTTGCTGCGGCAAAACGTGTTGTGGCTCGCCGAGAAGCTGCCGCAATAGTGGCGACCGTTGGTGGCGGCGGTCTGGTACTTACTGCGGGGGGGATGACGCTGGTGGGAGCTGCGCCAGAATTAGTTCTGGCGGCACGATTGGCGATTGCCGGTTGCAAAACCAACCCCGCGCTTTGCCTGAACCAGGCCGGAATTTTTGCCGCAGACATTGTGGCACCGGAGGCCATAATTGGAACGGGAGCCGTCACTACCGGCAGCACGCTGATCTTGGGGAAAACCGAGGATAGCGTGAAGAAGCTAACGCAGCAGTTGGTGAAGACTTCTGATGAGTTGTATAAAACAAAAACCTTCAATGCTCAACCGGTCGCAGATTTCATCAAGGGCGAAACGGCTGAGGGTGCCAATCTGTCGACCAAAACGGCGAATTACCTGCGGGATATTCAGAAAACCAACACAGATCAGTTGGTCAAGCTTTTCGATAAAACGGAGGTAGATGGCAAGGTAAATGTTTTTGGAAAATCAATACAGCAAGTTTTAGGTGATGGTGGGAGTAACAAAAAAGGAACAACAAAAGTTTTTGCGTCCGAGACGCTAACAGATAAGGAAATCTATGATTATGCTCAGTCACTTACTGGAGGTCTTCCCCTTAAAGAGGTAAGAAACTCGAAAGGGGTTGTTTACTTTGCTAAGTTTGATGGGAAAATAGTCAATTTAAGAAACTACTCTTCAAGTTCGCAAGAGTCGAAAGCTCGATGGACCATTGATATTATAGGAAATAAGAATATAAATACAATGTCTAAACTTTCTGATAATAAGTTTGAAATAAAATTTAGATAGGTGATTTCTATGCTGACAGAAGAACAATATAAAAATAGAAAAGAGACTCTTGAAGGCGCATCAATGGTGACTATATGGGAGAATATTCATCCAGATAGCATCTCTGGGGAAATAACTCTTTCTTTTAACGAAGAAAAAGAGTTGTTTTTATGGTTTATTGAACGTCTTATGCATGATGGGAAAGTAAAACTTGGCAGTGACGGCCTGTTTTTAACTGGAAGTATAAAAGAGCAAATAGATAGATTTCGTGTTAATTTCCCCAATACCCCTGAAGATATGGAGCATGGGGCTTTCAATGGTTATTGGTTCTTATCTGATGCTTGTTCTGCGGGTATTGTCTGGATCCATGATGATGGATATCAAGACTGGACCTGATTTTCTTTCGTCATATTAACGACAAGTAAGGGCCGATAAGTTCCTCATAAAAAACCCGCTTTCGCGGGTTTTTTGCTTACTTCACCAGAGGCTTATCGCTGGCAGCGGTTTTGAATTTTGCCATGTACTGCGGCTGGAAGATGCACATGCGCAGCACGGTGCGGTATTCGCCGTTAACGAAGAATTCGTCAATCAGCTCACCTTCTACCTCGAAGCCCAGCTTGCTGTAAATGTGGATCGCCTTCGGGTTCTCTTTGTCGACGATCAGGTACAGCTTGTACAGGTTCAGTACCGAGAAACCGTAATCCATCGCCAGCTTGGCGGCGATAGTGGCGTAACCTTTACCCTGATGAGTCGGATCAATAATGATCTGGAATTCCGCGCGGCGGTGGATGTGGTCGATCTCCACCAGTTCCACCAGCCCGACTTTGGCGCCCTGGTGTTCGATAATAAAGCGGCGTTCGCTCTGGTCGTGGATGTGCTTGTCGTACAGGTCGGAAAGCTCAACAAAGGCTTCGTAGGGTTCTTCGAACCAATAGCGCATCACGCTGGCGTTGTTGTCCATCTGGTGGACGAACGTCAAATCATCCCGTTCCAGTGGGCGTAGCTTGACGTTGGTAGGGCTGGACATGGGGATTCCTTATGTCGTGGAGGGTACCAATGATAATACTGCACAATACATTATGGTCAGGATGAAGGCCTGAGTCGCGTATTTTTTCGTAAACAAAGCCGTTATACTGCCTGAAATATAGACAACTCAGAGAGGACGTATTCCATGGCGATAAAACCTCCACTTTCTACCTTGCCGGTGCTGGGTTCGGCCGAACAAACAGAGAGCTACGATCGGTGGTATCGGGCCAAGGTTGAATCAGCCATTAACAGTGAGCAGCCAAGAATTCCGCACGAACAGGTGATGACTGAACTGCAAGCTCGTTTAGCAGCAAAGAAAAAATTGCGCAAAATGGGATGATCAATGCGGATAGAATGGAGCAGTGAAGCTCAGGAAGAGCTATGGAGCATTATTGATTATATTGATGACAGAAATCCGCGGGCTGCGCGAAAATTGCAGCACGAAATCGAAGCGGTAGTCCTTTCTCTGCCGTTAAACCCCTTAATGCATCGTTTGGGTAGGGTAGATAATACGCGTGAAATTGTCGTCCATCCCAACTACCTGATTGTTTATAGAATCATCGGGCATATAGAAGTTCTTAGTGTTATTCACGCCAAGCGGGAATATCCGTGAATAAAAAACCCCGGCTGAAAGCCAGGGTTTGAAGAAACTCAAGATGCATTTTAGTCCGCCGCATGCCCTTGTTCGGGCAGGCGCTTGCCATCGAGCCAGGCCGCGTTATCGCGCATCGCCAACCGACCTTCGACAAACCAGTTCACCACCAGCGGATAAATCAGGTGTTCCTGTGTTTGCACTCGTTCGACTACCTCATCCTCCTCGTCACCGGGGAAGATCGGCACCTTGGCTTGCAAAATGACCGGGCCGCCGTCGAGCTGTTCGGTCACGAAGTGCACCGAGGTGCCGTGTTCGCTGTCACCGTTGTCGATGGCTTGCCGGTGGGTGTGCAACCCAGGGTATTTTGGTAGCAGGGAAGGGTGAATGTTCAGCATGCGTCCAGCGAAGTGCTGCACGAACTGCGGGCTGAGAATGCGCATATAACCCGCCAGCACCACCAAATCCGGTTGATACTGGTCAATGGCTTCTGCCAGCGCGACGTCAAACGCCGCACGGTCGGCATAGGCCTTGGCATCCAGCGCATGGGCGGCAATGTCTGCCGCTTGCGCACGTTGCAGGCCATAAGCCTGCGCCCGGTTGCTGAATACCGCCACAATTTCGGCGGCAATCCGGCCCTGCTGGCAGGCATCAATCAGCGCCTGGAGATTACTCCCCTGGCCGGAGACCAACACCACGATCTTTTTCATCAGTTGATGACCACTTGTTGTTCGTCAGAAGAAGCGGTCAGTTTACCGATCTTCCACGCTTTTTCACCGGCTGCGGTCAACAATGCGATGGCGGATTCAACCGATTCTTCCGGCAGAGCGATCACCATGCCCACGCCACAGTTAAAGGTGCGGTACATTTCGTGACGGCTGACGTTACCGGTTTGCTGCAGCCAGTTGAAGACGGCCGGCCACTGCCAGCTGGATTCGTCGATCACCGCCTGCATGCCTTCCGGCAGTACGCGTGGGATGTTTTCCCAGAAGCCGCCGCCGGTCAGGTGAGCGATAGCATGCACGTCGATTTTCTCGATCAGCTCCAGTACGGATTTCACATAAATTTTGGTTGGTGCCAGCAGATGGTCAGCCAGTGGTTGGCCTTCCAGAACTGTAGTGGTTGGGTCGGTGTTGCTGACTTCCAGAATTTTGCGCACCAGCGAGTAACCGTTGGAGTGCGGGCCGGAAGCGCCGAGGGCGATCAGGGCATCGCCGGACTGCACCTTGCTGCCGTCGATGATTTCGGATTTCTCGACCACGCCGACGCAAAAGCCGGCCACGTCGTAATCTTCGCCATGATACATGCCTGGCATTTCGGCGGTTTCACCGCCCACCAGCGCACAACCGGACTGCTTACAGCCCTCGGCGATACCGGTGATCACGCTGGCCGCGGTGTCCACGTCCAGCTTGCCGGTCGCGAAGTAATCCAGGAAGAACAGCGGCTCAGCGCCCTGTACCACCAAATCGTTCACACACATTGCAACCAGATCGATGCCGATGGTGTCGTGTCGTTTCAGGTCCATCGCCAGACGCAGCTTGGTGCCTACGCCGTCGGTACCGGAAACCAGTATCGGCTCGCGGTATTTCTGCGGCAACGCACACAGGGCGCCAAAACCGCCCAGACCACCCATGACTTCAGGGCGGCGGGTCTGTTTAACTACACCTTTGATGCGGTCTACCAATGCATTGCCAGCATCGATATCGACACCTGCGTCTTTATAGCTGAGAGAGGTTTTGTCGGTCACTGCGCGATCCCCACGACGGTTTGCGGTTTGAAAACTGTGCATCCGGCATTGATTCCGGACTAAGGCGCGGCAATTCTAACAGCGCAGGCAAACGTTTGCGAGTGGCTTGTGAACCAGCTCCGATTTTTCGTCATCTATACTGTTATTCAATCTTTTGTTGATCCCGATCGGGCTATTGTGGGTGGCGCAGTCGGCAAAAGGAGGTATAATCCGGCGATTTTTTTGGCCGTCAACCACCTTAATAGGAGAAAAATGATGAAGATCGTTGAGGTGAAACACCCGCTGGTGAAACACAAGCTTGGTCTGATGCGTGAAAATGACATCAGCACCAAACGCTTCCGTGAGCTGGCTTCGGAAGTGGGTAGTTTGCTGACCTATGAAGCGACCGCCGATCTGGAAACGGAGAAAGTGACCATCGATGGCTGGTGTGGTCCGGTTGAAATTGACCAGATTAAAGGGAAAAAAATTACCGTCGTACCTATCCTGCGTGCCGGTCTGGGCATGATGGAAGGGGTATTGGAAAACGTTCCTAGCGCGCGCATCAGCGTGGTTGGCGTTTACCGTGACGAAGAAACCCTGGAGCCGGTACCTTATTTCCAAAAGCTGGTTTCCAACATCGAAGAGCGTCTGGCGCTGGTGGTTGACCCGATGCTGGCGACCGGTGGCTCGATGATCGCCACTATCGATCTGCTGAAGAAAGCCGGCTGCAACAGCATCAAGGTGCTGGTACTGGTCGCGGCACCGGAAGGTATCGCTGCGCTGGAGAAAGCGCACCCGGACGTCGAACTCTACACTGCTTCTATCGATCAATGCCTGAATGACAAGGGCTACATCGTGCCGGGCCTGGGTGATGCGGGCGATAAGATATTTGGTACCAAATAAAAATTGAAGCCGACGATGAGTCGGCTTTTTTTTGACCGGAAAATAATTAGAGGAAAAACCCCATGACACGTCGCGTCATCGGCGTCAGTGAACGCCCGCCGCTACTGCAGACCATTCCGCTCAGCTTCCAGCATCTGTTCGCCATGTTTGGTGCAACCGTGCTGGTGCCAATCCTGTTCAAGATCAACCCGGCGACGGTGTTGCTGTTTAACGGCATCGGCACGCTGCTGTATCTGTTTATCTGCAAGGGCAAGATCCCTGCCTATCTCGGTTCCAGCTTTGCCTTTATCTCCCCGGTACTGTTGCTGCTGCCATTGGGTTATGAAGTGGCGTTGGGCGGATTTATCATGTGTGGGGTGCTGTTTTGCCTGGTGGGGCTGCTGGTCAAAAAAGCCGGTACCGGCTGGCTGGACGTGATATTCCCGCCGGCGGCGATGGGGGCGATTGTCGCGGTTATAGGTCTGGAATTGGCGGGCGTGGCGGCCAATATGGCGGGCCTGCTGCCAGCCGACGGCGTCAGCGCGGACACCACGACCGTAACCATTTCGCTGGTGACGCTGGGCGTGACGATCCTCGGCTCAGTGCTGTTCCGCGGTTTTCTGGCAATTATCCCGATATTGATTGGTGTGCTGGTGGGTTATGCGCTGTCGTTCTTTATGGGCGTGGTGGATTTAACCCCGATCCGTGAAGCGCACTGGTTTGCACTGCCGACTTTCTACACGCCACGTTTTGAATGGTTTGCCATCTTTACCATCCTGCCCGCGGCGCTGGTGGTGATCGCCGAGCACGTCGGCCATCTGGTGGTGACAGCCAATATCGTGAAAAAAGATTTGCTGCGTGACCCTGGTTTGCACCGTTCCATGTTTGCCAACGGTATCTCGACGGTGATCTCCGGCTTCTTCGGCTCAACGCCAAATACTACCTACGGTGAGAATATCGGCGTGATGGCCATTACCAAGGTTTACAGCACCTGGGTGATTGGTGGTGCGGCGGTTCTGGCGATCCTGCTTTCCTGCGTTGGCAAGTTGGCGGCGGCCATTCAGGCGGTGCCGGTGCCGGTAATGGGCGGTGTATCTCTGCTGCTGTACGGGGTGATCGGCGCGTCCGGTATTCGCGTGCTGATTGAATCCAAGGTGGATTACAACAAGGCACAGAACCTGATCCTGACTTCGGTGATCCTGATTATCGGCGTCAGCGGGGCCAAGGTGCATATCGGAGCCGCCGAGCTGAAAGGTATGGCGTTGGCGACCATTGTTGGCATCGGTCTCAGCCTGCTGTTTAAGGTGATCAGCCTGTACCGCAAGGAAGAGGTTGTGCTCGAAGAGCCGGATGAAACCACCGAACAGAAAAAATGAATAAAAAACGGGCAGCCCATGAGCTGCCCGTTTTATTAATGTGCCAGGAATTAGCTGCGGATTTTACGGTAAACAAACAGCACCACGATGGCACCAATCACTGCCACCACGAAGCTGCCGAAGTTGAAACCGTCCACTCTGCCGTAGCCAAAGAAGGTGCTGATATAGCCCCCAACCACGGCGCCGACAATACCCAACACTATGGTCAGGATAAAACCACCACCGTCTTTGCCCGGCATGATCCACTTGGCTAAAATACCGGCGATCAGGCCGAAGATGATCCAGGAAATAATTCCCATTGACTGCTCCTTTCTTTGATATCAACTAATTATTGTTGTGTCGCCGGCTGAGTACTGTTTGCTCCTGCAGCATCGGCATCACTTTTTAATTCTTCTGCTTTATTCTCAGCGCTATTTTTAATCGCTTCGGTTTTCGCTTTCGCCTGTTCGGTCAGGCTGTTGGCACCATTAATGGCGTCGTTCTTAATGGCTTTGGCCTGATCGACCAACTGCTGGCTTTGTTTGCTGGCGTCGTCTTTGATGGCATCAGCCTTGGCTTTGGCATCATTGGTGATGGCATCCGCCTGCTTGCTGGCATCGTCTTTAATCGCCGAGGCCCTGTCTTTAAGCTGGTCCGCCTGAGTGGTAGCCTCTTTCTTGATGTCCTTGGCCACGGCAGCGGCTTTATCGGTCAGATCGTCCGCTTTTTTCTGGGCGGCGTCTTTCATTTGCTCTGCGCTGTCTTTGGCTTTTTCAAGATTGGCGTCGACCTTGGATGAGTCATCACAACCGGCAAGCACTAGCCCAATGAGTGAAGCCAAAAGCACTTTATTCCATACTTTCATCGTCTATATCCTTGTAGAAACCTTGTTTATGGTAACTGCGTTTCGCCTTTCTATACTAGGATAAGTCTTGGATAAAATACAAATTTTACCCATGCTGCCCTTGGGGAGCTTGGCTTTCTCAGGCGCCTTTGTTCACTATTACGGCATAAAATCCTGCCGGTTCAACAGAGCCCGCTTTCTGTGGTAGACTTACCGCGTTTTCCTGCCAGTTTTGGTTGAGGTGCTTTTCTGAATACGCCGGCACAGCTTTCACTGCCACTTTATCTTCCCGATGATGAAACTTTTGCCAGTTTTTATCCGGGGGAGAACCCATCCCTATTGAGCGCGATCCAGTCTGCCGTTCGTCAGGAACATGGCAGCTATATCTATTTCTGGTCACGCGAGGGTGGTGGGCGCAGCCACCTGTTGCATGCGTCCTGCGCGGAGCTTTCGCTGCGTGGCGAGGCCGTAGGCTATGTGCCACTGGATAAGCGAGCTTATTTCGTGCCTGAAGTATTGGATGGCATGGAGCAGCTGGCCCTGGTGTGTATCGATAATATCGAATGCATTGCCGGTGACGAAGAGTGGGAAATGGCCATCTTCAATCTCTACAACCGCATTCTGGAAACCGGCCGTACGCGACTGTTTATTACCGGCGATCGCCCGCCACGCCAATTGAATCTCCATTTGCCCGATCTGGCTTCACGCCTGGACTGGGGGCAAATCTACAAGTTACAACCACTGTCGGATGAAGAGAAACTGCTGGCGCTGCAACTACGCGGCAAACTGCGCGGCTTTGAATTGCCGGAAGACGTGGGCCGTTTCCTGTTGAAACGCCTGGATCGCGAAATGCGCACGCTGTTTATGACGCTGGATCAACTCGATCATGCCTCCATCACCGCCCAGCGCAAGCTGACCATCCCGTTTGTGAAAGAGATCCTGGGGTTATAACAGCTTCACTTCGAAAATTTTGGGCACCATAATCAGTGCCCACTATCACGTTTACAGAATCTCCAGCACCTGCTCCGGCGGCCGGCCGATACGCGCCTTGTTGCCGTTAACCACAATAGGGCGTTCGATCAGCTTCGGATTCGCCACCATGGCCGCTAACAACTGGGCTTCGCTCAGGCTTTCATCCGCCAGTTTCAATTCCTTGTACAGATCTTCTTTTTTGCGCATCAGCTCGCGTGCCGAGGTGAAACCCAGTTCCTTCAACAGTTTTTTCAACTGATCCACCGAGGGTGGCGTCTCCAGGTACAGCACCACTTCAGGGGTTACGCCATGCTGTTCCAGCAGCGCCAGGGTTTCGCGGCTCTTGGAGCAGCGCGGGTTGTGGTAAATAGTGACGTTTTTCAATTAACTCATCCTTTTCAAAATCAGCTGCGCTGGTACTGGCGGAAACGCTCCTGCAATTGGCGCAACTGGTCGATGCGCGCATCATAGCGCGCCTGTTTCAGACTGCCGAGTTTTTGCAATGAACTGGCATTGCTGAGCAGGCCTATGGCCTGATCGAGACGGCCGGTTAGCGCCAGGCTTTCAGCGCGGGCGGAAAGTTCTTCATCGCGCAACCCCTGCGCGGCGCTGGCCTGGGCCAGCAGATCCCAGGCATTGGGATCGTCAGGGTGGGCGAAGGTATAACGGTTAAGAATTTTGGATGCCTGAGCCGGCTGGTTGCCTTCAACATAGGCGTTAGCCAGGTTGAGCTGCAGCACCGGATTGTTGCTTTGGGCCGCATTGGCGGCCTGCAGACGAGCGATAGCCTGCGGCGCACGTTTCTGACCGAGGTCGATGTCGGTCATCAGGTCGAGCAGCCAGACGTTTTTTGGATCTTGCGTCAGAAGTGGCTGAATGATGTTACGGGCGTCGTCATATTTCTTCGCCTCATAGAACAAAATGGCGCGGCCATACTTGGCGGCGGCCTGCTCACGGATATTGCCTTTGCTGTAGGTATCGAGCAGTTCTTCGCGCAGCCCGTAACCTTCGGAGCTGTACATCCCCAGAGAACGCACTTTGGCCATCAGGTAATCCTGGGTGGACTGCACCAGATGCTTGGGCATCTGGTTGGCGCGGTTGCGTGCGTCAGACAGGCGGCTGTCAGGCAATGGGTGGGTCAGCAGCATTTCCGGTGGTTTAGACGCGTAGCGCGACTGGTCAGACAGTTTTTGCAAGAAGTCAGGCATGGCTTCCGGATCAAATCCGGCACGTTGCAATACCTGAATGCCGATGCGGTCGGCTTCCTGTTCGTTCGACTGGGTAAAACTGATCATGCCCTGTTGGGTACCGGCCAGGGTACCGCTGAGCGCCGCCATGCCCATGGTAGGGTTGGCCATCGCCAGCAGGATTGAACCGAGGGCACCGACCCAGGTCAGCGGGGCATTGCGTTGCTGGTCTTCCATCGCCCGCGCCAGGTGGCGTTGGGTCACGTGCGAGATTTCATGCGCCAGCACCGAAGCCAGCTGGCTTTCGTTGTCGGTTTCGCGGAACAGGGCGGAGTGCAGCACTACGTTGCCGCCGAAGAAGGCGAAGGCGTTGATTTCGTCGTTACGCACCAGATAGAAATGGAATGGCGTACGCACCGAATAGGCGCTTGCCACCAGCCGGTTGCCCAACTGGTTAATATATTGAGTCAGCAACGGGTCATTGATCAGCGGTGCGCTGGCACGAAGCTGACGCACGTAAAAATCCCCCATGGCCATTTCCTGGCCAATGCTTAGGGTACCGCCCGCAGAGGTGCCCATATCCGGCAGTTGATCCTGGGTTTCCGCCAGCACCGGCGCCGTGGCGTTGAGCGTGCCAAGCAACAGTACTGCAATCGCTGTTTTGGTCAACCGGGTGGTCATAGTCAGGCGTTTCCCTTAAATAGTCATTTCTAAGACGTCAGCATCACCTAAGAGTTCTTGTTCCCTGCCGGACTCGCCAAAACAATCAGTGCGAAAGCGTGTTAGCTCACAAAAATGCACGCGTTGTGGCGGCCGGTTGGCAGTTAACATCATAGTCAGCCGGATGCGACAATGAAACTTCTGTTCGGCAATATTCGACCAGAAATGCTTTATTTTTCATTTCTCAATATTGCCATTCGGGTCATTAGATTAAACGAAGACAAAGTTTGTCCGTGTTTTAATTGACAGGATAAACGTGGACTAATATAGTCTGTGTTATTGAATTCATAGGTGCACCTCAAATCCAATATGGCTTACATCACTACCAGCGTTGAATATGGCATTCACTGCCTGCTTTGGTTAGTCGGCGATAATCAGCGCGCGCTCAGCAGCCGTGAACTTGCCGAACTGCAGGGGATCTCACCGAGTTTTCTGGCCAAAATTTTCCCCAAGTTGGAGAAAGCGGGGATCGTCGCCGCGAGCGAAGGCGTACGCGGCGGCTATCGGCTGGCCCGTCCGGCCGATGAAATCACTTTCCTGGAGATCATCGATGCGATTGAAGGGCACAAGCCGTTGTTCGATTGCCAGGAAGTACGCGGCCGTTGCGCGGTGTTTGACGACAACCCACCCGACTGGGCGCTGTCCGGCAAGTGTGCGATCCATGCAGTGATGCTGCAGGCCGAAAAGGCCATGCGCGATGCACTGGCGGTACAAACTCTGGGGGCCGTCGCCACCCGCTTCGGGCGCAAGGCGCCAGAGGGTTTCTTTGGTGAGGTCAACATCTGGATGGATGAACGAATGAGCGAACGTACCACCCGCAGCGGCAAATCGGCCCGCACCAAGCCTAAATAACGTCTCAGCAGTTTCTCTGATTCTTTTTCCCGCCTGTGTACCACAGGCGGTAGCCCTTCTGCACCCTTTTAACAGGCAGCGGAACGGCGCCACTCGCCTGGAAAATAGTACGGGCATCTGATTAAACCTGTAGGAAGGAGTTATTCCATGACGCAAAAAATAGTGATCGCCGGTTCTGGTTTTGCTGGTTTTTGGGCTGCAGTTTCCGCCATGCGAGCGATAGTGCAGGCCGGTAAGGAAGAGGAGATCGAAGTCACGATGGTTTCGCCGACGCCGAATGTCACCATTCGTCCACGCTTGTATGAAGCGGTGCTGGAGAACATGAGCCCGGATATCTCGGCACAGCTCGCCGCTATTGGCGTTCGCCATTTGGCCGGTTTGGTTGAGCAGATAGACAGCGAAAACCAGACGCTGGTGGTGGAAAACGCAGAGGGGAAAAAGCTCCAGCTGGATTATGACCGTTTGGTTCTGGCGACCGGTAGCCAGCTTTCTGTTCCACCGGTTGCCGGTTTCGCCGAGCATGGGTTCAATGTGGATACGCTGCAAAGCGCACAACGACTGGATGCGCATTTGAAGGCATTGGCGGCACAACCGGAAACCCCGGCGCGTAACACCGTGGTGGTGGTGGGCGGTGGGCTAACCGGGTTGGAAAGCGCCGCCGAAATGCCAATGCGCCTGCGTGCCATTCTGGGCAGCGAAGCGAACATCCGCGTGGTGATTGTTGATACTGCGGCGGAAGTGGGGGCGGGTATGGGGGCCGAACCTGGCGTGGTGATCCGACAAGCATTGGAAGAATGCGGCGTTGAGCCACGGGCCGGGATGCGCGTGACGGCGATCGATGCTGACAGCGTCACGCTGTCGAGCGGTGAGCGTATTGCAGCCAACACGGTGATATTGGCCGCCGGTGTACGGGCACATCCTTTGGTCGCTCAAATTCCGGGTGAGCGCGACGGCTCTGGCCGCATTGTCGGCGATGCCTTCTTGCATGCGCCGGCGGCGGCTGGCGTTTTCGTTACCGGAGATACGGTCAAGGCAGCGACCGACGCGTTGGGCAACCATAATCTGATGACCTGCCAGCATGCGATGAGCCTGGGACGCGTCGCCGGGCACAATGCCGCAGCGGAACTGGTGGGATTGCCGCTGCACCCTTATAGCCAACCCAAGTATGTGACTTGCCTCGATCTCGGTGCCTGGGGTGCGCTTTACACCGAAGGCTGGGATCGTCAGGTGCTATTCACACGTGCAGAGGGCAAAAAGATCAAACAGGAAATCAACACCCAGTGGATTTACCCACCGGCAGCGGATCGCGATGCTTTGTTTGCCGTCGCCAATCCAGATTTTGTGATTGTGCCTTAAGGCTTGAGTCACTACTCACGGGAGCGGAAACGCTCCCGCCGTTATTTTCCCATCGGCAAGAAAGAGCGCTCCGGCACCACGGTTTTCATCACCAGCGTGGAGCTGAGGCGCTGAACGCCGGGCAGGGCAGAGAGCTTCTCGTCATACAGCTGCTGGAAAGCGGGCAGATCGCGGGAGATCACATGCAGCAGGTAGTCTGGGTCACCGAACAGCCTTTGCGCCTGAACCACCTGAGGAATATCGGTCATCGCATCCTCAAAGGCGGCTACGGCATGGCGATCGCCTTCTCTCATGGTGACGAAAACCAATGCGGAAAAGTTAAACCCCAGGCTGGTGGGTTCAAGCTGGGCGCGATAGCCCCTGATCACCCCTGATTCTTCCAGAGCCTTCACCCGACGATGGCAGGGCGAAACGCTAAGCCCGACACGTTCGGCCAGTTCGGTGACAGAAAGTCGCCCATCCGTTTGTAGTTCGGCAAGAATTTTGCGTTCTATCTTATCCATTTAGAAAAATTTCCCAAAATTTGTAGTTTTCAGGCAAGTCATTGGCAGCACATTTTAACGCCCTAAAGATATTCTTTCCAATAATTAAGCGGCCGGGGCCGATCGCACTTAACGCGGTTTGCAGGCCCTATGATGAGGAAAGTCAGGTGAAAATACGCATAACAGAACAATCTCGGCAGTGGGGCGATCTGTCATGACGCTGGCCATTTTTGCCGCCTTCTGGGCAGTTTCGATTCTGTTTGTCATCACGCCGGGCATGGATTGGGCATACGTGATATCGGCGGGTATACGCGGCAGGGTGGTAGTACCGGCAGTCGCCGGATTACTGTTTGGGCATCTGCTGGCGATTGTGGTAGTGGCGGCCGGTGTCGGCGTGTTGGTTGCCGGTAACCCGCTGATCCTGACGGGGCTTACCGTCGTGGGTGCAACCTACCTGCTGTGGATAGGTATCAATCTGTTGCTGAATCCTCCGGTCCCCAGTTCCGCCGAGAAACAGAGCTCAGATTCATGGATGCGCTGGGCAGGCAAAGGAATTTGCATCAGTGGCATGAATCCAAAGGTCTTTTTGTTATTTCTGGCCCTGTTGCCGCAATTCACCGATCCACATGCCCTGTGGTCGATTCCGATGCAGATCCTGGCACTCGGCCTGCTGCATCTGGTCAGTTGTGGGCTGGTTTATCTGCTGGTGGGTTATGGTTCGCAGTCAGTATTACAGACGCGCCCGCAGGCGGCCCGGGTTGTCAGCCGCATCTCCGGTATCGCGATGACCCTCATCGCCGTTGTCTTGTTAGCCGAGCAGGCGCTTAAATGAGGGCGAATATTTAGAATGATTCGACAGTGATAGCTGGATGGCAAATGGCCGGCATGGTACAACGATACGCTTGAACCCCGGTTAATACCGGGGGAGTAATAAGTTAAAAAATATCCCACCACAGGAACCGCAATGCCTGCCAGTCAAACCTCTAGGAGCACTCTCTGATGCTGGAGATGTTATTACAGTGGTACCGTCGTCGTTTTACCGATCCGCAGGCCATCGCGCTGTTGGTGATCCTGGTTGTCGGCTTCCTCATCCTCTATTTTCTGCATGGCATTCTGACCCCACTGTTGGTGGCGATAGTGCTGGCGTACCTGCTGGAGTGGCCGACCGCACGGCTGCAACGTATCGGTTGTTCGCGTAACTGGGCGGCGAGCATGGTGATGATTATGTTTGCCGGCATCGCAATGCTGCTGGTGTTTGTGGTGGCGCCGACCGCGTGGCAGCAGGGCATTAACCTGATGACCGATCTGCCGGGGATGCTCAATCAGTTCTATAACTTTGCTGCGACGCTGCCGAAGCGTTATCCGGCGCTGGTGGATGCCGGCATCATCGATATGATGGCGGAAAACCTGCGTGGACGTCTGTCGGGCATGGGTGAGTCGGTAGTGAAATTCTCACTGGCTTCTCTGGTCGGGCTGCTGACCCTGGCGATTTACCTGATCCTGGTGCCGATGATGATGTTCTTCCTGCTGAAGGACAAAGAGCAGATGCTCAACGCGGTACGCCGTGTGTTGCCGCGTAATCGCGGGCTGGCCGGACAGGTATGGATCGAGATGAATCAGCAGATCACCAACTATATTCGCGGCAAGGTGCTGGAGATGGTGATTGTCGGCGTCGCGACCTATCTGGTGTTCGTGGTGCTGGATATGCGCTATTCGCTGCTGCTGGCGGTGTTGGTCGGTTTCTCGGTGCTGATCCCCTATATCGGTGCGGTGCTGGTGACCATTCCGGTGGTGGTAGTGGCGATGTTCCAATGGGGTGTCGGTGCCGACTTCTGGACGCTGATCGTCGCCTATCTGGTGGTGCAGGGGCTGGATGGGAATTTGCTGGTGCCGATTCTGTTCTCTGAGGCGGTTAATCTGCATCCGCTGGTGATCATTTTGTCGGTGATTATTTTCGGCGGATTGTGGGGGTTCTGGGGCGTGTTCTTCGCTATCCCGTTGGCGACCCTGGTGAAGGCGGTGATCCACGCCTGGCCGGACGAACTGCGGGTGGAAACGGAAGCGGAATAAGCGGGAAAACCGAAGCGCAGCAGGATCAGGTTGCTGCGCTTCGGTTCAATTATTGCTGCAGATAGCTCAGAACGATGTCGTGATGATTGGTGGTCTTGAAATCATCAAACACTTTTTCAACCTTGCCTTTGCCGTCGAGCAGGAAGCTGATGCGGTGAATACCATCATAGGTTTTGCCCATAAAGGTTTTCTCACCCCAAACGCCGAACTGCTGCGCTACCTGATGATCCTCATCAGATAACAACGTGAAGTTTAACAACTCTTTCTCGGCAAAACGCGACAGCTTCTCTGGTTTATCCGTGCTGATGCCCAGAACTTCGACACCTGCTTTTTTCAGTTCATCCATGTTATCCCGCAAACCACAGGCCTGTACGGTACAGCCCGGCGTCATCGCCTTGGGATAAAAATAAACCAGTACTCGTTGTCCCTGGAAGTCGGCCAGATTAATTTCCTCACCGTCCTGGTCAGGCAAACTAAAGTTTGGCGCTGTGTCACCGGCTTTCAATGGGGTCATCACTACTCTCCATCTTTCTCATCATGCTGTGGATAGTTCACAACGCTAATACTGCCTTGTGCTTTCAATTCTGTACATAGGCGATGAAAGGCTTGCTCAATATTTGATGCATCGGCGTTGCCAGGGCTGTGTGCGGTGATCTGGATATGAAGCTGGGGCGGCAGGTCGCTTTCTGCCGGTTGGGTGCGCGACACCAGCTCGGCAATGTTCATCTGGCTGGAGTGGAACAGATCGGTAAAACGCTCAATGATGTGCGGGGAGTCCTTGACCTCAACCTGCACCCACACCGTAGCCGGCATCGGCGGCCTCTCGTGCGAGTTGGTGCGCTTCATCACAATCAGCAGTTCCAGCTCCGCCCCTTTTTGCGGCAGGGTAGATTCAATCAGGGTTATGGCGTTCCAGCTACCGGAAAGCAGCATGATGAACGTGAACTCCTCACCCAGCATGGCCAGACGGCTATCTTCGATATTGCATCCGCAACTGCTGACGTGGCGGGTGATGGCATTGACGATCCCGGGGCGGTCGGTACCGAGCGCGGTAATCACGAGATAGTGTTCATCTGGCTTAGGCAAAATGGGGCTTCCTGTCGTGCACAATGGGGTTACCATGGTAAACATAAAAAAAACCGCCTGCCAAGCGCTTACAACACCGTTGTTTGCTTGCTTTTGGATAGGCAGCAAAAGTACCATGAGTGACTTGTTTGTGGAGGGGACGGCCAATGTTTACGGGAAGTATAGTTGCACTGGTTACGCCGATGGACGACACAGGTGCTGTCGATCGCGCGAGCCTAAAAAAATTGATTGATTATCATGTAGCCAGTGGAACTGCGGCCATCGTTTCCGTAGGGACTACCGGCGAGTCTGCAACGCTTGCCCATGACGAGCACGTTGACGTGGTATTGCAGACGCTGGAACTGGCCGCAGGCCGTATTCCGGTGATCGCCGGTACCGGCGCCAACGCCACCGCCGAAGCCATTTCGCTGACCCAGCGCTTCGAAAATAGCGGCGTAGTGGGTTGCCTGACGGTCACGCCTTACTACAATAAACCGACTCAGGAAGGGCTGTATCAGCACTTCAAGGCCATTGCCGAAAGCACCGCACTGCCACAAATCCTCTATAACGTGCCTTCTCGCACCGGGTGTGACATGCTGCCGCCGACGATTGCGCGCCTGGCAAAAATCAAGAATATTGTTGCTGTTAAAGAGGCAACAGGGAACTTAAGTCGTGTAAGTCAGATCCAAGTGCTGGTTGATGATGAAGATTTCATTTTGCTGAGCGGCGATGACGCCAGCGGTCTGGATTTCATGCAACTGGGTGGCAAGGGCGTGATTTCCGTGACGGCCAACGTGGCCGCACGTGAAATGGCGCAACTTTGCGCGCTGGCAGCACAGGGCAACTTTGCTGAGGCACGCCGCTTAAATCAACGCTTGATGCCGTTGCATCAGGATTTGTTTGTAGAAGCAAACCCAATTCCGGTGAAATGGGCCTGTAAGGCATTGGGATTGATGGCAACCGATACGATGCGTCTGCCTATGACGCCGTTGACCGACGCTGCCCGTCCGGTAGTGGAACGCGCGTTGAAAAGCGCCGGTTTGCTGTAACTCTAAGGGAAATTTGATGGTTTATTCATTGCAAAAGTCGACGGTAGCAAAAGTCGTGGGTATTTCGCTGGTTATGATGCTGGTCGGTTGTACCACCGACCAACGCTACAAACGCCAGGTTAGCGGCGATGAGTCTTACCTCGACGCGTCGGTGCTCAAGCCACTGAACGCACCCGCAGGTATGATCCTGCCGGTGCAAAGCGGTAATTATGATGTTCCGGCCACCACGCTGAAAGGCGGCGTCGGCAAGCAACTGGATATTCGTCCGCCGGTACAGCCACTGGCATTGCTGAGCGGTTCACGCGCGCAATATGCCGGCGACAGCGGTACGTTGCTGCTTGAAAACAGCCCGCAGAACCAGAACCTGTGGTCACGCGTTACCAGCATGCTGCAAGCGAAAAACATTGCGATCGCCTCACGTCAGGACGCTACTCAGACCCTGACTACCGACTGGGTGAAGTGGAACCGTCTGGATGAAGACAACCAGTACGAAGGCCGCTACCAGATCAGCGTACAGCAGCAGGGTTACCAGCAGGCGCTGGTAGTGAAAACCGTCGGCCTGCAGCAGCAGGGTAAAACCGATCAGGTGACCGACCCGTCTGAAGTGCAGCGCTACAACGGCATGATGATGAACACCATCGTCGAAGGCCTGGACAAGCAGGACAACCTGGCGAGCAACCAGTCGGCTAACCGTTTCGGCGCGCTGGACGTGCAGAGCGGCGCGGATGATACCGGCCTGCCAATGTTGGTCGTGCGTGGTCCGTACACCGTAGTGTGGGATCGCCTGCCGGCGGCGTTGGAAAAACTGGGGATGAAAGTGGGTGACCGCAGCCGTCCGCAGGGTACCGTCGCCGTGACCTACAAATCCCTGAGCAGCAGCGACTGGGATGCGTTGGGCGTCAAGGATCCTGAACTGAAAGAAGGCGATTACAAACTGCAGGTCGGTGACTTGAACAACCGTTCCAGCCTGCAATTTATCGATCCTAAAGGGAAGCCATTAACCCAGTCGCAAAACGACGGCTTGGTTGCGGCCTTCCAGTCAGCATTCAGTAAAACCAGCGTCAAATAACGGAAAAGGGGCTACGGCCCCTTTTTTCTTTGTTCAATACGGTATCGTTTGCGTCACGGATTTGGCACAATAGACCCCATCATCCTTGCAGCGTTTTTAAATAATTCTTTTATTGGAGTAAGTCAGATGCAAAAGCTAGCTGAGCTGTATCGCGGAAAGGCAAAAACCGTCTACACCACTGAAAATCCTGATCTGCTGGTGTTGGAATTCCGCAACGATACGTCAGCACTGGATGGTCAGCGCATTGAGCAATTTGATCGCAAGGGTATGGTGAACAACAAGTTCAACCATTTCATCATGAGCAAACTGGAAGAAGCCGGCATCCCGACGCAAATGGAACGCCTGCTGTCAGACAACGAAGTTCTGGTGAAGAAGTTGGACATGGTGCCGGTAGAGTGCGTGATCCGCAACCGTGCTGCCGGTTCACTGGTGAAGCGTTTGGGCATTGAAGAAGGCCTGGTACTGAACCCACCGCTGTTTGACCTGTTCCTGAAAAACGATGAAATGCACGATCCCATGGTCAACGAATCCTACTGCGAAACCTTTGGTTGGGTGAACAAACAGCACCTGGCACGCATGCGTGAGCTGAGCTACCAGGCGAACGACGTGTTGAGCAAGCTGTTTGACGACGCAGGCCTGATCCTGGTCGACTTCAAGCTGGAGTTCGGCTTGTTCAACGGCGAAGTGGTACTGGGCGATGAATTCTCGCCGGATGGTAGCCGCCTGTGGGACAAAAACACCCTGGACAAGATGGACAAGGACCGCTTCCGTCAGAGCCTGGGTGGCCTGATCGAAGCCTACGAAGAAGTGGCTCGCCGCATCGGCGTCAAACTCGACTAAGCCCTTTTCCGCTATACGGGGCCGTTTGGCCCCGTCATTTCCCTGACTTTCCCCGCCGTCTGTTCCTTCTGTCTGCATTTCCAGAAAAATTCTACATTTCCTTTGCCGCTGAGCATTTATAATGATCTACGTAACATGACAAAAACCTAATCTGGAGTTTACTTATGCGTTGGCAAGGGCGTCGGGAAAGTGACAATGTTGAGGATCGTCGCGGGCAGTCTTCAGGTCTGGGTGGCGGCGGTGGCGGTTTCCGCGTGCCTCGCGGCAAGGGCGGTATCGCCATTCTGGTTGTGGTGTTGGTGGCCGGTTATTACGGCATCGATCTTTCACCGCTGTTGAACGGCGGGGACGTTAGCCCGCAAACACAGCAACAGAGCGCCAGCATCAGTCCAAAAGACGATGAGCTGGCCAAATTTACCTCGGTGGTG
Source organism: Serratia sp. NFX21 (assembly GCF_048517035.1). Classification (NCBI taxonomy): domain Bacteria; kingdom Pseudomonadati; phylum Pseudomonadota; class Gammaproteobacteria; order Enterobacterales; family Yersiniaceae; genus Serratia; species Serratia sp. NFX21. Next base: position 4,269,094 of record NZ_CP183196.1, on the reverse strand, counting down.
CTGGCCTCTACCGAAGATAACTGGAAAGAAGTTTTCCAGCGCATGGGTAAAACCTATCAGCCACCCAAATTGGTGATGTATCGCGGCGTAACGCGTACCAGCTGCGGCACCGGTCAGGCGGCGATGGGGCCTTTCTACTGCCCGGGCGACAAAACGGTGTATATCGACCTGTCGTTCTATCAGGATATGAAAACCAAACTGGGTGCCGGCGGTGACTTCGCCCAGGCCTATGTGGTGGCGCACGAGGTGGGCCACCATGTGCAGAACCTGTTGGGCATTGAGCCTAAAGTGCGTCAAATGCAGCAGGGTGCCAGCCAGGCAGAAGTGAATCGTCTGTCGGTGAAAATGGAACTGCAGGCGGACTGCTTTGCCGGCGTGTGGGGCAAATATGCCGAGAAGCAGCAAATGTTGGAAGAGGGCGACCTGCAGGCGGCATTGAACGCTGCGCAGGCGATCGGCGACGATCGCTTGCAGCAACAAGGGCAGGGACGCGTGGTGCCGGACAGCTTCACCCACGGGACCTCACAGCAGCGCTACACCTGGTTTAAACAGGGCTTCGACAGCGGTGACCCTAACACCTGCAATACCTTCGCATCCCGTTAACATGCATGCCGGAGCCTGACTCCGGCATTATGTTGTTGACAAAGTGGGGAAAAAGCGTGGTTTTTCCCCACTTTGTGGCTATCAGCCGAAAATCAATAAATTGATTTTCCTGGGTTTTTAGTTTGTGAATACTGACATTCCAACTTTCCGTTGGGGGTGTCAGCGGTCTGGGCACTTTTTTAGCTCTGGGTCTGGATACTGATGTTACAGGCAATGCAACAACTTATGCAGCAGCAGGGCATCAGACGCCTGCTGGTGCTCAGTGGCGAGCCGCAATGGTGTCGCCAGCAAGCGCACCGGCTGGCGACAACCCTGCCGGGTGACTGGCCGTGGGTGGGGGAAAACCCGCCCAGCGGCATGCAGTCGCTGGCCAGTGGTGCGGTACGGACATTGCTGGGGCAAGAACGATTACATGCCGTGTATGACGCGACCGATGGTTTGGATGTTGAAGCGCTGGCCGCGCTGGCCGGTACGCTGCGAGCCGGCAGTTGGTTGTTGCTGTTAACCCCACCCTGGCAGTCCTGGCACCAACAGCCGGATAGCGACAGCCTGCGCTGGAGCGATTGCCCACAGCCGATCACTACCCCAAACTTCATTCACCATCTGCAGCAACACTTGGCGGCGGACAGCGAAGTCACGCTCTGGCGACAGGATGAGCCGCTGACGTTGGCACCTTTGCCGGTCCGCCCGCAGTGGCTGGCACCGAATGGCCAACCGACTTTCGAGCAGCAAGCGTTGTTGACGCAATTACTCGGCGCCGAGCCAGGCGTTTGGGTGCTGACCGCCGCCCGTGGGCGCGGCAAGTCAACGCTGGCGGGGATGCTGGTGGCCAACACGCCGCTGACCTGCTGGCTCACCGGGCCCAGCCGAGCGGCTACCGAGGTTGCTGGTGAATGGGCGCAGGGCCGTGCGCAATTCTGGGCACCGGACGCGCTGTTGGCCCATTGTCGCGAACATGATGTCAGCGACGTGGGCTGGCTGTTGGTGGACGAGGCGGCGGCGATCCCCGGCCCGTTATTACAGCAGTGGGTTAACCATTTCCCCCGCATTCTGCTGACGACCACGGTACAGGGCTATGAAGGCACTGGCCGGGGTTTCTTGCTCAAGTTTTGCGCCGGGCTGCCTGAGTTTCAGCCGCTGGAGTTGCAGCAGCCCATGCGTTGGGCGCCGGGTGATGCGCTGGAGCGTGTCATCGATAACGCGCTGCTGTTCAACGAACTCCCGCCGTGGCCGGCGACGGATAAGCTCGTCAGTATCACTGGGGCCGAACAAAGGGCGCTGTGTGCCGATCCTCAACGATTAATGCGTTTTTACGCCCTGTTGAGCAGCGCCCATTACCGGACTTCACCGCTCGATTTACGGCGGTTGATGGATGCACCGGGTATGCATTTTGGCCTGGCGCAGGTTGAGGATGAGGTCGTCGGCGCGTTGTGGCTGGTAGAAGAAGGCGGGCTGAGTGCCGAACTGGCGCACGAAGTCTGGGCCGGCAGGCGGCGACCGCGTGGCAATCTGGTGGCCCAATCGCTGGCGGCGCACGGTGGCCAGTGGTGGGCACCGACGTTGCGTTCAAGACGCATTACCCGCATTGCGGTATTACCCGCTATGCGTCAGCAGGGCATCGCCCGCAGGCTGATCGAGCAGCAGCGTCAGCAGGCACAAGGGTTGGATTATCTTTCGGTCAGCTTTGGTTACACCGAGCCGCTGTGGCGCTTTTGGCAGTCCTGTGGCTTTGAGCTGGCGCGCATTGGCAGCAAGATCGAGGCCAGCAGCGGTTGCTACAGCGTCATGGCCATTCTGCCCTTGAGCGAGCAGGGTGAAGCGCTGCGTCATGCGGCACACAAGCATCTGGCGCGGGATTGGCGCTGGTTGCAGCCGCGCATCGATCTGCAACTGGAAGTCACCGGTGACGACGGCGACACCCGGCTGGGCGAGGACGACTGGCGTGAACTGGCCGGATTCGCCTTCGCCCATCGGCCGCTGGAGGCCAGTCTGGGGGCGTTACAGCGTTTATTGTTAGCCAGCGCTTTGCCGCTGCCCGCACTGCGGCTGCATCTGCAACAGCAAACGACATCGGCAGGTTGCGTGGAGCTACTTGGTTTCAGCGGCCAGAAAGCCTTGCTGCGTCGCTGGCGACAAGAGACGGGAATGGCGCTTGAACAGCTCGATGCGCAGCATTGCCTGCGCTGGCACGACTGGTCGCAGTCATTGCAATAAATTGAAGATGTTGCTCAATAAAACCCGATTTTCCTGAATTCTCAGCGGCGTATAGTAGCTGGCAGGAACCGGGGCATCTGGCGCCGGGCAGAATTTGATCAACACGAGGAGTCACCGATGAAACATGAGCATTTTGTTGTACAGAGCCCGGCAACCCCGGCTGCGCAGCTGATCCTGCTGTTTCACGGTGTTGGCGATACTCCGGTGGCGATGGGTGAGATTGGCAGCTATTTCGCCAAAGACTTCCCGCAGGCGCAGGTAGTCAGCATTGGTGGCCCTGTTGCCTTCGGTAACGGTGGCGGCCGCCAGTGGTTTTCGGTGCAGGGTGTGACCGAGGAAAACCGTGCCGAGCGCATTGCTGAAGTGATGCCGAAGTTTATCGAAACCGTGCGTTACTGGCAGCAACAAAGCGGCGTGAATGACGCCGGTACCGCGCTGGTCGGTTTTTCTCAGGGCTCAATCATGGCGCTGGAAGCCTTGAAGGTGGAACCCCGGCTGGCCGGTCGCATCGTGGCTTTCAGCGGGCGTTTTGCCGGTTTGCCTGATAAAGCGTTCGGTGACAGCGTGGTGCATTTGATCCACGGCGAACAGGATGCGGTAATTAGGGTGCAACATGCCAGGGCGGCGGCTGAGCGGCTGCAGGCTATCGGCGTCGATTTCACGCTGGACGTGGAAGAAGACGTGGGGCACGCCATCAATCAGGGCATGATGAATGATGCCCTGGAACGGTTGCATTACTACGTCCCGCAACGCTACTGGGACGAAGCGATGTTCGGCAAGCGCGGCGATTTGGTGGCCTTTAAATAAACTTCAGGGCGCTTATACCCGTCGCCTTTCAAGTTGCAGCGTTGTTACCTGCACTCGCTCACCCCAGTTACTTACTCGAGTAAGCGCCTGGGGATGAGCGAGCTGGGCGCCTAACTGCAACTTGAAATTCATAGGGTATAATGCGCCCTGATATCATTTTTTCTTCGGCCAGTCGTCGTCGTCATCCCACTCGGCGTTATTATCACGGTGCGGAGGCAACTCCGGCTTATCGGCCAGATAGCGTTTGACGTCAACGCGGCGTAGCTCTTTGATCCCACTGATAATCATCCCGACTAAAATCAGCAGGATAATCCACCAATAATCTGCTAACCATTCCATATTCACTCCTTTCCTTCAGGGCGTATAAAACGCGAAAATAGCGATGGCAAATGCTCTTCAAGCCATTGGGCACCGGCGACGTCCTTATTTTTCCAGGCCGCCAGCAGCAGCTCCGGCGTCAGCAGATGCTCGGCTTCAAGCGCCAGCGGACGGTAGCTTAGATGCCAGGGCTCTACCGCCACGCCGTCACCCTCTTCGGTGAACGGCCGGTAAAAGCCAAATTCGGCCATATGTTTCGTCATCCACTGATTGAGTGGATAAAAATAGCCGCCTTGTTGGTATTCCCAGGGCTCCAGCTGCAGTTTTTGCCCGGCAGGCAAGAGTGAAGGATCGTAGACATCCAGATCGCTGCCCCAGTGATGGCGACTGGCGCCCGGCAAGGCCGACCAGCGCAGGATCGCTTCGCAAAGTTCGCCGGTGGACAGCAGCGTGATGTCGATTGGCTGACTGTCCTTATCTAATACTGGGCGCTCGCCGCAGAATTTTCCATTCCAGATCGCCTGTTGCCGGCCAAAATCACGAAATGTGCTGGCGGGCTGCAGATCAAAACCGGCCTCCAGCGCCGCCTGTTGCATGGCGAGGAATGCAGCTACCGCGGCGGGCTGCAGCCGGTGGTTACCGCTCAGCGGTGCCAGATGCTCGGTTGAGCAGCCGGTCAACATTTCCGGTGTGATCATGCGACCAATTGCTCCATGATGCGCTGGTACATACGGCTCAGTAGTTGCAAATCGGCCGCGTGTACGCATTCGTTGACCTTATGGATAGTCGCGTTGACTGGCCCCAGCTCAACCACCTGCGCGCCCATCTGGGCGATAAAGCGGCCGTCTGAGGTGCCCCCGGTGGTCAGCAACTGCGGCGTCAGCTCAGAGTAGTGTTCGACGGCGTTAACCACCGCATCCACCAGCGCGCCACGTGCAGTCAGAAACGGCTGGCCCGACAGGCGCCATTCGATGCTGTAGTTCAACTGGTGGCGCTCAAGCAGTTCCTCTACGCGCTGTTTGATCGTCGCGTCGGTCGATTCGGTACTAAAGCGGAAGTTGAACTGAACGAACATCTCGCCCGGGATCACGTTGTTGCTGCCGGTACCGGCCTGCACGTTAGCAATCTGCATGCTGGTCGGCGGGAAGAATTCATTGCCGCGATCCCACTCGATCGCCACCAGCTCATTGAGGGCAGGCATGGCGCGGTGCACCGGGTTATCCGCCAGATGTGGGTAGGCAACGTGGCCCTGAATGCCGTGAATGTGCAGGTTGGCGGTGATTGAGCCGCGACGCCCGTTCTTCACCACGTCGCCGACGCGTTCGGTACTGGACGGCTCACCGACCAGGCAATAATCCAGGCGCTCATTGCGCGCCATCAGCGCTTCCACCACTTTCACCGTGCCGTGGGTCGCGCTGGCTTCTTCATCGGAGGTGATCAGGAATGCCAAACGGCCCTGATGATGCGGGTTGGCCGCGACGAAACGTTCGGCCGCCACGACCATTGCCGCCAGCGAGCCTTTCATGTCTGCCGCACCACGGCCATACAGCATGCCGTCGCGGATGGTCGGCTCAAACGGCGGGTTGTCCCAGCGTTTTTCGTCGCCGGTTGGCACGACGTCGGTGTGGCCGGCAAACGCCAGGGTTTGGCCTTCGCCACGCCAGGCCCAGAAATTCAGGGTATCACCGAAAGGCATTGGCTCAACGGTAAAACCAATGGCTTCCAGACGTTCAATCATCAGTGCCTGACAGCCTTCATCGTGCGGGCTGAACGACGGGCGCTTGATCAGCTGTTGAGCCAGTTCGATAACCGGGCAAGTCATGCTGCCACCTCGGAAATAAATTGCTGGTAGCCTTCGGCGCTGAAGCCGAGCAGGGCGTGCCCGTTGCCGTCGTCCAGCAGTGGGCGTTTGATGATCGCCGGCTGTGCCAGCATCAACGCGATGGCGGCATCGGCATTGTTGCAGGCGCTGCGCTGTGCTTCATCCAGCTTGCGCCAGGTGGTACCGCGGGTATTGAGCAGCGGTTCCCAACCGAGACGTTCGACAAAGCCGCGCAGTTGCTGTTCGTCCAGCCCGTCGGCGCGGTAGTCGTGAAATTGATAAGCCACACCCTGTTCTTCCAGCCAGCGGCGTGCTTTTTTGATGGTGTCACAATTTTTGATGCCGTACATGGTCAACGTCATGGAGTAAGAACCTTCTCTGCAACCTGACACCGGCGCATGGGGCCGGTGGTAAACCGCCGGTGGCGGTGAAATAAATGCCAGCGACCAGCATGCCGAAAAATGGCGGGGAGTTCCACCGTACAATGGTCTGAAAGACCGGGGAAAGCTGAAAAAATCCCGATCGCGTTTATTACGGTGCTTTTTTGCTAATCTCAATGTGCTACTCAGTTACCCTACATAGAAGAAGACCATGGAAAATTACCGAATTGAAGTTACCGAAAGCGGCATTGACGAAATAGAAGCGCTGATTGCAGAAGGGCTGAATCAATATAACGATGAAGTTACCGGCACCAACGATCGTCGCCCGTTGGCGGTGGTGGTGAGAGACCCGAACAGCGGCGAGGTGCTGGGCGGCATTAGCGGGCGTTCATCGTTGGGCATGCTGTTTGTCGATCTGTTTCATCTGCCAAAATCGCTACGTGGCTCAGGATTGGGCAGTGAGTTGCTGCGTCGTTTCGAATTGGAAGGGCGGCGCAGGGGCTGCGTTTCCGCGGTGTTGTACACCATCAGCTTTCAGGCACCAAAGTTTTATGAGTTGAACGGCTGGACGCGCTTTGGTGAGGTGCCCTGTCTGCCGGCAGGCACCAGCCGAGTCTTTATGATGAAGACGCTGTAGATGACTGGCCGGAAATTATTCTCCGGCCTTAAGTAATTTATAACTCAGGCTTTTTTTCACCATCGGCCATTCGTGGTCGATGATGGAAAAAACTACCGTATCTCGATAGCTGCCATCCGCATTTTTCTGGTGATTCCTCAGTACGCCGTCCTGCTTGGCCCCCAGGCGCGCGATAGCTGCTCTGGAAACGTGATTATGCCAATGGGTGCGAAACTCAACGGCAATCACCGCGAGAGATTCAAACAGATAACCGAGTAGCAACAGTTTGCATTCGGTGTTGACGGCGGTTTTCTGATGGCTTTTGGCATACCAGGTATAGCCAATTTCAACACGACGATTTTGCCCGTCAGCATGACAAACCCGGGTGGTTCCGATGATTTTTTGCGTGGCGTTGTGGACAACAGCGAACGGCAATGCCCGCCCGGCAAGCTGTTCACTTAAAGCCAGGTCGATATAGTCTTCCACGCTGTCTTCAGTGGGCACCGAAGTAAACCAAAGTTCCCAGAGGCTCCCGTCTGTAGCCGCTTCAATCAGCTGTGGCGCATGTTTTTTACGTAGCGGAATAAGGCTGATACTTTCGCTTTTCAGTTCGGTTTCTACCAGCCAGGATGAGTCAGACATATTTTGCAGGTTCCCTTGTTGGATTCACTTTTCGCCCTGAGCCTGGGACCAATGTTTCATTTCTTCGCTGATAAAATAATTGACCAGGTCGCGATACATTTTTTCTATCACCTCCGGACTTAAACCTTGCTCATCGGCCCAGACTCGTCTTTGCAACAGCATGGCCTCAAAGCGCTCTTTGGCGCGCACCGTATCGGGGCTGGTCTTGAATTTGGCTGCCGCCTGTACGTAGGCGAAGCGCCGGGCGATCAGCTTAATGATGTTTTCATCCATCATGTCTATTTCAGCGCGAATATCATTCATGTCCGCACAGTCCTGCGGAGACAGCCGATTTTTAATGTGCAATGGGGAATTCCTTTAAGGTTTTTTCAGCGGACATAACCATTGTGCTGCAGTCGCTCTAAAGCTGCGCTATCGGCATAGACCATGCCGGTGGTCAGCTCACGGAAGTGATACTTTTTGTAGAACTCCAGCTTGTCGGGTACCGAGTAGATAAACACTTTGCCGAGCGGGGCCAGATCCTGCATCACCCGATCCATCAATTGTCGTCCCAATCCCCGGCCCTGAAAATCCGGATGCAGGGCTACGTCGGCCAGATAGGCAACCGAAGTCATGTCGCTAATGGCATGGGCGGTGGCGATCAACTGGCCATCCAGGTAGCCCCAGTAGCAAAATTGGCTGTGCTGATAAACGCGCTGCAATACCTGCGGATCGCGCTGGCCCAATCCGGCGGTTTCCAGTAGCCCGGCCAACTGCAGCCAGTCGACGCCGTAGCGGTTCGGGTCAGTCACTATTTCCATATCAGCCTCACTTAGCCAATCCGATCCAGATCGGCGGCGTATTGACGGATCGCACGCTGGTAACTGCTGATGTCGCTATGCGAGGAAGTTTCCGCCAGCAGTAACAGCAGATCCGCTACCGCCTGTTTGGTTTCACCCAGGTTATACAGCGTCATGGCGCGGAACAGCGTGAGTTCTTTGGCCTGCGGGAACTCGCTCAACCCGTCGTCGAAGGCGGCCAGCGACTGCTGGTACAAGCCTAGCGCCCGGTAGGTACTGCCCAGGCCAAGCCAGGCTTCCTGCCGCTGCGTCGCCGGCAAATTGCGCGCCAGTGCCGCGAGGTAGCAGGGAATGGCCTGCTGCTCAAACCCCTGAACGTCGTACAGGCAAGCCAATTGGTAGTGCAGTCCGGCGGCTTCCGGTTGTTGCAGTAACTGTTGTTGCGCCAGTTCGGTCGCTTCCTGATAGCGGCCCAACTCTTTCAATTGTTCGATGGTCAGCGTAGGAGACATCATATGGCCTTGGGTGAGTAAGGTTTTTGTATCTTTTGCACGCTACTACGGAAGAATTCATCGCACAAGGGATAAGGCATTACAGAGGGAAGGTTGGCCCCGCGATCCGGGGCCAGTTTTACTGCGGATGATCAGAACTCGTGTTTGAGCGTAAGCATGAAGTTACGCGGTTCGCCATAGTTACGGGTACTGTAGAAATTAACCTGCGAGTAGTATTTCTGGTCGAAAACGTTGTTCAGGTTAAGTTGCACCGAGGTTTGCGGCGTTAGCCTGTAGCGTGCCATTGCATCGACCAGGACATAAGATCCTTGCTCGGCTTTGCGCTGCACCATTTCACCGTTATCGGCCCCGCTAACGTTGGCGTAAACCTTGCTCTGCCAGCGTGCGCCGCCGCCCAGCGTCAGGTCGCGCAAGGCACCCGTCAGTTGGTAGGTGGTGAACAGGTTGATGCGCGTGCGCGGCTGCTCGGTGTTGAGATCAACCTTATCCTTGTCCTTCAACGAGAAGTGCGTGATGCCAAACTGCGCGTTCCAGCCCTGGGCCAGCTCACCGTTCAGTTCGAACTCGATGCCCTTGCTGGTGGCACCCTGGCTCTCATGATAGGTCTGCTGCAGCCAGTCCAGATTGGCGGTGTCTTCGTCCAGCACGCCCAGGTTGTCCTGCGTGATGCGGAATGCCGACAGCGACAGGTTGAGCCGGTCATTGAGCAACGCGGCTTTGATACCCACCTCTTTGTTCACCCCTTCGATCGGTGCCAGATAGTGGCCGCTGCTGTCGAGCAGGTTCTGATCCTTGAAGATGTCGGTGTAGCTGGCATAGGCAGAGACCTGATCGGTCAACTTATAAACCGTGCCGACGAACGGCGTGACTTTGTTTGCGGTGGTAGTCGTGGTGTTTTTAAAGCTGTTGAAGCGGGCACCGAGCACCAGATCCAGACGGTCGGTTAGCGAAAAGTCAGCGCTGCTGTAGAAGCCGATTTGCCGCGTGCGGTAATCCATCTGTGGCATTTTGTCCGACCACTCGGGTTCACCCAGGCCACCGTTCCAGTCCAGTAAGCTGCCGCTAAACAGTTGTGAGGCGCTGGCACTACGATAGGTGCTGTAACTGTGCTGCCAGGCGGAAGAACTGCCCACCACAAATTTGTGGTTGCGGCCCAGCAGGCTGAAATCACCGTTCAGTTTCAGGTCGACCGCATGCTGATCGCGGTAACCCTCATAACGCCCGGCATAAGGGCTTGAAGGTTTCACCGCCCAGGTATCGGGATCGATCAGCCCACCAAGACTCATCGCCATTTTGGCATCGAAAGCCTGACGGCTATGGGTGTAGTTAGCCACGCCTTTCCAGTCGTTATCGAACTGGTGCTCCAGCGTCGCGAACTGGGTGCTGAGCGTGGTATCCCAGCTCGACCAGTCAGAGGCGCCACTGTAGTGGCGATCCCAATTGATCTCGCTGCCGTCGCTGAACCAACCGGTCGGCAGGGCACCGCCCCAGGTGGAGGCTTTAGGCCGGTTTTGCTGATAATCCGCCCCCAGCCGCAGCAACGTATCGCTGCTCAGATCGGCTTCCAGCGTGCCATAGATAGTGCCTTTACGTTCCTGATGCCTGTCCATAAACGAGTGACTGCGTTCGCCGGCGGCCGCGACGCGTACCCGGACGGTGCCTTCGTCGTTGAGCGGTGTGCCGACATCGACCGTGGTGCGGTAGTGATCCCAGGAACCGGCGGAGAGTTCGACGCGGGCAAAAGGCGAAAGGCTGGAGGCTTTCTTTCTGACCAGGTTGATGGCCGCCCCCGGATTACCGACGCCGTTCAGCAAACCGGCGGCACCCCGGACGATTTCGACATGATCGAGGGTGATCGAGTCAATTTCTGACTCACCGCCGGAATAGCCGGAATCAAAGAAGGTGGGCACGCCGTCGTATTGATAATTATCGACGCTAAAACCGCGGTAATTGAACGAGGAGCGTTCGCTATCGTAGTTACTCTCGCTGACGCCGGTGGACCAGCGCAGAATATCCTTCAGCGAATAAGCGTTGATATCGTCAATTTGCTGGCGGGTGATGACCGAAACCGACTGCGGCGTATCCTTGATGCTCAGCGGCAAGCCGGTCGCGGTGGTCATCTGGCTGGTGGTGTAGGAGCCGGTGTTCTCGGTGCTGCCGTCATCGCTGAACGGCGAAGCGACCACCTCCAGGGTTTCTTCTTTCTGTGGGCGGGGAGCCTGCTCGGCCCCCGTAGCCTGCGCCACCATCACCGGCAGGCACAGCAGTGCGCCACCGGAGAGGCGAATCATAAAACTCGTCATTACCTGCCTCATAGTTCGCCGAGATTAATCTTGAGCAGATAATCCTGCTTTTTCTCCATCTCTTCCTTGGACTGCTTGATGCTGGCAAAGAGGGTATTGCCGTCCGCAGAAAGGGCCAGGCTGTTAGGCAGTGCGGTGGTGAGGATGCTGTTTTTGACCTGGTAGCTATTGCTGTCCACGATGCTGATGCGTTTGGCCTCGCGGTGCGAGATGTAGATTTCGCTGCGTGCCGGGTTGAACAGCACGGCCAGAGAGTTGATCACCTCAATCTGGTGCAGGATTTTGCCGCTGTTGATATCGACAACCAGCACCTTCGGCAGGTCAGGATCGGTGAGGAAGACACGGCCGGTTTTGCTGTCCAGGCTGATATTCAAGAAGAAGTGTTTTTTAGTGGGTTCCACCACCAGACGCTTGAGGATTTTGTGGCTGGTGGCGTCCAGGGTAATCAGTTCACCGCCGCCGTTAACGCAGTAGATATGGCCACGTTCGGTGTCCAGAGCAAGACCGGTAGGGTATTCCCCAACGTCGCTGATGGTGGCAATTTTTTCCCGTTTGGCGGTATCGATCACCCACAGTACGCCTTTCTTCGAAGTACCAGAGACATACAAACGCTGATTTTTCTTATCGAGCACCATTTCACGCGTCGGGACGAATTGGTCTTCTTTCATGCTTTCACTGAGCTGGACGGTAGCGAGTTCTTTACCGCTCTGGGTATCGATCATCGTTACTGAACCATCCACGGTGTTGCCGATGTACAAGACATGGCGTTCTTCATCCAGCGCGGTGGCGAAGGCGCGGCGTTGGGTAACGATCTTCCCCTCGGTGGCCAGCGTGGCCGGATTGATGCGGTAGACAATGCCGCTGTTTTTATCTTTGGCGAATGAAGGGGTAGAAGCGGCAAACAGGCTGTTGTTTTGGCCATCAAATGCCAGCTCATACAGGCCGTATCCCACCGGTTTGGTTTGGAAATGGCTTTCTGGCAGCTCAGCCGCCAGCGTTGAGCAAGACAGCAGCAGCATGGCGGAAGTCAGGGTGCTGAAAGAGAAACCTTTGCCTGGGGTGAACAGGGATAATTTCATATACATTCCTTTACATCAGTTTACGATTCAAGGATGCTAATGATATTGATAATTAATATCAATATCATTTAATTAATCATATGGTGATAGTTGTGTTTGTATTTGAAATATAAGTAATTTATTCGTTAATCCTTATAAATTAGGCTTGTTAAGCGATCTTGTTTCTCGTTTGTTTAATGAGTGTAATGATTTTCATTTCGTTTTAATGCGGGAAAATATCCGCTATATTCGCCGCCAACTGTTAAGAACTGTAAATAAAAATACTATCAACAGGGGTTATCCGGTGATGTGCGCAGTGGGCAGGTATTGGCCACTCACTTCTTGTTACGCCGCCGTTTTTGGATGCTTTGCGGGCTACAACACCAATCGGAAACAGGTTTTATTAGGAATAGTTATGATTGATCAACACTTCATGGGAAAACGCAGCCAAATAGCCAGAGCGATGGCGCTGGTATTGATTATTGCCCCTCAGGCTTATGCGCAGGAAGGGGAGGCAGAGCAGAAAAATAACGCCTCGCAGGAAGACCAACTGGTGGTCACCGCTTCCGGATTCAAGCAGAACAAGAAATATGCCCCGGCCAGCATTTCGGTTATCGATCAAAAGACGCTCGAGAAGCAGAACAGCCACGATGTGGCCGAAGCGGTTCAGGATATTTCTGGCGTGTCGGTCAGCAATGGTGCCGGCACTGAGGTTTCCGGCGACGTTATGATCCGCGGTATGGACTCGAGTTACACCTCGTTCATGGTCAACAGCATCAAGCAGAATACCGGCGAATCCCGTCCCTATGGCCAGAATGTCGGCACTGAAGCCGGCTTTTTACCGCCGGTGGCGGCCATCGATCGTATTGAGGTGATCCGTGGCCCGATGTCATCGCTGTACGGCTCGGACTCCATCGGCGGCGTGGTCAACGTCATTACCAAAAAGCCGTTTGGCGTACGAGAATGGATGGGCTCGATCGCTGCAAACAGTTTCCTGCAACAACATCAGGAGTTCGGTAATACCCAACAGACCAACCTGTTCCTGATGGGCCCACTGGTACCCGATGTTCTGGGACTCAGCCTGTCGGCAGATTATCTCGATCGACGCGAGGACGAAAAACCCAACTCGTTCAGCAAGAACAACAAAAAGTCGATCGACATGACGCTCGGCTTTGCCGCCAATGAGACCAATTTGTTCGATCTGAACCTGGTTAAAGGGGAGAAAAAACGTAGCCGGACGGAAAAAGGTGGCGGTACGCCCTGGGGTTGGGATTTTGATCGTGACGCCCTGAGCCTGACCCACTCGGGTTGGTATGCGGAAGATAGCGTGGCCACCACCAGCTATTTCCAGTACGAAAAAGGTGAGTCGACCTTCCACACCAGCACGCTGGCGCCACAGCATATTCAGAGCGAGAATTATGTGCTGAACAGCCAGGCCAAGCTAAGCCTGGGTGAGCACAACCTGACCCTTGGCGCCAACTACAGCCGTGAAACGCTGAATGACGATTTCTATGCTGACAGCAAGCGGGCGCCAGGGATTGAGCCTGTCACCAAAATCTCGCGCGACGGCTGGGCGCTGTTCGCCGAAGGACAATGGAATATTGATGATTTTTCACTGACTACCTCGGCGCGTATGGATCGCGACAACTACTTTGGCACCCACATTAGCCCGAAACTCTATGGCAACTGGATCCTCGATTCAGCCTGGGCGCTGAAGGGCGGTGTTTCTTCCGGCTATAAAAAACCGTCGCTGCGGGAAAACTCCGATCAATTCATTACGCCGCGTGGCAGTAACCCGCCTTATCCCTATCTGTCGGTGGGCAACAGCGAGTTGAAACCGGAAACCAGCCTGAACACCGAACTGGGGCTGTACTGGAACAACAATCGCGATCTTTCTTTTGACGCAACGGTGTTTTATACCGACTTCAAGGACAAGATCGCGGAGGTGAATATCTGTGAAGCGAGCGCGAACCACCCCTGCGTGGTTAACGGGTATAGCGCAGAATCCATCGATAAGTATTTCAATATTGGCAAGGCCAACGTCTACGGTCTTGAGCTTAACGCAGACTGGCAGGCCACGGATCTTCTGAGTTTTAGCGCCAACTACACCTTCAACAAAAGCGAACAGAAAAACGGCGTTAATAAGGGTTATGCCCTGAATGACTTCCCGAAACACATGGCCAACTTATCCGCCAAGTGGGCAGCGACATCGGCGCTGGACGTCTGGTCCAAAGTCAATTATCGCAGCCGCAATGAGGAGACCGGCGACCATACCCGCTATGGCGCTTATGCTTTGCTCGATAGCGGGGTAATTTACCACTTCGACAAACACACTCAGGTGATGGCGGGCGTGTACAACATTTTCGATAGTGCGCCAAAACGCACCACCAGTTGGGGAGAATATCCGCAGTTGGAAGGCCGCCGTTATAACCTCGGCTTACGTGTCGATTTCTAACTTTTGCCGAGTAAATTACCCGGCCGCTTGCCAACTGCGGCCGGGTTAGATCTTTTCTGCCGCTGATTCGATGAGTTAATACCGGAAGGGAATAGTCGGGAATATCCATTGATCAGATAAATACGAAAATGTGCACTATCCCCGGTTTTCGTGGGTGGCATCGTTCCCGAAACTCTTCACTTGCTCAAAAAACAGGCGTAGAATTCGCTTCGTCTATTAATTGAGGTTGTAAATTATTATGGTTGATCGTGAGTTGGGAAACTGGAAAGACTTCATCGAAGAGATGTTAGGCAACTGACACTGCGTTGAGGTTGATAACAAGGTTGGTTTATTTGTTCGTGATTAAAGCACCCTGGGAACGAGACACTCGTTCGAGATAAAGCAGCATCGGTTTCCCGACGCTGCTTTTTTTGCCTGCTATTGCGCGACGTCTTGCGCTTTGGCGGTGGCTGCCGGCTTGCCTGGGAAGCGGCGGCGAACCAGCACAAAGAACAGCGGTACGAAGTAAATTGCCAGCATGGTGGCGGAAATCATACCGCCCATTACCCCGGTACCCACCGCATGCTGGCTGCCTGAGCCGGCCCCACTGCTGATGGTCATCGGCAGTACGCCGAAGATAAAGGCCAGCGAGGTCATCAGGATCGGCCGCAGGCGCATGCGTGAGGCTTCCAATGTGGCTGACATCAAATCCTGACCTTTCTGATTTAGCTCGTTGGCGAATTCGACGATCAAAATGGCGTTTTTCGCCGACAGCCCGATGATGGTCAGCATCCCCACCTGGAAGTAAACGTCATTCTCCAGTCCGCGCAGCCAGGTAGCGGCAACGGCACCAATCAGGCCCAGTGGCACCACCAGCATCACCGAGAACGGGATCGACCAGCTCTCATACAGCGCCGCCAGACACAGGAACACCACCAACAGCGAAATGGCATACAACGCCGGTGCCTGCGAGCCGGACAGGCGTTCCTGGTAGGACATGGCGGTCCATTCCAGACCGAAGCCGGTCGGTAACTGGCTGACAATCTTTTCCATTTCGGCCATTGCGGTACCACTGCTGACACCCTCTGCCGCTTCGCCCACAATTTCCAGCGCTGAGCTGCCGTTATAGCGTTCCAGACGTGGGGAGCCATATTCCCAGTGGGAGGTGGCAAAGGCGCTGAACGGCACCATGCCACCCGCGCTGTTGCGCACGAACCATTTATCGATGTCGCCAGGCAGCATGCGGAACGGTGCGGCGGCCTGCACATAGACTTTTTTCACCCGACCGCGGTCGACGAAGTCGTTAACGTAGGTGGAGCCCCAGGCGGTCGACAGCGTGTTGTTAATGTCATCAATTGAAACACCCAGCGCCTGGGCTTTGCGTTGGTCAATATCAATTTGCAGCTGCGGGCTGTCATCCAGGCCATTGTGGCGCACGCGGGACAGCAACGGGTTAGCGGCGGCCAGTTGCAGCAGTTGATTGCGTGCTGCCATCAGTTTGTCGTGACCCAGGCCGGCGTGGTCTTCGAGTTCCATATCGAAGCCGGAAGAATTGCCCAGACCGGTAATCGCCGGTGGACTGCTGGCAATCACCCGCGCCTCGATAATCTGGTTAAATTCCTTGGTGGCGCGATCGATGATATCGAATGAGCTGTTGGCACCGGAGGTACGCAAATCCCAGTCTTTCAAGCGAATAAACATGCGTGCCACGTTCTGCCCGTTCCCGCCGGGGCCGGCGCCAATGGTGGAGAACACTGACAGCACGTCCTGTTTTTCTTTGGTCAGGAAATAGTGTTCAACTTTTTCCACCACTTTGGTGGTCTGCTGCAGGGTTGAACCCGGCGGCAATTGCACCTGGACGGTGAATACGCCACGGTCTTCCTGCGGCAGGAAGGAGGTCGGCAACTTGATAAACAGTAACGCCATACCGCCGAGCAGTAACAGGTAAATCACTATATAACGCACACTGGAGTGCAGCACCCGCGCCACGCCGCGCTCGTAGCGGTCGGCGTTGCGGTTGAACATGCGGTTGAACCAGCCGAAGAAGCCGCGCTTGCCGTGATGGTGGCCTTTGGCAATGGGTTTGAGCAGGGTGGCGCACAGGGCAGGGGTGAGGATCATCGCCACCAGCACCGACAGTACCATGGCAGAAACAATGGTGATCGAGAACTGGCGGTAAATGGCGCCGGTGGTACCGCCGAAGAACGCCATTGGGATAAACACCGCCGACAACACCATGGCGATGCCGACCAGCGCACTCTGGATCTGCCCCATGGATTTGCGAGTGGCATCCCTGGGCGACAGGCCTTCTTCGCTCATCACGCGTTCGACGTTTTCCACCACCACGATGGCGTCATCCACCAATAGCCCGATGGCCAGCACCATGGCGAACATGGTCAGGGTGTTGATACTGAATCCGCAGGCCGAAAGAATGGCAAAGGTGCCCATCAACACTACCGGCACGGCGATGGTCGGGATCAGCGTGGCGCGGAAGTTCTGCAGGAACAGGTACATCACCAGGAACACCAGCACAATGGCTTCCAGCAGGGTTTTTACCACGTCTTTGATTGAGGCCTTCACGAACGGGGTGGTTTCATAGGCGACCTTCGCCTCCAGCCCATGCGGGAAATACTGCGACAGCTCGGCGATTTTATCCTTCACCAACTGATCGGTTTGCAACTCATTGGCACCGGAGGCCAGCTTGATGTTCATGCCGGCGGCCTGCATGCCGTTATAGCGGCTGAGATAGTCATAGTTTTCGCCACCCAGTTCGATGGTGGCAACATCGCCAAGCGTGACTAATGAACCGTCCTGGTTGACTCGCAGGGTAATTTTTTGGAATTGTTCAGGCGTTTGTAACTGAGACTGCGCATTGATGGTGGCGTTAAGCGCCTGTTTATCGACGGAGGGTGTACCGCCGAGCTGACCGACGGCGACCTGGGCGTTCTGCGATTGGATCGCGCTGACGACGTCCTGGGTGGTGAGCTGGTAACTGTTAAGTTTGTTGGGATCGAGCCAGATGCGCATGGCGTATTGCGAACCGTAAACGTCCATACTGCCCACGCCGTTGATGCGGCTGAGCGGATCCTGCAGATTGGAAACGATGTAATCGGCAATGTCCTGCTTGTCCATGCTGCCGTCGGTGGAAACGAAGGCCACCATCATCAGCGTGGTATCACCGGATTTCGATACCGTTACGCCCTGGGTCTGCACGGCCTGCGGCAGTCGTTTAATCGCCGCCTGCAGTTGGTTTTGTACCTGCTGCATCGCCTCGTTGGGGTCGGTACCGGCTTCAAAGGTCAGCGTTACCGTGGCTCGCCCGGTGTTGGTGCTCTGCGACGACATATACATCATGTTGTCCAGGCCCGTCATGTTCTGTTCGATAATCTGGGTGACGGTGTTTTCCAGCGTCTGTGCCGAAGCACCTGGGTAGGTGGCGCTAATGCGAACGTTCGGCGGCGCCAGATTCGGGTATTGTTCCACCGGTAAGGAAAAAATCGCCAAGGCGCCGGTCAGGCAAAGAATAATTGCCAGGACCCAGGCGAAAATCGGGCGATCAATAAAAAAATTGGCCATGCAGCGCGAACCTCGTTATGACTTGTTCTATCTTTAAGACGCATCGGAATTGCGTTTTCTCAGTGGCTGGGAAGGATTCCGGCACTTATGCACTTTACGCGTGAAGGGGGGGGAAAGCGTGGAGAAAAAAAGGAGATAATGTAAATAACGGTAGAAGAAACCCCTAATTACACCGTCATTACCGTTAACGGCGCGATTAAGACAATTTAATGACAATCAATGGCCTGAGTATTCGGGATTGTCAAAAAATAATCAGGACTCACTTTAATGCAGGAGCAAGGCATGGAAATTAACCCGGTATTTGCCCGTCGTCTTTATCTGTGCTGGCTGATCAGCCATAGCGAGCGGCCAAACGTCCCGCGTCTGATGGAGCTGACCGGCTGGCCGCGCCGGACCCTGCAAGACGTGTTGAAAGCCTTGCCCGGTCTGGGGGTAGAGCTGCAGTTTGTTCAGCAGGGCGTACGTAATAACGACGGTTTCTATCAGTTGGAAAACTGGGGACCGATCAACAAGGGCTGGGTTCACCAGCATCATCAGGCGCTGCTTGCCGCCATCGAATAAAGCCTCCCCGGCATGCCGGGGAGAGATTATTGACTCTTGTGCTCCAGGTACATCACCGTTGCCGCCACGCGTGAACGTACATCCAGTTTGCGCAGCATATTGCGAATATGTACTTTCACCGTCTCTTCAGAAATGTGCAACTGGGCTGCTACCTGCTTATTGGAAAGGCCACGCGCCACTTCCTGCAGCACGTCCAGCTCGCGTTCGGTCAGTTCGGCAAAGGGGTCGTGTTGTTCACTACGGGATGACAGATAGTCCGCCACCGCGTCGCTGATCACGTTCTTTCCTTCCGCCGCCGCACGAATGTGTTCCAGCAACTGTTCCGGTTCGCTGTCTTTCAGCAGGTAGCCGTCGGCACCGGCGTCGATCAACGCGTACACGTCGCTGCGTGAGTCTGACACCGTCAGCACGATAATACGGGCATCCACACCTTCATTACGCAGCGCTTTCAGCGTGTCCAGGCCGGACAAACCCTTCATATTCAGATCGAGCAGGATCACGTCCGGCGTGTGTTGCAGCGCGAGCGTAATGGCTTCGTTGCCGTTACTGGCTTCGGCCAGTACGGTAAACAGCGGATCCAGCCCCAGCAGTTGTTTAATGCCGCGGCGCATCAGCGGGTGGTCGTCGACGATCATCACTCGGTAATTCTTCATCACCATGAAATATGCTCCCTGTAGCGAGTAAAGCCACTCAAACGCGCCGTGCAGCACGCTTCACAGTGGGACAGACTCTTATAAAATAGTGGCGATTGGCGCCACGAACATCCTGAAATAGACCGTTAGACTCAGCTAAACCGTAACGAAGAGTGAACAGTCCTGATTTTATGGCGGGAATGTCAGGCGGACTTCCGTGCCGTCCGGCTCACCCCGCTGGATGCGCAGCGTTCCTCCCAGTCGCGCAGCGCGCTCGCTCATGATGGTCAGACCATAATGACCTTCAGGTTCATTCAGGCTGGCGATGCCGCAACCGTCGTCAGCGATGCTGATGCTGTTATCACCCTCGGCCGTCATTTCGCAGCGAATGACGATTTCCTGTGCTTGGGCATGTTTGATGGCGTTAAGCACCGCTTCACGCACAATCTGTAGCGCATGCACCTGCTGCTGGGCATTGAGCGCCTGGGAAGAAAGCCGACAGTGTAACTGAATCCGTGCGTCAGTAAGAACCTTTAATGGCGCCAGCAACTGGTGCAGCGCGGTGTTCAAATCGGCCTCCTGAATGTTCAGGCGGAAGGTGGTCAGCAGTTCGCGCAGTTGGCGATAGGCGTCGGCCAGCGCCTGGTCAAAATCGCTAATAATCTCTTGGGCTTCAGGGGCGCTGTCCGCCAGCGTGCGCCTGAGCAGGGTTAACTGAATACGCAAAAACGACAGCGCCTGTGCCAGAGAATCGTGCAGCTCGCGGGCGATGGTGGCACGTTCTTCCATCAGCAAGAATTGCATATGCTGTTTCTGCGCGCGGTTAAAATAAACCCCACGACTCAGCATATTGGCCACGCTCTGCATCAGGTGCGGATGTGGTGGCTGTTCCTTATGCTGCCAACTCAGTTCACCCAGCGGTTTGTCGCCCTGGATAATGGTCAGCGATTGCCAGGCCAGCGTCGGCGAAGGGCGGCCGCTGCGCAATTGCCATTCGCTGAGGCTGTCCGCCACGTTTAGCCGGATGCAGTGCAAATCTTCACTTTGGCGCACGATGTGCAGGATCTTCTCAAATGCCTGCTGGTCTATCTGCCGCACGTTAAGTGCTTGCGAGCAGTTGTACAGCACCTCCAACGTCTTGTTCGCCTGTTGCAGACGTTGGGTTTTCTCCTGCACTTTCTGCTCCAGCGACTCATACAACTTGGCCAGGTCGCCCGACATGGCGGTAAAGGCCTGCGACAAAACGCCCAGCTCATTCGGCAGGGCGGTATCCAGCGGTGGGTGGTTAAAGTCCCGCTGTTGCACGCGCTGGCTGGCATCCACCAGGTGCTTTAACGGTGCCACCACCTGACGGCGCATAAAACGGATGCAAAACAGCACCAGGCCGATGATGGCGATAAAACCCAGCACGCTGATGGCCGCCACAATAGTCAGTTTCAGCTCGGAATAACGCTGTAGCGCCAACACGAAATGGTCAATCTGGTTAACGTAGCCGGCGATATTGGCCTGATAGTCGGCCGACTGGCCGGCCTGGATCTGCTGCGCCAAGGGTTGCCAGGCATGCTGCAAAGACAGGTACCTTTCCCGCACTTCCGCAGGCACGTAAAAACGATCCAACTTCTGCAACGCCGGGGCCTGCAGGGATTGCCGATATTGTAATAGATGCTGTTCCAGCTCCGGAGCCGGGCCAGTGAGATCGTAGGCCAGCCGGTAGCTCTGCATGCGCAGCGAACCGGCAATGTTGACCGCTTCGGCGTCACGCAGGCTGTCAGCCACGGTGGTTAGCGCCAGCCCGGTAGAGAGCACGGACAAAATCACAATGCAAAACAGCGCCTTGGCCAGGCTGCTGGTCACTGAACGTTTAACAAGCAATCATGCATCCTTTTCTCGCGGGCGATGAGCATCACCGGGTTTCATTCGAAAGCAAAATTATAAGTTTTGCAACTAAAATGCGTAGCGTTTTGCATGAAATTGGCTGCCATCGTCACAAAAGGTGGCCGCTGTATAATCAACTAGATAGCGAGTAAGTGGAAATCGCAGGGCTAAAATTCCGCCCCCCATCGGTAATTGATTGATCTGGCGCAAACTACTCCTGCATTTACCCCTTTAGGGGGATTATATACCCCCCGAACTGATATTATCTTACCCCCGTATTTATCAAGGTTTATGCCTGCCGTTTTTAATGTCTTTAACGACAACTGGAAACTCCTTGGTAACGACTACAATAACAATACAAAAACAGGTTCTATACCCTATACCCTATAGCTTTCAAGCTGCAGCTAGGCGGCCAGCTCGCTCATCCCCAGGCGCTTACTTTAGTAAGTAACTGGGGTGAGCGAGTGCAGGTAACAACGCTGCAGCTTGAAAGATGACGGGTATATTTACGCGCGATGGCGTGTTTGCAATGTCGAGGATAACAGCATGACCGTATTGTCACGGCGTAACCTGCTCGGTGGACAATGGCGTCAGCCAGCCGCAGCGATCCGCCCCCCGTGGTCGCTGCGAGAATCCCTTTTTATTACCGGTTGCACTCGCTGCCAGGCCTGCGTTCGCGCCTGCGAAACCGGGGTGCTGATTAGCGGCAGCGGCGGTTTTCCCGAAATTGATTTTCAACGAGCAGAATGTACCTTCTGCGGACGCTGCGTGCAGGCCTGCGAAGAACCGCTATTTCGCCCGTTGGCAGAAACACCCTGGCAACAACATGCGGTATTCGGTAGTGGTTGTCTGGCGCAGCGGGGCGTGGAATGCCGCAGTTGTCAGGATAGCTGTGAGACCCAGGCGATCCGCTTTCGGCCCCGTCTGGGCGAAATGGCTCAACCCGTGCTGGAAGTCACGGCCTGCACTGGCTGTGGCGCCTGTGTCGCCGGTTGTCCGGCCGGTGCCGTTACCCTAACCCAGAGCGAAAATAATGATGAATAACGAATGGCACGTCAGCGGGCTGGTGGTGCAGGCACGGCCGGAAAAAATTCCAAGGCTGGTCGCTGACTTGCTGGCGATCGCAGACACGGAAATTCCGGCCCAGGACCAGCAGCACGGCAAGCTGGTGGTGGTGATGCAGGCAGCTTGTTCCCATCAGCTGCTGGAAAAAATTGAGTCGGTACGCAATTTGGATGGCGTGCTGGCGGTATCGCTGGTTTATCACCAGCAGGACACTCAAGGTGAGGTAACGCCATGAAACTCAGTCGTCGAGACTTCATGAAAGCAAACGCCGCGGTCGCCGCTGCGGCAGCCGCCGGGCTGACTATTCCTACGGTGGTGCAGGCGGCGGCAGGCAGCGCCGACTCTATAAAATGGGACAAAGCGCCCTGTCGTTTCTGCGGCACCGGTTGTGGCGTGCTGGTCGGTACCCAGAACGGCCGCATTGTGGCCTCACAGGGCGATCCGGAAGCGGCGGTCAACCGTGGGTTGAGCTGCATCAAAGGCTATTTCCTGCCAAAGATCATGTACGGCAAAGATCGTCTGACTCAACCACTGCTGCGCATGAAAGACGGCCAGTACCACAAGGAAGGCGAGTTCACGCCGGTCAGTTGGCAGCAGGCTTTCGACATCATGGCCGAAAAGTTCAAGCAGGCCCTGAAAGAGAAAGGCCCAGAGGCCGTTGGCATGTTCGGTTCCGGTCAGTGGACGGTGTGGGAAGGCTATGCCGCCGCCAAACTGCTCAAAGCCGGGCTACGCTCCAATAACCTGGATCCGAATGCCCGTCACTGTATGGCGTCAGCGGTAGTGGGCTTTATGCGCACCTTCGGCATGGACGAGCCGATGGGCTGCTATGACGATATCGAGCAGGCCGATGCCTTTGTGCTGTGGGGCTCCAACATGGCGGAGATGCACCCGATCCTGTGGTCGCGCATCACTGACCGCCGCCTGAGCAATGAGAAGGTCAACGTATCGGTCCTGTCGACTTTTGAGCATCGCAGCTTCGAACTGGCGGACAACGGCATGGTGTTCACGCCGCAGACCGATCTGGCGATCATGAACTACATCGCCAATTACATCATTCAAAATAACGCGGTAGATCAGGACTTCCTTAATCGGCACGTCAACTTCCGCCGTGGCGCGACGGATATCGGTTACGGCCTGCGCCCAACCGACCCATTGGAAAAAGCGGCGAAAAACCCCGGTAGCGACGCTTCGGACCCGATGAGCTTCGAAGAATACAAAGCCTTTGTCGCGGACTACACGCTGGAAAAAACGGCCAAAATGAGCGGCGTGCCGGAAGACCAACTGGAAGCGCTGGCAAAACTGTATGCCGATCCGAACATCAAGGTGGTGTCGTACTGGACCATGGGCTTTAACCAGCATACGCGCGGCGTATGGGCCAACAACCTGTGCTACAACCTGCATCTGTTGACCGGCAAAATCTCCAAACCGGGCTGTGGGCCATTCTCACTGACCGGCCAGCCTTCCGCCTGCGGCACCGCCCGTGAAGTGGGCACCTTTGCCCACCGTCTGCCGGCCGACATGGTGGTCACCAACGAAAAACATCGGCAGACCGCCGAGCAGAAGTGGCAACTGCCGGCCGGTACCATTCCAGCCAAAGTCGGGTTGCATGCGGTAGCGCAGGATCGCGCGCTGAAAGACGGCACGCTGAACGCTTACTGGGTGATGTGCAACAACAACATGCAGGCCGGGCCGAATATCAATGAAGACCGGATGCCGGGCTGGCGCGATGCGCGCAATTTTGTGGTGGTGTCGGATCCTTACCCGACCGTCAGCGCCCTGGCAGCCGACCTGATCCTGCCGACCGCCATGTGGGTGGAGAAAGAGGGGGCCTACGGTAATGCGGAGCGCCGTACTCAGTTCTGGCGCCAGCAGGTGAAAGCGCCGGGCGAGGCCAAATCCGATCTGTGGCAACTGGTGGAGTTCTCCAAACGCTTTACGGTGGAAGAAGTGTGGCCGGCCGAACTGCTGGCGCAGAAACCGGAATATCGCGGCAAAACGCTGTACGACGTGCTGTTCGCCAACGGTGAGGTCAATAAATACCCGCTGACGGAGATCCCGGCGGATCAGCTTAACGATGAAGCTCGCGACTTCGGCTTCTATCTGCAAAAAGGGCTGTTTGAAGAATATGCCGGTTTTGGTCGCGGTCATGGGCACGATCTGGCGCCGTTCGATAGCTATCATCAGGCTCGCGGTCTGCGCTGGCCGGTGGTGGAGGGCAAAGAGACGCTGTGGCGCTACCGCGAAGGGACTGACCCCTACGTTAAAGCCGGAGAAGAAGTGCGTTTCTACGGCAAGCCGGACGGCAAGGCGGTGATCTTCGCGCTGCCATTCGAACCGGCGGCGGAAAGTCCGGATAAAGAATATGACCTTTGGTTATCCACCGGTCGGGTGCTGGAACATTGGCATACCGGTTCGATGACGCGCCGGGTACCCGAGCTGCACCGTGCCTTCCCGCAGGCGGTGGTGTTTATCCATCCGCTGGACGCCAAAAGCCGCAACCTGCGCCGTGGCGAGAAGGTCAGGGTGCTGTCGCGCCGTGGCGAATTGATCAGCACGGTCGAAACTCGCGGCCGCAACCGTCCGCCAAGAGGGCTGGTGTATATGCCGTTCTTTGATGCGGCGCAGCTGGTCAATAACCTGACGCTGGACGCCACCGATCCGCTTTCCAAAGAGGTCGATTTCAAGAAATGCGCGGTGAAGTTGGAGAAGGTGTGAGGCTGACGAATTGCGCGATGAACACCTTATTTAATGACCCGGGAGCCAAATAAAAATGAAAAGCCCTGTTGTGAAAAAGACGTTTGCCCTGTGGGTGACCCTGTTGTCGCTGGCCTTTGCCGGCCTGGCGTTTGCTGCCAGTGATGTCGATCTCAGTAAGTCTCCGGAAGTGTCCTCGACTGCCAGCGGGCCGATCTCGATGCCAAAGCAGCAGGAACGGATGGCGCTGAACTACGTCAATCAGCCGCCGATGATCCCGCATAGCGTGGATGGCTATCAGATCAGCAAGAACACCAACCGCTGCCTGCAGTGCCACGGCGTGGAACATTACCGCACCACCGGTGCGCCGCGTATCAGCCCGACGCATTTTATGGACCGGGACGGCAAGGTGCTGAGCGAAGTCGCGCCACGTCGCTATTTCTGTCTGCAGTGCCACGTACCGCAAACCGATGCGGCGCCGATTGTCGGCAATGATTTCCAGCCCATGCCGGGCTTTGGGCATTAAGCGGGGGAGCTATGAGCGAAGACAAACACACCACCACTGAGAAAAAGCCCGGCCGCCTGTTGCGGATCTGGCGCTGGTGGCGCAGGCCAAGCCGCCTGGCGCTGGGTACGCTGCTGTTGCTCGGCTTTGGCGCCGGCATCATCTTCTGGGGCGGTTTTAATACCGGCATGGAAGCAGCGAATACCGAACAGTTCTGTATCGGCTGTCATGAAATGCGCGAAAACGTCTATGAGGAATACATGGGCACGGTGCATTACAACAACCGCAGTGGCGTGCGTGCCACCTGTCCGGATTGCCACGTGCCGCATGAGTGGGGGCCGAAAATGCTGCGTAAGATTAAGGCCAGCAAGGAGTTGTACGCCAAAGCGTTCGGGCTGATCGATACGCCACAGAAGTTTGACCAGCATCGGTTAGCGATGGCGAGCAATGAATGGGCACGAATGAAGGCCAATGACTCGCAAGAGTGCCGCAACTGCCATAATTTTGAATATATGGACTTTACCGCGCAAAAAACCGTGGCGGCGAAGATGCACGACAAGGCGATAACCGAAGGCAAAACCTGTATCGATTGCCACAAGGGGATCGCCCATAAGCTGCCGGATATGCGCGACGTACCCAACGGCTTCTAAATACTTTTGAGGGTAAAAACCCCGTGGTTCTGTATGAGCTACGGGGTTTTTTGTTGCAAATCCGTTGTCACTTCGAAGCTTAATCGCGGTATCATTTTTGCGTTTCAGCTAACGGAAAAGAAGAAGGGTTCATGTCGGCGAAAATTGAGAATGTGAAAAAAGAGCTGTTGTCGGATAACTGGTATGTACTGCACAAATATACTTTTGATCTCAAGCGCAAGGATGGCGGTTCCGTTCAGCAGATGCGCGAAGTCTACGATCGTGGTAACGGTGCGACCATTTTGCTGTATAACCGCGCCAAGGGCACGGTGGTACTGACCAATCAATTCCGCATGCCGACCTATGTTAACGGCAATGAGAGTGGCATGCTGCTGGAGGCCTGTGCGGGCCTGCTGGATGCGGATTCACCGGAACAGTGCGCGCGACGTGAAGCGGTGGAAGAAACCGGTTTTCAGGTCGGTGAGGTGAAGAAGGTTTTCGAAGCCTATATGTCGCCGGGTGGCGTGACTGAAATTATTCATTTCTTTATCGCCGAATACCATGACGACGAGCGTCATGCGGCTGGCGGCGGTATCGAAGACGAAGATATTGAAGTGGTGGAACTGCCCTTCACCGAGGCGGTGGCGATGATCGCCGACGGGCGCATGAAAGACGGCAAGACCATTATGCTGCTGCAGTACCTGCAAATTCATCGGATTATGGACTGAGACAGACTATTCATCTCGCCGGCGAACGGCGAGATGAATCCAACGTGCGTTAGTTAGGCTTGTGGGCGTTAGCCTGGATTGTCGAGGGTTTTTGTACCATCGTCGGCATGTACAATGAGTAACAGAGCCGGTTATTGTTTAATTGCTTGCTTCTCCTCAGCTCGCCTGGCGTGGTTTTTAACTGTTTTTTGAATGTCCGAGTAAAAACCTGTTGAGAGTCAAAGCCATAATCCAGTGCGATATCCATGATTTTTCTGTCGGTAAATCTCAGTGCGATCGCCGCCTCAGTGACGCGACGCATTCTGATATATTGGGCAAGCGTTAGCCCTGCATGCAACTTGAAAAGCCGTTGAATGTGGAATCTGCTGTAGCCGGATTTTTTTGCAATGGTCTTTATATTCAGCTCGGCTCCCAAATTGCCCTCTATCCATTTAAGCATCTCATTAATAAAAATCTTCATATTAATTGCCATGGAAAACTCCTTTTATCGCATAGACTTTTGGGGCGTTCATGTTTTGTCGTTTGGGTGAATGACCTCTGATTTATAAAAAGAATGCTGGCGGTGTATGGGGGGAGAGACCCTGACGTCATACATGGCGATAGGGAAAGATACCGTCGAATAGGAGATCAATTTCATTAGGGGTTAACAGCGATGAAATATCGGTGCCGTTGACATACCAATAGGACAGCGAGTGGAAACTGTTCTCTTTGAACATGGCGTCTAACGTGCTGGTGGCGATAGTGATCGGGACATAAACCAGATTATTCTTTATCATGGCGTGCAGTTTATGTTGTCCTAAAATCAAACCCAGTTTGAATGCATAGTGAATGATGGCATCTGAATTGGTGGAGAGCAGGCGTTGCAGGTTAATCACCATAATGTCATGTGAGATAACCTTCACGATAACGGCGATTTCGGTCTCTTCATCCCAGATTAAAATGTCCCCATCCGCCAGCCTGCTGTTGGGTGGCATAAATATGGCCAGTTTCAGCCCATCATGGGTAGAGTGTTGATGACATTCTTTTTCCAACTGTGCCGAATCCAGGATGAGGTAGTCTGGAGAGGTTCCACGGATCTTGTCTTGCCACTCTTTGTTCTTATTTATGTTTCCAAGTATTTCACTGATAATAATCATGGCGCTTCCTTTATGTTGAGTGTAACTATCCATGTGTAATTGTTCTTGGTGATTCCAAATGCGGAAGGATACATTTTCTTTTTGTTTTTTTATTTTGATATTTCTGGGTTTTAAAATAGGAATGAAAATTACACGCTATATTCGTATCGTTCAATCTATTAATTTCTTTCTTTTGATCGATTAAATCTATCGGTGTCATCGATCAAAAAGTAAGTTTCGATAGCCATTGGCTATTGTATTTTGATTCTTTTATTTGTAGCGATATGATTATATTAAATATTTTGTTTTTTCTATTTAAATGTGTCCGACTTGAACGAAGGATCACAGTCTCATTGGTTATATGAGGTATTTATTAATGTGCCGTTTTGCAATAAAAATAATGGCATTAAAAATCAATAAACGGCACCGCAACTGATTTCTTAATAAACTATCGCGGGAGTTATTTTATTTTAATTATATCTTTATGATTGCTGTGACGTCAGTTTTAATAAAACAAAGGTATAAGATACCTGATTATGATTAACTCAATTGGGGGTAAGGGCGAATATGAGATATAAAAAGAGCTTCAGCCAGAACGAAAAAGCCCGGCAATGTGCCGGGCTGATGGCTTCATCCTCTCCAGGGGGAGAGGGAACTATTTCAGCAGTGCCAGCGCCTTGGCCACCACGTTGTCCACGGTGAAGCCAAACTCTTTGAACAGCTGCTCTGCCGGGGCAGACTCGCCGAAGCTGGTCATGCCCACGATGGCGCCGTTCAGGCCCACATACTTGTACCAGTAGTCCGCGATACCCGCTTCTACCGCCACGCGTGCGCTAACCGCCGCCGGCAGCACGGATTCACGGTAGGCCGCATCCTGCTTGTCGAACGCATCGGTAGACGGCATGGAGACCACGCGCACCTTGCGGCCCGCCGCAGTCAGCTGGTCTGCCGCTTCCACGGTGATACCCACTTCCGAACCGGTGGCAATCAGAATGACGTCCGGCGTCCCGGCGCAGTCCTTCAGGACATAACCACCACGGTAAACGTTGGCCAGTTGCTCTGCGGTACGCGGCTGCTGGGTCAGGTTCTGACGTGAGAAAATCAGCGTGGTCGGGCCGTCGTTGCGCTCGATGCCGTACTGCCAGGCTACCGCCGACTCCACCTGGTCACACGGACGCCAGGTGCTCATGTTCGGGGTCACGCGCAGGCTGGCCATCTGCTCAACCGGCTGGTGCGTCGGGCCGTCTTCGCCCAGACCGATGGAGTCATGGGTGTAGACGAACACGTTGCGGATTTTCATCAGCGCCGCCATACGCACCGCATTACGGGCGTATTCCACGAACATCAGGAAGGTCGCCGAGTACGGCAGGAAGCCGCCGTGCAGCGCGATGCCGTTGGTGATGGCGGTCATGCCGAACTCGCGCACGCCGTAGTGGATGTAGTTACCCGCCAGGTCTTCGTTGAGTGGTTTGGAGCCGGACCACATGGTCAGGTTGCTTGGTGCCAGGTCAGCGGAGCCGCCGAGGAATTCCGGCAGCACCTTGCCGAAGGTTTCCAGCGCGTTCTGCGAGGCCTTGCGGCTGGCGATATTGGCCGGGTTGGCCTGCAGTTTTTCCACGAAGGCTTTGGCTTCGGCTTTCCAGTTGGCCGGCAGTTCACCGTTCACACGGCGTTTGAACTCGGCAGCCAGTTCAGGGAAGGCTTTCGCGTAGGCGGCGAACTTGTCGTTCCAGGCCGCTTCTTTGGCCTTGCCGGCTTCTTTGGCATCCCACTGGGCATAGATGTCCTGCGGGATTTCGAAGGCGGCGTATTTCCAGCCCAGCGCTTCGCGGGTGGCGGCCACTTCGGCGGCGCCCAGTGCAGCACCGTGCACGTCGTGGGTGCCGGCCTTGTTCGGGGAACCGAAACCAATCACGGTTTTGCACATCAGCAGCGACGGCTTGTCGGTGACCTTGCGGGCTTCTTCAATGGCGGCCTTGATGGCGTCCGGGTTGTGGCCGTCAACGTGACGCACCACGTGCCAGCCGTAGGCTTCAAAGCGCTCGGCGGTGTTGTCGGTGAACCAGCCTTCGACGTGACCGTCGATGGAGATGCCGTTGTCATCGTAGAACGCGGTCAGTTTGCCGAGCTTGAGGGTACCGGCCAGCGAACAGACTTCGTGGGAGATGCCTTCCATCATGCAGCCGTCGCCCATAAAGGCGTAGGTGTGGTGGTCGACGATGTCATGACCCGGGCGGTTGAACTGCGCGCCCAGGGTGCGTTCGGCAATGGCGAAACCGACGGCGTTGGCGATGCCCTGACCCAGTGGGCCGGTGGTGGTTTCCACGCCCGGGGTGTAGCCGTATTCCGGGTGGCCCGGGGTTTTGGAGTGCAGCTGGCGGAAGTTTTCCAGCTCGCTCATCGGCAGGTCGTAGCCGGTGAGGTGCAACAGGCTGTAAATCAGCATGGAGCCATGGCCGTTGGAGAGGACGAAGCGGTCACGGTCAGCCCAGTGCGGGTTGGTCGGGTTGTGGTTCAGGTAGTCACGCCACAGGACTTCGGCGATGTCCGCCATGCCCATAGGTGCACCCGGGTGGCCGGAATTTGCTTTTTGTACGGCGTCCATGCTGAGTGCGCGGATGGCGTTGGCAAGCTCTTTACGAGAGGACATGTTTTACTCCAGTGTGATTACAGTTCAGCGGCCAGCATATCTTCCAGCTTTTGCTGGTCAACGGCGAACAGGCGGATACCTTCGGCCAGTTTTTCAACCGCCATGGCGTCCTGATTGTGCTGCCAACGGAAGTCAGCTTCGGCCAGTGGGGCAGGCTGATGGAAACCTTCGGTGGATGGCGTCAATTTACGCTCGACCGGTTGCTCGCTGTGCTTGAGTTGTTCCAGCAGGTTTGGTGCGATGGTCAGGCGATCGCAGCCGGCCAGGGCCAGAATTTGCTCTACCTTGCGGAAGCTGGCGCCCATGATCACCGTCTGATAACGGTGCTGTTTGTAGTATTCATAAATGTTGCGCACTGATTTTACGCCAGGATCCTGCTCTGCGTCGTAGTCAGCCGCAGGCTGTTTAGCCTGATACCAGTCATAGATACGGCCAACGAAAGGTGAAATCAGGAACACGCCGGCTTCGGCGCAGGCGCGGGCCTGGGCGAAAGAGAACAGCAGCGTCAGATTGGTATTGATGCCTTCTTTTTCCAGCTCCTCGGCGGCTTTGATGCCTTCCCAGGTAGAAGCCAGTTTGATCAGAATACGTGACTTATCGATGCCCTGTTGCTGATACAGCGCCATCAGTTTACGTGCCTTGGCCACACACATACCGCGGTCGAAGGACAGGCGGGCATCCACTTCGGTGGAAATGCGGCCCGGTACGCTTTTCAGGATTTCGACGCCGATATTGACCGCCAGTTTGTCGCAGGCATTAATCAATTGGGTTTCTTTGCTGCCACCTTGCTGGCGGGCATAGCTCAGGGCTTCGAGGATCAGTGGCTTATACTGAGGCAGTGCAGCGGCCTTCAGGATCAGTGAAGGGTTGGTGGTGGCGTCTTGCGGTTCGAACTGGCGGATCGATTCGATATCGCCGCTGTCGGCTACCACCGTGGTTAGCTGCTTGAGTGCATCCAGTTGATTCATTTATAAGCTCCTTGACCAAACGTCAATGTAGGGAAATGAGAACGTTTTCCATCGTAGGCTGCACACACTGCATCAGAAGCCCGCCGATTA
This sequence comes from Serratia sp. NFX21, assembly GCF_048517035.1. Lineage (NCBI taxonomy): Bacteria > Pseudomonadati > Pseudomonadota > Gammaproteobacteria > Enterobacterales > Yersiniaceae > Serratia > Serratia sp. NFX21. The sequence goes on along the minus strand of NZ_CP183196.1, from coordinate 4,237,515 downwards.
AAATGCGCTTTTTCTGATTGTTGCAATGGATAAGAACTATGGATCCCCGAAAACCAGGCTTATAGCGGAGACAGACAATAAAAAAGGGTTCAGCACCCGGCTGAACCCTGCGGTATTCCCCCTCCTTATTATTTAGTCAAATTAACGTCAATTGCCTGATAGAAGGCATTGGCCGTATCTGCCACATCCCACACGGCGAGGATCACGTGCGAACCACTACGGTCTGCCGGTATGTTGCAGTGGTGGGTGACCTGCGCAGCAGGGATCGCGCCGCCGTCGTTCTGTTGACAGAACGGCGTCAGGTCAAACGATGCACGGGTCAGCGGCTGGGAGGCATCCCAGTTTGGTTTGGTAATGAAATAACGCCAGCTGGTGGTGCTATGGCGAGCAGTGAGCGTCCAGGTGAAGGAGTTGGCACCGGTGTGCAGGTTGATCTTGTTCCAGCGGGTCGGCGTTTGCTGATCCAGCTCGAAGAAGGTGGATTTGTCGGCGCTGGCGATATGCCCATCTGCCGGACCGGCCTGTGGGAAGCCTTTCAACCCTTCAACACTCTGCGGTTCGTATTGCACGCTGCCGCACTGGGTATTGAGTTGTAGCTTGCACTGGTAGGAACGACTGGCCGGGGTTTCGACATAGCCGTGGGCGGCAGCCTGTTGTGATACGCCAAACAGTGCGGCGCTCAACAGGCCAAGGGACATAAGGGTACGAGAAGTATTGTTCATAAGTCACTCCTGACTGAAGTTGTATTGTAAGTCGGGTTTATTTCACCGGTGAAATGAGAGGTTATTAACGAAATTAAAAACATCATTCTTGGCGGCTTGTTTTATTTTTACTCTTAGTCTCGGCTGTCAGGATGGAATGTTTTATAGGCTATTAACTAAAATTATTATGATGATTGCCTTTCGTTTCTTGGTTGAATTTATTTAAATACTGCTGTCTAAAAAAACGGCGTCATGATGAATTTTATTTAAAGGTTCGATGAATAGTCTTTCAGATGACGCTCTCCGATATGGAGTATATTGCTTGTGGTTTGACTTACTCTTGTGTGACTTGAACGACTTTTACGCGCCAACCACTTGGGAATTTAGTGTCAATTTTTTCTTATTTTATTTCAAAGAGGAATTTGTATGACTAGATTATCCCTGGATGCGATTAAAATAATCAGCACCATAAAAAGTACCGGCTCTTTCTCAATGGCGGCGGAGGCACTGCATAAAACGCCGTCGGCGATATCCTATAGGGTTTCCAATATTGAAAGTAAACTCTGCGTGAAACTTTTTCATCGTAATGGCCCGATGATTACCCTGACAGATGAAGGGGAATTCCTGTTGCAAGAGGGCAGCTGGATTTTAAATGCGGTGCAGGATCTTGAGAGTAGGGTAAGAAACATCCCGAAATTCGATAATAATATCCGCATCGTCGTCGATAATTTCTTTCCACTGGAAACTATCACCCAGGATATCCGTGACTATATCCAGCACAGTCCAAATGCCAACATTTCCGTACAGCGTGAAGCACTGAATGGTACCTGGGACGCCCTGAAGAACAACCGGGCGGATTTGATTATCGCCATCGGCCAGATCCCGGACAGCGTGCAGGCCAAAACGCTGATGCTCGGCAAACTGAATTTTGTGCTCTGTGTTTCACCTTCGCATCCCTTTGCGGCGCAGAAAAAGCCGGTGGATAAAAACCAGCGGCTGAACGATATCGTGGTGGTGATTGCCGACAGCAGCCACGAACTGCCCAAGCGTAACCACGGCACCATGCCGTTACAGCGTCAACTGGTGGTGTGCGACGTCGAAAGTAAGCTGTCGCTGTTGAAGCGCGGCATTGGTCACGGCTTCCTGCCACCGGCGCTGATAGAAAAAGAGTTGGCGAGCGGTGAGCTGGTGACGGTGCCGGTCGATATGCAAAAGGGGGACGAAATGATTTGGCTGGCCTGGCACCCGGCCAGCAAGGGCGCCGGATTTAGCTGGTGGCATGAGCGACTGACGCGTAAAAGCGACGTCTTTAGCCTGATGGGACGCGAAGTGATACGTGACGGGGGTTACCCTTGGTGTAACAACTGAGGGAATTGACCACGAAGGGATGCGAAAATTAAACGTTTAATGCAATAAAAACCCCGTTGCCATCGGCCCCGGGGTTTTTTAATGCGGCAACCTGCCGTTATGCCACGCGGCCCACTTTCAGCCAGGCGCTGTCCGAACCGGGTACGGAAGTGATGAAGCCCCACTTGGTCTGCCAGACATAGCCAAGATAAGACACCAGCGCCCCCTGGTTATAGGTGGTACCGGCAACGTAAGCCGGGGCGCTCATGATCGGTAAATTACCCGGACCAACGCCGGTATAACGCAGGCCGGTGCCCATATCCAGTTGACTGTCATCGTAGTCCGTCGCGTTGAAATAGCGGTCCAGCGACGCCAGCAGGTCACCGTTACGGTTATCCTGGCCCAGATGCCAGAACATCACGCCGCCCAGTTGCTGCTGCTTGATGTATTTCGCCTTGTACTTGAAACTTTCGACGTCGTCGTAGGTAACAAACAGGCCATTGGCCGCGTGATACAGGTACGGCGTTTTGGTCTTGTCGTTCCACAGGCGCTGATAGCCGTAGTTGCCCAATAGCATTTGTTCCAGTTGGCGGTAGGAGGCGATGCGCGGATCCTTATCGCGCACACACTCTTCACAGCCCACCAACCAATAGTCGGTGCCCGGGAACGGATCTTCCCCCGGGGTGCTGTGGCTGCTGTACTGGCCGCCGTTGCTGCTGCTGACGCCCTTGAACGCGCGACCGTAGAACGGCACACCCATGACGATTTTGTTGCTTGGCACGCCTTCCAGCATCAGATGCTGTTGTACCGCCGCATCTACCGTCAGGCTGAACGGGCTGGGGAAGGCGCGGGTCAGTTCTTCCCAGCTCCAGCCCAGGTTGGCTTCACGCAGCGCGTTATAGAAGGTTGGCCCGGCGCTGTCGCCGAACAGTCCCGCCTGGTGGTTGGTGATTTTCTCCCACGGGCCGGCCAGATCGTAGGTCATCAGGTTGATGTAATCGAGTGAGGCGACGATCTGCGGCAGCTTGCTGTAGTAACGCGACAGGAAGAAAGCGCCGCCGGCCCCGGCAATGGTCAGTTGGTAAGGCAGCGCCTGACGACCGTCAGCCAGGGTTTGCTGGTTAAGCAGGGTGCGGATCTCCTGCAGCGCGGCGACAAAGCCGTCCACCTCGCTGCTTTGCGGATATTCCCAGTCAATGTCTACGCCGTCAAAACCGTAATCTTTCATGATGCGGACGCAGGATTGAGCGAATTTGGTACGTGCCGCCGGGGTTTTCACCGCGTTGACATAGTTGGCATGGGAAACGCCCAGATCGTTGGAGTAATACCAGCCACCGATGGAGAACATGATCCGCAGGCTGGGGTTGTGTGCCTTCAGCGCGGTTAACCGGCTGACCACGTCGCGCGCCTTGGCGTCGTTAGTCGCCGGGTCCCAGGCGCATTCCAGATTGCTGTTAATGTCGAGGAACGAGAAATTAATGTGGGTCAGCTGTTTGGCCTTGGCCGGTGTGATGTTGGATACCGGGAAGGGCACGATTGAAGTATCAGACTCGGTATAGTTATTAATTTGGTTGGTCGGAATAAAATAATAACCAATAACGGCTTTACGTTCGGACATGGTATTTCTCCAGGGTTGAGGTTTGTTGTTATTGAGAGCAATTCTCTCGCCGCTATTAATGTTTATTTTTCCAATAAAGAGAAGTCGAAAAAAATCACAGTAAAGATGAATTTTTTATCGCTCGACGCCGTTATTTCCCACGAGTTGTTGTGCCATGGCTGAGCATGAATCAATTTGAACTTAGAGACTGTATTTATTCATTTGCTTTGTTATAGCATCCTTAACTAGATTCTGAATGTACCGATACCCCACCGGCCGTGATTGGCAGTTAATTAAAATAAAATAGGAGTTCAGCTATGTCCAGTTTAGAGCCAGACGCTGTTGGCTTAATTATCCAGCGAGCATGTGAATATCTGCAGCCGGTGATGAATGCCATTTTGGCGGGCATCATGGCGTTATTGCACGGAGCTTACCGCAACGTAGGTATGCGGCGCCGATTATTAAATGCCGGCATGTGTGCATTATTGGCCTGGACGGTACGCGATGCATTAGCGCTGGCCGGGTTGGAATTAAAGTGGGCGAATCTTGCCAGCGTACTGATTGGCTTTCTTGGGGCCGATTATATCAGCGCATTAATTAAAAAAATCATAGGAAAAAAAACGGGGCTTAAAAATGATAAATGAAATTGAAGATATTCGGTTTACCGCCCGCAGTGAGGCGAATTTAATTGGCGTTCACCCGGATCTGGTACGGGTGATACGGCTGGCACTGCATTACTCGTTGGTGCCGTTTTCCATCACCGAGGGGCTGCGTACCATGGCGCGTCAGCGCGATCTGGTACGCGGTGGTCAAAGCCAGACGCTAAAAAGCCGGCATTTGACCGGTCACGCGGTGGATGTGGTGGCGATGCCGGCGGGCGTGGTGTCGTGGGAATGGGACTATTACGCGCAAATCGCGGTGGCGGTGCGCCGTGCGGCACGCGAATGTGCGGTTAACGTTGAGTGGGGGGGCGAATGGAAAACGCTGAAGGACGGGCCACACTTCCAGCTTTCCTTCAGGGATTACCCGGCATGAGCGGCTGGCTGAGCCGGTTGGCGCAGGGGGGATTGTTGCTGCTGCTGTTGGCAGCCATCAGCCTGGCCGCTTATAGCTCGCTGTTGTCGCATCGGCTGGATCTGATGCGACAGCAGGCGAGCGAACAGCAGAAGACCCTGGCGCAGCAGGCGGGGTTGATTGCCACGCTGCAAACCCAGGATGCACAGAACCGGGCGCTGATGGCGGCTCAGCAGCAGCAGGAACAGCAGTTGCGTCAGCAAAGCGACGTCTACCAGAGGAAATATCGTGAAGCGATTAAAAATGATGCCTGTGCTGGGCAGCCTATGCCTGGCGCTGTTATTGAGCTCTTGCGGCCAACCCCCGCAGACGGCAGCGCCGGTGGTGCTGTTGCCCCCTGAGTCGGTGTTTACCCCGTGCGAGCAACCGCAGCTGCTGGGTAACACCTGGGGCGATGCGCTGAGTTACACGCTGGCACTACAAACCTCGTTACAAATTTGCGCAGGCCGGGTGGCGACGCTCAATGCCTGGCGAGCCCAACTGCCGTCGCACTGACGGTATTCAGACTACTGATGATGCCCGATATTAGGGAGAGCGTGCCGAAGGGGTCGTAGCAGCCTTGGCTGCCGGAGCGCCCCTCGGTGCGCTAGGCCCGGGTATCTCGAGCTAAAAAACAACTTTGTTATCAAACTCACTATCAGTCGCACTGACGGAGTGTTTTTCTTTTCCCTCCTGTGGTACTTCTTTTTTTACTTTTAAAAAACTATTTCGATCAAGGTTATGGCCCGCTTCAAAGTTTGTGACGTTTCTCTCACTATACTGGTCTAGCCTTAAAGGTTTACAAGTCTTACCTCAACATAAAAGCAAAAAGCATAGGAACCCATAATGGACGAACAGCTCAAACAGAGTGCGCTTGATTTTCACCAGTATCCGACCCCAGGGAAGATCCAGGTATCTCCAACCAAACCGCTGGCAACGCAACGCGATCTGGCGCTGGCCTACTCGCCGGGCGTCGCAGCCCCTTGTCTGGAAATTGCTGCCGATCCTCTCGCGGCCTACAAATACACCGCACGCGGCAACCTGGTGGCGGTGATTTCCAACGGTACGGCGGTGCTGGGGCTGGGTAATATCGGTGCCTTGGCCGGTAAGCCGGTAATGGAAGGGAAAGGCGTCCTGTTCAAGAAGTTTTCCGGCATCGACGTGTTTGATATCGAAGTGGATGAGCTAAACCCTGACAAGCTGATCGACATCATCGCCGCGCTGGAGCCCACCTTTGGCGGTATCAACCTGGAAGACATCAAAGCGCCGGAGTGTTTCTACATCGAGCAGAAACTGCGTGAGCGCATGAAAATCCCGGTATTCCATGACGATCAGCACGGTACCGCCATTATCACCACCGCCGCAGTGCTGAACGGCCTGCGGGTAGTGAAAAAGAATATTTCCGACGTGCGACTGGTGGTTTCCGGTGCCGGCGCGGCGTCGATCGCCTGTTTGAACCTGCTGGTGGCGCTGGGGTTGCGCCAGCAGAACATTACCGTCTGCGACTCCAAAGGGGTGATCTACAAAGGTCGCGACGCCAACATGGAACAGACCAAAGCGGCCTACGCCATCGAAGACAACGGCCAGCGGACGCTGGGGGATGCTATCCCGGATGCCGATATCTTCCTCGGCTGTTCCGGTCCGGGCGTGTTGACCCAGGATATGGTGAAAACCATGGCCAGGGATCCGTTGATCATGGCGCTGGCCAACCCGGAACCGGAGATCTTGCCGCCGCTGGCGAAAGCCGTGCGTCCGGATGCCATTATCTGTACCGGCCGTTCCGACTACCCGAACCAGGTCAACAACGTCTTGTGCTTCCCGTTCATCTTCCGCGGTGCGCTCGACGTGGGCGCGACCACCATCAACGAAGAAATGAAGCTGGCCTGCGTGCATGCGATTGCCGATCTGGCACTGGCAGAACAGAGCGACGTGGTGGCTTCGGCCTATGGCGATCAGGACCTGTCATTTGGCCCCGAATACATCATTCCCAAGCCTTTCGATCCGCGCCTGATTGTTAAAATCGCCCCGGCGGTTGCCAAGGCGGCGATGGAGTCCGGCGTGGCGACACGTCCGATCGAAGACTTTGATGCCTATGTCGAAAAATTGTCCGAGTTCGTCTACAAAACCAACCTGTTCATGAAGCCGATCTTCTCCCAGGCGAAGAAAGAAATGAAGCGCGTGGTGATGGCGGAAGGGGAAGAGGAAAGGGTACTGCATGCGACTCAGGAACTGGTGTCGCAGGGGCTGGCCTATCCAATCCTGGTTGGTCGTCCGAGCGTGATTGAAATGCGGCTGCAAAAACTCGGCCTGCAACTGACGCCGGGTAAAGACTTTGAAGTGGTGAACAACGAGTCCGACCCACGCTTTAACGAATACTGGGGCGAGTATTACCAGATCATGAAGCGTCGTGGCGTATCTCAGGAACAGGCGCGTCGTGCGGTAATTGGTAACCCAACGCTGATCGCTGCCATCATGCTGCATCGCGGCGAGGCGGATGCGATGATCTGCGGCACCATCGGCAGCTATCACGAGCATTACGACGTGGTCGAGAAAGTGTTTGGTTTCCGCGAAGGGGCGCACGTTGCCGGGGCGATGAATGCGCTGCTGCTGCCAAGCGGCAACACCTTTATTGCCGACACCTATGTCAATGACGATCCGACGCCGGAGCAACTGGCAGAAATCACCCTGATGGCGGCGGAAACCGTGCGCCGTTTCGGGATTGAACCCAAGGTGGCGCTGCTGTCTCATTCCAGCTTTGGCTCTTCCGATAACCCGGCGGCCTGCAAGATGCGTAAAACGCTGGAGCTGGTGAACAAGATGGCACCGGAGCTGGAGATTGACGGTGAGATGCACGGTGACGCCGCGCTGGTGGAAAGCATCCGTAACGATCTGATGCCGGATAGCCCGCTGAAAGGGGCGGCCAACGTGCTGATCATGCCGAATATGGAAGCGGCGCGTATCAGCTACAACCTGCTGCGCGTATCTTCTTCCGAAGGCGTTACCGTGGGGCCGGTGCTGATGGGGGTATCGAAACCGGTACACATCCTGACGCCAATCGCCTCGGTACGCCGCATCGTCAACATGGTCGCGCTGGCCGTGGTGGAAGCGCAGACCACGCCGTTATAAGCCTTAAGTGACTACAAGCCTCCAGCGTTTCGGCGCCGGAGGATTTTTTTATTTTATGCCCTGCAGCGCGTGGCGATCTGGTGGATATCCTGCGGTGTCGTGCGGCAACAGCCGCCAATCAGCCGGGCGCCGATGCGTTGCCATTCGCCGATTTGATCAATCAGACTGCCGTGCGCCCCCCCACAGGCATGCCAGGTTTTGCTCACAGCGTCGTAGTGTTCACCCGAGTTCGGATAGACCAGCAGCGGCTTGTCAGCCAGTGCGGCAAATTGCTGCAGCGCCGGGGCCACATTTTCCAGCGCAATGCAGTTAATGCCAATCGCCAGCACCTGTGGATTCGCCTGCAGCGCTGCCATGACCTCGGTCAGCGGCGTCCCGTCGCTGAGGTGTTGACTGTCGCGCAGGGTGAAAGCGAACCAGGCACCCAGGGTTGGGAACTCTTCCAACAGCGTCAGCAACGCCTGCAGTTCGCTGAAGGATGGCAGAGTCTCGCAGGCCAGTAAATCCACCCCGGCCTCGGCCAGTGCGCTGATGCGCGGGCGGTGGAAGGCGATCATCTCTTCCTGCGGCAGCGAGTAATCACCGCGATATTCAGACCCATCGGCCAGATAAGCGCCATAGGGGCCTACCGAGCCGGCAATCAGCAGCGGTGCGGCCTGCGGGTGTTGTGCCAGATAATCGCTGCGCGCCTGCTGCGCCAACTGCACGCTTTTGGCGATCAGCGCCAGTGACTGCGCTTGATCCAAACCACGGCGCAGAAAGCCCTGCGGTGTTGCCTGGTAGCTGGCGGTGATGGCGCACTGCGCTCCGGCGTTGAAATAGTCGAGATGCACCTGATAAATCAGCTCAGGGTTTTCAATCAGCACTTTTGCCGACCACAGCGGATCGCTCAGATCGCAGCCGCGGGCTTCCAGTTCGGTGGCCAGTGCGCCGTCTAAAATCAGCGTAGGGTGGGCGCTCAAGAGTGTGGCGACAGGGTTGTTAACCGACATGATTCTCTCCCAGAGAGGTTTTTTGCCCGGCACGGCGGGTCAGGTAATAGGCGATGTAGCACAGGGCGACAAAGGGCAGCCCGCAGTAAAGCGCGATGCGCTGCTCCGGATCGAACGCCAGCCCGACGCAGGCCAGCAGGCACAGGGTGAAACCAACGATCGGCGTTAGCGGGTAACCCGGCGCGCGGTATTTCAGACCGGAAATGGGCTGGCCGCTGCGGACATAATGACGGCGGAAAGCGAAGTGCGAGGCGCAGATGCTCAACCAGACCACCACCACCGCAAAACCGGAAATTGCCGACAGCGCCACGAACACCGTGTCCGGGGCGATCACGCTGGTCAGCAATGCCAGTACGCCGCCGAGCATGCTGAAGGTCAGCGCGTTGATCGGGATACCGCGTTTATTCACGCGGGAGAAATAGGCCGGCAGGGTGCGCTGGTTGGCCAGCGACCACAGCATGCGGCCCGACGCGTACAGGCCCGAATTGGCTGCCGACAGGATGGCGGTCAGGATCACGAAATTAAAGATATCGGCGGCATAGGGCACCCCGATGCGTTCAAACACCAGCACAAACGGGCTTTTGACAATCCCGGCCTGATCCATCGGGATCAGCGCCGCCAGAATAAATACCGTCCCGATAAAGAACAGCATCAGGCGGATCACCGTGGTACGTATCGCCCAGGGCACCACCTTTTCCGGGTTCTCGGTTTCACCGGCGGCAATGCCGATAAGCTCAGTGCCGGAGAATGCGAAATTCACGGCCACCATGGTCATCAGGATCGGCAAGGTGCCGTTTGGCAGCCAGCCGGAGGCGGTCAGGTTATGCAGGAAGGGGGCTGGCGTGCCGTCTTTCATCGGCAACAGGCCGAACATGGCCGCACCGCCGAGGATGATAAACGCCAGAATGGTAACGACCTTGATCAGCGAGAACCAGAATTCGCTCTCAGCAAAGAAGCGGGTCGTGACCACGTTAAGCAGGAAAATCGCCGCGCAGAAGATCAAACACCACAGCCACACCGGTGATTGCGGGAACCAATACTGCATGCAGAAACCGGCGGCGGTCAGGCTGGAACCCAGCGCGACCGTCCAGGTCAGCCAGTACAGCCAGGCGACGGTGTAACCGGTGGCCGGGCCAAGATAGCGTGATGCGTAGACGTGGAAGGCGCCGGTTTCCGGCATCGCCACCGACAGTTCACCCAGGCACAGCATCACCAGATAGACCACCAATGCGCCGATCAGATAGGCCAACAGGGTGCCGAGAGCACCGGTAGTGGAAATGATATAGCCGGTGTTGAAGAACAGCCCGGTACCAATCACGCCGCCCAGCGACAGCATCACCAGATGTCGGGCCTTCATGGTGCGTTTGAACTGCCCTTCGGCGGGAACGGCTGAGTGCATAATATTCTATCCGTATAGACGTCTAAACAGCTAAATGGCTATCAGTTATACCCGCAATACTTCATGAAATCAATGTGTGAGCGGAAACCATAAAGCAAAAACCGTTATCAGCGTCTCAGGACAGGTGGCTTTCTATATGCAAATGATAATTATTATCTATAATGTCGCCACTTTTATTACAAGGGCAGCATGATGAGATTTTTGATTTTATTGGCCGCGCTGACACTGGGCGCCTGTAGTCAGGCACCGGTTTCCTCGCCGAAAAACAGCCTTGATAACCTGGGGAAAATTACCGACTTGCGCAGCGGCGAAAGTTTGTCCCCCGAGCAACTGCTGACCCGATTGGCCGCTCAGCCACGGGTTATCGTCGGAGAAAAGCATGACAACCCATACCACCACCAGATTGAACTGTGGCTGGTGGAAAACTTACCGCAGCAGCGGCCGCAGGGCAGCGTACTGATGGAGATGATTAACCCGAATCAGCAGGCCAAAGTGAGTCAGGTGAAACAGTGGCTGCAGGGTAATCCGAGAGTGCGTGATGAGCGCGTGGCGGAGTTGATTGACTGGCAACCAGGCTGGAAATGGCCGCTGTACGGGGATTTGACGATGGCGGCGATGCGCGCACCGTACCCGCTGTGGTCGGCCAACCTGGATCGCGATGAAATCATGGCGTTTTATCAGCAGCCGGTTTTCCCGCAGGGCCAACTGTCAGTGCGTCCGGCGGTGCAGAAAGCGCTGGAAGAAACTATCCGCACTTCGCACGGTGGGAAAATTGAGCCTCAACAACTGCATGCCATGCTGGCGATCCAGCAGCAACGCGATCGACGTATGGCCGAACGTTTACTGGCCGCGCCGACGCCGACGCTGCTGATTGCCGGCGGTTATCATGCTTCCAAATCGGTGGGGGTGCCGCTACACGTGCAGGATCTGCAGCCGACAGCGTTGCCAACCGTGTTGATGCTGGTTGAGCCCGGTGTACAGGTCGATAAGCAGGTGGCGGATTACCTGTGGGTTACCCCAGCGGTTAACCCTGAGGGTAAATGATTAGGTTAAGACGGTGAAAAGAACTGTTAATACAAATTACAAATGATTATCATTAGCAAATGAGATCTAAAATCATTCGTAATTAAGCAATCTAATATCCCTATGCCGAGTCCGTCTTTATCTTATCCGCTCGCCTCCATGCCACAGCCGCGCTGGGCGCGCGGATTTTTATGTGCGATAGCGGCACATGTGGCGCTGGTACTGCTGTTTTATTGGCCACCCCAGCCGCTGCCGCCAATGCCGTTAGCGCCACCGGCGGTGATGATGAGTTGGGCGACGCAGATTGAAGCACCGGAAAGCCCCAAGCCGCTGCCGTTGGGTGTGCAACAGGCCGAGTCTGCAGCGGCACAACCGGCCGAGCCGCAGGATCAACCCGATTTGCCCAAGTTGGCGCGGGCCGAAAAGACCAAAATCAGCGTGGCTGAGAAAAAGCGAACCGAACACCAGCCACCGCAGAAAGCCCAGCCGAAGCCGGAACAGCAGGTGAAAGAGATCAGGCACGCCGCTGCATCCAGCGCTGCCGCACCGAAAGCCTTGAGCATAGCCAGGCAGACGGCCGCACCGCTGAACAGCGATTCCGCAAGCAGCGAACAGGTCAGGCTGTCGTGGGAAAGCCGGGTAAAGGGAATGCTAAACCGCATCAAGCGTTATCCGCCGGATGCGCAGCGCCGCCGCCGTACCGGTATGCTGCAGGTGTCTTTTTCCGTGGATGCACAGGGACGGGTTTTCGATCTGACCTTGCATGCCCCGTCGGGTACCGCCTCGCTGGATCGTGAGGCACTGGCCGTGGTCATGCGGGCGCAGCCACTGCCGCCACCACCGGTCGAAATGCTGCGGCAGGGCAACGTTCAGGTAACGATGCCCATAGATTTTAATCTGGCGGCGCTGGACGCCAGCCAATAATTTATTTCGTGAGCCGCGTTCTTTTGTTTACCCAAACAAAAGGGAGCTGCTGATGCCAAACTATCGTGAGGGACCATGAAACAAACACTTCTGTCGGGCCGCCAGCGTTGGCGTGCGGCCACCTATGCCGTGATTTCATTGAGCTTATTGGGCCAGGCCGCCTGGGCGCAGCCGTTGGCGCCCAGCGCCGAGATTATCCCGCACCCATTAACCGCCCAGGGGGAAACCCGGGTGGATGATTATTATTGGCTGCGTGACGACAGCCGGCAAAATAAAAAGGTGCTGAATTATCTGACGGCGGAAAACCGTTATACCGAGCAGATGATGCAGCCGTATAAAAAACTGCGCGATAGCCTGTATCAGGAAATGCTGGGCCGCATCAGCCCGGAAGATCGCTCGGTGCCCTACCAACTTAATGGGTATCGCTATCAGGAAAGTTACGCGGCGGGCAAAGATTTTGCCCTGTATCAGCGACAAGCCCTGACTGCCGATGCGCCGTGGCAAACCTTGCTGGACGCCAATCAGCGTGCGGCAGGGCAGGATTATTATCGTCTGGGCGGGATGGCGATCAGCCAGGATAACCAGCAAATGGCGATTGCTGAAGATCTGCAGGGGCGCAGGCAGTACCGGATTTCGCTGCGTGAGATAGATAGCGGAAAATGGGCGCCGGAAGTGATTGAAAACACCTCCGGTGACATGGCGTGGGCCAATGACGGCAAGACGCTATTTTATATTCGCAACCACCCGCAGACCCTGTTGCCATATCAGGTTTATCGCCATCAGGCCGGCACGCCGGTTGCGGACGACAAGCTGGTCTATCAGGAAAATGATGGCGGGTTCTATTTGAGCCTGGGTCGTTCTTCTTCACGTGACTACGTCATTATTACCATCAGCGGCAATACCACTTCCGAGGCGCGGCTGATTGACGCTAATCAGCCTCTGAGCACGCCGGTGTTGTTTGCCGCGCGCAAGAACGGCCACGAGTATTATGTAGACCACTATCGCGGTGAGTTCTATCTGCGATCCAACCACCAAAGCCCGCATTTTGGCCTGTACCAGACAGCGGCAGTCGGCAAGCCATGGCAAACGCTAATAGCACCGCAGGAAAAGCGTGAAGTGGAAGACTTCACGGTGTTCCGCGACTGGCTGGTAGTGAAGGAACGTGCTGATGGCCTGGTACAGCTACGGCAAATCAGTTGGGACGGTAAAACCCAGCGCAGTATTCCGTTCGACGACGCCAGCTATATGGCCTGGCTGGGCTATAACCCGGAGCCGGACAACCAGCAGCTGCGCTATGGCTATTCGGCGATGACTACCCCGACCCGCACATACCAATGGGATCTCAACAAAGGCGAGCGCACCCTGCTAAAACAGCAGGAAGTGAAGGGAGTGGATCCCAGCCAGTACCACAGCGAACGGGTGTGGATTAACGCGCGTGACGGTGTGAAGGTGCCGGTCTCGCTGGTCTACAACAAAGCCTTGTTTAAACCGGGGCACAGCCCGCTGCTGGTGTACGGTTATGGTGCCTATGGCATGAGTATGGATCCGGCCTTTAGCGCCAACCGCATTAGTTTGCTGGATCGCGGTTTCGTTTATGCGCTAATCCACGTGCGCGGTGGCGGTGAGCTGGGGCAGAACTGGTACCAACAGGGCAAGTTGACTCATAAGCCAAACACCTTCAGTGACTTTATCGACGCCACCCAGGCATTAATCCAACAGGGTTATGGTCAGCCGGGCCGTATTTACGCCATGGGGGGCAGTGCCGGCGGGCTGCTGATGGGGGCGGTGATTAATCAGGCACCACAGTTGTATAACGCGGTGGTGGCGCAGGTGCCTTTTGTTGATGTGCTGACCACCATGCTGGACGACAGCATTCCGCTGACGGTCGGTGAATACGAAGAGTGGGGCAATCCGAATCAGCCGCAGGCCTATGCGTTGATGAAGTCCTATAGCCCGTATGACAACCTGGCTAAACAGGCCTATCCGAACCTGCTGGTCACCAGCGGCCTGTATGACTCGCAGGTGCAATATTGGGAACCGGCCAAATGGGTAGCCAAACTGCGTCGTTTTAAACAGGGTGATTCAGTGTTGCTGCTGGCGACCGATATGACGGCCGGCCACGGCGGAAAATCGGGCCGCCTGACGCGGCTGGAAAATAACGCGCTGGAATACAGTTTTATTATGGCTATGGATCAGAAAACACAGAAATAACCACTATCACCGTCGGGTAATAAGCCCGGCGGTTTATTAAAACTATAAAAAATAAATTTACCGTCGATTTCGGCGGGTTTTTTGCTGGGCATTGTCGGCCATAAAATCTTTTTGGCAATTTCTGGGGATATATGAAAATCAAATTAATAGTAAGCCTGATCGGCGCGGGAATAGCGCTGAGCGGGGCGGCGACGGCTGCGCAGAATGGGGTAGAAGAGGGAAAGGGCAAGGTCGTTTTCAGCCCGTTGAATGTTTCGGCGGCAGATAGCAGTACCAGCAGCAGTGAAAAAGAAGCGTTGGAAAAGCCCGGCGCTTTCAGCTCGCGCGGGGAAAATAAAAATCTGGAGTCGGTGGACAGCATTCTGCGCAGTATGCCTGGCACTTATACCCAGATCGACCCCGGCCAGGGTTCGGTCAGCGTCAATATTCGTGGCATGAGCGGTTTTGGCCGCGTTAATACCATGGTTGATGGCATTACCCAGAACTATTATGGCAGTTCACCCAGTGACGCGGCGCATGGCGGTTTGCCAACCAGCCAGTTTGGTGCGCTGATCGATCCTAACTTTATCGTCGGCGTTGATGTGGCACGCGGTAATGCGACGGGATCCGCCGGTGTCAATGCGCTGGCAGGCAGCGCCAACTTCCGCACCATTGGCGTGGATGACGTAGTGTTTTCGGATAATCCTTTTGGCGTGCGCACCAAGTTTTCTGTAGGCAATAACGGTATTGGCCGCAGCGGTATGATCGCCGTGGGTGGGAAAACCGACGCATTCGGCGAAGGCGGTAGCCTGGGAGCCATGGCGGCGATCAGTGGCAGTTCGATCACCTCTAATTATAAGAACGGTTCCGGCTTTGACAGTGAAGAGTTTAATGTCGATAAAACCTATCGCCAGAATCCCAAATCTCAGTTATTTAAAGTGGATATTAAACCCGACGCTTTTAATAGTATTGAACTGTCGGCCAGAACTTATCAAAACAAGATCACCCGTCGCCATATCGACAGTAATGACTTCTATATTAAATATCATTACGCCCCGTTTTCAGAGCTGATTGATTTTAATCTGACTGCCAGTACCAGCCGGGGTGAGCAGAAGTTTATGTCCGATAATATGGCGGGATTTAGCGACAGCACCGCAAAAAATATCTCGGACGCGCTGGACGTCAATAACACCAGCCGTTTCAGCCTGCAGGAGGTCGACTTTGCCTTTAGCTATGGCGGCAAGCTGATCCGCAATGAATACAAGAAGCGCGCCTCCGGGCTGGTGACCGATGAGGGCCAGGCGGAAAGTTCGCCGGTGGGCATTGCAGGCAAACAAAATATCGCCAGCCTTTACAGTGGGCTGCAGCTTAATTACGGCATCTGGCAGGGTAATTTTGACCTGAACTACAGCGCCTATGATATTTCCGGTTATAAACCGGCCTGTGATGAACGCGTGGCCTGCTTCCCGCAGGGGGCCAGCAACATCAATTTGAAAGAGCACGGCTTTAACCCGGCGGTGATGTTGTCCGCACAGGTAACACCGTGGTTGCAGCCGTTCGTCAGCTACAACAAATCGATGCGTGGGCCGAATATTCAGGAAGTGTTCTTCGCCAACAGCGGTGGGCAGTCGATGAACCCGTTCCTGAAGGGGGAAACGGCAGAAACCTATCAGGCGGGTTTTAACGCCAATGCTCATGACCTGCTGTTTAAACAGGACAGCTTCCAACTGAAGGCGGTGTATTTTGAGTCGAAAATTAAAAATTACATTTCCAGCCAGAGCTACATGGTGTGCAGTAATCGCCAAAAATGTAATCGTGCCCAGACTAGTCAGGAGGAATGGGATAACGCCGATGTGAATGTCGCCATGACCATGTACAGCAACTCATACGAGCCAGTCAGGTCGCGTGGGGTGGAAGTGGAGGCGATGTACGACGCCGGTTTTGCCTACACCAAACTGTCCCTGAGCAAGGAACACACCAGCCAGCCGACCAATCAGGCCAGCAATGTGTTCGGTGCCGGTGACATTAGCGAGCTGCCGGAATTGTACTTCACGCTGGATACGGGAGTGCGTTTGCTGGATGAGAAATTGACGCTGGGCGGGCTGGTGAAATACACCGGCAAGGCTGTGCGCCTTTCTCCCGATTCTAACGTCGATGAGAATGAGCAGTTGTTGAAAGAACCGGCGCCGCATATCCCGACCGTTATCGATCTTTACAGCACCTATCAGTTCAACCGCAATCTGTTGTTGAAATTCAGCGTGCAGAACCTGATGGACAAAGACTATTCCGATGCGTTGAACAAGATGAACGCCATGCCATCGCAATCAAGAGACTTCTCACCGACCAACACCGCCCGCGGCCGAACCTATATCTTCGGCGGGGAGGTGCGTTTCTAAACGGAATGCGGGCGCAATTACTGCGCCCGTTTTGCCTGCTGCAACCACTTGTCCAGCTCATTGGCGAACTGCTGGCGATCGCGCTGGTTCAGCGTATTCGGGCCGCCGGTCTGGATGCCGCTGGAGCGCAGGGTATCCATAAAGTCACGCATGTTCAGGCGCTCACGAATGGTGTCCGGGGTGTAGCGTTCACCGCGTGGGTTCAGCGCCACTGCCCCTTTTTCTATCACTTCCGCTGCCAGTGGGATATCGGCGGTGATCACCAGATCGCCTTTCTCGCAGCGGCGCACGATTTCGTTATCCGCCACGTCAAAACCGGCCGCCACCTGCAGGGTGTGGATGTGCTTTGACGGCGGCGTTCTCAGCGGCTGGTTCGCCACCAGCGTCACCGACATTGCGGTGCGCTCCGCCGCCCGAAACAGCACTTCTTTAATTACGTTGGGACAGGCGTCCGCATCAACCCAAATCTGCATCATTCCGGCTCCTTCAGCCAATCGCGTACCGGCAGGAAATCACGGTACAGCGCCGCTTCCGGGCTGTCTTCCGCCGGTTGATAATTGTATTCCCAACGCACCAGCGGCGGCATCGACATCAGGATGGATTCGGTGCGGCCACCGGTTTGCAGGCCGAACAGCGTGCCCCGGTCCCAGACCAAATTGAATTCCACGTAGCGGCCGCGACGATACAGTTGGAACTGGCGCTCGTGATCGCCCCAGCTCAGCGTTTTGCGTTTCTCTACGATCGGCAGATAGGCCTCGAGGAAGCCTTCGCCCACCGCCTGGGTAAACGCGAAGCAGGTGGCGAAGTCCGGGGTGTTCAGGTCATCAAAGAACAGGCCGCCGATGCCGCGTGCTTCGTTACGGTGTTTGATAAAGAAATAGTCGTCGCACCACTTTTTGTATTTGGGATAGACCTGCTCACCGAAGGGCGCACACAGCCGTTCGGCGGTGCGGTGCCAGTGAACGGCATCTTCTTCAAAGCCATAAAACGGCGTCAGGTCAAAGCCGCCGCCAAACCACCACACCGGCTCTTCGCCCGGCTTTTCCGCAATGAAAAAGCGCACGTTGGCGTGGCTGGTCGGAATGTAAGGGCTACGCGGATGGATCACCAGCGACACGCCCATCGCCTGGAAACTGCGTCCGGCCAGTTCGGGGCGATGCGCGGTAGCGGAAGCGGGCAGGGTAGCGCCGGAGACGTGTGAGAAGTTGACGCCCGCCTGTTCGAACACCGCACCCTCGGTCAACACCCGGCTGCGGCCACCGCCGCCTTCTTCACGCGTCCAGCGGTCTTCGTTGAAAACGGCGCTGCCGTCGGCCTGGGCCAACTGCGTGCAGATGCGGTCTTGCAGCGCCAGCAGGAAGGATTTTACTTCTGCGATGGTCGATAAACTCATACGGGATAATTCACAGCGTCTGACTGAACAAGGCGCAGAGTATACCTTTATTCACCGCGGCTGGCAGTATCAGCCGGGTTTTCGTTGGTGTGAATCGTAATAGCTGAAGAAACTGATCACGCCGTCGGCAATGGCGCGGGCGATTTTCTCGCGGAATGCGGTGGTGCCCAGCAGACGCTCTTCTGCCGGGTTGGTAATGAACGAGGTTTCGACCAGCACCGACGGGATAGACGGGGATTTCAGCACCGCAAATGCCGCCTGTTCCGTACTGTTGCTGTGCAGGTGGTGTACCGGCCGGATTTGGCCGAGCACGTGGCGGCCGAGCGTCAGGCTGTTGTTGATGGTATCGGTCTGCACCAGATCAAACAGCACCTGTTGCAGATAGTTGTCCTGGTTTTTGTACTTGCCACCGGCCACATCATCGGCGGCGTTTTCACGGTTGGACAGGTAACGCGCCATGGCGCTGCTGGCCCCGCGATTGGACAGGGCAAATACCGAAGCGCCTGAGGCTTCCGGGCTGGTAAAACCGTCGGCGTGAATCGAGATAAACAGATCGGCCTGATGCTGGTGGGCAATCTCCACCCGTTGGAACAAGGGAATAAACTCGTCTTCTTCCCGTGTCAGACGGACTTCGACGTGTTCCTGTTCGTGCAGGATGCGGCGGACGTGGTTGGCAATCTCCAACACGACGTGCTTTTCCTGTGAGCCTTCGCTGCCAACCGCGCCGGAGTCGATACCGCCATGGCCAGGGTCGATCATCACCAGCCTTTTGCTGCCGGAGGGTTTAGGCGCTGGTTTAGCGGTCGGTTTGGGTTGTTGGTTACGCAGCATGCCACCGGACTCGGCTTCGGCGCTTTGGCTTTTGCTGCCGAGCAGCACCAACGCCAGGCCGGAGAGCAGTAATTGACGTCGCGTGGGGGAAACGGAGAGCGGCTTAAAATTGAGGAATTGTTTAACCTGCTTTTTCATAACGCTACGCTCCGTCGACAAATTCTATTTTGCGACGTTATATCGTATTGATAATCATTAATCGACCTGATAACTATGTCCATTTATTACGCGGGTAACCGATCATTTCTGGATAATTGCTGGGGTAAATCGCAGTTTGATATTGCGTAAGTGAATAATCACGCGATAATCAGATAAACATCTTAATTAACAGCGGCGAACATCGATGGAAATTCGCGTATTTCGGCAAGACGACTTTGAAGAAGTCATTACCCTGTGGGAGCGCTGCGATCTGCTGCGCCCGTGGAACGATCCTGAGATGGATATCGAGCGCAAACTGAATCACGATCCGGGCCTGTTTCTGGTCGCCGAAGTGGGCGGCGAAGTCGTAGGGTCGGTGATGGGCGGTTACGATGGCCATCGCGGTTCGGCGTATTATCTGGGGGTACATCCGGATTATCGCGGGCGCGGTATTGCCAATGCGTTAATTAACCGTTTGGAGAAGAAGCTGATCGCTCGTGGGTGCCCGAAGATCCAGCTGGTGGTACGTGAAGACAATGACACGGTGATCGAGATGTACGAAAAACTCGGTTACGAGATCCAGAACGTGACCAACCTGGGTAAACGACTGATCGAAGATCAGGAATATTGAGTCGTCATTCGGGCGGTGAGGCTTCACCGCCCGTTGCTGCGTGTTAAGGCAGTTTTTTGATGTTCTTCACATCCACTTCCACACTGCTCCAGTCTTTATCCACTTTCCCTTCCAACTGCACTTTATCTTTCGGGGTGATGGTCTGGCCGTTCCAGCGTTTTCTGTCGATCTCCACCGTCAGGGTGCCGCTGGCGTCGCGGAAGGTATAGGTGTCGTCGCCGACGCGCTGCTCGATGTTGCCTTGCAGCATCACCCAGGTGTCATCACTCATCGACTTCACCTTGTCTACCGTAGTCAGCGCCGCGCTTGGGCCGGAGAAGCCGCCCTGTTGGGTATTTTGCGTTTGTGCCTGCGGTGCGGCAGGATCGATAAACCCGCCTTGCTGTGCCAGAACCGGTGCGCTGCACAGCGCGAGTAATGCGGCCAGGGTATATTTTTTCATCTTAAGCTTCCTTATCTCAATCGCGAATTAAAGCCCTGCCAATCAGGACTGCTGGTTTGATGGGGTTAAGTAAAGCATGAAAATCTTAAGGGGTTCTTAAGCGAGCACATTGAAAACAATAAATCTGGCTCCCATTTGAAGGAGTAATAATAATGAAATTGGCAAGGAATCGACGTTGAAGCCACTCCCACACCGTTTTTCCCCCGACGATTACGATCATCATGGCGCGCTGCGTTTGCCGCTGTGGTTTTGGGGCGTGCTGGTTTTACAGGCCCGGACCTGGATTTTGTTCGTGATGGCCGGTGCTTCGCGCCAGCAGGGTGAAGGGCTGCTGCAGCTGTTTTACCCTGACACCCAAAGATTCTGGTACGGCATCATGCTGGGGTTGCCGGCGGCGTTGGCATTTCTGTTGGCTCCACGGCGTCACCAATGGCCACGATTGTGGCGCGCCTGGCGTTGGGTGCTTTGTCTCTCGCTACTGGCGGCACTGGGCGGTTCGCTGTTCAGCCTGTGGCAGCAGGCCGACAATCAGCCACCGCTGGATGCTGTCCTGATACTGCTTGATGCGCTGGCCCTGACCTATCTGTTGCTGAACCAGCGGCTGAAAGCCTGCTTTACCGTACAGAACGAAGCGGGGTAATTGCCACCTGCGGCGGCACTTTTCCTATTTTCTGCACTCCAAGCTCGCAACCGATGGCGAAGCGTGGGCAGTTGTGAGAGGCTGGCACGCAGCAAAACGCCGGGCCCATGCCTTTGATGTTAAGGAGCTAGAGATGAATATTCGCCCACTATTGTTAGGGCTCCCGCTGTTACTGACCGGCTGTTCGACGATGTCGAACTTCTCCTGGTCGAGCCTGTCGCCGCTTAACTGGTTTGGCAGCAGCCTTGAGGTCAGCGCCAAGGGCGTTGGCGATTTGAACGCCGGCACCCCGATGTCGGAAAGCGCCATCAACGACGGGTTGAAAGGCGATTACCGCCTGCGCGGCGGTATGGCTACCAGCCAGGGCCAGATAGTTTCTTACTATCAGGCGATGGACGGCAATGACGTGAAACTGGTGATCACCGGTGAACCCAAGGGCCACGTGCAGCGTGTGGACGTGATGGACAGCAAGGTGGCGACCGAGTGGGGCAGCAAACTCGGCACGCCGTTCAGCGACCTGTACAGCAAGGCGTTCGGTGCCTGTAAACCGGCCGATGGCGACGATGCCGGCAAGGTGGAATGTGTGGCGGAGCAGAGCAAGTACGTGACTTACATTTTCAACGGCAAGTGGGCCGGCCCGCAGGATATCATCCCACCGGATGACACGCTGAAAAGCTGGACGGTCAGCAAGATCATCTGGCACGCCAAACCTCAGTAAACCCTTCTTTTGGGGCGTCCGATCTGCGGCGCCCCAGCTTCCTTCATCTTGACGGATATCCTTATTTTCTTTGCGTTCGGGCAAGGCAAATACCCCTGCTTGCGGTATGATGCTGCGCATTCGTAACAGGCTACTGTTACCCGATTCTGCTATTGAGGATAACGACAATGACACAGGTTCAGAGCGGCATTTTGCTGGAACACTGCCGTTTCGCCATTTTTATGGAAGCCACGGTACAGGGCGAATTTGCCGAACTTCGTCAGGGCTGCAAGCAGTTTTGCCAGACGTTGACCGAGCTGCAACAGCAGTTCCCCGATGCGCATTTGGGCGCGGTGGTTGCCTTTGGCTATGACGTTTGGCATGACCTGTCCAGCGGTCAGGGCGCCAAAGAGCTGAAGCCATTCACCCCGCTCGGCAAAGGGCTGGCACCGGCCACCCAGCGTGACCTGCTGATCCATATTCAATCCCTGCGTCATGATGTTAACTTCACGCTGGCCCAGGCCGCGCTGGCGGCATTCGGTAACGCCATCAAAATTGAAGAAGAAACCCACGGTTTCCGCTGGGTGGAAGAGCGTGACCTGAGCGGCTTTATCGACGGCACGGAAAACCCGCAGGGCGACCAACGTCCGGAAGTGGCGGTGATTGCCGAAGGCGAAGAAGACGCAGGCGGCAGCTACGTGCTGGTGCAGCGTTACGAACACAACCTGCGTCAGTGGCAGCGTTTCACCACTGAACAGCAGGAGCAGATTATCGGACGTACCAAACATGACAGCGAAGAACTGCCTCCGGAGCAACGCCCGGACACCTCGCACGTCAGCCGCGTTGATCTGAAAGAAGACGGCAAGGGGCTGAAGATCCTGCGCCAAAGCCTGCCTTATGGCACCGCCAGCGGCAAGCACGGACTGTATTTCATCGCCTACTGCGCACGTCTGCATAACATCGAAAAGCAACTACTGAGCATGTTTGGCGATCTGGACGGCAAACGCGACGCGATGCTGCGTTTCAGCCGTGCGGTGACCGGCAGTTATTACTTTGCGCCATCACTGACGCGCCTGCTGTCGCTGTAACACCTCTACCGGGGCTGGCTACGTCGGCTCCGGTTTTACTTCCCCCCTCTGCCATGCCGCTCCGCTCCTGCCTTATAGCGTTTGATGCTTGAAAATCACTAAACGGTATATAAAAGCGTTACAGCTCCGCACCTAGTTATAAATACACTGGTCAACATCAGGGCGAAAGCCCGACGGATTGACTCAGTGATAAGGTGCACAATGAAACAAACGCGGGTTAAAAATATCGTACTGAAAGGATGGTTGGCGGCGGCGCTGTTAGCCAGCGGCCCGCTGTCGGCAACCGAATTGCTGAACAGCTCCTATGACGTTTCCCGTGAATTGTTTACCGCGCTGAACCCAGGTTTTGAGCAGCAATGGAACCAACAGCACCCTGGCGACAAACTGACTATCAAACAGTCCCACGCCGGCTCCTCCAAGCAGGCGCTGGCGATCCTGCAGGGCTTGCGCGCCGACGTAGTGACCTACAACCAGGTGACCGACGTGCAGATCCTGCACGATCGCGGCCAACTGATCCCGGCTGACTGGCAGACCCGTTTACCGAACAACAGCTCTCCTTTCTATTCCACCATGGCTTTCCTGGTGCGTAAGGACAATCCAAAGGGCATTCATAACTGGAATGATTTGGTGCGTGGCGACGTGAAGCTGGTGTTCCCGAACCCGAAAACCTCCGGTAATGGCCGTTATACCTATCTGGCCGCCTGGGGCGCTGCCAATCAGGCGGATGGCAATGATCAGGCCAAAACCCGCGCCTTTATGACCCGTTTCCTGAAAAACGTTCTGGTGTTTGACACCGGTGGCCGTGGCGCGACCACCACCTTCGTCGAGCGTGGCCTGGGCGACGTGCTGATCAGTTTTGAGTCGGAAGTGAACAATATTCGCAAGCAGTATGGCGAAGACAAATACGAGGTGATCGTGCCGCCGGTCGATATTCTGGCGGAGTTCCCGGTGGCCTGGGTTGATAAAAACGTGGCAAGAAACGGCACCGAACAGGCGGCCAAAGACTACCTGAATTATCTCTACAGCCCGGCAGCACAGCAGGTGATCACCAGCTACTACTATCGCGTTTACGACAAACAGGCGATGGCCGCGGCCAAAGGTCAGTTCCCGGAGACCAAGTTGTTCCGGGTGGAAGATCAGTTTGGTGGCTGGCCGCAGGTGATGAAAACGCATTTCTCCACCGGTGGCGAGTTGGATCAGCTGTTAGCCGCAGGGCATAAGTAATGTTGTCGTTGACCAGCAAGCGGGTTTTACCTGGGTTTGGCCTCAGCCTGGGGAGCAGCCTGTTTTATACCTGCCTGATCCTGCTGTTGCCGCTCAGCGCGTTGGTGATGCAGTTGGCGCAGATGAGCCTGGCGCAGTATTGGGAAGTGATTTCCAACCCGCAGGTGGTGGCGGCTTATAAGGTCACGCTGCTGGCGGCGGGCGTTGCCAGCCTGTTTAACGCGGTGTTCGGCATGCTGATGGCCTGGATCCTGACTCGCTATCGTTTTCCCGGTCGCACGCTGCTGGACGGTCTGATCGATCTGCCGTTTGCACTGCCGACGGCGGTAGCCGGCCTGACGCTGGCGGGGCTGTTTTCCACCACTGGCTGGTATGGCCAATGGCTGGCGCATTTTGACATTAAGGTGACGTTTACCTGGCTCGGCATTGCTGTGGCGATGGCCTTTACCAGCTTGCCGTTCGTGGTACGCACCGTACAGCCGGTTCTGGAAGAGCTGGGGCCGGAATATGAAGAGGCGGCAGAAACCCTGGGCGCGACTCGCTGGCAGAGTTTCCGGCGCGTGGTGATCCCTGAGCTGGCACCGGCGTTGTTGGCCGGTACGGCGATCTCCTTTACCCGCAGCCTGGGCGAGTTTGGCGCGGTGATCTTTATCGCCGGCAACATCGCCTGGAAGACGGAAGTGACCTCGCTGATGATTTTTGTTCGTTTGCAGGAATTTGATTATCCGGCGGCCAGTGCGATTGCCTCGGTGATCCTGGCGGCCTCGCTGCTGTTGCTGTTCAGCATTAACGTTCTGCAGAGCCGCTTTGGCCGACGTATCGGGGGGCACTGATGACGGATATCTCTGAGTTTAACGGTGTTGAACGCCCGCGCGTCAACTGGGGCAAGTGGACGCTGATCGGTATCGGCGTGCTGTTTTCGGTACTGCTGCTGGTGGTGCCGATCATTTCGATTTTCGCCGAGGCCTTTTCCAAAGGTATTGGTGCGATGTGGGGCAACCTGGTCGATCACGACATGTTGCACGCTATCTGGCTGACGGTGCTGATCGCCTTGATTACCGTGCCGTTCAACCTGATTTTCGGCACGCTGTTGGCCTGGCTGGTGACGCGTTTTACCTTTCCGGGGCGTCAACTGTTACTGACGCTGATCGACATCCCGTTCGCCGTTTCGCCGGTGGTAGCGGGGCTGATTTACCTGTTGTTCTACGGCAGCAATGGCCTGCTGGGCGGTTGGCTGGATGCGCATAATATCCAGCTGATGTTCTCCTGGCCGGGCATGGTGCTGGTGACCATTTTCGTGACCTGTCCGTTCGTGGTACGTGAGCTGGTGCCGATGATGCTCAGCCAGGGCAGTCAGGAAGACGAGGCCGCCATTTTGCTGGGCGCTTCTGGTTGGCAGATGTTCCGCCGGGTGACCTTGCCAAACATTCGCTGGGCGCTGTTGTACGGCGTGGTATTGACCAACGCGCGCGCCATCGGTGAGTTCGGCGCGGTATCGGTAGTGTCCGGTTCTATTCGCGGCGAGACTTTCAGCTTGCCGCTGCAGGTGGAGTTGTTGCAACAGGATTACAACGCGGTCGGTTCCTTTACCGCCGCCGGTTTGCTGACCCTGATGGCGATAGTGACCCTATTTTTGAAGAGTGGCCTGCAATGGCGTCTGGAACGTCAGAATGCACGTCTCGAGCGGGAGGAAAATCATGAGCATTGAGATTAACGGTATCAATAAGTTTTTCGGTCGTACCAAGGTATTGAACGATATCTCGCTCGACATTGCCTCCGGTGAGATGGTGGCGCTGCTGGGGCCGTCCGGCTCCGGTAAAACCACGCTGCTGCGTATTATCGCCGGGCTGGAAAGCCAGAGCGGCGGCAAGCTGGGCTTCCACGGCACCGACGTCAGCCACGTGCATGCCCGCGATCGTCGAGTGGGCTTCGTGTTCCAGCATTACGCGCTGTTCCGCCACATGACGGTGTTCGACAACATCGCCTTTGGCCTGAGCGTGCTGCCGCGCCGTGAGCGCCCGAATGCCGCGGCGATCAAACAAAAAGTGACCCAGTTGCTGGAAATGGTGCAGTTGGCCCATTTGGCTAACCGTTATCCGTCACAGCTTTCCGGTGGTCAGAAGCAGCGCGTGGCCCTGGCGCGTGCACTGGCGGTCGAACCGCAAATTCTGCTGCTGGATGAACCCTTCGGCGCGCTGGATGCGCAGGTGCGTAAAGAACTGCGCCGTTGGCTGCGTCAGCTGCATGAAGAACTGAAATTTACCAGCGTGTTTGTCACCCACGATCAGGAAGAGGCAATGGAAGTCGCCGATCGTATCGTGGTGATGAGCCAGGGCAATATTGAGCAGGTCGGTTCGCCGGAAGAGATTGTACGTGAACCGGCCAGCCGCTTCGTGCTGGAATTTATGGGCGAAGTGAACCGCCTGAGCGGCGAGATCCGCGGTTCGCAGCTGTTCGTCGGTGCGCACCAGTGGCCGTTGTCGTTCCAGCCAATGCACCAGGGCCGCGTGGACTTGTTCCTGCGCCCGTGGGAAATGGAAGTCGGTACCGAGAGCAGCGACCGCTGCCCGCTGCCGGTGCAGGTGCTGGAAGTCAGCCCACGCGGCCATTTCTGGCAGATGACCGTGCAGCCGATTGGCTGGCATCAGGAACCTATCAGCGTGGTGCTGCCGGAGGGTAACGAACCGCCGGTACGAGGTGGCCGCTACTACGTTGGCAGCCTGAATGCGCGCCTGTACGCCGGTGATCAACTGCTACAACCTGTTGCGTTAGCTAAAAGCGCCTGATAATTTAGGCTGTTTCCCGCAATAGTTCGTGGTGCCGTCGCAGACCCAAAAGCCCGTAATCAAGGCGAAGGGGGCAGGGCATAGCGGGCCTACGTTCAAGCCCGACAACGCAGAGTACGGGCTTTTGGGGCGCGACCCGAAGGGCTGGGGCCATTTGAACGCGCACCTGTGTTACGAGCCGCTTATTTGGCCCACCAAACCTCACGACTCGCGCCTTGCTGCGCGCTCAAATGACCGCCAGCGGCGCTCACGAACTATTGCGGGACACAGCCTTATAGTCCCCAACAGCATTTTAAAGGCAACCCTGGGGTTGCCTTTAAGTTTGATGGCAAAGTTGTCTTTGAATCCGAGATACCCGGGCCTAGCGCACCGAGGGGCGCTCCGGCGGGCAAGCCGCTACGACCCCTTCGGCACGCTCTCCCTAATAACGGGCTTTGTCAGTAGTCTGAAAGGTAACCCCGGGGTTGCCTTTTTACTTTTCGCACTTCAACACAGGCAAAGATCGTGACAACGCTTGAACAATGCATCGGTAATACCCCGCTGGTAAAATTACAACGACTGGCTGCAGGCCTGGGCAGCGAGGTTTGGCTCAAACTGGAAGGCAATAACCCGGCGGGTTCGGTAAAGGATCGCGCCGCGCTGGCGATGATCCAGCAGGCGGAGCTGCGCGGTGAGATAAAGCCCGGCGATCGGTTGATCGAGGCCACCAGCGGCAACACCGGCATTGCACTGGCGATGATAGCGGCGCTCAAGGGCTATTCGATGACCCTGCTGATGCCGGAGAACATGAGCCTGGAACGTCAGGCGGCGATGCGTGCCTATGGCGCAGAGTTGATCCTGGTCAGCCGCGAAGTGGGGATGGAAGGCGCACGCGATCTGGCGCTGGAAATGCAGAATCAGGGACAGGGCAAGGTGCTGGATCAGTTCAATAATCTGGACAACCCTTACGCCCACTTCACCACCACCGGTCCGGAAATCTGGCAGCAGAGCCATCAACGGGTGACCCATTTCGTTTCCAGCATGGGCACCACCGGCACCATTACCGGAGTGGGGGGCTACCTGAAGAGCCAAAACCCGCAGGTGCAGATTATCGGCCTGCAGCCGGCAGAAGGCAGCAGTATTCCCGGCATTCGCCGCTGGGCACCGGCTTATATGCCGGGGATCTTCCGGCCAGACCTGGTGGATCGGGTGCTGGACATTGAGCAAACCGACGCTGAACAGACCATGCGTCAGTTGGCGCAGCGCGAAGGTATATTCTGCGGCGTCAGCTCCGGCGGGGCAGTAGCCGGTGCGCTACAGATTGCGGCGGCCAATCCGGGCAGCGTGATCGTGGCTATCATCTGCGATCGCGGCGATCGTTATCTCTCCACCGGTGTTTTTGCTTAAGGGTTATCCCCTTTCCAACGCCTGTATCAGGTCCATCCCGGCGGCGCGTTTCGCCGGGAAGAAATCATCCCCCCAATATCTCTTCTTTAACGCGCCGTCGGCCGGGCTGTGGTTAACTGGCGTTCAGGAATATGTAAGGATTGAGTAAAACCGGCTGCGAAGCAGACAAATAGGCGTGAAAATGACGAAAATCCGCGAAGGAGCAAGGCATGAAAATTTTATTGGTCGATGATGACCTCGAACTCGGCACCATGCTGAGCGAATACCTGACCGGCGAAGGCTTTAACGCCACGCTGGTGCTGACCGGCAAGGCCGGGGTGGAAGGCGCGCTGTCCGGTGATTACACCGCAATGATCCTCGACATCATGCTGCCGGACATGAGCGGTATCGACGTGCTGCGCGACGTGCGTAAAAAAAGCCGCATGCCGATCATCATGCTGACGGCCAAGGGCGATAACATCGATCGGGTTATCGGTCTGGAAATGGGCGCCGACGACTATATGCCCAAGCCGTGCTATCCCCGCGAACTGGTGGCGCGCCTGCGTGCGGTACTGCGCCGCTTCGACGAGCGTCCGGATGAGGTGGATGACGAGATTGCGATTAATTTCGGCGAACTGACCCTTAACCCGTCGACCCGCAGCAGTGAATGGCGCGGCAAGGCGTTTGATCTGACTGCTTCCGAATTCAACCTGTTGGAGTTACTGCTGCGCGCGCCGGAGCGGGTGGTATCAAAAGACGAGCTGTCAGAAAAAGGTTTAGGCCGCCCACGAGAAGCCTATGACCGCAGCGTCGACGTGCATATCAGCAATATCCGCCAGAAGCTGGGGGCGTTGACGGACAACGCGCTCAGCATTGAGACGGTGCGCAGCATCGGCTATCGCATCCGATAATGCCTATGCGTGGAAGACTGTTCTGGAAAATCCTGCTCGGCTTCTGGCTGACCTTTATCATCATGACCCAGGCGTTGTGGGTCGCTTTTTCCTTGTATGGCGATCGCTACGAACCGCCGGAAAGTTCGATGGCCCGACGGGTGATTGGGCTGCAGCTGACGTCGGCCGCCACGCAGCTGCGCAGCGGAGGGATGCCGGCGTTGGACGCGATGCTGAAAGACTGGTCGGATGATGACCGGCGCTTGCTTTCCGTGACCCCGCTGGCTCAGCCACCGGCACCGGTAACTGAGGAGCCGGCGTTTGAAGGCCGTCGGATGCCGAAAGCAATCACCACATGGGTGGCAGGTGAGGGCGGCAAGGGCTATTTGCTGAGTTATGACATGCGCAGCCTGCGGGACGAGTATCGCCCCAAAAAACGCTCGCATTTTTTCAATATTCCCGAGCCAATGATTTGGGTGGGCGGGTTAGCCGGGCTGTTGTTCAGTGCGGTACTGGCCTGGAACCTGACCCGGCCGATGCGCAAACTGCGTGATGGTTTTGATCGTGTGGCACAGGGCGACTTGTCGGTGCGCCTGTTCCCGGCGATGCGTCGGCGGCATGACGAGCTTTCTGAGGTGGCACGTGACTTTGACAGCATGGCGGAAAGGCTGGAGCTGTTGGTCAGCGCCCGCGAGCAGTTGCTGCATGACGTTTCGCACGAACTGCGTTCGCCGCTGGCCCGCTTGCAATTGGCAATTGGCCTGGCGCGGCAGAATGCGGGTAACGTAGAGAATTCGCTGCAGCGCATTGAGCACGAAGCGGGGCGGCTGGATAAAATGATCGGCGAACTGTTGGCGCTGTCGCGTGCCGAGAGCAACAGCCTGCCGGATGAAGAGTATTTTGACCTGTACGGGCTGGTGGATGCGGTGGTGAGCGATGCGCGCTACGAAGCACAGATACCCGGCGTAGACATCGTGCTGCAGGCCAGCTCGGACGTGGATTACACCGTCAAGGGCAATGCTGAACTGATGCGGCGTGCGGTGGATAATATCGTGCGTAATGCGTTGCGCTTCTCCAGCCACGGGCAGCGGGTGACGGTGGTGCTAACGCGTATCGAGCAGTTGTTCCAGATTGAGGTCAGCGATCAGGGGCCGGGTGTGGAAGAGTCAAAAATTTCCAGCATTTTTGATCCGTTCGTCAGGGTGAAATCGGCAATGTCAGGCAAGGGCTACGGGCTGGGCCTGGCGATCACCCGCAAGGTGGTCCTGGCGCACGGTGGTCAGGTTGAGGCGCGTAACGGCGAACGGGAAGGGCTGGTGATTACCCTGCGAATTCCACGCTGGAGTTAATTGCCGTTGCGATTGGCTTGAATGACAGACATAAAAAAACGGCGCCGAGGGCGCCGTTCTTGCGTTCATCCGCTATTACTTCTTGATGCGGATGATCGGGGTCTCACCAACGGTGACGTTACCGGTCAGTTTGATCAGTTCTTTGATCTCGTCCATGTTGGAGATAACCACCGGCGTCAGGATAGACTTGGCTTTCTCTTCCAGCAGGGCCAGATTGAACTCGATAACCACATCACCTTTCTTGACGCGTTGGCCTTCTTCAGCGATGCGTTTGAAGCCTTCGCCTTTGAGTTCAACGGTGTCGATACCGAAGTGGACAAACAGCTCGATGCCGCTGTCGGATTCGATAGAGAAAGCATGGTTGGTTTCGAAAATTTTACCGATGGTGCCGTCAACCGGAGCAACCATTTTGTTGCCCGTTGGTTTGATGGCAATACCGTCGCCAACGATTTTTTCAGCGAATACTACGTCAGGTACATCTTCGATATTAACGATTTCGCCAGAAAGTGGAGCTACGATCTCGATAGTGCCCGTGTCTTTCTTGTCATCAGAAACCAGAGATTTCAATTTATCGAACAAACCCATGATCTTCTCCTAAGCATTAAATTGGGCGGCGTTCCAGTGTCGTGGAAGTTTAGCAGAGCGTCTTTTCTTCGATGAATTTATTCACGCAATTCATCAGATCTTGCGCCGTTGGCTGTGCCAAGGCTTGCGCTGCCAACGCCTTCACATCTTCGAAATTAGTATTACGTATAATTTTCTTGATGCGCGGGATTGAAATCGCACTCATGCTGAACTCATCCAGCCCCATGCCCAATAACAACAGTGTAGCACGCTCATCGCCAGCCAGTTCACCGCACATACCGGTCCACTTGCCTTCTGCATGAGATGCATCAATAACCTGTTTGATCAGGCCAAGCACTGATGGGGACATCGGGTTATAGAGATGAGAAATCAGCTCGTTGCCGCGATCTACCGCCAGAGTATACTGGGTTAGATCGTTTGTCCCAATACTAAAGAAGTCGACTTCTTTCGCCAGGTGATGAGCAATCACCGCCGCGGCTGGTGTTTCCACCATTACGCCCACTTCAATTGTTTCGTCAAACGCCTTGGCTTCTTCACGCAATTGCGCTTTCAGCGTCTCGATTTCGCCTTTCAGATCGCGAACTTCTTCTACCGAAATGATCATCGGGAACATGATGCGCAATTTACCGAACGCGGAGGCGCGCAGGATGGCACGCAGCTGGGCGTGCAGGATTTCTCTGCGATCCATGGCGATACGGATGGCGCGCCAGCCGAGGAACGGGTTCTCTTCTTTCGGCAGGTTCATGTACGGCAGGTCTTTGTCGCCGCCGATGTCCATGGTGCGTACGATCACTGCCTGTGAGCCCACGGCTTCCGCAACGGCTTTATAGGCCTGGAACTGCTCGTCTTCGGTCGGCAGTGAGTCGCGGTCCATGAACAGGAATTCGGTACGATACAGGCCGACACCTTCAGCGCCGTTGCGCTCTGCACCTGCGACGTCGCGCACGGTGCCGATGTTGGCACAGACTTCAACCTGATGCCCGTCCAGCGTAATCGCCGGCAGGTCTTTCAGCTTGGCCAGATCGTTTTTCTCGGTCACGTACTGGTTCTGTTCGGCTTTCAACTGATCGATAACGTCAGCGGTTGGGTTAACGTAAATTTTATTGTTAACCGCGTCCAGAATCAGGTAGTCGTCGTTCTTCACCTGCTTGGTCACGTCGCTGGTGCCCACGATTGCCGGCAATTCCAGGGAGCGCGCCATGATGGAGGTGTGTGAAGTACGGCCGCCGAGATCGGTGATGAAGCCCAGAACCTTGTCCAGGTTCAACTGCGCGGTCTCAGACGGGGTCAAATCGGTAGCAACCAGGATCACTTCGTCCTGAATTGAGCTCAGATCGACGATTGCCAGGCCCAGAATGTTCTGCAGCAGGCGTTTACCGATGTCACGTACGTCGGCCGCACGCTCTTTCAGGTACTCATCGTCGAGTTCTTCCAGCGCTTTCGCCTGGCCTTCGATGATGGTGTAGGCAGCCGCGTCCGCAGAAGCCAGATCGTCTTTGATTAGGGCTATGATTTCCTGCTCAAGCTCTTCGTCTTCCAACAGCATGATATGGCCTTCGAAGATAGCTTCTTTCTCTTCGCCGAAGGTTTCGCCAGCTTTGGTCTTGATCGCTTCCAACTGCACGGATGCCTTGGCGCGGCCATCAAGAAAACGTTGGACTTCCTGCTCTACAGCGTCTGCAGAGATTTTCTTCCGGTTGATGACAATTTCATCTTCTTTCAGTAGGAGAGCCTTACCAAAAGCGATACCCGGTGATACTAAAATGCCTGAAATCATAACCCTACCTTACTCTTGACTGGTGTTAACTAAGAAGACGGGCCGATTACTCAAGCTCTGCCATCAGTTTTACCAAGTGTTCAACGGCTTTCTGCTCGTCTTCACCTTCAGCGGAGATGGTCACTACGGTCCCTTGAGTCAGCCCCAGAGTTTGCAGTTTGAACAGGCTTTTGGCGCTGGCGCTTTTACCGTTAGAAGTCACGGTGATGTCAGACGTGAAGCCTTTGGCTTCTTTCACGAACTGAGCGGCAGGGCGAGTGTGCAGACCATTCGGAGCGGTAATAGTAACTTCTTGCTGGAACATTGATGTTTCCCCAACTTATTGGTGTGTTGTGGAGCTAAAGTTTAGCCCAAGGGTATGACTTTAGCTTGTCTGGTTAGCGCCTGACTATGGTACAGGGGCGAGCATTGATGCAACAGAAAACGACGAGTTTGGCACTTCAGATCAAAAAAACCGGCTTCTGCTGTCGTTTAAATCCGCTCTCCATTATGCCGTGTTTACCGCATCCGCGACAAACGAGTAAATCGATTCAGCCTAAACAACGAATGGAGGGTGATTAATTTCGCGCATCGAAATAATGCACCGTTAAATACTAAAGCTGGCGGGTAAAATCAATCTTCGACTGCTATAAACTTTGATCCAGTCCACAAAAAAGCACCCCGTAAGGTGCTTTTTTAGCGATTAGTGCGCGGCTGGCACTACTGTTGCAATTCTTGTTCGGTGAACAAATCGGCGAACAAGGCGGTGCTCAAATAGCGCTCGCCGGAGGAAGGCAATATCACCACGATGGTTTTGTCGGCGAACTCTGGTTCTTCAGCCAGTTTCACCGCTGCGGCTACGGCGGCCCCGGAGGAAATGCCTGCCAGAATCCCTTCTTCGTCCATCAGGCGGCGTGCCATGCTGATGGCTTCGTCGTTGGTGATTTGCTCGACGCGGTCAACCAGGTCGAGATCCAGGTTGCCAGGGATAAAACCTGCGCCGATGCCCTGAATCTTGTGCGGGCCCGGTTTGATTTCTTCACCATTCAGCGCCTGGGTGATCACCGGTGAGTCGGTAGGTTCGACCGCCACGGTGGTAATCGCCTTGCCTTTGGTGTTCTTGATATAGCGGCTGACACCGGTCAGCGTACCGCCGGTACCGACGCCAGAGATGAAAACGTCGACTTCGCCATCGGTATCTTCCCAGATTTCCGGGCCGGTGGTTTGTTCGTGGATCGCCGGGTTGGCCGGGTTGCTGAACTGCTGCAGGATCAGGTAGCGGTTGGGATCGGTGGCGACAATTTCTTCCGCCTTGGCGATCGCGCCTTTCATGCCTTTAGCGCCTTCGGTCAGCACCAGGTTGGCGCCCAGCGCCTTGAGCAGTTTGCGGCGTTCGATGCTCATGGTTTCCGGCATGGTCAGTGTCAGCTTATAGCCGCGTGCGGCGGCGACGAACGCCAGTGCGATACCAGTGTTGCCGCTGGTTGGCTCCACCAGTTCTTTGCCGGCGACCAGGACGCCGCGTTTTTCTGCGTCCCAAATCATATTGGCACCGATGCGGCACTTGACGCTAAAGCTCGGGTTGCGTGATTCAACCTTGGCCAGAATGCGTCCGTTGCCGATACGGTTCAGACGAACCAGCGGCGTATGGCCGATCGTTAATGAGTTGTCTTCATATATCTTGCTCATAGCCCGTCCTTTAACTCTATGAAAAATGTGGGGAACGTCGAAAGCATACGCTAACAGTACCGGCAGGGAAGTAAAGAATTGGTATATCTATATGTTATTAGGAAATAAGTTTTAAGCACAAGGATAAGGGCGCAAATTGCGCGCCCTGTCGAAGAATTAATCGTAATGTGGCCGATAAAACGGCTCAGGAACGAACGAATTGTGGGCGATAACGATCAACCCACATCGCCGTGGCACCGCAAACCGCGACCGGCAGGATCACCAGATTGAGGATCGGGATCATGGTGAACAGGCTGACCATCGCGCCAAACTGCAGATTGTCGGTCTTATGCTGGCGCAGTGCGCGGCGCATATCGGCGAAGCTTACCTTGTGGTTATCGAACGGATAGTCGCAATACTGGATGGCCAACATCCAGGCGCTGAACAGGAACCACAACACCGGTGCCACCGTCTGGCCAATGCCCGGAATGAAATAGAGTATCAGCAGCAGTAGCGCGCGCGGCAGGTAATAAGCCAGCTTGCGCCATTCACGCGCCATAATGCGCGGTAAATCTTTCACAATGCCGAAGATGCCGGTGTCCGGCAGCGGCTTGCCGGTCAGGCTGCCCTCGAGGTGTTCGGCCAGCAGGCCGCAGAAGGGGGCGGCAATCAGGTTGGTGATGGTGCTGAACAGATAGCTGAACACCAGCAGCACGGAAATGACCGCCAGTGGCCACAGCAAATAGCTAAGCCACTGCAGCCAGGTGGGCACATGGCTCATCATGCTGGGGATCCAATCGCCGAGCTGGCGGAACAGCCACCAGAAGGCGGACCCCATCAGCAGTACGTTGACCAGTAACGGCAATACGACATAGCGTTTAATCCCCGGGCGCGAAATCAGGCGCCAGCCTTCGGCAAAATAATGCAGGCCGCTGGTGGAGTGAGAAGGTGACTGCGTATAGGACATATCTTAAGTTATCTCTTTGTCTGAACAGGCTTAGCTATCATATCGGGATGATTTTCTACTGGCTAGGGTGACATTGGCTGAAAAAACAGCAAAAAAAGGCAGTATAATCATCTTTATTGGCATAAAGTTCAGCACGGACTTGCACTTGTGTGCTCGGGCAAATAGAGTTAAAGAGTGAATGTTTGCCGCGGTGGCAATGTATTGGAACAACAGAGATAGCAATGATGCAGGATTTGCGTCTGATATTAATCGTTGTTGGCGCGATCGCCATAATAGCGTTGTTATTGCACGGTCTTTGGACCAGTCGTAAGGAACGCTCATCGCTTTTTCGCGATCGCCCAGCCAAACGTTCCAAAAAGGAACGTGAACAATCCCCGATCGACGAACTCGATGAAGGTGTGGGGGAGGTGCGTGTACGCTCCGCTCACCCGGAAGACGAGCCGTCCTTTGGTCATTTCGATGCCGCTCGCGAAGAACCCGTGGTTGCGCCCAAGCCCGCTCCGGCGGCTGAGCCAGCACCGCGTGCCGTTCAACCGGCTGCCCATCAGACTCCGCCACCGCTGTCTCAGCGGCCGGATTATGATGACATCCTGTTGGACAACTACGCGCAGGAAGAAGACGACGAGCCGCAGCAGCCTGCGCCGCGCCGTGAACCGCGCGTTGACGATCTCCCGCCTGTGGCACCTGCAGCGGAGCCGGCGTTCCATGCCGAACCTGCTCATCAGCCGCAGCCGGAAGTGAAACCAGCGGTGGCGCACGAGCCTCAGCCTGCTCCAGCTGCCATCAAACCGGCAAAACTGAAAGAAACCGTACTGGTGCTGCACGTTACCGCACATCAGGGTGGCGTGATCGGCGGCGAAATTCTGCTGCAGAGCGTGCTGCAGGCGGGCTTCCAGTTTGGTGAAATGGGTATCTTCCATCGCCATATCAGCCCTGCGGGCAGCGGTCCTGTGCTGTTCAGCCTGGCGAATATGGTTAAGCCAGGGTCCTTTGATCCTGAGATGATGTCCGATTTCTCTACGCCGGGCGTGTCGATGTTCATGATGGTGCCGTCTTATGGCGACGCTAATCAGAACTTCAAGCTGATGCTGCAGTCGGCACAGCGAATCGCCGACGATGTGGGCGGTGTGGTGCTGGACGATGAGCGCCGCATGATGACCCCGCAGAAGCTGGAAACCTACAAAGCGCGCCTTCGTGAAGTGTTGGAAAACAACGCCTGACCGACGGCCACGCGCACTGAACATCCGTAACAACAAAGCCCCCGCCTGCCGGGGGTTTTTTATCTTTGATGGTGAGCCATGGAATCGATAATCCAACAAATCAATCAACTACGAACCTCACTGCGCCATCACGAATATCAATACCATGTGCTGGACGCGCCGGAAGTACCGGATGCGGAATACGACCGCCTGATGGGGGAACTGCGTGCCCTGGAAAGCGCACACCCGGAGCTGATCACCGCCGATTCACCGACCCAGCGCGTGGGTGCCGCCCCGCTGGCGGCGTTCGATCAGGTACGTCATGAAGTGCCGATGTTGTCACTGGACAACGTTTTCGACGAAGAAAGCTTCCTGGCATTCTACAAACGAGTGCAGGATCGCCTGAAGAGCAGCGATCCGCTGACCTTCTGCTGCGAGCTGAAGCTGGACGGTCTGGCGGTCAGCCTGCTGTACGAAGATGGCGAACTGGTTCGCGCAGCAACGCGCGGCGACGGCACAACCGGTGAAAACATTACCTCTAACGTGCGCACCATCCGCGCCATTCCACTGCGACTGACCGGTGACAATATCCCGCGCCGGCTGGAAGTGCGCGGCGAAGTGTTTATGCCGCAGGCCGGTTTCGAGCAGATGAACGAAGAGGCGCGTCGCAAGGACGGCAAGATCTTCGCCAATCCGCGTAACGCCGCCGCCGGTTCGATTCGTCAGCTCGACCCGCGTATTACCGCCAAACGCCCACTGACCTTTTTCTGTTATGGCGTTGGCCTGCTGGAAGGCGGCGAATTGCCTCGCAGCCACTGGCAGCGCCTGATGCAGTTCAAAGACTGGGGGTTACCGGTTAGCGATCGCGCCAAACGTTGTACCGGCAGCGACGAAGTGCTGGCGTTCTACCGCCAGGTGGAGCAGGACCGCACGCAACTCGGGTTTGATATCGACGGCGTGGTAGTAAAAATTGACGATATCGACCTGCAGGAAACGCTGGGCTTTGTGGCGCGTGCGCCGCGCTGGGCGACAGCATTCAAATTCCCGGCGCAGGAGCAGATTACCCAGGTGCGCGAGGTGGAGTTCCAGGTTGGCCGTACCGGTGCGATCACGCCGGTGGCAAGACTGGAGCCCGTGCTGGTTGCCGGGGTGATCGTCAGCAACGCCACGTTGCATAACGCCGATGAAATTGAACGTTTGGGCCTGCGCATCGGCGATACGGTGATTGTGCGCCGTGCCGGCGACGTGATCCCGCAGGTGGTGGGAGTGATAGCCGAACGTCGTCCAGCGGACGCGCGTGAAATTTTGTTCCCGCAGCATTGTCCGGTATGCGGTTCCGACGTTGAGAGAGTGGAAGGCGAAGCGGTAGCGCGTTGCACCGGCGGTCTGATCTGCGCTGCACAACGCAAAGAAGCGCTTAAGCACTTTGTTTCCCGTCGGGCGTTGGACGTCGACGGCATGGGTGACAAAATCATCGAGCAGTTGGTGGAAAAAGAGTACGTGAAGAATCCGGCCGATCTGTTCCGTCTGTCCGCCGGGATCCTGACCGGGCTGGATCGCATGGGGCCGAAATCGGCGCAGAATCTGGTCAACGCGCTGGAAAAATCCAAGCAGACCACCTTTGCCCGTTTCCTGTATGCGCTTGGCATCCGTGAAGTCGGCGAAGCCACAGCGGCCAATCTGGCTGCACACTTCGGTACGCTGGAAAAACTGTTAGCCGCCGATATCGAGGCGTTGAAAGAAGTGCCGGAGGTCGGTGAAATCGTGGCGAAGCACACGCGTCATTTCCTTGACGAAGAGCTCAACCAACAGGTGATCCAGGAGCTGGTCAGCGACGAAATCGGTATTAACTGGCCGGCCCCGGTGGTGATAGTAGCGGAAGAGATCGACAGCCCGTTTGCCGGAAAAACCGTGGTGCTGACCGGCTCGTTGAGCCAGCTATCACGTGACGAGGCCAAAGATCGTCTGACGGCGCTGGGCGCCAAGGTCAGTGGCAGCGTATCGAAGAAAACCGATCTGGTGATTGCAGGTGAAGCCGCCGGTTCCAAACTGGTGAAGGCGCAGGAACTGGGCATTGAGGTCATCGACGAAGCGGAAATGATCCGCCTGCTGGGGGCCTGATGGAAAAAGAGAATCTGTTGGAAATTGCCAATACGGTAATGCCATTCGGCAAGTATCAGGGGCGGGTGCTGATTGACCTGCCCGAAGAATACCTGTTGTGGTTTGCCCGTAAGGGGGAGTTTCCCCAGGGCAAGCTTGGTATGCTGATGGAAATGACGTTGGCGATTAAAATTGAAGGGCTCGACCACCTGGTCAAGCCGCTGAAGAAAAGTTGAGTTGCCGGGTGCGGTATCCGCCGCACCCATTTTCCTATCCTCGCGCGGTTTCCACTTTGGGCGCCGCCTGTTGTTCCTGCTGTTTCTTCTGATAGCGTCGTGCCAATACCGCGCAGGTCATCAGTTGCACCTGATGGAACACCATCAGCGGCAGCACCATAATTCCCACGGTTGAGGCCGGAAACAGGATATTGGCCATCGGGATACCGTTCGCCAGGCTTTTCTTCGAACCGCAGAACACGATGGTGATTTCGTCGGCTTTGCTAAAGCCCAGCCAGCGAGCCATATAAGTGTTCACCACCAGCACAATCGTCAAAAGCACCAGGCTGCCCACCACAATAAATACCAGCGAACCGATGCCGACCTGATGCCAGATGCCATGCGTCACCGCTTCGCTAAAGGCGGCATACACCACCAGCAGAATTGAGGTCTGGTCGGTCTTGCCGATCAGCTTGCGGTTGCGTTCAATCCATTTGCCGATCAACGGTCGTGACAGATGACCGGCGACAAACGGCACCAGCAGTTGCAGCACGATGGAGCCTACCTGTTGCAGGCTGCCGGTTTCCCCGTGCACATTCATCAACAGCCCCACCAGCAGTGGCGAGACGAAAATCCCCAGCAGGCTTGAAGCCGAAGCGCTGCACACCGCAGCGGCCACGTTGCCGCCCGCCAGCGAAGTAAAGGCGATGGCCGACTGCACGGTGGCGGGCAGAATGCACAGGTAGATAAAGCCGGAATACAGCTCGGGGCTGACGTTGACCGGCGACCACCATTTAAACAGCACGCCAAGCGTCGGGAAAATAATAAAGGTGCTGAACATCACCCACAGGTGCAGCCGCCAGTTATTGCTGCCGGCCAGAATGGCTTCGCGCGACAGCTTGGCACCGTGCATAAAGAACAGCAGGGCGATGGCGGCGATGGTCAGCGCGTTCAGCCAGCCGACGAACTCGCCGCGCGCCGGCAGAAACGAAGCCAGCAGCACGGTGGCGATCAGCGTCAGGGTAAAGCGATCGGGCAAAAATCTCATGGCGGCGTACTCGAAGAAAAATCAATGCGCCCATTGTCGCGCGACCGGATATAATAATTAAATTGATTTATTTAATTCATATATGAATAAAAAACATGAATTACTCGATTAAACAACTCAAAGTCTTTGTCGCTATTGCCCGGCACCGCAGTTTCAGCCGGGCCGGCGAGGCCATTGGCCTGACACAGTCGGCGGTCAGCCACAGCGTGAAAGAGCTGGAGGCGGAGGTCGGCGTTCGCCTGCTCGATCGCACCACCCGTGAAGTGCTGCTGACCGACGCCGGGCAACGGCTGGCCAACCGGGTTGAACGTTTACTGGATGAGTTGCAGTCGTCATTGTTGGATGCGCGCAGCTTTGGCGTGCTACGCAGTGGTACGGTGCGGGTGGCATCGAGCCAGACCATCTCCGCGCACCTGATGCCGCAGTGCATTGCCGCCGGGGAAAAGCAGTATCCGGATATCCGCATCATGCTGCGTGACCAGGCGCAACAGCAGGTGCTGCACAGCATTCGCAACGCCGAGGTCGATTTTGGCATCGTGGTCGATCCGGTGCAGGCGTTGGATCTGGACTGTGAACCGATCCTGCACGAACCTTTCCTGTTGCTGTGCCGCAACGATCATCCGTTTGCCGAATTGCCCGAAGTGCACTGGTCGGCGCTGAACGGCAGCCGTTTGGTGTTGCAGGATTATGCTTCAGGTAGTCGGCCACTGATTGACAGCGCGCTGCGCCAACAAGGGGTGGAAGCGACGGTAGTGCAGGAGATCGGCCACCCGGCTACGCTGTTTCCTATGGTGGCGGCGGGTATCGGCATCAGTATTTTCCCCGCGCTGGCCTTACCCTTACCGGAGGGTGGCCAATTGAAGGTTCGCCGATTGGTGCCGGAAATCAACCGTGCGCTGATGCTGGTACGGCGTAAAAACCGCTCGCTGACACCGGCAGCAGAGGTCATCTGGCAGGTGGTGGGGCAGCAGGCGGCCTTGTTGCAACAGCAGCGTCAGCGGCAGGCAGATTACTGAGTCAAATATACACATCCACGGCGTTGTGCGCGGTAGCCTGTTTATTGAACAGCATTGACGGTCGGGTTAATCGGCGTACTATAACGAATATAAGCGATATCACGATATTCAGGCGGTAATATGGTCATTAAACAGCGGACACGTCACGAAGTACAAACGTCATTGAACATTCAGACGATTAGCGGGGCTGAGCTTCGCAAGCTTGAAACCAAATCAAATGCTGAGTATTTGGTGGTAGAGCTTGGCGATTTTACAGGACATATTCCGCATTTTACTGACGCCATCAAAGCGGCGATGAAAGCGGCTATTACTTCCCTGGCGACGGCATTCTCTGGCTGTGCAGATGATACATCATCTTCCCTAACGCCCCGAAAAGCGGAGAATAGCACCGATAAAACAGCCAAATTAACAACAGTGGCGAAAGATAAAACGCCGACTGTTCAAGCAAGAACCCGCCAAGATGAAAAAACTGAACGTCAACGTCGTCATGCAGAACGCTTAGCGAAGCACAATGCCGCCATCATAGAAGATTCGGTGTGGTTAACTGCGCATGATTTGTCGCAAAAAACGGGTTTTACATCAGCAAAT
Source organism: Serratia sp. NFX21 (assembly GCF_048517035.1). NCBI lineage: Bacteria > Pseudomonadati > Pseudomonadota > Gammaproteobacteria > Enterobacterales > Yersiniaceae > Serratia > Serratia sp. NFX21. The sequence goes on along the minus strand of NZ_CP183196.1, from coordinate 4,196,151 downwards.
CCTAGCGCGGGCCCGCATCGTTGGAAATCATCAGGTAAAATTTTTGCCATTCAGTTGCAGGGGAAGGATTTTTATCCGGAATATGCTTTGGATGAAGGGTATCGCCCGCTGCCGATAATTAAAAAAATAATCCTGATGTTTGGTGAAAGGAAAACATCATGGGGGCTGGCCACCTGGTTTGGGGCTGACAATAGCTGGTTGGGTGGCCGTAAGCCCAAAGACATGTTGATCAGCGCGCCGGAACAGGTGTTGCTTGCGGCCAGAGAGGAAACGTTGAGGGGAACTCATGGATGACAGTAAGGGTACTTATGGATGACGGTGATGAGCCTGATATGGCAGGCTCAATCAAGTGATTTATCAGTGTAAAAAGCCTGTCAAATATACACATCCACAGCGTTGTGCGCGGTGGGGCGGTTGATGCCATCGCCCTTGGCCGGCGCGATACTAGCGGCAGCTTTAGCCGTTTGCTCTGCCTGCTGTTTTTCCATCTCTTCTTTCTGAATGCGCGCGATCTCGGCCTGCAGCATTTTGATCTGTGCCTGAATCAGCTGTTTTTGTTTTTCAATTTCTTTGGGATCGGCGTCCGAGTCTTTCAGGTCTGCCAGTTTCTGTTGCAGCCCCTGGATTTGCTTGTTCAGCGACTTGATACGCGCTGAAGCGCTGCTGTCGGCCACGTTCATCTGATCGTTACCCTCAGCCTCCCTGGCTTCTTTCATCTTGCCGCCTTCCGGCTGCTGGTTGACCGGCTTGGCCATCAGCAACTGCCCTTGGTTACCGGGGGCGCTAAAAACGTTGCTGATGCCGGGTACGGTGTTTTTCACCGGGACAATCATGGTAATGCTGGTCGACATAACACTCTCCCTGAGTTTGGATTTCGCTGCTCAGGGTATCGGCAGAATGGGGTAAAACTTTACCCGCGGATTTGCCGCAGGCGTGGCCAGCGCTGCAACCAGCCTTTGCTGGCCACCCGTTGTTCATAGGCGTCGAGGTCGCCGTTTTTGGCATTGAAGGTGATGGTGTTATCGAACAGCCCGTCGAGGCCAAAGGGAGCCACCAGCTGTAGGCTGTCATCCGCATTCAGCCGCACGCCCACCGCCGTTTCCAGCTCGGTCCAATAGCTGATGGCGTCTTCGCTGTTAAGGTAGGGCACCCGACCGCTGCGCAGGTGCATGCGCGCCTGATTTTTCACTGACCAGGGCTGCGGCAACCATTCTTGTAACCGTGCTTCCAGCATCTGGTCACGCTCCGCCTCCGGGCGCTGTGCGTCAAAATGGATCACGTCGATGTCGTTGAGCGGCGTTGGCATTGCGTAATCGTGCAGCCGATCCCATACCAGATTACGCACAAAGCCGGCACCCAGGCACCAGTCATTCAGACCGAGCCGACGGGCGGTGCGCAATATCGTCATCCTTTCACTATCTTGCTGTAACCATTGGATAATTTTTTGTTGCCGGGTCATTACCTCTCCTTTGTTGCGGCTACTGTAACCTGAAGCGGCCGTGGGCGAAACCGCAGGAGAATATATTCGCCGGTCGACTGACTACACTTGGTACAGGGTTTGCAACTTCAGGTAAACATTCAGGCAGAACAGGGGACGCTATGTATCAGGCAACGCTTAGCCGGCGCAGCTATCGTTTCAGCGATTTACGTCAGTTGATGGCCAAGGCATCACCGGCCCGTTCCGGCGACTATCTGGCGGAAGTGGCGGCGGATAGCGCAGAGGAACGTATGGCGGCACGCATCGCGCTGGCGGAGGTGCCACTGAAGACTTTCCTTCAGCAGTTACTGGTGCCCTACGAACAGGATGAGGTCACTCGGCTGATTATCGACAGCCACGATGCATTGGCCTTTGCGCCGATTTCGCACCTGACGGTGGGGGATTTTCGTGACTGGCTGCTGAGTGAACAGGCGGACAGTGCGATGTTGGCGCAGGTAGCCCCCGGCATTACGCCGGAAATGGCGGCGGCAGTGAGTAAGTTGATGCGCAATCAGGATCTGATCCTGGTGGCCAAAAAATGCCGGGTGATCACGCGTTTTCGTAACACTATTGGCCTGCCGGGCCACCTGAGCGTGCGGCTGCAACCGAACCATCCCACCGACAGCTTACAGGGCATTGCGGCCAGCATGCTCGACGGCCTGCTGTACGGCAGCGGTGACGCGGTGGTGGGCATCAACCCGGCCAGCGACAGCCTGCCGCTGCTGGAAAAACTCAATCATATGCTGGACGACGTGATCCAGCGTTTTGCCATACCGACCCAATCCTGCGTGCTGACGCACGTCACCAATACGCTACGCCTGATCGAACGCGGTGCACCGGTGGATTTGGTGTTCCAGTCGATAGCCGGAACCGAGGCGGCCAATAGCGGTTTCGGCATTAATCTGGCGCTGCTGGCGGAGGCTCAGCAGGCGGCGCTGAGCCTCAATCGCGGTACTCTGGGCAATAACGTTATGTACTTTGAAACCGGGCAGGGCAGCTGTTTGTCGTCCAATGCGCACCATGGCGTCGATCAGCAAACCTGCGAAGCACGTGCTTACGCGGTGGCGCGACATTTCTCCCCGTTGCTGATCAACACCGTGGTCGGGTTTATCGGCCCTGAGTATTTGTATGACGGTAAGCAGATTATCCGTGCCGGGTTGGAGGATCACTTCTGCGGCAAGCTGCTCGGCCTGCCGCTGGGTTGCGATGTGTGTTACACCAATCATGCAGAGGCGGATCAGGACGACATGGACACGCTGTTGACGCTGTTGGCCACCGCCGGGCTGACCTTCCTGATTGGCGTGCCGGGAGCGGACGACATCATGCTCAATTACCAAAGCACTTCATTCCATGATGCACTGTACATCCGCGAACTGCTGGGCTTGAAGCACGCGCCGGAGTTCGCCGACTGGCTGACGAAAATGCAGATCACCGACGATCTGGGCCGGCTGCGAGACACCGCGGCCAATCACCCGTTGTTGCTGGCGTTACAGGGAGAGCAACCATGAGCAAGCAGGTTCACGTTAACCGTTGGGATGCGCTGCGCGCCTTTACCGATGCGCGCATTGCGCTGGGGCGCACCGGCTCCAGTCTGCCAACCGAGGAGTTGCTTAAATTTGGTCTGGCGCATGCGCAGGCGCGTGATGCGGTGCACCAGCCGTTCGACAGCGATACGCTGGCCAGCGCTTTGCAGCAGCAGGGCTGGCCAACCTTGACGGTGCACAGCCAGGCTGCCGATCGTACCGCTTATCTCAGCCGACCGGATCTGGGGCGTCGGTTGGCCGCGGACAGCCGTAGCCTGCTGTTGGGCTTGCCTGACAAGCCGGTGGATTTATTGCTGGTGGTGGCAGACGGTTTGTCCTCCAAGGCGGTACATCGGCAGGCACTGCCGCTGTTGCAGGCGCTGCGGCCTTATCTCGAATTATTGGGGCTTTCAGTCGCACCGGTGGTGTTGGCGCATCAATCGCGGGTGGCGTTGGGGGATGATATTGGCGAATGTTTAGGGGCCAGAGCTGTGGCGATGTTGATTGGTGAGCGACCGGGCCTGTCATCCCCGGACAGCCTGGGGATCTACCTCACCTGGGGACCAAACACCCAGCGGCGTGAGTCGGAACGCAATTGCATCTCCAACGTGCGTCCGGAAGGGCTGAATTACCCGCAGGCGGGGTTCAAACTGGCGTGGCTGCTGGAACAGGCTTTCCAGCGTCGCCTGACCGGAATAGACCTGAAAGACGAAAGCGACAACCCGGCGTTGTATGGCCGGGTATCACCGCTTCACTCCCAGCTCGGGGGCTGACCGATACTTTGCTTGAGCAACGTGATGAACAGGTTAAGCCGTGCCGACACCTTTGCCACCGGGCGCAGCAGATAAATCCCCTGTTGCTCCTGACGCGGATCCTCGAGCACCGGCAGCAACCGACCGGCCTGTATATCCGGCCCGACCACCCAGTTGGGTAAAAAGGTGATCCCCAACCCCAACAGCGCCGCCTCGCGTTGAGCGGTAAAGTCGTCACAGCGCAATACCAGATTGCAGCGGTCCATCAAAGGGGCGCTGAGAATTTGCGCCCAGCAGGCCGGTTGTTGCTTGTGGTAGCGGGCAATCAGCCGATGCTCCGGCAACGCGTTCAGATCGGCAGGCCTGCCATAACGGGCGAGATAAGCCGGGCTGGCGCACATCACCCAGCGCTGGGTGGCTATCCGGCTGGCGTACAACCCACTGTCTTTCTGCTCGCCGATGCGAATGGCGGCATCCAGCAATTCCTGCGTCGGATCGGTCTGGCGCTCCGTCAAATCCAGTTCAACAAACAGCTGCGGATAACGTTCGGCAAGCAGAGGCAACAGCGGCAGGATATAGGTTTTGCCGAAGGTCGGCAGACAACTGATGCGTAGCGTGCCTTGCGGCCTGTCGCTAAGTGAAGCCAGCTCGGCGCGGATATCGCTGATGTCCGAAAGCAGCGTTGCCGCGCGCGCCTGCAGCATTTCTCCGGCGTCCGTCAGCATCAGGCCACGGGTTGAACGGATAAACAGCGTTGCGTCCAGGGCACTTTCCAGCGCATCGACGTGGCGCACCAGTGAAGAAGGCACCATTCCCAGTTTGCGGGCGGCGGCGGAGAAGCTGCCCAACAGGGCCACCTCGAGAAATATCGGCAGATGTTCAACATAACGGGCGTCATTCATTTTTGCATTATATGCAAAAGCGTTTCTTATGAATACCAGGTTCTCCGTCTGGCGCATTACGGCTACTCTTTTTGGGAGCTTACGGCGAGTAACAACGTGCCGTGATCTCACCGCGCAGAGCAATAATGCATAAAGCACGCGGTTTTTAGAACGTTAGAACACTTGTTTTTCCCAGGCCTTGCTGTGTGCCTGCGGTATTGATCGCTGCTTCAACACCAGATTAACCGTTCAATTTGGCGTCCTGTTTAACAATAATGGTTAGTGAAACTAAACCGTTGTTGACATTGGGCGCCGCCGGCCTGCCGTGCCGGTTTTTTTGTCGCCGATGGCTGAATCGTTCCAACAGGACGGGTTGCCGGCGACATCTTTGCTCACTCTCTGGTGAGCATTTTGAACGCACGGGGCATTTCACTCCGTGCTGGTGGAGGAGTAGGTTATGAACGAAGATCACGGGTGTGCCTGTGCGCAGCATTTGGCGCAGGGCTTTGCCAGGCAGTCGCTGAGCGTTGGGGAGGGCGAGATCTACCAAATCTCGCTGATGAGCGCGTTAATCAGCGGTGTTTACGAAGGGGAGGTCACCATTGCCGAGTTACTCAGGCACGGCAATTTTGGCCTGGGGACTTTCAACCACCTGGACGGTGAACTGATCGCCTTCGACAAGGAAATACACCAGTTGCGTGCCGACGGTAGCGCGCGACCGGCCAGTCTGCAGCAGAAAACCCCATTTGCCGTCGTCACCTTTTTCCAACCCAGCGTCACCCAACATTTCGATCGTCCAATCACCAAGGCGCAGCTGCACCAATGCATTGATGAACAGGTGGCTTCGCCGAATCTGTTCTGCGCGGTGCGCGTCGACGGCGAGTTCAGCCACGTGGAAACCCGGACTGTGCCCCGTCAGGAACGCCCCTATCGCCCAATGCTGGAGGCGATTGAAGAACAGCCCACCTTTGCCTTTCATCACTGCCAGGGCACGCTGGTCGGTTTTCGCTCGCCTGACTATATGCAGGGCGTTGGCGTGGCCGGTTATCACGAGCATTTTGTCACCGAAGACCGCAACGGCGGTGGGCACGTGCTGGATTACCAGCTCGACCATGGCCGTCTGCAATTTGGTGTGATCACCCGTCTCAATCTTCAGTTGCCGCATGACGCGGATTTTCTGCGCGCCGACCTCTGTCCAGAGGATTTGGATCGCGCAATTCGTTCTGCCGAGGGTTAATTCCGCGACAGTCTTGGGTTAGTTTTCAGGAGGTATTCCATGAACAAGGCAAAAACAGACAATAACTGGGCATGTGGCGCAGATTTAGTGGTGAAAAATCTGGAGGCGCAGGGGGTTAAGCACGTATTCGGCATTCCGGGGGCCAAGATTGACCGGGTATTTGATTCTCTGGAGGATGCGCCGTCGATAGAAACGGTGGTGGTGCGTCACGAAGCCAACGCGGCATTTATGGCGGCGGCGGTCGGGCGCCTGACCGGCAAGGCCGGGGTGGCGCTGGTGACCTCCGGACCGGGCAGTTCCAACCTGATCACCGGGCTGGCGACGGCGACCTCGGAAGGGGATGCGGTAGTGGCTTTTGGCGGCGCGGTGAAACGTGCCGATAACCTGAAACAGACTCACCAGAGCATGGACACCGTCAGCATGTTCCGGCCAGTGACCAAATACTGTGCCGAGGTGCATGCCGGTTCGGCGATTTCAGAAGTGATCGCCAACGCCTTCCGCCACGCCGAGTTCGGCCGTCCGGGGGCCTCTTTTATCAGTCTGCCAATGGATATCGTCAATGAGCCGGTCAGTGCGCCGGTGCTGGCGGGGTGCCGGTTGCCACGTATGGGGGCGGCGGCGGCCGAGGATATTCGCGCCGCGGTCAAATTGATCCAGCAGGCAAAATGCCCGGTGCTGCTGTTGGGTTTGCAGGCCAGCCGTCCGGAAAACAGCGAGTCGGTACGTCAGTTGCTGCATCGCACCCATATGCCGGTGGTGGGCACTTATCAGGCGGCGGGGGTGATAGACGTTAACCACTTTGCGCGCTTTGCCGGGCGCGTTGGCTTGTTCAATAACCAACCCGCCGACCAGCTATTGCAGAAGGCCGATCTGGTGGTCAGCGTCGGTTATGGCCCAATTGAATACGATCCCTGCATGTGGAACAGCCAGGGCAGGTTGAAACTGGTGCATATCGACGTACTGCCGGCGGATATAGACACCTGCTATCGCCCGGACGTCGAGCTGGTGGGCAATATTAGCGCCACTCTCGACATGATGACCGAAGCCTTTAGCGGAGCGGTGAGCGTACCGACGGAGGTGGAATTGATCCTCAGCGATCTGGGCCGTCAGCGCCATGAACTGGCGGAACGGGCTGCCCGGCGTGGCGGCATGCCAATTCACCCGTTGCGCATCGTGAAAGAGCTGCAGGATATCGTCAGCGACGACGTGACGCTGTGCGTGGACATGGGCAGTTTCCACATCTGGATTGCACGTTATCTTTACAGTTTCCGCGCGCGCCAGTTACTGATTTCCAACGGCCAACAGACCATGGGGGTGGCGTTGCCGTGGGCGATCGGTGCGGCGCTGGTGCGCCCGGGGGACAAAGTGGTCTCTATCTCCGGCGACGGCGGTTTTATGCAGTCGAGCATGGAGCTGGAAACCGCAGTACGCCTGAAAAATAACATCGTGCACGTCATTTGGGTGGATAACGCCTACAACATGGTGGAAATGCAGGAGGTGAACAAATACCGGCGCAAATCCGGGGTGGAATTCGGCCCGATTGATTTTAAAGCCTATGCCGAAGCCTGCGGCGCGGTCGGGTTTGCCGTGCAGTCGGTAGAAGACTTGCGGCCGATGCTGCGTAAGGCAATGGAAATTCAGGGGCCGGTGGTGGTGGCTATTCCGGTGGATTACGCCGACAACTACAAACTGATGGCGCAGATGAACTTCAGCCAGATGATTTAATTTCAGCAAGTCGCTAAACCACGGGGAATGCCGCATGAGGCACTCCCCATTTTTCATGCTCAGAATTTGTGCTTTACATCCCTAACTGCATGATTTATTGGTATCCCTCGAGTCTGTTTTCTACTCTGGGGATGGCACAATGAATAAAAAAGCAATAACAATGACGTTGGGACTATTGGCTCTAACGGTGATGGGCGGCGCTCGCGCCAGCACGCTGGTTTATTGTTCCGAAAGCTCGCCGGAAGGGTTTAATCCGCAGTTGTTTACCTCCGGCCCGACGGTTGACGCCAGTTCGGCGACGATTTACAACCGGCTGGTGGACTTTAAAGTCGGTACCGTCGAGCTGCAACGGAGCCTGGCGGAAAGCTGGCAGGTGAGCGAAGACGGAAGGCAATACACTTTTCATCTGCGCAAAGGGGTGAAATTCCAGAGCAATAAATACTTTACCCCCACCCGCGACTTCAACGCCGACGACGTTATCTTCTCCTTTATGCGGCAAAAAGACGCCAACAACCCCTATCACAAGGTCTCCAACGGCGCTTACACCAACTTTGAGTCGATGGAGTTTGGCACGCTGATCAACAACATTGTCAAAGTGGACGACAACACCGTGCGTTTTGAGCTTTCGCGTGCCGAAGCGCCGTTTGTGGCCGATCTCGGCATGTATTTCGCCACCATTCTCTCGGCCGAATATGCAGATGCGATGCTGAAGGCCGGCACGCCACAGCGGGTGGATAACGATCCTGTCGGCACCGGGCCATTCCAACTGGTGCAGTACCAGAAGGATGCGAAGATCCTCTACAAGGCGTTCGACCAGTATTGGGAGGGCAAACCGAAGATAGACCGGCTGGTGTTCTCGATCACCCCGGATGCGGCGGTACGCTTTGCCAAACTGCAAAAGAATGAATGTCAGGTGATGCCGTTCCCCAACCCGGCGGATCTCAAGCGCATGCGCGAGGACAAAAATATCCAGGTGATGGAGAAATCCGGGTTAAACATCGGGTTCCTGGCGTTCAATACCCAGAAAAAACCGCTGGATAACCTCAAGGTGCGGCAGGCGCTGGCGCTGGCGGTGAACAAGCCGGCAATCCTCGAGGCGGTGTTCCACGGCGCAGGCCAGCCGGCGAAGAACCTGTTGCCACCAACCCAGTGGGGCAGCAATGACCAGATTGAGGACTATCCGTACTCCCCGGAAAAAGCCAAACGGTTGTTGCAAGAGGCCGGGCTGGGGCAGGGGTTCGCCATCGATCTGTGGGCGATGCCGGTACAGCGGCCGTACAATCCGAACGCCAAACGCATGGCGGAGATGATCCAGGCCGACTGGGCGAAAATCGGCGTGAAGGCCAAGATTGTCACCTTCGAGTGGGGCGAATATTTGCAGCGGATAAAAAATGGAGAGCATCAGGCCGCGTTGATGGGCTGGACCACCGCCAACGGCGATCCGGATAACTTCTTCGGCCCGCTGTTTACCTGCGTTTCGGCCAACGGCGGTTCAAACTCGGCCAAATGGTGCTATCCGCCGTTCGACAAGCTGATCCAGCAGGCGCGTGAAGAGAACGATCACGCCAAACGGGTGGCGATGTATCAGCAGGCGCAGGTGATGATGCATGACCAAATGCCGGCGATGATGATTGCCCACTCAACCATTTTTGAGCCGGTACGCAAGGAAGTGAAAGGCTACGAGATTGACCCGTTTGGCAAGCACATCTTCAAACAGGTTTCGCTGGAGAAATAAATAAACGGGGGCTGCATGGCAGCCCCCGTTTCATTACCGGTTTATCCCACGATTAGAAATGGGTATTCACGCTCATATAGTAAGTCCGGCCCGGTTCGTTGTAGGTGGCTGCACCTGCACCGGCGATATTAATCGCGCCGGTGGTCGGGTCACCCACGTTCTGCGAGTTACCTTCACGGAACTGGCGTTTGTCGAACAGGTTGTCGATACCGGCCGTCAGGCTGACGTTCTTGGTCACATCATAGGTGGCGCTGGCGCCCACGACGGCGTAAGGGCTGACTTCCTTGGTTTCGGTGCCGCTAACCGGTTTGCCCTGATAGTTGTACTTCTTCGGCTTCTGACGGCCGTACCAGGTCAGGGTCGACTGCATCGACAGCTCCTCGGTGGCCTGCCAGCTCAGGGTCGAGTTGATGGTGAATTCAGGAATAATCGACAGGTAATCACCGGTAGTCTTATTCTTGTTTTCAATCATATAGGTGGCATTGTTGGTCCAGGAAACGGTCTCGCTGACCGGCACGTTCAACGTGCCTTCCAATCCCTGTACTACCGCTTTAGGCACGTTTTCCCACTGGTAAATGGCGGTACCGGTGCTGCTGGTACCGATTCGGGAGTTACCCGCTTCGATTTTGTTGTGGTAGTCGTTGCGGAAATAAGTCACGCCGGCCAGCCAGCCGTCGTTATGGAACTCCAGACCCACCTCTTTGTTGACGCTGGTTTCCGCCTTCAGATCGTCGTTACCCAGCAGGTAACAGCCATTTTTGACATCGCTGGACGAGCAACCCTGGCCTTTGCTGTAGAGCAAATAGTTTGGGTTGGTCTGGTACAGGTTCGGTGCCTTGTAGGCGCGGGCGATGCCCATCTTCAGGGTGAAGAAGTCGCCCAGTTCCTGTGACAGATTCAGCGACGGGCTCCAGTTGTTACCGGCCTCGGAGTGCAGGTCGTAACGCAGGCCTGGTGTCAGCATGGTGCTGTCGGTCAGCTCCATGTTGTCTTCGGCAAACAGCGAGAAGATATGCGCGGAGGCATAAGGACTGCGGGTACCGTTTGCCTGACCAGGAATGGTGCCGCCCATCAGGGTTTGGCTGGTGGAGGAGCCGTCTTTCATCTTCTGCTGGTTCCATTCGGTGCCCAGCGTCGCGGTTTGTGTCACGCCCAGTTCAAAGGGAACGCTGATTTCGCTGTGTGCCAGGAAATCGTCCAGTTTGGTGGTGCCAAACCCTTCGTTTTTGGTATCGAAGATGCCTTCGGTACCGCCGGCCAGGCCTTCGTTTAGACGGGTATTACGGGTGCGTTCGAACTGAATATAGTTGTTGGTACTAACGCCACTATCCCAGGCACCACGGTGGTTGAGGCCGAAGGTTTCACGGTAAATACGGTTGGTTTCTTTACCGTAGTTGCTTTGCACCAGCGGGTTGGAGTTGGTGTTTTGAGTATCTCCGGCATACAGGTTGCCCTGACGACCGTAGGCATACTCAAACTCCAGTGACTGCAGGTGCGCAAAGTCCCAATGCAGCATGGCATCGATGTTTTTGTCTTCCACGCCCTCACGCCCGGAGGGGGTGCTGTTGGCGTAAGCCGGTGCACGGTAAGATTTATGCGCTTCGTTGATATCCCAGGCGTCGGCCTGAGTTTTGCTGTAGCCACCGAACAGGCGGAAGCTCAACTCGTCGGTCAACGGGCCGGACAGGCTAAAGTCGGTGCGCTTGGTAGAGCCTTCCTGCTTGTGCTGCGGCACGTCGAAGTAGGCATTCAGCGAGCCGTGCAGCTCTTTGGTGTTCTTTTTGGTGATGATATTGACTACGCCGCCGGCGGCGCCATTGCCATAGCGTGCCGCCGCCGGGCCACGCAGCACTTCGATGCGTTCAATCATCTCCGGTGGCACCCAGGCGGTATCGCCGCGGGTATCACGTTCGCCACGCCAGCCCTGACGTACAGAGTTGCGGCTGGTGGCGGGTTTGCCGTCGATCAGGATCAGGGTATTTTCCGGGCCCATGCCGCGAATATCGATCTGGCGGTTGTTGCCGCGCTGGCCGCTGGTGGAGTTACCGGTCAGGTTAACGCCCGGCATGGTGCGGATCAGTTCGCTAATATCGCGTGCCGGTGGGCGTTTTTTGATTTCGTCGGCGGTAATGGTCGAAACCCCGGGCGCCTGCAGGTTCTGCTTGGCGGCGGTGACAACAATGGTGTCCTCGGCGGCTTCTTTTTTATTTTTGGCGACGGAGTCTGTTTCTGCGGTGGTTTCTGTTTGCTGTGCGGCGTGCGCAAAGGCGGACGCGCCTAATCCTAACCCGATGAGTGTGGCTAAGGAATAACGAGATAATTTGCGGTTCATGTGAGAGTTCCTACCTTGCTGCCTTTCCCGGAGCACCGAAAGCAGGCCTCCGGCAGTAGAGAAGGGCGGTTGTAGTTTTTGTGTTTTCGGAAATAAAAATCCAACCGGTCGGATGCGACATCACCGACATTGGATCCAGCGTTATACCCCGCAACTTGAAAGATGACGGGTATAAAATTCGGTATCCATCCCTGTTGAACATACCTGCCCGGTTTGCGAGCCTACACACACTATTGCAAACGCAAATAATTATCAATAGTATTCGGTTTACCGTTTTCTTGGGCAGCGCCTCGCGCCGCGAATTTACCGGCTTTCCTGAAGCTGCCAGCTAAATAGTGAATAGGCGTTTTGAAAACAAAATCCGAGTCAGAAAGCAGCAGATTATTATCGAGCAAGCACGCAGGGCGCCATGGATGGTGGCTGACTATCGCCAAACGCGGCACGCCGCTGGTGGAACTGCAGGGGGATGGGCGAGGGAAGGTCACATTTTTATGGCGCGATCCGCAGGGATGTGAACTCACTTCAGCCTATCAACGCGTCTGGATCCACATCAATTGCCTGACCGACCACCACCAGTCGTCGCCGCCGCAGAGCCTGCAACGGCTGGAAGGGACCGACGTCTGGTACTGGCAAACCGAACTGAGCGCCGACTGGCGTGGCAGCTACTGCTTTATCCCCTGTATGGACGACCGACCGCTGGAACACAGTGGCGACGATGCACACGCCAATATGCATTCGATTCGTCACTGGTGGCATCAGGTGTTTGCCGGTGCCACTCAGGATCTGCTGAATCCCCATCGTTCATGGACCGGTGTTGGCGGCAACGTGCTGTCCGGGCTGCATATGCCGGAAGCCCCAGCGCAAGCGGCCTGGCAGGATTTTGATCGCTACGCCGTGGCCAGTGGACGTTGTACGCCAGCGCCACCGGCCAGACTACAGCGTCACAGTTGGCACAGCGAGCGGTTGGGTAATACCCGCGACGTCTGGGTTTACACCACCGGCGACAGCAACCCGGCGCAGCGACCGCTGGCGGTATTGCTGGACGGCCAGTTCTGGTCGAGCAACATGCCGGTCTGGGATCCGCTGATGCAGTTGACCCGTGAAGGCCAATTGCCGGAAGCGGTTTATCTGCTGATCGACATTATCAGCCTCAAACACCGCAGCCAGGAGCTGGCCTGCAATGAAGATTTCTGGCTGGCGGTGCAAGAAGAACTGCTGCCGCAGGTGGCCGAATGGGCACCTCACAGCCGCGACCCTGCCACGACGTTGGTATGCGGCCAGAGTTTTGGCGGCCTGTCGTCGCTGTATGCCGGGTTGCACTGGCCACAGTGCTTCGGTGGAGTGATCAGCCAGTCCGGTTCATTCTGGTGGCCGCGCCGCGATATGTATCAGCGTGAAGCAATACCGGCCGATGCCGGCTGGCTGCTGCATCAGGTAGAGCAGGGCGTCGGTCAGGGTAAATTGAAGGTATTTATGGAGGCCGGCGTGCACGAAAAAGTGGCGCACCGGGTGAATGACCGAATGGCAGAGTTGCTGCGTGACGCCGGGCATCGGGTGCAATACCGGACGGTGGCGGGCGGCCATGACTACCTGTGCTGGCGTGGCGGCCTGATCGACGGGCTGCAGGCGCTGTGGTCGGATAGCCTTCCTGCCTCTGCGGCCAAACTCACCTTCACCGTCCAGGGAGTCCGTGATGGAAACTCAGAACCCGTTCGATGACGAACAACAAATTTGCCTGATTGTGTGCAATGACCAACTGCAGTACAGCCTGTGGCCCGAATTTAGCGCAGTACCGGCGGGGTGGACGCCGGTATTCGGCCCGGCGGCGCGGCCGCTGTGCGTGCTGTGGCTGGAACAACATTGGCAGGATATGCGGCCCGCATCACTGCGTAAGGCGTGATGGCAATAATACCGAGAACAGGAGTCAGTCCCTTGTCAGACAGCACTTTATTATCGACCGAACAGCCACTCGCCACTGAGTTGCCGTTGGTCGCCGCGCAACCCGGGATCTGGGTTGCCGATCAAATTTCACCGCACGCCAACGCCTATGCGGTTTCCCACTATATCGAGCTCTGCGGGGCGCTGGACCAGGATTGCCTGCTGCAGGCGATCGCGCAGGGGCTGTCCGAAGTGGATACCCTGCAGTTCCGTTTTGAAGAGCGTGACGGGGTGCCGATGCAGTGGCATGACCCGCAACTGGCGATCCTGCCGGTTGAGCTGATTGATCTGCGAGACTCCCCTGATGCAGCAGCGGCAGCGCGTGCCTTGATGCAGCTGGATATGTCCGGTGATTTACGCATCGGCAGCGGCAATGCACTGTATCGCCATATGTTGATCCGCCTGTCGGATCAGCGTTGGTTCTGGTATCAGCGCTATCACCATATTCTGGTGGATGGCTTCAGTTTCACCGCCATTGCCCGCAGAATTTCCCATATTTACACCCGGATGTCGCGCAATGAGCAGCCGGACCCGACGCCGTTTAGTGCCTTCAGTGAAGTGGTTGAAGAATATCAACGCTACGCACAATCGGCGACTTGCCAGCGTGACGCGGCCTTTTGGCTGAACAAGGCAAAGCAGTTGCCTGCGTCAGCCACACTCTGTCCGCAGCCACTGGCCGGCCAGACGCCGACCACCCGCATTCATCGGTTATCACAGCTGTGCGACCGCCAGGACTTTAGCCAACTGGTGAACGCCGGTCAGCAGCAGTTCAGCGTGGCAGATATGGCGTTGGCGCTGGTGGCGCTGTGGGTGTCTCGCCTGAGCGGTCACGCCAGCTTCAGCGCCGGCTTTATCTTTATGCGCCGTACCGGCTCGGCCGCGTTATGCGCCAACGGCCCGGTGATTAACGTGCTGCCGATCGAAATGCACCTCGATCCTCAGGCGACGCTGAGCGAGGTTGCCGGCAATATCGGCCGAGAGCTGAAAAGCGTCCGTCGCCATCAGCGTTACGAGGCGGAGCAGGTGCAGCGTGATCTGGGGCGGATCGGTGATGCCCAGCCGCTGTATGGCACCGTTTTCAACTTTAAGATGTTCGATTTCCAGTTGGACTTTGGCGATATCGAAGGCATTACCCATGAGCTGGCCTCCGGTCCGGTGCGTGACCTGGAGATTGCGCTGTATCTTGATGAGGCCGGCACGCTGAAAGTCGATCTGCTGGCCAATGCCGAGCGTTATCAGCGGGATGAGTTGGCGGCCCATCTGCAACGCCTGCCGTTGTTGCTGCGTCAGTTCGCCGCTCAGCCGCAAATGCCGATCGGCGACGCCGACTTGCTTACCGGGCAGGATCACCAATTATTGGCTCGGGTCAACGACACTGCTTATCCTGTGGCGCCGCAAACCCTCAGCGGCTTGCTGGCGCAGCAGGCGCAGAAAACCCCGGATGCACCGGCGCTGGCCGATGCGCAGTATCAATTTAACTACCGCGAGACCCGCGAACAGGTCAGCGCGTTGGCGCGCCAACTGGTAGCGCAGGGCGTGCAACCCGGAGATATCGTCGCCGTCGCCTTGCCGCGCTCGGTGTTTCTGTCGCTGGCGTTAATGGCCATTGTCGAGGCGGGGGCGGCTTATTTACCGTTGGACACCGGTTACCCGGACGAACGCCTCAGCATGATGCTGGAGGACGCTACGCCGCGTCTGATTATCACCGAAGCCAGCCAGCAGGCACGTTTTGTCGGCAAGGGTGACATTTTTCTGTATGACGCGCCGCTGGCCGCAGACAGCGCGACGGACGTGGTGCTCAGCGGACCCACGCCGCACCATCCGGCCTACATTATCTTTACCTCAGGTTCGACCGGGCGACCGAAAGGCGTGCTGGTGGGGCACCAGGCAATCGTCAACCGTCTGCTGTGGATGCAGCATCAGTATCCAATGGCGGCGGGCGATGTGGTGTTGCAGAAAACCCCCTGCAGTTTTGACGTGTCGGTATGGGAGTTTTTCTGGCCGTTGATGGTCGGCGCCCAGTTGGTGATGGCACCGCCGGAGGCGCATCGCGATCCGGAACAGCTGCTGCAACTGATTGATCGACACCGCGTCACCACGATGCACTTTGTGCCTTCAATGCTGGCCGCCTTTGTCGGTGCGCTGGACAATCGGCAGGCGGTGGCGTGCTGCGCGCCATTACAACAGGTGTTCTGCAGCGGCGAAGCGCTACCGGCCGAACTGTGCCGTCTGTGGCAAAGCCGCACCGGGGTGCGACTGCACAACCTTTATGGCCCGACCGAAGCGGCGGTGGACGTCAGCTGGCACCCTGCCTGGGGTGAGGCGTTGGCCGCCGTCACCGGTGCTAACGTTCCCATCGGTCTGCCGGTATGGAATACCGGATTGCGTATTCTTGACGCGCGCTTACGGCCGGTGCCGCCGGGTGTCGCCGGGGATTTGTATCTCACCGGTGTACAACTTGCACACGGTTATCTGGGGCGACCTGAACTGACCGCCAGCCGCTTTGTGGCTGACCCGGCGGGCGACGGCGGGCGGATGTATCGCACGGGTGATGTCGCGCGCTGGTTACCGGGCGGCGAAGTGGAGTATCTCGGTCGCAGCGACGATCAGCTGAAAATTCGTGGACAACGCATCGAACTGAGTGAAATCGATCATGCGTTGTTGTCATTGCCGGGCATCAAGCAGGCGGTAACCCATGCGCTGGTGCTGGACAATACGCCGACAGATCCGGCCGGTGGTGATGCCCGCCAACTGGTGGGGTATCTGGTAGCGCAGCCGGGTGTACGCCTTGATCTGGAGGTGCTGCGTGCCGCGCTGGCCGATCGCCTGCCGCCACATATGGTGCCGGTGGCGTTAGTCGAAATGGACGCCTTGCCGCTGAGTGCCAATGGCAAGCTGGATCGCAAAGCGTTGCCGCAACCGCAAAGCGGGGTCAGGGCCGCAGGACGCGAGCCTGAAGCAGGACTGGAAACGGCGATCGCGGCGGTATTCGCCCGTTTGCTACAGCGTGAAACGGTGTTTGCCGATGATGATTTCTTTGCCCTTGGGGGTCACTCGCTGCTGGCGATGCGCCTGGCGGCGGAGCTGCGCCGTGAACTGGGTAAGGCGGTTTCGGTCGGGCAGGTGATGGTGGCTTCCCGCGTGGAACAGCTGGCGCAACTGTTGGCGGAAGATCGCACGCAGGAAGAGGCCGATCGGACCGGTTTCGACAGCGTACTGCCGCTGCGCACCACCGAAGGCCCTACGCTGTTCTGTTTGCATCCGGCTTCCGGATTCTCATGGCAGTTCAGCGTGCTGCCGCGCTATATCGACCAGCATTGGTCGCTGGTGGGTATTCAGTCACCGCGCCCCGACGGCCCGCTGGCGCTGAGTGAGAATATGGATCAGGTGTGCGACGCGCATCTGGAGCAGGTATTGCAGGTACAGCCGCAGGGCCCGTATCACTTTATCGGTTATTCACTGGGCGGCACTCTGGCGCAGGGCATCGCCGCCAGATTGCAGGCGCGGGGGGAAGAAGTGGCCTTCCTGGGGCTGCTGGATACCTATCCGCCGGAAACCCAGAACTGGGACGTGATGCTCGACGACAACGTGCTTAAAGAAGTTCAGCGCGAGCGCGAGCAGTTCCTGGCCGTTTCCGAAGATGCGCTTGATCCTGCTTTGGGCGAAACCCGGGTGGCGATGTTCGATAATATCGAAGCCAATTATGCCGACTCAGTGCGCCTGCTTTCAGCCACCCATACGGCGAACTTCAAAGGGCAGGCGACGCTGTTTGTCGCGCGTCAGACATTGCAGGAAGGGATGGACGTGCAGCAAACCTGGTCGCAATACGTCGATGCCTTGCAGGTGCATGAGCTGGATTGTGCGCACGTAGATATCGTTTCACCAGCATCGTTCAAGGTGTTGGGACCGTTGCTGAACCGTATTCTAAGAGCGCTGTAATACCCAGTGACGGGTAGGGGGCGAATAGATTCGCCCCGATTAACGCGGGCCCAGCATGCTGGGCCCCTACAATATTTATGACTTACCCAGTGGTACCACCAACGGCGTATGCGAGACCGGATCGTCAATGATCATGCAGCGCAGGCCGTACACCTCTTCGATCAGTTCCGCGGTCACAATATCCTTCGGCGCCCCTTCGGCCACCACCTTACCGTCGCGCATGGCAATCAGATGCGTGGCGTAACGACAGGCATGGTTGAGGTCGTGCAGCACCACCACCAGCGTATGGCCGTTTTCACGGTTTAGCTGACGCATCAGCTCCAGTAGATCGATCTGATGGCTGATGTCCAGCCAGGTGGTTGGCTCATCCAGCAGCAGCAGCGGCGTTTGCTGCGCCAGCACCATCGCAATCCACACTCGTTGCCTTTGCCCACCGGAGAGGGTATCGACCGGCTGTTCGGCCAGTTCGAATACGCCGGTGGAGCGCATCGCCTGGTCCACAGCCTGCTGATCCGCTTCGCTCCAACGACTGAACAGGCGCTGATGCGGATAGCGACCGCGCGCCACCAGATCAAACACGGTGATATCACCCGGTGCGGTGGAGCTTTGCGGCAGCAGTCCCAACTGGCGCGCCACCTCTTTGGTGGCGTATTCGCTGATGTGTTTGCCGTTCAGCCAGACAGCCCCGGCCTGCGGCTGCATCAGGCGGCTGAGGGTGCGCAGCAGGGTCGATTTGCCGCAGGCGTTCGGCCCGATAATCACCGTCAGTTCGCCGTGCGGGATAGCGACGGAAAGGTCGCTGGCGACAATCTTTTTGTCGTAGCCCAGCGTCAGGTGTTCGGCGCGCAACGGCGCGGACTGCAGGGGTTCAGCATTCATTTTTTACGTGACTCACGGATTAATAGCCAAATCAGATAAATGCCGCCCAGGCTGACGGTCAACACTCCGACCGGCAACTGATAAGGCATAAACAGGCGCTGCGCAGCGACATCGGCGAGCAGCAACAGCAGGGCACCGATCAGGGCCGTCAGCAGCAGCACGCTGCGGTTGGCACACAGGCGTCGCGCAATCTGCGGGGCCACCAGCGCAATAAAGGAGATTGGCCCGGCGACGGCGGTGGCTGCTGCCGTTAGCGTTACGCCGATCAACAGCAGCATGACGCGCGAACGTTCAACCGGGACGCCCAGCGCGCAGGCGGTATCATCCCCCATCTCCAGCAGGCGCATGCGGCGGGTCAGGGTCAGTAACAGCAGACAGCACAGCGCAATCACTGCCAATACCGGCAGGCTTTTCGCCCAGTTGATGCCATTAAGTGAACCGGCGCTCCACAACCCGGCGGTCATGGCCGACTCCAGCGAGGCGCTGATAATAAGCCAGGTATTGCCGGCCACCAGCAGGGCGCGCACGGCGATGCCGACGATAATCAAACGGAATGACTCGACGCCGTTGCGCCATGCCAGCAGATAAATCAGCGCGGCGGTTAACAGGCCGCCGGCCAGCGCCCCGGCGGTAATGCCGATAACGCCACCGTTAAACAGCACTATGGCCACCAGCACGCCGCTGTAGGCACCGGTATTAAAGCCAATCACGTCCGGGCTGCCGAGCGGGTTGCGCAGTATCGACTGGAAAATGGCCCCGCTGAGGCCCAGTGCTGCCCCCAGTAACAGCGCCATCACCACGCGTGGCAAACGCCACTGGGTGACGATCACCGCCAGATTGGCCGGGCCTTCGCCGCGCAAGGCGTCGATCACCTGGGTAGCCGTCAGTGACAAGGCACCTGAAGCCAGAGCGTAAATCGCCAGTGCCAAAGCAGCCAACAGCAGCAGCAGGGCGGTTAGCGTCGGGCGCGACAGGGCGCGCATTTTGTGAATGGTCATCAGACGGGCCGCGGACGTCGACATTAGCGCTGCCTCCTGAACATATGACGTTGTCGCACCAGCATGATCAGCAGTGGGGCGCCAATCAGGGCGGTGACGATGGACACACGCAGTTCACCGGCCACCAGGAAGCGGCCGATCAAATCGGCGCTCAACAGCAGGATAGGGGTCAGTACCAGCGTCCATGGCAGCATCCAATGCAGTTCGGAACCGCCCAGCCGCCGGGCGATGTGCGGCATCATCAGGCCGACAAAGGCTATCGGGCCGACGGCCGCGGTAGCCCCGCCGCACAGCAGAGTAATCGCCAGCAGGCCCAGCAACTGAGTACGAACAATGCCGGTACCCAGCGCGGTAGCCAATTCATTACCCATGCTCAGGCTGTTCAGCGACTTGCTCATCCACAGCGTAATCAGCGTGCCCAACAGGATCGGCAGGGCGACGGTGCGCACCACCTGCATATTTTGAATATCCAGCGAACCGGCCTGCCAAAAACGGAGCTGGTCGAAAACCAGTGGATTCAACAGGGAAATCCCAGAGGTCATGCCTTCCAGCACCGCCGCCAGCGCGACACCGGCCAGCGTCAGACGCACCGGGTTGAGGCTGCTGCCACCCAGAGCGCCAATCAGCGCGACCAGCAGTGCGGCGAACATCGCACCGGCAAAGGCGAACCACAGATATTGGCTGACGTCGACGGCACCAAAGAAAGTGATCCCCAGCACCACGGCAAAGCCTGCACCGGCGTTAACCCCGAGAATACCCGGATCGGCCAGCGGGTTGCGGGTGAGGGTTTGCATCAGCACGCCGGACAGGCCCAGCGCGATGCCAGCCAGAATGCCAACCAGCGTACGCGGCAGCCGGGCGTTGGTGATGATGGTGCAGTCAGCACCGCTGCACTGGCCTTTCAGCGCCTGGATCACCGTGTCGAAGGGAATAGATTTAGCGCCGAGTGACAGGCTGAGCAGCATAACGATCAGCAGCGCACCAACGGCAATCAGCAGGCCAAAAAGCCTGCGACGAAATGAACGGGAAGTGCCGCCAATAAGACGCTCTTGGGGAGCGGGGACGGGCTGTGTGCCTGGGCGTGTAATCCGTAACATACCAATCCATTATTCAATTGAATATAAATGAGTTTTATTATCATTATTGATTGCTTTCATCTATGGTACCATGAGTCCCTTCGCTATTGCAGCCCAGACGCTGCCCCTTTTTCTTTAGTTTTGGTGAGAAAGCTCATGAGTAAGCCCTCTATTTTGCTTGATTTTGGCCTGCTTAAGACCAATGGCGCTTTTCGTGCCGTTTTTTGCGCGCGCTTTATTTCCATTTTAGCGCTGGGGTTGATGGCCATTGCGATCCCGGTGCAGATCCAGGCCTTGACCGGGTCGACGTTGCTGGTCGGGCTATCCGTAACGCTGGCGGGTAGCGGCATGTTTGCCGGTTTGCTGATGGGGGGCGTGCTGGCCGACCGCTATGAACGCCGTCGCCTGATATTGTTTGCCCGCTCCACCTGCGGCATTGGCTTTGTCGGCCTGTGCCTGAACGCCGCACTGCCTACGCCTTCATTAACGCTGATTTACCTGCTGGCAGTCTGGGACGGCTTTTTCGGTGCGGTTGGCGTCACGGCACTGCTGGCGGCGACACCGGCGTTGGTGGGGCGTGAAAATATTGTGCAGGCCGGGGCCATCAGCATGCTGACGGTGCGCTTTGGTTCGATCCTCTCTCCGGCGATCGGCGGGTTGGTGATTGCCAACGCGGGTGTGGCATGGAACTACGGTCTGGCCGCATTTGGCACCTTGCTGACGCTGATCCCGTTACTGCGTCTGCCACAGTTGCTGCCGCCGCCGCAGCCGCGTGAGCACCCGCTACGTGCGCTGGCCGGTGGCTTTGGTTTCCTGTTTCGCAACCGGGTGATTGGCATGGTGGCGCTGATCGGCGCGCTGTTGACCATGGCCAGTGCGGTGCGGGTGCTGTATCCGGCCATGTCCGGTATGTGGCAGGTCAGTGCGGCTCAACTGGGCTTTATGTATTCCGCGGTGCCACTGGGAGCAGCCATCGGTGCCTTTACCAGCGGCCGGGTGGCTCATGTCGCGCGTCCGGGCTGGATGATGCTGATGACGGCGATTGGCGCTTTCGTCGCTATCGGCCTGTTCGGTCTGATGCCGTGGTACGGCCTGGCGCTGTTTTTCCTGGTGGTTTTCGGCTACCTGAGCGCGCTGAACTCACTGCTGCAGTATGGATTGATCCAGAACCTGACGCCGGATGCGTTCCTCGGCCGTATCAATGGTCTGTGGACGGCGCAAAACGTGGTGGGTGATGCACTGGGCGCGCTGCTGCTGGGGGCGATGGGGGCGTTTATGCTGCCGGCGATGACCTCCACCAGCTTTGGTTTTGGCGTGGCGCTACTCGGTGTAGTGCTGGCATTTGCGATGCGCGGTTTGCGTCAGGTGGGCAGTGGCGGGCAAGAAAGCGATCTCCAGCCCGCCGCGGGATCTACTGAGAAGTAAACTGCTTTTCCAACAGCGTCAGCAGGTTGCTGGCGCTGTAGTAATCGAGTCGGAAGGTGTCGCTGCCCAATGCGTAAACCCGCTTGTGCTGCACCGCCGGCAGGTCCGCCAGAAAAGGATTGGCCATCAGCCGCTCGACGTCGCTGTCATTGTTGGCGAACAGCATTAGCGTCTGGCCGTTCAGCCCTTCCGCCAGGTTCTCTCCAGCCAGTTGAATAATGTCCTTACGCATCCCCATGCTGCGGCTGTTGTTCAGCTTGGCCGGTAACGTCGCCAGTGTAAAACCCAACTGTTTGAGCATTTGCCCCTGGGAGGATGCGGCGGTCCACAGGTTGGCGGATTTGCCATCGGCGTTGAAGACCAGGGCGGAAATCGGTTGTTCCGGAAGTTTCATACGCTGCTTCAGCGATTGTTCACGTGCGTCGAAATCACTGACGACTTTCTGCGCCTGGGCTTCGTGGCCGGTGGCCTGGCCCAGTTCGAGTGCCAGTGCCTGCCAGCTTTTGTCGTCGTAATTGACCACCAGCACCGGGGCAATGGCGGAGAGCTGATCGTACAGACGCAGAGCGGAATCGGCACCGGTCGCCGAGATGATAATCAGATCGGGCGCCTCACCGGCAATGGTTTCTGCGTTGGGCTCGCCGATATACAGGCGTTTAACGCCGCGCTGCGTCGCGACAGCGCTCCATTGATGGAAGAACCCTTGTGAGTCTGCCACCCGGTTGTTGGGGGTAGTTGCGCCACTGGCGATCACCGGGGCATCAATCGCCAGCAGGGTTCCGGTAACGGTAACGCTGGTAGAAACGATGCGGGCAGGGGCTTGCGTGAGGGTTACGACGCCGTGTGAGGTTTCGATTTTACGCGGCCAACCGGCGTCTGCGGCATGGGCCGTGCCAATCAGCATCAGCCCAAACAGCATCAGGCTGAAGACGGGGTTCTTCTTCATAAAGCATTCCTTAGAAGTTAAATAGTAATACTTATCATTTATATAATTAAAACTGCTGGTTTTATATCACGATTATGAATGGAAGAACTGTTTACATTTATTGACATAGCATATTCACGAGGGTAATTTAACGCGATTCAATACAAATGATAATCATTATTATACAGGTTATTGTTCATGATACGAAAGGGAGCACCGATGAGCGTTACACTAAACAGTACCGGGCAGAAGAAGCCGCAAAGCAAGGATAGCGAACAAGCTGCTGCAAATGTGTCGCCGACCTCCGGCTTTTTCTTTACCTCTCCTTTCCGTAGCCTGAGCACCCAAGGCTGCTTTGCCAAAATCACGATGCCGGCCCATAACG
This sequence comes from Serratia sp. NFX21, assembly GCF_048517035.1. Classification (NCBI taxonomy): domain Bacteria; kingdom Pseudomonadati; phylum Pseudomonadota; class Gammaproteobacteria; order Enterobacterales; family Yersiniaceae; genus Serratia; species Serratia sp. NFX21. Next base: position 4,172,924 of record NZ_CP183196.1, on the reverse strand, counting down.
GGGACCAGCTTAACGGTGAGTTCCAGCAGGCGGTACAACATGCTTTTGCCGAAGCGAAACTGGCGGGGGTTAAAAACCCGGTTCTGTGCGGCGCGATCCCGTTTGATACTCATCAGCCCTCAGCGCTGTTTATTCCCCAGCAAACCCAATGGTTTGAGCGCGATGCCTTTCTGGCCGGCGTAACTTCCCCGCAGGACGCGTTGCCGGAAATTATCCGCCAAAATGAAGTGCCTGCCCAACAACCCTTTATGCAAATGGTGGCGGATGCGGTGGAAGCGACCCGCGGCGACCAGTTGGATAAAGTGGTGTTGTCGCGCCTGCTGGAGATTGAAACGCGTGAGCCGGTAGACCGCCAGGCGTTGATGGCGCGGATCATCGCCCAGAATCCTCATGGTTTCCACTTCCATGTCCCGCTGGAACAGGGGGCATTGCTGGGGGCCAGCCCGGAATTGCTGCTACGTAAATCCGGCGCGCAGTTCTACTCCAATCCGCTGGCCGGTTCTGCTCGCCGTGATGCCGATCCGCAGCGGGATCTGGAAGTCAGCCAGCAGCTGTTGGTGTCCGAAAAAGATCGCTATGAGCACCAGTTTGTCACCGAAGGCATGCGGCAGGTGTTAGCCGAGCGCTGTCGCTATCTGAATATTCCCACCGTTCCTGAATTATTGAGCACCACCACGCTGTGGCACCTGTCCACGCCTATCGACGGTGAAGCCGCCAACCGCGCTGAAAATGCGCTGTCGCTGGCCTGCCTGCTGCACCCAACACCGGCGCTGTGCGGTACCCCAACCGCGCTGGCGCATCAGGTGATTAAGCAGTTGGAGCCGTTCGATCGCGGCCTGTTTGGCGGCATCGTCGGCTGGTGTGACGCCGAAGGCAACGGTGAGTGGGTAGTGACCATCCGCTGCGGCACGGTGCAGGGCAATCAGGTGCGACTGTTTGCCGGTGCCGGCATTGTGCAAGACTCTTCGCCGGAATCCGAATGGCATGAAACCGGCACCAAACTCAGTACCATTTCGCGGGCGTTTGGCCTGAACCAAGGATAGACATTCTGATGACCATTGCTTTTACCCCCTGGCCTGAGGCGTTAGCCCATCGCTATCGCGAACGCGGCTATTGGACCGACCGGCCCCTGACCGACATCATCACTCGCCAGGCCAAAAATGACGCTATCGCGCTGATCGACCCGGAGCGCAGCCTGAGTTACCGCCGGCTTAATCAGCTCTCCGATCGGTTGGCTGCCGCCCTGCAGCGCCGCGGCATTCAGAGCGGAGATACTGCTCTGGTGCAGTTGGGCAACGTGGTCGAGTTCTATGTGACCTTTTTCGCGTTGTTGAAAATTGGCGTAGTGCCGGTGAACGCGCTGTTCAGCCATCAACGCAACGAGCTGAACGCCTACGCCGTACAGATCAAACCAGCATTGCTGATTGCCGACCGTCAGCATGGCCTGTTTGGCAACGACGAATTTCTGACGGCGTTTCGCGCCGAGCATCCTTCATTGCGCGTGGTGGCATTGCGCAATCAGGACGGGGGCGAGCAGTCGCTGGCGGCCTGGCTGGAAGAGGACAGCAGTGGTTTTGTTGCGACGCCAAGCCCGGCCGACCAGGTGGCGTTTTTCCAGCTTTCCGGTGGCAGCACCGGAACGCCAAAGCTGATCCCGCGGACTCACAACGATTACTACTACAGCATTCGCCGCAGCGTGGAAATTTGCCATTTCGACGTCGATACCCGCTACCTGTGCGCGCTGCCGGTGGCCCATAACTATCCGATGAGTTCTCCGGGCATCCTGGGCGTGTTTTATGGCGCCGGGCTGGTGGTGTTTGCCAGCGACCCGGATGCCGGACAATGTTTCCGTTTGATCGAGCAGCATCAGATTAACGTGACGGCGCTGGTGCCACCGGCGGTGACGCTGTGGCTGCAGGCGATTGAAGAGTGGGGCGGTTGCCAGCAACTGGCCAGCCTTAAGCTGTTGCAGGTGGGCGGCGCCAAGCTGGGCGAAACCCTGGCGGCACGTATTCCGGCCGAGATCGGCTGCCAGTTGCAGCAGGTGTTCGGCATGGCGGAAGGCCTGGTGAACTACACCCGTCTGGACGATGACGACCAGCATATTCTGACCACTCAGGGCTGCCCGATGTCGCCGGATGACGAGCTGTGGGTGGCTGACGAAGATGGCAACCCGCTGCCGGTGGGGGAAACCGGGCGTCTGATGACCCGTGGCCCTTATACCTTCCGCGGCTATTACCAAAGTCCGGAGCACAACGCCGCCGCCTTTGATAAGGACGGTTTCTACTGTTCCGGCGATTTGATCAGCCTGACCGAAGATGGCTATGTGAAAGTTGAAGGGCGACAAAAAGATCAGATTAACCGTGGTGGGGAAAAGATCGCTGCGGAAGAAATCGAAAACCTGTTATTGCGCCATCCGGAAGTGATCAATGCGGCGTTGGTGTCGATGCCGGACGAACTGATGGGTGAAAAAAGCTGCGCCTATATCATCGCGACCAGCGCGTTGAAGCCGGTAGTGTTGCGCCGCCATTTACGCGGCGAGGGCGTGGCCGAATTTAAATTACCCGACCGTTTTATACAGGTTGATACGCTGCCGCTCACCCCGGTTGGCAAAGTGGATAAAAAACTGTTGCGCCAACGCCTGGAGGCGCAACAACTGACTCTGGTCCAGGGAGAATAAGTCATGGCCATTCCAAAACTGAATGATTACGCGTTGCCGACTCAGGCTGAACTGCCGACCAACAAAGTGAGCTGGACGGTGGAACCGCAGCGCGCTGCACTGTTGATCCATGATATGCAGCAGTATTTCCTGAATTTCTGGGGTGAAGACAGCCCGTTGATCAAGCAGGTGGTGGAGAATATTGCCAACCTGCGTCGTTACTGCAAATCACAGGGGATCCCGGTGTTTTACACCGCGCAGCCAAATCAGCAGAGCGATGAAGACCGTGCATTACTCAATGACATGTGGGGGCCGGGCCTGAATAAGCACCCGGAACAGCAGGCGGTGGTCGCCGCTCTGGCCCCGGAAGAAGACGATACGGTGTTGGTGAAGTGGCGCTACAGTGCCTTCCACCGCTCACCGCTGCAGGAAATTCTGCAGGAGTCGGGGCGCGATCAGTTGATCATCTGTGGTGTCTACGCCCATATCGGCTGTATGACTACGGCGATCGACGCCTTCATGCGCAATATTCAGCCGTTTATGGTGGCTGACGGCCTGGCCGATTTCTCCCGCGAAGAGCATCTGATGGCGCTGCGTTATACCGCCGGCCGTTGTGGCCGCGTGGTGACGACTGCCGAACTGTTGCCGGGTATTGCCAGCAAGGCTGCCTTACGCCAGCAAATCATGCCTTTCCTCGATGAAGACAGTGAGGATATGGGCGACGATGAAAACCTGATCGACTACGGTCTGGATTCAGTGCGCATCATGGAGTTGGCGGCACGTTGGCGTAAAATTCGTGGCGATATTGATTTTATCGCACTGGCCAAGAACCCGACCATCGATGGTTGGTGGACGTTGCTGTCGGAGGGAAAAGCCTGATGGAACAACGGGGCGATTTCGCCGGTAAGCGAGTCTGGGTCACTGGTGCTGGGGCCGGGATTGGTCTGGCAACGGCATTGGCGTTTGTGCAGGCCGGTGCCGAAGTGATTGGCTTTGATAAACATTTTGGCGAGCCGGAATACGCATTCCGCACCGAAGTGCTGGATATTGCCGACAGTGATGCGGTAGATCGGGTTTGCGGACGTTTGCTGGCGGAGCAGGGGGCGTTGGACGTGCTGGTCAACGGCGCCGGTATTCTGCGTATGGGGCTGGCGGATGAAACCAGCACCGCAGATTGGCTGGCTTGCCTGGCCGTCAATGCCGGTGGGGCATTTAATATGTTCCGCCACGCTTTGCCGGTATTCCGTCGCCAACGACGCGGTGCGATTGTCAGCGTGGCATCTAACGCCGCGCATGTGCCGCGCGTCGGTATGGCGGCCTATTGTGCTTCCAAGGCGGCATTACGCAGCCTGTGCAACACCGTAGGGCTGGAGATGGCCCCTTATGGCGTACGTTGCAACCTGGTTTCGCCAGGATCGACCAATACGCCAATGCAGCGCGGCATGTGGCAGGATGAAACCGGTGAGCAGAACACTATTAACGGTTTCCCGGAACAGTTCAAATTGGGCATTCCGCTGGGTAAAATTGCTCAGCCGCAGGAAATCGCCGATGCCATTTTGTTCCTGGCTTCCGATCGCGCCAGCCATATCACCATGCAGGATATTGTGATTGACGGCGGGGCGACGCTGGCGGCCTGATAATCAGGTTCTATCTTCGCGATAGCCGTAAGGCGCTGCAAGCAGCGCCTTTATTTTGTAGTGAAATAGTTGTCTTTAATCCCGAGATACTCGGGCCTAGCGCACCGAGGGGCGCTCCGGCGGGCAAGCCGCTACGACCCCTTCGGCACGCTCTCCCTAATAACGAGTATTGTTAGTTGTATGGAGATACTGGGAGGATTACTGAAGTTTTGAGCGCTTCCGGACGTCAGATGCGAAAAAAGCGCCAAAAGGCGCTTTTTTCTGTAGTGGTGGGTCGTGCGGGATTCGAACCTGCGACCAATTGATTAAAAGTCAACTGCTCTACCAACTGAGCTAACGACCCGCAGAAGTGGTGGGTGATGACGGGCTCGAACCGCCGACCCCCTCCGTGTAAAGGAGATGCTCTACCAACTGAGCTAATCACCCACTTCAGAACTTCCGGGTACTGCCAAACAAGAGAATGAGTGGTGGGTGATGACGGGCTCGAACCGCCGACCCCCTCCGTGTAAAGGAGATGCTCTACCAACTGAGCTAATCACCCTCATTCTTCTCATTTCTTACTGCTTTACTACTCAACAAGATGGTGGGCGATGACGGGCTCGAACCGCCGACCCCCTCCGTGTAAAGGAGATGCTCTACCAACTGAGCTAATCGCCCCGTCTTGTTGGAGTCGCATTATAGGGATAGTTGAAAGTGAGTCAACGGTTTTTAAAATGATTTCAATCGTTCGCCGCAAATTTAAACAGGATGCGATATTTATCGCCTGCAATGTCGAATCTTTGCACATTGTTATGCGTAAAGCGCCGCAGAGATGATGAAATCAGCCTTGGCAATATCGTGTCAGCGTTGAGGAATTAGCGCGTGGTGGTACAATGTTGCCCACTTTTTTAAATTCCGAGCAATCGTCGGCAACCGCCGACACGCGTTGCGTAATAAGGCAGTGAAACCAATGAAAATCAAAACCCGTTTTGCACCGAGCCCAACCGGCTATCTTCACGTCGGTGGCGCCCGTACTGCGCTTTACTCCTGGTTGTTCAGCCGCCATGCGGGCGGTGAGTTCGTTCTGCGTATCGAAGATACCGATCTGGAACGCTCAACCCAGGACGCGATCGACGCAATTATGGATGGCATGAACTGGTTAAACCTGGATTGGAATGAAGGCCCGTACTTCCAGACCAAACGTTTTGACCGCTATAACGCGGTGATTGACGACATGCTGGTGCAGGATACCGCCTATAAATGCTATTGCTCGAAGGAACGTCTGGAAGCGCTGCGTGAAAAGCAGATGGAAAACGGCGAAAAACCGCGTTACGACGGCCACTGCCGCGACAGCCAGTGCAGCCATACCGATGACGAGCCACACGTGGTGCGTTTCCGTAACCCGCAGGAAGGCTCGGTGATTTTCGACGACAAGATCCGCGGCCCGATCGAATTTAGCAACCAGGAGCTGGATGACCTGATCATCCGCCGCACCGACGGTTCACCAACCTATAACTTCTGCGTAGTGGTAGATGACTGGGATATGGAAATCAGCCACGTGATCCGCGGCGAAGACCACATCAACAACACCCCGCGCCAGATCAACATCCTGAAAGCGCTGGGTGCGCCGGTGCCGGAATACGCGCACGTTTCGATGATCCTTGGTGACGACGGTAAAAAACTGTCGAAACGCCACGGTGCGGTAGGGGTGATGCAGTACCGTGACGACGGCTACCTGCCGCAGGCGCTGCTGAACTATCTGGTGCGTTTGGGCTGGTCTCATGGTGACCAGGAAATCTTCTCTATTGATGAGATGAAAGAGTTCTTTACCCTGGAAGCGATCAACAAATCCGCCAGTGCCTTCAATACCGAGAAGTTGCAGTGGCTGAACCACCATTACATTAACCATATGCCGGCTGAAGAAGTGGCAGTGCACCTGGCGTGGCATGTTGAGCAACTGGGTATCGAGACCCGCAATGGCCCTGAGCTGAAAGATATCGTTAAGCTGCTGGGCGAGCGCTGCAAAACGCTCAAGGAAATGGCCGAGTCTTGCCGTTACTTCTACGAAGACTTCAGCGAGTTCGACGCTGACGCTGCCAAGAAACACCTGCGTCCGGTCGCTCGTCAGCCACTGGAAGCGGTGCGCGCCAAGCTGGCCGCTATCACTGCCTGGACGCCGGAAAACGTGCATGACGCCATTCAGGGCACGGCAGATGAGCTGGGCGTAGGTATGGGCAAGGTAGGTATGCCGCTGCGCGTGGCGGTTACCGGTGCCGGTCAGTCACCGGGTATGGATGTCACCGTTCATGCCATCGGTCAGAGCCGTTCTCTGCAGCGTATCGACCTGGCGCTGGCTTATATTGCCGGGCGTGAAGCTTAAGGCTGAGCGTTTCCCTGCCAGTTAATGACAAAGCCCCGTGGAGCAATCCCGGGGCTTTTTTGTATCTGCTACTTGATGGCGAATTCCTGGTACGCCGCGGCAGGGTCATGATTTGGGTCATAATGCTCAATTTTTAGCAGCAAACGCGCTGATTTGGCGGCTTTTTCAGCGCTTGAAGCAGGAATGCAATTTAGCCGTTGACAGCTTAGAGTGGGTTTCATATTATGCGCCCCGTTCACAGGATTTTGTGATTGTGGATTGGGGCTATAGCTCAGCTGGGAGAGCGCTTGCATGGCATGCAAGAGGTCGACGGTTCGATCCCGTCTAGCTCCACCAACCTTTATCTCAGAAGGGTTGGGGAATACCGTAACGCCGGTTAAAGCGTACCACTTTTGTGGGGCTATAGCTCAGCTGGGAGAGCGCTTGCATGGCATGCAAGAGGTCGACGGTTCGATCCCGTCTAGCTCCACCACCATTTAAAAAGCCGACCTTAGGGTCGGCTTTTTGCTTTCTGTCTTTCCTTACTGCCTTCCCTTTCCCATGCACCGAATTGCTGGCATTAAAAAAGGCCGCCGAAGCGACCTTTATCTTACTGATATCTTACTGACGTTTCGGCTTAGCCCAGAACCAGGCCTGCGATGGACGCAGACAGGATGCTGACCAGCGTTGAACCGTAAACCAGCTTCAGACCAAAGCGAGAAACCACGTTGCCCTGATGCTCGTTCAGCCCTTTAATCGCACCGGCAACGATGCCGATGGAAGAGAAGTTGGCGAAGGAAACCAGGAACACCGACAGAATACCCATGCTGCGAGGAGAGAGTTCAGCAGAGATTTTCTGCAGTTCCATCATCGCCACGAATTCGTTGGATACCAGTTTGGTTGCCATGATGCTACCCACCTGCAACGCTTCGTGCTTAGGAATACCCATAATCCAGGCGAATGGATAGAAGAAGTAGCCCAGAATTTCCTGGAAGCTCAGGCCGAAGATGGCGCTGAACAGGCCGTTGAGCGCGGCGATCAGGGCGATAAAGCCGATCAGCATCGCAGCAACGATAATAGCTACTTTAAAACCAGCCAGAATGTATTCGCCCAGCATTTCGAAGAAGCTCTGGCCTTCGTGCAGATTGCCCAGGTGCAGTTCTTCTTCTTTACTGGTGTCATACGGGTTGACCAATGACAGCACGATAAAGGTGCTGAACATGTTCAGTACCAGTGCCGCGACCACAAATTTGGCGTCCAGCATGGTCATGTAAGCGCCGACGATGGACATGGAAACCGTAGACATCGCGGTCGCCGCCATGGTGTACATGCGCTTTTCAGACATCTTGCCCAGAATATCTTTATAGGCAATGAAGTTTTCAGACTGGCCCAGGATCAGCGAGCTGACGGCGTTGAACGATTCCAGCTTGCCCATACCGTTAACTTTTGACAGCACGGTACCAATGATGCGGATGACAAACGGCAGTACTTTAATGTATTGCAGAATACCGATCAGCGCGGAGATGAAGACGATCGGGCACAGTACCTTCAGGAAGAAGAAGGCCAAACCTTTGTCGCCCATACCGCCGAATACAAACTCAGTCCCTTGCCCAGCAAACCCGAGCAGCTTGTCAAACAGCGCTGCGAATCCTTTTACAAAGCCTAAACCCGCTTCCGAATGCAGGAAAAAATAGGCCAGCAGTACTTCAATAACCAACAGTTGAATAACGTAGCGAATGCGGATGCTTTTACGATCGCGGCATACTAAAAGTGCCAGGATCGTGACCACCACCAACGCTAACGCGAAGTGCGCAATATGGGACATGTTTGCTCCAAACTTGAGGCAGGCTGAATTTCGGATGTCATTTTATGTAACGCCACGTTTAAAAACGAGAGGTCTATTGCAAATATGGAAATTCATACTGGGAAACGTCTTAAATTATTACGGTAAAGCATAAAAAATCAATAGCTTAATGAAGTCATATGAAATTCCTATTCCTCCACTAATTTGATTATAAGACGGATTGTGCTCTGAATCTGGCCCGGAAGAGTGCGGAAAATGTTCATCTACCTGCTAAACCTTTCGTTAAATCCGTGGTTTTTATCTATTGCAGAGATAAGTATTACCGCCACAAATGCACTTGATAATTATTATCATTTACATAAGATAACCCCAGGCTTATTAGAAGTAAGGGTTCAGAACATGCTGAACAGTCGCGTGGTTGAGACCACCCCGCGCTCATCCAGGAAGATCAAACTTTCCCTGATGGGCCCCGCATTTATCGCGGCTATCGGCTACATTGACCCCGGTAATTTCGCTACCAATATCCAGTCCGGTGCCTCTTTTGGTTATACCCTGTTGTGGGTGGTGGTGTGGGCCAATGTAATGGCGATGCTGATCCAACTGTTGTCCGCCAAACTGGGCATTGCCACGGGTAAAAACCTGGCGGAGCATATTCGCGATCGTTTCCCGCGTCCGGCGGTGTGGGCTTATTGGGTTCAGGCAGAAATTATTGCCATGGCCACAGATCTGGCCGAATTTATCGGCGCGGCTATAGGTTTCAAACTGCTGTTGGGCGTGACTTTGCTGGAGGGAGCGATCCTGACCGGCATCGCGACTTTCCTGATCCTGATGTTGCAACAACGTGGGCAAAAATCTTTGGAATGGGTGATTGGCAGCCTGCTGCTGTTTGTCGCTTTGGCTTATATGGTGGAACTGGTGTTTTCCCAACCGCAGTTAGGCCCGCTGTTAACGGGCATGGCGCTGCCGGATTTGCCGAACGGTGATGCGGTGTTTCTGGCCGCCGGGGTGCTTGGTGCCACTATTATGCCGCACGTGATTTATCTGCATTCGTCGTTAACTCAGGCAGCAGGGGAAAACTCAAAGGCCGACAGGTATGCTGCCACCAAGGTCGATGTGGCCATTGCCATGACCATTGCCGGGTTTGTTAACCTGGCGATGATGGCTACCGCCGCCGCGGCCTTTCACTTTAATGGTCACAGCGGTATTACCGATCTCGACCAGGCCTATCTGACGCTACAGCCCTTGTTGGGGCAGGCGGCGGCCACGATCTTCGGGCTGAGCCTGGTGGCCGCCGGGTTATCTTCTACCGTGGTGGGCACGCTGGCGGGGCAGGTGGTGATGCAGGGGTTTGTGCGTTTTTACATTCCGCTGTGGGTGCGCCGTGTGGTCACCATGCTGCCATCGTTTATCGTCATTATGTTGGGGATGGACGCCACGCGCATTCTGGTACTGAGCCAGGTATTGCTGAGTTTCGGTATTGCACTGGCATTGGTGCCGTTGCTGTCGTTCACCGGGAATCGTGAGTTGATGGGCGAGATGGTGAACAGCCGCACCATACAGACGATAGGTAAGTTGATCGTGGTGGTAGTGGTGGGGTTGAACAGTTATCTCCTGGTCAGTAGCCTGCTGTGAGCGCCTATTAAATGAAAGGCCGGCAGTGCCTAATGCCGGTCAGCTAAGCAAAGTTCTGAATAATAATGTACGACTTTGCTAAAGCGATAGTCCCCCTCTCCAGAGGGAGAGGGCCGGGGTGAGGGGCTTTCGCGTAAGTATGTATCCCCTCACCCTAACCCTCTCCCAAAGGAGAGGGAACAATTTCACCTTAGCTGGCAGGCATTACGGCATGATGCCTGTCAGTCGTCGTGATCATGGTGACGATGATCACGGTCATCATGATGTTTTTTCTTCCAGTGGTGCTTTTCATGATGCTTGTAGTAGTGCTTATCGTATTTGCGATAGCGGCCTTCATGATAGTAATAATTTTTGCGCCAGTAGTCGTTGTCGCGCCAGCGATAACCGTCCCAGTTGTAGCCCCGGCGGTTGCGGTCACCCAGGTAGCGCCCCTGATGGCCCTGCCACCAGTCACGGTCACGCCAGTCATAACCGTCCCAGTAACGGCCGCGGTTGTCTTGTTCGCCGATGCGTAATGAAACGCCTGGCATCAGATCGATACTGAGGCCGTCAGCCTGGGCTTGCTGCATGGCTGGCAGTGTCGACGCCACCAACAGGGCGGCCAATAACAGAGGTTTAAACATGAATTCTCCTTTCCGCCGCAGCGGCCCGGCCCTTTTTATAAGTAATGAAGCGCGTTCATCAGTTTATAAAATGGCCTTATAGTTTTACCTGCAATAGCGGCATCTTAGCCTTTGCGGATAGGGTTGAATCTTAGAGAGAATCTGAAAAGCGATCGGAGGCGAGTGATTTAAGATTTGTCTGGCCGAAATAGGGTATCGCCGGTGGGGAAACCGGCGAGAATTGTAAGCGATTACATTAGTATTTGTTCGATCTGAGTTATTTCGTCATCGCTGAAGCTGCGATTAGCCAACATGCCGACGGCATCTTCAATCTGGCCGGTCTTGCTGGCACCGATCAGTACCGAAGTGACGCGGTCGCCACGTAATACCCAGGCCAATGCCATTTGCGACAGCTTCTGCCCGCGCTGTTGCGCCAGCGCATCGAGCCGACGCACCTTATCCAACTTATCGTCGGTGAGTTGGCCGGGTTGCAGGAATTGGCTGCTGCTGGCGGCGCGTGAATCTTGCGGGATCCCCTGCAGATAGCGATCGGTCAGCAGGCCACCGGCCAGCGGTGAGAAGGCGATGGAACCCACGCCGTGTTCTTCCAGCGTGTCCAGTAATTCTGGCTCAACCCAACGTTCGAACATTGAGTATTTCGGCTGATGGATCACGCACGGCGTGCCAAGTTTTTGCAGAATAGCAAACGCCTGGCGCGCGCGGTCGGCCGGGTAGTTGGACAGCCCGACGTACAGCGCCTTGCCCTGACGCACCAGCAAATCCAGCGTTGCCATGGTTTCTTCCAGCGGCGTATCCGGATCCGGGCGATGGTGGTAGAAGATATCCACGTACTCCAGCCCCATGCGCTGCAGGCTTTGATCCAGGCTGGCAACCAGATATTTTTTCGATCCCCAGTCGCCATAAGGGCCTGGCCACATGGTGTAACCGGCTTTTGAGGCGATGATCAGCTCATCGCGCCAGGGCTTCAGGTCCGCGCTGAGAATACGGCCGAAGTTTTCCTCGGCGGAACCGGGGGGCGGGCCATAGTTGTTGGCCAAGTCAAAATGAGTGATCCCACGGTCGAACGCGCAGTGGATCAGTTTACGCGCATTGTCATACAGCGTGGTGTCGCCAAAGTTATGCCATAGGCCGAGTGAAATGGCTGGCAGTTTCAGGCCGCTACGGCCGCAGCGGCGATATTCCATATTTTGGTAACGTGAAGAATCAGCCTGGTAGAGCATAGGAACCCTTTTCAGCAGAGGTGAAATGAATTTTAGTGTATGCGTTTTCACAAGGGTTGTCAGAGTCCCCGATCACGCTTAATCGCCATAACGGGACAAATACGGCGGGTGAGGTATTCCCCATGCCTGCCAATAGGGCGTAGATGTAACGCTGGGTTGCCAGTCGTTTTTTATACGCAAAGCTCGAAATTCATACCACATCTTCGATACTTAATACTGACAATCTCAAGTGTTGGCAGGTGATGATCATGAATACGACCTATAGAGTGGCTGATTACCTACTCGATCGTTTGGCTCAGATCGGCATCCGACATTTCTTTGGCGTGCCGGGTGACTACAACCTGCAGTTTCTCGATCATGTCATCAGTCATCCGCAAATTACCTGGGTAGGCTGCGCTAATGAACTCAATGCCGCCTATGCCGCAGATGGTTACGCACGCTGTAAACCGGCCGCCGCTTTATTGACCACCTTTGGCGTGGGTGAACTGAGCGCGCTCAACGGTATTGCCGGCAGCTACGCCGAATATCTGCCGGTGATCCACGTGGTGGGTGCGCCAACGTTACGCGCGCAGCAGGCCGGTGATTTGCTGCACCATTCGCTGGGGGACGGTGACTTTGGCCACTTTGCCCGTATGGCGAAAGAGGTAACCGTCGCGCAGGCCAGCCTAACCCCCGACAACGCCGAGGCGGAAATCGACCGCCTGCTGACCATCGCGCTGTTTGAGCACCGCCCGGTCTATATAGTGTTACCCAGTGAGGTGGCGGAAGCACCGTTGGCATCCCGGCCTGCGCCGCTGGTGTTACGGCAGGCGCATCTTTCCCAGGCGTCGCTGCAAGCTTTTATCGCCTCCGCGCGGCAAATGCTGTTACCGGCCAGGCGGGTTTCCCTCCTGGCGGATTTTTTGGCGGAACGTTTTGGGGCGGAAAAAGTGCTGGAACAGTGGATGAATGAGGTTGAGATACCGCATTCAACCATGCTGCTGGGCAAGAGTGTATTGGATGAAACCCATGCCTGTTTTACCGGCACTTACGCCGGTGCCGCCAGCGATCCACAGGTGAAGCAACTGATTGAAGGGGCCGATGTGGTGATTAACGTCGGCGTGCGCTTTACCGATACCATTACCGCCGGTTTCAGCCACCATCTGCCTGCGGAAAAATGCATTGATCTTCAGCCGTTTGAAGCACGGGTAGGGCAACAGGTATTTAGCCACATCCCGCTGCGTGATGCGGTAATAGCACTGCACCAGTTGACGCTATCGTTGGCAAAACAATGGCCAGTACCGGCCATTAAACGCCCGACGTTGCCCGATCCGAACGGCAGCGGCCTGGATCAGCACGGCTTTTGGCAACAGATACAGGACTTTCTGCGCCCGGGCGATATTTTGATCGCCGAACAGGGCACCGCCTGCTTTGGTGCTGCGGCTCTTGGCCTGCCGCAAGGCTGCCGGTTTATAGTCCAGTCGCTGTGGGGTTCTATCGGTTACACCCTGCCGGCGGCGTTCGGTGCACAAACGGCGGAGCCGGATCGGCGGGTGGTATTGTTGATCGGCGATGGTTCGGCTCAGCTCACGGCGCAGGAACTGGGTTCGATGCTGCGTGATGGACAAAAGCCGGTGATCTTCCTGCTCAATAATGAGGGGTATACCGTTGAACGTGCCATTCACGGCCCGCAACAGCGTTACAACGACATCGCCCAGTGGAACTGGACGCAGTTACCGCAGGCGCTGGCGGGCGAGCATCAGGTGAAAACGCTGCGGGTCGCCGATCCGCAGCAGTTGCGCCAGGCGCTGAAAGAAGTTGGCGACAGCCCACAACTGGCCTTTGTGGAAGTGATGCTGCCGAAGATGGATATTCCCGAACTGCTCGATAGCGTTTCACGCGCCATTCACTCGCGTAACGCGGCCGCCTGATCCGCCGCGTTCTCCAGCAAGCGTTCCAGCAACCAATACCCCGCCGGCCCCGGCGGGGTCAGTTTCGACCATACCGCATCCACTGAAATCAGCTTCGGCCAGCCGCGGGGTTTGAGCTCGGTCAACTTGTCATGGCCGTATTGTTTTACCAACCAGTTCGGCAGTACGGCCCAGCCAAACCCTTGTTCCGCCATTTCCAGCAATAGCAGGTAGCTGGGAGCTGACCACACCAGACCGCCGGAGCGGGCGGCTTCAGCGCCGCTATAGGTATTGAGGATGAGTTGGCGCGTGCTGGACAGTTGTTCGGGCGTGGGGGAGGCCGTTTGCGCCAGCGGGTGCGAGTGGGTGACGAACAGCCCCATTTCCGTTTGTTCCGGCAGCCGCGCAAACCCGATGTCCGGCGGGTAACTGGCCTGAACCTCCACCATGCCGAGATGCGCGCGGCCGCTTTGCAACAGGTCAAGCACGTCGCCGTCTTCGGCGATCATCCACTCCAGTTCGATATCCTGATAGCGCTGTTCGAAAAGTTGCATCAGTCGATCATGGTGTTTCGGCTGATAGGTATCGGAGAACACCAGGCTGAGGCGCGGCTCGATATTGTCCGCCAGCCGAATGCTTAGTGCGTCCAGCCGTTCGCTGGCGGCAAGGATCTCCTGCACATGGCCCAGCACCTTATGGCCGGCGGCGGTCAACACCGGCTGGCGCGCCTGGCGATCGAACAGGAGCAGCCCGAGATCGGCCTCCAGGTTGGCGATCGCCGTACTGATGGTGGACTGGCTTTTGCGCAATTTGCGTGCGGCGGCAGAGAACGAGCCGAGGGCGGCGGCTTCAACAAACGCCTGCAGGGCTTCGGGTGAATAGCGCATGATGTATCTACTTTATCGATGGAACCTATTTTTAATCTACCCAAAAAATCGATGATAATCACCTGACTTTAGCAATAACAGTAAAAAAACAGGTGATGTATGCAACTGCAAAACAAGTCTTTCATTGAACGTATCGTCCACGCCGTCGGTTTTGAAGCCATCGCAGTGATGATCTGCGCCCCGCTGGGCGCGTGGTTGCTAAACCGTTCGATGGTACAGGTCGGTGCGTTGGCGGTGATGTTGTCCACCGTCGCCATGGTATGGAACATGGTTTATAACACCGTTTTTGACCGCCTGTGGCCAGTGGGCCGCGTGGTGCGTAATCTTAAGGTACGGGTGTTTCATGCCCTGGGTTTTGAGGCCGGGTTTGTGTTGATCGGCGTACCGATTGCCGCCTGGATGCTGAGCATCTCTTTTGTGCAGGCGTTTATGCTGGAACTTGGTTTCTTCCTGTTCTTCCTGCCGTACACCATGTTCTATAACTGGGCGTACGATACCCTGCGTCAGCGCTGGTTCGAGGCGCGCCAGCCGGTCAATTCCTCGGCTAAATAAGGCGTCGTCATCACTGCGATTCTCAGGTAATGTCGGATCATTGCAGCAATGACGGAGGAGCAAACGATGAAAGTGTTGGGCCTGCTGGGCGGCATGAGTTGGGAATCAACCATACCTTATTACCGCATGATCAATGAACAGGTGAAAGAGCGCCTCGGTGGCCTGCATTCGGCGAAAATTGTGCTCTACAGCGTCGATTTTCACGAGGTTGAACGCCTGCAGCATCAGGGCGACTGGGACGGCGCGGGGCGTTTATTGGCTGCCGCTGCGGCCTCGCTGCGTGCCGCCGGTGCGCAGGCCATCGTCATTTGTACCAACACCATGCACAAGGTGGCGGATGCGGTTGAACAGGCCAGCGGCTTGCCGTTGATTCATATCGCCGACGCCACGGCATTGCAGGTGCGCCAACAGGACATTCGCCGCGTCGGGCTACTCGGCACGCGTTTTACCATGGAGCAGGAGTTTTACCGTGGACGCTTGCAGGAAAAATACGGCATCGAAGTGGTGACCCCGGTGGCGGCCGATCGCGACATTGTGCACCGTATCATTTATGAAGAGCTGTGCCTGGGGAAAATCCGTGATGCGTCGCGCGATGAGTACCGCCGCATTATCGGCGACCTGGAACAGCAGGGGGCGCAAGGCATCATTTTTGGCTGCACCGAGATTGGCCTGCTGGTCAGCGCGCAGGATGCGTCAGTGCCGGTCTTCGACACCACCGCCATCCATGCGCGCGCCGCAGCGGAATTCGCGCTCGCTTAATCGTCCTGCGCAGAGTGGCGCTTGCCCACCAGCATCAGCGGTTTGCCCGCCAGCACCAGCCAGGCGGGCAACATCACCACACAGAGTATGGGCAACAGGTGCAGTTCCGGCACCACGGCAACGGCCATAAACAGGCTGAGCCAGCCGTCACGCGTGACCACCAATACCAACCCCATAATGGCGCAGGAAACGGTAATCGCCGCCGGTACCGCCGGAACATGCTGATGCAGCATCAGGCCCAGCGCTACCCCGACAAACACCGCCGGGAAGATACGTCCACCACGAAAGCCGCTGGCGGCAGCAATCACCAGAGCCGCCAATTTGCTCAGTGTAATCAGCAGTAGCTCCGTGACAGAATAATTCTCTCCGATCGCCAGCCGCTTCATTTCATCGAGCCCTTTAAACAGGGTGATGTCGCCACCGATTAACGCCAGCAACCCAAGCACAAAACCGCCCAATCCCAGCATCAGCACCGGATTTTTTATCGAGTGGAACAGACGGTGGGCGTGTGGGAAGCTCCATAGCGCCACCATGCCCAGTGCGATGGCGATCAGGGCGACGATGGAACCACTGAAAATATCCGTCAGTCGGGTGACGGTGTAGGGATCAAGCTGCAGGGCAAAGTTCGGCGTGAAAAATAACTGTGTAGTGACCGCACCGGCCGCTGCCGCCATTAACGGGGCAAATAGCCGATCCCACAGCGGCACGTCATTATTGCCTGCCAGCGTTTGCGAAAAAATCAGCGCAGCGGCAACCGGGGTACCGAACAGTGCGCCGATGGTGCCGGCCGCGGCCAGAATAATCCAGTCCATGCGGGGGACTTTCGGTAGCAGGCGCGAACCTATTGCCACCACCAGCGCAATATTGATGGCGGTGATCGGGTTTTCCGGCCCCAGACTGACGCCACCCACCAGGCCAACGATCAGTGCCAGCGTAAGACCGGGCAGCGCCGAAAGCGGCAGCGGCATCCCGATCAAAGATTCAGTGGCCGGATCAGGCCCTGCATGGCCAGGCATATAGCGGATTATCAGCCCAACGGCGACGCCGGTCAGCGTCAGAATGCCGATCAGCCACCAGGGCGAATGAGTATCGATATTCATAGCCGCAGGAATATTCACCCACAGCAACCGCTGCAGCGCATCGGCGAACTTCATCACCAGAATGAGCACCAGGCTTGAGGCCGAACCGATAACGAGAGCGGGCAGAGCGAAAGCCAACATGGCATTGGCGCGCGGGTGCAGCATGCAGGGATCCCTTTTCAATGGCGCTGGATGGCAGGCCGAACGGGTGATGGTTATGGCCACAGCTTGCCAGACAATCGGCACTCTGGCACGCAATGTTATTTCCGGCCGGGCGTGAAGGCCGCGGCCGGTTAATAGTGCCTTTCTGTCATGACGGTTAACAGCGACTATGGCGCGTTTTTTGCCGCAATTTGTTTCAGATGGGGCTGAAAAGGGTTGGCTGAAACGTTTTTTGTGATCCGGATCGCTAATGGATGGCCGCGCAGCGGATGGTGATTGTTGTTTTTGCAGCGGGATTTTACAGTGTGGGCAGCTTTCTATTATTCATTTCGCGGAGAAGATACTGATGACTTATGCCCTCGTAGGTGATGTAGGCGGCACCAATGCCCGCCTGGCGTTGTGCACTGTGGCGACGGGTGAAATTACCCAGGCGAAAACCTATTCCGGCCTGGAGTTTGACAGCCTGGAGGCGGTAATCCGCCAATACTTAAAAGATCAGGATATCCAGGTACAGGACGCCTGTATTGCCATTGCCTGTCCGGTCACTGAAGACTGGGTGGCGATGACCAATCATACCTGGGCGTTTTCGATTAAACAGATGAAGGCCAGTCTGGGGCTGAGCCATCTGGAAGTGATCAACGACTTTACCGCCGTTTCGATGGCGATCCCGATGCTGTCGCCAGAGGATGTATTGCAGTTCGGCGGTGGTAGCGCGCAGAAAGACAAACCTATTGCGGTGTATGGTGCCGGGACGGGTTTGGGGGTGGCACATCTGGTGCACGTTAATCGTCGCTGGGTGAGCCTGCCGGGCGAGGGTGGCCACGTTGATTTCGCACCGAACAGTGAAGAGGAAGATATCATTCTGGAGGTGTTACGCGCTGAAGTGGGCCATGTGTCTGCCGAGCGAGTGCTGTCCGGGCCGGGGCTGGTCAATCTTTACCGCGCTATCGTCAAGTCCGATAACCGCCTGCCGGAAAAGCTGGAGCCGAAGGACATTACCGAGCGCGCACTGGCTGACAGTTGTATCGACTGTCGCCGCGCCCTGTCGCTGTTCTGCGTTATTTTGGGGCGTTTCGGCGGCAATCTGGCGCTGAACCTCGGCACCTTTGGCGGCGTTTACATTGCCGGTGGCATCGTGCCGCGCTTTATGGAGTTCTTCAAAGCCTCCGGTTTCCGTGCGGCGTTCGAGGATAAGGGGCGTTTCAAGGATTACGTGCACGACATTCCGGTCTTTATGATCACCCATGGACAACCCGGTTTGCTGGGTGCCGGCGCTCACCTGCGCCAGACGCTGGGTATGCATCTGTAATAATCGCAGCAATTAAAAAAGGGGCGCAACCGTTAAGTTGCGCCCCTTTTATCGTTTTAGGCGTTAGGCTTTTGCCAGCTGCGCCTGTGAGAAGTGTTCTTCTTCCTGCGCGACCGCTTTCGGTGCCTTGATGAACAGGGTGATTATCAGAGAAGCCACTGACAGCACGCCAATCACGATGAAGGTCGCATGGAAACCGCCGAAGTATTTGGCGACAAACGAACCGGCCAGTGCGCCCAGACCGAAGCCCTGATAGATAATGCCGTAGTTTTTGCTGTGGTTTTTCAGGCCGAAGAAGTCACCGACAATCGCTGGGAATACGGTGATGTTGCCACCGAAGCAGAAGGCGACGGCACCGACGCAGATGAAGAACAGGGTGTGGTTCAGCGTCAGGAAGCTCAGCGCCACAATCGCCAGAACGGTGACCAGCATGGTAAAGCTGATGACGCGCATGCGGCCCACTTTATCGGACAGCGTACCCAGAATAATACGGCCTGCGGTGTTAAAGATGGCGACGGCGGAAACGGTGTTGGCGGCGGTAGCCAGGTCCATCCCAGCCAGTTGTACGCCCATGTCTTTCACGATACCAATCAGATACAGACCACTCATACAAGCCGCGAAGAAGATGATGAACAGCAGGTAAGCTTCTTTGGTCGCCAGCATTTGGCGGACGCTGAAGTCATTGCCCAGGCCGTTGGTCCCTTGCTGTGCAGACTGGCTCACCAGTACCGGCTCTTTCAACAGCAGGGAGCCCAGAACAATCAGCGCCATCACAATGGCACCCCAGTAGAAGAAGGCAGAGGACACACCAACGTCGGCAATCAACGCGGCGTTAACGTATTTGAACAGCAGGCTACCGCTACCGAAAGCCCCCACCGAAATACCGGAGATCAGCCCTTTGTTGGCCGGGAACCATTTAATCAGGTTGGACAGGGTAGAGATATAAGCGATACCTACCGCGAAACCGACCACCACCCCGGCCAGCAGATAAACCATATTCAGTGAGCTGACGTAGGCGCTGGCAATCAGACCCAGACCCACCAGGATGCCAGAGCACAGGGTCAGGTTACGGATCCCGAAGCGTTCCTGCAGTTTGCCGGCAAATAAAGTGGCGAAGGCCAGGAAGAAGCTGGTGATGGAGAAGGTGGTGGCGACGTCAGCGAGGCCCCAGTGGAACTTGTCGACCAACGGCTGGTTGAACAGACTCCAGGTATAGATAGTACCGAGACCCATCTGGCAGATGATGGTACCCAGAACGATTAAGCTGCGATTTGCCGGTTTGGTGTTCATGGCCGGGCTCCTTCCTGTGTGTGCATTGCCGGGCGTTAGCCGTTGGCTGAAATTTGCGGGCGCTGTCTTGAACCCCGCGGTATGGGCATATTATATGGCTGGTAGTACCAGCCGGCGGCGGATCGGGAATGAGTTGCACAAGGGAAGGAATGAAATGCATCTACCGCGGCATGAGTTGCCGTTTTAAGGCTTAAAAGGGGATGAAATGCAGCGGGTGGCGCGTGATCTAAATCAAGAATGTTAGCGATATATCGCCGATCACCCGCAGGCGATCGCGATAATCACGGTCATTATTGGACGGTAGCCGCTGGTAACGGCCGGCGATTATAAACGCATCAGTTTGCGAAACTCTTTCACCTTGCTGCGGCTGACCGGCACTTCAAAATCCAGATCGCTCAACCGCAGAATATAAGTGTTGTTGAACCAGGGCACGATCTCGCGGATTTTAGACAGATTGACGCAGTAGGAACGGTGGCAGCGGAAGAAATGCTCTTCAGGCAGGCGCCCGTAAAACTCGGTCAGGTTCATCGGCATCACAAACTCTTCACGCCGGGTATAAACCCGCGTCACTTTCTCATCGGCGGCGGCATAGTAAATGTCGTTGATGTCGGTAACGATAATGCGCTCGTCTTTGATCAGGTTAATGCTGTGGCTGCTGCGATTCGGTGCGCTGGCCTGCTCCGGTAAAGTGGCGGGGCGGCTATGCAGCGCTTCCAGCTTCTGCAGCATGGTGACGATACGCGCTTCGTGATAGGGCTTGAGGATATAGTCAAAGGCCTCGATTTCGAATGCTTCCACCGCATGCTCTTTATAGGCGGTGATAAACACAATAGAAGGACGGTGTGCGAATTTGCTGATGTTCTGCGCCAGCAGTACCCCGTCCAGCGACGGGATATTGATATCGAGAAAAATGGCGTCAACCTGATGGGTCTGCAGGTATTTCAGCACGTCCAGCCCGTCCTCGAAGGTGGCTTCGATAACGATATTGCTGTGTTTTTTAATCAGGTAACTGAGTTCTTCCTGCGCGAGGAACTCGTCTTCAACGATGATGGCTTTCATGAGAGCTCCCCGGCCGGCAGTATATTGTTCTCTACCGGCAGTTTGCCGCCATTTTTGCTGATGTAAAAGGCAATTTCGGTGCCGGGTTCCAGGCGACGGATGCGAAGCCCTTCGCCGTACAGCAGGGACACCCGGTGATGCACGTTCAGCAGACCGATGTTGTGCCCTGGCATCTCGTTGCGGGCCACCCGTTCGATGACCAGTGGGTCGATGCCGTGGCCGGTATCTTTGACTGAAATCTTGACCCGGTCACCCTGATCTTTCACCGCAATCACCACCACGCCTTTGCCTTTACAGGGTTGGATACCGTGCACGATGGCGTTTTCCACCAGTGGCTGGATCAGCAGGCTGGGGATGCGTACCGAAATATCGTCATCGATGTCATAAATCACCGTCAGTTTGGCGCCGAAGCGCGCCTGTTCGATGGCAATATAATCCTGGATTTGGTGCAACTCTTTGCGGATGTCGATTAACTCGTCATTCAGCTCCAGGTTATAGCGCAGGTAGCGTGACAGGTTGATAATCAGTTGGCGCGCGGTGTCCGGATTGGTGCGGATCGAGGACGAAATGGCGTTAAGCGCGTTGAAAAGGAAGTGCGGGTTGATCTTGCTTTGCAGGGCGCGCATTTCCGCTTTGTCCGCCATCTGGCGCAGATGCTCAATACGCGAGACTTCCATTTGGGTGGAGATAATCTGCGACAGGCCGACCGCCATCACTTTCAGCGTATTGGTGATCTGATGGGCGTGGCAGTAGTAAATTTTCAGCGCGCCGGTCACTTCGCCTTTCTCCCACAGCGGGATCACCAATTGCGAGTGGATCTGCGGCGTGGCCGGGTTTTCCAGATTATTTTTGATAATGATCTTGCCGTGCCGGATGCTTTCACGGGTCACGCGACTCAGGCCTTCACGGCCAATCGGGTAGGCTTCTTCCCCCACCCCGACATAGGCCAGCACCTGATGGGTATCGGTGATGGCAACCGCGTCGGCCTGAATGTCGTGGCGAATGATGTCGCAGATGGTGGCCAGCGTTTCACTGTTGATATTGCGAAAATACGGCAGCGTTTTGCGGGCAATATCCAGCGCCAGCTTGGCCTGGCGGGCAGCGATCACTTCTTTTTCGTCTTCCACGCTCTGCACCAGCAGCACGATCAGGCCAATGCACACCGTGCCGAGGATCATCGGCAGGGCAATTTTGGAGACGATATCCAGCCCCAGTTCGGTCGGCCTGGCCCACAGTACGATCAGCAGCATGGTCAGGCATTCACACAGCATGCCGCCGATGATCCCGGCGCGCCAGCGCTGTTCTTTCTTCACCTTCAGGTTGATATACCCGGCACCGATCCCGGCAATGATACTGGTGATCAGGCAGGGAACCGAGGTAATGCCATCGATATCTATCAGGTAGCGATGCACCCCGGCAATGATGCCGGTAATGATCCCCACCCAGGGGCCGAACAGAATGCCGCCGGCCATGATGGCGATCACCCGTACGTTGACCAGCGAACCTTCAACGTTAACACCGGAATAGGTGCTGAACAGGGCAAACAGCGAGAAGATGGCGGTGACCATGGCCAACTCCAGCGGCGTATGGTCCTCTTTTTGCAGCAACTGGCGGAACAACCGGGTGCGAGTGAGGAAAAACAGGCAGATCAACATCAACGCGGCGCGATCAAATACCGCTAACAGCATTTCAAAAAAGGGGTGCACGGCGGGCTCTCGCTGCGGCGGAAAGATACCGGGAGTATATCACAGCGAATTGACCCCGTGACGGCCGGGCGGCGCGCCACGGGGCAGCGTATTATTTATTAATGCCCAACTGTTCCTTGCCGAGCGCTGTCAGCAGGTCAACCGTGGCCCGGCCGACGAAGTCCACTTCGAAATCATCAGGGGCGAAATCCGGCGGGGTTTTGCCGGCGATAAAGCTGGGCAACTGACGTTGCAGGTAGGCATCATTTTTCTCGCAGCCCGGCGCGGCAGCGATGTACATTACGTTGCTGTCGAATTCGCCGTTATGCTCATTTTCCACCGCGTGGATCACGTCGCAGTGCCAGAAAACCGTATCACCCGGCTCTAAATCGGGAATAGGGGAAATCCCACTGATTAAAAGGGGATGCCATTTTTCGGAGATCGAAAGTGCCCGTCCTGGGGCGGCATCGCACAGATCATCGTCGGCGACGTCATCCTGCAGCGCACGCAGCAACACATAAGCCATGGCGTTGGCCACCGGCACCAGATTCAGCGTGCCGGCATTGGTGCGCTGCGGCGTCAGGGCCGTCCAGCCCTGGAAGGTGCGGAACATCGAGCACACTGCCGGTGAAGCGATTTCACGCACTTCGGTGCGGCCGTCGGCGGCGAACGGATCATAATCCTGCCAGTTGCCGGAGAACACGTGGCGATAGACGTAACGGAAGTTTTCATCCAGCCAGCGCTCAATGGTGCCGCTGTCTACGTGCGGCGACAGGCCCAGCGAAGAGGAGTTCGGCGGAC
Source organism: Serratia sp. NFX21 (assembly GCF_048517035.1). NCBI lineage: Bacteria > Pseudomonadati > Pseudomonadota > Gammaproteobacteria > Enterobacterales > Yersiniaceae > Serratia > Serratia sp. NFX21. The sequence goes on along the minus strand of NZ_CP183196.1, from coordinate 4,149,539 downwards.
GGCGACGGGTGCGATCGGCGTAGGTGGCGACGCGCGTCGGGTCAAAATGCTGTTTTCCGTTGCTTTCGGTTTCCCACAGGCTGTTAAGGAATACCTGTACCGCGTGCATTCTGGCGTCCTGGCGGGCTTCCACCTGCGGTTTTGACCAGTAAATGCCGTAGATTTGGGGCTTGCTGGCGGCCAGTTTGCCGAAGTAGTTGTCTTCGGCGGCCCCTTTCAGACGTTCGACGAAGTTGTTGCGGTCGAGGTAGTCGCCGATTTCCCGGTTCCAGGCCGTAGCCTTATCACGGGGAAAAACGCCGCGAATGGCGCAGGCACCGCGCTGTTTAATCAGCGCTTTTTGCTGCTCGCTGACGCGCTGTTGAAGGATATCTTCGGCGTCGATTTGCGGCACCGGGTTTTGACCGGCGGCCAGCTCCTGGCGGATTTGTTCGACCTGCTGACGGATATTGTCTTCCAGTACCAGGAAGGTCTCACGGTAATTCGGTAATGCCTGGCGCAGTTGTTGTTTGATGGTTTTAATTGCGCCTGGAATATCGTCAATCTGTAAGGAAGCCATGGTGTTCTCCTCGTGTTGCGGATGAGCAACGACGGACGGTTGTAGGGGACCGGGTAAGGCGTTATGGTTTTGTTGTTTTGACGTTAATGATTATCTGGATTTAATAGGGGAAAATAAAGGGATATCTTTCATTCGTAACTTCCTCATTTTCGTTTTTCGGAGATCTTTGTTTTTAGGAGACAGAAGCAATGAAGTTGGTAACTGAGCGTTTGACCCTGGAGTCGTTGACTGCCGATGACTGGCCGCTGTTTTTAAGCCTGTATAAGGATCCTGATGTGATCCGTTACATCTCCGACCCGTACAGCGATGAGGGCATCCTCAGTCGTTTCGAGGCCCGTTTACCAACCTGGGACAAGCATTTGGATCAATGGTTGTGCCTGGTGTTGCGAGAGAAAGAGAGCGGCGAAGTGGCTGGCATGACCGGTTTTCGTCCGATGTGGCAGCCTAATCAACAGGCGGAAGTGGGGTACGCCTTGCTGCCGTCCGCGCAAGGTAAGGGCTATGGCAAGGAATCACTGCGTGCGGTGCTGGACTTTGGTTTTAATGGCTGCGGTTTCCATAAGCTGACCGCGACGGTGACCGCAGGCAATATTGCCTCGCGCCGGTTGCTGGAGTCCTGTGGCTTTCTGCTGGAAGGTACGCTGCGCGATAATTACCGGCTGGCGGGGCAGTGGCGTGATGACTGGCACTTCGGGCTGCTGGCGAGGGAATTTAAGGCCGGGGAATAAAAAAGTTGTACTGGGTCTCGACAAGCCTGTCGAGGCTGGGATATGTTCAATATCCGGTCAATCTTTAGGTTGGCCAGCGTCGCTCGGATGGTCCGGGCGCTAACGTCTCTTCGAGGTATCTATGGCTGATAATAGTCCGCAACGCCGTTTCACGCGTATTGAACGTCTTCCCCCTTACGTATTCAACATCACCGCCGAACTCAAGATGGCTGCGCGCCGTCGTGGCGAGGATATCATCGATTTCAGCATGGGCAACCCCGACGGGCCAACCCCGCCGCACATCGTGGAAAAGCTCTGTACCGTTGCCCAGCGTGACGATACCCATGGCTACTCCACTTCGCGGGGGATCCCGCGTTTGCGCCGTGCCATTTCACGCTGGTATGCCGATCGCTACCAGGTGGAGATCGATCCCGAAAGCGAAGCCATTGTTACCATAGGTTCAAAAGAAGGGCTGGCACACCTGATGCTGGCGACGCTCGACCACGGTGATACCGTGTTGGTGCCGAATCCGAGCTACCCGATCCACATTTACGGTGCGGTGATTGCCGGTGCTCAGGTGCGTTCGGTGCCGCTGGTGGAGGGAGTGGATTTCTTTGGCGAGCTGGAGCGCGCCATTCGTGAAACCATTCCACGTCCGAAAATGATGATCCTCGGCTTCCCGTCAAACCCGACCGCCCAGTGCGTAGAGCTGGACTTCTTTGAACGCGTGGTCGCGTTGGCCAAACAGTACAACGTGCTGGTAGTCCACGATCTGGCCTATGCCGACATCGTTTATGACGGTTGGAAAGCGCCCTCGATTATGCAGGTGCCCGGCGCCAAGGATATCGCGGTGGAGTTTTTCACCCTGTCGAAAAGTTACAACATGGCGGGCTGGCGCATCGGCTTTATGGTCGGTAACCCGGAGCTGGTCAACGCGCTGGCGCGGATTAAGAGTTATCACGACTACGGGACCTTCACTCCGTTGCAGGTGGCTGCCATCGCCGCGTTGGAAGGCGATCAGCAGTGCGTGCGGGATATTGCGGAACAGTACCGTCAGCGCCGCAATGTGCTGGTGAAAGGGCTGCATGAAGCGGGCTGGATGGTGGAAAACCCGAAAGCGGCGATGTATGTCTGGGCCAAAATCCCCGAGCCTTATGCGCATCTCGGTTCACTGGAGTTTGCCAAACGTCTGTTGGCGGAAGCCAAGGTGTGCGTATCGCCGGGCATTGGCTTTGGTGACTACGGTGACACCCACGTGCGTTTCGCGCTGATAGAAAATCAGGATCGTATCCGTCAGGCCGTTCGCGGCATCAAAGCCATGTTCCGGGCTGATGGGCTGATCAAACCGGCCAAGAGCAGCCCGGCAACCACCAAATAATCACTTCAGGCCGGCGTATTCACGCCGGTTTTTTACTGATGTTGGTTCGGTTGGGATTGCGTCGGCGGCATGGCACACCGGCTACCACTCGCCGCTCGAAGAGTGGCAGGTACCGCAGTCGATAACACTCTGCGCCGCATGATGCCGGGGAAATAGCCCCATTCAGAAACAACAAAGGGGCGCTGTGCGCCCCTTTATCTATATTCCCGATCTTTATTCCCGGTTATGCCTTGGTTATGCAACCATCAGCATAAAGGTGCCAATCCATGTAACCAACATGAATGAAACGCCAAATACGAAATATTTCACTGAACAACTCCCTTCTGGAGTCCCTCGCAAGCCAATGATCCCGATTGTTGTGCTGAGTATTTTGTGGATAGTCGGTGATGGAGAGGCGGATCCTTCAAGAGGAAGAACAACGTCCTTGACCACAGATTACCCGGTTGTCGTGCTTCAAAGTCCGTGAGGTAAAACATGAACCACGACAGGATCGGCGTTAATGTACTCCCAATCTCAGCCTGATTACAATACTGTGTTTTTGATCACACTTTTTGACGGTTTTTTAACCAGGCGTGACTGTTTCTAAACGATTTTTATTTACCTTTTTCATCAGGCAAAAAAGGATTAGCCCGCTGAAGCGGGCTTTATAATTATGCTTGCTGTGATGTTATGAAAAGGGATTAGGCGACGGCGTTGGCACCGGTCAGCAGGATGGCCCAGAAGACAAGGCAACACAGCAGAATTACGGCCCAGATATTGCGGCGGCTCCACTCCATTTTTAGCCTTCACTTTTTGCTCTTGATGATTCGGTAATGAACACATCGGCGAAAAATGGAGAAAATTTAGCCCCCGAATAAAATATTTTTCTTATTGCTGGCGGATCTCTGCTACCGAGGTTTGTACTTCATATCCCAACAGGTAAAGAGCCTGTTCCAACGCTTCTACCTTGGAGGCATAGGCCACATCCAACAGGCGGTCCATTTGGCCGGCGTTAAAGCCCAGTTTACGCGCCAGGCTGGCTTTGGAAGTGGTATCGGCCAGCATAATGTTATGCAACTCGAGCTTGAGTTTAACCAGCACCGGCAGGTGGATCGCCAGCTCATCCGGCAAGGCACGAGAAGGGGGCGGTACCGGGCGGCCTTCTTCCATTTCCAGCGCGATGGCAATCAGCAGGCTTTCCTGTGCTTCCAGTTCGATGTCTTCACGCTTATAGCAGGCAGCCTGTTGCTGAGGAAAATCACGAAACTGAATCTGCCAGGCGTCGCTGTCGTTATCAAAGGTGTATTGGGCGGGGTAGTGGCAAGACATGGTATTTCCTGTTTGGACCGGGAGTGATGCGGCATTGTGACTGCTTGGCCTGCAGATAGCCAGTGTTGTACCGGGTGGAGATGATAGTTGTTCTCATTGGCTGCAGGTATTGGTTGCCGTTGGTGCAGCTACTTACCCTAAGTCTTTCGTTGTTTCTGTGCTGCTCGTCACGTTTTCTTGAGTTTTGGCTTGTGGCGGTGTGATCGGCGACATAATCCGGTTTGTTCGCACCTGACAATGGATTAACATAACCCACACTTATCACTGGCCTGGCTTATATGGATATCCGATGCGTCATTTAGTTGTTCTTCTCCCTCTGCTTACCTTACTCACTGCCTGTAGCAGCGGGCCGAAGTCGACCCCAGCCACGCCTCAGGACAACACCGTGAAAGGCGGTTTTCTACTGACACCAGCGCATTCCGGTCAGCCGTTGGGGGGCGATTTTGCCAACAATCCGAACACCGCCCGTTTTATCGATAAAATGGTGCAGGAACACGGTTTCGATCGGCAGCAGTTGCATGACGTTCTGGCCCAGGCCAGGCGGTTAGACTCTGTACTGCGGCTGATGGATCGTCAGGCGCCGACGCCAACGACCCAGGCACCGTCCGGCCCTAATGGCTCCTGGCTGCGTTACCGCAATAAATTTATTACGCCGGATAACGTGCAAAACGGTGTGCAGTTCTGGAATCAGTATCAGGACGCGCTGCAGCGTGCTTATCAGACCTATGGCGTGCCACCAGAGATCATTGTCGGCATTATCGGCGTTGAAACCCGCTGGGGCCGCGTGATGGGTAAAACCCGCATTATCGATGCGCTGTCTACCCTGGCGTTCGACTATCCTCGCCGTGCCGATTACTTTGCCGGCGAGCTGGAAACCTTCCTGTTGATGTCACGTACCGAAGGGGATGATCCGCTGGAGCTACGCGGCTCCTTCGCCGGCGCCATGGGTTACGGTCAGTTTATGCCGTCCTCGTTCAAGAGTTACGCGGTTGATTTCAACGGTGACGGCCACGTTAACCTGTGGGATCCGGTGGATGCCATCGGCAGCGTCGCCAACTACTTTAAAGCGCACGGCTGGACCAAGGGTGAACCTGTGGCCGTGCCGGCCAGCGGCCAGGCACCGGGGTTGGAAAATGGCTTTAAAACCCGCTATTCGGTGGCCAGTTTGTCGGAAGCTGGGCTGACGCCGCAAGGGTCGCTTGGTGGCAATCAGGAAGCCAGCCTGCTGCGCCTGGATATGGGGACCAGCTACCAGTATTGGTACGGTTTACCCAACTTCTACACCATTACCCGCTACAACCACAGTACCCATTATGCGATGGCGGTGTGGCAGTTGGGCGAAGCGGTGGGCCGTTCGGCGCGCGGCGGATTCTGATTGGGTTCCAAAACTGAAAAAGGCCGCGGAAGCGGCCTTTTTTACGTCGGTAGCGATTAGAAATCGTAACGCAGACGCACCAGCGTCATATCGCCCAGGTTGTCGGTGCTTGACGTCAGCACGTGTTCCACATCGACGCGGAAACCGTAATCAAACTGCACGGTCACGCCCAGGCCGTTATCAATACGCTGATAATCGCGGCCGCTGACGTACTGCAAACGGTCACCCATAAAGTACGGCATCACGGATTTCACCGCATATTGCCCTACCGGCACGGTGTAACCGGCCAGATATTCAATACCCCAGGCGTCACCGGCAAAGTAGTCGTTAACGTCGGCTTTTTTGGTGGTCAGGAAGTTGTTGTACCAGCCGCCGCCAAAGGTCAGCGTCCAGTTATCCGGTTTCCAGCTCAGCGCGGTACCCAGGATGTTCTGGTCATAATCTTTCGTAGCGTGGGTGGCAGGGTCACGCATCTCGGCGCGGGTATAGTTCCACGCGGTGCCCCAGGTCAGGTCCGGCGTCAGGTGGTAATCCACACCCAATGAACCGCCTCCCTCGCGCTTGTAGCGCAGGCCATTACCCGGCAGGTACTCGTTATCGCTGAACAGGTAAGAGGCATACACATCCGCATCGCCGAAGGTATTTTTATACTTCAGCATTTTACGTGAACGGTAAGATCCGTCGTAATCCCCGTTGATGCCGTTCCCCGGAGCCTGGGCCAGCATGTCGTAATCCCAGATATCGGTTTTGGCGCCAACCACGTCGTAGTACACGCTGTTTTGTTGACCAAAGGTCAATTGTCCCCAGGTTTTGCTTTTCAAACCGGTGTACAACATGCGGCGGCTGGTGTTGTTGGCGCCCTCTGCATAGTGGTTATCCCAGTTGAACAGCGCAGGGATATTCACCCCCAGCTCGTAGTAGCTGATCCAGCTTATGTCGTCGAACAGGTAGTAATCGGCGGCGAAGCGGAAGCGGGTTCCGCCGTCAAAACCGTTACGTTTGTAAGAGCCTTTATCACCATCGCCGGTCATATTGTTGAACTGCGGACGGATGCTGCCGCCGACGGTAAAATTAAGACGGCTCAGCGGATCGCCCGCCTGTTGATCCTGCTTTAGCAGGGTAATTTCAGCCTGGGCGGCGAAAGAAGCACTGCCAACGACCAGTCCCAGAGCAATTGCCTGGGTTAATGCGCGCAATTTGTATGTCATTTTTTATCCCTGTGTGTACTTGCCGACCTCACTGAACCTTCTGGCATCAGTGATTTGCTCAGGAAATTTTCTGAGCGTTTTCATTGCTTTTAGCGTGGGTGAAGCGAAATGCATATGTAACACAATGTGCGTCACAAAAAGTTACTTTTCCTGCTAATTATTGGTTTTTTCTGTAACTGTCAGCAGTGAAGTGCCGCGATGCCGTCAGGCGGTGTAAAAACCTAACTTAATGGCGCAGCAATGACGATGATGTTCGGATGAATTCAGCTAACACGAAGGTTTATATTTTTCACTTGTCAGTGAATGGTATATATCGTGTAATTTCATCGCGCAGAAAGATATTTAAATAAGCGGATATAACGTAATTGACCAAAGTGATATCTGCAAAATGGATAAGGTTAATAAGAGGCATGGAGAGGGCTATGAAAAAGTGTTTAATGTTGATTGTCGGTCTGTTGCCATTACCCTTGATGGCGGCTGAGTCGCACGTTTGCCAGTCACAAGCTTATGATTATGCAAGTATTGGTAATCTCAGGCTGAGTGATGACACCCTCTTTACCTGTCGTGATATTGGGCGCGTCACCATCCCTGAGTTGGCCAAGCGGGGCTGGAAGGTGACCCACGTGGCGCAACAAACGGAATATACCGGTGAAGTCGATAGTGATAATGAAGTCATTAAGATGTACCAGGAAATAGTGGTTTATAAAGACTAACCTTTTATATTTTTCTCGGATTTATCCATCACCATTTTATTAGCGGTGAGGGAAGGGTGTGTTTTTATTTAAGCGGCTGAGGTGGTGTGATGAGTGCCAGAAAAAACATAGATAGCAGAGCTGCCGCCGCCATGATGATGATATGCGCCATATGGGGGCTGCAGCAGGTAGCGATCAAGGCCGCCGAGCCGGACATTTCTGCCGTACTGCAAATCCCCATTCGGTCGGGCATTGCCGCTTTGGCGGTTTATCTCCTGGCGCGTTACCGTCGCGAAAAGTTCGTATTTGATCGCCCCACGCTGTTAGCAGGTCTGTGCGTCGGTTTTTTATTCGCGTTGGAATTCTTCTTCGTTTCCGAAGGGTTGCGCTATACCAGCGCATCGCATATGGCGGTCTTTTTGTATACTGCCCCCTTGTTTTCCGCCATCGGTCTGCATTTTGTTATCCGCCATGAGCGGCTGTCGTTGATACAATGGGTCGGTATTGCCATCGCTTTTGGCGGCGTGGTGCTCGCCATCTCCGGGATGAGTGACAGTTCGGGCGCAGAGAACTCATTGCGTGGCGATATTTACGGGCTGTTGGCGGGAATGTCATGGGGCGGCTCAACCATTGTCATTCGCACTACCGGGTTGGCAAACTGCTCATCAAAACAAACATTATTGTTTCAGCTCTCGGGAGCCTGCATTTTGTTATCTCTGCTGGCGATAACCACGCAGAGCGTTCATTTCAACCTGACGGCATTAGCCTGGACCAGCCTGATATTCCAAACGCTGGTGGTTTCTTTTATCAGCTATTTGATCTGGTTTTCTCTGCTGCGTGATTATCAGGCGTCCTCGTTGGGCATTCTGACCTTTATGACGCCCATTTTTGGTATTTTAGCCGGGGTAGTGATATTGGGGGAGCCGTTGCAGATTGAGTTTGTATTGGGTTCTATCCTGATCGTTTTAGGTTTGATTGTCGTGAGCTGTTCTTATTTATTTTATCTCAACAGAGGGATTGTACCTAAAATATAAACTATGGATGTTGATGTTAATACCTATCAAATAAGTTGTGAAAGCCAATTCACCATCACTATGCAAATATCGAAATATGCCTGGGGCTATCCTTTGATCACGCTCAGTGATAATGGCGATTTTTTTGTGGTGAAAAGTACTAAGCGCGGTCGGTTATCTAACCAGACGCCGGTCGAGATAATAAAATTTTCCAATAACTATACTGTGGTATGGGATAACAGCCGCAAACATATTTATTACTCAAAGGCCGGGCAGTTATACAGCTGCGCACTCGATTTTTCTTATACTCCCAAGACTTGGTAATCCTTTTTAAACCACCGGCCAATGCCTCTGGCAATCAGACCAGAGGCTCTATTTTCATCATCCACTGTTTGAACGCGATAATTTTCGGCCACTGACGTTCGGATATGGTCGACACAAAATAGCAGTGTTCGCAGGGCAGGGTCATGTTGGTAAAGGGGATAATCAGCTCACCGCTTTTGATCCAGTCTTGCACCAGATTGAGTCGGCCCATGGCGACGCCAAGATGCTGTGTCGCCGCCAGCACCGCCAAATCTGAGCGATCGAACTCCATGCTTTTGCTGTCGGTATCCAGCCCTAAATCAAAATGTTGTGCCCAGGTCAGCCACTCGTCTTCACCCGAATTATATCGGTCATGCAACAGGGTGCAGTGCGCCAGGTTTTCAGGAGCATTGTAGAGGTCATGCGTTTTGGCGTATTGCGCAGTGCAGATCGGCACCATGGACTCCGACATAAAGGTTTCGTCCAGCTGTTTACCTGACGGCAGAAGCCCAAAGTACAGTGCTAAATCAACGCCGCGGTTGGCCAGGTTGATATTCTCCTGCCCGGTGAGAATGTTCAAATGAATGGTGGGGTACTGGGCAATAAATTCGCCGATCCGCGGAATCAGCAAGCATTGGACGATGGAGGGGTGGGAATAAATGGTCAGGGTGCCCGTCAGCTCTCGGTTTTTAATATCAAGAATTTCCTGAGTCAGGGCATCGAAGGAGTTGCTTAACGACCATTGCATCCGCTCTCCTTCCGGTGTGAGCGTAATTCTGCGGTGAAAACGTTGAAATAAAAGAAAGCCCAGCTCTTTTTCCAGCAGGTTGATTCTGTGACTTACAGCGCTGGGGGTAATTGACAGTTCTTCCGCCGCCAATGAAAAGGAGAGGTGACGAGCGACGCATTCAAAAGTATGCAACCGTGAAAATTGATAGCTGGTTAACGGATTGGCCCGTTGTGAATATTTCTTGTTGGGGAACATGCTATTACTCCATTCGCGACACAGAGCAATATTAACATTTTAATCAGTGGAACTAAAATACGATTTATTCTTGGATGACTGTGAGAATAGGGGCTTTTGAGGTAAGGCAATGGTCACAGCCCATTGCCCTAAACTAACATGCCGAAATATATGACAGCTATGTGATAGCAGTACGTGCTTTTTTCCTACCACATCAAATCATCAGGAACAACAAAGTCGGCATAAGGATCTTCTTCGTCCTGTGCTTCCTGGCTAAGCGCTGCATTTAACACAATACTGCTCGCATCACGTTGCGCAATTTTATCGGCCACGATCGCGGGTATAATTGCGTATTCGCTATCAACGCCATTCTCCGCAAGCAGACGCGCAATGGCGAGACGACCATTAATTAGCTGAGTTTGAGTCGTTTTATCCACATTGATATTTTTAATTAAATTATTGTCTGTGAAGTTATAGCTGATATTTCCTTTTGAAATAACGATCCTGTTCATTTCAATTAACTGTTTTACCTGAGCCTTATACTCTTTAGACAGGGCAGCTTGCTTTTGTTGCTCACTCAGCTGTTTATCACGTTCGATTTGTGCCTTTTTATTGACTTCCACCGCCTCTCTGGCCTCACGAGCCTGAACGCGTGATTTTTTAGCGGTTTTTTGCACTTTCGCCAGTTTCTTACTGTTGACCAATCCGGCTTTAAGCATCTGCTCTTGTAATGTTAGTTTTGTCATGTTCGTTTCTAAAATCGAGTAAATAGTATCTGCGATTATACCTTTAATCCTGGAATCTGTGCCAGATTGTGGGAAGTGCTCACGCATCATGCTGATAACAGCGAAGTATTTAGACGACGAAAATGGCTTAAGGCCTTGTGTGGCGCGGTTTTTGCGGATTTCGATAGTGGGGGGCAATAGGCTTATGGTGTCCCCGACTGGAATCGAACCAGTAACTAGCCCTTAGGAGGGGCTTGTTATATCCGTTTAACTACGGGGACGCTGCGGGCTGGCAACCTGAGGCTGCCGGGGCAGTATACCTTTTTTTACCCGCAGAATAAGCGCTTAGCGGTGCGTTTGCTCATTCCATCGCCAATATGCACTGATTTTCGCGTGCTGCGCTGACCGCGATCACGGTTTTCTCGCCCTGGCAGTCTGTTTTTCTGCCTCCAGCCGCGCCGCTTTGTTTTTATCGCTCATATCATTGCGGATCTGCGCATGGCTGATTAACGCAAAGATAAAGGTGCCGCCGATAATGTTGCCGGCCAGCGTCGGAATGGCGAATGGGTAGATAAAATCTTGCCAGGGGATGACACCGCTAAACACCAGATAAAGGATCTCTACCGATCCGACCACGATATGGGTCAGATCGCAGATCGCCACCAGATAGGTCATCAGGACGATCACCCAAATCTTGGCGGCCCCGGCGGAAGGGAACATCCACACCATGGTGGCGATGATCCAGCCGGCCAAAATACCGTTGGCGAACATTTCTGACGGTGAGTTTTGCATCACTTCTTCCGACAGGCTAACGAAGGCGCTGCGAGTGTTTTCATCAAAAATCGGCATGTGAATAAACGCCAGTGACACCAGCCCGGTGCCAATCAGGTTGCCGAGCAACACCACGCCCCACAGGCGGAACAGGATGACGAAATTTCTCGGCGTCGGTTTGTGCATGATCGGCAGTACGGCGGTCACGGTGTTTTCGGTAAACAGCTGCTGGCGGGCCATAATCACGATGATAAAGCCAAAGGTGTAGCCAATATTCTCGATAAAGAAACGGCTGGGGTCGTCCGGCAACCGGGCGTGAAAAATACCCTTGGCCATCAGGGAGGCCCCCATCGACAGCCCGGCGGCCACCGCTGACCACAGCAAGGCCAGCCAGTCACGCTCCAGTTCTTTCTCACCCTCCATGCGGATCTGTTCATGCACCGCCGCCGCGCGTGAGGGCAGGTTCTGTTCCTTTACCTCGATTTCGCTCTTGCCCTGTTCATGCTCTTTGCTCTCCACCTGCAGAGGATCGTCGCTGTCCGTCTTCGGGCGCTGTAGTGAGTCGCTCATTATCTGCTCTCTCCTTAAACTGCTGCCGGGGTCACGGATTAAGCATAGCTGGCCCACCGATAGGCCGAAAGCCAGGTCGCAAATTGCAGAAAAAAGTAACAAGAGTTTAACGCCGCCGGTTTTTTCTTCGCATTATTGATCTGGGGCGCAATATTACCCCTATTGGAGTAGCTGAGTGCCCTGCGGCGGGCTACGTGCCGCAGATGGCTTATGCTATGATCGCTATCCCAAAGAAAAATATGAGTTCTCCGATGCTGGAAGCTAAAAATCTGAGTTGCGTCCGCGATGAACGCACCCTGTTTAGCGCGTTAAGCTTTACGGTGAAACCGGGCGATATTATTCAGGTGGAAGGGCCGAACGGTGCGGGCAAAACCAGCCTGCTGCGCATTTTGGCCGGCCTGGCGCGCCCGGAGGGCGGTGAAGTCCACTGGCACGGGCAAAATACGTTGCGCCATCGTGAACGTTACCATCAGGATTTGTTGTTCCTTGGCCATCAGCCGGGGATTAAAACTATGTTAACGCCCTTTGAGAACCTGCAGTTTTACCAGGCGATGAGTAGCGTTCCCGATCGTCAGGCCATTTGGCAGGCGCTGGAGCAGGTAGGGTTAGTGGGTTATGAGGATTTACCGGTGGCGCAGCTTTCCGCCGGGCAGCAACGCCGGGTTGCCCTGGCGCGTTTGTGGCTCAGCGACAGCCCGTTGTGGATCCTGGATGAGCCGCTGACGGCCATCGACAAGCAGGGCGTGGCTGAATTAATTAGCCTTTTTGAGCAACATGCGCAGCAGGGCGGCATGGTATTGTTGACCACCCATCAGGATTTGGCCGGCGTAACGCAGGCGGTAGGTAAAATCAGCCTGACGGAAAACCGCATGGAGACTGTTTGATGTTTTTGACCGTATTGCGCCGCGAGCTGAAGATTGCCTTTCGCAAAGGGTCGGAAATCGTTAATCCGCTGTGGTTCTTTCTGATTGTTATCACGCTGTTTCCGTTAGGGATTGGGCCGGAGCCGCAGTTACTGGCGCGTATATCTCCGGGGATTATTTGGGTCGCTGCGCTGCTGGCGGCGCTGTTGTCGCTGGAACGCTTGTTTCGCGATGACTTTCTTGATGGCTCGCTGGAGCAACTGCTGTTACTGCCGACGCCGCTGCCAATGACGGTGTTAGGCAAAGTATGTGCTCACTGGGTGGTAACAGGCCTACCCCTGTTAATCCTGTCGCCGCTGGTGGCGTTGCTGCTGTCGTTGGATATCAATACCTGGCTGGCGGTGGCATTTACGCTGCTGCTGGGTACGCCGACGCTGAGTCTGATTGGTGCTATCGGCGTGGCGCTGACCGTCGGGCTGCGCAAGGGCGGCGTGCTGCTTAGCCTGCTGGTGCTGCCGCTGTATATCCCGGTGTTGATATTTTCCACCGCGGCCATCGATGCCGCCTCTATGGGGATGCCAATAGACGGTTACCTGGCGATTCTGGGTGCCATGCTGGCGGGCAGTATCACGCTGGCACCGTTCGCTACCGCAGCAGCGCTGCGAGTGAGCGTGCACTAGCTAACATATTGAAATGCGGGTTAACGCCATCAAGAGCGTGTTGCACCGCACCAGTAATTTTCGTCGCCTTGGTCAACAGGGCGGCCACCGTATAAATTTACCGTGAGCAATGACGACAATGTGGAAATGGTTACATCAGTTTGCCCAGCCTGAACGGCTGTATCGTGTCTGTGGCCGCTTTATCCCCTGGCTGGGGCTGGCCGGAGCGGCCTGCCTGCTGCTGGGTTGGGTATGGGGCTTTGGTTTCGCACCCAAGGATTATCAGCAGGGCGACAGCTTCCGTATCATGTATATCCATGTGCCGGCCGCCATGTGGTCGATGGGGATCTATGGCTCCATGGCGGTAGCGGCATTTATCGGCCTGGTGTGGCAGATGAAAATGTCCGATACGGTGGTCGCGGCGATGGCGCCGGTCGGCGCGGTATTTACCTTTATTGCCCTGGTCACCGGTTCTGCCTGGGGCAAGCCGATGTGGGGCACCTGGTGGGTATGGGACGCACGCCTGACCTCCGAGTTGGTGTTGCTGTTCTTGTATATCGGCATTATCGCGTTGTATAACGCCTTTGAGGATCGCCGCCTGGCGGGCCGCGCCGCCGGTATTTTGGTGCTGGTGGGGGTGGTGAACATCCCGATTATTCATTTCTCGGTCGAATGGTGGAACACGTTGCATCAGGGGTCGACCAATATGCAACAGAGCATCGCGCCAAGCATGCGCACCCCGCTGCGCTGGGCGATCCTCGGCTACCTGCTGTTCTTCATTACTCTTACTTTGATGCGCCTGCGCAATTTGATTTTGTCTCAGGAAAGTCAGCGTCCGTGGGTCGCCGGGCTGGTCAATAAGGAGCGCCAACCATGAATGCCGCATTTACTTCCTGGCAGGCGTTTTTCGCCATGGGGGGCTACGCCTTCTACGTCTGGCTGGCGGTGGCCGTTACGCTGCTCTCGCTGCTGGGCCTGGTGGCGCATACTTTCTGGCAGCGCCGGCAATTGCTCGCTGAGATCGGCCGCCGTCAGGCGCGTGAGCGACGCATTCGTCAGTCGCAGCAGTCGAAACAAAAATCCGCCAACCCGCGGGAGAAATCATTGTGAATCCACGTCGTAAAAGTCGCCTGTATCTGGCGATCGTAGTGCTGATCGGTGTTGCGCTTACCGCGACCCTGATGCTGTATGCGCTGCGCTCCAACATCGATCTGTTTTATACCCCGAGCGAAATTCTGCAGGGCAAGGGCGAAAATCATGAGAAGCCGGAAGTGGGCCAACGCCTGCGTATCGGCGGCATGGTGATGCCCGGCTCGGTAAAACGCGATCAGAAAACGCTGCAGGTCAGCTTCAAGGTCTACGATGCGCGCGGCGCGATCGATGTCACCTACACCGGTATTTTGCCGGACTTGTTCCGTGAGGGGCAGGGTGTGGTAGCGCAGGGCGTATTGGGCGAAGGCAACGTGGTCAATGCGCGTGAAGTGCTGGCGAAACACGATGAAAAATACACTCCGCCGGAGGTGGCCGACGCAATGAAAGAAAACCATAAGGGGCCGGCTTCGGCTTACGCCACCCCGCGGAACGAGGGCGCTAAATCATGATGCCGGAAACGGGAAGTTTTCTGCTGTGTCTGGCGCTGGCGATTTCGCTGCTGCTGAGCATTTACCCGCAGTGGGGCGCAGCGCGTCAGGATCGCCGCATGATGGCGGTGGCGCGTCCGCTGACCTATGGCATGTTTGCCGCTATCGCGCTGGCGTTCATTTGCCTGGTGCATGCCTTTGTGGTCAATGATTTTACCGTGGCTTATGTGGCCGCCAACTCCAACACGCAACTGCCGGTGTATTACCGCATCGCCGCCACCTGGGGCGCCCATGAAGGGTCACTGCTGCTGTGGGTGTTGCTGCTCAGCTGTTGGTCACTGGCGGTGGCGTTGTGCAGCCGTGCGATGCCGCAAGACGCGGTGGCGCGCGTGCTGTCGGTGATGGGCATGATTACCGCGGGTTTCCTGCTGTTCATTATCATGACCTCCAACCCGTTCACCCGCACCTTGCCGAATTTCCCGATCGACGGCAGTGACCTCAATCCGCTGCTGCAGGATATCGGCCTGATTTTCCATCCGCCACTGCTGTACATGGGCTATGTCGGCTTCTCGGTGGCCTTTGCTTTTGCTATTGCCTCACTGATGGCCGGCCGGCTGGATACCGCCTGGGCACGCTGGTCGCGGCCCTGGACTACCGCGGCCTGGGTGTTCCTCACCATGGGTATCGTGCTGGGCTCAGCCTGGGCTTATTACGAACTGGGCTGGGGCGGCTGGTGGTTCTGGGATCCGGTAGAGAACGCTTCATTTATGCCGTGGCTGGCCGGTACGGCGCTGATGCACTCGCTGGCGGTGACCGAAAAACGCGGAACTTTCAAGGCCTGGACGGTGCTGCTGGCGATTACCGCCTTCTCGCTGTGCTTGCTGGGCACCTTCCTGGTGCGTTCCGGCGTGCTGGTGTCGGTACACTCCTTTGCCTCCGATCCGGCGCGTGGCATGTTTATCCTCGCCTATCTGGTGATTGTGATCGGCGGTTCTTTGCTGCTGTACGCGGTCAAAGGCGGCCAGGTGCGCAGCCGGGTGCAGCATGAAACCTTCTCGCGTGAAACCTTCCTGTTGGGCAACAACGTACTGTTGATTGCCGCGACGCTGGTGGTGTTGCTGGGCACGCTGTTGCCGCTGGTGCATAAACAGCTTGGCCTGGGCAGTATTTCTATCGGCGAGCCGTTCTTCAATACCATGTTTACCTGGCTGATGGCCCCGATGGCCTTGCTGATGGGCATCGGCCCGTTGGTGCGCTGGCGCCGTGATGAACCGACCAAGCTGTGGCGTCGCCTGAGCGTGGCGCTGGTGATTACGCTGGTGCTGTCAGTCCTGTTGCCGTGGCTGCTGCAAGACAGCATCGCCGGTATGACGGTGGTGGGGCTGATTATGGCGGTCTGGGTCATTATCCTGACGCTGATGGAACTGCACGAACGTGCTACTCATCGCCACGGTTTTTGGCGTGGCCTGAGCCATCTTTCCCGCAGTCACTGGGGCATGGTGCTGGGTCACCTTGGCGTCGCGGTGACGGTAATCGGTATTGCCTTTAGCCAGAACTACAGCGTGGAACGCGACGTCCGCATGAAGGCTGGCGACAGCGTGGATATCCATAACTATCACTTTGTGTTCCGTGATGTGCACGATATCCGTGGGCCGAACTATACCGGCGGCGTCGGTATCATCGACGTCACGCGTAACGGCAAGCCGGAAGCGACGCTGCACGCGGAGAAACGCTACTACAGCGTGGCGCGCAGCATGATGACCGAAGCGGCCATCGACGGTGGCTTCAGCCGTGACCTGTATGCGGCACTGGGCGAAGAGCTGGACGACGGCTCCTGGGCCGTGCGGTTGTACTATAAACCCTTTGTACGCTGGATCTGGTTCGGTGGGGTATTTATGGCGGTCGGCGGCATCCTGTGTATTCTCGACCCGCGCTACCGGATGAGCAAAAAACTCAAGCGTGAAGGCAAGCTGGAGGAGCAGGCATGAACCGTAAGCTGCTGTTTATCCCGTTAATCCTGTTCCTGCTGCTGGTGGCGGCGTTTATGGTGCAACTGACGCGCAATGCCGGTGGCGAGGATCCGACCATGCTGGAGTCGGCGTTGATCGGCAAACCGGTACCGGCCTTCAAACTGGAATCGCTCGAAAGCCCCGGCAAGACTTACGATCAGGCGGTGCTGCGCAATGGCAAACCCATGCTGCTGAACGTCTGGGCCACCTGGTGCCCGACCTGCCGTGCCGAACATCAATATCTCAATACGTTGGCCGCGCGCGGTATCCGCGTAGTGGGGCTGAACTATAAAGACGATCGTAGTAAGGCGGTGACCTGGCTAAATTCGCTGGGTAACCCTTATGCGCTCAGCCTGTATGACGGCGACGGCATGCTGGGGCTGGATCTGGGCGTGTATGGCGCGCCGGAAACCTTCCTCATCGACGGACAAGGCATTATTCGCTATCGCCACGCCGGGGATATGAATGAGCGCGTCTGGCAGCAGGAAGTGTTGCCGCTGTACAAAAAATACGGGGGTGAGGCATGAGGCTGATGACCCTGGTCTTCGCTCTGCTGCTGAGCTGGAGCGCGGCTGCGGCTATTGATACCTATCAGTTCAAATCGGTGGAGCAGGAACAGCAATACCGTGAGCTGACCGAGCAGCTGCGCTGCCCGAAATGCCAGAACAACAGCATTGCCGACTCTAACGCCATCATTGCGGCGGACATGCGCACCAAGGTGTATGAGCTGATGATGCAGGGGCAGAGTAAGCCGCAGATCATCGATTACATGGTGGCGCGCTACGGCAATTTCGTCACCTACGAACCGCCGGTGACGCCGGCGACGCTGATCCTGTGGCTTGGCCCGTTGCTGTTTGTGCTGATCGGCGGGGCGGTAGTGATACTGCGCACTCGCCGTCGCCGCGCCGGTGCTGCTAACGCTAACGATGAATTCTCCGAGCAGGAGCAACAGCGTTTGGCAGCGCTGCTGAAAGAGACTGACAGGAAGAAACCCTAATGGCTTTTTGGCTGATTATTATTGTATTGCTGGTCGGCGCTGCGGCGTTACTGGTGGTGCCGGCGATGCGCCAAAGCGACAAAAGCACTGCCGCTAGCCGCGATACGCTGAATAAAGCATTTTATCAGGATCGTCTGCACGAACTGGAGCAGGACGAAGATCAGGGCGTGGTTACCGAGCGTCCGGAGATGGTGAAGGAACTGCAGCAAAATCTGCTCAATGATATCCCCGGTCAGCAGGACGTGCAGGCGAAGCCGATCAACCGTTGGGCGCTGGTGCCCGGCGTAGCGTTACTGGTGGTGGTCACCCTGGGGTTCTATCTGAAAACCGGTGGGTTGGCGCAGGTGCTGGACTGGCAGCAGGTGGAAGCTCAAATGCCGGAACTACGCGCTCGGGTTAGCAATGAGCGCGCCCAACCGCTGAGCATGGAAGAGATTGCTCGTCTCGGCCTGGGGCTGCGTACTGCGTTGCAACAGGACGACCGCAATATCAACGACTGGATGATGCTGGGCCGGGTCGGCATGGCATTGAATAACGCCACCACCGCCACTCAGGCATTCGCCCATGCTTATCAGCTCGATCCGAATAGTCTGGAAGTGCGCCTCGGTTATGCGGAAGTCTTGACGCGCTCCAACGATCCAGAGGATAACAAGCAGGCCACCCAGATGCTGCGCAAGATGATCGCCGAAGATCATACCAATCTGCGCGTGTTGAGCCTGTTGGCGTTTAATTCCTTTGAGCAGGGCGATTTCAAGCAGGCTATTGGTGCCTGGCAGGTCATGCTGAAACTGTTGCCGGCCAATGATCAACGCGCCGAAGTGATAAAGCGCAGTATTGCACAAGCAAAAACACAGGCAGGCGGAGAAACTGTTAAACTTGGCGTTAACGTGACGTTATCGCCGCAGGCGACTAACGCTTTGCCGCCGCAGGGGACGCTGGTAATCTCGGTGACCGATGGTGCCAATCCGGTGCCGGTGGCGGTAAAACAACTGCCTTTAAGCCGTTTCCCCCTGTCATTCTCTCTGGATGACAGCAATGCCATGATGCCTGAGCGGCTGCTTTCGGCCCAGCATCAGGTCAAGGTGCGGGTGCGGATTTCTCAGGACGGTCTGGCCACGCCGCAGGCGGGTGACTGGTTCGGTGAGAGTGCGCTGCAGAATTTCAGCGGTAAAGAGCAGATTGACGTTCAGATAAACAAACAGGTCCCCTGAATAAAAAGACCGAACGTGTTTTCATGGAGAAGAATATGAACTTTCGCCTGACTGGGCTGGCTTTCACAACGGTGTTATTGGTGGGCTGTGCCAGCACGCCACAAGATGAACCACAAGGGCGATCCGATCCTCTGGAAGGATTTAACCGGACGATGTTCAACTTTAACTATAACGTCCTGGATCCGTATGTCCTGCGCCCGGTGGCCGTGGCCTGGCGTGACTACCTGCCGATGCCGGCGCGTAATGGCATCAGCAACTTCACCTCCAACCTGGAAGAGCCGGCCAGCATGGTCAACTCCTTCCTGAAAGGTGATCCGTACAAGGGGATGATCCACTTTAACCGTTTCTTCCTCAACACCCTGTTGGGGATGGGCGGCCTGATCGACGTGGCTGGCATGGCTAACCCGAAACTGGCACGCGAAGAGCCGAACCGTTTCGGCAGCACTCTGGGGCACTACGGTGTCGGCTATGGTCCTTATGTGATGTTGCCGGGCTATGGCAGTTTCACCCTGCGTGAAGAGGGCGGTGACTGGGCAGATGACCTTTATCCGGTGCTGAGCTACCTGACCTTCTGGATGTCGGCAGGCAAGTGGGTGGTTGAGGGGATTGAAACCCGTGCCGAGCTGCTCGATTCCGACGGCCTGTTGCGTAACTCTTCCGATCCATACCTGATGGTGCGTGAGGCTTACTTCCAGCGCAACGATTTCCTGGCGAACGGCGGTTCACTGAAACCGGAAGTTAACCCGAACGCCCAGGCGATCCAAGGTGATTTGGACGAGATCGACTCGCAATAACCTCGGTTAGCGAACAGAAACAACCCGTCGACTGGCGGGTTTTTTTTCGCCCGGCAAATAGTAGGCAATAAAAAAGCGCCCCGCAGGGCGCTTTGGCTTCATCGTCGAAAGGATTAGAAGCGGTAGTTGAAGTTGGCGCCGTACAGCCAGGCCTTGCCCACGGATTCGAAGGTGTATGGACCTTCTTTGATGGTGACTTTCTGGCCGTGCATGTAGGAAACACCGACGTCAACAGAGGCGTCTTTGTTGAATGCGTAGCTGGTACCTGCGCTCAGCCAGAAGCGGTCCTGATCCGGGATAGAGATAGAACGGTTCTGGGCCGGCACCGGGCTGTCATCGAAGGCGATACCGGTACGGAAGGTCCAGTTATCGTCATAGAAGTAGGTGGTACCCAGCGCGATGCGGTAAGCGTCTTTGAAGCCTTCATGCTTCTCAAACAGCGTTTGACCGTTGTTGCCGGTAGCTTTCAGCTCCTGGAACTGGCTCCAGCTGGTGTAAGCCAGGCTGTAGTGGATGGCCCACTGCGGTGCAACCTTGTTGTAACCCGAGATTTCCCACATTTCCGGCAGGTTCAGGTCCAGAGAACCTGGGATGGTGGTGCCGTCGGTGCCCATAGGCAGACCGAGAGCGCCCAGCAGCGGGTTATAGGCGGATGGCAGGCTGCTCTTGTAGTCGCCGTCAAACTTGATTTTGACTTCGGAACGGTAGGTGAAACCGTAACGGTTGTTTTCATCCACTTCATACAGAATGCCGGCGTTCCAGCCAAAGCCCCATTTGTCACCCTTCAGGTGAGAAATTTGGGTATCCGCCGGGATCTGTGATACCGGGCCCGCCAATTGCGGAGGCAACTGGCCAGAGCCTGCGATCAATTTCGGCAATTCGCCAGCATAACGCTCGAGCTTGGCTTTGGCATAAACCGCATCAAAACCCAGACCGAAGCTGAAGTTTTGGTTCAGACGATAAGCACCGCTCAGATTGAGGTTCACGGTGGTCAGGTCGGTTTTACCACCGTAAGCCCCGGCGGTGTAACCGTCGTTGAATTCGGTCGCCAGGCCATAGTTGCTGGTGACCGAGCCACCCACGGCAAATTGATCGTTAATTGGCTGAACATAATGCAGGTTTGGCACCCAGGCGGTAGGGGCGATGTTCTTGGAGTCCAGGCTGGCACCGGAAGGTGACTTGCCGGTAATGTCCACGTCCGGATCGATAAATACCGCGCCAAGGGAGAGTTCCGGGCGGGTGTACATCATCAACAGGGCCGGGTTACGGCTGGCGGAAGCCGCGGTATCTGCCATGGCGCCTTCGCCAGAATACGAACGTCCTAAACCAGCTGATGAAAACTCATTCAGCTGGAATCCTGCGGCAGACACGTTTGAAGAAATAATTGCCACTGCAGCTGCGAGAGCTGATTTAGTAAATAGGTTTTTCTGGCTCATGACCAAAACCTCATTATGTGTTTATTATTTAAACATGTTACATAAGGTAACAAGGAAGCGCGCGATTGTAGGGTCCGATCTCATTCAGACAAATCAGACCAGTGGCTGAATTATAGGTCCGACCTGTGAGAATGTTGCAACATTGTTTTTGAAATATTTCCAAATTGATATCAAAAGAGAGATCTGGCTAACAAAAAACCAGTGGTACATAACAAAATTCTTACCATTCCTTAGCAGACAACGATTTTCATTTGTGATTTCCATCACTTAAAACACCTATAAAAAGTAAGTGCTAGTGATCGGTTTCGCCGCAGAGTAAAATAGGCGCAGAATCTTGTATCTTTGCGCCAGCGTTTAAATGGCAATTTGGATGCGCGTAATGGCGGTCCCTGAGGAGAATTAACCATGTCAAATTCACTTAATAAATGTAGCGCCCAGGAAACTGCCGCTTGTTGCTGTGTTGACGTTGGCACCGTCATGGACAATACCGATTGCACCGCGTCCTACAGCCAGGTGTTTACCAATCAGCAGGATGCAGAGAAAATGTTGGCCGCGTTGACTGAAAAAGCCCGGGGTGTGGAATCTGACCCTTGCGACATCAGCAGTAGCATTAAACCGGTTGACGGTGGTGTAGAACTGGTGGCTGATTTCACCTTTGCCTGCCAGGCAGAAACCTTTATTTTCCAGCTCGGCCTGCGTTAATTGCTGCTTTAAAAGGGTGCGGGGCTTACCCGCACCTTCACCTGTCCGATAATCCCTCCCTGGAAAGTTGCTCCTGCTCTCAGTTTTCGCTTCTGACGGTTTGCCAAATGTAAACATTTGGTTAACAATGGCCCCATCAGGTCAGACCTCTTTTGGCCGTTGTGCTGACGTTATTCTCTTCAGGAGCGTTTATGAGTAAGGCACTGCCGTTGGTGACCCGTCACGGTGACCGTATTGCGATTGTAAATGGACTGCGCACCCCCTTTGCCAAACAGGCGACCGCTTATCACGGTATTCCGGCGGTAGATTTGGGTAAAACGGCGGTGAGTGAACTGTTGGCCCGCACTGGCATCGATCCGGCGTTGATCGAGCAACTGGTGTTCGGCCAGGTGGTGCAAATGCCTGAAGCGCCGAATATTGCGCGTGAAATCGTGCTCGGTACCGGCATGAGCGTGCATACCGATGCCTACAGCGTGTCGCGTGCCTGCGCCACCAGCTTCCAGGCGATTGCCAACGTGGCAGAGAGCATTATGGCCGGTAGCATCAGCATCGGTATTGCCGGCGGCGCTGACTCTTCTTCCGTTTTGCCTATTGGCGTCAGCAAAGCGCTGGCGCGCACGCTGGTGGACGTTAACAAGGCCCGAACCCTGTCACAGCGCCTCAAATTGTTCAGCCGACTGAAGTTCCGTGATCTGATGCCGGTTCCCCCGGCGGTAGCGGAATACTCTACGGGTCTGCGAATGGGCGATACCGCCGAACAAATGGCGAAAAGCCACGGCATCACCCGTGAAGAGCAGGATGCGTTGGCGCACCGCTCACATCAGTTAGCGGCCAAAGCCTGGGAACAGGGGCTGCTGCACGATGAGGTGATGACCGCCTACGTGCCGCCGTATCGCACCCAAATTAGCGAAGACAACAACGTCCGCAAAGACTCCAGCCTGGCTTCGTACGCGAAGCTGAAACCGGCATTTGACCGCAAGCATGGCAGCGTTACCGCAGCCAACAGCACCCCCCTGACCGACGGTGCGGCGGCGGTACTGATGATGAGTGAATCGCGGGCGAAAGAGCTGGGCTTACAACCGCTGGGCTACCTGCGCAGCTTTGCCTTCTCCGCCATCGACGTGTGGGAAGATATGTTGCTTGGGCCGTCCTACGCCACGCCGCTGGCGTTGGATCGCGCCGGTATCGGCCTGGCGGATCTGACGCTTATCGACATGCATGAAGCTTTCGCCGCACAAACCCTGGCCAACCTGAAGATGTTTGCCAGTGACGAGTTTGCCCAGCAAAAATTGGGTCGCAGCCGGGCGATTGGTCAAGTGGATATGGATAAATTCAACGTATTGGGCGGCTCGATCGCCTATGGCCACCCGTTTGCCGCTACCGGCGCGCGCATGATCACCCAAACGCTGCACGAGCTGAAACGCCGTGGTGGCGGGCTGGGGTTGACCACTGCCTGCGCGGCCGGAGGGTTAGGGGCCGCAATGATCGTAGAGGTGGAATAATGAGTTTTGAAAACGCATTGCACGAACAGCGAGCCAAACCCTCAGCCTTTCAGCTGACGATACGTCCGGACAACATAGGCGTGATCACCATTGATGTCCCCGGCGAGAAGGTCAATACGCTGAAGGCCGAGTTTGTCGAACAGGTCAACGACGTACTGATCCGCGCGCAGCAGCATCCAGCGCTGGAAGGGCTGGTGATCGTTTCCGGCAAGCCGGACTCGTTTATTGCCGGTGCGGATATCACCATGATTGCCGCCTGTACCACAGCCAAAGAAGCCGAAACGCTGGCGAAAAAAGGCCAAAGCACCCTGGCACAGATTGCGGCATTCCAGGTTCCGGTCGTGGCAGCCATTCACGGTGCCTGCCTGGGTGGCGGCCTGGAGCTGGCTTTGGCCTGCCACGGCCGCGTCTGCTCACTGGATGATAAAACCGCACTCGGCCTGCCGGAAGTTCAGTTGGGTTTGCTGCCGGGTTCCGGCGGCACTCAGCGCTTGCCGCGGTTGATTGGTGCCAGCAAGGCGCTGGACATGATCCTGACCGGCAAACACATTCGGGCGCGCCAGGCGCTGCGTCTGGGGCTGGTGGACGACGCGGTGCCACAATCGATCTTGCTGCAGACCGCCATCGAACGAGTCAAACAGGGCTGGCAGAGCCGACGCGAATTGCCATGGCAGGAGCGCTTGCTCAACGGCCCCTTGGGTAAAAGCCTGCTGTTCAGCATTGTACGCAAGAAAACGCTGGCGAAAACGCACGGTAACTATCCGGCGGCGGAGCGCATTATTCAGGTGGTGCGTACCGGCCTGGATAGTGGTAGCGCCAGCGGTTATGAAGCCGAGGCCAGAGCCTTCGGCGAGTTGGCTATGACCCCGCAGTCAGCGGCGTTACGCAGCCTGTTCTTTGCCTCTACCGCGTTGAAGAAAGAGCGCGGTGGCAATGCACAACCTCACGCATTGCATCGTATCGGTATCCTCGGTGGCGGCTTGATGGGCGGTGGGATTGCCTGCGTGACCGCTACGCGCGGCGGCCTGCCGGTACGAATTAAAGACGTTAACGAAACGGGCATTAACCACGCGTTAAAATACAGTTGGGATGTGCTCAGCAAAAGGGTTCGCAGTAAACGCATGCGTCCGGCAGAGCGACAAAAACAGATGATGCTGATCTCCGGTTCGACCGATTACAGCGGTTTTGACCAGGTGGATGTAGTGATTGAGGCGGTGTTTGAAGATTTGTCGCTCAAGCAGCAGATGGTGGCCGAAATCGAACAACACGCGGCCCCGCACACTATTTTTGCCTCCAATACCTCATCGCTGCCGATTGGCCAGATTGCCGCCAAGGCGCAGCGGCCGGAGCAGGTGATTGGCCTGCATTATTTCAGCCCGGTCGATAAAATGCCGCTGGTGGAGGTGATCCCCCATGCCACGACCAGCGAAGAAACCATTGCCACCACCGTGGCGTTGGCGCACAAGCAGGGCAAGACGGCGATTGTGGTTGCCGATCGCGCTGGTTTCTACGTTAACCGCATTTTGGCTCCTTATATAAATGAAGCAGCGCGTTGTCTGTTGGAAGGTGAGCCGATCGAATCTCTGGACAAGGCGCTGGTCGATTTCGGCTTCCCGGTCGGGCCAATAACCCTGCTCGATGAAGTGGGTATTGACGTCGGTACCAAGATAAGTCCGGTACTGGTGGAGCAGTTGGGGCCGCGCTTTGCCGCCCCGGCGGCCTTCGATGCGGTGCTGAAAGACGGACGTAAAGGGCGCAAGAACGGCCGTGGCTTCTATCTGTATCCGAGCGAAGGCCAGCAACGTCAGCGGCACAAACGTGCCGATACCTCGGTATATATTCTGCTTGGCATTACACCGAAGTCGCATTTGCAGCAGGCGGTTATTGCCCAGCGCTGCGTGATGATGATGCTGAACGAAGCGGCGCGCTGTCTGGATGAAGGTGTGATCCGTAGCGCACGCGACGGTGACATCGGCGCAGTGTTCGGCATTGGCTTCCCACCGTTCCTTGGCGGGCCATTCCGTTATATGGATCAGCTGGGCGTCGAGAAGGTGGTTAAAACGCTGGAGTACCTGCAGCGCCAGCACGGGGAATATTTTGCGCCCTGTGAACGTTTGCAGCGCATGGCCCAGCAGGGCGAGCGCTTCTATCCGCAGGGGTCTTGAGCAGCGCGGTGACGTGATTTGTACTAGAGTAGGATCAAGGGGCTTTGTGATCGTTATCACTCCTTGCACTACCGGCAATTCCACTCTCTGTACAGGGGGATAGGGACGAGGTAACGTAGCCCGATGGCGGTGTAAAACTGGCCGCCATCAATAAAATTCATGTTGAGAAGGTTAAAATTTAACCTGTTGAATTGGTTGTTATGTGAGCATTGAATTCGTGTCGAGACGCCTTTGATGTAAAAAACAGCGTTTTCTTTACGTGAACTTTCAGGCAAAATGCCCGGCCGCCATAGAGAGACGGCGCGTTATCGTTTCAAAGCTTTTGCTTTGGGGTTGTAAAACTCGGCGATACAGCACGCTCGGCGTTTCTGTATAGCGTTATTTTGTCAACAACAGCGGTGCAATATGCAAGTTTTGATTATGCGTCACGGAGAGGCGGCACTCGATGCGGCCAGCGATTCGGTAAGACCTCTTACTGTTTGTGGCCGTGATGAGTCACGTCAGATGGCGGCCTGGTTAAATACCAAGTCTGTGGATATTGAACGAGTGCTGGTCAGCCCCTATCTGCGGGCCGAGCAGACGCTGGCCACGGTGCGCGAAGCCTTGACCTTGCCGGCGAGCGAAGAGGTGCTGCCTGAGTTGACGCCGGGCGGGGATGCCAGCCTGGTGGGCAGTTATTTGCAGGTGCTGGCACAGCAGGGGATCAGCTCGGTGCTGATTGTCTCTCACTTGCCGCTGGTGGGTTACCTGGTGGCAGAGCTTTGCCCGGGTGAATGTCCGCCGATGTTTGCCACCTCGGCAATCGCCAACGTTGATTTGGCGGCAGACGGTAGCTACGGTAAATTTGAATGGCAGGTCAGTCCGTCGCAGGTGATGGCTAAAGTGTAGGGGCCGCAGGCCGGTTCCAAACAAAAGGGCGATGTTAAATATCGCCCTTTTGTCATTTCTGCAGTTTACTCGGCCAGTTCGACCAGCAGCAAGATGGCCGCGGTCCCGCCCCATTCCTTGGGCGCCTGGTGGAACACCAGTACGTCGGGATGCTGCGCCAGCCACAGCGGTGTTTGCTGTTTAAGGATATGCTTGCCGTGGCCGTGCATCACACAGGCACAGTGCACGTGTTCGCGGCGGCAAGCGGCGATTAGTGCGCCCAGTTCCTGCTTGGCCTGCATTTGGGTCAGGCCGTGCAAATCGAGAAACAGCTCCGGTGAATAGTCACCGCGGCGCAGTTTTTTCAGCTCAAAAGCACTGTAACCGGGGCGAACATAGCGCGTCGGGCCTTCCTCTTCCAACTGCGGTTGGTATTCATCCGAGAAATAATGACTGGCGTCCACCTGTTCCTGCAGCAGGCGCTGCGGGGCAATCTGTTTGGTTTTTGGCTTGGGTTTACGGTGGACAATGGTGTCCTGACGCAGCTTTTTTGCGTCTACTACCGACTCTCTGAAGAGCTGCAATTCATCTTTGCTCAGAGGGTGCTTGTTCTTCATTTTTCATTCACCGGAAATCATTTATCGCGGTAGTTTACCGTGTCGCGGGTATCTGTCGACGCAAAATTCGCGCCAAAATGAAAAGCGCAAGGGGTTAGCGTGATTTGTCGCGGGCTTCATGGCAAACTATGCGGCTAAATCATGAATCACAGTGCCTGCCGGAGGGCAAATTGGACAAAATTTTCGTCGAGGAAGCAGTGAATGAACTGCACACCATTCAAGATATGCTGCGTTGGACAGTAAGCCGTTTTAACGCCGCCGATATCTACTATGGTCACGGAACCGATAATCCGTGGGACGAAGCGGTGCAATTGGTGCTGCCAAGCCTGTTCCTGCCGCTGGATATTCCAGAGGACATGCACACTGCACGTTTGACCTCCAGCGAACGCCACCGCATCGTTGAACGCGTGATCCGCCGCGTCAATGAGCGTATTCCGGTAGCCTACCTGACCAACAAAGCCTGGTTCTGCGACCTGGAGTTTTATGTCGATGAGCGCGTGCTGGTACCGCGTTCCCCGATTGGCGAATTGATCAACGATCGCTTCAGCGCACTGATCCCTCATTCGCCGAGCCATATTCTCGACATGTGTACCGGCAGCGGCTGTATTGCCATTGCCTGCGGCTATGCTTTCCCGGATGCGGAAGTGGACGCGGTAGACATCTCCGCCGACGTGCTGGCGGTGACCGAGCGCAATATTCAGGCGCTGGGCGTTGAACAGCAGGTGACTCCGATCCGTTCCGATCTGTTCCGCGATCTTCCGGCGATCCAGTACGATCTGATTGTCACCAACCCACCGTACGTTGATGCAGAAGACATGTCTGATCTGCCGGAAGAGTTCCGCTTTGAACCTGAACTGGGTCTGGCGGCGGGTAGCGACGGTCTGAAGCTGGTGCGTCGCATTCTGGCCTGTGCGCCGGATTACCTGAGCGACGACGGCGTGCTGATTTGTGAAGTGGGTAACAGCATGGTACATCTGATGGAACAGTATCCGGATATTCCGTTCAGCTGGCTGGAGTTTGAAAACGGCGGTGACGGGGTGTTCATGCTGACCAAACAGCAACTGGTAGATTGCAAAGAGCATTTCAGCCTCTACCGCAGCTAAGCATTCTCCGGGCCTGTCCTCGCGGGCCCAACAAAGATAATAATTAAGGGTAAGGATCCGCGATGGCAGGAAACAGTATTGGGCAGATTTTCCGCGTCACCACATTTGGTGAATCTCACGGTGTGGCGCTGGGCTGTATCGTAGACGGTGTGCCGCCTGGCATTCCGCTTACCGAAGCTGATTTGCAGCACGATCTGGACCGCCGTCGTCCAGGCACCTCGCGTTATACCACCCAACGCCGCGAGCCGGATCAGGTCCGTATTCTTTCCGGCGTGTTTGAAGGTGTGACTACCGGTACCAGCATCGGGCTGATAATCGAAAACACCGACCAGCGCTCGCAGGACTACGGTGCGATTAAAGACGTGTTCCGTCCGGGGCATGCAGACTACACCTACGAACAAAAATACGGCGTGCGCGACTATCGTGGCGGCGGCCGTTCTTCGGCGCGTGAAACCGCCATGCGTGTTGCCGCGGGGGCGATTGCCAAGAAATACCTGCAGCAGAAATTTGGCGTACAGGTGCGTGGCTATCTGGCGCAGATCGGCGACGTGGTCTGCGAGCTGAAAGACTGGGAGCAGGTCGAACAGAACCCGTTCTTCTGTCCGGATCCGGACAAGCTGGAAGCCCTGGACGAACTGATGCGCGCATTGAAGAAAGAAGGCGACTCCATTGGCGCCAAGGTCAGCGTAGTGGCAGAAAACGTGCCGGTAGGCCTTGGTGAACCGGTGTTTGACCGCCTTGACGCGGATTTGGCACATGCGCTGATGAGCATCAATGCGGTAAAAGGCGTGGAAATTGGCGACGGCTTTAGCGTTGTGACCAAGCGCGGCAGCGAAAACCGCGATGAAATCACCCCGGAAGGTTTCCAGAGCAACCATGCGGGCGGCATTCTCGGCGGTATCAGCAGTGGGCAGGCGGTGATCGCCCATCTGGCGCTGAAACCGACCTCCAGCATTATGGTGCCGGGCAGAACCATCAATCGCCAGGGCGAAGCCGTGGAAATGGTCACCCGTGGTCGCCATGACCCTTGCGTAGGCATTCGTGCGGTACCGATTGCCGAAGCGATGATGGCGATTGTGCTGATGGATCACCTGTTGCGCCAACGTGCGCAGAACGGTGATGTAGTTTCTAACGTCCCACGCTGGTAATCACCATGAAAAACTGGATGTTGGGCATCCTTGCCCTGATGGCTTCGGGCTCTGCCATGGCGTTGACGCCGTGGCAGAAAATCGAGAACCCGGTGGCCGGTTCGCCGCAGGCGGTGGGCGGTTTTGCCAATGGTTGCATTATCGGTGCCCAGCCGCTGCCGTTGAACTCGCCGGATTATCAGGTGATGCGCCCCGATCAACGCCGCTACTTCGGCCATCCGGATCTGCTGGCGTTTATCCAGCGCCTGAGCAGTAAGGCGAACCAAAAAAACCTCGGTACGGTACTGATCGGCGATATGGCGATGCCGGCCGGTGGGCGCTTCAGCAGTGGCCATGCCAGCCATCAGTCAGGGCTTGATGTCGACATCTGGTTACAGTTGCCGCGTCAACGCTGGAGTGCACAGCAATTACTGAAGCCGCAACCGATCGATTTGGTTTCCAGTGACGGTAAGCAGGTGGTTGCGCGCCAGTGGCAGCCGCAGATTGAAACCTTGATCAAAGCGGCGGCGCAGGATCAGGAAGTGACGCGTATTTTCGTCAACCCGGCGATCAAGCAGCGCCTGTGCCTGGATGCCGGTGCCGATCGTGACTGGTTGCACAAGGTGCGGCCGTGGTTTGGCCATCGTGCGCACATGCATGTGCGCCTGCGTTGTCCGGCCGGTAGCCTGGAGTGTAAAGAACAGGATACCCCACCGCCGGGCGACGGCTGTGGCGCCGAACTGGCAAGTTGGTTCATTCCGCATCAGCCGAGTGCCAAGCCGGGTAAACCGGTACCGCCGCCATTACCGCCTACCTGTCAGGCTTTGCTGAATAACCATTTCGCTGCGGAATAATAAATGGATTGGTTCGTCGTTGGCCCCGAGATGCTCGGGGTTTTGTTTGTGGTGGCATTGCTGGCGGGCTTTATCGACTCCATTGCCGGTGGGGGTGGGTTGTTGACCGTACCGGCGCTGCTGGCGGTGGGAGTGTCTCCCGCGCAGGCGCTGGCGACTAACAAACTGCAGTCGGTGGGCGGTTCCTTATCCGCCAGCCTGTACTTCATTCGCCGACGAGCCGTTGATCTCAACGATCAAAAACTGACAATTCTGTTGGCGCTGATCGGTTCTGTCGCCGGGGCGATCCTGGTGCAGCACATGCGTGCCGATCTGCTACGGCAAATGTTGCCGTTGCTGGTGATCGGCATCGGCCTGTACTTTCTGCTGACCCCGCGTCTGGGGGAAAGTGACCGACAGCGTCGTTTGAGTGCCTTGCCGTTCGGGCTGGTGGCCGGGGGCTGCGTGGGCTTTTATGACGGCTTCTTTGGCCCTGGCGCCGGTTCCTTCTACGCGCTGGCCTATGTGACGCTGTGCGGCTTTAACCTGGCCAAATCCACCGCTCACGCCAAGGTGCTGAACTTCACTTCCAATTTTGGCAGCCTGGTGTTGTTTATCATCGGCGGCAAGGTGGTGTGGAGTATCGGTCTGGTGATGTTGGTAGGGCAGGTGCTGGGGGCGCGCCTCGGGGCGCATATGGTGATGACCCGTGGGCAAAAGCTGATCCGCCCGATGATCGTCATCGTTTCTCTGGTGATGAGCTGCAAGCTGTTGTACGACAATCACGGTACGGAAATTCAGCAGTGGCTGGCGCTGCATTTTTAGCATGCCAAGCGAGCGGTAACATGAAATAATTGCCGCTTTATTTTTGTGGTTATTGGATTTGTTTATGTCAGACACACAGGCTACCCATCAATACGAACAGCTGATTGATATCTTTAATCAGTGCTTCAGTGATGATTACAACACCCGGCTGGTTAAAGGCGACGATGAGCCGATTTATTTACCGGCCGACGACCAACTGCCGTACCACCGCATTGTCTTCGCTCACGGCTATTACGCCAGCGGCATGCATGAGATTTCTCACTGGTGCATTGCCGGTGAGCAGCGCCGTAAACTGGTCGATTTCGGTTACTGGTACTGCCCGGACGGGCGCGACGCACAGACGCAAAGCGAATTTGAAGCGGTAGAAATTAAACCGCAGTCGCTGGAGTGGATGTTCTGCGTGGCGGCGGGATTCCCGTTCAACGTCAGTTGCGACAACCTGAACGGTGACTGCGAACCGGACCGCATCGCCTTCCAGCGTAAGGTACGCGAACGGGTACTGTTGCTGTTGGAACAGGGAATACCCACAAGACCTGCGCGCTTTATTCAGGCGTTACAATCGTTTTACAATACGCCACCGCTGACGGCTGAGCTTTTCCCCTATCCGGAAGATCTCAACTGACCGTCAGGTTGTTATTTAATGAGGAAATTTGATGATCGCAGAATTTGAAGCGCGCATTTTGGCGCTGATTGATGACATGGTAGAGCACGCCAGCGATGATGAACTGTTTGCCGGTGGCTACCTGCGCGGTCATCTGACGCTGGCGGTTGCCGAAGTGGAAGAACTGGGCGAACACAGCGCCGAAGCGCTGAAAACGCAGGTGGAAAGCAGCCTGCATAAAGCCATTGCTGCCGGTGAGCTGTCGCCGCCGGACCAGGTGTTGGTGTATGGCATGTGGGAAAATCTGTACCAAACCGCACTGCCGACCGCCTGATCCGTTTTACGAGGCGCTGAAAACAGCGCCTCGTAACACCGTCATTAAACCGCACGTCCCTTCAGTAGTTTCCTTACCCACATCCGATTAGGATTCAATGCCGCCAGCATGTCTGCGTCGCCCGGCAAGGGTTCGCCGAACAGCTGCGCCGCCAAAATTTCCGCCGCCAGCGGTGCCGAGCACAGCCCACGTGAACCCAACGCGCCAATCACAAACAGATTGGGATAGCTCGGTGCATTGGCGATAGCCTCGCCGCGTTGATGCTGGCGCTGCAGATGCTGATACTGCGTCAGCGTGGCCTGATAGTCCGGTACTGCGCCGATCATCGGCAGATGATCGCGGGTGGCGCTGCGCACGCCGCAGCGGGCCTGCTGACCGCTGACATCAACCTGTGCTGGCCAGGTCTGTTCCGGCAGGCAGCGCAGCAGGCGAGCACGGTTGTCCTGCTGTTCTTCCTCGCGGTATTCGGTGGCGGTTTCGCCGCGCTGGTAGCTGGCACCGATGCAGTGCTGTTGGTTGTTGACATTGACCGGCGTCAGATAGCCGTCGTAACACAGCACCTGTTTCAATTCGCTCAGCGCTGGGGTGGTGGGAATATGGGAGACTTGACCGCGCACCGAATAAACCGGCAGCGCTTCGCTGGGTGCCAGTTCGCCAAGCCGGTGGCCGTTGGCCAGGATCACCGTCGCATGCTGTCGGGTTTCTCCCTGGTTGAAACTGAGCTGCCAGCCGCTGTCGGTGGCGGTCAGGGCTTGGACGTCAGACTCATAGTGACAGCTTAACCCCTGATGTTGCGCCAGGGCTATCGCATTGCGCGTCAGCTCGGCCGGGCACAGCCAGCCACCCTGTGGGTAGTTAATGCCGCCAAAACCACTGTCGATACCGCACAGGGCGCTGAGCGTGGTGCGATCGGCCGCCACGGCCAGTTGTTGTGGCCATTCAACTGCCAGCATGTTGGCAATCTTTCCGGCACTTTTTTCATCATAGGCCAATTGGCTGACGCCACACCACTGGTGGTCAAACGTCACTCCCTGTTTTACCAGCGCATCGTACTGGCGGCGGGCAAAAAGGAAAGCGGCGCTGAAGAAATTTTCCAGTGCATCTCCCCGACCGTTCAGCAACGGGTAGAGCGCCCCCTGACGGTTGCCCGATGCCCCTTCGGCCGCCTGAGGATCGGCACAGTACAGCGTGACCTTCGCACCACGGCGCAGCAAGGCGAGGGCAGTCAAGGCGCTGGCAACGCCGCCGCCAATGATAGCAATATCGTCGGTATTGTCGGCTGCCGGGCGCAGTAACCAGGGCGTGGGGTGGGCCACCGCTGGTGCATCGGCAGGCAGCTCGCCAATCAGCATTTCACGTTTCTGGCCGAAACCTTTGCTTTTTATGACTTCAAATCCGGCCTGCTGCAGCCCGCGCCGCACAAAACCTGCGGCGGTGAAGGTGGCCAGGCTGCCCCCCGGCCGGGCAAAGCGCGCCATGGCGGCGAACAATTGCTCGGTCCACATATCCGGATTTTTCGACGGGGCGAAGCCGTCGAGGAACCAGGCATCGATTTGGCGGTGCATGCTGGCGTCGAAGTGCGGTAGCAATTCGTTCACGTCACCGAACCACAGATCCAGCGTAATGCGGCCTTCCGCCAGCAACAGGCGGTGGCAGCCCGGCAGCGGCAACGGCCATTGGGCGCGTAACTCGTCGGCATAGGGAGCCAGCTCTGGCCAACGGGCATGTGCCGCCGCCAGATCGGCCTGCAGCAGCGGGAATTTTTCAAAGCTGATAAAGTGCAGCCGCTGCAGCGTGGCATCCGGCGTTGTGGCATGAAAATCGGCAAAGGCCTGCCACAGGGTTAAAAAATTAAGTCCGGTGCCGAAGCCGGTTTCCGCCACGATAAACAGCGGGCGAGGGTGTTCGGCAAAACGTGACGGCAGCCGGTTGCCCTTGAGAAACACGTAGCGGGTTTCTTCCAGCCCATCCTGATTAGAAAAGTAGACGTCATCAAACTGTTTCGAAACAGGTGTACCCTGTTCATTCCAGGATAACGCTGCGGTTTGGATCGGGGCGTGGCTCACGGTTGGTTGCTCGTAACTCAAGGGGTGACGGGATTCTAACGGCGCTGGCGCTATGGCGCAAACTGGATAAGAATAAAGCTGAAAAACGCTGATCGGACTTGTTCGGCGTACATCTGTACGCTAAAGTGCGATGCAAAATCCCGAATGTAAAAATGTGGAAGAGGTACTGAATGAAACGTGCAGTGATTACTGGCCTGGGAATCGTCTCCAGCATTGGTAACAACCAGCAGGAGGTCCTGGCGAGCCTGCAGGAAGGACGTTCTGGGATCACTTTCTCCCAGGAACTGAAAGATTCCGGCATGCGTAGTCACGTATGGGGCGATGTTAAACTGGACACCACAGGTCTGATCGACCGTAAAGTGATGCGCTTTATGAGCGATGCGTCCGTTTATGCCTATCTTTCCATGGAAGAAGCCATCAAAGACTCAGGTCTGGCTGCCGATCAGGTTTCCAACGATCGCACCGGTCTGGTAGTTGGCTCAGGTGGCGGCTCTCCGCGCAACCAGGTTGCCGGATCCGACGGCATGCGTGCCAAAGGCCTGCGCGGCGTTGGCCCGTACATGGTGACCAAAGCCATGGCTTCAGGCGTTTCCGCCTGCCTGGCAACCCCGTTCAAAATTCGTGGCGTTAACTATTCCATCAGCTCTGCCTGCGCAACCTCTGCACACTGCATTGGCCACGCGGTTGAACTGATCCAACTGGGCAAGCAGGACGTAGTCTTTGCCGGCGGCGGTGAAGAACTGTGCTGGGAAATGGCCTGTGAATTCGATGCGATGGGCGCTCTGTCCACCAGCTACAACGACACCCCGGAAAAAGCTTCCCGTACCTATGACGCAGCGCGTGACGGTTTCGTCATCGCCGGCGGCGGCGGTATGGTGGTAGTAGAAGAGCTGGAACATGCTCTGGCGCGTGGCGCACACATCTATGCCGAGATCATCGGCTACGGTGCGACCTCCGACGGTGCCGATATGGTTGCGCCATCAGGCGAAGGCGCAGTGCGCTGCATGAAGATGGCAATGCAGGGCGTTGACACCCCAATCGACTACATGAACGTGCACGGGACTTCTACGCCGGTTGGCGATGTGAAGGAACTGGGCGCTATTCGTGAAGTGTTTGGCGACAACACCCCGGCAATCTCCTCCACCAAGGCCATGACCGGTCACTCACTGGGCGCTGCCGGCGTGCAGGAAGCGATCTACAGCCTGTTGATGGTTGAGCACGGCTTTATTGCGCCGAGCATCAACATCGAAAACCTGGATGAGAAAGCCGCAGGCATGAACATCGTGACTCAGCCGACTCAACGCGAGCTGACTACCGTGATGTCCAACAGCTTCGGTTTCGGCGGCACTAACGCCACGCTGGTAATGCGTAAGCTGCAGAAGTAATACCGGCTCAAGGTTTTAGAATAAAGCCTGCGTTTTCGCGGGCTTTTTAATGCCTGTCGATCCTGCCGGTTGGCCGCTCGGAGTTATCTCAAATTACATCTTCTGACGGATCATTAACGCTTCGTTCAGCCTTTTGCGCATACAATGGCTCAATAGCGCGAATATCACTCGGCGTAGCATTTCAGAGTGACCGAACATTGAGGCAATAGTATGAAAAAGTTAATTGCAGTTGGGCTGCTGTCGGTATTTTTGGCTGGGTGCGCGACTGAATCACCTTGTGTCCCGGTCTATGACGATCAGGGGCGTTTGGTGCACACCAACACCTGTATGAAAGGCACCACTCAGGATAACTGGGAAACCGCAGGCGCTATCGCCGGTGGTGCAGCGGCGGTTGCCGGTCTGACGCTGGGTATTATCGCGTTAACCAAATAACCTTCCGTCGGTGAGTTTCCCCGTATAAAACCCAGCCTCCGCGCTGGGTTTTTCTTTGTCTGAGACACCGCCGGTTGATTGATATCAAAGTATTTTTATTCCCAGTCAGTTGGCAAACACGGCTTTGTCAGCGGGTGTAAATTCCATTCCTGCGCAGGCGCTTGGCCGATATACTCCGGCTATCCCACACTCTGGAATCACCTGATGTCGGCTTTGGCGTCCATCTCTTTATTCATGCACCGTTTGCGCTTCGCTAGAAAGCGGGCCTGTGCATGGCTATTGGTCGTCAGTTGGCTGTTGTTGAATACCCAATTGGCGTTGGCCAGCCATAATTGCAACCTGCAGTTCAGCGGTGAAGCCCCCATGGCCCAGCATATGATGCATATGCAAAACAGCCTGCCTTCGTCAGACCAGATGCAAACCCAGGGGCCGCTGTGCGAGAAGCATTGTGTCCCTGAGTCCGCTCAACAGGATCATGCCAGCCTGACGTTAGCCGCCTTGCCGGTCAGCAGCGAGTTGGCCGTTATTGCTCCTTCCCCGTCACTTTCTATCCCACTTAACACCTGGCAAACGCCACCGATAACAGGCCCGCCGGCGGAGATTGTTTTCTGCCGGTTCCGTGAATAGCTCTGACAACCGCTTTGCCGTCCCTGACGGCCACCCGCGTTTGTTAACTATTTAATGGAGTACCCGTTATGCGTAATTTATTTGCCGCTGTACTGATCACCCTGTTTTTCTCCTCTGCCGTCAGCGCCGCCGATATGGCGATGCAGCATTCTGCCGTAAAACCTACCGTCGAAATCCATAGCCAGGGCGTCATCAAGGCCTGGGATGAGCGCAAGGTGTCCATCGCCCACCAGGCCATTCCGGCGCTCAACTGGCCGCCCATGACCATGAGTTTCCAGCTCCCCTCATCGCCATCGCTCACCGTACTGCCTGTGGGAACGGCGGTTCATTTCAGCTTCCTGCCGATTGATGGCGGTTACCGGCTGATTGCTATCGCAACCGCTCGGCAATAACGGAGGCGTCATGACCATTATCCTTTCTCACCCTTTACGGGTGGGCTGGCTGCTGCTTGCCTGTTGGGCACCGGCCAGCCTGGCAGCGGAATTGACGCTGCAACAATCGTTGACGGCGGCGGAACGCTATTCGGCGGAACTTTCGGCCAATCGGCATCAGGTGAATGCTCTGGAGAACATGGCGGATTCGGCGATGCAATTGCCCGATCCCAAACTGAAGTTCGGGATTGAAAACGTGCCGGTGCAGGGTGGCAACGCCCGGCGACTCACCCGTGAAGGTATGACGATGGGGCGGGTCGGCATCATGCAGGATTACGTCAGCAGCACCAAACGCCAGCGCAAGGCGGATACCCTGCGTGCCGAAGCCAGCCAGACGGATGCCGGCAGCGCTACCATCCGTGCCCGTTTGCAGCAGCAAACTGCGCAGGCGTGGCTGGAACTGGCGCTGAGCCGGCAAACCTTGCGTGACGCCACCGCACTGGTTACGGAGAGTGAACGCCAAATAGCCACTCAGCATGCCGGTGTGGCCGGTGGCGGCACTCCTGCCAGCGGCGTGCTGGACGCCAGACTGACGCTGCTGGCCATGCAGGACCGCATCAGTGAGGCGCAGCGCGACGTTGCGGTAGCGCAGGCACGCCTGACGCAACTGACCGGTCAGGCAACCACGGACACTGCCGGGGCAATGCCACGCTTTGAACGTTTGCCGGCCGACAGCGACGTCTTGCGCCAGGCGATCAAACAACATCCTGAGGTGCAGCAGGCCAGTCGCGAGGCCGACGTGGCCAGGGCGCGATCGGCACAGTCAGAGGTGGCGGCCATACCGGACGTGGGGGTTGAGGTGTATTACGGCAAGCGCGCCGACGATTATGAGGATCTGGCCGGGGTGATGTTTACCGTTGATCTGCCGCTGTTCCGTTCGCAGCGGCAGGATAAAGACTATGCCGCTGACGTGTCCCGCAACATGGAGGCCAACGATCGGCTGACGTTGCTGATCCGCGATCATCAGGCGCAGCTCGACACGCTGTTGGCACAGTACCAGGCGGCGCAGGCGCAATGGCAGCGACAGCAGCAACAGGCGATCCCCCTGCAGCAACAGCGAGTGACTTTGCTGTTGGCGCAATATCGCAGTGGAAAAAGCGACTTGTCTGCGCTGCTGGAGGCACGGCGGGCGCTGCTCGACAGCCGCCTCAGCGCCGGTAAAGCCGCCCGTGGACTGGCGCAGTTTTGGGCCGCCATCCGCTATCTCACCCCTCAGGAGGCAATGCAATGAGAATGCCATTTAAGCTGGCGCTGTTAGCGGCGTTAATCGGCGGTGGGCTGGCCGGGTATGGGTTGGGTTCGGCGGGGGAGGCCGCGCCGCAGGCAGACAAAACGGAACGACAGGTACTGTATTGGTACGATCCGATGATGCCTGCCCAGCGCTTTGATAAGCCGGGGAAATCCCCCTTTATGGATATGCAACTGGTGCCGCGCTATGCCGATGAGGCCGAGACGCAGGGCGGTGTGACCATCAGTGCGCGCCAGCAGCAGAATCTGGGGGTACGTATTGAGACCGCTCAGTTGCGCGCGTTGGAGCAGCAGCTTGACGCTTTTGGCAGCGTAGCGACGGATGAGCGTGGGGTGCAGATTATTGCCGCCCGTGCCAATGGGCTGGTGGAAAAACTCTATGTCCGTGCCAGCCAGCAGCAGGTGAAAAAAGGCCAGCCGCTGGCACAGTTGTGGATCCCGGAGTGGAGTGCGGCACAGCAGGAGTATTTGGCGATACGGCAACTGGGCGATCGCGCATTGACCGCTGCCGCCCGCCAGCGGTTGCAGCTGTTATTTATACCCGAGGCGGTGATACGGCAGGTTGAGCGCACGGGCAAGCCCGAGCCACGTATTAAAATAGTGGCGCCGGAGAGCGGATATGTGAACAAGCTAAGCGTGCTTGAGGGCGCTCAGGTGACCGCGGCGCAGGGGTTGTTTGAGCTGGCGAGGCTGGATCCGGTGTGGATCGTGGCTGACTATCCGCAGGCGCAGGCCGGGTTACTCAAGGTGGGCGACAAGGTGCAGGCCGCCTCTGCCAGCTGGCCGGGGGAAAGGTTTGCAGGCGAGGTGAGTGAACTGCTGGCCAATGTCGATCCGCTAACCCGCACCTTCAAAGCGCGCATTCTGTTAAAAAATCCTCAGCAAAAGCTGCGGCCAGGCATGTACCTGCAACTGACGCTATCGCAGAACGCCGTCGGCAAACCGGTGCTGGCAATCCCGCAGGAGGCGCTGATAGATAACGGCGATCGTAACCGGGTATTGGTTGCCGAAGGTAACGGCCATTTCACGCCGGTGGAGGTGGTGGCCGGGCGCGTACAGGATGGCTGGGTGGAGATCAAACGTGGGCTGAGCGCCGGGCAACAGGTGGTGACCTCCGGTCAGTTCCTGATCGACTCCGAGGCCAGTATGCGCAGTGCCTTGCCGCAGATGGCGGCACAAACCGAAGTTAATCAGTATCAGGCCGAAGGGGTGATTGAGGCACTCAATGGCGACACCATGACGTTGTCCCACGGACCAGTGCCGGAATTGCAGTGGCCGGCGATGACCATGGATTTTGCTCTGCCGCCGGGGGGATTACCGGCAGGCATCAAGCCTGGCGACCGGGTAAAAATTCACTTTAGCGTCGACGACAGCGGTTCACATATCAGCCAGGTTCTGCCGATCAATGCCGGGCACGGAGGCCACTTATGATTGCATTCGTGATCCGCTGGTCGCTGCGCAACCGGCTGCTGGTGTTATTGGCCTCGGTGTTGTTGGCCTGTTGGGGTGTGTGGGCACTGCAGAAAGCGCCGCTGGATGCGCTGCCGGACCTGTCCGACGTTCAGGTCATCGTCCGTGCCACTTACCCTGGCAAGGCACCGCAGGTGATTGAAGATCAGGTCACTTATCCGCTGACCACCACGTTGTTGACGGTGCCGGGGGCCAAAACGGTGCGTGGTTTTTCCATGTTTGGCGATGCCTACGTCTATGTGCTGTTTGAGGACGGCACCGATCTTTACTGGGCGCGTTCGCGGGTGCTGGAATCGCTCAGTCAGGTGCAATCCTCATTGCCTGAGCAGGTGAAGGTGGCGCTGGGGCCGGATGCCACCGGTGTGGGCTGGGTTTACGAATATGCCCTGGTGGATAAAACCGGCAAGCACAGCCTGGCCGACCTGCGTGCATTACAGGACTGGACGTTGAAGTTTGAGCTTAAAACCGTCCCTAACGTGGCAGAGGTGGCCAGCGTGGGCGGTATGGTGCGCCAATATCAGGTGGTGTTGGACCCACAAAGCCTGCGTGCGTTGAATATCACCCATCAACAGGTGGTGACGGCCATTCAGGACGCCAACCAGGAAGGTGGCGGAGCGCTGCTGGAAATGGGCGAGGCGGAATACATGGTGCGCACCTCGGGCTACCTGAAAAAACTGAGTGATTTTGCCAATGTGGTGATCACCGTGCGCGATGGCGTGCCGATCCTGCTGTCGCAGGTAGCGACGCTGCGTGAAGGGCCGGAGATCCGTCGGGGCGTGGCGGAACTGAACGGGGAAGGGGAAGTGGCGGGCGGCATTGTGGTGATGCGCTACGGTAAAA
Organism: Serratia sp. NFX21; assembly: GCF_048517035.1. NCBI lineage: Bacteria > Pseudomonadati > Pseudomonadota > Gammaproteobacteria > Enterobacterales > Yersiniaceae > Serratia > Serratia sp. NFX21. The sequence continues at coordinate 4,109,242 of NZ_CP183196.1, read as the reverse complement.
ATGCGCTGGAAACCATTAACGCGCTGAAGGTGAAACTGCAGGAGGTTCAGCGGACGCTGCCGCCGGGAGTGGAAATCGTTACGGTTTACGATCGCTCTCAGCTGATTGAACACGCCATCGAAACCCTGTCCCACAAGCTGCTGGAAGAGTTTATCGTGGTGGCGCTGGTCTGTACCTTGTTCCTGTTCCATTTCCGTTCGGCGCTGGTGGCGATGATCACGTTGCCGCTGGGTATTCTCGGTGCCTTTGTGGTGATGCATTATCAGGGAGTGAACGCCAATATCATGTCACTGGGAGGGATCGCCATTGCGATAGGCGCGATGGTGGATGCGGCGATCGTGATGATCGAGAACATGCATAAGGTGCTGGAACAGTGGCGACAGCGTCATCCAGGACAACAGCCGACGTCAACGGATTACTGGCGCATTTCGGAGCAGGCGGCGGTGGAAGTGGGGCCGGCGCTGTTTTGCAGTTTGCTGATTATCACGTTGTCCTTCATTCCGGTCTTCACCCTGCAGGCGCAGGAAGGGCGGATGTTCTCTCCGCTGGCCTACACCAAGACCTACGCCATGGCGGTGGCGGCCGGGCTGGGCATTACGTTGGTGCCGGTGTTGATGGGTTACTTCATCCGTGGCCGCATTCCCGATGAGCATGCCAACCCGATCAATCGCTGGCTGATCCGTTGCTATCAGCCGGTACTGGCGGCGGTGTTGGCTCGTCCGAAAACCACGCTCGGGGTTTCGTTACTGTTGCTGTTGTTGACCCTGTATCCGCTTAGCCGGTTGGGCAGCGAATTTATGCCGCAGCTCGATGAAGGCGATCTGTTGTATATGCCATCGTCATTGCCGGGCATGTCGGCACGCGAGGCCAGCAGGCTGTTGCAACTGACCGACCGGTTGATCAAAACCGTGCCGGAGGTGGCGACGGTATTCGGCAAGGCAGGGCGGGCGGAAACCGCTACCGACCCGGCGCCGCTGACCATGCTGGAAACCACCATTCGTTTCAAGCCGCGTGACCAATGGCGGCCAGGCATGACCATGGACAAATTGGTGGCGGAATTGGACAGCGTGGTCAAGGTGCCGGGCATCGCCAACGTCTGGGTTCCACCCATTCGCAATCGGCTGGATATGTTGGCCACCGGCATAAAAAGCCCGGTCGGCATCAAGGTCAACGGCAATAACATGGCCGATATCGAACGGATTTCCGGGCAGATTGAACAAGTGGTGAAACGGGTGCCGGGCGTCACCTCGGCATTGGCAGAGCGCATCACCGGTGGGCGCTATGTGGATATTGATATCGACCGTCAGCGGGCTGCGCGCTATGGCGTCTCGGTGAAGGAACTGCAATCGATGGTGGCGACGCTGGTGGGGGGTGAAAACATTGGCGAAACCATTGAGGGGCGGGCGCGCTATCCGATCAATGTGCGTTACCCACGCGAAATCCGTGATTCGGTGCAACAACTGCAGGCATTGCCGGTACTCACGGCCAGTGGAGGTCAGGTGCCGTTGTCGATGTTGGCGGATATTCGGGTGACCGAAGGGCCGCCAATGCTGAAAAGTGAAAACGCACGGCTCTCCAATTGGATTTATGTCGATCTGCGCGGACGCGATCTTAAATCGGCGGTGGAAGAAATGCAGCAGGCGGTCGCGCAGCAGGTCAGGTTACCGGCCGGTGTCTCTTTGAGCTGGTCCGGACAGTTTGAATATCTGGAACGCGCCAGCGCCCAGTTGAAAATCGTGCTGCCGGTGACGCTGGCGATCATTTTCGTGCTGCTGTTTGTCACCTTCAGCAACGTGCGCGATGCGCTGTTGATCATGGCGACGCTGCCTTTTGCGCTGATCGGCGGCGTGTGGCTGCTGTACCTGCTGAACTACAACCTTTCGGTGGCCGGGGCCGTCGGCTTTATTGCCCTGTCGGGCGTGGCGGCGGAGTTTGGCGTGATTATGGTGCTGTATTTGAACCATGCGCTGGAAAAACACCGTCAGCCGGGGCAACCGTTAACCCAACAACAGCTGATGGCGGCCATCAGCGAGGGGGCGGTACTGCGCGTGCGGCCGAAAGTAATGACCGTCGCCACCATTATGGCCGGGTTATTACCGATCATGTGGGGCGATGGTGCCGGCTCGGAGGTGATGCGGCGCATTGCGGCACCGATGATTGGCGGCATGGTCAGTGCACCGCTGCTGTCGATGCTGGTGGTGCCGGTGGTGTATTTGTTGTTGCACCGTAAGGGATGATGGAGCGGGGGCGCGGTATGCTGCGCCCCTTAATACCGAACCAGAAATTACTTTACCAGGAAGGCTTTAAACTGGGGCGTCATCACGGCGCTGAATCCCTCGTCGGTTTTGCTGATCAGATAGACCGCCAGCCCTTTATCTTCCGCCAGTTTCAGGGCCTTTTCCGTCCCCAGCACCATCAGTCCGGTATCCCAACCGTCGGCTTCCAGCGCGGTCGGGGCGATCACCGTGGCGGACACCAGACGGTGGGTTATCGGCCGGCCGGTGGTGGGATCGATCACGTGCGAATAGCGCTGGCCATCCTGTTCGAAATAGTTGCGGTAACTACCGGCGGTACTGATGCCATAACCCTGTAAATCCACCAAAGCCTGTACTGCATTTTCGCGGTCGGTAGGCTTTTGGATCGCCACCCGCCAGGCTTTGCCCTGGCCGTTAACGCCGCGGGAGGAAACCGCACCGCCAACCGAGACCAGATAGTTGGTGATGCCGTTGCGCGCCATCAATTGCACCAACTGGTCAACGCCATAGCCTTCACCCAGCGTTGAGAGATCAACATACATTTCAGGCAAGTCTTTTTGCAGCCATTCGCCGTGGTTGTCACCGATCAGTTTGAGGTGCTGCAAGCCGACGTTCTTTTGCGCCGCTTCTATTTGTTGTTGGCTCGGTACCTTGACCACTCGCTTATCCGGGCCGAAGCCCCACAAATTGACCAGCGGGCCGACGGTAATATCCATTGCGCCCTGAGTGTCGCGGCCGATGCGTTGGGCCATCAGGATAATGTCCGCCATGCCGCGCGGGATCGGCTGTGGCTCTGTGCTGCTGCTCTGATTAAAGCGCGACAGCACCGAATCATTGCGGTAGGTGGAGATATCGTCGTTGGCGCGTTCCAGTACGGCGTCGATCTGCTGCTGTAACTGTTGTTTATCGACTGCCACATCACCGCTGACCTTGACGCTGTAGAAGGTGCCCATGGTTTTGCCGTCGATGTCCATTTGCGGGCGGGTATTCTGGTCATTACAGGCGGTCAGCAAGCCGAGCGTCATGCTCAGTAACAGCCCTTTGGCGAAAACGTTAGCCATAAAGAAATCCTTCAAATCTGGGAAAGGCGCTACAAATAAAGCAAAGTGCGGCGAATGAAAAGCAGATAAAGGTAAAAGAGCATTTTACTGGCGTTGCCGTCGCGCTTGGGCTAACTTCTGGCTCCTGATCCCCGGTTGTTTTTTAGAAGCGCTCAACATGAGTTCAAATTCCCTGGTCCGGCTGTTCCAGCCGTTCCTGAAAGATCGTTTTTTACATATTCTGCTGGTGGCCGGCGTGTTGATGCTGGCTATTAATCCGCAACAACTGCCTGCGCTCAGCGGTTTTATCGACTGGCGCACCATTATTACCCTGCTGGGGCTGATGCTGCTGACCAAGGGGGTTGAGGTCAGCGGCTATTTTGACTTTATTGGCCGCAAGATAGTCAATACGCTGCATAGCGAACGGCGGCTGGCGCTGTTTCTGGTGTTTTCAGCCGCGCTGTTGTCGTCATTCCTGACCAACGACGTGGCGCTGTTTATCGTTATTCCGCTGACCATCACGCTGAAAAAACTGTCTTCGCTGCCGATTAGCCGGCTGATTATCTTTCAGGCGCTGGCGGTCAATGCCGGTTCGCTGCTGACGCCGATTGGTAACCCGCAGAATATTTTGCTGTGGAGTAAATCCTCGCTGTCGTTTCTGGCCTTTATTGCCCAGATGGCGCCCTTTGGCGCAGCGATGCTGGCCAGCCTGCTGCTGTTGACCTGGTTCAGTTTCCCGGCGCGGGAGATCGTTAAAGCTCCACATACCGAAGGTTATCCTTACCAGCGACGCCTGTTGCTGAGCTGCGTGGCACTGTACGTGATTTTTCTGCTGTGTCTGGATATCGACCAGCCGCTGTACGGCCTGTTGGCGGTGTTCGCCGGTTTTTTACTGTTGGCACGCCGGGTGTTGTTGCAGATTGACTGGAGCCTGATTTTTGTCTTTATCGCCATGTTTATCGATGTGGGGCTGTTCACCCGACTTGAGGCGGTTCAGCCCTGGTTCGCGGACATTACCAGACTAGGCGAGGGCGGTATTTATGCCCTGGGAATCGCTCTGTCGCAGGTGATCAGCAACGTGCCGGCGACCATTTTACTGCTTAACTACGTGCCTTCCAGCCAACTGCTGGCCTATGCGGTCAACGCCGGTGGCTTTGGCTTGGCGATCGGTTCACTGGCTAACCTGATTGCACTGCGGATGGCGGGGGAGCGAAAAATCTGGCTGAAATTCCATTACTACTCGCTGCCACTGCTGGCATGGAGTGGTTTGCTCGGCTGGCTGCTGGCTTAAGAGCGATATTTCTACTTGAAATACCGCTCTCCTCTGGCGCGTCTGTTAGCCGCGTGCGGCCAGCAAACAGATGCTGCGGGTGACCTGATAGGACTTCACAAAGGCGCTGACCGGTAGAAATTCAAAGCGCGAATGGAAATTGTGCGCACCGGTGAAGTAATTGGGGGTCACCAGCCCGCGGCTGGATAACGCAGCGCCGTCGGTACCCCCGCGCATCGGGATCACTTTTGGTGGAATACCATGGGCGGCGAGGGCGCCGAAAATCAGTTCGATGGCGCGTTTATCTTCACCGATCGAGTTGCTGATATTGCTGTAGATATCCGTGACGCTACAGCTTACCTTGGCACGCGGATAGTTTGCCGCCACCTGCCGCACCACTTCCTGAATACGCTCTTTACGCGCATTGAAACTCGCCAGATCAAAATCACGGATCGACGCTTTTAGCGTGGCGAGGTTGGCGTTGGCCGTCAGGTCGTTGAACCAGAAATAGCCTTCTCGGCCCTCGGTATGCTCCGGCGTATCCCGGCTGTCGAACTGATTGATGATGTCGTTGGCGATAAGAATCGGGTTGATCAGCACATTCTTGGCCGACATCGGGTGAGCGGTCACCCCCTCGATGCGGATTTCCGCTGCCGCGGCGTTGAAGTTTTCATACACCACTTCGCCCAGTTCGCAGCAGTCGATGGTATAGGCGAAGTCTGCGTCAAAGCGCGCCAGATCCAGCGCCTTGGCACCGCGCAGGCCAATCTCTTCATCCGGCACAAAGGCCACCAGGATATCGCCGTGACGGTCGGTGGCACTCAGGTTAGCCAGCAGGGTCATCACTACCGTCACCGCCGCCTTGTTATCGGCGCCGAGTACGCTGGTACCGTCGCTGAAAATAATCTCTTCATTCGGGTAGGCCAGGATCTCCGGGTGCTCGGCGGTGCGCAACCAGATGTCATGCTCTGCGTTCAGGCACAGATCCTGGCCGCTAAAGCGCAGGCGCTGTGGGTGAATATCTGCCGACAGGCCGACGTCCACGGTATCGATATGGGTAATAAAACCGATGCGCGGCGCACCGGGCTGGTTGCCGGGTTTACGTGCGGTAACGGTGGCGTGCTCATCAATTTGCACATCAGTCATCCCCAATTCGCGCAGTTCGGCTGCCAGCAGTTTGGCCATATCGTGCTGACCCGGAGTACTGGGCAGGGCCGTGGCGGCGGCATCGCTCTGGCTGGTTACCGCCAGATAACGGAAGAAACGTTCGGTGAGCTGTTCGGCTATGGCGCTGGTCATGCGGGATCCTCTCGGTAAGCGGTCTATCGGTTTTAATGGTAAATCAGCCGGTTGTCCAATGGTGCAATGCTTTAGCCGTCGGAATGCGAGACACCGCGCAGAATAAAAAAATAGCGGGGCAACTAGGAAATAGTCGCGGGTAACTACGGCAAAATCGTTGTTAGCTCTGGGGTGCGGATGCCCCAACAACAATCTGAATGCTAAAGGAGAATTCATGCGCTCACGTCACGCTTTGCTTATTTCTTTGTTATCCCTGGGAATATCTCAGACTGCCTGGTCTTCCACCGACGGTGGCCATGCCAACAGCAACGCCAATAGCCGCGAAGTGGCCAGCGCGCTTGGCGGCCTGAAGAACAAAACCTATAGCCTGGAGCAGGCACCGAAGATCCGCGTAGCCAGCTTCAATATTGCCGCCGGTAAAGTCAGTGATATGACCGCCATCGCCAAGGCGATCAAGGCGATGAACGCTGACGTGGTGGCGCTGCAGGAAGTAGACAAGCTGACCGGCCGCAGCGGCAAGCTGGATCAGGCTGAGGAACTGGCCAAACTGACCGGTATGCACGTGGTTTTTGGCCGCGCGATTGATTATGACGGCGGTGAATATGGCCTGGCGTTCCTGTCAAAATATCCGCTGCATGACAGCAAGATTTACCCGCTGCCCTCCGGTCAGCGTGAACAGCGCATTGCCTTCAGCGCCCAGACCGACGTGCCCGAGTTTCCGGCGCCGATTACGCTGATCAACACTCATTTGGATACTAAAGAAGATCCGGCCATGCGTTTGGATCAGGTGCGCGAGTTGAACGATCGCACCATCGAAATGCGCGGTATCAAACTGTTGTTCGGCGATATGAACGACGTTCCGGGCAGCGTTACCTGGACCGAACTCAGCCGCTACTGGAACGACATTATGCCTGCCGCGCAAGATGGCCGCAGTTGGCCGGCGGAAAATGCCGAAATCAAGGTCGACTACATCTTTAGCGGCAATGCCCAGCGCTGGCATCTGGACAGCCTGACGGTGCCGAACGCCAGCGGCGACTGGAACGGCATTCACTGGCCGGCGGTCAGCGATCACCTGCCGGTGGTTGCCGAACTGCGGCTGACCGAGCAGTAATTTAATCAAAAGCAGTATTGTCAGCTTAAACGGGTGAGATCCGTGCCAGTCGTTCGATGGCGGCGCGGATTTCACCGGGTGTCAGGGCCGAAAAGCCCAACAGCCAACCGTCGCGCCGCCCGGCTGACGTGAGATATTGGGCTGCCAGCCCTGGCGTCACGACACCCAGGCCTTGCGCCTGACGAGAGAGAGCCACTTCCTGACCGGGTGGCAGCCAAACGCTGAGTTGCAATCCGCCACTTGCCGGTTGTGGGGTGGCAAAATGCCCCAGTTTTTCCTGCACCTCCTCCAATAACCGGTCACGACGACTGCGGTACAACTGACGCATATAGCGGATATGAGCGGCAAAATGCCCTTGTTGGATAAACTCGGCGGTTACCGCCTGCGTCAGTTGGGCGCTGTGGCCGTCGTAAACCGTGCGTGCGGTGGTAAAGGGTTCCGCCAACGCAGGGGGCACCACCAAATAGGCCAGCCTCAGTGAGGGAAACAACACCTTGGAAAAGGTGCCCATATAAAGCACGTTGCCGTGCCGGTCCAGCCCTTGCATCGCTGGCATGGGCTGGCCGTCGTAGTGAAATTCGCTGTCATAATCGTCTTCAATAATCCAGGCCCGCTGGCGTTGCGCCAGTGCCAACAGTTCGAGACGGCGTGCCAGACTGAGCGCCACGCCGGTGGGGTATTGATGCGAAGGTGTCAGATAAATCAGCCGCGGTGTCGGAAGTTGTTCATCCTGCTGTATCCCGGCCTTATCAACGCTGACCGGTACCAGCTCGGCGCCAGCGCTGGTAAAGGCGTTCCTGGCTCCGCGATAACCGGGCTCTTCCATCCAAACCTTATCACCGTGATCCAACAGCAGGGTGGCAATCAACTGCAGGGCCTGCTGTGAGCTGGTCAGTACCAGCACTTGTTGTGCATCACAATTAACGCCACGCGCTTGGCTGATATAACCGGCTATGGCCTCGCGTAACGGCAGATAACCTTGTGGATCGCCATAGCGCATCAGGGTTTCGCCCCGCAGGCTTAACTGCCGGGCGGTGAGCTGTTTCCACAGTTTTAGCGGGAAGGCGCGGAGATCCGGCGAACCGGCGGCAAAGGGCAAGGGCTGTTGGGGATCGCGACAGCCCCCGGTTTGTACGATCTGTCGGCCGCGCAGTGACAGACGCGGCTCGCCGCTGACTTTGGCTACAGGCACTGATTTGACGATGCCAGCCGCCACGAAGGTGCCTTGACCCACCCGGCGCTGTAGATAGCCCTCGGCCTCCAGTTGGCCGTAGGCCGCCTCGGCGGTCACGCGTGAGATCGCTAAATCTGCCGCCAGTACTCTGGATGAGGGCAAACGTTGCCCGCTGATCAACGTCCCGTTATGGATAGCCCGGCGCAGCGTGCTGCATACGCGCTCACGTAAGGTCCCGTTGGCGTGTTCCGGCAGGTGAAAAAGAGTGAGTAGCGTGCTGGCCATAATGGGACTTATCAATGGGCGAAAATGGGTATCAATCATAAGACCAAAATCAGGCAATATTGTCATCAGTGTTTATCAACAGGAGTGAATTACATGGCGGTATCTTCATTGGTTTTGGCCTTTCCACCGGGGACGGCGGCGCAGAGTCTGGATTATCTGGCCGCGAAGCTGAGTTATTACGCAGATGCGTGGGACGTGGCGGAAGATCTGCGCAACGGCGTCAGTGAGATCCTGGTGATTGATACCCGTGCGGAAGCCCTATACGCGGCCGGACATATTCCTGGTGCCATCAGTTTGCCCCATCGCCTGATTGACGAGGCCGGTACGGCGCATCTGGCGCGCGATAAAGTCTATGTCACTTATTGCGATGGCATTGGCTGTAACGGCTCCACCAAGGGGGCGTACAAGCTGGCGCTGCAAGGATTTCGGGTGAAGGAGTTGATTGGTGGTTTGGACTTCTGGCTACGCGATGGCCATCCATTGGCCACCGGTGAACAGCCGGGCTCGCTGCAGGGAAGTGCTATTGGCGAAGACTGCGGCTGTGCCTGAGGGGTTAAAACACCAGCGCCAATACCAGAGCCAGCACCAGAATAAACAGGATCAACACCACGGCCGGTTTGCTCAGCGCTTTTTGCAGCGGTTGGGGCAGGGCGGCAATCAGTGGGTTGAGCAACGGCTGCGGTTCGGCGTGGCTGCCGGACAGCGGCTGTGCCGGGCCAGTCTTTTCCAGACGACGCGCAAACAGCTGGTTGATCAGGTCGCTCATCTGCGGATGGGTCAGCGGTGCGCCGGCATTGCAGTGAAAACGTGACTGACAGTAGTCATTCAACTGTTGCTGCTCCTGCGGATCCGCAGGATGTTTCAGTGCGGCCAACAGGTTGTTCAGCGTCGGTGCGGTTTGTGGACTCAGCGCTACCTTCACCTGCAAAAACTGATTCAGCAGTTGGAAATGACGAGCCGGCAGCGGATCGTTGGTTTTGACCCCGCTGAGATCAAACAGCGTCTGCCAAATTTTGACCGGTGATTCGCCGGTGGCGGCGCTCAGCTTGGTCACCTGCAGTTGCAAGCTCTGATGTTCGGCAGGCAACAGCGGACGATCGCTGGTGGTGGTTTGTTGCGGGAGCGGGATGGTCAGGCTGCCGGTCTGCAACAGGTTCAGTACCTGCTGCAACTGCGGGTGGCTCAATTGACTCAGCACCGTATGGCCAAACTGCTGGCGAATAAAGTCGCTGACGGCCTGGCGGTTATTGCCCTGCGGCAGCAGATCGGTGAGTTGCTGCAACAGTTGGCGGTTGGCATGGCTCTGCTGCACCTGCGCCAGACGGTTTTGCAACAGTTGCTCGGCCGGTTGGAAATGGCGTGCCAGTAGCTCACTGTTGTTGTCCGTTTGCAGGTCATGACGCAGCGTGACCCAGATCTCTGCGGACTTGGCCGGGCTGAGCGCCATGATCTTGACGACCAGCTTCTCCAGCGTCGTGCGTTGTGCCGGGGAGAGCGGGCTACCGTCAGTGGTGGTGGTTTTGTCCGGGCTAGGGGAACGATCGCTGGCGATCGGGGTGCCCGGTCCACTCAAAGGTTGCATATCACCTGTCCTTCGCTGTGTAGAAAATCGTCGTACCCGGCGAAAAGCGCAGGATTGTTCTTATGATACCTGTAAACGGCCGCGACCAATACCGTCCTCAGACATTTCTTTACAGGCAAAACATTGCTAAAAGCGTCTGCGCCGCTAAGATAAGCGCAGACTTGGAATTGAGGACGGCATGGTTAAACAGCAGCGGATTGCGAAATGGTTTTTATGCCTGGCTTGCCTGGTGGTGCTGACCTGCATGACTCAGCGCATGGCGAGCCTGCATGCGTTGCAGCAAGTGATGGGCCTGCCTGCCGTCAGCACTCTCACCTCTGCCACCGATGACGCCGCTGAACTGCAACCCACTCCCTGCGAATTGAGTGCAAAATCCCTGTTGGCCTCGCCGCCGGTAATGTTCGAAACCCTGCTGTTCGGCCTGGGTATGTTGCTGGTGCTGTTGGCCCCGACCGTGGCCGCGCGTCTGCGCATTCCCCCTCCCAGAGTTATTTCCCCCACCACCCTCAGGGTACATCTGCGATTATGCGTATTCCGTGAATGAGTTCATCGCCCGTCTGTTTTGGTGATTGATTCATTTATGGAGAAAAAACATGTTAAATATCATCAGGTCGGCATTAGCCTGCCTGTTACTGCTGTGGCTACCTGCTTTGCAGGCGGCGGACAGCGGCTGGCTACAAAGCCCGACTAACGATCACGCCAAGGTGCGGCTGCGCGCCGATACCTCGCACAGCGGGGAAACCCGTTTGCTGCTGGGCATAGAGCTGCAAAAAGGCTGGAAAACCTACTGGCGTTCGCCGGGGGAAGGCGGTATTGCGCCGACCATCGCCTGGCAGGGTAATCCACCGCCGGCAACCTGGTACTGGCCAACGCCGCAGCGTTTTGACGTTGCCGGCATCTCCACCCAGGGTTATCACGACCGGGTTGAGCTGCCGATGGTGATGAAAGGCGCGGTGCCACGTCAGTTGGCGGGCACCTTGACGCTGTCTACCTGCAGCAACGTCTGCATTTTGACCGACTATCCGTTCAGTCTGGATCTGGACGCGCCGTCCGACGCGCAGTTTACCCATGACTTTGCCCAGGCAATGGGGCAGGTACCTATTGCCGATGGGTTGGTGGAGAGTATTAAAGCCGGTTATCAGAACGGGGAACTGCAGATCAGCGCCGAGCGAGCCGCCGGTTGGCAGCAGCCTGAGCTGTTCTTCGATACGCTGGAGGATGCTGACCTCGGCAAGCCGAATGTCAGCAGTGACGGAACCCGGATGTTCGCGCGGGTGCCGGTTAGTGATGGCTGGGGCGATAGCGCACCGGATCTGCGTGGCAAAACCCTGACGTTGGTGATCGGTGACGGCGGCGTGGCGCAGCAGGTGACGTTACCTATTGAAGGGCCACTGGCCTCTCCCGTTGCGGCAAGCTTCTCACTTTGGCAGGCGGTGCTGATGGCGCTGGCCGGTGGCCTGATCCTCAACCTGATGCCGTGCGTGTTGCCGGTATTAGGCATCAAACTGGGCTCGATTTTGCAGGTCGAACAGCGTGATCGGCACAGTATTCGGCTACAGTTCCTGGCCTCGTCGTTCGGCATTGTGGCGTCATTTATGGCGCTGGCGTTGCTGATGACGCTGCTGCGACTGAGCAACCAGGCGCTTGGCTGGGGCATTCAGTTCCAAAACCCGTGGTTTATCGGTTTTATGGTGCTGGTGACGCTGTTATTCAGCGCTAACCTGTTCGGCCTGTTCCATCTGCAACTTTCCTCTTCGCTGAACACCAAACTGGCGACCCATAACGGCCGTGGCCTGAGTGGGCATTTCTGGCAGGGCGCTTTCGCTACCTTACTGGCGACGCCATGTTCCGCGCCTTTCCTGGGTACCGCGGTGGCCTTTGCTCTGGCAGCACCGCTGCCGGTGCTGTGGGGCATGTTTGTCGCGCTGGGCATCGGGATGAGCCTGCCCTGGCTGTTGATTGCCGCCTGGCCGGCGCTGGCACTGCGTTTACCTCGTCCGGGGCGTTGGATGAACAGCCTGCGGCTGGTGATGGGGTTGCTGATGCTGGCTTCTTCGTTGTGGCTGCTAAGCCTGATGGCCAACCATATCGGTGGCGTCCCAACGCTGGTGGTGGGTGTTATCGCGCTGCTGGCCCTGTTGCTGGCGGTCGGTTGGCAACACGGGGTTCGCCTGGCGGCCAAGCTGGCAGCCGCTACCCTGGTGCTGGTTGGGGTGGTGCTATTGGCCGGTTCGCTGACCGCCGGGCTGTGGCGTCAGCCGCTGCACGACAATGTGGCCTGGCAACCGCTGAGCGAGGAGGCGATCACCCAGGCGCTGGCCCAGAACAAACGGGTGTTTGTCGACGTCACCGCTGACTGGTGCGTGACCTGTAAAGCCAACAAATTCAACGTACTGCTGCGCGATGACGTGCAAAAAGCGCTGAGCGCCGAGGACGTTGTCGCCCTGCGGGGGGACTGGAGCCGTCCATCGGCCGAAATTAGCGCCTTCCTGCAACAACGCGGCAGCGTCGCCGTGCCTTTTAATCAAATTTATGGCCCCGGCAGCCGCGACGGCGTGGTGTTGTCCCCACTGTTGACCCGCGATGCCGTATTGCAAACCCTGTCCGCCGCCAAAGGAAATTCACAATGAAAAAATTAATGATTTTACTGATGCTGATCGCCACCCCTGTCTGGGCCGCTGCCCCATTTACTCCGGAACAGGAAGTCCGCATTAAAGAGCTGATCCGCGAAACGCTGGTGTCGAACCCGGATATTCTGGCGCAGGCGGTCGATGCCTGGCAGCAGCAAACCGCCGGCCAGCAAATCAGCCAGGCGATCAAGCAAAACGCCAAAGCCCTGTATGAAGACCCGGCCAGCCCGCGTCTGGGGGCGGCCAACGCCAAACTGACGCTGGTGACCTTTACCGATTACAACTGCCCGTACTGCAAGCGTTTTGATCCGATGCTGGAGAAGATCGTCAAACAATACCCGGACGTCGCGTTGGTGGTGAAATTATTGCCGTTCAAGGGCGAAAGCTCGGTCAGTTCGGCACGGGTGGCATTGACTGCCTGGCAGCAGCATCCGGACCAGTTTTGGGCGTTACACCAGCGGCTGATGGCGAAAAAAGGTTTCCACGACACCGCCAGCATTGCCGCTGCCCAGCAGAAAACCGGAGTGAAAGAAGTGGCGCCCAGTGAGCTGAGCATGACCACGCTGCGCACTAACATGGAGCTGGCAGAAAAATTGGGCGTGCAGGGGACGCCGGCAACGCTGATCGGCGATCAGATGTTGCCGGGGGCAGTGTCTTACGAGGAGCTGGAGGCGATGGTGAAACAGCAATTGGCGAAGGTCAAAAATGGCTAGGCTGCGGCGTTGGGCGCGGGAACTGCTGATCCTGCTGTTGATTGTCCTGGTGGCGGCGTTCGGCATGGACTGGCTGCGTGCACCGCAGGCTCCGCCAGCCTTCGATTCGCAGCTCCTGACGACGCTGAGTGGTGAGCAGGTGTCACTGGCACAGCTCAGTCAGGATAAACCCTTGCTGGTCTATTTCTGGGCCAGCTGGTGCGGTGTTTGCCGCTTCACCACGCCCTATGTTGCCAGACTGGTCGGCGAGGGCGACAACGTGCTGACCGTAGCGCTGCGCTCCGGTGACGATGCTCAGGTGGCGAGGTGGCTGGCAGGTAAGAGGGTGACCTTGCCGGTGGTTAACGACCCGCGTGGCGAGCTGTCGGCGCAGTGGCAAATCGGCGTTACCCCGACGCTGGTGATTATCTCCAAAGGCCAGGTGGTGCAGAGCACCACCGGCTGGACCAGCTATTGGGGCATGAAGCTGCGGCTGTGGTGGGCCGGGCTGTAATCACCGGTTTATTCTGCTGCTATCACCTGACTAATCGCCCGGCATAGCCGGGCGATACCTTCTTCAATCAGCGGCGGCGTGTTGGCGGCGAAATTCAATCGCAGGCCGTGCGCGCCACGCTGTTCCTCGGCATAAAAACACTCTCCGCGTGCAAAAGTCACGCCTTGTCGCCAGGCCACCGGCATCAGTACTTCGGTGCTGACGGCGGCGGGCAGCGTCAGCCAGATAAACAGTCCGCCCTCCGGCGTTTCAAACCGGCAGCCTGGCGGCAGTTGCTGCTGTAATGCGGCGACCATCACATCCCGGTGCTGGCGATAGACTCGTCCGGCACGCCGCAGTTGCTTGTCGTAGCGCCCGATGGTGACGAAGGCGTCCAGCGCGCGCTGGATCAGATTGGAACTGGTAAAACTGTCGACGTGTTTCAACCGGGCGATGCGTTGATAGTGTTCGCTGTCCGCCACCAGATAGCCGATGCGCATGCTGGGCAACAGCATTTTGGAAAATGTGCTGACATAAATCACCGCCCCCGGCTGCGCAAGGGCCCGCAGCGAGGGCAATTGCTTGCCGTTGTAGCGCAAATCGCCGACAAAATCGTCCTCGAGGATCACCACCCCGGCATGCTGAGCCAGTGCCAACAGGCGACGCCGCCGGGCTTCACTCATGCAGCGCCCGGTAGGGTTATGGAAATTGGGTATGGTGTAAATCAGCTTCGGCCGGTGTTTTTCCAGCAGGGCGGGCAGTTGGTCAACCAGCATGCCGTGCCGATCGCTGGGAATGGTGACAATATTGATGCGGTGCAGGCGCAGTAGCCCCAGGGCTTCGGCGTAGGTCGGCTGTTCGACGATCACCGTATCGCCCGGCTCCAGCAGGCTTTGCACAATCAGGCTGATGGCGTGTTGTGAACCGTTGGTGATCAGCAATTGTTCCGCATGGGTCGGAATGCCCTGCGCGGTGAGGATCCTTCCCAGCGTATCGCGCAGCGGGTAGTAGCCACAGTATTCGCCATAGCTGAAAGCCTCTTCCGCATGGCGGCTGAGCACCGACAGCAAGATCTTGCGGAACTCTTCCTGTGGGAAAACTTTCGGACTGCCGACACCGGCAGCAAAGTTGATGATGCTGTCCGGCAGCGGGATATCGGGGTAACCATCCAGCCGTGAGGTCAGGGTGGTAAAACGCTCCGCCGGGAAAGGGACATCGGTTGCCGGTTGTGGCTGTGCGGGCTGTGCCAGCGGGTGCTGGACATAGGCACCGCTGCCGCGTCGCTGGCGTAAAAAGCCTTTGGCTGCCAATTCGGCATAGGCGTTGTCCACCGTCAACCGGCTGACGGCCAATTCGCCGGCAAGCTGGCGCGTGGAGGGCAGTTTGTCACCATCAACAAATACGCCGCTCAGGATTGCCCGCCGCAACGCCTCCTCAATTTGCAGATACAGCGGAACATCCTGCTGACGGTCTAACGGAATATGCATGCAAAATTGGCTCGGTAGTTGGTGGCACTTTTTACTATACCCCATAGCAGCAGGCCTTCAAGCGGATAAAAGTGGCCTGTATAACATCGGGGGAAAGTGGCTCTGGCGGCAAAATCGCGCGGCGTTAGAATCTCTGCCTGAGTCTATTACCGCCGTTTTTTTGAGGGTGTCATGTCATTACCATCGGGTGTTTCAGTCAGGCCGGTTTTCCCCGGCGCGCGCATTTTACAGGGCAGCAGTCAGGGTTATGTGATTGCCATTATCAGCGCCATGTTGCTGGCTTTTACCGCCATTATTATCCGCGTGCTGACGCAGTATTATCACCTGCCGACCTTTGTGCTGGCCTTTTGGCGAGCGGCATTGGTGGCGCTGGTTTTATTACCGGCGTTGTTGCTGTTCAAGCCTGAGTGGGCACGCTTACGGCGTTCCCAGATCCCGTTTTATGCCTGTTATGGCCTGCTGTTGGCGGTATTCAACAGCCTGTGGACGCTGTCGGTGGCGCTGAACGGCGCGTCGGTGGCGACCATCCTGACTTACTGCTCGGTGGGTTTTACCGTTTTCCTCGGCTGGATGATCTACAGCGAACGCCTGAACCTGCGCCAGTTGGTGGTGATTGTGGTCAGCCTGGGCGGCTGTTTTCTGGTCAGCAACGGTGACAGCATGGGCAACAGCCATTTCAACCTGCTGGGGTTGTTGGTCGGTATGCTGTCCGGCATCGGTTATACCCTCTACACGCTGGGCGGACGGGTGGCGACTGAACGCCATTATCCGGTGTGGAATACCATTTTGTACGTGTTCGGTTTTTCCGCCGTCTATCAGTGGCTGTTCAACATTGCGCTGACGTTATACCCGCTGGCGGCATTCCACGGCATGACCGGTTCTTTGTGGTTCCTTTCAGAGGGCGTTCAGGGCATCGAGTGGCGCGGTTGGTTGTTGCTGTTGACGCTGGCCGCAGGCCCGACGCTGTTGGGGTTTGGTTTGTACAACATCAGCCTGAAAACCCTGCCGCTGGCGGTAGCGAACCTGATTTTGTCGCTGGAGTTGGTGTTCACGGCGGTGATCGCCTATTTCCTGCTGGGGGAAAACATGAACTCGTTACAACTGCTCGGCAGCGCCCTGGTGATGGGCGGGGTGCTGATGTTGAAAAACAAGACGGCCGAGGCCTGATTTGTTAGCATTATGCCGAGATTTGGAGGCAATAATGACCAATAACCCAAGATTAAAACGGGCATTAATCGCTTAGTCCGGCAGTGTTTTGCGACCAAAAAACACTGCCACAGACTTTAGGCTGTGGCTCTTGCAATGAATATAGAGAAAGCGCCATGACTGAAAAACACTGGTCAAAAACAGAACTGCTGCACCAAACGGTGACCAACCCCAATATTATCGTCAAAGGGACCCACAGCTATTACAGCGACTACCTGGATGACGGCTTTGAACGCTCCGTGGTGCGTTATTTGCACGGGGACGAGGTCAGCCAACAGTGGCAGCCGCTAGGGGCGATAGACCAATTGCTGATCGGCGATTATGTCTGCATTGCCGCCGAGGCCGTGATCCTGATGGGGGGTAATCATACTCACCGTGCCGATTGGTTCTGCCTGTATCCGATGATGGAAAGCATTCTGGCTTCCTATCAGCCGAGGGGCGACACCCGGTTAGGGGACGGTTGTTGGATCGGGATGCGGGCGATGCTGATGCCGGGTGTGAGCATTGGGGAAGGGGCGATAGTGGCTGCAGGCAGTATTGTGACCAAGGATGTTGAACCTTACGCTATCGTGGGCGGCAATCCGGCACGGCCAATCAAGCTGCGGTTTAGCCCGCAGACCATCGCCCGGTTATTGGCTTTGCGTATTTATGATTTGTCGGCGGAAGATTTTGCCCGCGTGCAGCCCTTGCTGGCCGATGATGATATTGCGGCCCTGGAACGGGCGATAGCTGAAATTAAGCGTTAACTGAAAAGGGCGGGAATAACCCCGCCCTTTGACTTATTCGGCCTTGGCCGCTTCCACCGTTTGGCGACGTTTGCGCACTATGCGCAACACCAGCGGCAGTACCAGCACGGCTACCGCCAACACCAGCAAGGTTTGCGCGATGCTGCTGCTCCACAGGATGCCAAACTGTCCGTTGCTGATAGACAGCGCACGGCGCAGGTTCTGCTCCAGCATCTCTCCCAACACGAAGCCCAGGATCAACGGCGACATCGGGAAGTGCATTTTCCTCAGGATGTAGCCAAACACCCCCAGTCCGACCATCAACAGCAGGTCAAAGGTGGTGCTGTGCACCGCATAAACACCGACCGCCGACACTGCGGCAATCGCCGGTACCAGGAACCACAGCGGAATGGTCAGCATGCGGGTGAACAGACCAACCAACGGCAGGTTCATAATCAACAAAATGACGTTGGCAATCAGCAGTGCGGCGATCAGCCCCCAGACAATATCTGGCTGCTCGGTGAACATCGCCGGGCCGGGTGTGATGTTGTACAGCGTCAGGGCGCCCATCATCACCGCCGTGGTACCGGAACCCGGTACGCCCAACGTCAGCATCGGAATGAACGAGCCGCAGGCCGAAGCGTTATTGGCCGCCTCAGGAGCCGCCACGCCACGGATATCTCCTTTACCGAAGGTGTCGCTGTTGCCGCTGATTTTCTTTTCGGTCATATAGGTAAGCGCACTGGCGATGGTGGCACCCGCGCCCGGCAAAATGCCGACGAAGAAACCGATCACCGAAGAGCGCAGCGTGGGGCCAACGCATTCGGCAGCCTCTTTGCGATTAAACAGTAAGCGACCGGTTTTGCGCACCAGCTTCTGCCCGGTGCTGGTGCTTTCCAGCATCAGCAGGATTTCACTGACCGAGAACAGGCCGATCACCACCACGATAAACTGCACGCCGTCGGAGAGATGAACGCTGTCGAAGGTGAAGCGATAAACGCCGGTGTTAGCATCGACCCCGACCGTCGCCAGCCCCAGGCCAATCAGCGCCGCCAGCAGCGACTTCAGCGGGTTCTGGCTCATCATGCTGCCCAGGCAGGCGATGGCGAACACCATCAGGGCAAAATATTCCGCCGGGCCGAACGCCAGCGACCAGCGTGCCAGCAGCGGGGCGAACAGGATAATGCCGCCGATGGCGATCATCGAACCGACGAAAGAGCTGACCGCCGAGATCGACAGTGCCACACCGGCGCGCCCCTGTTGCGCCATCGGATAGCCGTCCAGGGCCGTCATGATCGCCGCCGCGTCACCCGGCACGTTGAGCAGTATCGAGGAGATGCGACCGCCGTATTCGCAGCCGATATACACCGTCGCCAGCAGGATCAACGCGGACTCGGCCGGCAGTTTGAGAGCGAACGCCAATGGCAACAAAATAGCCACGCCGTTGATTGGCCCCAACCCCGGCAGCAGGCCGACAATGGTGCCAACGAAGCAGCCGATCAGGGCGATAATCAGGTTCTGTGGCACCAATGCCACCTCGAACCCTTGAGACAAATACATCCAGGTTTCCATCATCGCCCCCGTTAGCTCAGCCAAACGCCGAGTGGCAGTGTCACATCAAGTAAGCGGTCAAAGGCGTAATACAGCGCCACGCCCATCACCACGCCGGACACCAATGCCGCTTTCAGGCTGGCCTGGAACAGCAGGCCAATGCTGAAGGTCAGCAGTGCGGTTGCCAGTGGGAAGCCCAGCCATTCGAAGCCCCAGGCGTACAGCACCAGCGAAATGACCAGCACCAGCAGGCGTTGCATCACCTTGTTATGCGGCCATTCAACCACCTGCGGCTTGTTCAGCAGCAGTAACGCCGCGCACAGCGCCATCAGGCTGAGAATCGCCAGCGGGAAGGGACGGGGGCCCAGCGGTTCGTAGCTGTATTCGCTCTGAATACCCCAGCCGATAAACAGGCCGCCAATGCACAGCAGCAGCCAGAAACCGGCGAAAATGCGATCGCTCATGGTAGCCTCCGGTTACTTGGCCAGACCGAAAACTTTGGCCTGTTCGCGGTACTGATTGACCTGGTTTTTCACGTAGGCATCCAGTTCCTTGCCGGCCAGGTTGAATTCAAACAGACCACGCAGATCGCGCTGTTTTTTGAACTCGTCGGTTGCCATCATTTTTTGGAAGGTGTCGAGCCACCACTGGTACTCCTCTTCGCTGACCTTCGGGCCAACGTAGAAACCGCGGATAATCGGCCATACCAGATTGAAGCCTTGCTCTTTGGCGGTCGGCACATTGGCTAACTGGCCCGGCAGGCGTTGATCCGAGTACACCGCCAGCACGCGAATTTTGTCGCCCTGCAGGTAAGGCACCATTTCGCTCAGATCGCCGGAAACTGCCTGAATGTGGTTGCCGAGCAATGCGGTAACCGGCTCGCCGCCGCCTTCGAATGCCACGTAACGCATCTTGTGAGGATCGACCCCGACCTCACGCGCCAGCAGGGCGGTTTTCATCCAGTCCTGGCTACCGATCGAGGCACCCGCGCCGAACACCACGCTGTTCGGATCTTTTTGGAAGGCGTCCATCAGGTCTTTCAGGGTTTTGTATGGCGAGTCGGCACGGACCGCGATCATGCCGTAGTCGGTACCGACGGCGGCCAGCCATTTCACGTCGTCCACGTTGTAGCGGCCGAATTTCCCTTGTGACAGGTTCAGCAACGAGCCACCGGAGAAGGCGACAACCGTGCCGAACTCTGCCGGACGTTGGGCAACGATGGCGTTGTAGGCTACTGCGCCAACGCCGCCGGGCATGTAGGTAACGCGCATCGGTTTATCGATGGCTTTGGTTTCCTGCAGCGAAACCTGAATCAGCTTGCAGGTCAGGTCAAATCCGCCGCCGGGCTTGGCAGGGGCGATACATTCGGTGCGTTTCGGTGCTTCGACGGCAAAGGCCTGATTGGCTGCCAGCAGCAGGGCGGTGGCGGTCAGAGTGCGGGTGATTATTTTTTTCATTGCTTTCCCCAAGGTATTTTTCAGTCGGTGCGGATCCCCGCCGATACGGGTTGCTGGATTGTTAAATCAACAACCTTTCATTTACCTTTCAACCGACGGAAAAGTTTCCGGGATGTGATACGCATCTCCTGCCTGGAGTTATAATGTCGTACTGAGTGGCCAAATTGACTGTTGCGCTAACACATGCCACGGGGCAATAACAGCCCGTAAACCTTGCTTAAAGTCTGCGTAATATCATTTTTGCCTTTTCGACCTTGGGATAAAATGTCTAAAAATAAAATCATGACAGGTGTGCGTTTATGTTTTCATTAGGGAAGTTATTCGGTGGCAGGGACAGCAATAAAGTTAAAGCTATCAAGATGTTGCCGTCGGCGTATGCCGACATTTATGGCGATGAAGGTGAGTGCCGGCTGAAACGTCTGCGCCCGGAGCTCGGCGTTTTTGAGCTGCATTTCGCCGATCCCAAAGGCGATAAATACGTTTGCCATATGACTGCCTGTATTACCGGCATTGATATTGTTTTTGCTGCCAATAATCGCTCGGTCTTGGTTTCCCCTCCGTTCACGCCAGCCAAATTGCAGCCGGTGTTGGATATCGCCCTGGCCGATAGAAAAAAATAACGGCGAACCAACGCAATAAACCGCAGTTGCTGGCCGACTGTGGTTTATTCCATGTTGCAATTGTGCCCCAGCTCCCAAAACTGGCCCGGCGTAACCCTTCTTTCCCCGCGTTTTCCATGCCATCCTGCTGTTATAAATATGTTAATTGGCCGTCATCCTGGCCTGGTGGTTATTTCACCTAGGGCATAGGCATAGATAAATCAATGGAATGGAAACATGCGTCTGTTATTGGTTGAAGACCATCCCGAGTTATCCCACTGGCTGCAAAAGGCGCTGACCGGCGTCGGTTTTGCTGTCGACGTCGCGCCGGACGGGCTGGCGGCCGACCACATGTTGTTAAACGAAACCTATGCGCTGGTGGTGCTGGACGTGGCGTTGCCGCGGCTGAACGGTCTGGAACTGCTGGCTCGGCTGCGTAAACGCGGGCAGGATTTGCCGGTGCTGTTGCTGACGGCCAGAACCGACGTTGCCGATCGCGTCAAAGGGCTGAATCTGGGGGCCGATGACTACCTGACCAAGCCGTTTGAACTCGATGAATTGGAAGCGCGTATTCGGGCGTTGCTGCGCCGCAGCGTCGGCGTTACCCAGCAGGCGCTGCAGTATGGTGCGCTGACCTATCACGATGAAGGTTATTTCCAGCTCGACGACAAACCGCTGCAGTTGACGCCCCGAGAGTTGGCGGTGCTGACCGCCTTGATCCACCGGCGTGGCCGCCCGGTTGCCAAACAGCAGCTGTTTGAACAGGTATTTACCCTGTCTGATGAAGCCAACCCGGAAAGCATCGAACTGTACGTTCATCGGCTGCGGAAAAAGCTGCAGGGCAGCAATGTGGCGATCATCACCCTGCGTGGTCTGGGCTACAGCCTGGAGCTTTGCAATGAGGTGGTTTAACGCGCCACGCTCACTGTTTTATCAACTGTTGTTGTTCTTTGGCCTGCCGCTGCTGGTGCTGGGCGGCATCTCGATATATACCCACTACTTTAGCGCGATGAATGCTGCCACGCTGGCCTACGATCGCACGCTGCTGGCTTCGGCGCGCACCGTGGCGGAGCGGCTGGTGGTGCGCAATGGTCGGCTGGAAGCGGACGTGCCCTATGTGGTACTCGACAGTTTCGAGCGCAACATGAACGATCAGCTTTATTACGAAGTGATCTCCCCGCAGGGCGACAGTATTTCAGGCTATAACGATTTGCCGCCGATGCCGCCCCATATCCTGCGTTCCAGTCTGTATCCGGCGCTGGTGCATTTTTATGATGCCCAATATCGTGGCCGGCCGATCCGCGTAGCCGCGCTGTATCAGCCGGTCAACGAGTCGGGTGTGATGGGCATGGCGACCATTCTGGTGGCGGAGACGCTGGAATCGCGCCGCTATCTGGCGCGGCAAATGATGCTTTCCGCCTTGCTCAGCCAGGGAACGGTGGTGGTGTTGACCATGATCCTGGCCTTTGCGCTACTCAAACGGGTGCTTAAGCCGATGCGCAAACTTTCCGGCATTATGCTGCGACGCGATCCGGGCGAACTGACGCCGTTGCCGATGGTGTTGCCCTGGTCGGAAATGCAGCCGCTGTTGCTGGCATTCAACCGTTATATTGAACGACTGCGGCTGATGGTGGCGCGTCAGGAACGTTTCAGCGCCGACGCTTCGCACCAGTTACGCACCCCGTTAACCGTGCTGAAAACCCAGGTGGGGGTAGCGCTGGCCAGTGATAAACCGGAGCAGTGGCGGGAAAGTCTGTTGGCGATGAGCACCACGCTGGATAACACCGTGGCGCTGACCGATCGTCTGCTCTATCTCTCCAGGCTCAAAGCCCATGAACATCTTGCCGACCACAAGTTGCAGCCGGTGAATCTGGCGCAGGTACTGCGCGATGCCTGTTTTTCGCGGTTACCGCAGGCACGCAGCAAACGTATTGATCTGGGATATGAGGGGGAATCTGTCTGTTGGGTTGGAGGGGAGGCACTGCTGCTGACCGAACTCTGTGCCAACCTGCTGGACAATGCGCTGAAATACACCCCGAATCAGGGCACGGTCACGGCCCGGTTAAGCATCGATAAGCTGGCTGGGGAGTGCGTACTGGAAATTGAAGACAGCGGCCCAGGCATTGCCGAACAGGATACGGCGCAGGCGCTGCAGCCGTTTCATCGGCTGGATAACGTGGGCAATCAGCCCGGTGCCGGTTTGGGGCTGGCGCTGGTCAGCGACATCACCCGTTATCACGGCACCCGCCCGGAGCTCCTGACCTCGGCCACCCTGGGAGGCCTATTGGTGCGGGTGCGTTTTCAACTGCTGCCTTAACTTTCACACTCTGCGGTTTGCTTGGCCTTACGGCCCAACGGCGTGCGCAGACGCTGCGACAGGATCACACCCAACAGGGTGATGCCGCCGCCGATCAAGTGGTAGCTATGCAGATGTTCATGCAGGAACACCACCGCAATGATGGCGGTAAATACCGGGGCCAGATTCATAAAGATCGACGCGGTATTGGCACCCAGACGCATCACGCCGTGGATCCACAGATATGGCGCGACGATCGAGGCCGGGATACCTGCGAACAGCACCAGCGGAATATTTTGGCTGGTCAGCGCAACGTCCTGCGCCATCAGGAAGTTCGGCAGCAGCAGCACCACGCCGAACACAATCTGTACATACAATGACTGCCAGTTCGGCAGCGCAATCGCCCAGCGCTTGGTCAGTACGCCGTACAGCGCATAGGCGGCGGTGGCGGCAAACATCATCAACTCGCCTTTGCCGATGCCATGTTGCAATAACTCACCTGGATTGCCGGCGCTCACCAGCCAGATCAAACCGGCCAGCGACAGCAGGCTGCCGATCGCGATGCCCACCGTAGGAGCCACTCGCAGCAGCACTATGCTGATCAGAATAGTCAGTAACGGGATCAGGGAAACAATAATGCCCATAAACAGCGCGCTGACGCTGTGCGCCGCGTAATAAGCCAGACTCTGATACAACACCATACCCAGCATGCCGAGAACCATTAATTTCCACCAGTTAGCGCGTATTGCCGCCCAGTGACGGATCACGCCGGGCAGCACGAAAGGCGTCAGCGTGATCAGCGCCAGTAACCAGCGATAGAAGGAGATGGCGGCCGGATCGATGGCGGTAGCGGAGAGTTTGCTGACCACGGCATTAATTGACCAAATCAACACCGCCAGCAGAGGGAACAGCATATTCATGATAATTATTCTCATTAACAACGGACATGCTGGCTAGTTTACCTGTGTCCGGTTTATTATATATAGTGATATCCAGACAATATTTGCCCTAAACAAGACAAGTCACGGGACGAAACCATGCCAGAAATCCGTCATTACCCCGAAGCGCTGATCCCGGCACCACGACCGGTGCAGTTCCGCTGCGAGGAGTTCAATGCCCGCACGGAGTTCCAGCCGCATCGGCACAGTTGGGGGCAACTGATGTGGGTCAAGGCCGGTGTTATGGTGCTGCGCATCGGCGGTCAGCGTTTTCTGGCACCGCCGGAGTTTGTGCTGTGGGCGCCGGCAGAAATTGAACACTCTTGTTATAACCAGCGCCTGGCGCAGTGCCGCATGGTCGATATTGCGTTGCCGCTGTGCGCCGGGATGCCGGTCGATCCCTGTCTGGTCAGCGTGACGCCCATTTTCCGCGCCATTGCCGAAGATTTTTACGCACGCAAACAATATATCCCGCAGAGCAAACAGGACCTGAGGCTGTGCCGGGCGCTGATCGACCAACTGCATCTGTCGCCGGTTCAACAAACCTACCTGCCGTCATCCGAAGACAAATTCCTGGCACCGGTGCTGGAGGCGCTGGAACACTGTCCTTCAGACAATACGTCGCTCGCCGCCTGGGCTGCCCGGGTCTATACCACCGAGCGTACGCTGTCGCGGCGTTGCCAACAGGATCTAGGCATGTCATTTAGCGAATGGCGCCAGCGTTTGCGTTTCCTGCATGCCGTGTCCCTGCTGGAACAGGGAAAAACCGTGCAGGAGGTGGCGCTGGAGGTAGGGTACAGCTCGGCCTCGGCGTTTATTGTCATGTTTCAGCAAATCGCCGGTACCACCCCCGAGCGCTTTCGTCGGGCATGATTCAGTGGCACACTATTTCCCAGCGAAATAGCCGTAAACCGTCGGAGCAATAAGTGAAAATCCTGGTTGATGAAAATATGCCGTACGCGACTGAGTTGTTCAGTCGTTTGGGGAATGTGCAGGCGGTGCCTGGCCGTCCGATCCCGAGTGATGCGCTGGCCGATGCCGATGCGCTGATGGTGCGTTCGGTGACTAAAGTGAATGAAGCCTTGCTGGCCGGTACCCGCATTGGTTTTGTCGGCACCGCGACCGCCGGTACCGACCACGTAGACGACGTTTGGCTGCAACAGCAGGGCATCGGTTTTTCTGCCGCTCCGGGCTGCAACGCCATTGCGGTAGTGGAATATGTGTTCTCCGCGCTGATGCTGCTGGCCGAACGCGATGGTTTCCAACTGCGGGATAAAACCGTCGGTATTATCGGTGTTGGCAATGTAGGCTCACGCCTGGATGCCCGCCTGAAAGCCTTGGGCGTCCGTACCTTGTTATGCGATCCGCCGCGGGCTGAACGCGGTGATGCCGGTGAGTTTTGGCCGTTGGAAAAGCTGGTGGCGGAAGCCGATGTGCTCACTTTCCATACGCCATTGAATAAATCCGGCCCTTACAACTCGCTGCATCTGGTGGACGCGGAACTGCTGGCGGCGTTGCCGGACAATCGCATTCTGATCAACGCCTGTCGCGGTGCGGTGGTGGACAATGCTGCGCTGTTGCAGGCACTGGAGAAAGGCAAAAAACTGAGTACCGTGCTGGACGTGTGGGAGCCGGAACCGGAGCTTTCGCTGCCGTTGCTGGCGCGGGTGGATATTGGCACCGCGCATATTGCCGGTTACACGCTGGAAGGCAAGGCACGCGGCACCACTCAGGTGTTTGAGGCCTTCAGCCGCCACCTGGGCCAGCCGCAACAGATAGAGCTGGCCTCGCTGCTGCCGGTGCCCGAATTCAGCCAGATCCAACTCAATGGGCCGCTGGATGAAGGCAAATTAAAACGATTGATGCACTTGGTGTATGATGTGCGCCGCGATGATGCGCCGCTGCGCAAAGTGGCCGGGCAACCGGGCGAGTTTGATCGTCTGCGCAAGCATTACCAGGAACGCCGCGAATGGTCTTCATTACGCGTCCAGTGCGATGACAGCGCCAGTGCGGAGCTGTTGCACAAGCTGGGTTTCCTGACGGCATAAGGCTTTCTTAAGCCACGGCGACTAATTTTGTTATCAGGGCGGTGCAGTAGCCGCCCATCTGCATTTGAATAAATACTCTGGAGAAACCCAATGTCTGACGGCTGGAATATCGCTCTGCTTGGCGCCACTGGCGCGGTAGGTGAAGCGTTGCTGGAATTATTACAGGAACGCCAGTTCCCGGTGGGCGAACTCTATCCATTGGCAAGTGAACGCAGTGCCGGTGCCACGGTGCGCTTCAATGGCAAATCGGTACTGGTGCAAAACGCGGAAGAATTTGACTGGTCACAGGCGCAGTTGGCGTTCTTCGTTGCCGGAACCGAGGCTTCGGCCCGCTACGCGGAAGAAGCCGGCAACATGGGCTGCCTGGTGATCGACACCAGCGGCCTGTTTGCGCTGGAGCCGGACGTGCCGCTGGTGGTTCCAGGGGTGAACCCACAGGTGCTGGCGGATTACCGTAACCGCAATATCGTTGCCGTGGCCGACAGCATGGTTAGCCAACTGCTGACCGCGATCAAACCGCTGACCGAACAGGCCGGGCTTTCCCGTCTGCACGTCACCACCCTGATGTCGGTATCGGCACGCGGCAAAGTGGCGGTCGACGATCTGGCCGGTCAAAGTGCGCGCCTGTTGAACGGCATTCCGGCTGAAGCGGGCGTTTTCGCCAAGCAGTTGGCGTTCAACCTGCTGCCGTTGCTGGCCGACGAACAGGGCAGCGTGCGCGAAGAGCGTTTGATTGTCGATCAGGTGCGTAAAGTGCTGCAGGACGAAGGGCTGCCGATTTCCGTTAGCTGTGTGCAGTCACCGGTATTCTACGGCCATGCGCAGGTGGTTCACCTGGAGGCGTTGCGCCCGATGTCTGCGGAAGAAGCACGCAGCGAGCTGGAGCAGGTGGATGATATCCAACTGAGCGAAGAAGACGACTACCCGACCCAGGTGACGGAAGCCTCTGGCAGCGATGCGCTGAGCGTCGGCTGTTTGCGTAATGACTATGGTATTCCGGAAATCCTGCAGTTCTGGTCGGTGGCAGACAACGTGCGTTTCGGCGGCGCGCTGATGGCGATCGAAACCGCAGAACGTCTGGTGCAGGAGCAGATGTACTGATGTCTGAAGTTGTCTTGCCCATCCAGCCGACGTTGAAAATCGCGCTGGGGATTGAATATGACGGCAGCCAGTATTACGGCTGGCAGCGTCAGCAGGAAGTCGCCAGCGTGCAGGCCTGTCTGGAACAGGCGTTGAGCAAGGTAGCGGATGCGCCGATCAACGTGTTGTGCGCCGGACGTACCGACGCCGGAGTGCATGCCACCGGTCAGGTGGTGCATTTCGAAACTACCGCGCAACGCAAGGACGCGGCCTGGACGATGGGCGTCAACACCCATCTGCCGCCGGATATCGCCGTGCGTTGGGTGACTGGCGTGAATGAAGATTTTCATGCCCGTTTCAGCGCGACTGCGCGTCGGTATCGCTACATTATTTATAACCATCGCTATCGTCCGGCGGTATTGCAGAAGGGAATGACCCACTTTTATCACCCGCTGGATGCCGAACGGATGGAAAGGGCGGCGCAGGCGCTGCTGGGCGAGAACGACTTTACTTCGTTCCGCGCCGTGCAATGTCAGTCACGCACGCCGTGGCGTAACGTAAAACACGTTAAGGTTACGCGCTATGGCGAATATATTGTGGTAGATATCAAGGCGAATGCCTTTGTGCATCATATGGTTCGCAACATTGTCGGTAGCCTGATGGAAATTGGCTGCGGCAATCAGGATGAGAACTGGATGGCCGAATTACTGGCGCTGAAGGATCGTAATCTGGCTGCGGCGACGGCGCGGGCCGACGGGTTATACCTGGTTAGCGTTGATTACCCTGAGCACTTTGCCATACCCCGGCCGCCAATGGGGCCACTGTTTTTACCCGACGACTAAATACTGGCGCGCCCGACGCGTTACTCCCTTGTGTAGCTGCCGGGTGGGTGAGACACCCGGTAAAAGAGAGAACCTATGGACATCATCAAGTTTGTAATTGATTTTATTTTGCATATTGACGTGCATCTGGCCGAACTGGTGGCGCAATACGGTATGTGGGTGTACGCCATTTTGTTCCTGATCCTGTTTTGCGAAACCGGGCTGGTGGTGACGCCGTTCCTGCCGGGTGATTCTCTGTTGTTTGTTGCCGGTGCGCTGGCGGCCTTGCCGACCAACGATCTGAATGTACATACCATGGTTGCGTTGATGATAGGCGCGGCGATACTGGGTGACGCGGTGAACTACACCATTGGCCGGCTGTTCGGGGAAAAGCTGTTCAGTAACCCGAATTCGAAAATTTTCCGCCGCAGCTACCTGGATAAAACCCACCAGTTTTATGAAAAACACGGCGGGAAAACGATTATTCTGGCGCGATTTGTGCCGATCGTGCGTACTTTTGCGCCGTTCGTCGCCGGTATGGGGCATATGTCCTATCGCCATTTTGCAGCCTACAACGTGATTGGTGCACTGGTTTGGGTGCTGCTCTTCACTTATGCTGGCTACCTCTTCGGCGATCTGCCGATCGTGCAGGAAAACCTGAAACTGTTGATCGTGGCTATCATCATTGTTTCAATTCTGCCGGGCATCATTGAAATTTGGCGCCATAAACGCGCGGCTGCCCGCCAGCAAAAACAGTAAAAACATCGCTTAACCTGTCGGTTCGACCAGTTTTTTATCCACAGTGTCGGGCCGATATGGTTTAATGAGCGACATTTATGGTCTGTTCCTGTTAACAACCTTGAAACCAGTGCCTCGCGCGCGCTAGCCGCGTTTTGCTCAGGCATTTTTCATTAGGGGTGTTTTCGGGGGGATTGTTAAAGCATGAACAGCGGACTGGCATTTGCCAGGTTCAAACAGAAAGGTCATCGATGAGCTGGATTGAACGAATTCTTAACAAGAGCAACATCACCCAAACCCGCAAGGCAAGTATTCCTGAAGGGGTCTGGACTAAATGCGATAGCTGCGGCCAGGTTCTCTACCGCGCCGAGCTGGAGCGTAATCTGGAAGTATGCCCAAAATGCGACCACCACATGCGCATGACTGCGCGTATGCGTCTGCATACTCTGCTGGATGAAGGCAGTGAAGTGGAGCTGGGCAGCGAACTGGAGCCGAAAGACGTTCTGAAGTTCAAGGATTCCAAAAAGTATAAAGACCGCCTGGTTGCCGCACAGAAAGCGACCGGTGAAAAAGACGCGCTGGTAGTAATGAAAGGCACGCTGTACGGTATGCCGATTGTCGCTGCTTCGTTCGAATTCGCCTTTATCGGCGGTTCCATGTCGTCCGTGGTCGGTGCGCGTTTTGTGCGTGCGGTTGAGCAGGCGCTGGAAGACAACTGTCCGCTGGTGTGTTTCTCAGCCAGTGGCGGTGCCCGTATGCAGGAAGCGCTGATGTCGCTGATGCAGATGGCGAAAACCAGTGCCGCACTGGCGAAACTGCAGGAGCGTGGTCTGCCGTACATTTCGGTACTGACCGACCCGACCATGGGTGGCGTTTCCGCCAGTCTGGCGATGCTGGGTGATATCAATATCGCCGAGCCGAAAGCGCTGATCGGCTTTGCCGGCCCACGCGTTATCGAACAGACGGTGCGTGAAAAACTGCCGCCGGGCTTCCAGCGCAGTGAGTTCCTGATTGAAAAAGGCGCGATCGACATGATCGTACGCCGTCCGGAAATGCGTCAGACCCTGGCGAGTATCCTTTCCAAGCTGACCAACCAGCCGCAGCCGCATTTCGATGAGGCCGCGCCGGTGTCCGAGCAGGAAAATCAGGCCGACGCCTGAGATCAATAGGTTCCCCGCGCCGGTAGCCATCGGCGCGGGGTTCAGCCGCCATTTTGTGGCTAAATGACGGCTGATAACGGAGAGCATCGCCTTTACCGCGGTGAGGGTGGTGCCCTGATGGATTAATGAACCCAAGTTCAGTGACGGGACTCATGCAAAACCACCAAATTCCCCAAGCCACGTCGCCATTGAGCTCGTGGCTTTTCTATCTGGAACGTCTGCACAGCCAGGCGATCGAACTCGGCCTGGAACGCGTACAGCGCGTTGCGGCGCATCTTGATTTACTCACTCCTGCACCGACGGTATTTACCGTAGCCGGGACCAATGGCAAAGGCACCACCTGTCGTACCCTGGAAACCATCCTGATGGCGGCCGGTTTGCGCGTTGGCGTCTACAGCTCGCCGCACCTGGTGCGTTATACCGAGCGGGTGCGCATTCAGGGCGATGAACTGAGTGAGGCCGAACACTGCCGCTCGTTCGCCGCCATTGAAGCGGGCCGGGGCGAAACTTCACTGACCTACTTCGAATTTGGCACCCTGTCGGCGCTGCAACTGTTCAAACAGGCTAAGCTTGACGTGGTGATCCTGGAAGTCGGGCTGGGTGGCCGCCTGGATGCGACCAATATCGTCGATCCGAGCGTGGCAGTGGTGACCAGCATTGCGCTGGATCATACCGACTGGCTGGGCAACGATCGCGAAAGCATTGGCCGCGAAAAGGCCGGGATCTTCCGCAGCGGCAAACCGGCGGTGGTGGGGGAACCGGATATGCCGGCCACCATTGGGCAGGTGGCGGAAACGCTGGGTGCCCAACTGTATCGCCGCGGCGATGCCTGGAGCTTCAGTGAACAGGGCGAACGCTGGCAGTGGCAAGGCGGCGGTACCTTGCTGACCGATTTGCCGATGCCCAACGTACCGTTAGCCAATGCGGCGACGGCACTGGCGGCGCTGCATTTTTCTGCGTTGGAAATTGATGAGCGGGCGATCTTCACCGGCTTGCAGCAGGCGACATTGCCTGGACGTTTCCAGATTGTGCGACGCGATCCGATGCTGATCCTCGACGTGGCGCATAATCCCCACGCGGCAGGTTACCTGGCCGGGCGTCTGGCGACCTTACCGCGCAATGGCGGCAAGGTGCGAGCGGTGGTGGGGATGTTGTCGGATAAAGACATCGCCGGCACCCTGGCCTGTTTGAGTGAGCAGGTCGATGAGTGGTATTGCGCGCCGCTGGACGGACCGCGCGGGGCCAGCGTCGAACTGTTGGCGCAATATTTGACGGAACCGCGGCAGTTTGCCGATGTCGAAACTGCCTGGCGTCAGGCTATGCAGGACGCAGATATTCAGGATATTGTGATCGTCTGTGGATCGTTCCACACCGTTGCACAGGTTATGGCGGCGTTAGACGAGCGGGGAGTGTGAGTGGCAAGTAAATTTCAAAACCGATTGGTCGGTACCGTGATTTTGGTCGCGCTGGGGGTGATTATCCTGCCAGGGCTGCTGGACGGTAAAAAGAAACATTATGAAGACGAATTCGCCGCCATTCCGTTGGTGCCGAAGGCCGGTGATGTGGAAGAAAACGACGTGGTGCCACCGGTAAGCCAACCGCTACCGGCACAGCCGCCGGAAGGCGCGGGCGCACTGGTTGAGCAGCAGG
The DNA here is from genome assembly GCF_048517035.1 of Serratia sp. NFX21. Classification (NCBI taxonomy): domain Bacteria; kingdom Pseudomonadati; phylum Pseudomonadota; class Gammaproteobacteria; order Enterobacterales; family Yersiniaceae; genus Serratia; species Serratia sp. NFX21. Next base: position 4,077,655 of record NZ_CP183196.1, on the reverse strand, counting down.
CGGCCAATGAGGCAGCAGCGCAGCAGGCAGTTCGCCAACCGACGCAGCAGCCGACGCTGGTGACCCCGCCGGTCGAATCCCGTCCACAACCGACGCCGCAGCCGCAGGTGAAGCCTAAACCGGTAGAAACCAAGCCGGTGGAAGTGAAACCAAAACCGGTACCGCAACCGAAACCGGTGGAGACGAAGCCGGTGGTGAAACCTGAGCCAACGCCAGTACCCAAGCCTGAGCCTGCACCCGTGCAGAAACCGGCGGAAGAGAAAGCGCCGGCAGGGCAGGCTTATGTGGTGCAGCTCGGTGCGCTGAAGAACGCTGCCAAGGTGAACGAGGTGGTGGCATCGCTCAGGCTGTCCGGTTACCGCGCCTTTACCGTGCCATCAACGCCGGTACAGGGCCAGATCACCCGGATCTACGTCGGCCCGGATGCCTCAAAACAGAAGCTGCAGTCTTCTCTGTCCGCGTTGAACTCGATCAGTGGTTTGAGCGGTCAGGTGAAGCCATACGGCGTACGTTAAGTTTATGGGGCGCAGCATGCTGTGCCCCATAATCGAGTCATGCCGATATAATCATTAAAAATAATGTGCCTTTCGTAGCTGAAATGGCCTATATAGGCGCGGCGATTGGGAATTTTTTTATCGCCGCTTTTTATTTGTAACGGGGCAGGAAAACCCCTACGCAAACGTTTACGTTTTCTGTTAGAATTCGCCGCGAAATGGATGCAGGGGCGATTCATCATTGGAATAGTTCATGGTCTGGATTGATTACGTCATTATAGCGGTGATTGGATTTTCGGCTCTGGTGAGCCTGATCCGAGGGTTTGTTCGCGAAGCATTGTCACTTGTGACATGGGGATGTGCGTTTTTTGTTGCCAGCCATTTCTACTCTTACCTTGCGGTCTACTTCACTCGTTTTGAAGATGAACTGGTGCGAAACGGCATCGCGATTGCCATCTTGTTTATCGCGACCCTGATCGTAGGCGCTATTGTTAACTATGTGATTAGCTCACTGGTAGAGAAAACCGGGTTATCAGGCACCGACCGGGTGCTGGGCGTCTGTTTTGGCGCACTGCGCGGCGTGTTGATCGTTTCGGCGATACTGTTTTTCCTGGATACCTTTACCGGCTTCTCACAAAGTACCGACTGGAAACAGTCGCAGCTGATCCCCCAGTTCAGTTACATCATCAGGTGGTTCTTTGACTACCTGCAGAGCACGTCGAGTTTCTTGCCGACCCATTTACCGGGGCGGTAGCGCTGATGAGGAAAAGACAACATGTGCGGTATTGTCGGTATCGCCGGTTTTATGCCGGTAAACCAGTCGATTTATGATGCGTTGATGGTGCTTCAGCACCGTGGCCAGGATGCCGCAGGCATCGTCACCATAGATGCCCACAATGGGTTCCGTCTGCGTAAGGCCAACGGTCTGGTGAAGGATGTGTTTGAGGCACGCCATATGCAGCGCTTGCAGGGCAACATGGGTATTGGCCATGTGCGCTACCCAACGGCTGGCAGCTCCAGTGCCTCAGAGGCTCAACCCTTTTATGTAAACTCGCCGTTCGGCTTGACGCTGGCACACAACGGCAACCTGACCAACGCCCATGAGCTGCGCCAAAAGCTGTTTGAAAGCGGCCGCCGCCATATCAACACCACCTCCGATTCCGAGATCCTGCTGAACGTACTGGCCAGTGAGCTGGATCGTTTCCAACATTATCCGCTGGAATCCGACAACATTTTCACCGCCGTTGCCGCCATGCATCAGCAACTGCGTGGCGCTTACGCCTGCGTAGCGATGATCATCGGTCACGGTCTGCTGGCATTCCGTGACCCTAACGGTATCCGCCCGTTGGTGATCGGCAAGCGTCAGCTTGAAGATGGCCGCAATGAATATATGGTGGCTTCCGAGAGCGTCGCACTGGACACGCTGGGCTTCGAATTCCTGCGCGACGTAGCGCCGGGCGAAGCGGTGTATATCACCGAGAAGGGCCAACTGTTCACTCGTCAGTGTGCAGAGAACCCGAAAACCAACCCGTGCCTGTTCGAATACGTCTATTTCGCTCGCCCCGACTCCTTTATGGACAAGATTTCGGTCTACAGCGCACGCGTGCGCATGGGGCAGAAGTTGGGTGAGAAGATTGCCCGCGAGTGGGAAGATTTGGACATCGACGTGGTGATCCCAATCCCGGAAACGTCCTGTGATATCGCGTTGGAAATCGCGCGCATCCTGGATAAGCCATACCGTCAGGGCTTTGTGAAGAACCGCTATGTTGGCCGTACCTTTATTATGCCGGGCCAACAGGCGCGCCGTAAGTCGGTACGTCGTAAGTTGAACGCCAACCGTGCCGAGTTCCGCGACAAGAATGTGCTGTTGGTGGATGATTCCATCGTGCGCGGCACCACTTCAGAGCAGATCGTTGAGATGGCGCGTGACGCCGGGGCGAAACGAGTTTACCTGGCTTCCGCTGCGCCGGAAATTCGCTTCCCTAACGTCTACGGCATCGATATGCCGAGTGCCAACGAACTGATCGCCCACGGCCGTGAAGTGGACGAAATCCGCCAGATCATCGGTGCCGATGGTTTGATCTTCCAGGACCTGGACGATCTGATTGAAGCGGTACGCGAAGAGAACCCGGACATCACCCAGTTCGAATGCTCGGTATTCAACGGTATCTACGTCACCAAAGACGTCGACCAGAGCTACCTCGAGTATCTGGAATCGCTGCGCAATGACGACGCCAAAGAAATACGTGGTCAGACCGAAGCCGAAAATCTGGAAATGCACAACGAAGGTTAAGTTTCATTCTTGACCAAAACAGTGCACCGCGGCGTTCGCTGCGGTGCATTATTCCTCCCTGACTTGCTTATGTAGCCCCATTGCGGCAAAGTCTGCCTGATCCTATTTTTCCTTGGCAGAGGCCAGCTTTATGAAACGACTCATCATCGGTATTTCCGGCGCCAGCGGCGCAATCTATGGCGTGCGCCTGCTACAGGTATTGCGCGACGTCGCAGAGGTGGAAACCCATTTGGTGATGAGTAATGCGGCGCGACAGACGCTGTCGCTGGAAACCGATCTCAGCCTGCGTGAAGTGCAGGCGCTGGCCGATGTGGTGCATGACTCGCGCGATATTGGTGCCAGCATTTCTTCCGGCTCGTTCAAAACGGCCGGTATGGTGATTTTTCCCTGTTCAATCAAAACCTTATCCGGTATTGCCAATAGCTACAGTGACGGCCTGCTGACGCGTGCCGCCGACGTGGTGCTGAAAGAACGCCGCCGGCTGGTGCTGTGCGTACGCGAAACCCCGTTGCATATCGGCCATCTGCGTCTGATGACCCAGGCGGCGGAAATGGGCGCGGTGATTATGCCGCCGGTACCGGCGTTTTATCATCGTCCTGCCAGCGTAGAAGACATCATCGATCAAACGGTAAACCGGGTGGTCGATCAGTTTGACATTGAATTACCGCAAGATTTATTTGCCCGCTGGCAAGGTGCCAATTAACAAATTTCTCCCCAATTTAGCACATTTGTGCAACACCGCACTGAATTAGGGCGGCGCATGCACCATAATGATCCCACTTCATCACGCTCACTGTTTCAAGGCTCTGGTATTTATCCACTGCCCGTGGCGCGGCCAACACTGGCCGATTTAATTTTGCGGTTATCGTCCCAGGAAACAGTTTTGTGAAGGCCGGAGCCGTTCCCTCCGCCTACAGCAACAAATGTGGCACGATTACTGCAAATTGATTTGGTGGAAAAGTAATGCCCGCAGTGGCATCAAAAAATCAATTTGAGGGTGATTTATGAAAAAGCTGGTTAAGGTTCTTCCTTTAGTCTTGGCTTTAAGCGCGGCAAGCAGCGCATTTGCCGCAGTACCATCAACGCTGAAGATCGGCACCGATCCGACCTATGCACCCTTTGAATCCAAAAATGCCAAGGGCGAGTTGGTCGGTTTTGATATCGATCTGGCCAAAGAGCTGTGCAAACGCATAAATACTAAATGTACCTTTGTGGAAAGCGATTTTGACGCGCTGATCCCGTCCCTGAAGGCGAAGAAAATTGACGCCATCATCTCTTCTCTGTCGATCACCGAAAAACGCCAGCAGGAAATTGCCTTCACCGACAAGCTGTATGCCGCTAACGCCCGCCTGATCGCGCCGAAAGGTTCCAAGCTGCTGCCTACCGTAGACGCGTTGAAAGGCAAGAGCGTCGGCGTGCTGCAGGGGACTACCCAGGAAGCCTATGCCAATGCCATGTGGCAGCCTAAGGGCATCACCGTCGTGCCTTATCAGAACCAGGATCTGGTGTATGCCGACCTGGCATCCGGCCGTATCGATGCGGCTTTCCAGGACGAAGTGGCAGGCAGCGATGGCTTCCTGAAACAGCCTCCAGGCAAGGATTATGCTTTTGCCGGTGAATCGGTGAAGGATGATAAATTCTTCGGCGTGGGGACCGGCATGGGCCTGCGCAAGACCGATACCGAGCTGAAGGCGGCGCTGGATAAAGCCTTTGCCGAAATGCGCAAAGACGGCACTTACGACAAGTATGCGAAGAAATATTTCGACTTTGACGTCTACGGCGGTTAATGCCGCTTACCGTTCCATGTTGTGACTACGGGGCTGGCCCGCCGGCCCCGATGGTTCGGGATCCAATGACGACAGGGTGAAGTAAATGCTGCAAGGCTATTCCCAATTGATATTAGAGGGGGCTCTGGTGACGCTGGAGCTGGCCCTCAGTTCCGTACTGCTGGCGCTGGTCATCGGTTTGATCGGTGCCGGCGGCAAGCTTTCCCAAAATCGCCTGCTTTCTACCGTGTTTGGCGCTTATACCACGCTGATCCGTGGCGTACCCGATCTGGTGCTGATGCTGCTGATTTTCTACGGCCTGCAAATTGCGCTCAACAACCTCACCGAACTGCTTGGCTTCGCGCAAATCGATATTGATCCGCTCAGCGCGGGCATTATCACCCTCGGGTTTATCTACGGCGCTTATTTCACCGAAACCTTTCGCGGTGCCTATATGGCGGTGTCGAAGGGGCAGATTGAAGCGGCAACGGCCTACGGCTTCACCGGTTCACAAATTTTCCGCCGCATTCTGTTCCCTGCGATGATGCGTTTTGCCCTGCCGGGCATTGGCAACAACTGGCAGGTGATCCTGAAGGCTACGGCGCTGGTGTCTATTCTGGGCCTCAATGACGTGGTGAAAGCCACTCAGTTGGCCGGTAAAGGCACCTATCAGCCGTTCTTCTTTGCGATCGTGGCCGGTGTGGTTTATCTGGTTTTCACTACCGTTTCCAATGGTGTGCTGCTGTGGCTTGAACGGCGTTATTCCCTGGGCGTCCGGAGGGCTGAGCTATGATCGAGATTTTACAACAGTACTGGCAATCGCTGCTGTGGAGCGACGGTTACCGTTTCACCGGGGTCGCCGTTACCCTGTGGCTGCTGATTTCCTCGGTAGTGATGGGCGGTTTGCTGGCGATCCCGATGGCGGTGGCACGCGTTTCCTCCATCACCTGGGTGCGTTTCCCGGTTTGGCTCTACACCTATATATTCCGTGGTACGCCGCTGTACGTGCAGCTGCTGGTGTTTTACTCCGGTATGTACAGCCTGGAAATCGTGCGTGGGACGGACTTCCTCAACGCTTTCTTCCGCAGCGGGCTAAATTGCACCATTTTGGCGCTAACGCTGAACACCTGTGCCTACACCACCGAGATCTTCGCCGGGGCGATACGCTCGGTGTCGCACGGTGAAATCGAAGCGGCCAATGCTTACGGTTTCTCACGCTTCAAAATGTACCGCTGTATCATTTTGCCTTCGGCACTGCGCACCGCGCTGCCGGCCTACAGCAATGAAGTGATCCTGATGCTGCACTCGACCGCGCTGGCGTTCACCGCCACCGTGCCGGACCTGCTGAAGATAGCGCGAGATATCAATGCGGCGACCTACCAGCCGTTCTATGCCTTTGGCATTGCAGCGGTGCTATATCTGATCATCTCTTACGGATTAATCAGCCTGTTCCGCAAGGCGGAAAAGCGCTGGATGGCACACGTTAATCACTGATAATGACGGGAACCTACTATGTCTGAGAATAAATTAGCCGTCACCGAACTGCATAAACGCTATGGCGAACACGAAGTGCTGAAAGGCGTCTCGCTGGCGGCCAACGCAGGGGATGTGATTAGCATCATCGGGTCTTCCGGCTCCGGTAAAAGTACCTTTTTGCGCTGCATTAACTTCCTGGAGAAGCCAAGTGAAGGCGCCATTAGCCTGAACAATGAAGATATTCGCATGGTGCGCGACAAGGACGGCCAGCTTAAGGTCTTCGATAAGAAACAGCTGCAGTTGCTGCGTACTCGCCTGACCATGGTGTTCCAGCATTTTAACCTGTGGAGCCACATGACGGTGCTGGAGAACGTGATGGAGGCGCCGGTGCAGGTTCTGGGGCTGAGCAAGACCGAGGCGCGTGAGCGCGCGATACGTTACCTGGACAAGGTGGGGATCGACGAGCGTGCCCGTGGCAAATACCCGGTGCACCTGTCTGGCGGCCAGCAACAGCGCGTGTCTATCGCACGGGCGTTGGCGATGGAGCCGGAGGTGTTACTGTTTGACGAACCGACCTCGGCACTGGATCCGGAACTGGTGGGCGAAGTGCTGCGCATCATGCAGAAGCTGGCGGAAGAGGGCAAAACCATGGTGGTGGTGACGCACGAAATGGAGTTTGCACGCCATGTTTCCAGCCACGTGATCTTCCTGCACAAAGGGCTGATCGAAGAGCAAGGGCCACCGGCTGAGCTGTTCGGCAATCCGAAAAGTCCTCGCTTGCAGCAGTTTCTTTCCGGCGCGTTAAAATAACGGGCTTTTGGGGCCAGATCTTTCTGGCCCCGATCGGATCCTCAGCGGGCTGCGCCCCGCTGATTAATCACATCATCCAACGCCTGTTCCAACTCCAAAAAGCGGAAGCTGAAACCGGCTTCTTCCAGCCTTTTCGGTACCGCTCGCTGTCCACCCAGCACCAATACCGCCGCTTCCCCCATCAATAAACGCATGGCAAAGGCCGGCACGCGTAAAAACGCAGGTCGGTCGAGCACGTTGGCGAGCTGAGCGGCAAACTGTTCGTTGTGAACCGGGTAAGGGGCCACCATATTAAATGGCCCTTGCAGGGTTTGGTGATCCAGTAAATAAACGATGCCATCAACCATGTCTTCCAGGTGGATCCACGGCAGATATTGGCGGCCGTCACCTATCGGCCCACCCAGCCCAAGGCGGAATGGCGGTAACATTTTAGCCAACGCGCCGCCTTTGGCCGCCAGCACCACGCCGGTACGCAGCAGGCAGACGCGAGTGGCGTCGCTTTGCGCTTGCAGAGCCAGAGACTCCCAGCGTTGGCACAGTTGATGGGTGAATTCGTCATGCGGGGCTTCGTCTTCGGTGACTACCGCCTGGCCCTGATCGCCATAATAGCCGGTTGCGGAACCGGAAATCAGCACGCCGGGCGGGGTGCTGCCGGCATTAATCAGTTTGACCAACTGTTCGGTCAGATCCCAGCGGCTGTGGCACAGGCGTTCTTTCTGCGCTTTGCTCCAGCGCTTGTCGGCGATAGGCTCACCGGCCAGGTTGATTACGGCGTCAAAACCGTCCAGCGAGGGCTTGTCCTGCAGCGTTGACCAATAGCTGACCTGCTCGCCAAAGCGCTCACGTGCGCGTTGCACGTTGCGGCTCAGCACCGTAATTTGATGAGAAAGGCCCAGCAGCCGTTGCGTCAGGCTGCTCCCTATCAATCCTGTGGCGCCGGTTATCAGGACTCGCATGGTCGATTCTCCCTGAAACGGTGGTTTTCAGGCCCGGCGATAGCTCATGGTCATCGAAACCGAGTCGGCGTAGCGCAGGGCCAATAGTTTATCTATCTCCACTTCAGCATAGGTTACCCAGGCGTGTTGTTTCACGATATCGAGCACATCCTGAGTTAATTTTTCCAGCAGGGCGAAGCGGTTATCTTCCACGTGACGAATGATGGCCTTGGTGATGGTGCGGTAGTTGAGCGCGTCGTCGATGTTTTCACTGTCGCGCGCCTTATCCGCCGGGTAGTGGATCACCACGTTAATCAGGATGTCCTGACGGTTGTTGATTTCTTCTTCCTTGATACCGATGAATGTACGCAACCGCAGATTTTTTATACGAATAATGGCGTCGGGTTGACTGAATGACATCAGAGAATCTCCACAGGTCTGATTATTGGTGCTCAGAATACACGGAAAGCAGGGAAATGATAACGAGCCGGGGGAAACTCCCCGGAGGCCGGGGAGTCGGAAAATTAACCCTGCTCAGCCAGCTTGTAGGCACGCTCGGTGGCCGGGCGGTTGCTGATGCGTTCGAACCAGTTGCGTACCGCCGGATAATCCGCCAGATCGATGCGCTGACGCGGGTGTGACACTACCCAGGGATAGGTGGCGATATCGGCAATGCTGTAGTTGTCACCGCCCAGATAAGGGTGCTTTTGCAGCTCGGCTTCCAGCACCGCATACAGACGTTTGGTTTCCAGGTGATAACGTTCGATGGCGTAGGGCACCGGCTGCGGCGCGTAGTGATTGAAGTGGTGGTTTTGCCCCAGCATCGGCCCAAAGCCCGCCACCTGCCAAAACAGCCACTGTAGCGTGGCTGCACGCTCGCGTAGCCCTTTGCTCAGCAACTTGCCGGTTTTCTCCGCCAGATACAGCAGAATTTCGCCGGATTCGAACAGACTGATTGGCGCACCGCCATCAACCGGCTGCTGATCGACGATGGCCGGGATTTTGTTGTTGGGGGAAATGCTCAGAAAATCCGGCTTGAACTGATCGCCGGCGCTGATATTTACGCGGTGGATACGGTAGGGTAAGCCAACCTCCTCCAGAAACAGGGTAATTTTGTGACCATTGGGAGTAGGCGCGTAATACAGGTCAATCATGTTGCCTCCTGCGGTAAGGTGATCTGTAAGCCATTACACGTTGTTGCGGTCTTCGCCGCGCACAAAGGTATATCAGAGATCTTTCTATAGGGTTACCAACAATAGCAGCTAAGAATAGCAGGCTATGTGAGATTCGTCCGATGCTATCACCACAAGATGCATTACAATTTTCCGCAGGCACATCTGTGGGTTGTCGCGCAGCGATGGCGCGCTAAAATAGGGCCTATTTGCTTATCAGGGACAAGGTTATGAAGCTGATATTTGCCTCGGATATACATGGTTCGCTTCCCGCCACCGAAAGCCTGTTGGCGCATTTTGAACAAAGCGGTGCCGACTGGCTGATCCTGTTGGGTGATTTGCTGAATCACGGGCCACGCAATGCGCTGCCGGTGGGGTATCAGCCGGCGCAGGTTGCCGAACAATTGAATCGCTATAGCGACAAGATCATCGCCGTTCGCGGCAACTGCGACAGTGAAGTCGATCAGATGTTACTGTCCTTCCCTATCACCGCGTCCTGGCAGCAGGTGCTATTACAAAAAAGACGATTGTTTTTAACCCACGGTCACCTTTATCATCCTTCGGCACTGCCGCCGTTATCTGCCGGAGATGTGCTGGTCTATGGACACAGCCATTTGCCGCAGGCGGAACGGCAGGGGGATATTTACTGCTTTAATCCAGGCTCGGTCAGCATTCCGAAGGGGGGCTTTCCTGCCAGCTATGGCATACTGGAGGACGGCGTTTTAAGTGTGGTCACTTTGCTCGGCGGCAAGGCTGTTGCAGAGGTGGCATTAACGCACTAATTTATACACACACAATAAAAATCTTTGAAAAACACTCATTGATTAACCAGTGCGCGGGATGCATCGCGCCAAAATAGAAGGTTTTAGAGGATGGCGGAACAGGATCAGGCTGCAGATACCGAGTGGGTTGATATCGTCAACGAGCAAAACGAAGTGATTGCTCAATCCAGTCGCCAACAGATGCGTGCCCAACGGCTGCGTCATCGTGCTACCTATATTGTGGTGCATGATGGAATGGGAAAAATTCTGGTGCAGCGTCGCACCGATATTAAAGATTTTTATCCGGGCTGGCTGGACGCCACTGCGGGTGGGGTGGTGCAGAGCGGGGAGAACGTGCTGGATTCCGCCCGTCGCGAAGCGGAAGAGGAGCTGGGCATTGCCGGCGTGCCTTTCGCCGAACACGGCCTGTTCTACTTCGAAGAAGATCAGTGCCGGGTGTGGGGCGCATTATTCAGTTGCGTATCGCACGGCCCGTTTGCGCTGCAGGAAGAGGAAGTGGTTGAGGTGAGCTGGCTAACACCGGAAGAGATCACCGCCCGCTGCGACGAATTCACGCCGGACTCGCTAAAAGCGTTGTCGCTGTGGTTGACGCGTAACAACGAGCAGGCTTATGGCAAGCCGCTACGCGATAGCGATGAAAATGCCTGATGTGTTCGCGCAAATAAAAAAACCGGTCAATTGACCGGTTTTTTTTTATCTGATAATTCAGGAATTATCAGGCTTTGACTGCTGCAGCATCAGCCTGGGAAGACTGGATGGCGGTCAGCGCCACGGTGTAAACGATGTCGTCTACCAGTGCGCCACGCGACAGGTCGTTCACCGGCTTGCGCATGCCTTGCAGCATTGGCCCGATGGACACCAGGTCAGCAGAACGCTGTACCGCTTTGTAGGTGGTGTTACCGGTGTTCAGATCCGGGAAGATGAACACGGTAGCCTGGCCTGCAACCGGCGAGTTCGGTGCCTTGGACTTGGCTACGTCGGCCATGATCGCGGCGTCATACTGCAACGGACCGTCGATGATCAGGTCAGGACGTTTTTCCTGCGCCAGACGGGTTGCTTCGCGCACTTTCTCAACGTCGCTGCCCGCACCTGAGTTGCCGGTGGAGTAGGAGATCATCGCTACGCGTGGTTCGATACCGAAGGCGGCAGCAGAGTCGGCTGACTGAATGGCGATCTCGGACAACTGCTCGGCGGTTGGATCCGGGTTGATTGCACAGTCGCCGTACACCAGAACCTGGTCAGGCAGCAGCATGAAGAACACGGAGGACACCAGTGAGCTGCCCGGTGCGGTTTTGATCAGCTGCAGCGGTGGACGGATGGTGTTGGCGGTGGTGTGAACCGCGCCGGAAACCAGCCCGTCAACTTCGCCTTTCTCCAGCATCAGGGTGCCGAGAACCACGTTGTCTTCCAGTTGCTCACGCGCAACCACTTCGGTCATGCCCTTGCTCTTGCGCAGCTCAACCAGACGCGGCACATACTGTTCGCGGACGGCGACCGGATCAACAATCTCGATGCCTTTGCCCAGTTCAACGCCCTGAGCGGCAGCAACGCGCTGGATCTCTTCCGGATTACCCAACAGCACGCATTCAGCGATACCACGTTCGGCACAGATAGCCGCCGCTTTCACGGTACGTGGTTCGTCGCCTTCAGGCAGTACGATGCGTTTGCCGGCTTTACGTGCCAGTTCGGTCAGCTCGTAACGGAACGCTGGTGGCGACAGGCGACGTGAACGCTCGGAGGTGGCGGTCAGAGACTCGATCCACTCGGCGTTGATGTGGCTGGCCACGTAGTTCTGCACTTTCTCGATGCGCTGGTGGTCATCCGCCGGCACTTCGAGGTTAAAGCTTTGCAGGCTGAGCGAGGTCTGCCAGGTGTTGGTTTCAACCATAAATACCGGCAGGCCGGTCTGGAAGGCACGTTCACACAGTTTTCTGATAGGTTCGTCGATGGCGTAGCCACCGGTCAGCAGGATGGCGCCGATCTCTACGCCATTCATCGCTGCCAGACAGGCAGAAACCAGCACGTCAGGACGGTCTGCCGAAGTTACCAGCAGTGAACCCGGACGGAAGTGTTCCAGCATGTGCGGGATGCTGCGCGCACAGAAAGTCACGGACTTCACGCGGCGGGTCATGATGTCGCCTTCATTGACCACGGAGGCCTTCAGGTGACGGGCCATGTCGATAGCGCGGGTGGCGATCAGATCGAAGCTCCACGGCACGCAGCCCAGCACCGGCAACGGGCTGTTGGCGAACAGTTGCGCCGGGTCAACGTTGGTCACGCTGGCCTTGGTGGAATCGTCGAAGATTTCGGACAGGTCAGGACGGGTGCGGCCCTGCTCGTCAACCGGGGCGTTCAGCTTGTTGATGATCACGCCGGTGATGTTTTTGTTTTTGCTGCCGCCGAAGCTGCTGCGCGCCAGTTCGATACGCTCTTTCAACTGTGCCGGGGAATCGTTGCCCAGTGCCAGCACGAAGACGATTTCTGCATTCAGCGTTTTGGCGATTTCATAGTTCAGCGCGTTGGCGAACTGGTGCTTACGGGTCGGCACCAGGCCTTCGATCAGCACCACTTCTGCGTCTTTGGTGTTCTCGTGGTAGCGAGCCACGATCTCTTCCATCAGCACGTCTTGCTGGTTGGAGCTCAGCAGGCCTTCAACGTAGCTCATGCGCAGTGGTTCTGCCGCCGTGATGGTGGAGTTGCTGCTGCGGATGATGGTGGTGGTTTGGTCGAGCGAATCGCCGCCAGTACGTGGCTGTGCGATAGGTTTGAATACGCTCAGGCTAACGCCTTTTTGCTCCATGGAGCGAATGACACCCAGGCTGACGCTGGTCAGGCCGACGCTGGTGCCAGTGGGGATCAACATAATAGTACGTGACACAGAATAGTCCTCTTCACGATTTAACATGAGGCTAAAACAGCACCGTCAGCCTGGGCTGACGGTGTCGGAGAGCGTTACGCGGTCAGACGGGATGCGTCTTGCGCGATGACCAACTCTTCGTTGGTCGGGATTACCAGCGCCAGGCGGCTGCCGTCTTTGGTGATGGCACCGGATTTACCGAAGCGAGCAGCCATGTTGCGCTCGTGGTCAATCTCGAAGCCCAGCAGGCCCAGTTTGTTCAGGGTCAGCTCACGCACCATACCGGCGTTTTCACCGATACCGCCGGTGAAGATAACCGCGTCCAGACGGCCGTCCATCAGTGCGCTGTAGGCACCGATGTATTTGGCCAGGCGGTGGCAGAATACGTCCATCGCACGCTTGGCGTCGGCTTTGCTTTCGTAGTTGTCTTCAACATAACGGCAGTCGCTGGTGACTTCGGTCAGGCCCAGCAGGCCGGACTCTTTGGTCAGCATTTTGTTGATTTGATCAACGCTCATGCCCAGGGAGTCGTGCAGGTGGAAGATGATGGCCGGATCGATGTCACCGCTGCGGGTGCCCATGACCAGACCTTCCAGTGGGGTCAGACCCATGGAGGTGTCAACGCATTTGCCGTTGCGCACTGCGGTAACGGAACCGCCGTTGCCCAGGTGGCAGGTGATCAGGTTGACTTCTTCAACCGGCTTGTTCAGGGCCTTGGCCGCTTCCTGGGTTACATAGAAGTGGCTGGTGCCGTGTGCGCCATAACGACGAACGCTGTGGTCGCGGTACAGGCTGTACGGCAGGGCGTACAGGTAGGATTCTTCAGGCATGGTCTGGTGGAATGCGGTGTCGAACACGGCAACGTTTTTATCCGCCAGTTTAGGGAAGGATTTCAATGCTTCAGCGATACCGATCAGGTGCGCCGGGTTATGCAGTGGTGCAAAAGGCACCGAATCTTTGATACCCTGCAGAACTTCGTCGTTGATCACGGCAGAGGCGGTAAACTTCTCGCCGCCGTGCACAATGCGGTGACCGATAGCGGTCAGCTGTGCAGAAAGCTCCGGTTTTTGTGCCAGAATAGTATTAACAATGTAGTTCAGTGCTTCGCTGTGCGCAGCGCCGGCACCCAGAGCCGCTTCGTGTTTGGCGCCGTCCATCTTCCATTTGAGGCGAGCCTCAGGCAGGTGGAAACATTCGGCCAGGCCGGAGAGGTGTTCTTCACCGTTGACAGCATCGATGATAGCGAACTTCAGGGAAGAACTGCCGCAGTTCAGGACCAGTACTAGCTTACTCGACATGGAAGTACCTACTTAAATAGTTCGTGTTGTTAAAGGAAAGACCAAAACACGTGGTGAATTAATCGTCAATCAGACAACAAGCGTAGCGCATAATGCCGTTGACATTTATGATTAACATCATGTGAATTGAACAAACCACATGACGATGAAAAAACCGATGATTTCTCTGCGGTTTAAATAATCTTGATTTTTATAGGGCTAAAAGTTGACAGAATTCTTGTCATCTTCTACCGGCCAAAAGGCCGGCTTAGGATACCGATAGCCTGAGGCAAACACAAAATAAATTTAAAGCTTCAACTTTTTTAGTATTGTGTTGGCTGTGTCCTTATTTTCTTTGTGACGTTGAGGTACGCGATGACGAGCAAACCGTCCGGTTCCGTAAGCTGGTTTCAGGTGTTCCAGCGCGGGCAGCATTATATGAAAACCTGGCCGTCAGACAAACGTCTGGCTCCGGTCTTTCCGGAGAATCGCGTTGCGAGTGCCACCCGTTTTGCCGTCCGCTTTATGCCGCCGCTGGCGGTGTTTACCCTGACCTGGCAGATTGCCCTGGGCGGCCAGCTTGGCCCGGCGATCGCCACCGCACTGTTCGCCTGCAGCATGCCGATGCAGGGGTTGTGGTGGTTGGGCCGTCGTTCGGTCACCCCGTTGCCGCCAACGCTGCTGCAATGGTTCCATGAAGTGCGCAACAAGCTGGCGGAAGCCGGCCAGGCTGTCGCGCCGGTAGAAGGTACGCCGACCTATCAGGCGTTGGCGGATCTGCTGAAACGCGCTTTCAAGCAGTTGGATAAAACCTTCCTGGATGACCTGTAACTGCAAAAATGGCCGCATTGATTGCGGCCTTGTTACCTGTTCCGGCCAATAACCCCGGTTTAAATCAAAGAACCGGTGAGTTGTGATTTCCTGCGATATTGCGCTGTGCGATGCTTCCGCCATAAGTAATTTATCGAGGAAACTATGATGGAAATGACCCACGCCCAACGGCTGATCCTGTCGAACCAATACAAGATGATGACCCTGCTGGATCCGGATAACGCCGAGCGTTATCGCCGCCTGCAGACCATTATCGAACGCGGTTTCGGTTTGCAGATGCGCGAGCTGGATCGCGACTTTGGCGAAATGAGCGAAGACGTGTGCCGCAGCATTATCAACGTGATGGAAATGCACCATGCGTTGCAGGTTTCCTGGGACAACCTGAAGGAAAAACAGGGGATTGAGGCGCGCCGCCTGGCGTTTCTCGGCTTTGATGCCGCGACTGAAGCGCGTCATCTGAGCTACGTGCGTTTCCTGGTGACCACGGAAGGGCGCTATACTCATTTCGATTCCGGCAGCCACGGCTTTAATGCCCAAACCAAAATGTGGGAAAAGTACCAGCGGATGCTGGCCATCTGGCTGTCATGCCCACGCCAGTATCATCTGAGCGCCGTAGAGATAGCGCAAATTATCAATGCCTGATTAAAAGAGGTTTCCTGTGGAGTGTAAGGGTTTTCTGTTCGATCTTGATGGGACGTTGGTTGATTCACTGCCGGCGGTAGAGCGCGCCTGGATTAACTGGGCCAAACGCCGCGGCATTAATCCGCAGGACGTACTGGATTTTATCCACGGTAAACAGGCCATTACCTCGTTGCGTCACTTTATGCCGGGAGAAAGTGAGGCGGCCATTCAGCAGGAATTTCTGCTGCTGGAGCAGGTAGAAGCTCAGGACACCGACGGCGTCACGGCATTACCGGGGGCCGCTGCCTTGCTCGATTGTCTGAATCGTCTCGACATCCCATGGGCGATCGTTACCTCAGGGTCGATCCCGGTTGCCAGCGCCCGTCGTAACGCCGGTGGTTTGCCGCAGCCGGAGGTGTTCATTACCGCCGAGCAGGTGAAGCATGGCAAGCCACAGCCGGACGCGTATTTGCTGGGCGCCGAGCGCCTGGGGTTGGCACCACAGGATTGTGTGGTGGTGGAAGACGCCGCCGCAGGCATTCTTTCCGGGCTGGCCGCGGGCTGCCAGGTGATTGCGGTCAATGCACCGGCCGATGCACCCAAGCTGGAGCAGGTTGATCTACTGTTAACCTCGCTTGAACAGATTGCGGTAAGTAAAACCGAGCAGGGTGCGACGATTAGCCTGGTGGCATAACCGGCCTATCTTCACCCGAATTGATTAGACCCCGCATCGGCGGGGTTTTTTTATGCTAATTTTTAAGCCCTTGAATATCTCTGTCGGATGAGGCCGTTTTGAACAGCGAATTACTGTGGGTGCTAAGTTTACTGTTGATTGCCATCGTGCTGTTCACCACCAACAAACTGCGTATGGACGTAGTGGCGTTGCTGGTGATCATTGCCTTTGTGCTGAGCGGCACGCTGACCCTGTCGGAGGCCACGGTGGGCTTCAGCGATCCCAACGTGATCCTGATCGCCGCGCTGTTCGTGATTGGTGAAGGGTTGGTGCGTACCGGCGTGGCATATCAGGTCGGTGACTGGCTGGTGAAGGTGGCCGGCAGCAGCGAAACCAGGATGCTGATGTTGTTGATGGTCACGGTGGCCGGCCTGGGGGCTTTTATGAGTTCGACCGGCGTGGTGGCGATCTTTATCCCGGTGGTGCTCAGCGTGGCGGCGCGGATGAAAATTCCCCCCGGCAGGTTGATGATGCCGCTGAGTTTTGCCGGTTTAATTAGCGGCATGATGACGCTGGTGGCGACGCCGCCGAACATGGTGGTGAACAGTGAACTGGTGCGCGAGGGCATTGGCGGCTTTGGCTTCTTTGCCGTGACGCCGGTCGGCCTGGCGGTGCTGGTGCTGGGCGTGGGTTATATGCTGGTGGCCCGGCGCTGGCTGGGCAATGACGACGGTGATAAAACGCGTGAAACCTGGCAGCGACGTACCTTCCGCGATCTGATCCGCGACTATAAGTTGACCGGTCGTGCCCGTCGACTGGCGTTACGCAGCGGCTCGCCGCTGGTAGGGCATTCACTGGACGAATTGCATCTGCGCGCCCGTTACGGTGCCAACGTGGTGGGGATTGAACGCTGGAAGCGCTTCCGGCGGGTGATGGTTAGCGCGTCCGGCAGCACCGAACTGCGCGAAGGGGATGTGCTGCTGCTCGACATGTCGGACAGCCAGGTCGATTTGCGCGAGTTTTGCAGCGAGCAGCAGCTGGAGCCGATGGTTCTGCGCGGCGATTATTTCTCCGAACAGTCGCGCAATGTCGGCATGGCGGAAGTCTCGCTGATCCCCGATTCAACGTTATTGGGTAAAAGCCTGCGCGAATCCACTTTCCGCAGCCGTTATGATTTGAACGTGGTCGGTATTCGCCGCAATGGCGAAACCCTGGCAGGCAAGCTGGTGGATGAGCCCCTGGCGTTGGGCGATATTCTGTTGGTGATCGGCGACTGGAAGGCGATCCGCCAACTGCAGGCGAAAACCCATGATTTTATAGTGCTCAATCTGCCAGCCGAGGTTGACGAGGTGGCACCGGCCATCACTCAGGCACCGCACGCCTTGTTCTGCCTGGCACTGATGGTGGCGATGATGCTGACCGATGAAATCCCTAACCCGATCGCCGCGCTGATTGCCTGCCTGTTGATGGGCAAGTTCCGCTGCATCGACATGGAAAGCGCTTATAAGTCGATTCACTGGCCGAGCATTATCTTGATTGTCGGCATGATGCCGTTCGCTCAGGCGCTGCAAAAAACCGGTGGGGTGGATTTGATCGTGCGCGGGTTAATGGACGTCGCCGGAGATGCCGGGCCGCGGGTGATGCTGGTGTGCCTGTTTGCGCTGTGCGCGACTATTGGCCTGTTTATCTCCAATACCGCCACCGCCGTGTTAATGGCACCGATCGCCATTGCCGCTGCGCGTGAAATGGGCGTTTCGCCGTATCCCTTCGCCATGATTATTGCCATCGCTGCTTCGGCGGCGTTTATGACGCCAGTTTCTTCGCCGGTGAACACGCTGGTGCTGGGGCCGGGGAATTATAAGTTCGGGGATTTCGTGCGTATCGGCGTGCCGTTCACGCTGTTGGTGATGTTGGTCAGCGTGATTATTGTGCCCTGGCTATATGCATTTTGATTAACGGCGCAGCGCGCTGCGCCATGAAAATTACAGGGAAGAGTCCAGGCTGATTTCATCCAGCGACAGGCTGAAGCTGGGGATAAACACCTTCATGAAATAATCCATCTCCGGGCTGCTGCGCTGTTGCAGGGTCTTTTCCAGTCGCGCTTTTGCCAGTTTGAATTCGTTATTGCCGGCAGATAATTCCTCCAGACATTTCAGGTAGGCGCACAGCGCATCGGCCTGTTTAACCACCAACTTTTCGTCTTCGGTGTAATAGTGTTCATCGAGGATCGAGCGAAAATCGTTACGTAATTCTTCCGGGATCATATCCAGCAGTTTCTGTTGGGCGATCTTTTCGATCTTCTTATACTCGTGGGCGATCTGCGGATTGTAGTATTTGATTGGCGTCGGCATGTCGCCGGTAATCACTTCGCTGGCATCATGGTACATCGCCAGCAGGGCGACGCGATCGGCGCTCAGGTTACCATTGAATTTGCGGTTTTTGATCACCGCCAGCGCATGGGCAACGAATGCCACCTGCAGGCTGTGCTCGGAAACGTTCTCGGTGCGGACATTGCGCATCAGCGGCCAGCGGTTTATCAGTTTCAAGCGGGACAGATGGGCAAAAAAGTGGCTCTGGCTCATGGTGCTCTCTTTTACAACGGCAAGTGAGGACTCCATTGTGAGCAGTGATGGCGGGTTATGCAACTCGGGCCGTGCGGTTAGGATTCGGCGGAGGGGAAGGGGCGCAGCACGCTGCGCCCACGGAGACTACTGGCGATAACCTTCCAGGAAACGACCCAGTTTGCCCACCGCCATTTCCAGTTCATCCACACGCGGCAGCGTTACTATGCGCACGTGGTCCGGGTACGGCCAGTTGAACGCGCTGCCCTGCACCAGCAGCACTTTTTCCTGCAGCAGCAGATCCAGCACCAGTTTCTGGTCATCATGAATATTAAAGCGTTTGGCATCGATGCGCGGGAACATATACAGCGCGCCCTGAGGTTTCACGCAGGAAACGCCTGGGATCTGGTTCAACAGCTCCCAGGTGCGGTTACGCTGTTCATACAGACGGCCGCCAGGTTGAATAAATTCATTGATACTCTGGTAACCGCCCAACGCCGTTTGGATCGCGTGCTGCATCGGCACGTTGGCGCACAGACGCATCGACGCCAGCATTTCCAACCCTTCGATATAGCCCTTGGCATGCTTCTTCGGCCCGTTCAGTACCATCCACCCCTGGCGGAAACCGGCCACGCGGTAAGTTTTGGACAGCCCGTTGAAGGTGACGGTCAGCAGATCCGGCGCCAGCGCCGCGATCGAATGGTGCTCGGCTTCGTCATACAGGATCTTGTCGTAGATCTCATCGGAGAAGATGATCAGGTTGTGCTGCCGGGCGATCTCAACAATCTGCTCCAGCAGTGCTTTGCTATAGACCGCGCCGGTCGGGTTATTCGGGTTGATGATCACAATGCCACGGGTGCGTGGGGTGATCTTGCTGATGATATCATCCAGATCCGGGAACCAGCCGGCTTCTTCGTCACACAGGTAGTGCACGGCTTTGCCGCCGGACAGCGAAACCGCCGCGGTCCACAGCGGATAATCTGGTGCCGGTACCAGCATTTCGTCGCCGCTGTTGAGCAGCGCCTGCATGGATTGCACGATAAGCTCGGAAACCCCATTGCCGATGTAGATATCCTCAACTGTCACGTCACGTATGTTGCGCGCCTGGTAGTGCTGCATGATCGCTTTACGTGCCGAGAAGAGCCCTTTGGAGTCGGAATAGCCTTGCGCCGTGGGCAGATTGCGGATCACGTCGACCAGGATTTCGTCAGGGGCGTCAAAACCAAACGGGGCAGGGTTACCAATGTTCAGTTTGAGGACTTTATGGCCTTCTTCTTCAAGACGTTTAGCTTCTTTGAGCACCGGGCCGCGAATGTCATAGCAGACGTTGTCCAGTTTGCTGGATTTCTCAATGGGGGACATAGAAAGTTGAGCCTTTTGCTGGGATGGGGGCGTTCCTACCGTGGAACACCGCAACCTGCCCAATGTACTCCTGGCGCTGACGCTTTTGAAGGGTTGTGCACGCCTTTGGTGCAAACGAAGGGCTCAGAGGTTGATTTCAGGGATGATAAACAATGTTAAAGTGTTTTTCTGGTATTTAATTCTTGTTTTTGTTTTATTTGTAGTTATTTAATCTGATTTGATGAGGGCGAGCAGAGCTATAAAGGCCCATGCCATTGACGCTGAGCTAACTGAAGGGGCTTTACTGTTAAGCCACAGAGGGGATTTAACGGAGTTAAAATGTAAAGAAATGATAATGCCAGAGTCGTCTGATGGCCGCTTGTCCATCGGCGATCCAAACTGAATCATAAGAAAATTCACATTAGCGCTATTTTAGTTTCTCTGTTAAGCCGCATTTAAGTAGTTATTCCTTAGTTATTGACGGGATAAATGTTACTGATTGAATTTATTAAAATCATTAAAAAATGTACCGGCCGTTACAACAGAAACTTCTTACTCTTTCGCGTATAGGAAGACGCTCAGGCCAGTCTGGCTGCGGAGGTTGTGCAGCACAATTGGTGTGGTAATCCCGCTATCTGAGTGAGTAAAATATATTGTTCGGTAAAAATGAAACAATTGCACCACTTATAACGTCAGTCGTTGTATAAGCATTCTCGATAGATCACATTTTAAAAGGCGATAGAGGTAACGAAATAAAAGTAATTTTTTTGCCCTCCACTAATGAGTGGGGTACTGTCATGTCTGACATCGTCCCTTTTAAACGATGTCTTAGAAACACACCAGGGTAGTTTGTAAATTAGAATTTAAAAAGTGAAGAAAACACTATGACAACTGCAAATCGTCCGATACTCAATCTCGACCTCGATCTGCTAAGAACCTTTGTAGCTGTTGCTGATTTGAATACTTTTGCGGCGGCGGCAGTCGCCGTTTGTCGTACTCAATCAGCCGTCAGCCAACAAATGCAGCGGTTAGAGCAACTGGTTGGCAAAGAGTTGTTTGCCCGTCATGGGCGCAACAAATTACTGACCGAACACGGTATTCAGCTTCTCGGCTACGCCAGGAAAATCCTGCGCTTCAACGACGAAGCCTGTACTTCTCTGATGTACAACAATATTAAAGGTGTTCTGACTATTGGCGCTTCTGATGATACCGCCGATACCATCCTGCCTTTCCTGCTTAACCGCGTCACTTCGGTGTATCCAAAACTGGCGATTGATGTCCGGGTGAAACCCAGCTCGTTCATGATCGACATGCTGGAAAACGGTGAGGTCGATCTGGCTATTACCACTATGGCTACCGCGGATCGCCCGCACATTGTGCTGCGTACTTCGCCAACCCTGTGGTATTGCGCGGCAGATTACCATTTCCAGGCCGGCGAACCGATCCCGTTGGTGGTGATGGACGAACCCAGTCCGTTCCGCTCGATGGCGATCAAACATCTGGATGAAGCCGGGATCCCATGGCGGATTGCTTATGTGGCTTCGACGTTGTCCGCCGTTCGCGCAGCCTGCAAGGCCGGATTGGGCATCACCGTTCGGCCGATTGAAATGATGAGCCCGGACCTGCGGGTGCTCGGTGCAATGGAAGGGCTACCGGCACTGCCAGATACTCAATATAGCCTGTGCCAGGATACCCAGTGCGGCAATGAGCTGGCGATGGCGATATTCAGCACCATGCAGAACGGCAACGACAACTACAGTTTCAGTGGGCCGAGTCCCTCGCTGGAAGATGACACCTGTCTGGTTGACGATGAGGAATAACGCCCAAAAGCGTTAAACCCGGTAATAAAACCTCTGCTTCGGCGGAGGTTTTTTTTGCCCTGAATTCGATCAAAGTTAGATTTATGAGGCTTTCGATTGGTTTTAAAAGTGAAGGCGTTATTTGTCGGACTTCAAGATTGTTAATGAGAACGGTTATCAGACGAAAAAATAGTCTTTTGGTCATTTATTGAACGAATAATTATAAAGGTAAAGGCCTGGAATCAATATGGTTATTTTGGTAGTTTGTGGCGGGCCGATTTGACCGGCGGGATTGACAAAAATTATTAAAGGGCCACACTTTTTTTGAGGGTTTATGCTGAAAACGTGTCCTGGATCAAAAAAATACCCCTAGGTAGTGAGTGGAAGAACAGGAGATTCCTGAGACAATGGTATAGTAAAACTGAAATGAGCATGTTGGTTTATATCTATCTGTTTCTACACATCAATTAACTGACACGATTTAGCCTAAGCCGGTCGCATCAAATGTTAATTAAATGATGAGTATGTAAACTAGTGTGTAGATACTTTTGTCAAAGTTGACAAAAGGTTATAGAAAGGAGTAAAAAGCCCACAGTAAAACGCTGGCTAACTTGCTGTAATAGCAGTTTGTTTGTGTGGTTTATTTATCCTTCCCTTAAATCGATGTGGTGCACTAACTGCCAGAAACAAGAGCAGAGCGATCGACGCCACTTTTGATGAGTAAGCATAGAGTATGTCAACAACCACTGAAGTTATCGCTCATCACTGGGCGTTCGCCGTATTTTTTGTCGTGGCAATCGGGCTTTGCTGTTTAATGCTGATGGGCGCGTTCTTCCTGGGTGGGAGAGCCCGTGCGCGCGCCAAACATACCCCGTTTGAATCAGGCATCGACTCGGTCGGCACGGCGCGCATGCGTCTGTCCGCCAAGTTCTACCTGGTCGCCATGTTCTTCGTTATTTTCGATGTTGAAGCCTTGTACCTTTACGCCTGGTCGGTCTCCATACGTGAGAGCGGTTGGGTAGGCTTCATCGAAGCCGCCATTTTCATTTTGGTGTTATTGGCTGGGCTGGTTTATCTGGTGCGTATTGGCGCATTGGATTGGACTCCGGTGCGCTCCAGGCGCCAGAGCAAGCCAGGCACAATCAAAAACGCCACCAACAGTCACCCGCAGTAGTCGGTTAAAAACGAGGCATTAAGATGGACTATACGCTCACCCGCATAGACCCGAACGGTGAGAACGACCGTTACCCCCTGCAAAAACAGGAGGTCGTCGCCGATCCCCTGGATCAACAGGTTCACCGCACGGTTTACATGGGTAAACTCGAACATGCATTGCATGACATGGTGAACTGGGGGCGTAAAAACTCTATTTGGCCGTATAACTTCGGTCTTTCGTGCTGCTACGTGGAGATGGTGACGTCGTTTACCGCCGTTCACGACGTGGCCCGCTTTGGTGCCGAAGTTCTGCGTGCATCGCCACGTCAGGCAGACCTGATGGTGGTGGCCGGTACCTGCTTTACCAAGATGGCCCCGGTTATTCAGCGTCTGTACGAACAGATGCTGGAGCCAAAATGGGTGATCTCCATGGGTGCCTGCGCCAACTCCGGCGGCATGTACGATATTTATTCCGTGGTACAGGGCGTGGACAAGTTCCTGCCGGTCGACGTGTACATTCCTGGCTGCCCACCGCGCCCGGAAGCTTACATGCAGGCACTGATGCTGTTGCAGGAATCTATTGGCAAAGAACGCCGCCCTCTGTCCTGGGTTGTCGGCGATCAGGGTGTTTACCGCGCCAACATGCAGTCTGAAAGAGAGCGTAAACACGGCGAGCGTATCGCGGTGACCAACCTTCGGACGCCTGACGAGATTTAAGACGTTCATTTAACGTCCATCTTAGTGCGCTATTGGTTAACACAGCGAAAAGTGAACTTGCGGCGAAATAACCCTTCAGTGTGGTGAAAAAAATTATGACAGATTCAACGACGCACGACGCATTGCCGGCCTGGCAAACCAGAGATCACCTTGACGACCCGGTGATTGGCGAACTGCGCAACCGTTTTGGGCCGGAAGCCTTTACTGTTCAGCCCACCCGTACCGGAATGCCCGTGGTATGGGTCAAACCTGACCAGTTACTGGAAGTAATGACGTTTTTGAGAAAACAGCCGAAGCCTTACGTCATGCTGTTCGATCTGCATGGCGTGGACGAGCGTCTTCGCACCCACCGCGACGGTTTGCCGGCTGCGGATTTTTCTGTTTTCTATCATCTGATTTCTATCGAACGCAACCGCGACATCATGCTGAAAGTGGCGCTGTCTGAAAAAGACCTGCACGTGCCCACAGCGACCAAGGTTTTCCCTAATGCCAACTGGTATGAGCGTGAAACCTGGGAAATGTTCGGTATTACCTTCGACGGCCACCCGCACCTGTCGCGCATCATGATGCCGCAAACCTGGGAAGGCCACCCGCTGCGTAAAGACTACCCGGCACGCGCCACCGAGTTCGATCCCTTTGTGTTGACCAAACAGAAAGAAGATCTGGAAATGGAAGCGCTGACCTTCAAACCGGAAGACTGGGGCATGAAGCGCGGCACCGAGAACGAGGACTTCATGTTCCTTAACCTTGGCCCGAACCACCCGTCTGCGCACGGTGCATTCCGTATCATTCTGCAGCTGGATGGCGAAGAGATTGTCGACTGCGTACCGGATATCGGTTACCACCACCGTGGCGCCGAGAAGATGGGCGAGCGTCAGTCCTGGCACAGCTACATTCCGTACACCGACCGTATCGAGTACCTCGGCGGCTGCGTGAACGAAATGCCTTACGTGCTGGCGGTTGAGAAACTGGCCGGTATCAAGGTGCCGGATCGCGTTGATACCATCCGCGTGATGCTGTCCGAACTGTTCCGTATCAACAGCCACCTGCTGTACATCAGTACGTTCATTCAGGACGTCGGCGCCATGACCCCGGTGTTCTTCGCCTTTACCGACCGTCAGAAAATCTACGATCTGGTTGAAGCGATCACCGGCTTCCGTATGCACCCGGCCTGGTTCCGTATTGGCGGTGTCGCACACGACCTGCCGCGCGGTTGGGACCGTCTGTTGCGCGAGTTCCTTGAGTGGATGCCAAAACGTCTGGATTCCTACGTCAAGGCTGCGTTGAAGAATAGCATCCTGAAGGGCCGTTCCGTCGGCGTGGCATCCTACAATGCTAAAGAAGCGTTGGAGTGGGGCGTCACTGGTGCAGGCCTGCGCGCCACCGGTATCGAGTTCGATGTGCGTAAATGGCGTCCGTATTCCGGCTATGAGAATTTCGACTTCGAAGTTCCGGTCGGTGACGGCAACAGCGACTGCTACACCCGCGTAATGCTGAAGGTGGAAGAGCTGCGTCAGAGCCTGCGCATTCTCGAACAGTGCCTGAACAACATGCCGGAAGGCCCGTTCAAGGCCGATCACCCGCTGACCACGCCGCCGCCGAAAGAGCGCACGCTGCAGCACATTGAAACGCTGATCACCCACTTCCTGCAGGTTTCCTGGGGCCCGGTGATGCCAGCCAACGAATCATTCCAGATGATTGAAGCCACAAAAGGGATCAACAGCTACTACCTGACCAGCGACGGCAGCACCATGAGCTACCGCACCCGGGTACGTACGCCAAGCTTTGCGCACCTGCAGCAAATCCCAGCGGTAATCCGTGGCAGCCTGGTCTCCGACCTGATCGTCTATCTGGGTAGTATCGATTTTGTAATGTCAGATGTGGACCGCTAACTATGCATGATCAAAAAGACAATCACGCGAATAACCAAGCGCTTGAACCTATCAATGCGGCCGCTCCCCAGAGCGGCGTTGATGCATTTGAGCTGAGTGCGGAAGAACGTGATGCGATCGAGCACGAAAAGCACCATTACGAGGATCCACGCGCTGCCTCCATTGAAGCACTGAAAATTGTGCAGAAGCAGCGTGGCTGGGTTCCGGATGGGGCGATTCATGCCATCGCGGAGCTGCTGGGCATTCCTGCCAGCGACGTAGAAGGCGTGGCCACGTTCTACAGCCAGATTTTCCGTCAGCCAGTAGGGCGCCACGTGATCCGTTATTGTGACAGTGTTGTTTGTCACATCACCGGTTATCAGGGCATTCAGGCCGCCATTGAGAAGAAGCTGAGCATCAAACCGGGTCAAACCACCTTTGATGGCCGTTTCACTCTGCTGCCAACCTGCTGCCTGGGCAACTGCGATAAAGGGCCAACCATGATGATTGATGAGGACACTCACAGTCAGCTGAAGCCTGAAGATATCGAGACGCTACTGGAGCAGTATCAATGATTAAAGACATTGTACGCACTCCCGAAATGCACCCGCTGACCTGGCGGCTGCGCGATGACAAACAGCCGGTCTGGCTGGATGAATATCGCAGCAAGAACGGCTATGCCGGTGCTGAAAAGGCGATTAAAGGCCTGGCTCCGGACGAGATCGTCACCCTGGTGAAAGACGCCGGGCTGAAAGGTCGCGGCGGTGCAGGTTTCTCCACCGGTCTGAAGTGGAGCCTGATGCCGAAAGACGAATCCATGAACATCCGTTACCTGCTGTGTAACGCCGATGAAATGGAGCCGGGCACCTATAAAGACCGCTTGCTGATGGAGCAACTGCCGCACCTGTTGGTGGAAGGCATGCTGATTTCGGCGTTCGCGCTGAAGGCTTATCGTGGCTACATCTTCCTGCGCGGTGAGTACATCGAAGCTGCGGTGCATTTGCGCCGAGCGATCGCCGAAGCCACCGAAGCCGGTTATTTGGGCAAGAACATCATGGGCAGCGGCTTCGACTTCGAGCTGATTGTTCATACCGGTGCCGGTCGTTACATCTGTGGCGAAGAAACCGCCCTGATCAACTCGCTGGAAGGCCGCCGTGCCAACCCGCGTTCCAAGCCACCTTTCCCGGCTTCCTCCGGCGTTTGGGGCAAACCGACCTGCGTCAATAACGTAGAAACCCTGTGTAACGTTCCGGCGATCCTGGCGAACGGCGTTGAGTGGTACAAGGGGATCTCCGCCGGCAAGAGTAACGATGCCGGTACCAAACTGATGGGCTTCTCCGGCCGGGTGAAAAACCCAGGCGTTTGGGAGCTGCCGTTTGGTACCACCGCACGTGAAATTCTGGAAGATTACGCCGGTGGTATGCGTGACGGTCTGCGTTTCAAAGCCTGGCAGCCAGGCGGCGCGGGCACCGACTTCCTGACCGCCGATCACCTCGATCTGCCGATGGACTTCGAGAGCATCGGTAAAGCCGGTAGCCGTCTCGGTACTGCACTGGCGATGGCAGTAGACCACGAGATTGGCATGGTTCCGCTGGTGCGCAACCTGGAAGAGTTTTTCTCTCGCGAGTCCTGCGGCTGGTGTACGCCATGCCGTGACGGTCTGCCGTGGAGCGTGAAGATCCTGCGTGCGCTGGAAAACGGCGAAGGGCAGCCGGGGGATATCGAAACCCTTGAGCAGCTGTGCCGTTCTCTCGGCCCGGGCAAAACCTTCTGCGCCCACGCGCCAGGTGCCGTAGAGCCACTGCAAAGCGCAATTAAATATTTCCGTGAAGAGTTCGAAGCGGGCATCAAAGTGAAGCACTTCAGCAACGCGCATGCGATTGGCGGTATTCAGGCCAATAATCTGCTGAAGCAACGCTGGTAAGCCGACTCGCCCCGACGACACGGCCAGAATTTTTGATTAACGCCTGCCGCAAGGCAGGCCACTTGGAAGCATGCTGACTATGGCTACGATTCATGTAGACGGCAAAGAATACGACGTAGATGGGGCCGACAACCTGCTGCAGGCTTGTCTCTCCCTCGGGCTCGATATTCCTTACTTTTGCTGGCATCCGGCGCTGGGAAGCGTCGGCGCTTGCCGCCAATGTGCGGTAAAGCAATACCAAAACGCGGAAGATACGCGTGGCCGTTTGGTGATGTCTTGTATGACACCGGCATCCGATGGAACCTTTATTTCCATCGACGATGGCGAAGCCAAACAGTTCCGCGAAAGCGTGGTTGAGTGGTTGATGACCAACCACCCGCACGACTGTCCGGTATGTGAAGAAGGCGGTAACTGTCACCTGCAGGATATGACAGTAATGACCGGCCACAGCTTCCGTAAATACCGTTTCAGTAAGCGTACTCACAACAACCAGGAGCTGGGGCCGTTTATCTCGCATGAGATGAACCGCTGTATCGCCTGCTACCGTTGCGTGCGCTACTACAAGGATTATGCGGACGGCACCGACTTCGGTGTTTACGGCGCGCACGACAACGTCTACTTCGGACGCGTCGAGAGCGGCACGCTGGAAAGTGAGTTCTCCGGTAACCTGGTGGAAGTGTGCCCGACCGGCGTGTTCACCGACAAAACCCACTCCGAGCGCTATAACCGTAAGTGGGACATGCAGTTTGCGCCAAGCATCTGCCAGCAGTGCAGCATCGGCTGTAACACCAGCCCGGGCGAGCGCTATGGCGAACTGCGTCGTATCGAAAACCGTTATAACGGCAGCGTGAACCACTACTTCCTGTGTGATCGCGGCCGCTTCGGTTATGGCTACGTGAACCAGAAAGATCGTCCACGTCAGCCACAGCAACTGCGTGGCGACGACTGGATCACCCTGAACGCCGAGCAGGCGATGCAGGGCGCGGCGGACATCCTGCGTCAGGCGAAGAAAACCATCGGCATTGGCTCACCACGCGCCAGCCTGGAAAGTAACTTCGCACTGCGTGACTTGGTGGGTGCCGAGAACTTCTATACCGGTATCTCGCAGGCCGAACAGGGCCGTCTGGACCTGATGCTGAACGTGCTGCAAAACAGCGGCGTTCACACGCCTGCGCTGCGCGAAATCGAAGGCTATGACGCAGTGCTGGTGTTGGGTGAAGACTTGACCCAGACCGGCGCGCGTATTGCCCTGTCTGTACGTCAGGCAGTGAAGGGCAAGGCTCGTGCCATGGCTGCGGCCCAACGCGTTGCCGACTGGCAGATTGCTGCGGTGCAGAACATTGGCCAGCACGCCAAACACCCGCTGTTCGTTACCAACGTGGATAACACCCGTCTGGACGATATCGCGGCATGGAACTACCGTGCACCGGTGGATGAGCAGGCGCGCTTCGGTTTCGCCATCGCCCATGCGCTGGACAACGCGGCTCCGGCGGTCAACGATTTGGCTGACGGCCTGAACAAGAAAGTCGATATTATCGTGCAGGCGCTGACCGACGCGCGTAAACCGCTGATCGTCACCGGCAGCAACGCTGGTAGCGAAGCCATCATCGAAGCGGCGGCCAACATCGCCAAGGCGCTGAAGGATCGCGGTTCTGACGTCGGCATCACCTTCGTAGCCAGCGCCGCCAACAGCATCGGTTTGTCGATGATCGGCGGCGGTTCGCTCGATCAGGCGCTGATCCAGTTGGAAAGCGGCGAAGCCGACACGGCCATCGTGATGGAAAACGATCTCTACCGGCATGCGCCGGCGGCGAAAGTGGACGCTGCACTGGCCAAGGTCAGTAACCTGATCGTGGTCGATCATCAGCGTACCGCCATCATGGATAAAGCTAATCTGATCCTGTCGGCGGCCAGCTTCGCGGAAAGCGACGGGACTCTGGTCAATCAGGAAGGCCGCGCTCAGCGTTTCTTCCAGGTTTACGATCCGGCGTACTACGACGACGCGAAGAAAGACGTTTACACCGTAATGCTGGAAAGCTGGCGTTGGATGCACTCGCTGCATTCCACCTATACCAGCCGCCACGTGGACTGGACGCAGCTTGATCATGTGATCGAAGCTTGTGTTACCGCGTTGCCGCAGTTGCAGGGCATTGTCGAGGCTGCACCGGACGCGAGTTTCCGTATCCGCGGTCAGAAACTGGCGCGTTCTCCGATTCGCTCCAGTGGCCGTACGGCGATGCGTGCCAATATCAGCGTGCACGAACCGCGTCAGCCGCAGGATAAAGACACCATGTTCGCCTTCTCAATGGAAGGGAACAACAGCCCGTTCGCCGACCGCCAGCAGATCCCATTTGCCTGGGCACCAGGTTGGAACTCACCGCAAGCATGGAACAAATTCCAGGCCGAAGTGGGCGGCAAGCTGCGTCATGGCGATCCGGGCGTGCGTTTGATCGAAGCGGGGGAGGGCAAACTGGGTTACTTCGACCGCGTGCCTGCCGCGTTTGGTCAACAGCAAGGCTGGCGTGTTGCGCCTTATTACCACCTGTTCGGCAGTGATGAAATGTCACAGCGTTCCGGGGTGATTCAGCAGCGCATGCCGGATGCCTATGTGATGGTCAATCCGACCGATGCGGCTGCGCTGGGCGTCAATGCCGGTGCGCTGGTGGAGTTCAGCTGTGCGGGCCAGACCCTGCGTCTGCCGGTGCGTCTGAGTGAAACCCTGACCCAGGGCCAACTGGGCTTACCGCTCGGCTTGCCAGGGATCCCGCCGGTACTGGTGGGTGCAACGGTTGAAAATCTGCGGGAGGCGACACGATGAGCTGGTTTACCCCTGAGGTGATCGACATTCTGATCTCCATTGTTAAAGCGGTAGTGATCCTGCTGGTCGTAGTCACCTGTGGGGCATTCATGAGCTTCGGCGAACGCCGTTTGCTCGGTCTGTTCCAGAACCGTTATGGACCAAACCGTGTCGGCTGGGGTGGCTCGCTGCAGCTGGTCGCCGACATGATCAAAATGTTCTTCAAGGAAGACTGGGTACCGAAATTCTCCGACCGGGTGATCTTTACCCTGGCGCCGATGATCGCCTTTACTTCCCTGTTGCTGGCATTTGCCATCGTCCCGGTCAGCCCGACCTGGGCGGTGTCCGACCTCAACATCGGTATTTTGTTCTTCCTGATGATGGCCGGCCTGGCGGTATACGCCGTGCTGTTCGCCGGCTGGTCGAGCAACAACAAATACTCGCTGTTGGGGGCGATGCGTGCTTCTGCGCAAACCCTGAGCTACGAAGTGTTCATCGGCCTGTCGCTGATGGGCGTGGTGGCACAGGCGGACTCCTTCAACATGCAGGCGATCGTTGAATCTCAGGCGCATATGTGGAACGTCATCCCGCAATTCTTTGGTTTCATTACCTTTGCGATTGCCGGTGTGGCGGTGTGTCACCGTCACCCGTTTGACCAACCGGAAGCCGAGCAGGAACTGGCTGACGGTTACCACATTGAATATTCCGGCATGAAGTTCGGGCTGTTCTTTGTGGGTGAATACATAGGTATCGTCACCGTTTCTGCCCTGATTGTGACGTTGTTCTTCGGTGGCTGGCAGGGTCCATTCCTGCCGCCATTCGTCTGGTTCGCGCTGAAAACGGCTTTCTTCATGATGATGTTCATTCTGATTCGTGCTGCTCTGCCACGTCCGCGCTATGACCAGGTGATGTCCTTCGGCTGGAAAGTGTGTCTGCCGTTGACGCTGCTGAACCTGCTGGCGACTGCCGCCGTCATTTTGTACAACGCTCAATAAGGGGTGAATAAACCATGACATTGAAAGAGTTATTGGTTGGTTTCGGCACCCAGGTGCGCAGCATTTGGATGATAGGCCTGCACGCCTTCGCCAAGCGCGAAACCCAGATGTATCCGGAAGAACCGGTTTACCTGCCGCCGCGCTACCGTGGCCGCATCGTGCTGACGCGCGATCCGGACGGCGAAGAGCGCTGCGTGGCTTGTAACCTGTGTGCGGTTGCCTGCCCGGTGGGCTGTATCTCGCTGCAAAAAGCAGAACAGAAAGATGGCCGTTGGTACCCGGAGTTCTTCCGCATCAACTTCTCGCGCTGCATTTTCTGCGGCCTGTGCGAAGAAGCTTGCCCAACGACCGCGATCCAGCTGACGCCGGATTTCGAAATGGGTGAGTTCAAGCGCCAGGATCTGGTGTACGAAAAAGAAGATCTGTTGATCTCGGGGCCGGGTAAATATCCGGAATATAACTTCTACCGGATGGCCGGTATGGCGATTGACGGCAAAGCCAAGGGCGAAGCCGAAAACGAAGCCAAACCGATCGACGTCAAAGGTCTGTTGCCTTAAGGAGCCAGCAAGCATGGAAATTGCCTTTTATCTGGCAGGTTTTATTGCGGTGATCGCGACAATTCGCGTGATCTCGCATACCAATCCTGTGCATGCGTTGCTGTATCTGATCGTCTCGTTACTGGCGATCTCTGCAGTCTTTTTCTCACTCGGCGCTTACTTCGCCGCGGCACTGGAAATCATTGTCTACGCCGGTGCCATCATGGTGCTGTTCGTGTTCGTGGTGATGATGTTGAACCTCGGCAACGCGGTGCAGCAACAAGAGCGCGATTGGCTCAAACCGTCGGTGTGGATCGGCCCTGGCATCTTGTCGCTGGCGCTGTTGGTGGTGCTGATTGTCGCTATCCGCAGCGTGTCCGATCAGGGCATCAGCGGTGAGATGGTTGACGCTAAAGCGGTGGGGATCAGCCTGTTTGGTCCTTACGTTCTGGCGGTTGAGCTGGCTTCAATGCTGCTGTTGGCAGGTCTGGTTGTTGCCTTCCACATTGGCCGTGAGCACAAACCGGGTGAGGTGTTGAGCAACGCCCCGGCCGGTAGCGAAATGGCGAGAAGAAAATCGGAGGAGCAAGCATGATCCCTCTTCAACATGGCCTGATCCTGGCGGCAATTCTGTTCGTCCTGGGTCTGACCGGGTTGCTGGTGCGTCGCAATCTGCTGTTTATGCTGATCAGCCTGGAAGTGATGATCAACGCCGCGGCACTGGCGTTTATCGTGGCGGGCAGCTACTGGGGCCAACCGGACGGGCAGGTGATGTATATCCTGGCGATCAGCCTGGCAGCCGCCGAGGCCAGTATTGGTCTGGCATTGCTGCTGCAGCTTTACCGTCGTCGTCATACCCTGAATATTGATACTGTCAGTGAGATGCGCGGATGAACCTATTATATTTAACTATT
Organism: Serratia sp. NFX21; assembly: GCF_048517035.1. NCBI lineage: Bacteria > Pseudomonadati > Pseudomonadota > Gammaproteobacteria > Enterobacterales > Yersiniaceae > Serratia > Serratia sp. NFX21. The sequence continues at coordinate 4,045,058 of NZ_CP183196.1, read as the reverse complement.
CTGCTACCGCTGATCGGGTTCCTGCTGTTGGCCTTCTCCCGAGGCCGCTGGTCTGAGAACACCTCGGCAATCGTCGGCGTAGGCTCTATCGGCCTGGCTGCTCTGGTCACGGTCCACGTGGGTATGGACTTCTTCGCCCAGAAAGCCACGGGTGTGCAGCTGTTTGAGCAAAACCTGTGGAACTGGATGAGCGTCGGTAATTTCAATATCGGCGTGACCCTGACGCTGGACGGCCTGTCGCTGACCATGCTGTCAGTGGTGACCGGCGTGGGCTTCTTCATCCACATGTTCGCTTCCTGGTACATGCGCGGTGAAGAGGGCTACTCACGCTTCTTCGCGTACACTAACCTGTTTATCGCCAGCATGGTGGTATTGGTACTTGCAGACAACCTGTTGCTGCTGTACCTGGGTTGGGAAGGCGTGGGCCTGTGCAGCTACCTGTTGATCGGTTTCTATTACAAGGATCCGGCCAACGGTGCGGCGGCAATGAAAGCCTTCATCGTGACCCGCGTCGGTGACGTGTTCCTGGCATTTGCGCTGTTCATCCTCTACAACGAGCTGGGCACGCTGAACATCCGCGAACTGATGATCCTGGCACCGCAAAAACTGGCGGTCGGCGATACGGCGATCACCTGGGCTACGTTGATGTTGCTGGGTGGTGCAGTAGGTAAATCGGCGCAGTTGCCGTTGCAGACCTGGCTGGCAGACGCGATGGCGGGTCCAACCCCGGTTTCTGCACTGATCCACGCAGCAACCATGGTGACCGCGGGCGTTTACCTGATTGCCCGTACTCACGGCCTGTTCCTGATGGCGCCGGAAGTGCTGCATCTGGTGGGCATTATCGGGGCGGTGACCCTGGTGCTGGCCGGCTTTGCCGCGCTGGTGCAGACCGATATCAAGCGCGTGCTTGCCTACTCCACCATGAGCCAGATTGGCTACATGTTCCTGGCGTTGGGCGTGCAGGCGTGGGATGCGGCTATCTTCCACCTGATGACCCATGCGTTCTTCAAGGCGCTGCTGTTCCTCTCCTCCGGTTCGGTGATCCTGGCCTGCCACCACGAGCAGAACATCTTCAAGATGGGCGGCCTGCGCAAGAGCATTCCGCTGGTTTACGTCTGCTTCCTGGTGGGTGGCGCTGCGCTGTCGGCATTGCCGCTGATCACCGCAGGCTTCTTCAGTAAGGATGAGATCCTGGCCGGTGCGATGGCTAACGGTCACATCAACCTGATGATTGCCGGTCTGGTCGGTGCGTTCATGACCTCGCTGTACACCTTCCGTATGATTTTCATCGTGTTCCATGGCGAAGAGAAAATCAAAGCGCATGCCGGTAAAGGCATCACTCACCACCTGCCGCTGTTGGTTCTGCTGGTGCTGTCCACCTTCGTTGGCGCGATGATCGTTCCGCCATTGCAGGGCGTACTGCCAGACACCACCGAGCTGGCGCACGGTAGCGTGCTGCAACTGGAGATTACCTCCGGCGTAGTGGCTATTGTCGGCATCCTGCTGGCGGCGGCGCTGTGGCTGGGCAAACGTAGCCTGGTTACCCGCATTGCCAATAGCGCACCGGGGCGTTTCTTCTCGACCTGGTGGTTCCATGCCTGGGGCTTCGACTGGCTGTACGACAAAGTGTTCGTCAAGCCGTACCTGGGTATTGCGAAGTTGCTGCAGCGTGATCCGCTGAACTCGATGATGAACCTGCCGGCCATCTTCTCCCGCTGGGGGAACCGAGGTCTGACAGTGAGCGAGAACGGTCAGGTGCGTTGGTATATAGCGTCTATGGGTGTGGGTGCAGTGGTCGTATTGGCTCTGTTGATTCTGGTTTAATTGAATAATTTAAACAGACGCATTTTTCGGGCGTAGCGCCCTGCAGGGCAGGCGCTACGTACAAAGTTTGAAATTATTCGTATAAGGGACACAAAACGCCATGCTATTACCTTGGCTAATTCTTATCCCCTTTATTGGCGGTCTGCTGTGCTGGCAGTTTGAGCGCTTCGGTACTAAGGTGCCGCGCTGGATTGCGTTGATCGCAATGGGGCTGACATTGGCGCTTTCTCTGTATCTGTGGATGCAGGGTGGCTACACATTGACTACGCCGAAAGGCATTCCGCAGTGGCAGTCTGAATTCCTGCTGCCGTGGATCCCACGCTTTGGTATTTCCATCCACCTGGCGCTGGACGGCCTGTCACTGCTGATGGTGGTGCTGACCGGCCTGCTGGGCGTGCTGGCCATTCTCTGTTCCTGGCGTGAAATCCAGAAATACCAGGGCTTCTTCCACCTGAACCTGCTGTGGATCCTGGGTGGGGTAATCGGCGTGTTCCTCGCCATCGACATGTTCCTGTTCTTCTTCTTCTGGGAAATGATGTTGGTGCCGATGTACTTCCTGATTGCACTCTGGGGTCACAAGGCGTCGGACGGGAAGACCCGTATCACTGCGGCTACCAAGTTCTTCATCTATACCCAGGCCAGTGGTCTGGTGATGTTGATTGCCATCATGGGCCTGGTGTTCGTGCACTATAACGCGACCGGCGTGTGGACCTTCGATTACGAAGACCTGCTGCAGACGCCAATGTCCCATAACGTGCAATACCTGTTGATGCTGGGCTTCTTCATCGCCTTTGCGGTGAAAATGCCGGTGGTGCCATTGCACGGCTGGTTGCCTGATGCGCATAGCCAGGCACCCACCGCAGGTTCTGTTGACCTGGCGGGGATCTTGCTGAAAACGGCGGCCTACGGCATGTTGCGTTTCAGCCTGCCGCTGTTCCCGGAAGCGTCGCACGAGTTTGCGCCAATCGCCATGTGGCTGGGCGTGGTCGGTATCTTCTACGGTGCCTGGATGGCATTTGCGCAGACCGATATCAAGCGTCTGATTGCTTATACCTCGGTTTCCCATATGGGCTTCGTGCTGATTGCCATCTACACCGGCAGCCAACTGGCTTACCAGGGTGCGGTAATCCAGATGATTGCGCACGGCCTGTCTGCGGCCGGTATGTTCATCATCTGTGGCCAGCTGTACGAACGTCTGCATACCCGCGACATGCGTGAAATGGGCGGCCTGTGGGGGCGTATCAAATACATCCCGGCGCTGTCGCTGTTCTTCGCAGTGGCGACCCTGGGGATGCCGGGTACCGGTAACTTCGTCGGTGAATTCATGATCCTGTTCGGCAGCTATCAGGTTGTGCCGGTGATCACCGTGATTTCTACCTTCGGTCTGGTGTTTGCTTCGGTTTACTCGTTGATCATGATGCAGCGCGCCTATTACGGCAAAGCCAAGTCTGACCAACCGTTACCGGGCATGACCGCGCGTGAGCTGTTCATCATTCTGCTGCTGGTGGTGTTGCTGGTTCTGCTGGGGGTTTACCCGCAGCCGATTCTGGATACTTCCAATGCGGCGATGAGCAACGTGCAACACTGGTTTGGTTCGTCAGTTTCAGCAATTTCAACAACAAGGCCGTAATTCGCCATGACAATAACTCCTCAACAACTGATCGCATTGCTACCACTGTTGATCGTCGGATTGACGGTGGTGGTTGTGATGCTAGGCATTGCGTGGCGACGCGACCACTTTATCAACGCCACCCTGACCGTGATCGGTCTAAACCTGGCGCTGCTTTCGCTGTACTTTGTTGGCCAGGCAGGCCCAATGGACGTCACCCCGCTGCTGCGGGTTGACGGCTACTCGATGTTCTATACCGGGCTGGTGATTCTGGCGAGTCTGGCGACCTGTACCTTTGCCTATCCTTGGCTGGTCGGTTACCCGGACAACCGCGAAGAGTTCTACCTGCTGGTGCTGATTGCTACCCTGGGTGGCATTCTGCTGGCGAGCGCCAACCACCTGGCGTCGCTGTTCCTCGGTATTGAACTGATCTCGCTGCCGCTGTTCGGTCTGGTGGGTTATGCCTACCGCCAGAAGCGTCCGCTGGAAGCGGCCATCAAGTACATGTTGCTGTCCGCTGCCGCGTCGTCATTCCTGCTGTTTGGTATGGCGCTGCTGTATGCAGAGTCCGGCGACCTGTCACTGGCTGGCCTGGGCAAAAGCCTGCAAGAAAACATGATGCACCAGCCGCTGGTCCTGGCGGGTATGGGCATGATGATTGTCGGTCTGGGCTTCAAGCTGTCGCTGGTGCCGTTCCAACTGTGGACGCCGGATGTGTATCAGGGGGCGCCTGCGCCGGTTTCAACCTTCCTGGCGACCGCCAGCAAGATTGCGATCTTCGCCGTGGTGATGCGTTTGTTCCTGTATGCGCCGGCCGCCGACAACGAAGCGTTGCGCATGGTGCTGTCAATCATTGCCGTCTGCTCTATTTTGTTCGGCAACCTGATGGCTATCAGCCAGACCAATATCAAGCGTCTGCTGGGTTACTCGTCGATCGCCCACCTGGGTTATCTGCTGGTGGCGTTGATTGCGGTGCAAACCCATCAGCTGTCGTTGGAAACCGCCGGGGTTTACCTGGCCGGTTACCTGTTCAGCAGCCTGGGCGCGTTTGGCGTCGTCAGCCTGATGTCCAGCCCGTACCGTGGCCCGGATGCCGATTCACTGTTCTCCTACCGTGGTCTGTTCTGGCATAAGCCAATTCTGTCTGCGGTAATGACGGTGATGATGCTGTCACTGGCCGGTATCCCGATGACTCTGGGCTTTATCGGTAAGTTCTTTGTTATCGCGATGGGCGTCAGTGCTCACCTGTGGTGGTTGACCGGCGCAGTGGTGCTGGGTAGTGCCATCGGTTTGTACTACTACCTGCGCGTGACCGTCAGCCTGTTCCTCAGCGCGCCGGAAGCGCTGCAGCGCGATACCCCGAACAACTGGGCGTTGACCGCAGGCGGTGTGGTGGTGTTGATCTCCGCCGCGTTGGTGTTGCTGCTGGGGGTTTATCCGCAGCCGCTGATTACGCTGGTGCAGATGGCACAGCCGATGTTCTGATTGGCATCAAGGCAGTAAAAAAGGTCGCTTCGGCGACCTTTTTTTATGGGGACGGGGAAGTGATGCAGTACTGGAACGATCAACCGGGATTGTTTTTAAACGAGGTTTCCAACGCCTGCACTACGGCACGTACCCGCGCGGCGCGCTGCAGGTCGGGGTGCAGTACCAGCCAGATATCTACCCAGTCTTTATTCTCCGGGAAGATACGCACCAGATCCGGGTCCTTGTCCGCCAGGAAGGAGGACAGCAGGCCGATGCCCAATCCGTTACGCGTTGCCGAGCGCAACAGCAACTGTGAATTGCACTGCAAAACTACATTGGGGTCGATCAGCGCTTCGCCACAAAAGTCGTTCCAGTGGCGCGGCACCAGCTCGCGTGGAAACATCAGCAGGTCATGGCCACTCAGGTGGTCGCCCTTGGTCGGCAGTCCGTGTTTGTCGAGATAGTCCTGAGTGGCATACAGCCCCATTTCGATGGTTGCCATACGTTTGATAATCAGTTCATCGGACTCGGGCCGGGCGCCACGGATCGCCAAATCCGCTCCTCGGTAGGAAATATCAGAGATATTCACCGCCGTTAGCAGGGTGACGGTGATTAACGGATGTTGCTCCCGCAGCGCTTTCAAGGCCGGTATGACAAAGGCCTCGGCCATGGTGTCGGTGGTGGCGATGCGCACGTTACCGCACAGGCTGTCGTCGCCGCTGGTGGCCTTGCGGCCAATCGCCTGCACGGCATTTTCCATATTCATCACGTCTGCCAGCATTTCCTCACCCAAAGGGCTGAGGGAGAATGATTTCGGCGTGCGGATAAACAGCTTGGAGCCCAGGCTCTCTTCAAAAGCGGTAATACGCCGTCCGACGGTGGCCTGGTCAACGTGTAGTTCATTGGCGGCCTTTCGTAAAGTGCCGCAGCGGGCTACTGCCAGGAAGAAGCGTGCGTCATCCCAATTCATCATGCCATTTCCTTTATGCTGGCTTATCGGCCTTGTTGGTGTTCATTCTTGCGCAACCTTACGGGCACGGGTTTAGGCGACAAGTCAGGGCTGGTATCATAATTATTTATTATGTTTCAGGATATGAATAAATGCATTAACGTGAAGCGATTTTGCATCTTTATTTTTACCCGACAATCTTTATCCTTATCAACGTTTATGCTGTGATCTGGCGCACGTTTTGTGCCAATGTTACCCTAAACGCGAAAGCAGATGCGCATGAGAGCCTGTCTCTGTTGGCTAACAGCCTGGTGGGATCGACTCTGAATCAGGTTGGCCAACCACGACTGGACATTAAAAATGGAGTCTCACGCAGAGAAGTTATACACCCCCGTAGCACTGGCAACTGCGGATGGTGTCAGGGTTATTGCCACGCCCGGCACGAAAGCGGCGGAGCAAACAAACGCTGATGTGATTATCCAGGGTCTTGAAGCACGCGGTATTCAGCACATATTCCTGGTACCCGGCAAGCTGGTGTACCCACTGATTAAATCCATTGAACATTCAGCCATTAGCGGCATCGTCGGCGCTCATGAAACCGCCTGCGGCTTTATGGCCGACGGCTACGCCCGCGCCAGCCGCAAGTTTGGCGTTTGTCTGGGCATCTCCGGCCCCGGCACCATGAATTTCCTGCCAGCGATGGCCGCGGCCCAGGCCGATAAAATCCCGGTGCTGTATCTGGCCGGCGGTATCGCCACTTATCATGAAGCGCAGGGCGCTTTCCAGGACGGCAGCAATAGCGGCATTGATGAGCTGACTATCGTCAAACCGCTGCTGTCCGCCGCGATAGAAGTGAAAAATAATCTTACGTTGCAGCACGAGCTGCGGCGCAGTTTGTCCTGCCTGAACACCCAGCGTAAAGGCCGCGCTTATTTAAGCGTACCGGTCGATATGCAAAAGAAAACGGTAGCCGGCAATTATGAAGCCAGCCCACAGCGTACGCCACAGTGCCGTGAAGCGGCGATCGACCAACAGGCGCTGGAGCAGGTGTTGGATGATTATCTGCTGCGCGGGCTGAACGTTGCCTGCCTGGTGGGTAACCGCATGAATAATCCGTTGGATGCCGCGCTGCTGCTGCGCCTGGCGGAGAAATACCGCTTGCCGGTTGCCACTACGCTGTCCGGCAAGGGCGCTTTTCCCGAAGGGCACGAGCTGGCGCTGGGGCTGTATGGTTTCGCCGGTCATACCCGGGCTGTGGAAACCATCAATGGCGACGAGGTCGACGTGCTGCTGGTGCTGGGCTGCGATCTCAGCCAGCGCGACAGCCTGAACTGGAATTCACGGCTGCATGGCACCAAAACGCTGGTGGTGATCGATGAGGATTTCGACAAGGTCAGCTCGCATTATCAGCCGGACATGCAGATTTTCTCCAGCCTGACCGATACGCTGCGGCACCTGCTGGATGCGGTCAGCGATGAAGATCAGCATCTGGTCGCCATCAAGAGCCTGCGCAATGGCTGGCTTGAACAGGTGCGCCAACTGCCGTTGGAGCAACAGCAGCCCGATTTGCAGGCGCGCCTGGCCTTGGGTGAAGCCAATATGTACCCCGGCGACGCCATCAAACGCATTCGCAGCCGGATGGGCCCGGACACCAACGTAGTGGTCGACTCCGGCGCGCACCGCATCTTTATGGCGCACCATTGGCTGGCCAGCGGGCGTGGTGATTACCATACCTCAAGCTCCCTGGCACCGATGGGCTGGGCGATTTGTGCCGGCATTGGCATCAAGCTGGCGGCACCGCACCGCGACTGCGTGGTGGTCACCGGCGACGGATGCATGTTGATGCACGGTATGGAGATCCAGACCGCGGCCCGTTATCAGGTCAAAATGACCTTTGTGGTGATGAACAACTGCGCCCACGGGGCGATGCATATCGACACCTTGCAGAACCGCGGCGTCTCGGCGGACTACACGGCGTTGCCAAACCACGACTGGAAGGCCTTCGCCAACAGTCTGGGGGTTTCTTCTGCCAGGGCGTCAACGCTGGAAGAGCTGGATGAGGCACTGGTCGCGGCGGCTGAGCACGAAGGCCCGTTCCTGATAGAAGTGTTGGTAGGAAATCATGTGGCACCTAATCGCTACTATGCCGAGAGCATCGTAGAATACGAGCAGCGTATCAAAGGCTTGTAACGACGTAGCCCTGTTATTGCGGGAGTCGTCATTATTGTCCTTTGTATCACGCCATTCTATTTTACTTACAGTAGTCATGGAGCGATAACGATGTATAAACTGACACTTCTGGCATTAATGATGGCATTTCAGGGCTATGCACAGGCCGCTGAGGATCACGGCGAAGGCATTACCAAAGAAACCCTGCTGAAAACCGAGACGTCGTGGGAAGGTTCGCCGTACCAGCACTATCCGGCCGGTGCTCCGCAGATCACCATGCTGAAAGTCACCGTGGAACCGAACAAGGTGCTGGCCTGGCATACCCATCCGTGCATCAGCGCGGTGTATATGACCGGCGGCAGCGTTTCGCTGACGGTAAAGAAAACCGGTGTGAAGCACACCTTTAAGCAGGGCGACTCCTTTACCGATACGGTAGATATCGTGCATCAGGGCGTTTCCGGCGATAAAGGGGCCGAAATGCTGGTGTTCTTCGCCTGTGCCGATAACAAGCCGTTGACGGTGAAAGCCGCCGAATAATAGCCGTCGTCTTTCACACCGCGATGCTGTTGCCGTAGGGGCGAATAGGTTCGCCCCGTTTTATTTTTGTCGCCCATTGGGGCGGCACTCCGAGGAAATCATGGTTGCTTTGTGGATGGTTGTCGCCAGCGGGTTCTTTGCGCTGATGGGGGCCAGCATCAAACTGGCTTCGGCCAAAGTCGGCTTTTTCGACATCATTTTTTATCGCTCTGTGATTAACGTGCTGATCGTTGCCGCGTTAATTCAGGTTAAAAACCTCGGTTTTCGCACCCGCCATCTGGGTCTGCATATGAAGCGCGCCGCCATCGGCAATGCGGCGATGTACTGTGGCTTCTACTCGCTGATCCATTTGCCGATCGCCACTGCCACCACGCTGGGCTACACCAACCCGATCTTTCAGTCGGCGATCGCCTTTGTCACCTCCAAAGGCCAGTTGACCGGCAAACTGCTGTTCTCGGTGCTGCTGGGGTTTATTGGCATTCTGGTGCTGCTGCGGCCCGATACGCCGAACGGTGAGTATGCCGCCACGCTGATTGGCCTGCTTTCCGGCCTGCTGACGGCGCTGGCCTATTTTAACGTCGGTAAGCTGGTGCGCACGGGCGAGCCGGAGCTGCGGGTGGTGTTTTACTTCTCGCTGGTGGGCACGATAGTGGGCGCTGTGATGACCACGGTGGTGGGGTTCAGTACGCTGGATAGCGCCATGATACTGTGCGTCTGCGCTATCGGCGTGTTCGGCAGCCTGGGGCAAATCACCATGACCCGTGCCTATGGCAGCGGTAATGCGGTGATAGTCAGCATTCTGTCCTACAGCACCATCATTTTCTCCACGCTGCTCGGTTATCTGCTGTTTGGCGAGAAACTGTCTTATATTGCCGCGGGCGGCATGGTGTTGATTATTCTTTCCGGTGCGCTGGCTATTTTGAAACGCGCCCCGGCGAAGGTCACCAAGGCTGAGGCCGTGTAATTTTGCATTCAACAGAATGCATTAATGAATCACTATGATGCATTCTTGGCTATTTTGACGGTTATACCCGAAAGGTATGATAAACGCGTTTCCTGATGAATTTGGTTTCAGGGCTTGGTGTTTATCCAGATTGTTTCGGGAGAGAAAAATGTCTGAAGGTGTGGCTGTTGATGAAGCGGCTAAAGCGAATTCGGGCACGTCGCATTTTGCCATTCTGCTGTTTTTAGCGCTGGCATTAATGTCTGCATTGCTCAACAGCAGTGCGCCGACGCCGCTTTATCCGCTTTATCAACATGAGTTGGCGCTAAGCTCGGTCAGCCTGACGGTCATTTATGGCGCCTATGCCGCTGGCGTACTGATCTCACTGTTCGGCGTGGGCAACATGGCCGGCAAGGTCAAAGACTTGCGCAGCATGATTGTGCCGGCGTTGCTGGTGGTGCTGGCCGGGGCTTTGCTGTTCTCGATGGCCGATTCGTTTTTGATGATGTTTATGGCGCGTTTGCTGGCCGGGATCGGCACCGGGGCATTAACCGGTGCGGCCAATATTGCGCTGGTGCGTTTTGGGCCGAAAGACGGCGGTAAAAATGCGGCGCTGATTGCCACGCTGTCGTTTACCACCGGCCTGGCGTTGGGGCCGATTTTCAGCGGTGTGGCGCTGCAAACCGGGTTCCATACCACTTCGCTGCCGTTCATTATCATTATGGCGGTGGCGGCAGTGGCCGCGCTGGGCGTGATGCTGAAATGGCCGGTTGAAGTGGTGGTCGCGCCGTTAAGCGGGGCGGCGGCGGTTGATGGCGCAGCGGAAAAAAGCTCATTGGCTGACGGCCTGCGTGCGACCGGTGGCAAGTTCTACCTGTGTGCCGGTGCACTGTTTATCTGTTGGGCGGTGGCTGCCAGCATTTTGGCGATTGGCCCGAGCGTGTCGGAAAAGCTGCTTGGCATGCATAGCCGCGGTATTTATGGTTACGTGATCGCGGTTTACCTGGTGATTGCCGGTATCAGCCAGATCCTCAGCCGTCGTGTTAATGCACGTCACTCGCTGATGTTTGGCTGCTTGGCGCAGGCGTTGTCGGTGGTGGTGTTCACCGAAGCGATTCAAATTCACTCGCTGGCCCTGGCCAGTGCCGGTATGGTGATTGCGGGTTACGCCTACGGGGCAATTTTTGTCGGCAGCGCCACGTTGGTGAACCTGATTTCGCCGAAGGCCAGCCATGCAAGACTGATTTCGCTGTTTTATGTTATTGCTTATATCGCCAACTGGGTACCCATTCTGTTGGGAGTAGTGATTGACCATGCCAGCCTGCATCTGGCGGTCAACCTGTTATTTATGGTCAGTGCCGTGGTGTGCTTGGTTTTGAGCTTCATGGTGACCCGTGCGGGCTTCCCGCGTTGAAACATTCTTGTTCTTTTAAGCGGAAGTCTTGCTGACTGAAACTTGAAATAAATATGTTCTCGCTGCGCAATGTGGCGAGCCGATTTCCCTGGTGTTGTTGTGTGTCATTTCCAGCGTGCTTGCCACGCTGGTTTTTTTTGTGACAAATTCCACATACCTGTAATTCTCTTGTTTCTCATTACATATTTTATGTGAAATACATCACATGAAAATGCCGATTTTCGAGTAAACTGCGCGCTTTCTCTGCTGCGGGTCGGTTTATGAACGTTATTTTTGCCATTGCTGTGACAACCGGGATCCTCTCCGGCGTTTGGGGCTGGGTGGCCGTCAGCCTGGGGTTGATTAGCTGGGCCGGTTTCCTCGGCTGCACGGCCTACTTTGCTTGCCCGCAGGGTGGGCTGAAAGGCTTGTTGATAAGCTTGCTAACCTGTGGCAGCGGGGTATTTTGGGCAATGGTGATTATTCACGGTAGCGAATTGGCCCCAGGCTTGAGCATCATCGGCTACCTGCTGACCGGCGCCGTGGCTTTCCTGATGTGTATCCAGGCAAAACAGCAGTGGTTGGGGTTTGTGCCCGGCACCTTTATTGGCGCCTGCGCCACCTTCGCCGGTGGCGGCGACTGGCCGCTGGTGAGCCTGTCCCTACTGGTGGGATTGGTGTTCGGCTACGCGATGAAAAACAGCGGTCTTTGGCTGGCGGCCCGCAATGAGAAACCCAAACCGGTAACGGCTGTTACCGAGCATGTTAACCGCTGATTTAAATGGTGCCGCCGAGTGAAATGCGGTAGTGCAGGTCAACGCGCTCGATGCACGGCACCCCTTTGATGCGTTTGAGTAAAATCTCTGTGGCGACTTTGCCCATATCAAACCTTGGGGTGATCACGCTGGCGATGCCCGGCGTGGTGGCCTTGCCAATATCCAGACCGTGAAAACCTGACAGCGCAATGTCCTGCGGAACCTTTAGTCCGAGCCGCAGACACGCCTGCAACACGCCAACCGCCAGATCGTCATTGGTGCACAAAATGCCGTCCAGACTGGGGTAGAGCTGGCGGGCCATGGCCAGCATGTCAGAACCGACCGAGACCGACGAGACCCGATGCGGCGTGATTTGCCGTGGCGTCAGTCCCTGATTTTCCATCGCCCGACAATAGCCCTGGAAACGCTTGGTGTCGCGTGCGTCGGACATGGCGCCAAAGTAAACCACCTGGCGTTTCCCGCTGGCGAGCAGCGCTTCGGTCATGTCAAAACCCGCCTGATAGTTATCAAACCCCACGGCGATCCGCCCCTCGGGCCCTTCAAGACTCATCACCTGCGCCACCGGGATTTTGGTTGCCGCCAGATATTTTTCCGCCCGCAGAGTGTGCTCCGAATCGGTGAGGATCAACCCGGCGATGGGGTAGGCCAGCAGTTGGATAATCTGTTCCTCTTCCCGCTGCCGGCTGTAGTCATAGTTAACCACCAGAGTTTGATAGCCGTGCTCGAGGGTGATGGATTCGATGCCGGCCAGCAGATCGGCAAAGATCTGGTTGTTGAAGGAGGGGATCAGCACGCCGATGCGCGGCTTTTGGGACGATCGCGCCTCATCGCTGTCGGTAAAGTTAACTTCTTTCATCACCTGGGCAATTTTCGCAGCCGTTTCGGCAGCCACCTTGTCCGGCGTGCGCAGATAGCGGCTGACGGTCATTTTGGTCACACCGGCGAGCAGTGCAATATCCTGCAGCGTGACGCGTTGGTTCTTCATTTAGGGGCCTTAACAGCGTGGGGCGCAAAGATCGCGAATTCTGCCATGTTAACAAATCGATCTGGTGATAACAATCGGCGTTATAAAGTGTAAAATCCCTATTTTTCAATGAAATGAATTAATTATTGGGCGCACTGGAATGCGTGGCTTCACGTTAAAGGTAACAGCTTTTAGTAACACGATTTTAAGTGATCTTTATCACGTTTTTACCGGCGATGATCCGCTGAGATAGGCGTCAGTCCTATCCAAATGACATCGCCGGGGAACGTTATGAACAATTTATTTTCACTGGATAACAAAAAAATACTGATTACCGGCGCTTCTCGCGGCATTGGTTTTTTGCTGGCTCGTGGGCTGGCGCAGTATGGCGCCCATATTCTGGTTAATGCCACCACGCAGGAAAACGCCCAGCGCGCCGTTGAAACACTGCGACGTGAAGGTTTTCGCGCCGATGCTGCGGCTTTTGACGTCACCGATTCGCAGGCTATCCATGCCGCCATTGAACGGATTGAGGCGGAAAGTGGCGGCATTGACGTGCTGATCAATAACGCCGGGATCCAGCGGCGTCATCCCTTTACCGAGTTCCCGGAAAAAGACTGGGATGACATTATCGCCGTCAACCAGAAGGCGGTATTTATAGTGTCGCAAACCGTAGCTCGCCATATGGTACAACGCCAAAGCGGCAAAATTATCAATATTGGCTCGATGCAGAGCGAACTGGGCCGCGACACTATCACCCCGTATGCCGCCTCCAAGGGCGCGGTAAAAATGCTGACGCGGGGCATGTGCGTTGAACTGGCGCGTTACAACATTCAGGTCAATGGCATCGCGCCGGGCTACTTCAAAACCGAAATGACTCAGGTGCTGGTGGACAACCCGGAGTTTACCGCCTGGCTGACCAAGCGCACCCCGGCCGCCCGCTGGGGTGACCCGCAAGAGCTGATTGGTGCGGCGGTGTTCCTGTCGTCCCAGGCTTCCGATTTTGTTAATGGTCAGCTGCTGTTTGTCGATGGCGGCATGTCCGCGGCGGTATAGCCGCTTGCCCAGGAGAAATCATGATGAGAATTCAAACCCAATCCTGCGTGGTGAACGGCAAATATGACGTGGCGGTGGTGGAGCAGGAAGTGGATTATCAGGGGATCGGTACACTGGTGAAAATCACCCGTGGCGGTATCTGCGGTTCCGACCTGCATTATTACCAGGAAGGCAAAGTCGGCAGTTTCCAGGTGCGTCAGCCGATGGTGCTCGGCCATGAGGTGATCGGTGAAGTGGTGGCCAGTGATACTGCCCGCCTGCCGGTGGGGCAGAAAGTGGCGTTAAACCCCAGCAAGCCCTGTGGGCAGTGCAAGTATTGTCTGGCAAGTCAGCAAAACCAGTGTACTCAGATGCGTTTCTTCGGCAGCGCGATGTATTTCCCGCATGTTGACGGTGCCTTCACCCAGTACAAAGTGGTCGATAGCGCGCAGTGTATTGCCTTTGACGCCGATCGTGATGAAAAGGTGATGGTGTTTGCCGAACCGCTGGCGGTGGCGATACACGCGGCGAAGCAGCCCGGCGAAGTGACAGGGAAAAAGGTGTTTGTCTCCGGCGTTGGCCCAATTGGCTGCCTGCTGGTGGCGGCATTGAAGGCGCTGGGCGCCGGCGAAATTGTATGTGCCGATCTCAGCCCACGTTGCCTGGATATTGCCCAGAAAATGGGGGCAACCCGTTGTCTGCATGCCGGCAATGACGACTTTAGCCTCTATCAGCAGGAAAAGGGGTACTTTGATATCGCTTTTGAAGTCTCTGGCCATCCGTCGTCGTTGCAGCGCTGCCTGGAAGTCACCCGGGCCAAAGGCACGGTAGTACAGGTAGGGATGGGGGGCAGTTTCCCGGATTTCCCGCTGATGTTGCTGATCGCCAAAGAGTTAAACCTGCTGGGTTCGTTCCGTTTTGTTGAAGAATTTGATTTGGCGGTAGCCTGGTTGGCCGAGGGGACAGTCAATCCATTGCCGCTGCTGTCTGCCGAGTTTGATAACCAGCAACTGGCGCAGGCGTTGGCCTTTGCCGGTGACAAGAGTCAGGCAGCCAAAGTACAGCTGGTGTTCTGATTTTAGCCAATAGTCTGATGGCGAAGAGCGGCGATCCTTGTCTATAGTTAAGGACCGTATCATTTTTAATCACGGAGAACTTAACATGGCGAGAAATACGGATAGGGATCAAACCACGCTCGATGACGATCTTAGAATGCTGAGCGACACGCTGGAAGAAGTGTTGAGATACTCTGGCGATCGCGCCGATCAGGCCTATATCGACATCAAGTCACATGCCGAAGAGGCATTGAGCGAGGTTAAGTCGCGACTGGCTGATACTACCGAGTCCTACTATGCGCGAGCCAAGGACGCGGTTTGCCGCACCGACGGTTACGTGCGTGAAAATCCATGGCACAGCGTGGGGATTGGTGCGACGGTCGGTCTGGTACTGGGCTTGCTGCTGTCACGTAAATAAGCTCCCTGGAAGTTGGGCGCGGCCACCGCCGCGCCCCGATGTTTATTGCCCCAGCGTCACCTCTACCTGATGGTTTTTGCCATCGTCTACCAGCGTTATCACCGCCTCCGGCTGTATTTCACCGTCGACAGTTACCTGTGCCGCCCCCTGACCCTGACGAACGGTCAATTGATACTCGCTGCCGCCTTCCCGATAGTTAAGCGTCACCTGTGGCCAGTCCGCCGGCAGACGGGTGTTGACGGTCAGCCGATCCCCATGGCGTTTCAGCCCCAGCAGTGACTCGACGATCAACCGGTACATCCAGCCGGCAGATCCGGTATACCAACTCCAGCCGCCGCGGCCAACATGGGGTGCTACCGCGTAAATATCGGCGGTAACCACGTAAGGCTCGACCTTGTAGCGTTCGGCTGCGGTGCTGTCCAGGCTGTGGTTGATCGGGTTGATCAGTGCCATCAACTCCCAGGCGCGTTCAATATTGCCCATTTCGGCAAAGGCCATCACGGCCCATACCGCGCCGTGGGTATACTGGCCGCCGTTCTCGCGCACGCCGGGCAGATAGCCGCGGATATAGCCCGGATTCGGGCCGTTGCCGTCAAACGGCGGCGTCAGCAGTTTGATCAGTCCGGCCTGGTCGTCGACCAGATGTTTATCCAGCGATTGCATCGCCTGCAGGCTGCGTGGCTCATCACCGGCTCCGGACAGCACCGACCAACTCTGGGCGATGGCATCGATGCGGCACTCTGTCGATTCATGGGAACCCAGCGGTTCCCCGCTGTCGAAATAGCCCCGGCGATACCACTCGCCATCCCAGGCGTGATCGCGCAGGTTATCGCGCAGGGTGGCGGCTTGTTGACGGCACTGCGCGGCCAGTTCGGCGTCGTTACGACGCTGCGCCAGTGCGCCGTAGCGCTGCAAAATATGGAACAGGAAGAAGCCGAGCCACACGCTCTCGCCGCGGCCCTCCAGACCCACCATATTCATACCGTCGTTCCAGTCACCGGCCCCCATCAGCGGCAGGCCATGCTCACCAAAGGTCAGCCCGTGTTTCAACGCCCGCACGCCATGTTGGTACAGCGTCTCCTGTATCGCACTAGGCGCCGGTTGTTCGTAAGAGGATTCCTCGCCCGGCGCCAGTTTGCGCGCCTCCAGATAGCCCACTTGTTCCTCCAAAATGGCTTGATCGTCGGTGGCGTCCAGGTAGTGGCAAATCGCCAGCGGCAACCACAGATAGTCATCCGAACAGCGCGTGCGTACGCCATTGCCCTGCGGCGGATGCCACCAGTGCTGTACGTCGCCTTCGACAAACTGGCGTGAGGCGCACAGCAGGATCTGTTCCCGCAGGCGCTCAGGCGCGGCATGGGTCAGCGCCAGCGTATCCTGCAATTGATCGCGGAAGCCAAAGGCCCCGCCGGATTGATAGTAACCGCTGCGTGCCTGAATGCGGCACGAGAGGGTCTGGTACAGCAACCAGCCGTTGGCCAGCAGGTTGACGGCCGGCTGTGGCGTGGTTATTTGCACCTTGTTGAGAATAGCGTCCCAATGTGCCGCGACCTGCTGCAGTTCATCCTGCAGGCTGTCTTCCCGCAGGTATTTTTGCAACAGCGCTTCGGCCTCATCGGCGTTTTGTCCAAGGCCCAGAGCGAAGACAAAGCTGCGCTGATCGCCATCGATCAGACTGATGGCCGACTGGACCGCACCGCAGGGATCCATGCCCGCGCCGGTCTTGCCGGACAGCCGCCGCAGCTTCAGCACTGCCGGACTGGTCAGCGATCCGTTGCGGCCAACGAATTCACGCCGATCGCCACTGACAGAACAGTGCGCACCGGTCACGCCGAAGAAAGCCGTTCGTTCCGAACCACTGCCGCCGTAATGGTTGGTGGCCAGGATGCCGCAGCCGCTATCGAGCGTAGCCTCCTGGGTGACGATGTGCATAGCCGATTTTTGCCGCAGATCGCCGAGGATAAATTCCACGTAGCCGGTGGCCGACAGCTTTCGGGTACGCCCGGAGGTATTGGTCAGCGTCAGCAGGAACAGTTTTACCGGCGCTTCTTTGGCCACCAGCACGGTGAGCTGGCTGTCGATGCCGCTTTCGCGGTGATCGAACACGCTATAGCCGAAACCGTGACGGGTCAGATAGTGACCACGGCCGCGGGCAGGCAGCGGTGTCGGTGACCAGAAATGTCCATTCTCTTCATCGCGCAGATAGAAGGCTTCCCCACTGCGGTCACAGACTGGATCGTTATCCCACGGCGTCAGGCGGTATTCATGGGCGTTTTCGTACCAGGTGTAGGCCTGGCCGCTTTCCGAGATCACCGAGCCGAACATCGGGTTGGCGATCACGTTTGACCAGGGCGCAGGGGTGATCTTGCTTTCATTCATCGCAATGACATATTCGCGACCATCCTCCGAGAAACCGCCGAGGCCGTTATAGAACTGCAGCGCGTCGATGGCGGGCAGCTGCGGTGAATGCAGGTTGCGCGGCAGATTATCCACCGTTGCCAGTTTCGACGAGGCGGTGACCGGCGACAGCGGTTGCTGCAGGACCTGCGGCAGTTGCAGGCGCTGGTTGAGCTGTTCGGTCAGGCCACCGCGTCGATCGTCGAGATAAATTCGTGCCACGCTAAGCAGTAGCCGGTGATCTTCCGGTGACATATGCTCGCTGGTGCGCACGAAGATGCCGCCGGGCTTATCGGTCTGGGTGGATTCCATACCGGCGGCGATCAGGCTCATGATCTGATTTTGCAGCTCCTGGCGGTAGCCGCCGACGTCTTCGTTGAGGATCACCAGATCCACCTGCAGGCCTTTCAGACGCCAGTAGTTGTGCGCCTGGATCAGTTGCTGCACCAGTTCGATATTTTCACCGTCGGTGACGGTCAGCAGGACAATAGGCAGATCGCCGGAGATCGAATGTCCCCACAGCCCTGACTGGCCGCGTCGGTTCTGGATGATTTCGTTGCTGGCGGCGCGCATTTCCTGCGCCGGGAACACCACCGCGCTGGCCAGGCGGTTGAACAGATTGGCGTCCTCCTCATTGGCGTTGAGTTGGCGCAGCACCACCTGGCTGTGCGACCAGGCCAGTTCAAACACGCGATCCGCCAGATGACGGTCGCGGTATTTCTCCAGCATTGCCAGGCTGCTGACGCGGTCTTCACAGACGCCATAGAAAATATCCAGCGTCAGCGGTACGTTCGGTTCCAATACCACGCGCTGGCGAATAGCGATGATCGGGTCAATGACCGGACCGGCGCTGTTGCTCAGCGGCGCATTTTGATACAGCGCCTGCGGGTTGGCCGGGGTACGGCCACGGCCGATAAACCTGGCGCGATCGGTTTCAAACGACGTTTGGCTGGAACGCCCCTGTACCGTCATCATGTGTAGTAGCCACGGGCATTTCTCCTGGGGTTCGCGCGGGCGACGGTGGCACAAAATAGCCTCCTGATCCGGCAGCAGTTCGGTCTGTACGAACAGATTGCTGAAGGCCGGGTGAGCCAGATCGTTACCGGCGGGTGCCAGCACCACTTCCGCATAGCTGGTGATTTCGATAGTGCGCGGCTGTTTCCCGCGGTTTACCAGCGTCACACGGCGTAGCTCGATATCGTCTTCCGGTGACACCACGATCTGCGTTTTGACCGACAGCGACCCCTGTTGGCGCTGGAACTCGGCACCGGCATCATTGAACACGGCGCTGTAGCCCTTGGCAGCCCCGCCGATCGGTTGCCAGGTATTACTCCATACCTCACCGGTTTGCGGATCGCGCAGGTAGCAGAAGGCGCCCCAGTTATCGCAGGTCGCATCTTCGCGCCAGCGGGTTAGCGCCAGGTTTTGCCAGCGGCTGTAGCTGCCGCCTGCCTGGGTCAGCATCAGGTGATAATTGACGTTGGACAGCAACTGCACTTCCGGGATCGGCGTGTCCACCCGGTTAAATTCGCGTGCGGCGAAGCTGGCCGGGGTAATGGTGCCTTCGTGCGTTTCGAAGTGGCGGCGGGTGCTGTAAAGCTCAACGGCATCCGGCACCCGTTCCTGCAACAGCAGCCGCGTCGACTGGAATGCCGGATAGTTGGCGAAGCGCGCCACCATCGGCGCATCCAGCAGCAGGTGCGACAGGGCCAGGAAGCTCATGCCCTGATGGTGCGCCATATAAGAACGGATAATCACGTACAGTTGGCCACGGCTGAGGCGAGCGGTGGTGTAATCCAGCGCTTCGTAGAAACCGTAACGGCCTTTGGCGCCATTTTGTTCCAGCGTGACCAGGTTATTGCAGGCGGCGTCCGGGTCAACAATCAGCGCCATCACCGTAGCGTAAGGCGCAACCACCATATCGTCACCCAGCCCGCGCCTCAGGCCCAGCCCTGGCACGCCAAAGGCGTGGTATTGATAGTTTTGATCGGCATCGAAGCCAAAATAGCCGGATTCGGAAATGCCCCAGGGCACGCCGCGCTCCTTGCCCCAGGCAATCTGTCGCTCCACCGCCGCCCGGCACATTTGCACCAGCAGAGAGTCAGGATAGGCGGGCATCACCAACTGGGGCATCAGGTATTCAAACATCGACCCACTCCACGACATCAATGCCGCTTTATGGTCGATCAGGGTGAACAGGCGGCCAAGCGCAAACCAACTGCGTTGGGGTACCTGGTTAGTGGCGATGGCGACATAGTTGGTCAGACGGATTTCCGACGCCAGCAAATCGTACTTACTGCCGTCCATGCGGTTTTGATCGCAGTTAAAGCCGACGGTCAGTAAATGGGTCGATTCGTCATACAGGAAGTTGAAGTCCATCTGCGCCATTTTTTCCAGCCGCTGCTGCAGGCTGTACAACTGGGTCAGTCGCTCCTGTGCCAGGGCGCTGGCCTCGTCGAACGGGCTTTGTTGCTCTGGCGACAGCCTCAATGTTTCCGGTGGGTTTGCCAGCCAGTGCAGGCTGGGCACCTGCTCCAGTTCGGACAGGCCGTCGCTCAGCCAACCGAACCACAGCGCCCATTCGGCACAAAGCTCGTTGAGCTGTTGATGCAGCGCACCGGCCCAGCGCTTGGTTTCTTCATCGTGATTCAGCGCCGGTTCCTGCAGCCCATTGCTGTAATTTCGCATGGCATTCAGCTCCGCCAGCAGGGCGGCGGGATGGCAGTGGTGCGCCTGCTCAAAATGGTTGCGCAGTTTTGGCAGGTTCTTCGGTGCGGCGTCACCCCAGTGTTGCTCCAGCAGTTGCAGGCTGTCGCCCAGCCCGGTCAGCACCCGTAGCGGATCAATGACCGGCTGGTGGGCCAGAGCAGGCAGGCCGGCGCTGAGCGTCAGCAGATGACCGGCCAGGTTGCCGCTGTCGACGCTGGAGATATAACGTGGGTTCAGCGGCTCCAGCGTGCGAGTGTTGTACCAGTTGTACAGGTGGCCGCGGTAGTGTTCCATGCGATCCAGAGTATTGAGCGTCAACTCGATACGCCGTAGTGCTTCACTGAGCGTCAGATAGCCGAAGTCATAGGCAGTGAGATTCGCCAGCAGCGACAGTCCGATATTGGTCGGTGAAGTGCGGTGCGCGACGACCGGCTCCGGTATTTCCTGGTAGTTATCCGGCGGCAGCCAGTTTTCCTGCTGGTTGACGAAGGTATTGAAGAAATCCCAGGTCTGGCGGCTGGTATGGCGCAGGAAGCGCCGCTGCTCTTCGTTAATGGCAGTCTTGCTGCGCTGCGGTTCGTGGCTGAGATAGCACAGCAGCCAGGGGGCCAGGATCCACAGGGCGGCGAAGGGCAGTGTGATAAGCAGCGCCATCGGGTTATGCAGTACGGTGAAGAACAGTAACGTCAGGCCCGTCACCGGGTTGATCCACATAGCGCGGTAGAAGTTTTCCAGCGTGACCTGTTGGCGGTTTTTGGATTGATCGTAACTGGTCCACTCCTGCAGGTTACGATGAGTGATCAGCAGCCGCCAGAGGGTGACGGCAATCGCTTTCAGGCTGTACAGCGCTTCATGCGGTAGCGTCGCCAACCGCAGCCCAACCTGTGCCAGGCGGTGCAGCGAGCCGTTCAGCGCCAGCCGCAGGTGCTGCAGGAAAGGTCTGCGCGGTGGTTTATGCACAATATCCTGAGCCAGCGCCAGCAGGGTAGGGAGCAGCAGAATAATGGCGAACACTGCCAGCCAATAACGGGTATTCGGCAGCCAGACGAAACCGCAAAACAGCAACAGTAGCAGGCTGGACGCCGTCAGGCTGCGGCGCAGGTTATCGAACAGTTTCCAGCGCGACAGGGTGCTCAGTGGGTTGGCGGTGCGGGTGCCGCCTTCTGTTTTCACCCGTGGCAGCAGCCAGTTGAGCAGTTGCCAGTCCCCACGGATCCAGCGGGTACGGCGCGCGACGTCCACCAGATAGTTGCTGGGATACTGCTCGTACAGCAGCACGTCGCTCAGCAGGCCGGAACGGGCATAACAGCCTTCGAGCAGATCGTGACTCAGTACCAGATTCGGCGGGCAGGTTCCCTTCAGACTGTGCGAGAACACGTCCACGTCGTAGATGCCCTTGCCAATAAACGAGCCTTCGCCAAACAGATCCTGATAGATATCCGAGGCCATTAGCGTATAGGGGTCATTGCCCGGCGTGCTGCTGCACAGTGCGGCATAGCGGCCTTGCCCATAGCTCGGGATCTCTTCGGCCATGCGCGGTTGCAGGATGGCATAACCTTCCACCACCCGCTGTTGACGGGCGTCATACTGCGGCTGGTTGAGCGGATGCGCCATGGCGGCGATTAACTGGTGAGCGCTTTCACGCGGCAGGACGGTATCGCTGTCCAGGGTGATGACGTATTTGACGTTTTTCAGCACCTCCAGCCCGTCGCCAATCTGAGTACAGAAGGCGTTACCGCGGTTGCGCAGCCAGTCGTTCAGCGCGTTCAGTTTGCCGCGTTTACGCTCCAGCCCCATCCACACGCCCTGTTTTTCGTTCCATTCGCGGTTGCGGTGAAACAGGAAAAAGTGGCTGGGGCCTTCGCAAGGATAGCGCCCGTTCAGCGCCTCCATCTGTCGGCTGGCATAGGCCAGCAGTTCGGCATCGTCCGTATGCTGCTGCTGGGGCGCATCGATAAAGTCGGTAAGCAGGGCAAAGTGCAGATGTTTCATCGCGTTGCCCAGGTAACAAACCTCAAGGGCATTGATCAACTTATCAATGCCGCTTTTGCTGTCGATTAACGTCGGTATGGCCACCAGAGTCCGGAATTCGGCGGGAATACCGCAGGAGAAGTCGAGCCTGGGCAACGGCTGCGGCGTGCGGCTGCGGGTGGTGACCTCGCTGAGCAGGTTAAGCACGAATTGACTGATGACGATCGCCATCGGGAAAAACAACAGCGCCAGCCCCCAACTGATGCCGGTACTGTAAGCGTGGCGCAGCAGTTCGGCGCAGCAGGCGGTGGTGATCAGGCTCAGGCTACCGAGCCAGGAAAGCAACGGTGCCTGATTCAACGCATGGCGCAGCCGGGTAATACGGCCCAGGCGTACGTCAAGCTGCTGCTCCAGTTCCGGGCGGCCATCGTCAATCAGGTAGTAACCGATGTGATTGCAACGGGGATCGCTGGACGGAATTTCTGACGCCACGCGCGCCATATTCAGTACCTGTTGGGCAACCTGCACCTCATTGTGCGGGCAGTGCCGCGCCAGCATCTCAATCACGTGGCGATAATTGTCGCGGGTGTTGAAGTGCATCAGAGGGTAAACGCCGGCCGGATCCTCTCGCAGGGTTTGTTCGACCTGACTCATTGTTTCGACAAATTCGGCCCAGTCCATTTCGCTGAGCTGGCGCAGGCCGGAAATGCTGTTGCTGACCGACAGTTGGCTGACGGCGAGCTGTTGGTTAAAACGGTGGATCAATTCATCAGATGTCAGGCTGACCTCGGCCAGACGTTGCTCGACCCAGGTGAGCGGCAGCGCCAGCATGGTGCCGTGCCCTTGCAGGCGACGAACCAGCTCGGCGACAAAGGCGCTGGTGCGTGGGGGATTGGAGCGCGCCATATCGGCAATCACCACGATCAGGTTGGCCGGATCGTTTTCCGCTGACTCCAGCATTTTAGTCACCCAGCTGTCGGCCAGGTTACGTTCTTGCTGGGCCTGGGCCACCTCAATGCTGACGCGCCGCAGGTTTTCGATCAACGCCAGGCGTAGCATGCCGGGCAGCGCCCAAAGCTCGCCCAGCGTCAAATTGACTTCTTTTTGATAGGCGGCGATATAGCGCGTAAGGCTTTCGGCGTCCCAGCGGCCATCTCCGTGTGCAATGGCTTCGGCAGCAATGTCATAGATGCGCGGGCAGTTATGCGGCGCCCCCAGTTGGGGCAGGCCACGGCCGAAGGTTTTCGGCAGATGGTGGCGTACAACGCGGATTTGTTCTTCGATCAGATAGTAGTTGTCCAGCAGCCATTCGCCGGCCGGGGTCATGCTGGCTTTCTTGCCGTTGCTGAGTTGGTGACAGCTTTCAGCCAGAACGCGTTCGTTATCGTCCAGCCGCTTCAGCAAATAGTAGGGAGTTTTGCGTGTCGCCAGCTTGTGGGAGCGCGCCAGACGCTGGCCATAACGCTCCATTTGGTCGACAGAAAACAGCTCGGCCTTGATGGTGCCACCTGTCGGTTCCGGCTCACCTTTGGCACGCCGGACAGGCAACGAATTTACTTTGGTTGTTTTGCGTTTCTTTTTTAACCAATTGATTAGTATTTCTTTCACACAAAAGCTCCTTACATCTGACCCAAAGGACAGCCGGTGAAACCGCTGGGAGATCGTGAATATCCTGTTTTTTGCGCCGGGTATATCTGGCTTGGGTTCACAGCAGGCAGGAACATGCTTTCTCAGTATAGCTGCATAATCCCACGCTGGCCGTTTTTTGAACTAATTGTTTAATTTTAATAAACAATTGGCCGCTACTGACGTTGACTCCCAACGCTATTTTTCCGCCGTTCTGGCTTGATTTGCCGTATAATTCCCTACATTAAGCTTGGTTATTGAGGTGGTCGTGGAACAACTTTCGGGATTGCTGAGGCGGTTACGCCAGCAGCTTGAGCAACATTTGCCTTCTGATGGCGGTTTCCGGCAGTTTGCACTGCCGGTACCGGCGCCGTTGGCCACCCGGTTGCTGGAATGGCTGGCGGTGCAACCGGCATTCCCGCAGTTTTACTGGCGTCATCGCGACGGGCATGAGGAAGCGGCGGTCTGCGGCTCTGTGCGTCAGTTTACCCAGCCACGACAGGCACAGGCGTTTCTCAGGACGCATGAGGGAGCGCGAGTCTGGGGACTGAATGCTTTTGACGGCGTGGCGCATTTATTTTTGCCCCGTCTGGAAATTCTGAGCCGTGACGGTGAAACACAATTAACGCTGAATCTGTTTTCTGAAAGCTCGCTGCGTGAAGATGCGGCGTTTGCCGGCCGCTGGCTGGAGCAGGTATCGGCTGCAAGGCCCATCACGCCATTAAAGGCGCAGGTGGCAAAGGTGCAGCATCGACCGGAACGGGCTGGATGGGAAATCATGCTGCAAGACGCGCTGAA
The DNA here is from genome assembly GCF_048517035.1 of Serratia sp. NFX21. Lineage (NCBI taxonomy): Bacteria > Pseudomonadati > Pseudomonadota > Gammaproteobacteria > Enterobacterales > Yersiniaceae > Serratia > Serratia sp. NFX21. The sequence continues at coordinate 4,020,418 of NZ_CP183196.1, read as the reverse complement.
AGCGATAGGCCGGCAACAGATGGAGAAGGTGGTGTTGGCGCGCAGTACGTTACTGACGCTGGATTGTCCGCTGTCTGCACCGGCGATGATGGATGCCAGCCGCAGCGTGAACCACCGATGCTACCACTTTATGCTGCGCTTTGATGCACATTCCGCATTTCTCGGCTCCAGCCCGGAAAGACTGTATCTGCGAAACGGCCGCCATCTGCTGACCGAAGCGCTGGCAGGCACCGTCGCCAATCACCCCGATCGGCTGCAAGCCCAGGCGCTGGCGCAGTGGTTACTGCAGGACGGCAAGAACCAGCATGAGAATCTGCTGGTGGTGGATGATATCTGCCAGCGTCTGCAAGGCGGTGCCGACGCGGTGGATGTGTTGCCGCCCGAAGTGGTGCGCTTGCGTAAGGTGCAGCATTTGCGGCGGCGTATTGAAGGCCGGCTCAACGATAACGACGATGCCGATTGCCTGCAGCGGTTACAGCCCACGGCGGCGGTAGCCGGGTTGCCGCGTCAGGCGGCACGAGAGTTTATTTTGCAACATGAGCCTTTCCCCCGTGGTTGGTATGCCGGATCTGCCGGCTATCTTTCCTCCTCCCGCAGTGAGTTTTGCGTAGCGCTGCGCTGCGCGCAAATTGACGACCAGGAATTACGACTCTATGCCGGTGCCGGCATTGTGGCCGGTTCTGACGCCGAGGCAGAGTGGCAGGAAATCGAAAACAAGGCCGCCGGGCTGCTGACTTTACTGCTGCCAGAGCCATTGCGTTGAATTTCCCTGCTTATGCTCCGGATTTATTGAGCGAATGGCGCGGTGAGTGTAAACTGCTTGTGATTTTTATGTTTATTTTTTGTTCTAAATCAATTAATTGTCTACCATAAAGTCACCGGGATATACGGCGTTTTTGCGCTGGCGCAAAAGTCGTAAAGATAACTACTCATATAATGCAGAACATCATTTTTGGCATGCCGTCGATTGGCGGGCGCCAGGGGACGATTCTGTTAACCGACTTGTGAGCGAATTATGTCGACAAGTGTTTTTAATCGCCGGTGGGCGGCGTTGCTGTTGGAAGCGCTGGCCCGCCATGGAGTGCGACATGTCTGTATCGCTCCGGGATCGCGCTCTACGCCGTTGACGCTGGCCGCGGCGGCCAACAAGTCTTTTATCTGCCATACCCATTTTGATGAGCGCGGGCTGGGCCATTTGGCGCTTGGCCTGGCGAAGGCGTCGCGCGAACCTGTGGCGGTGATCGTCACTTCCGGCACCGCCGCCGCTAACCTTTATCCCTCTTTGATCGAAGCCGGGCTGACCGGTGAACGGCTGGTGTTTCTCACCGCCGACCGGCCGCCTGAACTGATCAACTGCGGTGCCAATCAGGCGATCCGCCAAAACGGCCTGTATGCCAGCCATCCGGCGCTGAGTATTGATCTGCCGCGGCCGACGACGGACATCCCCGCTCGCTGGTTGGTGTCCACCGTCGACAGCGCGATGGCACGCCTGCAGCATGGGGCGTTGCATATTAACTGTCCTTTTGCCGAACCCTTGTACGGCGGTGATGAGCAACAGTATGCCGACTGGTCGGCGACGCTCGGCGACTGGTGGCAAGGCAACCACCCCTGGCTGCGGGAAGTGGATCCGCACCAGGTGCTCAAGCAACCGGACTGGTTCTTCTGGCGGCAAAAGCGCGGCGTGATAGTGGCGGGGCGGATGAGCGCGGAAGAGGGCGAGCAACTGGCCCAATGGGCCGAGATGCTTGGCTGGCCGCTGATTGGTGATGTGCTGTCCCAGACCGGGCAGCCGCTGCCTTGTGCCGATTTATGGCTGGCCCAGCCGCAGGCGCAAAAACGGCTGGCCGAGGCACAATTGGTGGTGCAGTTCGGCAGCAGCCTGACCGGCAAGCGCCTGCTGCAGTGGCAAGAGCAGTGTCAGCCGCAAGAGTATTGGCTAATCGACGATTTACCGGGGCGTCTCGATCCGGCGCACCATCGCGGGCGGCGGATCCGTTCCAGCGTGGCGCAGTGGCTCGAACTGCATCCGGCTCAGCCGCGAACCCCGTGGGCGGATGAGCTGACGATGTTGGCGGACAACGCGCTGGATGCGGTTTCCGGCCATTTGGTTAACCGCTTTGGCGAGGCGCAGTTGGCGCATCGCCTGCCGGAACTGCTGCCGGAAAACGGCCAACTGTTCCTCGGCAACAGCCTGATCGTACGGTTGATTGATGCGTTGACCCGCTTGCCGGCCGGTTACCCGGTATTCAGCAACCGCGGTGCCAGCGGCATCGACGGTCTGATTTCCACTGCCGCAGGCGTACAGCGGGCCACCGCCAAACCGACGCTGGCGGTGGTGGGAGATTTATCGGCACTGTATGACCTGAACGCGCTGGCGCTGCTGCGCCAATGTTCTGCGCCGACGGTGCTGATTGTGGTTAATAATAACGGCGGCCAGATTTTCTCACTGTTGCCGACGCCGGAAGAAGACCGGCAACGGTTCTACTGCATGCCGCAGAACGTAGAGTTCAGCCATGCGGCGGCGATGTTCCAGCTGGCTTATGCCCGCCCGGAAAACTGGGGGCAATTGCTGCAGGCGGTGGAACAGGGCTGGCGTCACGGTGGCGCTACGCTGATTGAGCTGCAGGTGCCGCCGAGCGATGGTGCGCAGACGCTGCAGCATCTGGTGCAACAGATGACGGAGCAATGATGCTGGCGACAAAAGTATTGCAACAGGGCGAAGCCGATCGCCCATGGCTAATCTGGTTACACGGCCTGTTGGGCAATAATAATGAATGGCGAGTGATCGCTTCGCGTTGTCCTGAATGGCCGTCGTTGGCCATAGATCTGCCCGGCCACGGCGATTCCGTTGCGGTCGTCTGCACGAGTTTTGACGATATCAGCGCGCAGATCAGCGCTACTTTGCAGATGCATGGCATCGAACGCTATTGGCTGGTGGGGTATTCGCTGGGCGGACGTATTGCCATGTATCACGCCTGTCACGGTGAACCCCGGGGCCTGCAGGGCGTGATTATCGAAGGTGGCAATCCAGGGCTGGCCGATGCCGCACAGCGCGAACAGCGCTTGGCGCATGATACGGCCTGGGCTGAGCGTTTCCGCCGAGAACCCCTCGCTCAGGTGCTGGCGGACTGGTATCAACAGCCGGTGTTCGCCAATCTCAGTGCGGTGCACCGTGATGCGCTGATCGATGCCCGTTCTGACAACGCTGGCGCGGCAGTGGCGGACATGCTCGAAGCCACTTCGCTGGGCACGCAACCCTGTCTGGCGCCGCAGCTGCAACAACTGGCGGTGCCGCTGGTGGTGTTATGCGGCGCCGACGATCACAAATTTCAGCAGCTGACGCGCGACGCCGGGTTGCCGTTGCGCATCGTGCCGCAGGCCGGGCATAACTCGCACCTGGCCAATCCGCAGGCGTTCGCCGCCGAGCTGCGCAATTTTCTCGTTAACCCTGGTTAAAGGAACCGAACATGCTCTATCCAAATGAAGAACAGCTGTATGCCGCTATCGAATGGCAGGATTGCTCCGGCGATTTCGAAGATATTCTGTATCACAAGTCCAGCGACGGCATCGCTAAAATCACTATCAACCGTCCACAGGTACGTAATGCCTTCCGCCCGCATACGGTAAAAGAGATGATCGAGGCGTTGTCCAATGCCCGTTACGACGACGGCATTGGCACCATTATCCTCACCGGTGCCGGTGACAAAGCCTTCTGCTCCGGCGGCGATCAGAAAGTCCGCGGCGACTACGGCGGCTATCAGGATGACAGCGGTGTACATCACCTGAACGTGCTCGACTTCCAGCGCCAGATCCGTACCTGTCCAAAGCCGATAGTGGCGATGGTGGCAGGCTATTCAATCGGTGGCGGCCACGTACTGCACATGATGTGTGACCTGACCATTGCGGCGGACAACGCTATTTTCGGCCAGACTGGCCCGAAAGTGGGCTCTTTCGACGGCGGCTGGGGCGCTTCCTACATGGCGCGCATCGTGGGTCAGAAGAAGGCTCGCGAAATCTGGTTCCTGTGTCGTCAGTATGACGCCGCTGCGGCTTTGGACATGGGCCTGGTCAATACCGTGGTGCCTTTGGCCGATCTGGAGAAAGAAACCGTGCGCTGGTGCCGCGAAATGCTGCAGAACAGCCCGATGGCGCTGCGCTGTCTGAAAGCGGCCCTGAATGCCGACTGTGACGGTCAGGCCGGTCTGCAGGAGCTGGCGGGTAACGCCACCATGCTGTTCTACATGACTGACGAAGGCCAGGAAGGGCGCAACGCGTTTAACGAAAAGCGCCAGCCGGACTTCAGCAAATTCAAGCGTAACCCGTAATGAACACAACCCCCCGTAACGCGGCCCTTTACCGTTACAGCCTGCCAATGGACGCGGGCGTTGTGTTGCGCAATCAGCGGCTAAAAACCCGCGATGGTTTGCTGATCCATCTGCAGCAGGGTGAGCAAGAAGGCTGGGGCGAGATCGCGCCGTTGCCTGAATTCAGCCAGGAAACGCTGGCGCAGGCTGAACAGGCCGCGCTGAACTGGCTGCAGAACTGGCAAAGTGGGGTATTACCACCCGAAAGCCCGTTACCCTCGGTGGCGTTCGGCACCAGTTGCGCGGTGGCGGAGCTGGAACAGCGGCTGCCGCAGCAGGCTGATTACCGTAAAGCGCCGTTGTGCACCGGCGACCCTGATGAGCTGTTCGAGGTATTGACTGCTTTGCCGGGTGAGAAGGTCGCCAAGGTGAAGGTTGGGCTGTATGAAGCGGTGCGTGACGGCATGGTTGTCAACGTGCTGCTGGAGGCACTGCCGGATCTCAGGCTGCGGCTGGACGCTAACCGCAGTTGGACGCGCGCCAAAGCGGATGGGTTTGCCAAATACGTCAATCCGGCTGTGCGCGATCGCATTGCTTTCCTTGAAGAGCCTTGCAAAACCCGCGATGAATCACGGGATTTCGCTCGGGCGACCGGCATTGCCATTGCCTGGGACGAAAGCGTGCGCGAGGCGGATTTTGTGGTGCAGGCGGAGCCGGGCGTGGCAGCGATAGTGATTAAGCCGACGCTGGTCGGCAGCCTGGCCCGTTGCCGTTCGTTGGTGGAGCAGGCCCATGCGGTGGGATTAACGGCGGTGATCAGTTCCAGCATTGAGTCCAGCCTGGGATTGACGCAGTTGGCGCGCATCGCGCACTGGCTGACGCCGACGACCGTCCCTGGGCTAGACACGCTGGATTTGATGCAGGCGCAATTACTGCGACGCTGGCCGGATAGCCGGCTGCCGTTATTGGAGACGCAAGAGTTGGAGTGTTTATGGCGCAGTTGAATGACTGGCCGTGGCGACATTGGGCGCAGCGGCGTCCGCAGGCGGCGGCGCTGGTTGTCGGCCATCAGCCGGTGAGTTGGCTGGTGTTACGCCGTCAGGTGGATAAGCTGGCGGCGGATTTTCAGCACCAGGGGGTGGAGCCAGGCTGTGGCGTGGCGTTGTTCGGCAAGAACAGTTATCCCTTGTTGCTGGCCTATCTGGCGCTGTTGCAATGCGGTGCGCGGCTGCTGCCGTTGAATCCGACGCTCCCCGTTTCCTTACTGGGGACGCTGTTGCCCGAGCTGGATATCGACTTTGCCTTCAGCCCGGATCAACTGCCAGCCTTGCCGACCAGGATCATCCGTTTAAATCCCCCGTCTACCGAATCCCGCTGGCTGAATCCGCCGCGTTGGGATCCTCAGCGGTTGGCGACCCTGACCCTGACTTCCGGTTCCAGCGGCAGACCGAAAGCGGCCGCGCACAGTTACGCCGGCCATTTGGCCAGTGCCGAAGGCGTACTGCAGTTGATGGATTTCCAGGCGCAGGATCGCTGGTTGCTGTCGTTACCCTTATTTCACGTTTCCGGACAGGGCATTGTCTGGCGCTGGTTGCTGGCAGGGGCCACGCTGGTGGTCCGTGATATGCATCCGTTGGCCGATGCTCTGGCGGGCTGTACTCATGCATCCCTGGTGCCGACTCAGCTCTGGCGCCTGCTGGCACAGCCGCTGGCAGCCCTGACGCTGAAAAAAGTGCTGCTGGGGGGCGCGATGATCCCGGTAGAACTGACCAAACAGGCAGAGGCTGCGGGTATCCGCTGCTGGTGCGGCTATGGGCTGACCGAACTGGCTTCCACGGTGTGTGCCAAACGCGCCGATGCACGGCCGGGCGTTGGGCTGCCGCTGGCTGGCCGGGAAATTAAACTGGTGAATGAAGAGGTGTGGATCCACGGGCGGAGTCTGGCGCTGGGATACTGGCTGCAGGGTTGCTTGCTGCCGATTGTCGATGAGCAAGGCTGGTTCCATACTCGCGATCGTGGCGTCATGGAGCAGGGTGAGCTGCGAATTATCGGTCGGTTGGACAACCTGTTTTTCAGCGGTGGGGAAGGTGTTCAGCCAGAAGATATTGAGCGCGTATTGGCGGCCCATCCGCAAATTTCACAAGTAGTGGTGGTGCCGGTGGATGACGCCGAGTTTGGCCAACGGCCGGTGGCGGTGATCGACAGTGAGGAGCCTCTCTCGCTAGAGGAACTGCTGGCCTGGTCGCAGGATCGGCTGGTGAACTTCCAGCGGCCAATGGCGCTGTTGGCGATGCCGAATGAGTTGAAAGCCGGGGGCATCAAGATTTCGCGCCGTCAGTTGCAGCAATGGGCGGCGGAGCAGATCTCGGCTCAATAAAAATGGCCGCCTGAAGGCGGCCTTGAGGGTAACGCGGGTTATTTCAGACCTAACGCCTTGGCTACGCCGGCACCGTAATTCGGGTGCACTTTGGTAAACAATTCAACCTGACGACGCTGGATCTGTTCCGGCACCTGCGACAGTTCGCCGGCGATGCGGGTGAACATGCGTTGGTGTTCTTCGGCACTCAGCAGGTTGAACAGCGCGCGCGGCTGGCTGTAGTAATCATCGTCTTCACGGTGATTCCAGTGGTCAGCGGCACCTTCAATGCTCAGCGGCGGTTCGCTGAAGTCCGGTTGCTCCTGGAACAGGCCGAAACTGTTTGGCTCGTAGGTGGCTCCGTTGCCGCTGTTACCGTCCACGCGCATCGCACCGTCACGATGATAGTTGTGGAACGGGCATTTTGGGCTGTTCACCGGGATTTGATGGTGATTTACGCCCAGACGATAACGGTGCGTATCCCCGTAGGAGAACAGACGCCCCTGCAGCATCTTGTCCGGCGAGAAACTCACGCCGGGTACCACGTTGGCCGGGTTCATCGCCACCTGCTCCACTTCTGAGAAGTAGTTTTCCGGGTTGCGGTGCAGCTCGAAGAAACCCACGTCGATCAGCGGATAGTCGCCATGCGGCCATACCTTGGTCAGATCGAATGGGTTGTATGGCGTCTGAGAGGCTTCGTGTTCTGGCATGATCTGGATTTGCAGCTTCCAGCGCGGGAAATCACCCCGTTCGATGGCCTCATACAGATCGCGTTGTGAGCTTTCACGGTCTTTGGCGATAATCGCTTCTGCTTCATCATCCATCAGGTTTTCAATGCCCTGTTCGCAACGGAAGTGGAACTTCACCCAGAAGCGTTCATTGTTGGCATTGATAAAACTGAAGGTATGGCTGCCGAAACCATGCATATGGCGATAGGATTTAGGAATACCGCGGTCACTGAAGTCGATGGTCAACTGATGCAGGCTTTCCGGTGACAGCGAGAAGAAGTCCCACTTGTAGGTTGGGTTACGCAGATTGGTGCGCGGATCGCGTTTGACTACGTGGTTAAGGTCGGGGAATTTCAGCGGATCGCGCAGATAGAATACCGGCGTGTCGTTACCCACCAGATCCCAATTGCCTTCCTCGGTATAAAACTTCATGGCGAAACCACGAATGTCACGCTCGGCGTCGGCGGCCCCGCGCTCACCGGCTACGGTGGAGAAGCGGATGAACATGTCAGTTTGCTTGCCGATTTCAGAGAAGATTTTTGCGCGGGTGTATTGGCTAATGTCGTGGGTGACGGTGAAAGTGCCGTAGGCGCCGGAACCTTTGGCGTGCATGCGGCGCTCGGGGATCACTTCACGGTCGAAATGGGCCAGTTTTTCCAGAAACCACACGTCCTGTAACAACATCGGGCCGCGTTTGCCGGCGGTGATCACGTTATTATTATCGACAACCGGGGCGCCGGCTGCGGTGGTCAGTCCTTTCTTGCTCATCACTTGCTCCTTATTGTAGTGCAATCGAGTTAAGATTCTGGCGGCGTAAGCGTTCATCATCATAATCTGGCAGGGCGTGGTTACCCTGACTTGGGTCAATGCCACTACTAGTTGTAGACCTATTGAACGGCTGCGGCAAATAGGTCTGAGTTATCGTTGCCATTACCTCAGTGAATGAGACCTTTGCTTGCAGAACTTTACATTTCTTTGATTAATTAGGGATTTATCCCTTAAAGACCGATTGCGCTTTGGTATAGACTTGTGACGGTATTATTACGGGTTAATTCATATCATTCGTAATGGATGAAGCAGCAAGAGGGATAGATGATGAAAAAGACTTTGGTCGCCTGCGCAGCAAGTATGCTGTTTGTGACCGGTGCGGCGAGCGCACTCAGCCTGTCGGGCGAGGCCGGGCAGCATTACACCAATCTTGGTTTCGGCCAGGATACCGGCAATTCCGGCTTGGGAATAACCGGCAACTGGGCGCGCAGCGATCATGACGGCAACGTCGGTAGCCTGGGGCTGAGTTTCGGTGTGCCGCTGGGGCCGTTGACCGCCACTGTGGGTGGCAAGGCGTTGTATCTAAGCCCGAAAGACGGCAGTGACGGCGGAGCATTGGCGTTGGGCGGCGGCCTGGACTGGGCTATCTCCCGTTACTTCAGCCTGCATGGCGAAGGTTATTTTGCCCCGGATTCGCTGACCAGCGGCGTGAAGGCGTATAACGAGGCCAGCGGCGGCCTGCGTTGGAATATTTTCCGCCCGCTCAGCGTAGATGTGGGTTATCGCTACATGAAGATGGAAGGGAAGGACGGACGTCGTGACAACACCCTGGCCGATGGCCCGTATATTGGTGTCGGTCTGAGTTTCTGATGCAAATAACAAAGGGGCCAAGCGGCCCCTTAGTTTTATCGTTCAATCTATTACCCAACCGCCGGCAGAATGCCGCTGGCAATGCCCAACTGAATGGCAATCACCGTTATTCCGCAAACAAACACCAGTGCCAGTGCCGGTGTGCCGCCCCAGACGCGGTATTTTGCCTGATGCTGCTGACGTGTTTTCCACACCAATAATGATGGCAGCAACAGCGCCAGCACCGCCAGCGCAATGGCGGCAAAACCCAGAGCCAACACAAAGCCACGTGGGTAGAACAGAGCGAAAGCCAACGGCGGCAAGAAAGTGATGGCACCGGTCTGCAGACGACCTCGCACGTTGTCCTGGCGTTTAAACAGATCGGCCAGGAAATCAAACAGCCCGAGCGCGACACCAAGGAACGAGGTTGCCAGCGCCAGATCGGCAAACAGGTGTACCGCCAGTTCGACGTGTGGGGACGCCACGACGTCTCGTACCGCCTGCAACAGGCCGTTCAGACCGGCTTGCTGTGCCAGAATGCCGACGAAAGTGGTGGAGCTGATGCTGCCTAGCGTCGCCAACTGCCAGAAAATATAGGCCACCAGTGGAATGGCGCTGCCGATAATGAACACCCAGCGCAGTTTACGGATATTGCCGCCCATGTAGTTAACAATGCTGGGCACGCTGCCGTGGAAGCCGAACGAAGTGAAAATCACCGGAATGGCCGATAGCGCCAGCCCTTGCTCCAGCGGTAGGGTCATCAGGTTGGTCTGGTGGATATTGGGCAACATCAGCCCCAGCATGACAATCAGGAACACCACTTTGGCGCTGAACAGGATACGGTTAAACAGATCGACCGAATGGGTGCCGATGCAGACGACGCCGCCGGCCACCAGAGTAAACAGCAGCACGCCGAGCGTGGTGGGGAAATCCTGCGAGGTCCATTGGCTGATGCTGGCCGCCAGTAATTCGCCGGCACCGCTAATATAGGCCGCAGTCAGGGCATACATCAGGAACATCATGCTGAAACTGGTCAGCCATTGGCCGCCGCCGCCAAGATAGCGTTTTGCCAGAGTCCCGAGGCCGGTATCCGCCTGTTCATGCTGATAAACCTCGACCAACAGCAGCGCGGTATAACACATCAACAGCCACAGTCCGACCAACAGACCCAGCGTGACGCCAAAGCCGACACCGGCCGCCGCCAGTGGCATCGCCAACATCCCTGCGCCAATGGTGGTTCCTGCCACGATAAAAACACTGCCAAGCGTGCGATTCTTCACGTTTTTCTCTACCAGCCAAAGATTTTGGAAAATTATAGGTAACTCATTCTAAGTGCGGCAGGATAGTTGATGGATTATTTTGTGTCAAACAGGCGTTACGGGTGGTGTTAACTTAAGTTTACGCATTGGTGGGCCGCGTGATGTCGCAAAAAAGTGCCTTCGACAGAAATTAACCGGCAATGCGTAGTGAAAACTTATTTACAGGCTTCTATAGTGGAATGATCAGAAAATGTGGGAGAGATCAATGTTAAGGGTGGAGATGCTCAGCACCGGTGATGAGGTGCTGCACGGGCAAATTATAGATACCAACGCCGCCTGGCTGGCTGATTATCTGTTCCAGCAGGGTATGCCGATGAGCGGCCGTGAAACGGTGGGGGACAGCCTCTCCTCTTTGATTGAAACATTACTGGAGCGTAGCCACATCGCCGATGTGCTGATCGTGAACGGCGGTCTGGGGCCGACCAGTGACGATCTCAGCGCGCTGGCGGCGGCTAGCGCTTGTGGTGTTGAGCTGGTGGAACATGCTGAATGGTTGGCGCGTATGGAGGCTTATTTTGCCGAACGTGGTCGGCCGATGGCGGCTTCAAACCGTAAACAGGCGCAGATCCCGGCAAACGCCGAGATGCTCGATAACCCGGTGGGTACCGCCTGTGGCTTTGCGTTGAAGCTGAACCGGTGCACGATGTTTTTCACCCCCGGTGTCCCTTCTGAATTTAAAGTGATGGTCGAGCAGCAAATTGTCCCGCGCCTGCGCGAGCGCTTTACCTTGCCGGCTGCGCCGCTGTGTTTGCGTTTAACCACCTTTGGTACCTCCGAGAGCGATCTGGCCGCCGAACTCGATGGCATGCCGCTACCGCCGGAAGTGGTGCTCGGTTACCGCTCTTCCAGCCCGATCATTGAGCTGAAGCTGACCGGCCCGGTCAGCCAGCGTGCGGCGATGGAGCAGGCCTGGGAACGGGTACGCCAGGTGGCGGGTGACAACACCCTGTTTGAGGGCACTATTGGCCTGCCGGCAGCACTGACGCAACGCTTGAACCAGCAAGGGTTAAAGCTGGCGCTGAGCGAACAGTTCAGCGCCGGATTGATCAATCTGCAGTTGCAGACCGAAGGCGCACCGCTGGCCGGTGGCGAGCTGCTACCGTCGCACTGTGTGGAAACACTGGAAACCACGCTGGCCCGCGCTCGTTCTCTGGCGGAACTGACCGGGGCACAGCTGGCGCTGGCGGTCAGTGCCATGAGCGGTGACCAGGTGAGCGTGGTGCTGCACACGCCGAAAGGCGGTATCGGGCAGACGGTTCGTTACCGGGCAGCGCGTCATGGTTTACGGTTACGGCAAGAGTCGGTAGCAATGCTGGCATTGGACATGCTGCGGCGCTGGCTGAACGGTGGGCCAGTGTGTGGGAAAAACGGCTGGCTGGAGATCGTCGAGATTATCGAGTAGAGAATGCTTGATGGTAGTGATATATCCCTTATTAATCATAACATTATAAGGGGTTATCGCGTTGAAGATAGGCTGTTACAATCGCTGCGGGTGCTTGAGACTATTCGTCTTGGGCATTGTGTGGCAAGGCGGATAGATGAAAGCCCCAAACTGACTATCAATCAGAATGGGGCTGCCCTAACGCCTAGACACCGTTATGGTAGCCCCTTCACAGCAAGGAGGCAAGCATGCGGTTAAAGCATGTGTTTCACTCGTTAACTGTTGTATGTATTACTATTTTGATATTCATTTGGATGATAAGAGACTCACTGTGTGAGCTGACAATCTATCAGGAAAATATCACTATATTGATCAGGTTAGCTTGTGATGTGAAGCGGTAATCATAGGGCGGGGGAAACCCCGCCTTCTGGTCTTCAGGCGTGGTTCAGGCACCCAACTCTTCAAATTTCCAGCTCGATATCGGTCAGTGGCATACAGCAGCAGGGCAGGATTTCACCGTCGTTGATAAATGCCAATGGCGGCTGTCGGTAAACCACATCACCTTTCACCAACTTCAGGCGGCAGGCGCCGCAATAGCCGGAACGGCACTGGTATTCCACCTCAACGTCGTGCAATTCCAGCACGTCGAGCAGACAGTTTTCACTTTTGGGGCAGGATAGCTGCGTACCACTGGCACGCAGCGTGACGATTGATGATGCCATCGCTTAGAGTTCGAAGTCGCTCAGGTCGTCGGCATGCACTTCCGAGTCGATCTGGCCGACCAGGTAGGAGCTGACTTCCACTTCCTGCGGCGCAACCTGCACGTTGTCTGACACTAACCAGGCGTTGATCCATGGGATCGGGTTAGAGCGGGTGGCGAACGGCAGGCCGAGACCCACCGCCTGCATGCGGATATTGGTGATGTATTCCACATACTGGCACAGAATGTCTTTGTTCAGGCCGATCATCGAGCCGTCACGGAACAGGTATTCCGCCCACTCTTTTTCCTGCTCGGCAGCCAGCACAAACAGGTCATAGCACTGCTGCTGACACTCAACGGCGATTTCCGCCATCTCCGGGTCATCTGCACCGGAACGCATCAGGTTCAGCATGTGCTGGGTACCGGTCAGGTGCAGCGCTTCGTCACGGGCAATCAGCTTGATGATTTTGGCATTGCCTTCCATCAGTTCACGTTCCGCGAAGGCAAATGAACAGGCGAAGCTGACGTAGAAGCGGATGGCTTCGAGTGCGTTAACGCTCATCAGGCACAGATAGAGCTGTTTCTTCAGCGCGCGCAGGGTAACGGTTACTGTCTTGCCGTTGACCTGATGGGTGCCTTCACCCAACAGATGATAGTAGCCGGTCATCTCGATCAGATCGTCGTAGTAGCCGGAGATGTCTTTCGCGCGCTTGAGGATCTCTTCGTTAGTGACGATGTCGTCAAACACGATCGCCGGATCGTTGACGATGTTACGGATAATATGGGTGTAAGAACGGGAGTGGATGGTCTCAGAGAAGGACCAGGTTTCTATCCAGGTTTCCAGCTCCGGGATCGAGATCAGCGGCAACAGCGCGACGTTCGGGCTACGTCCCTGGATTGAATCGAGCAGCGTCTGATATTTCAGGTTGCTGATGAAAATGTGTTTTTCATGTTCCGGCAGCGCCTGGTAGTCGATACGGTCGCGGGAAACGTCCACTTCTTCCGGACGCCAGAAGAACGACAGTTGCTTCTCAATCAGTTTTTCGAAAATTTCATGTTTTTGCTGATCGAAACGCGCAACGTTAACCGACTGACCGAAGAACATCGGCTCCAGCAACTGGTTGTTTTTATTCTGAGAAAATGTGGTGTAAGCCATAAGCCTGAATCCATTAGTGCCGTGCTGAATTAGAAGGGGCCGGAAGAGTTCCGGCCCGCTGTGTCAAACTTTAGATCTTGCAGGCGCCGCTTTCGCAGTCATCATCGCCGCCCTTTGCCGGCAGCAAATCTTCCTGAATATCATCGGCACCGTCGCGGGTGTTCTGATAGTACAGCGTCTTGACACCAAACTTGTAGGTAGTCAGCAGGTCTTTCAACAGCTGCTTCATTGGCACCTTGCCGCCCGGGAAGCGGGTTGGGTCATAGTTGGTGTTGGCAGAGATCGACTGGTCGATAAACTTCTGCATCAGACCGACCAGTTGCAGGTAGCCGTCGTTGTTCGGCATTTCCCACAGCAGTTCGTAGTCGTTTTTCAGACGCTCATACTCTGGCACCACCTGGCGCAGAATGCCGTCTTTCGACGCTTTGATACTGATGTGGCCACGTGGTGGCTCAATGCCGTTGGTAGCATTGGAAATCTGCGAAGAGGTTTCCGAAGGCATCAGCGCCGACAGGGTAGAGTTGCGCAGACCGGTTTCCTTGATCTCTTTACGCAGGGTTTCCCAGTCGTAGTGCAGAGGCTCCTGGCAGATGACATCCAGATCTTTCTTGTAGGTGTCGATCGGCAGAATGCCCTGTGAATAAGTGGTTTCATTGAACCACGGGCAGGCACCCTGTTCCTGAGCCAGACGGTTCGAGGCTTTCAGCAGGTAATACTGAATGGCTTCGAAAGTCTTGTGGGTCAGGGCATTAGCGCTGCCGTCGGAGTAGCGTACGCCGTTCTTCGCCAGGTAATAAGCGTAGTTGATCACGCCGATACCCAGGGTGCGACGGCCCATGGCGCCGCGATGAGCGGCTTTGATTGGGTAGTCCTGGTAATCCAGCAGGGCATCCAATGCACGTACCGCCAGGGTAGCCAACTCTTCCAGATCGTCCAGGCTTTCGATGGCGCCGAGGTTAAAGGCGGACAGCGTACACAGGGCGATTTCGCCGTTTTCGTCGTTGACGTCATCGAGTGGCTTGGTCGGCAGGGCGATTTCCAGGCACAGGTTGGATTGACGTACCGGCGCGATCTGCGGATCAAACGGACTGTGAGTGTTGCAGTGGTCAACGTTCTGGATGTAGATACGGCCGGTAGAGGCGCGTTCCTGCATCATCAGCGAGAACAGCTCAACCGCTTTCACGCGTTTCTGGCGAATGCTGTCGTCTTGTTCGTACTGGGTGTACAGACGTTCGAATTCGTCCTGATCGGCGAAGAACGCGTCATACAGGCCTGGGACGTCAGACGGGCTGAACAGGGTGATGTCCTGGCCCTTGATCAGGCGCTGGTACATCAGGCGGTTCAATTGCACGCCGTAGTCCATGTGACGTACGCGGTTGCCTTCAACGCCGCGGTTGTTTTTCAGCACCAGCAGGCTTTCAACTTCCAGATGCCACATTGGGTAGAACAGAGTGGCCGCACCGCCACGCACGCCGCCCTGGGAACAGGACTTCACCGCGGTCTGGAAATGTTTGTAGAACGGGATACAACCGGTATGGAAGGCTTCACCGCCACGGATCGGGCTGCCCAGCGCACGGATGCGGCCGGCGTTGATACCGATACCGGCACGTTGCGAAACGTATTTCACAATGGCGCTGGAGGTGGCGTTAATTGAATCCAGGCTGTCGCCGCACTCGATCAGCACGCAAGAGCTGAACTGGCGGGTTGGGGTGCGCACGCCGGACATGATTGGCGTAGGCAGTGAAATCTTGAAGGTGGAGATCGCGTCGTAGAAACGTTTAACGTAGTCCAGACGGGTATCACGCGGGTAGTTGGAGAACAGGCACGCGGCAACCAGGATATACAGGAACTGAGCGCTCTCGTAGATCTCGCCGCTCACGCGGTTCTGCACCAGATACTTCCCTTCCAGCTGTTTAACGGCTGCGTAGGAGAAGTTCATATCACGCCAGTGATCGATAAAGGAGTCCATCTGCTCGAACTCTTCAGTGGTGTAGTCTTCCAGCAGATGCTTATCGTACTTGCCCATTTCTACCATGCGCGTTACGTGAGCGAGCAGCTTCGGCGGTTCGAATTGACCGTAAGCTTTTTTGCGCAGATGGAAGATGGCCAGGCGTGCTGCCAGATACTGGTAGTCCGGCGCGTCGCGGGAGATCAGATCGGCTGCAGCTTTGATAATGGTTTCATGAATATCAGCAGTTTTGATGCCGTCATAAAACTGAATATGAGAACGCAACTCTACTTGAGAAACCGAGACGTTGTTTAACCCTTCCGCGGCCCAGTCGATGACACGGTGGATTTTGTCGAGGTTGATGCGCTCTTTACGGCCATCGCGTTTAGTTACAAGCAGACTTTGGTTCATGTGGTGTTTTACCTGTCCGTATGGTGCCCCTAAGCAGAAGTGTAGTAGCTCTGCTCAGTATGTAAACACTATATATAGGGGTTGTATGTCGGTGAGGTAACAAGATAGTGAGAAAACAGGGCGTTTGCAAGTGAACAAAAGTGGCCTAATTTGTGGATAACTTGGGGGTGAAATGTGACTTGTCTTTCGCAGTGCGCGCTGTGACTGGCGCGACAAGCTTGTCAATAAGCGGGATAAGAATTTCCCTAGAATCAGAAAAACGTGATCGTTTGCCGCTTTATTAAACGTTAGAAAAAAACGGCATATTGATCTGATTTAATATTCTTAAAAACTGTTTACAACGACGATTTTGATCGAAAGCGGAAGAATTAGGTATTTATCTTAATGTTATCGGCGCACCGGGCCTGACAGGCCAGTCCCGGCGCACTCGGGGAGCCTCAGCCTTCGTGCTGAGTATGTACCATATAGTTCACATCAACGTTGCGGCCAAGCTTGAAATGGTCGGTGATTGGGTTGTAATGCAGGCCGATCATATGCTTTTCGCGCAGTGGCGTGCCATCAACCCAGCCAATCAATTCAGAAGGGCGGATGAACTTCTTATGGTCATGGGTGCCCTGTGGCACCATCTTCAGAATATATTCCGCACCGACCACGGCCATCAGCCAGGCTTTGGTATTGCGGTTAATGGTGGAGAAAAACACGTGGCCACCCGGTTTGACCAGGTGAGCGCAGGCGCGTACCACCGAGGCCGGGTCGGGAACGTGCTCCAGCATTTCCATGCAGGTCACTACGTCATAGCGCTGCGGGTTGGCCTGTGCATGGCTTTCTACCGTTTCCTGGATGTAAGCCACATTCACGCCGCTTTCCAGCGCGTGCAACCGGGCAACCTGCAGCGGCTCGGCGCCCATGTCCAGCCCGGTGACCTGTGCGCCTTCGCGCGCCATGCTTTCCGCCAAAATGCCGCCGCCGCAGCCCACGTCGAGGACGGTTTTGTCAAAAATGCCGCCGGCACGCTGCAGGATGTAGTTCAGACGCAGCGGGTTGATACGGTGCAGCGGCTTGAATTCACCTTCCAAATCCCACCAGCGTGAGGCCACGGCCTCGAACTTGGCGATTTCATGATGGTCTACGTTTTGCGCTTGGCTGGATGATTCTGCATTCATGGGCGTATTTGGCTCCTGGTTCTCGTTGCGCGGATTATACATGTTCCGGCGCAGCACCGTCTGCGCCGATGCATTTTTACTGCACATATATGCACAATTTAAGTTAAACAGCGGCGGTTATTTTCCCGTAAAGCGTGCTTTGTGATATAGTTTTACACCTTTGCCACTATGGCAGCGGGCAGATGAATCATTAGTAGAGGGATAGCAGCTCCATGAGCGACCTTGCCAGAGAAATCACACCGGTAAACATCGAAGACGAGTTGAAAAACTCGTATCTGGACTACGCGATGTCCGTAATTGTCGGACGTGCGCTGCCAGATGTTCGTGATGGACTGAAGCCGGTGCACCGTCGCGTTTTGTTCGCGATGAGTGTATTGGGTAACGACTGGAATAAACCATACAAGAAATCGGCCCGTGTCGTTGGGGACGTAATCGGTAAATATCACCCACACGGTGACAGCGCGGTTTACGACACCATCGTGCGTATGGCCCAACCGTTTTCACTGCGCTATATGCTGGTGGACGGTCAGGGTAACTTCGGTTCTGTCGATGGCGACTCCGCCGCGGCGATGCGTTATACCGAAGTGCGCATGTCCAAAATTGCTCACGAACTGCTGGCGGATCTGGAAAAAGAAACCGTCGACTTCGTGCCTAACTACGATGGCACCGAGCAGATCCCGGCCGTCATGCCAACCAAGATCCCTAACCTGCTGGTAAACGGCTCGTCGGGCATCGCCGTGGGTATGGCCACCAACATTCCGCCGCATAACCTGTCAGAGGTTATCAACGGTTGCCTGGCCTATATCGATGATGAAAACATCAGCATCGAAGGCCTGATGGAACACATCCCGGGGCCGGACTTCCCGACTGCGGCGATCATCAACGGCCGTCGCGGCATTGAAGAGGCTTACCGCACCGGGCGCGGCAAAATCTACTTACGCGCACGCGCCGAAGTAGAAGCCGATGCCAAAACCGGTCGCGAAACCATCATTGTTCACGAGATCCCGTATCAGGTGAACAAGGCGCGTCTGATCGAGAAGATCGCCGAGCTGGTCAAAGAAAAACGCGTGGAAGGCATCAGCGCGCTGCGTGACGAGTCCGACAAAGACGGCATGCGCATCGTAGTTGAAATCAAACGCGACGCGGTCGGCGAAGTGGTGCTGAACAACCTGTACTCGCTGACGCAACTGCAGGTCACCTTCGGCATCAACATGGTGGCATTGCATCAGGGCCAGCCGAAACTGCTGAACCTGAAAGACATTCTGCAGGCGTTTGTTCGCCACCGCCGTGAAGTGGTGACCCGCCGTACCATCTTCGAACTGCGTAAAGCCCGCGATCGCGCCCATATCCTGGAAGCGCTGGCCATCGCACTGGCGAACATCGATCCGATTATCGAGATGATCCGCCGTGCGCCAACCCCTGCGGAAGCGAAAGCCGCGTTGGTTGCTCAAGCCTGGGATCTGGGTAATGTGGCAGCCATGCTGGAGCGCGCCGGTGACGACGCCGCTCGCCCTGAGTGGCTGGAGCCGGAGTTCGGCATCCGTGACGGTAAATACCATCTGACCGAGCAGCAGGCTCAGGCGATCCTGGATCTGCGCCTGCAGAAACTGACCGGCCTGGAGCATGAAAAGCTGCTGGACGAGTATAAAGAGCTGCTGACGGCGATTGCCGCGCTGATCTTTATTCTGGAAAACCCAGACCGTCTGATGGAAGTGATCCGCGAAGAGCTGGTGGCAATCAAAGAGCAGTACAACGATGGCCGCCGCACCGAGATCACCGCCAATACTTCAGATATCAATATCGAAGACCTGATCAACCAGGAAGACGTGGTCGTTACGCTGTCGCACCAGGGCTATGTGAAGTATCAGCCTCTGACCGACTATGAAGCGCAACGCCGCGGCGGTAAAGGCAAGTCAGCGGCGCGTATTAAAGAAGAAGACTTTATCGATCGTCTGTTGGTGGCCAACACCCACGACACGATCCTGTGCTTCTCCAGCCGTGGCCGTCTGTACTGGATGAAGGTGTATCAACTGCCTGAAGCCAGCCGTGGCGCGCGCGGTCGTCCAATCGTCAACCTGCTGCCGCTGGAAGCCAATGAGCGTATTACCGCCATTCTGCCGGTACGCGAGTATGAAGAAGGGCGTCACGTGTTTATGGCTACTGCCAGCGGCACCGTGAAGAAAACCGCATTGACCGATTTCAGCCGCCCACGCAGCGCCGGCATCATCGCCGTTAACCTCAACGAGGGTGACGAGCTGATTGGTGTTGACCTGACCGACGGCAGCAATGAAGTCATGTTGTTCTCCGCCAATGGTAAAGTAGTGCGCTTCCCGGAAACGCAGGTGCGTTCTATGGGTCGTACTGCCACCGGCGTACGCGGTATCAACCTGGGCGAAGGCGACAGCGTTATTTCCCTGATTGTGCCACGCGGTGAAGGCGACATTCTGACCGTTACCCAGAATGGCTACGGTAAACGTACCGCAGTCACCGAATATCCGACCAAGTCACGCGCTACCCAAGGGGTTATCTCCATTAAGGTGAGCGAGCGTAATGGTCAGGTAGTGGGTGCGGTTCAGGTGGATACCACCGACCAGATCATGATGATTACCGATGCCGGCACGCTGGTGCGTACCCGCGTATCGGAAGTTAGCGTGGTGGGTCGTAATACCCAGGGTGTTACGCTGATCCGTACTGCGGAAGACGAGAACGTCGTCGGTCTGCAGCGTGTAGCCGAGCCGGTGGAAGACGAAGAGCTGGACAGCCTCGAACCGGGTGCGGAAGTTGCAGAAGAAGACGCTGCACCGCTGGATGAAGGCGATGATTCTGAAGCGCCAGACGACGCGGAAGAAGACAACGCCTAAGCCATAGGGGCCGGCACATGCCCCTATCGCACTGAGGTAACAAGGGCCTGGCAGCGATGCTAGGCCCTTTTTCAGTTCTATGGTTTAATTGCCGGACCCAAGCCTGAGCTCCCGGCTTTGCTATGAACGCGCTGGTCGCCACTGATATTCGTATGGTATCCGATTGAAATATTTAGCTTCTTTTCGCACCACGTTAAAGATATCCCGCTATTTGTTCCGGGTGCTGGCGATCATGTTGTGGTCGTTGGGGGCGCTGCTCACCACCTTCTATATCCTGAATATCCTGCATCAGAAAGAGTCTGATATTCGGCAGGACTACAATCTGAACTTCGATCAGGCTCAGGGTTATATCCGCCATTCGGCCGATATCATGCGTGATATCAAATATATGGCGGAAAACCGTCTCAACGGTTCAGTCAGTAGCATGGACATGTTTAGCGGCATCTTTCCCGGCAAAAACAGTCCGCTGGAGTTTGTACCGCTGTATCCAGAGTCCAGTTGTTCACTTAACACCACCTACCGCAGCTCACTCAATTCTCTGAGTGGGTTGATCCAGTATTGGAAAGAGAACTTCGTTGCGGCCTACGATCTCAACCGGGTGTTTTTCATCGACGGCGATACGCTGTGCATGGCGGAGTTTGGCGGCAGCGGCAGCGGCGTAGCTAATCGAGCCGACGCGCTGAAAACTCTGCATGAGCGTATCCTTAAATACCGTAATGCCAAGAATCAGGACAAAGACAATAATCTGTACTGGATCAGCCCAAGCCAGCAACGGCCGGATGTCGGTTATCTGTATGTACTGACGCCAATTTATATTGGTAACAAGCTGGAGGCGTTGCTGGGTATTGAGCAAACCATTCGCCTGGAGGACTTTGTTTCCGCCGGCAGCTTGCCGACCGGCGTAACCCTGTTGGATGAGAATAACCAACCGATACTGCGGCTGGCCGATGATGGGCGAGATGCGAACGCTCCCAGCAGCTATCCGGACGAGCCGGCTTACTTCGGCTATGTAGATAATTACCGCGACCTGATCATGAAAAAAGCGCTGCCGCCGTCATCGCTCAGTATTGTTTATTCTGTACCTGTGAAGACGGTGGTTGAACGCTTCAGGATGCTAATCCTCAATGCGGTGCTGTTGAATATGTTGTCTGCCATTGTGTTGTTCAGCCTGGCCTGGCTGTTTGAGCGCAAAATGTTCCTGCCGGCAGAAGACAACGCCTTCCGGCTGGAGGAGCATGAACAGTTCAACCGCAAGATTGTCGCCTCGGCACCGGTGGGTATTTGTATTTTACGTATCAGTGACGGCACCAACATTCTGAGTAATGAATTGGCGCATAACTACATCAACCTGCTGACCCACGAAGACCGTGACCGCATTACGCGCATCATCTGCGAACAGCAGGTGAACTTTGTGGATGTGATGACCAGTAATAACAACAACCTGCAAATCAGCTTTGTTCATTCCCGTTACCGTAACGAGGATGTGGCGATCTGTGTGCTGGTGGACGTCAGCGCCCGCGTGAAAATGGAAGAGTCGCTGCAGGAGATGGCGGCGGCGGCAGAACAGGCCAGCCAATCCAAGTCGATGTTCCTGGCGACCGTCAGTCACGAATTACGTACGCCGCTGTACGGCATCATCGGTAACCTCGATTTGTTGCAAACCAAGGCGTTACCGCAGGGTGTTGACCGACTGGTCAATGCGATGAACAACTCGTCCGGGCTATTGCTGAAGATCATCAGCGACATACTGGATTTCTCCAAAATCGAATCCGAGCAACTGAAGATTGAACCGCGCGAGTTCTCCTGCCTGGAGGTGATCACCCACATCGCCGGCAACTATTTGCCGCTGGTGGTGAAGAAGCGGTTGGGGTTGTACTGCTTTATCGAACAGAACGTCCCGGAGCGCATTTCCGGCGATCCGGTACGGCTGCAGCAGGTGCTGTCCAACTTGTTGAACAACGCGATTAAGTTTACCGATACCGGCTGCATCATTCTGCAGGTGTGTACGCGCGGCAGCTATTTGGAGTTTAGCGTTCGTGATACCGGGGTCGGCATCCCGGAGAAAGAAATTACCCGCCTGTTTGATCCGTTCTTCCAGGTGGGTAGCGGCGTGCAACGCCATTTCCAGGGCACCGGGCTGGGGTTGGCGATATGCGAAAAACTGATCAACATGATGGATGGCGACATTGCCGTTGAGTCTGAGCCGGGATTAGGCAGCCTGTTCACCATCCGCATTCCGCTGTTTAACGCTCAGTTCCCGATCCCGCAGCCCAGCGATACCTGGCAAGGTAAAACTCTGTGGCTGGCTATCCGCAACCAGCGGTTGGAAAGTTATCTGATGGAGGTTCTTGGCGGCTATGGCGCGACGGTACTGCGTCATCAGGGGCAAGAGACTGCGGCAGGGGATGTGATGCTCAGCGATCACCCGCTGATGATCAATACACCGCTGCTGGCGCAGATCCAGTTCTCTATTGAGCATATCGGCCCGTCGCAGGAAACCCGGCCGGGCTATTGGATGCACAGCACCTCGACGCCGCGTGAAACCCTGGCGCTGCTCAACCGCTTGTTTGGTACCCGTGATGAAAGCGGCAATACTTTGATGCAATTGCCGTTGCCGGCCAAGGCCAACAGGGTAGACAACGGGGATATTCATTTGCTGGTGGTGGATGACCACCCGATTAACCGCCGGTTGCTGTCCGACCAGCTTGGCTCACTGGGTTATCAGGTAGTGACTGCCAATGATGGGGTTGATGCGCTCGACGTGTTGAATCGCAATACCGTCGACATCGTGCTGACCGACGTCAACATGCCTAATATGGATGGCTACCGTTTGACCCAGCGCCTGCGCCAGTTGCACTTTACCGCTCCGGTAATCGGCGTGACGGCGAATGCCCTGGCGGAAGAAAAACAGCGCTGTATTGAGGCCGGGATGGATAACTGCCTGTCTAAGCCGGTGACCCTGGAAACGCTGGAACAGACATTAGGGTATTACAGCCAACAGGTTCGCCGCATGCGCGCCGAGTCTGAAGATGCCTGAAAGCAAAAGGGCGCGGCATTATGCCGCGCCCTCTGTTAACTACCGGGGATTTTATTCTTTGTCCAGCGGTGCCATGCTGACAGAAGAGAGGTAGTTGAGCAGCGCAATATCGTTCTCAACACCCAACTTCATCATCGCCGATTTCTTCTGGCTACTGATGGTTTTGATGCTGCGATTGAGCTTCTTGGCGATCTCGGTCACCAGGAAACCCTCGGCGAACAGGCGCAGTACTTCGCTCTCTTTTGGTGACAGACGCTTGTCACCGTAACCACTGGCGCTGATCCTCTCCAACAGTTTGGAAACGCTTTCCGGCGTGAATTTCTTGCCTTTTTGCAATGCGGCCAGCGCTTTCGGCAGGTCGGTTGGCGCACCCTGTTTCAGTACTATGCCTTCGATATCCAGATCCAACACGGCGCTGAGAATGGCCGGGTTGTTGTTCATGGTCAGAACGATGATCGACAACTGCGGATAATGGCGTTTGATGTATTTGATCAGCGTAATGCCGTCGCCATACTTATCACCCGGCATCGAAAGGTCGGTGATCAGGACGTTTGCATCCAGTTTGGACAGATTGTTGATCAGTGCTGTTGAGTCTTCAAACTCCCCAACGACATTCACCCATTCAATTTGCTCAAGTGACTTCCGGATGCCAAACAGTACGATAGGATGGTCATCAGCAATAATTACGTTCAGGTTATTCATGTTGTTGGCTACCTTGCTGCAGCAGTCTACTGACGAAAAAATCAATCTGACTGATGTTATTCTCGATCTTGAGCGCATCACCGTCTGCGATGTGCTGTTCTAACGATTCACACAGTTGCTTGCCGGGAAGCAGATTTAACATGGCAAACACGCCTTTCAGGCGGTGTGCTGTCTGTGACAGAGCATTGAAATCACTGCTGCCCGCCTCAGTATACAGTTTTTTGACATCGTCGGGTACTGTATCAATAAATAGGCCATAGTAATCACTTGATTTCAATTGTTTTTCATAGAGTTGGATGTCATCTGCGGTCAGTGATAAGGCACTTTCCTGCTGTTCCAACGCGGCCATTTGCTGCTCAATCAGCATCAATACGGCGTCGATCATGGCACCACTCAGGTTATAGTTTACCCGAATATATCGTTTTTCAAGCTGTTGCCATCCGGCCTCATCGCTGGTCAGCAGCAGGGTATAATCATCAGCTCTTTGCGGGTTATCGGTCAACAATACGTCGTAGTCGCGATTAATCTGACGTTCGTCAGCAACGATGCAACTTGCGCCATAGGCATGCAGCAGGCGGGTGACAATGCTCCGTATTTCCTCAGAGGTAATGTCCAGCAATGCGGTCACACCGTCGAGCAGTTTTTCTTGCGCTTCCGCCTCTTTTTTCTCCATCTCCATAGGGACGCGGATGGTGTAGCGGGTACCAATATCTATCTTGCTGCGGATATCCAACTGGCCGTTAAGCTTTTTGCACAGTTGATTACACAGGAAGAAGGTGAGGCCGGAGCCATGATCAAAGCGGTCCACCAGCGTTTGGCTGAGGAACGGGTAATTCAGGTTGCTGATTTCTTCGTTGGAAATGCCCGAACCGGTGTCATTGATATGGAATACCAGGCGATCGGGGTGATCCGGTTCATGATCGACAACCAGCGAAATCTTGCCACAGGCAGTAGTGATAATGGCGTAATGCACCAGCAGTGAGATCACCTTGCGCAGTGCATTGGCATCGCCGATATATTGCTGTTCAACGTCAAGATGGAAATGGTTGAACAGCGACAGGCCTTTTTGATTGATGGACGGCAGGGCTTCCTGCAGCAATTCATCTATCAGGGTCGATGGGCTGAAGGGATGACGCGAAGGCTGCCAGTCCTGGGTTTCCAACCGGGTGAGCAGGGTGATATTTTCAATCAGCCCCAACACCGTTGACGACTGCACCGCCAGTTGCTTTTGCAGCGCTTGCTGTTGTTCCTCATCCGCTTGTGTGCGCAGACGATCGACCAAATCGTGCATTTGCCGGACCGGTTGATTCAGCTCAATGCCCAGATTATGCAACATCAGTTTGCGTGCCTGTACGTTCTTGTCGTACTCGCGCTGTGCCTGCTGCAAACGTTTATTGACCATCACTTCCTTGTCCTGATCGTTAAGCAGGAACAGGTAGGTTTCCGGCGACAGCTGGCTGCGGAAGATGCGGATCTCATACACTTCATTGTTTACCGTCGCCTGAATTACCCCGTGATGCTGTTCGGCCATGTGGGCGATTTTCTGCAGGCTGAGGTGCGGCAGCAGGTGCTGGGCAATCTTGTTACTGGCGATTACCGTATTGCTGGCGAAATTGTACACCAGCAGGCCTGAAGGCAGGCTGGCGATGATTTCCTGATTCAGTGCTCGTTCGGCTTCCAGCTCAACCGCCATGTTTTCGCTCGGGCGGATATATTGGCGACGGATAAAGTAAATGCCCACCAATGACAGCGCCAACAGCAACAGATTGATGGCGATCAGCCAGATATTGTTTCGCAGCAGGTCAATTGCCAGGCTGATAGCCGAGACGCGGTAAACCACTTTCAGTGGCGCGTTAGGCAGCGGGGCGCTGAACTCCACCCAACTACCGCTCATCGAAATACCGGTGCTGGTTGTGGCATCCAACGGCAAGGTACCGTCGTCCATGCTGCTATCGTCAGGCTGCAGCATAAAGTTGGATCGCGCCATATTAATGGGGATGATGTCGTTAATCGGCAGATCGAAGGCGATCACCGTAGCCAAATGCCCCGGTTGGTTAAAAGTGGTGCGGATAGAAAACGAATAGGTGTTCTGGAAGCGCTGTTTGCGTAAGGCAGAGAAGCTTTCACGCTCATCGAGCATATTGGCCTGTTGCAGCATTTCGGCCCGGCGATCCTCTGCCGAGGTCGTCAGATAGCTTTCCTTGAACCTCGAGGCCAGCTCTTTTAACGGCTGGGTGGTGATTAGGCTCAGGCTGTTATCCTGACCGTTGAGGTAATACATGGCGTAATTTTCAGTCTTGGCTCCCCAGCGGGTATCCAGATAGTCTGAAATATTGGCGATCATCGCCAGGGTGCCTTCTTCATGACTGCCAAAAATAACCGCGTCGGTTTTTTTATGCGGCTTCTCCAGGTAGTAAACGTCCGGGCGCAGTCGGGTTTCCTGCAGGCTGGGATCGACATTCAATGAAGGTGCATTACCGAACTTGTCGTAAATCTGATAGGTGACGTAACGGTAGTTGTCGATGCGCTTTTGCAGGCCGTTGGCGATGCTGTTCAGGGCGTATTTTTTTTCCGCCAGCCAGGCGTTGGTATAGTTGTAGCCGTACAGGCCGATAGCAATCGTCAGCAGCACGGAAAACAGCAGGAAGCAGCGAGTAATATTGCTTGAGCTGATGGTCAGTTGTTTATTTTGCATAGTTGACTGCGCATTCCTGAATCAACGGGTTATCGCCCGGGCGCTGGCGGTGACCACCAGGAGTAAAACTGCAACGCAGGCAAATGCCGCCGTCAGGCTGGAGAACTGAGCGATAAAGCCAATCAGCGCCGGTCCGGCGAGGATGCCGGCGTAGCCGACGGTGGTCACTGAGGCGATGGCCAGATTGGCCGGCATATCCTGCTGGTTGCCGGCAGCACTGAACAGGATCGGTACCACGTTGGAAGCGCCGAGGCCCACCAGCATGAAACCAATCAGCGAAACCATGGCGTTGTTGAAGATAATAGCCAGACTCAGGCCAATGGCCGCACACAGGCTACCCAGTAACAACACCTTATATCTGCCCAGCGTATTCACCACCCGATCGCCGTTTAGCCGGCCAAGGGTCATGGTGATGGAGAACAGCGCATAGCCCAATCCGGCCTGGCTGTGGTCAACGCCTCGCAGGGTGGTGAGAAACAGGGCGCTCCAGTCGAGCATCGAGCCTTCTGCCAGGAACATAATGAAGCACAGGATGCCAATGAACATCACCCAACCGCGTGGCAGCACAAACATCGGGCCACCTTCGTCACCGCCGCTTTCACGCAGCAAATTGCGACTGGCCAGCATCAGCAATGCGGCAATGGTCAATACGGCGACCCATGTTGCCAGCAAAGGAGACAGCCCCAGCCACAGCATCACACTAACACCGCCGGCACCGGCAATGCCGCCAACGCTGAAGAAACCGTGAAAACCGGACATCATTGCCTTGCCGCTGGCGCGCTCGACCACTACCGCCTGTATGTTCATCGCCACATCGATCATGCCGATTGCCGCACCAAACAACAGCAGGGCAAGTGCCATACCGGTGGTGGTGTCCATCAGGACCAGCAGGGGTAAATCAATACACAGTGCCAGCCCGGCAAGCAGGATCACCGGGCGACAGCCCAACCTGCCGGTCAGGAAGCCGGTAAGCGGCATCGCCAACATCGAACCTGCGCCAATACACAGCAGCAGCAGACCCAGGGAGCCGTCATCAATGCCGATACGCGCTTTGGCGAAAGGGACCAGGGGAGCCCAGGCAGCCATGCCGAAGCCGGCGACAAAAAAGGCCAAACGCGTTGCGATCTGTGCCGGGACGCCGGGTTTCTGCTGTTCATTACACAAGGTGGATGTCATGTGGGAATCAGGATCTATTGTGGAAATGCGGGCTGAAAGTTATGGAGTGTTTTTATCACAATCCGCGATCCGGGTCGAAAGGATTTGCGCTCGCCCGCGCTTCTGGTCACAAGGCAATGACCTGAGCAAGGGATTTTGGATATTTTTCCAGACTATCAAAATAGAAGGGGCGACCAATATTGCCACACCGAACAGAATGTCGGCCCAGGTAATAGCTACTTAAACAATAGAATGCTTTTCTAATTAATGCGATTAATCCGTAGACTGATATCGGTTAATAAATTAGCAATTAGTGCGAAAATCAATTATTGAGATAATATCGTGGCGTGACTATTTTTTGGCAAAAAGTGCGCATTATGGTGAATGGTGGGGAAGCTTTCAGGCAATAAAAAACCGGCCAGAAGCCGGTCGAAGTGTACAAAAATTATCTTACAGATAATGAAGGTAATAATGAAAATAATGATGATAGCGGGATTATTATAACGTCAGCGTTATGAGAATATTTTGGCACAATGTGCTTATTGAGCGTGACTTTTGTATGGCTGTCTTTTTTTTCTTAAAGATTTGTATAACTTAATGATTTTGTATCTATAAATGTATTTTTTGTCATTGCGTGCCTTATTTTGTCTGTCTGTAATGTTTTGTGGAAGTTCGCGCAAATTTACATTTTGAAACCTTTATTAATCATGGTGAAACACTATCGGATACTTGGTATCATTTTCTTTCTGGATTAATATAACCCTTGTTACCAGAATGGTAATGCACAGTCGTGCTAATAATGCTCAAAAGGGCAGTGGCCATAGCTCGACATAATTAATGAGGATAATAACGATGAAACTTCGAGTACTCTCCCTGATAGTACCCGCACTGCTGGTTGCAGGCACAGCAGGCGCGGCGGAAATCTACAACAAAGACGGTAATAAACTGGATTTGTTCGGTAAAATCGATGGTCTTCACTATTTTTCCGATGATAAAGGTTCCGATGGCGACCAGTCTTATATGCGTTTTGGTCTGCGTGGCGAAACACAAATCAGTGACCAACTGACCGGCTACGGTGAGTGGGAATATCAGGCAAACCTCAACCATGCGGAAAGCCAGGACAACAAAAACTTCACCCGTGTTGGCTTTGCAGGTTTGAAATTCAGTGATTACGGTTCATTGGATTACGGCCGTAACTACGGCGTGCTGTACGACATCGGCGCATGGACCGACGTGCTGCCAGAGTTCGGTGGCGATACCTACGGTGCGGACAACTTCATGTTCCAGCGTACCAACGGCGTGCTGACTTACCGTAACTCAGACTTCTTTGGTCTGGTTGACGGCCTGAACTTTGCTCTGCAATACCAGGGCAAAAACGACAGCGCTACCGAATCCAACAACGGTCGTGACGTGTTGGCGCAGAACGGTGACGGTTACGGCATGTCCGCGTCTTACGATCTGGGCTACGGTATCAGCGCTGCAGCGGCGTACTTCTCTTCCGACCGTACCAACGATCAGAACGGCAATAACAACGCCGGCATTCTGGGCCGTGGTGACAAGGCAGAGGCTTACAGCGGCGGTCTGAAATATGACGCCAACAACGTCTACCTGGCAGCGATGTATACTCAGTCTTACAACGCAACCCGTTTCGGCAGCAGCAACAGCAGCACTTACGGTTACGCCAACAAAGCGCAAAACATGGAAATCGTTGCCCAGTACCAGTTCGATTTCGGTCTGCGTCCTTCCGTGGCTTACCTGCAGTCTAAAGGCAAAGACATCGAACGCGGTTACGGCGATCAGGATCTGATGAAGTATGTTGATGTGGGCGCGACCTACTACTTCAACAAAAACATGTCTACCTACGTTGATTACAAAATCAACCTGATGGATGAAAATGACTTCACCAAGTCTGCCGGTATCAACACCGACGACGTGGTTGCCGTGGGCCTGGTTTACCAGTTCTAAGCAACAGAGTGTGAATCTGATCACGCGGCCTTCGGGCCGCGTTTTTTTTGCCTGCGGTTTGGCACAAATTGGCATTTTCGCGGCACGGATTGCCATTCTGATGTGCCGGGGTTTAACTAAACTTTCGCCGTATATACCCGTCATCTTTCAAGTTGCAGCGTTGTTACCTGCACTTGCTCACCCCAGTTACTTAACTTTTGTAAGCGCCTGGGGATGAGCAAGCTGGCCGCCTAGCTGCAACTTGAAAGCTATAGGGTATAGAGAAATCCGGAGGTGAATATGGAGCTCAAGATAGATCGGGTGATTGAAACGGTACTGTACGTCAAGGATATCGAGCGGGCCGCGGCTTTTTACCAGCAGGTATTAAAACTGCCGGTGATGGTGGCCAATGAGCGTTTTCGCGCCTATGACGTGAGCCAGCAAAGCGTCTTGCTGCTGTTTATTGAAGGCGACTCGGTCAAAGGAGCACATTACCCGGAAGGCTATATCCCCCCGCATGACGGCAGCGGACCGCTGCATATCGGGCTGGCCGTCACGAAAGAACAGCTGCCGCATTGGGAACAGCATCTGGCGGCACATGGCATAGAGATAGAAGGGCGCATGAGCTGGGAGCACGGTGGCGAGAGTATTTATTTCCGCGATCCCGATAATCATCTGCTCGAACTGGTAACTCCGGGGATTTGGGCCAATTACTGATGCTTCCAGGCGGCAGCCAGTGTCTTCAGCATTTCACTTAGCAGCAGCAGCGCGTTCTGGGGTTGCTGCTCAATTTGTACCTTGACGATGGCTCCGTCAATCAGCATCGACAGCATCTCCGCTCGCTGTTCCCGCTCAGGGCTTGTGGGCAGGTGGCTGGCAATGACTTCGGCCATCTGCTTCTTATGCCGGCGTGCGATTTTTAGGCTCTCCGGTAACATATCCGCCAGCTCCACCGCCGTATTGATAAAAGCACAACCGCGGTAATGCGGGTTGCTGAACCATTCCTCAAGGCAGGGCACCAAAGCGAGCATCACATCTCCTCGTCGGGTGGCATGCTGCTCCAAAGACCGACTGAACCAGCTCAGCCACTGATCATGACGGTAGGCAAGAAACGCCTCAATCAGCTCATTTTTACTGGGGAAATGACGATAAAACGTGACCTTGGCTACGCCTGACTCGTTGATGATGCGATCAATGCCGGTCGCGCGTATGCCATCGCGGTAAAACAAATCATGCGCTGTCAGCAGGATGCGCTGACGTGGTGGCAAAGTGCTGGGGGCAACAGACATTAAAACATCTCCTGAAATATCGTTTGGAATGATTGTAGACAAGTCTGTCTACATGCGCTAGCTTAATTGTGTAGACAACTCTGTCTACCTAATGACAACCCAGCAGAGGTGAGCTATGAGCATTAAACCCCCGTTACCGCCGTTTACCCG
Source organism: Serratia sp. NFX21 (assembly GCF_048517035.1). Classification (NCBI taxonomy): domain Bacteria; kingdom Pseudomonadati; phylum Pseudomonadota; class Gammaproteobacteria; order Enterobacterales; family Yersiniaceae; genus Serratia; species Serratia sp. NFX21. The sequence goes on along the minus strand of NZ_CP183196.1, from coordinate 3,989,502 downwards.
AGAGTCGGCGATTGAGAAAGTCCGTCTGGCGGAAGATGCCTGGAACAGCCGCGATCCTGAACGCGTCTCGCAGGTCTATTCCGTCGATACCCACTGGCGTAACCGGGCGGAGTTTGTTGATGGTCGCGAGGCCGTTTGCGCATTCTTGCAGCGTAAATGGGCGAAAGAGCTGGAGTATCGGCTGATTAAGGAGTTATGGGCGTTTGATGGGGCGCGTATTGCGGTGCGTTTTGCCTATGAATGGCGTGATGATTCGGGCAACTGGTACCGTAGTTTTGGCAATGAGAATTGGGAGTTTAACCCAGACGGTTTGATGATCAACAGACACGCCTGCATCAACGATATGCCGATCCGCGAGCAGGATCGTCAGTTCCATTGGCCGCTTGGCCGTCGTCCGGATGATATTGCGGCACTGAGTGAATTCGGCTTCTGATTGTCGTTACTGATAATAAGGCCGCAGTTCCGCATGAAGCGCGGAAATAAGACGCTTTTTCCACTCAACTTCTCCCTGCCGATAGTGTGAAAACAGATGGCCAATTGCCAGGTTGTCCAGGTTGTCCAGGTTGTCCAGGTTGTCCAGGATGGGCAGGGTGAATAACCCTCGTTTATCGGGTTGTGCACTGAACCAGGGCTGCGGAACTACCGCCATCAGCGGGGCCGCCCGCAGCACTGGTGGCAACTGGGCATAATCGGCACAGCTGAGCTGGATCCTGCGTTGTAAACCCTGGCGTTCCAACTGACGATCCAGCTCATTTTCCGCCTGTGGCCAAGGGTGACAGTAATAGTGCGCATAGTTTGCCAGTTCGCTGAAGGCCAGACTGCTCTTGTGCTGCAACCTCTGCTGCAAGGGGGCCCCAAATACTGCGACCAGGCGAGTGCTGCCAATCAGTGCATAACGCAGTGCGCTGGTACGCTGTTGATGATCGCCCACTGCGATCACCATATCGATGCTGCCTTCCAGCAGATCGTTCCGCCATGAGCGCCGCTCAAAGTTCTGACAACGGATATCCACATTGGCGAGTGTGCTTTTCTGTGCCAGCAGCGGCAGCAATATCGGATGCAGTGCCGGCGGTGCAACCAGGTTGAAATGTCGTGGTGCATCCTGCAAATGGCCGAACAGTTCACCGTCCAGCGAAGAGAACAATGGCGTTAGTTTCTCTTTAAGCGACAGGGCAAACAGCGTCGGCACCTGGCGATGCCCCTCCCGACGAAATAAAGGCTCATTGAGCACTTCACGCAGGCGGGCCAATGCATGGCTGACGGCCGAAGTGCTGATGCCCAACTTGTCCGCCGTTTTCTGGCTGGAGCCGGTGCTGGTCAACAGATAGAGCACTTTCAGCAGGTTCATGTCCATTTGCAGGATGTTCATTAATGGCCTTCTTAATTGAATACGTTTCAATATTGGGCTGAGTATACTTCAGCCCCGTTTACCTCCATAGAATTGGAACATGAAAAAAAACCTTGGTTATCTGACGGCTATGACGGTTGCTCTGTGTTTCGGCGCTCAGGCGCAGCTTAATCCGGCACAGCCGTTGTCCAGTGCGCCGCCCTATTCGCTTTTTGAACAGTGGGCGCAGCCGGTCGCGCCATTTCAGATGTTCCCGCATGTTTATTACGTGGGTACCCGCAACCTATCGTCCGTGCTGCTGAGCACGCCGGAAGGACTGATTCTTATCGACGCCGCGCTGGACGCCAGCGCTCCGGCGATAAGAGCGCACATAGAGGCTTTGGGTTTTAACATCAAGGATCTGCGCTATATCCTCAATAGCCACGCGCGTCTCGATCAGGCGGGTGGCATTGCGCGTCTGCAAGCCTGGAGCGGGGCAAAAGTTGTCGCCAGCGCTGCCAATGCCCAACAGTTGGCGCTTGGCGGCAAACAGGATTTTGCTCTGGGAGATGCGCTGAGCTTCCCGCCGGTGAAGGTCGATATTATCGTCGGGGAGGGGGACAGCATTACCTTGGGCGACCTGAAATTAACGGCATTGATGACGCCAGGCCATTTGCCGGGGGCCACCTCGTGGCTGACCACGCTACATCAGGGAGGGCAAAGCTACCGACTGGTCTATGCCGACAGCCTGGCAACGCCGGACTACTATCTGATCGACAACAAAAACTACCCCAGTCTGGTGCAGGATATCCGTGGCAGTTTTGCTCGGTTGGCTCAGCAGCAGGCGGATATTTTTATCGCCAATAAGGGAACGCGCTTCGATCTGGATAATAAAATGCAACGCCTGCAGGCTGGCGATCTGGATGCGTTTGTCGATCGTCAGGGGTTGCAGCAATATGTGCAACAGTCACAACAGACATTTGAGGCGCAGTTAAAACAGCAACAAAGTAAAATGTGAATTGCGCTGGTTGGCTACCGTGGCCTGCTGAGGATATTGGCGCGAACCGCACCTATCGACAAAGTGAAATTTGTAGAAAAGCCTTCTCTCTTCTAGACTTAGAGGACAATAAACGTACTCAAAGAGGACAAACCATGACGAATAAGCTGGTTTTAGCCATTTGCACCGCAGCGACTTTCACCCTTCTTGCCGGTTGTACGGCTTATGACAGGGCCGCCAGTTATGTTCAGGAGCCTGTGGTCAGTGATGTAAAAGTAGGAATGACCAAACAGCAGGTACGAGCCATTGCAGGTCCACCGTCAACTACAGCTACTCTGGTTCATGCACAGGGTACCTGCGACACCTACGCGGTGGCGCCACGTGACGGGAAAGTACAAACCTATTTTGTTAGCTACAGCGATACAGGTCATGTGATGAACAAAGGTTATCAGACTTGTTCAGACTACGACTCCCAGCCTAAATAACGGCTGTTATGTTGAGCAATCTGGCCCCGCTTCGGCGGGGTTTTTCATTTTTTAACCGCCAGTGGCATGAAGTTTAACCAAACGCACTTTTTCCTGCTTTTTTTTGCATGAAACGATAGACATTTCATAACGGTAGCGCTAATATCTGCGCCCATTGGAAGGATGGCCGAGTGGTTTAAGGCAACGGTCTTGAAAACCGTCGAGTGTAACAGCTCCCAGAGTTCGAATCTCTGTCCTTCCGCCAAATTTAGCCGGCTTAGCTCAGTAGGTAGAGCAACTGACTTGTAATCAGTAGGTCACCAGTTCGACTCCGGTAGCCGGCACCATATATATATAGTTGTACAGACGGTTAATCCCGTCTACGAACCCCAGCAATCTTAATGATCGCTGGGGTTTTTCGTTTTCCGCCCGCGCCGACCGGGTCCTTAAAGGGCATTGTCAGGCGCAAGATGTTAATCTGTATAAATTGCAACCGGAGGTAGTTATGGGCAGCGGCTTCGAAGATTCAAAAGCTTTGTATATCGGCATATGCACAGTGATAGGCGATGCGGTTTTGGTGTTAATTAATGAAGAACGCGCCACGGAAAAGGCCGATATCATTGATGTGTTGAAAACGGCAATCACCAGAGAAGGCAGGGATGTCAGTCTGGATGAGGCTCGTATACTGGCCGTTGAATGGCTGGAGCGTTAAGCGCTAAAAGCCTATGCTCGCCGGCATTTTCACGAAAAGTGACAGTTTGTTGAAAGACAGTGAGCCATGAATAAGATATAACCAGATAGCGAAAAGATAAGGAGTGTTGGATGAAAAGGGCATTGTTTCTTTTGGTTATTTTAACCCTATCTGGGTGTACAGGCTCTTTGGGCTCAATATTGGGTGTTATTCCGCAAAGTTCCGACGTTTGCCCCCAGGGGAAAAACTCAATCACGGGTGAATGCCGAGTTTAATCATAAAAAAACCAACCGCTAAGGGTTGGTTTTTAAAGGGATTATTGGTCGGCATGAGAGGATTCGAACCTCCGACCCCCGACACCCCATGACGGTGCGCTACCAAGCTGCGCTACATGCCGACGCTGTAACAAATTATACTACCCGTTCCCAATTTCAAATCAAGAGTTCCCCCAACTGACTGATTGTATTTTAAGCAGTTAGTTGGCGATAAAGCGTTTCACATCGGTCAACACCTGCAACAGCAGGGCCAACTGCGGCTTCTCGTCTTTGATTTCTTTGTCGTTCTTATCGTATGCACGGTAGTTACCGCTGCTATCCAATACCAAGGTTTGCGTAGGAGTGGTGATCACTAACAGGCTGTTGTCGCCGGTCGCGACCCAGTTATTCCTGCGCTGGGCGGTAAACAGATCTTCACCCTGCGAATAATCATTAGGGTTAGTTTTCACGTGTAGCAAACGCTGCATCAGCGTACGCATCACGTCGTTATGACCGGTCAGTTTACTGATGGTCTGTGCCGGGGTGCCCGGCCAGTGGATAACCAAGGGGACCTGCAACTGTTGCTGGTTGAAACTGGTACCCGCACCCCAGTAGCCTTTGCCGGTGTCATTAAATTCAACGCCGTGCTCTGCGGTTATCACCACTACGGTTTTATCCAGAACACCACGTTCTTTCAGCGTGCTGAGCACCTGAGCAATTTGCGCATCCACATCCTGCGCACCTGCGCGGTAACGCTGAATAAAATCGGCCGGGGCTGGTGTTTTCTCATTGGCCGCAGGTTCAGTACCACGGTAATTGATATAGGAGAACCACGGACCGTTACTGTTTTGGTCAGCCAGCCAGCGTTGCCATTGTTGCGTGGTCGCCGCATCATTTTGCTGTTTTGCTGCCGGCAGCGTGAAGTCGGTCAACAGGGCCTGGCGATACAGGCTGGCGTTAAAACCGTCAGACGAGAACAAACCAAACTGATAACCCTGGGCGCTGAGAGCACTGACCAGAGCGGAAGGTTTGCGCGCGGCGAGAACGCTGTCCAGATAGGTAGGCGAAATACCGTAGAACAGGCCAAACAGGCCGGTATCCGCATGATTACCAGAACTGTAGTGATCGCTGAAGCGAACATTTTCCTGCGCGAAACGGGTCAGGGCAGGCATATCCTGTTTCATATCCTGCTCACGAACGCCATCCACCACGATCATCAGCAGGTTATAGCCGCTGCCTTTGTCGCTGTAGCTAAGATCGTTCAGCGGATATTCCACCGCAACGGCTTCCGGATTCCCTTGCTGCACCAGGCGGCGTTCATATTCCTGCGAATCGAGCAGGCCGTGTTTTTCAAGGAATTTACGTGCGGTCATCGGGTACGACAACGGCAGGTTGGCCCGCTGCATGGTGATCGGACGGTAGAAGTTGGCGTCGGCCCAGATATAAATCAGGTGCGAGGCGAAAAAGGCACTGATGAACAGTGCGGCCAGCGGCTTGCCGAATCGTTGACGGTTCAGACTGCGCAGCTTTTGCCAGCTCCAGGTACCAAACAGCATCTCCACCAGGAAGATAACCGGCACGCAAATGAACATCAGCTGCCAGTCGCGCGCCAGTTCACTTTGATCCGGGTTGATCACCAGTTCCCACACCACCGGGTTAAGGTGAAGATGGAAATGCGTGAACACTTCACTGTCTACCAGCAATAGCGTTAACCCGGCGGTAGCCAGGGCGGCGGAAATAAATCGCAACAGCCGCTGCGACATCACCACAAAGGTGAGCGGGAAAATTACCAGCAGGTAGCCGGCGAAAACGATAAAGCTGAAATGCCCCAGCAGGCTGACCAGCGCATAAACCCGACCCAACAGGGAAGAGGGCCAGTCGGTGACAAACAGGTAGCGGCTACCCAGCCCGAGGGCAAGCAGGATATTGAATAAGGCGAACCAGTGCCCCCAGCTAATCATCTGGGAGACTTTTTCACGATAACGCTGACGGTTTGTCACCATAATTAATTATTAATGCGCTTTATCTTCACGAATAGAAGCTTGCAGAGCTTCTGCAAACGATTTTGCCAATGTTTTCCGCTGCGCGGGAGCCACACTGGTATTGATCAGATTAGTTACCATGTTGCCCAGCACCATCAGAGAAAGATCGGTGGGAGTATGGTGTTTTTCCAGAACATTAACCAGCTCGGAGAGCAGCTGTTCAACGTGTTCGTCACTGTAACGGGATGATTGTGGCATAAAAATTGCGCTCAAAGCCTGACAAAGTCCCATATCTTACCGTATAGGACAGTGATTTTCCGCTCTTTTATCGATTCCCTTTGTCTTTCAAACCGCAGCGTAGCGGGGCTCCCTTTACGGCGGCTGGGCAACTCTCGTTGTGTCACCTGAAATCCATCGGTTCTGCCAGCCATTTACGACCTGAATGGGCGCTGGAAATTTATTGATGTCTGGTGATGAGATCACTGCTTTAAAGTTGCAGCACGGTAGCCTTCAGTGTTTGAATACGCGCCTAAAGAACAGGAGGATTTACCATGAGTCTGGATATCGACCAGATCGCTCTGCACCAGTTGGTCAAACGCGACGAACAAACGCTGGATGTGGTGCTGCGCGATTCTCTGCTGCCCACCAATGCGGCGGTGGAAGAGATGATGGAAGAGCTGCATCGTGTCTACAGTGCCAAGAGTAAGGCTTACGGCCTGTTCAATGAAGGCAGTGAGCTGGCGGACGCGTTGCGTACCTGCCGCAAGGAAGATAAGGACTTTCTGGCCTTCAGCCGTGCGGCGACTGGTCGCCTGCGCGATGAGCTGGCCAAGTATCCCTTTGCCGAAGGCGGCGTGGTGCTGTTTGGTCAGTACCGCTATCTGGCGGTGGAGTATTTGCTGATTGCGGTGCTGAACAGCCGCAACAGTTCGCGCGTTAACGAAGAGCTGGATATCAATACCACTCATTATCTGGATATCAACCACGCCGATATCGTGGCACGCATCGATCTGACCGAGTGGGAAACCAATCCGGAGTCGACCCGTTACCTGACTTTCCTGAAAGGGCGGGTGGGCCGCAAGGTGTCCGATTTCTTTATGGATTTCCTGGCGGCGGCCGAAGGTCTGGATACCAAGGCGCAAAACCGGGGCTTGCTGCAGGCGGTTGACGATTACTGCGCCGATGCCCAACTGGACAAGAATGAGCGCCAGTCGGTACGTCAGCAGGTTTACAGCTATTGCAACGAACAGCTGCAGGCCGGTGAAGAAATTGAACTGCAGGAACTGTCGAAAGAGATTGCGCCCGTAGGCGAGAAAGATTTTCTGCAGTTTTCCAGCGAACAAGGTTATCAACTGGAAGACAGTTTCCCGGCCGATCGTGGCACGCTGCGTCAGTTGACCAAGTTTGCCGGCAGCGGCGGTGGTATCAGCATGAACTTTGATGCCATGCTGTTGGGGGAGCGAGTTTTCTGGGATGCGGCTACCGATACGCTAACCATCAGAGGGACGCCACCGAACCTGCGTGACCAGTTACAACGTCGCCAGAACAGCGGCAACAAGTAATTTCACCGGATCGCAGACAATAAAAAACGCCGCAATTGCGGCGTTTTCTACTTCGGCGTCCCGAAAGGTTCGATTTCGTTGCGATTAAACGCGACGGAAGTCGATGTGAGCCAGTTTCGGCTTGAACGGGTGACGCTGTACAGCCTGAACTTTCACTTTGGTTTCTTTACCGTCGATAACCAGAGTTACTGCTTCGCTGTAGAATTCTGGTTTGGATTCCATGTTCTTAACAGAATCATGGTCCAGTTCGATGGAAACTGGAGCTTCTTCGCCACCGTAAACGATAGCTGGGAATTTGTTGGCAATACGCAGGCGGCGGCTCGCACCCTTACCCTGGTCTTTACGTACTTCTACATTGATAGTGAACATTGTTTTTTCTCTAAAAAGAAAATTTACCCTGCTACAGGCGACCCAGTAGCAAGTTCGATTTACCCGTCGCCTTCCAGACCGCAGCCTGTCATGCGTAGGGTATAACCTGCTTTAGCACCGGGCGAACCCAGGCAAAGCGGGCGGCAGTTTAACGGAAAGCCGTCCGCAGGGCAATGGAAACCTGCCCGATTTGCCGGCCGTCAGGATCAAGACAGCTCGTTGGCACGGCGGAAGCGGCCTTGATAATCGAACACTTTTTCCCGTATCTGCCAGAACTGCCCGCGTTTGCGTGCCACTACAAAATCCGGATGGCGCAAGGCCGCTTGCTGGGCCAGCACGTCGGCAGCGGTTTGCCAGGCAAAAGGGACTCCTGGCGCACGCTGATGCGGGCGCAGGAACAGCATTTCGAAGGCTTTGCGCTGCGCCGGGGTCTGTAGCCGGAAACGTTCACTGGTGCTGGTGCCGTCTTCGTCGTAATAAGTGGCTTTCAACCATTCGCCTTTTTCATCACGGCCGCTTTGCAGCTCCATGCCGCCACAGCGCAATACCAAAGCGTCTTTCAACTTCAGCGCAGCCTTCAGCATATCGTCAGGATCGACCAAGACTTCCTGACACTGGTGGCAGCGGCGGGCGGCAATGTCATTCTCAGCGCCGCAATGCGGGCAAATCTTGAAGCGGAAGCGGTAATCGCACTGCTCGCGATGGCCTTCATCATCCTCCAGCCAGCCCTGACAACGGCGACCATAGTGTTCGATGATATCGCCGTTCTCGGTGCATTTGCCCCAAAACAGGTTGGCGAAGCCGCAGCCGGGGCAGAACACCTGTACCGGCTGACTGTCGCCGTGTGGCTTACTGACCCCGACCTCTGGGGTAAACAGATCGTGCGGGTTACCGGCGTAGTCGAGGATCAGGCAATCTTCCTTGCCGGGGGCCAGCCGCAGCCCACGCCCGACGATTTGCTGATACAGGCTGACGGATTCGGTTGGGCGCAGAATAGCGATCAGATCGACATGCGGTGCATCAAAACCGGTGGTCAGTACCGCCACGTTGACCAGGTAGCGCAATTGCTGTTGTTTGAAAGCCTCAATCAGCGCATCGCGCTCGGCTGCGGGCGTTTCGGCGCTGACCAGCGCGGCTTCACCCTGGGGCAGCAGGCCGTGAATTTCACGGGCGTGCTCAACGGTGGAGGCGAAAATCATTACCCCTTTACGCGTTTCGGCATATTCAACGATCTGGCTGATGATGTGCGGCGTAATGCGATTTTGCTGCTTCAGCTCACGGTTCAGGTCGATCTCACTGAACAGGCCGTTGCTTCTGGCCTCCAGACGGCTGAAATCATACTGCACAATAGGCATGTCCAGCCTTTCCGGCGGCACCAGGAAGCCGTTTTTGATCATGTAGCGCAGCGGCAGTTCATAGATGCAGTCACGAAACAGACTGTTGGCATCGCCACGGGTAAAACCGTGATAGTGATACTGATAAATCCAGCCTTTACCCAGCCGGTAGGGCGTGGCGGTCAGGCCCAGCAGCCGCAACTGCGGATTGGTTTTTTGCAGATGCTGAATAATCTGCTGGTACTGACTGTCGTCATCGTCGCTGATGCGGTGGCATTCGTCGATAATCAACAGCGAAAACGCACCGTCAAACAATGGCAGATTACGCGCCACGGATTGTACGCTGCCGAATACCACCTTGCCGGCGCTGTCTTTTTGCTGCAGCCCGGCGGCAAAAATATCGGCTTCCAACCCGTAGGCGCGGTATTTGGCGTGGTTTTGCGCCACCAGTTCTTTCACATGAGCCAGCACCAATACCCGGCCACGCGCGCGCTTCGCCAACTCGGCGATCACCAGGCTTTTACCGGCCCCGGTCGGCAGCACGATCAGCGCCGGTTGTGGGTGCTGACGGAAATGTTTGATGGTGGCTTCGACCGCTTCCAGTTGGTAGGGGCGTAGAGTAAAGGCCATAAATTAACGCCGTGGGTTGAGAAGGGCCGTCAGGAACAGGTTTTGTAACATCTGATCCCACAAAAACAGTGACATTTTACTCCCCTGACGGCTAAAAAATTTCTATTATTATGCCTTCTGAGCGCCGATGGTGCGAGAAGCGTGGAAATTACCTCTGTCAGGGGGCCGTTTCCACCGCTATACTTGCGTGACAGTAATCGCTGTTTCCCCCTCTTCGAACCTGCCCTGTTGCACCTGGTGCAACGGTGGGTGTCATATTTTAGCAATACGATCAATGCGATCATAACAACGACAGGCAAAGCAGATTCAATGCGACTGGACAAGTTTTTATCTCAGCAGTTAGGTGTTAGCCGTGCGCTGGTAGCGCGTGAACTTCGGGCAAAACGCGTCACCGTAGACGGTGAAGTGGTGAAGAGCGGGGCACTGAAACTGACTCCGGAGCAGGAGGTGACGTTTGACGGCAACCCACTGCAACGCCAAAACGGCCCGCGCTATTTTATGCTCAATAAACCGCAGGGTTACGTTTGCTCCACGGACGATCCCGATCATCCGACGGTGCTGTATTTCCTCGATGAGCCGGTGGCCTACAAGCTACATGCCGCCGGTCGCCTGGATATCGATACCACCGGCCTGGTGCTGATGACCGACGACGGTCAATGGTCGCACCGCATCACTTCACCCAAGCATCACTGTGAGAAAACCTATCTGGTGACGCTGGAGCATCCGCTGGCGGAAGATACCGCGCAGCAATTTGCCGAAGGCGTGCAGTTGCATAACGAAAAAGATCTGACCCGACCTGCGCAACTGGAACAAATTGAAGACAAGCTGGTACGCCTGACCATCAGCGAAGGGCGTTATCACCAGGTGAAACGCATGTTCGCAGCGGTCGGCAACCGGGTTCTCGAGCTGCATCGCGAACGTATTGGTGCCATCGTGATGGATGAGGATCTGGCAGAGGGCGAATACCGTCCGCTGACAGAAGAAGAAATCGCCAGCGTTGGTGCTCCGCACCTGCAAGATTAATTCATTACAAGACTACGGCTAATGAAGGAGTCGTCGAACGTGTTACAGAACCGGTCATCTCACCTCGGTTTGATTTTTATTCTGGGCCTGCTTTCCATGCTGATGCCGCTGGCTATCGACATGTACCTGCCCAGTATGCCGGTGATTGCCAAACAGTTCGGCGTCGAGTCGGGCAGCGTGCAGATGACGCTCAGCGCCTATATGCTCGGCTTTGCCCTGGGGCAGTTGTTCTACGGGCCGATGTCTGACAGCATTGGCCGCAAGCCGGTGATCCTGTGGGGAACGCTGATCTTCGCCATTGCCGGTGGTGCCTGTGCGATGGCGCAGTCGATTGACCAATTGATCAATCTGCGTTTCCTGCATGGGCTGTCGGCGGCGGCGGCCAGCGTAGTGATTAATGCCCTGATGCGCGATATGTTCACCAAGGACGAGTTCTCGCGCATGATGTCGTTTGTCATCCTGGTGATGACCATTGCGCCCTTGCTGGCACCGATGATTGGTGGCGCGCTGCTGCTGTGGTTCAGTTGGCATGCGATTTTCTGGACCATGGGAGCCGCGGCGCTGATCGGTTCATTGCTGGTGGCGTTCTTTATTAAAGAGACGCTGCCGAAAGAGCGGCGGCAAAAATTCCATCTGCGTACCACGCTGGGTAACTTCGCTTCCTTGTTCCGCCATAAGCGCGTGTTGAGCTATATGCTGGCCAGCGCCTTCTCCTTCGCCGGTATGTTCTCGTTCCTCAGCGCCGGGCCGTTCGTATATATCGAACTGAATCATGTTTCACCGCAGCACTTTGGTTACTATTTTGCGCTGAATATTGTTTTCCTGTTCCTGACCACGCTGGTTAACAGTCGTAATGTACGGCGGTTGGGCGCGATCAAAATGTTCCGTCTGGGGCTGTTTGTGCAGTTGGCGATGGGGCTGTGGTTACTGGCGGTGAGCGCTATTGGCCTGGGGTTCTGGGCGTTGGTGTTGGGCGTGGCCGTTTATCTGGGGTGTATCGCCATGATTTCCTCAAACGCCATGGCCGTGATCCTGGACGACTTCCCGCATATGGCAGGTACGGCATCCTCTCTGGCAGGTACCTTGCGTTTCAGCATCGGTGCGTTGGTGGGGGCGATACTGGCAATGGCGCCCGGCAAAAGTGCCTGGCCGATGGTTTCCTCAATGGCGCTGTGTAGCATTGTTGCGGTGTTGTTCTATCTGTATGCCAGTCGGCCACGACAAAAATCCTCGTCTGATACCCCCTAGTCTTTTCTTCCTGATCCAGGCTCAGCGTGATGTTGGGCCTGGGTGAAATATCCCCTCCGGCCCAAGCCCGCTCTGAAACCCAATGGCAATGAAGACTTCGTTGCTAAACATAAGTGTGCTAATTAAATCCCCTGCGCACTATCTGTATTCTTTTTGTTAAAAAAATGCTCTGCCTGCTCAGGCAGATAACCCGCCTATCCGTTATTTTCCTGGACTAATACCGGTGAGTAATTTGTTTTAAGGCCATTTATAGTCAATGAGTTAGCTTGTAAGTCACCGTTGTGGTGCGAGACTAAATGTTTCCTCAATGTAAAATTATGCCGAGCAATAAGTAACCGTATTGCAAGAAAAAAGAGTTGAGATCGCGGCGGGAAAGGGTTACATATAACGCAAAAATGCGAGCTGAGTCGCAAAATGCTGTGAAATGACCCCGCAGGGCGTCACTAAAACCGCAGGACATCAGCAAGCGCAGGGAGCGAGTTAACCGCTTGTGATGTTTTTTACATTTAAATAACATTCATAAGGGGCAGAGTCGAGCGTCAACGGCTATAACTTAGTTACCCTGTCAGGTAAAAAGCGTTTCATTTTTTCAAACTAGGGATTTCATGTGGAAAGTATCCAACTTTCGGTAGTGCATCGCTTGCCGCAAAGTTATCGTTGGCTATCAGGTTTTACCGGCGTCAAGGTTGAACCGATTCCGCTCAGCGGAATAGACGAAGATAACAACCTGATTGGTCTGAAACTGCTCAGTCATGAGGGTGCTGACGCCTGGCAGGTGATGCAACAGCTTAAATTGTCGTTGCAGGAGATCCAGGTCGACTGCGCCATCGTAGAGTGGGAAGGGGAACCTTGCCTGTTTGTGCATCGCTGCGATGAAAGCGCCACCATGTGTCGGCTAAAAAACGTGGGTGCCGCTATTGCCGAGCCGATGAGCGCTCAATATCCTTTCTGAATCCCGTCGCTAATCCGCCAGCTGTAACAACTGCTGGGTATAAGCGGCGGCCGGTGAGTTAAAGACTGTCTGGCAGTCACCTTGTTCAACCACTTCCCCCTGTCGCAGCACAATCACCTGATGACACAGTGAACGCACCACCTGCAAATCATGGCTGATAAACAGATAGGCCAGCCGGTGGCGCTGTTGCAGTGATTTAAGCAGCGTCAGGATTTGCGCCTGTACCGATTTATCCAGTGACGAGGTCGGCTCATCGAGGATCAGCAACTGAGGTTGTAAAATCAGCGCACGTGCGATGGCGATGCGTTGGCGCTGACCGCCGGAAAACTCGGTAGGGTAACGGTGGCGCAGGGCGGGATCCAGCCCCACCTCCTGTAGTACTTCGATCACCCGCTGTTCTCGCTGCTCAGCGCTCAGTTTTTGGTGAACCTCCAGCCCCTCGGCGATGATTTGCAGCACATTGAGCCGGGGATTAAGCGCGGAGTAAGGGTCCTGAAACACAATCTGCATCTGGCTGCGGTATGGCAGCATCTGCTTCATGCTGAACTGGTGCAACGGCTGGCCTTTAAACCACATCGCCCCCCTGGCGCTAAGCAAGCGCAGTAACGCCAGCCCGGTGGTGCTCTTACCGGAGCCGGACTCGCCCACCAATCCGACGCTTTCCCCGGCCTTCAGCTCAAAGCTCAAATCTTTCAGCGCATAATGCTGACCCACGGTGCGGCGCAGTAAACCGCGCCTGATCGGGAAACTGACCTGCAGGTTTTCCACCTTCAGCAACGGGGCGGCGTCAGCAGGTAGCGGCAGCGGATCGCCTACGTTCTCTGCCGCCAGTAATTGTTGGGTATAGGGGTGTTGCGGCCGGCTAAACAGGTTGCTCCGGCTGCTTTGCTCAACGCATTGCCCCTGGCGCATGACCGCTACGTTATCCGCCAGGCGGCGTACAATATTCAGGTTATGGGTGATAAACAGCAGCCCCATGCCCATTTCTTGCTTCAGTTCTTTCAGCAACAGCAGAATTTGCGCCTGAATGGTGACATCGAGCGCCGTCGTGGGTTCATCGGCAATCAGTAGCTTGGGCTGGGTTAACACCGCCATGGCGATCATCACCCGCTGGCGTTCGCCGCCGGAGAGCTGGTGTGGGTAGTCTTTCAACCGGCCCTTGGCGTTACGAATACCTACGCGATCCAGACACTGAATAATCTCACTGCGTGCCGCGTCGCGCCGCATACCGCGATGCAGCGCCAGGACTTCCGCCAGCTGCTTCTCGATGGTATGCAAGGGATTGAGTGACACCATCGGCTCCTGGAAGATCATCGAAATCTGGTTGCCGCGCACCTTGCGCAGCTCAGCCTCAGGCGCATGCAGCAACGAATTGCCGTTGAACTGGATATCACCGCCGGTATAGACCACCGGTGGTGAAGGCAGCAGGCGCAACACCGACAGTGCAGTGACGCTTTTTCCCGAACCGGACTCGCCCACCAGTGCCAGCGTTTCTGCCTTTTCTATCTGCAGCGAAAGCCCACTGACGACCTGATTCAGTTGGTCACCCTGGCGGAAAGCAACGCCGAGATCCTGAATTGAAAGCAAAGGAGTGCTAGCCATATCAATGCGCCTTGCTGGGGTCAAAGGCGTCGCGTACCGCTTCGCCAATAAAAATAAGTAAAGACAGCAACACCGCCAACACCAGGAACGCGGTAATGCCAAGCCACGGCGCCTGCAGGTTGTTTTTGCCCTGCAGCAGCAGCTCGCCGAGCGACGGAGAACCGATCGGCAGGCCAAAGCCCAGGAAATCGAGGGAGGTCAGGGTGGTGATGGATCCGCACAGGATAAACGGCAAGAAGGTCAGCATCGCCACCATGGCATTGGGCAGCATATGCCGGTACATAATGACCCGGTCCTGCACCCCCATGGCACGTGCGGCGCGGATGTAATCGTAGTTACGGGTGCGCAGGAACTCGGCGCGTACCACGCCCACCAGGCTCATCCAGCCAAATAAAATGGTGATGCCGAGCAGCCACCAAAAATTGGGTTGTACGATGCTCGACAGCAGAATAATCAAAAACAGCGTCGGCATCCCTGACCACACTTCAATAAAGCGCTGGCCCCATAGATCCACGCGCCCGCCGTAGTAGCCCTGCATGGCGCCGGCGCAGACGCCAATCACGCTGGAAAACAGCGTTAGCGCCAGCCCGAACAGCATCGAAATACGAAAGCCGTACAGCACGCGGGCCAGCACGTCGCTGCCGTTACTGTCGGTACCTAATAAATTTTGCTGTGAAGGGGCCGAAGGGAAGGGCACCTCGGTGGCGAAGTTGATGGTGTTATAACTAAAGCGGATCGGTGGCCAAACTGCCCAGCCGTGGCTGTCGATCTGCTTTTTAACAAACGGATCCTGATAGTCGGTGGCGGTATTGAGCTCACCGCCGAAGGTGGTCTCGCTGTAGTCGATAATAAACGGCAGGTACAGGTGGCCCTCGTAGCGCACCAGTAGCGGCTTGTCGTTAGCGATCAGGTTGGCCCCCAGGCTGAGGATAAACAGCACCAGAAAAATCCACAGCGACCAATAGCCACGGCGGTTGCTGCAAAAACGTGCCCAACGAGCCTGATTAATCGGGCTTAAGCGATTCATTGGCGGGCCTCGAAATCAATGCGCGGATCGACCAGGGTATAGGTGATATCGCTAAGGATATTCAACAGCAGGCCAATCAGGGTGAAGATATACAGCGTGCCGAACATCACCGGGTAATCGCGCTGCAGGGTGGCGTCATAACCCAGCAAGCCCAGCCCGTTGAGCGAGAACATCACCTCGATCAGCAATGAGCCGGTGAAAAACATGCTGACAAAGGTCGCCGGAAAGCCGGCTATCACCAGCAGCATGGCGTTGCGGAACACGTGGCGGTAAAGGATCTTGTTCTCGTCCAGCCCTTTGGCACGTGCGGTGACCACATATTGTTTGCGGATCTCATCGAGGAATGAGTTTTTGGTCAGCATGGTCAGGGTGGCGAAGCCACCAATCACCGTCGCCAGCACCGGCAGCGTGATATGCCACAGGTAATCGGTGATTTTGCCATACCACGGCAGGGTATCGAAATTGCTGGAAACCAGACCGCGCAACGGGAACCAGTCGAGGTAGCTGCCACCGGCGAACAGCACAATCATCAAAATCGCGAACAGGAAGGCCGGAATGGCATAACCAATGATAATCAGAGTGCTGCTCCAGGTATCGAAGGCGCTGCCGTTATGCACCGCTTTGCGGATCCCCAACGGGATCGACACCAGGTAGATAATCAGCGTGCTCCACAGCCCCAGCGTGACTGATACCGGCAGACTATGACCCACCAGTTGCATCACCGATGCGCCACGGAACAGACTGTCACCGAAGTCGAGGCGCATGTAGTTCCACAACATGGTGAAATAGCGCTCATGCAGCGGTTTGTCGAAGCCATAGCGTTTGGTGATCTCGGCGATCACCTCGGGATCCAGCCCGCGTGAGCCACGGTATTGGCTATCTGTCGCACTGCCAACACCAATACGTGCGTGCCCCAGGCCTTCACCGGCACCGCCACCGCCGAAGCCGCTGCTCTGGCCCATTTCGATAGTGGCAATCGCCTGGTCGACCGGGCCACCGGGAGCGATCTGCACAATAAAAAAGTTAATGGTGATGATCGCCCACAGGGTGGGGATAATCAGCAACAGTCTGCGAATCAAATAAGCCGCCATCGCAAACCCCTTATTGTTGTTGAGCCGGCAAACGCGCCGCCTTGTTGACGTCAAACCACCAGTTATCGAAACCAATCACGTAGGCCGGACGGATCGACGGCGTAGAGAATTTGTCCCAGTAGGCATAGCGGTCGTGGTTGGAATACCACATCGGCAACATATACCTGTTCCAGGTCAGTACCCGATCAAGAGCGCGGCCCAGCGGCAGCAGGGCTTTTTCGTCGCCCTGATGCGCGGCGATCTGCCTGACCAGGCTATCGACGGCCGGATCGGTGACGCCGGGAGTATTCCAGCTGGAGTTAATGTATTTGGAGTCCCAGAGCGTCTCAAGACTTGAACCAGGGAAAGGCATTGCCATATAAACCGTCGGCATCATATCGAAATCGCCGTCGCGCATGCGCTTGGTGAATTGGGATATGTCGATTTCACGGATCTGCATATCAATGCCCAGTCGTTTCAGGTTGTGCTGAAACGGCAAGACGTACTGGAAGTTGCTGCCGCTCAGCAACATCAGTTCGAAGCTGAATGGCTGGCCGGTTTTACTGTTTACCAACTTTTGGTTTTTGACCTCCCAGCCGGCCTGTTTCAGCAACTGAGTCGCTTTCAGCAGATTTTGCCGATCGTTACCGCTGCCATCGGAGGACGGCGGCTGGTAGATACTGGTGAATACCTCCGCCGGTACCTTGCCCTTTAGTGGGCCCAGCAGCGCCAGTTCGGCCGCATCCGGGTAGCCGCTGGCTGCGTAGGGGGTGTTCTGGAAATAGCTATTGGTTCGTTGGTAGGCGTTGTAATACAGCGCCTTATTCATCCAGTCGAAATCGAAAGCCAGCGTGAGCGCTTCGCGCACCCGAGGATCGGCGAACAGAGGGCGCCGCATATTGAAGGCCATCCAGCGGGTATTTTGCGCCGACTGATTGGTTTCATCCTGTTTGATAATGTAATTGCGAGCGAAATTGCCGCCCTGGTACTGAGTCGCCCAGCTTTTTGGCGAACCTTCGATGCGGAAGTCATAGGCACCGGCCTTGAAGGCCTCCAGTGCCACTTTGTCGTCCAGATAGTAGTCGTAGCGGATGCTGTCGAAGTTAAAGCGGCCGCGGTTGACCGGCAGGTTGGCGGCCCAATAATCGCGTACCCGTTGATAGGTAATGTATTGGCCCAGTCGATAACTGGCGATCTTATAGGGGCCACTGCTCAGCGGTGGGGTGCTCAGTGGCTCGTTCAACTTGTGATCTTTCCAGAAGCTCTGCGGCAAAATGGGCAGGCTGAACAACCCGAGCAACTTGTCTTTATCCGGCTGTGGAAATTCAATGCGCACCGTCAGGCGTGAAATGGCCTTGACCGATATGCCCTTATACGCCACGCGAAACTGCGGTACGCCTTCGGTCATAAACTTGGTAAAGGTAAAGGCCACGTCGGCGGCGGTAATGGGCGTACCATCGTGGAAGCGGGCGCGCGCGTTAATATCCACTTCTACCCAGCGCATGTCGGCCGGGAAGCGGGCAGACTCGGCAATCAGTGGATAGTAGCTGCCGATTTCATCGTCTGAGGTGGTGAACAGGGTATCGTACAGCGCATCGGTACGCTCGCCGGGAACGCCACGTTGTGCATAGCGGTTAAAGTTATCGTAGGTGCCAATGGCTGCCAGGCGCACATCGCCGCCCTTTGGGGCCGCCGGGTTGACGTAGTCATAATGGCTGAAATCGGTGGCGTATTTCGGCTCACCGAGCTGGGCGAAAGCGTAACTTTCATTGAGGGTTTCGGCCTGCAGGCCAAAACTCAGTGCCGAGAGCACCAGGGCAGCAAAAACGCGCACGGACATCTTGACGGTAAGCTCCTGCTGTTAAGTCGATTAAATCTGGGTCAGCATAACATTTACTGCCGCGCCGCAGAGTAAAGAAGTTAAAAGATTCAGTCCGTTAGCGCCTGATGGTCCATGACCGTATGGGCGTTGCAGAAGGCGACAAAATTGTCGATGCTCAACGGTTTGCTGTAATAGTACCCCTGCATAAAATTAACGTCCTGTTCCTGCAGGAAGCTCACCTGTTCTGCGGTTTCCACGCCCTCCGCCACGGTTTGCATTTTGAGTTTTTTGGCCAGTGAAATGACCGCGTCCAGTACCGGGGCGGTGACCGTATCCCGGCCGATGGAGTTGACGAAACCGCGGTCTATTTTCAGATAGTCCATGCTAAAGCGTTGCAGATAGATCAGTGCGCTGTGGCCGGTACCGAAGTCATCGATGGCAATTTCAATGCCTTGTTTATGCAACCAGTCGAACTCCGCCAGCGCGTTGCCTTCCTCCACCATGCCGCGCTCGGTAATTTCAAATACCAACGTGAAGTAGTTGCCCGGCAATTGCGCCAGCAGTTCGTACACGTCCTGATGGAAAGAGGGCGCACTGAGATGAGAAGGGGAGATATTCAGACCGAGCTTGGCGCCCTGCGGCAGCGCCGTCGCCAGCCTGGGGGCGTCTTCGGCAATCAGGCGGAACAGGTGACGCGTCAGCGGCACTATCAGCCCTTCGCTTTCGGCGTAGGGAATAAACAGATCCGGCGGAATACGTCCTTCGATCGGGTGCTGCCAGCGGATCAGCGCTTCCAACCCACCGATGGTGCCGGTTTTGGTATGAAATACCGGTTGATACTCGATAAAGAACTCGTTGCGTTTGATGCCGCGCATCAGGGCGCGCTCCGGGCTTTGGCGCAGCAACAGCATGTAGTAGCACAGCACGCCGATCATTAAGGACAGCACCAGACTACCCAGCAGAGTCAGGCGGATATCGTTGGGCGTCAGTTTTTGGTTATAAAACATAATAATCATCGGGGTGCCGGCGATGGAAATGCGGTCGGCCTTTTCGTCCGGCAACTGGTTGACCGGCATCAGGTTCGGGCTAAAGCTGGTCAGGGCGCGATCGCTCAGAATAATGGCAATACCCGGCGCACGTTCGGGGCTGGTGCCAAACATCTGTTGGGGCATCAGGCCGATATCCAGCGTCGCCAGTATGCCGGTATCTTCCTTGCCTGCCTGACGCAGCCAAACCGCGAACGCCGGTTTTCCCGGCACCAGAGGCGTACCCTGCTGCAATTTGAGATCCAACCGCTGGCGTTGATCAATCTCCGGATAAATATTTTTCAGCGCCAACATCATGTCGCCGGTGGCGGAAGAGCAATAGGCAAAGCCGTTTTTCACCAACATAAAGGTACGCACGCCGGCATGAAAAGCCGCCTGATAGGTAATTTCCGGTTGGCTGCTGCTACAGGGTTGTTCGGTTAGCGGCATCAACCGCTGCATGATTTGAGTCAGGTTATTAAAGGTATCGAGGGTGAATTTCTGCGTACGTTGTTCTACCGCGCGTTGATATTGCGTGCGCTGGTGGTTAATCAGCGAAAGCGTAATCCCCATAAACAGGATAAAAAATACCAGGGCCACGACACTGCTTTTAACCAAACTGCGTCGTCTGTGTGAAACGTGGCGTGCAAAAGCCCTTTTCAAGCCCATAAACCTGCCCCCTGAACACGGCGTATCAATTTGTTTTTGTTATAGAGTGACTGCCTAATATATCGCAATGACGGTGTCTCAGTCATTATTCATCGTTTATCCAACGGCTGATAATCATTTAAATCCGGCATTATCACTGTTATCCCCATTTGACGATAATAGGTGAGTTTTTCCACGTCGGCGTAGTTTCCCGCCAATAATGACGTGAAATTAAGAGGGCCATGTTGAGAATACCGCGAACCGATAATGAGGGAAGGTTGCAAGGTGTTGCGCAGCGCAAAAAAAACGCTGCCCGGAGGCAGCGTTCTATCGCTCGTTTGGTCTTCAGGACAATCAAGGTTGCGCCGTCAGCTGCTGGTTAGCACCCGGCGGGCTTCGCGATAACGTTTATTCCAGTAGTTATCGCTCAGTTTCGAAATCATCACGCCGCTGCTGGTAGAGGCATGAACGAATTGATCGTTACCTAAATAGATGCCGACGTGGCGTCCGGTAGAACCGGCGCGGAACAGCACCAGATCGCCAGGACGCAGTTTGGTACGCAAGATTTTCTTGCCCATGTCTTCCTGTTCATAGGTTGAACGAGGTAAGTCCATGCCAAACTGTTCGCGGAAGGTGCGCTGTACAAACGCTGAGCAATCGATGCCGCGCTTGGTTTCACCGCCTAAACGGTAGCGAACGCCTTTCCAGTCTGCATACTGATCCATAATTTTTGACTTAACGTCAACGTTACGGACCATTGCTTCGAATTCATCCTGAGAGGCTTGCAGTAAAAGACCATCTTTGTCATTAACTGCACGCATCTCAGTTTGTGCGTTATTCAAGTTCGAAGTGTGAGTCGTGCTACATGCGGAGAGCATTACCGCTGCGGCAATTGCAGGTACTACCCGCAAAAAATATCTCAGAAACGGTTGAGATTTGACCATTGTTATTGTTTTCCCTTGAAGTCCTTAACGACGTCAGTCGCTACCTGAAAAATGCCAAACGGAACGAGACTAATCTGCAGCTGTTTCATCGACAATCAGTTACCGCCGAAAACGTGCTGGAACGCACATTTTTAGCTGATTTGATGCTGAGTCGAGTTAAACCAGGCACAAACGCATCCGAGATTACCGTAACGGATTGGGGATTGCGAGCCTTTTTCCAGCCTTTTATATATGAATTTGTGATGTAACATAATGTAAATCTTCATATAAAAAACGCTGATGGCCCGTTGTGTTGGTTTTGCGTGAAATTAGGTGACAGAAGCGTTAACGCGGTGATGTGGGAATAAACAGCAAGCGGCGAGGAAATTATCAGGAGGCCAGCGGCCTCCTGCAGGTCATAACTGTGGGTTATAGCTACGTTGGGCGGTGCTTGCCGGGCAGCATACGGTTCAGGCGCAGGATCAGCCTATCGCTGAGTGGGGTCATCAGGCACCAACTGGCACCGACCAGCACCACCGACAGCGAACCTACGGCGATATCCGTAAACCAGTGGGCGCCAATCATCACCCGCGGTAATGAAAACACCACGGTGATCAGCAGCGCGACGGCAAACGCGCGGCGGTTAAAGTAGCGCAGCATAAAACAGGAGAAAATCATCAGCATCATGCCATGGTCGCCAGGGAAACTGTCGCTGGAGGCGTCTTTGGTCGGAATGCCGGTCAGTTCACTGACACGGTTAACATTCTCAAAGCTCAGCGACGGGCTGGGGTGCTTGACCGGAAGCAGGTGCCCAAGCTGGTTCAGCACCACGCCGGTCAGCAGCATGACCACGCCGGTTACCAGTAAACGACGACGGCCGGCGGCGTCCTGTTGCAGATAAAAGCACAGGTACAGCAGCCCCATGGCAATCAGTGAAATCACGTCAAATGCCCGGTTATTGGTGATGGCCACCAGATGCAAAAAACCGGGGTCAGTCGCCAGATGACGATTAAAAAAGAAGAAAATCGATGAGTCCAGAGTAAACCAATAGCTGTGGTTAACCGGCAGGTACCAGGACAGAAACAGCACAATGCCCAATAAATTGAAGAAAATGATGAAGGGTAAATTGCGGCGAGTCATGGCATAACCTGTTTTAAGTCTAAAAATAAAAAGAGGCTAACGGTAAAGTTCTCAACTTAAACGAATGTTAAACAGCTTGGATTGCAGCGCGTTCCAATCCGCGTTCCCGCTGTGAATCAGTTCAATTCGGCTGTCCAGCGGCGCGACAGGACGCGTTTCGATATTGAGATCCTGCCCCTGACGGTTGATCAACAGAGTGCCTTCAGCAATGCGCACTACGCCTTTGGCGCGTTCGACCGGTGCCAGCCGTATCCACTCCATGATGCCAACGGTATCGAATACCGTGTCGGCGTCAAAGATCCAGCCACAGCTGGTAAATCCCTGGCCCTGATTGAGCGCTCGCCGCCAGCGCGAAGTTTCCGGCAGCCGCAATGCGGCCAAGCCCTGTGTTTTGCTGTGGCTATGATGATGCTGGGCATTCGGTAATTCTGTGCGATTCGTGCGAGGCAGGTCCAGCAAGGTGACATCCGCCTGGCCCTGTTGAATGTGATAAAGCGGCCGCTGCAGGGAGTCCTGCTGCGCCCATTGCTGCAGGGCCAGCAGATCCTGCGGCTGATAGGTGTCGCTTTTGCTGGCCAGAATAACGTCGGCCGCCGCCAGTTGATCGCGGAAGTTTTCGTTTTCTACATAGCGCGGTTCGCTGAGCTGACGTGCGTCCAACAGGCACAGGGTGGCCTGTAGATCGATCCAGCCGGCGTAGCTGTCCTGCATCAGCAATGACAGGATCTGTTTCGGGTGGCCCAGGCCGGTAGGTTCGATCAACAGACGGTCGGGTTTACTCTGTTGCAGCAGCATATTCAGCCCGACCTGCATCGGCAAGCCGTTCACACAACACATACAACCGCCAGGGATCTCCTTTAACACCGCACCGCTGTCTGCCAGCAATGCGCCATCAATACCAATTTCACCAAACTCGTTTACCAGCACTGCCCAACGCTCATGTTCCGGTTTGTTAGCCAGCAAGTGACGAATGGTGGTGGTTTTACCGCTGCCGAGAAAACCGGTGATCAGGTTAGTTTTGGTCATAAATTATTCCTGATGTTAATAATGTCTATTGGTCAATAAATAAGCAACCCTGCTTTGCCTTAGCACTTGAGGTTGCTCAACCTGCGTCAGGTCACAAATTTTGCAGGTTAAGATGCGGCATTTAATCGGACAAATCCACGCCAAACGGTCAGAAAATTCTTATATAAAACCATGAATTAACCAGGGTGGTGATCTTTAGTAGCTTGTTTTCCTTTGTTAATTGCCAGATTAACCGCCAAATAATTCCCCTGACCTTGCGATTATTCTTAAGAAAATCCTCTATGGTTAAATTGGCTTAACAAAAAATGAGGTTGCCATGAATGTCTTCCGGTTATTTTTGATCGCAGGAATGTTGTTTTCATGGACGGCAGCAAGCTATGCAGGAACCACTGGCGGGGTAATTCGTTTTGTTGGCTCTATTGTGGAAAGCCCCTGTACGGTGAACATCGCTGATTCAACGGCCAATACCCAATGTTACCGTAATGGGCGGCACTATCAAGACCAACAGACGCTGTCAAAATTTGATGCTACACGCAAAGAATTGCCACTGAATTTAGGTTCGACCGAGATGAAGTGGGTAGATCAGCAGAAAAAACTTGCAGTAATGACGGTAGTTTATCGTTAAGTCGTTCGGCCATGCCGGACATCCGGCATGGCCATTTTCCCCCTGGCCTTTCAAGTCAGGGTCTGGTTTAACCGGGTATCAAGCCAACTGAGTCGAAACCCAATTCTGCACCGTTTGGCGCGCCCCGCGATCGCGCAGGGAAATATAGGCGCGGGTAACCGCCGCCACAAACGCCTCATTTGCCGGCAGTTGTTCACCAAAAACGGCTTTCAACGCCAACAGGGCTTTTACGCGTTGTTCATCGTCCGGCGTTGCGGCCACCGTCTGTTGCAGCGTTGTCAGCAGCGGATCGCGGATATCAATCGGCTGACCGGCATCATCCACGCCGCCGACATAGCGCATCCAGGCTGCCACACCCAGCGCCAAACCGGCATAGCTGCCGCCATGCTGCAGATGCCAACGAACCGAATCCAGCATCCGCTGTGGCAATTTTTGTGTGCCATCCATGGCGATTTGCCAGGTGCGATGTTGCAGCGCCGGATTGCTGTAGCGTTCAATCAACTGCGCGGCATAGGCGGCCAGATCGATACCGCTGACGCTGAGCGTCGGTGCCTGCTCGGCCAGCATCAGGTGGTGTGCCGCTTGGCGATAAGACTCGTCGGCCATACAGTCGTTTATATACTGATACCCCCCCAGATAACCCAGGTAGGCCAGGAAGGAATGACTGCCGTTCAGCATACGCAGCTTCATTTGTTCAAAAGGCAGTACGTCATTTACCAACTGCGCACCGGCCAGTTCCCAGGCCGGACGGCCTGCGACAAAATTATCTTCCACCACCCATTGGATAAAGGGCTCGCAGGCGATGGCGCATTCATCACGTACGCCGCCCAATGCGGCAGCCACTTCATCGAGCGTTTCCGCGGTGGCGGCTGGAACAATGCGGTCGACCATAGTACTGGGGAAACTGACCTTCTGGGCAATCCAATCTGCCAGGGCACCGTCACGCGCCTGCGCCAGGCCGATGATGGCGTTGCGCAGTACATGGCCGTTTTCGGGAATATTATCGCAAGAGAGCAGGGTAAAGGCGGGCAGACCGCGTTCCAGGCGCAGGCGCAGGGCTTCGACCAGAATGCCGGGTACCGTAATGGGTTGCGCGGGGTTGGCAAGATCGGCGCGGATCCCCTGGTGTTGCAGATCCAGTTTCCCGCTACCGGGTTCGATGCAGTAGCCTTTTTCGGTGATGGTCATTGAGACGATGGCTACCTGCGGTTCCGCCAGTTTTTCCAGCACGGCACCGATCCCTTCCAGTTTGCGGTGTACGCTTTCATGCACGGCCCCGATCACTATCGCCTGATCCCCATCAGCGCCTTTTTCCAGCACGCTATAAAGATGGTCTTGCTGACGCAGCGTCTGGAACAGAATGTCGCCACCGAACAGGCTGATCTCACAAATCCCCCAGTCCCCCCCCTGGCGGTTCAATACCCGGTCGGTCAGCAGTGCCTGATGGGCGCGGTGAAAGGCCCCGAATCCAATGTGCACCATGCGGCTTTGTAATGTGCTGCGGTCATAGCGCGGTTGCTGGACGGCGTCGGGAAGCGGTGAGTTGGCGATAGTCTTCATGCATGGCTCCAAGCTGGGTAAAAGGTGCTGGCCGGGAACTTTTAAAAAGTTAGCAGACCAGTTTTGCGAATAGAAAACGGCACGGCGCTTACCTTTTTCGCATCAGTTCTCTGCCGCCAGTGTAAGGCTGGAAGGGGGCTAATAATATTGCCAAACCCAAAATAAGCCAGAACCGTGAAGTGGATCAACCAATCAGGGTTTCGCTTTTGACAGTCAGGTGCGAAAGAGTAAGGTGAAAGATAACCGATATCTATTTAAATTTGGTATAACAAGATTGTCGAAACGGTGCAATCTTGATCACCACCACAATACTGGGCGATTTTTACAAGGATAAATAATGGAACAAACATGGCGTTGGTATGGGCCGAACGATCCTGTCTCTCTTGACGATGTGCGCCAGGCCGGCGCCACTGGCGTAGTCACCGCCTTGCACCATATCCCGAATGGCGAGGTGTGGCCGATCGAAGAGATCAAGGCTCGTCAGGCGTTGTTGGCGGAGAAAGGGTTGGTGTGGTCGGTGGTGGAAAGCATCCCGGTACATGAAGAGATCAAAACCCACAGCGGTAATTACCAACAGCACATCGCCCATTACCAGCAATCGTTGCGTAACCTGGCGGCCTGCGGTATCGACACCGTGTGCTACAACTTTATGCCGATCCTCGACTGGACGCGTACCGATCTGGAGTATTTGCTGCCCGACGGGTCAAAGGCGTTACGTTTTGATCAAATCGCCTTTGCGGCCTTTGATTTGCATATTTTGCAACGTGCAGGGGCAGAGCAGGATTACACGCAGGAAGAGCAACAGCAGGCCGCCGCGCGCTTTGCTGCCATGAGCGAGGCGGATATCGCCAAATTGACCGGTAATATCATCGCCGGGCTGCCGGGGGCTGAAGAGGGGTATACGCTTGATCAGTTCCGCGCCCGTCTGGCTGAGTACGACGCCATCGACAAGGCGCAACTGCGTGAGAATATGGCGGTGTTTCTGCGCGCCATTGTGCCGGTAGCGGAAGAGGTCGGCGTGCGGCTGGCGGTACATCCGGACGATCCACCACGGCCGCTCCTGGGTCTGCCACGCATTGTTTCGACCATTGAGGATATGCAGTGGTTCAAGCAGACGGTCGACAGCCTGCATAACGGTTTCACCATGTGTACCGGCTCCTATGGGGTACGTGAGGATAACGATCTGGTGCGGATGATTGAAACCTTCGGCGATCGCATCCATTTCACCCATCTGCGCGCAACCTGCCGTGAAGATAACCCAAAAAGTTTCCATGAGGGCGCGCACCTGCAAGGTGATGTCGACATGGTGGCGGTGATTGAGGCGATCCTCAGCGAGGAGCAGCGCCGTCATCAGGCGGGTGATACCCGGCCGATACCAATGCGTCCCGATCATGGGCATCAGATGCTGGATGACTTGAAGAAAAAAACCAATCCGGGTTATTCGGCAATTGGTCGTTTGAAAGGGCTGGCGGAACTGCGCGGTGTCGAGCTGGCGCTCAAACGCCGTTTCTTCCCTGAATTGCCGTAGCGTTAAAATCAACAGGGGCCATAATCGGCCCCTGAATTTGATGACAAAGTTGTCTTTGAATCCGAGATACCCGGGCCTAGCGCACCGAGGGGCGCTCCGGCGGGCAAGCCGCT
Organism: Serratia sp. NFX21; assembly: GCF_048517035.1. Lineage (NCBI taxonomy): Bacteria > Pseudomonadati > Pseudomonadota > Gammaproteobacteria > Enterobacterales > Yersiniaceae > Serratia > Serratia sp. NFX21. The sequence continues at coordinate 3,962,560 of NZ_CP183196.1, read as the reverse complement.
ACGACCCCTTCGGCACGCTCTCCCTAATAACGGGCTTTGTCAGCAGTCTGAAGGGCCATAATTTCAACTAGTCGGCGCGGCTCATATAGCGGCGTTCGGCAATATGAATGCGGATTTTGTCACCGGCGCTGAGGTATTCCGGCACCTGAATGGTCAGGCCGGTCGCCATGGTAGCCGGCTTGTTACGGGCACTGGCGGAGGCACCTTTGATGCCCGGCGCGGTGTCGACAATTTCCATATCCACGGTTTGTGGCAATTCCAGCGCCAGCACCTGGCCTTCCAGCGTCAGCACCTGCATGCCTGGCAGACCGGCTTCAGGAATGAACAGCAGTTCGTCTTCGATCTGGTCTTTCTTGAAGATGTAAGGGGTGTAATCCTCGTCATCCATAAACACGTATTCTTCGCCGTCGATGTAAGAGAAATTCACCTTACGGCGGGACAGGCTAATGGTGTCCAGAATATCGTCGCCCTTGAAACGCTCTTCTACCTTCAGCCCGGTGCGGACGTCAGAGAAACGCATTTTGTATAAGGTGCTGGCACCGCGTGCGCTTGGGCTTTGTACATCAATGTCTCTCACCAGCAGCAGTTTGCCGTTGTAGCTGATCGCCATGCCACGCTTAATTTCGTTAGCCTTTGCCATATAAAATAACCTGCAATAAAGAGTTTTTGGGAAGTTGCGACAAGTTACTCGCGCCGATGATTTCAGGCAAGCAGATCAAGTAAAAACAGTGGCGGAAAAAGGGATGGCGAGCGCCATCCCCTGCGGTATTACTTGAAGACCGGCAACAGACCCAGCAATGCCAGCACGTGTGCGACGGCGTTGATCACCCCGAACAGAATGATAAACAGGATCATCCCCCGGCCACCGGGAGCGCGATATTGCGCCTGGGCAAAGCGACGGCGACTGGCGCGTGCCATCATGGCCGGTACGATCACCGCCCACACGGTGGCCGCCAGCCCGGCGAAGCCGATGGCGTACAGGAAGCCGTTCGGGAACAGCAGGGCGGCTATGGTCGGTGGTGCAAAGGTCACCAACGCGGTTTTACTGCGTCCGGTGGTGTCATCACTGAATTTGAAGAAGTCAGCCAAATAATCAAACAGGCCCAGCGAAACCCCGAGGAACGAACTGGCCAGTGCCATATAAGAGAAGGCGTTCAGCAGTTGGCCAACGGTCTGGCTGCTGGAAACGTTGCCCATTTGTTTCAGCAGGCTGCCGATATTGCCGCCTTCGGCAATCACCTGGCGGAAGGCATCGCGGGCGATATTGCCCTGAATCACATACTGCCACAGGATATAGATCGCCAGCGCCAGCAGCGTGCCGTATACCAGGCTGCGCACCACGGCACCGCTGTCCTTGTGATAATACTTCACCAGTCCCGGCACATTGCCGTGATAGCCGAACGAGGTCAGCAGATAAGGCAGCGCCGCCAGGGCGTAAGGCAGATAGCTGGCCTGGCTGTCGCCCCGGTTGAACAGCACTGCCGGTTGCACATGAGTGAACATATCGCCCACCGACATCACAAAGGTGATCACCATACCGCCGATCAAAATGGTGCTCAGACGATCGACCGCGCGGGTGGACAACCAAACTATAAACGCCACCACGATGGCAAACACCAGCCCGGCGGTGGTCTGCCCGACGCCGACGATGCCTTCCAGCGTGTGGGCGATAATTGAGCCACCGGCGGAAATATAGGCATAGGTCAGAATGTACAGCACAAAGGCGATGGAAATGCCGTTAATGGCGTTCCAGCTTTTACCCAGCAGATCCTTGACGATGGTATTGAAGCTGGCACCGCTTGGGTAATGCAGTGCAGCTTCGAGGATCATCAGGCCAGAGATCAGCATACAGGCCCAGGTATAAATCAGCAGCGCGACCGAGCCGCTGAACCACACGCCAGAAGTCACAATAGGAATGGAGAACATACCGGCGCCGACGGCGGTGCCTGCAATGATCATCGCGCCGCCAAGGACCGAAGGGCGGGAAAGCTTCTGGATAGTGTCCGCGGACATTTTTGCTCCTGAGTGGCCATGGCGGCCGTAAGTTCTTTTGTACTAGCTCAATGGTACAGGTGCGGTCGACGCATGTAAAGCCGTGAAGGTGCTTGTTTCATGCATTAATCGGTGTGAATAGGGCGATTTGAGGCGTGTTTTAGCCCGGCATGAATGCAAACGTTTAGCGGTTATAAGGGCGCGATGTAAAGATTGTTGGGCAAACCCGGATTCTGCTGGCGGCGGATGAGCGCTACTGATATTGTCGCGCTTCACTTCTGCCAGCCCACCGAGAGACTCGCTGATGGACTGCCGTGCCGACTGTGGCGCCTGTTGTATTGCGCCTTCAATATCCAGCCCGATCCCCGGCATGCCCAATGGCAAGCCTGCCAATACCCGCTGCATTCATCTGAGCGAGCAGCTACGCTGTGGTTTGTTTCACTCGCCATTGCGGCCCAAAGTCTGTGGCAGCCTGCAGGCCAGCCGCGAAATGTGCCACGACCACCGTGACGACGCGCTAATCTATTTGGCCAAGCTGGAAGCGGATACGGCACCCTAAGCCGGTTTTACGCGTCTTTAAGCTTCCACAAGCACAGCACTGCGCCAACAACCATCGCCAGAGCGGAATAAAACACCGCGTGATAATTCCAGACTTCCGCCACTACGCCAGCGATGGAACCGGCTAAAATCCAACCCACGCGAGTGGTGTTGGTAAACAGGGTGGTTGCGGCACCGGCCTGTCCAGGCATCAAATCCTGAAAATAGAGCATACCGATCCCCGCCAGTACGCCGATAAACGCCGCGTTAAGCAGTTGCAGGGCGATCAGTGGCCAGGTGCCGGTGATAAACAGCAGACCGAAGTAAAACAGCAGGCCCGCCACCACCGCCCAACGCATTAAAAAGCGCTTGCCGAAGCGTTTCGCCACCATGCCGGCAAGCAGCATGGTCGGTATCTCCAGCCCGGCCGCCGTACCCATTAATATCCCGGCCAGCCTTTCCGGCAGATGCAGCTCATGCACCATATACAGCGGCATATTGATCAGATACATGCTGTTGGCCGTCCACATAAAGGTGCAGGCCATAAACAGCAGCAGCGTATCGCGACGGTTGTGTCGTGGGGCCTCCAGTGTGGTGCTGGCCGCCATCGGTGTTTTGCGCATCGAGGGCAGCATTTTCCACACCAGCACGCCACACAGGATGAACGCCGCCGCGGCGGCCAGATACATCACTTTAAAACCGAACCCCAGGGCCAGTGCAAAGGCGATGGGCGGCCCTATGACCCAGGCGAGGGAAACCTGCGCCCGCAGGATTGAACTGAACATGACGGCTTCGCGACCGGTGCGATCGGCATGTTCGCGCGCCAGGGCGAACATCTGCGGGTTAGCGGTGGAACCGAAGCTGGTCAACATCACGCCGACCGCCAGTAACAGGTAATAATTGCGGTTCCAGGCGAACAGCACGCAGCCCAGCGCGCCCAGCATGCAGCAGAGGAAAATCAGCGTTTTGCGATCGCCTTTTTGATCCGAACGGCGAGCGAGAAACTGGCTGACCAGAATGCCAATCACCGCGCTACCGGTGAAAAACAGCCCAACCATCGAGGGGCGCACCTTCACTTCCGTCGCCAGAAACAGGCTCAACGTAGGGGTCTGTAGCGCCCCGGCAATACCGGTGAGAAACGCCACCACTAAAAAAGCCAGTGAAGTGAGGTCGGGCGAGCGTCGCGTTGCCGCAGATGATGTAGACATAGAGGTCAGAAAATAGCCGTCAATGAGGGATCCGGCGCATAATACGCCCATTTATTTGTAAAAAAAAGAAATGAACCGAAACCGGTTTCATTCCTTTTACTGGTAAAGTTTTTTTCCGGTATAAGGGCATAAAAAAGGGCGATGTCACCATCGCCCCGGTATTACGCTATAACCCGTTACGCGCCGGCAGGCACGTCGTGCGCGGTGTTTTTCAGCACTTCACCCTGATACTTCTCGATCTGCAACTGGGCCATCTGGCCACAGTTCCCCTGCGCCAGGCTGGAGGAGCCGACGTCGAAGGTCAGGCAGTTGACGTTGCCGTTCTTGCACAGCGAGCCAGGTTGTGACGGATCGGCCGGATCGAACCACGCCCCTTCGCTGATCCGTACCACGCCAGGGCGCACGTCTTCACTGACGACTGCACCGACCAGGATCTGGCCGCGATCGTTAAAGGCGCGCACCAGATCGCCGCTGGCGATATCGCGTGACTTGGCGTCCTGCGGATGGATCACAATCGCTTCCCGATCGGCTACCGCATACTTTTTACGCAGCGGCGTATTGTCGAGCTGCGAGTGCAGACGGTTGATCGGGTGCGCGGTGTTCAGCGACAGCGGATATTTAACCGCCTCCGGCCCGCGATACCATTCATGCGGCGGCATCCAGGTCGGAATGCCCGGGCAATCCTGATACTTCATTTTGGCAATGGCGTCGGAGTAGATCTCGATCTTACCGGATGGCGTACCCAACGGATTGAGCAGCGGGTTTTCGCGATAGTCGGCGAAACGTACCCATTGGGTATTGGCCTCGGGCACCGGGAAACGCACATAGTTGTTGGATGCCCAGAACATATCGAACGGCGGCAGGGCCACCCGGGCGGCGCGCGCCTGGGTTTTCATGTCGTCGTACATGCCTTTGAGCCACTGAGTCTCATCTTTGCCTTCGGTAAAGGCATCCTGCACACCCAGCTTGGCCGCCATGGCCGCGAAGATATCGAAATCGCTGCGCGACTCATGCTGCGGCTCCACGCACTGATGCATTGGGAACACATACAGTTGCGAGTAGTCGCCGCCCATTTCCAGATCGTTACGTTCATAGCTGGTGGTGGCCGGCAGCACGATATCGGCGTGTTTGGCGGTGGCGGTCCAGTAAGGTTCGTTCACCACGATGGTGTCCGGCCGTTGCCAGGCCTTGACCAGATTGTTGGTGTCCTGGTGCTGGTGGAAGGTGTTGCCACCGGCCACATACACCATTTTCACTTCGGGGTAGGTGACCTGTGTGCCGTTGAAATTAATGGTCTTGCCCGGATTGCTCAGACATTCGGCGATGCGTGCCACCGGGATCGGAGCCGGTGAGTTCTTCGGCGCATTACCGGCAGAAATACCGGAAATGATGCCGCCTTTCGCCGTCGGGCTACCGCCGGAAGAGTAGTGATAGCTGAAGCCGAAGCCGCCGCCCGGCAGGCCAATTTGGCCGAGCATCGCCGCCACGGTGACCAACAGCCAGTGCTGCTGCTCGCCATGATGCTGACGTTGAATACCCCAACCGCCCATGATCATGGTGCGATTTTTCGCCATGTCGCGTGCCAGTTGGCGCAATACGTCGGCATCGACGCCGCAAACGTCAGCGGCCCATTCGGCAGTTTTCGGCGTGCCATCTGTTTCGCCCAGCAGATAAGCCTGGAACTTGTCGAAGCCGGCGGTGTAGGTTTTCAGGAAGTCCGGGTTATGCAGTTTCTCTGTCAGCAGCGTGTGAGCGATGCCGATCAACATGGCGCCATCGGTATAAGGGCGTGGAGCGATCCACTGCGCATCGATAAATTTGGCGCTGTCGTTATGCACCGGGTCGATGCTGATCACGCGGGTGCCTTTCTTCTTCAGCGCCTCAAAGCCGGTCTGGCCGTAGTGGTCCGGCACGTTCCAACTGTTTTTTAGCGTGATCATCGGGTTACAGCCCCACAATACCACCAGTTGGCTGTTTTCGATCACGTTCGGCCAAGCGGTTTGCTGCTCGTAAACCTCCATGGAGCCGACCACGTGTGACATGATCACCTGTGCGGCACCGGTGGAATAGTCACCGGCATAACCGAGGAAGCCACCGGTCAGGTTCATCAGGCGTTGCAGCAGCGTGCGGCTGTTATGCAGCATGCCGACGCTTTTCCAGCCATAGGAACCGGCATAGATTGACTGCGGGCCGTGATCTTTTTGCAGACGGGTGATCTCGCCACAAACCAGTTCAATCGCCTTGTCCCAGCTGACGCGTACCCATTCGTCGCGGCCGCGCAGCTCGGTATGGCTGCCGGGGCCGCCTTCCAGCCAGCTTTTACGCACCATCGGATATTTGATGCGGTTTTCGGCATGTACCTGGTAGGGCGCCATGGTGATCAGTTCGTTCGGGTAAGGATCGTCCTTGACCGGCTGCACGCCGACCATTTTGCCGTCCTGCACTATGGCTTCAAAAGCGCCCCAGTGTGCGCCGGTCAGAATGCCTTTTTGCGCCTGACGCAGCACCACAAATTGCGGCAGCGCCTGGCTGATGGCCTGCGCCAGCGCTGACTTGGGCCACAGGCCTGCCAGCAACGGGGCGGCGGCCAATGCGGTAGCACCGGTCAGGAAGCGGCGGCGGCTCATTTTTAACGCTTGTTGTTGATATTTGCTCATTTCGCTTCTCCCTTAAAGCTTGGCAGGTTTGGTTGGCTGCATGTCACTGGCGTGTTTCTGCACGTATTGTGTCAGAACGCGCAGTTGTTCCTGCGTCAGCGAGGTGCGTGGAGCCATGCCTTTAATTACGCCGATCCACTGGTTGGCGTTGAAGCGATCTAGGGCGGTCAGGCCGTGACAGCCGGTGCAGTTGGCCGACATCATATCTGCGGTGTAACGCCAGATTTTTTGCTGATCGTCGATCAGTTGTTTGCGCGGCAGCCAGACCTGCAGGGAAACCTGGTGCCACACCAGGCCGGTTTCGGCATCGGTCATGGTGGTGCCGGTTTTCAGCAGTTTGCGAGCGTCTTCACCCAGCAGCACGCTAAGGATACGTTTGCCCTGTGCGGCATAGAACACTTCACTGACGCCGTCCTGCTGCCAGCCGGTGACGTTGGCCAGCACCTTGTCGCCTTCCTGTTTCACCACCTGAACTTCGGTGGATGGCATCAGGTTGCCGGCGTTGTGGCTGTCGTCCGGTTTCAGGAAGAAGGGTTCAGTGGCAATGGTGTACAGCGTGGTGGCGGTAGGTGAGGTTTCAGCCGCGGCCTTCGCCAGTTCGGCTGCACCGGCCTGGGCGGCACCGCTCATGTCCGGCAGAATGTGCGCGACTCCTTTATGGCAATCGATACAGGTTTCGCCCTGCTTGATAGCCACCGGATGCTGAATGCGTGCTTCAGGCCGTTGGGCGGTGATGTCCATGGCATCAAAGCTGTGGCATGAACGGCAGGTGGCGGAATCGCTTTCTTTCAGCGTTTTCCAGACCGACTGGGCCATGGCCAGCTTATGCGCCTCATATTTTTCTGGCGTATCGATAGTGCCCACCATCTCGCCATAAATATCTTTTACCGCGCGGATCTTGGTCCACAGGTAATCGAGCGGTTCGTGTGGGACGTGGCAGTCAGCGCATTCAGCGCGGATGCCCTTGGTATTCTGGAAGTGAATGCTGCCCTGATATTCGGCCAGCGGTTGTTGCATGGTATGACAGGACACACAGAAGGCGGTGTCGCTGGTTTTGTGGAATACCGTGGCGGTACCCGCCAATAATGCTGCTCCGAGGATAATCCCCAACAGCAAAAGCCACAGCCATCCCCAGCGGTGCTTTCTTATCAAGCCAGTGAATTTATTGGTCATATTGAACCCACTTATAATTATGAAATACCAAGGAAAACCTTGCCAAAAAAAGTGCCGGCCGAGCGCCGACATACTTGAGGAAGTATAGGTAACATTAGCAATGACATCTAATACTATAGGGTTATTTTTAGCAGAAAAATGGCCATTTGAGGGATTTTACAGCGTTATATTCTGGGTTATATAACGTATTTTTTATGTGTCTTTATCAGCCCATGATTCAGATCACGGACAGAAATAAAAAATACTGAACGAAAAGGCTATTTCGTCGGCTGGTAGGCCTGGCCTGTTTGCCAGAGGTTAATGGCGTTACGGCTGGCTTCGAAGTGGGGTTCCGGTAACTTATTCGGAGAGCACCAACGCCATTCTGCACATTTTTCCGGTTCTTTGAGTTCTGGGGTGCCACCGGGATGCTGCGTCAATAAACAGACGGATATTGTATGCTTTCCCTCGGCGCGCCAGGTTTGCAGATTATTGCTGATGCCGATAAAAGTGGGTGGGGCGATGGTCAGCCCGGTTTCTTCGGCAATCTCACGCTGAGCGCACTGTTCAAAGGTTTCACCGGCATCCAGATGCCCGCCGGGAATCGACCAGAAAGGCGCGTGCTGACCGCAGCGTTTTCCCAGTAATATTTCCCCTTGTGCATTTACGATGATCACCCCTACGCCCGCCACTACAGTCATGCTTGTCTCCGTCAGCAAAATTTCAGCTTAGTATGTCATTTTAGCGCCGCGACGGATAACCCTTCGGGAAAAGTGTGCGTGAGGTCAAAAATCTATCACATCAATTTTGAGAAAACTTGCTTTCAGCCGGTGCTGCTCACACACTCCTTGAAACGTTTCAGCGTTATGGGCGCGATGATTCCGTACCGATAACGCTCCTTTTTCCCAATAAAGCTGAAACGATTCAATTCAGCAGGAGAGGAAAATCATGTTCCAGTTGTCACCGCAAGATATTCACCTGGGCGCAACTGCCGGCAGCAAGCAGGCAGCCATCCAGCAGGTTGCCGCCGCACTGACCGAAGCCGGCTGCGTCAGCGCCGCCTACGTGGACGGCATGCTGCAGCGCGAGCTGCAAACCTCCACCTATTTGGGTAACGGCATCGCCATCCCGCACGGCACTACCGATACCCGTGAACTGGTGCTGAATACCGGCGTACAGGTATTCCAGTTCCCGCAGGGCATTGAGTGGGGCGAAGGCCAAACCGCCTTTGTGGTGATCGGCATTGCCGCCCGCTCCGACGAACACCTTGCGCTGTTACGCCAGCTGACACACGTGCTGAGCGACGACAGCGTAGCCGAACAGTTGGCGAAAACCACCTCGACAGAAGAGCTGCGCAGCCTGCTGATGGGCGAAAAGCTGACGGCAGAATTCAAATTTGACGCTTCTCTGATCGCGCTCGATGTGGCCGCCGACAGCCTGATGACGCTGCAGGCACTGAATGCCGGCCGTTTGCAGAAGATCGGTGCGGTCAACGCCCAGTTCGTCAGCGACGTCATTACCCGCAAGCCGCTGAATTTGGGGCAGGGTATTTGGCTGAGCGACAGCACCGAAGGCAATCTGACCAGCGCGGCCACTCTGAGCCGTCCGGTGCAGGCGTTTGACGAAGACGGCGAGAAAGTTGCGCTGCTGCTGACGCTGTCGGTGGCTGACCAGCAACCGCTGGCGGTGCTGAACTACCTGAGTGACCTGCTGTTGGCAAATAAAGCTGAACGCTTGCTGAACGCCGATGCCATCACCGTGCTGGCATTGCTGACCAGTGAGGTCGAAGAAGAAAATACCACCCTGAGTGCCGAGTACGTCATTCGTAACGAACACGGCCTGCATGCCCGTCCGGGTACGGCGCTGGTCAACGTAATCAAGAAGTTCGAGAGCGAAATTACCGTCACCAATCTGGATGGCAGTGGCAAACCGGCCAACGGACGCAGCCTGATGAAGGTCGTGGCGTTGGGCGTAAAAAAAGGACATCACCTGCGCTTTACCGCCAAGGGTGAAGATGCTGAAACGGCGCTGAAGGCGATCGGTGAGGCCATTAACGAAGGACTGGGCGAGGGCGCAGCATGAGCAGAAGAGTAGCAACAATTACCCTGAATCCGGCTTACGATCTGGTGGGTTTTTGCCCGGAGATCGAGCGCGGTGAAGTTAATCTGGTCAAAACCGCCGGTCTGCACGCCGCCGGAAAAGGCATTAACGTCGCCAAGGTGCTGAAAGATTTGGGCATTGATGTCACTGTGGGCGGTTTCCTGGGCAAAGATAACCAGGATGGCTTCCAGCTGCTGTTCAGCGATCTGGGCATTGCCAACCGCTTCCAGGTGGTACCGGGCCGCACCCGCATTAACGTCAAGCTGACGGAAAAAGACGGTGAAGTGACAGATTTCAACTTCTCCGGCTTTGAGGTGAGTGGTCAGGATTGGGAACGTTTCGTGACCGACTCCCTGAGCTGGCTCGGCCAGTTCGATATGGTGGCAGTGAGCGGCAGTCTGCCGGCCGGGGTTGATCCCGATGCCTTTACCGACTGGATGATCCGCCTGCGCGCTCAGTGCCCGTGCATCATTTTCGACAGCAGCCGTGAAGCCCTGGTTGCCGGCTTGAAAGCCGCGCCATGGTTGGTGAAACCCAATCGTCGCGAGCTGGAAATCTGGGCCGGTCGTCCATTGCCACAGTTGGCTGACGTGGTTGAGGCCGCACATGCGCTGCGCGATCAGGGCATTGCTCACGTGGTGATTTCTCTCGGTGCCGAAGGGGCGCTGTGGGTCAATGCTTCCGGCGCCTGGATCGCCAAGCCACCGGCCTGCGAAGTGGTCAGTACCGTCGGTGCCGGCGACTCGATGGTCGGCGGCCTGATTTATGGCCTGCTGATGCGTGAATCCAGTGAACATACTTTGCGTTTGGCTACCGCCGTAGCTGCGCTGGCCGTCAGCCAGAGCAACGTTGGCGTGACCGACCGTCCACAGTTGGCCGCGATGATGGCGCGTGTCGACCTGAAACCTTTTAATCAATAGCGGGAGGCAGAATGAAAACACTGCTGATGATAGACAGTTCGCTGGGGCAGGCGCGTGGTCACCTGGCGAAACGCATGCTCGGCGCTGCTGCAGCGAAGGCCGGCCTGACGCTGGTGGAGTCCCCGGATGAGGCTGAACTGGTGGTGGTGGCGGGGCAATCTGCGCCTGCTGACGCCGCGCTGAACGGCAAGCGGGTTTATGTGGGCGATGTGGAACACGCGGTGCGTGAGCCAGAAGCCTTCCTGACGCAGGCTATCGCCGAGGCAAAAACCTGGCAGGCACCGGCAACGGCTGAACCGGTCAAAGCGGCGGGTCAAAAACGCATTGTGGCGATCACCGCTTGTCCAACCGGTGTGGCGCATACCTTTATGGCGGCCGAGGCGATTGAGAGCGAAGCCAAAAAACGCGGCTGGTGGGTGAAGGTTGAAACCCGCGGTTCCGTGGGTGCCGGTAATGCCATTACGCCAGAAGAAGTGGCGGCGGCGGATCTGGTGATTGTGGCGGCCGATATCGAAGTGGATCTGGAGAAATTTGCCGGCAAGCCAATGTATCGCACCTCTACCGGGCTGGCGCTGAAGAAAACCGCGCAGGAACTGGACAAGGCGCAGGCCGAAGCCGAGATTTTCCAGCCGCAAAAAAGCGGTGCTCCGGCCGCGGCCGGCAAGAAGAAAGAGAGTGCCGGGCCTTATCGCCACCTGTTGACCGGTGTGTCTTATATGCTGCCAATGGTGGTGGCGGGCGGTCTGTGTATCGCACTGTCGTTCGTATTCGGTATCAAGGCGTTCGAAGTCAAAGGCACGCTGGCGGCGGCACTGATGCAGATCGGTGGCGGATCGGCCTTTGCACTGATGGTGCCGGTGCTGGCTGGTTTTATCGCTTTCTCGATTGCTGACCGTCCGGGCCTGACGCCGGGGTTGATTGGCGGCATGTTGGCAGTAAGCACCGGAGCCGGTTTCCTCGGCGGTATCATTGCCGGTTTCCTGGCGGGTTATGTCGCCAAATTTATCAGCACCAAACTGCGTTTGCCGCAGAGTATGGAAGCGCTGAAGCCGATCCTGATCATTCCGCTGGTTGCCAGCCTGATCGTTGGTCTGATCATGATCTTCATCGTCGGTACGCCGGTGGCGAAAATCATGGAAGGTCTGACCCATTGGTTGCAGTCACTGGGTACCGCTAACGCGGTGCTGCTGGGCGCAATCCTCGGTGCCATGATGTGTACCGATATGGGTGGCCCGGTCAACAAGGCGGCCTATGCTTTTGGCGTGGCGTTGCTGAGTTCTTCGGTGTATGCGCCGATGGCGGCGATTATGGCTGCCGGTATGGTGCCACCGCTGGCGATGGGGTTGGCAACGCTGCTGGCGCGTCGCAAGTTCGACAAGTCACAACAGGAAGGCGGGAAAGCGGCGCTGGTGTTGGGCCTGTGCTTTATCTCCGAAGGCGCGATCCCGTTCGCTGCCCGTGACCCGATGCGCGTGCTGCCATGCTGCATCGCTGGTGGCGCGCTGACCGGTGCGCTGTCCATGGCGTTTGGTGCCAAACTGATGGCGCCGCACGGCGGGTTGTTCGTGCTGCTGATCCCGGGCGCAATCACTCCGGTACTGCTGTATCTGGTGGCGATTATCGCCGGTACGCTCTTGGCGGGCGTGTCTTACGCACTGCTGAAACGTGCTGACGTCCCGGCGGCCAGCGTAGCTTAAGATTAGCGTTGGTAATAAAAACCACCTCAAGGGACCCATTGGGTCCCTTGTTCATTTCTGCATCTTAAGATTGTGATAATAGTTTTGTGTGACTACAATGTGACTACAAACCCGAGGGGGGGGATTATGGAAACTTATGTACGTGCACGCATCGACACTGACCTTAAAGATGCCGCTACCGCTGTTTTGAAAGATTGCGGTCTTACTGTCAGTGCTGCTTTCAGAATCTTTCTGAGTGAAGTCGTTGCAACCAAGGCAATGCCAATAGAAATAAAGGCCCATACGCCTAACGCACGCCTTCGTGCGGCCATTGAAGAAGCTGATGCTTTAGCGGCAGGGAAGCCGGAGCACTTTAACAGTGTTGAATCCATGATGGAGAGCCTGAAAGTTGGTAAAAAAACCACTATCGAAAGCCAAGACCAAGGCAAAAGCAGCGAGGGTGAGACGTCCAACGGGGATTAGGCCGCGAAAATTGGACTACACATCTCGTTTTGACAAAGATTGGGCCCGCTACGATAAAGCCGGCCGCCATGACATGTCACTCATCCAAACCGTCAGTGCTCTCTTGGTCGCGCGGCAAATGATACCTGCAGAATATCTTGATCATCCCTTAACGGGAGAGTGGTCCGATAACAGGGAAATGCACCTGGGAGGGGATTTTCTGCTGGTCTACAAAATTTACGAGGAAAAGAATCTCATCATGCTGGTAGCTTTGGGCACACATGCTGAATTATTCAAATGAACCACCTCGTTAGTTGGGCGGGCTAGAGTCCCCCACTCAGTCAGCCTATTGCTCACAGGGTAGGGTGACTCTCACAACTACTGCTGGGCTTTTAGCCAGGCGATCTCTTCCGCCCAGATATCCGGGTTCACCGTTTCCAGGATCAGCGGGATTTTGTCGAAGCGCGGGTCGCGCATGATGTAGCTGAACACCGTTTTACCGATGTTGCCCTCACCTAGGCTGTGATGACGGTCAACGCGACTGCCGAATTCGCTTTTGGCGTCGTTCAGGTGCATACCGCGCAAATAGTTGAAGCCCACCACCTCACCGAGTTCCTTAAAGGTCTGTTCGCAGGTTTCCTCGGTACGCAGATCGTAACCGGCGGCAAAAGCGTGACAGGTGTCGATGCAGACGCCGACGCGGCTTTTGTCTTCCACGCCGTCGATGATCGCCGCCAAATGTTCAAACTTAAAGCCCAGATTACTGCCCTGACCGGCGGTATTTTCGATCACCGCTGTCACACCGCTGGTTTTATCCAGCACCAGGTTGATGGATTCAGCGATGCGTGCCAGGCATTTGTCTTCGTCAATTTGCATCAGATGGCTGCCAGGGTGGAAGTTCAGCAGCGTCAGCCCCAGTTGCTCACAACGTTGCATCTCATCAAGAAAGGCTTCGCGGGATTTTTCCAATGCCTCGGTCACCGGGTGGCCGAGATTAATCAGGTAGCTGTCGTGCGGCAGGATCTGTCCTGGGCCGTAACCGTACTGCGCGCAGGCGCTCTTGAATTTATCAATCACATCGGCAGGCAGCGGCGCTGCTTTCCATTGACGCTGATTTTTAGTGAACAGGGCGAATGCGGTCGCCTCTAATTCGTGCGCGCGGATAACCGCCTGATCCACGCCGCCTGACGCGCTGACATGTGCACCGACAAACTTCATTTTCATTCTCCTGTGTAATCGGCGTCATTATGGCATTGATAGCGGAAGGATTGAATGGCTGAAAAAGTTCAGGCCCGCGATGGCGGGCCTGAGGTAGTGGAAACATTGCGGGGTGAATCAGAGGAAGTGTTGTACCAGCAGGTTAATCGCACCGCCGCCGACAATCAGCCAGATGAACAACAGGGTGGCCAGCAGAATCGGTTTTACCCCCGCCTGGCGCACTGCGCTGATGTGGGTGGTCAATCCCAGCGCCGCCATGGCCATCGCCAGCATCCAGGTATCCGCAGTAATCAGATGTTTTACCAGCGTAGCCGGGATCAGGTTGAACGAGTTCAGCCCGGCGACGGCGATAAACAGCACGGCAAACCAGGGAATGGTAATGGCAGACTTTTCTGCTTTCTCACCGCTGTTGCCAGTGCTACGGCTGCGGCTGATAAACCCTGAAAGTACGACCAGGAAGGGTGCCAGCATCATTACGCGGATCATTTTGGAGATCACCGCAGCGTTTTCAGCATCCGGCCCGATGGCATGCCCGGCGGCGACGACCTGTGCCACTTCGTGGATGGTCGAACCGGTGAAGATACCGAAGCTTTCCTGATTAAACGGCAGCCATTGGAATTGTTCGTTCAGATGGTACAACCACGGATAAGCGAAGATTGCCAGCGTACCGAACACCACCACGGTGCTCACGGCGACCGCCACCTTATTGGCATCGGCTTTCAGTACCGGTTCGGTAGCCATGACCGCTGCCGCACCGCAGATGCTGCTGCCGGCACCGATCAGCATGGTGGTATGAGTGTCGAGGCCAAACACTTTCTTGCCCAACCAGCAGGCGAGCAGGAAAGTGGTGGTGAGCGTTAACGCATCAATGATGATACCGGTAGTGCCCACGTCGGCAATTTGCTGAAACGTCAGGCGGAAGCCGTAAAGGATAATGCCCAACCGCAGCAGGCGCTGTTTGGCGAACTGAACGCCGCTGTGAGCGCTGGGCTGTAACCAGGGGTACAGCGTATTACCTACCACAATGCCGAGTAAAATCGCCAGCGTCAGCGCTCCCAGCCCCAGTCCGGCCACCCATGGAATATCACCAATCCAGACGGCTAACGCGGTGATAGCCCCGGTCAACAGCAGCCCTGGGATCAGGTGAGGTAAACCGAACAGGGCAAATTGCCGAGTGGGGAAATTATGTGTGGTATTGGTCGCCATAAGTCAGCCCTTTTAATCAAAATCTTGAGCACAGACTACGTTCTGGCTGCATAAAAGAGAAATTGATTATATGGTTATAACCTATCTGAATAAGTGGTTAATCGACATGGGCGGCTTTCATGCTGATTTCTGCAAACGTGGTACCATTAATAGTATTCACCCTGTGCGTTGTTGCCGGTCAGCAGCGCAGATTTTGCATTAATTTCAGTGACTTTTTTCGATGTCACCTTTGCTTAAAACCGAGACGCTATGCATATCACCTTACGTCAATTGGAAGTGTTTACCGAAGTGCTTAAGAGCGGTTCGACCACGCAGGCTTCGGTAGTTCTGGCGTTATCACAATCGGCGGTCAGCGCCGCGCTGGCCGATCTGGAAGGGCAATTGGGCGTGCAGTTGTTTGACCGCGTGGGCAAGCGTTTGGTCATTAATGAGCATGGCAGGTTGCTGTACCCGAAGGCGCTGGCACTGCTGGAGCAGGCGGGGGAGATTGAACAACTGTTCCGCCATGACGGCGGCGCATTGCGCATCAGTGCCAGCAGCACCATCGGCAACTATATGCTGCCGGAGATGATCGCCCATTATCGGCATGATTTCCCCGCTTCACCGTTGGAACTGAACGTCGGCAACAGCCAGGACGTGATCGGCGCTGTGGCGGATTTCCGCGTCGACCTGGGACTGATTGAAGGCCCTTGTCATATGCCGGAACTGATCACTCTGCCGTGGCTGGAAGATGAATTGGTGGTATTTGCCGCGCCGGACAACCCATTGGCCGGGCAACCGCTGACCCTGGAAATGCTGGCCACAGCCCCCTGGATCCTGCGTGAGGGTGGCTCGGGAACGCGCGAGGTGCTGCATCATCTGCTGCTGGCGCACTTGCCGCACTTCCAACTGGTGATGGAACTGGGTAATTCGGAAGCGATCAAACATGCGGTTCGCCACGGCATGGGGATCAGTTGCCTGTCGCGGCGTGTGATTGGCGAACAGTTGGCCAGTGGCGTGCTGGTGGAGCTGAATATCCCGTTACCGCCGTTGATGCGCACCCTTTATCTGATCCATCACCGGCAAAAGCATATCTCCAACGCGCTGCAGCGTTTTCTCGGATACTGTGGGTTTCAGCCTCAATAGCCTCTCCAAAAGCAGTAAAAAAGCATAAAAAGCTGCTCCCTGTCACATTAATGACAGTAAGTAAGGTATTCTGGCCTGTCGCTAATAATTAGCCCTGAATTATGAAGCTATCTTATATCAGTGGAATGTTATTAGTTCGCCGGCGGGTATTTGTTACAATCCGCCCTCATTTTTTTTGACCAGCAGATAGGGTAAGAATGGCTCAGCAGGATATAAAAACAACATCGGAGCAAGCAGTGCCCGGATTACGCCGCGAGCTGAAAGCTCGGCACTTAACCATGATTGCTATTGGTGGCTCTATCGGCACCGGTCTGTTTGTCGCCTCTGGCGCTACGGTTTCTCAGGCCGGTCCGGGCGGGGCACTGCTGTCTTACGCGCTGATCGGACTGATGGTTTACTTCCTGATGACCAGCCTGGGCGAATTGGCAGCCTTTATGCCGGTGTCCGGCTCTTTCTCCACCTACGGTGCCAAATACGTAGAAGAAGGCTTTGGTTTCGCGCTGGGCTGGAACTACTGGTACAACTGGGCGGTGACCATCGCCGTTGACCTGGTGGCCTCGCAACTGGTGATGACCTATTGGTTCCCGGATACGCCGGGCTGGATCTGGAGCGCACTGTTCCTTGGCCTGATGTTCCTGTTGAACTACATCTCGGTCAAAGGCTTCGGTGAAGCGGAATACTGGTTCTCGCTGATCAAAGTGACCACCGTCATTATCTTTATCGGTATCGGCGTGCTGATGATCTTCGGCATCCTCAAGGGGGGCGAGCACGCGGGCTGGCAGAACTGGACTATTGGCGATGCGCCGTTTGCCGGGGGCTTCTCGGCGATGATAGGCGTGGCGATGATAGTCGGCTTCTCGTTCCAGGGGACCGAGCTTATCGGCATCGCGGCCGGCGAGTCGGAAAACCCGGGCAAAAACATCCCGCGCGCAGTGCGTCAGGTGTTCTGGCGTATCCTGCTGTTCTATATCTTCGCCATTTTGATTATCAGCCTGATCATTCCTTATACCGATCCGAGCCTGCTGCGTAACGATGTGAAAGACATCAGCGTCAGCCCGTTCACGCTGGTCTTCCAGCACGCCGGCCTGCTGTCGGCGGCGGCGGTGATGAATGCGGTGATCCTGACG
The DNA here is from genome assembly GCF_048517035.1 of Serratia sp. NFX21. Lineage (NCBI taxonomy): Bacteria > Pseudomonadati > Pseudomonadota > Gammaproteobacteria > Enterobacterales > Yersiniaceae > Serratia > Serratia sp. NFX21. Next base: position 3,945,180 of record NZ_CP183196.1, on the reverse strand, counting down.
GCGGTGCTGTCCGCCGGTAACTCCGGGATGTACGCTTCCACCCGCATGCTGTTTACCCTGGCATCGGAAGGTAAAGCGCCGCGTATTTTCGCCAAACTGTCGAAGGGCGGGGTGCCACGCAACGCGCTGTACGCCACTACCGTGGTGGCGGGCCTGTGCTTCCTCAGCTCAATGTTCGGCAACCAGTCGGTTTATCTGTGGCTGCTGAACACCTCGGGGATGACCGGCTTTATCGCCTGGTTGGGGATTGCCATCAGTCATTACCGTTTCCGTCGCGGCTATATGATCCAGGGGCGTGATCTGAACGATTTGCCTTACCGTTCCGGTTTCTTCCCGTTGGGCCCGATCTTTGCGTTTGTCCTGTGCCTGATTATCACGCTGGGGCAGAACTATCAGGCGTTCCTGCAAGACCGCATCGATTGGTACGGCGTGACCGCAACTTATATCGGTCTGCCGCTGTTCCTGATTATCTGGTTCGGCTACAAGCTGACGCGCGGCACCCGTGTCGTGAAGTACAGCGAAATGGAATTCCCGAAAATGGACGTGAAGTAATCCCTGTCTATAGCCGTTAAATTTCAGGCTGCAGCTTGCCCTTTGGCTGCAGCCTGAAACTAATCCTTTCCTTTTATCCCCAGCGCTTGCTGCGCCGCCGTCATCAGGCTTGCTACCGTTTTATAATCCTGGGTTAACGCCAGTACTCCGGTATTCAACCGCAACGTCACCTCACCGAATGCGCCAAAGTCGTAAGGCACCTCCAACGGTGGAACGATACGCGCCAAAAATTCGCCTTCGGAACCGTAAGGCAGGCCGTGCACCAGGATCAGAAACTGACCACCGCTATAGCGGCAGACAAAATCACTCGGGCGCACCAGCATTTTCAGGCGCTCGCCGATGGTGCGTAACACGTCATCGCCGATCAGCACCCCGTGGCTCTGGTAGAGCGCCGCCAGTGGGGTGAATTCGATAATAAACAGGTGAGATAGCGGGTGGATAGTCGTGGCGGGATGGCAAATTTCTTGCATCACCGCTTCACCGCCTGCGCGGTTAAGGAAACCGGTCAAATGATCGCGATGGGCCGCTTTTTGTTTTTCTGCGGTGAGGGTGACGTATTGTGCGACCTGACGATGGTAAAACGCGATCAACCCATGGGCCAGCAGCAGCCACAGCGGGATGATATCCGCCAGTAAAAACAAATTTTGTACGCGTGACAGCGGTGCGGCCAACAGATAGGGCAGGGTCAGCAGCATAATTTCCAGCAGGGCAAAACGCGGGGCGGCGGCATGACGCTGCATCAGCCAGAATGCCAGTGCGGTGATCAACAGGCCGGCGGACAGGATCAGTAGCATACGGCCTGAAAGCATCGCCAGCAGTGCAATTGCGCCCACCAGTGCACACCACAGCAGTACCGTCACCAGCATGGCTGTTGGCCTGATAGGGGGAGTGACGCGCGCCAGCCACCAGCGCCCGGCGGTCAGTAATGCCAGCAACGCCAGCAGTGCAGCCGCGATTGCCAGGTTGCTCAGCCAGCCATACGCCAGCAGCAGCAGTGCCACACCGGCGGCATTCAGCCAGGGAGTGGTGGGGGATGGCACCAGCGTAAGCCGCATTTGGCGTTGAAATTGGGCGTTATCAGCCTGATGCGAACTTTGTAGCAGCCAATTCAGTAGCGCAGGTTTTTTAGGCGTTAACGTTGGGGAGCGACTTCTCATGGCGGCCTCTTTAGTAAAGGGCCCGCTAACGGGCCCTAAATATCCGGCATAAGGTGCCTGGTACACCCTTTGCCGGTCTGGCTTTGGATTCTATGTGGTTTTGTTGCAATTTGTCATAGTCGGGCGCGGGGCGGCCAAACTTTCGGAATTATTAACCCTGTACGCCATCGGAAGCTTGTCGGACCTGATTGGCTAATAGTCTTATAAAATAAAGCGTTACACATTAACATGGCAGGTAATAGCTATTGGTATGATTGATAAGTATTATCGTTTGCTTTATTGTTATCGGCTGCTTATCCCGTTCAAGCGGCCGTCTGGCGCGCCGCCATGGTCATTGTCGTAACAGGTATCCGAAATAATGAGCGTATCCACCGATCCTCTGTCTGACGCCAAGGGGCAACCCGACGTCAACGTTATGGGGCGTTATCACCATATTCTCCGCCACCGTTTATTGATGATGGGGGTGTTGGCATTGGCAATTTTGGGGTCGCTGCTGCTGGATTTTACCCTGGGGCCATCCGGACTTTCGCTGTCCTCCCTGTGGCAAACGCTGATTGATCCTGCGGCTGCAGATGCCGGTACGCGGGTGATTGTCTGGGATATCCGTTTGCCTTATGCCTTGATGGCCGTGGTGGTGGGGTTTGCGCTTGGCCTGGCCGGGGCAGAAATGCAAACCATCCTGAATAACCCGCTTGCCAGCCCCTTTACCCTCGGGGTTTCTTCTGCCGCCGCTTTCGGCGCGGCACTGGCCATTGTGCTGGGGATTGGCGTGCCGGGTATTCCTGACCAGTGGTTTATTTCCGCCAATGCGTTTATTTTCGCCTTGTTTGCCGCATTGATGCTGGACGGCATTACACGCTGGACGAGGGTTGCCACCTCCGGGGTGGTGCTGTTCGGGATTGCGCTGGTGTTCACCTTTAACGCGCTGGTCTCCATGATGCAGTTTATTGCCAGCGAAGATACGCTGCAGGGGCTGGTGTTCTGGACGATGGGTAGTCTGGCCCGCGCCTCCTGGGACAAACTGGGCATCCTGCTCGGCGTATTTGCCGTGCTGCTGCCGTTGTCGATGATGAGCTCGTGGAAGTTGACCGCGTTGCGTCTGGGTGAGGATCGGGCGGTGAGCTTCGGCATCGACGTGCGTCGCCTGCGCCTGACCACCTTGCTGCGTATCAGTATTCTTTCCGCATTGGCGGTGGCATTTGTTGGCCCGATTGGTTTTATCGGCCTGGTAGCGCCACATATCGCCCGCATGATTTTCGGTGAAGATCATCGTTTCTATCTGCCGGCCAGTGCGTTGATTGGCGCACTGGTGCTGTCGATGGCCTCAGTGGCCTCGAAAAACCTGATCCCGGGGATCATCATTCCGGTCGGCATCGTCACCTCGCTGGTGGGTGTGCCGTTCTTCCTGAGTATTATTCTGCGTCATCGGGGGAATGTATGAGCCAGGGATTGCGTATCGAGCATTTCTCCGCCGGTTATCCGAAGCGTCAGGTGATCGGCAATTTGGCGGTGCCAATGTTGCCACGTGGCCAAATCACCGTGCTGCTGGGGCCGAACGGCAGCGGCAAGTCGACGCTGCTGCGCTCGCTGGCCGGGCTGAACCCGGCGCAGGGGCAACTGTGGCTCGATGATATCGATCTGATGCAGATGCCCTTTGCCCGTCGGGCCGAGAAAGTGGTGTATTTGCCGCAATCGTTGCCTGCCGGAGTGCATTTGCACGTGCTGGAGTCGATCATTGTGGCGCAACGCGCCTCGGGCGGCCGCAGCAACGCCGGCAGCGAGTCGGAGGTTATGGCATTGCTGCAGCAGCTTGGCATCGCACATTTGGCGCTGAGCTACCTCGACCAGCTTTCCGGCGGCCAGAAACAGCTGGTTGGCTTGGCGCAATCACTGATCCGTCAGCCTTCACTGCTGTTGCTGGATGAACCGCTGAGCGCGCTCGATCTTAACTACCAGTTCCACGTGATGGATTTGGTGCGCAAAGAGACGCGTAAACGCAATATCATCACCGTGGTGGTGGTGCATGACATCAATATAGCCCTGCGCCATGGCGATCATGTGTTGATGCTGCAGGACGGTGAATTGATTGCCGACGGTGCGCCGGAAGAGGTGATCACGCCGCAGAGTTTGGCGCGGGTGTATGGCGTTCGCGGACGTATTGAGCGTTGTTCGCAGGGCACCCCGCAGGTGTTGATCGACGGATTGGTGAACCAGCCGGTGGTTTGAATTGTTCCCTCTCCTTTGGGAGAGGGTTAGGGTGAGGGGATACATACTAACGCGAAAGCCCCTCACCCCGGCCCTCTCCCTCGGGAGAGGGGGACGCCCACTTAAACAACGTCGTACATTCATATTCAGAACTGTACTTAACTGACCGGCATTACCCGATCTCGGGGCCTTTTTTATCGCATCAGAAGTTGTAGGTCATGCCGACGGTGTAACGACGGCCATCCAACACGGTATTGTAGTTATCGTAATCGACGGTTTTATCGAGGATGTTGTAAACCCCACCGGTAACCTGCAGGTTTTTATTCGCCTGGTAGCTAAGGCCAGCGTCAACAAAGGTGTAAGACGGCGTGCTCTTGGCCATCGATGCTCGGCTCATGTAGTCCGATGTCTTACTGCGGAAGTTAACGCGGGACCACAGGCTGACATCGTGAGTGGCCTGCCAGTCCAGCACGCTGTTAACCATATGCTTCGGCATCTGGTTCAGTGGTTTGCCCTGGAAATCCCCACTTTTTTGCTCTGATGAGGTATAGGTGTAGTTGGTGTTCCACTTCCAGTCTTTGCTGATTTGCCAGCCAAAGGTGGCCTCTACGCCACGCATATTGGCTTTATCGACGTTAGTACGGTCGCTGATAAAGTAATAAGGCGTGTCGCCGATCATGCATTGCGCGTCGCCGTCGCCGCTGTCGCAGCGGCGCACTTCGGTAATTTTATCTTTGAAGTCGGTGTTAAACAGGGTAACGCCGGCGTTCAGGTTTTGCTGGTTATCCCACATCACCCCGATCTCTTCGCTCAGGCTTTTTTCTGGCTGCAGGTCCGGATTGCCGATGATGATTGAAGTGCGGCCACCGCCGGTGATTTGCCCCCAATTGGCTGAGGATTGACGCAGATCCGGTGAACGGTAACCGGCAGAAACGCCGCCTTTCAGCGTCCATTGCTCGGCCAGGTGCCAGACGCCGTACATGCGCGGTGTCCAGTGGTTGCCGTAGTTCTGGTCCTGATCCATACGGATGCCGCTGGTCAGGCTGAAATCGTTGGTCATCGCCCATTCGTCTTCGGCAAACAGCGCCCAGCTCCAGCGCGTCAGTTTGTTCAACCCATCCGCTGCTGCCAACTGATTGCCACCGTCGCTCAATTTTTCGTAACGGTACTGGCCGCCGAGATTCAGCATATGGTCGCCGAGGTCAAACTGGGTTTGCGTATTGAAGATAGTGTTGTACATCTTCATGTCGCGGCCCGGGTTATTGGTTTCTTCGCGCTGAATGTAGCTGGTGGTATTGCCGAAGTCGTAATAACCGTTATGGGTTACGGCGTAGTTGGTCCGGGTGTAGAGGCTGTCGCTGGCGCTGTTAGCCGTGCATTTATTGTTACGGCAGTTTTCAGTCGCCATGGATTTGCCCGGCGTACTGTCACGATCCTGCAAAGAGCGGCCAATTTCGAAATCAAAATCGTTCTGTTCGTTTGGCGTCAGGTTGAATACCGCGGTGCCGCTGCGCATGCGCTGCTCGCTGTAGCCATTGAGGATTTGGTCCTCGGCGCGGCGGGACAGCAGGCCATTGACCCGCAGACCCAGCAGGCCTTCAATCAGCGGACCGGAAGCGTAGGCGTTAGTCTGGAACAGATCGCCGGAGTTGCTGTTCTCCTGGAAGGTGGCATCGCCGTGCAATGAACCTTTCCAGCCCTGGGTATTGGAGGTTTTGCGGGTGATCACGTTGATCACGCCGCCCATGGCGTCAGAACCGTACAGCGAAGACATCGGGCCGCGCACCACTTCAATGCGCTCAATGGCTTCCAGAGGCGGCAGCCAGCCCTGCTCAATACCCGAGTTATCGCTGTTCGGGCGGGTGCCACGGGTGTCCACGCGTTTGCCATCGACCAGAATCAGGGTGTATTTAGAGGACATGCCGCGGATGCTGATATCGCTGTTGCTGGCCCCGCCGGTTACCACCACGCCCGGTACGTCTTTCAACGCGTCGGTAATGTCGCGGTAGGCTTTGTCTTCAATCTGTTGGCGCGGGATCACCGAGATAGAGGCGGGCGAGTCCTGGATTTTTTGCTGGAAACCGGAGGCGGTCACCACCATGGTGTCCTGAGCGTCATTCTGCGGTGCGGCGAACGCGCCGGCGCTGCCGAGTGAGGCAATAATCAGTGCGGTGAGCTGGTTATAACGTGGCTTTTCCATGAGGCAAACCTTTCCTGGTCTGATGTAAATCGACAAAGTGTCGTTTTAACGTTTTGAATAATAAGTAGAAACGGAGCCTCGTCGTTGCGAGATTCGTCGTTCCGGCAGTATTTCGTCAGGCCATTGTAAGGATTTCAAACAAAATGTAAACGCAAATGATAATTCGTATCATTTGTATGCTTATAAAAGGAAAGGAGAACTAACGTATGAATTGATGAATTGAGGGGAAAACCGGCGCAGCAGGGCGTGCGCCGGGCAGAATCAGCGTTTCTGGATGTAGGTAATTGCCAACGCCAGGGCCAGCACCAGGCCTTTGATAATGTCCATCGCGTAGTAGGGGACGGAGAGCATCACCAGGCCGTTTTGCAGTACGCCGAGGATCACCGCACCGACCAGCGTGCCGAGCGCGTTCGGTTTGCCGGAGCCGGCCAGCGAAAAACCAATGTAGGCGGCGGCGACCGCATCCATCAGATAACCGCCACCGGCATTGACCTGCGACGAACCAATACGTGACGCCAGCAGTATGCCGCCAAGCGAGGCCAGCAGGGCAGAAATGACATAGGCAGCAACCCTGTAACGTACGGTGCGAATGCCCGACAGGCGTGCCGCTTCCGGATTACCGCCGATGGCGTACATGCGGCGGCCATGCTTGGTCAGCGACAGAAACAGCTGCACCACAACGGTGACCGCCAGCATAATCAGCACGATCACCGGTACCTGGCCCAAAGACGAGAAAATCTCCGGGATCAGGCCTTCTGCCATGTCACCGTTCGGCAGCAGCATATTTTGGGTGATGGATCCGCCGTAGCTGTAGGTCATCGCCACGCCCTGGATCACAAACAGGCTGGCCAGGGTTGCCAGCATATCGGGAATTTTCAGCACCACGATCAGGAAAGCGTTGAACAGACCGACCAGCGTGCAAATCAGCAACGTCAGCACAATCGCGCCGGTAGTGCCGAAGCCGTACCAGACAAACAGCGAAACCACCAGGGCGTTGGCCAGTGACGCGGTAGAACCGACGGAAAGGTCAAATCCGCCGACCGACAGTGAGATGGAGACCCCGATGGCGATCACCGTGACGATGGCGATCGAGCGTAGGATATTGATGATGTTGTTGGGATCGAGAAAGTTGTCCGACGCCAGCCCGAACAGGGCTATCAGCGCGACAACGGTGAGTAACATCCCCCACTTGTAGAGAAACTCAAACAGCTGATGGCGCCAGGGTTGCGCATTCTGCAGGGATAATTCTTTACTCACGCTGGGGTTCCTCCGGTGGAATACAGTAATAGGGTTTCTTCATCAATCTCGGCGGCGTCAAGTTCCGCCACTACCCGGCCATCCCACAGCACGCAGATGCGATCGCATAAACCGACCAGCTCCGAAAACTCGCCGGAAGCATAGATAATGCCTTTGCCGTCGCGCGCCAGCCCGTCGATCAGGGTGAATAATTCCTGTTTTGCCTTGATATCCACGCCCTTGGTGGGTTCATCGAAAATCAGCACTTTGGCGTCGCCGCGTAACCATTTGCCAATGGCCACTTTTTGCTGGTTGCCGCCGGAAAGCCTGGCCAGCCGCTGCTGTGGACCGGAGGCGCGAATATTCAGGCGCTGCATGATATCCCGCGCCCAGCGCAGTTCCTGACGACGGCTGAACAGGCTCCAGCGTGAAAAACTGTCGTCGGCGCTGACGCTCAGATTCATCGGGATGGCTTCATCAATAAAAATGCCTTCTTTACGACGCTCTTCCGGCACCAGCGCCAGCCCTTGTTCAACGCTAAGGTGTGGCGCACGCGGGGCCCAGGGTTTACCCAGCAGTTCGCCTTGTTCAACCCGTGCCGGCGTGGCGCCAAACAGCGCCTTGCACAGTTCGGTTTTGCCTGCCCCGGCCAGTCCGGCAATACCGAGGATTTCCCCCTGATACAGCCGCAGGCTGACGTCGCGCAGCTTGTGACGATCGCTCAGACCCTCCACCTGCAGCAGCGGGCGGGAACCGTGCGGTGGCCGCGGCGGCGGGAAGATATCATTCAATTGATGACCGAGCATTTTCTCGACTATCTGCTCACCGCTCAGGCCCTGCATGGCGTCTTCGCTGACGTGGCGGCCATCACGTAGCACCGTCAGGCGGTCGCAGATCTCACTCAGTTCATGAATGCGGTGTGAAATAAACACCACGCCAATACCTTCGGACTTAAGGCGGCGCACCACGCGGAACAGCCGTTCGCTTTCGGCGCGATCGAGCGGGGCGGTAGGTTCATCGAGCACCAGGAAACGGCAGCGGTGGGACAACGCACGCGCCAGCAGCACCTGCTGTTTTTCCGCCAGCGTGCACTCTGTCAATCGCTGACGCAGGTTAATGGTTAGATCCAACTGGGCCAGTAACTGCGCCGCCTGGCGATACAGTTGCGCCCAGTTCAGCAAATGCCCCGGCTCATTTAGCCAGTCGAGCATGATATTTTCCGCCACCGACAGCGTAGGGATCAGCGCCACATCCACTTCCTGCTGCACCACATGGATCCCGTACTGACGAGCCTGCAGCGGCGAATGGATATCCACTTTTTGCCCGTCGATAAAGATCTCGCCACGGTAATGATTGTGCGCGCCGGAAAGTATCGCCATCAGCGTGGACTTACCCGCACCGTTAGCGCCGACCAGCGCATGGGTAGAGCCGCCCTGCAGGGTGAAGTCGACGTTTTGCAGTGCGTTGAAGCCGGCAAAGGCGATCGAGATATTGCGCATCTCGAGGCGTGAGGGCGTATGGGTTGGCATAGTGTGATTAAAAGACGTTTAGGTGTTTAGATGGCTAAAGTGAGTATTTTGTAACACAGATTTTGTTTTTCTCAACAAACTAAATGGCATAACCAGGATGAAAATAATCTTTCGCCGATGAGGGCGCCCGTTCAGAGGCGATGGCAAAACTGAACGGGATGCCGCGGAAAGGGAATAGCTTATAGCGCCATCCCCTGGTCCGGTTTATCAGAAGGTCGTCGGGGTATGGGCGCTGACGATGCGACAGACGCGCGCCGAGGTATTGCTGAAACTGTGGGGAATGCCGGTGTTGATGGCATAGCTCTGACCGGCGGTCAGGCAGTGAGTCTGACCGTTGATGGTCAGCATAATCTCGCCTTCCAGCAGGGTACCGATCTCCTCGCCCTGGTGCTTGATTTTCTCTCCGGTGGTGGTGCCGGGCTGGTAGGTTTCCAGCATCATTGCCAGATTGCGGGTTGGGTTGCCGTTGTGTACCAGCTTCATCGAGACACCCTGACTGCCGATTTCGATCAGGTCTTCGGCCTCGATCACCACTTTGGGTTCATTGGCGGCCTCTGGCTCGGCAAAGAATGCAGACAGCGACAGTCCATAGACCTTCAGCAACTTTTGCAGCGTACTGATGGCCGGACTGACCTTGTCCTGCTCGATGGTGCTGATTGCGCTGTGGGTTAACCCGGACAGTTCGGCGACCCGGCGCTGCGACAAACCCAATTGCAGACGGATCTGTGACAGGCGCTTACCCGGCGCCAAGCTGACTTCGCTCATAGAGGGACTTCCTTCTGGTAGGGACGACAGGCTGAAATGGATATCGGTGTCAGGTACCTGTTCGAGTGGCTTCGACACAACATGATATCGGTAGTTGCGACCAATTTGGAAAATATATTGCCCATCACCACCCCCGTTCTGGCGGAAGAAATTCTGCACACAAAAAAGCAGTTAACGCCTTTTCGGTCAATATTTTATCAATTTAGCAGTCGGTGGCGAATAATCAAACAGGATTGTAACATTTGCAAACCATTTGTGTTAAGGCTATGTTTCATATTATGGATGTTATTTTGAGCGCCAGTTCTGGCGCAGTCTACAGAGAAATCAGACCATGTGTTGAACCTATCGGCAGGTGAACGCGAACGCGTTCTCAGAGCATAATGGCGGGTGATGTATGCAAACCAATATCGCAGCAGTTGAAAATTTTGCACAGCATAATGAAGAGAGGCGAAGTAGCGCGTTCCAACGTGAGGTTGCTCATTATTTGGAACGCCACCCCTCAACGCAGTATATCGATATCCTTCTCACTGACCTGAATGGTTCCTTCCGCGGTAAACGCATCCCTGTCTCCGGACTAAAAAAATTGGAAAAAGGCTGTTACTTCCCCGCCTCGGTATTCGCTATGGATATTTTGGGCAATGTGGTGGAAGAGGCGGGCCTGGGCCAGGAACTGGGTGAACCGGACCGTGTATGCATGCCGGTGTCGGGTTCACTGACTCCCTCAGCGGCGGACCCGGATAATATCGGTCAGGTATTACTGACCATGCTGGATGAAGATGGCACTCCCTTTGACGTTGAACCCCGTAATGTCCTGAATCGAGTGTGGCAGGCGTTGCGCCAGCGCGGCATGTTCCCGGTGGTAGCGGTAGAGTTGGAGTTCTATCTCATTGACAGGCAGCGAGACTCTGAGGGGTATTTGCAGCCCCCCTGTGCGCCCGGTACCCAGGAGCGCAACATGCAGAGCCAGGTTTACTCGCTGGATAACCTGAATCATTTTGCCGAAGTGCTCAACGACATCGACACACTGGCGCAGATGCAGGGCTTACCGGCAGACGGTGCGGTGGCGGAGGCGTCCCCCGGCCAGTTCGAGGTGAATCTGCAGCATACCGATAACGTGTTGCTGGCCTGTGACCATGCACTGGGGTTAAAGCGACTGGTGCGGATGGTGGCGGAAAATCATCATTTGCACGCCACTTTTATGGCCAAACCCTATGAAGAATACGCCGGTAGTGGCATGCACGTGCATATCAGCATGCTGGACGGCAACGGCAACAACCTGTTCGCGCAAGCAGACGGCGAAGACTCACCCTTGCTGCACCGCGCGCTGGCCGGGATGATCACCCTAATGCCGGCCTCCATGGCGCTGCTGGCGCCCAATGTGAACGCTTTTCGCCGTTTCCAGCCGGGCATGTATGTGCCTACCCAGGCCTCTTGGGGGCACAACAATCGCACCGTTGCACTGCGCATCCCGTGCGGCGAACCGGAAAATCATCGGGTGGAATACCGCGTTGCGGGTGCCGATGCCAACCCTTATCTGGTGGTGGCGGCGATACTGTCAGGCATTCTTTACGGCCTGGACAACGAATTGCCCTTGCCTGAGCCGGTGACCGGCAACGGGCTGGAGCAGGAAGGGCTGCCGTTCCCGATCCGTCAAAGCGACGCCCTGTACGAGTTTGAGCACCAGCATGAACTGACACAGTATCTGGGCGAACGTTTTGCCCACGTTTACCACGCCTGCAAGCTGGACGAACTGATGCAGTTTGAGCGACTGGTGACGGAAACCGAGATTGACTGGATGTTGAAAAATGCCTGAAGCGGCGTAAAATGTGCGTCATTAACTTGATAGGCGATAGAACGATAGCGGATTAATTCACCTGTAAGGGTTGTTTTCCGAACGATCGCGAAAAGAATTTGTGTAACGGGCCTTCCTGATCTTGTCATCAGGAGGGTTTCTGGTGCAAAATATCCTTAATGCAGATAGCCGACGTTTTAACGCGTCGGTTATTTTTTTTGCATTTGTGTTTTACAAACTGTGCGTTTCATACACCAAGCGAGGCCGGACACCGATCCGGATAGATAAATAGTTTCGTGCGCGATCAAATAAAACTTTATGGTCGTGACTCATGAGGATAAGAAAGATGGGGCAATTTTTCACTTTAGCACCGGTGCCCGCCGGTTTCCGCTGCGGTCGCAGCGATTATGGAGCAGCCAAGGCCGCCTTGACTCGTTATCCAGCTTCCAATCCCCTTCTTTTTGAATTCAGTCGCAAGTTGCGAAGTTTCCCCGCAACCTTAAGTCTTGGCGTGTCTACGCTCCGCAAGACCGAAGGTAAGGGGGGGCTGCGTCATGTCCGATAACATCATCAATGCCGCTCCGGCTGAACGCGCACAGCTGCGTAAAACCCTGACTTTAGTTCCGGTAGTGATGATGGGGCTGGCTTACCTGCAGCCAATGACCATCTTCGATACCTTTGGCATCGTATCCGGCCTGACCGATGGTCACGTCGCCACTGCGTACGCCTTTGCTCTGCTGGCGGTCCTGTTTACCGCACTGAGCTACGGCAAACTGGTACGGAAATTCCCGTCCGCCGGTTCTGCCTATACCTATGCCCAGAAAGCCATCAGCCCGCACGTCGGCTTTATGGTGGGCTGGTCGTCGCTGCTGGACTACCTGTTCATGCCGATGATCAACATCCTGTTGGCCAAGATTTACCTGGAAGCCATTTTCCCGGGTGTGCCTTCGTGGATCTTCGTGGCGGCACTGGTCGCGCTGATGACGCTGTTCAACCTGCGCGGCATCAAGCTGGTGGCGAACCTGAACTCCATTATCGTGGTGGTGCAGGTGGCGATCATGATCGTGTTCCTGTTCCTGGTAGTGAACGGCATTTCACATGGTGAAGGTGCCGGTACGCTGATCAGCAGCCGTCCGTTCTGGTCTGAGGGTGCGCATGTGGTGCCGATGATTACCGGTGCGACCATTCTGTGCTTCTCGTTCCTCGGTTTTGACGGTATCAGTTCGCTGTCGGAAGAAACCAAAGACGCAGAGAACGTGATCCCAAAAGCCATTTTCCTGACGGCGTTGATCGGCGGTATCATCTTTATCGTGGTGTCCTACTTTGTGCAGTTGTACTTCCCGGACATTTCACGCTTTAAAGATCCCGATGCGTCCCAGCCGGAAATCATGCTCTACGTGGCCGGCAAGTTCTTCCAGTCGGTGATCCTGGTGTTCTCCTGCGTGACCGTGCTGGCTTCTGGCATGGCATCTCACGCCGGTGTTTCGCGCCTGATGTATGTGATGGGTCGTGATGGCGTATTCCCGGAGCGTTTCTTCGGTTATGTGCACCCGAAATGGCGTACCCCGGCACTGAACGTGCTGCTGGTCGGCGTGATTGCGTTGTCTGCAGTTTCGTTTGATCTGGTTACCGCAACGGCGCTGATTAACTTCGGTGCGCTGGTGGCGTTTACCTTTGTGAACCTGTCGGTGATCTCGCAGTTCTATATTCGCGACAAGCTGAACCGTACCGTTAAAGACACCTTTAACTACCTGATCCTGCCAATTATGGGTGCGCTGACCGTGGGGGCGCTGTGGCTGAATCTGGAAGCCAGCTCAATGACGCTGGGCCTGGTGTGGGCGGCAATTGGCCTGATTTATCTGGCCTTTGTCACGCGCAGCTTCCGCCTGCCGGTACCACAGGCTAGCGAAGACGTAGCCTAAGCTTTATTCGGTAAGTATTAAGAAGGGCGCCTTGGGGCGCCCTTTATTGTTTTTGTCAGCCGACCAGCTCTTTGCCGTATTCAAACAGCGCTTTCAACAGCGCGGTCTTCTCTTGATCGCCTTCATGCAGGTTATACAGCGACTCCAGTTGCAGGACATAGCTCTGCACCCGCTCGGCGCTTAAGGCTTCCTGACGATGCTGTAACCAGCGGCGTTGCTCGGTGTCATCGAGCGTATTGGGGTAGTTGCGGGCGCGGAAACGGAACAGCAGCTCTTTCAGACGGCCATCGTTGAAGGTCAAATCCAGCGCCGGCAGGTTCTGCGGCTTGGTTTGCTGGATAATTTTCATCGTTGCCTTGTCGGCATCGCTGAAGAAACCGTCGTACAGCCGCGCATCGACATCATCAGAACCCTTGAAAGGCTCGGCATCGGCGAACAGTGCGACCACTTTTTCGCGCACTTGCGGATGCTGGCGCAGCAGCAGCAGGTTTTGCAGGCAGGCCTGACGATCGATACCCAGTCGCTCGGCGTTTTCCGGCAACAGGGTTTTCGCCGGTGCCAGCACCGGACATTTATTGATATGTACCAGTTTGATCGGCACCGGCGATTGGCCGGGGGCCAGATCCTCACGGCGGGTATACAGCCGTTCACGCAGCTCGTCGGCGCTCAGCGTCAGCAATGGTGTCATATCACCGGCCAAATCGCACATGATCACCGCATTCTTGTTGTCCGGGTGCCAGGCCAGCGGCGATACCCAACTGGTGTTGCCACGTGCCGCGCCGAACATGCCGGAAACGTGTACCAACGGCGTCATTTCTGCGATGTCGATCAGCGCGTTCAGCTTATGTTTGTTGCGGTGCTGCAACAGGAAATCAAATAACCGTGGCTGCGCCTGCTTGACCAGTTTGGCCATGGCAATGGTGGCGTAAACGTCCGACATGGCGTCATGGGCATGTTCATGTTCGACGCCGTTGGCGCGGGTCAGGTGCTCCAGACGGAAGCTGGGGAAGCCATCTTCGTTCTCCGGCCAGACGATGCCGTCCGGGCGCAGTGCATAACAGGCACGCATAACGTCGAGCAGATCCCAGCGTGAGTTGCCATTCTGCCAACTGTAAGCATAGGGATCGTAGAAGTTGCGGTAGAAAATATTGCGACTGACTTCGTCATCAAAGCGGATATTGTTGTAACCCAGAATACAGGTGCCGGGCACGCTGAATGCCTGATGAATTTGCCGTGTAAACTCGGCTTCGTTAACGCCCTTGGCCAGTGCCAGTTGCGGAGTAATACCGGTGATCATCACCGCTTCGGGATCGGGCAGGTAGTCATCGGCCGGGGTGCAGTAGATGATCAGCGGCTCTTCGATAATATTGAAGTCCATATCGGTACGCACGCCGGCAAACTGCGCCGGGCGGTCCATCGATGGGCTTATGCCGAAGGTCTCGTAGTCGTGGATGTAGAATGTGGCCGGTGCCTTGCTGCTCAAAATCGCATCTCTCGCGTGCGTAGGGAATATGCCCCTATTGTAACGGCGAGATGAACGATGCCAAGCGGTCGTTAGTGTTAATCACCGAAATGCGCTGTATTACGCACCGCGATAGTAGTTCAGGCGTAAATGAAAGTAGGGGCGTAAATAATCGGGCACCTGTTGTTCGGCATTGCTGGCGTCATTGACGGTAATGCCATAGCGTTCGTTGTAAATGACGCTGAGGGCCAGTAAATCGACTTCAATTTTTTCACGTTCTGCTTGCGGTAAGCTATCCAGCTTTCGACCCATATTATTCTCCCTGTGATTCCTGGGGCATCATAGGATCGTTAGCCGCGCTTGTCCCTACCCCATTCTGGGGGGAGCCTCAAGATGTGGGCGACTGTGCCTGGAGGCCGTGGCCTGGAGCCGCTGCACCCTGAACATGTTGCGAGTATCTGACCGTAAATTCCTGCCGGTTTTGCAGATTAGCGTGCTCGAAGGCCCTGTGGGCCGAGAAAACGCTGCCGATCACCGCCAGCCAGAAAACGCTGCACAGGACCAGGATGCCCAACCAGACTTTTTGGTTATAGCTCATAAATACTCCGGATGAGAAAAGGTAATAGAATTTGCCAGGAAATTAAATCAGAGTTTCTCTCAATGGAATGTCAACGGCCACATTATTATGGTTTGTTTTTTGGTTAATGTGTTACCAAATACCTTCGTGATGTTTCAGAACATTCCTTAAGATAATATTAAGAAAAGATAAGTAGATGCCACTGAGTTTTATTTAGTATTCGTTTAATTGTTTCCACATACAATCAGCATCATTCAATACCAATGTGGATACGTATTATGAAAACTCTGCTGTTAACCGGTGCTACCGGCTTTCTCGGTGGTGCAGTTCTCGAGAAACTAATTAAAGAAAATCAGTCTATTAACTATCTTCTGTTAGTGCGGGCTGAAAATGCACAGCAGGGACTGGAACGTATTCGACTGAATATGGAAAAGTTTAATATTGATGCTGATTTATTTTCAAAGATCACGATAGAAAATATATTGTTGGGCGATTTAGGTGAGCCTGCTGAGTTTTTGGCAGACACACGAATTAACAATGTAACGCACGTTATTAATTGTGCCGCAGTAGCCTCGTTTGGCAACAACCCTCTTATTTGGAAGGTGAACGTCGAAGGTACGCTGGCCTTTGCCGAGAGAATGGCGCAGGTGTCTGGATTAAAACGTTTCCTGCACGTGGGTACCGCAATGTCCTGTGCGCCGGAACCGGGTTCTCTGGTGGCAGAGAGCGGTGAATTTGAAGAAACCGCCGAGCATTTGGTGGAATACACCCGCTCCAAATCGACCATCGAGCAGCTAATGCGCCAACGCTGTCCGCAGCTGCCGCTGGTGATTGCCCGTCCTTCGATCGTGGTGGGGCATACTCGCCTGGGTTGTCAGCCTTCCAGCAGTATTTTTTGGGTGTTCAGCATGGCGCTGATGCTGCGCAAGTTTATGTGTTCACTGCAGGACAAGATCGACGTGATCCCGGTCGATTACTGTGCCGATGCGCTGGTGATGCTGTTGAACAGCGAAACGCTGGATAATGATGTTTATCATATCTCGGCCGGTGAAGAGAGCAGCGTCAGCTTTGCGGATATCGACCGGGCCATTGCCGCCGCGCTGGAAAAACCGCCGCTTGGCGATCATTACGCGCAGGTCAGCTACGAAGCGTTGCTGAAGATGCGTAAGCAACTGAAGGATATTTTCGGGCCTTGTAACGAACGACTGATGCTGAAGGCGATGCGCCTGTACGGATCTTTCGCCATGCTTAACGTGCGTTTCAGTAACGATAAAATTCTTAAGCTGGGCATGCCGAAACCACCGCGTTTTACCGACTACATTGACTGTTGCGTACAGTCGACCCGCGGTTTGTCTATCCAGCAGCAAATGGTGGTAGATTTCAAATAACAGCACGGCGCCGATTGGCGGCGCCTGACTGTATCCGCCTCATTACCAGGACGAAGACGACCAGAAAACGCGGCCCAGCACCACCAGTTGGTCTTTGCGCTGCGGGTAACTCAGGTGTTCGTCCTGGTACTCTTCCCGGTTCAGGGAGCGAATAGTGACACCGCCGTCGGGCTGTTCGATCAACACTTTTACCCGCAGCAGATTGCCATGACGAATAGCGTAGGTTTTGCCTTCGCGAATACGTGTGTCATCGGTATTAATCCCTACCACATCACCGTCTTGCAGGCGCGGTTCCATACTGGAGCCGGAAATGCGGATGATGCGTGCGGCATTCACCGCCACCCCCATCTTGTGCAGATAGTAGCGACGGAAGATCAGCGAGAATTCTTCGCGATCGACGATTTCATAACAGCCATCGCCGGCCGAGAAATTAATATCCAGCAGGGGAATTTCCACAAACTCTTCCTTGTCCTGTTCGGTGTCTTCCCATACCACCGGCTTGAGGCGGGCGGGTTGAAAATCCGACTCTGCCGCTACGTTATCAAACGGCCGCACCAGCTGTTTTTCATGGAAAACGTCAAACCAGCCCTTGGGCAGGTTCAGTTTGGCCTCGATCCGCCTGGCGAGGTTATCACCCAGGTTGCGGGAAGACTTTTCACCGCTGATTTGGCTCAGCGTCGGCGAAGAGGACTCTACCAGCAGCGCAAACTCGTTCTGGTTGACACCCTGTCGGGCGTAGCTGGCCATCAGCTCGCGCAAATTATTGCGTCTTATTTCTTTGGTTTCCATCGTCGGATGATCGCACTCTTTAGCAAAAAGGTAAATATTGCTTTCACTAAATATTTCTTGCTTTAACTTTAGCAATTAGCTAAACATGAACGGGTGGACATGGTCCGCAAAGACATTGTAGGGTCGCTGTACGTTGCGGCCGTTTGAGCGGAACGGATCCTGCAATGCTGTGGCACGCGAGTTTAACCAACAAGGAATCTATTATGTTCAGTATGGATTACAACAGCTACCGTTCGGTAGCCAGCTTTGGCCACCGGGTGCGTTTTCTGGTGCTGCATTACACGGCGCAAAACTTTGCCGATTCGGTGCAGTCACTGACCGGTAAGTCGGTCAGCGCCCATTATCTGGTGCCGGATCCTGAAGATCAAAGCTATCAGGCCGCCGGTTTCAACGGCGTGCGCATTTTCAACCTGGTCGATGAAGTGGAGCGCGCCTGGCATGCCGGGGCCAGTCAGTGGGGCAATCGCAATAATCTTAACGATACGTCCATTGGCATTGAGATCGTCAATCTGGCCAGCGGCGATGGCGAAGATATTACCTTCCCGCCGTTTAACCCGCAGCAGATTGCCGCGGTCAGCCAACTGGCGCAGAACATTCTGCAACGCTATCCGGACATCACGCCGGTCAACGTGGTGGCGCATTCCGATATTGCTCCGGGCCGCAAAAGTGATCCTGGCCCGCAGTTTCCATGGCACCAGCTGTATCTGGCAGGTATAGGCGCCTGGTATGACGAAGCAGTAAAGCATCGTCACCAGCATGAATATCAGTGCCAGGGCCTGCCGGCACAGCCTGATTTGCTGGCGCTGTTCGCTAAATACGGTTACGACACCTCAGCAGCGACCAATGCCGAAGGTTATCGCCAACTGGTGCGGGCCTTTCAGCTGCACTTCCGTCAAAGAAAGTATGACGGAGTGATGGATGTGGAAACCGCCGCCATTTTGCGTGCGCTGGTGGATAAATATGCCGCTTAACGTCTGACTGCGGATAGGGGACGCCTTATCCGCCTTTTTCTGCCTGCCTTCCTCCGCTAAACTGATGTTCTTTCTCGCCATCGATAACGGGATGCATTGTGCGCCTCGACAGAAAAATATCGTCGTTTGAACGTCTGACTTACCGCCATTACCGCATTGTGCATGGTGTGCGCATTGGGCTGGCGTTTATACTGACCTTCCTGCTAATCCGCCTGCTTGAAGTGCCGGAAGGCACCTGGCCGTTGATTACGCTGGTGGTGGTGATGGGGCCGATTTCCTTTTGGGGCAACGTGTTGCAAAGGGCGCTGCAGCGTATTGCCGGCACGGTGTTTGGTGCCGCCTCCGGTCTGATTGCCCTGTATCTTGAGCTCTACTCGCTACCGCTAATGCTGGCGTGGTGTGGCGTAGTGATGTTTTTCTGCGGCTACCTGACGCTGGGCAAACGGCCTTATATGGCATTGCTGGTGGGCATTACGCTGGCGGTGGTTTGTGGCGCGGGTGCCGGTGATATGCACACCGCGCTGTGGCGCAGCGGCGACGTGATTTTTGGCTCATTACTGGCGCTGTTGTTCACCAGCATTTACCCGCAGCGGGCCTACATTCTGTGGCGCATGCAGATGGCCGATTGCCTGCAAAGCGCGGGCAAAATCTACGGCGCTTACCTGTCCCCGAATATGATCGAAAGACCACGGCTGGAGCCGCAGCTGAAAGACTTGCTGAATCAGGTGGTCAAATTGCGCGGGCTGATTGTGCCCAGCAGCAAAGAAACCCATATCCCCAAAGCGGTATTCGAAGCGGTGCAGACGCTGAGCCGCAATCTGGTCTGTACGCTGGAGCTGTTGGCCGACGCCTACTGGGCCTCGCGCGAAACCCATTTTATTATGCTGAATGCCAAAACCCTGCGCAGTGCGCAACTGTTGACGCTACGCTCATTGGAAGCGCTGGCGGAAACCATGCGTAACGGCCCGCAGGCTCAGCAGGCGATGGCGGCAGGGGAACTGAGCGAAATCGCTGCGGAGCTGAAAACCCTGATGCAGGAGGCCAGCGTCAGCCAGCATGGTGAAGCGCCGATCTACGGCTACGTATGGCTGAGCATGGAACTGACGCAGCAGTTGGAAGAACTAGGTGACTTGCTCAAGGTGTGTACCGCCGGCGAGCGTGAATAGGGGGCCAGATCATGAAGCAGGCGCTTCGGGTTTTTGTCGTGGCGGTAAAGTGGGTAAGATAGGGCGATGAGTGTTGTGTCTGAGCGCCACAAACCTGTATCTTGGTCTCATTGTGGCCGTAAGCCAATGAATCTGTGTATTACTAAAGCAAGGGTATGAAGATGGAAAATGCAAATAAGCCGAGTTTCCAGGACGTTCTGGAGTTTGTGCGTATGTTCCGACGTAAAAATAAGCTGCAACGCGAAATTATCGACAACGAGAAGAAAGTCCGCGACAACCAAAAGCGCGTGCTGCTGCTCGATAACCTGAGTGAGTACATCAAACCGGGCATGAGCATTGAAGATGTTCAGGGCATCATTGCCAACATGCGCAGCGACTATGAAGATCGCGTTGATGACTACATCATCAAAAATGCCGATCTGTCTAAAGAACGTCGCGAACTGTCCAAAAAGCTGAAGGCTATGGGCGAAGTGAAGTAACCGTTTTTATCGGGCCAGGCGCTCGCCTGGCCCTTTTAATCTGCCCCTCAGTTACTACCCTTTACCGTACATATCAAAATCAAAGTATTTATCGTTCACCTTCTTATAGGTGCCGTTGGCGATAATGGCTTTCAGCGCCGCGTTGAAGGCATCAAGTAATGCGCGGTCCTCTTTACGCACGCCAATGCCATCGCCAATCCCAAAATATTTGCTGTCGCTCAGTTCCGCGCCGGTAAAGGCAAAATCCTTGCCGCCGGGCGTTTTGAAAAATTCGCTGGCGCTGACGCTGGCCAGCAGCGAAGCGTCCAACCGGCCGTTGGCCAGATCCTCATTCACTTCCTGTTGGCTCTGATAGGCAATCACGTTGACGCCGGCCTGGCGCCACATTGCGTTTGCGTAAGCTTCCTGGCTGGAGCCTTGTTGCACGCCAATCGATTTGCCTTTCAGTGAAGCCGCCGTGGGCTGCAGGTCGCTACCCTTGCGGGCCACCAGGCGTGCCGGGGCGTTAGACACCTTGTTCGAGAAGGAGATCTGCTTTTCGCGCTGCGGCGTAATGGTCATTGACGAGGCGATGGCGTCAAACTTTTTTGCCTGCAACCCCGGGATCATCCCGTCCCAACTGCTTTCGACCCACACGCACCTGGCCTGCATCTCATTGCAAAGCGCCTGAGCGATATCCACACCGAACCCGGTCAGGGTTCCTTGCGCAGTTTTGTATTCCAGCGGCGGGAAGGTGGGGTCTATGCCCAGCTTAATCACCTTGCCGCTGAATTCCCCGCCAAGGGCGGCGAAACTGAATGCCAGTGGCAGCAATAAAACCAGGCTACTTTTTGTTTTCATTTGGTTTTCCTCAGCGTAGTGGTGTTCAAAAAGGGATTAAGCCAGGAAGCGTTCCGCCAGCTTGACCCAGTAAGTGGCGCCAATCGGCAAACACTCGTCATTAAAATCGTAACCGGCGTTATGCAGCGAGTTATCGGGCGTGCTTTCCCCGTTGCCAATTGAGATATAACTGCCGGGGCATTTTTCCAGCATAAAAGCGAAGTCCTCACTGGCGGTAATCGGGCGCAGATTGGCGATAACCCGGCTTTCACCGGCCCATTCCAACGCGACCGAACGCGCCAGTTCGGTTTCCGCCGCGTGGTTCACCAGCACCGGATAACCCTGTTGATAATCAATCTCTGCCCGGGCGCCAAAACTGACGGCCTGCGCTTCCACCAGTGCCGTAATGCGGTCTTCCAACCGTTGACGGACATCGGCATTCAGCGCACGCACGCTTAGCGTCATGGTGGCGGTCGAGGGAATGACATTGCTGGCATGACCGGCCTGGATCGCGCCCACGGTCACAATCGCCGTTTCCTGTGGATCGATATTTCTGGAGACGATGGTCTGCAGGCTCATCACGATGGCGGCACAGACCACCACCGGATCGACGGTGTGTTGTGGCACCGCGCCGTGCCCGCCGTGCCCATGCAGGGTGATGTTGACGGTATCGGCCGAACACATGAAAGGGCCGCTGGCAAAGCCCAGTTGGCCGACCGGGAAGCCGGGCACGTTGTGCATGGCGAACACCGCGTCACAGGGAAAACGCTCGAACAACCCGTCTTCCATCATTACCCGGGCGCCGCCGCCGCCTTCTTCCGCCGGCTGAAATATTAGCTGCAATGTACCGGTAAAGTCAGAGTGGTGCGCCAGATAACGCGCCGCCGCCAGCAGCATGGTGGTGTGGCCATCATGACCGCAGGCGTGCATCACGCCGCTGTGAGTGCTGGCATAGGGCAGTCCGCTGGTTTCTTCAATCGGCAATGCATCCATATCGGCCCGCAGGCCAAGAGATTTCCCCTCGCCGCGCTGCAGGGTAGCGACAACTCCGGTTTGTCCTATATGACGCGTGACCTGATAACCCCATTCGGTCAGCAGTTTTGCAACCAAATCGCCGGTGGCAAACTCATTGAACCCCAGTTCAGGATGCGCATGAATATGGTGGCGAATGGCGACCATTTCGTGTTGAACGGCAGCTATTTCAGGTAAAACAAGCGAATTTCTCATCGCGATATCCAAAGTGAATTTTCGGTTCCCGGCGCGATCGATAACCGGGAACAAGGTACTTCGGAGACTAACAAACAACCTTTTGCCCGGGGAGCCGCCGTTCGGTTATGCTGACAACTTATGATTGTCAGGGGGCGTGATGAAACTACATCAGTTACAGGCCTTGGTCGCCAGTGCCGACGGTGGCAGCATCCGCGCCGCCGCACGCCAACTGGGGCTTTCACAGGCGGCGGTCACGCGGGCCTTACGCGAGCTGGAGCAGCAGCAGGAACTGCCATTGCTGATCCGCACGCCGGCCGGACTGGGTTTTACACCTTACGGAAAAACGCTGCTGGCACATGCCCGGTTAGTGTTGAACCAACTGGAACAGGCCAACAATGAAATGGCGGGCCTGCGCGGGTTGGCGCAAGAGCAGGTGAAGGTGGCGATCACGCCCTGGCTGATGTTGACGGTGTTACCGGCGGCGGTGGTGGCCTTTCGCAAAAAAATGCCGAGAGTAAAACTGGAGCTGTTTGAAAGCCTGATGGCCAACGCCCAATCCCAACTGCGAGAGGGCACGATGGATTTCGCCATCACGCCGCTTCCGGCTTCGATGGCACCGCAGGAGTTTCATTGCGAGCCATTGTTGGACTATGAAACGGCGGTGATGGTGCGCCACGGCCATCCATTGGGCCAAAGCACCTCAGTCCACCAGTTGTTGGAGCAGGACTGGGTGCTGAACTATACGCCAGAAAATTATGACGATTTAATCCACCAACTGTTCAGCCGACACGGCGCTCAGCTTGATCCGAACCGCATTATTCATGCGCATTCCCTCGGCATGCTGCAAGCAATGGTGGAGTCGGCAGACATGTGCACCTGGTGCCCGGCACCGTTGCTCGGGCTACCGCAGTTTGCCGGACGCCTGCAACCGCTGGCGCTACAGGAAGGCTGTGACCTGGCGCGGTTGAATATCGTCACCCGGCGTAACAGCATACTCAGCACCGCCGCCCATGCCCTGATCGATAACCTTATCCGCACCCTGCGCCAGCACGCCCGCTCCGCTCGGCTCGAGGACCGACTGATTTATGATCGGGTGAAGTTGTTGGTTTAGGGGAGGGGGCGTTCGGAGTTGTTGGGATAGTTTTGGTTATTGTGGGGACGTCCTGGCCGTCGGCTTTGTGCCAGAAGCGGACGTTGCTAAAACCAGTCTGTACTTACCAATGGGGGCTGATGCGTTTGAGATCTCTGAGTCGATTGAAGTCTAAGATTGTCAGGGCTGCGACAACTGCCCTGTGCCAGTGAAGAGGATAAGAGATCGTTAACGTTTAACAACTGTGATTGCCAAAGGTGGAGGAGAATCTGAAGTTTTGTTGCGCATGAACTAAAGCGTCCTATCGACAATACTTAGAATAGCTATTTTGGATGTTCTTTAACCACTTGCTGTACGTTTAAGATTACGTATTACTCACTCAGGAAAAAACATACAGCAACGATAATTTAACTATGCTACATAGGTCATTCATCTTAGTGATAACTTGTTTTGTGCCCACACCTTGATCTCTACCGTAACCGCATTAAAGGGACTGTAATGAAAAACACGGAGGCTCAATCCCAGCTGTCAAAACACGTACAACCTGAAAAAAATGATGAGCAAAACAGGAAAAAATCTGCAGCGGGAGGGAGTGCTGCGGAGCGCGGGTTGGACTACCAAGCTCGGGTTGCGGCTATTGCTCTTACGCATATCCTTTTAGAACAAAAAGTCAGCTGGATAGATGATGTTTTCAATGGTGTTCCTGTTTTGGTTGATGCTGAAACGGGGGGGCCCGGTGACGACATTTCATTAGCAACGAATACGGGTAAATTCGGCATTATGCACCAGTAGCACAATAATTTCCCGCCCTATTCCTGTATAATACTTCAATATTAACAGATAGTTGGAGGGATTTATGAGTCATGTAGTCTCTGGGATACTGAGTAAGCGTAGTGAGTTGGTAGGTATTATTGAATTAAAGCAGAAAGAGATCAAGTTATTAGAAGAACAGGTATCTGCGTTGGATGTAACGTTAAAGATTTTCGACAATGACATTGATTTACGGAAGTTAGGAGGTAAGCGGGTATATAAAGGTAATAAATTATTTGCACATGGGGAGTTAAGTAAGCTGGTATTAGATACTGTACGAGTTAAGAATATGGATTATAATGAATTATTAGAAGAGATAGTACTAATAAAATCTATATCTGCTGATGAAGTAAAGGTACTGAACAAGGTACTAAAAGTTGCGTTAGCATCTTTAGTGAAAGGTAGTAAATTGGAGAAAGTGGATGGGAAGTACTGTATTGTTAGTATCTAAATAGTAATGCCCCACCACCGGGGGGCATATAGTTAAAACTTATCGAATGGAGTAGCAAGTGACTGGTAATCACTTAACTCACAATCCATTTGATAAAGCATCTGGTTATATATTATTTCGAGTTCGTTATACTTTAATGAGTACTGAATAGCTTCATTAAAGTTATTACTGCTTATAATTAACTCTTTTATTTTATTGAGTTCTTTATCAATTTCTATTACTGTCAATAGAGTTTGATCAAACTCTAATTTATCATATGTCATATAACATCCTTATTACATAATTACAGATAGGGTTCAATAATTAGCTGTCACTAAAATTTGGCCCTATCGCACCTGAGCCATCCGTGGCCCAATAAAATAATACATTCTGACATGGGTGGCGTCAATGAGTATATTATAAAGCATTGTTTTAATTAATGATTAAATTTATAATGATAGTTAAACTTTTTTATAACTTTGTTTTTCAAATACTACTAATGTAATAAATTAAAACTCTTTAGTACTAAATTAGTATCCACACCAATGTTTGTCAGTTTTAGTATTAAGGCATTTAGAAAGAATATCTTTAACAACAATACCGTTAGGAGTAGTTCTCATATCTTCACGGTAAGCAATTTCGTTAGCGTATTCATTTAAATACTTGTTAGAAATTTTATGTACTTGTCCGATTTGCATTCTTCTAAATCTTGAGAAGTAACTTTCGGCGTAGTTATTAGTAGTACCATCATCTGAACGGTACTCTTTTGAATGGTTAACACGTTTTACGTTGTAGTGGCCGTGTAAGATATTATAGGCACTATTTTCATCTGCACATATGGTAGCTGAAGGATCTACATTTTCTTTTACTAATTTTAGTATTTCAGATTCTGATTCAGACTTAATAACAAAAGTACGAGTTTGTTGAGTTTTTTGTCTAATTACGAGGATACAGCATTTATCTTTGGGTTGGTTGATTAGTAAGCGTCTATCAATACGATCTTCTTTTTTGTTTTTAGGACGTAAAGTAGTATGCATGTATGCACCGTCAATATGTACTTCACCTTGCAGTAGTGAAGTATTTTTTTTAGCACTAAGAGATTCTCTAAGCTTGTGAGCGAGTACAAAAGCGGTTCGGTACTGTACACCTAAATCTCTGGATAGTTGTAGTGCTGAGATACCTTTAACGGCGTTTACGAAGAGTACAATAGCGACGAGGTATACTTTGAGTGGTAGTTTATGGTTTGCGAAGATAGTACCGGACGTTACTGAGAAGGTGTAGTCGCAGTGTTTGCATCTCCACTGTTTACGGGAAGTGATATTAAAAGGCTTGTGAACGACACCACAGCGAGGGCATGGGATTTCTTGGTTATCGCCCCAGCGTAGCGATCTGAACAGGTTAAAAGCATCACTGTCGCTCAATGCCATAACTTGCATCAGTGACAATGTTTTAGCTTTCGAGGATAACAAGAAGTGCTGAGACATATGATCTTCCTTGTGCTGTATGGTTGAACAACCTTCACTATGAAGTTAAGATAACACACAAATTAGTGTGCATCAACAGCAAGACACACTAAAATATGTGTTTATTACACTTATTGGTGAAGCTATGGATTATGAAGAGTTCAAACGACAACTCGGAAAGGCCGGATTGTCAGGGAGAGAGTTTGCTGACCTGTTGCAACTGAATCGCAATAGTATTTCAAACTTAGCAGGGAAAGAAAAAGTACCCGATCATTTAGCGATTATTGCATCATTGATGGGAGAAATGGCAGAAAATAAGATTGACTTTAGATCTGTGATCGAACGTATAGATCTAAAGAAAAATGAACCAAGAGGTAAAAACTTTAACAGCAACTAATTTAGTACTGTTATTTTGACTAAGTATATGTTATCAAATTGCTTACTTTGACAATAAGGTAAGCAATATGACAAATGAACAAATGGCTATGTTGTACATGCTATATATAGCAAGAAAAAATAGTAATGCACGAGATAGATTGACGGCAGGAGAGTCGCATAAATTAATGTCAATTATATATAAAAATTATGACTTATTTGAAAAAGATATTATCTCCTTAGAAAGACAAAGTTTTATTAGCATTGTTGGCGTGTCTACCCCAAATTATAATGGTCCACAATATGCTGCTACAGATATAGTTATTACTTATGACGGATATAGTCATGTACACAATAGTATTGATAAATTTATCACTGCATATTCTCTTTTCTAGAGTTGAATAATATAGTGTCAAGATGATAAATTAGATCTTCAGGTATATTATCTTTAGTTGGGATTATTTCAGTTATGGCCATAGGAAATAGTCTGAGTTTAATCCCACAATCTTTCAATTTAAAAGAACCACCAATTGAACCAATTTTAAGTAATGATTCTAACTTGGCGTAACCTACTCCTTCACCCAAGAACAAATAAAATGGTACTTCTGTGTTTGTTTCAAATTGAGTAATACCATTAATTATACCTATTGAAAAAATAATAATGCTATTATTTGGAATCCTTTCCATATAATACTCCTTGTTGTTTATATTAATCTTCAGCCGGTGCCGAAGGATCACTACTAATTCGTAACTTATGTAATTCTATAGCTTTGTTTTTCGTTATAAGCATCTTGTTTTCAGTACTAACAATTTGCCAGTATGAACCACGTTCATTATCGTAAAATTTAGTAATAGCATCCAAAGATAAATCTTTATACTTGATCCAAGCAAGCTGAGATCTTTTTAGACTATCTTTGAATTCTTTACTTAATTCAGTATCAGATATTAGTAACTTGTATTCAGCATTTAGTAGTTTATCCCATGCTTTGGTAGCGGCTTCATAACAGTCAGCCATTGCCATATCAGATACATTCACAGGGTTACTTCTACATTGTGCTAATTCTTTATCTATTACTGATTCTTTCGATAATGCACTACTACTGAAAAATATCAGTAGTATAGGTAATAACTTGTTCATAGCTACACCTTATTTATTATCTATAAATTTAATGAAATAATTGTCATACAGATTATTTAACGTGATACCTAATGTATCTATTGAGGATTTATAACAATCGCCTATTGCTATATCAGTATCGATTACGCATTCAATAGCCGATTTATTAACAAAAAATATACTGCCAAAAAGTACTATCAGTGCAACAAATCCAATGTTCATAGTTATATCCTTATTTTAAGTGGATTAGGAATAGTTTTCCTTGTTCCTAAATATGTAATGCAGTAGCCAAACGAATATCCATAAACCACCAGTAATTATTGTCATAATTAAATGTGCAATATGAGGGAACCGTTTACTGCCAGTTGAACCTTGATTGTTGTTATTATTGTTGTTGTTACTCACTACAATGTTAGATTTGTCCCTATTCGCGTTCTCACGCTTTAAAGACTCTATCTCTCGTAGTTGTGGATTTAAGATCTCTCCACAGTGCTTACACTTTTTAGCCTTGGACGAAATCATCTCATCACAGTAACTGCATCTTGTTTCTAACTGATTAATAACCATTTTTTAGTGCTCCTTGCAAGTTTTCATCTAATGATGATAACCCGATTGAGTACTAAAATTCAAGAAATTGATCGTCACAAACGATCGATAAATTGATTATGATAGCCTATGACTATCAATTGATGTCAATCGATCTGTGAAAGCAATGATAGAAAATGATATCAAATACAGTTGGTTACATCTAAAACTATGAGGAAAACATTTATGAATGAAGAAGATAACTATCTTGAACGAAGAAAATACATGTCAGAATCTGACCGACGTGCTGAACAGTTGTCACGATATGTTCGAAATAAAACAAGAGCGAAAAAAGGCGAAGAACAAATTCCATATCCCGATATTCCTTACTTTACCCATGAAAATATCGAAAATGATTTGAGTGATGATAACCCTTGGTGGATATTCTGTAAGGAAAGAGGCTATTGGGATAATGATCAAGAGTAAATAATTCAAGTAAGTACTTGACTACTTGAGTTTGTACGTAAATTAAACTATAATATTACACGAAGTTGTTCTAAATGTAGTATCTGAAATATATAAGAGGTGCCATGATGGATATGGAAGAGTTATTAAGAAAAGCTAGAGAGTCTGCGGAAAATCGTACTCCTGAAGAACGGTTTAAACTACTTGTTGAGTCAAAAATACTAACAAAAAATGGTACTTACAACACACGTTTTTTTACTAAAGAAACTGTTGAAAAAAGTAAACCAAAGGAATGACTATTTAATAGGAATCTATAATGTACTCATCAAAACCAAGCGTTATATATGGTTTTCATGGAATGGATGAAGATGCAGCATTACCTATTCTGCTAAAAAAAGATGACTTCAAACACAGCAATAACGCATATGATTGGCTTGGTAATGGTGTTTATTTTTGGGAAAATAACTATGAAAGAGCAAAACAATATGCAATTGAAGATAAAGAAAGAAAAAACTCAAAAATAAAAAAACCATTTGTATTAGGTGCTGTAATTGAACTTGGAAATTGTTTAGACTTATTTGATCAAAAACATATTGATTTTCTTAAGTTTTCTTTCGAAGAAATGACCAAATCTCTCAAGTTACAGAATATCGAACCACCTGTAAATAAAATGTTTGGTAAGAGTGATTTTGATTTTAAATGTAGAGAACTCGATTGTGCTGTCATTAGATATGCTCATACTCTTGCCAAAAATTCAGGGAAACAATTCGACTCCGTTAGAGCCGCATTTTTAGAAGGTAATCCTTTATATGAAGGAGCAAAATTTTATGAGAAAAATCATATTCAAGTTGCTATACTAAATCCTAATTGTATTAAGGGTATATTCTACCCGCGAGTATAAACTTAACACTTTAAGTCAAAATGAAAATACAAAACGATCAGCTAGTGATACGTGCAAATTTTTTGTAACTAGCTGATTTTCATATAATTGTGCAACAAGTGCATAATGCCGGGTAAATTGGTAGAGGTCCAGGTTAAGCGTGGCTTGAAACGTGGCACTAATTTATGGGATGCACTATGTGCGTTGGCAAAAGGCATTCGCGATAACAGTATTGCTTGTGGAATATTAGTTGTTTGTCCCAACAGCAGTGTAACCATTCGCTCGAATTTGGCTGAGAATATCGTCCGTATCGGGACCGGAAGAACCGATGGGATCCATGCAATAGGTGATGAATTCATCAAGAGAGTTGGGCTTGAACCCTCGGAATTATACCGAGTGTGTAGTTCGCTTCGAATTGTCACCGTCGATGCAATAGATGGAAATAATAGTGCCGAAATCAATGCCATCAACCAACTAAATCATTTATTCCACGAACCACTTCGAGCATGGTGTGTGCTGATTGAGCAAGCGCGCAAACTCATCAGAATTAGAGGCAGGGCAACAATAACCTCGTTGCTTAATGAGTTCAGGAGTGTCGGTATCGGCATCAAAATGGATACAACAGAAAGTGGTATCCAGCTCAGAGCTGTTGTCTGCAAGTGGCTTGAGAAAAGTTATTCTCAGTTCACTATTCCAGGGCAAGCCAAGCCTGTATCACTTCAGAAGTGTTGGATCCCACTGAAAGCCTCAATCATTAAAGATTTAGAGAATTTCCCTGATGATTTATCTGAAGCTCTAAGTAGTTATCACCAATATGCAGCAAATCGCACGAGTAACATCGACAAGTTCGATGCTTATACACTTGGTCGATATGTTACCCGGGGCATTATTATTGGTGGACCAGGCATCGGAAAATCAGTCCTTCTTCGCCGCATAGCTCTAACTTATGCTGCTGAAGGCCATATGGTGTTACTGGCACAACTTTCGCAAGTTGTCTCTCTTATCAGCCATAAAGGTATTCGTTTTGAGGAAGCCCTGAATGATGTAGCGCTAAGTTGCTCGGGATTGAGATACAAATCACTCGACCT
The DNA here is from genome assembly GCF_048517035.1 of Serratia sp. NFX21. NCBI lineage: Bacteria > Pseudomonadati > Pseudomonadota > Gammaproteobacteria > Enterobacterales > Yersiniaceae > Serratia > Serratia sp. NFX21. Next base: position 3,914,719 of record NZ_CP183196.1, on the reverse strand, counting down.
GCAGGATGCTGTCATTTTATGCGATGGTCTTGACGAGTGTGGTGTCAATCAGCACCTTGTTACCGATGCTATTCACAGATTTGCGGTTGCGCATCCCAAAACGAGGATATTACTCACCAGTCGGCCCGTAGGCTACCGACCAGGCCTGCTGGGAAACTGGAGACATTATGAGCTTCTTCCACTGGAGGAATCTCAGGCCGACGATGCACTGATACAAGTGATGGAAGCCTTGCCTTTTGAAAGTCCAGAGGCGCGAAACCAAACCCTTAATGTCGCGAAAGAGCAACTGAAATCATTGCATCTCAAAGGTATCGCGTCGAGAAGCCCACTGATTTTAACTATGCTTGCATCCTTATCTTCCAAAGGCATTGAGCCAGATAGCTCGAGAATCTCATTATATCGGCAGTTGTTTAAGTTGTTAGAAACCGCTTATCCATCTGCACGTTTAGAAGGTTCAGTACCAACTGAACCTGAACGAAATTGGTTCATCTTCTTGCTGGGCTGGATACTATTTGAGCACGGGACTGAACCTTTTGAATTGACGTTCAAGCACTGTGTTTCTGAATGGCAAAAAGAAACGCAAGACGGGTATCTCGCTTGCAGTAATAAGGTCCAGGCTTGTTTTGATTTCTGGGAAAATGTAGGTGTCATTGAGCACATACACACTCTTGATCAGGAGGCTGTAACCTTCATTCATAAAACTTTTGCTGAGTATGCCGCAGCTGTCTTTATTGAACGGCAACCACATAACCTGAAACGTAACTTGCTCATCAAAGTTATTCAGGGGGACTCCAGTCGTGGGACACTTTCTTTTGTAAGCCACCTTGGTTTGGTAGATGAAATTATTGATGTATGGAGCGAATTAATACTCCGAGGGGAAACCACACCAACTAGAGAGTTGAATCAGGTCATAAACTTGATTATTGAAGCCGGAATCCCCGTTAACAAAGATGCACTGCGCACCTTTGCAGACTGTTGCTGGAAAGCCATATCTTCATCATCAAGCATGTTCTCAGCAGGAGAGGCACTTTGCCAAGTATCGATATATAGCTGGGATATCGTAAGCGATAATGTAAGAGCTAACCTTAATTCAAATGATAACTGGCTTTGGTTGGTCTCCTGGGCATGTACCCTCGCAGGTAACCCCGAAGAAGTCAGCTACCAGGATGCAATAATTGCATTGAAGAGTATTCATTCAAAGTGGCCCAAGCGATTGAAACAAAGGAATTCTCTATTTGACTTCACTAATGGTAGGAAGATACAGGATAGTATCATTCTGGGAGCTGCTGAAATTATCCTTCAAAGCCCTGAGGATATTGGACTTGGTACTCTTAATGCCATTATTGATAAAGGCAAGGGAGTATCAGCCAACTGTTTTCTTAAGATTTCGAAACTTTATACACAAGCAGGTATCAAGTTACAGGATGAAGTAAATCGCTCCCCGTATACAGAACAAGATTTTTTAAGATCTTACGATAAAATCAATGCGAAATGGCTCGTTCTTATCTCTGTTTTAGCTGGTGACTATAATACTTCGGGGCAGGACGACATTTTACCTGAAAATATGATAGAACTCGGCGCTTTTTTGAGTGCAAGCGGTTTTCATCACCTCAGTTTGAGCGATCTACGATGCCTTGAGGAGACCGATGAAAAATTCATTCATCGAAGCAAGTTCCTTTATAAGATAGCTAAATCTGCAGGTATCGAACTAGATAAACTGAGGCACCAGTCCGCCATTTTTAAAAGGCAATGTCAGGGAAACCTATCTGTACTTTTTGAATATTCTTGTAGGCTGCCCGTAGTTGATGCGTTCGTAAAACCTGAAAATATCAAAATCAATCCCGAGGATTTCGATGATTTGCTTGCGACTATTTTGTACGGAAGTCAGTTTTACAGTTCTTTAGCAGCCATTATTCTTTATGAGCACAGAAATCACCCAAGGGTTATGGAAGGAATTAAACGAATCCTAATGGAAGGTGAAGGAGCAGCATTGCACATAGGTACTCAGTTCATAAAGGATATGCCGGGTCAAAATTGGCAGCAATTACTCCTTCAAAGACTGCAAACAACCATTCCTGAACAGGGCTCTTCATATTTGTTTGGAGCTCTAACTCAACCTTTTAATTCACAACATGAAAGTGTTGTAACGCTGGGGCTCCGTAATGAATTTCTGAATGTAGTCCTTGCCGCAGCCTCATTTGCAACCAAACTCCCCCAAACAGATGAGTTGCTGCATGAGCTTGGTCTTATATATGAAGAGTGGAAACAGCGGGAGGAACCCTATCCAGAGGATTATGGGGTTATCCCGGACAGTCCGCGTGATGACCTTTCTGGTATTTTGGTCAAGAATAAAGATGTGGTAAATAATGTGGCGCTTATTCTTGATATGGTGCAGGAAAAACGAACGAAAATTCGTGAAACTGGTGAACAGGCTCTCTTGAATGCACTCAATGAGTATGTCGGATTACAGATGAAAATATCTGTATGGGCAAGATATGGCGTGTGCAAACCCAGGCTATTACGACAGATTATCACTGTAGTTCACTTGCATCCTGAAGCCGTTATGTCGCTCATACCTTTCCTCAAAGATGAGTCAGCCGAATTACGATATGCCGCAACAGCACTTCTTAACACGCGGTTCATAGAGCGAGAGAAAATTGAATTGTTCGCCCGTGAGCTTTTAAATGATACTGAAGTCGAGATCAGAGAAAGTGCATCTATAGCACTCGCATCACTTCACTCGGGACAAAGGTACGATTAAGGCTTTATTATCGATAAGAGCAACTGCGAGCGTCCGCTCCTCGCTCATAGCCGCCATCCACCAAAACAAAAGCAAAAAACCCGCTCAGGTTTCCCTGAGCGGGCTTCTCTAATATGGCTCCTCTGACTGGACTCGAACCAGTGACATACGGATTAACAGTCCGCCGTTCTACCGACTGAACTACAGAGGAATCGTGTGAACGGGGCGAATAATAGCGGGGTGGTGCGGCTTTGTCAAAGCACTAAACTGCAAGAAAGGCGCGTTTGCTGATGGAATGAGCATGTTGCGTTGTTTTTCGGCACTCATCCTGTTTAATCACGCTGTTTATCACCACAAAATCCCCGATTTCCTGGTTGCACCTGCCATTGCACGCTTCTGGTGCGCAGGGGGAGAGGTGCTTGGTGAACGGCAGAAAAATTTTGCTGCGAGTTTGCTACCAGATCCCCCCACCGCGCCTCCTCGCGGTAGTGAATCCCCGTGTTTTGCCTCTGATATGTAGGATGAATGAACAGAAAATATGTATTGGCCGTCACAATGGCTGGATTTTTGCTTACCTAAATTCGGGTAATGCGACTGCGCTCTCGCGCAAATTATTTTCCCCGTCTACACATAAAGTGACTGCTCCACGCCCCTGGGCGTTTCGCTAAAACAGTGCTGAGGAATACAACAATGTCATCGAAATTGATTAAAAGTCCGCTCGCTGCTCTGCTTATCGGTTGTTTAGGTTCTGCTTTTTATGCTCAGGCGGATATTGTTATTGGCGTCGCCGGGCCGTTCTCCGGGCCGAATGCGACCTATGGCGATCAGTACTGGCGTGGTGCCTCACAGGCGGCAGCGGATATCAACGCCGCCGGTGGGATTAAAGGGGAAAAAATCAAACTGGTGCAGGGGGATGACGCCTGCGAACCCAAACAGGCGGTCTCGGTCGCCAACCGGTTAGTGGATCAGGACAAGGTCTCGGCGGTGGTCGGGCACTTCTGCTCCTCCTCCACCATGCCGGCCTCCGAGGTGTATGACGAAGCAGGTATTATCGCCATCACCCCCGGATCCACCAACCCGCAGATCACCGAACGCGGCATGACCAACATGTTCCGCATGTGCGGCCGTGATGACCAGCAAGGGGTGATCGCCACCAACTACATGCTCAATACCCTGAAAGCCAAACGCATCGCGGTGATCCACGACAAAGACACCTACGGGCAGGGGCTGGCAGATGCCGCCAGGGCCGAAATGAACAAGCGCGGCGTGAAGGAAGTGCTGTATGAAGGGCTGTCACGCGGTGAAAAAGACTTCAACGCGCTGGTGACCAAGATTGCCTCGGTCAAACCCGACGTGGTCTATTTCGGTGGTTGCCATCCAGAGGCTGGGCCATTGGTGCGCCAGATGCGTGAGCAGGGTGTGACCGCCAAGTTCTTCTCCGGTGACTGCATCGTGACCGAAGAGCTGGTGACCGCTGCCGGTGGGCCGCAGTACACCAACGGCGTGCTGATGACCTTCGGTAACGATCCACGCCAAATTCCTGAGGGCAAGGCGGTGATCGCCAAGTTCCGCGCCAGCGGTTTTGAGCCGGAAGGCTACACCCTCTACTCCTATGCTTCGATTCAGGCAATCGCCGCAGCCTTCAGCGCTACCGGCGGCAAAGACAGCGCCAAGGCCAGCGAATGGCTGAAATCGCATGATGTGGATACCGTGATGGGCAAAAAGGCCTGGGACAAGAAAGGCGACCTGAAGGTATCGGATTACGTGGTCTATCAATGGGACGATAAAGGCAAATATCACCAACTCTAATCAGCCCGAAGGCTCAGGTTTTTCCTGCCCGCATGGGGCTGGATTGACATGACTGACAAGCGGATCCGCGTGTTCGGCGGATCCGCGCCGATACTTCCCTTGGGCCGCGTCTGCACTAGCTTGCGGTCCCACCAGGCGAGACTGCTCATTATGGATGTTTTCTTTCTGCAACAGTTGATCAACGGCCTGACGCTCGGCGCGGTTTACGGCCTGATCGCCATCGGTTACACCATGGTTTACGGCATTATCGGCATGATTAACTTCGCCCACGGCGAGGTGTACATGATCTCCGCCTACCTGTGCGCTATCGGGCTAGCGTTGCTGTCGTTCTTCGGCTTGCAATCCTTCCCGCTGCTGATCCTCGGCACGCTGGTGTTTACCATCGTCGTCACCGGGGTGTATGGCTGGGTGATAGAGCGGATCGCTTACAAACCCTTGCGCAACTCCACTCGTCTGGCACCGCTGATCTCCGCCATCGGCATGTCGCTCATTTTGCAAAACTACGCGCAAATCAGCCAGGGGCCACGCCAGCAAGGGATCCCGACCTTGCTGGACGGCGTGTTCCGCCTCAACTTTGACGGTGGGGTGATCCAAATCACCTACACCAAGGTGTTTATCCTGGTCGCCTCACTGCTGGGCATGGCCATCCTCACTTACATCATTCAGCACACCCGTCTGGGGCGTATCTGCCGCGCCACCCAGCAGGATCGCAAGATGGCGTCCATTCTGGGCATCAATACCGACCGGGTGATCTCCCTGGTGTTCGTGATTGGTGCCGCGATGGCCGGGCTGGCGGGGGTGTTGATCACCATGAACTACGGCACCTTTGATTTCTACGTCGGCTTTATTATCGGCATCAAGGCCTTTACCGCCGCGGTGCTGGGGGGCATTGGTTCGTTACCCGGCGCGATGCTGGGCGGGCTGTTGCTGGGTGTCGCGGAGGCGCAGTTTGCCGGCATGGTGAACTCCGATTACAAAGACGTGTTTTCCTTCGGTTTGCTGGTGGTGATCCTGATTTTCCGCCCTCAGGGCCTGCTCGGTCGGCCAATGGTCGCTAAGGTTTGAGGGGAAAACTATGTCGCAATCTATGGTTCACCCAGGGCTGAACGTTAAACGCAGCCTGCTGGATGCGGTGCTGGCCGGGCTGATCGCCCTGATCGTCTTCGGGCCGATCGTCGGTATTGTTCTCAACGGATACAGTTTTAACTTTGAACCGCGCCGCCTGGCGTGGATTATCGCCGCGGTAATGGCCGGGCGGCTGTTGCTCAGCCTGTTCCTGCAAACTGCGCCGGGGCGGAAATTGTTGACGCGTTTTGACGGCGGCAATGACGGGGTGTATGTCCGGCCGATAGGGGCCAAAACCAGTCTGCGATGGATCATCCCGTTAATGGCGGTGATCGCGCTGCTGTTTCCGTTTGTCGCCACCAAGTACCTGCTGACGGTGGCGATCCTGGGGCTGATTTACGTGCTGCTTGGGCTGGGGTTGAACATTGTTGTCGGGCTGGCCGGGCTGCTGGATCTCGGTTATGTGGCGTTCTACGCCATTGGCGCTTATGGCCTGGCGCTGGGTTATCAGTATCTCGGGCTGGGGTTCTGGGCGATGTTGCCGCTGGGGGCGCTGATGGCCGCGCTGGCCGGTGCGCTGCTGGGGTTCCCGGTGCTGCGCATGCACGGTGACTATCTGGCGATCGTCACGCTGGGGTTCGGGGAAATTATCCGCCTGGTGCTGAATAACTGGATGTCGCTGACCGGTGGCCCCAACGGCGTCTCGGTGCCTGCGCCGACGATTTTTGGCCTGGAATTTGGCCGACGGGCGAAGGACGGCGGGGTGCCGATCCACGAATTCCTCGGTATCGCCTATAACCCCAACCTGAAATTTATCTTTATCTATGCGGTGCTGTTCCTGGTGGTGCTGCTGGTGCTGTACATCAAGCACCGGCTGACGCGCATGCCGATCGGCCGCGCCTGGGAGGCACTGCGCGAGGATGAAATCGCCTGTCGCTCGCTCGGGCTGAACCACGTTCTGGTGAAGCTGTCGGCCTTTATGATGGGTGCCTCTACCGCCGGGCTGGCCGGGGTGTTTTTTGCCACTTATCAGGGCTTCGTCAACCCCACCTCATTCACCTTCTTTGAGTCGGCGCTGATCCTGGCGATCGTGGTGCTGGGCGGTATGGGCTCGACCATCGGCGTAGTGCTGGCGGCGTTTGTACTCACGGTGGCACCTGAGCTGTTACGTAGTTTTGCCGAGTACCGGGTGCTGCTGTTTGGCGTGTTGATGGTGGCGATGATGATCTGGCGGCCGCGTGGGCTGGTGCGCATCAGTCGTTCCAGTTTTGCTCCGCGCAAGGGGGTAGAGCCATGAGCGACGCTATCTTGCAGGTTGAGCATCTGATGATGCATTTTGGCGGTATCAAGGCGCTGAATGACGTGAATCTGGCGGTAGAGCGCGGTTCCATCACCGCGCTGATCGGCCCCAACGGTGCCGGTAAAACCACGGTATTCAACTGTCTGACCGGTTTTTATCGCGCCACCGGCGGCGCGATCCTGCTTAATACCCATAAGCGGCCGACCGACGTGATCCAGGTGCTGGGGCAGAAATTCCACGCCGGTGACTGGGTTAACCCGAAACGCCTGGGCTCGCGCGTTTACTACAAAATGTTTGGCGGCACCCATCTGGTCAATCGCGCCGGGCTGGCGCGCACCTTCCAGAACATCCGTTTGTTCCGCGAAATGTCGGTGGTGGAGAACCTGCTGGTGGCGCAGCACATGCTGAGCAACCGCAATCTGATCGCCGGCGTGCTCAATACGCCGGGTTACCGCCGGGCCGAAAACCAGGCGCTGGATCGCGCCTTTTACTGGCTGGAAGTGGTGGAGCTGGTGGATTGCGCCAACCGGCTGGCGGGGGAGATGTCCTACGGCCAACAGCGGCGGCTGGAGATCGCGCGGGCAATGTGCACCACGCCGGAAATGATCTGTCTCGACGAACCCGCCGCCGGGCTAAACCCGGTAGAGACGGCGACGCTGAGCCGCATTATCCGTTTTCTGCGTCAGCACCACGGCATCACGGTGCTGTTGATCGAACACGATATGGGCATGGTGATGGAGATCTCCGATCGGGTGATTGTGCTCGATCACGGTGATGTGATCGCCGAAGGCACGCCGAAAGAAATTCAGCACAACGATACGGTGATCGCCGCTTACCTTGGCGCGGATGAAGAGGAACTGGCGGGATGAGCAATGTGATGTTGGAGTTTCGCAACGTAGACGTGTTTTATGGCCCGATCCAGGCGTTGCAGCAGGTCTCGCTACAGGTGAATGAAGGCGAAACGGTGGCGCTGATTGGTGCCAACGGCGCGGGCAAGTCAACGCTGCTGATGTCCATCTTCGGCCAGCCGCGCATCAGCGGTGGGCAGATCCTGTTTCGTGGCGAGGATATCAGCCAGCGTTCCACCCATTACGTTGCCAGCAGCGGCATCGCTCAGGCACCGGAGGGGCGGCGTATTTTCCCGGACATGAGCGTGGAGGAAAACCTGTTGATGGGCACCATTACCATTGGCAATCGCTATGTGGATGAGGATTTGCAGCGCATGTTCGAACTGTTCCCGCGCCTGAAGGAACGGCGCAACCAGCGGGCGATGACCATGTCCGGCGGCGAACAGCAGATGCTGGCGATTGCCCGGGCGCTGATGAGCAGGCCCAAACTGCTGTTGCTGGACGAGCCGAGCCTGGGGCTGGCGCCGATCATCGTCAAACAGATCTTCAGCATTTTACGGGAGCTGACCCGTGGCGGCATGACGTTGTTTCTGGTGGAGCAGAATGCCAACCACGCGCTCAAACTGTCCGATCGCGGCTATGTGATGGTCAACGGCCAGATCCGCCTGACCGGCAGTGGTTCGGAGTTGTTAAACGATCAGGAGGTGAGGAAAGCCTATCTGGGCGGGGCCTAGAACTGGCGCTGGATCCAGCGCACGTTCAGCCGCACCAGTGCAATAATGCCGTTGGACAACATCCGCAGCCCGGTGGGTAAATCGCGGCGGCGGATATCCAGCAGCAACACGGTGCGCACCTGGTCGCTGTCGTTCCACACCTCGTGTTCGAAGGTATCATCCCACAGCATAAATTCCCCCTCATTGAGCCGGTATTCCTGCCCGTCGACTTTCAATACGGCGGCGGGCAGACCATCGGCACCCTTGGGCATCGACAGCACCAGATAACCGCGCAGAATGCCACGGAACGGGCCACGGTGCGCCGGCACCTGTTTACCGGGGGCCAGGAAAGACAGCGAGGCGGAAAGCACATCCGGAGAGGAAGCGATCAGGCTGGCCAATAAGGGGCAGCGTGCAAGGTTGCGCGTTATCGGCTGGCCGTAGGCCTGCATGATGAACATGCGCCAGTCACGCGCGTCATTGGCGGAGATCGACGCCTGTTCACTCATAATTTCGTGAAATCGCGGAATATTGTGCAGATCTTGCGCCAGGGTCAGTGCCTCATCACGGATCTGCGGCCACTGGGCGGTAAAACGCTGTGCGTCGGGGAACAGTTGGGCGCTGTCGAGCACCGGCGCACCGCTGATGCGGCGATCGTAAATACGGCGTAATGCCAACACCGACCAATCATAGATAGCTGACATGTGACCTCTATTAGCGTGACCCAAGCTCTCGCCGACCGTTGGTATTATTATTGTTTAATATGCGACCGCCGGACGATTAATTCACCGTTATATAAACGTTGGCCGCCCGGTTCGAAAGCTTGCGTCAGGCAATGGATGCCATCGGCAATCAGCGACTGCATCGGCTGGCGATAAGTGGTCAACTGGTAACTGGGGGAGGCGGCCAGTTCAATGTCATCAAACCCCACCACGGCAATCGGCGCACAGCCCGGTGTGGCGCGGATGGCGTCGATAACCCCCACTGCCAGAATATCGTTCTCACAAAAAATCGCCTCAACCCGTTGTTCCGCCGGGGTGGTTGCCAGGTAGGCCGCGAAGGCTTCCATGCCGCACTGACGTTGATAATGCGGGGCCTGCAGCACCACGCTGACGTCGCGTTGTTTTTCCGCCAGCGCGGCGCGGAAACCGTCAAGGCGGCGTAACTGGGTGGATTCGCTCACCGGCCCAGCCAGATAGCCCATGCGCTGATAATTTTGCGTCAGCAACAGTTCGCCAATTTCACGCCCGGCCTGATAGCCGTTAGTGGCCAACACCTGGATATAGGGGCTTTCGCTATAGCGATACAGCACCACCAGTGGAATATGGTGAATATCCTGTGCCAGCGTAATCAGCCGATCGTTGAGCAGGGTGCCGAGAAACAGCAGGCCATCCACCTGCATTTGATCGGCCAGCGTCAGCACCGATTCATAGTCGTGTTCCGAGGTGATATTCAGCAGCAAGGCCATATAGCCGCGGCTTTGCAACTGCCGGGTGACTTCGTCCAGCAGCGTGAAAATATGCGGGTTTTTTAGCTCGTCCGCCACCAGCCCGATGATGCGGGTGCTTTTTTTCGACAGGCTACGCGCCAGCAGATTAGGGCGATAGCCCAATTCTCTGGCCGCGGTCTGAACGCGCAACCTCGCATGGGGCGAGATCGACGCACCGTCGGTAAAGGCACGCGATACCGTCCATTTGGACACGCCGGCACGGGCCGCCACATCACTGGCCGTTGCCTTGCGTGCAGTGGGCGCGGGGATCGCGCCGGGTTTCTTCGCCATCATCTTTGCTCGTGATGAAAAAACGGTATGGGTTCAACAGATTAGCACAGCCTTGCCGGATGCGGGAGTTGCTGCCGTCAGCGGTGAGATCCCTGGTGCAGGACAGGGCGCCATATTGATCCTTTGATCGGTAAATTGTGATCCTGAGCGGCAGATTTATCATGGCGCATTTGACTTATTTTTAACCCTCTCCAATAGTCCATCGCAAGTGGCATTTGTTTTGCGGTCAAGTTGCCACTCAATTTTGCACCCGGGTGCATTTTAAATTTGCACCCGGGTGCAACACGGCGGAAATATCAGAAACTTTGAGCTTCGGGAGTAACTATGTTGAATGGTGAAAGAAAAACGCCACGGCCTTTGCGTTGGGCGATGGTCGGCGGCGGGCGGTTGGGGCAGGTGGGTTATAAACACCGTTGCGGTGCATTGCGGGATAACACCGCCTTTGCGCTGGTGGCTGGGGCATTTGATATTGTGCCGGAGCGCGGCCGCGAATTCGGCGTCAATCTGGGGGTGGATGCCGATCGCTGCTATGACGATTACCGCACGCTGTTTGCTCAAGAGGCCAGGCGAGAAGACGGCATAGAAGTGGTGTCGGTGGCCACGCCGAATGGCACCCATTACGAAATTACCCGTGCGGCACTGCTGGCCGGGCTGCACGTGATTTGCGAAAAACCGCTGTTTTTCACCAGCCGGGAAGCCTACGAAATCAAGGCACTGGCGGCGGAAAAAAACCGCATTGTCGGCGTGACCTACGGTTTCTCCGGCCATCCGTTGCTGCTGCAGATGCGCGCCATGATTGCCAACGGGCAGATCGGCGAGGTGCGCATGGTGGATCTGCAATATACCCACGGTTTTAATGCCACCGACGAGGTTGACCGTCTCAGCGATGCGCAGAAATGGCGCATTGATCCCCAAATCTCAGGCCCGAGCTTTGTACTGGGCGATATTTCCACCCACACCTATTACCTGTCCCAACTGGTGATGCCGCAGATGCAGATCAGCGAACTGCTTTGCGATCGGCAGAGCTTTATTCCCTCGCGTGCGCCGCTGGAAGACAACGCGCTGGTGATGATGCGCTATGCCAACGGCGCGGTGGGGCGCATGTGGGCCTCATCGGTCAATGCCGGTGCCATGAGCAGCCAGCGTATTCGCATCGTCGGCTCGAAGGCCAGCCTGGAATGGACCGACATCAACCCCAGCGAGCTGAGTTACCAGGTGCAGGGGCAACCCAATCAGACGCTATATCGCGGCATGCCCTATCTGGACGAAACCTGCAACGCCTGGGAGCGGCTGGGGGCGCTGCATACCGAGGGGCTGAGCGAGTCCTGGGCCAACATCTACCTGAAATTCGCCCTGGCGATTGATGCCTGCAACCGGGGCGATCGGCAGGCGTTGGATCAACTGGTGTATCCAGACATCGACGCCGGGATCGACGGTGTGCGCTGGATTGAAAACTGCGTGCGCTCAGCCGATCAGGGTGCTCGCTGGGTAGCCTTTGAATAAACCTTTTTGCGGAGACATAACATGAAGCTTTCTTTCTGTACCGATAGTCTGGGCCACCTGCCGTTTGAAGCCATGTTGGATCGATTGGGCGAATTGGGGGTGTTTGGAGTGGAAATGACCACCGGCGGCTGGTCTTCGGCACCGCATCTGGATACCGTGGCGTTATTGCAGGACGCCGGTAAGCGCCGACGGTTACTGGCGGCACTGGAAAGCCGCGGCATGAAGATTGCCGCGCTGAACGTTTCCGGTAACCCGCTGGAGCCGGGCGTGTTGGGGGAAAAACATCGCCACGATACCGACAACACGCTGGCGCTGGCCGCTGGCCTGGGGGTGAAGAAAATCGTCATGATGAGCGGATTGCCCCCTGCGGCTCCCGGCGACAGCATCCCCAACTGGATCACCTATACCGTCAGTTGGCCGCCGACGCTGAAAAACTGCCTGGATTATCAGTGGAACGAAGTGGCAATCCCCTACTGGCAACGGCTGGTGGAAAAGGCACAGGCGTTTGGCATCGAGAAATTCGCGCTGGAGAACTTTAGCTCGATGCTGGTGTGGAACCCCGACACCTTGTTCAGGCTGCGTGACGCGGTGGGGCCGATGGTCGGGCTGAATCTTGATCCCAGCCACCTGATTTGGATGGGGGCCGATCCGATTGCCGTAGCCCGCCGTTTGGGGGACGCCATCCACCACGTGCACGGCAAGGACGTAAGGCTGGAAAGGGGCGTGGTGGCCGTCAACGGGCTGCTGGAAACCCGGCCGGTGGAGCAGGTGGCGGAGCGCGCCTGGAATTATGTGGCGGTCGGCTGCGGGCAGGATCTGCAGTGGTGGAAAGAGTTTTTCTCGGTGGTACGCATGATGGGCTATAACGACTGGGTGTCGCTGGAGATGGAGGATCTGACCATGTCGGTCGATGCCGGCATCAATACCTCGGTCGAGGCGTTAAAGCACTGTATCAGTCAGTAAACGGCATCCGTTGCTGTCCAGGGTCTGCCATTGTGCAGGCCGTGGATGGCAAAAGGCTGGCGAAAAAAACAGGTTAATAAAAATGTGACGCATGTCGCATTTACCCTACCGATTGGTTAAAATATCGCTACTTCCCGCTCCCGTCCGGATCCCGTTTAACATGGAACAAACTCAGGTCTCTCGCTCAACTGCCTGGTTGCGCGTGGTCATTCTTGCCGTTTCGGCCTTTATCTTCAATACCACCGAGTTCATTCCGGTCGGGTTGCTGAGTGATATCGCCCAAAGCTTCTCGATGCAGACCGAGCAGGTGGGGTTGATCATCACTATTTATGCCTGGATCGTCGCCGCCAGTTCGCTGGTGTGTATGCTGCTGACCAGCCGGATTGAGCGGCGCAAACTGCTGATCGGGGTATTTATCCTGTTTATCGCCAGCCATGTGCTGACCGCCGTGGCATGGAACTTCACCACGCTGGTGATTTCCCGTGCCGGTGTGGCGCTGGCCCATGCGGTATTTTGGTCGATCACCGCCTCGCTGGCGATCCGGGTCGCACCCGCGGGTAAAAAGGCGCAGGCATTGAGCCTGTTGGCGGGGGGGACCGCGCTGGCGATGGTGCTCGGCCTGCCGCTGGGCCGTATCGTGGGTCAAATCCTCGGCTGGCGCATGACCTTTATTGGTATCGCCGTCTGTGCCACGCTGGCGCTGGTGCTGCTGTGGCGTTTGCTGCCGGTGCTGAAAAGCGAGCATTCCGGCTCGCTGGCCAGCGTGCCAATGCTGTTTAAGCGCCCGGCGTTGGTCAGCCTGTATATGCTGACCATCATTGTGGTGACGGCCAATTTTACCGCCTACAGCTATATCGAACCCTTTATTCAGACCGTGGCCGGGCTATCGGAAAACTTCACCACCCTGATGCTGTTGCTGTTCGGTGCCGCCGGTATCATTGGCAGTCTGCTGTTTAGCCGTTTCAGCGAGCGTTTCCCGTCGGGCTTTTTCATCGGCGCCATCGCCTTATTGATGCTGAGCCTGCTGCTGCTGTTACCGGCCTCCGGTGATGAAAACCACCTGACGGTGCTGTTTGCGGTATGGGGCATGGCAATCATGGCAATTGGTTTGTCGATGCAGGCCAAAGTATTGAACCTGGCCCCGGACGCTACCGACGTGGCGATGTCGATCTATTCCGGGCTGTATAACTTCGGCATCGGTGCCGGCGCACTGCTGGGTAACCAGGTCAGCCAGTATCTGGGTATGGGCAACATCGGTTTTGTCGCTGCCCCACTGGCGTTGATCGCCCTTGGCTGGTGCCTGCTGAACTTTTACCGTAGTGAACGCCTGCAACACCACCAAATCCGCTAACTTCCTGCGCTCTGATAGTGGGCCGCCGGCTCATTGTCAGTCTCATCCTAACTTATTGTTAACCCGGAAGACGTACCCGCGTTATTCCTCCACCGACGTGCTATCGTGAGCATGCAAGCGCCCCAATAGCCCAAATATCAGTAACGCGCAGGCGGCAGAGGCTATCGCCAGGATATACAGCAAGTTGCGGAAAGCCTGATCATAGATTTGCAGCATTAACTGGCGTTGCCCGGGCAGCAAGGCGGCGGCACTGTTCAAATCACCCAGTGCCGCGCGGTTGGCCGCCTCAACCAAATGTTGCGTGCCACCATTGCCGGTGAGTGCTGCAAACAGACCGCCCTGGATCAGCATGGCCAGTACCGCACCGGCAATCGCAATGGCGATGCCGTCGGCCGAGACACGTACCGCGTTGAATATCCCGGTGGCCATGCCCGCCCGTTCTTTTTCCACCACGCTGACCGCCATGGCATCCATCAACCCCCAGGGCAGGCCGATACCGGTGCCGATCAATAGCATCGGTGCTATCAAGCCGTGGCCGTTATTTGCTGTCAGTTCATGACCCAGCCAGGCCAGCCCGACGGCGACCAACAGCAACCCGATACCGGAGAGCACGCCAGAGGTAAAACGGTGTGCCAGCAGTGCCGCAAGAAAGGGCACGAACAGCAATGGAGCCGCCAGAGCAATCATGGTTTTACCGGCTTCGAGCGCGCTTTGCCCATCAATACCGATAAAACGCCCTGGCAGCATGACGATCAATATCACAAAAAAGAATGCTGGCGAGGCTGCCAGCACCTGAACCCCAATAAAGCGGGGGCAGCGGAACAGGGTCAGATCGAGCATTGGCCGTGCTACCCGGCGCTCAATCAGTACAAAGGCGATAAAAACCGCCAGCGACAGCAGTAATGAACCGGCCACCGACAGGCTGCCCCAACCGTTTTCCGGTGCCAGCAGAATGGCGTAGGTGAACAACGCCAACGCAGCAGTAAAACTAACGGCACCGGGCCAGTCCAACCCCGCCGCATGGGGATCGCGGGATTCCGTTGCGCTGAGCGCCACCAGTGCCAATCCCGCCAGGCCAATCAACGCGGTGGCGAAGAACACCCATGGCCAGCCTGCGGTCACCACCAGCCAGCCTGAGGCCAACGGCCCAAAAGCCAGGCCAATACCGAATGTGGTGCCCAGCAGGCTAAAAACGCGGGTGCGAACCGGCCCGTAGAAAGTCTGCGCCAGCGACGCCATCGCACCGGCAAAAGCCGCCGCACCGGCCAGCCCCTGCGCCAGCCGCAAAATATCTATTCCCACCACCGAAGGGGCGAAGGGGATCATCATGGTCAGAATGGCGAACGCGCCCAGCCCGAACAACCAGACCCGTTTACGGCCATAAATATCGGCCAGGCTACCGGCGGCCATCATGGCGCTGCCATAGGTAAGAATATAACCATTGACTACCCAACTCAGTTGTACGGCGCTGCCACCCAGCGAATGGCTGATGGAGGGCAAGACCACCGCCGGACCGGTAAAGCTCAGTGGGATCAGGATAGCGGTCAGGCAGGCGGCCAGTAATTGCAGCCATGTCTGGATTTCAAAACGGTCTGCGGTGTAGGTTATTTGCGTCATGGCGCTCATCTGTCTCTGGTGAAAAAAGCCCGCAAGCGGGTACCGCGCAGCGCTAAGCGCCGGGTTATGGTCTGCTGACTGCGTTGCCATTAAGGTAATCCTTCCCGCAGTGGAGAAAAATAGGCTAAATTTCCATAGATATCGGACAAAAATGTCCGGAATAAAGGATCGCGAGTGATGGACAGTCTTAATGGAATTCTGGCGTTTGTGCAGGTTGCGGAAACACGCAGTTTCTCCGATGCTGCGCGGCAGTTAGGCGTTTCGTCTTCTGCGGTGGGTAAGAGCGTGGCGCGTATGGAACAGCGGTTGGCGGTGCGTTTATTTCACCGCAGTACCCG
Organism: Serratia sp. NFX21; assembly: GCF_048517035.1. Lineage (NCBI taxonomy): Bacteria > Pseudomonadati > Pseudomonadota > Gammaproteobacteria > Enterobacterales > Yersiniaceae > Serratia > Serratia sp. NFX21. The sequence goes on along the minus strand of NZ_CP183196.1, from coordinate 3,898,692 downwards.
CAGTGTGACACTGACGGCAGAAGGATCGCTGTTTCTTGAGCGCTGCCGCCGCATTTTGGCGGAGATCGCCGCCGCTGAACTTGAGCTGGCCGACAGCCGCGCCGCACCGCGTGGCAAGCTGCGCATTAGCCTGCCGCTGGTCAGTGGGTTGCTAATGCCGGTATTGACGGACTTTATGCATCAGTACCCGGATATCGAACTGGACGTGGATTTTTCCGATCGTATGGTCGACATCGTCGAAGAGGGGTTTGATGCGGTGGTGCGTACCGGTGAGCCAGCCGATTCGCGGTTGGTATCACGCCGTTTGGGCGGCTTTCAACTGGTGCTGGTGGCATCGCCGGATTATTTATCGCGGCGAGGTGTGCCAGAGAAACCGGCGGATTTGCTCAACCATGCCTGTTTACAGCATAAATTCCCTGCCACCGGGCGCTTTGAAACCTGGCCGCTGCTGGGGGAAGACTTACCTGAACTGCCGACGACCATGATCTGCAATACCACCGAGGCGCTGTTGCCCGTGGCGCAGGACGGGTTAGGCATTGCTTGCCTGCCGGATTTTATGGTGAAGGCGGCGTTGCAGCGAGGTGAACTGCAAAAGGTGCTGGAGGAGTTTGTCGAGCACCAGGGTGCTTTTCGCGTTATCTGGCCATCCAGCAAATACCTGGCGCCCAAACTGCGCGTTTTTATCGACTTTCTTGGTGAACGGTTATTCCCGGCCAGTGGGCAATAAAAAGCCCACCTAAGTTACCTTAAGCAGGCTGCGTTACTGCTGTTATTACTTAGGCCAGATCAAAACGATCGAGGTTCATCACCTTATTCCAGGCGGCGACAAAGTCGTATACAAAACTCGCCTGAGCGTCCGAGCTGCCATAGACTTCCGCCAGCGCGCGCAGTTGGGAATGTGAACCGAAGATCAGATCGGCGCGGGTTGCCGTCCATTTGAGTGCGCCGGTTTGGCTATCCTGGCCTTCAAACACGCCATCTTCGCCTGCCGCTTTCCAGGTGGTGCCCATATCAAGCAGATTGACGAAGAAGTCGTTGCTCAGTGCCTGCGGTCGTTGGGTCAGCACGCCGTGCTGGCTCTGGCCGACGTTGGCGTTTAACACCCGCAGCCCGCCCACCAGTACCGTCATTTCCGGTGCCGTCAGCGTCAGCAATTGTGCTTTGTCGACCAGCAAGGCTTCGGCCGGAATGTTGAACTGGCGCTCCAGGTAGTTACGGAAACCATCGGCAACCGGCTCCATCGCTTCGAAGGAGTCGACGTCGGTCTGTTCTTGCGTGGCATCCATACGGCCCGGAGTGAAGGGCACGCTTACCGGATGACCGGCGTTGGCTGCCGCCTGTTCGACCGCCGCGGCACCGGCCAGCACGATTAAATCTGCCAGCGAGACGCGTTTGTTGCCCGACTGGGCATTATTGAACGCCTGCTGGATATCTTCCAGCTTGGCCAGCGTTTGCGCCAGTTGCGCCGGTTGGTTGATTGCCCAGTCCTTCTGCGGCGCCAGACGAATGCGCGCACCGTTGGCACCGCCGCGCTTGTCTGACCCGCGGAAAGTGGAGGCTGAAGCCCAGGCGGTGGACACCAGTACCGAGATCGGCAGACCGGAAGTCAGGATGCTGGTTTTGAGATCGGCGATATCCTGATCGTTGATCAACTGATGATCGACGGCCGGGATCGGATCCTGCCAAATCAGCTCTTCGGCTGGCACTTCCGGGCCGAGATAGCGGGCGCGTGGCCCCATATCGCGGTGGGTCAGCTTGTACCAGGCGCGGGAAAAAGCATCTGCGAGCTGGTCAGGATGTTCATAGAAGCGACGCGAGATCTTTTCGTATGCCGGATCGAAACGCAGCGACAGGTCAGTGGTTAACATGGTTGGGCGCTGTTTCTTTGCCGGATCGAACGCATCGGGAATGGTCTCGCCAACGTCTTTGGCTACCCACTGGTGGGCACCTGCCGGGCTTTGCGTCAGTTCCCACTCGTATTCGAACAGGTGTTTGAAGAAGTCGTGGTTCCACTGGGTCGGCGTGGTGGTCCAGGTGACTTCCAGACCGCTGGTGATGGCGTCCTTACCTTTACCGGTACCAAAACTGCTCTGCCAGCCAAGGCCCTGTCGTTCGAGACCTGCGGTTTCCGGATCGTCACCCACATGCGAGGCCGGGCCTGCGCCATGAGTTTTACCGAAGGTGTGGCCGCCGGCGATCAGCGCCACGGTTTCTTCATCATTCATCGCCATTCGGGCAAAGGTCTCGCGAATGTCACGGGCGGCAGCGACCGGATCCGGGTTACCGTCCGGCCCTTCCGGGTTAACGTAAATCAGGCCCATTTGCACCGCTGCCAGCGGATCTTCCAAATCGCGATCGCCCGAGTAGCGGCTGTTCTGGCCGCCGCTCAGTTCCAGCCAGATTTTTTCCGACCCCCAATAGACGTCATCCGGCTCCCAGGTATCGGCGCGGCCGCCCGCATAGCCGAAGGTTTTAAAGCCCATGGATTCGAGTGCGACGTTACCGGTCAGGACAATCAGGTCGGCCCAGGAGATTTTGCGGCCGTATTTCTGTTTGATTGGCCACAGCAGACGTCGGGCCTTATCGAGGCTGACGTTGTCTGGCCAGCTGTTGAGCGGTGCAAAACGTTGCTGGCCTTCACCTGCGCCGCCACGGCCATCGCCGATACGATAAGTGCCGGCGCTGTGCCAGGCCATACGAATGAACAGGCCGCCATAGTGGCCGAAGTCTGCCGGCCACCACTCTTGTGAGTCGGTCATCAGGGCGTGCAGATCTTGTTTAACGGCGGCCAGATCCAGACTGTTAAAGGCTTTGGCGTAATCGAAGTCAGGGTCCATCGGGTCGGAGAGGGAGGAGTGCTGGTGCAGTGGCTTCAGGCTGAGTTGGTTGGGCCACCAGTCCTGATTCGAAGGGCCACGACGTGGCGTGTTCGGTTTACCGCCACCCGAAAATGGGCATTTGCTTTCAGTTGTCATGATGCGCTCTCTGCTTCTGTAAGTTCGCTCGCCAGGCCCTGTCTGCAGTCCCTGGGGAGCCGTTAGCTTGATATCGCGGGCTAATGCTCGCGTCGGGTGTTGCGCTAATGGTTTGTCTAATCAACTGATTTTAAATAATAAGAAATGAGGCTTCGCCAACCGCTGATGGGGCTCGCACTGACACTCAGTTCTAAGCTTAGTCAGTGGATGCAGATAGATAAAATAGGAATGGTTGAATGTTGTAATAGTCTATGGCTATTGAAATGGTATTAATTGATAGGGTCTTTATGGTGATAAGGCCGGACGGGTTTATCGAATAGTCAAAAATAGCATTATCACCTGCCAGCCAAATGGAATCATTCGTCCTCTATCTATAGGCTATTCCCCCTATAATTGCTGCACGGGTCTAAACTATCAGCTTTGAATATATGTATTTTTTGACTTGCCGATTAAACAGGATGAAAATAATTTATTAGTCAGTGCCCACCACCATCACTAAATAAATCTATGCATTGATAATAAACATCGAAACCAGGGATTTTGCTTTCAGCCAATTCTGGAACCCAATAAAGAGGAGTTTGAATATTGAGTTAATTATACTCATTATATAATGAGGGGTCATGCTTGGTAATATTCATAACGTTGATATCCGATTGTTACAGATATTTTTGACCATAGTGCAGTGTAATGGATTCTCGGCCGCTCAGGCACAGCTGAATATGAGCCAGTCCGCCATCAGTACATGTATGTCGACTCTGGAGACGCGTCTGGGCTTTCGCCTCTGTGAACGGGGTAAAAAAGGATTCAGTCTGACAGCGGAAGGGGAACAGGTGCTGTGTTATACACAACAACTGTTCGCCAAATTAGATGCTTTTGTTTTACAGGTTCATAACCTTTCAGGGCGGTTACGCGGCGAGTTAATGATCGGTCTGTTAGACAGCACATTGACGTTGCCCGAAGCAAAAGTAGTTGAGGCAATAAGACGTTTTTATCAGCGTAATCATGAGGTAAGTCTGCAGGTTTTTATTAAATCACCAACGGAACTTGAACAAGAAATTATCAGCGGCGAACTGCATGCGGCGATATCTTATATTGGACACAGATTAGAAAACCTTGAGTATATCGATCTCTTCAGTGAAAAAATTTCAATCTATTGCGGAAAGCACCATCCGCTGTATTTATCATCAAAAGTGACCTCCGAGGACTTACTGCGCTTCAGTTGGGTGAAGCGTGGCTATCTGATGCCGTCGGATTTAGTGCCTGTAATGCCGCCACTAATCACTGCCACGGCCCACCAGATGGAGGCTGTCGCCTTACTGGTTTTGGCAGGGACACACATTGGCTATCTGCCGCAACATTATGCTCAGCAGTGGGTTGATAAACAGGAAATGTACTTGCTGAAATCTGAAGAATTAAGCTATGAGGTGACTCACTGCCTTATTCTTAACCGAAGTCGCCCGCATAATGAAGCACTCGAAGCCCTGGTTTCTGACATTCTTCTGGAACATGGATGACCCTACTAAAAATAATGCATACTTATATTACAACGCTTTCCGGTTAAACATTCATAAATGATAAAGTCAGCTTTGTTTTATATCTATTGTTAGCTATGTATTTCAGTCTTACGCTCAGTGGCACATCAGTAAATATTCAGATGGGTACAGTGGCTGGAATGCTGCTATCCGTAAAATGGGCGTTTTACCAAACATCGAGGGATATGAAATGAGAGATAAATTTCGCGCCAGACACTATCTTGCCATGCAGGATTATACAGCGGAAGAGATCCGTTATTTGGTCGAGCTGGCAACCGATTTAAAACGCAAATGGACCATGCGTGAGCCACATGAATATTTACGTGGGCGTACCTATGGCATGATTTTCGAAAAAAAATCTACGCGTACCCGTAATTCCTTCCATGCCGCCGCAACGGCGCTGGGGGCTCAGTCTATCTATCTGCGACCGGATGAAATGCAACTCAGCCGTGGCGAGCCAATTAAAGATACCGCACGCATTATTGATCGCTATTTTGATGGTTTGTATATCCGAACTTATGGACAGGAAATTGTTCAGGAGTTTGCGCAATACATGAAAAATCCGGTGATTAACGCGTTAACGGCGCTGGAACATCCTTGCCAGGGGCTGGCCGACCTTCTGACCATTAAAGAAAAATTTGGTGAATGGAAAGGGGTAAAAGTCTGTTATGCCGGCGATGTCTATAACGTCTGTCATTCCCTGATGATCGGCTGCGGCATGATGGGAATGGATATTTACGTTGCTGCCCCTGAAGGGTACGAACCCGTACCGGAAATTCTGGCCTGTGCGCAGCAACACGCGGCGAAAAGCGGTTCCAAAGTCATCGTGACCCGGGACTTCGACGAGGCGCTGCGTGGAGCTGATGTGGTATATGGCAACACCTGGCATAGCATGGGTGAAAACGAAGCCCAGAAAGAAAAACGCATTCAAGACTTTATGCCGTACCAGATCAACGCCCAGGCAATGGCGAAAGCGCGTAAAACGGCGGTCTTCATGCATTGCCTGCCGGGTTACCGTGGCGAAGATATGACAGACGAAGTCATTGAAGGGCCACAGTCCGTGGTGTGGGATCAGGGTGAAAACCGCATGCACACCGTGAAGGCCGTTATGGTGGCTACGGCGGTCTAGCATTCCGGCTCAAAGGCGAGGGAGCCAAAATTCTGGCTCCTCCGCGTAATGCCGTCAGATATCACTTCTACTTTTAGTCGCCATCCGTACTTCACTAAGGAGTTTGTTATGAGCCAATCTGTGGAGAATAAAACACATCTAAAAAAAGCCATTACCTTCAATGGTTTCTTGGGGATGGGTATTGGCTGCGTGTTTGGTGCTTCCTGGTTGGTACTTACCGGCACCTGGCTAAGCACCGCCGGTGGCCCATCCAATGCGGCACTGGCCATTTTGCTCTGCCTTCTCATTGAGCTTCCCCTGGCGCTGGCTTATCTGGAAGCCATCTCGGCGGTTCCGTTGGCAGGCGGAGAGGCTGCGTATTCTTACCTTGCCTTCGGTAGTTTTGCCGCGATGATTGCCGGATGGTTCGGCGTGTTGGTGAATATCATTTTATGCGCCTGGGAAGCGCTGGCGATCACCACCATGCTGGGCTACCTGCTGCCTTCCATGAAGAGTGCGGCGATTCTCTATGAGGTCGGCGGGTTTGCGGTCAGTGCTCCATTATTGATTATCGGGCTGTTACTTGTCGCGGGGATCGGCATGATGCAGCACCGGGGGGTAAAACTTTCATCAACGTTACAGACGGTCATTACAGTGACTGTTTTAACCCTGGTTATCGTCTCGCTGATTGCATGTTCATTCTATATCAACCTTGAAAATCTCAGCCCGTTACAGAGCAAACCGACCTTTGCCGGCGTGGTGGCTCTGCTGGCGCTCCTGCCATTTTCTATTGCCGGATGGGAAACCATAGCCAAGGGGGCGGAAGAAGCCTCTGCCAGCCTAAGCCGTAAAAAAACCGCTCTCGCTTTGATTATCTCTCTGGTCATCGCCACCTTTATGTATCTGATTACCATGCTGGTTCCTTCGGCCATTGTGCCGTGGCAAAGCCTGATGACCATGGATATCCCCTTTGCTCATGCAGCAGAAATAGTGACAGGTACGCCAGTTTGGGGGTTGGTATTAACGGCGGCTGCTTGCTGCGGAGTCGTGGGTGTTTATAACGCCTGTTTTTATGGCGCAACCCGTTTACTCATGTATATGAGCCAGGTGGGTTTAATTCCGGCCGCTTTTTCCCGGTTGCACCCGGTTTACCATACGCCAACGGTAGCCATCCTTTTCGTTTCATTAATAGCCGCTTCTGCCTGTCTGCTGGGTAAAGCCGTGTTTCTCCCACTGGTCACCGTGGCCGCTTTTTCCTATATCGTCTTGTGGGGGTCAACGCTGTTTTCCGTCATGCGACTGCGGAAATTGCGCCCTGAGCTTCCGCGCCCACTTCCCACTCCGGGAGGAAAATTCACCCTGGCTGTGGGGGCCATTGTGACTCTGCTTATGGCTGCGGCCATGTTGGTTCCTGGCAGCCCGGCGTCGCTTAAGTGGCCCTATGAGCATCTTCTATTGGGTGTGCTGCTGGTGATTGGCATGATCCTCTATTTGTTGCGGGATAAATCTGTTTCCGGAGAAGAACAGGCCAAATTGATACTGGAAAATATTCCTACCGAAATAGTGAAAAAAGACTGACTACTCAATATAGGCATTCGGATTAATTCTGTACTCATATCGATGAAAATACCCTGAATGTATCTTGTGAAATAAAGATAATTAAGAGGTTAAAAATGGAAAGAAGCTATGTAAAAAATGCAACTAATAGACTGAAGAAGGTTTTATTATGTCCACCAAAACATTTTTCATTCCAGCCTATTAATGTCATTACTGAAGACTGGCTGGAAAAAGGCGAGTCAGCCGATATTAGCGCATTTCGGCGCGAACATGATGCGCTGGTTCAGGCTTATCGTGAAAACGGCGTTGAAGTGGTATTGATGGATCCTGATCCTGACCTTCCTTATCAGGTTTATGCGCGCGATTTCGGTGCCTGCGTCGCGGAAGGCTTCATTATGGGGAGGTTCCGCGAACCTTGCCGGCAGGGGGAAACGGCAACTTATGAGGCCAAGATGAAACAGCTTGGTATCCCCTGCGTTGCACGCTGTACCAGTGGGGCATTTGAGGGCGGTGATTTCTGGATGATAGATGAGCACACTATTGCTCAGGGCGTGGTGGCAAGAACGGACTATGACGGCTACAAGAACATTGAACGCCAGATGTGGGAACTGGGTTACACCATGGTACCTATCTTCTGTAAGCGTGAAAATCTTCACCTGGACATGTGCTTTAATATTGTTGCAGAGAAAGTCGCGGTCGTTTGCAAAGCCGCGCTTCCCGATGAGTTTTTAAATCTGCTTGCCAGAAGAAAATTCACCCTGATTGATGTTCCGCAACAGGGGGTATTCCGCCATCATTGTAATTTGCAGGCATTGGGTGATGACCGGGTACTGACCTTCAAAAATAATAAAGAGACCAACCAGCAACTTGCTGCTTTGGGAATTAAAACCATTGAAATTGAATTGGAGGAAATTCTCAAAGGTGGCGGTGGGCCTCACTGCATGACTTTCCCATTAGAACGGGCATGAAATAGTCAGCCTTCTAAAGGGGAGGGTAGGGCTTCCCCTTTCTTATCTGTCAGGGAACAGGAGAGGATAATTATGAGAATACTTATAGCATTAGGCGGCAATGCGCTATTAAAACGTGGGGAAGCCATGACTGCGGAAAACCAGCGGAGAAATATCGTTATAGCCTGTGAAGCTATTTCCCGTCTGGATGGCAAACACCAGATAATTATCAGCCATGGAAATGGGCCACAGGTAGGATTATTAGCACTGCAGTCTGAGTCCTACGCCGATAAAGTTGAGCCCTATCCTTTTGATGTTTTGGGCGCGGAAAGCCAGGGGATGATTGGTTACATGCTGGAGCAGGAGCTACGTAATCATATGCCCGGCAGGCAGGTTGCCTGTTTGCTGACTCAGGTAGAGGTTGATATCAACGATCCTGCAGTCAAACAACCCAATAAATTTATTGGGCCGGTCTATAACGAAGGACAGGCCAAAAAATTAATGCAGGAAAAAGGCTGGATAATAAAACCGGATGGTAAATATTACCGCCGCGTTGTTCCCAGCCCACAGCCATTGGCGATCGTCGAAATTGAGACATTACGCACGCTGGTAAACAATGACGTGATTGTTATTGCCGGCGGCGGTGGCGGTATCCCGGTCACCATCCTCAGTTCGCAAAGCCGTGGGCTGGAGGCCGTTATAGACAAAGACCGTTGCTGCAGCCTGATGGCTCAGCAGCTGGATGTTGACTTACTGATTATCGCGACCGACGTCAGCAGAGTTTTCACTGATTTTGGCACGGCGGACAGCAAAGCAATTAAAGCCGCTAATCCACACGCACTGCTTGAAATGGATTTTCCGGCAGGTTCAATGTGGCCCAAGATCCAGGCTACGTGTGAGTTTTCTATCAATAGTGGCAGATCGGCAGTGATCGGATCGCTGGAGGATATTGTTGATATGGTCGATGGACGGGCGGGAACCTTGATCAATAAAGATATTGATGGCGTGGCGTTTCACTGACGAGCACCTTAAAGCTCGTTGATTACACATGGGTGTACCAGATATTGGCACCGCGGCTATTCCGGGCCATCAGCCAAAGCGACATGGCAAAGGAGACAATTGTGGTTATTGATCTCTCCCTCATTGGGCTTTACTTGTTATTGGTGTTAGGCGTGGGGTGGCTGGGCTGGAAGCGCGCAAAAACGCGAGATGATTATGCCGTGGCGGGCAGGCGTCTCGCGCCGTTGATGTTCACCGGGACTATGGCCACGACGGTACTTGGCGGTGCGGCAACCATGGGCAGTATGGGACTCGGCTATCAATATGGTATCTCTGGGTTATGGCTGGCAACTAGCCTGGGAATGGGGCTCATTGGTCTGAGCTTGTTTCTGGTTACCCCGTTGTTGAAACTCAATTTGCACACCGTAACTCAGGTTCTGGCAATCCGTTATCGTCCCCGTGTTCGTTTGTTGGGAGCGGCTATTATGATGGTCTATGACCTAATGGTTGCGGTTACTTCCATTATCGCCATAGGCAGCATTATCGAGGTTTTGTTGGGCATCCCCTTTCTGTATGCCATCTGGATCGGTGGCGGGGTGGTGGTTATTTATGTTTTTCTGGGGGGGATGTGGTCATTAACCATGACTGATATTTTTCAGTTTATTATGATGACGGTCGGAATACTTTTTATCTTAATGCCTGCCAGTATTATTCATGCCGGTGGTTGGCAAAATATGCAGGATATTTTACCCGAGGGTTTCTTCTCTCTGAACAATATTGGCTTACCGAATATCGTTACTTATTTTTTAATCTACTGCCTGGGAATGTTTATCGGGCAGGACATCTGGCAACGCATGTTTACCGCACGAAGTGCCGGCGTTGCTCGCTGGGGAGGCTTCGTCGCCGGGGTTTATTGTATTGTCTGGGGCGTGATGGGGGCAGTTATCGGCATGAGTTGTCGGGTGTTTTTGCCCGATATTGGCAACCCGGATGCCGTATTCATGAGCGCCGTACAGACGGTGCTTCCCGTAGGCCTTCGGGGGATTGTCATTGCTGCTTCACTCGCGGCACTCATGTCTACAGCCAGCGCCTGCATGATGGCGACCTCAACCCTGTTTGTTTATGATATTTATGCCGCTTTATTTAAGAAAGAAAAATGTTCAATTAAAACAGATCGCTGCGCAACCCTAGCCTTTGGTTTCACTATACTGATCATCGCCAGTTTGATTGGCGATGTTATTACTGCGCTGACTGTCGCTTATACCATTCTGGTTGGCGTGCTGTTGGTCCCCCTGATTGGAGCCATTTGTTGGCAAAGGTCTTCAACCACCGGGGCGATATCGGCAATGGTGTCCAGTGCTGTCATCATCATCTATTTTATGGCCAGATACGGAATGCAGGCTAACAGTGTGACCTATTACGGGCTGTTGGCGAATCTGGTGACCTTCGTGACAATAAGCCTGTTATGGCCTGATTTTCGGACACCAACCCCGCAGAATTAATCGGAAACTCAATTCTCGTGGGCTTCCTTACTGAGAATTCGGGAGCGGCAAACGTCCAAAATCTCATCTGCCAGCGCGGAGTCATCAGGGCAGGCGCGGGACAGCACCAGAGCACCGACAAGATGTGCGATGGTATCGATCAGGTCGGCACGCGTTAAGTCACCCTCGCCATTTTCATTGGCTAACAGAGCCAGCTGACGTTCAATGCCAGCCGCAAACGTCGCCTTAATCGATTCAGATTGGCGCGCCGTATCAGTACCTAGTGCCGACATCACACAACCCTTGCCCATATCATCACGATGCTGACGGGAGAGATAGTTTTCAACAAATTGTTCCCGGTTCACACCCGCCGTATTTTCTGCGGATTGCGTAAAACCACAGCTCATCGCCTCCGCCATCAAATCAGCCTTGGAAGCAAAGTGCTTATAGAACCCGCCATGAGTTAAACCTGCCGCAGACATCAGCTCTGCTACACCCACGCCGTCATAGCCTCGCTCACGAAACAACGCTGAAGCTGTTTCAACAATACGTATTCGGTTTGCACGAACCTGCTCTTTAGAAACCCTCATTGCTCTGCCTCTTCTCCTAAAACTCATGTCGTAAGTATACATTGATGATGATCGTAATCAAACGGATTGACTTTTTAGATTACGATCATCATCATTACGATAGTCCCGTTAGCCACCGCAATCAGGGTTCTACAGACATCGCAGTTTGCGAATTTTATTTACTCATTGATAAAGAAGGGTATTTCATGACCAAACCAACAGTTCTGATTACAGGCGCTTCCACAGGCATTGGCGCCGTATACGCTGAACGGTTCGCACGCCGGGGCCATGACCTGGTTCTGGTCGCCCGCGACAAGACAAAACTTGATAGCCTTGCCGAGCAGTTGAGACAAGAAAGCGGTATTGCCGTCGACGTTCTGCCTGCTGACCTCACGCAAGCGGATGATTTAGCGGCTGTTGAAGCTCGTTTACGTGATGACACGCGGATAGGCATTCTTATCAATAACGCGGGTATCGCGCAGTCGGGCAGCTTTATAGAGCAGACGTCTGATTCAATTGAGCAGCTTATCGCGCTTAATGTGACGGCTTTAACCCGACTGGCTAATGCTGTGACGCCACGGTTTGTGCTGGCCGGCGAGGGCGCTATCGTCAACATCAGTTCCGTCGTCGGGCTCGCCCCTGAATTTGCAATGTCGGTTTATGGCGCAACCAAAGCCTTTGTCCTGTTCCTGTCTCAGGGCATGAATATTGAGCTGTCGCAGAAGGGGATTTATGTTCAGGCAGTGCTCCCTGCCGGGACTTATACGGAAATTTGGCAACGTGCAGGTATCGACACCAACGCTTTGCCCCAAATGATGGAAGTGGGCGAATTGGTTGATGCAGCCCTGGTTGGGTTTGATCGGCGTGAACTCGTTACCATCCCACCTTTGCAGAATGCCGCACGTTGGGACAACCTCGATGCTGCGCGTCAGACCCTGCTATCGGATATCAAACAAGATGAAGCCGCAGAGCGATATAAAACCCTTTAGACAATAAAGGGTCCTGCTCAGAACAATCGTTCAGCTGCCTGCACGGCAGGGGAAAAATAAATGAATAATAAGACGATGAAAGCCTTCACGTTTAAGCGTTACGGTAAATCTCCTGAATTAGGGTTTGATAACGTAGATTATCCTTCGCTCAAGGCTAATGAAGTCTTGGCTAAAGTTTACGCTGTGGGCCTAAATCCAATCGACAATATGATCCCAACCGGAATATTTAAGCCGGTTCTGCATTTTAAGCTTCCCGCAACATTGGGTAGCGATCTGTCTGGGGTTGTTATTGCCGTGGGAAGTCGCGTGACTCGTTTTTCCCCAGGCGATGAAATCTTCGCCAGCATCTTCGATACGGGAACGGGGTCTCTTGCCGAATTTGCCGTGGTGCCTGAGAGCGCTGTGGCTATAAAACCGGCAAATCTGGATTTTGTGCAGGCGGCTTCGCTCCCTATGGTTAGCCTTACGTCCTGGCAAGCTCTGACCGAGCGTGTCAGGCTACGGCCTGGTCAGAAGGTTTTCATCCCGGCAGGTTCTGGAGGAATAGGCACCGTTGCTATCCAACTGGCGAAGCAATTGGGCGCAACCGTGGGGACGACAACCAGTACGGGCAATATCGAATGGGTGAGGAGCCTGGGGGCTGACGAAGTCGTTGACTATAAAAAAGAAGAGTTCGAAAAAGTATTGGCTGGCTATGATGTGGTACTTGGCACCACCAGGGGAGATATGATTGAAAAATCCACCCAGATCCTTAAGCCTGGAGGAAGTATTGTTTCTCTCGTCGGGCCGTTAGATGTCAAATTTGCGCGGGCTAGAGGGTTAAATTTCTTTCTGACTTTTATCTTCAGGCTTATGAGCCGCAATATTATGCGTCTTTCAAAAAAGCGGGGCTTGACCTATACGTTTCTATTCGTTCGGCCAGAAGGTGATCAACTCAGCCAGATAGGTAAACTGGTAGAAACCGAACAAATCAAACCCGTGATCGACAAGGTATTCCCCTTTGCTCAAACAAAGGAGGCGCTTGCCTACCTTGCCCAGGGACATGCAAAGGGAAAAGTGGTTATCAAGATGCAGGATTAATTCCTTATTCTATGCTGCCGTGTTGCCGTTGTCGGATAAGTGGCTATCATCTTTCCTTTAAACCCTTGCCGCTGCCGAAAGGATTGCCTGTCACTATGCCCGTAAATTTTGATCTCAACGATCTCTACGCCTTCCGCGCGTTGGTTGAATACGGCAATTTTCGGCTTGCCGCGGAGTCCATCTGCCTTTCTCAGTCAGCATTGAGCCGCAGGATAGAGAAGCTGGAATCCGCGCTGGGCATTAAGCTGTTCGATAGAACCACCAGACGTGTCACGCTAACCCTTTATGGACAGACCTTCGCCGAGCGTTCAGATCAACTATTGATGAACGTTGAGTTGGTATTAGCAGATATCAATAAAGTCAGTCAGGACAGAACGGGCCTGGTCACCGTCGCCACGGTGCCTTCAGCGGCCTACTACTTCATGCCCGACGTGATTCGCCGCTTCCAGGCTCGCTATCCCCGCGTACGCGTTAAGCTTATCGATAGCAGTGCAGGCAATGTCATCGAAGCGGTTACCAGCGGGCAGGCCGACTTCGGCATCTGTTTTGCGAGAAACCTGCAACCCAATATCGAATTTTTGCCGTTGATTGGGGATGTTTATGTGGCCGCCTGCAGGTGCGATCACCCTCTGGCCACTAAAAAAAGCCTGACCTGGCGCGAGTTTTATCAGCAGGATTATGTGGGGCTGGATAAAACCTCCGGCAACCGCAATCTGCTCGATCAGATGCTGGCGCATATCATCCCTGAGCGTCCCAGCCTCTGCGAAACCCGCCATGTGACGACCCTGCTGGGCATGGTTGAGGCGGGTATCGGCATTGCCGCCGTACCCGCTATGTCTATGCCGGGATCGGATCATTCGGTGCTGACTCACCTGCCGCTGACCGACCCGGTTGTCAAGCGCACCGTCGGCCTGATCCGGCGCAGCGGACGTATGCAATCCTATCTTGCCGCTGAGCTGGAAAAATTGATCACTGAACAGTATCACTCTGCCTAGCCGGTTGTTCAGCCTTCACGGTTCTCATCCCGGTGGTGCGAATGGTTTTTTGCGCCTGCGGGGAAGACAGGAAATCCAGTAGCGCTTTGCCTTCCTGACGGTGTTCGGCTTTGGCAGTGACCGCACCGGCAAAACGGGTAATGTACTGGACATTGTCAGGCAGTTCGCCAATAAAGGTTACGCCCGGGACAGGGAGCAGTTCACTAACCTGCTGGAAACCTAGCGCATATTTTCCTTTTGCCACCTCGGATGCCACCGGAATGCGTTCAACCTTATGCGCTTTCTCCTTCACCTGGTCTTCAATACCCAGTTTTTGGAACAGCTGGCTGCTGACATATCTGCCGCTGGCACTGTCAGAATAGGCAATGGATTTAGCCTGCAGCAGGGTATTACGCAGCTCTGCATCATTTTTGATATTGGGTTTAGGGTCACCTTGTTTGACCACCATGCCAATCGGCGAGTCGGCCAGTTCCACGCGCGAACCCGGCTGGATCCAGTTATCCTTTTCCAACTTTTTTAGCGCATCGCCCACCATAATCACCACGTCGGCATTTTCGCCGCGAGCCAGGCGTGCTGGGATCGCCTGGGGCGTATTACCCATCGAGGGGCCGGACACCAAAATGATTTTGTCGCCACTCTTTGCTTCAAACTGTGGCGCCAGTTTTTCCAGTGCGGCTTTAAAGCCACCTGAAATCATGACGGTCACTTCTTTAGCTTGTACTCCCGTGCTGACAGAGAAAATCATCAACGTGGCGAGCAATGAACGATAGATTTTTTGCATGACGCAATCCCTGATTTAAGCGGCTGTTTGTAAAGATAATGGGCTGCGACGGTACAGATAGAATGTCGCCAGCAATGCACATAGCGCAGCAAAACTCATCCAGTAGCCGGGGGATGCCTTATCGCCGGTGTACTCGATCAGTGCGGTAGAAATGACCGGTGTAAATCCGCCAAAGACAGCGGTCGCCAGGCTGTAGGCCAGTGAGAAACCGGCAACCCGGACCTCCGTCGGCATGATCTCGGTTAACGCCGGGATCATGGCACCGTTGTAGAGCCCATAGATGAAGGAGAGCCATAACAGCACCGTGAGCATCATGGAGAAACTGGGGGCTTCAGCAAGCAGGCCAAGTGCCGGATACGCAGTGACCAGTGCCAGCAGGGCCATGGTAATCAGGACCGGTTTACGACCAAAACGGTCTGACAGAGCGCCCCCAACCGGCAGCCAGAGGAAGTTGGATATCGCTACCAGCAAGGTCACCAGCAGGCTGTCAGAGGCGCTTAGCATCAGCACTTTTTTACCGAACGTCGGTGCATACACGGTGATCAAATAAAACGCGGTGGTGGTCATGGCGACCATCAGCATGCCGGCAATAACCACCTGCCAGTTTGCCAAGAGGGTTTTAAACACCTCGCGCATCGCCAGGTGGTTGCGACGGGCGTTAAACTCCTGGGTCTCTTCCAGTTTGCGACGCAGGAAAAAGATGAAAGGGACAATCAGGCAACCGAACAGGAAAGGCAGACGCCAACCCCATTCGCGAATGGCGCTTTCTTCCATGACGGCATTCAGGGCGAAACCCATCGCCGCAGCCACCATAATGGCCACTTGCTGGCTGCCAGACTGCCAACTGGTGTAAAAGCCTTTACGGCCAGGGGTGGCAATCTCGGCCAGGTAAACGGATACGCCACCCAGTTCAGCACCGGCTGAGAAGCCTTGCAATAAACGGCCGCCCAGCACCAGCAACGGCGCCCAGATCCCGATCGTCTGATAGGACGGAATGAGTACAATCAGGAAGGTCCCGGCGGCCATGATCGACAGGGTAACAATCAGCCCTTTACGTCTGCCGACTTTATCAATGTACGCACCCAACACGATTGCACCGATAGGACGCATCAAAAAGCCCGCGCCAAAGACCGCGAAGGTCATCATCAGCGAGGCAAATTCACTGCTGGCCGGAAAAAAGGTATGGGCGATGTAGGTGGCATAGAACCCGAACAGGAAAAAATCAAACTGCTCCAGAAAGTTGCCAGAGGTAACTCGCAGTATCGCGCTGATTCTGGCCCGGCGGGTCATGGGGGCGTTAGAGGAATGCATCTTAATCTCCAGTTTGTCATTGACGCTTTTACTGCGCCTGTTTCTGCAGACTGGATCAGGTCAATAAAGTAAATAAGCGCAATAAACGCATCAGCTGATGCGTTTGCCGCATGAATCAACGTTAACAATTGAATGCGATAAGCTGTAACGGGTCGTTAACAATGATTCCCCTGCGCTGACTTGTTCGCTGGACGCTAAAACTTCATGCGCGTTTTGTGACAAGCCTCATACAGGGGAAAGGACCGAAAAATGCTGAGAGGGAGATACAGGAGGGAGCTCATAGGTTGGTAAACTCACTGCCGCGATCAGATTTGCTTATCCTGATGACTATTTTCAGCCGATCTCTGCGTCTCTTTCATGTAGTCAATAAAAGCGCGTAATGGGCCGGACATATATTGGCGATTAGGATAATAGAGTTGCAGGGATGGGCGTTCGGGGAGCCAATCGTCCAGGACCTTGGCGAGCTTGCCGCTTTGCAGATGTTCTTTCACCTGTTCGTAATAGAGATAGCCCAGCCCGGCTCCGCGCAGAACCGCCTCAAGCGCTGAATCCATATCGTCGAGCATGATATTCCCAACCGGAGCCACTTCAAGTTTCCCTGATGGGTTTTCAAATTCCCAGAGATAAGGGCGGCCGCTCTGGAAACGAAAAATGACGCTTTGGTGATGAATCAGCTCGCACGGATGCGTCGGTGCGGGATGATGCTTAAGGTATTCAGGCGTGGCGACCACCACCAGTTTGATTTTCGGCCCGATAGGGACGGTAATCATGTCTTTTTCTACCCGGTTATTCAGGCGGATCCCGGCATCGAACTCCTGTCGGACAATGTCCACCAGCTTGTCATCGGTGGTGATCTCCACTTTTATGTCCGGATATTTGCGGCTAAATCCGGCGATTATCGGCAACAGAAAGAGACGTGAGGCCAGGCGTGAAGTATTGATTTTCAGAGTGCCCATTGGGGCATCGCGAAAGCAATTCATTTCGTCGAGTATGGTATTGAATTCATCAAACACCGGGCGCAGCCGTTCAAAAAGGGTTAATCCCGCTTCAGTCAGCGCCACGCTGCGAGTAGTGCGATTGAATAAACGGACCTTTAATCTCTGCTCCAGCTGCTTGATGGAATGACTCATGGCGGAGGCGGATAACCCCAGCTCATCACCCGCCTCCCGAAAACTTTTGTAGCGTGCGACGGCAATAAACGAAGCAAAGTCTGAAAAGTTCGGCTGCATTAGTGAATTTTCCTCAATAACCCATCTCAAATACTACGTTTTACACAACTATCCTGCGGCCGTAAAGTAATAGTTCTTTCACGGATAATTAGGGTAATTATATGAAATTAAATAATATTTACTTTATCTGGGCCCATCCGCGTCCCGATTCTTTAACCGCGCAGGTGGTGGGTGAGATGCAGAGCGAAGCGGCGCGTCAGGGCTACAATGTTTCCAGCCTTGATCTCTACCGCAGCCATTTTGATCCGATACTCAGGGTGGAAGATGAGCCGGACTGGGATAATCCGCAGAAAACCTATTCTGAAGAAGTGCATCGGCTTTTCAATGAGCTGGAGGATAAGGACACACTGGTTCTGGTGTTCCCCGTATGGTGGTATGCCTTTCCGGCAATGCTTAAAGGTTATCTGGAACGCGTCTGGAACTATGGTCTGGCCTACGGCGCAGGGAGTGGCCTGAAGGATAAAAAGATCCGCTGGCTGGCTTTGGTGGGCGGTTCACAGTCAGGATTCATTAAGTACGGCTGGGAAAAGAACATGACCGATTACATTAATGGCAGCATGGCCTATCTGGGTGTGGAGGATGCAAGGATCGATTTTCTCTATAATACGATTGGCGTGGAGGAGGGGATCACCGACGGTGAAGCCCACTACCAAAAACTGTTCGCCGAAGCGCGTGAGGTTGTCAGTTCTCTGAGAGCAACCAGTGAAGCCTGAGCACTAGCGCCTGGCTAAAATACCAAAAGCAGACTTCCGGAGAAGCCTGCTTTTCTAATTTGGCGGGGTTATTTAGCGGCGAGTTCTCTGCGGATGATTTCCGCGCCTGCGCTTAACGCATTGAGCTTGCCTGTGGCTACCCGACGAGACAACGGGGCCATGCCGCAGTTGGTTGAAGGGTAGAGCTTGTCGGCGTCAACAAACTGCAGTGCCTTGCGTAAAGTATTGGCGACTTCCTCCGGTGTTTCTATGGCATTGGTTGCCACGTCAATGGCGCCTACCATTACTTTTTTACCGCGGATCAGTTCAAGCAAGTCCATTGGAACATGCGAGTTATGACATTCCAGTGAGATTATATCGATATTGGATGTCTGCAGTTTGGGGAAAGCTTCTTCATATTGCCGCCATTCTGACCCCAGCGTCTTTTTCCAATCGGTATTGGCTTTGATGCCATATCCATAGCAGATATGCACGGCCGTTTCACATTTAAGCCCTTCGATGGCTCTTTCTAAAGCGGCGATCCCCCAATCATTCACTTCATCAAAGAAAACATTAAATGCCGGCTCATCAAACTGGATAATATCGACACCGGCCGCCTCTAACTCTCGGGCTTCCTGGTTGAGAATTTTAGCGAATTCCCAGGCCAGTTTTTCGCGGCTTTTATAGTGGCTATCATAAAGCGTATCTATCATCGTCATTGGGCCTGGCAGGGCCCATTTAATCGGCTGCTTGGTTAGCTGACGTAAAAACCGGGCGTCTTCAACAAACACCGGCTTTTGACGGGCCACCGCACCGACGACTGTCGGTACACTGGCATCATAGCGATTACGAATTCTGACCGTCTGCCGTTTTTCAAAATCAACGCCGCTCAGGTGCTCAATAAAGGTAGTTACAAAGTGTTGGCGCGTTTGTTCGCCATCACTGACAATATCAATGCCTGCCCGTTGTTGATCTTCCAGGGACAAGCGCAGGGCATCTTGTTTACCCTCAATCAGTTCCTCATCCTGCAATTTCCAGGGTGACCAAAGTGTCTCTGGTTGTGCCAACCAGGAAGGCTTGGGTAAGCTGCCGGCAGTCGAAGTAGGTAATAATATTTTCAAAATGGATGACCTTTTATTTTTTGGTTAATCAAAGCGCGCAGTGAGCAGACCATTGCTCAAAAATAGTCTTATAGGGTTTGATAAAGTGTTCTTCAGTAAATTTCCCCTGCTCAATAGCCAACTGGCTACGCTCTTCACGGTCATAAACAATTTTTGTTAATGAATGATCCTGGTGATTCAGGGCCGGCTGATAGTATTGTCCGGCTGCAGAGTTTGCATTGTAAATCTCAGGGCGATAAATCTTTTGGAACGTCTCCATCGTGCTGATGGTACTGATAAGTTCAAGAACGGTGTAATCACTAAGTAAATCACCAGAAAAATAAAATGCCAAAGGCGCAACGCTATTTTTCGGCATAAAATAGCGGACCTGCAGGCCCATTTTGCTGAAGTATTTTTCAGTCAAAGAAGAATCGTTTTGCTGGTATTCAATGCCTAATACAGGATGCTGATTCCCAGTCTGGTAATAGGTGTCTTTACTTGAAACACTTAAACATATTACCGGTGATTTTTTAAAGTTATCTTTGTACTCATTTGAATTGACGAAATATTTAAATATATTCCCGTGCAAGTTGCCAAAGTCATCTGGAATGCTAAATCCGGCTTGGTTATTATTGTGCTCTAACAGCAACACACTGAAGTCATAATCTCGCACGTAAGAAGAGAAATTATTCCCTACGATACCTTCAGTGCGCTTATTGGTCTTTTTGTCAATAATGTTGGTTTTTAATATCTCAATGACGGGGAAGCTATGGTCATTGTTTTTAATATTCATCTCAACGGAAATGATTTCAAGTTCGACAGAATAACGATCGCCTTTGGGGTTATCCCAATGCGCCAGGGTATTGAAACGATTGTCAATCATCACCAGAGTATTGCGCAGGTTCTCCTGACGGTTCTTGCCTCTGGCCAAATTGGCAAAATTGGTCGTGATGCGCGTATTTTCTGAAGGGTTATAGTTTTCATCGAAACTACTGCTCTTGATAGTAAATGTAAAATCTTTGTTCATCGTGATCTTGCACCCTGATTTCTGGTATGAAAACTGAATCTAACTTTTTGATTTACCAGAAACTACTGGGTTTCTCATTCGTCAGTCTTCATGTTGTCAGTAAGTTAACATTGCATCTTTTATGCCAGAGCCACGGAATGAGTGAAAGCGACTTAATTTCATTACCACATGAGGCATATTCATGATCTGGGGTGGGGAGGGGGAAAGTGTCGGTAGTGGGGGCATTGACGGGTCAAAAAGCTTTGAGAAACGCCCCCTACAAACGCCGTTGGTGTTTACTGCTTCAACCCGGCCCTTCGCTTCCTGCCGCTAACAAAGGAACAAGGATGTCGCTAATGGGGGTAGGAATACCCTGCGCATGGCCATAACGCTGCACGACGCCGTTGCGTATCTCCCATTCCAGCGGGCGATTGGCCTGGCGATCGGCGAGAATGGAGGTACCCAAATCCGCAGGCGCACGATGAAAACCGTCAACGATCTCCTGTGGAACGTTATCGCTAAGTACCGCACCTTCGGCTCGTGCGACAGACAGACATTCATGCAGATAAGCCAGTGCCAGTTTCGTGATATCCCCGCGTGAGAACATTCCCGCACGGCGGTTTGCAAGAACCATCAGGCCCGCGACCGCATTCTGCAATAGTTTGCGCCAGGCGATCGAGAGGAAATCGGATGACAACTCAACGCTGCAGCGGCTACCGCTGAGCGCATCAACGACCCGTTTTACCTGCGGCACATCCGGGAGTGTCAAACGCGGTTTAGCCCGCAGGCGGACAGAGGAATCTGGTTCGCGCTGTGCCGGGAACCATACGACCGAAGGCAGTACCGTTGCTCCGTTAACATAGGGTTCCAACAGAGTTTTCTGTTCGACACCGTTTTGCAGCGCACACACGACAGTGTTTTCATCGCATAACGCGGCAAGCCAATGGGCGCTCTCAGCCACCTGGGTCGTTTTCACCGCCACAAAGACCAGATCGAAGGGTTGGGTGCTGGTCGGCGGCCTGCTCAATACCGGACCAGGAACCACCACTTCACCTTCATCGTGACGCAGAATTAATTGTGGGTGCGCGGTGCGCCCGCAAAGTAGTGGCGTGCGGCCGATTTCGTGCAATGCAGCAGCGATAGTGGTACCAATCGCACCGGGACCAATCAGAGCAATAGTAGGGGAGTCAGGCATTTCAAGTCCTCCTGTTATCGTCAATCCATCAACAGCGTGCCGGTAGCACTCACCGTGCTCGCCAGTATTTTGCTGAACGTGAGTATTTCACCGAGAAACAGATAACCCAGGACTGCGGCAAACAGCAAGCTGATTTCGTGTCGCACCGATAGCCAGAACGAGCATCAAAAAGTCGGCTCAAAGCGAGATTGTGTTCAAAGAGCTTTAACAGTCTGCTCTGTGCCAAGAACGGACGTTGCTTGATGAGTTTATTTCAGTCAATATGCTACGTCACAACCATCCGACGCTCTCTCGCCACTTATTATTGGTAATTTTATCATTTTCGCTTATTTTTTTAGAGATTGAGCGAGGTTCTCTTCCAAGGTAATCAGATATTTCTGTTGGGGACAGATCAAAATCTACTAGCATGACTCTTAGTTTTTCCATCTCTTTTAAAGTCCAAGGTTTGCCATGGTTTTTATAAAGAGAGATCTTATAGTCCCAAACCTCTCGCCTTTTCTGATTTTTATTTACCCTTTGAGAAATTTCACTTTCAAATTGTGAAAAAAACTCTTTACTAAAGTTGCTATCAGTCTCTTTAGTGTACAAGTTGCTAAAAATAAGTTGGGATGCCAGGTCCACATCGGGAGAATCGATAATAAAATCTCTAATCTTTTCTAAATGGGGGTGTTCAATTTTTCCTAAAATACTTAAGGGTTTAACATTAAAAAAACCTCTCAGATCAAAAGCTTTAATAATTTTTGTCTGGATTACACTTTCAATTCTAGTTGCATTTGAATAACAGTAATTAGCCATTGGAAGGGCCCATACTTTCAGTTGAGGGATATATGTTTCAAATGCAATGCTCTTCCAAGTGGCATCAAAATCCTGGTTTTTTGCTAATATATTCTTAGGTGTATCAAAATGTACTGTTGTTGATGCCCATATTTTATAGTCCTTTGCTAGTGATTTGTAGTATTTTATATGGTTGTGGATTTTATAACTTGACATAAAACGATACACGTCATCATTGTGACCTGCATTGTAAATTGTTCGGTTTCCTCTCAGGTAACCTTCAAAATGTTCATTTATCCTTCGCCCTACATTACAACTCACCCCAACATAGACAACGCGATTAAAAAGCCCTTGATGAACGATAAGATAAACTCCACTACAGCCAGACTTCCTAGCATCTGATATGGAACCTAAAAATCTCCATTCCATTTTAAAATCCATCTTTGTACTAAAAATTTTTATTTATCACTATTTGATTAAAATATCAACAAATTAAGTTAAAATTAGAGAGGTTTTATAGCTTTTCACAGTTTTATTCACTATGGTCACTGATTATATAATGTAGTGGCGCACTTAATTTGCCCACCTAAACAGAGGTGACATACTCCTCGTTGATTAACACACAAAAATGTTATTAATGCCCTTGGCAGTAATAAATTATGAACTTCCACACTTCGCTCATAGCAGTCATCATGCATCCAAGGCCACTCAGCGTCGTGCAAAAAGCAGACTTAGCTATACCCACGGTACTCAAGTTGCAGTCTCAGGAAGTCAATGTCAAACTAACGATGCCTTGGGTCTGAGTTGATATTTTTCACCTAGAAGTTAGCTTAGTATATCTAAACACGCAGATAAATATGGAGGGGAAAATGGAGTTTAAATATACCTTTATAGGTGTTGTGCTTCCTGAACGTGCACAAATGTCTTATAGCTTCTCTCTAAAAATAAATCTAATCAGCGGTAGTGAGGGGGTATTTGAGTGTTCAATTGTAAATAATCAGTTGCTTGCAATAGTGCGTTTAGAAGAGAATGTTGATATTATGACTTTGAGAAATATCACTCATAACATTATTCAGAACTATCTTTCTCTATTGGGTTTTTATTCGGGTGTATATTATGACATTAAGGTTGACCGGGTTTATAACGACGATCTCTCTGTGGATTATGTATATGGTGTTGCAAATACAGACATACAAGAATTTTGGGGTGCCGTAGACTTATTCGTAACACTTAATGAAGGTTTACCTAAGACTTATGGTCAAGCAGGCGTGTTACTTAGTCGAGCTCTTAATGACTTGATGAGCGCTTTGAGAAATGCTGATGATGCTGCATTTTACTGTTATAGAGCAATTGAAAGTTTAAAAAATCACAATTCACTTTTGAAAAATATAACTATCAAAGAAGAACGTTATCATTGGAAATCGTTTAGAGAAACATCTGACTGTTCACGAGCTGAAATTGATGAAGTAAAAATATTTTCTGATGATTTGAGGCACGGAAAACCAGTTGCCATGACTGCAGATGAGGTGAAGCATGTTTTGGTGAAAACATGGGGAATAACTCGTAAATACTTTAATAAAATTTAGCCCCAGTCAACGGTAGTACTATGATATTAATTGAGTGAGTATTTATGGGTATACTTACTTTGGGAGGAGATCATCATGGTTTCGGTAGTCAAGCCGTGGCCTTTAATGTTAAAGCCCATGTCCGTTTCTCGCTCGTAGCAGCCATCCACCAAAACAAAAGCAAAAAGCCCGCTTAAGTTTCCTTAAGCGGGCTTTTCTAATATGGCTCCTCTGACTGGACTCGAACCAGTGACATACGGATTAACAGTCCGCCGTTCTACCGACTGAACTACAGAGGAATCGTTTGAACGGCCGGAATCATAACGGGGTGTTGGCAGCATGTCAAAGGCGGATTACGCATTCTGTGACTGTTTGCTTACAGAATGCGCAACCCGTTGAGCTTTTGGCAGATTTAGCTCCGTTCTGCGCGTTTTAGACGCAGTTGATAATGGTAATGGCTGCCGCTGAGCAGGTAGTCCTGATTAACGCTCGGGCTCCAGGAGTCGTCACCGCCCACCCCCATGTGGAAACCGTCCAGGCTGAGCCAGGTACCGGCTTCCGGTTGCAGCAGGTGCTGGTGGCTGCATTCCATCAACTGGCGCAGGCCGTAGCGGCTGAGCGAAAAGTGGAACCGTCCGTCGATGTGCCAGCCACCGTACTGCAGGCTGCGGGTCTCGCAGCGTAGCCCGTTCTCGCCGGGGAAGATATACGGCGTGTGCAACGCTTCCAGCGGCTGCTGCCAACGCCCAAATTGCGCGGCGAGGCGGCGGTCCGGGTAATTCTCATGTGGGCCCAGCCCCAACCATTGCGCCTGTGGATGAATTTCTTTCAGTTGGCAGCTCAGGCCAATACGTGCCGGTGGCGGCAGACTGGCGGCAATATCGACGTCGACGCTGATGCTGACGGCGCCCTCGCTGTCGAACAGCCACTGTTTGCGACTGCGCAGCAGCGTTTGCCCATCGGCTTCGAACAGGTGTTCGCTCACCACCCGCACGCCGTCGCTCAATTGATCGGCCTGCAACAGCGTGCAGCGCTCCTCCAGCCGATACATGCCCGCCAGCTTCCAGCGTTCTACCCAGGCGTTGGGATCGATGCGCTCGACTTCGCTGATGCCGATGTCGTTATCCAGCGGCGCACGGATAAAGTTATCGCGCAGTGGCGTCAGCAGTTGAGAGTGGTCATGTTGCCACCATTGGCTCAGGCAGCCGTCGTGGCGCGTAAACTGCCAGCGTTGATGGCCACGGGTTATGTCGATAGTTTGGTTATTTTGG
This sequence comes from Serratia sp. NFX21, assembly GCF_048517035.1. Classification (NCBI taxonomy): domain Bacteria; kingdom Pseudomonadati; phylum Pseudomonadota; class Gammaproteobacteria; order Enterobacterales; family Yersiniaceae; genus Serratia; species Serratia sp. NFX21. The sequence continues at coordinate 3,873,536 of NZ_CP183196.1, read as the reverse complement.
CTCAGCTGTGGCGCTGAACCGGCCACTGCTGGTGGTGCAAAATGCAGCGTGCGTGGCACCAACCATTGGTCCCAGGCGCAGCGATGGTTGGCTTCGGACCAGTCGGTGGCCAGCGGTTGCACCACTTCGACATTCAGCCACAGTTCGCCGGGTTGATGGAGCATCGGCAAGCGTTCGAGCAGTGGGAAGCTGGCGCTACTCTGCGGTAGCAGGTTGAGATCGAAGCTGCCGCTGGCGCGCTCCGTGCCATCGAGTTCCAGCCGCCAGTTCAGCCGTTCATTATCGGTTTGGCGGAACAGATACTCGCTGTTGACGGTCAGCGTCAGCGTTTCGGCGTCGAAGGTAAACTGGAAAAATTGCTGTGCGCGTTGCGCTTCAAACAGCGCTGGGTGGGGTGTGCGGTCGGGGAATACCAGACCGTTAAGGCAGAATTGTCGATCGTTCGGCGTGTCGCCAAAGTCGCCACCGTAAGCCCAGTAAGGGTTGCCGTTTTCATCACTGCGGGTCAGTGCCTGATCGACCCAGTCCCAGACGAAGCCACCCTGCAGGCGCGGATACTGACGGAAGGCCTGCCAGTAGCGGTCAAAACCCCCGAAGCTGTTGCCCATCGCATGAGCGTATTCACACAGGATCAGCGGGCGATGCTCATCCGGCAGGCCGATCCACTTTTTGATTGACCACTTGGGCACGGCGGGGAACGGCTGATCCTGATCCACCCGCGCATACATCGGGCAGATAATATCGGTGGCGGCGCTGTTGGCCCCGCCGCCTTCGTACTGAACCGGGCGGGTAGGCTCCTGAGTTTTCACCCAGCGATACAGCGCGTCGTGGTTGCAGCCGTGACCGGATTCGTTACCCAGCGACCAGATAATAATACAAGGGTGGTTGCGGTCACGCTGCACCATGCGGGTTACGCGTTCGCTCATTGCCGGCAACCATAGCGGATCGTCAGACAACCGGTTCATCGGCTGCATGCCGTGGGTTTCAATATTGGCTTCATCCACCACATACAGCCCGTAGCGATCGCATAGCCGGTACCACAATGGATGGTTCGGGTAGTGTGAGCAGCGCACCGCGTTGAAGTTGTGTTGCTTCATCAGCAGGATGTCATGGCGCATGGTGGCCTCGTCCATCACCTGGCCGTGCTGTGGATGATGTTCGTGGCGGTTGGTACCGCGGATCAACAAGGGCTGGCCGTTAAGCTTCAGCAGTCCATTGCTGATTTCCACCTGGCGGAAGCCGACGTCATAGGCCTCCACCTCAATAATTTTTCCTTCCGGCGACAGCAAGGTGACGGTTGCGCGGTACAGCGTGGGTGTTTCCGCGCTCCACAACGCTGGTTGTTCCACCGGCAGGCGCAGGGTAGTGCGATCCTCATAGGCACCGCGTTCGTCGATAATTTCACTGCCGAATGCCTGAGTTTTTTCCCCAACCAGTTGACCATCACGCCATAACTGCAACTGTACCCGGTGCTGCGTGGGCTGGTTGATGTGAACTTCCGCCACCAGTTCGCCACGGCGGAAACTGTCATACAGCGGGGTGGTGATGCGGATATCGCTCAGATGCGTGGCGGGTTTATGCAGCAGGCTGACGTCGCGGAAAATACCGCTCATGCGCCACATATCCTGATCTTCCAGATAGCTGCCATCGCACCAGCGCAGCACCATCACCGCCAGTCGGTTCTCACCGGCCTGCAACCAGGGGCTGAGATCAAACTCGGCGGGCAGGCGGCTGTCCTGTGAATAACCGACCCAGTGGCCGTTGCACCACAGATAAAACGCCGAGTTGACGCCGTCAAAAATGATGCGCGTCTGGCCTTCCGCCAGCCAGGCAGGGTCGACGGTAAACTGCCGCGAATAGCAGCCGGTCGGGTTTTCCTCTGGTACCTGTGGCGGATTGACCGGGATCGGGTAGCGGACGTTGGTGTAGATCGGCGCGTCATAACCGGCAAGTTGCCAGTTGGACGGCACCGCAAGAGTATCTGCGTCGGCCAGGTCCTGTTGTAACCAACCGTCGGGTACCGCCTGGGGCTTATCGAAATAGCTGAACTGCCAGTCGCCGTTCAATATTTGCCGGCTCTCGCTGCTCTTGTCATCACGGGCGGCATTCAGGTTGCGCCAGCTCGAGAAAGGCGGATGTGCAGCCAGCCGCTGATAATGGGTACAGGCCGGATTTTGCCAGTCCCGGCGGGCGAGGAGGTCTTTCAGGGAAGGATAGGGCAGGCTACTCATCGGCGATCGTCCTGTCGGCAGATTATAGAGGCATCATGCCGAATAAGATGCTGATGAGTACCAAAAAAGTAAAGCGGTTATACCCGTCATCTTTCAAGCCGCAGCGTTGTTACCTGCACTCAGTTATGTGGCCCGTCCATGGGCCACACCCCTTCGGGGCCGCTGCAAGCAGCGTTCAAATCTGCTCCTGGCAGATTTGTCACCCCAGTAACTTACTCGAGTAAGCGCCTGGGGATGAGCGAGCTGGGCGCCTAGCTGCGACTTGAAAGCTATAGGGTATACATTCAAGCTTGCAGGGGCGATCAAATAACCGCTTATTCTGGCAGGTTGGGGCGATAAATCCGCTGCGGACGGCCCACTTTGCCGTAAATGATTTCTGCACGCAGCTGCTGGGCGGCGGTACAAAACTCCAGATAGCGGCGTGCGGTGGTACGGCTTAGCCCCATTTTTTGCGCAACGCTTTCAGCGGTGTGGCTGCTGGAGGCGTGATCGAACAAGGCGCGGACTTTTACCAGCGTCAGTTCATCAATGCCCGCTGGTAGCGCAGCCTGCTGTTCACCGCGTGCGTAGGTGTTGAACATCTGATCGATGCGGTGCTGGCTAAGTCGCGCTTTGTCTTTCAGCGCCAGACGCCGCTGGCTAAAGCGCAGCAGCGTGTGGGCCAGACGATCATAGGCCAAGGGTTTGATCAGGTAATCGAACACCCCGTAACGCAGCGCTTCGGCCACGGTATCCATATCGCTGGCGGCGGTTATAAACACGATGCCGCCGACATAACCACTCAGGGTCAGCTCACGCAGCAGCTCAATGCCCTGGCCATCGGGCAGGAAGTTATCCAGCAGGATCAGATCCGGTTTGAAGCGCTCAGTCATCATACGGGCTTGCGCCAGGGTACCGGCCAGCCAGATTTGCCGACAACCGCCGTTCTGCCGGATAAACTCCGCATGCATCTCCGCCAGCGGCGTCTCATCTTCGACGATCAGTATATTCAACCATTCCATAGTGAATCTCGTCTCCCCATCGTCTTTAAATATGCAATCAACATGCTAATAAAATGTAAGTTAATTGCCGCGTAAAATAAAGATTATCTCAATAATAAACACCATAAAAATAATTAAGTAAATAAAGAACATTAAATAACTTATTAACCAGAGGTGGTTTGTGAAACAGGTCAATAATTGGCTATTTTTTTCTGATTACTATCGTTTAATCAAATGCGGGCCATGATTTTAACTGTTTTATCTTTATGGTTTTTAAGGTTTTAATTCCCCGTCGGAATGTTAATTGATGTTCGTTTTCTGTTTTATTTGTTATTTATTAGTTAACCCAGAGAGTGTGATATGTTGGGCGATGCCATATTTGACCGAGTGAAAAGATCAGATCATAAAAATATTGCGCAGATTAATACCTTCCTGCGGAGTAACGATCTGAATATTGATACGACGGTTGAAATATTTATTACCGTTACGCAAAACGATAAGTTGGTCGCCTGCGGCGGCATAGCAGACAATATTATCAAGTGCGTCGCTATCAGCCCACAAATGCGTGGCGAAGGCTTGGCACTGCGGCTGGCGACCGAACTGGTGAATCTGGCGTATGAACGCCACCACACCCAGCTATTTATCTATACCAAAATCCAAAATGAACCGCTGTTCCGCCAGTGTGGTTTTTATCCGATAGCCCAGGTGCCGGGCATCGTGGTGCTGATGGAAAACAGCCCGTGCCGCCTGAAGCGCTATGCCGCCCAACTGGCGGGTCAGCGGCAGCCGGGCAAGCGCATTGGCAGCATTGTGATGAATGCCAACCCCTTTACCCGTGGTCACCAATATCTGGTGCGCCAGGCGGCCGAAAAGTGCGACTGGCTGCACCTGTTTTTGGTCAAGGAAAACACCTCGCGTTTCAGCTATGAAGACCGGCGGCGACTGGTGCTGGCAGGCACGGCAGACATTGCCAACCTGACGGTGCATGAAGGCTCGCAATACGTCATTTCCCGCGCCACTTTCCCTTGTTACTTCATTAAAGATCAGGGCATTGCCGACGACTGCTACACCGAGATCGATCTGAAGATCTTTCGTCAGTATCTGGCACCCGCGCTGAGCATCACCCACCGTTTTGTCGGCAACGAACCGTTCTGCGCGGTCACCGCGAAGTACAACCGCGATATGCGTTATTGGCTGGAAACCCCGGCATTATCCAGCCCGCCAATCGCGCTGGTAGAAATTGAGCGTTTGCAATATCAGGGCACGGCAATCTCCGCCTCCTGGGTGCGCAAGCTGTTGGCCGCGGGTGATTTTCACGCCGCCGCGCCGCTGGTGCCACCGGACACCCTGTATTACCTGCAAGATTTGCAAACGCAGCGCCGGGCCAAACCGGCGGCCACCCCCTTTGAATCCGCACAATCAGGTGAAAGATGAAAATTATCCGAGAAGCAATGGCCGGCACGCTGGAATCCAGCGATGTCATGGTGCGCATCGCCCCCGCCGAGGGGCCGGAACACGACCTGCTGATCGCCAGCAGCGTGGAAAAACAGTTTGGCGAAGCCATCCGCCAGACGCTGTTGCAGGTGCTGCAGCACTACCAGGTGGAGCCGGTGCAGGTGATGGTGGACGACAAAGGGGCGCTCGACTGCGTACTGCGGGCCCGACTGGAAACCGCGCTGATGCGTGCCTGCGACAATGGCCAACTGCCTTGGGGAGCGCCTAATGAAAACGCTGAATAAACACCGCCTGCGTCGCAGCATGCTGTTCGTGCCCGGTGCCAACGCGGCGATGGTAAGCAACGCCTTTATTTATCAGGCCGATGCGCTGATGTTCGATCTGGAAGACTCGGTGATCCTGCGTGAGAAAGACGCGGCGCGGCGGCTGGTTTACCACGCACTGCAACATCCGCTGTATCAGGAAGTGGAAACCATTGTGCGGGTTAACGCGCTGGATTCCGCCTACGGCCTGGCAGATCTGCAGGCGGTGGTGCGGGGCGGTGCGGACATTGTGCGCCTGCCGAAAACCGACAGTGCGCAGGACGTGGTGGACATGGATCGCGAGATTGCCGCCATTGAAGCCGACTGCGGACGCCCGGTCGGCAGCACCGGCCTGCTGGCGGCGATTGAGTCGGCGGCGGGTATTACCCAGGCGGTGGCGATTGCCCATGCCTCACCACGGCTGATCGGCATTGCGCTGGGAGCGGAAGACTACGTGCGCAACCTGCGTACCGAGCGTTCTCCGGAAGGCATCGAACTGTTGTTCGCACGTTGTTCATTGCTGCAGGCGGCTCGGGCGGCTGGCATTCAGGCGTTCGACACGGTTTATTCCGATGCCAATAACGAAGCCGGTTTCCTGCAGGAGGCGGCGCTGATCAAACAGCTCGGCTTCGACGGCAAATCCCTGATTAACCCCCGGCAGATCGAACTGTTGCACAACCTGTATGCACCCACCGCCAAAGAGGTGGCCCATGCCCAGCGGGTGGTGGATGCCGCGGCGGCGGCGGAGCAGGAGGGGCGCGGCGTGGTGTCGCTCAACGGCAAGATGGTCGACAGCCCGGTGATTGAACGCGCACGGTTGGTGCTGCAGCGTGCAGCGCTTTCCGGCATCCGCGAAGCCTCGGTTCAGCATGGAGAGGAAGCATAATGAAACGCCAACAACGACTGATGACCCTGAATAATTTGGCGGAGTTGCGCTGCTATCAGGCGTCCTCCAAGGCTAACCAGCAGGCGAGCAAACCCCGTGATATCAAACGCTGCGACACGCTGGAACAGGCGGTGCGCCGCAGCGGATTGCAGGATGGCATGACCATTTCTTTCCACCATGCGTTTCGCGGTGGCGATCTGGCGCTAAATCAGGTGATGGAAACGCTGGCGGCGATGGGGTTCCGTAACCTGACGCTGGCTTCCAGCTCGCTGAGCGAATGCCATGCGCCGCTGGTCGGCCATATCCGCAACGGGGTGGTGAGCCGTATTTATACCTCCGGCGTGCGCGGCCCGCTGGCGGACGCCATCTCACGCGGCCTGTTGGCCGAACCGGTACAAATCCACTCCCACGGCGGTCGGGTCAACCTGATCGAATCCGGCGAATTGAGCATCGACGTTGCCTTCCTCGGGGTACCGGCCTGCGATGAGTTCGGTAATGCCAATGGCTACAGCGGCGAAGCCTGCTGCGGCTCGCTGGGTTACGCCAAAGTGGATGCCGACGCGGCGGGCACCGTGGTGCTGCTGACCGAGGCGATTGTGCCTTATCCGCATCATCCGGCCAGCCTGGCGCAGGATCGGGTGGATCTGATCGTTCAACTGGCAAGGGTGGGCGACGCCGACAAGATTGGTGCCGACGCCACGCGCATGACCTCCAACCCGCGTGAACTGCTGATTGCCCGTCGGGCCGCCGAAGTGATCGCCGGTTCCGGCTACTTTACCGAAGGTTTCTCGCTGCAGACCGGCACCGGCGGCGCCTCACTGGCGGTGACGCGTTTTCTGGAAGACAAAATGCGCGCGCGCGGTATCCGCGCCGGTTTCGCACTCGGTGGCATTACTTCGACCATGGTGGATTTGCATGAAAAAGGGCTGATCACCCGGCTGCTGGACGTGCAGAGCTTCGACCGTGCGGCGGCGATGTCGCTGGCGCGTAACCCCAATCACATAGAAATCAGTGCCAATCAATACGCCAACTTCAGCTCGAAGGGGGCTTCAGTCGACAGGCTTGACGTGGTGGTGCTGAGCGCGTTGGAAATCGACACCGGTTTTAACGTTAACGTGCTGACCGGTTCCGATGGTCTGCTGCGCGGAGCTTCCGGTGGCCACTGTGACACCGCAGCCGCGGCGCGGCTGGCGATCATCGTGGCACCGCTGGTGCGCGGGCGTATCCCAACGCTGGTCGAGCAGGTCACCACCTGTGTCACGCCCGGCTCCAGCATCGACATTCTGGTTACCGATCATGGTATTGCCGTCAATCCTGCTCGGCCGGAATTGGCGCAGCGGCTGCAAGAAGCCGGTTTGCCGGTGGTCAGCATCGACTGGCTGCGCCAGCGCGCGCTGCTACTGACCGGTGAACCTGAGCCGATCGTCTTTACCGACAAGGTGGTGGCGGTAGTGCGCTATCGCGACGGTTCGGTGATCGACGTGGTGCATCAGGTGGCGGAGTAATCCCATGGCTAACGTCCCTCCCGAACTGGCCGCCAACCGCGCAGTCAGCCTGCCGGAATTGCTCACCAGCCGTGAATGCCGTCAGGCCCGGCAACAGGCGTGGCTGGCGCAGCATCAGTCCACCTTGCTGGTGTTGACGCTGGTGGTGCCCGGCGCGGTAAAAGACAGCGCGCTGACGCGCAATATCTTCAACCTGGGCTGGCAGGCGCTGCAGCAAATGTGGGGCGAGCAGGGCTGGCACTGCCTGCAGGCCGAAACGCTGGCGCTGTCCACCGGCTGCGAGGGTTTTGTGGCGTTGCAGGCAGACGCACAGCGGGTGAAAGACTGCGCTATCCAGTTGGAAGTGCAGCAGCCGATTGGCCGACTGTGGGATATCGACGTGCTGGACTCACAGGGGCGCATTTTGTCGCGCCGCGATCTGGGGTTGGCGGAGCGTCGCTGTCTGCTGTGCAGCCAACCGGCCAAACTCTGCGCCCGTCAACGGCAGCACGGCAGTGAACAGCTACTGCAGGAAATGGAAAGGATGCTCAATGATGCACTCGCTACCCGCTGAGCCGGTCAGCTATGCGCCACAAACGAAGATCGGTGACTTCGCCCACGCCGCCTACCGCGCGCTGTTGGTGGAAGTGAATCTGACCCCCAAACCGGGGCTGGTGGATCGTCACAACAACGGGGCTCATCGGGATATGAACCTCGGGCATTTCTACCGTAGCGCCCGCGCCATTGGCATCTGGCTGCCGCGCTTTGTCCGCCAGGGCCGCGACGATGCCTTCCGCCCGGTGGCCGAGCAGCTATTGCGGCTGCGGCCGCTGGGGCTGGCCTGTGAAACCCATATGTTCCAGGCCACCGGCGGCGTCAACACCCATAAAGGCAGCGTGTTTTCTCTCGGCCTGTTGTGTGCCGCCTTCGGCCGTCGTTACCAGCGACAACACCCTATTAACGCCAAAACCTTGTGCGCCGAGGTGGCGGCAATGTGTCACGGGTTGGTAGCGCGTGAGCTGCAACAGCACAACGCGTTACAGACTGCCGGTCAGCGGCTGTTTGCCGAACATGGCCTGAGCGGCGCTCGCGGCGAGGCCGAGTCCGGCTTCGAGCGGGTGATCAACGGCGCGCTGCCGCTGTATCGACAACGGCTGAACGCCGGCTGTGATGAGCAGACGGCGCTGATGGACAGCCTGCTGTGGCTGATGGCTCACAACGACGACACCAACGTCGCGTCACGCGGCGGCATCGAAGGCTTGCGCTGGTTGCAGCAACGCGCCGCAGAGTTGTTGGCTAAGGGCGGGGCGCAGGGCGAGCAGGGCATTGATCGCCTGCGGCAGTTCGACGCCGAATGCATCAGGCGCAATCTCAGCCCCGGCGGTAGCGCCGACCTGTTAATCGTCACCTGGCTGCTGGCGCAGTTAGCGAACTAAAAACAATAACCCGTCTTCAGGAGAATTTTATGTCCGAAACCAAGGAAAAAGTCTGGAAAACGCTGGCACCGCTGCTGGTGTTGGCGATCCTGCTCTGGATACCCGCCCCGGAAGGGATGCCGCCGCAGGCCTGGCGTTACTTTGCTATTTTTGTGGCAATGATTGTCGGCATGATCCTGGAGCCGATCCCGGCGACGGCGATCAGTTTTATCGCCGTGACCCTCAGCGTGTTGAGCGCCAACTGGGTGCTGTTTGGTGCGCAGGAACTGGCAGAACCGGGCTTTAAGGCCGGTAAAGAGGCGCTGAAATGGGGGCTGGCGGGGTTCTCCAGCACTACCGTGTGGCTGGTGTTCGGTGCATTTATTTTCGCGCTTGGCTACGAGGCTACCGGGCTGGGGCGGCGTATCGCGCTATTTATGGTGAAGTTTATGGGTAAGCGTACCCTGACGCTCGGCTATGCGGTGGTGATCATCGATATCTTGCTGGCGCCGTTTACCCCGTCCAATACCGCGCGTACCGGCGGTACCGTGTTCCCGGTGGTGAAAAACCTGCCGCCGTTGTTCGACTCGTTCCCCAATGACCCTTCCTCGCGCCGTATTGGCGGCTACCTGATGTGGATGATGGTAGTGGGGACCAGCATCAGCTCCTCAATGTTCGTCACCGGTGCCGCGCCCAACGTACTGGGGATCGAGTTCGTCAGCAAGATTGCCGGCGTGCATATCAGTTGGATGCAGTGGTTCCTGGCCTTCCTGCCGGTTGGGCTGTTGCTGTTGATTATCGCGCCGTTGATCTCCTATTACCTGTACAAACCGGGCGTGACCCACAGCAGTGAAGTGGCGACCTGGGCCAATACCGCGCTGAACGAGATGGGCAAGCTGACGCGTCAGGAAATCAAGCTGATTGGTCTGGTGCTGCTTAGCCTGTGTCTGTGGGTGTTTGGCGGTAAGGTGGTGAATGCCACCACGGTCTGCCTGCTGGCGGTATCGCTGATGCTGGCGTTGAATGTGGTGTCGTGGAAGGCGATCACCCAATATTCCAGCGCCTGGAACACGCTGGTTAACCTGGCGACGCTGGTGGTGATGGCCAACGGCCTGACGCGCTCCGGCTTTATCGACTGGTTCGCCGAGACCATGAGCACCCATCTGGACGGTTTCTCACCGGAGATGACGGTGGCGGCGCTGGTGTTGGTGTTCTACTTTGCCCACTATCTGTTCGCCAGCCTTTCGGCGCACACCGCTACCATGCTGCCGGTGATCCTGGCGGTCGGCAAGGGGCTGCCGGGGGTGCCGATGGAGGAACTCTCGATGTTATTGGTGCTGTCGATCGGCATCATGGGCGTGCTGACGCCTTACGCCACTGGTCCGGGGGTGATCATCTACGGCTGCGGCTATGTGAAATCGAAAGACTACTGGCGCATGGGCGGCATTCTCGGCGTGGTGTATATCGCCGCGCTGCTGATGATCGGTTGGCCAATCATGCGTTTGTGGCTGTAAGTTTTTGAGTTAATGGCGGCCATCTGCGGATGGCCGCTGGGCAGACCTTTCCTTGTGATATCCATCACACACTTTCCCCGTTAACCTCTCCATCATAGCGAGGCAAACGCTAACACACTAAAAATAATCATATTCCTGGAGCCTCTGCGGATGAAAAGAAAAGCCTTATTGCTGTGCTTGCCGTTATTAATCACCGGGACTGCCCTGGCAGAAACCAACGACTATCAATTGGATCAGGTGCTGGTGATGAGTCGCCATAACCTGCGTGCGCCGCTGGCCAATAACGGCAGCGTGCTGGCACAGTCCACGCCTAAAGCCTGGCCGGCCTGGGACACGCCGGGTGGCCTGCTGACCACCAAGGGCGGGGTTCTGGAAGTCTATATGGGCCACTATTTTAACGCCTGGCTCAAGCAAACCGGCGTTCTGCCGCAGGAAGGCTGCCCAACGGCCGGCAGCGTTTACGTTTATGCCAACAGCCTGCAGCGCACGGTAGCGACCGCGCAGTTCTTTACCAACGGCGCTTTCCCGGGTTGCGACATCAGCGTGCATCATCAGGACAAAATGGGGGAGATGGATCCGACCTTTAACCCGATCATCACCGACAACAGCGACGCTTTCAATCAGCAGGCGCTGGGGGCGATGAATAAAGAGCTGGCCTCGCTGAAGCTGGATGCGGCCTATAAACAGCTGGCGAAAATCATCGATTACAAAGACTCCAACAGTTGTAAGACCGACAAGCGCTGCGATCTGACCAAAGAAGCCAGCAAAATGAGCGCAGTGCCGGGCAAAGAGCCGGGCGTCGCCGGCCCGTTACGGGTGGGGAACTCGCTGGTGGATGCCTTTATGCTGCAATATTACGAAGGTTTCCCGATGAAGGACGTGGCCTGGGGCAAAATCACCACGCCGCAGCAGTGGAAGCAGTTGGCGCAGTTGAAAGACGGCTATCAGGATTCGCTATTCACCTCGCCGGTGGTGGCGCAGAACGTGGCCAAGCCGCTGCTGACTTACATCAACGGCGCATTGATTGGTGAGCGCAAGCCGGACTCCCCGAAAGTGACGGTGTTGGTCGGTCACGATTCCAACATTGCTTCGCTGCTGTCGGCGATGGAGTTCCAGCCATATCAACTGCCGCATCAATACGAGAAAACGCCGATTGGCGGCAAGCTGGTGTTCCAACGCTGGCACGACAAGAAAAACGATCGTGACCTGCTGAAGATTGAGTACGTGTATCAATCGACCGACCAGTTGCGCAATGCCAGCCCGTTGACGCTGAAAACCCCGCCGCAGCGCGTGACGCTGGCGCTGAAAGGCTGCCCGGTGGATAAGCAGGGCTACTGCGCCTGGAGCGACTTCGAAAAAACCATGAAAGACATTCTGTAATCCCGCCATTCCTCTCTCCCGGTTGCGGGGGAGAGGATCCTGTTTGGATGATTACGCTTGAAACACCCCCGCCAATCACCTAGCATTTAAGTAAGTCTTGCCTGGGAGGGTTAACCGATGCGGCCATCAATCGTATTAGCTGAAAAACGTCATGCTGTTCGCGAAGCGGTAGGGCTGTTTCATTCTGCAAATCCGCGCGTCTTTGGGTCGGTGCTAAATGGAACTGACAGAGACGGCAGCGATCTTGATCTGCTTGTGGATGCACTACCCGGTGCGACAATGTTTGACTTGGGTGGCTTGCAGGCCGAACTCGAGGCGTTGTTGGGGATTCAGGTTGACCTATTGACACCTGCCGACTTGCCGGTCAAATTTCGGGCTAAGATTCTTGCCGAGGCAAGACCAGTATGAACGAGAATCGGCTTGGCGATTACCTCGATCATATGGTACGGGCCGCTTCAGATGCATGCAACTTTGTTGATGGTGTGAGCCAGGAAGATTTTCTTGACGATAAACGCACCCAACAGGCAGTAATAATGAGTCTGATCATCATAGGTGAAGCCGCCACCAAAGTGATGGACAATAATGAGCTATTTACTCAACAGCACCCGGAAGTGCCTTGGCGCAGTATGCGAGGCATGCGTAACCGAATTGCACATGGCTATTTTGATATTAACCTCGATGTGGTTTGGGCTACGGTGCAAACGGCCCTACCTGAGTTATTGATCCAGTTACGTGCCTTACGTCATGAGGTTGATGACAAAAACTGAAGCGTCATTGCTACGCTCCCAACATGGACAACCTGTGTTCTCTTCTTTTATCCCCAGCATTGAATGGCTGAACCTGGATGATTACCCAGGACGGGTTGCCCGTTGCCGCTTTTCTTTGGCGAACTATCAGGATGGCTGTTTCGACGCCATTGGCATGAGCATCCCCGAACATCTGGCCCGTGCCGTGCCGAAGCGGCGGGCGGAGTATCTGGCCGGGCGTTACCTGGCGCGGGAGTTGCTGGCTACGCTGGGGCTTGCTGATTTCACGTTGTTGCGCGGGGAAGACCGTGCGCCGCAGTGGCCGCAGGGCATCGCAGGGGCAATCAGCCATAATGCGGATACCGCGCTCTGCGCCGTACACCGGGAGAGCGGGCTGGGTGGCGTGGGGCTGGACGTTGAAACGTTAATCCCCACGGCACGGGCGGAGGAGCTATGGGGGGCTATCATCAGCGAGACGGAATATGAATACCTGCGCGCCCAACCGCAGGCATTCAACTGGCTGCTGACGCTAGTGTTCTCCGCCAAAGAAAGCCTGTTCAAAGCCTTGTACACACAGGTACGTAGCTATTTTGATTTTCTCGATGCACGCCTGGTGGCGGTTGATATACAGCAACAAACCTTTGCATTCGAACTGCTAAAACATCTCACGCCGCATTGCCACGCTGGCCGCCGTTTTGGCGGTCGTTATTGGCAACAAGGTGACGATGTCACAACTTTTATCTGTTTATAATCAATGAAATGAAAAAGTTGCACTGTCACATTAATCACAAGGCCCGTCGCCGTCGAACCAGGTGACGGGCGCCCTCCGATACCAGTAACAGCACCGCCAGCCAGATCGGAATATAGGTCAGCCATTCATCCCGGCCGATGCTTTCGCCAAGTAGCAGCGCCACGATCACCAGTAGCACCGGCTCTACGTAGCTCAGCAGGCCGAACAGGCTGAACGGCAGCAGGCGGCTGGCCAGGATATAACACACCAGCGCGGCGGCGCTGATTATCCCCAGCAGCGGAACTTGCCAATAGAGCGCCGGGCTGATGCTCAGCGCCGCCAGCGGCCCGTTGCCACCGAAGGCGAACCAGGCGGCCACCGGTAACATCAATGTCAATTCACACCACAGCCCACCGAGGTTGTCGGTGCCGAAACGGCGGCGCAAAATAAAGTAAACCGGATAGCCCAGCGCCACCACCAGCGTGGTCCAGGAGACGCCGCCCACCTGATACAGCTCATTACCAACGCCGATAATGGCGCAGGTAACCGCCAGTTTTTGCAGCAATGAAAGCCTGTCGCGGAAGATCAAACGCCCCGCCAGCACCATGGTCAGCGGCAGCAGGAAATAGCCCAGTGACACCTCCAGCGCTTTGCCGTGCAGCGGCGCCCACAGGAACAACCACAGCTGAACCCCCAGCAGCGCCGAGCTCAGCGGCAGAAACAGCAGGCGGCGCGGTCGTTGTTTTATCCAGCACAGCGTCTCGCTGACCTTGCGCCAGTCGGCGGAAAACAGCATAAACAGCGTCAAAAACGGCACGGTCAGCAGGGTGCGCCAGCCAAACACTTGCTCACCGTCGAGCGGCGTCAGAGTGGAAGTGTAGTAATACATCACGCCGAACAATATTGAGGCGATAACGGAAAGCGCTATTCCTTTAATCACGGGCTGTCCTGAAAAGTTATTGATTTTATTGCCGCCCACTCTAGTGAAGTTTGGTGCTGACAACAATGCCGCGTATCACACTGGACAATCGGCAGTGGCGAGTTAAAATAAATACTGTGTATTAATACAGGTGTTATGCGATGACCCTCGATCTTTTTGAAGACTCCGTACCGCCGCCATGGCGGGAACAGATTGCTCCCGGCGCGGTGGTGATGCACGGTTTTGTGCGCGATCACGGTCCGGAGTTGCTGGCGGCAGTGAATGGGGTGATCGCTCAGGTGCCGTGGCGGCATATGACCACGCCGGGCGGTCACGTGATGTCGGTGGCGATGAGCTGGTGCGGCAACGGCTGGAGCAGCGACAGCCGCGGCTACCGTTACTCGGAGCGCGACTCGCGCAGCGGCAAACGCTGGCCACCGATCCCGGCTATCCTGATGGCGCTGGCGGATGAGGCGGCGCAGCAGGCGGGTTTTGCCCCTTTCGTGCCGGATTCCTGCCTGATGAACCGCTACGATCCGGGCAGCAAGCTCTCGTTGCATCAGGATAAGGACGAGCATGATTTCGGCTCGCCGATCGTTTCCGTCTCACTGGGACTGCCGGCGGTGTTCCAGTTCGGCGGCATGCAACGCAGCGATCGCGCCCAGCGCATACCCTTGGCACACGGCGATGTGGTGGTGTGGGGCGGCCCGTCGCGCCTGTGCTTCCACGGGATTATGCCAATTAAAGAGGGTTACCATTCGCTGGTGGGGCCACACCGCATTAACATCACGCTACGTAAGGCGCTTTAACTGCGGCTCTTTTGCCAAACAGGCAACCAGATAGTCGATAAACACCCGCAGCTTGGGCGGCAAGTGCTGGTTGGGGCCATACAGCAGCCACAGGCCGCCGTGGTAACTGCTGAGAAAGTCCCATTCCGGCAACACTTGCACCACTTCACCGCTGTCCAGCGCCTGCCGGGCAGTAAAGTACGGCAGGCTGCCAATGCCAATGTGCTGTTTTACTGCATCCAGCCGCACGCCGGTGTGGTTGGCGGCATAGCGTCCGTGTACGTTCACCGTCACCGTTTTACCCTCTCGCCGGAATTTCCAGCGGGCGTCGTTGGGCGTTTCCCCCAGATAAATGCAGCTGTGCTGCGCCAAATCCTGCGGATGCTGTGGCGTGCCGTGCTGCGCCAGATAACCGGGGGTGGCGCACAGCAGGTGTTCGATAGTCATCAATTGGCGGCCAATCAAGCCGGGAGAAGGGCGCTCGGTAATACGCAGCGCCAGATCGACCCGATCGTCAATCAGATCCATATAGCGATCTTCCAGCCGCAGGCGAACGTCTACCTTGGGGTAACGGCGTAAAAACTCCGGTATGTGCGGGTGCAACACAAAGCGACCCACCGCCTTGGGGACGCTGACGCTGACCAGCCCTTCGGGTTCCACCGCCCCACGGCCGCTGAACGCCATGACCGAGTTCGCGGTGTCCAACATGCTGCGACAGCGCAGAAACACCTCTTCGCCTTGTTCACTCAGGCGCAGCTTACGCGTGGTGCGGTGCAGCAGTTGCAATGCCAGCGCCTGTTCGAGTTTGGCCACGCTGCGGCTGGCAGCAGAAGGGGAAGTGCCCAGCCGACGGGCAGCGGCGGAAAAACTGCCGCTCTCAACGACCTGAACAAAAACGGCCATTTCGGCCAGCAGCGAATGAGAGAGATTTGTGCTCACAGCGCAAAGGTCCATTGTATCTTTGATGGATTATGCTTTGATTATGGCATGAATATAATGGAGCCACTAACCAGGAGAAAAACCATGACCGAACGGCTTTATTATTATAGCGATGACTTACAGGGCGAAGCACAGGTGCTGGCCTGTACTCCGGTTGAAGACGGCGGATACGCGATAGAGCTGAACGCCACGCTGTTCCACCCGCAGGGCGGCGGACAACCGGCCGACGGCGGCCTGCTCGGTACTATCCCGGTGCTGCGTGTGGCACAACAGGGCGAAAAAGTGCTGCATTTTACCGCCGAACCGCTGCCCGAAGGGCCGGTGAGCGTAACGGTTGATGGCGAACTGCGCCGCTTGCATACCCGTTGGCATTCCGCCGGACATCTGATTGGCTGGTTGGGTGAAACGCGCGGCTGGCAGCCGGTCAAGGCGCACCACTGGCCGGGTGAAGGACGTATTACCTTCGTGCCGGACGCAGAACCTCAAACCCTGGATCAGGATTTCCTGCATGCGGAGTTGGCGCGGCTGATTGCGGCGGATTTCCCACGCAAACAACTGACGGTTGACGGCCTGCGTCAGGTAGGTTTTGGTGAATTGCCTACATATGGTTGCGGCGGTACCCATGTCCCTTCCCTGGCTGAACTGGGTAGGATAAATATTACCGCGCTCAAGATGAAAAAAGGGCAGTTGATCGTGCAGTATGAGCTGGGCTGAGGTTTGATCCGGACCGATTATTTCGTCGGCCCGGCCTGTCGCAGCATGGTGCAGAAAGCACACTGGCATCCCGCCTGCGGCAGCGCTGCGCAGGTGCCGATGTTGACCGCTTGCGCGTCCAGCGCGTGAAATCCGTAAAACAGATTCTCCAGGCTGTTTTCCGCTGAGCGCGTCTGTTCCGGTTGCGTCTCGGGCACTTTGGACTGAAACGCGGCGGCGCGTCCGGCTAACAAGCCAAGGAACAACAGCGAGAGCTGAATTTTCATTTTCGTCTTCCCGGTTTGATTTCTGATACGTTATAACAAAACATCTCTTCTGCCAACCACCGATGCCTTGTGCATTTTCCGCCATTGGTTAGCGAAATTAGTTCGTTCAACTCCCCGCCGATTTGGTTTGTTATCTAACCCATAACATTCCGAAATAAAGAAGGCGTGGCACACAATGTTTAATTTCTCTTTCAATCGATTAACCAGCGGGATAACAGTGGCATTGGGACTGGCGGCGGCGATGAATCCGGCGCTGGCGTCGGTGCAGGGCGGCACGCTTGTCTACCTGGAACAGCAGGCTCACACCAACCTTTATCCGCCTTCCGGCGGTTTCTACCCCAACGGCGGTATCCTCAATCAAATCACCGACAAACTGACCTACCAGAACCCGCAAACGCTGGAGATTGAGCCGTGGATTGCCGAGTCCTGGAGCAGCAACGCCGATAAAACCGAATACACCTTCAAGCTGCGGCCTGGCGTGACTTTCTCCGACGGTACACCGCTGGATGCCAATGCAGTGGCGAAAAACTTCGATACCTATGGCCTGGGCAATAAAGAGAAACGTCTGCCGGTGTCCGAAGTCATCAATAACTACGACCACAGCGAAGTGATCGACCCGTTAACCGTCAAGTTTTACTTCAAGCACTCGTCTCCCGGCTTCCTGCAGGGCACCGCCACCATTGGTTCTGGCCTGGTTTCGCTCAGCACCCTGAACCGCAGCTATGACCAACTCGGTGATGCGCGCCATATCATCGGTTCCGGCCCGTTTGTGGTCAGCGCCGAGACGCTGGGGCGTGAGGTCAGCCTGAGCGTTCGCAAGGATTATCACTGGGGTCCGGCCAAATTGGCTCAGCAAGGGCGCGCTAATCTGGATGGCATCAAGGTGATTGTCACCGGCGAAGACAGCGTGCGCATCGGCGCACTGCAGGCCGGGCAGGCGGACTTTATTCGCCAGATCCAGGCCTACGACGAGAAGCAGACGCAGGAACAGGGCTTCACGATTTACGCGGCCCCCACGCGTGGCGTCAATGATAGCGTCGCCTTCCGGCCGGATAACCCGCTGGTGAGCGACCTGCGCGTGCGTCAGGCACTGCTGCACGCCACCGACAGCAAGCAAATTGTCGATACGCTGTTCTCGGTTAATTACCCGCAGGCCAAATCGGTGATTGCTTCTTCCGCCGCCGGTTTCGTCGATTTGTCCGCCAAGCTGAAATTCGACCCGGAGCTGGCCAACCGTCTGCTGGATGAGGCGGGCTGGAAAAAGGGCAGTGACGGCCTGCGCGAGAAGGACGGCAAAAAATTGCTGCTGAATGTCTATGAATCTCTGCCGCAGCCGCAGAACAAGGCGGTGCTGCAGCTGGTTTCGCAGCAGTGGGGCAAGGTCGGCGCGCGCTTGAACATTCTGGCGGGCGACGCCGGCAGCAAGGTGGCGGATAACCTCGATCCGCAGAAAACCCCGGCGGCGGTG
Organism: Serratia sp. NFX21; assembly: GCF_048517035.1. NCBI lineage: Bacteria > Pseudomonadati > Pseudomonadota > Gammaproteobacteria > Enterobacterales > Yersiniaceae > Serratia > Serratia sp. NFX21. The sequence goes on along the minus strand of NZ_CP183196.1, from coordinate 3,855,319 downwards.
GTGGAGGTGGGACGGGCGGATCCGGACGTGATTAAGAGCCAGTTCTACCCGACCAACCGCGATGCGCTGTTGCAGCAGGGCGGGACGGGCAAAAACAGCGCATTCAAAGATGACAAGCTGAACGCGCTGCTGCTGGGCATCGCCTCTGAGGTGGACCCGAAAAAACGCCTGCAGATTGCCGGTGAGGCGCAGAATTACCTGCTTGATCAGGCCTATGTGATCCCGTTCTTCGAGGAGCCGCAGGTGTTTGCCGGTGCACCTTATCTGAAGGGGGTTAGTTTCGAAGCGGTCGGTCGCCCGAGTTTCTACGGCGCCTGGTTAGAGAAACACTGAGGAGGCGATGATGAGCCGATATCTGGCGCGGCGCATCGGGCAGGCGCTGCTGGTGCTGTGGGCGACCTTTAGCCTGTCGTTTCTTCTGCTGCAGGTGCTGCCCGGCGATGCGATCCTGATTAAGTTCCAGAACCCGGACATGGGGCTAAGCCCGGCGCAGATCGCCGATATGCGCGCAGCCTATGGCGCTGATGTGTCGCTGTGGCAGCAGTATCTGCATGCGTTGGGTAACGTGCTGCGTGGGGATCTGGGGTATTCCATTCAGGCCGGGGTGCCGGTCACCGAACTGTTGGCCACCAACCTGCCCGCCACGCTGCAACTGGCAGTGCTGGGCTTCACGCTGGCGCTGCTTCTGGCATTGGCAATTGCCTTTATCTCCAACCTGACCGGTTTTGGCTGGCTGAGAGCGGCGCTGCAGTCGCTGCCGTCATTGTTTGTCTCGGTGCCGACCTTCTGGCTGGGGATTGTGCTTATTCAGGTGTTTTCGTTCCAGCTCAAGCTGATCCCGGTGATCAACCCGGGTGAATGGCAGGGGCTGATCTTGCCGATTGTGACGCTGGCGGTACCGATCTCCGCCCCCTTGGCGCAGATCCTGATCCGCAGCATTGATCAGGTGCAGACTCAGCCGTTTGTTGCCGTAGCTCGGGCTAAAGGTGCCAGCCGTAGCGGGGTGCTGTGGCGGCATGTGGCGCGTAACGCCATGCTGCCTGCGCTGACCATCGCCGGCATTCTGCTGGGTGAGTTGATCGCCGGGGCGTTGATTACCGAAACCGTATTTGGCCGTAGCGGGCTGGGACAACTCACCTTACAGGCGGTGCTGAACCAGGATGTGGCGGTGTTGCAGGCGATAGTCGTCATTTCCGCCGCCGCTTTCGTCACTCTCAACCTGCTGGTCGATCTGCTGTTCCCACTGTTGGATCCACGGCTGAAAACCCATACAGGAGCCGCCGTATGAGCAGTATTTCCTTTGAAAAAACTGTCGTGCCTGAGCGTGACCTGGGGGGCGTGGAAAGTGAAGGCACGTTACCGACCAGCCGTTCACGTCGTCGACGCGTGCCGCTGACGTTGCTGCTGGCCTGGGCAGTGATCTCCATCGCGGTGCTATGGGCGCTGGCCCCTCAGTTATTCACCGCTTACAGCGGCACTGAAGGCATCGCCGGGGCGCAGCGCCTGGCACCGGGTGGCGCACACTGGCTGGGTACCGATCAACTGGGTCGCGACCTGTACGCACGCATCGTTTATGGCGCCTCGCAAACGCTGTCTGCGGCGCTGGTGGCGGTCGCATTGGGTTTGCTGCTGGGCACGGCACTGGGGCTGATTGCCGGTGCGGTGGGGGGCATTGCGGACGAGGCGGTGATGCGCTTTGTCGACGTCTTGCTGTCGATCCCCGGCCTGCTGCTGTCGCTGAGCATCATTATTTTACTGGGATTTGGCACGGTTAACGCCGCCATCGCCGTCGGTATTACCTCGGTTGCCAACTTTGCCCGCCTGGCGCGTGCCGAGGTGGTGCGGGTGCGCCACAGTGATTACGTCGAGGCGGCCTATGGCAGCGGCGGCACCTTCTGGGCGGTGCTGTGGCGGCACATCCTGCCGAACTCTCTGACGTCGGTGGTCGCCTTCTCGGCGCTGCAGTTCGGCAGCGCTATTTTGGCGATCGCTACCCTGAGTTTTCTGGGCTATGGCACTCCGCCGCCGACGCCGGAGTGGGGGCTGTTGATTGCCGAAGGGCGCAACTATATTTCCACCGCCTGGTGGTTGACCACTTTTCCGGGGTTGGCGGTAGTGGCGGTGGTGCTGGCGGCCAATCGCATTAGCCGTGCGCTGGGGAGAGGGCAACCATGAGTATTCAGACGGCATTACAACGGGCGGCGGCCACGCCGGTGCTGGAGCTGGAGCAGGTGTCGATAGCCTATCAGGGGGCAACCGGCAGCCAACGGGTGGTGCATCAGGTGTCCTTCACCATTCAACCGGGGGAAGTGGTGGCGCTGGTCGGGGAGTCCGGTTCGGGCAAAACCACTACCGCGCAGGCGATCATTGGCCTGCTGACGGAAAACGGCCGTCTGGAGCAGGGCGCCATCCGTCTCAACGGCACCGATATCAGCCGCTGGTCGTCCCGACGGCTGGACGCGGTGCGCGGCGCGCAAATCAGTTTGATCCCACAAGATCCGTCCAGCTCGCTCAATCCGGTGAAAACCATTGGCGAACAGGTGGCGGAGATCCTCAATATTCATCACAGGTTACCGCGTAAGCAGGTGCAACAGCGGGTGGTGGCCCTGTTGACCCGTGTAGGTCTGACGCACCCGGAGCTGCGGGCTCGTCAGTATCCACATGAGCTTTCCGGTGGCATGAAACAACGGGTATTGATCGCTATTGCTATCGCGCTGCAACCGGCGCTGATTATCGCCGATGAGCCGACCAGCGCGCTGGATGTCACGGTGCAAAAGCGCATTCTCGATCTGATCGACGAGTTGCGGCAGGAATTTGGTACCGCGGTGCTGCTGGTGACCCACGATCTGGCGGTGGCGGCAGAGCGTGCCGACCGGCTGCTGGTGTTTCGCCATGGTCGGGTGCAGGAGCAGGGCGTGACCGCCGAAGTGCTGCGTGCACCTACCAGCGACTACACCCGTCGGCTGTTTGCCGACGTGCCATCGTTGACCCGTGTCGCCGTGCCAAAACCTAGCGAGGGCTTGCAAGAGTTGGCGATCCAGGTGAATGGGCTGGTGAAAGATTTCCGCCTGGCTGGTGTCGGGGGAAAAACTTACCGCGCGCTGGATCAGGTGTCGTTCAGCGTGCCGCGCGGCACCACCCATGCGCTGGTGGGGGAGTCTGGTTCCGGCAAGACCACTTTGGCGCGCTGCCTGCTCGGTTTCCAACGGCCGGATGCCGGACAAATCATCATCGACGGCGTCGACTTCACTCAGTTGAAGGGCGAGGCGCTGCGGCAGTTCCGTCGCCGTATTCAGTTGGTGTACCAGAACCCGTTCGGCTCGCTTGACCCGTCGCAGACGCTGTATCAGGTGATTGAAGAGCCGTTGCTGAACTTTGAGCCGCTGGGCAAAGCCGAGCGCTATCGCCGGGTACGTGAGCTGTTTGAGCGTGTGGCGCTGCCGGACGAGCTGCTGAGCCGTAAACCCCGCGAACTGTCTGGCGGCCAGCGCCAACGGGTAGCGATTGCCCGGGCACTGGTGCTGCAACCCCGGGTGCTGGTGCTGGACGAAGCGACCTCGGCATTGGATGTTACGGTGCAGGCGCAGATCCTGCGGCTGTTGCAGGATTTGCAGCAGGAACTGGGGCTGACCTATTTGTTTATCTCACACGATCTGGCCACGGTGCGGCAGATTTCACACAGCGTTTCGGTATTGCACCGGGGGATACAGGTGGACAGCGGCGCGACCGGCGAGCTGTTCGCCATGCCGGGCAGCGATTACACCCGTCAGTTGATTGAGGCCATTCCCGGCCGTCAGTTTTATGCCGAACAGCCCAAGAGTGAGGACGTATTCTATGAGCAGTAAAAGACTGGGGTTTTTCACCCGCCTGTTGGATCAGGGCAGCGCGCAACAGCGCTACCGGTTGGCGACAGAGCAAATCCTGCATGCCGAGCGGGCCGGGTTTGATAGTGCCTGGGTGGCGCAGCACCATTTTCATGAAGATGAAGGCGGTTTGCCCTCACCATTGGTGTTCCTGGCGCAGGTGGCGGCACGAACTCGTCATATCCGGCTGGGCACCGGGGTGATCACGCTGCCGATGGAGTCGGCCATTCGGGTGGCGGAGGATACCGCGGTGCTGGATCTGCTATCCGACGGCAGGCTGGAGGTAGGGATTGCCGCCGGGGGGACACCGTCTGCGTTTGGCGCCTTCGGTTTGGATGCCCAACAGCGCCATGCGGTGTTTGCCGACAACTTCAGTACCTTGCTGCGCGCCTGGCGCGGTGAGGCATTGGGTGGCGAAGATAACCGGTTGTACCCGGCAGCGCCACAGTTGGCAGAGCGGGTGTGGCAGGCGACCTTTTCTGTCGAGGGGGGCGAACGCGCGGGGCGGGCCGGTGATGGTTTAATGCTGTCGCGCACGCAACCGCGCCCGACGGATGCGCCAGATCTGCCGCTGGACGAATTGCAGAACCCGATTATTGATGCCTATCTGGCGGCGCTGCCGCCTGGCATCGCGCCGCGCATTATGGGCTCACGTACTGCATTAGTGACCGATAATAGCCAACAGGCGCGGGATTTTGCCGCACAGGGGCTGGGCCGGGGGCTTGAACGTCTGCGTGCCAGCGGCCACCGACCGGCTGACGAATCGCTCGATGGGCTGATCCGCGCCTTTGATGTGCATCTTGGCACTCCGGATCAGGTGATTGCTTCGTTGCAGAAAGACAGCGCGTTGGCGCGCGTGACCGACTTGGCCTTCCAGGTGCATTCCATCGATCCGCCGCATGCCCACATTCTGCGTTCTATTGAGCTGATTGCCCGCCATGTTGCCCCAGAACTGGGTTGGCAACGTCGCACTCCTGTTTCGAACTCCTACGAATATCACGCTGAGGAAAAGGTATGACTGCAACATTGAATAATGACGACCTGCTGGCCGTGCTGGCAGAGATCGCACCCGATTCCGCATTGGCGCAGGCTAGAGTGACGCGGCAGGCGGCGACGGATGCGATTCAGGCCAGCTATCTGGCGTTGTTCGCACCCGCCGATGCCGGCGATTTTCCGATAGCGCAGCGGCTGCAGACAGCGCAGCGCATCAGCGAATGGCATGCGGACAAACCCCTGGCGGCCCATTATGCGGCGTTGCTGCAACAGCAGGGCGGCGCAGAGGATAGTCCGCGTTTGCAGGCGGCGCTGGATCATGCCGAACGGCTGGCGTTCAAACCCGCCAGTGCTGACGCGCAGCATTTGCAGGCATTGCAGCAGGCCGGTTGGTCACTGGATGATATTGTCACCCTGTCGCAACTGATCGCTTTTGTCAGCTTCCAAAGCCGTTTGCTGACGGGCTATCGGCTGCTGGGTGGCAAGCCGGTCGAAAGTGGCAGTGCCTCATCCGTCAGAGCCGGCAGTTGGCGTACCGAGTCCGCTACCCTGAGCGGCCGCCATGCTCCGCCAAAGTTCACCCGTCAGGAGTTGGGTTGGGAACCGTGGATCGCCGCCAAACCGCTGGCGGAGTTTGATGCATCAGGTCAGGCGTTGTTAACGCGTTTCGGGCATAGCGACTCGGATTATTTTCGCCTGTTGGCACGTAACCATCCGGTACTGGAACAGCGAACGCTGGCGGACCGAGCCATTTTCTATACTCCGGGCGGGTTGGAACGTAAGGATCGCGAACTGGCGGCGACGGTCGCCAGCAAGGTGAACGGTTGTATCTATTGTGCCTCTGTACATGCACGCAAGGCGGCGCAGTTGTCCAAGAAAACGGACGAGGTGCAGCGCCTGCTGGACGTGGCTCCGGGCGGTGTATTGAGTGAGGGGCAAGGGGAAGCGTGGCGCGCACAGATCGATTTTGCCGCGGCGTTGTCCGCCACGCCGCCGCAGGCTAATGCCGATCATCTGGTAGCGCTGCGTGCGCAGGGCCTCGACGAGCTGGCGCTGCTGGACCTGGTGCAGTCGACGGCGTTCTTTGCCTGGGCAAATCGGCTGATGCTGACCCTGGGTGAACCCTTCGACGACCAATAAGCCTGCTGCCAACCACCGCTATATAAACCGGGGCGAAAGTTTTCGCCCCTAAGCAATTTAAGATAATAATTACCTTTTCAGGCATATCTTTAACGTTATTAACAAAGCGACATAACTCTTTTCGAAATTATAACGAAGAATTCAAACTGCATAAATTGCTCGCCGTCATGAATGCTCCGATACTGATTCCATCAATGAATTTAATTTATATCAGATAAATTTTTGTTGGCGTGGATGCATTTTTTGATGGGAAATTGGCTCGATGGGAAGTTTTTTTAAGCAGATATATCGTTATTCTCATTCTCGCCCTTACAGGCATAATGAAAATCTCTGGCCCTATGTAAAAATAGAACGTGCAGCCAGTGGAGAGATTGCCGTATTCCATTATAAAAAACAGCTTATTCCTACAGTGACGTTGTCAGCGCTGAAAGACAGTTGCCAGGGACCGATACTGTTGACGGCGACTGGGCCATCGGTGAACACCATTTGCTTTGGCGATATTCCTGAAATGCCGGCTCTCGGGGTCAATGGTGCTTATTACTTAAGCTCGAAGGTGAGTTTTCGCTTTTATGTTATTGTCGATATGGGATTTATCGATCAACGACCGGATATTATAAAAGAGATCATTCTGGCAACGGGTTTAATCCTGTTCACCACGGTCCACGGCGTGGCGAAAATAATTGACAGGTTCTCGCTGGCTGGCGTGAAGTGCCAGTTCGCCGTAATCGAAGATGCGACCTTCAAAATCTATCGCCCAAAAATAAGTCCGTCGGCACTCTGGGATCATTACCGCCACGACGGCAACGTTCATTTTTCTTCTGTCTGTAAATCCATCGCCTTTAGCCATGATATTCGGCATGGCATCTTCGATGCGGGGACGGTAGTTTATTGGGCCTTGCAGATCATTTCCTTCCTGGGGTTTAAACAACTTTTCATTGCCGGGCTGGATATGAACAATTTCCATTTACCGCGCTTTTATGAAACGCCAGAGAATAAATTGCCGACACTTTTGCCTGAGAAAGTGGATGACCTGATCATTCCGGCTTTTAGCCATGCGAGTGAAAGAATGAAAATCAACAATATCGCTATAAAGAATTTTTCATTGGCGAGCGCCATAGACACCCGCATTTTTGAAAAGGTTGATTGCAGTGATTTTTTCAAAGAAAACTGATGCCACCAACCTGATCGCTGTTTACGCTTTTTTTGCCTTTTCATTTTTTAGCGCCATTTATTGCGGCCACACCCGGGTGAATAATTTATTCCATATCTCGGCGATTTTTTTCCTGCTGACGCTGGCCACCCGACCGGAATTCCGTCAGGCCTGGCTTGGCAGGCGTGCTGCACTCATCGGTATAGCCTTGGCAGCGTATTTTTTGGCGTACTACTCCGCCAGTAATTTCTGGGGAGGCACGCCGGAAGATGCGCTGTCTGCCCTGACGCACAGCGTCTATATTCTGATTTATCTCGGCCTGTTGGTCTCGGTGTTGGATAGCCCTCGCCGCAATCTGTTACTTTGCGCCGTGATTGCCGGTATCACTTTGCTTTGTCTGTATCTGACATGGAGGGATTACCACGAAATTTATACCCTCAGAGAAACGTCTGACGCCAATCCCGGCCCGCGCAACGTGATCGATCTTGCCGGTTATGCTGCATTGGGCATTATTTTAAGCCTGATGGTTTTCCGTGAAACCCAACAAAAAAAGGTCCTGCTGACGATCCCGTTGCTTTTTGCCTTTATGGTGCTGACACAAAGCCGCGGGCCTTTGATTGCCTTAATGGTGGCGCTGGTGTTAACCACGCATTACCGAGCGCTGAATAAAAAGTCGGCAATGCTCATTGTGGCGATGATGATATTTACTGTAGGCATGGTGCTATGGTCGTCCATTGGTGAAATGCTGATAACGCGCTTTGCCGAGTTGTATCAGCAGAGCTTTGTGCGGATGAGCATTTGGCGACACAGCCTGGCGTTGGTAGAGCAGGCGCCGTTTTTTGGCTATGGGTTTGATAGGGAGCTGACTTTTACCAACTATACCGGCGAGTTGATTCATACGACTCACAGCCTGTATCTGGGCGCGTTGCTCAAAGGCGGGTTGGTGGGCTTTTGCCTGTTCATCGCGTTGCTGACGTTTGGCGCGCGGCTTGCCGTGGTTCACCTTAAGGCAGGGCGACGTCTGGAGGCTGCGTTATACCTGTTTATGCTGATCTTCTACTGCTCACAGGGCATGTTTGTTATCGCGAATCCGGCCGAATTTTGGTACCTGTTTTGGTTCCCCTTGGCTGTGGTGTTCGCCCAACCCACCTCAAATGCGCGTTAGTGCCAACGCGATCGTCACTTTTTCAAACACCTGACTTTCAGTGATGATGCTGAGGGGTTGGCGGCGTTGAGCCGTAGTGAGCGTTTGTGCATCAACCGACACGTTCATTACCTGATGCAGTTCGCGATTTTGATAAGGGCCGGTGTGCTGCGGATTGGCGGTGACAAACAGGCTGATGGTCGGGGTTTTCAGGGCAATGGCCAGATGCAAAGGGCCGGTGTCGCCAGTGACCAATACCTGCAGGTTCGACATCACCGCCAGCAGTTGCGGCAGGGTGGTTTTGCCGATATGACTGACCACGCGTTGCCGTTCGGCCTCTGTCAGCCCCGCGATAAATTCTCGTTCTATGGACAGCTCTTTCGGCGAGCCGATTAATTCGATTTGATGGTGCGGCGACTGCGCCAGCAGCAGTTTTGCCAGGCGAATAAACTGACCGACGGGCCAGCAACGCAGCGTTTCAGAAGCCCCCATTTGAAAACCGATCGGGATTTTATCCGCGTTTTTATTCATCGTTGCAAACTCAACGGGAATAAACATTTCGCTGTTATCGGTGTTGCAACCCAACTGTGCCACTAAATCCAGCTTACGCTGAATTAAATGGCCGCCGGTACTTTGGCTCACGCCGCTCAACCAGGGTTCCATGCCGGTGGCCTTGTTGCCATAGGCGTCCTTGAACACATATTGGCAACCGGCAGTAATGGCGACAATCACGTCGTAAGGGGATTTGGAGTGCAGGATGATCGCCAGTTGCGGCTTATATTTACGCAACTGGTGAATAACGCTGAGCATGTCTTTGGCTTTATGATCCCAATAAATGACGGCATTAAAGTAACGGCTGGTCGCGACCAGCTGTTTATTTTTATGGCTGGAAATCAGGGTGATACTGGCCGTTGGGTAGCGTTCGCGCACCGCGCGGATGGCCGGCGTATTAAACATCAGGTCGCCAAGGGCAGTGGTAGAAAAAATAACGATACGCTCAAAGGCCAGTTCCGGCTTGAAACTGGCTTTCTGCTGGAAGTTGCCGCCCAAGCGGGTGTACATCTTAAGACAGGCGTTTGCCGCTGTTATTTTCCACTGTTTCGACATCTTGTTTCACTTCGAGTTAATTGGCGCGCCGGTCTGGCATCTGCATCATATGATGTTTGTCCTGGTGGGCCAATGGTCGGCAATAGTTTGCTACATATGCTTGCGCAACCTTGATAAAGGGGCAGCAGACGTGCCCCACGTATTGAGTCAATCTTGCCAAACCTGTGGGCTACGTGGCGTATCCATCCGGTAATCAGAATAGTGACGCGTGAAAATTTCGCGGCCCAGATCGCGGGCGGCCTGTAGCGGATTACGCGGATCACGGCTGACTTCACCCCGATTGTTGCCCGCACCCTGAACCATCCCGACGAACTCGCAATGCGAGTAACGGCTGAATTCCTGAATTTGATGCACGATCCCCATAGCTCCTCCGGGGTAGGTTTCCTCCGAGGCTACCGTCAGCCCGATGCGTTTGCCACTCATACGCTGATGTACCTGTTCGGCATCAGGGTAGGCGTTGGAGTAATAGCTGAAAGAGCGATCGAAAAAGGCTTTGGTTTGCGCCGACATGCCGTACCAGTAGAGCGGGGTACAAAATACCGCCGCATCCGCCGGCAAGAAATGCTCCAGAAACAGTTCGCCATAGCGATCGGCTGGTGGCACGGCATGACGTTCATCCGTCAGAAAACCGCTGATGTAATCATCCAAAAAATGCAGACTGGCTTCGGTGCCGGCTTCGGCGGCTCCTGCCATCACGGCCTGTGCCAATGCTGCACTGTTGCCGTCACGCCGTGGGCTTCCGACCAGGACGATAAGGCGCTTGGGTTGTTGAGATGAATTCATGTCACTCTCCGTTTTATTGGTCATGGGTATACGATTGCCAATTTACGGTGCACAAAGAGTCAGTGACAAATGACGGCTATTCTTTCAGGATGAGTTAAATTCATCTGTATGGGATTTAATCATGTTTGCCACGCTTCCGGTTACTGCATTGCGCACCTTTGAATCCGCCGCCCGCCTGCGCAGTTTTAAACAGGCTGCACTGGAGCTGGCTGTAACCCCGACGGCGGTATCGCATCAGATCAAGGCGCTTGAGCAGCAACTGGGTTTTGCCTTGTTCGATCGGGTGCCGCGCGGTGTGCGGTTAACGCAGAAGGGCGAGCGTTTGTTCGCTGGGGTGCATACCGCTTTGCTCGATGTGGCAACCACGCTGGATGCGCTACGACCGGTTCCCAGTACCGGCTCACTGTGTGTTTCCGTCACCCATTCTTTCGCTGCATTGTGGCTGGTCCCGCGCCTGGGGCGCTTTTATCAAGCTTATCCGCACTACCTGGTACGCCTGGAGGCCTGCGGTGAGGTGATTGATCTGCAGCAGGACGCCAGCGTGGACATTGCCATTCGCTACAGCCGCACTGACTATCCGCAGTTGCATCGGGCAGCGCGGTTGGAAGAGAGCTTTGGCGTTTACGGCGCCCCGGATTTGTGTGCAACTGAGCAACAAGCGCCCACGCTGATCACCGTTCACTGGCATGACTCCACTCTTTATGAAACCGGCTGGCGCGAGTGGTGCCAGGCTGCGGGTGTCGACTGGTGGCAACGGCATACCGCGTTGCGGGCTTATGACGAAGAGCATTATGCTTTGCAGGCAGCGGTGGCCGGGCAGGGGCTGGTACTGGCCAGTTCGGTGATGGTGTCGGATCTGGTGCGTAACGGGTTGCTGGCATCCTATCGGCCGGAAATTTGCGTACCGGGTGCGGCTTATAGCGCACTTTGCGTGCCTGGGCGCGAACGGCACCCGCCGGTACGGGCGTTCCTGGCCTGGTTGCAACAGGAGATCTTGCGCTGAACCACAGCACAAAATAGAAATTCTTCTGGCGTGAGGCATGGGAATATCAGATAACTTTGTTATTCCCTTCCCATGAGAGAGATGTCCATGAGCCAGCCAAGAGTTTCTGATTACCCCATTGATGCACAGTTTATTGAACGTTGGTCGCCGCGCGCGCTGGCAAATGATGCTATCGACGATGAGACCCTGCTGAGCTTCTTTGAAGCGGCGCGCTGGTCACCTTCGGCCTATAACATTCAGCCGTGGCGCTTTGCCTACAGCAAGCACGGCTCTTCCAGTTGGGACAGCTATCTGGATTTCCTGGTTGAGTTCAACCGCGGTTGGGCGCAGCACGCTTCGGCGCTGGTGGTGGTGATATCCAAAACCACCAGTCTGAACGGTGACAAGGAAGTCAGTAACCCGAGCCATGCCTTTGATGCCGGGGCTGCCTGGGCCAACCTGGCGCTGCAGGCGCATCTGAAAGGTTGGCTGACCCACTGCATGGGCGGTGTTCATCACGACAAAATCAAGGCTGCGTTAAACCTGCCGGACAACTATCAGGTACATGGCATGGTGGCGATCGGCAAAGCGGGTGATAAATCCCTGCTGCCGGAGTTTCTGCAGCAAAAAGAGATCCCTTCAGGGCGCTTGCCGCTGGAGCAGACGGTGGTGGAAGGGCTGAACTTTACCCTGTAATCATCCGGATTTAAGGCTTACAGGCCCGCTGAGTTTCGCTCTGCGGGTTTTTTTATGCGCTAACATAACGAGGTAAAACTTTGTGAGTATGTCCAGTGGCGCAACAATCGTTATATAATTATCTATATAACGATTGTTGAAAGAGGGGATGTCATGAACAATCACTTCGGCAAGGGGCTGATGGCCGGTTTGGCCGCGCAGAACGCCGGACCGGCTTCGGAGCTTTCCCGGTTTTGTTGTGACTACAAACGTGGCTTCGTGCTGGGATATGCACACCATTTGGCGGAAAGCCTGGGTGACGAAAATCAGGCCGCATTCGAAGCAGGCTTGCTGTGCCGGGCGTACAGTCTCAATGGGGAAGTGATGAGCGAGTTCTTTTCTGGCGGCGCTAATCGTCTGGCCGAAAAGTTTTTCTGCGCCGGATATAACCGCGAGCAGTAAAACCAGGCCTGACTATCTTACTTATGGCCTGACGGCTCAGGCCATATTCAGTGCTGGGGCGAACGCAAGTTTCAGGATAAGGCAGCGGCAACATTGCGTAGCTCCGGCAAAATCCCCAGGTTTTTTTCCTGCACCAGATCCTGGTAAATTTTAAGGATCACCGCTTTCACCACATCAGAATTCCGTGTCAGGCTCTGTTGTTCCATTATGCTATTTAATTCAGCCAGTTGCTTTTGACTGACTTTCATCGACAAGCGCTTCGATGATTTTGCATTCGCCAACTCGCTGCCTAACAGCGTTTTCAGTTCTTGCTGCCGATAGCGGCCGGTGGTGAGCGCATGGAGGTAGTAAAGGATCAGCGTTTTATGAAAGTTTTCATCCAGCGAATCATCTATTTTCTGCGTGGCAACGTTCAGAATGTCGAGATAGTGCGCCGGAACTCGCACTTCCAGCGCTGATTTAGCCTGCTCAAACTCGCTTTTAATGCGCGGCGTGGACTGGGCAGGGACACTGACCACCGCATTACACTGGTTGCAGACAGCCGCTAGAATATTTCTTACTGTGCCGCAGCGATCGCTGAAGTCCACATCACGTAAACGATAAGTTGCCATTGTTCGGCCGCAGTTTTGGCACAGAACGCTGCGCGTATCGCCTTCTTTAACAATCCTCATTGTGAGCTCCTTGCTGAGTTATTGATGCACGCTGATAAAGATGATGTCGGGTTCTATGAAATAAAATTTCACGTACCAATAGCAACCTGACCTCCAGGGGCGAAGAATGTGGACATCAGTAGTGGCATCTTGATGATGCGGGCAGCACTGATACGCATCTCCACCCGTTTTCCTGATAAGTTCAATCACCCAGTTTTCATCAACCTGGCCGGTAGCGAACAGGTTTTTTACATCGATATTGCCACGTACCTCATGGTCATACGCCCCTTGCTGAAGACAGCGTATGGCGAGTTGTTTTACGTCCTTGAATCCCATCTTGCCTCCCTATTGTGTACGATAACTTGCGTACATGCAAGCCGTTAGAAGAATTTCATCGCAGCCAAGTGTACTGAGGGAAGAGGCAGGACAGCCAAGCAATGTGGGTGAATAACCGGAGAAAAAGATGAAAAGGCGGGATGCCTCGCAGACTAATGTAACGGGTATTTTCCTGCATACTCAGTTTGACGGGCAACAACAGCCCAGTTCAAACATGAACTGGGCTGCAAACACTATCTGGCGTCAATAACTGATGGTTTCCTGGGAGACCGAATTGGCCTGGACATCAGTGTCGCTGAGCCATGTACGTTTGTTTTTCAAATCACTGAACAATGACAGCTGATCGTCAAAATGTTTTGAGCGTTTCCCGTCTGGAGCAATAAAACCGGACTGGCCTGGAGGTGTCACCTCGACACCGGTAACTCCTTCATGGGTAAAGACCACCATGTCATTTTCGGTCCCGCGGTTCATGGCAAGACGATTCTGAAGGTGTTCGTCTGAGCCTGCTTGCGGAACATTCAGGAAGTTTTTGGTTTGATAAGTGGTGTTTGACACCCTGGTCTGCCACGCAGACATCTTCCCGCCTTGTGATTTGTTCAGATCGTTAACGGCGAGCCGCAGTGCTTCCATCATCAGGCTATCGACGTCCCTGCCTTTGAAGATATCAAAGCCCGAGCTCTTGCTGCCGGCGGTCATGCCCTGATACAGAATTTTGGTACCCACCGAAATATTCTGGCTGCCCGTGGTGCTCTCTCCCGGCGTCATATAGCCGGTATCAAGGAACCACGAGGCCTGTTCCGCAGGCAATATTCCGCCCAGCGACAGAGTCAGCATATGTTGCAGCCAGGCACGGAAGATCGGTGTCGCCGGGGTATCGTAATAACCATCGTTATTCAGATCCCGCTCCTCATAGTCCCATTTACCGAGGATAGCGGCAGCTTCGCGTAGTTTCGGGTTATCACTTTTGCCGGCGACCTTGACCAGGCGGGGCACAAAAAAGCGCGCGTTAGGATCTTCGAATGCGGCATCCATCAGCAAATTCCATAACTGCGTGGGGGTAAAGCGCGGCTGACTATCAATACGGGTGAATAACGACTGGATACGGTCGGCGGTATTCCAGGAGTACCACCATTCGTCCGGATTGGGGAAGCCTTCCGCCGGGCGGTTGTTCCAGTTGGCGATGTAACCCGTTTTGGGATTGTAAACCTGAGGATTGGTGGAAAAGGGCATGAAACCTTGCCATTCGGAGCTGCCGTCGCCAGGCATAGGTAGCCGGTTATCGTGCCCCTTAAGGCGTATTGGATAACGTCCGCCCAAGGCATAACCGATGTTGCCTTTTTTATCGGCGTAGTACCAGTTGACGTTGATGGCGGAATGTTGGACCTGATCGAGCCATTGTTGATGGTTTTTCGCTTTGCCAACTTTATTCCAGGCCAGTAAAGTGGCGACTTCCTCGCCTTCCCAGCCACGACGTTTGGCATAGGCCAGACCCTGCCTGGGATTGTAGTCGATGACGGCACCTTGCACGCTACGGTACACCGTCAAATGCCGGGTTTCGCCATCCTTCACCGCGATGGTCTCAATGCGTTTTTCCAGAGGGCGGTATTTCCCCTGATAGAAGTACTCTTCAGGGTTTTTAGGGTTCAATTTCAACTGGTATATGTCGACATTATCACCAGCCCCCCAGGTACTTCCCCAACTGATGTCGCGGTTGTAGCCGAACTCCACCATCGGATAGCCGAAAGGACTGTTTCCCACCGCGTCATAACCCGCGCCATGTAACCCAACAGAATAGGTGTAAGCGGGTTGATAGAAACCGAACTGAGGCCCGTTTAACAGAATGCTTTCGGCACCTTCAGATTTACGGGAGCCCAGGACGATGATGTTACTGAAGGCTTTTTCCTTCGGTGGCTTCCAGCGGGGCGTTTGTTCGTTGGTTGCGGTCTCTGTCGGGAGCGTTGCATGGTTCAGAGCGGTTGTCGCCGGCGGGGCAGAAACGTAGGCTCCATCGCGTACCGAAGGCTGCCATTCCCCCTTGGGGACTGTGGTGGGTGCGCCTGCGTTGTCTTGAGAAAGCAATAGGTTAAATATCGCTTTGCCTTGCGTCTCGCCATCCTTTTTTATCAGCCCGGCGAGTAATTGCTGGTTTTCCAACTCGGTGTTGTAGTCTCCGAATCGGTTGACCATGGACCCGATGAACACCATGGCTACATCGAAGTCCGTCCAGGGAGCCGGTTTAAAATTATGGTCAATAAACTGTTTTGGCATCAATTGCTGCGGGTTGGCATCGATTTTCTTCAGCCATGCATTAATGCCCTGGGCATAACCATCGAGAATATCGCGATCGCTTTGGGGCAGCGCGGCCAACTGAGCTTTTATTTTGGCAGGGGAATACTGTTGGCGAATGCCTATATCAAACGACAGATAGTCTTTGCCCAACACTTCGGCGACACGCCCCTCAGTACTACGCCGGGACATTTCCAACTGGTATAGACGGTCCTGGGCGATGGCATAACCATAGCCATAAAACAGTCCGTAAACGTCATTGGCGTAAATGTGAGGGGTACCATAGGTGTCTCGTTTTATCGTCACATCGGCGGCAAAAGTTTGGGCTATCACCAGGTTGCAGCCCAACCCAAGGGCCAGTAGCAAAGCAGAACGCGTTTGAAATAACAATTTCATGCAGTTTCCTCGTCAACTCGCTGTTATCGCGGCGGTGGTTTGTTCGCTCAGGGAGGGCGAGCCTGCCGTGAGAGTTCAGTTAGCTTGCTACATAAAATCAACAAAGTGATACATAATTTTAACTTTAATGTTGTTTTGTGTGTCCAAAATCACTGTTCAAGGAATGCTCTATTTATCGGGGTGGCCATTAATCTCATTATTAATTCGCTGATTTATGCTGAGGTTTTGTGATGGCTGCGGGTTATTGAGAGTTGAAGGGATACTTGATTTTAATTTTTACCTTGAAGAGTAAATCATGACTTAAACATAGCTACTGAGGTGGCAATAGGGTAAGCGGGATGGTTTGGTTTCTTTCCGTGATATCGGCCATATGAGGTATCTTGTAACCCTATATGGCCCGTCATCTGTTTTGTTAAGGGGAGCTTTGATATTCTCTGGGCCAACTCCGAGCTGTGACCTAATTACCAAATGGTCACTCGTTGTTAATCAGGGCTCATTGAGCTAAGCTGGAAAAATGACTAAACATATAAATGAAAATCCCCCCAGGGGACCCTCGGATCACAGCGTCCGCGATCAGGTCGTCGAAGCTGCCACAGAGCATTTCGGGCATTTTGGTTATGAGAAAACCACCGTATCGGAACTGGCTAAATCAATAGGTTTTTCAAAATCTTATATCTATAAGTTTTTCGATTCCAAGCAGGCGATCGGTGAGGTTATCTGCGCCAATCGGCTGGCAATGATCATGGCGATTGTCAATTCAGCGATTGCAGATGCACCGTCGGCCTCCGAAAAATTGCGGCGTTTATTCAGAGCACTGACCGAAGCCGGCAGTGATTTGTTTTTTCACGATCGCAAGCTTTATGACATTGCTGCCGTTGCGGCGCGGGATAAGTGGCCTTCGGCAGAGGCCCATGAAGAGCGTCTGAGAAAACTGATTGAGCACATCATTGTAGAAGGGCGGCAGGCGGGAGAGTTTGAACGGAAAACGCCGCTGGATGAGGCCGCGCATGCGATATATCTGGTCATGCGGCCTTACATCAATCCGGTTCAACTGCAATACAATCTGGAAACGGCATCGGCGGCTGCTGCGCTGCTGTCCTCACTGATACTGAGGAGTTTATCACCCTGAGTTGTGACTATTGACAATATTGGTCACTAGTCTGAGAATGCGGTTACTGTCCTGCCAAATTAATTAAGGGAACCCATGCTCAGGCTTAATCCTGCCACCTTTGCTGTTTGCCTGTTGCCGCTTGCCCTTGTGGCCTGCGGTGACTCTTCCAGCACCGAAGATCCCCGTACTCAGCCTCCTCTGGTAAGGTCTGCGACCGTGGTGAGTGCTGTCGATGCTTCCCGCGCATTTACCGGCGTTGTCGTAGCCCGAACTCAAAGTGACCTCGGTTTTAGAGTACAAGGCAAAATCCTTGAACGTCTGGTCGATACCGGCCAGACCGTTAAACGCGGCCAGCCATTGATGCGTCTGGATCCGGTTGACCTGAGCCTGCAGGCACAGGCTCAGCAACAGGCCGTCGCGGCGGCAAGGGCCCGTACAAGACAAGCTGCTGATGACGAGGCGCGTTACCGCAGTCTGGTCACTACGGGGGCTGTGTCGGCATCGGCCTACGGTCAGATAAAGGCCGCAGCCGATACGGCCAAAGCGGAACTCAGTGCTGCACAGGCACAGGCGAATGTGGCACAAAATGCGACTGGCTACGCCGTGCTGCTGGCCGACGCCGACGGAGTGGTCATGGATACGCTGGCTGAACCCGGACAGGTTGTCAGTGCCGGGCAAGCGGTCATCCGGCTGGCCAGAGCAGGGCAGCGCGAGGCCATCGTGCAGTTGCCTGAGACACTACGTCCGGCTACCGGAAGCGAGGCCGAGGCAACGTTGTACGGTACCGATAAACAGTCAGTCCCTGCGAAACTGCGGCTCCTTTCCGATGCGGCCGATCCCGTAACGCGCACCTTCGAGGCGAGATATGTGCTGGAGGGGGCACTGGCGAGCGCGCCTCTGGGATCCACCGTTACGCTTCATATTACTGACGAAAAATTACCGGGCCAGATGATGCAGGTGCCTTTAGCGGCAATCTATGATCCGGGGAAAGGGCCGGGTGTCTGGGCGATTTCGGGTAAGCCGGCCAAAGTGTCATGGCGGCCTGTTCAACTGCAGGGGTTGGGTGACGATGTTGCAAGGGTGACCGGTACCCTTAAGCCGGGTGAACAGGTGGTCGCACTGGGGGCGCATCTGCTGCATGACGGTGAGGCGGTACGTCTGGCTGAACAGAGCGATACCCGCATCGCCGGGAGCCGGCCATGAGCGCGGGTCGATTCAATCTTTCAGCGCTTGCCGTTCGTGAGCGCTCGATCACACTGTTCCTTATTATTCTGATCACGGTCGCGGGTATTCTCTCGTTTTTCGAACTGGGGCGGGCTGAAGATCCCCCCTTTACCGTTAAGCAGATGACGATTATTACTGCCTGGCCGGGTGCCACCGCGCAGGAGATGCAGGATCAGGTTGCCGAACCGCTTGAAAAGCGTATGCAGGAGCTGAAGTGGTATGACCGTAGTGAGACCTACACGCGTCCCGGTCTGGCCTTTACCATGCTGTCACTGCAGGACCGCACACCGCCCGCACAGGTGCAGGAAGAATTTTATCAGGCGCGCAAGAAGCTCGGTGATGAGGTTAAAAACCTGCCGGCAGGCGTGATAGGGCCGATGATCAATGATGAATTCTCCGACGTAACCTTTGCCCTCTTTGCGCTGAAGGCGAAAGGGGAGCCACAGCGACTGCTGGTGCGTGATGCGGAATCTTTGCGTCAGCGTCTTTTACATGTGCCGGGGGTCAAGAAGGTCAATATCATCGGCGAACAG
This sequence comes from Serratia sp. NFX21, assembly GCF_048517035.1. Taxonomy (NCBI): domain Bacteria; kingdom Pseudomonadati; phylum Pseudomonadota; class Gammaproteobacteria; order Enterobacterales; family Yersiniaceae; genus Serratia; species Serratia sp. NFX21. The sequence goes on along the minus strand of NZ_CP183196.1, from coordinate 3,836,484 downwards.
GCCGAACGCATCTTTGTCTCGTTCTCGCATGACCGGCTGGCCACGCTGGGCATTTCTCCACAGGATATTTTCTCCGCCCTCAACAGCCAGAACGTACTGACGCCCGCAGGTTCGATTGACACCAAAGGGCCGCAGGTCTTTATCCGCCTTGACGGTGCCTTCGACGAACTGGAGAAAATCCGCGAAACGCCCATTGTTGTACAGGGCAGAACCCTACAGCTTTCTGACGTGGCAACGGTTGAGCGTGGTTATGAAGACCCTGCAACCTTCTTGATCCGCAACCAGAGTGAACCGGCGCTGCTGCTGGGGATCGTTATGCGTGACGGCTGGAACGGCCTGGATCTGGGGAAGGCGCTGGATGCGGAAACCGCCAAAATTAATGAGAGCATGCCGCTCGGCATGAACCTGACGAAAATAACCGATCAATCAGTCAACATCAGCTCCGCCGTTGACGAGTTTATGATCAAGTTCTTTGTCGCGCTGCTGGTGGTCATGGTGGTGTGCTTCGTCAGTATGGGATGGCGCGTGGGCGTGGTGGTCGCCGCTGCCGTGCCCTTGACGCTGGCTATCGTTTTTGTGGTGATGGAGGCTTCCGGCAAAAACTTTGACCGCATTACCCTGGGGTCGCTGATCCTGGCGCTCGGGTTGCTGGTGGATGATGCCATCATCGCCATCGAAATGATGGTGGTAAAAATGGAAGAGGGCTACGACCGCATCAAAGCCTCGGCCTATGCCTGGAGCCACACGGCGGCTCCGATGCTGGCGGGCACGCTGGTCACTGCAGTCGGTTTCATGCCCAACGGTTTCGCGCAATCCACCGCCGGCGAGTACACCAGCAACATGTTTTGGATTGTGGGGATTGCCCTGATTGCTTCCTGGGTCGTGGCGGTGGTGTTTACGCCTTATCTGGGGGTGAAAATGCTACCGAAAATCAAAACGGTGGAGGGAGGACATGCGGCGATTTACGACACCCGCCATTACAACCGTTTTCGCCGGGTACTAACCCGCGTTATCGCGCGAAAATGGATAGTGGCCGCTACCGTTATTGCCGTTTTTATTGTCGCTATTCTCGGTATGGGGCTGGTAAAAAAACAGTTCTTCCCCACTTCCGATCGGCCTGAGGTATTGGTTGAAGTCCAGATGCCTTATGGCACCGCCATTGAGCAGACCAGCGCCACAACGGCGAAAATTGAAGCCTGGCTGAAAAAGCAGAAAGAGGCAAAAATCATTACGGCCTATATCGGGCAGGGGTCGCCGCGCTTTTATCTGGCCATGGCACCAGAACTGCCCGATCCGTCGTTTGCGAAGATTGTCGTGCTGACGGACAGTCAGGAAGCGCGTGAGGCGCTCAAATTCAGACTGCGTGAAGCAGTGGCCAGCGGCCTGGCGCCTGAAGCGCGCGTGCGCGTGACTCAACTGGTGTTTGGTCCGTATTCACCTTATCCGGTGGCTTACCGAGTCATGGGGCCGGATCCCACCAAACTGCGCGAAATTGCAGACGAGGTAGAAAGGGTGATGCAGGCCAGCCCGATGATGAGGACCGTCAACACCGACTGGGGACCGCGGGTGCCGGCGCTGCATTTCACGCTCAATCAGGACCGCCTGCAGGCGGTAGGGTTGACATCGAACGCAGTTGCCCAGCAGCTTCAATTCCTGCTTTCAGGGGTTCCGATCACCTTTGTGCGTGAAGATATCCGTTCGGTGCAGGTCATGGGACGCGCGGCGGGAGATATCCGGCTTGATCCGGCAAAAATAGCCGGTTTTACCTTAGTGGGCTCTTCCGGCCAACGCATTCCACTATCTCAGATAGGCAAGGTTGAAGTGCAAATGGAAGATCCTGTTCTGCGTCGTCGCGATCGCACCCCGACGATTACCGTGCGGGGGGACATTGCCGAAAATCTGCAACCGCCGGATGTCTCCACAGCAATCATCAAGGCGTTGCAGCCGGTCATCAATCAACTTCCGACGGGTTACCGCATTGAACAGGCTGGTTCGATTGAAGAATCCGGCAAAGCCACCCAGGCTATGGCTCCGCTGTTCCCTATCATGATTGCCATGACGCTGTTGATTATTATTCTGCAGGTGCGGTCGATGTCGGCGATGGTAATGGTATTCCTCACCGCGCCACTGGGGCTGATTGGGGTAGTGCCAACACTGCTGCTCTTCAACCAGCCGTTTGGCATCAATGCGCTGGTAGGATTAATCGCGTTATCGGGGATCCTGATGCGTAACACCCTGATCCTGATAGGGCAGATCCATCACAACGAACAGGAAGGGCTGGCACCATTCCATGCCGTTGTGGAGGCGACGGTGCAGCGAGCCAGGCCGGTGTTGCTCACGGCAATGGCCGCCATCCTGGCGTTTATCCCGCTGACGCATTCGGTTTTCTGGGGAACGCTGGCCTATACCCTGATTGGCGGAACCTTTGGCGGCACCATCATCACGCTGGTCTTTCTGCCGGCAATGTATGCCATCTGGTTCAGGATACGGCCTGACAATCAGCCGCAGAGTGAAAGGCCTGCATCCGCCTAGGTCTGTTTCTGACGAGAAAAAATGAACCGCGTTTTTGTCACTTAGTCTCACCACAGATCATTGTCATTGGGAAATGGTCTGTGGTTTTTACAGTATCGACTGAGAAATTAAGGAACCGGATAAGAGGGGGCTGTGCGCCCAAACATTTCCTCACATCGTGTTTTAGGCCTTTTGCGATAACGCCCTGTTCATTGCGAGAATCGTGCCTAACAACGAGAGGAGTAGAAGTCCGATAACACCCCATGCAAAGGACGCCAAGCCTGTTCGATCCAGCAAAATACCTCCCACAATCCCGCCGGCGGCAACGGCGGTGTTCCAACCAGTCGTATACATAGATTGCGCGACATCGACCGATTCACCGGCAAAACGAGACAATGCCGTTTGGGTGATCGTAGCAAATCCACCCATGGCCATTCCCCAGATCACGACGGAAGAATAAACCATCTTTGGAAGGCTCCCCCAAAAAGCAAGTAGCAGGGAAGCAAGAGCGAAGACCACGATGCTTGCAACAGCAAGGAGTTGCAGTCGGCGATCAACCATTGAGCCGACGAACCACAGGCCAATGATTGAGCCTATTCCGAAGACGAACAGAACAATATCCACATCCGCGGACAAGCCCGAGGGTTCGAGGAGGGGCTCAATGTAGATATAGAGAATGTTGTGAGCGACAACGAAGGTAAAGACCACAAACAGTACGGCACGAATGCCAGTCTTTAGAAAGACTCCTGTAAGAGGCTGGCGCTGCTCCTTGGTCTGACCGGGAAAATCCGGAACGACGGCGATAACCCATACGATGAGCGCCAGTGCCAGGACAGTCATCAGACCAAAAGCACCTTGCCAGCCAATGGTTCGACCAAGCAACGCGCCGAGCGGTACGCCGAACACCAAAGCTATGGTCGCGCCAGCGCCGGATATCGCAATCGCCCGCCCGCTGAGATGAGATGGTGAGATGCGTACAGCAAAGCCGGCTAGCAGCGACCAAACAATGCCACCGAAGACACCGGCAAAGAAGCGCGCTACCAATGAGATGCTATAGCTATCGGAAAGCGCGGTGACGAGATTGACAAGCGAAAACCCAAAGATCGCCACCAACAGCAAAGGACGCCGCCGCATACCCTGCGTAAGGGTTGTCACTGGAATAGCAGCGACCAGTGCCCCCACCGCGTAGGCAGTGATGAACTGACCGGCCAAACTTTCGGATACATTCAAGCCCCCCGCGATGGAGGAAAGCAATCCTGCCGGCATGATTTCGGTCAACAGCGTGATAAAGGCTGCCATCGCTAGGGCAAGCAGTGCCGCGATAGGCAGGGTTTCCGTGTTCCTGCTTGAAGCCGATGTAGTCGTCGTATGCATCAAAAAATTCCTCAAATCGAAGTTGTCTCAGCCCTTTACAGAGCGCTACCCGACAGTGTGCTCGTTGGCGAAAAGAAGAAAAATAGGCAATAATTCACAACATATATGACAATTGAGTCATTAATAAGGAAGCTCATGGAAAGCCTTGGTTCCCTCGATGTCTTCGTTCGTGTCGGTGAGTCGCGCAGCTTCACGACTACCGGGCAACAACTAGGTATCTCAGCATCAGCAGTTAGCAAGGCTATCGCTCGTTTGGAGGAGCGGTTAGCTACGCGACTGTTCCATCGGTCGACTCGAAACGTCACTTTGACTCCAGAGGGAGCTCTCTTTCTGGAGCGCTGCAGACGCATTCTGGGTGAGGTGGAGGCGGCAGAAAATGAGCTTGCACAATCCAACCAGATGCCTCGCGGCAAGCTTCGCGTTAGCCTGCCTTCCGTCGGTCTACTGTTCATGCCGCAATTCGCCGAATTTAAACGTCAGTACCCCGACATAGAACTGGATATCGACTGCTCTGATCGTCTGGTGGATGTAATCGAGGAAGGATTTGATGCGGTGATCCGTACGGGAGAGCCAAGTGATTCCCGGTTGATGGCACGTAAGCTCGGAAGCTATCGTCGTATCATGGTGGGTGCACCGAAGTACTTCGAACAATGTGGGGTGCCGAATACCCCCGAGGAACTAATGCAGCACCGCTGTCTACGATACCGATTCCCCAGTAGTGGCAAGGTCGACCAGTGGCCCCTCAGCCGCGGAGGCCAAATGCTCACTTTTGATCTAGCCAGTTCAATGACGGCCAATACGCTTGAACCGCTGGTTTGCTTCGCAGAGTCAGGTCTTGGCATCGCGTGTATGCCAGACATTGCCATCCGTCAGCAACTGGAAGTCGGCAGCTTGGTATCCGTACTGGATGGATTCAATCAAGACCACACCATCTTACGGGTGCTGTGGCCTTCAAGTCGGCATCTTTCACCCAAGCTGAGAGTCTTCGTTGATTACGTCACCACCGCTCTATTTCCAGGTACAAGTAAGAAAACTGTTATCAACGGTGCAAACGTGATCCCCCCAACGGTTGAAAACTGATCCAAGGGTTAATCTGTTCTCCTGACAACGGGGGAGCTGATGGTCACTTTGAGACTGCTTGCTGGGTGCGCCGAAAGTGAGTCAGCAAAAGGCGCGTCAGTGGGCGGCTAGCCCGCCAAATATTATCAGTGTAGCCGTCTTACGCGCCAAGCAAAACCTATATGTGGTCGGCTCGGCTGCTGCATGGGCGGGAACTAGCCTGCAGGTCCTGCAGCGGCAATTGGCGCAATCAGCCTGACAATCTCCGAGGCGGCACTCATTGTTGAGGGTTCATCGCGACTAATCTTCAACTTACCTCAGTAACGGGCCGACCGCTATGTGCAAAGCGGACATTCGTTTGACTATAAAGAGATGTCCTCTATTAGTTGACCACTGATAGAGAATGCTGCGACTATATCAAGCAACGCGAAGGAGCAAACTCTAGTTGGCTATCCTCTAGCGGAATGTAGCTTCTAATAGAGGTTACGAGGCTTCGTTAAAATGAGAAAGATGTAGGATAGATAAAAATGGAACCTGTCTCAATGGCAATTAGTGTAGCAGCGTACTACGTTGCTACAAAATTTGTAGACCAATTTATATCTCAGGAAGGATACGGATGGTTCCGAAAGGTGCTTTTTCCTAAGCAAAGATATGTAGATAGGCTCAATCAATTGATCCAGGAAACGGCTACAAAATTTGAAGTCGAATATCCAATTGAGTCAGATAAAGTTCCATTTTATCACTCCCAACCATTATTTGAGGTATTAAACGAATATATTTTGTTTAAAGAACTCCCCGATAAAACTGAATTACTGAGTAAGTTTAGTGATTTCCCAAGTGTACTACCTCCAACTCAAAATCAACTTGAGCGTTTTTATGCAATTCTGACATTTGAAATAAACAATTGCAAAACGTTAAAAAATCTCCATATCGAAGAAACTTATAAAGAAAAAATATTCGATATTAGTGACGAACTTATTCAAATTAAACTTGTTTTGCGATCTATAGATGAGAAACTAACTTTTCACTTGAGCGATGATTGGTTGAATGAGAAAAACAGACAAGCTATAGCTGACTTGGGAGGGCGGTACACACCCGAACTCAACGTAAAGCTAGAAATAGCAAAGATATTTGATGGTCTCGGTAGAACTAATTATTTTTCTGAAATGTTTTATTCACATATGGATATTTTTCTGATCACTGGAAACAAGCTACATAGTTGTGATGTAATTTCTTCACAATTATCTGAAATAGCTCAGCTCTTAAGCGAAATTGCAAATCTATATCAAGAAATTAATTTTTCTAAATTAAATGAAATTCCGACGAATAAATTTAATGACTGTGTTTCCAGCTGCCAAGCAGCTATTGATGGGGCGGAATCAATATTGTGGAAACTCCGAGAAAAGTCAGAACAATCAGGTCAGACCAAGCACTACAGTGATAAGTATTCATCCACTCTGCGAGAGCTTCGGGAACTAAACCATGCGTGCAATAATATACTTACATTCATTAACTCAATAACAGTGAAGTTAGCTAGCAACCCATTCTTACTTCTCGAAGGAAAAGCTGGAATTGGTAAGTCTCATTTACTGGCTGACGTTATTAAAACACGAATTGCCTCGGATTATCCTTCTCTACTTATATTAGGGCAACAACTTACTTCAGATGAATCTCCTTGGATACAAATCTTCAAGAGATTACAGCTTAAAATCACTTCTCGTGAATTCCTAGAAAAATTAAATTTATATGGTCAAAAAAAAGGAGAAAGAGTATTAATTTTTATTGATGCTATTAATGAGGGGAATGGTAATAAATTCTGGAATGACAACATCAACAGCTTTGTCGATGAAATCAGGCGCTTTGAATGGCTTGGTCTGATAATGTCAGTCAGAACAACATATAGAAGTGTAACAATTTCACATGAGAATGTGGGGCGAAATAATTTTGAAATTCATGAGCATATTGGATTTCAGAATGTTGAGATGGAAGCTGTCAGTCTATTTTATGATTATTACAATATAGAAAGGCCTTCATCACCGAACCTTAATCCAGAGTTTAAAAACCCTCTATTTCTTAAATTATTGTGTGAAGGGATTAAGAAAAACGGCTTAACTAAAGTGCCTGTTGGATTTAATGGTATTTCAAATATTCTGAATTTTTTAGTCGAAGGTGTAAATAAATCATTAGCATCGCCAAAAAAATATTCTTTCGATCCCAGTTTTCCCCTTGTTAAAGATGCTCTAAACGAAATCATAAGATTAAAAATAAAAATTGGTGGTAATAGTATTTCACTTAAAGATGCTCACTTAGCGGTTCAATCTGTTGTTAAGGATTATGTTACCGATAAAAATTTCCTCAGCGCCTTGATTGACGAAGGATTATTGACTAAAGGTATAGTAAGAAATGATGATAATTCTACTGATGAAGTAGTTTATGTAGCTTTTGAAAGGTTTGATGATCATTTAACCGTTAAGTTTTTATTAGATGATGTTGAAAATATCGAAAATGAATTTAAGTCAGATGGTCGTCTAAAAAGTTATTTTGATGATGAATATGACTTATATATAAACTCGGGGATAGTAGAAGCTCTATCCATTCAATTGCCAGAAAAGTATGGGAAAGAACTTTATGAATTTCTGCCGGAGTTCAGCAATAATCATAAATTACTAGAAGCCTTTATTGATAGCTTGATATGGCGAGATATTAATGCTATTGATTTCGGAAAAATCACACCTTTCATCAATGAGCACGTTTTTGCGTTTAACAATAGTTTTGATCATTTTTTAGAGGCAGTGATCTCTATTTCAGGGTTAGTTGATCATCCCTTTAATGCTAACTTCTTGCATAATTGGCTAAAAGAACACCCTTTGCCAAATCGAGATGCGTTTTGGACTACAAAACTTAAATATAAATATAGTGAAGACTCAGTATTTAGGCATCTAATAGATTGGGCATGGGACAGAACAGATAAAAGCTACATTTCAGATGAGTCAATCGAACTGGTTGCAACTAGTTTATGCTGGTTTTTAACTTCTAGTAACCGAGAACTTCGGGATTGCTCTACTAAGGCTTTAGTTAGTTTACTCGAACCAAGAATTCCTGTATTGAAAAAAATAATTGATAAGTTTTATGGTGTGGACGATCCTTACGTTTGGGAAAGAATATTTGCAGTTGCATTAGGCTGTACATTGCGAACTGATAATTTTAAAGAACTAAAATATTTAGCCGAAACAGTTTACCAAAAGGTATTTTGTTCTGAGTATGTATATCCAAATATCTTACTTAGAGACTATGCGAGAGAGATTCTTGAATTTGCTGCTCATCTTGGATTGGAGCTTGAAGGCATTGAATTGTCCAAGACTAGGCCACCATACAACAGCATTTGGCCTGACGAGATCCCTTCAAAAGAAGAACTAGAGTCCCTTTATGATAAAGATTCTTATTGGGCACTTTGGAGCTCGATTATGGGAGGTGGTGACTTTTCACGATATACGATTGGAACAAATAACAATCATTCGGATTGGTCTGGTTGCAAGTTTGGTGAAACTCCTGTTGATCGTAAGCAAATATTTAAAACTTTCAAATGTAAACTAACTGATCAACAAAAAGAGCTGTTTGATGCTACAGATCCTATAATTGATGATAATAAAAGCGAAGAAATTACATTTGGGGATATTAAGATTAAAATTGGTCGCGCGATAGGTAGAAAAACACAGGAAGAAATAAAGGCGAGCAAAGAATTATTCAAGAGTTCTTTGTCATACGACCTGTTAATTGAGTTTGGAAATGATATAGAGCCATACCTGGATCATAATAATAACTTGCTGGAAACGGATAAATACTTTGATCTTCGAATAGCTGAGCGATTTATATTTACTCGTGTTGTGGAGCTTGGTTGGGATCCTGAGAAACATGGTGATTTTGACCGACAAATAGGAACTGGACGTGGACGCAGAGAATCATTTCAAGAACGGATTGGTAAAAAATACCAATGGATTGCTTATTATGAATACATGGCAAGGCTAGCCGATAACTTTATTCGTTTTAAAGGCTATAGTGACGAACGAAAGGAAAGTCCATACAAAGGGACATGGGAGCCTTACATAAGAGATATAGATCCTACTATCTTACTTAAAGAAACTGGAACGAAAAAGTTAAGCAATCAAGAAATGTGGTGGCTTAATGATGAAGTATTTGATTGGACTTGCTCTAATGAAGACTGGGTTAAAAGCTCTACTACTATAACTAATCCATATGCTTTGATTGAAGTTAAAGATGACAATGGTGATGAATGGATAATATTAGAAAGTTATCCAACATGGAAAGAACCAAAAATTATTGGAAACGATGATTGGGGGCACCCACGAAAAGAGGTTTGGTGTCATATCAGAAGTTATATCGTGAAAGTTGAGGAATTTGATGGATTTAGAAATTGGGCAAAAGATCAACATTTTATGGGCGGGTGGATGCCGGAAGGCACTAATAGATACCAATTATTTAATAGGGAGTTCTATTGGTCCGAAGCATTCCAGTTTTTTAAATCAGATTATTATGGTGGTTCAGATTGGACCTCGGTAACAGACCAAGAGTCTAGAGCTAAGATAGCTGATGTTAGTGTCACTTCTGTTAATTATTTGTGGGAAGAAGAGTTCGATAAATCAAAAATAGAAACTCTGAGCTTTTTGAAGCCTAGCAATTTAATCTTTGAAAAGATGGGCTTAAAAAGTGGGGAAGTAGAGGGTAGCTTCAATGATAAAAACGGAACTATGGTTTGCTTTGCGGCTGAAGCTGTGCATGCTTCAAAGGCGCATCTACTTGTTAAAAAAGAGCCATTTTTAACAATGCTAAGTGATAATGGTTTTGAAATCGTTTGGACATTATTAGGTGAAAAAGGTGTTATAGGTGGCTCACTCACCTCAAATCATCATTATGGCCGACAGGAGTTTAGCGGAGCATTTTATTTTGAAGGAAATCAGCTAATAGGAAGTCATAAAACTAACTTAACGAGATAAAAATAATTGTAAGAACTGAATATATAAGTAGTATTAGAAAGGGGGTTATACTTAAGAACCCCCGACTTGAGGGCGGCAGTCGGATGGTAGCTAATATGCACGTTAAAGATGCTAGCGGCGCTAATGTCAGCTCCTCGCTCATAGCAGACTTGGCGGTCTTGCTTTCCTTCCGCTCAGTGCCAGAAGCGGGCGCTACTTAACCTGATAAGTGAAATGCGAACAAATGCTGCGTTAACTATTGTGGCCAGTGAATGATTCAGATGGCTTTCACACTGGCCAGTCGTCATATCTTCTAATTCAGCTCTGCAGCATGCCCGGTTTTATCCGTAAGACCGGACAACATCGCAAGTATCAGTGCAATAACAGACAATATAGCTCCCGCCCAGTTAGGCGATTGCAGACCGAACCCCGCAGCAATCACCGCGCCACCAAGCCAGGCTCCTACAGCATTACCGAGGTTGAAAAGACCGATATTAACCGCAGCGGCCAGCGTGGGTGCACCTGCTGCCCGTGCTTTATCCATCACCAGTTTCTGGATAGGGGAAACTGTCGCAAATCCAAACGCAGCCATCAGGAAAATGCAGACGGCTGACATAACCTGGCTGTGCGCTGAAAAGTTGAATACCAGTAACACTACGGCTTGAGCAGCCAGTGTGAAATAGAGCATCGGCATAAGGGCGCGGTCAGCATATCGGCCACCAAGTTGGTTGCCCGTAAACAATCCAAGGCCGAACAGCAGCATCAGCCATGCGAGGCTGCTTTCACTGTATCCTGCCAGCTCCGTCATCATCGGCGCGATGTAGGTAATTGACGTAAAGAATGCGCCCGGCCCGAAAACAGTAATGCCCATTGCCAGCAGCACGTTTACGTTTCTGAAGGCGTTAAACTCATGCGCAAATCTCTGATTTTGTGCCCTTGGCTGGTGCGGGACGAGCATTCCGATGCTGATAACCGCAATGACCCCTATCACGGCTATAGCCATAAAAGCATCACGCCAGGAGAGGTGTTGACCAATCCAGGTACCGGCGGGTACGCCAATAAGATTTGCGACGGTTAGCCCCATGAACATGAACGCAATGGCCCTCACGCGTTTAGAAGGTGCAACCATATCTGCCGCAATAATCGAACCAAGACCAAAGAAAGCACCGTGCGTCATGGACGTGATAATTCTGCCCAGTATGGCTATGCCAAGCGTGGGGGCAAACGCCGTTACCATGTTCCCGGCTACGAAAAGCAGCATAAGGAATACCAGCATGGCTTTACGCGGGACTTTTGAACCCAGAATAATAAGAGCCGGTGCGCCGACGAAGACGCCCAGCGCATAAGAAGTCGCCAGATAGCCGGCAACGGGGATGGTGACGTTAAAATCTACGGCAATGACGGGGAGCAGCCCGGCAATGATGAATTCAGTGGTTCCGATACCGAATGCACCTATCGCCAGCGCCCATAGAGCTAATGGCATAACAAATATCCTGTAAGTAACACTATGTTTTACGTTTGAACTGCTCCGGAATACGGGAAAGATTTCAGCCCGTAAGGCAACAAAAGCAGCGGGACGATAAGGATATAAGTTTGCTAAAAGGCGATAAACAGCCCAGATATCGCCTCAGTGACGACAAAATCTCTACCTAAGCGTGCCGAAATAGCCTTCTCCGGCCTTTTTCAGCAGTTCGTCAACGATAAGGCGAACTCTGGGTATGAGGTGCCTTGTTCGGGGCCAGATGACGTTCAGCTCAACCGGGATGGGGGCATGGTCTGCCATCAGAGAGATCAGGCTGCCTGCGGCGATATGGTTGTTAACCATCGACTCAGGAAACTGAGCTATCCCCACGCCAGCCAGACAGGCCTGAATCATGGCATCTCCGTCGCTTATCTGATGTGCTGTGGCGGATATGAATTTCACTTCACGCTCCCCGGCCTTTCGCAGCCGCCAGGCAAGGGGGGCGCCCCGGCGGTAGCCCATAATGCAGTAGTGGCTTTTCAAATCCTCTATATCGGCAGGCAGGCCGTGCCGTTCAAGATAGGCCGGAGAGGCGCACAATATAAGCCGCTGCCGGCTCAGGCGACGGGCGATCAGCTCATCGGTGCTCTGTAGCTCTCCCAGCCGCAGCACCAGGTCAACGCCTTCCTCCACCGGGTCAATAAGACGGTCATTGAAAGTTAGCGCCAGCCGCAGGGCCGGGTAGCGGGTCATCATCTCGATCAATACCGGCATCATCAGATTCCGTCCGAAAGACGCCGGCATATCAATACGGACCGTCCCGGTGGGATTTTCCTGCCGTCTGCTGAGCGTGTTCTCGGCAGAGTCGAGAATTTCAAGCGCCGAGAGGCAACTGGTCAGGTAAGCCTCCCCATCACTCGTCAGGCTCAGTTTACGTGTTGAGCGGTGAAAAAGACGCGTTCCCAACCTCTCCTCAAGCCGGGCCACACTTTTACCTACTGCCGATTTGGTAATGCCCAGTTGCTCCGCGGCCTCAGTGAAGCTGCTCGATTTCGCAGTAATGACAAAGTTAGTAATTCCCCGCAGGGATTCTGCTGTAATTCCGGTAGACATAAAGTTTACTCAATGACGATTCATTGTGCATTTATCGATGTGTAATTCTATACCAGGCTTATCCCTATCAGTAAATAAAGCACCGGTAACCTGATATCAGCTCAGCTCACTGCACTTGCAAAAATGAGGTCAACCAGAGCCGATCATCCATCACACTTATCCGTAAACCCACCGGAAGAAAATTAAGCCTTCGGTGCAGAAGTTATCTATGACTCCGTTTCACGATCAGACGACGTGAAAGGGGAAGATACAGAAAACATCCTTACTCTGTTCCCGGGAACACATATCACAACAGTCAGGATGATGACGCTGAATCACGAGCCGGGGCTTGAAAAAGCAAAAAGCCCGCTCAGGTTTCCCTGAGCGGGCTTCTCTAATTTGGCTCCTCTGACTGGACTCGAACCAGTGACATACGGATTAACAGTCCGCCGTTCTACCGACTGAACTACAGAGGAATCGTTTGAACGGGGCGAATAATAACGGGGTGGCCCTGGCTTGTAAAGTCAGAAAAGGCCTTGATGTTTCGTTTGCTGCAAGATTATTCAACCTGCTGCTTTTTATGGCTTTTATTGCTGCACTGCTGCGCAGTGGTTCACAACCTGCCACTTATCTTCATCACCATGCTTTATGCTGGTGCAGGCTTTGGTGGTTTTCCGCCGGTGAGGGGAACGTCACTACCGACGCCAATATCATTTTTTCTTATTTTTCCGTCGATTAGTTGACGCTTTCTCTTATTCCGTCTGTCTGGCCCGGATCTTGCTGTGGTTTATCTCAACCCAGCCAAGTGGCATGACGGAGGCAGTATGAATTTCAGACGTCTTAAGTATTTCGTGAAAATCGTCGACATCGGCAGCCTGACCCAGGCGGCAGAAGTGCTGCATATCGCCCAACCGGCTCTCAGCCAACAATTGGCAACACTGGAAGGAGAGCTGAAACAGCAGTTGCTGATCCGCACCAAGCGCGGGGTACAGCCTACTGAGGCCGGTAATATTCTTTATGCCCATGCCCAGACTATTTTGCGCCAGTGCGAACAGGCGCAAAGCGCGGTCAATAGTGCCGGGCAGGCGATGAGCGGGCAGGTCTCTGTCGGGCTGGCCCCGGGCAGTCTGGCGTCACAGTTGGCGTTGCCGCTGTTGCAGGCGGTGCGCGATCAACATCCGGGTATTTTGCTCAGTCTGAATGAGAATATTGGCTCGACGCTGGCCGGCCAGGTCGCTAACCAAAACCTGGATATGGCGGTGATCTACGGCGCTAAAATGCCCGCAGGTTTGCAGGCCACGGCCTTAATGCGCGAAGATCTCTATCTGGTGGCGACGCGTGCGGTGCCAAACCCTGGCAACAGCGTTGAGCTGCTGGACGTTGCGCGGCTGAATTTATTTCTGCCGCGTGAGGGAGACGTGGTACGCAGCCAGGTGGACGAAGCCATGGCGATACGCAAGTTAACGGCCAACGTGATTGGTGAAATTGAATCGCCTGGCACCTTGAGTGCGGCTATCGCCAGTGGTTTGGGGGCCACCATTTTGCCAGAGTCGGTGGCGCGCGCGATGATTGGCCCGGCCAAGGCATGGATGGCGCGTATCAATGCTCCATCGCTGAGCGTGCCGCTTTCGCTGTGCATTTCCGGCCAGCAATCCTTGTCGGCCCCGGCGCTGGTGGTGAAAGAGATCCTGCTGTCCATCGCCGCCAGCCGCAGTCAGGAAAAACGCGTGCTGGCGTTGGTGCAATAAATCAGGTCGAACTCGATTAGCTGAGTTGGTAACGGCTGTCCGGCTGGGTGGCGGCGGGTAAATCCGTCTCGTCATTCATTTCGCGCAGGTTGATCTCAATCGCATTGCACATGGCATTGAGCGGCAGATCGTTGGCGGCGGTGCCGAACGGATCTTCCAGCTCTTCTGCCAGGGAGTCCAGCGAGATAAAGGTGTACGAAATAAATACCGAAACCAGCGGCGTCATGTAGTGCAGATCCGGCACCAGCGCGAAGGGCAGCAGGGTGCAGAACAGGTAGACGGTGCGGTGAACGATCAGGCTGTAGGCAAAGGGGATCGGCGTATTGGCAATGCGCTCGCAGCCACCGAGGATCTCCGACAGCCGGTTAAGGTTCTGGTCAATGCTATGAAAAAGTACGTCTGACAACTGAGCCGATTGCCGTTTCTCGCCCAGCCATTGGCCCATCATCAACAACAGTCGGTTGCAGGGGGAGGCGCTGTTTTTAATGGCCAGCAGGTCGGCATTGGGCAGCAGGCGCTGCAGATCCTCGCTGCTATCGCTGCCGCGCAGTTGGTGTTTCAGACAGTAGCTAAATGCCATCAGCAGGGCGGCAAATTCACGCGCTGCCTGATCTTGTTGCGGTAGCAGGCTTTTAATCTGCCGTAGCAGCGAGCGTTGAACAATTAACAACCCGCCCCACAGTAACCGCGCCTCGGTGAAACGCGCATAGCTGACGCTGTTGCGAAAGCCAAGAAAGATGGCGATCGCCACACCCAGCAGGCTGAAGGGGGCCAGCGTGAGTTTGACGCCCAGGTGTTCGTACCACTGAAAACACAGTACCGCGACAATTGACATCGCCACGTTAAGGCTGAGGCGAAACAGAATTTTAGAGAGCACCGAACCGTGCCAAACGAATAGCCGTCTGAACCAGTGTTGCTGAGGTCTGACAATCATAGGAGTGATAATGACTGGGGGATGGAAGCCGCTGTTGTAACAGATTTACGGTGTGTTCATCAACGGTCTGGGCGTTAAAAGTTAAAAAGCCCGCATCGCGGGCTTTAGCCATCCGCCGTTAACGGAACGGCGGTTCGTTAAAGGTACGCAGCTTGCGGGAATGCAGCCGATCGCCCTCGGCGCGCAGCAGGTCGATAGCGCAAATGCCGATCTGCAGATGCTCCGAGATCGCGCCTTCATAGAAGCGGTTGGCCTGCCCGGGCAGTTTGATTTCGCCGTGCAGCGGTTTGTCGGACACGCACAGCAATGTGCCGTAAGGCACCCGGAAACGGTAACCCTGAGCGGCGATGGTGGCGCTTTCCATGTCCACCGCCACGGCGCGGCTGAGGTTAAAGCGCAGCGCCGAGGCCGAGTAGCGCAACTCCCAGTTACGATCGTCGGTGGTGACTACCGTGCCGGTACGCAAGCGCTGTTTGACCTCTTCGCCGGGCATGCCGCTGACCATTTTGGTGGCGTCATACAGCGCGCGCTGCACCTCGGCAATGCTGGGGATTGGGATGTCCGGCGGTAGTACCGAATCCAGCACGTGATCGTCGCGCAGGTAGGCGTGGGCCAAAACGTAGTCGCCAATCGACTGGCTTTCGCGCAGGCCGCCGCAGTGGCCGATCATCAGCCAGGCGCTGGGGCGCAAGACCGCCAGATGGTCGCAGATGGTTTTGGCGTTGGACGGGCCGACGCCGATATTGATCAGGGTGATGCCCTGGCCGGTGCGAGAAATCAGATGGTAGGCCGGCATCTGGTGATTCTTCCAGGCCAGATCGGATACCGCCTGGTCCGGCGCGGTGGTTTCCGGCGTGATATAGATGCCACCCGCGCTCGACAGCGCAATATAAGGGCTGGCCGGATCGGCTATCTCGGCGCAGGCCCAGCGGACAAATTCATCCACGTAGCGGGTGTAGTTGGTGAACAGCACGAACGGCTGGAAATGCTCTACCGGGGTACCGGTGTAGTGCCGCAGCCGCGCCAGCGAAAAATCGGCCCGCAAGGCGTCGAAATGCGAAAGCGGGAAGGTGCTGGTGGCATGGAACAGGCCGTCGGCGGTTTCATCGCCAATTTGCGCCAATTCGGTGGTGGGGAAATGCTGTGCCAGGCTGGCGCTCATTGAGCGATCCAGCATCAGATTGGAGCCGTCAATCACGTAGGGGAAAGGAATTTCCTGCTGTGATGGCAGCACTTCGATATGCGCATCGTATTCACTCGCCAGCATGGTCAGTTGTTCGGTCAGATAGTGGCGAAACAGCTGCGGACGGGTAATGGTGGTGGTGTAGCAGCCGGTATGGGTGAAACGGCCATAGGCGCGGGTTTTGGTCTGACCGGGCGATTTTCCATCCCAACTGACCCGCAGTTCTGGGTAAACAAACAGCCCTGTGGCGCGGGTCTGCGCGTCGGGCAGCCCACCGTGATTGATAAAATCCCCAACCGCCTGGCGCAGCGCTTCAACCGAGGCTTCGTACAGCGCTTCCAGTTGTTCGATCGCCTGAGCGGGGGTGAGGCCGGTGCCGGATTGCTGACTGCTCATACTCTCTCCTTGGTTCTCCCGGCTATGCGGCGGGAGGCATACGGATGCCAATATCAATTCACAGCAACAGGTTAGCCGAAGACGGGCGTAAAATCTTTATTGAAGGGGAAAAGAAAACGCAGCGGCATGGCGTCTGCCGCTGCGGTGTCGCGATCAGGATGCGGGGGCGGCCTGTTCCACTTTCAGCGAGACCAGGCCAATGCCCAGTTTTTTCGGCGTAAAGCCGCCGCTGGCGCCTTCCTGTGGCTCGGTCGGTGCCGGTGGTGTGATCCGGATGTTCTGCGCACCGCCAGGGTTATCAAAGCGTAGCGTCACGGTAGTGTCCTGCTCGGTGAGCGTCACAAACTGTTCCTGGTCACCGACACGTACCGAAATTGGTTCGCCAACGTTTTTACCGTAGGCGCGGGCGCGCAGCACCAAATCAAAGGCCGAAGGCAGTGGGTCGACGTAGTCGATGTTCACCGTCGGTGCCAGATTGGCGTCCGACCAGCGGCCCCAGTCCTCGACGGCGGCAACACCGGTAATCGCCTTAACCTGTTCCGGCATGCCCGGCAGCATAAAGGCAATGGCATCTGCGTGATATTTAACCGCCGCATCGTCCACTTTCAGCCGCTCGACGGCATTTTGATATGCGGCCACGCTGTCCCCTTCCGGGCTGCTAAAGTTGACCTTGCCACGATAGTTGCCCCCTTTGGCCTGCACGATGTGCGGTGGGGCGGCCAGATTGCCTGAGGCAACGCAGGTCTCGGTACTCAGCGCCAGTTCAGGCGCCCACACCCGGCCAATTTCATAGCACTTGTCGACCCAGACGAATTTTTCACCCGCACCCAAACCGGCGAGCTGTTTTTTCAGCGGTGTGGACAGATAGACGTTAAACATCGGCTCAATTTTACTGTCCGTCACCTTCAGGATAAACGGCACCTTAAAGGTGATGCCAGAGAAGCTAAAACGGCTGCCCTGATTGTCCAGATTAAAGTTGCTGATGCTGTTGGGGAAGCCCCATTGTTTCACCACCGCCGGTTTCCAGGCGTTGATTTTCTCATCGATATTCAGAAATACGGTAGCCAGCGTCGGACTGGACAGGCTGCTGCGCCCAAGGCCAATGTAGTTATCGCCGCCCATCACGTCCAACACCGTGGCACCGTTGTCCAGCGTGCTGCGCTTCTCGTTATGCAGCGCGGTCTGTGGGTGGGTGCCGTCGATAATAAAGAACAGATTACGGCGTTTCTGCTTGGTCAGAATGTCATAAGCGGTGTTGTTCATCGCCAGGTGATCCGAAGACACCACGATAACGGTATTTTTGAAGTACTCGGACGCTTTGATTTTGTCGATCAGCGCCGCGATATGTTGCTGGCTGCAGGCCACCGCGCTTAGCGAGCGGTTTTCTTTGTTCTGCCAACTGAACGACTTTTTGCTGCAACTGGCGGAGATAAAACCGTCCGGGTGATGGGTGTCGACGGTCAGCGCAAACAGCGAGAACTTTTTATCCTGTTTCGACAGCTCGACAAACTTGTCGAACACCAGATCCAGCACGGTATCGTCGTACCAGCCCCAGTCATTTTTGTAGCCCGGATCGCTGACCTGCCCACGCAACTCCTTGAAGCCATACGCATGGTCAAAACCGTGCGATTTCAGGAAGGTATCTTTGCCGGCGAAGGCCAGTTCGGCACCCTGATAAAAGTAGTTGTCGTAACCGGCGGATTTCAGCACGTCACCCAGGCAGACGTTTTCCGGATAAAAGGTGGAAACGGCGCTGGAGGCGTTGCCGTCAAAGGGGGCAAACAGTGGGATACCGCACTGCGAAGACACCATACCGGCAATGGTATAGCCGGTGCCGGGCAGCTGTTGGGTATTGCTGAAATCGATACTGTTTGCGCGGTGCTGGTTCAGTTCGTCGGTCAGGCCGGGGAAGAGATCTGCATCCAGATAGGTTCTTTCCAGGCTTTCGGCATAGATATACACCAGGTTCGGCGCTTTACCCTGCATGCTCTTTTTCGGCGCTTTGTAATAGGTATCAAAGTCGGCGGTGTCACCGCTAATCTGGCTTCTGACCAGCAGGGAGATATCCTGAAAAGCCGGGGTGGTGCCGACGGAAAACAGCGCCAGCAGCACGGCGAGCACGCTATAAACCACGCTGCTGCTTTTTGCCTTGCGCCGCACCAGGCTCCAGGTCAGCACGCTGAAGATCAGCGCCAGCACCGCCAGCAGGCCGATAAACGGCAGCAGGTATTTGCCAACGCCGGCACCCTTCAGGCTGCTGGTGAGGGTGTAGAGCACCGCATCGGTAATGCCATCGCCGGTAAAGTAGTTACTGGCGATCAGCACCACGTTAAGGATCAGATAGCTGCCCAACAGCGTCAGCAGGGCGGCCAGCCACCAGCGGTTGGCGGCGGCTCGGGTCCGGTAGATGAGAATTGAGGCTAAAAAAAGTGCAAATGAAATTAATGCTGAAACCATCCACCGTACCCTGTCTGATTAAAAAGAAAATCTTAACTGCTCTGACAAACGCTATTGAGCCGCGCACAGCGCGAAAGAGGAAGGGTATAGCGCATTGAAAGCACCAGGGTCAATGCGTGTTTGCATTGCCTCGCCGCGGCAGAGTGCGATTGGCGTTTTTTGTGACATTACTGTGACACTAATCACGTCTGAGAGCAGCAGAGCGCAAAATAGGCCCTCTCCTTGGGGAGAGGGTCAGGGAGAGGGGAAACAGACCAACGCGCCCTTTAAGGCAACTCCACCGCATACTGCTCTACCGGGGTGATTTTCTTGATCAGCTTATTGTCGAACAGGAACTGTTCATAGGCCTGATAGCGCGCTTTATCCAGCCTGGCCGGATCGCGGGCGAACAGCGGCAGGCTGGCCTGCCAGGCCTGTTTGTTCAACTCGGTATTGAGTTCCGGGTGGGCCTTGGCGAACGCCAGCCAGCTTTCCTGTGGGTGAGCCTGCAGGTAATCGTTGCCTTTTTTCAGCGCCGTGAGGAATTTTTTGATTTTCGGCTCGCCTACCGCGTCGCGATTGGCGACGATAATCAGTTCGTCGTAGGCTGGCACGCCGTAGTCTTCCACGTTAAACACCACCGGACCCTTGCCCTGCAACTTTAGCTCCAGCGCTTCGATATTACGATATCCGCCAATCACCGCATCAACCTGACCTGCCAGCAGGGCGCTGGTCAGTTGGAAATTAACGTTGATCAACTTACCGTCGTCAGGGTTGAGGTGTTCATGCTTGAACATGGTTGCCAGCGTGGCCTGTTCGATGCCGCTGACCGAGTAACCGATTTTTTTGCCCTTCAGCCCTGCCGGGGTGGTAATGCTTTTATCCAGCGTAATCACGGTATTGAGCGGTGAATTAATCAGGGTACCCACGCGCACCAGCGGCAGGCCCTGATCGGCAAAGAAATGCAGCTGCGGCTGATAGGTGATGGCCAGATCGGCCTGTTTTGCCGCCACCAACCTTGGTGGTAGCGCCGGATCGGAAGGCGGCACAATCTTGACGTCCAGGCCTGCGGCCTTGAAGGCACCGATCTGCTCGGCCACCATAATCGGCGCGTGATCGGGGTTGATATACCAGTCGAGCACCAGCGTCAGTTTTTCTGCGGCGGTAGCTTGCCCGGTCAGCGTGGTGCAGAGCATCAGTCCGCAGAGGGTTTTATTAATCATTGTGGATCCCTTGTTATCAGTCATTTTCCGGCGCCCAGTCGATCAGGCGTAGCAGCAGCGCGTCCACCGTCACCCAAAGCAGGACGGTCATCAGCACCAGAATAAACAGCGCGGCAAAACAGACGTCGGTCTGCATGCGCGCGTTGGCGTTCAGCATTACGTAACCCAAACCTTCCGCCGAGCCGACCCATTCACCGATGATCGCGCCGATCGGGGCGACGGCGGCGGCCATGCGTAGCCCGGAGCCAAAGGCCGGCAGTGCCGCCATCAGCCGCACGTGCCGCAGTTGCGCCCAGGGAGAGGCGCGCAGGGTGCGGGCCAGATCGAGATAATCGTTATTGACCCGGCGCAGTCCGTCGAAGAAGGCTGAAGTGACCGGGAAGAAGATCACCAGCACGGCCATCACCACCTTGGCGCTCATGCCAAAACCGAACCACAGCACCAACAGCGGGGCCAGTGCAAACACCGGGATAGCCTGACTGGTTAGCACCAGCGGCATTAGCCAGCGTTGCAGCCGCGGGGAATAAATCATGCACAGCGCCAGTACGGCACCGAGCAACACCCCGGCCAGCAGGCCGCAGGCGATCTCGGCGGCGGTGATCAGCGTGTGGTAACCGAGGTAAGCCCGGTTGTTCCACAGCGCCTGCGCGACTGAAGAGGGTGAAGGCAGCAGAAAAGCCGCAATATCACCCAGAGTGACCAGACCCCACAGCAATAGCAGGCCGGCAAACACCGTCAGGCTGCGGCGCATCCGCGACAGACGGCTTTCAATCTGTGGTTTCATCCGGCGGCCCTCACCAGTTGCAACAACAGCTCGCTCTGGCTTTTTAGCAGTTGAGGATCGTCCGGTGCGCGCGGCGGCAAACCTTCGATAACATGGCTATCGTCAATACCGGCGGGATAGCGGGACAATACCAGCAGGTGATGGCTGAGACGGCAGGCTTCCATTGGGTCGTGGGTAATTAGCAATACGGTGTGCTGCGCCAGCAGTTCGGCGGCCAGTTGCTGGATCATGGCGCGGGTAATGGTGTCCAGCGCCGAGAAAGGCTCATCCATCAGCACAATCGGCTGGCGTTCATACAGGGTACGGGCGATGGCGGCGCGCTGACGCATGCCACCGGACAGCGCAGCAGGCAAGGCATTGCCATAACCACTCAGCCCCACGCGTTCCCGCAGGTGCTCGGCCCAGGGCCGATCGACCTTTTCACCGCGCAGCCGCGCGCCGAGGCTGATGTTCTGGTCAATGGTCAGCCACGGATAGAGCAAATCCTTTTGCCCCATATAAGCGATGCGCCCGGCAATCGGCAGGCCGTCACTGCCGGTCACCGAACCGGAGGTGGGTTTTTCCAGCCCGGCAATAATCTTCAACAGGCTGGTTTTCCCCGCGCCGCTGGCACCGAGCAGGGCGACAAAACTGCCACCTGCGATATCGAAGCTCAGTCGCTCGAAAATCACCTGCTGACCAAAGCGCAGGGTTAAATCCCGTACCTGAATACCCGGCCGAACGCCATGGTGTTGCGCGTTGCCTATACTCATTGGGCATTCAGCCCCATTTGCCAGAAGGCAGATTCCAGCCGGGTGGCGGTGGTGAAAATCTCTGACAGTTCGCCCAGGCGGCTTTCTGCACCGCGCTGGCGGCCGACGTTTTCCAGCAGATCGATAGCGGCCTGCACCCCGGCCAGATAGCCCGGATCGCCATAGTTGCGGATCCACGAGGCATAAGGGTTGCCCTCCATCACCGTGGCAGGGTCGCCCAGCAGCCGCAGGCCAATCTCGGCATAGCCGGCGACGCAGGGCAACAGCGCCGCCAGCAGGTCGAGAGCGTCCCCGGAGTGGCCGATATCGAGTACATAACGGGTGTAATTGAGGGTTTCTGCGGCTTCTGGCTCGGCGGCAATCTGCGGCTCGCTGAGGCCCCAGTCGGCGCAATAGGCCAGATGCAAAGGCAGCTCGGCGACAATCGCATTGAGCGAGGCGGTGGCCGTGCGCATCTCCGGCAGGGTGCGCAGTTTGCTGACCAGCAAGGCGTAAGCGCGGGCAAAGTGGATCAGGAACAGATAGTCCTGGGTCAGATAGCGGCGGAAAGCAGGTTCGGGTAGCGTACCGGCGGCCAGTTGCTGAATAAAGGGGTGAGCGACATAGTCCTGCCAGTGGCTACCGGCGCGCAGGCGCAGTTGGCCGTAGAGACCGTCGTCGAATTGGGGAGTAAACATGGGACCTCCAAAAGTGAGTGGAGATCCGGGCGCGCTGAGGTATGAACAGGCAATGACTGATAGCGTTATTGCCGACCCGTCCCTTCGCTGGCATGACCCAGATCAGGTTCAAAGGGTTCGGCTTGCGCCATCTCAGCCCATTACAGGACACCCCTCGGAGGAGCCTGTTATACGATATTTACTTTTTGATTACAATGTTTGGGCGGGGGGAAACCTGGAGGATTTTCTCTGCCAAAAACGGTTCGTTTAGTGCGGTCGAAGACAATTTTTCTGGCCTGACAGGGGGCATATTTGTCACTGTAATCCGGTCATAATTGAACCTAAGGACACCACCCATGAAGAAAATTGGATTTCTCTCTTTTGGCCACTGGACGCCTTCGTCACAGTCGGGCACCCGTTCGGCCGGCGATGCGTTGCTGCAATCGATCGACCTGGCCGTCGCGGCAGAAGAGCTGGGGGCGGATGGGGCCTATTTCCGCGTGCATCACTTTGCACGCCAGCTTGGCTCGCCATTCCCGCTGTTGGCTGCCATCGGTGCCAAAACCCAGCGTATTGAGATTGGTACCGGCGTGATCGACATGCGCTATGAAAACCCGCTGTATATGGTTGAAGACGCCGGAGCCGCCGACCTGATTTCAGGCGGACGCTTGCAGCTTGGCATCAGCCGCGGTTCTCCCGAGCAGGTGATTGATGGCTGGCGTTACTTTGGTTACACGCCTGCGGACGGCGAGACCGAAGCCGATATGGCCCGCCGCCACACCGAAGTGCTGCTGGACGCGCTGCGCGGTGAAGGCTTTGCCGAACCCAGCCCGCAGCCGATGTTCCCTAATCCTCCTGGCCTGCTGCGCGTTGAACCTTTCTCCGCCGGCCTGCGGGATCGTATTTGGTGGGGTGCCAGCTCAGACGCTACGGCAGTTTGGGCCGCGAAGCTGGGGATGAACCTGCAAAGCTCGACGCTGAAAAACGACGAAACCGGCGAGCCGTTCCACGTGCAGCAGGCCAAACAGATCCGCGCTTACCGCGAGGCCTGGAAGCTGGCAGGACATAAACGAGAGCCGCGGGTGTCGGTCAGCCGCAGCATTTTTGCGCTGATGAACCAGCAGGACCGCAGTTACTTCGGCAATAGCGGGCAGGAAGGCGATCAGGTGGGCTATATCGGCGATCAGACCCGGGCGATATTCGGCCGCAGCTATGCCGCCGAGCCGGAGCTGCTGATCAAACAGCTGGCGCAGGACGAAGCCATTGCCGAAGCGGATACCTTGTTGCTGACGGTGCCAAACCAGTTGGGCGTTGAGTATAACGCCCATGTGATTGAGTCGATCCTGAAGCATATTGCACCGGCGCTGGACTGGCGCTGATAAGTCGCGTACCGAAAGCCCGCCAGCCTCTCCGGTGGCGGGCTTGACTTATTTTGCTCATTTTGTATTTTAAGGACATGCATACTTTTCTGATTATCGTCCCCGAAGGGGGCATGTTATTCGAGTCGGCAGGCATCGCCGACATCCTGATGCAAGCCAACCGCTTGAGGCCCAACGACGCTCCGCTCTACCGGATGGCGATCGTCAC
The DNA here is from genome assembly GCF_048517035.1 of Serratia sp. NFX21. Taxonomy (NCBI): domain Bacteria; kingdom Pseudomonadati; phylum Pseudomonadota; class Gammaproteobacteria; order Enterobacterales; family Yersiniaceae; genus Serratia; species Serratia sp. NFX21. The sequence continues at coordinate 3,812,296 of NZ_CP183196.1, read as the reverse complement.
CACCCAATCTCACCGGGTGGTGCATGGGTCGTCCGGCTTGAATCTGTTGGCCGATCATCGTCTTTCAGATCTCGACCCAGAGCAGGAACGCGACACCATCATAGTGACCGGAAAAGGCGCGACCGAGGAGGAGAGTGCCTATGTTGTCGACTGGCTACGGCGTGCCGCACCCCAGGCGCGGCGTATTGCGTCGGTTTGCGGTGGGGCGTTGCTGCTGGCCGAAGCCGGTTTGCTGGATGGACGCCGTGCCACCACCCATTGGCGATTGCTGGAAACCTTGCAGACTCGTTTTCCAAAAGTGCAGGTCGAAAATGGGCCGTTGTACGTGCAGGATGGTTCCGTCTGGACTTCGGGCGGGGTCAGTTCCGGCTTCGATCTCACCTTGGCTCTGGTGGAAGACGATTACGGTTTTGTTCAGGCACGCGAAGTGGCGCAAGATCTGGTGATGTTCCTGCGTCGGCCTGGTGGTCAGGCGCAGTTCAGCCGTTATCCTTTAAATCAGGCTAAAACCCCTGGCCCAATCCGCGATCTTCAGTCGTGGATCCTGGAGAATCTGGCCGCAGACCTTTCCGTTGAGCAGTTGGCGGAACGGGTTGCCATGAGTCCGCGTAACTTTACCCGGGTGTTCACGCGTGAAACCGGTATTTCCCCCGCCAAATTTGTTGAAGAAGGGCGTTTATATCTGGCCCGGCAACGCCTGGAGCAGAGTGCGGAAGGTATTGAGCAAATCGCCATCAGTTGCGGGTTTGGCAATGGCCTCAATCTGCGGCGCGTTTTTGAGCGGCATTTGCAACTCTCACCTACCGAATATCGCGAGCGTTTTCATTCCCGCATGTTGGCCTAAATTGATCTGCAAACGTCATTTACGACACTGATATCTCCGGTTTAGATTGGTGACAGAGCCAATAATGAAGGAGTAGATCATGGTCAAAGTAGGCATTAATGGATTCGGCAGGATCGGCAGGAACGTGTTGCGCGCAGCGTTAGGTCGCAGCGACTTTCAGGTTGTGGCAATCAATGATTTGACCGACAGCAAAACCCTGGCGCACCTGCTGAAATACGATTCGCTTTCAGGCACTCTGGCAGCCAGCGTCGAAGCCGGTGAGAACCAGTTGCTGCTCGATGGTCGACCGATTCATGTTTTCTCCGAAAGAGATCCGGCTGCCATCCCATGGAGCAGCGTGGGTGTTGAGGTAGTGATTGAGGCGACGGGCTTCTTCACCGACAAAGCCAAGGCTGAAGTGCACATCACCCAAGGCGGTGCCAAGCGAGTCATTATCTCGGCACCGGGCAAGGACGATGATATTACGCTGGTGCTGGGCGTTAACCATCAGCAATACGATCCGGCCAAACATTTTGTGGTCAGCAACGGCAGTTGTACCACTAATGGCCTGGCCCCTGCCGCCCAGGTATTGCATCAGGCATTTGGTATTGAATACGGTTTGATGAATACCACCCATGCCTACACCAATAGCCAGGCGCTGCATGACCAACCGGAAAAAGACCTGCGCGGTGCCCGTGCCGCAGCGGAGTCGATTGTGCCTTATTCCAGCGGTGCCGCCAAAGCGCTCGGCAAGGTGATCCCGGAGCTGGACGGTCGCCTGACCGGTTACTCGCTGCGGGTGCCGGTACCGGTAGTGTCTATCGTGGACTTAACGGTCACGCTGAAACGTGAAGTGACGGCCGAAGAGATCAACGCGGCTTTCCGCCAGGCTGCCGAATCCGGCCCTCTCAAGGATATCCTTGGCTACAGCGATGAGCCTTTGGTGTCCAGTGATTATAGAGGCGACCCACGTTCGTCGGTGATTGATGGGCTTTCCACGCTGGTGATTGGCGGTAATTTGGTCAAGATCCTCGCTTGGTACGACAACGAGTGGGGCTTCTCTAACCGGCTGGTGGATCTGGCGGTTCTGATGGAAAAACGCGGTTTGTAAAAGAGTAGGGGCGCTGCATGCTGCGCCCCTGTAGTGAACCTGGTCAAATTACAGTTGCGCGATCTGCATTAAATCTTGTTTGGCCCCTGGCGCGACCGCTAGCACCGGCCCGCCGCGCAGCAGATGTTCCCCGTCGGTATTAAACGGATGGGTCCAGCCACCGGCTTCATTAACCAGGCAGTAACCCGCCAGACAATCCCAGGCGTGCATATAAGGCTCGTAATAACCCACCAGTCTTCCTGCGGCAACCCAGGCCAGCATCATGGCACCGGAACCGTTACGGAAGAAATTGCCGCCCACGGCGGTGATCGCGGCGGCTATTTCGCCAACGCGCTCGGGCGTTACATAGCTGTTGGCACCAAAACCGGTGACGTGGTTTTGCATGGTGCGCTGGGGATCCACCCGCAGCGGTTTGCCATTAAGCGTGGCACCTGCACCGCGTGCCGCAACAAAGCACTCTTGCTGACAAGGGGCGACGATCACCCCGATCACCGGTTCACCCTGATGAATAACCGCAATCGATACACACCAGTTCGGCATACCGTTAACAAAAGGGCTGGTGCCGTCGATCGGATCTACCACCCAGGTGTAGCCAGAGTCACCCGGCTGCAGGCCAAACTCCTCCCCCAAAAAACCGTCGTCCGGGAAATGCTGGGCGATTTTCTCGCGGATCAGCAATTCAACTTCGCGGTCGGCTATCGATACCACGTCCTGCGCATCGCGTTTGGTTTCAATCACCAGGCTTTCGCGGCGGTTAAAATAGTCCAGCGCTTTGTCGCCGGCTGCACGCGCCGCCTGCTCGGCCAGCGTCAGGCGTTGGGAAATCAGCTCATTCATTTTAGCTCCTTAATATTTTGCGGCTTACTGGGCAATCAGCGCCAGCCCCTGCGATTTGAAATCAATGGCGACGCGAGTGGTCGGCGTCAGCTGGCGTTCCATCTGCACATCGACAATAAACAGCGCGCCGAGATCGGTCTTCACTTCATATTCGATATGGTCCCCCAGCCAGGCGCTGTGGGTCACTTCACCGTTTAATGCCCCGGTCTGCTCTGGCTGCAGGGTAATAAACTGTGGCCGCACCGAAAGTTGGGCGGCGCCGGGGCGGGCTTTAGCGCCCGGCACCCGGTACTGACGGCTGCCGAGGGTGATCAGCGCCTCGCCGTTATCTACCCGCTCAATGTCACAAGGCAGAATATTGGCCTCGCCCATAAAGTCGGCGATAAACACCGACGCCGGCGAGTGATACAGCTCCTGTGGCGCACCCTGTTGGGCAATATGCCCTTCTTTCATGACGATAATCTTATCGGAGACCGCCAAAGCCTCTTCCTGATCGTGAGTGACATACACGGCGGTAAAGCCAAGGCGCTGCTGCAAGTCGCGGATCTCGGTGCGCACCCGGCGGCGTAGCCGTTCGTCAAGATTGGACAGTGGCTCGTCGAGCAGCAGCACCTGGGGTTCCAAAACCAGCGCACGCGACACGGCAATGCGCTGCTGCTGGCCGCCAGAGAGTTCGGCGGGCAGGCGCTGGCCCATGTTTTCCAGGCCGACCAGCTTCAACCCCTCACGCGCCCGATCCTGCGCTTCTTTACGCGGCAGGCCGCTGGCGAGCAGGCCGTACATCACGTTGTCCAGCGCATTCATATGTGGGAACAGGGCGTAGGACTGGAACACCATAGCCACGTCGCGCTCATTGGCAGGCAGATGCGTGACATCTTTGCCGCCGATCAGAATACGTCCTGAGGTCGGGTGTTCCAGGCCGGCCAGCAAGCGCAGGGTAGTGGTTTTGCCGCAGCCCGAAGGGCCGAGCAGCGTCACCAGCGTGCCGGGTTCGACGGTGAGCGAAAGGCCGGGCAGGGCGGTGAAGTCGGCAAACTGTTTGGTGACGTTCTCAAACACCACCGAGCCGGAGCGAATGGCAGTCATAGGGCATTCTCCTGATGTAAGGCCGCGGGTGGCGTCACCGGCGGGGTAGCAGTTATTGCGCGGCGTAGGCGACGTTCGCCCACCAGCAACTGGAAGCTGAGGATCACCGCCAGCATCACCACGATAAGCACCGAGGAGTAGGCGATAGCCACGCCGTATTCCCCGTTTTCCACCAGCCCGACGATGTAGGAGGTGGCCATGTTGTACTGAGCGCTGACCAGGAAAATCACCGCGCTGATCGAGGTAATTGCCCGCACAAAGGCATAAACCAGAGCTGCGCTGATAGCGGGTTTCAGCAGCGGCAGGATCACTTTGCGCAGGGTGCGGAAACTGCTGGCGCGTAGCGTCAGCGAGGCTTCATCCAGGCTGCGATCCAGCTGGCTCATGGCGGCGATGCCACCGCGCACGCCGACCGGCATATTACGGAACACAAAGCAGGCCACCAGGATCAGTGCGGTACCGGTGATCTCCAGCGGCGGCAGGTTATACGCCATGATGTAACTGACGCCGATCACCGTGCCGGGGATGGCAAAACTGAGCATCAGCATAAACTCAAAGGTCTGGCGACCGGCAAACTTCTGCCGCACGATCAGCCAGGCGGTGAGCAGGCCAACAATGGCGGTGAGCGGCGCGGCGATCAGGGCAATTTCCAGCGTGGTCCAGAACGAGTTCCAGGCGACCCCGGTCCAGACAATCTGGCCGCTGTTCCATTGGAAACCGAAGGCGCGGGCGTAATGAGCCAGCGTCAGGCTGTTATCCAGCCCCCAGGACTGCACAAAACCGCCGATCAGGATCATGCCGTAGACCACCAGCGTGAATAGTCCCCAGGGGATCACCAACGCGTAAACGGCATAGCGCAAGCCGCGTGGCAGCCCGCAGTGGGTGCCGGAATCTCCTTTGCCGGTGACGGTGGCGAAGTTTTTCCCCGCCAGCCACAGGCGCTGCAAGATAAAGGCACTGAGGGTAAAGCACAGCAGGATGATCGCCAGGACGGCGGCGCGGCTTGGATCGTTTTGCGCACCGACCACCGAGAAGAAGATCTCGGTCGACAGCACGCCGTGGCTGCCCCCCAGCACCATCGGATTGCCGAAGTCCGCCATGCTTTCGATAAAGCTGATCAGGAAGGCGTTGGCCAGACCGGGGGCCATCAGCGGCAGTGAAACATAGCGGAAGGTACGCCAGCGGTTGGCGCGCAGCGTCTGTGAGGCTTCTTCCAGCGAGGGACTGACCCCTTCCACCACGCCAATCAGCACCAGGAAGGCTATCGGGGTGAAAGAGAGCACCTGAGCAATCCAGATGCCGGTCAGGCCATACAGCCAGCGACCTGGCTCGATGCCAAACAGGCTGGCGAGCAGTTCGGTAACCACGCCCGCGCGGCCAAACAGCAGCATCAGCGCCAGCCCAATCACAAACGGCGGCGTGATGATCGGCAGTACGGTCAGCAGGCGCAGCCCTTTTTTGAACGGCAGCGGCGTGCGGGTGGCGGCCAGCGCAAAAGCCAGGCCGAGCAGCGTGGAACCACTGGCGGTCATCAACGCCAGGGTCAGGGTGCGCCAGGCGGTACCGCAACTGCCGCCTTTCAGGCAACCCAGGCTCCAGATGGCCGGATCCTGCATATTGGCGATCAGGCCGTCGGGTTTAAACGAGCCATCCACGTCCTGTACCGAGGAGACAAACATGCTCAGAACCGGGTAGAGCACGAAGGTGGTCACCAGCGCGACCAACAGCACGATGGCGGCCACCACAAAGGCATCCCCCTTCAGCACGCCGCGTTCGGCCAGTGCAAAAGAGAACAACAGCAAAAAGGTGGTGATCAGCAAAATGGCACCGGCGCCAAAGGCGGGTTGGCCGTCGCTGAGCGTGCCAAACAGCTGATCGCTCCACTGCCAGTTCCAACCGCTGTAGCCGATGGCGTGGCCTTCAAACAGCAAAAATACGATGCCGACGACGCTGGCGCACATCAGCAGTTGCGAGCGCAGGCGGCTCACCGGCAGCAGGCGTGCCGGCGCGCAAACCAGCAGCATCAGCAGGGCAATCAGCAGCCAGGGGCGTTGAAAGGCCAGTATTTGCCACAGCGCGGGGGCACTGGCCTGATCCCGCCACAGCGTACTCAGCCAGCCAAAGTCGAAGAACCCGGCTTCCTGGCTGTACCAGGGCAGTAGCAATACGGCCAGTGCGCCCAGCACGAGGGCCCCGTCCAGGCGGCGGTTTTGAGCATTCATCATAACCTCGAGAGTTCATATTTCCGTCACCGCACTTTGCATGGGCGAGAGTTACCTCGCCCGGTTTGTCGCAGAGCGCGTCACATTCGGGAGGAAAGGGACGTGAATTATTGGGCGCTGGCGCCGATCTCTTTATCCCAGCGGCTGAGCAGTGCCTTGCGTTTTTCTGTCGCGCCGTAGGTTTTAAAGTCGTAATCGATCAGTTTGATGTTCTCAAAGCGTGGCGCATATTCGGAAATCGCCGCGTTACGATTTGACGGCAACTGGAAGGATTTGGCGTCTTTCATGTGCGATTGCGCATCAGCGCTGAGCGCCCAGTCGTACCACACCTTGGCCTCATTGAGGTTGCGTGCGCCTTTGACGATCGACATCGAACCAATTTCAAAACCTGTGCCTTCGCACGGGGCTACTGCTTTGATTGGGAAGCCATCGACCTGCATTGCGACGGCATCATGCATAAACACGATACCGACGGTGGTTTCGCCGCGTGCCGCTGCCTTCACCGGCGCCGAGCCGGATTTGGTGTACTGCGAGATATTGGCGTTGAGCTTTTTCAGGTAGTCGAAGGCCGGCTCTTCGCCCATGATTTGCACCAGAGTGGCGAGGGTGTTGTAAGCGGTACCGGAAGAATTTGGGTTAGCCATCTGGATCTCGCCTTTGTAGGCCGGGTCCAGCAGGTCGCTCCAGCAGGCAGGCACCTTGAGTTTTTTCTCCGCCAATAGCTTGGTGTTGTAACCCCAACCGAGCGCCCCGGCATAAACACCCACGGTGCGGTAACCGGCGCTTTCCGCCTGTTTACGTGCCCAGTCGTGCTGTTGATCAAGCAACGGGGATTTATAAGGCTGGGTTAACCCTTCGTCCGCGGCCTGCATATGCGGATCGCCAGTGCCTGCCCACCAAATATCGGTGCGCGGGTTACGGGCTTCGGTACGAATACGTGCGTAGGCTTCCCCGGCGGAGAGGCGCACCATACTGACTTTGATATCCGGGTGCTGTTTCTCGAACAGGTTGGTCATCTGTTCGCAGACCACCACATCGGCGGAACAGATCATGTTCAATTTCCCAGCGGCGAAAACAGGTGAAGCAGAGAGTGCAGAGCCAGCGGCGAGGACCGCTATCAGAGTAACGCGATGCATGGTGTTCTCCTTGGTTGTGTAGGGTGGCGATACGTTGTCGCCTATTCTTTTTGCACGTGTGTGCAAATAACTAGAGGATAAAAATTGTGCTGTCAATCGCGCAATGAAACAATTCAACCTTCTCGTCACAAAAATGAAACATTCTTACCGATAAAAATTTGCACAGCTTTGCAAAGTGCGGCAAACTTTTCGCAGAGCAGAAAATGGATGGATATGAAGATGGCGGTGGACAAGGCGATTATCAGTGCGAAAGACGTGGCGGAATTGGCTGGAGTTTCCCGATCGGCGGTCTCGCGGACTTATACGTCTGGTGCCAGCGTGTCGGCGGCGACCCGCGAGAAGGTGATGCGGGCGGCTGAAGAACTGGGATATCACGTTAACCATTTGGCTCGGGGATTGGTACGTAACCGCAGCGGCATTGTTTGCCTGATCGTTTCAGAGTTGGCGACCCCTTACCGGGCCAGCCTGGTGCGTTTGCTGACTCAGCATTTGCAGGATGCGGGCAAAATAGCCATGTTGATTAACACCGATCGCTCCGATGACAGCGTCTCCCAGGCACTGCAACAGGCGATAAACTTCCGGGCAGATGCCTCCTTTGTGCTATCCGGCATGCCCGACAGCGCCATTGCCCGGCTGTGTCACAGGCACGGCCAGCGGCTGGTGCTGATTAACCGTGATGACACCTTGCCCGGCTCACTCAGCATCCGGCTGGATAACGAAGAAGCGGCGGGCAGAGTGGTGATGGCGTTCGCCCGTGCGGGCTGCCAACGCATCGCTTTTGCCAACTCTTTGGCCGGTACGCCCAGCCTGATGGCGCGTGAACGGGGTTTTCTGCAGGCAGCGGAAGCGGCGGGGTTACCGGTGAGCGTCGAACGCTTCGGTACCACCTCCTATGAGAGCGGTCAGATCCTGGCGCACCGCCTGTTGACCCGGCGCGAGCGGCCTGATGCGGTGTTTTGCGTCACGGATTTATTGGCCTGCGGCTTTATGGACGAGGCGCGCCATCGCTTTGGGCTGCGTATTCCTGAAGATCTTTGTGTTGCGGGCTACGACGATATTCCGCAGGCGGCCTGGTCTTCTTACCATCTCACCACTTTTACCCAGCCGGTGGCGATATTTGCTCAGGATTCGGTTGCGTGGCTGGTGGCCGAAGAGAAGAAAGAAGAGAGCATGATGCCGGCACTGGGGCAGGAGATGCCGGGTGAAACCCGGCTGTACCATGCTGATTTTGTCTGGCGTGGCACCATTCGCGGGGCCTGAGTTTCCTTCATTTCAGATTGTGCATGGCGCGTTGGCAGATCCGGCGGAACTTGCTAAGTTACATGGCAGCTCAGGTCAACACCATTTTCTATTAGCCGCGGAAATTGCATGCCATTCATTTGGCTGTGGCCCAATCTGGTTCGAATAAAAGAATTAACCACAAAAGGATTAATTCAGGAACTGAAGGTTTAACCCGAAGAAAATCTGCCAGCGAGGCTGTCCTGGACCACGGTCTGCAACCGAGCCCTGAGGCTCCACAAAGAAGTTGTAGACGGTTTTATCTTGCTTGATAACCTGTCCAATACCTAAACCCAGCGGAACACTGTAGCTGTCATTCTGGAAGTTGTAGACCCAGATAGGGGCAGATCGCAGATAGGTACCTCCACCTAACTGATAGAATAAAAATGGCTGGAAAGTACCGAGATTCACGTCGCTGCGGTTGTCTTCTCCGGCAAAGCTATGCTGCCATGAGGCCAGATAACCGAACTGGAATTTTGGTGAACTGGCATTAAAGAGCACGTTGACCAGACCCGCAGACCATTTCTCTGTTCCCAGAGCATCTTCAGTAGCAGTCGGCGCCGTTATTTGCGGACCGAAACCAAAACTCACTGCCGGATTGCCGGTATCAATAAGCCACGACGCAAATAAGTTCAGATCACCTAAACCTGTTTTATGACCATAGGTTGGCGCAACCGGATAGGTATTAACCGGTAATGAACCCCGTAACAACCATTTGCTATCGCCTAATGAAAAAGGCTGCGCATAACGGAACCAGAACTGATTGGCATCCTGATCCGTACCGCTCACATCCCCGATGTAATAGTTCTGCATATTAAATGCAGTCATATTCGCCAGAGGGTTGTTTGCCTGCGCCGCATCCGGGGCATGCTCTTCAGCTGCATAGGCATAACATGAAGCAAGGCATAATATTGAAGGCAAAATCGAGTATGAAAGACGCATAGGATTACCTTAAGTAAGTCCCCTGCAGCCGTGACGCCACAGGGGGAATTATTTATGGTGTAACGATATTGAACCAGAACTCGAACTTGTCCATATAGCCCAACATCTCATTGAGCTTCGCACCGTTACCGGTGACCTTAACCTCGCCTTTATCTTCAGCCTGTTTCAGGGTTTCTTCTTTCAGGATGATTTTATTAAGCGTGTCGCGGTTCAGAACAATCGTGGCATCAGCGTCTTTCGCTTCAGCATTAGCAGTATGGTTCAGTACTCCGTTTTCCAGCTCCAGCTTGTATTTACCGCCATCGCTGCCCAGGTCGATATTAAACACCGCTTTGGCATTACCCGCTTTTTCACCGTTGATATGTACCGCCAGGAAATCGAAGAACATTTCAGGCGTCATCGCGCGAACGGTATCCGGGCTTGCTGTATTAGGTGTTGGGCCTTTAACCACACCATTGCGCAACTCCTGAGCACCGGTCAGGTAGAAGTTACGCCATGGGCCGGACTCAGCCTGGTAACCCAGTTGTTCCAGTGCATCCGCTTCCAGGTTACGCGCATTCTGGTTATTTGGATCGGCAAACACCACTTTACTAACCACCTGAGCAACCCAACGGTAGTTACCCTGGTCAAAGTCGGTTTTTGCTTTCTGAAGAATCGCATCGGCACCGCCCATGTATTCAACAAATTTCTTCGCTGCTTCTTCCGGCGGTAATTCATCAAGCGTTGCCGGGTTGCCATCGAACCAGCCGAGATACAGCACATACGTTGCTTTCACGTCATGGCTGATGGAGCCGTAATAGCCGCGGTTAGCCCAGGTCTTCGCCAGGCTGTCTGGCAGTTTGAAGTTGGCAGCAATTTCATCGCGTGTCAGGCCTTCGTTGGCCATACGCAGGGTCTGGTCGTTGATATAACGATACAAGTCACGCTGGCTTTTCAGCAGGCCAACAACGTTTTCGTTACCCCAGGTCGGCCAGTGGTGCTGAGCCATAATAATTTCAGCTTTGTCACCCCAACGCACTATGGCTTCGTTGATGTATTTCGACCACGGCAATGGTTCTCGAATTTTCGCGCCGCGCAACGAGTAGGTATTGTGCAGGGTGTGAGTCACATCCTCTGCGGCTTCGATGAGTTTCTTCTCTTCGATGAACCACAGCATTTCAGACGGTGCTTCGGAACCCGGCGCCAACATAAAATCGTAAGTCAGACCGTCAATCACTTCTTTCTGGCCGTCTTTATCGATGATGTTAGTTGGTGCAATCAGCGTCACAGTACCTGCTGAGGTGGTTGTCCCCAGACCCGCCCCCACCTGGCCAGTAGCTTCGGGTTTAAGGAGGTTGCCATACATATAGCTGGCACGGCGGCTCATAACGTTACCGGCCATAATATTCTCGGCTACAGCAGCTTCCATAAAGCCTGCTGGCGCATAAACTTTTACCTTCCCGGACTTAACATCCGCTTCGTCTACCACACCACGCACGCCGCCATAGTGGTCAACGTGGCTATGGGTATAAATGATGGCGACAACGGGTTTATTACCGCGATTTTTGAAGTACAAATCCATGCCGACTTTTGCTGTTTCTGCTGAAACCAGCGGGTCAACGACTGTAATCCCTTCTTTACCCTCAATGATGGTCATGTTGGATAAATCAAGGTTACGGATCTGGTAAACACCCTCAGTCACTTCAAACAGACCGCTGATATTGATCAACTGAGACTGTCGCCAAAGGCTCGGGTTTACAGTGTCAGGGGATTTTTCCCCTTCTTTGATAAATGCATACTGTTGTGGGTTCCAGATAACATTTCCCTGCTCGCCTTTAATCACCTCCTGAGGTAAAGCGGCGATAAAGCCTTTGTGGGCATTCGTGAAATCGGTGTTATCGGAGAAAGGAAGCTGGTTATAAAGTGCATCGTTAGCTTGCTTTGTTGACGCGGTGGCACCTTTTGGTGCTTCCTGCGCGAACAAAGGTGTCAGTGCGCTGGAAGAGAGGAACCCTGCCAGTGCAAGACTTTTGACGATCAACGTAAGTCTCATTTGTAACCCCCATGTGAAAACCTTATAACTACTCAGCCTTATCAAATAATTACTTCTTGAAATTATTAATTAATTCAAATAATTAAAATGGCCACTGGTCATTTTCATTTTTTAAATATAACCAAGTAGTTACATTTCGCCATTAATAGATACAAATATTTTATGCTTGCGGGACTAATTGCCTCAAAAGTCTTTTAGCAGTGGAGTATGTCCGTCCCTCGCTCACAGCTGCCCGCCTGTCTGCTTAAAAAATAGGTTTAAGGTGGGATGTTTTCCGTTTTCTAAGCGGATCCCTTAAACTGCATCGCGCAGGTCACAATATATGGGCAATGACCATAAACGGCTGTAATCCTGGGTTTTTGAACGAGTGAGTTAGAACCGTTGCCAGAATGTTCATCAGTGTCTGTAGATAAAAACCCTGTATCCGATTCGCGCTGACGCGCCAGCTGCCCCGATGAACGAAGAGGGAGGCAGTTATTCAAACCAAGGAAGTAAGATGCTTTTGCCAGATTCAAGCTTTACAAAAAACCTCTATCAATCGTCATTTGAACAATGAGTCGTCAGCTGTTTGTTGCTCTGGATGGGCCCAAGGGAGCCGGTAAAACCACACTGTTGGAAGCCATTACGAAAGTACTAAGGGCAGACAACAAGAAGGTGATCCGACTTTGCGAGAAAAAAAGCGATCCCTACAGGGGGGAGACAATGGCCCTTGTTAACAAACTCGCCAGAAATCCCAACCTGGATTTGGAATTGGAGGTCTGTAAGCGCTTTGCTGATAGCCGTGCATGGATTTCCCGGCACGTGCTGACTAAACAGCCAGCGGACAGCATTATCCTGATGGATCGCTGGTATCCCTCGGATGCCGCGTTTCGTCGGATGGTTCCATTTGCAGAGATTTTACAGCTTAACATTGAACGAAACGTGCGAACGCCAGACCTGCATGTCGGGGTTGTTACTGCGCCAGATATTTCATGGGCGAGGGCCGCGGCCCGACCACGTGGGCTAAGCAGTACGGTGATTCATAAGCTGGAAGAGCATGTTGCTTGTACTCGCGCGTTCGAGCGAGAAATTGCAAATCGCGGCTGGTTTTTATGCCGTAATGAAGGAATGATCGAAGACGCAACGATGCAGGTGATTTCTGAGATCTACAGAGTGCTGGATGCCCATAGTCATTCGTATACCGCTTAAAAGCTCTGACGCTATACCTTCAACGCCGTTAACGCGGCATCGTTATGGATAAAATCTGATTCTGTCAGAGATTCAATAATACCAAACGGCAAAAGACCCGCCTAAGTCTCCTTAAGCGGGTCTTTCGAATTTGGCTCCTCTGACTGGACTCGAACCAGTGACATACGGATTAACAGTCCGCCGTTCTACCGACTGAACTACAGAGGAATTGTCTGAACGGGGCGCATCATATCCAGCCACCCAGAATGTGTCAACGCTAAATTCGCCTATTCGGTGCGACTGCTCAGCATCTGAGCAAAGCGGGCTGGATTATGGGACTTCTGCGCTGTTTTCAGCCTGAAGCCGCTGTAAACGTGCGAGAGGATCCTGCTTATAGAAGCGACTAAAATGCTGGTACATCACCGGAAAACGGTTGGCCAGCAGTTCGGGCGCACTGAAAAAGTACTCCGACAGCACCGCGAAACATTCAGCCGGATCGGTCGCCGCGTAGGCGTCCATACTGGCGGCCTCTTCGCCGACCATGTCGATCTCGTCCTGCAGGTTTTCCATCGCGGCGTGCAGGTCATGTTCCCAGGCGGCGATATCGCGTAGCGGGATCGGTGGAATACCGGTGGCACTGCCGCCGTTGCGCATGTCCAGCTTGTGTACCGCTTCGTGGATCACCAGGTTAAAGCCGGAGAGATCAAAAGAGTCCTGCACGTCCTGCCAGTTGAGCACGATGGGCCCTTGTTCCCAACTTTGGCCGGATTGCACCACCGGCCCGGAGTGCACCAGGCCGAAGTCGTCCTGCCATTCATCTTCCACAACAAACGGCGTAGGGTAGAGCAGGATCTCATTGAAACCATCAAGGCACTCGGCGCCCAGTTCCAGCACCGGCAAAGCGAACAACAGGGCAATACGCGCCTGCATTTGCGAGGTCAGCACCAACCCTTGCAACGGGACGATACTTTTTTGCTGCAAGATCTGCCCGGCAACGACGATCAGCCGTTGTTGTTCCCGCTCATCCAGCGGAGAGAGCAGGGGAATTGCCAATGCGTCCTGCCACTGGGCAAGCGTCTCCGCCTGCGGTTGATGCGTTTTCCACGGCCATTTAATCATCACGTTGCTCGTAAAGTCGTCACTTGAACATTCGGCTGGAGGCTAACCCTGTAAAAATGCCGCAAAAAGGGGCATGATAGCAAGCACTAGAAGGAGAGATGCCGGAGCGGCTGAACGGACCAGTCTCGAAAACTGGAGTAGGGGCAACTCTACCGGGGGTTCAAATCCCCCTCTCTCCGCCATTATTCAATCACTTAGATAAAATTCTTTCAACGATCCCCGTCACAGATAGCCCTTCACAGCATCACCGAATTCCACCGCTGCCAGTAAGAATGACCGGCTTATTTTTCCGTAACGCGAAACTCCTTGCGATATAAAGACGGCGACGTCTTGAACTGCCGCTGAAAATGCCTGCGCATTGACAACGCAGTGGCGAAACCTGCGGCCTGCGCAATGCGCTCGACGGGCTGGTCGGTTTTTTCCAGAAAGCGCTGCGCCATCGCCAGCCGCTGATTCAGCAACCACGGCATGACGCTGGTGCCGGTAGTTTGCTGAAAGCGCCGGGTAAAGCTGCGGCGACTCATGCAGGCTTTGTCCGCCAGTGCATCCAGCGTCAGCGGTTGCTGCAGATTTTCCGTTGCCCAACTCAGCGTTTGCATAAAACGGTCACCGCCCACAGTGTTATACACCGGTTGCTCGATAAACTGTGCCTGGCCGCCCTGACGGTGTGGCGGCACCACCAACTGCCTGGCCACCGCGTTGGCGCTCTCCGCACCACAGTGCTTGCGTACCAGGTGCAGGCAGCAGTCGATGCTGGCGGCGGTGCCGGCGGAAGTGACAATATCGCCGTCATCCACGTACAGCACATTCTGGTCTATCGACACCTGGGGATATCGTCGCAGAAAATCCGCCATCCATTGCCAATGGGTGGTTGCCGGACGGCCGTTGAGTAAGCCGGCCGCCGCCAGAACGAAGCTTCCGACACACAGGCCGACCAGGGTAGCACCACGCGCATGGGCGTCTAGCAGGGCGTCGATAAGTTGTGGTGATGGCGGGACTTCGGGATTGCACCAGCTGGGCACTATCACCATATCGGCTTGCGCCAACGCCGCTAATCCATGATCTGCCACTATCGAGAAACCAGCGTTGGTCTTTAATGGGCCGGGTTCGGTGGCGCAAATCAACAGCTGATAGGCCGGTTCCCCGTTGCTGTTCAGTGCCTTCTCAAACACCGCACAGGGCACCGAAAGGTGAAACGGGATGATGTTGTTAAAAACCACGATACCCACTTTAAGTGGCGCCATACTGCTTCCTTTTTATCAGTAACCCTATGTGGACGATTTGGCCCGATGATATCGCTTTTGGTTATTAGACTACCTGTTGCCATATCACTGCAACCTGCAGAATTGAACCCGACCGCAGCAGGAAACGACGTGCTGTTTTGTTGTTCTCACAAGGATAAACCAAAATGAAAAAACTGATTTCCGGTACTGCACTGGCACTCTCGATGGCTACCTCCAGCCTGGGTTTTGCCGATGATAAGCAAAGGGCGCCTACCATTCGCACCATGAGCGGTGCGCAGGCAAGTACATCTTTACCGGTTAACGCTACAGCGCTATTGGTGATTGATTTTCAGAATGAATACTTCATCGGCAAGATGCCCATCCCCGACGGAAATAAAGCGCTGATGAACACGCAACGGTTGGTCAGTTTTGCCCATCAGCACAAGATGCCGGTGTTTTTTATTCGGCATATTGGCCCGGCAAATGGGCCGTTGTTTGCCGAAGGTAGCAAGTTCGCCGAGTTCCATCCGGATCTGCAGCCGTCGGGCAATGATCGGGTGATCACCAAAGCCACCCCCAGTTCATTTGTGGGCACCGATCTGGATAAGCAACTTAAGCAGGCGGGTATCAAGAAGCTGGTAGTGAGTGGGTTGATGACCCATATGTGCGTCTCTTCAACGGCGCGCGATGCGGTGCCGTTGGGCTATGAGGTGATTATTCCCGAGGATGCCACCGCCACCCGCGATCTGGCTACCTGGGATAACCAAATTGTGAATCACGCCGTGCTGCAACGCGCTGCGCTGGCCGGGGTAGCCGATGTGTTTGCTGAAATCAAAACCACCGATCAGGTCTTGGCGCTGCCGGTGAATTAAGCGGTCCTCGGGGAAGCAGGCCGCCGGCCACTTTGCAATATTTCACGGCTCGCCTAAGCTGATTTCAACCATCACTTTTTTATGGGTAATCACTATGTTGACTGTGTTACGCACTTCAGTTTTGGGCGCTGCGGCCTTGTTATTCCTCGTGGGCTGCCAGCAAAAGGCACATCAGCCGCCGCCACCACTGCAAGTGCAGTTGGAAAAGCTTTCCACCATGCTGGCTGGTAGTCACTTCCTGCGACAAAACTGTCACCGTTCGGACATCCCGGATGACGTTAAATTGCAACGTACCGCGATGCGAGTGGCGGAACATCGGGGCTGGGACACCCAGGCAGCGGGTTATCAGCAGTTGCCGGCACTGGCTCAGGCTCGTTATCTGGCCATACTGGAGGATCGTCAGTTGCTGACGGACAAATGTGCCGCGCTGAACAATCGTACTGCAAACTTTGTTGCCGCAGCCAAGTCCGATCAGGAAGACTACATGGAGTAGTCCCCGCAAGCACGGGCGCGGCATGCGGCGCCCGTCACCCCACAATCCCCATCTCCGTTTAAAATATTCTTTGCAGGATAAGCATCTGTCGCTCATTATTTGAAATGTTGTTTCACTTTTATCCCATGAGCCGATCTTGAAGCCATATACCGCCTTGCGTCAGCGAGTAGAAAATACCCCCTGGTACCCAAAACGCAAAAGTTATCGCGTCCTGTTTTGGCGTGAGATCACGCCGCTGGCGGTGCCGATCTTTATGGAGAACGCCTGCGTTCTGCTGATGGGAGTGCTGAGCACTTTTCTGGTGAGCTGGATCGGTAAAGAGGCGATGGCCGGGGTCGGGCTGGCGGACAGCTTCAACATGGTGATTATCTCCTTCTTTGCCGCCGTGGATCTGGGCACCACGGTGGTGGTGGCCTTCAGCCTGGGCAAGCGCGATCGCAAAAGAGCACGCTCGGCGGCACGCCAGTCGCTGGTGTTGATGACGCTGGTGGCCCTGGTGCTGGCGGTGGGCATCCATTTGGCGGGCGAGCAGATTATTGATGTGATCGCCGGTGCCGCCACGCCGCAGGTGAAAGCATTGGCGCTTTCTTATCTGCAAACAACGGTCTGGAGCTATCCGGCGGCGGCCATTGCGCTGATTGGCAGCGGTGCGTTGCGCGGAGCCGGGAACACCAAGATCCCGCTGCTGATCAACGGCGGCATGAATATCCTGAATATCATCATCAGCAGCATCCTGATTTATGGCATGTTGGGTTGGCATGGGTTGGGCTTTGTCGGTGCCGGATTGGGGCTGACCATTTCCCGCTATATCGGCGCGATAGCGATTATCTACGTGCTGATGATCGGCTTTAACCCGGCGTTGCATATCACGCTGAAAAGTTACTTTAGCCCATTGAAGCTGGCCATCTTGTGGGAAGTGTTGGGGATTGGCATCCCCGCCAGCATTGAGTCGGTGTTGTTCAACGGCGGTAAGTTGCTGACCCAAATGTTCGTCGCCGGTATGGGTACCAACGTTATCGCCGGTAATTTTATCGCTTTCTCTGTCGCTTCATTGATCAACCTGCCGGGCAACGCCCTGGGGTCTGCATCGACCATTATTGTCGGGAAACGTCTGGGTAAAGGGCAGATAGCCCAGGCGGAACGGCAGTTGCGGCACATCTTCTGGCTGGCGACGATTGGACTGACGGTGATCGCCTGGGGCACGGCGCCGCTGGCGGGAGTGTTCGCCTCGTTTTATACGCAACAAGATGACGTGAAGGAGGTGGTGAAGGTGCTGCTCTGGCTCAACGCCGCCTTTATGCCCATCTGGGCCGCTTCCTGGGTGCTGCCCGCCGGTTTGAAAGGCGCGCGCGACGCTCGTTTCGCCATGTGGGTGTCGATGCTGGGCATGTGGGGTTGTCGCGTGGTAGCCGGCTATACGCTGGGCATTGTGCTGGGGATGGGCGTGGTCGGCGTTTGGTTAGGGATGTTTATGGATTGGGCGGTGCGCGGTGCGTTGTTTTATTGGCGTATGGTCAGCGGACGTTGGCTGTGGAAATATCCGCGGCTAAAACAGCCTGATGTGGCGGAAAAACAACCATCCGATATCTGATGCGAAAGGCCCGGTTCAGCCAAGGAACCGGGCATCAAGCGATGAATATTCAGCCTTTGATATTGACGTCACTGCAGCTATAAAAACCTTCGCCAACCGGGTCTATGCGCTGCCAACGAACGTAGAGTACATGTTTGCCGGTATAGTTTTTCGCATCGACGGCGAATTTATATTGCTGGTTCACCGGAGTCACGTTTTCAACTTTGCCTAACAGCTCAAGATCGCTCCATTTTAATTCGGCTTTTTCAGCATCGTAATCGGCTTTGGAAATATAAACTTCAAAGAAGCTTGGATCATGCGTTGCCGTTGCATCATAAACAATATCGATTTTACCATTTGCATTTTTCTGGATATCGCTAGTGCGCCAAGGGGCTTTAACGTCCAACCCTGACTTGTCATTCCAGACTTTGTCTCTGTCATCCCATTCGGTACCCACGTTCCCCGCAGAGCAGAGCTGCCCATCGGGTATCGCGGCCTTAACGGCGGCGGGGTTGTTGTAATCGGCGACGTTTTTGGAGACTTCATTCCATTGCCTGAATTGGTAGTTAGACTGTTCAATCAGGTTAACTTCTTGCTTGCTGCTATTTTTATTGCCTTCTTTTTTCGGTGAAACAAAGCCGGGCTTGTTAAGATATTTATTGTAAATGTATTGATATGCCGCCCTGCAATCACTCTCTTTTATACCTGAACCGTCCGCCGGCCAATAAAATCCGCCTTCTTTAAAACATTGATATTGGCGTGAAATAGGGGTAGCGACAGAACCGTGTCTAAGCTGTGCCGAAGCCTGCTCTTTGGTAGTGGAAACTTGCTCCTGAGCCAATGCGGCGGTGGAAAATAATGAACATGAGGCTAATACCAAAAGGGTTTTCTTTAATAACATTGAAGTTGTTCCTCTATGATTTAAACCCGTCATAATTGAGGCTGCATCTGTGTCGTTTTGATGCAACGCCAAATATTGGGCGTAACGGCAAGTGGATAAATGAGTCGATAAACGTTTAGGTAACAGCACTAAAAAAATACTTAAGCATTATTGCTGATATCTCGATAAAATTAGTGATATTCATCACAATAATGCGAGATGGTGATATTTAATTAATTAACTTATTGAATACTTCGCAAGGTGAAGAGAAAAGTTTCTTCTCTGAACATCGGTCTCTGAGTGCGATGGCGAGCGGGGTGAAGGGGTCAGCGATGTGATGGCTTAACCTTTGTGGCAAGGCGGGGCGTTGTCCGGTTGATTTTCCTGCCGCCATTGGGCCGGTGATACGCCGTGGACCTGTTTGAAGGCTTTAGAAAAATGCAGTTGGTTTTCATAGCCGACCGAGATCCCCACCACTTTTATCGCCGTCCGGCTGTTGCGCAGCAGGCTGGTGGCGAGCGTCATGCGAAAGTTAAGCAAGTACTCCTTTGGCCCGATACCGTAAGCTCCCTTGAACAATCGGCACAGGTAACTGCGGTTGATATTGCAGTAGGCGGCCAGGCGTTCAATGGTCAGGTGTTCGTGGTAACGGTTTTCAATCAGTTTGACCGCTTTGTGCAGATGTTGCGTCTTGTCGCTGGGGTGTTCGTTGCTGCCCTGTAGCGCATTGTCGATCAACGCAGAAAAAAACAGATAGCTCAGGCCGAGGGTCTTCAATCGATGTTCATCATCATGGCTAACGAGCTGCCGCAGATAGCTCAGGGCCTGGGGAGTCTCGTCAGTCTTGCGGGGGCGATAAATCGGGAACTGGCGGCTCAGGCGGCACTCTTCGAAAATCTTGCCGGCCACCAGTCCGTCGACCTCCAGCCACATGTAATGCCAGGGATCTTTTTTATCGGCGCGATAGGTGGTTACGTCGTGCGGATGGATCAAAAAACCTTCACCAGCAACGACTGGAAATGCACCGTATTCGCTGTGCAGTACGCCGGTTCCGCTTATCACATAATGAAATAGATAGTGCTGCCGCACCGCCGGGCCGAAGCTGTGCCCTTTGTCGCAGTTCTCCTCACCATATTGGTACAGATTCAGCTCAATATTGTCGGTGCGGTTTAGGGTGAAACTCTTATGCATCAGGCGATGTCCTGGTTTTCTTGTCCACGCTAACAGTGTAGCGGCCATGCGTTAGGTGGGTAAACGCCAAATCCAGACCTGGCTCACAGTTTTTGCGCTGCGTCGTTTTTCGCCATAATGAGGTCACATTCATCCATATCCGGCTTAGGGATTGCAGGGTAATTTCAGCCTATCGAAAACCAGTGCAGCGGAGAAATAGGATGATTAAAGTAACTTTTATGGGCGCAGGCAGCACCATCTTCGCCAAGAACGTACTCGGCGATATCATGGCAACGCCGGCATTGAAAGAGGTGGATATCGCGCTGTACGACATTGATAGCGCCCGTCTCAATGAATCTTTCGCCATGCTCAGCAATATCAATCGCAATATTAACGCCGGCAGGGCGAAGATCACTCCCTACCTCGGGGTGGAAAATCGTCGTTCGGCGTTGAAAAATGCTAATTATGTGGTTAACGCCATCCAGGTTGGCGGTTACGATCCTTGCACTATCACCGATTTCACCATTGCTAAAAAGTATGGCCTGCAGCAAACCATTGCCGATACCCTGGGGATAGGTGGCATCTTCCGTGCGCTGCGCACCATTCCGGTGATGTTTGACTTCGCCCGGGATATTGAAGCGGTATGTCCGGATGCCTGGCTGCTGAATTACACCAACCCGATGGCGGCCTTAACCGGCGCCATGCTGCGCCATACCGAAGTGAAAACGGTGGGGTTGTGTCACAGTGTGCAGGTCTGTGCAGAGACGCTGCTGAAAAGCGTGGATATGCCTACCGATGATGTCCAGTTCCACATCGCAGGCATTAACCATATGGCCTGGTTGCTGGACGTTCGTCGCCATGGCGAGGATCTGTACCCGGAAATCAAGCGTCGCGCCAATGCGCTGCAGGGCAAACATGATGATATGGTGCGCCATGAAATCATGAAAACCTTTGGCTATTACGTCACCGAGTCTTCGGAACATAACGCCGAGTACATGCCTTATTGGATCAAGCGTAACTATCCTGAATTGATTGAGCGCTTTAACATTCCGCTGGATGAGTATCCGCGCCGCTGTATTGAGCAGATTGAACAATGGCAGCAACGCAAGCTGGCGCTGACTAATGACGCCAACCTGACTCATACCCGCACTCATGAGTATGCGTCTTACATTATTGAAGCGATGGAAACCGATCGCCCGTACAAGATTGGTGGCAATGTGCTCAACAGCGGTTTAATTACCAACCTGCCTGCCGAGGCCTGTGTTGAAGTGCCTTGCCTGGTGGATGGGCAGGGCATCTCGCCCTGTTACGTCGGTCATTTACCGGAGCAACTGGCGGCGCTCAACCGCACCAATATCAATACCCAACTGCTGACTATCGAAGCCGCGGTAACCCATAAACGGGAAGCGATTTACCACGCGGCACTGCTGGATCCGCATACTTCAGCCGAGCTTTCGATTGATGATATCCGTAAACTCTGCGATGAACTGATTGAGGCACACGGTAACTGGCTTCCTGCCTACCACTGATCGCCAAACTAACTGTATTACCTCCTCAAAACGCACAAGGCGCGGGGCTTCCTGCGCCGTCATAAATGGGATGGTGAGCCATGTTTTATTTAAAGAACAAGAACTTTTGGATCTTCGGTGCCTTCTGTTTTTTCTATTTCTTTATCATGGGGGCGGTGCTGCCGTTCTTCCCGATCTGGTTGCATGACGTCAACCAACTCGACCAGCAACAAACTGGTCTGGTATTCGCCTGTATGGCGCTGTTTGCGCTGGTGTTCCAACCTATTTTTGGTTTTGTCACCGACAAATTTGGCCTGAAGAAACACCTGCTGTGGATGATCATTTTCCTGCTGCTGTTTCTGGCACCGCTGTTTATTTATGTCTTCTCGCCGCTGCTGCAAACCAACTTTGTGCTCGGGGCGCTATTGTGCGGGATTTACCTGGGGTTGGTGTGCAGCGGAGGCTCGCCCGCAATTGAAGCCTATATCGAGAAGGTGAGCCGCCGCAGCCAGTTTGAGTATGGTCGTGCCCGGCTGTTTGGCTGTATCGGCTGGGCGATTTGCGCGTCTATCGTTGGCTATATGTTTACCATCAACAACCAGTTTGCGTTTTGGCTGGCGTCGAGCTTTGCACTGGTGTTGGCCGGCCTGCTTTATATGTTCAAACCTGAGCAAAACAACACGCTGGCGGTGGCGGACGGCTTGGCGCTGAACCATAAACCGGTCAAGTTGAAAGCGGCGTTGAGCCTGCTGAAAATGCGCAAGTTTTGGTGCCTGGTGATGTATATCGTCGGGGTGGCCTGCGTGTACGACGTGTTCGATCAGCAGTTCGCCAACTTCTTCACTTCGTTTTTCAGCGATCGACATGCCGGGACTCAGGCGTTTGGCTATGTCACCACGCTGGGCGAGTTCCTTAACGCTTTTATCATGTTCTTTGCGCCATTGATCATCAACCGCATTGGCGGCAAGAACGCGCTGCTGATTGCCGGGGTGATTATGTCGGTGCGGATTATCGGTTCGTCTCAGGCTGACTCGGTGACTGCGGTGATTTTCCTCAAAACCCTGCATATGTTTGAGGTGCCGTTCCTGCTGGTGGGCATTTTCAAATACATTACCACCCAGTTTAACGTGAATCTTTCCGCATCGATTTACCTGTGGGGTTTCTGCTTCTTCAAGCAGCTATCGGCTATCGGCATGTCCTATGCGGCGGGCCTGATGTACGTCAACTACGGCTTTAAAACCTCGTATCTGATCCTCGGCTGCATTGCCTTGCTGTTTACCCTGATCTCGGCCTTTGCCCTGAGCGGCAAGGTCGCGGTGGTAAAACAGGAGGCTGTGCTGCCGGTGGCGGCAAATTAATCAATACAGTAATGTCATGAGGCTAAAGAACAACAATGTCAGGGCGATGATAAACCCGGTTTGCAGCGTTTTGCGCAGCAGGCGGCCCTGGCCCCAGCGGGTAGCGCTCAGGCGGTTGTCGATCGCAAACAGCGCCGGCACCATCAGCAGCAGATAAACCAGCATCAGCATGGCGGTCAAAGGTTGTTGGCTCATGCAAGATCCCCCGTACCGGTAGGGCTGGGTGGGGCGAAAACGATTTTTTGTCTGCTGCGGTGTTGAATCATAGGTCTCCAAAGAGGGCCGCCCGGAGGCGGCCGTCAGTTCACTGCCTGTCATATCGAGATGATTGTCGGCCACTGCCGGGGCCAACGCAGTCATAGTATTGCGAATGATAATCATTATCAACATATAATGTGAAATTTATTGTGGGAAAGGGCGGTCTGGCGTGAAAAGTTTTTGCGGGGTATTTACGGTGACAGAGCACGCCAGGCGGCGTGCTCTGTGATAGGTCTATCCTCGACGATTATTTCTCATCTGGCAGTGCGTAAGCAACGATATAGTCGCCCAGCTTGGTGCCGAACGAGCCATGGCCGCCGGCGGAAATCACCACGTACTGCTTGCCGTTGACCTCATAGGTCATTGGCGTCGCCTGGCCACCGGCCGGTAAGCGTGCTTCCCACAGTTTTTCACCGTTGGTCACGCTGAAGGCACGCAGGTAGTTGTCCGCCGTTGCGCCAATGAAGAACACATTCCCGGCGGTTGAGACCGGTCCGCCCAACATCGGCATCCCCATTTTGAACGGTAACGGCAGCGGAGAGCTGTCGCGCACGGTACCAATGCGTTTTTTCCACACGATATCGTTGGTTTTCAGGTCTACCGCGGAAATGTAACCCCAGGCAGGCTGTTTGCACGGCAGGCCAAGTGGCGACAGGAACGGGTTCAGGGTCACGCCGAACGGCACACCGTACTGCGGCTGGACGCCGGCTTCGGTACCGCTGCCGCCTTTATCGCCGACCGGCGGCTCGATTGGGTTACCTGGGCCGCGTGGGATCAGTTTTGACACAAACGGCAGCGCGATAGGGTTGGCGATGGCCACCTGACGGTCAGTATCGACAGACAGGCCACCCCATTCGAACATGCCAAGGTTACCTGGGAACACCAACGTGCCCTGTTCGGAAGGCGGGGTGAAGGTGCCTTCATAACGCAGGCTATGGAACATCACCCGGCAAACCAGTTGGTCATAAATGGTGGCGCCCCACATATCCGCGCCGGTCAGTTTCTTCTCAGGGCGGAAAGTCAGCTCAGAGAAAGGCTGAGTCGGTGACAGGCGGTCACCCTTGGCCGGGCCCTGCGGAACCGGTTTTTCCGGTGCAGGAACCACCAGCTCACCGTTGGTACGGTTAAGAACGAAAATGTTACCGGTCTTGGTCGGCACATAAATCACCGGCACCTTGTTGCCGCTCTTGTCGGTGATATCCGCCAGCGTTGGCTGGGCCGGTACGTCCATATCCCACAGGTCGTGGTGCACCGTTTGATAGAACCACACCAGCTTGCCGGTAGAAGCGTTCAATGCCAGCAAGCCGCTGGCATAACGCTCCATGTTCGGCGTGCGATCGCCGCCCCAGATATCCGGAGTGGTCACCCCCATTGGCAGGTAAACGATATCCAACTTGGCATCGTAGGCTGAAGGCGCCCAGGAGTTTGGCGAGTTCGGCGTGAAGTGATGTTCATCCGCCGGGATGGCGTTGGGATCATCTGCACCCGGATCAAACGCCCACAGCAGTTTGCCACTGTTGACGTCAAAACCGCGGATCACGCCCGAAGGTTCGCGATTGGAGTAGTTATCGGTCACCGCACCGGCAATGACAATCACCTTATCGGTGATCACCGGTGGTGAAGTTGGCTCATAATGGCCCGGAGTGGCATACGGCATATTGCTTTGCAGATTGAGTTCACCGTTATTGGCGAAGTCGGCGCAAGGCTTGCCGGTCTCGGCATCCAAAGCAAACAGGCGGCCATCATTCACCGGCAGGATAATGCGGCGTGCGCACTGTGCCGGAGAGGCGTCGGTGGCGTTGCCTGCGGCGGCAGGGGTCTCATGATAAGAGACGCCACGGCAGGTGATGTGCTGGAAGGTTGGGTTGAACTTCAACTGAGGATCAAACTGCCACTTTTGCTTGCCGGTGGCCGCGTCCAGCGCGAACAGTTTCTGGTGTGGGGTACACAGATAGAGCGTGTCGCGGATTTTAATCGGGGTCACTTCGTTGGTGATTTCCCCCGGATCGTTGGCGGTTTTCAGGTCGCCGGTCTGGAAGGTCCAGGCTTCCTTGAGCTGACCGACGTTCTTGTCGTTGATCTGGCTCAGTGGGGAATAACGCGTACCTTCCTGAGTACGGCCATAGGCCGGCCAATCGGCGTCTGAGGCCTGAGGGGCAACCTTCACCTGGGCCGGTTCAAGGGTGCCGTTGATCTCTTGCGGATCGTTAAACACCGCGTAGGCCAGTACTGCGACAGTAAACACCAGCGCGATACTCAGTGCGCTGTAGGCCAACTTGCCGCTGGCAATCAGCTTGTGATAGATAAACGGCAATACCAGCCACAGGCCGAAGAAGAAGGTGACGTCCAGACGTGGCGTCAACGCCCAGAAGTCCGGGCCTACCTCCCACAACGCCCAAATTGTGGTGCCGAGTAAAAATACGGCATACAGCAGCAGGGCAGTGGCGCGGCGGCGAGCCAACAGCCAGGCGGTAACCAGCAACACCAGGCCGGCGATGATGTAATACAGCGAACCGCCGAGCTTGGCCAGCCAGATGCCGCCTCCCAGCAGATAGAGTCCGCTCAGCGCGGCAAATAATGCCGTGATGATGATGAGCGGCGACAATGATGCTTTATTTTGCATAGTATTATCCTTACCAAAATGAAAAGTCCCCGATTTAGAGATTAAGCCATATCCAAAAAAACACGCGGTTTCTCCCTAAAAATCCATCCCGTGCGTTCGGCAAACCCTCTCCAGCGCCAAGGCTAAAAGGCAGTGGCAGTTAAAATGGTGAGGCTGGTTTTGGCTTATTGAAAAACTCTGTCATTGGGGACGAAAGTAAAAAAACACTGCATCGGGCGTAGCGTTTTACCCCTTCATTGAGAGGCTGGCGACCACTCCGCCTGAAGCGCGGCTAGGTTACTCTAATTGTTACTCTTTCGTTGCATACCTTGTGCTGTTTCGGCGATTTTTTGTTGGCTTTATGAATGGAAATTAGATTTTCAGGCTTGCCGTGGGTAGCGCAGTGCCTCGACAAACAGCGCAAAGGCGGTGGTGTGCTGCCTGCGGCTGGGATAATACAGGTAATAGCCGGGGAACCGTGGGCACCATTCGTCGAGCACCTGGACCAAACGGCCGTCGGCCAGCTCATCGGTGACGCTGTCTTGCGGGACAAAGGCGATGCCGAAGCCGAGCCTCGCCGCGTCAATGCGTTGGCGCAGACTGTTAAAGGTTAGCTGGCCGTCGACCCGTACCTTAATTTCGCGCCCGTCTTTTTCAAATTCCCAGGCGTAGAGACCGCCCATGGTGGGTAAGCGCATGTTGATGCAACGATGGTTTTGCAGTTCCTGTGGGGTGGTTGGCGTACCGTATTGTTCAAAATAAGCGGGGGAGGCGATGGGGATCAGGCGCATATCCGCTGCGATACGCACCGCAACCATATCCTTGGCGACCTGTTCACCCAGACGAATTCCGGCATCAAAACGGCCACTGACGATATCGGTCAGGGTGTTATCCAAGGTGATCTCGACATTGATATCCGGGTAGTCCGCCAGAAATGTCTTCAACACCGGCCACAGCACCGAGTCGACGGCATGTTCGCCGGCGGTGATGCGGATGTTGCCCGCCGGACGTGCCCGCATTTCACTCAGGGCATCCAGTTCACTTTCAATCTCGGCAAAACGCGGACCGATGCTGTTGAGCAGCCTTTCACCGGCTTCGGTAGGAGCCACGCTGCGGGTGGTTCGGGTCAATAAACGCAGTTCTAGCCGTTCTTCCAGCCCCCTGATGGCATGACTCAAGGCCGATTGGGAAACGCCAAGTTTCGCCGCCGCTTTGGTGAAGCTACGCTCGCGGGCGACCATCAGAAACGAAATTAAATCGTTAAAGTTTTCTTTTAACATCCCGGCCTCGCCGTATGGGCAGAATTAATGACGATATTCTAGCCGTTTGCGATGACCACCGACAATTAATGAATTCAGCTCATAGCTCCTTGCGCATTTTGCCATCTAGTCCTGATGCCGGAGCGACGTTATCTTTTGTCTGGCAGCTTAAATGACTCACAGCCTCTACAATTATTCTGTCCCTATTAGCGTCGGCTACTTTGGCCGAAACGGAGAAAACAGTGAAAATTCAACGCAGCGGTTCCCAACCCTCCCGTCCGGGTCCAGAAGACTATTTTACCGGTAAGGTGCGGATCGATGCGCCGTTTGCCGGCAGTGAGCCGGCCCGCGTAGGCGGTGCTACCGTGACCTTTGAGCCAGGTGCGCGCACAGCCTGGCACACCCATCCGCTCGGCCAGACGTTGATCGTCACCCAGGGGCGCGGTTGGATCCAGGTGTGGGGCGAGGAGATCCAGGAAATGAACCAGGGCGATATCGTCTGGATCCCGGAAGACGTCAAACACTGGCACGGCGCGACGCCGGAGACGGCCATGACCCACATTGCCATCGCCGAATCATTAAACGGCAGCCCGGTGGATTGGCTGGAGCAGGTCAGCGACGCGCAGTACCAAAAATAATGGCTGGGTTGTTAGCGAATTGGATCGTCACGCATTGCCGATCTGCTGGCAAAACCGCAGCCGATTGCCGAAGGGATCGGCGATGTTCAGCTCTTTTCCCCAGTCGACAGTTTCAACCCCCGGCCTGGCATAGCGATACTGCCTGGCCGAAAGCTCGGCGTGCAGTGCGTCGATATCCTGGGTGGGAATGAATAGGGCGGAACCCGGCGTGCTGTCACCGTGGTGTTCGCTGAGGTGAAGCGTCAGGCCGGAGCGGGTGATCTGCATATACAGCGGCAGGTCTTCACTGAAACGGTGCTCCCAATCGAGCGTGAAACCGAGAAAATCCAGATAAAATTCCCTGGCCTTTTCAACCGAGAAGATGCGAAGAATGGGGATAGCGGCGGAGAATTCCATTGTTGACCTCATTAAAATCATTGGCCCGCGCCGTGCGGGCCGTATAAAGACATCGGGTGATTAGCTCCCCAGCCCGCCGAGGCACAGGTACTTAATCTCAAGATAATCCTCGATACCGTATTTTGACCCCTCACGGCCCAGCCCGGAGTTTTTAACCCCGCCGAAGGGGGCGACTTCGGTGGAAATCAGCCCTTCATTAATGCCGACGATGCCGTATTCC
The DNA here is from genome assembly GCF_048517035.1 of Serratia sp. NFX21. NCBI lineage: Bacteria > Pseudomonadati > Pseudomonadota > Gammaproteobacteria > Enterobacterales > Yersiniaceae > Serratia > Serratia sp. NFX21. Next base: position 3,784,096 of record NZ_CP183196.1, on the reverse strand, counting down.
AGCGCCTCGGCGACGCGCATGACCCGGCCAATATCCCGGCTGTAGAAGTACGAGGCCAGGCCAAACGGCGTGTCATTGGCCAGCTCAATGGCTTCGGCTTCGCTATTGAAACGGATCAGCGGTGCTACCGGGCCAAAGGTCTCTTCATGGAAGATTTTGGCCTGTCGTGGCACCTCGGTCAGAATGGTCGGCGTAAAGAAATTATTGCCCAGCGCATGGGGTTTGCCTCCCAGCAGAACCCTGGCACCCAACTGCACCGCGTCGGCGATATGCTCGTTGACCTTTTCCACGGCGGCCGGGTTAATTAACGGGCCGATAGTCACTCCGTCGTCCAGGCCGTTGCCGACCTTAAGCTTTTCTACCGCCGCCTTCAGTTTTTCGGCGAAAGCGTCGTAGATGCCGTCCTGAACCAGAAAACGGTTGGTACACACGCAGGTCTGGCCGGCATTGCGGTATTTGGAAGCGACTGCGCCTGTCACAGCGGCGTCCAGATCGGCATCGTCAAACACGATAAACGGCGCGTTGCCGCCCAGCTCCATACTGGTCTTTTTGATGGTCGGGGCACACTGTGCCAGCAGTTGCGCACCGACCTCGGTGCTGCCGGTGAAGGAGAGCTTGCGTACGTCCGGGTTGGCGGTCAATTCCGCCCCTATGGCCTGGCTCGGGCCGGTGATAACGTTGCAGACGCCGGCCGGTAAGCCCGCACGCTCGGCCAGCACGGCGATGGCCAGTGCAGAGAAGGGAGTTTGGCTGGCGGGGCGGATCACCCCGGTACAGCCCGCAGCCCAGCCGGGGCCTGCTTTACGGGTGATCATCGCCGCCGGGAAATTCCACGGCGTAATGGCCGCGAAGACCCCAATCGGCTCTTTCTGCACGATAATGCGGCGCCCTGCCTGGGGCTGCGGAATGGTGTCGCCGTAGACGCGTTTGCCTTCTTCGGCAAACCATTCGATAAAGGACGCCGCGTAGGCAATCTCACCCCGGCTTTCAGCCAGCGGCTTGCCCTGTTCTGCGGTCATGATCAGCGCCAAATCGTTCTGATTCTCCATCATCAACTCGAACAGGCGGCGCAGTTTGCCGGCACGTTCTTTGGCGGTCAGTGCGCGCCAGGCCGGCTGGGCCTTTTTCGCGGCAGCGATCGCCAATGCGGTTTCCCTGGCGCCGAACGCCGGCACCTGACCGACCCGTTCGCCGGTAGCAGGATTGTGGATCTTGATGCTCTGGTCGCCTTTGATCGGCAGCCATTGCCCATCGATATAGTTGGCCTCGCGGAACAGCGCAGGATCTTTGAGGGTGGCAGAGAAGTGATTGCTCATCGGTTTTCTTCCTTTTTCAGAATTCAACACAGGGTGACCTATCCCAAACGGCACCCCTTTACCCTAGCAAACTTTTCCGCCGCTATTTGCCCGATCCGTGGCAACAAATCAATTTACCGTCAAGCGCACCTTCTGTACAAAAAACATCCGGCTGCGGGACGATACTGAAATCAGCAGGCATATGACCCTTTTCGATGTGATTAAAAGGAGTGTGCAAATGATGAAATCAGTGGACAGACATCTTTATGGCGGCGGAGAAATGGACTTTTTGGCTTCCAGTATTGCATTGATGGAGTGGCAGGGGCGAGAGGTGGACGCCGGCAAAGTGGCCGGCAATATGTCGGAGTCGCAAAGCCGATTGTTCTTTGAACGCCTGAGCTATTTCCGCCAGCTTTATCAGACTTCGAGCGTGGAACACAGCGTATAAACTTCTTACATCCCCTCTCTTTTGGGAGAGGGGATGTTCATCCGCATAACTGTGCAGATTTATACTGACCATACCCCGGTGTTCAGCGTTGCCGGGGAGAACTCAAGATTGCGGCCGCGCCACGGTAGCGCCTGCGAAAAACGCCAAGCACTCTGTATATCGAAACGCCAGTAGCGTTCTGCACCAGCCACCCCTTGGCCCATCTCTGCTTGCCAGAGGATCTGCGTTTCCCCCTGCAAATGTAAAACATCCCCGCGTTCAAAATCGATAAACAGCAACGCCGCTCGCGGCTGCGCCAACAGATTACCCAGGGTATTCATATAGCGATTGCCACGAAAATCCGGTATCCACAGAGTGCTTCCCTCCAGATAGATAAACCCCGGTTTTCCGCCCCGGTGCGAAATATCCACGCCACCTTGCGCCAGCGTGGTATGGGCAGCACTGGCCACGAAACAGGTATCCGCGTTGCGAATCAACGCCTGTGCCGCCGTGTCAAGCCGAGTGAGATATTCAATTGGCGCGGGGTTGGCAGGGGCCGGATACAGCTCGCGCCGCTGAATATACTGCGGACAATTGCCGAAGCTTTGCCTGACTTCGATCTCAAGGCGGTTTTTGTCGGTGCGTCCGATCACACCGTTGACGCGGTTACGGCGTCGGTTGCTAAAATCCAGCCCCAGGGCACCTATCGGCTGGCCGGATTGCAGTGCCGCCTGCGCCGGATCGTCGCTGCGGCGTGGGGTACTGATGCGCAGGTGGGTGCTGTCCGGCGTGCGTAAAAAACCGGGTGGGCCACTAAACAGCGTAGCCACCGGCCAACCCTGCTCGTCCAGCGTGGCGACAAACAGGTAAGGCAGTGCCTCGAAAAACTTGCGGTGCTGGTCGGGCATGTTGGGGAAAATACCGCCGCCCACCTGGTCAAATCCGGCCAGGGTCTGGGCACGTAGTTCATCGGGGTGGAACATCTGCGGGATCATCGGATTTACCTCTCGACGGGGTACGGCAGCGACGGCATGGCGAAGAAGCCGGGCAATGCGGCAATGCGCGTTACCCAGCGTTGAATTGCCGGGTAAGGGGCCAGCGAAATACCACCTTCCGGCGCTACGGCCACATAGCTGTAGCAGGCCAGATCGCCAATGGTGGCCTGTTCCGTCGCCAGGAATTGACGTTGGGTCAGATGCTGCTCCACCTGTGGCAGGAAGCGCGCGCTGACGGCCTGCGCGGCCTGATAATCTTCTGGCACCCCAAACTGGGCGCTCAAACGAGCGGAAGCCGGCCCATAGCGGACTTCCCCGGCGGCTTTGGACAACCATTCCTGCACCTGTGCGGCCACTGCTGGCGCCTCTGGCAACCAGTGGCTGTCCGGCGCATAGCGTTTGGCCAGATACACCAGAATGGCGTTGCTGTCGGCCAGCGCCAAATCGCCATCGAGCAACACCGGGATCTGGCCGAAAGGGTTCAGGCGCAGAAAGGCTTCGCTTTGACGCACCGCCGCGGGGGCTTCGATAAATTCATACGGCAGTTCGAGCATCCGCAGCAGCAGTTCCACGCGGTGGACGTGGCCGGAAAGCGGGGTACCGTACAGTTTTAGCTTTTGCATAATCACACTCCTGAAGGATTTTAATCAGCATACTCTTGCAGTCGGTGAGCGAAATCCGGCAATCTGGAAATTAATAATTTCAATTTATGGAATAGTCTATGGATCGGTTGGACGAACTGGCGATTTTTGTAGCGGTGATCCAGCACGGTAGCCTGGCCGCCGCCGGTCGCAAACTGCGACGTTCCGCCCCGGCAGTGACCCGGGCCATCGCCTCGCTGGAGCAGCGTTTTGGCGCCCGGTTGGTTGAACGCACTACACGGCGGCTGGCCCCGACCGAAGCCGGGCTGCGGCTGGCGGAGCGCGCGCATTTACTGCTGCATGAATACCAGGCGGCGGTACTGGATACGGCGGATACCCAGCTCAGCGGCCTGCTGCGCATTACCTCGCCGGTGCAGTTCGGGCGCAAGCACGTGGCACCGGTAGTCATGGCGTTTCTCGATCTTTATCCGCAGATGCAAATTGAAATGGTGCTCAACGATCGCAACCTGGATTTGATCGACGAGGGGCTGGACGTGGCGGTGCGCATCGGCCATTTGCAGGACTCTTCCCGCGTGGCGCGTCGGTTGGGGCAGGTATCCCGGGTGACGGTCGCCAGTCCGGCCTATCTGGCGCTACGCGGCGAGCCATTGGAACCGGCGCAGTTGGTCGATCATGACACCATCGTCGGCACTCAGCGGGCGTCGCTGCGCGAATGGCGGTTTGGCCCACAGGAAAACGGTGACAGGGTAAGGCTGACGCCGCGCTTGCTGCTCAACGAAGTCGAAACCCAGTTGCTGGCGGCGCGAGCCGGCAAGGGTATCGCCCGGTTGCTGTCGTATCAGGTGGCAGACGATCTGGCAGCGGGGACGCTGGTGCGCCTGCTGCCGGCGTTTGAACCCTTGCCGATGCCGGTGCAGCTGGTGGCGCAAAATAGCCAACGCATGCCGCTAAAGGTGCGGACCTTCTGGGATTATGCCTGGCAGGAATTAAGCCAATTGGCGCAAATTCAGCCGCCGTTAAAATAGCGATTCAGGCTCAATAAGTTTCACTGGCTAAACTTATTGAGCCGCGGAAAAGATTTATATTACCCTGCACGCATTGCTGCTGTTCACTTCTTGACAATATTATTCCCGGTGCTAATAGTTAACGCATATCTTAAATAATAAACGAAGTTTAATATATGAAACTTTTAGCGGGCAGTTACGATAACGGTTCGACGGTGGACAATGAGGATGAAATTCTGACCTCATTCCAAACTCGCAGTCAGGCGGTTTATCAGCAAGTCCGCAGCGAACGTAATATTGCCTATGGGGATTCACCCCGGGAAGTTTTCGACTGGTTATATTCTGACAAACCGCATCAGGGAACATTAATATTTATTCACGGAGGATATTGGCAATTTTGTTCCAGGGACGACTTTGCCTTTATTGCCACAGTGCCATTGGCGTTGGGTTTTGACGTGGTGCTACTGGAATATACGCTGGCACCACAGGCCTCGCTTGACGATATTTGTCGGCAAACCGGTGTGGCGCTGAACGCGATTCAACAACGCTTGGCGCCAAATAAACTCGCGCCGGTTTACCTGTGCGGCCATTCCGCCGGGGGGCATCTGGCCAGTTTCTGGCAGCATCATCCTATGGTCGACGCGGTGTTACCGATCAGCGGCATTTTCGAGCTGGAACCCCTGTTAACCACTTACGTTAACCGGCAGTTGCAGTTGACCCTGCAGCAAATTGCCCGCTTAAGCCCGGCGCGCAATATACCCGAACGCATTAAACCGATGACGCTGTTTTACGGCGCTGCCGAATTAGCGGAACTGATTGGCCAGTCGCGACATTATTATGCTGCGCTGCAAGCAAAACAGCTGCCCGTCCGCCTGGTTGCGGTCGACGGCGCCAACCATTACAACGTGCTGGATTCACTGTTCGCCAGGGATGGGGCGTTGATCCGCCAGTTAACCACTACGGGGAAATAAACCATGCGTACCATTATCGACACCGGCTTGCCGGAGATTGGCCAACCCTTTTCCTGGGCGACTAAAGGCGGCGGCATGCTGTTCACCGCCCATGGCCCGGTCAGGCCCGACGGCAGCATTGAAACCGGTGAGCCGGAAAAACAAATTACCCTGACCTTTGATAATTTGGCCCGGACGTTAAAGGCGGCAGATAGCCACAGCGATAATGTTCTGCAGGTTATTGTTTATCTCACCGATGTGAACGACGTTAAATTACTCGATGAAATCTATAAGCAATACTTTAATTATCCTTACCCCAATCGTTCAACGGTAATTGTTGACAAGCTGGTGGTGCCAGGAATGAAAATAGAAATAACCGTCACTGCTACCGCCTGAAAATAGATAACTACAATCCCACCTGCAAATTCATTAAATAATGAATTAAGGAATCGCTATGTTTAATCACATTGGCCGTTCGGCGGCCGATCCTATTATGTCGTTGATGGAAGCTTATTTACGGGATGAAAATACGCAGAAAGTTAATCTGGGTATTGGTCTTTATTACGATCAGCAAGGGCGGATCCCGCTGATGCAAGCGGTTGAGGCCGCCGAGCTGCAGTTGCTCGAACAGCGTCGCCCGCATGGATATCCGCCGATCGAAGGCTCGGCGCTGTTTGCCCAGCAGGTGCAGACCTTGTTGTTCGGCGAAGCGGCATCAGCGTCGATTAGCACGGTGCAAACCGTTGGCGGTTCAGGCGCTCTGAAGCTGGCGGCGGATTTTATCCATCACTACCTGTCCCGCCATGATATCTGGGTGTCAGATCCTACCTGGGCCAACCATTGGGCGATCTTCGAGGGCGCAGGGCTGAAGGTACATACCTATCCGTATTTCGATGAGGCCAGCGGCGGCCTGCGTTTTGACGCGATGCTCGATACGTTGGACAGCCTGCCGGAAGGCAGCGTGGTGCTGTTGCATCCTTGCTGTCATAACCCGACCGGCACCGATCTCAGCCCGGCGCAATGGCGTGCCACCCTTGAGGTGGTGCAGCGTCGCCGCCTGCTGCCGTTGTTCGATATTGCCTATCAGGGCTTTGGCGACGGTCTGGACGAGGATTGTTTCGCGCTGCGTGAGGCATTGAAAACCGACCTGGAATTTTTGGTCGCCAATTCGTTTTCGAAAAACGTCGCGCTGTATGGCCAGCGGCTGGGGGGGCTTTCGGTCCGCTGCGCCAGTCCGGAGAGTGCGAACAACGTCAAGGGCGCGTTGAAAACCTTGATCCGCCGCAGCTATTCCTGCCCGCCGACTCACGGCAGCCAGATTGTGGAAACGCTGTTGGCGGATGCCAACTTGCGCCAGCAGTGGGAAAGCGAACTGGCCGGCATGCGTCAACGTATCAAACAGATGCGTCAAACCCTGGCTAACGGGCTGGAGCAGGGCGGTTCGCCGTTGGACTACCGGCGCATTCGCGATCAGAAAGGCATGTTCAGTTACACCGGGTTAAACCCGCAGCAGCTCGAGCGGTTACGGCAAGATTACGCCATCTATCTGGTGGCGCCCGGCCGCATGTGTTTGCCCGGCCTGAATCAAAACAATGTCGACTACGTGACTGCCGCCATCCTGGATGTCACCCGTACTGTGTGAATAAGGTAGGACCGCCATGAAACAGATGAAAGGTTTTGAAGAAATTGCGCGGCGGCAGGGCGGGTTGAAGAAACAGCTCACCGCCGGGCAGATGACCATGCTGGCGATAGGTGGGGCGATCGGCACCGGGCTGTTTCTTGGTAGTGCCTATGCCATTCAGATGGCCGGCCCCAGCGTCCTGTTGAGCTATTTTATCGGCGGCGTGGTGGCGTTGTTGCTGATGGGATGCCTGGCGGAAATGACCTCTGAACACCCGACGCCGGGTTCTTTTGGTGACTACGCCGAGTTTTACATCAGTCCGCTGTTCGGTTTTCTGGTGCGTTATTCTTACTGGTCCTGCGTAGTGTTGGCGGTGGGCACCGAGGTTACCGCCATCGGTATGTATATGCAGTTCTGGTTCCCGACCACGCCGATTTGGCCCTGGGTACTGCTGTTTTCTGCGGCAGTCATCGTCATCAATGTGATTGGCGTCAAGTCCTTCGGCCAGGTGGAGTATGCGCTGTCGACCATCAAGGTGGTGGCCATCGCGGCCTTTATCGCCATTGGCATCGGCATTTTGGTGTTTTCCGCTAACCCGGCCTACGGTATTCACAACTTTACCGCCAATGGCGGCTTCTTCCCGTTTGGCGTCAAGGGCATGTGGTTCGCGGTGATCGTGTCGATTTTCAGCTACCTGAGCATTGAGATGATCGCAGTAGCCGCCGGTGAAGCCAAAAACCCGGTGATTGCGGTGAAAACTGCCTTCAAGGGTACCATCTTGCGGCTGTTTATTTTTTATATGCTGTCGATTGCGCTGATGCTGGCGATCGTTCCCTGGCGGCAGTCCGGCACCGGTGAAAGCCCGTTCCTGATGGCGATGAACGTGATCCACCTGCCTGCCGCCGCCGGTATCTTCAACTTTATCGTGCTGGTGGCCGCGCTGTCGGCGATGAACAGCCAGTTGTATATCACCACCCGTATGATGTTCTCACTGTCGCGTGCTGGTCAGGCACCGGCTGCGCTGGGCCGGGTCAGCAAACGCGGCATTCCGGTGAACGCGCTGGCGATGTCGTGCATTGGCATTGTGGTGTCGATCGTGCTGAGCCTGGTTTATCCGGAGAAATCCTTTGCCGCGATGATGTCTATTTCGGTGTACGGCGCTTGCTTTACCTGGCTGATGATTTTTGTCACTCACCTGTTTTTCCGTCGCCAGCATCGCCAAACTCACCTGAAATTCCGCATGTGGGGCTTCCCCTACACCACGCTGGCCGGTGCCGGTTTGATGACCGCACTGTTGATCTCGACGGCGTTCACCGAGTTTTTCAAGATGACGCTGTGGTTTGGCATCCCGTTCACTCTGCTGCTGGTGGCGATCTATTTCTTCTATAGCCGCCATCAGCCGCTGCCCACCGCGATGGAAACGCCGGAGTTAGAGTAAAGTGGTTTGCTGATAATGTCGTTATCTGGCTCTGGCAATAAACCACTTTAACCGGAGAATAAGGGATCTTTCGCAGGTGTAGAGTGGTGTTGCCATGAGCAGTGAGACAGAAAAAATTCAGATTGTCGGCCGAAGCGATAATTCGGCCCAGGGCTGGGTTAGTGGCTTTCTTGGGATGTTGATTTTTAGCGGTTCTTTGCCCGCCACCCGCCTGGCGGTGCAAGAGTTTGATCCCCTTTTCCTGACCGCGTTGCGGGCGGTGCTGGCAGCCATATTGGCGCTGAGCGCGCTGGGGGTCATGCGTCAACGTTGGCCGCAGCGTCAGGACTTTGTGCCGCTGGTGATGGTTGCGATCGGGGTAGTGATCGGTTTCCCGTTGCTGACGGCATTGGCCTTGCAGCACACCACCTCGGCGCATGCGCTGGTGTATATCGGGCTATTGCCGCTGGCGACCGCCTGTTTTGGCGTACTGCGCGGGGGAGAACGCCCGAAAACCGCTTTCTGGCTGTTCTCGGTGTTGGGTAGCCTGTTGGTGGGGGCCTTTGCGCTAAGCCAGGGGGCGGGCGCTTCCTGGGCCGGTGACCTGCTGATGGTGGCTGCGGTACTGCTCTGCGGCCTGGGCTACGCGGAGGGCGCGATACTGACGCGCAGGCTTGGTGGCTGGCAGGTGATCTCCTGGGCGCTGGTGGTGGCCTTGCCGCTGACGGCAGGGGTTGCCGTTTGGGCCGCACCAGCGAGTTGGCCGCAGGTCAGCGTCGGTGCGTGGTTTTCTCTGGGCTATATTTCGCTGTTTAGCATGTGGATTGGTTTTATCTTCTGGTATCGCGGTTTGGCGCTGGGCGGCATTGCCGCCGTGGGGCAGTTGCAACTGCTGCAGCCGTTCTTTGGTCTGGCGCTGGCCGCATGGGTGCTGCATGAAAGCATCCAGCCTTCAATGATTGCGGTCATGGCCGGGGTATTGGTTTGCGTGTACGGCGCGAAGCGATTTTCGCGCTGAATCGGGCATACGATATTGCCTATGTGAGCGCCCCTCTCCCGGGGGAGAGGGGATTAGCCGGTGTTAGCCAGGGCCACCAGCACCTGATTCAGCCGTTGGGCGGCGCGATGGATTTGCAACTCATCGTAGCCGCCCAGTCCGAGTATCAAGCCGCTTTTCCCGCTGCCGATGGCATACATCGGCGAAAGTGCGCTGACTGCCACTCCAGCCTCGGCAGCACGGCGAGCGACCCGTTGGTCGTCCAGCCCCGCCTTCAACCACAACACCAGATGCATGCCCTGGCAGCTGGGGTGCAGCGTCGCCAGCTCGGCAGAAACATGGGCATTGATGGCTTCGGTTAATACCCGCCGTTTTTCCGCATACACGCCGCGCATGCGGCGGATATGACGATCCAGATGCCCCTGCGCCATAAAGGCCGCCAGCACGTGTTGATCGGCGCTGGGCGGGTGGCGGTCCATCAGCACGCGCGCGCCGCAGAAGGCATCCACCAGTGGCCTGGGCACGATGGCGTAACCCAGCCGCAATGAAGGAAAAAGGATCTTGCTGAAGGTACCAAGGTAGATAACCCGGGCCGGATCCAACCCCTGCAATGAAGGAAACGGATGGCCTGAATAGCGCATTTCACTGTCGTAATCATCCTCGACAATCCAGGCCCGGCTCTCTTTGGCCCAGGCCAGCAGCTCGAGCCGACGCGTCATGCTCATTGGCATGCACAGCGGGTATTGGTGAGAGGGGGTGACAAAAACGGCTTTGGCCTGCGGCGCGATTTGGCTGCCTGCTGCCACGTCTATTCCTTCGGCATCCAGCGGGACTCTGGCCATCAGCCGGTCGCGGAACAGGTGGTTAAAGATGGCGGTAATACCGTGATAGGCCGGATCTTCCACCCAGGCGGTGTCTCCGGCGTCCAACAGAATTTGCGTCGCCAGATACAACCCTTGTTGGGTGCCGGAAGTGATAATCACCTGTTCCGGCGTACAGAGCACCGAACGGGATTTGCGGACGTATTCACAGACCGCCTTGCGCAACGGCAGTGCCCCCAAAGGGTCACCATAACCGGCGGGGGCGCCTGGCCCACGGGCACGGATGCGGTTGCCGAGACGACGCCAGACGTCATCGGGCGCGGTATCATTGATGGGCACCGAGACGGTGAAGGGGATCGGTGGCAGCGGCCGTAACTGCCCGGCAAACTGCGCCAATGCCTGCGCCTGGCTGGAAAGGGGGATGTCACAAATATCAGCCGGGCTGACTGGTGCCGGGGGCTGGCGGTGAAGTGACAGGGCGACGCGGGTGCCCGAACCGGGCTGCGCTTCGAGAAAACCCTCGGCGGTCAGCTGTTCGAAGGCCGCCAGCACCGTGCCTCTGGCCAACTGCAATGCGCCTGCCAGCACGCGGGTGGAGGGCAGCAGATCGCCAGGTTTAAGTTCGCCTCTGTTGATGGCGGCACGCAATGCCTGAGCAAGCTGCAGGCTAAGCTGCCCCGCCTGGCGATCAAGCTCGCCGATGGCGGGGACTTCAACCGTTTTGGCCGTTCTTGGCATCGATTCCGGTCCAGATAAAAAGAGTTAAACAGGGGATTCACTGTAAACCACTTTTTAACGAAATAGCGTATGTCGTGATGCTTAAAGCTGATTTTTTGGGATCAGGTGATCGCCAAAACTTAAGCGCTGACGGCCCGGTTCGATTTCGCTCAGTGGGGCGACTTCTTGCAGTGAAGATTTACAGCGCAGCACCAAATCATGATATTCGCGCGTGCCGGCCACTTTCCACGCCAGTTCCTGTTCGGTCAGGTCACGCAATACCCGTGCCGGACTACCGACCACCAGCTTGTTGGCTTCAATCACCGCGGCGGCCTTAACGAACGCCATGGCACCGACGATGGTGTTTTCACCGATCTCCGCGCCGTCCATAATCACCGCATTCATGCCGACCATGGCGTTACGGCGGATACGACAGCCGTGCAATATTGCGCCGTGGCCGATGTGCCCGTCCTGTTCGACCACGGTGTCCTGCAGCGGAAAGCCGTGCATCACGCAGTTGTCCTGAATATTGGCCCCGTCGCCGATTACCAGGCGGCCAAAGTCGCCGCGCAGGCTGGCATTGGGGCCTATATACACCTGTTTGCCGACGATCACATCGCCAATCAATACCGCCGTCGGGTGCACATAGCTGCTGGGGTCTACCACTGGCGTCAGGCCATCAATCTGATACACGGGCATAGCAAAAGCTCCTTAAAATGAAGGATCGCGCGGCAGGCCGCCAAAGCGCCGGTAATAGCCGGCCGCCGGAGCGGGCAGGGTGCCGATAGTGGTTTCCGCCAGCGCGCTGACATACTCGGTCGCGGCGCGGTCCACCCGCTGATAAATATTGATACACAGGTTGCGGGCGATCTGCCCCTCCCACTGGGCGGGCAACAAGGCGTCCGGCAGCAGCGGATCTTTAAGCACCACGCGGCGGAAGAAGTGGATCAATAATAGCTTAATCTGGAAACAGCGCTGGGGCGTCAGCAGGGCATCGTCGGTTTCGCGCAGCAACGCCATTAGCGGGCGGAAAGAGACGATAAACTCATGATAATCGGCGGCGACCTCGCCCAGCGCCCAGCAGTTGGCCACCAGCTGCTGCAGGGTTTTCTCGGAGCGGTTATAGGGGTAATCGGCACGAAAATAGATCGCTTGTTCGCTGGCGTTAAGCTCGCCGAGCAGCGCGGTGACGTCGGTTTGGGCATGGGTCGGTGCCGCCATCAGGTTATTGGTGATTTGACCAAAACCCAGCCAGCCCAGCTCTTTTTTCAGCCGTGCCCGCTCGCTTTTCTCCGCGCTTTCCAGCAACAACAGATCCCATTTCCCGTCCCAAGCCGGTGGCTCGCTGAGGTAGATTTTCGACTCGGCGTGGCGGAACTGGCGCATACCCTGTTCGGTCACCCGATAGAAGCTGCGGCGCCCGATTTTTTCAACCTCCAGCCAGCCCTCTTTTTGCAGGCGAAATACCGAGGTGCGCACAAAGCGGTCTCCGAAACCCAGCGCCTCCAGCAGTGCGCTCAGGCTGCCGAGCCACACTTCTCCACCGCGATGACTCAGCGCATCGCCGTACAGGGAGATAATCAGTGAAGTGCCGCTGATCGGCTGGGCGTCTATAGCATGGCGGATAAACTCATCCAGTTTATGTTCCATATTTTTCCATGGGTTAGCCGACGATGAGACACAACATTACCACAAATTCTTAAGGCGTCATCCGTGACGCCAATGGAATCAACGGGGGCGCAGGTCGACCACCCGCTGGGCTTTGCCTTCCGAACGCGGGATATCGCCGCAGTTGGCAATGCTGACGTCGGTGCTGACGCCAATAATCGATTTGATATGGTGACGCAGCTGGTGGCAAATCTCACAGCGCTGCTGATGGCTGAGGCTGAGTGCGGCCTCCTTCAATTCAACGCGTACCGCCAGGGTATCGAGGTGCCCACTGCGGCTGACCTGCAGCTGATAATGCGGCGACAGCTGTTCGAACTGCATAATTTGTTCTTCCACCTGCGACGGGAACACATTGACGCCACGGATGATCAGCATGTCGTCGGAGCGACCGGTGATTTTTCCCATCCGGCGCATCTGGCGTGCATCGCCAGGCAGCAGGCGGGTGAGATCGCGGGTGCGGTAGCGGATCACCGGCAGCGCCTCTTTGGTCAGGGTGGTAAACACCAGTTCGCCGTGCTCCCCATCCGGCAGGGCAATGCCGGTTTCCGGGCAGATGATCTCCGGCAGGAAGTGATCTTCCCAGATAGTCGGGCCACCGCCGCTTTCGGCGCACTCCATCGCCACCCCCGGCCCCATCACTTCGGACAGGCCATAGATATCCAGCGCCTTGATGCCCATGCGGCTTTCAATTTCGTGCCGCAGCGCTTCGGTCCACGGCTCTGCGCCAAACACCCCGAGACGTAATGAACAGCCACGCGCATCGCCGCCCATTTTGCGTTCCAGTTCATCGATCAGCGTTAAACAGTAGGATGGCGTTACCATGATCACGTCGGGTTTGAAATCCAGGATCAGCTGCGCCTGTCTTTCGGTTTGCCCACCGGACATCGGGATCACCGTGGCCCCCAGCCGCTCCGCGCCGTAATGGGCGCCCAGCCCGCCGGTAAACAGGCCATAACCATAGGCTACATGCACCTTGTCTTTGGCCGTGGCACCGGCGGCGCGCAGGCTGCGGGCGACGATATCGGCCCAGTTATCGATATCCCGCTGGGTGTAGCCGACCACCGTCGGCCGGCCGGTAGTGCCCGACGAGGCGTGAATACGCACCACCTGTTCCATTGGTACCGCGAAGGTATCGAACGGGTAGTTGTCGCGTAAATCCTGTTTGGTGGTGTAGGGGAAACGCGCCAGATCGCTCAACTGCTTAAGATCGTCCGGATGCACGCCCGCCTGATCGAACTTGCGTTTATACATTGGCACATTGTTATAGGCGTGGTGCAGCGTCCATTTCAGACGCCCCAGCTGCAGCGCTTCAATTTCATCACGCGAGGCGAACTCAATGGCGTCGAGTGGCGGTGGATTGGTAGTCATCATTATTAGCCTCGGGGTCAAACTCGCTCAATGATCATGGCGATGCCTTGGCCGACGCCGATGCACATGGTGCAAAGCGCGTAGCGGCCGGAACGCCGTTCCAGTTCAAACAAGGCGGCCAGCGCCAGGCGTGCACCGCTCATCCCCAACGGGTGGCCAAGGGCAATAGCGCCACCGTTGGGATTCACCTGCGGGGCGTCGTCCGGCAGGCCAAGCTGGCGCAGTACCGCCAACGCCTGGGCAGCAAAAGCCTCATTCAGTTCGATCACGTCCATTTGCGCCAGGCTTAGCCCGGCTAACTCCAGTACCTTGCGGGTGGCCGGCAGTGGGCCGATCCCCATCAAACCGGGTTCGACTCCGCAGGTGGCGGTGGCGACGATACGTGCGCGCGGGGTGAGGCCCTGACTGACGGCGATTGCCTCGGAGGCAACAATCAGCGCCGCTGCGCCGTCGTTTAAGCCGGAGGCGTTACCGGCGGTCACGGTACCGGGTTGGCGGAACGGCGTTTTCAGCGCCTGCAATTGTTCCAGCCGGGTGTCTGCGCGCGGGTGTTCGTCCTGGCTGAACAACGTCACCGCGCCTTTTTTACCGCTGAGGCTGACCGGCACTATCTCCTGCGCCAGTAAACCTGATTCTTGCGCTCGGGCGGCGCGTTGCTGGCTGCGCAGCGCGAAGGCGTCCTGATCGGCGCGGCTGATGTTGAACTGCGCCGCCACGTTTTCAGCGGTTTCCGGCATCGAGTCGGTGCCGAACTGCGCCTGCATCAGCGGATTGATAAAGCGCCAGCCCAGAGTGGTGTCATACAGTTGCGCCTGACGGCTGAAAGCGCTGTCGGCTTTGCCCATCACCAGCGGGGCGCGGGTCATTGATTCTGCGCCGCCGGCCAGCACCAGCCCGGCTTCACCGGCCTTGATGCTGCGAGCCGCCATGGCCAGTGCGTCCAGCCCCGAACCGCACAGGCGATTGACGGTAGTGCCGGAAACGTTCACCGGCAGGCCGGCCAGCAATACTGCCATCCGGGCCAGATTGCGGTTGTCTTCCCCGGCCTGATTGGCGCAGCCGAGGATCACATCATCGACCAATGACCAGTCCACCTGTGGGTGGCGAGCTAACAGGGCACGCAGCGGCAGAGCGGCCAAATCATCGGCACGCACGTTGGCCAATGCGCCACCGTAGCGGCCAATCGGCGTGCGAACGCCATCGCAGATAAACGCCTGACTCATGGTTGTTCCCCTAAAATGGCATGGCCGAGGCGATGCGCCCGCCCGCGGAACCAGGCGACGGTCTTGCCCAGTTGGTTGACGATTTCGACGTCATACAGCCCGGTGGTTTTACCCTGATGGCGCACCTCGGCGCTGGCGGTCAGGCGATCGCCGGCCAGCGCCGGGCGAATAAACTCGATGTTGCAGCCAGAGGCCACCGCAGCCAGCCCCTGACTGTTGCAGGCATAGGCGAAGGCGGTGTCCGCCAGGCTGAACAGTTGGCCGCCGTGGCAGGTCTGGTGGCCGTTGAGCATCTGCGGGCCGACGGTCATGCTGACCCGGGCGAAACCGGCATCAACCGCATCCACCCGCATCCCCATCGCCTGAGCACAGGTATCCTGTTGAAACATCTGTTCGGCGCAGCGTTGCGCCAGTGCCTGTGGCGTATTGGCGTTCATGGTTGGGCTCCTGAAGAGAGGGATGCGTAATGACGCAGCAGCGGCATTGGGCGATAACGTGGCTCACCATAGTAGAGTTGCAGGTTTTCCAGCGTGGTCAGGATGTGTCGCCAACCCAGAGTCGTCCCCCATTCCAGCGGGCCGCGTGGGTAATTGACGCCGTAGCGCATGGCGTGGTCGGTATCCTCGGCACTGGCGACGCCCTTGTTGACCACGTCAAGCGCCTCATTGGCCAACATGGCGAGGGTGCGCATCACCAGCAGGCCGGGATAGTCCGGCAAAGCGATCACCTTCTTGCCGAGAGATTGCAGCAGACGCACGATGGTGGCGTTGTGCCGGTCATCGTTTTGCGCCGCGCAGCTGATAGCGACGGTGGTGGCCTGCGAGTAGTCGGCAGACAGATCAAACAGCACCACGGGAGTTGCGGTTTCATCGGCCACCTGGCTGGCTGTTTTACCATTAGTTAACATAAGTGTAACTTCATCGATCCGGGCGTAGGCGCTGGTCTGGCCAGATTGTTTGATCGACTGCGCATTTCCGCTCAGTAATTTGCTCAGTAGCGCGATACCGGCGGCATCGCCATGCAGTGTGATGCTGCGCGGCAATGCTGCCGTAGAGGCAGGCAGAACGGCAGCGACCGGCGGCTGATGATCGCCATAGCGATAAAAACCACGGCCACTTTTGCGGCCAAGACGCCCGGCCGCCACCAGTTCCTGCTGTACCAGCGACGGGGTAAACCGGGGATCCTGGAAGAAAGCCTGAAACACCGATTCGGTCACGGCATAATTGATATCCTGACCAATCATGTCGGTCAGTTGCAGTGGCCCCATGGCGAAGCCACCCGCGTCGCGTATCACCGCATCCAGCGTGGCGGCGTCAGCGACCTGTTCTTCCAGCGCGCGCAGGGCCTCGGCATAAAACGGCCGCGCCACCCGGTTAACGATGAACCCCGGCGTGGAGCGGCACAGCACGCTTTGTTTGCCCCATTGCCGGGTTAGCCTTTGCAGTGTGGCGACGGTTTCGGCGCTGGTGTCCAGCCCGCTGACGATCTCCACCAGCTTCATCAGCGGTGCCGGGTTGAAGAAGTGCAGCCCGGCCAGACGCTGTGGATGTTGCAGCGCACCGGCGATGGCGGTAATCGACAGCGAGGAGGTGTTGCTGGCAAACAGCGTGGCGGGTGAGCACAGCGCTTCCAGCTCACGGAACAGGCTTTGTTTGATTGCCAGCTTTTCCGCCACCGCTTCTATCACCAGACCGCTGTCGGTCAGCGAGTGAAGCGACTCTGCCGGCTGAATGCGCGCCAGCAGGGCTTCGGTGGTGGTGGCATCGGCCTTGCCGGCCGCAACACGCTGACGCAGCCGTTGGGCGAGAGCGCCGAGTGCCTCCCGGGCAGCAGAGGCGGCAATATCAAACAACTGCACCTGATGCCCGGCGGCGGCGGCCACCTGAGCGATACCGATGCCCATGGTACCGGCACCAATCACCGCCACGCTGAGGTTTAAGTTCGGCTGGTCCATGGTTATTTCCCGCTGAAATTGGGCGCGCGTTTGGCGAAGAAGGCGCTGACGCCCTCGCGGTAGTCGTCGCTGCGACCGCCCAGACGCTGCAGATCGCGTTCCAGATCCAGCTGTTGGTCAAGGCTGTTGTTGGCCGAACTGTAGAGGGCTTTTTTAATCAGTCCCAGCCCATAGGTTGGCTGAGTAGCCAGGTGTTGCGCCAGCGTTTGGCTGGTGGCGGCCAGTTCATCCGCGGCAACCACCTGCCAGATCATGCCCCAGGCCAGCGCTTGCTGTGCGCTGACTTTGTCACCCAGCAGCGCCATCCCCATGGCACGGGCGTGGCCTGCCAGGCGTGGCAGGAACCAACTGCCGCCAGAGTCCGGTACCAGACCCAGACGGCAGAAGGACTGGATAAAGTTGGCGTTATCGGCGGCAATGACGATGTCGCAAGCCAGCGCCAAAGCGGCTCCGGCCCCCGCGGCCACGCCGTTGACGGCGCATACCACCGGTTTTGGCAAAGCGGTCAGGCGGCGGATCAGCGGGTTGTAGAAACGTTCCACCGACAGGCCGAGATCCGGCGCCTGTTGCTCAACGCTAACGTTGCGATCGTTCAGATCCTGTCCGGCGCAAAAACCGCGCCCGGCACCGGTGATCAGCAGGCAGCGCACGGTTTCGTCGCGCTCGGCGAGAGTCAGCGCTTCGCTAAGCTGGCGGTGCATCTCGTCGTTAAAACTGTTGAGCCGGTCTGGCCGGTTAAGAGTCAGGGTCAACACCCCGGCTTCCAGATGGGTGAGAATCAATGCGTTATCCATAAATCAGCGCCCCTGATAGTTTGGCGTACGTTTTTCGAAGAAGGCGGCGATGCCTTCACGGCGATCGTCGGTGGCGGCCAGGGTGACAAACTGCTGGCGCTCGATGGCCAGCCCCTGGCTAAGGCCGGTTTCTTCAGCCTGTTTCAATGCCTGCTTGGCGGCGCGTAATGCCAGCGGCGCCTGCAGGCTGATGCGTTCGGCAACCTGTTGCGTGCGCTCCAGCGTCAGCGCATCGACACAGACTTCACTGACCAGGCCACTTTGCAGTGCGCAACTGGCGTTGATGGCTTCACCGGTCAGCACCATCTGGCTGGCGCGAGACTTGCCGACGCAGCGGATCAAACGCTGGGTGCCCCCGGCGCCTGGCATCAGGCCGAGGGTGATTTCCGGCAGGCCAAAACGGGCGCTTTCGCCGCAGATAACGATGTCGCAGGCCAATGCCAATTCACAACCGGCACCCAGCGCATAGCCGTTGACCGCGGCCAGCAGCGGTTTGCTGAACTGGGCCAGGCGCTGCCACAACAGCGGACGGCGATCCGTCAACGTGGCGGGCAAGTCTTGCTTTTGCAGCTCGTGCAGGTCGGCACCGGCGGCAAAGAAGCGGGGCGCGCCGGTAATCACCACTGCGCCAACGGTGGCATCGGCGTCGGCCAGTTCCAGCCAATAAACCAATTGTTCCAGGCACGGGGTGCTCAGGGCGTTGCGCGCCTCTGGGCGATGCAGTGTCAGAGTCACCACTCGCTGGTGTTGCTGTCGCAGGACAAAAGGGGTTTCCATCGGCGGCTCCTATACGTCAAAGTCCAATACCACACCGTCGCCACGCGGCCACGACTGACAACTCAATACGTAACCCGCCGCCAGTTGATCCGGCTCCAGGCTGTAGTTAACCGCCATATCCACCTGACCGGCCTTTAACTGGCACTTGCAGGTAGCGCACACCCCGCCTTTGCAGGCGTAGGGCAGGTCAGCACCCTGACGCAGCGCCGCATCCAGAATGCTGTCATCCTGGGCGCCTACTTCGATATCCAGCCGACGGCCATCGAGCAAAATCTCGACCCGGGTGGCGTTGCGGTTGGCGTCATTGACCGGCCGGGCAACCATGCCGCTGGTGTTAAAACGTTCGCTGTGAATGTGCCCGGCGGGCATGCCAGCCTGTTCAAGTACGCTCTGGGCGTCGTCCATCATGCTTTCAGGCCCGCAGATAAAGGCGTGGTCATAGTCGCGGTAATTGAGTAATGCATCGCCGATCGCCAGCAGGTGCTCACGGTCGATGCGGCCGCTGAGCAGTGGGCTATCAAGATTTTCCTGGCTGAACAGGTACAGCGGCTGAAAGCGTTGGGGATAGCGGTTCTTCAGATCGGACAGTGCTTCTTTGAACATCACCGAGCGGCTGCTGCGGTTGCCGTAAATCAGCGTGAAACTGCTGTTTGGCTCAAGTTGCAGCGTGGCCTTGATGATCGACAGCATCGGCGTAATGCCGGAACCGGCCGCAATCGCCAGATAGTTACCGCTGTTCTCCGCCCGTGGTTGGTAGCCGAATCGCCCTTGCGGCACCATCACTTCCAGTGCGTCGCCGACCAACAACTGCCGGTTAACGAACGAAGAGAAGCGGCCCTGATGAATGGCTTTAACGCCGATTTGCAGCAAACCTTCCTGCGGCGAGCTGCAAATGGAGTAGCAGCGGCGCAACTCTTCGCCGTCGACCAGCGCCTTCAACGTCAGGTGCTGGCCGGGCGTATAGCAATAGTGACTTTTCAGTTCTTCGGGTACCCGCAGAGTGATGGCTACGGCGTCCGGCGTTTCGCGCTCGATGGCGGCGACGTTCAGGCGATGGAAGACCGTCATGGTTATTCCTAAATGCATTTGAAGTAGTCGAAGGGTTCACGGCAATCGCAACAGCGGTACAGCGCCTTACAGGCGGTGGAGCCGAATTCGCTGATTTTCTCGCTGTGGGTGCTGCCGCATCGCGGGCAGGGCACCGGGCCGTGCGCCTGGGGTTTGTCGCAGGTATGGCCCTGTGGTGGCGCGACGCCATATTCCCGCAGCCGCTCACGCGCAGCCGCATTCATCCAGTCGGTAGTCCAGGCCGGACTAAGGCGGATATCCACTTTTACCGGGCTGAAACCGGCCGCAGTCAACTGCTGTTCGATCGCTTCGAGCAGGAACTCGGTGGCGGGGCAGCCGGAATAGGTCGGCGTGAAGGTAATGCGCCAGCCGCCGCCGTCGGCTACTACGTCGCGCACCATGCCCAGATCGGTAATCGACAGCACCGGCAGTTCCGGATCGCTGATCTGTTGCAGGCAGTGCCAGATTTGCGGGATTTCGGCGGCTTGCAGCCGGGTAATGTTCATGACGGCCTCCTACCAGTTCGCGTTGGGATAGGCGCGTTGCAGAAATTGCATCTCCGCCAATAACGGGCCGAGGTGCTCGCTGTGCCGTCCCTGTTTGCCACCGTGACGGAAGGCCTGTTCGCTCGGTAACTGCAGGCCGGCCTGTTGCAAGGTGTCGCTCACCCCTGCCAGCCACGGCGCCTCGAGCTGGCGCGGATCGGCGGCGATGCCCTGTTCCGCCAGCTGCAGTTCCAGCTCGTCGGCGTGGAACAGCTCGGCGGTAAAGCGCCACAGATTATCCAGTGACTGCTGAATTTTTTGCCGGCTGAGCGGGCTGCCGTCACCCAGACGGATCATCCAGCCACGGCTGAAACGCAGGTGGTAATGGGCTTCTTTCAGTGACTTGGCGGCGATGGCAGCCAACTGTGTATCGCTGCTGCTGCTCAATGCCTGATGCA
Organism: Serratia sp. NFX21; assembly: GCF_048517035.1. Taxonomy (NCBI): domain Bacteria; kingdom Pseudomonadati; phylum Pseudomonadota; class Gammaproteobacteria; order Enterobacterales; family Yersiniaceae; genus Serratia; species Serratia sp. NFX21. The sequence continues at coordinate 3,763,455 of NZ_CP183196.1, read as the reverse complement.
GTTGCACATGGTAGACATCAATCAGGAACTGGCGCACCAACGTATCGTTGAAACCACCGTTGGGCTGTTCCGCCAGCAGCAGGTTGTGAAACTCGCGCTCGTCACGGCCAAAGGCCAGGCGATCTTCACTGTATTGCGGCCCGGCCAGCTCGGCGGCGTAGCCGAGAAAGTTGCGCGCCTGACCGAGCAGGTCCAGGCCGATGTTCGCCAGCGCCAGGTCGATCTCCAGCTCCGGCGCGTGGCCGCACCAGCCGCACAGCCGCTGGGCGAGGATCAGTGGCGTATCGCCCTGACGCAGAACATAAGTGATGAGTGGATCGTTATTAAAGGTCATGGTCGCCCCTACATGTTCTTGATGCCGTCGGGAATGGTGTAGAACGTCGGGTGACGGTAAATCTTGTCATCGGACGGATCGAAGAAGGCTTCACGATCTTCCGGCTGCGAGGCGATCAGATGGCTGGACTGCACCACCCAGATTGAGCAACCTTCGTTGCGGCGGGTATAGGCGTCGCGAGCGTTTTCCAGCGCCATCTGGTCATCGGCGGCGTGCAGACTGCCGACGTGACGGTGCGCCAGCCCTTGTTTGCTGCGGATAAACACTTCATACAGCGGCCATTCAACGTGTGTCATCATCGGTTCCTTATGCGGCGGTTGAGGTGTTTTTGGCCGCGTGGGCCAGGGCGCCTTCACGCACCCAGGCACCTTCGTCCCAGGCGCGGCGTTTGGCCTGCAGCCGTTCGTGGTTGCATTGCCCGCGGCCTTTAATCACCTCGTGCAGTTCACTCCAGTCGATTTCGCCAAAGCGATAGTGGCCGCTGGCTTCATCCCAGGCCAAATCGGCATCCGGGGCGCTCATCCCCAGGGCTTCCAGCTGCGGCACGGTATTGTCGACAAACTTCTGCCGCAGCTCGTCGTTGCTGTGGCGCTTGATCTTCCAGGCCATGCTTTGCGCGCTGTGTGGTGAATCGGTGTCGCTTGGGCCGAACATCATCAGCACCGGCCACCAGAAGCGATTAATCGCATCCTGCAGCATGGCTTTTTGCTGTTCGCTGCCCTTGGCCATCGCCATCACCGCCTCATACCCCTGGCGCTGGTGGAAGCTCTCTTCCTTGCAAATTTTCACCATCGCTCGGGCGTAAGGGCCATAAGAAGCGCGGCATAGGGCTACCTGATTGACGATAGCTGCGCCGTCGACCAGCCAGCCGATCACCCCGATATCTGCCCAGTTGAGCGTCGGATAATTGAAGATCGAAGAGTATTTCATCTTGCCGTCGAGCATTTTCTGGTAGATGTCCTGGCGCGAGCAGCCCAGGGTTTCGGCGGCGCTGTACAGATACAGACCGTGCCCGGCTTCGTCTTGCACCTTGGCCAGTAACACCGCCTTGCGGCGCAGCGTTGGCGCTCGCGTCAGCCAGTTGGCCTCCGGCAACATGCCCACCACTTCGGAATGGGCATGCTGGCCAATCTGACGGATCAGGTTTTGGCGGTAGGCATCCGGCATCCAGTCTTTGGCCTCAATGGAGATATCCGCCGCAATCTTGTCGTCGAAGTGTTGCTGATATTGCGCGTCAGTTGTCATGCTTGCCTCTTGGTGATTCGTATTTTTCACATTAAATATAAAAATGTGAATCACGTTAACTAACCATAAGGCTACAAACTGATAACAAAAAGATCAAACGACATTTATGTGGTTTTGCGATGTTACTCACAGGTGTTTTTACTATTTTATTGTTATTTATGGTTATTTTAAAATTGACGGCAACGAGAAATAGCCTGTTTTTCGAGCTTATCGGTCGTGATGTTTTGTTTTTGTTAAATCCAACCCAAGAGAAAACTGGACAATACCTGATACGTAATTAATCATTGTTGTGTAAATTTATGAATTCCGGAGGAGCAAATGCAGCAGTTAAACAGTTACCTTTCTGGCGGCTGGGTGTTCGGCCAGGGCACCGCCCGCGAAATCCATCATGCCGTTACCGGCGAACCGCTGTATCAGGTTTGTTCCGACGGGCTGCCGCTGGCCGCCAGCCTGGAGTATGCGCGCAGCCGGGGTGGCAAGGCGCTGGCGCAGATGACCTTCCAACAGCGCGCACAGATGATGAAAGCGGTGGCCAAACACCTGTTGGCTCATAAAGAAGCGCTGTATGACATTTCCTACCAAACCGGAGCGACTCGCAGTGACGGCTGGGTGGACATTGAGGGCGGTATAGCCACGCTGTTTGCCTATGCCGGTCTGGCAGGCCGTGAAATGCCGGACGATACCCTGTGGCCGGAAGACGAACTGATCCCGCTGTCCAAACAGGCGCAGTTTGCCGCCCGCCATGTGCTGACCTCACGCCCTGGCGTGGCTCTGCATATCAATGCCTTTAACTTCCCCTGCTGGGGGATGCTGGAAAAGTTGGCACCGACCTGGCTGGCGGGGATGCCGGCGATCATCAAACCGGCGACCGCCACCGCGCAGTTGACGCAGGCAATGGTCAAATTGATTATCGACAGCGGTTTGGTGCCGGAGGGCGCGCTGCAACTGGTGTGTGGCGGTATCGGTGACATGTTTGAACACCTCGATTATCAGGATGCGGTGACCTTTACCGGCTCGGCGCAGACAGGTCAGCGGCTGCGGGCCCATCCGCGCCTGCTGGAAAAATCCATTGCCTTCACCATGGAGGCCGATTCGCTCAACTGCTGCGTGCTGGGGGAAGACGTCACGCCGCAGATGCCGGAGTTTGCGCTGTTTATCAAAGAAGTGTGCCGCGAGATGACCGCCAAGGCCGGGCAGAAATGTACCGCCATCCGGCGGATTATCGTGCCGGCGAAGCGGGTGGCAGAGGTGCAGCAGGCGCTGTTGCAGCGCCTGGCCGGCGTTACGGTGGGCGACCCTAAACTGGAGCAGGTGCGGATGGGGGCGCTGGTCAGCCACGAACAGCGCAATGACGTACAGCAAAAGGTCGATTTTCTGCTGCATAACGGCTGTGAACCCTTGTGCGGTGCCGTGGCGGATAAACTGACGGTGATGGGCGAAGATGCGAGTAACGGCGCATTTTACCCGGCCACCCTGTTGTACTGCGCCGATCCCTTTACCCATCAGGCGGTGCACGGTACCGAAGCCTTTGGCCCGGTGGCGACGTTGATGCCTTACCAGCACACCGAACAGGCGATCGAACTGGCGTTAATGGGCCAGGGCAGCCTGGCGGGATCGCTGGTGACCGCCGATGAAACACTGGCAACGCAGTTTATCCGTGCGACGGCCTGCGCCCATGGTCGCATGCTGATTTTGGATCAACAGGCGGCGGTGGAGTCCACCGGCCACGGTTCTCCGTTACCGATGCTGGTGCACGGCGGGCCAGGGCGAGCGGGAGGCGGTGAGGAACTGGGCGGGTTACGGGCGGTAAAACACTATATGCAACGCACGGCGATCCAGGGCAGCCCGGCAATGTTGGCGGCGATTGGCCGTGAGTGGGTGCGCGGGGCAACGGTGATTGAGGCTCCGGTTCATCCGTTCCGTAAATACTTTGAACAACTGCGGCTGGGCGAAAGCTTGCTCACCGCACGGCGTACGGTGACCGAGGCCGACATCGTTAATTTTGCCTGCCTCAGCGGTGACCATTTTTATGCTCATATGGACAAGATCGGTGCCGCCGAATCGCTGTTTGGCGAGCGGGTAGCTCATGGCTACTTTGTGGTATCTGCCGCTGCCGGTTTGTTTGTCGACCCGGGTGTGGGGCCGGTGATTGCCAACTACGGCATGGAAAACCTGCGTTTTATCGAGCCGGTGAAAATTGGCGATACCATCCAGGTACGGCTGACCTGCAAGAAGAAAATCTGCAAGCCGCAGAAAACCGCTGAAGATCGTCCGCATGGCGTGGTGGTGTGGGATGTGCAGGTGCTCAATCAACATCAGCAGGCGGTGGCGTTGTATAGCATTCTGACGCTGGTAGCCCGCCAGCAAGGGGATTTTGAGGCGGCAAGCTAAAGACGGCGGGGATGGCAGCTATGTTAAGATGCGCCATCCCGTTGACTAAAAAATTGAGCCTATGACGATCCAACAACTCCAGCTAACTGGCTTCCGTTCTATCCGCAACCTGCAACTGCAATTGGGCCGCCTGAATGTGATCAGCGGCCCGAACGGCTGCGGCAAGTCCAACCTGTATAAAGCGGTACGGCTGATCCACGAGGCGGCATGCGGGCGTTTGTCTACGGCGTTGGCCGAGGAGGGCGGTATTCAGAAAGCGATGTGGGCCGGAGGATTGCGCCCGGGCGATCGGCGGGGTGATCCTAAGAGGATGTTGCTGTCTGCCACCCTTGAGGACTTCGATTATCAGTTGCAACTGGGGTTCCCCGATCCTACCGACAGTCTGTTTCAACTCGACCCGCTGGTCAAAGAGGAGTCGCTGTGGGTAGCCGGTCATGGTCGTCGCCCGTCGGCGCGGGTGCTGGAGCGGCGCAATCAAAGCGCATTCCTGACGAATATTCAGGGCGAACGCACGACTTATCCCGCCAGTCTGCATGCAGAGGAATCGGTGTTTGGTCAGCTTGCTGACCCCCACCTGTATCCTGAAGTGTCGCAGGTGCGGGAAAACCTGCGCCAGTGGCGTTTTTATCATGAGTTTGCCGTTTGGCCCGGTTCGCCACTGCGTGCGCCGCAGGTGGGCATCCGCGCGCCGGTGCTGGCGCATGACGGCAGCAATCTGGCCGCCGCTTTTGAAACCGTTTGCGAGATAGGCAACGGGGAGTTGTTGCATGAGATCCTGGGGCAGGCCTTTCCGGACTGTGAGTTTGAAATACAGGCACCGCAGGGGCGTTTTCAGCTATTGATGCACCGGGCCGGGATTTTACGTCCTTTGGACAGTGCCGAACTTTCGGACGGTACGCTACGTTTTCTCTGCCTGGCCGTGGCGATGCTCAGCCCGCGGCCACCGGCATTTATGGCCTTTAACGAACCGGAAAACAGCCTGCACCCGCAGTTGCTGCCGGCGCTGGCAATGTTGATCGCCGAAGCCAGTCGATACAGCCAACTGTGGATCACCAGTCATTCACCACAATTGGCCGAACTGATTGGCCGCCACAGCCTGGTCACGCATTATCAACTGGCGCAGCAGCAGGGGGAAACCCAGTTGCTTACCGCGGATTAAATCAAGGGTTTGCGCAGCAGCGTTTCCAACATTTTTAGCGGTGACTGCCGTGGATTTTTCATCGCACTGACCGGCAGCAGGAAGGTTTGTTCCAACATAAACTGACCGGCCATCGCTGCATGCGGCGTCTGATCGGAAAAACAGATCCAACTGCTGCCCGGCGGTAGGTCGAGTGCCAGCTGTGGGCCTTGCTGCTGGTAGTTTTGGTCGGCTTTCATTGCATCGTGCAGGTGCAGCATCAGGTGGTCGTAATGGCTGCGGCGGCGTTTGGTGATGCCGACCTTATGCTGCAGCCAACTGCCCAAGGGCGAATAGCGCGGCAGGCGCGGTATAAACCGCCGTGCCAATTGGGGGAAGGGTTCACCGACGCGCCATTGGCGATGCTCGCCGTGCGGATTGATGTTGGTAAAAATACGCAGGATACGCTCACCCTGATTGGGGCGTGACGGGAAGGCGTCAACGTGCAAACGACTGTCGTCCTTACGCCATGAACTGGCCGCACGCCAGGCCGAAACCGGGTGCAGGCGCAGGCTGTTAACCGGTGAATGCAAGGTCTGCTGATAATGAGGCAGTAAACCGGCGATTAACTGCCTGCTGGCCCGATAATAACGCTCCAGCAGTGCCTGTACCTGCGGCTGTTGCGCCGCTATCGCTACGCCAGATAATTTTTGGCTTTCTGGCCAATAGCTGATGTTTTTACGTTTTATATCCACCAGTGCGGGATCCAATAACGCTATTTCATCGGCTAACAATGGAAATTTTAATTCGGGTAAAAACAAGACTTTTCCTTGCTCCAGCGCCAGGGTGGCGGTGAGGGCAGCAGGCAGAGGGGCGCTGTCCCACTGCCGTTGTGGCAATGTCATCAACGCCTGTTCCGGCATAAGGCTATCCATACGTATCCTATCTCCTTGCAAAGCAGGGTTCTTATAATTGTTTTTATTTGAATGGAATATATAATCCGCGGGAATTATTCCCGAATTGTATTAATGGCTAATAAACTGGCTTTAATAATGGTAACACTATTAAAATTCACCAAACACTAAACAGAGATTAAACGATATGTTAATCGCACGAATGGGTAAAAATAGATTTAAACGGAATTAGTGGGTTTATTATTGGAAATTAATCAAAAGCATCAATTAGGCATGATAATTCTATTAGGTGGCCTGGGTTTTTTATCTGAGGCCGCCTTTTTGCTAAAGGCGGCCTACCGGGTTAAGCGGAGTAAATACGGTTTTTTCCCTGGGCTTTCGCTTGGTACAGTGCGCTGTCCGCCTGATTGATAAAGCTCATCGGCGTGTCGTTATACATATGCGGCACCTTGGCGTAGATCCCTATGCTGATGGTGATGACGCCATGTGGGTTGCCATCATGAGGTATTTTTAGCTCCCGCACCGCTTCAATGACGCGCTCGGCGAAAATCAGTGCACCCTGGGCGTCGGTATCCGGCAAGATGATGGCCATTTCTTCGCCGCCGTAGCGGGCCATAATGTCGTTGCTGCGGCTGGCCATTCCCTTGAGCATTTGTCCGATCTGTTGCAGACACTGGTCGCCGGCAACGTGGCCATAGATGTCGTTATACTGCTTGAAATAGTCAATATCCAACATCAACAGCGCCACGCTGCGGTAGTTGCGTGAGGCGCGCATCAGCTCATTCTTTAAGGCGATATCAAACTGACGGCGGTTGGCCAGCCCGGTCAGGCCGTCCAGCAAGGCCAGTTCTTCCAGGGTGCGGTTGATACTGGTGAGCTGATCGCGAGTGCGCATTAGCTCGGCTTCGGTGCGCACGCTGTGGTTTATCTGACGCATCAACACCATCCCCATCGCCAACAGGATCGCCAGCAGGGTGGCACCACCCAGGGCAAACAGGCCGGAATCGTTGCGCCAATCAGCCAGCACGTCTTTTTTCGACAACCCGGCGGCAATCACCAGTGGATAGCGGGTAACCCGTGAATAGCCGTAAATCCGTTCCACCTTGTCGTAGCGCGAGGTAATGGTGGCATTGCCGAATTCGGAATGTGGCAATATTTCCCGGAACAACACGCCCTCGGAAATATTCTTGCCGATGGCCGCCAGGGAATAAGGGCGACGGTAGAGAATGGTGCCGTCCGCCAATAGTAAGTTGAGTGAAGCATCACTGTTTAGCGCAAAGGTATCGTAAAACTGGCGGAAATAATTGATATACAATGTGGCCAGCACGACCCCGGCAAAACTGCCGTCCGGGTGGTTAAAACGGCGTGATACCGGAATGATCAAATCGCCGGTAGAGCGGCTGCGTACCACCTTGCCGATATAAACTGCATTGCTGTTGTGCTCGAGGTGATATTTAAAATATTCCCGGTCGGCATTGTTGGCGTTTTGTACAAAGCGGCCCGATGAAGTGACGACCCAATTACCTTGCGCATCGTAAACAAACAGCCCGTGCAGTTGCGGCAGGTTACCCACCTGTGTTTGCATCACTTTTTGCAATCGTAACAGCTGTGGGCGAGCCAGCCCGTCAACCTGAATGCGCTCACTCAGATCGGACAGCGTGCTGTCGGTCTGCATAAAGGTGTCATCGGCATGCTGCGCCAGCGAACGGGCCAAATTGGCGGATTCATTCTCGGCACTTTGCAAGTCGCGCTGATGGGCATTCCAAATTTGCCAGGCGTTAAACAGGATCAGCGTAACGGCAACGATGACGACAAACACGCCGGCCTGAAATAATAACGGGGAGTTTTTACCGTTGCGAGGCCGTTCGGCATCCTGCAGTTGCTGCTGTGTCATGTCACCCTTGCTGTACAATCTTTAAATCGAGGTAAGAACAATCCTACATCTTATTCGTTAATCACCTGGACCACTACACCTTAAACGGCGAAAATGAATAAGTTGTTGAGGGCAGAGGAAGAATATATTGCCTCCGATTATACCCTTCGCATTAAACCTGCGGAGAGAATACAGGGATCGCTTGCATGTCTGACTACATCATTATTACTTTGCTGACGCTGGTGGTTTATTACCCGGTGACGCTGGGAGTACTGGCGTTAATGATCCTGTTTGCCTGGCGGCAGCGTAAGTCGCCTTACTGGCGTTTGGGACTGGTGCTGCTGACGGCGCTGTTTGTGCTGTTCGCCATGGCGGCCTATGACTGGTATCACTACAACTGATGGTTGATACCACGATGCCCGCTATCAGAGCGGACACCGCAGCGGGATGAAGCACTATTCAACGTTAATCATCCAATTGACACCAAACTGGTCGGTCAGCATACCAAAACCTTTGGCCCAGAAGGTGGACTGATAAGGCATGGTTACCTGGCCGCCCTGTGACAGTTTTTCAAACAGTTCGCGGCCTTGATCCACGGTACTCGGGTTGAGCGACAGGGCAAATCCTTTGTGTGATGCGTCGGCACCCTCCTGCGGGCAGCCATCCGAGGCCATCAGCGCGGTTTCACCGATCAGCAGCCGGGCATGCATGATGGACTCCGGATTGACGTCTTGAGGGTTGCCCTGTTTGGCTTCCTCGGGCATCTCTTTGTAACGCATCATCATTTCAAGCGTGGCACCCAACTGCTGCACGTAGAAGTTCACCGCCTGTTCACAGTTACCGTTAAAGAATAAGTAGGGTTGAATCACCATGACATTGACCTCTGTTATGGCCCGTCTGGGCGTTTAGCGGCCTACGGCGGGCGGGAAACAATAGTTTCTAATTGCGACTATTGCTGTTGGAAACTTACAAGTGTAGTGCGATTTCCGCTGAATGCCTGGCTGCCGATCACGCTGTGGGGATTTTTCGCCCGCCCAGTAGTATTGACCGAAAAACCGGGATGGTTCATCCCGGTTTAGACAGATTATCTGAGCGGTCACAGTTCCTATACTCGTTACAACCTTCACTAACGGAGTCACTGTAATGAGCAAACAATCTTTGAATGGAAAAGTGGTGTTGATCGCTGGCGGTGCGAAGAACCTGGGTGGCCTGGTGGCGCGCGATCTGGCGGCCAGCGGGGCAGCAGCGATAGTCGTGCATTACAACAGCGATGCGACCCGGGCGGCAGCGGAGGAAACGCTGAAGGCGGTAAACGCGGCGGGCGCACAGGCGATAACGGTGCAGGGCGATCTGACTAAACCGGCTAACGTGGCGCAGCTGTTTGAGCAGGCTATCAAGGCATTCGGCAAAGTGGATATTGCCGTTAATACCGCCGGTTTGGTAATCAAAAAACCGATTGCCGAGGTGACCGAAGCGGACTACGACAGCAGTTTTGACATCAATTCCAAGGCGGCTTTCTTCTTTATCCAGCAGGCGGGCAAGCATTTAGCCGACAACGGTCGCATTGTGTCCATCGTCAGCTCACTGCTGGCGGCTTATACGCCGTTTTATGCCGTCTATCCGGGCAGCAAGGCACCGGTGGAGCACTTTACCCGTGCCGCGTCCAAAGAGTTTGGCGAGCGGGGCATCAGCGTGAATGCCATCGGCCCCGGCCCAATGGATACGCCGTTCTTCTACGGGCAGGAAAGCAAAGAGGCGGTGGAATATCACAGCAGCGCCGCGGCGCTGAGCAAGTTCTCGAAAACCGGCCTGACCGACATTGAGGACATCGCGCCGATCGTCAAATTTCTGGTCACCGACGGCTGGTGGATCACCGGGCAGACGCTGTTTGCCAACGGTGGCTATACTACCCGTTAATATCAATTTTGCTGCGGCCGATGCCGCAGCCTGTTTAACAGGATGCACTGCCGGTGGATAAAATAGGGAGATTGCGGGTCTTTATCCAGGTGGCCGAAGTGGGCAGTTTTATCCGGGCTTCGCAGATCCTGCTGATGCCAAAAACCACGGTTTCGGCCGCGATACAGCAATTGGAACATGAAATGGGCACCCGCCTGTTTCATCGCACCACTCGCCGGGTACAACTGACCAGCGACGGTGAACTGTTGCTCGAAAAGGCACGCAGCCTGCTGTTTGACGTGCAGGCATTGGAAAGTCTGTTTCACCGGCAAAACGGCCCGATCGGGGGGCGTTTGACGGTCGATGTCCCCAGCCGAATCGCCCGGAGAATGATCGTGCCGGCGCTGCCGGACTTTTTTCTGCAGTATCCCGAAATCCAACTGTTTCTCAGCGCCAGCGACCGTTCAGTCGATCTGATCCAGGAAGGGATCGATTGCGTGGTGCGCGTCGGCAATCTCAGCGACAGCAGTCTGGTCAGCCAGCCGCTGGGCCGCCTGAGTATGATTAACTGTGCCAGTCCGGATTATTTGCAGCGCTACGGGACCCCGGAGCATCCTGACCAATTGGAAGATCACTGGGTGGTGGGCTATGCGCAGCCGACCCTGGCAGGGGCGGATAGCTGGCAGTGGCAGCAGGATGGACAGCATTTTGAGAAAACGTTGCCTAGTCGGGTGACGGTGAACAATGTGGAAAACTACATCGGCTGTTGCCTGGTGGGGTTGGGAATGATGCAGATACCGCGTTTTGATGTTCAACACTACCTGGATAACGGCAGCCTGTGCGAGATCTTGCCGCAGGCCCGGCCACCGGCAATGAGCATGGCTTTGCTTTATCCTCATCGTCGTCAGCGTTCGGCGCGTTTAACCGCCTTTGCCGAGTGGTTCAGCCAGTTAATCAAGCCGTTTTGCGAAACCTGAGGCCTGGTGGCCAATGGGATTTTTATCTAAGTGAGATGCTATTTATTATTGGCTTTCAGGCAATTAAATTTCTGTAAAAACAAGACACAATTAAAACCGCCAAAAAAGTGACAAAGGATGTGTAACATTACATCAGCAGCAGGGTGGCTGAGCCATCCCAGGCGGCAGCCAGGGCATAGATTGCAGCCAGTATCAGCAGAAACGGCGTGTTGGTCATGGTCTGTCTCCGGCGTGAAGTCTCGCCTGTCGTTATAGCCTTTATAAATGACAGCGAGATGAATTCGGCTGATTTTTGTACAGTAAAATTCAGACGGACGGAAATGGGTAAACTGCTGATATTTGACTATAGTAGTTGTGTGAAGACGCGTGTTTATCGTGATTTACCCTGTATCGTTCTGCCGTTAAGGGAAGGGGCAGGTGTGAAAGTATCGAGCAGGCGCCGTCGTGGGTCTGGTGATAGGGTTTCTTAAGGCAAAAAGTAATAGGGAGAGTAAAAATGGGCATTATTTCCTGGATCATTTTTGGGTTAATCGCCGGTATCTTGGCTAAATGGATCATGCCGGGCAAAGACGGTGGTGGCTTTATCGTGACCGTCATTCTGGGGATTATCGGTGCAGTTGTCGGCGGCTATATCAGTACCTTCTTCGGTATGGGTCGTGTGGATGGCTTCAATCTGGGCAGCTTTGTTGTCGCAGTCATCGGTGCCCTGGTGGTGCTTTTTGTCTACAGAAAGATCAGAAGCTAATCAGATGCTGATCAACAGGGTCGCTGCGGCGGCCCTTTTTTCGTTAAATCACAAGGGTCGAGCGGCCTGAGCCGACGGCTGGAAGGGGATTACCATGGGTCTTTTTGATAGCGTATTGGGCAATATTCTCGGCGGTGCCAACGGCGGTAAAGGCATCGATTACGTCGCCATCATGCAATGGGTCGAGCAACAGGGCGGCCTGCAGGCGATTCTGGACAAGTTCCGTCAGGGGCAATTCGGCGATGTGGTCGGTTCATGGCTGGGTAACGGTGAAAACCAGCAGATCAGCGGCGATCACGTGCAGCAGGCGCTGGGCAGCGATGCCATCAAGCAGCTGGCCGAAAAGCTGGGCGTCGATCCGGCTCAGGCATCCGCCACTATTGCGCAGTTCCTGCCAACGGTCGCTGACGCCGCATCGCCAAATGGCGAAGTGCAGCAGGACAGCAATGAACTGGGCGATATGGTCGGTAAACTGTTCAAATAATGTTTATGCCTCCGGCGCCTGGTCGGGGGCATAGTTTAACGTCATGCCTTCAATGTTCCCCAATGCCGTCAGCAAATACTCCACCCAGGCCCGCACTTTGCCGGGAATAAAGCGCGCCGCGGGATACACCGCATGCAGCGCCATCGGCGGATAACGCCAGGCCGGCAAAATGGGCACCAACGCGCCACTCGCCAATTGCTGACCGATCAACGGCCGCTGTGCGCCGCCAATACCCAGCCCCGACTCAATCGCCGCCAGCAATGAAAAAGTGTTGTTAGCACGGAATACCGGACGCAGCTCCACCATCTCGGGGCCATGAGGGCCGATTAACGTCAGCGTGTCTGCGTCGCTCAGGCCGCTGTAACGGATATGCGGATGGGTTGCCAGCTCTGCCAGCGTTTGCGGTTCACCCTGGGCCGCCAGGTAAGCCGGCGAGGCCACCAGAATGCGTTGTAACTCTCCCAGTCGTCGCGCCACCGTGCCAGCTGAACTCAGTTCGCCAAAGCGGATCGCTACATCGATGCCTTCACCGATCACATCCGCCCGACGATCGTCCAGCAACAGTTCGATGTTCAGTTGCGGATGCTGTTGCTGAAAGGCGATCGCCAGCGGCGTCAGGTGTTGTTGGCCGAAACCTGTTGGTGCATGGATGCGTAACGAACCCTGCAGCCGCAGGTTTTGGCCATGTAGCACTTCTTCCGCTTCACCCACCGCCGCCAGAATCGGTTTGATTTGTCGGTAATAGCCCGCACCGGCATCGGTCAGCGTCACGGCGCGGGTGCTGCGAAACAGCAGTTGTGCGCGCAGCTGTTGTTCCAGGCTGGCGATCTGTTGGCTGACCGCCGGTTGTGTCAGGCCCAGATCGCGAGCGGCGGCCGACAGGCTGCCCAACTCGGCTACCCGAACAAAAGTCTGCATGGCGTTTAGCTTGTCCATCGGCCCTCCATCTATAGATTTTACTTATAAGTGATAGTAATAAACCCCGCCTACCGCAAGCTTAACTAATAAATCATAGTGAAAGTCTCAATAGATACTGAAGCGGAGACATAACATGCAAAACGACAAACTGGCGCTGGTGGTCGGCGCTAACGGCGTTATTGGCGGCAAGCTGATTGAAGAGCTGGAACAACAGGGTTGGCAGGTGATTGGCCTGTCGCGGCGCGGAGGCGTTGACCGGCCGCAGGTGCGTTATCTGGCGGTCGATCTGTTGGATGCACAGGCAACGGCTGATGCCTTGCGCCCGCTGACCCAGGTCAGCCACATTTTCTACGCAGCCTATCAGGATGCGCCGGATTGGGCGGGGCTGGTGGCGCCAAACCTGGCGATGCTAAGCAATGTGGTGGAGGCGTTGGAACCGGTGGCGCATGGGCTGGAGCACATTAGCCTGATGCAAGGCTATAAAGTGTATGGCGCCCATTTAGGGCCGTTCAAAACCCCGGCGCGTGAAAGTGATGCCGGGCATATGCCGCCGGAGTTTAATCTGGAGCAGCAAAGCTATCTTGAACAGCGCCAGCAGGGGAAAAACTGGCACTGGAGTGCCATTCGCCCCAGCGTCGTCGGCGGTTTCTCGCTTGGCAACCCGATGAATCTGGCGCTGACCCTGGCGGTTTATGCCTCGATCAGCAAGGCGCTGGGGCTGCCATTGCGTTTTCCCGGCAAACCAGGGGCTTACCACAGCCTGCTGGAAATGACCGATGCTGGGTTGCTGGCGCGAGCTACCCTGTGGGCGGCTACGGAGCCGGCGGCGGCTAATCAGGCATTTAACATCAATAACGGTGACCTGTTCCGCTGGAGTGAGCTGTGGCCGAAAATTGCCGGCTATTTTGATCTGGAAGTGGCGCCGCCGCTGCCGATGCCGCTGGAGTCGGTGATGGCGGATAAAAGTGAGCTGTGGCAGGCGTTGGCGCAACAGCATCATTTAGTCGAAACGGATTACCGTGCGGTGGCGAGTTGGCGTTTTGCCGATTTTGTTTTCTCGTGGGATTACGACATGTTTGCCGATGGCAGTAAGGCACGCCGTTTTGGCTTCCATCAATTTGTCGAAACCGAAGCGATGCTGTTCGCGCTGTTTGACGAATTCCGCCGTCGCAAGATAATTCCTTAAGTCGGCTGGCGGGACAGGCGTTTTTTATGGCAATCTTTGGCTGCCGCACCAAGCGGCAGTCAGGAGGCCGTCACCCCGACCGGCCCGGATCGATGATGAGGAATTAACTGTGACAGGGATAACCGCCATACTGACGCTTTTGCTGGCGCTGGTGACCATTGCGCCACTTTCAAAGCATGCAGCCTGGTGGATCCGGGTGTGGGATTTCCCCCGCCTGCAAATACTGGCGCTCTCGTTGCTGGTGTTATTGCTTAACCTGCTGTTTGTACCGCTGTCACCCTGGGTGTGGGGCATGATAGCCGTGAATCTGGCCTGTGTGGTTTATCAGGCCGCGTGGATTTACCCTTATACCCGGCTGAGCAAACCCCAGGTGCTGGATTTTACCGGCTACCAGAAGAAACCGCGTATCCGCATTCTGGTGTCCAACGTGTTAACGCCCAATCGGCAGGCGGAGAAACTGCTGGCGTTGGTGGCGACCGAACGGCCGGACGTGCTGGTGGCGGTAGAAACCGATGCCTGGTGGGAGCAGCAGCTGTCGGCGCTGGAACAGGACTATCCTCACAGCCTGAAATGCCCGCTGGATAACCTGTACGGCATGCATGTCTATTCGCGGCTGAAACTCAGCGATGCGCAAATACAATATCTGGTGGATGAGCAGATCCCGTCGATGCACATGATGGTGCATTTGCCGCAAGGGCCGCAGATACGACTGCACTGTGTACACCCGATGCCGCCGAGCCCGACCGAGAATGAAGAGTCGGAAGATCGCGATGCCGAGCTGGTGATGGTGGGCAAAAGCGCAGCCAAATCGGAGTTACCGGTAATTGTGACCGGCGATTTGAACGATGTGGCCTGGTCGACCACCACCCGGCTGTTTCTGAAAGTCAGCGGCCTGTTGGATCCGCGCCGTGGCCGTGGCATGTTCAGCACTTTCCACGCCGGTTATCCGTTCCTGCGTTGGCCCCTGGACCACGTGTTTCATAGCGATCATTTTGTTCTCGGTTCGCTGCGCCGCTTAACCAGCGTCGGCTCGGATCACTTCCCGATAATGGTGGAACTGGTGTATTCGCCGATGCAGGGGGCACAGCAGGAAAGCCTGGAGAAAGACAGCGAAGACGAAGCGCTGGCGCAAGAGAAGTTAGCCAATACCGACTCCACGCCGGAAGAGGTCCACACCCCAGGCAGTTGAAAACATCCCCCCGCGACACCTGCTGCGGGGGGCGTATGACCTAGATAGTCAGCATGATTTTACCGATATGCTGACTGGACTCCATCAGCGCATGGGCTTCCGCGGCCTGATCCAGCGGGAAGGTTTTGAATATCTGCGGTTTTAATGCGCCGCGCTCCAGTAGCGGCCACACCTTCTGGCGTAAATCAGCGGCAATTTGCGCTTTATCTTCCACGCTGCGTGCACGCAAGGTCGAGCCGGTATGGGTCAGGCGCTTGATCAGCAGTGGCATCAGGTTCAGTTCCTTCACCACGCCGTTCTGGGTGCCGATTTGCACAATGCGCCCGTCCATCGCCGCCGCCTGGTAGTTCTTCGCCACGTAATCACCGGCAATCAGATCGACAATCACGTCGGCTCCCTTGCCGTTAGTAGCGCGCTGGGTCTGTTCAACAAAATCTTCGTTGCGGTAGTTAATCGCCACATCGGCACCCAATGCCAGACTGGCCTGGCGCTTTTCTTCGGAGCCGACGGTGGTGATCACCCGGGCGCAAAAGGCTTTCGCCAGCAGGGTGGCGACAGTGCCGATACCGGAGGTTCCGCCGTGGATCAATACGGTTTCGCCAGCCTTAAGGTGCCCGCGTTGGAACACGTTGACCCACACGGTAAAGAAGGTTTCCGGGATCGCCGCCGCTTCAATCAGGCTAAAGCCCTCGGGTACCGGCAGCGCATTGCTTTCATGTACTTTGCAGTATTCTGCGTAACCGCCGCCGGCAATCAGGGCGCAAACCGCGTCGCCGATGGCGTAATTTTGTACCCCAATACCGATAGCGACTACGGTACCGGCGATCTCCAGACCAGGAATATCCGATGCGCCAGCAGGCGGTGCGTATTGGCCGCGGCGTTGCATCACATCAGGGCGGTTAACGCCGGCGGCAGCAACCTTCACCAGAATTTCTCCCTGTTGCAGGGTTGGCAGCGGTCTTTGGCTGCTAATCAGAACCTCTGGTTCGCCAGGCTGGCTGATTTCGACGACTTTCATGGTGTTGGGCAGCGCTGGGTTGGCTGACATGGTGATTCTCCTCAGTTGGCGTTCAGGCGCAGTAACCAGTGTAGGTAACCGCCTGCTGTAATTCATGTTTTATCTTACATAAATGCCGAAGGGAGAATGTGGATCATAGGGCTGTCGCAAGGGGAAAGGTGGGGCGCCGCCGCAGGGGCGGCATGGGATTAGTCATTGGGCGGGATGCGAAAACCTTTTAGCGAGACGATAAAATGTTCTTTCCCTTTGGATATTTTGGCGCCTCGATCACACCACAGGCTGGCGAGCTGGAAAAAGTCGTCGCTGTCGATGTCATAGGCCAGTTCGATTTTTTTTGCCGTGCCGTAGCGGATCAGCTTTTCGGCTTCCTGGTGGTTGGTTGCTCTAATGGTGGTCATAACGAAATCCTTGGTATTAAGCCAGTGCGGATAATCGCCAACCATGATATGGCCATATTGTGACAATTTTGTGATGAAAAAATGACAGGGTGCAGTTCTGTGGCCAGGGGCAGGGTGTTAATGCCATACCCCTGTACGCTTGCATTAACGATCGTAGGGACGCAGCAAGGTACTTTTCTTCTGAGATTTGAAGTGCTTATACAACGCGAATCCTGCGATGCCGGCTAATACGGCCAGCAAAGATAAATATTCAGTCGCCATCTGACAACCCTCCGATAAAGCATGGCTAAGGAGTGGTTATTTGTGACAGCTATCACGTTACGCAGCAATGAGACCATTCTGTAAGTCGGCAGGTGCTTGATATTCAGGCATAAAAAAAGCGCCTATAAGGAGGCGCATAAAATATTGCAACACAGCTTGTTGTGTTCAGCACCAGGAGGAGTGGTGAACAGAGTGCCATTGTATGAACACTGTGCTGCGGCTGATATAGGGATAACTCTTAAAGCCGCGTTACCACTGATAACCCATGCTCACATTGTAATCAGGTTCCTGATCGGTGGAGTAGGGATCTGACTGACGGCGGCGATCGGTTTTTTTCACCGGGCCGTTATTCGGGCCGTATTTAAGCGACGAATACGGCTTGGCGCGCGGGCGACTGCAGCCGGGGTGATCACATTCCATATCAACGCGAAAACCGGTTTTGTCTTCTGTTTCCGACCACACCACCGGTGGCTTGGCCGATCTTTTTTCCGGGCCAAGGGCGGTTTGCGGTGCGGGTGCCGGTTTGATACTGGGGTCCGGTGCGGTGTAGGACAGGTCCAGCGCCTGGGCGGGGGCGCTCAGTATCAACAGAGCAGTGCAGCAGGACGCTGCCAGCGTATGCCATCTCAGCATGGTCAATCTCCCTTTATAGTTACGCCGCGCAACTATAAATTAGTCAGACGAGAATTACTATCATTTGTGGCCGAAAATGGCGCAGCGCAGAGTTGGCGGCGCCAGCGTTCGGGTCTACTCTATGAGTAACTTCTCTTTATAAGACATTGAGCTATGACCACTGACACTGCGTCGTTGAGCTTACGCCAACGCAGTTATCGATTGTTGTTCGACAACCACTCCCGTAGCGGCCGCAGAATGGAAGCCTTTTGGGTCAGTACCGCGCTGCTCAGCGTGGTGCTGCTGTTTCTTGAGCCGGGCGGCAGCGCCTTGTACGCGCCGGGGCAGCAAGCGATTTATCTTTTCTTTTATGCCGAGATTTTTTTTACCGTTATTTTCACGATCGAATATTTGCTACGGCTGTGGAGCACCCCGCGTGACCAGCACTATGCCCGCAGTTTTTTCGGCGTTGTCGACCTATTGACGGTACTGCCGATGTACATCATCTGGTTTTACCCGCATATGACGGTGGAATTCGTGATGCTGCTGCGCGTCGTGCGGATACTGCGGGTGTTACGGGTGTTGAAACTGCTGCGTTACATGAGTGAGATGGGCATGATTTGGCGCAGCATCAAACTGGCGCGTCACAAGCTGGCGATGTTTTTTGGTTTTGTCGCCGTGGTGCTGTGCGTCTTTGGCGGCCTGATGTATGCGATTGAGGGGGGGAGCGGGGGCTTTACCAGCCTGGCGGCCTCCGTTTATTGGGCGGTAGTGACGCTGACCACCGTGGGATACGGCGATATTGTTCCCCATACCCCGTTGGGGCGGTTACTGACTTCGGTACTTATCCTGCTGGGCTATTCAATCATTGCGGTGCCGACCGGCATTCTGACGGCCTATATGTCGCAGGAGCTGCAACGTAACCGTGAAAGGCGTAATTGTGAGCAATGTCAAAGAGGTGGCCACGAGACTGAGGCCATATTTTGTAAATATTGTGGCAGTGCCTTACCCCCGCTAACCGGGAAACACAGTCACAAATGACGACAAATTAAGCAGAGCGGGTGAAATCCTGTGCGTTTAGCCTCGTTTCCACAGAGGGGCTTATAAAAAGAGTTGCTATTAAAGCCCCGTCATGAGTTAATGCTTCTCGGCCTGTGGTACAGACCTATTTATGCACGACATTTTGAGTAAAGTAGTTCAAATTTAAAGCGTTATCCTAGATAGCTCTTCACTGACGAATTTCCTTTCTAGTGCCTCCATAAGTAACTGATGACCGGCTATTTCTTGCCCATGGTGGCGTAAATTTAATATTGTAGGAATTAAACATGTCTAACATGATCAAAGGTCAAGTGAAGTGGTTCAACGAGTCTAAAGGTTTCGGTTTCATCACTCCAGCAGACGGCAGCAAAGATGTGTTCGTACACTTCTCTGCTATCCAGGATCAAGGCTTCAAGACCCTGGCTGAAGGCCAGAACGTACAGTTCTCTATCGAGAACGGTGCTAAAGGTCCGTCAGCGGCTAACGTTACCGCTATCTAATCGGCCTCTCGCTGATTAATAAAAACCCGCCAAGGCGGGTTTTTTTGTGCCTGCTATTTGCCGCAGGCAAAAAAAAGCCCGCAAGTCTGCGGGCAAAAGTTCCTTGTTACTTCTTCATTTGCAGGTACTTCTCTGGGGGGAAGCACCAGCGAACAGACTACCTGTTGCACGCTTAAGATTCTGCGGACAAAACGTTAAGAAAGTGAAAAGGCCACGGGCCGAATGGCCTGCTACGCTTGTAGAAAGGCGCTACGCAGGAGAGCTGCGGATTTACTGCAGTGTACGGTATTTTTCTTACCGCATTTTGTAATACACTGACATCAATGATAAATGATGGGGTAGGGCATGAAAGCTAACGATCTGGTAACGGTAAAAACTGATGGTGAGCAACGGCGTGAGGGAGTGATTCTGGCGGTAGAAGAGTTTAACGAGGGGGTAATGTATCTGGTCTCTTTGCCTGACTATCCTGCCGGTGTCTGGTTCTTTAACGAGATAGACAGTCGTGACGGCACCTTTGTTGAACTGCGACAGGTCGCTTCTCAGGCTCCAGACTCCAAATAGCCCGGTTTGTTAATTTAATTTGCAAGATTTACGGTGGGTGATTATTTCACAGCGCTAGGAATAATCGGTTTTTTGCTGCGGGAATACCCGCCGCGGCCGAGATTTTCGTCGCGAGCAGGTATTTAGGTTATTTAAATGCGTGATTTCCAGCACTCTGTGCTGAACAACATTTAAAACCAACGTTTGGCAGAGTACACAACAAAGCTTTTAACCTAGCGGCTATTGACAAATATCCCACTGGTTAGCGTGTCGGTCAAACGAACAACATGATAAATAATCTGTTTGTTGTGCGTTTTAATTTTTCTTTTGATATTTCCCTTGTGGGAAGAGACGGTTTTGGCTTTAATTTGCATCTGGTCGGATATCTGGATGGTGCCCTGACCCGACATCCACATGCGTAACATGTTTGATTCAGTTTGGCTGAGCGTAACCGGAGTCTGATCAAATGAGGTTTTTTCAGTGCGAGGAGCTTTTCTTTCCAGATAGTGACTAAGTAGTTGATTCATAGTCTCTGGTTTGATCGATTTTGACGAGATGATGACATTTTTACGAACATATAAATAATCGTCAAAATGTACGTTGGTGATGGCCATAAAGATGAAGAATAAGGTGTCAGGGTGCAGTGATATCACCCCTTTTATACGTTCCGTCGCGTTAGCTTCGTGTATAAAACAGTCTTCATTAATAAATACCAGGCTAGGCTTCAACTTGCTGCATTTTTCATGCAGATCATCGATATCACCAATAGCATTAATCTGGCGTTTTTTTACTCCGTGCGTTGTCAGGTAGTCTGTTAAACCCAATCTGGTATAGCTGCATGAATCCATAATGATCGTTGGCATATCTCACCCCCACTTAAATCCGTTTTACCGCGGTAACAAAAAGAAAAAGCCTGAAGCCTAAAAGGCAAAAAAGAACAAAAAGAGTCACATCCAGGAATGTTCTATCAATAAATACGGTAGTACTCAACGATATTTTCTTTCTAAACTAATTAACATCATGAACCTATAAGTTTAGCTTAAGTCAGAATAATCTGCTGGCGTATGGATTGCGGGGCAGTAACGGCAACTTGTGCTTGAGCCGCGTGCTCGCTGGTATTTTTATCATTGAATCTGCCCATCATGTCACGAAACGAAATTTTAGATTGCTAGGAAAATTCTTAAAAAAAATTCATGTGTTGTTTTTTTAACATTTCTTGGCCTATTTATTCATCAGTGTAAGTGCTGCAAGGTTTTAATGGTTTTATTTTTATTAATATTATCATATGGTTATATTTATTTCATGGGTTTTTGATAATGATAATTCTTCCATTCCTTATCACTTGCGATAACCAATAGTCACACAGAGTTAACATTGCCCGGTGTTTTTGTTACGAAAATTGGCGTTATAACAAAGAGTTGATGTGATTATTCGTGCTGTTACGACTAATGTGATAAATGTCAGTGAGTGATTAATTGGTTTTTCTGAACTATTTGGGAGCATCCCAGGGTACCAATATCCGTTGATCGGCCGGGGGGGATTGCTGCCGTAGAATAATCACCGGCAGCAATCAATAGTGCGGCGTTATCTTGACTTGTCCTATCAGCCAGTCTCTGCCAGGCAGTGACGTATCGATTCCAACGCCAGATGGATATCGCTTTCCTCGGTCATCCAGTTGACCAACGCAGCACGGACCCCCGGCTGTCCGTTATAACGGGTAGGGGTGCAGCGCACTACGCCGTGCCGATCGAGACGGGCTATAAAGCGATCGCGTGCAGCAGTAGCATCGCCTGCGACATTTTTGAGCGCAAAGCACACTACGTTCAGATTGACTGGCGCCAGCAGGTGGAAACCCGCGCTGGCCGTCAGCTCTGCCCCCAGCAACTGCGCCAGTCGAACATTGCGTTCAACCATATCTTGCATACCGCTGCGGCCATAAGCTTTCAACGCCATCCACAACGGCAGGGCGCGAAAACGCCGCGAGTTTTCCGGAGTCAGGTGCAGGTAGTTGTCTGGCCGCTGCGTCGGCGCTTCCAGATAAGCCGAATGGTTTTGGAAGACCTGCATCTGCAATGCCAGATGACGGCTAAATTGGATCGCGCTGTCGTAGGGCACGTTCAACCATTTATGTGCATCAACGGTAATCGAGTCAGCCTGCTCCCAACCGGCTAAGCGTGGCGCATAGTGCGGTGAACAGGCCGCCACGCCGCCAAAGGCCGCATCAACGTGTAACCAGAACGGGTAGCGCTCGCGCAACGCCAGCAGCTGCTGCAGGTCGTCGAAGACTACGGTATTCACCGTTCCGGCACTGGCCAGCACCATGGTCGGTACACCAACACTGGCAGCCAGATGCCGTTCCAACGCAGCAGGGTCGATAGCTTCGGAGTTCGGCAGGCTGTCGATAATTTTTAATGCATCGCGACCCATGCCGAGCATGCTGAGTGCTTTTTCGCTGCTGGAGTGCGCATTCGCTGACAAAACCTGTATGGCCCCTAACGCTGCCAACCCCTGTTCCGCAACATTGATGCCGCGCTGCTGCCCCAGCCACTGGCGGCCGATGGCCATGCCGACAAAGTTGGCCATGGTTGCCCCGCTAACAAAACTGCCGTTGAATGCCTCTGGCAGACCCAACAAGTCTTTTAGCTGCACAATGGTCGCCAGTTCAATTGCCGCGGCCACGGTATCGTGGCTCAGCTGACTGTTTTGGTCTACAGCGCTAACCAGCCAGTCTGCTGCCAATGCGGCAGGAGTCGAGCCGCCGGTAACAAAGCCAAAATAACGCGGCCCGGCGCTGGCAGAAAGACCCTCGGCATAACGCAGCCAGAAATCATCCAGTGCCGCCAGTGCGCCATCGCCGCTGTCAGCCAGTAAATTGTCACCCGGCTGTAGCTGTTGAGCGGCCAGAGGAGGGCAAACCGGGCGCTGTTGCAGGCCCGTCAGGAAGCCTTCGGCCAACTGCCGGGTGCGGTCGAGTATCTGTGGAAATTGCTCAAGGTCCTGCTGTAAACGTGGGTGCATCGCTGACTCCAGATGTAAGGGGCATGAGTGACAGCCTAGAACATTTGCTTTGTGGCGAAAATCGATGAAAAATGGCCTTTTTGGATAGTCTGGCTAACCAATGTTAAATGACTCGATCCCACTGCACATTCTGCCGACCTTTGTGATTGCCGCCCGGCTAGAGAATTTGCGCGCTACTGCCCTGCAAGTACATCTTACCCATGGTGCCGTCAGCCAGCAGATCCAACAGCTCGAACGGGCAATCGGCTGCCCGCTGTTTGAACGGCAGGGGCGCGGGCTGCGCCTGAATAGCGCCGGACGTGAGCTGTTGGCCGTTGCCGAACCGGCGCTGCAGGCATTGCAGCAAGGCGTCAGCCGGGTCAGGAGGATTGCGCAAAGTCAGGCTCTGCGTATCAGCGTGCTGCCCTCTTTTGCGCATTACTGGTTAATGCCGCGTCTGCCATCTTTTCATACGGCCTGTGCCGATATTGCGTTGGATATCGACGCCTCGCTGGTAGTGCAGGATCTGGTGCGCAAAGGGTTTGATGCGGCCATCCGCCTCGGCAATGGTCAATGGGCAGAGATGCAGGCACAGTGGATTGCCTCCGGAGAGGTGGTGCCGGTGGCCACCCCGGCGCTGGCCGACCAGTGGCAGGCAGCATTTGACCGTGGCGCAGCAGGCATACCGCTGTTGGAACATGATGTTACGCCGTGGCGTAGCTGGTTCACTGCGCATCAGCAGGTGGAGTCCGGCCGTCCCTTGGCATTATTCAATGATGCGGGATTGTTGATCCGCGCGGCTGAGCAAGGGTTTGGCATCGCGCTGGTGAAAAAACTACTGGTGAGTGATGCGTTGGCAGAGGGCCGCTTGACCGCACTGGCACCGGCACGACATCTTGATCAGATAGACTTTTATCTGGTTTGGCCGCAAACCGCCGGATTGACGCCGGCGGTCGAAGCATTATTGCACTGGTTGCAGCGGCAATTGGCCTGAGTTTAGCGGCGTAGCCATTGCGGCTGTGAACTGCCAAGGGTTGTCGCAGGCAATGCCCAGAGCAGTGCTGTGCCGTTCAACCGTAGCGGCGCGATAAGGCGTTGTGCCGCCCCCCAATGGGTCAGCTCGGTTTCCGGGTTTTCATCCGCAGCGGTGGCTGCAGCCAGCGGCGTTAACGGATGCTGTTGCGGGTAAGGGTTATCAAACAGCAGTTGTGCCGTCCGTGCCAGGGAGAGTCGGGCGCTGTAGCCGGTACCCTGTAGCAGGCGTTGACGCATGCCGTGCAGCACCGCCGTCGCCATCAGGTAGCCGGTTGCGTGATCGAGAGCCTGTACCGGCAGGGGGACAGGTACGGCGGCGTTTTTCCATTGCATGCCGGATTCCGCCAGCCCACAGCTCATTTGCACCAGGCTGTCGAAACCACGCCGTCCTCGCCACGGGCCACTCCAGCCATAGGCGTTGAGGCAAACGTCGATCAATCCCGGCGATAGTGTGCGGCGTTGTTCTGCGCCATAACCCAGTTTTTCCAGCGCTCCGGCGCGATAACCATGAACCAGAACGTCGGCGTTTTTCAGTAAATGCTCGAAGGTGTGACGATCGTGGGGGTTTTTCAGGTTCAGCCGTGCGCAGCGCTTACCGAGGATCACTTCATGTTCGACACCGGGTTCTTCCCAACCGTAGGGATCGATGCGTAATACGTCGGCCCCCAGACCGGCAAGAAAGCGCGTGGCGACCGGCCCGGCGATAATTCGCGTCAAATCCAGCACCCGCACGCCGTGCAGCGGTCTGGCGGCAGGCAGCGCCCAGCCGGGGGGCGGAGCTTCCGCCTGTTGTCGTTGATGGCAAAGCGGCTCCTGCGCAACGCTCTTGCCCTGAATATGTTGCCGCCATGCTTCGATTGAGCGCATTTCAGCCGCGCAGCCGCCGGCCTCGATCACTGCCTGCTCCAGTTCACCTTTTTTCCACGTCAGCACCTTTTGCGCCAGTGCATTTTTATCCTGATGCGGGCCCAGCACTTGTTCTACGGCTTTGCGGTGATGAGGGACATTGGTATGCAGGCGGATCCAGCCATCGCTGGTGGCATAGTCACCCGCCAGCGCGTCCCAGGCGGCCGGCAATGACCACCCGAGTGGCCGTAAGGTCCAGCCGAACCACAGCGACGCCAGCCGGCTGTCGACAAACACCTGCGGTTCCCCGCCCTGATTTTGTTGCAGCAGTTGGGCGCAGGCCAGCCCGGCGGCCCCCAGGCTGGCGGTTGCCAGCTCGCTGACCGGGAATGCGCTGTTCAGGCTGCCTTCGCCGCCGACCGTCAGCGCAATTGCTGGCGCGTTGTCGCCGTGGCCGAAGCTTTGCCCGATTTCTGCGAGCAGTGTTTGAGTAAGGGTATCCATCATCAACTCCAGGTTGCCGGTCGGGGGACTGTGCCTAGCCTAGTTCACCCCGACCGGAGTTGCTATGGTGTGATGTTCAGGATGCGACCGTCCGCCAGTTTGGCTCGCAGACTATGGGCGGCAATGCCATCGAATGCTTGTTGGCCAAAGTTGGCCGTCAGGGTTGAACCGTCGCTGAAGGTGGTTTGCTGTACCCAACCGGCTTGATCAAGCCATTGGAAGTCGGTCAGTGCCTTATCCCACAGTGCCAGATGCAGCGGACGGAAGGCCGCATCGGCCTGTTTGATTTGCGGCAGGCGTGTCTGCAAGGTCGCGCGGCTGAGGTGGAACATCGGCGCGGTGTTGTACAACAGGCTCAGCAGGCTGCGGGTGGTTTTGACATCGCTAAACTTCAGGTTGTCGTAATTCCAGTGGTGGCTGCTGATCACCGCATCGTGAAATACCGCCTGATACATGGGCAGACGATAACGCGGATCAAATTCCACCGTGCGATAAGGCTCTTTTACTTTGGCCGGGCTGAAGAAGAAAGCCGGCTGGGCATTGGGCCACCAGGCTCCAAGGTAGTAAGGGGAGGATTTATCCTGATTCATCTGTTTATCTCCCCAGCCAAATCCCCAGGTTTCCATGCCGTGGGCAAACATGATGTGGCGTGCGGTTACCGCGTTGCCATCCTCGGAGCCGAGCGGCAGCTTAAGGGTATTGCTGAACCAGGCCAGCCGCGCATTGCGGGCCTGCGCCATTTGCGCTGCGCCGGTCGGGTGATCGGGCTGATAGTCGTCTGAAACCATCCCGGTACCGTCAACGTCCAAAAACAGGCTGTTTAGCCCGGCCAACTGCACCAGTTCGCGCATGCGCTGCTGAGAGTAAGGCAGCACGCAGCCTGGATTCAGGTAGTAACCCTGCTTGCCGAAACCGGGCTTTTTACTGCCGTCGGCCCGTACTATGGCGCACTTTTCACGTAGCGCCGTTGGCAGTTGGGCAGTTAGCCAACTGTCATTGACTCCGCGCGGAATGCCGGTGTCGTAAGAGTCGTAGCTGGCAATCAGGTAACCCGATTTTTTGGCACTTTCTACCGCCTGCGGATGCAGGAATTCGGCGGTCCAGTTATCGGTACCCAGCCACAGACGGGGCAGCCCGGCCTGGTGAAGCGCCTCGATCAGCGGTTTCGCCAGCCCCTGGCCCCAGCTATCCGGCGGTGTCAGATAGGCTCCAAGCTGCCGCTGCGTCCATTCCCGTACGTTAGTGGCTTGCTGGCGCTGCGCCTGCAGAAAATCCTTGTCATCCGGCGTGGCTTTCAGTGGCGTTAATGCCACCAACGCCTGATTAAGGGCATCAACCAAGGCTTGTTGCTGCCAGGCTTCCGGCGTTTTCCCCGCCAGTTTCTGCACCGTTTTCTGGCTTTCGGCATCCATTTTCTGCCACAGCGTTTCGCCGGTTGGCGATGTCAGCCAGGCAAGTAATCCCGGCCAATTTTTCACGTCGGCCGGTGCCAACAGCTTGTCGCCCCACAGATAAATATGGGTGGCACCTATCAGTTTCTCACCCTCCGGCGCGATACGGATTTTATCGCGCAGGCTGCTGAACTGCCCGCTTTGCTGCAGGTATTCGCGATAACGGCGAGCGCCGGAAAGTGGGGTATCGCCTACGTGCAGTAACACCTCGAAGGCTTGTTGTTGATTAAAACGGTTGAACTGGTGGCTGCTGTGCATGGTGAGCATGTTTTTAGCGCCGGCAAAGGTAACCTGATTGCTGAACGGGGTGAGCAACAACCAGCTATAAACCTTGCCCTGCTGTTGTTGGCTCCACAGCGGCAGCTTCAGATCCCAGTTGGTATCCAGCGGTGTCATTTCTTTCACCAGATAACGCTGCCAGACGGCGTTATCCAGAGGGATGCGGCTGCCTTCGCCAATCGGTAACAGTAGGGTGGTGGCCTGCGGCGGCAGGGTGAACCAGTTCAGCGTTTGCGCCCGGTCGCTGCTGAAGCTCAGGCGCAGATCGCCGCCTTCCAGCCTGGCGGTGAGCTGCATGGCGCTGTTGGGCCATTGCCAACTTGCCTGGGCAGGCGTGCTTTGCAGGTTAGCCACGGTTTGCCCAACCTGCGCCTGGTTGACCTGGATCTTGCCTGCGGTGACCTGCAGCGTGGCCGGATCGATTTCATAGCGGGTTTCACCCTGTTGCAAGAGCAGGGCCTGGGCGGGAAAACCGGCAAACAAGGCGAGGCTGATAGAGAGGCGAAGCATGTTCATCGAATAGTTGTCCTTGGTGATGATTGTCCTGCTGAACTTTCAGTTTATCGGGAATTAGCGGGCGACCCAATGCCAATTATCTATATTCGTGTGATGAGTCAAATATACGAAATTAGTGAGTTTAGTTTTCGTTTAATAATTTGGCCTTTACATCATCACCCCACGTCACTATACTCAGCCAAAATTTCAGTGAGGAAACACAATTGGACAGTTTTAGTTGCAGTGATATAAACAAGGCAAGCTGACCAATCCTCTTCTGATTTGTTGCTTGCCGAAAACGGCGGGCAGCACCCCTCTCAAGTTATTCCGAGCTGTGCAAACCCGAATCTTATTGTTGTCCCTGTTGCCCAATGGCATCGGGTGAATTGATTTGGACGCTATTATGGCCACTTTCAGCCACAGCCTTTTCCCTCCAGGCATTCACACGCTCAACCGCTGATTTATTATCGGCGAGATTTCGCGTGTGCTAAAAAGCACATGATTTTATCTCCTGCAGTTATTTAAGGGGAAAGTCATGGCTATGACTCCTTTTGTTTTAAATTTATTACTGGCGATGAGCCTGGGCGCGGTTATTGGCGCTGAGCGGCAGTGGCGCCAACGTATGGCCGGTCTGCGCACCAATGCATTGGTGGCAACCGGAGCTGCGGTCTTTATCCTCAGTTCCATGTCTACCGATCCTTCCAGCGCCGGACGAGTTGCCGCGCAAATTGTCTCCGGTATCGGCTTTTTGGGTGCCGGGGTGATTATGCGTGAAGGGCTGAATATCCGCGGGCTGAATACCGCCGCCACGCTGTGGTGTTCTGCGGCGATTGGCGTGCTGTGCGGCCTTGGCCAGTATTGGAACGCGGTACTGGCGACGCTGGTGATCCTGTGTGCGAATATCCTGCTGCGTGAAGCGGCGCAGCGTATCAACCTGCAACCCCAGCAGCAGGCGACCGATCTGGAAGTGTGCTACCGCATTCAGGTCACCTGCGGTGAGCAGGATGAAATACTGGTGCGTACCCTGATATTGCAGGCGCTAAATGGTGTGGCATTAAAATTACAATCGCTGCGCAGTGCGGATATTTCCATTCCCGGTCAGTTGGAAGTTTGCGCGGAAATAACCGCGAACCCCGCGGTGCAAAAAGAAATTGAGGGCATAGTCTGTCGTGTCAGCCTGGAAAAAAGCGTGAGTGCCGTGCGCTGGCGCATTGCTTCCGAATTGCCTGTTTGATTATTGATAAACATTCACTTTATTAAGTGATAAGGAGGCGTCATGGACGGTGACCCCGAAAGTTTGATTATTAAACGTTTCTGGCGTGGAAATAAACCGCGTTAATTACGTCAATTAAATAAATTCCACTTTGTGCTTATTCACCCATTAATTGGGCGGGGTAACCCTGTGCGCAGAGTAAAATAAGAGGATAGCGTTATGACCTATATTAATGAAAACGTACGCCGTCGTGATAAAAAAACGACGCCTTACGCCATCGCCCAAGAGGCGAAAAACAGCGTTGATCAGACGCTGGCCAATTTAAAATGTAATCGCAATGGCTTGACCCAGGACGATGCGGTCGAACGCCTGGAGCAATATGGCGTTAATCAGGTGGCTCATGAGAAGGCGCCCCATGCGCTGGTGCAGTTATTCGCCGCGTTTAACAACCCGTTTATCTATGTGCTGATGGCGCTGGCCGCGATCAGTTTCTTTACCGATTACTGGCTGCCGGCCCGGCGCGGTGAAGAAACCGATCTTACCGGCGTGATCATCATACTGGTGATGGTTTCACTCAGCGGGTTACTGCGTTTTTGGCAGGAGTACCGCACCAACAAGGCGGCGGAGACGCTAAAGTCTATGGTGCGTACTACCGCGACGGTACTGCGCCGCAGCAGTTACAGCGCGCAGGCTTTGACGCTGGAGATACCGATCCGCGAACTGGTGCCGGGCGATATTATTAAGCTTTCTGCCGGCGATATGATACCGGCGGACGTGCGTCTGCTGGCCTCACGCGATCTGTTTATCAGCCAGGCGATCCTGACTGGGGAAGCGATCCCGATCGAAAAATACGATGCGCTGGGCAACGTCAGTCAAAAATCGAGCGAAGACGAAGTTTCCAGTGAACATGCGCTGCTGGAACTGTCGAATATCTGCCTGATGGGCACCAACGTCGCCAGCGGTACCGCCACGGCGGTGGTGGTTGCGACCGGCGGGCGTACCTATTTTGGTTCCTTGGCAAAGTCGATAGTCGGTTCCCGTTCGCAAACCGCGTTTGATCGCGGAGTGAACAGCGTCAGTTGGCTGCTGATCCGCTTTATGCTGGTGATGGTGCCGATCGTATTGTTGATTAATGGCTTCACCAAGGGCGACTGGAGCGAAGCGGCGCTGTTTGCTTTGGCAGTAGCGGTCGGGCTGACGCCAGAGATGCTGCCGATGATCGTCAGTTCCAATCTGGCGAAGGGCGCCATTGCCATGTCACGGCGTAAAGTGGTGGTCAAACGGTTGAATGCCATCCAGAACTTTGGCGCGATGGACGTACTCTGTACCGACAAAACCGGCACCCTGACCCAGGATCGCATCATCCTCGAACACCACCTGGACGTCAGCGGCATCAGAGACAATGAAGTGCTGCATCTGGCCTGGCTGAACAGCTTCCACCAGAGCGGGATGAAAAACCTGATGGATCAGGCGGTGATCCGCTTTGGGCGTGGCAAACCGGGCATTGAAGCATTGGGGCGTTTCAGCAAGGTTGACGAGTTGCCGTTCGATTTTGTGCGTCGCCGCCTGTCGATCGTCGTAGCGGATGAAAACCACCAACAGCGGCTGATCTGTAAAGGGGCCGTGGAGGAAATGCTGGAAATCGCTACCCATGTACGTGAAGGGCAGCAGATTTTACCGCTGGATCAGGCGCGACGTGAGGCACTGCAGGCGCTGGCCGCCCAGTATAACGAGGATGGATTCCGCGTACTGGTGTTGGCAACCCGAGAGCTGGGGGAACAAAACAATGCCTTGCCGCTGAGCGTGACCGATGAACGCGATATGGTGATCCAGGGCGTCCTGACCTTCCTTGACCCACCGAAAGAAAGTGCGCAGGAAGCTATTGCTGCACTGCAGGAAAACGGCGTGGCGGTGAAAGTCCTGACCGGCGATAACCCGGTGATCACCTGCAAGATTTGCCGCGATGTTGGCCTGGAACCTGGCGAACCGCTCTCCGGACCGCAGATTGCCGAGATGGACGATGCCACATTGGCGCGTGAAGTGGAGCAGCGCACGGTCTTTACCAAACTGACGCCTCTGCAAAAGTCGCGGGTGTTGAAAATGTTGCAGGCGAATGGTCATACCGTCGGTTTCCTTGGTGACGGCATTAATGATGCCCCGGCGTTGCGCGATGCCGACGTAGGTATTTCGGTGGACACCGGCACTGATATTGCCAAGGAGTCGGCAGACATCATTTTGCTGGAAAAAAACTTGATGGTGCTGGAAGAGGGCGTGATCAAGGGGCGCGAGACCTTCGGCAATATCATCAAGTACCTGAACATGACCGCCAGCTCCAACTTCGGCAACGTGTTCTCCGTGCTGGTGGCCAGCGCATTTATTCCGTTCTTGCCGATGCTGGCGATCCACCTGCTGATCCAGAACCTGATGTACGATATTTCTCAGCTGTCGCTGCCGTGGGACAAGATGGACAAGGAGTTCCTGCGTAAACCGCGCAAGTGGGATGCGAAAAACATTGGCCGCTTTATGCTGTGGATTGGGCCGACCTCGTCGATTTTCGATATCACTACCTATGCGCTGATGTGGTTTGTCTTCGCTGCCAACAGCGTCGAGCATCAGGCCCTGTTCCAGTCCGGGTGGTTTATTGAGGGGTTACTGTCGCAAACGCTGGTGGTGCATATGCTGCGTACCCAGAAAATTCCGTTTATTCAGAGCACCGCTGCATTGCCGGTTCTGCTGACCACGATATTGGTGATGGCGTTGGGGATTTATCTGCCGTTCTCACCGCTTGGCGCCCTGGTTGGGTTGCAGCCGCTGCCCTGGGAATACTTCCCGTGGCTGGCCGGTACCTTGATCAGCTACTGCGTTGTCGCGCAGCTAATGAAGCGGTTCTATATTCGCCGTTTCGGTGAGTGGTTGTAATTATTGCGGGCGCAGTCTACTGCGCCCCTACAGCAGTTTCTTCACCAACAGACCCAGCATGATGGTCAGCGTAAAGGAAAACAGCGTACCGAGCAGCACATACTCGGTACGCATTTTGTCATCACTCTGGCGTAAATCACCAAAGCGAAAGATTGACTTGGCCGCCAGCAAAAAACCGATAGCCGGGATCTGCCCTATCAGCACAAAGGTCAGGATCAGCGTTCTTTCCAGATAACCGATTTGTTTGCCTGCGCGTAACAGCGAATCGTTATCCGCTTTGGCTGACGGCGGCATCTGTGGCGTCCAGCGCGCCAGCAATTGCCCCATCAGAATGCCCATCGGCATATAAATCAATAAATAAGCCAGTAGCAGCAGCCCGGATTGCCAGCGAGCCGCGGCGCTAGCCAGCACGCTAATCAGAGCGAGGGCATTCGGCGTAAGCAACAGCCACAGCAAAACAATCACCGTCAGGTGCAGGCCTTGATCGAGCAAAAAACCACGTGCCTGGCTGAGGCGGGTTAACAGGGTGACTTTCAGCAGGTCGGTCAGCCAGTGGCTGATGGCAATAACCAACAGGGCGAACAGCACTTGAGCGGAAGAGATCCCGCCATACAACAGAGCAAAAACGGCCACGACCCAGGCAGCCAGCACGCCGTGCAGCAGGGCATGCAGCAGCAGGAAGCGAGAGCCGGCCCGATGACGTATTTTATCTTCAACCCAACTACGCGGTTGCAGTGGGAAGTCGGCAAGCAAATGGGCTATCAGCAACCAGATCAGCAGGGGCAGGTAGCTTAAATCCATATTCAGGTGATCCTGTTAATCGCGTGAATAAATCGCATGATTTCCTCGTAGGCCGCGCGTTTGAGCGTTGCGGAGACCGTGGAGGCGGCCTTTTGCAGTTTCTCTGCCACTTCCTGGTTACTGGTGGCG
Source organism: Serratia sp. NFX21 (assembly GCF_048517035.1). NCBI lineage: Bacteria > Pseudomonadati > Pseudomonadota > Gammaproteobacteria > Enterobacterales > Yersiniaceae > Serratia > Serratia sp. NFX21. The sequence goes on along the minus strand of NZ_CP183196.1, from coordinate 3,731,150 downwards.
AACATACGGGCCTGGACTATCCGCGCTTCGGTCTGCGAAAGGCGGCTAACCACATGATCTAACATTGGCAACAGATCGCTGACAATGGTATTGGTCTGATCGTTATCATTTTTCAGAGCCAGTCGGCAATTTTTCATCAGGCCGTCCAACGCCTGACCCGAATTCACAAAGGCACTGCCATAGCCGGCGCTCTGAGCCTGCTTTGTGCCCAGGCCGACAGCGATACGGGCATCCCAGCGTTGGGCGTCCATGGCTTTGAGCGCGATGCGGATATACACCGCCAGCAGCAAACCAGACTGCGGCTCGGCCACTGCCTGAAAGGCATCGCCACGGAAAATATCGAACTGCTGAATAAGCTTAGCCTGTTGCAGCTGGCTAAGCAGGGCATTTAAGCCGCTAAGGTAGTGAGTGGTGTCTAACTGCCGGGAATTGACCAGATCGCCGGTGATCACGCTGACTTGGGCTGGCATGTGTTTGTCTGCTCTGAAGCGGGGAGTGATGGTTGAATTTCGCATCTAAATACGAATATGTCAATAATTCGTATCTGAATGCGAATATGTAGATTATTCGCCTCTCAATACGAAAAATGAGGGTCGATTGAGTGGGTCTGAGTTGTTCAGCCGGGAATACGCGGGCCAGAAGGCTCGCCACCGGCGAAGCGGGAGGTATAGCGGTTATGAGCGGGTTTTTAGAAACTTTGTACCAACACTTCGCGCGGCTGTTCGCTGCCGTGCTTCAACAGATAGTCGAAGGATTTCTCGCTGCTTTTCAGTTGCTGCAGAAACTCCTGCGGGGACAGATCGTGTTTTTTGCCGCTCATATAAGCCAGCGCCAGCTCTTTTGCCTGATAACGTGAGAAGTTGTACATATTGGTTAGCCCTCGAAACGGTGGATTTCAGTGCTAACGATTGTAACCAAAGAGCACATAATGAACAGACGCTTTGGCGTATGGATTCGATAGCTAAAACTTAACCTGACGTTTCGGCATAGTATCAATGCGTCAAATCTTCTCGGACAGGAACTCGACAACGCTGCGGTTGAAGAGATCCGGACAGGCAATATTGGAGATATGCGAAGCAGGCAGGCATTGCAGTTCGGCATGGGGGGCGTTGGCGACCAGGAATTCGGCGTCCGCTATCGTAGTCACCGGGTCCAGTTCTCCGGCTATCACTCTCATTGGCCGCGTCATAGAGACAATTTCCGCACGGAGATCAGCCAGAGCCAGTGCATCGCAGCAGGCGGCGTAACCTTCGGCATTACCGGCCGCCAGCCCGGCGACCAGTGGGGCAACTCGTTCAGGATGCTGCTGTAAAAAAGCTTCGCTGAACCAGCGAGCGGGAGAGGTGGCGGCGATCGGCGCCAGCCCGGAGTGGCGCACCTGTTGGGCACGTTGCTGCCAGCCTTCGGCACTGCCGATGCGGGCGGCAGTATTGGCGACCACCAGTCGCCTGATGCGTTGCGGGTGGTAGCGGTTGAGCCATAACCCGGTCAGGCCGCCCATCGAAATGCCGCAAAAGTGGGCGCTTGGTGCATCCAGATGATCGAGCAGGGCGATCACATCCTGGCCCAGATCCTCAAGCCGCAGCGGAAACGTTGGCAACGGTGTGGCACCGTGCCCGCGCTGGTTATAGCGCAAGACGTGAAAGCGCTCAATCAACACCGGCAGTTGCGCCTGCCACATGTCGAAGGTGGTACCGAGCGAGTTGGACAGCACCAACAGCGGCGCTCCGGCGTGGCCATCAAGGCGATAGTCGATATCCATGCTGTTTCTCCGTCTCATACCCGTTCGATAATCAGTGCAATGCCCTGGCCGACGCCAATACACATAGTGCACAAGCCATAGCGGCCGCGCGTCTTTTGCAATTGCCAGGCGGCGTTCATCACCAGCCTGCCACCGGAAGCACCCAGCGGATGACCGAGGGCGATCGCACCGCCATTGGGATTCACCTGAGCGGCGTCGTCACTCAGCCCCAGTTCACGCGTCACCGCCAATGCCTGTGCCGCAAAAGCTTCATTAAGCTCAATCACGTCCATTTGGTCGAGGCTCAGCCCGGCAATTTTTAATACCTTGCGTACCGCTTGAGCCGGGGCAAAGCCCATAATTGAAGGCTCAATACCGGTAACGGCGCTGGCGATAATACGGGCCATGGGTTGCAGTCCGTGGCGAGTCATCCCGGTTTCGCTGGCCAGCAGCAGCGCGCAGGCACCGTCGTTCAGCCCGGAAGCATTACCGGCGGTCACCGTTCCCTGAGGGTTAACCACCGGTTTCAGCTTCGACAGGGCTTCCAGCGTGGTGGCGCGCGGGTGTTCGTCCTGAGTGAACAGTAACGGTGCGCCTTTTTTCTGCGCAACGCTGACTTCAATCAACTGCTCGGCGAAAAAGCCGCTTTCCTGCGCGCTAGCGGTGCGCTGCTGGCTGCGCAGGGCAAAGGCGTCCTGATCCTGGCGGTTAATCCCGAATTTGAGGGCGACGTTTTCGGCGGTTTGCGGCATCGACTCCACGCCATATAGCGCCTGCATCTGTGGGTTGATAAACCGCCAGCCCATGGTGGTGTCTTCCAGTTTCATCATTCGGCTGAAGGCGCTTTCCGCCTTGCCCATCACGAAGGGCGCACGGGACATGCTTTCTACACCGCCGGCGATCATCAGTTCACTTTCGCCGGTTTTGATCGCCCGGGCCGCCATCGCCACGGCGTCCAGACTGGAGCCGCACAGGCGGTTGAGGGTACAACCGGGGATCTGTACCGGCAGCCCGGCCAGCAGCAACGCCATGCGCGCCACGTTGCGGTTATCCTCTCCGGCCTGATTGGCACAGCCAAGCAGCACGTCGTCCACTGCCGCCCAGTCAAGTTGTGGGTGGCGTGCCTGCAACGCTTTGAGCGGCAGGGCGGCCAGGTCGTCGGCGCGAATGCTGGCCAGGCTGCCGTTGAGTCGACCAAAAGGCGTACGGACGGCATCACACAGGTAGGCGGGGATCATGCGGTGGTTCTCCGTGCTGAAGGGCAAAGGTCAGTTCGACCGGGGTGACTGCTTGCAATTGCTGCGGGGTCAGCCCGCCGAATATTTCGCGTACCACCAGACCCTGAGATGTCACGTCCATCACCGCCAGATCGCTGTAGATGCGATCGATACAGCCGACGCCGGTCAGGGGATAAGTACAGTGGTGAACAATTTTGCATTCGCCTTTTTTGGTCAGGTGTTCGGTCATCACAAACACCTGACGGGCACCAATCGCCAGATCCATTGCGCCGCCGACCGCCGGGATTGCCCCCGCTGCGCCGGTACTCCAGTTAGCCAGATCGCCGCGTTCGGAAACCTGATAGGCACCGAGCACGCAGATATCCAGATGACCGCCGCGCATCATGGCAAAAGAGTCGCCGTGATGGAAAAAGCAGCCGCCTTTGAGCAGGGTGACCGGCTGTTTACCGGCGTTGATCAGTTCAGGATCTTCCTGGCCGGCCGCCGGTGCCGGGCCCATGCCGAGAATGCCGTTTTCGCTGTGCAGGAAGATCTCTTTATCCGCCGGCAGGAAGTTGGCTATCTGGGTTGGGATCCCAATGCCCAGGTTGACGTAGGCACCTTCCGGGATATCGCGGGCAATACGCTCGGCTAGCTGTTGATGAGTGAGTTTGGTCATAGGGGCGCTCCTTAAGCCGACGGTGGCGCAGGGTGATCGGGCGTAGTCACCAGGCGTTGCACGAAGATCCCCGGCGTAATGATATTTTCAGGATCCAACTCCCCCAGCGGCACCATGCGGTTGACTTCGGCAATGGTGCAGGCGGCGGCCATGGCCATAATCGGCCCAAAGTTGCGCCCGGTTTTGTTGTACAGCAGGTTACCCCAGCGATCGGCTTTATCGGCCTTGATCAGCGCGAAATCTGCCTTCAGCGGTAGCTCGAACACATAGTGTTTGCCGTCGATCTCGCGCGTTTCTTTACCTTGCGCCAGTTCGGTGCCATAGCCGGTCGGGGTGTAAAAACCGCCGAGCCCGGAACCGGCGGCCTGAATGCGCGCCGCCAGATTGCCCTGCGGGATCAGCTCCAGCTCCAGTTCGCCACGGCGGTACAAGTCATCAAATACCCAGGAGTCCGACTGGCGCGGGAATGAACAGACAACCTTGCGCACGCAACCGGCCTTTAACAGCGCCGCCAAGCCAAAATCCCCGTTACCGGCGTTGTTGCTGATCAGCGTTAGCCCGCGCGGCCGATGGCGGATCAAAGCGTCCAGCAGCGTATAGGGCTGACCGGCCGGGCCAAAACCGCCGACCATAATGGTCGCGCCATCGGGAATATCGGCGACGGCGGCATCGATGGACGCCACGTATTTATCGATCATCTGCTCTCCTGATTGCGCAACGGTAATTTCTGCGTGACGCTTATGGGCCTGGATTTACCTTAAGGGATGAAAAAAACAGCGACAAGTGCGAATATCAGCGTATTGTGCGATTATCGAAACATTAGTCCTTTGGTGATCAATTCTGTGATACGGATAACTATATTGAGTCGGAGGTCAGGATGAGTGATGCGTCGGAGTCTGGTGCTGGAGAACTGCGTCGGTTGCAGGAGATCGGGGAGTTAAGCAACGATCAATATAAGGGTGACCCCAATTTTATGGCGTCGTTGGCCAGGGGACTGGAGGTGCTGCAGGCCTTCCAGCCGCAGTATTCACAAATGTCGGTTTCTGAAATCAGCCAAATTACCGGTATCCCACGTGCGGCGGTGCGGCGTTGCCTGTACACCCTGCGTGCGTTGGGATTTGTGCATTGCCCTGACGGCCGCCATTACCGGCTGCTGCCGCGGGTGCTGACCATCGGGCACGCCTATCTTTCTTCTTCCGAACTGGCGAAAGCGGCGCAGAACTCGCTGGACTACCTCAGTAAGCTGCTGAATGAATCCTGCTCGGTGGCGACGCTGGACGGTGACAATATCCTGTATATCGCCCGCGCTTCGGTGAAGCGTATTATGACAATCGATTTGGGGCGCGGCAGCCGCCTGCCGGCCTATGCGACTTCGATGGGACTGGTCTTGCTCAGTTCGCTGGATGAAGAACAGTTGGACGATTATCTGTCGCGGGTCAGTTTCGAACCGCTGACCGAATTCACCGTGACCAGCGCCGAGCAACTGCGTGAACAGTTGGCTAAAGTGCGTCGGCAAGGCTATGCCATCAACGATCAACAGTTGGAAATTGGTCTGCGTTCTATCGCGGTGCCGATGCATTCCCGCAAGGGCGGCGTAGTCGCGGCGATGAACGTGGGCGTCAACGCTTCACAAATTTCGTCGGCGGAACTGCGTGAGCGGGTGCTGCCACAGCTGCAACGCACGGCGATGGAGCTGGCGCTGCTGCTGTAGCTCGCGGTTGGATGAGCACCGCTGAATGGTCATCGGCTGTTTCTCATTGCCGATGGCCAGCGGCGGCAAGGGGGACCAACAGCAGGCTCAACCGGCTGGTGCGGCCTGCGTTTTTACCAGGACCAACGGACACCGAGGTTAGCGCCCCAGGGTGATTCAATTTTGTCCCCTTTACTGTATCTTGCATCGGTATATATCTGGGCATCAGGGGTCAACTGCAGGGAAAGCCCCATGCCGTACTCACCCCGGGTACCGGACAAATCGTTGTTGAATCCGTTCCCATTAATACTGACGGGGTTAGTGTTCACGAACTCCTGAATGGCGGCCATACGTAGCCAGGGTTGCAGCGTCATGCCATTCTCCAGAGGCAGCGTTCGCCCTAAAACGCCATTCAGGATTGCCTGTTGGGATTTGGCGACGCCGCTGGTGGCCTGCAAGCCATTGTCGAACGTATAGGATTGCCCTTTCACCCACAGCGTAGCCAGTTGCAAAGAGGGTTCAACAAACCAACCGCTATCCAGCACAAATTGGCGGCCGACTTCCAGCGACAGACCAAAGCCAGGCGTGTTGTAACCACCCCTGGTTTTTTCCCCATCAGTCATTCGGACATCAGCATGGCTACTAAAATTATTGGCTTTGAGTAGCGCATCGACAAACCAGCCCGATTCCAGTAGCCAGGTATTGTAGCCGCCAATAAAGAAGCTATTGATGGTGCCAGTGCTGCCCTGACTGAAATCGAGCGCATTGCGACTCACACCACTGAATAACCCTGTCAGCCATTGGCCATTATTGGTGTCGCGTGCGTTGTCGACACCCACGGAAATGCCTGATTGTGTTTGGCGGTAACCAAGGCCTGCGCGATCATTCACCTGATAGCGGCTCCCCAGTGTGCGAACCCAGGCGCCACCCCGTTGTTTTCCCTGTCGCACCTCACCCATACGGGTTCGAAGGCCGGTCAGTTCGCCATACCAGAGAGTCGGCGTGGCATTGAACAAACCCAGCGCGGTGTGGGTGACAGGCGTCACTACCGGTTTTTCTTCGGCATCATATTTTTGCGCCAGTACCCAATCATTGTCGCGTTGTTGCAATTCATACTGATAGGTCCCGGCGTCCACGGCACCGTTGTTCAGCGCAAAGTGACTCTTGCCGCCACCGGTCGTTACCAGGATTAAAGCGCTGTCCGTAATGTCGGGTTCCCGGCCACTGTTCTTGATCATCAACAGATGTTCCCCGTTAGCTTCCCCGCTGACGGTAATTAAATCACCGGTTAACGCCGCTAAATCCGTATTCATGACAAAGGCCCCGTTCCCCGACAGTGAATCCAGCGATAAGGTCTGGAAGGCACCGTCAGCGTGACGAAAGACGACCTGGCCGTCGTTGTTTAGCGCCCTCAGCGTGGAGTCATGGGTCACTGTCCACCGGCTGGAATCGCTCAGGCTCAGACGGTTGACCCCGTTGACGGCGCCATTGAGCAATGTGGCCCGACTCAACGCCACATCAACCGGGTTTTCAACGGCAGAACGGATATCCCCGTTGAGCACCACCCGATTGTCGGCAATCAAATCCACAACCCGGCTGTCATTTGGATTAACGCTGCTACCGGCCAGATTCTCCAGTAAAATGCCATTGCCGGCGGTGAGTTGCGAACCGTTTTTTATCGTCAGTTTTAGCGTTGCGCCGTTGGTTTTTATCGCCGGGCCCAGGCCGCTGGACAACATGACGTTATCCAATACGACGTTACTGACGCCGCCGCTGGAAGTATTGCGGATGTAGAGTCCGGCGGCATTACCTTGTGTAGTCAGCGTGCTGTTGCTGATATTCAACGTGCCGGTTAGCGCCCACAGTGCGTGGCTGTCTTGTCCTGCCGTGGTGACCGACAGCGCATTGCCGTTAATGACCGAACCGGGATAGGCCAATAATCCGGAGCTGTCGCTGTCGGCAGTTTCAATGCGTGCGTTATCAAGGTTAATTATGCCGCCACGGGCTGCAAAGACACCGATGCTACGCCTCCCGAGTGTGGTGATGTGCAGATTATTACCTTGTACCCGGGATTCGCTGTACAACCCGTAGCCGCCGGTGCCGGAGGTGTTTAAGCTGCTGTCTGTCAACGTGGCCGGGCCAAAATGCGCATTGAAGGCGTGCGAGCCAACGCCGTAAGTCGTGAAGGTCGCGCCGACGACGTCAACTGAGGAGTCTGCCGTTGCTACCCAGAGTGCATCTCTATAGTTGCTTTGTGTGGTAAAACTGCCGCCCCGAATAGAGGCCTGGGCCGCGACATTGAGATTGACGGCCATCCCTCCCTGCGTGTTGACGGTGGTGTTATCAAGCATGACTTGACCGTTCAATATGTAGATCCCATCCCCTTTCTGGGTGCTGATATTACTGTTATTCAATAAAACGCTACCCCGCCCCCCGTCGCTGTTATAGATTTCTACACCCCGATTCTCCCCGTTGGTTGAAATATTAACGGCATTCCCTTCGACCCTTCCATTACTCACTTCCAACGCGGCCTGGACTCCGGTTCCTCGTAAAAAAATATTAACGTTTTCTAACGTGGCATGGGCGAATTCTGCATTTGAACTGGTCAGGGAAATACCTTTACGGTTTGCATCGGTGGCAACAATAGTTGAATGGCTCATTGTTAATGTGCCGTCCGTTAGGGTGACGCCGCCACTGCGAGGGCCGTTGGCTGAAATTTCCAAATTATTCAGTGATAGCCGGGCCCCGTTGCGGCCAAAAACGCCGGCACTGTAACTGCCGGCGACGGTAATATTGCCGCTGTTCATCACTAAATTCCCGCCATCAACATTGACGGCATGTGCTTGTATGCCGTTTGTCGTTAACAAGGTTCCGTCCAGGCGGGCACTGCCCCCGGCGCGGATATTCGCCGCATAAAGCGAATTGCCGGTCGTACTAAAACTCAGCCCGGTCAGTGACGTTTGCAACAGGCTGCCGTCACCGGAGCTAAACAGAGGGTAATCACCGGCCGTTGTGCCGGTATAGCCGTGGGTAACGTCCAGTGTTGAACCATCAACGACGCGCCAGGGTGAGGCTGCATTGACGACGGCGGAAAATCCACCGGTGGTCGCCAGGGCTAACAAACAGCCGCGGGAGAAAAATGAAGGGGCAAAAGAGGCCATATTACTATCCTTGAATGGTCCGATTTTTTTAATTTCATGCGAGTTGATGTATATATAAAAATTATAATCAGAAAAATTTAATTATGTTTTTATATAAATTAATTACATTGCCGCGAGGGCGGATTGCAAGGTTTCTGTTTGATGGTTATTTTAATGTCGTGCTATTGCGTGTAATTATTAACCCAATTGACGTCCTGTATCAAGAGTTATCTGGCTGCCATTCTAATTATGTTGATAATATTTTATTTTGTGAATGTTGGGAATAAATGGTTGTCGTTAATTAAATCGATATTAATTATATTATAACTTGAGCGGGGGTTATTCTTGATACTCTGTTCTGGTGGTATAGAGCCTATTTTACTAAAGGGGGACGCCAACAGATTACCCCCTGTTGGCGTAAGGAGCCGCTAAACGTTGATAGCGGACAAAATGCCACCCTCAGCGTTGTGTCACCAGGATACTCTCATTAGGTCAGGGCATTTAATTCTTTCAGTAAACCGAAGGCCAGTTTCATATGATCTTCGCTAACGATAAACGCGCGTAACTGCTGGTGCTGATCAAAGCCTTTAGCGATCATTCCCTGCGGCTCAGCGACAATTGTCCAGCTCAAATCCTGCCGACGGGTTTCCCCTGCCAGCTGCAGCGGCAAGCTGGGGGTTTTCACCTTGACCAGCATGGCGGGCAGCTTTACCGCTTCCGCCGCACCCAGCAGGTTTTTTGCCAGGGTCATGGCGCTGAACTGAATCGGCTGGAGGAACGGTAACAGTTGCCCCTCGATCTCCGCGCAATCACCAAGAGCGTAAACATCCACTTGCGAGGTCTGTAAACGATTATTCACCTGGATGCCGCGATTAATCTGCAAACCGGCCTGACGCGCCAGCCCGACGTTTGGCCGCAAACCGACCGACGCTATCGCTGCATCAACCCACAATTGGCGACCGTTGCTCAGCGTGGCTTGTATCCCCTCATCATGTTGTGTCAGTGCGCCCAGTTGCTGGTTGAGCAGCAATTCTACCCCCATCTGTTGCAGAGCATGTTGCAGGCGGCAGCTCGCTTCAACCGGCATTAACCCCGATAGCAGGCTGCCGGACTTGTCTACTAGGGTGACCTGTTTACCGGCCCGGCACATGTCCATCGCCAGTTCACAGCCGATCAGCCCCCCGCCCAAAATCAACACCCGTTGCGCCTGGAGCAGGGTCAATTGGCTGTCGCGGAATTCCTGTTGGCTGTTGAGCGTCAGCATTAACTCATGGCCCGGCACCGGCGGCACTATGGCCGCAGCGCCGATCGCCAAAACCAGTTTATCGTAATGCCAGACTTGCTCTGCGCTGCGCACCATTTTTTGCCGCGTATCTATAGCCGTAATACGCGTATGGGGGTGTACCGTCAGTTGGAACTGTTCGGCGAAGTCACCGAAGCTTTGCCGGGTCAGGGCGTCAGCGGTTTGGTTTAGGCTGAATACATGGCTCAGTTCCGGTTTGTTATATTCATCGCAACTGTCGGCGGCTATCAGCCGAATAGGGACTTCGCCATCTTGCCTGCGCAGATTCTTGACCAACTGTCGGGCGGCAAAGCCGGAGCCGACGATCAGGATACCGGGGTTCATTTTGCCTCCGAAGAGAGTGGGTCGAACACCTCTTTGCCCATGGCGCATTCCGGGCACAGGAAATCATCCGGCACCTCTTGCCAGCAGGTTCCGGGCGCCACATCTTGCATAGGTTCGCCCAACGCCGGATCGTAGACCCACAGACAGACGCTGCATTGCATGCGCGGGCCAAGATCGGCATCGGCACAGGATACTTCGGGTTCAGACGCCGGCTGAACGGCAGTGACCGCAGGGGCTGACACAGTCAACGCCGAAGGAGACAATGCCCATTGGCGAGCGATATCCCGGCCATGTTGACGACAGACTGCCAGCGTATCGCCGTCAGGGCGCCATTTGGCTTTCAGCGCCAGCGTGGTTTCAAAGCCGCAATCCATCAATCGGGTTTGAATGCGGTCTACCGCGCCGCCATTCCAGCCGTAGCTGCCGAAGGCCGAAGCTTTCTTATTGCGAAAACGCAGCCCGGTTATCTCCTCCAACAGCCCGGCGACTTTCGGCATCATCACGTTATTCATGGTCGATGAGCCCACTAACACGCCTTTGGAACGGAATACGTTAGTCAGGATCTCGTTCTTGTCATGACGCGCCACGTTAAAAATCTTCACTGCCACACGCGGGTCGACTTCATTGATGCCTTGTGCCATCGCATCCGCCATCATGCGGGTGTTGTTGGACATGGTGTCGTAAAAAATGGTGATGCGATCTTCCTGATAATCCGCCGCCCACTCTAAATAGCGCTGTACGATTTGGGTTGGGTTATCACGCCATACCACGCCGTGTGAGGTGGCTATCATGTCTACCGGCAGGTTGAAACCGAGGATCTCGTTGATTTTTGGCGTCACCAGTCGGCTGAACGGCGTCAGGATATTGGCGTAGTAACGCTGACATTGTTCAAACAATTCATTCTGATCGACTTCATCATTAAACAGATGCTCATCGCAATAGTGCTGGCCAAAGGCGTCATTGCTAAACAGCACCGCATCGCCGGTCATATAGGTCATCATGCTGTCCGGCCAGTGCAGCATCGGCGTTTCAACGAAGATCAGCTGTTTGCCGTTGCCGATATCCAGGCTGTCGCCGGTGTGTACTACGTGGAAATTCCACTCCGGGTGATGATGGTGGCCGTTGATCGAATCAATGCCATTCTCGGTGCAGTAGATAGGCGTCCCCGGGATCTGCGCCATCAGTTCGGTCAACGCCCCGGCGTGATCTTCTTCTGCGTGATTGATGATGATGTAATCCAGGGTTTTAAGATCAATTTCCGCCGACAGATTTTGTACAAACTCACGGCTAAATTTATGGTCTACCGTATCGATCAGCACCGTTTTCTCTTCACGGATCAGATAGCTGTTATAGCTGCTGCCCTTTAGGGTTTTGTACTCTGTCCCATGAAAGTCACGGACTTCCCAGTCACGTTGTCCTACCCATTGGATATTGTTTTTTACCTGAATTGCCATGCTCATTACCTTTGTTGTCAGCGACTCAATTTTGATACTTGTAATGAGCAATGGGCGTGCCAGTCATTATCTTATTGTTTTATAAATACTAATAATTATTTGATGTCATTTTGACATCGGCGTAGCATTGTCTTTATGACTAGTAAGTGTCGGAATGACAATCATGACCCTCTCCATACAATCCCTCGCCAGCATCGCTATTGAACTGCAAAGCGGCCTGACGCAACGCGACCGCTTTCAACGTTTGATCAATAGCTTGCGTAGCCTGCTGCGTTGCGACGCTTCCGCATTATTACGTTTTGAAGGACAACAGTTCCGCCCATTGGCTATCGACGGGTTGGCCCAGGACGTGCTGGGGCGGCGCTTCGCGCTGGATGCTCATCCACGCCTGGAGGCGATTGCCCGCGCCGGTGGCGTGGTGCGTTTCCCTGCGGACAGCGAATTACCGGATCCTTACGATGGGCTGATCCCAGGTCATGACCAACTGAAGGTTCATGCCTGCATTGGGTTGCCGCTGTTTGCCGAGCAGGATTTAATCGGTGCGCTGACTTTCGACAGTTTGGATCCGATGCAATTCGATCGCTTTAGCGATGAGGAACTGCGGTTAATCAGTGCGCTGGCGGCGGGGGCGCTAAACAATGCGTTATTGGTGGAAGCGCTGGAGCGACAGGCGCTGTCTCCGCTGGCCTCTCCGGGGGGAAGTTCCCCGAGAGAAAATGATGAAATCATCGGGCTTTCGTCGGTGATGCAGCAGCTCAAGCAGGAAATCAGCATTGTTGCCGGTTCCGAGCTCAACGTATTGATCACCGGAGAGACCGGTGTCGGGAAAGAGCTGGTAGTGCGGGCGATCCATCAGGGATCGGCGCGGGCGGCCAATCCGCTGGTCTATCTAAACTGCGCCGCGCTGCCGGAAAGCGTGGCGGAAAGTGAGCTGTTCGGCCATGTCAAAGGCGCATTTACCGGTGCCATTCAACATCGCGCCGGAAAATTTGAAATGGCGGATAATGGCACTCTGTTCCTCGATGAGATTGGCGAACTGTCGTTATCGTTACAGGCCAAGTTGCTAAGGGTGATCCAATACGGTGATCTCCAGCGGGTGGGGGATGACCGGGTCAAGCGCGTTAACGTGCGCATTTTGGCGGCCACCAATCGTGACCTGAAACAGGCTGCGGTGGATGGGGCATTCCGCCTGGATTTATACCATCGGCTGAGCGTGTTCCCACTTGCCGTGCCGCCATTGCGTGAACGGGTCAGCGACATTGCCCTGCTGGCGGGGTACTTTTGCGAACGCTGCCGCATCAAACTGGGCTTGATGCAGTTAACGCTCTCGGTACAGGCGTTATCGGCGCTAGAACAGTATTCATGGCCGGGGAATATTCGCGAACTGGAACATTCGATCTATCGGGCGGCGATTTTAGCCCGCGCCGAGCAAAGCAGCAGCGAGCTACAACTGTTACCGGCGCATTTCACTATCAAGGCTGGAGCCTTGCCGGCCAGGATCATAGATGACGCCCTGCCGGAGAGTGCTATTGGGGTGAGTCTTGCCACACTGACGCAGCATTTCCAGCGCAGCGTGATTGAGAAAACCCTGGTGGAATGCGAGATGAACTGGGCCGCCACGGCACGTAAGCTGGAGTTGGACAGCGGTAACTTGCACCGATTGGCCAAGCGATTGAATATGAAATAAATACGCTTTTTTTATGATACCTATTTCTCATATGTTGGGCGATTTTATCAATGTTTTTTGAAAACCACACAGATGACTTTATATATGGAAATAATAATGGAAAGTGAAAAGAACACGGCAACGATGAGTTTTGAGATTTTTTCTGGCGCAGAGTAAAGATAATCAACGCCGATGCCTGCACCAGCTAATAAAACCATCCCAATTAAAACTGATATTGTCCAGTATGTTATCTTCATGCTGAAGACTTTGTAAAAAAATCGAATACTTTAAAAAATAAAGAAATGAAAAAAGAGAAAGTGGCAATGATAATGACTAATTGAGACATGCCTGCCGGCGCGGCAAAGCCTGAACCAGGGTTAAGCACACCAACGCCGCTAAGGAAAGGGCTGCTGGAAACTATAGCTAACAATACAAGTAACGATCTAATTGTCTTTATCATATATAACGCGACTCTGATGTATAAGGCGGTAGTAATAAACTACCGCCTATGGTTTCTAGTTTAGATACGGCATGAGCTACCAATTGAACCATTACAATTAGAACTTTTATTTCCGGCATTGCTATTATTATCACCATTAGAACCTTTGTTGGTGAAGCACCCACCAGCAAGTGATCCACCAATAAGTCCTAATCCGAGACCAAGCGGTCCGCCAGCAGCTCCTGCAATCATGCCGCCGATAATGCCAGCACTACAATTTGTTGTCTCCTGACTCTGTTTCTTATAATAACCACCATTATCAGCTTTTCCACTGGTGTTGCTGGTTCTACCTCTGTTTCTGCCGCCATTATCTACACGGTCGCCACCGTTATTACCACGGCCACCGGCGATAGAGTCTAGCAAAGCTATATCAATTGTTTTCATTATCAACTCCATTTGAATGTGTAATTTATTTTCATATTCACTTTTGAAAGGGACGGTTAATTTTTAGCTCACAACTATTTTTATATCAAGAGTTATTTCACTCAGGCGGCGCGAAATTTTAATTAATTAGTGGTTTCACTAAGTTTTATAATTAAATGGTTTTATTAAACATGGTCGATATTAATATTTATATTTAAACCCGAGCGGCATCGCCGCCCGGGGGATTATCAGCCCGCTAAATCAAATGGGTCATCAATGGATTTTGCCGGTGGGGTAAACCAGCGTGCGCCTTCGTGGGTAACGTAAAAATGATCTTCAAGGCGGATGCCAAACTCACCCGGCAGGCACAGCATGGGTTCGATGCTGGCGCACATGCCGACATCGAGCGGTTGCTGCTGTTTGCGGATCAGATACGGGGCTTCATGAATATCCAGCCCGATACCGTGCCCGGTGCGATGCGGCAGGCCCGGCAGCTGATAGTCCGGCCCAAATCCATAAGAAACCAACACATCGCGCGCCGCGTCATCCACTTTATGGCAGGGCACACCGGGCGCGATAACGGCAAAAGCGGCGGCCTGCGCCTCATGCTCCGCCTGCCAGGCGAAACGCTGCCGTTCGTTGGCTTCGCCGTACACATAGGTACGGGTGATATCGGACAGGTAACCCTTATAGCGGCAGCCGGTATCGAGCAGCACGATATCGTTGTTTTGCAGCGGGTTGGGTTGCTTCACGCCATGGGGGAACGCGCTATCGGATCCGAACAGTGCAATACAGAAGTACGAGCCGCTGGTGCCCATTTTACGGTGGGCTTTATCGACGAAGTCGATCAGTTCGCTGGCGGTGATGCCAGGGCGCAATATGCTGGCCGCAGCCTGCTGCACCCGCAGAGTAATATTATTGGCGGTTTGCATCAGCGCGATTTCCGTCGCCGATTTACGGCTGCGGCAATGGCCGGTGATCGGCTGGGCACTGATCAGCCTGATATCGCCGGCATATTGTTGCAGGCCGAGGAACAGGGTGACCGAAGCCGTTTCGCAAATTGCCACCTGGCGTGCGCCCGTTAGCCCGCGAGAGGCCAGTACGGTGAAGAACAACCGGTAGGGATCTTCTTCCTCATGCCAGCTAAAAATTTCTGCTTCTATCACCTGTGCGTCTTTGAAGGTGCCAATTTCAAACCAGGGGGCAATATAGGCGATTTCGCCTTCGGCTGGGATCACCGCGCCGACCATGCGTTCACTCGCCGACCATTGAGTACCGGTAAAATAGCGCAGATTACTGCCGGCGTTGACATAGCAGGCGTCGATACCGTTTTCGCGCATCAGGCGCTGTGCATGCTGAATGCGTTGCCGATACTCATCGCCGGCGATTTCAGGCGGATTGTCCGTCAACGGTTGCAACTGTTCCAGGGCCTGTTGCGCCGTGCAACCGCCAATGCCTGTAGCCATGCTTCTCTCCTCGCGTAGTGTCAAATGTCAGGGCCGATGCTCCTGCGCACTAAACCTTCATCATAAGTAAACCACAGCAACAAAACTTGGCTTTATTAGATAAGAAAGTTGTCGATTACGGCACAGTTTCTTGCCTGGCATTCTGATGCGCCAGAGTGCCAACCAATTTTGCTGAAAATGGTGAGTTTAGCGAAATAAAAATTATATTCGGTCATTATTTTATCGCTAACTGGTTATATTATCTAGATAATGCAATAACGCATCAATGTGATGCAAAAACGCTCTTGCTAATATCCATTAGCGTTGCTAATTCTTAATGCCCATCGTATTAAATAAATTTATAAACTTTGGAGAGCATATTTAGCATGGCGAAACTTAATCTTTGGGCGTGCTTTCACTTCCTCGGATTATTGTGTGTAAATAATTAAATTATTATCTCTATTGTGCGCACTTAATCTAATAGGTGGGTGGATGTATTCTGACGAATATATTTAATTGCCTGGGTATAAGCGATATTTTAACGAGAGTCCTTATGGAAACAAATGCCGTTGAGTCTAAATTCAGTTTTGGCTCCTATACCCGATTACTGTCCGGCCCCGGACATGCCGCGCTTTCGTTGTTTGGTTTATTGCTGCGCTTTCCCGTGGCGATGCGATCTATTAGCTGCATTATGCTGCTTTCTGCCACGACCAATTCGCTGTGGATAGCAGGCACCGTCGCCGGAACCTTAATGATTACCCAGGCTTTGGCCAGCCCGATACTGGGGGGCTTTGCTGACCGATTCAGCCAGCGAAAAGTGCTTATTGTCACCAGTTGCTGTCACGTTATCGCCATAGTTTTGCTGATTGCCCTGGTGTTTCTTGATGCCCATTTATGGCTAATTATGGCCGCGGCTATTGGTATTGGTTGTTCATCAGTACCGGTTGATGGCTTTATTCGTACCCGTT
Source organism: Serratia sp. NFX21 (assembly GCF_048517035.1). Classification (NCBI taxonomy): domain Bacteria; kingdom Pseudomonadati; phylum Pseudomonadota; class Gammaproteobacteria; order Enterobacterales; family Yersiniaceae; genus Serratia; species Serratia sp. NFX21. The sequence continues at coordinate 3,714,661 of NZ_CP183196.1, read as the reverse complement.
GGGCGGCGATGGTCACCGATGAGGCTCTGCGAACCGCCTATGCTTTAGAAACCGTACTCGACGAGATTATTTTCTTGTTGGGGCCATTGGTTGCCATTGTGTTAGCCACGGTATTGCACCCCGCTGCGGGGTTGGCTTTATGTGCCGCATTCACCTTCAGTGGGTCGATGGCGTTGGTGCTGCATCGGCGTTCAGAGCCGGTTATTGTGCAGAAGGTTGACGAAAAAAACCGCAGGGCTATTAGCATGATATGGGTGCGTAGCCTGATGGTTTCTTATGCGGCGGTGGGCATATTCCTTGGCTCGATCGATGTCATGATGATCGCCTTTGCCAAAGAGGTGGGCAATCCCACTCTCGCCGGAGTGCTGTTGTCTATTTGCGCCGGGGGCAGCCTGGTAGGAGGGCTCTGCTATGGTGCGATGAACTGGTCTATACCGCAGCCACGGCTGCTGTTGCTCACTTCCGCCACGCTTTTCGCAGGCACCGTTCCCCTGGTTTTCACCAGTTCCCCGTTGGTTATGGGTTTGTCTGCATTTATCGCCGGTTTATCGGTGGCGCCGTTATTAATCACCTGCAGTAACCTGCTGGAATCATTAACCCCGAAAGGCTGTTTATCCGAAGGCTTTTCCTGGCTTTCAAGCGCCGGGTGGCTGGGTTTTTCCTTCGGTGTCTCGGTGGGCGGGCAACTTTCAGATCAAACCGGGGCTGCCCAGGTCGCCTGGATCGCTCTGGCCGCTGGCATGCTCGCCTTATTAGCCAGTCTGTTCAGCCAATCACTACTCAGTAAGAAATCAATGCCAAGCCCCATTTAAGCGGGTTCTCTCACTCTTATTACCGAGACAGGAAAACGGCCATCGTGAACCAGTTAACCACGGGTATGCCCGTTCCACGTATTAGCTTTAATGAATTTGTCGCTATGGGAGTGGAGGCTATTTTCCGAGCCGACGTTCCTGTGATTATTACTGATTTACCGCTTGATACCAGCAATAGTGCTAATGACCTTATTGCTCAACGGTTAGGTGATGACAATGTCACATTATTCCGGGAGGCGAGTAATAAGGAAAATACCGAGCGATGGCAGACCACGAAAATTCAACTTCGTGGTTTTTTGGAAAATGAACAATACCAGCGAGACAACAGCACCTGGTACCGGGTGGTTTCCAATATTATGCACCGGCCAGAAGATATCAATACTCTTCTCGGCTTTGATGCGTTTTCGCTACTGGCTTCCCGTCGCGGTCTGAATGCGGCCAATTTATGGATAAGTTACCACGGTGTATTCACCCAAAGTCACTTCGACGAACTCGAGAACTTTAATATCGCCCTGCAGGGAAGAAAACGATTCATCCTTTACCCACCCGGCCGACGCGATTATTACCCGCGTTCTATCCTAAAGGGATTTGGCGACAAATCGCAGGCCTTCGATTTTAACAATATTGACCCACAGCGTTTTCCACGGTTGGCAGCGAAATCCCCGCAGCGCCGCGATTTTATTCTGGAGCCCGGTGAAATGCTGTATTTGCCGCTGGGCTGGTGGCATCAGGCCGAATCGTTAGACGACCTGAATATCAACGTTAACTTTTGGCTGTGGGATCTGAAAATCCTGCGCAGGCCTTATGTTTTGTATTCCGCGCTCTACACGGCTGCCTACCGTAAATTCAAAGGCATTTATAACTATCAACCCGAACCTGCCAAGAAGGAAGGAATTTGATGACCAGCCGCAAGAAGATCATGCCAACCAACCAATATCGCAACAACGACAAAGCTATCGGTATTGGTAATCCCTTCTGGGATATGTCAGAGCAGAACGGACTCGCAGGGATCGTCGCCGGACTCGAAAACGATCGCCTGTCCACCCCGAGTGGTCATCAATTTGTCAATTTTAGCTGCTGTTCTTACCTGAATCTGGACTCCCATCCCAGGGTGATAGAAGGGGCTATCGACGCGGTACGTCGTTACGGCGTGCTGGATCACTGCATCGCCCGTAGCCGGGTCCAGCTTCCGGTGCTCAAAGAGCTGGAGGAATCGCTCGGCGAACTGTTCCAGGCCAATGTTCTCAGTGGCGTGTCGGCCAGTAGCATCAGTGGGGGACTGCTACCGCTGATCGCCTCCGGACATTTGGGTAACGGTGTTCGGCCGTTAATGATTTTCGATAAGCATGCTCATGTTTCTTTGGCGGCGGCAAAACCCGCCTGTGCCGATGAAACCGAGGTCGTCACCTGCAATTACCACGATCTGGAGTTCATCAAGGACTGCTGCAAGAAATACCAACGGGTCTGCTACGTGGTTGACGGCAGCGATAGCCTGGGCGGCTATGCGCCGGTTAAAGAGTTGGCCGAACTGCAGGACAAATACGGCCTGATGGTGTTCTACGATGATTCACATTCTATTTCCGCCTATGGCGAACGTGGGATCGGTTACGTTCGCTCACACAGCCCGGCGCTCAATGAGAACACCGTTATGGTGGTCACGCTCAACAAGGCTTTCGGCACCAGCGGGGCGGCGATACTGCTCAACGGCTATTCACAGCCGATGTTGCGCCTGGTCGAGCGCTTTGGCGGCGGGCTCAACTATTCGCAAAATCTGAACACGGCGGCTATCGGTGCCAGCCTGGCCTCTGCCGAAATTCACCGCACGGCAGAACTGCCGATGCTGCAAAAGAAATTGTACGACAACATTGCGCTGTTCGATTCCCTGATCCCGACCGAGCAGAGCGGCAACGCCTACCCGATCCGACTGGTGCCGATGAGCGATGAGACGGTGATCAGCGAAGGGCGTCAGGTGATAGAAGCCGGTTTCTATGTCTCACCGGTATTCTTCCCGATCGTCGCCAAAGGCACTGCCGGTCTGCGGGTCATGATGCGTGCCGGGCAAACAGAAGATCAAATTCGCCGTTTGTGCAAAATACTGGCTGAAGTAAGGGCTCCCCAATGACGGATAACACACGCGCCATTCCGCGCAGCATTCTGTATACGCCCGCCTTGTCGCTCAACCGGGTAGTCAAGGCGCTGACTTATGACGCCGATGTCCACCTGATCGATCTGGAAGACTCGGTTCCCGGCCCGTCGAAGGCAGAAGGGCGGATTATCTGCCGCACCGCTCTTGATAATGCCCCTCCGTCGGCGAATATTGCCGTGCGCATCAACGCGCTGGGTACGGTTGATGCGCTGCATGATCTGGTGATGCTCTGTGGTAGCGGCACCGCGCCGGGGTTTATTGTCATGTCGATGGTCAGGTCACCTGCCGAGGTGGTTTTTCTGCGTGAGACTTTTGCCTCTGCGGGCAAGTACCCGGAGATTTACCTGACGATAGAGACCGTTGAAGCCATTACCGATCTCGATGACGTCGCGGCCGTAGCCGATGGCCTGATTTTTGGCTCTGCGGATCTGGCGGCCACGCTGGGCGTACCCATCACCTGGTCGGGAATGCTGGCGGCACGTCAGGCGATGGTTCTGGCCAGTGCCAGACACGGCATTGGTTGCATTGATACCGCCAACTATCGTCTTTCTGAACCCGAGGTGCTGGCTCACGAAATCCAGAACATCAGGGATCTGGGCTTCCACGGTAAAGCTACCGTGCATCCCAGTGAACTTGAGCCGATCAATTCAGCGTTACGGCCTAACGAAGGCGCGTTATTGGCGGCGCGCCGCATCACCGAGGCGGTCAAGGCTGCGCAAGGGGGCATTGCCTTGCTCGATGGTCATATGGTGGGGCCACCCTTCGCCCGCATGGCCCATACCACCCTGGGATTAGGCCAGGCCTGGGCTGCTCGTTTTAACAGGAGCAACTCATGACGCTCTCCGTTGCCGTGATAGGGACCGGCGCCATAGGGATGGATCTGGTCAATAAAATATATCGCTCATCCTGGCTGCATTGTGGGCTGGTGGCAGGGCGTAACAAGGACTCGGCCGGTTTGGCGATTGCCACTGAGCTGGGTTGCCCGATCAGTGCCGGCGGTATCGACGCCATTCTGGCTGCCCCCAAGCCATTCGATGTGGTGTTCGACGCCACCAACGCCATGTCACATGTCAAACACTGGGAGTTGCTACGTCCGTTGGGTACGTTGCTGATCGACCTGACTCCCAGCCACCTGGGGAAAATGATCGTCCCCACGGTGACCGGTACCGAAGCCCTGACCGATCGCAATGTCAGTTTGATCAGTTGCGGTGGGCAGGCGTCGATCCCGATCCTGCATGCCCTGAGCCGGCATTTCCAAATTAACGACATCGAGGTGGTGGCGACCGTAGCCAGCAATATTTTGGGGCGAGCGACCAGAGTCAACATCGATGAATACGTAGAAACCACGCAGATTGCGCTCAGCGCTTTCACCGGCGTGGCAAATACCAAGGCGATCCTCAATATCAGCCCGGCCACTCCGCCAGCCATGTTCAGGGTCACTATATTTGCCGATATTCCCGGCGTGACGGCAGAACAGATAACCCCGGTGGTCACTGCGGCGGCGGCGGCGGTGCGGGAGTTTTCGGCGGGTTATCGGTTAACGGCGCTCAAGGTGACCGAAGGGCGAGCGTCAATCTCGCTGGAGGTGACGGCCAGCAGCAAGGTCATGCCAGAATACGCGGGCAACCTGGACCTGATTAATTCCGCTGCCATTCTGGTCGCCGAACAGTATGCGCACTATCGAAATAAAGCGGAGGTGGCCAATGACTATTCTCATTAACGATTCAACCCTGCGCGATGGTCAGCATGCGGTAAAACACCAACTCACTGCGGCGCAGTTGCGAAGCTACGCCACGGCGGCAGACAAAACCGGTGTGGCGATGGTTGAAGTCGGCCACGGTAACGGGCTGGGGGCTTCCTCCTATCAGGTGGGGCGTGCGGCATTGAGTGACGAAGAGATGCTGACCACCGTGCGCGAGTCTTTGCAAAACAGCAAGATGGGGGTGTTTATGTTGCCCGGTTGGGGCACCATCGCCGACTTGACCAAAGCTCTGGCTTACGGCACGGATGTGGTGCGCATTGGTACCCATTGTACCGAGGCTACGCTGGCCGAACGCCATCTGGGTTGGCTGCGGGAACAGGGCGCTGAGGCTCATGCGGTGCTGATGATGAGCCATATGGCAAGCCCGGCCGAGTTGGCTGACCAGGCGGAGTTATTGGTGAGTTACGGCGCCCAGGCGGTCGGCATTATGGATTCGGCCGGCAGTCTTTTGCCGCAGGATGTCACCGCACGTATTACGGCCATGCGCATGCAGGTAGCGGTACCGCTGATTTTCCACGCGCATAACAACCTTGGCATGGCGGTGGCGAATTCGCTGGCCGCCGTTCAGGCGGGCGCCGGCATTATTGACGGCTGCGCTCGTGGGTTTGGTGCCGGGGCGGGCAATACCCAACTGGAAGTGCTGATCCCGGTATTGGAGCGCCTGGGTTTCAACACCGGCATCGATCTCTATCATTTTCTGGATGCCGCCGATCTCGCCGCCAGAGAGTTAATGGTGGTTCCGCCAATGATTGACTCTCTGGGCATCGTCAGCGGTCTGGCCGGTGTCTTCTCCGGCTTCAAAAGCCCGGTGCTAAACCATGCAGGCAGCGCCGGGGTGGATGCGCGCGATGTCTTCTTCGAACTGGGACGACGACAAATTATTGCCGGGCAGGAAGACCTGATCGTTGAGGTTGTCGCCGAACTGAAGAGGGCGGCCTCATGACCATGTTAATCATCGACGCCGCTGAAATGGCGGGGGGCGATCGTCTGCGACAGGTGATGATCGCCCTGAGTGACGTGTTCCAGGATTTACGCAGCGGTAAAGAACAATCACCGCCGCGCACCTTACTGGACCATGGCCGTTCAGAGATGCTGGTCAGCCCGGCCAGCTGGCTGAAACGCGGTGTCGCCAGCGTCAAAATCACTACGCTCACGCCGGGTAACTCCGCCCACGGGCTGCCGCTGATCCACGGTGTGGTGGTGCTGACCGACATCAATACCGGCCAGATGCTGGCATTACTTGACGGCGCAAGCTTAACGGCAGTTCGCACCGGCGCAGTGGCCGGTTTGGCGACCGACCTGTGTGCTAATGCCGATGCCGGCAACCTGGCCATTCTGGGGGCCGGGGTACAGGCCCGGGCAGTGCTGCTGGCAATGCTTGCCGTTCGCCCGATCCGCAAGGTGCGAATCTTTTCCCGCACGCCGGCCAGAACCGAACGGTTCGTGGAGTGGGCGAGAACGGTGACGGCGGCAGAGATTGCTATTTGCCATAGCGTGTTCGAAGCCGTGCAGGGGGCGGATATCATCTGCACCACCACCTCAACTTCATCTTCCCAACCCTTGATTGAGGCCGATTGGGTAACGCCGGGGGCGCATCTGAATATTATCGGCGGTACCCATGAAGAGGCTATTGAGGTTGATCCTGCCTTGCTGAAAACGGCGTTTGTGGTGGTGGAAACCGCCGCTGCCGCCAGGGAGGACGCGGGAGAGGTGCGAACCGCCCTCACGCAGGGTTACCTCCAGCCTGAAGATCTTAATGAACTTGGCGCTGTCATTCTTGGCGAGTCTGCTGCGGGCGAAGGGCTGACAACCTTGTTTCGCAGTGTGGGGCTGGCGATTGAAGACACGGCCGCAGCGATCGCACTCTATCCATCTAAAGAGAAGAGACCATGCTAAGACGAGTTGGCGAAAATGAGTACGTTGAAGAACACGGTGGCGACTACGAGGACTTCGAGCCTGGCATGACCATCAAACATTGGCCGGGGCGCACGCTTTCAGAAGCCGACAACACCTGGCTAACCTTGCTGACCATGAACCAGCATCCGTTGCATTTCGATCAGGCCTATGGCGCCCAGGTTGAATATGGCCGGGTATTGGTGAACAGCAGCATTACCCTGGCGTTGGTCAGCGGCATGACCGTGCAAGCCTTGTCCGCCAGAGCCGTGGCTAATTTGGGGTGGGAAAAAGTGCGTTTGAAAGATCCGCTTTTTGTCGGCGATACGCTGTATGCCACCAGCAAAATCTTGGCAAAACGGCCTTCAAAATCCCAGCCGAACAAAGGCATTGTCACGGTTGAAACCCTGGGCATCAAATCCACCGGCGAGACGGTGATTACTTTTGAGCGGTCGTTTATGGTTCTGCGACGGGATTATATTGCCGCCCAATCTTCGTCCGCGCAGGATTAAATGCCTGGCTCATCCCCGTTGATCACCGCAGCGGGGATGAGCAGAAAAAACCATGAAATGAAAGCGCTGTTACCCAGCCTGAGATCTGCGTGGCAACTCTGGTTGATAGTCCTTCAGGGCTGGGGGTTGTGTACTATGTTTTCTGTTTGCAGCACGCTACACGCCGCTTCCGGTCGTGAGCGCAGCGGAGAGAACAGATGAACAAACGGGAATTAGAAAGCGCGATTGTCACCGATTTTTCCAAACGCATGAGCTACGGCGACTATCTGTGCCTGGATCAACTGCTGGACTGCCAACATCCGTTGTCCAACCCGCAGCATCATGATGAGATGCTGTTTGTGGTGCAGCACCAGACCTCCGAACTGTGGATGAAGTTAATGCTGCACGAGCTGCAGGCGGCGCGGATACTGGTGCAGCAGGACAAACTCAGCCACTGCTTCAAAATCCTGGCCCGGGTCAAACAGATCCAGCGTTTGCTGTTTGAGCAATGGGCGGTGCTGGAAACCCTGACACCGTCGGAATACGTTGAATTCCGTGACGTGCTGGGCAACTCATCGGGTTTCCAATCCCATCAGTATCGCTCGATTGAATTTTTGTTGGGCAACAAGAATGCCGCCATGCTGGCGGTATTCAGCAACGATGCGGATAAACACGCCGCGCTGAAGGCGATCCTCGAGGCACCCAGCCTGTACGATGAATACCTGCTCTATCTGTCACGTCACGGCCTGCCGATTCCGCAGGAGTGTATCGAACGTGACTGGACCCAGCCTTACCAGCGCAACCCGGACCTGCTGCCGGCGTTTAAAGAGATCTACGACCACCCGCAAAAGTATTGGGAAGCCTATGAAATGGCCGAGAAGCTGGTGGATATTGAGGAGAGCTTCCACCTGTGGCGTTTCCGCCATATGAAAACGGTGGAGCGGATTATCGGCTTTAAAACCGGCACCGGCGGTTCCAGCGGTGTCAGCTTCCTGAAAAAGGCGCTGGAATTGACCTTCTTCCCGGAACTGCTGGATGTGCGAACCGAGATTGGTGCCTGAACGGTATCCCGTATTAGTGCGAGGAGAGGGCGATGACGGTAAGAATTGAAGATAAATCAGCGGAAAGAGTGGTGGGTGTGCGAGTGGTCGGGCCTTATCCGCAAACCATCCCTCAGGGCTGCCAACGGCTGATGGCCTGGCAGCAGCAACACCAGGTGCCACTGGGGAAGTGGCTGGTGCTGTACTGGGACGATCCGGCTGAAGTGGCGCCCGAGCGACTGCAGGCCGATGTGGTGTTTACCGTGGCGGATGATTTCGTATTGCCGACGTCGGGCAGTGAGGGTTTTGCGTTACAAACCCTGCCCGCCGGGCAATATGCGATTTACAACGTGCGCGTCAGCGACGGGGATTTCGAGCGGGTATGGGGTGATTTCTATCAGCGGGAACTGCCGGCCAGCGGCTATCAGCCAGTAGAAGGGGTGAGCTATGAGCACTACCTTAATGACTGCGAGGCGGATGGTTACTTTGACCTGGATATTTACCAGACGGTGAAAAAAGGCTGAGTTTGCGGTGCAGGGAAGGGAAAATGCTGAGGCGTCAGGGAGAGAAAAGGGGCTGAACCCGGCGAATACCGGGCTCAGCTCTCTTATTATCGGCTAGAAGGTACTGGCGATTTCATACATTAACTTCATATGCGCCCTTGAGATATCCGTCGTGCCGCTATCACTGATGACCGAGACATACTGCTGCTCACTGGTTAACAGGATTTTGGCTTGTAACGGCGCGGATCGTTCGTTCAGGGTGGTAAATAGCAGAGTTTCAATGCGATCCAGATTCGGATCCGCTCTGCCCCTGGCCTGGTCCGTATAACGTCTGCCCATATAGAGCTCGGCATTACTGCGGCATTTGTCTTCATCCTTGATGATTTTTATCCGCGTTTCGTTAACGAACTCAATCAGCTTGATCCTCGCCTTGGCCGTTCTTTTGGTTGCTTCCAGCAAGTCCTTATTGTCCGTCTGCTGACGCTCGGACAAGGTATTTCTAAGCATCAACAGGCCGGCGCTGACGATACCGGTCGCGCCGATCGTCGTCATGGCATACCGGACATAGATGTTGGTCATCAGTGTGTCTGCTGCCTGAGCGGCGGCGATCGCCGCATAGGTAGCCCCCGCGCCTGATAATGCGCCCACGGCACCTACTGCCTTGGCGGCATAATCATAGTTACTCTTTTGCCTGTCGTCATAGACGTTGCCTCCATAACCCCGCAGCGAGGTTTTATATTTTTGGAAGAAACCAGAGTTCTCTTGCAGAGTGGTATTGTTGCCATTATTTAATAGCCCCATTTCCATCTCGTTGGTGTTATCTTCACCATTGCGCTGGGCATCACTGCTCTGGCGCAATCGTTCGAAACTGGACATGATTGCCCGTTCGGAGTCATTCTCATACTGGTTGAGCGCTGTATTATCCAGCTCATTAACAAAGGCGATAATTATCCGCAGCTCGTCAGCATTGTATACCGAGAGATCGTTGAGCAGATTGTCTATCGCCAGCGTTGGGTCTGCCATAGTGCTGCCCTCGATTAAATCTCTTTATTCTGTTTAATATCCCAACCGGCTTTGGTTTCTGCACCCTTGGTGCCGCTGGCGCTTTGCTCCCAGTAATGCAGATTGACCTTGGAAGCCTGAAAACGATATTTAACCAGGATATTGTCGGTGTGCCCAACACCGGTAAAGTCCGCCATACTGACCAGGACATCTTCCAGCACGATCCTGGTATATTCGACCTGGGTCCCCCCGGCCTTGCAGATAGAAAGTTCTACTTTGGTTACATGTTTACCGCTGGAGCAAAACTTCAGAATGGCCGGTGTAGATTTATCAATAAGTGCCTGCACCTCCAAATCCTTGAAGTTTACTTTCCCCGTCCCGCCGCCACCGCCTACGGCCATATTGCCAGACTGGGTCGCCCCCCAGTTGAATGACAGAATATCAGTCCAATTCTTGTGATTCGAATCATTAGATTCGCCAGTAACCCCGTCAACCTTCAGAAATGAGTCAATTGCCATTTTGATACCTATATGAAATTGATTAATTTGCATTGGCGAAGCGGATTTATATCCATCAAGGCCAATAAGTGAGGTGATACTTCTGGGCAGTTACAGCATTTGCTAATACGCCCAGAATTAAACTTGAACCAAATATTAATGGTGATTGCAACGGCTATGGGTGGGTATCTCTCCTTTGGTTTTTAGGGTGAGTTTGGTTGTGCAGCGCAGAGAAGTCGCACTACCACAGGTTTTTATATTTAGGGGTGAATTTACGAATGCTTTTTATAAATAACTTATTGATTAGATAGAATGTTTTATATTTTATGATTTTCGTTTTTATTCACCAACCCAGACAGGTTCAGTGCATCACAAAGCTAAAGGTCGATATTTAGGGTTAAACCCAATCGAAGAGAGACCGGCATGCCATCGCGGGTTGCCTGCTGCAGTCGGAAACATTCCCTATGACTGGTGCTTCTTTAGGGTGTGTCAAACAAGTCTGGGCTGGTTCAGCATGCTACTAATCCTGAAGGATCTTTTAGATTACTTCAGGATTATTTTAGTTAATTAACATCCATACTTAACTAAATTCTAATGAGATCAGTGATGTTATTTACTTTACAATTACTTATAGAGAAAGATATCGATATGTCAGTTTCGTCTCTATTATATTTAACTTCATATCCACCAGGAGGTAATTTAATCATTATACCAGCCATGTAATCAGAGCCGTCTGGTTCAAGGTCACCACCACTCACATCCTCCCCAGCACCGATGAATACGTCTCCAGATGGGACGTTTAAAAAGAATGAGTCACGATCTCCATTTATCTCATCAATGATTTTAACTGTGTAACTACCATCGTCTCCTAAATTTAAAAAAAGCACATTACCTTTATTAATCTCATCTATTTCATCCTCAGGAATGCTCCACCAATCAGGTGAGTCACTAACTCTATGCTTTAGAGAGGACAAGTCGTAAATTACCAGAGTTGCTGTATCTGTTGAAAATGAGAAGGTTTTATTCATCATTACCTCTAATTAAATATTATTTCACTTATCCGGTCTCCAGGTTGAAGCCCAGCCTTCCGCCCAGCATTTTTTAACGAACTACCAACACTTTTATTTATAGATTCATTCAGCATTTGTAGACGTTGTGTTGGTGAACCACCAACGATTAAATCAACAGGATGATCCGCATTCAACTTAGTTAAATCTGCAGGCTTGCCGAACATCTTTTCATAGCGTGATGACACAGCTTGGCGATATGAACTCTGAACCGAAGAGATCCTCACATCATGAGTTCCTGGGGACCAAACTAACTCACCTCTTTGAGCTGCACGATTTAGAGAGTTCTGTTTTTTCATAAACTGCCTTTCTAGATACTTTCTTTCAGTATCCGTTAAGTTCGAGCTACTCAATATTTTGGGCTTATTAACAGATAATGATTTTCCGGTAGAACACTTGCTCAAACCCAGCGGATCCACCCACCCCAAAGGGTTCGGTGCATACTGATAAAGGTTTATCCCACCCGCCAACCCAATCGGGTCGTGCTGGGTAAATCTGCCGATATCCGGGTCGTAATAACGGAACAGATTGTAGTGCAATCCGGTTTCGCGATCCAGATATTGGCCCTGAAGGCGCAGGTTTTGGGAGTAATCCAGATGCTGCTGATTTTCTTCATACTTTGTTTTGCCCCAGGCGCTGCTGTGGCCTTGCCAGCGTAGGGTACCGTCGCTGTCGGTCAGGCTTTCCGGTTCGCCGTTGGGCGCGGTGTGGAAGTAAAACACCTGCGCCTGCGGCCCGCCGTCGATACGTGCCAGTGGCTCATAGCTTCCCTGATCGGCATACACATAGGTGAGCGGCATGCCGTCGCGGGTTTCCTGCAACAGTCGGAAACCTTCCCACAGGAAGGTGGTGGTCTGGCGTTTTCCGCCCGGTTGGCGCAGGTCCTGGCTTTGCATCCATACCTGTTTTTGCGTGCGCCGTCCGAGTGGATCGTAACGGAACTGCATATGCTGCAAGGGTTCGCTGCGGTGCAGGCTGTAACGTACCACTTCGCAGAGTCGGTGTTCGGCGTCGTAATGGTACTGCCAGCGGTAGTGACCCTTGCGTTTTTCCACCGTGCGGCCAAAGGTATCGTAACGGTAATCGATGCCTTGATAGTGCATCACGCGATTATGCCGCTGGCGGAATTGCCCCTCATCCAACAGGTTGGAGGCCGGATCGTAGCGGTAGCGCTCGGTGTCTGGCAAGGTGCCGTCCTGGCTTAGCAGACGGCCTGCGGCGTCATAGTGATAACGCTGATAGGCGAACGGGTTGGCGTTCTGTTCTTCGCGCGTCAGGTTATTTTGATAGTCGTAGAACCACTGCCGCGAACTGCTGGCAGGGGCCGGACGTTGGCGATTGTCGTGAAAAATCTCCCGGCGATCTTTGCGGCCGAGCCGATCGTAGTGCAGCCGGCTGGTCAGTCGGCCCTGGGTGCGGCTCAACTCACGGTGCAGGTTGTCACGCTCGAACTCGCTAATGGTAACGTCATCCAGCGCCACCTGCAGCAGGTGGCCGCTGCCGTAGTACAGCGAACGCAGGGTGCGGCCGTCGGGCAGAGCAATTTGCGTGCGGTTGCCCATCGGGTCGTAATCGTAGTTCAGCGTGCCCTGATTACCTTGCTCACTGAGCACCCGACCCAACAGGTCATAGCTGAAGCTGGCTTCGCTCTCCGCTTCCGGCTGAAAATCCCGCCATACATCGCCGCGATAGAAGGCGGCGTGCAGTAACTGGCCGACCGGATTGTAGCGATAGCGGGTTTCTCCGTCCGGTGTCTGCTTGTTCAACAGTTGTCCGGCGGCGTCATGGCTGAAGTAGTGTGAAAAGGCAGCAGGCGTATTGGCTGCAAAGATGCGCTCAATAACCCGACGGCACTCGTCATAACGATAGCGGGTACTGATACCGTCCAGCCCGGTCTCTTCCTGCAGCAGGTTGGCCGCTGTCCACTGGAAGCAGTAGCTCTCGCCGTTCTCATTGCGCAGGGCGGTCAGCCGACCACGAGTATCGTAGCTGCGCAGCACTTCGCCATCGAGCGGGTTGCGGGTGGCCAGCAGGCGGCCGACGCTGTCGTAACGGTAATGTGTCAGGCGACCATCGGCCCCCTGGTAATGCACCAGCTGACCCTGTGCGTTCCAGCCCAGTTTCTCCTGCCAGCCTTCGGCACGCTGCAACTGTGTCAGGCGGCCGACGTTATCGTAATGGTAACGGGTGCTCTCACCGGCGGCATCGGTGACCTCGGTTAACCAGCCTTGTGGCAGGTAGCTGTAGGTGGTCTGTTTACCTGAACAATCGCGGGCGCGGATCAACTGGCCGTGTTCGTCATAGGCGAAATGGCTGATGCCGCCGTTGGCGTCGACCGACTGTACGACCTGGCCGTAGTCATCGCGCAAATAACGCTGGGTGTGACCGAGTGCATCGACGTCGGCTACCAGCGCGTGGCGCTGATCGTAATAAAAATACTGTGTGCCACCGTTAGGTGCTTTGATACTGACCGGCAGCGCGCGCTGTGGCAGCCATTGTGTCAGGCGGATATTGCCGAGAGGATCTTGTTCTTCGACCAGGTTACCGGCTTCGTCGTAGCGAAATTGCCAGCCATGGCCCAACGGATCCTGGCTCGCGACCAGCATATCTTCGTCGTTCCACTGGTAGCGCCAGACTTCACCGCGTTCGTCGGTGTATTCGGTAATCAACTGCTGGCTGTTCCAGCGGTGGCTGTGTTGCAGACCATCGTATTCGGTGACGGTGGTCAGGCCTGCCGCCAAATCGTAATCTATGGTGCAGCCGTTTCCGGCTTCATCGCGGTGTTCCACCACCCGCCAGTCGTCAAACATTGCCCAGCGATATTCGAAATAGGGGCTGCCTGCCTGTTGATGGCGGGTCAACAGAGACTGATCGTTATAATGGAACTCGCGGGTAATCAGGCCACCGGCGTCAACCACCTGGTGAAGATCGCCAGTGTCGTTATAGCAATAACGTACCCGTGTCTGCTGGTTATGGCACAGTGCCGTAACGCGATCGGCAAAGCGAGCATCGGCGTATTCCAGTTGCAACGTCATGGCGTTGGCACTGTCGCTGATCTGGCTCAGACGTTGTTGTTCGTCGTAGCTCAACAGCAGCGCGTTGTCATATTCGTCGCTCAGCGACATTAGCCGCAGGCGAGAGGGCTCCTGTGGTAGCGGGACAAACAGCCGCCACACGCTGCCATCGGTATCGGCGATGACCAGTTGGCCCTCTTCACCGCTGCGGAACATCAGCCCTTCACCGGCGCTGAAGCTGGGTTTGTTCACTTCGGGTAGCGGGAAGCGCAACTCGCGGCCGGTTTCATCATGCAGGCAGCATTCGACACCGCCTTTGCCGTCGTCAACCAGATCGACCCAGGTTTCAAACGGTGTACGCCAGCCGTGACCGAACAGGCCCTGATAGCGGTTACGGCTGTTGTAATTACGCTGCCAGACCAGCGGGAAGCGTGCCGACAGCAGCAGATCGATATCCTCTTCGCCGTTCAGGACCTTGGCACCGGTGGCAGCGTGTACTGGATTAAACGCTGCGTGGATCGCTTCCCCAAGCGCATTGGCACCTGCCGCCGCCAGCCCGCCGCCAATCATGCAGGGCAGGTTCTTGACCAGTTTGGACGGGTTGCCGAGCAGCAATGGCAGTACGGTCAGCGCCAGGCCGATGCCTGGCAGTTTGCCGCTTTTGATATCCCGCACCACAACCGCATCGCCGCCGATCAGGACGTTCTTTGAAACGTCGGTCGAGACCTTGGCTTCACAGGTTGAACGGTCGTTACTGCGCACGGCTGGTTGACCATTAATGAATACCTTGCCGGAACCTTCCGCCAGATATTGCGGGCTGGAGTGCTTGTCGCAAGCGATCTTGTCTTCTTCCAGCGCCTGGCTGGGCAGGCTGGGACCGGCGACACTGGGCTGCCACAACTGGGAAATGATATTGCCCCCGGCGGCCAGCAGCTCAGAACCGTAATCCCAAAAACTTTGTGGCGGTTGCGGCGCGGGCAGGGCTTTGATCTCATCAGCTGTGAGCAACCGCCCGGCGGCACGAGCGGCCGGTTTGGCGTTAGTGAACACATTGGCCGATCCCGTGAGGATCACGCCGGAGACCACCGGGGGAAACAGCCAGTTGGCCACGGTGTCACAACCGTTGCTGATATGTTCGCCGACGCCGGTCAGGCTGGCGGTGAAGCCGACGATCAGACCGGCACCGACACAGCCGGAAGCCGCTGTTGCCGCCGCACCTAACACAGCCACTCCCGCCAGTGCCGGAGCTGCCGCTGCCGCTGCGGCCGCAACGGCGGCTGTCGCCAGTGAGTAAACCGCGACCTCGGCAACGGCGCTGGCGATGTCCGCCAGCGGGCTGGTATGGATCAGTTCGTCATCCTTTCTTGCCGCCCAAATATCGCTCATGGTTATCGGTCATCCTGTCCGGTCAATGCCAGCGAAGCTTTCACCTGCAGCCATTCATGGTCATCCTCGCGGGTGAAAGGCTTCATTGAGGAATACGTCACGATCAGCAGCGTCTGGCTCCCCTCGGGCTGTGCCGCTAACTGATGCTGATGATGGTGGTGGCCGGCGCGGATGAAATTGCTGGTGACCTCGATAGCCCGGATAAGGTGGTTTGGCCCGACGCTGATGCGCTGGCGTGGTGACTGCTGCAAATCGGTGATCTGCGGCAACAGCGCCTGCCACTGTTTTTCAAATTCGTCTTCCAGCGTGCTGTCCTGCGGGATCGCGCCACGGGTGATCACCAGAGAAGCGCCGGTCTGCGGGTTTTTGAGGATATTGACGGTGCAGTCCTGCCAAGGGCCGGCGGGCAGGGTGAAATGACCTTCCTGGAAAAGATAATTCATGGGTATTCTCTAAACGTGTTGAGGGCCGAAAAGTTCGGCGGTCAGGATTTTGGGAACAACTGGTCGACGGCACCCTGGATTGCCGTTTTGTGATCAGGCCCTGGGGCGGCAGTGCGCGCGGCACCGCCCGGTTGATTGAGTTGCAGCTTGCCGCCGGTGTTGATCTCGCCGTCGTTTTTGACCGTGATGTTAAAGCTGGTACCGGTGATGTTGATCTGGCCATTGGCCCGCAGCTCAATGACACTTTCCCCGCATTCCAGCCGCAGTGACTCCCCTGAGCCCAGGGTGAAGGCGTCTACCACATTGTCGGCACGCGTTTTGCCGGTCAGCGACGAAGCGTCGCCTTTAACCCCAATTGCCTGGTTGAGCACCACCCGTTGCATCTGATTGCCACCGACCAGGTGCGTATGGTTCTTATCGATGGTATGGCTCTCATCGTTCTTCACCTGGGTGTCCATGTTGCGTTCCGCCTGGATCCACACCTGTTCCGAACCGGCTTTATCCTCAAAGCGCAGGGCGTTGGCGTTGTCGGCGGTGCCATCCTTGGTGCGGCTCATAAAACCCATCTGGGTTGCGGCGGCCGGCAGTGCCCAGGGCGGCATACTGGCGTCGTTATACACGCGACCGGTCACGATCGGCCGGTCCGGATCGCCATTGATAAAGTCCACCACCACTTCGTCGTTGACGCGCGGGATCTGTACTCCGCCATAACCCTGGCCGGCCCAGGCGCTGGACACGCGCACCCAGCAGGAGCTGCCGTCGTCTTTCGGCCCGAAGCGATCCCAGTGGAATTTCACCTTGATGCGGCCGTATTTGTCGGTCCAGATCGACTCACCGGCCGGGCCGACCACTTTTGCCGTCTGCGGGCCGTGAGTTTTTGGCCAACTGGCCTGTTGCGCCGGGTGCCAGGGAATATCCGCCGGCAGCACGGTGAAATCGATACGGTGTTCGCTGTGCTGATCGTCGCCGCTGGCGTAGCGGTTTTCCTTCAGGTGATATTTGGCCTGCAACGTCAAATATTCCCGGTTGTCGTCCGCATGCGGGGCGTTATACAGCGTGAAGGTGCTACCGGGGGCAATGCCCAGTGCGGTAGCGGTGCCTTCAATCTGCTGATGCTCGGCCTGCCAGGCTTCCTGACGGATACGGGCGTAGAACTCCCCCTGCTGATGCTCGGTATAGCGGCCCGGCCAGTCGTAAACGTCAATCTGGCCCGGCGTCGGTGAGGCGGGGTTCTGACGTGCCTGGAACAGCCAGGCATTGGGTTTGCGGAAGTCGTAATCGTCGAGGCTGTAAATACCCGGCGTGACGTGATCGGACAGGGTCCACTGGCTGATGCCTTCTTCGCTGGTACTGCCGCCAGACGGCGTCAGGTGGTAAGGGATCATCTCATAGCCGGGATAGGGCTGATGATGGTGAGGCGCATCGCCCAGCACCAGGGTGTGCTTGCCCATCTCATGTTTGAAATAGTAATAGATACCCTCCAGCTCCATCAGCCTGCTGATGAAGTTGAAGCTGCTCTCGTTGTACTGCACGCAATAGCCCCACAGGCGGTAGTCGCCCGTGAGCTGGTCTTCCAGCTGAACATTATGTTCGGTCAGCAGGGTTTTGACGATCTGCGGCACCGTCTGTTCCTGGAAGATGCGGAAGTTGCGGTCCTTGGTCATCGGCCACAGATCCGGCTGCACGTGCAGGTTGTACACCGCATAACGGGTGCCGCCGATCTCTTCGCTGCTGACGGCGATCGACGTGATCTTGCCGTTCAGGTAGCGGGGCGGGCCAAGAAAACCCTGGGTCGGGATCTCCAGCGTCAGGGGTTGGCCCAGCAGCGCTTTGCGGTCGAGGCGGGCGTTTTTGCTCAGCAGTTCGATGGCGAAATCGAAGGGTGAGGAAAGGGCTTCAGTCCCTTCCAGCGAACGGAACAGCAATGATTCCTGGCCCAGTGGCGTATGCGCAATAATACGATCCAACATGAGAACGTCCTCTGTGAATGACGCATGCGTCAATCTCATGAAAATACGGTGAAGGCCCGCGGTGTCGGGCCGGAAAAGCGGAGGGTTAGCCTGCGACGACCGGGTTGACCAGCCAGGTGCCAGCGTTCTCGATGCTGAGCTGTTGGCGGCGTAACTGGTCGTTATGGCGGATTTCCAGCTGATAGCTGCCCGGAGCCAAATTCAGGCGGGCAAAACCGTTGTCACCGGGGGTCACCTGCTGGGGTTTGCCGTCCAGGCTGACCTGCTCACCGGGTTGCAGTTTGAAATACACCAGTGCCACCGGCGCTGGTGCCGGAGGGGTCTGGGCTGCAGGCGGCTGTTCGGCCGTCTGCGGTGCGCTTTGTGGCGGCGTTATGGGTTTATCCACCGCTGCACTGTCTGGCGTATTGGCCGCTATCGGGGCAGGGGGACTGTCGCCGCCGCTTAGCCAGGCGATGACGCCGATCACCAGCAAAGCCGCCACGCCTGCACCTGCCATCATCGGGCGTGTGAGCTTCATGCCGTGCGCGGTAACGGTGCCTGCCGCTGCGGCACCGGCGGCCGGGTTGGTGGCCACCAGCAGGTTTTCCGGTGCGGCGGCCGGGGTGCTGATGATTTCGTTTTCATCGGCAATCGGCAGATGCAGCAGTTCGGCCATTTCGTCGATGGTTTGTGGCCGGTCTTCCGGTTTCAACGCCAGCGCATGGTCGATAGTGCGCAGCAGTTCCAGTGAATACCCCGCCGGGCGCCGCTCGGTCAGCGGTTGGTAGCTGTCCTCGATGCTGCGCACCACGCTGACCGGCGGCGGTGAACCGACGATCAGCGTATGCAGCACGGCGCCCAGAGCGTAAATGTCGGTCCAGGGGCCTTGCTCACCGTCGCTGTTCTCGGTGTATTGCTCAATCGGCGCGAAGCCCGGTTTGAGCATGATTTCCGTTTCGTCGGACAGGTTGCCGATCTCTTTGCGCGCTGAGCCGAAGTCCAGCAGCACCGGCAACTGGTTTTCCTGGATCTGAATGTTATCCAGTGAAATGTCGCGGTGCAGATAACCTTCCTGATGGATGGTGTTGATGGCGCTGAACAGCGGTGGCAACAGTCTGCGGATCCAGGCCTCGTCGATTTTCTCCGGCTGCTGCGCCTGCAGGTTCTTCAGGGTAGTGCCGCTGTAAAACTGGGTGCCCATGTAGGCGGTACCGTTCTCTTCCCAAAAGCGCAGTACGTGCAGCAGCCCTGGATGTGAGAAACGCGCCAGCAGGCGGGCTTCCTGAATAAAGCTGTTTAACCCGGCCTGGAAGGTTTTGCTGAAACGCTCACCGCGTAGCCCGATGCTCAGATCGTCATTGCGCATCGCCAGCGAGGTCGGCATGTACTCTTTGATGGCGATGGTGCGTTCCAGCTGATGATCGTAGGCGCGGTAGACGATGCCGAAACCGCCTTCGCCGATAGCTTCCTTGATCTCGAATTCATTGAACCTATAGCCGATCGGCAGGCTGTTTGAATTCGGTTTGCTTACCCCGGTTCCCGACATAATGATGACTCTCTGTGAACAATGGCCGCCATACCGGCGGCCGCGGCGTTATGCCTGAAATTGACAAATAAATTCGTTTTGCTGCAGCGCGATATGCAGTTGGCGATAGCGCTGATCGTTGGCGCTGCCGGTCAGTAAGGTGTGGCTGATCTGCGGCAGCAGGGTGTTGGTCAAAATAGCGTCGACCATGCGGCCGCCGGACTCCACCTCGGTGCAGCGGCTGACGATTTGCTCGATCACCGCGTCGTCGAAGGTGCAGACGATATCGTGGTTCTCCGCCAGCCGGCGCTGCACTCGCCCCAGTTGCAGGCGCACGATATTGCCCAGCGTGGCGTCGGTCAGCGGGTAGTAAGGCACCACTAGCAAGCGGCCGAGCAGCGCCGCCGGGAAT
The DNA here is from genome assembly GCF_048517035.1 of Serratia sp. NFX21. NCBI lineage: Bacteria > Pseudomonadati > Pseudomonadota > Gammaproteobacteria > Enterobacterales > Yersiniaceae > Serratia > Serratia sp. NFX21. The sequence continues at coordinate 3,694,716 of NZ_CP183196.1, read as the reverse complement.
ACCGACAGCAGCGGTTCGCGCAGGGCGCCGCTCAGTGCCTCCGGCTCCGGCATCAGGTCCGCATCGCTGCACAGCCCTGCGATCAGATCGGTGCCGACGTTAGAGGTCAGAATAATGATGGTGTTACGGAAATCGATGTGGCGGCCTTCACCGTCCTCCATCCAGCCTTTGTCGAACACCTGGAAGAAGATCTCGTGCACGTCCGGGTGGGCTTTTTCTATTTCGTCCAGCAGCACCACGCTGTAAGGGCGACGGCGCACCGCTTCGGTCAGCACGCCACCCTCGCCGTAACCCACATAGCCGGGAGGGGCTCCTTTCAGGGTTGAAACGGTATGCGACTCCTGGAACTCGCTCATGTTGATGGTAATCACGTTCTGCTCGCCGCCGTACAGCGTTTCCGCCAGCGCCAGCGCGGTTTCGGTTTTCCCGACGCCGGAAGGGCCTGCCAACAGGAAAACCCCGACCGGCTTGTTCGGATCGTCCAGCCGCGCGCGTGAGGTGCGTACCCGACGGGCGATCAGATCCAGTGCATGCCGTTGGCCGATAACCCGCTGGTTCAGCGTATCCGCCAATTGCAGTACCGCGTCGATCTCGTTTTTCACCATGCGACCCAGCGGGATACCGGTCCAGTCGGACACCACGGCGGCCACCACGTTGGCATCGACGGCGGCGAAAATCAGCGGGGCCTCGCCCTGCAGTTCGCCAAGCTGTTGCTGCAACTGCGCCAATTGCGCGCGCAGTTCATCGGCAGAGGGCGCGGGCTGTGGCTCCTCGGTGGCCTCGTCAGTCGGTTCAGCCTCAACTTCTTCCCGATGCAACTGGGCGCGCAGGTCGATAATCTGTTGGATCAGCGCCAACTCCTCCTGCCAGCGGGCAGTGAGCTGCTCGAGTTGTTGTTGCCACAGCGCCAACTGAGCCTCGATATCCTGTGGGCGCTGCGGATTGCCGATGCCGACCTTGGCTTCGCGCCGGGCGATATCCCATTCAATCTGCAACGCTTCAATGCGGTGGCGGCAGTCTTCCACCTGGGCCGGCTCGGCATGTTGGCTGACCGCCACGCGGGCGCAGGCGGTATCCAGCAGCGCCACGGCCTTGTCCGGCAACTGGCGTGCCGGGATGTAGCGATGCGACAGGCGCACGGCGGCGTCGACTGCCTCATCAAGCAGCAGCACGCGGTGGTGCTGTTCCAGCGGACTGACGGTGCTACGCAGCATCAGCAGCGCTTTGTCTTCGCTCGGTTCATGCACCTGCACCACCTGGAAACGGCGGGTCAGCGCCGGATCTTTCTCAATGTATTTTTTGTATTCCGACCAGGTAGTGGCCCCGACGGTACGTAATTGGCCGCGTGCCAGCGCCGGTTTCAACAGGTTGGCTGCGTCGCCGGTGCCCTGTGCGCCACCGGCACCAATCAGCGTATGGATCTCATCGATAAACAAAATGATCGGGGTGGGGCTGGATTGAACTTCGTCAATCACCGTTTGCAGGCGTTTTTCGAACTCGCCCTTCACCCCGGCCCCGGCCTGCAGCATGCCGATATCCAGCAGATACAGCTGGACGTCGCGCAGCTGTGGCGGAACGTCACCGGCCATGATACGCAGCGCCAGGCCTTCGACCACGGCGGTTTTGCCGACCCCGGCCTCACCGGTCAGCAGCGGGTTGTTCTGGCGGCGCCGCATCAGAATATCGACAATCTGGCGGATTTCTTCGTCACGCCCGGTCACCGGGTCAATCTCGCCATTACGCGCCTTGGCCGTCAGATCCTGAGCATATTGCGCCAGCACGCTGCCGCCGGTCTGCGCTGCCGTCGGCGTGGTGTCGGCCTGGGCGCTCGCCGTCAGGCTGTTTTCCGCCGAGTGGGCGGTGATAGTGGCAAATTGCTCCATCAGCAGATCGGCGTTGATGCGATCAAACTGTGAGGAAATGGCTTTCAGCAAGTGGCGCAGGCTGTAGGTTTTCAGGATACCGAGCAGCAGGTGGCCGCCGCGGATCTGCGCAGCACCGAATTTCAGCGAGCCATAAACCCAGGCCCGTTCCACCGCGCTGTCGATATGTTCGGACAGATCGGAAATCGCGCTGGCACCGCGCGGCAGGCGATCGAGCGCCTCGACGATGTCACGCGCCAGTTGCCCCTCATCCAGCGCAAAGTGGCGGATCACCTGTTGCAGGTCCGCCTCCGGTGCCTGCATCAGTTGATGCAGCCAGTGCGCCAGCTCAACGTAGGGGTTACCGCGCAGCTTGCAAAACGCCGTCGCACTTTCCAGAGAGGTGAATAACAGGCTATCGAGTTTGCCAAATAATACCGAGCGGCTGATTTCAGACATGGTTTTCCTCAGGTCGTGGCGGAGCGCTGTGCGGCTCAGGCCAAAATAATAGTCAGAACGGGTTTTCCAGCGGTTCGGGGCTGAAGATCAGATCGTCAAGGTCGCGTTGCTGACGGGCGTCTTCCAGCCAACTGCTTAATCCCAGGCGCTGGGCACCGCCGAGTTGGGTACCGCTGAGCTGATCCTTGGCCAGGATCAGCCGCAGTTCCCAAACAAACTCAATGCCCAGATACTGGCGCACCCAGTCGCGCAACTGCCGGCACAGTTCGGCTCCGGGCAGGAAGCCTTCATAGTTTTGTTGCGACATCGGCCCCAGTTCGATGCGGAATTTGTGCTGAATATCGCGCACGGCAATCCCAAGGAACGAAGACTCACCGAGCCGGGGGGCGCCGCGACCGGCCTTCAGGCGCGCCTGCTCGCGCGGTTCCACCCGCAGCCAGTGCGGGACGTTTTCCACGATGCGCACCGGCACTTTGAAGTACTGTTGCAAGATTTTGCTCAGGCCTTCCGGATCGCGGCTGTGGCGAATCAGATGACCGGCCATAAAATGCTTGGCATGAGCATTGATGCTGTCGCGCTGCTGCTGTGCCGGCTGGCCGATGCCAATCAGGCTGGAAAGGTATTGGTCGAAACGCCGGTTATCCTGACGATCCAGCGATACCGTGGGCTGTGCGTCGGCCCAGGCGCGGTAAAACAGCAGCGTCAGCCGGTGGTGAAACAGGTTGGCAAAGGCCAGCAGGGTGGTGTCCTGGTGGTGATAGACCCGTTCACGCACGTATTCGGTCAGGTGCAGCGGCAGCGGCCCGTTGGGGCCAAACAGGCCAAAGCTGAAAATCGAAACGTCGTGCAGCGGGCTTTGCGGCCGTGGGCTGACCTGTGCCAGCGTCGACGGAGCGAACGACAGTGAAGGTTCTTGCCCCAGCCGCAGCATCTCATGGCGCGGCAGGGGGGCACGGCCCAGCAGGTATGCCTGCCCGCCCTGGGCGTCGAGGCGCCGCAGCAGCTGAAACAAATCGTGCTTATAAGGCGCATTGCCGAGCCGCAGCCAGAAATCCTCCGGCAGGCGGTGCAAGGCATTGATCTGTGGCGGTGCCGTCAGTTCCGCCTCGGCGTCAAGAGTGCTCAAATCAGCGTCCTTTTGCCCATGCGCGCCTGCCAGTGCGCAATCTCACCGCGCTGCTGGCTGGAAAGCGTCATTTCGGTAAAGGTGTTCATCGCTACCAGCCGGGAGAACAAACGCTCCAGAACGCTACCCAGCAGGTAGGGGCTGCTGCCGGAGAATGACTGTTCATCGACGGTCAGGTCGATGGCGATACCGCGGGCAAACACGATCGGCCCCGGCTCGGGCACCCGGCGGTATACCGGGCGCAGGTTACAGTGGCGAACGCCCTGGATCTGCTTGGTGATCGCCGGCTCGCTCAGGTTGCCGTACAGGCCGAGCAGCTGACGCAGGCTGGCAGCCCCCTGTTCCGGATCGCCGTCCATCATGCTGAGGTAGTTCAATTGCAGTTGGCTGATCAACCGCCAGGTGATCATGCCTTCGGCCAGCGCCGGGCGCGGCGGCGTCGGACCTTTTTTCAGCGACACCTGTTTGATCGGGATCGAGTCCGGCATCACGAAATTGCCCTGATCCTGCTGCAACAGCATCAGCGGCAGATCGCGACTGGTACACAGCACGTCGGCGGTGAGGTATTTCAGGTCGCTGTGCCACGGTGACTGCCGTTCATCCACCAGCGAGACGAACACTTCCGAGCCGACATAGCCGGTGCGGGTGCCGTAGCGACGGGCGTGTTCGGACAACGTGCGCTGTTCGCGCCGCAGTGAAAAGTAGGCGCCGTAGTTGCCGTCATCCGCGCTCAGGGTGCTGTAAAACGGCCGGAATTCCTGTTCATAGCGTTTTTCGCTGGCGCTGCCACCGAGCCGTTGTACCGAGAACACCTCATAATCAAGCGGACGAATGTTATCGACCACCAGATGATATTCATGGCTTTTTTCGCTGACCGTGATGCGTTCGGCGACCTTGGGGAACAGATTAATCACCGGCGTGCAGTGCAACGCCAAATGGGCGACGTCGATTACCCGCTCCAGAGCCGCATCCTGACGGTCAAGCAGCACCAGGATCTCAAACTGCCGCAGCGTTTTTTTGCCTTCGCGTACGCTTTGCAACAGCGGGCGTATGCCATTGACGCTGAAGAACTGAAAGCGCGCCGGAAAGGCAAAATACTCCTGCAGCAGGCGATAGCCTTCAAAATTGCGCAGATCGTTCGGCAGCAGCGCCTGATCGGCGGCGAAGCCTTCCTGCCGCAACCCGTCCAGCGCCAGCACCCGCCGCTGCGGTTGCGCTTCCACCGTCTGGCAAATCAGCCCGACGCTGTGCTGCATCAGCAGTTCCAGCAGTTGCTGTGCCTGCAAGTCCGGGCCGGAGAGATAAAACATCAACTGGTCCAGCTGCAGGTTGTTGAGTGTGACGCTGTCATAGCACTCCAGCCGGATGCGCAGCGCGCTGACGCAGCCACTGTGCTGCAACCCCAGAGCGGCCAGTGGAATATCGGCCGGAATGCCGCCCAGCTCGACGCTTTTCAGCCGCACCGGCTGCAGCGTGACGTCGTGCGCGGTGGTGTAGCTGCAGGTGATGCCACTCTTTTTCAGCGACTGGCTGTCCATCATGGTGCCGCGTGGCACGACAAAGCCGTTGCTGATATCGCCCTTGTTGCTGTCGGGTTGCAGCTCGGCAATCGCCATTGATGGCGTTGGCGACAGATAGTTGGGGTAGATGATCTCCAGCAGACGCTGGGAGAAACGCGGAAACTCTGCGTCCATCTTCAGTTGTACGCGAGAGGTGAGAAAGGCAAAGCCTTCCATCAGACGCTCGATATAAGGATCCGCTACGTCGATACCGCGCATGCCAAGGCGGCCTGCCACTTTGGGATATTGCTCGGCGAACTCTGCGCCCATCTCACGCAGATAGGCCAGCTCGCGGTTGTAATAGTCTAAAAGTTTACTGTCCATCGGCTTACCCTATGTCTTTCAGATCGAAGTGGCCGTTCTCCAGGTCCACGTCGGTACGGAACAGAAACTCCAGCGGATAGGGCACACACCACAGGCGCCCCTTGATTTCAATCGACAATACGTTGTGCAGCTCCAGCGAGCCGGTATCTGAAATGCAGCGCACCTGCAGCCCTTCGGGCAGGATGCGCGGTTCGAAATTGAGGATGGATTCGGTCAGCGCCAACTGGATATCCTGCCATTCGATGTCTGACATGCGTTTGCCGGCCAGCGAGGCGATGCCGTAGTTCAGGGTTGAACGCCGTACCTGCGGAAAATCGCCCAAATCGAGGCTGGCTTCGCTGTTCACGCAGTTAAACAGCCACTGCAGGTCGCGCAGCACCCGACGGCGCAGTTCGCTGTGCGAGACCAGGTTGCGCACCTGAGCTTCCTTTTTTTTCTGCGGTTCGTCGTCGGTCAGCATGTCGAGCAGCACCGGCTGCATTTTGTCGCGCGAGGTCAGGCGTTCGCTGTCCTGGCGGGAGCGATAGCCCTGACGGCGCAGGTCACCATCATCATGTTGGGTTGGCCGCTTGCTGTTCATCGTCAGGCGCTCGCGTTAAAACTCAGGTGGCGCAGGCTGTGTAGCGGGAACTCATCGTTCTCGCTCAGCCAGGTTTTCAGACCCTGACCGGCGTAGTGCGGCCCTTCGCCCAGCGCTTGCCATTCGGTGCGTTTGCCGAGCAACAGCGCATCGTCACTGCCTGCGTTCAGGGGATAGCGGGCAGGCAGCTGGCAGACCTGCTCGCGACCGTCGTTCAGTCGCACCAGTGCGTGGCTCCACACCAGATCGACGGCGCTTTGTGGGGCCTGGAACTGAATTTCCGCAATCTCGGCGAACGGCAGCCAGTAATAGGTGCCGTTCAATGCCAGTTCGCAAACCGGGCCGAGACGACCATCACCGTCGGTCAACCAATCAAACGCCACGGGTTGTGGCCGTTCAGCCAGGGTCAGTTGCCCGGCACTGGCCGGTGCCGCTTCCAGCGCGTCGTCGCGCAATGCCTGCGCCTGTTCGGTTTCGCCCAGGGCATCGTGGCGCAACGCCTGGATCATGGGTTGCAACCAGGGCTGACTTTGTTGCAGCAGCGCGGGAGGGGCCTCGCCGGCGAACACCGCCTGACGCTGCAGTTCCGCGTTGACCGATTGCATTAACAGCAATGTGGTGGGCTGGGCGATGGGCTTCAATGCCTGCCAGGATTTCAGCTGCGCATTGGCGCGCTGCCAGTTGCCGCTCAGACACAGCAGTTGCACCAGCGCGGCACGCAGATCGGCATCCGCCGGTCGCGCTTTGATCTCATTTTCCACTGCGCCGATAGCGGCGCTGACCGTGCCGCCTTGCAACATGTTTGTTAATGATTTCACAGGGCTTTCCTTAATAATCAGTGAGTGGCGTTGTTAACCGACAGGTAGCTGCCACTGGCAGGGTCAAGACGATCGTCGGCCAGCTTTTCCACCAGCTTGAAGTTCAGCGGCGTGGCCGGGCTGGCAAGCAGTGGCTGCCAGGCGCGCTGTGCCTGCTCAATACGTTGTTTGACTTTGGCGGTGTCTGCGGCTTCTGCACGCGGCATTTCGACGATCACTTCGCCGTTAAATGACCAGGCGTGAAGCTGCGGGGCGAAAGGTAACAGCGCGAAACTGCCCGGTGCCTGCGGGTTGGCACCGAGGACCAGCCGCTGCACGTTGGCGCTGATCACGTTCAAGGGGTGTTCACCCACGTTGATCTTCACCAGCGGATAGCCCTGATAGAACGACAATGCCGGCGAGGCGGTTTTGCCATCTTGCTGTAGCGTGACGCTGCTGCTGCCGTTTAACCAGCCGTCATCACCACAACGCAGGGCGTCGCCACTCGGGATAAACAGCGCGCTGCCGTTGGCTTCTTCGCTCCAGTAGGTGCGGAAATGGCAGCCCTGCGGCAGGTCAAACTTGGGCACCGGCGTGCTGTCTGCCTGCGGCGAGGTGACCGCCACGGCGGCGGGGATCACCGGCGTTGGGGGTTCAGCCGGTTCGACGGCCTGCTGTTTGTGTACCGGCTTCCAGCCCCGTGCCTTGCTGGCTTCGCCGGACGCCAGTTTTTCACCGCGTTTGTCGGTCAGTGTCCAGGGGAGTTGGCTGGCTTTGGCACACTGCTTTGCCAACAGATTGCCAACCCGTGGCAGGAAGTCGTCCAGCACTGCGGGATCTTTGCTCTGTGCCGAAACGATGCGCAGCGGGATGGTTTTGCCGCACCAGCTTGCTGGTTGGCTGTTTTTGACGCCATCGATAAACACTTCCAGCTTCTGGCTGGGGGAGTAGACCAAGCGATAATTCGCCGCCTGCGCGGCCGGTATCGCCATCAGGGCGATAAATCCGGGCATCCAGTATTTCATAGGTAACCTTGCTGTGAATTTGTACCTGACTCAGTCGCGGGACAGAAACCGCTCCGCATCCGCCAGAGAATGCAGCAGGGTGGTTTCCTGCGGTGAGCCAATCCAGACGGCGATAGCGCTGTAGTTATCGCTGTTATTATTTTTCTTCCATGCCTGCTCCATCAGGGCAATCCACTCGCTGGGGGAGTTGACCATATGTAGCGATTGTTCCAGTTCAGACTGGCTAAAGCTGTGCCAAAAACCGTCGGTACACAGCAGGAAAACGTCGCCGTCTTCCAGTTGCAACACGTCGCTGTAACTGGCGTCGCGTTCTTCATTCAGGCCCAGGGCGAAATACAGCAGGTTGCTGTTGATGCCGCTGGTTTGGTAGCCGGCGTCCTGCATTTGCTGGATCAGGCTGTGGTCGGTGGTCACCGAATGCAGATAGCCGCGCCGGAACAGGTACAAACGGCTATCACCGGCGTGCGCCCAGTAAGCCAGTTGGTAATCGCGATCGATAAACAGGCTGACCAGCGTGGTGCCCATCTTGCCGTATTCGTCCGACTGCCGTTGCTGCTGGTGGATGGCGGCATTGGCACTGGCAATGTGTTGGCGAATGCTCTGGGCATTGAGATGTTTTTCACCGTCGAAGTTTTGCAGGATGGTGTCGTGTGCCAGTTTGGCGGCAACGTCACCACCGGGAAAACCGGCGATGCCGTCACAGACCACGAAACAGGCTGCGCGGTTACCGACCACTTCACCGGTCTGATCCTGATTAGAGGCGCGGCCGCCCTGATTGGAGGTAGAGGCTATAGTGATATTCATTACGCGTCCGGTTGGGTCTGTGAGTCTTTATATTGATTCACTTCAACGTCATAGGCGTGCAGGAAGGCTTCGCCGAACAGGGTGTGAAAGTCGTCTTCGATTTCGCCGGAGGTCTGCTGATAGCTTTTCACGAAGTAATCCCACAGCGCCGCCTTGCGGCTGGCCGGCAGGGACAGACGAGGTGCCGCGCCTTCCTTGCGCGCCTCCTCTTCGAGGCGATCCGGATTGAACGACTGCAGCATGGCGGCGATGATGGCGCGAATACCGGCGATCATGCCTAACTGGTGTGCCTGCAGGTCGATCAGTGCGTCGCGTACCGCCTGTTCCGGCGGCATAAACCCCGGCATTTTGCTGCCGAACATCTGCATCAATACCGTTTTGCCCGAGGGCAGCAGTTTGAACGGGTTATTGGCCTCGTCGAGGATCATGGTCATCTCGGCCTTCACACCGCGCTTAAGGATTGAGCGGGAAGAGAGCAGGGCGACGGTCCCCTGAGAAAACAGGCTCAGCAGCCGACCGGCCTGGCGGAGCTGTTGCTCATCAAAGTGCGGCTGTGGCTGCAGGTCATCCAGACCCACCCCCTGCAGTAATGCGGCTAACAGTGGGCCTTCCAACCGCTCTCCCGCAGGTACGCTACCGTTTTGGGCACGCGCAGTCTGATAGGCAATAGGATCGATACCCAGGCGGTTGGCCGGGCGTGGACGCGGTTGCGGTGAAGGCGGTGGGGTTGAAGGCGAAAACTGTGGCTCAGGTTGCGGCATGGGCTGCGGTTGAGCGACCGGCTGCGGCTCGACTTTGGGTTGCGGTGCTTCCAGCGGGGCGGCCATCACCGGTTGCTGTAATGGGGGCGCCGGTGGTGGCGCCGGTGGTGGCACCGGAGCCGGAGGCTCTGGCTGTGCCAGGGGAACAGCGCTGCCCATCAGCAGGCCGAGCGGATCGTTGCTGTTCAACGCGTCCGGCGACGTGGGGGCAGAAGAAGCGCCAAACAGCGCCAGCGGATCGAGCTCCTGGGCATTTTTTTCCGCCTCAGCGGGTTTGATCGGCGCAGCCTGGCTGGTGGTCTGGCGTTGTTCGGCCAACAGCGCACTTGGGGTGGTATCGGCCAAAATAGGATCGCGCTCGAAGGTGGTGTCGGTGTTGAACAACATTGCCGGATCGGTTTGCTGCGACTGCAGTTGACGTAGTTCGACGTCGCCCGCCAACTGCGCCAGCGGATCGGCCGGGTTCATCTCAGGCTCCGGCGTTTCCAGCAGCGGATGGCTGTCCTGATTAATGACCGGTGCCGGGGGCGCAGTCACCGCCGTGGCTGGCGTGAACTCTTCTACCAGGCTGTCCCAGATCTCATTCGGGATGGGGGCTGCCGCTTTCTCTTTGGCAGCCGGTGTAGTGACTGGCGCGGTGTCGGCGGTTTTAATTGCCGGCTGAGCCTGCGGTGCAGCCGCTTGCTGTAAGGAGCTGACCTGGATCTGATAATCGTCGATGCCGAGAATATCACCATCCTGCAGCTCCACCTGACGGCCGCGCTCCAGGGGAATATCGTTCAGCAACACGCGGGTGACGTTGCCACGGTTGGTTACGCGGCATTCGCCATCAGCAGAAATATGTACGATCGCCTGCAACCGGGAGATGGCACGCTCTTCGTCCGGCAATACCAGGTTGTTGTCCACGCTACGGCCAATGGTGCCGCCGGGCGGCAGAAAGTCGCAGCTGCTCTGTGGCGGAACCTGGCCACTTTTATTTTTGACAATAGAAAATCGCATAAGGCATTCCTGCTGATTAGGATATATTGCAGTTAATTATTATTTCGGTGTCTGGCTTACCAAAATTTGCGGTTATTTTGGTAAGCCGGTTAGCATGCGGCTTTTTTATTATGTGACTGGTTTTCTATTTTAATATTAATGGCGAGATGACTGCAGGTACGAATAACCCGATTTACTAATGAGAGGGTATAAATAGCCCCCGGCCGGAACCGGGGGAAACAGATTAAGCTTCGCGGTTTTCCTTGATATTCCAACCTGCGCTGCTTTCTGCGCCTTTACCACCTTTATCACTCTGCTCCCAGTACTGCTGTTTCACTTTCGATGCCTGGAAGGAGTAGGTTACGCCCACGGTGTCTTCACCGCCGGCACCGGTGTACTGCACGGCAGTGACCAGCACGTCGTCCAGAGTGATTTTGACGTATTCAACCTGGCTGCCACCGGCTTTACAGACTGACAGTTCAATCTTGGTCAGGTGTTTACCGCTGGAGCAGTGCTTCAGCAGCGCCGGGGTTGATTTGTCGACCAGCGCATTGACATGCAGATCGTTAAAGCAAACCTTACCGGCACCGCCACCACCACCCACGCTCATGTTGCCTGGTTGAGAAGCGCCCCAGGAGAAAGAAGTAATGTCGGTCCAGCCTTTGTGATTTGAATCTTTAGATTCACCGCTGGCACCTTCAACTTTCAGGAACATATCAATAGCCATAGTATCTTCACTCTTTATTAAGGGTTAACAGTAGTATTAACGTTACGTTGAAAAATTCAGGTAATAGCAGCAGGAATTGAAAATTTGGCAATGCACTACCATTTAATATCCTTGTGCCATGCACCTTATTAAATACCGAATACTATCGGTATTAATTACCGAGCCATCATTAAAAAACGACAATGGCTCAATGCTGATTACTGCGGGTTATCCTGCTGATAACCATCATGGGGATTACCGGCAATGTTTTCACCAGACCCACGGCCTGACTTTCAGCACGTCAGGATGCGTCGTTCTGCTTCAGTGAAGGCAGTTTCGATACCAGACGCAGGGAGACGGTCAAGCCTTCCAATTGGTAATGTGGGCGCAGGAAGAACTTGGCGCTGTAGTAGCCCGGGTTGTCTTCGATCTCTTCCACCTGAACTTCCGCAGCGGCCAGCGGTTTGCGCGACTTGGTTTCCTGCGAGGAGTTGGCCGGATCGCCGTCCACGTAGTTCATGATCCAGTCGTTTAACCAGCGTTCCATATCGTCGCGCTCGCGGAAAGAACCGATCTTGTCACGGACGATGCACTTCAGGTAATGCGCGAAGCGGCAGCAGGCGAACAGATAAGGCAGACGGGCGGAGAGCTGAGCATTGGCAGATGCATCGGCGTCGTAGTATTCGGCCGGCTTTTGCAGCGACTGGGCACCGATAAAGGCGGCAAAGTCGGAGTTTTTCCGGTGCACCAACGGCATGAAGCCGTTCTTGGCCAACTCGGCCTCGCGACGATCGCTGATGGCGATCTCGGTCGGGCACTTCATGTCCACGCCACCGTCGTCGCTCGGGAAGGTGTGGCACGGCAGGTTCTCTACCGCACCGCCAGACTCCACCCCACGGATCGCGGTACACCAGCCGAACTCTTTGAACGAGCGGTTGATGTTGGCGGCCATGGCGTAGGCGGCGTTGGTCCAGGTGTAGTTACCGTGGTTCGCGCCGTCGGTTTCTTCCTCAAAGTCGAACTCGTCAACCGGATTGGTTCGGATGCCATACGGCAGGCGCGCCAGGAATCGTGGCATTACCAGGCCCAGATAGCGGGCATCTTCCGATTCACGCAGGCTGCGCCAGGCGGCGTATTCGGTATTTTGGAAGATCTTGGTCAAATCGCGTGGGTTGGACAGCTCCTGCCAGGATTCCATCTGCATCACGCTCGGTGCGGTACCGGCGATGAAGGGGCAGTGGGAGGCTGCGCTGATTTTCGCCATCTCACCCAGCAACTCTACGTCCTGTGGGCTGTGGTCGAAGTAGTAATCGCCCACCAGGCAACCGAAGGGTTCGCCGCCGAACTGACCGTACTCTTCCTCGTACACTTTCTTGAAGATGGGGCTCTGGTCCCAACCCACACCTTTATGGCGCTTCAGCGTGCGGCCCAGCTCCTGCTTGGAAATGCTCATAAAGCGGATTTTCAGCATTTCATCGGTTTCGGAGTTGTTGACCAGATAGTGCAGGCCATGCCAGGCGCCTTCCAGCTTCTGGAATTCGGCGTGGTGGATAATCTGGTTAACCTGTTGCGACAGTTTTTCGTCTATTTCGGCGATCAGCGCCTGAATGGTGCGATAGGCGTCAGAGGAGACCGTCACGGTGTTTTCCAGCGCCTGCTGCGCCAGAGTTTTTACCGCATTTTCCACCGCTTCCTTGGCCTGATCGGTCTTGGGGCGAAACTCTTTGTTCAGCAGCGCGCTGAATTCATCGCTGGAGAAAGCTTCGCTGGTCTGCAGCGCTTTTTGTTGCTGAGGCGAGTTGCTCATCGATTAGTCCTCACGCTGATTGTTGTCGTCCGTGGCGGCCGGTTTCGGCGCATCGGTCAGGGATTGCAGTAAGGCCGGGTTTTGCAGGATTTTGGAGATCAGTTCTTCAGCGCCGTTTTTACCGTCCATATAAGACAACAGGTTGGAAAGTTGGGTGCGGGCGTCCAGCAGGTTGTCCAGCGCGTCCACCTTGCGGGCAATCGCCGCAGGGGAGAAGTCTTCCATGCTTTCAAACGTCAGATCGATATTCAGTTTGCCTTCGCCGGTCAGGGTGTTGTCGACCTGATAGGCAACGCGCGGTTTCAGCGATTTCATGCGTTCATCGAAGTTGTCGATGTCGATCTCCAGGAACTTGCGCTCATCAACGCTCGCCTGTGGATCAACCGATTTCCCCACCAGGTCTGCCATCACGCCCATCACGAACGGCAACTGGATTTTGCGCTCTGCGCCATAAATTTCGACATCGTATTCAATCTGTACGCGCGGTGCGCGGTTGCGGGCGATAAATTTCTGCCCGCTACGGGATTTCGAGTTTGGCATGATTTACTCCATCTAATGGCGATTGGGAACGCGCCTCTTCCGGCTTGGAGAGTCAGGTTCAAATGCGGTTATGAGTATCGTTAAGAGAACAAAGGGGTCGGCGGCTAGTTGTTCTCCTCGTTATCGGGGCGACCTAGAATGGTCTCCAGTTGGTTAAGACCATCGGGTGCCAAATCACGGATTATTTGCATAAAGTCCAGTGCAATCAGCCGCTGTACCCGGTCGATCATCAGCGGCGCCGGGTGGCTGGGCTCATGAAGACGGAAATAGTGTTTTACCTTGTCCAGCATCAGTTGGGCGTCGTCCCGTGACTGAATTTGCGCACTGCGCCAGTTGAGCGTGGTGGCCGGGGCCGCTGCGGCAGCGCTGGTCGGTGGTACGGCAGCGTCATTTGGCTGTTCGGCTGACTCGCTGACCGGGGCGCTGTCCTGGCCGAACTGAGCGACCAGGGCGAAAATTTTTGTCAGGTTGTGCATTTCCGGCAGGGCGCTTTCGCCTAAATGGCGAGTGACCGTAGTACTGATGGCTGCGAGGGTTTCGGCGATGCGTATCACCAATTGCGCCTCCGGGCGCTCCGGCTGAGACAGTTCATCCTGCAGGCGCGCACGGCCGCCAGGAAAGGTCGGGCACTCGAGCTTACTGCCGTCGAGCAGGGCCCCGGCGTCGCGCAGCGAGATTTCACCGGTAGCCCCTTTCAGCAGCGGCGCGGCGCGCACGCTGGTGGTCAGCGCGGCCTTGTCGCCGAGATCGGCCAGCACGTTGATGCGAAACAGCGGGTCAGCCTCGCCGTCGAACTCCAGCAAAGGCAGCAGCGTGTCCCAGTAGCGCTCCAGCGCCTGGTGGATCAGCATCAGACCGTCGGCGTAACCTTGCAATCCGCGCAGTTGCGTCCAGGCGCGGGTCAGGCACAGCATCACCCGTAAATCTTTGGTACGCATCAGCAACGTGGTCGCGAGCCGTTCCACCTGCACCCAGTCCGGTGCTTCTGCCGGAATGATAGTGCTGCCGAACTGCTGCTCGCTCTTACCGGTCGCAGCCTGCTCCATCGCCAGAAAATCGGTGTCATATTCCAGGTTTTCGCCGCAGGGATTTTCTGCGTCAACCGGGGCTAACAGGGTGTCGATAGCCATAAAATTTCCTTCAACAGGCGAGATTAATCAAACATCTGCGGATATTGACCGCCACGACCGGGGCGCGCCCAGCCATTGGGTTCAAACAGCAGAGAGAACAGTTGCACGGTAAGGTTACCGCTGTGCACATGGGTATAGAGTGGATGCCCATCGGCCTGATTGGTCCACCAGAAACTGGTGTATTGCGCCGGGTCGAAACAGTCGGCCGCCTGTTGCCAGCCCAAGCCGGGCACGTCCGGATGCTGGAAGCCGATAATCGACAGGATCTCGGAGTCGGCCTCCGCCGGTGGGGTCGGCAGCGTGGGGATTTCCAGCAGCGAACGGTCGAGCTGCTCGGCGGAAAAACCGTTGCGCACGCCATTGAGCAGCCGGTGGCCGAGCTGGTTGTACCATTCCGCCGCCATGTTCAACTGCTGAGTTCGCCAGTCTTGCTGGCAGAACAGGCGCAGGGCGCAGATCGGGTAATGACGTCCCACCCGGTCACGAGCGGGCAACAGGCAGCCCATCTGGACATACTGACTGCCGAGCGTGGCCGGAATGACGAAGTTCCATACTGGCGCATTGCTGAAAGGATTTCCGTTCGCGCCCGGTGGATTGCGCTGCAGATTCACCAGGCCGTTATGGAACCAGTGGGCCCAATTGTTAACCACCATATCCGGCAGACGACGCTGCAGGAAGTCACCGGCGGAAGGGATCTTGCCATACCAGCCAATGCTTGTGGTTGGGATCAGGTCATTGCTCATCATCTTGTCCTTCGGGCCTACGGGCAGGAGAATGCCGGTAACTGGAACGGATTGCGGATACTGTTGGGGGTGAACTCCAGCGTTACGCGGTGGCCATCCAGGTTAAAGGTTGCCTGACGACCGAGGCTGCTGCTGCCGGCGGAAGTCTGCGCCATATCCACCAAACGGTTTAGCGCCCAGGGGCCGCTGGTGACCAGGCTGGCGGTGGATCCGTTGGCCAGCGCCAGCTGCAGGTGCACCTGATTGGTATTACGGGTACCCGGCCAACTGATCACCAGAGGAACCTGCGGCCCGTGGCTGTATTTGAACAGTTGCCCGTCGATATCCAGCGTCAGGTTGAGGATGTCGTTATCCATCCGTACCGGTCGAACGGTCACGCGGTAAGACGGCGTCGCGGTGCCGTTGGCGAAGAAGGCGTCACGAATGCGTTGTGCCTGCTGAAATGAACGCAGGATGCCTTCGCCACCGGGCAGCGTTTTGCCGTCTACGCCGGGAGTGAAACGCCAGTTGGCACGGGTGGTGTCGACCTTGCCCTGCAAATTGTCACGGAAGAAGCTGTCCATCAGCCCGCTGTTCGGCGCAAACATGCGCGCCAAATCGTCAGGCGTCACTTCCTGACGCGCCCGGGCGACCAGGGGATAACGCCCGGCAATCGCCTGGCGGCAGAAGCTGCCGACTTCGACGCTGATGCGTTTCTTGACGTTTTCCATCTCTTTGCGTTGCGTGTCGCTGCTGGCACCAATCGCCAACGACAGCAGCATCTGTTTGAACGGCACCGGTAAACGACCGGACTCGGCCTGCAAGCGCGGGATGATATCGCTGGGCGGTGCCGACATGCCGCTGTTGGCCGCACCCTGAACCGCGGTCAGGTAGCTGTACAACTCATCAACCTGTTTCAGCACGCTGTCGAACGGGATCGCCTTGTTGCCTTCTCCCTGACTTTGCGCCAGCTCCAGTAATGCGGCGAAATGCGCCATCACCAGTTGTTCCGGCTGGGCTGAGACATCGCCGTCGGCGTTGGCCGGTCGATGGGTGAACAGGGCTTCCAATTGGTGGTTGGCACTCTGGCTCAGCCGGTCTTCGGTTTTATCCAGCAGCGAACGGGAGTCAGCAGTGCTTTTCTCGTCGCGCAGGGTGACATTTTTGCTGACGTTAACCAGCAGGTTACGCATCGGCGAAGGGTTGCCTGACAACAAGCGTGCGCTGCTGATGCGCTGACTCAGGTTTCCGATATTGGCCAACTGAATATCACCCAGCAGTTCATCCCAGGCGTTGATAAAGTCCTGCATGTACAGTTGGCGAATGGTTTTGATCAAATCGGCGTTTTTCTGATCCGGGGTTTTGCTGTTCAGTACCCAAACATCTTCCTGACGCAGGGTATCGGTCACCGGATCAATATTGTCGTTGAAGGTTTTCCAATAGCCCCGTGAGGTATACAGGCCCGGCACCCCGTCGGTCACCGGTTTGCCGCTTTTGCGCGAAAAGGCCAGTTCGGTCTGCGGGCCGGCCAGGTCAACCAGGCTGACCGGTTTAATCTCGGTTTGCTTAAGCAGCAGGCGTTTCAGGCGGCCGTACACCCGCTGCGACAGGGGAGCACGGTTTAGCGCGGCCTGGGCCTGTTCCACCATAGGTTCATCTTTGGCGTAAGGCGAAGCTTGGATCTGTTCGTCGAGCAATTGGCTCAGGTGCCATTCAATCTGCTGCAGCTGCTTCTGGGTGCTGCCCTGCGGCAGGTTGCGTTGCAGGTTGAGCATGACCCAGGCGCGCAGGAATTTGCCGTCATACTGTTTCGGCAGATACAGCATCTGGTAGGCCTTCAGCGCTTCGTAGCTAAAATCGGCATCGCCGTGGTTGTCGTTGCGCAGCGTCGTGGCGATCTGCTGTGCCACCTGTGGCAGCAGCAACTCCTTTAGCGCTTTCTGATACAGCGAGTCGCTGGCATCACTGACCTGATCGCCACGGTACAGCCCCATGCGATAGGTGAACGGGGGATCTTCCAGCGAGAAGTTCTGACTGTCCGGCAAATGCAGCACGCTGTTGAGGAACGGCAGCAGCGAAAGCATATCGTCATTGCCCAACTGCGTCAGGCCCAGCCCCTGGCGTTCTACGCCGGGTACCTTGGCGGCCACTTCAGCCAGATAAGCCTTGTTGTTGCTGTAGCTGGTGAACCAGAAAATCGCCAGGATCGCCAGGCAGGCCGCCAGCAGGATATAGCCCGCCCAATGCACCGCGCGGTTACGGTATTCCCACCAGCGGTTGCTGCCCGCCAACCCGGACTCCTGGAAAATCACCGATTCCAGCGTGTCTTTCAGGAAGAAGCTTTGGCCCTTGCCAGCCGGGATGGGTGCGGCCGGATCCACATGGTTCCAGGCCGGGTTGGCGTGTGGTTGGCTGTTCGCCGTTGGCAATTGCAGGTAACGGTTCAGTTCGCCCATCACCCGATCGAACGGCAGACCTTCCTGGGTGCCGCTGGTGAAGTAAATACCGCGCGGGGTGAAGCGGGTTTCAAAACTGGAGGTGGCAAACACCTGTTCCAGATACTGGCCCAGCAGCGGACGCAGGGCCGCGAATTCCTGCGGGAACAGGTAGCTTTCAGCCCGCTGGCGGCCATCATGTTCAACCAACAAGGTCTCAGGCAGCGCGGCATCCAGTCGCTGCTGCAGCAAAGCATACTGTTGTTCGAAGGTGGCATTCAGATTGAAATCTGGCTGACGCGATGCCTCATAGGGGAAGGTGAACCCCCAGATTTGCTCGCGCTGCGCTTTATCAAAGCCGTTGAAATAGGCCATAAAGCCATTAAGCAGGTCGGTCTTGGTGACCAACACATAAACCGGGAAATGGATCCCCAACTGTTCATGCAGCTCAATCAGGCGTTTACGCAGCGAGCTGGCCTGCGCGGCGCGGGCTTCGCTACTTTCGCTCAACAAATCGGCGATGCTGATGGTCACCATCACGCCGTTGATCGGCTGACGGGTACGGTATTTTTTCAGCAGGCCGACGAAGCTTTTCCACTCGTCGGCATCTTCCTCGCGCTGGCTTTCCTGAGTGGTATAACGACCCGCGGTATCAAGCAGCACGGCGTCATTGGTGAACCACCAGTCGCAGTTACGGGTACCGCCCACACCGCGCAGGGCAGACTTGCCGAAGCGATCTGCCAGCGGAAAATGCAGGCCGGAGTTGACCAGCGCGGTGGTTTTACCGGCACCCGGCGCACCGATGATCACATACCACGGCAGTTGGTAGAGATATTGGCTGCTGAAGTGGGTCATCCAGCGGTGTTTGCTGTCCCCCTGACCCGGTGCGAAGCGGGCTTTCTTCAACAATTGCGCCGCTTCATCAAAGCGCTGGGCCAGCTGCTCATCCTGTTTGGCTACCGGCTTGCCGTTTTCAGCCGGGACTTCTTCGGCGGCACGCAGGTTACTCAGCAGGCGGCGGTTGAACCAGGCACTGTAGATGCGTGGAATAATGCGGCACAGGAACCAGATCAGATAGATAGCGCCGATGGTTAACTGGCGGTTGAGTGCCGGCTCCAGCGGCCGATAATCGCCGATAGCCACCAACGGGCCGATCATCCAGATGATGAACGCCAGCGCAGTAATGCCGGCAAAGCCCCATAACAGGCGGCTGGTGATGATGGAGAATAACGTACTGAGCATTACTTTCCGTTTCCTTGCGGCAAGCCGTTGATTTCCGCCTGGGTATTTTCTGGCGCAACCAACAGCGTAATTTCTACCCGGCGATTCAGCGCGCGGTTCACTTTGCTATTGTTCGGTGCGACCGGGTTGCTTTCACCGCGGCCTTCCGCCTTCACCCGTTGCGGGTTGTCGAGGTGTTTCTGCAGTTGGGCGCTGACCGCGTCGGCGCGTGCCAGCGACAACTCCCAGTTGGAAGCGAAGCGTGCGCTGCGGATCGGCAGATTATCGCTGTAGCCGGTGACCAGGATCTTGCCGCTGACGCCGTTCATCGCCGCGGCAATGCGGTCAATGACCGGGATATAGTTGCCGCGCACCGTCGTTGCGGCGGAGTCGAACAGGCCATCCCCTTTCAGGATCACCACGCTCTGCTGAGCTTCGTCACGCACCACCACCAGACCTTCGGCAATTTCTTTGCGCAGGAAGCTTTTCAGGCTCAGCGTCGGTGGTGCCGCCGGTGCCGGATTGCTGATGGCAACCTGTGGCAGGTTGGTCTGATAAATAGCTGCCAGCACCGGACTGGTGCTGTCGCCCAGCCGCCAGTTGAGGCCGATAAACAGCAACGACGCCAGAAAACCGGTCAGTGCTACGCAGGCCCATAATGGCACCAGAGGGCGCCACAATTTTTGCTGTACCGGCAGATCCAGTGCGTTGGGGGACAGTGGCGGGGCGTAACCGCCGCGTACCGAGCGGATCAGTTGCAGCAGACGTTGCTTCATGGTTTCCAACTGCGAGCGGCCGTTCTCCATCACTCGATAGCGGCCTTCGAACCCCAGCAGCAGGCAGAAGTTAATCAGTTCCAGCAGTTGGATGTGTTCGCGTGGGCTTTGCGACAGCTTGGCCAGCAGTTGGAAGAACTTCTCTCCGCCCCAGGTTTCGTTGTGGAAAGTCACCAACAGTCCGCTGCCGGACCAGACGCTGCTGCTGCCCCAGGGCGTTAGCGCGGCGGCTTCGTCCAGCGCGGTACACAGGCAATAACGTGCGCCGATAATCACTTCATACGGCAGGTTGGAGCGCTGACCCTGGAGTTCGAAGTGGCGAACTTTATCGATCAGTTGCTGGCGCAGCTGCGCCGGATTGGCGTGGGTGGCCGATTGGCGGATTTGCGAAATGGCGTTCAGCAAAGGGTTCGCGGCTTCTACCAACGGGTTGCCTGCCGGCGTTATGTTATTTTCCTGAGTCATAGGTTACCGGTCCGTATGGCTGCGAATCGCCCAGAATTCCATATCCAGACCCGGGAAGTCGCCGGCCAGGTGCAGAGCGAAGGCGCTGGATTTTTCCATCTGCTTCCACAGGTCACTGCCTTTTTCCAATTCGAAATAGGTATAACCCGCGTGATAGGGGATTTGGCGTGGTGCCGCCGGCATGGTGCGCAGCCCGATGCCTGGCAGTTGCAACTGCACCAGATCGCGAATACGCGTTACCGGGGCAATCTTCATTTGCGCCGGGAAGTGAGTCAGCAGCACTTCGGCGGCGACATCGGCACGTACCGCCAGCACGAAACCGAAGTCGCGCATCATTTTGGTGTCTTGTACGGTGGCAATGTTCAGGCCATGCGAGCGTTCGACCAGCGTCAGTTGGATGGCGTTGTCTTCCAGCACCACCGACAGCCCCTGGCGCAGCAACAGCATCAATTTGCCGAAACACAGCGCCAGGTTGTCATGGTCGTACACCGGTAGCCGGGCTTCCGGTGTGCGCTGCGCCGAGAAACTGGCTAGCTCGGTGGCGAACTGCAGCCAGTCGGCGAACAGGCGTTCCGGGTGCAGGTGATCGAGATGGTAAGCGTGGCTCACCTGGCCGAGATGGCGGTTAATCAGTTGCAACAGCATGAAATCGACCATCTCGGAACTGCCGCCGCGCCCCGGTTGCAGCAGGCGCTGACTCATCTGCTGGCTACGCTGTTGCAGCAGGCCTTGCAGATCGTTGATAAAGGTTTTCAGCACCGGGCTTCCCTGACAGTTCAGCATCGGCGGAATTTGCACCTGATCGAGACGCAGGCTGGCGTCACCGCGTTTTTCCAGCACCCGGGTTACGCCGAGGGCTGTCCATTCGGCATTGAGTTCGCTTTCCAACATCAGACGCAGACGCAACTGACCAAACTGCAATGCCGCGCTGCCGACCGAAACGGCGTTCAGGTCGTCGACTTCGTTTTCATAGGCCAGATAACGCGCCAGCGCGTCCGGTGCTTCCTGAAAAATCACGTCTTCACGGCCCGCGCGGTAGGTTGGCAATGCCAGAACCACGTTTTCGCCGGTCTTGTTTTCGGCAATGGCCAGCGGAGCAGGCGCCTGTTGGGCGCCGGAAAAACGAAAGGGCGTGCCGTCCGGCATGATGCCACTGGCAGCGTTAAGCGCAATTTTGCCCTGACGCAGCAAGGTTTGATCCAAATCCAGCTGGAGGAAGCCCCAAAAATAACCCTGGTGGGCCTGGCCCCAATTACGCATGTAGTTTTCGAGATAGTTTTCCGCCTGCTGGAAATGATGAGGGCGCAAAAACATCCCTTCAGTCCAGACGACCTTATGAGCATCTTTCATCGTCACACCTATAGTTACTTCGCTTGGCCCTGGCTGCAGGTCAGTCGGGATCTTTCACGGAGTGCAGGCCATTAATGCCTGCCACAATGTGGGCTTCCAGCTCATCCGGTGAGAATTGCCACACCTTGTAGAAATTGGTCTCGGTCGGTTCCGGTAGCGGCAGTGAAATGCGCCAGGCTTTGCCATCGAGGTTCTGATATTCGGCGATGATGCCGATATAACGAGTTTCGAGCGTGCTTTGGCCGCCGAGTTTCTTGCCCCTTTGGCCCGGGGTCAGGAAGAATTGGTCGCTGTCCAGCAGGCTGGCGCCGAGCACGCTTTTGGCATCGCTCTGCAGGCTGAAGAAGTCAGCGTCCATAAATTCCGCATCGGAACGTAGCAGCAGTACCCGAATCTTTATCGGTGCCGGTCGTTGGCCTGCCGAGGCGTTCACCTGGCTGTCGGCATCGAAGACCAGGCTATAACGCGAGGGCACGCTCTTGGCAGAAGACATGCAGCCGTTGAGCACCAATGCGCCCAACAGCAGGAACACTATCCCGCACCAGCGGGAGGTGGTGGGTGTTGTTATCATGGTGAGTCTCGTCAACCAGGGGGAAACTACTGGAGGATCCAGGTGGCAGAACCGCTGTCTTTACAGGCTTTGCTGTCACCGCCGACTTTCACGCAGTCCTGCCGGGTAGCACGATTACGACGCGGTAAATCTTTACGCAGCGTCGATTTGTAGCGCGAAACCGGTACGCCGGCGTTGGCCTGGATGTAGCCCATCAGGTTTCCACCTTCGGCCTCGGTGATCGCCAGCCAATTGTTTTCGACTTCCCCCAGCACATAAAACGCGGCGGCATTGTCCAGGCTGCCGACGGCGCTGCCGCTGTAACCCGGGCTACTCATGATGCTGGCCGCATACAGGCTGCGGTATTCCTTGCCGATAGGTTTGAACTGTTGCGGAGCCTTGATGGCTGCGCGGTGCTGAAGTTTTACGCCGTCCACTTCACTGCTGATCATGGCGTTGATATCGAGAGCCGGCGGCGGCGGTGGCGGGGTGGAACAACCGGCAAGCGTCAGGGCGGTTAGCAGCGTTAGGGCAATCCGTGTTTTCACAATATCCTCTTTGATCTTTTTATGGGCAGAAATGACATGAAGGGCTGTGTAATAAAAACGTCTATTTCAGGGGGCAAACAGCAATATCTCTGACCGACTGGGCGCGGTGTAGATGCCCAATGCAGTCGTGGAGTTTTGCAGATGGAGATTGGCTTTGAGAATGACGGGCTGAGGACGCCACTGTGTAAGCCGTAGCTCCTCGCTGGCGAGTTGCCGTAGTTCAGGCTCAGGGCGCAGACGCGGGGAAACCCCCATGTCGGTTTGCACCAAAATGGAGACATCCGGGTGATGTTGTTCCTGCCGGTGGCAAGAACGATAAGGCACGCTTGGACGCAATGTTTTTATGAGTTTCATTGTGTGTGTCAGGCTTCCTGTAGATATCAGCGAACAGTTGGCTGCATCGCTCAAAAACAATCCCGTTTTTCGGTTTAATAGATATCAGGCTACTTCACAATCTTGATGTTTTGGCTGCTTGTACGTCGTGGTTTTGTAGGGGCGGTGGTCAGGTTTTCAAGACTCAAAAATCCCAGTGAATCTCCCCTCCCGGAAGGTTCTTAAACCGTGGCTAAACAGGGTTGAGGGAATTGAGTAATGATAAGTTAATTCGTACTATCCATGGCTTTAGGCATGGCTACCGCACGAGAGTTGACGCGCGATCCCGATAGCGTATTTGTCACGATTTGAGACATGGTCTGACGAAAAATTTAACAAAGTTTACATATAAACAGAGAGTCTGCAGTCTACAATAGCCCTGAAAATTTGCAAAATAACCTTCTGGATCAATGTTTAATTCGTTAGCTTACTCACGTTTTGTTTTTAATGCATATAAAACATGGTGTTATGTTTAATTGGTTTTTGTGTGTGCCTTTAGTGGGTCATTGGTAATACCATGAAATAATTATGTAACACTTAAGCCAATGTACTTAAATAACAACTATTTTTTAACGAAAAAAAAGTGACAGGCTGTTTTATGTGCTTACCATTTGCAGGGTAAAGATGATCACATATATAAATAAGCGGAATGTAATTTAGGAGGATTCCTATTTGTCTGGACGCGAAGCCACTCGCGCTGGGGCGCCTGGCTTGGTTGTTAAAACAGCAGAGTGGATGATTAACGGTGAAAAGAAGGAAGATTTAGCTGGCTGAGAGTGTCGCATAACCATGCCAGCGCAGGATCGCGTTTAACCTGTCGGCCGGCGACACATTCGATAGGGAAGGCAGGCATAGCCAATTCACTGGGGAGCGGCAGGAACTGAATTCGTGAAGGATCGGCAAATTGCCGGGCAACGCTGGTGGCAAGGGTGGCTATCAGATCGCTACCCGCCACCACGGCAGGCAGCGCGACAATATGTGAAAACGTCGCGGCGACCCGCCGCGCCAGCCCCATTTCAGTCAACCTCTGATCGATGATCCCGCGTGCTGAACCGTCGTCCGACGGTGCATAAAGCGCATGGGGCAGGCCAATGTATTGCTGCAAACTCCAGCTTTCGGCCGCTATCTGTGGGTGATGTCGGCTGGCGATACAGGTGAAACTCTCGTTAAATAACGGCTGCACCAGCATGCCTTCCGGCACTTCAAGATGCCCGCCGAGGGCGACATCTATCTCTCCACGTTCAAGCTGTTGCACCACCGTGCGCCGATCCAGCCGTGATACGCGGATATCAATACCGGGCGCCGCCTGACGCAGCCGACTGATGATGGTGGGTAACAGTGTGATATCCGCATAATCACCGGCTGCCAGCCTAAAACGGCGCTGGCTGGCCGTTGCCGGATCGAAACGGGTCGGCGGCGTTAATGCCTGATGGATCTGTTCCAACACCGGTTGTATCTGCAGCATCAGTTGGTGAGCACGGGCGGTGGGCAGCATGCCGCCGCCGCTGCGAACGAACAATGGATCGTCAAACAGGGTACGAAGTCGGGCCAGCGCATTACTTACCGAGGGTTGAGCGCGGTTCAGGCGTTGGCCGGCGACGGTGACATTACGCGTTTGGTACAACGCCTCAAACACCACCAGAAGATTGAGATCGACGTTGGATAAATTCATATTATGAATACTCTATATACAGATAATCCATTTCCAGAATCATACCGCGTTGTTTAGGCTGAGAGCACGCTGATTCAATAACAACATAGGTGTGGCGATGGACAGGGTATTAGTGACGGGTATAGAGCCGTTTGACGGCGACGCGATTAATCCTTCATGGCAGGTCGCGCAAGCTCTGGCCGGGGAACAGGTGGCGGGTGCGGAGGTGGTGGTACGTCAATTGGCTTGCGTGCTGGGTTTGTCCAGCCAGCAGCTCATTGCCGCGATTGAAGAGTTGCGCCCAAAGGTGGTTATCTGTCTGGGGCTGGCGGGTGGGCGCGGTGAAATCTCCATTGAGCGGGTGGCCATCAACCTGATCGATGCCCGTATTCCTGATAATGCCGGTAAACAACCGATAGATATACCGGTAGTGGAGGGCGGCCCGGTGGGCTATTTTTCCACGCTGCCGGTGAAGGCGATTGTGCATCATCTGCGTCAGTCAGGCATTCCGGCTGTGGTTTCGCATACGGCGGGGACCTACAACTGCAACCAGCTTTTTTATGGCCTGAGTCACCATATCGCCAGCCATAATTTGGCGATCAAGGGCGGTTTTATCCATATTCCCTACAGCCATGAGCTGGCGGTCAATCATCCGGGAAAACCAAGTATGGCATTAGCGACGATGATCGCGGCGGTGCGCAGTATTGTGCATACCGCGCTGACGGTGGGGGAAGATTTAACCATCACCGGGGGAGCGCTGCATTGAGGTGCCGGTAAAGTGTTCAGTGTTTCATGGTAGGGGCGCCGCATGCTGCGTCCGCCGGCATCATCGATGAGTTAAATCGGGTCGAACTCATTTTCGACCCGTAGCAGTTTTAGCGTTATTCGTCGCCGACGCGGATCACCAGCTTGCCGAAGTTCTTGCCGTGCAGCAGGCCGATCAACGCCTGTGGCGCATTCTCCAGTCCGTCGACCAGATCTTCGCGGAATTTGATTTTCCCTTGCTCGACCCACTCGCCCATCTGCTGCAGGAATTCGCCAAAGCCTTCTGCATAGTCATCAAAAATAATGAAGCCCTGCATGCGGATGCGTTTACGCAGAATCAGCCCCTGCAGCATCGGCAGGCGATCCGGGCCGGCAGGCAAGTCGGTGGCGTTGTAGTGGGCGATAATGCCGCACACCGGAATACGCGCCTGGGTATTGAGCAGCGGGATCACCGCATCAAACACCGCACCGCCGACGTTCTCGTAGTAAATGTCGATACCTTGCGGGCAGGCTGCGGCCAGCTGCTCGGCAAAATCAGGCGCCCGGTGATCGACACAGGCATCAAAGCCCAGCTCTTCTACCACATAGCGGCATTTCTCTTTACCGCCGGCCACGCCGACCACGCGGCAACCCTTCAGTTTGGCGACCTGTCCGACGACCGATCCGACGGCGCCGCTGGCGGCAGCAACCACCAGGGTTTCACCGGGTTTCGGCTGACCAATATCCAACAGGCCCATATAGGCGGTGAAGCCCGGCATGCCCAGGACGCCGAGCAGGCGGGAAGGGTGTTTCTGGTCCGGACCGAGATTACGCAAGCCACTGCCGTCAGATAAAGCATAATCCTGCCAGCCGTCATAGCCCAACACCCAGTCACCGGGTTTGAAGTCGGGATGCTGTGACGTAACAACACGCGATACCGTGCCGCCAACCATCACTTCACCGATCTCTACCGGTGGCGCGTAAGAAGGGGCATCGCTCATCCGGCCGCGCATGTAGGGATCCAGTGACAGATAGACGGTACGTAACAGTACCTGGCCAGCAGCTGGTTGCGGCGTCGCCACTTTTTCCAGGCGGAAATTGTCTGCGGTAGGCTCACCATGCGGGCGTGAGGCAAGTAAAAAACGGCGGTTGTGTTGCATAGACTGGGACATCAGACATTCCTTATGCGGATGGAATCCCAAGTCTAGTCAATCATTGACCAGAGGAAATAGCCGAATGTGCTCAGCGTTAAAGAGGTATGATCAGTACGTCGATATGACTGGTATTGATAAAGCGTGCTGCAGAGCAGGAAACCTTGTTCATCATGCTGTCGCTATGATTGCCGCAAACCACCAGATCATAGGTCTGCCGCTGGCTGGCGTAGTTGAGGCTGTCACCCAACTCGCCGTGGACGATCAGCGTATCGGCTATTGGATAATCGGCCCGCAGGCGTAATTCTTCCATAAACAACAGAGTTTCCTCCTCCATTAAGGCACGCAGATCGCCCAACATCGGCCCGGCGAAGTTATTGTACATTTCTGGATTGGCGATCATGCTCAGCAGGGTGATTTTGCCGTTGTAGGGGCGCACGATGGAGACGGCTTTTTCAACCAGGCGATGGCTGTCTGCCGCTACGGCGACGGTAACCAAAACGTTTTGATATCCCATCTTCCACTCCTGTTTCCTGTTGTTAGGGTAAAAGGGTAGAACCTGGCGAAACTAATAAATGTGTTTTGTATCACGCGCGTCAATAAATCATGGGGCATTGCCGTTATTTAGCAATAAAAGATCAACAGACACGCGCGCGTAATAAAAAAATTATAGCACCTGCGCCCACAGAGTTTTTGGTACCTTGCCCAAGTCGAACAGTTTTCCGGCAACCAGCTCGGCACGACGGTGATCGGCAGCACGGTACATGTTGCTGATTTCAATATCATTATCAATGGAATAATTGAGCTTGTCGTACACCTTTTCCACGCTGTCCAAACTGGTGCATTTGCGGAATGTCATCAGGTAATCCAGGGTATCGGTCATGATTAAAATATAGCCTGTTAAGAGTTGTTGTCGGACGAAGAAACATCACCCTGTCATCATGACAGCAGCAAAAGTGTGATGTGCGACCTGAAAAATTAATTTCAAATAAATAAATTTCAATACGGTAATAAATGGCTGCGCGCAAGTTGACCCTGCGCTGCAAATAATAATATGCCCGTGGATTGTCGGCAATGCCTGGCTGTCGATCGGCATACAAAATAGGGAAAGTCTCAGGCTTAAAAAGTCCGGGCGGCAAGGCGGGCGGGCGCCTTTCCCCCGACTTGTGCAAATGCGACATGCCTTGCTCTTGGGATCACAGAGGAGGGGGGATGCCAACCCGAGCTTTTTCATTCCCATTAGTGCCAACCTGACAACTCTTCTTCAGCATGAGTGAGCGACTGCCTGGCTGCAACGTGAAATCTACTGGGTATATATGAAACCCGTATAAAATAAAACGAAACTACGTTTTATTTTATACGGGGGTTTTTAATGACCGATAAACATGAAGTGAGGTTTCAATCATTTTTAACTAACGATAAAAAATGATTAAAGTTTTAATTAATACCGCCGATAAATCGTTTTGAGATAATTTTAGCCAAAAAACATCCGAAACCTGCCGCTTTCATTCCCATGATCATGAAACATATGGTTACCTCTGCTTTCTTGTTCACAACCTCAACGAGACATTGTTAACCTGATTGGATCATTAGCTGAAAATTAAAACAGCCAATGACTCGAATTTTAAGTCAAATCCGAAACCCTAAAACCATATAGTTTACGTGAGTTACTTTTCAATGCGGATAGTTTATTCGTCGGAAAATGGTTATTTATACTGTCTTTATCGGCTACGAGCAGATTTTTGTTCTGTTATTTTAGTTTGGTTATGCTTTTGTTCGAATTGATCTAAAAACGATATTTTTTTGGCTTATATACATTGTTTTTTAGACGTTTTTTTACCTGTGGTGATTTTGCGAACAAAAATAAGGTCAAAAAAAACACTATAAATGCGATATTTGGCTTAATTATTTTTTATTTTTGTGACGCAGATCACATTGTATTTAAAATTGCCTCTCACTTACATTGTGTGTGCTAATGGTTCGGGGGTAGAGTTGCGCTGCATTAGGAATAATCTTATTAATTTTGTAAAAATAGTTTCACGGTGATTAAACACTGCTGAAGCAAAATGCTGTACATCCATACACGTTGGTTTACGCACGTATCAAATACTGAATGACGGTCCGAATTTAGTGATGTTGAAAAATTTATAACGGTCGTTATTCAGGGATTCATTTGCCAATTTAGGGAACAAACCCAGGTCACGGGCGATAAAAATTATCACCCAGCGTATGTTTTTAAACATAGTCTGTCGGGATGGGGAATATGGGTACGTCTGAATTACTTAAGCATATTTATGACATCAATTTGTCATATTTACTTTTAGCACAGCGTCTGATTAATGATGAAAAAGCATCGGCAATGTTCCGTCTGGGGATCGACGAGACCATGGCTGATGCGCTCGCTCAACTCACGTTGCCACAAATGGTCAAACTGGCTGAGACCAACCAGTTGGTCTGCCAATTCCGTTTTAACGATCACCAGACGATCGAGCGCCTGACGAAAGAGTCGCGCGTGGACGATCTGCAGCAAATCCATACCGGCATTTTGCTATCAAGCCACTTACTGCAAGAACTATCGGCTAAAGACGGTAGTGCGACGAAGAAAAGAGCTTGAAGATGGCAGAGAAAAGTATTGTTCAGGAAGCCAAGGACATTCAGCTGGCAATGGAGCTGATCACGCTGGGCGCCCGTTTGCAGATGCTGGAAAGTGAAACTCAGCTCAGCCGTGGGCGTTTGATCAAGTTGTATAAGGAGTTGCGCGGCAGTCCGCCGCCGAAAGGGATGTTGCCGTTCTCGACCGACTGGTTTATGACCTGGGAACAGAACATCCATTCATCGATGTTTTATAACGCCTACAGTTTCCTGATGAAGAGTGGGCACTGCACTGGCGTTGAGGCGGTGATTAAAGCCTATCGTTTGTATCTGGAACAGTGTCCGCACCAACCGGGAGAACCGCCGTTGTTGGCGTTGACCCGTGCCTGGACACTGGTGCGTTTCGTCGATAGCGGTATGCTGCAGCTCTCGGCCTGCAACTGCTGTGGCGGCACTTTTATCACCCACGCGCACCAGCCGTTGAACAGTTTTGTATGCAGTTTATGCCAGCCCCCATCCCGCGCAGTAAAAAGACGTAAACTTTCGCCGCAACTGGCCGATATTATTCCTCAACTGCTGGACGAGCAGGTTAAACGCGCGATTTGAGCCGGCGACAGCGCCGGTTTATCCAGGCTTAAATCGATTTGTGACACGCAAGGTTCGGCATACCGAACCCATCGACGCAGCCCAGACTGCTGCGTCGGTGCGTCTCAAACGCGCGCTTATCCCACCTTCCATCCACATTGTTAATTTAAGGAATGCGTGTGCTAGTTATTTTGGGTTATCTCGTGGTATTGGGTGCGGTCTTTGGGGGCTACCTGATTGTGGGGGGCCATCTGGGCGCGCTTTATCAGCCGGCAGAATTTTTGATTATCGGCGGCGCGGGTATCGGCGCTTTTATCGTGGGAAACAACGGTAAGGCGATAAAATCCACGCTGCGTGCCATTCCCAAGCTGATGCGTCGTTCGAAATACAGTAAAGATTTATATATGGACCTGATGGCGCTGCTCTTCCTGCTGCTGGCCAAATCTCGTCAGCAGGGCATGCTGTCCCTCGAGTTCGATATTGATAATCCGCAAGAAAGTGAAATTTTCTCTAATTATCCGCGCATTCTTGCCGATAACACCCTAGTGGAGTTTATTACCGATTACTTACGGCTGATGGTGAGCGGCAACATGAATGCGTTTGAGATCGAAGCGTTGATGGACGAAGAGATCGAAACCTTTGAACAGGAAAGCGAAGTCCCGGCAGGCAGCCTGGCGATGGTCGGTGATTCGTTGCCGGCTTTCGGCATTGTTGCGGCGGTGATGGGGGTGGTGCATGCGCTGGCCTCGGCCGATCGCCCGGCGGCCGAGTTGGGGGCGTTGATCGCCAACGCCATGGTCGGTACCTTCCTCGGTATTTTGCTGGCCTACGGTTTTATCTCGCCGTTGGCCACCCTGCTGCGGCAGAAAAGCGCTGAAAACGTCAAAATGATGCAGTGCATCAAGGTCACTTTACTGTCCAGCCTGAATGGTTACGCACCGCAGATTGCCGTCGAATTTGGCCGTAAAACCCTGTACACCACCGAGCGTCCGTCCTTCGTCGAGCTGGAAGAACATGTGCGCCGGGTGAAAGCGCCGGCACAGCAGGCGACGGAAGAAGAACAGGCATGAAGCAGAATCACCCGGTTGTTTTGGTCAGAAAACGCAAGTCGCATCAGGCCGGTCATCATGGCGGCTCCTGGAAGATTGCCTACGCCGATTTTATGACGGCGATGATGGCGTTCTTCCTGGTGATGTGGCTGCTGGCGATCGCCAGTCCGCAGGAACTGACGCAAATTGCCGAATACTTCCGCACGCCGCTAAAAGTGGCGCTGACCAGTGGCGACAAGAGCAGCTCGGAAAGCAGCCCGATCCCCGGCGGTGGCGATGACCCGACTCAGCAAGACGGACTGGTGAAAAGGCAGATTGATACGCTGGAGAAGCGCGACGAGGAACTGCGCTTGAACAAGCTGCGGGAAAAACTCGATGAGCTGATTGAGTCCGATCCACGGTTGAAAGCGCTGCGTCCGCATCTGCTGATCAACATGATGGATGAAGGTCTGCGCATTCAGATCATCGATAGTCAGAACCGCCCGATGTTCAAAACCGGCAGTGCGCAGGTTGAAAGCTATATGCGTGACATCCTGCGGGCGATTGCCCCGATCCTCAATGATCTGCCGAATAAAATCAGCCTGTCCGGCCACACCGACGACATTCCTTACGCCACGGGAGAGCGGGGTTATAGCAACTGGGAGCTTTCGGCCGATCGCGCCAATGCTTCCCGGCGTGAGCTGATTGCCGGTGGGCTGTCGGAAGGGAAGGTGCTGCGGGTGGTGGGCATGGCTGCCACCATGAGCCTGAAACAGCACGGCGCCGATGACGCCATCAACCGCCGCATCACCGTGCTGGTGCTGAACAAGCAAACCCAGCAGGGCATTGAACACGAAAATGGCGAAAGCAACGCAATCGAGGTCGCTCAGCCGGTCGAACTAAAATCGCTGGCCCCGGCGGCGACGGCTCCGGCCACCCTCATTGCACCGGAGCAGCCGGCGGCTGACCCAGTACCGACTAACAGCGACTCACAGCAGAGGTGATCCCGTGAGCATGGATATTAGTGCGTTTTATCAGACCTTTTTTGATGAAGCAGACGAGTTGCTGGCCGATATGGAGCAACACCTGCTGGAGTTGGATCCACTGGCACCGGACATTGAGCCGCTGAACGCCATTTTCCGCGCAGCGCACTCTATAAAGGGCGGGGCGGCTACCTTTGGTTTTACGGTACTGCAGGAAACCACCCATCTGCTGGAGAACCTGCTCGATGGTGCGCGGCGTCAGGAAATGAGCCTGAGCACCGAGATTATCAACCTGTTTCTGGAAACCAAAGACATTATGCAGGAGCAACTGGACGCCTATAAGACGTCACAAAAACCTGACGCCGACAGTTTTGAATACATCTGCCAGGCGTTGCGGCAGCTGGCGTTGGACGCACAGCAACAGGATGCCCCCGCAGCGCATCCGGCCACGGAACATGCCGTCGCGGTACCTGCGGCGATCGAAGGCGGGATGCGAATTTGCCTGAGTGGCCTCAAATCCAGCGAAGTCCCGCTGATGCTCGAAGAGCTGGGGAATCTGGGCGAGGTGAAAAACCCGCAGCAGACCGAAAACAGTCTGGAAGTGACGCTGCTGACCTCCGCCAGCGAAGATGACATCAGCGCGGTGCTCTGTTTTGTGCTGGAACCGGAGCAAATCAGCTTCGCTACGCCGTCGCAGGCCGAAGTCGCGCCTGCCGCACCGCTACAGTCAGCGCCTGTCGTCGCCGCACCATCAGCGCCTGCCGCCGCGACAGCACCGGTGGTCAAACCGGCACCTGCGGCTGTCGAAGTCGCCAAACCACGGGCCAAGGCCAGCGAATCCACCAGTATCCGCGTCGCGGTAGAGAAAGTGGACCAGTTAATTAATCTGGTCGGTGAGCTGGTGATCACCCAATCGATGCTGGCGCAGCGTTCGGGCAGCCTGGATCCGGTGAATCACGGCGACCTGCTCAACAGCATGAGCCAGTTGGAACGCAATGCGCGTGACCTGCAAGAGTCGGTGATGTCGATTCGTATGATGCCGATGGAGTACGTGTTCAGCCGCTTCCCGCGGTTGGTGCGCGATCTGGCCGGCAAACTGAATAAACAGGTGGAGTTGCAGCTGCAGGGCAGTTCGACCGAACTGGACAAGAGCCTGATCGAACGCATCATCGACCCCTTGACCCACCTGGTGCGCAACAGCCTGGATCACGGTATTGAAGATCCCGATACGCGCGTCGCCGCCGGCAAATCGGCGGTGGGTAATCTGATCCTGTCGGCGGAACACCAGGGCGGCAATATCTGCATCGAGGTGACCGACGACGGCGCCGGTCTGAACCGCGAGAAAATTCTCGCTAAGGCGGCCTCGCAGGGGCTGGCGGTCAGTGACAGCATGAGCGATGAAGACGTCGGTATGTTGATCTTTGCTCCGGGCTTTTCCACTGCCGAACAGGTCACCGATGTGTCCGGGCGTGGCGTCGGCATGGACGTGGTGAAGCGAAATATTCAGGAGATGGGTGGGCATGTAGAAATCCATTCTCAGGCAGGCAAGGGGACCGCGATCCGCATCCTGCTGCCGTTGACGCTGGCGATCCTCGACGGTATGTCGGTCAAGGTGAACGACGAAGTGTTTATTCTGCCGCTCAACGCGGTGATGGAATCACTGCAGCCGCAGGCCGAAGACCTGCATCCATTGGCCGGTGGCGAGCGAGTGTTGCAGGTGCGCGGTGAATATCTGCCGCTGGTGGAACTGTTCCGGGTGTTCGAAGTGGCAGGCGCCAAAACCGATGCCACTCAGGGCATTGTGGTGATCCTGCAAAGTGCCGGTCGTCGCTATGCGTTGCTGGTAGATCAATTGGTCGGTCAGCATCAGGTCGTGGTGAAGAATCTGGAAAGCAACTATCGCAAAGTGCCGGGGATTTCCGCCGCCACTATTCTCGGCGATGGCAGCGTGGCGCTGATTGTCGATGTCTCGGCGCTGCAAACGCTGAACCGTGAACAGCGTCAGACCGACGCGGCCGCATAATAATTAATCTATTGATTTGAAGGGTGAATGACATGGCAGGACTGGCAACCGTCAGCAAACTGGCTGGCGAAACGGTAGGGCAAGAATTCCTGATTTTTACCTTGGGCAATGAGGAATATGGCATTGATATCCTCAAGGTGCAGGAGATCCGCGGATACGATCAGGTTACCCGCATCGCCAACACTCCGGCCTTTATCAAGGGCGTCACCAACCTGCGCGGCGTGATTGTGCCGATTATCGACCTGCGGGTGAAGTTTGCTCAGCAGGATGTGTCTTACGATGAAAACACCGTGGTGATCGTGCTGAACTTTGGCCAACGGGTGGTGGGTATTGTGGTTGACGGCGTATCCGACGTGCTGTCGCTGACCACCGAGCAGATCCGTCCGGCACCGGAATTTGCCGTGACGCTGGCGACCGAATACCTGACCGGCCTGGGTTCGTTGGGTGACCGTATGCTGATTCTGGTGGATATCGAAAAGCTGCTGAGCAGCGAAGAGATGTCCCTGGTCGACAGCGTGGCGAAAAGCGCCTGATCCGCCGATAGCATTCAGCGTAGGGGCGCTGTATACCGCGCCTTTAAGGCGGCTAACATTGCCCGTTATTAGGGAGAGCGTGCCGAAGGGGTCGTAGCAGCTTTAGCTGCCGGAGCCGCCCCTCGGTGCGCTAGGCCCGGGTATCTCAGGCTCAAAGGCAACCTTTGCATCAAAACCCTACATAAAAATAGTTACCTCCCCGCATAAAGTTCTTCCCCGCTGCGCCGATAACTCTGTCAGTCAACGTAATCAGGGCCTGTCCGCGCGGGCGTTTATCAAGGGAAAACATGTTTAATCGTATGAAGGTGGTCACCAGCCTGTTACTGGTGCTGGTGTTATTTGGCGCCTTGCAGCTGGTTTCAGGCGGGCTCTTCTTCTCCTCACTGAAGAATGATAAAGAAAACTTCACCGTATTGCAGACCATTCGTCAGCAACAATCCGAGCTGAACGAAAGCTGGGTCAATCTGCTGCAGGCGCGCAACACGCTAAACCGTGCCGGTATCCGCCACATGATGGATACCAATAATATTGGCAGCGGTGCTACCGTCGCCGAGCTGCTGGCGCGAGCCAAAAGCAACCTGGTGGTGGCGGAACAACACTATGCCGCCTATGACAAAATCCCTCTCAATGCCCGCCAGGACTTGCAGTCGGCCGAAAAGCTCAAACAGCAATACGGCATTCTTCACGGTGCCTTGACCGAACTGACGGTGTTACTGGGCGAGGGCAAAATCAACGCCTTCTTTGACCAGCCGACGCAAAGCTATCAGGACGCGTTCGAAGATATCTACAACACCTATCTGGCGCAAAACGACAAGCTTTACCAGAGCGCAGTGGAAGACAGTAACCACTCCTTCAACTTCGCTATCTGGACGCTGGCGGTGGTGCTGTTGACGGTACTGGCAGTGATTGTTCTGGTGTGGAGCGGTATTCATCACATTCTGGTGCGTCCGCTGAATCGCATGATCGAACACATCAAAATGATTGCCGCCGGCGATTTAACCCAGCCGATCGCAGTGACCAGCCGCAATGAAATGGGCGTACTGGCCGCCAGCCTCAAGCATATGCAAAACGAACTGATCGACACCGTTAGCGGTGTGCGTCAGGGGGCCGACGCTATTTATAGCGGCGCATCTGAAATTGCCGCCGGCAACAACGACCTCTCTTCACGTACTGAACAGCAGGCCGCCTCGCTGGAGGAAACCGCTGCCAGCATGGAGCAACTGACCGCTACGGTGAAACAGAACGCCGAAAATGCTCGTCAGGCCAGCCAACTGGCGTTGAGCGCCTCCGAAACCGCGCAGAAAGGCGGCAAGGTGGTAGCCAATGTGGTGCAAACCATGCATGACATCGCCGGTAGTTCGCAGAAAATTGCCGACATTACCGGCGTGATCGACGGTATTGCCTTCCAGACCAACATCCTGGCATTGAACGCGGCGGTAGAAGCGGCACGCGCCGGTGAACAGGGCCGTGGTTTTGCGGTGGTAGCAGGCGAAGTGCGCAATCTGGCACAGCGCAGTGCCCAGGCGGCGAAGGAAATCAAAGGATTGATCGAAGACTCCGTCAATCGCGTCGATATGGGCTCGGTACTGGTAGAAAGCGCCGGTGAAACCATGGGCGATATCGTCAATGCCGTCACCCGCGTTACCGACATCATGGGTGAGATTGCCTCGGCGTCCGACGAACAAAGCCGTGGTATCGATCAGGTCGGCCAGGCGGTAGCGGAAATGGACCGCGTCACCCAGCAGAACGCCTCGTTGGTGGAAGAGTCCGCGTCTGCTGCTGCGGCGCTGGAAGAGCAGGCCAGCATGCTGACCCAATCCGTGGCGGTATTCCGTCTGAAAGCGGCAGGCCAGGACGAATTCAAAATGCCCGTCAGCAGCAAGGCAACAGTGACCCCGGTACTCAATCATAAAAAAATGAACGCCAGCGATCCGCAGGATAACTGGGAAACGTTCTAACCGGCATTGGGCCTCCTGCCTTTCAGGGGGAGGCCGATTCCCCGTTGGCCGATTGGCTCAAGGCAGGAGAAAACCCGTTTCCCCGCCTGGCCAGAAATCTGAGCTGGCCACCGGCCGGCTGCAAGGAGGTTCACAGTGTTTAACCGAATCCGCGTCTCTACCAGTCTGTTTCTGTTGTTGATGACTTTTTGTGTTATGCAGTTGGCCACCAGCGGCCTGTCGTACACCGCTTTTCGTTCCGATAATCACAACCTGAATCTGATCACCCTCGGCAGCCAGCAGCGCGATGCCCTCAGCCTGAGCTGGGTATCGCTGTTACAGGCTCGCAATACGCTCAATCGCGCCGGAACCCGCGCGGCGCTCAAGCTGCCGCAGGATCAGGTCAATGCGCTGATGGGCAACGCGCGTAGTTCACTGCAAAAAGCCGACCTCTATTTCAACCAGTTCCTGGCGGTACCGCGTAACAGCGAACAGGAACAACAGCTGACGGCAACCACCAAGGCCAGCTATGACCGGCTGCGCAATACCCTGCGCGAGCTGATTGGCTTCCTGGAGAACGATAACCTGCAGGCGTTTATGGACCAGCCGACGCAGAAAACCCAGGACCTGTTTGAAGCCGATTTTGTCCAGTATCTGCAACTGGTGAGCGCCAACGTCAGTGAAGCCAATGCGGCGAATCAACGCTCCTTCACCCTGTCCGGCTGGCTGGTGGCCGGTGCGGTACTGATGCTGATCGTAGTCACCGGCAGTGCCATGTGGTGGCTGCGTAACATGTTGGTACGGCCGCTGAATATCATGCGCAGTCATTTTGACCGCATTGCCGCCGGCGATCTGGCCACGCCGATCCAGGTGTATGGCCGTAACGAAATCAGTCAATTGTTCGCCAGCCTGCAGCGTATGCAGCAGTCACTGATTGGCACCGTGGGTGCGGTACGCGACGGGGCGGAATCGATCCTGATTGGCCTGCAGGAAATTTCCGAGGGCAATAACGATCTTTCTTCCCGTACCGAGCAGCAGGCGGCCTCGCTGGAGGAAACCGCTGCCAGCATGGAGCAGTTGACCGCCACGGTGAAACAGAATGCCGATAATGCACGCCAGGCTTCACAACTGGCGCGTGACGCCTCCACCACCGCGGCCAAGGGCGGCGAGCTGGCGGGCGACGTTGTCACCACCATGCACGACATTGCCAACAGTTCGCAGAAGATTGGCGCCATTACCAGCGTGATCGACGGCATTGCCTTCCAGACCAATATCCTGGCGTTGAACGCGGCGGTTGAAGCGGCGCGTGCCGGTGAGCAGGGCAGAGGTTTTGCGGTGGTGGCCGGTGAAGTACGCAATCTGGCGCAGCGAAGTGCGCAGGCGGCGAAAGAAATCAAAGGCCTGATCGACGAGTCGGTCAGCCGCGTCAAGCAAGGGTCGGTGCTGGTGGAAAACTCCGGTGCCACCATGCAGGACATCGTGCGTTCGGTCACCCGGGTGACCGACATTATGGGAGAGATCGCCTCGGCGTCTGATGAGCAGAGCCGCGGCATCGAACAGGTGACGCAGGCGGTCACCCAGATGGATCAGGTTACACAACAAAATGCCGCATTGGTGGAGGAAGCGGCCTCGGCGGCCGTCGCGCTGGAAGAACAGGCGATTACCCTGGCCGACGCGGTGTCGGTATTCCGCCTGGCGGACGATAACTTCACCGCCCCGGCCAACTCTCAAAACGCAGTTTCACCCGTGGTAAAGGAAGCCCCAGATTGTCAAACCGCATAAGCAGCCCGTTTTTATTGAGTGAGATGGTATGAAGCCGGCACCCTCGACCCCTAACCGAGACCCTGCGACCTTATTGACGCAGATGGTACAGCGTCTGCCGTTGCTGGATGTGCATTTCCGCCGCATCAGCCAGCTGATTTACCAGCGCGCCGGTATCGTGCTGGCAGAGCACAAACGCGAGATGGTTTACAACCGTTTGGTACGACGTCTGCGACTGTTGGGCCTGAACGATTTTGGTGACTATCTGGCGCTATTGGAAAGCGATCCGAACAGCGCCGAATGGCAGGCGTTTATCAATGCGCTGACCACCAACCTGACGGCTTTTTTCCGCGAAGCGCATCACTTCCCGATCCTGGCGGAGCATGCGCGTCAGCGGCCTAACGGTTATTGCGTGTGGAGCACTGCGGCATCGACCGGCGAAGAGCCTTATTCGATCGCCATCACGCTCAGTGAAGTGCTGGGGCAACGCGCTACCGGTTGCCAGGTGTGGGCCAGCGACATCGATACTCAGGTGCTGGAAAAGGCCGAAGCGGGCGTTTATCGCCAGGAAGACTTACGCACCCTGACGCCGACGCAGATGCAGCGTTATTTCCTGCGCGGCACCGGGCCGCATCAGGGGTTGGTGCGGGTGCGGCCGGAACTGGCGGGGCGGGTGAACTTTCAGTCGCTCAATCTGTTGGCCCCTGAATGGGCACTGCCGGGGCAATTTGACGCCATTTTCTGTCGCAACGTGATGATCTATTTCGACAAGGCGACACAGGAGCGCATTCTGCGTCGCTTCGTGCCCTTGCTTAAACCTGGGGGCCTGATGTTTGCCGGTCATTCAGAGAACTTCAGCCAGATCAGCCGGGATTTCTACTTGCGTGGGCAGACCGTGTATGGCCTGACCAAGGAGAGGTAATGAATAAAATCAGAGTATTGTGCGTGGACGACTCGGCCCTGATGCGGCAGTTGATGACCGAAATCGTCAACAGTCACCCCGATATGGAAATGGTGGCGAGCGCGCCGGATCCGCTGGTCGCACGCGATCTGATCAAAAAATTTAACCCACAGGTGCTGACGCTGGACGTCGAAATGCCGCGCATGGATGGCCTCGATTTCCTTGAGAAACTGATGCGTCTGCGGCCGATGCCGGTGGTGATGGTGTCGTCACTGACGGGCAAGGGTTCAGAAATTACGCTGCGTGCTCTGGAGCTGGGGGCGGTCGATTTCGTCACCAAACCGCAGTTGGGTATTCGTGAAGGCATGCTGGCCTACAGCGAACTGATTGCCGAAAAAATCCGCACGGCGGCCAAGGCACGGTTACCACAGCGCTCCAGCAGCCCGGCCCCGGCGATCCTCAGTCATGCACCGCTGTTGAGCAGTGAAAAACTGATCGCCATCGGCGCCTCTACCGGTGGTACCGAAGCGATCCGTCAGGTGCTGCAGCCGTTGCCGGCCACCAGTCCGGCGCTGTTGATTACCCAGCACATGCCGCCGGGCTTTACCCGTTCGTTTGCCGAACGACTGAACAAACTGTGCCAGATCACGGTGAAAGAGGCCGAAGACGGCGAACGCGTGCTGCCGGGCCATGCCTATATCGCACCGGGCGATCGCCATCTGGAGTTGTCCCGCAGCGGAGCGAATTACCAGGTGAAACTGCACGATGGCCCGGCGGTCAATCGCCACCGGCCTTCGGTGGACGTGCTGTTCCGCTCGGTCGCGCAGTACGCCGGACGCAATGCCGTGGGCGTGATCCTGACCGGCATGGGCAATGACGGCGCGATGGGCATGCTGGAAATGCATCGCGCCGGGGCTTATACCCTGGCGCAGAACGAAGCCAGTTGCGTGGTATTCGGTATGCCGCGCGAGGCGATTGCTACCGGTGGCGTCAATGAAGTGGTGGAGCTGGAGCGCATGAGCCAACGCATGCTGGCGCAAATTGCCGGTGGCCAGGCATTACGTATTTAATTTTATGTTGCCGCCCGATGGTGTTATGCCAATCAGAAAAGCAAAGTGCTGTAAATTTGTACGATGTTGCTTGAGTGAAAGTCACCCTCTCCCAAGGGAGAGGGGACTATTACACCTTAACTGAAGAGCATGACCCAAACGGCGGCAGTTGTTTTGCATCTTTAACGGTTAAACCTTGGAGTAAAAATGGCAGACAAGAGCCTCAAGTTTCTGGTGGTCGATGATTTTTCCACTATGCGTCGCATCGTCAGAAACTTGCTGAAAGAGTTGGGATTCAACAACGTTGAAGAAGCCGAGGACGGCGCGGACGCACTGAACAAACTTCGTGCCGGTGATTTCGACTTTGTGGTCTCCGACTGGAACATGCCGAACATGGACGGTCTAGAGCTGTTGCAAACCATTCGTGCCGACGGCGCGTTGGCGAGCATGCCGGTATTGATGGTCACGGCGGAAGCCAAGAAAGAAAACATTATCGCGGCGGCGCAGGCCGGTGCCAGCGGTTACGTGGTGAAACCTTTTACGGCGGCAACGCTGGAAGAAAAGCTCAACAAGATCTTTGAAAAACTGGGCATGTAAGGAGAGGGGCGATG
This sequence comes from Serratia sp. NFX21, assembly GCF_048517035.1. NCBI lineage: Bacteria > Pseudomonadati > Pseudomonadota > Gammaproteobacteria > Enterobacterales > Yersiniaceae > Serratia > Serratia sp. NFX21. The sequence goes on along the minus strand of NZ_CP183196.1, from coordinate 3,654,270 downwards.
AGAGACATTCCAATGCCTGCCAGCGATGCGGCAACCGCGGGAGAGATTATCTCCCGCATTGGCCAACTGACGCGCATGTTGCGCGACAGCATGCGCGAACTGGGGCTTGATCAGGCGATCGCCCAGGCGGCAGAGGCAATCCCGGATGCACGCGATCGTCTGGATTACGTGGTCACCATGACGGCGCAGGCAGCGGAACGGGCGTTGAACTGTGTGGAAGCCGCGCAACCGCGTCAGGCGTCGCTGGAATCAGAGGCCAAGGCGTTAAAAGGCCGCTGGGACGACTGGTTCGCCGATCCGATTGAGCTGGACGATGCGCGTGAACTGGTCACCGACACCCGTCAATACCTGGAGCAGGTGCCGGAGCATACGTCATTCACCAATGCCCAGTTGCTGGAAATCATGATGGCACAGGACTTCCAGGACCTGACCGGTCAGGTGATCAAACGCATGATGGACGTGGTGCAGGAGATTGAAAAGCAGTTGCTGATGGTGCTGATGGAAAATATCCCTGAACAGCCGGCGAAAGAGAAAAAGCCAAACGACAACCTGCTTAATGGCCCGCAGCTCGACCAGAACGGTGCCGGTGTGATCGCCAACCAGGCGCAGGTGGACGACCTGCTCGACAGCCTGGGTTTCTGAGGTTCTCTGGGGCGCGGCTTTGCTGCGTCCCAGGTATCAGAAAGGGTCTTAACGCTGGGTCATTCACTCATCCCGCAAATAACCCGTCTTTTTCCCCGCTGTTCCATCAATGAAATCCGCGATTTTTTGGCATGCTGGCGGCAATTTTATTCCCTCCCGGCACAGGAAGCGCATCCGTGGCTGAAGACAGCGATCTGGAAAAGAGCGAGGCCCCCACACCCCACCGGGTGGAAAAGGCGCGCGAAGATGGCCAGATCCCGCGTTCGCGCGAGTTGACGTCGGTGTTGATGCTGGTGGCGGGCTTATCGATTATCTGGGTGGCTGGCAGCAATATGTCGCAACAGTTGGCGATGATGCTGACGCAGGGCCTGAATTTCGATCACAGCATGGTCAGCAACGATAAACAGATGCTGCGCCAACTGGGGATGCTGTTACGCCAGGCGGTATGGGCGCTGTTGCCGGTGATGGCAGGATTGACGCTGGTGGCCATCACAGCGCCGATGCTGCTCGGCGGCCTGCTGCTCAGTGGCAAATCGCTCAAGTTCGATTTAAAGCGCATGAATCCGCTGTCCGGTCTGAAACGGATCTTTTCCAGCCAGGTATTGGCGGAGCTGCTGAAGGGCATCCTGAAGGCGACGCTGGTGGGCTGGGTCACCGGTTTATATCTGTGGCACAACTGGGCGGCGATGCTGCATCTGGTAACGCAACAGCCGCTCGACGCGCTCGCTAATGCGCTGCAGATGATCATCTTTTGCGGTTTGCTGGTGGTGCTGGCGCTAACGCCGATGGTGGCGTTTGACGTGTTTTATCAGCTGTGGAGCCACTTCAAAAAGTTGAAGATGACCAAGCAGGACATCCGCGACGAGTTCAAGGACCAGGAGGGCGATCCGCACGTCAAAGGGCGTATTCGCCAACAGCAGCGTGCCATCGCCAGGCGGCGCATGATGGCCGATGTGCCCAAGGCCGACGTTATCGTCACCAACCCAACCCATTACGCTGTCGCACTGCAGTACAACGACAAAAAAATGAGCGCGCCCAAGGTGCTGGCCAAGGGCGCCGGCGAAATTGCGCTGCGTATCCGCGAACTGGGTATGGAACACCGCATCCCGATGCTGGAGGCACCGCCGCTGGCGCGTGCGCTGTATCGACACAGCGAGATTGGACAACACATTCCCGCCACCCTGTATGCCGCCGTGGCCGAAGTACTGGCCTGGGTTTACCAGCTAAGACGCTGGCGGCGCGAAGGTGGGCTGATCCCGAAAAAACCTGAACGTTTACCGGTGCCGGAAGCACTGGATTTTGCTGGAGAAAGTGACACTAATGGCTAATTTGGCCGCCCTGCTTCGTTTGCCGGGCAGTTTTAAAGATACGCAGTGGCAGGTATTGGCCGGCCCGATACTGATTCTGATGATCCTGTCGATGATGGTGCTGCCGTTGCCGGCATTTATCCTCGATCTGTTGTTCACCTTCAATATTGCCTTGTCAATCATGGTGCTGCTGGTAGCGATGTTTACCCAGCGCACGCTGGAATTTGCCGCATTCCCTACCATCTTGCTGTTCTCGACCTTACTGCGCCTGTCGCTCAACGTGGCGTCGACGCGCATTATCCTGATGGAAGGGCATACCGGTTCCGCCGCTGCCGGGCGTGTGGTGGAAGCCTTCGGCCACTTCCTGGTGGGTGGTAACTTCGCCATCGGTATTGTGGTGTTTATCATTCTGGTGCTGATCAACTTTATGGTTATCACCAAGGGTGCCGGACGTATCGCCGAAGTAGGCGCGCGTTTTGTACTGGACGGCATGCCGGGTAAGCAGATGGCGATCGATGCCGATCTCAACGCCGGTTTGATCGGTGAAGAAGAAGCGAAAAAACGCCGTTCTGAAGTCACGCAGGAGGCCGACTTCTACGGCTCGATGGACGGTGCCAGTAAGTTCGTTCGTGGCGATGCGGTCGCCGGCCTGATGATCATGATACTGAACGTGGTCGGTGGTCTGCTGGTCGGGGTGATCCAGCACGGGATGGAAGTGGGTACGGCAGCGGAAACCTATACCTTGCTGACTATCGGTGACGGCCTGGTGGCGCAGATCCCGGCGTTGGTTATTTCGACCGCGGCCGGCGTTATCGTGACCCGCGTGGCAACCGATCAGGATGTCGGCGAGCAAATGGTCGGGCAACTGTTCAACAATCCGCGCGTAATGTTACTCAGCGCCGCAGTGCTCGGCCTGCTTGGCATGGTGCCGGGGATGCCGAACCTGGTCTTCCTGCTGTTCACCGCCGCTCTGTTGGGGTTGGCTTGGTGGCTGCGTGGGCGCGATCAGCAAGCTCCCAAAGAGCAGGAAGCGCCGATAACGCAGGACAACCCGCAGGCGGTAGAGGCCAGTTGGTCTGACGTGCAGTTGGAAGATCCGCTGGGGATGGAAGTCGGTTACCGATTGATCCCGATGGTAGATTTCCAGCAAAACGGCGAACTGCTTGGCCGTATCCGCGGCATCCGTAAAAAGTTCGCGCAGGAGATGGGTTACCTGCCGCCGGTGGTACACATTCGCGACAACCTCGAATTACCGCCAGCCAGTTACCGCATCCTGATGAAGGGAGTAGAAATCGGCAGCGGCGAAGCCCAACCGGGACGTTGGCTGGCGATTAACCCAGGCAACGCGGTGGGTGAATTGGCGGGGGATAAAACCACCGACCCGGCGTTTGGGCTGGAAGCGGTATGGATTGACAGCGCGCTGCGTGAGCAGGCGCAGATCCAGGGCTTTACCGTGGTAGAAGCCAGCACCGTGGTGGCGACCCATCTGAATCATCTGATTGGTCAATTCGCCAGCGAGCTGTTTGGTCGACAGGAAACGCAGCAGCTGTTGGATCGCGTAGCGCAGGACATGCCGAAACTGACTGAAGATTTCGTGCCGGGCGTGGTGACGCTGACCACGTTGCACAAGGTGTTGCAGAACCTGCTGACTGAACGGGTTTCGATCCGCGATATGCGCACCATTATTGAAACGCTGGCGGAGCATGCACCGACGCAATCCGATCCCTATGAACTGACCACCGTGGTGCGGGTCGCGTTGGGACGAGCCATCACCCAGCAGTGGTTCCCGGGCAACGGTGAAATTCAGGTCATTGGTCTGGACACCCAACTTGAGCGCTTGCTCTTGCAGGCGTTGCAGGGCGGTGGCGGTCTGGAACCGGGGTTGGCGGATCGTCTGCTGGATCAGGCCAAACAGGCGTTGCAACGTCAGGAAATGTTAAGTGCGCCGCCGGTGCTGTTAGTGAACCATGCGCTGCGGGCCTTGCTGGCACGCTTCCTGCGCCGTAGTTTGCCGCAACTGGTGGTGCTGTCGAATCTGGAAATCAACGACGACCGTCAAATCCGCATGACCTCGACCATTGGGGCCGCATAATGAAATACAGCATGGCGATAATCTGCCTGTTGGCTCCGCTGAGCCTGCAGGCGGCGTCCGGTTCCTGGGTAGCCGACAGCGTGGGTGCCACGCTGGAACATGGCGGGGAACGGGGAGAGTCACCGGGGCTGCGTGCACCTAACGAGTTACCGAATGCCAATGCGCGTATAACCAGCGTCAGTTGGCGTTACCGGTTGCTGGCCACCGAACCGGCCGGTATGCAGGTGCAGCTTTGCAGCTTGACCCGTTGCATTGCGCTGAGCGGCGGCAGTGGCAGCAGCAGCGGGTTACAGGGCGAACCGGCCAACGCCGAGCTGCGTTTTGTCTACTATGTGCAGGCGCGCGGCAGTTTGAACCCACCGCTGCGGGTGATCAGCAATCAGGTGATTGTCAATTACCAGTAACGGTCTAGGCGAGGATCGCCAGACCGTTGCGATCGACCAGCGAAAGAAGCTTCATGGCGGCGGAGTTGGGCACGGCTTCGCCACGCTCCCATTTTTGCACCGCCTTTTTGCTGACGTTCAGATGCAAGGCAAACACCGGCTGGCTGACGTTTTCACGGTCGCGCAGGGCGCGGATGTCCGCTGGAGTATATTGTTTGACCGGGCGTAAACACAGCATGTCGAAGGTGCGCATGGTGCTGGCATCAACAAATCCTGCCTGATGCAGTTCTTGGACTTCCTGATGGATCTCAGCAAGGATCTTGCTCATAGGTCAGTCTCCTTAACCTCTTGTCATTAACCAACTGATAAAGCCTGAAAGGCGAATAGTCCAGATAAAGGTAGATATCGATCATTCACTCTCCCTCAGAAATTATCCCCTTATAGGGTATAGATCAAGTGATTTAAAAACCAACACAGGGTGGAGGAACGGCATGGGAGAGGACAGGCGGAAATGCCAGGTTTGCGTAGTGTTACGAATACAAAATCAGAGGGCTGGATAAAATGGCAATTGAAGTGCGAGTTGTCTCGCAATGGGGGAGGCACACCCGGCGGAACGGTGACGTGACCGGGTGAGGTTTCGTTGATTTAAACGCCGATTTTTCGCCCCAGCAGGCTGGCGTTACGCGACTGGCCATCCGGGCCGTACAGCGATTTGTTTTGCTTGCTCAGGATCGCCAGCGCCTGGGCGTTGTGATCGATCTGCTGATTGAGCAGCATGCCGTTATGCTGGTTTTTTTCCCGCAGCAATTGGCTGAGCGACTGCACCCGTTGCCAGGCGTCTGCCAGGCGCGGATGAGCGGAATAGGGGGCTTGTTGCCCCAATGCACTTTCCAATTTCAGTCGCTGCTGTTCCAGGTAGTTTACCGTAGCCAGCAGTTGGCTCTTGGCGTCGGTGGCACGTTGCAGTGCCACGCCGGGCAATTGGCCGGAGCACAGCAAATGATGTTCTTCCGCCAGCACCGTATCCAGCGCTTGCAGGGTTTCCAGCAGCTTATTAATCAGTTGCGCCAGATTTTCCATTACGATAAATCACCTTTCAAAGAGTTCCGGATGTTTAACCTGGCGGTCAAACCTTTGGCGATGGGTTGCCGTTCGACATCCACTGGGCATCGCTTTGCACGTCCTGCAGCAATGCATCGGCAATTTTGCCGGCATCCATTTTCAGTTCGCCGTTGCGGATCGCCTGTTTGATGGCGTCCACCCGGTTCATATCAATATCCTGCGTTCCCGGTTGCATCAGGCGCGCTTGCGCGTCGCTCAATTTTACCTGGGTGCCGCTGACGGTGCTTTCCGTCTGGGCGGTTTTACGTGGCTGAAGTTGATTCTCCGCCGGCGTCTCACGCGCTTGCACCGTGGGAACGGGTTGCAGCCGCTGGGTGCGATCGATACTCATGGTCAATCTCCATCAATGCCGTCACCTGGCAGGCAATGGCTGATATTTTTTGTGGCCCTGGCGGCCAATAAAATACTGCTTATGACTTTGTTATCGGCAAGGTTTGATAAACCTTTACTTATTTATAGGGTGATGCGAATAGCTCCGTCGTCACCGACAATGCCGTTAACAATTTGCCCGGAGGCCATGCGCACGCGGACGCTATCTTCTGTGGCGGCGTTGTTCATCGCCTTGCCCGAGCCGCTGATGTTAAATCCGTCCCCCTGTGCGGTCACCTGCACTGCCTGACCGGCCTTGACTGCCCAGGCGCGGCGCAGCATGGCCAGGTTCAGTGGCTGGCCAGGGCTGATATTACGCAGGCTGACGGCCCCAAGCGCCTTGCCGGCCTCGGTCAGCGTGCGGGGTGGCAGAGTGTCGAGCCGACCGGTCTTCAACTTGATATCCGCCGCCGTCAGCTTGCTGCCGGCATTGATCGAGCGAGCCGACACCAGGTATTTGCCGATCACCTGGACCTGCGTCTGGATGAAACGCCGTTCCTGACCACAGCGAGCCGAAATACTGATGTTGCCCCAACGGCGGGCATTGGAGGCGAGAGACAGCTGTGGAAATTCGCACGCTGGCCACAGGGCCGCAGGCGTGCGCACCAGCACTTTAACCTGTACCGGACTGCCGCTGAATTGGCTGGTGACGAAGCTTTCAATCTGCGCCGCCAGATCCTCGGCCCGTGCGTTCAGGCTGCACAGCAGCGCTGCCAACAGCAGCATTCTACCTTTCATCTTCGCTTCCACCACAACCATCAGGATACGCGTAAGTGTACCCGGACTGCGTTCAGGCTAAGCAGATAAATAGCGACGCATTTTGCTCTTATTCCCACGATAGGCTGGCACAAGGGGCGTTTATGCTGTCGGCTCCAAATTCTAACCTCGCGGAGGGAGCATGATCGACAAACTGGACGCTGCTCTGCGCTTTGGTCAAGAGGCGCTGAACCTGCGCGCCCAGCGGCAGGAAATTTTGGCCGCCAACATCGCCAACGCAGACACCCCGGGCTATCAGGCGCGGGACATCGATTTCGCCGGCCAATTGAACAAGGTGCTGGAACAGGGCCGCGTCAGCGGCAGTGGCATTGCGCTGAACATGACGTCTGCGCGCCACATTCCGGCGCAGAACATGCAGCCGCCACAGCTCGACTTGCTGTTCCGCGTGCCGGATCAGCCGTCCATGGACGGCAATACGGTGGACATGGATCGCGAACGTACCAACTTCGCCGATAACAGCCTGAAATATCAGACCGATCTGACGCTGATCAACGGTCAGATCAAAGGGATGATGTCAGTGTTACAACAAGGATAAGGCGCATGTCGCTACTGAATATTTTTGATATCTCCGGCTCGGCGCTGTCCGCACAGTCGCAACGCCTGAACGTCAGCGCCAGCAACATGGCCAACGCCGACAGCGTCAGCGGCCCGGACGGCCAGCCTTATCGCGCCAAACAGGTGGTGTTTGAAGTCGCCAGCGCGCCCGGGCAGCCAACCGGCGGCGTACGCGTAGCGCAGGTGGTCGACGACCCCGCTCCGGAGCGCCTGGTTTATCAGCCGGGCAACCCGCTGGCGGACGGCAAAGGCTATGTCCGTATGCCGAACGTGGATGTGGTGGGCGAAATGGTCAACACCATTTCCGCCTCCCGCAGCTATCAGGCCAACGTCGAGGTGCTCAACACCACCAAGTCGATGATGATGAAAACCCTGACGCTGGGTCAATAACCGGAGCTTGCCATGGCCATTGCCGCAACCACCACTGAATCGCTGGATAACAGCGTCATCGGTGCCAACGCCAAAAATAACACCAGCCAGGATCTGAACAACAGCTTCCTGACGCTGCTGGTGGCGCAGTTGAAGAATCAGGATCCGACCAACCCGATGCAGAACAATGAGCTGACCAGTCAATTGGCACAAATCAACACCGTTCAGGGCATCGAGAAACTCAATACCACGCTGGGCTCGATTTCCGGCCAGATCAACAGCAATCAGTCACTGCAGGCCAGCGCCCTGATCGGTCACGGCGTGATGGTCCCCGGCAGCAATATCCTGGCCGGCAGCAAAGACGGCAAGGTCAGCACCACGCCGTTTGGTCTGGAACTGGAGCGTGCGGCCGATTCGGTGACCGCCACCATTACCGACGCCACCGGTAAAGCGGTACGCACTATCGAGCTCGGCGGCCTGACCGCCGGGGTGCATTCGTTTAGCTGGGACGGTTCGATGACGGACGGCACCGCCGCACCCGACGGAGCCTACAGCTTCACCATCAACGCCAAGGGCAACGGTGAGCAGTTGGTGGCGCGCAGCCTGCACTTTGGCATGGTCAACGGCGTTATCCGCGATGCGAACGGCGCGAAGCTGGATCTGGGCCTGGCGGGCAGTACCACGCTGGAAGAAGTCCGCCAAATTCTTTAATACGATTTTTTATTTCACTCATTCACAGGGCGTTATCGGACGATAGCCTAAACATTATTCGGAGAATGACATGGCCTTTTCTCAGGCAGTAAGCGGCTTGAACGCAGCAGCAACCAACCTGGACGTGATCGGTAATAACATCGCTAACTCCGCCACTTCCGGTTTTAAATCAGGCACCGTTTCCTTTGCCGACATGTTTGCCGGTTCGCAGGTCGGGCTGGGTGTCAAGGTTGCGGGCATCACCCAGAACTTTAAGGGCGGCACCACCACCGGGACCAGCCGTGCGCTGGACGTGGCGATTTCCGGCAACGGTTTCTTCCGCATGCAGGACCAGGACGGTGGCGTTTTCTACAGCCGTAACGGCCAGTTCAAACTGGATGAAAACCGCAACCTGACCAATATGCAGGGCCTACAGTTGACCGGTTATCCGGCTGCCGGTACGCCGCCGACCATTCAACAGGGCGCCAACCCGGTGCCGCTCAGTATTCCTGAAGGCATGATGAACGCCAAGGCGTCCACATCAGGCACCATGGTAGCCAACCTGAAGTCCACCCATAAGGTACCGGACAACAAGACCTTCGATCCGGCCAAGCAGGATTCTTATAACTACGTCAACACCATCACCGCCTACGACTCATTGGGCAATGCACATAACATCAATGCCTATTTCGTGAAGACTGACGAAAACAAGTGGCAGGTGTATACCCAGGATGGCTCCGCTGCGCCTGTCGATGCCGGCACCATGACCTTCGATACCAGCGGCAACCTGACAGGTACCACCAGTAAACAAGGCACCGCCGCCGAGTTCAGTATGCTGGTCCCGATGTCCGCCAAGGACGGTGCTCCGGCGCAGAACCTCAGCCTGAGCTTTGCCAAGAGCATGCAGCAGAGCGTTAGCGCAGATTCGGTCAGCAAGGTGTCGCAAGACGGCTATGGCGCCGGTGAGTACACCAATTTCCAGATTAACAACGACGGTACGGTCGTGGGCATCTATTCCAACCAGCAGACTCAGGTGCTGGGGCAGATTGTGATGGCCAACTTCTCCAACCCGGAAGGCCTGTCCTCGCAGGGCGATAACGTCTGGCAGGAAACCGGTGCATCGGGCCAGCCGCGTGTGGGTATTGCGGGTGGTGGTGGCTTCGGCAAGTTGACCAGCGGGGCGCTGGAAGCCTCCAACGTCGATCTGAGCCAGGAGTTGGTGAATATGATCGTCGCCCAGCGTAACTACCAGTCGAATGCCCAGACCATTAAAACGCAGGATTCGATCCTGCAGACGCTGGTCAGCCTGCGCTAATAGGATTGATTTATGGATCACGCGATTTATACCGCGATGGGCGCGGCGCGGCAGACGCTGGAGCAGCAATCGGTTACTGCCAACAACCTGGCTAATGCCTCGACGCCGGGTTTCCGTGCTCAGCTTTCGGCGCTGCGTGCGGTGCCGGTAGACGGGCCAAGCCTGCTGACGCGCACGCTGGTTACCGCGTCAACGCCGGGTGCCGACATGAGCCAGGGGGCGCTGAACTATACCGCGCGCCCGCTGGACGTGGCGTTGCAACAGGACGGTTTTCTGGCGGTCAGCCTGCCGGATGGCGGCGAAGCCTACACCCGCAACGGTAATCTTCAGATCTCCTCCACCGGGCAGTTGACGGTGCAGGGCAGGCCGGTAATGGGCGATGGCGGGCCGATTGAGGTGCCGCCGTCGGCAGAGATCACCATTGCCGCCGACGGTACCATCTCGGCACTGAATGCGGGCGATCCGCCGAATACCCTCGCACAGATTGGTCGGCTGAAACTGGTCAAGGCCGACGCGCGCGAAGTGATGCGCGGCGATGACGGTCTGTTCCGTCTGACGCCGGAAACCCAGCAGCAGCGCGGTAATCAGTTACCGAACGATCCTTTGGTACGGGTCATGCCGGGCGTGCTGGAAGGCAGCAATGTCAAACCGATGGAAACCATGGTTGACATGATCGCCAACGCCCGGCGGTTTGAAATGCAGATGAAAGTCATCCACAGCGTGGATGAAAATGAACAGCGCGCCAACTCGTTGTTATCACTGAGTTAAGCAGCAAGGAAATAACCCATGATCCCATCTTTATGGATTGCCAAAACCGGTCTGGATGCGCAGCAGACCAACATGGACGTGATTGCCAACAACCTGGCCAACGTTAGCACCAACGGCTTCAAACGCCAGCGCGCGGTATTTGAAGACCTGCTGTATCAGACCATGCGCCAGCCGGGGGCTCAGTCCTCCGAGCAGACTACGCTGCCGTCCGGTTTGCAGATTGGTACCGGTGTGCGTCCGGTGGCCACTGAGCGCCTGCACAGCCAGGGCAATCTGTCGCAGACCAATAACAGCAAAGACATCGCCATCAAGGGGCAAGGCTTTTTCCAGGTGATGATGCCGGACGGCACCCTGGCTTACACCCGCGACGGTTCGTTCCAGAGAGATCAGAATGGCCAACTGGTGACGGCAAGCGGCTTCCAGGTGCAGCCGGCAATCATCATTCCGGCCAATGCCCTGAGCATTACCGTGGGTCGCGACGGCATTGTCAGCGTCACCCAGCAGGGCCAGACCGCGGCCCAGCAGGTGGGCCAGCTGACGCTGACCACCTTTATCAACGACAGCGGCCTGGAAAGCATGGGCGAGAATCTGTACCAGGAGACCGAAAGCTCCGGCGCACCGAACGAAAGCACACCTGGCTTAAACGGCGCCGGCCTGCTGTATCAGGGCTATGTGGAAACCTCCAACGTCAACGTGGCGGAAGAGTTGGTCAATATGATCCAGACCCAGCGTGCTTATGAGATCAACAGCAAAGCGGTATCGACTTCCGATCAGATGCTGCAAAAACTGACGCAACTGTAATTGACGGGCGCGGCAGCGCCCGTCAGACAGCTAACAAATCTCAAAACAGGGTTTGAAGGTCAGGATTTGCTAACAAAAAATTAAGGAAAATCAAATTATTGATTTTCGGCTGATAACCACAAAATGGGGAAAAACCACGCTTTTTCCCCACTTTGTCAACACATTCACGGGCGCGGCAGCGCCCGTAACCCTATTTTGTGAAACAAAGGCGATACCCGTGGTAACCACAACTCTGATGGCAAACGTGCCGCCGCAAGGCAAACGCTGGTTGGCGGCGATGGTGATGCTGACGCTGGGCGGCTGTGCTTATATTCCGCATAAACCTCTGGTGGATGGCACGACCACGGCGCAACCGGCTCCGGCGGGCGCACCGGTACCCAACGGCTCGATTTTCCAGACGGTACAACCGATGAACTACGGCTATCAGCCTCTGTTTGAAGATCGCCGCCCGCGTAACGTGGGTGACACCCTGACCATCGCGCTGCAAGAAAACGTCAGCGCCAGCAAAAGTTCTTCCGCCAATGCCAGCCGCAATGGTGCCAGCAAGTTTGGCGTTGCCACGGCGCCGCGCTATCTCGATGGCCTGCTGGGCAATGCGCGTGCCGATATGGAGATGTCCGGCGACAGCACCTTCGGCGGCAAGGGCGGAGCCAATGCCAACAATACCTTTAACGGCACCATTACCGTCACGGTCAATCAGGTGCTGGTTAACGGCAACCTGCACGTGGTGGGCGAAAAACAGATCGCCATCAATCAGGGCACCGAGTTCATTCGTTTCTCCGGGGTAGTGAATCCGCGCACCATCAGCGGCAGTAACTCGGTCACTTCCACTCAGGTGGCAGATGCGCGCATTGAATACGTCGGCAACGGCTATATCAACGAGGCGCAGACCATGGGTTGGTTGCAACGCTTCTTCTTAAATGTCTCACCGTTCTAAGGATTGATCGATGCTGAAAAAAATACTGCTTACGCTGTGGATTGGGCTGGTGTGTTTACCGGCAACGGCGGAGCGCATTCGCGATCTGGTCACGGTGCAGGGCGTGCGTGATAACGCGCTGATCGGTTACGGGCTGGTGGTGGGGCTGGATGGTTCCGGTGACCAAACCATGCAGACGCCGTTCACCACCCAGAGCCTGAGCAATATGCTGTCGCAGTTGGGGATCACCGTGCCGCCGGGCACCAATATGCAGCTGAAAAACGTGGCGGCGGTGATGGTGACCGCCAGGCTGCCGCCGTTTTCGCGTACCGGACAGAATATTGACGTGGTGGTGTCCTCAATGGGCAACGCCAAGAGCCTGCGCGGCGGTACCTTGCTGATGACGCCGCTGAAAGGCGTTGATAACCAGGTTTACGCACTGGCGCAGGGCAACGTGCTGGTGGGCGGTGCCGGTGCCTCGGCCGGCGGCAGCAGCGTACAGGTCAACCAACTGGCCGGTGGCCGCATCAGTAACGGGGCCACCATTGAACGCGAACTGCCAACCACTTTCGGTGCCGGTGGCGTGATTAATCTGCAACTGAACGATGAGGATTTCACCCTGGCGCAGCAGATCAGCGATGCCATCAACCGCCAGCGCGGTGGTGGCACTGCCTCACCGTTGGACGCCCGCACTATTCAGGTATTGGTGCCGCAGGGCAACAGTTCACAGGTGCGTTTCCTGGCGGAGATCCAGAACATTAACGTCAGCGTCGGGGCAATGGATGCCAAAGTGATCATCAACTCACGTACTGGGTCGGTGGTGATGAACCGCGATGTGATCCTGGATTCTTGTGCGGTGGCACAGGGCAATCTGTCGGTGGTGGTCGATCGGCAAAATACCGTCAGCCAGCCAACGACGCCGTTTGGCGGCGGGCAGACCGTGGTGACGCCAAATACCCAGATTTCGGTGCAGCAGCAGGGCGGTTCGCTGCAGAAGGTTAATGCCAGCGCCAATCTGAACAACGTGATCCGCGCGCTGAATGCTCTGGGGGCGACACCGATCGATCTGATGTCGATCCTGCAGGCAATGCAAAGTGCCGGCTGTCTGCGTGCCAAGTTGGAAATCATCTGATGGCCAGCGATCTGATGGCGATGTCGGGTGCCGCTTATGATGCGCAGGCGCTAAACGGGCTTAAGCGTGACGCGGCGAGCGATCCGCAGGGCAATCTGAAACAGGTGGCGCAACAGGTTGAAGGCATGTTCGTGCAGATGATGCTGAAAAGTATGCGTGCCGCGCTACCCAAGGACGGGGTGCTGAGCAGCGATCAGTCGCGGCTCTATACCTCAATGTATGACCAGCAGATTGCCCAGCAGATGTCGCAAAAGGGGCTGGGGATGGCCGACATGATGGTTAAGCAGATGAGCAATGCCAACGCGGTGCCGAGTGAGACCGCAGGCATGTCGCCAATGGCGCTGGACCTTCTTTATCAGGACAGTGAGGTGCTGCAAACGCTGCCAAATCAGGCGCTGGAGCAAATGATCCGTCGTGCGGTACCGAAAGCGCCTGCCGCGTCGCCGCTGTCGCTCAATAACGGCAACTTTGTCGCCAGGTTGTCTGTTCCGGCGCGCGTTGCCAGCCAGCAGAGCGGCATTCCCCATCAGTTGATTGTGGCGCAGGCCGCGCTGGAATCGGGCTGGGGCCAGCGTGAGATCCCGACCGCCAACGGTTCGCCGAGCTACAACCTGTTTGGCATCAAGGCCGGCAGCAGCTGGAGCGGGCCGGTTACCGAGGTCACCACCACCGAGTTTGAGCAGGGGGCCGCGAAGAAGATCAAGGCGCAGTTCCGGGTGTACGGCTCTTACGTTGAAGCCATTGCCGACTACGTCAAGCTGTTGACCAATAACCCACGCTACGCCGAAGTGGCCAATGCGCGCAGCCCCGAACAGGCGGCACATGCGTTGCAGAAGGCCGGTTACGCTACCGATCCGCAATACGCCAACAAACTGGTCAGCGTGATCCAGCAGATGAAAAACACCGGCGAGCAGGTGGTTAAGGCTTATACCCATGACCTGAAGGATCTGTTCTAAATCCCCGTCATTCTTGACGCTGCAGCTGTGTTGGCTGCACAAGCTCACCCCGGTCACTTGGCAGACCAAGCTTCCGGGGACTCCCTTGCTGGCCGCCGTGCTGCAACGCCAATTATTTTGGGGATTTGCGAATGTCATAAATCATGAATAGGGCTAGCAATTTGCTATCAAGTTTCCCCGCTTTTTGCCGATAACCAACACAGGCTGAGCGAGTGGGTTCAGCAGATTAATTGACTTCTGTGGGCCAGCGGCGCCGCAGCAAAAGGAACTTTTATGTCCAATAGCTTAATCAATACCGCGATGAGCGGGCTGAATGCGGCTCAGGTGGCGCTCAGCACCGTCAGTAACAACATCTCCAATTACAACGTGGCGGGCTATAACCGCCAGACGGCAATTCTGGCGCAGAATGGCGGTATGAGTACCATGAATGGCTTTATTGGCAACGGCGTTACCGTCACCAGCGTCAACCGCGAATATAATCAGTTCATTACCAACCAACTGCGTGGCGCGCAGAGCCAGGCCGGGGCGCAGAACGCCTATTTCGAGAAAATTTCGCAGATCGATAATCTACTGGCCAGTAAAACCAATACCCTGTCGACCAACATGCAGGACTTCTTCAGTAACCTGGAGAATCTGGTCAGCAACGCCGGTGATGACGCAGCGCGTCAAACGGTGCTCGGCAAAGCCAATGGTCTGGTCAATCAGTTCAATAACACCGATAAATATCTGCGAGATATGGACAGCGGCGTTAATCAGCAGCTCAGTGATAGCGCGACGCAGATCAACAGCTATAGCCAGCAGATTGCCAAACTCAATGATGAAATCACCCGCCTGCGCGGCAGTGGCGGTGAGCCGAATGCCTTACTGGATCAGCGCGACCAGTTGGTCACCGAGCTAAACCAGGTGGTGGGGGTGCAGGTGACCCAGCAGGACGGCGATGCTTATACGGTCTCTTTCGCCAACGGCCTGACCCTGGTGCAGGGTAACAACGCCTACCAGGTTGAAGCCATCCCCTCCAGCGGCGATCCTGCCCGTTTGACCATCGGCTATAACCGCGGCAACGGTGTCAGCGAAGTGCCTGAAGGGCAAATTACCAGCGGCAGCGTTAGCGGCGTGTTGAAATTCCGCACGGAATCGCTGGATGGCGCTCGCAACCAACTGGGGCAGTTGGCGCTGGCGATGGCCGACAGTTTTAACCAGCAACACCGTGCAGGGTTTGATCTCAACGGCGATGCCGGGACCGACTTCTTCAACTTCGGTGGCGGGCGCGTGGTGGACAACAGCCGCAATACCGGCGATGCGACGCTGTCGGTGTCCTACACCGATACCGGCAAGGTGAAAGCCAATGACTACCGGGTAGAATTTGACGGCAGCAACTGGCAGGTGAGCCGTCTGCCGGACAACGTGAAGGTGAATGCCACCGCGGGTACCGATGCCGATGGCAAAGCGACGTTAAGTTTTGATGGCCTGAAGGTCGGCATCGAAGGTAACGCGCAAAAGAACGACAGCTTCACCGTGAAGCCGGTCAGTGACGTAGCGGGCAGCCTGAAGGTCGCCATCACCAACTCTTCAAACATCGCCGCTGCCGGTAAGGACGACAGCGGCCGCGGCGATAACGAAAACGCCAAAAAGCTGCTCGATCTGCAAACCAAGAAGCTGGTCGACGGCAAGGCCACCTTCAGCGGTGCTTACGCCAGCATGGTTAGCAGTGTCGGTAACCAAACGGCATCGGCCAAGGTTTCGGTGACCTCACAGAACAATATCGTCAAGCAGCTGACTATCCAACAGCAGTCGGCTTCCGGCGTTAACCTGGATGAAGAGTACGGTGAGCTGCTGCGTTTCCAGCAGTATTACATGGCCAATGCGCAGGTGATCCAGACCGCCAGCTCGATGTTTGATGCGTTACTGAATATCCGTTGATTTTCATTTTGACCGGGGCCGCATTGGCTCCGGTCACCGATTTTGAGGAATCTGCACCATGCGTATGAGCACCAGCATGATGTACCAACAGAACATGTCCGGTATTACCGACAACCAATCACTGTTTATGAAGGCGGCACAGCAGCTTTCCAGCGGTAAAAAGGTCAGTAATCCGTCCGACGATCCGCTGGCGGCATCACAGGCGGTGATGCTGGCCCAGTCACAGTCGGAAAACACCCAGTATGCTCTGGCGCGGACCTTTGCCCGCCAAAGCGTGTCGATGGAAGAGACGGTGTTGGGCGGGGCAACCAGTACCATCGCCGATATGAAGGCGCTGATCGTCAATGCCGGCGGTACCGAAAGCGATAATGACCGCGATTCGCTGGCGACCCAACTGCAGGGGCTGAAAGACCAACTGCTCAACCAGGCCAACAGCACTGACGGCAACGGCCGCTACATGTTTGGCGGCTTCGTCAATGACAAGCCCCCGTTTGTCGATAACGGCGGTTCAGTCAGCTACGCCGGCGGTAACAAGGCCGTTGAGCAGAAAGTGGATGCCAACCGCACCATGACCATTGGCCATACCGGCGATACGGTGTTCATGTCATTGACCAGCAACCCGAAGCCGGAGCCGGACGGCAGTGCGCCGGTTTCTAACGTGTTTGAAAGCATTGATATCGCGCTGAAGGCGTTGAAAACCCCCTTGAAGGATGCTGACGACGCCACCAAGCAACAGGTGAACGATGCGCTGGCCAAGGCCAACCGTGGTCTGGACAACTCCTACAACAAGGTGCTCAGTGTGCGTGCCGAACTGGGTAACCAACTGCAGGAAATGGATACGCTGGACAGCATTGGCAAAGATCGCGACATGATCAACCAAACGCAGATGAGTGCGCTGGTGGATGCCGATCTGGCCGAGTCAATTTCCAGCTACTTTATGCAGCAGGCGGCCTTGCAGGCGTCGTATAAAACCTTCGGTGATATGCAGGGGATGTCGCTGTTCCAGATGAACCGCTGATACCCGTCGTCTTTCAAGCTGCAGCGTTGTTACCTGCACTCACACACCCCAGTCACTTACTTAAGTAAGCTCCTGGGGATGCGTGAGCTGGGCGCCTAGCTGCAGCATGAAATCCATAGGGTATGTTAATGAAACATCTCCGTTAGTTAGGGCGCAGCATGCAGCGCGCCTACAGAATGAATGGCAATAATAAACATCCGTTGTGAAGTCATGGCGGGTCACTAATTGGGTGTGCTTAGAAAACTCTATCTCTGTAGAGCATTCTTGAAACCGGGCGCACTTTTTTGGCACGTCACTCTTTCCCCCACGAAGGTTCGAGTGACGTGCTTTTTTTTCGCCTGATTTAACGGTGGGAAACGTTTAAATATTCAGGCGGGAAGGGAGGTAACACCAGAGGCTATATTTTATTTATAGCCTGGCTGTTATTTTTTCTTTTTCACCATGGTCCATTTTTCACCGTTCGGTGAAGAGGATAGTGAAATTTGAATACGGTTGGTTGCCCAGTGCGCCATGCCTAAGGCTCTGCGTGCTCTTCGGTTGGTTTTCGCTTTCATTTCTGTGCTCCTGAGGGTAGAGGTAAAACCGCAGATAATAAATATGCCTGTCCCGCCGGCTGACCCCGGTGAGAAAGTATTTTTATCCCTGCAGATGATGGATGTCAGAGTTTTTATTTAACTTCCCTGTGCGTTATTTAATATTTAAATTCACTCCTTTATTTTATTTTTCGACGGCTGTTTTTACTGATGGCTTTATATTTAACAAGGCCATTCTAAGGTGGGTATTTTATTATTCAAGGCAATAACAATAATCGAAGCCAAATCGTGTTAATTTGGATTTTTCAACTTTTTATAGCGAGAAAGGGATTTTACTGCCAGTTTGTCCGGCGAGGTGCGGCCGTTAAGCCGCACTAATGGGGTAACGCTAGGGGGTCATGCTGCCAATCACATCGGCCAGCCTGTCGAAGAACTCACCGAACAGGTGCTCACAAAACGGCGCCAGCATCGGCATCATCATGCCAATGGTCATAATGCCGATGGTCATGGTGACCGGAAAACCGATGACGAATACCGACAGTTGCGGCGTCATACGGTTGAGCAGGCCGAGCGCCATGTTCAGCGTCAGCAACAGGCAAATCAGCGGCAGCGCCAACATCATACCGTTGATGAAAATCAGCGAACCGGCCTGGGTCAGTGCCAGAAAACCGTTGCCGTTGAGCGGCTCGGCCTGGATAGGCAGGGTATGGAAGCTGTCGACCAGCAGGGAAATCAACCACAGATGGCCGTTAAAACTGAGGAACAGCAGCATTGCCAGCAGGTTGAGCAGCCGCGCCAGCACCGGGGTGTTCGGCCCGCCGCTAGGATCAAAGAAGGTGGCGAACGACAGACCCATCTGCATGCCGATCACTTCGCCGGCCAGGCGTATTGCCGCGAAGGCGAACTGCATGGTCAGCCCCAGCGCCACGCCGATCAGGATTTGCTGTGCGGCCAGCCATAGCCCGGCGGCGGAGAAGATAGGGACGGTGCTGACGGGTAAACCAGGGGCGATCAGGATCACGATCAGTCCGCCCAGACCGATCTTCACCTTCTTGCTGATTTGTTTTTCGCTGAATACCGGCGCGGTGCTGATCAGCGCCAGAATGCGCAACAGCGGCCAGAAATATTGGCTAAGCCAGACGCCGAACTGCGCGCTGTCAAATGTGAGCATGGTTAACCAATCAGATTCGGCAGGTTGGTGAACAGCGTGCGCATATAGTCCAGCAGCAGGTTGAGCATCCAGGGGCCGGCAATCACGATGGTGGCGACCACCGCCAGAATTTTGGGGATAAACGACAACGTCATTTCGTTGATCTGGGTGGCGGCCTGCAGCAGGCTGACCACCAGACCGCTGATCAAGGCAGCGAGCAGCATCGGGGCCGCCAGCGCCAGCGCAACTTTCATCGCTTCGGTGCCCAGCGCCATTACGGATTCAGGGGTCATCGGCGGCTCCGGTTATGAATAGAAACTTTGTGCCAGCGAGCCAAGCAGCAACTGCCAGCCATCCACCAACACAAACAACATCAGTTTGAACGGCAGCGAGATAGTTGCCGGGGGCACCATCATCATCCCCAACGCCATCAGCACGCTGGCCACCACCAGATCGATAATCAGGAACGGAATAAACACCGTGAAGCCAATTTGGAATGCGGTTTTCAGCTCGCTGGTAACGTAAGCCGGCAGCAGAATCCGCATCGGCACCGCTTCCGGCCCGGCCAGTGGCGGCAGGTTGGCGAGCTTGGCGTACAGGGCCAAATCGGTTTCACGCGTCTGGCGCAGCATAAATTCGCGCAGCGGCTGCGAGCCTTTATCCATTGCCACGTCCAGGCTGATTTTGTCCTGGCTGAACGGCAGGTAGGCATCCTGATAGACCTTGTCGAATACCGGCGACATGATGAAAAAGGTCAGAAACAGCGCCAGACCCAGCATTACCTGATTCGGTGGAGCGGATGGGGTGCCCAGCGCGTTGCGCAATAGCCCGAGTACGATGATGATACGGGTGAAACTGGTCATCATCAGCAGCATCGCAGGCAGGAAACTGAGCGAGGTCAGCAGCACCAGCGTTTGCACCGGCAGCGACCAGCTTTGGCCGCCACCCGCCAGTGGTTGGCTGATAAGCCCAGGCAATTGCGCGAAAGCCGCTGGGCTTGCCAGCAGCAGGGCAGTGGCCAGGAGGTGTTTTCCCCTCACCCCGACCCTTTCCCGGCAGGAGAGGGGGACGACGGTGGTCTTCTGGCAATCCGCGCCGAGGGGGGCAATAGCCGGGGATGCTGATTGTTGAGTGTGAGTCATGCCGATTTTTCCGGACGTTTCAGAACTTTTTGCATCAGTTGGCGAAAATCAGCCGGCGCTGCGCTGTCGCTTGTGCTGCTATCTTGCGCTTGCGCAGGGACAGGCATGGTATGCAGCGGAGTGATTTGCTGGGCGGTGACGCCCAGTACCAGCAAGGTGTTGTCCACCTCGACCACCACCACGCGCTCACGCTGACCGACCTGGCAACTGGCCCGCAGGTTTAACAGCTTACTGTTGCGTGCCTGTGGGGCGAACCCCAATCGGCGAAACAGCCAGCCCGCCAGCAGGATCAGCAGCAGGATCCCGCCGAGTGCGGTACTGACCTGTGTCAGCACCGAACCGGCCGGTAACGCCGGCGTAGCGGGTTGCAAGGTGCCCTGACCGGGCGCGGTGGCGTTTGGGTTCATCAGCGGCTCAGGCGGCGCATACGTTCGGATGGGGTAATGATGTCGGTGATGCGCACGCCGAACTTGTCGGCCACCACCACCACTTCGCCCTGGGCAATCAGATAACCGTTGATCATGATATCCAGGGGTTCACCCGCCAACCCGTCCAACGCCACGACAGAGCCTTGCGACAGGCGCAGCAGCTCCTTGATGGTCATTTTGGTGCGGCCCAGTTCGACGGTCAGTTTGACCGGGATATCCAGGATCAGATCGATATCCTGCAGGCTACCGCTGGCATCCTGCGGTTCCAGCGATTTGAATACCGCGTCGCTGGCAGAGGTTTTGTCGGTGGCAAGCTGCTCGTTAAACGCGTCAGCCCACAGGTCGTCCACGGATTCCTTTCCTTCGCCAGACGG
This sequence comes from Serratia sp. NFX21, assembly GCF_048517035.1. Taxonomy (NCBI): domain Bacteria; kingdom Pseudomonadati; phylum Pseudomonadota; class Gammaproteobacteria; order Enterobacterales; family Yersiniaceae; genus Serratia; species Serratia sp. NFX21. The sequence continues at coordinate 3,633,511 of NZ_CP183196.1, read as the reverse complement.
TTGCTTAGGATCACTCATTTGGGCTGTTCCTCACTCAGGGCATTCAAAATAGGGTTAATCAAATGTTCAACACGCAGGGCGTACTGCCCGTTTAACGTGCCGTATTGGCTGGTTAGCACCGGTACGCCATCCACGTGGGCGATCAGGCGATCCGGTTTATCAATCGGTAATACGTCACCCGGCTGCAGCTTCAGGATTTTTGACAGCCGCATCGGGATATCGACGAAGTTGGCAATCAGCTCCAGTTCGGAATGCTGCACCTGTTTCACCAGCGTTTCGCGCCAGTGGCTGTCCTCCTGCCGTGAATTTTCCAGCGGCGGGTTGGTCAGCAGTTCACGCAGTGGCTCGATCATCGCGAACGGAATACAGATGTTGAATTCACCGCTCAGCGCGCCGATCTCCACCTGGAACGGCGTGGTGACCACAATGTCATTCGGCGAAGTGGTGATATTGGTGAATTTCACCTGCATTTCGGCGCGCACGTATTCCACGTTGATCTTGTAAATCGCACTCCAGGCATCGCCGTAAGCATCCAGCGCCAGACGCAGCATGCGCTTGATCACCCGCTGCTCGGTGGGGGTGAATTCGCGGCCTTCCACTTTGGTCGGAAAGCGGCCGTCGCCACCGAACAGGTTATCGACCGCGATAAACACCAGGCTCGGCGCGAACACGAACAGCGCGGTACCGCGCAGCGGGTTCAGGTGCACCAGATTGAGATTGGTGGGCACCGGCAGGTTGCGGGCAAATTCGTGGTACGGCTGAATTTTGATCGGGCCGACGGTAATGTCCGGGCTGCGACGCAGCAGGTTGAATAACCCCATGCGGAACTGCCGGGCAAAACGTTCGTTGATGATTTCCAGCGCGTGCAGACGCTCGCGCACCACGCGGCGCTGGGTAGTCGGATCGTACGGCTTGACCTCGCTCTCGTTGCTGGTGACCGCGACGGGTTCATCTCCCGCGCTGTCGCCGTTGAGCAAGGCGTCGATCTCTGCCTGTGAAAGAATGCTGTCGCCCATAGTGATTACCGCAGTATGAAGGCGGTGAACAGCACGTCGCTGACCACCTGCTTCGGTTGTCCTTTAACCAGCGGCGGGCTAAGTACGTCCTTAATCTGCGCCACCAATTGCTGTTTCCCTTGTTCACTGCTCAACTGACCCGCCTCCTGACGGGACAGCAGCATCAGCAGACGGCTGCGCACCTCCGGCAGAAAATCGTTCAGTTGGCGGCGGGTGTTCTCGTCCGGCAAGCGTAATGTCAGGCCGATGTACAACACGCGATCGGGGTTGTTATCCGGCGTCATCAGATTGACGGTAAAGGTGTCCAGCGGCATAAACACCGGTGCGGCCGGAGGTTGCGGTTTGTCTGCGGGCTGTGCGCCATTCTGGTGCTGTTTAAGCTGCCACCAGCTGTAGCCGGCTGCGCCGCAGGCGAGCAGGGTAATCAACACCAGCAGGTAAGCCAGTAGCGGACGTTTTTTTGAGGCTGTTGGAAGGGAGTTCTGAGACATTGCTAAGCCAAATTCCTGTTTTCTGCGTACATGAAAACCGCACGCATGACATGTAGCGGTATTATCCCGTCTATTCCGGCGTGCAATAGCCAGAATAGGCGGGGAAAAGCGTGCCAGCTTGGGCGTTTGCGCTCAGTCAGGCGAAAATATCAACGCCGTTGACGGCCCGAGCCATCGCCTGCAATGCCTGTGGAGCACTGAGGGCCTCTGCGCCCGGTTCGCTGCCGGCGTGGCTATCGCGATAACCTGGTTGGCCCTGTTGCCCGGCGTTTTGTTGTTGCGCCTGTTGCCCCTGCGGCATGGACTCACTGCCGACGCTGCTTTGTCCCAGATTGATGCCGCTCTCTGCCAGCGCATGGCGCAGTTGCGGCATGGCGGCTTCCACGGCGGCACGTACCTGACCGTGGGCGGAGGCAATATGCAACTGTGCCTGGCTGTCATCGAGCTTAAGGGTGATCTGCAATGCCCCCAACTCCTGCGGATGCAGGCGCAGTTCTGCGCTTTGCTGGCCGTTGCGATGGAACATCAGTACCTGCTGATTCAACGCCTGTTGCCACTCGGGGCTGCCAAGCTGAGCATTTAGCTGCGGCGTCGGCGGGGCGGTAACCAGCGAAGAGGCTGGAGCGGCTGTCACCGTCGGGCTGGAGACAGGCGGTGCCATCAGGTGATTGACCGCTGCCGGCGTATCGGCGCCGAATTTCAACGCGGTAGCATCCGGCTTATCCTGAGTGGCCGCCGTTTTTTGTGGTGCGTCGCTGCCGCTTTCCGTGCCGAGAGGATCTTTGCTCAGGGTCGGCGGGGTTTTCTGCGTGTCCGTTATCGGGCTACCAGAGGCGTCCGAGGAGCGGCCCAGCGTGGCGCTCAGCACAGCCGTAGGTTGTGTCGTACCCGGTTCGCCTTCAATGCTCAGTTCCCCGGCGCCCGCCGCGGTGGCCTGCATCACCGGCGTTACGGCGATCGGTAGCATGGCAAACAGCGCCTGTAAGGTGGCCGCGTCGATTTCACCGGCGGGGCGCAGGGCCGTATTTTCCGCAGTTTGATCTTTCAGCGCCTCTTCCCCCGGCGCGACGGCCGCCTGCTGACCGCTGCTTAATAGCGAGGGTGCCAAAAGTCCATCTCGTTCGCCGAAGGTGGCCAGTAGCTGGGTTAGCTGATTGCGGCTCAGCGGCGTGGAGTCCTCGTCGGCACTCAGCGTCATCGGCGACAGCTTGCCTGTAGCCTTATCGGCCGGCAACACACGTGCGCCGAGCAATTGAGCAAAGGCGGACGAAAGAGAGGATTCATCCAGCGGCAACTGCGCGTCCGGCAGTACTCCGCTGTCACCTGGGGTCGACAGACCTGACAATAGGTTGAGGTTCATGGGTGGATATTCCTTTGTGCACTGCGTTGAGCAAACTCATCCATCAGTTTTTGATCCCGTTTATTCTCCAACTGCAGCTGCGCACTTTGAGCACGGGTATGCAGGGTTTCGAAGGCATTCAGCCGTTGCTGTTTGTCCTGCCAGTGTTTCACGGCGCTCTCGACCTTTTCCCCCCACTGCGTCAGTTGCTGGCGATGCTGGGTGATGGCCTGCTCCAGCGTGCCGATAAACTGCTGGTAGTTCTGCCAGTTGGACGATTCCATACCGCCGCTCAATTGATTATTCAGCTTCTGGCGGTACTCATCCTGATAATTGAGCAGCATGGAAAGCTGCTGCTCTGCCGCCTGTTGTGCCTTACGCACCTGGCCCAACTGCTGCGTCGCCTGTTCCACTGCGTCCTGCGCCAAATCGCGCAGGGTAATCAGGGGGGACTGTGATTTCATCGGATTTTCGCCTTTGGTGACGTTAAACGATCAACTGCTGTAACTGTTGGCAGGCGTCGTCATAACCGCTGCGTTCAAAAATGCCCTGTTGCAGATAGGCTTCCATCTGCGGGTAAAGTGCCATCGCCTTGTCCAGCAAAGGATCGCTGCCTGAAACGTAGGCACCGACGCTGATCAAATCGCGGTTGCGTTGATAGCTGGCCAGCATCTGTTTGAAGTTACGTACCCGGCGGTAATGTTCCTCATCGATCAGTGAAGTCATGGCACGACTGATCGAGGCTTCAATGTCGATTGCCGGGTAGTGACCGGCCTCTGCCAGCCGTCGCGACAGCACCACGTGACCATCGAGGATGGCGCGCGCCGAGTCGGCAATCGGATCCTGCTGGTCATCGCCTTCGGTCAGTACGGTATAGAAGGCGGTAATTGAACCGCCACCGCTGATGCCATTGCCCGCACGTTCCACCAGTGCAGGTAATTTGGCGAACACTGACGGCGGATAGCCTTTGGTGGCCGGTGGCTCGCCGATGGCCAGGGCAATTTCACGCTGCGCCATGGCATAACGGGTCAGTGAATCCATAATCAGCAGCACGTGCTGACCGCGATCGCGGAAGTCCTCGGCGATACGCGTGGCATAGGCTGCCCCCTGCATGCGCAGCAGCGGCGAGACGTCTGCCGGCGCGGCAATCACTACCGAACGTGCCCGACCTTCGGGGCCGAGGATGTTTTCGATAAAGTCTTTGACCTCGCGGCCACGTTCGCCGATCAGCCCGACGACAATCACGTCGGCCTGGGTATAACGCGCCATCATGCCCAGCAGCACGCTTTTGCCGACGCCGGAGCCGGCGAACAGCCCCATGCGTTGGCCACGGCCGACGGTTAACAGACCATTAATGGTGCGCACGCCGACATCCAGGACCTGTTCGATCGGCGTACGCTGCAACGGATTGAACGGGGCGGTGATCAGCGGCGCACGATAGCCGGTTTCCGGTGCGGGCAGGCCGTCGAGTGGCTTGGCGCTGCCGTCCAGCACCCGACCCAGCAATGCCGGGCCAAGCGGTAGCTGTTTGCTGGCGCTTTGTCCTTCCGGCGAGACGCGGGCATAAACCCGTGCGCCGGGCACAATGCCTTCCACTTCTTCCAGCGGCATCAGGAACAGCCGCTGGCCGTTAAAACCGACCACTTCGCTCTCGACTTCCTGCACTTCACCGCCGTCGTGACGTTCGATCAGGCAGGTGGCACCGATCGGCAGTTGCAGCCCGGTGGCTTCCAGTACCAGCCCGGTTGCGCGCGTCAGGCGGCCGTAACGACGAACCTTCGGCGCGTGCGTGATGCGTTTTTCCAACGTATCGAGTGAGGTCAGCCAGCGGCCGAGTCGAAGCGTCATTACACTTCTCCCGGAGCCGCCAGGCGGCAGAGTTCGTGCCAGCGGGTTGCCAGACTGGCATCCAGGTCGCCTTCATCGGCGCTGACCTTGCAACCGCCAGGGTGCAGTTGGCCATCTGCCAGCAGTCGCCAGCCGTGCAGGCTGAGCGTCGCGCCCAGTTGTTGCTCTATCCGCTGATAATCATCCGGATGTACGCGCAGCTGGGGTTTGCCGCTGAACATCGGCTCCTGCTGGATCAACTGTTGGATCTGCGCCAGCAGGGCGGTGCCGTCACACACCGGTGGTTGACCGAGCACCTGTTTGGCGGCGGTTAACGCCAACTGCATCAGGCGCGAGGCGATCACGCTGTCCAGCGCGTCCAGCGTATGCTGGAATTCCGTCACCAATTGTTGCCAGTGGGCGGTCAGCGGTTGTTGTTGCTGTTGCGCCTCCAGCAGGCCCTGTTGACGGCCTTCTTCCATTCCGGCCTGGAACCCGGCTTCGTAACCTTTTTGCTGGCCGTCGGCATAGCCCAACTGCTGGCCTTGCTGCTCTGCCTGCAGGCGCAATTGGGCCAGTTGCTGTTCCTGAACCACAGTGTCGTCCAGTGGTGTGCCGAAAGATTCCACCGGCGGTAACGGCAGCGGCTCGACCACCGTTTTCGGCTCGGTCAAATCGTTAAGCGACCAGGGCTGCCAGGGCAGGGTGTTAATGCGATCAGACATAGGTGTCCTCGCCACCGCCAATAATCATTTCGCCGCTTTCCGCCAAACGACGGACGACCAACAGGATGGCTTTCTGTTCGTTCTCGACCTGCGACATGCGTACCGGGCCACGGTTGGCCAGGTCGTCGCGCAGAATATCGGCAGCGCGTTGCGACATATTCTTGAGGAACTTCTCGCGCAGCGGCTGTTCCGCACCTTTGAGCGCCACCAGCAAGGATTCGCCTTCCACTTCCTGCAACAGGCGCTGGATGCTGCGGTCGTCGACCTCCACCAGGTTTTCGAACAGGAACATTTCGTCGATGATCTTCTGCGCCAGTTCGCCGTCGTATTCGCGCATGGCGTCGATAACCGCTTCTTCCTGCTGAGTTTTCATCAGGTTGATGATCTCGGCTGCGGTGCGTACCCCGCCCATTTTGCTGCGCTTGAGGTTCTGGCCGTCGAGCAGGTTGTTCAGCACTTCGGTCAGTTCCGCCAGCGCTGCCGGTTGCACGCCGCCGAAGGTGGCGATACGCAGCATCACGTCGTTGCGCAGGCGTTCGTCGAACAGCGCCAGAATATCCGCCGCCTGGCCACGTTTCAGGTGGACCAGAATGGTGGCGATGATCTGCGGGTGTTCGTCGCGGATCAGATCGGCGGCGCTCATCGGCTCCATAAAGTTGAGCGTTTCCATGCCGGTGGTGGTCTCGCGGGATTCGAGAATATCCTCCAACAGGCTGGCGGCGCGCTCTTCGCCCAGCGCTTTAACCAGCACCGAACGCAGATAGTCGCTGGCGTTGACGCTCAGTGCCGCATATTGTTCGGCGTCATCTTCAAATTCGCGCAGTATTTCATTCAGTTGTTTGTGCGAGACCTGGCTCATGCTGGCCATGGTGCCGCTCAACTGCTGGACTTCCCGCGAGGAGAGGTGTTTGAACACCTCGGCGGCGCGATCTTCACCCAGGGTCATCAGCAGGATGGCGCTTTTTTCGGTTCCGGTCAGACTCATAATTCGTTGCTCATCCATTGGCGGATTACCAGAGCGACCACGCGTGGGTCTTTATCAGCCAGATCGCGGATCCGCTGGCTCTGGACTTCTGCACTGACGCGCTGTTGTGATTTACGGTGCTGCGCCAGCTCCTCGTTACTCTGTTTATTGCTCTCTGCCGGTTTGGCCATTGGCGTATTGGCGGCGGCGATAGCGGCTTTTTGTACGGCCTGACGGTTTTGCAGCTGCGGACGTACCAGTTTGCGCCATAGCAACCAGCCGACCAGCAGGACCAACAGATAGCGACCGGCGTCGAACAGACGATCGATAAACGCCTGGCTTTGCCAGAACGGCAGCTCACCGCCGGTGACTTCGTTATCGGTAAACGGCGTGTTGACCACGTTGAGCGTGTCGCCGCGGGTGCTGGAGAAACCCATGGACTCGCGCACCAGCGATTCGATCTGCGCCAACTGCTCTTTACTCATCGGCAGTGGTTTGCCGTCTTTATCCGTACCGCGATAGTTAACCACCACTGCCACCGACAACCGCTGCACCGTCCCGGCTTTTTGCTGGGTATGGCGGATGGTGCGATCGACTTCGTAGTTGGTGGTTTCATCCAGGCGTGAATTTTGTGGCCCCGAGGCTGCGCTGCGGGTTGCCGCGGCATTGGGCTGGGTGGCGTTGGCGTTGGCGTTGTTGCCGGTGGCCGCCGGTTTGGCGGTTTCAATCGGCGCGGTCGCTGGAGCGCTAGGCTGATTGGACAAGGCGCCCGGTACGCCACCGACCAGTGGCCCGCCAATCTGATCGCTTTGACTCATCTGTTTGGAACGAACGGCGGCCTTATTCGGCAGTTGGTTCGGTTGGTATTCTTCGTCGGTTTGCTCGCGGGTGGCAAAATCAATCTGCGCGGTGACCTGGGCGCGCGCGTTACCGTTACCGACCATCGGTGCCAAAATCGCTTCGATGCGACGTTGATAGCGGCTTTCCACTTCGTTGGCGTACTTGAGCTGTGCGGCGTTCAGATCGCGCCCGGCACCGTCAGACTGGGTCAGCAGACGACCGGACTGATCGACCACGGTCACGTTGCCCGGCGGCAGGCCGGCGACGCTGCTCGAGACCATATAAACGATGGCATTGATCTGGCCGTCATCCAACGCGCGGCCGGGTTGCAGCGTCAGGGTCACCGAGGCGGAAGGGGATTTTTGCTCGCGCACGAACAGCGAGGGTTTTGGCAGTGCCAGATGCACCCGGGCGTTTTGTACCGGCCCCAGCGATTCGATGGTGCGTGACAATTCGCCTTCCAGCGCGCGCTGGTAATTGATTTGCTCACTGAACTGGCTGATGCCGAATTTTTCCTGATCCAGCAGTTCGAAGCCAACGGCACCGCCTTTCGGCAGGCCCAACTGCGCCAGACGCAGGCGGGTTTCGTGCACTTTGTCTGCCGGGATCAGCAGCGCCGCGCCATTTTCGGCAAAGCGGAAGGGGATGTTCATCTGCGTCAGTTGGGTGACGATGGCACCGCCGTCGCGATCGTTAATGTTGCTGTACAGCACCCGGTAATCAGGACTTTTTGCCCATAACAGCAGCGCGACCACAATGGCGATGGCGGCAGAAGCGGCGATCAGCAGTGGGATTTTCGGGTTGGCGCGCAGACGGCTCCACATGGCTTGCAGGCCATTATCGCGGCTTTCGGTGGCGGAGATTGAAGCACTCATTTTAGCCAGTGTCCTTCAATGACGCTCAGGATCCGGTTCGGGCCACGGCGTAGCTCCCTGCCAGGCTGATGAACGATGTGGTTAGCGTTGTGTGACAAAACAGACTCCCTGATACACATATAAATATACCCTATGCCTTTCAAGTTGCAGCTAGGCGGCCAGCTCGCTCATCCCCAGGCGCTTACTCGAGTAAGTAACTGGGGTGAGCGAGTGCAGATAACAACGCTGCAACTTGAAAGACGACGGGTATAGCGGCGCTCCCATTACTGGGCAGGCCATTATTTGCTTTTATGGTGATTTCGATGGCCCGAAAAGCCGGGTTTTTTGCAGTTAATTAGCCGCTTTAGGATAAAAACGCTGTGTTAGGGTGTGCAGCATCAGAGTAGTGTCTGCCGCCACAATGGCCGGCAGCCGCATTTTTATTGGGGTTACCATGGCAATTCAGGGTATTGAAGGGGTATTGCAGCAGTTACAAGCCACCGCGATTCAGGCCGGGCAAATGGATCGCGGTGCTGCTGCGCCGGGCGTCAGTTTCGCCAGCGAGCTGAAAACGGCTATTGGCAAGATCAGCGATACCCAGCAGGCCGCACGCAAGCAGGCGCAGGATTTTGAGATCGGTGTACCGGGCATCAGCCTCAATGATGTGATGGTCGATCTGCAAAAATCGTCAATCTCGCTGCAGATGGGCGTGCAGGTGCGTAATAAGCTGGTTTCCGCTTACCAGGAAGTCATGAATATGGCGGTGTGATGGAGTGTCACGCGCGCCCGTGCCACCAAATTGCGTACCACGACATTGTCTTATTAAGTCTTATTAAAAGTCTGGCTGGCAATAGATCAATTGCTGGCGCAACTGCCGGCCAGATTGGCGCAGCTCGGGCCTTAGGTTGTGATGGCGGGATTTTTAGTGGTGGGGTTTTGAATACTGAATTAGCATATTAGGCGTATTACCTTCGGCATAGCGATCACCAATCGCTGGAGTAACAGGGCAGAAACCCTGCTTCAACTCACATTGCGACACTTGTCACAGAGTTATAATTCCCAGGTTAAGGATGTTTTATTACCGGGAAAGACGATGAGCAGCAAAAGTGAACAAAGATGGCGGCTGTTGAGTATTTTGATTATGGCCGTTTTGGTCGTATTAATAATCGTTTTAATTAAACAAAGCTAAAAAGCCCGGGCCACTTTTGTGGCCTTGCCGGTTTATTTACCCGCCAGTATCCGCATAACGTCTTCCTCGTAGGTCAGGCCCAGCAGCCACATACCGAGCAACAGTATGGCCAGGGAAAACAGCAGTTTTTCGTTGAGCATGGTTTATCACCCCTGATTGAATTAATGCTCGCCGATGCTATCCCACCCGGCTGTTTTCCGCTAACCCGCACTGCATAAACGACGCTCCCGTTGCTCAATGATTTAACTTATGGCCGTGGCTGTCATTCCTGTGCCTCCATCATGCTGAAATGATCGGGGCGAATAGCGCTGCTCTCCATTGCCCGTTGGTGGCCGCGAATGGCGGTGGGGGCAAAGCCAAAGCGCTTACGAAAACGTTCTGCAAACCTTGAGGAACTTTCATAACCGACGTGCTGGGCGATGGCGGAAATGGGCCAATCGGTGGATTGCAGCAGTGCCAGTGCGCTGCTCATGCGCACGTCGATCATCAGGGTACGCAACGAGGTATTTTCTGCCGATAATTTACGGCGCAGCATCACTTCACTCATCGACAGGGTGTCCGCTACCTCGGCCGCCGTCCAGATATTATGCGGATCGGTCGCCAGACAACGGCGCACCTGCTGGGTTAAATTTCTGACCTCGTTATGAATGAAACTGATATTGAATTGCTTCAGCCACAGCAGAATCTCCAGCATTTTGTGGCGAATGATGACCGCAGGGAAACGATGTTTAAGTGCCAGCGCCAGGCTGGTGGTTTCAAAACTGTGTATTAGTGCGCAGGGCAGGTTGCGCAATGCCAGCACTGCGTCGAATGCCGTTGGGGCCTGGGTTTCAACCTGGGCCAGTGGTGCGGCGAACAGCAACGGATCGCAGGTCAACAACTGACAGCTGAATGCCCCTTCCTCTGAGGGCTCATTAATGATATCCACGGTTTGCCCTCCGTCGATAATCAACAATTCCCCGCTATGAGCCACCACTTCACGCTGTTGCCAACGTACGCGTTTATGGCCTTGCTGTACCAAATACAGATGGGGTTGTTCAAAATAGACTGAAGGGAATAATAATTCAGTATGCTGAATGATATGCGCCGAGGCACCAATTCCAGGACAAAGATTAATTGTACGTTCCATCGATATTCATTTCGCAGCCAGTATCTGGGAATATCTTTACGCTTTGATCGGCGCTGGAGCAACATTTTTCCATGCGTTGTGAAACACAACGACGTGTTTTATCTATCAAAAATCAATTTCCTGCTGAACAGAAAACGTCCGTGTCGGCGTAATATTTATCCGTCTCGTAGGGGCGTTGCATGCCGCGCCCGTGTAGGTCGGGGCGAATATATTCGCGCCCTACCAGACCGAGGTGAAAAATACTATAGGTGTATATAATTCAAATGTCATGGATTAATATCCTGACTTAACCGGAGAATAATAGTGCATAGTGCTATTAATTCTGCTTTTCCCGTTATTGTTATGAGTTCATCTGATTTGCGGCTCTCCCAACAGCAGGGCGCGGTCGTTAAACTGGCCATAGGTGCTGTTAACCACGTTCTGACGAGTTGACTGGCCGATCAACTCTTTTAATTGGTCCATGCGTTGCTGCAGCAGGCGTTTGAGCTCGGTTTCGTTGTCCAGGATCTGCTGCAGCTTATTGCGCAGCAACTCCTGCAGTGCCATCGATGGGCCAGCCTGCCCGGTAAAGGCGGCGGTGCTTTCCACTGCGGTGACGTAGGCCAGTTCCAGTTCGACCAGGTCCTCCCATCTTTCGGTTTGCGCCAGGGCGATCATCTGGCTGCTCAGGCTATGTATTTGTTGATACGCGGCTAGCAATTGCTGTTGACGTTCCATTAAACGGCGTCCTGAGAGGGGTGATAATTGGGGCCGATTTGGCGCCAGGCGTCGGCAATATTTTCCAACAGTTTGACCACTTCGGTGATCGCCGCCTCGTCATTATGCAGGTTGGCCTGCATCAGGCGGCGCTTCATATAGTCATACAGCGCCGCCAGATTATCGGCCATTTCGCCGCCCTGTTGGTGGTCGAGACCACTTTTCAGGCCGTTATCGATAATGTTGATGGCCTTTGACAGTGCCACTCCCTTGCCGGCGATATCGCCCTGGTTCATCAGAATGCGTGCGCGTAGCAGGGCGCTAAGCGCCCCGTCGAAAAGCATCACGATTAACTGATGCGGGCTGGCGCTCATTACGCCGCTTTCCAGACTGACCTGGGCGTAGGCTTGAGTTCCGCTTCGGTTATACATGTGATTTCTTACCTGGTTAAAAAGTTCTTATTTGAACTGTTGGGTTAAATAATTACCTGTACTGCCCAACTTGGACATCATGGTATCCAGTTGAACGAATTGTTGTTTATAGCGATCTATGGTGTTTTGAATACTGGCGGTCACGGTGGTGATCTGGCTGTTCAGGCGGTCGAGGTTGGTATTGATGCTTTTGGTCGAGTTCTCGATGATGCCGCCGGCCTTGATGTAGTTCTGGATCTCGTTATGGATCTCGGTCGCCATGCCGGTGTCTTTGCCGTTGCCGGCGAAGAAGTTGGTGACTTGGTCCGGCTTCTCATCAATGGCTTTGTTCAGCTTGGTGCTGTCGATCTCGAGCTTGCCGGTTTTGGTGTTGGTCGTAATTCCCAGATTGCCGAGGCCCTTCAGCTCGGGGTTGTCTTGCGCGCCGCTGAGTGCGCTTTTAATCGACGACTGAATGCCACGCAGGGTGTTATCGCCCAGCAGTGCGCCATTTTTGGCATTCTGCGCTTCGCCGGTTTTGACCGGGGTATATTTGCTCAGCGAATTAAAGGTATCCAGCAGCGAGTTATAGTTATCGACCCAATCTTTAATCTTGGTGGCGGTGCCGGCTTTATCGGTGCTGATCACCAGGTTCTGCGGTTCATCTTTCTTGGTGGTGGTTTTCAGATCGATGGTTACGCCCTGCAACGCATCGGCAATCGAGTTGGTGCTGCGTTTAATTGGCGTGCCGTTGACCTTGATCTCTGCATCCTGGCCGGCCACGGTTTGCTTCATTGAACCGCTTTTGGTCTTGTTGTCGTAATTGAGGATAGCACCCAATTTATCGTCATTATTGACCTGGACCGAGACGGTATTTTTTTCACCGGTAGTGGTGGAACTGATTGCCAGTTGATAGTCGTTGTCGCCCACCCGCATGATGCTGGCGTTGACGCCGGCTTTGGCGTTGTTAATCGCATCGCGCATTTCCACCAGTGAGGTTTGGTCGTCGGTCAGCGGGATCTTCACTTCTTTCTGCGGGTCCCCAGCGGTGAGGGTAATGGAACGATCGCTGCTGCCGGGGGTGCCCAGTTTTTCCGTCTGATTGGCAATCGGGGTTTGGGTGGTCAGCGTTTGCGGCTGTGCCAGTTTCAGTACCTCGACGCTGTAATTGCCCGCCACTGCCTTGTCGGTGGTAGTGATGGAGAACTGGTCGTGCTTGCTGGCGGTGGTGTTGTTGAAAAACGCCGGTTTCGCCAGTTCTTTACTCAAGTTATCAAACTTTTCCAGCGAACCTTTCAAGGTGCCGTACGCCGTCAGTTGGGCGTTATAGCTGGTTTGCTGGGTGGTATAAGGCGTCAGTCGCTGCTGTTCCGCTTTGGTTAGCTTGTCCAGCAAGCCGTTGAGGTCGAGTCCTGAGCCGATGCCTAATGAGCTGATCGATGCCATTGGTAATTCTCCTTGATTATGACTTTATTCGCTTTACGCGTTATCGGCCCAGTGGAGAAAAAGTTTACCGAAAAGTTTAAAAACCGATGGCGCAATAGAAGAAGGAAAAACCACGTTATTTCTGCCATTGCTGCGAAGAGAAAAAAAAACAAAAAATTTCTAAAGGTTGCAGGGGGAGGGCCGATACCTGATGGGACGGTGGTTGACGCCGTGGGCAAAGCAGCCCGAACCATTTAAACCCTGTTGCGAAGATCGCAACTGACTCGTAAGGAAAGCATACAATGGCACAAGTAATTAACACCAACAGCCTGTCGCTGATGGCGCAGAACAACCTGAACAAATCACAGTCTTCTTTGGGTACTGCGATCGAGCGTCTGTCTTCTGGTCTGCGTATCAACAGCGCCAAGGATGACGCCGCGGGTCAGGCAATCTCTAACCGCTTCACCGCTAACATCAAGGGCCTGACTCAGGCTTCTCGTAACGCCAACGACGGTATCTCTCTGGCACAGACCACTGAAGGCGCACTGAACGAAGTTAACGACAACCTGCAAAACATCCGTCGTCTGACCGTACAGTCTCAGAACGGTTCCAACTCTTCCAGCGACCTGCAGTCCATCCAGGACGAAATCAGCGAACGCATGTCCGAGATCAACCGTATCTCTGAACAAACCGATTTCAACGGCGTGAAAGTGTTGAGCGGCGACCAGAAACTGACCATCCAGGTGGGTGCCAACGACAACGAAACCATCCAGATTGATCTGAAAAACATCAACTCCAAAACTCTGGGTCTGGACAAGTTCAGCGTGGCAGACGGTGTTGATGTGGCTAAAATTGGCGGCGACGCAACGACTATTGCTACAGGTAAAGATCTCACCATCACCAACACCACCAACAAACAAGCTAACGGTGCTGCACCAGCCAGTTTCCTTAAAGACAATGCTACCGGCGACGTTTACGCTGTAGGTACCGATGGTAAGAACTACAAGGCTACCATCGACAAAACCTCTGGTGACATCACCGCGATCGCAGCAGCAGAAACCACTGGTCTGACCGATACGGCTGCTACTACTACCGTTAAGGAAGAAGTCACTGCAACGGGCGACACTGCTGGTCTGAAATCCTATGACGGCGGCAAATCTTACCTGATTCAGGAAGGCACTGGCGCTGATGCCAAATACTTCAAAGCCACCGCAGACAGTGCAGGTAAAGTAACCAAAGGCGCTGAAATGAGCACCACGCCTAAAACTGCTGACCCACTGGCTACCCTGGACAAGGCACTGTCTCAGGTTGACGGTCTGCGTTCTTCCCTGGGTGCGGTACAGAACCGTTTCGATTCTGTTATCAACAACCTGAACAGCACTGTGAACAACCTGTCTGCTTCCCAGTCTCGTATTCAGGATGCTGACTACGCGACCGAAGTGTCCAACATGAGCCGTGCCAACATCCTGCAACAGGCTGGCACCTCTGTTCTGGCACAGGCTAACCAGTCTACTCAGAACGTGTTGTCCCTGCTGCGTTAATCGACTCTCCCCGATTAACCTGTCGCAAAAGAACCCCGCCTCGGCGGGGTTTTTTTATGGTCGCTTGCCGCCGGGATAGTGCATGGCGCAAATAAGGCCTGTTTTGTACGACTGTTCAGCCGATTGGCATTTTGCCCCCTACGGATAATAGCGCTGACTCTCTTATCCGCAGGTTTTAGACATAGTGAGCGATTTGTATACCGCCGAAGGCGTGATGGACAAAAATTCTCTCTGGCTACGCTACGTTCCGTTAGTGCGCCACGAGGCGTTGCGCCTGCAGGTCAGGCTGCCCGCCAGCGTGGAGCTCGACGATCTGTTGCAGGCCGGAGGAATCGGCCTGTTGAACGCCGTTGAGCGTTATGACGCTATGCAGGGCACGGCCTTTACTACCTACGCGGTGCAACGTATCCGTGGCGCCATGCTTGATGAGCTGCGCAGCCGCGACTGGGTGCCGCGCAGTGTACGTCGCCATGCGCGTGAAGTGGCGCAGGTTATGCGGCAATTGGAACAGCAACTGGGCCGCCCGGCCAGCGAAGTGGAAGTTGCGCAGACGCTGAATCTGTCACTGGATGAGTACCGTCAAATTCTGTTGGACACCAATAACAGCCAGCTTTTCTCCTACGACGAATGGCGGGAAGAGCATGGCGAAAGTGCGGAACCGCTGCTGGAAGGGCACGAAGAGGCCAATCCGTTACATCATCTGCTGGAGGGCAATCTGCGCCAACGGGTGATCGACGCCATCGAGGCGTTGCCGGAACGCGAGAAAATGGTGCTGACGCTGTATTACCAGGAAGAGTTGAACCTGAAGGAGATCGGTGCCGTGCTGGACGTGGGGGAATCGCGTGTCAGCCAGCTGCACAGTCAGGCGATCAAGCGCCTGCGCGCCCGTTTGGCAAGCGAGAACTGACATGCATTCAACTCTGAACCTTCAACCTTGCCACCATTGCGAAAACCGGACTGCCTAATGCCAGGAATAATGTTGAAAAAACGGCCGCTGAGCCGTTATTTAAAAGATTACAAACACAGCCAGACTCATTGCTCCCAGTGCGGCAAGTTGTTGGATCGCATGGCGTTGGTGTTTCGTGGCAAAATCATCAATAAAGACGCCATCGCGCGTATGGATCAGCCGATTGACGATCACGTCTGGCTGAACGTGCAAAATGAGCTGACCGCACTGTGCCGGTTCTGCAGTGAAATTTCCTGCAACAGCCATCCGAGCTATTTCGACATTATGGCCTTCAAGCAGTATCTGTTTGAGCAGACCGAAATGAGCCACAGCACCATTCGCGAGTACGTGGTGCGCCTGCGTCGGCTGGACGAAATGCTGGTGGAGCGCAACTACCCGGCAGACAAGTTTGCCAGCAACGCCAGTCATCAACGCATCATTGAAGACTTGCCTTCTGCGGCACACAACAATTACCGCATTGCCCTGCGTAAATACGACCAATATCTCGCCTGGCAGAAAAGCTACTGATCTTGCCTCCCCGGCAGGCCAGCCGGGGTTTCCACCGCTCTCCTATTACGAATAAAGAGTGATTATTAGGTTCACATCTGCTAAATCTATCCTTTAGCTATTGATACCTTATTCCCTGGGGGAAGTTGTGAATCTGCAACAAAAATTGGCGCAGTTCCCGCGTCTCGATTTAGTCGGTTCTGCCACACCGCTCGAAAAACTGTCTCGCCTCTCAGACTACCTTGGCCGTGAAATTTACATCAAACGTGACGACGTCACGCCGATGGCGATGGGCGGTAACAAACTGAGAAAGCTTGAGTTTTTGGCCGCCGATGCGCTGCGGCAGGGAGCCGATACGCTGGTCACCGCCGGTGCCATCCAATCCAACCATGTGCGCCAAACGGCGGCGGTGGCGGCCAAGTTGGGCCTGCACTGCGTGGCGTTGCTGGAAAATCCGATCGACACCCAGGAAGAAAATTATCTGACCAACGGCAACCGCCTGCTGCTCGGGCTGTTCAACGCGCAGGTGGAAATGTGCGAAGCGCTGCACGATCCGCAGCAGCAGTTGGCCGATCTGGCTACACGCCTCGAAGCACAAGGCTTCCGACCTTATGTGGTACCGGTAGGTGGCTCCAATGCGCTGGGTGCATTGGGTTACGTACAGTGTGCGCTGGAAATTGCCGAGCAGAGTCAACGCAGCAACGTCGCTTTCAGCTCGGTAGTGGTGGCGTCTGGCAGTGCCGGTACCCATGCCGGGCTGGCGGTCGGTCTGCAGCAATTGCTGCCGGAGACTGAGCTTGTCGGTGTGACCGTTTCACGCAAAGTTATCGACCAATTGCCCAAGGTGGAACTGATCCAAAAAGCGCTGGCCAACAGTTTGGCTATCGACCAACTGGCACCCATCACCCTGTGGGATGATTATTTCGCACCGCAGTACGGCATGCCCAATGAAGAAGGGCTGGCGGCCATCCAGTTGTTGGCGCAGCAGGAAGGAGTGTTACTGGATCCGGTGTATAGCGGCAAGGCAATGGCTGGGCTGATTGACGGCGTAGCCCAGCAGCGTTTCCGTGATGACGGCCCGATTCTGTTCATCCACACCGGCGGTGCTCCGGCGTTATTTGCCTACCATCCACAGGTGTGAACGCACTTGGTTATTCCATTTTGAACTATATTTATAATGTTATATTCCTGCGTTCAAATGTTGTGGCTGTTAAAGTGCTGATATCAAAAAAGATAAACAACAGATGGGGTGTTTATGATGTTTTCTAAAGTTCGTCGTCAATTGCTGCTGGGAGTAATGAGCGTTGCGCTGACCGCCGGTTTGAGTGCGCAAACCTATGCCGCCGATAACCTGCTGGAGCAGGTGAAGCATCACGGGACTCTGGTCGTCGGGCTGGAAGGCACTTACCCGCCGTTCAGCTTCCAGGGGGAAGACGGCAAACTGACCGGCTTTGAAGTAGATTTCGCCAATGCGTTGGCGCAGCATCTTGGCGTAAAAGCCAAGCTGAACCCGACCAAGTGGGACGGCATGCTGGCCTCGCTGGATTCAAAGCGTATCGATGTGGTAATCAACCAGGTGACCATTTCGCCAGAGCGTCAGAAGAAATATGATTTCTCCACGCCTTATACCGTCTCCGGTATTCAGGCGCTGGTGAAGAAGGGCAATGAAGGCACCATCACCAAGCCGGAAGATCTGAAGGGCAAGAAGGTCGGCGTCGGCCTGGGCACCAACTACGAACAGTGGCTGCGTGACAATGTGCAGGGCGTGGACGTGCGCACCTATGATGATGACCCGACCAAATACCAGGATCTGCGCGTAGGCCGTATCAATGCCATTCTGGTTGACCGTCTGGCGGCACTGGATCTGGTGAAGAAAACCGGCGATACGCTGGCGGTAGCCGGCCCGGCGTTCTCTCGTCAGGAGTCTGGCGTTGCGGTACGTAAAAACAACCCGGAACTGCTGGCCGCGATTAACCAGGCGATTGCCGACATGCAAAAAGACGGCACGCTGGCGAAGATCTCTGACAAATGGTTTGGCGCGGACGTAACTAAATAATGCACGAAAGTATTCAACTGGCGCTGGATTCAGCGCCATTTTTATTGAAGGGCGCGATACTCACTCTCCAGCTCAGTCTGGGGGGCATGGCGCTCGGTTTAATGCTCGGTTTTCTGCTGGCGCTGATGCGCCTTTCGCCGTTATGGCCGCTGTCCTGGCTGTCGCGTTTCTACGTGTCGCTGTTCCGTGGCACGCCGCTGATTGCCCAGCTGTTCATGATTTACTATGGTCTGCCGCAGTTCGGCATCGAGTTTGATCCCTTCCCGGCGGCGCTGATTGGTCTGTCGCTCAATACCGCGGCTTATACCTCAGAAACCCTGCGTGCGGCGATTTCGTCGATCGAAAAAGGGCAGTGGGAAGCCGCGGCCAGCATAGGTATGACCCGCTGGCAGACGCTGCGCCGGGTGATCTTGCCGCAGGCGGCGCGTACCGCATTGCCTCCGTTGGGTAACAGCTTTATCGGCCTGGTGAAAGACACCTCGCTGGCGGCGACCATTCAGGTACCGGAGCTGTTCCGTCAGGCGCAGTTGATTACCTCACGCACGCTGGAAGTGTTCACCATGTATCTGGCGGCCTCGCTGATTTACTGGGTGATGGCGACTCTGCTTTCTGCGCTGCAAAATCGTCTGGAAGCCCACGTCAACCGCCAGGATCAGGAGTAACCCATGAGTGCCATCGAAGTAAAACAGCTGATCAAGCAGTTCAAAGGTCAAACGGTGCTGCATGGGATTGATCTGGAGGTCAGTGCGGGCGAAGTGGTGGCGATTATCGGGCCCAGCGGCTCGGGTAAAACCACCTTGCTGCGCTGCATCAACCTGTTGGAAGTACCGGATTCCGGTACCATTCGCGTCGGCGATATTCAGATTGACAGTTCCAAATCGCTGAGCAAACAGAAAAATTTGGTGCGGGCGTTACGCCAGCAAGTCGGGTTCGTGTTCCAGAGTTTCAACCTGTTTCCACACCGTTCGGTGCTGGAGAATATTATTGAAGGCCCGGTTATCGTTAAAGGCGAGTCAAAAGCCAGCGCCGAACAGCGGGCACGGGCATTGTTGGCTAAAGTGGGTTTGAATGGTAAAGAGTCCGCCTATCCACGTCGTCTTTCCGGTGGCCAACAGCAACGGGTGGCGATTGCCCGGGCGTTGGCGATGCAACCGGAAGTGATCCTGTTTGATGAACCCACTTCTGCGCTGGATCCGGAACTGGTGGGCGAGGTGCTCAATACCATCCGTTCGCTGGCGGAAGAAAAGCGCACCATGGTGATTGTGACCCATGAGATGAGCTTTGCCCGTGATGTGGCTGACCGCGCCATCTTTATGGATCACGGCCGCATCGTTGAGCAGGGCCCGGCGAAAGAGCTGTTCGCTAATCCGCAACACCAGCGCACCCAACAATTCCTCGACAAGTTTTTGAATCAGTAAGAAGGGGGGCATTTTGCCCCCTGACTCTCGATTAGCCAGCGTTCAATAATTCATTACGGGCGGCTGCGGCCAAAAAGGCGCTGCGGCTACCATAGCCCGGATGCTGCTGTACCATTGAATCGATACGGTTCAGCAGGCGGTGCGGCAGGGTAATATTGATACGTTCAGCCCGACCGTCAAACTTATCCATATTGATGTCGACCAGCAGCCACTGTCCGCCATTCAGCGTGTCGCTCTCCTGCGCCAGATGGAAGGAAACTGCCTGTGGGCGTGGGATGGACTGGTTGTCTTCGCTCAGAAGTTCGAAATGTGCGTCCAGCGCGCTTTTGGCGTCTTCAAAGGCTCTATCGAGGGTATCGCCTGCAAAATAGCAGCCCGGCACATCGGGAAAGAAACCGCTGGCGCTGCCGTCGTGTTCTGAATGTACATAAGCAGGGTAGAACATAATTTCTCCTGTTAATTCATGGTGCCGGGGGTTAGCGCAGTCCGGCATCTTTCATGATTTGGCGCAGCGTTCCCGGTTTAAGATCCTTACGCGGGTGTGGAACGGTGATCACCAGGCGGGATCCTGGGTGTTTAAACTGATGGTGGCTTCCCTTTATCCGCTCTAAAACCCAACCTTCCTGTTCTAATAGCCCGATCAGTTCTGAACTTTTCACACGCCTACCGTCCATTTATTGTACACACCATACACACTCGATGGCAACGAGATTAATACGCTAACGTGCCGCTTTTGTGCAGACAATAAAAAACCCTGCACGAGTGCAGGGTTTGCGGGAAGGTACGCAGGCTGGATGATAAAAGGCAGTAATCCAGCGCTACGGATTAACCAATGGTCATCAGGCTGGCGTTACCGCCGGCGGCTGCGGTGTTGACACTCAGCGAGCGTTCGATCAGCAGGCGTTCCAACAGGATATTGGTCTCGCCGTGGGCAAAGCCCTGCACCGAAACGATCGCGCCACTGCGCTGGGCAATTTGCTCGCACAGGGTACGCAACTGATCGGCGTCGCCGTGGTAAATGGCGGCGTCAAACTCCACCTTGTCCTGTTGCCAGTCCTTGCTGAAACTGATGCTGGCCTGAACCGCGGCCGGCAGGCGGCGATACAGGGCGCGTTGCAGCTCGGCTTCCGGCCACAGCACGCTGCTGCCCACGGCCAGTACCGCAGCCAGTTGCGTCAGAGCATCGGCTTCGTTATCGGCCAGGCACAGTACCCGCTCACGCGGCAGCAGGGCGTAGGTATTGCGCTCGCCGGTCGGGCCTGGCAGAGGGCGCAGAGTGCCGCCCTGGCCCAGTTCGGCGTAGCGTTGTGCCAGCGTCACCAACTCAGATTGTTTTTCGGCAACGGCCCATTGCTCCAGAGCCTGATGGGCTTTGAGCAGTTGTGGCCGTGCGGTAGCTTCCAGCGGGCGCTCGTCGTCCTGACGGTTCAGGGTACGCAGCACCGCGTCATCCGGACGGTTGGCCAGCAAGCGGTACAGATACAACGGGCCACCGGCTTTCGGACCGGTGCCGGACAGGCCTTCGCCACCAAACGGCTGCACGCCGACCACGGCACCGACCATGTTACGGTTAACGTACAGGTTACCGACCTTGGCGCGTTCGGTGACGCGGGCAATGGTTTCGTCGATACGGGTATGAATACCCAGCGTCAGGCCATAACCGGCGGCGTTGATCTGATCGACCAGCGATTCCATATTCGAGCGCTGGAAGCGAACCACGTGCAGTACTGGGCCGAAGATCTCTTTTTGCAGCTCGTCGAAGCTGTCCAGTTCGATCAGCGTTGGCTTGATAAAGGTGCCGCGTGACCACTCTTTCTCATCCTGCGCATTGCCTTTCGCCGCCTGATAGACCTTACGGCCCTTGGCGCGCATCGCCTGGATATGGCGTTCGATACCGGTTTTGGCCTCGGCGTCGATCACCGGCCCGATGTCGGTAGACAGGCGTTCCGGGTTACCCATGCGGCACTCGGCCATCGCACCGCGCAGCATTTGCAACGTATGGTCCGCCACGTCTTCCTGAATGCACAGGATACGCAGGGCAGAACAACGCTGGCCGGCACTGTCGAAGGCGGAGGCGACCACGTCCGTCACCACCTGTTCGGTCAGGGCGGAAGAGTCGACGATCATCGCGTTCAGACCACCGGTTTCGGCGATCAGCGGCGTTGGGCGACCTTGCGGATCCAGACGACCGGCGATATTGCGTTGCAGAATACCGGCAACGTCGGTAGAGCCGGTAAACATCACGCCACGCACGCGGGCATCATTGACTAGCACCGAGCCGACGCTTTCACCCTGGCCTGGCAGCAGCTGCAGCACGCCTGGTGGAATGCCGGCTTCCAGCAGAATACGTACCGCCTGTGCGGCGATCAGCGGGGTTTGCTCGGCCGGTTTGGCCAGCACGCTGTTGCCGGCCGCCAGCGCAGCGGCAATCTGGCCGGTAAAGATTGCCAGCGGGAAGTTCCATGGGCTGATACAAACTACCGGGCCCAGTGGACGGTGGCTGTCATTGGCGAAGTCATCGCGTACCTGACCGGCGTAGTAATGCAGGAAATCGACTGCTTCACGCACTTCGGCAATGGCGTTGTTGAAGGTTTTACCCGCTTCGCGTACCAGAATACCCAGCAGGCTTTGCAGTTGGCCTTCCATCAGTTCAGCGGCGCGTTCAAGAATGGCGGCGCGTTCGGACGGCGGGGTGGCGAACCAGATTGGGCCGGCAGCGGCAGCGGCGTCGAGCGCCCGGCTGACTTCCCCTTCGGTGGCTTCACGCACGTAACCGACGATATCGCCCGGTTCGGCAGGGTTAATTACCGGTTGTTCCACGCCCTGATCCAGCTCGGCATCAATAATCGGTTCGGCGCGCCATGGCTGTGTGGCGCTGGTCAGCAATGCGCTGGACAGTGACGCCAGACGCTGTTCGTTGGACAGATCCAGACCGCTGGAGTTGGTACGTTTCTCGCCATACAGCTCACGCGGCAGCGGGATACGCGGGTGCGGCAGGCCAATTTGCCCTTCGCTGGCCGCCATGGCTTCAACGGCGGTGACCGGATCGGCCACCAGTTCGTCGAGCGGCAGAGTAGCGTCGGCGATACGGTTAACGAATGAGGTGTTGGCCCCGTTTTCCAGCAGGCGGCGCACCAGGTACGCCAGCAGCGTTTCATGGGTGCCGACCGGAGCATAGATGCGACACGGACGGTTTAACTTGCCGTCGGCCACTTTACCCACCACCTGCTCATACAAAGGTTCGCCCATGCCGTGCAGGCACTGGAACTCATACTGACCTGGGTAGTAGTTGTTGCCCGCCATGTGGTAAATCGCGCTCAGGGTGTGGGCGTTATGGGTAGCAAATTGCGGATAAATCAGGTTTGGCACCGCCAGCAGTTTGCGGGCGCAGGCCAGGTAGGAAACGTCGGTGTAAACCTTGCGGGTGTAAACCGGATAGCCTTCCAACCCGTCCATTTGGGCGCGTTTGATTTCGCTGTCCCAGTAGGCACCTTTCACCAGACGGATCATCAGGCGACGACGGCTGCGCTGCGCCATGTCGATCACGGCGTCGATGGCGAACGGGCAGCGCTTTTGATAAGCCTGGATCACGAAGCCAATGCCGTTCCAGCCGGCCAACTGTGGTTCAAAGCACAGCTTCTCCAGCAGATCGAGTGAAATCTCCAGGCGGTCGGCTTCTTCGGCGTCGATATTGATGCCGATATCATATTGGCGCGCTTGCAGGGTCAATGACAGCAGGCGAGGGTAAAGCTCTTCCATTACGCGTTCGTACTGCGCACGGCTGTAGCGCGGATGCAAGGCGGAAAGCTTGATCGAAATGCCCGGGCCTTCATAGATCCCGCGGCCGTTAGAGGCCTTGCCGATGGCGTGGATCGCCTGCTGGTAAGACACCAGGTAGGCCTGCGCGTCGGCTTCGGTCAGCGCGGCTTCACCCAGCATGTCGTAGGAGTAGCGGAAGCCTTTGTCTTCCAGCTTGCGGGCGTTGGCCAGCGCTTCGGCGATGGTTTCACCAGTCACGAACTGTTCGCCCATCAGGCGCATCGCCATGTCCACGCCTTTACGGATCAGCGGTTCACCGCTCTTGCCGATAATACGGTTCAGTGAGCGCGACAGATTGGCTTCGTTATGGGTCGCGACCAGTTTGCCGGTAAACAGCAGGCCCCAGGTGGCGGCGTTAACGAACAGCGACGGGCTACGGCCAAGGTGAGAATGCCAGTTGCCGTTGCTGATTTTGTCGCGGATCAGCGCGTCACGGGTTGGTTTGTCAGGAATACGCAGCAGGGCTTCCGCCAGGCACATCAGTGCCACGCCTTCCTGTGAGGAAAGGGAGAACTCCTGCAGCAGGCCCTGCACCATACCGGCGCGGCCGTTTGCACTCTTTTGGTTACGCAGTTTCTCGGCAATATCGTAAGCCATCTTATGGGTGGCTTTGGCGAGATCGGCAGGTAAGCGCGCCTGTTCGAGCAACATCGGCACCGCTTCGGTCTCAGGACGGCGATAGGCTGCGGTGATCGCCGCGCGGTTGACCGACTGCGGCAGAATTTGTTCAGCAAATTCAAGGAATGGCTGGTGGGACTCTTCCTGCAGTTGCGGCATAATGTCGTCCGCTTCGGCCTGGCCGGCAGCGGCAGTGGCAGGGATTTCAGGAATGTCGGAACCGTTCTCGAGACGCTCGAGATAATTAAAAATGGCCTGCTTGATCAGCCAGTGCGGCGTGCGATCGATACGCTGTGCTGCGCTTTTGATGCGATCGCGAGTTGCCTCGTCGAGCTTTACGCCCATGGTGGTAGTGCCCATGCCAATCCAACTCCTGTGTTTAAGAACCTATATACAAACGGCGGGCCAGATAGGCTGCTGGGATAGGTTCGTGCGTTGTGTGCTGTGATGAATGCAGACAATATCCAGCATGTTGCAACTTTGTGCAACCGTGTTAAATCAGGCGGATGAACGAAGTGTGAGTTCCATCGATTTTTTAACATCAATAATCGGCATGGTTCTTGCGTGGCCTTTGGCACGACAGGGTGGCGAGGGAGGTTTTGAGTGGGATATCCCCAGTGATATCAGGGCTAACATCAGATTTTTATTAGGTGCAACTCCGTTTGGTGTCGTCGGGTGTAACCCTGAGAGCGGTTAAATGTGACGCAGGGTAAACTTTGTGTAACTTTGTTGTTAAATATCTTGTTGGATAATGAATGGGTCATCTAGGATAGCCGGCAGTCAGACAATTGCGGGCGGAAACTATTTTCACCTGCGGGGGCCCGCAATTTCGCCACGTTCCGGCGGATTGGCAAGCAGTAACTATCGCAATACAGCGCGAAATAATAATGAGAGTGGAGAATTTCATGACAATGAGCACACCGATGCTGGTGACCTTCCTGGTGTATATCTTCGGGATGGTGTTAATCGGCTTACTTGCCTATCGGGCAACCAATAACTTTGACGACTACATTCTGGGCGGTCGTAGCCTGGGTAGCGTAGTGACCGCGCTTTCTGCCGGCGCATCAGACATGAGCGGCTGGCTGTTGATGGGCCTGCCGGGCGCCATCTTCCTGTCCGGCATCTCCGAAAGCTGGATTGCCATTGGCCTGACGATCGGTGCTTATTTCAACTGGAAGCTGGTGGCGGGGCGGCTGCGCGTGCATACCGAAGCCAACAATAATGCCCTGACGCTGCCGGATTACTTCACCAGCCGTTTCGAAGACAACAGTAAGCTGCTGCGGGTGATTTCCGCCATTGTTATCCTGGTGTTCTTCACTATCTACTGTGCTTCCGGCATTGTGGCCGGTGCGCGCCTGTTCGAGAGCACCTTCGGGATGAGCTACGAAACCGCGCTATGGGCCGGTGCTGCTGCCACTATCCTTTATACCTTTATCGGCGGATTCCTGGCGGTGAGCTGGACCGATACCGTGCAGGCCAGCCTGATGATTTTCGCGCTGATCCTGACGCCGGTGATTGTTATCTTCGCGGTTGGCGGCATTGATACCTCAATGATGGTGATTGAGGCCAAGAATCCGGCCAATCTCGATATGCTGAAAGGTCTGAACTTTGTGGCGATCCTCTCGCTGCTGGGTTGGGGCCTGGGTTACTTCGGTCAGCCACACATTCTGGCGCGCTTTATGGCGGCAGACTCTCACCGCACCATTCGCAGCGCACGCCGCATCAGCATGACCTGGATGATCCTGTGTCTGGCCGGTACCATTGCGGTCGGTTTCTTCGGGATTGCCTATTTCGCCAATAACCCGGATCAGGCGGGCAATGTGTCACAGAACGGTGAACGCGTGTTTATCGAATTGGCGATGCTTCTGTTCAACCCGTGGGTAGCGGGCATTCTGCTGTCGGCGATTTTGGCGGCGGTAATGAGCACCCTGAGCTGCCAACTGTTGGTGTGTTCAAGTGCGATTACCGAAGACCTGTACAAGGCCTTCCTGCGTAAGGGTGCCAGCCAGCGTGAGCTGGTGTGGGTCGGGCGCTTCATGGTGTTGCTGGTGGCGCTGATTGCCATTGCGCTGGCGGCAAACCCGGAAAACCGCGTACTGGGTCTGGTGAGCTACGCCTGGGCCGGCTTCGGTGCAGCCTTTGGTCCGGTGGTGTTGATCTCGGTAATGTGGTCACGCATGACGCGTAATGGCGCTTTGGCCGGTATGTTGGTGGGCGCGGCAACGGTGATCGTCTGGAAACAGTTTGCCTGGTTGGATCTGTATGAAATTATCCCGGGCTTCCTGTTCGCTTGTATCGCCATCGTGGTGGTGAGCCTGATGGGGCGTCAGCCTTCGGCAACCATCACCGAACGTTTTGATCAGGCAGAAGCCGAGTTCAAAACCGTTTAATCCTCTCGAGTTAATCATCTCAAAGGGCGCTTAATGCGCCCTTAGGTTGCTGACAAAGCAGGAAAAAACGTGGTTTTTCCTGCTTTGTGGTGATCAGCCGAAAATCAATAAATTGATTTTCCTGATTTTTATTTATCGACCTCTACTCGCTCTGGGCAGGAATGAGGTTTGTCATCAGTCTGAGGGCGCTTAATGCGCCCTTTGTCATTTATCACGCCGCGGTTTTCTGTCACTTGCCTGAAACACCTGGCGACATTTGATTAGAAAAAATCACCCTTGCGGCTCTTGTATTTCTTCCAGCCAGAATGATAATCACTATCGTTGTGTTTTACTTTTCTTTACATTGGCGTTGCCGCTATTTCTGGCGTGCGGGCGCTTCGCAGCAGATGCCTTTTTAGGGGTTATTAATTATGTTTGTTCCCTTCCTTATCATGTTCCGTGAGGGGCTGGAGGCGGCGTTGATCGTCAGCCTGATTGCCAGTTACCTGAAACGCACGCAGCGCGGTCAATGGTTAGGCGTGGTATGGATAGGGGTGATTGTTGCCGCTGCCCTGTGCCTGGCGCTCGGCATTTTCATCAATGAAACCACCGGCGAATTCCCGCAGAAGCAACAAGAGCTGTTTGAAGGCATTGTTGCGGTGGTGGCGGTGCTGATCCTCACCTATATGGTGTTCTGGATGCGCAAAGTATCCAAGTCGGTCAAGGTGCATCTGGAAGGCGCTATCGATAACGCACTCAGCTCCGGTAAAGGCCAGGGCTGGGCGCTGGTGGCGATGGTGTTTTTTGCCGTGGCCCGCGAAGGTCTGGAATCGGTGTTTTTCCTGCTGGCAGCCTTCCAGCAAGACGTTGGCATTGCGGCGCCTATCGGAGCGGTACTCGGCCTGGTGGCGGCCATCGTGCTGGGCATGATGATCTACTGGGGCGGGGTAAAGTTGCACCTGGCCAAGTTCTTCAAGTGGACCAGCCTGTTTATCCTGTTTGTGGCCGCCGGTCTGGCTGCCGGGGCGATCCGCGCCTTCCACGAGGCCGGGTTGTGGAACCATTTCCAGGATATCGCGTTCGACTTCAGTAACCATCTGTCGACCCATTCGCTGTTTGGCACCCTGCTCGAAGGCATCTTCGGCTATCAGGAAGCGCCAACGGTAAGCGAAGTGGCGGTCTATTTCCTGTATCTGATCCCAACGCTGATTTTCTTTTTCCTGCCGCAGCGTGCGGAACCGGCAGCGGTTTCGGCGCAACGTAAAATCAATCATTAATTTAAATAGGGAATCTGTATGTCTACTCCATTATTCCGCCGCAAGGCGTTGCACGCAGCATTACTGGCTCTGCCGGCGTTCGCGCTAAGCATCAACGCTCAGGCGGCGGACGTGCCGCAGGTGAAAATTACCGTTAACGACAAACAGTGTGAGCCGATGCAGTTGACGGTAGCGGCCGGTAAAACCCAGTTTGTGGTGCACAACACCAGCCAGAAAAACGTCGAATGGGAAATCCTCAAAGGGGTGATGGTGGTGGAAGAGCGTGAGAATATCGCGCCGGGCTTCACCCAGAAGATGACCGCCAACCTGGAGGCGGGTGAATACGACATGACCTGCGGACTGCTCAGCAATCCGAAGGGCAAGCTGACCGTGACCGCTGCCGCAGGTGCCACCACCGACGGCAAACCGAATGCGATGGATTTGGTCGGGCCGATTGCCGAATACAAGGTTTATGTGACCAAAGAAGTGGAAGGCCTGGTTAAACAGACCAAGCTGTTCACCGATGCGGTGAAAGCCGGCAACGTGGCCGAGGCGCGTAAACTCTATGCACCGACGCGCCAGCACTACGAGCGCATTGAACCGATCGCCGAACTGTTCTCCGACCTGGACGGCAGCATCGACGCCCGTGAAGACGATTACGAGAAGAAAGCGGAAGATCCGAAGTTCACCGGTTTCCACCGCCTGGAAAAAGCGCTGTTTGCCGATAACACCACCAAAGACATGAGCAAATACGCTGACCAACTGTACAACGACACCGTCGAGCTGCAAAAACGCGTCACCGATCTGACCTTCCCGCCGAGCAAAGTTGTCGGCGGGGCGGCCGGTCTGATCGAAGAAGTCGCGGCGAGCAAAATCAGCGGTGAAGAAGACCGTTACAGCCGTACCGACCTGTGGGACTTCCAGGCTAACGTCGACGGCGCGCAGAAAATCGTTAACCTGCTGCGTCCGTTGCTGGTCAAGGCCAACAAACCGCTGCTGGGCAAGATCGACGCCAACTTTAAAACCGTTGATACCATTTTGGCGAAGTACAAAACTAAAGACGGCTATGAGTCTTATGAGAAGTTAACTGATGCCGATCGCAATGCCATGAAAGGGCCAATCACCACTCTGGCGGAAGACCTTTCACAACTGCGTGGCGTTCTGGGTCTGGATTGAGGCAAGCATAATGAGTAACAAGATCGGCCCGGAAAACGGGCCGCATCCACAGGGCGCGGCGTCACCGTCGCGCCGTCGTTTGTTGCAGGGGTTGGGGCTGGGCGTGCTGGCGCTGGGCGGCAGCCGTCTGACCCAGGCGGCGGATAAAACCGCCGATCCGCTGGCGGTACCGCAGGACGAACGTTGGCAGAAGCAACCGTTCTATGGCGTGCATCAGGCCGGGATCCTCACGCCGCAGCAGGCCGCGATGATGCTGGTAGCGTTCGACGTGCTGGCGAGTAACAAGCAGGATTTAGAGCGTTTGTTCCGGTTGCTGACCACCCGTATTGCCTTCCTGACTACCGGCGGCAGGGCACCGGAGGTGGATCCCAAGTTGCCCCCGCTCGATTCGGGCATCATGGGGCCGGAGATTTATCCGGATAACCTGACGATCACCGTGTCGGTCGGTACCTCGTTATTTGACGAACGTTTCGGTCTGCAGGCGCAAAAACCGCTGCGGCTGCAGAAAATGACGCGCTTCCCGAACGACTCGCTGGACGCCAGCCTGTGCCACGGGGATTTGGTGCTGCAGATTTGCGCCAATACCAATGAAACGGTAATCCACGCGCTGCGCGACATTATCAAGCATTCGCCGGATCTGCTCAGCGTGCGCTGGAAGCGGGAAGGGTTTATTTCTGCCCACGCCGCACGTAGCAAAGGCAAGGAAACGCCGATCAACCTGCTGGGCTTTAAGGATGGCACTGCCAACCCGAAAACCAGCGACAAACCCTTGATGGATCAGGTGGTGTGGACAGCAGACAACGCCGGGGAACCGGCATGGGCGGTGGGTGGCAGCTATCAGGCCGCGCGTATTATCCGTTTCCATGTGGAATTCTGGGATCGCACGCCGTTGCAGGAACAGCAAACCATCTTTGGCCGCGACAAGCACAGTGGTGCGCCACTTGGCATGAAACATGAGCACGACGAGCCGGACTACGCGCAAGATCCCGAGGGGAAAATGATCCCGATGGACGCGCATATTCGCCTGGCCAACCCGCGCACGCCGCAAACCCAGAGCAACTTACTGCTGCGTCGTGGTTACAGCTATTCAATTGGCGTGTCCAATTCCGGCCAGTTGGAGATGGGGTTGCTGTTTGTTTGTTATCAGGCCGATCTGGAAAAAGGCTTCCTGACGGTGCAAAAACGCCTGAACGGCGAAGCGCTGGAAGAGTATGTCAAACCGATCGGCGGCGGCTATTTCTTTGCGCTGCCGGGGGTAAAAGACGCCAATGATTACCTGGGCAGCGGCCTGTTGAAAGCGTAACTCACCTCTTACAAGGCGGGGGATCCCCGCCTGAATTTTGCAGCCATTCACGACGAACCGCCGTTAATTAAAATCAATAGTGACCTTGCGCAATTGGGGGACCGGGCTTTAATTAGGCTAACTATTTTCATTTTTTGTTAAAAGCATTAACATGCTGGCCATAACGTTCCAAATGGTTCATACCCTTCGATCCCTTTAACGGCATTTTCCTGATGAAAAGCACTCATAAAAACCGGTTGGCAGTTTCAGCGCTGGTTATTCCAGCCCTACTGCCTGTTTCTGCCAGCTTTGCGCAGGACAAGGATAGCGAACAGACCATGGTGGTCACGGCCAAACGCAGCGGTCTTTCTGAACTCTCAACCCCGGCTGCCGTCAGCGTGGTCACGGGCGATCAAATCCGTGAGGCGAGGCCGCAGATCAACCTGTCGGAAAGCCTGGGCAGCGTGCCGGGTCTGCAAATTCAGAACCGCCAGAACTATGCGCAGGATTTGCAGCTCTCGGTGCGTGGTTTCGGCGCGCGCTCAATGTATGGCGTGCGCGGCGTGCGTATCTATGTCGATGGCATTCCGGCCACCATGCCGGATGGGCAGGGGCAGACCTCGAATATTGACCTTAACTCGGTCGAGAAGGTGGAAGTGTTACGTGGCCCGTTTTCCGCGCTCTACGGTAACGCCTCCGGCGGCATGGTGAATGTGGAAACCGAAACCGGCCAACAGCCGCCCCGCATTGAGGCCGGTTCGTACTTCGGCAGCTACGGCACCTGGCGTTATGGCGTCAAGGCCACCGGGGCGACCGGTGACGGTACCCACGCCGGTGATGTCAACTACACCATTTCCGGTACCCGTTTCACCACTCAGGGGTTCCGTGACCACAGTGGCGCGCGGAAAAATCTTGGTAATGCCAAGCTCGGTGTTCGCATCGACGATGTCAGTACGCTCACGCTGCTGTTCAACAGTGTTGATATCAACGCCAACGATCCGGGCGGCCTGACGAATGCCGAATGGCACGATAATCCGCGCCAGGCGCCGCGAGCCGATCAGTACAATACGCGCAAAACCACTTCACAAACTCAGGCCGGGTTGCACTACCAGCGTGAGATGGGCGTTGATGACGATCTCAGCATCATGATGTATGCCGGTGAGCGTGAAACCACTCAGTACCAGTCGATCCCGGTCGCGGTACAGCAGCGCAGTGCGCAGCATCCGGGCGGGGTGATTGATCTGACGCGCCATTATCAGGGGATTGATACCCGCTGGACGCACCGTGGCGAGCTGGGCGTGCCATATACCCTGACCGGCGGGCTGGATTATGAAACCATGACCGAACAGCGTAAAGGGTATGAAAACTTTACCCAGGTCAACGGCGTCACCGAGTTGGGCACCGAGGGGGCGCTGCGCCGTAACGAACGCAACCTGATGTGGAATGTGGATCCTTATCTGCAAACCTCATGGCAGTTGACGCAACAGCTGACGCTGGATGTTGGTATGCGTTACAGCACCGTTAATTTCGACTCTAACGATCACTACGTTACCGGTGCCAATGGCGATGACAGCGGCAGCGCCAGTTACCATCAGTGGCTGCCTGCCGGTTCCCTCAACTATGCGGTGATGAGCGGCTGGAACCTGTATCTTTCCGCCGGTCGCGGTTTTGAGACGCCGACCATTAACGAACTGTCTTACCGTTCAGGCGATCAGGCCGGGCTGAACTTCGGGCTGAATCCCTCGACCAGCGACACGGTGGAGTTGGGCAGCAAAACCCGCATTGGCAATGGCCTGCTGACCGCCGCCGTTTTCCAGACTGACACCCGCAACGAAATCGTGGTGGATGAAAGCAGCAACGGCCGCACCAGCTACAAAAACGCCGGGCAGACCCGCAGGCGTGGTCTGGAGCTGGCGCTGGATCAGCAATTCGCTTATGACTGGCGGGTACAGCTGGCCTGGACGCTGCTGGATGCACGCTATCGCGATGATGTGTGCGGCGACAGCCAGTGTTCGGCGACCAACATGGTGCCCAGTGGCAACCGCATGCCGGGCATTGCGCGCAATATGGGCTATGCCTCGCTTGCCTGGTCACCGCCGGAAGGTTGGTATGCCGGCGCAGAGGTGCGCTATATGAGTGATATTGAAGTTAACGATGCCAACACGGAGCAGGCCCCGGCTTATACCACCGTTGGTTTGAATACTGGCTACCGCTATCCGCTGGGTAATTGGATGCTTAACGTTTTCGGCCGGGTAGATAATCTGTTTGACCGACAATATGTAGGGTCGGTGATCGTTAATGAAGGTAATGGCCGTTACTACGAACCGGCACCGGGCAGAAACTGGGGCGGCGGATTGAGCGTCTCTTATACCTTCGAGTAACTTCAGGACTTGCCTGTCGGCGTAATCATTCAGCATCAGGGCGGGAGCTTTCCCGCCTTTTTTATTTATAAATTTCGACGGATTGACAGGTTCTGAGTTGGATGAAATTTAATCGGGAAACCAAAATGTCATCGACGCCATTTAATGGTAACTATTTGATATTATGCATGTTAAAAATTTTATTGAATGACGTAATCGGCGTGATATAGTGTTCTTGCGCCGCGTGAAAACAAAAAAGATTAAAATTTTTTACATTTTAGTAACGCGGCAGGGTTGAATGTCATTATACTGTAATCATCTGGCGGTAGTTTTCACAAGGTGCACAGCTCGAAGCTGTAAATAACACTGCGGGGATCGCTAATGGTAAAGTCCTTGGTTGGGCTAGAAAGAAAAAATAACAGACCTTCCCTGATTTCTCGTTGTAACGAGGGCATTCGCTCCGACTCTCTTTTCCTGGCTACTCCGCACTCTCGTCATCACAAATTCTTGTCACTTTTTAATCTGGTTTTAATTACGCAATCGCGTTATCCCGTGAAACATCGGTGTGCCGTCACGCCTGCCGTATATTCACTTTTTCAATTGGCTATTGTTGGCTCGAAAGGAAGCCGAAACCTAATCTGTGTGTGAAACATAATCGCGCGGCCAGGCCGTTGCGGTAGGTGAAACAAACTGTAAGGTGCCACTATGAGACAAAAAGCAGTGATCAAAGCACGTCGTGAAGCGAAACGCGTTATTCGTCGTGACGCTCGTAGTCATCGCCAGCTTGAAGAAGAATCCGTAACCTCGCTGGTACAAATGGGTGGTGTTGAGTCTATCGGCATGGCACGTGACAAGCGCGATAGCTCTCCCATAGAGGCACGAACCGAAGCTCAGGGTCATTACTTAATCGCCATAGATAAGAAGCAGTTGATTTTTGCCACCGGTGAAGCCGGCTGCGGCAAAACTTTCATCAGCGCTGCGAAAGCGGCAGAAGCCCTTATACATAAAGAAGTGGATCGGATTATCGTTACTCGTCCGGTTCTGCAGGCGGATGAAGACCTCGGTTTCTTACCCGGGGATATTTCTGAGAAGTTCGCCCCTTATTTCCGTCCGGTGTATGACATTCTGGTGCGCCGTTTAGGATCGTCCTTTATGCAATACTGCCTGCGTCCGGAAATCGGCAAGGTAGAGATCGCGCCTTTCGCCTACATGCGCGGGCGTACCTTCGAAAATGCGGTCGTTATCCTGGATGAAGCCCAGAACGTAACCGCCAGCCAGATGAAGATGTTCCTGACCCGTTTGGGTGAGAACGTAACGGTAATCGTTAATGGTGACGTCACCCAATGCGACTTGCCACGCGGCGTGAAGTCCGGCCTCAGCGATGCGATGGAACGCTTCGAGGAGGATGAAATGATCGGCATCATCCGCTTTGACAAACAAGACTGCGTCCGCTCCGCCCTGTGCCAGCGTACGCTCAACGCCTACAGTTAAAACCTGCCCGCTAATTGAAGGCCGCCGCTTCGGCGGCCTTTTTACTGCGCTGGAAATGGGGCCGACCGATCATCTCAAAACCAAGGATACTGGCCCATCACGCCAGAGTAAAATAGCATCCGGCCACTCACCGAGGCGCAAAGCAGGGCCAGCATCAGCACGCTGGCGGTTCCTGCTGACAACACCGGTCGGCGATAAAGATAGGTCGCCAGCCCGGTCGCGATAATCAACCCGGCAAAAATCAGCCAGACCATCAGGCCTGAGCCAAAGATGGCGATGGCACTGACCAACATTTTACCCTGTTCACTAAAGCCTGCGCTGTACCCCAGGATCACCGCCAACATCAGTGCCACCGCCAGCAAAATACCGCCCGGCAGTTGGGTGGGAAGCTGTCGTTGATGCTCATCCAGCGTGGCATTGAAGACACTGATCCTCAGACCCAAAGTAGCAAAACCCAACAGCAGCGCCGTGGTAATAAAGCTGAGATGGGTGATGGGCGAGTGCCACAGCGGGTGGCTGCTCATCTGGTAATAAACCTGCGCCGAAACCAGAATGGCGGCCAGCCCGGCCACGGAAGCCAGCAGGCTAACGCCGCGGATCAAGGCATGGTTACGGTTAAAGCGAAACAGGATGGCCGCCCAGCTAAACACCACCGCATTGAGCAAGAAGAAAGCGACGACTTCCCGGCTTAACCAGGAATGACCGATACCCAAAATGGCGCGGTAGGCACCGGTTGGCGAGCCCAGATGCAATAGCGACAGCATCGAACCGAGAATATTGACGGTTAGAATAACCACCGCCATGTTGCGCAGGGCATTAAAGCGTTTTTCTTCCGTCAGCCATATCGGCTGGGCGAGGATTAGTATTGTGATGGCCACAATCGTGCCCACCGCCCACTGACAAAATACGGTAAAAAAGACCAGGGGAAGTTCATATTCAGACATGGCATCTATTCCTTATCACCGGCGGGAATAATCACGATATTGGGATGGCTGATTTGATGGTTCGGCAGTGAGTAACGGGTTTCGATGCGCGTTAAGTCAGCGGAGTACTGCACGCGCAGCACGTCTATATCACCAAACTGCAGCACTCCGGCCGGGCAGGACTCGACACAACGGGGTTGCAACCCCTCATCCAGCCGTTCGGCACACAGGTTGCACTTGCTGGTTTTCCCTTCGACCGGGTCGAATACCGGCGCATTGTAGGGACAAGCCATAATGCACATCCGGCAACCAATGCATTTGTCGTGATCCTGCACCACGATGCCGTCCGGGCGTTTACTGTAGGTATCGGCGGGGCAGACTTCCATACACTGCGGATCGTCACAGTGATTGCAGGACATCGAGATAAACGCCATCGCGTTAGGATCGTCAAAGCTAAATTCCCTGACCCGGCGCCACAGCACGCCCGCCGGAGTGGCATTTTCGGATTTGCAGGCCATTGAGCAGGTTTTACAGCCGTAACAGCCACACATATCAACCAAGAAACCATATTGTCTGACCATGATTATGCCTCCGCTCTAACGTCAACCAGGGTGCTGTTACAACAATGGCCGGTGCCCAGAACCTCCACATGATCGTTAGTCACATGGCTGCTGCTGCCCCCTTGCTGTTCCCACCAACCGTTATCCAGACACACCACGCCGCGTTTGATTTGGCGGGTCACCACTGCCAATGCCCGGTGTTCGCCACGGTGATTGAAAGCAATGGCCCATGCGCCGTTCTGGATATTGCGGCTGGCGGCATCATCCGGGTGGATCATGATATTGGGCTGATTGCGCTGCACCTCGAGGATCCATTCATTCATGCCGTGGCTGGAATGAATACTGCGGGCCAGCTTGCGCTGCACGGCCATTAACGGATATTTTCTCGCCAGTTCGGGAGAGCCTTTGGGCGATTCTTTAACCTGCATATAGGTGACAATCGGCGGGAAGTCCTTCTTCTGCCAGGCTTCAATAAACAGGTGGGCTTTTTTAGTCGGCGTGCGGAAGATGCCATCTTTGAACGGGATCCACGGCACTGGAACCGGCTTGACTGGCCCCTGGCGCAGTTGTTCAATCGTGATGCCGGTACCGGCCAGGCAGTTTTCGATATAGTGTTCAATCGGTTGATTAAACACTTCGCCAAAGCCGAAACGTTCGGCCAGCCGGGCAAAAATCCAGTAATCCGCTTTTGCTTCGCCCACCGGTTCTACCGCTTTTTCCATCAGTTGCACGTAATGGCTGCGAACGCTGGCCATCAGGCTGAGATCTTCAAAGATGGTGGTCACCGGCAGCACCAGGTCTGCATACAAGGCGGTGGAGCTCATCAGGTTATCGGCCACCACCACAAAGGGCACTTTCTTCAATGCCTTCTTGACCATATTGGTATTGGGTAGCTGGGTCAGGGCCCCCAGAGTCATAATCCACCAGAAGTTAATTGGGTGAGGGCGATCGTTGACGATCCATTCACCGGTTTTGGACACCGGTATCGGCGGGATTTTTTCTACCTTGGGTGCCGCTGGCACTGGCGGATTGAACTTCATCATCTGTCTTGCGCCGCCGGCATCACAGAC
This sequence comes from Serratia sp. NFX21, assembly GCF_048517035.1. Lineage (NCBI taxonomy): Bacteria > Pseudomonadati > Pseudomonadota > Gammaproteobacteria > Enterobacterales > Yersiniaceae > Serratia > Serratia sp. NFX21. The sequence goes on along the minus strand of NZ_CP183196.1, from coordinate 3,597,214 downwards.
ACCGCCACCGGCTTTGCCCATATTGCCGGTCAGCAGCGCCAGATAGAACTGGCTGGCGGCCACATAGGTGCCAAACTCGGTGCGCTGAGCGCCGGACATATTCTGTACGATCATTGAAGGCTTATTGCTGGCATATTCCCGCGCCAAACGCAGCAGCGTGGCCTGCGGAACATCGGTCTCCGCCGTTACTTTTTCAGGACTCCAGGGGGCTGCTTGCTGGCGGATCAATTCAAACACCGTGGTAAAAGTGGCATCAGCAGGCAGTTCTGCCTGTGTCAGTGCAGCAACAATGGCGGGCGTATCGTGACGCACCAGGCGCCGGCTCAGGATGTCGTAGACCAGATAGCTTTCTTGATCCTGTGGGTTTTCCCTAAGTTGTTTTTGCTGGGTATCGACCAGATAAACCGCCCCGGTATGTTGACGCAGAAAGTCGGCATCATAGCGCCGCTCATCGATAATGATTTTAATCATCCCCAGCGCCAACGCGGTGTCCGTGCCAGGCACAATCGGGATCCATTCATCGGCTTTGGCTGCAGTTTCGTTAAATCGAGGATCGATCACTATCAGACGTGCCCCCCGATTCTGCGCCTTAATATATTCTTTAAAATAGGCCTGCATGGTCACCGCCGGGTTATTGCCCCAGCACAGGATATAGCGGCTATCGCTAATGGTGTCGCGCATATCCGCATAGCGCAGGCCAAGCATCGGTATCATGGCGGCGGTGACCGCAGAGCAACACAAAGAGCCTGCACGTTGGGTGGCCCCACCGAGGTAATCAAAAAAGGCCTTGGCCATATCGTTTTTAATCGAATCCATATTGCCGGAGCTGGTTGAAATCAACAGGCCTTTATTCCCGTGGCTGGCAATGGTGTTACGGATATTTAGCTCAATCAGATCCAACGCTTCATCCCAGGATATGGGGTTGAATTTCCCTTCGCCCTTTTCCCCGACCCGAAGCAAAGGCGTTTTAACCCGCAGTGGGTGAGATACCCATTTGGTCCGGCTAATACCGCGCAAGCAGCACTTGACGTTAAAGCCTTTGCTGGCCTCTATTTTCTTGAGTTCACCCTGATAGACGTAAGCCGTCAAATTACAGTGCAGACATTCCATCGCACAGGTTGACTTAAAGGTTTGATAGTCGGTTAGTTTAAGCCGCACTCGGGGTAAGGGTTTGCCATTATCCAGGGCCATGGAAAATATGCAGGGTGAGATGCTGGCCAAGCCAATAACTCCCAGTCCTTTTAACAAGGTTCTGCGATTCAGTCTGATATCTGATATGTTTTTCATGATGTTTCCCGCACGTATTATTTGTTTTTATTATTGTTCGTGGTGTTGTTATTTATTTTAAATAACACCCTGAGTTAAACATGGGGGGATTATGATGCACTGATCGAAATCAAATTATTAATTTATTGTTTTACCGTGACTTACACGTTCCACTTATAGCTTAACGGCAAAGTTAATTTTCGTTTATTGCCTTTGGCGGGCCGCTTTGGTTGGCCTGGTTGGACAGCGCTGAACCGTCAATCTCCGCTTGTTTACCTCTTGTGTAAACTATTGTGGTTTTTTGTATAGATTTTAGTTGGGTTAGCGTTAATGCTTAGTGGTGTTCCAGACGGGCGAAGGGGTTCATCCGCCAAAAGGAAATATCTGGGAGTATGCTGGGTTGGCGTACTGGGCATTGGGATTTTCAAAGCGGTTCAATCATGAAATATATTATTTTATTGCTATTTATTTTGTGCGTTGTGTATGTCCATTACCGTGGCAGGGTGCGTTACACCTTCTGGCGGCAACTTTCCGATCATTCGACCTTCACTGCGCCATTGAACGTTTTTATGTATTTATTCTCACGCGTGCCGACCACGCCTTATCTGCAACCGGAGCAATTTCCAGAACTGCAGGTGCTGCGGGAGAATTGGCAAACCATTCGCGATGAAGGGCAGCAGCTGATGGCGATCCAACAGATCAAAGCCTCGGATCAATTTAATGACGCCGGATTCAATTCGTTTTTCAAAACCGGCTGGAAGCGCTTTTATTTAAAATGGTATGAAGACAGCCACCCGTCGGCGATGAGCCTGTGTCCGCAGACCACGGCTTTGTTACGTAGCCTGCCTTCGGTCAAGGCGGCGATGTTTGCCGAACTGCCGGACGGCAGCCGCCTGCCGCGCCACCGCGACCCTTACGCCGGTTCGCTGCGTTATCACCTGGGGCTGATTACCCCGAATGACGACCGCTGCTTTATCGAAGTGGATGGCGAGCGTTATAGCTGGCGTGATGGTGAGGGGGTGATGTTTGATGAGACCTATCTGCATTTCGCCGAAAACCAAAGTGGGCAAAACCGGCTGATCCTGTTTTGTGATATCGAAAGGCCGATGCGTTTCCGCTGGGCGCAGGGCATCAACCACTGGTTGGGGCGTAACCTGATGAGCGCGGCTACCGCACCCAATGAAGAGGGCGATCGCACCGGTGGCGTCAACAAGCTGTTCAAGTACATTTATGCGGTGCGTAAAGTGGGCAAGCGGCTGAAGGCGTGGAACCGTACCGGGTATTACATCATTAAATGGATTTTGTTTGGTGGCATTGCGGCGGGCATTTTCTTCGCGATTTAAACTTTCGCGCTATAAAGGCGATGGGCGCCAACAGGGCGCCCATCGGTTAATCAGGCAAAGATAGTCATCATATAGGCGGCGAACAGCGCCAGGTGCGCAGTCCCGTTCAGCACGTTGGTTCTGCCGGTAGAGAACGAAAGCTGGCACAGCAGCAACACCGTCAGCATTACCACGATATGTGGCGTCTGCAAACCGAAGATCAACGTCTGACCGGTCAGCGTGGCGATGACGGTGACCGCCGGTACCGTCAGGGAAATGGTCGCCAGCACCGAGCCGAAGAACAGGTTCATGGCGCGCTGTACCTGATTATTCAATACCGCACGCAGTGCCCCCAGACCTTCAGGCGACAGGATCAGCAGAGCGACCAGGAAGCCGGTAAATTGCGCCGGGGCATTTACCTTGGTCAACAAACCTTCCAGCGGATTGGCGTTAAACTTGGTTACCGCGATCACCGCAACCAGATGCACGATCAGCCAAACGGCATGCCAGGCACTGCTGTGCGAGGAAGGCTTGCCATGGTGCGGATCGCCATCGTCATCTTCGTGCTCATAGACGAACAGGCTCTGGTGAGTTTTGGTCTGGATCACCAGGAACACGCCGTACATGGCGGCAGATATCACCGAAACCAGCAGTGCCTGACCGGTAGTGAAGTTACCGCCGGGCAGCGCACTCGGGAACACCAGCACAATCACCGCCAGTGGGAAAATCGCCATCAGATACTGTTTTATGCCGCCCAGGTTTACGTACTGGGTAGCGAATTTACGGCCGCCAAGCAGCAGCGCAACGCCGACCAGCCCCGCGCTGACAATCATAATGATCGAGTAAAGCGTATCGCGCATCAGCGCCGGCGCGGCGTCGCCGGTGGCCATCAGCGCTGAAATCAGGCTGACTTCCAGGATCACCACCGACAGGCTGAGGATCAGCGAGCCATAGGGTTCACCCAGGCGGTGGGCCAGAACGTCGGCGTGGCGCACTACGCTGAACGCGCTGCTGAGAATACCGATCAAGGCAACGATGTTAATGCCGACGATCAGCGGAAAGTTGCTGGTAGTGCCCCACAGATTCAGCACCACCAGGGCGGCGATAGGGAGCAACAGGGAATACTCAGTGTGGCGGGATTTGGATCGGCCAGGATCGTTTTGCGACTTCATTTTGATGGTACTCCTTCTCAAACAGCGTGGTCCCGTCATCGCTGACTGCCGTTAAAGGCAACTCTGCGCATCCAGAATGTAATTATATTTAATAATAATAGGATACACCCGGTGGTGCGTGCCGGGGAATGATGTGATGTTGTTTTACTTGCAAAAGCAAATGCTTGCTTTATGTGACTAGGTTAACAAAAAAACCGCACGGAATGCGGTTTTCTTTACTTTCTTTTACGCAGTAACATGAAATTACTTCATTAACGGCACATAAATTGCAGTTTGAGCGTGTATGACACCGTTAATAAAGGAAAAAATCCACATCAGTCATCAATATTGTCCATAATTTCATGCCGTTTATTATGATAACCCTCTTCGTTTAACCCCTCACGCCAGTAAGGTACGGCATAAAGCCGATTACGCTCACATTGACGATCGCGGCGCAGGAAGCGGCGCAGTTCAACCACCAGACGATCTTCACCGGCCAGCCAGTATTGGGTCGCGGCCTGTGGCTGCGGCAAGGCGCAAAACTGGGTGATCAGCTCGGCGGTTTTCTCGGTGCCGCCAATAATCCAGCTTAGCTCAAGGCCTGCAGGTTTTTTCAGCTCGATCACGTCGGCCGAGCTATCTACACGGATAAAGGCATTGCCTTCGCTGTGTGCCGGTAGCCCTTCCAGCAAAGCAGCCAATGCGGGTAAGGAAGAAGGATCGCCGGCCAGGCAGTAGAAATCGGCCTCTGGCAGCATGGGTTTCGGGCCACCGGGGTTACTTATGCCAATTTTATCGCCGGCTTTTGCCGCGCGCGCAAAGTCAACGGCCGGGCCGCTATGGTCATGAATGGCGAATTCAATGTCGACCTCTGCCAGTTCTGGACGCACCGCACGGATGGAATAGGTGCGAACAATGGGGCGTACCGCGTCAGCTGCCCAGCGCGGGCCATTTTCGGTCAGTGTCGGCAGATCCGGTTGTGTCTGGCCTGCAAGCGGCAGGAAAACCTTAATGTGTGCGGCGGCGGCGTTGGCCGGGTAATAGCGCAGGTCCGGTGCGGTGAAGGTGATACGACGCAGGTGCGGGGTAATATCGCGAATGGCACTGACTGCAATCAGGTAGGGTGCGCGTGAGCGTGGGGCTTCGGTAGTCACGGGTTTCTCCTTATGTTCGTTTGGCGCAGAGTATATCACGCCATTTGATAATGAGAATTGTTTGCTGATGAGGCTGGTGACAACGGCAGCTGCGCAAAAGCAGGCATTCTTTCCGAAGGGATAACCTAATTGGGAGGCATCATCTGGTTATGCTTAGGTGTGGCATTTTACCTTTTGATATTATTGCTGCTGAGTACAAATACTTTTTCACTTTAAATCCCGCGTGAAACTTGATTGCTCCACGAGAAAAGAATAAGGTCATTATTATCGCGGGAAGGGTTATAGAATTAATAAAATTCCGCAGCTAATAAATATACCCTATAGCTTTCAAGTTGCAGCTAGGCGACCCGCTCGCTCATCCCCAGGCGCTTACAAAAGTTAAGTAACTGGGGTGAGCGACAAATCTGTCGGGAACAGATTTGAACGCTGCTTGCAGCGGCCCTGAAAGGGCAAGGCCCATGGATGGGCCTTGTAAGCAGATAACAACGCTGCAACTTGAAAGATGACGGGTATAAGATGAACAGTGGCTAGGGAGTATGAGCAATCTTATTCCCGGGAGGTTGTTAAGGTGTTAACGCGAGATTTTCTGCAAAATGCGGATTGCAAAACAGCATTCGGCACCATTGAGGAGTCGCTGTTACTGACATCAGAGCAGCGTGCGGCCTCACTGGATTGTACTTTATCCCGCCGGCCGGATAACAGCCCGGTGTGGGTTTTCGGCTACGGTTCATTGATGTGGAACCCGGTGTTTGAATCCGAAGAGGTGCGACCGGCCACGCTGCAAGGTTGGCACCGTGCCTTCTGTTTGCGGTTGACTGCCGGACGTGGCACCTTGCATCAGCCGGGGCGTATGCTGGCGCTGAAAGAGGGCGGCCATACCACCGGCCTGGCGTTCCGCCTGCCGGAAGCAAAACTGCGCGAAGAGCTGGAATTGCTGTGGAAACGTGAAATGCTGACCGGCTGCTATTTGCCGACCTGGTGTGACCTCACCCTGGCCGATGGCCAAGTGGTGACCGCGTTGGTGTTTGTGATGAACCCCCAGCACCCGCTGTTTGAAGAAGATACCAGCCACCAGGTGATCGCGCCGTTGATCGCCAGCGCCAGCGGGCCATTGGGCACCAACGCTCAGTACCTGTTCTCACTGGATAACGAGCTGAGAAACCATGGTATGAAAGACGACTGCATCGGTGATTTGGTCAGCTATGTGCAGCAGTGGTTGCAGCAAAATACCTCCGGCCCTGTTGGTGGAGAGGCGACGGCATAATCCCCGCACCGCGCTTTCATAAGGCTCAGCATGCTGAGCCTTTTTTATTTGATATATCTAATACCTATATTTAATAACTTTATTCTGCATGAGTATTTAGTCCATACTTAAATGATGGGTATTTATCTCATTAATATTAAAGGAATTGATTATTTCCTGGCTTATAAACAGTTAATTCACCGCGGTGAAAAAATTCACTTAGCATGAAAATGCATAACTAAAGGTTATTTCTTATTTGTCCCCTTACCCCAGACTCCGTATCACTGTGTTTAACAATATTGTTCGACCGGGGGGAGTGGATGAACTTTCAACAATTAAAAATTATTCGGGAATCGGCGCGCTGCAACTACAACCTGACCGAGGTAGCCAACACTTTATTTACCTCACAATCTGGGGTCAGTCGTCATATTCGGGAACTGGAAGAAGAACTGGGTATTGAGATATTTATCCGCCGTGGCAAACGTTTATTAGGCATGACCGAGCCGGGCAAAGAGCTGCTGGTGGTGGCAGAACGCATCCTGAATGATGCCAATAATATCCGCCGTCTGGCAGACGTATTCAGCAGCAACGACGCCGGTCAGTTGCACATTGCCACTACCCATACCCAGGCGCGCTATAGCCTGCCGGGGGTGATCAAAGAGTTCCGCGCGCTGTATCCACGGGTGAGAGTGGTGCTGAATCAGGGCAGCCCCGAGGAAATCGTTGGCATGCTGGCCTCTGGCGAAGCCGATATCGGCATTGCCAGTGAAAGGCTGATGAGTGATGAGTCTCTGGCGGCCTTTCCCTACTACCGCTGGCACCACACCATACTGGTACCGGAAGGGCATGAACTGACCCGTCAGCCGCAGGTGACGCTGGAAATGCTCAGCACCTTGCCGCTGATCACCTATCGACAGGGTATTACCGGCCGTTCACGGCTGGATAGCGCTTTCAAAGCCGCCGGGCTAACGCCGGATATCGCCTTAAGCGCGCAGGATTCAGATGTGATTAAGACCTATGTCGAACTGGGGTTGGGAGTGGGGGTGTTGGCGGATATGTCTTACGAGAAGGAGCGCGACCATGGGTTGGTCAGCCTTAATGCCGAACATCTGTTCGAACCCAATACCGTTTGGTTAGGTTTGAAACGCAGTCAGTTACAACGTAACTATGCCTGGCGATTTATCCAGCTGTGTAACCCTACGTTGTCGCTGACTGAAATCAAAGACAAAGTATTTTCCTCACAGCTCGATACGGTGATCGATTACCAGATTTAGTTCAGAGGGCGGCGAAAACGCGCCGGGCATAGCGCCCGGCGATAGATAAAGCTAAAGCTGTTTTCTCAACAGTTTTCTCACCAAACGGCGTTTGCTTTTTTGCACTGGACCAATGAGCTCTAATATGGGGACTCCTTCATGAGGCGGTGGATTCTCCATATGCCAGCGAAGATGTTGCTGCAAAATTTCGATTGCGATTTCTTTTTGTTCTTGAATGGTTAGCGTTGGGTCGGTTAGATCCTTCTGTTTCATAGCCTCTTCCTTTTGAGCGTTATTTGTACACATCCTATCATGTGCTGATATTCAATCCTGCGGTCTTTTCAGATCCTCGATGTATTTACTCAATGTAAGAAAGTCAGTTTTGCAGTTCATGGTGCCGGGTATCACGGTGAATGATGCCTGGCGGGTATAGAGCTCGAGCAGACGATTGTTGAGGACGTTACTGATCAGTATGTCGGGAAGCGCTGTAGATATCAGCCCTTGCGTGTGCAGATTCACGCCATAAAAATAGAGGGTGTGCAGGCAGTGTTGCAGCATTTTGCCTCTTAGCGGATGTTTAGCCGCACGTCTGGTAAAGCTCTCCAGTGCGACCAGTTCGATGACGTTATCCACTCGGTGGTAGTAACACAGGCAAAAGCCAACACGAGTCAACGGCGCAGTAATCCACCTGAAAACAAAAGCAAAGCTTCCTGGCCTGAGCGCTGTGCTGTTATAAAATTTCAATAGCGAGCGCCAGTTAAGCGAATGACCATTTTTTCTGCCTTTTTGCCAGCGGCGATCTTGTTCAGTCAATGGGCTAATGAACAGCCCCGATTGGGCCAGCACGGTGTTCATATCTTCAATTGTTTGTTGAACCGCCCGATTATGTGAATCTTTGCCGCCATCCGTTGGCGTGTTTGCTTCCATTCGATAGCCCCCTGTAGCATCAAGTCGCACACTAATTGCTGCTAAGGGATTGCACAAAACGTTGTTTTCTCTAATGCGCAGCGGTACGCAAAAGATGTCACTGGTACTCAGAATTTCCACGGCGATTACGCCGCTGCCCGCAAAACCCCGCCTGCTTAATAATCAAAATCGCAGCTATAGACATAAAAAGAATATCTATAGTTATTTAAGTACCTTCGCCTGCCGATGGCTCTCACATACACTCGCGAAATTACTATAAATTCCATCCGCTTGGAGAGTTTTGATGAAAGCGTTCGTCCCTTCTTTGGTGTTTTTGGCCGTGGCGGCCAGTTTCAGCACGCAGGCAGCAACTCCGGCGAATACGTTGGTCATTGCCCAGTCAATCGATGACGTAGTCAGTTTTGACCCGGCTCAGGGTTTTGAATTAACCACGGTGCAGTCGTTTAACAGCCTGTATCAGCGGCTGATCCAGTCCGATCCAAAAAATCCGATTGAGCTTAAACCGACGTTGGCCAGCGAATGGCAGGCGGGCAGCGATAACCGCAGCCTGACTTTTACCCTGCGACCGGACGCCAAATTTGCCAGCGGCAACCCGCTGCGCCCGGAGGACGTGATCTTCTCGCTGTCGCGGGTGGTGAAGCTGAATCTGGAGCCGTCGTTTATCCTCACCCAACTGGGCTGGAACGCTAAAAATGTCGACCAGTACCTGACCAAGGTTGATGACCATCGGGTAAAAATCAGCTGGAGCGAAAACGTCAGCCCGGCGTTTGTGCTTAGCCTGCTTTCGGCACCGGTGTCTTCCATTGTCGATGCCAAAGAAGCGTTGGCGCATCAGCATGGTGATGACTTTGGCCATCAGTGGCTGAACAGCCATTCCGCAGGTAGCGGCCCGTATAAAATTCGCACCTATGTGCCGCATGAAGTGGTGGTGCTTGACGCCAACCCAGGCTCGCCAGAGGGCGCACCCACGCTGAAAACCATCCTGATCAAGAACGTGCCGGATCCGGCCGCCCGCCGCTTGCTGATCGAACAGGGGGACGCCGATATTGCGCGAAACCTTGGTGCAGACCAGATGGCAGCGCTGAAAGGCAAGCCGGGCGTCAAGCCGCTGGCGATCCCGTATGCCTCACTCTATTTCCTGCAGTTCAACGCCAAGGCGTCACCGGCACTGGGTAACCCGGCATTTTGGGAGGCGGCGCGCTGGCTGTTCGACTATAAAGGCATTGCCGACGATCTGCTGAAAGGGCAATTCCAGACCCATCAGGCGTTCCTGCCGGAGGGTTACCTAGGGGCGTTGAAGGACAAGCCTTACAGCTTTAATCCGACCAAGGCCAAGGAGATTCTGGCCAAGGCCGGTTTGAAAGACGTCAGCTTTAAGCTGGAGGTCAACAACCAGCCGCCGTATCTGGATATCGCACAGGCATTACAGGCCAGTTTCGCGCAGGGCGGGGTGAAGGTGAGTCTGGTGCCGGGCCTCAGTGCGCAGGTCTCCACCAAGGTCAAATCCCTCAACTACGACGCGACCCTGACCTCCTGGGGGCCGGATTATTTTGACCCAAATACCAACGCCGCCGCTTTCGCCTATAACCCGGAAGACGGCAGCAAAACGTTGGCCTGGCGTGCCAACTGGCAGATCCCTGCGTTGAACAAGCTGACGCTGGCGGCCACGGCGGAAAATGACACCGCCAAACGGGTGGCGGATTACCAACAGTTGCAGCAAGCCGTTCAGAAAAGTTCGCCGTTTGTGATAGGTCTGCAGGCACGCAGCCTGATTGCGGTGCGCGACAACCTGAAAGGCTATGAGCAGGGCATCAACCCTGACATGGTGTTCTACAGCAAGGTCAGCAAGTAATGATCAGCCGTTCCTCTTCGGCCGGGTTCGCCCGGCACGGTTGGCGCTGGGGTCGCAGGCTGTTTACCGGCTTGCTGTCGCTGGCGCTGACGCTGCTTGGCCTGCTGCTGTTCACCTTTATGCTCTCGCACCTGGCGCCGATCGATCCTACGTTGCAAATTGCCGGCGATCACGCCAGCGAAGCGACCTATGCTCAGGTGCGCCATGATTTGGGGCTGGATCAGCCGTTGCCGGTGCAGTTCTGGCGTTACCTGGTGCATCTGGCGCACGGGGATATGGGCATCTCGCGCATTACTTCGCAGCCGGTGCTGAGCGATTTGCTTCGTACCTTCCCGGCAACGGTCGAGCTGGCGACCTGCGCGATCATCCTCGGCGCCGTCGGCGGCATTACGCTGGCGTTTCTGGCGGTGATCAAACCGGGCGGCTGGCTGGACAACGTGGCGCGACTACTGTCACTGATCGGCTATTCGGTGCCGATCTTCTGGCTTAGCCTGCTGGGGCTGCTGCTGTTTTACGCCACATTGCATTGGTCGGCGGGGCCGGGGCGGCTGGACGATATCTATCTGTACAGCATGGAGCCGCGCAGCGGATTTATCCTGGTTGACAGTTGGCTGTCCGGCGATCGCGAAATGTTCTACAACGCCATCAGCCACCTGTGGCTGCCGGTGGTGGCGCTGGCGCTGCTGTCGATGGCGGGCATCACCCGTTTACTGCGCGCCGCGATGCTGGAAGAGTGCAATAAAGAGTACGTTACCCTGGCGCGTTCCAAAGGGGCCAGCCGCGCGCGCATTCTGGTGCGTCACGTATTCCCCAACGTGTTGGGCACGTTGATCACCGTACTGTCGCTGTCCTACGCCAGCCTGCTGGAGGGCGCGGTATTGACCGAAACGGTATTTGCCTGGCCCGGTGTTGGGCGTTATCTGACCACCGCGCTGTTTGCCGCCGATACGCCGGCCATTCTGGGTGCCACCTTGCTGATTGGCACCTGTTTTGTGGTGCTTAATGCGCTGGCCGACGCGCTGACCTATTTAGTGGACCCGCGAACCCGATGAGCCAATATCTTTCTGAACATGAACCCCAGAGCGCACCGGCCGCCGTCCACCGCCCACGCGGCCGACTGACCACGCTAACGATTGGCGCAACGCTGGTGGCTATTTTAATCCTCACTGCGCTGTTGGCCCCCTGGCTGGCGCCGTTCGATCCCAATTTGCAACACATCGAGCTGCGGCTGTTGCCGCCTTCTTCCGGCCATTGGCTGGGCACCGACGGCTTTGGTCGTGACCTGTTGTCACGGGTGATTTACGGGGCCAGGCCAACGCTGATCCTGGTGTCATTGATCCTGCTGCTGACCATTCCGATTGGCCTGCTGGTGGGCATTAGCGCCGGTTATCTCGGTGGCTGGGTCGAGCGTATTCTGATGCGCATAACCGATATTTTTCTGTCGTTGCCCAGCCTGGTGATCGCACTGGCGTTTGTTGCTGTGCTGGGGCCGGGGTTGATGAACGGCGCGCTGGCGTTGGCGTTAACCAGTTGGCCTTCTTTCGCCCGGCAGGCGCGGGCAGAAACGCTGGCGCTGCGTCGCAGTGATTATTTGGCGGCGGCGCGGATGCAGGGCATTGGTGGTCTGCGGTTGATGATTGGGCACATTTTGCCGTTATGCCTGCCGAGTGCGGTGGTGCGTGCGGCGCTGAGTCTGGGCGGGATTATCCTGTCTGCCGCCGGTTTGGGCTTTCTCGGCATGGGCGTGGCCCCACCGACTGCCGAATGGGGGTCAATGGTAGCCGAGGGCAGCAAAGTGATTTTTGACCAATGGTGGGTCGCCGCGGTACCGGGCGGGGCGATCCTGTTTGCCAGCCTGGCCTTTAACCTGTTGGGCGACGGCCTGCGCGATAAAATGGATCCTCGTCATGGGCACTGATAACAATTTATTGACCGTTGAACGGCTATCGGTAGCGCTGCCGGGCGCGCAGCCGCTGGTCAAAGGCATTTCTTTCAGCATGGGACAGGAGCGGCTGGCGCTGGTCGGTGAGTCCGGTTCCGGCAAATCCCTGACTGCGCGAGCCTTGATGGGGCTGCTGCCACCGCCGTTACAGCTACAGGCGCAGCGTTTAACCTTGGGTGGGGACGATCTGGCACGCCTGAGCGAGCGTCAGTGGAACCGTCTGCGCGGCAACAAAGTGGCGATGGTGATGCAGGATCCCAAGCATGCGCTGAACCCGACCCAGCCGATTGGCCGTCAGGTGGAGGAGCCGTTGCTGCTGCATACCCGCCTGGGCCGCGCCGAACGGCGAGAGAAGGTGCTGGATATGCTGGCGGCGGTTGGCTTGCCCGACCCTGCCGCGCTGCGTCAACGCTACCCGCACCAGCTGTCTGGCGGCATGGGACAACGGGTGATGCTGGCAATCGCGTTGATTAACGATCCGCAATTACTGATTGCCGACGAACCCACGTCCGCTTTGGATCACCAGATGCGCGATCAGGTATTGCAACTGATTGAGAACCTGGTGGAGCAGCGCAATATGGGGCTGATTTTGATCAGCCACGATTTACAACAGGTGGCGCACTACTGCGAACGGGTGTTGGTGATGTACAAAGGCGAACTGCTGGATCAGTTACCCGCCGATCGTCTGGCCTCGGCCACTCACCCCTATACCCGCACGCTGTGGTCGTGTCGGCCAAGTAAGGAAACCCATGGCAAATCCTTGCCGGTGTTGGATCGCGCGTTGCTGGAGTCGCTGAAATGAGCCTGATAACACTGGACAATCTCAGCGTCAGCCATCGTCAGGGCTATGACGTGCGTACCGTGGTGCATGAGGTCAACCTGTATATTGAAGCGGGCGAATGTTTTGGTTTGGTCGGCCCTTCCGGCTGCGGAAAATCGTCGCTGCTGTGGGTGTTGGCCGGGCTGAATGAAAACTGGAGCGGCGGTTTCCAACTGCTGGGCCGCGATTTGCAGCCGGGTCGCCCGTTCACCGGTACGTTGCGGCGCGAGGTGCAGATGGTGTTTCAGGATCCTTATGCCTCGCTGCACCCCAAACATCGCTTGCTGCGCACGCTGGCGGAGCCGCTGAAATTGCTCAAAGAGAGCGGTATCGAACAAAAGATCAGCGCCGGTTTTCGTCAGGTAGGCTTGGATCCGCGCTTGTTGGACCGTTATCCGCACCAACTTTCCGGCGGTCAACGTCAACGGGTAGCGATAGTGCGCGCACTGCTGTTAAAACCCAAACTGCTGTTGCTCGATGAGCCAACCTCGGCGCTGGATATGTCGGTGCAGGCGGAGATCCTCAACCTGCTCAACGAGCTGAAACAGGCGGGTGACCTGACGATGATCCTGGTCAGTCACGACGCCGATGTGATCGACCACATGTGCGATCGCTCGGTGGCGATGGCGCACGGCCGTCTGGTCAGCTGAATTCTGCCCGCCGTTAGCCCGGCGGGTATTATTTGGAATCAATAGACATCTGCGTAATAAATAAAGCAATTTATAGTCGTTCTTCATCTAAGCCACTGCCCCTACACTCGAAAAATAACGCATCCGCGTAATTCTGGAGAGTGCATCTAATGAAACGGTTAATCCCCACCTTATTGTTCAGCGCCCTGGCGGCGAGCTTTGGCGCACAGGCGGCTACCCCGAAAGACCAGCTAGTAGTGGTCAGTTCGCTGGAAGGCATCATCAGCCTGGATCCGGCGGAAAGTTTCGAAACCGTCAGCTCGGCCAACCTGGTCAATCTGTATCAGCGGTTGCTCACGCCGGACCGTACCACGCCGGAAAAACTGGCGCCGGAGTTGGCCAGCGGTTGGCAGGCGGGGGCAGACGGTCGCAGCCTGATTTTTACCCTGAAGGCAAACCAGCGTTTTGCTTCCGGTAATCCAGTGCGGCCGGAGGATGTGATCTTCTCACTGGTGAGAGCGGTGAAACTGAACAAGGCGCCGTCGTTTATTCTCGGCGAATTTGGCTGGACGCCGGAAAACGTCGAGAGTCAGTTGAAGAAGCTGGGCGATAACCAGGTGCAGTTAAGCTGGTCGGCCAATATCGGCAGTGGGCTGGCATTGCGGCTGTTGACCGCGCCGGTCGCCTCGATCGTCGATGAAAAACTGTTGAGTGAGCACAGCCAACAGGGAGATTTCGGCAACGCCTGGCTGCGTTCCAATTCCGCCGGTGCAGGGCCTTATCGCGTCAGTAACTATGTGCCGCATGAGGCACTGTTATTCAGTCGCAACGACTACGCTCAACCGCAGGCGAAGATAAAAACGGTGCTGCTGAAGAACGTCAGCGATGCCGGAACCCGGCGCCTGTTGCTGCTGAAAGGAGACGCCGACGTGGCTTACGACCTGGGTGCCGATCAGTTCAATTCGCTGCGTAAAGAGCCGGGTGTCAGGATAGAGCAGCAGGACTCGTCCAAAGTCTATTATCTCGGCTTCAACACCGGCAGCAAACAGACGCCGGCGTTGAGCAACCCAGCCCTGTGGCAGGCGGCGCGCTGGCTGGTGGACTATCAATCCATTGCCGACAACCTGTTGAAGGGGCAGTACCGTGTTCACCAGGCGTTTCTGCCGCTGGGGCTGGATGGCGCGATCGACGACCAACCGTTCAAGCTCGACGTAGCCAGGGCCAAACAGATTTTGCATGACGCCGGGATTGCCGAAGGCACGCGCATTGATCTGATCGTCATCAACCAGCCGCCGTATACCGATATTGCCCAGGTGCTGCAGGCCAGCTTTGCCAAGGCCGGTTTGCAACTGGATATCCATCCGGTGGTGGAAAGCGATCTGTGGGGCAAGATGCGCAGTCGTGATTTCCAGGCCATTTTCACCTATTGGGGTGCCGATTATCTGGATCCGAACACTAACGCCAGCGCCTTCGCTTACAATGTGCCCGGCGGGCCGAAAACCCTGGCATGGCGTACCCAGTGGAACATCCCGGCGCTGAGTGCGGAAACCCGCGCAGCGGCGGCGGAAGGTGACGGGGCAAAACGCGCCGCGCACTACGCCAGCTTGCAGCGTGAATTACAGACCAGCTCACCTTACGTGGTGGCATTGCAGGGGCAAACGCTGGTGGCGCTGCGCGACAACGTTAAAGACGCCAAAGTGGATATCGCCAACAGCATGCTGTATCTGGATCGCGTGAGTAAGTAGCCCGCCACGGCACGGCTTTTGCAGGATCGGTTTATTTAGCGAATCGGGGATCCTGTCATGAGCCGCAATCACGTTTTCCCACCCAGCGCCGGCGACTTTTTGCTGGCCTCCAGGCGCTGTGAAATCACCGTATTGCAGCAACTGTTGCAGATGGGGCAACTGGTCGGCCGGGTCAGCCAGTTGATCCACGTGCTCCAACGGGAACGCGGTACCGTCAATATTTACCTGTGTTCACAGGGAGCATTGTTCGGTGAACGCTTGGCCGGAAGGGCGCAGGAAGTGGAACAGGCTGAACTGGCGGTGCAGCGCCAGTTGATGCAGTTGGATGACAACACCGCCCCCCTGGCCAGCGCCAGCCGTCTTTTCAGCCGCATTGCCTGTGCATTGCATAATCTTGCCGGCCTGCCCGCGTTGCGCTGCCAGGTGCAGCAACGTCAAATTTTGCAGCCTGCCGCCATGGGCATCTTTAATGAAGTTATTCATAGCCTGCTGGCGCTGGTGTTCGAAGCGGCGGATGCCTGCGCGGAACCCACCACGGCACGTGCGTTGATCGCCATGTTCAGCTTTATGCAGGGCAAGGAGCTGGCTGGGCAGGAACGGGCGATCGGCGCGGCCGGTTTTGCCTCCATGCATTTCGATGAGTCGGCGCACCAGCAGCTACTGGTGCTTATCGAAGGGCAAGAGCGCTGTTTTGCCACCTTCAGCGAGTTTGCCGATGAGTCTTCGCTGGCCCAGTGGCGGCGAATGCAGCAACAAGATGACCGCGAGTTTGAGCGCCTGCGCCGTATTGCCTGCACCCAATGGCAACTGAGTAACAAAGCCGACACCAGTCTGCGCTGGTTTGAGATCACCAGTGCGCGTATCGATCTGATGAAACAGATTGAGGATCGGCTGGAGGAGGCGCTGATGGCCAGTTGCCGCCACAATCTGACGCAGGCCCGGCACGCAATGGCGGAAGACTGCGCAGATTACTCGCCACAGCCGATGCGAGAAAGTTACGCGGTTTTCGTGGCTGCGCCTTTGGGGGATGCATCGCCGCTGGTGGGGGATGGTATCCACCCGCGCCTGGGGCGCTCGATGCTGGAATTGATTCAGCAGCAGTCACAACGTCTGCATGCGCTGTCGGAAGAACTGGCCACGGCGCGTGCGACCTTGAGTGAGCGCAAGCAGATAGAACGCGCCAAAGCGTTGCTGATCCAGCATCGCGGATTGACCGAGGCGGCGGCCCATCGGCTGTTGTTGAAGATGGCGATGAACCAGAACCAACGGCTGATTGATATCGCCAATGCCATGCTGGCGGTGGCGGATATTCTGCCGCCCAGCGGGAATACTCCCTAAGGGGTATATGCACACAGTCAGTGCAGTTACTGCCTTGCGATCGTGCAAATACCCGTCGCCTTTCAAGTTGCAGCGTTGTTACCTGCACTCAGTTATGTGGCCCGTCCATGGGCCACACCCCTTTGGGGCCGCTGCTGGCAGCGTTCAAATCTGCTCCCGGCAGATTTGTCACCCCAGTTACTTAACTTTTGTAAGCGCCTGGGGATGAGCAAGCTGGGCGCCTAGCCGTGCTGTACAGGGATGTACAAATGCCGCGAGCGCATGGACGCGCTAGAGCGGCCAACTTGAAATTCATAGGGTATAAATTACATAACTATAAATTGGGGTATGTAAAATGACAGATCTGGCACGCAAGCTGCATTACTAAAACGTAGCCCGGCCAATGGCGGTCGGGTTGCCAACAAGATTATGGATAAAGGCGTCCTTTCAGCATGTTCACCCCAACGGTGGAATGTGCTGATGGGACGCCTTTTTTATTTTATCGCCTGATTGAAGGAATTGCCGATGACGCACACCAAACCCTCCGGACTTAGCCTGACGCGCCGCCGTTTTTTGGCCGGTAGTGCGGCGTTGGGCGGCAGCATGATGTTGCCCGGCCTGATGAACGCCGCCTGGGCGGCAGGCTCTGACGCCCCGGAGAAAAAAGAGATCCGCGTGGGCTTTATTCCACTTACCGATTGCGCTTCGGTGGTGATGGCGGCGGTGAAACAGTTCGATCAGAAGTACGGCATCAAAATTATCCCCAGCAAGGAGGCCAGTTGGGCGGCAGTACGCGACAAACTTTTGTCCGGTGAACTGGATGCGGCGCACGTACTGTACGGCATGGTGTATGGCCTGCAGCTTGGCGTCGCCGGACCGCAGCAGGATATGGCGGTGTTGATGACGCTCAACAACAACGGTCAGGCGATTACGCTCTCCAACCAGTTAAAGCAGGCCGGTGTCACCGATGCTGCGAGCTTGAAAAAAACCGTCGATGCCAGCGCCAAAGGCACCTATACCTTCGCCCAAACCTTCCCGACCGGCACCCACGCCATGTGGCTGTATTACTGGCTGGCTAACGCCGGAATTCACCCGTTTGACGACGTACGCAATGTGGTGGTGCCGCCGCCGCAGATGGTGATGAACATGAAAATCGGCAACATGAGCGGCTTTTGCGTGGGTGAGCCGTGGAACCAACGTGCAATTGCGGAAGACATTGGTTTTACCGCCGTGACCAGCCAGGAGATTTGGCCCGATCACCCGGAAAAGGTGCTGGGTACCACCGGCAACTGGGTGACGGCCAACCCCAATAGCGCCCGCGCGCTGACCGCTGCGGTACTGGACGCCGCACGCTGGATCGACAGTTCGGACGCCAACCGACAGGAAACCGCTCAGGTGGTGGCGGGGCGCGCCTATATCAACACCAGGCCGGAAATCATTACCGGCCGCATGCTCGGCCAATACCAGAACGGTCTGGGCAAGTCGTGGCAGGACTCACATGCGATGCGTTTTTTCCACGATGGCGAGGTGAGCTACCCCTACCTGTCCGACGGCATGTGGTTCCTGACCCAGCATCGCCGCTGGGGCTTGTTGAATGCCGAACCGGACTATCTGGCCGTCGCGAAGAAAATCAACCGTATCGAAATCTATAAGCAGGCGGCCAGCGCGGTGGGTGGAGTAAACCTGCCCGGCAGCGATATGCGTACCAGCACGCTGTTAGACGGCAAGCGCTGGGACGGCAGCAATCCGGCGGAATACGCCAACAGTTTCACTTTAAAGCGTTGAGGTCACCAATGAAAAATCTTGCTGAACGGATCGAGATTCCTGCGTCATCGCGGGCAGAAGTCAGTGCGGAAATCGTGCCGCTAAAGCGCCCGGTAATGCCACTGCCGCAGCGCAAAGCCCGCTGGGGTTTGCTGTTACAGCAGAGTTTCCGCCGTGGCGTGCCCGCCGCGTTGGGATTTGTGCTGACCCTGGTGGTCTGGCAGGTTGCGGCGCTTAACAGCAAGGGTTTCCCTACGCCATGGGCCACCTGGCAGGCGGCACTGGTGCTGTTTGCCGACCCATTTTATTCCGCCGGGCCGAACGATCAGGGCATTGGCTGGAACGTACTGGCTTCGCTGCAGCGTGTGGCGACCGGTTTTGGGCTGGCGGCGCTGGTCGGTATTCCGGCCGGTTTTCTGCTGGGGCGCTTTGCGTTTTTGGCCAACATGCTCAACCCGATCATTTCACTGCTGCGCCCGGTCAGTCCGCTGGCCTGGTTGCCGATTGGTCTGCTGCTGTTCCAGCGGGCGGAGCCTGCTTCAACCTGGACCATTTTCATCTGTTCCATCTGGCCGATGATCCTCAACACCGCCGAGGGTGTCACGCGTATTCCGCAGGATTACCTCAACGTGGCGCGGGTGCTCAAGCTGTCGGAGTGGACGGTAATGCGCAAAATCCTGTTCCCGGCAGTGCTGCCTTATGTGCTGACCGGTGTTCGCCTGTCTATCGGCATCGCCTGGCTGGTGATTGTGGCGGCGGAAATGCTGACCGGTGGCGTTGGCATCGGTTTTTGGATCTGGAATGAGTGGAACAACCTCAACGTCGAAAACATCATTATTGCCATCATCGTGATCGGTGTGGTCGGGCTGCTGCTCGAACAGGGACTGATGTTACTGGCAAAACGTTTTAGTTATCCGAACCGCTAGGAGTACGCCATGAAACCGATTATTCAGGTCCAGAACGTCAGCCAGCGTTTTGCCACCCCGCAGGGGGAGTTTATTGCGCTGGAACGGGTGAGTTTTGATATTCAGGCCGGGGAAACGCTCAGCCTGATCGGCCACTCCGGCTGCGGTAAATCAACGCTGCTGAATTTGATCGCCGGGCTGACCTTGCCCAGCGACGGCGTGTTGCTGTGTGACAACCGGCAAATCACCGGGCCTGGCCCGGAGCGCGGGGTGGTGTTCCAGAACCATTCGCTGCTGCCGTGGCTGACAACCTACGAGAATGTGGCGCTGGCGGTGCATCAGGTGTTTCGCCATGAGATGACGCGCAGCGAAATGCGCGACTGGATTGAACACAACCTGGCGCTGGTGCATATGAGCCATGCGCTGGACAAACGGCCGCATGAAATCTCCGGTGGTATGAAGCAGCGCGTTGGCATAGCTCGCGCACTGGCGATGAAACCTAAAGTGCTGTTGATGGATGAACCCTTTGGCGCACTGGATGCGTTAACTCGTGCACATCTGCAAGACGCGGTGATGGAAATTCAGCAGCGGCTGCACACCACCATAGTGCTGATTACCCACGACGTCGACGAAGCGGTGCTGCTGTCTGACCGGGTGTTAATGATGACCAACGGCCCGTCGGCCACCGTCGGCGAAATCCTGCCGGTGGCGCTGCCACGCCCGCGTTCACGAGTCGCGCTGGCGGATGATCCGCAATATCACCATTACCGTCGGCAGGTGCTGAAATTCCTTTACGAGAAGCACGCGAAAGCGGCATGAGAGCCGGACGATGGATAAACCCAGACTGGTGGTGATTGGTAACGGCATGGCCGGTATGCGGCTGGTGGAAACCCTGTGTCGGCTGGCGCCAGAGCGTTATGCCATCACGGTGATTGGCGAAGAGCCGCGGGGCAACTACAACCGCATTCTGCTTTCGCCGGTGTTGGCGGGGGATAAGGCCTTCAGCGACACCCTGCTGCATGACTATGACTGGTATCGGCAGCAGGGAGTGCAACTGCTGGCCGGAGACCCGGTGCTGGCGGTGGATCGGCAGCAAAAGTGGGTGAGTACTGCCCGGCATCGGTTGCATTATGACCTGCTGGTGTTGGCTACCGGTTCGCGCCCCTTGCTGCCACTGCTGCCGGGTGGGGCATTGAACGGTATTTATGGCTTCCGCACTCTGGATGATGTTGAAGCGATGATCGCTCGCTGTCGTCCAGGCCGACCGGCGCTGGTGATGGGCGGCGGCGTTTTGGGGATTGAGGCGGCGGCGGCACTGGCGCAGCGCGGCATGAGCGTCACCGTGGTGCACCGGGGCGAGCACCTGATGGAACGTCAGTTGGATGCCCGTGCGGGGCGGATGCTGCAACATAACCTGTTGCAGCGCGTAATCGAATGCCGGCTGAACTGCGAAGTCAGCCGGTTTCAGGGAAGCGAGCGGGTCAGTTCGGCCAGCCTGAGTAACGGCGAGATAGTGGCCTGCGAACTGGTGGTGATCGCCGTCGGGGTGCAGCCGGAAATTAGCCTGGCGCACTCCGCCGGCCTGGCCTGCCGACGCGGCATCGTGATCGACGACCAGATGCAAACGGCAGATCCGGCGGTGTTCGCCATCGGCGAATGTGCTCAGTTTGGCGAGATCACTTTGGGCCTGGTGGCCCCCTGTTGGCAGCAGGCTGAACTGTTGGCGCGGCGGCTGAGTGGGGAGCCGGTGGCGGGCTACCGGCCAACGCCGTTGCATACCCGCCTGAAGGTCAGCGGCGTCGAGGTGTTCAGTGCCGGTGAGATGGCCACAGACGGGCTCACCGAGGTCCATCACGCCGAAGACCCGCAGGCGCAGCATTACCGCCGCCTGCTGGTGTGCGACGGAAAATTACAGGGCGTGGTGTTGTATGGCGATGCTCAGGACAGCCCTTTTTATCTGCAGCAGCTTGGCCTGCCGGTGCAACACCCGGACGACTTGCTGTTTGGCAGCAGCGAACCCGTGACGCCTGCGGCGTCTGACGAGAGGATATCTGATATGCACAAGCCCGTTTTGGTGGTTGCCGGTCACGGCATGGTCGGCCATCACTTCCTGGAACAACTGGTTACGCGCGAGCTGCATTTGCAGTACCACATTGTGGTGTTTGGTGAAGAGCCGGTGGCGGCTTACGACCGGGTACACCTGTCCGAGTTTTTCTCCGGCCGCAATGCGGACTCGCTGTCGATGGTTGAGGCGGGGTTTTTCGAGCGTAGTGGCATAGAACTGCGGTTGGGGCAGGAGGTGTGCGCTATCGACAGACAACGCAAATGCGTGATTGATGCCGAGGGCCGTGAGACGGCCTATGACCAGTTGGTGCTGGCGACCGGCTCCTATCCGTTTGTACCGCCGATCCCCGGCAACGATCGCCCTGGCTGCCTGGTTTACCGCACGCTCGACGATCTGGCCGCGATCGCAGACTGCGCCAAAACCGCGCGCGTCGGGGTGGTGGTCGGTGGCGGCTTGCTGGGACTGGAGGCTGCCAATGCGTTGCGTCAGCTTGGGCTGAACACCCATGTCGTGGAGTTTGCGCCGCGCCTGATGGGGGTACAGTTGGATGACGGCGGCGCGACCATGTTGCGCAGTAAAATTGAGGCATTGGGCGTCAGTGTGCATACCGGCAAGCAAACTCAGGCGATTATTGAAGGTTCGTTACACTGTCACTGCATGAATTTTGCCGATGGGGAGCAGTTAGAGGCTGATTTAATTCTGTTTTCCGCCGGTATCCGTCCTCGTGATCAGCTTGCCCGTGCTGCCGAACTGGAGGTGGGGGCACGCGGCGGTATTGTGATTGATAGCCAGTGCCGCACCAGCGACGAGGCGATTTATGCCATCGGTGAATGCGCCTTGTGGAACGGGCAAATTTTCGGCCTGGTGGCACCGGGCTACCAAATGGCGCGTATCCTGGCCGATCGACTGGCTGGAGGCGAAAACGTGTTCTGTGGCGCGGACATGAGCACCAAACTGAAACTGTTGGGCGTGGAAGTGGCGTCGATCGGTGATGCCCATGGTCACACCCCCGGCAGCCAGAGCTACACCTGGGTCGACGGCCCGCAGCAAGTGTATAAAAAAGTGGTGATTGACGCGGATGGCAAGCGATTGCTGGGGGCGGTGCTGGTGGGCGACAGTGCTGAATACAGCACGCTGCAACAGATGATGCTTAACTGTCTGCCGTTACCCACCACCCCGGAAAGCCTGATTTTACCCGCAACGGCGGGGGCTGCGCCGAAAGCGCTGGGCGTTTCCGCCTTGCCGGCCACGGCGCAGATCTGTTCTTGCCATAACGTCAGCAAGGGCGATATCAGTGACGCGGTGGAGCAGGGTTGCGGTGATTTGACGGCGGTAAAAGCCTGCACCAAAGCGGGCACCGGCTGTGGCGGCTGTTCGGCGCTGGTAAAGCAGCTGATGGAGCACGAATTGCAGCAGCGTGGCGTGGTGGTGAAGAAAGACATTTGCGAGCATTTCGCCCATTCACGCCAGGAGCTGTATCACCTGGTCCGCGTTGGCAACATCCGCACCTTTGACGAGTTGCTGGCCCGACATGGTCATGGGTATGGCTGTGAGGTGTGCAAACCGCTGGCGGGGTCGATTCTGGCTTCGTGCTGGAACGAATATCTGCTAAAGCCGCAGCATCTGCCGTTGCAGGATACCAACGATCGCTTTTTTGCCAATATCCAGAAAGATGGCACCTATTCGGTGGTACCGCGGGTACCGGCCGGGGAAATTACTCCGCAAGGATTGATCGCCATCGGCCAAATCGCTCTGCGCTATCAGCTCTACACCAAGATTACCGGCGGCCAGCGGGTTGACCTGTTCGGCGCCCGGCTGGAGCAATTGCCGGAGATTTGGCAGCAGCTGGTCGACGCCGGATTTGAAACCGGGCATGCCTACGGCAAGTCACTGCGCACGGTGAAATCTTGCGTCGGCTCCAGTT
The DNA here is from genome assembly GCF_048517035.1 of Serratia sp. NFX21. Lineage (NCBI taxonomy): Bacteria > Pseudomonadati > Pseudomonadota > Gammaproteobacteria > Enterobacterales > Yersiniaceae > Serratia > Serratia sp. NFX21. The sequence goes on along the minus strand of NZ_CP183196.1, from coordinate 3,573,935 downwards.
GGTGTCGCTATGGCGTGCAGGATTCCACCGCGCTGGCTATCGAGCTGGAGCATCGCTACAAGGGGTTGCGGTCGCCGCACAAAATCAAGATGGCGGTTTCCGGCTGCACGCGAGAGTGTGCGGAGGCGCAGAGCAAAGACGTCGGGGTCATTGCCACCGAGAAAGGCTGGAACCTGTACCTGTGCGGCAACGGCGGCATGAAACCGCGCCATGCCGATTTATTTGCCAGCGATCTTGATACCGCCACGCTGATCCGCACGGTCGACCGTTTCCTGATGTTCTACATTCGTACCGCCGATCGCCTGCAGCGCACCAGCACCTGGATGGACAACCTGGAAGGTGGGCTGGACTACCTGCGTGAAGTGGTTTTGCAGGACAGCCTGGGGATCGGTAGCGAATTGGATGCCGAAATGGAAACTGTGGTCAGCCATTACCAATGTGAATGGCAAACCACGCTCGCCAGCCCGGATCGCCTCAAGCTGTTCCGTCCGTTTGTGAACAGCGAACAGCCGGATGAGGCCATAGTCTGGCAGGCGGAGCGCGGACAACGTCGCCCGGCGGCAGGGGTGGAACGTGGGCAGGTGATTGAGGTGCAACCGGCGGTGGCCGCCCGGGAACAGTGGCTGGATGTCTGTGCGCTGGCGGAAATCCCGGTCAACGCCGGCATTGCTGCCCGGCTGGGGCAGCGGCAGATTGCGCTATTCCATCTGGCGGACAAGGGCGTTTATGCGTTGGCCAATCAGGAGCCGGACTGTGACGCCAACGTGCTGGCACGCGGGCTGTTGGGGGACGTAGCCGGTGAGCCGGTGGTGATCTCTCCGCTATACAAACAGCGTTTTCGTTTGAGTGACGGTATCTGTGCAGATAATGCCGGGCGTGCCGTCACCGCCTGGCCGGTGCGGGTAGAAGCAGGCCGTGTGTGGGTATGCAGTACGCCGCTGTCGATACAGGCCAAACTGCCAGAAACGGCGGAAGTGACGTCATGAACGCCGTACATTGCACCACCTGCCCCTACTGTGGCGTGGGCTGCGGGGTCGCCATTGAACAGCGCAGCAACGGTGAACTGACGGTCGGCGGCGACGTTACGCATCCGGCCAATCAGGGACGGCTGTGTGTCAAAGGCAGCGCGCTGGGCGAGACGCTGAGCCTGACGGGCCGCCTGTTACAGCCGCAGGTCGATGGCCTGCCGGTTAGCTGGGATCAGGCGCTTGAGCAGGTGGCACAGCGTTTTAGCCAGATTATTGAGCAATATGGCCCGCAGGCGGTGGCGTTTTATGCTTCCGGTCAGCTGCTGACCGAAGATTATTACGTGGCAAACAAACTGATGAAGGGATTTATTGGTGCGGCCAATATCGACACCAATTCCCGGCTGTGCATGGCGTCGGCGGTAGTCGGCTACAAGCGGGCATTCGGCGCGGATGTGGTGCCTTGTTGTTATGAAGATATCGAACAGGCGGATCTGGTGATATTGACCGGTTCCAACACCGCCTGGGCGCATCCGGTGGTCTATCAACGGTTGGTGAAGGCCCGTAAGCTGCGCCCGCAAATGCGGGTGGTGGTGATTGACCCGCGTGAGACGGCGACCTGCGATATTGCCGACTTGCATTTGCCGCTGCGGCCCGGCAGCGATGCGGCTTTGTTTACCGGAGGGCTGCACTGGCTGGCTGAACAGCAGGCTCTGGATACCGCCTTTTTGCAACGGCATGCCAGCGGCACAGAGGCTACGCTGGCAGCGGCGGCGGATTGGACACCACAGCGGGTGGCCGATTTTTGCGAACTGCCACTGAGTGCCGTGCTGGCGTTTTTCCACCTGCTGACCGCGTCCCGCAACTGGGTCACGCTCTATTCGATGGGCATTAACCAGTCTGCCAGTGGCGCGGATAAATGCAATGCGATTATCAATCTGCACCTGGCGGGAGGGCGCATTGGCCGCGCTGGCAGCGGCCCGTTTTCGATCACCGGTCAACCCAATGCCATGGGCGGGCGGGAAGTTGGTGGATTAGCCAATCAGTTGGCGGCGCATATGACGTTCAACCCCGAAGACACCGACCGGGTACAGCGTTTTTGGCAGTCGCCACGCATCGCCCAACAACCGGGGCTGAATGCGGTGGATTTATTTCAGGCGATCGCCGCCGGGCAGGTAAAGGCGGTGTGGATTATGGGCACCAACCCGGTGGTTTCCCTGCCGGATGCCGATGCAGTCAGGCAGGCGCTAAAAAATTGCCCGCTGGTGGTGGTGTCCGAAGTGATGGCGATGACCGATACCGCCGAACTGGCACATATCCGCCTGCCGGCATTGGCCTGGGGAGAAAAGGAGGGCAGCGTGACCAATTCCGAACGCTGTATTTCACGCCAACGTGCATTTTTGCCGGCGCCGGGGCAAGCCCGTGCCGACTGGTGGATCCTTAGCCAGGTTGCGCAGCGTATGGGGTATGGTACGGCCTTTGGCTATCAACATCCTTCGGAGATATTCAGTGAGCACGCGGCGCTGTCAGGATTTGAAAATAACGGCACGCGCGCGTTCGATATCAGTCAACTGGCGGGATGGGATCTACAGCAATGGTTGCAGATGGCACCGGTACAGTGGCCGGTCAATGCACGGCATCCTGTGGGTTGTCGACGAATGTTTGACGACGGGCGTTTTTTCCATGCCGATGGCAAGGCGCGACTGCTGCCGGTGACGCCACGCTTGCCGCAGAATGCGCTATCACCCGGTTATCCACTGGTGCTGAACACCGGCCGCATCCGCGATCAGTGGCACACTATGACGCGCACCGGCAAGGCCGCGCGGCTGATGCGCCATTTGAGCGAACCCTTCTGCGAAATACACCCGCAGGATGCGGTCGAACTGGGAATTGCCGATAGCAGTCTGGTTCGCCTGAGCTCGCCCCACGGCTGGATGCTGGCGCGTGCACAGTACCATCCGGGGCAGCGGCGCGGTAGCCTGTTTGCGCCGATGCACTGGAACGGTCAATTCACCGCACAGGGTCGGGTCGACAGCCTGATCCCACCGATAGTGGATGCCGACTCCGGCCAGCCGGAAAGCAAGCATGCGCCAGTGCGGGTCAGCCATTGGCCCACGAGCTGGCAGGCGGAGATTTTTATTCGTGCCGAGGTTGCCGCCCCCAAGGGTATCTACTGGAGCCGGGTCGCGCAGGACGGTTTGACTCACTACATTATGGCCGGCCAGCGGCCGGTTGAAGACTGGCAAGCCTGGTTACGGCGCCATTTCTCGCTGGAGGGCATGACGCCGCAAACGGCACAGTTGGCCCAGCGCGGTCTGCACCTGATTGGCTGGCGGCAGGGCGAGGTGCAATTGGCGTTTTATGTTCGCCAGCAGGCCCCGCAGCTGGATCGCCCGGCGATCCTCCGTGCCTTTGAACAGGCTCCCACCGCAGGGGCTGAACGGCTGGCACTGCTGGCGGGGCGTGGTGCGCCAGGCCAGTCAGCGGCTGGTGCCACGATTTGTAGCTGTTTCGGCGTGGGCGAGAATCGCGTCATTGCGGCCATCCAGGCAGGTTGCCACAGCGCAGAGGCATTGGGTGCCCGTCTGCAATGCGGCACCAACTGTGGCTCCTGCCTGCCGGAGCTAAAAAAACTGATTCAACAGCATGCATCCCAACGGGTGGCCTAACGGAGGTGGTGAGATGAGCGCGATTGAGAAACTGATGTTGGCCGGAGATCTGCGCCAGCCGGTACGTAACGGTGAAGTGTGGCTGGTGGGCGCCGGGCCGGGGGATGCGGAGTTACTGACGTTAAAGGCATTACGGGTCATCCGGCAGGCGGACGTGGTGGTGTTCGATCGTCTGGTTTCCCCGGCGGTAATGGCCTTGCTGCCGCCGGAGGCGCTGCGCATTGACGTAGGTAAGTCCATGGGCTGCCACACGCTGTCGCAAAAGCAGATCGATCACCTGTTGGTCGAATTGGCCCTGTCCGGTAATCGGGTGGTACGCCTGAAGGGTGGGGATCCGTTTATTTTTGGTCGCGGCGGGGAAGAGATGGTTGAATTGCAGCGCCATGGCGTGGTCTGCCATGTGGTGCCGGGTATCACTGCCGCCAGCGGTTGTGCGGCGGCGAGTGGTATCCCGCTGACACACCGCGATTACGCGCAATCAGTGCGTTTTGTCACCGGCCATTGCCGTAACGGTGAGGTGAGTCTGGACTGGCACGGCCTGGTCTCTGCGGGGCAGACGCTGGTGTTTTATATGGGGCTGACATTAAGCGAAACCATTGCCACGCAACTGATGCGCCATGGCATGGCCGCACAGACGCCGTTGGCCATTATTGAACGCGGTACATTGCCTCAGCAGCGGGTATTAACCGGTACGCTGTCAGAATTACCGACGTTAATTGCCCGTCAGCGGCCGGTTTCACCCAGCCTGCTGGTGATTGGTGAGGTGGTCAGCCTGTACCGCGCGCCGGCTATTGTCGCTGAGATGCCGACAGAGGCGTTGACCGCCTGAGCCGCTATTGGCCGAAGCGACCGATAATGCCCGCACCGCCCTTGGCGTGGCCCTGTAATTTCTCCAGTAGCTGTTCGCGGGTAAGCCCCGGCCCGAGCGCGTGGGGGGGCAGATCGGTGGCGATCAACACAAAGGTATAGTGGTGAAACCCGGACCCCGCTGGAGGACAGGGACCATGATAAACCGAGGTGCCCGGTGAGTTTTTACCACCGACAAAGCCTTTGCCCTGGGTGAGATCGCCCTCGGCGAAGCCGCTGGCGTTGGCAGGTATGCCATAGGCCACTAAATGGCTAACGCCCAGACCTGCCTTGCCCTCGGGATCGGACAGTAACAGGGCGAAGCTTTTGGTGTCTGCCGGTGGGTTGGCCCAGCTTAGCGGCGGCGAAACATTGTCGCCGGTGCAGCTGGCGTTGCCCGGTGTGGCCCCGGCATATTTCTGCGCCAGCGAGCCACCATCCTGGAATGCCGGTGAGCTGAGGGTAAAGGTGCCGGCGGCCTGTGCCGCGAACGACAGCGAACCGCTGGCTAATGCCGCGCTGAGCGCGATTGCAGATAAACCACGACCTGACATACAACCTCCTGTGTTGATTTGGGTAAACCTCGTTTTGCCTTGGGCAAAGCATAGTGCTGCAGGCGGAGGGGCGCCATAACAGCTACGCCAACAGTAGGCTATAACAGCGACATAACGGCCGGGCCAGTCTGGCATCAGGGTGAAATAAGGTGAAATGCTGTGATTTCTCCGCTGAAAGATGAAGGGCCGCTATCGGCGGTCGCCAACAGAACCAACCAGCCGGAAAGCGCCAGATAAAGGCCAAAGGGCAGCGTATCCTGCCTGCCGGCTTTGCGCAGTAAACGGGCTATTGCCGTAGCGCACAACCCGGCCGCTGCGGCGCCGCTGACCAGTATCGGCAGGGCGGCCCAGCCGGTCCAGGCACCCAGTGCCGCCAACAGTTTAAAATCCCCCTGACCGATACCGTCCGTTTTCCGCCTGCGGCGATAGGCCATATTGAGCAACCACAGCGAAAGATAACCGATGCAGGCCCCGGTCACCGCTTCGGTCAGCGAAACAAAATAGCCTTGCTGATTGACCAACAGCCCGGCCCATAGCAGCGGTTGGGTCAGGCGATCCGGTAATAGTCGCTGTTGCCAGTCAATGAGAGCCAGCGCCAGTAATATTGCCGCTACCGGCAGCAGCAATAGCCGTTGTAGCAGTGGAATATTGAAAGGCAGGGCCGCCAGCCCGGCACTGACGGCAATCAACATTAGCGTGCGTTCCCTCGGTAGCGGGTGTTGCGTCAAGCCTGGTGAGAGGATGCCGATCAGTCTGGTGGCGAGCGCTGCGGGCAGTAACATGGCCGGGATAAACAGGCCGCGAAACCAGAAATCGAGCTGAGGATTATCGAACATAAAAGCTTCCTTACCGGTCTGAAATTAGCGTTCAAAATAGCGGCAAAAAGGGTTTCATGCAGAGCGATTGTTTTATCGATTACCGGTATTGCGCAGGGGGCCGCAATCCACGGTTAAGTGCCAGGTGAAATACACTGAAATTGCGAATTGCTACGCATAATCAATAGATTAATTTCTTGGTGAATTTAAATTTGCGGTTTTTTTCGGCAAAATCAGCGATGAAATAAAGTGAATTCTCGTTTTCAGCCGCAAGAGTTTCAGCGTTTTTCTGGCACTCCATCACCGACTGAAATAATTGAAGGCCATGTGACGTTGTCACTAAATTAAATGAGGTTTATCCGATTGTTTCTGATGATAAAGCCATTAGACTTTAGGGTTCATGATGCAGTTTGGCTCGCAACTGCCCGTTAGGGGCAAAATGCCAGACTGCGCAAAGTTTGGGTGGTCTGTCGTCTGGAGTGATGGCAGCAAGAAAGGGTTTATTTGCCAACCCTCTGGATCAAGGGGTGGCGACTGTGCAATGACAGACGTTATTCATAAAGCGCGTTACCGATTGAAAAAAGTTGTGCCTTTTGCCACGGGGTGTTTACCGGCGATGGGGTTGGCGTGGCTATGCGGCGCGTTGCCCGCCTACGCCGAATCGCCACCCGCACCGGACTCGGTTGTTCAGCAACCGGCCAACGATTTGCCGGAACTGGGCGGCAATGCTTCCAATGACGCCGAGCGTGAAAAAGAGTGGGCCACCATGGCCAAACAGCTGGGCGAACGTAACCTGAATAACGTTTCGAGCCAACAGGTGCGTACCCGTGCCGAGAGTTATGCGGTCGGTCAGGCCAGCAGCGTGCTGCAACAGCAGGCCCAGGAACTGCTTTCACCGTTGGGTAACGCCAAACTGTCGCTGGTGATGTCCGACCAGGGGGATTTTTCCGGCAGTAGCGGCCAGTTGTTCAGCCCGCTGTATGACGTTAACGGCTTGCTGACCTATAGCCAACTCGGCCTGCTGCAGCAAACCGAGGGTTCGCTGGGTAATTTTGGCCTCGGCCAGCGTTGGGTCGCCGGCGATTGGCTGTTGGGGTATAACACGGTGCTCGACAGCGATTTCGAGCGCCATCATAACCGTGCCAGCCTGGGGGCCGAAGCCTGGGGAGATTTCCTGCGTTTTTCCGCCAACTATTACTATCCGCTGTCGGCGCTGGCGCAACAGAGGGATAACGCCCAGTTCCTCAGCCGTCCGGCGAGCGGATATGACATCACCACTCAGGGCTATCTGCCGTTTTACCGCCAGATTGGCGGCTCGCTCAGCTATGAACAGTACTGGGGTGAGAACGTCGATCTGTTTGGCAGCGGCAAAAAGCAAAATGACCCGCGTGCCATGCAACTGGGGGTGAATTATACCCCGGTCCCCCTGGTGACGGTGAAAGCGTTGCACAAGATGGGGGAAGGTGGGGTAAGTCAGGATCAGGTCGAGCTGGCGTTAAATTATCGGCTTGGTGTACCGCTGGTGAAGCAGATTTCGCCGGAATATGTTGCTCAGGCCAAGTCGCTGCGTGGCAGTCGTTATGACAACATCGAACGGAAAAATGTGCCGGTGATGGCGTTTAAACAGCGTAAAACGCTGCAAGTGTTCCTGGCCACGCCGCCCTGGCGCCTGCAACCGGGAGAAACCTTGCCGCTGGTGCTGGAAATCAAAACCACCAACAAAATTACCCGGGTCAGTTGGCAGGGAGATACGCAGGCACTAAGCCTGACGCCGTCGCAAAACGGTAACGATCCACATGGCTGGAGCCTGATTGTGCCGCAATGGGATGACTCACCGGATGCCGCCAACCGCTACCACCTGTCGGTGACGCTGGAAGATGACAAACAGCAATTGGTGACCTCTAACTGGATCCAACTGCAGGTGACGCCGCCTTTGACAGTTTCATCTGAAATAGAGCAGGGGCTGCCACCGGCAAAAGTACTGCAACCACCGACTATCCCGGCAGAAACCGGGCCGTTGAACGGCAGTGATTAACCGTTTTTTCCCTGCAGTACCCAGACGGCGGCTTCAACGCGCGATTTCAGCTTCATTTTTTTCAACAGGTGTTTGACGTGCACCTTGACGGTGCTTTCGGTGATGGTCAGCTTACGGGCGATCATCTTGTTCGGCAGACCCTGGGCGATCAGTTTGAGAATGTCACGCTCACGTGGCGTCAACTGCTGGATATCGCGTTCGGCGCTGGGGCGGTTCTCACGCAGGCTGGCCGCCAGGATCGGCGTCAACGCCTCGCTTAACACCATCTGACCGGCCGCAGCCTGATGCAGGGCTTTCAGCAACTCCTCTGGCTCCATATCCTTCAGCAGATAGCCGTCGGCACCGCGTTTTAGCGCGCTGACTACGTCATCCTCATGATTCGACACGCTAAACACCACAATGCGCCCAGAGAGCGCAGTCATGCGCAGGCGATCCAGCGTCTCCAGGCCATTGATGCCCGGCATGTTCAGGTCGAGCAGGATCAGATCCGGATCATGCTCTTCGGCTAGTGTGACACCCTGTTCGCCGTTGCCGGCTTCAGCGATCACCTGCAGGCGGGAGTCCATGCCGATGAGCTGTTTTACGCCATTGCGCAGCATCGGGTGGTCATCAATCAATAAAATAGTGGCGGCAGTTTCGGTGGTCATGGTTTCTCCCATTAGTCGATGGCGTGGTTGTCCGGTTTAAATACCACCCGGACCTCAGTGCCGCCGCCGCTGCGGGGTAAAATCTCGCAGCGGCCGTGCAGGCTTTTGGCGCGATCGCGCATAATTATCAGGCCGTAGTGATCGGGGCGATCGGTATCTGGCGGCAATCCGCAGCCGTTATCGCAGACGCTCAGTGTGACCTCGCCTCGTTGATTGACTACCTGAATGCTCACCTGGCTGGCCTGAGCATGTTTGTTGATGTTGCTCAACGCTTCGCGGGCAATTTGCAGCAGGTGGATAGCCTGATAAGCGGGCACCGTACGCGGCGTTAACTGATAGTCGAGCTGGATGGAAATGCCGAGCCGTTGGCTAAACTCCTGCACCGTCGACTGCAAGGCCGCCAGCAGTCCTGGCTCTGTCAGCCGCAGGCGGAAGGTGGTCAAGAGTTCACGCAACTGGCGGTAGGCGATGTTTAACTCTTCGCGCATCTGTTGTACCAGCGCCAGGTTGGCGGGTGAAAGTTCGGCCCCCTGCATTTGCAGGCAACTGGTTTGCATCTTCAGGCACGATAATGATTGGGCAATAGAGTCATGCAACTCACGGGCTATCGCCGCGCGTTCTTCCATCAGCATCAACTGCTGTTGATGATCCACCTGGCGTTCAATCGCCAGCACGCTGGTCAACTGTTCGACCAGGGTACTCATCAACTGCCGATCTTCGTCATTCAGCGGGCGTTGTGGCGCATGTTGCGCAACGATCACCCCGTAATCTCCCAGTTTGTCACTCAGGCTCCAGCTCAGCGAAGGATGATCGGCATGTTGCTGATTGTCGTCGCTCAGGCAGGCGCTGCACACCGGATTATTGCAATATTCCGGCCGCAACGGCTGGTTGCCGCACAGCTGTACAAACTGTTCCTGACTGTTGTTTTCGTACAGGCGTACCTGGATGGCGCGCAGTGGCGTCAGGGTTTGCAACTGATTGAGGATCGGTGTCAGGCGGCTGCACAATGGTTCGTTGGCATGCAACTGACGGCTGGCGTGATACAAAAAGCCCAGCACCTGATTCTTTTGCTGCAGATCGGCGGTTTTTTCTGCCACCCGCTGCTCCAGCCCGTTGTACATGGTAGCCAATTCGTCGGACATGGTGTTCAACGCGCCGCCGAGTGAGGCCATTTCATCCTGATGGCCACGCTGGGCAAAACGGCGGCTGAAATCGCCGCGACCCGCTGACAGCGCCATCGCCACCAATTGACGCCACGGATGCAGCAGACGACGGCGCAGGTAACAGATAGTCCCCACCAGCAGCAGCAGCGTCAGCGCGATAAACACCCCCTGTACCAGCGTCACCGTCAGCAGGCGCCGCTCGGTATGGTGGTCAATATCCGAGACCAGCGTATCGAGCAGGGAAACGAAATGTACCACCTGCGGGGTTGCCTCCGCCGGTTGCCGGGCTGCCCGCAACCTTGGCTGCAGGGTTTCTTGCCAGTAATTATTCAGCGCCTGAAACTGTTCGGTCAGTTGCTCTTGCGTCACTGAACGCTGAAGATCGGGACTGTTGGCGTCCTGATCCAGCTCACGGATCAGTGCTTCGCTGTGTGAATTCAGCGGCACCTGAGCCAGCAGACGATAACTTTGCATTCGCAGCGAACCGGCTTTGTTGATGGCATGCGCGTTGCCCTGAATGCTTTGCGACATCCAGGCTGAAATGCTCATACCGGCCACGCCCAGTATCCCCAGCAGCAACATCAGGACGGCCACCTGATTCACGATGGAAAGTGGTGCTAACAGGCGTTTCATAGGTTTTGGGCCCCCGAAGGCAGAGCAAGATACGGCTGGTAACCAGAGGACAAGCGCAGGTGGCATCAGCGGGTGTGGTAACGATTCCGCGTTATTTTTCATCATACCCGGCGATAACCCCATACCTCTAACGAAGTACCCACTAGTTTCCCGTCTGCCTTGCCAGCCGCTGCCAATGGCGTTGAGTAATAGCCAATAGATTGATTTTAAATGTTTTAAATCTATGCGGAGAGTTACTCATAAAGGGATGGCGGGGCTTTTCGGGCGGTTGGCTACCTGCATCCGGGTTGATTTACATCAACTTTGCCGTAGGGGCCGCCGCCTAGGGTGGGCGAAGTTATCATCCTGTGTCTGAGGTTTTTATGTCGCAATCTGCAACGTCATTATCAAAACAAACAGGCGCGGTTATTCAGGACTGGCAGCCTGAGGATGCCGCATTCTGGCAACAACGCGGCCAACGTATCGCCAACCGCAACCTGTGGATTTCCATTCCTTGCCTGTTATTGGCTTTCTGCGTCTGGATGCTGTTTAGCGCGGTGGCGGTCAATTTGAATAAGGTTGGCTTTAATTTCACCACCGATCAGCTGTTTATGCTCACCGCGTTACCTTCCGTTTCTGGCGCTATCCTGCGTGTGCCTTATTCCTTTGTGATCCCGATGTTCGGCGGCCGTCGCTGGACGGCGATCAGCACCTGCCTGCTGCTGGTACCCTGCCTGTGGCTGGGGTTTGCGGTGCAGGACGCGACCACGCCATATAGCGTGTTTGTGATTATCTCTTTACTGTGCGGTTTTGCCGGGGCCAACTTTGCCTCCAGCATGGCCAATATCAGCTTCTTCTTTCCAAAGGCCAGACAGGGCGGCGCACTGGGCCTGAATGGCGGCCTGGGCAACCTGGGCGTTAGCGTGATGCAGTTGGTGGCTCCACTGGCCATCTCTGTTGCCATATTTGGCGCCTTTGGTGGTACCGGTCAGGTACAGGCTGATGGCAGCTCACTGTGGCTGGAGAACGCCGCCTGGATTTGGGTACCTTTCCTGCTGGTCGGTACGCTGGCGGCCTGGTTCGGTATGAACGATCTGGCGGCCTCCAAAGCGTCGCTGCGTCAGCAACTGCCGGTACTCAAACGCGGTCACCTGTGGGTGTTGAGCCTGCTGTACCTCGCCACCTTTGGTTCCTTTATCGGTTTTTCCGCCGGTTTTGCCATGCTGTCCAAAACTCAGTTCCCGGACGTGGTGATTTTGCATTATGCCTTCTTCGGTCCGTTCCTCGGCGCTCTGGCACGGCCGGTGGGCGGGGCGCTGTCGGATCGCTTCGGCGGCATTCGCGTCACGCTGATTAACTTTGTGCTGATGGCCGTGTTTGCTGCCTTGCTGTTCCTGACTTTACCGGGAGCAGGGCATACTGGCTCGTTTATCGCATTTTATAGCGTCTTTATGCTGCTGTTCCTCACTGCGGGATTGGGCAGTGGTTCCACCTTCCAGATGATTGCCGTGATCTTCCGTAAAATTACCGTAGATCGGGTTAAGGCCAGCGGCGGCAGTGACGAAAGCGCTCAACGCGAAGCGGTTACCGATTCCGCGGCCGCCCTGGGCTTCATCTCGGCGATCGGGGCCGCAGGCGGCTTCTTTATCCCAAAAGCCTTTGGCACTTCCCTGGCGTTGACCGGCTCACCGGCAGGGGCGATGAAAATCTTCCTGGTGTTCTACGTGGTCTGTGTGCTGGTCACCTGGGTCGTCTACGGCCGTAAAAAATAGTTCACATATCCCCAGTTCCTCCCCGGCAGGGGAGGAGCTATTTCCCTTCTTTGCCATGTGAAGTTTTACTCCCTCAGTGAAATCCCTGTCGCTCTAGGTAATATTCTTATTACCGCTCACCATTTTTCCCTTTGTTTATAGGCATATCTCTCAAATTGCGTTTTTCACTTTAGATAGACGGTTTTTTTTCTGTTGGTTATTTTTCATTTCCCAGTCGAATTTCTTACTAAAATAAAACACTGTGAATGACCCATAGCATGGTAATAATTTTGTTTTTTTCCGTTATTCGAGAATCATCCCATCAAGTTAACAATAGTCCTTTGTAATTTGGTGCTATATTTTAACCTGGTGCCCTGTGAAGGATTAAATCAGACAACTCTCATTCTGTTTTGACAGGCTTTTTGTAGGCTATCTGGCAATCGGATTAGGTGGAAAAACAGGTGATATTCTTCAAGAGCAGGGTGGGATTTCACAATTTCACTTAGCTAACAAACTGATAACATAATTATATTTTGATTTAAAAACAGCGTGTTGGCTGTATTTTATTGCCGGTAAGCATGATGAGAAACCATGTTGCCAACAGGGAAATAATGACATTCAAACAATCATAACCTCCATTTGAGGAGGGATGTAAAAAATGAAATCAGCAAATTTTTATAAAAATAAATATCTGATGAATGCAACCTGTTGAGTTTACATTTAATTTCTTGAACATTTTTTCATATTTCTATACAAAGTGTGCAGGACAGGCACGCTAAGGAAATTAAAAGTGAATCTTGATAAAAGAATAAAGATTAGGAATCTAGATGTTCTGACACCGTCCAGGGAAAAGTTTCGCCTACGTTGGAAGGAGTATCAGATACTTTCACTTCTTGTCGCCAGATCCCCAGAACTGGTTAGCCGTACGGAAATTATAGAAAACATATGGAAAGGAACTTATTGTTCAGATTCAACGATAAATCAAACAATTAAATCTATTCGTCAAAAAATAGGTGATGCTGAGCATACACTTATCAGAACCATTCCTCGCCTGGGCTATAAGGTGGAAAACAAGGCGGTTTTTCACTTTATTTCTGAGGAGGATGAATACGTCGCCGATGAAATATGGAATATCGAAATCGATGCCAATAAAGATATTCAAGCGGAACTTTCTGAAAGTGACAATAAAGATGATGAAATTCTTACTGAAGAAATAGAACGGCCGGAGGAAGTGGTTGCTCCGGTTTCTTCGTCTGTCACGCCCGCGGCGCTTAAAAATACGGCAATAAGAAACAAAGCTTCGGCCTCAGCGGGTTTTTTCTCAGTTCCTGCCATTCGCGTGGTGAAATACCTGTCGGTATTCGTGTCATTGCTGGTCATTTCACATTTTTCATATGTACTGGGGAACCAAACTCGTCCGCCAATTATCAATGATATTCAAAACAATACCCGCGTGGTACTCACTCTGACGCTGAATAATCCTTTGGCCAAGGGGCCGCAAAGCCTGCTTTGTCTGTATCAGGGTGAAAACCTGGAGCAGGCGACCATTGAGTGCGTTGACCCCAAGCAGGGGAAGTTTAAACAGCCGGTGAAATACGATACTTCAGACGCACAGGGGGTGGGTAAGATTAATCTTATATTGCCGGGTAAAACCATGGAATATCAAGTTGCTTACGATGTTAAAAATTAGCACCAGATGATATTTCACCTTTGTCGATAATTTTACATTCGGCTAATATTTTTATTTCATTATTTGTTATTTGAAAGCCCGCTCTGTTTTGTCCAGTCTGGTTTCCATGTTCTAACGCCAATTAGCGTCCTGCCTCATGGTGCGGTAGGGAATAATGGGAAACCGGATTGAGTGACAAATTATGGATAAGCGTAAAGTAGCTATCATCGGGGGTTCCGGCTTTATCGGGACGCGTTTGGTTAAACGTCTGAGTGCGCGTAACGACCTGCTGTTGACCATCGTGGATAAAAAGCAGAGTGAGCATTTTCCTGAACTCTATCAGTTTGGCGATGTAACCCAGCCCGAAACCCTGCGGCAGGCGCTGGCGGGTTGTGACGCCGTGATTAATCTTGCGGCCGAGCACCAGGATAACGTCGATCCTGTCTCACTGTATTATCAGGTTAACGTTGATGGTGCGCGCAATGTTTGCATGACGGCCTCGGCGCTGAATATCCAACAAATTATCTTTACTTCCTCAGTGGCGGTATACGGCTTCGTGACTCAGGAAACCGGTGAGGAAGGGCTTTTTGAACCCTTTAACCATTACGGCAAATCCAAGCTGGAGGCCGAGTATGTTTACGAAGCCTGGCGCAAAGCCGATGCTGGCAACAAATTAACCATCATCCGCCCAACGGTGGTGTTTGGTGAAAATAATCGTGGCAACGTCTATAACCTGTTCCGGCAAATCGCCAGCGGCCGATTCGTGATGATTGGCAGCGGTAATAATATGAAGTCTATGGCTTACGTGGAAAATATTGCCGCCAGACTGGAGCATGCGCTGGATCAGCAGGCAACCTACCAGGTCAGCAATTATGTTGATAAGCCCGACTTCACCATGAATCAACTGGTCGACGTTATTTCTTCTTCATTAGGAAAAAGTAATAAGACTATTCGCATTCCCTATTTATTTGGTCTCTGTGGCGCAACGGCATTGGATGTGGTGAGCAAAATAAGTCACCGTAAATTCCCAATTAGCCGCGTGCGAGTGCAAAAATTCTGCGCCAGAACGCAATTTAAAAGCAATGTGCAAAATGATTTCGTGGCGCCGGTCGATCTTAATTTGGCAATCGAAAAAACAATTAAACACGAGTTTTCCTAGAGATAACTTTTTCTAAAACCAGGGCTGTTTATTTTTCGTCGATGACAACCGGATAAATCTGTAATTAACAGGATTAACTCATGCTGACTTATATCCTGGCAATATCAATTTTGTTTTTGTTAATAGCGCATTGGGAGCTGTAACTCAAGGGCGGTAGCGTGCTTATTCGCTGGAGGAACCATGTTATATCAACTGAGTGTGATATTTATTTTGGCGCTGATGCTGGTAGTTATTGCCCGCCGCGCTGCGCTGGCGGTGGGGTTAGTGGATAAACCCAATGCCCGTAAGCGCCATCAGGGGCATGTACCGCTGGTCGGTGGCATTGCTATCTACCTGATCATGACGCTGGTGACTTTCTGGCAACCGGACTGGTTGCCGCACAGTACCACCTATTTGTTGTGCGTCACCGCATTAGTGATGCTGGGGGTGCTTGATGACCGTTTTGATCTGCCGGTGGCGCCGCGCGTCATTGTGCAGGGAGGGATCGCGCTGGCGATGATGCTGGCGGCAGGGATGCAACTCTCTTCATTGGGGTTCCTGTGGGGCCACCAGGAGCTGTTGCTGGGTTATGCGGCGTTGCTGATCACCCCGTTGGCGGTATGGGGGGCGATCAACGCCTATAACATGGTTGACGGGATCGACGGCCAGCTTGGCGCACTGTCCTGTGTCACCTTTATGGCGTTGGCCATTTTGTTCGGGCTGGCCGGGCATGAGGCTCAGGCCTTGTGGTGCCTGAGCCTGATAGCGGCCCTGGTGGCCTACCTGCTGTTCAACCTCAGCGTATTCGGTGCGCGCAACAAGATTTTCATGGGTGATGCCGGCAGCATGGTGATTGGTTTCAGCGTGTTGTGGTTGCTGATTGTCGCCACCCAGGGGGCGGACGCGGTCATACGACCGGTGACCGCACTGTGGTTAATCGCCATCCCGCTGATGGATATGGTGACCGTGATGGTACGCCGTTTAATGCGTCGCCAGAGCCCTTTCAAGGCAGGACGCGATCACCTGCATCACATTCTGATGCGCCGCGGCCTCAATGCGCGCCAGGCGCTGGGGATGAGCTGCATGTTGGCGGTCACTCTGGCCTGTGTCGGCATCTGTAGTGAAGTGCTGCAGACACCGGACCACCTGATGCTGCTGGCCTTTGTATTTTGTTTCTTCGGTTATTTTGCCCTGTTGCGCGAACCGCGCCAGGCAAGCATTTTTACTGATAATCCTACCGCCGATCGTTAACCCCCAACGTGGCTCTGACCAAGCCCGTTATTAGGGAGAGCGTGCCGAAGGGGTCGTAGCGGCTTGTCCGCCGGAGCGCCCCTCGGTGCGCTAGGCCCGGGTATCTCAGTTCTTAAAGACAACTTTGTCATTCATCTGACGGGCCGCAATGGTGGCCCGTTTTCTCACGGTACCGTTATGAACCTTCATTTGCCTCATTGGATGCCACTGGTGCTGTCCAGCGTTTTGCTCAGCGGTTGCACTGCCTTTCCGGGGGCGCACCTGCCGACCCATGGCAAAGACGTCGTGACTCAGCAGGACGAAGACTTCGATTTGAACAAGCAGGTCCAGGTGTATCGCGTTACGCCGCTGCTACTGCAGAAAATGCGCCGGGTAGAGCCGGTGGCGCGGCCAAATCTGGCTCTGGACCAGCGTCTGCAAGGTTATCAGTACCGTATTGGTATCGGCGATGTGCTTAACGTTACCGTCTGGGATCACCCCGAATTGACCACCCCGGCGGGGCAGTACCGCAGCGCCAGCGACACCGGCAACTGGGTGCATGCCGACGGTTCAATCTTCTACCCCTATATTGGCCGGGTGAAGGTAGCAGGTAAAACCGTCAGCGAAGTGCGCAACCAGATCGCCGGCCGGTTGGCGACCTATGTGGAAAGTCCACAGGTCGACGTCAGCATTGCCGCCTTCCGCTCGCAGAAAGTCTATGTGACCGGCGAAGTGAAAACCTCCGGGCAGCAGGCGGTGACCAACGTGCCGCTGACCATTCTTGATGCGATCAATGCCGCCGGCGGGCTGACCGATAACGCCGACTGGCGCAACGTGGTGCTGACGCATCAGGGCAAAGAGCAGCCGATTTCCCTGCAGGCGCTGATGCAGCGCGGCGATATCAGCCAGAACCACCTGCTGGAGCCGGGTGACATCCTGTATGTGCCGCGCAACGACGAACTGAAAGTCTTTGTGATGGGTGAGGTCGGCAAGCAGTCGACGCTGAAAATGGACCGCAGTGGAATGACGCTGACCGAGGCACTGGGCAGCTCCGAAGGGATCAGCCAAACGGTGGCCGACGCCACCGGCGTATTCGTGATCCGCCCGAATGGCGGCAAACAGCCGCAGCGGCTGGCGTCGCTGTACCAGTTTGACCTGTCTGATGCCTCCGCGCTGGCGATGGGCACTGAATTCCAGTTGGAACCTTACGACGTGGTGTACGTCACTGCGGCGCCGATCGCGCGCTGGAACCGTTTGATCAGCCAGTTGGCACCGACCATTTCCAGCTTTAACGACCTTAGCGAGGCCACGTTGCGGGTCCGTAATTGGTAAACCCGT
This sequence comes from Serratia sp. NFX21, assembly GCF_048517035.1. Lineage (NCBI taxonomy): Bacteria > Pseudomonadati > Pseudomonadota > Gammaproteobacteria > Enterobacterales > Yersiniaceae > Serratia > Serratia sp. NFX21. The sequence goes on along the minus strand of NZ_CP183196.1, from coordinate 3,556,503 downwards.
AACGGTGACTTAAGGAATACTGATGATGAAGAACAACGCATTGCCGATTGTGATGGCTGAACAGGACGACAAACTGGAGTGGGAGCGCCTGATTGGCCCGCTGTGGGATAACCGCTGGCGCATTCTGCTGGTGACCGGCGTCGCCGGTATTCTGGGCTGCGCTTATGCACTGATGGCGACGCCAATCTATCAGGCCACGGCCCTGGTACAGGTGGAAAAGCAGCTCTCGGGCGATTCATTGCTGCGTGAAACGCTGGACAGCTCTATTGGCGGCTCCATCGGGCAGAACTCGGCGACTCAGGACGAGGTTTCGCTGGCGAAATCGCGCTACGTGATTGGCAAAACCGTCGACGATCTTGGTCTGACTGTGCGTATCAGTCCGGATTACTTCCCGCTGCTTGGCAAGGGCATTGCCCGCCTGAGCGGTGAAACGCCGCCGCTGTTGAACATCTCCGGCATGAAGGTGCCGGCGGTCATGCAGGGCCAGGAACTGACCCTGACCGCAGAAGATCAACAGCGTTATAGCCTGAGCCATGACGGCAAAAAATTGTTCAGCGGCAGCGTGGGGCAAGCCCTGCAGCAGGGCGGTTGGGCAATGAATGTGACCGCACTGGAGGCCTTGCCGGGCACGACTTTCACTATAGTTAACGTGCCGCGCCAGAAAGCGGTGGATGACCTGCGCAATATGCTTGACGTTGCCCCCGGCGGCAAGGAAAGCGGCATCATGACCTTCAGCCTGGCGGGGGAGGATCCGCAGCGTGCAGAGGCGGTGCTCAAAAGCATCACCGACAACTATTTGCAACAGAACGTGGATCGCAAAACCGAGGAGGCGCAGCGCATGCTGGCCTTCCTGCACGAGCAGTTACCTCGTACTCAGAGCTCGCTCAACAACGCCGAAAATCAACTTAATCAGTTCCGTCAGCAAAACGACTCGGTAGATTTGTCACTCGAGGCCAAATCGGTGCTGGATACCCAGGTTCAGCTTGAAGGCCAGTTGAATGAGCTGACCTTCAAAGAGGCGGAAATCTCCAAGCTTTATACCCGCGTGCATCCGGCCTATCGGGCGCTGTTGGAAAAACGCGCCACGCTGGAAGCGGAAAAAGCCCGCCTTGGCAAGCAGGTACAAAGCCTGCCGAAAACCCAGCAGGAAATTCTGCGCTTAACCCGCGACGTGCAGGTGGACCAGCAGGTCTATATGCAACTGATGAACAAACAGCAGGAGTTGAGCATCAGCAAGGCCGGCACGGTGGGCAACATTCGCATTATCGATGAGGCGGAAACCGGTCTGCGCCCGGTGCAACCGCAAAAAGCGATGATCGTTTTGTTCGCTCTGTTGATGGGGGGCGTGCTGTCAGCCTCGGTGGTGGTGTTGCGCGCCGCGCTTCATCGCGGCATTGGTGACACCGATACGCTGGAAAAACGCGGTATCAGCGTGTACGCCACGGTGCCGCTGTCGCCATGGCAGCAAAAGCGCAACCGCGCTCAGCAGCAACTGTTGACTAAACACGGCAGCGGCAAACTGCCGATATTGGCGCAGGAGGAACCGGAAGATTTATCCGTTGAGGCGATCCGCAGCCTGCGCACCAGCCTGCACTTCGCCATGATGGAGGCCAAAAACAACATTCTGATGGTCTCGGGCGCCAGCCCCGCCAGCGGCAAAAGCTTTACCAGTACCAACCTGGCGGTGGTGATCGCTCAGGCCGGTCAGCGGGTGTTGTTGATCGACGCCGATATGCGCAAAGGCTTTTTGCACCGCTGGTTGAACAACAGCGCCAAGGCCGGTCTTTCAGACATGCTTTCCGGGCTGATCGCACCCGACCAGGCGGTGAAGAAAACCGATATCGCCAATCTGGACTTTGTGCCGCGCGGCCAGGTGCCACCGAACCCGTCCGAATTGCTGATGCATCAGCGCTTTGCCGACTTCCTGCGCTGGGCGGGGCAAAATTACGATCTGGTACTGATCGACACGCCGCCGGTACTGGCGGTAACCGACGCCGCCATCGTTGGCCATCATGCCGGTACGGCGCTGATGGTGGTGCGTTTTGAGGTCAACACCGTCAGACAGATTGAAACCAGTATCCGTCGCTTCGAGCAGAACGGCGTGACGATTAAAGGGGTGATCCTCAACGGCATGGTGAAAAAAACCGCCACCGATGCCGGTTACTATGCTTTTGCTTACCCCAGCCACCAGGAAAAGGTTCAGTAACCGCATGAAAGCGATGCTGATGAACTCCCTGTGGTTGATGTTGGAACGGGTATCGCTGAGCCTGTCAGGCATTTTTGTTTCGGTGTACGTGGCGCGCTACCTGGGGCCGGCGCAATACGGGCTGATTAACTACCTGCTGTCGGTGATCGCCATTGCCGTACCGTTGGTGCAGCTCGGGGCCGACGCGGTGTTGTTTAACCGTGTCGCCCGGCACCGGCACAGCGGCATCCGGCTGATGCTGGCCTCGATGCGCCTGCGGCGGCAACTGTTCGCATTGATCGCCATACCGCTGATGGCCTGGGCGTTGCTGACGCAGGATCGTACCAGTCAGATCATGATGGCGTTGATGCTGTTCAGCGCCTATTTCTCGGTGCAGGACGTTTATAAGATTTATTACGACGCCCTGCTGAAATCTAAGTTGAACACGCTGATCAACAATTTGGCGCTGTTACTGTCGATCGTGGTTCGGCTGGCGTTGGTGCATGCCAAACTGCCGCTGGAGTGGTTTGCCGTGCCCTATGTGCTGAGCAGCCTGATCCCCTACGCGGTGCGCTGGCTGCTGTTTCGCCGTGAGCAAGTGGGCATGCGGCCGATCGCCAGGCGTCATCAACGGCGTTACGGCCGTTACCTGCTGAAAGTAGGGTTGCCACTGGCGGTTTCGGGCCTGTCGATTGTCATCTACACCCGTATCGATCAAATCATGATCGGTAACTATCTGGGGGAACATAGCGTCGGGTTGTACAGCGCCGCCATCACCCTGAGTCAGGGCTGGATCTTTGTGCCGATTGCGCTGATCACCTCAATGATGCCCGGGGTGGCGAATGCCCGCACTCTGCTCGAACAGGAAGGGCGTATCCGGCTGCTGTATCTGGTGGTGCTGCTGCTTTCGATGCCGGTGATTTTGCTGCTTTCGCTGTTTCCCGGGCCAATAGTGGCGCTGATGTTTGGCGACAGCTACCGTGAAACCGCCACTATCCTGGCGCTGTGTTCGGTGACTTCGTTGTTCTCGGTGATGGGCACCGTCTCTTATCGGGCGATTGTGCTGTTCGGCGGCTACCGATTTATCGCGATAAAAATGCCGCTGGCCGCCCTGGCCAATGTATTGATGAATCTGGTGTTGATCCCGCGTTACGGCATTGCGGGCGCGGCGGTTGCAACGCTGATCACCGAGTTTATTTCATTTTTTGTACTTAATGGTTTTTTCAGAAGAGGACAAATTACCCGGCTGCAGGTGACCTGCTACCGTTGTTTACCTCAACTAATAGGGAAGGTGCGAGAACTTTATGCTAAATAATCTGGTGGAGGGTTTTTACCGTAATATACCCGATGCACTATATCATCAGTTAAAGTACGCATTATTTTTCCGCAAGATGCCGCATTTGGCCAGACCGGTGGGGTATAGCGAAAAACTGATGCGTAGAAAAGTCTATCCCCTGGCAATGTACACGCAATTATCCGATAAATATCAGGTGCGGGAGTATATTAAAAAACTGTGGGGGGAAGAGTACCTGATTGAACTTTACGCACAGGGAAAAGAACTGACTGAGGAAATGTATGAGGCATTGCCTGATGCATTCGTTATTAAAGCCAACCATGGCAGTGGCTATAACAAACTGGTTTTTGATAAGAGCCAGACCAGTTTTAATGAGCTAAGAGTCCTGACCAATAGTTGGCTGCGGCAGAATTTTTATCAGGTTTACCGCGAGCGCCATTATAAGGATATTCCGCCCTGTGTAATGGTGGAAAAAATGTTGCTGGAAGACGGCAAAACGCCGAATGACATCAAGGTCCACTGCTTTAATCGCGGCGGTGAAGTGCGGTTTTTCATCCAGATTGATTATCAGCGTTTTATTGATCACCGGCGTGACTTTTTTGACGCCGACTGGAACCGTACCGAAATCCGCCTGGGCGTGCCCAACAGCGAAGTGCCGATGGACAAGCCCTGCCGGCTGGAGCTGATGCTGGCGTTGGCACACCAGGTCGCCGAGCAATTCTCTTATGTACGTGTTGATTTTTATCAGGTGCAGCAACGTATCTATTTTGGCGAGCTGACATTCACCCCGGGGGCCGGCCTGCAAAGGCTGACGCCAGAAACCATTGAACAGGAGTGGGGAGGTTATTTCCAGGAGTAGTTGAATAACCGGTAGGCTGCGCGGATTTTACCCGCGTCAGGACGGGGGGTAATAACCGGACAAGGATATTCTGGGATAACAAACTATTCCGTTGGCAATAATGCTGTTTTGCCAAATGATAATATATTGTTGAGGTAATAAATGGACTTATCGATTGTCATGCCCGTTTTTAACAACTCAGCCAGTTTGGCCGCCACATTAGTCAGGATGACTAATGCCTGTCTGGGGTTCGATTATGAAATTATCGTGGTTGATAATGCTTCCGACCAACCAGAGCTGGATAATATGCGCGGCTTATTGGCTGCCAATCGCCGGGCACGGTTACATGAAAATAAAGTTCGCAGTAATACGGCGGTTTCCTGTAATACCGGTTTTCGTCTGGCGCGTGCGGAAGTGGTTTTCTTTCTGGAACCGGAGGACTCCTTTAGTACCAACTATATTATCCGCCGCCTGGAACGCCATCAGGACACCCGGCTGGACATTATTTTTGGTAATTACGCCACGGTGAGTGACAAAAATATTCGCAGCTATCGATTTGATTACAAGGAGGGGGCGGCAGGGGCGGATTTTTTATTTCTCGACATGGGGGATATTCGCACCTCCACCATCAGTCTGCGTAAAAAAGATGACCGACGGTTTTTATTCCCGGAGTTCCTCTACAAGTACCAGGACTGGGGGTTTTTGGTCAATGCCACCAATCTGGGGGCCAAAGTGGCCTTTGACGAAGGGCTAGGGGTGTTCATCCGCTGCGGTGATGCCGATACGGATCGTTGCCGGATGAACCTCGACGACAGCGAACAGTTTATTGATGCCTACCTGAATGCCAGTGGCCGTTACATCAGCGGGTTTGCCTGCAAACACCTGCTGGCCTCGCTGTACAGCGAGAACCTGCAGGCTTTCAACTATTACTCATCGCGCACGGAACGCCAGGCTCTGAGCAGCAAGTTCAGAGCGATCAAACTGTACGGCGACTGCCTGGCCAGGCTAGGGCTGTTTCCGTTGGGGGGGCGTCTGTTACGCAGCGCCCGTGAGGGATTTCGGAGATGACATGCAGCAACGAAAAGTAGCAATCGTGATTGAGAACATCGCCGAAAAAGGCGGTACCGAACGGGTCGCCAGCAGCCTGGCCAATGCGTTGGCTACGCGTTTGGGGCATCAGGTGGAACTGGTGTCGATCAGCGGTGACCGGGCATTTTACCCGCTGGACGCCGCGGTGACCCTGCGCTTTATGCCCGGCAGAACGCTGCTGTGGCCCTGGCGGCTGGCGTGGTTTCTGCGGCGCGGTCGTTATGACGTGATTATCACCGTTTCGATGGGAAAACTCTCGTCGCTGATGGTGCCGTACCTGCGTTTACTGTGTCCGCACAGTCGCCTGTTGCTGAGTGAGCACGTCAGTTTCCATCAATACGCCTGGCCGATGAAATGGCTGAAGGTGCTGGTTTATCGGTTGGGCGACCGCACGGTACTGCTGACGAAAAAAGATCTGGCCACCATCAGCCGCTGGGTGCCTGAACGCAAATGTTTGGTGATCGAAAACGTTTCACCTTTCCCGGTGCAATCGCCGCAGCCGAAGTTGCAACAGCCGGTGGCGCTGGCGGTCGGTCGGCTATGCCATCAGAAAGGGTTTGATCGCCTGATAGCCGCCTGGCAACGGGTGGCACGGCAAACGGCGGGCTGGCAACTGCATATCGTCGGTGATGGCCCGGATCGGGCGGCGTTACAGCAGCAGATTGACGCCGCCGGGTTGGCTGAACAGGTGAAGTTGCTGCCGGCGACCGCGGACATTGCCGGCCACTATCGCCAGGCGGCAATGCTGTTAATGACCTCGCGTTACGAGGGGCTGCCGATGGTGTTGATTGAAGCCATGAGCTTCGGCCTGCCGCTGGTGGCGTTTGACTGCCAGACCGGGCCAGCCGAGCTGATCGATGACGAGGGCAATGGCTATCTGGTGGCGGAGGGCGATATCGAGGCCTTCAGCCGACGCACGCTGGCGCTGATCGACGACGGCCAATTGCGTCAACGTTTTTCCCTGCGCTCGCTGGAGCGGGCGCAACAGTTCATCCCTGAGCGGATTTATCCCCAATGGCAACAGCTTATCGCTGGAGGTTAAGATGGAAAAAGTTTCAGTTATCATGCCGGCTTACAACGCCGCAGGCTTTATCAAACAGTCGATCCTCGGGGTGCTGAACCAGACCTATCAGGATTATCACCTGTATGTGATCGACGATGCCTCCACCGATCAAACCGCTGAGGTGGTGAAACCCTTTATTCACGATCGCCTGACTTACATTCGCAACAACACCAACCAGGGCGTGGCCGAAACCCGCAATATCGCGATAGAAGCGGCGCGTGGCGATTATATTGCCTTCTGCGACAGCGATGATGTCTGGCACCCGAACAAGCTGGCACGCCAGGTCGGCATTCTGAAAACCGACCGCTATGACGTGGTGTGCTCGCACTATTACACCTTTGAAGATGACCCGGCGCGGGTGAAAAACTACCGCGGTTCCGGGGAGATCATCGCCTACCGTGACATGCTGAAAAGCAACTGGATCGGCAATTTGACCGGGATGTATAACCAGCGCCAGGTCGGCAAGGTGTACCAAAGCAAGGTCGGGCACGAGGACTACGTGATGTGGCTGTCGGTGCTGGAAAAAGCGCGTAACCACCTGGCGTATTGCATACCCGAGCCGCTGGCCTTTTATCGCCTTTCTGCACAGTCGTTATCCGGCAATAAAATTCAGGCGGCCGACTGGCAATGGCAGATTTATCGCCGTCATTTGGGGCTTTCCTACCAGAAGTCTTGCTATCTGTTCTTCTCTTATCTGTACAACGCGGTGATGAAACGCCAATGAAACTCAGCAAGCTAACCACCGCCTGCCTGCTGGTAGGCTCCGGGCTGGCCAGTGCCGCCCCCTGCGGTAATAACCTGCTGCAGGATCCCGGGTTCGAGCAGGGGGGCGCGGGCTGGTCACTGGCCTCGGCACAGGTGGTGGCGGGCGGCCACGGTGGCCGGAGCAGCCTGTTCTATCAAAATCACAACCCCGCCAACTACCACAATATGCTGCAGACGCTGGCGGTTAAACCGGGTCAGCAGCTGGTTTTTGGCACCTGGGTGCGCGGTGAGAACCTGAAGGGCAAGGGCGAAAATCAGGGCGCTGGGGTGTTTATCGAAAGTTATGACAGCCAGGGGCGCTTTTTGTCCGGCAGCTATCCGCAGGGCCTGCTGGGCACCAGCGGTTGGCAGCCGGTCACGGGGGATTTTCGGGTGCCGCCGCGCGCGGTGAAGGTAGTACTGGGCGTTTACCTGCGCCAGGGTACCACCGGCAGCGCCTGGTTTGATGACGTCTACGCCTGTCAGCAGCCGGTCGCGCCGGAGCTCTACCAGATGCGCAGTAGCCAGGGGACGGCATCGAGCCTGATCGAAGTGGTTGACCCGCAGCAGGTGCAGGTGGACAGCACGCTGGTTGACGACAAAAACACCGCCGTGAAACACGACAGCCGCCGTTACCGCATTAACGGAAAGCAGCAGGTGGAGTTCCCGCTGCCTGCCGGTCTTGCTGCCGGGGAATATCGCCTGCAGCAGCAGGTGACGGACGTGGCTTCACAGCGCAGCCAGAGTAGCGAAATGCCGATCAGTGTCGGCCGTGAACAGCCCAAAGTGGCGTTGGATGCACAGGGTTATACCCTGAAACAGGGCAAGCGTTTCTTCCCGCTCGGGATTTATATGTACGGCGAGATGGTGACGGATGAGCATCTGGCACGCATCCGCGATGCCGGTTTCAACACCTTACTCAATTATAACTACGGTACCGGACGTGACCCTGATAACTATTTCCGCAAAACCCAGCAGTACGGTTTGCAGGTGATTTTCTCGCTCAAGGACATGTATGCCGGCACCCGCTTCGCGCCGGAAACCAAAATGAGCTATCCGCAACTGACGGCGAGCTATGTGGAAAGGTTTAAACACCAGCCGAACCTGCTGGCCTGGTATATCAACGATGAATTGGGGCCGGAATACGTGCCGCAGATTGAGCAAAAGCATCTGCAGGTAAAACGTCTGGATCCGGATCACCTGACGTTCCAGGTGCTGGACAAGACCGGCACGCTCAACGCCTATTTCAACAGTTCGGACGTGCTGGCCAGCGATCCTTACCCGGTCGGCAGAGACGCCGATCTGACGCGGACGCTGGAGTACAGCCGCATTACCAGCCAGGTCGCGCGGCAGGTCAAAGGGGCCTGGCTGGTGATGCAGATTATGGATCACGCCGCTTATGCGCCGGGGCGTAAACCGCGCCAACCGACGGAGGCGGAGATGCGTAATCAGGCCTGGCTGGGGCTGATTGGCGGCGCTAAAGGCATTCTGTTTTATTCCTATACCGACTTGTTCTACAAGCGCCAACGCGGCGGCTTTAGCCAGCAGGAGTTTGATGCTATCTGGCGGGGTGTGGCCAGCGTGGCGCAGCAGATTGTCAGCTTTAACCCTTACCTGCTTTCCGGCGAAAGCACCCTGCTGCAGGGCAACAATACCGCCATCCCGGCAAGGTTGTTTATCGACGGTGATAAGGGCCTGGTGCTGATCGCCAATCCTTACTACCGGCCGATGTCGGCGCGCTTTGATTTGCCAACGGGCTGGCAGACGCAAGGGCAACGGCAGATTGAGGCTGAGTTGCCGTCGATGGGCAGCCGGGCAGTTTGGGTGCAACTTCAAAAAGAAAAGAAAGGATAACCGATCATGAATATCACTCTGAGCCTGATTATTCCGGTGTATAAGGTCGAGGCTTATATTGAGGCTTGCCTGTGCTCAGTGCTGCAACAACTGCCGGACTGGGCGGAAGTGATCATCGTGGATGACGGCAGCCCGGATGGCGCTATCGGCATTGCCGAAGAGGTGCTGTGCCGCTTTCCGCAGCACAAACTGCGGGTCAGTATTCTGCGTCAGCAAAACCAGGGGCTGAGCGAGGCACGCAACAGCGGCATTGCCCATGCCGAAGGACGCTATATCGGCTTCCTCGATTCCGATGATGTGCTGCTGGAAGGCTATTTCAGCATTTTGGGGCGCCTGCTGGCGGATAACCCTTTGGCAGACATCGTCGCCTTCAATGCCCAGCGTTTTTCGGTTTTCAACAACGGCAAGATCCAGCCGGACGGCACCCTGGCCATCGTACCGGGCAATGCCGCCCCCCAGCAGCGTGATGCCCATATGGCGCTGCTGGCGGACAGCTTCAACCGCAGCCTGTGGTACGCCTGGGCGCGTATTTACCGCAAAACGCTGTTCGAGCAGGCCCGCTTCCCGGCGGGGCGCAATTTCGAAGATATTCAGCTGATCCCGCAACTGTACCTGAAAGCGGAACGTATCGTGTTGTGCGACACGCCGCTGGTGGGTTACCGCGTCAACCCGAATGGCATTACGCGTGCGCCTAAGCGCCGCGATCTGGACGATCTGGATTATGCGCTCGGCGGTGCCGACACGGGACGCCGGGAGGGAGTGGGCCATGGGCTGTACTCGGTACTCTTCGTTACCACGCTGAAGGCGCGTTTGCTGGTCGGGCTGGATTTTTTCGGGCTGCGTGACGCGCTGCGCGAAACCCGCGAGCTGAAACGCCGCTACTCCGGCCTGGGGGCAGAGGAGCGCAAAATGCTGAGCCGCAAGAATCGGCTGTTTTACCGCAGCCCGCTGGCTTACTACCTGATGGCCCGGCTGTATAACCTACGGGTGAAATAAAACTATGAGTATTACCGTCAGCGTCATCATACCCACCTATGGCCGCAGTGAACTGTTGGCACGCGCCATCGACAGCGTGCTGGCGCAAACCCATCGCCCGCTGGAAATTATCGTGGTGGATGACAACCCGCAGGGCGATGCGCATCGCCTGGCGACCCGCGAACGCCTGGCCGACTATATTGAGCGGGGAGAAATTATCTATTACCCGCGTCGCCACAACGGCGGTGGCGCACAGGCACGTAACAGCGGGATCCTGCGTTCGCGCGGCGAGTACATTACCTTTCTGGATGATGACGACTACTACCATCCGCAAAAAATCGCCCGTCAGTTGGCGTTTATGCAGCAGGGCAATTACGACGTCAGCCTGTGCGACATGGATATTCTCAAGGACGGGCAGATCAGCGCCGAGCATTATTACCGGGCGCGTTGCGCAGGGCTGGAAGATTTTATGCTGGCCGGCGTGGCCTACACGCCGATGATCATGATGCGGCGCAGCATGGCGATTGCGGTGCGCGGTTTCTTTAATACCCCGCGCTATCAGGATCATATCTTCCTGTACCGGCTGTTGGCGGCCGGAGCGAACATCGGCACGCTGCATGAACGCCTGGCAGTGCACAACGATCATGATGGTGAACGCATCACCTCCAGCCCGAAAGGCATCCTGGGTTACCGCAATAAAATGCAGTTTGAAAAGCGCTTGATGCCGCAGATCTCGCCCCGGGCGCGCAACATCATGCGTTTGCGCCACACCTGCATTAACTCGCGCATCATTACCGACGGCAAGAGCCGTCTGGCTGGGGTGTTATACGGGCTAAGGGGCATTGTCTACGTCAATAGCGGCCTGATGGCTGGGGTCTATATGAAGAATATCATCCGCAATGTGTTTTTCCGTGGCGTGCCTTTCTGATATTACGAAATTAGTCAGGTAAACGTCACCCTCTCCCAAAGGAGAGGGGACAGTATCGCCTTAACGGATGAGCAATACTCCCAATGAGAGGGAATTATTTAGCCAGAGGATGATTATGCGCTTTGAACGTTCTACGCTGATTGGCAGCGTGCTGCTGCTGACGGTACCGCTGTTTGCCTTGCTGCACAGCATTGGCACCCTGCGGGCGGGAAAGAAAAATACGGTGGCCTATCTGCTGATTGCGCTGTGTTTTTTCTTCTTCTTTATCAAGATCCCGCCATTGGCCGATCTCTACCGCCACTTTGCCAACTATGATGCGATTAACTCGGCCACCAGCCTGGGTGATGTCGTTGAGGGCAAGGTGGACGTGGTGCTGTACGCCAACTTTTATATTTTCAAAACCCTGGGTATCCCTTTTTACGTCATTCCGGGGCTGTACGTTGGCCTGTCGGTTTACTGCTATCTCGCCGCGCTCAATATTGTCATGCTGCACTCCGGCAAGGTGTTTTCAGCCAGGCAGTTTGTATTGCTGCATCTGGCGGTGCTGTTTCTGATCAACCCGTTTATCATCGGCATGGGGCTGCGTTTTGGCTTCTCGATGGCGGTGATGACGCTGGCGATGGTGCTGTTTTGCCATAAACAGAATCGGCCGCTGGCCGCCGGCCTGATGTTATTCGCCATGCTGACCCACTTTTCCAGCATGCTGCTGGTCGGGGTGTTTCTGTGCAGCCGGGTAATGCGGCTAAACCGCCTGCTGACGGTGGTGTTTAGCGCCATTGCGTTGCTGACCGCCAAGTTCGCACTGCCGTTTATTCTTTCTCACATTACGATTTCTGGCATTAACAGTTATTCCGACGTCTATACCTCCGGCATGTATGCCAGCGATTATCTGACCTCCGGCAATGCCAATGGGATGATTAACTTCCTGATTGTGCTGTTCCCGGCGCTGTTTCTCGGGGTTTTCATGCTGGCGAATCCGATGCGTAACCAGGCGGGGGACATCAAAAACACCGCGGCCTGGCTAGTGGTGTTTGTGTTCCTGTGTTCCAGTTCGCTGCAGGCGGCCAGCCGCTATGCCAGCGTGGCGTCGGTATTCCTGCTGTTTTACTACGTGGCTCATCATCGCTCGTTCATGCGCGGCAGGTTTAACTACTTCTTCCTGTGCTTCATGCTGATGGCCACCGGTTATAACCTGATCGAGAATATCTATGTTCCGCGTCGGCCAATCATGCTGGGGCAGATGTGGCAGTCATTTTATAAAACGCCGTTGCTGAACCTGTTCTACGGTGAACAGGAGTATGAGCAGTATCTGCGGGTTATCAACCGTGACAGCGGCGAGTGGATCGGCCATGAGATGGATGCAGGTTAATCAGTTAGCAGACACACAAAGCCTGTTATTAGGGAGAGCGTGCCGTAGGGGTCGTAGCGGCTTGTCCGCCGACCAATTTGCCGGGAGCAAATTGGAACGACGCCCAGTCGGCCCGCAGGGTGGGACACACGGATGTGTCCCATAATGGCCCCTCGGTGCGCTAGGCCCGGGTATCTCAGACGCCCGCCCGCATCCTACCCCCAAATACCCCAACTCACTTCGCAGTACATCCCGCCTAATATCTAAATCATGATTTTTATTCTATTTTCAATTAATTAGCGCCACTGCCTGCCCTGATACTTTAGGGGTAGGCACGCCGTTGCCGCCGTTATTCTCCCTCCGTTCTCTTGATCGCAATCAATTTGCCGCTGCAACCGCATTAGTAGGCTGGCGGCAGATTGAGCAATGTCACTTCATATAACAATGAAAGCCTTCAGGAGAATTCCGGATGAGCAAGTTTCTAGACCGATTCCGCTATTTTAAGCAGTTGGCGGAACCCTTTTCTGGCGAACATGGCCAGACGCTAAACACCAACCGCGACTGGGAAGACGGCTATCGCAGCCGCTGGCAGCACGACAAGATTGTGCGATCCACCCATGGGGTTAACTGCACCGGCTCCTGTAGCTGGAAAATATATGTAAAAAACGGCCTGGTGACTTGGGAAACCCAGCAAACCGATTACCCGCGTACCCGCCCGGACTTGCCCAACCATGAACCTCGCGGTTGCCCACGTGGCGCCAGCTACTCCTGGTATCTGTACAGCGCCAACCGACTGAAATACCCATTGATGCGCAAACGCCTGATCAAACTGTGGCGTGAGGCCAAGGCGCTGCACAGTGACCCGGTCGATGCCTGGGGCTCGATCGTCAGCGATGCCGAAAAATCCAAAAGCTACAAAGTCGCGCGCGGACGCGGTGGTTTTGTCCGCTCCAGCTGGCAGGAAGTGAACGAACTGATCGCCGCTTCCAACGTCTACACCGCCAAAACCTTCGGCCCGGATCGCATTATCGGCTTCTCACCGATCCCGGCGATGTCGATGGTGTCCTACGCCGCCGGCGCCCGCTATCTGTCACTGATTGGCGGCACCTGCCTGAGCTTCTACGACTGGTACTGCGATTTACCCCCGGCCTCGCCAATGACCTGGGGCGAGCAGACCGACGTGCCGGAGTCGGCCGACTGGTACAACTCCTCCTACATCATCGCCTGGGGCTCTAACGTGCCGCAGACGCGTACCCCGGACGCCCACTTCTTCACCGAAGTGCGCTACAAAGGCACCAAAACCGTGGCGGTGACGCCGGACTATGCCGAAGTCGCCAAACTGTGCGACCAGTGGCTCAATCCGAAGCAGGGCACCGACAGCGCCATGGCGCTGGCAATGGGCCACGTGATGCTCAAAGAGTTCCACCTGGATCGTGAGGTGGGCTACTTCCGTGACTACGTGCGTCGCTACACCGATATGCCGATGCTGGTGATGCTCGAGCCGCGCGAAGCAGGCTATTACGCCGCCGGTCGCCTGCTGCGAGCCGCCGATCTGGTGGATGGCCTGGGGCAGGAAAACAACCCAGAGTGGAAAACCGTCGCCATAGATCAGCGCAACGGTGAGCTGGTGGCACCACAGGGGTCGATTGGCTTCCGCTGGGGCGAGCAGGGCAAATGGAACCTGGAACAGCGCGCCGGTGAAGACGGGCAGGAAGTCGAGTTGCAACTCAGCCTGCTGGGCGCACATGACGAAGTGGCCGACGTCGGGTTCCCTTACTTTGGCAGTACCGAAAGTGAACATTTCAACAGCGTGGCGCTGGACGAGATCCTGCTGCACAAACTGCCGGTCAAACGCCTGCGTCTGGCGGACGGCAGCGAAGCCCTGGTGACCAGCGTTTACGATTTGACCCTGGCCAACTACGGCCTCGATCGTGGTCTGAACGACGCCAACTGCGCCACCGACTATGACGACGTCAAAGCCTACACTCCGGCCTGGGCCGAGCAGATCACCGGCGTCTCACGTCACAATATTATCCGCATTGCCCGTGAGTTTGCCGACAACGCCGAGAAAACCCATGGCCGTTCGATGATTATCGTCGGTGCCGGGGTTAACCACTGGTACCACATGGACATGACCTACCGCGGCCTGATCAATATGCTGATCTTCTGCGGCTGCGTTGGCCAGAGCGGCGGCGGCTGGGCGCACTACGTCGGCCAGGAAAAACTGCGACCGCAGACCGGTTGGCTGCCGCTGGCGTTTGGCCTCGACTGGCAACGTCCGCCGCGCCATATGAACAGCACCTCGTTCTTCTATAACCATTCCAGCCAGTGGCGCTATGAAACCGTCGGCACCGAAGAGCTGCTGTCGCCGTTGGCGGACAAGACCCGCTTTGGCGGTAGCCTGATCGACCTAAACGTGCGCGCCGAGCGCATGGGCTGGCTACCGTCGGCACCCCAGTTGGGCACCAACCCGTTGCATCTGGCAGCGCAGGCGAAAGCCGCCGGTCAATCGCCGCTGGACTATACCGTCGAAGGGTTGAAAAAAGGCAGCCTGAACTTTGCCGCCGAACAGCCGGACAACCCGCAGAACTTCCCGCGGAACCTGTTTGTTTGGCGTTCCAACCTGCTGGGCTCATCCGGCAAGGGCCACGAGTACATGCTCAAGTATTTACTGGGCACCGAAAACGGCATTCAGGGCAAGGATCTGGGCCAGCAAGGCGGCGCCAAGCCCGAGGAAGTGGAATGGCTGGATAACGGCGGTGAAGGCAAGCTGGATCTGGTGGTGACGCTTGATTTCCGCATGTCCAGCACCTGTCTCTACTCCGATATCGTGTTGCCGACCGCTACCTGGTACGAAAAAGACGACATGAATACCTCGGATATGCATCCGTTTATTCACCCGCTGTCGGCAGCGGTCGATCCGGCCTGGGATTCGAAAAGCGACTGGGAGATTTATAAGGGCATCGCCAAAGCCTTCTCCGAAGTGTGTGTCGGGCATTTGGGCCAGGAAACCGACGTGGTGACGCTGCCTATTCAGCATGACTCGGCCGCCGAGCTGGCGCAGCCTTATGGCGTCAAAGACTGGAAAAAGGGCGAATGCGATCTGATCCCGGGTATTACCGCGCCGCATATCATGGTGGTAGAGCGTGATTACCCGGCCACCTACGAGCGTTTCACTTCGCTGGGCCCCTTGCTGGATAAGCTGGGCAACGGCGGCAAAGGGATTAGCTGGAATACCCAGACCGAAGTCGACTTCCTGAAAAAACTCAACTACGTGAAGGCCGATGGCCCGGCGGCCGGTCGGCCGAAGATTGAAACCGCCATCGATGCCGCCGAGGTGATCCTGGCGCTGGCACCGGAAACCAACGGACAGGTCGCGGTCAAGGCGTGGGACGCGTTGGGCAAGATGACCGGCCGCGATCACCGCCATCTGGCACTGAACAAAGAAGATGAAAAAATCCGCTTCCGCGATATTCAGGCCCAACCGCGCAAAATCATTTCCAGCCCGACCTGGTCAGGTTTGGAAGACGAACATGTGTCTTACAACGCCTGCTATACCAACGTGCATGAGCTGATCCCATGGCGCACCATCAGCGGCCGTCAGCAGCTGTATCAGGACCATGAGTGGATGCGTGCCTTTGGCGAAAGCCTGCTGGTGTATCGCCCGCCGATCGACACCCGTGCCGCGCAGCCGTTGCTGAACCAGAAGCCGAACGGCAACAAGGAGAAGGCGCTGAACTTCCTAACGCCGCACCAGAAATGGGGCATTCACTCCACCTACAGCGACAACCTGCTGATGCTGACCCTGTCGCGCGGTGGGCCGATCGTCTGGATGAGTGAGGAAGATGCCAAAGATCTGGGGATTGAGGATAACGACTGGATCGAAGCCTTTAACGCCAACGGTGCGCTCACTGCGCGGGCGGTGGTCAGCCAGCGCGTCCCGGCCGGCATGACCATGATGTACCACGCGCAGGAACGCATCGTGAATATTCCCGGTTCGGAAATCACCAGTCAGCGCGGTGGTATTCATAACTCGGTGACCCGCGTCTGCCCGAAACCGACCCATATGATCGGGGGTTATGCGCAGTTGGCCTACGGCTTCAACTATTACGGCACCGTCGGCTCCAACCGCGATGAGTTTGTGGTGGTACGCAAGATGAACCGCATCGACTGGTTAGATGGTGAAGGCAACGACGACTCGCAGGGTAGCCAGCAGGAGAAAGCAAAATGAAAATTCGTTCGCAAGTTGGCATGGTGCTGAACCTGGACAAATGCATCGGTTGCCACACCTGTTCGGTGACCTGTAAAAACGTCTGGACCAGCCGCGAGGGCATGGAATACGCCTGGTTCAATAACGTGGAAAGCAAACCCGGCGTCGGTTATCCGCACGCCTGGGAAGATCAGGAAAAGTGGAAGGGCGGTTGGATCCGTAAAATCAACGGCAAGCTGGAACCACGCATGGGCGGCCGCGTCGGCCTGTTGTCGAAGATATTCGCCAACCCGGACGTTCCGGCGCTGGACGACTATTACGAGCCGTTCGATTACGACTACCAGAACCTGCATACCGCGCCGCAGGGCAAGCATCAACCGATCGCCCGGCCGCGCTCGTTGATCACCGGCCAGCGCATGAAGAAGATTGAAAATGGCCCGAACTGGGAAGAGATCCTCGGTGGTGAATTCTCCAAGCGTTCGAAGGATAAAAACTTCGACAATATGCAAAAGGAGATGTACGGCCAGTTCGAAAACACCTTCATGATGTACCTGCCGCGCCTGTGCGAACACTGCCTTAACCCGGCCTGTGTCGCGACCTGCCCGAGTGGCGCTATCTACAAGCGTGGCGAAGACGGCATTGTGCTGATCGATCAGGATAAATGCCGCGGCTGGCGCATGTGCCTGACCGGCTGCCCGTACAAAAAGATCTATTTCAACTGGAAAAGCGGCAAGTCCGAGAAGTGCATCTTCTGCTATCCGCGTATCGAGTCCGGCCAGCCGACGGTGTGTTCGGAAACCTGCGTGGGTCGTATCCGTTATCTGGGCGTGCTGCTGTATGACGCCGACCGCATCGAACAGGCGGCAGCGGTCGAAAACGACAAGGATCTGTACCAGAGCCAGTTGGATATCTTCCTCGACCCGCACGATCCGGCGGTAATTGCCCAGGCGTTGGCCGACGGCATTCCACAAGGGGTGATCGAATCTGCCCAGCAGTCGCCGGTATACAAAATGGCGATGGACTGGAAGCTGGCGCTGCCACTGCATCCGGAATACCGCACGCTGCCGATGGTGTGGTACGTACCGCCATTGTCACCGATTCAATCCGCAGCCGATGCCGGTGAGCTGGCGCACAGCGGCGTACTGCCGGACGTGGAAAGCCTGCGTATCCCGGTGCAATACCTGGCCAACCTGCTGACCGCCGGCGATACCGCTCCGGTGCTGTTGGCGCTCAAACGCATGCTGGCGATGCGCCACTACAAACGTGCGGAAACCGTTGACGGCGTGCTGGACACCAGCGCACTGGAACAGGTGGGGCTGAGCGAAGCGCAGGCGCAGGAGATGTACCGCTATCTGGCGATCGCCAACTACGAAGACCGCTTCGTGATCCCATCCAGCCATCGTGAACTGGCGCGTGAGGCCTTCCCGGAAAGCAAAGGCTGCGGCTTTAGTTTTGGTGACGGCTGCCACGGTAGCGACGGTAAATTCAACCTGTTCAACAGCCGACGCATTGACGCTATTGATGTAACGAAAAAAACGCCGCGCCAGGAGGATGCCTCATGATCAGCCTGAAAGTGATTGCTCGCCTGCTGGACTACCCGGAGCAGGCGCTGTTTGACCATCAACAGGCGCTGGTGGAGGCGCTGGAACCGGCCAGCGAACTGGATTTGCACCACAGCGCGAAGTTGATCCTGTTTATTCGCCGTTTCTGCGCCCGTCCGTTGCTGGATGTGCAGGCTGAATACTGCGAGCTGTTCGATCGGGGCCGCGCCACCTCGTTGCTGTTGTTTGAGCATGTACATGGCGAGTCGCGCGATCGTGGTCAGGCCATGGTCGATCTGATGGCGCAATACCGCGAAGCCGGGCTGGAGATCGACAGCCGCGAGCTGCCGGACTTCCTGCCGCTGTATCTGGAGTATCTTGCCAGCCGCAGCAAGGAGCAGGCCGCGGAGGGGTTGCAGGACATCGCACCGATCCTGGCGCTGTTGGGCGCCCGGTTACTACAGCGGGAAAGCCCGTATGCGGTGCTGTTTGATCTGCTGCTGGTGCTATCTGGCAGTGACGTTCAGGCACAGGCGCTGACGTCTCAGGTAGCAAAAGAAACCCGCGATGACACGCCGCAGGCGCTGGATGCGGTATGGGAAGAGGAGCAGGTTAAGTTTCTAGGTGAGGAAGGTTGTGCTTCGGCACAGCAGGCGGCGCACCAACGGCGCTTTGCCGGTGCGGTAGCCCCGCAATACCTGGACCTGACGGATGCGCTAACCGGAACCAAAGGACGCTAATCATGCAATTTTTAAATCAGTTCTTCTTCGATATTTACCCCTATCTGGCGGGGGCGATTTTCCTGATCGGCAGTTGGCTGCGTTACGATTACGGCCAATACAGCTGGCGCGCTGGATCCAGCCAGATGCTGGATAAAAAAGGAATGCGTCTGGCCTCCAACCTGTTCCACATCGGCATTTTGGGCATCTTCGCCGGGCACTTCCTCGGTATGCTGACGCCGCACTGGATGTATGAATCCTTCCTGCCGATCGACGTGAAGCAGAAACTGGCGATGATCGCCGGTGGTGCCTGCGGTGTAATGACGTTGATTGGCGGGGCGCTGCTGCTGAAACGCCGGTTGACCAACCCGCGGGTGCGGGCGACCAGCAGTTTTGCCGATATCATGATCCTGACGCTGTTGGTGGTGCAGGTGTGCCTGGGGCTGCTGACCATTCCGTTCTCCGCCCAGCATATGGACGGCAGCGAGATGATGAAGCTGGTGGCCTGGGCACAGGCGGTGGTGACCTTCCACGCCGGGGCGTCACAGCATCTGGTGGGCGTTGCGCCGATTTTTAAACTGCATATGGTGCTGGGCATGACGCTGTTCGTGCTGTTCCCGTTCTGTCGCCTGGTGCATATCTGGAGCGTACCGGTGGAATACCTGACCCGCCGTTACCAACTGGTGCGTAATCGCCGCTAAAGACATTTCCCCCTCTATTACCCTCCATCTGGCGAAACGCGATCCGTCAGATGGGGGCTGTTCGTGATACAAACTTTTTCTTCCCTCAGCCCCAGTTCCGTCGACGCTGGCCAGTTTGCCAGCAAGGCTCTCGCTTGCTGCGGTGCCAGAGCAAATAACTCCACCTCGCTGTGCAACCCCAACTTCTGCATTAAGTGGCGCTTCTGGAAACTGACCGTTTTAACGCTGCGTGCCTGCTGGTGTGCGATGTCCGACACGCTATGGCCATTGAGCAGGGCATTTAGCACCTGTTGCTCGCGCGGCGCCAGTAACTGACGGCGGGCGGTAATATCCACAGATAACGGCGGATTGAGCAACGCCCCCAGCGCATGCAGCATGGCATTGCTGGTCAGGCCGAGCTTGCCCATCGCCCGTTGCTTGTGGCTGCTGATGGTGCGGATATCGCGCTGCAGCTTCCAGGCAATCGCCGTCAAGTCCTGGCCGCTGAGCAGCGCCTGTACAATATGGCGTTCCGTGGGGGTCAACCGTGCAGTCAGATAGGCAGGCAGCAGAGCCTGGCGAGCAGGCTCACCGTCGTGCTGGAGGGGCTGCGGACCAGCGTGCGCGCAACGCGATGCCGCAAAGGGATGAACCGGCGTGAGCTTCAATTGTTGTACCAAATGGTAAAGGTGGCGCTGGCATTGGCACTGCCAGCGGTCACCGTGTCGCTGGTGGCGATGTAGCGTGCGCTGAAGGTCAGAGCATTCACGGTACTATTACCCCCGATGATTGACATCAACGGTGAGCGCGTCCCCGGTGCCAACACTTTTTTTGCACCGTCCAGCAGTTGCACACCGACCCCTTTAGCCACGCTGCTGCCGGTCAGGGCTAATGCACTGTTATCTCCGGTTGCGGCGACGCCATCAAACTGAACCTGTACCTGGCTGACCTCTGCCGGGCAGCTCTTTAGGCGCAATGTGAAGTCTGTATGGGAACCTGTCACGCCCTTGCTGCTTAATATGCTGCGCGACAGGGTGCCCAAGTCCACTGCCAGCGGGTCAACCGTCGGCTCACAAGCTGCCGACAGCACGCGTCCGGTAATATTGACACTGGCATCGTCGGCCCAGACAGCACCACTGCAAAGCATTAGCGTCAGTAGCGCCCGAGCAGTCTTTAAAGCTACCATGTGCATGACAGATTCCTTGTCGTCGCAATGAGTTATTGATAGGTAAAGGACACCACGATATTGCCAATTACCGTGCCGGCGGTGGCAGAGCCTTTCGAATAAATCTGCACCTTCTGGCTAAACACCGCTGTTTTGGAAGTGCTGTTCACGTCTACCTGGCGGGTGGTGTTGGGGGTAATTGTCTTGCTTGCATCATCCTGAACATACAGCGCCAACTGCCCTGCGGTGCCGGTATTGATAAAACTGTCGCTATAGTGAGGGGATACTGTGCCAGTGTAGCTGGCCGTGACCTTGGTGGTCGCAGCCGGACAGTCCTTCAGCTTTAACTCAAAGCTTTTAAACGGGCTGGTATCGCCGGCTTTTTGCAATTTGCTGACCACGATATCGTCCAGTTTAATATCCAGAGAGCTGGCACCATCAATGACACAAGGGGCGGCAATTACATTACCGGTGATATTGAGCGTTACCGCGTCGGCCTGAGCCAAACCGTTGGCGCCTAAACCACTGCACAATATCCATAACGCCGGGTGGCGCATAATCCTCAGCATATTCCTTCTCCTGTTGTGTTTTCCATAAATGACATATTGAGTTACTGATAGGTGATATTCAGCGTGGCGGCAGTATTGGTTTTGCCTATGAGTTATTGATAGGTAAAAGACACCACGATATTGCCAATTACCGTGCCGGCAGTGGCCAAACCTTTCGCATAAATCTGCACCTTTTGACTAAATACCGCTGTTTTGGAAGTGCTGTTCACGTCTACCTGGCGGGTGGTATTAGGAGCGATTTCTTTACTGGCGCTATCTTGAAGGTACAGAACCAGTTGACTTGCCGTACCCGTATTTATAAAGCTGTTTGCGGATAAAGGGGATGCCGTGCCAGTGTAGCTGGCCGTGACCTTGGTGGTCGCAGCTGGGCAGTCCTTCAGCTTTAAATCGAAACTTTTGAAAGGGCCAGTATCGCCGGACTTTTGCAATTTGCTGACCACGATATCATCCAGTTTAATATCCAGAGAGCCGGCACCATCAATGACACAAGGGGCGGCGATCACATTGCTGGTGATATTGACCGTGACTGCGTCGGCCTGAGCCAAACCGTTGGCGCCTAAACCACTGCACAATATCCATAACGCCGGGTGGCGCATAATCCTCAGCATATTCCTTCTCCTGTTGTGTTTTCCATAAATGACATATTGAGTTACTGATAGGTGAAATTCAGCGTGGCGGCAGTATTGGCTTTGCCAACGGTGACGTCCTTTTTGGTTTGGTAGTAACGAGCACTGAACTGCAGGGATTCTTTACCGCCAGCCACCGTTTTAACCAGTAGGTTGGTACCCCGCTTGAGCAATGTCCCATCAGACAATATCTGTACCCCCAGCCCGCTAACCACGCCACTTTGCCCGGCACCGGTCAGCGCCAGGACGCTGGTATCTGTGGTTTCGGTGCTTTGGGTTCCACTCAGGGAAACGCTGACTTTAAGCCCTGGCTCACAGGTTATCCCCACTTTGAAACTCTGTTCACCAAAGGTGGTGCCACTAGCGGTGAGTTTTGTCGCAGATATACTGCCCAAAGGGACATCAATAGCGGTATCGGTCAGGGTGCAGGTGGTTTGAGAAAATGACGCAGGGGTACCGACACGTAGCCTGCCCAATTCCCAGGTACCTCCCCCGGTGGACGGCGTTCTGATATCTATCAAGGTAAATATTGCCAGCGTGGTTCCCGTCGGCAGGTTGCCTTTGTTAAATGGCCCGATTTTTATCAGTTCAAGCTTCCAGGTGTAAGTCGGGATGTTGAGAAGTAAGCCCCCCACGGGGGCCTTCCACTCATCACCGATATACTTTGAATCATAAATCGAAACCCGCACCCCCAGCCCCGGCACCGAAGTACTGGAAATATTATTTGTGACAACCCAACCATTTGCCGCTGAAAGCGCATGTTTAATAGAGTATTGCAACACCCCCAGGCACAATCGTTGGAACCCACCGCTACCCGAGTTATATAGCAATAACTGACTTTCTGGTCCTGCCAGTTGATAGGTAGCCAGTACAGTGCCCGTCGGTGTACTGGACGACAGTTTTATATCCCCAAGGTTAATATCTTGTATTTTGCTGGTTATTTTAGACGCAAGCTGGCACGAAGCGGACATTGCAGGAGCCGATAGACAGAGCAGTCCACCCATTACACATAGCGTTAAAATATAGTGACCGCGCCGCGTACAAGATTTGTCGACCTCATCCGGCCGTGATTTTTTCATGACTGCGATTTTCCTTGTCATTGACATACTCCGTCCATTTGCAGTATTTCTTCCTGCCCGGCAGCCTTGGGCAATTGGTATTCCACCCAGCACTGACCGGCATTGCCGTTCCCCCATAGCACCCTCAGTTTCCCTTGCTCAGCGAGGCCACTCAGGTAGACCTGTCCGGCATCACCGACGATGCTGCCTTGTGCCGCGTTTTGATCGGCTTCGCTCACCGTGGCGCCAAAGGGCACCGGCTTGCCATTGCCTTGCGTTAGTGTCATCAGCACCCTCGCACCCACTTTGGCGCTGAACGTCGCCCTCACCAGCGCTCCGCGCGTGGGTACCACACGGTGGCTGGTTTGCGCCACGTCGGTATCTGCCGATAAGGTTTCTGTCGCCAGCGTGACGTCGGTACTGCGATAGGGGGTCAGGTACGGCACCAACGCATAACCACGCCAGTCAGTGCGCACACCGGTCTGGTTATTGACGCTCACACCGGCTGCGCCGGGCATGGCCACCAGCGCTGCCGTCTCGCCCAGGGGTTGCCCCAGGGTCACGCCACTGGCATGCGCCACCACGCTGCCTTGCAGACCATAATTCAGCCGCTGGCTGTTGCGGTCATAACCGTAGCCCGAGCTAAGCTCGCCGTAAGTCCCCTTATAGTCCAGATTAAGGTTGCCGCCGTAACCTTGCCCTCGGCTGCCATAATTCTGCTGCGCCGCCCAGCTCAGGCTGTTATCCCGTAGCGCCATCCCGCTCAGTCCCAGAGACTGGCTGGTCGCACCGCCCTTGGTATTGTTCAGGTTGTAGTTCACCCAACTGCTGTTGTTGTCCCACAGGTTTAGCGGCATGTTGAGGTTGAAGACGATTTGCTGGTCGTTACTGCGCTGCGGCCCGAAACTATTACGGTTATAACTCCAGTTCACCCCGTAGCTGATCCCTTGCCAACTGTTGCTGTAGCCCAGTCCCAACGAGGCCATGCTGCGATCGCTGTTCCAGTAATCTTCGCGTATCGCACTGAGCGAGAGCGAACCGCCGTCCTGCCATAACTGCTGGCTCATGCTCAGTTCCGCCCGGTTGCGTCGCCGCTCATACGCCCAGTAGGCCATCTCTCCGCTACGCCAGGTGTCCAACACCTCCGACAGGGCATAAAACCCCGCCGTCGAATAGCGATAACCGGCAATGGCGAAGTTGGTGCCGGTCTGCACCATATTTTTGCTGTAACGCATACGCCACGACTGCCCGGTCTGTCTGTCCAGCCCTTTTTGCTGGCCCCGCGACTGGGTCACATCCACCGAGAATGCCCCCCAGTCACCAAGGTTGTTGCCCAACCCCAGTGCGGCAGACTGGTAGCGCTGTGCCATCTGCACGCCACCATACAAGGTACTGTTCCACGGCAGACCATAAATGGCCGTTCCCTGCATCAGGGCGCTTTTATCCACGCTGTGGTCATAACTGCGGTATTGGCCCGCCGTCAGGCTGTATTTGAGCCGTCCTTCACGTTGCAACACGGGCAGGGAGGCGAAGGGCACCACTAGCTGTTGTTCGCTGCCATCGGCTTCTTTGATGGTGACATGCAGGTCGCCGCTGCCGCCGGTGGGGTACATATCGTCAATAACAAATGCCCCCGGCGCTACATAGGTACGGTAAATCTCATAGCCGTTTTGGCGCACCACCACCTGGGCATTGGTTCGGGCAATGCCGCGGACTATCGGCGCATAACCTCGCAGGCTATCCGGTAGCATGTCGTCATCCGAAGCCAGTTGTCCGCCACGGAAGGGCACTGCGTCAAACACCTCACTGGGCGCGTTGCTGTCACCCAATGTCATCTGGCTCTGTAACCCAATCAGGTTACGCTGGGCGTAGGTATAAACCGTATTCCACTTGTCTTGTCCGTCACTGTCGCGACCCCAGGTGGTGTAGTTACGCAACCGCCATGGCCCGAGGTTCGCTCCTGGGCGCAGGTTGGCATACTGATTGTTGCCATTGCTCCCATTCTCATTTCTGGCATAGGTGTTGGCCCCGCTCAGGCTATAGTTAAGTAATAGCGCTGGAACGCCTTCGTCCCATTGTGCCGGGGAAACATAACCGCGCGGCTGCTGTTTAATCGCCGCCTGTGGAATGCTCAGCAGCAACCGCTGCTGGTTAAACTGCAAACGTGATGAAGCCTGCGGTATTGCCGTCAGATCGACACAGGTGCTGTCTGCGGCCCCCAGAGTTGGAAAACGACTCACCTGAACGCCGTAATCGCCCAGTTCCGCCATGCTCAGGCAGGGTTGTAGCCCATCCCCCTTGGGGTCGGCATGAAAAGTCACCGAGCGTGTCGCCACCATTTGCTGATTAAGAAAAATATCGACCCGATAAACGCCGGGTATTTGCCCACCGGCGTTCTCAAATGCCGATAAGTCCACGCCATCCTGTTGGGGTGTCCCAATAGTCAGCAATGCCGGGTTAAAATAATCACGACTATGTGCTGTCGGCTGTAACACCAGTTGCAAGACTATTAGCCCCGCCAGAGGCACTTGGCGATATCGTCGGTCTGTTTCCGTGCTCATTGCCACACTCCCTTGTTTGCCTTTTCACCTCACTGTGAAGAGCCAACATCACCCTGCTAATCTGCCTTGCTGGGTGGCACCGCTACCGCCAAAATCGTTGATAACGATCCAACTCACCGCATTGCCTGCTTTCACTTCTTGCAAAGCAAAATCCGCACTGCTGAATGGCGCTACATAGGTTGCATCCCGCACCTCTTGCCCCTCGATCTTCACACTCTGAAAGTTCATGTAATACGGCGTAGGGTTGTTGACCCGCAATTTTCCGCCTTGCCGTGACCAGCTCAATTGCCCGGCAACCGCCTCCGGCGATTTGTCCTTCAACTGTTCTGGGCGATATATCAGTTTGATGCGGGTGTTCACCGCTATTTGGAGGGTATTGTCTTTATTCTCAGACGAAGGGATGGCTTTCACATTCAACCAGTACAGCGCTTCACGGTCTTTTGGCAAATTACCGCCCAGGCGCACTATTCGCAGTACGTTCTTGTCCCCACCTTCTAAGCGAAACAGCGGGGGGGTCAGGATAAACGGGGCTTTCTCGCTGCCAGCGGTTTGTGGATCAACCCAGGACTGGATCAGGTAAGGGACTTTATCCGGGTTACTGACGCTTAATGAGGATTCCCGCAATCCACCGTCGTACACCACTCGGGTTGCCCCAATTACCACACCAGCCTGTACCAGACTGCTGCTCAATATCAACCCAAGGTACAGCGCGACCTGCCATGCTTTCATGCCCAGTTTCTCCCTGAAAAGGGACGACCCGGCGGGCAGTCCCTGCAAAGTCAAACAGCCTCAAAGAGGCCGCATTCGCGTTTAGTTGTACTTGACGTTGAAAGTAGCGCTGGAGTTAGCTACGCCGGAAGTCACTGTCGCTGACGTGGCAATATAGCGTGCGGTAAAGTCCAGTTTGTTAACGTCTGTCGCACCGGTCTTCAAGTCATAGCTGGCAGAAGGAGTTTTTAATGCCAAAACGGTGTCGCTTTTATCGCTGATTTGGATCCCAACCCCGGTAGCAGCAGGTGCGGCAGTGGTGCCCGCGGTCAGAGCCAGTACTTTTTTGTCGTTGTCTGCCGCAGTGCCGTCAAATTCGACGTTGGCTTTGGTATAGGCCGCCGGGCAATTTTTCAGATTGATGGTGAATTTGCTGGAGGTACCGGTAGAGCCGGCCCCTGAGAAGGCCGTTTTATTCAGCGTTCCCATAGGGACACTGATCGCCGTTGCTCCCGCAGCCAAATCGACCTCACAGGTTGCATCTTTGATATCACCCGTGAAGTTGATGTTACCGTCAGCAGCAAATGCCGAAGCGGTCGAAAATAATGCGATCGTAGCCAATGAAGTGACCAGAAGTGTTTTTTTCATAGATAGGATTCCTTGAGGAGTGCATTCTTGCACAATGTCCATTTAACTCATTGATTGAGTTGTCCTTTTTTTAGCTGACGCTCGTGTTGCCATAGCGATGCAAACGCAACATTTTGAGTCAAACTGTCACATTAGGCAGATAGTTCTACTGGTTGATTGGTTTGGAGTGATGTATGGGATATAACACCATGGATGGTGTTTAAATTGGTGAGTGATGCTGCTTAATTATTCAGTAATGATTCAGGGAGATAAAAGAAATCGGCTGACCGTGTCGAAAAACCTGGAATTGATCGGAATGGTCATGTGAAGACGTTAGTGAGGGATGAATTTATTTTGTTGATATTAATAGAGTTATAGGTAAGGATAAAAAAACCACAAAACAAACATTGACTTTTTTTCAGGATATTCCTAGTTTAGTTGTCAGTTTGACTCAAATTGTTACATTTTCCTCCTCTTTTTCCTCCTTCCACAGGTGTTTAAATCGTCCGGCATTGGCCGCGGTGTACAGCACCGTATGCTGAATATTACGGTGTCCCAGATAGTCCTGGATCACCCGGGTATCGGCGCCATTATCCGCCAGCGCATAGCCACAGGCATGGCGCAACATGTGCGGATGGGCGTCCACATCAAGTCCGGCCTGCTTACCGTAAGCCTGCAACATGCGATAAATGCGCTGGCGCGACAGCCGGTAGCCTTTCTGCGACAGAAACAGCCACTCTTCATCCTCCAGATTGCGACAGGACCGGCGTTTTTCCAGCCAGCGGGTCAGTAGATTTTTCTCGGTGGTTTCCAGCGGATGGATGGTGGATAGCCCGTTTTTAAGGCGGTTCATATAGACGCAACCGCTTTCCATATCCAGGTCCGCCATGCGCAGGCCGTTAAGCTCACTAACGCGGCAGCCGTGAATGAAACCCATCCAGATCAGGCAGCTGTCTCGCTCGGGCGCTCGTCCGGCGGCGGCCTGTTGCAGCAGGCGGGTGACCTCGGTACGGGTCAGGTGCTTGCGGTGGTTGTGAGATTTTTGCATTGCTTCTCCTCGAAAAAAACAAAGGCCGGCAACAGGCCGGCCATTGGCGTCGTCCGTCAATCATTGACGATGCAAGGGGCAGTATAGTGCAGGTTGGGTGCAAAAGTTCGAAAGTCTGTGGGCTGTAAAATCCGATCTTCTTTAATATCTGGCAGCAATAGGCTGACTTTTCATATTTGCCAGTTCGATGAGACGTTTATTTCGCGCAAGTTGCTGAATTTGCGAAGCGTTACGCAGTTCACTAATTGAACAATGATCGCTGGTGAAGTAAGCTTTTCTCCACTAACTGACAGCCACAGGAGGTGGGGTATGCGTAGTTTGCCAATTCGGTTATCAAACGAAATTGATGATAATCTGAACGATATTGCACAGCGGCATGGAATGAAAAAAACGGATGTGATCCGCTTGGCTTTTGCGCTAATCAGCATTGCTGACAAGCAGTGGGTGAAACAAGACGGTTCCTCTCTTGGTATTGTGCGCGAGAACGGTGAGGTGTTGGAGGCGGTAGGTCAGGTGGTGGGGGTTTTCCCATGAGCATCCAAAATCAGAGTGTGAAGGTGGATGTGGAAACACTGTATTTGGATCCGGCATTGGTGTTTGACGAAATGGAGCGATTGCGGCTAGCGCGTCAGGTATTGTGCGGCATCTTCGTTATCAGCGTGGGCGTTTTTGTTGCCCACGCGTATTGGGATCAAAATGAATCCATCAGGCAGGTGTTTGAACTGTTGAAGATTGGCGCACTGCCGTTGGTCACATTGGTGATCTCCTTTTATTTCCCCCATCGTACCGCCAGATAATGCCTGCCGATTTGCGCATTTTTGCTTCCTTGCCGTAAACTTGCTATCTCAGTATTGTTACAATTAATTGTCGGCGGCCGCCGGCTGTTTGCAGTGCATAACAACAATCAATAGCCCAGTTTTGCGGGCACTTTGGGATTTAAAACCGGGGATGGCTCGGTGCTGTCACAGGATAGCGCCGGGAGATCGCTTTATGGATATGCAGGTTAGTTAACAATAATAATGACAACACAAACTTGTTCACCCACGTTGCTGCCGTTGAAAGTCATCGCCACGGGGGCAGCACTGCCACCCAACCGAGTCGACTCCTCCGCGCTCGATAGCCTGCTGTGCAAGCCGACAGGCTACGTCGAGAAACGTTCCGGTATCAGCTACCGTTTTCACGCCAGCGATGATGCCAGCCAGGCTGAACTGGCCGTCGCCGCATTGCAGGATGCCTTAAACCGTTACGGGATCGACGCGCAGTCGATAGATCTGCTGATTTCCGCGTCGGCGATTTCAGTACAGGCCCTGCCATGCACGGCGGCGCATATTCTTAAGGTGGCCGGACTGGCACCGGGCACTGCCGGTTTCGATATCAACAGCAGCTGTGTCAGTTTTATCTCCGCCCTGCAGGTGGCCGCCGGGCTGCTGAATGCCGGTACCTACCGGCGCATTGCTATTGTCTCAGCCGATTTGGCTTCTCGCGGTATTGACTGGGAGCATGAAGAGTCCTCGCTGATTTTTGGCGACGGCGCGGCCTGCGCCATCGTCGAGCGCGGCGACGGCAGCAGCGGTATATTGGCCAGCCTGGTGGAGACCTATCCTGAAGGTAGCGAGCTGTGCGAGATACGTGCCGGGGGGACGCGGCGCAACCCGCGCGCCGGCATGACTAACAGCGATTTCCTGTTCCATATGCAGGGCAAACAGCTGTTCCGCCAGGCGTCGGCACTGATCGAAGATTATCTTGCTCGTTTGCTGGCAGCCAGTGGACTGACACTGGCGCAGATCGCTACGGTGGTGCCGCATCAGGCAAGTCACCTGTCGCTCGAACATATGCGCAAGCGGCTGCATGTTCCCCCTGAAGTACTGGTGGATATTTATCGCTATCACGGCAATCAGGTGGCGGCATCTATCCCCACGGCGTTACACGCTGCGGTTACCGGCGGGCGATTTAACCCAGGTAAGCCGGTGATGCTGATTGGCACCGCCGCCGGGCTGTCGCTGGCCGGCATGGTGCTGCTGCCATGAGGGTGTTGGTCACCGGAGCCACCAGCGGACTGGGGCGTAATGCGGCGCAGTGGCTGTTGGAAGCGGGCCATCAGGTCCATGCCACCGGGCGCGATAGCCGCGCCGGGCAGGAGCTGCGTGAGTTGGGTGCCGAGTTCAGTCCGCTTGATTTGGCGCAGGCCACGGCAGAACAGTGCCGTCAACTAATGACCGGCTGCGATTGGGTCTGGCACTGCGCGGCCAAATCCTCGCCCTGGGGCAGCAAAAGCGAATTCTATCAGGCTAACGAGGCCGCGACCGAAAAACTGGCGCAGGCGGCAGGGGACTGTGGCGTCCGGCGTTTTGTTCACATCTCCACGCCGGCAATCTATTTCGATTTTCGGCCGCACCAGAATATTGACGAAGGCTATCGCGCCAGGCGTTTCGCCAACCATTACGCCGCCAGCAAATATGCCGCCGAGCAGCGGTTGCAGGCACTGGTACCGCGTTACCCGCAAACGACCTATATTATTCTACGGCCCAGAGGGCTGTTCGGCCCACACGACCGGGTGATTGTACCGCGGGTGCTGCAACAGTTGGATCGCGATCGCGGGGTGCTACGGTTGCCTGGCGGTGGCAAAGCGGTATTGGATCTGACCTTTGTACTTAACGTGGTGCATGCGATGGATCTGGCCAGCCGCCAGCACGGGTTGCCATCCGGCGCGGCCTACAACATCACTAATCACCAGCCGCAGCGGCTGGCGGAGATGCTGGATTCGCTGCTGCGTCAGCAATTGGGGCTGCGCTACCGGTTGCAGGCGGTGCCTTATTCCTTGCTGTATGCTCTGGCGGGCGGGCTGGAGTTACTGGCCCGTTTTACCGGCAAAGAACCCATGCTGACGCGCTATAGCGTGGCGGCGGTGCATTTCGATATGACGCTGAGCCAAACCCTTGCCGTGGAACAGTTGGGCTATCGGCCACGCTATTCGATGGAAGAGGGGATCCGCATCACCGGCGAGTGGCTTAAACGGCAAGGAGAGCAGCCCCATGGCTAAGGTCACTGTTTTTGAGGTGGGGTACTGTACCCATATCGGCTGTATGGCGCTGCGCGGTGCGGGATTCCGGGTGTGCAAGTTCCCGGCCCGCGCTTATTTGCTTGAAGTAGGGAACCGTCGTTGGCTGTGGGATACCGGCTATGCGCACTATTTCCAGCAGCAGACGCAGTCCGGCATTTTCCGCATTTACCGCCAAATGACGCCGGTGTATTTCGACCCCCGTGAGTCACTGAGCCAGCAGTTGCTGTCTGCCGGTTACGCCGCTAATGATATTCAGGCGCTGATTATTTCGCACTTTCACGCCGACCATATTGCCGGGCTGCGTGATTTCAAACATCTCGATTTTATCTGCTCTGGCGAAGGCTGGCGGCAAACTCGTACCTTACGGGGCTTCGCGGCATTAAAACGCGCCTTTATCCCCGGTTTGATCCCTGATGATTTTGAGAGTGGCCTGCAGTTTATCGAGGGTTTCCAACAGGTCAGCCTGCCTGCGCTGCTGGCACCCTTTGATCGCGGCTATGCGCTGCCGGGCAGTGAAGGGCAGATCCTGCTGGTCGATCTGCCGGGGCATGCGGCCGGTCATATTGGCGCGTTTATTCTCACCGACGGTGGCTGGACGCTGCTGGCCAGCGACGCGGCCTGGTCACCGCTGAACTATCAGCAATTGCGCGGGCCTTCACGCTTGGCCAATCTGGTGATGGACGACGCCAAGGCTTACTACCGCACGCTGGAGCGACTGAATCAGCTATGGGCGAGCGGCAACGCGAATATTTTACTCTGTCATGAGGGGGATTTATGATCCCACTGATGACGCTGTGGCATTACTTTCGCACCCGACGCTTAACTTTTGCCGACCGCCAGGCGCTGGAGGCATACCAGGCCAAACGGTTAAAGAGTTTTGCGCGCCGGGTGCTGGCGAAGAGTCCTTATTTCAGGCGTTTCAACCGGCAAGATATTGCCACCTGGCCGCTGATGGACAAGGCGCTGATGATGGCGCAGTTTGATCAAATGAACACCGCCGGGCTGCAGCGCGATCAACTGCTGGCCTGCGCGCGGCGCAGCGAGCAGCAGCGAGATTTCAGCCCGAAAATCGGTAAATACAGCGTGGGCCTGTCGTCGGGGACTTCCGGACAGCGCGGTATTTTTGTCGTCAGCCCGGATGAACAAAGCCTTTGGGCCGGTGGCATGCTGGCGAAAATGCTGCCGGACGGCCTGTTTGCCGGCGAGCGCGTGGCGCTGTTTCTGCGGGCGGACAATAACCTGTATCACAGCGTCAACAACCGCTGGCTGAGCCTGGAGTTTTACGATCTTTTCGCCCCCTTTACCGCGCAGTTGGCACGGCTGGAGCAACAGGCGCCCACCATTATTGTCGCGCCGGCTCAGGTACTGCGTGCGCTGGCGCTGGCGGTGCTGGCCAACCAGATTCGGCTCGAGGTCAAAAAGGTGATTTCGGTCGCCGAAGTGTTGGAAGAGCAAGACCGACGGCTGTTGGCGCAGGTGTTCCCGGCGGTGGGTGAGGTCTATCAGGCCACCGAAGGCTTCCTGGCGGCCACTTGCGCGCATGGGACTCTGCACCTGAACGAAGAGTTTTTGCATATAGAACCCCAATGGATTGATGATCAGCGCTTTACGCCGTTAATCACCGACTTCACCCGCAGCACCCAACCGATAGTGCGCTATCGGCTGGATGACGTGCTGGTCAGGCAGACGGAGCCATGCCCCTGTGGACAGGCGTCGATGGCGATTGCCCGTATTGAAGGGCGACGGGACGATCAACTGATGTTGCCGGATGCCCTTGGCCAGCCTCAACTGGTGTTTGCCGATTTATGCAGCCGGGCGATCGCCAATGCGCTGCCGCTGACCAGCGATTACCGGCTAATCCAGAGCGGCGAGCGGCAGTTGCAACTGATTGCCGACTGTAGCGAAGCAGAACTGGCGCACTGCCGGCTGCAGCTGTCTGCCTTGTTTGAACGCCATGGCATCGACAGCGCTGGGCTGGAATGGCAACTGAGCGTGCAGGCGGTGATGCCGCAGTTTGACCGCAAGAGAAGACGGATTACCCGGCAGGTGGCGGCATGATGAAAACGCTACCGTACCGGCTGTGGCAAATGCTGTTGGGTTGGGGATTCGTTGGGGTGATTTATAGCAGTACCGATCGCCTGCAGGGAGTGGGCACGCTGCTTCCCCCTTCGGCGATTGACCGTTGGGTCCCCTTTAGTCCGACGGCCATTTGGCTGTACCTGTCTTTCTTTATCATTATTCCGTTGGGCTACTTGTTGGCACCGATCCCGCGGGTTCGATGGTTGCGTGCCGCGATGCAGCTGACGGCGTTGGGGGCCGGGGCGGTTTACCTGTTGTGGCCGACCACTATGGCTTACCCGCCGGACAGCGGGGTCGGCGTAAGTTCAAAACTGCTGGCGGCGCTAACCCAGGTGGATTCGCTGCAAAACTGCCTGCCCTCACTCCATATGGCGCTGACGGTGCTGGCGGTATGGGCACTGAGCTGCCGGCAGCGTAAAGTGAGAACCGCGCTGTTGATACTGTGGGCGCTGGCGATTGCCTTTTCCATTTTGCAACTGCGCCGCCATCTGCTGGTCGATCTGGTCAGTGGGGCGTTGCTGGCATTTTTGGCCGGCTGGTTGGTTCAGCGCAAACAAAGCTGGCGGCGTAATGCCACCAAAGGAGAGATAGGATGAGCGAACTGGCGATGCCGATCCTGTTCATGCTGTTTGTGGTGATTGGCGAGGCGCTGGTGCTGCAGTATGCACAGCGCCAGCAGGTCAACTGGCACGATCTGGTGTTCAATCTCAACTCCGGCCATATCATGCTGTGGTTGTTCCGCGGGCTGGAAATCACCTGTTACGGCTATGTGGCGGCGCACTTCAGCCTGGATCTGCTGAGTAGTTGGCCACCGGTGCTGATGTGGCTGTTTGCCCTGCTGGCGTGGGACTTCGGCTTTTACTGGTTGCATCGCTTGCATCATCACCTGCGCGTGCTGTGGGCGGTACATGTGGTGCATCATCAGGGTGAGCATTTCAATCTGTCGCTGGGGGTGCGCAATTCCTGGTATTCGTCGTTGACCTCGATCCCGTTTTTTCTGCTGTTGGCGCTGTTGGGCGTGCCGCTGTCGGTGTTTGTCACGGTTTCTATCCTGCACTACAGCATTCAATTGTTTAACCATAATGCGCTGACCCCCAAACTCGGCTGGCTGGAACACATTCTGGTCACTCCGGCGCACCATCGGGTGCATCACGTTAAAGATATGGCCTATTCAAACCAGAACTTTGGCGGCAGTTTTATTTTTTGGGACAAGCTGTTTGGCACTTTTTGCCCGAGCCTGCCGGAAACGCCGTTTGTGTATGGCGTTAGCGGCGATAAACCTTCCGCCAATCCGTTCTGGGCCAGCAATCTGCCATTCTTGCGTTACTTTCGCCTGCGTTGGCGGCCCAGGGCGAGCAACGGCCGATTCCGCTACTCGGCGCTTAGCGTGTTCAGCGGTGCGATGCTGCTGTTTACCCTGGTGATTGGCTATGTTTACCAGTACGGCTATGGCTACAGCGATATCAGTTGGTCGCAGATGGCGCTGCTGGTGTTGCTGGCGTTGGGCTCGATGGCGCTGGGCGGCATGACCGAAGGGCGTCGCTGGGCGGTTGTCGCCTGGTTGATGATTACGCTGAGCCTTCCGCTGCTGTTTATTGGTTACCTCGGATGGTCGCAGCGTTATTGGCATCTCGCGATGGCCTTGATCACATTGCACGGGGTTTGCGTGGCGCTGGGCTGGGGCCGCGTGCGCGCTCTTAAGCCAGTGGAGGAACCCCATGGCTGACACACTGGCACCACTGAAGTTTCCCGCCGACGGTGAGCAGGCGTTTCATCGTGATCTTAAAAGGGCGGCTCATGCCTATCTGGCCGGTGACCATCGCTATGCCGACGGTTGGCGGCTGGCAAAGGCGGCGCTGTTGTTGGCGCTGTGCGTGGGCTTTTATGCGCTGAGTCTGATGCAGCAGCAGGTTTGGGCATTTTTGGCCTGCTATTTTTTGTTCGTGATGATGGGCATGTTACTCAACGTGAATGTGAACCACGATGCCTCGCATAATGCTTTTCTACGCGCCCCCTGGGCCAACCGACTGGCGGGGCGGCTGGTGACGCTGCCGCTGGGGGTAGACCCGGATTATTGGCGGGTGCGGCATGTGGAATATCACCACTTTTATGCCAACGTCGAACACTACGATCTGGATACCGAAGAGAATGGTTTTTTCCGCCAGACGCCGTTCCAGCGCTGGCGCAAACATATGCGTTATCAGCACCTGTACTGGCCGTTGATTGCCGCACTCTCCTTGCCCTATATCGCCTGGATATTTGACTGGTCGGATCGCCTGGGGAAAACCCCGTTGCATGAAAAGAACATTTTACCGGGCCGCAGCGGCTGGGCGGTGTTTATCCTGTGCAAGATTGGCCATCTGTTGTTGGTGCTGGCAATCCCCCTGGTGCTGTGCCAGCAGAACGGTATCGGCTGGCCGTGGGTGCTGCTGGCCTATGCGCTCAGCCAGATGTGCGCCTCGTTGTTGGTGGTGTTTCTATTGTTGGGAACCCATTGGGCGCAGGCCGAATTTTACCCGGTGCCGGAGGGTGAAAGCATGCCACATGGCTGGTATCGCCATAATTTCGCGACCGCCTGTGACTGGCAGACTTCGCCGCGTGGGTTGCAACACTTGACCGGCGGGCTGAATTATCATCTGACCCATCATCTGTTTCCCGGCTGGAATCATCGTCATTATCCGGCGCTGGCCGCCATAGTGGCGCAGTTGGCGGCGCAACACGGTATGGAATACCGCTGCATTGGTTACCGCGAACTGCTGGCGCAGCAACAGCATTTCTTACGTCGGATGGGGCAGCCATGAAGCCGTTACGGCCGTTGGCCTTCAAGCCGGATGATAGCGGGCTGCATCGTGCGCTGATGCAGGCCGCGCAGGGTTATCTGGCCGACAATCGCGACCATCGTTTTGCCGATGGCGGCATGCTGGCGAAGGTGCTTTTCCTGCTGGCGCTATGCGCGCTTTGTTATGGTTTGAGCCTGCAGCAGCAGAGTCTCTGGGCATTTTTTGCCTGCTACTTCGGTTTTATCTTCATCGGCATGTTCCTCACGGTCAACGTGGTGCACGACGCGTCGCACAACGCGTTTTTCAGACGACCCTGGGCCAACCGCTGGCTGAATTGCCTGGTGAGTATCCCGCTCGGGTTAGATCCCGATTGCTGGCGGGTGCGGCACGTTATTTTTCACCACGCCCACAACAACGTCGAACATTACGATCCCGATATCGACGCCAATGGGGTGCTGCGGCAGACGCCGTTCCAGCGTTGGCGGCCCTTTATGCGCGCGCAGCGCTTTTACTGGCCGCTGGTGGCGGCGATGACATTTCCGTATTACATCTGGCTGTTTGACTGGCTGGACCGGGCAGGGCGAACCCGGGTCAGGGCGCGGATGGCGCAACAGGGCCTACGTGGTTGGAGTATTTTTCTGGCGGGCAAAGCGGCGCACTTGCTGTTGGCGCTGGCGATCCCGTGTTATCTGCTGCCGCCGGCAATCGGTGTCGGGCAGATCCTGCTGGTTTATCTGCTAAGCCAGATGTTGTCGTCACTGCTGTTCGTAATGTTGATTATCGGCACCCACTGGGCCAAGGCGCAATTTTATCAGGCACCGACGCAGGGGCCGTTAGCGCACGGCTGGTACCACCATGTGTTTGCCACCACCTTTGACTGGTTCCCGCGGCCGCGCTGGCTGGGCTATTGGTTGGGCGGGGCAAATCTGCACCTGACCCACCACCTGTTCCCGCACTGGAGCCACCGCCATTACCCGGCATTAAGCCGTATCATTGCCGAGGTGGCACCGCGCTTTGGCATCGACTATCGGGTATTGGAACTGGGGGAGTTGCTGCGGCTGCAGCAGCGCTTTCTCAGCGCGATGGGGCGCAAACCGGTTTAGTTATTAGCGTGGGCATTTTACTGCCCACGCTTGCCAGACAGCGCCTGGATTAATGCGATCTCATGCCCGCGGCATTCATCAACAGGCGGAACAGCGAAGCGACCGCGAACAGCCCCAGCACGCTGGCGCTCCAGATCACGACCAGCCAGCCGACGCGTTTCCACCAGGGGGCCGGTACAGGTGCGGTTTTATCCTGCATAGTTTCTTCCCTCATCAGTGATAACCCTGTTCATGGCTGACCTTGCCGCGGAACACGTAGTAGCTCCAGAAGGTGTAAACCAAAATAATTGGAATGATAAACAGCGCGCCAACCAGCATAAAGCCCAGGCTTTGTGGCGGCGCAGCGGCTTGCCACAGCGTGATGGAAGGGGGGATCAACAGCGGCCAAATGCTGATGCCCAACCCGCTCAGGCCGAGGAACACCAGCAGCAGGGTGAGCAAGAACGGCGAGTAGTGCGCCGCATTTTTCACCCCATGCCCAATGCCCCAGGCGCTGAGCAGCACCAGGATCGGCACCGGCAGCAGCACAAATAGATTCGGCAGTGAGAACCAGCGGTTGGCGATCTCCGGGTGAGCAATCGGCGTCCAGATACTGACTACCGCCAACACCAGCAGCAGGGTAGCCAACAGTGGCATTGCCAGCCGGTACATCCGCGCCTGCAGGTCACCGGCGGTTTTCATCACCAGCCAGGTGCAGCCGAGCAACGCATAGGTCACCACCAGCCCCAACCCGCAAAACAGCGCGAACGGGGTCAGCCAGTCGAGGGCGCCACCGGCATAGGTGCGGCCGTTGACCGGGAAACCCTTGATGATGGCACCCACCACCACCCCCTGGCTGAAGGTGGCGAACACTGATCCCCAGATAAACGCCTTATCCCAGATGTGACGTTTTTCCGCGGTGGCCTTAAAGCGAAACTCAAAGGCCACACCGCGGAAGATCAGGCCAAACAACATCAGGGTCAACGGAATGGCCAGCGCGTCGAGGATCACTGCGTAAGCCAGCGGGAAGGCGCCAAACAGTGCCGCTCCGCCCAGAACCAGCCAGGTTTCATTGCCGTCCCACACCGGGGCGACGGTGTTCATCATCACATCACGGTCACCACTGTCCTTAACCCAGGGGAACAGGATGCCGATACCCAAATCAAAGCCGTCCATTACCACGTACATCATGGTGCTGAACACGATGATCACAAACCAAATCAGCGGAAGATCAATGCCCATGCTCAGCTCCTGTCATCCAGAGTTTCTTTCACCGCAGACAGCGGACGTGCCGGTCGGCCTTCGGTGTCATCTTCATGCACTTCATGCTGCTGCGGCCCTTTGCGGATCAGCCGCATCATGTAGGAGTAGCCCACGCCGAACACCGAACAGTAGACGATGATAAACGCCAGCAGGCTGATGCTCATGTGCAGGTCGCCGTGCGCGGAGACCGCATCCCTGGTGCGCAGCAGGCCATACACCACCCACGGCTGACGCCCAATCTCGGTAGTGAACCAACCCGCCAGCAGGGCCAGCAACCCGGAAGGCCCCATCCACAAAATGAAGTAGAGGAACGGCCGGGACTGATATAACCCGCCGCGCCAGCGCAGCCACAGGCTCCAGACCCCGGCGAGGATCATCAGCATGCCCAGCGCCACCATGATGCGGAACGACCAGAACACCACGGTGGAGTTCGGGCGGTCCTCCGGCGGGAAGGATTTCAGCGCCGGTACCTGCTCGGTCAGGCTGTGGGTCAGGATCAGGCTGCCCAGGTAAGGCACTTCAAGCTTGAAGCGGGTTTCCTCGCGTTGCATATCCGGCCAGCCGAACAGGATCAGCGGGGTGGCTTCACCCGGCGGGTTTTCCCAGTGGCCTTCGATGGCTGCGATTTTTGCCGGTTGATACTTCAGCGTATTCAGGCCGTGCGCATCGCCGATCATCGCCTGTATCGGCGCGACAATCAGCGCCATCCACATTGCCATCGACAGCATTTTGCGCATCGCCGGAGTGTCACGCCCGCGCAGCAAATGCCAGGCGGCGGAGGCACTGACAAAGAACGCCGAGGACAGGAAGGCCGCGGTGGACATGTGCAACAGCCGGTACGGGAATGACGGGTTGAAAATCACTTTGAGCCAGTCGACCGGCACCACCTGGCCGTTAATGATTTCGTGGCCCTGTGGGGTCTGCATCCAACTGTTGGACGCCAGGATCCAGAAGGTGGAAATCAGCGTCCCCAGCGCCACCATGCAGGTAGCGAAGAAGTGCAGCCCAGGGCCGACGCGGTTCCAGCCGAACAGCATTACCCCGAGGAAACCGGCCTCCAGGAAGAAGGCGGTCAGCACTTCATAGGTCAGCAACGGACCGGTGATACTGCCGGCAAACTCGGAGAAAAAGCTCCAGTTGGTGCCGAATTGATAGGCCATCACCAGGCCGGACACCACGCCCATGCCGAAGTTGACGGCGAAAATTTTTGACCAGAAATGATAGAGATCGCGGTAGGTTTCATTCCGCGTTTTCAGCCACAACCCTTCCAGCACCGCCAGATAACTGGCCAGACCGATGGTAATTGCAGGGAAAATAATATGGAAAGAAACGGTGAAGGCGAACTGTATTCTGGCAAGTTCCAGTGCATCAAGACCCAGCATGGCGCCTCCTTGGGTTGTACATAAAATGGCCTCTTCAGTATAGCGGTAATTTTTCTATCGAAAGCTTGGCGCCAAGTTAAGCACGGAGTACAGTAACTATAATAGTGACAGTTATTTCACTTTTTCATATAACAGTTAGGGCCTATGACCAGATACGAACAGCTTGCACAACAGATTCGTGAACAGATCCAGAACCGGGTATGGCGGGCGGGGGACAAGCTGCCGTCGCTGCGAGAGAGCGGTAAACGTGCCGGGCTGAGCCTGATGACGGTGGTGCAGTCGTATCAATTGCTGGAGAGTCAGGGTTGGATCGTCGCACGGCCGCAATCCGGTTATTACGTGGCGGCGCGTCCGCAGCCATTGCCGCAGCCGGCGCACGGCGCAAAGCTGTTGCTGAGCGAGCAGGTGGATATCAATACCTTCATTTTTGATGTGCTGCAGGCGTGCCAGGATCCGGATATTGTGCCCTTTGGTTCGGCGTTTCCCGACGCCACCTTATTTGCCCAACCGAAGCTGGCGCGGGCGCTGAGCAGCGTGGCACGCAAGTTTACGCCGCACAGCTCACTGGCCAATCTGCCGCCCGGCAATGAAGCACTGCGCCGCCACATCGCCCAGCGTTATGCGCTGAGCGGCATGCAGGTGGCGCCGGACGAAATCGTGATTACCGCCGGGGCGATGGAATCATTAAGCCTCAGCCTGCAGGCGGTGACCCAGCCGGGGGACTACGTGGCGATTGAATCACCGGCGTTTTATGGCGCGTTGCAGGCACTGGAGCGGCTGCGTCTGAAGGCGGTGGCGATTGCCACTCACCCGCAGGACGGTATTGATCTCGATGCGCTCGAGCAGGCGCTGGAGCAGTATCCGATCAAGGCCTGTTGGCTGATGACCCACTTCCAGAACCCGCTGGGGGCCAGCCTGTCGGACGACAACAAGCAGCGGCTGGTGAGTTTGCTGCGTGAGCGGCAGATTTCCCTGATTGAGGACGACGTTTATGGCGAGCTTTATTTCAGCGCCGAGCGGCCGCAGCCAGCCAAGGCGTGGGACAGCGGCGGGCAAGTCCTGCACTGTTCGTCGTTCTCCAAATGTCTGGCCCCGGGTTTCCGCGTCGGTTGGGTGGCGGCGGGGCGCTACGCGCAGCAGATCCAGCGTTTGCAGCTGATGAGCACGGTGTCCACCAGCGTGCCGACCCAGTTGGCGATAGCCGACTATCTGCTGCACGGCGGCTACGATACTCACCTGCGGCGCCTGCGCCGTTTGCTGGCGCAGCGCCAAAGCATGATGCGCCAGGCGATTGCCCATCATTTTCCGCCTACCGTCAAAGTCAGCCAGCCGGACGGCGGCTATTTCCTGTGGCTGGAACTGGATCCGGCGCTGTCGTCGATGGAACTCTACCAGCGAGCGCTGGCATTGGGAGTGAGTATCGCACCGGGCAGGATGTTCACCACCGGTAACCATTTCAACCACTGCTTCCGCCTGAACGCCTCTTTTGACTGGAACGACAAGCATGAGGCGGCAATCAAAACCTTAGCCAAACTTATCCGGCAGCTCGAACCGGCAGGCTGAACAGCGCCAACGGCGGGGCATCGCAATAGAAAAATTCATAATGCTTTTTTTGGCAATGGAATGCCGGTTTCGTTGTTAGACAGCCCTCCGGCCGCCCATTACTCTGCGATAAATTTTGTCACATTTTATCAACGGGTAGACAAGGGGCAGTGGGTGAGAAAAATAAAAAATAATATAAACAGACTGTTGCAAAAACGACTGGTGCCCCTGGCGCTGGCTGGTGCGATAGGCATTTCATTGGGTGCGCAGGCGGAAACGCTGACGGAAGGGATCACTCCGGCCACCGATGCCAGCCTGGTACCGAATGCCGCCAAGCTGCGTAAAGACACCGTGGTGGCCGGTATTCTCGAGCCACAGGGCAACTTTAACCCTTATCTGTTCACCAACGGTTGGGATGAGAACGTCACCGACGTGATCTTCACCCGGCTGATTGGCCTGGACAGCCAGGGTAAACCCGTCGCACGGCTGGCGGAGTCCTGGCAGGTCAGCCCTGATAACCGGGTGTATACCATCAAGCTGCGCCCGAACCTGCTCTACAGCGACGGCTCGCCAATCAAGGCCGAAGACATCGCCTTTACCCTGACGCTGCTGCATGACCCGGCCTATGATGGGGATACCGACATTGCCCCGGCGCATATTCAGGGTGGTGCGGAATACAAAAACGGCACCGCCCCCAGCATCAGCGGGTTGAAGGTGATTGACGATCGCACCCTGCAGATCACCACCACCCAGCCGGGTGCGACCACGCTGCAACTGATCGGCGGACCGGTATTGTCGAAAGCCTACTATGGCAAGGATTATCAACGCGGCAAGCTGGAAAGCGTGCGCGCGTTGAATGGTAAGCCGTTGGGCAACGGCCCCTATATTTACGACAAATACATTCCGGGGCAGGAAATCCGCTTCCACGCCAACCCGAATTTCTACCTCGGCCAGCCGGCGGTGGCGCGCTTTATTTACCGCGTGACCAACCCGGCCACCAACTTCCAGCTGTTCCAGACCGGTGAAACCGACTATGACGCCTTCACCTCCAAGCCCGATGACATTGAACAGTTGAAACTGTTGGGCTTTGCCAACATCAATTTGTACAGCTCAAGCGACTACAGCCGGGTGGATTTCAACTTTAAGCGCCCGGCGTTGCAGGACGTGCGTGTCCGTCAGGCATTGATCTACGGTTTGGATCGCCAAAAACTGATTACCGTGGTGTATCAGGGATATGGCTCAGTGGCTAACCAGCCGATCTCACCCGTTTCCTGGGCCTATGATCCGCAAGGCATCAATCCATACGCTTATGACGTCAACAAAGCCAAGCAACTGCTCGATCAGGCCGGGTGGAAACCGGGTGCGGACGGCATTCGCCAGAAAGACGGCAAGAAACTGGAGCTGACGCTGCTGGTGACCAAAAAGCTGCTTAACGATGCGCTGGTGCCGATCGCCAAAGACAACTATCGGCAGATAGGCGTGCTGCTCAAACCGCAGGTGTTGGATTTCAACGCGTTGCTGGCGCAGCGCAAGGCCGGGAATTATGACCTGGCGTCGCTCAGCACCAGCGGGTTGAATGACCCGCATGATGGGGTGCGCGATTTCATCAGCCAGGTGAGTGAAACCGGCTATCACAACCCGCAGGCCGACCAACTGATCGGTCAGGCTAACGCCACGCTGGATATCGGGCAGCGCAAACCGCTGTATCACCGGCTGTATCAGGTGCTGGCGGAAGACCCACCGGTGATCCTGCTGGGTAACCGCAAAGTGCTCAGCGCCAGCAGCGCCCGCGTCACCGGCTTTAAACCGGATGTCTACAATGGCCTGACCGGCAGCCTGCCAGACGTCAAACTGGCTCAGTAACGGCAAGGTACCGCCGCGCTCCTCCGTGCGGCGGTAATGGAAAACACCATGAGAAATTTTATCCTGCGCCGCCTGCTGCAAACCCTGCCGATGCTGCTGCTGGCATCACTGCTGATTTTCTTTATCTTCGCGCTGACGCCCGGCGATTTTATTGACGGCAACATTAACCTGACGCCGCAGCGCGCCGCCGAATTACGCGCGCTGTACGGGCTGGACCAGCCACTGCTGATCCGCTATTGGCACTGGCTCGGCCAACTGCTGCAAGGCAATCTCGGTTTTTCGCTGCAGTACCAGATCCCGGTCAGCACCTTGTTGAACCAGTACATCTGGAATTCGTTCCTGCTGGCTTCGGTCGCCCTGGTGCTGTACTGGGGCATTGCGCTGGCGGTTGGCGTGGCTTCGGCGATGAAACCCTATTCGCTGTTCGACCATCTGGTCACGGTGGCGGTGTTCGGCGCCATGTCATTTCCGACCTTTTTCCTTTGCCTGCTGCTGATCAAATGGTTTGCCGTCGATCTGCATTGGCTGCCGGCGGGGGGCATGCTGCGCACCGGCAGCGAAGCGACCGGGCTGGCCTGGGTGGCAGAGGTGGCGGCGCACCTGCTGTTGCCGGTGCTGGCGCTGGTGATGCTGCAGGCTGGTACCCTGACGCGCTATTTCCGCGCCAGCATGCTGGATGTGATCCGCATGGACTACATCCGCACCGCTCGCGCCAAAGGCCTGAAGGAGAAAACGGTGATCGTCAAACACGCGCTGCGTAATGCCTTGCTGCCGATCATCACGCTGCTGGGGTTTGAATTACCGGCGCTGTTTTCCGGCGCGCTGATCACCGAAAAAATCTTCAATTGGCCAGGGGCGGGGCACATCCACATCGACTCGCTGGCCGCCCGTGACTATCCGGTGCTGATGGGCTTCACGCTGTTTCTGGCGGTGCTGACCATTTTGGGCAATCTGCTGGCGGACATTCTGTACGCCTATGCCGACCCACGAATTCGTTTGAGGTGAAGATGTTGTCAACGCTGTTTTTTGGACGCCGTCGCCGCTGGCGGCAGGCGCAACTTCCGGCGCTGGCGCAGCTGTCGCCACCCCCAACCGCACAGGCCTGGCAACGGCTGCGGCGTCACCGGCTGGCGATGGCCTCGCTGCTGTTGCTGCTGATACTGGCGGTGCTGTGCATCTTCGGGCCGATGCTGTCGCCCTGGCAGGACGATGCCGGTGATGCGCTAAACATCAACCAGGCACCCAATGCGGCACACTGGCTCGGCACCGATTTTCTCGGCCGTGATATTTATACGCGCCTGCTGCTGGCGGGGCGTATCTCACTGACCATCGGCCTGGTGTCGATGCTGCTGTCCGTCACGCTCGGCTACCTGCTGGGAGCACTGTCCGGCTATCTGGGCGGCATGGTGGACAAGCTGATCATGCGCTTTGCCGATCTGCTGATGACCATCCCCAGCCTGCCGCTGCTGATCATTATGGGGGCGATGCTGTCCGAGCTGGACGTCTCGCCGGACTACCGTATCTACATGGTGATGATCATGCTCAGCCTGCTGGGCTGGCCGTCATTGGCGCGGCTGGTACGCGGCCAGATCCTGTCGCTGCGCGAGCGCGATTTTATGCTGGCGACCGAAGTGCTCGGGCTGTCTACCCGGCGGCGTTTGTTTGGTCATCTGTTGCCGAACACCATTCCCATCCTGGTGGTGGTGGCGACCATGGGCGTTGCCAACGCCATTCTCAGTGAGTCGGCACTTAGCTACCTGGGGCTGGGCGTGGTACCGCCGACACCGTCGTGGGGCAACATGATGGACGCCGCCAACAGCCTGA
The DNA here is from genome assembly GCF_048517035.1 of Serratia sp. NFX21. NCBI lineage: Bacteria > Pseudomonadati > Pseudomonadota > Gammaproteobacteria > Enterobacterales > Yersiniaceae > Serratia > Serratia sp. NFX21. Next base: position 3,511,797 of record NZ_CP183196.1, on the reverse strand, counting down.
TCGATTTTCAACGTCGTCCCTGGTTGTGGATGCCACCCGGCCTGGCGATTTTTATCACCGTGGTAGCGATTAATATTCTGGGTGACGGCCTGCGGGACGCGCTCGATCCGAAAATGAACGGAGCAAGACCATGAACCGACCCCTGCTGGCTTTTAATCAACTGTCGGTGGCCTTCAATGGCGAGCAGGGCCGGGTGCAGGCGGTGCAGCAACTGAGTTTTGAACTGCATGCCGGACAGACGCTGGGGGTGGTCGGCGAGTCCGGCTGTGGTAAAAGCGTCACCGCCATGGGGCTGATGGGGCTGTTGCCGCAGCCGCTGGCGCAGATTGACGGCGGCGAAATCCATTTTGACGGGCAAGATTTATTGAAACTGCGACCGCAGCAGATGGCCGATCTGCGCGGTAACCGGCTGGCGATGATTTTCCAGGAACCGATGAGCGCCCTGAACCCGGTGCTGACCATCGGCGAACAGCTGGTGGAACCGCTGATCCGTCATCGCGGTACTTCGCCGAAGGCGGCCTGGCACGAGGCGACGGCGCTGATTACCGAGGTGGGGTTGGCGCGTGCGGAGCAGTTGATGACCAGCTACCCGCACCAGCTCTCCGGCGGCATGTTGCAGCGTATTATGATTGCCATGGCCATCAGCTGCCGTCCGGCCCTGTTGATTGCCGATGAGCCGACCACCGCGCTGGACGTCACCGTACAGGCGCAGATCCTGGCACTGCTGCGTGAACAGACCCGCAAAAATAATATGGCGATGATGCTGATCACCCACGACCTTGGCGTGATTGCCCAGATGGCCGACCGGCTGGTGGTGATGTACGCCGGACGGATAGTTGAGCAGGGGGCAACGCGTGAAGTGCTGGCTAACCCGCTGCACCCTTATACTCAGGGGCTGATGGCTTCGCGACCGGTGGCCGGGCAGCGGCGACGCAGATTGTATTCGATCCCCGGTCAGGTACCTGATTTGGCTAAACTGCCCGACCATTGCGCCTTCGCCGATCGTTGCGCTCAGGCCAGTACGCGCTGTCGCGACGGCATCCCGCCGTTGTATGGCCCATTGCAGCGCCAATCGGCCTGTTTTCTGAATGCCGGAGGGCGCATTCATGTCGGCTGAGTGGTTAGTGGAAGTCAAAGGTTTGAAGAAGCATTTTCCGCTGCGGGAAGGCCTGTTCGGCCGGACTTCCGGGCAGTTGCGAGCGGTGGATGACGTCAGTTTCGGCATTCGAAAAGGCACGATTTTCGGCCTGGTGGGCGAGTCCGGCAGTGGGAAAACCACCGTCGGCCGCACGCTGCTGGGGCTGCATGACAAAACCGCCGGTGAGGTGCTGTTCAAGGGACAGGCGCTGGATGCGCTCAGCCCACGACGGCTGCGTGAGATGCGCCCGAAGATGCAGTTGGTGTTTCAGGATCCCTACAGTTCGCTGAACCCGAGGATGCGCATTGGCGATGCGATTGGTGAAGCCCTATTGCAACATGGGCTGGCGCAGAGAAACGAGCTGCGTGATCGGGTGATCGACACCATGGAGATCTGCGGGCTGTCGGCGCAGCACTACGGCCGTTTTCCGCATGAGTTTTCCGGTGGTCAGCGGCAGCGTATCGGTATTGCCCGCGCGCTGATCCTGCAGCCGGAATTTATTGTCGCGGACGAGCCGATTTCGGCGCTTGACGTCTCAATACAGGCGCAAATCATCAACCTGTTTTCCGATCTTCAGGAGCAGCAGGGGGTGACCTTCCTGTTTATTTCGCACGATCTCGGGGTGGTGGAACACCTGTGTCAGGACGTGGCGGTGATGTATCTCGGCCAGATTGTCGAAAGCGCAGACCGCGACAGCCTGTTTGGCCAACCGCGCCATCCCTATACCCAGGCGTTGCTGGCGGCGGTGCCCAGTCTGGATCCGCAACGCCAGCCGCAGGCGATGGCGCGGGGCGAACTGCCTAACCCGGCGCAACCGCCGCACGGCTGTCGTTTTCACACCCGTTGTCCGCAGGCCACCGCGCAGTGCCGGGAACAGGCCCCGGCATTACGGACGGTGTCAGCAGGGCATCGGGTAGCCTGCCATTATGCCGATTAGCCTAGGCCAGATAATGTTTGAGCGCCCGCCCGGCCTGATGGATGGCGGAATGCACCGCCGGCACATGGGCGATAGGGTTTAGCAGCCCGTAATCGTGGATCAGTCCATTGTAGCGAGTGGAAGTGACCTCTACCCCGGCGGCATTCAGCAGCCGGGCATAGGCTTCACCCTCGTCACGCAGCACGTCCAGTTCGGCGGTCTGCACCAGTGCCGGCGGCAGGCCTTTTAGCTGTTCCAGCGTGGCATTGAGCGGTGAGGCGTAGATCTCCTTACGCTGCGCTTTATCGGTGGTGTAGTTGTCCCAGAACCATTTCATCATGTTGCGGGTCAGGAAGTGGCCTTCGGCGAACTGGTGGTAAGAGTCGGTATCAAAGCTGGCGTGCGTTACCGGCCACAGCAGGATCTGCGTGCGCAGCGCCGGGGTGCCTTTTTCTTTGGCCATCAGGCTGACCACCGCCGCCATATTACCGCCGACGCTGTTGCCGACCACTGCCAGCCGCGAGCCGTCAACGTTGATTTTCTCGCCGTATTCGGCCACCCATTCGGTGGCGGCATAGGCCTGATTGATGGCGGTTGGGTAATGAGCCTCCGGTGACGGGGTATAGTTGACGAACACCGCTGCCGCACCTGAGCTGTAAACCAAATCACGCACCAGCCGCTCATGGGTAGGGAAATCTCCCAGCACCCAGCCGCCGCCGTGGAAGAACATAAATACCGGAAGTGTTTCCTTGACCTTGGCCGGTCGCACAATGTGCAGCAGGATATCCTGCCCCTCGATATGAATGGTTTTCTCGCTGATTTCGACCTCGCGCAGTGGCACTTCGACGCTACGCTGCGCGCCCTCCAGCACTTTGCGCGCCTCTTTCGGTTTCATTTGTTCCATCGGCTTGCCACCGCCGGCATTCAACGCATCCAGAAAGGTGCGGATATCATGCTGTGCGGCCGGTTGGGTGGGATCTACAGTTTTCTTGGACATCAGGGCTCCTCAAGCGTTTTTCGGTCGAGATCACAGTGTAGTTGAATGGCTGCCGTTTGCTGGCCCGACAGCACGTTGAGAAAAGGCGGGCCAAGCCACGCTTTCGGCCACCTGAGTTTGACTTTTCTACGGGGCGAAGATACTTTTTAAACACCAATGGAACACGTGTTCCATTGGTGCCGAACACCGGATAATCCGGTGCCTCTTTTGGGCGCTTAACGCCGTGCGGGAAACTGAACCCTATGATTGTGATTGCAAACTCTGAAGGACATCCGGGCATCGGTCTGTCGGCCGAACGGCTGCAGCAGGGGCACAACGGCCTGCGCGCCATCGTTGAGGGCATCAAGCTGGTGGAGTTGGATCCGAGCGTACGCACCGTGGGTTATGGCGGCTGGCCCAACGTATTGGGTGAGATGGAGCTGGATGCCTCGGTGATGGACGGCGACAGTTTGCGCACCGGCGCGGTAGGGGCATTGCAAGGGTACCTGCATCCGGTGGAGGTGGCGTACCGGGTGATGGAAGACCTTAACCACGAGATCCTGGTTGGTGCCGGGGCGGCACGTTTTGCCGCTGAAATTGGCGCACTGGCCGGTGACAATCTGATTGCCGACTCCAAACGCGTCTGGTGGGAAAAGCTCGAGCAGGCGATGAGTGCCGAACAGCGTCGTGACTGGCCGAATATTCCGCTGGCCGGGCTGTCGAACAACGCTACCGATCCGGAGCGAGTGCGCGATACCACGGTATTTTTAGCGCAAGATAGCGGGGGCACCCTCAGCGCCGCTACCTCTACCTCGGGCTGGGCGTGGAAATACCCTGGGCGGTTGGGAGACAGTCCGATCATCGGCAGCGGCTCCTATGCCGACAGCCGCTATGGCGCCTGCGCCTGCACCCACACCGGGGAAATGACCATCCGCTGCGGCACCAGCCGCGCCGTAGTGCTGTACATGAAAATGGGCATGACGCTGGATCAGGCGGTGTATGAAGCGATCGAGGATTTGAACTACCTGAAGGACGGTTATACCGAAGGGGTGACGATCCATGCCGTCGATAAGCAGGGCAACCACAAGGTGGTCAGCCTCAATTGCCCCGGCCCGATCCAATACTGGCTGTGGCAAACCGGCATGGCAGCACCGGAATTACGCGATGCCGAGATTATCAATACCCGCTGAAAGGCGGGGTTAGCAGGAGGCGCGCACCACCAGTTCGGTGGGGATGGTCACCTGCTGCGGCGCGGCCTGCGGGCTGCTGCTGCGCAGTTCGATCAGTTGCACGATGGCGGCGATCATCGCACTGATATCCCGCCGCACCGAGGTCAATTGGTAGCTCGGCCAGGCGGCCATCGGAATATCGTCGAAGCCGTAGACCGCGACGTCCTGCGGGATGCGCAGCGGCGTATGCAAACGAATATAATCCATCACCCCCATCGCCATGGAATCTGCGGTGCAGAAGATCGCCTGCGGGGCCGGTCGTGCCGCCAGCAGTTGCGGTGCCAGTTTGAAACCGCTCAGGTAGCTGTAGTCACCGCTGAGCTGGGCCACGATCTGCAACTGCTGCTGCGCCGCCTGGGCTAAAAAGGTCTGTTGGCGCAGCTGTTCCCCTTTGGCGCTGCTGCGTCCGCCCAGCACCGCCACCCGTTGTTGCCCCTTTTGCGCCATCAGCGCCGCCAATTGTTGCAGGCTGGGGGCCTCATCGGCGTTGAGCGCATCGCACAGGGCATCGCCTGCCAGGCCGTTGAGCATAATCGGCGTGGCGACGCGAAACAGATCTTTCGCGGCGCGGGCGCTGATATGGTCGGCGAACACCACGGCAGAATCGACGTGATAGGAAATGGTTTGTTTCAGGTAGCCGGCCGGATCTTCGATGCCTTCCAGCCGAATCATCACCGCCTGCCGGTTGCTGTTTTGCAACTGCTCCACCAGACGGTCGAAAAACTCCAGGTCGGACAGGTCATGAAAGTGGTTTACCACCACCGCGACAAAGCCGGTTTTGCCGGTGTGCAGACTCTGGGCGATGGCGTCCGGGGCGTAGCCCAGTTGGCTGGCGACGCGCATCACCAGCTCACGGTTTTTCTGCGATACCCGGCCCTGATTGGAAAAGGCGCGGGAAACCACGGTGCGTGAAACGCCGGCCACGCGGGCGACATCGTGAGAGGTGACTTTTTTAATCGGCATGGTGCGCATACTCAACGGAAAACAGGGCGCTGCGGTAGGGTCGCGCAGCGGGCATAGGGTCTCACAGAATGCCGCTCGGTAACACCGTTTCCCCCTGCGGTGCCAGTCGTTCGCCGGTTTGTGAGTCAAAAAAGTGCAGTGCGCTGGTATCCAGCGTCACCGCCAGCGGTTGCCCCTGTGACTGCTGCAACTGAGAATGCTGTTTCACGATGTATTGCGCGCCGTTGTCGCCTTGCACGAACAGATTGCTTTCGGCCCCCAGATTTTCACTGTATACCAGCGTCCCGGTCAGATGCGGTTCTGCCAGCGGTTCGCTGATACGGCAGGCTTCCGGACGGCAGCCCAGCGTCAGCCAGGCCCCCTGTTGCTGAGCCAACGCCGGGAAATCCGCGGTGGCCAGCGGCAGCACCAGGCCCGAATCGCCCTGCAGCACAATCCTCTCTCCCTGAACCTGGACCTGTACCTCAAACAGATTCATTTGCGGTGAGCCGATAAACTCGGCGACAAAACGATTAACCGGACGGTGGTAGAGATCCAGCGGCGTGCCGATTTGCTGTACTTTGCCCTGGTTCATGATCACCACTTTGTCCGCCATGGTCATTGCTTCCACCTGATCGTGGGTGACGTAGATAATGGTGGCACCAATCGCCTTGTGCAGCGCCGACAGTTCCTGACGCATGCGGTTGCGCAGCTTGGCGTCGAGGTTGGACAGCGGTTCATCAAACAGAAACACCTTCGGCCGCCGGACGATCGCCCGGCCGAGCGCCACCCGTTGGCGTTGGCCACCGGAGAGCTGCCCGGGTTTAACCTGTAGAAACTCGCTCAGGTGCAGCATTTCGGCGACGGCGGCAATCTGGCCGGCGATCTCCGCTTTGGCCATGCCTTTGATTTTCAGCGACAGCGCCATGTTGTCGTACACCGTCATGTGCGGATACAGCGCATAGCTCTGGAACACCATGGCGATATCACGGTATTTGGGCAGTACTTCGTTCATGCGTTCGCCGTCGATGCGTAATTCGCCGGAAGACAGGGTTTCCAGCCCGGCGATCATCCGCAGGGTGGTGGATTTGCCGCAGCCCGATGGGCCGAGCAGCACCACAAATTCGCCTTTTTCCACCTGCAGATTAACGTTGCTGGCGGCCTGATAGCCGTTGTCATAGCGTTTGTTGATATCAAGCAATTCTACGTAAGCCATTAGTGCTCCGTTTCGGCAAGCAGGGAACTCAGCCGTGCCAGCAGCAGCACGCCGAATGAGGACGCGCCGTTGGCATACAGTTTGCGGTGCGGCATATCGGTCGACATGGCGGCGATGTCCAGATGCACCCAGCGTTGACCCGGTTGTACGAATTCGCTGATAAAGGTCGCCGCCACGCACGGGCTGCCGTGTGGATCTTCACCGCCGTGGCGGTAGTCGGCAAATTCAGACTTCAGCACGCCGCGATACCAGCCGCCGTGCGGCATCGGCCACACCGGTTCTGCGCTGACCTGGCCCGCCTGGGTGACCTGCGCCAGAAAAGCTTCGTCGTTGCCCATCATGGCGGCATATTCCTTGCCCAGCGCCACGCCGGCGCCGCCGGTCAGGGTCGCGATATCCAGCAGATAATCCGGCTGGAACCGTTGCTGGGCATAGCTGATCACGTCCGCCAGCACCATGCGGCCTTCGGCGTCGGTGGAAATGATCTCCACCGATTTACCGTTGTGCATAGTGACAACGTCACCGGGGCGTTGGGCGCGGGAGGAGGGCATGTTTTCCACCAGCCCGCACAGGCCAATGACGCGGATGGGTAATTGCAGTGCGTCGATAATGCGCATGGCGCCTACCACCGCGGCGGCACCGCCCATATCGAACTTCATGGTGCTCATGCGTGCCGCGCCTTTGATACTGATGCCGCCGCTGTCGAAGGTAACGCCTTTGCCGACCAGTGCCAGCGTGTGGCGGGCATTGGCCGGGTGGTGATCGAGGATCAGCAACTGCGACGCACGGGCGCTGCCCTGGCCGACCCCGAGCAGGCCGCCAAAGCCCAGCTCCGCCATTTGTTCATCCCCCAATACCTCCTGGCGAAGATGACGGAAGGGCAACTGTGCTACCGCTTCTACAAAGCTCTCCGGATAGAGAATATTGGCCGGTTTATTCATCAGTTCGCGACCGGCGATCACGCCTTCGGCATGCAGATTGGCCCAGTCGCACAGGGCCTGGGTGGCCGCGTCCTGGCTAGCCAGTGGCAGGGTGGGATCGGTGAGCGTCGCGCTGGCGTGATGCTGATAGCGGTAAGCCCCTAAACGCAGGCCGAACAGTAACCAGCGCCAATTCTCGGCATCAGCCGGCAATTCCGGGGCCAGCGTCAGGCGGAGCTGTTGCAGCCCGTAGTCTTTTTGCCCGGCGGCGATCGCCGCACCGGCATCCTGAAGCGCGGCAGGGGTCAGCGGCGTGCCGATGTTGAACGCAAAACGGCTGTCACCCAGTGGATAAAGTACGCCGACGGCCGCCCGTTGCAGACCGGCATTTTGCAATGTGGCAGGCAGTTGGTCTTCTGCGGCGGCAAACAGGATCACTTGTTGACGCTCGCTCGCGCCGTTAGCGCGGTAAATATCGATTGATTGCATAAGTTACCCTTTGACCGCCCCACGGGTGAGGCTTTCCATCATTTGTTTGGACGAGAAGATAAAGGCGATCAACAGCGGCACGATCGCCAGGAAACTGCCGGTCATCACCAGGTTCCACGGCGTGGCAGTGGCGCCGCTCAGGCTGCGCAGCACCAACTGGAGAATTTGTTTGTCCGGCGACTGCAACGCCACCAGCGGCAGCATAAAGTTGTTCCAGGTATCGACCACCACCACGATCGCCACCGTTAGCAGCGCCGGACGCATTAGCGGCAGGCCGATACGCAGGAAGATTTGCAGTTCGTTCAGGCCATCCATGCGCGCACTGTCGAGAATTTCACTGGGCAGTGAGGAGCTGACGTACTGACGTACCAGGAAAATGCCGAAGATGTTGACCCCGGCGGGCAGCCAGACGGCGGCGAACTGATCCAGCAGGCCGACGCTTTTGATCACGAAGAAATAGGGCACCAGGTTGACCACGCTGGGCACCATCATGGTCAGCATCAGGGTAGTGAACAGGACCTTTTTGCCTTTGAACTGATAAACGCTGAAGGCGTAGCCCGCAGCGGCGGAAACCAGCACGCTGGTCAGCGTGGCCATGGCGGTGACATACAGGGTATTGAGCAGCGCATGGGTGAAGGGGACTTGCTGTTCCAGCCCTTGGTAGTTTTCCAGCAGGTGGCTACCGAAGCGCAGCGACATGCCCATGATGCTGCGGGTGTCCTGCGTCGCCAGCAAGGCCGACCAATAGAACGGGAATAATGACAGCGAAGCAAACAGTGAGACCAGCAGGTAAATCACCAGCTTGCCGGTGTCAAAACGGCGGCCGTTAGCGTTCATTATTCAATCCTCCACGCTTGCCAAAGCCCCAGAACACCAGGGCGCTGACCACGGCAATCAACAGGAACAGGATCCAGGAGATCGCCGAAGCGGTACCCATGTCCAGATAGGACCAACCGGTTTTGTACACGTACATCGATACCGTCAGGCCGCTGTTGTCGACGCCGCCGGTGCCTTGCGTGAGGATCATCGGTTCATTGAACAATTGCATATTGCCGATCAGCGTCATCAAGGTGGCGAAGAAGATAAAGGGCGCCAACAGCGGCAGGGCGATATAACGAAATTTTTGCCAGCGGCCGGCACCGTCCAGTTCGATCGCTTCGTACAGGTCCGGTGAGATCGACGCCAGACCGGTCATGTAGATCACCGTATTGATGCCGGTAAACTTCCAGGTCACCTGATTGGCGATGGTGAAGCGGATCCAGTCACTGTCAAAGAAGTTGATGGGCAACGCCGCTGCCAAGGTCGCGAGGTGCAGTTTGGTGGCTAGCCCGCTGAGCAGTTCGTTAACCATGCCGACCGGGGAGAACAGGTTAAACACAATCAGGCTGACGGCGACGGACGAGGTGATGTAGGGCAGGAAGATCGCCGCCTTCAAAAAGCGTCTGCCGCGCACGATGATGTGCAGCAATGAGTAGGCCAGGGTGATGGCGAACAGGTGCTGGCACAGGCCGGACACCAGCGTAATTTTGATGGTGTTGACCAGCGACACCCAGAAGGCATCGTCGGTGAAGGCATAGTAAAAGTTATCCAGTCCGACAAACTTCATCGAACTGAGCCCTTTGACCGGGTTCCACGACTGAAATGACAAAAACGCCGAGAAGAAGATCGGGAAGGCGTTGAACACCGCGAACAGCAGCATAAACGGCAGCAGCAGCAGGTAGGCGGTGCGGTGATCGTGCAGCAGCCCTTTGAAAAATCGCTTACGCATAGACTCCCCGAACCGACGGAAAACGAAACATGGGTGGCCGAAAGGCCTGACTGAATATCGCCTCTTTCTGGAGGAGAGGGGGAAGGTTATTAGTGTTTCCCCCTCACCCTAGCCCTCTCCCAGGGGAGAGGGGATTATAGTGCGCGCATCCGCCGCTCGAGCAGCTTGTTGGCATCGCGCAGGGTGCTGTCGATGTCCTGATGCTGCACCAGGATTTTCTTCGCCGCTTCGTTAAGAATTTCGTTGGCGATATTGTCTTCCGGCGATGAGGCGACCGGTTTCAGATCTGGCACCAGGCTGGCGTAGTAGCGCATCGAATGCTGACCGCCGAGAATGCTGCTCGGTGTGTCAAAGTAGGGCGCGTTATACACGTCGAGACGGGCAGGCAGGGTACCGGCGGTTTTCGCCGCATCGATCACTACGTCACGCTGCATAAAGTACTGAATGAACTGCCAGGCCGCCTGGGCGTTTTTGCTCTGTTTCGGGATCACCAGCGTGGTGCCGCCGGCATTGACCTTGATATTGCCCGGCACGCCGGTCACGCGCCACAGGCCGGCCTTGGCGCCGTCCGGATCCAATTCCTGTTCAATACGGCCTTCGTCCCACGGGCCGTCGATATCGGCGAACAGTTTCCCCTGGCGGTAGAGCTTGATGTATTCCTGCGAGTTGGTTGAGCCGTCGAGTGAGGCCGCCAGCCCTTTGTCATACAGCGTTTTAATCACCGTCATTAGCTGTTTGATCTGCGGTGAATCAAGATTGGGTTTGCCGTCTTTGGTGTATACCGGCTTGCCCGGTTCACTGTTCATGCCCACCACCAGCGGGTTGATCAAACTGGTGGCGGCCGGGAGCAGGTAGGCGCCTTGCTCTTTTTTCAGTTTTTCCCCGAAGGCGATAAAGCTGTCCCAGCTTTGGGTGATGTCTTCAATCTTCATCCCCGCCTTCTGCACCATGTCGTTACGGTAGATCATGACCACCGGCCCGGTGTCGTAGGGCACACCATAGATATTGCCGTCGTTGCCCTTCGCCAGGCTGATCATCGAAGGATCAAACTGCCAGCCCTGGCTATCGATGCTGAACGGTGGGGCGCTCAGGTTGTTCAGGCCACCGGAATTGGCAAAACTGCCCAGCTTGATGGTGCTGACGCTGAAAATATCGGCGGCCCCCTGGCCGACGGCCAGCGCGGTCGTCAGCTTTTGATGGCAGTCGGCGAAGCCGCATTTGATCGACTGCACCTGGATGTCCGGATGTGCCGCCTCAAAGTCTTTAATCACCTTGTTGATGTAATCATTCGGCAAATAGTTGGCGAAGGTAATGCTGGTGTTGGCGCTGGCGGAAACGGGCAGGGCCAACAGCACGGCCAGTGCGGCCCCGGTGATCCTATGGTTAGTACGCAAGCAGAAATGAGCCATGATAACCCCGATGCTGTGCAGTCGATGTGGTGTGTGTTTTTTCATCATGGAACACGTGTTCCATTGAAATTAACCTATTATCGTGTCCCCAGACTGTCAACAAATTGTTCGGTAAGTTAACAAATATGAGATCTGGCGCGGAAGTTGCCCGCAGAGACGCCCGATGATGGTTCACCTGGCGTCACGCAGAGCCTGATCTGACGCGGGTTTGCCCGTGTTTGGTGCGTTCATTGCACCGAAGTGGGGCGAAAGTGTGATCGGGCGCAGATCGGGCCAAATTATTTTTGCGAGCGCGATCAGAATTATTGAAGTTTTTTGTAATTGAATAGGATTTCGCGGCCAACGATGATTTTTAGCCTTATTTTTCCAATTATTCATTACCAATGCATATTTATTGAATAAGTATGCATTGTAAGCCGTTGTTTTAGCGTAAAAAAACGCAAAATCCGCCAAAAATCCCAGTTTGGCACGATAGCTGCTCTACACTCTTTATCAAACGGCATGTATTTTAACTGCTCGTTAACATTTATTCCCCGTTACAGGACCCGATACCCGGCATAAATAGCGAAAAACGCGTTTGATGTAACAGATTTGTTTCTGAATAGACGGTGAAAGGCAGAGTTATCACCGGTCGAAAAGTCGAACCCACGGCGCAGTTTTTGTTGTTTTGTTACGGAACATTCGGGCTGGAGCGGCCCTTACAGTCAAAATTCAGTCTTTGCTGAAGTTATGAGGTCATTATGGAACAGCCAATCGCAGTTACCCGCCAGTCTTTCGACGACTGGATGGTCCCGGTTTACGCCCCCGCTGATTTTATTCTGGTACGGGGAGAAGGTTCGCAGGTCTGGGATCAACAGGGTAAGTCTTACATCGATTTTGCCGGCGGTATCGCGGTCAACGCGTTGGGCCATGCTCACCCGGTGGTGACGGCAGCATTGGTGGAGCAGGCGGGCAAACTGTGGCATCTGGGCAACGGCTACACCAATGAGCCGGTACTGCGTTTGGCCAAACAGCTGATTGACGCCACCTTTGCCGACAAGGTGTTTTTCTGTAACTCCGGGGCGGAAGCCAACGAAGCGGCACTGAAGCTGGCACGTAAACGTGCGCTGGACCAGGGCAACAGCAGCAAGAATCAGATTGTGGCATTTAACAACGCCTTCCACGGCCGCACGCTGTTTACCGTCTCTGCCGGCGGCCAGCCGAAGTACTCCAAAGATTTCGCCCCGTTGCCGGGCGGTATCACCCACACGCCGTTTAACGATCTGGCGGCCGCCGCCGAAGTGATCAACGACCACACCTGCGCAGTGATCGTCGAGCCGATTCAGGGCGAAGGCGGCGTGTTGCCGGCCGATCCGGCCTTCTTGCAGGGGCTGCGTGAGTTGTGTGACCGCCACGACGCCGTGCTGATTTTCGATGAAGTGCAAACCGGCATGGGCCGTACCGGCGAGCTGTACGCCTATACGCAATACGGCGTGGTGCCTGACGTGCTGACTACGGCGAAAGCGCTGGGTTGCGGCTTCCCAATCGGCGCCATGCTGACCACTGACGAACTGGCTAAAACCCTGGGCGTGGGTACCCACGGCACCACCTACGGCGGCAACCCGCTGGCGACGGCGGTAGCGGGGGCGGTGTTCTCAATCATCAACACGCCGGAAGTGCTGGATGGGGTTAAACAACGTCACCAGTGGTTCCTCGACGGCCTGAACAAGATTAACCAGCAATACCCGATTTTCTCTGAAATCCGCGGTGGTGGCCTGTTGATTGGCTGTCAGTTGACCCAGGATTATGCCGGTAAAGCGAAACAGATCACCCAACTGGCCAACGAAGAGGGCGTGATTGCCCTGATCGCCGGCCCGGATGTGGTGCGTTTCACTCCTTCGCTGATCATTCCTGAGCAGGATGTGAAAGAGGGGCTGGCGCGATTCGCGCGAGCCGTGGCGCGGATTTGCAGCTAACACACGGGCTGCGCCTTCACCTGCGCAGCCTGCTTAAGAAGAGGTTCGCATTATGATGATTATTCGCCCTATAGAGCGTCGCGATTTGGCTGATTTACTGACGCTCGCCGGTAAATCCGGCATCGGTCTCACTTCCCTGCCGCAAGACGAAGATACCTTGCTGGCACGCATTGAGCGGGCGTTAAAAACCTGGCAAGGCGAACTTCCGCGTGGTGAGCAGTGTTATCTGTTTGTGCTGGAAGACACGGAGCGCCAACAGGCGGTCGGGGTTTGCGCTATTGAAGTGGCCGTGGGCCTGACCGAACCCTGGTATAGCTTCCGCGTTGGCACCCAGGTGCATGCCTCCAAGCAGTTGAATGTGTATAAATCGGTGCCGACGCTGTTCCTCAGCAACGATCACACCGGCCATTCCGAACTGTGCACGCTGTTCCTCGATCCGGACTACCGTCACGGCGAAAACGGTAAGCTGCTGTCGAAGGTGCGTTTTCTGTTTATTGCCGCTTTCCGTGAGCGTTTCTCTGAGCGTCTGATTGCCGAAATGCGTGGCTTCTCCGATGAAGAGGGTCGTTCCCCATTCTGGGAGAGCGTTGGCAATCATTTCTTTTCCATCGAGTTCGCCAAGGCGGACTACCTGAGCGGCACCGGTCAGAAGGCGTTTATTGCCGAACTGATGCCAAAGCACCCGCTGTATGTCGATTTCCTGGCCGAAGACGCGCAAAAAGTGATTGGCGAAGTGCATCCGCAGACGGTACCGGCGCGCCGGGTACTGGAGTCGGAAGGCCTGCGTTATCAGGGCTATGTCGATATCTTCGACGGTGGCCCGACGCTGGAAGCGGAAATCGATCATATCCGTGCGGTCAAGCAGAGCCGCCTGGTGAAAGTGGTGCTGGATGAAACGCCGATGCGCGCCGATGCGCCGGTTCATCTGGTGGCTAACGATCATTATCAAAATTACCGCGCACTGCTGGTCAATGCCGATCTGTATGACGATCGTCTGCACCTCAATGCGGCCACCGCTGCGGCGCTGGGCGTTGAGCAAGGCAGCCCGGTGCGGGTTATCCCCCTTATTGCACAGGAGAAAGCGTAATGTCACATCCTGCACTGTTTATTAATGGCGCCTGGCAGCAGGGCCGTGGTGCTGAATTCAGCAAAACCGATCCGGTCGACAATCAGCCGCTGTGGCAGGCTAACGCCGCCGACGGCAGCGATGTGGCCGCCGCTTGTGAAGCCGCTCGTGCCGCATTCCCGGCCTGGGCGCGCACGCCGTTTGAACAACGCGAACAGTTGGTAAAACGTTTTGCTGCGCTGTTGGAAGAGCACAAGTCGCATTTGGCGGCCACCATCAGCCGTGAAACCAGCAAACCCCGTTGGGAAACGCTGACCGAAGTCCAGGCGATGATCGGCAAAGTGGCGATTTCCCTGCAGGCTTATCAGGTGCGTACCGGCGTTAGCCAGACCGCGATGGCAGACGGGGCTTCGGTGCTGCGCCACCGGCCACACGGCGTGCTGGCGGTGTTTGGGCCTTACAACTTCCCCGGCCATTTACCCAATGGGCACATCGTACCTGCCTTGCTGGCGGGTAACACGGTGGTATTCAAGCCGAGTGAGCTGACGCCGCAGACTGCCGAGGAAACCCTGAAACTATGGCAGCAGGCCGGTTTGCCTGACGGGGTGATTAATATGGTGCAGGGCGGACGTGAAACCGGCGAGGCGCTGGCCGCCAGCACCGATATCGACGGTCTGCTGTTTACCGGCAGCGCTGGCACCGGTTATCACCTGCATCGTCAGTTGGCGGGGCAGCCTGAGAAAATTCTGGCCTTGGAAATGGGCGGCAACAACGCGCTGATTGTTGACCAGATTGAAGACTGCGATGCGGCGGTCAACCTGGCGATCCAGTCGGCGTTTATTTCCGCCGGGCAGCGCTGCACCTGTTCGCGCCGTATTCTGGTGAAACGCGGCAGCGAGGGCGATGCCTTTATCGAGCGTTTGGTGCAGGTAGCCAGTGCGTTGCGTATTGGGCGTTGGGACGCTGAACCCCAGCCGTTTATGGGCGGGGTGATCTCTTCCGCGGCGGCAGAAAAAATGCTGGCGGCACAACATCACCTGCTGTCGCTGGGCGGCAAAGCCTTGCTGACCATGCAGCGCCTGGAAAGTGGCAGCGCGTTGCTCAGCCCCGGCATTATTGACGTGACTGGCGTGCGTGACGTGCCGGACGAAGAGTACTTTGGCCCACTGACGACCATCATTCGCTATAACGACTTTGATGAAGCCGTGCGTATCGCCAACCAGACGCGCTATGGCCTGTCGGTCGGTCTGGTATCGCCGCAGCGTGAGCGCTTTGACCACCTGTTGCTGGAAGCGCGCGCCGGTATCGTCAACTGGAACAAGCCGTTGACCGGGGCTTCCAGTGCGGCACCGTTCGGCGGTGTGGGGGCCTCCGGCAACCATCGTCCAAGCGCCTACTACGCGGCGGATTATTGCGCCTGGCCAATGGCGTCGCTGGAAAGCGAAAGTTTGACGTTGCCGGCCAGCCTGTCACCAGGACTGTCATTTAATTAAGTTTTAGCCGCCGCTTTTCAAGCCACAGCGTTGTTACTGTAGGGGCGCAGCATGCAGCGCCCCTACAAGATCAGGAGAACAGCATGTCAGGATATGAAGTCAATTTCGATGGTCTGGTGGGCCTGACGCATCACTACGCCGGATTGTCATTTGGTAATGAGGCTTCGACCCAGCACCAAAATAGCGTGTCGAACCCGAAACTGGCGGCCAAGCAAGGCTTGCTGAAGATGAAGGCGTTGGCCGATCTCGGTTTCCAGCAGGGGGTTTTACCGCCGCAGGAACGCCCGCATGTGCCGATGTTACGTAAACTGGGCTTCAGCGGCAGCGATGAAACCGTGTTGGCGCAGGCGATGCAGCAATCCCCGCGCCTGCTGTCCGCGCTCAGTTCGGCTTCCTGCATGTGGACCGCCAATGCGGCCACGGTATCGCCTTCCGCGGACAGTGCTGATGGCAAGGTGCATTTTACTGCCGCCAATCTGAACAATAAATTCCATCGTGCGATTGAGGCTGAAACCACCTCTGGCGTACTGCGAGCGATGTTTAACGATCCCCGCCATTTCGCCCATCATGAGGCTTTGCCGCAGGTGGCGCTGTTTGGTGACGAAGGTGCGGCTAACCACAACCGCCTGGGTGGCGACTACGGCAAGCGCAGCGTACAGATGTTTGTTTACGGCCGTCAGGAGTTTGGTGGCAAAATTGCCCCAACGCGTTATCCGGCGCGCCAGACGCGTGAAGCCGGGGAGGCCATTGCCCGTCTGCACCAGTTGGATGAGCAGCACACGGTGTTTGTGCAGCAGAATCCGGAGGTGATCGATCAGGGCGTGTTCCATAACGACGTAATTGCCGTCAGCAACCAGAACGTGCTGTTCCATCATCAGCAGGCTTTTTATCGGCAGCAACAGGCGCTGGATGAAGTGCGTGGCAAGATGGCGACGCTGGACAGCGAACTGGTGGCGATTGAGGTGCCGACGACGCGGGTTTCCGTGGCGGATGCGGTGGCAACCTACCTGTTTAACAGCCAGATCCTGACCAAGCCAAACGGCAAGATGATGATCGTGGTACCCGAAGAGTCGCGCCAGCACAGCGGCGTCTGGAGTTACCTGAGCGAGATGGTGGCCAGCGGCGGGCCTATTGATGAAATCAAGGTATTCGATCTGCGTGAGAGCATGCGCAACGGTGGCGGGCCTGCCTGTTTGCGGCTGCGTGTGGCACTGAATGAGCAGGAGCTGCGGGCGGTTAATCCGCGCGTGATGATGAACGATAGCCTGTTCGTCACGCTCAATGAATGGGTCGATCGCTATTACCGCGATCGCCTGACGCAAAATGACCTGGCCGACCCGCAACTGTTGCGTGAAGGGCGTGAAGCGCTGGACTCCCTGACAACCATCCTCGGGTTGGGTTCGGTTTATCCTTTCCAACAATAGACGGAGCCACCATGTTTGATTTGTTGGCCCTGACGCTGGCGGGGCAGGTTCCCGCTGAGCAACAGGGCGAAAATGCGAATTTGCACTGGCGTTGGCTGACGGAAGGCCTGCTGGAAATGACCCCGAAGCCAGGTTACCGTCAGGCGGTGGTACTTTCTGCGGGTATCCACGGCAATGAAACCGCCCCTATTGAGCTGTTGAATCAGTTGGTCAAAGACCTGCTCAACGGCGATCGTCCCTTGGCGGTTCGGCTGCTGGTGGTGCTGGGTAATCCGGCGGCGATGCGTGCCGGAAAGCGTTATCTGCACAGTGACATGAACCGGATGTTTGGCGGACGCTACCGCGATTTTGACCACAGCGGTGAAACCGCGCGGGCGCAGCAGCTGGAGCAGGTTATCGCGGAGTTTTTCGCCGATGAGGGCGCTGCACGTTTCCATTATGATCTGCATACGGCAATCCGTGATTCGCGTCTGCCGCGCTTTGGTATTCTGCCTTTCCAGACGCGACCTTACAGTGCAGAGATGCTGGCCTTGCTGGACGCAGCCGATTTGGATGCATTGGTGATCCACAGCGCACCGGGCGGTACCTTCAGCCATTTCACCAGCGAACATGCCGGCGCCGCCAGCTGCACGCTGGAGCTGGGTAAGGCGCGACCGTTCGGCGCGAACGATCTGCAGCAGTTTGCCGCCATTAACCGTGCATTGCAGGCGGCGGTGAGCGGGGAGACTTTGCCGTTGCGGTCAGGAAGTGAACTGCGAATATTCCGCGTTGAACGTTCGCTGATTAAGCGTAGTGAAGAGTTCAGGTTGCATCTCAGTGATGATACCGCCAACTTTACCGAGCTGAAGCAGGGAACGCTGCTGTGTGACCAACCTGGCGAAGAGTACCGGGTTCAGCATGTCAGCGAATGGATATTGTTCCCTAACCCAGGGGTAGCGCTTGGGTTGCGTGCCGGCATGGTGCTGGTTGAAGCGCCGCGCAGCACGCTATATTGAAAGAACGCCTCATAAGGCGGTTTTATTCTTATGCTATTTAAGGTTGTAGCGATGTTGGCTGCAACCTCAAATAACCTCGGTATATAATGCTACTTATTTCTCTTATTTCCTCTGGGTTATATTCTGCGATTTGTTTTTTCCTTTTTTATCCTTGCCTCTCTCCCATTGTAATTTTTGGTGATTTGAATCGAATTAATTATTCGAATCGGTAAAAGCTTGCCTTAAATCGGGGTAACAGCCCTAAATCAGCTCAATGACTTTACTCAGATAAAAATGTGAAATAAGTAACGTTATTCATAACCCTGCTAAGTTTCATGGTATTTATGAATCGAATGGAAAGCATACAAAAAAGAAACCAAGCTGCACCAAATTAGTGCATTGCACCAAATTGGTTATAACTTATGTAGTAAATTTCAATGATAATCAATGGTTTGATTGGCGCGCTGATTGTAATATTTACTTACAAATAAACATGCTTTATCCACGGTGTTTTATGAACTTTTTTATTTGAAGTTGGGATTCATGATGCTAATGTCACATGGCTCCTTAATTAGGGGCGCTCATAAAACACTAAATGATAAAGATCACAGCCCAAACCATAAATTGGGCGTGATGGGCAGGAATTAAAAATTATAATATCTAGGAAAATAAATGATGAAACGCAGTGTATTAGCCTTAGCTATTGCCCTCGGGGCAATCACCTCCTTTGCCAACGCGGCTGAAATTTATAATAAAGATGGCAATAAACTCGACCTCTATGGTCGTGTAGCGGCCAAACATGTTTTCAGCGATGATAAATCCGAAGACGGCGACAAGACTTATGTCCGTTTGGGTTTTAAAGGCGAAACGCAAATCAATGATCAACTGACCGGGTACGGCCAGTGGGAATACAACGTCCAGGCCAACCACGACGAAGGACAGGGTACCGCGGGCACCAAAACCCGTCTGGGCTTTGCCGGTCTGAAGTTTGCTGACTACGGTTCATTCGATTACGGTCGTAACTACGGCGTAGTGTACGACGCAGAAGCTTACACCGACATGCTGCCGGAATTCGGCGGTGACTCCTACAGCTACACCGATAACTACATGACCGCACGTTCCAACGGTCTGGCAACCTACCGTAACCGTGATTTCTTCGGTCTGGTGGAAGGCCTGAACCTGGCGTTGCAGTACCAGGGTAAAAACGATGGTGACGGTCGTGCCGTGAGCAAGCAAAACGGCGACGGTTACGGCATGTCCCTGGATTATCAGGACATCGGCGGTTCCGGCATCGGCGTAGCGGCGGCATTCTCTGACTCCAACCGCACCAGCAAGCAGAAAGAATCCGAGTACGGTAAAGGCGACAGCGCAACAGCCTGGACCACGGCAATTAAGTATGACGCCAACCAGGTTTACCTGGCCGCCATGTACGCCGATACGCGTAACATGACGCCAATCAGCGGCAACGGCATTTCCGGCTTCGCCAACAAAACGCAGAACTTCGAAGTTGTGGCTCAGTACCAGTTTGAAAACGGTCTGCGTCCATCTCTGGCCTACGTGCAGTCCAAAGGCAAGGATATCGAAGGGATTGGCGACGTCGATCTGGTGAAATACGTGGAAGTGGGTGCGACTTACTACTTCAACAAAAACATGTACACCTATGTTGACTATAAAATCAACCAGTTGAACGACGATAACAAGCTGAAACTGAGCACCGACGATATCGTGGCAGTGAACCTGACCTATCGTTTCTAAGTTTCAACGCTATTACCTTCTCCTGTGTCGGGATCAAAGGGTAATGAGGCAGAGCGCTAGCTCTGCCTTTTCTTTTATGGGAGCCACTATCCTCTGGGGGCTTGCCCCATCACTTCAATGGCCGAGCGCAATGTGGCAGAGCGCTGTTGATTGGTCTCATGCTCAATCTCGTTCACCAAATGGGCCAGAATATTATTACCGGAAATTTTTTTATTGAGATTGATCAGCTGGATCACTGCGCCGCCGACCACCAGGCTGACGTCGCGTAGCAGGGCTTCATAATGTTCGTTTGAGAGGGTAGATACGGGCATGACACCGTCTCCATATCGTTCGGGTGAGGCAATTTAGCAAACTGGCGGCATAAAACATCGTCGGTATACCGATTTTCCGATGAATTAGGAAATTCCTCAAAGGAGAATAGCGGAAAAGTTGTCCGACCTCTTACATCGGGGCATATTCGTTGGCAGGTAACCAGAAACCATCGATAAAATCTTCAAACGGAAAACAACCGGCATGGCGCAGGTTCTGTTCTTTCATGCTGATCAGGCACTGGCGTTCATCGCGCAGTACGTCAACCACGATATCGGCGCAGCCACCATCCAGATAACAGACAAACATCACCAAGGCGTACATCGCGTCTCATGTCCTTCATCGACTCTTCCATAACCTTATTGTAGGTAAAGTCGGCGATTGTTTCATCTCGGGCTTGCTGCAACCGGGCCGATTGGCAACCCAGGATGGCACTTTCGGATTACTCTAACCGCTTAATACCTCAGGGCCAATGGAATATCCCTCTTGCAGTGCTAAGCTTAACTAGCCTTAAGTCAATGCAACATTGTAACCATCGAAAGGAGTGAATATGGGTTTGTTTAACTTCGTCAAAGAAGCGGGCGAAAAACTGTGGGACACAGTGACCGGCAATGCCACTGCTGAAGACCAAAGCGCCAAGCTGAAGGATCACCTCAATAAAACCGGTTTGCCGGGTATCGACAAGGTTGATGTGCAGGTGGTTGACGGTAAAGCGGTGGTGACCGGGGACGCAGTCAGCCAGGAGCTGAAAGAGAAAATCCTGGTGGCCGTAGGGAATGTCGCCGGCATCAGCGGTGTGGAAGACAAGGTGTCGGTTGAACAGGCTGCTGCAGAAAGCCGCTTCTATACCGTGAAAAAGGGCGACACCCTGAGCGCAGTTTCGAAAGAAGTGTATGGCAACGCCAATCTGTACAACAAGATTTTCGAAGCGAACAAGCCAATGTTGTCCAGCCCGGACAAAATCTATCCGGGGCAGGTACTGCGTATCCCTGAGTAACAACGACAGCCTATGCCTGGCCCGATCTTTGGTCGGGCTTTTTTATTTTATTTAGTATAACTTAGGCTAATTATCTTCTAGTAGTAATAAGATTTTCGAATGCTATAGGTTCTACGCTATCTCAGTTCTGAGCCAATGTTGACCCTCGGCAGGAAAATTGATAGCGTCTTGCCACTCTTGAGGTCTGAGCGGTATTGGCGCGGAATCTGATAAACCCGCAATGACGGGCTTTTATCAATCACCCCTCACAAAAACGTTAACGCGTGATGAGTTAAGATAGATTCTGTGAAACAACAACGTAATACCTCACAAGATAAAAACTACCGTGAAACTTTGGGAGATGCGCAATTTGCTGTCATTGTGCTGGCGATAGCGTCTTGCTCCCTGATCATCTTTACGCTGTCAGTCACGCTGTGGCTGACATGACGTCTTTCAATACAGGGGATAAAATGGAGCACAATCTCCACGATGAAACCAAACTGTTGGCCGTTATCGGCTTGCTGGTTTCCGTGTTGTTAGTGGTATCAATACTCTTTGGTGTGACTTACTTCTCCGATCTGAAGCATGCGCGCGATGAGGTCGATATAAAGGGTTGCTATATCAAGTCGTCCTAGCGCCAGGGCCTCACAGGTTGCGTTCTGGATGCCGGCTCATGCTAAGCTGGCATCCGGCTACTCACTCACCTGTGTGACGTTCTGGAGGCGTTTTATCATGAGCAATTCCCGCCCAACTCATTCTTCATCTTCCCGTGATTGTCCCGTGGTTGACGGTGTCCGTCAGATCCAACGTATTGCCGTACGCAATGCCGAAGTCGGCGGCATAGGGATTAATCGTGCCTTGCCTACCCGTGAGCGGCGCACCGTGGGTGCCTGGTGCTTTCTCGACCATGCCGGACCCTCGGTTTTCAGCGGTTCTTCGCAGGGGATGGATGTTGGCCCGCACCCGCATATTGGTCTGCAGACCTTTACCTGGATGATTGAAGGGGAAGTGCTGCACCGTGACAGCCTGGGCAGTGAGCAGATTATACGGCCCGGCCAGGTCAATCTAATGACCGCAGGGCAGGGTATCACGCATACCGAGCAATCAACCGGAGAACAGCGGCGTTTGCATGCCGCGCAATTATGGATCGCCTTGCCTGCCGAACATGCCGATTTGGCGCCGCGTTTTGATCATTATCCTGATTTGCCATGTTGGGTCAGTGATGGGGTCAAACAGACTTTGTTGGTGGGGGAGTTTGAACAATATCGCTCTCCGGTGTTTACTCTTTCACCATTAATCGCCATTGATCTGGAATGGCAGGCCGACGGCTATTTGCAGTTGCCCCTGCGTGAAGATTTTGAAATAGGCTTTTTGCCCCTTATTGGTGCATTTGAGCTTAATGATGAAAATTTTTCACCCAATGAGTTTGCCTATTTAGGTAAGAATCTTAACCGTATCGGGTTACATGCCAAGAAAGGAAGCCGGGGGTTATTAATCGGCGGAGTTCCATTAAGCGAAGAGATTCTCATTTGGTGGAATTTTGTTGGGCACAACAAGCAGGAGATTGCCCGTGCGCAGCATGACTGGGAGCAGGGGAATAGGCGTTTTCCCGATGTTGTAGGCTATTCCGGCCCGCGCATGGCCGCGCCCCGCCTGCCCTGGAGCGATGTTTGATATCATCAGGCTATAACAAACTAATGGTTTTATTCATTTCGCTCTATTAACGTTAAAATAATGTGATCGAAATTCCATGTTTGGGCGTAAATATAGTTTATCTGGTAAATAGTGATCTGGCGCAAATAAAAGGTCGGAGCAGTGGATTAAGATAAATCTCAAGAAGTGATGTTGTCCACCGCTAGTCTGAAGCCTGTGAGGTCATTATGAGCCAAGTACTCTATCGTGCAAGATTATCCCATGTTGTTATTGCAACGGCGGCTTTTTGGATCTCGATCGCAGCGATGCTGGTTGTTGTTCTTAACTAACTCTGAATGATTATGCAATAAACCCGCCTTGGCGGGTTTTTTTATGTCTGAATATTCGCAATATTCAGAGTGTGGTTATACTTGTTAAACCTAATACCTGATTAACCCTGCAAAATAAAATGATAATTATTTCTAATATAATAGTGCTGCTAATTGCCGCGATTCATCTGTATATCCTGATCCTGGAAATGTTCCTTTGGCAGAAGCCCACCGGCAGACGAGTGTTCGCCACTACCGCCGAGTTTGCTGCGGCAACGCGGGTGTTGGCGGCCAATCAGGGGCTGTATAACGGCTTTCTGGCGGCAGGACTGGCATGGGGCGTCTGGCGAGACGAGCCTGCGATACAGCTATTTTTCCTTGGTTGTGTGCTGGTGGCGGGTGTGTTTGGCGGGTTGACGGCTAGCCGTAAAATTCTCAGGGTACAGGCGTTGCCCGCGTTGATTGGCCTGGTGGCGGTACTGTGGACGCATTAACCCGCCGCTAGCGGCGGCGGGAAAGTCGGTCAGGCGGTCTTTTGATGAATGACGTGCAGCGGTGGAGCGATATGCAGATCCACGCTTAAATCCTGACGAAAATCATAAGGCGTGATATCGAAGCGCTTTCTGAACATATAAGTGAAGTGTGACTGTGAGCCGAAACCAAAATCGAGGGCGATGTCGAAAATAGAGGCGTCACTGCTTCGCAACTGGTAAACCGCACCGGCCAGCCTGCGTTCGCGGATGTACTTGCCCAGCGAAATCCCGGTCGCTTCTTTGAACAACTTCTGCATGTGCCACAGAGAGTAGCCGGAGTATTCGGCCAGCTCTTCAAGATGGATCACTCTTCCAAGGTGAGTTTCGACCCATTTACTGAGGGCGCAGACCAATGAGAGGTGGTGTTCTTGTATCATCAGTGCGTCTGTGTGAGATCTACATAGCGCTGAAGTATACACAACTTGCCGCCATGGACAAAAAAGCCACCGACACCCGGGTGAAATTATTCGGAAAAACCATTGTCAGGTGGCTTGTCAGACCGAAGGGAAAACGGCTAATCTGGGCTTGCCCGCTGCCGCTGCTACCGAAGTGGGTCAGGTCGCAAAAAATAACAGCCTAAGCAGAGTCAGCCGTGACAATTCAGCGTTGATGGGGTGATCGCATGTTAATGACAGTGATTATTACTCTGGTTGTAATTGTAGGTGTAGCCGCTTTTATGGTGACACCGGTGATGAGAATGAATAATGCGGAAGGTGTGGGAGGTGAAGAGCCGTGAAATCAGGGCAGAACATGACCCCAAAAGGGGTCTGACAGACTACCGAAAAAGCCTGGGCAATCAGTGACCCGGGCTTTTTATTGACGAGCGTTTGCCGATCAGACGTTTTTCCGCTCCACGGTTTCTTCGCCCCAGTACAGCTGGTCGGCGCTGGTTTTGGCAAACGCCATTTGCAACGCTTCGTCACTGCCTTCTTCCCAGATTTTTTGTGCCAAAACCTCGTCATTTTTCGCCAGTTCAAAAATGGCCTCGGCGATCTCAACCGAAGTCTCACGCACGGTAGCCCAGGATTTCACATTGTGGTTTGCCATAACTTTCTCCTGTTGGGTGTGGCTGAGGGATACGCCGAAATGCGCGCCGCTCAAGCCCCAAGTATAGGTCAATTCAGCCGGGTGTTTTGACGCCCAATGCGCAATAACGTTGAAAATTCAGCGGCAAACGGCCAGGGAGCAGCAAAGCGCCAGTCGGCATGCTATTGTGTGCGGCGTCTGAATCAAGAAGGAAAGGTATTATGTCCGACATGCTGAACAACGATCAGGAATTGGCTTCCGACCTGGTTGCCTGCCAATTGGTGATCAAACAGATCCTGGATGTTATCGATGTAATCGCACCCACCGAGGTGCGGGACAAGATGGCCAGCCAGTTGAAAAACATCGATTTTACCACTCACCCAGCCGGTGCCGATCCCGTGACCCGGCGGGCGATTGAAAAAGCGATCGCGCTGATTGAAATGAAGTTTACCCGCAACTGAGGGGAAACCGCCGCTGAGCGACGGTTTGGGCGGTGGTGATTAATCCACCACCGTTTCGACTTTCTTGAACAGCGGGCAGTCGGCAACGCCAATCAGGCCGTTGTCACCATGCAGATACTGGGCAATCACCAGGTTGCGTGCCGTCATGTATTTACATTGCAATCCCAATCCCCCGACGTTTTTATTGCTGCCGACCAATACGCCATATCCCGAGAACAAAAACGCGCCATAAACTACCGCCAGCAGAACCGCCCATTTAATCAGCTTACCCATTGTGACTCCTTGTTATTTATCTTCGTTGCGATATAGCCATGCGGAAGAACGGGCCGCAATGGTAACAATCTGAAAAGTGGTGCTGGCACTGGTTTCTAAACGACAGGTTAAAGTTCGTTTAAGTTGGCTGTGATACATTCGGAACAAATTATCAAGATAACAATGAGGCTGCTAAATTTGTTGCGGAAAAAAATCCTCGTGATAATAGCCTTCCTTGCTGCCTGCCTGTTCTTTTATCTGTTGGCGCTGGATAGCTATTGCGATGCGGGGGGCACATTTGCGTTGGGAGTTTGCTCCGTCACCCGTTTCGTTCCCTGGTGAGTTGCGTAGCGGTGCGTAACAATTTTCTATCGGGATGTTCGAGCCTGCGCCCGGAGTGCTAAGATGTCCGCCTGTTTTTAGCAGTAGATAGGGTTGTCCATGTACGATTTAGGTTTTGGTCCGAATAGCCTGGTGTCGCTGGTTGTCGCCGTGTTGGCATTGTTGGTGGGATTATGGATCTGGTTCCTGGTGAATCGCGCCAGTGTGCGAGCCAATGAGCAGATCCGCCTGCTGCAGGAAATTGCCGAGCAGCAGCGTCAACAAACCGCGTTATTGAAAAGCCTGGCGCAAAGCGCGCGCGGCGATAGCGTAACGGACGATGACGATCTCAGCCCGGCGCTGGATTTCAAAGGTTTTATCCCCGAGCGTTAATCAAACTTTCTGCCGGGTGGCAGTGCCACCCGCGTTGCGCCGAAAAACATTAGTATAGATAATATGAAAAGCCATCCCATTGTCATAAATCTGTCGTATTGGCGTCGTAATGTAGCGCCAACTCTACGAAAGATGGATAAAGCCGATGATTAAATGGTATGAAGAAAGCGACGCCGAAGTGAACCGCAGCATTGCGCTGATCACCGGAGAAAACCCGGACAAGTGGTATCCTTACGGCGGCGTGAAAGGTAAAGATTATTGCAAGAACCCCTCCGATGCCTGGCCGATTATCTGCGCCAATAAAATCAGTCTGAATGCCGATACTCAAAGCGATAGCTCGCAGTGGCAGGCACGCATGAGCACCCAGCGTGGCGAGTGGCAGGCGGATTGCAGCAGCCCACTGCGCGCGGCAATGATCTGTTTCCTGCTGAGCCAGCAAACTAACGAAATGGTACGTTGAAACACCAGAATTACTGATGACTTTCCCTTTTTATGACAACAGAACTTGTCTCTGGCGGAGCCTGTTTATGAAGCGCATTATTAAAGGTGATAAAAACTTGTCTCATCTGGTGGTTGCCCATGCGGCAATCGATCGTCATGCCGAAAGCTTCGGTCAGCGCCGACAGGGCTGGCCGTCAACCTATCTGATAAAATATCAAAACGATCGCGTGGCGGTCGAAGTGGTAACGCGACGTCAGTCCTACGTCGCTACGCTGATGATTGGCGCGCGCAATCTGACCAAGTTGTGCGGCCTGTCCGGCTAAAAACCTCCTCTCTATAGGGTTACTCCCAGTCTAAAATAGCGCCCTGGCCATCCTTGCCGGGGCGCTACTCCTTGATGCTCACGGGGTTAAGTGTTAAAAAGCCGCCCGCAGATACATTTATTGATTGGCGAAATCTTGCGCAAAAGCGACAGGATCCCACGCCATATGAGGATAAGATGGGCGGTCAGCAGCAGGATACCCCGCTAAAACGCGGTTTAAAAAACAGACATATACAACTTATCGCCCTGGGCGGCGCCATTGGTACCGGCCTGTTTCTCGGCATTGCACAGACCATTAAAATGGCTGGCCCTTCGGTGCTGCTGGGCTATGCCATCGGCGGCTTTATCGCTTTTTTGATCATGCGGCAATTGGGTGAGATGGTGGTTGAAGAGCCGGTTGCGGGTTCGTTCAGCCACTTTGCCTATAAATACTGGGGTGATTTTGCCGGTTTTCTTTCCGGCTGGAACTACTGGGCGATGTTCATTTTGGTCGGCATGGCCGAACTGACCGCGGTTGGCATCTACATTCAATATTGGTGGCCGGACATCCCTACCTGGGTTTCCGCCGCGGTATTCTTTGTCCTGATAAATCTGATCAACCTGGTTAATGTGCGGCTGTACGGCGAAACCGAGTTTTGGTTTGCCATTATCAAGGTGGTGGCGATTGTCGGCATGATTGTTTTCGGTGCCTGGCTTTTGGCCAGCGGCAACGGCGGTCCGCAAGCCAGTATCAACAACCTGTGGGAGCAGGGCGGCTTTATGCCACACGGCATCGAAGGGTTGGTGATGGCGATGGCGGTGATCATGTTCTCATTCGGTGGGCTGGAGATGGTGGGTATTACCGCCGCCGAAGCGGCCGATCCGCGTCGCAGCATTCCCAAGGCCACCAATCAGGTGGTGTACCGCATCCTGATTTTTTATATCGGTTCGTTGACGGTACTGCTTTCACTCTATCCCTGGCACAAAGTGGTGGAAGGCGGCAGCCCGTTCGTGATGATTTTCCATGCGTTGAACAGCAACCTGGTGGCGACCCTGCTGAACGTGGTGGTGCTGACTGCAGCGCTGTCGGTGTATAACAGCGGGGTCTATGCCAATAGCCGTATGCTGTTCGGGCTGGCGACACAGGGGAATGCGCCCAAGGCATTGACCCGGGTGAATAAGCGTGGTGTCCCGGTATTGTCGATCGCGCTGTCGGCGCTGGTGACCTCCATCGGCGTATTGATCAACTATGTCATGCCCGGTAAGGCGTTTGAATTGCTGATGGCGCTGGTGGTGTCCACTCTGGTGATTAACTGGGTGATGATTTGTCTGGCACACCTGCGATTCCGCGCGGCGAAAAACCGCCAGGGCGTGATCCCGGTCTTCAAGGCCTTGTGGTACCCCTTCGGCAACTATCTGTGCCTGGTGTTCCTGAGCCTGATTCTGGTGATTATGTATTTCAGCGAGGGGATCCGTATCTCGGTATTACTGATGCCGGTGTGGATCTTGCTGTTGTGGGTTGGTTTTATGCTGACGCGCCGCAAAGGCACTAAAGTACGGCGGTAATTTTAACGGAGGCGCTATCTGGCGCCTCCGTTCCATCCATTAGCTGCGCGGCATAAAGGCATTGCCTGGGTTGGCGCGGCCCAATCCCAACAGTTTCCTGCACAGCAGGAACAGGGTGGTGATGACATCGATAGCCACCACGCTCAGCATCAGTACGCCCAGCATGAAGAAACTCACCAGCGCACCCAGCAGCAGCACCAGCGGTGCCGGTACGCGTACCCGGCGCAGTTTCATCGCGGCATACATTTTCCAATACTGCATCTGTGCCAGCATCGCGCTACGGATACGGCCCAATCGAACACGTGACTTGCGTGATGTAGAACGGCTCATAACTTCTCCTTTTCTGAATGTCCTATAAGTAAATCACAAGGATCTTAAGAGATGCTTAACAGGCTCTAGTCGGCCCTGGCATTCTCACAGAGACTGTGACAACACAATACCCGAAAAGGTCACTCAAGGTGAGCACGGTTCACAAAGCACGCCGATCGAGTATCTTGTTATGTTATTCACCTGCCCGTGTTGGGTGTCCGCAGTGGTCGGGAGAGCAATTTGAAGATAACCAATCGTTACTATGATGCCGGCAAAACGCACCATACCCCGCAGGGGTTTCGTAACCCGGAGCCTTCGCAGCGTCGGGATGGGGATTTGAAACGCTGGCAGAATGAGCGTAAACAGCAGGGGTTGCCCAAACCTCCGCAGATGGGCTATCAGCAGTTTACCCAGCGCTGGTGGCAACGTGCCGACCTTGGCGGCAGCGATAACAGCATTTGGTGGTTGGGGCACGCCTCAATGCTGCTGCGCCTGGATGGCCGATACATCCTGATCGACCCGGTATTGTCTGAACGTGCATCGCCGCTGAGTTTCTATGGCCCAAAGCGCAAAACACCGCCGCCGTTGACGGTGCAACAGTTGCCGGCAGTAGACGTGGTTTTAATCTCCCACAATCACTATGACCATCTCGATCGGCGCACCGTGCGGCAGTTGGCACGGCGTTTTCCGCACGCGACCTTTATTGTGCCCTTGGGGCTGAAAAACTGGTTCCGACGTTACCGGCTGCAACGGGTAGAAGAGCTGGACTGGTGGGATAGCCTGCAGTTGGGCGATTTGACTTTCTATTGCACGCCGGCGCGTCACTGGAGCATGCGTACCCTGTGGGACCGCAATCGCTCTCTCTGGTGCGGTTGGGTGATTCATCATCCGGCGCTGCGTTTCTATTTTTCCGGAGACAGCGGTTATTCGGATCGCCTGGCAGATATTGGCACCCGTTTAGGGCCGTTTGACGTGGCGGCATTACCGATTGGCGCCTACGCACCACGTTGGTTCATGCAGGAACAACATATGGATCCGCAGCAGTCGGTGACGCTGTATCAACAATTAAATGCGCCGCGGGTCATTCCGATCCATTGGGGCGTTTTTGAGTTGGCCGATGAGTCGTTGGATGAACCGCCGCAGCAATTAAATCTGGCTCTGAGTGCGGCGGGAATAGAGCAGCACCAGTTTCGGCCCATCAAAATTGGCGAGCGCATTGCGCTTGATGCTAACTCTTAAGCGTTATTCCTGGTCCTGTGTGGCGGGGGCTGTTGTCGTCACCGTCTGCAGGCCAGTCCCAATGCGGGTTGTAGCCATTCGGTGGTGCAGGGCCTGGCTTATCCCGCGTCTGACGTAACCTGTTGGCATGAATAGGGGCAACGCGTAGGAAAAGATAAAATAAATACGTTCACATGGCATTGTTATTGATGGCGTAAATACCTATGCCGATTTTAAGATTTAATTCAGCTATGGATTCCCATTGTTCTCAAGATTATTGCCGTTATTTAACCCTCGCAGACAGTAATGTATTTCTCTGCCACCGCACGGCAATAGTGCGTAAATTCTGATTTTGCATGCTTATGCACTATAAAGTGGCACGTTATTTGATTTTTGTCGCGAGAACTCCGCTGCACAAATTGTGCGCACCCTCACTGAGGGCAATAATGATCTTCAGTATTATTTCGTTGTCACAAGCGAGTGAAGTCGCCGACGTGAGGCGGTAGCAGCGTTGGGCCGTCCGGATGGCGGGCCGATGGTCGGATCATCCGATATCAAATGTACCCGTTCATCGATATTCAAAAGTTTTATAAGAAATACCATAAAGATTCAAAATTTTTAACGTTCTAAGCGTCCGTCAGGGGTTATATGTTGCCACATACATTGTTCAATCGGATGAAAGAATTGTTAAAATTCAGTCTGGGTGCGGAGTGTAGCGGGGTGCCATTGTTAAGCAGAAAATAGCTAAGGCTTCAACCTCTTTTAGTCTATTTAAGCTTATGTTGCTCTCGACCGTTTCAAATATGTGCGACAGCTCCACCAGTGATTAAAAATGGCTTGCCATCGAATACAGAGTATGTGATAACGCATCTGGGTAAAACGAGGTACAGTTCTGTATATGTGTGGCATTTTCAGTAAAGAAGTTCTGAGTAAAAACGTTAGCGTTGAATACCGCTTCTCTGCCGATCCTTATCTTAGTGCCTCAAGCAGTAACGACTCTAGTTTGTCTATGTAACGCCTCCGGGCGGTTTAAACAATCCAAAGGAAATACTCAAGATGGCAAAGATCAAAGGTCAAGTTAAGTGGTTCAACGAATCTAAAGGTTTCGGTTTCATCACTCCAGCTGACGGCAGCAAAGACGTGTTCGTACACTTCTCTGCAATTCAGGGTAACGGCTTCAAAACCCTGGCTGAAGGCCAGAACGTTGAGTTCGAAATCCAAGATGGCCAGAAAGGCCCATCTGCAGTAAACGTTACTGCAATCTAATCAGCGTCAGCTGTACAAAAAACCCGCCTCAGTGCGGGTTTTTTCGTTTCTGTTATCCGCCGGTAATAATAATTCCCGCGTACTGATTGCGCCCTCTAATCCCCGGATGAGTGGGATCTTGTTCGCGTCGGTGGCTGTTGCGCCGGTAGCTGGTGTATTTAAAACGCTGTGGCTGGCGCGGATCCGTGTTGGGGGTGCAGATGGTGCAGCTACCGGCATGGTCAACGGCGGAAAAACCCAGTTCGCGCAGTTTGGATTCGGCGATGGTGGCCAGGTCCAGGTGGCGAAAGCGTGGGCTGATTAAGGCCGCGGGCAGTGGCAGCTGTTGCTTGAAGCGCGCGACCAGTTCCTCGTTGACTTCGTAACAGCAGGGGCCGGCGGCAGGGCCAATGGAGGCCACCCAGTTAGCAGTCGAGTCATCACGGCTGATGCGCGCCGCCAGTTGCTCCAGTATGCCATCCAGCAGGCCACGCCAACCGGCATGGACGGCAGCAATGGCAGAGCCGTCGTTGCGGCTGAAAATCACCGGCAGGCAGTCTGCCGTTAACACACTCAGCAGAATGCCAGGCTCAGTGGTATAGAAACCATCGGCTTCGCCGCACTGTTGTTCCGCCTGGGTCACGTCAACAATGCGTGTGCCATGCACCTGTTTTTTTTCCGGCAGGGTAGAACGATAGGCCAACAGATGGCCTGGCAGCAGCGCACTTTTGTTGCCGAAACCGTGCTGGATGGATGGAATGGCGTTGAGCAGTGGGGAAAAATCGGTCATATCACGTCTTTGCCTGCGTAAGAAAAGTTAACGTCAGTGTAGCCAGTTTTTTTCCTCCCTGGCTAGGGGCTTGCGGCATCTGTCTTGCATCGTACAGAAGGCTTCTTTAGACTAGCCGCGCCGTATCTCTCTGGAATCCAAGCCATGTCTTATCAGTGCCCTCTGTGTCATCAGCCGCTTCATCTTTCTCATCTGCAATGGCGTTGCGACGCTAACCATCAGTTTGACTGCGCCAAAGAAGGCTATGTCAACCTGCTGCCGGTACAGCACAAGCGCTCAAAGCAGCCCGGAGACAGCGCGGAAATGATGCAGGCGCGGCGTGCGTTCCTTGATGCGGGTTTCTATCAACCCTTGCAGCAGCGGGTGGCTGAGCTGTTGGATCAGGCATTGGCGAGCGATGCGCAGGCGTTACTGGACATCGGCTGTGGCGAAGGCTATTACACGGCGGAAGTGGCTGCCCGGTTGGCGCAGCAGCGTAATATCACCGTTTATGGCCTGGACGTCGCCAAGGTGGCGATCCGCTATGCGGCCAAGCGTTACCCGACGGTCTCATTCTGCGTGGCGTCGAGCCACCGGCTGCCGTTTGCTGATGCTTCTCTGGACGCCATACTGCGTATTTACGCCCCTTGCAAAGCCGAAGAACTGGCTCGGGTAGTAAAACCCGGTGGGGTGGTGGTTACGGTATCGCCTGGCCCACGTCACCTGTATCAATTGAAAGAGCAGGTGTATCAGCAGGTGCAACTGCATGTCGAACAGGATGAGCAGTTTGCCGGTTTTGACTGCGAACGAGTGGAGTCATTGGCATACCCGATGACGCTGCCGGGTGAACAGGCGGCCAACCTGCTGCAGATGACGCCATTCGCCTGGCGCGCCTCGCCTGAGGTTCAGCAGCACCTGAGTGGCTGTGAGGCCTTCGCCTGCGAAACCGATTTTGTTATCGCGTTGTACCGCCGCCAGCCCGATTAAGCTGGTGGACAGACGGCCGGGTCATTGGTCCGCTCGTCTTCCAGGCTGTCAGGGGTGAGGGCGAAATGCGTTTTCAACGCCACCCAGCCCTTTGGCGTCACCGCGAGCGCTCGGGAGGACGGCAGCCGTTGCAGCCAACCCCACAGACAGAAAGCATTGAGCAGGTGAGCCGCCAGCGGCCCTGCAAGATGATATTGTCTCTCGGTCCAGTCCAGGCATTGGCGTCCTTTACCCACATCACCGGACGACAACGCGGCGGCCTCAGCCCCTAGCTCCTGCAGCCAGTCGGCCCCTGCGGGCGTCAGTGAATATTCTTGCAGGTCTTTTTCGACCATCAACCCCTGTTCCAGCAGGCGGCGCGTTATCGCTACGCCGACCTTTCCGGCTAAATGATCGTAACAGCAGCGCGCAAAGCGCATCTCCCGTGCCGAGCGATTGGGCGTGCTGCGCCAGGCCGGCGTAACCGGCCCTATCGATGCCAGACTTTCCAGCAGATGTGAAACATGAGGCCCGGCAAGGCGATAATAGCGGTAGCGGCCCCTCTGTTCGACGTTCAGCAACCCGCCATCCAGCAGTTTGCCCAGATGTGAACTGGCGGTTTGCGGGGTGACGCCTGCGGTCTCTGCCAGGGCACTGGCGGACAGGGCATTGCCGTCGGCCAGTGCGATCAGCATCACCGCCCGCACCGGTTCGGCAATCAGATGTGCCACGGTGGCAATATTGTGTTGGCCCACGACGTTATCCTCCCAGGATGGTCGGTGATATTTTAAGCGCTTAAGGCACGCTTCGATACGGCTCGAACTATTCCAGGCTAATCGTTGTTTATAGTCAACGCCTATTTCTTCAGCCGGGGGCCGCTGCGAGTGGCAAGCTTGAATCAACATCAAAAATCGGTCCTGATGGCGACCAGCCTCAGTTATGTCATCGTTATTCTCGATACTTCGATTGTAAACGTTGCTCTGCCGTCGATCGCCGGCGAACTTGGGGCAGGGTTGAGTGGCCTGCAGTGGGTAGTCAATGCCTACACGTTGGCGTTTGCCAGCCTGTTACTGAGCGGCGGAGCACTGGGGGATCGGTTGGGGGCCACAAGGCTATACCTTGGCGGGCTGACGGTTTTTGCCGGCGCTTCGGTTATTTGCGGCCTGGCAGAAACCCTGCCCGTACTGGTGGCGGCCAGAGTCTGCCAGGGGGTTGGCGCCGCGTTGCTGGTACCCAGTTCATTGATGCTGCTTAATGCGGCATTCGGCGATGCCAGGCAGCGGGCAGGGGCGATTGGCGTGTGGGCCGGATGTGGTGGCGTGGCGATGGCGGCGGGACCGCTGGTCGGCGGCTTGCTTATCGAACTATGGGGCTGGCGCAGCCTGTTTTGGATCAATCTTCCGGTGATTGTGCTGGGGATAGGTCTTACCCTGCGAATTGAAGTTCGGCGTCCGGTACCGGCCTTGCGACAAATGGATTATGCCGGGCAGGGCGCGGTGATCCTGGCGTTAGCCAGCTCAGTGTGGGTGCTGATCGAAGGCACCAGGCTTGGCTGGTGTTCTGGTTGGATCCTCGGCGGTATGGCTATCGCTGCCCTGAGTTGGTGGCGATTTGTGGTTATCGAACGGCGGCACCGGCAGCCGATGCTGCCGCTGACATTGTTCCGTAGCACCCTGTTTTCTGCCTCTGCGCTGGTTTCGTTAGTCTCGGCGCTGGTGTTCTACGGCGCATTTTTTCTGCTTAGCCTCTATTTTCAGCGGGTGCGGGGCTGGACGCCATTACAGTCTGGCCTGGCGTTTCTCCCCCTGACGATGATGGTCACGCTGGGCAGTTTTATTTCTGGCAGGCTGGTGCGGGCATGGGGGGGCGGGCGAGTGGTTTATTGCAGTTTGTTGCTCTATGCGCTGGGTTTTGTCGGTTTACTGGCGCTGGCGGAAAGCCCGCCCTACTGGCGCATTGCCTTGTCTTTTCCGTTGCTTGGTCTGGCGGCCGGTATCATTACCCCGGCGGCCACATCGGCATTGATGAATGATGTCGCGAATGAACGGGCGGGGATTGCAGCCGGCGTACTCAATGCCGCCCGTCAGAGCGGTTCGGCCTTTGGCGTGGCCATCTTTGGGGCGCTGATGTCGACCTCCCTTTCGCAGGCCGGCGGTATTCAGACTGCGGTGTACGGTGCCCTTGGGCTGTCATTATTCACCGCCATTGGTTGGCGTTTAGCGATAAATTTAGCGGCTCGTCCAGTTGCGTCGGTGAGGAATGAGCAAAGAGAGTGACGGGCCACAAACAAAAAAACCTGCCGTTGGGCAGGTTTTCTTTGGGTTCAGCGCTATCAGGCCAGATAGCCCAAATGCTCCAGCAGGATGTTCACACCGATACCGATCAGCACTACGCCGCCGAGGATCTCCGCGCGTTTGCCGAGCAACGGCCCGATAAAGCGGCCTATCATCATGCCCAGGGTGGCCATAATCATGGTGGCGCAGCCGATGGCCATGGCGGTGTGTACGATGTTCACCTGCAGGAAGGCCAGGCCGACACCGATAGCCATGGCGTCGAGGCTGGTAGCGATGGCGGTAGCGACCAATAACCAGAAGCCGTGACGCTTCACTTTTTCCACTTCGTCAGGCCGGTTCCTGACGCCTTCGACGATCATGCGCATGCCGAGGATAAACAGCAGCGAGAAGGCGACCCAGTGATCCCACTCCATAATGTATTGGCTGGCGAATAAGCCGATGCCCCAACCGATAATCGGCGTAATGGCTTCTACCACGCCGAAGATAAGTCCGGTGCGTAGTGCTTCACGAAAACGGGGTTGATGCAGGCTGGCACCTTTGCCAATTGATGCGGCGAACGCATCCATAGACATGCCAAAAGCGAGAATGAGTGTAGCTGACAAGTTCATGAAAAATAACCTCGGCCGGGCGGCTCCATATACACGTAACCCACCCCCAACCATACGACGGAGTTACGTGTCTATGGTCTCGCCAACCTTACCTGGCTGCCCGCACCACGTTTTAATGTATAAAACGAGTATGTTGATACGGGCGTTTCTGGCGTTTTATTATCCAGAAACCGGCTACTCCCCAATGACGGCGCAACCATAGCATATTAATTCCGTTACCAACAACCCTTATTCCCCATGGGCATTGGTTTGAAATTGATAATGGTTTTCATTAATGAAGTGTATAAGAAGGAATATAATGTAGGCGAGTGCAACAATATTGCGTAAATAATCATCAGGTAGCCATGTGCGCTGATGATTAAATATCCACATACAGCGCGGGGCAACACGGGGGAAGGATTGAAATTGTTTTTTACTCACTGATTTTCAACAAAAAAGTGGTAAATCTTTTCCAAGTCGTCTAATTGAGTGACCTGAATCAACAACCGACGCTGCTCAAGATCTATCACCAGGATGCCATCCTCGGATAAATTCATAGCCTTAATCCGGTTATATTCAATAAAGGCATTGGCATAAAAGAAACCCTGCGCTTTAAACAACATCTTGGGCCAGCGGATATAAGAAATATAAATGGCGATCAGTGCTAAAGAAATAAGCAGATAGGTGGTTATTACCGCACCCTGGGTGGTGACATTTCGGTAGAGCAGAATGGCGATCAGGCCGACAAATATCAGGCAATCAATCCGATTCCGGCGCTTTAACTGCACCTTGAGCAAGGTTTTGCCTTTCAGCAGGTTCATGCCGAACTCGTCGTAAATCGCATACACCAGCATCAGC
Organism: Serratia sp. NFX21; assembly: GCF_048517035.1. Classification (NCBI taxonomy): domain Bacteria; kingdom Pseudomonadati; phylum Pseudomonadota; class Gammaproteobacteria; order Enterobacterales; family Yersiniaceae; genus Serratia; species Serratia sp. NFX21. The sequence goes on along the minus strand of NZ_CP183196.1, from coordinate 3,475,341 downwards.
GCGGTGAAAATCAGTAATACGCCATCGGTCAGCGACATCTTTCAACTCCACAAATAAAAAAACCGGGGGTTTCCCCGGGCAGACGGCTGGCAGAGCCAGTTATTAGGGAGAGCGTGCCGAAGGGGTTGTCGCAACTTTAGTTGCCGGAGCGCCCCTCGGTGCGCTAGGCCCGGGTATCTCGGGCTAAATATCAAACTCAAACCGGGGGTTTCCCCCCGGCGGTTAAAACGCTTACAGACCCAGCAGACCTACCCAATAACCGAAGATACCGATGGCGAAGAAGCCAATGATGATCCACAACGCATTCACTTTCCTGCGCAGCAGCCACATACAGCCGAAGGTCAGCAGCAGCGGCACCAGGCCCGGCATCAACTGGTCGAGGATGGTTTGCACCGTGGTCACCGTGGTATGCCCGGTCTGGTCGGTGATCTTCGACACCACCAGCGGGATATTCACGTGCGTCCACTTGTTAACCAAAGCCCCCATGACAAACAGGCCAAGAATGGACGCTCCTTCCGTCAGTTTTTGCAGGAAGCCGCCGCCCATATCATTAACGATATCCACGCCTTTGCGATAACCGTAGGCCACGCCGTAATAGCGGGTCAACAGGCGCACCAGGTTGAACAGGACGAAAAACAGAATCGGGCCCAGCAGGCTGCCGCTCATGGCAATGCCGGCGCCGAGCGCAGCGAATACCGGACGTACGGTACCCCAGAAAATCGGGTCGCCGACACCGGCCAAAGGCCCCATCAAACCGACTTTGATACCGTTGATGGCCGCATCGTCGATAGGCGCGCCGTTAGCGCGCTGTTCTTCCATCGCCATGGTAACGCCAAGGACCGGCGCCGCCACGTAAGGGTGGGTGTTAAAGAACTCCAAATGGCGCTTGATCGCCTGTTTGCGGTCGTCGTTATTTTCCGGATACAGGCGACGGATCACCGGCACCATTGAGAAGCAAAAACCCAGCGCCTGCATACGTTCGAAGTTCCATGAACCCTGGAACAGATTCGAGCGCATAAACACACCGCGAATATCGGCCGGCGTGAGTTTCTTTTGAGCTGTTGTATCAACCATTTCTCTCACCTATTCCTAGTCGAGTTCGTTATCGAGGTCGTTGGCATTTGCCGGGCCAGCCTGGACTACCTGAGACTTGTTGTATTTCGGGCTGAGCTGGATATAAAGCACGGCCATCACCACGCCGATCACGCCGAGGGCGACCAGGTTAAAGTTGGTGAAGGCAGCGGTAACGAAGCCGAGGTAGAAGAATGGCATCAGGTAGCCGGCACGCATCATGTTGATCACCATGGCATAACCAACCACCACGATCATCCCGCCGGCGATGTTCAGGCCGCTGGTGACGACTTCCGGGATCGAGTTAAGCAGCGCGTGAACGCCAGATGTCCCCACCGAGATAGCGACGATAACGGCCGGAATGGCAATACGCATCGCCTGCAGCAGCAGGGCAGAGATATGCAGCCAGGTGATGGCTCGCAAACTGCCTCGCTCCGCCGCGCTGTCCGCCGCGTGCTGGAAGGCCACGGTCAGGGTACGCACGATGATGGTCAGCACTTGCCCGGCCGCCGCCAGCGGAATGGCCAGGGCGATACCGGCACCGACGCTTTGTCCGCCGGCAATAACCAGAATGGTGGAAATAATTGACGCCAACGCCGCATCTGGCGCTACCGCCGCACCGATGTTCATCCAGCCCAGGGCGATCATCTCCAGCGTACCGCCGATGATGATACCGGTTTTCATGTCACCGAGAATAAAGCCGATCAGGGTACAGGCGACCAGCGGACGGTGGAACTGAAACTCGTCGAGGACGGAACCCATCCCGGCGATACAGGCAACGATAAATATCAGTACAATCTGAAGAGTGGTAATCTCCATTGCACTTCTCCTATGACCAAAGATCTCTGAGTAAAATAATTATTGGCTGTCGCCATTAATTGAGTTTGTTAATCAGGTCCATCATTTTTAACCGACTGTCGGACGAGACTTTACGAACTTCCAATTCAATACCGCGCTCGTTTAATTTCTTAAACGCTTCGATATCTTTTTCGTCAACCGAGACGGCGTTGTTCACCTGGGTTTTGCCCTGACGGAACGCCATACCACCGATATTCACCGATTTGATATCCACGCCGGCTTCCACCAAACGCCAGACATCGGTCGGGTTGGTAAACAGCAGCATCACGCGATCGCCGGCATATTTCGGGTTGTTCCACACCCGGATAGCTTTCGCCACGTCGACCACGTGTGCGGTGACGCCCGGCGGGGCAACCTGAGTCAGCAAGGTTTTGCGAACGTGGTCGGCGGCGACTTCGTCGCTGATCACGATGATACGGCTGACGTCGGTTTCCTTGGTCCAACGGGTCGCGACCTGACCGTGGATCAAACGGTCATCGATACGGGCCAGGCCGATTTTCATATGGTCATTGGGACCCAGCGGCGCCTGAGGGGCGGCGGGTTTAGCGGTGGGAGCACTTTGTGGTGCCGCGGGCTTAACACTCTCTTCGGCCGGTTTTTTCAGCGCTTTCACGCCTTCACGGCCGGTTTCCAACGCCAGCGCGACCAGTTCGTCGAAGCCAGGGTTGTCGTCTCGTGCCATGAACGTTTCCACCAGCATCGGAATGTTAACCCCGGTGACGACCTCATAGTTCTCTTTATCGACGGCGATGCGACTGGCCGCGTTGAACGGGCTGCCGCCCCAGGTATCCACCAGGAACAGGACGCCACCGCTGGTGTCTAGTCCGCTGATTTTACCCTTGTACTTCTCGATTAACGTTTCGGCATTCTCACCGGGGACGAAATCTATAAAAGCGACGTTATCCTGTTCGCCCAATAGCATTTCCGTGGTCTTCAGCAATTGTTCTGCTGCGGTCCCGTGTGTGCCGATGATAATAGCTATTGCCACTCGCTACCTCCTCATAGAACTTCATGCACGGATGGTGTGTTGGTTCAGTTCATTTTATTGCTGGCGGTCACTTCCGTGGTTCAGATACATTATGGTAGAAATTTAGAAACCCGCCGTTAACATTTCTCGCGCAGTTTCAAAAGCCTGTGCGCGTTGATCCACGCCAGCGCCATTTATTTTAGTGAGTGAAAAAATAAATTTTGTGACATTGCTCTGCTATTGAGCGCTCGGATTACTCCTAACCCGGTGTTTGCGGAATTAAACAACAGAGCTGTTACAAGACGATGCAGAAGGTAAAAAAGCTTCTTTGCCGGCCAAAAAATTCCTGCTAGAGTATTTCTTCTTTCATATTCAGGAGTGAAGGGCCTCAGCCCACCCTATGGACTGTCACCGAAGTTACTGTTTTTCAAGGTTCCACCCGCCACCTGCTGGCGTAGTACAAATCACACGGCCGCTCGGCCATTCCCCGGTACTGCAATCCCGATATCTTGCTATTTCTGTCCGCGCCTTTGCTGCGTCGGCATCGTCACGCCTGAGCATCGCTCGGCCATCCTGTCTTTTTTTCGGAGTCTGATATGGAATTTCTAATGGACCCCTCAATTTGGGCTGGGTTACTGACACTGGTGGTATTGGAAATCGTACTGGGCATCGACAACCTGGTGTTTATCGCCATTCTGGCCGATAAGCTGCCGCCGAAGCAGCGCGATAAAGCGCGTATCCTCGGCTTGTCGCTGGCGCTGTTTATGCGTCTTGGCCTGTTGTCGGTGATTTCCTGGATGGTGACGCTGACCACGCCGCTGTTTAGCGTCGGGGAGTTCAGCTTCTCCGGTCGCGACCTGATCCTGTTGTTTGGTGGTGTGTTCCTGTTGTTCAAGGCCACCATGGAGCTGCACGAACGGCTGGAAGGGCAAACGCACCAGGATGGCGCCAACCGTGGCTACGCCAAATTCTGGGCGGTGGTGGTACAGATTGTGATCCTTGACGCCGTGTTCTCACTCGACGCGGTAATTACCGCCGTGGGCATGGTGAACGACCTGCCGGTTATGATGACCGCCGTTGTCATCGCCATGGTGGTGATGCTGGTGGCTTCCAAACCGCTGACCAACTTCGTTAATGCGCATCCTACTATTGTGGTGCTGTGCCTGAGCTTCCTGTTGATGATCGGCCTTAGCCTGATCGCCGAAGGCTTTGGTTTACATATTCCTAAAGGTTACCTGTATGCCGCAATTGGTTTCTCGATCCTGATCGAGCTGTTTAACCAGATTGCCCGCCGTAACTTTATCAAACATCAGGCTCATCGCCCGATGCGTGAACGCACCGCAGAGGCGATCATGCGCCTGATGGGGCAGCAGCGCGCACAGCAGACTGACGAAGCGGCACCGCTACCGGTGAATGAAACCTTCGCCGAGGAAGAACGTTATATGATCAGTGGCGTGTTGACGCTGGCCTCACGTTCTTTGCGTAGCGTGATGACGCCGCGCACCGATATTTCATGGGTGGATTGCGATCGTTCCCGTGAAGAGGTGCGTGAACAACTGCTGGATACGCCGCATAGCCTGTTCCCGGTGTGCCGCGACTCGCTGGATGAAATTATCGGCGTGGTGCGTGCCAAGGATCTGCTGGTGGCCGTAGAGCGGGGTGAGGATATCGCCGAGTTTGCCGCGCGTACGCCACCGATTGTGGTGCCGGACACCATGGATGTGATTAACCTGCTGGCGGTATTGCGCCGTGCCAAGGGGCGTCTGGTGGTAGTTACCAACGAATTTGGTGTCGTGCAGGGGCTGGTCACGCCACTGGACGTGCTGGAGGCGATTGCCGGTGAATTCCCGGACGAGGATGAAACGCCGGATATCGTGGTGGAAGACGCCAGTTGGCTGGTGAAGGGCGGCGCCGACCTGCACTCACTGGAGCAGGCGCTGAACTGCGACGATCTGGTCAGTCCGACGGCGGACTTCGCCACTCTGGCGGGGTTCTTGCTGTCCCACTACGGCCAAATGCCGGCGGTGGGTGAAACGGTGGAGCTTAACCGGCTGCGTTTCGAAGTCGTTGCCGTGTCCGAGTACCGCATTGAACTGGTGCGTATTACCAAAGTTGAACCTCACGACGAGGAGCACCAGTAACCTACGGGCCGGAGGCATCACGCCTCCGGCTTGCTTTCCTGCTCCATCCGCCGTTCCTCCCGCTGATTCACCGCCCGCAACCGCGACTCATACTGCTGTAACCACAGTGGGAATACATTGATTGGCATCGGTTTGGCGAAATAGAACCCCTGCAACGCGTTCACCTCGCGCGAACGCAGATAATCCGCCTGTTCGGCGGTTTCTACCCCTTCCGCCACCAGTTTCAGCTTCAGGCGATGTGCCAGGGTAATGATGGTATCGGTGACGGTGGCGTTAATCGCATCGGTACCTATGGCCGCGGTGAAACCCCGGTCGATTTTCAACACGTCAGGGCTGAGTTTTTTCAGGTAACTGAGTGAACTGTGCCCGGTGCCAAAGTCGTCGATAGCCAGCATGATGCCCATTTCCTTCAGCGTTTTGATTTGTTCATACTGAATTTCCGACAGGGCGGTACGTTCGGTCAACTCAAGCATCAGCGAAGGCATAGGATGGGCAGGAAGCCACAGACGGCGGATATCATCGATAATGGTCACCCCGTTGAAATGCTCGGCCGCGACGTTGATGCTGATATAAAACGACGGGCGTGGCGGGAACAACTGCAGGTTTTCCACCACGGTGCTCATCAGGTAACGGGTCAGAGCGATGATCAAGCCATGCTGTTCCGCCAGCGGGATAAACACGTCGGGGGAAATCCAGCCCTGTCGTTTGTTTTTCCAGCGCAGCAGCATTTCAACCCCGACACAGCGGCCGGTTTCAGCATTGATGATGGGCTGACAGTAAACACGGAATTCGCGGCGGGAAATGGCATGACCAATGTGGTACGACAGGCTCATGCGATTAGCGGTGAGCAGATACACCACATAGGCCGCCAGCAGACTGATCAACAACGACAGCGGGATATGGCGCGGCAGCGCCGCCAGCGCCAGCATGCTGGCCTGCGGGCCGAACAGTGAAATAGAGAACGGATACCGAGTGGATTTCGCGGTATAGCGCAGGTCAGTGGTCAGGGTATCGCTGCGCAGGATTTCCCGACGCCCATACTCCAGGCTGTAGTTGCCGACGTTCAGCACTACTCGCTGCGCGTAGGGTTCCTGAGGTTCCAGCAGGAAGTTCGCCAATAGCTCAATATTGAACACGTGCAATACGCCGTTACTGTTGTTATCCGGCTGCGCGGGGGTCCACATGATCAGGGTCGGCACGCCTTTGGCGACAGAGAGCGAAGGGCGCAATACCAGCTTCGCGCCATCGTTTGCTACGCTGGGTAAAATAGTGCTTAAAAGGTACTTACGGGTGCCAAACAGGCTGGAACAGTAAATAACCCCGTCCTTAACCAACAGCATTGCCCGCAGAGCCTGGTTTTGCGCAGCGCGAAAACGCAGCGTTGGCATCACCTCTTCACAGGTGGAGCCCAGCAGTGGCATGGAGCGCTCGGCCTGTTGCATTGCCGGTGCCAGCAGATCGTTAATCTTGGCGACGGTGCGGGTCGCGAGCACCTGCCGGTTTTGTTCAATAGTGCCAATCTCTTGATAATAACGGGTGTAGAGCGATAACAGCAGAATAGCCAACCCGACCGCCCCGGCCAGTAGCCAACGGTAATAGCGGTATTTGCTCACGGCAAGTTGGGTCATCAACATCGCTAAATCCTTGTTCGGTAAGCCAGCCCTGAATCACCGTCAGGCCAAACTGCCATGAATGATACTTGGCTAATTCTAGCCTGTCGTTATACAAGAGTGATGTTAACCCAATAAATTATTTAAATTTGGCGAAACAGAGGGCTAAATTGCCGGTTAACTGTGGGATAGGGTTTTGAATAGCAGATGTGACGTTGTCACTAAAAAGGGGCAATGATTTGACTGGCTCAGGGGCAGGAAGAAAAAACCCGCCGGAAGGTGCAATGCCGTTCAGTTAAGCAAAGTTCTGAATAAGGATGTACGACGTTGTTTAAGTGGGCGTCCCCCTCTCCCGAGGGAGAGGGCCGGGGTGAGGGGCTTTCGCGTAAGTATGTATCCCCTCACCCTAACCCTCTCCCAAAGGAGAGGGAACAATATCACCTTAACTGACCAGCATTGCCGCCGGAAGGCGGGGTTAGAGGGTCAGTCACACTGCACTTTGATCGCCAGACCGCCGCGAGAAGTTTCGCGATATTTGGCGTTCATGTCTTTACCGGTTTCGTACATGGTTTCGATGACCTTATCCAGCGAGACACGTGGTTCACTGGTACGACGCATTGCCATACGCGCCGAGTTGATCGCCTTCACGGAAGCAATGGCGTTACGTTCAATGCAAGGAACCTGAACCTGACCGGCAACCGGGTCACAGGTCAGCCCCAGGTTGTGCTCCATGCCGATCTCTGCCGCGATGCAAACCTGCTCCGGGCTGGCGCCCAGCAGTTCGGCCAGGCCGGCCGCGGCCATTGAACAGGCCACGCCCACTTCACCCTGACAACCCACTTCGGCGCCGGAGATAGAGGCGTTCATCTTGTACAATGCGCCTACTGCGCCCGCAGCCATAAAGTAACGGATATAAATATCCGGGCTGACGGATTCAATAAAGTGGTCATAGTAAGCCAGTACGGCAGGGACGATGCCACAGGCGCCGTTGGTCGGTGCGGTGACGACTCGGCCGCCGGCCGCGTTCTCTTCGTTGACCGCCAATGCGAACATGTTGACCCAGTCAATCACGTTCATTGGATCGTTGGACAGTTTGTCGGAAGACACCAGCATGCGACGCAGCGCGGATGCACGACGTGGCACACGCAATGGCCCCGGCAGTACGCCCTCGGTGTTCAGCCCGCGATCGATACAGGCGCGCATGGTCTGCCAGATATTACCGAAGTAGGTCTCGATATCCTGCTTGCTGTGCAGCGCCAGTTCGTTCTGCATCACCAGGCCGGAAAACGACAGTCCGGTATCACGGCAGTGGGCGAGAATATCACGGGCAAAACTGAACGGATAAGGGACGCTCAGCTCGTGCGCGTCGGCTTTACCGAAGTTCTCTTCGTCGACGATAAAACCGCCGCCGAGTGAGTAGTAAGTCTTGCTGTAAACTTGTTTATCCCCGGCGAAGGCGTGGATCTGCATGCCGTTCTCATGCAGCGGCAAATTGTCGCTGCGGAAAACCATGCCGCCGTCACGCGGGAAATCAACCTCATGCGAGCCGTTGGCCAGCATCAGGCGTTGACGTTGTTCTACATCGCGAATAAAGCCCGGGATGCTATCGATATCAACGGTGTCGGGCATATTGCCCGCCAGGCCGAGGATGATAGCGATATCGGTATGGTGACCTTTACCGGTCAATGAGAGTGAGCCGTAAACATCTACGGCAACACGCGTGATAGAAGGCATCAGGCCTTGATTTACCAGATCGTCGACAAACTGTTTGCCGGCTTTCATCGGTCCAACCGTATGAGAGCTGGACGGGCCGATGCCGATCTTAAACATGTCGAAAACGCTAATCACGCTAAAACTCCTTAGAGGCATATTGTTATGGCTGCAGCGGTTAAAAACCGAGCAGGGAACAGCGATATTGTAAAAGGGCCGCACGGGTTTGGCTGCCTTTTTCGCATGAAATTAAATAATCCTTGGTGTTAGTTTTTTACTGATTGCCGCAGGCATTCGGCCGTTCGTGGAACATCCGTTGCCTAAACTCGGTTAATGGCAATCGCGCCAGCTTCCGCTGCTGAACGCGGCCGGCTTAAACCCTGCTGAAATAGTGGTTTATTCCGGACTGCGGTATTTTACAGGTATTTCGTAAGGTTGAAGAGAGGGTTTACAGTTTTTTTAAAACTCTGATAGCCAGAAAGGTAGTTTAAAAAGCAAACCAATGAAGTGATGCCGATCGCTTTACCCACGCCTGTTGCGCAGGTAACCGTTTGGCTTGTGATGGGCATCACATTATTGGCGTTAAATGCTGACCTGCTGTGCCAGTCGTCGAATGATGGCGGCGGTCATTCCCCAGACAAATTGGCTCTGATACCAGGACAGATAAATGCGGTGTGAATGACCGGCGCGGTGAATATCCAACGGATAATAGCGCGAAAGCGTCAGCGCTTCGTGCAGCGGCATTTCAAAAACCTCGGCCACTTCGTCTTCATTGGCGAAAAATTGCACGTCGGGTGAGATCAAGCCAACCACCGGGGTCACCTGAAAACCGGTGCTGCTGTCGAGGGGGGCCAGTTGACCCAGAATGGTCACGGCCTGGGGTGGAATAGCCACTTCCTCCTGAGCTTCACGCAGGGCGGTGATAATCGCCGAGGCGTCTTCAGCATCGGTTTTACCCCCCGGAAATGCCACCTGGCCCGGATGTTTGCGCAGTGAGTCGGCGCGGCGGGTCAACAACAGGGTAGGTTCGGGGCGGCAGATAATCGGGATCAGCACCGCTGCGGGCCGAACGTTATGTGAAATCTGCGATGCCTGTGGCAGTTGCAGCTGAAAGCGGCTGATAAAGGCTGCCAGCGAGGTGGGATAGGTCGGTGGGTTCATGAAGCGATAAACTCCCCCAGTTGCGGCAGGATGCGGCCGACTTTATCAAAGGTTTCCTGATATTCCGCCTGTTCCTGACTGTCGGCAACGATACCGCCCCCGGCAGAGCAGTAAATGCGGCCGTTTTCGGTGATCAGGGTGCGGATAGTGATGTTGGTGTCCATGGTGCCGCAGGCGCTGATATACCCGATGCTGCCGCAGTAGGCGTTTCGTCGCTGCGGCTCCAGCTCTTCAATAATTTCCATCGCTCGCACCTTGGGCGCCCCGGTAATGGAACCGCCCGGGAAGCAGGCGCGCAGCAGCTCGGTCGCCGGAGTGCGTAGCGGCAGGGTGGCGGTGATGGTGCTGACCAGATGGTGTACCGCCGGGAAGGGTTCGACCACAAACAGTTCGGGAACCTGCACGCTGCCCGGTTCGGCAACTCGGCCGATATCATTGCGCAGTAAATCGACAATCATCAGGTTCTCCGCACGGTCTTTGCTGGAGTTTGCCAAGCGTTGTGCCTGCTGCGCATCCTGATCGGCATCGGCCAGCCGCGGCAGGGTGCCTTTGATCGGGCGGGTCTGAATATGTTGGTTTTCCAGCCACAAAAAGCGCTCGGGTGAAACGCTCAGCACGGCGTTATCCGGCAGACGCAGGAAGGCAGAGAAGGGGGCGCGATTGCTGGCGCTCAATTGCTGAAAGGCTTGCCATTCATCGCCCTGATAATCGGCAGCAAAACGTTGCGCCAGATTGATTTGATAACAGTCGCCACTGCGCAGGTAATGCTGAATACGCTGGAACTTTTCACCGTACTGCCGTCGCGTCATATTGGCCTGCCAGGGGCTGGTCAGGGCAAATGCCGACTCTGGCGCAGGCTGCTGATTGCGGAGCCACTGCCAGCGCTGTTCCCCATCACCATAGCTGAGTAACGTCAGCGTTTGTCGGTGGTGATCGGCTATCACCGCCCAGTCGTAAATACCGACCGCCATATCCGGCAGCGTGATATCTGCCTGTGCCCATTGAGGCAGTTTTTCTACCCGACGACCCAAATCGTAACCGAACAACCCGAGGGCGCCGCCCTGGAACGGCAAGCAGGCATCCACCTGCGGGTGCAGGTTCAGCTGTTCCAGCTGCTGTTGTATCAGGCGGAAAGGATCTTCCGGCGACGTCCAATGCTCTTCACCGCGACGGATCTCGGTAATGGGGCCACGAGTGCTCAGGGTTGCACAGGGTTGCGCCACCAGAATATCGAAACGGTTATGTGAGTGTTCGGCAAAACCGGAATGTAGCAACATCGCCCAAGGCTGTGAGGCCAGTGGGGCAAACAGCTCCAGCAGGGCGGTGCGGGTGTAGGGTAAAGACTTAATATTCGGTGCGGTTGCGCTCATGGGCCTCAATAAACCTGACTGATGGGGCGGCGGTTTCTGACGGCTATTCTGCCATATTCAACCGGCTGACGCATGCTCTGGCATCAGGCGCATAAGCACACTCCGTATAAACGATGATTAAACATTTTTGCAAATGAAGCATTTTTTGCGACTTTGACTATAATCCAATATGTTAAAAACTACACCAGTGAAAGGTTGAGATAATTCTCGGACTCGATGTTTTTTAAATTCTAAACTTCATTATTAGTTTCATTCGGTTATTGTTTTTGCTTGTTATCACTCGTCTGTGAAAGCGCAGATCTTAAAATATAAATGATAACAAGACACATTTGTGCCCCGGCAGAGTCGATGGGCCAATGCCTTATTTAATTGCACCCTGATATTTTTAAAAATAGAAATATTCATTCGTTACTTTTTGCGAAGAGCTGCCTATGCCCCTAATGCTGAGTGTTATTGTCCCGTTGCACAACGTGGGCGAACTGTTTGAGCCGTTTCTGGCATCACTGCTGGCCCAGAACGAACGTCGGTTGGAAGTGATCATCGTTAATGATGGTTCCACCGACGGCTCGGGTGATATCGCCCACCGCTATGCGCAGCAACACACGCATATTACCGTGATTGATCAGCTTAATGCGGGGGTGTCCTGCGCCCGTAATGCCGGGTTGGCGGTTGCCAGGGGGAAATATGTGGCATTCCCCGATGCCGATGACTTACTGGCTCCGGAAATGTATTCAACGCTGATTGAATTAGCCGAACAAAACCAATTGGATGTCATGCAGTGTAACGGTGAGCGTTATTTCACCGACCAGGATGAATTGCAGCCGATTATTCCGCTAAAGCGATTAGGTGATACCGATGTTATTAGCGGCGTGCAATGGCTGGAGCGTGCGTTAGAATCAAGAAAGTTTATTCATGTGGTCTGGCTGGCGGTATATCGTCTTGATTTTATTAAGCAGCACCGGTTGTATTTCGAACCGGGTTTGCACCATCAGGATATTCCCTGGACTACTGAAGTGATGTTTAATGCCCAGCGGGTGAAATACCTTGGCAAAGCGCTGTATCGCCAACGGGTGCACGGCCAGTCGATCAGTAACCGCCGCCGTACGGGCAAGGCAAACGTCGAGTATCAGCGCCATTACATGAAAATTGTAGCCATGCTGGTGGCGTTGAATCGGCGTTATGCCGATAAAATTGCCATCCGCCCGGCTTTCCACTGGCAGATTACCCGTGAAGCCTTGGGCATTTGCCACAGCATCCGTCGTGAGCCAGAGCTGGCGGCCCAGTGCCGTATCACCGATGAGTTCTTTCAGCTTGGCATCGATCGGGCGATGGTTGATAACGCGCGCGGCCTCAAACAGGGATGGCACGTTATTCTCTGGCTTCACCGCCTGAAGCAGTGGCGACATGGCGATCCTTGTTCACTGCCGGCGGCCGAATAACAGACGTTGGGATCCGTCGGTTTAAGGCGTATACTCAGCCTCCATTTTGCCGGAGAGAAACACATGCTTGCAGGTATGCCGTCACTGAGTCATCTAGAGCAGCAGGAAGCTGCAGATCGTATCCATCTGTTGATGGAACAAGGCATGAGCAGTGGTGAAGCCATCGCGCGCGTCGCGCAGGAAATCCGCGAAAAACATCAGGGTGATCAGGTTAGCGTCATGTTTGATGACGAAGACGACGATGAAGAGTATCAGGAACGGCCGGATGACCAGGCTGATGACGACTCGGAAGAAGACGAAAACTATTGATGTTGTCGGGGCCGGCAAACCGGCCCCAAAGCATTAACCTTCAATCACCACCGCAGCTGCGGCCCGTTTGGCCGATTCCACCGGCAGCGCTACATTTTCTGCCGTAGCCAGCGCGACCCCCATCCGACGTTGACCGTTAATTTCCGGCTTGCCGAACAAACGCAGTTGATTGTGGCCGACCAGCGCGCGATCCAGCCCACTAAAGCGCAGGTCACCGCTGATTAGCTGTGGCAGGATCACCGCCGAAGCAGAAGGGCCAAATTGGCGAATGGCGCCAATCGGCAGACCGAGGAAAGCGCGAACGTGTAGCGCAAATTCGGACAGATCTTGTGAAATCAGAGTCACCATGCCGGTATCGTGCGGGCGCGGTGAAACCTCGCTGAAGATCACTTCATCGCCACAAACAAACAATTCAACGCCGAACAGGCCAAAACCGCCCAGCGCCTTCACCACATTTTCTGCAATCGCCTGTGCGCGGCTTAGCGCCAGGTCACTCATCTGCTGCGGTTGCCACGATTCGCGGTAATCGCCGTCCTCCTGACGATGGCCGATCGGCGCACAGAAATGCACACCGTCGACAGCGCTGATGGTCAGCAGGGTGATTTCAAAATCAAATTTTACCAGCCCTTCAACAATCACCCGGCCACCACCGGCGCGACCGCCTTGCTGGGCATAATCCCAGGCGGTTTTCAACTGTTCCGGGCTGCGGATCAGACTTTGGCCCTTGCCGGAAGAGCTCATCACCGGCTTGATAATGCACGGGTAGCCAATTTCGTCGACCGCCTGGCGGAAAGCGGTTTCGCCGTCGGCAAAACGGTAACTGGAGGTTGGCAGGCCAAGGGTTTCCGCCGCCAGACGGCGGATGCCTTCGCGGTTCATCGTCAGGCGAGTTGCCTCGGCGCAGGGCACCACGCGGTGTCCTTGCTGTTCCAGTTCAACCAGCATGCTGGTGGCGATGGCCTCGATCTCAGGCACGATATAGTCAGGACGTTCCTGCTCAATCACGGCCTTCAGCGCGTTGCCATCGAGCATGTTAATCACGTGGCTGCGATGCGCCACATGCATGGCAGGGGCGTCGGCATAGCGATCTACGGCGATGACTTCGAGGCCCAAACGCTGGCATTCGATAGCAACTTCTTTACCCAGCTCGCCGGAGCCGAGCAACATAACGCGGGTGGCGGACGGGCGCAGGGCGGTTCCAATAGTTAACATAGTCTCGTACCTGGATCTGTGGAGTGTAATGCGGTCGGATAATGGCCCGGCAGTATATACGAAAACGTTTGCGTATGCAGCCGGAGGCTATTGAACTGCCGATGTGTTGGCCAAAAGCCGCAGTTGGCGGCTTTTTTTATGCGTGAAATCCGTAATCCACCCTATCTCTGTTATCATCTGCGGCTGATTCGGTGCTGCCCTGAGCGCGCCGCCATTCCATTTGCCATAAAGAGTTATCGCCGTGAGCACAGTATCTTTTTCTTCCCTGCCGCTGCCAGCCGAACAGTTGGCCAACCTCAACGAACTGGGGTATGCCGAAATGACACCGGTGCAGGCCGCCGCACTGCCCGCCATCCTGAATGGGCAGGACGTACGTGCCAAAGCAAAAACCGGCAGCGGTAAAACGGCGGCGTTCGGCATCGGTCTGCTGGACAAAATTAACGTAGCTCAGGTGGCCGCGCAGGCGCTGATCCTGTGCCCGACGCGTGAGCTGGCTGACCAGGTGAGCAAAGAATTGCGCCGTTTGGCGCGCTTCACCCAGAACATTAAAATTTTGACCCTGTGCGGCGGCCAGCCGATGGGGCCGCAGCTTGACTCGCTGGTACATGCCCCCCATATCGTGGTGGGGACGCCGGGGCGCATTCAGGAACACCTGCGCAAGAAAACGCTGGTACTGGATGAACTGAAAGTGCTGGTGCTGGACGAAGCTGACCGCATGTTGGATATGGGTTTCGCCGATGACATCGATGATGTGATCAGTTACACGCCGCCGCAGCGCCAAACGCTGCTGTTCTCGGCAACCTATCCGAGCGGTATCGAACGCATCAGCGCCCGCGTGCAGCGCAGCCCGTTAAATGTGGAAGTGGACGACGGTGAAGAACAAACCACCATCGAACAACGCTTCTATGAAACCACCCGCGATCAGCGTCCGGCGGTGCTGGTGTCGGCAATCCGCCATTACCAACCTTCTTCCTGCGTGGTGTTCTGCAACACCAAGCGCGACTGTCAGAGCGTGTATGAAGCGTTGGAGTCTCGCGGCATCAACGTGCTGGCGCTACATGGCGATCTGGAACAACGCGATCGTGACCAGGTGCTGGTGCGTTTTGCCAACCGCAGTTGCCGGGTGCTGGTGGCAACCGACGTTGCCGCACGCGGCCTGGATATCAAAGAGCTGGAGCTGGTAGTTAACTACGAGCTGGCATTTGATCCGGAAGTGCACGTTCACCGCATTGGCCGTACCGGCCGTGCCGGTTTGAGCGGCAAGGCGATCAGCCTGTGCACACCGCAGGAAATGACGCGCGCACATGCCATTGAAGACTATTTGCAAACCAAGGTTAAGTGGGCACCGGTATCTGAGCTGAGCGGGGCGGGGAATACCACGCTGGAAGCCGAAATGGTCACCCTGTGCATCGACGGTGGTCGCAAGGCCAAAATCCGTCCAGGCGACATTCTCGGCGCATTGACCGGCGATGCCGGGCTGACGGCGGCGGAAGTGGGCAAGATCGACATGTTCCCGGTACATGCCTATGTGGCGATCCGCAAGGAAAGCGCCCGCAAGGCACTGCAACAGCTTCAGCAGGGCAAAATCAAGGGTAAGAACTGCAAGGTGCGGTTGTTGAAATAAGTCGCGTCAGGGGTGCGCTTGCATCCCTGCGTAAAATCACCTTATACTGTATAAAAATACAGTATTCTAACCTTTGAGGAATGCACACATGGCCGTTGAAGTTAAATATGTGGTGGTGAGAAACGGTGAGGAAAAGATGACTTTCGCAACCAAGAAAGAAGCCGACGCTTACGACAAAATGCTGGATCTGGCAGATAGCCTCGGTGAATGGCTGCAGCAGTCACCCCTGACCCTGGATGATGAGCAGCGTGAAGGGCTGAGCTTCTTCCTGGCGGAGAATAAAGACGTGCTGGGGCAAATTCTGCGCGGCGCTGGGCCGACAGAAGCGCCTAAGAAATCCGCCAAAGTGAAAACGGAAAAACCTGTCGCTACCACTAAAGAGGGATCTGCGTCAGAAAAGCAGGCAGCATAATGACTTATGTTGCGGCAATGTGATGAAAAAGGATCTAGAATGAGCCGTGAAATAACTTTCTTCAGCCGCTTTGAGCAAGATATTTTGGCCGGGCGCAAGACCATTACCATTCGGGATGCCAGTGAATCCCACTTTCAACCCGGTGAGGTATTGCGCGTTAGCCGCAATGAAGACAACGTCTTTTTCTGCCAGATTGAAGTGCTGTCAGTCACGCCGGTGCGCCTGGACGGGTTAACCGAGCAGCATGCCCGGCAGGAAAACATGTCACTCGGCGAACTGAAGCAGGTGATCAAGGAAATCTATCCGGGGCTGGATGAGCTGTTTGTCATCACCTTCGCCAAACGCTGATCTGTCGCCAGGCCAGTTGTGAGCCAAGGGCCAATGCCTGCGGATAGCGTTAATCACAACTGGAGGGAATATGAAAACAACGGGACTGAGTTTGGCGGTAGCGCTGTTGGCCATGGTGGGGTTAACCACCTCGGTGCAGGCACAGGAGCAACGTAGCGCCAAAGTCGCGCAATGCGCGGGTCTGCAACCGGCAGACGTTGCCGCTCAGGTGAAACGCGATTTTCTGCAAAACCGTATCACACGCTGGGAATCGGATAAAAAACTGCTGGGCACGGCCACCCCGATCGCCTGGATCAGCCCGGAAGCCATTACCGGTAAAGATGCCGTCTGGCAGGTCCCTTTGACGGTTCGCGGTACCAAACAGGATAAAACCTATCATGTTATCCTGGACTGCAACGCCGGCAAGATCACCTACAGCGAACCACAGTAGTAGCGCAAGTTTCAGGCGGTGCTGCGTATAGCTTGCCCAACTGAAAAAACTCAGCCCGCCTTATCAGCGGGCTTTTTGTTTTAAACCGTCGGCCTTAGTCGGTGAACGGGATCACTAATTCACCCGGTTTCACTTCCAGTCCTTTCGCCAGTTTCTTGGCCATCGCCTCGGTTTTACTGTTATCCGGGTTCAGCACGTAGGCCGGCTTTTGGTCGAAGTAGGATTTCAGCGACTGATTCAGGTAAGGCGTCAGCGCCTTCATCACCGTCTGCATTTTCTCTGGCTGCACGCTATAGTCGGTCAATTCCATATCCTTCAGGAATACCGCACCTTGCTCGCGGTCATAGACCGGCTGTGCCTTCAGCGTCAGCTTCAGATCCGCAGTCTGCGGGCCAAGGATCGAGGTAATGTTCACTTTCGCATCGCCGGAAAGGGTGACCTTGCCAGGTTCACTGCGGCCGATTTGGCTCTGCAACTGCGTCAGCACGATATTGGCGTCCAGTAATCCCGGCACGCCGATCTGCTTCTGGTAATCGTTATGCTTTTGCAGGTAGTCGTTCACTTCCTGCTCGCTAAGTGTGTATTGGGTCAGTTGGTTGCAGCCGACCAATGCGCCAACAAATGCCAGGGCTGCCACACCCATTAGGATCTTTTTCATAAGTACTCACGTGTTGGGGGCGTAGCTATCTGCCCCGATTGACATGGCCGCAGTATACCGCGGCCCTTCCGAAACATGGGATAATATTGATAATGCGCGGAAAACTTGTCACGACCTATCGGATAACGCCGAAACTGTTCAGCGCCGCAAACGCAATGCCAGCAACAGTACTCCCCCCAGACAGGCTAACCCGCCCAATGCCGGAAACAGCGGAATGCCCCACAACCGCACCGAGGATTGCATCAGATAGGGCGCCAGGCCCAGCGTGAAGGCGGCGGTCACTATGGCAATGGCCAGCGTGACGGCAGCACGTTCCAGCGCTTTGCTTAACTGACTGATGTTCTTGAGGTTGATATCGGCGCTGATTTGCCCGCGTTTTAGTCGGCGCATCAGCAGACGCAGGGTCTGCGGAAGTTCTTCGCCCGCATCCAGCGCTTCACCGCCTAGCGCCAGCATCCGCCGACGCACCGCTTCAGGGGTGTAACGCTGCAGCATCACCTGTTGCAGCATGGGTTTCAGGGTGGCGATGATGTCGAAATTGGGATCCAACCGGTGCAACACGCCGTCTGCGGTGATTAACGCCTTGAACAGCAACACCAGATCCGGTGGCAGCGCCAACTGATGTTCACGCGCCATCACCAGCAGATCGGTCAATGCCTTACCCAGCGTCAGGGTTGCCGAAGCCTGCTTATCGAGAAAGTTTTGCGCCGCCAGTTCCAAATCCAGCAGATCCAAAGGATCGCTGTCCGACCAGGCGATCAAGGTATTGACGATACCGCCGGACTCCCGCTCGGCAATCGCCTGCAGCAACAGCAGTAACTGATTGCGCCGCCGTTCGGAAAGTTGGCCGACCATACCGAAATCGATAAAGCCGACGCGATTATCCGCTAACGCCATCAGATTACCCGGGTGCGGATCGGCGTGATAAAGCCGGTGCTCCAGCACCATTTTCATAAAGGCCTGTGCGCCGCGCTGTGCGAGAAGTGGGCCATCAAAACCGGCGGTTGCCAATTGCTGTGGATTTTCCGGCGCGATGCCGGGCAGAAACTCCTGCACCAGCAGACGTTTTGACGACCATTGCCAGTAAATTTTCGGTATTACTACCTCGGGCTGTTGAGCAAATTGCTGAGCCACCCGTTCACAGTTATTGCCTTCGTGAGTCAGGTCCAGCTCATGATTAAGCGCGGTTGCCAGCGCTCGTACCATCTGACGTGGCCGATAGCGGGCCAGCGCCGGGCTTTGTTGTTCCACGGTTTCCGCCAGATAGGCCAGCAGGCGCAAATCGGCGTGAATGGTTTTTGCCAGACCGGGGCGTAATACCTTGATCACCACGGCTTCACCGCTGTGCAAACGGGCGCGATAAATCTGTGCCATCGATGCGGCGGCCAGTGGGGCTTGATCAAACTCGGCGAACAGGTGGTGTGGGTCACCGCCCAAATCGGCGGTAATCTGCGGTGCCAGTTCGCTCCAGGCCAGGGTTGTCGCCTGGCTGTGCAGGCGATCCAGTTCGTCGGTCCAGCTTGAGTCCAACAGGTCTGAGCGGGTAGCCAGGA
This sequence comes from Serratia sp. NFX21, assembly GCF_048517035.1. Taxonomy (NCBI): domain Bacteria; kingdom Pseudomonadati; phylum Pseudomonadota; class Gammaproteobacteria; order Enterobacterales; family Yersiniaceae; genus Serratia; species Serratia sp. NFX21. The sequence goes on along the minus strand of NZ_CP183196.1, from coordinate 3,456,468 downwards.
TCTGGCCGAATTTGACAAAGGTTGGCCCCAGCGCTTCCAGTGCGGCACGCAAGCGTTGTGGCAAGGTTTGGTTATCTTGCGGTTCACCGCCGCCTTCACCGCCGCTTAGCAGGGTGCTCAGGCCCAGCAGGCGAATGACATCCTGTAGGCCGTAGCGGATCAGCACCGCGGATATTTCTTTCAGCCTCGCCCGATCGCGGGCGGTAACCAGCACCATTTTCAACATTTGCGTGCTATATCCTTATTGCGGGGGATCACTGTTCCATATCGAACAGCAGTGGAATATCACTGCGCTGCGCCATCCGGTTACGATAGGCATCGATGTTATCCGGCAGCGTAAGCCCGGCGACGATCGACAGCGAACGCAGCAGTGGGAACAGGTGAATATCGTCTTCCGACAGGGTACCGTTCACGGCATCAGGGGCGGCTATCAGCCCGGAAAGCACCTGGAGATCGGCTTCCAGCTGAGCGATCAGATCGGCGCTGTCGGCAAGGTGCGTGGAGAAGTCACCGATTGAAGCCTGCTTTTTGTCGGTAAAATACTGGCGCGCTCCTGCTGTGGCGAACTCTTCGAAATCCGCGTTGGCGAAGCGTGGCAGCAGCAAGTTGAGGCTGTAGCTACCGACCCGTTGTAGCCATTCGGCGATCGCCGGGTTGGTTTTACCGGTCAGCAGGGGGTTACCGTCGAGTTGGTCGACGTAATGCACGATATCCATGCTTTCCGGCAGGTAACTGCCGTCGTCTTTTTGCAGAATGGGGGCCATTTTCTTGCCAATCATGCCGATCGGCGTCGCTTCATCATCGTTGAGCAGAGTGACCAGGCGGACGGGCAGATTTTTCAGGCCAAAAATCATACGGGCTTTAACGCAGAATGGGCAATGATCGTAGATAAACAGTTTCATGCTTGCTCCGGTTGTCAGGTTTTAACAGCAATAGTTATCACAGCATACTGAGGCTGTCGCGAAGAGTTCTTGTTGGAAGGTGCGTTATTGTTGAATGGCCCGCGCAAAGTACGCGGGCCAAAGCAGGCGTTATTTTTTGGTTGGAACGGAATTGATCACTTCTATCAGGTGGATACGCGCCTCTTCCAGATCGATTTTATCCCGTTCGTTGCTGGCGTTGACTATCTGCAACTGTTTGATGATGTCGCTCTTCAGGTTGGCATCTCCAGCAATGATATGGGCCAGTGCTTTTTCTACCAGAGTTGAGCGCGCGTACAGCATGCGCAGGTTCAGTACCATGTGCTCCAGTAACTGCGGTAATTTTGATTCATCGGTCATCGCCAACTTCTCCTGTTTATGTTTTTACTATCAGGATAGCAGCTATGGGAAATTCGGCTGATTTTCTGGCAACTTAGAGAAAAAATTAGCCTCCGGGGGCAACTGCCGGTGCGCTGCTGCGCGGGTTGAACTGCCAGTAAAGTGCAAACAGGGTAATAAAGCCTACGATACCCAGCAGTATCCACGGCAGTTCCGGCATATTCAGCGAGTGGCCGGTGTCGTACATCCAGCCGCCGCCGGTGTAACCCAGTGCGCCGCCCAATGCCAGCCCCAGGCGGCTGAACCCCATGTAACTGCCGCGTGCGCGGGGATCGGCCAGCGAGGCGCTGAGGGTTTCACGCGCCGGTTCGGCGATAATGGAACCGAGATAGAAACAGCAGATCAGGGTAAAGACGCCCTGCAGGCTGGTTGCCAGGCCAACCGGCATCAGGCTGAGGGTCATCAGCAGCAGGCCGGCCATCAAGCGTTGCTCCAGCCGAAAACGTTTTTCACTCCAGCGAGCCAGTGGATACAGCAGTGACAGCGACAGCGCGGCTTCGATGGCATACATCCATTTTACCGCCGTGGGTGAACCGGCGATTTCATTGACCACGATCGGCAGCATCAGCATCACCTGTACCGACAGCATGTAGTAGCCGGTCAGCGTCAGCACGTAGGTCAGGAAACGGCGGTCGCGCAGTACGCGCATCATGCCTTCCTTCATTGGGGTGCGGACGGTAGAAATACGGTATGCCGGCAGCAGCCAGGCGTTCCAGCCCGCGGCCAACACGAAAATGCCCGCGCCGACCCAGCAAACGAAGTGGAAATCATATTGCAGCAGCCAACTGCCGATCAGGGCGCCAATCACCGCCCCGGCACTGTCCTGCATCATTAACAGAGAGTAAAAACGGCCGCGCTCATGCGGACGGGTGAGCTTAATCACCAGCGCGGTGCGCGGTGGGTCAAACAAGGTGCCACCGAGGGCGGAAAGGGCGCAGGAGAACCACAGCAGCCAGGGCTGATCGGCCATTGCCATGGTGGCGAAACCGGCCGCGCGCATCAGCATGCCAGTGACAATCATCGGTTTGGCACCAAATCGGTCGGCGATTGCTCCGCCAAAAATCCCTAATCCCTGTTGGATTAATTGCCGTAAACCCAGTGCGGCACCGACCACCACGGCTGCCCAGCCAAGCTGATCGACAAAGCGAATCGAAATAAGTGGAAAGACTACAAAAAAGCCTAAAACCACTAACAGGTTATCGAGTAATAGAAAATACTTACCCAAGCTCCGAGCTTGCGATACCAGAGACATGCTTCACCACGAGCAATTAAGGGGGAGAGGAGTGCGACCGCTCTAGTTTGTACCCATTCCCGGATTGCCGATAGGGGCGAGGAAGATAATATTTTTTTATCGTCAATACGTTACCTGCACGGCAAAACAGCACGAAAATAGCCGTAAAATGGTTAATCGCTTATTTACTGAGCTGCCGGGATTTTACCTCCGGGGCAGGCTACGGTTATATTAAATGAGGGTAAGTGCGGTTCTGCGCCGGTGTTTAAAAAATAATGGCCCAGGATAGGTTCGTCGCAGGATGAATATCCAGACGTGCGCCCAATAAATACTTCTTATCGAACCGTTCTGACCGCGGGGGAAATGATGTTTGGCTATCGCTCTGCATCACCAAAAGTACGCCTCACCACCGACCGGCTGGTTGTCCGTTTAGTTCATGAACGCGACGCCTACCGGCTGGCGGAATACTATGCCGAAAACCGAGCCTTTCTTAAGCCCTGGGAACCGGTCCGGGATGAAAGCCATTGTTATCCTTCCGGCTGGCAGGCACGGCTGGGGATGATCACCGAAATGCAAAAGCAGGGCAGCGCCTACTATTTTATCCTGCTCGATCCGGAAGAACATGAAGTGCAGGGCGTGGCGAACTTCAGCAATGTGCTGCGCGGTTCTTTCCATGCCTGTTTCCTCGGTTATTCATTGGCCGAAAAATGGCAGGGGCAAGGGCTGATGTATGAAGCGCTGCAGTCCGCAATCCGCTATATGCTGCGTCAGCAGCGAATGCATCGCATTATGGCCAACTATATGCCGCACAATCAGCGCAGCGGCGCGTTGTTGACCCGCCTGGGATTTGAACGTGAAGGTTATGCCAAGGACTATCTGCTGATCGACGGGCAGTGGCAGGATCACGTACTGACGGCATTAACCAATAAAGAATGGCTACCGCCACGCTGAGGCCAGAAAATGAAATATGAATTAAGCGCTAAAGAAGCCAGGGTGATTGGCTGTCTGCTGGAAAAGCAGGTCACTACCCCGGACCAGTATCCCCTTTCTCTCAATGGCATCCAGCTTGCCTGCAACCAGAAAACCAACCGCGAGCCGGTGATGGAACTGACGGAAAGCGAAGTGCAGCAAATTCTCGACCTGTTGCTAAAGAAACATTTTCTGCGCACCCTCAGCGGCTTCGGCAATCGAGTGGTCAAATATGAGCACCGCTTCTGTAATTCGGAGTTCGGTCAGCTAAAACTGTCTGTTGCCGAGGTAGCGGTGGTTGCCACCCTGTTGCTTCGTGGCGCGCAAACCCCCGGTGAACTGCGCACCCGCACCAACCGCATGCATGAGTTCAATGATGTCAGCGAAGTCGAGCAGGTGCTGACGAATCTGAGCGCCCGTGAGGATGGGCCTTTTGTGGTGCGTTTGGCACGTGAGCCAGGCAAACGTGAAAGCCGATTTATGCATTTGTTCTGCGGCCAGATTGACGAGGCACCGGCAGAAGCCGCATTGGAAAATGACACTGAATTGACCCAGCGAGTGAGCGTATTGGAAAGCGAAGTTGCGCAGCTTAAACAACAATTGCAGGCGTTATTGGAGCGGGGGACGCATGACTAAATTACGCGTTGGCGTCGTGGGGTTGGGCGGCATTGCGCAAAAAGCCTATTTGCCGATCCTCAGTCAGGCGGCGGACTGGACGCTGGTCGGCGGTTTTTCTCCTAACCAGCAAAAGGCGCAGCCGATTTGCGACAGCTATCGGATGGCCTGTTTTTCGGGGCTGGATACTTTGGCTCAGCAATGCGATGCCGTTTTCGTCCACAGCAGTACCGCCAGCCATTTTCAGGTGATTGGCGAATTACTGCGCTACGGCGTTCACGTCTATGTCGACAAGCCGCTGGCGGAGACGGTTGAACAAGGCGAGCAGTTAATCGCGCTGGCTGAAAAGCAGGGCAAAACGCTGATGGTGGGTTTTAACCGTCGCTTTGCGCCGTTATATCTTCAGTTGAAGCAACAGATGCAGCAACCGGCATCGATTCGCATGGACAAACACCGCGCCGACAGCGTTGGGCCAAACAGCCTGCGCTTTACCCTGCTGGACGATTATCTGCACGTGGTGGATACCGCGCTGTGGCTGGGCGGCGATGAGGGGAAATTACTCAGCGGTAGCCTGCGAGCCACGGCGGCCGGTGAGTTGATGTATGCCGAGCATCATTTTGAGTGCGGCGAAACGCTGGTGACGACCAGTATGCATCGCCGGGCCGGCAGCCAGCGCGAAAGCGTGCAGGCAGTCACCGACGGCGCGGTCTATCAGCTGAGCGATATGCGCCATTGGCTGCGAGAAGACTCACAAGGCGTGCTGGAGCAACCGACGCCAGGCTGGCAGACCACCCTGGCACAGCGCGGTTTTGACGGTGCAATCCGCCATTTCCTTGCTTGTGTCAGCAACCAGACGGTGCCGGAAACCGCCGGAGAGCAGGCAATTGCTGCTCAAAGGGTGATTGAAAAACTGCTGCGCGATGCCGGTTTATAAGGTAACCCCATGTAACATATGGCGGTAGCTATTCTGCCGCGGATGGGTAAACTTAGCCGATAGTTTTACTGACGCCTGCTGATGCAGGCGTCGACATTTACAGGGCACATCAGAAAAACCACATGAACCTACTAAAATCGTTGGCCGCCGTCAGCTCTATGACGATGTTTTCGCGGGTGCTGGGCTTTGCCCGTGACGCTATCGTGGCGCGGGTGTTTGGCGCCGGAATGGCAACAGATGCCTTTTTCGTGGCGTTCAAACTGCCCAACCTGCTGCGGCGTATTTTTGCCGAGGGCGCATTTTCTCAAGCCTTTGTGCCGATCCTGGCCGAATATAAAAGCCAGCAGGGTGAAGAGGCGACGCGTACCTTTATCTCCTACGTTTCTGGTCTGTTAACGCTGATACTGGCGTTGGTCACGGTGTTGGGGATGCTGGCTGCCCCCTGGGTTATCTATATTACCGCACCGGGTTTTGCCGATTCGCCGGACAAGTTTGCTCTGACGTCGTCGCTGCTCCGCGTGACCTTTCCCTACATTCTGCTGATTTCGCTGGCCTCGCTGGTCGGCTCGATCCTCAATACCTGGAACCGTTTTTCAATCCCGGCGTTCGCGCCGACGCTGCTAAACGTCAGCATGATCGGTTTTGCGCTGTTTGCCGCGCCTTACTTCAATCCACCGGTGATGGCGCTGGCCTGGGCGGTGGTGGTCGGTGGGGTACTGCAACTGGGTTATCAACTGCCGCATTTGAAGAAGATTGGCATGCTGGTGCTGCCGCGCATCAAACTTGGTGATGCCGGCGTATGGCGCGTGATGCGTCAGATGGGGCCGGCGATTTTTGGCGTTTCGGTTAGCCAGATTTCACTGATTATCAATACCATTTTCGCCTCGTTTCTGGTCTCGGGATCGGTTTCCTGGATGTACTATGCCGACCGTCTGATGGAGTTCCCTTCCGGGGTGTTGGGTGTGGCATTGGGCACTATTTTGTTGCCGTCGCTGGCAAAAAGTTTCTCCAGCGGTAACCACGACGAATATTCCCGACTGATGGACTGGGGGCTGCGTCTGTGCTTCCTGCTGGCGCTGCCGAGTGCTATCGCACTGGGGATCCTGGCCAAGCCGCTGACCGTTTCGTTGTTCCAGTATGGCAAGTTCAGTGCCTTTGATGCCGCCATGACTCAGCGTGCGCTGGTGGCCTATTCGGTCGGGCTGATGGGGTTGATCGTGGTGAAGGTGTTGGCGCCAGGATTCTATTCGCGTCAGGACATTAAAACACCGGTTAAAATTGCCATTATCACGCTGATTTTGACCCAGGTGATGAACCTGATGTTTATCGGCCCGCTGAAACATGCCGGGCTTTCGCTGTCGATTGGTCTCGGGGCCTGCCTTAACGCTTCGCTGTTGTACTGGCAGTTGCGTAAGCAGAAGATTTTCCACCCGCAACCGGGTTGGGCGATGTTCCTGACCAAGCTGGTGATTGCGGTGATGGTGATGTCGGTGGTGCTGGTCGGTGTGATGTGGCTAATGCCTGCCTGGGATCAGGGCAATATGCTGGAGCGCCTGCTACGACTGGCGGTCGTGGTGGTCACCGGCGTGGTGGCTTACTTTGGCGTATTGGCTGGCTTGGGCTTCCGGCCTCGCGACTTTGCACGCCGGGTGGCATAAACGGACATTGCCGTTACCAAAGCATAAAAAAAGGGTCGCCGTGGCGACCCTTTTTCGTATTCAACCCGAGAGGTTACATACGCTCGACGGTTTCGATGCCCAGCGTGTCCAGACCGGCCTTCAACGTTTTGGCGGTCAACAGTGCCAGTTTCAGGCGGCTCTGCCGCGCTTCTTCGCTGTCTGCATTGAGGATCTGGCAGTGCTCGTAGAAGCCGGAGAACAGGCCCGCGAGATCATACAGGTAGCTACACATCACGTGTGGGGTGCCTTCACGCGCCACTGTGGTGATCACTTCTTCAAACTGCAGCAGACGGGTTGCCAGCGTGATTTCACGCTCTTCGGTCATCACCAGTGGCAGGGTCAGGTTGCTTTCATCGACACCGGCGCGTTTGAACACCGAGGCAACGCGGGTATAGGCATACTGCATATAAGGTGCGGTATTGCCTTCAAACGCCAGCATGTTATCCCAGTCGAAGATGTAATCGGTAGTCCGGCTTTTTGACAGGTCGGCGTATTTCACCGCACCGATGCCAACGGCATTGGCCAGGCTTTGCATTTCTTCTGCCGGCATATCCGGGTTTTTCTCGGCGATCAGTTTGCCGGCGCGATCCACCGCTTCATCCAGCAGATCGGACAGTTTCACCGTGCCGCCTGAGCGGGTTTTGAACGGCTTGCCGTCTTTACCCAGCATCATGCCGAACATGTGGTGTTCCAGCGACAGCGAGTCCGGGATATAGCCGGCTTTACGCACGATGGTCCAGGCCTGCATCAGGTGCTGGTGCTGACGCGAGTCGATGTAATACAGCACACGATCGGCGCCCAGCGTTTCATAACGGTATTTGGCACAGGCAATATCGGTAGTGGTGTACAGGTAGCCGCCATCCTTTTTCTGGATGATGACGCCCATCGGCTCGCCGTCTTTATTCTTGTATTCATCGAGGAATACCACGGTGGCGCCTTCGCTTTCCACCGCCAGACCCTTGGCCTTGAGATCGGCAACAATCCCCGGCAGCATCGCGTTGTACAGGCTTTCACCCATCACGTCGTCTTCGGTCAGGGTGACGTTCAGACGGTTATAGGTCAGCTGGTTTTGTGCCATGGTAATGTCGACCAGCTTGCGCCACATCTTCAGACAGTACTGGTCGCCGCCTTGCAACTTCACCACATAGGCGCGAGCGCGCTCGGCAAAATCGGCGTCTTCGTCATAGTGTTTCTTCGCTTCGCGGTAGAACTGTTCCAGGTCGGACAGACCCATATCGCTGGCGTTCTCGTTCTGCATTTTTTCCAGATAGGCGATTAACATGCCGAACTGGGTGCCCCAGTCGCCAACGTGGTTAGCGCGGATCACCTTGTGGCCCAGGAACTCCTGGGTACGTGCGGCGGCGTCACCGATAATGGTGGAGCGCAGGTGGCCGACGTGCATTTCTTTCGCCACGTTGGGGGCAGAGTAGTCAATAACGATGGTCTGTTGCTTGACTGGTGCAATATCGAGTTTTGGCGCACTCAGCACGCGATCGGCTTGCTGGGCAACCCATTGGCTGTTCAGGAAAATATTGATAAAGCCGGGGCCGGCGATTTCCACTTTGCTGGCGACGTCGCCGAGGTCAAGCAGTTGCACCACTTTTTCCGCCAACTGGCGCGGCGGCATGCCGAGTTTTTTGGCGACGGACATCACGCCATTGGCCTGATAATCACCGAACTGTGCTTTTGCTGATTGACGGACCTGCGCTTCGCAATCGGCTGGCGCGCCTGCGGCAATCAGCGCCTGGCTGACTTTATCTGAAAGAAGAACCTGAATATTCACCGGGTTACCTTAATGACGAACGAGGGGCCGTATGCCATGCCCCTGCGGGATTCAAAGGTGGTTTTTTTGGCTGCGCGTCAACACGGCGGCCCACCACAAAACAGCCTGTAATTGTAACTGATTTGATGGGTTACGTCAGCAGTTGGCGCGGGAGGATTAGGTGAAAGTCTTGGTTCATTAATGCCCGCCTGCAATGAGTTGCGGTGGCAGAGTGAACGGCATACGAGAAAAACATGGATGGGATAAAATGGAATCAGCAGAACTAGTGCTTTTTGTTTCGGCGGCCGGCATCCAGCGTGTTATTGCGACGTGATTTAAAATGACGATATATCGCATAGGCAGCAATAACTACCAATAGCAAAGAAACTATTAAAAGGAACATAAGTGATTATCTCTGACTCAATTTTCACTAAAGTAGCTCAATTGATATTTCCAAGCAATTACTGTACTCGTGTTTAGGAAGATTCTCATGCTTGGTTTATTGTAAAGTCTTTAGTTAACAGGTTGTTACTGTTTGTTTTTGTATGGGGATTCATTTCCAATCGTTTTTTGCTACGTATGAATTAACTATTTCTTAAGCATTTATGAATGTTGGCAGCGCTGAATTATTTGGCTTAATAAGTTAGCAATATCTTCAGTGCTCTGGTCATAAGAAAAAGCTATAAACTTATGCCATAGCCTTTGTCAGGAATTAAAGGCTGAAAAAGCAAAATCCGCAGTGTAATAAAAAACGTGAAAATTATTCTTTCGTGCTTTTTATGTTCAGCGAATAGTCACTTTATCTTGTCGCGATTTTTGAGAGCAAAAAATATTAACTTGCCGCGTCAGCCGGGTGGCTAGCAGCACCCCAGACGTGTAAATTACACCTCCTGAAAACCGCTTCCGCAGTATCGAGGACGTTATGACCACTTTCCCGGCGATGGCCGAACTTAACGATTTAGCGCTGGATTTACCCCGCTTTGAACTGGCGTTGAGCCGGTTTGCCGAAAAGCTGCATTTGGATTTGTCCCAGTTTACGGCGGATCATATCTCGGTGCGTTGCCATCAAAACACCACGGCCGATCGCTGGCGGCAGGGGTTGCTGCAGTGTGGCTCATTGCTGTCAGAGTCGATGATCAATGGTCGTCCTATTTGCTTGTTTGATCTCCAGCAACCGCTCAAGGTCGGGCCATGGTTGATCGACTGCGTGGAGCTGCCTTATCCCGGCGATAAACGTTATCCACACGAGGGCTGGGAACATGTGGAGCTGGTGCTGAGTGGCGAACCGGCCACCTTGTATGCGCGGGCGTTGAGTCATTTGCCTGATGAAGCGTTGTTGGCACCTGGGATTAAATTGAAACAGAGTTCACCGCAGGGCGAGGGCGAACGTTTGCCTAATCCGACGCTGGCGATCACCGATGGGACTGTGACTATCAAATTTCATCCTTATTCCATCCGGGAAATCGTCGCCAGCGAGCAAGCCTAATTTGGCATCAGCGCCTGGGTCGCCAGCATCATGCGATCCAGCGCCTGACTCAGTAGTTCACGCCGACAACCGAAATTCAAACGGACGAAATGGCGGTTGCCAAAATCCAGCCCCGAACTTAACCCGACGCCAGCCTGTTCAAAAAAGGCGTGTGGGTTATCGACTGCCAGTTGGCTGCAGTCGATCCAGGCCAGATAAGTGGCTTCGATGGGCTGCAGCAACAGTCCGGGCATGGCATTAATACGCTCGGTCACCAAATCACGGTTGGCGCGCAGGTAACTTAACAGCGCGTCCAGCCAGTCTTGGCCATGCTGGTAGGCGGCCTGGGCGGCAACCAGCGCCAGTACGTCCACCTCTGGCACGATGCCGCTGCGAGCACGGGCCAGCTTCTGACGTAACTGCGGGTTGGGAACAATCGCCATCGAGGCGCCAAGACCGGCAATGTTGAAGGTTTTTGACGGCGACATCAGCGTGATACTGCGCTGGGCCGCATCTTCATTCAAAGTGGCAAAGGGGATGTGCTCACCGCCGGGCTCAAGCAGCAGGTCGCAATGAATTTCGTCCGAACAGACTGTCAGCTCATGGGCCAGGGCAAACTCATGGTGTTCCAGTAACTCCTGCCGGCGATAAACCGTACCGCCCGGATTTTGCGGGTTGCACAACAACAGTAGTTTCTCTTTGCCGCTGAGCTGCCCGGTAATGGCGCTGAAATCCAACAGCCAGCGACGGTCGTGCAACGTCAACGGCACCGGCAACTGGGTGCGTCCGGCGAATTTCGCCGCTTTGCGAAACGGGGGATAAATGGGTGACGGTGCCAGGGTGCCTTCTCCTTCGGCGGTAAAGGCACGCACGCATAAATTAAGACCGCAAACCAGACCGGGCAGGAAAATCAGCCATTCGGGGTTGATTCGCCAGCCGTAACGTTCCAGCATGCGGCGGGTAAAAACCTCAATAAGTTCGGGTGAGGGATGACTGTAGCCGAACACCGCATGGGCTACGCGCTCCTGTAATGCGTCGATGATGGCCGGCGGTGACGGGAAGTCAGTATCAGCGACCCAGAGTGGAATAATGTCGCGGTCGCGATATTTATCCCACTTAACGCTGTCACTGTGACTACGGTCTACCCATTGATCAAAATTGAATGCCATAGTTACTACCCTGTATAGGTTGATAGCTCTTTATCAGCCTAAGAGATAAATCGAAAAATTAACAATTGCCGTCGCAGGTTAGCCGTCATCTGGGGGTGACAATGATAAAACTGGAAGTTTGTTGCTATAGCGTCGATTGCGCGCTGACGGCTGAGCGGGCAGGTGCCGATCGCATAGAATTGTGCGCCAGCCCGAGTGAGGGCGGTTTGACACCCAGCTACGGCTCATTACGCCTGGCGCGCGACAGAGTCAGCGTGCCGGTGCATCCTATTATTCGTCCACGCGGTGGGGATTTTTGCTACGGTGCGGTGGATTTTGATGTGATCAAGCATGATATTGCGCAGATCCGCGATATGGGTTTTGCCGGTGTGGTGGTCGGCATGCTGGATGAAGAAGGGCATATCGACCTGCCACGCATGCGTGAAGTGATGCGCTTGAGTGGCAATATGGCGGTGACCTTTCATCGCGCGTTTGATATGTGCCAGAACCCGATGGTGGCGCTCAGTCAACTAACTCAGTTGGGCGTGGCGCGGATACTGACTTCCGGCCAGCAGCAAAATGCGGAGCTGGGTTTACCCTTGCTGCGTGACCTGCTGCAGGCCAGTCAGGGGCCGGTAATTATGGCCGGTGCCGGCGTGCGCCTGAGCAATCTGCATAAATTTGTCGATATCGGTATTCAGGAGCTGCATAGCTCATCCGGTCATGCGGTGCCTTCGACCATGCGTTATCGCAAAGCCGGCGTGACCATGTGTTCAGACAGTGAGTTTGATGAATTTAGCCATTATTGCGTGGATGGCGAAATGGTCGAAGCCATGAAAAACTCGTTGGCGCTGGTCGATCCGCTGGTGCAAAGCGCATAAAGCACGTGGCCAAAGCATTTACCGACTGACAACATCATCCCCGTTGAATGTAAATCCAGCGGGGATGATGTTTTGGGCCTTAAGGTTTCCGGGCCACCAGCACGGCACGCAGCGGGGCGGGGTAGCCTTCGATGGTTTTGCCCGGATCGTTAGGATCAAGGAACTCGGCCAGTGACTCGCTGGTCATCCAGTCGGTGCGGCGTTGCTCTTCGGTGCTGGTCACGCACATGTCGGCGATTTTCACATCGACGAAACCGCACTTCTCCAGCCAGCACTTCAGTGCTTCGGCAGATGGAATAAAATAGACGTTACGCATTTGCGCATAGCGGTCACCGGGCACCAATACCTGATTGCGGTCACCTTCTATCACCAGCGTTTCCAACACCAGTTCACCTTCACTAACCAGCTGGTTTTTCAACTGGTAGAGGTGATCCAGCGGCGAGCGGCGGTGATACAACACACCCATCGAAAATACCGTGTCGAAGGCGGCCAGTTCGGGCAGTTGCTCAATGCCGAGCGGTAGCAGATGAGCGCGCTGATCGCCGCCCAGCAGTTTACGCACCGCTTCGAACTGACACAGGAATAACTGCATCGGGTCGATGCCGACTGCCAACTGCGCACCGGCGCCAAGCATGCGCCACAGGTGATAACCGCTGCCGCAGCCGACATCAAGAATGGTGCGACCGGCCAGCGGTGAAATGTGCGGTAAAACGCGATCCCATTTCCAGTCGGAATGCCATTCGGTATCGATATCGATGCCATACAGCGAGAACGGCCCTTTACGCCACGGCATCATGGTGCGCAGCATTTTTTCGATGCCTTCCAACTGGCCTGGTGACAGAGGGGTGTCCATCTCGGCACGCACGCCGTTCAGCAAATCCAGACGGGTCGGCGTCAGTGCCGGCAGGTGTTCAACCGAATTAAACCACTGTTTGAACTTGCCGTGCAGCGACTCACGCTGCCAGGCGCTAAGCTGTGCGGGCAGGGTATCGAGCCAATGGCTGAGGTTGCCTTTTGCGATGCGTTGATAAAAATCACCAAATTCAATCATGCTGCCGCCCCCGATTTCAGGGCGATCAGTGAACCGAAGTTAAAGCACTGGAACCAGACTTCAGCGTGTTCAAAACCGGCCTGCTTCAAACGCGTCTTGTGGGCGGCCACGGAGTCGGTCAGCATGACGTTCTCCAGCATGCTGCGCTTCTGGCTGATTTCCAGTTCGCTGTAGCCGTTGGCACGTTTAAAATCGTGGTGCATGTTGAACAGCAACTCGCCGACGTCGGCATCTTCAAAACTGAATTTCTCCGACAGCACCAGTGCGCCGCCCGGACGCAGCCCGCGATAAACCTGTTCCAGCAGGCGCAGGCGGTCGGCCGGCTCCAGGAATTGCAGAGTGAAGTTCAACACCACCATCGAGGCATTTTCGATTTTGATATCGAGAATATCAGCCTCAATCACTTCTACCGGGGTGTCGGCGCGGAAGGCGTCAATATGGCGGCGGCAGCGTTCCACCATCGCCGGGGAATTGTCGACGGCAATGATGTTACAACCCGCCACCTTGATATTCCTTCGCATCGACAGCGTTGCGGCGCCCAGTGAACAGCCGAGGTCATACACCTGGCTGTCGGGCTGAACGAAACGTTCGGCCAGCATGCCAATCATCGAAATGATATTGGAATAGCCGGGAACGGAACGCTGGATCATGTCAGGGAACACTTCAGCGACGCGTTCGTCGAAGGTCCAGTCGCCCAGTTTGGCGATTGGGGCAGAAAAAAGAGTATCGCGGTTTGGCATGGCGGCAAATCAGTTCAGAATTCGAAGGCGCATATGCTAACAGAAAATGGCAAGAAAGAGCAGCGGAAGCAGGCGGCGTAACCGCCTGAGGTGGTGCGGGGATCAATGAAGGCTGAAAATAATATCCCACGGCAGATAGAAAATATTGGCCAGCACCATTAACACCAACGAAAGGTAGGTGGCAGTCATGCCGGAACGACGCCAGCGGACTTCACGATTGCGTAAACCGTAATAATGCACCAAACGGCCGGCCATCAACATCAGGCCACAAATATGGATCATCCATACTTCAGCGCCGTTCATCTCCATGATCACCAGCAAAACGGCGGCGATAGGAATGTATTCTACGGCATTGCCGTGAACGCGGATGGCGGTCTGTAGCTCGTAAAACCCGCCGTCTCCGTAAGCGACACGGTATTGCATCCTTAGCCTAACCACGTCATAAGATAGTTTGAGCAACAACAGTGCGCCGAGCACGACATAAAGCGCGCTTACCATTTTTAACTCCATTCCCTAACCAAAACTGGCAGCCAGCATCATAGCCGCCATTGCATTCACTGTCGCGAGGAAAAATCTGATGTAATTGGTCAGATTAATAGGTCAAAACAGTGCATCCTGCTCGGGCCAGTCGGGTGGGGGCGGTAAATTAGGAATAGCCTGATGCAGTTGCTGCCAGATTTTTTGGGCCTGTTGTGGGGAATCGCCGTTATCCGGCGTATGGATAAACAAGAAGGGTTGATGTTGAGCTTGCCAACTGGGCAGCTTCTGTTGCCAGGCGTCGAACCAGCGCAGGTTATCCTGTAACACATCGCCACCGATAAAACGTACCAATGGATTGTTGGCGGTGACCAGCGCGTGTACCGGCAGTTTGGGTTTTTTCTGCTGTGCATCGCGCACCGCTGTACTGTTGGGGGCGGCGTGATGTACCGGCCGGCTGTCGAGGATCACCCGGTTGATACCGCGCTGATGCAGCCCCTGATTCAGCAGTCTTTCTTCTTCCCCCTTGCCAAAGAATGCCGGGTGGCGGACTTCCACTCCGTAGGTAAACTCTTTTGGCAAGGCGTCAAAAAATTGCCACATTGCCGGTAGCTCCGCCGGGCCGAACGCGGCGGGCAATTGCAGCCACAGTTGACCGATACGTTGATGCACCGGGCTCAGGCACTGGTAAAAGGCTTGTAGATCGGCGTCACAGTTGCGTAGTGCGGCCTGATGACTGATGGTGGCGGGAAATTTGAAACAGAAGCGAAAATCATCGGTGGTCATGTCGCGCCAGCGCTGGACGATTTCCAGTTTCGGTAACGCGTAGAAGGTGGTATTACCTTCCACGCAGTTAAAGTAGCGGCTGTAATCCGCCAAATCGCGCAGCCCGATACGGTTCCAGGCCGGGTGTTGCCACTGTGGGAGTCCGATATACATCAAGCTGGCATCTTCCTTAATTATCCCTGTCAGTCAAACGCGGGCGCAGTATGCGGCGCCCCTACAACTTAACGTTACTCGCCGATGGCGGCAAGAATTTCACGGGTGCTGCGAACGCGCGCCAGACGCGGGAAGATGTTGTTGAAAGCAAACTGGTGCATTTCAGCGTTGGGTGCGCTGCACAGGTCTTCGGCGATCACCAATTCATAGCCGTGTTCCCAGGCGTCACGGGCGGTCGATTCCACGCCGATGTTGGTGGCAATGCCCCCCAGCACGATGGATTTGATGCCGCGGCGACGCAGTTGCAGCTCAAGGTCGGTACCGTAAAATGCGCCCCATTGGCGTTTGGTCACCAGGATATCGCTGTCGCTAACCGCCAGAGACTCGGGGAATTCCCACCAGTTGGCCGGCAACCCGCCTGCAGGCGCTGGGGCGGGTTGATCCACCGGCTGTTTCAGCGCTTCGGCAAAGGAATCTGACCAGCCGACACGTACCAGGACAACCGGTGCACCCAGCGAACGAAAGTGTGCTGCCAACTGTGCACCATGGGCAACCACGCTCTCGGCGCTGTGTGGTCCACCGGCATAGGGCAGAATGCCGTTTTGCAAATCAATCAAGACCAGGGCCGTGGTTTGAGCATCAAGTTTTAACATGGGAATATCTCGTTACGAGGTGGATAAAATACGCGCAGGTGAGCTGGCGTGCTAAACAGGGGTTGATTCAGGCTACGTGAAAAAAGCGTCACGGGTTAATGGGAAATTTGTTAATCAATGTGTTACTTCGGGCAAAAACACGGCATTTAGTGCTGCAACAAAACCGTGTTCGCACTTATCTGGCGCATGAATTTCCTTTATAATGATCGCCTTTTTTCAACACACTTTACTCCGACGACCTATGCCGATTTATGAATATGCATGTGGTGCTTGCAGCCTTCGGTTAGAGAAACTGCAAAAATTTTCCGATGCGCCGCTGACAGATTGTCCGGCGTGTGGGCAGCCCGCGTTAACCAAGCTGATTTCGTCCACCGGTTTCCAGTTAAAGGGTACGGGTTGGTATGCAACAGACTTCAAACCGGGTAATAAGTAGAGTTCATCAGAAATCATCAGAAAACAGCCGCGTGGCAGGCGCTAAAGCCCGCGCGGCATCGGCTTAAGCCAAAAGGATAGCGTATGCGTACTGAATATTGCGGGCAGTTGAATCTGTCTCACGTGGGCCAGGAAGTCACTTTGTGTGGTTGGGTCAACCGTCGTCGCGATCTGGGCGGCCTGATCTTTATTGATATGCGCGACCGCGAAGGCATCGTGCAGGTGTTTTTCGATCCGGACCAGAAGGCCGCGTTCGATAAGGCGTACGACCTGCGCAATGAATTCTGCATCCAGATCGTCGGCACCGTGCGTGCCCGTCCGGACAGCCAGATCAATAAAGATATGGCCACCGGCGAAGTGGAAGTGTTCGCCCACGCTCTGGAGATCATCAACCGTTCCGAGCCTCTGCCGCTGGACTCCAACCAGGTCAACAGCGAAGAAGCGCGCCTGAAATATCGCTACCTGGATCTGCGTCGTCCGGAAATGGCCGATCGCTTGAAAACCCGCGCCAAAATCACCAGTTTTGTGCGTCGCTTTATGGACAGCCACGGCTTCCTCGATATCGAAACGCCGATGTTGACCAAAGCCACGCCGGAAGGTGCCCGTGACTACCTGGTACCGAGCCGGGTACATAAAGGCAAATTTTATGCGTTACCGCAGTCACCACAGCTGTTCAAACAGTTGCTGATGATGTCCGGTTTCGATCGCTACTATCAAATCGTTAAATGCTTCCGCGACGAAGACCTGCGTGCTGACCGTCAGCCTGAATTTACCCAGATCGACGTAGAAACCTCTTTCATGACCGCCGAACAGGTGCGTGAAGTGATGGAGAAACTGGCGCGTGAACTGTGGCTGGACGTGAAGAACGTAGATCTGGGTGATTTCCCGATCATGACCTTCGAAGAAGCGATGCGCCGTTACGGCTCGGACAAACCGGACCTGCGTAACCCATTGGAACTGGTAGACGTTGCCGACCTGGTCAAAGACGTAGAGTTCAAAGTGTTCTCCGGCCCGGCTAACGATGCCAAAGGCCGCGTAGCCGCGATTTGCGTTCCGGGCGGCGCGCAGCTGACGCGTAAACTGATCGACGAGTACGGCGCTTTCGTTAACATCTATGGTGCCAAAGGCCTGGCCTGGCTGAAGGTCAATGACCGTGCCGCCGGCATGGAAGGCGTACAGAGCCCGATCGCCAAATTCCTCAGCGCAGAAGTGCTGGAAGCGATCCTGGCGCGCACTAACGCGCAGTCAGGCGACATTCTGTTCTTCGGTGCCGACAGCTTCAAAATTGTCACCGATGCGATGGGCGCACTGCGTCTGAAACTGGGCCGCGATCTGGAGCTGACTAAACTGGACAGCTGGGCACCGCTGTGGGTGGTTGACTTCCCAATGTTCGAAGAAGACGGTGAAGGCGGCCTGGCAGCGATGCACCATCCGTTCACTGCTCCACGCGACATGAGCCCGGAAGAGCTGGCTGGCACGCCAACTAACGCTATTGCCAACGCTTACGACATGGTTATCAATGGCTATGAAGTGGGCGGCGGTTCAGTGCGTATTCACCGTAGTGAAATGCAGCAGACGGTGTTCAGCATTCTCGGTATTAACGAGCACGAACAGCGCGAGAAGTTTGGCTTCCTGCTGGACGCTCTGAAGTACGGCACGCCGCCACACGCCGGCCTGGCTTTTGGCCTGGATCGTCTGGTAATGCTGCTGACCGGTACCGACAACATTCGTGACGTCATCGCCTTCCCGAAAACCACCGCAGCGGCCTGTCTGATGACCGAAGCACCGAGCTTCGCCAACCCGGCGTCGCTGCAGGAGCTGGCGATCTGCGTGGTGAAGAAAGCCTCTGAACAAGAGAGCGAGTGATGAACTACAAGCGACCCGAGTCTATTCTGGTAGTGATTTATGCAAAATCCAGTGGTCGGGTGCTGATGTTACAGCGGCGCGATGATACCGAATTCTGGCAGTCGGTGACCGGCAGCCTGGAGGAAGATGAGTCGCCGCCGCATGCCGCCCGGCGTGAGGTCATGGAAGAAGTCGGCATCGATATCGAAGCAGAGAATCTGCCGTTGTTCGATTGCCAGCGCTGTGTGGAGTTTGAACTCTTTGTCCATTTGCGACATCGCTATGCCCCGGGAACCACGCGCAATAAAGAGCATTGGTTCTGTCTGGCTTTGCCTGAAGAGCGCGATCCGGTGATTACCGAACATCACGCCTACCAGTGGCTTGAGGCGGCGCAGGCCGTGAAGTTGACCAAGTCCTGGAGCAATCAGCAGGCGATTGAAGAGTTTGTGATTAATTCAGTCCAGTAATTTTTTTCGGAGATTTTTTATGGCAGGTCATAGTAAGTGGGCCAACACCAAGCACCGCAAGGCAGCGCAGGATTCCAAGCGCGGTAAAATTTTCACCAAAATTATTCGTGAGCTGGTGACCGCCGCGAAACTGGGCGGTGGCGATCCGGGGGCTAACCCGCGTCTGCGTGCGGCGATCGACAAGGCGCTGTCCAACAACATGACGCGCGACACCCTGAACCGTGCCATCGCGCGTGGTGTGGGCGGTGATGATGATTCCAACATGGAAACCATCATTTATGAAGGCTACGGCCCGGGCGGTACTGCCGTCATGATCGAATGCCTGAGTGATAACCGTAACCGTACCGTGGCCGAAGTGCGTCATGCCTTCACCAAATGTGGCGGTAACCTGGGTACTGATGGCTCCGTGGCTTACCTGTTTACCAAGAAGGGCGTAATCACTTACGCACCGGGCCTGGATGAAGACGTGGTGATGGAAGCGGCGCTGGAAGCCGGTGCTGAAGATATCGTCAGCTACGACGACGGCGTGATCGACGTATTCACCGCCTGGGAAAACCTCGGCGAAGTGAAAGACGCTCTGACCGCAGCCGGTTTCACCGCCGACTCGGCGGAAGTTTCCATGATCCCATCGACCAAGGCCGATATGGATGAGGAAACCGCGCCTAAGCTGTTGCGCCTGATCGACATGCTGGAAGACTGTGACGACGTGCAGGAGGTTTACCACAACGGTGAGATCTCCGACGAAGTAGCAGCGACGCTGTAATCGGCTTGAAGTACGGCGCTGCCTGGTGGCAGCGCCTGGCGAAGTTAATGCTTAACGCAAGGTGGGTGTAGGGATGACGATCATTCTCGGTATCGATCCCGGATCGCGCGTCACCGGTTACGGCCTTATTCGCCAGCAGGGACGCCAGTTGACCTATGTGGCCAGCGGCTGTATCCGTACCGTGGTGGATGACATGCCGACGCGTTTGAAGCTGATTTATGCGGGCGTCAGCGAAATAATCACCCAGTTTAAACCGGACTTTTTTGCCATCGAACAGGTGTTTATGGCGAAAAACCCGGATTCGGCGCTCAAACTCGGGCAGGCGCGCGGTGTGGCCATTGTCGCCGCCGTGAACCAGGATTTGGAAGTGTTTGAGTATGCGGCACGCCAGGTGAAACAAACGGTGGTCGGTACCGGTGCGGCAGAAAAAGCGCAGGTGCAGCATATGGTGCGCTCCTTGCTGAAACTGTCGGCCAACCCTCAGGCTGATGCCGCCGATGCGCTGGCCATCGCCATCACCCACTGCCATCTCAGCCAGAACGTGTTGCGGATGAGTGAAGGGCGCTTGAACCTGGCGCGTGGGCGTTTAAAGTAGCGCTTGATCGGTGATATAACAGGCTCCAGATAAAGTTTGTTATTAGGGAGAGCGTGCCGAAGGGGTCGTAGCGGCTTGTCCGCCGGAGCGCCCCTCGGTGCGCTAGGCCCGGGTATCTCGGGCTTGAAGGCCACTTTGTTATTAAACTTAGGCTGGATATTCATCCAGCCTTTTTTATGTTATAAGCTTTACCAGCACGGCATGACAGCAGGTCATGCTCATGAATTCTGCAGGAGGGTAAATGATAGGTCGTCTCAGAGGTTATATTCTGGAAAAGCAGCCGCCGCTGGTGTTACTGGAGGCAAACGGTGTGGGCTATGAAGTGCATATGCCGATGACCTGCTTTTATGAGCTGCCGGAACTGGGGCAAGAGGCTATCGTGTTTACCCAATTCGTGGTGCGCGAAGATGCACAGCTGCTGTACGGCTTTAATGATAAGCAAGAGCGTGCGCTGTTCCGCGAGTTGATCAAAGTCAACGGCGTAGGGCCAAAGCTGGCGCTGGCTATTTTGTCCGGCATGTCCGCGCAACAGTTCGTCAGCGCGGTAGAGCGTGAAGAGATCACTTCATTGGTGAAATTGCCGGGCGTAGGCAAAAAAACCGCTGAGCGCCTGGTGGTGGAAATGAAAGACCGCTTCAAAGGGCTTAATGGCGATCTGTTCAATAATAGCAGTGAAATCACGCTGCCAACCGCAGCGCAAGCCGCCGAGTTGGACGCGGAAGCCGAGGCAGCATCTGCACTGGTGGCATTGGGATACAAACCACAGGAAGCCAGCCGTATGGTCAGCAAAATCGCCAAGCCTGGCGCCGATTGCGAAACCCTGATCCGCGACGCGTTGCGCGCCGCGCTGTAAGCGCCGATAAGGGATAGAGAATGATTGAAGCCGATCGCCTGATTTCTGCCGAACCGATCAATGAAGAAGAAATTCTTGATCGCGCCATCCGGCCGAAGCTGCTGACGGAGTACGTCGGTCAGCCACATGTCCGCGAGCAGATGGAAATCTTTATTCAGGCGGCCAAGCAGCGTGGCGACGCGCTGGACCACCTGCTGATTTTCGGTCCGCCGGGGCTGGGTAAAACCACTCTGGCCAACATCGTTGCCAATGAAATGGGCGTTAACCTGCGTACCACTTCCGGGCCGGTATTGGAGAAGGCGGGCGATCTGGCGGCGATGCTGACCAACCTCGAGCCACACGACGTGCTGTTCATCGATGAAATCCACCGCCTCTCTCCGGTAGTAGAAGAAGTGCTGTATCCGGCGATGGAAGATTACCAACTGGATATCATGATCGGCGAAGGCCCGGCCGCTCGCTCGATCAAACTCGATTTGCCGCCGTTCACGCTGGTGGGTGCAACCACCCGTGCCGGTTCACTGACGTCGCCATTGCGTGACCGCTTCGGTATTGTGCAGCGCCTGGAGTTTTATCAGGTCGCCGATTTGCAACATATCGTTTCACGCAGCGCTAATTGCCTGGGGCTGGATCTGTCGGAAGAGGGCGCCCATCAGGTAGCTCGTCGTGCGCGCGGCACACCGCGTATTGCCAACCGTTTACTGCGCCGGGTGCGTGACTTTGCCGAAGTTCGCGCCAATGGCGTCATCAATGGCGAAGTGGCGATGCAGGCGCTGGATATGTTGAACGTCGACGCCGAAGGTTTCGACTATATGGACCGTAAGCTGTTGCTGGCGATTATCGACAAGTTCACCGGCGGGCCAGTGGGCCTGGATAACCTGGCGGCGGCGATTGGCGAGGAGCGGGAAACTATCGAAGACGTTATCGAACCCTTCCTGATCCAGCAGGGTTTTATCCAGCGCACACCGCGTGGGCGCATGGCGACCAATCATGCCTATAAGCACTTTGGCATGGTGCGCGAAGAGTAAGAGAACGCTGTGCATTAAAAAGGGCCGCAATTGAATCAATTGCGGCCCTTTTGACATCGGTAGCTGCCGGGGTCAGGCTTGCTGCTTCTTGGACAAGCTTAAAACAAACAGCACCGCGGCGCTCAAGACGACAGACGGCCCGGCCGGAGTGTCGTAGAAGGCCGAAAAGGTCAGCCCGCCGGTTACGGCAAGTATGCCCACCAGCACCGCGTATCCGGCCATTTGCTCCGGCGTGCGAGCGAAGCGGCGTGCGGTCGCCGCAGGAATAATCAACAGTGAAGTGATGATCAGCGCACCGACGAATTTCATCGCCAGGCCGATGGTCAGGGCCGTCACCAGCATCAACACGGTGCGCGCACGCACCAGATTAACACCGTCGACATGTGCCAGTTCCGGGCTGACGGTCATCGAAAGCAGGTTGCGCCACTGCCACCACAGGATCAGCAGCACGACGGTTACGCCAATGCCAATCATCCAGATATCGGTGAGGGTGACCGACAGCAGATCGCCAAACAGGTAGGCCATCAGATCGACCCGCACGTTCGACATCAGCGCCACCACGACCAGCCCCAGTGAGAGTGCGCTGTGCGCCATAATCCCGAGCAGGGTATCAACGGAAAGCTGCGGGCGACGCTCCAGCCACACCAACACCAGAGCCAACACCAGCGTCACGGCAATCACCGCATAGAAGGGATTGATGTCCAGCAGCAGACCGAAAGCCACGCCAAGTAACGAGGCGTGCGCCAGGGTATCGCCGAAATAGGACATCCGTCGCCAGACCACAAATGAGCCAAGCGGACCGGCGGCGCAGGCCAACAGGACGCCGGCCAGCCAGCCGGGTAATAACAGTTCGATCATGCCTCACGGCCCCCGGTTTTCTTCAACACAATTCGTCCTTGCAGGTCGTGACGGTGGTTATGGTGGTGGCGATAGACCGCCAGCTGTTCCGCACCGCGGTTGCCGAACATGGCGATAAATTCAGGATGCATCGAAACTACCTCCGGCGCGCCGGAACAGCAGATGTGTTGGTTGAGGCACAGCACTTCGTCGGTTTTCGCCATCACCAGGTGCAGGTCATGGGACACCATCAATACCGCGCAGCCCAACTCTTTACGCAGTTGGTCGATCAGATCGTACAGCGCCAGTTGGCCGTTAACATCAACCCCCTGGGTCGGCTCATCCAGCACCAGCAGTTGTGGCTTGTTCAGCAGCGCCCGAGCCAGCAATACGCGCTGGTTTTCACCGCCAGAGAGTTTTTGCATGGGCTGATCGAGCAGGTGGGCCGCCTGCACACGCTTAAGCGCCGGCAGAATATCGGCCTTTTTGACGCCGGGCTTCAGGCGCATAAAGCGGCTGACGGTCAGCGGAAGGGTGGCATCGAGGTGTAATTTTTGCGGCACATAGCCAATGCGCAGACCAGGCTCGCGTTCCAGTGTCCCCTCGGTGGGCGCAATCAGCCCCAGCACCACTCGCACCAGCGTGGATTTGCCCGCGCCATTTGGGCCGAGCAGCGTCAGAATACGGCCCGGCTGCAGGCTGAGCGAAATATTCGACAGCACCTTGCGGTTACCAAAGGAGACGGAGATATTTTTTAGCGTTGTCAGTGTGGACATCTCATGATTACATTTTGCAGAACTAACCGAATGTTATAATATCACGCCTCGCTGATGAAAACGACGGGATTACTGATAATGGCACAGAAAAATAAATGGCTGCAGCGTACGTTGCTGGCTAGCGCATTGATGATGGCCGGGCCGCTGAGCAGCGCGTCTGCGGCGGTGGTGACTTCTATACGGCCGGTGGGTTTTATCGCTGCGGCAATAGCCGATGGCGTGACGCCGACCGAAGTGCTGTTGCCGGATGGCGCATCACCGCACGATTTCGCGCTGCGGCCTTCCGATATCCAGCGCCTGCGTGCCGCCGATCTGGTGGTATGGGTGGGGCCGGATATGGAAGCCTTTCTGGCCAAACCCTTAATCTCCATATCGGCTAACCGCCAGGTTGCCATCAGTGAATTGAGTGGGGTCAAACCGCTGCTGATGAAGGGTGAAGACGACGATCACGACCATGAACACGACCATGATCATGCAGCAGATGCGCATAATCATGCTGGAAGTGACGAAGGGGATGGGCACCATCACGGCGAATATAATATGCACGTTTGGCTGTCCCCGGAAGTGGCAAAAGTGACCGCGATCGCGATTCACGACAGGTTATTGGAACTTATGCCGCAAAATAAAGACAAATTAGACGCAAACCTGCGCCAGTTCGAGAATCTGCTGACGCAAACTGACAAAAATGTTGGTAACATGCTTAAGCCTGTGCAAGGCAAGGGATATTATGTTTTTCATGATGCTTACGGCTACTTTGAGAAACATTTCGGTTTGAGCCCGCTGGGCCATTTTACCGTTAATCCCGAAATCCAGCCTGGGGCACAGCGCTTACACCAAATTCGAACACAGTTGGTTGAGCAGAAAGCAGTATGCGTTTTTGCTGAGCCACAATTCAGGCCGGCCGTAATCAATGCGGTTGCCAAGGGGACCAAAGTGCGTTCTGGAACGCTGGATCCGCTGGGCATCGGCATCGCACTGGGGAAAGACAGCTACGGGAACTTCCTGACTCAGCTGTCAAACCAGTACGTGAGCTGCCTGAAGTAAAGATTATGAGGATAAAATCGAGTGCAGCAGATAGTCAAAACTATCGCTCTGGCGTATAACAACCTGCCACGGCCCCACCGCGTCATGCTGGGGTCGTTGACAGTGGTTACATTGGCCGTTGCCGTCTGGCGGCCTTTTGTTTATCACCCAGAACATAACCCCATCGTTAAGAGTATCGAATTAGAATCCAGCCAGTTACGATCCTTGCTGCCAGAAGCCAGTGAGCCGATCGATCTTGACCAAGCCACCCCCGATGATGACATCCCACAGGATGAGCTGGACCAGAAGGTCGCCGGCGAGGATGGAGTGCATGAATATGTGGTTTCCACGGGTGACACCCTCGGCAGTATCCTGACCCAATATGGCATCGATATGTCGGACGTCACGCTGTTGGCATCGCAGAACCGCGATCTGCGTAATCTGAAAATTGGCCAACAGCTGTCATGGACAGTGAACGATGCGGGCGATCTGCAGCGTTTGACCTGGGAAGTGTCCCGCCGCGAGACCCGTACTTACGATCGTACGGGCAACAGCTTCAAAGAAAGTCAGGAATCTCAACAGGGTGAATGGCGTAATAATGTGATCAGCGGCCGACTCAACGGCAGCTTTGTCACCAGCGCCGCTAACGCCGGCCTGAGCCGTGCCGAAATCAATGCGGTGATCAAGGCGCTGCAGTGGCAGTTGGATTTCCGCAAACTGCGCAAGGGCGATCAATTCTCGGTATTGATGTCCCGCGAACACTTTGATGGCAAGAGTGCGCAGAGCCAGTTGCTGGGTGTGCGCATGCGCACCGGCGGTAAGGACTACTACGCTATTCGTGCCGAAGACGGTAAATTCTACGATCGTCAAGGTTCCGGTCTGGCGAAAGGCTTTATGCGTTTCCCGACCATGAAGCAATTCCGCATTTCCTCAAACTTCAACCCACGCCGGGTTAACCCGGTCACCGGGCGCATTGCGCCGCATAAAGGCGTCGACTTCGCGATGCCGGTTGGCACCCCGGTGCTGGCCGTAGGTGACGGTGAAGTACTTATCGCCAAACGCAGTGGCGCTGCGGGTAACTATGTGGCCATTCGTCATGGTCGCCAGTACACCACGCGTTATATGCATCTGAAAAAACTGTTGGTTAAGCCAGGTCAGAAAGTGAAGCGTGGTGATCGTATTGCGTTGTCCGGTAATACCGGCCGCTCTACCGGCCCACATCTGCACTTTGAAATGTGGACCAACCAACAGGCCGTGAACCCGTTGACGGCGAAACTGCCGCGCTCTGAAGGGTTGACCGGTAAAGATCGCAGTGATTATCTGGCGCAGGTGAAGGAAGTCACCCCGCAGCTGCAGTTGGATTAATCCCTTGTTCAGGCGCTATGCGCCAGTGATACCATCGGCCTGATTTCGGGCCGATGTTGTTTTATATTGGCGCTTCGCCGTGGTTAATTGCAAAATCAATCTTTGCAATTATGATTAGCCGAACCGCTAAGTTAAGAGCTTGTGCATGCAAAACGAAAAAAAATCTAACTCAGAGTTCATCCCGCAATTTCAGAAAGCCTTTTACCACCCGCGCTACTGGGGCGTTTGGCTGGGAACCGGGCTGATGGCCGGTATTTCATTAGTGCCTGCGCGCTTGCGCGATCCGGTGCTGGGTGCCGTTGGCAAGCTGGCCGGCAAGGTGGCTAAAGGCGCCCGACGTCGTGCGCGCATCAACCTGCTGTATTGCTTGCCGGAAGTGCCGGAAAACGAGCGTGAGCACATCATTGATGAGATGTTTGCCACCGCGCCGCAGTCGATGATCCTGATGGCCGAACTGGCCTGTACCAAACCGGAAAAAGTGTTGAAGCGCGTTCGCTGGCACGGGGAAGAGGTGTTGGATAAAATCCGTGAAGAAGGCCGTAACGTGATTTTTCTGGTACCACATGGCTGGGCGGTGGATGTTCCGGCGATGTTAATGGCGGCTCGCGGTCAACCGATGGCGGCGATGTTCCACAACCAGAGCAACCCGTTAGTCGACTACCTGTGGAATACGGTGCGCCGTAAATTTGGTGGACGGATGCATGCGCGCAATGACGGCATCAAGCCATTTATCAGCTCAGTGCGCCAGGGCTATTGGGGCTATTATCTGCCCGATCAGGATCACGGTGCCGAACACAGTGAGTTCGTCGACTTCTTCGCCACCTATAAGGCGACGCTGCCGGCAGTGGGCCGTCTGATGAAAGTCTGTCGTGCGGCCATTGTGCCTTTGTTCCCGGTGTATGACGGTAAAACCAGTATGCTGGATGTTTATATTCGTCCGCCGATGGACGATTTGGCCACCGCCGATGACCACACTATTGCGCGTCGGATGAATGAAGAGGTGGAGAATCTGGTAGGGCCGAACCCGGAACAGTACACCTGGATCCTCAAACTGTTGAAAACGCGTAAAGAAGGTGAGATTGAACCTTATTCGCGCGATGATCTCTATCGCTAAAAGTCATATTTGCTTAATGCCAAAGGTCAGTCATCTCAGGTGATTGGCCTTTTTCGTATGGTGCTTAAAAATGCAATAGGTGGCGCTCCATTTGCCGTAACGGCGACTGGAGATGAGTTTCTCAGGGGGAAGGGGGAGCGTAAAAAATGCCGACCGCGTTAACGGCCGGCAGCAGTATATTTTACTCGACGCGCAGAATACGGCTGGTATTGGTGGTACCCACGGTTTCCATCACGTCGCCCTGGGTGACGATCACCAGATCGCCTGAGACCAGGAAGCCTTTATCGCGCAGGCGGTTAACTGCGTCATTGGCCGCGATAACGCCATCATTATGGCTGTCGAAGTACACTGGCGTAACGCCGCGGTACAGCGCAGTCAGGTTCAACGTGTGCTCATGGCGTGACATGGCGAAGATCGGCAGACCGGAACTGATACGTGACATCATCAGCGCGGTTCGGCCTGACTCGGTCATGGCGATCAGGGCGGTAACCCCTTTCAGATGGTTAGCTGCGTACATTGAAGACATGGCAATGGCTTCTTCAATGTTGTCGAACTGCACGTCCAGACGGTGTTTGGAGACGTTGATGCTTGGGATTTTCTCTGCACCCAGACAAACACGCGCCATCGCCGCCACGGTTTCTGCCGGGTACTGGCCTGCCGCGGTTTCAGCAGACAGCATCACGGCGTCGGTACCATCCAGCACGGCGTTTGCCACGTCCATGACTTCGGCGCGGGTAGGCATAGGGTTGGTGATCATCGACTCCATCATCTGGGTCGCGGTAATGACGGCGCGGTTGAGCGTACGGGCACGGCGGATCAGTTTTTTCTGGATGCCGACCAGTTCCGGATCGCCGATTTCGACGCCCAGGTCGCCACGGGCTACCATCACGACGTCGGAGGCCAGGATGATGTCATCCATGGCTTCGTCGCTGCAAACGGCTTCGGCACGTTCAACCTTGGACACGATCTTGGCGTTGCAGCCGGCATCGCGCGCCAGTCGACGTGCGTAGTTCAAATCTTCGCCGGTACGCGGGAAGGAAACTGCCAGGTAGTCGACGCCGATTTTAGCCGCGGTGACGATATCGGCCTTATCTTTCTCGGTCAGGGCTTCAGCGGACAGGCCGCCACCCAGTTTGTTGATGCCTTTGTTGTTGGACAGTGGGCCGCCAACGGTGACTTCGGTAAACACTTTCATGCCCTGAACTTCGAGCACTTTCAGCTGTACGCGGCCGTCATCGAGCAGCAGCACGTCGCCGGGTACCACGTCGGCAGGCAGGCCTTTATAGTCGATACCGACTTTTTCTTTATCGCCTTCGCCCTTGGACATGTTGGCATCAAGCAGGAATTTATCACCGATGTTAAGGAAGATTTTGCCTTCCTTAAAGGTGGAAACACGAATTTTCGGCCCTTGCAGGTCACCCAGAATAGCGACGTGGCGTCCCAACTTGGCAGCAATTTCGCGCACTTTGTCAGCGCGGATCTGGTGGTCTTCTGCGGTGCCGTGGGAAAAGTTAAGCCGAACTACGTTAGCGCCGGCGGCAATGATCTTTTCCAGATTATTGTCGCGGTCTGTAGCCGGACCCAGGGTGGTAACAATTTTGGTTCTTCTGAGCCGTCTGGACATGTATTACTCCGTTGACTGGTGAAGCAAATTATTGGTGTTGCGATAACGTCGGATAACGAAACCAGGAGTGAAATGTCATTTTACTACACTGATATTTCACCCGGGTTACCCGCATGAGCGTATTACAGGGTACTGCCTCTAATGCTGCCGTCCAGATGACTTTGAACGACAGTTTTTTTCACATAGGTTACGAGTCGAAACTGTTGGGGATAACCACACCCTTATCAAAGCGCGATTCTTTCAACGCTTCCTTGACCCGCTTCAAGTTATCTCTGAATTTGGCCCCTCTACGCAAGGTAAATCCGGTGGCCAGCACGTCGATGAGCGTTAATTGCGCAATTCGCGATACCATCGGCATATAAACGTCGGTATCTTCCGGAACATCGAGCAATAATGCCAGCGTGGCTTCATGAGCCAGCGGGGTATCGCGCGAGGTAATGGCTATTACCGTGGCATCGTTTTCGCGTGCCAGTTGCGCCATTTCCACCAGGTTCTTGGTGCGACCGGTATGGGAGATGAGTACCACCACATCCCCCTCGCTGGAATTCATGCATCCCATGCGTTGCATGACGATGTCATCGAAATAGACCACCGGAATATTGAAGCGGAAAAATTTGTTCATCGCGTCGTGGGCCACAGCCGCCGAGGCACCCAAACCGAAGAAAGAGATTTTTTTTGCCTGGGTAAGCAAGTCAACCGCACGATTGATTGCTGCAATATCCAAATTTGCCTTTACTGTATCAAGGCTGGCCATGACGGATTCGAAAATTTTACCGGTATAGGAAGCAACGCTGTCATCTTCCTCCACGTTACGGTTTACGTACGGGGTGCCGTTGGCCAGGCTTTGGGCAAGATGCAGTTTAAAATCGGGAAAACCCTTGGTATCGAGACGGCGACAAAAGCGGTTGACGGTGGGCTCGCTAACGTCCGCCATCCTGGCCAGCGTCGCGATACTTGAGTGAATGGCGGTCTGCGGGGAGGCGAGGATCACCTCGGCGACTTTCCGTTCAGATTTGCTCAGCAGCTCCAGATGGCTCTGGATTTTTTCCAGCGTATTCATATAACGAGAGTCACTCATGGGTTTTGTCGATTTCAATCAAAGGAGAAATCAATGCCGGTTTAGTGAAAATATACTACGTGCTGGTAACCGTTGGCAGTGTCGACAGAGGGTATGCAGAGTTTTTTCATCAGAACATGACCTGTGTCTAACTTTCATAATGGTAAAAGAGCGTCAAAAAAGACAGAAAATTACAGTTTTTAGTTCAGTCAGCGGCATTTACTGCCAATAGCGCTTAACACTGCAATTTTTGGGGCTTTTTTTCTACTTTTGATCCGGGTTTACTGGCTGTAGTTAAAGAGAGTACATTAGTAATGTAAGAAAATTACAAATATCCTGCAACGAGGAGATGAACATGGCGGTAACCTCTACAGCCCAGGCGTGTGACCTGGTTATTTTCGGCGCGAAAGGCGATTTGGCGCGTCGTAAGCTGTTGCCTTCCCTGTACCAGTTAGAGAAAGCCGGTCATATCCACCCGGATACCCGTATTATCGGCGTCGGCCGTGCCGAGTGGGATAAAGATGCCTATATCAAGGTGGTCAAGGAAGCGCTTGGCACCTTTATGAAAGAAAAACTCGATGACGAACTTTGGGCCACGCTGAGTGCGCGCCTGGACTTCTGCAACCTGGATGTGAACGACAGCAAAAATTTTGCCAAATTGGGCAAAATGCTGGATCAGAAACATCGCACCACCATCAACTATTTTGCCATGCCGCCCAGCACTTTCGGCGCGATCTGCAAAGGGTTGGGTGAGGCCAAGCTGAACCACGAGCCGGCACGCGTCGTGATGGAAAAACCACTAGGTACCGATCTGGCGTCTTCGCGCGTGATCAACGATCAGGTGGCGGAGTATTTCAACGAGTCTCAGGTTTACCGTATTGACCACTATCTTGGCAAAGAGACGGTGTTGAACCTGCTGGCACTGCGTTTTGCCAACTCACTGTTTGCCTCCAACTGGGACAATCGTACCATCGACTCGGTGCAAATTACCGTAGCGGAAGAGGTGGGTATTGAAGGTCGTTGGGGTTACTTTGACCAGGCCGGCCAGATGCGCGACATGATCCAGAACCACCTGTTGCAAATTCTGACCATGATTGCCATGTCACCTCCGGCGGATCTGACCACTGACCGTATTCGCGATGAGAAAGTGAAGGTGCTGCGCTCACTGCGTCGTATCAATCAGACCAATGTGCGCGAAACCACGGTGCGTGGCCAATATACTGCCGGTTTTGTGCAGGGCAAAAAGGTCCCTGGTTACCTGGAAGAGGAAGGGGCGAACAAAAGCAGCAACACCGAAACCTTCGTCTCTATCCGCGTTGATATCGACAACTGGCAGTGGGCCGGCGTGCCGTTTTACCTGCGAACCGGTAAGCGCTTGCCGACCAAGTGCTCTGAAGTGGTGGTCTACTTCAAGAACCCACCGCTGAACCTGTTCAGCGATTCTTACCAGCAACTGCCGCAGAACAAATTGACCATTCGTCTGCAACCGGATGAAGGCATCGAGATCCAGGTATTGAACAAGGTCCCTGGCCTGGATCACAAACACCGCCTGCAAACCACCAAGCTGGATCTGAGTTTCTCAGAGACCTTCAACCAGGAGCACGTGGCAGACGCCTACGAGCGCCTGCTGCTGGAGACCATGCGTGGTATCCAGGCGCTGTTTGTGCGCCGTGACGAAGTGGAAGAAGCCTGGAAGTGGGTTGACTCCATCATGGACGCCTGGAAAGCGGATAACGAAGCGCCGAAGCCGTATCAGTCCGGTACCTGGGGCCCGGTAGCCTCGGTGGCGATGATTACCCGCGATGGCCGTTCCTGGAACGAGTTCGAATAACGACCCGGCCGGCAGTTTATCTGCCGGCATTTTTTTGCCTGCACGACCGGGGCGCAACATCACTTGGGGTACGGCCGGACGCCCGCGAGACTCTGTGGGCCCCTGTGGCAGGGGCGTGCCATTGATAACCCGTAAGTAATGGAGAAGTAACGATGAAAAACTGGAAAACCAGCGCGGAACAGATCCTGACCGCCGGTCCGGTAGTTCCGGTGATTGTGATTAATAAGCTGGAACATGCGGTGCCGCTGGCCAGGGCGCTGGTCGCCGGTGGCGTGCGCGTATTGGAAGTCACTTTGCGCACTGCCTGCGCGATGGACGCGATCCGCGCTATCGCGGCAGAGGTGCCGGAGGCGATTATCGGTGCCGGTACTGTGCTTAACCCGCAGCAGTTACAGGCGGTGACCGAAGCCGGTGCGCAATTCGCTATCAGTCCGGGCCTGACGGAGGCGCTGCTGAAAGCCGCTACCGCAGGCAGCATTCCATTGATTCCGGGTATCAGCACCGTTTCAGAACTGATGCTGGGCCTGGATCACGGTCTGCGTGAGTTCAAGTTCTTCCCGGCTGAAGCCAACGGTGGCGTTAAGGCGTTACAGGCGATCGGCGGCCCATTCCCGCAGGTACGTTTCTGCCCAACCGGTGGCATCACACCAGGCAACTACCGTGATTACCTGGCGCTGAAAAGCGTATTGTGTATCGGTGGTTCCTGGTTGGTACCGGCCGACGCGTTGGAAAATGGCGACTACGCACGCATCACTGAACTGGCTCGTACCGCAGTGAGTGGCGCCACGGCGTAACCCGCGCCGGGCCTGGGTTTGGCGATTACTTGCCCGAACCAACCTAAACCAAGGTTCAACAGAATGTTGAACCTTTTTTTTATTTTTAAATTCCTTAACTTTCTTATTTATAGACTATTTTTTTATAGTTTTTGTGAAAATAGCGGTTTGCTTTATGATTATTGCTATGGTACAACTATTGCAGTTAAAATTTTACTTGATGAGGATATTGGGCAAATCGCACTCCGTGTAACAAGATTATGTGCGGCTGAGAATAGAGAATACTTATGATGACAACTAATGGAATTACCCTCAGAACCTCTACTTGCCAGCTTTTCCTGTCTGCCATCCTTGCCAGTGAGCATCACTGGTGCAGCGAGCTATAGCGTCTTTCTCCCTTAACCGGTGCTGGTGACAGGCTCAGTCCTTCGTCATTTCGCGTAGCCGGGCAAACATTTTTATTACGTTTGGGTCAGTTTATCCCCAGGGATCTCTGCGTCTTCAGCGCCTGTTTGCGCCTGTCTGACGAGATAAATCGGGATAAATATGCCTTAGCGTGCCTTATTCGCCGTTTGGGAGAGAAATCATGATTTATTGGATCTTTTTAGGTTTGGCCATAGCGACCGAAATTATCGGTACCCTGTCAATGAAATACGCCAGCATTAGCGGCGGCATGACCGGCCATATAGTGATGTATGTAATGATCACCGCATCGTATGTAATGCTGTCGATGGCGGTAAAACGGGTTGCTTTGGGCGTCGCTTATGCCCTGTGGGAAGGTATCGGTATCCTGTTTATTACCCTGTTTAGCGTGCTGTGGTTTGACGAACCGATCTCGGCGTTGAAGGTACTAGGTCTGGTGACGTTGATTGTCGGCATCATGCTGGTGAAGTCCGGCACCCGCAAACCACGAAAACAGGTAACGCCGCGAGGTGACAACCATGCAACAGCTTGAGTTGTACCACATTGCTTTTCTGGGATTGGCAATCGTACTGGAGATTATCGCCAACATTTTCCTGAAGATGTCGGACGGTTTCCGTAAAGTTTGGTTGGGCCTGCTGTCTCTGCTGTCGGTACTGGGGGCGTTCAGTGCGCTGGCGCAGGCGGTGAAGGGGATTGATCTTTCGGTTGCCTATGCGCTGTGGGGCGGTTTCGGTATCGCCGCGACAATCGCTGCCGGCTGGATCCTGTTTGGTCAACGGTTAAATGCCAAGGGCTGGATTGGTCTGGTGTTGTTACTGGCGGGGATGGTGATCATCAAACTGGCTTAATCAGCAGCAAACACGACAAAATAAAACCGCAGGCGTTATCGTCTGCGGTTTTTTTGCTTTACAGCGCGGCAATGATTTTGATTTCAACCTTGTATTTCGGGTTCATCAATTTTGCCTGCACGGTGCAACGCACTGGGGTACTACCGGCAACCACCCAGGCATCCCAGGCGGCATTCATCCCGGCAAAGTCAGCGCCGTCGGCCAGAAAAATGGTGGCGTCCAGCACCCGGCTTTTGTCGGAACCCACACGGGCCAGGATCACGTCAATCGCCGCCAGGGCGTTAGCGGTCTGTGCGGTAGCGTCATCATCCAGATTTTCCGGCACGCTGGTGTAATAAACGGTGTCGTTGTGAACCACGGCTTCAGACCAGCGATCGGCGGGATCAATTCTTTCAATATTCATTCGGTTATCTCCATATCATAGTCGCGTGTAGGGTATCACAGCCATCGGCAGAAATACTCGACGTTAAAGTCGGTGGTAGCCGCGCGGCAGGATTGGCATAATCAACGCTGAATAATACCGGCAGAGAGATAGCGTGACAGACGATTTCGCAACAGACGGCGCCCTGGCGCAGGCAATCAAGGGTTTCAAACCGCGTGAAGCACAGCGGCAGATGGCGGAAGCGGTCACCGAAGCCATTAACTTCAAGCAGGAGTTGGTGGTTGAAGCGGGCACCGGCACCGGTAAAACCTTCGCCTACCTGGCACCGGCACTGCGGGCCGATCGCAAAGTGATTATTTCCACCGGTTCAAAAGCGCTGCAGGACCAGCTTTATGCACGGGATCTGCCCACCGTTGCCAAGGCGCTGAACTACAAAGGCAAGATGGCGCTGTTGAAGGGGCGATCCAACTACCTGTGTCTGGAGCGTCTGGAGCAGCAGTCGATGGCCGGTGGCGAACTGGCCGGACAGGCGCTGATCGATCTGGTCCATCTGCGCAAATGGTCATCAATGACCAAAGAGGGTGACATCAGCAGCTGCAGCGACGTGGCGGAAGACAGCTTCGTCTGGCCGCTGGTGACCAGTACCAACGATAACTGCCTGGGCAGCGACTGTCCGTTGTATAAAGATTGCTTTGTGGTCAAGGCGCGTCGCCGTGCCATGGATGCGGACGTGGTGGTAGTGAACCACCATCTGTTCCTGGCGGACATGGTGGTGAAAGAGGGCGGCTTTGCCGAACTGATCCCCGAGGCCGATGTGATGATCTTCGATGAAGCGCATCAGATCCCTGACATCGCCAGCCAGTACTTTGGCAAACAGCTAACCAGCCGCCAACTGCTGGACTTGGCCAAAGACATTTCCATTGCTTACCGTACCGAAGTGCGTGACGCGGCGCAGCTGCAAAAAAGTGCCGACCGTCTTAGCCAAAGTACGCAGGATTTCCGCTTAATGCTGGGAGAGCCAGGCTTTCGCGGTAACCTGCGCGAGGTACTAAGCCAACCTAATGTGCAGCGCGCCTTGCTGTTGCTCGATGATGCGCTCGAACTCTGCTACGACGTAGTCAAGCTGTCCCTCGGTCGTTCAGCCTTGCTGGATGCCGCCTTCGAACGCGCCACGCTGTATCGTGCGCGCCTCAAACGTTTGAAAGAGGTGACGGAACCCGGTTTCAGCTACTGGTACGAGTGCAACTCACGCCATTTTATTTTGGCGCTGACGCCATTGACGGTCGCCGATCGTTTCCGCGAGCTGCTCGATGAAAAACCGGGCAGTTGGATTTTCACCTCGGCAACGTTATCGGTTAATGAGCAAATGGGGCATTTTACCGATCGTCTGGGCCTGAATAAGGCCAAAACCCTGCTGTTGGCCAGCCCGTTCGACTATGCGAAACAGGCATTGCTGTGCGTGCCGCGCTTTTTGCCATCACCGAACCAGCCGGGTGGGGCACGGCAATTGGCGCGTATGCTGCGGCCGTTGATTGAGGCCAATAACGGCCGCTGTTTCTTCCTCTGTACCTCGCACCAGATGATGCGTGAACTGGCGGAAGAGTTCCGTGCAACCATGACCTTGCCGGTGCTGTTGCAGGGGGAAACCAGTAAGGGCCAACTGTTGGCGCAATTTGTTGAGTCCGGTAATGCGCTGTTGGTGGCGACCAGCAGTTTCTGGGAAGGGGTCGACGTGCGCGGCGATGCTTTGTCGTGCGTGATTATCGACAAGCTGCCGTTTACCTCGCCCGACGATCCCTTGTTGAAAGCGAGGATTGAAGATTGTCGACTGCGCGGTGGCGATCCTTTTAACGATGTGCAATTGCCGGATGCGGTCATCACTCTGAAACAGGGAGTTGGGCGCTTGATCCGCGATACCGACGACCGTGGCGTGTTGGTGATCTGCGATAACCGCCTGGTGATGCGGCCGTATGGAGAAGTGTTCCTCAACAGCCTGCCGCCGACGCCCCGTACCCGCGATATCTCCCTGGCGATTGCCTTCCTGCAGGCGGAGCGCTAGCGGATAGGCGTGACCACAGGGCTGTGCTACAATGCGCGCCCTGTATGAAAAACCCTGTTTTTTTCCCGCCTGAGGTTGGCATGTCCACGCGAATTTTAGCGATCGATACAGCGACGGAAGCCTGTTCCGTTGCCATCTGGAATCAAGGCGAAATCCACGCCCTGTTTGAACTGTGCCCACGTGAGCATACGCAACGCATTTTACCTATGGTGCAGCAAGTGCTGGCGGAATCCGGCGTCACTCTTAATCAACTCGATGCTCTGGCCTTTGGCCGTGGCCCAGGGAGTTTTACCGGCGTGCGTATTGGCATCGGTATCGCGCAGGGTCTGGCGTTGGGCGCCGACTTGCCGTTACTGGGTATTTCTACTTTGCAGACCATGGCACAGGGTGCCTGGCGCGTCGCCGGGGCCGATCGAGTGCTGGCAGCGATAGATGCGCGCATGGGTGAAGTTTACTGGGGCCAGTTTGAGCGTCAGCAAGACGGCCATTGGCTGGAAAGCGAAGGTGAGGCGGTACTTTCACCTCCGCAGGCGCTGGCGCGAGCGCAAGGCCTGCAGGGGCACTGGGCGCATGTTG
Source organism: Serratia sp. NFX21 (assembly GCF_048517035.1). Lineage (NCBI taxonomy): Bacteria > Pseudomonadati > Pseudomonadota > Gammaproteobacteria > Enterobacterales > Yersiniaceae > Serratia > Serratia sp. NFX21. Next base: position 3,419,937 of record NZ_CP183196.1, on the reverse strand, counting down.
GCACCGGCTGGCAAACCTATCCGGATCTGGTCACCGGTTCTTCGCTAAGCTTGAGCGATGGCCAAATGCTGTTGCCGCAGGCGGAAGATATGCTGCCATTGGCGCTGCATGCCTGGCAACAGGGGCAGGCCGTAGCGGTAGAAAATGCCGAGCCGACCTACCTGCGTAACGAAGTCACCTGGAAAAAATTGCCGGGGCGTGAATAGCGCAAACCTATTGTGCTTTGCTGGCGTTCGGCATATGAATGAACTGCAACTTGCTCGGTGAACTGATGTCAAAGTTACAGCTATTTCAGGAGATTGCGACGATGCTAACCCGCACTGTAAGTAAAAAAATGGCGCTACTGGCTATTGCCGGTGGTGCGTTTGCGTTGTCGGGCTGCGTTACCGTGCCCGATGTAATTAAAGGCAGCACGGAAACGCCGGTGCAGCAGTTGTCCTCGGTGCAGAATGCACCGAACCTGTTTGTGGGTGCTGAGGCCCGTTTTGGCGGTACTGTGGTGAATGTCGCTAATGAGCAGGGGCGTACGGTGCTGGAAATTGCCGCCGTGCCGCTCGATTCCGGTGCCCGACCGATTTTGGGCGAGCCGTCGCGGGGGCGCTTGCTGGCCTCTGTTAACGGTTTCCTGGAACCGGTTGATTTCAAAGGTCAGCTGGTTACCGTGGTGGGCCCAATTACCGGCGTCAGAGACGGCAAGATTGGCATGACGCCGTACAAGTTTGTCACCATGAACGCCACCGGCTATAAACGCTGGCACCTTAGCCAACAGGTGATGATGCCGCCGGCGCCAATGGGGCCATGGGGCTGGCGTAGCGGTACCTGGGGCCCCGGCTGGGGCGTGGGTTACGGCTGGTACAATCCTGGTCCGGTGCAGGTGCAAACCATAGTTACCGAGTAGTGTTCGCGAGAAGTTAACAATTTTGAAAGGGCGGCTCCGGCCGCCTTTTCCTTTTGGCGCAGGGAAACGGCGCCAATTAGTGACGTACATCGCAACCTTAATATTGTTTAAAACTCAAACTGGTCTGCTGAGTTAAAATATTGTTATGGTTTGGCTGCATATTTAGGGGCTGCGATGATAATGAATAATGATTTCAGGAGTAATACCTTGGATAAGGTTTGGTTAAAACGTTACCCGGCAGATGTTCCGGCAGAGATCGACGCCGATCGTTATTCATCTTTGGTCGAAATGTTTGAAAATGCGGTTAAGCGTTACGCGGATCAACCCGCTTTTATGAACATGGGCGAGGTGATGACCTACCGCAAGCTGGAAGAGCGTAGTCGCGCTTTTGCCGCTTACCTGCAAAATGAACTGGGTCTGCAGAAGGGTGACCGCGTTGCCCTGATGATGCCGAATTTGTTGCAATATCCGATCGCACTGTTTGGCATTTTGCGAGCCGGTATGGTGGTGGTCAACGTTAACCCACTGTATACGCCGCGTGAACTGGAGCACCAATTGAACGACAGCGGTGCCAGCGCCATCGTGATCGTCTCCAACTTCGCCCACACGCTGGAAAAAGTGGTGTTCAACACCCAGATAAAGCACGTGATCCTGACGCGCATGGGCGACCAGCTCTCCGCTGCCAAAGGTACGCTGGTTAACTTTGTGGTGAAATACATTAAGCGGCTGGTGCCGAAATACCATCTGCCGGCGGCTATTTCTTTCCGCAGTGCGCTGCAGCGCGGACGCCGGCTGCAGTATGTCAAACCCGATATCATCAACTCTGACCTGGCGTTCCTGCAATATACCGGTGGCACCACCGGCGTGGCAAAAGGCGCGATGCTGACGCACCGTAACATGCAGGCCAACCTGGAACAGGCCAAGGCGGCCTATTTACCGCTGTTCCGCGAAGGGCAGGAACTGGTGGTGACGGCGCTGCCGCTGTACCACATCTTCGCATTGACGGTGAACTGCCTGCTGTTTATCGATCTGGGCGGACATAATCTGCTGATCACCAACCCGCGCGATATTCCGGGGCTGGTGAAGGAACTGGGCAAATATCCGTTCACCGCCATGAGCGGGGTGAACACCCTATTCAATGCGCTGTTGAACAACGAGGACTTCCACAAGCTCGATTTCTCCACGTTGCGTTTCTCCGTCGGCGGTGGCATGTCGGTGCAGAAAGCAGTGGCGGAAAAGTGGGAGAAAACCACCGGCAAGCACCTGCTGGAAGGCTATGGCCTGACGGAGTGTGCGCCACTGGTCACCGGAAATCCTTACGATCTGAAACACTACAGCGGCAGCATCGGTTTACCGGTGCCTTCCACCGATATTCGGCTGGTGGATGATAACGGCCATGATGTGCCGGTCGGCGAGCCGGGCGAACTGTGGGTTAAAGGGCCGCAAGTTATGTTAGGCTACTGGCAGCGGCCGGATGCCACTGATGAAGTGTTGAAAGATGGCTGGCTCGCGACCGGCGATATCGTTACAGTGGATGAGATGGGCTTTGTGCGCGTCGTCGATCGCAAGAAGGACATGATCCTGGTTTCCGGGTTCAACGTCTACCCGAACGAGATTGAAGACGTGGTCAGCCAGCACCCTAAAGTGTTGGAATGCGCGGCGATTGGCGTGCCAAGTGACGTCTCTGGTGAAGCGGTCAAGATCTGCGTAGTGAAGAAAGACGCCTCGTTGACCAAAGAAGAGCTGTTGACCCATTGTCGTCGGCAGCTTACCGGGTATAAAGTGCCTAAAATTGTTGAGTTCCGCGACGAGTTGCCGAAGTCTAACGTCGGTAAAATTTTGCGGCGAGAACTGCGTGATGAGCAGAAAAAACCTGTGGCAGCCGATGCCGCCTAGGCTATCATCTACGCCTTACAGATCAACAACGCCGGTGAATGCCGGCGTTGTTGTGTTTGAATCATGAAAGCGACCAAGAGAATGACGTTTTGAACTATCAGTTGATCACTACCGATGCCGGATTGCAGCAGGTCTGCGATCAGGCGAAAAAGCATGCCCAGATTGCGCTGGACACCGAATTTGTCAGAACGCGCACTTACTATCCGCAGTTAGGCCTGATTCAGTTATACGATGGTGAACAACTCTCCCTGATTGACCCCTTGCCGATCAAGCAGTGGCAGCCGTTTATCGAGCTGCTGAGCAACACTCAGGTGGTGAAATTCCTGCACGCCGGCAGTGAGGATCTGGAAGTGTTCCTCAACGCGTTCAAAACGCTACCGACGCCAATGGTGGATACCCAGATCCTGGCGGCCTTTACCGGTCGTCCGATGTCTTGTGGTTTCGCTACCCTGGTGGCGGAGTACATGCAGGTGGAGCTGGATAAAAGCGAAGCCCGGACCGACTGGCTGGCGCGTCCGCTGACGGAAAAACAGTGTGTCTACGCTGCGGCGGACGTGTTCTATCTGTTGCCAATGGCCAAACGGCTGGTGCAGGAGACGGAAGAGGCCGGTTGGACGGCGGCTGCCAGCAATGAATGCCTGCTGTTGTGTCAGCGCCGTAGTGAGACGCTGGCGCCGGAATTGGCCTATCGTGAAATTACCAACGCCTGGCAATTACGTCCCCGCCAGTTGGGTTGCTTGCAGAAACTGGCTGAATGGCGACTGCGTCAGGCGCGTGAGCGTGATCTGGCGGTGAACTTCGTGGTACGTGAGGAGAACCTCTGGCAGGTAGCGCGTCATATGCCGACCTCGCTGGGTGAACTGGACTCGCTGGGGCTGAGCGGCCCTGAAATTCGTTATCATGGTAAAACGCTGGTGGCGTTGGTGGCAGAGGCCGCCGAGCTGGAAGAATCGGCATTGCCGGAGCCGTTACCGAACCTGATCGACCAGCCGGGTTATAAGAAAGTGTTTAAGGAAATCAAAGCGGCGATCGTCATTGCCAGTGAGCAAAGCGGGTTGAGCAGCGAATTGTTGGCATCGCGTCGGCAGATTAACCAGTTGCTGAACTGGCATTGGAAATTGAAGGTTGGCGACAATTTGCCAGAATTAGTCAGCGGATGGCGCGGTGATTTATTAGCGGCACCACTTCAGGACATTTTGAAGGGTTATTAATCGGGCTGTAAAACGTTGGGGTAGGGTAAGGAAACCCTGCTCTGATTATTTATTAGAAATAGTCGAAGTCAAAACACTTATCGGTAGCTTTTACTTTAAACAAACGTGACGCAAGATTAATTGAGATTAATCCCAAAGGATAAAAACGATTATTAAGTCTTTTTTATCTCAATAACTGGTTATGCATACAGTTACCCCCTGTATAAAATACACAGGGGGTAATTAATGCGTCACACTCATTTAGTTACTTCTTCCGATTCCGGTAATGTCACGTTGAGTTCAAGCACCGAAATATCGTCCCCTTTCTGCTCAAACTGCACGTGCAGCATTTCAGGGTCGATTTGAATGTATTTGCAAATTACCGCCAGAATATCGCGTTTCAAATCAGGCAGATACGGGGGCTCACTGTCCCCCCGACGACGCTCAGCGACGATAATCTGCAGCCGTTCCTTGGCTATATTGGCTGTCTGCTTTTTGCGGGACAGAAAGAAGTCTAGTAATGCCATGGTTTATCCCCCAAAAAGGCGTTTCAGGAAACCCTTCTTCTCTTCTTCAATGAAGCGGAAGGGGCGTTCTTCCCCTAACAAGCGGCTAACGGTGTCGTCATAGGCCTTGCCAGCGTCTGATTCGGCATCAAGGATCACCGGCTCACCCTGGTTGGAGGCCCGCAGCACGGACTGGTCTTCCGGGATAACGCCGACCAGTGGAATGCGCAGGATTTCCAGTACGTCTTCCATGCTCAGCATATCGCCACGGCTCACGCGGCCCGGGTTATAGCGAGTCAGCAGCAGATGTTCCTTAATCGCCGATTCGCCTCTTTCAGCGCGACGGGATTTGGATGACAAAATGCCCAGAATACGGTCGGAGTCACGTACTGAGGAAACTTCCGGGTTGGTGGTGATGATGGCTTCATCCGCGAAGTACAGCGCCATCAGCGCGCCGGTTTCGATACCTGCCGGAGAGTCACAGACCACGAAGTCAAAATTCATCTCGCCCAAATCGTTGAGGATCTTTTCAACGCCTTCGCGGGTCAGCGCGTCTTTATCGCGCGTTTGCGAAGCCGGCAAGATAAACAGATTATCGGTGCGCTTGTCTTTGATCAACGCCTGGTTCAGCGTGGCATCACCCTGAATGACGTTAACGAAATCGTAAACCACCCGGCGTTCGCAGCCCATGATCAGGTCAAGATTCCGCAGACCGATATCAAAATCGATCACCACGGTTTTCTTACCTTTTTGGGCTAGGCCGGTAGCGATGGCCGCGCTTGAAGTGGTCTTGCCAACGCCCCCTTTACCCGATGTAACAACAATAATGCGTGCCATGAAATGGATTCCTTGTCAAAAGGGCTTAATTTAAAGGTTGTATGGTTAAAGCGTTATCCAACAGGCTGAGTCGTACAGCCTGCCCGACAAAGTCGGACGGGATTTGGTCGCTCAACCAGTACTGCCCTGCGATAGAGACTAGCTCAGCACCCAGGTGCGTGCAAAAAATCTGGCACTGCGTATCACCTGAAGCACCAGCCAGCGCACGACCGCGCATCATGCCGTAAACGTGAATATTGCCATCGGCAATTAATTCAGCGCCGGCGCTGACGCTGCTGGTCACGATCAGATCGCTGTTGCGGGCATAAATCTGTTGGCCGGAACGAACAGGGGTACTGATGATGCGCGTCTTGGCGGGGGCGTTGGGATCCACTACCGGGGCTGGCGCGGGCGCCGGTTCCGGGGGAGCCATCTTCTGGCCTTTGCCTTCGTTCAATAACGGCAGCCCGGCACGGGCTATTGCACGTTTTTGCCGCTCATCTCTGCAACCGCTGATACCCACAACGCGCAGCCCTGCTGCCGTGACAGCCTGTTGAAGTTCTTTCCAGTTTGCGTCGCCGTTCAGCGTTGCAACGTTGATAACAACAGGGGCATTTTTCAAAAAAGCGGGCGCTTGCTCGACTTTTTCTTGTAACGCCTGACGTATTACCTCGGGTTCCGAATTATACAAATGAACAACCGATAGGGTAAAACTGCTGCCTTTTAGCTCAATTGGCGATTGTGACATCTATCCTGACTCAGTCTCAGCAACTTTAAATCCCCGGAATACCAATCGGGGTGCGATATTCCGAAGTACTATAAGCATGTTATAGTCAGAGTTATATCCAGGCAAGACGCTGCCCCAATTAAATAGAGTTAAAAACATGCTTTGTGTGATCTATAGAAGCTCGAAACGCGATCAAACTTATCTTTATGTCGAAAAAAAAGACGATTTCTCCCGAGTGCCGGAAGATCTGCTGAAAAGTTTCGGCACGCCGCAATTGGCAATGGTGCTTTCTCTTGAAGGTCGGGAGAAATTAGCCTCGGCAGATATTGAGAAAGTGAAAGAGGCCCTGAAAGAAGAAGGGTTCTATCTGCAGGTTCCACCGCCGCTGGAAAATTTATTAAAACAGCACTTGTCTGACGACAAAAAATAACCGTCGTTGGCGTACAGGGGCTACGCTGGATCAGTAACCCCAAACCAACAAAGGAGCTGGGTGATGAGAGGGTCAGCGAAGACAGCGATAGTGGCTCTGCTGGCGTTGGGAACTGGCGTCTGTCCGCAACTGATGGCACAGGTCGCTTCACCGGTCACAACTGCTGCGCCAGCACAAGGCACGTTGGCTGAAACCGGTCGCGATCCGGCACAGTTCCCAGCCTATATAGAACAACTGAAACGTCAGGCGCTGGCGCAGGGCATTAGCCCGGCTATCGTCGCCAGCGCTTTTGCCAACGTGCATTTTGTCGACCGAGTGATTAAGGCAGACCGTAATCAGCCGGAAAAGAAAATCACGCTGGATGATTATCTAAAACGTGTATTGCCGCCGGCCAAGATAGCGCAGGGCCGCGCTTTTTACCGGCAATATCAACCCCAGTTGTCTCGTGTTACCGCTCACTACGGTGTTCCTGGACGTTATGTGGTGGCGCTGTGGGGGATGGAAAGCGCCTTCGGCAAGATCCAGGGGCGTGAAGACGTGATATCTGCGCTGGCTACGCTGGCCTTTGAAGGTCGCCGTGAAGCTTTCTTCAGCCAACAGCTAATGGCAGCACTGCGGATCCTCGAACAGGGGCATGTCAGCCGTGAACAACTGAAAGGCTCCTGGGCCGGTGCGATGGGGCAGTGCCAGTTTATGCCGACCTCATTCCTGAATTATGCGGCGGATGGCGATGGCGATGGCCGTATTGATATTTGGAACAACGTTGATGATGTGTTTGCCTCTACGGCCCGTTATCTGTCGCGTGAAGGTTGGCAACCGGGCGTAGGCTGGGGCAGGGAAGTTAAACTGCCTGTCGGTTTCAGCAGTGACAGCCTGGGGCTGAAAGTGAGCCAGGCCCACAGCGTCAATGAATGGCAAAAACGTGGCGTGCGTCGTGCGGATGGTTCAGCCTTGCCGCATTCTATCCTGCGCAGTTGGGTGATCACGCCGGATGACATGCAGGGCCGGGCGTTCATGGTTTATGACAATTTTCGCACGATCATGCACTGGAATCGCTCTTACTATTTTGCCATCGGTGTGGGTATGATGGCTGACGGTATCGGGCAATAAAATAGGGCCAGGGTACCTCCACCCGCGCGTGGGATAACGGGCTTAGCAAGCTAAGCCCCTACATGATTGTAGGGAGATGCGGTATGTATCAACATAGAGACTGGCAGGGTTCATTACTTGATTTTCCGGTAAACAAAGTGGTTTGTGTAGGCAGTAACTACGCCGATCATATTAAGGAAATGGGTAGTGCGACCTCGGCAGAGCCGGTAGTGTTTATCAAGCCTGAAACGGCGCTGTGCGATATCCGCCAGCCGGTGGCGATCCCCAAAGAGTTCGGTTCGGTACATCATGAAGTGGAACTGGCAGTGTTGATTGGCACGCCGTTAAAACAGGCTAATGAAGATCGAGTGGCTCGGGCCATCGCCGGTTACGGTGTTGCGCTGGATTTGACGCTGCGTGAGCTGCAGGCGGGGTTCAAGAAGGCCGGGCAGCCTTGGGAAAAAGCCAAGGGTTTTGACGGCTCCTGCCCGATCTCCGGTTTTATTCCGGTGGCAGAGTTTGGCGATCCGCAAAATGCCGAGCTGTCACTGACGGTCAATGACCAGGTGCGTCAGCAGGGCAATACTCGCGATATGATCACCCCGATCCTGCCGCTGATCAGCTATATGAGCCGTTTCTTCACGCTGCGCGCAGGTGACATTATTCTTACCGGTACTCCGCAAGGCGTTGGCCCGATGAGCTCAGGCGACATGCTGAAAATCACACTCAACGGTAAATCATTAACGACTCGCGTGATTTAAAGCCAGGCAAGACGGCACTAAAAAAGGCCCCATGGGGCCTTTTGTCTTTTCTTCGGTTAGGGGCGGGTAAAGTGCTTATTTACGGCCCAGCAAGAAACCGAAAACAATCCCGACTGCAGCGGCGATAGCCACGCCGGCAAGTGGGTTGGATTCAACCTGAGTCCGCACCGTATCAGCCGCATCGCGAGCCGCGTAGCTGGCCTGAGAGGCATATTTGCGGGCTGCGCCTTTAACCTGATGATCCGGCGAGTCCGTTGCTTTACCAAAGGCTTCTTCAACGGCACCGGCAGCTTCATTGACCTTGTCTTCTGCTTTTCCAAACATACTTGGCTCCCTATCTCGGTTATAAAGGCGAACATTAAACATAGCAGGATTATGCCGTTCCTGGCGGCAAAAAGTGCTTTATAAGATGAATCTTAGCGGTGAGTTGAAGCGTTGGCCGGCAATAATCCTGGGGGAAACGAAAGGGTGATAGGCCTGTGATTTGTACGTATAATTAAGCGATGCGAGCCGTGTTGTTTTCCACCGAAAGCTCACAAAAATTGGCCGATGGCCATGACGCTTAATGCTGAATACTGTTGTTTTAAATAGCATTTTTTTTAAACAGATATATTGTTATCGCTATGATTATATTGTGTTTTCAGCCTTTCCATTTGGTTGGGATATCTATATAGTGCATCCTCAAAACCTGTACGCAGGTTATCTATTCATTTACCTATACCGGACGCGAACATGTCACAAACCCCTTTTTGGCAACAAAAAACGCTGGCGGAAATGTCAGAACAAGAGTGGGAATCGCTGTGCGACGGTTGTGGGCAATGCTGTCTGAATAAGCTGATCGACGAAGATACCGACGAGATTTATTTCACCAACGTAGCCTGTGACCAGTTGAATATTAAATCGTGCCAGTGCCGCAACTATGAACGTCGCTTTGAGCTGGAAGAAGACTGCATCAAGTTGACGCGTGAGAACCTCACGACGTTTGACTGGTTGCCACCGACCTGCGCATATCGCCTGATTGGCGAAGGCAAACCGTTATTCTCCTGGCACCCACTGGTTAGCGGTTCCAAGGCGGCGATGCACGGTGAGCGCATTACGGTGCGGCATATTGCGGTACGTGAAAGTGAAGTGGTGGACTGGCAGGACCACATCATGAACAAACCAAGCTGGGCGCGATAAACGAAAAAAGCCCCTGCAAAGAAGAGGGGCAAGACACACAACAACACCAGGGAAATCGTTAATACTAACTTGCGGATACTATAAGGTTTTTGCGGCCAAACTTCATCAAAATATCGATGCAATAATGCATCACTATGATGAGTTTTTTTGTATAAGGTGGGTGAGAGCAGATAAGTTGTTCCGTTATAGTACGATTTTATAGCGGAAAAGTGAGATTGTAATCCCGCGAATAAGACGTTTTCCCCCGCTAACTTAATGTTATGTAAATTACGTGCCAAATCTCGTCCGGATGCTTCTTTTTATACAGAAGGTTAGGTAGTTTGACCGCTCTCACGCTAAGTTCCGAGAGTAAAATAATGAAAATGATACGTCTGTTTGCCGTCGCTGGGGCACTGATAGTGCTCGTTTATTACCTTACGCACACTTGATATCGCTTTATCTCTGAAGAGTCTCCTCAACTCCATAAAAAACGGCGCCCTGAGGCGCCGTTTTTTATTCGGGCATGCTTAACGACCAAACAGGTCACGTCGACGCGGACGCACAAACTGCGCGATCAACACAATGATGGCGAAAAGCAGATAAGCCGTGAAGATACCCACCAGCCACTGCGGCATCTCCAGAGTCAGAAACTCCCATTGACGCACTGAACAGTCACCTGACGCGTGAAACACGGCAGGCAGCCACTTATCCAGCGGCAGCCAGGATGGGAAGCTGACAAAGAAATCACAGGTATTAAACGGCGAAGGATGCAGTTGGATCATGGTGTGTTTCCATGCCAATTGCAGGCCTTCCCAGGCGCTGTAAATCCACAGCAGGATAGCGGCATAACGCAGTGGCGTTTTCGGTGCGATGGCACCGAGCAGCGAGGCGCCCAGAATACCAAACAGCGCACAGCGTTCGTAAATGCACATCACACAGGGTTGCAGCAGCATTACGTGCTGAAAGTAGAGAGCAACTAATTCCAGCACCAGCGCAGTCAGGGCCATCAACAGCCAAGCACCGCGCCCCTGCGAGCAGCGGTTAAAGAATTGCAACATATATTTATTCTTCCATGCAGTAAGCAATTGAACTGGCAGTGTAAACCAATTCAACTCTGCTGCCAGCTACCTGAGCCTGTTTCAGCACAAAAATAGTCGCTGACAGCGGAGTGGGTTAACAGTGTCAGTGTGTAGCGGCTTCAATCGATGGCAGCGTCAGCCAATGCCACTGGGTCAGCAGCTCAGTCGCAGGTGCCAGTGTAAACTGGACGCACAGCAGACCCACCAGGGTTAATACCACAGTATAGGGTAAAGCCATCCATACCATCCGCCCGTAAGACAAACGCACCAGCGGTGCCAGCGCAGAGGTCAGCAGGAACAGGAAAGCCGCCTGACCATTCGGCGTGGCGACCGATGGCAGATTGGTGCCGGTATTAATGGCGACCGCCAGCATTTCGAACTGCTTCAGGGAAATCACACCGTTTTCAAATGCAGCACGGGCTTCATTGATGTATACCGTACCGACGAACACGTTGTCAGATACCGAAGACAGCAGGCCATTAAACAGATAAAACAGCGCCAGTTGTGAAGAGGGTTGCGCCTGCAGAACAAAATGAATAATCGGTGTAAACAGGTGTTGCTCAATAATTACTGCCACCACGGTGAAAAATACCGTCAGCAGCGCGGTAAAAGGCAGCGCCTCCTGGAAGGCCTTACCGATGGCGTGTTCATCGGTGACGCCGCACAGTGAAGTGGCGAGAATAATGACCGAAAGACCAATCAGGCCTACTTCCGCCAGATGAAAGGCCAGCGCCACCACCAACCAAATGCCGATTAGCGCCTGAACGACCAATCTGACCTGTTCTTGTTTACTGCGTCCGGCGGTAGCCTGGCGGTCAAACTCGGTCAGTACCTCACGTACGCGTTCCGGCAGTTTTGCTCCGTAGCCGAAGACGCCGAAGCGTTCGAGCAGTAAGCAAACCAGCAGGCCGCACGCAAACACCGGCAGGGTAACCGGCGCCATGCGCAGGAAGAAGTCAACAAATCCCCAGCCGGCGCTTTTGGCAATAATCAGGTTCTGCGGTTCACCCACCATGGTCATCACGCCGCCCAGCGCAGTACCGACGCCTGCGTGCATCAGCAGGCTGCGCAAGAAGGCGCGGAACTGCTCGAGCGTCTGTTTGTGATCGTCACTGACCAGGGTGCTATCGTCACCGACATCAATATTACCGTCATTACCGTCAGAACGGTTTGAAGCCACGTTGTGGTAGATCGAATAAAATCCGGTAGCGACGCTGATAACCACCGCAACGACCGTCAATGCATCGAGGAAGGCTGACAGCAGCGCCGCCGCAAAACAGAATGCCAAAGAAAGCAGCATTTTTGAGCGGATGTTGAGCAGTAGCTTGGTGAAAACGAACAGTAGCAACTGCTTCATAAAGTAGATGCCGGCTACCATAAAGATCAGCAGCAGCAGCACTTCCAGATTATGGGCAATTTCCGCACCCACCCGATCGGGGCTGGTCATGCCGATCAGCACTGACTCAATGGCCAGCAGACCACCCGGCAGCAGTGGGTAGCACTTCAGCGCCATTGCCAGGGTAAAGATAAATTCGACTACTAACAGCCAACCCGCAATGAACGGATCGACCAGGAAGAAAACCAGTGGGTTGACCACCAGGAAAACCAGAATGGCCAGTTTGTACCAGTCTGGTGATTGCCCGAGGAAGTTTTTCACCAGGGCACTGCGAAAGGTCGTTTCCATTATGCGTTACACGTCCTGAAAATAAGTTGTCTCATACTAGCCTAACAATGCCGCCGGGGCAGATGCAATAAGGGCTTGCTTTACGATGAGAAATTTCTCTAAGCGGTGTTTTTGCACGTTTTTTGCCACTTTATGCACAGTTTCGTTCAATGTTTTTCGCTCACGCTAGGTCATGCAATAGCGATCTGGTATGATCAGCCGACTACTATTACTGATTATCGTCGCTACGGAACGTCAAACACATGGTCATAAAGGCGCAGAGTCCTGCCGGTTTCGCGGAAGAATACATTATCGAGAGTATCTGGAATAATCGCTTCCCTCCTGGCACTATTTTGCCCGCGGAGCGTGAGCTTTCAGAACTGATTGGTGTCACGCGCACCACGTTACGTGAAGTTTTACAACGCCTGGCGCGTGATGGCTGGTTGACCATTCAGCATGGCAAACCGACCAAAGTAAATAATTTCTGGGAAACATCCGGCCTCAATATTCTTGAGACGGTGGCACGCCTCGACCATCAGAGCGTTCCACAATTGATCGACAACCTGCTGTCTGTGCGAACCAATATTGCGGCGATCTTTATTCGCGCAGCGGTGCGTAACCATCCAGAGGCCGCTCAGGAAGTGTTGGCGAAAGCCACTCAGGTGGAAGATCAGGCGGATGCTTTCAACCTGTTGGACTACGAAATTTTCCGTGGTCTGGCGTTTGCCTCCGGCAACCCGATTTACGGTCTGATCTTCAACGGTCTGAAAGGCTTGTATACCCGCGTTGGCCGTTACTACTTCTCAAACCCGGAGTCTCGCAAACTGGCGCTGACTTTCTATAGCAAGCTGTCGACGCTGTGCCATGAGAAGTCATACGATCAGGTAATGGACTGCGTGCGTAACTACGGTAAAGATAGCGGCGCCATTTGGCAAAGCATGCAAGGCACTATGCCAAGCGATCTGACCGAAGCCCGTCGTTAACCTCAACACCGCATTACGTAAAAGGGGCGCCATTTGGCGCCCCTTTAGTTTTTAGTTATTGAACAGTCTTACAGTGGTGTTGGGCGCGGTGGGCAACGCTCCAATAGCTCGACGCTGCCGTCTTCGTTCTGTTGCTCCAAAATAATGTCGAAGCCCCACAGACGGTGCAGGTGTTTCATCACTTCACGCCGACTTTTATCCAGCGGAGCGCGATCCTGCGGGATATAACGCAACGTTAATGAACGGTCACCGCGTAAATCTACATTCCAGATCTGTATGTTCGGCTCGTGGTCGCTCAGATTATATTGCGCCGACAACTCCTGACGGATTGCGCGGTAACCGGCTTCATCATGGATCGCGGCTATTTCCAGGTAGTTATTGCGATCGTCATCCAGTACGGTGAACAGCCGGAAATCACGCATGATCTTCGGCGACAGGAACTGGCTGATAAAGCTTTCATCCTTGAAGTCACGCATGGCGAAGTGAAGTGTTTCCAGCCAGTCTTTACCGGCGATGTCCGGGAACCAGTAACGATCTTCTTCCGTCGGCGACTGGCAGATGCGCTTGATGTCCTGGAACATGGCAAAGCCCAGTGCGTAAGGGTTAATGCCGTTGTAATAAGGGCTATTGTAAGGCGGTTGATAAACCACGTTGGTATGGCTGTGCAAAAATTCCAGCATAAAACGTTCGGTTACCCGACCCTCGTCGTACAGATGATTGAGGATGGTGTAGTGCCAGAATGTCGCCCAGCCTTCGTTCATCACCTGGGTTTGTTTCTGCGGATAAAAATACTGACTCACTTTGCGTACAATTCGCAGAATCTCACGCTGCCAGGGTTCCAGCAACGGAGCATTCTTCTCCATAAAGTAGAGGATGTTTTCCTGCGGTTCGCTCGGATAGCGGCGCGCCTGCTCAGGTGCCTCTTCACGTTCAACCCGTGGCAGGGTCTTCCACAGCGTGTTTACCTGGCTTTGCAGGTACTCTTCGCGGCTTTTTTGCCGGGCAGTTTCTTCGACCAGTGAAATTTTCTGCGGCCGTTTGTAACGGTCCACGCCGTAGTTCATCAACGCATGGCAAGAGTCCAGCAGTCTCTCCACTTCTTCAACGCCGTAGCGCTCTTCGCACTGGCTGATGTAGTGGCGGGCGAACAGCAGGTAATCGACAATCGAACTGGCGTCGGTCCAACTGCGGAACAGGTAGTTATTCTTGAAGAAGGAATTGTGCCCATAGCAGGCGTGCGCCATCACCAAAGCCTGCATGGTGATGGTGTTTTCTTCCATCAGGTAGGCGATGCAGGGGTTGGAGTTGATCACAATCTCATAGGCCAGGCCCTGTTGCCCATGCTTATAGCGCTGCTCGGTCTCAATGAATTTTTTACCGAATGACCAATGGGTGTAGTTAATCGGCATGCCGACGCTGGAATAAGCGTCCATCATCTGCTCTGAGGTAATGACCTCGATCTGATGCGGGTAGGTGTCGAGCTTGTAATGTTTGGCTACGCGATCGATGTGCTCCAGATACACCTGCAGCAACTCGAACGTCCAGTCCGGTCCATCGCTCAGACGTTTATCTTCCTTGACCTTATCATGTGTTGAAGTAGTCATCAGCGCACCCTCGTTATTACGGACCTTGCTCGAACGGCAGACCCTGTATCAATCGTAGCTCAATCTACGCAGAGGTAATAATGATATAAAGCTTAAAAATTCAACGATCTGTCGTCGGCAACCCACATGGAGAGCTACCGGGGAGCTTTTACCCTGAGTTTTTTCTGCTGGGAAGGGATCTCACTCCGGCAAAGCGTTATATCAGTAAAGTTGCTATTTTGTAGTTTATTACTCTGTGGTATTGGCGCTGTTTCATTTTTATATTCTGTTAAATCCTTGTTGCTTTCTTGGCTTTTACTTGGTGCTATCAATGCAGTCATTGACTGCGCATCGGCCTGTGTTTCGCTCTCAAATCCTCCTTTCACCGCATCTTATCGCTATTTATAGGTAGCTATTGCAAAAGAGACGGCCATGAACGATAAATTAATTGTGAATGTTGTCACGTTTGATGACGAAGATGTTGGACGGATTTTTCCACTGAGTTAATTTCCTGTGAGCAGAAGATTATGCTTTGTGAAGCCTTAAGCTGGAGTCAGCGATGCGAGTGGTAATTTTAGGTAGTGGAGTGGTGGGTGTTGCCAGCGCCTGGTATTTGGCGAAAGCGGGGCATGAGGTGACGGTGATCGATCGTCAACCCGGCCCGGCGATGGAAACCAGTGCGGCGAATGCCGGTCAGATCTCACCGGGCTATGCGGCTCCGTGGGCTGCGCCTGGCGTGCCTTTGAAGGCGGTTAAATGGATGTTCCAGCGCCATGCGCCTTTGGCGGTGCGTCTGGACGGCAGCAGCTTCCAATTGAGCTGGATGTGGCAGATGCTCAAAAACTGCAATACCGAACACTACATGACCAATAAAGGGCGTATGGTGCGGCTGGCGGAATACAGTCGTGACTGTATCAAGGCGCTGCGCCAGGAAACCGGCATCCAGTATGAAGGCCGTCAGGGCGGGACGCTGCAACTGTTCCGTACCCAGCAACAGTTTGAAAGTGCGGCGAAAGACATCGCGGTGTTGGAAGATGCCGGCGTGCCCTACAAACTGCTGGAAGCCAGTCAGTTGGCCAGCGTTGAACCTGCGCTTGCACAGGTGGCGCATAAGCTGACCGGTGGGCTGCAACTGCCTAACGATGAAACCGGCGACTGCCAACTCTTTACCCAGCAACTGGCCAAACTGGCGCAGCAGGCCGGAGTTACTTTCCTGTATAACCGCAACGTCGATCGCCTGCTGGTGGAAGGGGACAAGATCAGCGGTGTGCAATGTGGCGGAGAAATCTTCAAAGCCGACAGCTACGTGGTGGCCTTTGGTTCTTATTCCACCGCGCTGTTGCGTGACCTGGTGTCGATCCCTGTCTATCCGCTGAAAGGCTACTCGCTGACCATTCCTATTACCGATGAGTCCGCCGCGCCGTTCTCAACCGTGCTGGATGAAACTTACAAAATCGCCATTACCCGTTTCGATCAGCGTATTCGCGTCGGCGGTATGGCGGAAATCGTTGGTTTTAACACGCAGCTTGAACAAAAGCGTAGAGAGACGCTGGAGATGGTGGTGCGCGACCTTTACCCTAACGGTGGACGGGTGGAAGACGCTACCTTCTGGACCGGTTTGCGGCCGATGACGCCGGACGGCACGCCAATTGTCGGCAAGACCTCGCTGAAAAATCTGTTCCTGAATACCGGCCACGGCACCCTGGGCTGGACCATGGCCTGTGGTTCCGGCCAACTGCTTTCCGATTTGATTTCCGGTATCACGCCGGCCATTCCTTCAGACGATCTGGGAGTGGCACGTTACAGCGCCGGATTTCGCAGCCTCTACACCGGCCCCTTGAACGATGTGCATCCCGCGCGTTAAAAACCCTAATTTATAATGTTATTGTCACGGGCGTTGGCCCGTGACCGCATTTGCCGGCCCGTAGGAGTGCCCATGCCTCGCCCGATTTCCGCCACGTTACACCTTGGCGCTTTTGAAAATAACCTGCAGGTGGTTCGCCGTTTCGCCCCCAAAGCCAAAGTCTGGTCGGTGGTCAAGGCCAATGCCTATGGTCACGGTATCAAACATGTCTGGCGCAGTCTGGCGCAGACAGACGGTTTTGCCTTGCTGGATCTGGCCGAAGCCATTTTGCTGCGTGAGTCCGGCTGGCAAGGACCGATTTTGTTGCTGGAAGGTTTTTTCAAGCCACAGGATTTGGCCCTGCTGGACCGCTATCGTTTGACGACCTCGGTACACAGCGACTGGCAACTGGCGGCGATAGCCGAGGCCAAACTGTCGGCACCGCTGGATGTTTACCTGAAAGTGAACAGCGGCATGAACCGTCTGGGTTTTGCACCGGAACGTTTGCACTCTGTCTGGATGAAGGCTCAGGAGATCGGCAATATCGCCAGCCTGACGCTGATGAGTCATTTCGCCACCGCGGACGGTCCACAGGGCGTCGAGTCGCAAATGGCCAGCATAGAACGGGCGGCGAAGGGCATCACTTTGCCGCGCTGTCTGGCCAACTCTGCCGCTACGCTGTGGCACCCGCAAACCCATGGCAGTTGGGTGCGGCCGGGCATTGTGCTCTATGGTGCTTCACCAAGCGGCCAATGGCGTGACATTGCCGACAGCGGTCTGCAACCCACCATGACGCTGAGTAGCGAAATTATCGGTGTTCAAACGCTGAAGTCCGGTGATCAGGTGGGTTATGGCTGGCGTTACCGCGCCGAGGGAGCGCAACGCATCGGCGTGGTAGCCTGTGGTTATGCCGATGGCTATCCGCGTCATGCACAAACCGGTACGCCAGTCTGGGTGGACGGTGTGCTGACACGAACGTTAGGCACGGTTTCAATGGATATGCTGGTGGTCGATCTGACGCCTTGCCCGCATGCGGGTATCGGGGCGGAAGTGGAACTGTGGGGGCGACGCCTGCCGGTTGACGATGTCGCCACCGCGGCAGGTACGCTGGGCTATGAATTACTGACGGCACTGGCCGCCAGAGTGCCAATCATCACCGAGGCCTAAGCCTCAGGCAATCTTCTTCAACTGACCTTTTATTTGCTTGCTGCGCTGTCGTGCGTGCAGCGCCAGCAGGCAACCCACCAGCATCACCAGCGCCAGTGACAGTTTGGGCTGCAATGGCAGCGCCATCGCCAACAAGCCCAGAGCCGCACCGCCGGCCATCTGCACAAAACCTACCAATGCAGAAGCTACCCCGGCCTCATTGGAATACGGCTCCAGCGCGTAGCTGGTTGCCGGGCCCATCACAAAGGCTAAACCAGCGCAGGCAAAAGCGACCGGTAGCATATAAGCCAGCCAGTGAGTTTGTGCCGCACCAGACAGTAAGGAGACGCCCAGCAGTAGCCCAATAGCCCCGATACCCATCAATATACCGCCGGTTGCCAGACAGACTGGGCGTCCGACCTTGTGAATGATGCGGTTGGCGAAAAAACTCACCAGCATGATCCAAAAACCATTGGCGCCAAACACCAACGAGAATTGCAACGGCGTCAGCCCGGCGGTGCCCATTAGCACGTTGGGGGCCAGCGAAACGTAGGTCAGCGCCATGCCCATGGCACCGGAGTTGACTACGGCGAAGGACAGAAAGCGGCGATCGCGGGCGATGCGTGCATATTGTCGCACCGGCAATCCTTTGACGCGCACGGTGTCCGCCGGACGGGTTTCCGGCAGGCGAAGGGCGATCAGGACCAGTACCGCCAGCGCATAACACACCAGGAACCAGAATGGGGCGCGCCAGCCAAAGGCTTCTGCCAGCAGCCCACCCAGCAAGGGGGCCAGAGCAGGAATAATATTCAGCGTACCGTTGAGAAAACCGAAGGCACGGGCCGCATCGTCGCCGTTCATCCGATCGCGCACGCCACTGAATGCCACCACTGCGGTACAGCAGACCGCCACACCCTGCAACAGGCGAGAGGCGACAAACATCGTTGGCGTGGTGGCCAGCGCCGCCATCGCCGCGCCAATCATGTAAATCACAATACCGGCCAGAGCCACCGGCTTGCGGCCGTAGTTATCCACCAGCGGGCCGGCAATAACCTGCCCAAGGCCCAGCACCAAAATGAACAGAGAAATGGTGGACTGAATCAGCGCTTCACTGCTGTTAAGGCCAACGGCGATAGCGGGGATGGTCGGCAGATAGAGATCGATACCCAGCGGGCCGAGCAGCACTAGGCTAAGAAGCAGAAACAGAAATTTTTGCATAACAAAAACAGCACATCCGAGTGACAAAGAGGGCTAGAGTAGAGATTCTGGCGCTAAATGGAAAGAGGCAAAACATAGGCCCGCCGCCGGTACGCCAGTCCGGTTCTATTTATGACCCAGCGGCTTTGCGATAGTAAAGTGCCGATACCGTATCCGCCACGTAACGCGCCTGATGTTTGGCGTCGTCCAATGCCCGGTGGGGCGTGCCTTCAAATGCCCGTTCTTTCTTCGGATTAAAGCCCAGCATTTCTGCCAGGGTGATCACCGTGCGCACATCTTGCGTATCCCAAAACTTCCATGGACAGGGCATATCAAGCTGCTGGAAGGCATGTTCGAGGATGGCGCAATCGAACTCCTTGCCGTTACCCCAAACCTTGACCTTATCGGTGCTGTTCATATGGATAAACCGGCTCAGGTTGGTCAATGTGCGTTTAAGGCTTTCTGTGCCGCCGAAAGCCAGCTTGCGCGCTTCGTCAGACTGTTTCGCCCACCAGGCGACGGTATCCAGGCTGATGGTTCTGCCGGGTTGATCTTTTTGGCTGCTGACGGCGTTTTCAAATTCCGCACCGAGCTGCCCGGTTTGAGGATCGAAAAATACCGCGGCGACCACCAGGATCACCGCACTGGGTTTTATATCCAGCGTTTCAATATCTAACATCAGATGGTGCATTGGGTCTCCCGGCCGGTTGAGGTACCGCATAATATTACTACAAACCGGGCCAGGATGCGCCGTCAGCCCCGACGGTTGCCGGCGGTATTGGCCAGCGTTACTGCGAGCACCGCCAGTAATATCAGAGCGATCGCCGGTGCCAGGACTCCCCACGGCGCCCGTTCGATATAGGGCATGCCTTCCGCCAGCACCAGCCCCCATTCTGCGCTGGGTGGCTGCGGACCCAGGCCAAGGAAACCCAGGGCGGCCAGCGCCAGCGCAATGCCCGGCAGGCGCAGCATGGCATGGCGCAGCAGTGGCCCCCATAAGGCAGGCAGCAGGTAATGCGTCAAGGTGCGCACTCGGCCTATTCCCAACACCGGCAGCATGCGGATATAGGGCTGAGTGCGGGCTTCCATCAGCAGCGAAGCGCAATGAGCGGCCAGCGGAGCCCAACTGACCAACATCACCGCGCAGGCGGCGCCGTAGGCTGAAGGGCCGCTAATGGCGACCACTAACAGGCCTGCGATAATCGGCGGTGTGGCGTTGGCCAGCTCAATCATTCCGCACATCAGACGTGGCATCAGCCCGAACATTATCCCGAGGAACAGCGAAGCGAAGCTGACCGCCAGTGCCAGCAGGCTGGTATTCAGCGCACCGTAAGCGACGCGCGCCAGAATGTCCCGACCGGTGGCATCCGCGCCGAAGGGCAGATCGAGGCTGGGCGGCTGGAGGCGAATATGCAGAGACGAAAGTGGATCGCGTATGATCCCGCTCAGCACCAACAAGCACAACAACAGCGCGGCAAAGGTGGCGAAAACGTAACTGCCTTTGCCGCTGTGCGGTGGCGGCGTCGAATTGGCCAGGCTTGGCGCTACCCGACCCAGCAACAGATAATGCGCGCCCTGTGCCAAAAAACCGGTGCTGAAGGCGATCAGCAACAAGATCAGAATGCCGCACTGCAGCGTTGGCAGATCTTGTGCGATGGCGGCACCTAATGTCGCTCTGCCCAGACCGGGAATGGCGAAGACTTTCTCGACGGCGATGGCGCCGCCGGTAAGCCCAACCAGCACCAAACCGATTTGTGGTAACAAGGCGGGTAGCGTGCGGCGCAACACCGCCAGCAGACAATGCCACCGGGAGATACCGGCCAGGCTCCAGGTGATTAACCAGCGTTCGGATAAGGTCGCGGCCAGGCCGTCACTGAACAACAGGCCCAGCAGGCCGCCGGCAGGTAAACCCAATGCCAGCGCCGGCAGCACCACATGGCGCAAACTTTGCCAGCCGTAGGGGGGAAACCAGTTTAGCCAGACGGCGCCGAGGATCAGTAACAGCGCGGCCAGGAGAAATTCGGGCAGGGCGGTCAGCGCCACCGCCAACACGCCTGCAGAACGGCGGTACTCGCCATGCAGGCCGCGCCAAAGGGTTGGCAGTGCCAGCAACCCTGCGACTAACAGCGCTATCGCCAGCGCGTAGCCCATTAACGTTAGAGAAACCCCGGTAGCCTGTAACAGCCCCTCCAGTACCGGGCGACCGGAGATCCAGGAATGACCGGCGTCGCCATGCAATACCCCATTAAGCCAGCGGCCAAGCAGCATCAGCGGCCCGTCGTCCAGAGCAAAGCGTTGGCGAATGGCATTCAGGGCTTCGGGGGTCGCTTCCTGTTCGGCCGAGCGAGCTCGCAGCAGGCTAATTGCCGGGTCGCGACCGGATAGCCAGGGCATCAGACCGATCAGGGATATCATTGCCAACAGGGCAAACAGCCGCGAGGCCAGTGGCAATAGCCATTGCGCCAGTCGCATCAGGGCTGTCCGCTGACGATCATGCTGCGCGGTGTCACCAGTTGGCGTTCTCGCGGATCGCGCTCTGCATTCTTCATGCCCACGGCTTCCCCCTGGATCACTCGTTCATGCAGCAGCGGGATCGCGGCATTAGTGGCCAGTATGCGATTTTCCGCCACCATGATCGCCTGACGCCGCTGTGCTCCGGCCGCAATAGCGGCAGCCTGAGTTATAGCCGCATCCACCTGCGGGTCGCACAGTTGGGCGATATTGAACGAGCCCTGACAGGCGAAATCGCTGAACATATAAGCCAGTGGATCGCCGGAGTCCAACACCGTGGCTCGCGACAGAATAAATGCATCGAATTTGCCTGCCAGCGCATCGGCCTCAATATGCGCATATTCCCGCACTTCCTGTTTCACCACAAAGCCTGCCGCGCCAAGCTGTTGCGCCAGATAAACGGCGACTTCCGGTAGCTCGGCGCGATCGCTGAAGGTGGCCAGGGTGATGGTTTTATTCGTTACCGTCTTGGTGGGCAGCAAGGGTTGCGGCTGTCTCAATGGGGCGGCCCAGGGCAGTGCCGGGCCAAGCAGTCCGCTGGCGACATCGGCACGGCCTTCGTAGACATTGTCCACCAGGGGTTGACGCTCAATAGCCGCGGCGGCGGCGGCACGCACCTGCGGATCGCTAAAGACACCTACTCGGGTGTTCAGATACAGGGTGTTGGTGCGCGGCATCGGCACTTCATGGATGCGTTCTGCCGCAATCAGTGGCAACTGTGATACCGGCACGGCTTCAACCAGATCGGCACTGCCGGTGCGCAGAGCTGCGGCTCGGGCGGAACCGTCCGGTACAAAACTGACGTCGATACCCGGCGCTGCGGCTTTTTGGCCCCAATAACCTTCAAAACGCTTTAGTCGCGCGCTGCTGGTCCCGTTGATTTCCGTCAGCACAAAAGCGCCGGTCCCGGCCAGCAATGGGTTAACCACGCCGTTGGCACCGTAAGCCCGTTCGGCAAGGATCGCCAACTGTGGGCTGGACAGCCGTTGCGGAAGTAAAGGGTCGGGGACCGCGGTGGAAATAATCACGGCGTGATCGCCTTCAATGCTGACTGATAATTCAATGCCGTCGAGGATACGCGGTTTGGGTGCGGCGTTGATTGCCGCCGAAAGTGAGCGTACGACGCTCTGTGCTGTCATTACACTGCCGTCGTGGAAACTGACCCCCGGCCGCAACACAAAGCGCCAGCGGTGTTGATCTATCTGCTGCCATTCGGTGGCCAATGCCGGTTCGGCATCTCCATTGGCGTTCAGCAGCACCAGCGTTTCGGTATTGCTCCAGCGCGAAAGTTTAAACGCATCATCGCTGAGCGGCGTGAGCCCGGAACGAGGCGGTTGCAACATGGCCAGCCGGATGCGTCGTTCTTCGCCGGCATCGGCTTTCGGTTCGGCAGGGTCAAAACAGCCGCCAAGCAGCAAGCTGCCGGCGAGCAGGCAGCCGGTGGGGCCAATAAAGCGTGGGTTCAACATGAAAAAGTCCTCAGAATGTCAGGGCTGATAAAGGGCGGGTAACGAGGGAATGGCGGCCAGCAGATCGCAGGTGGCGGCATGTCGCGGGCTGCGCAGCAGTTCATCGGTTGGACGATCTTCCACGATGACGCCGCAGGCCATCACCAGCGTTCGTTGGCATAGGGCGGCGACCAGTGAAATATCATGGGAGACAAGCAGCATGCCCATATTTTGTTGACGAGTAATCTTGTCCAGCAGGCCGATGATCTGCTGACGCAGTGGCAGATCCAGACCGCTGACCGGTTCATCGGCGATTAAAAATCGGGGTTGTAGCGCGATAGCACGCGCCAGCGCCACCCGTTGTGCCTGCCCACCGGAGAGCTGGCCGGGGCGGGCGTGTATCAGGTGATCATCCAATTCGACCTGCCGCAAGGCCCGCTCAGCGGCAATGCTCAAATCCTGCCTGGGTGCCAGCTGACGCAGAGGTTCAATAATCAACTCGGCCACCGTGTGGCGCGGGTTAAGTGAGGCATGGGCATCCTGAGGGACGTATTGCACCAAACGTCGATACCAGCGCAATGGGTTCACAGCGGTTGGGCGGACGGCATTACCCTGGCACAGGATATGGCCGGCATCAGCAGTTTCCAAAGCCAGCAACAGCCTGAGCAGCGTCGATTTCCCTGCGCCGGAGCAGCCTACCAGCCCTACGCGTTCCTCCGGATAAAGATTCAGGTCGGTGGGTTTCAGTCCGTCAGACTGTGATGAATATCGCCGACAGACTTGCTGCAGGCTGATAAAGGGCAGTGCTCCACTGATTGACATGCCATTCACTCCGTTAACCTGCCAGACTCAACGGCGATGTCCGCTGGAAGGTTGGACGCTGCGCTGTGGCAACCAACTGCCGGGTATAGGGGTGAGCAGGGTGATGCAGCAATTGTGCAAACGATCCCTGCTCGACTATTTTGCCATCTACCATCACGATGGCGCGCTGACACAGGTTGGCGGCAACGGTGAGATCGTGGGTAATAAACAGCAATGCCGGTGCGTGAGGACGTTCGGTGTAAGCTTTCAGGATCTCGAGCAGTTGATGTTGGCTGACCATGTCCAGTGCAGTGGTAGGCTCATCGGCGATTAGCAGGCTTTTCTCACCCACCAATGCCAGCGCCGCGCAGACTCGCTGGCATTGTCCGCCAGACAGTTGGCCAGGATAGCGTGACATGATGATCTCCTGCGGCAAGCCTAATACTGCCAGCAACTCGATGGCGCAACGCTGTGCCCGCTGTTTTTTCATGTTGTTCTGCCCCTGCAGTGCCAGGATTAGCTGCTGGCCCACGCGGGTCAGGGGATTGAGACTGGTAAAGGGATCCTGAAAGATGGCCGCCAGTGCGGGGCGTTTGCGCTGTTGCAAATGCCGGCCAGCGAGTTCTTGCCCTTGCAGCCGAATGGAACCATTGACTGTCGCGCCAGTCGGCAGAGTCCCCAAAATGGCGGCGGCAGTGAGTGATTTACCTGAACCCGATGCCCCCAACAGACACAGACGTTCGCCGGCATACAGCGTAAAGTTCAAATCGTGAATTTTGACGTCTCCATCAAGCGACAGCGTCAGGTGTTCTACGGTGAGTAACGGCGAGGGTTGGTTATCCATGGCAGATCTTTTTCTTGTGATTTTTGTTATGTGATAACATAACATTCGCGTGCCGGAAATAACCAGCGGATTTACGAAATACTTTGAAATAGTGTAAAGCGGGGTAAGCAAGGTATGATGCTGAGGGTTTTGTTGTCAGGTTGGTCTTATCGGTGAGAACGCTTATTTTTGTTTTATGTATGGCAGGTTATCTGCTGGTGCTGAGTTACCTTGGTGTTTTCGTCACGGATAAAATATGTGAGAAATCCAATAACTACACCAAGGTGTGCCGCCTGGTCGATATTTCAGAACCGCATATTCCAAAGTAAATTCGGCTGTCAGCTCAAATAGTCAGCGGTGATCAACGGCGTCAACAGCCCTGCTAATGCCGCCAGCATTGCCCACTGTCGCCACCCAAGTCGTGCCAACCAATCCTGGCGCAGTGGCGGTGTCGCAAGCTGACCCACCGCAACCGTGCCGGTCAGCAGCAGCGTCAGAAAAATGAAAACCAACCCACGGCTCCATGCATTGAACTCGATGTGCAGCACATTGGCGTAGTACAGCCGCATCAGAATGTAATAGGCCAGCATCACCCAGGCGAAATGGGTGCGTTTTTTCAGCACCTGGTAAAGTAAAAATGCGATGAAAATACTGTGGCACACGGAGATCAGTGGCGCTTCAATCGGGCGCCTGACGCAGCCGTTATAGACCGCCAGATAGATATTAAAGACCAACTGGGCATAGAGGGTATAGATATACCAGCCATAGATGATTTTGAGCTTTTTGGGGGTGGGTGGGGTTGGGCAATAATCCGATATCATTGGAGCCTCCTGAGCTGACTAGCGTTATACCACCTAAAAACTAAATGAAAATTAAACGCCAAACAGGCTTTATTTTACTCCCGATCTGGAACTAAGCCGCATTCGCCAGGTCTGTTAAATGCTGCGACACGCAAGGTGTTTTAATGTGGTTCATGATGGTAATTCATTGATATGAAAGATTATAAAAGCGATAACTCCGCCGTGTATCTGCTGATTATCACCCTGGGACTTTATTTCTTCCTGCCACCAGCGCTGGTCGCTTTCTTCTTTGATTGGTTAAACCTCAACCCCTTCGTCATTATTCGCTTCTGGCATTTTAATCCGTTTTCCGCCGACCGCGGGATCCCCCTCTATCAAACCTTTATATACATATTAAGTTTATGGGTTATAGCGAATATTCTGCTGGCGCTTATTTTGCTGGTGGCTCGGCGTCTCTATGTTTGGTTCGTCAAAGGAACTCGTTGAGCACTGGCACCAGATAGATCATATTGATTCGAGTGTGTATGCCAGCCAAATGCTGGCATTTTTTTATTGTTGATTTTCAATCTACTTTTCCACAATCAGCCCAAGGTTTTTTGCCGACGGCAAGTTAGTTCGTCTGCTGATAAAAAGTATCCTCATGCTTGTAATTCCTTATCGATAAAGATAATAATTATCATTAATATTTCCTTTTCTTTACATACAGCACACCGATAGATCTTTTGCACTCTTGTCAGCCAGCGCTGCTGATGGGGGCGGGTCGGGGGTGACTTAATGATACTTACCGGGGATTACAAATATGCAGATGATTTTTCCTGTCAAACGATCGCGTGTTTTGTGTGCATTCGCGATGTTCCTGCCGTTGACTTCGTTGGCTGAAGACACCCTGGTGGTGAGCGCCAGGCCCGCTGATACTGCCGAGTCGGTGACTCAGGGCTACCAGGCGACCACCAGTCAGGGGGCGACTAAAACCGACCAGCCGCTGATCCTGACAGCGCAATCTGTTTCCGTGGTGACACGCCAACAAATGAGCGATCAGAATACCCAAACGGTCAACGATGCACTGAAATATACCCCGGGCGTTTTCACTAACTTCGCCGGCGGCGCGACACGCTATGACACCATTGCATTACGCGGTTTCCACGGCGGTGATGTCAATAACACCTTCCTCGACGGCCTGCGCCTGTTAAGTGACGGCGGCACCTATAATGCCTTGCAGGTTGATCCCTGGTTCCTGGAGCGTATCGACGTTATCAAGGGGCCTTCTTCAGTGATGTATGGGCAAAGCATTCCGGGCGGGCTGGTGGCCTTGACCACCAAGCGCCCGCAGTTTGCCACGCAGGGGCAGGTTAATCTTTCGGCGGGTAATAACAGCACCCAGGGCGCGGCTTTCGATGTGACCGGTCCTTTGTCGGAGCAGTGGGCTTACCGGCTGACCGGAATGACGCGCAGCAGCGATACCATGTATGACCATCAGCGTGAAGAACGCTATGCAATTTCGCCGTCATTGCTGTGGCAACCAGATGAAAATACCTCACTGTTACTGAAAGCTTACCTGCAAAAGGATCCGTCCGGCGGTTATCACAGTGCAGTACCGGCAGATGGCAGTATCTATTCCAGCGCGGGTGACAAACTGGGGCGCGGATTTTTTGATGGCGAGAGTAGTCGTAACGTCTTCAAACGTTGGGAGCAGATTTACAGCTACGCTTTCTCGCACAGCTTTAATGACGTTTGGTCATTCCGACAGAATGCCAGCTATACCCATTCTAACGTTGAACTGCAGCAGGTTTATCAGATTGGCTGGGATCAGGATCACCAGTTGCTGAACCGCTATTACAGCGGCTCGGCAACCTCACTGGATGCATTCGCCGTCGACAACCAACTGGAGGCCGACTTTGCTACCGGGCCGCTGGATCACAAAGTGATGCTGGGCCTGGATTACCAACGTTTTCGTAATAACCTGTGGGATGAATCTGCCGGCGCCTCTCAATTGAACCCTTATACCGGTGTGTCGGGGGGCGCGGGACTGACCAATCTGACGCATACCGATTCCCGACGCCACTATGAACAGACGGGCGTTTATCTGCAGGATGAAATCAGCCTGCAGAACTGGTATCTGAATCTGTCTGGCCGTTTTGACCGTATAGAGGCAAAAAATACGGTGCTCAACACCGGCACCAGCGATGAACGTCGTGACGACAACTTTAGCGGCCGTGCCTCGTTGCTGTATCGCTTTGACAGCGGTTTCTCACCGTACGCCAGTTACAGCACGGCGGTGACGCCGGAAGCGCTGGCCGATCAAAACGGCCATATGCTGAAGCCGAGCACCAGCGAGCAGTACGAGGTGGGCCTGAAATATCAACCGCCGGGCAGTTCATCAATCTACAGCATGGCCCTGTATGACCTGACGCAGAATGACGTCGCTAACCGGGTGGTGCAGCAAAGTTATTATCTGCCTGCCGGGAAAGTACATTCTCAGGGGATTGAACTGGAGGCTCGCAGCAAGTTAACCGAACATCTCGATCTGATAGCGGGCTACACCTACAACAAGGTGAAGTTTAAAGATGCAATTGACGGCAACAATGGCAATACGCCGTATCTGGCACCGGAGCAAATGGCTTCGCTGTGGGGCAAATATGCCACTGCCTACGGCGTGGATCTGGGGGCTGGGGTGCGTTATATCGGCAAACAGTGGGCGGATAACGAAAATACGCTACGTATTCCTTCCGTGACGCTGGTGGATGCTTCGGTGCGGATGAATCTGGATCGCGTTAATCCATCGTTGAAAGGGGCATATGTGCAGTTAAACGTGAATAACCTGACTGACCGAAAATATGTCGCGGCCTGTTATGGCACCGGTTATTGCTATTGGGGGGCAGAACGCTCGGTGCTGGCGACGGTAGGGTACGATTTTTAACGGAAGGCTCATGACTGCCCCGTCGCTCTTTGGCGGGGCGGTATCTCAAGCGTTAGAACAAGGAGAACATCAACACTACCGGCAGGCTCAATGGCCAGGTCAGGCCAATGGTTAACGCACTGATAAAACGAATCTTAATGGTATCTCGGCTGACCAGATAGGTAAAAATCATAGAAACTAACAGGCCAATTAAATAAAAGTATTGTGTTGCTACCCACAGCGACGACATGAAACCAATCCCAGTTGTATTTTTAAGCCTTAAATTTTAAGACCTCAATCCCACATAATCAATGCTTATTAATTCTTTCTTTTTTTAAAGAAATATACCCACAGAATTTGTAGATATATACCAATTTAACGGTTTTATTAGACTGCCGGGAGAGAGCGTAATTTGAAAATGTTAAGGATATGTAATATATTGGTGTCTTATAAAGCAAAATGAGGCGTTATTATGAGCTTTTGGAGAATTGTATTTACCATCATCTTGCCCCCTTTGGGTGTACTGCTGGATAAAGGGATCGGCGGGGCGTTTATCCTCAACATTATTCTGACCTTGCTTGGCTACTTCCCCGGCCTGATCCACGCATTCTGGATCCAGACCAAACAGTAATGGTTTTGCGGGCATATCGCCCAGGGAAGCGGTCTGTTCAGCGTAACGCTATCAACCCTGGTATGGGCACATGCCGGGGTTTTTATCTTTGAAGAGGCTAATGAATATTGAGGCCGTAGACAAACAACCATGAAAAAAGCATCGCCAACAGGCCTGCGATACAAAGAATGGAGATCATTTCCTTCACTGAATAATTCCCTTTTGGTTTCGTTGAAATTACTTCCCATTGTTTTTTCATGAGATTTTAGATCGTAATGGGTAAAAATCCTAGTTTTAATGTCGTGATGTGACCGAACCGTGGACTTATGCTGACGGAAATCTGGCAGATCACCCGAGCTGAATGGAACGCCAGAAGGGATATAACCAAGGGTTAACTATTCGTAGCTATTGCTGAAAGCGGCGGCAGTGAACTATATACAACAGGGCATATAAGGCGTTTTGGCTTGGTGCAGATGGCGCTGGAAGCATGGCGATGTTGATTATCGGGTCTGGCGTAACGCCTCCACGTGGTTAAAGAAGGAATTTGTGATGAATGCAAAACCTACAGTAGTCCTGGTTCATGGATTTTGGGGCGGTGCAGCGCACTGGAGTAAAGTCATTACCGAATTGTCGCATAAAGGATATCACTCGATTCATGCCGTAGAGATGCCGCTGACATCGCTGGCCGATGATGCAGAGCGCACGCGCAAGATGGTGGCACAGCAAGAAGGCCCGGTGTTATTGGTCGGGCATTCTTATGGTGGCGCGGTAATCAGCGAAATGGGCAATTTGCCTAATGTGGTCGGGCTGGTGTTTATCGCTGCCTTTGCACCAGATGCAGGGGAAAGCCCTGGCGGCATCACTCAGCAACATCCTCCGATTGCGGCGGCGAACCTGGCACCGGACAGTGATGGCTATTTATGGATTAAAGCCGATAAATTTCACGAAAGCTTCTGTCAGGATCTTTCCGCCGATGCAGCACTGGTGATGGCGGTGACCCAGAAGGCACCGCTGGCCAGCACCTTCGGTAACGTGATCACCGAACCGGCCTGGAAACACAAACCTTCCTGGTATCAAATTTCCAGCAATGACCGAATGATTGCACCAGAAAATCAACAGCATATGTCGGCGCGGTTGAAGGCAAAAAAAGTGATTACGTTGAATGCCAGCCATGCCTCACTCGCTTCGCATCCAAAGGAAATCGCCGCTTTGATCGACGATGCCGCTAACGCTTCGTAAACCTCCATCGCTCAGGCCCTGCGACTGCGGGGCTTTTTTATGACGGTCGGTTACTCGCGGACGTCTACCAGACCTCAAAATCCCTTCTGGCTATCCTGTTGACCTACAAAGTTTGATGCCAAAAAAATCCCGCACAGCGGCGGGATTAAGGGATGATAGCGACAAACTGGATGTTGTTCTGATTCTGCGGTGTTGTGTGTTTCCAGACCACGACAGTAGCGCACCTGAATTTCGACGACAAGACGAAAAACGGCAATAGCGCAGGTATCAGAATATCCTCATAAGAAACTGAAATTGTTTGCTAAATGGGTAACTCAATGGAAGGGGCATAGCCTGATAGCGATTATAGAACCACTTCCTTGTGGAGAGGCGTCCTAGCGTCGTTTCCGCTTGGTGTTGAAAGTAGTTCCCCTTCTTTGCCGCAAATACATGACAAAGGAAAATACGACAACTGCGATCAAAACGACGATGATTGCAACGGGAAGGTATTCCATAGCACTCACCTGAGATGGCAATTCGGCATCCCATTAAATAGGACTTTTCCTAATTCAAGCAATAAGCATTGCGTAAGGGAAGCGTAATTAGGAATTACCTTAGCTATTGTCCCCTGGAACTGTGCAGGAGAAAAAACCATTAAACGAACAGTAACTTACAGCTTTATCTGAGAGGCAGGGAAGGCGGGCAGTTGATTTGATCGACCGGGGCGTTAGGTAAACCTGAATTAAAACTTTCCAGTGGCAGTTTTCATTATTTTTGCAAAAGAAAACGGCCGATTAGTCTGATTAACCGGCCGTTGATAAAGATGTTAATTATGCGGTCTGCTTGTGGAAAAGCTCGCGGAACACCGGATAGATATCGTCCGGTTCGCGGATATGCTGCATGGCAAAATTATCGAATTTCGCCTGCAGGTCTTCATACTCACGCCACAGTGTTTGATGGGCACGGCGGGTGATTTCAATGTAGCTATAGTAACGCACCATCGGCAGCAGTTTCTTCGCCAGCAGTTCGTGACATAGCGGTGAATCATCGGCCCAGTTATCGCCATCCGATGCCTGTGCGGCATAGATGTTCCATTGTGCCGGGTCGTAACGTTCTTCAACCACTTCATTCATCAGTTTCAGCGCGCTGGAAACTATGGTGCCGCCAGTCTCCTGCGAGTAGAAGAACTCCTGTTCGTCCACTTCCTTCGCCTGGGTATGGTGACGGATGTACACCACGTCGACGTTTTTATAGGTTCTGCTCAGGAACAGATAGAGCAGAATATAGAAACGTTTGGCCATGTCTTTGGTGGCCTGGTCCATCGAGCCGGAAACGTCCATCAGGCAGAACATCACCGCCTGGCTGGAGGGTTCGGGCCGCCGTTCATAGTTCTTGTAACGTAAATCGAAGGTGTCGATAAAGGGCACGCTTTCGATTTTTTTGCGCAACTCGGCAATTTCCTTCCGCAGCCGTTCCTCTTCCAGCAGTTGCACCGGCTCGGTGTTTTCCATCTGGGTGAGTTCGTCTTCCAACTCATGTAAGGCACGCCGTTTACCGGCGGTCATGGCGGTTCGTCTCGCCAATGAGTTTTGCAGAGAACGCACTACGCTGATGTTAGCCGGCACGCCGTTGGCGGTGTAACCGGCCCTATGGGTCTTGTACTCGGTGAGCTGCTTGTACTGATTCTTTTTCAGGTTTGGCAGCGCCAGATCTTCAAACAGCAGATCGAGATACTCGTCCTTGGAGATCTGGAAGACAAATTCGTCCTCGCCTTCGCCGTCCTGGCTGGCGTTACCCTGGCCGCTGCCACCGCCGCCGCCACCCTGTGGGCGCTCAACGCGGTCATTCTGGACAAAGTGGTCATTACCGGGATGAACGCGGTGGCGTGTGCCACCGCGACCCTGATGAAACATCGGCTCGTTGATATCGCCAGTGGGGATCGAGACGGACTCCCCGCTGTCTACGTCGGTGACCGAACGCTTGTTGATGGCTTCGGCAATCGACTGTTTGATTTGCGACTTGTAACGACGCAAGAAGCGCTGGCGGTTCACCATGCTCTTGTTTTTACCGTTCAGCCGTCGGTCAATAAAATAAGCCATACTTCCCCCAAACGACGTTGCCAACTTTCTACGCCATCTCCATGACGCTAATTCTCATTAGACGTTATGAAGACTTTCTGACCCGCAGATACCATTCACACAGCAGGCGAACCTGTTTACGGGTGTAGCCTTTCTCCATCATGCGATCGACGAAGTCGTCGTGTTTCTTCTGCTCGTCCGTTGAGGTTTTAGCGTTAAACGAAATGACCGGCAGCAACTCTTCGGTGTTCGAGAACATTTTCTTCTCGATCACGGTACGCAGCTTCTCATAGCTGGTCCAGTTAGGGTTGCGGCCACTGTTATTAGCCCGGGCGCGCAGCACGAAGTTGACTATTTCGTTGCGGAAATCTTTCGGGTTGCTGATGCCGGCCGGCTTCTCGATTTTTTCCAGTTCGGCGTTCAGCGATTCGCGATCGAACAGTTGGCCGGTATCCGGATCACGGTACTCTTGATCCTGGATCCAGAAATCTGCATAGGTCACGTAGCGGTCAAAAATGTTCTGGCCGTATTCCGAGTAAGACTCCAGATAAGCCGTCTGGATCTCTTTGCCGATAAACTCGGCGTATTTCGGGATCAGATAGCCTTTCAGGTGCTCCAGGTATTTCTCTGACTGATCCTGAGGGAATTGCTCACGTTCGATCTGCTGTTCCAGCACGTAGAACAGGTGTACCGGGTTAGCGGCGACCTCTGCGTGATCGAAGTTGAATACCCGCGACAGAATTTTAAACGCGAAACGGGTAGACAGGCCGTTCATGCCCTCATCAACCCCGGCATAGTCGCGGTATTCCTGATACGACTTGGCTTTGGGATCGGTGTCCTTCAGGCTTTCACCGTCATAGACGCGCATTTTCGAGTAAATGCTCGAGTTTTCCGGCTCTTTCATGCGCGAGAGCACGGTAAAGCGAGCCAGCGTTTCCAGGGTGCCAGGAGCACATGGCGCATGGGTCAGTTCACTGTGATCCAGCAGCTTGTCGTAGATTTTGATCTCTTCCGACACCCGCAGGCAGTAAGGCACCTTGACGATGTAAACACGGTCGAGGAAGGCCTCGTTGTTTTTGTTGTTACGGAAGGTCACCCATTCGGATTCGTTGGAGTGAGCCAGGATAATACCGCTGAACGGCAGGGCGGAAATCCCCTCGGTCCCGTTGTAGTTACCTTCCTGGGTGGCGGTCAGCAGAGGATGCAGCACCTTGATCGGCGCTTTAAACATCTCTACGAACTCCATGATCCCCTGGTTGGCGCGGCACAGAGCACCGGAATAGCCATAGGCATCCGGATCGTTTTGCGCGTGATTCTCCAGCTTGCGGATATCGACCTTACCGACCAGCGCAGAGATATCCTGGTTGTTCTCATCGCCCGGTTCGGTTTTGGCGATGGCAATCTGTTCCAGAATAGAAGGGCGTACTTTGACGACTTTGAATTTGGTGATGTCGCCGCCAAACTCATGCAGGCGCTTGGCCGCCCACGGCGACATGATGGTGCCGAGGTAGCGATTCGGGATGTTATATTCTTTCTCCAGAATATTGGCATCCTCCTGCGGGTTGAACAGGCACAGCGGGTGGTCGTTAACCGGGCTGCGTTCCCCGTTGGCGCTCAGGGTGTAGATAGGCACCAACTGCATCAATGCTTTCAGGCGTTCTGCCAGTGATGATTTCCCGCCGCCCACCGGGCCCAGCAGATAAAGGATTTGTTTCTTCTCTTCGAGGCCCTGCGCGGCGTGTTTCAGGTAAGAGACTATCTGCTCGATAGCTTCCTCCATGCCGTAGAACTCTTCGAATGCCGGATAGCGTGCGATCACGCGGTTGGAGAACAGGCGAGACATGCGCGACTCAAGCGCAGTGTCGACCATGACTGGTTCACCGATAGCCATTAGCAGACGTTCGGCCGCATTGGCATATGCACTGCGATCTTGCCGGCAAATGGTAAGAAAGTCCTGCAGTGTGAACTCTTCGTCCTTGGCAGCTTCGTAGCGCTGGCGATAGTGGTCAAATATGTTCATGGCGATGCCCGTCCTTTCGTTATTAGCACAGGTTAAAGGGAGCTGGTGATAGTGTTTTGGCTCCCGAAAGAAGAAGTTATCCCTGAGTACAGCAACTCGTATGCCAACTTGGTGCGCTTATTATCGCGAGTTGCGCTGTATTGCCACTGGCTCAGGATTTATTCACCTTCTGATTTAAGCTTAGTTTGCATACCAGAAAATTTCCTGCGTGATAAAAAGCTTTTTTTAAGTCATATCAATGACTCAGTTATTACAGGGATAGCCAAATGCCTTGTCTGGCGCGGCCTGCGGCAAAAAACGTCATGGTTCTGCCATGATTAATTCATATTTAGGTTCTAAGTTATTCGATCTCGGTCGTTTTCTATTGTAAAGATTCAGCGCCTAACTAAATTCTCACATAAACTAAGCACGCTATTAACTCTGTTATTTATGGAAAAAGAACCAGTGAAGATTTTTAAACTCAAAACGCTAGCAATTATCGCTTCCGCAATGGTTTGTGCGCAAAGTGCTCAGGCAGGAACTTGGTCACTCGGCGCTTCCGCGCTGGTTAGCCCGGATCCGTATCGTGGCTATCAGGACCGCGTGTATCCGGTACCCGTCATTAACTATGAAGGTGACGATTTCTACTTCCGTACGCTGACCGCCGGTTATTACCTGTGGAAAGATCAGCAAAACCAACTGAGTCTGATGGGCTACTTTTCACCGCTGGGCTACCGCCCGGGTGACAGCGATGATGACCGCATGAAGCAGTTGAACAAGCGTCGCGGTACGCTGATGGCCGGTCTGGCCTATTCGCATTTTGCTGAGTGGGGGATTCTGCGCACCACCTTTACCGGTGATACGTTAGACTACAGCAACGGTATGGTGGGTGATTTAGCCTATCTGTACAAATTTGATCTGGGCGACTTCACCCTGGTACCTGGTGTGGGCGTGTCGTGGAGCAGCAAAAACCAGAACAAATACTACTACGGTATCAGCGAAAATGAATCTCGCCGCAGCGGTCTGGACAGTTACACGCCAAGTGATAGCTGGGCCCCGTACGTTGAGCTGAGCGCCAACTATAAGATCAACAAAGACTGGGATGCCTTCTTTGTTGGGCGTTATGTCCAACTGTCCGATGAAGTTAAAGACAGCCCAATGGTGGATAAATCTTACACCGGACTGTTGATGACGGGTGTGAAATACAGCTTCTAATCGAAGCCTGCACCAATGTTGTGCAATGTAGGCATTATAAAGGGGCGCTGGCGCCCCTTTTGCACATCTGTAGCGCAGCAAGTCTTTACTGCACTTAAAAGGGATCAGCCGTTGTTACGAATGCGGAAGGTCACTGCCAGCCGGGCCGGTTGTTCACCGGCTGCCAACAGGGGTTTACTGACGCGACCGGTTTCTACGCAAACCATGGTTTTATAACCGTCATTTGGCATATCCGCCATGCTGCAAGAAAGCTCCACGCCGGGATTCCAGGCAATCACGTCACTCATGTGATGGTGATGAACCTCAATGGTGCGTTGTTGCGCCGCATCTTTGATCAGACTGAAGGCGTCCGGCTGGGTATAAACCCGGTCGGTCTGGCCGAGAAAGGTCACGTCACCCACCTGGCGAGCTTCTGCGCCGCCGGCAACCTTATCGATATAGGGTTCGCCGAGCCCGGCAACTTTAACCTGCCCGATATCACCGATCTGGAAGTAGGTGTGCAACGCCGCGGTCGCCTGATAGTCGCCGTGGGATTCCAGCTCTATTTCGCATTCCTCACCCAGTTTGAAGCGGGCGATCAGCGTAAAGGCATGTGGCCACAGGCTGCGGGTCTGCTCATTGTCTTTCAGCGTGAAGGTCAGAATAACGCCGTTGTCGTCTTCATCATGCGCGGTCAGAGTCCACGGCTGATTGCGTGCGAAACCGTGTGAAGGTTTTGCTACCGGGCCAAACCAGGGCCAGCAGATAGGCACGCCGCCACGGATGGCATTGCCCTTTTTAAAGGGGGTGTTATTGCTCAGCCAAATAACCGGTTTTTCGCCGCTAGGTTGCCAGGCCAACAGATGCGCACCCTGAAGTGAGATAGCGGCACGCACTTTCGGATGGGAAACCACTACGACAGGCAGTTCATCGAGCTGGCGCTGACTGATAAAAGGGGAAATTTGTTCGGTAACGGGTAGGGTGAAAATCTTTTCGTTCATCGGGTTGCCTTTTGTTCGCCGTAGAAACAAAAAAAGGGTGACAAAAATGTCACCCTCATCATCAGCTTAACATCAATCCATTATTTGGAGATGTGAGCGATCAGATCCAGAACCTTGTTGGAATAGCCGGTTTCGTTGTCGTACCAGGAAACCAGTTTCACGAAGGTGTCGCTCAGAGCGATACCGGCTTTGGCATCGAATACGGAAGTCAGAGTTTCGCCGTTGAAATCGGTAGAAACCACTTCGTCTTCGGTGTAACCCAGTACGCCTTTCAGCTCGCCTTCAGAAGCGGCTTTAATAGCAGCACAGATTTCTTTGTAAGAAGCTGGTTTTGCCAGACGAGCAGTCAGGTCAACCACAGACACGTTCGGAGTTGGAACGCGGAACGCCATACCGGTCAGTTTGCCGTTCAGTTCTGGGATAACTTTACCTACTGCTTTAGCAGCACCGGTAGAAGAAGGGATGATGTTCTGGGATGCGCCGCGGCCGCCGCGCCAGTCTTTGTGAGACGGGCCATCAACAGTTTTCTGAGTTGCGGTAGTTGCATGCACAGTGGTCATCAGAGCTTCAACGATACCGAACTTGTCGTTGATAACTTTAGCCAGTGGTGCCAGGCAGTTGGTGGTGCAAGAAGCGTTAGAAACGATTTCCTGGCCAGCGTAGGATTTGTGGTTAACACCCATAACGAACATTGGGGTGTCGTCTTTGGATGGGCCAGTCAGAACAACTTTCTTAGCGCCTGCAGCGATGTGTTTACGTGCAGTTTCGTCAGTCAGGAACAGGCCAGTTGCTTCAGCAACGACGTCAACGTTGACTTCGTTCCACTTCAGGTTAGCCGGATCTCTTTCTGAGGTACAACGGATGGTTTTACCGTTAACAACCAGGTGGCCGTCTTTAACTTCTACAGTGCCGTTGAAGCGGCCGTGAGTAGAGTCATATTTCAGCATGTAAGCCATGTACTCTGCGTCTAACAGGTCGTTGATTGCAACGATTTCGATGTCAGAACGTTCTTGAGCAGCACGAAAAACAATGCGACCGATACGGCCAAAACCGTTGATACCTACTTTGATAGTCATATATTCCACCAGCTATTTGTTAGTGAATAAAAGGTTGCCTGTAAAATTACAAAAACCTTACCAAGCGTCAAGCGGAATCGTGTCAATTCTTGCTGCAAATCAAACCTGGAAGCCGGGTTTGAGTGCTTATTGCACATTCCGTTTGCGTTCGGCCTCATCCGTTATATGGGGTCAAACCGCTAAGTATAAAGTCAGCCTGTTTAAGATATGTGATCGGTATCACATATTGTCATGACGTGACCTTTATGGGCTACAGTTTAGGCCAAAAAGCGCTGCAGTGTTGTTAATTTTTTGTTATTATTACTCATTGTTTTCGTTGACATTATCCACATTCAGAGAAACGCACAAATGGCTAAAGAGACAACCCCTGACCATCCGGCCACGGAACTGAATGAAATCCAACGTTATGTGACTCAGGAACGTGGTACCGAAGCGCCGTATTCCGGCAAATTGCTGCACAACAAGCGCGAGGGCGTGTACCATTGCCTGTGCTGCAACCAACCGCTGTTCTACTCCGACAGCAAGTATGATTCCGGCTGTGGCTGGCCGAGCTTCTATCAGCCGGTTTCCGACGATGCTATTCGTTATCTTGATGATAATACGCACAATATGCATCGCGTTGAGATCCGCTGTGGGCATTGCGACGCACACCTGGGGCATGTCTTCCCCGATGGCCCGCAGCCAACCGGTGAGCGTTTTTGCGTTAACTCGGCGTCGCTGAGCTTTACCGACGGTGAGAACGGCGACAAAACCGCCGGCTGACGGATTATTCAGTAAGAAAAATCGATTCAGCTAATTATTCTTCCAAGAGTGAGGAAATGCTCTGATGGACGTAAAAGATCTGATTGCCGCCATGACGCCGGAAATCTATCAGCGACTGGTACTGGCCGTTGAGTTGGGCAAGTGGCCGGATGGCGTAGCGCTAACGCCGGAACAGAAAGAAAACAGTCTGCAGGCGGTGATGCTGTGGCAGTCATTGCACAACGCTGACCCGCAGCATATGAGTATCGGCACTGACGGGCAGATCGTGATGAAGAGTAAGCAGGAGCTGAAACAGCAGTTCATTGCTGAACCGCTGGTCAAGTTAAAGCCACAGTAAGTCTGACAGCTGGGCGATGCGAACATCGCCCGCTGAATTACTGTTTCCCGCCGTTAATCCCCAGAGATTCCGCCAGTTGATGTGCTAACCGGTTATTGTCGTCTGCGCCATATTCCCAGAACATCGCACCGCCCAACCCCTTGCTTTTGATGTAGTCAGCCTTGAGTGCAACCGAACGTGGGTTCTCGTAGGAAATAGCGAACAGCGGCTTGCCCTCGGCGGATTTCATCGTCAGATAAGGCACCTGGGCGTCACTGTCCCAATGGGCGGTGAAGCGCCGTTGGGGATCGTTTAGCAGCTTGCTGACGATATCGTTGTATTTGAAATAGCTGTCCTTGGTCAGATCCAGCCCCATAGCCTTGAACACGGCAGTTTCGCGTGCGGTGAAGTAGGGTTGGGTGACCGGGTTTTTAGCCGCATCCGCTTTGTCCCAATCGATGCCCGGCTCGGTAGCCCGTTTTGGCACCCGGCCATAGAAACCAATGCCCAGGTTCAACTGAGCAGGTTTTAACCCGGCGGCCAGATAGTTATCCACCACAAAATTGGCGCTGTAACGATCGGCAGCAGCGACGGTTGGCCATTGTTTGGAGTCATACAGATTGGAGTTGAAGTATTGGGTGCCGTACGCCATATCGTAAGTCATCAGGTTGATGTAATCGAGGTAGGGCGCAATGCCTTTAACATCGAGCCATTCCTGCGGGCTTTTCACGTTGGCCCCGACGGCGATGGTCAGCAACTTGCCTTTATCCAATGCTTTATGCAGCTCTGCCAGCAACAGCGTGAAGTTGGCACGATCCGCCGGTTGGCTTTCGACCAGCCCCCAGGCACCGTTAACCGGGTATTCCCAGTCAAGATCGATGCCGTCCAGATGATATTGCTTGATGACCTGCTGCACCGAGCGGATAAACACCGCCCGGCTTTCCGCTGTGGCAGCTGCGCCTGAGAACCCGCGCGCGCCCCAGCCACCGACGGACAGCAAGACTTTCAGCTCCGGGTTCTGTTTACGCAGTACCGGCAACAGTTGCAAATCCGCCATCACCTTGGGTGACAAATAAATTTGGTGCAGGCGGGATGGATCTTTTAACGCTGGGTTGGTTTCCTGTTTCTCGTCGTTGTAGATCAGACCGAAAGAGTAATTGAGGTGGGTAATTTGTGTGACGTCGAGCTTGTTGATATCGCCACCAGG
Organism: Serratia sp. NFX21; assembly: GCF_048517035.1. Lineage (NCBI taxonomy): Bacteria > Pseudomonadati > Pseudomonadota > Gammaproteobacteria > Enterobacterales > Yersiniaceae > Serratia > Serratia sp. NFX21. The sequence goes on along the minus strand of NZ_CP183196.1, from coordinate 3,380,232 downwards.
GCCGGCGGTAACATCACCGCCACCGTTGAAATAACCGACGGAAAGGTAAGAAGCGGCATGAGCCATGCCGGCACCAGCCATACCAAGCTGCACCGCTACCAGCAAAGGCAGCAGTTTACGGGTTAATACCATGTCATCTCCTTTGGTCGGCAAGGCCGACCGAAACCGCCTGAGGCGGTAACATAAAGCCGGGCTCAATGGGCCCCGGATGCGTATAACTTACTGATGCCAATGCATCAGCGGTCATAACAGCAAAAGTGCCGCACGCGAACAAGATGTAATCACAGGAGAATGGTCGGAATGTGAGCGATGTCGAGATTTGGGCAGGGGGAGTGAAAGGGCGCAAAAAGCGCCCAAGGGCATCAGCGGTCGATGAATTGTGACAGGGTAACTAATTGTGCTCCGGCCTGTTGCATTATCCGCAGGGCTTCCTGACTGTCGCCGGGCTGCAAATCAACCCCGCGGCAGCCATCGGTAATCACCGTAGTTCTGTAGCCCAACTCCAGTGCATCCAGCACGCTGAATTTTACGCAGTAGTCGGTCGCTAACCCCATAATCGCCAGATGGCTAACGTTCTGCGTTTTTAGCCAGCTGTCCAACTCGGTGTGCGAGCGGTGACCGTTGTCGAAGAAGGCGCTGTAGCTGTCGATATCCGTATTTTGGCCTTTACGGAACACCGCGATAATCTCCCGTTGGTGTAATTGCGGATGAAACTCAGCGCCCTGGCTTTCCTGTACGCAATGCACCGGCCACCAAACCTGTGGTAACCCCTCCAGCTCACCCAGAGTGCCCACGGGGGCGTTGGCATTTACCGCAAAGCTGCGGTGATTGGCGGGATGCCAGTCCTGGCAGGCGACCACTGGCTCACCGCGTGCGCTGCAGGCCGCGATGGCCTGATTGGCAACGCTGATGACGGCATCACCGTTGGCCACAGCCAGTGCGCCGCCGGGGCAAAAGTCGTTTTGCAAATCGATAAGCAACAGGGCTGTTTTCATTGCGCCTCCGTGGTGTATGGGTTAACCGCTAATGCTTAGCTCGCCACGCAGATCCAGTTGCATCTGGCTGCGAATTTGTTCCGGCGTCAGCGGTTGGCTCAGCAGGTAATGCAGCTTGGTCAATGCGGCCTCGACCGTCATGTCAAATCCACTGATGACGCCGGCATGGGCCAGTGCATTACCGGTGGCGTAGCCTTCCATATTGACCCTCCCGGAGATGCACTGCGTCAGGTTGACCACCACAATGCCGCGTTCGGAAGCATCGCGCAATTCATCCACCAACTCTGCTTTTTGCGGCGCGTTGCCTACCCCGTAAGAGCGCAGGATCAAGGCTTTCACCGGCTGTAGCAGGAAGTTGCGTACTACCGCGCCGGAAATGCCTGGGTAAATGGTCACCACACCGATCGGCTGTGGCGTAATGTCATGCACCTTGAGTTCGCCATTGCAGACCGGGCTGTCGATGCCGTTCTGGCGACGAATATGAATACCGGCCTCCAGCAGCGGCGGCAGATTGGGGGAAGCAAAGGCATCGAAACCGTCAGCATGCGCCTTGGTGGTCCGGTTGCCGCGGAACAGCTTGTTATTGAAGAACAGGCTGACTTCATTTACCGGATGGTTGGCTGCCAGATACAGCGCGTTCAGCAAGTTGGTCTGGCCATCGGAACGCAGTTCCGCCAGTGGGATCTGAGAACCGGTGACAATCACCGGCTTGGCCAGATTTTCCAGCATGAATGACAGCGCCGAGGCGGTGAAGGCCATGGTGTCGGTACCGTGCAGGATCACGAAGCCATCATAGCGGTCATAATTCAGTTTGATATCGTCGGCGATATGCTGCCAGTCTTCCGGCGTCATGTCGGAGGAGTCGATCAGCGGCGCATATTCATGAATGGTGAAGTCCGGCATTTCCGGCCGGTGGAATTCCGGCATCAGGGCCAGTTGCCGCTGCAGGTGGCCGGAAACAGGAATATAACCGTGCTCAGAACGCTGCATGCCGATGGTCCCGCCAGTGTAGGCGACGTAAATCGATTTCTTTTGCATAGTGATTGTTTTAACAGAAATAAGATGGGCTGAATTATAGGGGGATAAGCGCAGAAAAAAAGCCCGGCGGGTGCCGGGCTGAGGATTAATTTGTTAGCGGACTTCTCCGCAGGTCAAACAGATGGCATAGCGATTTTGCGGATCGTTCAGGTTATTGAACAAACCCGGTTGCTCTTTGACCGCCATAGCCACTGATGCCAAGGGCGCAGGCAGCATCGACTGGATGGCTGCCGGCAGCATGGCGTGAATGGAAACGCCAAACTGACTGAGCACCATATCGGTCAGGCTTGGCGTATCGACAAACCAGTTAAGCTGCCACTGTTTCAATTGCGCCAGTTCGGCGGCTTTCTTCACCGCGTCGTCGAAGTCACCCAACTGATCGACCAGACCATTGGTCTTGGCATCGCTGCCCAGCCACACGTGGCCCTGAGCAATCTGATCAACCTGCTGCGGTGTCATTTTGCGTGACTTGGCGACCAGGTCGATAAAGTTTTGATAACCTTTCTCGATGTTCAACTGCATCATCTGCGAGAACTCAGGCGGCAGCGCCTTGGTGACCGCCAGATCCGCCAGCGGCGAGGTTGCCACGCCGTCGGTATGCACGCCGATGCTGTCCAGCGTCTGCTCGTAGGTGTTAATCACCCCGAAGATGCCAATGGAACCGGTGAGGGTGCTCGGGCTGGCGATGATGTAGTCCGCCGGTGTAGAGATCCAATAGCCGCCCGAGGCCGCCATGCCACCCATGGAAACCACCACAGGTTTACCGGCGGCACGTACCGCAGCCAACTCGGAGCGGATCACTTCCGAGGCGCTGACGCTGCCCCCTGGGCTGTTGACCCGGAAAATCACCGCCTTGATGGCCGGATCCAGTCGCGCCTGACGCAGTTCTGCGGCGGTGGTATCGCCGCCAACGGTGCCAGGTGTTTGCGGACCGTCCATGATCGCGCCGTTAGCGAAGATCACGGCGATTTTACCGCCTTGATCCGGCGTTGGCTTCGGCTGGTAGTCGTAGATGCTGGTCGCGTTGAAATCATTGGCCTGCTTGTCCCAACCGAAAGTCTTGATCAGTTGGTTTTCGATGACGGTGCGCGACGCCAGTTCATCGACCAGTTTGTTATCCAGCGCATACTTGGCCGTATCCCCCCCGGCAGCCTGCATACCGCTCAGCACGCCTGCGGCCCCTGGGAACAGCTGTTGCGCCGTGATCTGGCGGTTAGCCGCCACGGTATCCAGATAGTTTTGCCACAATCCACCAATCCAGCGGCTGTCTGCCTCACGGGCGGCCGGTGACATATCGTCACGGATCAAGGGTTCCACGGCGGATTTATAGGTACCGACGCGGAAGATGTTGGTGGTGACCTTGAGTTTTTCCAACAACGATTTGTAGTAAAGGTTGTTGGTGGCAAAGCCGTGCAGGTCGACCGCACCCTGTGGCGACAGATAAACCTTGTTGGCGTAGCTGGCCAGATAATATTGCGTCTGGTTATAGCTGTCGCCAATGGCAAAGATCGGTTTGCCACTGTCACGGAATTCACGTAGCGCTTTGCCGATGTACTGCAGCGAAGGCTGATCGGCACCGGCAAAGTCATTCAACTGCAATACCATGCCGGTAATGTTTTTGTCGTCTTTAGCCTTGCGGATGCTGTCAACCACGTCAAACAGGGAGTTTTCCTGCAGGCGGTTGCTGGAAGCGCCCAACAGTTCACGACCCCATTGGCGAACCTTGTTGTTCATCGATGGTTGGTCAACGACCACGCCGCTCAGGTCCACCAACAACGCACCGCGGGTAGGCACGGCAGGGGTGGTGGCACTCTGGAATGAAAGATAGATACCGACCCCAACCAGGATCAGCAACACCAGGAACAAATTGAGGATCAGTTCCCTGATAAAGTTCAGCAGACGCCATGTCCACCTGAAAACGCCGGCAATGATTTGCCACAATGTGCGCATGTGCTCTCCAGCAAGAGTCGAGAATGTTCCGCTATCCTAATGAGCGGCCAAAGAAATGTCAGCTTTAAATCGTGGGTCACAGAGGCTAATGCCGAGGCTGTCACTCGCCGTTTAGCTATGTTAACGTGATTTGAATGAAAATTGTTATCAGGAGTTTACGATGGATGCACTGGATCTTTTACTGAATCGCCGCTCTGCGTCACGCCTCGCGGCCCCGGCGCCGACGGGTGAGGCACGCCAGAATATCATCAACGCGGGCCTGCGAGCGCCCGATCATGGTGCCTTGCAGCCATGGCGTTTTGTGATGATCGAAAACCAGGGTCTGGAGCGTTTTAGCCAATTGTTACAAGCTGCTGCAAAGCAGGACGAAATGGATGAAGCCGCGCTAGAAAAGGCCACAAAAGCGCCATTCCGCGCCCCGCTGATTATCACCGTGGTGGCCCATTGCACTGAAGAAACCAAGGTGCCGCGCTGGGAACAGGTGGTTTCTGCCGGTTGTGCGGTTCAGGCGATGCAGATGGCCGCACTGGCGCAGGGTTTCAACGGTATCTGGCGCACCGGCGCCTGGACCGAACATTCACTGGTTCGTGAAGCCTTTGGCTGTCGCGAGCAGGACGAAATTGTCGGCTTCCTGTATTTGGGGACTCCACAGTTAAAAGCTTCCACCAAAGTGATCGCCCCAGACAGCACGCCTTTCGTCAGCTATTTCTGATCCCACTGGCGGGATTGCGGCAAAAATGCGCTAAATCCCGCCATTCTGTGTTGTTTATGAGCAGGCCGTTCGGTTATCGGCAGCCCGCTCTTACCAATCCCGTCGGCAAGCGCTACCCTATGATATCTTGAATGCCGTTAACCGAAGGGAGTGGTATATGACATCGCCAGCGATCCGTTTAACCCAGTACAGCCATGGCGCCGGCTGCGGTTGTAAAATCTCACCGAAAGTTCTCGAAACTATTCTGCACAGCGAGCGGGAGAAATTTGTCGATCCGCGCTTGCTGGTGGGTAATGAAACCCGTGACGATGCGGCGGTGTATGACATCGGCAACGGCGTGGGCATTATCAGCACCACCGACTTCTTTATGCCGATCGTCGATAACCCGTTCGATTTCGGTCGCATCGCCGCCACCAACGCCATCAGCGACGTGTATGCCATGGGCGGTAAACCGATCATGGCGATTGCCATTCTGGGCTGGCCGATTGCCACGCTGCCGGCAGAAGTGGCGCAGCAGGTGATCGACGGCGGGCGCTATGCCTGTCAGCAGGCGGGTATCGCCCTGGCGGGCGGCCATTCTATCGATGCGCCAGAGCCTATTTTTGGCCTGGCGGTGACCGGCATCGTCAATACCGAGCGGGTGAAGAAAAACAGCGCGGCGCAGGCCGGAGCCAAATTGTACCTGACCAAGCCGTTGGGCATTGGCGTGCTGACTACCGCCGAGAAGAAAAGCAAACTGTTGCCAGAGCATGAAGGCCTGGCAACCGAAGTGATGTGCCAATTGAATAAACCGGGCACGGATTTTGCCGAAGTCGAAGGTGTGACGGCGATGACCGACGTTACCGGTTTTGGTCTGCTGGGGCATCTGAGCGAGGTTTGCCAGGGCTCAGGACTGCAGGCGACGGTCTGGTTTGATCAGGTACCTAAATTGCCGGACATCGAGCGTTATATTGCCGAAGGCTGCGTGCCTGGCGGCACCGGGCGCAACTTTGACAGTTACGGCCATCTGGTCGGTGAAATGACCGACCTGCAGCGCCAATTGCTGTGCGATCCGCAGACCTCCGGCGGCTTGCTGCTGGCGGTACTACCTGAAGCGGAGCAGCAGGTGCAGGCGATTGCCGAGCGCCACGGCATTCAACTCCAGGCTATCGGTGAACTGCATGCGGCAGTGCCGGGCAAGCCGTTGATTGAGGTTGTCTAGTGTCAGCCACCAGGGAACGGGAAGACGGCCAGGATTATCGCCGTATTTTTTTGCAGGATATCCCGCTGATTGACGTGCGGGCGCCGGTTGAGTTTCAGCAGGGCGCGTTCGCCAATGCTGTGAATCTGCCGTTAATGAACGACGACGAGCGGCAGGCGGTTGGCACCTGTTACAAACAGCAGGGGCAGCAGGCAGCGATTGCGCTGGGCCACAGCCTGGTTAATGGCAGGTTTCGTGAGCAACGTACGGCAGCCTGGCTGGCGCAATGTGCCCAATGGCCGGAAGGCTATATTTACTGTTTCCGCGGCGGTTTGCGTTCTCAGTTGGTGCAGCAGTGGCTGCGTGAGGCCGGCGTCGTCTATCCGCGCATCACCGGTGGTTACAAGGCCCTGCGCAATTTCTTGCTCACCACGCTGGAGCAGAGCGCCGAACTGCCGATGGTGCTGATCGGCGGCAATACCGGCAGCGGTAAAACTCTGTTGGTCAATGAGCTGGCCGACGGCGTTGATCTGGAGGGGGCAGCGCACCACCGCGGTTCATCTTTTGGCCGAACGCTGGTGAGTCAAAGCGGACAGATTGATTTTGAGAATCGTCTGGCTGTGTTATTGCTGAAAAAACAGCATGGTGGCTGCCGCCGCTGGGTGCTGGAAGACGAAGGGCGCATTATCGGCAGCAACAATCTGCCATTACCCGTCTTCAACCGCATGCAGCAGGCACCGGTGGCGGTGATAGACGATCCTTTTGAGGTGCGTCTGGCACGGCTGCAGCACGAATATATCGACCGGATGCGTATTGAGTTTGAACAGGCCTACGGCGCGCAGCTCGGCTGGCAGAAGTACGATGAATATCTGCATCACGGCCTGTTTGCCATTCGCCGCCGCCTGGGGCTGGAGCGTTTCCAACTGCTGACGCAGCACCTGGAACGGGCACTGCAGTATCAGCAGGCCAGTGGAAATAGTGACGAGCATCAGCAGTGGCTGGTGCCGTTGTTGCAGCACTACTACGATCCGATGTATCACTATCAATTGGAAAAGAAATCCCAGCGGATTGTGTTCCGCGGGAATTATGCTGAAGTAAGAGAATTCCTGATGACGTACAGCCAGAATAACGGTGAATAATGCGACTGTTTATTGCCGAGAAACCGAGTTTGGCGCGCGCCATTGCCGACGTACTTCCCAAGCCGCATCGCCGCGGCGATGGGTTTATCGCCTGCGGTAACAATGATGTGGTGACCTGGTGTGTGGGCCACTTGTTAGAACAGGCGCAGCCGGATGCCTACGACAGCCGTTATGCGCGCTGGTCGCTGGCCGATCTGCCGATCATCCCTGAAAAGTGGCAGTTGCAGCCACGGCCTTCGGTCAGCAAACAGCTTAATGCCATCAAAAAGCTGCTGCACGAGGCCGATGAAGTGGTGCATGCCGGTGACCCGGACAGGGAAGGCCAATTGCTGGTGGATGAGGTGCTGGACTATCTGGCGTTGTCGCCGGAAAAACGCCACAGCGTCCGCCGTTGCCTGATCAACGATCTCAACCCGCAGGCGGTGGAGCGCGCTATCGAACGGCTGCGTGACAATCGCGACTTTATCCCACTTTGTGTCTCCGCCCTGGCGCGTTCCCGCGCCGACTGGCTGTATGGCATCAACATGACCCGCGCCTACACCATTTTGGGGCGTAATGCCGGTTATGATGGCGTGTTGTCGGTGGGCCGGGTGCAAACGCCGGTGTTGGGGTTGGTCGTCAGACGTGACGAAGATATTGAAAATTTTGTCTCGAAGGACTTCTTCGAGGTTAAAGCGCACATCGTGACGCCCAAAGACGAGCGTTTTGTCGCCCTGTGGCAACCGAGTGACTCCTGCGAGCCTTATCAGGACGAAGAAGGGCGCTTGCTGCACCGATCGTTGGCAGAACACGTGCTCAAGCGTATCGAGGGCCAGCCGGCGCTGGTCACCTCTTATAATGATAAACGGGAATCAGATACCGCACCCTTGCCGTTTTCACTGTCGACCTTACAGATTGAGGCTTCCAAACGCTTCAACCTGAGCGCGCAGCAGGTACTGGACGTGTGCCAGCGGCTGTATGAAACCCATAAATTGATCACCTATCCGCGTTCCGACTGCCGCTACCTGCCGGAAGAGCATTTTGCCGGGCGGCATTCGGTGTTGAACGCCATCAGCGTTCATCAGCCGGATCTGTATCCGCAGCCGGTGATCGACAGCGATCGCCGTAACCGTTGCTGGGACGACAAGAAGGTTGATGCTCACCACGCCATTATTCCGACCGCCCGTGCCAGTAAGGTTAGCCTCAGCCAGGATGAACTGAACGTTTATGGCTTGGTGGCGCGGCAGTACCTGATGCAGTTCTGCCCGGACGCCATGTTCCGCAAATGCGTGATTGAGCTGGATATTGCCGGCGGCAAGTTTATCGCCAAGGCGCGTTTTCTTGCCGAAGCAGGCTGGCGAACACTGTTGGGCAGTAAAGAGCGTGATGAAGAAAATGAAGGCGCTCCGTTGCCTGTGGTGGCGAAGGATGACCAGCTACTGTGTGAGCGTGGTGAGGTGGTTGAACGTCAGACCCAACCGCCACGTCCTTTTACCGATGCCAGCCTGCTTTCCGCCATGACAGGGATTGCACGTTTCGTTCAGGATAAAGCACTAAAGAAAATCCTGCGAGCGACCGATGGTTTAGGGACAGAGGCCACGCGCGCGGGCATCATTGAGTTGCTGTTCAAGCGGGCGTTTTTGTATAAGAAAGGGCGCTATATTCACTCCAGTGAAACCGGCCGGGCGTTGATCCATTCGCTGCCGGATATTGCTGCCCGTCCTGATATGACCGCCAACTGGGAAGCCACGCTGACGCAAATCAGTGAGAAATCCTGTCGTTATCAGGACTTTATGCAACCTCTGGTAGGTACTCTGCAGGAGCTGATTTATCAGGCCAAGCAGAGTCGGGCGAGTATGGCGTTTCGCGGGTTGCCGCCGTCGCCTTCCGGCGGGGCGAAAAAACGCAAGAAAAGCGCCGGTAAGGCGCGGGAGAAGAGCGAATGAATCACGGCTTACTGTTGCTGGCCGGTAGCGCACTGTTGTTTTGCAACGCGGCGATGGCCAATCGTGGCGATGTCGATGTGGTGGTGCCAGTGTCGCCGGAGATCTGGGGGGCAGCAAAAAACGCTGCGGCTCAACCCGCGGCACAACCTTGCAGCCGCTGCTGCATCTATCAGGATCAAAACTATTCTGAAGGGGCGGTTCTCAAGGTGGAAGGGGAAGCGTTGCAGTGCGTACGCGACCCCAACGTGGTAGGGACTAATCCGTTAATCTGGGTGCGTCTGAAGAAGTGACGCTGTAACTCAGGCTTCCGCCTGCAATGCGCTAATATAGGCGGTTAATAGCGGCACGTCCGCCGGAGCCAGGGGATAGTCAAACGCCTGCTCCGGCGCCAACCAGACAAAATCCGAATGGCAGCGCTTTTGTAATTCGCCACTAAAGGTATCAACCTGCCAGGCATGTAGCCGGATCATGCGCTCACTCTGTTGCCACTGGTTGCTGGCGACATAGCGGCCAACACTGGCCACAATTCCCAACTCTTCGTCCAGTTCACGCGCCAGTGCCTGTGGCTGGCTCTCGCCTGCCTCAACCTTGCCGCCGGGAAACTCCCACAGCCCGGCCTGATCGCTGTCAGCATTACGCTGCGCCAAAAGAATTTGGCCATTTCTTTCAATGATGGCGGCGACGACATCGATAATTTTCATAGGTACCACATAGCAAAACCCCGGCAATGGCCGGGGTTGGGTCAATTACAGCGAGAATTCCGCCCAGACTGGCGCGTGATCCGACGGTTTTTCCATCCCGCGGATCTGATAATCGATGCCGGTGGCGGTGCAGCGTGCGGCCAATGGCGTGCTGGCCAGCAGCAGATCGATACGCAGGCCCCGGTTTTCATCGAAACCGCGTGAACGGTAATCAAACCACGAGAATTGATCGTTACGTTCCGGGTTAGCGTGGCGGTAGGTATCTACCAGGCCCCAGTTCATCAGGCGATCCATCCATTCGCGCTCCTCCGGCAGGAAAGAGCACTTACCGGTACGCAGCCAGCGCTTACGGCTTTCCTCGCCGATGCCGATATCGTAATCGCTTGGGCTGATATTCACGTCACCCATCACCAGTACCGGTGAGTCCACCGACATTTGCTGCTCCAGGTAGTTTTGCAAATCCTGATAGAAGCGTGTCTTGGCGGGGAATTTGATCGGATGGTCACGGCTTTCCCCCTGCGGGAAGTAACCATTGATCACCGTCAGCGTGCCTTGCGGCGTCGCCAGATCGGCCATGATGATGCGGCGCTGTGCGTCTTCATCATCGGTAGGGAAACCACGGCGTACGGCAAGCGGCTTTTCTTTGGTTAGCAGCGCCACGCCATAGTGACCTTTTTGGCCATGATAGAACACGTGATAGCCATGCTGGCTGACTTCTTCCAGCGGGAACATGTCATCGTGAACTTTCGTTTCCTGCAGGCCGATCACGTCGGGCTGGTGCTGTTCGATGATCGCGGCCAGTTGGTGCGGACGCGCACGCAGTCCATTGATATTAAAAGAGACAAACTTCATGAGCGGTGCCGTTTTTACAAGAAAAATGTGTTGAGATAGTAGCAGAGTTTGACCAGAAATGTAACGCAGGCCAGCGGCATCGGGCCGCCGGCGGCAAGTTGAATTATTTTGCCCAGCGGTCGTAAGTTTTGGGCTGATAGTCGTCAAATTGTTGCAGTAAGGTTTGCGCTGATTCACTGATGTGCATGGTGCCCAGATAGTCATGGCGCATAAAGCCCTGATCGGCCACGTGCTGCAGGAAACTGTTTAGCGGGCGATAGAACCCGTTCACATCCAGCAAACCAACCGGTTTACTGTGATAGCCGATCTGGCCCCAGGTCCAGATTTCAAACAGTTCCTCGAGGGTACCTATGCCGCCGGGCAGAGCAATAAAACCGTCTGCCAGAGCCGCCATGCGCGCCTTACGGGTGTGCATGTCCGGAACCACTTCCAGTTCAGTCAGGCCACGATGTGCGGTTTCTGCTTCTACCAACCGCTCAGGAATAATGCCCACCGCCTCACCTCCGGCGGCAAGTACGGCATCCGCCACAATGCCCATCAACCCTTTTTTGCCGCCGCCATAGATTAGGCGTCGACCCTGAGCGGCGAGCGTTTGACCCAGTTGCCGCGCATTCTCGGCATAAGCAGGATTAACGCCTTCGCTGGCACCACAAAAAACGCAGATATTGTTACGCATGCACTTTCTTCCTTACTGCATTAAAGAAGTCAGTGGTATAGCGAATTGTTGGCCGGAGTTCAAGTTGAGGATGCGCTGAATGGTTAAGGGAATTGATAAATGATGAACTGAGAGAGTGATGGAATGCTGTCAGGTTTGGTTTGATTCTGGGGGATATACAAGGATGGTGGTGGGGGAAGGATTATTCGTCGCTGTGCGACTCACCCTTCGGGCCGCGCTGAAGCGCGTTGTCTCACTGCGTGAGACTCGAACCTTGTCGAAGCTTCTCATCCTTCCCGCTTGGGAGTGATGGAATGCTTTCAGGTTTGGTTTGATTCTGGGGGATATACAAGGATGGTGGTGGGGGAAGGATTCGAACCTTCGAAGTCTGTGACGGCAGATTTACAGTCTGCTCCCTTTGGCCGCTCGGGAACCCCACCATGGTATTCATGGTTTTACAAATTGTAGTTCCGGTTTCATCCGGAAGAAACCTGGCCGGTTTCTTTACTGCGTCTTCACTCTTGACAGAGAGAAGATGGTGGTGGGGGAAGGATTATTCGTCTCTTCGTTCCTCACCCTTCGGGCCGCGCTAAAGCGCGTTGTCTCACTGCGTGAGACTCGAACCTTGGCGAAGCTTCTCATCCTCCCCCTCAGTGTTTTATGTAGCTTCAGCTTTCGCTGCGCTCTCATCAACAGAGAGAAGATGGTGGTGGGGGAAGGATTCGAACCTTCGAAGTCTGTGACGGCAGATTTACAGTCTGCTCCCTTTGGCCGCTCGGGAACCCCACCACTGGCCTTGCTTGCGAAACATCTGTCTCGGTAAGCGGGGCGCATCATATCAAATGAAACGGGCGTGTAAAGTATTGAAATGCAGAAAATGAATCGTTTGCCGATTTTTTACTCGTGGCGGTGCATCCCTGAACGAAAGGCACCGCTTTCTTGAGCAATTACAGAATAACCGTCCGGTTACCGTAGACAAATACCCGTTGGGCCAACACATGGTAAAGCGCGCGGCTGAGCGCATTTTTCTCGACGTCTCGTCCGGCACGCATCATATCTTCAGCAGAATAGGTGTGATCGACATGAATCACGTCCTGCATGATGATCGGGCCTTCGTCCAGATTATCGTTAACGTAGTGGGCCGTAGCGCCGATGATTTTCACGCCACGCTCGTAAGCCTGATGATAAGGCCGTGCACCGATAAAGGCCGGCAGGAACGAGTGGTGAATATTAATCACCTGGTTCGGGTAGTGCTGTACGAATGCTGGCGTCAGTACGCGCATATATTTGGCCAACACCACGTAATCCGGCTGATACTGATCGATCTGGGCCATCATTTTCTGATCGTGTTGATCGCGCGTCAGGCCTTCATGGCTGACCAGGTGGAACGGGATATCGAAACGTTCCACCAACGTTTGCAGCGTATCGTGGTTACCGATAACCGCCGCAATCTCCACATCCAGGCCGCCGTAAGCGCTTTTCATCAGCAAGTCGCCCAGGCAATGCGCTTCTTTGGTCACCAGCACCACAATACGACGACGGCCGGAGTTATGCAGTTCGCGGACCGAACCCACCGGCAGTGCGCTATCGAGATCCGCCAGCAAAGTAGTGTCGTTAAAAATGCCTTCCAGCTCGGTACGCATAAAGAAGCGGCCGGTGCGGTGATCAACGAATTCATTGTTCTGAACAATGTTGAGTTCATGTTTGTAACAAATATTGGTGATCTTGGCGATCAGACCTTTGGCATCCGGACAAATGGTGCGCAAAACTTTTCTTTGTACATTTTGGTGTGGCATGGGAGTGAGGATCCTGTCTGATACTGAACGTCCTGTCTTCGCAGGCGAGAGTTTTTATCATCTATATTTTCAAGCGGCGACCGGATTGGCTGCGACCTGAAATCTATCGGGCTCTGTGACTGCCGGCTAACGCCCGCAGCACTTTTTATATTTTTTACCTGAGCCGCAGGGGCAAATGGCATTTCTGCCCGGCTGGGGTTTGGTTCCGTCAATATAATACCAGCGTTGGTCAAGTTGAAGGAAGCGTGAACGCTCGTGCATTGCCTGGCGTTCACCGGTGTTACCGTCAACGAATTGGGCAATGAATTCGACAAAACCTTCCCCGGCCTCATGGCCCTGTTTTTCTTCAACCACCGTCAAACCCAGCCATTCGGTATTTTTGAAACTGTCGACGATCGCGTTGCGCCATTCCGTGGCATGGCAGTCGGGATGCCAGGTGGCAATCAGATAATCCACGTTGTGTTTTACGTACGCGCTAAAGCGCGAACGCATTAATAGTCCGGGTGTCGCTGGCGTTTGAGTGCCGTTGACGTAGGGTTCGCAGCATGCGCTATACTCCAGTCCGCTACCGCAGGGGCATAATTCGGGCAAGGTGACTCCTAAAATGGCCGGAACGAAATGAACGGGCCGATGCCGAAAGTAATTTAGCGCATATGTTACCTAACAACATTCGACCCTGACAATCTACGCTGACGGCAGGATCGAAGCAATTCACCGAAAAAGGACCGGAACTATGCGAAAAATTAAGGTTGGATTGGCATTGGGCGCGGGGGCGGCTAAAGGATGGGCACATATTGGCGTGATCAATGCACTAAAGAAGTTGGGTGTTGAAGTCGATATAGTAGCCGGTTGTTCGGTTGGCGCATTGGTAGGGGCGGCTTTTGCCAGCCATCGTCTGCCGGCCATGGAAACCTGGGTGCGTTCATTCAGCTATTGGGATGTGATCCGTTTGATGGATTTGTCCTGGCAACGCGGTGGGTTGCTGCGCGGTGAGCGGGTGTTTAATGCGGTAGGGCAGTTGTTGAAGATCGATGATATCGCCGAGTGTTCATTGAAGTTTGGTGCCGTGGCGACCAATCTGAGTACCGGGCGGGAACTGTGGCTGACCGAAGGTGACATTCATCAGGCTGTGCGAGCCTCATGCAGCATGCCCGGCCTGTTGGCGCCGGTGTGGTTTGACGGCTATTGGCTGGTGGACGGCGCTGTGGTGAATCCGGTACCTATCTCATTGACCCGGGCGTTGGGGGCCGACATTGTTATCGCCGTTGACTTGCAACATGATGCCCATCTGATGCAGCAGGATTTGTTCTCGGTACGCAGTCCGGATATGGACGCGGCAAAAGATCTCCCCGCCCGTAACTGGCGAGGACGATTAAGGGAACGCATCAGCAAAATGACCACCAGAAAGCCTAATTTCACGCCAACGGCGATGGAAATTATGGGAACTTCTATTCAGGTGCTGGAAAATCGATTGAAACGCAACCGCATGGCGGGCGATCCGCCTGATGTGTTGATCCAACCCTATTGCCCGCAGATTTCAACGTTGGATTTCCATCGTGCCGAAGAGGCGATTGAAGCCGGCAGGCTGGCGGTTGAAAAACAGCTGGATAAACTGTTGCCCTTGATAAAAAACAGATAATTTACGGTTCTTGACTGTATAACCTGCGATGGGAGCAATTTCCGACAGGCATAAAAGGTCTTTTTGAGCCACTATTACATTATGAAAAGGGAAGAGGCTCGGCTGATGGCATTACCATTGACTCACAAGCGCATTTTGGTCGTTGAGGACGAACTGGTTTTTCGTTCCGTGCTTGTTGGCTATTTGAAATCGTTGGGGGCGGAAACCAGTGAGGCTCCCAATGGTTTGCAGGCGTTGAGTCTGGTGGATGATGTTCATCCCGATTTAATCCTGTGCGATCTGGCGATGCCGGAAATGGATGGGATTGAGTTTGTCGAACATCTGCGGCTGCAAGGGGTGCAAACTCCGGTGTTGGTGATTTCGGCTACCGATAAAATGGCGGATATCGCCAAAATGTTGCGGTTAGGCGTTCAGGACGTGTTGTTAAAGCCGGTGACCGACCTTAATCGTCTGCGTGAAGCGGTGTTGGGGTGTCTGTATCCCAATATGTTCACTTCGCCGGCCATTGAGGAGGTGGAACTGTTCCAGGACTGGGATGCGCTGAGTAAAAATCCTTCCGAAGCGGTGAAGTTGCTCAAACAGTTACAACCACCGGTGCAGCAGACCGTGGCTCATTGCCGGATTAATTATCGGCAATTAACCACTAGCGAGAATCCGGGATTGGTGCTGGATATTGCGGCACTGTCGGATAAAGACCTGGCGTTCTATTGTCTGGATGTGACCCGCGCAGGAGATAATGGCGTATTGGCGGCACTGCTGCTGCGCGCATTATTTAATGGATTGTTGCAAGATCATTTAGCTAATCAGCGTCATCGGCTGCCGCAAATGAGCGCATTGTTAAAGCAGGTTAATCAATTATTACGTCAAGGCAAGCTGGAAGGGCAATTTCCGATGCTGGTCGGTTATTATCACACCGAATATAAAAACCTGATCCTGGTCTCCGCCGGCCTGCATGCCAATGTAAATACCGGTGATAATCAAATTCAACTGAGCAACGGTGTGCCACTGGGAACGCTGGGTGCGACGTACATGAATCAAATCAGTCAGCACTGTGCCGCCTGGCAGTGCCAGGTTTGGGGCTCGGGTGGCAGGCTACGCTTGATGCTCAGTGCTGAATAATCCTCCTGGGTCAAAATAGTATTTGAAATTTATATATTTGAGATGCTTATTTTTACCTCAGTCAGTCCATTGGGTAATTGTCCTAAAGTTTTTCTATTTGCGCTGCGGTTAATGCCAGTCAGTCATAAGCTGGTATACTCCGAGGGTTTTTGTATGGCGGATGAAGCTCATAAACTGAGCGCTATTAAGAGAGGAAATAATGCCTGCTGTAAATCGTAAAGTCAGAAAGGCTGTGATCCCGGTTGCAGGCTTGGGAACACGGATGTTACCGGCGACAAAAGCCATTCCTAAAGAAATGCTGCCGCTGGTTGACAAACCCTTGATCCAATACGTTGTCAATGAGTGTATTGCGGCAGGGATTAACGAAATTGTGTTGGTTACCCATTCCTCCAAGAATTCGATCGAAAACCATTTCGATACCAGTTTTGAACTGGAAGCGATGCTGGAAAAACGAGTTAAGCGTCAGTTGCTCGATGAAGTGCAGTCTATCTGTCCCAAGGGCGTTACCGTAATGCAGGTGCGTCAGGGGGTGGCTAAAGGCTTGGGTCACGCGATTATGTGTGCCTATCCACTGGTGGGTGACGAACCGGTGGCGGTGATTTTGCCGGACGTGATCCTCGATGAGTACAGTTCCGATCTGAAAAAAGACAATCTGCACGAAATGCTGCAGCGCTTTGAGCAAACCGGTATCAGCCAGATTATGGTGGAGCCTGTGCCGCATAAAGATGTTGGCAACTATGGCGTGGCCGATTGCAAAGGGTATGAGCTGCAGCCGGGCGAAAGCGCCCCGATGGTTAGCGTGGTAGAGAAACCTTCGCCGGAGGAAGCCCCTTCCAACCTGGCCATTGTTGGCCGTTATGTGCTCTCCGCCGATATCTGGCCGCTGCTGTCGAAAACCCCTCCGGGCGCTGGTGGTGAAATCCAACTGACCGACAGCATTGAAATGCTGATGCAGCAAGAGACGGTAGAGGCGTATCACCTGAAAGGGATCAGCCATGATTGCGGCAACAAGCTGGGTTATATGCAGGCATTTGTCGAGTATGGCATGCGCCATGCCGGGCTGGGCCAAGAGTTCACTCAGTGGTTGAAACAGTTACTGGCCGCTGATAAAAAATAATTTATTCATCTTTCGTCTTAATTTGAAAAACTAGGATTTTCCCATGAAAGTAACAGTTTTTGGTATTGGCTATGTTGGCCTGGTGCAGGCTGCGGTGTTGGCTGAAGTCGGCCACGACGTTATGTGTATTGATATAGACGAACGTAAAGTCGAAAACCTGAAGAAAGGGAATATCCCTATTTTTGAGCCAGGCCTGACGCCGTTGGTGCAGCAAAACTATGAAGCAGGTCGCCTGCAGTTCACCACCGATGCTAAAGCCGGCGTTGAACATGGCACCATTCAGTTCATTGCCGTGGGCACGCCACCGGATGAAGATGGCTCTGCCGACCTGAAGTATGTGACTGCCGTGGCCCGCACCATCGCGGAACACATGATCGATCATAAAGTGGTGATCGATAAATCTACCGTACCGGTTGGCACCGCAGATAAAGTCCGTCAGGTTATGGAAGAAACGCTGCGCAAACGCGGCAGCACGATTCCTTTCGATGTGGTTTCCAACCCCGAATTCCTGAAGGAAGGCGCGGCAGTAGCAGACTGCATGCGTCCTGAGCGCATTGTTATCGGTACCGATAACAAAGATGTGATTGAACCTATTCGCGAGCTGTATGAGCCGTTCAACCGCAATCACGATCGCATGATCATGATGGATATTCGCAGTGCTGAACTGACCAAGTATGCTGCCAACTGTATGCTGGCAACCAAAATCAGCTTTATGAATGAAATGTCTAATCTGGCCGAAATGCTGGGTGCAGACATTGAGAAAGTGCGTCAGGGTATCGGCTCTGATTCCCGTATTGGCTATCACTTTATCTACCCAGGCTGCGGCTATGGTGGCTCCTGTTTCCCGAAAGACGTTCAGGCCCTGATCCGCACGGCTGAACATATCGGCTACCAGCCAAAACTGTTGCAAGCCGTAGAGCAGGTTAACTATCAGCAAAAATATAAGCTGACCAAGTTTATCAAGCATCACTTTGGTGAAGATCTGAAAGGCAAAACCTTTGCGCTTTGGGGGCTGGCATTCAAACCAAATACCGACGACATGCGTGAGGCTTCCAGCCGGGTGCTGATGGAGCAACTGTGGGAAGCGGGTGCTACCGTGCAGGCGTACGACCCTGAAGCCATGAACGAAGTTCAGCGCATCTACGGTCAGCGTGACGATCTGAAACTGGTAGGCACCAAAGAAGCGGCGCTGCAGGGCGCTGACGCGCTGGTTATCTGTACCGAATGGCAGAACTTCCGCGCGCCGGATTTCGACGTGATTAAAGGTTCGTTAAAGCAGCCGGTGATCTTTGATGGTCGTAACCTGTTTGATCCTGAACGTCTGGAAAGTCGTGGCTTTACCTATTATGCGATTGGTCGCGGTGCGTCCATTCAGCCGGTTATTTAAGGGATAAATATGAAATTCCTGGTTACAGGCGCGGCAGGGTTTATTGGTTATCACACCGCTGAGCGTCTGTTGGCCGCTGGGCATCAGGTTGTCGGTATCGACAACCTGAATGATTACTACGACGTGGGTTTGAAAATAGCGCGTCTCGATTTGCTGGCGGATAAGCCTGCCTTCCGGTTTATTAAGCTGGATTTGGCCGACCGCGAGGGCATGGCGCAGCTGTTTGCCGAGCACCAGTTCCAACGGGTGATTCATCTGGGTGCTCAGGCCGGGGTGCGTTATTCATTGGATAACCCGCTGGCGTATGCAGACTCGAATCTCATCGGGCATTTAAATGTGCTGGAAGGGTGCCGACACAATAAAGTTGAGCATCTGTTATATGCCTCATCCAGTTCGGTATATGGTCTGAATCGTAAGCTGCCTTTTGCGACCGAAGATTCTGTTGATCACCCGATATCTTTGTATGCGGCAACCAAAAAAGCCAATGAGCTGATGTCGCACAGCTACTCCCACTTATACGGTCTGCCAACCACCGGTCTGCGTTTCTTTACCGTATATGGTCCGTGGGGACGCCCGGATATGGCGCTGTTCAAATTTACCAAGGCCATATTGGCCGGTGAGAGCATCGATGTATATAACCACGGAGAGATGCACCGTGACTTTACCTACATCGACGATATCGCTGAGGCTATTGTGCGGTTGCAGGCAGTTATTCCTCAGGCAAATGCTAGCTGGACGGTTGAGCAGGGTTCACCGGCGACCAGTTCTGCGCCATACCATGTCTATAATATCGGCAACAGCAGCCCGGTAAAGCTGATGGAATATATCAGCGCACTGGAACAGGCGTTGGGGATCGAGGCGCGTAAGAATATGCTGCCGATGCAGCCTGGCGACGTGTTAGATACCAGTGCCGATACTGCGGAACTTTATCGTGTGATTGGCTTCAAGCCTGAAACCAGCGTTGAAGAAGGTGTGAAACGCTTTGTTGAATGGTATAAGTCTTTTTATAAAGTTCAGTAATTGAGCTGTACGTAAATGCTATAAGGGGCCACGGCCCCTTTTTTATGCTTTGCAAAAGTCAGGAAGGGGCAGCTAGCCGAGAAGCAAGACCAATGAGGTAGAAGGTTACCTGCATAGGATAATTACGCAAAGCCTGACTTGTGTTCTACTACTTCTGAAAATAAGCATAACAAAAAGGCTCCCAAGGGAGCCTTTTTAACTTGCAGCTGAATGCTATTACAGCAGGAAATCGTCCAGAGATTTACCTTGCTCTTCGATAGCTTTCTTAATCACTGCTGGGGTACGGCCCTGGCCAGTCCAGGTTTTCAGTTCGCCGTTTTCGTCTTTATATTGGTATTTGGCCGGACGTGCTGCACGTTTAGCTTTACCAGCGGCTTTAGTTGCAGCCATAGTTTGCAGCAGTTCATTAGGATCAATACCGTCAGCAATCAGCATTTCACGATATTGCTGCA
This sequence comes from Serratia sp. NFX21, assembly GCF_048517035.1. Lineage (NCBI taxonomy): Bacteria > Pseudomonadati > Pseudomonadota > Gammaproteobacteria > Enterobacterales > Yersiniaceae > Serratia > Serratia sp. NFX21. The sequence continues at coordinate 3,360,555 of NZ_CP183196.1, read as the reverse complement.
GTTTACGGGTGCGTTCTTCAACTTCTGCTTGAGCCTGGCTGTCTTCTTCGCGACGTTCGTTCACAACAACTTCCAGTTTTTCAAGCATTTCTTCCAGCGTTTCCAGGCTGCATTCTCTTGCCTGTGCGCGTAGAGTACGGATGTTGTTCAAAATCTTTAATGCTTCGCTCATTGTCCTAGTCTCAAATTATATTGGTGGGGGGCGTCTGGATAATAATAGAGTGCTCTTTTCTTTTCTGCAATAGCCAAATTGAAAAGGAAGGCTCAAATTTACCTTTTAAAACACTAAACCAGAACACTCTGGCTAATATAGGCGGGGGAGATAAGTATTACAACCGTCATTTTTAAGTCAAATTTTCAACAGTGACGGTATGTTTGCTATGCCGGAATGGCATTCATGACTAAGTTATAATTGTGTTTTATATCAATATTACGTCGAATTCTGTGGGTTAAATCACGCGACCCAGTATGCAAACACTGTAAACAATGGGGGTATACGAGTAAAGATAACGTCAAGAACTGTACCCTGGCTGTTTTATGTCATTAAATACTCAGGCGTGGCGCTAAGGAGTGTTAATAGATTTAATTCCGTCCTGACCTGGCGCTTCTGGGGCTTTACTGTGCTGGCATAACCATTAATGCCGGGTGCTAATCATTAGCAGTAATTAAATGTGATGTCAGACAGAAATTATCCTGTAAATAGATGTAAAAGTAAGAGGTGCAGCGAACAGAATGTTTCACTTGAAAGTTTGGCATTCGTTTAGCGAGATGTTGATTAACCCGGAGGCGTGAGCAGGCCGATAGGTTATGGTACACTTTACCTCTGAATCAACCTTCGAATATTTCTTATACCATTGGAGTTGCGGGCCCATGGCTCAACTTTATTTTTATTACTCTGCTATGAACGCAGGGAAATCTACCGCGTTGTTGCAATCTTCATATAATTATCAAGAGCGTGGTATGCGCACGTTGGTGTTTACCGCCGAAATAGATCATCGATTTGGTGTCGGTAAGGTCAGCTCGCGGATCGGGCTGTCGTCACAGGCGCAGCTCTATAATAATGAGTCGATGCTCTATGCGATGATTGCACAGGAACATCAACAGCAACCGGTACATTGCGTGTTGTTGGATGAAAGTCAGTTCCTGACGAAACAGCAGGTTGAGCAATTGTGTGATGTCGTCGACCAACTGGATATTCCGGTTCTGTGTTATGGCTTGCGTACCGACTTCCTGGGGGAACTGTTCATTGGCAGCCAATACTTGCTGGCCTGGGCAGACAAACTGGTAGAGTTGAAAACTATCTGCCATTGCGGACGCAAGGCCAATATGGTGCTACGGCTGGATGAAAGCGGGCAGGCTATGCATGCCGGTGAGCAGGTAGTGATAGGCGGGAACGAGAGCTACGTCTCCGTTTGCCGCAAGCATTACAAGGAAGCCATACAGGCACTGGAGTAGCGTTTAGAACGCCCCAGGGAGTCCTGTGGCGTGTTTGAGCGCTATTGCGCACTCTGGTAAGTACTGGCCAACGTGCCGCATAAAAAAACCGCCTTTCGGCGGTTTTTTTATTGGTTCAATGAACCGTTATTTTTTGGACTTTTTTTCTGCTTTGGCTGCCGCTGGAGCTACCAAAACTTCTTCATCTTCCGCTTCACTAAACTTACGGCCGTAGAAGGTATCCAGCATGATTTGCTTGAGTTCGGCAATCAGTGGATAACGCGGGTTGGCGCCGGTACATTGGTCGTCAAAGGCGTCTTCAGACAGTTTGTCGACTTTCGCCAGGAAATCGGCTTCTGTCACACCGGCTTCACGGATTGAGGCCGGGATGCCCAGTTCAGCTTTAATCTCGTCCAGCCAGGTCAGCAACTTCTCGATTTTCTGCGCGGTACGGTCGCCCGGTGCGCTTAGACCGAGGTGGTCTGCGATTTCACCGTAGCGGCGACGAGCCTGTGGGCGGTCGTACTGGCTGAAAGCCGTTTGCTTGGTTGGGTTGTCGTTCGCGTTATAGCGAATAACGTTGGAGATCAGCATGGCGTTGGCCAGACCGTGTGGGATGTGGAACTCAGAACCCAGTTTGTGGGCCATTGAGTGGCAAACCCCCAGGAAGGCGTTGGCGAACGCGATGCCGGCGATGGTCGCGGCATTGTGCACGCGCTCACGGGCGACCGGGTTCTTGGCACCTTCTTTATAGCTGGCTGGCAGATATTCTTTCAGCAGTTTCAACGCTTGCAGCGCCTGGCCATCAGAGTATTCGTTCGCCAGTACTGAAACGTAAGCTTCCAGTGCGTGAGTCACCGCATCCAGGCCGCCAAAGGCGCACAGGGATTTTGGCATGTTCATCACCAGGTTGGCGTCAACAATGGCCATGTCCGGGGTCAGAGCGTAATCCGCCAGTGGATATTTCTGGCCGGTCACGTCATCGGTCACTACCGCAAATGGCGTCACTTCTGAACCCGTACCTGAGGTGGTGGTCACGGCGATCATTTTCGCTTTGACGCCCATTTTCGGGAACTTGTAGATACGTTTACGGATATCCATAAAGCGCAGCGCCAGGTCTTCGAAATGGGTCTCAGGATGTTCGTACAGCACCCACATGATTTTCGCCGCATCCATCGGTGAACCACCGCCCAGCGCGATAATCACGTCTGGTTTGAAGGAGTTCATCTGCTCCGCGCCTTTACGCACGATGGACAGGGTTGGGTCTGCTTCAACTTCAAAGAACACTTCTGTTTCAATGCCGTGTGATTTCAGTACGGAAGTGATCTGGTCAGCATAACCGTTATTGAACAGGTAGCGGTCGGTCACAATGAAGGCACGTTTTGCCCCGTCGGTCGCTACTTCTTCCAGCGCGATAGGCAGTGAGCCACGGCGGAAGTAGATTGATTTCGGAAGTTTATGCCACAACATGTTTTCTGCTCGCTTCGCTACAGTTTTCTTGTTGATCAGGTGTTTTGGACCGACGTTTTCAGAGATGGAGTTACCGCCCCAGGAACCGCAGCCCAGCGTCAGAGACGGAGCGAGTTTAAAGTTGTACAGGTCACCGATACCACCCTGAGACGCTGGGGTGTTGATCAGGATACGTGCGGTTTTCATCTTGTCGCCGAAGAAGGCAACGCGTTCCGGCTGGTTATCCTGGTCGGTGTACAGGCAAGAGGTGTGGCCGATACCGCCCATGGCAACCAGTTTTTCCGCTTTGCTGACGGCGTCTGCAAAGTCTTTGGCGCGATACATGGCCAGCGTAGGCGACAGTTTTTCGTGAGCGAAAGGCTCGGTTTCATCAACCAGTTTCACTTCACCGATCAGCACCTTGGTGCTTGCCGGCACTTTGATGCCCGCCATTTCAGCGATTTTTGGTGCAGATTGGCCAACGATAGCCGCGTTCAGGCCGCCGTTTTTCAGGATGATGTCCTGCACGGCTTTCAATTCTTTACCCTGCAGCATGTAGCCACCGTGGCTGGCAAAACGTTCGCGTACGGCATCATAGATGGAGTCAACCACGATGACCGACTGCTCAGAGGCGCAAATCACACCGCTATCGAAGGTTTTAGACATCAGAATTGAGGCGACAACGCGTTTGATATCCGCAGTTTCGTCAACCACAACCGGAGTGTTACCCGCACCCACGCCGATTGCCGGTTTGCCGGAGCTGTAGGCGGCTTTCACCATGCCTGGACCACCGGTTGCGAGGATCAGGTTGATGTCAGGGTGGTGCATTAACTGGTTGGACAGTTCAACGGTAGGTTGGTCGATCCAACCGACGATGTCTTTTGGTGCACCGGCGGCAATTGCGGCCTGCAGTACGATATCCGCTGCCTTGTTGGTAGCGTTTTTCGCACGTGGATGCGGGGAGAAGATAATGCCGTTACGGGTTTTCAGGCTGATTAACGCTTTGAAAATGGCCGTAGAAGTTGGGTTGGTGGTAGGCACGATACCGCAAATCAGGCCAATAGGCTCTGCAATGGTGATGGTACCGAAAGTATGGTCTTCGGCCAGGATGCCGCAGGTTTTTTCATCTTTATAGGCGTTGTAGATAAACTCTGATGCGAAGTGATTCTTGATCACTTTATCTTCAACGATACCCATACCGGATTCTTCAACGGCCAGTTTGGCCAAAGGAATACGGGCATCGGCAGCGGCGAGGGCAGCAGCGCGAAAAATTTTATCAACTTGCTCTTGAGTGAAGTTGGCATATTCGCGCTGGGCTTTTTTGACACGTGCAACTAGCTCGTTCAGTTCAGCGACATTTGTTACAGCCATAATGCTCTCCTGATAATGTTAAACTCTTTCAGTAAATCAGCCGTGCGAGCAAGTAGTATAGACATTTCGGTGGGAAATGCTGTTTTAAAAACAAAGGCTTTCCACCTTTTTGTGCCGCATGCTGCTGATTTGCTTAAAGAGCTTTACCCGATGCTTCAGCAGGAGAAGACAGCGGGCCGAACAGAGATGCCACTTTTTCCTTAACCTGTTCTACTCCCTGACTACGACTAAGAGCTTAACTACTCTTGGGTAGTGATTTTGTGATTTAAATCATAAAAAACGCAAGCTGACACCATTCAGCCATGGTTTTTGAGAATCATTCTTGATAACTGTGATGTCAGGCTCTTTTCTCAACATAAAAAATCATAAACCGTACATTGCTTTAACAATAGAGAATTATCTTATCTGCGAAGGTGTAAATAGAGATAAATCTCGCGCATGAGCAATGGATTACCCATGGCAATTCTATTACATTAGCGCGCGAAGGCAGTGTCACTTTTAAAGCTATTAAAGCGGAGTCATTTGTGGGCCAATCTCTGTTGGATTTTTCCGGCTTCATTAAATTTTTTGTCGGCCTGTTTGCGCTGGTCAACCCGGTGGGTATTTTGCCGGTGTTTATCAGCATGACCAGCTACCAGGCGGCGGCTGGGCGCAATAAAACCAACCTGACCGCCAACCTGTCGGTCGCCATCATCCTGTGGACCTCGCTGTTTTTGGGGGAGGGGATTTTGCGCATGTTCGGTATCTCTATTGATTCATTCCGCATTGCCGGCGGCATCCTGGTGGTCAGCATTGCCATGTCGATGATCAGCGGCAAACTGGGTGAGGATAAACAGAACAAACAGGAAAAATCAGAGAGCGCAATCCGTGAAAGCATTGGGGTCGTGCCATTGGCATTACCACTGATGGCTGGGCCGGGTGCTATCAGCTCCACCATTGTCTGGAGCTCCCGCTATCATAGCTGGCAGAACCTGCTGGGGTTCAGCCTGGCTATCGCGTTGTTCGCTTTTTGCTGCTGGCTGTTGTTCCGGGCTGCGCCTTTGCTGGTACGCCTGTTGGGGCAAACCGGTATTAACGTCATTACCCGTATCATGGGGTTGCTGCTGATGGCATTGGGTATCGAGTTTATCGTGACTGGCATAAAGGCGATATTCCCCGGCTTGCTGTAATCAGCCGAATGAGTCGCGAATAGGATGATTCGCGGCTCAAATTAATTTTAAAATTAAAAACTATTATTAGCTCGCATTAATATAGTGCGTAATATGAATGAATTTTCTTCACTTGCACCATGATGTGGCATAAATCTCAATTTGTTGCTCAATAAAAGCTCTAAGCGTTGTTTTTACCCCTTATCTTCCTCACTTCCTGCCCTTTTTCGCCTCCCGAATATCAAATTTGCTGTTAATTTAATCACATCATTCTGTAGGGCTTGTCTCGCTTTCATCCAGGTGTTATTAGTGATTAACCGCACATAAGCAGGTGTTTGTTCTTTGAACGGCGGCTTTGTTAACTGAATGTTTCTTTATCTGGTGTGTGGGTTCGCTGCGTACGGCTTTGATGGTGGTGTATTCAATTTTAATGATTAAAATCAATAAGTTGATTTGCACCTTTGTTACCCCCTCTTCGGGGTGACAAAACCCGTCTGATGCAATAAAAGAGAATTGCTTAACATTTCTGTAAAAATTATTGGCTATGGAAATTGCCTTCTGCTAATTTCCGAGCAACTTTCTACGCGTAATTAACGGTATCGCGTCGACAAAGTGGGAATGATTTTTGCTGGTGTCTGTTTATTTAGAATTCTTATAAATACTTCACGAATATCGATAAGCAATGCTTGTTGGTGAAAAGGAGCCTCGACCATGCAGCAAACCCTAAAGCACACACCATTAGCTATGTTGATTGCCGGCCTGCTGAGTATCAGCGCCGTTTATTCTGCTCAGGCGGCTGATGTTCCGGCCGGGGTGCAATTGGCCCAGCAGCAGAAGATTGTCATTAACAACGGCTCGGAAGTGGCTTCATTGGATCCGCACAAGGTTGAAGGCATACCGGAAAGCAATATCATTCTGAACCTGCTGGAAGGGCTGGTCAGCACCGACGCCAATGGGCACGTGGTCGCGGCTGCGGCGACAAATTGGGAAAATCAGGATTTTAAGACCTGGACTTTCCACCTGCGTCCCGACGCAGTTTGGAGTGACGGCTCTCCGGTTACCGCGCAGGATTTTGTCTACAGTTGGCAACGCCTGGCCGACCCGAAAATTGGCTCACCTTATGCCAGCTACCTGCAGTACGCCAAAGTTGAAAATATCGACGCCATTCTGACCGGCAAGCAAAGCCCGCAGACGCTCGGTATTAAAGCTATCGATGATAAAACTTTTCAGGTCACGCTAAGTGAGCCGGTGCCGTATTTTATCAGCATGCTGAGCCACACCTCGCTGAAACCGGTAAAACGTTCGGTGGTTGAGAAGTTTGGCGACAAGTGGACGCTGCCGGCGAACTATGTCGGTAATGGTGCGTATCGCTTGAAAGATTGGGTGGTGAATGAGCGCATTGTGCTTGAACGCAGCCCGAGCTACTGGAACAACAAGAAAACGGTTATCAGCCAGGCAACCTTCTTGCCGATATCCTCAGAGGTCAGTGACGTCAATCGCTTCCGCAGCGGTGAAATCGATATCACCAACAGCGCCATCCCGCCGAACCTGTTCGCGAAAATGAAAAGCGAGATCCCTGAGCAATTGCACGTTAACCCTTACCTGTGCACCTTTTATTACGAGATTAACAACCAGCGCGCGCCTTTTACCGATGCACGAGTGCGAGCCGCAGTGAAACTGACGTTGGATCGCGACATCATTGCCAACAAGATCATGGGCCAGGGGCAGATCCCGGCCTACAGCTTTACTCCGAGCTTTACCGAGGGTGCCAAATTCACGGCGCCGGAATGGGCAGGGTGGAGCCAGGAGCAACGCAATGCCGAGGCGAAGAAATTGTTGGCCGAGGCAGGCTTCAGCGCGACCAAACCGCTGAAATTCACATTGCTGTACAACACTTCAGATCAAAATAAACAGCAGGCGATCGCTGCCGCGTCAATGTGGAAGAAAAACCTCGGTGCGGATGTCCAACTGCGCAATCAGGAGTGGAAAACCTCGCTGGAAAGCCGCCATCAGGGGCAGTACGACGTGGCACGGGCCACCTGGTGCGGAGACTATAACGAGCCTAGCGCCTTCCTGAATCTGGTTGTCTCCAATAGCAGCATCAATACCATTTTTTACAAGAGCCCGGCGTTTGACGCCCTGATGGCCAGCACGCTAAAAGCGCCGGACGAAGCTGCGCGTGCTGCTCTTTATCAGCAAGCTGAGGCTCAGTTGGACAAAGACTCGGCGTTGATCCCGGTGTATTACCGCGTCAGTGCGCGCCTGATCAGACCGTCGGTGGGGGGCTTTACCGGTAAAGACCCGCTGGATTACACCGATGTAAAAAACCTGTACATCATCAAGCAGTAACGAGGGGTATTACGCCACGCCAACAGGGGTGAGTAATACAAGGGAGTCCGCCTGCCGTATTCGTTCAACGGCCGCCGGCATAACAAGGTCCGCTCACGGGCAACGCAGGTTCCACGACGAGCCTGTGATAATAAAAACTGGAGTATACACACATGACCAACATCACGAAAAAAACCATCCTTGCGGCCGGCATCATTGCCGCGCTGGGTATCACAGCAACCGGAAGTACTTTTGCGGCCGTTGTGCCGGCGGGCGTACAACTGGCAGACAAGCAAGAGATAGTTAAAAACAACGGTTCGGAAGTACAGTCGCTGGATCCGCACAAAATTGAAGGCGTACCTGAAAACAACGTTACGCGCGATCTGATGGAAGGCCTGGCCAACAACGGCCCGGATGGTTCCATTGTTCCAGGCGTGGCCGAAAGCTGGGATAACAAAGATTTTAAAGTCTGGACCTTCCATCTGCGTAAAGACGCAAAGTGGTCGAATGGCAAGCCGGTAACGGCACAAGATTTCGTGTATAGCTGGCAGCGCGTGGTGGACCCTAAAACTGCATCCCCATATGCCAGCTATCTGCAATATGCTCACGTAGAAAACGTTGATGACGTTATCGCCGGTAAAAAAGACAAGTCTACCCTGGGCGTAAAAGCCATCGATGATCACACCTTCCAGGTTACCCTGACCGAGCCGGTGCCTTACCTGGTTGAAATGACGCCGCACTATGCGATGAAGCCAGTATTTAAAGACGCGGTCGAGAAGTTTGGTGAGAAATGGACCCTGCCGGCGAATTACGTCAGCAATGGTGCCTACAAGTTAAAAGACTGGGTCGTTAACGAACGTATCGTGCTGGAACGTAACCCGGAATATTGGGATAACGCGAAAACCATCATTAATAAAGTCACGTTCCTACCAATTTCGTCTGAAGTGACCGACGTAAACCGCTACCGCACCGGTGAAATCGACATGACCTATAACAACATGCCGATTGAACTGTTCCAAAAGTTGAAAAAAGAGATCCCGAAAGAAGTTCACGTCGATCCATATCTGTGTACTTATTACTACGAGATCAACAACCAGAAAGCGCCGTTTACCGATCAGCGCGTCCGTGAAGCGCTGAAGCTGGGCCTGGATCGCGACATCATCACCAATAAAGTGAAAAACCAGGGTGATTTGCCGGCCTACAGCTTCACCCCACCTTATACCGATGGTGCCAAGTTGACGCCACCAGAGTGGTTCGGCTGGACGCAGGAAAAACGCAACGAAGTGGCGAAAAAACTGCTGGCTGAAGCGGGTTACGGCCCGGGCAAACCACTGACTTTCTCACTGCTGTACAACACTTCTGATCTGCACAAAAAACTGGCGATCGCCGCAGCCTCCATCTGGAAGAAAAATCTGGGCGTGGACGTGAAGCTGGTGAACCAGGAGTGGAAAACCTTCCTCGATACCCGTCATCAGGGTACCTATGACGTAGCGCGTGCCGGCTGGTGTGCCGACTACAATGAACCAAGCTCGTTCCTGAACATGATGCTGTCCGACAGCAGCAGTAACACCCCGCACTATAAGAGCGCGGAGTTCGATAAGCTGATGGCGAACGTGCTGACGGCGAAAACCAAAGAAGAACGCGCTGATTTGTATCAGAAAGCCGAAGTGCAGCTGGATAAGGATTCGGCCATCGTTCCGGTTTATTACTATGTGAATGCCCGTCTGGTGAAACCTTATGTTGGCGGTTACACCGGTAAAGACCCACTTGATAACGTGTACGACAAAAATCTGTACATCATCAAGCATTGATACGGTAAGTGCCGGCGGTGTAAACCGCCGGCCCATGTTGAGAATAATAAGCCGTTATCAGGCTGCAGCACAGGGTTAGGGCAATGCTTAAATTTATATTTCGTCGCTTGTTAGAAGCGATCCCGACACTATTTATCCTTATTACCATCTCATTCTTTATGATGCGTCTGGCTCCCGGTAGCCCATTTACCGGTGAGCGCGCGTTGCCACCGGAAGTCATGGCTAACATCGAGGCCAAATATCATTTGAACGATCCGATCTGGAAGCAGTACGGCCATTATTTGGCGCAACTGTCGCAAGGCGATTTCGGCCCGTCGTTCAAATACAAGGATTACTCGGTTAACGATCTGGTCGCCGCTTCATTCCCGGTATCCGCCAAGCTTGGCCTTGCCGCATTCTTGTTGGCGGTAGTGCTGGGGGTTAGCGCCGGGGTAGTGGCTGCACTGAATCAAAATACCAAATGGGATTACACGGTGATGGGCTTTGCCATGACCGGGGTAGTGATACCCAGTTTCGTGGTGGCGCCGTTACTGGTGTTGATTTTCGCCATCACGCTGAAATGGTTACCAGGCGGTGGTTGGAACGGTGGCGCACCGAAGTTTATTATCTTGCCGATGGTGGCGTTGTCACTGGCTTATATCGCCAGTATCGCCCGTATTACGCGTGGCTCGATGATTGAAGTGCTGCACTCAAACTTTATCCGCACCGCCCGTGCCAAAGGGTTGCCGATGCGTCGCATCATTTTCCGCCATGCGCTCAAACCGGCGTTATTGCCCGTGCTTTCCTATATGGGCCCGGCGTTTGTCGGCATCATCACCGGTTCTATGGTGATCGAAACCATCTACGGCCTGCCGGGTATTGGCCAGCTGTTTGTTAATGGTGCGCTGAACCGCGATTATTCTTTGGTATTGAGCCTGACCATTCTGGTGGGTGGCCTGACCATTTTGTTTAACGCGATCGTCGACGTGCTGTACGCCGTTATCGATCCAAAAATCCGTTATTAAGCTGGAGCACGCAAATGATGTTGACGAAAAAGAACAGCGAGGCTCTGGAGAACTTCAGCGAAAAGCTTGAAGTGGAAGGGCGCAGCCTGTGGCAGGATGCCCGTCGCCGCTTTGTGCACAACCGTGCGGCAGTCAGCAGCCTGTTTGTGCTGGCGCTGATTACCCTGTTTGTGATTGTAGCCCCCTGGCTGTCACAGTTTGCCTATGACGATACCGATTGGGCGATGATGTCGGCAGCACCGGCCTTTGACGCGGGGCACTACTTCGGGACCGATTCCTCCGGGCGTGATTTGCTGGTACGTGTAGCGATTGGCGGACGTATCTCGTTGATGGTCGGCGTTTCCGCTGCGCTGGTGGCGGTCATTGTCGGTACCCTTTACGGCGCAATGTCCGGCTACCTGGGCGGTAAAATTGACTCGGTAATGATGCGTCTGCTGGAGATCCTCAACTCCTTCCCGTTTATGTTCTTCGTGATCCTGCTGGTGACCTTCTTTGGTCAAAACATTCTGCTGATCTTTGTGGCGATCGGCATGGTGTCCTGGCTGGACATGGCGCGTATTGTGCGTGGACAGACCCTGAGCCTGAAACGCAAAGAGTTCATTGAAGCGGCGTTAGTATGCGGGGTTTCCAGCCGCAATATCGTACTGCGTCACATTGTGCCGAACGTGCTCGGCGTGGTGGTGGTATACGCTTCATTACTGGTGCCGAGCATGATCCTGTTCGAATCCTTTCTCAGTTTCCTGGGGTTGGGTACTCAGGAGCCGTTAAGCAGTTGGGGTGCATTGCTGAGCGATGGTGCCAACTCGATGGAAGTTTCACCGTGGTTGCTGCTGTTCCCGGCGGGTTTCCTGGTTGTTACTCTGTTTTGTTTCAACTTTATCGGCGATGGTCTGCGTGACGCCCTCGACCCGAAAGATCGTTAAGGAGTGCAATCATGAGCACCATTGAAAATCCGCAGTTGCAAACCGGTACCGGTGTTAAATCACCGCTGTTACTGGATGTTAAAGATCTGCGCGTGACCTTCGGCACTCCGGACGGTGATGTGACGGCCGTCAACGATCTTAACTTTGACCTGCGTGCCGGCGAAACGCTGGGGATCGTGGGTGAATCCGGCTCCGGTAAATCCCAGACCGCTTTCGCGCTGATGGGGCTGTTGGCCAGCAATGGCCGCATTGGCGGCTCGGCCAAATTTAACGGCCGCGAAATCCTTAACCTGCCGGAAAAACAGCTCAACAAGCTGCGGGCAGAAGAGATTTCGATGATCTTCCAGGACCCAATGACTTCGCTTAACCCTTATATGCGCGTTGGCGAGCAGTTGATGGAAGTGCTGATGCAGCACAAGAAAATGAGCAAAAGCGAAGCCTTTGAAGAGTCGGTTCGCATGCTCGATGCGGTTAAAATGCCGGAAGCGCGTAAGCGCATGCGTATGTACCCGCATGAGTTTTCCGGCGGTATGCGCCAGCGTGTAATGATTGCCATGGCGCTGCTGTGCCGGCCCAAACTGCTGATTGCCGATGAGCCGACCACCGCACTGGACGTGACGGTTCAGGCACAGATTATGACGTTGCTCAATGAGCTGAAGCGCGAGTTCAATACGGCCATCATCATGATCACTCACGACCTGGGGGTGGTGGCCGGTATCTGTAACAAAGTGCTGGTGATGTACGCTGGGCGGACCATGGAATACGGCAGCGCGCGTGACGTGTTCTATCATCCGAGCCATCCTTACTCCATCGGTTTGCTGAATGCGGTGCCGCGTCTGGACGCCGAAGGTGAGGCGCTGATGACCATTCCAGGTAACCCGCCGAACCTGCTGCGTCTACCGAAAGGCTGCCCGTTCCAGCCGCGTTGTGCGTACGCGATGCCACAATGTTCGAGCGCTCCGCCATTGGAGCAGTTTGGTGAAGGGCGCTTGCGTGCCTGCTTTAAACCGGTGGAGGCGTTGGTATGAGTACGGTAACCGACAAGAAAGTGTTGCTTGAAGTGGCCGATTTGAAAGTGCACTTCGACATTCATGATGACAAACAGTGGTTCTGGCAGCCGCCGAAAACCCTGAAGGCCGTTGACGGCGTGACGCTGCGCCTGTTCGAAGGGGAAACTCTGGGCGTGGTGGGTGAGTCTGGTTGTGGTAAGTCCACCTTCGCCCGCGCCATTATCGGTTTGGTGAAGGCCACCAGCGGGCGCGTTGCCTGGCTGGGTAAAGACTTGCTCGGTATGAGTGACGTTGACTGGCGTAAAACCCGTAGCGATATCCAGATGATCTTCCAGGATCCGCTGGCTTCGCTGAACCCGCGCATGACCATCGGTGAAATCATTGCCGAGCCACTGCGCACCTATTACCCAAAAATGCCGCGTCAGGAAGTGAAGGACAAGGTCAAGGCTATGATGCTGAAGGTTGGCCTGCTGCCAAACCTGATCAACCGGTATCCACATGAGTTCTCCGGCGGTCAGTGTCAGCGCATCGGCATTGCCCGTGCCCTGATCCTTGAGCCGAAGCTGGTGATTTGCGATGAACCGGTTTCGGCACTGGACGTGTCGATTCAGGCTCAGGTGGTGAACCTGTTGCAGCAACTGCAGCGCGAAATGGGCCTGTCGCTGATATTTATCGCCCATGACCTGGCGGTGGTAAAACACATCTCTGACCGTGTGCTGGTGATGTATTTGGGCCATGCGGTGGAGCTGGGCACCTATGACGAGGTGTATCACAATCCTCAGCACCCTTATACCAAAGCGCTGATGTCTGCGGTGCCAATTCCGGATCCGGATAAGGAAAAGGACAAACAGATCCAACTGCTGGAAGGGGAACTGCCTTCGCCAATTAACCCGCCATCCGGCTGCGTGTTCCGTACCCGTTGTCCGATTGCCGGGCCGGAATGCGCCAAGACGCGTCCACTGCTGGAAGGCAGCTTCCGCCATGCGGTTTCTTGCCTGAAGGTCGATCCGCTGTAACCGGCCACTTCAATCCGTTGTGTCGCCTAATTCAGGGTTCATGTTCATCATGAACCCTTTTTTTATAATCCCACATCACAAAACCGACAAAACCACATTTTTAATGGCTGCCTACATCACTGTTGTTTTTAGAGTAAAAATCAATTTACTGATTATAAGGCAGTTAATTGCTTTTTTTGTGTTTTATGGGTTTTTCTCTAGTGTTGATTTGTGTGGTTTTGGTGTTGTAATTGCCGTTCTTGTGTGGTTTTATTGTCACATGTTTCGTGGTGAGATAACGCGTATGACACAGCTGAATGAAAATGTTGATGTGGTAGTTATTGGTGGTGGCGTGGTGGGATGTGCCGTGTTCCGGCGTTTCACCCTTATGGGGGCGAAAACGCTATTGCTGGAGCGGGGCGGTGATATCTTGTCGGGCGCCAGCAAGGCTAACAGCGCCATTTTGCATACGGGCTTCGATGCACCTACAGGAAGCCTGGAATTACAATGCATGCAGGCCGGCTACGAAGAATATTTGGCGATCAGGGAAAAGATGAATCTCCCACTGTTGCAGACCACGGCTATTGTGGTGGCCTGGAATGAAGAACAGCTTGCCGCTCTGCCTGGCATTGTGAAGCAAGCGCATGAAAATGGGGTGACTGACGTGGAGCAAATTTCAGCCGCTGATGTTTACCTGCGCGAGCCAAAATTGGCCGAGGGGGTGTTGGGGGGCGTATTTGTCCCCGGCGAATATGTCATCGACCCCTGGAGCGCGCCGCTCGCGTATGTCACGCAGGGCGTGATGCATGGCGGAAAATATCGTTTCAACTGCGAAGTGACCAATGCGACACAGGATGAGCAGGGCTGGTTATTAAACACCCGTCAGGGCAGTGTGAGAACCAGACTGGTGATTAACTGTGCAGGCAACCATGGCGATTTGATCGATGGTCTGTGGCGTACGCCGGACTATGAGATCCGCCCACGCAAAGGGCAGTTTCTGGTCTATGACAAAGCGGCGGCCGCAGATATCAATGCCATTATCTTGCCGGTACCGACGGCCACCACCAAAGGCGTTCTGCTGTGTCGGACCATCTTCGGTAATATGATTTTGGGTCCAACGGCCGAGGAACAAACCGATCGTGACCGTGCGGATGTGGATGAGGCGGTGCTTAAAGGGCTGATTGAAAAAGGCAGCCAAATGCTGCCGACGTTGGGCCAATATACCGTTACCGCCACCTATGCTGGCCTTCGCCCAGCAACGGAAAAGAAAGAGTATCGAATTTATCATTACCCTCAGGAGAATTGGGTCAGCGTAGGTGGCATTCGGTCCACCGGGCTGACTGCCGCGTTGGGCATTGCCGCCCATGTGGAAGATCTTTACCGCAACCATTTCAGCGAGCTGTTTTCAACCCAACCGCCAGCCGATGTGCAGTGGCCGGTGATGCCGATGTTGTCTGACTACCAACCGCGCGATTATGCCTGTTCGGGCAATGGCGGCATCATTTGTCATTGCGAATTGGTTACGCGACGCGAGTTGGAGGCGGCCTTCCACTCGGCGGTACCGCCTGAATGTATCGGGGGTCTGCGTCGCCGCACTCGCGTCATGATGGGACGTTGTAACGGTTTTTTCTGTAGTAATCAGGTTGCCGAAATTGCGGGCGACCGTCTGGATAATACGCTGGTCGTCGGGAGGGTAGAATGAGTCGATTATACGACGTCATTATTATTGGCGCAGGGCCTGCTGGTTTGGCCGCCGCCCGGACTTTATGGGACGAAGGAGTAAACCGCGTTCTGTTGTTGGAAAGAGAAAAGGAGGCGGGTGGTGTACCGCGCCATTGTCGCCACCCAACCTTCGGTATGCAGACCTTCCACCGACCGATGAAAGGACATATTTGGGCTGAACGGATATTGAGCCTGGTGCAAAAAAATTGTGAAATCAGAACCGGCACCACGGTGGTGAATATCAAACCAGGTGGTGAAGTGACGGTCTCCAGCGACCGGGGTCTTGAAACCCTGGTAGGTAAACGCGTCATTATTGCCACCGGTGTGCGCGAAACGCCACGCCACGCCAGACTGGTTAGCGGCGTCAGGCCGCAGGGGGTGCTGACCGCGGGGGCATTGCAGCAGTTTATCTATTTGAAAAAACTAAAGCCGGGTATTCAGCCGGTGATCATAGGGTCTGAATTAGTCAGTTTTTCCACTATCTGGACGTTACGCAATGCGGGTATTAAAGCCCTGGCGCTGATTGATGAAAACACCCGGCCAACTGCGTTTCGTCTGGCAGCAATATATGCCCGCCTTATGGGGGTGAAACTCCATCTGGGGGCGCATGTTACCCAGATCAATGGCCGTGAACGGGTAGAAAGTATCGAATTTACCGCCGCAGACGGCAGTGCGCAGCAACTGGCCTGCGACAGTATTATCTTTACCGGCCGTTTTACCGGTGAATATACGCTGATTCGTAACAGCCACCTGGCCTATGAGCCAGAGAGTGGCCGTCCATGGTTCGATCAACATGGCCGTTGTTCTGACCGCGATTATTATGTGGTGGGCAATATGACTCATCCCGCTGATATGGGCGATCAGTGTTACCTGGAGGGGTTACGCGTAGGTCGGTTGGTTGCACAATCGCTACTACGGCAAGGCGCGCAGCCTTTTGATATTCCAGTTCAATTGGATGAGATATTCCGTATTGCCGCACCCAATGTTATCTCCGTCTCGCCAGAGGCCGCGGATCGCGTCACATTGAACGTGCGTGTTAACCGCTATCATAAAGGCGAAATCATCGTGCGTGATGGTGAAAAGGAACTTTACCGTGGTAAACACCGTTGCTTGCCTGAACGTCGTATTCTTCTGAAAAATATCGATATTTCTGGCTTAACATCGGACAGCCAAATAAGGGTTATCGCCCGCTAGGCTTTCTTTACTCGGCCCATCGAAAAGCCTGCAAATTTGCAGGCTTATTTTTTGGTCGTATTACAGAGAGTTATTTAAATTCGTGCTCAACTTCTGACCACAGGCTTACGCGTTGATTGCGAGATTGATAGAACTCAATCTCTCGCTTGATGCCTGCACTGTTATCCCAGCCGGCAAGATCCAAAATAACCAACTCCTCCATCAAATCTAAAAACAGGGCGTCAACGGGAGCCCACATTTTACCAATCTCTGCCTTATCGGTCTTTGCCAACTGCAAATTAATCGGGTGCGACATGGTTACCTGACTGAAAACCGCATGGCCCGCCTCGATGATGTTGGCAGCGACTTTATTACAAGCCAGGAACCGCTCCTGGACTACATTCTCATCGGCATGGCTGTAGGGGCAGGCAAGGAATATCTTACGCATGGTGACCTCATAGACTTAAAATAAAGCTGTGCCTTGGGAAGGCACAGCAAGGGAATAAAATAGGGGGATTAAATGGTTTGAGGGACGGCCGGTCGATCGTTTTGTACCGCGTCCTCTTCAACCTGATCGCGCTTTTCCATACGTTGCGCTTCCGGTACGGAAATGAAGATAGCGATGGCTACGGCAATGGCGCCGGCAAGAAATTTTCCGACCATAATTGGCAGGACCAGGGTCGGCTGGAAGTTAGCGGTAAAGGCCAAATGGTCACCTAATGTAGCCTGGGCACATATACCAAAAGCCACGCATAACACTTTGTCGCGGGCTCGCATATCTTTGAACAGGTGATAGACGGCGATGATATTTGCCAGCACCATGACCATGCCAATGGCTCCAGCGTCGGTAAGCCGAAGTTGACGGCCAATGAACTTCATCGGGCGCTGACAATATTTTTGGAACAGGTAACAAATCGGGAAGGTACCTGCCAGCATGATGCCGATATAACCGGCAATCTCAATGGCCCGATAAAGCTCTTTTTCGTCGGCGAAGAGGGGATCAAATACCCAACCGCCAAAGATTTTGCTAAACACGCCGGTGAAGTGCTGAATAATGCAGGCGGCCAGCACCATCTTGATAAAGGCATCCATAATTTTGCCAAAGAACAGGAAGCATTTAACCATCCACAAGGTTCGGTACTTCAGCCCCAATGCCAGCAGAATACAAAAAACAAACAGGGGCGAAAGCAGTTGCAAGGCATTGAAAAAGTCGATGCTCAGGTAATGGTTGGCGGGTGACGATGTGGAGATAATGTCCCTCACGGGAATATTATTGAAGGTGATGATCGTCAATGAAATCAAAACCCCAAACGGGATGCTGATCAAGCCTGCCATGGCGCCCAGGGCCAGATATTTATGGTCTTTGGGTTGTAACATCACCAGACCGACCGGGATCAAATAAACGATGCTGGCACCCGAGGTGTAGCCAATCAGCATCGCGGTGATCCATTGATCCCGGTTTGCGGCAATGGCGTCCGCCAACTGGTAGCCCCCCATATCAACGGCGATAATGGAAAGGGCGGCAATGGACGCATCCGATCCCATTGATTGGAACAGTGGGCCGACGGTGTAGGTAATGGCGTAAGAGAGGATCGGGATCGCCGCCATAATACCGGCTTGTGCCAGAAATACGGGGCCAATCGAGTGGATACCATTGACGAACTCCTTGCCTAAGCCGCTTTCGGGTTTTATCACCGATGCCATGGCACCGAGCAGGGTTCCGGCCATAATGATATAGATAATGATGTTGCCAATCTCAGACATAACTGCCTCCATTTTTCTTATTATTTATTCGCTACGCAGATTGCGGGAACGGGAAATAATGTCCTTATATTTTGCAAAATAAGGGGACAGATCGCGTTCTGCAGGTTCAGTAGTAACGTGTTGTGTGCTGACGTTCATGGGGTGGGCATTACCTAACCCCTTGCGCGCCAATAAAGCGACGCCCTGGGCGGTAATTTCCCGGTTTGACGGAGTGACGATGCGTTTTTGGATCAGGCTGGCCAGAAACTGTTTAAAGTAGAGATTTGCCGATAAGCCACCGTCCACAGAAATGGTGTCGCCAATGGGGCGAACTTTGTCCATGGCGTAGATCACCTCGGCTGAGCGCATGGCGATCCCTTCAAGAATGGATTGCAGCATATCTTTGCGTTCGGTTTCGAGCGACAACCCGGCCCAGAGACCCGCAGCGGAGCGATCCCAATATGGGCAGCCCAATCCGGAGAGCGCAGGGATAAATGCCAATCCACGAGCAATAGCCGGTTGATCCGGGAAGTCTGAGAACTCCTCGATATCACTGTACAAGCCGATCTTTTTGGCCCAGTTGATGGCTGATGCCGCGTTATAGACCCCGCCATCCAGGCCATAGAGCGGGGGTTCACCCGGTAATTTCCAACATAGCGTCGGCAATAGACCCGAGCCCTGCGCATCGGGCACCACGGTACCGGTAATAGACTGCAAAAATGCGCCAGTACCGAAAGTGATTTTCATCTGGCCGGGTTGCAGGCAGCCATGGCCATAGGTACCGGCGAATTGATCGACGATGCAGGCGGTCAATGGCGTGGTATTGCCAGAGCAAGCCACATCGCCAAAGTGGCCGATATTATCCCGAATTTCTGGCAATGCGGTGATTGGAACACCAAAAATCCGGCACAGTTCTTCATCCCATTGCAGGGTGTGAATATTGAACAGCGAAGTCCTGGAGGCTGAGTTGTAGTCCGTGACATGAGTACCGCACAGATGGAACATGAAAAAACTGTCCATGGTGCCAAGCCGTAACTGACCGCGGCGGGAAAGCTCGTCGGCACCGGGCACATTGCGCATAATCCAACCCAGCTTACTGCCTGAGAAATAGGTATCCAGTGGCAAGCCGGTTTTTGCTCGAACGGTTTCTTCTACACCTTCTGCTCGCAGACGGCGGAGAACGGATTCAGTTCGCTGGTCTTGCCAAATAATGGCGTTATATAGCGGTAAACCGCTCTGCGCATCCCAGGCAACAACGCTCTCTCCCTGATGAGCCAAACCCATAGCATCGACGACGCCACACTGGCTGATACAGGTTCGTATGTTGCGCAGGATCTCCATCGGGTCATGTTCAACCCAACCCGGATTGGGCGTTAACTGTTTATGCGCGATGGCGGCGGGGGAAAAGTGTTTTCCATCCTCGCCGAACACCACGACGCGTGTTCCGGTTGTTCCTTGGTCAATGGCTGCATAGCGTTGGTTCAGCATAAAGCCCTCAGGTCTATTTGTGGTTTAGATGTTGTCATTGTGCCCGTTTATATTACTTATTATCATTAAAGCACATTAAATCAACATTAAATTCACAACATTCGATTTAATTGTGACCAATATCGCGGTTTTTACTGATGGCAGTGTGGTTATGATGTGGTTGTTGCTGTGTTTTTGTGTGTGAAAGTTCAATAGGCTGTTGCTTCATGGTTGGAGTTGGTGAACAATTGCCAACTAAGCAATGAAAAACCCTTAAATCCACAATTTTTATCATGTTAAATGCAGCGAGATGGGTTAGAAGATGGATTATTCAAACGCACTAGAACGCAGAAACATCATTCTCGAAAAGTTGAAAACTAACGGGCAAGTCTTCGTCAATGAACTGGCTGATGATTTTAATGTTTCGCAGGAGACCATCCGCAGAGATCTCAATAAGCTTGAAGAACTCAAACACATCAAGAAAATCCATGGCGGGGCAGTCATCGCTCAGTTTGGGTTTGAGCTGGAGTTTAATCAGCGAGCCAGATTGGCTGAGGATGACAAAAAGGCCATAGCCGTTAAAGCTGCCGAATTGATCAAGCCCGGTGACTCACTGTTTATCGATTTTGGTACCACAACCTTAGAATTTGCCAAACAGATTGCCGGCATTAACCAGCTTACCGTTATCACCAATTCACCGGTTATTGCCAACCTGTTTCATGAAAATACGACGATTGACCTGATTTTGATCGGCGGGCAATTTGGTCTGTCAAAAATGGAATGCATTGGGCCGGTGGCATTGCAGGGCATCAGCGCTTTCTATGCGGATTATGCGGTTATCGGTGCGGGTGCGGTGAGCCCTAAGGCCGGGGTGATGGATCAGGATTTGAACGAAGCGGCGATCGCCCGTCAGATGATCAAAAACAGCAACAAAACCATTGTTCTCGCCGATGGACATAAGCTAAATAACCATGCGACGGGCCTGGTCGCAGATTTAAAAGATATTTCGTGGTTGGTGACCAGCGATCCGGAGAAGAAATTGAAGAACCTGGTTTTCCCGGCCAATCTCCAGGTGATCGTCGCCTGACGGCAAAGATAAATAACCATGCCGGTCAACGTGACCGGCATGGTTTATATTGATGTATGCGCTGTTACTCTTTCCACAGAATGTGGCAAAGCTTGTGGTCTTTCTCACGGCACAGCAACACGCGGGCAAACACGTCATTGATCGGTTCGCCATCGCTGTCCGCCAGGCCAATCACCACTTCGGCGAAAAAGTCCGGGTTCAGGTCAAAGTCCACATGTTCTGACCAGTCTTCCGCCGGGTCATACAGTTCTGCGCCGCCGCGCTCCTCAAACTGCAGGTTGAACAGCAGAATATCCGCCGGATCCAGATTGTCGCCGGCCAACTCCAAAAAGATGTCGTAAGCCTGTTCCAGCGTTTCGTCTTCAGTAAGGCGGTTATTCAAATCCATAATTAAATCCCGATAACAAATGATTCCTCATTATACCCTATGAATTTCAAGTTGCAGCTAGGCGACCAGCTCATTCATCCTCAGGCGCTTACTTAAGTAAGTAACTGGGGGAATGAGTGCAGGTAACAACGCTGCAACTTGAAAGGCGACGGGTATGAAGCATGCCCGTTACGGCGTTTATAACAGCGGGCTGAAAAAGTAGAACAGGCGCTCAACAATACGGTGCCAAAAAGGCCGTTTCTGCCACTCTGCGGCATTCAATAACTGCGAACGAGCAATATAGTCGTCCTGCACGCAGGCCAGATCGCTACCGAAACCGTCATCGTCAATCACCAGGGTAATTTCAAAGTTCAACCACAGGCTGCGCATGTCCAGATTCACCGTGCCGACCAGGCTGAGCTGGCCATCAACCAGTACGCTTTTGGTATGCAGCAGGCCGTCTTCAAACTGATAGATGCGTACGCCAGCCTCCAGAAGTTCGGAGAAGAAAGAGCGACTGGCCCAACGGACCATCGTTGAATCGTTATCGCGTGGGACAATGATGCTGACTTCAACCCCGCGCAGGGCGGCGGTGCAAATCGCATGCAGTAAATCGTCGCTGGGTACGAAGTAGGGGGTGGTCATGATCAACTGTTCACGTGCTGAGTAAACCGCAGTCAGCAACGCCTGGTGGATCATTTCTTCCGGGAACCCGGGGCCAGAGGCGATAACCTGAATAGTGTGGCCGCTTTCCTGTTCGAACGGCATGATATTGACGTCCGGCGGCGGCGGCAGGATCCGTTTACCGGTTTCAATCTCCCAGTCACAGGCATAAACGATGCCCATGGTACTGGCGACCGGGCCTTCCATACGGGCCATCAAATCGATCCACTGACCGACCCCGGCATCCTGTTTGAAATAGCGTGGGTCGACCATATTCATACTGCCGGTGTAGGCAATATAGTTGTCAATCAGCACCACTTTACGGTGCTGACGCAAATCCATTCGGCGCAGGAAAACGCGGAACAGGTTTACCTTGAGTGCCTCCACCACTTCGATACCGGCATTGCGCATCATGCCAGGATAGGGGCTGCGGAAGAACTGCAAACTACCTGCAGAGTCCAGCATCAGGCGGCAATGTACGCCACGGCGTGCAGCGGCCATCAGCGATTCGGCTACCTGATCGACCAACCCGCCAGGCTGCCAAATGTAAAACACCATCTCTATATTATGGCGTGCCAGCTCAATATCACGGATCAGCGCCTTCAGCGTTGCATCGGTAGTGGTGAGTAACTGGAGTTGGTTGCCCTTAACGCCATCGATGCCCTGACGGCGATCGCAGAGTTGGAACAGGGGTCTGGCGACCTCGCTGTAATCGGTGGCGAAGATGCGCTGGCTCTCTTTTAACTCGCTCAGCCAGCGTGCGGTAGAAGGCCACATGGCCTTGGCGCGTTCGGCACGGCGTTTGCCCAGATGTAATTCACCAAAAGATAAATAAGCCACAATACCGAACAGCGGCAGAATATAGATCACCAGCAGCCAGGCCATAGCGGAAGGTACGGCGCGGCGTTTCATCAGAATACGCAGTGTTACACCAGCGATAAGCAGCCAGTAACCGAACACCATGAGCCAACTGATTACGGTATAAAATGTTGTCATAAAGGCGAAAAATCCCGTTCGCAAACCACCAACGATGAGTGTACGCACAGAACGCTAAAGGGGAAACCTTTTCTCGGCGCTTATGTTGCAAAAATATGATTGGCTTAAGGCACTTGCTGTAAACAAAAAAACATTTTGGCGCGGAAGACGCGTCGCCCAGCCGGATTAAAATACGCTGAACTGTGGCTTGGATCCTGTAATGAAAGGACTATAATGCCCGCCGTTGGCATTTGACGAATGAGTGACAAAACGATGAGACGCAGTAGAAACGAGGTGGGCCGCTGGCGGATGCTGCGGCAGAGTCAGCGCCGCAGGCATCGCTGGTTGGAACGCCAGTCTTGCAGCAATCGGCATATTATTCGGGTGCGTCGTCGCCTGGATGACCAGCACCGGCGTTCATTGCTGTTTGTGGTGGCCTACGAGTGGTAAAACAAAAACAGTCCCCAAGGGGACTGTTTTTGTTAGCTGGGTTGTGATTATTTCCCCAGATAGGCGTTAAGCATCCAAACCTGTTTTTCCTGCTCTTTGATGTAGTCGCTCATCAGTGAAGCAGTACCTTCATCACCCGCATCGGCGGCCAGCGTCAACAACTCGCGCTGCTGTTGCAGCAGCACCGAATAGCCGTGCAGCAAACCACCCAACGTGCCTTTATCGTCGGTGACATTAGTGTCTTCCTTGATATCAGACGTTTTCAGATAATCGCTGAACGCATGGCGCGGCTGCGAGCCCAGAGTCAGAATACGCTCTGCCAGCTCATCAACCTTGGTCAGCAGATCGTTATAGGTTTCTTCAAATTTGACGTGCAGTTCAAAGAAGTGCGGGCCGGAAATATTCCAGTGGTAGCCGCGCACGTTCATATACAGCACCTGATAATTTGCCAGCAGCGCATTCAACGCTTCCGAGAGTTTTGCCGATTGTTTGCTGTCCAGGCCGATATGGTTTTTCGCTGCTTTCTTCGTCGTTGCCATAATAATCTTCTCCTGATTATTTGATTCGATGATTTACACAATATCCATAACAAACACAGTAACCGGATTTATCGCAGGGTTAAAGACGATCAAAAGCATCAATGCAATTGCTGAAACCGATAACGATAAATCCGACAAGCAAATTGCCCATTCAGTGTAAGCAGAATGCGTTAACAACAACAGCGGCTTGGTATCATTACTTGCGTAAGACCAATTTTGCCACGCCGGCGCTTAGCGCCATCAGTAATGCTGCTGCAATCAACACCGCGATAAATGCTCGGTCGAAAGCCAGCCGAGCCAGTTGTCTCAGTTGTTCAGCCTGTTCGACAGCCAGATTGGCAGCCAGCCGCAGGGCTTCATCAATGCTGTCGTAAGCGACGTCGCCCACCGGCAAATTGTCGGGTAACACCAGGCTGTGGCTATAGATGGCGGTCATCAACCCACCCAGCAAGGTAATACCGAGCACGCCACCCAGCTCATAGGACACGTCCTCGATCGAGGCAGCCATACCGGATTTTTCTTCCGGAGCATTGAGCATGATGGCGGTCGACGCGGCGGTAATGGCACCACCGATGCCAAAACCGGCGATAAACAGACAAACCAACTGCGACATCAGGCTGTTCTGGTAAAGCAGGGCCAGCCCGGCAATGCCCAGGCCGGTCAGGAACAATCCACCGAATATCATGTTGCGCTCGCCGTAACGCGGCAGCAGTAAACCGGCCAGCGGACCGGCCAGTGCGGAGGCCACCGGGATCGGCAGAATAAACAGCGCGGCCTGTAATGGACTCAGCTCAAGCACCAGTTGCAGGCGTTGAGTCAGTACCAGTTCAACACCGACTAGCGCAACCATCGACACCAGAGCCACGCCGACGCCGCCGGCAAACAGCCGATTCTGAAATAGTGAGAAGTCGATCATCGGATAACGGGCCCGACGCTGTCGACGAACAAACAGCCAGAGCGACAAAATGCCAATGGTGGCGGCGATTGCCAGCGCAGAAATGGAGGGCGTTGTTTTGCTCAGCTCCTTCAGGGCATAGATGCTACCCACCAGACCGGCCATGATCTGCACTGACCCGATGATATCGTAAGGGCGTTTATTTTCCCCACCGCAGTGCGGTATCAATCGCCAGGCCAGCGGCAGCACCACCATGACGACAGGGACGTTGATCAAAAATACCGATCCCCACCAGAAATACTCCAGCAAGACTCCACCGACCACCGGGCCGATAGCGGCACCACCGGACGCGACTGCGGCCCAAATGCCAATCGCCAGGGCGCGTTCACGTTCGTCGGTAAACACATGGCGGACAATGGACAGGGTTGCCGGCATCATCATCGCTGCACCTACCGCGAGAAATACGCGGGCGGCGATCAGCCATTGGGCTGAAGGAGAAAAGGCGGCACAAAGGGAGGCGACGGCAAACACCGGCAATCCGGCCATAAACAGCCGTTTATGACCAATGCGATCGCTCAACATGCCCGCACCGGGCAGTAACCCGGCGACCACTAGCGGGTAGGCATTCACAATCCATAATTTTTGCGAGGCGCTGGCGTCCAGCGCCTGGGTCAGCCGTGGCAATGCGGTGTATAGCACCGTCATATCGATAATGATCAAAAATAGCGCGCTGGAGATCATTGCCAGGATCAACCAGCGGTTGTTTGCGTGCATAATATTATTCCAAAAAAGCAGGCGACGCGGATGCGTTGCCATAAGGTCACCACCCGAACGCGCCGGGTGGTATACTGGCGTAATATATATCCATACGTATGTATTGAAAAGAGGGTTTCTCAATGGGACGTCAACGGAGCATCGATCGCGACAAGGTTCTGGATATGGCGGAGGAGATTGTCGCCAGGCAGGGTGCCGCCGGGTTGACCATTGATTCTGTTGCCAAGGCGATGGGGATTTCCAAGGGCGGGGTGCAGTACTGCTTTGGTACTAAAGACGCGTTAATTGATGCGATGTTCGAACGTTGGGGGAAAGCCTATGACCAGGTTTTCGATGCCATTGCCGGGGAAAGTCCCTCGGCCACAACGACAGTGCGGGCGCATATGCAGGCCACCCAAAGTTCCGATCAGGCATCCAGCGCCAAGGCCGCAGGGCTGATGGCGACCCTGATCCAAACGCCAGAGCACTTGGAAAGCACGCGCGAGTGGTACCGCAGCCGGATCGCCGGTCTGGATTTAACCACCGAGGAAGGCAAGCGGGCGCGGTTGGCCTTTCTGGCTACCGAAGGGGCATTTATGTTGCGTTTCTTTGGCCTGATGGAGATTAACCAGCCGGAATGGGATGCCATGTTCGCGGATATGCAGACGCTGATTCTGGCGAAAAAATAGTTCACCTATCACAGCGATAGCTGGCGGGCCGGCAGGTGAAGAGAGTAAGTTTAACGGACAAGATATTCCCTCGAAGAACCCTTTAGCCAGCCACTCCGTGCTGGCTTTTTTTTGCATGAAAAAGCCGCAGTGATCTGCGGCTGTTGTTAGTGTCGAACTCTTTAGACCTGACGCATATAAACATCCGTAATGCGCAGGTCGAAGTTGCTTTTCATTTTTGTGGTATCAACCAGTAAGAACGCATGAGTCGCCCAATCTGGAGCCCGTTCAAATGATGGTGGCTGGGTGACATAGCCCTGCATTTGTCCAGGAATGACCACGGTTTTCAATTCGGATTCTAATCCGCTGAAATTAAAGGTGTATGAGTGGCCGGTTTGTTGCATTAGTATTTTGGGCTCAACATCCTGCTGAGCACCAAATTCGCTCAGTTTTGCCCAAACAATTTTAACCTGGCAGCTTTGACCATCGCCTGCGAATGTATTGGCTCGGAGGTGATGAATGACACTGCCGTAGCCTTTCAGTTTTATGGTTCCTAACACGGCCTGAAATACACCGTCTCCGGCGCTTACATTACGCCCCAGGGAGACAAAGTTGGCCTGTCGGATCATACTGAAATTGGTACTGGCCGCGGTTCCCCAGCCGTAACGTGATTTGCGCACGGTATTAACGCCTCCTGGCGGTAATATCCAAACTTCCTCGGTCCATTTCTCATTCCCGGCACCGCTGGTATAGGTTGAGCCATCGAGCCAGTTGTCCTGCACCGTTGCATCGGTACGTACTTGCGACAACAAATAAGGCCAGGCAATCGGCAGTTGCGTATCATGCATTGATACTGAACCGTTACCATCAATCCAGCCGCTAACGTTTGCATCGCCACCTTGCTGCATCTGACCAATATTGACTTTTTCAAACACGACTCGTGCCAGGCTGCCAAAGTAGAAAGGGTTACAGGTAGTCGGATAGGTCGATGGGCTGCCACCAGCTTTAAAGGTGAATATGCCGCCAATAAAGTTAACTTTACAGCTTTTATCATCTGGGATGTTGACGATGTAATTTTGGGGGCCGTAACCCTCAAAGTGGCAATCGCGGAAAGTGTGTTGACCGCCTTCGATATGAATATATTTTCCCAGTCTGTCTGCCGACGTTTGCGGCCCACTTTTCCCGTAGATATAGTCGAAGGAACAATTGAAGAAGTAGCTGTAGCCCCCTTGCAAGTTAACGCCACAGTTACTTTGCGCAAAGACACAGCTGTGGAAGTTCATCTCTTCACCGGAGTCTGAGGTATTGTTTGGGAAGAAATAGCAAGTGTCGCAATGGTTGAAAGTGAAACCGTACATGCGCAGGAAATAGAAATTAGTGGTACCTGTTATGCCGCAGGAGAACCCCTCGATGCCACCGCCGGTGAACGTCAGCGAGTTACGTGGGTAGCTGCCTGAAAGCGATGTAGAGAATGCCATTCCATCAATAAACGAGTCAGCGCCAGGGCCGATCATTCGCAGATTTTTAGCACTAAGATTACCTTGGGCATAACCGGCATTATTTTTCCAGTCGATGGCAGCCTTGTGAAGTTCTGCAGTGCCAGGTGTCATTGCTGTGAAATCCAGTAATGCACCGGAAAAATCAAAATCGACGGTTTTGGTATCAAAGGTTAGTTTTGTCATACATTTGAAACGACCATTTCCAAAAATAAGATTGCCGTTTTTCAACACTCGTGCACCGCTGGTGGTTGCCCGCGAACTGGCGTAATCATGAGCTTTTTGGATCGCATCGGTATCGTCAGCAATACCATCGCCTTTCGCGCCGTACATATAAGGCGAGACGGTGCCCGCTACTTCTAATACGCGCAGCCACACCCACGACGCATTAGGGCGAATAAACATGCCACCGTCGTCTGCTGGGGTCGATTGCGCTTTTGCGACAAAAACACCGCCTCCAGTAGGTTGAAGATTACTGGTGCTCCAGTCGTCATTATAGGCGGTTACGGTGATCAGCTCACCGGCAGCGGTAGGAATAGTCGTTCTTAATGTTGCGATATTAGGGCAGGTGTTCATTATTTAGATCCTCATAGTTTTCAATGACTGTATGTGTGTACAGTCATTTTAGTCTATGAGTACGTCGGCTAATTCACCATAGCATGCGGTTGTGCCATGGAACGCTAAACATGGCGTATATCGGCAAACACCCCACGGCGACAGAGGCCAATGGGGTGCAATTGAAATCAGAACACCTGTTTAAAAGGTTTAACCGTCACGTCAGCATAAACGCCGGCGGCAACGTAGGGATCCTGCTCGGCCCAGGCTTGGGCGTCCGCCAGTGAGGCGAATTCCGCAATCACCGTAGAACCGCTAAAACCGGCACTGCCTGGGTCGTTGCTGTCGATGGCAGGATTGGGACCGGCCACCACCAAACGGCCTTCATCACGCAGTGTCTGCAGGCGTGCCAGGTGGGCCGGGCGTACCGACAGGCGGTTTTCCAATGAATTGGGTACGTCTTGTGCGTAGATCAGATAAAGCATGTTTCACCTTTAAAATCATTGCTATAGAACGGTAAATGTAAAGTAGCGCAAAAGGGGATACATGGGAATGCCTGCCCGTTGGATTTTGCCTGCGGCTGGCGCTTATGCCTTGAAGCGACTAGCTTTTATTCGTATAGTGCGGCCGCGCGATTTAATGAGACAAGGATCCAGAGGTGAGGAAATGACGGAACTGGTTAGAGATAAACTCGACTTGCCTGAAGGCAAAAGCAAACTGCTGCTGCACTCTTGCTGTGCGCCCTGTTCCGGTGAGGTGATGGAAGCTATTCAGGCTTCTGGCATCGAATACGCCATTTTCTTCTATAACCCGAACATTCATCCGCAAAAAGAATATCTGCTGCGCAAGGATGAGAACATCCGCTTTGCCGAGCAGCACGGCGTGCCTA
This sequence comes from Serratia sp. NFX21, assembly GCF_048517035.1. Taxonomy (NCBI): domain Bacteria; kingdom Pseudomonadati; phylum Pseudomonadota; class Gammaproteobacteria; order Enterobacterales; family Yersiniaceae; genus Serratia; species Serratia sp. NFX21. The sequence continues at coordinate 3,331,640 of NZ_CP183196.1, read as the reverse complement.
TTATCGACGCCGATTATGATACCGATAACTGGTTTGCTCGCGCCAAAGGAATGGAGCACGAACCTGAGCGCGGGATCCGTTGCACCATGTGTTTCGACATGCGTTTTGAACGCACTGCGCTGTACGCGCATGAGCATGGCTACGACACCATATCCAGTTCGCTGGGAATTTCACGCTGGAAGAATATGCAGCAAATCACCGACTGCGGCGTGCGCGCAGCGGAAAAATACCCGGACCTGGAGTATTGGGATTACAACTGGCGCAAAAAGGGCGGTGCGTCGCGGATGATTGAGATCAGCAAGCGCGAACGCTTTTATCAGCAGGAGTACTGTGGCTGCGTCTATTCGCTGCGTGACAGCAACCTGCATCGCAAGGCGCAGGGCCGGCCGCTGATCAAACTGGGCGTGCTGTATTACGGCGATGAAGAGTAACGCTGCATTGGTGACGAATGACCCGCTACGGCGGGTTTTTTATTTTCGGCGGCGGTAAATCAGGTTAATGAAGCGTGTAAAAGCCTAAGTTAAAAGGCAAATGAAAGGTTAATATCCCCATGAGTTTGCAGGTTTTAGCGATGAATAATGACGATTAGAGCGATAGTTTGCCATTCGTTATTGAATATGATTGCTATTTGCATTTAAACTTGGCGAACCAGAGGAAACAGAATCATTATGCCGCTAAAAAAGATGTTCCTTAATCGCCGTTTGTCCGTGCCAATTATCCTGTCTGTTGGCTTACATAGCGCCCTGGTGGCGGGTCTGCTCTATGCTTCTGTCAAGGAAGTGATGGAGTTGCCTAAACCTGAAGATGCGCCGATCAGCGTCATGATGATCAATACCGCCGCGATGGCAGAGCCGCCTCCGCCTGCACCGGCCGAACCTGAGCCAGAGCCACAGGTAGAGCCGGAACCCGAGCCGGAGCCGGAACCGCTCCCAGAGCCGCCGCCGAAGGCGATACTGAAGCCGGAGCCGGTAAAACCCAAGCCGAAGCCAAAACCGAAGCCGAAGGTCGAAAAAACGGTTAAGCGTGAACCACAGAAAACCGAACCGCGTGAGCCGTCGCCGTTTGAAAATAACCAACCGGCCAAGCCTATCGATAAGGCTCCGGTGAAGCAGGGGCCGGCAGCACCGATTCAGGGCAATTCACGAGATGTGGGGCCGAAACCGATCAGCCGTGCCGATCCGATTTATCCGCCGCGCGCCAGAGCGTTGCAGATTGAAGGCAATGTGCGGGTGCAGTTTGATATTGACAGTGATGGTCGTGTGAGTAACGTGCGTATCCTGTCTGCGGAGCCGCGCAATATGTTTGAGCGTGAGGTGAAACAGGCATTACGCAAGTGGCGTTATGAAGCCAAAGAAGCGAAAGATCGTACCGTAAACATTCGCTTTAAAATTAATGGCACCACGGAAATGAACTGACACTGAGATGGTTTTTTTATAACGAAGAGGGTCGCCATGCGACCCTTTTTGCTGTCTGCGACCCGGTAAAACATCGTCTTCGCTTTGAAATTTTGTTGGAAATAAAAGAGTGTAACGATAAACCTTTAGTTGATTCGCCCCTGGCCTAATGAATAAAAACCCTACTCTGGGGTTAATTCTCTGGATTAACCTCAAAAAAACACGATCCCCATCCCACTTGTCGTATTAATAACAGCCTTCTGAACGAATTGTGAACCCGATCACTTCAATAAAAAGGTGCATAAAACAAAATAAATTGGTGTAACGTTAAACCTTTTCGGGGAAAGCTATGAGTTCTTACAAAGCAAGTTTACTGTCAGTCTCATTTATGACCTACATGGTGATGGCCGGACTCCTCACTCAAATAGGCATTGTCATTAGTCCGATGTCTCAATATCTGGATATCAGTATTACGGACGCCGCGGCCATGTTCTCGTACCTGACCGGCGGTACTCTCCTGGGAACATTCATCTCGATGGTGGTGTATTCCCGATTTGAGATCCGCCACATTTTGCGAGCCACCTATGCAATTTTTCTGATTGTTATGGCCGCATTGGTCTTTCTCGAGGTCAGAAATCCGTTTGTCGTCTCGTTTTATCTGTTTGTTTTGGGAGCCTGCTGCGGTACCGGTTTGTCAGGCGGCGCCGTACTGATCTCCAAAGTTTTTGATGAAAACAAACGCGCTTCCGCCTTTATCGCCACCGACTGTGCATTTAGCGCCTCAGGTTTTATTTTTCCATCGGTGGCGACAATGATCATCGCTGCAAACATGCAATGGACCAATGCTTACGGATTGGTCGGCATTATTGCCGCACTGGTGTTTATCAGCACCTTTGTTTTGCAATACCCGAAAGGGGATTTGGCGGAAAACACGAGAGGTGAAGCCAACGCCAGCGCTTCCGGATTTAACTTCAAACAGATTATGACCCCCAGAGTGATTCTGATGGGGTTAGCGCTGGGTATCTATCTGTTCGCCCAAAGCACTTTCCTGACCTGGTCGCCCAGCTACCTGCAGCAGGCGTTTGGTTTATCTTCGACGGATTCCGGTGCGGCAGTGCGAAATTATTGGGGGCCATCCGTGTTTGGCTTAATCGCCGCCGCCATATTAGTGAATAAGATCCCCGCGAGGGTCATGCTGGTGACGGTCTCTGTCATCGCCATTGTCGTAACCTTCTACTTAAGCATGACCCATAGCCCGAAAGTCTTTTTGACCGCCACCCTGGGGTTCGGTTTCCTGACCTCGTGTGTCTATAAATTAGGGATTTCTGTTGGCTCTCAGCAGGTTAAAAACTCACCCGCGGTGCTCGTCACCTTCTTGCTGACGTGCGGAACCCTTGGCAGCACCATTTCGCCGGCCTTGTCTGCCGCCATGGTTGCGCGGTTCGGGGTTGCCAGTGCGATGGTCATGACTGCCCTGGGTTTTACTGCCGTATGCGTTTGCGTTGTCGCCTGCCTGATCCTTGAGAAGGTTGAAAATTCCAAATCCACAAAGGAAATATACTTATGAAGAGAAAAGTCATTTTTGATACGGATCCCGGTATTGATGACACTATGGCGATGCTATTGGCGCATGCCAGTGACCAGATTGAGCTGGTGGGCATTACCACGGTTTTTGGCAATGCGACCATTGAGAATGCCACAAGAAACGCCCTGTATATAAAGCAGCGGTTTGGCCTGACTGCTGATGTCGCCGTGGGCGCGGATACGCCTTTGGTGGTAGCGGCGGGTGAGGCGACCACTTTCGTTCACGGCGAAAATGGTTTGGGGGATATAGATATCCCCGCGGGGGATTACCAGGGTATTGATAAGCGAGCGGCACATGACTACATCATCGATAGCGTAAAAGCGCATCCCGGTGAAATCACGCTGATTGCCGTCGGCAGGTTGACCAATCTTGCCCTGGCGGTTGAAAAGGATCCCGGTATCGCCAGCCTGATTAAAGAGGTGATTATTATGGGCGGGGCATTTGGCCATAACGGTCATACGGGCAATGTTACCCCTTTTGCCGAGGCCAATATCATCGGTGATCCCCATGCAGCCGATAGGGTGATGACCACCAACTGGCCGGTTTCCGTCGTCGGACTGGATGTCACTCAGCAAACGGTGATGAGCAGCGAATATATTGAGCGTTTGCGCATCAATTCAGCCCGCTACGGTGAGTTCATTTACCATATCACGCGTTTTTACGCTGATTTTCATAAGAGGGAGATCGGCATGGATGGATTCTATGTACATGACTCCTCGGCCATTGCCTATGCCATTGCGCCCGAGTTGTTTGAGGTAAAAGTCGGTGCTGTACGGGTGATTACCGAGGGGCCGGCCATCGGGCATACCCTGCTTAAGGAAGGGGCGAAACCTTACCCTATCGATGAGTGGAGTGGCAAACCTCAGCAACGGGTCTGCGTTCAGGTTGACCATCGGGGCGTGCTTGATCTCTATATGGCAACCATGGCGGAGAGGGTTACCGCTTAGACTACGCGTTTTTGACGGTCATTTGCCAAAATCGGTGGGTTCACTGACTGAGCCCCTGACAACCAGGCTGGGCGTGGCGGATATTATTGCTTTACTGCCTGGGGTGGACATTTTCATGCTCAACCCTTCCAGCGCCTGGTAAGCAATGTCGTCCAAAGGAATTCTGACCGTGGTGAGTGACGGGAAAGACAATTTGGACATTTCTATATCATCATAGCCAATGACCGAGAGTTCTCTGGGTATTTTCAAACCTAACTCATTCGCTGCATTTTGTACGCCAATGGCCATTAAGTCGTTATGACAGATAATGGCCGTTGGCAACGCCACGGAGGAAAATAGTTGATACATGGCATCAACGCCACTCTGATAGGTGTAATTCCCTTCGATAAAATCGACTGAGTCTTCCGGCAGGTTAAAATCTGCAAGTGCCTTTTTCAAACCCGCTATGCGATTCACCGTGGTTTTTAACGCTTTTGGGCCGGTAACGCAGGCAATTTTTTTGTGCCCTTTGGACAGCAAAAATCTACCGGCTATGTAGCCGCCGGTCTCATTGTGTAAATTGAATTCCGTACCGCCGCAGAGGCTCATTACATCACCGATATCGAAAGCGATGGCAACGACGGGGACCGCATGGATATGTTTGATTACGTTATCGATTTTATCGCGCTTTAACGAGATAAGGATGATTCCGTCAACGCGACCCGACATCAGATTAATGTAGGTGTGTAAATCCTCTTTATCTTTATGGCGGAAGCAGGAGATAACGGTAAAGTCTTGCTTGAAGCACTCATTTTCCAGCTTGAAGAATAACTCGGAGAAAAAGGGATTTTGGTCAACGATGGAAATGATGCCAATGCTTCTCAGGCTCGCAGAGCTTTTCTTCAATGAGGCGGCCAGGGCATTGTGTCGGTAGCCGGTAGCTTGAATAGCCTCCAGAATGTTATGCCGGGTATCATCTTTGAGCTTTTTTTTATTATTAATAAAATTCGATACTGTCGTTACAGAGACACCGGCATGGAGTGCAACGTCTTTAAGGGTAGCCATTCTCTACTTATAACCTCAGTTTTATGTCACAAGATGGATTGATAGTGCGCATCCCTTAACAGAATACCCATAGGCGCCCCAGGTCGTGAGGGTACCCGGTTGATTATACACAAGCAAAATCAAGATTCAGGCCTTTAACGTTGAAAAGGCGTTATCGAAACTGGGTATTGCGGCACCGGGTAATCAGCATCAATAAAAAAACCCGATGGGTCACATCGGGCTTTTTGAAAAAGAATCCTGGCGCTAAGGCTTATTCTTCGAATCCGACGCGGAAGTTCATCTTGCCATCGGGCAGGGCGCGTGAATTGCCTTCATCGTCTACGGCAACATAGGTAAACACCGCTTCGGTGGCGCGATAGCGCTGGCCGATAGGGGCGGAAGACACTTTCTTGACCCACACTTCGATATTGATGGTGATCGAGCTGCGTCCGGTACGGATACAGTGCGCGTAGCAACATACCACGTCACCTACCGCGACCGGCTTCAGGAAGGTCATGCCATCCACTCGCACGGTGACTACGCGGCCTTCGGCAATTTCTTTGGCCTGAATAGCGCCGCCGATATCCATCTGCGACATCAGCCAGCCGCCAAAAATATCGCCGTTGGCATTGGTATCTGCCGGCATCGCCAGCGTTCGCAGCACCATTTCGCCACTGGGTAAAGGTCGTTGTTGAGTCATAGCTGTCTGCTTATCAAAGAAGGGATTTCACTATACTGCCCGTAGCAAAGGCTACGGGCATTAACAATTTTGTAACTATTTTTTCTGTTCTTCCGGCATGTGCCGATAAATATAAACGCCGCTGAGCAGAGTAAAGACCAGCGTCAACGCGGTCAGGCCGAACACTTTAAAGTTAACCCAAACGCTCTGAGGCAGCCAGAAGGCGACGTAGATGTTTGCCAGGCCGCAGACCAGGAAGAACACCGCCCAGGCCAGATTGAGGCTGTTCCAGACCTTATCCGGCAGCGTCAGTTCTTTGCCCAGCATGCGTTGCACTAACGGTTTTTTGAGCACCAGTTGGCTGATCAGCAGCGCCAGCGCGAACAGGGTGTAGATGATCGTCACTTTCCACTTGATAAACAAATCGTTATGGAACACCAGCGTCAAAGTGCCGAACACCAGCACCATCAGGAAGGTGATCAGAGTCATCTTCTCGATTTTGCGGTATTTGAACCAGGTGAACACCAGCGCCAGGGCGGTAGCAACAATCAATGCGCCAGAGGCCACATAGATATCGTAGAGCTTATAAAAAGCGAAAAAGACAATTAACGGGAGGAAATCAAGAAACTGCTTCATAAATCAATCCATCATCTGTTCATCGGCCGACTATACCGGATTTGGCGGGCTCTGTGTACCGCTGGCAACTGCTGATTATCGGCGTTTGGCCGCCGGATTTCCGCCATGAAAGCAGGAATTTGCATAAACTTACGATTGAGGTCGCGAGTTCGCGGCGGGCAGATTGCCAGCACGGCATTGGCATCGCATGATACGCGCAATAATAGCCGGATAATTTATAACGGAAAACAGTTTATGCAGTGGAAATCTCTCCAGGCGCTTACGCCCGGTTTGACGCATTTATTAGGGTATCAACGCAGTTGGCTCAAACCGGACATCCGCGCCGGGCTTTCCGTCGCCGCCGTGGCCTTACCGGTAGCGATTGCCTACGCCGAACTGGCCGGAGTCAGCCCGATAGTGGGGTTATATTCCTGTATTTTACCCATGGTGGCCTATGCGTTTTTCGGCTCCTCACGCCAACTGATTGTCGGGCCGGATGCGGCGACCTGTGCAGTGATTGCCGCCGTTGTGACCCCGTTGGCGGCGGGTAATATGGAACGTCACTGGCAATTGACCATTATGATGACGGCGATGATGGGCGCCTGGTGTCTGTTGGCCAGCCGCTTCAAACTGGGCGCACTGGCCGATTTACTCTCACGACCGATACTCAGCGGGTTGCTGAACGGCGTGGCGATTACCATCATGGTCGATCAGATTGGCAAGGTGTTCGGATTTGGTGTGCACCCGGCGCAGCTGATCGAACGTATTTACGCGTTGCCAGGCAACCTGATGCACAGTGATTGGCTGACCATGGCGGTCTCGTTACTGGCTTTGGTTACGCTGATCGGGTTTAAAAAATGGCGTCCCAACTGGCCGGCACCGTTATTTGCCATTGTTCTGGTCACGTTTATTACCTGGGCATGCAAGCTGCAGCAACATGGTGTGGTGACGGTCGGCGGCTTTAGTGATGTCTTGCCGATAGTACAGTGGCCGGATTTTCAACCGGGTTTGCTACGTGACATGGTGATCCCGGCGCTCAACTTGGCCGTCGTGAGCTTTGTCAGCATGATGCTGACCGCCCGAAGCTTCGCGGCGAAAAACGGTTACGAGGTGAATGCGGATGCCGAGTTTCGTGCGCTCGGGCTGGTGAATATCGTCTCGGCGCTGTCGCAGGGGTTCGCCATCAGCGGGGCGGATTCACGCACCGCGGTCAATGATGCCAACGGCGGCAAGAGCCAACTGGTGTCGATCATTGCGGCGGCGGTGATTGCCTTCGTGCTGTTGTTCCTGATGGCGCCGCTACAGTTTATTCCGGTCGCGGGGTTGGGCGTGGTGCTGATGTATGCCGCCTGGTCGCTGCTGGATATTCGTGGCATCTGGATCATGCGGCGACGCAATGCTCAGGCCTTCCGGCTGGCGATGTTTACCTTCCTTAGCGTATTGCTGGTGGGGGTGATCAGCGGTATTGGCCTGGCGGTTTTACTGGGTCTGATGCAGTTTCTGCGCACGGTGTTCCGCCCGACTGAGCAGCTGTTGGGCGTCAATGAGGAAGGCATGATCCACTCGATGGGCAACAATAACGGCATTAAAGCGGTACCCGGTGTGATGATGTATCGCTTCAACTCGCCGCTGACCTATTTCAACGTGGCGTATTTCAAACGGCGGATCCTGAACCTGGTGGACAGCACACCGTTCCAGCCGCGTTGGGTGGTGGTGGACGCCGTTGCCAGCTTTACCCATGCCGATATCAGCGTACTGGCGGCCATCGACGAATTGAAACGTGATTTGTTACAGCGTAACGTGAAGCTGGTGCTGGCAGGGCGACGAACCGAACTGACGCGCTGGTTCCGTATTAATCGGATGGGGCGCGACCGGGAGTTGATCCTGGTACCGGATTTGTACCTGGCGCTAAAGTTGATCCAAAGTAAGGAACAGGCGGAACCGGCCGTGGCTCAATAAACAAAAAGGCACGCCGAAGCGTGCCTTTTGGATTTCTACCGCAAGATTAGCTGCGCAGCAGCATATACAGACGGAACAGGTAAATCAGCAACAGGGCCGAAACCAGGTTGCTCAGGGCGGTCAGCACTACGCTGGCGACGTTCGGGGTCAGCACCGAAAGGTGGCTCACCATAAACAGCACCAGCAGCTTGGCTGCCAGCCACAACATCATCGCCGGAACAATCACCCGCGCATTGGCGAACGCCAACTTGCAGCTCAGCTTAATCGAAGCGAAAACGCCTTTCTTGTCGGTAGCCGTAATCACCGGCGCCAGCGAGAAGGCGATCGCCATGATCACGCCCGGCACCACAAACAGCGTCAGGCCCAGCTGGATCAACAGCGTGCAGATAAACAGCAGCAGCAGCAAACGCGGCAGTTCCGGCGCGGAAGCACCGATAGCGCGCAGTGCGCTGATGCGCTGCCCCTGAGAAACCAGACGAATCAATGTCAGCATCCCGCCAACCAGCAACACGTTGCCCACTAAGGCGGAAAAAGTGGCGGCGGCTGAAACCTTCAATAACACCATCTGTTGCTCAGGCGTCATTTGTTGAATGATTTCCTGGATCCCCATACCGGCGGATGCAGCAAAGTCACCTTCCGTTGCGCTCAGGATCTTCAACTGCTCGACGTCAGGGCTGAAAGCCTGATTGAGCAGCACAGAAATGAACGCGGTCAACAGCGCCAGCATCAGAATACTGGTCAGTTGGTTACGGAAAAAATTAAAACTGTCACGGTACAACGTGTTGGCCGTGATAGGCATGCAGACTCCTTGGCATCGAGAAACAGAGATAAATCAAAATCAGTGGGCGATTGTACCCTGTTCCAGGCCGCTGTGGCACCCCGCGAAGTGCACTGTGACGATTTCTTCTGCAATCAGCCTCATCGACATTCCCCGTCGTCTTTCAAGCCGCGCCCTGGCAACTGAACATGTAGATAATTTGCAACAAAAGGCGTTTTTTGATTCAGATCAATCCTTGATTTATTAGCCTCTTAGGTAACCTTGTTTTTAGTAGGAATTAAAACTTTTACACATAAGATGTGATCTCGATGGGATCATAAATACCCGTAAGTAGGTATATTCCCCCTGGATGATAACCACACAAATGGAATGGATAATGAAAAAGACAACTCTGGTGGTATTGGCGGCAATGATGGCCCCTATGTTGGCAAGTGCGCATCAGGCAGGCGATTTTCTGTTCCGCGCAGGCGCTGCTACTGTGCGGCCAAATGCCGGATCGGACGACGTGCTGGGGCAAGGCTCATTCAGTGCCGACAATAATACCCAGCTTGGTCTGACCTTCGGCTATATGGTAACGGACAATATTGGCGTCGAACTGCTGGCCGCAACGCCGTTTCGCCACAAGGTAGGGCTGAATGGTGGCGCAGTGAACGGCAATATCGCGACGGTACACGATTTGCCCCCGACCCTGATGGCGCAATACTATTTTGGCGACAAACAGGACAAACTGCGTCCGTACCTGGGGCTGGGCGTTAACTACACCACCTTCTTCGATGAAAAATTCAACGATAACGGTAAAAGTGCCGGGCTGAGCAACCTGAGTTTGAAAGACTCCTGGGGCGTAGCCGCGCAGGCGGGTCTGGATTACAACCTGGATGAACACTGGATGCTGAACATGTCAGTGTGGTGGATGAACATCGAAACCAAAGCTCGCTTTGACGATGCGGACGGTAACCATCACAGCATTGATACGCGTTTGGATCCGTGGGTGTTTATGTTCGGGGCAGGGTACCGCTTCTGACAGGGGTGAAACAGGGAGGCGCATGCAGCGCCTCCGTTTTACTTTTACTACTTGATGTTCATGACGTTCTCAACGGATTTCACACCCGCTACGCCACGAGTCACCTGTACCGCACGGTTGGCATCGGCGCTTGAGCTGACAAAGCCGCTCAGTTGCACACGACCTTTAAAGGTCTCGACGCTGATTTCGGTAGATTTGATGGTTTTATCCGCCAACAGCGCTGACTTCACCTTGGTCGTCACTACCGTATCGTCAATATAACCGCCAGTCCCTTCAGATTTCGCTGTTGGCGCGCAGGCACTCACTGCGAATGCCACAACGGCTGCCATGCATAAGACCGAAAGGGTTTTAAATAGCTTCATAAATTACTCTCCATGCAATGTTATTGTTGAAACTACATTTGGGTATTCACCTGAAAACATAGCGCATTCCCCCAAATAAAGAAATGCCCAACGCGCAAGGTTAATTGTGAGACAAGAATTGGGTTTGTTCAAATCCAGGCTGTAAAAAATAGCACAACTTTGAAGAGAAACAATATGTTAACAACGGGCACAGATCCTCTGCGCCCGTTGCTGGCCAATTATGCCCGGGTTGCGGCTTTCATTTCACTGACGAAGGTCGCCAGTCGCGCCAGCATTTCGGCCGGTTGCGTATGGTTTTGCTCGATAATCTTGACGATCGCCGAGCCGGATATCGCCCCGGCAGCCCCGGCCTGCAGTGCATCACGCACCTGGGCCGGCTCAGAGATACCAAAGCCTTGCAGCGGTGGCGCAGCATGGTATTCACGCAGTTTGTTCACCAGATGATGCAGTGGCAACTGGGCGCGGCTTTCGGTTCCGGTTACGCCTGCACGTGACAGCAGGTAGGTGTAGCCCCGGCCATGTGAGGAGATTTCACGCAGCAAATCGTCGTCTGCATTGGGCGGGCAGATAAAGATTGGCGCGATACCATGGCGGATAGCGGCGGCACGGAAAGGCGCAGACTCTTCATACGGCACGTCGGCGATCAGCACCGAGTCTACGCCCACTTCGGCACAGCGTTGGTAAAACGCATCGATGCCTTTATGGAACACCAGATTGGCGTACATCAACAGGCCGATCGGCATGCTGGGGTGTTTCTGGCGGATAGCGGCCAGCGTTTCGAAGCACTGAGTCGGCGTGACGCCAGAGGCGAAAGCGCGCAGCGCCGCACTTTGAATGGTTGGACCGTCAGCCAGCGGATCGGAGAACGGGATACCCAACTCCAGCGCGTCGGCGCCGGCTTCAACCAGGGTATCGATGATTTGCAATGACAATGCCGGGTTAGGATCGCCGAGGGTCACGAACGGGACGAAGGCGCCTTCCTTGTTGCTTGCCAGGCGGTCGAACAGTTGCTGGTAACGTTCCATCAGATTTCTCCCCGTGCTTTCAGAATGTCGTGAACGGTAAATATGTCTTTGTCGCCGCGGCCGGACAGGTTAACCACCAGGATCTGTTCCTTTTGCGGTGTTTCACGGATCATTTTCAGCGCATGCGCCAGGGCGTGGGAAGACTCCAGCGCCGGGATAATCCCTTCGCTACGTGACAGCGCCTTGAATGCGTCCAGCGCTTCGTCATCGGTAATCGACACATATTCGGCGCGACCGATGCTGTTCAGATAGGCGTGCTGCGGCCCAACGGAAGGGAAGTCCAGCCCGGCGGAAATGGAGTAGGACTCTTCAATCTGGCCTTCGGAAGTCTGCATCATCGGCGCTTTCATGCCGAAATAGATGCCAACGTGACCGTGTTTCAACGGCGCACCGTGCTGGCCGGTTTCGATACCCAGACCTGCGGGTTCAACGCCGATCAGCCCTACGCTGGTATCATCGATAAAGTCGGCAAACATGCCGATGGCGTTGGAGCCGCCACCCACACAGGCCAGTACCGCATCCGGCAGGCGGCCTTCGCGTTCCAGCATCTGCGCTTTGGTTTCTTCACCGATCATGCGTTGGAATTCACGCACGATAGTAGGGTACGGGTGTGGGCCGGCAGCGGTACCCAACATATAGTGGGCGGTTTCGTAGCTGCCGGACCAGTCGCGCAGCGCTTCGTTACAGGCGTCTTTCAGCGTAGAAGAACCGCTATGTACCGGGATCACTTCCGCACCCATCAGGCGCATGCGGAATACGTTAGGCGACTGGCGTTCAATATCTTTGGCACCCATATAGATGCGGCATTTCAGACCGAGCAAGGCACAGGCGAGGGCCGAGGCAACGCCATGCTGACCGGCACCGGTTTCGGCAATGATTTCGGTTTTACCCATGCGTTTGGCCAACAATGCCTGACCCAACACCTGGTTGGTTTTATGCGCGCCGCCGTGCAGCAAGTCTTCACGCTTCAGGTACAGCTTGGTTTTGGTACCGGCCGTGAGGTTTCTGCACAGCGTCAGCGCCGTTGGGCGACCGGCGTAGTTTTTCAGCAGGTCAATAAATTCAGCCTGAAACTCTGGGTCGCGCTGAGCGCTGACAAAGGCTTCTTCCAGTTGTTTTAGGGCCGGCATCAGAATCTGCGGCACATATTGGCCACCAAATTCGCCGAAGTAGGGGTTAAGCAGCGTCATTATAGTTCCCGTTATTATCCGTTAATGATCTTCAGTAAGCGCGCAGGGTCTGGAACACCGCTGCGAGGCGGGCAGGATCCTTAATGCCGGGCTGGCTCTCAACGCCGGAGTTAAAGTCCAGACCGGCACAGCCAAGTTTGGCCGCGTCAACACAGTTATCCGCGCCCAGGCCACCGGCCAGCATCACGTTCTCCAGGTTTTCGCCGTGCAGTACCGACCAGTCGAAACGCTGCCCGGTACCACCCGCGCCGTTATCCAGCAGATAGCGGTCAACGTGCAGCAAATCGCGCTTTGGCAAATGGTCTTTTACGCTCAGCGCTTTCCAAATTTGGCAGTCGGCCGGCAGTTTGGCACGCAAGGCGGTGATATAGGCTTGATCTTCAGCGCCGTGCAGTTGCACCGCTTTCAGGCCCAGGCGCTCGACGGTCTGTACTACCGTCTCTACCTGCGCGTCACAGAACACGCCGACGTATTTTAGCGGTGCACCGGCAATCACTTCGCGGGCACGATTGATATCAACATAGCGCGGCGAGCGCCCGACAAAAATCAAACCCCCGTAGACGGCACCGGCCTGATAAGCCGCGGCAGCATCCTGTGGACGGGTCAGCCCGCAGACTTTATTGTCGCCCAGTATCACCCGGCGAACGGCTGCGCGCAGGTCAGTTTCCGACATTAATGCGCTGCCAATCAGGAAACCGTTGGCAAAGTGGCTCAACTCGCGGATCTGGCCGTAATTGTTGATGCCGGACTCGCTGATCACCGTCACGCCGTGTGGCACGCGTGGCGCCAACTGACGGGTGCGATCCAGATCGATACTCAGGTCGCGCAGGTCACGGTTATTGATGCCCACCACGCGCGCTTCCAGAGCAATGGCCCGTTGCAGCTCTTCTTCGCTGATCACTTCGGTCAGTACACCCATGTTCAGGCTATGGGCCACTGCGGCTAACTTGCGGTATTGCTCGTCGTCAACCACCGACAGCATCAGCAAGATGGCATCGGCCTGATAGAAACGCGCCAGATAGATCTGATACGGGTCGATAATGAAATCTTTGCACAGTACCGGCTGTGTCACCGTTTTGCTGACCAGCGGCAGAAAATCGAAGCTGCCCTGGAAGTATTTTTCGTCTGTCAGCACCGAAATTGCCGAGGCAAAATCTTTGTAGACCGAAGCTATTTCTACCGGATCGAAGTTTTCGCGGATCAACCCTTTGGAAGGGGATGCCTTTTTACATTCAAGAATAAACGCCGTTCTGGCTCCCTCTAACGCGTGGTAAAAACCGCGTTCGCTTGGGACGATTTCATTTTGAAAACTGGCCAGTGGCTGTTGTTGCTGTCGTGCTGCGACCCATTGCGCTTTGTCACGAACAATCTTGTTGAGCACGGTTTCCTGCATCATTTATCCTCTTGCTGCCAGTGCGGTGACACGCTCGTAAGCCTGCCCGCTGTGAATCATGTCCAGTGCCTGCTGCGCATTTTGGCGCAGGTCTTCATGCCCGAATAACTTCAGCAGCAGCGCCACATTAGCGGCTACCGCAGCGGCGTGCGCCGGGTCACCTTTACCTTGTAACAACCTTGCCAGAATGTCACGATTTTCTTCCGGCGAGCCGCCCAGCAGGGCTTCCAGCGGATAGCTTTGCAATCCGAAGGACTGCGGCGTCAACTGATAGCTTTCAATTTCACCGTTGTTCAGCTCGGCCACGTGGGTCGTTGCATGGATCGCCACTTCGTCCATACCGCCGCCGTGTACCACGGCCGCCCGTTGATAACCCAGTACGCGCAGGGTTTCGGCAATCGGCAACACCAGTTCCGGGCTGTAAACGCCGATCAGCGCCAGCGGTGGGCGTGCCGGGTTGATCAACGGGCCGAGCACGTTGAACACCGTGCGAGTTTTCAACTGCTGGCGTACCGGCATCGCATGGCGGAAACCGGTGTGGTACTGCGGGGCAAACAGGAAGCACACGCCCAGTTCGTCCAGTGCCTTACGTGCTTCTTCTGCCGGCAAATCCAGGCGAATGCCAAATGCAGCCAGCAGATCCGATGAACCCGAGCGGCTGGAAACGCTACGGTTGCCGTGTTTGGCCACTTTGGCGCCGCACGCCGCCGCCACAAAGGCGCTGGCGGTGGAGATATTAATACTGTTGGTGCCGTCACCCCCGGTGCCGACGATATCGGCAAAGGGGTAATCCGGGCGCGGGAACGGCAGGGCATCGGCCAGCAGCGCTTTGGCTGCACCGGCGATCTCTTCCGGGTGTTCGCCGCGGATCTTCATGCTGATCAGTGCGGCGGCCAGTTGGCTTGGCTCCAGTTCACCGCGCACGATGGCGCTGAATAACTGCTGGCTCTCCTGCTGGTTCATCGACTCTGAACGGTACAGTTTTTCAAGAATAGTTTGCATCGTCGTTTCCCCTCGTTATTTCGCCAGCGCCCAGGCCAGAGTCTGCTCAAGCAAACGCGCGCCATGGGTGGTCAGGATCGATTCCGGATGGAACTGGAAACCGCATACGCGATGCTGGTCATTACGCACTGCCATCACCATCTCGTTAAAATGGGCGTTAACGGTGAGTTCGGTCGGGATATTGCTGCCAACCAGTGAGTGGTAGCGTGCTACCGGCAGCGGGTTCGCCATACCGGCAAACATGCCTTCGCCGTCATGACTGATTGCCGAGGCCTTGCCGTGCAAGATCTCCCCGGCCTGGCCGACGTGGCCACCGTAGGCTTCGACAATCGCCTGATGTCCCAGGCAGATGCCGATAATCGGCAACTGGCCGCGCAGGCGCTGTAACAGCTCCGGCATGCAGCCGGCTTCGGACGGGGTACCCGGACCCGGTGACAGCATCAGCACCGGTTGTTCCATCTGCTGCAGGCGTTCGATAATCACGTCGGCAGAAATCTGGTTACGGTAAATCACCACCTGATGGTCGCTGGCGCGCAGCTGATCGACCAGGTTGTAGGTAAAGGAATCGACGTTATCGAGCAGTAAGATATCGGCCATCAGAACACCTCCTTGGCCTGGTGCGCGCTGGCAATGGCACGCAGCACGGCACGTGCCTTATTACGGGTTTCATCGGCTTCCGCCTGAGGAACAGAATCCAGCACCACACCGGCACCGGCTTGCACGGTAGCAATGCCGTCTTCAACATACGCGGAGCGGATGACAATACAGGTATCCAAATCGCCGGTGGCGGTGAAATAACCGACCGCACCGCCGTAGCTGCCGCGGCGGGTGCCTTCAGAGGCGGCGATTAACTGCATGGCGCGCACTTTGGGGGCGCCGCTCAGGGTGCCCATGTTCATACAGGCCTGATAAGCGTGCAGCACGTCGAGGTCGGCGCGCAGGGTGCCGATTACCCGAGACACCAGGTGCATCACGAAAGAGTAGCGGTCCACTTTGGTCAGGTCGGCCACATAGCGGCTACCGGCCTGACAGATGCGCGCCAGATCGTTACGTGCCAGATCGACCAGCATCAGATGCTCGGCCAGTTCTTTATGATCGGTCCGCATTTCCAGCTCGATACGGCTGTCGAGATCCAGATCCAGCGAACCGTCGGCGCGACGACCACGCGGGCGGGTACCGGCAATCGGGTAGATCTCTATCTGGCGGTTGCCGGCGTCGTATTTCAGCGCGCTTTCCGGCGAAGCACCGAACAGGGTGAATTCGTCATCCTGCATATAGAACATGTATGGGCTTGGGTTGTTGTCCTTCAGCGTCTGGTAAGCGGCCAACGGGGCCGGGCACGGCAGTGAGAAACGGCGTGACGGTACCACCTGGAAGATTTCGCCCTGACGGATGGCCTGTTGCAATTCGCTGACAACCGCACCGTATTCTTCATCGGTCTGGTTACAGCTCAGTTGCATGTTTTCCAGTTTCTGGTGCGGGATCGGCTGTGGGGTCTGTTTCAATTGCAGCTGCAACTGCTCCAGGCGCTGTTGCAAGCGCTGTTCTTCCGCCGTATCGGCCGTGAAAACGCTGGCCTGCAGACGGGCAACGCCGCGTTGATGATCCAGCACCAACAAGGTTTCCGCCAGATAGAAGCAGAAGTCCGGGCAGCGGTTTTCCTGACGCAGCGGCGGCAGGTCTTCGAACCCGGCGACCAAGTCGTAGGCAAAGAGTCCGCCGAGCATCACCGCTTCACGTTCGTCAGCCGGGGAGTCGACCAGTGTCAGCAGGGTGCGCAGTGCATCAAACACCGACAGCGAACGCAGGCGGGCATCTTCATCCTGAATCGCATCAATCACCGGGAAAGTCAGTTCACGTCCATTAGGACGCACCTGGTTCTGGACTTCTGCCGGCAGGGCCTCATCCAGCAGCGGCAGCATCGCCGCGCCGTTGGCGGTCAGCGCATGCAGCGTCACGGTGCGGCCCAGTGCGGTGATGCGCAGAGCGCTGTCAATTACCAACAGGCTTTGCAGGTTTTGCTTGCTGTTGATTTCAGCCGATTCCAACAGCAGGGTGGCCGGACGAGCGCCGCACAGCTGGTGGAAAATGGTGGTCGGATCGCCCCGGTAACTGGCCTCCGCCTTCAGTAGTTTGAGTTGTGGTTTGATGTTCATCATTGGTGGTTCCAGTTAAAATTTGTCCATAAAAAAGCCCGCGTTACCAGCGGGCTTAGGGAATCTGCAGTGTCAGATGACAGGTATGCGTGATTACTCCGCCCGAAAAAGGGAGTGACGCCACCAACGAAGAAGAGAAGTTTGCTTATTCATTTCTATGCTCTCTTGTTTATCATCCAACCAGGGAACTGCCCTGAACTTGTGTACTAGTTAACTGGTTCGCAGGAATAAAGTCAACCCTCTTTTCGCACAATGTTTTAGCGCCAGGCGTGAATTATTTTCATCAAGGGGAAGGGGACGTGACCCAGAATAGATTTCCGTCCGGCGGGCGATCGCGGGTATGATAGAAACCCAAGCCATTGCCGGATATTCCTTTTGACAGACAGCAACCCCCAGCCCTCCGCCTTTACTCTCTACGACTTACACAGCCACACCACCGCCTCTGACGGTTATTTGACGCCGGCGCAGTTGGTGCAGCGAGCGGTTGAAATGCGGGTAGGCGTTTTGGCGATTACCGATCATGACACCACCTCCGGCCTGGCCGCTGCGGCCGCCAGCATTGCTGAATTGTCGCTGCCGTTGCAATTGGTTAATGGCGTAGAGATCTCCACGCTGTGGGAAAATCACGAGATTCATATCGTGGGTCTCGGGATAGAGACCGAGCACCCGGCGATGGTGCAATTGTTGGCCGAACAGACTGAACGCCGTAACCTGCGAGCGCAGGAAATAGGCGTACGGCTGGCTAAAGCGCGTATCGACGGTGCTTTTGAATGTGCGCAAAAGCTGGCGGACGGTGGTGCGGTGACCCGTGGCCACTTTGCCCGTTATCTGGTGCAGATCGGCATGGCCGATAATATGGCTCAGGTGTTCAAGAAATACCTGGCCAAAGGCAAAACCGGTTACGTTCCGCCCCAGTGGTGTACAATAGAACAAGCCATTGATGTGATTCATCAATCTGGTGGCCAGGCGGTGATAGCTCACCCTGGTCGTTATGACCTGACGGCCAAATGGCTGAAGCGGTTGTTGGCGCACTTTGCGGAACATGGCGGTGATGCCATGGAAGTTGCGCAGTGTCAGCAGGCGCCGCATGAGCGTTCGCAACTGGCAAAGTATGCGCAGGAATATCAATTACTGGCGTCGCAGGGTTCTGATTTCCATCAACCCTGTTCGTGGATCGAACTGGGTCGCAAACTGTGGTTACCCGGCGGTGTTGAACCCGTGTGGCGTGACTGGCCGCAGCCACAACTGGCCAAGGTCGATTGATTTAACGTGGGCGACGCCGCCCGCGTGCATCATTTTTAGGAGCAAGTCATGAGTCAGCTTTTTTATATTCATCCAGACAATCCGCAACCGCGACTGATCAACCAGGCGGTGGATGTGCTGCGTAAGGGCGGGGTGATCGTCTATCCCACCGATTCCGGTTACGCGCTGGGTTGCAAGCTGGAAGAGAAGTCGGCAATGGAACGTATCTGCCGCATCCGTCAATTGGACGGCAATCATAACTTTACGCTGATGTGTCGCGACCTGTCCGAGCTGTCGACTTACGCTTATGTCGACAATACCGCGTTCCGACTGATCAAGAACAACACACCCGGCAACTACACTTTCATTCTGAAAGCGACCAAGGAAGTGCCGCGTCGTTTGATGAATGACAAACGTAAAACCATAGGTTTGCGCGTGCCGTCGAACCCGATTGCGTTGGCGTTGCTGGAAGTCTTAAACGAGCCGATGATGTCGACTACGTTGATGCTGCCGGGCAATGATTTTGCCGAATCCGATCCGGAAGAGATCAGCGATCATCTGGGTAAACAGGTGGATCTGGTGATCCACGGCGGTTTCCTGGGCCAGCAGCCAACCACCGTCATCGATCTGACCGAATCCGCGCCGGAAGTGGTGCGCGAGGGCGCGGGCGACCCAGCGCCTTTCCGCTAAGTTATTGCCGGAATTTTTGCTCATTTTCTGAAAAGTGGCTGAAACGACGTCATTTATCGTTAAAGCCGCTATTCTACAATCATCAAAAATTGATAATCAGGCAGGATGCGTAGCGATGATTAAGTGTGTTTCTCTTTTAGCGGCCATATTGTTTTCCTCTGCGGCCAGCGCGGGTTTTTATTCTGGCAGCGCCTTGCTGTCTGAGACCAGCGGTTATGTGAAAAATAAAGACGGGGCAGCCACCGTTGCCGAAGCGCTCGATGGCGGGTTGTTTATGGGCTATGTGGCTGGGGTATTCGATACCTTTTCGATGCAAGGCAACCGCAATATTTGCCCGGATGCCGGTATGAGCGTTGGCATGGCATCAGATGCAGTCATGCAGTATTTAAATGAACACCCGGAACAACTGCACTACTCAGCACCTTCGGTGATTATGCTGGCATTAACCGCCGCTTACCCTTGCGAACGGCATTAAAACTGTTCGTTTAGTGCGTATTTTTTCATTAGGTGCGAAGCCGATTATTTAGCACCATTTCCAATCGATGAAATCGATAAACGCTGTCATTTTACCGCTAACGCACAACACCCCTAACCGATGGGGGAATATGACGTTCAGGAGATAAAATGACAGCGTTTCGCCATGGTACTCTTTCCCTCGATTATCAAGATTCCGGCTCAGGTCCGCTGACGCTGGTATTACTGCCCGGTTGGTGTGAGCCGAAAACCGTTTTTGCCCCTTTCACCGCTTTGGCAGAACAACACTACCGGGTGATTAGCCTCGACTGGCGCGGCCACGGCCTGTCAGCCCGCGATGCCGGGCTGTCGCTGGGCGCCGACGATTTGCTGGCGGATCTGCGGCAACTGTTACTGGCACTGCAGGTGGAGCGATTTGTGACCCTGTCTGTCGCGCACGCCAGTTGGATTGCGGTGGCGCTGGCCGAAAGCCTGCCACAGCAGACGCAAGGGATGGTGTTTCTCGATTGGATAATGACACCGCCCGAAGCGGAATTTTTCGATTCGGTACAACAAATGCAATGGCCAGAAAAATGGTTGGAGGCGCGCGATGCTTTGTTTAACTTCTGGCAAGGTGGCATTGAGCAACCGCAGGTTAAACATCATTTGACCGTTGAAATGGCACGGGAAGATTTTCGTGTCTGGCAGGCGGCCGGCGTGGCGATTGAACAAGCCTATCGGCAATACCATTCGCCGCTTAACCGACTGCGTGAATTAAGCTCACCCCCGGCTTGTCGGCATATTTACTCTCTTGATCGTGACGCCGATTACCTGCGGCAACAACAGACATTTGCCGCTGAGCATCCGTTTTTCTCGGTTGTACGACTGGAACAGGCCCGTACTCATCTCGGTATTCTGGAACGGCCGGATGCGGTGTATCGGGAGGTCGTCAATTTCCTCGGTAATTAATCAGCCGGGCAATAAAGTGGGTTTCAACCCCATTGAAAGCCTGTATAATGCGCGGTTCGATCTATGTAAACGTATTGTTACTGCTGCGGCGCCTGACGCCGCGGCAGTCATCCCCCCGACGCCTGTGAAGGCGACACTAGAGGTTGCTCAATGAGCGAGAAGTTACAGAAAGTTTTAGCGCGCGCCGGCCATGGCTCGCGTCGTGAAATCGAAACCATTATTGAAGCCGGCCGCGTCAGCGTCGACGGTAAAATCGCCAAATTGGGTGATCGCGTTGAAGTCACCGCTTCAATGAAAATCCGTTTGGATGGCCACGTTGTCTCAATTAAAGAATCCGAGGAAGAAGTTTGCCGTGTGCTGGCGTATTACAAGCCAGAAGGTGAACTCTGCACCCGTAGCGATCCTGAAGGCCGCCCGACGGTGTTTGATCGCCTGCCTAAGCTGCGTGGCTCACGCTGGGTGGCGGTAGGGCGCTTGGACGTCAATACCTCAGGTTTGCTGCTGTTCACCACCGACGGTGAATTGGCGAACCGCCTGATGCACCCGAGCCGTGAAGTTGAACGTGAATATGCGGTGCGTGTATTTGGTCAGATTGATGACGAAAAAATCAAGCAACTGAGCAAGGGCGTTCAGCTGGAAGACGGCCCGGCCGCTTTCCGCACCATCAGCTTCCAGGGTGGCGAAGGCATCAACCAGTGGTACAACGTAACCCTGACCGAAGGGCGTAACCGCGAGGTTCGTCGTCTTTGGGAAGCGGTTGGCGTTCAGGTTAGTCGCCTGATCCGCGTACGCTACGGCGATATCGATCTGCCGAAAGGCCTGCCGCGTGGCGGTTGGACTGAACTGGATTTGCCGGCGATTAACTATCTGCGTGAACTGGTTGAATTGAAGCCGGAAACCGTTAGCAAGATGCCGATTGAGCGCGAACGTCGCCGCGTGAAAGCCAATCAGATCCGCCGTGCCGTCAAGCGCCATACACAGGTTGCCGGCAGCGGTCGCCGCAGCACTGCGGGCAGCAAGCCTGGCAGTAAGCCTGGCAACAAACCTAGCAAGCGCAGCTAATCATCACGCCGCAACCCTCTTAGGGCTGCGGCGTTTTCTTTCTGTTACCAGTCAATTCCCTGTTGCGCCTTGATACCTGCGTCAAACGCGTGTTTCACCGGCCGCATCTCCGTGACCGTATCCGCCAGTTCCAACAGATCGCGATGGCATCCCCGCCCGGTGATAATCACCGTTTGGTGCGCAGGGCGCTGTCGTAACGCCTCCAGCAGTTCCTCCAGCTCAAGATAGCCGTAGCTGACCATATAGGTCAGTTCGTCCAACAGCACCAGATCCAGGCTGCTGTCGGCCAGCATGCGCTTGCCGTGTTGCCATACGGCCTGACAGGCTGCGGTATCGCTGGCTTTATCCTGGGTTTCCCAGGTAAAACCGGTAGCCATCACCTGAAATTCAACGCCATGTTGCTGCAACAGATTTTTTTCCCCGTTCGGCCATTCACCCTTAATGAACTGAATAACGGCGGCTTTCATGCCGTGGCCGACGGCGCGGGTAACGGTGCCAAACGCCGCGGTGGTCTTGCCCTTGCCGTTACCGGTGAATACCAGCAGCAAACCCCGTGCGTCCTGAGCCGCAGCGATACGGGCATCGACCTGTTCTTTCAGGCGTTGCTGACGTTGTTGGTGACGATCTTCAGCCATGGTAAAGCCCCTTTTATTCGGCGGCGCCGGGTTTACGGTTTGGCTGTGCGTCGAAGCTCATGCCGGTTTTACGGCGGCTGTCGTCACCCATCAGATAGAGGTAAAGCGGCATAATATCAGCCGGAGTTTTCAGCTTGCTTTTGTCTTCATGCGGAAAAGCCGTTGCGCGCATTTGAGTGCGCGTTCCACCAGGATTGATGCAATTTACCCGAAGATTGCGACTTTTATATTCATCGGCCAACACCTGCATCATGCCTTCGGTGGCAAACTTGGACACCGCATAGGCACCCCAGTTAGCCCGCCCGCTACGGCCGACGCTGGAGCTGGTAAAGACCAGCGATCCGGCATTGGATTTCAATAGCAGCGGCAACAGCGCCTGGGTGAGCATAAAGGTCGCGTTGACATTCACCTGCATCACCTCGTTCCACATCTCCATCGACAGCTCGGCCATCGGGGCGATATCGCCCAGTAGCCCGGCATTATGCAGCACGCCGTCGAGGCGCGGGACATGAGTAGCCAATTCTTCGGCCACCTGTTGGCATTGTTCCTGAGTGGTATGCAGCAGATCCAGGGTGATGATGTAGGTTGGCGCACTGCTGAGCCTGGCGATTTCGGCTTGCACCGCCTGCAGTTTGCTTTCGGTACGGCCTAACAGCACCAGTTGCGCACCAAATTTTGCGTAAGTGAGTGCCGCTTCGCGACCGATACCATCACCGGCGCCGGTGACCAAAATAATACGTTTTTCCAGCAAATCTTGTTTAGGTTGGTAATGCACAATAATTCCTCGCGCCTTGGCGGCTGGTCTCCCGCTTGCATCGGGGAGAGGGGTGGGTTGAGAGGCCATGACAGGAGCTAAGGCTCGACCGCATGCAAGGCCCCGCAGCGAATTTGGATCATCATGTTGATGAATAATCCGTGTTATATGCCTTAAATGGATCGTATTTTCAATGATTAGGCAGCAGAATCGGCATTCTTTTGTAACAAAAACGGAACAGCAGCGGCTTGGTTAAGCCAAAATGCGCCCACATAGTAAAGAGGTAGCACAAGGAATTTTTATTTAGCCGCGACAGCCACTGCGTCGGTTGGCTAGAATGAATGAGATAGTACTAACAACCTGTTAATAAAGGCGGAATCTGTGGAGTTTATATCTGTTTACGGCCTGTTTTTGGCCAAAGTCGCGACGGTAGTGATTGCCATCGCCGCGCTGGCGTTGCTGGCGGTCAGCCTGGGGCAACGTAAGAACCGCCAGAAAGGGGAACTGCAGCTGACTGACCTCGGTGAACAATATCGCGACATGCAGCGTGATATGCGCCTGGCGCGCATGGGTGATGCGGAACAAAAGGCCTGGAACAAGCAGTTTAAAAAACAGACCAAGGCCGATGATAAACTGAAGAAACAACGCGCTAAAGCCGGTGCGGTTGAAGCCACCAAGCCTTGCCTGTACGTGCTGGATTTCAAAGGCAGCATGGATGCCCATGAGGTGACCTCACTGCGTGAAGAAATCTCGGCGGTGCTGGCGGTGGCGACGCCGCAAGACGAAGTGTTGCTGCGGTTGGAAAGCCCGGGTGGGGTGGTACACGGTTACGGCCTGGCGTCATCGCAACTGGCACGTTTGCGCACCGGCGGTATTCGCCTGACGGTAGCGGTAGACAAGGTGGCGGCCAGTGGGGGCTATATGATGGCCTGCGTGGCGGATCGCATTGTTGCGGCTCCCTTTGCCATCATCGGTTCAATCGGCGTCGTGGCGCAAATCCCCAACTTCCACCGCCTGCTGAAAAAGAATGATATTGATGTAGAGCTGCACACCGCCGGCGAGTTCAAACGCACGCTGACGCTGTTTGGTGAAAATACCGAGCAGGGGCGTGAGAAATTCCGTGAAGATCTGAACGACACCCATGAGCTGTTTAAGCAGTTTGTGCATCAGCAACGTCCATCGCTGGATATCGACAGCGTGGCGACCGGTGAACACTGGTTCGGCACTCAGGCGAAAGAGAAAGGGCTGATTGACGCTATTGGCACCAGTGACGATTTACTGATCGCTGAAATGGAGAATCACGAGGTGGTCGGGGTGCGCTATGCACGTCGCAAACGCATGATGGACCGTTTTACCGGCAGTGCGGCTGAAAGTGTCGATCGTCTGCTGTTACGCTGGTGGCAGCGTGGTGAAAAGCCACTGCTTTAAACCGCAGAATTAAACATCAAAGGGGCCAGGGCCCCTTTTTAATGCTTAGTCGACTAAATGATATTTATCAGAAAACACGTGGGCCAAGTGTTTAAACATATTAAATACTGCGGTAGTTTTTATTGTTGGCAATCCGTCCGGATCCAAAAAGAATTCGCCGCGGAAAACTAAAACGCTGCCTTTTTGTTCAACATCGGTGGCAACCATACCTTGCAGATAATCATCATGCTGACGAATTAGATTATTTGCTTCTTCCAGCAGGGCTTCACGGGCAATAGGTGAGGTTTCAGCGCGCATTTATTACACTCCAATGAAAAATTCTGCACATATTCTAACGCCAGTTCGCATTTATCCGCAAACAGACTAAGGTTTATTTGCCGTCTGGATGGCCAGCACTATCTGCCGATTGGCGAAATCTGCCTTTCCGTGCTAATTAGGTTGCGTGACGCTTTTTATCAGGTACAGTGTGGGATTTTGCGGCGTCGGGTGGAAGGTTTTGTTTACGCCATAAATGAGTTTCACACAGCCATACCTCTGGGGCATGGGTGAATAGCGGCCAGGATCAACAACTTGCGTTCAGGTTGAGCAGTTAAGCAGCCAATAGAAAAAAACATGTTGATCTCTTGCCAGACTGCCGCAATATAAAAAAGAGATACGAATCGCTGCGGCAAGGCGAGATAAAAGACTTCTTTTTAGAAGAAATAAAATTAGGTAAAGGTAAATATGGGTAAAGCTCTCGTAATAGTTGAGTCCCCGGCAAAAGCCAAAACTATTAATAAATATTTAGGTAATGACTACGTGGTGAAGTCCAGCGTCGGTCATATCCGTGATTTGCCGACCAGTGGCTCAGCCAGCAAAAAGAGCGCTGACTCAACCGAAGACAAAGCCAAGAAGAAAGTTAAAAAAGATCCAACGACGGCGCTGGTAAATCGTATGGGCGTCGATCCTTACCATGGCTGGAAAGCGCATTACGAAATCCTGCCGGGTAAAGAAAAAGTTGTTGCCGAGTTAAAGTCGTTAGCGGAAAACGCCGACCACATTTATCTCGCAACCGACCTTGACCGCGAAGGGGAAGCCATTGCCTGGCACCTGCGGGAAGTTATCGGTGGTGACGACAAACGCTTTAGCCGCGTGGTGTTTAACGAAATTACCAAGAACGCGATCCAAAACGCGTTCAAACAGCCCGGCGAACTGAATATCGACCGTGTCAACGCACAGCAGGCGCGTCGCTTTATGGACCGCGTGGTGGGTTACATGGTCTCGCCACTGCTATGGAAAAAAATTGCCCGTGGCCTGTCCGCTGGGCGAGTGCAATCCGTTGCGGTTCGACTGGTGGTGGAGCGTGAGCGCGACATCAAAGCCTTCGTGCCGGAAGAATACTGGGAGTTGCACGCCGATCTGTTGGCGAAGGGTGATACCGCGCTGCAGATGGAAGTGACCCATGCCCACGACAAACCCTTCAAACCGGTTAACCGTGAGCAGACTCACGCCGCACTCAACGTGCTGGAAAAAGCCCGTTATACGGTACTGGATCGCGAAGACAAGCCGACCAGCAGCAAGCCGGGTGCACCTTATATTACTTCTACGTTGCAGCAGGCGGCCAGTACCCGTCTGAGCTTTGGCGTGAAGAAAACCATGATGATGGCTCAGCGCCTGTATGAAGCCGGTCACATCACCTATATGCGTACCGACTCCACCAACCTGAGCCAGGATGCGCTCGAGATGGTGCGGGGCTACATCGGTGACAATTTCGGCGACAAGTACCTGCCGAAAGCGCCGAACCAGTACAGCAGCAAAGAAAACTCGCAGGAAGCACACGAAGCCATCCGTCCGTCGGATGTCAACGTGCTGGCCGAGCAGTTGAAAGATATGGAAGCGGATGCGCAAAAACTGTATCAGCTGATTTGGCGCCAGTTTGTCGCCTGTCAGATGACACCGGCGCAGTACGACTCCACCACGCTGTCGGTGAAGGCCGCTGATTACCAGCTGCGCGCCAAAGGCCGTACGCTGCGTTTCGATGGCTGGACCAAAGTGATGCCTGCTCTGCGTAAGGGTGATGAAGACCGCACCTTGCCGTATGTTGAAGTAGGCAGCGATCTGGAACTGCAGAAACTGATCCCAAGCCAGCACTTTACCAAACCGCCGGCGCGTTATAGCGAAGCGTCATTGGTAAAAGAGTTGGAAAAACGGGGTATCGGCCGTCCTTCAACCTACGCTTCGATCATTTCCACCATTCAGGATCGTGGTTATGTGCGAGTCGAAAGCCGCCGTTTCTACGCTGAGAAAATGGGTGAGATCGTTACCGACCGTCTGGAAGAAAACTTCCGCGAGCTGATGAACTATGACTTCACCGCACGCATGGAAAACGGTCTTGACCAGGTAGCCAACAACCAGGCCGAGTGGAAAGCGGTGCTGGATGAGTTCTTTGCCGAGTTCAGCGAACAGCTGGAAACGGCGGAGAAAGAGCCGGAAGAAGGCGGTATGCGCCCGAATCAGATGGTGATGACCAGTATCGATTGCCCAACCTGCGGTCGCAAGATGGGTATCCGTACTGCCAGCACCGGCGTTTTCCTGGGTTGCTCCGGCTATGCATTGCCGCCGAAGGAACGTTGTAAAACCACCATTAACCTGGTGCCGGAAACAGAAGTGCTCAACATTCTCGAAGGGGATGACGCGGAAACCAACGCGTTGCGTGCCCGCCGTCGCTGCCAGAAATGCGGCACGGCGATGGACAGCTACCTGATCGATAACCAGCGCAAGCTGCACGTGTGCGGTAACAACCCGGCGTGTGACGGCTATGAGATCGAAGAGGGTGAGTTCCGCCTGAAAGGGTACGACGGCCCTGTGGTTGAGTGCGATAAGTGTGGTTCTGAAATGCACCTGAAAATGGGGCGCTTCGGTAAGTACATGGGTTGCACCAACGAGAGCTGCAAAAATACCCGTAAGATCCTGCGTAATGGTGATGTTGCACCGCCGAAGGAAGATCCGGTTCCATTGCCGGAGCTGCCATGCGAAAAGTCGGACGCTTACTTTGTTCTGCGTGACGGCGCTGCCGGTGTGTTCCTGGCGGCCAATACCTTCCCTAAATCGCGCGAAACCCGTGCGCCGTTGGTGGAAGAGTTGGCCCGGTTCAAGGACCGTCTGCCTGAAAAACTGCGTTATCTGGCGGATGCGCCGGTGGCCGATGCGGAAGGCAACAAAACGCTGGTGCGTTTCAGCCGCAAGACCAAGCAGCAGTATGTCTCGGCAGAGAAAGACGGCAAAGCCACTGGTTGGTCTGCTTTCTACATCGATGGCAAATGGGTTGAAGGCAAAAAATAAATTTGCAGCCTGAATGCAACATTAAAAACCAGCCCATGTGGCTGGTTTTTTTATTGGCCAAAGAGGGCTAACGGATCTATCCTTGGCTGTTTTTTTCCTCCTGGGCCTGGGTTTCACCTTGATCGCAATGCAAAATAATCGTTACCACAGTGTGACGTGGATCTATACTTGAAGCTGTAGCGTGATATAGTGGTTATATAAAAAGTTTTTTTATGATTAAAGCTTATTAACAACGGCGGTTTCTTCAGCGTCTGGGTGAAACACGGTGTTTATGGCTTGTTACTTTTCAGCATACCGGGGCGACACCGATATACCTGGCTGCGGCTCAACGCAGTGTTTAACCTAGGATGGTATAAGATATGAAATTGCAGCAGCTTCGTTACATCGTGGAAGTGGTTAACCACAACCTGAATGTCTCCTCGACGGCAGAAGGGCTTTACACTTCACAACCCGGTATCAGCAAGCAGGTGCGGATGCTGGAAGATGAACTGGGCATCCAGATTTTCGCCCGTAGCGGTAAGCACCTGACTCAGGTGACTCCGGCAGGCCTTGAAATTATCCGGATCGCCCGTGAAGTCCTGTCCAAGGTAGATGCCATCAAAGCCGTCGCCGGCGAGCATACCTACCCGGACAAAGGTTCACTGTATGTGGCCACCACTCACACCCAGGCACGTTACGCGCTGCCTAACGTCATTAAAGGCTTCATTGAGCGTTATCCGCGTGTTTCGCTGCATATGCATCAGGGGTCGCCGACGCAAATCGCCGAAGCCGTATCCAAAGGCACCGCAGACTTTGCCATTGCCACTGAAGCGTTGCACCTCTACGACGATTTAATCATGCTGCCGTGCTACCACTGGAATCGCGCGGTGGTAGTAAAACCCGATCATCCATTAGCCGGTAAAAGCCACATCACCATCGAAGAGTTGGCGGCTTACCCGATTGTTACCTATACCTTCGGTTTCACTGGCCGTTCCGAGTTGGATACCGCTTTTAACCGCGCCGGTCTGACGCCACGCATCGTATTCACCGCGACTGACGCCGACGTGATTAAAACTTACGTGCGACTGGGGCTTGGTGTAGGGGTGATTGCCAGCATGGCTGTGGATCCGGTTCAGGATCCCGACCTGGTGACGGTGGATGCGCGTGATATCTTCACTTACAGCACCACCAAAATCGGTTTCCGCCGCAGCACCTTCCTGCGCAGTTATATGTACGATTTCATTCAACGCTTCGCTCCACATCTGACGCGTGACGTGGTCGATAGCGCAGTTGCGCTGCGTTCCAACGAAGAGATTGAAGCGATGTTTAAAGACATCAAACTGCCGGAAAAGTAAGCCGTCAGGTTAATGGCTGATAGCAGGAGGGGAACCCACCCCTCCCTGTTTTATCTTTTCAGGTTTGTTCACCTCTGATACCCCCTTTGTACTCCCACAGAACGCTGCCAGTACCGGCATCCATTCGTCAGCTGTTTCTCATTGCCAGTTTCTGCTGCACGGCAAGCAGGGTGCGGCGCCTTATCCAACCGCTGGCCGGGCGAATGGCTCCCCAATAGCAGGCAAAACGCGCTTTTACCTGGGGCGTAGGGCACCAGACGAAGGTTTCCGTACTCAGTATTGCCCATCCGGCATTGTCCTGTGTGACGTTGAAGCGCAACACCAGCTTAGCCGCAGCGGGATCGTTGTAATGGGCAAACTCTTCTGCATTGGCCAGATTTGCCACCCCCATGGTTGGGCGCCAGAAACGACCGGCCAATCCAAGAGAAATTTCATTAGTGTTCTGATGCAGCAGGGTAAAAGTGTCGAAACCAAATGCAGCGGCCGGCGTAGTGTTTTTGGTGTTGGTGAACCATTGGCGCAGCTTCGTGGGTAACTGACGCAGCATCAGTAACCGGCTTATGATTGGGTCCTCGGCCATATCCAGCGCAAGCACCGCCTGAATAATGGCTTCAGGTGTGGCATTAATGGGGGCTGACTGATGTTTTTCATGAAAGCTGAAGGCGGGAATATAGGGCGGCGCGCTTTGCCAGCGCTGACACTCACGTTCACTGACGAATCCCAAAAATGCCACTATTCTCTCCCTGGATTTAAAATATGACTTTGGCATCACGGCCGATGCCGTGCGGTAAGTCGCAAGTGGCTCTTCGAACGGCTGGAAAGGAACCTTAACAGATAGCAATCGACGCAGGAATATGGCCCTGTTGCTATTCTGTGCTCAGCGAAGCTCATGCCTAAGCCGTTGGGAAAAAACGACTTCTCCCTTCTTGATTACTTCTGCCTATCGTTATGATCAAAACGTGTTGTTATCAAAACGTTACATCATCTTTGTGTTATCTTTAAGTAAGACCTCAGTGATTACCCTGTTTTAAGCATAATAAGAAATGGAGGAGCTATGTCGTCCGATCTTCGTGAAACGAGTATGGATAAGCTGGTTGCACTGAATAACGAGTATCGTTATTACAGTCTGCCACTGGCCGCGAGACAGCTGGGTGATATCGACCGGTTGCCAAAATCAATGAAAGTGCTGTTGGAAAACCTGCTACGCCATGTGGATGGCGACACCGTGCAGGTTGACGACCTTAAAGCTATCGTCGGCTGGTTACAGACCGGTCATGCCGACCGCGAGATTGCCTACCGACCGGCTCGCGTACTGATGCAGGACTTTACCGGCGTGCCCGCGGTGGTGGATTTGGCCGCTATGCGTGAAGCGGTGCAGCGATTGGGCGGCAATGTTGACCAGGTCAATCCGTTGTCACCGGTCGATCTGGTGATTGACCACTCGGTCACCGTTGATGAGTTCGGCGATGACGAAGCGTTTGAAGAAAACGTGCGTATCGAAATGGAACGCAACCACGAGCGCTATACCTTCCTGCGTTGGGGGCAGAAAGCCTTCAACCGCTTCCGCGTAGTGCCGCCGGGTACCGGTATCTGTCACCAGGTTAACCTGGAATATCTTGGCCAAACGGTGTGGCACACCGACGAAAGCGGTCAGCGTATTGCCTACCCGGACACGCTGGTGGGCACCGACTCCCATACCACCATGATCAACGGTCTGGGCATTCTTGGTTGGGGTGTGGGGGGTATTGAAGCCGAAGCGGCGATGCTTGGCCAGCCGGTATCGATGCTGATCCCGGACGTGGTGGGCTTTAAACTCACCGGTAAGCTCAGCGAGGGTATTACCGCTACCGACCTGGTGTTGACCGTCACCCAGATGCTGCGTAAACACGGCGTGGTGGGCAAGTTTGTTGAGTTCTACGGTGACGGCCTGGCGGATCTACCGCTGGCTGACCGAGCGACCATTGCCAATATGTCACCGGAGTTTGGCGCGACCTGTGGCTTCTTCCCGGTGGACGAAGTGACGCTGGGGTATATGAAGCTGAGTGGCCGCAGCGATGAGCAAATCGCGCTGGTGGAAGCCTATGCCAAAGTGCAGGGCATGTGGCGCAATCCTGGCGACGAACCGGTGTTCACCAGTACCCTGGCACTGGATATGTCGACGGTGGTAGCCAGCCTGGCTGGGCCGAAGCGCCCGCAGGATCGCGTAGCGCTGCCAGAGGTGCCCAAGGCTTTCAATGCCGCTACCGAGCTGGAGATCGGCAACCAGCAACGCAAATCCGAATTCAAGCCCTTCACCCTTAATGGGCAGCAGCACGATCTGCATAACGGCGCGGTGGTGATCGCCGCCATTACCTCCTGTACCAACACTTCCAACCCCAGCGTAATGATGGCCGCCGGCTTGCTGGCGAAGAATGCGGTGAAAAAGGGGCTGCGAACCAAACCCTGGGTGAAAACCTCATTGGCGCCGGGATCCAAAGTGGTGACCGACTATTTCGACAGCGCCAAGTTGACGTCCTACCTGGAAGAACTTGGGTTTAACCTGGTGGGTTACGGCTGTACTACCTGTATTGGTAACTCCGGGCCGTTACCTGAGCCTATTGAGCAGGCGATTAAAGAGGGCGATCTGACCGTTGGTGCGGTGTTGTCAGGTAACCGTAACTTCGAAGGCCGTATTCATCCGCTGGTGAAGACCAACTGGCTGGCCTCGCCACCCTTGGTGGTTGCCTATGCACTGGCCGGTAGTATGAAGATTGATCTGACCAACGAGCCGCTGGGTGAAGGCCGTGACGGCCAGCCGGTTTATCTGAAGGATATCTGGCCGAGCAGCCAGGACATTGCCCTGGCAGTCGAGGAAGTGCGTACCGAGATGTTCCATAAGGAATACGGTGCGGTATTTGACGGTGACGCCAACTGGCAGTCGATTCAGGTTGCCGGTTCGGCGACCTATCCATGGCAGGCGGACTCCACCTATATTCGCCATCCGCCGTTCTTCAGCAGCATGAAAGCGCAGCCGGATCCGGTGCAGGACATCAAGGACGCCCGCATTCTGGCGATCCTGGCCGACTCGGTGACCACCGACCATATCTCACCGGCAGGGAACATCAAACGCGACAGCCCGGCAGGCCGCTATCTGAGCGATCACGGCGTTGCGGCGCTGGACTTCAACTCTTACGGCTCGCGCCGTGGTAACCATGAAGTCATGATGCGTGGCACCTTTGCCAACATCCGCATCCGTAACGAAATGGTACCGGGGGTTGAAGGGGGTTATACCCGCCATATCCCGTCACAGAATCAGTTATCAATCTACGATGCTGCGATGCAGTATCAGCAGGAGCAGGTACCGCTGGCGGTGATCGCCGGTAAAGAATACGGTTCCGGTTCCAGCCGTGACTGGGCTGCGAAGGGGCCACGACTGTTGGGGGTTCGCGTGGTGATTGCCGAGTCCTTTGAGCGTATTCACCGTTCCAACCTGATTGGTATGGGCATTCTGCCACTGGAGTTCCCGGCAGGTGTGACGCGCAAAACGCTGGGACTGAGTGGTGATGAGCAGATCAGCGTCAGCGGGTTACAAACGCTCAAACCAGGGCAAGTGGTGCCGGTGCTGATCGCTTATGCCGATGGGCGCAAAGAAGTGGTCAATACCCGTTGCCGTATCGATACCGGCAATGAGCTGACCTACTATGAAAATGACGGCATCCTGCACTACGTGATCAGGAAAATGCTGTAATAAAAAGGGCGCCTTTCATGGCGCCCTGATTTTTCCCGCGGGAAATTACTCTTGGTCCAGTAAATGGCCCATTTTTGCGGCCTTGGTGGCCAGGTAACGCTCGTTCTTCGGGTTGCGACCGACGATCAGTGGCACACGCTCGGTAATGTTAATACCGGCTTCGGTCAGGATCTCGACCTTTTTCGGGTTGTTGGTCAGTAAACGCACCGCATCCACGCCCAGCAGTTTGAACATGTCCGCACACAGGGTGAAATCACGTTCATCCGCAGCAAAACCCAACTGGTGGTTGGCTTCTACCGTATCAGCGCCCTTGTCCTGCAGGGCATAAGCGCGGATCTTGTTCAGCAAACCGATATTACGACCTTCCTGACGATGGTAGAGCAGAATACCGCGACCTTCTTCCGCGATATGCTCCAGTGCGGCTTCCAGCTGAAAACCACAGTCGCAGCGCAGGCTGAATAAGGCATCACCGGTCAGACACTCAGAATGTACACGTGAGAGTACCGGTGTTGCGCCAGAAATATCCCCGAACACCAGTGCCAGATGATCGTGCCCGGTCGCCAGTTCTTCGAATCCTACCATCAGGAAATCGCCCCAAGGTGTTGGCAATTTGGCCTCTGCCACCCGTTTAAGCTGCATGTTGCTCTCCACAAATACTTCCGATTCAATCATGGTTGCGCATCCTACTTCCGGGTCAGTTGGCTGACCAGTATTAAATGCACAACGACGATCGGCATTTCGTTAATTATCGGCTATTTTGCCATAACTTCTTGCCCTGAGGTGCTCAGCAAATCAGCATCCGACGCTTTCAGCCAACTATTATTGCGATAGTCCGTTTATCTGTTTAATTTTTCGAGTGTTATCAATATTGCAAGATTGTTACACTGCAAATTGGCTTATGCAAAGGACGATGGGAATGTTTGAGATTGCAAAACGTACGGCAGCAGGTGCAATAGTGCTGTTGCTGATGCCGCTGGCGGTATGGATTTCCGGCTGGCAATGGCAACCGGGTGGCGACGGCAGGCTGCTGAAAGGCCTGTACTGGTTGACTGAAACTGTCACTTCGCCCTGGGGTATCCTTACCAGTATTATTCTTGGCGCCTGGTTTCTGTGGTGCCTGCGCTTTCGTATCAAACCGGCCATTGGGTTGTTGGTGTTGCTCAGCGCGTCGATTCTGATCGGACAGGGCGTGAAGTCCTTTATTAAGGATCGCGTGCAGGAGCCTCGGCCATTTGTGTTGTGGCTGGAGTCGGCCCACCAGATTGATGAAAAGCACTTTTACTCGCTCAAGCGCAAAGAGCGGGGCGCGTTGGTGAAAGAGCAACTGCAGGAGCAAACGCTGGTACCGGTATGGCTACGTGAGCACTGGCAGTTTGAGACCGGCTTTGCGTTCCCTTCAGGCCACACGATGTTTGCCGCCAGTTGGGCGCTACTGGGCGTAGGGTTGTTGTGGCCACGACGGCACTACAAGACCGTAGCGGTCTTGATGGTGTGGGCAATAGGTGTCATGGGCAGCCGTTTGCTGCTGGGCATGCACTGGCCACGGGATCTGGCAGTGGCGACCTTGATCAGCTGGCTGTTGGTGACGATAGCTTGCTGGTTGGCTCAACGCTGGTTTGGCCCTTTTACGCCACCGCCGCAAGAGCAGCAGGAAATTGCGGAAAGAACCTCGGAAGAGAAAATCAGGTGACGCTGTCACTTAATGCGGTGTCGCCATGGCACCGCATTAACCGCTTACATTTCCCGTCATTGTAATTCTTATTAATGCCCCCACATCCTTATTAATCTATTATTTTGAGAAGCTTTCTCATTAATTTGTTCGGGAGCGTCGTTTACTGTCGAATATGCCAGCAGATATGTGGTTTTATCGTGCCGCAGGGTTTCCCTGCCACGATGGGAAATGCTAACTTAAAGGTTAGGGAAGCCACGTATTGGCATATACCCGTCATCTTTCAAGTCGCAGCGTTGTTATCTGCACTAGCTCACCCCAGTTACTTACTTGAGTAAGCGCCTGGGGATGAGCGAGCTGGCCGCCTAGCTGTGCTGTACAGGGATGTACAAATGCCGCGAGCGCATGGACGCGCTAGAGCGGCCAACTTGAAAGCTATAGGGTAGAATTCATCCGATTAACTCGGCATTGCGGGAAAGAATGTGAAATATTTGCTGATTTTTTTGTTGGTTCTGGTGATTTTCGTGATTTCTGTCACGTTGGGCGCGCATAACGATCAGGTTGTGAGTTTTAACTATCTGGTTGCGCAGGGCGACTACCGCGTATCGACCCTGTTGGCGGCGTTGTTTGGCGCCGGTTTTGTTCTTGGCTGGGTCATTTGTGGCCTGTTTTATCTGCGTACCCGCATTGCGTTGGGGCGAGCCGAACGCAAAATCAAAAGGCTGGAACTGCAGCTTGAACAACCTGCTGAATCGGCAGCTCCGTCCGTTGTCAGCAAGGAATAACCTTCTATGTTAGAGCTGCTGTTTCTGTTGTTGCCCGTGGCTGCCGCGTACGGCTGGTACATGGGGCGCAGAAGTGCTCAACAGGACAAACAACAGGAAGCCAACCGTCTGTCGCGTGAGTATGTGGCCGGGGTTAACTTCCTGCTTTCCAACCAGCAGGATAAAGCGGTCGATCTGTTCCTTGATATGTTGAAAGAGGACAGCAACACCGTTGAGGCCCACCTGACGCTGGGTAACCTGTTCCGTTCGCGTGGCGAAGTAGACCGTGCAATCCGCATCCATCAGGCGCTGATGGAAAGCGCTTCCCTGACCTTCGAACAACGCCTTTTGGCCGTGCAACAGCTGGGGCGTGATTATATGGCCGCCGGCATGTACGATCGCGCCGAAGATATGTTCGGCCAGTTAATCGGCGAAGAAGATTTCCGCATTTCCGCGTTGCAGCAACTGTTGGTGATCCACCAGGCAACCAGCGATTGGCAAAAAGCCATCGACGTGGCGGAAAAACTGGTCAAGTTGGGTAAAGATAAACAACGTATCGAGATCGCCCATTTCTACTGCGAACTGGCTTTGCAGGCGATGGGCAGTGACGATCTCGATAAGGCGATGGGCTTGCTGAAAAGAGCGGCCTCGGCAGATAAACAGTGCGCCCGAGTTTCTATAATGGTAGGGCGCATTTATATGGCGCAGGGTGAATACGCCAAGGCGGTTGAATCGCTCACGCGAGTGTTGAACCAGGATAAAGAGCTGGTGAGCGAAACCTTGCCGATGCTGCATGAGTGTTACCAGCATCTGGAGCAGCAACAGGATTGGGCGGACTTCCTCAAGCGCTGTGTTGAAGAAAATACCGGTGCCACCGCTGAGCTGATGCTGGCGGAAATTATTGAGCAGAATGAAGGCCGTGACGTGGTGCAGGTGTATATCAACCGCCAGCTCCAGCGTCACCCGACGATGCGGGTATTCTATCGCCTGATGGATTATCACCTGGCAGATGCGGAAGATGGCCGTGCGAAAGAAAGCCTGTTGCTGCTGCGTGATATGGTCGGCGAACAAATACGTACCAAGCCGCGTTATCGCTGCCATAAATGCGGGTTTACCGCGCACTCGCTGTATTGGCATTGTCCTTCATGCCGGGCCTGGTCATCGGTTAAACCGATTCGTGGGCTGGATGGGCAATAAGCTGCAATAAAAAACGGGGCTAAAATAGCCCCGTTTTTTATGATGTTAGCGATTTATTTTTTCTTGCCGGCTTTGACGCCGCCTTTCAGCAGTTGACGCAACTTCTTCAATTCTTTCTGGTTCAGCGGTTGCTCGATTTCCTCTTCAATCCCCTGATTGTCAATTTCACCGTGATGTAACTCCGCCGATTTTTTAGCGGTTTTGTCCGCCTTGGCCGGTAACTCGAAGCTATTTTCAAGACGTTGACAGACCTCGGCGCTCAGAGAAAGTTGGTTATCGGCAGCAATGGCACGAATTTTTTCTTTGAGTTCCAGAGGGATTTTAATCGTTAGTGTAGATATCTCGCTCATTTTGAAGCCTTTCTGCGGGAAGATTGTCTTCAAGCTAAGCCAGTCGGGAGTGAGAGTCTAGTGTGTAATAAAAATTTAATATTTCTGTAACATTGATCGGGGGAATAATGAACGATAAGGCGGGAGTATTGAGGTAGAGCCCGGCGTGCCGGGCTCTATACCAGAGTGCTTATTTGTAGATGACGGCGGTGCCACTTAGCATGTTATTACCACCGGCAGAGATAATGCGGTAGCTGCTGGCGCCCTGGGCTTCGGCTTTGGCGGCCAGTTTGGCTTCCAGGCTGCTCAGCGTCGTGGCATGGCCTGCAGAGACGACGCCGGATGCGCTCAGGCTGGTGGCCTGCTGCAGGTCTACCGGTTCAGCGGCGAAGGTAGCGAAAGAGGTCATGGCGATAGCGGCGGCTGCTGCAAAATATTTGATGCTTTTCATAAGAGACTCCAGTCTGTTTGTTTGGGTTGGAAGCCGTTCGCTTCCGATGTGTTGAATAATAAAGCATCCAGGAAGATTTAAAATCTGATAATGCTGAGCATCTTGTTCAAATTATTTGATTTATAATTTACGCAACTTTACGGCGCTTTACGCAGCCTGGGTTAATGGCAGCGGGGTTATATTGACGCTTGATGACGAACCTGGGCCTAACATTACTTAACCGCAGGGTGCGCTGCGGCTGGGATTTCTGTCGGCTGGCATGTAGAATGCGGCGGTCAGTTTGGCGGGTTGTTACCTGGT
The DNA here is from genome assembly GCF_048517035.1 of Serratia sp. NFX21. Lineage (NCBI taxonomy): Bacteria > Pseudomonadati > Pseudomonadota > Gammaproteobacteria > Enterobacterales > Yersiniaceae > Serratia > Serratia sp. NFX21. The sequence goes on along the minus strand of NZ_CP183196.1, from coordinate 3,294,186 downwards.
TATGTCCATTTTACAGAAGGTAGAAGAAATGAAGTCTGAAAATAACATTAATAACAACGACTTAAAATCATCTCCGATCATTGTTGCGCTTGATTACGCAGATATTGGCGCAGCATTGGCATTTGCCGATCGTATCAGTCCGCAGGACTGCCGGCTAAAAGTGGGCAAGGAAATGTTCACCCTGTTTGGACCACAATTGGTGCGCGACTTGCACGCCCGCGGTTTCGATGTATTTCTGGATTTGAAATTTCACGATATTCCCAACACCACCGCCCGTGCGGTAGCGGCGGCGGCTGAGCTGGGCGTGTGGATGGTTAACGTCCACGCCAGCGGCGGTGCGCGGATGATGACCGCAGCCAAAGAGGCGTTGCTGCCTTATGGCGCGCAGGCGCCGTTGTTGATTGCCGTGACCGTGCTTACCAGCATGGAGGCGGAGGATTTGCAGGCTATCGGTATCGACCTCTCTCCGGCCGAGCAGGCGGAACGACTGGCGCGTCTGACCCGCGATTGTGGACTGGACGGCGTAGTCTGTTCTGCGCATGAGGCCGAACGCCTGAAAGCGGCCTGTGGCCAGCAGTTCCAGTTGGTGACACCAGGTATCCGTCCGGAAGGCAGCGATGCCGGCGATCAGCGCCGTATTATGACGCCGGTGCAGGCACAGGCGGCCGGTGTTGACTATATGGTGATTGGGCGCCCGATCACCCAATCTGCCGATCCTGCTGCTACATTGAGCGCCATTCGCGCTTCACTGGCCTGAGGAGTTACTGATGAAGGACGATAACAGCCGTCTGGTTTACTCCACCGACAGCGGACGCATCAAGCCGGAAGAGGTTAAGCCACAGCGTGACAAGGGTGACGGCATCGTGCGCATTCAACGCCAGACCAGCGGGCGTAAGGGGAAGGGCGTTTGCCTGATCTCGGGCGTCGATCTGGATGATGCGGCACTGGAAAAACTGGCGGCTGAACTGAAGAAGAAGTGTGGTTGTGGTGGCTCGCTCAAGGATGGTGTGATTGAGATCCAGGGTGATAAGCGCGATTTGCTAAAACAGCTGCTGGAAGCCAAAGGGATGAAGGTCAAACTGGCGGGCGGTTAATCGCCTGGGGGAATTGCCATGCCGCGGTGCAATGCTGCGGCATGGCAGTGGGTGATGCTGCCGGGCGTTAACCCGTTAATGGCAATGATGCCATTGACTAAAAGTAAAACAGACCTGAAATAATCTTTATTATGGTTAATACGTCAAAGCGTAAACGCTTTTGCCAGCCTGTCGGCTAGTGATCGGACAGGTTACTTGCCTACCTGATGACCAATGATGCCCCCAACGGCGGCCCCGCCGAGCGTACCCAGTGCGCTACCATCGGTCAACACCGCGCCGCCTACAGCCCCCGCACCGGCACCAATAGCGGTGTTACGGTCACGTTTGGACATGTTGGAACAAGCGCTGAGTGAAAACACCAGCGTAAGCGCCAGAGCGGCGGTGGCGAAACGTTTATTGATAATCATCATAGTGACTTCTCCTTAGCATTGGCTTATGGGAGTGCCCTATAAGTATAGGCATGAACCCTAAATTCGGCCTGCTATTGGCTCCCAAAGCGTATCGATATAAAAAATGGCATTTTTTGTTAAAGGCAGAACAATTGAAAAGCTAAAAGCGCTCTCTCTGCCAATATCCACTATAAGCCTCTGCCTGACGATAAACAGGTAAATAGTCCTAAAGTCCATTTACCCGCTTTTGGCCGGCCATTTCCTCTGTGCTCCACAGTTCTCGGTTTCCAGCAGAAGGCTACGCGGTCTTTAGCGATTTACGCCATACCCTCTCAGGAGCCGCCTGCCGACAATATTCCCAACAGGCTTAACCGGGAAAGACACATGCTTAACGAACTCAAGCAGCAGGTATTAGAGGCCAACCTGGCCTTGCCACGCCATCATCTGGTGACTTTCACCTGGGGTAACGTCAGTGCTGTCGATCGCCGTGAGGGGCTGATGGTGATCAAACCGTCGGGGGTAGAGTATGCATTGATGACCCGTGACGATATGGTGGTGGTGGAACTGGAAAGCGGCAAAGTGGTGGAAGGGAGTAAAAAGCCGTCATCGGACAGCGATACCCATCGCGTGTTGTACCTGGAGTTTGCCGCTGCCGGGGGGATTGTTCATACTCATTCGCGGCATGCCACCATCTGGGCGCAGGCGGGGCTGGATATTCCTGCCTGGGGCACCACCCACGCCGATTATTTTTATGGTGATATCCCTTGTACCCGCCAGATGCATAATGAGGAAATCAATGGCCGCTACGAGTGGGAAACCGGCCGGGTGATCGTCGAAACCTTTGCAGAACGCCAGTTGGATCCGGCGGTGATACCGGCGGTGCTGGTGCATTCACACGGCCCCTTTATCTGGGGAAAGGATGCGGAAAACGCGGTGCACAATGCGGTGGTACTGGAAGAGATTGCCTACATGGGGATTTTTTCGAGCCAACTGACTCCGGGGCTGACGAACATGCAGCAGACGCTATTGGACAAACATTACCTGCGCAAGCACGGTAAAAATGCCTATTACGGTCAGTAACCCTCAGGTAGGCCGTCGTGTGACGGCCACCATTTCCCCGCCTGGAGCCTAGTCGTTTACTATATCCAACTGTATTCCCTGGCGTTTTAACTGGTGCTGATAGTCCAGCGACAGCCGGGAATCGGTGATCACCCGATGCACTTTTCCCTGCTGAGTCAGTGGGTTGGGCTGTATTTGACCAAACTTGGACGAGTCGGTCAGGACAATATTCTCTACGCCCTTCGCCAGCACGGCATTAACCACATCGGCGCGCATCATATCGCGACCGGTAAAGCCGGTGTCCGCATGGTAGCCATCAATGCCGATAAACGCCTTGCTGAAATGCACCTGCTGAATACATTGTCGCGTTAACGGCCCGACCACGGTTTCGCTTTTTTTCTGATACAGGCCGCCCAGCACGATCACCTCGCAGTCGGTCTCTTTCAGCAGGTTGGCGATATAGTGGCTGACGGTGATCAGCGTGATGCGCTTGCGTTCGGCAATGTAGCGAGCCAACAGCGCGTTGGCACTGCCGCTTTCGATAAAAATGGTTTCATCGTCGTTAACCAGCGATGCGGCATATTGCGCCAGCTTTTGCTTGAGGGTGAAGTTGGACATCATGCGTGCATCGACGTCGTCACTTTCCAGCGCCAGCGCGGAACCATGCACCCGTTTCAAATAGCTGCGTTTCTCCAGCAGGTTCAAATCCTGACGGATTGTCACCTCAGAAACGCCGGTAGCGGCAGCTAAATCGCTGACGCTGATGCGCCGACGATCGTTAACCAATTGCAATATTGTCTGTTGTCTTGAATTCATATCAACCTGATGTGCGGCCACCAAGGTGCGGCCGCTAATATTTGTTGTTTAAATAGTATGTTCTGTTCGCGCAATAATATCATCCTGCGCGTCAGGGGATAATGCGGTAAAGAACGCGGAATATCCAGCAACGCGAACCACTAAATCACGATACTGGTCAGGATGTTGCTTCGCTTCCAGCAGGGTTTCCCGCGACACAATGTTGTACTGTACGTGCCAGCCCAGGTAGGTCTCAAAGAAGGTGCGCAGCATCAACATCAGCTTTTCACGGTCGACCGGGTTTTCCAGCGTGGCCGGGTTGAGTTTCTGGTTCAGCAGCACGCCACCGAGGATTGAAGCGGTAGGCAACTTGGACAGTGAATTGAACACGGCAGTCGGCCCGAGATGGTCGGTACCTGATGCCGGGCTGGCACCTTCCGCCAGCGGCGTATGCGCTTTGCGCCCATCAGGGGTTGCCAGGGTAGCGGCACCAAAGGGGACGTTAGCCGAAATGGACGAAGTGCCGGCGTAGTAAGTGCCGCCAATCGGGCCACGACCAAAGCGGGTATTGTGGTACTGCGCGAGTTCGTCAATGTAGCTTTGATAAGCGCGTACCAGCAATTGGTCGACCTCATCCACGTCATTGCCGTATTTTGGCGCGGCGTTGAGCAACCGCTGACGTAACTGCTCGCCGCTCAGCCCGTCAAAGTCATTGGCCAGCGCTGCCGCCAACTGCTGCTGGCCGATCGCACCCTGTTCGAACACCAGTTTACGCACTGCCGCCAGGCTGTTGCCCAGGTTGGCGATACCGACCTGCAGGCCAGAAACCCAGTCGTATTTTGCACCGCCTTGCTTAATGCTTTTACCGCGTTCGATGCAGTCGTCCACCAGCGCTGAACACAGGATGTCATGAGCATTTTCTTCCAGCACGCTATCGACCACGCACTCAATTTCAATCGACTTACGGGTGTAGTAGCGGATCTGGCTGTCCCAGGCACCCAGCACCTGGTCGAAATGGCTGAAGTTGCCCCGCGACAACGCCAACTCCTGGGGCAGGAAGACTTTGCCGGAGGTGGCATCACGCCCTTGCTCCAGTGCTGCCAGCAATACTCGGGCGAAGTTGATAAAACTCATGCCGGTGCAGCGATAACCCCATTTTCCGCCGACGGCGGTTTCGATGCAGCCGATCGCCGCATAATCATAGGCATCCTGAGGTTCCACGCCCAGCTTGATAAACTCCGGAATCACTATCTCATCGTTGTTGAAGGCCGGCATGCCAAACCCACAGCGGATCACCTGCACGCAGGCATCGAGAAAGTCGCTGCTCATCCCGGCATGGTAACGAACGCTGAGGTTGGGTTGGGTCGAACGCAGGCGGCCGCAGGACTCCAGAATGGTATAGGACAAAGGGTTCACCGCGTCGCGGGGTGAGCCATCGACCAGCTGTTGTCCGCCGATAGTGACGTTCTGATACAGCGGGCTGCCTGCCGAGGCTTTGGAGTGCGAGCCGGAACGGATCTTGTTGATCTCCAAAAGTTTCAGCCAGCAGCTGTGCAGCATTTCAATCGCACGCTCACGTGGCAGAGTCTGCTCCAGCTCGACATCGCGGCGATACCAGGGGTACAGATATTGGTCGAGACGGCCAAAGGACACCGAATGGCCGTTGGATTCAATTTGTAGCGTTAACTGAATGAAGTAACACAGTTGCAGCGCCTGCCAGAAGGTCTGCGGTGGGCGGTGGGCGATCAACTCGCAGTTTTCCGCGATGGCCTGCAGCTCTTCACTCCGCCAGTGGCGGCTTTCCGCCTGTGCCATGCTGCGGGCCAGTTCGGCAAAGCGCAGGATATGGGCGCTCAGCGCCTCCAGGGTCAGGTCGATAGCCTTCAGGAATTGTTCCTGCTGTAACTCTTGCCAGTCGGTGAGGTGAATGCGGCTGCGGCGCTCGTCCACCTTGTCGCGTAGTCCGTCGAGGCCTTTCTCCAACAGCAGTGGGAAATTCACCGCCAGGTGGGCATCTCCCGAAGTCATATTGCCTTCGGCCTTGATGATGCCGGTGGCCAGCAGCGCCCGTTGTTCATCGGTGAACATGCCGTAGCAGCGGTCTTGTACCGTCTGGCCACGCCACCACGGGCATATCCGGTGCAGGATGGCCTTATTCTCTTCGCTGATGGAAAAACCGGCACCCGGACGGTCGGCCAACTGGTCAATCTCGTCTTCGATCCAACTGACGGTATATTCCGGGAAGATCGGCGCGGCGCGCAATTCGCTGGCCTGGTTGCCGATAATCAGCTCATCGTTTTCTATTCTCAGGGTTCGTTTGGCCAGATGATTAGCTAATGCCAGCGCCCGACGCACCGGCAAGGGTTTGTCCAGGTGTTGCTGATAGGCTTCGGTATAGTGTTGCGCGCGTTCGGTGCAAACCGGCGGTTTGACGATATGGATCAACGCGTTCTTGTGGGCCAGGGTGCGTGCGGTCAGGGTGGTCAGGTCCAGCGTGGTCATGATGTTATCCTCGCAAAATAGCGGTCAGCCCTTTGGTGTTGGCGTACTGCTCGGCATAGGCCAGCAGTTCGGGCGCATCCAGTGGGGTACGGGCAGCGTGATAGGGTTCGCCGAGCAGGTGGTATTTGTTGATGCCCAGTGTGTGGTATGGCAAAAAATGAATCTCTTTGGCGCCGGCTTCATCGGCGGCGAAATCGACAATCGCACGGACAGAGTGGCGATCGGCGTTAAACTCCGGGATCAGTGGTACGCGCACAATAGTTTGGGTACCGCGCTCGGCCAGCCGACGAAAATTGTCCATCACTCGTTTGGCGGAGCCGCCGGTCCACTGTTTGAAGCGCCGTTCATCGACGTGTTTCAGATCCGCCAGCATCAGGTCAAGCCAGGGCAGTGACGGGGCGATGTATGACCAGGGGGTATGCAGACAAGACTCCACCGCGGTATGAATACCGGCCTCACGACTGCGGCGCAGCAGTTCAGCCGCCACGGTCGGTTGCATAAAGGGTTCACCGCCGGACAGCGTCAGCCCACCGCCGGTGCGCAAATAAAAGGGTCTGTCGCGCAGAACTTCGGCCATGATATCGTCGATATTTATCGCGCTGCCGCACAGGCTGAGCGCGCCGGTTGGGCAACGGGCAGCCAATGCGGCATAATCCTCATGGCTGAGTAAATCGCGCTGGATCACCAGGCTATCGTCTATCCGCCGGACAGCCTGCGGATCCACTTCGGTACACAGTGTGCAGCCGCCAAGACACAGGCGTGGGTCGAACAACAGGTCTGCCTTTCGCGCCCGGCTTTCCGGGTTCTGGCACCAGAGGCAGCCAAGCGAGCACCCCTTTAGAAACACTACGCTGCGAATGCCTGGGCCATCATGGGTGGAATAACGCTGCAGATTGAAAATCACGAGTCACCTGTCATTCGGTTGCTTTGCTGCTTTCATTAAAGTTGTTTCGAATGAAAGTTGATTTGATTTCGATCAAATATAAACCTATTGCATGTCCTACTATGTTCAGAGTTTGAATTCGCCCACAGAAGATTCAGGAGTCCGTAATGGAGCTTTATCTCGATACCGCTGATGTGAACGCCGTGAAACGCCTGGCGCGCATCCTTCCGTTGCATGGTGTGACCACTAATCCAAGTATTGTGGCCAAAGAGGGGAAACCGATTTGGGAGGTGCTTCCGGCGCTGCGCGATGCGCTGGGAGGCACCGGTAAGCTGTTTGCTCAGGTGATGGCCAACGATGCCGAACTTATGGTGGCAGAAGCGGCGCTGCTTCATCAGCGCGTACCAGGGCTGGTGGTGAAGGTACCGGCGACCGCGGAAGGGCTGGCAGCAATCAAGAAACTCAAAGCGATGTCGATCCCTACGCTGGGGACGGCGGTCTACGGCGCGGGTCAGGGATTGCTGGCGGCGCTGGCCGGGGCAGAGTATGTTGCCCCTTACATTAACCGGGTGGATGCGCAGGGCGGTGACGGCATTAAGATGGTGCAGGAGCTACAGCAGTTGCTGACGCTGCATGCACCAGGCGCCAGAGTGCTGGCCGCCAGTTTTAAAACGCCGCGTCAGGCACTGGAATGCTTACTGGCAGGTTGCCAGGCCATCACCTTGCCGGTCGACGTTGCCGAACAGTTCCTTGCCGCACCTGCGGTACAGGCGGCGGTGGAGAAATTCGAACAGGATTGGCAGGGGGCCTTTGGGACTAATTTATTGAACTGAGTTGTAAACAAAGAAAAGGGCACTGACCAAGTGCCCGGTTGTTTAGAAGTAGGGGCGCTGCATGCCGCGCCCAATCGCAGGTTTACCCATTCTCACGCAGGACGATCGGTGACTCCTGAGCGGTAGGTTGGCTGGAGTTCAACGCACGGCGGATCACAAAGAAGGCGGAGACCAGCATGGTTACCGCCACCAGCATAAAGAAAGCACAGAGCGCGGCGTTAATCTGGTTGCTGAACACGATGGTTTCCATATCCTTTAACGTCTTGGCCGGTGCGATTAACGTACCTTGCTCAATACCGGTAGAGAATTTCTTCGCCTGTGCCAGGAAGCCGATACTCGGTTTTTCATGGAAGATCTTCTGCCAGCCGGCGGTCATTGAGGTGATAAACAACCAGACGGTGGGCAGGATAGTCACCCAGGCGTAGCGCTGTTTTTTCATTTTGAACAGCACCACGGTACCGAGGATCAGCGCCATCGATGCCAGCATCTGGTTACCGATACCGAACAGAGGCCACAGGGTATTGATGCCACCGAGCGGATCGACCACCCCCTGATAGACAAAGAACCCCCAGCCTGCGACTGCCACCGTAGTCCCCGCCAGATTACCGAACCACGAACGGTTGTTGGCCAGCCGTGGGATCGCCACGCCCACCAAATCCTGCACCATAAAGCGACAGGCACGGGTGCCGGCATCGACGGCGGTCAAAATAAACAGGGCCTCGAACAAAATGGCGAAGTGATACCAAAACGCCATCATCGCGCGGCTGTTAAATACCTCGGTAATGATGTGCGCCATACCTACCGCAAAGGTCGGTGCGCCACCGGCACGGGACAGAATCGAGTGCTCCCCGACGTCTTTGGCAATCATCGTCAGGGTTTCCGGGGTGATCATAAAGCCCCAGCTGTTAATCACCTGCGAGGCATTTTCCACCGTGGTGCCGATCAGCGCCGCCGGTGAGTTCATGGCGAAGTAAACGCCCGGGTCGATGACCGAGGCGCAGATCAGCGCCATGATGGCCACGAAGGACTCCATCAACATGGCACCATAGCCGATAAAGCGGATATGGCTTTCACGCTCCACCAGTTTCGGTGTCGTGCCGCTGGACACCAGCGCATGGAAGCCGGAAATCGAGCCGCAGGCGATGGTAATAAACAGGAACGGGAACAGCGATCCGGCGAACACCGGGCCGCTACCGTCGATAAAGCGCGATACCGCCGGCATTTTCATTTCCGGCATAGCGAAGACAATGCCAACCGCCAGCCCGATAATGACGCCAATCTTCATAAAGGTGGACAGATAGTCACGCGGTGCCAACAGCAACCACACCGGCAGCACCGAGGCGACAAAACCGTAGACGACCAGCACCCAGGTCAGCGTAGTACCGTGCAGCGTGAAGAACGGGCCCCAGTAGGGGTCTTGCGCCACATTGCCGCCGTAAATAATCGCCAGCAGCATCAGGGCAAAACCCACCACCGAAATTTCGGCGATTTTACCCGGCCGGATAAAGCGCATATACACGCCCATAAACAGAGCGATAGGAATGGTGGCGGCGATAGTGAACAGACCCCATGGGCTGTCGGCCAACGCTTTTACTACTACCAGCGCCAGCGCAGACAGAATGATAATCATCACCCCCAGCGCACCCAGCATGGTGATCACCCCGGCGAAGGCCCCCAGTTCCTGCTTGGCCATTTCACCCAGCGAACGGCCATCGCGGCGAGTGGAGATAAACAGGATCAGGAAGTCCTGCACGGCACCGGCCAACATCACCCCAACCAGGATCCAGATGGTGCCGGGCAGAAAGCCCATTTGTGCTGCCAGGATCGGGCCAACCAACGGCCCGGCACCGGCGATGGCGGCAAAATGGTGTCCAAACAACACCCATTTGTTGGTGGGCACATAGTCCAGCCCGTCGTTGCGACGTTCTGCCGGCGTCTTGCGGCGATCGTCGAGCTCAAATACTTTCTTGGCAATAAACAGGCTGTAGAAGCGGTAAGCGATGCTGTAGCAGGCGACCGCCGCGACGACTAGCCAAACCGCATTGACATGCTCCCCACGGCTTAGCGCCAGCATGGCGAAGGCAAATGCGCCCACCAACGCCACCGCCAGCCAGATGATCCCGGACTTGACGTTTTTCATGATCAACAACTCCTAGGTGCGCAGAAATAAAAAAAGAAGCTCTTATTGGAGAATGGATACAAATTAAAAGTAGGAGTTTTGTGTGTTAAGAACAGCAAGTCGGATGAGAAATGTGAAGCAGGTTGAGTAATGACGTAAAAACAATGTGATGGGTGTGCGGCCAGGCTTACCTGGCTGTGGCGCAATAGCAGGGACGCGGCTGCTTGAGCGACGAAAAAAAACACCGGAGGTTGACCCGTCCGGTGTTTGTCTGGCGTGCGATTAATCTCGCGAGGTTAGGCCGCCGGTCTGGCGATCACGCTGCGGGTTTCCATACGCACTTCGGCGATGGTGACCTGCAGGTTATCACCCTGGCGATAGACGACTTCGCCTTTGATCTGAACGGTGCCGGTCTCCTGGCTGCAGACCATTTCATCACGCACCGCGTGAATAAATGGAGCCGGGATAAAGGCCACTGCACCGTTGTCCAGCAGGCGTACACGCAGGCCGCCGCGGGTTACGTCGATGATCTCGGCATTGAAGCGCTCGTCGGTGCCGGCTTTATCTTTCAGGTAGCGAGCGTACAACCAGTCACCCACGTCGCGCTCCGCCATGCGGTTCAGACGACGGCGTTCTGCCAGTTGGACGGTGACTTCATCCTGAGGTTTTTCGGCGGGCTGCTCGGCGATAATGGCTTTCAGCAGACGGTGGTTAACCATATCGCCGTATTTACGGATCGGTGAGGTCCAGGTGGCGTAGGCTTCCAGCCCCAGGCCATAATGCGGGCCCGGTGTGGTGCTGATCTCGGCATAAGTTTGGGAACGACGGATGCGGCTGTCGAGGAACTGGGTCGGCTGTGAATCCAGGTGACGGCGCAGTTCGCAGAACCCGTCCAGCGTCAGCAATTTCTCGGCATCGGCTTCCACGCCGTTGGCCTGCAGCACGGTAACCGCCTGCTCAACCAGCAGCGGATCGAAACCGGTATGCACGTTGTAAATGCCGAAGCCGAGACGGTCGCGCAGCACAATAGCGGCGCAAACGTTGGAAGCAATCATGCACTCTTCAACGATCCGGTTGGCCGTGCGGCGCTGCTCGGTGACGATCTCCAGCACTTCGCCTTTTTCGCCCAGAACAAAGCGGTAGTCAGGGCGATCTTTAAATACCAGAGCGTGCTGGTGGCGCCAGGAATTACGCACATCACACACGCGCTTGAGCAGGGTGATTTGCTGTGCAATGTCGTCACTTGGCGGTTGCCAGCCGGCAATGCCTTCCAGCCAGTCGGACACTTCGTCATAAACCAGTTTGGCTTTTGACTCAATCTCGGCGGCGAAGAAGCGAATGTCGTCAGCCAGGGCGCCGTCGGCACCGATGGTCACGCGGCAGGCCAATACCGGACGGCGTTGGTTCGGGCGCAGTGAACACAGGTTGTCTGACAGATCGCGTGGCAACATAGGGATGTTGAAGCCCGGCAGGTAGTTGGTGAAGGCGCGCTTGCGGGCGATTTCATCCAATGGGCTACCTTGCTCGACGTAGGCGGTCGGATCGGCAATGGCGATGGTCAATTGCAGTGAGCCGTCACCGTTGTCCTGTACGAACAACGCATCGTCCATATCTTCGGTGCTGGCACTGTCGATGGTGACAAAATTCAGCGCAGTCAGGTCTTCACGCGGCAGTGAAGCATCCGGCTCGCTGATGGCGATCATCTCCGGAGCTTCTTTTTCCAGATTATGACGGGCCAGCGTGACCCACCATGGCGCCAGGTGATCTTCACCATCGGTAATGAATTGGGTAAGATCGGCGTTGAAACCGCGGTCGCCTTTCAGCGGGTGGCGACACATCTCTGCCACTGCCCAGTCACCGGCCTGGAAATTGTGGTTCAGGCCACGCACGGGACGACACTGAATCGCGTCTTTCAGCAACGGATGGTCGGGCACGATTGACAAGCGGTCATCGCGCTTTTGCACTCGGCCAACAAAGCGCGACAGGAATGGCTCGATCAGAGTTTCCGGCTCGGCGATTTCGCGCTCTTTCTCGGTGTGCAGAGTCGCGCTCACCCGGTCGCCGTGCATGACTTTCTTCATGTACGGTGGCGGAATGAAATAGCTTTTTTGACCGTCTACTTCAAGAAAGCCAAAGCCTTTCTCAGTCCCTTTTACTACGCCTTCAACGCGCGGGGTCTGAGAGTGAAGTTGCTGTTTAAGCTGCGCCAGCAGCGGGTTATCTTGAAACATATCGTCCAGTGAATGGGTTGTGAGTGGCAAGATTTGCGGCTGACAGTTTTACGCGAATCACCCGCTGCGGGCAAGCCTAACGTCACGGTTTTACCGCGTTAGCGCGTGATTATAGGGAATATCCAGTCATCAAAAGTCGCCGGAGAGAAAAGCGGGCCCGTTGGCGATCGAGATATTAGCGCGCCCGGCGTAAACTGGGCGCTGCAGGTCAGGCGATACGCAGCGTCGGCTGCGCGGCGCAACGGCGTATTTCCACCGGTATCGACTTGGAGGTCGGCGTGCCGGTGCCGTCACCAAAGCTGGTCAGTGGCACCAGCGGGTTGGTCTCGGGATAATAAGCCGCCAGATTGCCGCGCGGGATATCGTAGCTCACCAGTTTGAAACCGCTTACCTTGCGGGTGATGCCGTCATTCCACAGGGTTTCGATCTCCACCAATTCGCCATCCTGCATATCCAGAACGGCCAGATCTTCCGGGTTAATAAACAGCACTTCTCGTTGACCATACACGCCACGATAGCGGTCATCCAGCCCGTAGATAGTGGTGTTGTACTGATCGTGCGAGCGCAGGGTCTGCAGTGTGAAGGGCGCCTGGTGACCATCCAACTGCGGGAACAGGCTGTCCGGCAACGGGGCCGCGCCGAATTCCGCCTTGCCGCTCGGCGTATCGAACCGCAGTTCGGCGGCGGCATTGCCCAGATAAAAACCACCCGGCTGATCGCAGCGATGGTTAAAATCTTCGAAGCCCGGAATGGTGGCGGCAATATGATTGCGGATCAATGAATAGTCATCCGCCAACTCCAGCCAGTCGAGCTGTTGGTTGCCCAGCACCGCATCAGCGATACCGCAGACAATGGCGGTTTCCGAGCGTTGGGTTTCCGCCAGCGGCTTGCCGACGCCTTCGGACGCATGCACCATGCTGAAGGAGTCTTCTACCGTGATGTACTGCGGGCCGCTGGCCTGCAAGTCCTGCTCGGTTCGGCCCAACGTTGGCAGGATCAGTGCGTCCTTGCCGGTGACCAGATGGCTACGGTTAAGTTTGGTACTGATATGCACCGTCAGGTCGCAGCAGCGCAGGGCGCGGGCTGTGCGTTCGGTGTCCGGCGCGGCGGCGGCCAGGTTACCGCCCAGCGCCAGCAAAACCTTCACTTCACCACGCAGCATGGCCTCAATCGCCTCTACGGTGTTATGGCCCGGTTCGCGTCGCGGCGAGAAGTTAAAATGTTGTTCCAGGCTGTCTAGCAGCGCCTTGGGCGACTTCTCGTCGATCCCCATGGTACGGTTGCCCTGCACGTTGCTGTGGCCGCGTACCGGGCACAGACCGGCGCCCGGTTTGCCTAACTGACCGAACAGCAGTTGCAGGTTGGTGATTTCACGTACCGTCGGCACCGAGTGTTTATGCTGGGTCACACCCATTGCCCAGGTGCAGATCACGCGCTCGGCACCCTGATAAATGGCCGCCGCCTGGCGTAGTTGTGCTTCGCTGAGGCCGGACTGCTGGGTGATTTGCTCCCATGAGGTGGCATCCACCTGGGCCAGATAGCTCTCCACACCGACGCTGTGCTGCTCAATAAAGGCCAGGTCGAACAGGCCCGGCTCACCGGCCGCCAAGTGCTGACGGTGGCCTTCAAGCAAAGCTTTCACCATGCCGCGTACCGCGGCCATATCTCCGCCGAGGTTGGGTTGGTAATAGGACGAACTGATCGGTGATGACTTGGGCGTCAGCATCTGAATCGGGCTTTGCGGATCGGCAAAGCGCTCCAGCCCACGTTCGCGCAGGGTGTTAAAACTGACAATGCGCGCCCCACGGTTGGCCGCATTTTTCAGGCTGTGCAGCATGCGCGGGTGGTTGGTGCCGGGGTTCTGGCCAAATACGAAGATGGCGTCGGCCTTTTCAAAGTCATCCATACGGATGGTGCCTTTACCCACGCCGATGCTTTGTTTCAGCCCGACGCCGCTGGCTTCGTGGCACATGTTGGAGCAGTCAGGAAAGTTACTGGTACCGAGCATGCGACCAAACAGTTGATACAGGTAGGAGGCTTCGTTACTGGCGCGCCCCGAGGTATACAGCTCGATCTGGTTCGGATTATCCATTTGCCTGATGTGCCGGGCAATCAACGCCAGCGCGTCTGGCCAACCGATCGGCTCATAGTGGTCGGTTTCGGCGTTATAGCGCATTGGGTGGGTGAGGCGGCCCTGATACTCAAGAAAGTAATCGCTTTGTTGCTGCAGAGTGCTGACGCTGTGAGCGGCAAAGAATTCCGGTTCGACCGCATTACGCGTGGCTTCCCAACTGACCGCCTTGGCGCCGTTTTCGCAGAAACTGAAGGTGCTGTGATTATCATCGCCCCAGGCGCAGCCCGGGCAGTCGAAGCCGCGGGCCTTATTTACGCGCATCAGGTTACGCAGATTTTTCAGCGTCTGTTTGCTGTCGAGCACATAGCGAGTGGTGGCTTCGAGTGAACCCCAGCCGCCCGCCGCGCCGGTATAAGGCTTTATTGACGGTTTAAATTTCATTTTGGTCTTCGCAGGTGGTTGTAGCTAAAAAGTGAACGCTTTTTTAAGCGCTTTCAGTGTTTATGTCACAAGTTTAGGAGGGTGCGGCTTCAGCGTCTAATCGAATGGGGCTATGGCGGCATAGAGCCGGTTTATCGCATGCTCGGCCCGGGCAAACAAATGGTTGCATAATGACATGTGCTGAAAAAGAGTAATGATTCCGCTTTCGCCACAATTAATGCAGTCTATGCCTCGGATTATATTGGTATTTTACTTTGCCCGCAGGGCCTGAGGAACAGCAATTGAAGCGTTCAGTATTGGCGGTGATCACCGGAATTTTGCTGCCGTTGGCGGTACAGGCGGCAGATGCGCCACTCAACTTTCCCCTTAATACCCCGCCGGCGATAGACGCCGCCTCTTACGTGCTGATGGATTACACCACTGGCCAGGTACTGGCACAGGAAAATGCCGATCAAAGGCGTAATCCGGCCAGCCTGACCAAACTGATGACCGGGTTGGTGATTGATCACGCGCTCGATCAACACAAGATTGGTCTGGATGACGTGGTGACGGTGGGTAAAGATGCCTGGGCGCAGGGCAATCCGGTGTTCAAAGGCTCTTCGTTGATGTTCCTGAAACCCGGTGACAGGGTCACGGTTCGCGATCTCAGCCGCGGCATTATCATTGACTCCGGCAACGACGCCTGCGTAGCCATGGCGGACTACGTGGCGGGCAGTCAGGCCGCATTCGTCAAACTGATGAATGAAAAGAGCGCCCAGCTTGGCCTGCAAAACACCCATTTTGAAACCGTCCACGGTCTGGATGCCCCAGGGCAATTCACCACGGCGGGCGATCTGGCGGTGATCTCCCGCGCCATTATTATGAGCGAACCGGCGGAATACCATATGTACAGCGAGAAATCGCTGACCTGGAACGGTATCACCCAGCAGAACCGCAACGGGCTGTTGTGGGACAAAAACCTGCGGGTGGACGGCCTGAAAACCGGCCATACCGAATCCGCCGGTTTTAACATTATTGCGTCTGCCACCGAAGGCGACCGTCGGCTGATTGCCGTAGTGATGGGCGGTAAAAGTCCAAAAGGGCGCGAAGAACAGGCGCGTAAACTGCTGACCTGGGGGCTGCGTGATTTCGTTACCCTACATTTGTTTAGCGCTGGGCAAAGCCTGGGGCAGGAGAAAGTGTGGTACGGCGATCGCCATGAGGTTGCGGTGGGCAGCCAACAGGATCAATATCTCAGCCTGCCGAAAAGCGAGGCGGATAAGCTGAAGGCGCAATATGTGATCAATACGCCGCGTCTTGATGCTCCGCTGACTCAGGGGCAGTCGGTCGGCGAAATTCGTATCAGTGACAATGGCAAAGTACTGAAAACCTTGCCGCTGGTGGTGTTGCAGCCGGTCAATCAGGGCGGCATGTTCTCGCGCCTGATGGACTATGTGAAGTTGAAAATCTGACTCTCGGGGCGCAGCGCTCCGCGCCCGAAATCCAGCAGCGATGATATACTCAGGTCAGTCATGACTTGTTGAGCCGTTTTATGGATATTAAGCAACTGATCTACCTGTGTAATCTCGAGCGTGAACGTCACTTTGGCCGTGCGGCGCAAGTCAGCTTCGTCAGCCAGCCGACGTTATCCATGCGGCTGAAAAATCTGGAAAAAGAACTGGGCGTTTCGTTGATCAATCGCGGCAACAATTTCGAAGGCTTTACCGCTGAGGGTGAACGAGTGCTGTCGTGGGCGCGTGAGATTGTCTCGGTTTATCAGGGGCTGAAGCTGGAGGTCGAGTCGCTTAAGCACGGCCTTAGCGGCACGCTGCGCATCGGTGCCGTTCCTCAATGCAGCATTTCGCTGGCACAAATGTTAAAGGCGGTCAGCGAGCGTTTCCCGCAGTTGGACTACCGGGTGTCCGTGTTGAGCGCCGATCAGTTGCTGGAGGCGTTGACGGCGCATACCGTGGATATCGGCATCGGCTTCTTTGAACTTTCCACGTTGCAGGAGCTGCATTTCCAGTCGCAGCCATTGGCGGACGCCGGCGTTGAATTGGTGTTCCATCCTGAGTACTTCCCCGAACTGACAGGGGATACGCCAATGACGTTGGAGGAGGTGGCGGCACTGCCGCTGTGTCTGGCGGAACCGACGCGTTATTTCCGCCGCTACCTTGATCAAAACTTCCGTGAAGCCGGTTTGACGCTGCATGTACGTATGGAAACCACCTCGATATTCCAATTGCTGCAGGGCATTTTTGTTGGCCTGGGCTGCGGATTGTTTCCGCCAGGCAACCTGTTGCCGACCATGATGCCGGAGCTACAACGCAGGCCGGTGACCATCGCAGCCATGTCACGTCACGCCGCAGTGGTCACCGCCGAGCCAGGGCGCGCATCGCCATTGGCGCAGCACTTTTTTGATGCCGCGCGCGGTTGGCTGCTGCGGTAACTATTCCGCCTGGCTTTCGTTGAAGTACTGTGTGTCACCCAGAGTTTGGCGTAAACGGTTCTCCCAGGCGTAGAGTGCCCCGGTCAGGATCACATCCAGCGCCTGGGCCTGATTCATCCCATTGTTAAACAACGGCTGCACGCTACGTGGAGTGAATTTTTCCGGCGTGCGGGTCAGGTCTGTAGCCACGCGGATCACCGCCTGATAAACCGGGTTATCGGTGCTCTCCAGCCCATGATCAATATTGCTGAATAGGGCATTGACCAATAAGTCATGCTCAATATCCTGCGCCACGGTGGAGGCACAATAGCGACTGCCGTTAATGCGCGAAACCGCCAGCGTTGCCAGTGCCTTCAGCCGCGCCGACAGGCCATAGCCGTCGGCGTTGATACTGTTAAATACGCCGTTGCGCTCACGTAGCGCGGGAGCATCGTGGGCCAGCAGCAGATAATAAGACTCGCTGCGGGCGTCGGGGTGGCTTTGATCCAGCACGTCAAGTTGTTCAGCGCATGCTTCCTCCAGCACCACCGATGGCAGCCGTGCTTGCCATGTCAATTCTTCCGTCGTGAAGGGCACACTTTCAGCATCCGCTATGTTAGGGAAACCGGGCACCACGCCAGTTGGCCGCCCGGCTAATGCGGCCACGCCGGCCACCACCCGCGCCTGATAGCTGACAAAGCCGATGATCTGCGAAAACGCCACAATATCCGCCGGGCTGAGCCCGACGTCGCTGAGCTGTTGTAAGGCTTTAGGGCAAATCAGGGTCGGCTGACTGGCGAGCTGACGGGCATATTGGGTGATTTGTGCCAGGCGGATGTTACTTTCTCGGGAGGCGTCAGGGCTGTACAGCGGGGCGAGGCGGGCAGCGTAATGGCTACAGAGGGATTGCACACCGGTCACCTGTGCCACCGTCAGCGCAGTACTGAGACGGTCGTAAGGTGACAATGTCACTGTTCGCGTTAATTCGACCCGATCCGGGAACAGTACGTGGTAACTGGCCAGCGAGGCGTTAAATACCCCCGCGCGTGCGGTCAGTGCCGTATTCAGCGCTTCGTCGGCAAAAGCGCCCAGCCCCAGCAGGAAGCGATCGCGGATACCGGCCGCCTGGGGTTCCAGCGGCTGGTCACCGCGCACGCTGCTTTGGGTTTCGTGATACCACTGGGCATTATGTTGTCGACGTAGTAGTTCCATAGGGGATAGTCCTTAATCAAGCACAACAGCCACCGCTGCAAGAGGCAACGGCGGCAAGATAAAAAGGCAACCTGCCCACACAGGGGCACGGAATGGCAGGATCAGCGCTGACTGTCGCAACACAGTGCGTGGCCATAAACAGAGAAACCTGCGGCTAAAGCGAGCAAAAACTGCGCCAGTTGGCGATGGCGTGGGCTGTTCATCAGTGCGATATCCTGTCGTTTAAGAAGCTCAACGTAGGGGATATCCTCACCGATTCGATTGACGAGATAAAATAATGTTAAGTGCTAATCAATAACTGAATGGAATAAAATATAATGAGATATAACAAAAATGTAATTTGTATTTGAGGATATTGGCTAAGCCAGTGCCGGGTAGATCAACAAGTCTGTCCGGCATGGCTTAAGCGGACGTCACCCTCTCCAGGGGGAGAGGGCCGGGGTGAGGGGCTCATGCATCTCAGGACCGAAGGATCAGAACCTGCCGCCGTCGCGCCGCCAGGCGTCCGCGGTCAGGGCTTCACCGAAGTGGCTGGCGATCAGGCGTTTGGTCAGTTCGTGAAGAGGGGAAGCCAGTACCTCTGCGGTACTCCCGCGTTCGACGATTTCCCCTTCGTGCATCACCATCACCTGATCGCTGATATGCTTCATCATTCCCAAATGCTGGGTCACGTAGATATAGGAGATGCCGTGTTTCTCCTGCAGCTCAAGCATCAGGTTGATGATCTGCGAGCGCATCGACATATCCAGCGAGGCCAGTGCCTCATCAGCAACGATCACCTTGGGTTGCAGGATCAGCGCCCGGGCCAGCGCCACACGCTGTTTCTGGCCTGAGGCCAGCATGTGCGGGTAATAATTGGCGTGGTCCGGCAACATGCCTACCTGGCGTAGCGTCTGGTTGATGTGCTGCTCGCGCTCCGGGGCGGCCATTTCGGTATTCAGCCGCAGCGGGGCATCCAGCAGTTGGCCAATACGCTGGCGAGGATTGAGCGACGTGCTCGGGTCCTGAAATATCATGCGAATGCGCTGGCTACGATAGCGATAGTCACCATAGTCAAGCCGATGATCGTCGATCAGCAGCTCGCCGGATGAAGGCTCCACCATGCCGGACAGCATCTTGGCCAGCGTCGACTTACCGGATCCGTTTTCGCCGATGATGGCCAGCGTTTGCCGTTCGCGCAGGGTGAAACTGACCGATTTCACCGCCTCAACGTGCTGGCGGCGAAACAGCCCGGTACGGTAGCGGTAGGTTTTGCTCAGATTGCGCACTTCCAACAGCGTTTCCATGTTATTGCTCCTCCATGTTCAGCGGGAAGTGGCAGGCGAACAGGTGGTTTTTCACCGGGCGCAGGCGGGGTGTCTCAATGCACTTTTTCTGTGCGTAAGGGCAACGCGGCCCCAGGCGGCAACCGATAGGTAAATGCTCCAGCGACGGAATGGCTCCCGGCAGGGTGTTGAGCCGGCTTTTATGCGGCAAGGCGCGGCCGAAGTCAGGCATTGAGCGGATCAGCGCCTGGGTGTAAGGATGGTGCGGTGCAGCCAGCAGATCTTCGCACTGGGCGCTTTCCACCGTTTGGCCGCAGTACAGCACGTTGACCCGATCCGCCCATTTACTCATCATTTGCAAATCGTGGCTGATCAGCAAAATGGTGGTGTTGTTGTTTTGGTTCAGGCGCGCCAGCAGGCGGAAAATCTGCGCCTGAGTGGTCGGTTCCATGGCGTTGGTCGGTTCATCGGCAATCAGCAGGCGTGGCTGATTGGCCAGGGCGATGGCGATCATTACTTTCTGGCATTCGCCGTCGGTCAGCTCATAGGGGAAGCTGCCCATAATGTCCTTGTGATCCTTGATGCCCACGCGGTGCAGTAGCTCAATCGCGCGGCGCTTGCGCCAGTTAAAACGTTGCCACCAACGGCCCTTATAGGTCCAGCCAGGGATCGCCTGCGCCAACTGGCGGCCAATGCTTTCGGACGGATCCAGACAAGACTGCGGCTCCTGGAAGATCATCGAGACGTTATGCCCGACCAGTTTGCGCCGTTCACGCGGGGTCAGTTGCAGCAGGTCGATATCGTCAAAACGGAAACGGTCGGCGGTAACGCGCCAGTTGTCTTTGGTGACGCCGCAAATTGCCTTGGCAATCAGGCTCTTGCCTGAGCCTGATTCACCCACCAGGCCACGGACTTCACCTTCGCTCAGCGTCATGCTGACACGGTCTACCGCTTTGACCGGTCCTTCGGCCGTCATAAATTCAATCGTCAGGTTGCGGATATCAAGTAATGGCATTATTCCACCCCCGTATTGATTGCGCGGCGCATACCGTCGCCCAACAGGTTAACCAGCAGCACGCTGATCAGGATCGCGGCACCGGGCAGCATGACTGTCCAGGGGGCGACATACACCAGTTCCAGTGAGTCGCCGAGCATGGCTCCCCATTCCGGAGACGGGAGTTGTGCGCCGAGATCGAGGAAGCCGAGTGCGGCAATATCCAGGATCGCCATCGACAGCGCTCGGGTGAATTCAGTCACCAGCACCGCCACAATATTGGGCATCACGGCATACCACAGGATCTGCAGCGTAGAGGCACCGTCGAGACGCACCGCGACTACGTATTCTTTTTCCAGTTCGTCGTGTACTGCGCTGTAGATAGTGCGCACCATGCGTGGCAACAACGCCAGCCAAACGGCCAGCATGGCGTGTTCGAGCTTGGGCCCGAGGAACGCCACCACCACAATCGCCAGCAGCAGCGAAGGGATGGAGAGCAGGGTGTCGAGAATATGATTGAGCACCGCAGAGCGAAAACCACGAGTTACGCCGGCAAATACCCCGAGGATCACCCCGACAACGGATGCGGCCACGGTGACCAGCAGTGCGGCGCCGTAAGTGGCGGCGGTACCGGCCAGCAGACGGCTGAGAATATCGCGGCCGAGGTCGTCAGTGCCCAGGAAGAAGGAAACGTTGCCGTAACGCGACCAGGAGGGTGGCAGCAACTGATAGCCCAGGAACTGTTGATCGAGCGCATAAGGCGCCAGCAGGCTGCCGAACAGGGAAAGCAGCAGCAGCGCTATCACGCCGTAGAAACCAATCATCGCCAGCGCATCACCGTAAAAAATCCGCCAGGTGTAGAGCAGCGGACTCGGCATTTTCTTTTCGCGGTATACGTTATCTAAGGGCATACCATTCCTTATGTTTCAGTGGGTTGGTGGCAGCGCCCAAGATATCGGCCAGCACGTTAATGGTGATCACCAGCGTGCCGACCACCATCACACCGGCGGAGATCGCCGCGTAATCCTGCTGGCGGATGGCGTTAATCATCCAGCGCCCGAGGCCCGGCCAACTGAACACCACTTCGGTGATCATCGCCAGCGTCAGCATGGTGGAGAACTGCAGGCCCAGTTTGGGCACGATCGGTGGCAGTGCATTGTGCAGCACGTGGCGACGGATAATGGTGAAACGGGAAAGCCCACGGGTCGCGGCGGCCTTAATGTAGTTCTGGTTGAGCACGTCGTCGGTGCTGATACGCATCAGTCGCACCACCTCGGTGGTAGGTGCCACTGCCAGCGCGGCAATCGGCAGGATCATATGGCGTAGCGCGCTGCCAATCATTTCGCTGCGATAGGGCGAATCGGACAGCCAGGCGTCAATCAGGGCAAAGCCGGTGATCGGTTTAACCTGATACAGCAGATCGAAACGGCCGGAAACCGGCAACCAGCCGAGGTGCAGCGAGAAAAACAGCATCAGCAGCAGCGCCAGCCAGAACACCGGCATCGAGAAACCGAGCAGCGCAAAGGTACTGATGGCGGTGTCCTGCCATTTGCCGCGCATCACGCCGGCAATAATCCCCAGGGGAATGCCGATAAATAACGCCATGGTGAACGCCAGAATGCACAGCTCCATGGTCGCCGGGAACACTTCACGAAGTTGTTCGCTGATGGCCTGGCCGTTAATGCTGGAAACGCCAAAATCCCAGTGCAACAGGCTGACAAAGTAAAACTGGTAGGCATCCAGCAGGGCGGCACCGTTCAGCGGAGCGCGCGGTGTGAAATAGCTCAGGCTAAAGCTGACCAGCGTCAGGAAGAACAGCGTGATCAGCAGCAGCAGGCAACGGCGTAAGGTAAAGATAATCACTTTTTCGGCCCCTGGGCAGATTCACGGAACACGCCGGCAAATGATGCATTGCCGAACGGGCTCAGAACCAGTCCCTTAATGTCGTAACGATAGGCCTGCAGGCGCAATGAAGACGCCAGCGGCAACACCGGCAGTTGTTGTTCGAGAATTTTCTGCGCCTTCTGATAGTTTTCGATTCGCTGCGCCAACTGCTGTGACAGCAGGGCATTTTGCAGCACTTCGTCAAACCCCGGGTCACACCAGTGAGCATAGTTGGTTTGTGAGCGGATTGCCGCGCAGCTCAGCAGCGGCCGGAAGAAACTGTCCGGGTCGTTACTGTCGGTGGCCCAACCGGTCAGGGTCAGGTCGTGATTCATCTCCATCAGCCGGGCTTCCTGGAAACGACCTTCAACCGGAACTATGGTGACTTTGATCCCCACCTGGGCCAAATCGGCCTGGATCAGCTCGGCGGTCTTCAGCGGGCTGGGGTTGTAGGATTGCGATGCGGTAGGCACCCACAAGCGCAGGTTTAGCGACTCAATGCCTGCCTGTTTCAGCATTTCGCGTGATTTGGCCGGGTCAAACTCGGTGACGTGCGCATCATTGTCGTATGCCCACGAAGCGCGCGGCAATATGGATGCGGCGGTTTCCGCCGTGCCGTAGTAAATCGACTGCATCAGACGCTGGTTATTGATTGCCAGCGAAATTGCCTGACGGACCTTCAAATCGTCAAGCGGCGGTTTGCGGGTGTTGAACGCCAGATAGGCGATATTCATCCCCGGGCGCAGCGTCAGGCGCAGACGCGGATCATCACGCAGAATAGAAAGCTGGCTGGCGGCCGGATAGGCCAGCACATCACACTCGCCGGTCAGCAGCTTCGACAACCGACCGGTGCCGCCGGCACCCAGGTCGATCACCACCTGCGGCATGCGTGGTTTACCTTTCCAATACAGGTCGTTACGAGCCAGACGAATGTATTGCCCGGAGCGATATTCATTCAGCAGGAAGGGCCCGCTACCGACAGGTTCACGGTCGATCATCTCCTGACGGCCTTCACGCGTCAGGTTGTCAGCATATTCCGCCGACAGCACTGGCGCATAGTGGGTCGCGATATGCCACAGGAAGGAGGCGTCCGGCGCTTGCAGACGGATCTCGACCGTGTACTCGTCGAGCTTTTTCACGCTTTGCACCGAGTCGCCAAACTGCAGGCTGTCGAAGTACGGATATTCGCCGCCGTTGACGTCATGGTATGGGTGCTTCTGGTTAAACACGCGCTCAAAGCTGAATACCACGTCGTCGGCGTTCAGTTTACGGGTCGGCTTGAACCAGGCGGTGGTCTGGAAGGGCACATCCTTTCGCAGATGGAAACGGTAGGTCGCGCCGTTATCCAGCACCTCCCAGCTTTGCGCCAGTTCGGGGATCAACCGATAAGTATAGGGGTCAACATCCAGCAGACGATCGTACAGCTGTGCGGACAGGGTATCGACCGTCAGGCCGCTGCTGGCCATCTGCGGGTTAAAGGTGTTCAGTATGCCGCTGACACAATAGACAAAGCCGCTTTGGCGGATGTCCGGCAGCGGGGGGGCCGCGGCGGGCGCAGGAGGTGTTGAGGCCAGGGCGGTGCTCGCCAGGCAACTCAGCGACAAAATCCAAAGGGGTAAACCACGCATAGAGGCTTCATGGGTTAATAAGCAATAGCCTTAGTGTATCGCACTCTGACGAACAGCCCAATCCATTGAGCAAAATGGCTGAGTTTTCTGCTACTTGATTGAACAATTCGCCGTCAAGAGCAAAAAAAGTTTAATTGATATGTTATAACATAACAAAATAATGTTACCTTTCTCTGGCAATGTATCAATAATCGCAAGGGGATGTATGAACAAGGTTGCACTTCCACCAACCCAGCCGCTGCCGGATGCACAGGCCTGGCAGGGGGCAATGAGTAATGTCGGACTCGATTGGGTAGGGATGCAAGGGATCGCACTGCCGCTGGAGTTGGCGGGCAAGCCGCTGATGGCAAAAGTTAATGCCGGGATCAATCTGCGTGCCAGTCGCCATGGCGCGCGTGGAATACATATGTCGCGCCTGTACCTGACGCTGGATGAATTGACTCAGGGCGAACTGACGCCGCAACGTATTGCTGATTCGCTGCGGGCTTTTCTGGCATCACAGCCGGAACACAGCGACAGTGCCAGCCTGAGTATCAGTGGCGAACTGATGTTGTCGCGCCCGGCGCTGCTGTCGGCACATCGCGGCTGGAAAGCTTACCCACTGAAAATTGACGCCAGCCTAACCACCGGGTTAACCCTGTCGCTGACGGTGGGCGTGCCCTATTCCTCCACTTGTCCGAGTTCGGCAGCGCTAAGCCGCCAACTGGCACAACAGCAGTTTCAGTTTGATTTCGAACAGGCGCCGGACAAAGTCAGTCAACAGCAGGTGATTGACTGGCTGGGTGAACAGGGCATGCCTGGCACCCCGCATAGCCAGCGCAGTTGGGCCTGGGTGATGGTCACGCTCAATGAAGGCGAAGCCGAATTGCCGGTGGTCAATTTAATCGATCGCATCGAGCATGCGCTGGGCACACCGCTGCAGACGCTGGTGAAACGTCAGGACGAGCAGGCATTTGCCCTGGCGAATGGCCAGAACCTGATGTTCTGTGAGGATGCCGCGCGCCGTTTGTATCGGATGTTGCGCAGTCAGTGCCACCACCGCGCTTTTTCATTGCGTGTGGAGCATCAGGAAAGTCTGCACGCCCACAATGCGGTGGCGGAATTAAGCTGGCAGGAGGCTGGAAATGCTGCGTAAGAACCCCAGTGGTCATCTGCCACAGGTTTCGCCGAAAGCCTACATCGATCCTACCGCCATTATTTGCGGCCGGGTGATTGTCGAAGATTTTGTCTACGTTGGCCCCTATGCCGTGATCCGTGCGGACGAACTGAATGCGGTCGGGGACATGGAGCCGATCATTATCGGTTCCCATTCCAATATTCAGGACGGCGTGGTGATCCACTCTAAAAGCGGCGCAGCGGTCACCATCGGCAGCTTCAGCTCTATCGCCCATCGCGCGATTGTCCACGGCCCGTGCCGCATTGAAGATCGGGTGTTTATCGGTTTTAACAGCGTGCTGTTCAACTGCCATATCGGCTCCGGCTGCGTGGTGCGTTACAACGCGGTGGTGGACGGCGTGACGCTGCCGGAAAACCTGTATATCCCGTCAACCGAGCGCGTCGGTATCGACAGCGATCTGTCGCTTTACCCGCAGGTGGATCGCGGCGCGCTGCAATTTTCTGAAGAAGTGGCTGCCACCAACGTTGAACTGGTGCGCGGCTACCAGGCATTACGTAATGAATTTTGAGTGAGGAACCCCATGAATCCATTACCCGTAACCGTACTTTCCGGCTTTCTCGGCGCCGGTAAAACCACGGTGCTGAACCATATTCTGAATAATCGTCAGGGCATGCGTGTGGCGGTGATCGTTAACGACATGAGTGAAGTGAACATCGACGCCGCGCTGGTCGAGAACGAAGTCCAGCTCGACCGCCAACAGGAAAAGCTGGTGGAGATGAGCAATGGCTGCATCTGCTGCACGCTGCGTGAAGACCTGCTGATTTCGGTGCGCGAATTGGCGCAGGCCGGCCGCTTTGATTACCTGCTGATCGAGTCCAGCGGTATCTCCGAACCTTTACCGGTGGCAGAAACCTTCACCTTTGAAGACGAGCAGGGCGAAAGCCTGTCGCACTTCGCCCGCCTGGACACCCTGGTTACGGTGGTGGACGGAGTCAACTTCATCCAGCAGTACCAACAGGCGCAAACGCTGCAGGAAGCCGGTCAAAGCCTGGGCGAGGATGATTTGCGTAGCGTGGCCGATCTGTTGATCGAACAGATTGAGTTCTGCGACGTGATGCTGGTGAGTAAAACCGACTTGCTGACCCCGGAACAACAGGGCGAAGTGATGGCGCTGCTCGCCAGCCTGAACCCGGATGCCAAAATCATCGCTATCTCTCCCGGCAAACTGCCGCTGGAGGCGGTATTAAACACCGGCAGCTTCAGCTTTGACAAAGCGCAGCGGGCTCCCGGCTGGCTTAAGGAGCTGCGCGGTGAGCACCTGCCTGAAACGGAGAACTATGGCATCAGCAGTTTTGTTTATCGGGCGCGTCGACCTTTTGCACCGGATAAATTCTATCGGGTGATCAACGGCGACTGGGGCGGTGGCAAACTGTTGCGTTCCAAAGGGTTCTACTGGTTGGCGACGCGTCCGCGTCAGGCTGGGCAGTGGAGCCAGGCCGGCGGCATCGCCCATTATGGATTGGCCGGGACTTTCTGGCGCGCTATCGCGCAGGATAACTGGCCGCAGGACGCAGAGACCCAGGCACAGATTATGGAGAAGTGGGTGGAGCCTTTTGGCGATATGCGCCAGGAACTGGTGTTTATTGGGCAGAACCTGCCGCAGGCTGAAATAACGCGTTTGCTGGATGCCTGCCTGCTGAACGACGAGGAAATGGCTGCCGGGGTAGACTACTGGCATGAGATGGCCGATCCCTTCCCTGAGTGGTAATTGCACAATGACAGTGTGGTAATGAGAAAAATTCTCAACAAAGTGCTTTACAGGTGATACTGATAACTATTATCATCGCCTGGCAGTTCACGGAAGGCCACGGTTTGTGGCTCTGCTGTGAAAGGCACGACATTGCTCACATTGCTTCCAGTGTTTTTTAAGCCAGCTCGGGTGCTGGCTTTTTTTTTGCCTGTTATTCCTCTTCTGCCTCGCCATTTTGCAACAGCGCGTGCTTTTTCAACATGCCACGTAATTGGTGATAGGTCAGCCCCAGCAGCTCCGCCGCCTTACGCTGATTAAATCTTCCCTGTTGTAGTGCGGCTTCGATTAGCGATTTTTCCTGCGCCAACTGCCAGGCTTTCAAATCCAGCGGCAGCGTTGGCCGTTCATCATGCGTTACGCGCTCGGTGGGCAAGGGCATAGTTTCCCGTTGGGCGAAGGGGTTGATGACTATCTGATCCAACGCGCTGTCGCTGGTACCATGCCGATACATCGAACGTTCCACCACGTTTTTAAGCTCACGCACGTTGCCCGGCCAGTGATAGCCGAGCAGGGTGTCTCTGGCACGTTCGGTAAAGCCGGGGAACAGTGTCAGCGACAGCTCACGGCACATCTGAATCGCAAAGTGCTCGGCCAGCAACATGATGTCTTGCTGCCGCTGGCGCAGCGGCGGTAACTGCACTACGTCGAATGCCAGCCGATCCAGCAGGTCGGCGCGGAATTTACCCGCCGCCGCCAGTGCCGGCAGATCGTCGTTGGTGGCACACACCAACCGCACATCGACCTGCAACGGCTGGCTGCCGCCGACGCGCTCCAGATGGCCGTATTCAATCACCCGCAGCAGTTTTTCCTGCACCAGCATCGGAGCGGTGGCCAGTTCGTCGAGAAACAGCGTGCCGCCGTCGGCACGTTCAAAGCGGCCCAGATGGCGCTTTTGCGCGCCGGTAAAGGCCCCGGCCTCGTGACCGAACAGCTCGGAGTCCAGCAGGTTTTCATTCAGGGCCGCGCAGTTAAGCGAGATAAACGGCCCCTGCCAACGGTTGGACAGGTAATGCAACCGGTGGGCAATCAGTTCTTTACCGGTGCCGCGCTCACCGATCACCAACACCGGTTTGTTCAACTTTGCCAGTTGCGAGACTTGCTCCAATACTTCGACAAAGGCATTCGCTTCGCCCAACAGGTTTTCTAACTGTTCGCTCATGATGAAATTCGCCAATGTTTGGTGAAAATAATCACTCTACAGTATGCTCGCAGAGAGTCAAAAATATATAATCGTTATTATTCAATGAAATAAAAGTTGGCACGGGTTTTGATTAGGTATTAGGGAAATCTGTATGACCCAACGCGGCGCTTCAGACGCCATCAGAACCAAGAGGAAGTGAATTATGGGTATTTTTTCTCGTTTTGCCGACATCGTGAACGCCAACATCAATACGCTGCTGGATAAGGCGGAAGATCCGCAAAAGCTGGTGCGTTTGATGATCCAGGAAATGGAAGACACGCTGGTTGAAGTTCGCTCCACCTCAGCGCGTGCGCTGGCGGAGAAAAAACAGTTACTGCGTCGTATCGAGCAGGGTGAAAACCAGCTTAGCGATTGGCAGGACAAAGCCGAACTGGCACTGCGTAAAGAGAAAGAAGATCTGGCCCGTGCGGCACTGATCGAAAAACAGAAAGTGGCCGACCTGATCGCCACGCTGACGCATGAAGTGTCCACCGTAGAAGAAACGCTGGCGCGTATGAAAAGCGAAATCGGCGAGCTGGAAAACAAGCTGACCGAAACCCGCGCTCGCCAGCAGGCGTTGACCTTGCGTCACCAGGCGGCGTCGTCTTCCCGTGACGTGCGTCGTCAGCTCGACAGCGGCAAACTGGACGAGGCGATGGCTCGTTTCGAGCAGTTCGAACGCCGTATCGACCATATGGAAGCCGAGGCGGAAAGCGTCATCATCGGTAAAAAGAAGTCACTGGATCAAGAGTTTGCCGAGCTGAAAGCCGACGACGCCATCAGTGAGCAATTGGCAGCGCTGAAAGCCAAAATGAACCGCTCTGAGTAAGGCAACAGCGGCCACGGTGTGTGGCCGCCCACCAAGACGCATTAAGAAGGAAAAGAAATGAGTGCTCTATTACTTGCCATTCCGTTGACAATCTTTGTGTTGTTTGTCGCACCGATTTGGCTTTGGCTGCATTACAGCAATCGGCAACAAAACGGCATTCAACTGAGCCATCAGGAGATGCAGCGTCTGGCGCAGTTGGCTGAAGATGCCAAGCGCATGCGTGAACGCATTCAGGCGCTGGAAGAGATCCTTGATGCAGAACACCCGAACTGGAGACAGTCTTGATGAACAACACTCTGGGCAGTAAAAAGCTTTATCGCGTTCCTGAAGAAGGCATGCTGAAGGGCGTCTGCGCCGGTCTGGCCCATTATTTTGACGTGCCGGTACGCCTGATCCGAGTGATCGTGGTGTTGTCGATGTTCTTCGGGCTGTTCTTCTTCACCCTGATCGCTTATTTCGCGCTGGTATTCGTGCTGGACGAAGCACCGGCCAGCCGTTTTGAGGGCGAGCAGCAAAAAACACCGCGCCAGTTGCTCGACCAATTAGAGTACGAACTGGGCAGCGGTGAACAGCAACTGCGACAGGTTGAGCGTTATGTCACGTCGGACACATTCGGCGTACAGAGTCGCTTCCGCAAGTTATAACCCCGCCTTGCGCGCAATGGCCTGCGCACGGCGCAGGTCAGGCATCGCACCTGACATCATCCTTTTGAACCAAACCGTGCCGGAGGGCATTGCTAATGAAAAAAACCTATGCCGTAAACGCCGTTAAATCCGGTGGATTTAAACAAGGAGCAGGTGCAATGTTGAAGACATTGTCTAAAGTCATCATCATAGCGTTACTCAATTACGGCCCGGCAGGGGCGGCCGGCTGGCTGCTGCGCACCGTAGGCCGCAAACCGATTCGCTTTGTCCTGGCGCTGGTGCTGGAACCGCTGTTCCGCAAAGGGCTGAACAAGGTATTTGGGCGTTATGCCAAGGAGAACAATGAAACGACTGCAAAATGAGTTAACGTCGCTGGTCAACCGCGGGATGGATCGCCATCTGCGTCTGGCGGTGACCGGCCTGAGCCGCAGCGGCAAAACCGCCTTTATCACCGCTTTCGTCAATCAATTGCTGCATGTTCACAGCGGTGCCCGCATGCCGCTGTTCTCGCCGGTGCGCGAAGAACGCCTGCTGGGCGTGAAGCGCATTCCGCAACGCGACCTCGGTATTCAGCGTTTTACCTATGATGAAGGGCTGGCACAGCTTTATGGCACTCCGCCGAACTGGCCGACTCCGACGCGTGGCGTCAGCGAAATTCGCCTGGCGTTGCGTTATCGCTCCAACGATTCATTGCTGCGTCATTTCAAAGACACTTCAACGCTGTATCTGGAGATTGTCGATTATCCCGGCGAATGGTTGTTGGACTTGCCGATGCTGGAACAGGACTATCTGGCCTGGTCGCGGCAAATGGCCGGCTTACTGCAGGGCGATCGCGCCGAATGGGCCAGGCCCTGGCTGGAACTGTGCAAAAGCTGCGATCCGCTGGCACCCGCCGATGAAAACAAGCTGGCGGCCATCGCCCAGGCCTATACCGATTATCTGTTGCGCTGCAAAAGTGAAGGGCTGCATTTTATTCAGCCGGGTCGCTTCGTGCTGCCGGGCGATCTGGCCGGTGCGCCGGCATTGCAGTTTTTCCCGTGGCCAAACGTCGACAGCCTTGGCGAGTCAAAGCTGGCGCAGGCGGATAAACACAGCAACATCGGCATGCTGCGTGCGCGTTTCAACTATTACTGCCAGACCATCGTCAAAAACTTTTATAAAGAGCATTTTGTCCGTTTCGATCGCCAGATTGTGCTGGTGGATTGCCTGCAGCCACTCAATAGCGGCCCGCAGGCGTTCAATGACATGCGGTTGGCGCTGACCCAACTGATGCAGAGTTTCCACTATGGCAAGCGCACGCTGTTCCGCCGTTTATTCTCACCGACCATCGATAAACTGATGTTTGCCGCTACCAAGGCCGATCACATCACCGCCGATCAGCACGCCAATTTGGTGTCGTTGTTGCAGCAATTGGTGCAGGAAGCCTGGCAGAACGCGGCGTTTGAGGGCATCAGCATGGACTGCGTCGGGCTGGCCTCGGTGCAGGCGACCGAAAGCGGCATCGTTGACCATCAGGGGCAGCGCATCCCGGCACTGAAAGGCAATCGCCTGAACGACGGCGCACCGTTGACGGTGTTCCCCGGCGAAGTGCCGGCACGTTTGCCGGGGCCAGCGTTCTGGCAGAATCAGGGCTTCCATTTTGATGAGTTCCGTCCACGCGCGATGAGTGTGGACAGTCCGTTGCCACATATCCGCCTGGACGCGGTGATGGAGTTTTTACTGGGAGATAAATTGCGATGAGCGAGCCGATAAAACCGCGTATCGATTTCGAACAGCCGTTGGAGCCACCGCAGGAGCCGGTGCTGCGTGCCAACGTTGCTTTCGACGAACAGCAGGCTGAGCACTTTTTCCCGGCGGCGCCGGAGCTGCAGCAGGAAGAGGAAGAGGGGCGTGCCGAAGGCATTATCAACGCAGCCTTGAAACCCAAACGCAGCCTGTGGCGCAAAATGGTTACCGCCGGGCTGACGCTGTTCGGTGTCAGCGTGGTGGCGCAGGGCGTGCAGTGGGTGCATACCGCCTGGGTGCAGCAGGATTGGATCGCCATGGGCGGTGGCGTGGCAGGTGGGTTGATTGTCTTCGCCGGGGTAGGTTCGGTGGTGACCGAATGGCGCAGACTATATCGTCTGCGCCAGCGTGCAGAAGAACGGGATGTGGCACGTGAACTGTTGCACAGCCACGGGTTGGGCAAAGGGCGTGAATTCTGCGAAAAACTGGCGCGTCAGGCCGGTCTCGATCAGGGGCATCCGGCGTTGCAACGCTGGCAGGCTTCACTGCATGAAACTCAGAACGATCGCGAAGTGGTAGCGCTGTACGCCAAGCTGGTGCAGCCGGTGTTGGATAATCAGGCGCGGCGTGAAATCAGCCGTTCGGCGGCGGAGTCCACCTTAATGATCGCCGTCAGTCCGTTGGCGGTGGTGGATATGGCGTTTATCGCCTGGCGTAATATTCGGCTGATTAACCGTATCGCCGCGCTGTATGGCATCGAGCTGGGTTACTTCAGCCGTCTGCGCTTGTTCCGTCTGGTGCTGTTGAATATCGCCTTTGCCGGCGCGTCCGAGCTGGTACGCGAAGTGGGAATGGACTGGATGTCGCAAGACCTGGCCGCCCGATTGTCCGCCCGAGCGGCGCAGGGCATCGGTGCCGGTTTGCTGACGGCCAGGCTCGGTATCAAGGCGATGGAGCTTTGTCGTCCGTTGCCCTGGCTGGAAGGGGAAAAACCGAAGCTGGGTGATTTCCGCAGCCAACTGATTGGCCAGTTGAAAGACACCATGAAAAAGAGCGACAACAAGGCCAAATAATCTGCCCACGGCGTCTATTCAGGCGCCGTGGTTATTTTTACCGCAATGATTTTCCCCGCTAACGCCAATACGTAACCCGCGCTTGACGAAAGACGATCCCCCTGTAAATGCATTATATTTATCTGCAAATTTACTGACGGTTGTGATAACTCTCTGCTGATAAGCTAAAATGACGCCGATGGTGTTATTCACTTGCGTTTAAAATCATCAACAACAACGATAAATCAGAGTTCTGTCAACTTTTGCTGACAGATTGCTTCTACCGCTCGGGGTGAGAGAGTATCATCATCTTCAGTCATCCCCGCACCTGCAGAGATAAGGCCAATACTGATGCGTTTGGAAGTTTTTTGCGAAGACCGGATCGGTCTGACTCGAGAGTTACTCGATCTTTTGGTATTGCGCAGCATAGATTTACGTGGCATCGAAATCGATCCCATCGGCCGCATTTACCTCAATTTTTCCCAACTGGATTTTGACACCTTCCGCGCGCTGATGGTGGAAATCCGCCGCATTGCCGGCGTGACCGATGTGCGCACCGTGAATTTCATGCCGTCTGAACGCGAACACCGCGCACTGCGTGCGTTGTTGGAGTCGATGCCTGAGCCGGTGTTCTCGATTGATATGAAAGGCAAAGTTGAACTGGCCAATCCGGCAGCGCAGGCGCTGTTCGGGCTTAGCGAAGACAAAATTCGCAACCAGACGGCCACCGCATTGATTGGCGGTTATAACTTCAACCGTTGGCTCGAGAGCGAACAGACGGCGCCACAATCTGAGCGGGTGGTGATCCGCAGTCAGGACTTCCTGATGGATATCACGCCAATCTACCTGGAGGACGAAAACCAGCAGAATGCCGCCGTAGGCGCGGTAGTGATGCTGAAGTCCACGGCCCGTATGGGGCGTCAGTTACAGAATCTGTCGGTGAACGACGATACCGAGTTTGATCATATCGTTGCCGCCAGTCCGAAAATGCGCCAGGTGCTGGAGCAGGCGCGCAAGTTGGCGATGCTGGATGCGCCACTGTTGATTGTGGGCGATACCGGCACCGGCAAAGATATTCTGGCCCGGGCCTGCCATTTGCGCAGCCCGCGTGGCAAGCAGCCGTTCCTGGCGCTCAATTGCGCCGCACTGCCGGATGACGTCGCGGAAAGCGAGCTGTTCGGCCATGCGCCGGGGGCTTACCCGAATGCGCTGGAAGGCAAGAAGGGCTTCTTTGAGCAGGCGCACGGTGGCTCGGTGCTGCTGGATGAAATCGGTGAGATGTCGCCGCGCATGCAGACCAAACTGCTGCGTTTCATTAACGATGGCACTTTCCGCCGCGTGGGTGAAGAACACGAAGTCCATGTAGATGTGCGGGTAATTTGCGCGACGCAGAAAAACCTGACCGAACTGGTGCAGCGTGGTGAGTTCCGTGAGGATCTCTATTATCGACTTAACGTGTTGACCATCACCATTCCACCACTGCGTGAGCGTCCACAGGACATCATGCCGCTGACTGAACTGTTTGTGGCGCGTTTTGCCGATGAGCAGGGCGTGGCGCGGCCGAAGCTGGCGGGCGATCTGGGCAGTTTCCTCAGCAAATATGGCTGGCCGGGCAACGTGCGACAGTTAAAAAACGCCATTTACCGGGCGTTGACGCAAACCGAAGGTTTCGAACTTCGTCCGCAGGATATTGTACTGCCGGAGTTCGAGGTTGAAATGTCGCTGGGCGATGAAGTGATGGACGGCTCGCTTGATGATATCAGCAAGCGTTTCGAACGTTCGGTGCTGACCCGTTTGTACCGTACTTACCCGAGTACCAGAAAACTGGCGAAACGCCTGGGGGTTTCACATACCGCGATCGCCAATAAGTTGCGCGAATATGGGCTCAGTAGCCGTAAGCCTTCCGGGGAAAACGAAGAATAAAAAAACGGGCGCCATAAGCGCCCGTTTCAACGTTTAGAGGCCGGCAATCGTCGGCCTTCTGGCATTACTTCAATGCAGCCAGCGCCGCATCGTAGTTCGGCTCGGTGGTAATTTCATTCACCAGCTCGCTGTACAGCACGTTGTCCTGGCCATCCAATACCACAACCGCACGTGCGGTCAGGCCTGCCAGCGGGCCTTCAGCGATTTCAACGCCGTAAGCCTGTTTGAATTCTGCGCCACGCAGCGTGGACAGGGTGACTACATTGTTCAGGCCTTCTGCACCGCAGAAACGTGACTGGGCGAACGGCAGGTCGGCCGAGATGCACAGCACCACGGTGTTATCCAGGTCGCTAGCCAACTGGTTGAATGTACGAACCGAAGTTGCGCAAACGCCGGTATCAATACTTGGGAAAATGTTCAGAACTTTGCGTTTACCCGCGAAGCTGCTCAGCGCCACGTCCGACAAGTCTTTGGCAACCAGTGAGAAGGCTTTGGCTTGTTCGCCGGTTTGTGGCAGGTGGCCTGCAACGCTAACCGGGTTGCCTTGAAAATGTACTGTCTGAGTCATTAGCTTGATTCCTTTTACAGGTGTTTATACAAAGGGCATGAACCTAATAAAATGGCTTTTTAGCCGCTTTTAACATTAGGTTCACACCCTGGCATCAGTTTATGTCAACAATTGTGGGTTGGATAGATAAAGTTTGCTAAATAGTTGTATATATTAGAGTGTGTCCAAAAAAGCACCCGCGCGTTCGCCCGATTTTATACGCAATTTCCGTTCAGGAGCCGTTATGAGAAGCATGCGTTTTTACCCAGAAGCCTGGCCGTTGCATACCGCCTTTGTTATTGCCCGTGGCAGCCGCACCGAAGCCAAAGTAGTGGTGGTCGAAATTGAGCAGCAGGGCGTGCGGGGGATTGGTGAATGCACACCTTATCCGCGTTACGGTGAAAGTGAGGCTTCGGTGATGGAACGGCTGGCCGAAGTGGCTACGGCGGTCGAACAGGGCGTGACGCGCGAGCAATTGCAGCAGCTAATGCCGGCCGGCGCGGCGCGTAATGCGGTGGATTCCGCCTTGTGGGATTTGGAGTGTCAACTCAGTGGTCAGAGCCTCTGGCAGCGTAGCGCGGTTGCCGAGCCAGAACGCATTCTGATGGCGCAAACCGTCAGCATAGGTTCGCCGGAAGCCATGGCCTTCGCCGCACGCGAACTTGAACAGCAAGGGGCACGCTTGCTGAAAATCAAACTGGACAATCATCTGATCAGCGAACGGCTGGTGGCGATCCGTGCGGCGGTGCCGGATACCACGTTGATTGTCGATGCCAATGAGTCCTGGCAGGCGGAAGGGCTGGCGGCGCGCTGCCAACTGTTAGCGGATCTGGGCGTGGCGATGCTGGAGCAACCCCTGCCGGCAACGGATGACAGCGCACTGGAAAACTTTATCCACCCGTTGCCAATTTGCGCCGATGAAAGCTGCCACACCCGCGGTGATTTACCCAAGCTGGTCGGTCGTTATCAAATGGTCAATATCAAGCTGGATAAAACCGGCGGCCTGACCGAAGGGCTGGCGCTGGCGCAGGAGGCGCGGCAACAAGGGTTCGCTATTATGCTCGGTTGCATGTTGTGCACTTCGCGGGCGATCAATGCCGCATTGCCGCTGGCCCCGGGCGCGCGATTCGTCGATTTGGACGGCCCGACCTGGCTGGCTAATGATGTTGAACCGGGGTTGGATTTTGAATGTGGGGCGATTAATCTCGCCCCATAGCCGGTTTAGCCCGGGTAAGTCAGCAATTCTACCATCGCGTTGAGGTAGTTTTCGCTGGCCGCATCGGCCGAGATCGGCGGGAATTCTGCGGTAATGCAAGGCAGTGACAAATCGGCGCACCAGCTGCCGAATGATCCCGGCGTCTCGTAGCCGACGCTGGTGACCAGCGGCAAAGCAAACTTATGCGAAAGCCAGACGCCGAGCTGTGAACTGGCCGGGTCTTCAATACAGGCCAATGGCTCGTGGAACGACACCACCCAGTGCGGCTTCAACCGATGGATCAGATGACACAGCCCCTGGGTTTCCGGTTCGGAACCTGGGCGGCCGCCGGTCGAGAGTTTTACATCCCGCGCTTCCGCCGCGCTGTTCCAACGATAAACCGTATCCCCGGATCGCCAATTGGCCGCCGGGAAGTTACGGTTCAAATCAACCCCGTTAGCGTTGGCGCGCAGCCCGAGTTGGCAACCGTCGGGATTGACCGCCAGTACTACATGGTGACGCAACTGGTTTGGTGCAATGCTGCGTAATGCGCAGGACAGGGTAACGATAGCGGCGCTCTCATCACCGTGGGTACCGGCAATAATCAGCCCGGTTTGCGGGCCACTGACGGCCGCCGGGAAATAGAGCAGTGGTGCACCCAACAGCGAACTGCCGTAATTCTCTCCTGCAACGGCCAATTGGCCACGTTCACTGCGCGGTCGATGCTGGGTCATGATGTAGTCCCTGATTTAAAGGTCGAGAGTGATTATCATTTTATTCAGTGTATTACGCTTTCACTTAACTTTCCCAGAGCAATTTCTCACCCAGTGACAAAATTGATTGTCATAAAATCCTGAACAGTGATTCCAATTATTGATGACTGGCAGACGATCTTGGGTTCGCTACACTGGCTCCTATTGTGAACAGATAAACTGGAGCTCTTCATGAAAGCCATTGCAGTCAAACAACTCGGTGCTACGCCAGAACAGGTAGAGATCGCCAAACCCTCACTACAACCCGGCCAGATCCTGGTTAAAATGGCCGCTGCCGGGCTAAACCCGGTTGACTGGCGGATAGCCGACGGCATGCTGCAGGGGAAATTGCCACACGTTTTCCCTTTGGTGATTGGTACCGACGGTGCGGGCGTGGTGGAGGCAGTCGCCGATGATGTCAGCGGATTCAGCGTCAATGAACGGGTGGCCGGCAAGTTTATGTTCGGCGTTGTCGGCGCCGGTAGCTACGCCCAGTATGCGGTGATTGACCAAAAAGCGGTACTGGCGCGAGTACCTGATGAGGTGAGTTTGACCACTGCGGCGGCCATGCCGATTGCGGCCGGTACCGCGCTGAAACTGGTTGAAAAGTTGCAACTGAGCGCGGGGGCGACTCTGCTGGTGGTGGGCGCAACCGGCGGCGTTGGGCGTTTCGTTATTCAACTGGCCAAACGGCAGGGGCTGAAGGTAATTGCTACCGGCGGGGCTGATGCCGAGGCCGCATTGCGTGAGCTGGGGGCTGAGAAGGTGATTGATCATCACCGGGCGCCCGTGCTGCAGCAGGTTCAACAACTATACCCGCAGGGTATTGACGGCATGATCGATCTGGTCAGCAATGCCGAAGCATTCAGCGCCTTACTGGTTATTCTGCGTAAGGACGGTGTGGCGCTGAGCACCATTTGGTCGGCAGCTCCGGAGCAGATGCAGCAACAAGGCCTGCGTGGCGGCAATATTGAGGCGCAAATCAGTGCGGATGAGCTGGAGCAACTGTTACAGAGCGTCGCGCGCGGTGAGCTGCAGGTGCCGGTGGAACGTCTGGTATCGATTAAACAGGCACCGGAAATGCTGGCGGAGAGCAAAGCCGGTGGCTCACGCGGCAAAACCGTGCTGAACATTGATTGGTGAAGCCAATAAAACCACGCCATCTATTTCGCTGTTGTTATACTATCGGCAAAGCTAACCAAACAGGGGATTTAACATGCCAGTAGCCAGAATAGTTGCCAGCTATAGCGAAAATGATAAGGATACCATCACGCTGCTGTGCGGCGTGGACGAGGAAAACCAGATCCGTCAGGGTGAATGGTTTGGCGTGGTGAAGAACGACGACGGGCGTGGCGATGAGTCCAACTATCCGTTTACTCTGCACGTCGATTACCAGAAAAACAGCTTCTATCTCGACTATGGTTTTGACGATGCCGAGTCGCGCCAGATGCAAAAAACCGATATTCATGCCAAGCCATTGGCAGAGAAAGGCTTCTTCACCATTTTTGATGAAGAAGAGGGTGAAGAATTCAGCTACCGCATCAATACCATTCACCTTTACGACTAATAAAGCCGACTAACAGAAAATGCCCGTATCGACACCGTCGTGCGGGCATTTTTATTGCCTGGCCCCCAGTTTTTACATCTTGTCCGCCGGGAACTCTAGGTGAGACTAATCTTGTGCTATAAGATAAAAAATTCAGATGGTTAACGGGGGATAAATCAGAATGACGAGAAAAAAAATTCAACAGGGTTTTCGTTTGGCGCTGTGTGCCGTGGCGATTGGCGCAGGGTTGAGCAGCGCCATGGCGGCTCAGGTTCCCCCAGGTACTACGCTGGCGGAGAAACAGGAAATAGTTCGCCATATCAAAGATGAGCCAGCCTCACTCGATCCCATTAAAGCGGTTGGCCTGCCGGAAGCACAATTGGCGCGCGATCTGTTTGAAGGGCTGGTGAACCAGGATGCCAACGGCAAGGTGATCCCCGGCGTCGCAACCCGCTGGCAAACCACCGATAACCAAACCTATATTTTCACCCTGCGTAAAGATGCGCGCTGGTCTAACGGTGACCCTGTCACGGCGAAAGACTTCGTTTACAGTTGGCAGCGGCTGGTTGAGCCGAAGAACTTGTCACCTTTTGCCTGGTTTGCCCAGTTGGCCGGCATCCAAAACGCCGATGAGATCATTACCGGCAAGCTGCCTGCCGATAAGCTGGGCGTCACCGCGCTGGATGATTACACCTTCAAAGTGCAGTTGAACAAACCGGTGCCGTATTTTGTCAGCCTGACGGCCAACTTCAGCCTGTTCCCGGTCAACAAGGCGGTGGTAGAGAAATTTGGCAACGACTGGACCAAAGTCGGCAACCTGGTCGGTAACGGCGCGTTTAAACTGCAGGAACGGGTAGTTAACGAGAAACTGGTACTGACGCCAAACGATCACTATTGGGATCATGCGCATACGGTGTTGACCAAAGTGACCTTTGTGCCGATTAACCAGGAATCCAACGCCACCAAGCGTTATCTGGCCGGCGATATCGATATCACCGAGTCCTTCCCGAAAAACATGTACCAAAAACTGCTGAAAGACATCCCAAACCAGGTCTATACCCCGGATCAGCTCGGCACCTATTATTATGCTTTTAATACCCAACGCGCGCCGACTAACGATGTGCGGGTGCGCAAGGCATTGTCTTACGCTATCGATCGCAAGATTATCGCCGAAAAAGTGTTGGGGACCGGTGAAAAACCGGCTTACCACTTCACCCCGGATGTTACCGCCGGGTTTAAGCCGGAAGTGAGCCTGTTGCAACAGCAACCACAGGCCGAACTGGACGCCCAGGCCAAGGCGTTGATGCAGGCGGCAGGTTATGGCCCGAACAATCCGCTGAAACTGACGCTGTTGTACAACACTTCGGAAAGCCATCAGAAAATTGCGATTGCCGTGGCTTCAATGTGGAAGAAAACGCTCGGTATTGACGTCAAGCTGCAAAATCAGGAATGGAAAACCTATATCGATAGCCGTAACACCGGCAATTTCGACGTGGTGCGTGCTTCCTGGGTCGGCGATTACAATGAAGCCTCGACCTTCCTGTCGTTGTTAAGCTCAACCCACAGCGGAAATATCGCTAAATTCAAAAGTGCGGATTACGACAAACTGCTCGCGCAGGCCAGCCGAGAAACCAGTGCGGCAGCCTTGACCACTGACTACAACAAACTTGAGCAGATCATCGCCGAACAGGCACCGATCGCGCCAATTTATCAGTATACCAATGGCCGATTGATCAAACCCTGGGTGAAAGGCTACCCGATCACCAATCCGGAAGACGTGGCGTACAGCCAGACGATGTATATTTTGAAGCATTGATATATTGCGATAGTCCCATGTGTTGCCATCAAACCCCGCGAGAGCGGGGTTTCTACTTAGGTGGCAGGACTATGGGGCATCAAACAATGCGCTACGGCCTGTCGTCGAAGGAAATACGCAGGCTACATCGTGGGCACAGTCGGGAACGATCAGCAAATCACGTTTGGCGTGCGGCGCAATAAACCGCCGGTCGTAAGCGGCATAGGCGATGCCGCGCTGCAGTCGGTAGGGGCCTTGCGCCTGAGCTGCGCAGGATTTATCGAGTATTTTGTAGAAAGTGCCGGGTGCGCTGCCGGTATCCTTCTCGCCTTCAAGATAGGTGATATCCGCCGATGCATAGCGCTGGCGCACCGATGTGCTGTTTTGGTCGAGAAAGGCCGGAACTGCTTCAATGCCGTATTTCCAACGATCGACGTTCGGGCAGACATCATTCCTGTTCTCAACCCAATCAAAGCTACAGCCGCCTTGTTGGTTACAGTCGCGCCAGTCGGCAGGGCGATCATTTTTTACCGGCTGCGGCCGCCGGCTATCGAAATAGAGCCAACTGCCGGGGTCGGCGATGACGTAACGCAGCTTCACGCCGGCCGGCGGATGGGCGAACCCGACATAGTGCTGCACAAACTGTGCCCCGGCAGAGAAGCCGGCGATGGTCACCGACCGTACCGTTGGCCATTTTATTTTCAGCTCGGCAACCAGACTATCCAGTGCAGCAAATGAGCTGGTATTCCCCTGATTGTCCAGATCCCCTTCGATCCAGGAACTGCAACTCCAGAGTGCGTCATCTGCCTGTGCGGGTGGCACTCCGGGGGAGTGACAGCGTGCGGCCTGCGCATCGCTAACCGGAAACAGCGGGGCAACCAGCAGCCTGTCGTCGGTTTTGGCTGCCAGTTGAGCGGCTTTCAGCGCCGCAGCCAGGGTTTTCCCCGCATCTCTGGGGTGCCCGTGCAGTACGATTAACGCACTGTGTGGCGTGGGGCCATGATATTTCGCGACGAAGTAAGGCAGGTCACCCGCTGACTCACCCAATTTGACCCGATATGCGTCCGCGATAGCGTTGAGTGAGTTATCTGCGGCAAACAGCGGATGAAACGGCGCCGGAGCAAACGCCAAAACTGAGGCTAACAAGAATGTCGAAGTGGATTTCATTAGGTGCCCGGCCGCGCGTTGTGCGTTATTTATCCATGTTAGCGCATAAGCTCCTCCCAGGTGCAGTATTCGCACGGCTTCATCTTTGATCCGCTTACCATTAACGCTAGACTCTGGAATAACTGAAAAGCAGAGGGGATGAGGAATGGAAGTCATTGAGGGGCGCGAGTTACAGGTTCCTGACGCAGTGTATGCCTACCAGCTCGATGGCAAGGGCGGTGTAACATCGATTGATTACGATGACAAAGTTACCTGCGATGAGCCTTGCTGGCTGCATCTCGATTATGCGCACCCTGCCAGCGCCGAATGGCTGGCCACCACGCCACTGCTGCCGGATGCGGTCAGAGAGGCGCTGTCAGGAGAGAGTTCGCGGCCACGCGTCAGTAAGGTGGGCGATGGCACCATGATTACACTGCGCAGCATTAACTTTAACGCCAATTCACGGCCGGATCAGTTGGTGACCATTCGCGTCTACATGACGGATAAACTGATCGTTTCCACCCGCCATCGCAAGGTTTTTTCCATCGACCAGGTGGTGAACGATCTGCAAAGCGGCATCGGGCCGACCAACAGCGGCAACTGGCTGGTGGAAATTTCGGATGCACTGACCGATCACGCCAGTGAGTTTATCGAGGATCTGCATGACAAGATCATCGATCTGGAAGATTCGCTGTTGGAGCAACAGGTTCCCGAACGCGGGCAACTGGCGCTGATCCGCAAACAGCTGATCGTACTGCGCCGCTATATGGCACCGCAACGTGATGTATTTTCCCGGCTGGCCAGCGATCGTCTGCCCTGGATGAATGATGACGACCGTCGTCGCATGCAGGATATTGCCGATAGATTAGGACGCGGCCTGGATGATTTGGACGGCAGCATTGCCCGTACCGCGATCCTTTCTGATGAAATCACCACCGTGATGGCTGATGCCATGAACCGCCGAACCTACACCATGTCATTATTGGCGATGGTGTTTTTGCCGACGACCTTTTTGACCGGGTTGTTCGGCGTCAACCTGGGCGGCATTCCAGGCGGCGACAACCCTTTTGGTTTTGCTACGTTTTGCCTGACGCTGACCGGATTGGTGTTCGGCCTGGGCTGGTGGCTGAAGCGACGCCGCTGGCTGTAGCCAAAAAACGCTGATAACCCGGTTAACATTGAGCGATATCAACTTTTACCGGAGGGAAATGGGGCATGATCTATCTCGCAGGTGAATGCAACGTCAAGCGATGGGCGTTGTGCTCCATAATTGTCTTACTTTCTTATATTTAGAATTACTGCATAGCACATTGATTCATACGATGCCGGTTTAATCACCGGCATTTTTTTGTCTGCAATTTGCCCGTCAGGCCGCACTCTCATCCCAGAAACTGGCCTCGATCTTATGTCCGTCCAGATCCCGAACAAAGCAGCCGTAATAGGCTTCGCCATAGTGTGGCCGTGAGCCGGGGGCGCCTTCATCTGTCGCACCGGCCTGCAGCGCCTGGCGGTAAAAATCATCGACCTGCTGTTTGCTGGTGGCGAAAAAACCCACGTGCAGGCCATTGCCGGTAGTGGCCGGTTTACCGTCGATCGGTACCTGCAACCAGAACTCCGGATAGTCACGCCCATAGCCAATGGCGCCAGGGTGTTCCAACACCCGCCGGCAACCTAGCGCGGCAAGGGTTCGATCGTAGAAGTCGGCTGCGGCGTCAAAATGATTGCTGCCGAGAGAAACGTGAGACAAGCAGGGGGTGATGTTCATCGGTTATCTCCAGTGACTGTATAAAAACACAG
Organism: Serratia sp. NFX21; assembly: GCF_048517035.1. Taxonomy (NCBI): domain Bacteria; kingdom Pseudomonadati; phylum Pseudomonadota; class Gammaproteobacteria; order Enterobacterales; family Yersiniaceae; genus Serratia; species Serratia sp. NFX21. Next base: position 3,251,318 of record NZ_CP183196.1, on the reverse strand, counting down.
TACAGGATAAAAACGACACTGTCCGATGAATTCTGCTGAAATTGCGAGCGGGATCGAAAACTGATGAAGGGAAATTTCCGCCCACAGCGTGCGGGCGGAATAACGACTTACTTGATTTCGAGAACGTCTAAACGCACTGGGGCGGCATCATCCGCATCTTCCGGTTGCCAGCCGATCGGCTGCATTGGAATATCTTCACGGTCAAAGGCCAGATCGCCACCGTCAACCACTTCGCTGCCGTGGTGAATCCCTTTGAAATCAAAAAGGTTGTAGTCACTCAGGTGCGAAGGCACTACGTTTTGCATCGCGCTGAACATGGTTTCCAGCCGGCCCGGATAACGTTTATCCCAGTCGCGCAGCATGTCGCCAATCACCTGGCGCTGCAGATTAGGCTGCGAGCCGCACAGGTTGCACGGGATAATCGGGAAGCCTTTGGCAACCGAGAACCGCTCGATGTCTTTTTCACGGCAGTAAGCCAGCGGGCGAATGACCACGTGTTTGCCATCGTCGCTCATCAGTTTAGGTGGCATGCCTTTCAGCTTGCCGCCGTAGAACATGTTGAGGAACAGCGTCTGCAGAATGTCGTCGCGGTGGTGGCCAAGGGCAATTTTGGTGGCCCCCAGCTCGGTAGCGGTGCGGTAAAGGATACCGCGGCGCAGGCGTGAACACAGTGAGCAGGTGGTTTTGCCCTCAGGGATCTTGTCCTTGACGATGCTGTAGGTGTTTTCCTCAACAATCTGGTATTCCACCCCCAGGCTTTCCAGATAGGCCGGCAGAATATGCTCGGGGAAACCGGGTTGTTTCTGATCGAGGTTGACCGCAACCAGTGAGAAATTGACCGGGGCGCTTTGCTGCAGGTTGCGCAAAATCTCCAGCATGGTGTAGCTGTCTTTGCCGCCGGACAGGCAAACCATGATGCGGTCGCCTTCCTCAATCATGTTGAAATCGGCGATCGCCTGGCCCACGTTACGACGCAGGCGCTTTTGCAATTTGTTCAGATTGTACTGCTCTTTTTGACTAACTGTTTGTTGTTCTGACATTTAAATCGTGCTCGTTCTCAATTGGGGGCACTATGGGCATAAAGTTTTAGGCAGCGAGTTTAGCATTCTATGGGCTGCTTGGGTATTTCATCCATCCGCTCCGGATAGCAAATGCGGTTTGCTTGCCTCAGTACACGCGGGCACGTGGCAAATCTGCCACCCGCGTGGTGTAAGCGGGAGAGAGAAACTCACGTTTCATCGACCATGTCTGTTGGTTTCCTTGCCCGGCAAACCAGATCCCGGCATGCCCGGACTGATTGATTTTATCCAACGCGGCCATTAAGCGTGCGCTGTTAGGCCGTGGCTGATACTCATCGAACAAGTCCAACTGAGCGACGCCTTGCGAGTAAAAGTCTTGTAGCATAACGCCGGCTTTTAGATAGCGGTAGCCGGGCTGCCATATCTTATCAAGGCATCGAATCGCAGCGGCGATGATGTCGCGCGTATCTTGCGTCGGCGTATTGAGCCTGATGCTCGCGGTGTTGCCGTAATACTTTTCATTGGCCGAGAAGGGGCTGGTTTTAACCCATGCATTGATATTCCGGCAATACTGGTGTTCTGCACGCAGTTTTTCTGCCGCGCGGGAAGCGTGCATGCAGATCGCCTGATGCATATCCTGGTATTCAGTGACGCGTTCGCCAAATGATCTGCTGCAAATGATTTGCTGTTTGGTGGGGGCAAACTCCTCAAGTGACAAACAGGGTTCACCACGCAGTTCACGCACCGTGCGTTCAACCACCACGCTGAAATGCTTGCGGATCATCGTGGTGCTTGCATCCGCCAGCTGCAGTGCGCTTTTGATCCCCATATTTTGCAATTCTTTGGTTATGCGCCGCCCGATGCCCCAGACTTCTGCTACCGGTACTTTATCCATTAGTTTTCGCTGCCGCTCCTGGTTGGAAAGGTCAACCACGCCTTGGGTCTGACTCCATTTTTTCGCCGCGTAGTTCGCCAACTTTGCCAGCGTCTTGGTCTGGGCAATACCGACGCCGACGGTGAGGCCGGTGCATCGCAAAACGCGGGCGCGAACCTGGTGCCCAAAGGTGGCCAAATCGACACAATTTTGTACCCCGGCAAGCTCCAGAAAGCTTTCGTCGATAGAGTACATTTCGGTCCGCGGTGCCATTTCTTCGAGCACGGCCATCACTCGCATCGACATATCGGCGTACAGCTCGTAGTTGCTGCTGAATGCGATACCCCCGGCACGCTCAAAATCATGCTTTATCTTGAAATAGGGCGCGCCTGTTTTCAGGCCCAGGGCCTTTGCCTCTTTGCTCTGTGCCACCACGCAGCCGTCGTTGTTCGACAGAACAACAATCGGGCGGCCACGCAGATCCGGACGCCACAGCGTTTCACAACTCGCATAGAAGTTGTTTACATCGGCCAGGGCGTACATTATTTCAGCCTGGTGATGGTTGAAACCACCACGCCGACAATGTCCAGTTCCGCACCATCATCCGGGAGCGGTATCGGCCTGAATGTCGGGTTCATCGGCTCAAGCTGTTTGACAGGATGCAGGCACAGGCGCTTAACCGTGAACTCGCCTGCGATGCTGGCGATCACGATATCGCCGTGACAGGCACCAATACTGCGATCGACCACCAGCATGGATCCGTCGGTGATCCCGGCTTCGATCATGCTTTCTCCTGAAGCGATCAGAAAGTAAGTCGCCGAAGGGTGGCTAATGCAGTACTCGTTGAGGTCGATCCTCGCGTGTATATAGTCTTGCGCGGGGCTGGGAAAGCCCGCCGGGACGTTATCGGCGTAAAGCGGAATGAACTGTTTCTCTGGGGTTGGCGTGGGGAAAAAGTGTTTCATGGTGCATTTCTCTGTACTGTTTTTATATACAGTATAAGCGAGTTTTAGCCATTACAACCATAAAGAAAGTCAGGGGCGAGAGGATCCGCAGCTATCCCCTTGTTGGGCAAGATGATCCTCTCGGAAAATTTTTAGGGTGTGGCTTGCAGGGCCGAATGTAGCGGTGTTTTTACGCCTGGAAACGTTTTTTATCAGCCGGGAAAGGCGAGCTACGTGCGGGGGGCGGTGAAAGAGGCACAGCGGCAAAGCTGGCTGGAAGCGGGGCGCGAACCGGTCGCGCCCCGATGATTTACTCGGCGGAGGATTTTTCCCCTTTGCCGGCCAGCAGGCTGAGGAAGTCGTACTTCTCCTTCAGCTCTTTCTCTGCGGCCTGATACAGCGCGCTGGCGACCTCCGGTTGCTGCGAGTTCAGGCGGCGGAAGCGCTGTTCTTTCAGCAGCGTTTCGGTCAGGTTGCTGTTTGGCGGCCGGGAGTCCAGCGCCAGCGCAGCTTTGCCCTCATCGGCACGGCGTGGATCGAAGCGGTACAGCGGCCAGAAACCGGTGGCGGTCAACTGCTTCATCTGGTCGTGACTGAGCGCCAGATCGTAGCCGTGCTCTTCGCAGGGGCTGTAGGCAATAATCAGTGACGGGCCGGGATAGGCCTCGGCTTCCTGAATCGCTTTCACCGTCTGGTTGAGCTGCGCACCCAGCGAGATTTGCGCCACATACACATGGCCATACATCATCATGCTGACGCCCAGATCCTTACGTGCCTTGCGCTTGCCGTGCTCACCGAACTTGGTGACTGCGCCCAGCGGGGTAGCTTTCGACTGTTGGCCACCGGTGTTGGAGTAACATTGGGTATCCAGCACCAGTACGTTGACGTTCTCGGTCAGGCTAAGGACGTGATCCAACCCACCGAACCCGATGTCGTAAGCCCAGCCGTCACCGCCAATCAACCAGATGGACTTATCCACCAGATAATCGGCGTCGGTCGCCAGTTGGCGTGCATCGTTGCCTTCAATTTTCGTCAACAGGCCGCGCAGTTCAGCAATCTGCTGGCGGCGCGGTTCCGGTGCGATATCTTCCATCTGCAGAGCATTAACCAATTGTGTCGGCAACTGCGGTGCCAGCGTGTTCAACAGGCGCAATACGCGGCTGCGGTGCTGGTCGACAGTCAGGCGGAAACCCAGACCGAATTCGGCGTTGTCCTCAAACAGCGAGTTGGCCCAGGCCGGGCCGCGCCCTTCGGCATTGGTGGTGTAAGGCGTGGTGGGCAGGTTGCCGCCGTAAATGGATGAGCAGCCGGTGGCATTGGCAATCAGCAGCCGGTCGCCATAAAGCTGGGTCAACAGTTTGATATACGGCGTTTCGCCGCAGCCGGAACAGGCGCCGGAGTATTCGAACAGCGGCGAAATCAGCTGCGAGGTGCGAATATCGATCCGCTCGATCTGCGCCGGGTCGATCTCCGGCAGTTGCAGGAAGAAGTCGTAGTGTTCTTTTTCCACGGCCAGATGCTCCAGCCGTGGCGCCATGTTGATGGCCTTGATGTCAGGATCCTGGCGGTCTTTCGCCGGGCACACCTCAACGCACAGGTTGCAGCCGGTACAGTCTTCCGGCGCTACCTGCAGCACATATTTCTGACCGCGCATATCTCGCGCCTTCACGTCCAGCGATTGCAGCGAGGCAGGGGCATTCTCCATGGCCTCCGGCTGAACCACTTTGGCGCGAATGGCGGAGTGCGGACAAGCTGCAACGCAGTGGTTGCACTGGGTGCACAGATCCGGCTGCCAGATAGGGATCGCCTCGGCGATATTGCGTTTTTCCCACTGGGTGGTGCCCACTGGCCAGGTGCCGTCCGGCGGGAAGGCGGACACTGGCAGTGCATCGCCCAATCCGGCCAGCATCGCGGCGGTGACGGTTTTGACAAAGTCAGGCGCGGCGTCGGAAACGATTGGTGGTCGCATTGGGCTGCTGTCGTTAACCGGCTGCAGCGAGATCTCAATCAGTGCATCGAGCGTAGCGGCCAGCGCCTGCCAGTTGCGTTCAACAATATCCTGGCCCTTGCTGCTGTAGCTGCGGGCAATGGCGTCGCGCAATTGCTGCAGTGCCACATCGCCCGGCAGGATCTGGGTCAGGTGGAAAAACGCCATCTGCATCACGGTATTGATACGCGCGCCAAGTCGGCATTCCCGCGCCAGTTTGGCGGCGTTGATGATGTAAAATCGCGCCTGACGCTGTTGCAGCACCGCCTGCACTTCCTGCGGCAGCCGCGACCAGACTTCTTCCGCACCGTACGGGGTATTGAGCAGGAAAATGCCGCCGGGTTTCAGGCGCTCCGCCATCTGGTAGGTATCGATAAACTGCAATTGGTGACAGCCGACAAAGTCAGCGCGACTGACCAGATAGGCCGAGTTAATCGGCTGTTCACTGACGCGCAGATGCGACACCGTCAGGCCACCGGCCTTTTTCGAATCGTAGACAAAATAGCCTTGGGCATAGAGCGGCGTGCTGTTGCCGATGATTTTTATGTTGTTTTTGGTGGCGGAAACCGACCCGTCGCTACCCAGGCCGTAGAATAACGCCTCCAGCGAGGCACGCTGCGGCAGGGTTTCTTCACTGAGCGGCAGGGAAAGGCCGGTCACATCGTCAAAAATACCGACGGTAAAACGCGGGCGCGGTTTGTCCAGCGCCAGTTCTTTAAATACTGCCAACGCGCAGTCCGGCCCGAACTCTTTTGAGGACAATCCATAACGGCCACCGATCACCATCGGCATGTTGGCGCGTTCACCCCGGCTGAAGGCTTCGGCCAGCGCGGTCATCACGTCCAGATACAGCGGTTCCGCCAGCGCGCCTGGCTCCTTGGTGCGATCCAGTACGGCGATTTTGGTTGCGCTTGCCGGCAGCACGCTGAGCAGGTGTTGCGCGGAAAAGGGGCGAAACAGTCGTACTTTCAGCACGCCGACTTTTTCGCCGCGAGTCAGCAGGGCGTCGATCGCTTCTTCGCAGGTACCGATAGCGGACCCCATCAGGATCACGACGCGTTCGGCCTGTGGATGACCGTAATATTCAAAAGGCTGATAGGCCCGGCCGGTGATCTGGGCAAACTTGTCCATCGCATCAATCACGTGCTGACTGGCCGCGTTATACCAGGGATTGGTGGCCTCACGGGACTGGAAATAGGTATCCGGGTTGGCGGAGGTACCGCGCACCACGGGATGGTCCGGTGACAGCGCGCGGCTGCGGTGCGCATCAATCGCTTCCTGCGGCAGCATCTGGCGCAGGGTATCGTCGCTCAGCGGGACGATCTTGTTGATTTCATGCGAGGTGCGGAAACCATCAAAAAAGTGAATAAACGGCAGGCGACTGTTGAGGCTCGCCGTTTGAGAAATCAACGCAAAGTCTTGCGCCTCCTGCACGTTACTGGCGCACAGCATGGCGCAGCCTGTCTGGCGTACCGCCATCACGTCGGAATGGTCGCCGAAAATCGACAGTGCGTGCGTAGCGATGGTCCGTGCGGCGACGTGCAGAACAAACGGCGTCAGTTCACCGGCCAGTTTGTACAGCGTCGGGATCATCAACAGCAGGCCCTGCGACGAGGTAAATGAGGTCGACAGTGCGCCGGTTTGCAATGCACCGTGCACGGTGGCGATCGCACCGCCTTCCGACTGCATTTCCACCACTCGCGGTACGTCGCCCCAGATATTCTGACGGCCGTCGCCGGACCAGGCATCGGCCTGTTCCGCCATGGTCGAACTGGGTGTAATCGGGTAGATGGCAATCACTTCGCTGGCGCGATAGGCCACGGAAGCGACTGCGTTATTACCATCTGTAGTAATCATCGACTTTACCTTTCATTGCTCAAAAAGCCGCAAAAGTCGCCTCTTGCAGTAATTAACAAAGTCTAGCAGAGGGATATATTGGCCCTTTATCGCATTTGTGTGGCGGTGGAAAAATCGACCAGAGTTACTGTAAGTTGATATTTCCCGCATTAAAATCACGCCGCGAAGACGAATTGTCATGGTTGTTTAACGACAATTTATTTCCAGCGCGTCATACTGTCGAACAGGTGAACTTACGGAAGAAAAAACGATGAGCGGATTTATGTATTTAGCCATGGCGATTGTGGCGGAAGTGGTCGCCACTACCATGCTGAAAGCCTCTGAAGGCTTTACCCGCCTGTGGCCGTCGCTGGTGGTGGTGGTCGGTTACGCGGTCGCTTTTTGGGGGCTGTCGATGGTGGTTAAAACCATGCCGCTAGGCATCGTCTACGCTATCTGGTCCGGTATGGGCATTGTTCTGGTGTCCATTGCGGCAGTATTTGTTTATCAGCAAAAACTGGATTTACCGGCAGTTCTCGGGATGGGGTTAATTATTGCCGGCGTACTGGTGATTAATTTACTGTCGAAAACGGCGGCGCACTAATTGTTATTTTAAGGTGAACATAGCCAGCGTGACATTCAGTGACGCTGGCTGAACGCCTCAGTAATAATAACTGAAAATAATGAATCAGTTATATTCACCCAGTAACAAAACCAACGCTGTTTTTTTACTATTGTCTGACAATTCCCAGCCCGTCTATTGCTCCCAATCTGCTCCTTCGAACCTGTTATCGCACGTGTCGCCCAGACCGCACGCTGGCTGCTCCATGAGCTGCGTGAAAGCCGCGGTGACGACAAGAATGATCGCAACGTTCAAATAAACGCCAAATAATTGCAGGAATATATTTTCATTATTTATATATCAGGCTAGATTAAATAGGTTTGCATCAAAGATAACGAAACGTGTCCGTAATAAGTGACGCGAGTTATCGGCAATGGCGATTTTACACAGCTTAGTTCCGGGTTCAGGAGTGGGATAATGACAACATCAAAATGGTTGCTGGCCGGTGCCGTATTGCTTTTGGCCGCATGCAGCAGCAAAAATGAAGAGCCAGTACAGCAGGGCAACAGTGCCAGAATCAATACCTTACAGACCAGCGCGAACTGCGCCAGCGTGGGCGGTACCACTACCGTGACGCACAATTTAAACGGCGAGGCGGTAAGAATGTGCCAGATGCCGAATGGTAAGCAATGCGAAGAATGGACGCTGGGTCAGGGAGCCTGTTCAACCGCCGGTTAAACCGGAAAGAACACCAGGCCACCTGGGCCTGGTGAACAGGGATTACTGCACCCAGTCTCGCTGGGTATAGACCAGGACGTGGCCGCTGCCGCTCAGTGTCAATTTCTGAGCGCTGAGGGTGACTTTTGCCCCTTTGCCCAGCACGTCGCCAATCAACCAATCCCACTGGTTGAGTTGCGGGTCTGAGCAGGCCATGCGGGTTGAAGCCAGCCCAGGCACCGTCAACACGCCGTCTTGCAATTGGCCGCCGCCAAAGAAGTGGTTACACATGGCGCCGGAAACGTGCATTTTCTCACCGAACTCAAGATTGGGTCCGTTGCCGGGGCGTGATTTCACTGCCACGCCATCGACGCTTTGCAGCGCAAAATTGTGATGCAACAGATCGCTTTCTGTCACCGTTTTACCGTTCTGGCTCATACCACACCCCGCTAACAGCAGCGCCGTTAACGCCACTGAGATAGACTTTTTCATCGACTCTCCTTGTTAAAAATATCAGGCATTAAGCTGATTCGGGCAGTTCTCGCCCTGTTCCAATTGGTGAATGTTTTTCAGCGTGGTTTCCGAGATGCTGGTCAGCGCCTCTTCGGTCAGGAAAGCCTGATGGCCGGTAAACAGCACGTTGTGGCAGGCTGACAGGCGGCGGAAGATATCGTCCTGGATCACGTCATTGGATTTGTCTTCAAAGAACAAATCGCGTTCATTCTCATACACATCCATTCCCAGTGCGCCGATTTTCTGCTGTTTCAAGGCATCAATTGCCGCCGAGGAGTCAATCAGTGCGCCACGGCTGGTGTTGATAATCATCACGCCGTTTTTCATCAGGCTGAAAGCATCACTGTCCAGCAGATGGTGGTTTTCCGGCGTCAACGGGCAGTGCAGGGTGATCACGTCGGACTGTGCGTACAGCGTTTTCAGATCGACATATTCGGCACCCATCTCCAGCGCTTGTTCGCTTGGGTAGGGATCATAAGCCAATAGCTTCATGCCAAACCCTTTCAGGATCCGCATGGTGGCGATGCCAATTTTACCGGTGCCAATCACCCCGGCGGTGCGGTTATGCATATTGAAGCCAATCAACCCCTCGAGCGAGAAGTTGGCATCGCGGGTACGCTGATAAGCGCGATGAATACGACGATTCAGACACATCATCATCCCCACGGCGTGTTCAGCGACCGCTTCCGGCGAATAGGCCGGGACGCGTACCACTTTGATGCCCAATTCTTTGGCGGCGTCCAGATCCACGTTATTGAAACCGGCGCAGCGCAGGGCCAGGATTTCCACCCCCAGCGCCGCCAGTTCTTCAAGGACTTCGCGGCTGCCGTCGTCGTTAACGAAGATACAGATGGCTTTGCAACCGGCGGCGTTTTTGGCGGTTCTTTTACTGAGCAGGAAATCGAAAAACTCCAGCTCGTAGCCAAACTGCTGATTCACCAGTTCGAGATATTTACGGTCATACTGTTTAGTGCTGTATATCGCCATTTTCATCGTGGTTTCTCCAGCGTCATTTTTGTGATCAATTTAACAGATTTTAGTAAATTCTACAATTGGTTAGCCGGCTTCGGTAACGTTAAAAAGGGGTAACTACCATCGCCTGGGGCGGTATCAATTAAGGGTAGCTGGCGACGCTGGAGTATGGCGGATATTCGTGGTGGGTGGATTGGCAAGGCGATGTGCGGCGCAAGGCTCTTTCGGCCTGAGCAAAAAAAAATCCCCACGGGGGGTGGGGAATGGCTTCTCAGTATAGTTAGCTAGCAGCTGACTTTTGTTAGAATGCTTGCAAGACTATTAATGATCAAATGTAACGACAATAACAAAAGTCTGAAATAGGTCATATTCATGTGATGAATATGTAACTAAAACTTACAGCATCCGCAGCAATGGCTATAAAAGCCCCGGTACAAGGTATCTTCTTCGGTCTCAGCTTCACCCTATGTCAAATTCATGCCATCATTATTGCCAATTCAGGCATAGACTTAGCCTAAACCTAAACGGTCTTTGGCCCGGGCAAAGGGCGCCTAACTCAGGAATGAAACAATCATTTAATGACTAAGCGATTGAAAGTATTCATAGGGATTGTGGTGAGTGTGCTGATCCTGCTGGTGGCGCTGTGGCAAACTCTGCCGCGCTGGCTGCCGCGTGTGCTCTCGCACTGGTTACCGCAGGGCAGCCAGTTGGTTTTGCAGGGCAAACTACAGTGGCGGCAGGGCGCCTTGCAGTTGGATGGCGCCCGCTTTTTAGCGCAAGACTGCCTGCTTGCCAGCGCCGGTCCAACCCGATTGGCTTATCAGCAAGGGCGTTGGCAACTGATCGGCGACAAGCTGCATGTCGATACGGCCTGCCTATCAAAATTGCCTGCCGGTGATGCCAATAGCGCCCCCCTGGCGCTTGACCAACTGCAAAAACAACTGCCGCTGCTGGATATCACCATTAAGGATCTCTCGGTGCTGCCGTGGCAATTCTATGCCGGTAAACTGCAGATACACGCCACCGCAGAAGGCCAGAGCCTGCAATATCAAGGCCCCAACATCAGCGTTGATGCGCTGCTGGATCAACATCAACAACTGACGCTGAACAGCCTGACGCTCACCGCGCCCAACAGCCCGCAGCCGCTGCATCTGACCGGAAAAATCAGCATTCCGCTGGATTTGGACAGCATGCCGACGCAAGGCGCACTGCAGGGCGAACTGCAGACCGCTTATCTGGAAAAGCCTTTGCTGCTGGATATGCGCTGGCAACAGCAGCAGGGGGTGATGACGCTGACTGAAAAGGGGGCAGATAAACCCTTGGCCACCTTGCCGTGGGAGATCAACCCGCAGCAGGTGAGTATCAAGCAGGGCGAGTGGCGCTGGCCGTACAGTCAGCAACCGCTTAACGGCGGCTTGAGCATCGCGCTGCATGACTGGAGCAAAGGCTTTGATGAAGCCCAGATCAGCGCCCGTTTAAATGTGATCACCGACGGCCACAACGGCAAGGGCAACGCGGTGTTGACGCTGGGGCCGGGTAAGGTCGGGCTAATCGACAGCGACTTACGCTTCCAACTGACCGGTCAGGCGAATATGGCCGATTTTTCCATGACCGCTTCCATCCCCGGCATCATCAGCGGCACTATTCTTAACCCGACGCTGGTGTTGCAGTCAGGGTCACTGCTGCGTTTGTGGGGCAACGCCACACCGGAAATGAAACTGGAAGAGGCGCGGTTGCCGCTGGCCGGCGTGAAGGTCACCGCGGGCGGTATCACCGGCCGCCTACAGGCGATCATTAATGCCAGCGACAGCTATTGGGGCCGTTTTAAACTGCATCTGGACGGCAAGGCCCAGGATTTTTGGCCGGATCACGGTAACTGGCAATGGCGCTATTGGGGTAACGGCCAGTTGCCGCCGCTACAGGCTGCCTGGGACGTCGCCGGCAGCGGCAGTTGGCAGGACAGCACCCTGGTGCTTGATCGCCTTTCTACCGGTTTTGATCAATTGAAGTACAGCATGGTGACGGTAGACGCACCGCGTCTCAGTCTTAGCCAACCGCTGCGTTGGCAGCGTGACCAGCAGGCCCCGGCATTCAATGGCGAACTGCAGCTGGTTTCCGGCAAGGTTAGCTTCACCAACGGGGGTTACCTGCCGGCCCCGGTGCTGGCGCTGCAGCTCAAGGGCAAGGCGCCGGACAGTTTCCAGCTACAGGGCAAACTGCAGGCGGAACAGATTGGGCCGATAGCACTGCGAGGCCGCTGGGACGGTGAGCGTTTGCGCGGAGAGGGCTGGTGGCCAAAACAGTCGATGGAAGTGTTCCAACCCTTGATCTCACCCGATCTGAATATCAAACTGCGCGACGGCGAGTTTTATGCCCAGTCGGCCTTCTCTGCGGCCCGGGTACAGGGCTTTGAGGCCGGTGGCCACTGGGTGGTGAAAAACGGCGGCATGTGGCTGAAAGACGGCGAGATGAGCGGCCTGGATTTTGTGATGTCCTACCGACTGAAAAACCATCTCTGGCAGTTGGGGGCCAAAAAGCCGGTGATGTTACGCATCAGGTCATTCAGCAACCTGTTTGAAATGCAGAATATTACCGCCGATCTCCAGGGGACCTACCCGTACAGCGAACAGGCACCGCTGACGCTGAGCAACGTCGGAATGGATGCATTAAACGGTCATATCAGCCTGTCGGCGCTGCGGATGCCGCAGCATGACGCTGCCGTATTGAAACTGGATAAAGTTGATCTCAGCGCCTTGTTTACCGCGCTGAAGCCAAAACAGTTTGCCATGTCCGGGCGGGTGGACGGCGAACTGCCGCTGTATCTCAATCATCCCAAATGGCTGGTACGCAACGGTTGGATCGCCAACTCGGGCATGCTGACGCTGCGGCTGGACAAAGATATGGCCGATGCCATCGGCAGCAATAATCTGGCGACCGGCGCGGCGATCGACTGGCTGCGCTATATGGAGATTAACCGCTCGAAAGCCAGGGTTGATCTCGACAACCTCGGTGAGCTGACGCTGAAGGCGCGCATTGACGGGGTTAATCCGCAAAAAAGTGCCAAACGAGAAGTTATCCTGAACTATAGCCATCAGGAAAACGTGTTTCAGCTGTGGCGCAGTCTGCGCTTTGGCGACAATTTACAGGAGTGGCTGGAACAGGCCCTCTCAAAACCTGGGGAACAACCATGAAAATCATCAGCGGGCCATTGCTGGTCGCCGTGCTGGGCACGTTTTTGCTGAGCGGCTGCGTGCCGCGCATCGAGGTCGCGACGCCTAAAGATCCGATCACCATCAACATGAACGTGAAGATCGAGCATGAGATCCACATCAAGGTAGATAAGGACGTTGATAATCTGCTGAAAACCCAAAGCGGCCTTTTCTAGGAGCCAACATGAAAAAACGTTATTTAGGCTTGATGGCCGCCGCCTGGATGTTCAGCAGCATGGCGATGGCGCTGACGCTCGATGAGGCCAAACAGCAGGGCCGCGTAGGGGAAACGCTCAGCGGTTATATCGCGCCGGTGAAGCAGGACGCCGAAACGCTGACGTTGGTGAAAAACATTAATGCCGGGCGCACCGAAAAATACCAGCAAGTGGCGGACAGCAATCATATTGCCATCGACGATGTGGCGCGCATGGCGGGGCAGAAGTTGGTAACGCGAGCCCCGGCAGGGGAATACGTGCGCGGTATTAACGGGCAGTGGCTGAAGAAATAAAAAAACGCGCCGTCAGGTGTAATGCCGGTCAGTTAAGCAAAGTTCTGAATAAGAATGTACGACGTTGTTTAAGTGGGCGTCCCCCTCTCCCGAGGGAGAGGGCCGGGGTGAGGGGCTTTCGTGTTGGTATGTATCCCCTCACCCTAACCCTCTCCCAAAGGAGAGGGAACAATACACCTTAACTTACAAGCATTACGCCCCAGCGAGGGACATCAGGCGGCAACCACCTGAGTCAGCACGGCCTTGGCGTCGGCCTGTGCTTTGGTCGCGACGTCCGGGCCGTAAGCGATGCCTTCCGCAAACACGAACTCAACGTCGGTGATGCCGATAAAGCCCAGGAACAGACGCAGGTAAGGTTCTACCAGGTCAGTCGGGGTGCCTTTATGAATGCCGCCGCGGCTGGTCAGGATGATGGCGCGTTTGCCTTTCACCAGGCCTTCAGGGCCGTTTTCGGTGTAACGGAAGGTGACGCCGGCACGGGCAATCAGGTCGAAATAGTTTTTCAACTGGGTCGGGATGTTGAAGTTGTACATCGGTGCCGCCATAACGATGGTGTCATTGGCCTGCAGTTCAGCGATCAGTTCGTCGGACAAGGCCAGCGCTTCGGTCTGACGTGGGGTCAGCGGCGTATCGGAAGGGCGCAGTGCACCCACCAGCTCACCGTCCAGTACCGGGATTGGCTGTGCAGCCAGGTCACGTACGGTGATAGTGTCGTTGCCATGAGCGCTTGCCCATTGCTCAACGAAGAAATCGGCCAGTTGGTTAGACTGAGAGTAACCTGCCAGGATGCTTGATTTAAGAACCAATACTTTGCTCATCGGTAATTCCTTAGGTTAAGACAGTGACATCAGGACGGTGCGTCCCTTGCATGCAGTACACTCTATTCACATTTTTCCAGCAGTGATAGCGCAATATTTCGAGACCTTTGTTCGATTTTATTGAATAACCTTTTGGGCCTTAAGCGGCGGGATTATGGGGAAAAAGCGGCTTGTGATATTCTTCGCGTCCAAAGCTAAAAACGGGCTAACCCATTACCAAACCGTTGCTAACGCTTGATACAGCAGCGATGAAACAAGGAATACCGAACGTGAAATCTCCGCTCGCGGCATTGTCTGCCCAACTGGGCGAGCTGATGCTCCGTGATCAACAGCGCCTGCAACGTCGGCTGCAGGGCGCACGAAAAATCAAAAATCCCGATGCTCAATTGGCGGCTGCCGTTGAAATCGAAAGTGACATGGCGCTGGCGTTGCGTAAGGTGCAATCCCGCGCTGCGACCTGCCCGAAAATAACCTATCCGGAAAACCTGCCGGTCAGCCAGAAAAAGCAGGATATTCTGCAGGCGATCCGTGACCATCAGGTGGTGATTGTTGCCGGTGAAACCGGCTCGGGGAAAACCACCCAGTTGCCGAAGATCTGCCTGGAATTGGGGCGCGGGGTCAAAGGGCTGATCGGTCATACCCAGCCTCGACGCCTGGCCGCGCGCACCGTGGCCAACCGCATTGCCGACGAACTGGAAACCCCATTGGGCGGCAGCGTCGGTTATAAGGTACGTTTTAACGATCAGGTCGGGGAAAATACCCTGGTCAAGCTGATGACCGACGGCATCCTGCTGGCGGAAATCCAGCAGGATCGGCTGTTGATGCAGTACGATACGCTGATTATCGATGAGGCGCATGAACGCAGCCTGAACATCGATTTTATCCTCGGCTACCTGCGCGAACTGCTACCGAAGCGCCCCGATCTGAAAGTCATCATCACCTCGGCAACCATAGATCCGCAGCGGTTTTCACGTCACTTTAACAACGCGCCGATTATTGAAGTTTCCGGCCGGACTTATCCGGTGGAAGTCCGTTACCGCCCGGTGGTGGACGACGCCGACGATACCGACCGCGATCAACTGCAGGCGATTTTCGATGCGGTGGATGAGCTTGGCCGCGAAGGGCCGGGGGATATCCTGATCTTTATGAGCGGTGAGCGCGAAATCCGTGATACCGCTGACGCATTGAATCGCCTCAATCTGCCACATACCGAAGTCTTGCCGCTGTATGCCCGACTGTCCAACAGCGAACAGAACCGGGTATTCCAGTCACACCACGGGCGGCGCATTGTGCTGGCCACCAACGTGGCGGAAACCTCATTAACCGTACCGGGCATCAAGTATGTGATTGATCCGGGGACGGCGCGTATCAGCCGCTACAGCTTCCGTACCAAGGTACAGCGACTGCCGATCGAGCCGGTGTCGCAGGCCTCGGCCAACCAGCGTAAGGGCCGCTGCGGCCGTGTGTCGGACGGTATTTGTATTCGCCTGTATGCGGAACAGGATTTCCTGTCGCGACCGGAGTTTACCGATCCGGAGATCCTGCGCACCAATCTGGCGTCGGTGATTTTGCAGATGACCTCGCTCGGGCTGGGCGACATCGCCGCATTCCCGTTCGTGGAAGCGCCGGACAAGCGCAATATTTTGGACGGCGTGCGCCTGCTGGAAGAATTGGGGGCGATTAAAACGGCAGAGAATGGTCACTACCAGCTCACCGCCCAGGGCCGTCAATTGGCACAGTTGCCGATCGACCCACGCCTGGCGCGTATGGTGCTGGAAGCGCAGAAGAGCGGTAGCGTGCGCGAGGTGATGATTATCACCGCGGCGTTGTCGATTCAGGATCCGCGTGAACGGCCAATGGACAAACAGCAGGCGTCGGATGAAAAGCACCGTCGCTTCGCGGATAAAGACTCGGACTTCCTGGCCTACGTGAACCTGTGGGACTGGCTGAAAGAGCAGCAAAAAGAGCATTCCTCCAGCCAGTTCCGTCGGCTGTGCCGCAATGATTTCCTGAACTACCTGCGGGTGCGCGAATGGCAGGATATTTACACCCAACTGCGCCAGGTGGTGAAAGAGCTGGGGCTGCCGGTTAACAGCGAGCCTTCCGATTACCGCAGCGTGCATACCGCACTGCTGACCGGCTTGCTGTCGCACATCGGTCAGAAAGATGTCGACAAGCAGGAGTTCACCGGCGCCCGCAACGCGCGTTTCTCCATCTTCCCGGGTTCCGGCCTGTTCAAGAAGCCGCCGAAGTGGACCATGGTGGCCGAACTGGTGGAGACCAGCCGCCTGTGGGGGCGTATTGCCGCACGTATCGAACCGGAATGGATAGAACCGCTGGCTCAGCATCTGGTGAAGCACAGCTACAGCGAACCCCACTGGTCCAAATCCCAGGGGTCGGTGATGGCCAGCGAAAAGGTAACGCTGTTCGGGTTGCCGATCGTTGCCGCGCGCTCGGTCAATTACAGCACCATTGATCCGCTGCTGTGCCGTGAGCTGTTTATCCGCCATGCGTTGGTGGAAGGTGACTGGCAGACGCGACATGCGTTCTTTGCCGCTAACCTGAAACTGCGTGCCGAAGTGGAAGAGCTGGAACATAAATCGCGTCGCCGTGACATTCTGGTGGACGACGAAACCCTGTTTGCTTTCTACGATCAGCGCATTCCGAACGATGTGGTGTCCGGACGCCATTTCGATAACTGGTGGAAAAACGCCGGTAAGCAAAATTCAGACCTGCTCAGTTTTGAAAAGGAAATGCTGATCAAAGACGGCGCCAATCAGGTCAGTGCGCTGGACTACCCAAACACCTGGTACCAGGGCAACCTCAAACTGCGCCTGACTTACCAGTTTGAACCGGGCACCGACGCCGATGGCGTGACGGTACACATTCCGCTGCCTATTCTTAATCAGGTTGAGCAGCAGGGCTTCGAATGGCAGATCCCGGGCATTCGGCGGGAACTGATCATTGCCTTGATCAAGTCCTTGCCGAAGCCGGTACGCCGCAACTTTGTGCCGGCACCGAACTACGCCGAAGCTTTCCTGGGGCGGGCGACGCCGCTGGAGATGCCGCTGCTGGATTCACTGGAGCGCGAGCTGCGTCGCATGACTGGTGTGACGGTGTCACGTGAAGACTGGCAATGGGATCAGGTGCCCGATCACCTCAAGATGACATTCCGGGTGGTGGGTGAAAAACACAAAACCCTGCTTGAAGGCAAAGATCTGACGGCATTGAAGCTCAAGCTGAAGGACAAGGTGCAGGAAACGCTGTCGGCGGTGGCGGACGATGGGCTGGAACAAAGCAATCTGCATATCTGGAGCTTCGGTAAACTGCCGGAGTTTTATGAGCAGAAGCGCGGTGGCTACTCGATGAAGGCTTACCCGGCGCTGGTGGACGAAAAAGACAGCGTGGCGATCCGCCTGTTCGACAGCGAGCAGGAGCAGCGACAGGCGATGTGGCAGGGCACGCGTCGCCTGCTGTTGTTGAATATTCCTTCACCTATCAAATATCTGCATGAAAAACTGCCGAACAAGGCCAAGCTGGGGTTGTACTTTAACCCTTACGGCAGGGTGCTGGATCTGATCGACGATTGCATTTCGTGCGGCATCGATAAATTGATCGCCGAACACGGCGGGCCGGTGTGGCAGGAGGAAAACTTTGCCCGTCTGCAGGAGCTGGTGCGCGGCGAACTGAATGAAACGGTGGTGGGCGTAGCCAAACAGGTCGAACAAATCCTGACGGCGGTGTTTAACATCAACAAGCGCTTGAAAGGCCGGGTTGATATCTCGTTGGCGCTGGCACTGTCAGATATCAAAACTCAGCTCGGCGCTCTGGTTTATCGTGGGTTCGTCACCAACAACGGCTGGAAGCGCCTGCCGGATACGCTACGTTATCTGCAGGCGATTGAACGTCGGTTGGAGAAACTGGCTATCGATCCGCACCGCGACCGCGCGCAAATGCTACGGGTGGAACAGGTGCAGCAGGCCTGGCAGCAATGGCTGAACAAACTGCCGCCGAAACGCCAGCAGGATGACGAGGTGAAAGAGGTGCGCTGGATGATTGAAGAGCTGCGCGTCAGCCTGTTCGCTCAGCAACTGGGCACGCCTTATCCGATCTCGGACAAGCGCATCCTGCAGACTATCGAGCAGCTTTCAGTGTAAATAATCGGGGGCAACAAGTTGCCCCCGGGTTTTATTTCCCCGCCGCCAGCGCGTCCAGCGCATCGCGGATACCGGTCACTGCCAGCGCGCGGTTATCGGCGCGGTAACGGTCTTTGGCTGCCGGTGCGGAGCTTTGAATGGCAATAAGCCGCCAACCGTCGGCAGTTTTCAGCAGTAACGGCGAACCGCTATCGCCGGGCAGAGTATCGCACTGGTGTGAAAGTACGCCTTGTTGCGCCCAGCCGGTCACTTTACAGTTCTGGTGGCTGTAGAGATCGTCCAGATGGTCTTCTGGGTATCCCGCCTGGGTAATCAGCCGTTTGGCTTGTTTCATTGCCTGGGTCAGTGCCTTGCTGTCGCCTTGCCACAACGGCAGCGGCTTAATCGGCAAGGTTTTTTTATCCTTCAGACGGATCAGGGCAAAGTCATAGGCCGCTGCCGCTGGCGGTACAATCCAGCCATCGCCGTCAGGTTTGAGTTTTTTCCCCAGTTTGCGATCCACCAGCGTCTCAATATTGTCGGTCTGGTATTTCCAGGTCTTATTACCGGCAACAAAACGCAGCGCAATGGCTTTATCCAGTTGACCCGGTGGTGCCAGCACGCAGTGGCCTGCGGTGAGCGCCAGATGCGGAGAGATCAGCGTGGCGGTGCACAGGTTACCGCTGGCGGTTTCCACTTGCCCAATGGCCTGCCACGGCCAACCGTCGGTTTCCGTTACTTTTATTCGTTCATCCTTGCCAAAAAACAGGCGGGTTTGCTCAGCGGTCGACGAATCGGATGGGCTGTCGGCCCGTGCTGAGAGGGAGAGTGCGAGCGGGAATGAGCACAGCAACAGCAAAACGGTTATGCGCATAGGTTTCTTGCCTGGAAAATACGGATCATCCATAAACACACTGAATGGTAACTATAGACTGAATTAGTCGCCGTGTGGATGGGCAGTGATTGATTTTTCAATAATTTATTATCCAGAGGGCGGTGTGGCTACAGATAAAAAAAGGCGGCGATCAGTCCACAGAGGATCAGCGTGGTCAGAATGATTTCAAATAGGTAGCGACGCAGCATGATGAGAACCCCCGATGAAAAAACACCCGGCGAACCGGGTGTTGGACAACTCAAGCCTGAACTGGTGAGGGGAGCCTCACATTAATTGCTGTTACGCCGCTTTTTTATGGCTGGCTGTTTTGTGGTGTTTTTTAGCTGCCTGGGCTTTCTGAGCCGGCGCTTTTTTAGCGGTGGCTTTGTGGTGCTTTTTAGCCGCCTGAGCTTTTTGAGCTGGGGCTTTCTTCGCGTGATGTTTTTTCACGTGAGTGGTCTTGGCTGGTGCAGCCGCGGTGGTGGTAGCCGTCGCCGCAGGTGCGGTAGTGGTGGTAGTGGCAGCGTCAGCAGCGAAGGCAACAGAAGACAGACCCATTGCAGCGGCAACAACCAGAGCTAATACTTTTTTCATCGTTGATTCCTCAAGTTACTCATCATGTATCAAGCCCACTGCGGGGCCGGTGATAAGATAGTAGGCAAACGGCCCGATGCTTTCCGTGAGTGATTGGTTTCGGCGTGTAACCTAATGTACATCGCGAGCACTGGCCGGTTAACGAACCGGATCCATCGAAGTTTAAATCTCACTTTAGTTACAACATACATGTAGGGAGTGGCCAACCGGTACTCTGCAGCCTGGGCGTCTTGGGTGGAGGGGGTGCGCTATGGAATAGCGGCGGCAAAGTAGGGGAAAAAGGCACGGGATTAGCCGTGCCTGGGGATCTTACAGGTAACGACTTTCCAAATGCTTACGGAAATAGTCTGGGTTCAGGGCCTCGCCGGTCGCATTGGCGATCAGGGTATTGGTAGGGAAACGGCTGCCGTGACGCCAGATATTCTGCTTCAGCCATTGGAACAGCGGATTCAGGTTGCCTTCGGCAATGTCACTGTCCAGCGTTGGCAGAGCTTTGCGGACGCTGTGGAACAGTTGCGCGGCATACATGGCACCCAGGGTGTAAGTCGGGAAGTAACCGAAGGCACCATCGGTCCAGTGAATATCCTGCATACAACCGTTACGGTAGTTGCCGATAGTATCGAGGCCAAGGTAACCGTGCATTTTCTCGCCCCACAGCGCCGGGATATCTTCTACCTCAATCTCGCCTTCGACCAGAGCCTTCTCGATTTCATAGCGCAGGATCACGTGCGCCGGGTAGCTGACTTCGTCAGCGTCTACGCGGATCAGGCCTGGTTTCACTCGCTGATTTAGTCGGATGAAGTTACCTTCTTCCAATGCCGGTTGCTCGCCGAATTGTTTGACCACCAGTGGACGCAGGATCTTCAGGAAATCGCTGCCGCGCGCCAGTTGCATTTCAAACAGCAGACTCTGCGACTCATGGATAGCGGTTGAACGAGCCTGGGCTACCGGCTGGCCCAGCCATTCGCGTGGCAGATTTTGTTCGTAACGAGCATGGCCGGTTTCATGCACGATGCCGAGCAATGCGGTCAGAAATTCTTTGTCGTTGTAGCGGGTGGTAATACGAACATCTTCCGGTACGCCGCCGCAGAATGGGTGAGCGCTGACGTCCACGCGACCGCCGTCGAAGTTAAAGCCGAGCAGCTTCATCACGCTCAGGCTCAGTTGACGTTGGGTTTCCACATTGAACGGCCCCTGCGGAACCAGACAAGGTTCCTGGGCCTGTTTAGCCACCACCTTCTGCAGCAGGTCGGGCAGCCAGGTTTTCAAATCGCCAAAAATGCGATCAATATCGCTGCTGCGCATTCCCGGTTCATAAAGGTTCAGCAGGGCATCATAACGACTGCTACCTGCCGCTTCGGCACGGATCTGCGCTTCCTGGCGGCTCAGTTTAACCACTTCGCGCAGATTTTCCGCGAAACCTTCCCAGTCGTTAGCTGGGCGTTGGGAACGCCAGGCATGTTCACAGCGTGCACCGGCCAGGGATTTAGCCTCGACCAACGATTCTGGTACCAGCACCGCATTGTCATACTGGCGGCGCATCTCCAGCAAATTCGCCTGGTCAATGTCGTCCAGCGTTTCTTGCTGTGCGCGTTCAAACAGACGACCGGTTTTATCCGATGTTAAAATCTGGTGTTGCAATACGCTTAGCTCAGCCAGTGCCTCGGAACGCGCTTTACTGCCGCCCGGTGGCATCATGGTTTGCATATCCCAGCCGGCAATGGCGGAGAGATGGCCGAAGCGTGACAGGCGGGTGAAAATGGCACGCAGCTCGTCGTAAGAAGAAGGGGAATGTGCAGATGTCATCGTTTAGCTCCATTTTTTGTAAACCGGATCACTGTTTCGCGTTTTTATGCTGCCACGTAAACGGGGTTACACCGGGTCTGCTTTTAAATTGAAAGTGGGCTTTAGCGGCCAACAGAAGCGGAAGCTGGCACCACCGAGAGAGCTGGCGTCAACGTAGACCTGGCCCTGGTAGGCCACGGCAATCGAATGAACAATCGCCAAACCCAGGCCACAGCCGCCGGTCGCGCGATCGCGGCTGGGATCGAGACGTACAAAGGGCTCGAATACCCGCTCACGTTCTTCCGGTGGAATACCTGGCCCATCGTCTTCTACCTGCAGGCAGGCGTTGTCGCCGTCAAACCACAGGCCGATGCGCAAGCGTTGCTCACTATAACGCAGCGCATTGTTCACCAGATTATCCAGCACCCGCTCCATTAGCCGTAAATCGACGCCGCCAAAATCACCGACGTGCGGGATGTTCAATTCGATTTCACGTTCCGGGTGGATCAGGCGCAGGTCGTCAGCCTTGTCCTCCAGCCATTTGGGCAAATCCAGCGGTTCTATATTGAGTGCGACCTGCGGACGGTCCAATCGTGCATAGGTCAGCAGTTCGTCGATCAGTGACTCCAACTGACCGATATCGCGGTTCAGCGCCTGCTGTTCACTCTCGGAAAGGTTATCGCTCATCGCCAGGCGGTAACGCAGCCGTACCAGCGGAGTGCGCAGTTCATGGGCGATACCGTCTATCAGCTGTTTCTTGCTGGCGATCAGCGTATTGACGTTATCCGCCATCTGGTTAAAGGCCACCCCGAGCCGATTCAGGCTGGAGGTAGGGTCGAAATGGGTTCGCTCATCCAGATGCCCGGCACCGAGGCGCTGAGCCGCGTTTTCGAGCTTCAGCAAGTCCTGCCAGTGCGGACGCATCCACAGAAATACCGGCAGCGCCAGCGACATGCCGATGAACACCAGCAGCGCCAAATCCAGCAGCCGCATTTGATGCAGATAGAACAGATAAGGGATCGGCCCGACCACCAGCACGTAGTGACTGCGCGGGATACGCTGCATAAAGGTGTATTGATCGTCGAGGGCGATAATCTCCCCCAGACGCAGCCGTTTTTTCAAATCTTCGCTCAGATCCTGTTTGCCCAGCGGCTCGATGTGCAGCTTAAACGACAGATTCAAGTCCAGCGTGGCGATGGTCTTGTTCCAGTCTTTCAGCGGAATTTCCCGTAGTTCGCTGCGCATCAGGTACAGCGAGCTTTTCATCAGATCGTCCATTGACTGGCGGCCGGCGCGTTCGGCGGTGACTTTGTACACCAACCCCACCAGCATCGCCATCACCAGGAAACACACGAAAAGCAGCAGGAAGAACTGCACAAAGAGCTTTCTCATTGCTGCACGAACTCCCAGGCATTCGGAGCGAACAGGTAACCTTTATTACGCACGGTTTTGACGCGGAAGGGTTCCAGGGCATTGTCGTACAGCTTGCGGCGCAGGCGAGAAATCGCCACGTCTATACTGCGATCCAAACCGTCATAACTCACGCCACGCAGGTTCTGCAGCAGGGCTTCGCGATCCATTATTTGGCCGGCGTGGGTGGCCAGTTCCCACAGCAGATCAAAATCTGAGGTGGAAAGGGTGATGACCTCTTCACCCAACGTCACCTGCCGGTTAACCGGGTCGATGCATAACAGGCCAAAGTGCAGGGCGTTGTGTTGAGTGAGCGGTTGTGTTGACTCTTCCTTTGGCTGGCTGCCATGCTGACGCAGGTGCAAACGTAGTCGCGCCAGTAACACCGCCGGCGGCGTGGTCTTCAGGATGTAATCGTTAGCGCCCATTTCCAGCGAAAGAATATGGTTCATATCGCTGTCGAGTGAGGTGAGCAGCACGATCGGGCCGGGGAAGGTTGGGCGCAAATCACGGCACAGCGTCATACCATCCTTGCCGGGCAACATAATATCCAGCAGCACCAAATCAGGTTGCTCCAGCTCGATGCGGGCCTGTGCACTGTCGCCGCGTGGCTCAATCAACACTTCAATGTCGTGCTTGCCCAGATAGGCGGCAATCAGTTTGCCGACTTCGGGATCGTCTTCCACAAAAACAATTTTATGCATATTCAGCGGTTTTATCAGAATAACGAAATTCAGCATAACGCGGGGCTCCGCGATACGCCATGCAGATCATGCGTTAGCGCAGCGGGCGTCCGCCGTCGACACCGTGGGTACGGCCGGTGACATAGCGGCTGTCCAGCAGATAGTTCACCAGATTGACCACTTCACTCTCGCCTGGGGCGATTTTCATCAGTGATTTTGCCAACGCCTGTTGCCGATAATGCTCGTCGTCGCCCGGATTGAAAATAATCAGCGCCGGGGCGATGGCGTTGACTTTAACTTCGGGTGCCAGCTTGCGGGCAAAAGAGCGGGTCATATTGTCCAGCGCGGCCTTACTGGCGGCATAGGCAATGTGCTTGTCGCTGCCTTTCTCTACCACATAGTCGGTCAGATGGATGATATCCGCACCGGCTTGCCCCTGGCCCAACAGACAAGATTCCAGCAGTTGATTGAGCAGATAAGGCGTATAAACGTGAATTTGCAACATGGCCGCCATCACTTGCTCCGGTGGCACTTCCGGTGATTCGGCCTGCCAGGCGCTGGCGTTGTGGATCACCGCGCGCAGTTTGGGCGCTGCCTGGCGAACCTGCTCGGCGAAACGATAGATACCGTCGTGCGTTGAGAAATCGCCCTGAATGCAGGTTGCCCCCAGTCTTTTCAGTTCGCCCAGCGCCGGGTAGTCGCTGCGATAGGCAATGATCACGGGAATATCACGTTGCAAGAATGACCTGGCCAATGCCAGTCCAATCCGGCGTGCGCCGCCCGTAATCAGCACCGGGGCTGAGTTGTGAAGTTCCATTGATTAAAGCTCCTGGACAGACTGGCAAACAATAGGGGAATTATGCCATTATACGGCGGAAATTCGTTAAAGCTTCGCATCGATTATCCATTTCAGGATGTAATACACCCGGCAATGAGAGGAAGGGATGAACAGCAGTCACCTTGCATCCGTCGCCCGCAGTGAGAAAGTCTGTTTTGATTACATGGATTTTCTGTCCGCATCGTGCAAGAAGCACTGGCGCTTTGTTGATGCAATTTATGGCGTGATGCCATTTTTTGGCATGGTATTGAAATCTCAGGCTTCCGCTTCGCAAACGCGGAAAGAGCAGTTGAAAGCGTTGGCGCTGCAGGTGGTTTCTACCCAGGTCAGCGACGAAACCAACATCGTGCGCCTGATCGACCTGGCACAGCAACAGGGGCTGGCGGTATTCGACATTAAGCTGCCTTACGCTCTGGACACGCAGCAGTTGGCGACCATTCAACAAGAGTGCGTTGAGGGAGTGATTATCTCTCAGGTTGGGGAACGCATGACCATCAGCCTGCGTACATCTCAAAGTAACTGACCGGGTGATCCCACCCGGCCATTTTTCACCTACTGCAGCATAAACCAGCCGGCCGGTACCGTGGCCACCAGCAACAGAAAAATACTGCCTTTCTCCAGCTGATTCAGCAGCTTGACGTCGTTATGTCCGCTTCGGGCATAAATAAACACCAGCAGCCCCGGTGCATACAGCAACACCGACATCAGCAAATGCATTAACCCAGAAGCGTAGAGTAGCCAAATGCCGTACAGGCAGGCACCTGTGGCGGCGAACATCAGCCGTTTGTCCTGACGACGAATTGCCACCTTAAACAGGAAGGCACCGACCAGGAAATAAGGCACCAGGATCATTTCCGAGGCGATAGTCAGCAAAGAATTATAATTGCTGCCGGTCAGCCAGATCAGCACCAGTGCGAACTGCACGGCAATATTGGTCAGCCACAGTGAAGCTGAAGGCGCATGATTCTTGTTCTGCTTGCGGAAAATCTTTGGGAAAGCGCCGTGTTGTGCCGCTAGCAGCGGGACTTCGGCGGCCATAATCGTCCAGCTCAGATAGGCCCCGCAGACCGAAACAATCAGCCCGGCAGCGATAATCACGTCACCCCAGGGGCCAATCAGATCGACCATCAGCACCGCCATGGAAGGATTGCGCATTTCGGCCAATTCGCTGCGCGGCACCACACCCAGGGACAACAAAGTCACCAGCAGGTAAACCGCCAGTGCGGAGATCACTGCCAGCATGGTTGCACGGCCGACATCCTTTTTATGACGCGCCCGCGCTGAAACCACGACTGCGCCTTCCACACCGATAAATACCCACAGGGTAATCAGCATGGTGTTTTTTACCTGTTCCCACACCGGTTTACCGAGAGCGACGCCGTGGAAATCCAGCGTAAAGACGTCCATGTTGAACGCCATCGCTGCCAACACGGCGAACATCCCCAGCGGCAATAGCTTGGCCAGGGTTGCCACCAGATTGATGCTGGCTGCAGTTTGCACGCCGCGCAACACCAGCGCATGGACGATCCACAGCAATACTGACTCTGCCAGTAGTGCCTGCCAGGTATTGCCATCGCCCAGAATGACGTTTCCGCCGCGATCGGTGAATAAACTCAGTGCGGCGAACACGATAACCAGATAAGAGACATTGGCGATCACTGCGCACAACCAGTAACCCCAGGCGGAACAAAAGCCCACCAGCTCGCCAAAGCCTTCTTTCGCATAGGTAAAGATGCCACCGTCCAGATCGGGACGCAGGCGGGTTAGCAACAGCATGGCAAAAGCCAGAAACAGGATGCCGACGCCGGTGATTGCCCAACCCAATAGCAGGGCCGCCGGGCTGGCAACCTGCGCCATGTTTTGTGGCAGGCTGAAAACCCCGGCGCCCAGCATTGAGCTCAGCACCAATGCGGTTAACGCGGTAAGACCTAGTTTTTTTTCCAATGACGGATCCTGAGCGCAGAATAAACAACTGGAAGGGAACTGCTTGGCAGTAACAACGTAATGACAATTACTGAACGAGTAGACAATAGCCCTAAAAATTGGCGCAAATTCTACGGCTGGATGCGTGTGGATGCAATGATTAAGTATGCGTGATTTACAAAAAACTATTCAACTGGCAGGGCGGTATCAGCGACAAAAAAACGGGCAGCTCAATGGCTGCCCGATGGTAAACCGCAAAGTGAAACTTATTTGAACAGGTCGGCGCTGACGGTCAGGTTGCCGCCGCTCTTGTTCTGCCACTGGCGGGTCACATGATAGTACTTGGCGCCTTTCTCGGCCGCACGTTTGGCAACTTCGCTAGAAACGTCAGTCATGCTGTTGAAGTGACCAGTGAAGGTCACGGAATCAAACGGCACCATCTGCGCGGCAGTCACGTTGTTCACTTCCTGAATCTTGGTCCCGTTCGGTAAAGTGACAGTATAACGTTTGCCGGTAGACGACTGGGTTTCGAAGAAACGGCCTACGTCGCGACTTGGTGAGCCAGAAGAGGCAACACCTGGAATTTCAACCTTGGCAGCAGCAGCGCCACCGGCAGCCAGTGCGGCCTTACCGGCTTCAGAATCAGCCGGGATGGCATCCGGGCTCTGAACGGTACGTTTAGGGGCATCGGCCTTATAGATATAAGCGGTAATGAACTGGTTGCCGCCCTGGTTGGCATCTACCTGACGCACGATAAAGAAGGAGGCTGCGCCTTTCTTTTTCGCTTCTTTGGTGATGGCATCGTTGATGTCCGGCTGGCTGCGGTAGAAACCGCTGACGCTCACCGTGTCGTACGGCTCCAACAGGAAGGCTTGTTCTTTCGGCAGTTCGGTAACCCCGTTAATCACGCGGTATTTTGGTTCTTTGCTCACTTCCGGCGCATCTTTATGATAAAGATCTGCGGTGACGCGCCAGTTGCCGCCATTGTTGCTGTTGTTGCTGTCCTGAATGTAGAAGGAGTCTGCACCCAGTTTATCTGCACGGCGGGATATGGCATCAGCGGCTTCATTGATGGCATTAAAGCGGCCGGTAATCGTGATGCGATCAAACGGCTTCAGCGCCGCTGCTTTTTCAGGAGTTAACTCTTGTGCCGCCTGAGCAGACAGCGCTGTGAGTGATAACAAGGCTGATGCGATGATCGTGTTCTTCAGCTTCATAAAAAATCCTTTCGCCTAGCGCATTAACGTTTATAACGTGCTGAACTGTTTAGGTGTAATTCAGCCGCCGATTATTACATGTAATCTCGACCAGTGTCTCAGCATTTTATGTCATCCCGTGAGACAAACCCCCAGAAGGATTGTGCCCGATATATTGCGCAGAATCGCCATAAGTTTCAATAATAAAGCCTTTGATGTCATAAGTGTTAATTATTCACAATTTTATAACTTTTATGCGTCCTGGCCATGTATCACTGGAAAATCGCCAACCTCCACCAGCCACAATATGGCCGCAAAAACGGCATTCCACCGGGGTTTTTAACTTTAATTTGCGATTTATCATGTCACTGCCTGAGTTTTTATGTAAAAACAGACATGAATGCGTAAGCAATTATGGATCATCGATCATATTTTCAGTAGGTTATAGATGGTGCCTTAATTCGTTGCCGACAAGGCTAATAAAAACCTGTCGGCCGGGGCCATCGCTATGGGTAGGAAGATAATAAACATCATCATAGACAGGTGAGAAGGGAACATTATGCGTATTGGTGTACCAAGAGAACGGTTGGCCAATGAAGCCCGGGTCGCAGCAACGCCGAAAACGGTGGAACAACTGCTGAAGCTGGGCTTTACCGTCGCGATTGAAAGCGGGGCGGGTAAACTGGCAAGTTTTGACGATAGCGCTTATGAAGCCGCTGGGGCAACAATCACTGACACCGCTGATGTCTGGCAGTCAGACCTGATTTTGAAAGTTAACGCACCGCTTGAGGACGAGATTGCGTTAATGCGCGAGGGCAGCACCCTGGTCAGCTTTATCTGGCCGGCGCAAAACCCGGAGCTGATCGCGCAGCTGGCCGCTCGCAATGTCACTGCGATGGCGATGGATTCTGTACCGCGTATTTCACGCGCACAATCCATGGACGCACTGAGCTCAATGGCCAACATCGCCGGTTACCGTGCGATTGTTGAGGCCGCGCATGAGTTTGGCCGTTTCTTCACCGGGCAAATCACCGCTGCCGGCAAGGTTCCACCCGCCAAGGTAATGATTATCGGTGCCGGCGTAGCGGGCCTGGCGGCCATCGGCGCCGCAGGCAGCCTGGGGGCGATTGTTCGCGCCTTCGACACCCGCCCGGAAGTCAAAGAGCAGGTGCAGAGCATGGGCGCTGAATTCCTCGAGCTGGATTTTGAGGAAGAGGCGGGCAGCGGCGATGGCTATGCCAAAGTGATGTCCGAAGCCTTTATCAAGGCCGAGATGGCGCTGTTCGCCGCCCAGGCGGCCGAGGTCGACATTATTGTCACCACCGCGTTGATCCCGGGCAAACCGGCACCGAAGCTTATCACCAAAGAGATGGTGGCTTCGATGAAACCGGGTAGCGTGATCGTCGATCTGGCGGCGCAAAACGGTGGCAACTGTGAACTGACCGTGGCCGATCGCGTGACCGTGAGCGACAACGGCGTGAAAATCATTGGCTACACCGATTTGCCAAGCCGCCTGCCGACTCAATCCTCACAGCTTTACGGCACCAACCTGGTTAACCTGCTGAAATTGCTGTCGAAAGAGAAAAACGGCGAAATTGACGTTGATTTTGAAGATACCGTGATCCGCGGCGTTACCGTGGTGCGCAGTGGCGAAGTCACCTGGCCGGCACCGCCAATCCAGGTTTCTGCCCAGCCTAAACAGGCACCGGCAGCGGCATCGGTCGCCAAACCGGCAGCAAAACCGGTTTCGCCATGGTTGAAATATGGCCTGATGGCGCTGGCCATCATCCTGTTTGGCTGGCTGGCCAACGCCGCACCAAAAGAGTTCCTGTCTCACTTTACCGTGTTTGCGCTGGCCTGCGTGGTGGGTTACTACGTGGTTTGGAACGTCAGCCATGCATTGCACACCCCGTTGATGTCGGTCACCAATGCGATCTCAGGGATTATCGTGGTCGGTGCGCTATTGCAGATTGGCCATGGCGGCTGGGTGAGTTTCCTCTCCTTTATCGCCGTGCTGATCGCCAGCATCAACATTTTTGGTGGATTCACCGTCACTCAGCGCATGCTGAAGATGTTCCGCAAGAACTAAGGGGTAGCATATGTCTGGAGGATTAGTTACAGCTGCATACATTGTTGCCGCTATCCTGTTTATTTGTAGTCTGGCCGGCCTGTCGCGCCATGAAACCTCAAAACGGGGCAACCTGTTTGGCATCGCCGGGATGGCGATTGCGCTGATCGCCACCATCCTCGGGCCGGATTCCGGCAACGTGGGCTGGATCATCATCGCGATGATTATCGGGGGTTCCATCGGGGTTTATCTGGCGAAAAAGGTCGAAATGACCGAAATGCCAGAGCTGGTGGCGGTGCTGCACAGTTTTGTGGGTCTGGCGGCGGTTCTGGTGGGCTTGAACAGCTACCTGGATCACGGTGTGGCGATGGAGCCGGTGATGGAGAATATCCATCTGACCGAAGTGTTCCTCGGCATCTTTATCGGTGCGGTCACTTTCACCGGTTCGATTGTCGCGTTCGGCAAACTGCGCGGCATCATCTCTTCCAAACCGCTGGCGTTGCCAAACCGACACAAAATGAACCTGGCGGCACTGGTGGTTTCCTTCGTCCTGTTGGTGGTGTTTGTTCGCGCCGACAGCGTGGGTTGGCAAGCGGTGGCACTGGTGCTGATGACCGCTATCGCGCTGGCGTTTGGCTGGCATCTGGTGGCTTCCATCGGCGGTGCAGACATGCCGGTCGTGGTGTCGATGCTCAACTCCTATTCGGGTTGGGCGGCAGCGGCAGCGGGCTTTATGTTGAGCAACGATTTGCTGATCGTGACCGGTGCGTTGGTGGGTTCTTCGGGGGCCATCCTGTCTTACATCATGTGTAAGGCGATGAACCGTTCGTTTATCAGCGTGATCGCCGGAGGCTTCGGTACCGATGGCTCTTCGACCGGTAATGCGGAAGAAATGGGCGAGTATCGCGAAACCACCGCGGAAGAAGTTGCCGAGCAGTTGAAAAACTCCACGTCGGTAATCATCACCCCAGGCTACGGCATGGCGGTAGCGCAGGCGCAGTATCCGGTGGCAGAAATCACCGAGAAACTGCGCGCTCGTGGTATCAAGGTGCGTTTCGGTATTCATCCGGTTGCCGGGCGTTTACCGGGCCATATGAACGTGCTGTTGGCCGAAGCCAAGGTGCCATATGACGTGGTGCTGGAGATGGATGAAATCAATGACGATTTCGCCGATACCGACACCGTGCTGGTGATCGGCGCCAACGACACGGTGAACCCGGCCGCACTGGAAGATCCGCGCAGTCCAATCGCCGGTATGCCAGTGCTGGAAGTGTGGAAAGCGCAGAATGTGATTGCCTTTAAGCGTTCGATGAACACCGGCTATGCCGGCGTGCAGAACCCGCTGTTCTTTAAAGAGAACACCCAGATGCTGTTTGGCGATGCCAAAGAGAGTGTGGAAGCGATACTGCGTGCGCTGCAGGCGTAACGCAAACAAATAAAAACGGGCCTTTTCGGCCCGTTTCTTTATGCGTCAAACATCAATCCTCGTCGTCGTGCTCATCGTCCTCATCGACTTCGATCGGGCAATTGAAGTTTTCCGGCTTAATCACCAGTAGGTCACATTTCAGATGGTCGATCACATGTTCTGCCGTGTTACCGATAAACGCCGCCGAAATGCCGGTGCGCCCCAGGGTACCCAATACCACCACACCCGCCTGCAAGTGCTCGGCCAAATCGGGGATCACCTCTTCCGGCAGGCCTTTTTCAACGTGGGTAAACTCTTCTTTAATGCCGAATTTTTGCCTTAACGCCTTCATGGCGATCAGGTGCTGCCCGCGAATGGCGTCGTTGTAGACGCTGGGGTCAAAGTCCGGGAGTTCGATAGCAATATTGATGGGGGTAACGGGGTAGGCGCCGACCAGGTGAACTTCGGTTTGGTTGACGTTTTGCGCCAGTTCCACGGTTTCCTGTACCAGCTTGATGTTCAATGGGTCATGGTAGGGTTCTTCACTGGCCAGATTGACCGCCACCACCGCTTTGCTGCCTTCCTGCCAGGGTTGGTCCTTGACCATCCACACCGGGCAAGGGCATTTTCGTAACAGATGCCAGTCGGTGGGGGTGAAAATAACGGATTCGAGGCGGTCGTGCTGATGCGCCATTTTTAACAGCAAATCGTGCTTGCTGGCGATCACTTCCTGAATAATCGCTTCATAAGGGCGGTTATGCCAGACCACTTTGATTTCAATAGGAACGCCTTCGTCGAGGTAAAAACGGCATTGCTCGTTAATCCATGCGGCACGTTGGCTGATAACACCTTGTCGCATCGCCGTCCTTTCGTCCGGTGAGAGCAAGGTCGTCATCTCGTAAGAGAAGTCGTAAATAGGCAGGAAGGCCTTAATGCGCCCGCCATTTCGTTTAATCAGGTACACCGCCCGGCGCAGCGCCGGCTGGTCATCCTGGTTGGGGTCAATAGCCACCAGAAGATTCTGATACTTCGCCATAGGGCCTCCTTACAGCTGAAAATCAACAGTCTGTCAATTTACAGAGTAACCCAACATTGAAAAACAGAACAGCAGCAGAGATAGGCTGGGTCAATAATTCTGTTGAATTACTAACCCAGCTTGGGATCAGGCGTTTACGGTCACGTTAATGCGTGGCGTACCGGCCAGCACCGACAGGGCGTCGACGTTTTCGATGGTGATATATTTACCTTTAACGCTGAGGATTTCGCTTTTCTGGAAGCGGCCCAGCAGACGGCTGATGGTTTCTACCGTCAGACCAAGGTAGTTGCCGATGTCGCCACGGGTCATGGTCAGACGGAACTCACGCGGTGAGAAACCGCGTTCTGCAAAGCGGCGCGACAGGTTATAGACGAATGCGGCCAGGCGCTCTTCGGCATTTTTCTTCGACAACAGCAGGATCATGTCCTGATCGCCTTTAATCTCGCCGCTCATCAGGCGCATGATCTGCTGACGCAGATTCGGCATTTTACCGGACAGGTCATCCAGGGTTTCGAACGGGATCTCACACACCATGGACGTTTCCAGCGCCTGAGCGAAGCTTGGGTGCTTCAGGCCGCCAATGGCGTCAAAACCAACCAGATCGCCCGCCAGGTGGAAACCGGTGATCTGCTCATCGCCTTGCTCGGTAATGGTATAACTTTTGATGGTCCCGGAGCGGATAGCGTACAGCGATTTCAGTTCATCGCCGGCCTTGAACAAGGTCTGGCCCTTCTGGATAGGCTTCTTCCTTTCGATAATGTTGTCGAGCTGGTCCAGCTCATGGGCATTAAGAGTAAAAGGAATACACAGTTGGCTGATACTGCAATCCTGACAATGGATCGCACAACCACCAGACTGGATACGACGAATCACGCGTTTTTCCGGGATCATAGATTACGCTCATTCAATAATTGATATGCGTCAATTTTAACATCTTTTCCGGCAGGTGATAAGGGTAGCATTAATAACAACGGGGGCATTCTGTGCGAATTTTGCGCAAACATGCCGCCGAATATCCTGTAGTGGCCTGAAATGTTTTGATTTCTTTGCTACTTACATCAATACGTAACGCTTACCGCAGCCGGGGTATCTTGCGATGTATCGGCTGCGGTGGGATTAAAGCAGATCGTTTTGCAAATAGCCTTCGTGCTTGAGCAGCCACTGCTTGCGCTGAACGCCACCGGCATAGCCGGTCAAGGCGCCTTGCGAACCAATCACCCGGTGGCAGGGCACCACGATGCTGATGGGGTTGGAGCCGTTAGCCATACCGACTGCGCGTGAAGCGGTCGGGCGACCTATGCGTTTCGCCAGTTCGCCATAGGTAATGATTTCCCCGCAGGGGATTTGGCGCAGTTGCTGCCAGACGCTGCGCTGGAATTCGGTACCGGCGGTCATTACCGGCAACTGATCAATGACATCCAATTCACCCGAAAAATAGCGTTGCATCGCTTCGGTCAGGCCGCCGGGGTTGCGTTTGTCTATCAGTTGAAAACGATCGGCTCGGTAATGAGTATTCAGCAGCTTCATCAGGCGTACTTCATGCTCAGTCCAGTCGATGGCGCGCAAGCGGTCCTGCTCATCAGCAATCAGCACCAGTTCGCCTACCGGCGTCGCCATACGGTCAATAAAAAAGGTCTGCATGTGAACTCTCCTCTCGTTTGATGAGGGGATTATTGCACGAAATGCGGGGGAGCGATGGCGGATTCCGGACATGAAGATGGGCAACCTCGGGTTGCCCATACTGTGAGCATGAATGTGGTGTGTCGCTTTATGCCTCAAATGTATAAAATAAATTTACAAATCCTCAATAAGTTTATTTAATTGAGTCAAAATTAATACTAAAAAAGTTTCGCAGGTGATTAATAAAAGTAACCTGGGTTATTAATAAAGTAACGCAGGTTATTTATAGCTGATTATGATGTTCTTTAGTTTTTCGTTATTATTAATGGTTTCGGTTGTTACGTTGGAAACCAGTTCAGGCGACATGTTGTTTAATGAGCTAATGCCAGGACTCTTGCCATTGGCTAGAGTTATACCAGAGCAATTAGAAACGATCCCTTCATTCAGATGTTTGATAGTGCAGGCTGGCGCTGTGATTTCGCCGGTAAAACGGATGGTGCCAGAAGCCACGCGGCTGTTGTAGCCCTGCGCTGCCTGCAAGGTCGCTGGAAGAAGGGCCAGGAGTACCAAAGCTATGCGAGAATAGTTCATTATTAATTCCTTTTTAAAATGAAATGAAAAATAATTGACTCCAATTAAATAAACATTAAACGGGTATGTTGAATGTCATCCTGATCCAAATTCCACTAATCTCCGTTTTGAATGGTTTATATACTATTCTTAATTTTTAGTGCCAATAGATTTGATAATAGGGAGGGGGGCGGGAAAAACCATGATTTAGATCATGCTGAAGACGGCTTAATGATTTGCAGGCGGATGTAGCGGGTGGGCTGTGAACTCTGTCACGGTAAAAAAATGGATTTGGCCGCCATTGAATCTTAAGCGGCGGCCAGCTGTGGTGATTTATGCTGAGTTACAGCATGCCGCTGCTGCCGCAGATGCGGATTTTCTCGGCCACCACCTCCTTCATCGCCAATTTGCCAGGCACGATATACTTGCGCGGGTCGTTGGCGTCCGGGTGCTGGGAGAAATAGCTCTTCACCGCATCGGCAAAGGCAATTTTGAGTTCGGTCGCCACGTTGACCTTGCAGACGCCCAGTGAAATGGCGCGTTTGACCATGGCTTCAGGAATGCCGGAGGCCCCGTGCAGCACCAACGGGATATCGACCTGTTTGCGGATCAGCGCCAGACGATCAAAATCCAGTTTAGGTTCGCCGTGGTACAGGCCATGGGCGGAGCCAATCGCCACCGCCAGCGAATCGATGCCGGTCGCGGTGACAAATTCGCGCGCGGCGGCCGGGTCGGTAAAGAAGCTGTCGGTCGAATCGACAATCAGGTCGTCCTCCTGCCCACCGAGTCGTCCCAGTTCAGCCTCCACGCTGGCTCCGTAGCGGTGGCACAGTGCCACGGCTTCGGCCACCTTGGCAATATTCTGTGCGAATGGCAGGTGTGAGCCGTCGATCATTACCGAACGGATACCGCTTTTGACCTTATATTCGATGTCATCCATTTCTTCGTGGTGGTCCAGGTGCAGCGCCAATGGCAGATCGTAACGATGAGCGGCGGCCTGGCAGATGCCGATCAAATAGTCGGTGCCGGCATAGCTGAAGGTGCCGGGCGTACCGGCCATGATCACCGGTGAGCGCAGTTCGGCAGCGGTTTCCGCCACCACCTGCACGGTTTCCAGATTATGCACGTTGAACGCCGGCACGGCATAACCCTGGCGCTGCGCTTTTAGCAGCATTTCGCGGTTGGATATCAGGTACATAGAGATTCCTTACGCCACAGATGACGGGTAACGGTAAATAGTAACGCCTTTAACCACCCGGTTAACTTCTCCGGTCGGGCATGGGTTATCCGGCGTCAGGCCAAGTGCCAGCGAGCTTTCAAAGGCCAGCATCTGGGTGAATAACAGGTAAGGGAACAGCAACCAGACGTCATCTTCGGCGTGGTGCAGGTTCAGCATTTGTTCACACAGCGCCTTAGTATTGCCGGTCAGGCCGACCATCTGCATCGCCAGACCGTCGCGTTGCAGCTCGTTCCACAGATCGCGATCGTACTGGCGGGCATAGTCGCCGCTGGAGAACATCAGCAGGACCAGGGTTTGGTTGTCGACCATAAATTTTGGCCCATGGCGCAGGCCGAGCGGCGAGTCGTAACGGGTGACAATCTGTCCGGCCGTCAGCTCCAGCATCTTCAGCGAAGCCTCTTCTGCCAGCCCGGTAAAACAGCTGCCGCCCAGCGTGATGTAACGCCGGAAACCGCTGGCAGCCAACGCCTTCACCTGCGGTTGCAGAGTTTCACGCAGTTCGCGGCAGCGCTCCACCATGGCCGTCAGAGGCCGCTGGGCCTCGGCAAGGGAATAGGGGCCGAGCAACAGCGCGGCGGACAGCATCATGCAGCTGAAGCTGGAGGTCATGGCAAAGCTTTGATCGTTGGAACCCTGTGGCATCACCAGCGAACAGACGTTATCGCGTTGATGGGCATATTGCGCCAACTGGCTGTCCGGATTGCATACCAGCATCAGGTGATAGCTTTCCGGCAGCAGTTGATCGGCCAGCTCCACCGTTGCCACGCTTTCCGGGCTGTTGCCGGAGCGAGCGAAAGACACCAGCAGCGTAGGGCGGGTCAGGTCTAGATATTGGTGCGGGTTGGCGACAATATCGGTGGTGCCGTAGGCCACCACGTCGCGACCGGTTTTCTCGCGCAGCCAGGGTGCCAATGCCCGACCGGCGAAGGCTGAGCTACCTGCGCCGCACAGAACAATCTGCAGGCGCGGGTTAGCCAGCAGCGGGGTAAGGAAAGGCTGCCACAGCGTTTGTTGCTGCTGTAACTGTTGGTGCAGGGCGGCCCATAAGTCCGGCTGCTGCCAGATCTCACGTGCGGTATGCAGCGCATGTCGTTGTTCCAGCCAGCCCGCATCGTAAGCAAAATAACCGTTCATGTTGAAACTCCTTAAAAACCTCGGTTAACGGTCGGCGATAATCACGTCGACCCCTAAATGGTTCAGCGCATGCAGGTAGCTTTCCGGGATGCGGCTGTCGGTGACCAAACGCTGGATTTGGCCGATTTCACGGATCATGCAAAAGCTGGTGCGGCCGAACTTGCTGGCGTCCGCTACGGCGATCACTTCACGCGCTACGTCGCACATGGCGCGGTTGAGTTGCGCTTCACCGGGATCCGGCGTGGTGATGCCGCTAATCAGGTCAAAACCGTCGACGCCGAGAAACAGCTTGTCGAAACGGAACTGACGCATGTGTTGCTCGGCGGCCGGGCCATACAGTGACCAGGATTTGCGTCGTACGCTGCCGCCGACCACCATCAGATCAACCTGTTCGTTGTTGGCCAGTTCGAAAGCGATATTCAGCGCATTGGTCATCACCACCAGATCCTTTTTACCGACCAGCTGCTGCGCCATTTGGCTGGTGGTCGAACCGGAGTCGAGAATGATGGCATCGCCGTCTTTGACCAGTTCCGCCGCCGCGCAGGCAATGGCGTATTTCACGTCGCGATTGAGGCGCCCCTTGTCCTGTAGCGGACGATCGAAGGCGAACTGCTTATTGAGCATTGCGCCGCCATAGGCACGGACCGCACAGCCGCTTTTTTCCAGTTGGCGCAGGTCGCTGCGAATAGTGACGCTGGAAACCGAAAACTGGGCGCTGAGTTGCTCGACGCGCACTGAGCCTTCGCGACAAAGCTGGTCGATAATTAATTCCCGTCGTTTTAGGGTATTTATCATTAACGCGTGACTCCTGATTTAGCTGTAGCCATACCCGGCCGCGGCGCAATGCGTCGCAGTTAATCTGGCAGGAGTGCTTTCAGTTGTTCGTGGCGAATTACAGCAAACGAAACAGTGAAATGCAATCGGTTATTTTATAAAAAACCATATGTATCAGTTGCTTATATTTAAAAAGCCTTTCGATTGGCCCTCAACCGAAAGCTGCCTGGAAATAAAGTGAAAAGCCGTAATCCGTTATTTATCAGGCGGCAACTTGCCGCCTGGGTTAATTTGCCAAAAGCAGGATGAAAGCTGCGGCACTGATTTTTTCCTGGCGGTCTTTTCACTATTTTTTATTGCCAGCTTTGGCGTAATAACGCGGCTCCTCGTACACCGCTGCTGTCGCCGTGCACCGGCGGATAGATTGCCGCCGGTTCGGTACCGGGCAACAGCCAATGGCTCATGGCCGGGGGCAGCAGTGAATACAGCTCGCCAACGTTGGACAGGCCGCCACCCAGCACAAAAGCATCGACATCCAACAACAGTTGCAGGCTGGCCAGTGCGCTGGCCAGAATATCTACGTACATTGCCATCAGTCGTCGCGCCAACGGGTCTCCCTGTCGATAACTGGCGATTAACGTCGGTACGCTGTCGGCCGGGTGACCGAAATGACGGCTCAGCGCCAACAGACCGCTGCCGGAAACGTAGCGTTCAAAGCAGCCAGTCAGACCGCAATTGCAGGTGAATAACGGCAAGTCGTAGCGCTGCGCCAACTGGGCGGAGATAGGCGTGTGGCCCCATTCGCCTGCCAACCCATTGCGGCCCTTATGCAACTGCTTGTTCATCACCAGGCCGCCGCCGGCCCCGGTACCGATAATGGCGCCGAACACCAGCGCCAGATGCTCGGTTTGCGGCGTGCTGGCTTCGGAAAGGGCAAAGCAGCGGCAGTCGTTTTCAATTTCAACCGGTCGCGCCAACTCTTGCGCCAAATCGTCTGCCAGACAGTGGCCGGTCAGGCAGGGGACGTTAACCGCCAACTGTCGGCGGCTGCGCGGGTCGGTCACGCCCGGTAAACCGATGCCGATACTGCCCTGGGTGTGCAGCTGGCTGTCGGCACTGTCGACCAATTGATGGATGCAGGACAAGAACTCGCGATAATTACCGGTGGGAGTCGTGACTCGCTGGCACAGTACCTGTCTGAGCTGCCGGTCGTAGGCCGCCATCTCGATCTTGGTGCCGCCGATATCGAAACCGTAGCGCATCTGTGATATTTCCACGTTTTCAGGCTCCACTCAGGGTGATCACTGCAGATTCGCGGCGTGCGCGTTCCGCCGCAAACACCATCAGGTGGCTTTCCAGCGTTTCTGCCGGGCCGGACAGCACCTGTGAAGGATCGTTGGTGCGAATGGCGTCGATAAAATGCTGCATCAGGTAGTAATCGCCACCGCCGTGACCGGACATGGCGTGCAGATCTTCGGCCTCATCGACGTCGTAGACCTTTTCACTGTCGTCGACGAATGAGGTAATGCGGATGTAGCGTCCGTCTCCCTCGAGACAGCCATGGCTGCCGAAAATACGGGTCTGGCGATCTTCCAGCCGGGTAAAGGCGGTCATGGTAAAGGAGGCGGTGCGGCCACCGGCAAATTGCATGTTGACCACCTGATGGTCGACCACGTTATTGTCGCAGCGATAGACGCAGCGGCCATATTGACCGTCGCGCAGCGCCGCCTGCAAATGCGGCTGGCTGACTTCTGGGGTCAACACCCGCAGGAAACCCGGCGTCGCCTTGTGATCGTCACCCAGGTAGATGCGTTTGGCGGAGTAGGGGCAACTGGCTTCTACCGCGCAGTCCAGGCAATTATCTGCTGCCCCGGCCGGTTGGTTTTCCTGGCGAAAATGGCGTAGGCCGCCGAATGAACTGATCTGCTCGCAGGGCAATTCCATGATGTAGCGGATCCAGTCGATGTCGTGGCAGGACTTCTGCAGCAGCATAAAGGCGGCTTCGTTGTCGTTGCGCCAGTTGCCGCGCACGAAGGAGTGCGCCTGATGCCAGTAGCCCACCGGCTCCAGATGTTGCAGGCTGACGATGTCGCCAATCACGTTATCGCGCAGCAGTTGCTTCAGTTTTTGGGTGTAGCGCGTATAGCGCAGCACGTGGCCGACGGAGAAAATCAGCTTCTGGCGCACCACTTCCTCGACGATGGTGCGGCATTCGCTGGCGTCCGGCGACAGCGGTTTCTCCAGCAGCATGGCATAACCCTGTTTGGCGAAGGCCAGTGCCGGTTCGAGGTGCAGAGTATCCTGAGTGCAGATCAGCACCGCATCGGCCAATTTGCCTGCGTCGGCGGCCTGCCGCCAGTCGGTGAACACCTTGTCCGCCGCGATAGCGTGCTGTTCGACAAATTGCTGACGGTAGACGTCACGTGGCTCGGCCACTGCCACCACCTGCATTAAATCCGGGTGAGCCAACGCGTAGCGCGAGTAAATTTCTCCACGCGCCCCGGCACCAATCACCAGTACCCGAACCGGGCGGCCGGCAAAACCATTTTGTTGAGCTGACGACATTGCACATTCTCCGATCTAATTATTTGAGGTTTTGGCCGCTGATTTCGTCAAACAGGTGTGCGCGGGACAGGTCGAAAGCCAGGTGGATCTGTTCCCCCAGGCGTGGCTCCCAGTCAGGCTGCGACGCCATGCGCAGCACAAAGCGCAGTCCGGCCAGTTCGCAGTGCAGCAACTCTTCATTGCCCATGCGTTCGATAGTGACAATCTTCGCCGGGAAGCAATTACTGCTGCCGGGCGCACACAGACGCAGAGACTCCGGGCGAATGCCAAGGCACACGCGTGGGTGCGGGTAATTTTCCAACTGTCCTTGCAGCGTCGCCGGCAGTTCGAGGGGATATTCGTCACCAATGCGCAGCCCGATACCCTCAGCGCTGCGGGTAATCGCCATATCGTGCAGGTTCATCGACGGGCTGCCGATAAACTCGGCGACAAAGCGGTTGGCCGGTTGGTGGTAGAGATTGATCGGTTTATCCACCTGCATAATGGCCCCCCGGTTCAGCACGCAAATGCGGTCACCCATGGTCATTGCCTCCACCTGGTCGTGGGTGACATACACCATGGTGGCGGCAGCACCCTCCTGCTTGAGTTGATTGTGCAGTTCGATCAGTTGAACGCGCATCGAGACCCGCAGCTTGGCATCAAGGTTGGACAGCGGTTCATCGAACAGAAACACTTTGGGCTTGCGCACAATGGCACGGCCGACCGCTACACGCTGGCACTGGCCGCCGGATAACTGGCCCGGTTTGCGTTGCAGCAGATTGGTGATTTCCAGTTTTTCGGCCGCGTCCCGCACCCGGCGGTCAATTTCGGCTTTGCTTTCCTTGCCGATCAGGCCAAACGCCATGTTTTTGTAGACCGTCATGTGCGGATACAGCGCATAGTTCTGGAACACCATGGCGATGCCGCGATCTTTCGGCATGGTGTCGTTGACGCAGCGGTCGTGGATCAATATCTGGCCTTCACTGACGCTCTCCAGCCCGGCGATCATCCGCAGCAGGGTGGATTTGGCGCAGCCGGATGGCCCGACAAACACCATAAACTCGCCGTCTTTAATATCCAGATCGATCCCGTGCAATGCTTTGAACCCGTTGGGATAAACCTTCTTCACACTGTTTAACTGTATACCGGCCATATTATTTACCTTGTGTACGCGGTTAGCCTTTTACCCCAGCGCTGGCGATGCCCTGGATGAAGTAGCGTTGGAAAAGAATGAACAGCATCAGCATTGGGATCACCGCCATCAGCGCACCGGCCATCAGCAGCGGGTATTCCACTCCGGCACGGCTCGACAGCGATGCCAGCCCGACCGGCAGCGTCAGTTTTTCGGTAGTGGTGTTGACGATCAGCGGCCACATCAGGTTGTTCCAGCTCCACAGGCCGTTGATGATGATGCAGGCGATAATGCCGGGGCGGATCAGCGGCAGCATGATGCGCCAGAAGATAGCGAAGTAGCTGTAACCGTCGATCAGCGCCGCTTCTTCCATCTCTTTCGGCACCGCCAGGAAGAACTGGCGCAGCAGGAAGGTGGCATAAATACTGAAAATACCCGGCAAAACCAGCCCGGTGATGCTGTTCACCAACCCCAGTTTCTGCACCACCAAAAACTGCGGGATCAAAAAGGCCTGACCAGGCACCATCAGGATCGAAATACACACCAGGAACACCGCATCACGGCCGCGAAAGTGCAGGCGAGAGAAGCCGTAGGCAGCCATGGTGGCGATCACCATCTGCAGCGTGACGGTGAAAAAGGTCGCCAGCAGCGAGTTCACATAGAAGTCGGTGAACGGAATTTCACGCATCACCTTGCCGTAGGCCTGCAGGCTGGGGTGTGCCGGTAACAGCGTCAGCGGGATCTGGATGCTCTCGGCCTGGGTTTTCAGCGAGGTCACCAGCATCCAGATAAAAGGCACTACCGAGGCCAGCGCCGCCAACACCATAAACAGATACACCAGCGTTCTTTTACTTATGCTCATCGTCGTGGCTCCTCAGCTGACTTTCAGGCGTTTGCCAATCATCATTTGAATCAGGGTGATCAGCAGGGTGACGGCGAACAGCACCACGGTGATGGCGGAGGCGTAACCTTTCTCCTGCAGGTAAAAGGCATACTTGTAAAACAGGTTGGTGACGGTCATCACGTCGCTTTCCACCAACGCGCGGTCGAACATCAGGAACACCACGTCGAATATTTGCAGGATCTCGATAAAGCTCATCACCGAAACGAAGAACAGCGTTGGCACCATCATCGGCAGGGTGATGCAAAAGAAGCGGCGCAGGGTGCTGATACCGTCAATATCGGCGGCCTCATACAGTTGATGTGGAATGCTTTGTAACCCGGCCAGCAAAATGATGATCTTCAAGGCCAGCGACGACCAGATAATGATGATGGAAACGCTGATGCGCACCACGTCCGGGTCGGACAGCCAGGCCACCGGCGAAATCCCCAGCAGGCCAATCGCCTGGTTGATCAAACCGAAATCCTTGTTGAACAGCCATTGCCAGACCATCGCCACGGCGGCAGGCATGGTGACCGCCGGCAAGAACAGCAGGGTGCGCAGCAGCGCCTTGCCGCGAATGTTCTGGTTCAGGCCAATCGCCAGCAGCAGCGACAGGCTCAGGCTGACGGGGACACACACCACCACATAGAACAGCGTATTGCCGGCGGCGGTGTAAAAGTCGTCGTCTTCAAACAGATTGACGTAGTTATCGACGCTGAGGGTGCTCCAGCGCATAAATTGGTTGAGGTCGGTAAAACTGTAAAAGATGTTCTGTAAAAAGGGGACCAGGTAAAACACCGTCAAACCAATCAGCAACGGCAAGATCATCACCCAGCCCCAGAAACGCTCGGCACGCTCCAGGCGGCTGAGTGCGGGTCGTGGGGTACTTTTTTGTTGTTTTAGGGCACCGTAGCTTTCTGCCAGCGACATGTTGCCTTTCCTCACCTGTAACTGCTCTGCGGTATTCCGCAGCCGGTGCGCCTTCGGGCAGGCGCTACCGGCTCGGGGTGATTACTGCTCCATTACGCGTTCGATCTTCTTGACCGATTTGTCCATCTCGGCTTTGGCGTCTGCACCCATAAAGATTTTCTTCAGGCTGGCAATCCACATGTTTTGCCATTTCGGCGTATTGGTACCGGCTGTGGGGTAGGCTTCGGTCACGTTGAGAGTGTCAATATAAGGTGTGACATCGACTTTTTTGATCTCCGCCGCCCAGGCTTTGGCCGCCAGTTTGTTGGCCGGGATCACCGCTTTTGCCAACTCGGTCTGCGAGGCTTCGGAGCTCATAAATTCAATGTATTTCCAGGCTTCCTGCTTGTGGGCGCTGTTGGCGGACATGGCAAATGCCAGGCTGTGCGCCACGCCGGACTGGCGCTCGATTTTCGGCATCATGACCACGCCGATATGGTCGTTGATCAGCGGATTGCCGGCGAACGGGGCTGCCAACCATGAGCCGGCATACACCATCGCCGCACGGTTGGACTGGAAGATGTTTTCGGTTTTGACTTCGCTCATCTGTTGGGCGCTGGGCATCAAGCCATCTTTCATCATGGATTGCAGCTGTTGATAGACCCAAATTGATTTATCGTTAGCGATGTCGGTGGGTTGACCGTCTTTCGGGACTATGTGGTTGCCGTTTTGGAACAGCAGGTTCATATAGCTGTCCTGCCCGTCAATGCTCAGATCCATCACCAGCGGGAAGGCACTGCCCTTCAAGCCGGTTTTCAGCGCGGTGGCTTTGTTTTTCAGGTCATCCCAGCTCCAGTCGTTGGTTGGGTAGCTGACGCCGGCCTGGTCGAATAATTTTTTGTTGTACCACACGGCGATTGAGTCAACGTCGCGGGGGATGGCCATTTGCTGCCCATCATACTGATAGGCTTTAACCGAACTGGCGACGATATTATTTAATTGCACGCTGCTGCCGGTAATATACGGCGTTAAGGGCTGCATAATGCCATTTTTGGCGTATTGAACGAAATAAGGCATGTTTATCCAGAATATATCTGGCGCGACACCCCCTGCGGCGGCGGAATCCAATTTAACGAAGTATTGTGCCGACGGCGTTAATTCTATGGAGATTTTAATGTTAGGGTTTTCTTTTTCAAATCTTTTGGCAATCTCCTGCTCGGCAGGTAATTGATTTCTGTCCCACACGGCGTAACGCAGGGTTATTTGATCGGCGGCATATAACATGGTCGGCAATAATAATGCAACCGCAATGGCAGAGTGCGCCAGAAGACGGCCGGTATTTTTTATCGGTGACATTGCTTTCCCCTCGGTGAACGACGAATAAATATTTTCGTAACGTGAATTCTTTCTATCCCTTAACTTTCAATGTGTCAATACGCCCCGATCTGCCCAAAAAAGGGGCATGAATGTTTCGTTGTTGTTAAAATCGAAAGGGTTGAAGCTTAAACCGAAAGCGTTACTTGTTCACAATCTGTTAACCTCTTGAGCCGGTTTTGGCCCTGCCAGGCAGTAATTCCGGGCCACTGGGGTCATAGGAATAAATGATAACCCTTGCACCATAATGGGGATTAAAAATATTTTTATTGTGCATGCCGGGTTATCTTTCATTTTTGTGATGCAAATAAACAAAAAAATCGTATGGGGCAGCCGCTGCGACGGCGTGTTGTCGATTTTTGAATGGGCTCTATTGTTTACAGCGATAAAAGGGTTTAGCCTGAAAATCACTCGTCGGTATTTCCCAATAAAAGAGAGCTCACCGTTATGCGCCTTTCATTGACCTTTACCCATTGCCTGGAAAAGATAT
Source organism: Serratia sp. NFX21 (assembly GCF_048517035.1). Classification (NCBI taxonomy): domain Bacteria; kingdom Pseudomonadati; phylum Pseudomonadota; class Gammaproteobacteria; order Enterobacterales; family Yersiniaceae; genus Serratia; species Serratia sp. NFX21. The sequence goes on along the minus strand of NZ_CP183196.1, from coordinate 3,206,741 downwards.
TCCACAGCCATAACTCGCCGCAGATTATGCAGATAAATAAACTCAGCGGTCTTAATAATGAAACTGTTTCCTGGCAGGCCGTTTATTGCCTGCAACGGGCAGGAAACGAAACGCGTCGTGAATTAGGCTATCGTATTGAGGGGCCATTGGCGGAGTATATCAGCGTGCGTCAGGTGCAATCGGTGCCCAGCCACTTTCCCTGTTATGCCGAGACCGATGAGAACTATCTGCGTACCGAACCGGGGTTATTTCCCGATCCGCTGATGCCCCTGGTCGATCGACTCTTCTTTGCCGCCTGCAATTATTACGGCAGCCTGTGGTTGACCTTAACCCCACCGGCAACGCCAGTAGCGGGCGGGGACTACCCACTGACGCTGACCTTGTTTGACGTGGCCAGTGAGCAAGTGCTGGCCAGTGCTGGATTCACGCTACATATCGTCCCGGCCGCGCTGCCACCGCAAACCCTGCTGCACACCGAATGGCTGCACTCCGATTGCCTGGCGGATTATTACCAGTTGCCGGTGTTCAGCCGGGAGTACTGGCTGGCGGTACGCAACTTTGTCCGTACCGCGGTTAACAGTGGGGTAAACATGCTGTTGACGCCGATCTTCACGCCGCCGCTGGATACCGCCATCGGCGGCGAGCGTACCACCGTACAACTGGTGGGCGTACAGCGCTCTGCGCAGGGCTACCGTTTTGATTTCCAACGTTTGGCGCAATGGGTGGCAATGGCGCAGGAAGAGGGCATTGAGCACTTTGAAATTGCGCCGCTGTTTACCCAGTGGGGGGCGGCGCACGCGCCGAAAATCATGGTGGAGATAGACGGCACGCTGAGTCCGCTGTTCGGATGGCATACCGACGCCCACGCCGAAGAGTATCAACAGTTTCTACAGGCTCTGCTGCCGGCGCTGACCGACTGGTTCCGCGAGCGGCAGTTGCAACAGCGGGTTTGGTTTCATATTTCTGACGAGCCGACGTTGGACAATATCGACGTTTACCAGCGTGCCAGCGCTACCTTGCGCCCACTGCTGGCCGGTTTTCATACTTTTGATGCGCTATCTGATTATGCATTTTACCAACAGGGGTTGGTGGAAACGCCGGTGGCTGCCACCGATCATATTGAGCCATTTATTGAGAATCGGGTGCCAGGCCTGTGGGCCTATTACTGCTGCGTACAAAAGACCGAGGTGGCCAACCGCTTCTTTGCCCAGCCTTCGGCACGTAACCGCATTTTGGGGATCCAGCTCTACCGCTACAACATCACCGGCTTTTTGCATTGGGGCTTCAACTTCTATAACAGTGGTCATTCGCGGGAGCAACTCAACCCCTACGCGGTGACGGATTGCCGCAATGCCTTTCCCTCCGGCGATGCCTTCGTGGTCTATCCCGGTGAGGATCTGACGCCGGTGGAGTCCCTGCGATTGCGGGTACTGCACCAGGGTCTGCAGGACATGCGAGCCTTACAGTTGCTGGAAAGCCTGACGGACCGCGCGACGGTGGAGACTTTGATTGAGCAACAGTTGGGGATGGACATCACTTTTAAACGTTATCCACATCAGGCGGAGCCGCTGTTGCGGCTGCGGGAGGTGGTAAATCAGCGCATCGAAACCTTAATTTCGATGGCATAAAATGCGGCTTTGGTGGCGACAGGCTTCTCTTCGCCACCAAATTTTCAATAATTTGCTATACCTGATAGTTGAGGGATTTCATTTTTCTGTCATGTTTCTGACATGTTAGGGTCATAGCGCTGGCTTAAGTTTGCAGCGACTAAGCCAGGAGATAACGCGATGTTTAGCTTGGACTCTCTGTTGCATGATGCATTTCCACACCGCAAGACCCCTGCCTGGCAGCGTAGCCTGCTGAGAACTTTACTCTTCGAAAAAGAATTCAAACAGTTTGCCGCCGACTATCCACACCTGAAGGGGCTGGATTTGATAGAGCAGGTGGTGGACTACTTTAACCTCAGCTGCGAGTTGGTCGATGGCGACCTGGAAAATATTCCGAGCCAGGGTCCGGTGGTGCTGGTGGCCAACCACCCGATTGGCTCGCTGGATGGGCTGGTGCTGCTGCGTGCCGTGGCGGCAGTGCGCCCGGATGTCAAAGTGGTCGCCAGCCAACTGTTGACCTACATAGAACCGCTGCGCAACCTGTTTGTGCCGGTGGACAACGTCGGCAACAAGACTAATCGCAAACAAATTGAAGGCATGCAGACCCAGTTGGATAAGCAGGGCGCCCTGATCCTGTTTCCTGCCGGAGAGGTGTCGCGTATGAGCCCGAAAGGCATTCGTGACGGCCACTGGCATACCGGCTTCCTGCGGCTGGCGGCCAAGGCCCGGGCGCCGATTGTGCCGATCCACATCAGCGCGCGTAACAGCAACCTGTTCTATTTCACCTCGCTGGTTTACCGACCTCTGTCCACACTCTTACTGGTACGTGAAATGTTCCAGCAGCAGGGCGGACGCATCAAAATTCGCGTAGGTGGCCGTATTCCGTTTAGCAACTGGCATGATGGCCACACCAGCGCCAAAGATTTGGCCGAGCGTTTCCGCCGTCATGTCTACCGTCTGGGCCAGGGTAAAGAAGGATTGTTTGCCAGTGAGTCACCCATCGCCTTGCCAGAGGATCGGTTGGAGCTGAAGAAGGCACTGGCAAACTGTGAGCGTCTTGGGGTGACGCCGGACGGGAAGATTATCTTCCTGTATCGCCGTCAGGGTGAGGCGCGTGCGCCTATCCTGCGTGAGCTCGGTCGGCTGCGTGAGATTGCTTTCCGCGCGGTGGGCGAAGGTTCCGGTCGCCGTCGTGATTTGGACAGCTATGACGATGACTATTATCACCTGGTGCTGTGGGATGCCGACGAACTGGAGATTGTGGGTGCCTACCGCTTTATTCCTACTGCCGAGCAGTTGGAGCGCAAAGGGCTGGAAAGTATCTATAGCAACAGTCTGTTCCATTATGACCGCGAGATGGCACCGATCCTGGCGCAGGGCATCGAACTGGGCCGCAGCTTTATTCAGCCTGCCTATTGGGGCAAACGCGGTCTGGATTACCTGTGGCTGGGGATTGGCGCTTACCTGGCAAAATATCCGCAGTACCGCTATCTGTTTGGCCCGGTTTCCATTTCCGGCGGCATGCCGGTGACGGCGCGTGACCTGTTGATTGCCTTCTACCGACTGTACTTCTCACCTAATCATGCCCTGGCGCAGTCTCGTCAGCCTTATCCTGCTTCGTTGCCGCAGGTATTGGCACAGTTTGCCGGCGATAACTATCAGGAAGATCTGGTGCGGCTGAAAAGCCTGTTGAGCAACATCGGCTGTTCGATACCTACGCTGTATAAACAATATACCGAGTTGTGTGAACCCGGCGGGGTGCAGTTTATTGATTTCGGCACCGATCCGGCCTTCAACAACTGCATTGACGGCCTGGTACTGGTCGACCTTACCCGGCTTAAACCGGCGCGGTTCCAGCGTTATATTGCTGTGCATCAGCCACAGGACACCTGTATAGAGTAATTGGCATGCGCTTCATGCTTTTTTGATCTAACCCGAAGCTTGGCAACGGTGGTGGGGTATAGCCTAAGATAAGGCTTTGTTCCGCCACCGGAGTTTTTCATGCCACAGTCGTTCGTCTCATCTTTGTTATCCGCTGAAGACCCCGCCGCCGTGGCGATTGAAACGCCCAGGGGCGTCGCGCCTTTTCTATTACTCTGCGATCACGCCGGCCAGGCGATACCGCAGCAGTTGGGCGATCTGGGTCTGCCACCCGGTGAAATCGACCGCCATATCGGTTGGGACATCGGCGCATTAAACGTTTCGCGTCATCTCAGCCGTCAGTTGGACACTACGTTGATCCATCAGCGTTACTCCCGTTTGGTGATTGACTGTAACCGCACGCCCGGCATCAATAGCTCGATCCCGTCACTGTCAGAATTGACGCCGATACCCGGGAATGTCGATATTGATGCCAGACATGCGCAGGCTCGCGAGCATGCCATTTTCAGGCCTTATCATCAGGCGATAACCGACCATCTGGATGAACGCCAGCGCAACGGGCTGCCGACGGCGGTTATCGCCATGCACAGCTTCACGCCGGTATTCAAAGGCAACGAGCGGCCGTGGCAGGTGGGGCTGCTGTTTAACCGCCAGCCGGAGTTCGCGTTGCTGCTGGCAGAGCTGCTGCGGGAGGAAGGGGATTTGCAGGTCGGCGTTAACGAGCCGTATGCCATGACCGATGCAACGGATTACACCCTGCCGGTGCACGCCGAGCGGCGGGAGCTTCCCTACGTTGGCATTGAGATCCGCCAGGATTTAATCGCCGACCAACAGGGTCAGCAAGCCTGGGCTGAACGCTTCGCCAGACTGCTGCCACAGGCCTGGCATCGCTGGCAAATTTGACTTTAGGAATATTCCCAGTGATGATAACTGTAAGGAACGTGTAAAGCGTCATTGGGAAGAGTCAGGAGCGACGAGTGGAGCAGAATGATAACGGATTGTTTATCAAGCAGGAGCGATTCGAAGTACTGGCAATACTGCGTGAAATTTGTAAACAGCGCACGCCACTGAAGGTCGTCAATGATCGGCAGCAGTTTCAAAGCCTGCTGTTGAGCGTCGGGCCGGATAATATTGTGTTTAGCGGCGATGAGGCGGACAACAGGGTCGACGGCGAATGCACCATTGTGATTGAAAGCCATGACGCGAAGATCGAATTTTCCGTGGGACAGGCCGAGTTCACCGACCATCAAGGGGTTAACGCCTGTTCAACCCGATTGCCGAAAGAACTAATCTACATCCAGCGCCGTCGTCAGTTTCGCGTCACCACTCCCCACTGGCGTGAATTTCTCTGCAGCGGCGAATACGCCGATGGCAGCGAGTACCAGTTGAGGATCCACGACCTGTCTGCCGGTGGCGTTGGTTTGCGAGTTGATGGCCCATTGCCGGAAAACCTGCAGCCCGGCTTTCAGTTTAAAAAGGCCTTGTTGGATCTCGGCAGTTACGGCAGTTTCAAGGTCAATATGGAACTGGTGGTGATCAATGAAGATCACGAACTCGATGACGACGACAACATGGTGCACTTCTCGCGCCTGTCGTGCCGTTTTATGAAGCTGGGCCTGGCAATGGAAAGAAAAATTCAGAGCGCAGTGTTTGCTTTCGAATTGGATTTCAATAAAAAGAAAAAACGCTAAATAGGAAATCAGCGGGGCAGCAGGCTGCCCCGTCACTCCGTTCTATTCTATTTCAAGGCACGCAGGCTGCCGATTTCCTCCAAACCGAAATGCGCCGCTTCAGTCAGCACATCGCAGACCTCACTGCTGGCGGTCAGGACTGCACTATTGAGATTTTTCCCGTTCAACAAATGGCTGACCAGCAACGCGGTGAACATGTCACCGGTGCCCTTTACCTTCGACTGAATCTTGGGATGGGTATAGCTTTGCACCTCGTCGTGGCTGACCAACAGTAAGCCAATCTGATCGTCATTTTCCGCCACGCCTGGCGCACTGGTCACCAGTACCCACTCGGTAGTGTCATTCAATAACGCCTGTGCGGCATGCTGCGTTTGCTCTCGGCTGGTTAACGGATGCCCGCAAAGTTGCTCCAGTTCGAAACCGTTGGGGGTGAGGCCATTAGCCAGTTGCAGGAACGGTGAACGATAACAACTGACGATACGTTCATCCACGTAAACGCCTTCACCGTAATCGCCCATCACCGGGTCGATATAAATTTTTATCTGCGGATTGATAGCGCGCACGCGCTGTAGCCAGGTGTGTAGAAAATGACATTGGCCAACGTCGCCCAGATAACCGATGATCACCGCCCTGGTGCGTTTCATTACGCCGCGGGTCAGTAAATCCTCGAGAAAGCCGCTGAACCACTCGGCCGGAATTACGCCACCGCTGGGCGCGCCATAATAGGGCGGGCAGCCGAACAGCACGCTGGGTACCTGTAACGCTTCCAGCCCTTTTTTCAGCAAGGTGCGATAGGCGATACCGTTGCCGACGCTGCCATACACGACCTGCGATTGAATACTGATCACATCAATCTGCGGCGGTTGTAATTGAGAAACCTGTTGCATCTATAACATCCTTGGTTCGACTTTATCCAGCCACCGCGTAAATACCTGACGGGCGCGCTGTTCTAATTCTGTACCGTGGCGAGCAGCCTGTTGGCGCAAACGCTGTGGCAGAATACCGGCCAGTTCAAGCTCACAGGCATGGCCAACCAGCCAGCGTTCCAGATCCTGATGATCGGCTTCCAGATGGAACTGTAGCCCAAGGGCAAAATCCTGATACTCAAATGCCTGATTAGGACAAACTTCGGTACCGGCCAGGCAGGTCGCGCCCTCCGGGATCATAAACATATCGCCGTGCCAATGCAGCACGGGTGTTGTTCCCAAGGGCGCCAGCACCGAGTCTTCATGCTCTGAGAGCGTTAACAGCTCGAAGCCGATCTCTTTCACGCCGAGCGAAACCACGTCGGCCCCCAGGGCCTGAGCCATCACCTGAGCGCCAAGACAGACGCCCAGCGTAGGCCGTTTTTGCTGCAGCCGCTGGGTTACCAGTGCTAATTCATCGTTGAGAAACGCATAATGCTGCTGACCGGCAAAATGCTGCGCCGCGCTGATCGGGCCGCCAAGCACCACCAACAGGTCGGTCTCCTCATTATTGATGGCACGTATATCGTCACGGCCCGCATCGTAATAATCAATCTGATAGCCCCGTAGTGAAAGCAGTGAGCCCAGGATACCGAGGTTTTCAAAATTCACATGTCTGATAGCGACAACTTTCTTCATGGCTGCACCTCCGTGCCAAGGGGATAAGGTTCCAGTTCCAGCGTATCGCCCAGGATGGTGATACCGCCAATGCCGCTTTGATAAACTATCCGACGCTCTTTAACCTGGCTGATATGCAACCGGTAGCCCTGCTCCGTAGGAAACAGCGCCTGGGCCTGCTGCAGTTGGTCGCTGGCCCAGGGGGTGAACATCTGCAAACGGGCGAAAGCTTTGCCATCGTGTTGAATATCGAGTACGTAATGTTTTTCCATCTTTACCCCTTAACTTTTACGTTCCAAACAGGTAATCTGTTTTGAACTAATACAAAAAGGCTTTATGTATGGGTTCATTGTATGCAAAAGGCGGCAGCGCTGTCCAGATTGCTGAACAGATCAGCACGCAGATCAAGCAGGGGGATTTACAGCCGGGTGACCTGTTGCCGCCGGTGCGTCAACTGGCCGGCGAACTGGGAGTTAACCCCAATACCGTTGCCAGCGCCTATGGCAAGCTGCGCGATGCCGGGTTGGTCGCCACCCGCGGGCGTGCCGGTACTCAGGTACTGGAGCAACCGCTGATGGCGGTGCACAGTGTTCGGCAGGTACCCGAAGGCATGCGTGATTTGGCCAGCGGCAATCTGGATGGCACCTTGCTACCGGCACTGTCGCTGAGTGCGGCCGACGTCTTCCCACAGCAGAGTGGCTATGACATCAGCGGTGATTTACCGGCGCTATGTCAGCTTGCCGCTGGCTGGTTGAGCCAACAGGAGGCGGAACTGGGTGAGACGGCGGTGTTTTCCGGGGCGCTGGATGCCATCGAAAAGGCGCTGCGCAGCCATGCGGCACCGGGGGCCTCGGTGTGGGTGGAAGATCCCTGCTGGCCACCGTTATTGACGCTGCTGCGGCATCTGCGTCTCAAACCCTTGCCGCTGCTGGTGGATGAACAGGGTTGCCGTCTGCCGGAAAAGGACGCGGGTACGCAGGGGTGTGCAGTGATCCTGACGCCACGCGCACAGAACCCAACCGGTATGTCGCTTAGCGCTACACGTGCCAATGACTGGCGTGAGTTCCTGGCCCAAAATCCGGGTTGTCTGGCGATTGTCGATGATTTCTGGGGGCCGCTATCGCAACAGCCACTGAATTTGCCGTTTACGGCAGACAAGGGATTGTATGTGCTGTCACTGAGCAAGTTTCTCAGTCCGGATCTGCGTATAGCGCTGGCCTACGGCAAGCCGCAACTGTTGCAGGCAATGCGTGCGGATCAATACATACGCGAACGCTGGGTCAGCCATATTCTGCAGCAAATTGCCGCCAAATTATGGATGCAGGCGCAGCATGATGGTTTGCTGGTGCGGGCGCAGCAGGCTTACCAGCAACGACGAGACGCGTTGACGGAGCGGTTGCAAGCATTGACCGGCTCGCGGTTAGCGCCGGGTGAAGGGGTACATATCTGGCTGCCGGTGCGTTCAGAAGCCGCCGCCAGCCAAATCATGGCACAGCGCGGCTGGTTGGTGCAGGGCGGTGAACCCTTCCGTCTGAAAAGCGGCCCGGCGATCCGTGTCAGCCTGGCCAACCTGTTTCCGGAGCAGTTAGAGGAACTGGCTCAGGATCTGGCCGTGGCCATCGGCGCGGGTGCCGTGGTGAACTGATTGGGCAGGCTCAGGCCTGCGCCAACAGTTGCAAAGAGGTCAAACGGGCGACAGGCTCGCTGATCGGCGTGTCTATCACAAACTCTTCCACGCCATATTGCTGCTGTAATTGATCTAACTGGCTGCGTACCTGCCGGGCAGTGCCGAGCAGGATGTGGCTTTCGCGCGGCTCAATACGGTAATCGGTAGCTCCGGCCTGCTGAACATAACTCTCTGCCTGCTCAAGGCTGCCGACCGTCACGCTTTGTCCGCCGGTCACATGTACCCGATATTGCTGGATCCCGGCGGCCAACGCCTGGGCCTGATCGGTCGTGTCGGCAACGATCACCGCGACGGCCAGCAGGGCTTTGCGTCCGCCACTTTGCTCGGCGTAATGAGCTAGTGCGCGCTGGATATCGTCCGGGTTACCATTGAGCTGCGCGGCAAAGACAAAGGCCCAGCCGTGTTCAGCAGCCAGTTGGGCACTTTCTTTGCTGGCTCCCAGCAGGAAGCGTTGTGCGGGCTGTGACGGTTGCGGAGTGGCACTCAGACCGGGTTGCGCGTCATCATTGAGGTAGGCGTTGAGCTGGGCAAGCTGCTGCGGAAAGTCCGGTTTATTCTGTTGATCGTGGGCGGCCTGCAGCGCCTGGGTAGAGAGCGGCAGCCCGCCGGGCGCTTTGCCCACCCCCAGATCGACCCGTCCCGGTGCCAGTGTCGCCAGCAGATTGAAGTTTTCCGCCACCTTATAGGCGCTGTAATGTTGCAGCATGACCCCGCCGGAGCCAATGCGGATGCGGGAGGTTTGCCCGAGTAAATAGGCGATCAGCACTTCGGGGGAAGGGCAAGCGAGCTGCGCGGTATTGTGATGCTCGGCCAGCCAAAAACGACGGTAGCCCCAGATTTCCGCCTGCTGCGCCAAATGCAGCGTGCGTGTCAGCGCCTGGGCGGCGCTCTCTCCTTCGGCAATCGGACTTTTTTCCAACACGCTCAGGGCATAAGCCATTTTCCTGCTCCTTTATCATCAATTATTGATGACAAATAGCATGCCCGGCCCCACAGGCTTAATATTGATTGGAGATAGGATATTCCATTGATAAAAAACGGATTTGGATATGCGCAGAACGGTAAAGAGGCGCGTGATTAACGCGCCTGAAACAGATCAGGATTCCAGCCAGGCTTTCAGGCGAATGGCGTCTTTATAGTGGCCATAGCGCTGCTTCGAGCCGAGCAGGATGATCACCACCGGCTGCCCTTTAATCAGAGTACGCATCACCAGACAGTGTCCGGCTTCGTCGGTGAAACCGGTCTTTTGCAACTGGATTTTCCAGGCGGGATTGTTGATCAGTCCATTGGAGCTGCGGTAGACCAATTGACCGCGGCCAGGACGCACGATTTGCTGTTTGTCGGTACTGAAACGGCGAATGGTCTGATAACGGTAGGCGTGATTAACCATTTTCAGCAGGTCATTGGCACTGGCGACATTGCGCGGTGTCAGCCCGGTAGGATCATAGAAGCGGGCGTGTTTCATGCCAATGGTGCGCGCTTTTTGATTCATTTTCGCCACGAAGGCTTTGCGCCCCCCGGGATAGTTGCGACTCAGCGCCGAAGCGGCGCGATTTTCCGACGACATCAGCGCGATATGCAGCATGTCACGGCGGCTGAGGGTAGAGCCGATCGTCAGGCGCGAGTGGGTTTTCTTCAACAAATCACGGTCGGCGGCGGTGACCATCATCCTGTTGCCCAGCGGACGCTTGCTGTCCAGCGTGACCATGGCTGTCATCAATTTGGTTAGCGAGGCGATAGGCTGCACCCGGTTGGCTTGTTTCTGATACAGGATTTTCCCGGTATGTTGATTGACCACCAATACCGATTTCGAGTACAGCGCCAGCGGCGCAGCGGCTTGTGCTGCGGGCAGAATGAACAGCAGTGTGAGAACCAAAATGGCGCCAAAGCGGCGTGCGGGAAAACGGATGAGGGAATTAAATAAAGACATGGCAGACGTGATTATGATCCTGACAGGTGAATGAATATTGCCAAGAGTCTGCACAGCAAATGTGGAGAAAATAGGGTGGCGTTGTAACGGGATGAGAATCCGACAGGGATCAGGGAGGCGTTTTATCACCTCCCTGGATAAATCAATACACTTCAGGCACCACCATATTGTCGGGCACCGGGTGGCGGTTGTAATCCGGGCTGCGTTTACGCGGCGGCAGGGTGATGACATTGCCTTCCGCCTCTTCGTATGGCAGTTGCTCAAGCAGATGGCGAATACAGTTCAGGCGCGCCTTTTTCTTGTCAACGCCCTGAACCACCCACCATGGCGCCTCAGGAATGTTAGTGCGCGCTAACATGACCTCTTTGGCCTCGGTGTAGTCTTCCCAACGGCGGCGGCTCTCCAAATCCATCGGGCTGAGCTTCCACTGCTTTAACGGATCGTGGATGCGGCTGAGAAAGCGCAGTTCCTGCTCATCGTCAGTGATAGAAAACCAGTATTTGACGATCTGTATACCGCTGCGCGTCAGCATTTTCTCGAACTCCGGCACGCTACGGAAAAACTCTTCATATTCCTCGTCGTTGCAAAAGCCCATCACTTTTTCCACCCCGGCGCGGTTGTACCAGCTGCGATCGAACAGCACCATTTCGCCCGCCGCCGGCAGATGGGCGATAAAGCGTTGGAAGTACCACTGGGTACGTTCGCGGTCGTTCGGCGCAGGCAGCGCGGCCACGCGGCAGGTGCGAGGGTTCAGGCGTTGAGTGATACGTTTGATCACGCCACCTTTGCCGGCGGCGTCGCGGCCTTCAAAAATGATCACCAGCCGGTGGCCGGTGCGCATCACCCAGTCCTGCAGTTTGACCAGTTCTCCCTGCAGGCGCAGCAATTCGCGGAAATACTGTTTGCGCCAGGCTTTCTTCTGGTCACTGTCCACTTCGCTATCGTCAAAGCGCAGGTCGTCCAGTTCCATCTCCAGCTCTTCGTCGTAACTGTCGTAAAACTCCTGCAGCAGGCGTTGGTTGAAGCTTTCGTCGCGGTCAAATTCATGCATGGCCATAATTAATTCTCCGTGTTAGCCCGGTTTTAGAAATGGGTGAAAATCCAGTACAGCCCGGCAGAAAGCAGCACCGAGGCCGGCAGCGTCAACACCCAGGCCATCAGCAGATTGCGCAGGGTGGACATTTGCAGGCCGGAGCGGTTGGCCGCCATGGTACCGGCGATGCCGGATGACAGAACGTGGGTGGTGGAGACCGGTAAACCAAAAATGTCCGCCGCGCCGATAGTGGTCATCGCCACCAGTTCGGCACTGGCCCCCTGGGCATAGGTCAGATGACTTTTGCCGATTTTCTCACCAACGGTGACCACAATGCGCCGCCAGCCGACCATGGTGCCCAACCCCAGAGCAATAGCTACCACCACCTTGACCCAGAACGGGATAAAGCGGGTGGCGCTGTCCAGATCGCTTTTCAGGGCATCCAGATTGCGCTGCGAGTCAGCGGATAATTGCAGCTGTTTTTCCGACTTCAGGTGTTTAATCACCTCCGATGCCAGATACATATCGTTACGGGTGTTGGAAACCGCCTGCGCAGGGATTTTGTCGACCGAGCCGTATTGGCGAATTTGATCGCCAATGGCCCCGGTCAGCTGCGCCAGCGCTGGGACCACTTCTGCGGTCAGTTCACTGGTACGCACATAGCCGGTCAGCACGTCGCGCGGCGGAGTCTGGCTGACCTGCGGGAACTGGTGCAGCAGTTGGTTTTTGGTTACTTCCGCCAGTGCCGCCACGCGTGGGATTTGTTCTGGCGGCATGGAGCGGTTCAGCGCGTAGGCAATCGGCATGGTCCCGACCAGGATCAGCATGATCAGCCCCATGCCTTTTTGCCCGTCGTTGGAGCCATGGGCAAAGGAAACCCCGGTACAGGTGAGGATCAGCAAACCGCGGATCCACAGCGGCGGCGGCGAATCATTCTTGGGGGCGGTGTACAACTGACGATTTTTGACGAAGACTTTCAGCGCCAGCAGCAGCAGGGCAGCAAACACAAAACCGATCACCGGGGAAAGCAACAAGGCGTAGCCCACCTTAATCGCCTGGCCCCAGTCAACACCGCTGGTGCCGGTGCGGCCATGGATTAGCGCATTGGCTACCCCAACGCCGATGATTGAGCCAATCAGGGTATGAGACGAGGAGGCCGGCAGCCCGAGCCACCAGGTGCCGAGGTTCCAGATAATCGCCGAGAACAGCAGGGCGTAAACCATGGCAAAGCCATTGCCGGTACCGGCCTGCAAGATCAACTCAACCGGCAACAGCGAAATGATGCCGAACGCCACCACTCCGCTGGAAAGCAACACGCCGAGAAAGTTAAAGAACCCTGACCAAACCACGGCCACCATGGGCGACAATGAATGGGTATAAATAACGGTGGCCACCGCATTGGCGGTATCATGAAAACCATTAACAAATTCAAAGCCCAGCGCAATCAGCAACGCTAACCCCAATAAAAGGAACGGCAGGTAGCTGGTATATACCGCACCGGCATCGCTAACGTCGTTAAATAAATTCACCCCGGCAAAAGCTATCCCCAGCACTAATAAAAAAACAAAAAAAAGAACAGTGAGTCGACTGTTCTTTTGGTAGATTTTTGGCAGGCTGGACGCGGTAGGCGCACCTGCCTGAACGGCGCTGTTATCGCTCATAAAGGACCTTCCCGATAGACTTCATTAGAATACTGACGATGTTGTACAGTGCTGCCATCAAAGTATTGGGAAATAATGTGACTTTTTTATGACGCTAATATTAATCATCGGGAAAAGTGAAAATAATTAACGTTGTCATTTAAAGATTGATATAAAGGCGAAAGCCAATTAATTAATCAGTGCGGTTATTCAGGATAAAGGTTTATGGCTCAAACGGTTGCGGGAAAATTGCACAAACTTGATTTCGATGATGAGGTTACCGGGCTGATTTACGGACACGTGTTCCGCACGGCAGAGCCGCCGCAGCCGGTGTCTTCACAGCAGGCTTGCCAGGCCTGGCAGGCGTTATTGCCGGGTGAGGGATTTATCTGGCTACATCTCAACCTGAATCATGCGGCCGCTGAAAAATGGCTAAAAAACCACTTTGCCATTTCCGATTTTTTCTTTGACGAAATTCGTCACGGTTCCCATACCACCCGCATTGAGCGCCAGGGCGATGATCTGTTTGCGGTGCTCAACGACGTCATTTTTCACCCCAAAGAGAACAATCCAGAGATTGCCACGCTGTGGCTGTACTGCCGTAGCGGGCTGGTGGTCACGGCAAGGCACAAACCGCTGCGTTTGATTGAGCGGTTGCTGGGCCGTCTGGGGCCGCTGCAACTGGCATCCTCTACCGAGCTGTTGGCGCATCTGCTGGAAGAACAGGAAGAGGTGCTGGAGCAGGTAGTCCGTCAGGCCAACCAGTATGTCGACACCATTGAAGATCGCCTGTTGAGCAATCATGTGAAGCGTAATCGCACCGAACTGGGGCGCATGCGTCGCATGCTGCTGCGATTTCAGCGGCTTTTGGCACCGGAGCCGGCGGCGCTGTTTCGTTTACTGAATCGGCCGCCGACCTGGCTGAGCCGCGACGTGGTGCAGGATTTACGCCAGTTCACCGAAGAGTTCACCGTGGTATTGAACGACCTTGCCAGTCTGACCGAGCGAATTCGTCTGTTGCAAGAGGAGATTGGCGCCAAGCAGATGGAGCAGAACAACCGCACGCTGTACACCCTGACGGTGATCACCGTATTGGCGTTGCCGATCAATATCGTTGCCGGTTTCTTCGGTATGAATGTGGGCGGGATCCCGCTGGCCAGCAATCACCACGGTTTTATCCTGTTGGTGTTGCTGGTCGGCGGCTTTACGCTGGTGACCGGCTATCTGGCCTTCAGACGCCGGGATGAAGGGTGATCAGAGTCTGGCCCGGTACTCTTCTTCCAGCCTGGCGTGGGTACTCCAGAAGGGCTGAGGTTGCCGGTCGTGCAGACGGTCGACCAGAATATCCAGATGAGTGTGCCAGCCGCCGGCCACGCTGAGCATTTCGTCACGGTTAGCCAGGCGACGATGGGTCACCGTCAACAGCACCGCGTTACCCTGTTCGGTCAATTCGAAGGTCACTTCGGAAGGGCGGTTCTGTCCCTGTTCCGCCCAGGTAAAGCTCAGCAGCCGCGGCGGGAACAGGCAGGTGATATGGCCGACGTTGCTGACGCTGCAACCGAGGTTTTTATATTTGGCCGGCGTTTGTTCATGCTCACCGGTCAAGTCGGAATTGCGGAACACCAGCTCAACCTGGGCACCGTTTTCCAGCTTCATATCGCCGGCGGCCAGCCAGGTGGCGCGTTTGTCGGATTCCGTCAGATAGGCCCAGACCCGTTCGATCGGGCCGGGCAGCAGCCGCTGAATGCGCAGCGTGCCGGTTTCAATAATCATGCCGTAGTCGTTCATAGTTCACTCCTTGGGAGGATTCGGTTCGGGCTGCAGCAGCGCTATTTCCAGCGCGTCCAGCCGCTCTGTCCAGAAATGCTCGTAGGTTTTCAGCCATTGCATGGCCTGCGCCATTGGCTCGGGTTCAAGCCGGCAGATATGGTTTCTTCCCTGCACGGTTCGCTGCACCAGCCCAGCAAGCTCCAGCGCCTTGATATGCTTGGATGCGCCGGCAAACGACATTTGCAGCGGCGCGGCCAGTTCACCAATGCTGTGCTCACCACCGGCCAACGCACGCAGTATCGCGCGCCGCGTTGGGTCGGAAAGTGCACGAAAAATGGCGTCCAGCTGTGAGGAAGATAATTTAACCATATGGTTGAATATAGAACAGGTGGGCTAATATTCAACCAGTTTGTTGAATATTTTTTTTCCAGGCCCCGGCCGATTAACCGGGGCTGCGGGATCAGGCGCGGGTTTGTGCCAGCAGCGCGTTAAGCAACACGTTGGCACCGGCGGTCGCCCACGCAGGCGAGATGTTCTCCAGCTCGTTGTGGCTGATACCGTCCACGCAGGGAATAAAAATCATCGCCGTGGGGGCCACCCGACTCAGGTAGCAGGCGTCGTGACCGGCACCGGAAACCATATCGCGGTGTGAATATCCCAGCGCCTGTGCCGCCTGGCGGACGCTGTCGATACAGCCTTGATCAAAACGTATCGGTTGATACTGGAAGATACGCTCGGCACTGGCGCTCAGCCCCTGGTTGCCAACCTCGGCCACCGCAGCCAGCAGCTGTTGTTCCATCTGTTCCAACACCGATTCTTGCGGGTGACGAAACTCAACGCTGAAGAACACCTTGCCAGGCACCACGTTGCGCGAATTGGGAGTGATTTGTGCCATCCCCACCGTGGCGCGCGCGTCTGGCATGAAATGCTTGCCGATGTTGTTGACTGCCGTAACCAGGGTGGCGAAACCAAGCAGGGCATCACGGCGGCAATCCATCGGCGTGGTACCGGCATGGGCGCTAAAACCGGTGATCTCCAGCTCATACCAGCGTTGACCTTGCGCTGTGGTCACTACGCCAATCTCAATGTTTTCCGCTTCGAGGATAGGGCCTTGCTCAATATGCAGCTCAAAGGCGGCGTGGATCGGCATGTCGCCCACGGTGTGTTCACCGGCGTAGCCAATCTGTTGCAACGCCTCACCGATACTGATGCCTTGTGAATCGCTTCGTGACAGGCCGTATTCCAGATCGAACACCCCGGCAAACACCCCGGAGGCAATCATTGCCGGGGCGAAACGAGCGCCTTCTTCGTTGGTCCAGTTGATCACTTCCAGCGCTCGCTCGGTGGCAATCTGGCGATCGTTAAGGGTGCGGATCGCTTCCAGACCGGCCAACACGCCATAAATACCGTCGAAACGGCCGCCGTTGGGCTGGGAGTCAACGTGGGAACCGGTGATCACCGGCGCCAATTCCGGGCGGGTGCCCTCACGGCGCAAGAACATATTACCCATGCGGTCGACCCGTACACTGCAACCGGCTGCCAGCGCCCAGTCACGCAATTGGTCGCGAGCCTGACGGTCCTCTTCGCTGAGCGCCAGGCGGGTGACGCCGTCTTTCGGGATGGCGCCGAATTGCGCCATGTCGAGCAGGCTTTGCCACAGGCGTTCGCCATTCACCTGATGCGTCATTTTTTCTCTCCCTGCGCTTTGGCGGTGTAGCGGAAATCGCAGCAGGACGCGCCGGACATAATGGTCTGGGTACGCTGCAGTTCGACATCCGGCGCATAGCCGACGATAAACTGACTGTCGCGAGCGCAGGACAACAGGTGGCCGATTTCACCCAGCCCCATCTGGTGGTACATTTCGGCATAACGGCAGCGGGTGACGTTATAGTCGAAATGCTGCTCGTCCTGGTTGATCACCTTCACCTGCAGCGCATCGT
Organism: Serratia sp. NFX21; assembly: GCF_048517035.1. Lineage (NCBI taxonomy): Bacteria > Pseudomonadati > Pseudomonadota > Gammaproteobacteria > Enterobacterales > Yersiniaceae > Serratia > Serratia sp. NFX21. Next base: position 3,189,979 of record NZ_CP183196.1, on the reverse strand, counting down.
CTTTTTCCCACAGGTACTGCAAGGCGGCGAAACTCTGCAAATCAGCGCCATTCGGCTCCTGCGCGGCAAAGTTTTTACCGGCCTCGATGGCCGCGTTTTCGATGGCTTCGCCAATCACCGCCTGCGCTCGCTCTTTACCGATCTCACGCACCAGGATTTGGTAGATTGGCTTGATGATTTCCGCCTCTATCCGGCGTCGGGCCAGAATGCCCAATTCGTTTTTTGCCTCGCTCATTGCCTTGCTCCTCACTGCCTTGCGGATTGTTATTGTGCTTTTGCGCCGCCCAGTACGCTTTGCGGCTGCCATTTGCCGTCAACCACCCGGTAAAGAGTGAAACTTGGCTGCTGCAGATTGCCCTGTGCATCGAACGCAATGACACCCGTGACGCCCTGATAATGGATGGCGCGCAGCTTCGGCAGATAATCGGCCGGATCGGCGGACCCCGCCTGCTCGATGGCGGCAATCAATACCCGCGTAGCGTCGTAGGCGAACGGCGCATGCAGTTCGATATGGGTTTTGTAGCGGTCACGGTAGGCCTGCTCAAAGGCTTTGCCGCCGGGCATCTGTTCCAGCGGCAGGCCCGGTTCCAGTGCCACCACGCCTTCACCTTCTTTCTGTGCCAGCGTCAGGAAAGTCTGGCTGACAAAGCCACCTGCGCCCATCAGTTGGGTGTTCATCCCCAACTGTTTGATCCGACGGGCCAGCGGGGCGGCCTGCGAGTCGACGCCGCCGAAGAAGATCAAATCGGCGTTCTTGCTGCGCACGGTGGTCAGTACCGCACTGAAATCAACGGTCTTGTCGTCGACATACTCCCGCGCGACCGGTTGCAGGCCCTGAGCCGCCAACGACTTGATAAACTCATCTGCCAGCCCCTGGCCGAACGCGGTGCGATCGTCGATTACCGCAATACGCTTGGCCTTCAGCACCTTCACCGCATAGTCGCCAGCATAATGACCGCCGTCATCGTCGTGGCCCATTACGCGGAAGCTGGTATCGAACCCTTGCTGAGTATAGCCGTGGCCAGTGGCGACCGGTGCGACCTGAGCAATCCCGGCGTCGTGGTAAATACGCGCCGCCGGGATGCTGGTGCCGGTGTTCCAATGGCCGACCACGCCGGCGACGCCTTCGTCCACCAGGCGTTGGGCTACCGCAACGGCGGTGCGTGGGTCTGACTGATCGTCCTCGGACAGCAGTTTAAAGGTGACCGGCTTGCCTTTCAGCGTCGGTTTTTGGGCGTTGGCATCGGCGATGGCCAACTGCGCGCCATTTTCCAAATCCTTGCCGATACGGGCGGAAGGGCCGGTCAGCGGGCCTGCCAGCCCGATCAAAATAGTTTCATCGGCCTGAACCGGCGATGTCGCGCCCAGGCTGACCAGAACGGCGGCGGCCAGCGCCAACGGCTTGAAGCGAGTTATCTTGCTCATGTAAAACTCCCGGTGTGGTTAAAAGTAAAAACGGTTATTCGCCCAGATAGGCTTGTTTGATTTTTTCATCGTCCAGCAGGTCGGCAGAGCGACCACAGTGGCTCAGGCTGCCGCTGTCCAGCACATAGGCGCGATCCGTAGATGCCAGTGCCAGTCGGGCATTTTGTTCCACCAAAAGCAGCGTGACACCGTCACGAGAAAGGCTTTTGATAACCTCAAAAATGGCTTCAACCACGATCGGCGCCAACCCCATAGAGGGCTCATCGAGCACCAACAGGCGCGGACGGCTGAGTAACGCCCGGCCAATGGCCACCATCTGCTGCTCACCGCCGGAAAGCAGCCCGGCCTGCTGTTGCAGCCGTTCACGCAACCGCGGGAATATAGAGCAAACCTGTTCCAGATCCTGGCGCACCGCCGGTTTGTCACGGCGCGAATAGGCACCAAGCTGCAGGTTTTCCAGCACCGTCATGCGGGCGAAAATACCGCGTCCTTCCGGGACCATCACCAGGCCCTGTTGCAATAAGCGATGAGGTGGCATACCGCGAATGGAACGGCCATCGAACAGGATTTCCCCTTCGAAGGGTTGCAGACCGGTCAGCGCGCGCAGGCTGGAGGTCTTACCTGCACCGTTAGCACCGATTAAAGTCACCTGTTCGCCGCTGTTCACCGTGAAATCGATGCCTTTCACGGCATGAATGCCGCCGTAAGACACTTTTAACTGTTTGACCATCAATAAGGGTTCAGACATCGGCAGCTCCCCCCAGATAAGCGCGGATCACCGCCGGTTCACGTCGCACCTGTGCCGGTTCGCCTTCGGCGATCACTCGGCCGTAATCAAGTACTGTCAGACGGTCGCACAATCCCATCACCAGTTTGACGTCGTGCTCGATCAACAGCAGGGTTTTGCCGCTTTCGCGGATACGTTGCAGTAGCTCGCGCAGCGCCACTTTCTCGGCGGCGTTCATACCGGCTGCCGGTTCATCCAGCGCCAGTAATTTCGGCTCGGTCGCCAGCGCCCGGGCGATTTCCAACCGCCGCTGGTGACCATAGGAAAGGTCGCCGGCGCGATAGTGGGCAAACTGGCTGATGCCGACGTACTCCAGCAGCGCGTGGGATTTCTCTCGTGTGGCTTGTTCTTCCTCTCGGGCACGCCGATGGCGTGAGATCGCCGCCCACAGGCCGTTGCGGGTGCGCAGATGGCAACCGACCATCACGTTCTCCAGAACGCTCATTTCATTGAACAAGCGCAGGTTTTGGAAGGTGCGGGCGATACCGGCCTGTGCCACCTTGTCGATGGCCTGCGGCTTGTAGCGGCGATCCTGCAGACGAAACTCGCCGCTGTCGGCCCGGTACAGGCCAGTGATCAGGTTGAAACAGGTGGTTTTTCCTGCACCGTTCGGCCCGATCAACCCGTAAATTTCGCCCTGGTGAATGCTGATGCTTACGTCATCCACCGCGGTCAGCCCGCCAAAGCGCTTACTGACGTGACTGAGTGTGAGAAGTGGCGTCATGAAGCGGCTCCCGGTTGATGGCGTGCCGGCCACAGGCCCGCAGGGCGATACAGCATCACCAGAATCAGGGCCAGCCCGTAGAACAGTTGGCGAATAATCTCTGGATCTATCCACACCTGGCCGAATAGCGCCTGTTGCAGAGGGCCCATGGTGCTGCGCAGCAGCTCTGGCAGGGCGGCCAGCAGTAATGCGCCGAGGATCACGCCGGGTATGTGGCCCATGCCGCCCAACACCACCATTGCCAATACGGCGATCGACTCTTGCAGAGTGAAGGATTCCGGTGAGACAAAGCCCTGAAACGCCGCAAACAGTGCGCCGGCGACACCGCCAAAAGTCGCTCCGATGGCGAAAGCCAGCAGCTTGAAGTTGCGTGTGTTGATGCCCATCGCCCGCGCCGCGTCTTCATCTTCGCGAATGGCGGTCCAGGCGCGGCCAACCCGCGAATGCTGCAGGCGCAGGCAGACAAACAGGATCAGTAACAGCAGAGCAGCGAACAGGTAATAATAGAGATACAGCGATGAAAAACGGATGCCAAACCATGAGTGCATACCGGAAAACTTCAGGCCGAACAGCGTGACTGGGTCGATAGCGGAAATCCCTTTAGGACCATTGGTGATATTGAGTGGCCGGTCCAGATTACGCATCAAAATACGCACTATCTCACCGAAACCCAGCGTGACGATCGCCAGATAGTCTCCACGCAACCGCAGCGTAGGTGCTCCCAGCAGAATGCCGCACAGCGCTGCCAGCACCGCTGCCAGTGGGATCAACAACAGGATCGACAGATGCAGCCCCTCAGGGAACCACTGCAACAGCAGCGGAAATTGTTGAGTAAGGTGCGGTGACGAGAGCAGTGCGGTCAGGTAGGCGCCGACGGCGTAAAAAGCGATAAATCCCATGTCCAGCAGGCCGGTGAGGCCGACCACGATGTTCAGACCCAGCGCCAGCATCAGATACAGCAGTGCGAAGTCGATCACCCGCACCCAATAGTTACCGCCGACGGATCCGGCCACCCAGGGGGCCAGCAGCAGACCGAGAAAAAACAGAACCACACCAAGTCTGGCGCGATGAGGGGAAGCGGTGTGTAGAGTAGCGGTCAGAATAGTCATCTCGTGTCCTCAGGCGCGGGTGGCGACGCGTTCGCCCAACAGCCCGGATGGGCGCAATACCAGTACGGCAATCAATATCAGGAAGGCGAAAACGTCCTGATAGTTACTGCCGAAGGTGCCGCCGGTCAGTTCGCCGAGATAACCAGTGCCCAGTGACTCAAACAGCCCCAGCAATAATCCGCCGAGCATGGCACCGCGCAGGTTGCCGATACCGCCCAGCACGGCGGCAGTAAAGGCCTTGATGCCCGGTAAGAAGCCCATGGAGAAACCGGCGTTACCATAATTGCTGGCCATCATGATGCCCGCTATGGCTGCCAGCGCGCCGCCGAGGGCGAAGGTCAGAATGATGATGCGGTTGGGATCGATGCCCATCAGGCTGGCGACCTGCGGGTTTTCCGCCGTGGCGCGCATGGCGCGGCCAAAGCGCGAGTGCTCGACCAGCAGCAGCAACCCGAGCATCACCAGTACGGCGACCCCCAACGTGGCGATACCGGTACCGGTGATCACCGCTGGTGCGTGCCCAGCACTACCCTGGGTCAGGGCAATAGGTGACATGGGCAGCAGTTGCGGGAACATTAACGGATTGCGCGACCAGATCAGCATCGCCAGCGTTTGCAGCAGTAGCGATACGCCAATCCCGCTGATCAGTGGCGCCAGACGCGGAGCATTACGCAGGCGACGGTAGGCCAGCCGTTCAATGCTCATCGACACCAACGCGCAGACCGCCATGGCAACCAGCGCCGCCAGAAACAGCATGACGTAAGGTGACAGGCCAGGGAAATGATGCTGCAACACGCCCAGGGTAGACAGGGCGCTCAGTGCGCCAACCATCAACACATCGCCGTGGGCAAAATTGATAATGCGCAGAATGCCGTACACCATGGTGTAACCCAGGGCGATCAACGCATAAATGCTGCCGAGCATCAGTCCGTTGACGGTCTGCTGTACCAGCGTATCCATAGGGGGAGTCCCGAAAAATTATGATTCAGGAAGCTCAGAGTAGAGAGTTAGCGAAAATTGTAAAATACGGAAATATAATTTCTTATACAGAAAATGTGTGTTTTTAATTTATTGATTTATTTGTATATTAATTTCAAACCGCCGACGATGTTTAACCGAAATAGTCAACATATGAAAAAAACAGAACAATGCGTCACAGCGTTGCCTAACGATCCGCCGCTGCGCGCGGTGCGGGCGTTTGAGGCTATCGCCCGCCTGGGTAGCATCACCGCCGCGGCGAAAGAACTTGCGATATCCCCTTCGGCAGTCAGTCACCAACTCAAAACGCTGGAGGCCTTTCTGCAAATGCCGCTGACCGAGCGGCAGGGGCGTAACCTGATCCTGCGCAACGAAGGGCGGGATTATTACCGCTCTATTCGCTCGGCGTTTAACGTATTACGCCAGGCGACCGAGCAGGTGCGTGAGCAATCGGCTTCCCGGCAGGTCACCATCAGCCTGATCCCGTTGTTCGGCATGGGCTGGTTTATTCCGCGTTTGCATCGGTTTCTGCGCGAAAACCCTGATATCGACATCAATGTGGTGTACGCCAACCACCGTAATTACCTCAGTGACGCTGCCGATATCTCGATTCGTTTTGGCACCGGGCAATGGAGCGGTTATCGCAGCGAAAAATTGATGTCCGGCAAAATGGTGCCGGTGTGCAGTCGGGGGTTTATCAAGGTGCACGGACTGTTGGACACGCCGGATCAACTTTCACCACTGCCGCTGCTGCATGACGAAGAACGCACCACCTGGATGCAATGGTTTCAGTTGGCCGGAGTCCGTCGGCCGCTACGCAGTACCGGCCCGATGTTTGAAGATGGCTTGCTGACGCTGGCGGCGGTGCAGGCGGGTTTGGGCTGCGCCCTGATGCGTGAGCCATTGATCGCGCCTTACCTCAGCAGCGGCGAACTGGTTAAGCTGTTTGACCTGGCAATTGATGACGGCCGAGATTACTACCTGTGCGTAAGGCAGAACACCGAACTGTCGCCGGAAGGGCTGAACCTGCAACGCTGGTTGCTCAAAGAGGCCGAAGGTTGAATAAGGCCACGTGCTAACGGCCTGAACTGTCTATCCTGAATATATCGCGATGGCTTATTCAGGAACGCTTGATGACCACAGAGAATGAACCGGAAACGCCTAAAATGAGCCTGCCACTGCTGGCCGGTGGCGCATTGGGGGTGGTGTTCGGCGATATCGGCACCAGCCCGCTGTATACCCTGAAAACCGTGCTGTTTCTCTCCGGTGATGCGCCGTCGCCACCGGTGATCCTTGGCCTGCTGTCGCTGATTTTCTGGACGCTGGTGATTGTCACCTCACTGAAATACGCCATGTTTGCCATGCGTATCGATAACCGTGGCGAAGGCGGCATCATGGCGCTGATGTCATTGTTGGTCAGTAAGAAAAAGATCCGACCGATGGTGGTGTTTGCCGGCCTGTTTGGTGCCGCGCTGATCTACGGCGATGGCGCGATCACCCCGGCGATTTCGGTATTGTCGGCGCTGGAAGGGCTGAATATTGTCCTGCCCGAGTCTCAACCCTATATCCTGCCGGCGGCGGTGGTGATCCTGGTCAGCCTGTTCGCCATTCAGCCCTTGGGCACCGCGCGCATCGGCAAAGTTTTCGGGCCGATTATGGCGCTGTGGTTCTTTTCCATCGCCGCGCTGGGCATTTGGGGAATTATCCAGCATCCGGCGGTGCTGATGGCGTTAAACCCGCTGTATGGAATTGATTTTCTGTTTTCCAATGGGCTGACCAGTTTCCTGGTGCTGGGCGGCGTTTTCCTCTGTGTTACCGGTGCGGAAGCGCTATACGCCGATATGGGGCACTTTGGCAAAAAACCGATCTGGCTCGCCTGGTTTGGCATTGTGTTCCCCAGCCTGTTACTGAACTATGCCGGGCAGGCCGCGCTGATCCTCTCCGGTGCGGACGTCACCCAGAATATCTTTTTCCGCCTGTGTCCGCCGATACTGCAAATTCCGCTGGTGATTTTGGCGACCCTGGCCACCATTATCGCCAGTCAGGCGATCATCAGCGGGGCGTTTTCCATGACCCGCCAGGCGATCCAGCTTGGCTGGCTGCCGCGATTGCGGGTCAAACAGACCACCGAAGAAAGTTATGGGCAAATTTACATCAGCGCCATTAACTGGCTGCTGATGGCGGCGACGGTATTTTTGACCGTGTTCTTCAAGTCATCCGATAATTTGGCCGCCGCCTACGGTATCGCCGTATCGCTCACCATGATCATGACTACCGGACTGCTGTTTGTGGCCATGCGCGAGGTGTGGCGTTGGGGAGCGATCGCCAGCCTGTTGGTGGCCGGAAGCTTCTTTATCGTCGATCTCAGCTTCCTGCTGGCTAACTTCAGTAAGGTGCTGGAGGGCGGGTACGTCCCGCTGCTGCTGGCGACTCTGGTGTATGGCGTGATGTTAATCTGGCATCGCGGGGTGATCGCGGCTTCCCGTACGTTGGGGGAAAAGAGTCTGCCGCTGGCAGATTTTCTGGTTCATCTTGAGGAGCAGAGTATCCCTAGGGTGCCGGGCACGGCAATCTTTCTTACCCGCACCCTGAGCGGCACGCCGCCGGTGATGAAATGGCATGTCAAACGCAACGGTTCGCTGCATGCCAATGTGCTGTCGCTGCATATCACGATCGTTAACGAACCCCGGGTGGCGAATGCCGAACGGCTGGTGATGCGGCAACAATCACCGGGATTTTGGTGTGGCGTGGCGAGCTATGGCTTTATGGAACGACCCAATATTCCTCGTCTGTTACACCATGCGGAGGCACAGAAAACCGGGCTGAATTTTGACGATGCCACCTATTATCTGGGGCTTGAAACCGTGGTGCGCCGCGAGGCCAATGACCGACTACCGGCCTGGCAACGCAACATTTTTGCGCTGATGGTGCGTAACGGTATGCACGTGACGGATTACTATTATTTGCCGAGTGACCAGGTAGTCGAAATCAGCCGTCGGGTGCCGGTGTGAGCCGTTTGGCTATAGGTTAAAATCAATGGGTATTTAGCCAGCGGCGAGTGAGAGGGTAAATTGCCGTGGCAGCGATGGTGCTGCTAACGGACGAAGCCCCTATGTCATTATTCGATCTTGCTGCGCTGGCCAGCGATTTACCGGAAGCGTGGCGTTCCAGCGTATTGGGCCATGTCGGCCCGGCCAATATCAAAGTATTGCGGATGGATCCGCGCACCATTGACGATGAAGTTCATGACTATCACGAAGGATTACTGGTGATCGCCGGGCAACTGCGGCTGGAAGTGAAGGGCGAGGAAATTACGGTCAACGCCGGGCAACTGTATCAGGCCACTGCCGGCGTGCCGCATCGGGTACTGGCTGGCAGCCACGGCACCCTGGTGATATTTGATTTACCGGAGTGATCAATCCAGCGCCGAAAGCGCAATCTTGACCGCTGCCTCTAATCTTGCCCGGCTGACGCCATCGCGCGCCTGCACCGACAAACCGTGCAGGAAGGCGGCAAAATAGTCGCCAAGAGCGTCAGCATCGGTTTCTGGTGGCAGTTCCCCCGTCGCAACGGCGGTTTGCAGCCGGTCAATCATGCCCTGGGTGCGTTGCAAACGATGCTCCGCCAGCCAGTCTTTGATACCGCTGTTTTCGTCACTGACGCTGGCGGCGGAAGACACTACCATGCAACCTTGCGGCAGGTCAGTGCGGCTGTAGAGCGCCACCGCGTCGTCCAGCAGGCGTTTTATCGCCACACGCACGCTGCTTTCTTCGCTGAAAGCGCGATCGGCAAAGCCACCTTCATGGTTTTCGTAGCTGGCAATGGCTTCGCGGAACAGCAATTCTTTCGAACCGAACGCTTTATAAATACGCGCAGAGGCAATGCCCAACTCGGCGACCAAATCCGACATGGAGGTGCCTTCATACCCCTGACGCCAGAAGAGATCCCGGGCCTTCAATAACGCCTGTTCACGGTCGAATTCGCGCGGTCTGCCTGCCATTCCTCTGTTCCTGTTTATCTGTTGCTCTGCGCAACAGGATCGCTTAAATCCACTGTAATACCAACGATTTTTTAAAATTCACTTGCTGAGGAATTGATTTAAGCCTATTGTTTGTCAATCGACAACCAATTGGAGTTTAGAATGAAAACCTTGAAAGGTCCAAGCCTGCATCTGGCACAGTTCAGTGACGATGCCGCCCCCTTTAACAGCCTGCCGGCTATCGCCCAGTGGGCGGCGCAAACCGGCTTTAAAGCTTTGCAAATTCCGGCATGGGATAGCCGCCTGTTTGATTTGGCCACCGCCGCAGAAAGCCAAACCTATTGTGATGAGCTGGTCGGCATGTTGGCAGACCATGGCCTGGTGGTCAGTGAACTCACTACCCATATTTTTGGCCAGTTGATGGCGGTGCATCCGGCCTATGACGCATTGTGCGACAGTTTTGCGCCAGCGGAACTGCATGGCAACCCGCAGGCTCGTGGCGAGTGGGCGCACCAGCAGTTGCTGTTGGCGGCCAAGGCCTCTGCGCGGTTGGGACTCAGTGAGATGGGCACCTTCTCCGGTTCCCTGGCCTGGCCGTATTTGTTCCCGTTCCCGCAGCGTCCGGCGGGGCTGATCGAAACGGCGTTCGATGAACTGGCCAAACGCTGGTTGCCGGTGCTCAATGCCTGCGACGAGCAGGGAGTGAACCTGTGTTATGAAATTCACCCGAGCGAAGATCTGCACGACGGCGTGACCTTTGAAATGTTTCATCAGCGCGTTGGGGCACATCCGCGCTGCCAGATCCTGTTCGACCCAAGCCATTTCGTGCTGCAACAGCTGAACTATCTGGATTACATCGATATTTACAAGGACTTTATCCGCATGTTCCACGTCAAGGACGCCGAGTTCAACCCGACCGGACGGCAGGGCATTTACGGCGGCTATCAGTCATGGACCGACCGTGCCGGACGTTTCCGCTCATTGGGTGACGGCCAGGTGGATTTCAAAGGCATTTTCTCGCGGCTGACCCAGCATGGCTACGCCGGTTGGGCGACGCTGGAGTGGGAATGCTGCCTGAAACACCCGCAGGATGGCGCACGCGAAGGCGCGGCCTTTATTCGTGACCACATCATCAACGTCACCGACAAGGTGTTTGATGACTTTGCCGGTGCGCCGGTTGACCAACAGCAAATCAATACCTTGCTTGGCCTGCGCTGAGCCACACAATTCCACCACGGAGAACACCGATGACACTGCAAAATAACGGGTCCATGTTGAATGGACCTGAACCCGAACACGTCTATACGCGGGTAAACGGCAACCGAATTCACTGCGTGACGCTTGGCGAAGGGCAGCCGGTACTGCTGATCCCGGGGTGGCCGCAAACCTGGTACACCTGGCGTCATGTGATGCAGGCCCTGGCGGCGGCAGGCTTTAAGGCGATAGCGGTAGATCCGCCGGGCATTGGCGATTCGGACAAGCCGAGCGGCGGCTATGACACCGGCAGCGTGGCCGCTACCTTGCACCAGACCATGCTGCAACTGGGGCATCCGCGCTATCAACTGGTCGGTCATGATATTGGCATGTGGGTGGGTTATGCCATGGCGAGCGATTTCCCGCAGGCGGTGATGGGGCTGGTACTGACGGAGGCGGTGATCCCAGGGTTGGCACCCGCGCCACCGATTTTTGTACCGGCAGAACAAAACATTTTCCTGTGGCACTTCATGTTCAACCAACTGGCGGATTTGCCTGAAGCCTTGACGCTGGGTCGTGAGCGGGAGTATCTGAGCTATATCTTTAACCGCTGGTCTTATCGCCGCGATCGGGTAGCGGCGGAAACCTACATCGCCGCCTATTCGGCACCGGGCAGCCTGCGGGCCGGTTTTGATTATTATCGCGCCATTCCGGAAACCATCCGGCAAAACCAGCGTCGGGCCCAGACACCGCTCAGCATGCCGGTGATGACCATTGGTGCCGAGCACGCCACCGGCGATGCGCCCTATGTCACGTTGCAGGGCAACGCCGTTAACCTGCGCGGCGAAACCGTGGCCGGCTGCGGTCATTTCATCACCGAAGAGTGCCATGAGGCGTTTATCGCTCTGGTAGTGCCATTCTTGTCAGGGAGCCTGGCCGATGCCGCTTGACTCACAGATTGCCCGTTTTCTGGCGGAAACGGCAGATGCCGCCGCGCCTGAATCCCTGAGTGAAATGCGTGCCGCCGCGCAGGCCGGGTTGTTGGCGTTGCAGGGGGAAGCAGAAGCCAGTGGCGGCGTCCGTGATGGAAGTGTGACCGCTGACGATGGCCATGAGATCGCCGTTCGCGCTTATGTGCCGCTGGGCGTGACGCAGGGTGAACCTCTGCCCGCGATGCTGTACGCCCACGGCGGCGGTTGGTGTTTGGGGTCGCTGGCGCTGTACGACCAGCCTTGCCAGGCGCTGGCCAATGCCACCGGGCGGGTGATCTTGTCGGTTGATTACCGACTGGCGCCGGAGCATCCCTATCCGCGGCCGCTGGAAGACCTGTATCAGGCACTGTGCGGCGTGGTTGAACGGGCCGATGAGTGGGGCGTTGACGTTATGCGCCTTGCGGTTGGCGGCGACAGCGCCGGTGGTAATCTGGCCGCCGCCGTGGCGCTGTTGGCCCGCGACCGGAATGGCCCACGGATTGAACATCAACTGTTGCTGTATCCGGCGTTAAGTCGCGCTATGGATACGGCGAGTTACCAGGCTTATGCGCAGGGTTACTACCTGACCAGGGAGGTCATGGAGTTTTGCTGGGGGCAGTATCTGGGTAACGGGGCCCAGGGGCATGACCCTTACGCAGAACCGCTGCATGCCGCAACGTTGCGGCAGTTGCCACCGGCGACTATTCTGAGTTGTGAGTACGATCCGTTGCGCGATGAGGCCGAGCATTATGCCCAGCGGTTGCGTGAAGATGGGGTCGCGGTGCGCTGTGAACGGTTGCCGGGCATGGTACACGCCTGCATTCATATGCTGGGTTTGACCCCGGCAGCGCGAGTGTTATTCGATAAGGTTGGTTCGAAGTAAAGCCCAGGCTGTTATCTGGGTGAGAATCACCCTCTCCAGGGGGAGAGGGTCGGGGTTAGGGGAAACAGACAGAACCCTCTCCCAAAGGAGAGGGACTGTTAATTAGCGCCCGGCGACGGTGACAAAGCGGGTTTCCAGATAGGATTCGATGGCTTCGCTGCCGCCTTCGGTACCGTGGCCAGAGTCTTTAACCCCACCAAATGGCGTTTCCGGCAGGCCGAAACCGATATGGTTGATGCTGAGCATGCCGCTTTCCACATCCCGGCCCAACGCCGTTACCGTAGCGATACTCCGGCTGTAGGCATAGGCCGCCAGACCGTAAGGCAGGCGATTGGCTTCGGCGATGGCTTCCTCGTAGCTGGCGAACGGGCGCAGCAGGGCGACCGGGCCAAAGGGTTCTTCAGACATCGCTCGCGCACTCAGTGGCACGTCGCGCAATACCGTCGGTTCGAAGAAGTTGCCGGGGCCGGCCACGCGCTTGCCACCGGTAGTGGCTTTGGCACCCTCGGCGACGGCATCCTTCACGAAGGCCTCAATGGCGTCCACGCTGCGTTGCAGCACCATCGGCCCCATAGTCACACCGTCCTGCAAGCCATTGCCCATTTTGATTTCGCGCACCGCAGCGGTGAACTTCTCGATAAAGGCTTCATAAACGCCTTGCTGGATCAGGAAGCGGGTTGGAGCGATGCACACCTGACCGGCGTTGCGGAACTTGGCCAGCGCCAGCTCTTTGGCGGCCGCATCCAGATCGGCATCGTCAAAAATCAGTACCGGTGCATGACCGCCCAGCTCCATGGTGGCTTTTTTCATATGCTGACCGGCCAGCGCCGCCAAATGCTTGCCCACGCGGGTTGAACCGGTGAACGAGATTTTGCGAATGGTCGGATGCGGGATCAGGTACTCGGAGATTTCTGCCGGGGTGCCGTACACCAGTGCGATCACACCGGCAGGAATGCCCGCATCGGCAAAGGCTCTGATCAGTTCCGCCGGGGACGCCGGGGTTTCTTCCGGGCCTTTAATGATGATGGAACAACCTGCGGCCAACGCGGCAGACAGTTTGCGTACAATCTGGTTAATCGGGAAGTTCCACGGGGTAAACGCGGCAACCGGTCCCACCGGCAGTTTCAGGGTTTGCTGCTGAACGTCCTGGCTGCGGGACGGGATTACCTGGCCGTAGGTGCGGCTGGCTTCGCCGGCAAACCAGTCAATCACGTCCGCCGAGTTAAGAATTTCCACCTTGGCCTGCGCCACAGGTTTACCTTGTTCCTGGCTCATGATTGCGGCAATTTTATCTGCACGCTCACGAAACAGAGCAGAGGCTTTACGCATCAGATTGGCCCGCTGGTAAGCGGAGGTTTCGCGCCAGATTTTAAAACCGCGCTCGGTTGCGGCCAGCGCCAGATCGAGATCGGCTGTGGTAGCGTGCGCCACGCTGCCAATCACTTCATCGGTAGCGGGGTTGGTGACCGGCGTGGTTTTACCGGCGACTGCGTTGCGCCATTGTCCGTCGATATAGAGTTGAGTATCTGGATACATTGTTGCCTCTTACTTTCAGGGGGTTAAAGACAGGTTTCCCACTCTGCGGCGGGATAATCAAGGTGTCGACGCTGGCAGGCAGGCGTTGAGCACCGGATAAAATACCCTACGCGGAATGAACCGCAGCGTCCAGCGCACTGCGTGCGCCACTACTCAAACCACACCGCTTTGACTATCATACAGCCAGCAATGACATTGAAGCAGGGTGGTACGGTGCAGGGTGTTCCAGAGCAGTTTCCCTTTGAAAAAGACAGTGCGCAGTTCCGGCAGTTAGTGCAGGTGCCGGGCGTAGAGCTTTATCACGCCCATATTGAGCGCTATGCCTTTGAGCCGCACACCCATAATGCTTTTGCCATCGGTACCGTCGATTTTGGTGCCGAGCGTTTCCGCTATCGTGGCGCGCAGCACCGGGCTGCGCCGGGTTCACTGGTGTTGATGAACCCGGATGAGCTGCATACCGGTGAAGCAGAAACCCCAGGTGGCTGGAACTACCGCATGCTTTATCTGGAACCGGATACGCTGGAGTTGCTGTCTGGTGAACAGGGATTCTGGTTCACCGATGCGGTGCGCCAGGACTTGCAGGCGGCACAGCAATTGTCTGCCACGTTGGCCGCACTGTGGCAGGCCAGCGATCCGCTGACCATTGACCACTTGCTGGCGCAGGTGGTCGACATCTTCCGCCCGCATATTCAAGTGGCTCGCCCGTTAAAGGCCGAAGCGGCGCACCGTTTTGATATCGTCAAAAGTTACCTGCAGGATAACTTCTCTGCCGTAATTACTCTCGATCAACTGGCGGCACTGGTTTCCCTCAGCCCTTATCACTTTCTGCGTAAGTTCAAAGCCCAATACCATGCTTCCCCCCAGCAGATGCTGATGGCGATCCGCCTGTCGCAGGCCAAGCAGATGTTGGGGCGCGGTATGCCTGCGGCACAGGTGGCGGTGGCGGCGGGGTTAACCGATCAGGCGCATTTGACCCGCGCTTTCGCTAACCGTTACGGTGTCACGCCGGTGCGTTATCAAAAACAGGTTACGGCCCGGTGAAAACGGGGGTTACGATTGCAGTTGATATAAATCTTAATAAAAATTATTATCATTTACGTATTTTTGACCCAAAAGAAATAAACAATAATTAAGAACAACCCCACTCCTGAGGACCTCCATTTTATGGGCGCTCGAAATTTTAGAATCTTTATGCTGTTCGCCATTTTTTTAATTATGCCTGGCATCACCAGTGCGGCCACGACCACATTAACCGATGTTCTGGGGCGGAAGATTACGCTTGATACCCCGGTAAAAAGGGCGGTTTTAGGTTTTTACTTTGAAGACTACATGGCCGTGGGTGGGGAAGCGGCATACGAGCATGTCATCGGCATTTCTCGTGAGGCCTGGCGGGGAAAGGTTCCGGCAAATTGGAATATGTATGTTAAACACCAGCCATCACTGGCTCGTATCGCTGATATTGGCGAGGTGGATCTCCATAATATCTCGCTTGAAAATATAATATCTTTGAAGCCGGACGTCATTATTTTGGCTGAATGGCAATATGTTGCTTTGAAACATGAGGTCTCACGCCTGGAAGAATTAAAAATCCCAGTGGTCGTGGTAGACTACAATGCGCAAACTGTCGAAAGACATGTCAGCTCTACAAAAATATTCGGCATACTCACGGGGCAAGAAAAACGCGCTCAGGAATTATCAGAGCTTTACGCTAATAACATTGCTGACGTGCAGCGTAGAGTCAATGCGTCAGGATTAAAGAAACCCAAGGTTTATATTGAATTTGGGAATAAAGGGCCTGGCGATTATTCATTCACCTACGGTAAGAACATGTGGGGTGCGATGCTGAAACTTGCCGGAGCAGACAATATTGCCGAGCCCTTTTTTGAGTGGTGGGGTGTGATTAACCCAGAACAGCTTCTGTTTGCCAAGCCTGATGCTATTTTCATCTCCGGCAGAGAAAATAATAAGGTTTCGTCAGCGCTATCAATGGGGGTGGGAGTAGATAAAAACACTTCTGTTCAACAGCTTATAGCTTTTTCCACTCGTAATGGCTGGAACTCATTGCCGGCGATAAAAAACAAGCAATTATTCGGCGTGTACCAGGGCGCATCAAGAACGCTTTCCGACTTCGCCATGATTCAGTTTATTGCCAAATCACTTTACCCAGAACAGTTTAAAGATGTTGACCCGGTAAAGAACTACCTGGATTACTACGAAAAATATTTACCGGTTAAACCGGAGGGGACATTTGCTGTTGCCGCATGGCAATAAAGTCACCGCGCCCCCATGATGAGATGCGACCCGCAAACATTCAGTTCGGTTTGCGAAGTCTTTACCAGACCGGCTAAAACAGCAATTTGCTACAATATTCCTCTGCACGAGTAGGTTAGGCTGGCGCCAAATTTAATTCATGGGGCCAGCCTGCTGCGCCTGGTCGTTGATGGAGTCATTATGTTTGTTGGCGTGTTATTTGCCCTGGCTGCCGGGCTGATGTGGGGGCTGATTTTTGTCGGTCCGGTTATGATCCCTGAATATCCGGCGGCGTTGCAGTCTACCGGGCGTTATCTTGCCTTTGGGTTGATCGCTTTGCCGCTGGCGTGGTTTGATCGTCAGCGGTTGAAAAAGTTACATCGTAACGATTGGCTGGAGGCGCTGAAACTAACGGCGATCGGCAACCTGCTGTATTACCTGTGCCTGGCCAGCGCCATTCAGCGCACCGGAGCGCCCGTTTCCACCATGATTATCGGCACGCTGCCGGTGGTGATCTCGGTGACCGCCAACCTGTTTTACAGCCGGCATGACGGGCGACTTTCGTGGCGTAAACTGACACCGGCGTTGGTATTGATCGCCTGCGGACTGGCGCTGGTTAACGTTGCCGAGTTGCGGGGGAATACGGCACCAATTGATGTCTGGCGTTACACCAGTGGGCTTGGGTTGGCATTGCTGGCGGTGGCTTGCTGGACCTGGTTCCCGCTGCGCAATGCCCGCTGGCTACGGGAAAACCCGCACCAAAGGCCTGCCACCTGGGCGACCGCGCAAGGGCTGGTCACTTTGCCGCTGGCGTTGGTGGGCTATCTGTTGGTTTGCGGGCAATTGGCTTTAACCCAGCCGACGTTTGCGCTGCCGTTTGGGCCAAGGCCGGAAGTGTTTATTCCCTTGATGATCGCCATTGGCATGCTGTGCTCGTGGATTGGCGCCCTGTGCTGGAATGAGGCGAGTCAACGCTTGCCGACGGTATTGGTGGGGCCGCTGATCGTCTTCGAAATACTGGCCGGACTGGCTTACACCTTTATGCTGCGTCAGGCCTGGCCGCCGCTGTTGACGCTGGGCGGGATTAGCTGCCTGATTATCGGCGTGATTTATGCGATGCGTATCAAACCGCAGCCGGTGGTGGTGGCTCTGGCCACAAAAGAGTGAAGCCTGCCGCTGAGGGCGGCAGGCAGTCAACTCAGGATTTCCGGTGATGAATGATCTCTTCAGCCACGTTGCGCGGTGCTTCTGCGTAGTGGCTAAATTCCATGGTATAGGTGGCGCGGCCCTGTGACATGGAACGCAGTGTGGTTGAATAGCCGAACATTTCGGATAACGGCACCTTGGCGTGGATCTCCTTACCGCCGCCGCCGGGAATGTCTTCCATACCTTGCACCAGACCGCGCCGCGATGACAGGTCGCCCATGATGCTACCGGCGTAATCCTCGGGTGTTTCCACTTCTACCGACATGATCGGCTCGAGGATAACCGGGTCGGCCTGGCGACAGGCTTCTTTAAAGCCGAAGATCGCCGCCATGCGGAAAGCCTGTTCCGAAGAGTCGACGTCGTGGTAGGAGCCGAAGGTCAGGTGAACCTTGACATCCACCACCGGATAACCGGCCAGTACGCCGGTATTCAGCGCCTCCAGCACGCCTTTTTTCACCGCCGGGATAAACTCGCCCGGGATCACGCCGCCCTTGATCTCATCTAAAAACTCAAAGCCCTTGCCAGGCTCATTGGGTTCCACGGTAAACACCACGTGGCCGTACTGGCCCTTACCCCCGGATTGGCGCACGAACTTGCCTTCCACGTCGGCCACGCGCTTGCGGATGGTTTCGCGGTAAGACACCTGCGGTTTGCCGGTGGTGGTCGCCACGCCAAACTCACGCCGCATACGATCGACGATGATTTCCAGGTGCAGTTCGCCCATGCCGTAAATAATGGTCTGGCCGGAATCCTCGTCGGTGCGAACGCGGAACGACGGATCTTCCGAAGAGAGGCGCTGCAGGGCAATCCCCATTCTTTCCTGATCGGCCTTGGTTTTGGGTTCAATCGCCTGGGCGATCACCGGTTCAGGGAACACCATTTTTTCCAGTGTGATAATGGCGTTAGGGTCACACAGCGTGTCGCCGGTAGTGACGTCTTTTAGCCCCACGCAGGCGGCGATATCCCCAGCATGCAGTTCTTCGACATCTTTACGGTCATTGGCGTGCATTTGTACGATGCGGCCAATGCGTTCTTTCTTGTCTTTCACCGGGTTATAGACGCTGCTGCCTTTGGTCAGCACGCCGGAATAGACCCGCACGAAGGTCAGTTGGCCGACGAAAGGGTCGGTCATCAGCTTGAAGGCCAGCGCCGAGAACTTTTCGTCATCGGCGGCCCGGCGAATGACAATATTGTCTCGCTCGTCATGGCCTTCCATCGGTGGAACATCCAGCGGTGAAGGCATCAGTTCAATCACCGCATCCAGCATGCGCTGCACGCCCTTGTTACGGAAGGCCGAGCCACACAGCATCGGCTGAATTTCGCCGGCCACCGTGCGCAGACGCAGACCACGGACGATCTCTTCTTCGCTCAACGGCACCTGATTGAGGTATTTGTCCATCAGTTCTTCCGAGCCTTCTGCGGCGGCTTCGATCATTTTATCTCGCCATTCCTGCGCGGAGTCGCGCAATTCGGCCGGGATCTCTTCAAAACTGAAGCTCATGCCTTGCGTAGCCTCGTCCCACAGGATGGCTTTCATGCGCACCAAATCGACCACGCCGGTGAAATGGTCTTCGGCACCAATCGGGATGACGATCGGCACCGGGTTGGCTTTCAGCCGTTCGATCATCATTTTGCGCACGCGGAAGAAGTCGGCACCCACTCGGTCCATTTTATTGACGAACGCCAGACGCGGAACCTTGTATTTATTAGCCTGACGCCAGACGGTCTCAGATTGCGGCTGTACGCCGCCGACCGAGTCATAGACCATTACCGCGCCGTCCAATACCCGCATGGAGCGCTCGACCTCAATGGTGAAATCCACGTGTCCTGGGGTGTCGATGATATTGATGCGGTGCTGCGGATAATTATGCTGCATGCCGTTCCAGAAACAGGTAGTCGCCGCCGAAGTAATGGTGATGCCGCGTTCCTGCTCCTGTGCCATCCAGTCCATGGTGGCGGCGCCGTCGTGCACTTCGCCCAGCTTGTGACTGACCCCGGTGTAAAACAGAATCCGCTCGGTGGTGGTGGTTTTGCCGGCATCGATGTGCGCCGAGATGCCGATATTGCGGTAGCGCTCAAGGGGGGTAGTACGTGCCATAATTAACCTTTCTTAGCCGCATCAAAGAAGGGCGGCTTTAAGCAGTATGAATAATTATGATAATCCTCTGTGGGTTATCTCCGGACGGGTGAATGTTTACACCGGTCACAGACTAATCGTAGTTGATGAAGGGGGTTTTGGTATTCGATGGCTGCGATAGGTTTTTTCGTTCGAGCGTTGGCACAAGACTAAGGCTCAAAGGGGCGGTAAGCCCCCTTGATGGGCTACTCGGCAAAGATATGCGCCTGGCCGATGATGTTCAGATTGACGTGAGAACCGGCACGGAGACCTTCGCGGCTGATGGTTTTAATCTCGATCGCGATATTACTGCCGGTCATGTGCAGGTTTAAGGTCGAGACAAAACCGGCAAAATCAATACCGGTGACCACCGCCTGGCTCTGTTGCTGTGGCTCGGACTGGCTAATCTGAACCTGCTCAGGACGGAGCATGATGCGAGCGGGGCCGCGGCGCTGACGATCGTCAACGGCAATCCGTCCTAACGCGCAATCCGCCCAGCCTTGCTCCAGCTCAGCGGAAAGGACCAGCGTTTCGCCTAAAAAGGTGGCGGTCGGTTCGTCCACCGGCCTTAAGTAAAGATCTTGCGGCGGCCCGACCTGCGCCAATCGGCCATTGCGCATTACCGCCACCTGATCGGCAAACGACAAGGCTTCGGTTTGATCGTGGGTCACCAGAATCGACGCGACTTTGGCTTCTGCCAGCAGTTCCGCCACCGCTTTGCGGGTCGCGGCGCGCAGGCCGGTATCCAGCGCGGAGAAAGGTTCGTCCAACAACATCAACCTGGGTTGCTGAGACAGCGCACGGGCCAGCGCCACCCGTTGTTGCTGACCACCGGAAAGCTCATGCGGCCACAGCGCCCCCAGTCGACGATCCAGCGCCACCATCTCCATCAGTGCATCAATACGCAGCCGCTTGTCACGCTTGCTGCCCTTCAGGCCGAAACCAATATTGCCGGCTACGGTAAAGTGCGGAAATAACGCGCCGTCCTGGGGGACAAAACCAATGCCACGCAGGTGTGCCGGCACCCAGCCGCTGCCGTTGGCCATCGCTTGCCCTTGCAGTATCACCTGGCCGCTGTCCGGTATTTCAAAACCGGCGATAATACGCAACAGGGTGGTTTTTCCCGAGCCGGAAGGGCCGACAATCGCCGTACGGCTGCCCTGTGCCACGTTTAAATCAACATGCTCGAGCACCTTGACCGAGTTATAGGATTTACCGATGCCTTGCAGTTCAAGCGTGCTCATAATCCCGCCGTACGTTTGGATTGAGAATAAAGAAGCCAGGTCAGTGGCAATGACAACACCACCATAATCAGGGCGTAGGGTGCGGCCGCCACATAGTCTATCTCGCTGGTCAGCGCCCAGAAGCCGGTGGCCAGCGTGCGGGTACCGTTGGGGGCCAGCAGCAGCGTGGCGGTCAGCTCATTGGTGATAGCCAGAAACACCAGTGCGGCACCGGCGGCGGCTCCGGGGGCCGCCAGACGCAGCGTGGTGCTCCATAATGCTGCCGCTGGCGAACGACCGAGACTACGGGCCACGTTTTCTAACTCGACCGGTGCCTGGGCAATCCCCGCGCGCAGGTTGATCAGCGCCCGTGGCATAAACATCAGCAGGTAGGCCAGCAGCAGGGTGATTTCAGTCTGATAAATCGGTCGAAAACTGTGAATGGTGATGGTCACCAGCGCCAGTGCCACCACAATGCCGGGCAGTGAACTGGTGATGTAATTACAGCCTTCCAATACCCGATACAGCCGTGCCGGGTAGCGTACCGACAGCCAGGCCATAGGGATAGCGCACAGCGTGATCAGCAGCGCACCACTGGCGGCCAGTGACAATGTTTGCAGCAAGGCAGGCAGCAATTCGCTGTTGCGCCACACCTCAACGCCTCCCAAGGTCAACCAACGGGCCAAGGTGATAAAAGGCACGCCAAGCGCCAGCGCGGTGAGGCTCAGGGGCAGCAGCAGGCAGAACAGGGTGGTGATGGGCCCAAGGCGATAAGCCGTTTGACTGCGTGCACTGCCGGAACCGACGCGGGCATAACGCGCTCGCCCACGGCTGACGGCTTCCAGCATTAATAATCCCAGGCAGCACAGCACCAGCACCCCAGCCAGCATATTGGCCGCCGGGCCGTTAAAGGTCGATTGGAACTGGTCGAAAATAGCGGTAGTGAAGGTGTCAAAGCGGATCATCGCATACAGGCCGTACTCGGCCAGCAGATGCAGCGCGATCAGCAGCGAGCCACCCCAAACTGCCAGTTTTAGCTGTGGCAGCACCACGCGGAAAAACACCGCCAGCGGGCGCGTACCGAGCGAAGTGGCGACGTCTTCAATTCCGGGATCCAAGCGGCGTAATACCGCAGCGGTTGGCAGATAAATAAAGGGGAAGTAGGCGATGACCGAAATAAATACCCCGGCTCCCAACCCATGCATCGAAGGCACCAGACTGATCCAGGCGTAGCTCTGTACGAATGCCGGCACCGCCAGCGGCGCGGTGGCCAATAACGACCAAATGCGACGGCCCGGCAGCGTAGTGCGTTCGGTTAGCCAAGCCAGCGCTACCCCCAGAATGGCGCAAATCGGCAGCGTGAACACCACCAACAGCAGCGTGTTGAGCAGCAGTTCGGCCACCCGGGGGCGCAATACCAGAGCTTTTACCGTTGGCCAACCGGTTTCAAACGCCACGCTAATGACAAACCCCAGCGGCAATAGCGCCAGCAGGGAGAGTAAAATGGCGACCGCCACGATAAACAACCCGGGCCGCTGATGGCGGCGGGCCGAAGTATACCGTGGCTTTGAGCCGGCGGCGTTGAGACCTGTATTCGACATAGGGCTAAAAACTCTCTGTACTAATCAACCGGCTTACATCAGCCCGGCTTGAGTCATCAGTTCGACCACTTTTTTACCGTTCAATGCAGAAGCGTCAACTTTTGGCGCATCCAGTTCTTTCAGCGGTACCAGTTTCGGATTAGAAGCCGCGTTGATGCCAACGGCATATTCGAAGGCGTTATTGGTACGCAGGATCTCCTGGCCGTTTTTACCGGTGATCCACTTAACGAATTCTTGCGCCTGTTTTTGGTGTTTGCTGGAAGCCAGCACGCCACCGCCGGAGATGCTGACGAAAGCGCCCGGATCCTGATGTTTGAAGTAATACAGTTTGATATTTTTACTGTTCTCGCCGGTCTTGGCGCCGTCGACGAACGGATAATAATGGTAGATCACGCCGCTGTCGATTTGGCCGGCATTGACCGCTTTCATGACGGTACTGTTGCCTTTATAAGCGGTGAAGTTGGCTTTCATCGCTTTCAGCCATTCCAGCGTGGCTTTTTCGCCTTTCAGCTCCAGCAGTGCGCTGACAATGGCCTGGAAATCAGCCCCTGAAGGCGAGGCGGCCCAGCGGCCTTTCCATTCTGGCTTGGCCAGATCCAGCAGTGACTTGGGCAACTGTGCCTCGGTCAGTTTCGCCGGGTTATAGACGAACACCGTTGAGCGGGCGGCAATGCCAATCCAGCGGCCGTGTTGCGGACGGTACTGTGGTTCAACCTGGGCCAGCGTCGCGGCATCCAGCGGGGCAAACAGCTTGGCGTTATCCACCAGTACCATCGACGGGGAATTTTCCGTTAAAAACACGTCGGCAGGGGATGCGCTGCCTTCTTGCACCAGTTGGTTGCCCAACTCGCTGTCGCCGCCGTTACGCAGGGTCACTTTAATGCCGGTGTCTTTGGTAAAACCGTCCACCCAGGACTTCACCAGGTTTTCGTGTTGGGCGTTATAAACAACAATGCCTTCATCCTGGGATGCCGCATTAGCCGAGAAGGCCAGCATCATGGACGATGCCAACAGGGCAATCGGGCCGAGAGAAGTGAAACGCAGCTTCATACAGTCATCCTTATTTAGAGAGTGCAGAGAGGAAATGCTAATTATGCCAAACGGACGTTGGGAGCCCTGATTGTATATAAGAACATTAATAATGATAGTGAAAACGATTCGTATTAATTTATTTTTAGTTTTAGCTCAATAATTATCTCGTCTTAAGGAAAAATTAAGCTTTTAGAATATTATCCAGGCATGGTGGGTAGCTATTTGATTGAATATGAAAGAAATTCACGTTGTTTGCCGAGTGCTGTTTTGGTTATGAGTCATAGCGTTTAATCATTTAAGTTATTCAACTGCTTCAATGTATATATACGTCGACAAAACACCAACAAGGGATAGCGACGTGAAGTATTCATTCAAACTTAAAGGATTGGCTGGTCTAATCATCTTGTCTTTTCAGGCGGGAGTAGGGGTTAACGCCGCCGAGGTACCGGCAGGAACGTCACTGGCGGCGACGCAGGAGCTGGTACGGGCCAATGGCTATGAGCCTGCAACGCTGGATCCGAATCTGGCGGAAAGCAACGTAGAGTTTTATATCTTCAATGACCTGTTTGAAGGGTTATTGCGGGTGGGTAAAAATGGCGAAGTGATCCCCGCGTTGGCGACAAAATGGGAGCATCAGGGCAATGTCTGGACCTTCCATCTGCGCCCGGACGCCAGGTGGTCCAACGGCGATCCGGTGACTGCCGGGGACTTTGTCTTTAGCTGGAGACGCCTGACTGACCCAAAAACCGCTTCTCCCTACGGCAGTTATCTGGCATCCGCCTACGTGCTAAATGCGGCGGAAATTAATGCCGGCAGTAAACCACCGACAGAACTGGGCGTGAAAGCGCTGGATGCACATACCCTACGGGTGACCTTGGCCGAGCCTAACTCTTATCTGCTCAAACAGTTGGTCCATTTCCCGGTGCTGCCGGTCAACCCGAAAGTGGTGGAGAAGTACGGTAAAAACTGGACGCAGCCGCAGAACTTTGTCGGTAATGGGGCATTCCGACTGGCGCAGTGGGTGGTCAATGAAAAGGTGGTGGTGGTGCGCAATACCCAGTATTGGGATAACGCCCATACGGTGCTTAACAAAGTGACTTTCCTGCCGCTGCAGGGGTTCCCGGAGGTGGCGCGCTTCCGGGCCGGAGAGATTGAGCTGGGTTACAGTGCGCCACCGGAACTGTACCAACAGTTAAAAAATAGCCTGGGTGATGAGCAATTAATCACTTACCCGCTGTTGTCGACCAGTTACTTTGCCTTTAACAACCGCCAGGCCCCGTTTAACGATGTGCGGGTGCGTCAGGCATTAAATCTGGCGCTGGATAAAACGGTTATTGCCACTAAAGTGCTGGGCTACGGTCAGCAACCGGCCTGGACTTTTACCCCAACCGGTGCCGGTGGCTTTAAACTGCAGGCCGGTGAGGCGGCGGGATGGTCACAAGAACAACGCATCACGCAGGCGAAAAAACTGCTGGCCGAAGCCGGGTTTACGGCGGAACGTCCTTTACGCTTTACCCTGCTGTACAGCAATGACGCGACCATTAAGAAGATTGTGATCGCCGCCAGCGCCATGTGGAAAAAGAACCTGGGTGTGGACGTCAGCCTGCAGAATCAGGAGCGCAAGGTGGTGCTGGACAATATCAATAACGGGCAGTACAGCGTGGCTTTCAGCCGCTGGCTGGCGGACTACAACGATCCCTCGACTTTCCTGAACGTTTTCCGCTCCACCAGCAGTGAGAACTCGGCCAAATACGCCAATCAAAATTACGATCGCTTATTGCATCAGGCCACTGCGGCCCAGACACCGCAGCAGGTACAACAGTATTTCCAACAGGCCGAAGATCTGCTGACGAAAGATACCCCGGTGGCTCCGGTTTATTACGAAGCCAACGCTACGCTGGTCAAACCCTATGTAAAGGGCATCGACTTTACCCGGCAGGGGCCGCTGTACGATAAAAATGTGTATATCATCGCGCATTGACGATTTAATAATGCGGATTGGGATGAATCTGGTCCGCTGTTAATCTATTTTTCTAAATGTTTCATAAACGGTCAGCCAGTTTTTCACCCGAAAATAAAAAACGCGCCTATACTGCCTCCCGTAGTTTATATGCAGTATCTCGTTTGGCGAGGCTCCTATACAAACACAGGTTACTGATCTGACGACATCGAGAGATGCCCAAGGTTAAGACAGGCTTTATCGGATTAAGGTTCAGCCCAAGGTAACTTCTGATGAATACATCAGATACGTTGTATAGTGCTAAAACCTGGACGCGGAGATAGGCTTTCTGCACTCCCTCTGTGGTTAACGCCCCTATGCGATTCGCTGTTGAAGTTCAAACAGAAATAGGGACTAACATAATGAAGTCACATCACAACACACTATCCCCGGCGCTGGCCACAACTGAAACTCTTGATGAGTCTTCGGTGGCGGGCTATATGAACGCCGATTTCATTACCATCCCAGGTAATATGACGGTTAATAAAGCAAAGGAATATTTTCTTTCGCAACTTAAAACCGACGAAATTCCGACGCAACTGTTTGTTACCGCCGACGATTATCATTTGCGCGGTACACTTTCGGTTAAAAAATTACTGCAATGTGAAGATAACGATAAAGCCGTTGGGGTCATGATCAACCACAGCTATTTTCAGGTTTCACCCGATGACGATCGTAATGATGTCGCGCATTTATTGGGTAAGGGCGGGCTGGACGTGGTGCCGGTGGTGGTCAATAAAACCCTGGTGGGCGTGTTGGGTGAAAAAGAAATTGCCCGACTGATTGAAGACGAAAACACCGAGGATGCACAGCGCCAGGGCGCCAGCCTGCCGCTGGATAAACCTTATCTGGAAACCAGCCCCTGGGCGTTATGGCGCAAGCGTTCGGTTTGGTTACTGATGTTGTTTGTCGCGGAAGCCTACACCGGGAATGTGCTAAAGGCATTTGAAGAACAGTTGGAAGCAGCGATTGCGCTGGCGTTCTTCATCCCGTTACTGATTGGTACCGGCGGTAACAGCGGCACCCAAATCACCTCCACTCTGGTTCGTGCCATGGCGCTTGGCGAAGTCAGCTTGCGTAACCTGGGCGCAGTGATCCGCAAAGAGGTGTCTACTTCGCTGCTGATAGCTGCCACCATTGGTATAGCCGCCTGGGCGCGCGCCTGGATCATGGGGGTGGGCATGGACGTAACTATGGTGGTCAGCCTGTCGCTGGTGGCGATCACCGTCTGGAGCGCCATTGTCTCCTCGATTATCCCAATGCTGCTCAAGCGGCTGGGGATTGACCCGGCGGTGGTGTCGGCACCCTTTATCGCCACCTTTATTGATGGCACCGGCCTGATTATTTACTTCAAAATCGCTCAGTATATTCTGGGGATTTAAACCGACATCCGCTCCGTGTCGTAGCCGGGGCGGGTATTTTATCTCACCGAAAAGGAGCAACGTAAATACTCATGAGTAATGACAATCCCCGATTTTTAATTAAAGGGGCATCTATCGATAATAGTTAACCGAGGACAAGATAATGGGAAATATGACAATTTTTGTAGGATTCCTGAGCGTTATCAGCTCACTGGGCCTGTTAGCCGCCTATATGAGCACTAAATGGGATGATTAATGAACGCTAAAGATCCGCCTGGATGCATCCTCCCTGAAGGTTTTATTTACTACGGGGAGGATGCGATTAAACTCTGAGCGCCCAATGGGGACTTTGGGAGTATAACCACCATGATCCTTCTTATTCTTGGCTTACTTTATGCCATTTTGATGATCTCTGTTGGTGTGAATGAGATTTATTTTTATTCAACCGGAAAATCAGAATTCCTGTCTAGTTTAATACTGACATTCTCGGGTACTATGCTGCTGGTTGCCTTTGTCTGGCAATGCTCTACTAAAATAAAAAAATGAATTGCCCATTTGAATGTGAGCCGTAATATGCAAAATGAAAAACAATCCGTTGCCAGAAATTCCATGATAGCCAGTGGGCTATTGGCAACCGGTAAATTTATTGCCGGTATTTTTACCGGCAGTATTGGTCTTATTTCCGAAGGGATCCACTCTTTCACCGATTTTATCGCCACCAGCATTACCTGGCTGGCGGTGCGTATCAGCGACAAACCGGCTGATGATGATCACCATTTTGGTCATGGCAAAGTCGAAAACCTGGCGGCGTTGTTTGAAGTGCTGCTGCTGTTGGGCGCGGCGGGGTGGATTGTTTATGAGGCCGGCAAAAGCCTGTTGGGGGAGGCCCATGAAATTGTCGCGGCTCCGGTGGTGATTGCCGTGCTGTTGATCTCGATTGTGGTCGACTTTTTCCGCGTCAGGGCGCTCAATCGCGTGGCGAAGGCGACCGACAGTGCGGCGCTGGAAGCCGACGCACTGCATTTCTTCTCCGATATGCTTGCCTCCGCCGTGGTGCTGTTAGGTATGGTCTTTGTGATGCTGGGCTTCACCCGCGCAGATGCCATCGCCGCGCTAATCGTCGCTTGTTTTATCGTAGTGGCAGCGGTGAAATTGGGTAAACGCTCGTTTGATTCGCTGATGGACACGGCACCGGCCGGTGCCAAGGAGGAGATCGGTGCTTTGCTGGAGTCCTTCCCGGCGATCCTGGCCACGGAAAATATCCGCATTCGCAACGCCGGTGCCATCTTGTTTATTGAGGTCACCGTCGCGGTCTGTCGCACTTTACCGCTGGAACGCATCAACGCGTTGAAGCAATCAATTGCCGAACGGCTGGAGCAGCAATATGCTCATGCCGAAGCCACGGTTATAGCTAATCCACAAACCCGCAGTGATGAAGACATGGCGACGCGTATCCGGGTGATCGCCGCCAACCACGGCGCGGTAGTGCAAAATCTGGCGTTGCAGCAACTGCCGGAGCGCATGTCGATCAGCATGGATCTGGCCGTGCCGGCCAGTGCCAACGTGGCGCAGGCGCATGAAATTGCCAGTGAGATTGAAACGCTGTTACGGCAGGCGATTGGTGAAGATACGGAGATCGAAACTCATCTGGAACCCCAGACGAATCACTGGATCGCCAGCGAAGATGTAGCACCTGAGCAACTGGCGAGCATTCGCCAGATATTGGAAACCGCGGTGGAAAAAGGCGAGATGGTGCAGGACGTTCATAACATCCGCGCACGTAAAACCGCTGGCGGCATTATCGTCAATTTCCATTGTCGGGTTTCCCCGGCGGCTTCTATCGCGTCGGCGCATGCGGCGGTAGACAGCATAGAGCGCCAGTTACGTGCGCTTTACCCGAGTATCTCGCGGGCGGTAGGGCATGTGGAACCGATAAAGCCCAAATCGGTCGTCTGAGTCCGGCAGCGGAGCCTTGTGGAAAGGCCGCCCGCGGGCGGCCTGTAAAGGTTAGTCCAGATTCAGTCGTGCGGTGAGGGTGGAAATCTCACTGCGCCATTGTTGCTGCAAGTGCGTTTTTTGATGTTTTGGCTTGCGCGCCAAATCCTCCTGCAGTTTGCTTTCCAGTTCAAACAGCGCGGCCAACAGCCGTTCCTCGTCATCGTGCTGCAACGGATGATTGACGGCATCCTGGTTTGGGATAGTCATAGTGACGGTGTCACGTTCTTCTGCCAGCCGGGCGTAAACCGGCTCCAGATCCTGCCACTCTTCCAGCCGCTGATGGTCAATCAACCAGAAACGGTTACAGCTATTTTCGATCAGCATTCGGTCATGAGTGACCAATATGACTGCGCCGTCAAACTGGCGCAAAGTCTCCGCCAGCTCCTCCTTGCCTTCCATATCCAGATGGTTGGTGGGTTCATCGAGCAACAACAGCGAATGGTTGGCCAGCGTCAGGCCGACAAACAGCAGGCGTGAACGCTCGCCACCGCTCAGGGTACTGATGCGTTGTTGATGACGCAGATAGGGGAAACCGGCACCAATCAACGCCATCTTGCGCTGATCTTCGGTCAATGCCGCAAAGTGGGTTAATGCTTCACTCAGCGTGTCATCATCGTGCAGTTGCTGCAGGCTTTGATCGTAATACCCGATGCGAACCCGGGGATGGAAAATCGTTTCCCGCAGGGTCGTATCCTGATACTCACGCCACAGATGATGCAGCAGAGAAGATTTCCCACAGCCATTGCGTCCGACGATGGCGATGCGGTCACCGCTTTTGACCCGCAATGGGTCGAGGCGAAACAGCACCGGCGCGTCGATTGCCGGGCGAACTTCCATTGGTGGCAGGGCCAGCAGGCGATCGGCATCCAGCGCCTCTCCCTTCAGCCTGAGCCGCCATTGGCTGCCCGCGCTCAGCGTGGTTTGCTCCTCTTTCAGCCGGTCAACGCGTTTCTCCATTTGCTTGGCCTTGCGGGCCAGATCTTCGTTGTCGTAAACCTTGCCCCAAATGGCCAGCCGATGGGCGCTTTTCGCTACACGGTCGATCTCTTTTTGCTCCGCCTGACGGCGATGGGCATCCGCCGCATCCTGTTCCTCCAGCGCCTTGCGCGCAGCAGTGCAGGGTAAGCGGAAGAATTGCAGGGTCTTGTCGCGCAAAATCCAGGTGCAGTTAGTGACCTGATCCAGCAGATAGCGATCGTGAGACACCAGCACAAAACTGCCGGACCAGCTTTGCAGGAACCGCTCCAGCCACAGCAAAGTAGGAAGATCCAGATGGTTGCTGGGTTCATCGAGCAGTAGCAAGTCCGGTTGGCGGATTAATGCTCGTGCCAGCAGCAGACGCGTGTGCTGGCCGCCACTCAGGGTACCGGCGGTCAGCGTCCATGACGGTGGCGCAAAACCCAGGCTGGTCAGAAGAACCTCAGCCTGCCAACTTTCACTGATGCGCTGATTTTCAGGCAGCCGGGCCAGTACCGCATCCAGCAGGGTACAGTCGTGCAGGGCTTCAGGCAGATGCTGTTCTACCCGCGCCATCAGACACTGGTGGGAAGGGGTGACGCTGCCGGTACCGGCAGGCAGATCGCCGCTGAGGATTTTAAGCAGGGTGCTTTTGCCACAGCCGTTGTGGCCGATTAAACCGATGCGATCGCCTTTTTTCAGGCTGAAGGAAACCTCAACCAGCAGAGGGCCGAAATTGTTGTCGTAACCGACAGATTGTGCAGATAGTAATGTGGTCATTGCTTACTCAAGAGTTACAGGCATGCAGATGCCTATCGTCAAACATCGCTGACGACAACCCGGTAAGCCGGAGGGAAGGAACTTCAGATTTTAATCAGCTTCGCTCAAGCCTGGGTTATCGCAGCACGATACCGGTAATGCTTGAGCAGCAGCGATTACTATAGAAGTGTGAGTAAAAAAACAATTCACACATCGGCATAGTAATCCTCCTTTTATTTCGTTGGTTAATGAGTGAGCTGAGTATAGGGCGCTTTGTCCGCTTACGCCACTGTGAATTACTCTAGTTATCAGTGCCGTAAGCGGAAAACTCTGGCGGGATTATGCAGACAGAGGCGGCGGTGCGGATAATCGTGCTGAATGGGAGTAATACTGATATTTAAGCGCAGATTAAGCAGTTATCATAATCACAGTTTATGATTAGCCAAGCGGGACGGTAAATACCGGCCCGCTTGTTTCGTCTGTCTATCATGCAAATGCTGAGCACCGAATTTATGTTAAAGCCCCGTCAAATTATTCTTTTCCTGTTCCTGCTGCTTGGTTTGCAGTTGGCGCCGCTGACCAGCGTCGCCGCACAGGATGATGATGTTCCTGTTGTTGAAGCCCCGGTAGACCCTGCGGTTGCGCTGAAGAACTACCAAAAGCAGTTGGACAGCATCAAACAGCAGGTCTCCAAGGCCGACAACGATAACCAACTCAGCAAGCTGAAGCTGGCTACCGACGATCTGGCCGCCGGGTTGGATAAACTGGCAACCGATCTGCAACCGGCGCAGGAGAAACTGCAGGGGCAACTTGATGTGCTAGGCCCGCAGCCGGCCGCCGGTTCGATGGCCGAAACCGCCGCCGTGGTGCAGCAGCGTAATACATTGAATAACAGTAAAAAACAACTGGATGATGCGGTGAAACGCGCACAGGCCATGCGGGCCGGTGCGATTGATCTGGGCCAGCAAATCAGTGATTTGCGTCGGGTGGCGTTCAAAACCCAATTGGCATTGAATACCGGTAGCGTGCTGGGCAGCAAGTTTTGGTCGCCGGTGGTGCAACCTGCCGCCAGTGACATGCAGCGCTTGGACGAGTTTAATACGGCCATGAAACAGGCCTGGGACACCAGCTGGCAGGAAGAGTGGCGCTATGGCACTCTCACTTTTTTGGTATTGGCGGTGATTATCTGGTCATGGGGGCGTTATTTTTCCGAGCGTTTTCTGGCCTGGGTGAGTATTCGTTTTCTGCCGGATGGCCGTTTACGCCGCAGCTTTATGGCGATAATGACCGTCACCGTTACGGTTATCACCACCAGTATTGCGCTGAATCTGCTGTATCTCACTTTTACCCGCGTGCAGCCGTTGCCGGGAATGCTGGAAGATTTTGCCGAAGGCTTTTATCGGTTGGGGATCTTCTGCGCACTGATTGCCGGTCTGGGCCGGGCGACGCTGTCTCTTAACCGTCCGTCATGGCGTCTGGGTGCCATGGATGACGCGGTGGCCGCCGGTTTACGCTATTTCTCGCCGCTGCTGGCCGGGTTAGCCTTGGCATTTGGCTCAATTGAGCTTATCAACAACGTGGTGAGTGCCAGTCTGGGCACCACCATTTTCGGCAACGGTCTGGTTGCCGGATTAATCGGTATGGTGCTGTTGGCGATGCCGCTGCGTTCCCAGCGCATTCGCCGCCAACTGGAGCAGCAGGGTGAGCACGTAGAGAAGCGCTCTACTCTCAGTGGCTTGTTGCACATGAGCACCCTGGTGTGTTCGGTGATAATCCTGTTTTCACTGTTGGTGGGGTATATCGCCTTCGCCCGATTCCTGACCTATCAAGTGATCTGGGTCGCTCTGGTACTGATGGCGTTTTATTTTCTGCTGATGTTCGCCACCGATCTGTGCGGTGCGATATTTTCTTCGCAGACCGCCAGCGGCAAGATGCTTAAAAAGTCCTTCAACTTCAAAGACCGTCACCTGGAGCAAATGGCGATTATCTTCACCGCCATTGCCAAGTGTTCTCTGTTGTTATTAATGATTGTCTCGCTGTTTAACGGCTCGTTCGGCACCACCACGCCCAACTCGTTGCTGGACAAGATCATTGCCATTCTGAGCGGCGAAGGGCTGCAACGGCTGAACATTGTGCCGGGCAACCTGATTAACGCGGTTATTTGTCTGGCGATCGGTATCTATATTCTGCGGGTGACCCAGCGCTGGCTGAGTCAGGAACTGTTGCCGAAAACCATTTCAGACATTGGTATTCGTGCATCACTGGTCACGCTGTTCAGCAATGTGGGTTACGTGCTGCTGATCCTGATCACCCTGGCGGCGTTGGGCATCCAGTGGAACAATCTGGCGTGGATCGTCAGTGCGTTGTCGGTGGGTATCGGTTTTGGTCTGCAGGAGATAGTGAAGAACTTCATTTCCGGCCTGATCCTGCTGACCGAACGGCCGGTAAAAGTGGGCGATATGATCGGTATTGGCGGTGTAGAAGGGGATGTGCGTCGTATTAACGTGCGCGCCACCGAGATCCAACTTAGTGACCGTTCGACCATGATCGTACCCAACTCGCAGCTGATTTCGCAAAACGTGCGTAATGCCACCATGGGCAATGCGCAGGGCGTGGTGACCATCGCGCTGACCTTCCCGACGGATATCGATCCGGAGCAGGTACGTAATATCTTGCTGAGTGCTTACCAGGAGTATGAAGCGATTCAGGAAACGCCTGCACCTTATGTTCGTTTTAGTCAGCTTGGCCCGGACGGCATTATTCTTAGCGTGACCGGTTATGTAGCCAGCCCACGGATGGTGGGTGCCACCAAAAGCGAACTGCTGTTCAATATCCTCAAGCTGCTGCGCGCGGAGCGGGTCAATATGTCCAGCCCGCAGGAAGTGGTGTTTATGAAGCAACAGGCGAAAAACCTGGCCAACGACGAAGAACAATCTTCGTAATAATACCCTCTCCCTTGGGAGAGGGGGCGTTCACGGAAGTGCATAAATTAACGACACTGAGGTGCAGAGCAAACTCAGTGCATCGCCGGTACCACGGACTGCGAGCAATCGCTGTTGGCACTGGCGGACGTGTTATTACAGGTTTGTGGATCGTTATGTACGGGCGGTGGCGGGACATCCTGTGGGCCGCCTCTGCCCATACAGCCGGACAGCATCAGCATCAACAGCACAGGGATCATTGTTTTCATCGCAGTTACCTCCATCCTGAACACTCTGTTAAGTATATGCCCAGAAAGGTACCGGGGCCGCCCAATGATGCGTTATCGACTGGATGACAATTACAACAGAGGGCGGATCGGCTCCAGATGCTGCTGCATTAACCTTTGCATCTGCACCAGGTGAGGGGCATCCGCTTTTTCGCGCATCAGATAAATGCCGACGGTACAGCGTTGGCCTGGCTGAGTCAGTTGCAATGGCTCGATCCCGTAATCGGCAAAATAGCCCGCCATGCAGGCAGGATAGGCCAGCAGCACCGCGTCGGAATCGTTGATCATATCCACTGCCGACATCATCGAGTTGGTCGAACAGATCACCCGTTCCGCCAGGTGCAGGCGGTTGCGCGCCAGCTTTTTCGGCTGCATATCCTCCACCATATGATGATAGCGGCTTTCATCCGGCGTCAGTTCGACACAGGGATAGTCCAGTAATGCGTCCGGCGCTACCGGTTGGCCCAGTAATGGATGCCCGCTTCGTACGAACATGGTGTCGCTGGTGCCGAACAGCGGCAGAAAACTGATGCCTGCCTTGGGGTTCAACCCCTGAATTTCATGACCGATAAACAAATCGATATCGCCGCCCAACAGTAAATCCATCAGGCGCAGATGGTTACCCAGATCGATATGGATGTTCACCGACGGGTGCAGCCTGCGGTAGGCGTT
The DNA here is from genome assembly GCF_048517035.1 of Serratia sp. NFX21. Classification (NCBI taxonomy): domain Bacteria; kingdom Pseudomonadati; phylum Pseudomonadota; class Gammaproteobacteria; order Enterobacterales; family Yersiniaceae; genus Serratia; species Serratia sp. NFX21. Next base: position 3,156,011 of record NZ_CP183196.1, on the reverse strand, counting down.
GAAACTGTCGCGCACAAACATATACCACCAGGCATGACCGGTGCCCATGCGCAAGCTCTGCTCCTGACGCTCCTTGATAAATGCCAGTTTGATCAGCGTATTGTCGTAAATTCGCTGCATCATCTGTGCCTGCTCCAGCAGCAGGTCACCGTATTCGGTGGTTTTCACTCCGGTTGAGGTACGTTCCAGCAGTTGCACCCCCAGATTTTCTTCCAGTTTCTTCATGTTGTGGGTCAGCGTTGGCTGGCTCAGGCAAAGCTTGTTTGCTGCATGACTCACATTTTTGAACATCGCTACTTCGATAAACTGCCGCAGAATTTTGTCCACGATCATATTTTCCACTGGTGGTATAGAAAGTTTCTATATCGTAGCGATGAAAAACGATTTCCGCCAATGACCCGCCTTCGATAGCTTGCTCCCATGCCGGTATTCCCAGCCGCCACCCCAGAGGATGCAATGAGAAGATTGATACCGAGTATGGTTGCTGCCGCACTGGCGTTGTCAGCGGGCCAGGCGCAGGCCGACACGCTGCGCATGCAGTGCGCACCCAGCAAAGAGGGGCGCCAGTACTGCAATGAGATCAAGCAGCGCTTCGAGGCCCAGACTGGCCATAGCCTGGAGTTTATCGATCTGCCTCCCGCTTCTGATGAAAAACTGTCGCTGTTCCAGCAACTGTTTGCGGCCAAAGACGCCAGCGCCATCGATCTGTTCCAGGCCGATACCGTGTGGATCGGCGTACTGAACAAGCACCTGCTGGATTTGACCGACAGCGTGAGCGACATCCAACCGGATTTTTTCCCTGCCGCCTGGCAAAACAACGTGGTTAACGGCCGGGTCAAAGCGGTACCGGCCTATCTGGACAGCGGCGCGCTCTACTACCGTAAGGATCTGCTGGAAAAATACGGCGAACAGCCGCCGGTAACCTGGGCCGATCTGACCCGCATCGCCACCCGCATTCAGCAGGGTGAACGTGCCGCCGGTCATAAGAACTTCTGGGGGCTGGTGTTCCAGGGAAAATCTTATGAAGGGCTGACCTGCAACGCACTCGAATGGGTAGCTTCACAGAACGGCGGCAGTTTTATCAACGCCGAAGGCAATATCACCATCAACAACTCACAGGCGGCGCAGGCGCTGGATATGGCCGCCGGCTGGATCGGCAAGATTACCCCCAGAGGAACGCTTGGCTACATGGAGGAGGAGTCGCGGGCGGTATTCCAGAACGGCGATGCCATGTTTATGCGCAACTGGCCATACGCCTACGTGCTGGCACAGGACAACAGCAGTGCGATCCGCGGCAAGGTGGGCGTGATGCCGCTGCCGAAAGGCGCAGATGGCCGTTCAGTCAGTGCGTTGGGCGGTTGGCAGTGGGCGATCAACGGTTATACCAAAAACCCTCAGGCGGCCATCGCGCTGCTGAAAATCGTCAGCGATGCCGAATCGCAAAAAAGGGCGCTGGCGCTGCTGGGCCAGGCACCTTCCCGCACGGCGCTATACGACGATCCGCAGGTACTGGCACAGGCGCCTTATCTGGCGGACTTCAAGGGCATTTTCGCCCAGGCGATGCCGCGCCCGGCAACCCAAACCAAAAGGCAGTATGCGCAGGTCTCCCGGGCTATCTACAACGCCACCTTTAACGTGCTGCGCGGTGATAGTGACGGTGTCACGGCAGTGGCGGATCTACAGCAAAGACTGGAACGGATTAAAGCCAGAGGATGGCGTTGAAAGCAGGGTAACTATCCATTAACCGCCGGAGTCTGATGCATGAAACGCGATACTCACGCTTTATCCCTGACGGCCACGCCAGCCCCTGCCCAAGCGCGGTCGGTCAGGCGCAGCAAGCTTAATCACCAACAGCGTCGCAGCCGTATCGCCTGGCTGCTGGTGGCACCGGCCATGCTGTTGCTGGCGGCGGTGGCGGGTTGGCCACTGCTGCGCACCCTGTTTTACAGCTTCACCGACGCCATGCTGGACGCGCCGGACGACTATCGCTTTGTTGGTTTCGCCAACTACCTTGACCTGACTACGGACGGCCACCATTACGGCGTGCTGGCGGATCCGCTGTGGTGGCTGGCGGTGGGCAACACCTTGCGCTTTAGCCTGTTATCCGTCTCGCTGGAGCTGGTGTTTGGCATGCTGCTGGCGTTGCTGATGAACCAGAAATTCCGTGGGCAGGGGCTGGTCCGCACCGCCATTTTGGTGCCCTGGGCTATCCCGACCATTGTTTCCGCCAAGATGTGGGGCTGGATGTTTCACGATCAGTACGGCGTGGTCAACGATCTGCTGCTCAAAAGCGGCATCATCGCCACGCCGTTGGCCTGGGTGGCGGAGCCGGGGTTGTCGATGTGGGCGGTGGTGATTGCCGACGTCTGGAAAACCACGCCATTTATGGCCTTGATGTTGCTGGCTGCGCTGCAACTGATCCCTGGTGATTTGTATGAGGCCGCGCGGGTCGATGGTGCCAACGCCTGGCAGCGTTTCCGCCGTATTACCTTGCCGTTGATTATGCCGGCGATGATTGTTGCGCTGATTTTCCGGGTGATGGATGCGTTGCGGGTGTTTGATCTGATTTATGTGCTGACCTCGAATAGCGAGGCTACGGTGTCGGTATCCGGTTATGCCCGCGACCGCATGGTCAGCTATCAGGAGATGGGTTCTGGCTCGGCCGCTTCGGTGCTGGTGTTTATGATGGTGGCAGGTATCGCCGCCTGTTTCCTCACGCTGGGTCGCCTGAATGATAAGGAGAAACGCGCATGAAACTGAGTCGCCAACAGCAAAAGTACGGCCACAAGGCGCTGATATTTGCCGCTGCCGCGTTGGCCAGCCTGATTTGCCTGTTTCCGTTCTATTACGCGCTGATCACCTCATTGCGTTCGGGGCAGGATTTATTCCAGGTCGCCTATCTGCCGAGCAACCTGCACTGGGGCAATTACCTGACGGCGTTGCTGGAAAACGGCATCGCCCGCAGCCTGCTCAATTCCATCGCCGTGGCGACGCTAACGGTGGGTATCTGCTTGCTGGTGTCAATTACCGCCGCATTCGCCCTGGCGCGTATCCGTTTTCGCGGCCGCAAGTATCTGCTGTTCACCATTCTTTGCGTGTCGATGTTCCCGCAGGTGGCGGTGCTGTCCGGCATGTTCGAACTGGTGCGCTTTATGGGGCTGTATGACTCTCTGGGCGCGCTGGTGCTGTCCTATACCACCTTTTCACTACCGTTTACCGTCTGGGTGCTGACCACCTTTATGAAGGCGATCCCGGCGGAACTGGAGGAGGCGGCGATCGTCGACGGTGCCGGTACCTGGACCATCATCAGCCGTATTTTTGCGCCGATTATGGGCCCGTCGCTGGTGACTACCGGGCTGCTGGCATTTATTGGTGCCTGGAATGAATTCATGTTCGCGCTGACCTTTGTCATCTCCAGCGGCAAACGCACCGTGCCGGTAGCGATTGGCATGCTGCAGGGCGCCTCTCAGTTCGAACTTCCCTGGGGCGCCATCATGGCGGCCTCGGTCATCGTCACACTGCCGATCATCGCACTGGTTCTGATTTTCCAGCGCCGTATCGTCAGCGGATTAACCAACGGCGCAGTAAAAGGCTGATTTTCGATTAACCCTAAGCAGGAGCAAACCAATGGCTACAAAAATCGTTTTAGTGGGTGCGGGCAGCGCGCAATTCGGCTACGGCACGCTGGGGGATATCTTCCAGAGCAAAACGTTATACGGCAGCGAAATTGTGCTGCATGACATCAACCCGGCCGCTCTGGCGGTGACCGAGAAAACCGCCAGGGAATTTTTGGCGGCGGAAGATTTACCCTTTACCGTCAGTGCCACCACCGATCGTAAAACCGCGCTGCGCGGGGCGGAGTTTGTGATTATCTCCATTGAGGTGGGCGACCGCTTTGCGCTGTGGGATCTGGACTGGCAAATCCCGCAGCAATACGGCATTGGGCAGGTGTATGGCGAAAACGGTGGCCCCGGCGGGCTGTTCCACTCGCTGCGGATTATTCCGCCGATCCTCGACATCTGCGCCGACGTCGCCGACATCTGCCCAAATGCCTGGATATTTAACTATTCCAACCCGATGAGCCGTATCTGCACCACCGTGCATCGTCGCTTCCCGCAGCTCAATTTTGTCGGCATGTGCCACGAAATTGCCTCGCTGGAGCGCTATCTGCCGGAAATGCTCGGCACTTCGTTTGAAAACCTCAACCTGCGGGCCGCCGGGCTTAACCACTTTAGCGTACTGCTGGAAGCCAGCTACAAAGACAGTGGTAAGGACGCTTATGCCGATGTGCGTGCCAAGGCACCGGATTATTTTTCCCGCCTGCCGGGCTACAGTGACATTCTGGCTTACACCCGTACCCACGGCAAACTGGTACAGACCGAGGGCAGCACCGAGCGCGATGCGCTGGGCGGCAAAGACAGTGCCTATCCCTGGGCCGACCGCACGCTGTTTAAAGAAATTCTGGAAAAATTCCACCACTTGCCGATCACCGGCGACAGTCATTTTGGCGAATACATCCGCTGGGCCAGTGAGGTTAGCGATCATCGCGGCATCCTCGATTTCTACACCTTCTATCGCAATTACCTCGGCCATGTGCAGCCGAAAATAGAACTGAAGCTGAAAGAGCGCGTGGTGCCGATCATGGAAGGGATCCTGACCGATTCCGGCTATGAAGAGTCGGCGGTCAATATCCCTAACCTTGGGTTTATCAAACAATTGCCGGAATTTATTGCGGTTGAAGTGCCGGCCATTATCGATCGCAAGGGCGTGCATGGCATCAAGGTCAATATGCCGGCCGGCATCGGTGGCTTGCTCAGCAATCAGATTGCCATTCACGATCTGACCGCCGACGCGGTCATTGAAGGCTCGCGTGACCTGGTGATCCAGGCGCTGTTGGTCGATTCGGTCAACGACAAGTGCCGGGCGATCCCCGAACTGGTGGACGTGATGATTTCGCGCCAGGGGCCGTGGCTCGATTACCTTAAATAAGCCGGATGGCGGGGCGCTGGTCGGCGTCCCGCCAAATGCCAATTGGGTGTGAGAACGGGAGGAATATGGCGCAATTAACGCTGGAAAAACTGCAAAAACGCTACGGGGCTAACGCCGAGGTGATCAAATCGCTGGATCTGCAGATCAATAGCGGAGAGTTTGTGGTGATCGTCGGACCTTCCGGCTGTGGCAAATCTACCCTGTTGCGGATGATCGCCGGGCTGGAGGAGATCAGCAGCGGTGGCATGTATATCGATGGCAACTATGTCAATGACGATACGCCCGCCGAACGTGGCATCGGTATGGTGTTCCAGTCTTATGCACTTTACCCGCACATGAGCGTGTATAAAAACATGGCGTTTGCGCTGGAGTTGGCGGGGCATTCAGCGGCGGAAATCGACAATCGGGTACGTGAGAGTGCGCGTATCTTGCAGCTTGAGCCATTGCTGGAACGTCGGCCGAAGGATCTTTCCGGTGGTCAGCGGCAACGGGTGGCGATTGGCCGCGCCATCGTGCGCGAACCCAAGCTGTTTCTGTTCGATGAACCACTTTCCAACCTCGACGCGTCGCTACGGGTACAGATGCGTATGGAGGTGGCATCGCTGCATAAGCGGCTGAGGTCGACCATTATTTATGTCACCCACGATCAGGTGGAAGCCATGACGCTCGCCGATCGCATTGTGGTGCTCAACCAGGGGCAGGTTGAACAGGTGGGGACGCCGCTGGAACTGTATGACCAGCCAGCCAATGAATTTGTCGCGCAGTTTATCGGCTCGCCAAAAATGAACCTGATCCCGGCAATTTTACGGCGTGCCGGTGAACGCCAAAGCGTGGTGGAACTGGACAACGGTAAGGCGCTGGTACTGCCGATCGCCACGCCAGCCGGAGCGGAAGGCCAGAGCGTTAACGTCGGCATTCGGCCGGAGCATATTCGCGGCGGTGAACTGGCCCAGTGCGAGTTTCAGGGGGAGGTGATGTTCGTTGAGCACATGGGCAATGAAACCTATCTCTATCTGGATAATGGCAACGCTTGCGAGCCCTGGGTACTGCGTAATCCCGAGCGTTCGACCATTCAGGCCGGTGATACGGTGGGTGTGCGTCTGCCGGTGGAGTGCTGTTATTTGTTTGACTCTCAGGGCCAGGCATTCCAGCGCATTCTGGCGTCGGAACAGGCGCATTAATCAATTAAAGGAAGTCGGGACATGAGCAGTGGGCAAACCGTGCGTTGGTGGAAACAGGCGGTGGTTTATCAGATCTATCCGCGCAGCTTTATGGATTCTAACGGCGATGGCATTGGCGATCTGAATGGCATCACCGACAAGCTGGACTATTTGCAGTGGCTGGGCATTGACGTGATTTGGATCTGCCCGATGTACCGCTCGCCGAACGACGACAATGGTTACGATATCAGTGATTATCAGGCCATTATGACGGAGTTCGGCACCATGGCTGACTTTGACCGTTTGTTGTCCGAAGTGCATGCCCGCGGCATGCGTTTGATACTGGATTTGGTGGTCAACCACACTTCGGATGAGCATCCATGGTTTATCGAATCCCGGTCATCTCAATCGAGTGCCAAACGCGACTGGTATATCTGGCGCGATGGCAAAAACGGCGCGGAACCCAACAACTGGGAAAGCATTTTCAACGGTTCCGCCTGGAAATATGACCCCGGCAGCGAACAATACTTTCTGCACCTGTTCTCTGAACGTCAACCGGATCTGAATTGGGAAAACCCACAGGTGCGTGCGGCGCTGTATGACATGATGCGCTGGTGGCTGGATAAGGGCATTGACGGCTTCCGCATCGACGCTATCTGCCATATGAAAAAACAGCCGGGCCTGACCGATATGCCCAACCCGCAGGGACTGCGTTATGTGCCGTCGTTCGAACGGCATCTTAACTATGACGGCCTGCTGGATTATGTCGATGACCTGTGCGAGCAGGTATTTAACCGCTACGACATCATGACGGTGGGCGAAATGAACGGGGCCTCGGCACAGCAGGGCGAGGACTGGGTGGGGGAACAGCACGGCCGTCTGAATATGATCTTCCAGTTTGAACACGTCAAACTGTGGGAAAGCAGCCATCAGCAGTCGCCGGACGCTGGGCTAGATGTGATGGGTCTGAAAGAGATCTTTACCCGCTGGCAGACATTGCTGGAAGGGAAAGGCTGGAACGCGTTGTACGTCGAAAATCATGATATTCCGCGCGTGGTCTCTAAATGGGGTGACGACAGGCAGTATTGGCGTGAAAGTGCTACCGCCATCGCCGCCATGTATTTCCTGATGCAGGGAACACCGTTTATTTATCAGGGCCAGGAACTGGGGATGACCAATACCCGCTTCACGAGTCTGGCGGATTTTAACGATATTGCCGCCAGAAACCGCTTTGCCAAACTGCAGGAGCAGGGCATGGATGAAGCTCAGATCCTGGCGTTTCTCGGTCGTAGTGGGCGCGATAATTCACGAACCCCAATGCAGTGGGACAACGGGCCTCATGCTGGCTTCAGTACCGTTACGCCGTGGTTCGCATTGAATGCCAACTTTGAACAGATTAACGTGGCGCGTCAGCGTAACGAGCCGGATTCGGTGCTGAGTTTTTACCGGGCCTTGATCCGCCTACGCAAGCAGGATCCGATGTGGGTCTACGGCCGCTACCAATTACAACTGGCGGCGCATCCCCATATTTACGCCTACAGCCGTAACCTGGATCAACGTCAAGGGTGGGTATTGTGCAACCTGAGTGGTGAAACACAACAAATTGACTCTCAACTCTTGCCATTGGGAAAAAGATCATTGTTGTTGAGTAATTATTCCCACCAGGGTGAACGACAAATACTTCGTCCTTATGAGGCACGAATCTATCAATAGGGGAAATACGGCAATAGATTGAGCCAGGCCCTAAATTAATTTCTATGGGAAAGTTATTTTAAATCGCTAACTTTCCCAGTTAATGACTTTCCAGAAGAATGGCAAAATACCGTTTGACCCACTTTAAGGCGTATGGGATGACTTAAATCACCAGAAACCTTACAGACTTTTGTTTGATTCCTCCCCTTGTAGCCATAAAACTAATCAATCTGTTGATATTTAATCAATTTTTCTTTTGGGGGAGCATTTCACTGGCTGTTTCCCAGCCGAAACACGGCCTAAACCAAGGTGAAATTTTATGATTTTTTACGATTTCACTTTTAATTTCACATTAACAACTCATGTGTTAGCCCTAATGTTATTTTTTTTCACATGTCAACGTGCAACTTTAGCGCTACTCTGAACAGGCTGTGTCTAATTAAGGATGATGCCATGTGGAATATGCAAACTAACATAGGGATATGTTATGAATTCCTCTGTTGTCCCATTGAATTTCATTTCCTCGAAATTCTTTCCAAAAGCACACCTTTTTCATGACTCCGCGATAACACTAATGGCGCAGGGTTAATTTGTCTTCAATTGTCAGGGTGGCAATAATAATATCATGTTGTGATTATTATTTAATTGTTCTTTTTACAACCGGATAAATTTCTCGGCCAGTCTAATTATTCACTCAGGAGCACTCTAATGAACCCGTGTTTGGACTTTATCGGTATTGGCATCGGTCCGTCCAACCTCAGTATTGCTGCCCTTGGCAGCGAAATCGAAGGTTTTAATTGCAAATTCCTCGAGCGCAAATCGCAGTTTTCCTGGCATCCAGGCATGATCCTGGCGGAATGCAGTATGCAGACCAGTTTTTTGAAGGATTTGGTGACCGCCGTCTCGCCAACCAACCCTTTTAGCTTCCTCAACTATCTGGTGAAAAGGAAAAAATTCTACCGTTTCCTGACAACGGAACAACGCACGGTGTCACGCGAAGAGTTTGCCGATTATCTTCACTGGGCTGCCACGGGGCTGGATTCGCTGGTTTTCAACCAGGACGTTCAGCGCGTGGAGTTTGATAGCCAACAGCGGCAGTATGTTGTCACCACCCAGAATCAGGTGTTTTACGCTAAACATGTCTGCGTGGGCATTGGCAAGAAAGTCAAACTGCCGGACTGCGTGACCGAACAAAATGCTCAATGTTTTCACGCCAGCGAAATGATGTTTCGCCAGCCAAACCTTAGCGGGAAACGCGTGGCCATTGTGGGCGGGGGTCAAAGCGGAGCCGATCTGTTCCTTAATATTTTTCAGGGCGAGTGGGGCCAGCCAGAGCAACTGAGTTGGATCTCCCGGCGTAACAACTACAACGCTCTTGATGAAGCGGCCTTTGCTAACGAGTATTTTACGCCCGATTATGTCGACGACTTCTACACGCTCAGCAACACCGCCAAACAGCAGATGCTGCGCGAACAAAAAATGACCTCCGATGGCATCACCAGTGAGTCTCTTTTGGCTATTTATCGCGCCATGTATCACCGTTTCGATGTTCTGCAAGAAAAACGCTGGGTACGCCTGCTACCCAGCCGCTCCGTGACGGCCCTTAATGCCCAGGATAATTTTTATCGGTTGGAAACGCGGCATCATCTTGACCAGGGGCGCGAGACCCTGGATGCCGATGTGGTTATCTTTGCTACCGGTTATGAACAGGCTCAACCGGCTTTTCTTGCCTCCCTGGCGGACCGGATGTTAACCGATGCCGATGGGCAATATCGTATTGCCTCTGATTTTACTCTGGAGCGCGAGGGGGAGCATGAGAATGCTCTGTTTGCCGTCAATGCCAGCATGGACCACCACGGGATTGCCGATCCTCAGCTCAGTCTGGTGGCCTGGCGATCGGCCCGCATCCTCAATCGGGTACTGGGCGAGAATAAATTTGATCTGAGTACCGCGCCGGCGATGATTCAATGGCGCAGTGAGCAATAACAGCCAATAGCAACAAATCTCCTTTGGTTCCTTCCAGGAGCCGTTTTAATACTTTGTTCAAGTTATGAGACAGGTTGTATGAAAAAGAATATTAATAAATTTATCATGAACCAATTGGCTACATTCACACCGACTTTTAAAACCAAATTAATATATAAAAAAGCATTCGGGAAGAGGTTAAATCTTAACCCGCCTGTGACCTGGAACGAAAAGATAAACTATCTAAAACTTAACGATTACAGCAACAATGCACTGGTTACGCAATGTGCGGATAAATACGCAGTCAGGGAGTATTTGAAGGCGAAAGGGTGTGAAGAAATTCTCAATGAGCTTTACTTCGTTTGCGATTCAGTCGATGAGATCCCTTGGGATTCCTTGCCTGATAAGTTTGTGATTAAGGGCAACCATGGTTCAGGTTACAACCTGATTTGTCAGGATAAAAAGTCCCTGGACGTTACCAGGGCCGCGAAAACCATTGATAACTGGATGAAAGAGGACTACTGGAAGGTCTATGCAGAGCTGAACTATAAGCAAATCAATAAAAAGATAATAGGTGAGAAATTTATAGAGTCATCCAGTGGTCATGGCCCTGATGATTATAAAATATACTGTTTCCATGGTGTTCCTTACTGCACATTACTTTGTGTTGGCAGAGAAACCGGCATGCCGAAATATTACTTTTTTGACAAAGACTTCAAGTTTCTTTGCTACAGCCAGGATTGCCTGGCGCTTAGTCAGCAGGAGATAGATGCCTTTGTTAAACCCGCGGGATATGACGAGCTCTTCGAGTACGCCAGAAAATTATCTGCGCCCTTTGAGTTTGTCCGTGTCGATTTTTATATTGCCAACGGCAAACCGGTTTTTGGCGAATTGACCTTTACGCCCTCCGCAGGCATTGATACGGACATGCTCGAATCAACCGATATTTTGCTCGGGAAGATGCTCCGGTTGAAATAACCTCAACACTGACTGCTGCCGGCGTAGTTCTGCCACATAAGACATCCCGACGCCCTGTTAACGCCGCAGGGCGCTTTTTATCTGCAAGAGGTTTCGCCTGCGGGCGTCTCCTTACCCGTTCAAACCGGTGTGAATGCGCTGGACGTCTGCCGCTATGGTTTGAAACATAATACTATTTTTATATTTTCAATAAACGGATGCCAGACCCGCGAAAACTGGCAATAATGTCAGTCTGGCTGTTCACCAAACAGGCATTGCCAGACAGGGTGAGCAGGCTAATGGCCGCCATCATGCAGGTCGAATTTTATCCGTATTCTTCGCAAGCTTCTGGAAGCAAGATGCACACCACTGAGTTACCCGACGCCACTAAATTGCGCCTCGCGCTAATCGTCTTTTTGCTGGTGTTCTGCGCCTGCATTTTGGGTATTGAAAGTCGTCCCATCGGTCTGTTAGCGCTATTTTGGCCAACCAATGCGGTACTTTTGGCCGTGCTGGTACGCTACCCGGCCATGGGCAGTCCTGTTGGCTGGTTGATGGCGATGTCAGGCTATTTGGCGGCAGATCTGATCACCGGCAGCCCGCTGGGCAAAGCCATATTGCTCAATGGTGCCAATATTGCCGGCGTGGCGGTCGGGTTTTATCTGTTTATGCGTTTATCGCCGCAGGTCAGAACCCTGGAACGCACCTCATCGAGCATTTATCTGTTCGCTATCTGTCTGGCGAGCGCGACAGCTACGGCGTTACTTGGTGCCGGGGCTTCGGTGTTGCTGTTTGGCCGCCAGTATCTGCCTTCATTGGCGTTGTGGCTGTCTTCGGAATTTACCAACTACATCACGCTGATGCCGTTTATTCTGGCTTTTCCGCGGGACTGGAAAGGTTATTTGCGCAGCATTTTCCAGGCCGTGGCCCTACGCAGCCAGTGGCCCAATACCGTCAGAAAAATCGCGGTGTTACTTCTGCTGCTGTTGGCCTGCATCGGTAGCATCCTGATTGGTGGCCCCGGAGCGGTGATTTTCCCGATGCCGATCCTGCTATGGTTGGCGATGTCGTTCTCGCTGTTCAGCACAATGATCGCGGTATTGGTTTATGTGTTGTGGTGCCACCTGGCGATAGATCTGGGCCTGATTACCACTAACCTTGATATGAAAATGCTGCAAAACACGGTGTCGATGCGACTTGGCGTGGCGTTACTGGCGCTGGGACCTATTGCCGTGGCCAGTATGAATTTTGCTCGCAATGCGCTGCTGCAAAGGCTTGAGCACGTGGCGAATCATGATGCTCTGACCCATGTATTGACCCGCAGCGCTTTTATGCAGCGCGGAACGCGGCTGGTTAGCCAAAAGGGCGAGCGGATCTGCATCATGATGCTGGATATCGACTACTTTAAATCGATCAATGACCGCTTTGGGCACGCCGGCGGCGATGCGGCGCTGCTGTCCTTTACCCGCGCCATTACTGGCGATCTGCGCGATAACGATTTGTTTGGCCGCATGGGGGGTGAAGAATTTGCGATCGTCGCACCTATTGCGCAACAGCAGGATGCGCTATCGCTGGCCGAACGTCTGCGTCACCGAGTTGAAATTGAATCCATCAACATGCCCGCAGGTGCTGCTTTACAGATCACCGTCAGCATCGGTATGGTCACCTGCATCGGCGGTTCCGGACAAAATCTGGACAACCTGCTGAAAATCGCCGATCTGGCGGTCTATAAAGCCAAAAATAGCGGCCGTAACCGGGTCGCCACGCCAGAATTCCTGCCGCACCATTCCACCGAGATCTAAAGCCCGGCCGCCCTCGTCATGGTTGACCCCGCTAATGGGGTCTAAAATGGAAGAGGGCGCAGGCAGTTCCGCCGGCGCCATCCCGACTGTCTAATCGACAAGAGGACACTCCGATGAAATATGTTGATGGTTTTGTAGTGGCGGTGCCGGCCGCCAATAAGGAGGCGTATCAAAAACTGGCCGCCGCGGCTGCACCGCTGTTTAAAGAGTTTGGGGCTACGAGGGTCGTCGAATGCTGGGGCAATGATGTTCCCGACGGAAAACTCACTGACTTTCGCGGTGCGGTTAAGGCCGAGGCCGACGAAGTGGTGGTGTTCAGTTGGATCGAATACCCGTCAAAACAAGTTCGCGATGACGCCAACCAGAAGATGATGGCCGATCCGCGCATGAAAGCGCTCGGCGATCAAATGCCGTTTGACGGTAAACGTATGATCTTCGGCGGCTTCGAACCTATCCTGGACCAGTAGCGGAGGGGGTATCGTGAAAATTACCCAACACCTGTGGTTTGAGAAGGATATGGAAGCGGCGCTGCGTTGCTATATCGCTTTGATCCCCGGCTCTTCCCTGACCTGGCAATCTACCTTGCCGGCCGATACTCCCAGCGGCCCGGCCGGCAGCGTAAAACTGGCGTCTTTTATCCTTGGCGATCAGCGCTATGCAGCAATTGAGGCCGGCCCGTTGGATGCTTTCAATCACAGTTTTTCCATTATGGTCGAATGTGCCGATCAGGCAGAAGTCGATCGACTTTGGCAAGCGCTGAGTGACGGTGGCAAGGTTGAGCAGTGCGGTTGGCTGCGCGATCGCTGGGGGCTGAGCTGGCAGATAGTTCCCAAGCGGTTGGCCGAACTGATGAGTGACTCCGACAGTGCGAAGGTACGCAGGGTCACCGAAGCGATGCTGCAGATGGTCAAACTGGATATCGCCGGATTGGAGGCGGCGGCGCGCGGATAAGATTACGCGGGTTGATGCCCCGTAGCATCCAGAGTTACGGGGTATTTAAGGTGATTCAGCATCACTCAAACCGTCAGTACGGCTGATAAATTGACGAGCATCATCTTTTTGCATCAATTCTGCTCACGCAAGGCTCAAATTTTATCATTTGTCAGCCTGGGGAAATCGCTGCACCCTAGAGCTAACCTTATGCAGCGCAGAGAACAACCATGGAAAAGACACAGATTCAGCAGCTGGTTAAGCAATTCCCGCTGGTGCAGGAACTGATCGAACTAAACCCGGTAACCTGGTTCAACCCACGAGCGACCACTTTGCAGGCCGGGTTGCCGTTCGTTGGGCTGGATGCCGCAGACGTGGCCGACGCAGAACAACGTCTGGCGCGTTTCGCCCCTTATCTGAGTGCCGCCTTCCCGGAAACCCGAGCCGCAAATGGCGTGATTGAATCCGAAGTGGTGGCGCTTCCTGCAATGCAAACTGCGCTCGATCAACGTTATGGCTTGTCGCTAGCCGGCCGGTTGCTGTTGAAAAAGGACAGCCATCTGCCAATTTCCGGTTCGATCAAGGCGCGCGGCGGTATCTACGAGGTGCTGGCGCATGCGGAAAAACTGGCGCTGGCAGCGGGGCTGCTGCAACTGACGGACGACTACGCCAAGCTGTTCTCGGCGGAGTTTCGCGAATTCTTTGGCGGTTACCGCATTGCCGTGGGTTCGACCGGCAATCTGGGGATGTCGATCGGTATTATCAGCGCCCGGCTGGGGTTTAGCGTGAGCGTGCATATGTCGGCAGACGCTCGCGAATGGAAAAAACAGAAGCTGCGTGACAATGGCGTCAACGTGGTGGAGTACGAACAGGATTATGGCGTTGCCGTTGAACAGGGTCGTTTGCAGGCGGCGAGCGATCCGCGCTGTTTCTTTATCGATGACGAGAATTCACAGACGCTGTTTCTGGGCTATGCCGTGGCCGGTGGCCGCCTGAGACGTCAGTTTGCCGAAAGTGGCGTCCAGGTTGATGCTCAGCACCCATTGTTTGTTTATTTGCCTTGTGGTGTTGGCGGCGGACCAGGCGGGGTGGCCTTTGGGCTGAAACTGGCCTTTGGCGACCATGTACACTGCATTTTTGCCGAACCGACGCATTCACCTTGCATGTTGCTTGGTGTGCATACCGGCCTGCACGATGGTATCGCGGTACAGGATCTGGGCATTGATAACCAGACCGCGGCGGACGGGCTGGCGGTAGGGCGCGCATCCGGCTTTGTCGGCCGGGCTATGGAGCGCCTGCTCTCCGGCTTCTACACCCTCAGCGACCGCGAGATGTTTGCACTGCTGGGGTTATTGGACAGTCATGAGCATATTCAGCTCGAACCTTCAGCATTGGCGGGGATGCCGGGGCCGTGGCGCGTGACGGCTGACACTGAGTGGTTGGCGGCTCAGGGCTTGAATGAGCAACAAATGAAAAATGCCACCCACCTGGTGTGGGCGACCGGTGGCGGCATGGTGCCTGAGGCGGAAATGGCCAAGTACCTGGCCAACGCGCGCCAGTCGATTTAGTGGTTTAGTAGCGAAAGTTCCTGTGAGCCTTCGAGCAGGATCGGCAGGATACGTTCGGTCAGTTCGCTCAGCGGGACATGGCCGGCCTGCACCCCAACGTTTAACGCGGCAGTGACGCCGCCGTTGACCGAG
The DNA here is from genome assembly GCF_048517035.1 of Serratia sp. NFX21. Taxonomy (NCBI): domain Bacteria; kingdom Pseudomonadati; phylum Pseudomonadota; class Gammaproteobacteria; order Enterobacterales; family Yersiniaceae; genus Serratia; species Serratia sp. NFX21. The sequence goes on along the minus strand of NZ_CP183196.1, from coordinate 3,140,816 downwards.
GTAATCGGTACCGCGATGGATCGCAGACCGATTTCCAACTCCTGATCGTTAATCGCGTAACCCTGAGCGCGAACCTTATCCAGTTCTTCACGCAGTTTATCAATCGAACTCAGGGTGTATTGCGTGTAGCGCGTCAGGGTGATGCGTTGCAGGTAATCCTCACGCTTATCAATCGGCAAATGGCTCAACAACACCCGGCCCATCGAGGTGGCGAAGGCCGGCAGGCGGCTGCCGATGTTCAGATCTATGGTCATGATGCGTTCGGCAGAGGCACGGGCGATATACAAAATATTGTCGCCGTCCAGCGTGGCGATAGAACAGGACTCATTCAACAACTGGCTGATGTGTTTCAGCACCGGCTGGGTGGCTTTCGCCAGCGGCGTGGCACCGAGATAGGCATGGGCCAGCGTCAGGATCCGTGGGCGCAGCTCAAAGTTTTTGCCGTCCTGCGCGTAAACAAACCCCAGCTTGTTCAGGGTATACAGGCAACGACGCACCGCAGCGCGTGGAATGCCGGTTTTCTGGCTGATTTGTGAAATCGACATCAGACGACGCTGCGGAGTAAAAGCCTGGATCACCTCAAGGCCGCGGGCCAGCGAGGCCATAAAATTGGGGTCGCCCTTAAAGGGATCGCCGCTGGCGGCGGACACTAAACTATCAGGCGCGGTGATTTCTTCGCCGTCGGTGATTTTGGTCATCACAATCTCCCAGGGAGCAGTGCTTACAGCGCCAGATAGCGCAGGGTGGCCACCACGGCCAACTGACGGATATGACGAACCTGATCTTCCGGCGGTTGATGGCTTTCAAACAGGGCATTAAAGGTGTACTGGTTGGCAACGTAGTGGAAACAAAGGCTGCTGATCAAGCGATGCACGTCGGCTGCGCTGGCGTCCGGCGTGAACAGTTTCTCTTGCTTGCCGCGCTGCAAGATATCTTCCAGCAGGGTCAATGCACTTTGATTTAACGCCTTAATGCGCGAGGACTGGCGTATATACTGGCCGCGCATCATGTTTTCCATACAGATAACCCGGATGAAATCGGGGTGTTCAGCATGGTAATTAAAGCTTTCTTCGACCAAACGAGTCATGGCTGCTACCGGGGCTAATGCTTGCAGATCCAGCCCGGTTTCATGTGCGCGAATATGCTGATACACGTGTTCCAGCACCTCCAGGTACAGTGATTCCTTGGTCTTGAAATGATAAACCACCATGCGTTTGGTGGTGGCCGCGTGCTCGGCAATGTTTTCCATGCGGGCACCTTTCAGACCGGCCTCGGCGAACTCGGCCAGCGCCGCAGCGAAAATACGCTGTTTCAGTCCGACAGGGTCGTTTTTGCGTTTAGTCGCGGGGAGATCATCATTGTTCAAAACATCAGTCACTTATCTTGGAGGAACACCGGTTAAGAGTAACTGGGGTGACCCGGTAATACAATCCGCTGCCGCTGCGCTTTTGTGAACGACGTCATATTGCTCAAACGTAAACCCTGGCGACGATAACCGCAGGGTTGGGAAGATCCCTCTCGCAATTTGAAAACATTATTTTCCGCGTGCCCAGGGTGTATTTCCGGTCAGAAAAGGGCATTTATGGCTCAATCCCAGCGTATTGTCTTGTCGGTGAAAGCTGCCGTGGTTTTTTTGATGGTGAGCGAACGTACCATTGGGTTCAATGAGCGCCAGCTTATCAATAATCTCCGTTGCCGAGCCGCACGGGAGTTCTTACAGTAGACGCCAGAATCTTTAATCTCGGTTCGATTATCGAACATTTGCATTTATTGGCGTCTGTACCAAGGAAAAATTGTGGCTTCAAACGAAATTGATGTTCGAACGCTGATCAACGATCGTCCGATATGCGGCTATCAAAAACTGATTATTCTGCTGGGTTTTATCGTTATTGCGCTGGATGGCTTCGATATTACCCTGATGGGGTTTATTGCTCCTGAGCTGAAAAGCCAGTGGGGCGTCAGCAATCAGCAACTTGGCATGGTGATTAGCGCCGCGCTGGTTGGCCTGACGATCGGTGCGCTGCTGGCCGGCCCGCTGGCCGACTGGCTGGGGCGTAAAGTGATCATTATCAACAGCGTGTTCTTTTTTGGCCTCTGGACGCTGGTCACTGCGTTTTCGCACAATATCGATCAAATGATATTTTTCCGTTTTATGACCGGGTTGGGGCTGGGGGCGGCAATGCCGAACGTCGGCACTTTAATCTCCGAATATGCGCCGGAAAAGAAACGTTCCTTCATTATCACCGTGGTGTTTTGCGGCTTTACCTTCGGTGCCGCGCTGGGCGGGTTCGCGGCGTCATGGGTCATTCCACAAATGGGGTGGCATGCGCTGCTGTTGCTCGGTGGCCTATTGCCGCTGCTGAGCGTTCCGCTGTTGATAGCCAGGCTGCCTGAGTCGGTGAGGTTTTTGGTTACCCGGCGAGCCAGCAATCAACGCATTGGCAAAATTGTGGAAAAGCTGGCGCCGGGCAGTACCAATGCCGAAACCCGTTATACGCTGCCGCCACTGGTGGCACCTGGCAAGGGAGCCATGCAGATTGTGATCTCGCGGCAGTACCGCCTTGGCAGCCTGATGCTGTGGCTGGGTTATTTCATGGCGCTGTTTCTGGTTTATCTGCTGGGCAGTTGGTTACCGACGCTGGTAAAAGGCATCGGCATGAGCGTGGCGCAGGCGGCGGTGATTACCGCGCTGTACCAGGCCGGCGGTACCTTAGGCTCGCTGTTTGCCGGCTGGCTGATGGATAGGGTGGATCCACACCGGGCGCTGGGCATGATTTACCTGCTGGGGGCGGGGCTGACATTGTCGATTGGCCTGGCGTCACACAGCAGCCTGATGCTCGGTGTGTTGGCACTGGCCTGTGGTTTTTGCCTGAACGGTGCCAATACCGGCATGAACGCGCTATCGGCGCATTATTACCCAACTGAGGCGCGCGCCACCGGGTCGAGCTGGATGCACGGCGTTGGGCGTATTGGTGCCATCCTGAGCGCCTTTGCCGGTGCGGAAATGCTGGCGTCAGGCTGGGGGTTCGACCGCATTTTTGCCATTATCGCCATTCCGGCGTTGATCACCGCCTGTGCCATCTTTATCAAAGGTGCCAGAGGGTATAACCGTCAGGCGCAGTTGGTCAGCCGGGAAACCGCTAAAGGCCTTTGATCTCACTGATTGAGCCGTTGCAATTGGATTTGATCGGCCTGTCGCGCCTGCTCTGCCAGTGAGGAAAACTGTGCCGGACGATAGAATGTTTTGGGCACCGGCAGGCGGCGCATATCGCTGCCTTTATGAATTTGCAGTTCGCCCAGATGGCTTAAGGTGAACCCGGCTATTTTCACCGGCATGGTCAAGCGATACGGCGGTGTCTTTTCGAAAGGCACTGCGGTAGGAATTCGGTTTTCGCCAAGCGAGTAATTCCGTTTCAGGACTAAAAATTTATCGGGCACCCGGCGTTTGCTGTTCCACCAATCGCCATCGACCTCACGGAACTGGCGTTCTGTTTCTGCCTCATTGACTGCCTCAAGGCCGATTAAAGCTTGTGAAAGCGCCTTATCCATCGCCAGATTATAGTTCTCCACAGAGCCGGCATGCCCCTGCAAAATCACGTTTACCGCCAGCCTCGCTCCCAGCAAATTTGCGTAAAGGTCTTCCGGTGAAAAAGCAGAAATTTCCTCAGAAAATCCGGCGACAGACTGGAAGCCGTACCACTGGGCGATTTCATGCCACTGTGCCAGTTGAAACGCCACATGCCCGGCCAGCCAGGCCGCCAGATTGTATCTGTCGGTCATCGATGCCGGAGGGGGAAACGCGTAAAACTGAGCGCGTCTGAGCCCTAATTCCTCACTGTAAAACAGGCGCCATTCGCGGCCCAGTTTCGGATACAGACGAGTGAACAGATAAAAGGTGTTATCGGCGGTATCGCGAACATGGGCGATATCAATAAACCCGCCGCGTCGCGTATAGATAAGCCCGTTGGCTTCGTCGCTCAGACCAACGATATTTTTCACCGCGCCCAGCGCACTGTCATTGTAGTGATGGTGGCCTAGCGTACTGAGTGAGAGCAGGTTACCAATTTGATAAACGGGAATCGGGATGCCGGCCGCGCGCACCTGCAGGTTATAGCCAAATGCACAGCAGGGGCGAAGTGATTCCGGTGGTGAAAGGTTTTGCGCGACGGGCCAAATGCGTCTTGCCTGCTCAAAGGGTAAAACGTCGGTCTTGCCCGGTTGCGCCTGTGCCAAACTGGCGACAGCCAACGACAGGGCGAGAAAAAAAACACGCATTAAAAGGCCTCCGCGACCTGAAAATAAAATCCTGCGCTCTCACGTCCCACGCCGAGATCGAGTCGCAGATTCATATTGGGTTTTATTTCAAAACGATAACCCGCACCCAGGGTCGGCAGAATAGGGTGTTGTCCCATTTTATCCAGGCTACCACCCAGCGAACCGGCGCCTAGCCAGAGTACGTAACCGTGCCGCCAGTTTAATTTTTTGCGGTATTCGATTTGGCTGCTCACGACATCTTTGTCACGGTAACGCCCCTGATAATAACCGCGTAATCGGCGGTCATCACCAGCCTGTGAAAGGCGATCCCATGGCACATCTCCGCGGGCAAAACGTCCCCAGGCATCGAATGCCAGCACGTCATTGTCGTTAAGCGGAAAATAGTAATTGTATTGCAACTGCAGGGCGGTGAAATGGGTATCCGAACCCAGCGATGGATCAAACAGGCTGTAGCTGGCACTGGCATACTGCCCTTTTTTCGGCTGCGTGATGGCGTCGCGGGTGTCGTAATTGAGGGCGAAAGTGGCGCCAGAACTCAGCGGCGTTGTGGAGTCCGTATAGCGAGAGAAGGTATCGCCAGGCTGCGGATCATCAACTTTGGCATTCAGCGTGGAAAAATCCCAGCCCACACCAGCATAAAGATTATCGACCAGCCGATAAAAAACCTGCGGATGAACGCTAAACGAATCCTGAGTATATTTCTGGCTCGAGCCCTGCGCCGCATCGTAGCCCACGCCCCAGAATTCCGTCGGGATCTTGGCAACCGAACCTACCACAAAGAGACGCCACTGATCATCGCTAAAGAACGTGTAATTATTCAGACCCAACCCCAGGGCGCCACTGGTGCTGACAAAACCGGTAAATGAGATAGATGAGTTTTGCGTGACCTGATCGTGTGGATCGACCCGATAAAGCCCGGCCGCTGCTGCCCCCAAGCCCAGTTTTAACTCAGGGGTATAAAAAGGGCCGGGTAACACCGTCCAGTTCACGCCTTTAGCCTGGTTGTATTGGTCGTCGGCCCCCATGGTGCCGAGAAACGCATCAATGGATTCACGCGTAAGCAGCTCCGCATGAATAGGGGCAACCAACAGGCTCAGTAGTCCACTCAGGAACCGCACGGGTATCTTCATTAGAATCGATATTCACCCGCCAGGAAAAAACTGTTTCGCTCATTGAAACCGACTTCGGCCAGGACGTTGAAGTTCTGTGTGAGTTCGTACTGCGCCCCAATCAGCGTATTCCACGGCGAGGAGAGATGCTGTTTGACATCAAAGCGCCCGGCGTTGTCCTTATTCACGGCGTCAATCAATGGCTGAAGTTCTGCCGGCATATGCAGATCTGAAATATTGCCTTTAAACTCCTGGTCCACATCCTGATACATGCTGCCAATCCACAAGCTCAGGTGAGAAGGGCCAGAGATAGCAGGCATATCAAAGCGATAGCCCACGCGTGGTGAAACCGTAATGGCTGAAATTTTGCCATCCAGAATGTCAAACTCCGTGCGGGTATAATTGGTGTCAACCAGTGCAAACCATTTCTCGTAGCCCCCTGCCAGGGTAAACCCGGTGCCCCAGGTGGTACCTTTAAAGTCGAGAGCAAAATCAATGTCCTGCAGATCGCCATTTTGATTAAGGCGATGGACCGCAGAGGCGATGATACGGTCGATGCCGGTGTATTTCGACGGATCGGCATCGACAGAAACCTGGGATAAAGATGACCCTCTGGTGTGCCCGACCAATCCATAAATGTTTAAAAAGGGGAAGACCCACATATCCAGCCGAAGGTTCTCGCTTTTGCTGCGCTGGCGTGTCTTCCCGACATCAATATTGAACAGATCGCTGGGGATCGGGTGATCGCCGAGTTTCAGACCGGAAAACGTAATGCTATCGACATCAATATTCTGACGTATATTCATGTAACTGAGATTGGCGCCAAACGGCAGCGGAATGCTATAGCCGCGTGCGCGGGCCTCATCCCCCCAGATAGGAAAGGTGCTGTCGCTTTGAGCCGGGGCATGGGTTGCCGCACCAAAGGCGGCACCCGACCACAGCAACAGGGGGAGAATCATTCGTTTTGCGTACTGGAGCGGGAGATGATTGCCGCTATTTTGGCAATGCCACGGTATTGTCATTATTTGATTCTCCACGTCAGGCAAGGAACCAGCAGGGCACTCAATTTTGTCATGAGGGTTTATCCGGTTGCACGGCCGGCGCGGTGTACCAGTGATCCTGACTGACCATCACCGCATTTTCGGGCTGAAGTACGAAGTTAGGCGACATAATCTGGACGTTAAATTCATTGAACACATCCTGAATGTGGCTATGTAATTCGCTTTTAACGCTTGCCAATGCTTCGCCGGCACCCAGCTTGACCTGTAATTCATAGGCGATGTACCAGTCCATTAAACTGAGCTGACGAACAAGGGGAGGAACCCGGTTGTCGATACCCCTGGTGCGATTGGCAGCAAGTTCCAACATCGCGTGGACCTGACGCCATGGAGTGTCGTAGCCAATAGTCACGCAGGTGGTCAGATTCACCCCATCACCGGGCTTGAGTGCGCTGAGATTGGTTATTTTCCCGCTGACAACAACGGCATTGGGTACTGTTACAACGTAACTTTCGCGGGTGAGGATTTTAGTGGCCAGCATCCCGACTTCGCTGACCAGGCCTTCATTGTCACCGATCCTGATAAAGTCGCCTTTGCGCAGCGCACGCGAATAAGTCAGTACCAATCCGCTCATGGCATGGTTCATCAACCCGGCCGAGCCGAGGGTTAGCATCAGCCCAAAGAAAACGCTGACGCCTTTAAATGCCAGAGAGTCGGCACCCGGTAAAAAAGGATAGGCGGCCGACAACGCAAACAGCCAAACCATTACCGAAATCAGTTTGCGTGTGGCGCCTACCGTTTCGGGATGCAGACCTGGCACCACCAGCTTTCCGCTCTCGACGCGTTTTAACAGCACTTTGAGCAGTTTGAGAATAAAACCGGTCAGCAAAAAGATAATGGCGACAATCGCCAAGCCTGGGAAAGCAGACACAATGGATAGAGTGACTTGCTGTATCACGCTGATAGACCAGTTACCCAGTGAGTCGCCCCAAATGCGCGTCCACGGAAATAACCGAAATACCCAGCTCAACCAGATATAAAAAGCGCCGATGCTCAGCAAAACCATCAGCAGCGCATACAGGCGAGATTCAAAAGCCCCGAGCACCATACGCCAGCTTTGCGGGATCCATCCTCGTTTGAGCGCAATTCGGGTGGCATAAAACTTTTTAACTCGTTGCCAGGATTTGAATGCTGCGTAAAGTACCAACCCCAGTACCAGGGTTCCGGCTGCGCTTTTCACCACCGCAATGGCCAGATAAGCAGAGGAATATTGTTCCAGCAACGCCGAGCGTTGGGCATTGAATCTTGCGAGTACTCGTTGGGAAGCCTGATCAAGCGTCAGATCATCTCCTTCATCAAGATCTCCCTGCGTTAATAACATAAATGGCTTGCCGTTAATGCTAAACAGCCGTCCCTGCTGGTTATAGCGCTTTATGACATGAACCTGTACCGGCTGGCGGATGTCTTCTTCGGAGAGGGAGCGCAGGGTGTTGCGGATGCGCAGAACGCGTTGTTCCGGGGTGGTAAAACCAAACTTTGCCTGCAGCATGACTATCGGTTGATGAAAGATATAAAGCGTGCGGGCTTTTTCTTGTTCGGTGGCGAGTTGGCGCGGTTCAGCGCCAAAACACAGGGAAGAAATCAGAAATAACAGACAGCAAACAACGCCATTCACTTTCTTGCTCATGGTTACCTGCCCAGTCAGTAATTTATTTTTATTATTTTGTGCTCTTCAATTTCAGCTTAGCCCAGACGCTTGTGCTTTCAAGTCGCTCAATCAAGCTCGGTTTTTGCGACGTGCAATTAAAACTGTCGGTCGAAGCAGACTGAATCCCAAAGCCAGACAACGGCTGAGTAAATGGCCATGGAACAGGATCAGGAATGGTTTCATCAATGTTAATTGGCTCACAGAACCCATACGCCATATTTTTCCGTAAAAACATGGCATCCAATTGATAATAATACTCTTCCTGTAAAACAGTCCTTTTCTCGTTCGGTTATCGCACGCTAATTAATTTAACAATATTGAAACTTATTGTTGGCGATGCTTTTATGGGAAGGCGATTAACGAACCAAGTTTCGATAATCGCACAAATGCGACTTTGCCAGGGATAGGCCTGGCCGTTACCGCCGGGGCTATTTAGCCTGGCCAACCCAGGAAGCGCACTATGTCCCAGTCAAATACCATAGAAATTCAATCATTTATTAATAACAACCCGTTCTCCCGCTACCAATGGATGATCTTGATACTGTGTTTTTTAACCGTGGCGCTGGACGGCTTCGACACCGCGATCATCGGTTTTATCGCCACCTCGTTGGTACAGGACTGGGGAATAGAGAAAACCTCGCTGGGGCCGGTGATGAGTGCGGCGTTGGTGGGGCTAGCCGTGGGGGCGCTCACCGCCGGGCCGTTGGCGGATCGCATCGGTCGCAAGAAGGTGTTGGTGCTGTCGCTGGTGCTGTTCGGCGGTTTCAGCCTGTTGACGGCGTTCGCCACCACCTTGCCAATGCTGACATTGCTGCGCTTCTTAACCGGGCTGGGGCTGGGTGCGGCAATGCCAAACGCGGCCACCCTGATGTCGGAATATGCGCCGGAGCGCAAGCGTGCGCTGCTGGTCAACCTGATGTTCTGCGGCTTTCCGCTCGGGTCATCGATGGGCGGTTTCGTTTCCGCCTGGCTGATCCCGCACTTCGGTTGGCAGAGCGTGATGGTGCTGGGCGGTGTGATGCCGCTGCTGTTGGCGGTGGTGCTGATCGTCGCGCTGCCGGAGTCCGCCCGTTTTATGGTGGTGCGTGGCTACCCGGCACAGCGTATTGCCGCGGTGCTTAAGCGCATTGCACCGCTTAATTTAACCGAACTGCCGCGCTTTAGCCTGGTTGAAGAGGGCCAGGTGAAAGCCAAATCGGCACTGGGGGTGATTTTCTCTCCACGCTATCTGTTGGGTACCCTGATGCTGTGCCTGACCTACTTTATGGGCCTGATGATCTTCTATCTGCTGACCAGTTGGTTACCGCTGCTGATCCGTGAAACCGGCGCATCCATTCGTCAGGCATCATTGATTACCGCGCTGTTTCCTTTGGGCGGTGGCATTGGCGTGCTGATCATCGGTTGGCTGATGGATCGAATGAATCCGCACAAGGTGGTGGCGGTGGGCTATCTGTTGACCGCGCTGTTTGTCTGCGCCATTGGCTACGTTTATACCGATCCCATACTGATGGCGGTGACGGTGTTTATCGCCGGTACCTGCATGAACGGCGCACAGTCCTCAATGCCGGCGCTGGCCGCCGGTTTTTACCCGACGCAGGGACGGGCGACCGGTGTCGCCTGGATGCTGGGGCTGGGGCGTTTCGGGGGCATTCTTGGCGCGATGAGCGGCGGGGTGCTGATGCAAATGCAGCTGTCATTCAGCACCATTTTCACCCTGCTGGCGATCCCGGCGCTGGTGGCGGCACTGGCGCTGATAGTCAAACATTTTGCTACCAGAGCAACGGCATTGGCCGGCTCGCTCAATAAGGCTTTATAAGGAGATAACCATGCGTACACAAATAGCAATTATTGGTGCCGGCCCGGCCGGATTGATGTTGTCGCATCTGCTGCATTTGCAGGGCATTGAGTCAGTGGTATTGGAAACTCGCGGCCAGCAGGCGGTGGAATCCACCATTCGCGCCGGGGTGCTGGAGCAGGGAACGGTTGATTTACTCAATCAAACCGGGCTGGGTGAGCGTATGCGCGCAGAAGGGGCGCAGCACCATGGCATCCGGCTGGCATTTGGCGGTCAACAGCACCGGATCGATCTGACCGAACTGACCGATCGGGCAATCACCGTCTACGCCCAGCATGAAGTGTTGAAAGATTTGATTGCCGCGCGGCAGGCGGCAAACGGACAGCTCCATTTTGAAGTGGAACAGGTGGAACTCAAGGCGCTGGACAGCGAGCGGCCACAGGTGCATTACCGGCATCAGGGCGAGCAACGGCGAATTGACTGTGATTTTGTCATTGGCTGCGACGGTTTTCACGGCATTAGCCGGGCCGCGATGCCCGGCGGACTGCGACAGGACTATACCCGGATTTATCCCTTCGGCTGGTTCGGTATTCTGGTGGAGGCCCCTCCGTCCAGCGATGAGCTAATCTATGCCCGACATTCACGAGGATTCGCGCTGATCAGCACCCGTTCGCCTGGCGTTCAGCGGATGTATTTCCAGTGCGACCCGACGGAAAACGTCGACCAATGGTCAGACGATCGCATCTGGAACGAACTGGAGAGCCGGCTGGAGAATCACGATGGCTGGTCGCTGAAAAAGGGCCGTATATTCCAGAAGAACGTGGTCGGCATGCGCAGCTTCGTCACCGAGCCGATGCGGTGTAAACGCCTGCTGTTGGCGGGGGACTCAGCCCATATTGTCCCGCCGACCGGGGCCAAGGGGCTGAATCTGGCGATGGCGGACGTTTGTCTGCTATCGCAGGCACTGGAGACGTTCTATCGCCACAAAAGCTGGCGGCGGCTGGACAGCTACAGTGACGATGCTTTGCAACGCGTCTGGCGTGCGGAACATTTCTCTTGGTGGATGACCAACATGTTGCACACCCGCAGTGACGACAGTGCGTTCCAGCAACGCTTACAATTATCGGAGCTGCAATACACCGTGAAGTCGCGCAGCGCCATGACGGTGCTGGCGGAAAACTACGTCGGCTCACCGTTTCAGATGATGTAACCCGACAAATATCACAAAAACCAATAAATTCGCTCAATGTACCGATAATCGCCCAGCGTCGCGTTTAGCGTTCTTGACGCTGCGGACCGCGCCGCGCCATCATCGGATACTCGCCTTTTTGCCTGGAGGAACTATGGAGTTACTGACGCCGCTGCTGCGGTCTTCGGCGGTGACCCCTTGCTTTAGCGATACCGCTACGTTGCAGGGCATGCTGGATTTCGAAGCAGCGCTGGCCAATGCACAGGCCGGGTTGGGCATTATTCCTGTCGAAGCTGCGCAGCACATTAGCGAGGCTTGCCACAGTCATTTATTCGATGCGGCCGATCTGGCACAGGCGGCCGCGCAGGCGGGCAATCTGGCGATCCCGCTGGTTAAGCAATTAACCCGCCAGGTGGCACAGCAAAATGCCGAGGCTGCACGTTTCGTTCATTGGGGGGCAACCAGCCAGGACGCCATTGATACCGGGTTGATACTGCAATTGCGGCAGGCGATCACGCTGACGCAGAACGACCTTGACCGACTGATCACGGCGTTGGTATCACAAATAACTCGCCATCAGGATTGCGTGCTGGTCGGCCGCACCTGGATGCAACACGCTTTACCCACCACGTTGGGGTTAAAGCTGGCGGGCACGCTGGATGCCTTGTTGCGCTATCGACAGCGGCTGGATGAAATGCGGCCCCGCGTGTTGGCACTGCAATTGGGGGGCGCCGCCGGCACCCTGGCTTCTTTGGGTGAGCAGGGAAGTCTCTTGGTGACGGAGTTAGCCAGCGGGCTACAACTGACCGCCGCAAATACTCCCTGGCACAGTCAACGCGATCGCCTGTTGGAGATTGCCGGATGGTATGCCGGGTTATGTGGCTCGCTGGGCAAACTGGCGCGTGATATTTCGTTACTGACACAGACCGAAGTAGCGGAAGTTGCTGAACCGGTGGCGGCTGGGCGCGGCGGCTCTTCGACCATGCCGCACAAGCGGAATCCGGTGGCCTGCGCGGTGATCCTCGCCGCGGCCAATCGGGTACCTGCGCTGGTTGGCGGGTTATATGCCGCCATGGTGCAGGAGCATGAACGCGGCCTGGGCGGTTGGCACGCCGAATGGGAAAGCCTGCCGGAGTTGGTGATGTTAACGGCGGGGGCGCTGCACACGGCGGGTGATCTGCTGGACGGGCTGCAGGTGTTTCCGCAACAGATGGAACATAACCTGAAGTTAACCCACGGCCTGATCATGGCCGAGGCGGTCACCATGGCGTTGGGTGAAGCGATTGGCCGCCAGCAAGCGCATCAGCATATCGAAAAACAGTGTCATCTGGCGCTGGCACAGCAGCTCACGCTGCTAGAGGTGTTACTGGACGACCCGGTCGTCATGGCGCATTTATCTGCCCAGCGGCTGGCCGAGCTGTTGGATCCCCAGCAGTACCTCGGCAGTGCAAAAGTCTTTACTCAGCGGGTGCTGGAACAGGCCGCGGCCGCAACTTCAGGAGCAAATCAACATGAATGATCAACAACGTTATCAGCAGGGTATTGAGGTGCGCAGAGCGGTACTGGGGGATGCACATGTGGATCGTACCCTCAGCCAGCTCACCCCGTTAAATGAAGAGTTCCAGGATTTTATCAGTCGCTATGCCTGGGGAGAGATCTGGACCCGACCGGGGCTGGCTCGTCATACCCGCAGCCTGATCACCATAGCGATGCTAATCGCCCTTAATCGCGAAGCCGAACTGCGCATGCACCTGAAAGCGGCGGTGAACAATGGAGTGACTCGCGAGGAGATTAAAGAAGTGCTGATGCAAAGTGCGCTGTACTGTGGCCTGCCGGCGGCCAACTCGGCGTTTCATCTGGCGGCAGAAGTGTTTGCCGAACAGGACCGGGAAGCCGATTAAGCAGAACGCACTGCGCCAGCGATACCACGCACGGTGGAGATAAATGCCAGTACGGCCTCGCTTAATTCACCGTCGTTACGGGTCAGAATGCCTACCGCTTCTTCCATCCCCTGAGTCGGCAGTGGCAGCGGGATCAACTGACCGGCGGCAATATCGGCTTTCACCGCGCTGGAAGGCACAAACCACAGATAGTCAAATTGCAGCGTCATCTGACGGGCCAGCGAAGCGGACAGCGTTTCTATGTATTGGCCGGGCAGACTGAAGCCCTGGGTTGAAAGCAGACTCTCGGTGTTGTGGCGCGGCACCGTGCCCTTCGGCGAGATAATGGCAGGATAATGCAGCGCGCGCTCCAGAGTGATGGTCTCGCTTAACAGCGGGTGCCCCGGCCGCGTCACCATCAGCAGTGACTCCAACAGCAACAGCTCGAAAGCCAGCCCGCTCATCATTTCCGGATCGGCCATGCGGCCAATCGCCACGTCAATCTCACCCGCTTTGAGCTGTGCCAGCAACTCGGCATTTTTGCCGGTAATCACCTGAATGCGTGAATGTGGGTGGGCCTGCTGATACTGGCCGATGGACTGTGGCAGCATGCCCAGTGCGGTGGTCGGCAGCGCACCGATACGTAATACCCGCGCAGGTGCATCGTCGAGCCGGTCAAGCGCGTGCCCGGCGGCGGTCAGCGCCTCCAGCACCCGCGTGGCATAGCCGAGGAACTGCTCCCCCTGTTCGGTCAGCAGGGTTCCCTGGCGGTTACGCACCAGCAGGCGGTTGCCGGTTAGCGCTTCCAGTTCGCTCAGCGTCTTTGAAAGTGCGGGTTGGCTCAGGTTCAGCTTATCGGCGGCGCGGCTCAGCGAGCGTTCCTGCGCCACGGCAACAAAGCCGTTGATGTGGCGTAAACGCATGCGTTGGATGAATAAATTTGCTTTTTTCATCCCCCAGTGTAGGGAGTTTTTCCCATCGCTAACAAGTGACGGCGGCCGCATTTTTGCACAGACGTACGATTTTTTGCGGCCGCAGACTGGCGGCGTTTACAGGTCGAAAAACACCGTTTCGCCTTCGCCCTGGATCACGATATCAAAACGATAGACCAACTCTTCCCCCCGGCGTTCTGGCTGGGCAATCAGCGTTTTGCGCCGTACCTCGAGTTCGATCAGGTTCAGTACCGGATCCTGCTGATTAGCGGCATCCTCATCGGCAAAATACAGCCGGGTATGCAGGCCAATATTGATACCGCGCGCGACGATCCACAGGTTAATGTGCGGCGCCATCATCCGGCCGTCCCGGCCACAGACGGCACCCGGCTTGATGGTTTCAAAGCGGTAGAGACCGGTTTCAAAGTCGCTGCAGCTGCGCCCCCAGCCCCGAAACGCGGCATCCAAAGGTTTGTTTTGTTGCTGGTCGCCGGGGTGGCTATAGCGGCCGTGACTATTGGCCTGCCAGATTTCCAACAACACATCGCGGATAAGGCTGCCGCTGCCGTCAAACACCCGGCCTTCCAGGGTAATGCGCTGGCCCTGAGTTTCCGGCTGGGTCAGTACCTGGCCGAAGTTATTCTCAAAAATCTCAAAACCCGCGGCCAGAGGAGCGAGGCCAATGTGCACATAAGGCCCGGCGGTTTGCGACGGGGTTTCCTGTAGGTAGTTTTGCGGCATCATGCTTTCCCCTGCAGACGGTTTTCAAACAAGGTGGCGCGGTGGCCGCGTAACACCAGATCGAAACGATAGGCCAGGCTGTCCAACTGTACCGCGGCGGTTTTGTCCAGTCCTGCAATCAGTGAGCGCACCGCATCGTCATTTTTGATGGCGCGCACGATGGGGCAACTGGCAATCAACGGGTCGCCCTCAAAGTACATTTGAGTGATCAGCCGTTGGGCGAAAGCGCTGCCGGAAAGCGAGAAGTGAATATGCGCAGGGCGCCAGTCATTGACCCGGTTGCGCCAGGGATAAGGGCCGGGTTTGATGGTGCGGAAAAAGTAATAGCCGTTTTCATCGGTCAATACCCGGCCGCAGCCGCCAAAATTGGGATCTATCGGTGCCAGATACTGATCCTTCTTGTGGCGGTAACGCCCACCGGCATTGGCTTGCCATACTTCGACCAGCGCATTGCGCATCGGCAAGCCGTTTTCATCACGAACGTAGCCGTGCACGATAATCCGCTCGCCGATCGGCAAGCCTTGTTTGGCGTAGTTGAGGATCAGGTCGTTATCCAGTGCGCCGAGTTCGTGTTGGCCAAATACCGGCCCGGTGATCTCGGACAGTGAGTTTTGCAGGGATATCAGCGCATTTTTAGGTGAGCGCAGCACGCTGGTTTTATATTCTGGTGCCAGCACCGGCGGATGGCGATCGTAGTTACGTTGGTAGAGTTCATCTATCTGGCTCATGCGGAAATCCTCATGGCGTAGGCAGGGTGCAGAGGGCTGATCTGTTTTGGTTTAATGTCAGCACGAAGGGGAGAATAGCTTTCCCTATCCTGAGTCTCGCAAGCCAGAGTGTTACGATAAAGTGAAATTTAGCGGTGTTTTGCATAACCTGAGGTTATGCAATGTGTCGTGTTCGCTTCTTTGCCAACCCCGATAGTTTAGAGGAATGGATGTTTAACCGTCTTTGTGCCGACCATGATTGCTTGCCCGCCGACCCTAACACGA
Source organism: Serratia sp. NFX21 (assembly GCF_048517035.1). Taxonomy (NCBI): domain Bacteria; kingdom Pseudomonadati; phylum Pseudomonadota; class Gammaproteobacteria; order Enterobacterales; family Yersiniaceae; genus Serratia; species Serratia sp. NFX21. The sequence goes on along the minus strand of NZ_CP183196.1, from coordinate 3,125,197 downwards.
CTAATCCTCTGCTCTTGTGTATCAATCGTCACTTGGATCAGGGAAGAACATCCCATGGCCCGTCCTTGTTCTAACAGGAAGTGCGTTTTGCCGGGCAGGAGATGATTGACCAGATAGCACCCCAAAGCGCCACTGGCACTGCCGGTTGCGGATTCTTCATCTATACCGTACAGCGGTGCAAAATTTCGACAGTGAGCGGTGATGGATGTTTGGTGACTCAATTCAAATACGTGGAAGCCAATGGCGTCGAATTTACGGCTCAGGTTTGCGATCGCTTCATAATCGGGTTGCAGCAGGTCTAGCTGGCCGGGTTGTACGGGGATAAGGATATCCGGTAATCCCGTTGAGACCACCGCAATGGGCAAGCCGGTCCCCGTAATGACCTCAGGGGGGACTCCGAGGGCAACGGCAACATCATCGATATCAGGCCCTTGCCGCGTGACAGGCAGAGCCTGATCCATGACGACACTGTGGGGGCTGACGGCCACACTCAGAATACCGGCTTTGGTTTCTTGCGTGTAATGGCCCGGCGCAAGCCGATCGAGCGAAGCCAGGGTGAAAAAAACGGCCACGGTCGCGTGCCCGCAAAAATCAACTTCCCCTTCAGGGGTAAAAAAATCCACCTTGAAATCTGTATCTTCACCGACGTAGACAAATGCGGTCTCGGAAAAACCCACCTGCCGCGCGATTGCTATTTTTTGCGCGACGCTCAGCTCGGGGGGATTGAGAATGACACCAGCGGGATTGCCGCCAGAATTATCTCTGGTAAATGAGTTTACAAGGTGTACCTGGACGTCGTGCTCAACCGAGCGAGTTACCTCTCTTTGCATCTGTTGCTCCTGCGTAATGGCTTGGTGAACCCTTTCATTCATCGAGGCTCCCTTTCTTTTAACTTTAGAAATTCTTTCTACCATCTTTAGGGACTGAAAACCGATAAGATATTTGAACGAGCATATGCTTTGTGATGATAGCACCATAAAAATGAGCCACAGGGACGTGGCTCATAATGGATTATTGGGCAGATGACTAAAGCTGTTCGCCGTTGCTGGCGATCACGCGGCGGTACCAGTCGAAGCTCTTCTTGCGCGATCGCTCCAGCGTGCCGGTGCCGTCGTCGTGCTTATCGACGTAGATAAAGCCGTAGCGCTTGCCGTATTCACCGGTGGTGAAGGAAACGCAGTCGATACAGCCCCACGGGGTGTAACCAATCAGATCCACGCCGTCTTCGATCACCGCTTTTTTCATCTGTTCGATATGAGCACTCAGATAATCGATGCGGTAGTCATCGTTGATTTGACCGTCGGCCTCGACCTTGTCGAAGGCACCAAAGCCATTTTCAACGATAAACAGCGGCTTCTGATAGCGCTCGTAGAGCACGTTCAACGAATAACGCAGGCCAACCGGGTCAATCTGCCAGCCCCAGTCGGAGGCTTTAACATGCGGGTTCGGCACATTGCCGGGGAAACCGAACATCGGGTCGCTGCTGCTGACCGCATCTGCCTGCAGGGCGTTGCTCATGTAGTAGCTGAAACCGATGTAATCCGCGCAGCCTTCACGCAGGGTTTGCTCGTCCTGTGGCTGCATTTCTATCTGGAAACCTTTGCGCTGCCAGTCACGCAGCAGGTACGACGGATAGTAACCGCGCACCTGAACGTCGGTGAACAAATAACGCTGGTGCATGGCTTCGACGCTGTACATCACGTCATCCGGCTTGCAGGAGAACGGGTAGAAGGGCACGCAGGCCAGCATACAGCCGATTTTGAACTCAGGGTTAATCTGGTGGCCCAGTTTCACCACCTGGGCGCTGGCAACGAACTGATGGTGCAACACCTGATACAGCGTTTGTTCCGGGTTTTGTTCTTCACTGTAGACCACGCCGGAGCAGCAGTAGCCGAACAGCGGATACTGGTAGTTGCTCTGGTTGTTGATCTCGTTAAAGGTCATCCAGTATTTGATTTTGTGCTGATAACGGCGCAGTACCACTTCACTGAAACGCACGAAGAAATCGACCACCTGACGGTTTTTCCAGCCGCCATACTCTTTCACCAGATGATAGGGCATTTCAAAGTGGGACAGGGTGATCACCGGCTGGATATTGTATTTGAGCAGCTCATCAAACAGATCGTCATAGAATTGCAGACCGGCTTCGTTCGGCTCCAGTTCGTCACCCTTGGGGAAAATACGCGTCCAGGCGATTGAGGTGCGGAAGCATTTGAAACCCATCTCGGCGAATAGCGCGATATCCTGCTTGTAGCGGCCGTAGAAATCCACTGCCTCATGGTTAGGATAACGATAACCTTCCAGTACGCCATCGGTCATTACGCGATCCACGCCGTGCGCGCCACCTGACAGTACGTCAGCGATGCTTGGGCCTTTACCGCCCTGATCCCAACCACCTTCAACCTGGTGTGCGGCGACCGCGCCACCCCACAGAAAATCTTTCGGTAACTGTTGCTGTTTCATCGTTGGTTTCTCATTCGCTTATTAATGAAAGGTAATGAGAAGATACTAGCAAGCTGGAATGGAATGTCACGATATAACAAAATAGCGTTCGGGTAACTTGTCACATTAAAAAAACAGGCTGTTTTATTTGGCGGCGTTAATATGGCCCAACCGCTTGCCGATGGTTTCGATAATGTAAATGACCGGGATCTGGGTGGTGATGTTATGTTGCCCAGCGATCAGCTGTTGGGGAACATGATAGGAGAGGTTGAAGTCCGCCATACGTGCCAGCGACGAGGTTTCGTTGTTGGTGATGCTGACGATTTTGCAGTGGTGCAGGCTGAACTGGCTGGCCAGACGCAGGATCTCTTCGGTTTCACCAGAGACGGAAAGCATAATCGCTACCGCGCTTTTATACATGTCGCTATTCACCGGATAATAAGGGTCATCAATATGGGTGCTGAATTTCCCCACGTTGGAAAAGAAACGAGCGCCATATTTCCCCAATGCCCCCGAGGTACTTACCCCGACGAAAATAATGCGCTCGGCGGCGGCAATATGTTGCACCGCCTGGTCAATCAGCTGATTAAATTCGTCGTTGTTGATGCTCTTAAAGAAACTGATTATTTCGCTGGTGCCAAAGTCTACCGGCGGCGCTTCGTTTTGCTCAAGATATAACTTAAAGCGAATACGGAATTCGGAATAACCCGCGCAGCCCATTTTCTTGCAAAAACGCAGTACGGTGGTGGTGGACACCCCGGCGGCCTCGGCCAGCTCGCGGATGGTCATATACATCACCGCGTTTTTGTTTTTGATGACGTAGTTATAAATCATCAACTCCAGCGTATTGAGTTCGGCAATGGCTTTATGGGTAAACATAGACCTATCCGGCGAGTAACAACAGACCTTAATCAGAGCGGGCTAACATAGCAAATTTTGCCGTTGCCCGCTCGTGGTTTTCGTTGTTATTCAGGCGCGTTTGGCCTTATCCAACAGTGGGTCATGCGCCGGCTCGCTGCTGGTCAGGTCACATTCTCTCGGCAAGCGCCAGGCGATAATACCGGCGATGATCAGCGATACCGCCAACGCGCAAACCGCGACGTTTTGACCGTACAGGTAGATCATTACACCGACCAGATAAGGCCCGCAGAAACCCCCCAGATTGCCCAGACCGTTAATCACACCGCGCGCGCCACCGGCCACCTCCGCCGAAGCGATACGCCCTGGCATCGACCAGAACGGGCTGGTTGCCGCCTTCAGGAAGAAGCCGCAAACCACTAATGCGATATAGGCCGCCACCACGTTATGGCGCAGCACCACCGAGGCCAACAGCGCGGCGGCGAAGCAGAACAGTGAAACCATTACCCACAGGCGGCGCTTGCCGGTTTTATCGGTCAGCACCGAAATCAGGTAAATCCCCAGCAGGGTGGCGACGAACGGCAAAATGGCCAGGAAACCGACCGAGGCCATATTGCCACCGGTCAGGTTTTTCAGAATGGTCGGCAACCACAGGGTGTAACCATAGTCACCGGTCTGGTAGAAGAAGTTCAGCAATACCAGCTTCATCAACCCCTTATTGCGGAATACGTCCCTCAGTGGCGCCTTGCTGACCGGCTGCATTTTGCTGCGTGCTTGCCGTTCGCGCGTCAGCTCGGTGATCAGATATTCGCGCTCGCGGGCCGGTAACCAGCGCGCTTCCTGCGGCCGATCGCTGATCAACAGCCACCAGACGGCCAACACCACCAGTGACAGCAAACCTTCGAGGATAAACAGCCAGCGCCAGTCGAGCTGGTTAATGATGGCGCCAGAAATGGGGGCGGTGAGCATGCCACCCAGCGGGGCGAACATCATCACGAAGGCGTTGGCACGGCCCAGTTCTTTTTCCGGGAACCAGTTGCTGATCATGGTCAGCACCACCGGCAACATACCCCCTTCGGAAATACCCAACACAAAGCGCAAGATCAGCAATTGATAGTGGTTAGTGACAAAACCGGTAGCCACGGAAACCACCGCCCAGGCACACAGTGACCAGGCAATAAAGCGCTTGCCGCTGCCGTTAACCGCAATGCGCCCGCCGGGAACCTGCAAAAACAGATAACCGATAAAGAAGATGCCGCTGGCCAAACCGGCCATCTGGCTGGTGATGCCCAAATCACTTTCCATCCCGCCGGGCAGGGCAAAACTGATATTGACCCGGTCCATAAAGGAAATAATGCAGGCGATCAGGATCGGGGCAATAACCCGCAGCCAGCGGGTGTTGGGTATTTTATTATCCATGGCGATCTCTCTTTATAAGGCGCAGGGAGAACCTCTCAATTCAATAAAGAGGTTCTGTGGTACGGCGATAATAAATTCGAAAGAAACGGCTTAATTACTCAATGGCGTGGGGTAACGGTGCCTGGTTGAAAAAGGCTTCAACGTTGGTAAATACGATGTCGCTCATTTTTTGCCGGGTTTCCTGCGTGGCACTGGCAATATGCGGCTGCAACACGACATTATTCATGGCGATCAGCTCGGCAGGCACCTGTGGCTCGTGGGCATAGACATCCAGCCCGGCACCGGCAATGTCACCGTTTTGCAACGCGGCGATCAGGTCCTTTTCGTTGACGATGCTGCCACGGGCAATGTTGATCACCAGCGCATGCGCCGGCAACGCATCAAATACGGTTTTGTCCACCAGGCCTGCGCTGTCCTTACCACCGGAGATGGCGATCACCAGAAAATCGCTTTCCCGCGCCAGCGCCAGCAAGTCCGGGTAATAAGCATAGGGCAGCGTGGTGTCCTGCCGATGGCTGGCATATTGGATACGCATGTTGAAACCGGCTGCGCGCTGGGCGATGGCGCGGCCGATGTTGCCCATGCCAAAAATCCCCAGTCGTTTACCGCTGACCTGCACCGATAAGCCCGGTGCCTCCTGCAGCCAGTGCCCGTCACGGACAAAACGGTCGTTGTGGCATAACTGACGGGCGGTGGCCAACAGCAGCCCCAACGCCATATCCGCCACGTCTTCGGTCAACGCGCCGGAGGTGATTGTTACCGCGATGTCGCGCTGACGGGTGTAGTTCAGGTCAATGGCGTCAGTACCGACGCCGAACACTGCAATCAGCCCCAGTTGCGGTAGCTGCTCGAGCACCGGCGTGGTGACACCGATATCGCCACGGGTGACGACCGCGCGGATGGTTTCGCCGCGGGTCGCCAGAAAATTGACCGGGTCCGCCTGCTCATACAGCCGGTGCACCACAAAGGTTGCCTCAAGACGGGCAAGCAGGTTTTCCATCACGGGAGCGATTAACAGCAGTTCATTGGGCGTATGAGTCGTCATGGTTTCACCTGTTTAAAAATAGCGATGATACGTTATGGCTATCAAAGCGGTTTTCCGCAGGCGGTTTTGCGACAGATATCACGCTGAAGGATGTTAAAAAAGGGTGTTACCCGGAATGTGATCGACGGAGAAAAAGTGGTAACAGCAATCCGTAACATGTCGGCAGTAACGCCAAAATAAGGTTATTTCCGATAGTCGCATAATGATTTTCATTAGCCGTATTTTAGCTAAGTCCGGCTAGATGTTTTTACTATAAACCCTAATTAAAAGTTATTTATTCCTGCTCTGAAAAGGGTAATAGATTGGAATTAATCAAAGGGAATAAGCTGATTGAAAAATAGAGAAAACGCCGGAGGTTAATATGCCCGTAACATTAAATTACGCGACTGCACAACAGGTTAAGAACCATCCCAAGGTCAATGTTGATAGCCCGTACCCTGATCATCAAAGCACGCCAAACACCCCGATTTTCGAACGCGATCTGACGCCGGAGGCGAGCTGGCAATTAGTGAAGCTTGGAGCGGCAGTGTTGGTGGATATTCGCACCCCGGAAGAGCGTAAGACCTTCGGTTACGTTGAGCCTTCCTCGCAGGTTCCCTGGTTAACCGGGTCGAATAAAATCCGCAATCCCCGTTTTTTCATTGAGTTAAGCAAGGTTGTCGATAAACAGCAGCCGATCATTTTGCTGTGCCAAACCGGTAAACGTTCCACGGATGCCCGACTTGCCGCCCTTAAGGCCGGTTACACCCAAGTCTATGGCGTGCTGGGCGGGGTTGAGGCAGCACGCCATTTGCCGTGGTTTACCGACGATAATCGGCACCCCTGAAGCAGGTTTGCCAGCAGGAATTTCGGCCATTTGAAGCGATGTAATAAGGGAAAATATGACTAACTTGTTCCAGATAAAAGAACAGGCCCACTGGCAACTGGCCGACATTGTGAACGAACTGCGCACCACGCGGCTACTCTGGCGTGAGCGCAGTGGCCAGTCTTCGCGATCCGGGCACAAGGAACTGCCTTCCAGAGCGGTCGTCAACCAGATTGCCGAATCCCTGCGGGCCATACTCTTCCCGATGCGGCTGGGGCCGGACGATTTACGTCATGAAAGCGAAGATTACTATGTTGGCCATACGCTGGATGCGGTACTGAATGCCTTATTGGCTCAGGTGCGTCTGGCCCTGAGTTTCAGCCGTTCGGACGAGCAGGCCGCGACGCCCGGCGACGACGAAGCCATCAATCTGAAAGCGGTGGCGCTGGTTCGCCAGTTCGCCAGCGTGCTGCCGACAATCCGCAGTCGTCTGGATAGCGACGTTCTGGCGGCCTACCATGGCGACCCTTCGGCACGCAGCGTTGACGAGGTTTTACTGTGTTTCCCCGGCGTTAACGCCATTATCCATCATCGGTTGGCACACTATTTCTATCAGGTGGGCGTGCCGCTGTTGGCACGGATTATCGCGGAGAAGGCGCATGGTGAAACCGGTATCGATATTCATCCCGGCGCGCAAATTGACGACGGATTCTTTATTGACCACGGTACCGGCGTGGTGATTGGCGAAACCGCCGTTATCGGCAAGCGAGTGCGGCTCTATCAGGCAGTGACGCTGGGTGCCAAGCGGTTTGTGACCGAAGAGTCCGGCATCTTGCAGAAAGGGCAGCCACGCCACCCGATTATCGAGGACGATGTGGTTATCTATGCCGGGGCCACCTTGTTGGGCCGGATCACCATCGGCAAAGGTTCTTCTATTGGCGGCAATGTGTGGCTGACGCGCAGCGTAAAACCCGGCAGCAATATCCGCCAGGCCAATATCCAGAGTGACAGCCAGGAGTTTGGTTCCGGGATTTGATGCTAATGGTTCGCTATTATTAATTATTCCACAGGGGGTGACGCTATTCGCTAATAGTAGGTTTGTTGCTATTTAATGATATTAACGCGCTATTTGATTGGCAGTTCTTAATTATTTATTCGCCATTATTTATTCGCCACCTATTTTTTCAGGAGAATCACCCGATGTCACAACAAAATGAAGCCCGGCTTGCATTAGGGGATAATGCTGCGCGGCAATTGGCCAACGCAACAAAAACCGCCCCGCAATTATCTATTCTGACGCCGCGCTGGCTGGTGCATCTACTGCAATGGACGCCGGTAGAAGCGGGTATATTCCGGCTTAACAAGGTAAAAAATCCGCTCAATGTGCAGGTTGCCTGCTCGCAGCGAGATGAAGGATTATTACCGCAAACCTATGTTGATTACGAAGAGGCGCCGCGCGAGTATTTTCTTAATGCCGTGACCACCATTCTGGATGTGCATACCCGGGTATCCGATTTATACAGCAGCCCGCACGATCAAATTCGCGAACAGCTGCGTCTGACGATTGAAACCATTAAAGAGCGCCAGGAGAATGAGCTGATCAATAACCCTGAGTACGGGTTGTTGGCCAGCGTTGATGAGTCGCAACGTATTTCTACCCTGACCGGCGCGCCGACGCCCGACGATCTGGACGAATTGATCACCAAAGTGTGGAAGGAACCGGGTTTCTTCCTGGCCCATCCTCTGGCCATTGCAGCCTTTGGCCGTGAGTGCACTCGCCGTGGCGTGCCACCACCGACCGTCAGCCTGTTTGGTTCGCAGTTCCTCACCTGGCGCGGTCTGCCGCTGATCCCATCCGATAAGTTACCGATCGATGACGAGGGTAAAACCAAGATTATCCTGTTGCGTACCGGCGAAAAACGCCAGGGTGTGATCGGTCTGTATCAGCCGGGCGTCGCCGGTGAACAGAGTCCGGGGCTGTCGGTGCGCTTTATGGGGATTAACCGCAATGCGATCGCCTCCTACCTGATCTCACTTTATTGCTCATTGGCGGTTCTGACCGAAGATGCCGTTGCCGTTTTAGACGATGTTGATGTGAGCAAATATCATGACTATCCAGACAGTTACAAGTAGTTCATTGCCCCACCAGGCGCAGCCTCCAGCCGGTTTGCCGGACGTCAACGCCTTGGCCAATTTGGCCAATCAGATCTTCAGTGCCTTGCCTGGACGCGAGATTGGCGCGACGTTGCCGCAGGCTGCCGAGGGTGAACAGGCTGCGACGGTACTGCCACAGTCCTATGCTCCGGCGCTGGAGCCGACACTGGCCACCGAGGTGCCTGAAACGCCAACGTTGTCTGGCCGCCAGCAGCGCGTGCAGCGACAGGCTTTTCTGGCACCGCCCACGCTGCCTCAACCGCAGGGGCCGGTGGCGAGCGCCGGCTTCTATTTTTTGAAAGAAAACCAGCGTCAGCCGTCGGAGGCGGGGTTAGACAGCCTGGCGAACCAGGCGCTCACCGGTCAAGACTCGCTTAGCGATCAACCTTTTGCGGGGGCGATTAATGGCGGGCTGGAGGCGGTGATTGGCTCGCTGTTTCCGGCTGTCCCGTTATCGGTCCATGGTGTTGCGCAGGATAATGCCAGCGGAAACTACTATTTTCTGGAACAGGGGCGGCCCGGGCGCGAAGCAACGCCGCAACAGCAACCGCGCAGCAGTTTTGATGTCCACGCCGTACGTCGCGATTTCCCCATCCTTGCGGAGCGGGTCAATGGCAAACCCCTGGTGTGGCTGGATAACGCGGCGACGACTCATAAGCCGCAGGTGGTGATCGATCGGCTGGCGTATTTTTATGCGCATGAGAACTCGAATATCCACCGGGCGGCGCATGAACTGGCCGCCAGGGCTACTGATGCCTATGAGGGGGCCAGAAATAGCGTAGCCCGCTTTCTCGGGGCCAAATCGGCGGCGGAAATCATCTTTACCCGTGGCGCGACGGAGGCCATCAATCTGATTGCCAATACCTTTGGTCGTCAGCACATTGGCGAAGGCGATGAGATCGTGGTTTCTCAGTTGGAACACCACGCCAACATCGTGCCCTGGCAGCAGCTCGCCGCCAGCGTGGGAGCGAAAATTCGGGTGATCCCGGTGGACAATAGCGGGCAAATTCTGTTGGCAGAATACCGCAAACTGTTGTCATCGCGTACCCGTCTGGTTTCCATTACCCAGGTGTCCAACGCGTTGGGCACGGTGACCCCGGTGGAGGAGGTGATTGCGCTGGCGCATCAGGTCGGCGCGCGGGTGCTGGTCGATGGGGCGCAGGCGGTCTCGCACCTGAAAGTCAATGTGCAGGCGCTGGACGCGGATTTTTACGTGTTCTCAGGCCACAAGGTGTTTGGCCCAACGGGTATTGGTGCGGTGTACGGTAAGGCAGAGCTGCTGGACACTCTGCCACCGTGGCAGGGGGGCGGTAATATGATTGCCGACGTCACCTTTGAAAAAACGCTGTATCAGCCGGCACCGGCTCGGTTTGAGGCGGGAACCGGCAACATCGCCGATGCGGTGGGGCTTGGGGCGGCACTGGACTATGTCGAACGTCTGGGGCTGGACAATATCAATCGTTACGAGCATGAGTTACTGCAGTATGCCACCGATCGGTTGGTTCGTATTCCCGGCCTGCGTCTGATTGGCACCGCAGCCAATAAGGCCAGCGTGCTGTCGTTTGTGCTGAGCGGTTATCGTACCGAGGAGGTGGGGAATGCGCTAAACCATGAAGGCATTGCGGTGCGCTCCGGTCATCACTGTGCGCAGCCGATCCTGCGGCGCTTTGGCGTAGAGGCCACGGTGCGGCCTTCACTGGCGTTTTACAATACTTACGAAGAAGTGGATCTGCTGGCAGCGACCTTGCACAAGCTGGCCAAAGGGCGCTAACAGTTCCCCGAGGCTAATGACAAGGCTGCCTTTGATTCCGAGATACCCGGGCCTGGCGCACCGAGGGGCGCTCTCCCTAATCATGGGCTTTCTCGGCAGTCTGAGCGCTAACGGCGTCTGCTGATGTTCGACCCGGCGTGGATCCTTCTGCGCCGGTTTTTTTCTGCCTGTCGGACTTAAAAGTACGGAAATTCATAATAAATACCCACTTTTCGGTAAAGCAATTCACGCTACATACCCTTAACATCACTAAGTGTTCTAATGATTATAATTAGCAGGCTGTGAATCATTCACCGCAGTGATATTACGGAGAAATCCGTTTAGTTAAGGATATATTTCACCATGGAAATCAAAATAAACGGCCGGATGGTCGCGCTTGACGACGTCTCGCCCGAGACGCCTTTACTCTACGTGTTACGCAACGATCTTGGCCTAAACGGCCCCAAATACGGCTGTGGTTTGGGGGAGTGTGGTGCCTGTACGGTGCTGGTCGATGGCGTTGCTGCTCGTTCTTGTTCCATTCCTCTGAGCGGTGCGCTCAATAAATCCATTACCACGCTGGAAGGCCTCGGTGAAGCGGGGCAATTGCATCCGGTGCAACAAGGCTTTATCGATGAGCAGGCCGCACAGTGCGGTTATTGCACCAACGGCATGATCATGACGCTGGTCGCTCTGTTTGAGCGCAATCCGCAGGCCGATGAACAACAAATCAAAAACGAACTGGCCTATAACCTGTGTCGTTGCGGCACCCATATCGAAATCCTGCGCGCCGCCGCCAAAGCCCGGCAGCTGTTGGCTGAAAGGGGGCAGGCATGAGCCGCCTGGAAATAACCCGCCGCCGCCTGTTACAGGCCGGTGGCGTGGTGATGGTCAGCAGCCTGTTGCCGGTTTCGCTTAATACCCTTGCCGCCGAGCCTGCCACCCTGGGCAGTTTGCCGCTGGATCGCGTGGACAGTTTTATCGGTCTGACCGCCGACGGCCGGGTCACCGCCTTTAACGGCCATGTGGATCTCGGTACCGGCATTCGCACGGCATTGGCGCAAATTGTTGCCGATGAGATCTGCGTCCCTTTTGATCAGGTTACGGTCATTCTGGGGGATACCCAGCGCACGCCGGATCAGGGGCCGACCATCGCCAGTGCCACCATTCAGGTGACTTCAATACCGCTGCGTCAGGCGGCGGCACAGGTGCGGCAATTGCTGTTGGGGCTGGCCGCTCGCGCTTTCGCGTTGCCGGTGGACAGGCTGCGTGCAGAAAATGGCCGGGTATTTGCAGCGGATAAACCCCACGTCAGCCTGAGTTATGGCGATCTGGCCAGCGGGCAAAACTTACAGGTGGCACTGGATAAAACGGTCATGTTGAAGAGCGTGACGGAGAGTCGTTACGTTGGCAAGGCGGTGCCACGGGTGGATATCCCGGCCAAGGTCACCGGCCAACTGACCTATGTGCACGATCTTCGCCTGCCGGGCATGCTGCACGGCAGAGTGGTGCGGCCGCCTTATACCGGGGCTGACAGCAGTGCCCCGCTGGGCAGTGGGCTGCTGTCGGTGGACAGAGCTTCCATTGCTCATTTGCCAGGTATCGTAAAGCTGGTGGTGATTAACGATTTTATCGGCATCGTGGCCGAGCGTGAAGAGCAGGCGATCGCAGCCATGCGCCAATTGAAAACCGTGTGGCGCCCGTGGTCCGGGCTACCGGATCTCTCGGCGGATGGGCTGCATGCGGCGTTGGTGGCTAACCCGAAAACCGACCGCGTACTGCGTGATGATGCCGGGGTCGATGCCGCGCTGGGGTCGTTACATACCGAGGTGAATGCCGATTACGTCTGGCCCTATCATCAGCATGCTTCCATCGGGCCTTCCTGTGCGGTGGCCGACGTCAGCAGTGAGCATGCAGAAATTTGGTCCGGCACGCAAAACCCTCACGATCTGCGTAAAGACATTGCCCATTTGCTCGACCGGCAGCCGGAGCAGGTGCACATCAACCGTATGGAGGCCTCAGGTTGCTATGGCCGCAACTGCGCCGATGACGTATCGGCAGATGCCGCACTGTTATCACAGGCGACCGGCAAACCGGTCAGGGTGCAGTTGATGCGCGAGCAAGAGTCTGGCTGGGAGCCCAAGGGCACCGGGCAGTTGATTCGGGTTCGCGGTGGGCTGGATCAGCACCGGCAGGTGGCGGCCTATGAGTTGAAAACCAGTTATCCTTCCAATAATGCCGTGACATTGTCACTGGTATTGACCGGCAAGGTGGCCAATCGGGCCGACGTACAGCAGATGGGCGACAGAACCGCCATTCCACAGTATGAATATCCGAACATGCGAGTAATTTGCCAGGACGCTGCGCCAATCGTTCGGGCTTCCTGGATGCGCGGGGTGTCGGCGCTGCCCAACGTGTTCGCCCATGAGTCGTGGATTGATGAACTGGCATGGCATGCCGGGCAGGATCCGATCGCTTTCCGCCTGCAATATCTGAAAGACCCGCGTGCGGTCGCGTTGATCAATGCGCTGAAGAAACAGGCTAACTGGCAGCAGGGGCCGTCGCATCGCAACCCGGCACCGGATACGCAAGCGTGGGTCACGGGACGTGGCTTTGCCTATGCGCGTTACTTCCACAGCAAATTCCCCGGTTTCGGCGCCGCCTGGGCTGCCTGGGTGTGTGACCTTAGCGTCAATCGCCACAGCGGCCAGATCAAGCTCGATAAAATCTTTGTTGCCCATGACTGCGGACGCATCATCAACCCGGCCGGAGTGCGCCATCAGGTGCATGGCAATATTCTTCAGTCCGCCAGCCGGGTGCTGAAAGAGTTTGTCACCTTTGACGCTTCGGCGGTGACGTCGCTGGACTGGGGCGGCTACCCGATCCTGCGTTTTGACGAGTTGCCGCAGGTGGATGTTCAATTGCTGGACTATCCGGATGAGCCGCCGATGGGGGCGGGAGAATCGGCTTCGGTGCCGAGTGCGGCCGCTATCGCCAATGCGTTATTTGATGCGCTGGGGGTGCGCCTGCGGGAGGTACCCTTTACTCCCGAGCAGGTGCTGAAAGCGTTAAAACAGCAGGCTTCCGCCAACGCAGCAACCAGGGATAAGTCATTATGAGCAAATTAAAGAAAGCCGCTGGATGGGGCAGCCTGGCCGTCATCGCCGTAGCAGTCACCGGCGCTATTATCAGCTGGCAGCCGGAAATTGCGCCTCGTGATGTGAACGAGACCCAGGTTTTTAGTCAGCAACAGATTGTCCGTGGTAAAATGCTGGCCGATCTCGGCGACTGTTCGGTTTGCCATACCCGGCCGGGCGGTAAACGCAATACCGGCGGGCTGGCGATGGAGATCCCATTCGGCACCATCTACACCACCAACATCACTCCGGATAACGAAACCGGCATTGGCAAATGGTCGTATGCTGCCTTTGAACGGGCAATGCGTCATGGGGTCGATCGCCAGGGGCGCTATCTCTATCCTGCCTTCCCCTATACCGCCTTTACCCGTACCAGTGACGAAGATCTGCAGGCGTTATACGCCTATCTGATGTCACAACCGGCGGTGAACTACCAGCCACCCGTTACCGCACTGAGTTTTCCGTTTAATATTCGCCAGGGCATAGTCACCTGGAACTGGCTATTCCTGACGCCGGGCGCGATGAAGGCAGACCCCGACCAAAGCGCCGAATGGAACCGGGGAGCCTATCTTACCGAGGGGCTGGGTCATTGCAGCGCCTGTCATTCACCCCGCAATCTGATGTTTGGCGAAAAAGGCGGCAGTGCGCACTTGACCGGCGGCGTGGCGGAGGCCTGGACGGCGCCGTCGCTTACCGGCAGTTCGGTGGCACCGCTGGATTGGACCCGGCAGGATCTCCTCAGCTTTATGCGCAGCGGATACTCGGCAAATCACGGCGTAGCGGCAGGGCCGATGGCACCGGTAATCGAAGAGGGGCTTTCACGCCTGCCGGAGCAGGACCTGCAGGCCATCGCTACCTATCTCCGCAGCTACCACCCGGCGCAAGCCAAGGCTGCGGAGGCACAAAGACTGAACGACTGGGCAGAGTTAAAAACGCAGCCGTTAACCACCGAAGGGGCGCGTATTTTCTCCGGAGCCTGCATGGCTTGCCATGCTCAGGAAAAGGGGGCGCAAATGGCCGGTGTCAGGCCTTCACTGGCGCTGAATACCAATCTGTTTGCCGATACGCCAGACAATGCGATTAGGGTGGTGCTGGATGGTATCCAGCGGCCGGCCAATATCAATCTGGGATATATGCCGGCATTCCGTCATAACCTGAACGATGGACAGATTGCGGCGTTGCTTGATTTCCTGCGGCAAAGTTACGCCGGGAAAGCGCCGTGGCCTGACCTGCAGGCGCAAGTCAGCCGCTTACGCAGTGAGACTGAAGATAGATAGGTTTGGTAAATAGATAGGTTCGTTAAATTGGCGGGGGCCATTGCAGGCCCCCAATTTAGCATTTGCCCCGTAAACTCTCGCCCCCTCGGGCGGGGATATAAGGGGAGCTAATCAGGTATTTTCTGCGATGGTACATAGGTTTTCAGTGTTTCGATTGTTGCGCTGCGGTGAGATAAAAACTCGTCCAGAATGGACAACGCATTTGCTGACCCAATGGCAACGGTGAAGATAACCGGTCAACTTATAGTGATGCACATTTTCTGGTCAAAGGCTTCCTAAGGTCATACAGTACAAGCTGATTATCGGTGAGCGTCCATGATGAAAAGAGCCACTAAAGTACGCCTGTACCCGACTACCGAACAGGAGGCATTCTTGAATGCTCATGATGAAAAATCACAAGCTGGCGCGGCACATTGCGGATGCGTCGTGGTCTGGGTTCGTGATGAAACTGGAATACAAAGCGGAGCAGTCCGGCAAACACCTGGTGAAAATTGATCAATGGTTTGCCAGCTCTAAAACCTGCCATTGCTGCGGTTATAAAATGACGGAAATGCCGCTGAATAAACGTATCTGGCCATGCCCGGCGTGTGGTGTTGAGCATGACCGCGATATTAACGCGGCCATCAACATCCAGCACAAGGGTATAACGGATTTACAGGCGGCGGGACTCGTCGTTTCTGCCCATGGAGGCCAGCGTAAATCTGTCATATCGACGGTTGCGGC
This sequence comes from Serratia sp. NFX21, assembly GCF_048517035.1. Lineage (NCBI taxonomy): Bacteria > Pseudomonadati > Pseudomonadota > Gammaproteobacteria > Enterobacterales > Yersiniaceae > Serratia > Serratia sp. NFX21. Next base: position 3,109,587 of record NZ_CP183196.1, on the reverse strand, counting down.
CTGAGAAGTGGGAAGCCTCGCCGTTTACGGCGGGGAGCAGTCACTGAGTCACGCACAGCTCATTCCAGTAGCTGAAACGGACGCGCTGTTTCAGTCGGTTATTCCACAAATAAAGCGTCATCGTTTGTTCCTCCGCCATGTCTGTCTCAATAAATAACAGCTATTTCTCAACGGGGCGAATACCTTATTTTGCTGAGCTTTTGATATTTTTGGGATAACCCTGCCTGATGTGTATCGGTGATAAAAACGGGTCTTAAGGCGTTTGGCTCTCGTCCGCCAGACAGGGCTTTTTCTTCGCCCGCAACAGCCGCCAACCAAAATTCATGCCCGCCGCCGCCAGCAAGATGGCCGCAGCGCCCAACAGTTGCATCAGGCTCAGGCGGTGGCCGAACACCGCCCAGTCGACGATAATCGCCACCAACGGATAGATAAACGACAAGGCACCCACCAGGCTGGTCGGGATTTTCTGGATCGCGCTGTACAACAGCGAAGACATCAACCCGGTATGCACCAGGCCAAGGGTTGCCAGCAGCAGCCAGGCATTTGCCGTTGATGGCAGAGCGTCCAGCCCGGCGAAGGGGGCCAACAGCACCACGCCAACGGTGAGCTGAATCAACACGATCAGATGCGGTGGCACCCCTTTCAACTGTTTGACAATCGCTGCCGCGACCGCATACATAAAAGCCGCACCCAGCGCCAGCATCACACCGGTAAAGTAATGGGATCCGGAAGCAGCGCCTTCATGTTTTCCGGTAATAATCAGCAACATGCCGCCAAAGGCCAGCAGCAGCCAGCCGATTTTGTTTGCGGTCAGTTTTTCACCAAAAAACAACAGCCCCAGCCCGACCAACATAAAGGGTTGCACGTGGTAAGTGACCGTTGCCACGGCAATAGAGGCGTAGGAATAGGCAGCAAATAACAGCGTCCAGTTCAACACCAGCGCGATCCCACCCAGTACCGCTATTGCGGCCTGTCGCCGGGTTAACCGGCCCTTTTTCAGCAGGCCGAGCAGGGCGCAGGCAACCAGCATCGCCAGCGCGCCAAAGGCACAACGCCAGAAGACCACCGTGGTAGCCGGTTGCCCCAGCATCACCACCGGCCAGCCTACGGTGCCGGAAATCATCATGGCGAGCGTCATCTGCCATACGCCGCTGGTTTTCACCTTCATTCACCTTCTCCCCGTTTGCGCTCAGTGCTTGCCGACATCGGCAGTTACCATTAAAATGAACAACTGAACATTATGATGAACAGCCTGCGGCCGTTCGTCAAGTCGAACAAATGGATGATATGGTGAACAATGAGCGCTAATACCGACAGTAACCTCACTCCTATTGGCCTGCTTTCTAGCGCTATTCGCCGCGAACGCGAGCGGCTGGGGCTGTCGGTTACCGAGTTGGCCCGGCGGGCGGGTATAGCAAAATCGACGCTTTCGCAGCTGGAAACCGGCAACGGTAACCCCAGTCTGGAAACGCTGTGGGCGTTGGCGATGGCGCTGGATGTGCCGGTCAGCCGGTTAATCTCCCAGCCGCGTCAGCACGTGCAGGTGATCCGCTCCAATGAAGGGGTGACCACCGTTTCCGAGCAGGCCAATTACGCCGCGACCTTGTTGGCGACCTGTCCGCCGGGCGCGCAGCGCGATATTTACCGCCTGAGCGTGCAGCCGGGCGAGGCACGCATTTCGCGCCCGCATATGCCGGGCACCATTGAGCATGTGATTATCAGTAGTGGCAGGGCGCTAGTCGGGCCGAAGGATCAGGCGGTGGAGTTGAGTCCGGGGGATTACATCAGCTACTCCGCCGATCGGGAGCACATTTTCGAAGCCCTGGCAGCGGATACCACGGCGGTGATGCTGATAGAGCAAGGCTAGTCCCATTGGGTCACTCAGGCAGGGGGGCTGTGTAAAAGGTCATCTTTTGATAATGGTCGTTGAGCAGATTGACCTCCGCCGTCACGTTGAACCCCAGCGTTTGATACATTCTGCCCAGATAGGGTTTACTCTTGTCGGCCAGCAAACCGACCTTTTGGAAACCCTGTTTTTTGGCCTCAAGCGTCACCTGATTAACCAAACGTTTGGCTATACCCTTACCCCGGCATTCCGGTAACACCGCCAGAGAATCAATATAGATTTCATCCGGTTCAGACTCATTTTCCATATCGGGCAAATGTTCGGTGATGGACTGAAAACCGGATTCATCTTCACCGCGAAAGTAGAGGATACAACCCAGGATCCCGCTGTGGCTTCTGGCGACAAAGATGTTTCTGTAACTGAAGTAGATATCATCACGACTGAAATTGATTTCGTACTGGTGGAGGGCATCGTTAATATCATCCTTACCGGAAAGAGCCAATACGGCATCTTTATCTGCCAGGGAGATGAGCCTTACAATTTCTGCCGCATCGGTTTTTTTCGCTTTTTCGATAATGATATTTTCCATAAATTGCCTTCCTTTTAAAACGTGGCCTTTGTACTTTGAAAGTTGCTGCCCCGAATGATACCTCGGATCCTGTCAGGCGAATCGGTATTTTATTGAAAACGCTTCTCATTTATACTATTGTGCCGCGCCTGATTAAGGCCACCGTCATGGTTTAACAACCTTCAAGGACTGAAGATGAAAATTGTTGTTCCCTCGATACTTTTGCTTGCCGGTCTGACTGCGGCGCAACCGGCAACGCTGCTGGCTGCAGAGGCCCCGACGGCTACCGCGCAGGAAAACGCTGCCCGTAATGATTTTAGCTTTGTGCGTTACCGCGCCGATTATCAAGTGCGAGCCAATGCCAGCAATGTGAAAACCGAGAGCTACGAAGTCCTGCTAAAAACCAAAGCCGCGGTCGAGAAATTCAGCCAAATCCGCCTGAGTTACAGTGAGAAAATGGAAACGCTGGAGGTGCTCTCCGCTTATACGTTGACCGCCGATGGCCAGCGCCATGATGTGGCGCCCGATCGCATCTATACCCAGGAAAGTTATTCCAGCGCCTCGGCGCCCTTGTATGCCGATCGCAAGGTGCGGGTTATCGTGTTCTCCAACCTGGCACCGGGTTCACGCGTGGTGTATGAACTGCGTCGCACGCAAAACACGCCGTATTTCCCTGATTACTTTGGCCTGTGGGAAACCTTCAGCGTATTCGATCAATTTGATGACGCGGAAGTTAACCTGCTCGCGCCGGCAGATTTGCCGATGCATGTGTTTACCCGTGGCGTGGAAGGTGGCAATGCGCCGCAGGTGCGCGATGGCCAGGCACACTGGCGCTGGCGTTATCAGCGCAGCGATCCGCTAAAGGCCCAGAACTGGTCGGCGAACAGTTGGACGTTCAGCCCAACCATCATGGCCAGCACCTACCGTGAATGGCCGCAGTTGGCCAAAGCCTACCAGTTGAAAGCCGGCCAGGCGGCGAAAGTCACCCCGGCAGTGCAAGCCCTGGCGGATAAAATCACCAGCGGTATCAGCGATCGTCGTGAGCAGACGGCGGCGATCTACCGCTGGGTGGCACAGAATATTCGCTACGTTGCCGTGTATTTGGGCAACGGTGGGCTGGAGCCCAATTCGGCGCAGAGTATCCTTGATAACCATTACGGGGACTGCAAGGATCACGTGGTGCTGCTGGAGGCGTTGTTGGCCGCCAAGGGCATCGTCAGTTCGCCGGTGCTGATCGGCATGGATGAAGGGCCAACTCTGCCAACGGTGCCGCTGTTGGGGCGCTTCAACCACGCGATTACCTACGTGCCGGAATTCAATCTGTATCTGGATTCCACCAATCCCTGGGCTCGTTTTGGTCAACTGCCGGGGGCCGATCTCGGGGCGCCGGTATTGATCACGCGCGAAGCGAAATTGGCACGCACCCCAGACAATGATGAACTGCGTAATAACACGTCACTCAGCGTGGACTTTGTCTTCGATAAAGCGGGCAATATGCGTGGGCAGACGGAGCGCAAGCTGGGTGAGGTGGATGAGATTGACCTGAGGGGCTATTTTTCCCAACTTAACCAGCAAAACCAGGCACGGGTGGAAGAAACCATTATGGCGTCTTCCGGTATTGATGGCCGTGGTGAAATTGCATTGCATGGCGATCCACTCGATCTCAAAAAGCAGTTTGGTTACAGCTATCGTTTCAAGGCCGAGGACTATGTCGATTTTGGCGTGGTAGGCGGGATGACGGTGCCAACGCCGCCCGGTGGGAAATCTTTCCGTACGCTTTACTCGACGACGTCGGCACCGACCAACGAAACGCCGTTCTATTGCACCGCACAACGCTATGATGAGACCTATCGTCTGAGTTTGCCCACCGGCGTGCCGATCATTGCGGTTCCAAAGAACCAGCAGTTCAATAATGCCGCCGGTGAATACCGGGTGACATGGCAGCTGGAGGGACGGCAGGTGGTGGTTAACCATCGGTTGCAGATGAATGCCGTTCGCGGCAAGGATGCCCTCTGTCAGCCGCAGGATTACCCGGCATTCCGCGAACTGTTCCAGCAGGTACGTCGCGGTTTCCGTGGGCAGGTGGTTTATGGTGAATTGACTCAAGGGGCCGTTAAAGCGGCTACGGCTGCGAGGTAATAAAGCCAACCGGGCGGGCTTACTGTGAAGCCGCCCGGTTTTTATCGTTACTTTTTCACCACCAATCCCACACCGCGGCCACGAGGGTCGGACGCCGTCTCTGGCGTATCGCCGTTGACGCGGATCGCCTGAATATCCCCCATATACCAGCCCTGATCTTCCAGCTTATAGCCCATGGCTTTAAGTTGTTCCGCTACTTTGCCGGTCAATGGGGCAAAGCTGTCGAAGAAGATAGTGTCTTTAGGGAGAAGTTGGTGATGAACGCGTTGGGCGGCCACGGCTTTGTCCAATGGCAGTTGGTAATCATAGATGTTGTTGATCACCTGGAAAATCGAGGTGAAAATGCGCGAGCCGCCGGGGGTACCAATCACCAGGCTGACGTTCCCGTCACGGGTGATAATGGTCGGGCTCATGGATGAAAGCATGCGTTTACCCGGTTCAACGGCATTGGCATCGCTGCCGACCACGCCAAAAGCGTTGGCTACGCCCGGTTTGGCGCTGAAGTCATCCATCTCGTCATTCAGCAGGAAGCCAGCCCCTTTCACCACCACACCGCTGCCAAAGTCCCAGTTCAGCGTATAGGTGTTGCTGACCGCATTGCCCTGGGCGTCAACAATCGAGAAATGGGTAGTCTGGTGCGGTTCTAAGCCAGGACGTACTTTTTCGGTTGGCGAAATGGCGGTGGGGTTGATCTCCGCTGCGCGTTTTTGCAGGTAGTCCGGCGCGACCAGTTGAGCTACCGGCACCTTGGCAAAGTCCGGGTCGCCGAGGTAATCGGCGCGATCGGCAAACACGCGTTTCTCTATTTCCGACAGCAGGTGAATATAACGTGCGGAGTTAAGTTCTACGCCTTTGAAGTCGGCGGCACGATCTTCTTTGATCCCCAGCAACTGCGCCAGCGCAATGCCGCCAGAACTGGGCAGCGGGGCGGTGTAAAGGGTATTGCCGCGCCAGGAGATTTGCATCGGTTCACGCCATTTCACCCGGTAGTCAGTCAGATCGGCCTGGGTAATCAGGCCGCCATCGTGCTGCATCTGGGCCACCAGCAGTTTGGCCGTTTCCCCCTGATAGAAGTCTTCGGCGCCTTTATTGGCGATGCGCTCCAGCGTTTTGGCCAGCTCCGGTTGTTTAAACACCGCGCCGGGCTTCATACTGCCAAAGTAATCGCCAAAGTTGGTTTTTCCGGCGAACAGCTTGTTGGCGTCTTCACGGTACTGATATTGCTGATCGGCGACCTTAAAACCTTGCTGCGCGTAGCCGATGGCCGGGGTCAACAGCTCCGCCCAGGGTAATTTACCAAAGCGTTTATGTGCTTCCCACAACCCCAGCACCGTGCCGGGCACTCCGGCGGCCTTGGTCCCCACCAAACTGAGGTTTTCAATCACTTCACCTTTTTCGTTCAGGTACATGGTTTTGGTAGCGGCTTTGGGGGCGATTTCACGGTAGTCGAGGAAATAGGGTTTGCCGTCGACGTACAGCGTCATAAAGCCGCCGCCGCCAATGTTACCGGCTTCCGGGTAGGTCACTGCCAGGGTAAAAGCGGTGGCGACTGCCGCATCGACCGCGTTACCCCCGGCCTGCAAAATTTGTGCGGCCACTTTGGCACCGTATTGATCCGGTGCCGCTACGGCGCCGGCATTCAGATTTGCGGCCAACACCGAGGGGCTAAGAGTGGCGAGTGCCACGCTGAGTGCTAAGGTTTTCAATAAGCCAGAATGCATAGCGGTTCCTTTTCGAATTGAACGATGGCAGGTGACTTCAATCTCAACAATTACTTAGCGCCATTCTGTGCAGGTTTTCGGGCGCCTGATTGAAGGTAGCATCGCTCAATCCGCCATGCTTTATCCGCTGCATGGATCCGTGAACTGGAGCGTTAAACGGTGGACGGCAACTGAGTTAGCAACCACTCACAAAACTGCCGGGTATGAGGACTCTGTTCGCTGTCGCGGTGGACAAGCCAGGCCCAGTGGGGTCCGCGTACGCTTTGTTCCGTCAGGGGTTGCAACACGCCTTTTGCCTGCGCCTGTCGGGCCAGCAATTGGCTGACCAGCGCGATCCCCAGGCCATCGCAGGCGGCATCCAGTAACAGGCCAGGATCTGAAAAATTCAGCCCGTGACTGCTTTGCCCGACATTGACGCCGCCCTGAACGGCCCAATGGCTCCAGTCCATCTCACGTTCGCCGTGCAGAGTGGTTCGTTGCTCAGCCTCCAGTTTCAGTACGTCAGGATGGCCAGCCGGATAGAGTCGGTCCTGATGTAATACCCGGAGGCTGCATTCGGCTTGTGCGCTGAGATCGTCACGGATCGCCAGATCGACGGTTTCCGTCGCCATATCCGGTGGGGCGAAGGTGGTGAACAGCCAAAGGTCGATATCCGGGTGCTGCCGATGAAAGCTTTTCAGGTTCGGCACCAGCCAGTGACGGGCAAACGCCGGAGTGGTATTGACGATCAGTTGGTTAGGTTTGCGGTATTGATCCAGACGGCGGATGCCGACTGCCAGTTGTTGCAGCATCACTTGGGCGGTGCTGTACAGATCGTGCCCGGCGTCGGTCAGGCTGACGCTGCGGCCGCTGCGGAAAAACAACGGTTGTTCCAGATAGGCTTCCAGGCTGCGTATTTGCTGACTGATCGCCGACTGGGTGAGGTGCAGCTCATCGGCGGCCTGGTGGAAACTGCCCAGGCGGGCAGCGGCTTCAAAACCACGTAACGCGTTCATCGGGGGCCAGTGCTTTAGCATTATTGATAAGCCTATCTAATCAGGTGTCTGCTAAATGTATCCTTTGTTATGGCAGCGTTGGAAGCTTTAACATGTATTACATCGAAATCACGCCGTCTTTCACTGAACAGAATATCTTATTTAAATGACGGCAATACAGGAGCTAAGCATGTCAACGCGTCGTGAATTTATTAAGCAGGCATCCCTGATTGCCGGCATGAGCCTGACGGCATCCATGGGGCTGACGTTATCCGCCCATGCCGCGCCAGCCGTGCGAGGAGAGGGCTGGCGTATGCCGGATGAAGGCGAGGAGCAGCAACGCGCTTTTATCGCCTTCGGTGCGCAGCGGGCTATTTGGGCTGATTACACTGCGGGTGTGCAGGATGCTTTGGGGCGCATCGCTCGGGCGATCGCTCAATATCAACCGCTAACCGTATTTTGCCGTGAGAGTGAGCGTCGGCTGGCGGAAGAAAAATGCGGCAGCCACAATGTGACCTTTATTGTCACCGAGCTTGATGATATCTGGATGCGTGACATTGGCGCCAATTTTGTCGTCAATCAGACGGGCAAACTGGGGGCGGTGGACTTTAACTTTAACGGCTGGGGCAACAAACAGCAGCACCGCTACGATGCGCGTTTGGCGGCGTTTGAAGCCAGTCATTACGGTGTGGCCAACATATGGCGCAGCGGACTGGTGGGGGAAGGCGGCGGCATCGAAATGGATGGCCACGGCACCGGTATCATGACCGAGAGCAGTTGGGTCAACAAGAACCGTAACCCAGGCTGGAGTCGTGATCGGGTGGAGCAAGAGTTGAAAGAGATGCTCGGGTTGCGCAAAATCATCTGGCTGCCGGGGATTAAAGGCAAAGACATCACCGACGCCCACGTCGATTTCTACGCCCGTTTTGCCAGCCCGGGAGTCGTGGTGGCTAATCTGGATACCGATCCCGACTCTTACGACCATAAAGTGACCCAGGCGCATTTGGCGATCCTCAAACAGGCGATCGATGCCGATGGCCGCAAGTTGCAGATACATACCATGTCGCCGCCGATGGAACCGCGCCTTAGCCGTTTCAGCAAGGGTAATCCGGACTTTGCTGCGGGATATATCAATTACTTTGTGATCAACGGCGCGGTTATCGCTCCTGAATTTGGTGATCCGGAAGCGGATGGTGAGGCGTTGCGACTCTTAACCGGGCTTTATCCGGATCGTGAAGTCGTGCAGTTGAATATTGACGCCATTGCCGCAGGCGGCGGGGGCATTCACTGCGTGACCCATCAACTGCCGGCGGTTTAAGTCGGGTAACCGTGCAGGGCCGGCTCTGGCCCTGCAATCACACTTGTGGCCCCAGACCGTGGGTCAACAGCGTAATGGCGTGACGGGCGATAATATCGGCGCTTAGTGGGTTGCTGTCATCGCGGTGCCATTTGGGCGCGGTGGCCAACGGCAACAATGTCATGCCAAACAGGGTGATAAACAGCAACGAGGGTTCCAGTCCGGCATGCAGTTTACCTTCCGCCTGCCAACGGATGATCGATTGCAGCGCACCTTTGCGCTGGGTGTCGCCAAAACGCTCGTTCATGCGCTGCTTCAATACGCCGTTATCACTCATCACCTCACGCAGCCACAGCGGGGGAAACCACGGGTGCTCGCTGGAGATATCAATAAACCGCTGCGCCAATTGGGTAAATGCGGCCACCGGATCGTCGGTATTAGCGTCAAAAACGCTGCTGGCAGCGAGCCTCACCGGCATAAAACGTTCGTCGATCAACACATCCAGCAGCTGTTCACGGTTGTGAAAGTAGTAGTGCAGCATGGCTGGCGTCACGCCGGCCTCACGGGCGATGGCGTTGAGTGAAGTTTCGGCAATGCCCTGACGGGCAAACATATTTAGCGCCGTGTCGAGCAGATGCTCGCGCTTTTCTGCGCCATTGGCGCTGCCGCTGGGGCGACCGGGGCGGCGTGATTTTTGAACGTTTTGTGCTGTCATCGCGGTGAGATCCATTGACCGGAGAAAAGAATAACCCATATATTAATTACTCGATTAATTAATTACAAGCAGGCTCGGCTAAATGGGTATTGATAACGTAGCAGGCAACGAAGAAAGCGGCAGGGCGTCTGAACAGGCACCCTCGATCCGCTTGCTGTTCTCCGCGCTGCTGCTGGTTATGCTGCTGGCAGCACTCGATCAGACCATTGTGTCTACCGCATTACCGACCATCGTTGGCGAATTTGGTGGCCTGGAGAACCTGTCGTGGGTGGTGACCGCCTATCTGTTGGCATCCACCATCGTGGTGCCGCTGTATGGCAAGTTTGGCGATCTGTTCGGTCGCAAGATAGTGCTGCAGATCGCCATTGTGGTGTTCCTGCTCGGTTCGGTGCTGTGTGGGTTGGCACAGAATATGACGGAACTTATCCTGATGCGTGCGCTGCAAGGGCTGGGCGGTGGGGGTCTGTTGGTGGTGACCATGGCGGTGGTCGGCGATGTGATCCCACCGGCCGATCGTGGACGCTATCAAGGGTTGTTTGGCGGGGTATTTGGTCTGGCGACGGTGGTCGGCCCGCTGATCGGCGGATTGCTGGTGCAGCATTTCTCCTGGCGCTGGATTTTCTATATCAACCTGCCGCTGGGGATTTTCGCGCTGTTGGTGATTGGCGCGGTGTTCCAGTCGAAGGTCAATCGGGTTAAACATGAGATTGATTTTCTCGGGGCCAGTTATCTCGCGGCGGCACTGACCTGCATCATCCTGTTTACCAGCCAGGGCGGTACGGTGATGGCCTGGTCGGACGGTCAACTGTGGTGCATTCTGGCCTTTGGCCTGGTGTCGATAGGCGGGTTTATCTACGAAGAGCGGCTGGCGAGCGAGCCGATTATTCCGCTCGACCTGTTCCGTAATCGAACCTTTGTGCTCTGTGCATTGATAGGTTTTATCGTTGGTATGTCACTGTTTGGATCGGTGACTTTTCTGCCGCTGTATCTGCAGGTAGTGAAGGATTCCACGCCTACCCAGGCCGGGATGCAGCTGCTGCCGCTGATGGGTGGGATTATGCTCAGTTCGATCATCAGCGGTCGGTTGATCAGCAAGCGCGGCAAATACCGCATTTTCCCGATTATCGGCACCCTGTGTGCCTTGGCAGGCATGGTGTTGCTGGGGACGTTGAAGAACTCGACCCCGGTGCATTTGCTGTACCTCTACATCAGCCTGCTGGGGTTGGGGCTGGGTATGGTGATGCAGGTGATGATCCTGGCGGCGCAAAACAGCGTAGAACCAAAGCATATGGGGGTAGCGACCTCCAGCGCCACGCTGTTCCGCTCTATTGGCGGCTCTATCGGCGTGGCAGTGTTTGGCGCAATTTTCACCAATGTGCTGCACAGCCGCCTGGCCACTTTGCTGCCGGAGGGCGCAGAGCTGCCGCGTTCACTGGGGGCTGATGCCGTGCACCATTTGCCGGCGCAACTGCAAAACGACTACCTGCAGGCCTTCGGCGGGGCGATCCACTCGGTGTACCAGATTGCGGCGGGAGTAATGGCGCTGGCCTTTGCCTTGACCTGGCTGTTGAAAGACGTGCCTCTGCGCAAGAAATAAACCCTGAGCCGGTGTGTGAAATGCGTACGTACCGGCTCACCACTCGCTCTGCAGTGCACTTTTACTGAATCCTTACGGAACCCTGTCAGACTAAAAACGTCGCTTTCTATATATTGAGAATAAACGTTCTCAATAGGATGAAAAGTCGATGCAAAGGAACAAGGTTTTACTGGTCAGCCTGTCGCTGTGGTTGTCTGCCTGTGATGGTCAGTCCGGTAGTACACCGGCTGGTGCGGTCGGCGCACCTGAGGTTGGCGTGGCAACGTTGCACAGTCAACCGGTCACCTTGAGCAGTGACCTGACGGGCCGGGTCAATGCCACCATGACCTCGGATGTTCGTCCGCAGGTGGAAGGCATTATCAAGGCACGCCTGTTTACCGAAGGGGCGGAGGTCAAAGCCGGACAGGTGCTGTATCAAATCGATCCCGCGACCTACCAGGCCAGTTACGATCAGGCCGCCGCGCAGTTGAAAAGTGCCCAGGCTACGGTGAAGTCCAGCCGCTTGAAGGCGCAGCGCTATGCCGCACTGGTGAAGGAGAATGGCGTCTCCAAACAGGATGCGGATGATGCGATGGCAACCTATCTGGAGGCCGTAGCCGCCGTCGCGCAGTATCAGGCGGCGCTGGAAACCACCAAAATCAATCTTGCCTATACCCAGGTACGCGCACCGATTTCCGGCCGTATTGGTATTTCTTCGGTCACGCCGGGGGCGCTGGTGACCGCCAGCCAAACCGATGCACTGGCAACCATTCGCGCGCTCGATCCTGTCTATGTCGATCTCACCCAGTCCAGCAGTCAACTGCTTAAATTGCGCAAGCAGCAGGCTTCACTACAACGTGACGATGTCACGCCGGTAGCGATCAAACTCGAAGACGGCACGCCCTATACCCACCCCGGCAAGCTGGAACTGACCGAAGTGTCGGTGGATGAATCTACCGGCTCTGTCACGCTGCGTGCCGTGTTCCCTAACCCCGAGCACGAATTGCTACCGGGCATGTATGTCCATGCCACCCTGGACAACGGGGTCGATCCCAAAGGCATTTTGGCACCGCAACAGGGCATTACCCGCAATGCCAGGGGCGAGGCGACCGCGTTGGTGGTTAACGCGCAAAACAAAGTGGAACAACGCACCGTCACCACCGGACAGGTGATCGGCAGCAGTTGGCTGGTCAACAAAGGGCTGAATGCAGGTGACCGACTGATCGTCGAAGGCACCAGTAAGGTGGCCGTCGGCGTTGAGGTCAAGGCCGTTGAAGTGCAACAGCAGGCGAATAAGGCTGCGACTAACGGCGGGGATCAATAACCATGGCGCAGTTCTTTATTCGGCGGCCGGTGTTTGCCTGGGTGATTGCGATCATCATCATGCTGTGTGGCCTGATGTCGATCAATTCGCTCCCCATCTCGCAATATCCGGACGTCTCCCCACCGCAGATTTCCATTTCCGCCACCTACCCGGGGGCCGATGCGGAAACGCTGGAAAACAGCGTTACCCAGGTGATTGAGCAGCAGCTTACCGGCCTGGACGGACTGCTTTATTTCTCTGCTACCAGCAGCTCCGACGGTTCGGTGAGCATTAACGTGACCTTTGATCAGGGCACGGATCCGGATATCGCTCAGGTGCAGGTGCAAAACAAGGTACAGCAGGCGGAAAGTCGTCTGCCGGCAGAGGTGACCGCTCAAGGGGTCACGGTCAAGAAATCCCAGAGCAGTTTTTTGCTGATCGTCGGGCTGTATGATGAAACCGACAAGGCCAGCATGGCGGATATTTCCGACTATCTGGTGAGCAACATTCAGGATCCGCTGTCGCGCATAGACGGCGTCGGTGATGTGCAGGTATTCGGGTCAGAATACGCGATGCGCATCTGGCTTAACCCGACCAAAATGGCGTCTTTTTCACTGATGCCGTCCGATGTGGAAACGGCGATTGAGGCGCAAAACACCCAGGTTTCTGCCGGTAAGGTCGGCGATTTGCCTTCCGGTGCCGATCAGCAACTGACCGCCACGGTGAAGGCGCAGTCGCGGCTGCAAACGCCGGAGCAGTTCCGCAATATTATCCTGAAAAGCGACAGCAGCGGGGCGTTGGTGCGCCTGGGCGATGTGGCGCGGGTTGAACTGGGCAACGAGGATTACTCCTCCAGCGCCCGCTTGAATGGCCACCCGGCCTCAGGGATTGCCGTCAAACTGGCCGCCGGGGCCAATGCGCTCAATACCGCCAAACTGGTCAAGGCCAAGGTGGCGGAATACCAAACCTCAATGCCGCATGGCTACAAGGTGGCCTATCCGAAAGACAGCACCGACTTTATTAATATCTCGATCGAAGAGGTGGTGAAAACCCTGATCGAGGCGGTGGTGTTGGTGGTGATCGTGATGTTTGTCTTCCTGCAGAACTTGCGTACCACGCTGATCCCGACCATTACCGTGCCGGTGGTGCTGTTGGGCACCTTCGGTGTACTCGCCGCCTTCGGCTATTCAATCAACACCCTGACGCTGTTTGGCATGGTACTGGCTATCGGACTCTTGGTGGATGACGCCATCGTGGTGGTGGAGAACGTCGAACGCGTGATGCGGGAAGAGAAACTGCCGCCGCGCGAGGCAACCGAAAAATCGATGAAGGAAATCACCGGCGCGCTGGTTGGCATTGCCATGGTGCTGTCGGCGGTCTTCCTGCCGATGGCGTTTTTCGGCGGTTCCACCGGGGTGATCTACCGCCAGTTCTCGGTCACTATTGTGGCTTCCATGGTGTTGTCGGTGATCCTGGCGTTGACCCTGGCTCCGGCACTGTGCGCCACCTTGCTGAAACCTGCGCATGAGGAACTGACCAACAAGGGCCTGCTGGGCAAATTTAACCGCGGCTATAACCGCCTGCAGGAGAAATATGCCGATAAGGTCGGCAGGGTGATCCACAGCCCAATGCGCTATCTGTTGCTGTATGGCCTGTTGTTGATTGCCGCTGCCGTGATGTATATACGTTTGCCGACCGGCTTTCTGCCCAATGAAGATCAGGGGGTGGTGATGGTGCAGTATACGCTGCCTGCCGGTGCCACCAATGCCCGTACCTCGGCGGTCAGTGACGAAGTAAAAGATTATTTCCTCAACGATGAGAAGGCCAACGTCAGTACCATTTTCACCATTAACGGCTTTGGTTTCAGCGGCAGTGGACAAAACGCCGGTATGGCCTTCGTCAGCCTGAAAGACTGGAGTTTACGCTCCGGCAGTGCCAATACCGCTGATGCGATTGCCAAGCGTGCGATGGCGCACTTCGCCAAGATCCGCGATGCCCAGGTGTTCTCGATGAGCCCTCCGGCGATCGACGGTTTTGGCCAGTCTGACGGTTTCACCTTCGAATTGCAGGCCAAAGGCGCAACGACCCGTGCAGAGTTGCAGGTGATGCGTGACCAGATAATTGCGGCGGCGGCGAAAAATCCCAGCCTGAGCGCGGTTCGCGCCAACACTCTGCCGGATACGCCACAGCTGCAGGTGGAGATCGACAATGACAAACTGCAGGCGTTGGGGCTGAGTAATAGCGACGTCAGCAGCACGCTTACCAACGCCTTCGGCAGCACCTATATCAACGACTTTATCGACCGCAACCGGGTGAAAAAAGTCTATATGCAGGGTGACGTCGAGTACCGTTCAAAACCGGAAGATCTCGAAAAATGGTTTGTCCGTGGGACTTTCAGCAGCGGTACCACCAGCATGACGCCGTTCTCGGCCTTTGCCTCTTCCCACTGGATCTACGGGCCGGAAAACCTGTCGCGCTATAACGGCCTGTCGTCGTTTGAGATCACCGGTGAAGGCGCGCCCGGTACCAGTTCCGGTACGGCGATGGATGAGATGGCAAAGCTGGCGGCGCAGTTCTCTTCCGCCAGCAGCTTTTCCTGGAGCGGTCTGTCTTATCAGGAACGCTTGACCAGCGGACAGGCTGGGTCCCTGTATGCCATTTCACTGGTGGTGGTGTTCCTGTGCCTGGCCGCACTGTATGAGAGCTGGTCAATTCCGTTCGCGGTGATGATGGTGGTGCCGATGGGCGTGGTCGGGTCGCTGTTGGCGATCACCCTGCGTGGGCTGGAAAACGATATTTACTTCCAGGTGGCGCTGTTGACCATCATTGGTCTGTCGGCCAAGAACGCCATTTTGATCGTCGAATTCGCCGAAGAGAAATACCTGCGGGGTGAAACCTTGATCGCCGCGGCGGTCGAGGCATCACGCATGCGTTTGCGCCCGATTCTGATGACTTCCCTGGCGTTTAGCGCCGGCGTGTTGCCGCTGGCGGTGTCCAGCGGTGCCGGGGCCAACAGCCGCATCGCTATCGGTACCGGGATCATTGGTGGCACCATCACGGCAACGATACTGGCGATCTTCTTCGTTCCCTTGTTCTACGTCTTGGTGCGCCGGATGTTTTCACGCAAAACCACCGTCGCCAAACCGCTGGAAAACACTGCGCCGCAGGCAGGAGAATAATGTGTTGCAACGTTTAATCACTCTGACATTTCCGCTGTTACTGGCGGGGTGTATCTCGCTGGATCCAAACTACCAGCGCCCAGCGGCACCGGTACCGACCACCATGCCGCAGGGGGCGGCTTATACTGCGCCTTCCGGTAAATTATCACTGAGCTACCCGGATATTCCGTGGCGTGACTATGTGGTAGACGCCAAACTGCGGCAGGTGGTAGCGATGGGGCTGAGCAGCAGTCGAGATCTGCGTGAAGCCATTGCCAATATTGAATCGGCGCGGGCGCTCTACGGCGAGCAGCGCTCCGATTTGTTCCCGACCATTAACGCCGGTGTGGACGGCAGCCGTGGGCGGGCACTAACCGGTAACGCCACCGCGATTAGCCAGAGCTACGAAGCCACGGCCGGCACCAGTGCATTTGAGCTGGATTTGTTCGGCAAGAACCGTAGCCTGTCACGATCGACCTTTGAAACCTATCTGGCGGAGTCGGAGGCGGCCAAAAGCACTCGCCTGACGTTGATCGCCGATATCGTCACCGACTGGGTGAACGTGGCCGCCGAACGCAGCAACCTGAATGCGGCCAGGGGCACCATGGAAAGCGCCAAATTGTCACTGGCCGTGACGCGCAAAAACCAGCAAAACGGCATTTTGTCGATGGTTGATGTCGCTACGGCGGACACGGTGTATCAGCAGGCTCGCTCGGACGTGGCCAGCTACACCACCAGCGCCGCACAGGCGAAAAATGCGCTGGATCTGGTGGTGGGGCAAAGTGTACCTGAGAACCTGTTGCCGACGGATATCGCAGCATTGTCCGGCATAATGAAAGATATTCCGGCGAATCTGTCATCCCAGGTGCTGCTGAACCGTCCGGACGTGCTGGAGGCTGAGCATAACCTGAAGGCGGCCAACGCCAATATCGGTTCCGCTCGCGCAGCGTTTTTCCCGTCTATCAATCTGACGGCCAGTGGCGGTATAGGCAGTGGGGAATTGTCATCACTGTTCAGCAAGGGGGCTGGCGTCTGGTCATTTGCACCGAGTATCAGCCTGCCGATTTTCACCGGCGGCTATAACACCGCCCAGTTGAATTACACCAGGGCGCAGAAAGACCTGTACGTTGCCACCTACGAGAAAGCGGTGCAGACGGCATTCCAGGAAACTGCCGATGCCCTGGCGCGTAAGGGCACTATTCAGGAACAGTTAGCGGCACAAACCGGCTATGTGGCGGCTTCACAGGAATATTATCGCCTGGCAGAGCTGCGTTATCGCCACGGGGTGGATACCTATCTGACGATGCTTGACGCGCAGCGTACCTTGTATAGCGCTCGTCAGTCGTTGATTACCACTCAGCAAACCGAATACCAAAACCTGATCACGCTGTATAAAGTGCTGGGCGGGGGTATTAGCGCAGAGAAGCAGGGCGATGGCGTTATTGCCAATAATGTCTCCCTGACCCAATAAGATTTACTGTAAACAACCATGCTAATACGCAGGATGCCGACAACATTCTGCGTATTTTTATATTCACTCTGTGGTGAAAGTGTAAAGAAAAGGAAAATCACTTTGTCATGCAGAACTCGCTACCTTAAGAAAGGTCTGAATATTATCGCATCATTCTCGCGGCCAAATAGTTTGAGGTTGAAATGGAAAGTGATATTCAGCAGCAGGTGATTTCAGTGGTCGACCGTTATAACACGCCGGGCCTGCTCAAAAGGGGCATAGACGTGACTCTCAATACCGAAATAAACAAAGAGCTAAACCTGTCTTTACCTATGTCGGAGACGCTGATGCATGGTTACTTCGACGCCTTCCGAATAGACAGCAGTAATTACAACCATGAGCTGTATTTTCGTCAGGAGTCTAAATCAGTGTCATTATTTTCCCCATCATCCCGACGTGGTAATCATTGGGATCTTGAGATGGAAAGGATCCGCCCCTTGTATGTTTATATGCTGGTGCGATCCGCCCGGGCAAAACGTTGGCTCTATGACATTCACTTTCTGATTGAGCAATTAAAGTAACCTCGAATTGTTGGCGGAATAATTAACCGACGAACAGTCAAAGTAAAATATTGGCCCGCGCTGGGTTGCGGGCCTTTTCATTGCGTTATTCCGCCAGCAGTTCGGCAAATTTCGCCAACCATTGTGGATGTGCCGGCCAGGCCGGGGCAGTCACCAGGTTGCCATCAACATGGGCCTGATCGATGCCGATGTCGGCAAAGTGTCCGCCAGCCAACTGCACTTCTGGCGCGCAGGCCGGGTAGGCGCTACAGGTTCTGCCTTTCAACACGCCGGCGGCGGCCAGCAGCTGCGGACCATGGCAAACGGCGGCAATGGGCTTGCGTGCGGCGTCAAAGGCCTGCACCAGCTTGATGACCTGCGGGTTCAGTCGCAGATACTCTGGCGCTCGGCCGCCGGGGATCAATAGGGCGTCGTAGTCTGCTTCCTTGGCTGCCGAAAAATCGGCGTTCAGGGTGAAACGATGACCCGGTTTCTCACTGTAGGTTTGCGCGCCGTCAAAATCATGGATTGCCGTCATGATGTAGTCGCCTATGGCCTTATCGGGGCACACGGCATCCACCTGATGACCTATCATTTGTAACGCCTGAAACGGCACCATGGTTTCATAATCTTCGGCGTAATCGCCAACCAGCATCAGGATCTTTTTCTTGCTCATCAGGGGCTCTCCGGGAGGGGAAATGATCCCTAACATATAGCCTATCAGGCAGCGGAGCGCGAACCTTTACACTGGTATGACCTCGTCTATACTGATTACTGCCGTGGTTTTTTTTCGCCGCAGGCTGTTCAGGGAGAGCAACCTCAGCGAGGTCGCGCAGTATCTCAGTCGATGACTCACCGGGCATGCCCGGTATCTGCTTTCGAGAAAACCTCATGCTAAATTTGGCTACATTGCTTGAAGAGAGTGCGCGTTCGTTTCCGGATCGGCTGGCGTTGGTGCAGGAGGATATTCAGTTTAGCTACGCCACGTTGAATCAAAAGGCCAATCAGATCGCTAATTTGCTGATTGCCCGGGGAGTGCAGCCCGGTGAAAGGGTGGCGCTGGCTTGCCCGAACAGTTGGGAGTTTCCCGCTATTTACTATGGCATCCTCAAAGCCGGTGCGGTGGTCGTCCCTTTGAACACCTTGTTAAAAGCGGGAGAGTTTGAATATTACCTGCAGGATTGCCAGGCGGTAGTGTTCTTCTGCTTTGAGGGCGGCAATGGATTAACGTTGGGGGAAGAAGCTCGACGCGCGTTTGAAACCGCAGAACATTGCCGTGATTTTATTATTATCGGCGATAGCCTGCCGCTGGCGGGTGACCGTTTCAGTCAGGCGATCGGCAGCCAGTCCACCGATTTTGACAGCGTCAGCACGGTGGAGTCCGACACCGCCGTGATCCTCTACACCAGCGGCACCACCGGCCGTGCCAAGGGGGCGGAACTGACCCATTCCAATCTGGTGCTGAACGCACTGGGTTCGGTACAGTTGTTCAATAGTTCGTTAGAAAATCCCGATCGCCATTTGGTGACGTTGCCGCTATTCCATACCTTTGGTTCCACCGTACAGATGAACGCCGGTTTTGCCCTGGCGGCGACGTTGGTCATGGTGCCGCGTTTCGATGCGAAGCAGGCCATTGCGCTGATGCAAAAGCACGCCATCACCTTTTTTGCCGGTGTCCCCACCATGTACTGGGCATTACTGAACGCGCTGGATGATACGGCGGATCTTGCCCTGTTACGTAAAAACCTGCGCATGGCGGTCTCCGGCGGTGCCAGTTTGCCGGTGCAAATTATTGAAGATTTTGCCCAGCGTTTCGGGGTGAATATTCTGGAAGGCTATGGCTTATCGGAAACCAGCCCGGTGGCGACCTTTAACCATCCGGGGCGGATCAATAAAGTGGGTTCTATTGGCCAGCCGATTTGGGGGATTGAAGTTCGTCTGGTTGATGTCACCGGCAAAACATTGACGGAGATAGATCAGGTTGGCGAGATTGCAGTGCGTGGCCACAACGTGATGAAGGGCTACCTTAACCGCCCGGAAGCCACGGCCGAGGTGCTGGAAAAGGGCTGGTTCAGAACCGGTGACCTGGCACGCCGTGATGCCGATGGCTTCTATTTTATCGTCGACCGGTCGAAAGATGTGATTATCCGCGGCGGATTTAACGTCTATCCGCGAGAAATTGAAGAACTGATGATCCGCCATCCGGCCGTGTCATTGGTAGCCGTGATTGGCGTAGCGCATCCGTCACTCGGCGAAGAGATTAAAGCGGTGGTGGTGCTGAAGGATTTGGACGAAGCGGTGAGTGAAGAACAGCTGATCGCCTGGACCAAAGAACGGCTGGCGGCGTTTAAATACCCACGCGTCGTTGAGTTTGTCGAACGGTTACCGATGACCAGTACCGGCAAGGTGATGAAACGATTGCTGCGTTGAAGGGGATCGCTTTGAAATAATCCCGGCCTGCAGAGCAAGCCGGGAGAGATAACGCATTAACCTGGGTAAATGCCACGCTCTTTACGTGCGGTCAGGATACGCTCACAGGCGACGATATAAGCCGCTGTGCGCAGGCTGCACTCTTTCTCTTCGGACTTGTTCCAAACGTGAATCATGGCGTCGGTCATGATCTTGTCCATACGCTCGTTGATTTCGCTTTCGCTCCAGAAGTAGCTGGCCATGTCCTGCACCCATTCGAAGTAGCTGACCGTTACGCCGCCGGCGTTACAGATAACGTCAGGTACCACGGTGATGTTGCGTGAACGCAGCACGTCGTCCGCATCTGGGTAGGTTGGGCCGTTAGCGCCTTCCAGAACCAGTTTGGCGCTGAGGATTTCTGCACGTTGACGGGTAATCTGACCTTCCAGTGCGGCTGGGATCAGGATATCCATGTCTACGGACCAGAAAGCTTCGCTTTCGATTTCGCTGGCGCCAGGGAAGCCGGCGATTTGCTTGTTCTTGGCCTGCCATTCGGTCAGTGCAGTCAAATCGATGCCGTTGGCGTTGAACAGGGTAGCGGAGTGGTCCTGAATCACCACTACACGCGCGCCGATACCAACAAACAGGCGGGCGGCTTCGCTGCCCACGTTACCAAAGCCCTGAACCGCAACCTTGGCACCTTCGATTTGCACGCCCAGACGTTTTGCCACTTCACAGCCGGTAACGAATACACCGCGACCGGTGGCTTTCTCACGACCCAGAGAGCCGCCCAGGTGAATAGGTTTGCCGGTAACCACGCCGGTGATGGTAGTGCCGTGGTTCATGGAGTAGGTATCCATCATCCAGGCCATGACTTTGGAGTTGGTGCCGACGTCCGGTGCCGGGATATCTTTCTGTGGCCCGATGATAAAACCGATTTCGCTGGTGTAGCGACGGGTCAATCTTTCCAGCTCGCCTTCAGACAGTTTGAAAGGATCGACGCGGATCCCCCCCTTGGCGCCACCGTAGGGCAGGTTGACTGCCGCACATTTGATGGTCATCCAGGCTGACAGCGCCATGACTTCATCGAGATCAACGTCCGGGTGATAACGGATGCCGCCTTTACCCGGGCCGCGCGACAGGTTGTGCTGAACGCGGAAGCCTTCGAAATGGCGGATTGAACCGTCGTCCATCTGCAGTGGGATATCAACGATCAGCGCACGCTTCGGGTGACGCAGGGTATCAACCCAACGCGACAGATCACCCAGGTAAGGTGCAACGCGGTCGATTTGTTGCAGATAGGTGGCCCAGGCCGTTGTGCTGCTTTCTGAAGCGTAGGATAGCTTTTCCATAACCAACCTTTTTTATATAGAGGTGTTTATTTTGTTTAACCGTGGTTTACCAAGTGCATAACACTTTTGCGACGCCAAATTTACCATTAAAAGTGCCGCTTGTTAGCCCCCCCTTGATGGGCTGCGGGGCGGTTTCCAGCGGGTTTTTCGGTGCAAAAATGAATAGTTAATTACTTTTTCAGGAGGGGTTAGCTGACCACGCATACTTTATGCATAAAAAGTGCATAAAATGCGTTTTTATCTATTTTTCAGAACCTTGAATGTGATCAAAAAGTTTCATTTTATTTAAGTGTCGTGTTGACAATGCCGTTTCCTGACGCCAGAGTTAAATTCATGTTAAATCTGTGTTGGTCGCATGTTTTTCTTGAACGGGAATGATAATAACCCACTGATATAAAGCCATTTATCCTCCATGCTCATGCTTCGCATGCTAAATGTGAGCTGGCACTCGGTTCGAACAGTCGTTTTCTGAGTCGTACAGATATTTACTTCCCTTTAACAAAAGGGCAGGCAGCGTTTGGCCTGAATTTCTTTTTTGCCGGTAGAACGCCAACGGCGTTTCACTCCTGCTGCAGCGGTAAAAGCTGCTTAATCGCCTTAATGACGGACAGGTAACACCATGACAAAAAGTAAGCAACATCGGTTGAATACCCTTTCAACCGAGGGGCACGACTGCGCCCAAACATTGCAACGAGGTCTGAGCGAACGCCATATTCAGCTTATTTCCATCGGCGGTGCCATTGGCACCGGGTTGTTTATGGGCTCGGGCAAAACCATCGCGCTTTCCGGCACTTCCATTGTTTTGACCTACGTCATTGTCGGTTTCTTTATGTTTATGGTGATGCGGGCGATGGGCGAATTATTGCTGACCAAGCTCGACTATCGCTCATTTGCCGATTTCGTCTCTGAATACCTGGGGCCCAAAGCCAGTTTTTTTCTCGGTTGGTCTTACTGGCTGAGTTGGGTGGTGACCTGCATTGCCGATGTGGTGGTCTGCGGGGGTTACGTGCAGTACTGGTACCCGGAAGTTTCGCCCTGGCTGCCGGCCTTGCTGACCCTGGGGCTGCTGTGCCTGTTCAATATGCTGTCGGTGAAGATGTTTGGTGAAGCCGAGTTTTGGTTTGCCATCATTAAAGTGATTGCCATTATCGCGCTGATCCTGACCGGTGCCTGGATGGTATTTATTGGCTGGACCTCGCCGGATGGGGTTAAAGCCTCGGTGAGGAATATCACCGACCCTAATATCTTTATGCCACACGGCATATTCGGCTTTTTTGCCGGCTTCCAGATTGCCATATTCTCCTGTACCGGCATTGAGCTGCTGGGCACCATGTCGGCCGAGACCAAAAATCCGCAGAAAGTACTGCCCAAAGCGATCAACGTGATCCCGGTGCGCATCATCATTTTCTATGTGTTTTCGATGCTGGCGATTATCGCCGTGACCTCATGGAGCCACGTTTCGCCGGATAGCAGCCCGTTCGTTATGCTGTTCGACCAGGCTGGTTTGCCTGCGGCAGCCGCGGTGATTAACTTTGTCGCCTTGACCTCCGCCATGTCTTCGGCCAACAGCGGGGTTTATTCCAGCACCCGCATGCTGTATGGCCTGTCGATGGAGAAACACGCGCACGGGCAGTTCAAAATACTGTCACGTACCACCGCTATTCCAATCCGCAGCCTGATGTTCTCCTGCTTCTGTATGGTGGTAGGCACCATGCTGTTGATCCTGATGCCGAACGTGATGACGCTGTTTACCATTGTTTCTACCGTGGCGGCGATACTGGTGGTTTACAGCTGGGGCATGATCCTGGTGGCCTATCTGGTTTATCGTAAGCAACGGCCCGAACTGCATGAGCGTTCTACCTTCAAGATGCCGGGCGGGGTGATCATGACCTGGCTGACGTTGGCGTTTTTCGCTTTCACGCTGGTGCTGATGGTATTTGACCGGGATACGCTGATAGCGCTGTGCAGTATGCCGCTGTGGTTTATCGCCCTGGCGTTAGTTTGGCGCTTCAGAATCAAAAATAGCCTGGCCAGGGAAGGCTATGTGTATTACCAGGCTGGTCAAGAGGCTGAGTAGGTTCGGTGAGTAAAAAATGCCAGAACAGCTCAATACTGTTATAAACCCCAGTTTGAATTTCTGAATGGTTCCGATATAGTTGTTTTATACAACCATATCGGAGCCGCCATCATGCCAACCCCTCATCCGAGCCGGTATTTACAACCGATCCGGGATGCGTCACGCCATCTGGTACGTGAGCTGGGCTTTATGGGCAATACCCTTGCCGGCACAGATTTACCGCCGTCGGCGGTACATGCGTTGATTGAAATCGGCGATCGCCATGTCGATACCGCGGCGGAGCTTTGCAGCGTGCTCAACCTGGAAAAATCCAGCGTTAGCCGCATGCTTAACAAACTGATCAAAACCGGAGAACTAGTGACTTTTCCCAGTGAGCGCGATGCCAGGGAAAAAATCCTGCGGTTAACGGATAAAGGACGACAGACTCTGGCTGGGATTAACCGTTTTGCCGAGCATCAGGTTCTTAATGCGCTGGATAAACTGCCGCCTGGCGCCAGCGCAGGCATTGCCGAGGGCCTGCAGAATTATGCTGCGGCGTTACGCGCTCACCGTTTGGGAGAAGCGTCGTTCTCGGCGCCAGCAATCGATATTGTCAGCGGTTATCTGCCTGGGTTTACCGGCAGAACGCTGGAAATGCACATGCAATATTATTCGCGCGCGGTGGGGTTTGGTGCCTTTTTTGAAGCTGCCGTCGGCGCAGCGCTGGCCGATCTGGCCGGGCGGCTGTCGCATCCGCTAAACCAGACCTGGTCTGCATTGAGCGACGGCCGCATTGTCGGTTCGGTTTCAATCGATGGGGAGTCCTTGGGTGAAAATCGTGCCCATTTGCGCACCTTTATTATTGATGACTGCCTGCGCGGCAGCGGCGTAGGCCGCCAACTGCTGAACCGGGCGGTCAGTTTTTGTGATGAACACGGCTTTGATGAAACCCATTTGTGGACCTTCAAAGGGCTGGATGCGGCCCGGCATCTGTATGAAAGCGTCGGTTTTACGCTGGCAGAAGAGCAGCCGGGCACACAATGGGGTCAATTGATGACCGAACAGCTATTTATTCGCCCTCAAGTTGCCCGAGGTTGACGTATTTGGTTTCGAGATACTCATCAAGCCCGATAGCAGCGCCTTCACGGCCCAGTCCAGACTCTTTGACGCCGCCAAACGGGGCGACCTCGGTCGAAATGATGCCTTCGTTGATGCCAACCATGCCGCTTTCGAGCTGACGCGTCACACGAAATGCGCGCGCCAAATCGCGGGTATACAGGTAAGCCGCCAGCCCAAAGGGCGTGTCATTGGCGCGGCGGATCGCCTCATCTTCATCGTGGAAGCGGAAACAGGCGGCCAGTGGGCCGAAAGTTTCCTCATGCGCCAACTGCATCCGTTCGTCGGCATCGGCCAACACCGTTGGCTGGAAGAAGGAACCTCCAAGCAGGTGGCGTTCTCCACCGCACATCAGTCGCGCCCCCTGGTTTATAGCATCCTGCAGATGAGCCTCCACTTTTTCTACTGCTTTCAGGTGGATTAACGGGCCCTGCTGCGCGCCTGGCGTCATGCCGGGAGCCACTTTCAATGCTCGCGCGGCATCGGTCAGCCGCTGGACAAAACGGTCGTAAATGCCGTCCTGAATGTAGAAGCGATTGACGCACACGCAGGTTTGGCCGCTGTTACGGAATTTGGCCGCTATTGCGCCCGCCACCGCGGCATCCAGATCGGCATCGTCGAACACGATAAACGGCGCATTGCCGCCCAACTCCAGCGACAGTTTTTTCACCGTATCCGCCGCCTGGCGCATCAGCAGTTTGCCGACCGGGGTGGAGCCGGTAAACGACACTTTTCGCACCAGCGGGCTGGCCATCAGTGCGGCACCGATAGCCGGAGTATCACCGGATACGGCGTTAATCACCCCTGGCGGTACTCCGGCAAGTTCAGCCAGTACGATCAAAGCAAAGGCGGAAAGCGGTGTCTCGTTAGCGGGTTTGATCACGGCGGTGCAACCGGCCGCCAGCGCAGGGCCTAATTTGCGCGTCAGCATCGCCAGTGGGAAATTCCACGGTGTGATAGCCGCAATCACGCCGACCGGCTCTTTAAAGGTGATGATTTGGTTACCGGCCTTGGTCGCCGGAATGGTCTGCCCATAAGCGCGTTTGGATTCTTCGGCAAACCATTCGATAAAGCTGGCGGCGTAAGCGACTTCGCCCTGGGCTTCGCTCAATACCTTGCCTTGTTCGGTGACCATCAGCGCAGCCAATGCCGCCTGATTTTCCATGATCAGTTGAAACCAGCATTGCAGGATTTGTGCTCGTGCCTTGGCGGGCAAGGCACGCCACGCCGGCAGAGCCGCGGCAGCTGCTGCAATGGCCTCGTTGGTTTCTGCGCTGCCAACCGAAGCGACCTCAGCCACCGATTCTCCGGTGGCGGGATTGCTGACCTGATAGTGCTGGGTACTGGTTCGCCATTGGCCGTCACAGTACCAACCGTTGCGCAGTAAAGAAGAATAGTCAGTCATGCAATGTTCCTTGTGTCGGTATTGTCCATGGCAAATAGCCCGTTGGCTGGGCGGCTCTCACGCGTTATACGCTTACCGGCGGTGTAATCATTGATGACATCGCATGGGGTATAGTGGCGTTCCAGTTCGTAGCGTTCATCCTCACTGAGCGGGGTAGACAAGGCACTGACGGCACTGTCTATTTGCTGCGCCGTATCGGCCCCGACCAGCATGCAGTCGCCCCCCGGGTGGCTGAGCACCCAGGCCTGGGCAACCTGTGCCGGAGGGATACCCCGTAGCGACGCCACCAGACTGACCGATTGGGCCACGTTGCGTGAGGTGGCGTCGGCGTACATTTCCTGAGTGAAGAAATCCGTCTGGTTACGCACCGAGTTGAAATCGCAGCTTAATAAACCGCGCGCCAGTGGGCTGAATACCGATACGCC
Organism: Serratia sp. NFX21; assembly: GCF_048517035.1. Classification (NCBI taxonomy): domain Bacteria; kingdom Pseudomonadati; phylum Pseudomonadota; class Gammaproteobacteria; order Enterobacterales; family Yersiniaceae; genus Serratia; species Serratia sp. NFX21. Next base: position 3,083,517 of record NZ_CP183196.1, on the reverse strand, counting down.
CAATCCCTGATCGCGACACAAAGGGATCATCTCCCGTTCCTCTTCGCGGTAGGCGCAGTTGAGTTGCAACTGCATGTTGATGGGTTTGACGAAGCCGTGGCGCTCACATATCCACAGAATTTTGGCCAACTGCCAGGCAGACATGGTCGATACGCCGACATATCGGGCTTTGCCGGAGCGGACGATATCGTTCATCGCCGACCAGGTTTCTTCGATCGGCGTATTCACATCGAAATAGTGCAGCATGTAAATATCGACATAATCGGTACCCAGGCGGCGCAGGCTGGCGTCAATGCTGGCCATGATGTGCTTGCGTGAATGCCCCTGATTATTGGCGCCGCCACCAATCGGGTAACCGACTTTAGTGGCCAGCACCAGTTCGTCTCGCTGGGCCAAGCGCCCAATGATATTGCCGACCACTTCTTCACCCGCACCGCTGGAGTAGAAATCCGCCAGATCAATAAAGTTGATGCCACACTCCAGCGCATGGCGGATCAGCGGTTCACTTTGTTGTTCGTCGAAGATCCAGGGTTTCCACTGTTTGCTACCCATATTCATGGTACCGAGACACAAACGGGAAACCTTCAGCCCACAATGGCCAAGATTGATGTATTCCATGGGGGTTTTCCTCAGGCACACGGCGTATAGAAGGGGTTAGCCAATTGCGGCAGGGCGTCGGCAAGCCGTCAGATAAAACAGCTTGAGGAGTTTCTGGGTAAATTGCTGTTTATCCGTAGCCATAGCGGCCTGGCGCTAACCCAGGATGCAATTTTGTTGTTGCCGCGGGTACGGCAGTCACTGGATATCCTCGAAGAGGGGATCCAACAGGTACAGCTGCATAATCCGTTGCAGCATCTGAGGTTACAGGTAGCGCCGACCTTCGCGACCCGCTGGCTGGCACCGCGACTGGTGGCGTTACGTCGCCGCAACAGCCAGTTGCAGATCGCCCTGATCAGTGAAACCCGGCAAAAATATTGCGATTTTGACTGTGCCATTCGTTTTGGCGAACCGGCCGATTGTGCTGTCAGTGGGGAATGGTTATGCCATGAACGACTGGTGCTGGTCGGTAGCCCTTTATTAATGGTTAACGAGGCCTTCCCGCCGTTGCATACCCAGCCGCAGTTGCACATTCTTAACGGTGATATCCGGCTGGATAACTGGGCGTGCTGGCTGGCGGCGGCGGGGCAAGTGATTGCCGGTCAGCAGAGTGGGTTGGAGTTCAGTACTCAGGATCAGGTGATTAACGCCTGCATTACCGGTGCCGGCTATGCCGTGCTGGATCGATTGATGATCCGTAACGAACTGCAAAGCGGGCTGTTGGTGTTACTGTCGCCACTGGAGCTGAAAAGTCGCAACGGCTACTGGTTGGAAATTCCGGCCGGCAAGCGCGATTTACCGCGGGTAGGTTACTTCCATGACTGGCTACAGGAGGAAATTGTGCAGCTATCACAGCTTCCTGAACCGATGTCGGGCATGATGGCGGTGGTTTGAGCAGACGTGGCGATACCGGTGTGTGGGTGTGTTACCTTATTGTTAATGAACATTGCCCGTTCCCCATCCGGACGGGCCTGACTGGGGAAAGACGTGTCTTCAATTGTTGAATTGTTAAAACTTCATCCGGTGATTGCCGCAGTAAAAGATAATGAAAGCCTGCAGGCCGCAGTGAAGTCGGATTGCCGGATTATTTCGGTGCTTTACGGCAACATCTGTAATATCGGGCGCATCGTGCAGCAGATTAAAGAAGCCGGGAAATACGCCTTTGTTCACGTTGATCTGCTGGAAGGCAGTTCCAACAAAGAAATCGTGATTAACTTTCTGAAGATCGTGACGGCCGCCGACGGCATCATCAGCACCAAAACCTCAATGGTGAAAGCCGCACGTCAGCAGGGGTTCTATGCCATTCACCGGTTGTTTATCCTCGACTCCATCTCCTTTAATAACGTCGACAAACAGGTGGCGCAGTCCACGCCGGACTGTATTGAAATCCTGCCGGGCTGTATGCCGAAAGTGTTGGGATGGGTGGCAGACAAGATTGATCTGCCGATCATTGCCGGTGGTTTGGTCTGTGATGAAGACGACGCCCAGACGGCATTAAAAGCCGGGGCTATTGCCGTCTCCACCACCAACCATGACGTGTGGAAATTAAAGCTTTAACTAATCCACCAGGGGACTGAGCGCACGTAACAGAGGATCGAGATGGGTGCTCACCCGCTGATAAACCTGCTGATTGAGTTGCTGGTACAACCTGTGGTTGTGAGCGTCCGGCGTAAAGCTTTCGCCTACCTTCACCAGGGTGTCGGTTGCCTGTTGATAACTGTCGAATACGCCTATCGCCATACCGGCGTTGATGGCGCAACCCACCGCAGCAGAACCACTCATCAAATTACGTCTGGTCGGGATACCAAACACATCGGCAAAAATTTGCATAAACAGGTCGCTGTTGGCACCGCCGCCGGAAATGATCAGGCTGCGGAATGGCGTATTCAGTTCCTGCGCCATCTTGTCCATATGGTTTTTCATAGTGAAGGCAATGCCCTCCAGAATGGAACGATACATATGTGCCCGGGTGTGACGCCCGTCGAAACCGATCATCGCGCCTTTGCGGAATTCCGCCTCTGGCGGTGGTGCCCAGTCATGTACGGTGATTAACCCTTCGCATCCGGCAGGCACGCGTTCTGCTTCATGGTTTAACAGATCTTCGATGCTCACCCCGGCGTCATGGGCAGCAGATGACGCTGCGGCACCAAATTGGTCGCGAAACCAGCTGACTGTCCACATGCCACGCCGTACGCCCATGCATTCATACAAATAACGGCCGGGTATCGAGGCTTGAAACGGCCAGAAATTCTGCGCATTTTTCACATTGGCATGGCCATGCACCATGGCACCGATATAGGTGCCCAGTGAGATCAACGCAACCCCCTCATCCAGCGAGCCGGCCCCCAGGGCTTCTACCGCCTTATCGTGTGCGGTCGCCACCACAGGAATCCCAGCAGGCAAGCCGATTTGTTGCGCCGTACGTTCGCTGAGGTGACCGAGAATTTCCCCCGGCTTCACCACATCAAAAACCTGATCGCGCGTCAGGTTGCAGCTTTGCCAGACTTGCGGATCGGTACTCCAGTCCAGTGTGTCATTGTCCATCGGCCACCAGCCGATATAGTTGGCGCAGGTATCTTTAAATTCACCGGTCAACCTGTGCGTGATATAGCCGGAAGTGGTGGTGACATAGCGCACGCCCCGGTAAGCCTCGATATACTCATAAGGCTTATTCAGACGCTTATCCATCCAGTTGATGACCGGGTAGGCCAGCTCACCGTTTTCTTTCAGTAACGCCCGGCAACAGCGAATGATGCAGACGCCCATAGACACAATGTCCTGTGGCTGGCCGCCATGGTCAGCAAAACGCTGCATCACGCGGCGGAACGCCACTTTTAAAGCATTCCACAGGTCGTCATCAGGGTGTTCCGCCAATAGCGGTGCGGGGATATCCAGCTTGCGCAGTTGCTGCTTGCCTTCGCAAATGACCTTGCCGTCCAAATCAAAAATCACCACTTTTGCGCTTTGGGTGCCAACGTCCACACCCATCAGATACTTCTTCATGCGATCGCTCCTTAAGAAAAATGCCTTACCCGACGGCCGGCTTTGTGGTTATGGTTTTAGCGTCGGCAGTTTTGATCTTGTTGAACAACAGATAAGTAAACACCACCACCAAAACGGTGGCCACCAGGCCCATCAGCCACATGTTGCGGTAAGCCTCGGCGGCGGGCAGGGTGTCTTGCCAGTGCCCGACCAGCGGATAAACAAACACGTCCGGCAGGAAACCAATCACCGAGCAGATACCGACGGTCGTCCCCATAATGAATTTTGGCGTGCGGGCTTCACCTATACAGGCGAAATACAGCCCACGTGAGGCGTAGCAGGCAAAAGCCAACAGCAGAATCAAACCGATACCGACAGCGACCGACGCGGGTTGCCGATTGGTGAGTAACAGGGCGACCAGCGTGATCAAACTGACCAGCGCCAGCAACTGGATCACTCGGGTGGGGGATTTCAACCGGCTATGGCTGGTGATCAAGCCGCCGAGCGGGCCGCACATGGCTCGGAAAATTTTATTGATGACAATGCCCATATAGCTGGCGGCCACCAACGTCATGCCATACATTTCGGTCAGATAATTGGTCGAATAACTCAGGATGGCATAGATGGTGTAAACGCCGAAAATGATCATGCTGCAATACCAGGTGGTACTGACTTTTAGCACTTTGAGGATATCGCCAAGGTTAAATCGGCGCGAGGGTTCAGAGCTGTCCGCCGCATTGTTGATCCCGTCAGTGACAAAGAACCAACAAAGAATGCCGAGCAGAATATACACGCCGCTGTAAATCAAAATCACCGCCTTAAGGCTGTTAGGATCTTCGGTGGCGAACAAAGAGAACACCCACATGGTGAACACTGCCAGCGCCATGACGCCGACACCGCGTAAGCCCTCCATCCAGCCCATGATTTTGCCTTGTTCTGTATGGTCGCCCAGCAGCGATGCCGCCTTGATGGATACGGACCACAACAGCAGAATAGTGGTAATGGCGAACGCCACCTGGATCAGGATCATCATCCAGAAAGGGGGGTAGAGTGCCATTAGCCCGCCCAGTAGCCCGGTGGCGATCATGGAGAAAGTCATTATTTTACGATGGGAAAATTTATCGGCGATAATCCCGCTGGGAGCATAGAGAATAATAGCGGCGATACCGAAGGTACTCATTATTAACCCTATTTCGGTATTGGAAAAGCCCATAAACTTCGCCATGGGTATTTGATATATATAACGCAGATAGGCCAGGTCAAAACTCACGCCGCCGCTTATACTTATTATCGCCAGCGTTAACCAGCGGTGGAAATTTGATTTTTTCATGCGGCATTCCCATTGAATTGCAAACAAAAAAAGAGAAAAGCAAGCTCCCCGCATTGCGGGAAGTTACTTTTCTCTTCGGCTCATTCAGTAACTGTATTAACAAATAGCATGGAGCAGAAAACAATAAAAGCGACAGTCATCACAAAATATTAAAATAACAACGACACGGGGGAGTGGGTTAATTTTTAAAATGATGTCGAACACTGTATTTTTAGACATAAAATGATTTTGTGAGGAAAGTCACGGAACAGCATTGGTGCGGCATGTTAGCTTGCTCCTCAGTTACTAGAGCCGATGAGAAAAGTAACTTCTCTGCCCACCCGCAGAGGAGCTTACTTTTCTCATTTTTTTTGCATTTTTTTCAGGTTAAGGAGTTAGTACATGTCACTAGATGCATTGAATGCGTTCTCACTGGATTTCTTTTCGCTGAAGGGCAAGACGGCCATTGTCACCGGTGGCAACAGCGGTCTGGGACAGGCGTTTGCCGTTGCCCTGGCCAAGGCCGGTGCCAACCTGTTTATTCCCAGCTTTGCGATGGATCGCGGCCAAACCCGCGAAATCATTGAACAGCAGGGCGTTCGCGTTGAGTTTATGCAGGTGGATATCACCGAAAAAGGGGCACCGGCAAGGGTCATCGCACAATGTATGGCAGACTTTGGCAGCGTGGATATCCTGGTTAACAACGCAGGGATCTGCAAACTGAACAAGGTGCTGGATTTTGGCCGGGCGGACTGGGATCCGATGATTGACATCAATCTGACCGCTGCTTTTGAAATGAGCTACGAAGCCGCCAAAGTGATGATCCCCAATCAGCAGGGCAAGATCATTAATATCTGCTCGCTTTTCTCATATCTTGGCGGGCAATGGTCCCCGGCCTATTCCGCGACTAAACATGCATTGGCAGGTTTTACCAAAGCTTATTGCGATGAGCTGGGCCAATATAATATTCAGGTCAATGGTATTGCGCCTGGGTATTACGCCACCGATATTACCGCCGAGACACGCAGTAATCCGGAAACCAATCGCCGCGTTCTGGAGCATATTCCAGCCAATCGTTGGGGTGACACTCAGGACTTAATGGGCGCAATGGTATTTCTGGCCAGTAAGGCATCAAATTATGTTAATGGCCACTTGCTGGTGGTCGATGGTGGTTATCTGGTTCGTTAAATAAACGGGGAAACCCGTTTTATCTCAGGAAACAAATTTCATATTCTTATTATCAGGAAGGAATAATCATGTCTTTGCCTCGTGAAGCTATTGTCACTCATTTAAAAGAAATCGTTGGCCCGGCACGGGTTATTACTGATGAAGAAGTACTGAAAAAAAACAGCGTCGATCGTTTCCGGAAATATGCCGATATCCACGGCGTATTCACCCAGCCGTTACCTGCAGCGGTCGTCAAGCTGGAGAATACCCAACAGGTGGCTGACGTATTGAAGTTTATGAACGAAAATCGCATCAACTGCGTGCCCCGTACCGGCGCGTCAGCCACCGAGGGTGGGCTGGAGACGGTGATAAAAAACTCGGTGGTGCTGGATGGCTCGGGATTGAACCAGGTGGTCAGCATCGATATCCGCAATATGCAGGCCACGGCCCAGTGTGGTGTGCCGCTGGAAGTGCTGGAGAATCAATTGCGCGCTCAGGGTTATACCACCGGGCATTCGCCACAGTCCAAGCCGCTGGCACAAATGGGCGGGCTGGTGGCAACCCGCAGCATCGGCCAACTGTCTACGTTATACGGGGCGATTGAAGATATGGTTGTGGGGTTGGAGGCGGTGTTCCCCAATGGCACCATTACCCGGATCAAAAATGTGCCGCGCCGTGCGGCCGGGCCAGATATTCGCCATGTGATCATCGGCAACGAAGGGGCGCTGTGCTATATCACCGAAGTGACAGTCAAAATTTTCAAATATACGCCGGAAAACAACCTGTTTTATGGCTATACCCTCGACAACATGCAAACCGGTTTCGACATCCTGCGTGAAGTGATGGTCGATGGCTACCGTCCATCCATCGCCCGACTCTATGATGCGGAAGACGGCACTCAGCACTTTACTCATTTTGCCAAAGGGAAATGCGTGCTGATCTTTATGGCTGAAGGAGCCAAAGGCATTGCGCAGGCGACCGGGGCAGGTATTGAGGCGATCGTACAACACCATGCTGAATGCCACAAAGTGGACAGTAAACTGATAGAAGAGTGGTTCAATAATCTGAACTGGGGGCCGGAGAAGGTGGAGGCCGAACGCGTACAGATTATGAAAACCAATAATATGGGATTCACCACCGAGGTCTCTGGCGACTGGGCGAGTATCAATACCATCTATGAAAACGTGATCCAGCGGATACGTGCCGAATTCCCGCATGTCGCGGACATCACCATGCTGGGCGGCCACTCTTCCCACAGCTATATCAATGGCACCAATATGTACTTCGTTTACGATTACAACGTGGTGGGCTGCAAGCCAGAGGAAGAGATCGACAAGTACCACAATCCGTTGAACAAGATTATCGTTGAGGAAACGCTGAAGCAGGGAGGCTCTATGGTGCATCACCATGGTATCGGCAAGCATCGTACCCACTGGACCAAGGACGAGCACGGCAGCGCCTATTATATCCTGAAGGCGTTGAAAGAGGTCTACGATCCCAACGGCATTATGAACACCGGCACCATTTATCCGCTAGAGAAGTAATCTTGCAACTGGCCCGGTAAACCGGGCCTTATCGTTATTCTATATGTGCACCAAAACCACCCCGGCCGGGGGCAATATCGGGTTTCAGGGTTAATGCCGGGATCTCGTATTCGCCCGCATTTTGTCGGCGGAAAGGGATTGGTGCGGTATGCGCCAGGTCGTCCAGCCGTTGCCCCAGGGCGTCACCGATCTCGGTAAAACGTGTTTCATCCATTCGGCCGGTACGATAGATGACAAAGGGGGGGAGCACCTCGAAACCGGGGTAATGCAGGATGCCATGCTGGATAGGGAACAGGATGTCATCGATCGGGCCATTGATACCCCTCGCAGCGTAATGAGATTCCCAACCACCGGTGGTAACAATCAGCATTGCCCGTTTCCCCGCCAGGGTGCCTTCGCCATAACGATCACCCCAGCGTGAGTCAGAGTGTTCCCCGACGCCATAGGCAAATCCGTAGGCATAGACGCGTTCAACCCAGCCTTTAAGGATTGCCGGCATGGAAAACCACCACAGGGGAAACTGCAAAATGACCGTATCCGCCCAGCGTAGTTTTTCCTGCTCCAGCTCAATGTCCTGGCTCTGTAACCCGTTGGCAAAGGCATGCTGGGAATCGAGTGAGGGATCAAAGCGTGATCCTAGCGGGGGAACCCTGCTGTCATTGGCATCGAGCGTGGCTTTCCATTGCATGGCATACAGATCGGAAACCTGTACCTGGTGCCCAGCAGCTTTCAAACGTTGGACCGATAAATCCTTAAGGGAGCCATTTAAAGACTGCGGTTCAGGGTGAGCATAGACCAGTAAAACATTCATAGCGTGACCTCCATTAGTTGATGGAAGTCAGGGTAGGCGCTTATCAGGTATACTAGAAATGAATTTCTAATATTACAGGTATTACCATGAATAATATCAGGCGCCTGGATCTCAATTTGTTGGTGACGTTGGACACCTTGCTGGCCGAGCACAATGTGACCCGGACGGCACAGCGATTAAACCTGTCGCAGCCTGCGGTCAGTGTGCATCTTGCCAAACTCAGGGACATCTTTCACGACCCTTTGTTGATGCCGGGACCACGCGGGATGCGACCGACTGCGCGTGGTGACGAATTACGTGAACCACTGCGGCTGGCACTCGAGGCGTTGGAGCTTGCGGTATCACCATCAGAACCTTTTGATCCCAGAGTGGCCGATAATACCTGGCGTGTGGCGGCATTCGACTACGGTGAGTCGACCATCGTTCAACCGGCGCTGATGGGGTTGCGGGCTGCGGCACCGCACAGCCGCCTGGCAGTGATAGAAACCGTGCCCTCACGCATTGCCAAACAGGCCGAGCAGGGCGAGATAGACCTGGCCTTTCATACTCGTGAAGGTTCACCGCCCAACTTGCGTCAGCGCATTTTGTTTAGTGAACGCTATGTGCTGGTCGGGCGTGCGGGGCACCCTGGCTTGCAAAACCCGCCGTCGCTGGCCCAGTTTTGCGAGTTGGAACATGTGATGGTATCACCGGACGGCGGAGGGTTTTTCGGCATCACCGACAAGGTACTGGCAGAAGCCGGTTTAACCCGGCGAGTGGTGCTTTCCGTACCACATTTTCTGTTTGTGATGTCGGTGCTGGCAAATTCAGATCTGGTGGCGATGTTGCCATCGCGGCTGGTACGTAACAACAATGCGCTGCAGGTGGTTGAACCGCCGCTTCAAGTGCCTGGGTTCGAAATGACCATGTTGTGGCATGAGCGTTCCCATCGTGATCCGGCACATCAATGGCTACGTGAGCATATTGTTGCCTCGGTTGGCTGAAGTTCAGGGATGCCTGCTGTATTTCAGTAATTTACCTTGAAGCAACAACATCAGCGTACGCACAAACAGCAGGCCAATCAGCACGTTGCTGAAGACAAAAAGAGGTAATGCAAGCGCAGACAATATTCCTTCCTGGCTTGCATGCCCCAGATGCAGCGCGGTGGTCGCCAGGGCAGAAAGTCCGAATGAGAAGCTCCAGAACGAGACATTGAAGGGACCTTTCAGATACCAGGGAAGCAGACGCACGATAAACAACAGTTGCAGCAGGCCGTAGCCGAAAAGCATTTTGGCCAGTACGTCCGCGTCCCCCCCATTAATCGCCAGCCAGGCGCTGCAGGCCACCAGAGCCGGGGCCAACTGGATCCCGAGGGAAAGACGAACCGGTGTTGGCATTTCACCCTGGCTACGCAACCGCTGCAAAATGGACGGCTCCAGACTCAGCCAGGAAAGGATCCCCGCCCCCAGAAACAGCAGGCCCAGATCCTGATAACCTAATGCACCGCAGGCCATGCAGCTGATAAAGTTGTTGGCGACCGTTGGCAAATAGAGCCCGGGCGTGGTGGCTTCAGCAGGATGAGCCCCGCGCCACAAACCGGCACTTTGCCAGGCGGCATAGCTCAGTTGTGCCACGGCCCCCAGGGTGAATATCGCAACGGCCAGTGAACGCCACCAGGGCACCACACCAATGGCGACCAGGATGGTGGTGGCCGGGAGCAAACTGACATAACTGCTCATCAGTGGATGCTCTATTTCTGCTTTCACGCTGTGGGGAAAACGCAGTAGGCGGTATAAAAATGCGCAGGCCAGCAAAAACCAAATGCCGATGGCGGTGACGATCAGCGCCTCGCCAATCATTGAGGAGACGGGCAGGATAGTGGCGGCATAACGCCAACCAAAACCCGAGCCAATGATACCCAATACCATGCCAAAGTAGCCGGCAGGCAAATCGAGGAAACGCGGTGCATCGTTTAAAATAGGTTTATTCATTTTGTTTATTTTTTAAAATATATTTTAAGCGATCTTAGCGAGTTTGGGGTGGGGAAGCAATAATACTTAGGGAGTGAGAACAGGCTCAAAAGGGGCTTTGCCAGGGGGCAAAATTAGCCACATCCCTGAGGATGCGGCATAAAAGGTTATTTCAGGTTGGTTTTAAAGAACGACGTCAGCTTGGCAAAAGGGATCAGGTCGGTACGGTCGTACAGATCGACATGGCCTGCGCCTGGGACGATGTACAACTCTTTCGGTTGTCCGGCACCTTGGTAAGCATCTTCGCTAAATTCTTTCGAATGCGCCTGACTGCCGGTGATGAACAGCATCGGGCGTGGCGAGATCGTTTCAATATCATTGAACGGGTAGAAGTTCATAAACTTCCCAATGCTGCTCAACATGGGTTTGGTCGTCAGTTCTTCTTGCTCGCCTTTTGGCGTGTAGCCGCCACGCGATGTACGGTAAAAATCGAAGAATTCTCTCTGAATCGCAGATGTTGAATCATCCAGTTGGTTCACGGTCCCTGGGATATAGGCGATATCACCGCCTTTAGACTCAACAAAGCGCTGTTCGGTAGCCGATTTAATCAAGGCTTTACGCTGTTCTGACGTAACCGAATGATGAAGACCATTACGGAAAACAGACCCCATGTCATACATGCTGACAGTGGCAATGGCTTTCATTCTCGGGTCAATTTTGGCCGCACTGATGACAAAGCTCCCGCTACCGCAGATACCCAACACGCCAATTTTCTCCGCATCCACGTAAGGCTGAGTACTCAGATAATCGACGGCAGCACTAAAGTCATCCGCGTAAATTTCCGGAGAAATCAGATGACCGGGTTTGCCATCGCTCTCACCCCAGAAGGACAGATCAATTGCCAGCGTCACAAACCCTTGTTCCGCCAGTTTCTGAGCATATAAGTTTGAACTTTGTTCTTTTACCGCCCCCATAGGATGACCAACAACGATAGCCGGGTTTTTAGCGTTCTGCTCCATTCCTTTCGGCATAAACAGGTTGCCGACCACATTCATCTGGTACTGGTTTTTAAAGGTCACCTTTTGTTGGGTGACTTTATTGCTTTGGTAAAAGTTATCTGCTCCGTTAGACATATCGGCTCCTGTGGCAGCAAACGAGCTGATTAACAGCCCCAATAACATGGTTAATGTTCTCACTGAATAATCCTCAATTGGTTTGGTAGAGATCTTTACGTGACGTCCATAAAGTCAGGGCAGCCGCGATCACTAATAAAACGATGCTGATGGTGAAAGTGCTTTGATAACCGCTATGGTCAAATGCGAAACCACCGAGGGTGGAACCCAGTGCGATTGACAGTTGCACTATGGCAACCATCAACCCACCGCCGGCTTCCGCATCATCAGGCAATGTTCTGGCGATCCAGGTCCACCAACCGGTCGGAGCAGCCGTAGCGAACAACCCCCATAAACCCAGCAGCAGTGTGACAATCCAGACGCTGTGGCCAAAAGCGATCAGCGCTCCGGCTATGGCAGCCATCAGCAATGGGATGGCGATCAACGTCAGATAGAAGGTGGATTTCAAGAAAATGCCAATCAGCAAAGTACCGATAAAGCCCGCAACCCCGATGGTCAGCAAAATGAGCGACAGCGTGGTGATATCCACCCGTGTTACCGTTTCAAGAAACGGACGCAAATAGGTAAACAAAGAAAACTGGCCCATAAAGAACAATCCACAGGCGGCAAGGCCAAGGGTCACCAACGGATTGGCAAAAAGGCGAAATACAGTGCCGCTACGCTTGGCGTTTTTATCCGTAGTCATGGCCGGCAAGCTGAACAACTGCCAAATAAAAGCAATTATCGCGACCGGCACAATGCAAAAGAATGCGCCACGCCAGCCGATGACAGAACCCAGATAACTCCCCAATGGAGCGGCTATAACAGTGGCCAGCGCATTGCCCCCATTAAAAATAGCCAGTGCGCGAGGTACCCGATGCTGCGGAACCAGGCGAATAGCCGTGGCAGCCGATAGTGACCAGAAGCCACCAATAGCAATTCCAATCAGGGCTCGGCCAGCCATGTAAATAAAATAGCTGGGCGCTAACGCTATGATGGCTCCGGAAAGCGCCATCAAAGCCGTCATACCCAACAGCAAGATTTTGCGATTCGCAGCCCCAGCCAGCGTAGAAATGGAGAGACTCGTCAATACGGCAAAAAGTCCGGAAATAGCGATCCCCTGACCAACCAGTCCCTCACTCACGGCCAGGTCCGCGGATATTGGTGTCAGTAGGCTGACTGGCATAAATTCCGAAGCAATTAAGGTGAAGACGCACAATGTCATGGCGAATACGCCGCTCCAATACGCGCGCTCATTGTGAAGTGGTGTGTCACTCGACGATCTGGGCATAAACTGCTGACTCCGAATAATCCCCGCCTGTGTTTAGGCAAGCCGGGGCCGTACGCTATTGGCAGGAATAACGTCAGAAAAGGTGAATGAAAGATGAAATGGCAACGGCGTTTATCCGCCATCGCTTAAGAAACTCTTGCTGAAAATTTTACATGCAGGGTGCAAAATAACTAGCTAATGAATACTTAATGACTTTATAACCAATGCTTATTAATAGGGTGGCTAGACCAGATGAAACGCAACCTGAATGACCTGCTTTATTTTGTTACGGTCGCACGTGAAAGCAGCTTTACCCGCGCGGCGGCACAATTGGGCGTCACTCAGCCGGCTCTGAGCCAGGCGATTTCCGCACTTGAAGAACGGATGCAAATTCGCCTGCTGACGCGTACCACCCGTAGTGTGTCACCGACTTCCGCTGGAGAACGATTGTTACTGGCTATAGGCAATCGTATCGATGAGATTGAAGCCGAACTGGATATGCTGACGGAGCTGCGCGATAAGCCGGCGGGTAGGGTCCGCATCACCTGCGGGCCAGACGTTTTACACAGCACGCTGTTGCCAAAGCTGGCGCCCCTGTTGCGAGAGTATCCGGACATAAATATCGAATTCGACGCCAATCATGGTTTCCGCGACATTGTGGCAGACCGTTTTGATGCGGGCGTTCGGCTGGGTGACACCATTGATAAAGACATGATAGCCGTTCCGATTGGCCCCAAATTACGCATGGCTGCAGTGGCAGCACCGGACTACTTTTCACGTTACCCGATCCCCAATACCCCCCACGAATTGACGCAACACCTGTGCATAAATCAGCGAATGGTCAGGTCTGGCGGGCTGTATGTCTGGGATTTTGATCAGGATGGTGGGGATCTTAATGTGCGCGTCAGCGGACAACTCATTTTCAATACTTCTGTACATATTGTTGATGCCGCGCTTGCAGGGCTGGGGATTGCATTTTTGCCAGAAGAAGAATTTGGAAAGCATATTGAAGACGGGCGTCTGATTCGCGTACTGGAGCCATGGTGTAAGCCGTTTCCTGGCTACTACTTGTATTATCCCAGTCGTAAACAGCCTTCCCCAGCTTTCTCATTGGTTGTTGAAGCGCTTCGGGTAGGGTGAAAATGCAGACCCGCCCAAGTCACTTGGGCAAAAATCTTTGCCGGGCGATGATAATCACCACCCGGCTCTGTTTAGTTAGAAGGTGACGTTGACCTTGGCCCAGAGGGTGCGCCCTGGCTCATTTACCGAAGTATTCGATGAATAACCGAAGGTGCTGTTGCCTGCCAGATTGAGATGCTCGCTGTAGGTTTTGTTGAAGATGTTATCCAGGCCGGTGCTGAGTTTGACCTGCGGAGTGACCTTGTAGGCCACATTGGCGGAAAGCACGCCAAAGCCCGGACTGTCGGCAAAGTCTTTACCCACCACGTTACCCTGATTGATCGCCACACGGTGCTGGCTACTGACCAGACGCCAAAGGCCGGTGCTGCTCCAGTCGCCACGTTCGTAGGTTAAACCAAAGCGTGCTTCCAGCGGCGGTATTTGCGGCAGTGGCTGGTGGTCAGTGGTGTTTTTACCCCAGGCATAGGCCAGGCTGGCATCGGTTTTCCAGTGCTCGGCAAGTTGGTAACCCATGCCCATTTCACCGCCCATAATCGTGGCGTTCACGTTATCGGCCTGACTGATACGAGCATGGTGTGGATCGTATTTGAACAGGATAAAGTCATTCACATGACCCAGGTATGCGGACACCCAGCTGTTAAAGCGTTTATCGGTGTATTGAGCGCCGATATCGATTTGCGTGGTCTTTTCACTTTTCACGCTATCAAACGGGCTTTTACTGCCGTTCGGCCCCAAAGTCGGGGAGAACAGTTCCCAGTAGTCAGGGAAGCGTTCGGTATAGCCAATCCCGGCGTAAACCATCAGCGGCATGCCGGCAAGCGTATGCTCAATGCGCGTAAAACCGCTAGGCAAGGTATCGGAACGTTCACGCTCATTAGCCGATTGATAGTTATCCACCAGGCTGCGATCGAGGCGTGCACCGCTGATCACCTTGCTTTGTTCGGTCGCGGTCCAGGTCAGCTCGCCAAAAGCACCGTAGTTATGAAATTGCGCATCTTTCTGCCAGCCGTCACCCTGTCTATTGCGGTGAGTGTTGGTTTGCGTATCCATACCGCTTTCCAACTTGAAATCTTGCCATAGCCAGGTACCCATGACGCGCCCGCCGACGGTGCGGCGATCCAGTTGCATCGTCATCCCCATATTCATATGACCCATGCCCATATGTCCCATCGCCATGCCACCCTGACCGGGGGAGCGAAGGGTGACGTTATCCATAATATGGTTGGCGTAGTTGTAATAAACCTGAGCTTCAAGTTTATCCAGCACCTCACCAATGTTGGATTTTTCAAACCGCATGCCCAGACTTTCACGCTTGAACTGTGAACCGTCCATGCTGCGCCCGGCATAACGAGCCTCACCATTACCCCGGCCCATGGTCACTTCCAACAGAGTATCGCTGTCTGGCGTCCAGCCCAGCGCCAAATCACCATTCCATTTATCCCAGCGTGATGGTACGCGGTCGCCATTGCCATCCTTATAGTCGTTGGAGCGCGATTTGTTGCCCATCAGGCGTAAATAGCCTTGTTCGCCCCCCAGACTGGCATCGATATTTTCATCCCAGCGACCGTTAGAACCGGCCAATACGCTGGCATTGCCCTTGATGCCGGGCTGTTCAAAGCGCGGACGCTCACGTTCGAAACGTACTGTTCCCGCTGAGGAACCTGGCCCCCAGAGCACCGTCTGCGGGCCTTTGGTGATGGTCAGCAGATCATAACTTTCCGGCGAGATATAGGAAGTAGGGGCGTCCATCCTTGCCGGACAGGCACCCAACATTTCGCCGCCGTCGGTCAGAATTTTCAGTCGTGAGCCAAACATGCCGCGAAACACCGGATCGCCATTGGTGCCGCCGTTACGGATTTGCGAGAAGCCTGGAATGGTTTTCAGATAATCAGAACCATCGCTGGCCGGCACCGGCTGACGCGGTGTTTTAGGGGACGTCACTATGGTCATCGGTGAATAGAGTGGCGCAGTCACGGTAATGACGTCACCGTCGTTGGTTTTGACGGCAACATCATGCTGATGCTGTTCTGCGGCATGGCCGTTAAAGGCCACCAGAGCAAACAAAGGCATCGCCGCAGTAATATGCAGTGACAGAGGGTGTTTTTTATAATTTTTTGTTTTACCGAACATCATCGTTCCTTAATGCAAATTTTGACGCTAAACGTATTTTCACATCACGACCGGTTATTATTTAGACGCAGTGATGCCCGGAGCATCATGCCGCCGTAAATAGAGGGTCGTTCTCGCCATGACGGATTAATAACGCCAGTCGAGTTGCGATAAATAATGATCTGCAGCAGTAAATTTGACAGGCGTGCGTCAACCTCCTGATTGAATTATCTCAACAGGAATAATTTGGCTGCAGTCTATTAACTTTTAAATCAGAGGAAGTGATGCTGGTGGTGCGCGAGGTTGTGACTCGGAGTAGGTCAGATGGGCGAATAACGGGAAGATATAATGCGCTGGTGGAGCACGGGACAGCAACGAACCAGACCAGAACAACGGCGAATAGGCCAGGTCCAACAACGGCACATGGATCAGCAGCACACAGTAACCGCAGGCGCTGTCATCCATCATCATCGCCATATTGTGGCTGCCGGTCTGCATGCCCATTGGCATACCGGGTTGGCTGGCCTTACCGCTCGGTGCTGACGGTGGCGGATGATGCATATGCGTCGACATATCCATACCGCAGTCTGCCATACTGGCGGTTTCAGACTGCCCGACGCGCGCATGCTCCAGCGATCGGGAGATCACCGGGGCAATGAACAACATCAGGATCGCAAAAATCCCCAGACAGGCGGGGAGACGGCTTCGCGATGTGGCAGTCCTAATTAACGACACATATATCCTAAAAATAGTGCGAAATTAACGGACTGAATTGTACTGTTTTATCTGACAAATGTTAAAACATTTTATCCGGGGTTAGCCTATTGATAAAGTGAATTGCCGTTTGCCTCACAATCTCAACCAATTTAACCATTGGGATATATCTTGGTTCTGACGGAAAATAATACCGGCAGTAAAGAAGTGGTTATATCTCGAACATCGCATTCCTGTCGAAAATATCATCCCCGACAACAAAGACGATTAAGTGATATTACCTGCCCACATCCGCATTTCTGTTAGAGACTGATGCTTACACAGGGAGTTCCCCCAGGTTTTTTAACCAAGCAATGAAGGCGTCAATCTTCGGCCACTGGCGGTCGGAAAGTGTCGATACATAGTAGTGCTGGTCACATTTCAGCTCCATTTTCGGGAATGGCGCCACCAGTTCACCGGAGTTAAGCCGTTTGTGGATCAACCGTTTGCGGCCCATAGCCACGCCAACATGATTGATGGCTGCCGTAACGGCCAAATCGGAACGATCAAAACCTATACCCGGAGAGGTATCCAGATTGACACCGAAATGCTGAGCCCAACTGTGCCACTCATCGGTACCGGAATCATAGCTCCAGGCTTGTCGATCGTGGAGCAGGGTGCAGTGGGAGAGGTTGCCGGGAAAGTTGGCCAGCTCAAATTGACTGGCGTACTCCGGGCTGCATACCGGGATGATCGCTTCATCCATCAGGTATTGATAATGAAGCTGCGATGACGGGGTGGCGTCAAAGTAAACCGCCAGATCAATGCCGGCGCGTTGGAAGTTCACATATTCGTTGCCGGTCAGAATAGTCAGATTAATGGCGGGGTATCGGCGTGAGAAATCCGCCAACGCCGGCACGATCCAGCACTGAGCAATGGAGGGGCGGGAGTAAATTGTTAATGAACCTGATAGCGCCTGATTCTTGATATCCAGAATCTCCTGGTTCAGGGTGCCAAGTGAAGATTTTAGCGCCCAAAAAACCCGTTTGCCTTCGGTTGTGAGTTCAACCTTACGGTGAGAGCGGACAAACAGCTGGATACCCAGATTGGCTTCAAGCTGGTTAATATTATGGCTGACGGCGCTGGGGCTGACAGAAAGCTCATCGGCCGCCATGGCGAAAGACTCATGCCGCGCAGCCACTTCAAAGGTAAATAACCGCGATAACTGCCAACCATTCAGTGAGCGATGTGGCCCCGTTAGATTTACCGTCATAATCCCCCCAGAAAATTTAAAAATATCTGCGATTTACACACCAGCTTGGTGAGTAAAGTTGACCTATGTCGCTAAACTGCACCATTTTTTGGCGTAAGTCACTCGTTTGATTCTGTTTCACTCATGTGAGAGCGGATTTTTATCGTTTGTCACCGATCGTCGTTTTCCTGTCCAATGACAGTCAGTTTATGACGGGGGTATGGGCTATGGATTCGCAAGTTTGGGTTGCCGGCACGCTGATCGCCAGTATCGCGATCATCATTTTGACCATCGTGAAGTTTAAGCTTCACCCTTTTTTGGCGTTACTGTTAGCAAGCTTCTTTGTTGGCAGCATGATGGGGATGGGCCCGATTGATATGGTCAATGCCATCGAAAACGGCATCGGCAGTACGCTAGGATTTTTGGCAGCGATCATTGGGCTGGGGACCATTCTGGGGAAAATGATGGAGGTCTCCGGCGCGGCAGAGCGCATTGGTATTGCGTTGCAACGCTGCCGCTGGTTGTCTGTCGACGTGATTATGGTGCTGGTCGGCTTGGTTTGCGGTATCACGCTGTTTGTTGAAGTGGGCGTAGTTCTGTTGATCCCATTGGCTTTCTCCATCGCCAGAAAAACTGGGACTTCATTACTCAAGCTGGCCATTCCTTTGTGTACCGCATTGATGGCGGTGCACTGTGTGGTTCCCCCTCATCCCGCAGCGTTATTTGTAACCAACAAGCTGGGAGCCGATGTGGGCACGGTGATTGTTTATGGCCTGTTCGTCGGGCTGACGGCGTCACTGGTAGGTGGTCCACTGTTCCTGAAATTGCTGGGTAAACGCTTGCCGTTTAAAGCGGTACCGCCTGAGTTCTCCAATCTGGCCGTGCGAGAAGAACATTCACTGCCATCACTGGGAGCAACGCTGTTTACGGTTTTACTGCCCATAGTGCTGATGCTGGTCAAAACGGTCGCTGAGCTGAATCTGAATAAAGAAGGGCGCTTGTTTGCCGCTATGGAGTTTATCGGTAACCCGATCATTGCCATGTTTATTGCTGTATTTGTGGCTTATTACGTTCTGGGGATACGTCGTCACATGGGGATGAGCGCGCTGTTGAGCCATACTGAGTCCGGTTTCTCCTCCATTGCCAATATCTTGTTGATCATCGGGGCCGGCGGAGCATTTAACAGTATTTTGAAGACCAGTGGCCTGGCCGATACCCTGGCGCTGATGCTGTCAAACCTGCATATGCATCCTATCTTGTTAGCCTGGCTGGTCGCGCTTATTCTGCATGCTGCCGTGGGTTCCGCCACCGTAGCCATGATGGGCGCTACGGCGATAGTTGCGCCGATGTTGTCGCTTTATCCCAATGTCAGCCCAGAGATCGTGACCATTGCCATCGGTTCTGGTGCTATTGGCTGCACCATAGTGACGGATTCACTGTTCTGGTTGGTGAAGCAATATTGTGGAGCGACGCTGAATGAAACCTTCAAGTATTACACTACGGCCACCTTTATCGCTTCGGTATTGGCGCTGGGCATGACCTTCCTGCTTTCATACATTATTTGAGTATCTTCATCGGTAATCGTCGCCAGGTGAAGTCCTGCGACGATTGCCGTTATTAAGATTGTTTTGGGTCAGAAGTGATGCGGCGAGGACGATAAATTGCAGGTATTTCCGGGTTATTACCGCTGATCAGCTCTTCACTGACCATTCTGCCCAGGGTAGCCGCACAGGTTACCGCCGGATGCATGACGGCAACATAAACTCCAGGCCTCTCGCCGACAAATCCGATGACCGGACATCCATCTTCCGGCACTGGGCGCTGTCCCACCGATTGGCTCAGTAAGTGCAGCGAAGCTGCGCCGTTCAATCCTGATTTCATCGCTGCCAGGGTCTCAGCGGCGACATTATCGGTATTGCCCGATAGCGGAAAGTCTTCCGCAGCCAAAATATCACCGTTACGGGCATGCCGGGCTTCTACATCATGACCTGAAATCAGGGTGTTAATTAAATGCTTTTCGGTGCCGAACCGTAACAGAATTGCCGGTGACGCCAGGATCGGCAACGGGATCCCAATGGTAGCAAGTAGGGGAGTTATACCTGTTCCGCAGGCCAGGATAACCGCATCCGCATTTAATACGCCCTCCGGGGTTTGGATGCCGATAACATGGTTGCCATTTTGGAGAAAACCGATGACCGGCGTTTGAATTTTCAGCGTAGCGCCCAAGCTACAAGCCTTTTCCAGCAGGGCGTGCGTGGCATCGATGGGGTCGACAGCACCATCATAAACCGCATAATATGCACGCCGTGGCGGGTTGTTAAACGCGGGTTCAAGCCTGGATATCTCGGGTTGTTGAAGCAGGTTTTCATTGGGCTGACTTTCCAGCGATTCATCGTCATAACTTAGTGCGCCAGTCCAATTCACCCAAAGCTCCGGGATTTCTTTTTCCAGTCGCTGCCAATCGGCCACCGATGCGCGGCGAAGAAAAGCATCAGGTGCATCATCACTTACTGTCGTGTGGATCCAGCCAAAAGAGCTGCCGGTAGCGCCAGAAGAAGGTTGGTTTTTATCAATGACCGTCACTTTTATCCCGCGGCTTGCCAAATGATAGGCTATTGATGCACCCATAATTCCCGCACCGATAACAATCATATGTTTCTCTGTGGTACACATCCTGAGTTCCCTGTATACAAACTGGGCTGACTATCCCATAGAATAGCCAAATCTTGCAGAGGTATTTTGGACTTGATAGCAAAGGGAGCTTTTCCCATGATAATGGCCAGGGCTTAGATCTCAGTTTCTCATATAGGGAAGGAAATAAAGTGCGAACGCGACCAGCATCCAGGCTTTTGATTACTGAACCTTCAGGACAGGTTTTGTTGTTTAAATTCACGCACAGCTCTGGCGCGTTGGCGGGACAATCATATTGGGCAACACCAGGCGGCGGTGTTGAACAAGGTGAGTCCTATAAACAAGCGGCTGTTAGAGAGCTACAGGAAGAAACGGGCATTGTGTGCAATGAAGTTGGCCAGTGTGTGGCGCAAAGAAACTTTGAGATGATGTTGACGAATGGCGAGATGGTTGAAGCGCAGGAAAAGTTTTACGTTGTGCGAGTGAGACATCGCGAGATCAACACTGACCGTTGGAGCGGTGAGGAAAAGCGTGTCATCAGCGAGCATCACTGGTGGAGTATCGAAGAGTTAAGAACAACGGATGAGATTGTCTATCCAGAAAACATAGCTGAGATACTCGAGTCGATTTAGCCGTGGAAATTCATCCGGTGGGCTGGCGGCCAACCAACTTAGAGATATCTTGATAAGGCCATGATAAAAGCCAGAAGCTCAGATTCTACGTACAGCTACCATGGTGCGCATAATGTATATTATGTTAAATTGCATTTATGGCCACGCACCGGGCTGTCTATCCTGTCCATAACTCACCTCGCCTTTCTCTTTACCGGTTCTTGTCTGTTCATTGGTGATTGTTGGTTTGTGGCTCAACATCACCTGTGTCAACAATTGGTCGGCGTGCCCTGATGAAAACGCATCTGCCATCGACCGCCATTGTCATTTGCAGATAATAACCAGATCGACGATCGCAATGTACATCGAGTAACGTCACCATCGTCACCCTGTTGAAAACTACGGTACGTCAGCAACACCGCACCTTCGGTAATGATGGCCAGCTTAAACCCTTCGGAAAAAATCGGTGTCTGACCACTTTCGATTTGAAGTGCCGCCAGGGTTTGCAGTTTGTCATAGTAATGCCCTGAACGCCCAATCTCTTCAAAGTCGTCATGCAGCAACTCGCTGACCACCGCGACGTTGTTCCTTGTTGCCGGCAGATGCAGCTTAACTTCCAGGGATTGGATTAATGCTAATAGCTGTGTCGAATCGGTCAAAACGCCCTCCTTTTTTGATCGCGCTACGTGAAATCTGAAAAAAATTGGCAGCATTGCCCCTGCAGAATCCTTCAAAACGCACCATGAAATTTGGCGTTAACGCTTCTGATTTATCGCCCGGTAGCGATTTATTGCTCAGCGTAATGAACGGCCAACCAAATCGTCGGCCCGTTGGGATCGGTCCATTCAACTCTATAGCGGCATTGTGCTGGAATGAAGAATGGATCCTTACAGCCTGGAAGTATTTATTCAGCGAAGCTATCAACGCCGGCCTGAGCAAACTTGGCGTCCAATTCAGGAGTAGCACCACTGATGCCTATGCCCCCAATATGTTTTCCCGCCTTGTTGAATATAGGCAAACCACCTTCTAATAATAACATTCCAGGAATGGATGAGTAGGGATTTCCAGGTAGTTTAGCGCTTCGCTCAGCAAGCACCTTAGAAGAAACTGGGAATTTAGCAGAGGTTAAAGCTTTCAGTTGTGAGACTTCAATACTGCCAACGCTGGTCTCATCCATTCTATTGAAATATTTGAGATTTCCATTATTATCCACAATACTTACAACTATCGAAAAATTTTCCTTTCGTGCTGCATCTTCAGCAGCCAAGGCCATCTTTTTCGCTGTTTGCGAAGTAATGGATAATTGATTCAATGGGCTATCTTTCATTGTTTCCTTACGTTCAACGTTACTTTGAGCCATTGCTAGTCCACAGTTCAATGAGATAATACTGGCTACAAAAAAGGTAAAAAGTTTAAATGGAATTTTCATAATGACCCGTTGGTAAAAGTTTGAAATTTATAATTATTTTACACACCATTCACCTGGAGGGGTGGTTATAGTGTTAACAGTTAAATTAATGTTTGTTTTTCTGGAATTGGTAATATATTGAGTGCAATATAATTCTTCATGAGAAAAATAGCTTTCAACAAATTATTTTCAAGCGCGGATATTTAAACAAATTTACATTAAAGGTGCGTAAGCCTTATTTAATGTATTGTAAATATATTTTTTTAATAAATTGGATATAAATAACAGATCCCCTGCCAGTCATTTCCTCAGATGTTCGTCGGGAAAAACCAGGGGGTTGTTCCGGGGAGCACATCTCAGACGCCCGCCGGAACAATATGCCGTGAACCTTCTCTAGCGGGCCAGTTCCACTCCGTCCAGTTCAGAGATGGCGAGGCAGAATACTTCAGTGATGGCATCCACCGTGTAGGCGGTTTTAGCCGGGATCATCAACATCTCATGAGCCTGTAGAGTCTGATCGCCAATTTTCAGCTCACCCGACAGGACCATCAGTTTGACCCAGCCCGGATGCATTCTGGCTGACTGATGACTGCCAGCATCAAGTTTCAACAGCGCCGTGTGCCCCTGCGCCTCACGTTTCAAGATGTGGTAATACACTCCATCGTAAGGCATTTTCTCGTAGTGCAGTGTCGCCAGTGTTCTTTTATGCATGATAGCTTCCTAGTAATCGGTGATTAGTTGGATCAAGTATCACAATTCCCTAACGGCCTATGGGCCTGTTAATAAATATATAGGACGGATGCCTCATACGCAAAAACTCACTTTTGCGAACTCAATCAGCCAGATCGCTCAAGAACTTCCGTGCAGGAACAAAGAAGTTAACGCCGGCCACGGCCGTGGAGAAATCAAGGATCCGGTCGTGCAGAGGGGCTGGATTGCCAATGAACATACGCTCAAGCATCTTCTCAATCACCCAGAGATGGCGTGAATAGCCGATAAAATAGGTGCCATATTCACCACGCCCCGGTGAGGCAAAGGACATATTATCGCGCAAAATGTCGTGTTCACCCTGCTCGTCCTCAATAGTACACAGAGTCTTATGTGATTTTTGACCCTCTGTCGCATCCGGTAACTCGACGTTATCAAACTTGGTGCGCCCGATAATGGCTTCCTGAGTTTCCACCTTCTGTGCACGCCAGGCGGCCATATTGTGCAAGTATTTTTGTATCACCACATAGCTGCCACCCGCGTAGTCAGGATCCTCATCACCTACGATTGTCGCCTGTGGCAAAGCCAGACCCACCGGATTCGCGGTACCATCGACAAACTCCAGCAGGTCACGCCCGTCGAAATAACGGAATCCCGCAACTTCATCGACAACAGTGATCGAATCGCCAAAGGCTTCCAGCAGGATTTTCTCGAACTCAATGATTAAATCTGTCGCACCTGCGCGCACGTGGTACAGCAAATCGCCGGAGGTGGCCACGGCCGTATGCTTGGCGCCTTTTATTTCCTTAAACGGCGTCAGCTCTTTGGGCGCGGGTTTTCCGCTAAGGCTCTCCCAGACACGATGTGAAATACCGACGTTGCAGGTGAAGCTGACATCGATGGATCGTATCTGGACATTTTTAATCAGATCTTCGGTACTGGCGATCACGGCTCGGGCGGTGGCGAGAGATGCACTATCGTCTTTGATCTTGAGGATAAGAAAGGCGGCTGCGGCCGTCATGGGTGCATCAATGTATTGGGGTTCGGTCTCCAGCGCGCGTTGCGCCAACGACAGTGGTGAAGATGATTCTTGGCTCACGAAAATCTCCCTTAATGGGTGAGTAATCAAGGGTATTTATCTTAGCGTCGAAGACGCCGCATAGCCAAGCTATATCCCTGCGGATGCCATTGACATTGAGTAACAAATTGATTGGCGGGAATAGCAGAAATGCCCGCAAAATGCGGGCGATATCCAGTACATTCGTACCCTGTCATCCCTTTTTAGACTGCCGCTCGCCGGCAAACAACCCCCGCTCTCTGGCCCAGACAATGGCTTCGCTACGGCTGTGTACGTCGAGTTTGGAGTAAACCATCGCCACATGATTGCGCACGGTATTGGGGGCAAGATTGAGTCGCGTGGCGATTTTCTTGTCTGGAAGGCCCTCGCAGATTAACCCCAACACATCGCGCTCACGGGCGGTAAGATCGGTGAAGGAAAATCCGGACAGATTGGGCTTATTGATACTTTTCACATTGGCCAGTTTCTCGAGCAGCGTCTGACTGAACCAGGAAGCGTCCTGCATCACTTCCTCGATGGCGGAAACCAACTCCAGTTCCGAACGTTTGCGCTCGGTAATGTCCATCATGACCAACAGGTAACAGGGGACGTCATGAATACTCACGGCATCAGCAGATACCACGCAGTCGAGCACTTCATTGCCCTTCTTGCGGAGTTTAAGGTCCTGACTTTCTACGTTGCCGGTTTTTCCCAGTAAGCTAAACAAGCGCCGACATTCCCCCTGCCCGTCGATGACATTGATATCCTCGACCCTCTTGCCAATCAGCTCCTCAGCGAGGTAACCGGTGGTCTTCATAAAGGCTTCGTTAATATCCAGCACCTGCTGCTTGTCCGCAGTGCACACCAGCGTGGGAACCGGGCTCAAACGAAAGGACTTGGCGAACCGCTCTTCACTCTCGCGCAGCGCCGACTCGGCCTTACGGCGGGGCTCAAGGTCAGTGAAGGTGAACAGCATGCAATCGACTTCATTAATATCCAGCGGCTGACCGGCGACGATCACCAGTTTGGTTCCTCCGGCCGGCAGTTTTAACTCCGCCTGCATCTGTGGAATGGTTGCCCCTTCGCTCAAGCGCTGCACCGCCAGATCCTTATGTTCCGCTTGCTCCAGCACATCCAGCGCGTAGACCGAGTTACCCATAACCTGATCGCGGCTATAGCCGGTCATATCGAGGAACCCCTGGTTAACCTTGATGTAACGCAGGTCGCTCAGGCTACAGATCACCGCAGGAGCCGGATTGGCATTAAAGGTTTTTTCAAAGCGCTCTTCGGCGCTGGCCCACTCGGTAGCGTCACTCAGTATCAATACCAGCAGCTCGGGCTGCCCTTTGGCGTCAGTGATCGTCAGGCTGCGCAAACGGTGAACCCAGAGAAAATCCGGCTCGCCAACGGGCCGTACCTCGACCAGCACGTCGTTGAATTCCTCGCCAGCAGCCACCCGGTTAAGCGGATATTGCTCTGAGCTCAAAGGATGATTGTTGCGATAACGCAAGGCAAAACGCTCTTCATACTCCTGGGCATTGGCCCCCAACTCACTGAGCCTGGTCAACCCATGCATGCTCAGTGCGGCCTCATTGGCCCACAGAATGGTCCGGTCGACTTCAGTCAGGATCACCCCTTCGGTCAGTCCCGAGATGATCTGTTGTAGTTGGCTACGGTTGGTTTCGCTGGCAAGAACGGACTGGCTCATTATTTCTCCATAAGACAAAAGATCTCAGGCCACCGGGCGGCGATCGGAGCGCCTGACAATGACACGACTTCCCCACCAGCATAGTGCTTAAGTAGTTCATTCGCGGGGTGTGAATGCACTAGTTCCATGGGTGCAAATGAACCGGGACGTTCAGTGGTGCACAGCGGCAGACTGATTCTGTCGGTGCAGCGGAGTGCTGCGCGTACAACCACTTGTCCAGTAAATATAAGGAATAACAATGACCACTGTCTATGAATCCAATCGCCTGGCGTTTAACGTTTCATGGGGCTCAATATTGGCCGGGAGTGCCATGGCGCTGGTGACCTATCTGATATTGAGTGTACTGGGTACTGCTGTCGGCGCATCGGCCGTGGATCCGTTGCACGCAGGCAATCCCCTGAGTGGCTTCGGCGTGGGGACCGGCATCTGGCTGTTCGTCACCACCTTGCTCTCCCTGGCCGCGGGTGCTTTTGTCGCCGGCCGAACGGCCCCCAACCGCGGTGGCTTGCATGGCCTGTTGAGCTGGGCGGTCACAACCTTGCTGACCACCTGGCTGATTATTTCATTGGCGAGCGGCGTGGTCGGTCTGGCCGGCAGTGCGGTTGGCAAGGGGTTGTCTCTGGCGGGTAACGGTGTGGCGGCGGCAGCGCCGGGCATTGGTGACAGCGTTAAACAGCAACTTGATAAAAAAGGCATCAGCCTGGATTGGGATGAGCTGCAAAATCAGTTGGTTACCACGCTCAAGCAAACCGGCAAGGTTGAATTAGACCCGTCTAAACTGCAACAAAAAACCGAGCAGGCCGGTGCGGATGGCAAGCAGTCGGCGACCGATGCGGCTAGCGACCCGGCACAGGCGGCAGCGGAGCTTAAGCAATGGTTCGAGCGCGTTAAGCAATCCGGGGAACCTACCCTGAACGCGGCGGATAAAGACGCGCTGGTGAACATCGTCGCCGCACGTACCGGCAAGAGCCACGCAGAGGCGACCCAAATTGTCGACAATTACGCCCAGGCTTATCAGCAGGCGGTTCAAAAAGTCGAACAACTTAAGGCTGAGGCCGAACAGAAAGCGCGTGAAGCGGCTGACGTTGCGGCCAAACAGGTATCCCGTGCCGCCTGGGGCTCCTTGCTGATGCTGCTGTTGGGTGCTGGCTTGAGTTTTGCTATCGGGCGTATTGCGCTGTCAACACGTCGTACTCTTGTTGTGAGCGAATGAAGATGGACGTTTCCATAAAGCGAGAGCTGTCATCTATCTCATTAAATTATCGTAAAGTCGTGGGGGCTTCAGTACCGGTGCTTACCATCGATTTCTACAATGAAAAAAACGAGCGCTATACCCTGCGTTATAACTTGCCGCCGGACACGCCGGAGCGGACAGAGCGACGGGTGTCTTTACTGCTGCATCTGTTGAGCAAGCAAAAGCCGCTGGAGATCGATAACGCAATAACTTAATTCAAATTAAGTGATCCGCCAGGCCCGAGCCGGATACGCCACCGGACTCGGGCCTTTTAATTCTCTGATGCCAATTACCTGACCGCAATCCCCCACTTTTTCATGCGTGAAAGCAGCGTAGTGCGCTTGATACCCAGGCGCTGCGCGGCACCTCGTGGGCCGGCAACCACACCGTTGGTTTCTTTCAATACGCGGATAATCCGCTCGCGATCGTCCTCACCCGCCTGGACAGGCTCTGCCGAGGGCAAGGGTAAAGCCATCGACGGCACCGGATAGCGCAGCTCCGGCAACTCCAGGTTAAGTACCGTGCCACGCGTCAGCAATACTGCCCGTTCGATGACATTTTCCAGCTCGCGCACATTGCCCGGCCAGGGCATTTGACTCAGCAGGCGCAGCGTCTCCGCCGGAATGCTGTCGATGGTGCGCTTCATCCGACGCGCTATTTTGTAGGTGAGAAACTTCACCAATTGCGGGATGTCTTCCGGCCGTTCACGCAATGGTGGGATGACGATCGGGAACACGTTCAGCCGGTAAAAAAGGTCACTGCGAAACTCCCGGTCGGCCACCATTTGCTGCAGGTCGCGATTGGTGGCGGCAATCAGGCGCACATCCACCGAAATCACCTTGTTGCCGCCTACCCGTTCAAACTCCCTTTCCTGCAGCACTCGTAGCAGTTTAGGCTGCAGTTCCACCGGGATTTCACCCACTTCATCCAGAAACAGCGTTCCTTTATCCGCCAGTTCAAAGCGCCCCATCCGCTGGTTGGTTGCGCCGGTGAAAGAGCCTTTTTCATGACCAAACAGATCGCTTTCCAACAGCCCGGTCGGCATCACCGCACAGTTCATTTTCACCATGCGCTGGTCACGCCGCTCGCTCAGGTTGTGGATAGCGCGGGCGATCAACTCTTTACCGGTGCCGGTTTCGCCGAGGATCAGCACCGAACAGTCGCTTTTCGCCACCATTTCAACCTGTTTAAGCACCGCAGACATCACCACGCTGCGCCCGACAATCTCACCAAAGTCCGGGTTGTTGCCGTTGATTTGCTCGGTCAGATAGAGGTTTTCATGCACCAGGCTCTCTTTGAGGCGGCTGATTTCCTGGTAGGCCAACGCGTTGTCCACCGCGATGGCGATACGCTCGGCGATCTGTTGCAACACCCGCAGATTGGCGGCGTTGAAGTTGTCCGGCTGGCATTGCGCCAGCTTCAATACGCCCAGGGTCTTGTTGCCAAACACCAGCGGCAAGAGGCACAGCGTTTGGATTTGATCCTGCCAGAGATCGAACAGTTGGCGTTCATAAGCCGCCAGACGATCGGAATGCTTCAGATTGAGCAGCAGCATTTCCCCGCTCTGCATCACCTGTTCGGATAAGGTGCCGGCCAGTGCCACGCTGTACTGCTGACGTTCAACCACGTCGTCTTGCAAATAGTGGGTGGAATAGATGGTCACCCGATCGGTTTTATCGACGCATAGCACCATGCTGATGGCATCGATCTTGAAAAAACGGTGGATCTCGGTAGATATTTCGCCAATCAAATCATCCAGATCGAGTTTCGATAACACTGCGTTGGTGACGTCGACCAAAACGCGGTAATCGTCACGCTCATGGCATAACTGACGTTGGCGGTTTTCCGCCTGCTCACGCAACCTGATCTGTTCCACCGCCAGCGCAACCAATTCCATCAGGGTCTGCAACTGCACCAGACTGGCATCACTGAAGGGTTGCGAACTACTGCGTAACAGTTCACAACCGCCGATCAGGCTACCGCCTGCGTGCAGCGGCATCAGGCAATATTGGTTAAACGGCAGATACAGCGCCAGGGCGTTGATTTGCGGATAACGCGCATGCAGATCTTCGCTCTGCCAGCGCTGCGGCAACGGGCTTTGTCGCAGTCGGCTCACCGGCCCATTGGCCAGCAAAGTCTCATCCTGATAGATGACCGGCTGCCGCTGTGCATCCAGCCCATGAAAGCTGACCCGCTCACTGTGCAAATCAAACAACACCAGCGTCACATGGTCTGCCAGTTGCTGACGTTGCAGCACCTGGCGCAGTTGCCGTAACAAATCGCCGAAGCTGTGTTGACTGAGCAGCGTGCGGGTCGTTTCCAGTAATTCTTGTTTTTCTAATTGAGCATTCGACATTGTTTATCACTTGCCTGAGTCGCGATGATGATTTTAGTGAGTCACGTCACAAAGTGTAACGCTGGGCGACAAGGTTCTCCCCCGACAGGATCAACAAATGCGCGGCAAAGGTTCGGCATGCGGCAAATCCAGCAGGCGGCTGATGCCATAAGCGCCCTGCAGCCTCACTTGTCGTCCGGCAGTCACCCGGCCAATCAATGCCGCGGCCTTGCCCAGCGGATGCGCCTGTAACGCAGCCAGTACCGCCTGTTCGGCTTCCGGCGCGGCCACCACCACCAGCTTGCCCTCGTTGGCAAAGTTAATGGCATCCAGCCCCAGCAACTCGCAAATCCCTCGCACTGCCGGCGCTATCGGTAACAGGTTCTCTTCAACTTCAATCCCCACGCCCGCCGCACGAGCAAACTCATGCAGGATGGCGTTCACTCCACCACGGGTAGCATCGCGCATGGCTCGCACGCCGTTAATGCCACGTAATGGCGTGATTAACGGAGCCAACACCGCGCAATCGCTGATCACATCCAGCGACATGCCCAGCTTTTCCCGCAGGTTGAGGATCGTCGCCCCGTGATCGCCGAGCGTACCGCTGACAATCACCGCGTCACCGACGCGAATATTTTGCGCTGCCCAATCCAGGCCCGGCGGGATCACCCCAATACCGGCGGTATTGATAAACACTTTGTCGGCCGCGCCGCGCTGCACCACCTTGGTATCCCCGGTCACAATGCGGATACCGGCCTGCTGCGCAGTGGCCGCCATCGAAGCCACCAGCCGTTGTAAATCAACCAGCGGCAAACCTTCTTCGAGGATAAACCCGCAGGAAAGATAACGCGGAAACGCGCCGCTGACCGCCAGATCGTTAGCCGTCCCGCAGACCGCCAGTTTGCCAATATCACCGCCCGGGAAGAAAATCGGGTCAATCACGTAGCTGTCGGTAGTAAACGCCAGCCGATCGCCCTGTTGGGTTAACTCGGCCAAATCCAACCGGGCCTGGTCTTCACGCTGATCCAGCAGCGGATTGGCAAAGGCCGGTAAGAAAATCTCATCCAGCAGTTGCTGCATCGCGCTGCCGCCGCTGCCGTGCGCCATAGTAATCACGTTATTCATGCCGGGGTTTCCTCTGTTTCACGACGGTATTGGTACCAGGCGGCGCAGGCACCTTCCGAAGACACCATCAACGCGCCAAAAGCATTTTGCGGTGTACAGCCACCACCAAACAGTGGGCAGTCACGCGGTTTGCAACGCCCGGTCAGCACCTCTCCACAGCGGGCACGAGGATCGTCAGCCACCTGCCGGTGTTGCGGACGGAAACGTCGTTCCGCATCAAAGGTGCTATAGGCCGGGGTTAAGGCAATGCCCGAATCGGCAATGGTGCCAAGGCCGCGCCATTCGCTGCCACCGCCCAGCACAAAGACTTCGCTCATTGCCTGTTGTGCCAGCAGATTGCCCTGTTCAGGTACCACCCGGCGGTATTGGTTTTCGGTTTGGCTCTGCTGACCCACAAACTGCTCAACCAGCATCATCACCCCTTGCAGGATATCCAGCGGTTCAAAGCCGGTCACCACCAGCGGTTTATGGTATTGCCGACTGATAAAGTGATACGGCGCGGTACCAATCACCATACTGACGTGGCCGGGCGCCAGAAAGCCGTCGATGCGGACATCCGGCTGTTGCAACAGGCTGCGCAAGGTGGGGATCAGGCTGATGTGCTGGCAAAACACGCTGAAGTTATTCAACCCTTCCAGCCGGGCCTGTTGCAAGGTAATGGCGGTGACCGGCATGGTAGTTTCAAACCCCAGGGCAAAGAACACCACCTGCCGCTGCGGGTGTTGCCGCGCCAGCATCAAAGCATCCAACGGCGAGTAAACCACCCGCACATCGGCGCCGCGCTCGCGGGCCTGCAGTAAAGAGCCCTGTTTGCCCGGAACCCGCAACGCGTCGCCGAAGGTGCAAAAAATCACCTCCGGGTGAGCGGCGATTTCACAGCAGGCATCTATACGCCCCATGGGCAACACACAAACCGGGCAGCCCGGTCCATGAATGAACTCAATCTGCGGCGGCAGCAGTTTATCCAGGCCAAAGCGGAAAATGGCATGGGTATGACCACCGCATACTTCCATAATTTGCAACGGCCGCTCAGCGCTAAACGGCAACTGTGCGGCTCGCTGCCGAATATGCTGCAACAGGGTTTTTACCCGCTTCGGATCGCGGAACTCATCAACGTAATGCATGGTTGCCTTCCCCCGCCAAAAACAGCGCCACGTCCTGCTCCACTTCCCCCATCGCCTGCAGTGCCGAAAGCATCTCCTCGGCCTCTTGCCTGTCGAGCCGACTCATGGCGAAGCCGACGTGGATCAGCACCCAGCAGCCGATCATCGCTTCCCTGGGCTCACCCTCCTGGCGCACCAGTGCAATATTCACTTCCCGCTGCACGCCACAGACTTCGGCCCAGGCATGCTGAGGCTGCTTTTCATCCAGCGCCACGATCTGCCCTGGAACGCCTATGCACATAACTGTGTCTCCAGCCAGGCCAGCCACTGATCCATGCCTTCACCGCTGGTCGCCGAAAGGGTAATCACCTCAATCGTCGGGTTCACCTTGCGGGCATTGTCGATACAGGCTGCCAGGTCGAAGTTCAAATACGGCAGCAGATCGATCTTGTTCAGCAGCATCACCCGTGCGGCAGCAAACATATGCGGGTACTTGAGGGGTTTGTCTTCCCCTTCGGTAACCGACAGTACCGCTACCTTGTGGCGCTCCCCCAGATCAAAGCTGGCCGGGCAAACCAGATTGCCGACGTTCTCGATAAACAGCAGGCTGTGGGGTTTGAGTTCCAGACGCCGGGCGGCCTCGTGAACCATTTGCGCATCCAGATGGCAGCCTTTACCGGTATTGACCTGGATCGCCGGCACACCGGTGGCGCGGATACGTTCCGCGTCATTGGTGGTTTGCTGATCGCCTTCCACCACCGCGCACGGGTGCTGACCATGCAGCCGCAGCAGCGTTTCTGTCAGCAGTGTGGTTTTGCCAGAGCCGGGGCTGGAAACCAGATTCAGCGCCAGAATATGTTGGTTGGCGAAATACTGGCGATTACCCTCCGCCAGACGATCGTTCTTATCCAGCACCCGGGTTTCAATTTCCAGCATCCGGCGCTGGCTGATACCCGGTGCATGGGTGCCTGCCAGCCCCAAACCGTAATGCAGATCGCCCTGTACATTGCGTTGCGGACGGAATGGCACCTTCACATCCCCTTCAATGGTTAATTCACCCTGGGCACAACCGCAGGTACTGCACATATTCATTCCCCTCTGTTATTCAATTTCCAGGCGTTTTATTTGCAAGCCATCGTCGGCCTGTACCCGCAGATTTCGTCCGGTACAGTGCGGACAGACCAGCACCTGCGGTACCAGCAGCTCGACATCGCTCTGGCAGTCATGGCACCAACACAGCGCTTTCTGTTCCGCCAGATGCAGTTCGCAGCCTTCGGCCAGCGTGTCGCGGCACACCATGTCAAAACAAAACCGCAGCGACTCCGCTTCAACGCAGGAAAATGCGCCAATCTCGAACCATACCGCGGTGATGCGTTGCGCATTATTTTGGCGAGCCTGTTGCTGCATTATTTCCATCGCATGTTGGCATAAGGTTATTTCGTGCATCCGGCCTCCGTTAATGGCGATAAACGCGTTATTCCCTTCACGTTGCAAATATGATGCCAAGCCGCCAATGACATATTTGTCGAACCGACTGTCATCGTCAGTCATTAAATCAGTTACTCCCTAACGGATTGACGGATTAATTTAACTCTGATGGTTGAATTAAAAGGAAATAATGTAATTTACCGGAATTTGGCACGCTTTATGCTTTAACTCGCTGACCCGGAGCTATTTCGACAACGACTATCAATTTTGAGTGAGGACCATGAGTACAATCAGTGAAGTAACCAGTCAGGCCGATTACATCGCCAACAAAAGCAATCGTCTGATGGCACAATGGCAGACCTACCACAGCACTCTGGTTAAAGCGGTCACCACCACCAAAAAGAAGATTAATCATCAATTTACCTACGGGCAGGAAAACGATCTGCGCTTTGTGCTGTTTAACCACTTTACGGTCAGCATCCAGTTGAGCGAAGGGTTTTACAGCCGGGATATTTGCTACCGGATTAATCTGGCCACGGCCCACGAGCCGGAAAACTTTGCCCCTTTCGCCCATGCCACGCTGGATGAAAACGGCAATATCGACGAAGTAATAAACAACCGCGACATGCAGGCTGTATTTGAACATTACCTGGATAAGATCGCCGTTATTTATCAATGCCTGTTTGATTCCTTGCATGATGGTCACGCCATTCAAGACGCTCTGAAAAAAATAACCTTACCCGTCTGATCACAGGCGTTAATCACCGACAGAAAACTGTCGAAGCGTCATTTTTTACTGACGATTTCGTCATAAATGACGAAGCAAGGAGTGTGCATGAACCGCTTTATTATTGCGGACCCTAAATTGTGTATTGGCTGCAATACCTGTATGGCCAGTTGTTCTGCGGAACATCGGCAATATGGATTGCAGTCATTACCCCGCCTGCAGGTGATTCGCAACGCTCGCGACTCTGCGCCGGCGATGTGCCACCAGTGTGAAGATGCCCCCTGCGCGCAGGTATGTCCGGTCAATGCTATTCGCCATCAGGATGACGCCATCGTACTGAACGAAAGCCTGTGCATCAGTTGCAAGCTGTGCGGCATTGCCTGCCCGTTTGGTGCCATAGGTTTCGGCGGCAGCACCCCACTGGCGATCCCTGCGGACTGCAACACCTCGCTGGCATTGCCTGCGCCCCAAGCACCGCGCCCAATCAGCCCCTTCCTGGATTGTGTGCCCGGTGTCCGTGCCGTGGCGGTGAAGTGCGATCTCTGTGACTTCAGCCCCGAAGGCCCCGCCTGTATCCGCACCTGTCCGACCCAGGCGATCCGGCTGGTGACCGACCGAGACGTGCGCAACGCCAGCGAACAGAAAAGGCGCAATGCGATGCAGGCGCTCAGCGCCGAGTTGCCGTTTGCGGCCGTCCCTGGATCCCACAAGGAGCCAAATTGATGATATATGCCCTGTTGCCCGACCCGTTGTTACTGCTGACTTCGGCCCTGGTCGGGTATTTACTCTGCGCCCTGTTGGGCTGGTTACTGGCCCCCTGGTCGCGTGTCAGCACTTTGCTGAGCGGCGTTACCTTAATCTGTGCCGTCGCCTCGCTGTTGGCCGCGGTACAAATGCTGTTTGCCCCACTGCACAGCGCCCGTTTGCCGTGGCTGCATTACGCGGTGGAAATCAGTGGCCTTAACGCCCTGTTACTGCTGGTGATGGCTCTCTGCGGGGTCTTTGCCGCGCTGTATCACGCAGGCAGCTTATCCAGACTGAACCCTCGCGCCCGTGGCCGGTTGGTTGGGTTAAGCAACCTGATGCTGGCGGCCTTAAGCGCTGCGGTGATGGCCGATAATGCCCTGGCCTTGCTGTTGTTGCTGGAATTGGCGGCGCTTTGCGGCTATTTCCTGATTGTCCATGCCCCAAGCGCTAAAAGCCTGCGCGCCGGACATAGTCAGTTCTTGCTGATGCGCTCAGGCACCCTGCTGTTGGTTGTCGCCTTCGCGCTGATCTATTGCCATAGTCACAGCCTGCAGTTCAGCGTGATCCGCGCTACGCCACTGCCGGACGCGTTACGTAATGCGGTATTCCTGCTGGCGCTGGCCGGGTTTGGCATTTTTGCCGGGCTGATGCCGTTACATGCCTGGGTGCCACAATCCCATAGCAGTGCGCCCGCCTCCGCCGCCATGTTGTTTTCCAGCGCGCTGATGAAGGTCGGCCTGCTGGGCATCCTGAAAATAGGGCTGGATCTGCTGGGTACGCCGCCGCTGTGGTGGGGATTACTGGTCTTGCTACTGGCTGCCGGTACGGCTTTCTTCGGCGGGCTGTATGCGATGATGGAGCACGATCTGCGCCGCTTGCTGGCTTACCACACGCTGGAGAACATCGGCATTATCCTGCTGGGCATCGGTGGCGCAATGGTCGGTACGGCGCTGCAACAACCGTTATTGACCGCCTTCGCCCTGATCGGCGGCCTGTTCCATTTGTTGAACCACAGCCTGTTTAAAAGCGCATTGCTGCTGGCAGCCGGTGCCATTGAACAACAGACCGGGCTGAAAGACATGGAGAAAATGGGCGGTTTGGCGCGGCTGATGCCCTGGACCGCCGTTTCTCTGCTGATTGGCCTGGTGGCGATGGCCGCGTTGCCGCCGTTGAACGGCTTCGCCAGTGAATGGTTGATCTATCAGGGACTGTTCCACTTCAGCGCGGCACCCGGTTTTATTGGCCATCTGTTTGGCCCGCTGCTGGCGGTGGCATTAGCCCTGACCGGTGCGCTGGCGGTGATGTGCGTCAGCAAAGTGTTTGGCGTGGCTTTTCTGGGCGCTCCGCGCTGCGACGCTGCGGCAAACGCGGTTCAGGCCAATGTTTGGCTGACGCTAAGCCATGCGCTGCCGGCTCTGTTGTGTCTGGTTTGCGGTCTGGGTGCGCCCTGGATCATTCCACTGTTTGCCCACCTGATCGGCCTGACGTCCGAACAGTCACTCTCCTTGTCCGATACGCTGGTTTCCACCCCGCTGATCGCCATTTTATTGCTGGCGATGCCGCTACTGCCGTTGTTGATCGCGGCGCGTTACCAGACGCGTCGGCAACCTCGGCGGGTACAAGGCAGCGCCTGGGCCTGTGGTTATGGGCATGAGGACGCGATGGTGATCACTGCCACCGGTTTTGCTCAGCCGTTGCGAGTGATGTTTGCCCCACTGTATCAACTGCGCCGCTGGCTACCGGGATCCTTCGGTGACCGGTTACACCGTAACGCATTCGTTGCCTTCTGCCGCGGTCTGGCCGCCGTAGAGTTGGCGGTGCTGCTGGTCGTGGCTTTTGCCTGAGGAGGTAACGATGACCTATCCCTATGTGTTACTCGGTTTGCTGCAGGCCCTGCTGTTACTGGCTGTTGCCCCGCTGTTTGCCGGCATCAGCCGGGTGCTGCGTGCCCGCATTCATACCCGACGCGGCCCCGGCGTATTACAGGAATACCGTGATATAGCCAAACTGCTTAAACGCCAAAGCGTGGCGCCGGGGGCTTCCGGTCTGGCTTTTCGCGCTATGCCTTACTTACTGACCGGCACCTTGCTGGCCATCGCCTGTGCACTACCGATGCTGACTACCGCCTCACCGCTGCCTGCCATCGGTGATGTGATCACCCTGATCTATCTGTTCGCCGTGGTGCGCTTTGTGTTTGCCATTGCCGGGCTGGATACCGGTAGCCCCTTCACCGCTATCGGTGCCAGCCGTGAGGCAGTGTTAGGCATTCTGGTCGAACCGATCCTGTTGCTGGCTCTGTGGGTGACGGCGCTGGTCGCCGGTTCTACTCAACTGAGCGCCATGGTGCAAAGCCTGCTGGGCTTGCCGCATCACGCCTGGCTGCCACTGCTGTTGGCCGGTTTGGCCTGCGCGTTCGCCACCTATATCGAAATGGGCAAGCTGCCGTTCGACATGGCGGAAGCCGAACAAGAGCTGCAGGAAGGCCCGCTGACGGAATATTCCGGCGTCGAGCTCGGCATTATCAAATGGGGCATCAGTCTCAAACAACTGGTGGTGCTGCAACTGTTCCTCGGCGTGTTCCTGCCCTGGGGCCAGGCGGCACAGCTCACTGCCCCGCAGCTGTTGACTGGACTGGTGCTGGCGCTGTTCAAGCTGTTGTGTGCGGTGGTGCTGATCGCGGTTCTCGAAAATAGCGTGGCACGTTTGCGCTTCCTCAAGACGGGCCGTACCACCTGGGCCGGTTTTGGGCTGGCTTTTCTGGCGCTGGTTTCCTGGCTGGTCGTCGGCTGAACAATGATTAAGGCAATCAATAATGACTAACGAACATCAAGGCCAGCACTATCTGGCGGCGTTGCAGCAACAATTCCCCGCTGCCATGCTGGCGGCAGAATGGCAAACGGCCGACCAACTGACGGTGACCGTCAAACTCAACGCGCTGCCGGAAGTGGTGGAATGGCTGTATTACCAACAGGGCGGCTGGTTGTCGGTGCTGTTTGGTAACGACGAACGCACACTGTGTGGCAATTACGCGCTGTATTACGTGCTGTCGATGGAGCAAGGCACCAAATGCTGGATCACGGTACGGGCCGAGGTTGACGCCCAAACGCTGGAGTTTCCTTCCGTTACGCCACGGGTGCCTGCTGCCGTCTGGGGTGAACGCGAAGTGCGCGACATGTATGGCCTGCGCCCGATCGGTTTGCCGGATGAACGCCGGTTGGTGCTGCCGGACGACTGGCCGGACGATCTCCATCCGTTACGCAAAGACGCCATGGATTATCGTCAACGGCCCGCGCCCACCACCGATGTGGAAACCTATCCGTTCCAGAGCCTGGCCGGCAGTAAAGCCAACGTGGTGCCGATCGGCCCGCTGCATATCACCTCGGATGAACCCGGGCATTTCCGCCTGTTCGTCGACGGCGAAGACATCATTGATGCCGACTACCGGCTGTTCTATGTGCACCGTGGCATGGAGAAACTGGCCGAAACCCGCATGGGTTACAACGAAGTGACCTTCCTGTCGGACCGGGTGTGCGGCATTTGCGGTTTTACCCACAGCGTGGCCTACACCAGTTCGGTGGAGAACGCGATGGGCATCCAGGTGCCGGAACGCGCCCAGATGATCCGCTCAGTGCTGCTGGAAGTGGAACGCCTGCACAGTCATCTGCTGAATCTGGGGCTGGCCTGCCATTTCGTCGGTTTCGACTCCGGTTTTATGCAGTTCTTCCGGGTGCGCGAACAGTCGATGAAGATGGCGGAGATCCTGACCGGTGCACGCAAAACCTATGGTTTGAACCTGATTGGCGGCATCCGTCGCGACATTATGAAAGACGACATGCTGCAAACCCTGCGGCTGGCGGCGCAAATGCGCAGTGAGTTGGTGGATCTGGTCGATATCTTGCTCAGCACGCCGAATACCGAACAGCGCAGCGTCGGGGTTGGCCGGCTCGATCCACAAGTGGCTCGCGACTACAGCAACGTCGGTCCGATGATCCGCGGCAGCGGCCACCGCCGTGATACCCGTATCGATCACCCCTTTGCCGGTTACGCCAAACTGCCGGTGGAACTGTGCGTAGAGGACGGCTGTGACGTCTATTCCCGCCTTAAGGTGCGCATTCACGAAGTGTTCAACTCGCTCGGCATCATCGAGTTCGGCCTGCAAAGCCTGCCGAGCGGGCCGCTGGCGGTTGATGGGTTCAACTATATTCCGCACCGTTTTGCCCTGGGCTTTGCCGAAGCCCCACGCGGTGACGATATTCACTGGAGCATGACCGGCGACAACCAGAAGCTGTTCCGCTGGCGCTGCCGTGCCGCGACCTACGCCAATTGGCCAACCCTGCGTTACATGCTGCGCGGCAACACGGTTTCCGACGCCCCGCTGATCATCGGCAGCCTGGATCCCTGCTATTCCTGTACCGATCGCATGACCATCGTCGACGTGCGCAAGCGCCAGTCCATCATAGTGCCGTACAAAGAGATTGAGCGTTATGGCATCGAACGGAAAAACAAACCGTTCTAACCGGAGCCCATCATGCTGAAACTGATTAAAAAAGTGCTGAAAACCGGCCCGGCCACCGTCGCCTATCCGAGCCAGCCGTTGGTTGTAGACCCCAACTTTCGTGGCAAGCCCGAATACAACCCACAGCAATGTATTGCCTGCGGGGCCTGCGCCAACGCTTGCCCATCCAATGCGTTGAGTATGACCACCGATCTGACCCGTGGCACGGTGCGCTGGCAGCTGTTTCTCGGGCGCTGCATCTTCTGCGCCCGCTGTGAAGAAGTTTGCCCCACCGCCGCCATCCGGCTTTCACAGCAGTTCGAGCTGGCAGTGTGGCGTAAAGAAGACTTATACGAGCAGGCCGACTTTGCCATCTGCCATTGCCGTCAATGCGGCAAAGCCTATGCGTCGCAGAAGGAAATTGACTATGCCATGGCGCTACTCGGGCTAAGCAGTACAGAAACCGCCACGCGCCGTACGCAGTTTGAAACCTGCCCGGCGTGCAAGCAACAGCAAAACCTGACTCAGGCCGATCGCATTGACGTTGGCCGCCATTTGACCCGGGAGATCATCTCATGAATCCGCCACTGATTGGCCCACGCGACGAAAATGGCCTGCCGGTGCCGATCACCCTCGACGAAAGTATCGCCAAGCTGAAAACCACCTTACTGCAGGATATCCGCCGCTCGGCCTATGTTTATCGCGTGGACTGCGGCGGGTGCAATGGCTGCGAAATTGAGATTTTTGCTGCCGTTTCCCCGTTGTTCGACGCCGAACGCTTCGGTATCAAAGTGGTTCCTTCACCCCGTCATGCCGATATTTTGCTGTTTACCGGGGCTGTCACCCGCGCCATGCGTATCCCGGCGATCCGCGCCTGGCAGGCTTCGCCCGATCCGAAAATCAGCATCTCTTACGGTGCCTGCGGCAACAGCGGTGGCATTTTCCACGATCTCTACTGCGTATGGGGCGGCACCGATCGCATCGTACCGGTTGATGTCTATATCCCCGGCTGCCCCCCGACGCCGGCCGCCACCATTTATGGCTTTGCCATGGCACTCGGCCTGTTGGATCAGAAAATCAAAGGCCATCAGCATGACGAAACCCAGGGCGAGGCCACCCGCCTGTTGCACCCGGCATTACCTCAGCCGCTGCGGGTGCTGCTGGATCGCGAAGCCCGGCGGATGGCCGGTTATCGCTATGGCCGCCAGATCGCCGACCAGTTTATGCAACTGTTGGCCGCAGACAGCCCATTGCCGGTCGAACAGCGCATTAGCGCCTACCTGCAACAGCAGGACGATATGCGTTTAAGCGAGATTGTCGGCAACCTGCTGGGGATCTATCAACGGGTATTGCGGGGGGAACTGCGACTATGAGCCACTCCCATGCCCAGGTGGTGTTCTACTCCCTGAGCCGCAAATTCGTGCAAGAGAAAAAGGCCCCGCCGAAAGCCCAGGAGGTGATCTATTACAGCCTGGCGATTGGCCACCATCTTGGCGTCATCGACTGTCTGGAAGCCAAACTCAGCTGCCCGCTGGCCGGTTTCCGCGCCTGGGTACAACAACTGCCCGCGGCCAGCACCGCCCGGCGCAAGCTGGAAGGGGTCGATCGCTTCGGTGAAATCTGTA
Source organism: Serratia sp. NFX21 (assembly GCF_048517035.1). Classification (NCBI taxonomy): domain Bacteria; kingdom Pseudomonadati; phylum Pseudomonadota; class Gammaproteobacteria; order Enterobacterales; family Yersiniaceae; genus Serratia; species Serratia sp. NFX21. The sequence continues at coordinate 3,042,640 of NZ_CP183196.1, read as the reverse complement.
TCGACAGTAGCCATACCCACCTGCTGGCCACCGCGTTAAGCGCTGCCGCCCCGCAAATGGACCCCCAACAGCAAGACTGGAGCCAACAGTTGATCGCCCTGCTGCAGTCGATTGAAAACGAACCCGCCATCTACCTGATGGTCCGGAGGCATGATGACTGACGTTTTATTGTGTGTGGGCAACTGCATGATGGGCGATGACGGCGCCGGCCCGCTACTGGCGGAGCTCTGTGCCGGCAATCCCCCCGCCGGCTGGACGGTGATCGACGGCGGAGCCGCACCGGAAAATGACATTGGGCATATCCGCGAACTGCGCCCTGCGCGGCTGGTGATTGTCGATGCCACCGACATGGGGCTGGCTGCGGGAGAAACCCGGGTGATCGATGAAAAAGACATTGCCGACATGTTCATCATGACCACCCATAACCTGCCGCTGAATTTCCTGATCGACCAACTGCGCGAAACGGTGCCGGAAATCACCTTTATCGGCATTCAGCCTGAGGTGGTGGCGTTTTACTACCCGATCGGCGCCGCGGTACGCCGTGCGGTGACCACCCTGCACCAGCGGCTACATGACTGGCCAATAAATGGCGGTTACCCGCCACTGGTGGTGACGAATGTCTGACGCCGCATCGTCATTTGTGTCGAGATGCCGTCGGTCACTTCGTCAGCTTCAGGCTAACCCTCTGCTTTTATTTGATTTTCAGGGTTGGCACGCTTTATGCGTAACCCAAGGCACAACCTATCCATAGTCATACCCGGATGAAGGGTAACTCAGGAGTTATTGATGAACCGGTTTATCATCGCCGATCCCAAGAAATGCATCGGCTGCCGTACCTGCGAAATTGCCTGTGTGATGGCGCACAGCGAAAGCCAGGACATTTCAGCGCTCAATGCCGCCAGCTTCGCCCCACGTCTGCATGTGATCAAAGGCGTTAATGTCAGCACCGCCGTGCTGTGCCGCCAGTGTGAGGACGCCCCTTGCTCCAACGTTTGCCCCAATGGGGCGATCAGCCGTACCAACGGCATGGTGCTGGTGATGCAGGAGCGTTGCATCGGCTGCAAAACCTGCGTGGTGGCCTGTCCCTACGGCGCGATGGAAGTGATCACCCGCCCTGTTGTCCGCCAGAACGGCGCCGTGATGAGTGCCACCACCGAGAAAGCCGAAGCCCATAAATGCGACCTGTGCATCGGTCGTGATAGCGGCCCGGCCTGTATGCAAACCTGCCCGACCAATGCGTTGCACTGTGTGGATCGCAACATGCTGCAAGAAATGAACGCCGAGAAACGCCGTCGCGCCGCGCTCGACACCCTGTCGTCACTGTTTTAGGAACTGAACCGATGAAAAAAATCACAACCGTCTGCCCATACTGCGGTGCAGGCTGCAAAATGAAACTGGTGGTCGACAACGGAAAAATCATCCGCGCCGAGGCGGCTGACGGCGTGACCAATCAGGGCGAACTGTGCCTGAAAGGCTATTACGGCTGGGACTTTCTCAACGATACCAAACTGCTGACCCCGCGTCTGAGCCAGCCGCTGATCCGCCGTGAAAAAGGCGGCAAGTTTGAGGCCGTCAGTTGGGATGAGGCCATTAGCTACACCGCACAGCGGCTACAGCAGATCAAGGATAAGCACGGTGCTAGCGCCATCATGCACACCGGTTCTTCACGCGGTACCGGCAATGAAACCAACTACGTGATGCAGAAGTTTGCCCGTGCGGTCGTCGGCACCAACAACGTCGACTGCTGCGCCCGCGTCTGTCATGGTCCGTCGGTAGCGGGTTTGCAGGCCACGCTGGGCAACGGCGCGATGAGTAACTCGATTGGCGATATCGAAAACTCCAAATGCCTGCTGGTCATCGGTTACAACTGTGCCGATTCGCATCCTATTGTGGCTCGCCGGGTGCTGAAGGCCAAAGAGAAAGGCGCGCAAATTATCGTCTGCGACCCGCGCCGTATCGAAACCGCGCGCATTGCCGACCAGCATTTGCAGATCAAAAACGGCTGTAATATGGCGCTGGTGAATGCCTTCGCCTATACGCTGATTGAAGAAAATCTGTATGACCGCGACTACGTGGCGAAATACACCGAAGGTTTCGAGGCTTACCGCCAGCAGTTAGCGGATTACGCACCGGAAGCGGTAGAACAGCTGACCGGCGTCAGCGCCCAGCAAATTCGCCAGGCGATGCGCACCTACGCCAGTGCCCCTTCCGCCACCATCATGTGGGGCATGGGAGTCACCCAGTTCGGTCAGGCGGTCGACGTGGTCAAAGGGCTCGCCAGTCTGGCCTTGCTGACCGGTAATCTGGGCCGGCCCAACGTGGGGGTTGGCCCGGTGCGTGGGCAGAACAACGTTCAGGGTGCCTGCGACATGGGCGTGCTGCCTAATGAGTTCCCAGGTTATCAGGCGGTCACTGACGCCGCGGTACGCGCCAAGTTCGCCGCCGCCTGGGGCATTGACGCCGCCAGGATGGACCCGGAAGTCGGTTACCGCATCACCGAGATCCCGCATTTGGTGCACGAAGGCAAAGTGAAGGCCTACTACATCATGGGGGAAGATCCATTACAGACCGAAGCCGATCTGAGCCTGGTGCGCGGCGCGTTCGAAGCGCTGGAGTTTGTGGTAGTGCAAGACATCTTTATGACCAAAACCGCTGAACAGGCGGACGTGATCCTGCCTGCCACCTCCTGGGGTGAGCATGGCGGCGTGTTCTCCTGTGCAGATCGCGGGTTCCAGCGTTTCGAGAAGGCCATTGAACCGCAGTACAACGTCAAACGCGACTGGGAGATCATCAGCCTGCTGGCCACCGAGATGGGCTATCCGATGCATTACGACGATAACCAGCAAATCTGGGATGAAATGCGTGAGCTTTGCCCGCTGTTTTATGGGGCCACCTACGAAAAAATGGGTGAGCTGGGCCATGTGCAATGGCCTTGTACCACGCTGGAAAGTCAGGGCACCCCTTACCTGTATCAGGGCAACCAGTTCACCACCCCGACCGGTAAAGGCCAGCTGTTCGCCACCACCTGGCGTGCTCCGGCGGAAGTGCCGGATGCAGATTATCCGCTGGTGCTCTGTACCGTGCGTGAAGTCGGCCACTACTCCTGCCGCTCTATGACCGGTAACTGTGCCGCGCTGCAAACCCTGGCGGATGAACCCGGCTTTGTGCAGATCAATCCGCAGGACGCCGAGGCGCTGGGTATTGCCGATCAGCAACTGGTGTGGGTCAGCTCGCGCCGTGGCAAGGTGATCAGCCGTGCCAACTATAACGAACGTATTAACCTGGGCGCGGTGTATATGACCTACCAGTGGTGGATCGGTGCCTGTAACGAGCTGACCCAGGAGAATTTGGACCCGATCTCCAAAACTCCGGAAACCAAATACTGCGCGGTAAAACTGGCGGCAATTAGCGATCAGCACTGGGCGGAAAACTACGCGCAACAGAGCTACAGCGATATGAAGGCCCGCCTGCGTCGCGCAGCAGAAGATGTGATGTAAAGTTGCACTGTCACTTTGTAGAGGGGCGAAGAAATTCGCCCCGATTCACCCGGGCGCAGCATACAGCGCCCCTACAAAAACCACAGAGAGTAATAAAAAGTGTCCCATTCAGGATTACTGCTGCGCATCAGCGGCAAGGTACAGGGCGTCGGCTTCCGGCCTTTTGTCTGGCAACTGGCCGAACAGCTCAACCTGCGTGGTGAAGTCTGGAACGACAGCGCCGGGGTGGAAATTCGCCTGGTGCAACCTGTCGATCTTGAGATACTCCTGCACGTATTACATCACCAGGCGCCGCCGTTGGCACAAATCGAACGCATTCAGCAGCGCTCGTTTACCTGGTTGCAAGCCCCCACCGATTTCAGTATCCGCCCCAGCCAAAGTGGCGCCATGGCAACCCAGATCGTGCCGGATGCCGCGACCTGCCCACAGTGTTTGCGGGAAATGAACGATCCGCAGGATCGGCGTTACCGTTATCCCTTTATCAACTGCACCCATTGCGGCCCGCGCTTTACCATTATTCGCGCCATGCCATACGATCGCCCGGCAACCAGCATGGCGCCCTTCACTCTCTGTCCGCACTGCGCCTGGGAATACCATTCTGCGCAGGACCGACGTTTTCATGCCCAACCGGTGGCCTGTAGCGATTGCGGCCCACAGCTGTTTAGCTGTCTGGCGCCAGGGCAGCCGCAGCATCAGGGGGATGAAGCGTTGCAACAGGCCGTTGCTGCGTTGGCTGCCGGGCAGATTGTGGCGATCAAAGGCCTGGGCGGTTTTCACCTGGCCTGCGACGCCACCAACACTCAGGCCGTCGAACGGCTGCGCCTGCGTAAACGGCGGCCGGGCAAACCACTGGCGGTGATGCTGCCGGATGCCGGCTGGCTGGTACGCTGCGTAAGTGGCGTTAGCCTGGCGCAATTACAGGCATTGTTAACTTCACCCGCCGCGCCTGTGGTGCTGGTCCCCCAATCCCCTTACTCGCCGCTGTCTGCCGCCGTGGCTCCGGGGTTGGATGAAGTCGGCCTGATGTTGCCTGCCAACCCGATTCAACATTTATTGATGCAGGCGATACAGCGCCCCCTGGTGATGACCTCAGGCAATGCCGCTGGCCGTGCTCCGGCGTTAACCAATGAGCAGGCATTGGCTGATTTGGTCGACATTGCCGATCTGTGGCTAATGCACGATCGCGAGATCTTGCAACGCGCAGACGACTCGCTGGTGCGTTTGCTCCCCAAAGGCCATGAAATGCTGCGCCGAGCGCGCGGGTTCGTTCCCGACGCCCTGCCGCTACCGCCCGGTTTCCCTGCTCAGCAGGCATTGTTGGCGGTAGGCGGCGATCGCAAAAATACCTTTTGCCTGGTTCAGGGAAATCAGGCCCTGCTCGGCCCGCACTTTGGCGATTTGGAGCAAGAGGATATTCAGCAACAGTGGCAACAGGCCATCAGGCACTTCACCGGGTTATACCATTGCCAGCCGCAGCGGCTGGCCAGCGATGCCCATCCCGGTTATGTCAGCCACCAATGGGCGGCCCGGCAGTCACTGCCGGTGACCCCGGTGCTGCATCATCATGCGCATCTGGCTGCTTGCCTGGCCGAGCACCGTTGGCCACTGGAAGGCGGTGCCGTGATCGGCCTGGCGCTGGATGGTCTCGGTTATGGTCAGGGCGGCGCTCTGTGGGGTGGCGAGTGTCTGCTGGTTGATTACCGCCGCTGTCGTCATCTGGGGGGATTGCCCGCGGTGGCGCTGCCAGGTGGCGATCTTGCGGCTCAGCAACCCTGGCGCAATCAGTTGGCGCACTTCGCGCGCTTCGTACCGGACTGGCAAAGCTACCCTCAGGCCGAACGGCTGTTGGCTTCCCCATGGCGACCGTTGCTGCAAGCGATTAAGGCCGGTATTAATACCCCGCTGGCCTCCTCCTGTGGCCGCTTGTTTGACGCCGCCGCTGCCGCCCTGGGCTGTGCTCCGACACAACAAAGTTGGGAAGGCGAAGCGGCCAGCCGGTTTGAAGCGCTGGCGCACCAAAGTGGGCCTTGCCCACACCCCGTGACATTGTCACTGACAGGCGAGCAATTTGATCTTGCCGCGTTCTGGCAACGCTGGCTGGCCTGGCAAGCGCCTGCCTCGCAACAGGCCTGGGCCTTTCACGATGCGCTGGCGCAGGGTTTTGCCAGTCTGGCCAAGCATTTTGCCCTGCAGTATGGCATTGGCCATGTGGCGTTGAGCGGCGGCGTGCTGCATAACCGCCTGCTGCGTCAACGCCTGCAGCACCATCTGGCCCCTTTGCAGATACTGCTGCCACAGCAACTGCCTGCAGGTGATGGCGGGCTGGCGCTGGGCCAGGCGCTGGTCGCTTGCGCCCAACATTCTCCGGCTTCTTCTTCCACCTTTGACAGGACCTGACATGGTAAACCGCGAGTTTTTCCGCACCCATACCCGCGCCTTTTGGCTATTACTGGCGCTGGTGGCGCTAAACCTGTTGGCCTGGGGAGCGGCTTTTGCCGCATTCCATCACTACCCGGCGTTAATCGCTGCCGCTTTGCTGGCTTATGGCTACGGGCTGCGTCATGCGGTAGATGCCGATCATATCGCCGCTATTGATAACGTCACCCGCAAACTGATGCAGCAAGGCCAGCGCCCGGTTTCCGTCGGCGCATTCTTCTCTTTGGGCCACTCCAGCATTGTGATCCTGGCCTGCATCGCCATTGCCGCCACTTCATTGGCATTTGGCGATCGTATTGGCTGGCTGCATCAGTACGGCGCGACACTGGGCACGCTGATCTCCTCGCTGTTCCTGTTGGCCATGGCGCTGTTGAACTGGCTGATTTTCCGAGACGTTTACCGAATTTTCCGCCAGGTGAAACGCGGGGAAAAACTGGTGGAACAAGATGTGGCCCTGCTGGTTAACGGGAGCGGCGGCGTGATGACACGTCTGTATCGCTTCGCTTTTAATCTGGTGAATAAAAGCTGGCATATGTATCTGGTCGGCTTTTTATTTGGCCTGGGTTTTGACACCGCCACCGAAGTCGGCCTGTTGGGCATCTCCGCAGCCGGTGCCACTTCCGGCCTGTCGGTCTGGTCGATTATGCTGTTCCCGTTGCTGTTCGCCAGCGGCATGGCGTTGATAGACTCGCTGGATAATTTTGTGATGGTCGGCGCTTATGGCTGGGCCTTCAATAAACCGATCCGCAAGCTGTATTACAACATGACCATTACCGCCACCAGCGTGGCTATTGCACTGGTGATCGGTGGCCTGGAAGGTTTGGGGTTGTTGGTCGACAAACTTGGGTTACAAGGCGGGCTGTGGCGCGGTGTTGAAGTCCTCAATGACCATATGGGCAGCGTGGGTTACGCCGCTATCGCATTATTTGTGGTGCTGTGGGCGTTGTCCGCGCTGAATTACCGCCGCAAAAACTATGACTCGCTGACCCTCTAGTCCCCTTACCGGCAGCCACCGAGGCTGCCGGTAAAAAACACTGCATTGGTTATTAAATCCTTTCAGTTAATATTATAACCCAGGATATTAATCAACCCGCTCCGCATATTATCTTTATCAACCAATAACAATGAGTTATTTAAATAACCAAAAATTACAATAAAAAACACTTAAGAAAAAGCGACGTATCATTGCAATTCAGACTATGTTTATTAATGTTGTAATTCGCGCTCGAATAAATAAAACTAAAGTTAGTCGCCATCTTTGTTAGCCATTAATATTCCAGTTTAAAACAGCATTCGCATGTTACTCGCCACGTCCGAGCCACAGGCAATATCCGATCCTAACTTATTATACAGGTGATATTATGTCCATTGATAAAACACAGACGACTAATGCCATCAATGCGGCGTTAGAAGAACTTCACTCCGCAATAAGAATCGCTAATTTAAACTCTGATAAAACTACTGACGGGTCAATCGGCTGCGTCCCTTTTGCAGGAGCCGTTTATGAAAAGGCCGGAGGAAAAGACACGGATAAAATGTACAGAATCAACGTCAATAACCTGACCGGAGACGAACTTAAAAAATATAAGAATGGCGATCTGGTTAATATACTGCTCAACTACAATGACTGGGATTACACTCACGCATGCTGCATTTATTTCTCTTCAGACACCTCTTATGTTATTCAGACCTACCTTAACCACACCGTACGCATCGTCACCTCATTTGAACACGCTGTTTTAAATCAACGTTGGCATCAATACGCAGAGACCAAAGGCGGCAATGCCGACGTCTTTAATTCGCTTTTTTCAGTAAAACCAGTGAACCTGCCCAATGTGGTCGAGGTTATTATCACTGAATTGCTTTGACGAGGCTTGGCACATTGATTGCCTTTAACGGCAGCCCAGCTCTCCTTGGTTGGGCTGCCACCAGCGCAGGCTCGCATTAACGGATGGCATAGGTCCCTTTGCCGGCGGATTTGGCCTGATACATGGCATCGTCTGCTTTGGTCAGCAGGGCTTCGGCGCTCATATCGTCGCCAGAAGTAATGGCTGCACCGATACTGGCAGAGAGTCTCACGTTTTGATTACCGACCCGTTCCGTTGCCGCCAACCTGGCCAACACACTCTCGCAAAACGCGCTGACCTGCAGCTGCGGATGCGCCAAAGGCCAGAGGATGACAGTAAACTCATCGCCGGCGAGGCGCGAAACGCTGTGCTGAGGCCCGGCACAGACACTGAGCAATTCGGCGAAGGTTTTCAGGATAAGATCGCCGAAATCATGGCCAAAACTGTCGTTAAGCGTTTTGAAACCATCAAGATCGATAAACAGCAACGCCATCTGCTGTTGTGGGCAACAAGCCTGCAGCGTCGCGCCTAACCGGAGCAAGAAAGCCCGCCGATTGGTTAACCCGGTCAGTATGTCATGAGAAACGTCGTACTCTAACCGCCGCTGCAAACGTTTAAGCTCGGTAATATCCATGGAGAGAATATAAAAGCCCCGGGTTTCGCTGGGTACCAGGGTGTTATGAATGATCGCTGTCCCCTGGCGCGTTTGCAGTTCGTTCTCAAAACTGACGGTTTCCCCCTTTAACGCCCGCTCGATCATAGGCTTGGCTGCGGCATAAGCCTCGTCGCCCATAAATGCCTGTACGGTCATCGCGCTGAGGTGAGATTCATCCAGACCGAACCAGCTTTTGTAGGCGCTGTTGGCAAACAGATAACGCTCATTGGCGTCGATCTGACTGATCAAGGCCGGCATATTATCGGTAATGGCCCGCAGGCGTTCTTTTTCACTACTCAGTTGCAGCTCGGTGAGTGCCCGATTGGCAATCTCGTGATTGAGTTTATTAACGGCAAAATTCAACTCACGGGTACGTGTCACTACCCTGTCTTCGAGCTCATGTTGCAGAGTGTAGAGGTCGGCCTCTGCCGCTTTGCGCTCGCTGATATCGACAATAACCGAGATAAAATGATGGGGCTCACCATTGGGCAGACGATTAAGCGACACGGTAAGCTGAACCCAAATCCTTGAGCCATCAGCGCGGATATAGCGCTTTTCCATCGAATAGGTGTCTATTTCATTGGCCAATAACTGTTGCAGCAGCCCGAGGTCGTTGTGCAGGTCTTCGCGATAGGTGATGTCCTGGAAGGTACGTTCCAGCAATGCCCGTTCAGAGTACTGCAACATTTCACAGAGCCGCGGATTCACCCGTAGCCAATATCCCTCTAATGAGACCAGGGCCATGCCCACTGCCGCTTGTGAAAAGGTCTGTTCAAATAAGGCTTCGCTACGTTGCAGGTTTGATTTCAGAGCCTCGGTATAAATATCACGCTCAATACTGTGTAAATACTCTTCGATAACGGCGGCAAAATCGCGTAAATCATGCACCATCTCTGAAGAGAACGCCTGTGGGTGACCGTCGATAATGCACAGAGTACCCAGCGGCAGACCATCCAGTGACAACAAGGGTTGCCCGGCATAAAAACCGATTTTTGGCCCACCGGTGACCAAGGGGTTGTCGAAGAAACGTGGATCGGCCGCGGTATCCGGCACCACCAACGCATCACGTTGCAAAATGGCGTGTCCGCAAAACGAAATATTGCGTGGCGATTCCCGTGCCTCCAAACCCGAGCGAGAAAGGAACCATTGGCGCTCACGATCGATCAAGGAAATCAGGGCAATACTGACGCCAAAATATTTGGCGGCCAGGCGCGTGACCCGGTCTAATTTCTCTACCGAATTCGTGTCCAGTACGTTGAGTGAATGCAGAACCGACAGCCGTTCGGTTTCATTTTCTGGAAAACAGGGTTCGTACATAGGTTGCTCCGGCTTATCCTTTCTGGGCGATGCTGATTCACAACCTGCATGGCTAGCCGTTACCTTTAATGGCTTAACACCGCACCGTAAATGACTTATTTCATTCAGCTTAGACGGTTCTGCTGGTTTTACTGACCCTTGGGAGGAATTAATCATGCCGACTAAACGTCAATAAAACCCTCGATATTTAAGTTCAACGACCATAGACCCTGCTTTCCTTCTGGGTATGCCAGCCTTAAGTCGGTTAATTTCTAAGCAACGATTTATTTATAATAAGTTGTTGCTTAAAAAACACCCAGGCGTCAATCCGACGACAATCAGAAAATTGTCAGCAAAATAAATGCATTGGGCCAGTACCCCTACTTTTATTGCGGTAGCATTACGTGCCTTGTCAACTCCCCTGTCACGGCCATACGGCAGGATTATTGGCCAATAAACCAGCAATTTATTGTTTTTAATAGAAAAAACATTAAATTTCATGCGACTAAATAACTATTGAGCCGGGGGGTAAAAAGCCATATATTGGGCGCGTTTTTTCACGGTAGTTACTTATTCATTTTAATAATTCAACTAGGGCGTTACTGATACCCCCAGTTGTAGGAGAGATATGATGACGGATAAAGTCCGTATTGATAATTTCGGTGTGAATTTAGAAAATGTAAACAACGAAACATATTTGGCGAGACAAGCCGAATTTGAATCGAATGTCAGGAGTTACCCCCGTAAATTGCCGTTGGCAATTGCGAAAGCCCAAGGCGTGTGGATCACCGATGTTGAGAATAATCAATATCTTGATTGCCTGGCTGGTGCGGGTACGCTGGCTCTGGGTCATAACCATCCTGACATCCTCCAAAGCATCCAAAATGTCATTACCAGCGGCTTGCCGTTACATACCCTCGATCTTACAACGCCGTTGAAAGATCAGTTCTCAGCTTATTTGCTCTCTTTATTGCCAGGACAGGGCCAGGAATACTGCCTGCAGTTCTGTGGCCCTTCGGGCGCAGACGCGGTTGAAGCCGCTCTGAAACTGGCGAAAAAGCACACCGGCCGTTCTGGCGTGATCAGCTTCTCCGGCGGCTATCATGGCATGACTCATGGCGCACTGGCGGTTACAGGCAACCTGTCACCGAAAGAAGCGATTAACGGCATGATGCCGGAAGTCCAGTTTATGCCTTACCCGCATGAGTACCGCTGCCCGCTGGGTATCGGCGGCGAAGCCGGCGTTAAAGCACTGACTTACTATTTTGAAAACCTGATTAATGACGTCGAAAGCGGCGTGCGCAAACCTGCGGCAGTCATCCTGGAAGCGGTTCAGGGTGAAGGCGGCGTCAACCCGGCTCCGGTCGAATGGTTGCAGCGCATTCGCAAGGTCACTCAGGAACACGGCATTCTGCTGATTATCGACGAAGTTCAGGCCGGCTTTGCCCGTACGGGTAAACTGTTCGCCTTCGAACATGCCGGTATTGAGCCGGACATCATCGTGATGTCCAAAGCGGTGGGCGGCGGCTTGCCGTTGGCCGTTCTGGGTATCAAGAAAGAATTTGACGCCTGGGAACCTGGCCACCATACCGGCACCTTCCGCGGTAACCAACTGGCGATGGCCACCGGCCTGACTACCCTGCAGCATCTTAAAGACCACAACGTGGCCGCTAAGGTCGCCGCACAAGGCGAATGGCTGAAAGCCAAACTGGCCGAGCTGCAAAAACGTTATCCGGCCATTGGCCACGTGCGCGGCCTGGGCTTGATGATCGGCATGGAAATCGTTAAACCAGGTGAAGCCCAGGATCATATGGGTTGTTACCCGGCGGACCCGCAATTGTCTGCCCTGCTGCAGAAGAAATGTTTCGAAGCCGGGTTGATCCTGGAGCGTGGCGGCCGTAACGGCAACGTACTGCGTCTGCTGCCTTCGCTGTTGATCACCAACGACGAACTGGGCATTTTCCTGGATAAATTTGAACAGGCCCTGTTAGCCGCCGGCGTCAAGCCTGTAGGTATGGAGTGAATTCGATGTCCCGGTTAAACCCGATTCTGGCCGCTTCGGCGCAAAGCACCGAAGCCTACCAGCAAGCGATCGAGCAAAGCAGCCAGGCGGTAGTGCAGTGGCTGCAACAACCCGAGATGTATCAGGGGAAAACCGTTGCCGAATTGCGTGAACGCATTACGCTTGATTTTAATCCGCAGGGCCTGGGCAACCAGGCGGCGATCGAACGCGCGATTGAGTACTTTTTAAAAGACAGCCTGTCGGTACATCACCCACAGTGCGTCGCGCATTTGCATTGCCCAAGCCTGGTGATTAGCCAGGCCGCGGAAGTGCTGATCAACGCCACCAACCAGAGCATGGACTCCTGGGATCAAAGCCCGTCAGCCACCATCATCGAGATGAAGCTGATCGAGTGGTTGCGTACCCAGGTCGGTTATCAGCCTGGCGATGCGGGCGTGTTCACCAGCGGCGGTACCCAGAGCAATCTGATGGGCCTGATGCTGGCACGCGATGCCTTCTTCGCCAAACAGGGCCACTCTGTGCAACAGGATGGCCTGGTCGGTAACCTGCGCAAGATTAAAGTCTTATGTTCTGAGAATGCCCATTTCTCGGTGCAAAAGAACATGGCGTTGCTCGGTCTGGGTTATCAATCCGTGACGCTGGTGAAAACCGATCAATTCGCACGAATGGATGTGAACGACCTGGCCGAAAAACTGGCGCAAGCCCAGGCCAATGGCGAACAGATCCTGGCGATCGTTGCCACCGCAGGCACCACCGATGCCGGAGCTATCGACCCGCTGCGTGCGATTGCGCAGTTGGCGGCAGAACACCAGATCTGGGTGCATGTTGATGCGGCATGGGGTGGCGCGTTGCTGCTTTCCGAGAAGTACCGTGACTATCTGGACGGCATTGAATTAGTGGATTCCATTACCCTGGACTTCCATAAACAATTCTTCCAGACCATCAGTTGCGGCGCCTTCTTGCTGAAAGAAGCCCGTCACTATGAGCTGATGCGCTATCAGGCGGCTTACCTGAACTCCGAATTCGACGAAGCTCAGGGCGTGCCTAACCTGGTGTCCAAATCCTTGCAGACCACCCGCCGTTTTGACGCGTTAAAACTGTGGATGGGGCTGGAGGCATTAGGGCAACAGCAATATGCTGCGATCATCGATCACGGCGTGACGCTGGCGCAACAGGTTGCTCACTATATCGGCGACCAACCGGCGCTGGAACTGGTGATGCAGCCACAGTTGGCCAGCGTGCTGTTCCGCTACCGTCCGCAGTCATTAGCCACCAGCAGCGATGCCGCAGTAGCACTGCTGAACCAGCGAATTGGTGATGCATTGCTCGAGTCAGGACGTGCCAACGTTGGGGTGACCGAATTTAATGGCGTAACCTGCCTGAAAATGACGTTGTTAAACCCAACGGTCAGCCTGGACGATATCAAAGTCCTGCTGGCACTGGTGGAAAAAACCGCGCAGCAGTTGCCTGCCGCCTAATCCACCTGCCCTGACCGGCAGCCAAAAGCCGATAACCTTTACGGGTTATCGGCTTTTTTGCACCAGACGCCTTCCCTTATTGCCTGCTCAGGATGCCCGACATGACAGATCCCGATCTTAATTTACTGATTGCTCTCGATGCCCTGCTTTCCCTGGGCAGCGTCGCAGGTGCTGCCCGCCGTCTTAAATTAAGCGCTTCGGCAATGAGCCGCACGCTTAGCCGCCTGCGAGCGGTCACCGGCGATCCCTTATTGGTGCGCGCTGGTCGCAAAATGGTGTTGACGCCCTATGCCGAAGAAATACGCGAACGCACGCAAAACGCCGTGTTTGAAGCCCGTGCGGTATTGCGCCCCTCGGTGTCAGAACTGAATTTAGCTACTCTGGAACGCACCTTTACCCTGCGCGCCAACGAGGGTTTTGTCGAAGCCTTTGGCGCCGTGCTGATCGCAGCAGCCGCAAAGGAAGCCCCTTTGGTACGCCTGTGTTTTGCCCCCAAGCCAGAGAAAAGCTCCACCCATTTACGCGAAGGATTGGTCGATCTTGAGATTGGCGTGCTGGGGGAAATGGGGCCGGAGATTCGATTACAGACCCTGTTCCGTGACCGATTTGTCGCGGTAGTCCGCAAAGGCCATCCGTTTGAGCAGCAGACCGAAATTACCGCCCAACAGTATGCCGCCTGTGGTCATGTGGTTGCCTCGCGCCGTGGGCTATTAACCGGGCCAGTAGACCAGGCGTTGGCCGAATTAGGACTGGAACGCAAGGTGGCCGCCGTGGTACCGAGTTTTCCCGCCGCGCTGGCGGTAGCTCAGGCCTCTGATTTAGTGGCATTGGTCCCCGCCTCTTTCCTGATCAACCAACCGGTCGGCACCACACTTTATGCATTTGAACTGCCGGTAAAAACACAGGGCATTACCGTTTCGCAAATGTGGCATCCACGTTTAGAAGCCGATCCAGCCCATCGTTGGCTGCGACAGTGGGTGTTAGGCGTGGTTAAACAGCGTTTCGCGACGATAAATGATTGAGTTGTACTGAAAATTATTCATCGGTGCCGGGGGGGATTATTGATTTATTACTTAAGAATAAAGCCAGATTTAATAGTGCCCACTATGCAGTACATTAAAACGATGACGCCCAATCAACCGAAGCACTGCATAGCGGAATACTAATAATAACGTAACAAATTAAAACATTTAACCTTATGTAACTAAATAAACCGAAAAGGCCCGATTAACGGGCCAGAAATATCAATAACACCAAATACAACCTGGTTTTTGTATATGAGTTGCTCATTAAAATTAGCAGCTTTTATTTACCCTGATTTTCCCAGGGTTAATAAAGTAATCAATAACCTCATCATCAACACATTGATTCAGTCCGGTAAGTGCGAGGGTATGTCCGTCCCCTTCTACCTTAATGATCGGAGCATTAAAATCTTTTGCCATCTTTTTGGCCCCCTCATAAGGGGTAGCCGGGTCAAAACGCTGTGCGACAAATAATAATGGCGGCAGTTTGGATGAGGCTACCGGCGTATGCGGCTGTAGCTTTCCTTTAAAGGGCCAGGTATCGCAAATATTACGTGGCCATTCTTGCTTGCCGGGATAGTTACTGAATGCCGAAGCCTCCTGCAATTTTTGCTCTTTTAACCGGCTCTTTTCCAGATCGCCACCCGGATTGGCGGAGTCCGCACAGGAAATGACCGTTAAATTGTCAGCTTCTTGATCTGCCTGGCTTTTATCGTCCAATTTCCTGTTATTACCAGGCATGCGGGCGGCTCTTGGCTGGGGGACCGCCTCCGTACTCAGGGTATTATCCAATGATGCCAGCGTTTTGAAGTCGAATTTTTCGCTATCGATAGAGCGCAACAGTTTTGCCAACGCAGGCCAATCCTCGGATGAATACAGGGTGCTGGTGGTAACGCGAACGATATTATCCGCGTTGACCTCCCCGCCGTTTTTATCAGTCAGCGCCAGTTCATCCACCTTTTTAAGTAACCCGTGATAGATCTCCGTGGAATTGGCTTTATTTAACTGACATTGGTTTTTTTTCTCACAATAGAGCGCAAACTGCTCAAAGGTTCTCTGGAACGACAGGGCCTGTTTGTAATCACTGGTGTAAGCATCCTCCGTGATGTCGACGACGCCGTCCAATACCATGGCTTGCACTTTATCCGGGAAGCGTTCTGCATATATTTGCGCCACCTGGGTACCGTAGGATAAGCCGATAATACTCAGTTTGTCTTCCCCCAGCACCGCCCGAAGCCTATCCACATCATTGACCGCTTCATCGGTACCCAGATGTTTTAATACATTAAGTCCGGTGTTAGTAATACAGCCTTTTACCCAATCGGCATTTTGTTGCTCAAGCGTCAGAGTATCAGGTTCAGCATCGGTATCATTATCCGGCTTTGCCGGGCAGGATATTTTGGGCCGGGACTGCCCTACACCGCGTGGGTCATAGCCAATAATATCGAAATTTTCATTTAACGTGTCCGCTTCGAAAGGAACTACTATCCCCGCCATTCCCGGGCCACCGGTAATAGACAGCAGGCTGCCCTGTTTTTCGCCGGTCGCGGGTAAACGCGTGACCGCTATTTTGACGGTTTCATTCTCTTCATCGCCCGCATAGGACAACGGGGCTTCCAGATAACCGCATTGCAGACGCTCGGGAATTTCTTGTCCGTCGAACCATGGATTAAATTGGCCATTATCACAGGATTGCCAATTTATCGGCTTAACCTGAGCTGGCCCCTCACTGGCAAAAGCCGCACAGGGGGAAAGCATGCCGACAATAAAAGCTATTTTCAACAACCTCACATCACCACCTCGGTCAGATAAAGCAGAATTAAGTCTGTAACTTGCTCACGACCTAGTTATATACCTAAACCATCAGCGGTAAATTTAAGAAACTAAATAAACGCGTGTTTTTTGATCGGCAGGCGAAGCTTGAACAGCATCCTACCCTCGGGATGGACTTCGGCTACCAGGCTCCCACCGTGTAGCTCACAGAGTTCCCCGCTGCATTTGTTGCAATTCGGGCTAATATTTACCGCAACAAGCAACATATCCTTAACCTCATAACGAATCAAATGGTACAATAGCGAAATCCCATCGTTTGATTTACGCTCTGCACCTTTATCCTGCCAGGGAACAGCAAGACCGCGATCACTCGAGGTAAACATGAAGAAAAACATTATCTTGGAGTCTGTCAGCCATGCCTGAATCAAATACCCGTCCGGGTATAAAACTTAAACTATGGTGTTGTTTATTGGGGATAATCCTGACCCTGGTCGGCTTATTCTTTGCCATTGCCGGCGGTAAATTAGTCTCGCTGGGGGGCAGCAGCTACTTCCTGGTTGCCGGTATCGTCACCCTGCTTGCCGCAGTGCAATTCTTCCGCCGTAAATCCTCCGCGGTAATGCTGTTCCTGCTGGTGTTTATCGGCACGCTGATTTGGTCGGTGTACGATGCCGGTTTCGATTTCTGGCCACTGGTTTCACGCTTAATGGTCCCTACCGGTTTGATGCTACTGGCCTTGCTTGGCTGGCCAACGCTGCGTAAATCGGAAGGCAAGGCACCGCTGGCGAAGCTGTCCTACCTGCTCAGCGCGGTACTGGCGGTTGGCATGGTTGGCACCTTTGTGCAGATGTTCCAGCCGCACCCTACCGTTGCTTTCAGCGGAAAACCCTTGCCGTTGATCCCGGTGGATAAAGCCAAACAGCAAAAAGACTGGGACAATTACGGCAACACCCCAGGCGGCAGCCGCTTTGTAGCGTTGGATCAAATCACCCGCGACAACGTGAAAGAGCTGAAAGTCGCCTGGACCTTCCACACTGGCGATACTCCACTAAGCCCGGACGGCAACGGTGCGGAAGATCAGCAAACGCCGCTGCAAATCGGCAACCGCGTCTTCCTGTGTACGCCGCATAACAATGTCATCGCCGTCGATGCCGACAGCGGTAAAGAAATTTGGCAGCGTGAGATCAACGCAAAATCTCAGGTCTGGAACCGTTGTCGCGGCCTGGCCTACTTTGATGTCACCAAGCCACTACCGGCTCCGACGGTGCCGGGTTCAACGCCGGCCATACCTGCTACTTTGGCGGCCGGTGACAGTTGCCAGCGCCGTATTCTGATGAACACCATCGACGCGCGCCTGGTGGCGATCAACGCCGATAACGGCGAGTTCTGTCAGAACTTTGGCAACCAGGGTGTGGTCGATCTTAAGGACGGTCTGGGCGATGCTGCAGATCCCAAATACCAACTGACCTCGGCCCCTACACTGGCCGGCACCACCATCGTGGTCGGCGGCCGCGTGGCCGATAACGTGCAAACCGATATGCCGGGCGGCGTACTGCGTGGTTTCGACGTGATCACCGGTGAAATGCGCTGGGCGTTCGACCCGGGTAATCAAGAGCCGAACTCGGCATTAAAACCGGGCCAGACCTTCGTGCGCAGTACGCCGAACTCCTGGGCGCCAATGTCCTATGACCCGGCAATGAACACCGTGTTCCTGCCCATGGGCAGCTCTTCGGTTGACCTGTGGGGCGCTAACCGCAACGCACTGGATCACAAATACGGCGCCTCTATCCTGGCGCTGGATGCCACCACCGGTAAAGAAAAATGGGTTTATCAAACCGTTCATAACGACCTGTGGGACTTCGATCTGCCCATGCAGCCGAGCCTGATCGATTTCCCAATGAAGGATGGCACCAGCAAGCCGGCGCTGGTGATTGGTGCCAAAACCGGGCAGCTCTTCGTGCTGGATCGCCATACCGGTAAACCTTTGACCGAAGTTAAAGAGCTGCCGGTGAAAACCCGCACCATCCCAGGCGAGCAATACTCGGCCACTCAACCCTTCTCTGTCGGCATGCCGCAGATCGGCAATCAAAAACTCACCGAATCCGACATGTGGGGGGCAACGCCGTTCGATCAACTGATGTGCCGCATCAGCTTTAAATCGATGCGTTATGACGGGCTGTTCACCGCTCCAGACACGGATATCTCGCTCAGCTTCCCCGGCTCGCTGGGTGGCATGAACTGGGGCGGCCTGTCGACCGATCCAAACAACCACTATATCTTTGCCAATGATATGCGTCTGGGTCTGTGGGTACAGATGATCCCGCAGAAAACCGATGCCAATGCCCCGGCCAGCAACGGCGGTGAGTCGGTCAACGCCGGGATGGGTGCCGTGCCGCTGAAAGGTACCCCTTACGGCGTGAACAAGAACCGCTTTATGTCACCGCTGGGCATTCCATGCCAGAAACCGCCTTTCGGCACCCTGTCCGCTATCGATCTGAAAACGCAGAAAGTGGTGTGGCAAGTCCCTGCCGGTACGGTGCAGGATACCGGGCCATTCGGCATTAAAATGCGCGCACCTATGCCGGTGGGCATGCCAACGCTGGGCGGCACGCTGGCGACTCAGGGCGGCCTGGTGTTCATTGCCGGCACTCAGGATTACTACCTGCGAGCATTTGACTCTTCCACCGGTGAAGAAGTCTGGAAAGCACGCTTGCCTGTCGGCAGCGGCGGCACGCCAATGAGCTATATTTCACCGGTCACCGGCAAACAATACATTGTGATCTCCGCCGGTGGCGCGCGCCAGTCGCCAGACCGTGGCGACTACGTTATTGCCTATGCGCTTGATAAATAAATCTTCCCATAAGCTATAATTAATCAGCCCCCGCTTAATCACGGGGGCTTTTTTATATCTGTCGGTATAACGGTTTAATGATATTTAACAGTGATAACCGCCGGAGAAAACAGGATGAGTTAAAAAACATCAATACAAGAGTATTCTTAATGTGTTACCCGAGATTATATCTCATTCTCTCTGGTGTTTTTTATTGCGCAGGCCAGGTTATATAATGATTGCCGCTGGCAAAATATTTTTTGGCATGAATGTCCGGCGGTTTTCAGAGGAAATGACAAATGAGTGTTTTACCCGAGTGCAATGATGGCAACCATCCTTTTGATATAGCTAATGAAATATTTGACGGTTTGCCGAATCTCATTGGCGTAGGTAATAGCCTCGGGGGACATTTCAATAAATTGTGGTGTGAGTATTCCGGCCTGTCTTCATATGATAACCGGAACACCGGCTGGTTGAAGGCCTTGCACCCGGATGACTATGCCCTGGTTGATTCGTTGTGTCAGCAAGCGATGACCACCGCAACTTCTTTCGTTAAACAAGCCCGTCTACGCCATTGCGGCGGTGAGTATCATTGGTTTCTGCTGTCGTTCGGTGTAAAAAAAGCCCCGAATACCGCGCATAACCATTGGTTTCTCAGCTGTACCGATATCCATCATCAAATGCTGGAAAAACAAATCATTGCCGAAAAACTGGCGGCGCAGAAAAATATGCTTGATGCCAGTGTCGACTGTATCAAAGTGATTAATAATGATGGTTCATTGCTGCATATGAACAAAGCGGGCAGCATCGCTTTGGGTGTAGATGAGAACCAGCAACAGTTTGGCATGCCCTGGTTGGGTCTGCTGCAGCCAGAAGTTCGCCAGCGTGGCCAAAAAGCGCTCCGCAAGGTGCTGAGCGGGAAAAATGCCAGATTCGCCGGCCTTAGCGCCACCCCGGATGGCAGACTGCTGCATTGGGATAATATCCTTAGCCCGGTGTTCGACAAGGACGCCCGGATACAAAATATATTGTGCGTTTCGCGCGATGTCAGCTCTCAACGGATAGCGGAAAAACGCTTACTGATCGCCAGTGAATATGACGAACTGACCGGTTTGCCCAACCGGCGATTATTCAAGAAAAGATTAAAACAGGAAATGAAACGCTCGCGGGCCAATAATAAATCGCTTGGGCTGATTTTGCTGGATCTCGATCACTTTAAGTTGGTCAACGACACCCTGGGGCACGATGCCGGCGATCATCTGTTGCGTGTATTGGCCCGGCGGCTCAAGGCCGATTTGAACGCTAACTCATTTGTTTCCCGATTGGGCGGCGATGAGTTTGCGGTAGTGATCAGCGACGTCGAAAACGAACAGGATATCTTCAAAATCGCCAATAACTTTTTGCTGCAGCTTGAAACGCCGATTACCCATGGCGGTAAAGCACTTCATTGCGGCATGAGCATTGGTGGAGCCCTCTACCCGCAGGATGCCCGTGATGCGTCAGAATTGATGAAATGCGCCGATACCGCCCTGTACGAGCTTAAGGACGGCGGCCGTGGCGGCGTTTATATGTTTAATCCGCAGATGATGGATAAGGCCAGGGAACGTGCGACACAGCTTAATCACGCACGTCAGATTGTGCGTAACAACCAGATCCGCCCCAGCTATCAGCCCAAGGTCAATCTGGCAACCGGTGCCATTGTCGGCTTTGAGGCCCTGCTGCGCTGGTATTGCCCGCAAAATGGCATCCAGACGCCGGATAGCGTCTGCGAAGCGTTTAACGATTACGAACTGGCAACCAAAATCGGCGAAACCATGCAGATGAAAGTGTTTGCCGATATCTCGGCCTGGCTTGCTTCTGGTGCCGAAGTTTTGCCAGTGTCGCTGAACGCTTCCCCTATCGAATTTTTACGTGATAGCTACGCCGAAACATTCCTTCAGCGCTTGCAGATGTTTAATATCCCTCACCATCTGATTGAGCTGGAAGTGACCGAACATGCCTTTAATAAGCATGGCTCGAAATATGTGCTGCGGGCTTTGCAAATGCTCAAGGAAATGGGGATACGGATTGCGCTTGATGATTTTGGCACCGGGCACTCTTCCTTTACCCACCTGATGAACTACCCACTGGACTGCATAAAACTGGATCGCGACTTTATCCGCCGTATGAATAACGAGACGGCTATTCTAGGCATTGTGGAAAGCATGGGCATTTTGGGACAAAAATTATCCATCGATATCATTGCCGAAGGGATTGAAACCGAACAGCAGCGGCAAACGCTGTGCAACTCCGGCTATCATTTGGGCCAGGGTTTTCTGTTTAGCCAGGCCGTTGAGGCGCCCCGTGCGCTCAGTATGTTGTTAAAGAGACCCGCCCCCAAAATAACCGCTTGACCTTCCCGTGGTGGGAAGCTTTAAGCTCTCCACCAACAGACACTATAAGGGACAGTTCAATGACTTCCGTTTCTCTCAAACCCGACTCCACCCCGGCGATGGCCCCGGTCACCCGACTGAGCCTGCCGGTCGAAGGCATGACCTGCGCCTCTTGTGTAGGCCGTGTCGAACGTGCGCTGAAGGCGGTACCCGGCGTGGATAGCGCTTCGGTCAATCTGGCCACCGAACGCGCCGATCTCACCTTCAGCGGCACGGCTGACCCGCAGGCAGCGGTCCATGCCATTGAGAACGCCGGATATAGCGTGCGTGAGGAAACTACCGAGCTGGCAATCGAGGAAATGACCTGCGCGTCCTGCGTCGGCCGGGTAGAAAAGGCGCTGAACCAAATACCCGGCGTGCTCGAGGCCAATGTCAATCTGGCGACCGAGCGTGCGCGGGTGCGTCATCTTGCCGGTGTCGTCTCTATAACAGACCTTGAGGCCGCCGTTGAAAAAGCAGGCTACCGACCACGACGCCTGTCCACCGCCACCGTCAGCACAGAGGATCAGGATACCGAGCGACGTGAGCATGAGGCCCGGGGATTACGGCGCTCGTTGCTGATTGCCGCCATCCTCACCTTGCCGGTGTTTATTCTCGAAATGGGGTCGCACCTGATCCCCGCCGTGCATCACTGGGTGCTGGGCGTGCTGGGTGAACAAACCAGCTGGTATCTGCAATTTGTTCTCACCACCCTGGTGCTGTTTGGGCCGGGGCTGCGTTTCTTCCGCAAAGGGATCCCGGCGCTATTGCGCGGCGCTCCCGACATGAACTCGCTGGTGTCGGTCGGCACGGTGGCGGCGTATGGCTATTCGGTGGTGACGACTTTCATTCCCGAGGTGCTGCCGCAGGGTACCGCCAACGTCTATTACGAAGCCGCTGCGGTCATCGTCACCCTGATCCTGCTTGGCCGGACTTTAGAGGCTCGCGCCAAGGGGCGTACCTCACAGGCCATCAAGCGGCTGGTCGGCCTGCAGGCCAAGACTGCACGCGTCGAGCGCAATGGCGAAACCGTCGAAATCCCGCTCGATCAGGTGGCCCCCGGTGACATCGTGCTGGTTCGTCCAGGCGAAAAAGTGCCGGTTGACGGTGAAGTCGTCGAAGGAACCTCTTACGTAGACGAAAGCATGATCACCGGCGAGCCGGTGCCGGTACAAAAAGGCGTGGGTGCCGCTGTTGTCGGTGGCACCATCAACAAAACCGGGGCTTTCAGTTTCCGTGTCACCAAAATCGGTGCCAATACGGTGCTTGCGCAAATTATTCGTCTGGTCGAGGAAGCTCAGGGCTCCAAACTGCCGATCCAGGCGTTGGTCGACAAAGTCACCATGTGGTTCGTGCCGGCAGTGATGGCCGCCGCCGCGCTGACGTTCCTGGTTTGGCTGGTGTTCGGCCCGTCCCCGGCACTGACTTTTGCGCTGATTAATGCGGTGGCGGTGCTGATTATCGCCTGCCCTTGTGCCATGGGGCTGGCTACGCCAACCTCCATTATGGTCGGAACCGGCCGCGCCGCTGAGCTTGGCGTGTTGTTCCGCAAGGGCGAGGCCTTACAGGCGCTGCGCGATGTCAGCGTGATTGCGCTCGACAAGACGGGCACCCTGACCAAAGGTCGCCCTGAACTGACTGACCTGGTGCCCGCCGAAGGCTTTGAATACGATGAGGTTCTGGTTCTGGTGGCGGCAGTGGAAACTCGCTCCGAACACCCGATCGCCGAAGCGATTGTGGCGGCGGCCAGGCAGCGGAACATGACGCTCGCCGCGATAGAAAGCTTTGATGCCACACCGGGCTTCGGCGTCTCTGCCGGCGTCGCCGGGCGCACCGTCGCCGTGGGTGCGGACCGCTTTATGACACAGCTCGGCCTCGATGTGAGTCAATTTCAGCAGGCTGCCCAGCGCCTCGGTGAACAGGGTAAAAGCCCACTTTATGCGGCCATAGATGGCCGTCTGGCGGCGGTGATCGCGGTCGCTGACCCGATCAAGGAAAGCACCCCGGAGGCAATCAAGGCGCTGCATGCGCTTGGCCTTAAGGTGGCGATGATCACCGGTGACAACGCGGCCACCGCTGCGGCGATCGCCAAACAGCTTGGTATTGATGAAGTCGCCGCCGAGGTTCTGCCCGACGGTAAGGTTGCGGCGCTGAAAAAATTCCGCAGCGGCGGTGCCCGGGTGGCCTTTGTGGGGGATGGCATCAACGACGCACCGGCACTTGCCGAAGCCGACGTTGGTCTGGCCATCGGCACCGGAACCGATGTGGCTATTGAGGCGGCCGACGTGGTGTTGATGTCGGGCGACCTGCGTGGCGTACCTAATGCCATCGCCCTCAGCCAGGCGACGATCCGCAACATCAAGCAGAACCTGTTCTGGGCCTTCGCTTACAACGCGGTGCTGATCCCGGTCGCGGCCGGCGCGCTCTACCCGCTGAACGGCACATTGCTTTCACCGATCTTCGCCGCGGCGGCGATGGCGCTCTCCAGCGTCTTTGTGCTCGGCAACGCGCTGCGGCTCAAAGGCTTTCAGGCGCCCATGAAGGTCGAAGCCAAACAGCGCTGATTATCCGCGGTCGGCGGGTCCCGTTCCCGCCTGCCGCGCAACCACCCCATTTTTAAAATTAGTTAGCCAATTTTGTTCGTTCACAGATTTAGCGGCTTGAAGGATAGTGAGTTGACCGCCTCAACCACATAATAATGCAGGTAATAATAATGATGTATAGCGCAAAACTCACCGCAGCGGCGGCACTCCTGAGCCTTTCCGCCCTGGCCCATGCCGCGCCGGGCATTGACCTGGTTGCCAACGAAACACCGATCAATACGCAAAAAAATCCTGAAGCGGCCGCCAAAATCCCGGCCGGATTCAAATTCGTCGAACCGGGCACATTGACCGTAGCCGTGTCGATACTGGGCAGCGGCCCGCCGTTTGGGCTTTACGCCCGTGATAATAAAACGGTGATCGGCAGTGAGTCAGATATTGCCCGCTTGGTGGCCGATGGCCTGGGGCTGAAACTCAAGCTGGTACCCACCTCGTGGGAAGACTGGCCGCTGGGCGTCACTTCCGGCAAATACGACGCGGCGATTTATAACATTACCGTGACCCGAGAGCGTAAGACCAAGTTCGACTTCGCCACTTATCGCCAGGATACGCTGGGGTTCTACGTTAAGACCGGCAGTAAAATCACCTCGATAAAATCGGCGCCGGATATTGCCGGCAAGAAGATTATCGTCGATTCCGGCACTAATCAGGAGGCGGTGTTGCTGGCCTGGGATAAAGAGAATCAGGCCAAGGGACTACCCGCCCTACAGCCGATCTACGTAACCGACAAGGCGGCCGCCACGCTGGCGATTCAGTCCGGCCGGGCTGACGCAACCTTTGGGCCGAACGTCGCCGGTGCATACCAGGCAAAATTGAACGGTAAAACCACGTTGGTCGGTATCGTGCCGGGCGGCTGGCCACGCAGCGCCAACATTGCCGTCACGGTGAAAAAAGGCAATGGTCTGGTGGATGCGGTGCAGGCTTCGCTTAATAGCGCTATCGCCAACGGTATCTACCTGAAGGTGTTGGATCGTTGGGCGGAAAGCGACGAGAAAATCGAACATTCTGAAATTAATCCACAGGGGCTGGGCGATAACTAACCCTCCGGCCTTGGCCCTGAAAGGGGCCTTGGCTATTGGGCGGTCATTCTACTGCCCGCCCACGGCGTTTCTCCATCTTGCGATAAAGCGTACTGCGTGAAACACCCAGCCGTTTCGCCGCCAGGCTGATATTGCCATTAGCGCTTCGGATAGCGTCCAGCATCTCCTGCGGTGCGGCGTGGGGATCAGCGGGCAGCGATAAGACGCAAAATTGTTCGGGGAGTGCGTCAGGCGTAATCAGTTCGCCATCATCCGCCAGGGCCAACAGCACCTTCAGCGTACTCAACAACTGCCTAACGTTACCGGGCCACGGATAGCGAGCCAGCACCGCGACGGTCTCCGGCGCCAGCCGGATACTCCGAGACTCGGCACCCAATTCACGCCACAGATTAAGGATAAAACGATCGACGTGTGCCCGTTGGCGCAGCGGTAAAATACGCAGGTTGAATTCCTGAATCCGGTACATCAAATCTTCACGGAACGCCCCCGCCGCCACCTGCTGCGCCAAATCCTGATGGGTCGCGCAAATAAGCGAAAAGTCGACGGCATAGCTGAGACGGCTGCCGAGCGGTGTGACCGTTTTTTCCTGCAGCACCCGCAGCAGCCGGGTCTGTAAACTCAATGGCATATCGCCGATTTCATCCAGAAACAGTACGCCACCGTCGGCCTCTCTGATCTTGCCGAGGTACCCTTTTGGGTTGGCACCGGTAAAGGCACCGGGCGCATAGCCAAAAAGCTCTGATTCGATCAGGTTTTCCGGCAGCGCAGCACAGTTGATCGCCACAAAATTGCCCTGCCGCCGATGACTTTCCTCGAACAGCCGTTGGCTGAAATACTCTTTGCCACAGCCGGTTTCCCCACTGATGCACAGCGCCAGCCCGGCATTCAAAATACGTAATGCTTTTTGTCTGTCGGCACCGTCCCGATCAAAGGGCAATTCCCGAGGCCGGACGACCTGCGAATGCCGTTCCGGCATCTGCAACAGCGAATAATAGTGGCGATTATTGACCGCCAGCGTTTGGCGTGGCGCGTTCAGCGTCTGACGCTGCATTTCCGGGAACAGCGTGGCGAAGTCAAGGGTGCCAAAAGAAGCGGCGGAGAGATTAAATTCCTGCATTGCCAGCCGGTTGGCGGCGGTGAGAATCTCGTCGCGAAACACCAGTATCAGCTCATGGGCGCTGCCGAGCACCCGCGCATCGCTATGCAGGCGTAACGTCCAGTGCTGAGGCGTCACGCAGCCCATCACCCACTGGTGTTCTATGTGCCTGACAGCCTGCAGGATCAATGAACGCGCGTCATCAAAAGGCCGTTGCGCGGGCGTCGAGATGTCCAGTACCCCGGCAATCAGGCCGTCTGGCCGGTAAATCGGCGCGGCTGAGCAGTAAAGCCCGGCATTTTGATTGAGAAAGTGCTCATCGCCATTAACTTCACACAAACCGCCTAATGCCAGCGCAGTGCCGATGGCATTAGTCCCACGCGCCTGTTCACCCCATAAATTGCCCGGAGCCAGCGAGATACGCGACGCCTTACGCAAAAAATGGCTATTGCCACAGGTTTCCAGCACCAATCCCTTGGCATCAGAGACCACCACTATTGAGGGTTGCCGGTTAATTTCGCCGCCCAGGCGTTCGATCAACGGCCGCGCCAGTTGCGCCACCCAGCCGTTTTGCCCACGGACTTCATT
Organism: Serratia sp. NFX21; assembly: GCF_048517035.1. Classification (NCBI taxonomy): domain Bacteria; kingdom Pseudomonadati; phylum Pseudomonadota; class Gammaproteobacteria; order Enterobacterales; family Yersiniaceae; genus Serratia; species Serratia sp. NFX21. Next base: position 3,016,048 of record NZ_CP183196.1, on the reverse strand, counting down.
GAGCAACGCAGGCCGAACAAAAGGGACAAGATCGTCGGTCCGATCAAGGCCGTAGTGCCGACTGCGCAGCCATGATTCTGACAAGGGGCCAGGGAGAGACAGGTTATCGCTATCAGAGACAAACCCGGTCTGGTCTTTCTGCAACATGCCCGACTCCCGTCAATAAAGTGTTGCATTTTTGTATCACGAATGTGTCGCATGCGTTGCGACGTGGGACACAAAAAATAATAGAAATGAATAATAAGCCAGGGGTTTTATTGCCATCGACAGGCATTTTTATTCTTTAATTTATTGATATTAAATATTTTGTATTTTTATAAGCCTGGCGCTGACGCAATGTGGCACAGGCAATGCTTAGGGTTACTGTGATGGTGCCACGCAGTCGGGCACAACCCTACACAGTCTGTCCCCCTGAGAGGTGTTTACATGAAATACGTTCATCCCGGTTTACCTGGTTCGCTGGTTTCTTTCAAACAACGTTATGGCAACTATATTGGCGGCAAATTTGTCGAACCCGTTTCAGGCAACTACTTCACCGATACCTCCCCAATGACCGGTCAGACTGTCGCCGAGTTTCCGCGCTCCGACGCGAAAGATATCGAACTGGCGCTGGATGCCGCCCATGCCGCGGCCGAAACCTGGGGAAAGGCCAGCGTACAGGAGCGTTCCAACGTATTGCTGGCGATCGCCGATCGTATGGAGTCAAAGCTGGAGCTGCTGGCGCTGACCGAAAGCTGGGACAACGGCAAGCCGATCCGCGAAACGCTGAACGCGGATATCCCGCTGGCGATTGACCACTTCCGCTACTTCGCCGGTTGCCTGCGTGCACAGGAAGGCACCGCCGCAGAGATCGACCAGAACACCGTCGCCTACCATATTTACGAGCCGCTGGGCGTGGTTGGGCAGATTATCCCCTGGAACTTCCCGCTGCTGATGGCGGCCTGGAAACTGGCTCCGGCGCTGGCTGCCGGTAACTGCGTGGTGCTCAAACCGGCCGAGCAAACGCCGCTCAGCATCTGCGTGTTGCTGGAAATGATTGGCGACCTGCTGCCACCCGGAGTACTCAATGTGGTTCAGGGCTTCGGTAAAGAAGCCGGAGAGGCACTGGCGACCAGCAAGCGCATCGATAAAATCGCCTTCACCGGCTCCACCCCGGTCGGCCGACATATCCTGGCCTGCGCGGCGGAGAATATCATCCCGAGCACCGTGGAGCTGGGCGGCAAATCACCGAATATTTTCTTTGAAGACATCATGCAGGCCGAGCCGGAGTTTATCGACAAGGCGGTTGAGGGGCTGATCCTCGGCTTCTTCAACCAGGGTGAAGTCTGTACCTGCCCTTCACGCGCCCTGATCCAGGAGTCTATCTACCCGCAATTTATGGAAAAAGTGCTGGCGCGTATCACCACCATTCGCCAGGGCGACCCCTTTGATACCGACACCATGATTGGTGCGCAGGCGTCCCAGCAGCAGTTCGACAAGATCCTGTCTTATATCGAGATCGCCAAAAACGAGGGTGGCAAAATCATTGCCGGCGGCGAGCGCGCCAGCCATGAGCAGCAATTGCAGAGCGGTTTTTATCTGCAGCCCACGCTGATCACCGGTAACAACAGCATGCGTTTCTTCCGCGAAGAGATCTTCGGGCCGGTGATTGGCGTCACCACCTTCAAAGATGAAGCCGAAGCCCTGGCATTGGCCAACGACAGCGAATTTGGGCTGGGTGCCGGTCTGTGGACCCGCGACGTTAACCGCGCTTATCGCATGGGGCGCGCCATCAAGGCCGGGCGCGTGTGGACCAACTGTTATCACCTCTACCCGGCGCATGCCGCCTTCGGTGGCTACAAAAATTCCGGCGTCGGCCGCGAAACCCACAAAGTGGCGTTGTCACATTACCAGCAGGTGAAAAACCTGTTGGTCAGTTACGATGCCAAACCGCTTGGGCTGTTTTAAGCGCTTGCCGTGAACGCCAATTCCCCGTTGCCGGGGTAAAGCGCGCCAAGGTTAGGCTATACTCCTCCCGCTCTGTCTGTGACAGACACCGGCCGGCACCCGCCGGCCGTTTCTTTTCGAGGAGATTACCGTGATCAAATCACAACAGCACCGCAAACACCTCACCCGGGGTGAAGTCGGGCGTCTGCTGCTGCAAGCCGCCGCCGGCCGGGCGCCCGAGCGTGACACCTGCCTGATCTGGATGGGCTTCATTCATGGCTGTCGCGTCAGCGAACTCACCGGCTTGCGCCTCGCCGACCTCGACATGGACGACGGCTGCCTTTACATCAGCCGCCTTAAAAACGGCCTGTCCACCACCCACCCACTGGAAGCCACCGAGAAACGCCTGTTGCAGCGCTGGCTGAAAAAACGCCAATCCTGCCGCAACCTGGACGACCAGGACTGGCTGTTTCTGTCACAAAAGGGCTATCGCCTGTCGCGCCAGCGTATTTTTCGTATGCTGCGTGAGTATGGCCGTCGGGCCGGGCTGGACGTCGAGGCGCACCCGCACATGTTGCGTCATGCCTGTGGCTATGCGCTGGCGGATAACGGCGCGGATACGCGGGTGATTCAGGATTATCTGGGGCATCGCAACATTCAACACACGGTACTGTACACCGCCGCCAATGCCGGACGATTCAGGGACTTATGGGAGGAAAAACGCCAAAAAAATGTAACACTTTGAGCCAAACTGACACATAAACTAAGAATTACCCGAAAAGAAGTCAATACCGCCGTCGTATTTTTTTCATCCCTCCAATAAACATCACATTATCAGTAAGATATATCCCACTCCGTTTACCCGTTCCTTTCCTGATAAAAACCTGCTTTCGCTCACTGTCCTGTTTGTTTTTTACTCACCCCGCGCAATGGTTACTATTCACCCAGATATAGACTCATTAAAAACACCATCCATGGTGTTATCTCCTGACAATACCTCTGTTTAGCCTGCCTTTCAGAACAATATGTAAAAAGTAACACTTTGGCTCAAAATGTTGCTTTTTTCCCAGTAAACCGCTGCAACCAGAAAAAGATAATAACCAATATTATCAGTGGCTTATTGATTTAATTTGTATGGAAAACATGATTAAAGGAATATATCAATGAAAAAAACACGACTCGTCACATTTTTGGCCGCTAGCGCCGTTTTCTCCGCCTCATCTTCCATCGCTGCCGACAGCGTAGACCTCAAGGTTATCGGGACTATTACGCCGGTGGCCTGCACCCCAACCCTGAGCGGCGGCGGCACCGTGGACTACGGCACCATCAAGGCCGATACGCTAAAGGCGGACGATTACACCGTGCTGCCGATGAGAACGCTGGATTTCTCCATTACCTGTGACGGCAATGCCAAGGTGGCCGTCAGTGCGATCAGTGGCCGTCCGGGCACTGCCCTGGGCGCTGATGAAGCCAGCAACGGAGCCGCCACCGTTCCGGCCGGAGTCACGCTCTTCGGCCTGGACTCAGCCACCCAGAGCGTTCAGGCGTTTGGGTTGGGGCTGGACGGCACAAACAAAATCGGCGGCTATGGCGTAAAAATGGCGCTGTCGAACGCGAAGGCTGACTCCGTGGTTGTGGATACTTTATACCGCAAAGACAATCCCAACAGTGCCTGGACCAAAGCAGCAAGTGGCTTGATTTCGGTACAACCCTATCAGCATATCAGTTGGGCAACCACCGGCACCCTGACGCCACTGGCGTTCAAAACGCTGGCCACCACGCTGGACGTGCAGGCCTACCTCAACAAAACCTCAGAGCTGGATATCTCCAAACCGATCCAGTTGGACGGTTTGGCCACTATTGAGCTGACCTATCTGTAACCCGGCCTGAACGACCGCCGCAACCGCGTTGGAAAAAGATTTTGCCTGTTAGCAGGCAAATACAAAGGAACCCTCACTCAAGGGGGGAATGGATATTTATGTGTGGAACACATGATGAAAGGAATAAATCAATGAAAAAAACTCTACTCGCCACCCTTTTGGCCGCCGGTGCCGTTGTTTGCGCCTCATCCGTCTTCGCCGCCGACAGCGTGGACCTCAAGGTTATCGGGACTATCACACCGGTAGCCTGTACCCCAACCCTGAGCGGCGGCGGCACCGTGGACTACGGCACCATCAAGGCCGATACCCTGAAGGCGGACGATTACACCGTGCTGCCGGAAAAATCACTGGATTTCTCCATTACCTGTGACGGCAATGCCAAGGTCGCCGTCAATGCGTTCAGTGGGCGCATGGGCAGTACGGTGGGTGATGCCGAAGCCACCAACGGGGCATCTACCATTCCGGCCGGAATCACGCTTTTAGGAGACGTCACAACCGTACAGGCGTTTGGGCTGGGGCTGGACGGCACAAAAAAAATCGGTGGGTATAGCCTCAAATTCGACATTACAAGCACAAAGGCTGACGGTGTGGCCGTAGACATCATTACCCGAGCTGGTCTAACAGGTACATGGTTTAAGTCACCAACCGGCTCTCTTGTATCTAAACCCTCTTACCAACCCTCCTGGGCTGCCACCGGCACTTTGACCCCGGTGGCGTTCAAAACCCTGGCCAACAAGCTTCGAGTTCAAGCCTTTATCAACAAGGCCTCCGAACTGGATATCACCAAACCGATCCAACTGGACGGTCTGGCTACCCTTGAACTGATCTATCTGTAAACCGGCCTGAAGCCCCGTCATTGACGGGGCCTACCCAACCACAGCCCTACCGGTCAGGCCGAGGGTTACCTGACCGGTCCAAGAAAGAGTCCATTTATGCCACACATTCCTTTTGTGCGTTATGGGGCGCTGGCCCTGTGCCTGTTTTCTGCCCTGGCTCAGGCCAGCGGCGTGGTGCCGGACAGCTCGGTGGTGATTGTCGAAGCCGCCGACGGCGAAGGCACCATCAATGTCCAAAACACCGATCCCTACCCGGTGCTGCTGCTGACCACCCTGGTGCCCCTGCCTCAGGACAAGGCGCCGTTACTGACCGTCACCCCACCGGCCGCCCGGGTTGAGCCCGGCAAGAGCCAGAGCGTGCGCTTCTTGCTGACCGACAAAACGCCGTTAAGCACCGAGCGCCTGATGCGGGTGATCTTCGAAGGGGTACCGCCCCAGCAAAAAGATAAAAGTGAAGTCCGCATGACGGTGCGCCAAAACCTGCCGCTGATTATTCGCCCGGCCGGTCTGGCGCGCGATCTCGCCCCCTGGAAACGGCTGGTCTGGCAGCGCACCGGCAACACCCTGAAAGTGAGCAATCCCTCGCCCTATGTGGTGCGCCTGGGAGAAGGGGTTCAGACCCTGCCGGGCAACGGCGTCTGGACACTGCCGCACAGCTATGTCCTGCCGGGGCAAATACTCACCCTGACCCAGAACGGGACTAAACCGCTGGGTACGGAGACGCAGGTGCGCATTGCCCCGGCCACCACCTGGGGGTTCAGCGTCGCCCATTATGATGCGCCTCTGACACCGTTGCCGTGAGGGGGATACCGTGAGGAGTCTGTTCTGCTTTCCCCCCGCTCGCCCGCTGAGCTGGCAGGCACTGGCGATAAGAGTAGCCCTGGCACCTCTGTTCCTGGTGTCGCCGGCCAACGCAGAGGGTTCCCCTTCTCGGCCGGAAGAAACCCTGTTTGACCCGGTCATGCTGCAGTCCCGGGGTATCGACCGCACCGTGGCGGACAGTTTCCGTCACGGGCCGCGCTTTTTACCCGGCGAAAATGCGCTGATGCTAAACGTTAACGGACGCGGCCGGGGGCGCATCACCGCCCGCTTTAACGAGCAGGGGCAACTTTGTGCCGACGCCGCCTTCCAAAAACAGGCCGGTCTGGAGACGCCGCCGGGCTTTACCGGCCGGGAACCCTGTTTTGACCTGCGCAGCGCCTGGCCACAAACCGAACTGCATCTGGACCCCGCTGAACGTCGGGCAGATCTGGTGGTACCTGCGCAGGCGGTTTCCGCCCCTGGCTCGGCCGAGGGCAATTGGCAGCACGGCGGCATCGCGGGCCTGTTCAACTACGATGCGCAATACATGGACAGCGCCGGGAATAGCGGTGGGGTCAGTTTTGTCCAACTGGACAGTGAGGCCGGGTTCAACGCCGGGGACTGGATCGTGCGTAGCCGCCAGACCCTCTCGCGCTTTGATGGCGAAGATAGCCTGCAACATCAGGCTGCCTATGCCCAGCGCAGCTTTGCCGGTATTAAGAAGGTGTTTCAGACCGGGCAAATTAGCCTGGGCAACTCGCTGTTCGGTACCGGGCAGGTGATTGGTGCCCAGCTGTTTCCGGAAACCGCCCTGACCGGCAATTCGGGCGGAGCCGGTCTGGTGGAAGGGATTGCCGACACTCAGTCGGTGGTGGAAGTCCGCCAGTCCGGCGTGCTGCTTTACAGCACCACCGTCCCCGCCGGGCCATTCCGCCTGCAAGGGTTCTCGCTGCTCAATACCCGTAGCGATCTGGCGGTCAGCCTGAGCGGCAGCAACGGCGAAAAACGCCAGTTTACCGTCCCGGCCAGCGCACTGCTGCTCAACGGCAACAGCGTCGCACCCGGTCTGTCCGTCGGCGTGGGCAAGATGGATCAACAGGGCAGCAGCGAAGCGCCCTGGCTGGGCACCCTTGCCAGCGGCTGGGCACTGACGCCGCGCACCACGCTTAACACCGGCCTGCTGGTTTCGGTGCCGTACCGGGCGGTGGCAGCAGCAGTGGACAACCAGCTTCCCGGCGCGGGTCAACTCTCATTGCAGAGCACCGTGGCGCAGGATGAGCGCCATAACAACACCGGTACGCTGGTTTCGGTTTCGCTCGGTTATCCGCTGACGGAACGGCTGGGGGTCAGCCTCAACAGCCGTCAACAGACCCGTCAATACCGGGAATTGAGCGATGCCTTGCAGCGGGACACTCAAGATAGTCAGGGTCGTTCCCGCAGCCAGTACGGTGCGGGTATCAGTTGGGGAATGCCGTCAGTCGGTAATTTCGCCCTCTCCTGGGCGCAGGGCACCACCTTTGGCGGCGACGACACCCGCTACTTGCGCGCCGGCTGGAGCGCTCAGATTGCTCAGGCCTATGTCGGACTAAACCTGGAACGCAATACCGGTAGCGGCGACAACGGCAATGAGGATCGCGCCTACCTGACCGTCAGTATCCCGTTCGGCGCACGCAGCCTCAGCAGTTATATCAATACGACCCGTCACAACAGCCGTGCCGGGGTGCGCTACAGCGACCGCAGCAGCCAGGACCGGGGCTGGAGCTTATCTACCGAACATGATACCGGCAGCAGCCGAACCAGCGGTACCGGCACCCTGGACTGGGTCACGCCGGTCAGCCAGCTCAGCGGCAGCCTGACCCGTGACTCGAACGACTACACCAGTTGGAATGTCCGGGCATCCGGCGGCGTGGTGGCACACGGCGGCGGGGTCACGCTCACGCCGTACTCCGTCGGGGACACTTTTGCCATTGCCCGGGTCGGTCAGGAAGGCGGGATCCGGCTGGAAACACCGGCAGGCCCGACCTGGACCGATGCCCGGGGTTACGCGGTATTGCCGTCGTTGAGTGGCTATCACCGCTCAACCGTTCAGGTCGACACGCGCAGCCTGCCGAAAAATGTGGATATCAGCAACGCCTGGCTGGAGACGGAACTGGCGCGCGGCGCGGTGGGACGGATGGATTTTGACGTGGTGCGTACCCGCCGGGTCCTGGTCAACGTTCAGGATGCCCAGGGCGCTCCATTGCCCCACGGCGCGGCCGTTTTCAATACCGAGGGGCAATTTGTCACCGTGGTCGGTTCGGCCGGGGCGGTATTCCTGCCGGACGCGGCACCGGGAATGCAACTGGAGGTGCAGAATGCCGGACGGCCACTGTGTTCGCTGACGCTCTCTCTGCCGGAACAGGCTGACAGCAGCGGTTTATATGAAACCAGCGCGGCAGTTTGCCGCTGAACAAGGAGTGTGAAATGAAAAGATTCATGGCGCTGGCGGGGCTGCTGGCCAGCCTGACGGCGCAAAGTGCCGAGCTGGAACCTGCGCAACTCATCCCGCATCCAGCGGAAAGCCGCTGCAGCGTATCGGCCAGCACCGACCAGATTGATTATGGCCGGCAGACCCGCTGGCAACTGCGGACTACGCCGGGTACGGCGTTGTTATCACCCGGGGAGCGCCCGGTAACCATCAGGGTAGCCTGCCCGTACCGCCAGACGCTACGCCTGAAGTTACAAGGGGAAACTGGCCCGAATGGTCGGCTGCGCTACGGTGATCGCGGTTATCTCCAGGTCCGGCTGGATAGCGCGCAAATAGACGGTCATCCGGCAAATTTAACGCTGAGTTCTGCTGGAGAGGCGGAAACCACCGTGACGCTGCCTGCCATGATGCCAACCAATGCGGTGCTGACCGCCGGGGAGCCGGGGCGGGCTGAGATTGGCCGCAGTTTAAGCCTGCAAATATCGCTCACCCCTCTGCTGACCGAACAAGATAGCCGGGTCAGCGCTCAGACCGACAGCCGGGGTGCATTGTCGTTTGTACTGCTGGATTAATCACCCTCGCCCACCGGGCAAGGACAGTTCGCCGGAAAGGCGTTTAATCGGACAGGAGAGTCCCATGATGACCATATTGTTGCCCCCGCATCTGGCAGAGAAATTAACGCCGAACGAACGTCTGGTGCTGCAGGCCCTGCTCAACGGGCAGGACCTGACCGCCATTGCCCAACGGCGTAACCGCAATATCCGCACCGTCAGCAACCACAAACAACGGGCGATGGAAAAACTGGGCCTGAACAACAACGCCATGCTGTATGCGCTGGCCGCCCTGCTGAGTCCGCCCTTGCCGCAGGCCTCCCCTCAGCAAATGCAGTCGCTCTCGCCGCGGGAGCATCGGGTGCTGGCGGGTCTGCTGCAGGGTAAAACGGTGGGCGCGATTGCCCGCGAGCAGCATAAAAGCATCAAAACCATCAGCCTGCAAAAGCAGCGGCTGATGGAGAAACTGAGGTTATGCAGTGCGGTAGACTTGTTCAGGTCAACGCCCGGACAGGCGCAGACGCTGTTGGCCAACTGGGGGCAGGTTTTTAAAGCGTCGGCGGGTTAACCCGATATTCCCTCTTCATTGGAAGAGGGAATAAGTCACCTCAACAGAGCAGGATTAAGAGGCGGAAAGATCGATAACCATACGGCCACGAATGGTGCCGGATTTCATCTCTTCAAAGATGGCGTTGATGTCACCCAGCGGCCTTTTGGTGACTTTCGGCGTCACTTTGCCTTCGGCGGCAAACTGGAAGGCTTCTTTCAGATCTTCCCGGGTCCCGACCAGCGACCCCACTACCTGGATCCCGTCCAGTACCAAACGCGGAATGCTCAGGTCCATACTCTCTGGCGGCAGGCCCACGGCCACGACCTTGCCCCCGGCACGCACGGCATTCACCGCAGAGTTAAAGGCCGAACGCGCCACGGCGGTGACCACGGCGGCATGTGCGCCACCAACTTTTTGCTGAATAATTTCTTCGGCGTTCTCGGTTTTAGAGTTGATAACCAGGTCCGCCCCAATTTCTTTGGCGAAATCCAACTGGCCCTGATTAACGTCAATGGCGATCACTTTGGCATTGAACACGTTCTTGGCGTACTGCAACGCCAGATTGCCCAATCCGCCCAGGCCATAAATCGCGATCCATTGCCCCGGTTTGATGTCGGAAATTTTAACCGCCTTATAGGTGGTGACCCCGGCGCAGGTGATGCTGCTGGCGGCAAACGAGTCCAGGCCGTCGGGCACCTTGACCGCATAGTCCGCCACCACGATGCACTCTTCCGCCATGCCGCCGTCCACGCTGAAACCGGCATTTTTAACCGAACGGCACAGGGTTTCGTTACCGTTGACGCAATATTCGCAATGGCCACAGCCCTGATAGAACCAGGCGACGCTGGCACGGTCCCCGACTTTTAAAGAGGTTACGCCCTCGCCGACGGCAGTGACCACCCCGACCCCTTCATGGCCCAGGGTGATACCGGGGACTTCGCCAAAATCGCCGTTCTTGACGTGAAGATCGGTGTGACAGACCCCACAACACTCCATCTTGAGTGCCGCTTCGCCATATTTCAGTGGGCGAAGCTGCTTTTCCTGAATATCTACACTGTGGTTTTTAGTAACTACGGCAGCTTTCATAGGATGTCTCTCCTCAGGTGAGTTGAAGTACAGCTGTTAATGTAGTTACTGTACCCCCGGAGGGCAAGAAGTCTGGCGTTTACTTTAAAAACAGAAAGTTAATAATTATTTCTTGCGAAATAGTTAAACAAAATTCTTCAGCCGAAATAATGATTAACGCTTGGTTTTAGTGATTTTTGTTGCCTTGGCGGGGTTACCGGCAACAAATTCCAGGGTGGGCGAGTAGTAAAACGGCAACCAGGCGTGGTAACTGCTCTCCCACTCCCACTTGACCGGGCAAGGCCACAGAATATCTTCATGCAGAATATAGTAGACCCATCGTCCGTGCGGGCGGCGTGGTTTGGCTGTGCGCATAGACCCTGACTTCTTTGGCACGGGTAGCCGTTGTTCCATATGAAATTCTCTTTGTCATCAGGGGCTACGGAGTGGCAAAGGTCAAATTTAACATGGACGGCGGTCGGCAAGCCATCTTTCCCGTAGGGACATTCGTCAGGTACGACACACAACTGTCATTAATTATTCATACCTGATAAATACACGCCAGCCAGGGTGGACAGAACACGCCAGTTTTGAAGTAAAAGAAGGTGATTTTATAGTGCTGCTATGGGGTAATTCAGACCGCTGGGGTATCGCGATCCTTCGTTTATCACCCCGCTTCCCTTAACGCCTCCTGCCGCAGGATCGATTGTATATAAGCATTTCTATTTTTTAACGAGGTAAAGTCACCTCGGTCAATGATACGGCCGTTGTCCATGACGATGATTTCATCCGAGAAGTTAAAGGTGGAGCTTCGATGACTTATGTTAAGTACCACTGCATCTGGATAATGCAACCTAATGTTTTTTATCACCCCCCTCTCATTGATGACATCAAGAGCTGATGTCACTTCATCAAGAATAATGACGCAGGGGTTGCGAAGAAATAAGCGCGCCAGAGACAACCGTTGACGCTGGCCGCCAGAAAGCGTCATACCATTATCTCCGATTTTCATATCCAGTAAATCTTGAGTATTGTCGACGGCCAGATCATCAAGCCTGGCTAATTTAATAGCCATGACCAATTGCTCATCCGTAGCTTGCGGGCAGGCAATTTTCAAGTTAAACCTTAGCGTATCCATAAAAACATAATCGTTCTGCGACAGGTGAAAAATTGCGTCAGCCCGCTGACTGGATGACAATTCGCTAATGTTTTTTTCGTTTAATAGAATGTCACCGCTTTCGGGTTTTAGCTCACCAGCCAATAGTTTAGCCAGCGTACTCTTTCCTGAACCGCTGCTGCCTGTCAATGTGATGAAATGCCCTTTGGGGATTTTAAGGTTAAAGTCATTAATCACGGGGATAGCTGTTTTTTCATAAGAAAAATGCAGACCTCTAATTTTTACGAACTCAACCGGAGTAATCAGGTCGGAATCACTCTCCTGTACTGCGGTCATGTCAGACAAGTTGTCAATGAATATATAGAGTGATGCCGTGGACTTTTGTAATGCCGTATACATTGAGCCAATACTTTCCAGAGGGGATGATAGCATTAGTATATAAGAAGAAATCATCACAAAGTGTCCAATACTTATATCTCCACGGCTAACCTGATACAATGAATAGAGAAATGACACACCAAAGAATATAATATTGCACACTGATTCAACCATTAGAAACCGCATGTCGGCCTTTAGTAAACTCTCATGTTTTCGTTCAATCTTATTAAGGAGATTCTCATATCGGGCAAACAGATAGTCATAGGAATTACATACCTTTGCGGCCCTCATATTCTTAACGCTATCTGTGATTAAACTGTATTTTTTTACCGACGTGTTGTAAAAGTCATTATATAAACCAACTATCCCAGGGTTAAATATACTTTTAATAAAAAAATACAAGATGAAATATAGGGTAAAAAACACAGCGACAATATAATCACCAGATAGAACTATGAAGGTGACGCTAAAAATCAACTGTAATAATGGTGGAATAAAATTATGCGATACGTTTCTTAATAAAATGGTGAGTTCATCGATGGCCTGATTCAGTCGTTGAGTGATATCACCAGTATTCTCATTGTTTTTTATGGCTTCTTCACTATAGAAAAGACTTTTGAAATAATGATTGGTCATACTGATGACAAGGTTGTTTCTCAAAGAGGTGACCAATATGAAATTCAACGCCGAAGATAGTTTTCTGAGACTCATTATAACAATATAACTAACTGCAAGCAGGTAAACAACTGCCTGAAAGTCAGTAAGTTTAGCTTCAATTACGCCAATCATTCGCGCCATGATAACCGGCTGCAGAGAAATCAAAACGGTAGATAAAAACGAAATGGTAATAATGACAAAGAACTTGGCCTTAGCTGACGAGCCTGAAGTATTTTTAAAGTACCTTAGTATAAACCAAAAATTGCTCATCCAAGTTCCTTATGTCACTTATTATGAAAACATAACTGGACCCCCGTCATTAAAATCAGGTTAAATAACACTCTAGCTACACGACCATTCCCGTCATATTTCTTCATGCTTGGGAAATTCCAATGGCATTAGTTTGACCACATTCCCTTGTAATAAATAGTTTTCCATAAATGTCTGCCCTTAGCGTCGCACTCCATATCTGTTTAACTTTTTTAATCTATTCACATGACACTAAAGTTTCATATACATTAATTATTTTTAACAATAATTTCGTATTTTGTCCTGACCACTACGGTTGCGACAAAGAAAACCCACATCAAGACGCCAGCCCGCCGCCGCCTGCGTAGGGGGTCTTACCGGCAATCTTCATCACTTCGGCCCCCAGCGTGACAAAAGGCGTCTGGCGGCTGGCATAAATCAGCCCACCCGCTTTAGCGCGCACTGCTGTTATCGTATCGGTGATCGGGTCGATAATTTCAGCTACCGCCTCATCCGCTTCTACCCACACCCCCGGCTGGCGGAGTAACAACAGGATGCCGCTGGCGGGCGCGGTAACAATCTCCCCGGCAGTAAATGGCAACATGGCGACCTCAAACTGCGGTATCACCGGGGAAGCACCGGCAACGGCACCGCGGTGTTGCAAGTATCGATAGAGGCGCTCGGCATCGCCGCTGGCCAGCTCGTGGCTAATATCCCGCTGACCGCGTAACTCCAGCGTAACCGCCATGCAACCCGGTTGCATCCCATCAAGGGCGGGATGCTCTGCTGCCAGCCGGTGCCAAGGCAGGCCGCAGGCTTCATCAAAGGAACCGCCGCCGCTGTCTTGCGAAAGCAGCACCGCCCCCATGCCCATAAAACGAGCCAATGTTTCTGCCTGTTCGCCCCAGGCCGGGTCGGCGTACATGTGCAGGATCGCCCGGTCGTCGCAGTGCAGATCCAGCACCACATCCGCATCACAGGCCAACAGCAACAGCTGCCTGCGCAGCGCCGTGACTTCGCTGGTGTCTGGCGCCGCCTGTAAAACATTGCGCATTGCGATGCGCACCTGCTGATGCAGGGGTTCTGTGGTACTGAAATCCTGCTGCCGTAACAAACGGGCTAAATCAGGGAAATCACGGTTAAAATTGCGGCCACTGACCAGATCAAAGCGCCCTACACCCGCATTGAGCAGCACCTGCGCCAGCCCCGGCGGGTTGGCTACCGGGACAAGAATTATTTCACTTTGCAGTTCACCCCGCCGTTCCGCCTGGCTGAGCAATCTTTTAAGATAGTGCAGCACCAGCATGCCGGGCAGTTCATCGGCATGCAGACCGGCCTGCAGGTAAATTTTTTCGCCTTTACCCGGCTGGCCGAAATGAAAACTGGTGAATTGGCGCTGCCCACCCAGAGCATGTTCAGGTAACTTATGATGATTAGTTTTCATTGGACGCCCTATCTGTGGAAAAGAAAGCCCGGCTTGATCGCATCGACAAAAAAATCCTTGAAATACTGTGCCGGGATGGCCGCATTTCGTTTCAGAAACTGTCCGAACAGGTCAATCTGACTGCCCGCCCTTGCCTGGAGCGGGTTCGTGGGCTGGAGCGCGACGGAATTATTCGTGGCTACAGCGCCATTATCGAACTGCCGGAGCCGGAACATGCGTTTGTGATCCAGGCGCAGATCGCATTGGCCGATCACGGCCACTCCCAACCGGCCTTTGAGCAGGAAATGCGTAATACCCCCGAGGTATTGGACTGCTGGCTGGTCAGCGGCAACTTCGATTTTCTGGTGCGCATCGGCTGCCGCAGCATGGAAAACTACCGGCTGCTGGCCGATACCTGGCTGACCAGCAAGAAATTTCGGGTGGATAAAATCGTCACCCTGACCGAGCTGCAGTCGATCAAACGCTCCTGAACTGCATCAGTCGCGGCGGATAAACGCCAGCCAGCGACGCTCTGCCCGTGAAAACATGAAGATCAGCAGGAAAGTGCACAGCAAATACAGTGCCGCCGCCATCAGGAACGGAATAAAGGGTGAATAGGTGGCGGCATAAAATGCGCGTGCCACGCCGGTAATATCCAGCAGCGTGACGGTACTGGCCAGCGAGGTGGCATGCAGCAGGAAGACCATCTCGTTATTCAGCGCCGGAATGCCACGCCGCAGCGTTGCCGGCAGCACCAGGCGGCGGATAATCTGCCACTGGCTCATGCCATAGGCCTCGCCGGCAATCCACTCCTGACGCGGGAAGGTTTCCATCATGCCTGCCAACAGTTGGGCAACGTAAGCGCTGGTATTGAGTACCAACGCCAGCGTGGCGCAGAAAGTGGCGTCGCGAAACAGCAGCCAGAAAGGCTGGTCGTTCTGCCAGCCCAATTGCACCACGTCAAACTGTGACAGGCCGTAGTAAATCAGCATTAATTGCAGGTAGAGCGGCGTACTGCGGAAAAAGTAAGTCACGCTGCGGATCAGCCACGACAGCGGTCGCGGGCCGTATACCTGGCCGATCGCCATCAGCGCTGCCAGCAGTAACCCTGGCACCACCGATAACAAGAACAGTTTGGCGGTCATCGCCAGCCCGGTGACGTCGGAACCGTCGCTCCACAGAAAGCTCGGTGCCGCATCCAGCATATTTTGCAGATTCATCAGCGTGCTCCTGCCGAATGTGAGGAAGCCAACGCGTAACGCCGCGCCAACCGGCTAAAGCCCCAACTGGAGACGGCGGTAATCGCCATATAAATCAGCGCCACCAGAAAATAAAACAGGAAAGGTTTTTGCGTGGCTCGCCCGGCCTGCTCTGCCAGCCAAACCATATCCTCCAGACCGAGGATCGACACCAGCGCCGAGGCTTTCATCAGCCCCAGCCAGTTGTTGTTGATGCCGGGAATGGCAAAACTCAGCATCTGCGGCAGCAGCACCCGGCGAAACACCTGGCCCGGCCGCATGCCGTAGGCCATTGCCGCCTCGAGCTGACCGCGCTCCACGGTGAGAAACGCCCCGCGAAAGGTTTCGGTGTAGTAAGCACCAAACACAAAACCAATCGCCAGCACCCCGGAGATGAAGGTGTTGAAGCGCAGCGGCCCCAATCCCACCAGGCCAAGCAAGCCGTTGACCAGCATTTCGCCGCCAAAGAACAGCAACAGCATGATCACCAACTCGGGAATGCCGCGCACCAGCGTGGTGTAACCCGTCGATACCCAGCGCAACCAGCGCGGACCAAAGAGTTTGATCAGCGCATTGATCATGCCGAGCGTCAACGCCACCGCCAGTGAAACCAGCATCACGCACAGTGACAGCAACGCGCCATGAGCCAGCAACGGCAAATACTCTATGACCATTCCCGGCCTCCCCTGGATGACTGGATCCGAGCCGGTTTAGTTGCCATATATGTCGAAGCTAAAATATTTTTTCTGGATGGCTTCATAAGTCCCGTCGGCACGGATCGCCTTGATGGCCCCGTTTAGCGCATCGCGCAGCGCCGGATTGTCTTTACCCACCGCAATGCCAACGTCAGAGGAGATACTGCTGTCTTCAATCACCGGTCCGGCGAAGGCAAACTTCTGGCCGCGTGGGGTATCGATAAAGCTGCTGGCGGCCTGAGTGTTGTCCTGCAGTGACGCGTTAATGCGCCCGGACATCAGATCCAGATAGACGTTATCCTGGTTGGCGTAAGAGACAATTTTCACCCCTTTCCCGCCCCAGTGCTGTTTGGCATAGGCCTCATGGATCGAGCCGGTCTGCACGCCAACGGTTTTGCCTTTCAGGCTGGCGACGTCCGGCAGCAGCGCGCTGCCCTTACGTGCCACCAACTGGGCAGAACTGCGGTAATAGCGGTCGGTGAAATCCACTTCCTTTTTGCGCTCGTCGGTAATGGTCAATGACGCGATAATGGCATCGAACTTATGAGCGTTAAGCGCGGCGATCATGCTCTCGAAAGGTTGTTTGACGAACACGCATTTGGCATGCAGCTGGGTGCACAGCGCGTTGGCGATATCGATATCAAAACCGGTGATCTCACCGCTGGGTGCCAGCACGTCAAACGGTGGATAACCGCCGTCCACGCCAAAACTGATGGTGTCGAAGGTCTGAGCCGCCGCAGGGCCGCTTAATGCCAGACTGGTCAGTAAAACCGCTAATGTTTTTTTCATGGCTGAGATCCCCGGTAAAAGAAAGTGTCAGAAACGCAGTGACAGGCAGGTCAGGCCGCCGTCCATTTTTTTAAATTCGCTGGTGTCGAGCTGAACGATCGGCATGCCTAATTTTTCGATTTGCGCCAGCGTTTGCGGGTAACCCTGTGGGGTGATCAGCGTATCGTTGATCCACAGCGTATTACCGGCGTAGGACTCCGCTTCCGGAATGACGATGCTGTTAAAACCGCTAAAGGCAGCATGGTGCTGGTAGTCTTCCGTCAACAACAGGGTATTGCGACCCACGTAATTGACGATTGATTTCAGGTGCAGCCCGGCGCTCACTTCAATGGCCGTGACCCGGTAGCCGTAGGGTTCTACCGCCGCGGCAAATTCGCCGATACCGGCCTCATCGGTGCGAGACGTCAGGCCGACAAAAAACTGGCGATCGACCAGCAGCACATCCCCACCATCAAGATGGCCGCGTTGGCTCATGCGCACTACCGGGCGTTCTCCTTCGAACAGCGGTGCAATGGTGGCCACTTCGCCCTGGCGGCTTGGCGCGCCCGGATGGGTGATCACCGCCAGCTCCGGCATCACCACCGCGGTGTCTTCAACAAAGTGGGCGTCAGGAAATGCCGGGGCAGCCGGTAACACTGTCACTTTTAGCCCCAGGCGGAGCAAGGTGTCCACATAGGCCAAAAACTGGTGGCCGGTGACGGCAATATCCGGCGCCCCCAATTGGGCGGTGGTCTGGCCGCTGGCGCAGCTATCGGCAGGGAGTCTGGCAATGGCTTGAGTAAAGTGCATGGGCGATTCTCTCGGTTGAAAAGGACGGTCACTGTTGCTTCGATTATCAAACAGATACCCGTACCAATCAGGCTGAATCCACTCACCGGCACTCTACATTTGCGCTGTTTATTATCTCAGCGACGACCTATTCTGCTGTCAGGCGCTCTTGTACACCACAGGAGCCAGACGCATGCCCACCAGGGTGATCACACAGATGGCGGCACCGAAGTAAAAGGTCGAGGCTGCGCCCCAGGTTTGCCACAGTACACCAGCCCCCAGACTCGCCAACAGCAGCGCCACTCCACTCATCAGGTTGAACATCCCGTAAGCTGTTCCGCGCAGGTCGGCTGGGGCAGTATTAGCGATCATGGCGGCCAGCAGGCCCTGGGTCATCCCCATATGCACACCCCACAACGCCACACCGATCAGGAGACCTATCCAATGGTGGCTGACGGCCAATACGATATCCGCCACAATCAACACCACTAAACCGGCTTGCAGCATGTTGCTGTGGCTCATACGATCAGAAAGTTTGCCAAAGGGATAGGCGGATAACGCATAGAGTACATTCATCGCCACCATCACCAGAGGGATTAAGGCCAGTGGAATATCCATTTGCTGCGCACGCAATACCAGAAATGCCTCACTGAATCGGGCCAGCGTAAATACCGCCCCCAGACCGACCACCCACCAATAGGCTTGCCCCAGCCGCCGCAGGTTTTCACGCTTAATAGGATTGGTGCGTTTATGTTCAATCGGTGATTTAGGCTCCTGAAGGCCAAAAAACAACAGCGCGATGGCTAAGACTCCCGGGATCACCGCTATCCAAAAAATGGCCCTGAAGTCATCGTGCCACAGCAACATTAACCCGACGGCCAATAGCGGCCCCAAGAAAGCCCCTATGGTATCCAGCGATTGCCGTAACCCAAAAGCGGCACCGCGGATCTCCGCAGGGGTAACATCAGCCACCAGAGCATCGCGGGGCGCACCACGGATCCCCTTGCCCACCCGGTCTAACAGACGGGCACCAAGAATGACGCCGGATGAACCGGCAACAGCAAATAAAGGCTTGCTGACGGCACCCAACCCATACCCTAACAGCGCCAGCCCTTTCCGCTTGCCGAGATAGTCACTGAGTACGCCAGAAAATACCTTGATGATTAGCGCGGTGGCTTCGGCCAACCCTTCAATCAAGCCAATCACCACCACACTGACCCCCAGGGTGGTCACCATAAACAAAGGCAGCAAACTGTGGATCATTTCCGAAGAGACATCCATTAACAAACTGACGCCACCCAGTACCCAAACCCCCTTGGGGATGCGGCTTAACGTTGAAAAGCGTGAGAACATCGTGTTACTCCGTCAACCACGAACCTGAATTCAGTCCATTATTAAAGCAGTCGTTTAGGTCATTGATAAGATGCAAAAGAAAATAATTATCAATCAAGTTCACGCGGAAAGATGACGGGGCATTATTTTGACAATGACGTAACGGCCGATAAATGAGAAAGCAACGCTTATTCACTCTACCGGCCGCCAGGATTTCTTCGCTTATTTCGAGTTAGCCGCCATAAACTCGGCCAGATTATCCCGGGTGATAACTTTATAAGGCACCCAGTTGTACGGCTCGGTTTTTTGCTTTTCCAGCAGCGCTTTGGTCACCTGCACCGCCCCGGTGGCCTGCCCCTTGGCGTCCTGGAAGATGGTCAGGGTCATGCCGCCATTTTTGACAAACTGCTGACCGTCCGGCGTGCCGTCAATACCCGCCACCAGAATGTTTTTATTTTTGGCCTGGTTCAACGCCATGATGGCACCAATCGCCATTTCGTCATTGTTGGCGGCGATGGCGTCAATCGGGCGGCCGTTCAACAACCAACCGGACACCACATCCACCGCCTCATTGCGCTGCCATTTGGCAGTCTGTTTCTCCAGCACCTTCATGTCTTTATACTTGGCGATCACCGCTTCCACCGCCCGCGTGCGTTCGCGAGCCTCTTCGTTGGACAGCGCTCCCATCAGGATCGCCACGTTGCCGCGATAGTTCATCTGTTTCGCCAGGGCTTCCATCTGCATTTCACCGCCCGCCGCCGAGTCGGACCCAACATAGGCCATCGCCTTGCCCAGTTTCACCTCTGGCTTGCGGTTGACGAAAATCAGTGGAATGTTGGCGCGTTCGGCCGCATCCATCATCGGCTTCACGCCCTGGGTATCAACCGGATTGAGGATAATCGCGTCCACCCCAAGGTTGATAAAGTCATCCACCTGCTGCACCTGCAGCGCTACGTCCCCTTTGGCATCAACAAACTGCCCGTCCATATTCAACAGCTTTAGCTCACTGACCATCTGCGAGCGCAAAATAGAGACAAAGTTAAGATCGAAATTGGCCAGCGCTACGCCGACCTTATAGGTTTTCGCCTGGGCGCTGAAGGCCATGACCAGGCTCAGCAGTATCAACAACAAGGTTTTGGTTTTCATGATGACATCCCGTAGGTTGAGGTTTATTTATTATTAAAATCAAGGCATCACTACTTATTCCGGGCAACAGGCCAATACCCGGTTTGTTGTGGTTTATAGAGTGAAATGGTCGCGGAACTGGTGCAGCGCCTCGGTGCTGTCACCGGATGCCCAGCCTTCCATCGCCACCACCCCCTGATAGCCCATTTCGTCCAACGCGCGGGCAATGGCGCGGTAGTTGATTTCGCCGGTACCGGGTTGTTTTCGCCCCGGCACGTCCGCCACCTGAATTTCACCGATTGCCGGGCCGCAGCGGCGCATCAGCTCAATCAGGTTGCCCTCGCCAATTTGCGCATGGTAAAGATCGAGATTCATCTTCAACCCCGGTCGATTAACCGCCTCCACCAAAGCCAAAGTGTCGTCGGCTTTGGCAAAAGGCGTACCCGGGTGATCCAGCGGCAGGTTGAGGTTTTCCAGCGTGAAAACCTTCCCCACGCGCTCTGCCATTTCTGCCAGCCGGGTCAGCGTATTGGCCGCCTTCAGCCACATTGCGCCCGTCACCACCGCCACCGGTTTCACCGGCAGCCCTTGCGAGTCCAGGCCGGTACCGTGCAGATTCAGGCACGGGCAATTCAAGCGTTGCGCCACCGCCAGCGACTGTTCGGCGCTTTGCAACAGTTGAGCGATTTCCACATCGTCGGTCAGGTTGCCGCTGAGATAGCCGGTCATCGAAGTCAAGCGCGCTCCGGTAACCACCAAAGCATCAAGGTCTTTATTGGCCCAGTTCCAGATTTCGACGCCGAAACCCAGCGCATCAATACGCGCTACACGTTCTGCAAACGGCAGGTCGAGAAACACCATTTCGGCGCAAACGGACAGTTGAAAACTCGCCATTATTGTTCCCCCAACCTGATCGGTTTGCCCTGCTGTACCGACGAAATACAGGCCAGTGCGATTTCCAGGGCATTGCGCGCATCCTGCCCCGTCGCCCGAGGCTTTTGTCCTTGCTGAATGCATTGGGCGAATTCGGTCAGCTCCGCCACATAGGCGTCATGCAGTAGATCGGTATCCTGGCGCGAAGTCTCGATGGCGATGCCCCCGGCGTGATAACGCACGCAGTTATTCAAATTGATATTGCCCGCCTGCAACATGCCTTTACTGCCAAACACTTCACCGCGTACGTCATAGCCGTAGACCGCCTGGAAATTAGCCTCGGCCGTCGCGATAGCGCCGTTATCAAAGCGAATAGTGACTACTGCGGTGTCCAGCAACCCCTTGTCCTTGAAGTCCGGACGCACCAGCGCATCCGCCAGGGCGTAAATCTCTACCGGCCTGGCTCCGGGGTTGAAGTGCAGCAAGGTGTCAAAATCATGGATCAGGGTTTCCAGAAAGATGGTCCACGCCGGGATCGGCGCCGGATCGCGCAACTGCGGGTCGCGGGTGACCGAGCGGGACAACTGGGTGGTGCCATTTTCGCCCGACTTGACGGCGGCAATGGCCGCTGCGAAACCGCTGACAAAACGGCGGTTAAACCCCACCTGTAGCACCACCCCCGCCTGATTGGCGGCGGCGATGGCGCAGTCTGCCTCCTCCAGCGTGACGGCCATCGGTTTTTCACAGAAGACGTGTTTACCCGCCCTGGCTGCCGCTATCACCCACTGCGCATGGGTGCGCGCCGGAGAAGCGATGACTACGGCATCAATGGCCGGGTCATCCAGCATCGCCTGCAGATCGCTATGGGCCTTAACGCCCAGACGTTCCGCCAGCCGCTGCGCGGCCCCTGGTAACGGATCGGCCACTGCGGCCAGTACCGCGCCCGGCACACGCCGCGCCAGAGACTCTGCATGGAAACTGCCCATTCGTCCGGCACCAATCAGACCAACACGCAGGGTTTGGGGTAAATGGCTCATCGTGATTCCTCATGTGGGTAACGCCCTTGCGGGCAACAAGTTCACTGAGGGTATTGCAAAGGGGATGCCAGCTTAAAACGCGGGGAATTTGTGAGGCGTTGCACAGATAGCCATAACAAAGTGACAACTAAGTTGACATGTAAATTTCACATGTCAATAAAATGGACATTACATTCCAAAATGGAGTTGCCGATGCCTACCGCCGCAGACCTGCTGCCAATCAAAGATGAGAGCGATCCGATTTTCAGCCTGCCGGAAGGGCCGGAGGCCGGTGAATGGGACAGCCTGTTTTGGCAAGGCTGGCAGGCATTTAACGAAGGGAGTCAACCGGGCTGGATACGCAAGTCAATCCTGCAATCCTGGCGGCGCTCGCGTGAGTACGGTATTGATCCTGATGAGTTTGTCTATCACGCACCGCCGGCAGAACAACTACAGGCCATCCTGTTGCACAACGCCGGGCTGATTAGCGTGGCGCGCAGCATCATGGAAAATCTGTTGGCCTATAATCCCGACGGCCATATCAATCTGACCGATGCCCACGGCGTTACCCTTCACTACTGCGGTGCGGACATGACGCCGGTCGGCAGTATTCTGCGTGAAGAGGTTCAGGGCACCAATTGCACCGCACGCTGCCTGCTGGAACAGCGACTGGTGTATGTGTTAAGCGGCGAAAACTGGAAGATGGGGCTGCGCCAGCGTCATCGCCAGTGTGCCGCCGCACCGGTACGTAACGCCGAGGGAGTGATGATTGGCGTGCTGACCCTCACCGCTACGCCGGATAATTTCAATGCCCACACGCTGGGCACCGTGCAGGCAGCGGCGGAGGCCGTCGGTCAACAGCTCAAGCTGCAGCAACTCCTGGCAGAACAGCAGTCCATTCTGGAAACCCTGAATGAAGGCGTGATGGTTTGCGATCGCCAGGGCCGTCTGAAAACCGTTAATCGCTATGCGCGCCAGATTTTTGACGGTCTGGAGCCGGGCAACAAATCAATCGATGAGCTGCTGCGCCCGCAGTCCGGCTCGCTGCTGACCATGCCATTTTGTAACGATCGTGAAATGGTATTTATGCCAGCCGGTAAACCGGCCCTCTCCTGCGTCATTTCATTGATGCCTGCGCCGGATGACGGTCGGGTGCTTTCAGTACGTGAGAATCAGCGTATCCGTGCCATTACTCGCCGCGTCATGGGGGTTAGCGCCAGTTATACCTTTGAGATGATATATGGCCACTCCAGCCGTATGCGCGAGGCGATCATGCAGGCGCGCACCTGCAGTCGCAGTGACAGCACGGTATTGTTGACCGGCGAAAGCGGCACCGGCAAGGAGCTGTTTGCCCAGGCAATCCACAATGCTGGCGGACGTTGCAACGAGCCCTTTGTCGCCGTCAACTGCGGTGCCTTACCGCGCGATTTGGTGCAGAGCGAGCTGTTTGGTTATGTGGACGGTGCCTTTACCGGTTCGCGCCGAGGGGGAGCCGCCGGCAAGTTCGAACTGGCGGACGGGGGCACCCTGCTGCTGGATGAAATTGGTGAAATGCCGCTGGAAGCACAAACCAGCCTGCTGCGCGTGCTGCAGGAAAGCGAAGTGTTGCGCATTGGTGCGGCGCAGCCGGTAAAAGTGAATGTGCGCATCATTGCCGCCACCCATTGCGACCTGGTGCAGGCAGTGGAAACAGGCGCCTTTCGCCGCGATCTCTATTACCGTTTGAACGTGCTCTCGATCCCGGTTCCGCCGCTGCGTGAACGTCGGGACGACATCGCCGGTCTGGTCAACGGCTTTATTCACAAGCTTAGTGCGCGGATGAAAAAAGTCCCACCGCAGGTTTCACCAACGGCGATGGCCTGCCTCAACGCCTGGCATTGGCCGGGCAACGTGCGCGAACTGGAAAACCTGGTGGAGCGGATGGTAAACCTGTGTGAAGGATTACTGATCGACGTTGACGACCTGCCCGAGGATATCCGCCGCATTGCGCCTGAACCGGCCCAGCTCCCCTCCAGCCGGCTGGAAGACCATGAGCGCATACATATCATTCAGGTCATTGAAACCAACGGCGGCAATTTGAGGCAGGCCGCCCAGATGCTAGGGCTGTCGCGCACCACGCTGTACAACAAAATCAATAAGTGGCAGATCGATTTGACGCTTTTGCGCCCCTGAGTGCTCTGGAGATAGGCCGTTTTATTATCAAAGCACTCAGCGTTCAGGGCTGGAAATTTCTCCACTTTTTTTCCTCATTTTGCACCCGGTGATTCAAATGCAAACACATATGAATTAACATATGTGAAATTTAAGCGCACTGAGGTTAAAAATGCTACAACCCGTTCAGCTTTTCAAAATTTTGTCGGATGAAACTCGACTGGCCATCATTATGCTTCTCAGAGAGTCGGGAGAGTTATGCGTTTGTGATATCTGCGGGGCCACTTCGGAGTCACAGCCTAAAATATCCCGCCACATGGCGATATTACGCAATGCAGGGCTGGTCATTGATCGTCGTGAGGGGAAATGGATCCACTATCGACTCTCGCCGCATATCCCTGCCTGGGCGGCAGAGACCATCACGGCATCCTGGCAGTGCCTGCGTGAAGATGTTCGCGGATGGCTGGCACAATCAGCGACATCCTCCTGTTAATCTATAGGTAACACATTGCTTTAATCATATATAACGGAGTCTGATATGTTACTGGCAGGGAGTCTCTTTTTACTGACGCTGATTCTGGTCATCTGGCAACCCAGAGGGCTCAGCATTGGCTGGAGTGCGAGTCTAGGTGCCGTGCTGGCATTGGTCTGTGGTGTTATCCACCTTGATGACATTCCTGTTGTCTGGAATATCGTCTGGAATGCCACGGCAACCTTTATTGCGGTGATCATCATCAGCCTGCTGCTCGACGAGTCGGGCTTCTTTGAATGGGCCGCACTGCATGTTTCCCGCTGGGGCAAGGGACGAGGACGTTTGCTTTTCACCTGGATTATATTGCTGGGTGCGACGGTCGCCGCCTTGTTCGCCAACGATGGTGCAGCGCTTATCCTGACGCCAATCGTCATTGCCATGTTGCTCGCGCTGGGTTTCAGCCAAGGAACAACGCTGGCCTTCGTGATGGCAGCCGGATTTATCGCGGATACGGCCAGTTTGCCGCTTATCGTTTCAAACCTGGTGAATATTGTCTCTGCTGACTTTTTCCAGCTCGGTTTTACACAATACGCTTCGGTGATGATCCCGGTGGATATTGCCGCTATTGCCGCTACGCTGGTCATGCTGCACCTGTTTTTCCGCAAGGATATCCCGGCGACCTACGACGTAGCGCTATTGAAAACACCTGCCAGCGCCATTAAAGATCCGGCAACGTTTAAAGCCGGCTGGATCGTCCTTGTGCTGCTGCTGGTGGGTTTTTTCGTTCTTGAACCGTTAGGGCTCCCCGTCAGTGCCATTGCCGCAGCTGGCGCTGTCGTCCTGTTTGCCGTAGCGAAAAGAGGTCATGCCATTAATACCGGGAAAGTGTTGCGAGGGGCACCCTGGCAGATCGTTGTCTTCTCGCTGGGGATGTACCTGGTGGTCTACGGACTGCGGAATGCTGGGCTGACAGATTACCTTTCCGGTGTTCTCAATATACTGGCGGATAAAGGACTATGGGCTGCAACATTGGGCACCGGCCTCCTGACGGCATTGCTGTCGTCGGTCATGAATAATATGCCTACCGTACTGATTGGCGCATTGTCGATTGACGGCAGCACGGCCTCCGGTGTCATCAAAGAGGCGATGGTTTATGCCAACATCATAGGCTGCGATTTAGGCCCAAAAATCACGCCTATTGGCAGCCTCGCCACACTGCTGTGGCTCCATGTGCTTTCACAAAAAAATATGACGATCACCTGGGGATATTACTTCCGTACCGGCATCGTCATGACCCTGCCCGTTCTGTTTGTCACTCTGGCCGCGCTGGCGTTGCGGCTCTCCGTTACTTTCTAATGAGATACTGATATGAGCAACATTGTCATCTATCACAACCCGGCCTGTGGTACCTCACGTAACACGCTGGAGATGATCCGCAACAGCGGTAACGAACCGACGATTATTTATTATCTCGACACACCACCATCGCATGATGAACTGGTTCACCTTATTGCGGATATGGGAATTAGCGTCCGTGCGTTGCTGCGCAAAAACGTTGAACCCTATGAGCAGCTTGGCCTGGATAATGGAGTATTGACTGACGAGCAGCTGATTGAATTTATGCTTCAGTATCCGATCCTGATCAACCGCCCCATCGTCGTCACCCCCATGGGAACCCGATTGTGTCGCCCTTCCGAAGTGGTGTTGGAGATCCTTCCAGATCCGCAACAAACCGCATTCACCAAAGAAGACGGTGAAAAGGTAACCGACCAGGCAGGCAATAGAATCAAGCCAGATTGACATCCTCCCCGTCCTAAATGAACTGCCCCCCAAAAGGACGGGGTTTTACGGCACGCTGGATAATAAAGGGGTTAAAAGTTAAGGCATAACCGCCTGCGGCGGGAGCTATGACGCTATCAGAAGGTATATTATTCAGCAGCCATAATTCGTTATAATCCGCGCATATATATATATCATCAGGGAATTCGATCTTAACGATCTTAAAATAATATTGTGAAAAGCCTAGCCTTTGCTATTAATTAGATGTCACACAAAACACATTCGAAAATAAATCATCCCTTCGTTTGTTGAAAATAGATTAATTAATTGAAGCAACCAATTATTGGTTGTGCCAAACGTGTGGCATGCCTTTGAATTTACCACCTTAAACACACCACCATATAAATTAAAAATCAAAGGGAGATGAAGTTGCCATCCTATATATTTTTAATTTTTACAAATAAACCCGGAGGTGAAATATAACGTTAACTTTTCAACGCAAACAATTTAAATTATATTTTTCATGAGTTTAACCAAGCATTAAGAGGATTTAAAATGAAAATTGAATCATCCAAGGTTGAAGGTTTGTTTAGCTCATCTTTTACTCGTGTTAATGCTGTCCCTCTCCCGAGCGATACTTTACCCGGTGTAGGTATTATTGGTTGTGGCTACAATCCATTTTTAGCCTATGCAGATGCTTCTGCTGTCCTGCATCCTATTCTCGACTGGTCAAAATCTCAGTTTCACGAAATTACTATGAACGGCCAGCAATATCAATTACCTGATGTGCTTCAGGCGGTATGGCTCAGCAACCAGTCTTACGCATCGGTAACGGGGAAATCGCTCCAAAGCTATTTAACTGAATTGGCTAACAGTATTAAAGTAAGTGGTAACTATGGCTTTTTTAGTGCCTCAGCCACAAATGAATTTAGCGACAGTTCATTGAGAAAGTCAGAAAATGAGTTTAGTCGATGTCAGCAGTCATTTGACTTGTGGTCAATTAGTATCCCTGCCGATATTGCAAGGTTGCAAAACTATGTTTCAGATGATTTTATAAAACTGATTAATGCAATAAATCCAGAAAGTAAAGATTCATTAGCCACTGTATTCAACGTTTATGGCAGCCATGTTCTAATGAGTGGTGTTATGGGCGGGAAAGCTCACGTATCCGCCTCAGCAAACAAGTTAACACTCACCCAAAAATTTGAGATGAGTACGATTGTTCAGGCTAAATACGAACAACTAACATCACAACTTAGCGTCGAAGACAAACTTAAGTATTCAGAAGCCTTCGATAGTTTCAGCGAAAGCGGTAGTTACACATATGATATTCTAGGCGGTAGCCCTTCTTTAGGGGCGCTAGTTTTTAAAGCTAACTCGCAGGGTAGTAGTGACGATAATTTAAAAAGTTGGATACAGTCTATTTCCAGTATGCCGGTGTTGACCAAGTTCATAGACCAAACCTCGTTAATGCCTGTATGGCTATTGTGTGAAGACAAGACAAAAGCCGATGCATTAAAAAAATATTACGATAATACATGGTCAAAATCGCAGATGGCCGTTGCCAGTCTAAGAGCAAACTACATCGACGAGCTGACATTTGTCCTGGGTGACAACTCAGATATCCCAGCTCCAGTCGGATACACTAAAGTTCCGATTGATCTTAATTCTGATGCTGGGGGTAAATATGTCTATCTTTGCTATCATGAAGCGCAGTTCACGCCAGTAAATGGCAAACAGCCGATTGTTGATATCCAAGTGCTCTATGGTAGCCAGATGCCAGCGCCTGGATATATAAAAATTGATGTTGATTTGAATAGCGGTGCTGGCGGGGAATTTGTCTACCTTTCATACAAAAAGGGAGAACCAACGTCGTCCGATGTAATTAATAAAATCACCGCTGTATATGGAAAAAATGAGTACGTCCCAACCCCATATGGATATAAACAAATTAGCGGTGACCTTAATGCTGGAGCAGGCGGTGACTTTGTTTATCTCTGTACTTACCAAGGTGGTACAGAATAATAAAAGAGCGTTAAAAACGGTGGGTATAACCCACCGTGACTGATTTAAACAATAAAGTCAGTGGCCGTATTTGCTTGCCCGACAATATTAACCAGGAAATCCGGAGCCGCCTGGCCATTTATATTTAGCGCCAACTCACTTAAATTACTTTGTGAGTCATAGGTTAGCAATGCCTCCCCCGCCTGCCCGCTAAACGAGTCGACGAAATGAATAAAGCCTGCGCCATTGTCGCCATGATTAAAGAAGGACAGATCGATTTTGTCGATGCCGGTTTCAAAGTCCAGGATTTTATCCGGTGATTTTAACGGTGAATCACTCACCGCAGAGAAAACAAAGATATCTTTGCCGCTGCCACCGAATAACTGATCCTGCCCACCGCCACCGTAGATAACGTCATTACCCGCACCACCATGGATAATATTGGCCACATCATTGCCGACAATCACATCATTACCTGAACCACCAATGGCATTTTCAATCACAGCACCAACGGCGATGGAAACGTTGCCCTTCAACCCGCCGACGTCAGAGAAAGAGCCTTCCGTCAGATTGATGCGTTGGTTTTGCGTATAGCCCGAGAAATCAAGCGTATCATTGCCGCCGGCATCCCAGACGGAGAACACCAGCTTCTGGTTACTGTCCGTCAGCGTGTAGAAATCCCGCCCGGTATTAGAATTGAACCCGTACACCGTATCCCCGGTGCGCGTAGTGGTATTGGCGCCATAGAGATATTGAATAGCGGCAATATCGTCAACCAGCGGTGCGGCGGCAAAATGACCGCCGTTATCACCACCGGTAAGGGACTCATCCCAATAGCTCATTACGCTGAATTGGCGCGTATCCTCGGCGTAATTCGCCATGCTGTAGTTGGGTGGATTGTTTGCATCAGCATTATATTTTCCTGGATGATCCAGTCCCAACGTATGCCCCAGTTCATGGGTGATGCTCAAACGGCCATAGTTACCCAACTCCGGGTGCAGATTGGCGTAAACCCCATCCCGGGGATCCGCGTAATCGTAATTGATGTTGAACCAGCTTTGACCATCGGTATTATGCCCTCGATAGTCGTTACCCGCCCCGCTGAATGGCTTAATTGCATAGGCCTGGCCAGCACCCTCATAATTTCCGAAGGTAATATTGGACTTTTGATCCGGGGCAACTTCAACAAACGTAAGGTTAGCTACATCAGCCCAGGATTGCAGCGAAAGCTTGGCCTGGGCCTTTTGCTCTGCGGTAAAGGCGCTAAGGCCGGTATCTTGATTATTGGAGCCAAATCGGAAGTTTAAATTACTCTGATTATAATCCCAGTCAGGGAACGAATAAGTGACGGTGGCACCTTTGCCGGTGACATGAACGCCATTCCAGGTCTGCTCACTACGCGCTATTTGCTTGCCAGCCTCTTCCACACCAAAAGAAGGCTTATTATTGAGGGTTAAACCATTTCCTCTATTATGATAATTCAGCAAATCATTAACATCATCCCAACCGCTGGTCTTTCCATTTAGGGAATTGTCCATATCCATCTCCAGTAGGTTAATTCATTTCCGTTATATAGAAATAAAATTTCGATATATAGAATTACCGCAACATCATATCGCAGCATTTAAATGCTAGTATGATTTTCAGATACCTCAATATATTTTGATAAAATAATTTATGACGGAGTAATCATCTTTCAAATATCTAATTATCAGGGTGAATAACCCAATGACACCGACCAGTGATAATCCAGGGCTGCTCCCCTCAATCGAGCCAAGTCCGCTTGCCATTTGCCGGGCCTGTTGCGCTATACTGTGGCCCACTTTTTGTAACGAACTCAGTTGACTATGGAACGCTTTCTAGAAAATGCCATGTACGCCTCTCGCTGGCTACTTGCCCCGGTTTACTTCGGCCTGTCGCTGGCCTTGCTGGCGCTGTCGATAAAATTCTTCCAGGAGATCATCCATGTTCTGCCGAACATTTTCGCCATAGCCGAGGCGGATTTGGTTCTGACGCTGCTGTCGTTGATCGATATGGCGCTGGTAGGCGGACTTCTGGTAATGGTGATGTTCTCTGGCTACGAGAACTTTGTTTCGCAACTGGATATCAGCGACGACAAAGAAAAGTTGAGCTGGTTGGGCAAAATGGACTCCACTTCGTTGAAGAGCAAAGTGGCCGCGTCAATTGTCGCCATCTCTTCCATCCATCTGCTGCGGGTGTTTATGGATGCCAAAAACGTGCCGGACAATAAGCTGATGTGGTATGTGATCATCCACCTCACCTTTGTGCTTTCCGCCTTTGTAATGGGCTACCTCGATAAACTGACACGCGATAAAAAATGATCCTCCGTTAGCCGTCACCCTCTGCTGACGGCTAACCACTCTTCCGCTTAATCCTATTATTAATCAATAAATTGAATCGTATTTTAAACCCCCTCATTTAGTGACACTGTCACCAATTGATTTTTATCCGCTCATCTGCTCAATTTCACTTGGTGCATCCAATGATAATAACATTATAATGTTATTACACTTCGACAGGCACAGATGCCGGCACAAGCTGAGCTTTGTCCCGCTGACAGGACCCTAATCAATCATGCCGCTCAATGGTAAACCACTACAGTTTCAGGATGTTCAATCTATCCTGCCGCACCGCTTCCCCTGTCTGCTGGTTGACCGTATTCTGCCTGATGGCACCTCCGTTGCCGAAGGCCGCTTAAGTGCCATCAAAAATATCACTGCCAATGAACCGACCTTCTGGACTGGCCACCACCAGACCACGGTGTTTCCCGGCATATTAATGGTGGAGGCACTGGCACAAACCACCGGCTTGTTGGCGCATTACTTTCTCAGCCCGCTATTACCCGGCGAACATTACTATTTTGCCGCCATTCATCACGCTCGCTTCTATCGCTCGGCCCGGCCTGGCGATCAGCTTCGCATGGATGTCGCCTTTGTCCGACAGCGCTCCGGCCTTGCCCGCTTTACCGGTCGTGCTACGGTAAATGGCCGCCGCATCTGTACCGCCGAGTTTATGTGCGCTCGTAAGTAGAAGCGCCGTTTTTGATGGAGGCTTAAAGAAATAACTATGTCTATGGTTGATAAATTGCTCAATAGCCTGGATTTTTCTCCTCGCGGTCAGGTGATTGCTCGCGAGCAAGACCACTGCGGTGAAATTATTGTCTCTGACCACAAGGGCTACCGAACCCTGCGTTTTGACGGTATTTGCGAACAAAGCAAAATGTGCATCGATGCGCCACAGGTTCCGGTTCACAACTACATCAAAACCATGCTGATGGCCGTGGCCTGGCAGCCGCCTTCGGCGGTGCTGATCCTGGGATTGGGCGGCGGCGGCCTGGTACGGGCATTACATGCCTATGACCCCAATATGCTGCTGGAAGTGGTGGAACTGCGCGAAGCGGTGGTCTCTGTTGCGCAAAGTTATTTCACCTTACCCAGCGACGACACTGTTATCTTGCGCGTTGCTGACGCGGGCGATTTTTTACGTGCCCCCATAACCCGGCAGTATGATCTGATTTTTTCCGATCTCTACAGCGCCTTCAGCATGGATCCGCAACAGGGTACGCAAAGCTTTCTTCAGCGGTGTGCCGGACGGCTTTCACCACAAGGTTGGTTGGTGCTGAACTACCATGAAGTGCCCGATGAAGATTCACTGCTGTACCACAGTTTGCACCGGGTGTTTAACAGCGTGTTGTATTGTGTTGCCCCCAGCGGCAACGTGATTATCTATGCCGCATTAGCTGAAATCGAGACGCCGCTAAATCTGCTGCGTCGCCTTAGTGCCGAAGTCGGGCCGAGTTTTAACTGTGACCTCGGCTACCTGTCACGCAAGATTGAACGCTTGCACTTTAGCTAAGTCGGCATGGTCATTTCACTATTATCATTTGATTATTATTCTCTGGAGTCACCATCATGGAAAAGAAAACGGCGCGCCTGACCGTACTCATTGATCCTGACAAGAAAAAAGCGTTGGAAGAGCTGTGTTTGCAACAGGACGTCACCCCCTCCCAGGTGATCCGCCAGCTGATACGCGACTATCTGCACAAACACCAGGTAGAATATCCGAGCCAGCCGACGCATTCCAATCCGCGCGTGGATAATGCCTGAAGTCAGATGGCGCAAGACTCGCGCCATCTGTCATCGCTACAGTAATGCCAGGCATGAGTGATATCTGATGGCAACGATTCTGGAGTGTTCACCGGCGCCCATCTGGCGAGCACTTTGGCAAATCAGCGCCCCTTAATATCATTAGCAAGGTATAAATATCATTACCTAACTATTATGATGACTATTTCAACTGTTTAATTAGTTATTCACAACCTTTATGATTAAAGAAATTCCTACTGGTAAACTAATTTCACAGCTAATGATATGACCTATTTTAACAATACCTTCCCAACCCACATAACCTCTATGTGCAATTCATTGATTTGTTTTGTTTTATAAGTTCCATTAACAAAATAAATACAATTGACTGTTGTTTATTTGATTCTTTAAATAATTTTTCCATGGTTTTGTTAACGCCGTGATTTGCTTGATTATCTCGATCGCAACAAAAAAATACTTCATTTATTTTTAAGTGTCAGTTGATTTTTTAGTCGCCATTGCTATTGTTGAAGTTGAGTAATTCATCGCTCCCGACCCGAAAAGTAAATTCTATTTTTATACTCACAAATGTATAAGGATCAGATCATGCCCATTAAAAAATACGTCATTCTTGACAGCAATCCGGCTGCTGTTGGGAATGATGACTTTATTCTATTAGGTTTGAAAAATGAAGGTTTTGCCAGAGGTTGTCCGATGTTATTTGGCGGAACTGCAGATGCAAAAGACGGCCCGGTTGATGGCAAGAACTTTGCCTTAAACGTAATTAAAAGAGAAACCTGGGAAGAGACCCTGCACAATATCGAAGTTGAACAAGTCGTTCGCTATAAAGTTTTCCCCAATGATATTACTTTCTATACCAGCAAGGTATTTACCTTCAACGGAACAGTGAAGCTTGGTGGCGAATTCGCCTGGATACGCAAAGTTAGCAAAGGAAAACTAAAAGCCTATTTTAAAAACAAACCTTCTGCCACTAAAGATATGTTTGCTCAAGAACTGTATGCCATGACGTTGGATCCCCATATAGAACCTACCGATACTCAATTCGAAGAATATCTTGGTTCGGATACCCTGAGCGCCATTTACGCTTATTGCAAAGAAACCTGTAAATAAATCATTAATCGCTTAATTAGCTATGGTTTGGTTCATTGCCACCATCGCTTGCGCACGTTTATGTCTGAAACTTATTGGGTACTGATATTATGATCACTCAAGGTTATACGTCAGATGAGAAGACTATTGTTAAAAATGTCATCAGCAAATATAGCAATGCCGGCCTGTTTATTATTGAACCCGGCGATCCCTTGCTGGTCAGTTTTTACGATATTCAATTAAAACTTGCCGGTCTTACCCCGGGTAATACTCCGCAGTTTACTCAATGCTGGCAACAGGCAAAACGGCTTAAACTCAGTGCCGGCCGGTTGAGCGATGCCGGTAATGGCTCTGCTCAACCGGTATACAGCATTGTCCGGCTGGACTCTACCGACGGTCGAAATTATCGTGCCAATGCCATAGGTTCCCTGCCTGTCTCGGCGACTAACGTAACGCAGACCCTTGGGCTGTTTGACGGCGAAGCCGCCAATGTAGGGCCGGTTAACTACAACCAGGCCTATGTCTACGCCGCAGACTGCGCCCTGAGTGCCGATGGGGTTTATCCGGGTAGCCAGATTGCTGCAGATTATCCGGTCACGGTGATTTATACCTTTGCACAGACTATCGGTAACCAGACGGTGTACGGGGCAGAGATCATTACCAGCCAGAGTTATCCAAAAAACATCTATAATGAGTCACCGCGGAGTCTTATTAATCCAAATGAAATCAAGATCTGCCTGACCCGCGATGAGGCCGACTGTGACTACCGCAATAATTATGACGGTTCGGTCAGGGTGCCGATTAAAGGCAATATTACCTACCTGGGGCAAATTGAGCTCAACGGTGGTCAGCCTGTTAAAGCCAGCAATACCATTTATTTGATACGGACTCGTGCCGGCGGCGATCCTGTCACCCCTTTCGGTAACTACAATATTTTCAATTCAGCCAACACCAGAATTATTGGTGACAATATCTCCTGGGATCTGGACTGGCTCAGGTTCAATCAGGTTGACTTTGACTCCGGCGAGTGGATTTATTATGTATTCAAAGTCATTCTCAATGTCGATGGAAAAAGCATTGCGACCTTTATCACCAACGCACCTAAAAGCCTTGAGCCAGACCAGCGCTTCTTAAATACTGAGTTATTAAAACCCATGCGTATTGTTTATGGCTGCCTGGCTGAAAACACAAGAATTCTGATGCAGAGCGGTGGGGAAAAATTAATTTCAGACCTGGCTATCGGTGAATGTGTATTATCGAGAAACAATATTTCGCTCAGAATTGAAGCCATCACTAATGGCCAGGAGCGAAATTTCATTGAAATAACCACCCAGAACAGCAAAGGTAAAATAAGAACCATCACCAGCAGCCTTGGCCACCCTTTTATTACCTCAACCGGTGTAGTGATTGCTCGCGAATTGAATCACACCTCTAAATTAATCACCCTGGAGGGTGAGTGCGAAATTATAAGCATTGAGCAACAGCAAGGAGAACTGAAGGTATATAACCTGCAGCTGACGGCTGAAGCGCCCGTTGATAAAGGTCTGTACGATGACAACACCCTGTATGCCAACGGTATATTGGTCGGTGACCTCCAGATGCAACGTATCTATGAGGACGAATATTACCAGCGTCCGGTGAATATCCTGAGCAAACTGCCAAAAGAATGGCATCAGGATTATCAAAACCATCTCAACGCGGCGGGTAAATAACTCATGTATCAGGGCTACCCGGATTTTCAGCAGATTATCATTAGCGATCGGCTTAGGTTTATCGCTACCTATCAACAGAATGATAGCTATTTCTTATACCCGGACTCCGTCAGCATTCTGGTCGCGGAACCACTGGCTTTCTCGCTGGATATTGTTCGCAGCCCCAGCACCGACAGCATTTACGGTTGGCTGAATTTCACTACCGAACTGCAGTATGCCACAGGCCAAAGCCTGGTGAATTTCAAGCAGCAACACCCGGATAAAGCGGTGAAGGTGTTACCCGTATTACCAGGCAGCCTGGGGTTTGACGTCCCTATTGAGTATCACAGTGACCTGCGCGGACAAAGCTATGACGCCACCTGGTATTCGGCTCAGTGTATCCAGTTTATTATTTTGCTGAACTCGGCCAGCACCCAACTGATTGAGAAAACCCTGCTTGACGATACCATCGGCTTTAATGCCCGACTGGACGGTTTTGTTGAGGGGGTATCGCCGCGCATGGCGTATTCCGTCGAGTTTGATCCCCGCGCGCTGATGCTGGTGCTGGCCGACGGGGCCAAAGGCACGCATCTGGTTGACGATGACCGGGTAGCGTTTGACTATGACCTGCTGACGCAATATATCTACCAAAATCTCTCGCGGCTGCCGCTGCAAATCAGTCCCCCCTTGCCGGAGAATCATCCCGAGGAGAATCTGCTTTTCAGCCAGACATTGCTCGATCGGCTCTATAATTCGCTGGGTTCGCCCTACGCCGGTCCCGCCTCCAGCAATACGGCGATGATCGCCCTGCGGGTACCGGCGCAAGGCGGCCGGGTGATCTTTAAACTCGACTCGGTGGTGCTGAGCCAGCGCCCGCTGTGCTTTATTTTGGATCCTTTTGCCGCCGCACAGCAAATCGCCAGGGTCTCACCCGATAGCATTATTCACCGCACTACCGCCCCGCCAATTCCACAGGGTGAACGGGAGATAGACGTTTTCTACGCCTTCCCGCTGGGGTTGAAAAGCAATGTTTCTATCGATATCCAGCTTATCGTGCCGGCGGGGGATATTTACCCGCTGGAACAAAGCCAAACTCAGTTGCTGCGCCCCGACCAGAGCCGGTTGACCTTCCGTTTTTATACCAGCTCACTGGAGACCGAACCCTTCTTCTACCAAATCCGGGTTAATTATCCGCAGGAGGGTGGCTGGCGCATCCTGTACGGTGAACGACAATCGTGCGAACAACAGGCTCTGGTGCTCGATTACGCCGCGTTACCCTGCCAGTTCCTGACCATCAATATTGATCCGGGTTTTGCCCGGGAAAGCAGAATTGGCGGACTTTATCATTCTGCCGGCTGGCAGCAGGATTTGGCCTTAACCGCCGCCGCACCCTACTTCAGTTGCCCGATCCTCGGTGATGAAACCTATGCCGAAGCAACCGCCTATCAGCTTGCCGGCAGCGGCGTCGTGCCGCTGCCGATGCCAATTACCCAGCCCACCACCATCGGGGCTTACAGCTTCCCGCAGTTTGGCTCACAGCGAGCACGGATCACCGTCATTCTGCCCACTGAAATGCTTAAAGCCACGGTGCTCTTTCAACCCCAGGACACCGACCGCACTACGGAGCATACCTTCACCCACCAACAAAACTGTTTCGATTACTCGTGGACTGTCACTTCTATCTTTGCCTGCGGATTCCGCTACCAGACCCCTTCGGGCCAATGGTCGGCATATGTGACCGGCGATCAAACGATTGATATCAAAGGTGAAAAATGAACGCTGAAGATTTGAACCCTCAACAAACGCTACAGAACTTTTTCCTGCTTGGCCGAGCCTTCGCTTTCCACGACCAGACGCAACCGTCGGAGTGCTACACCTACGGCAGTTTTACTCCGCAGGTGGTGCTGGACGCTAAGGTCAGCGCGCTGCATTTGCTGACCAGCCCCGGTGGCGGTCTGGCGACCTTTATCGCGCCCAATCTGCCGGTGGATACCGCGGCGATTGAAGCCTATATCCGCCAGCATTTCATCCCGGCGCCGGGAAAAATAGCGCTGCAACAGGGCGACATTCGCCAGTCGCT
This sequence comes from Serratia sp. NFX21, assembly GCF_048517035.1. Taxonomy (NCBI): domain Bacteria; kingdom Pseudomonadati; phylum Pseudomonadota; class Gammaproteobacteria; order Enterobacterales; family Yersiniaceae; genus Serratia; species Serratia sp. NFX21. Next base: position 2,978,919 of record NZ_CP183196.1, on the reverse strand, counting down.
GTTTCTGCGCTTTGTCCACCAGCCGGAGTCCGGCAGTTATAACGTCGAATTCGAACAGTCAAAAATGCCGCTGACCCATGCCGAAGCCGGTCTGCTGGACAACGCCATTCGCGGAGCAAAGAGCCAGGTTTATCTGGTGACCCACAGTCGGTTTAGCGTTAGCAGCCGCGTTGCAGCCAGGTTGGAAACCGACTGGGTGGCTTTTTTAACCCTGGCCTTTAACCAACAGGCGCGGCAACCGGAAGTTATCGCCGTTTTGCTTAATCAGCAGATCGACGCCGGGGTCATAACCCTGCTGGAACAGTTCGATAACGATCCTTCGCAACAGACCCGCGAACTGGTCAGAAACGCACTGGTGAATACCGCAGCGCTACTGGTCAGCAATACGCTGCGTAACATCCATTCCATCGATGAGATCCCCAGCAAGATCAGCTACGACGTCAGCTACAGCAATAGCGTGCCGCAACGCTATTTGCTGGTTCAGCAGCAGGATATTGCCGCCTTGCTTGGCCAACTGCCCGCCGACGGCATTATCACTTTTACGCCGACGCCGTTGCCCGAACCTACCCGGCCGGATAAGCCGATAAAACACCGCGAATGCGTGGTGAGTCTGGGGTTCAACCCCAAGAGTTTTAACATCATGTCGATCGAGCTGCGTTATGCCCAGTCGCAAACGCCGATGCAGTGGCCCAGCTTCCCTCCGGTCACCTTGAAAACCACAGAGGAGGTCAGCGTTATCACCCTCAAAGTGACGTTTTCCGATTACACCAGCTATGAAAGCCAACTCCGCTGGCAAGACACCCTGGCGCTCACCCCGCAAGACCTGGGTTTCTATAGCCTGCTGTTCGAGGCCGAACAACTGAAGGCAAAATTTAAGTCAATTAGCGGCACCGCCACTTATCAGCCGGCAGGTCAGGCAAAAAAACAAAACTTCAGCTTTTCGTTTGCCACCCAGCAGTGGCAGGCCAACTGGTGGATTAATGCCCATGCCAGCGGGTTAAACGGCCGCGTTGACTACCAATGGCAAGGAAAACTCGACTCGATATTCCCCAAAACCTACGACTCTGGCCCGCTACAGGCCAGCGCCAGCCCCGTCAAACTGCAATACAACAAGTGACATAAACAAGAGGAACGCCCTATGTTAACCACCGCTTTGCAGCAATCGGTCAAGATCGCCACGGATAAGTATCTGGGTATTAAGGAATATGCCTTTACCTGTTATGGCGACAGCATTGATAAGAATATTTACTATGTGGTGCCGGAGATCCCGGTGTTTGTCGCCAGGGATACCAAAAGCCCCTATTTCATGTTCTACAAGTATCGTAGTGAAGACACCCAGGGCGGCTATGCGCAATTTACCGTGATGCTGCCGCAGCCTGATTCGGAGATGAAGAAAAAGATCAGCATCGAGTTGCTCGGCAAGCTTAAAGATCCGCTGATCGCCAAATCCACCCTGATCGTCAAGTATGTTCAAGCCGAGCAGGCCTCGGTGGCCGACCCTGAAAATGCGACCAAAAAAACAGCCATGGATACCGCGTTGCGCAATACCGGTTTAAATGACGATCAGGCTGCCAGATTTGTCGCGTTATATGACAGCAACCAAGGCAATGACCAATTCGTGCCTGAATTGACGCCAATAGAAATCAAGCTGGAAGTCCCAAGACTCACCTCGGCACATGCTTCATTGATTCTGGACAGCAACGAGAAATTCTATCGCCAAATCCCCACCACGGTGTCGCCATCAGGCCTGGGGGATAACAATACCGTTTTCAGCCTTTCACTCACAGGCGAAGGCGCCACCCTGTTCGAACAGGTGTTGAAAGGCACCGATACCAACTCCAGCGTAGGCATTCGCTTCGATTTCAGTCTGGATGCTTCCCTGCCGGCGGCCAAAGTTACGGTCAGCTACGACAGTGAAATCACCAAATCGGTGACGCAAAACATCACCTACCACACCTGGTCGGCCGATGAGAAAAAGATTGAACGCGAATATATCGAAAAAGGCGCGATCAAGGTCGATGTTCAGACCGGGCTCTCTTACGAAGAAATGGGCATGACCGAGGACCAATACCTCAAATGGAAAGAGGGGCTAACCGCTTGGGGACAAAAACAGGTAGAGCAGATTTTGAGTAGCCAAACCGGGCTGGACATGAGCCTCGAATTGCTTAACGACGCCGACGGCTTTGATAAATTCAAATCCAGCCTCAGCGAAACCAAAAGTTTTACCCGCGTCTATGAAGAAAACTCGGTGGTCTCTTTCTCCATCGCCCCTCAGACCCAGTTGCCGTCTATCCAATCCATCGTCGGCGAAGAGAATCTGAAAGATTACTTCAAAGAGTACGATCTCAACGATCCTTTCTATCAGTACATTCAGCCCGAGTTTTTTGTCACTCAGGATCTGGCGAAGTACAACGTGGCCAATATCGTGGTGACCGCCATCTACGACAAAGACAATCAGAGCACTCTGCAGTTTTCCCCTGGCGACAGCGAACCGAAGAAAACCGGCAAATGGTTTATCAACCCCGAGCTGGGCCGGGCATTTAGATACTCCTATACCGTCAATTTCACCGGTATGCAGGCCAAGCCCTATCACTCTGGCGAACTTCAGAGCGATCAGGATTTGGTTATCTCCATCAACGTGGCCGAATGCGGCATCGTTTATGCCGACATTTCCACGCTGCTCGATCCTATGGGATGGAAAGTCTTCAGCCAGGTGGTGATCAAAACGCAATATTCCGATCCGGATAAGGGCGTCAAAATCAAAACCGACAGCCAGGTAGTCAGTGAGTCTACGCCTCCTCACCCCTTTATTTACCCGATTGGTGTTGATGTGGATAAGCCGATTTATTTCTCCACCGATTACTATGCCCTGGATGGTGACAGCCTGACCTACATCCCCGACGGCGTTGAGACCAGCCCGCAGCTACCGGGTTATGGGCTGATCCGTGGCCACCAGATCCTGGTCGCCAATGCCCTGCCGAAAGCGCAGAAGTACACCATTATCTTCAAGCCAAGCCAGAAGGAGATCACGCTGATCACCTATGAAATGGTGGTGTATTACCCGAAATGGGACTTTACGCAATCCCAATCCCTTGCCCTGACCGAGTTTGATTCTAAATCCCTCACCCAGTATCTGACCTTCAATCTGATGCAGGCTGAAAAAGACAACAAGGTGGAGATCCATTACATCGCTACGGTGTATTACGGCGAAGATAACCAGGAAAAAACCGTTGAGAAGGAAGTGACAGGAACCAGCACCATTGTGGTGGTGACTTTCTGATGCGTTGAGCCCCCAGGGCAAAGCTTCTTTGCCCTGGATCACCTTCATCAAATGGGAAGGTCGCTATGAACACTCAGGTCGTAGTGCAGAACATCTGTTTTATCCGGGCCGACCCGGACAGGCCCATTTATTATTATTGCGCGGCCGCACCGGGCATTAGCGTTATTAACGGTGACCAACCGGCAGTCCAGCTACAGATATTCAGGAACAGCAGCCAACCGGCCACGGTTTACTATGCCATGCTGTCGTTGCAAACCCAGTTAACCAGCAGCCCCGAAGCGGCACGGGTGGCGGCAGCGGCCAGCCCCGACATGCCGCGCGACGCGGTATTATTACCCATGCAGGCGATCGCTTGCAGCGCCACGCTGAACATTCCCGGCTTTATCGATGGCCAAACCAGCAAGACCTCACTGAGCGACCAACAAAACTGTTATCTGTTGGCCAAATTACCGGCTGATGCGGATATCGCTCTGCTGGCCAGCCTGATGGCGACCCCCGCCACTGCGCCCATCACCATCAGCTACAAAATTGACTATCTGCTGCAGTTGCCGCCAGCCACCTTTGAGCTGGAAGCCCGTTGGGATCAGGTTTATCAATTTCTGCAACAGTCGGTCGGTTTCAATCTGCTGATTTTTTCCGTCGATATCGAGGAAACCTCATCGCAGTTAATCAGCAAGAAAGTGGTGACTATCAAAGTCAGGGACACCGACCCCGATGGGCACTTCAAGCAGGCGGTGGCCGAGTTGACGCAGATCCTGACCGGCGAGTTCTTTACCCCGGTGTTTGCCGAAGTGCCGCAGCAAGACAAGCCCAGGGCCGGTTTTTATCTGCAAAGACTGTCGGTAGAAGATATTGATCAGCGGCGTTTAAGCGGCAAGCTGAGCGAAACCACGGTGGTCAAACGTTCGCTTTATCCGCAGGCACTGTTTGCCGAACTGGTCGCCGGCACCGACTATCAGGCCGACCGGGTGATCAGCCAAAGTGACCTGCAGGATGACTTTTTCGCCCACCGTGAAGTTCGGGTCAGCCTGCTGTCAGACGAACTGGACGTTAACGTCCAATTGGTCATGGTGCGCCTGCGCTATGGCTCGGACAGCAAGCAATACACCTTTCGCCTGGGCGATATCGGGCCGAAGCTATTCAGGTCACCGAGTATTACCGATCCTGAAACCGGCAAAATGCTGTGGCCGGTCGAATATAGCTTCACCGTCTATCTCAATCAGGCCGTGGGCGGCGTGAGATCGGTCAGTTCCAGCGTAATGCAAACCGAACTGAACGATGTTTATCTGGATATTGAGTCGGTCTACGGCCGCTACGATTTTGTCATTGAGGCCGCCAGCCTGTTCGACTGGCGTTGGTACCAGTCGGTGTTGGTCACCCTGCGCTGCCGCCATATTGGACAGCCGGTAGCCAGCCTGACGAAAAGCTTTCAGATTAGCCAGACGACGCAGCAGGACAGCTACCCGGTGATGCTGCCCAACCCGGATCAGTATTTGTTTGACGTCACCAAGGAATACAGCAGCGCCGTTAACTCGCCCCATATCTCTGTGCTGTTAAACGAGCCGACCAGCCAGGATGTGTACCTGGTCTCCAGCCTGTATCACCAGCGGGTGTTGATGATTGCCGCCAACATGGACTGGCAACAGGTGGCGTCGGTGCTGGTTTCTGCCAATTATGCCTATTTGCCCGGCGATGACGCCCCACCTCTGCAGCAAATTTTTCAGTTTACCGCAGCCGATGCCGCCCCTCAGCGTTTTAGTGCCGACCAAATCGACCCCGAACGACGTAGTGTCGATCTGGAGATTTGGTTTACCTACCAACCGGACCAAGGCGGGGATAAGCCCGATTACGTCCAAACCGCAACCGTTCAAGACGATATCGATATCGCCAACCTCATTTAAGGAACCATCATGTTATTACTCAGAGCAAGAACTGCCACAATCAACAACATCACCTTCTTTGCCGACGACTCCGATGACAAGCAGTTCTGGTATTTGCCCGGTGATATCCATATCGCAGAAAAAGACGGGAAACCCGTTTTTTCATTGATCAAATACACCGGCGACGGCAGCGATCAGCAAGGGGGTTACATCAACTTCGAGGTCAATACCTCGATCGATGCCGCCGAGCTGGACGCCGCATTTAACGAATACCTGCGTAAACTCAAAGTTGACCCGAAAACCGCCCGCAAGGCTCAGGTGCCGTATGACAAAGGTACGGTAAATTTCTTCGTGCTTGACGTCGGCAGCAATGCCAACGGTGAGTTGATCAGCGCGCAGTGCCCCAGCCTGTTTGGCAACAATAGTGCCATTTTCAGCGCCAAACTGACGCCACAGCAGGCGGTGATCCTGGAGGCGGCCTTTAACCAGGCGCAGGCACCGGCGGCCGTGGCCTATAACCTCAGCTTTACCGGTATCACCCCGGCGTTAAAAGTTGAAGTCGAGGCCAAGTTTGAAAGCATCTACAAAGAGTTCGATGTTAAATTTGGCGCCAATATCCCGATCCCGGTGGAAACCCCGGCCAGTTTTTGGCTGGGCTTTGACAGCGTAATCAAAAAACTGCAGCAGGATCAGAAGTTGATCATCAAGGTCACCGAGAGCATGCCGAGCGAGGAGGAAGCCAAAGAGAAAGAATGGGCGCTGCAGTTTGTCAAAGAGGAGATCCTGAAAAGCTTCTTCACCGCATCGCTCAAACCCAATGATGACAGCAATACCCAGGCCAAATCAGCCAGCGACTCCATCCTGGAATCTCTGCTCGCCAGCGGCAAAGAAGACGGCGAAGAAGGCGGCAAAGGCGGGCTGTTCCCCAGCGCCTCGCTGGAAATAAAACTGGTGCGCATCGAAGAAACCAAAAGCCTGAACTTCAACTACACCTCATCAAAAGCCCTCAGTCAGTCGGCGGTGCCGCAAAACTTTATCGGCAGCGACATTCTGCGAGCCAAAAAAGAGCCGCCTTATTTTATTGAAGTTAACGTTAACGATCCCTTCTTCCAGAAAATCGATTTTACCGTGCTGGGGCCGGACGGTTTTGCCGAATACGGCATTAAGGCCGCTACCTTCAAAATCGAATATAACAAACAGATTTATACGCCGACCGAGGCGTTCACGGCTGATGATGAGAAATGGGGCAAGGTCATCTCCCGCAGCCCGGATATCAATGAACGTTTTGTGATCCACAGCGAGTATGCCTTCAAGTCTGCAGCCACCACCGGCTGGGAAGGCAGCAGCAGCTACCAGCCGCGGTCGGTTTCGGCTTCTACCCTGCTGAATTTGGATCCCGGCGCGGTGCTGACCTTCAACGAGATTTCCATCTTCCTCGACCGGAAATTCTCCTGGGAGAATTACAATCAGGTGATCGTCGAACTGACCTACCTGGACGACAAAAAGAGCCGAAAAATCAAGAAATACTCGTTTAATCCGGATAAAACCGAGGAACAGACCTTTAAGTATCGCTGTCTGACCGAGCAGCCCTGGACGGTCGATTACAAAATCACTTATCTGCTGGTCGGTGGTGACAGTGTCACGCATGATGGCAGCGAGAATCCGCCGGCCATTGTTATTCCAGCCGTGGCATAGGTCATTGACGATGGCCGAACGCAATACGATATTACCAGCGGCATGGAACGCCCTGGTAAGCGCCCTGTGTCAGGAGGCGCCCTATTTACGCCGCTCACTGGTGCCCGAAATCACCCGTTTTAGCCAGGCACGCCAGGCTTCAGGCTGCTTGTCCGCGGCCTTTAACACCAGCCTGTTAGGGTATAACGGCTGTCCACTGGAGTTCACCGTTTCATCGTCAAAACCGCAGGCACTTTCCTGCACGCTGGACCCTTTTTTGCCACGCTATGCCGAAAATCGTGGGATTGAGGCTTTTTATCGGCACTACCAACAGATCACGGATTCACCCGCGCAGGACGATGCAGAGGCCTGTTTGGCCAGCGTCAGCCAGATGCAGCGCCAGGCGGTCCACCCCCTGCGGTTTGGCTCTTGGCTGGGACGCAAATATAGCCCGGAGACGGTTAAAACCAAGGTCTACTCCGAGGTACCGCCCGACGGTGCGGTGGAGGTGGTCTGGCCTGATTACCCTGCCGCGGCCTGCCAGCAGGCCGGTTTGTCACTACTGATGCTGGGTTATTACCCACAACAGGTCGACTCGCCGCGTGAATATTACTTTCAGTGGCACAGTGCGCTAATCACTGAGGCTGATATTGCGGCAGTCATGGCCTTTTTTGACTATGAAGGGCTATTTCCGGCGTTGGCACCCCTGCTGGAGCGCGCCCGGCAACAAACCCTGAGTCGCGAAGGTTTTCCACCCACCACCTACGGTTTTAGCCTGGTCTATAGCCCCGGTGGTGAACTGGAAAGCTTCACGCTGTTTTCCATGGCGGCCAGTTTCTTTGGTGATAACCTGCGGGTGTTCCCCGCGGTACAAGCCTTGTTGACGCAAAGTGGCCAAGCCATGCCCTTGTTGCAAGGCGTCATGACCGCGCAGGTTCCCCTGCAATTCAACGTGGTGGGTTTTTCGGTGGATATGCAGGGCCGTCATGCCATCAGCTGTACTTTCAGCCCGCAAAATACCCACTTCGAAGTGCAGCCGCAGCAACCGATTTCATCCGCCAGCAATAATAATGAGGGTGCCAGTTTAAGCGCCTTACTGAGTCAACAGTGTGCCAGCGGCGCCTTTGCCGCCCATGTCAGAACCCCGGACGGACGCTGGCATCTGGATGAAAACGCCTTTGTTACCGCGCAGGTGCTACGCACCCTGGATCACACCCCGCAGACCGAGCCTTATATCGAGAAAGCGCTCGATTTTTTAATCGCCTGTGAAACCCGCCCGTGCCATTTCAGCTTTTGGCCACGCACTGCCCATCCGCAATGGATGGCGAACCAGAGTATCTGCGCCGACATTGACGACACCGCGATTATCACCGAATTGCTGTACAAGTTTGGGCGCATTTCACTGTCACAGGTCGGGGAGACGATTTCGCACATGAACGGCTATCAGCTACGCCGGGTCGATCCCCGTCAGGCCGCCGAGCAGCATCAGTGGGCGGAGTGCCAAAGTTTTCACACCTGGATGAAAGATGACAATGACATTCGCCAACTGGATTGCTGCGTGAACACCAACGCGCTGATCCTGCTCCACGCCCTGGTGAGCGGCAGCGACGCCGTGTTACCGGCTTACCGACGCATTATTCAGATGCTGAATCAGGCGCTGCAGTGGAGTGACCACCGTTACGATCGGCTCAGTTCGCTAACGCCCTATTACGCTCACCCCAACGAATGGCGCATTGCCCTGGAGTACGCCAGGCTGGCGGGGATCCCGCAACTCACGCCGCTGATTGACGCATTGGCCCACTGGCAGTGGCCCGCCGGCCAGTTGGAAAGCCCGCTGTACCGTCGGCACGACGGGCGCTTTCTCTGGACCTCCTCCTGCCTGAACCAATTCAGAACTTTGGCCCAAACCGAACGCACTGAGGATAGCCATGAATACCTTTCTCAATGACCTGGTGACACTAAACCAAATTATTCTGCTCAATGCCCGTGAGCAATTTCCTGACGTTGAGGGTAAACAGCTACGCTACCGGGCGGCAGCGCCAATGCGAGAGGATGACCTGACCGCGGAGGTCTGCACCGAAATCGTTTCAGGGGAAACCCGCTACCAGATTGCCACCAGCACCGACGGCACCAGCTGGCGCATGCAACTGGACTTTGCCCTGAATCACTCTATCCCGCAGATTCCCTATGTGGTGCTGAGCTACACCCGCTTTGGCAGCGTCGAAGAGATGATTTTTGACCAGGTATTGCTGACCCCACAGGAGAATCGCTATCAGGCACAGCTGGATCTGTACAAGCTGGAGCAACGCGACGCCTTGCTGCAGGCCTTGTCGGATTACGATGCGCAAACCACGCTGGTGGTAGCAGTCAAAACCGAGCACGGCCTCACCAACACCGTCACCGACCCAAAAGTATTCTACTTTGCCGAAAACTATTATCCGTATATTTATCAGGGCATTGTGCCGCCACCGCCGCGCCTGCAGCTGATCCTCACGCCATTGCAGTACCAGCAACTCTGGTATAACTACTATCAGGACTACGTGCGCAAGAATTACCTTTATTACCTGCCGGATACCTTCCTGCTGGGCACGGATACCGATGGCAAGCCAATGCTGTCGATATCCTTCTCCGCCGACGATCACGCTACCTCGTTGGGGGATATCAAAGTGACCTTTGACTACTTCCTGTCGCCCAAGGTCAATCAGGGCCGCATTGCCGATGCCACGGCACAGTTTTCACAAATGCAGCCGGACGCCCGGCTGGCGCCTTTCGCCAATGCGGACTCACTGGTGTTGCAGTTGGCGTTACCCGAAGGCAAAACCGAGGAGAAAAATGCGCTGATCAACCTGCAAAGCGGCATTGTCGATTCATTCACGCTGCCCGCCCAGCAGTTCGCGTTGATCTGGGACGCGTTATTCGATCGTTCGCCGCAAAACCTGTTGCTGAAAGGCTATCTGGCGGTGCAGTTTATCGGTTTTAACCCGGATAACCTGCCGGTGATACTGGCGCTGGATGCCAAATATCAGAGTAAAGTACGTGACTTTATCAAACAGACGGCACCGGTCGACATCTACAAAACCATTGAATTCAGAAGCGACAGCGGAGCTTACGATCCCTCTGGGCCGCGACCTATCAAACGCATTTTGGTGAATATCGATAACCAAACCGTTGAGTTAAACAGGGAGCACCCTAATCATGACGTCACGGTCAAGGTCTCGGCATTGGATCTGATCCTCAACCCGGATAAAAAGCTGATTTATCATTACGACCTGCAGGTTTTCTACGTCGATGGCGGCATGACGCCCTACTACGATAAAACTTCCAGCTTTGAGATCATTTACGTGCCGTGAAGAGCGATCAGTCTGCTGTTGGCATCCACAGCAGACTGCGCAAAAACAACATAATCAACCGGCCCGAGGGATCAGCCCCCCCATGGGTACGTTGCAAAGCCAACCCGTGCGCCATCGCCATAAAAGCCGCCGCCAGCTCATGGGGTTCCGCGGGCGGCGTCTTACCCACCTGCTTAAACAACGAGGCTATCACCACGCCAATTTTTGCCTGATGGGTATCCCAGACCTTTTGATACTCGATGGCGAAGGCCGGGCTGCGCTGCGCATGCAGTTGCAGCTCTATCGACAGCATGCACCAGTCCACCTCCAGATTCAGGGTCGCCGACCAGGCCTCCAGCGCCGCAACGACCTGCTCCGGACTGCCCATATCACTCTGGGTCAGGCGGGTGAGCTGTGCCGCCTCGGTTTCCATATGCCGCTGCAACAGTTGCAACAGCAGATCCTCCTTGGAGGCGAAATTGGAATAGAACGCCCCCTGTGAATAGCCAGCCTCGCTGGCAATATCACGGATCGAAGTGCCGCCATAACCGCCGACAATAAATAATTGGCGAGCGGTTTCAATCAGCCGTTCTCTGGTCTGATGTTGGCTCTCCTCACGGGTTAATCGTTTTTTGATCGTTTTCATCTGTATCAACTTTACGCGGATTGTCACTACTCTATAAGCATTCAAGATATCACTTGATATTTTAAACCTCTACCACTAGATTTGGATATCACTTGAACTTTGAAATTCACTTAAGATTTTAATCATGATGAAAATAGAAACGGCATTTGTCACCGGCGCGACCGGTTTGCTCGGTAATAATCTGGTGCGTGAGTTGATCTCTCGGGGTGCCAGGGTCAAAGCTCTGGTTCGTTCCACGGAAAAAGGTCGCCAGCAGTTCGGGGGGATCGAAGGCGTTGAATTAATCGCAGGCGATATGACTGACGTCGCCGCCTTCGCTGAACACCTGCAAGGCTGCGACATCTTGTTCCATACCGCGGCCTACTTCCGTGATAATTACAAGGGCGGTAGCCATTGGCCGAAGCTGAAAGCCATCAACGTCGAGGGTACCAGACATCTGCTGGAACAGGCTTACCATGCAGGATTACGTCGTTTTATCCATACCTCATCTATCGCCGTGCTCAACGGCGAACCGGGCCAGTCGATCGATGAAACCTGTTTACGGCGGCCCGAAGACGCCGATGATTACTACCGCAGTAAAATACTGGCGGATGACGTGGTTTTGGAATTCCTGCGGCAGCATCCAGAAATGAACGGCAGCCTGATCTTGCCGGGCTGGATGTGGGGGCCGGGCGATCTTGGCCCCACCTCTTCCGGTCAGTTGGCCAATGACGTGATGCAGGGGAAATTACCGGGACTGGTGACGGGCAGTTTTTCTGTGGTTGATGCACGAGATGTGGCAATAGCCATGATACTGGCGGCAGAGCGAGGCCAACGAGGTGAACGTTATTTGGCCGCAGGGCAACACATGACCATGCACCAGTTGGTCCCCATGCTGGGGGATATTGCCGGTGTCAAAAACCCCACCCGCACGTTGCCACTGCCGTTACTCTACCTGCTGGCGACGCTACAGGAGGCCTACGCCCGCCTCAGTGGCAAACCGGTGTTGCTCAGCCTGGCCACGGTGCGTCTGATGGTAAAAGAGGCCAACCGTTCTCATTTCAATCACGCCAAAAGTGAACGTAACCTGGGGCTGACATTCCGACCACTGGAACAAACGCTTCAGGATACCGTTGCCTGGCTGCGTAATAACAGGCCAACCTAATCCCCCGGCCAAGGGGAAACAGGGTTCCCCAGCCGTTGTCAGTTACGCCGTCTGCGACTCCACATAGCCCAGGGCCGAGCGCAATGTGGTTTCGTTAAGCGCCAGCGGCAGCAGATGAATCGACTCTCCCGCTTGCAGGGTACGCTCAATCAACCGTTTGATTTGCTCCTCATCGTGAATATCCACCTGCAGGGCAGCCAGACTCACCGGCAAATCCAGACGGTGATAAAGCGCTTTCAACTGCGCCACGGTTTCCGTCTGCCCCAACAACGCGCTTTGCACCAAAATGCCATACGCGACTTTGGTGCCATGCAGGAAGACATCGGTCTGCGGCAATGCGGTCAGGCCGTTATGCACCGAATGCGCCGCGGCGATGCGGGTATAACGATCGCCCAGTCCGCCCACCAAACCGCCGCCGGCAATAATCGCCTCCAGCACATTAAGGAAAGCCTGACTCGATTGCCCTTCTGCCTGGGCTTTTAGCGCCGCTTCGCTTTCGTTGAGCAATACATCGCGCAGCGTCAGCGCGGTATTAAGACCCAGCTGGACGGTGAGCGGCAAACGTTCCGGTTGTGGACTGAGTACCACGGCTTCGTACCATTTCGCCAGGGTGTCGCCGATACCGGCCAGCAAATACTCTTTTGGCGCACGCAGGATAATTTCCGGCTCCACCAACACCAGATGATTGGCATCGTCGAAAATCTCATAGCGCAGGGCCTGCCCCTGATCGTTATACCAGACCGAAAGCGGCGTCCAGGCGGCACAGGTCGCGGCAATGGTCGGGATCGCCACCAACGGCAGCCCCAGCCGACGCGCCACCACCTTGGCGGTGTCCAGCACCGCACCGCCACCAACGCCAATCACCACCTGCCGGTCTGTTCCCGCCTGACGCACGATGTCTTGTACCGTGCTTTCACTGCAGTGGCTGTTAAACAACACCCGGCGGGCATCGGCAGCATCAAACACCGCCGGCAGCCAGGGTTTGGCCGCGGCCAGCGCACGTTCGCCATACAACCACAGCGCGTTGTTCAGCTGTTGCGGGGAATAAAATTGCGTCAGTTGGTCAATGGCCCCGGGGTAAGCAAAATAGTTGGCGGGGCCGGCGACCACGCGAATGTGGCTATCACTCATGTTCAAGTCCTTATTTTGTCTGATCTTGCCATCATAAAGGCGAGTTTAGCGTTGCCTAATACTCTTTAGCATTAGCTTATGATTTTTCGTTCATTGTCATCCGTTCAGCCCGCGTGGAAACTGACGGCTTCAATTCATTCTTTGAATAAACAACCATCCCAATGGTGACGATGAATTGTCCTCCCGTTTTTTAATGATGCTTAACCATGCAGGGTAAAACTTAATGAAACTGTTCAACACCTCATTACTGGCGTTAAGCCTGTTCGCCGTGTTTCCCGCGTTCTCCGCCTCAACAACCGCACCCGTCCCGGCGGCGATCGCCAATCATCAGGGGCCAATCCGCATCGCGGTGATCCGCAATCTGGGTTCAGACGACAATACCACGCAGTTTGTCTCCGGGGCGGTGCAGGAAGGCCGCAAATTGGGTTTCCAGGTCAATACCTTCCTGACAAACGGTGACGACGCCAAGTTCCAGGATTTCGTTAATCAGGCGATCAGCCAGAAGTACGACGGCATTATTCTGTCCCAGGGGCGCGATCCCTATTCCACCGCCCTGCTGAAACGCATTGCCGACAGCGGCATTGCGGTTGCGGCCTTTGATACCGCAGTACAGGGCGAGATCCCAGGCGTTACCGTCAGCCAACAGGATGATGCTTCGTTGACCGATCTTTCATTCGGCCAACTGGTGAAAGACTTCGACGGCAAAGCCAATATCGTCAAGCTATGGGTGGCGGGTTTCCCACCGATGGAGCGGCGTCAGGCGCAGTATCAGAAACTGCTGAAAGATCAGCCTGGCATCAAAGAGCTGGAGTCAATCGGCGCGGTATCCTCCGACGTACAAGGCGACACGGCCAACAAGATCGGCGCTATTCTGGCCAAATATCCAAAGGGTAAAATCGACGCTATCTGGGGAACCTGGGATGCCTTCAGCCAGGGGGCTTATAAAGCCCTGCAGGAAAATGGCCGTACCGAAATCAAACTCTACAGCATTGATATTTCGAACCAGGATTTGGCGCTAATGCGTGCCAAGGGCAGCGCCTGGAAACTCAGTGTGGCCGTAGATCCCAAGCTGATTGGCGCCGTTAACCTGCGTTTGGTCGCCAATAAGATTGCCGGTGAGAAAACCCCGGCAACCTATGAATTTAAAGCCGCCGCCATCCCGCAAGACCTGTTGCTCAGCCACCCGGAGGCCACCAATGTCGCTTCTTTGGTAAAAGTCATTCCTGGCTGGGGCAAATCGGACGATTTTATTGCGCCGTGGTTCGCCACGCTTGAAGCGCAACAGGCTAAAAAATAAGGAGCGATGATAATGGCATCGCCAGCGCTTCCCCAACCCGAATACAGCCGCAACATGCGGCTGATCGGTCACAGCGATCAGGGCGGTAAGCCTGACGGTGTGCAGGTTATGGTTCACCGAGGCTATGCCTATGTCGGGCATATGGTTTCGCAGGGGTTTTCTATTATCGACGTGCGTGACGTGAAAAATCCGCGCGCTGCCGGTTTTTTCCCCGCGCCACCGGGCACCTGGAACGTACATTTGCAGGCGCATGATGATTTGTTGCTGGTGATCAACGCCCGCGATCTGTTTGCCGACACCCGTTTTGCCGATGAAAAGGTCTACTACACCCGAGCCATCAGCCAGACGGTGTCAGGCAATGATGCCCGCGGCTGGAGCGCCGGGGTGCGCATTTTCGATATTTCAACGCCGGACCAGCCGCAAGAGATCGGTTTTTTGGCGCTGGAGGGGATCGGTGTCCACCGCATCTGGTATGTCGGTGGCCGCTGGGCCTATGTTTCCGCCCTGATTGACGGCTACAGCGACTACATTTTTCTGACCGTCGATTTGGCCGATCCACGTAACCCGCAGATCGCCGGACGCTGGTGGCTGCCAGGCATGCACAGCGCCGGGGGTGAAACGCCCAACTGGCCGGAAGGCAAACGCTACGCCCTGCACCATGCGATTATCAGCGGCGACACCGCCTATGCCAGTTGGCGCGACGGTGGGTTAACCCTGTTGGACATTAACGATCGCAGCCAACCGCAGCTAATTGCCCATCGCAACTGGAGCCCGCCGTTTGGCGGCGGCACCCACACCGCACTACCGCTGCCGGATCGGGATCTGCTGGTGGTGCTGGATGAGGCGGTACTCGACAATCAGCAGGACGGCGAAAAGCTGATTTGGCTGTTTGATATTCGCCAACCGGCCAACCCGGTGAGCATCGCCACTTTTCCGCAACCGGATGAGCGCGACTATGTCAGTAAAGGCGCGCACTTCGGCCCGCATAATCTGCATGAGAATCGCCCCGGCAGCTTTGTCAGCTCAACGCTAATTTTCGCCACCTACCAAAATGCCGGTGTCCGCGCCTACGACATCAGCAACCCGTATCAGCCAAAAGAAACCGGCGCGTTGGTGCCCGCTGCACCGGAAAGGATGATGGATAAACGCCCTGACCGACCACGGGTGATCCAGTCCTGCGACGTGTTTGTCGACGCACAAGGGATTATCTACAGCACGGATTACAACGGCGGTTTGTCGATTATCGAATATTTGGGTTGAATATTCAGCGTTGTAACGATCATTTTGCGCCGATTGGCATAAGATGATTGGACGTCAAACAGGATCAACATAAGGGGCAACATGTTTAGTCATATCACCGTAGGCGTCAGCGATCTGGATAAAGCCGCCACATTTTACGATGCCATTTTGTTGCCGCTAGGGTTAAAACAACGCCCGGTCACGCCAGATGGCGGCCCCGCCGCACGTTGCTGGGTGATGCCTGAACAGGCATTGCCGCGCTTTTATGCCTACCAGCCGTACAACCGACAGCCGGCCAGTGCCGGCAACGGTAGCATGGTGGCGTTTACCGCCCAAAATGAACAACAGGTGCGTGAAGCCTATTCCGCCGGCATCGCGGCGGGCGGGACTTCGGAAGGTGAAGCCGGCGAACGCGCTCATTACGGCAAAGGTTATTTTGGTGCCTACCTGCGCGATCCCGACGGCAACAAGATCCATATCGCCTACCGGGGTGACCTGCTGTAATCAGCGTCCCGTTTAATGGCGGCACGGCTCCTGATAGTCATTACCAGCGCAATGGCCACCAATACGCCAGCCGCCAGATAGGTCACTCGCATGCCATTGGATATCGCCTCTGCGGTCGCCAACTTGATATCGTCGGCGTTCGCCGCCAGCATAAACAACGCGCCCATGGCGGAAGCACCGGTGATCAAACCCAGATTGCGTGAGAGATTGATCATGCCGGAGATCACTCCGCGCTGCTCAGATGCCGCATGCTTCATCAGCGCGGTATTATTGGCCACCTGAAATAGCGAGTAACCCAGGGTAATCAGGCAAAGAGGGGCCACGTAGCCGAAAACACCCTGCCTGATTGACATCATCGACATCACGCCCGCCCCCAGGGCCATGATCGCCAGCCCCACGGCAGTTGTTCTTGCCGCTCCCAGGCGATCAACCAGTCGGCCGGCAGGCACACCGAACAAAGCGGCCACCAGCGGCCCGGCTGACATCGCCAACCCGGCCTGTCCCACCGTCAAGCCCAAACCGCGCGTCAGGTAAAACGGCCCCACTACCAGCGACGTCATCATCACCGTCATCACCAGTGCGCTCATCATTAACCCACTGCTCAGCCCTGGCTGGCGGAACAGTGCCGGCTGTATCAAAGGCGATGCCGTGGTATTTTCCAGCCGCACAAACAGTCCGATCCCCAGCCCCGCGCACAGCAACAACAGCAAATTGATGGCACCGAAATCACCATGCCCCAGCGTCATCGACAGTGCATAGCAGGCCAGTGTCACACCAAGCAGCAAAGTGCCGGGCAAATCAAACCTGCCGCTCTCCGATTGCGGTTGCGGCCGACCGTGCGGCAGATAACGGTAAGCCAGCAGCAAGGCCAGCAGGCCCAGCGGAAAGGTAACCAAAAACACCGCACGCCAGCCAAAGCCAAAAATCAATGCGCCACCAAGCGAAGGGCCCAGCGCGGTGCCAATCGCCGACATGCTGCCAAGCAGCCCCATGGCACGGCCGGTATTTTCTTTCCCCAACGTCTCACCGACCAGCGCCATGGTCATCGCCATCATCACTGCCGCTCCCAGCCCTTGTGCAATACGGGCGGAGAGCAGCAGCCAGATATCAGGTGCCATGGCACAGAGTGCGGAAGCGACGCTGAACAGGCCAATCCCCAGCAGCAACAGGCGACGTCGGCCAATGCGGTCGCCCAGACGCCCGACCGCGATGATGGAGGTGGTAATGGTCAGCAGATAGACGATCATTACCCACTGCACCGCCTGAAACGAGGTGTTAAACGCCAGCGCCAGCGAGGGCAAACCGATGTTGGCGATACTGGCACCCAGTGAGGAAACCAGCATGGACAAGGAAAGGCTGGCGAGGATCCCACCGATATGGGGGCTGGGGGCGGTATGCTGAGTAATTGGCTTCATAGTCTGACTCCTGAAAGAACCTGTCAGTAGCCTATGCCAGCCGATAACCTGGCGGAAGACGCAGCATATGCAGTTTATTAGTGCATGCTACGCCATATCACTGTTTGTACTGGGCAGCATTAAGGAGCAAACCTCAAAACCGGATCAGGCAGATGATGGGCAATACCCTCAAGGAGACAATATGAACATGGACCTGCTGTTTGATGATCTGTCAGTACGCGCGGTGCAATACAATGCCCGCAACTCGGTAGAGGATTTTGACGCCTGCATGACGCAATACGCGACGCTGGCTACCCAGGCCAAGGCGCAAACGCCGGGGATTTATGACATCCACTACGGCATGGGCATTGCCGAACGTCTGGATCTGTTCCCGGCCGCCAACCAGCCTGCGCCACTGTTGGTCTTTATTCACGGTGGATATTGGCACTCCCAACGTAAGGAAGAAGCCTGCTCGATGGCCGCCAGCTTCACCCGCCACGGCGTAGCGGTGGCCACGCTGGAATATACCCTGCAGCCGGAAGCCACACTGGCGGAAATCGTTCGTGAGGTGCGCAGCGCGATAGCCTGGCTTTATCACCATGCCGGCCAATATGGCATCGATCCCGAGCGTATTTTTGTCAGTGGCAGCTCGGCGGGCGGCCACCTGAGCGGCATGCTGATCGCCGATGACTGGCAGCATCTTTATCAGGTGCCGGTCAATGTGATTAAAGGGGCGCTGGCGCTCAGTGGCTTGTACGATATTCGCCCGCTGTGTGATATCTACGTGAATGACTGGATGCGTCTGACGTCAGAACAGGCGGCAATGCTCAGCCCGCTATTTATGCTGCCGGAAAAGGCCAATGCGCCACAGATCCTGCTCGACGTAGGAGCCAAAGAAACCCAGGGCTTTAAAAACCAGACGCTGGCCTACTACGCCGCCTGCCGCGAAAAAGGGCTTAATGTCACGCTGCTGGAAGACCGACACTGCAACCATTTCACCCTGGTGAACGAGTTGGCTAATTCTGACAGTGCCATGTTCAAACGCGTCATGGCGATGATTATGTAACGCCGCCCAAACGGCAGAATAGCGCCCGGCTATTCTGCCAAGGTCATTTTATTAAGATCAATTGCGCCTTTGCTATGCACAAAATTGACTAAGGCGAAGGCAACTCCGTATTGCTTCGCTCTCTCTGGGTTACCTGCTCCCTTTCATATTCCATTTGGAAATATGAAAGTCCCGTTCGTTCTTTCGGCCCCCGCAAAATCGCCACACAATGAAGTCTGAATTGCAGCTCCATGCATAACCGCATAAAAAATCAGGTTTATATCTTGTCATCGCTCATAACCGCTCAATTTGCCCGTCTGGTGCTGGATAGCCGGCCCGAAGCCTCCGCCCTGCTGGCCGCCCGTGTTGGGTTGATGGATTATTTCGCCTGCGCATTGCCTATTGCCCAGGGCGCAATCACCGACAGCGGGCTGGCGGCGGTGAAAACGGTATTCCCACCTGTCGGGCCAGAGAACCGCGCGCTGTACTTTGGCTATGTCAGCCACTCGCTGGATTTTGATGATTATCACCCCGCGCTACGCGGTCACCCGACCACGGTGGTGCTGTCTGCGCTGTTAGCGCTGACCGGCGATACCCCGGACGTTAATGCGCTGCTGAGTGCCTATGCCGTCGGCGTTGAAGCCGCCGGGCGACTGGGGTTGGCAGCCGGTACACAGCATTATCAGTTGGGTTTTCACAGCACCGCCACCCTGGGCGCGGTGGCCGCCAGTGCGGCTGCGGCGCGCTATTTACAACTGACACCACAACAAACCCAGATCGCACTCGGGCTGGCCGCCACCCAGGCCGCCGGGTTGCGTAGCCAGTTTGGTTCGGCCGCCAAACCGCTGCATGCGGGACTGGCGGCACGCGCGGCGGTAAATGCGGTGTTGCTGGCTCAGGCGGGTTTTATCGGTCAGTCGGAAGGCGTGATAGACAGCCTGTTGCACGCGCACGGTGACGGACGGCAGCGGCCGGAACTGCTGACCGCCGACTGGGGCGCACCCTGGCGCATTCTGCAACCGGGCCTGGAGTTTAAACGCTACCCGACCTGCGGCGGTACCCACAGCGCCGCCGAAGCGGCATTCATCCTGCGTGAGCGCCTGCTCGAACAAGGCATTACCGCCGCTGATATCCCTGCGGCAATCCGCCACATTCAGGTCAGCTTTCCACCTGGTGCCGATACCGCGCCCTATATTCGTCGCCCGTCAAACGGGGTCGAAGCACGTTTCAGCCTGGAGTATGTCATCGCCGATGCGCTGTACAGCGGTAGTGTGCCGCTGATGCACTACGGCGAAAACCCGGTTGATCCGCTGATTGCTGCTCTGGCGGCGCGGGTTGAGCGCCACGCCGACCTGACGGCTCCACCGGATGAACTGGATGCAGAATTACGCTTCCACCGCGTGACCTTAACCCTGCATGACGGCCGCCAGTTAAGTGACATTGTCACCAGAAAGCAAACTGCCGCCCGCCAAACCGACGTCAACGCCAAGCTGCGCAGCATTCTGCAACTGTTGCCGCATTTGGACAGTGACCGCGTGATCGGCGACTGCGCCTTAGCGCAGCCCGAGGCGCTGCTACGTTTAATCAAATTATTAAATCAATAATAAATATAGGAATAATTATGAGTACTTCACCTTCAACACCATCGCGTCAATTACGTCTCGGCCTGTTTGTGCAGGCGCTGGGCCACCACGTCGGCGGCTGGCGTGCCGCCGGTGCCAGTGGTTCTCCTACGGACATTGACTGGTTCACCTGGATCGCTCAAAAGGCCGAAGAAGGCACCTTTGACATGTTCTTCGTCGGCGATGCGCTGGCAACCAGCGTACACCGTTTGCCCTCTACGATGTCGCGCCTGGAGCCGCTGACACTGTTGGCTGCGCTGGCGGTGAATACCCGTCATATCGGGCTGGCGGCTACCGCTTCCACCACCTTCGATCAACCCTTCCATCTGGCACGAGCCATGGCCTCCATCGACCATATCAGCCACGGCCGTGCCGCCTGGAACGTGGTGACCTCATTCTCCAGCGATGCCGCTCGCAACTTCAGCCGTGACGATCTGCCCTCACACGCCGAGCGCTATGAAGTGGCACGCGAGTTCCTGGAGGCCAGCTACAAACTGTGGGACGGCTGGGAAGAAGATGCCATCGTGCGTGACAAAGAAAACGGTGTGTACGCCATTGACGAGAAAATTCATGCCGCCAACCACAAGGGCAAACATTTCTCGGTACAGGGGCCGCTGAATATTTCACGCTCTCCGCAGGGCCGCCCGGTGATTATCGAAGCAGGTTCCTCACCGGCCGGGCAGCAGTTGGCGGCAGAAACCGCCGAGGTGGTGTTTACCGCCGCCGCCACGCTGGAAGAAGGCCAGGCTTTCTACCGCAGCCAGAAGAAGTTTGTCGCCGATGCCGGTCGCAACCCGGATCACTTGCTGATCCTGCCGGGCGTGATGCCGATCATCGGCCGTACCAAGGCCGAAGCGCAGGAAACCTGGTATCAACTCAATCAGTTGGTAGATATCGATAACGGCATCGAACAACTTTCTGCCCGTTTTGGCTTCGATTTGAGCGGCTTGCCGCTTGACGGCCCGGTACCGGACGTTGGCGCGACCGAAGGCGGCCAAAGCCGTGTGAAACTGCTGACCGATCTGGCAGCGCGTGAAAACCTGACGCTGCGTGAACTGGCTGCCGTGGCCGCAGGTTCTCGCGGACATCGCGTGGTGGTGGGCACCGCCGAAGAGATCGCCGATGACTTCCAACTGTGGCTGGAACAGCAAGGCGCCGACGGCTTTAACATTATGCCTGCGGTGCTGCCGAACCAATTGGAACTGTTCGTCGAACTGGTGATCCCGGAGCTGCGCCGTCGCGGTCTGTTCCGCGAGGAGTATCAATACTCAACCCTGCGTGAAAACCTGGGCCTGCCGCAACCGGCAATCAACTTCGCCAACGTTAAATCGGCTTAATTCGCAGGGGAACATCATGAAAATCACCATTAAACGCACCGCTCTGTCCCTGCTGCTGGCCTCCGCTGCACTGGCACCGCTGGCCAACGGCTTCGCCGCCGAAGGCGATGTGCCCTTCCGTGCCGCCGTGAAAGCCAGCGCCGATCCGGCGCTGCACGACAGCCTGCCTGAAGCCATCAAAAAGGCCGGTTACATTGTGGCGGGCACCAATCCGAATACCCCACCCACCACCTTCTATGAAGCGGATAACAAAACGCTGGCCGGTCGTGAAATTGATGTGATGAGCGCGATTGCCGATCGTCTGGGCGTCGCCATTCACTGGAAAGATACCGGCGGTTTCGACAATATCATTCCCGGCCTGAAATCCGGCCGCTATGACGTGGCGCTGGCCAATATCGATGCCAACAAAAAACGCTTCCAACAGGTTGATTTTGTCGGCTATTACAACGCCTCCAAACTGGCACTGATTGCCCGTAAAGATGCGGCTCTGGGGCCATATACCGATCTGGCGCAGCTTTGTGGCCAGACCGTCGGTGCGGGTGCAGGCACTTCGCAAATCACCCGTTTGCAGCAGGCCAGCGAACAATGCGTCAGCGGCGGCAAACCGGCCATTACCATTCCGATTTTCCCAGACCGCCCGGCCGGGGTTCAGGCGGTGATCAGCGGCCGGGTGCCGATGTTCTTCGGCCCTTATGAAGGCTTGCGTTACCAGGCGACCCACGTTAAACCGCTGGCGCTGGCCGGTGATATCAACATTGAAGGCACTACGGTGGCCATCGCCTTGCCGAAAGGCTCCGAGCTGGTGAAACCGGTACAGGCGGCGCTGAACTCGCTGATTGCCGATGGCAGCTATCAGAAAATCCTCGACGGCTGGGATATCGGTTTTGGCGCGGTGAAAACCGCCGGTATTAATGAAGAGATCGCAAAATGAGTGGGCAATACCCTACCGACGATGCCGAGCTGCGCATTGTCGGTCATCGGCATTACGGCCGCTGGTTCAGCGCACTGCTGGTGCTGCTGATCGTTGGCATTATCGCCCATTCGATGCTGCATAACCCGCGTTTCGAATGGGCCGTGGTGGCGGAAAACTTCACCGAAGAGTCGATTATCAACGGCGTGATCATGACGCTGAAGCTGACGGTGATTTCAGTGATCTTCGGCTTCGCCGGCGGCGTGCTGCTGGCATTGATGCGCCTGTCTGCTAATCCGGTGCTGGTGGCGGTGAGCTGGTTCTATACCTGGTTCTTCCGCGCGGTACCGATGCTGGTGCAGCTTTTCCTGTGGTACAACATCGCCGCGCTCTATCCGCGCATCAGCCTGTGGATCCCGTTCCTTGGGGAAGTTGCCAGCGCGCCGACCAATACCATTATCAGCACCTTCAGCGCGGCGGTGATCGCCCTGGTAATGCATCAATCGGCTTACGCGGCAGAGATTGTTCGTGCCGGTATCCAAAGCGTCGGCAGCGGTCAGTTGGAAGCCGCCAAGGCCCTGGGTTATCGCCGTGGGCAAATCCTGTGGCGGGTGGTTTTGCCGCAGGCGATGCGCACTATTTTGCCACCGGCCGGTAATGAGGTGATCGGGCAGCTTAAAACTACCGCGGTAGTGTCGGTGATTGCCCTGCAGGACGTATTGTATTCGGCGCAGATCATCTACCAGCGCACCTACGAAGTCATTCCGCTGCTGCTGGTGGCCACGCTGTGGTATCTGGTGATGACCTCAATTTTGTCGATCGGCCAGCACTACGTTGAACGCTACTTTGGTCGAGGCAGCCAGGCCAGCCGCAGCAACTGGCTGTTTCGCCGCCGCAAGGCGTCGGTTAGCCAGCCACAGGGAGCTGAATCATGAGCGCTGCCATTCACATTAATCAGGTTCGCAAGTCCTTCTCCGGCACCGAAGTGTTGAAGAATATCAGCCTGCAGATCCCGGCCGGCTCGGTCACGGTGATCCTTGGCCCTTCCGGCTCGGGTAAATCGACCTTGCTGCGCTGCATCAACCACCTGGAAAAACTCGATGGCGGCACCATTCGCGTAGGCGAACAGCTCATCGGCTATCGCCAGAAAGGCAATCACCTGTATGAACTGAAGGAGCGTGAAGTCGCCGAACAGCGTAAAAGCATCGGCATGGTGTTCCAGCAGTTCAACCTATTCCCCCACCGCACGGTGCTGGAAAACGTGACGGAAGCCCCGCTGCTGGTTAAAAAGGAAAAGAAAACCGTGGTGCTGGAGCGCGCAAAAGCATTGCTGACCCGCGTCGGGCTTGAACATCGCATTCACGCCTGGCCACGCGAGCTTTCCGGTGGCCAACAACAGCGGGTAGCGATTGCCCGCGCGCTGGCGATGAACCCGGAGGTACTGTTATTCGATGAGCCAACCTCTGCGCTCGATCCCGAACTGGTAGGTGAAGTGTTGCAGGTGATGAAAGGCCTGACGCATTCCGGCATGACCATGGTGGTAGTAACTCACGAAATCGGCTTTGCGCGCGAAGTGGCGGATCAAATCATCTTTATGGATCAGGGGAAAGTGGTGGAAACGGGGACGGCACAGCAGGTGCTGGATGCACCACAGCACCAAAGAACGCGGGACTTCCTGGCAACGGTACTCTAAAACTGCATCGGGGGCATTGCGCCCCCGATCATTAAATTCAGTCTTTTTTTCGGCCAATGGCAGAGAAAAGATTACACAGCTCACCCAGACCATAAATCGAGCCAAGCAGTACGGCTATCATTACCGGCACCAGGATCACCACGGTTGCCAAACTCTCAATCATTTCTAACATCGTCGTTTCCTGGTTTTAAACAGAGAACCCTCTTCCGAACCCGAGGTTTCCCCTTATTTATCTTGAGGTTATTTTTTGGTTGGTTCCAATCTGTGATACAGATCACACCACCATTTGGCTAATGTAACTGACACAGTTGCATTACCGCAATACAAAAAAATGCTCTCTCCCGGGGGCCAGAACACGTGCCTTTCCGTAGGGGCATCTTCAAGCAGCGAACAAGGGTATGCCCGGCAGCTTGGGTTAACTAAATCCTCAGCGTTATCCGTCAGTACCTCAATAAATACGATTAGCATTGTATTAATTCAAAATTTAATTTTATTTAACAGGCGGGAATTCTCTCTCCATCCAATTGTTTTTGATGGGAATACATATTTTTAATTTCCACAAAAAGCAATTATAAGGAATCAACAGCAAGAATGAAGTAGTTGATGCTGTCCAGATTATGCAAAAATAATAGATGTAGCTTATCGTTAACTCAGAAAGCATTATTAAATTCAGATATAAAACCTCAAGTTGTTAAATTTTTGTTTCAGGGAGAGACTAATGAAATTAAAAGAAAAGAAACGTTTAGGGGCTTCAGCGATCAAAATCCCGTTCGCACATATGAATAGAATACAAGTCGTTAGCCGCCACAATCGCCAGCAAAAGCCTAAGCCAGGGATAATCACCAAACTGACATCAATGACCGTCAATCATCGGGCATCGACGTCACCGGTAAAAATGAAAAAAACGGCCGTTCAATGGATGGAAAATTATGCCTGGCATGGCGTATTTATAATCAGTGGGTTATTTTGGCTGGCGGTTATGGGGTTTATTTGGTTTTTAACTTCACTGTAGAAACCGGTATGGTATTTCATCTCCAGTCCAACCAGATGAAATACCCTACGTATAAGTAACACGATTCTGTTTTATATTTACATCCATGTTTATCAGTCATGTGTAAATGTGTTGGATACATGTTGCACCGCGGTGCCCATCCGCAACATCTTGCTGCTTTGCACCAGCACCTCACCCAATGTCCCCTGACCGGAAACCATAATGTGCGGATGAACCTTCGGATTTTTCACGGTTCCGCATGATGACCGTTCCAGTCGCCGTACAAACTGGCGATTTAATCAACAAACCAGCGTATGACTGCAACGAGTTAAAATCTGGCCGCTCAAAATTAAGAATATTTACCTATTCTAATTTCCTGCGCAGGAATACATTCATCTCAACTTTTACCGGCCGATTAACCTGTGCTTTCTTTGTCGGTTAATTAGGCAATTTACCAGGAAACTCTTATGAACTTTAAACGTGCCGCAGGTGTGATGGTTGTTGTTATGGCAACTCTTTGCGTAACTGCATGTGGGAATATGTCTCACCGCGATCGCAACACCGCGATCGGTGCCGGCGTCGGTGCATTGGGTGGTGCAGTATTGACCGACGGTAGCACGCTGGGGACCTTGGGCGGCGCAGCGTTGGGCGGCATCATCGGTCACCAGACCAGTCGCTGATCCCAGCAGCAAAAAATATCAGTCTCAGATCGGTTATTATCTATTTAAAATAACCGATCTGAAATTCACACCATTCTATTACTTTTATCATCTGAGCTAAAAACTTAATACCCCCCACGTCATTTCATCCCAATAAAATAAAACCCACTTATAATAGAAACTCTGACACTACCGCCACCCACTCTCGCTTTTCAACGACGCCACGACGGATGTTGCTGCTGTTCTTATCCGGCCATTTTTATTTCTTGACTTACACAATCTCAGGATTATAGTTTTCAAATAAAATTTGAAACAAAGTTTCGCATTTGAAACTTTACCAAACTTAAAATAATAAACACTTAACTAAAACTTGTCTCATATATAAAACTCAGCGAGAAATTCCATTATTTCATGGCGGAATAGGCTCGTTTTTTAAAACGTCAGCTTTCATCAGGGGAAAGTCATGCGCAAAGCCTTTATCGCATTTTTACTATTTTCACCAATGAGTTATGCTAACACCATCACCCCCGTCAGTGAGAAGCCTGCCACGAAACCTGAGGCAAAAAAGAGTAGTCCGGCATTCCCGCATCTGCATTGGCAAAATGAGGAAAATAATAAAAACATTGATATCGGTGGTGCATTACGCGCCAACTATCGTTATGAAGACTGGGGCAGCAGTAATTACCGCAACCCACCCCACTTGCGTTTTGATACCTTTCGCATCGATGCCAGTGGCAATTATAATGACGCCTTCTTTGATTCGGGCTTTTGGTTTCAGGATCGCCGAAAATACGCCATCGACCGTGCCTATGTCGGCTATCACCTGAGCGGGAATTCTGACCTGCAGTTGGGCGCACCTTTCAAACCCTTTGGTTTGCAGCCTTATCCCCAGTTTGGCTGGTCCTACGGCATCCCGTTTTATCTCGGTTTCGGGGTCAATAACGGGCTGGGTGCCAAATACCAATTCCATGACCATGGTTGGGCGCTGGATGCCGCCTATTTCCCCCGCATGATGCCGGCAGGCGTGCGCTATGCACCGGAAGTGGGCAATTTCGACGATCTGAAAAATACCAACTACGGTTCGCAACATTTGCAAGCTAACGAGAAGCGCGACCAGGTGAACCTGCGCCTGGCGCGTGAATTCCATCAGGGTGACTGGAACAACGAACTCGGCGCTTCGCTGGCGGTTTCCCGGCTCTATAATCATGACACCGGGGATAATGGCACCTACTGGGCGACAGGTCTGCATGCTTTGGTGAACTACGATCCGTGGCATCTGTCGTCACAAGTAATCCGTTATTCTTATGACGCCAAGGGACCTGAAGGAGCCAACAACTCGGTAATCTTAATGGGGGGTAACGGCCTGACGCCTGCCTATTTAATTCCGGCGCAGGCCACCACGGCGTCAATCAACCTGGCGCGTGATGTCGAGGTGCCCTGGGGGCCGGTGAAAAAACTGCGTTTTTATAACGACTACAGCGTGCTGTGGAAGGATAAGGACGGCGGTTCTGATTCTAAAATGAATACCCTTGGGGTGCAGATCTTTGCCCTGCCGGTGATGGTGTGGGTTGATCTGACCTGGGCGCAAAACGCCAATCCCTGGGGAGGTGCCGAAAACGCCACCGGCTGGACCAGTACTCAGTCTTCCGGCAGCAATAAATGGTATTTCCGCACTAACCTGAACATTGGCTATTACTTCTGATCCTTTTCCCCCTCCAGCGAGGGGGAAGATGGTGTTAGCCCTTAACCTGAGACACCACATTCAACGGTTGGGCGTCAGGCAGGATATTCATATGTTCCAGTACCTGAGCCATGATTTTGCCAAACACCGGGCCAGCTACCGAACCACCGAAGTGTTTGCCGGCTTTCGGGTTGTTAACCATTACCACCAGCGCTACCTGCGGATCGCTGGCCGGGGCGACACCGGCGGTGTAGTTGATGTAACCGCCGTCGTATTTGCCATTAGGCCCCATCTTCTCTGCGGTACCGGTTTTAATCGCCAACCGGTACCCCGGCACTGCGGCGCTGAGCCCGCTGCCGCCAGGCAAAGCATCGCTTTCCATCATATGCACCACGGTTTTTACCGTATCCTCCGGCAAAATGCGCTGCCCCATTACCGGTGGCGTAACTTTGGTTATCGACAATGGACGATAAACGCCGTAGGAACCGATGGTCGCATATTCACGCGCCATCTGTAGCGGCGTTACCCGCAGGCCATAGCCGAAGGAGAAGGTCGCCCGTTCGATATCCGCCCAGCGCTCACGGTGCTGCGGCAGGTAGCCGCTGCTCTCGTTACCAATCCCCAGGTCAGTCGGCAGCCCCAGGCCAAAGCTTTTGTAAACGGCCGGCAACACGGTGGCAGGCAGTGCCAGCGCGATATGTGAAACGGCGATGTCACTGGATTTTTGCAGTACCCCGGTAATGGTCAGTTTCGACCAGTGGCCCACGTCCTTGATTAAATGACCATTGACCCGGTAAGGCGTGGTATCCAGCACGGTATCCGGCCTGATTAAGTGGTGCTCCAGCCCAACCATCACCACCACGGGTTTTACCGTGGAGCCTGGCTCGAAACTGTCGCTGCTGCATACGTTGCGAATATCTTTTGACGGCGTATCCGCATAGTTGTTTGGGTTAAATGACGGGTAGCTGGCCATGCCCAGCACCTCGCCGGTGTTCACCTTCACCAGCACGGCGCAACCGGAGTCTGCCTGGTTGGCGACCACGCCGTCGCGGATCTGCGCATACAGCACGTACTGGATAAATTTGTCGATGCTCAGCGTGACGTTCGGCGGCGGCACAGGATCGACGTTCTTGATCACGCCAATCACCGCCCCGCTGCCATCCTTCTGGTACACGCGCAATCCGTTCTTGCCTTGCAGCAGGTGGTTAAAGCCCAGCTCGATGCCTTCCAGCCCCTGATTATCCTGTCCGACAATACCGATCAGCCCGGCGGCATCCTGGCTCATCGGATAAAAGCGGCTGAAGTCCTGCTCGGTGCTGACGCCGGTCAAATGCAGCTTACTGATATAGCTGGCATTATCATCTTCAACCTTACGGGCCAGATAGACAAAACGCTTATGGGCGTTGGTCTGGATCTGCTTTTGCACCTCAGTCAGCGGCATTTTCAGCACGTTGGCCAGGCTCTGCCAACGTTCATTGGTGAGGTCGGTATGGCTATCGAGAATATGTTTGGGATCCAGCACGATATCGCGTGAAGACACGCTCACGGCCAGCGCTTCACCATTGCGATCGGTGATCATTCCCCGGTTGGTCGGCAACACCTGGGTGCGGATCGAACGCTGATCCGCCTGGTCAGTCAGTTGTTGATGCTCCAACAGTTGTAAATAGCCCACTCGAAACGCCAGCAGGAAAAAGCAAACCAGTATCCCGGCGCAAATCCAGCCAAAGCGAAGGGTTGAATAATTTTTACCGCTTTTTTTTATTAATGGCGCCACTGTTAACCCTGCGTTTTTATTAAGGTTATGTAATGATTTCAGTCTAACCTGACGAAAATCTTTAGAAGATTGCAGTTTGTAAGAAAGTAAAAACAAACGCGTTTACTGTTGCACATCCGCGCTGTCGTTTAACTCCGGTTTAACTTCTTGCCCTTGTTCAGGCTGCGGGGCGTTGGCCGGGTCAAATATATGGTCGAGGATCGCCCGCGCGGTCGGCCCTGCCACCACACCGTCTCCACCGCCGTTTTCCAGAATCAGCGCCATCGCCACCCGTGGATTTTTATAGGGGGCAAACAGCGTATAGAAGATATGGTCACGCAGCCGCACCGGGATCATTTTGGCGTTATAGGTCTGATTTTCTTTCAGCCCAAACACCTGCGAAGTCCCGGACTTGGCGGCAATTTGGTACGGCGCGGTGTGGAACAGCTTGTAGCCGGTCCCGTTTGGCAGGTTGGCCATGCCATACATGCCGTTGCGCACAATGCCCCAATACGGCGATTTGGCATCGCCAATCTGCGCAGCCTGCTTCGGCGGTTGATAGAGGTTCACCTGGCGCCCCTGACGCATGGAATACAACAGATGAGGCGTCTTCACCTTGCCGTTATTGATAAGCGTGGTGAGTGCCTTCACCATCTGGATTGGCGTGGCGACCCAATAGCCCTGGCCGATGCCCACCGAGATAGTGTCCCCCTGGTACCAGGTTTTTTTATGCACCCGCTGCTTCCATTCGCGGCTTGGCAAGACACCGCGATATTCTTCGTTAAGGTCAATTCCGGTAGCCTGGCCGTAACCAAACTTGCTCAGCCAGCTATGAATGCGGTCAATGCCCATTTCATAGGCCACCTGATAGAAGAAAGTATCGGCGGACTCTTCAATCGCCTTGGTCACGTTCAGCATCCCATGGCCGCTTTTTAACCAATCGCGATAGCGACGCTGGGTACCCGGCAACGTCCAGGTCGGTGCGCCAAAGAAGGTGGTATTGGGGGTGATCACCCCGGCGAACAGTGCAGAGGTCGCCATGTAGGGTTTCACTGTGGATGCCGGTGGGTACAGCCCCTGGGTTACGCGGTTTATCAGCGGCAAATCGGGGTTAGCCAACAGAGATTTATAGGCGGAGTAACTGATGCCCTTCACGAAAGGATTGGGATCGTAGCTGGGGCTGGAAACCATCGCCAGAATACCGCCGTCATGCGGGTCTTCAACCACCACTGCCGCTCGTTGCCCTTTGAGCACCGATTCGATATATTGCTGCAGCGTCAGATCGAGCGTCAGGTAAATGTTTTTGCCCGCCTGTGGCGGTTGTTCTTTCAGCAGGCGTATCACCCGGCCGTGGTTATCCACCTCCACTTCCTGATAGCCGGTGGTGCCGTGCAGTTCAGACTCGTAATAAGCCTCAATGCCCTGCTTGCCGATATTGTGGTCGGCGGCATAGTTCTCACTCAGACCGGCTTTATCCAGCCGCTTCAAGTCACTATCGTTGATTTTCGACACGTAACCCACCACGTGGGCCAGTTCGGCACCGTACGGATATTCCCGTTGCTGGTAGGTATCGATGGTTACCCCATCAAAGCGGTACTGATTGACCGCAAAGCGCGCCACCTCGGTCTCGGTCAGCCCGCTTTTCAGCGTCACCGGCTTGTAGCGACCGTTATGGTGCATATCATCGCGAAAGGCGGTGATATCTTCCGGGGTCAGATCGACAATCGGCGTCAGCTCTTGCAGCAACGCGGTCATGTTTTCGATTTTGCTGGGAATGATCTGGATTTGGTACAGCGTAATATTACGCACCAGCGGAGTGCCATTGCGGTCGAAGATCAGCCCACGACTCGGGGCAATCGGCACCATTTTAATGTCGTTCTGATTGGAGCGAGTTTGGTAGAACGCGTGCTGTTTGACCTGTAATCGATACAGGTTGGCGACCAGCACGCCAAAACAGGCAACGACCAGCACCATTGCCACGCCGGCACGGCGAATAAACAGCATTTCCTCTGCGGAATGGTCACGAATTTTATCTTTTAATAGGGCCATACGTGGCGAGTTACCTGTCAGACGTCACAATTTCCCAAGATAAATCAGGGCAGTGAAAAGTCGGCAAGCATAGCGTTATTGGCAAAGGCTCCCCATTAAAAGGTTGCTAATGAAATGGCATAAATGTTTCAGCATGTTGGAATGTTACCAAATGCCGATTTTTCTGCCGCTCAGGGATTGAGCCGTGATTTATGCCGGGCTACAATGTGACGCAGATCACACTAATTCATTTTTGCCCGCACGGCCCCCCACCGACTGCGGCTTTTTCCAAGGACCATGTTCGATGAGTGCCATTGCCACAGGTTTTATCATGATGCGCTGGGAGTTACTGAGCGCCGTTATGATGTTTATGTCCAGCCAGCTAAACGTCGTTTGCCGCAAGACCAGCCGCAACGGCATGGCATTTATGTTCAGCAGCCTGGGGCTGTTCACCACCTGCTGGTTCGTCATGGGCCTGATGGGCATCAGTTTCAGCCAGGAAGGCTTTACGCAGTTCTGGTCCCACGCCTGGGATATGTATGTCGAAGTGGTCAGCAACACCCCCACCGACTGGCCACTGCCCTGAGCCAGAATGGAGAGGCAAGGCGTGACGCGTTTTGCCTCTCCTCTTTTTGCGTTTGAGCGTCGGTGGTAACATCCCGTTATTACCCAAAGGTTCATAAAATAAATAAAATATAATCGGGTGGTCTGAGACCGGCAGGGGCTTATGCTGGCCCCAGACAACCTTGTCACACTGACGGGAAGGCAAACTTCCTGCTCACCTTTCCTGTTCCCCCCTTAATTAATCCAGAATCCGGCTTAATACTTAACCGATGACTGGCCTGGCTGATGGATAGCCATGCGCCGCCATCAGGATGCGTCATGATTTCTGCTTCTGCCCGTATTGCCGACAACAGCGTGATTGAGCCTGGCGTGATTATCGGTGCCCACGTGAGTATCGGCCCTTTTTGCTTCATTTCCGCCGGGGTTGAGATAGGTGAAGGCACCACTATCGCCTCGCACACGGTGATTAATGGCCTGACGCGCATCGGCCGCGACAATGTTATCGGTCAGTTTTCCTCGATCGGCGAAGCCAGTCAGGATCTGAAATATGCCGGTGAGCCGACCACGCTGACCATCGGCGATCGCAATCGCATCGGCAAATACGCCACCCTGCATCGCGGTACGCTGCAAGGCTGCCAACGCACCGTCATCGGTCATGACAACGACCTGCGCGACAATGTGCATGTTGCCCATGACTGCATCATCGGTGACGGCGCTTACCTTGGCGATCACAGCGGCCTGGCGGGTCATGTTGAATTAGGCGATGCCGTCTGGGTCGGTGTTCGGTGCGCGGTACATCAGTTTTGCATTATCGGTGCCCATGCGCGATTAGCCGACGCCACCCTTCTGGTGCAGGACCTGCCTCCCTTTGTGCAGGCTGGCGGTCATCGCGCCAAGCCTGATGGTCTGAATCTGGCTGCACCGGCTTTTCTGGCCGCCGATCCGCAACAGCAACGGGTGATTCACTCGCTGTATGACATGCTCTACCACCGGGCGATGCCGCTGGAGGAGGTTCGGCAGGAAGTGACTCACCTCAGCGTGGAATACCCGCTGCTGAGCCTGTTCCTCGATTTCTTCACGCGCTCGACGCGCGGCATTATCCGCTGAGCAACGTGGCCGCTATGCCACCTTATGGCAACGCACCGCTGAGCCACCCAGATTAACCCGCAAGTTTTGCGGCAGTTGGCAGCCTTCTCCGGCATAAGGGCAACGTTCGCGGAAGAAACACCCCTGCGGCAACTGGCGGTTGCCCGGCAGTTCGCCCTTGCGATCTTCAATCGTGCTGTCGGTCAATGAGCGCCCTGCGCGAGGCACCGAATCCAGCAGCAACCGGGTATAGGGATGCTGCGGCTGGCGCAGTACCTGCGCGGTCGGCCCCAGTTCCACAATTTGCCCCAGATACATCACCGCGACACGGTCACTCATGTGCTGAATCACCGAGACGTTATGCGAAATCAGCACATAGGTCAGATTGCGTTGGCGCTGCAACTCCACCAATAAATTGAGGATCTGCGCCTGCACCGAAATATCCAGCGCCGAGGTAGGTTCATCGAGCACGATGATATCCGGTTGCGAAGATAGCGCACGAGCAATGGAGATACGCTGCCGCTGTCCGCCGGAAAACTCGTGTGGCAAGCGGTCAATCGCCTCCGGCCGCAGACCGACCTGTTGCGCCAGTTCCGCCGCCTGTGCCCGTCGCTGCGCCACGCTGGTATGCTGCTGCACGTACACCGGTTCAGTAATAATGCGCCATACCGGCAGGCGGGGATCGAGCGACGACTGCGGATCCTGAAACACCATCTGCATACCGCTGCCAAACCAGGATCCATCGTTGCGCGCCCGCAGCAACTCACCGCTACTCGGTTTCAACAATCCCATCAGCAACTGCGCCAGCGTACTCTTGCCGCAGCCGGATTCGCCAACGATACCCAGGGTTTCCCCGCGCATGATGTTGAGATCCAACCCGTTGAGCGCGTGGACATACTCACGCGGCTTGCCACGCCAGTTATAACTGGCGGGAAAGCGTAGCCGCACGTCGCGCAGTTCCAGCAGCGCTTCAAGGTTCATTTCGCACCTCCAAATCAATAGACTGCGGATGCCAGCAGGCCACCCGCTGGGCCGGTTCTGCGGCTAATGGCATTAGCGGCGGTGTTTGTCGGCACTGGCCGTCGGCGTGGCTGCAACGGTTGCTGAAGGCGCAGCCCAGCGGCAGCGCACTCAAATTAGGCACCGTGCCGGGAATGGCCCGCAGCAGGCTGCGCGGCTCGGCGCGTTCCGGCGCCGCCAGTAACAGCCCAATGGAATACGGGTGGCTTGGGTGTTCGATCACCCGCTCTGTAGTACCACTTTCAATCACGTGCCCGGCGTACATCACATACACCCGGTCGCAAAGCTGCGATACCACCGCCATATCATGGGTGATAAACAGCACCGCCGTGCCGCTGGCACGCGCTTTTTGTTGCAACAACCTCAGCACCTGGCGCTGCACCGTTACGTCCAGCGCGGTGGTCGGTTCATCGGCGATAATCAGCTCCGGCTCGCAGGAAAACGCCATGGCGATCAACACCCGCTGGCGCATACCGCCGGACAGTTCGAACGGATAACGTTCCATCACGCGTTCCGCGTCGGCAATTTGCATCTCCTGCAACAGTTGAATCGCCTTGTCACGCGCCGCCCTAGCCGAGAGCCGCTGATGCAGACGGATCACTTCACACATCTGGCGACCAATCTTGCGCGTCGGATTCAGTGCGCTCATCGGTTCCTGGAAAATCATCGATACCCGCGCGCCGCGCAATTGACGCATTTGCCGCTCACTGGCATTGAGGACGTCGGTGCCCAGCATCTGCAGCGCTCCGCCGGTCACGCTGTAGCCGTCCTCTGCCAGCAGCCGCAGGGTCATCATCGCCGTCACCGACTTGCCGGAACCGGACTCACCCACCACGCCAACAATCTCGCCGGCCTTAACCTGCAGCGAAACGCGGTTAAGTGCCTTGACGCTGCCGCCGTAGACCGGGAATTCCAGTTGCAGCTCTTCGATAGATAAAACGATAACTTCACTCATCAGCGCCCCCGGGTTTTAGGATCCAGCAGGTCGCGCAGACCGTCGCCGAACAGATTAAAGCCGGTGGCGGTGATCAGGATCGCCGTACCGGGAAAGGCCGAATACCACCACTGGTCGAGCACATAGTTGCGCCCGTTGGCCACCATCGCCCCCCACTCGGCGGTCGGCTGTTGGGCACCCAGGCCGATAAAGCCCAGCGTGGCCGCCATCAGGATCGCCGTGCCAATATCCAGCGACGCCTGCACCACCAACGGCGGCATTACGTTACGCAGCACATGCCAACCGATCAGGTGCCAACGCGAGGCACCAAAGGTGCGCGCCGCTTGCATATAGGCCTGATGGCGTAGCGTCAAGGTTTGGCCACGCGCCAGCCGCACATAAAACGGAATGCGCACCACCGCGATAGCCAACATGGCATTGAACAGGCTGGGGCCGAGCGCCGCCGCCAGCGCCATGGTCAGCACCAGCGAAGGCACCGACAGCATAATATCCATGCAACGCATAATCAGCGCATCCACCGTGCCGCCCATCACGCCGGAGAAGCAGCCAAGCAGCGAGCCAATGCCCCCCGCCAGCACCACCACCGCCAGCCCGGCGGCCACCGACTGACGGCTGCCGACCAGTACCCGGCTGAACAGATCGCGGCCTACTTCATCAGTACCGAACCAGTGTTCTGCCGAAGGCGGCAGCAGGCGTGCGGTAAGATCAATCGCATCCGGGTTGTGCGGTACCAGCCACGGCGAGAACAGCATCAGGAACAGTACGGCAATCATGATAGCGGCACCCAGTAACGTCAGCGGGCTACGCCGCACGCGGTACCAGGCACGGCGCAGGCTGACAAAACGCAAGGCCGGTTGCGCCGCCGGCGGTTGTTCGATTTGAGTCATTGTCATTATCCCTCGCGCCCCATTCGCGGGTCGATCCACAGATAAAGCAGATCGACGATCAAATTCACCATCACGTAGGCGAAGGACACCACCACGGCAAAGCCCATTACCGCCGGGAAGTCCAGCGCCTGAATGGAGTCCACCACATAGGCACCCATACCCGGCCAGGCGAATACCGTTTCGGTCAGTACCGCGCCATACAGTAAATCCCCCAGCGCCAACCCCAACACCGTCACTGACGGGATCAGGGCGTTGGGCAGCGCATGCCCGAGCACCACGCGCCAATGCGAAAGACCGTTGGCGCGCGCAGTGCGGATATAGTCTTCTCCCAACTGTTCCAGCATCGCCGATCGAATTTGCCGCGCCACCACCCCGAGGTGAACAAAGGCCAGGGTCAGCGCCGGCAAAATCAGGTGCTGCAGGCTGTTCCAGAAGGCTTCGCCATTGCCGGTCAACAGGGAATCGAGCAGGTAGAAGCCGGTGATATGGGTTGGTGGATCCAGCCAGTCGTCCAGCCTGCCGCCGCCGGGTAACAGATTGAGTTGGCCGTAAAAAAGGATAATGACGCCCAGCCCCAGCCAGAATGCCGGAGTGGAGATACCGGTCACCGACAGTAACCGCACCAGATGATCGGGCCATTTATTGCGATAAACCGCCGATACCACGCCAAGCGGTACCCCCAGCGCGATTGCCAGCAACAAGGCGCAAAAAGCCAGTTCCAGCGTGGCGGGAAAGAAGGCCCGCAGATCTTCCAGTACCGGTCGCCCGGTGCGAATGGAAGTTCCCAGATCGCCATGCAACAGATCCAGCACGTAGCGGCCAAATTGCACATATAACGGCTGATCCAACCCCAGTTGCTGGCGAATATGCTGGACAATTTCTTCGCTGGCGCGGTCACCGGCCAGTAACCGCGCCGGATCGCCGGGGATCAGGTGAGAAATGGTAAAGGTGATAACGCACACCCCGAACATCACCAGCACCAACCCCCAGCAGCGCTGACGGATAAGGCTCCAAACGTTCATAGCGATTTCCCATGGTGCAGGGGCAGCCAAACGGCTGCCCGAAGAAGATTACTTGCTCATCTGCCCAACGTTGAACACCTGCTCCAGCATCGGGTTATATACAAAGCCCTTCACCTCTTTGTTCATCGCCACCTGATAGTTTTTCTGGAACAGATAAACATAGGCCGCCTGGTCGATGACAATTTTCTGCGCCGCCTGGTAATCGGCAGTACGCACCTGCTGATCGGACACCGCTACCGCTTTCTTCAGCAGCGCATCCACCTGCGGATCGCTGTAGAACGAACGGTTGCCCGGCAACCCTTTCTTGTCGGATTCGAACCAGTAGTTCATGAACATGTAGGGGTCGGCGAAGTCCGGGCTCCAGTTGCCGATGGCGATGTCGTAGTTACCCTGGCCGATACGGTCACGCATGGTGGCGTTGGCCAGTTTCTCCAGCTTGACGTTGATGCCCACCGTCGCCAGGCTGGCCTGTACCGACAGCGCTATCGCCTCCCAGTTGGGGTCGCTTACCGAATACAGGAAATTGAGCGAAGCCGGTTTGTCCTTCACCGCCGCCAGTGCTGCTTTGGCCTTGTCCGCATTCTGGCTATATTGCTGCGCGGTGGCGTCATATCCCCACATGCCTTCCGGGATCGGGCCACGCATCTGTTTGCCGTTGCCGCCAAGAATGCCCTTCACCATGCCCTGGTAATCCACCGCGTAGGAAATGGCGCGGCGCAGATCAACCTGATTCAGCGGCGCTTTGCCGTTGTTGAGATATAAGTAGGTCACCCGCAGCGACGGATACTCATTGACCGCCACCTTGTTTTCGTTCTTCAACGCCGTAAGCTGGTCGATCGGCAAGGATTCGGCAATATCCAGGTCACCACGGGTCAGTTGTAAACGACGGGTGGCGCTTTCGCCGATGATTTTCACCGTTACCCGCTTAAAGGCCGGTTTGGCGCCGCTGTAATGCGGATTCGGTACCAGCACCAGCTGCTGGCCTTTTTGCCAACGGTCTAATTTGTACGGGCCGGAACCGGCGCTGTGGTTCGCCAGCCAGGCTTTACCTTCGTCCGCCGGATTAGCCTTGGCGATGGCCGGGTTAACAATACCGGCCCCGTCGTTGGCCAGGGTGTACAGGAACGGTGCAAACGGGGTTTTCAGAGTGAACCGCACGGTTAGCGGATCCACCGCCGTCACCTGCAAGTCTTTCGGGAAAGCTTCGGAAGGCCCCTGACCAATTTTCATCAGGCGTTCGAACGACCACTTCACCGCCTCGGCATTAACGTCCGAACCATCATCAAACTTGTTGCCGGGTTTGAGTTTAAAGGTCCACACCAGCTGATCGTCAGAAGCCGTCCAGCTTTCTGCCAGCTCGCCCTCCACCTGAGTCGAGCCTTTGCCACCCTCGGTTTTGTACTGTACCAGTCGTTGGTAGGCCGGATAGGTCACCGTCCAGTCGTTGTTATCTATGGTCACCGCCGGATCCAGCGTTTGCGGGTCGGCCGCCTTGCCAATCACCAGCATGTCTTTGGGTACAGCGGCCTGCGCCTGCCCCATTACCGCCATGCCCAACGTCACTGCAGCCGCCAGAGCGGCGTATTTGATCTGATTCATAAACAAAGCTCCTGATGCGTTGAATGTGTGTTGTTTTAATCGTAAGAAAAACAGCCGAAGCGATCGGCCAAAAGCGGATACTCGCCCGCGTTGGGCAGCTCAAAATGCCACCATTCGCTGGCGATAGCGCGAAAACCTCCGGCGGCCATCACCGCATTCAGCAGCAGCCGGTTGCGCTGCACCTCCGGAGGGAAATCAGGGTAAAACGGGTGGGATCTTTCGCTCATCTCATCAAAAGCGGTGCCCATGTCCAGCGCCACACCGGCGGCATCCAGCAGCGTCACGTCAATCGCCACGCCCCGGCTGTGGTGCGAACCGGTTAGCGTGCTGGTGACATATTGCGGATCCGGACACGCCTGCCACAACAATGCCTGCGCCTGCTGTGGCCGATAAGCGTCGAACACCAGCAGGGAAAAACCGGCCAACCGCGCCGCCAGCAAACAGCGCCCTAATCCCTGCACCGCGTCGGGATGCAGCAGGCAGCGGCTCTCAAGATAAATCGCCCGGCCGGTCAGGTTGTCGGCGCTGGCGTATTTCAAGTCGATAGGCAGCTCGGGAAAGGCTTCGGTCAAATCGACTAACGTTACATTGTCACTCATTGCGTTTTCCCATAGTGATTAAATAGTGATTAAGATTCAAATTGCCCCAGCTCTTTTTGCAGGCTGCGGTTATTGGCCAGCCGTTGCTCCACCGCCGCGCCGCCCTGTTCCAGCACCGAAGACAGCAGCAGATTGAACAGACAGCTCAGCGGTGCCAGTGAGTCCCAAAACTGGCCGGTGTCGGTTTTCACCTGCAGCAGATCAATCGGGTAATCCCTTGCCCACGGGCAGTAAATATCGGTGATCAGCGCCAGCCGCAGCCCGCGGGCACAGGCAGCCTGACAATATTTTTGGGCGATAGTGGAATAGGCGCGGGTGTCAGTCAGCACCAGATAAGGCGCGCTGAATTCCGAATTGAGTGATTCCACGTAGGTGCCGGACAGTCCGTCGGCGTAATAGACTTTGGGCCGCAGATATTCCAGATGGCTGTAGAAGGCGTTGGCGATGCCGCGCGTGGATTGAATACCGATCACAAACACCGCTTCCGCCTGCGCCAACTGTCGGCTGACCTGGGCAAAGGCATCACCGCCGGCCAATTGGTAAACATGCTCGACAGCCTCCAGCTCCAGCGTTAACGACTGGCGCAGTTTTTGCGGCTGTGGCTGTTCGCGACGTTGGCGATAAGCGCCCAGACGGTCGGTCACGCCCCAGGGCTGATACAGCGCCGTCCCCTGTTCACGCAGCGTGCGTTTCAAATCGTCAAGATTGCGGTAACCCAGACTACGCAGGTACCGTCCCACAGAGATGCCACTGGTGGCGGTGCTGCGGGCGATGCTGTCTGCCGTTTCAAACGGTACCTGCGCCAAGTTGGCCAGCAGATATCCGGCGATACGTTTCCCGGTCGGGGTCTGTACCGCAAATGACGCTTCTATTTGTGCGATCACATCTGGATGCTCAGCCATAGTTCGCCCGTTGTTGTTGAGTTGTCATTATGCCACCCTCTGTTACTCAGGTAACAAAGACTGATGATGACAATGCATGGCCCGTGCCAATGGCGAACTGCTGGGGGAAAATTATCGCATGGCGGCGTATGGCGCTGCAGAAGCGGTAGCGCATGCGGTTACAACATAGTCATCAGTTGATAACTATTGCACAACAATTGGGCAATGCATCTGGCAATGCACCGCCGTGAACCCTTAATTTCAATTTTATGACCAGGCTTGCGAAACCAGTGCAAAAGTCTGTGCAAGATGGCAATCCGGTCTATGAGGTGTACCACGAACCATGATGGTGGGCGTATCCACGCAAGGCAGGCCGCGCTGGTTCAGCCATTCGCCAAGACCAGTGGTCAGCGGCGTATCTACCCGCACGAACTGGCCGCTGCAGGGGTGGCATAAGGCATCAATCAGGATAACCGCGTCGGCAAGTTCAGGCGCCACCACCGGGCCGATCATGCTGCCATGGCCAAAACGACGGCGCAAAGCAAAACCGACGGCCATCCCGTGGCGTTCCAGCACCAGCGCCTGCTCGGCGCTGGCCAGTATCTCCGCCAACAATGGCTGACGTCGCAGGCCACTGGCGGCAAAATCCAGCTCACTCAGTAAGGCAATATCCGATGCTAATGCCGGGCGCAGGAGTAAACCTTCCGGTAAAGGCTGGGCATTGCGCATTGGCAACTCCCGGCATTGATGTTGCGCCAACGTCCCTTGTTCGATAAACCCCAATTGCCGATACAGCGGTTTTCCCTGTTCAGTCGCTACCAAATGAATCTGATAAGGCGTCAATGGTGCCATCAGCTGCTGCAACATGGCCCTGGCGATACCTTGCCCGCGCTGCTGCTCGGCAACAATCACCAACCCCAGCGTGGCACGCTGTTCACCCCACAGCCAGCGCAGCGCACAGCCCACCACCTGCCCTTCGGCCTCGGCTATCACACCGGCACCCAACGACCACGCCTGCTGCCAATCCTCCAGCCGGTGGGGCCACTGTATCTGTTGCGACAGTTCGAACGCGGCCAGAAGATCCGTGTCGATCATTGGGCGCAGAATAATGCTCGGTTTTTCCTGGGGCACCTTTACCTCCTGATTCATTTAGCGGCGAAAATCGCCCTGTCACAAAGTAGCAAATTCGGTTGTGTCTGGCACATTGCTTATGGTCTTAATATGGACTAAATTTGACACATTCGTTCAGCGAGGAGAGCAGTATGAAAGTTGAAACCATTAGCTATGTAAAGAAACACGCCGCCGCGCTCGATTTGTCTGAACCTATTCTGGTTACGCAAAATGGCACACCGGCTTATGTGATCGAGTCTTATGAAGAGCGCAAGCAACGGGATGACGCTATTGCCTTGCTTAAATTGCTAACGCTGTCTGAAAAAGACAAAAAAGAAGGGAAAGTTTATACCCGCGACCAGTTACTGGCTGATATAGATAACTAATGCGGTAAAAAGGAGATGTCGCATGAAGGAACAGCTTGATATTGAGTATACCGCAACGGCAAAAAGCACCCTGGTCGAGATTATCCGTCATCTTAAAGCCAATAATGTCCCTCCGATGCCTGTCGTGGGCGAGATCATCACCGCGTTTGAAGCAAGGGTAAGTCAGTTCTCAACCGGTTGTCAGATATGCCCTGAACTTTTAAAGATTGGCTGCGATAAATACCGTGAATGTAATACGGTAAATGGTTATCGCGTCATCTATTCGCTCGAAGATTCACTCATTACCGTGCACGCTTTTCTTGCACAAAAGCAGGATATTCAGCAAATATTATTTAATCGACTGATAGCGCCTTAAGCCCGCAGGGCTCCCTGATACTTCCTCATTTTGCCGCGCAAAAGCAAAGGTTCCCTGTCACCCGCGTTGGCCAAAACTTGCGCCCCCGCCGATAACCCGTTAGGGTTAATTGTGATTTGCATCACAGTTTTAAGGTGCGTGCGGCGATAAATCTCCCTCTCGGTCTCCCGCGTTAAAACAAAGTAATCCGCCTATTTATCAGCGAATTGTGCACGATAGAATGGAGATGAAATGCTGAAACTGAGTCCCGACCTGTTGATTTTTACCGATCTGGACGGTTCACTGCTGGATCACCACAGCTACCGCTGGCACGCGGCGCAGCCCTGGCTGGATCGTCTGGCACAGGCCCAGACGCCGCTGATCATCACCACCAGTAAAACCGCCGCCGAGGTCTGCACGTTGCAACAGCAACTGGGGCTGAGCCACTGGCCCTTTATTGCCGAAAACGGCGCGCAGATTGTTTTTCCCGAGGGATGGCACGACCAACCCGACTACCCGGCGAAAACCCTGGGGGCCGATTACCACAGCCTGACGGCAACCTTGCGGGCATTGCGCCACCAGACCGGTTTCGCCTTCCAGGGATTTGCCGATGTGGATGCCGCGACGGTGGCAAACTGGACTGGCTTAACCCTGCCCCAAGCCCGCCAGGCACGGCAACGTGCCGGTTCTGAACCGCTTCGTTGGGCAGGCACCGATCGCCAACTTGAACACTTTCGCACCCTGCTGGCGCAACACGACCTGCATCTGACTCAGGGGGGACGCTTTTATCACCTGATGAGCCGAGAGGTCAGCAAGGGCAATGCCGCCCGCTGGCTGGCCGCGCGTTATCAATTAACCCGGCGCCAGCCTTTAACCACCCTCAGTCTGGGCGATGGCCCCAATGACCTCTCCCTGCTGCACGCCAGCAATCTGGCGGTATTGATCCGTGGCCAGCAGGCCCAGCCGCTTACTTTACCGAACGACTTCTCCGGCCGGCTGTACCGCACGCAACAGCAAGGCCCACAGGGCTGGTGCGAAGGATTGGATCATTTTCTGCTTAACGGGAGATCTCAACATGAGTGAATTTTACCAGGACGGCATCATCACCAACTTCCACAATCTGGCCCAACGTGACTTGGCCGAGCTGGAATATGAGCTGCAAGTGTTCTCCGGCCGCAACACCATGGGGTTGATTTTGCCTTCACTCTATTCCGAGCTGGAGGGCCCCGCGCTGGACAAGATCGTCGATACGCTGGCACAGGTGCCCTATCTGGAGGAAATCGTGATTGGCCTGGATCGCGCCAACCATCAGCAATTTCTGCACGCCAAAGCCTTCTTCTCGCGCCTGCCACAGCGCCACCGGATTTTGTGGAATGATGGGCCGCGCCTGACGGCGATTGCCGAACAGCTCAGCGCCGAAGGACTGGCACCCAACGAGCCGGGCAAAGGCCGCAACGTATGGTTCTGCGTCGGTTATACCCTGGCATCGCGCCGCAGCAGCTGTGTGGCGCTGCACGATTGTGACATTGTCACCTATAATCGTCGCATGCTGGCGCGTCTGCTGTACCCGGTGGCCAACCCGCAGTTTCATTACGACTTCTGCAAGGGCTATTACGCCCGGGTGGCTGGCGGCAAGCTGAATGGCCGCGTGGGTCGGTTGCTGGTGTTTCCGCTATTGAAATCACTGCAAAAGGTCTATGGCAACTCGGATTTTCTCGACTATCTGCGCAGCTACCGCTACCCGCTCTCCGGTGAGTTCGCCATGCGCACCCATATCCTCAATGACTTGCGTATTCCCAGCGATTGGGGACTGGAGATTGGCGTACTGTCGGAAATCCACCGGAACACCGCCACCAACCGAATTTGTCAGGTCGATATCGCCGACCATTACGACCACAAGCATCAGCCAATGTCGGAGGATGATCCGAACACCGGCCTGCAACGTATGGCGAGCGACATTACCAAGGCGTTGTATCGCAAGCTGGCGATCCAGGGGGTGCCGATCACCAGTGATTCTTTCCGCGTGCTGCGCGCCACTTATTACCGCACCGCATTGGATATGATCGACGCCTTCGAGCACGACGCCAAAATGAACGGCCTGGGTTTCGATCGTCACAGCGAAGAATCGGCGGTCGAACTGTTCTCCCGAGTCATTTCTCAGGCTGGCCACGCCTTTAGCGAAAATCCCGGTGACAAACCCTTTGTGCCTAGCTGGAACCGCGTACAGTCCGCCTTCCCGGACATCCTGCAACGGCTGTATGACGCAGTGGAGCAGGATAACCAGCAGTAAACGCACCCGCCGCCCGGCGGGTTTTACTTTTGTTCACTGATTTCGCCCGGCA
This sequence comes from Serratia sp. NFX21, assembly GCF_048517035.1. NCBI lineage: Bacteria > Pseudomonadati > Pseudomonadota > Gammaproteobacteria > Enterobacterales > Yersiniaceae > Serratia > Serratia sp. NFX21. The sequence goes on along the minus strand of NZ_CP183196.1, from coordinate 2,934,897 downwards.
GCCTCTGATAACCGGTGTTATTATTACTCTGCTCAATAAATTCCTCCCAATTCAAAGTGGTACGACAAGCTGATGGAAGCGTGGAAACTCAATCTGATCTCAGTCTGGCTCGGCTGTTTCTTCACCGGGCTGGCAATGAGCCAAATCCTGCCTTTTCTACCGCTGTACGTCGAACAGCTCGGCGTCAGTGGCCACCAGTCGCTGAGTATCTGGTCCGGACTGGTGTTCAGTGGCACTTTTTTGGTCTCAGCGCTGGTATCACCGCTGTGGGGCAGCCTGGCAGACCGCAAGGGCCGCAAGCTCATGCTGCTGCGTGCTTCGTTGGGAATGGCCGTCGTGATTGCGCTGCAGGGTATGGTCACCAACGTTTATCAGCTGTTTGCACTGCGCGCACTGATGGGGCTGACCTCCGGCTATATCCCCAATGCCATGGCGTTGGTCGCTTCACAGGTACCGCGTGACAAAAGCGGCTGGGCTTTGGGCACTTTGTCTACCGGCCCGGTGACCGGGGTGATCGTTGGCCCACTGTTGGGTGGCCTGATGGCCGACCATCTGGGGCTGCGCGTGGTGTTCTTCGTCACCGCCGTGCTGATGTTTGTCAGTTTCCTGATTACCCTGTTCCTGATAAAAGAACGCCATATCGAGGTAAAAAAAGCCGATCGATTAAGCGGTAAAGCGGTATTCCAGTCGCTGCCCTATCCGGCGCTGATTGTGACCTTGTTTGTCAGCACTCTGATGATCCAATTAGCCAACTCATCGATCAGTCCGATACTGACGCTGTTTATCAAGGATTTGTCCGGTGATAGTGGCAATCTGGCCTTTATTAGCGGCATGATCGCCGCCGTTCCTGGCGTTGCCGCATTGATGTCTGCCCCGCGCCTCGGCCGGCTTGGCGACCGTATCGGCACCGCACGCATTTTGTTGGCCGCATTGGGATTGACTACGGTGCTATTTGCCATCATGGCCTGGGTGGAAACGCCGCTCCAGTTGGGGATCCTGCGTTTTCTGTTGGGGTTTGCCGATGGTGCCTTGATGCCTGCGGTGCAGACGCTGCTGCTGAAGTACTCTTCCGATCAGGTCACCGGACGCATCTTCGGCTATAACCAGTCATTTATGTATCTCGGTAACGTGGTGGGGCCGCTGATTGGCTCTGGCGTTTCGGCGCTGATGGGCTTCCGCTGGGTGTTTGTGGTCACGGCGGTGCTGGTGCTGATTAACTGCCTGCAACTGCGCAGCCAGTTTAACAAGGTCGAAGCGAAGTCCTCTCCCTCCGGCCAAGAGGGAGAGCGTTGATTAACGGTTAATCACGTAACCAGGGGGTAAAGGTCACGCCGATCAACAGCCCTTCCGGGCTGAGCAACCGGGTGACGCTCTGGCCCCAGGGTTCTTTGCGGTTGGCTACCAGCAAACGATAACCGCGATCGATCAACCCCTGAGTCGCCAGTGCCATATCGGCAACGTCAAATTCCATCCAGGCCTGCGGCACCGGCAAATCGGCAGGCCATTGCTCACTGCCGAAGCAGGACTGTGCGGCCTGCGCCAAAGGCCACAGGGCGAAGTGTTTAACCCCCTCCAGTGCGCCATGCTCGGTCAGCAAATAATCGGCATTGCCGTCCATGGGCTTCAGCGGCAGCCCCAGCGCGTCAGCGTAGAACGCCTTGCTTTGTTCCGTATGCTGAGTAATCGGCCCAAATCCGGCGATAAACAACACGCCCAGTCCTGCGAACTGCTGTTCCATGTTCTCTCCTGTTGGCTATCAACGCCCCTGACGCATTTGCGTTGGGGAAAATCCATAGGCCGCCTTGAAGCGGTTGCTGAAATGGCTGGAGGAGCTAAAACCGCACTCCAGCGCAATCTGCGTCAGTGGCAGCAGGCTGTGGCGCAGCAGTTTTTCTGCCTGCTGCAGCCGCGCGCGCATCACAAACTGATGTGGTGCCAGGCCCGTGTCATGTTTGAACATCCGGGCAAAATGGAACTCACTCAGCCCTGCCTGTGCCGCCAGGTCTGCCAGCAACAACGGCTGGTCGAGATGCTGCTCAATATACCCTTTCACCCGTTTGGCGACCGCCGGAGCCAGGCCGCCGCGGACCTGCGGTAACGCCCATTGCAATTGGCTGTAACGCTGGATCAGGTGTGACATCAGCAGGGTTGTGGCGCTGCTGAGTGCCAGTTGATTGGCGCGCTCATGCCAGTCGCAGTTGAGTAAAAACTGGCGATACAGCAGTGTGATCTGCGGATCCTCGCCAAAAGCGTAGGGTTCGAGATTGATCGCCGCCGGGCTGCGATCCCAGGTTTGCTCTGCCACCTGACGCAAATGCTGGTCGGTGCAGTAAAGGTGCACGAAAGACAAATCGCTGCGCACGTCCCAGGTAGATTCATACTGACGCGGCATAATGCAGAAGCGATCCGGCCCGCCGCCGTTCTTCCAGCCACCGGGCACTTTTTGATAGCACTCATAACCGTCGGCAATATACAGACTCAGAGTATGGTGATCGGCGCTTTCCTGGGTAATACGGTCATTGCAGTTGGACCAGGCGGCCAGTTCCACGCCAGAACCCAGCTGCACGCTGTTGTGCAACCGCGCTTTATGTTCCCGCAGTGTTTCAAACGCCTTGTAGCCGGACATCGCCGTCCCCTTTTTCACCCATCCACCCAGTGTAGAGAGTGGCGCAGCGCCACACCAGCCGTCAGCCCGCGCTTTTGCCAAAAAAAGCGCAAGAATATGCAATTGTACGCAAAGCGCTGAAAGCACGCCGACAGGCAACGACGGATACTGAGCCGGTCTATTTTGCTGGAGTCTATTATGAATACGCTGCTGTACCTTGCCGTGGTGCTGATTTGGGGCACCACCTGGATTGCGATTACCCTGCAGCAGGAAGGCCCGGTGGCTATTCCCGTGTCCATCAGTTACCGCTTTGTGGTCGCCGCGCTGATAATGTTGGTTATTTTGCTACTGGCGCGCCGCCTGCGCCGCATTACGCTGCGTGACCATCTGTTTTGTATCCTGCAAGGCTGCTGTGTGTTCGGGTTCAACTTTTACTGCTTCTACCATGCGGCGGCCTATATCAGCAGCGGGCTGGAATCGGTGATTTTCTCAATGGCAGTGCTGTTCAACGCGGTCAACGGGTTAATTTTCTTTCGGCAACGTCCCAGCCCGAACCTGCTGCCGGCGGCGGTGCTGGGTATCACCGGGATCGTCGCCCTGTTCTGGCAAGATCTGGTCACCACGCAACTGGCGCCGGAGCTGTTGAAAGGCATTGGGCTGAGCGCGCTCGGCACTTTCGGTTTTTCTCTGGGCAATATGATCAGCTCCCGGCACCAGCGGCGCGGTCTGGATATTCTGTCTACCAATACCTATGCCATGAGCTATGGCGCTATCCTGATGGCGCTGATCGCCCTGGCCCAGGGTGCGTCATTCCAGATTGAGTTCAGCACTCGCTATATCAGCTCACTGCTGTACCTGGCGATATTCGGTTCGGTGATTGCCTTTGCGGCCTATTTCAGCCTGCTGGGCCGTATCGGTGCCGGTGCCGCAGCCTACAGCACCCTGTTGTTCCCCCTGGTGGCACTGAGCATTTCGACAATTTATGAAGGCTACCAGTGGCACCTGAATGCGGTGATTGGCCTGTGCCTGATCCTGCTGGGTAATCTGGTGATGTTCGCCAAACCGGGCCGGTTCACTGGGTTATGGCGACGCCGGGCGGCATAAAATGAGTAAATAACGCCTTCTGGAAGGCGTTTTATCCTGTTCTAAACGATCACAAGTGAATCCCCCTCTTTATTATAACCAATAAAAATTAACAATTAATGCTGAAAGCCTGAGATCAGCATTGACATTCATGCCATCAAATCAATACATTTAATACTAAACCGTTACAGTATTATGGTAATTTTTTGTATTTTATTAACCAATTGGTTTGGAAAATAAAGATGAGCAATAAGATTCCTCATTTAATGATAAAGATCATCGCCGGTTTTATCGTCACGGCAATCTCTTTATCTACTTCTCTGAGTTACGCTGAAGTTGTCGATGCAGGTAAGGATCTCAGGCTGATAAAAGGCCGCTATTTAGCTATCGCCTCTGACTGTGTGGCCTGTCACACGGCATCCGGAGGCAAACCTTTCAGTGGCGGCTTAGCCATGCCTCTGCCGATGGGAAATATCTATTCTACCAACATCACGCCAGATAAAACCTACGGCATTGGCGAATATTCACTGGACGACTTCAAGAAAGTGTTGCGTGAAGGTATCAGGCGCGACGGCTCGAATCTTTATCCGGCAATGCCATTCCCGTCTTATACCAAGCTGACTGATGATGATATTGCCAGCCTTTATGCCTATTTTATGCATGGCGTTGAACCTGTTAATCAAGAAAATAAGGAGCCAGACTTCCCGTGGCCACTCACTATGCGCTGGCCGCTGATCGCATGGAATACCCTGTTCCTGGAAAAAGGCGCTTATCAATACAAATCTGACCGGAGCCCAGAGTGGAACCGTGGCGCTTATTTGGTACAGGGCGCGGCGCACTGCGGCTCCTGTCATACCCCCCGCGGGCTAGGCATGCAGGAAAAAGCCTATGACGAAAGCCAGAAAGGTTTCCTGGCCGGTGCGAAGATTGGCGGCTGGGAAGCTTTTAACATCACCAGCAACACGGCCTCGGGAATCGGTAGCTGGTCACAGCCGGAAATCGTGCAATATCTGAAAACCGGCAATGTGCCGTTTAAGGCTCAGGCTGCCGGTTCAATGGCTGAAGCGGTCACCCATAGTTTTAGCAAAATGGACGATGCGGACCTACAGGCTATCGCTTTGTATTTAAGAGATATACCGTCCGTAGGTGATAACCAAACGCGACCTCGCTCATCAAAGATTCAGCCAATAGAAAATAACGAGCCCACCGGAGCCAACGTTTACCTAAACAACTGTGCCAGTTGCCATGGCAGAACAGGCAGCGGAACAACGGACGGCTATTACCCTTCCATGGTCGGCAACAGCGTTGTCGGTGCCATGGACACCAACAATCTGATCAAAGTCATCTTACAAGGTGCCGAGGTGAACAATGGCAAGGAACACTACTTCATGCCCGCGTTTGCCGACCAATTAAGCAATGAGCAAGTGGCACAACTGGCTGAATACCTGGTGGAAAGTTTTGCGGGGCACAAGCTCACCGTGGACGCCGATCAGGTTAAAAAGCTCCGTGATTCCAGCAATTAGGACGTCGTATATGAAAAATAAATCGAGCTATGGCTTATCCCGACGTCGCCTGCTGAAAAGCAGCGCTATCGTGGGCGCCACCTTGCTGTCTATCAATGTCGTTTCAGCCCCGCTCAAGTTGGTGGATGATAGACCTGGTGTGGATGCCTTTTTGAAACTGGCCCGGTTGCTGACCAACAGGCCGACACTCGAACCCGCATTTTCCGCCGCTATGTATTCGGCCCTGGTCTCCCATACGGAGCAGTTTAATCACCGCCTCAACACCCTGGAAAAAGCGCTGTCTATCAGCGGCGCGCAAGACGTTCAATCCTTCATTTCTGCCCTTCCCTCCGAGGATGAAAACCGAAAACTGGCGTTGCTTATTATAGAAAGTTTTTATACCGGCAATGTTGGGCGCGGTCGCCAGGCGGTAGTGGTGAGTTATGAAAAGGCATTGATGTTCCAAAAGACCATTGATGTCACCGTGATCCCTACTTATATCCGCGCCCAGCCTAATTACTGGGTGGCTACGCCAAATTTAGACAATTAAAAATTTATAGTGAGCAAATATGGCCATTGAATATGATTGCGACATTCTCGTCGTGGGTGCCGGTATTCTGGGCGGAGCCGTCGCCAACAGCCTTGCCAAACAGGGACGATCAGTCACCATTTTAGAGGCTGGCCCTCGCGTTAAGCGTTCGGAAATCCTTGAAGCATTTCGCCAATATGGCAATAAATCGGACTATAACGGTCCTTACCCTGATGTACCCTGGGCGCCCAAATCCGCTTCGGGTAAATATTCTGACGACTATATCGAGAGCGTAGGCAATATCACCCAAAAGCCTGCTTTCTTGCGTTTGGTCGGTGGAACCACCTGGCACTGGGGCGGTGCAACCTGGCGAAATCTGCCCAGCGATTTCAAATTAAAAACGCTGTACGGCCATGGCCGTGACTGGCCGCTTGACTACGATATGCTGGAACCCTGGTATCAACAGGCTGAAGAAGAGATTGGCGTGAGTGGTTCAAACACCGACGATCAGCGAGGTCTGGGGCAACAACCTTATCCCCCGCGCTCTAAACCTTATCCCATGGCAATGCAGCCCTGGAGCTATTTGACTCAGCAAGTGGCCGAAAAGGTATCAACAGTCAATCACCACTTTGTTGATGAACCTAATGCACGCGCGACGCGCCCCTATCAAGGGCGACCGATCTGCGCGGGCAACAATAACTGTGCGCCTATCTGCCCAATTGGTGCACAGTTCTCCGGCGATAAACCTGTTGTATGGGCCGAACAGAATGGCGCTAAACTGTTAGTCAATGCAGTGGCTTACCGCATTGAAAAAGGACCGGATAACAAGATTGTCGCTATCCACTATAAAAATCCGCAGGGTGAAAGCACACGCCTTACTGCACGTTACTTCGTATTGGCCGCACATGGGGTAGAAACGCCGAAACTGATGCTGATGTCGGACATCGGTAATTCATCCGATCAGGTAGGTCGTAACATGATGGGGCACACCGGGCGGTCTATCTCTATGCTGGCGAAAGATCCCGTTTGGGCGGGACGTGGTCCCACGCAACAAGGAAGCATCAACACCTGGCGCGACACGCCGCTGCGGCACCAGCATGCGGCTATTCGCCACTTCCTGGATAATACCGTTCCTAACGAACTGATTACCCTCCGGTTGCTGAGTCAAGGTATTGTAGGCCCGGAGCTTGATCGTTTGATCCGCCACAATTCCGCGCGCTACCTGAAGATTGCATCTTACGTCGAGGTATTGCCCGATCCGACCAACAGGGTCACCTTGAGCAATAAGCGCGATGCACTGGGTCTTCCTACGCCACGCATCAACTATGACATTGCCCATGAATACACCATGAACGCCATGGCTTTGCTCTATAAAGACTATGACCAATTCAGGAGTCTGTTCGGTGCGACTGAGGTACTGAATGATATTCAGGCTTGGGTACCAAGTTCCCATATCATGGGCACCACCATTATGGGGAGTGACCCACGAGACTCCGTGGTCAACCATGAATGCCGCTCTTTCGATCATGCCAACCTCTTTATCACCAGTACCAGCGTACACCCGAGTTCCACCGTGGTTAATCCAACCCTGACCGGGTATGCGATTGCGCTGCGCGTCGCCGATATTATTAATAAAGAGATTTAATAACGCATCGCCGTTGCGCTGGCAGGGCTGAACCGCAGCGCACTGGCCGATGTCACGTCTGGCAATGCGCCATTCGTCGCTCCAACCGCAGATAATCCGATCTGCATCAGCTTCAACGAAAACCCGCTCGGCATGTCACCCAAGGCACAAGCGGCGGCGTCGCCCTGAAAACTCAACCATTAGGGCTATACTCAGACTCTTGCCGATTTTTCATAAGGACATCAGGATGCTGAGATTTCCCCGTCGTTGGCTGCTATCCGCCGCCCTCACCGCTTTTACCGCCACAGCAGCGACCGAATCGCCAAAATACGGCCAAGAGCTGCAGGGTTTTCATTACCCTTACCCCTTGCAGCAGTTTAGCTTCACCTCTCAGGGGCAGCAGTTAAGCATGGGGTATATGGACGTGCCGCCAGAAGGTGAAGCCAACGGTCACACTGCAGTGCTGATGCACGGTAAGAACTTCTGCGCCGCCACCTGGCAAGACACTATCAAAGCGCTGAGCAAAGCCGGTTACCGGGTGATCGCACCGGACCAAATCGGCTTTTGCAGTTCGACCAAACCGCAACATTACCAATACAGTTTCCAGCAGTTGGCGCAGAACACCCACGCGTTGCTCAATAACCTGAAAATCAGTAAAGCGACTATCGTCGGCCACTCCACCGGCGGCATGCTGGCGACGCGTTACAGCCTGATGTATCCGCAGGCGGTTGAGCGACTGGTAATGGTGAACCCGATTGGGTTGGAAGACTGGAAGGCCAAGGGTGTTCCCTGGCGCAGCGTCGATCAATGGTTCGAGCGTGAACTGAAAACTTCCGCGGCAGGTATCAGGCAATATGAGTTGAATACCTACTACGTCGGCCGCTGGAAACCAGAGTATGACCGCTGGGTCGATATGCTCGCCGGGCTGAACAACGGGCCGGGGCATCGCCTGGTGGCCTGGAACTCGGCGCTGATTTACGACATGATTTTTACCCAGCCGGTGTACTACGAATTTAAGGATCTGCAAACGCCAACCACGCTGATGATTGGTACCGCCGACACCACCGCCATCGGCAGCGACATTGCCCCGCCGGCGGTCAAGGCTACACTTGGTCATTACAATGTGTTGGGCAAACAGGTGGCAAAACTGATCCCGCACGCCCGCCTGATCGAGTTTCCGGGACTGGGCCATGCGCCGCAAATGGAAGAACCCGCACAGTTTAATCAGGCGTTGATTAAAGCCTTGCAACCATAACGATTCGATACAGGACAGGAAATTAAAACCTCTTACCCTTCACTCACCCGGAACCTGGGATCGTGCTATGGTATTAACGGATTTCAGTAAGGAGTGGCCGATGCCGAGATTTCTCTCTATACGCGCAGTACGGCGCGTTGCCCTGACAGGAGTTGTTATGAGCATGATGTTAAGCAGCACTACCTTTGCCAGTTCACTGCCCCTGCTGGCCCCCTCTGCGCTGAAAGGGCACTGGCAGTTGAACGATGCCGAAGGCAAAGCCGCCGCCTGCGAAGTTGAGTTAAGCGATGAATTGATCGAAGGCACCAACGCCTACCGTTTTACCGCCTCTGCACAATGTCTGCAGCCGCTGGCCCTCGCCGAACTGCCGGTCGCCTGGCGTCCAACGCCGGACGGTATGACGTTAACCAACGCCGACGGCAGCATGGTCGCGTTTCTGGCGCTGACGGCCCCCAAACGCTACGAAGTGATAAATCATCACGGCAAGCCGCGCTTTACGCTGACGCCACGCCAATAACCGTCTTTTCTGGCATGACGGCAGCGTAAAAAACCTGTCGTCACGCCACCAACAATCCCATTAACGCACCGCCCGCCAAAACCCACAGCGGATGAATACGCTTGCTCATACTCACGACCGTGGCCAGCAGAATAATCGCCGCCAGCGGCCAGCTTGGCGCGGAAGCCTCGGCAATCAGCACCCCACTCGCCGCCACCAAACCGACGGTAACCGGCACCAGGCCACTCTGCACTCTGCGCCGCCAGGGTTTATCCTTGAAGCGTCGCCAGGCCCCCATCACCAGCAGGGTGACGATCGACGACGGGCCGAACTTGGCAACCGAAGAGACCAACAGCCCGGCCCAGCCGGCCACGTGCCAGCCAATCAGCGGCACGATCATCATATTCGGCCCCGGTGCGGCCTGCGCCATGGCAAACAGCGCACTGAACTCCTGCGCGCTCATCCATTGATGAACCTCCACCACCTGGCGCTGCATTTCCGGCAGAATGGTCATGCCACCACCGAACGCCAGCAGCGACAATTCGGTGAAAATCAATGCCAGTGAGATCAAGATAGCGATCATGATGGATCCCTCCACCACAGCAGCAGAATGCTCAGCGGTGCCAGCACCAGCATGGTCGGTAATAACGGCAAACGCAGCCAGGCAATGGTAATCAGGCTGAGCGCTACAATCACCAGTGCCAGCCATTTACCGCGCAGCGGTAACAGCATTTTTATCCCGGTGGACAACAGCAAACCGGCCGCCGCAGCGGCCAATCCGGCAAACACGTGTTGCACATGGGCATCGTTCTGGAAACGGGCGTAGACCATGCCCAACCCGACCACAATCGCCGTTGGCGCGCTGATCAGCCCCAGCAGCGCGCACAAGGCACCGCGTACCCCACGAAACTCCATACCCACCGCCACTGAAAGGTTGATCACGTTGCCGCCGGGCAAAAACTGACACAACCCCAGCAGTTCGGTGAACTGTTCACCGCTCAACCAGCGCCGGTCTTCCACCAGCATGTTACGTGCCAGCGGCAGCACGCCGCCAAAACCAATCAGCCCCAGCATCAGAAAGCCCAAAAATAGCTCACTGTTACCCGGAGGGGTCGCTAGTTGGCTGTTTTTTACTGCATCAGATTCAGACATTGCCGCTTCCAGATTGCTTTTTATGATGGCTGGTATGATGCGCGCCGCCATGTCATGCTGTCTAATGCATTTCATAAGCAACAAGGATACCTTCAAGGTATGTCTATGATTGAACTCCGTCGCCTGCGGGCGTTCGTTACCGTGGTGGAAGAAGGCAATATCACCCGCGCCGCCGAACGACTGTTTATTCAGCAGCCGCCGTTAACCCGCCTGTTGCAAGGGCTGGAAGATGAGCTGGGGGTAAAGCTGTTGCAGCGTCTGCCACGCGGCGTGCGCGTCACCGAAGCCGGCAATGTGCTGTTCAATGAAGCTCGTGCCCTGTTGGCACGGGCAGAGCAACTGACCGAGGCGGTGCACCGTGCCGCACGGGGTGAACAAGGGCATATTGCCATCGGCTTCACCAGTTCGGCCGCTCTGCACCCGTTTGTGCCCAATTTGCTGCGCCGCTACCGGGAGATCCTGCCGGGCATTACCACCCAGTTGGAAGAGGCCGGCAGCGGTGAACTATTGGAGGCGCTGGTGGATGAACGCCTTGACGTGGCCTTTGTGCGCTCGCCGGTGGGCGGCATTCCAGGGTTGACGATTGAACCGGTGCTGCGCGAACCTATGCTGGTCGCCCTGCCGGTTGGCCATCCGCTGGCCGTCAACAGTGAGCAACCCTTGCCGCTGGAGGCATTAACCCAAGAAGCCTTTATTCTTTATCGTCGGCCTGCGGGTCAGGGTTTGTACGACGCCATTCTGGCGGCCTGCCACCGCGCCGGGTTCAGCCCGCGGGTGATTCAGGAGGCCCCGCGCCTGCCCGCGACCCTCAGTTTGGTCGGTGCCGGTTTGGGGCTTTCCATCGTGCCGGCCTCGATGCGACGTTTGGGGGGCGACGGCATTGTCTACCGGACGATTGACGATCGGGCCCAGCTCAGTGCGCCGCTTTATCTGGCGCTGCGCAACAACCGAACATCGGCCATCATCACGCGTTTTCGCGATTTGGTGACCGAAGCGGTCAGCGAGCAGCCACCCGGCTAATCTTCCTTGTCGGCGATGCGCGTCAGGTGGATCACCAGATACAGCAGCTCATCGTTCGACATTTCCATTTGCAGCAGATTTTTCACGTAGTCGCGGATCAGCAGCGCACCACGGTAGGCGTGCGGATACTCTTTGGTTACCTGAGCAAAGATAAAATCGTCTTTCGACGTCATCTGTTGCCCCTCGACCATACGCTGAATAAAAAACTGCATATGCACCAGAAAACGCGAGTAATTGAGCGAATCGGTGTCGATATTGATGCGAAAATGGTATTTGATGATATTGAAAATATCTTTCAGCATCTTCACCGCCAGCAGCGTGTGCTCCATGTTTTGCACATCGGTCTGGCCATTAACCAGATGGAAAGCGATGTTGCCCGCCTCTTCTTCCGGCAGGCTGATGTTCAACCGCCGGTTGATGTGCGCCAGCGCCTGCGTGGCCACCGCGAATTCCTGCGGATAAAAGCGCTTTACCTCAAACAGCAGCCGGTTTTGGATAGCAATCCCTTTGTGGTAGCGCTCAATGGCGAAGCTGATATGGTCTGCCAACGTGAAGAAAATCTGCTCGTTAATCCGCCCATTGAGCTGGCGGTTAGCCTCGGCAAGGATCATCTGCACGATCTCAATGTGCTCTTCCGGCGTGGTTTCTATCAGCCGCAGGTAATCGCGGCCCTTTTGGCTGTTTTGCACCACATACACTTTCTCTATCGTGGCCGGGTCGAGAACGTCACCCACCTTGCTGTTAAAGCCAATACCCTTGCCCATCACGATAACTTCATTGTTATCGCCGTCAGTCGATAGCACCAGGCTATTATTGAGTACCTTAATGACTTTCATCGTCGCGGCCATCACCCTTTATTTTTTAGCGTTGCCGGCCATCGGAGGCAATCAGCCGTTGATACCAGTCAAAACTGCGTTTTTTAATTCTCCGCAGATCTTTCAGATCCTGCTCACCCCGGTTGACATAGACAAACCCGTAACGCTTGGCATAGCCCTGATGAGTGCTGACCACGTCTATCGCCGCCCACGGACAATAGCCGATCAGTTCTACCCCGTCGTTGATCGCCAACTGCATCTGTTCGACATGCTGACGCATAAACTCAATGCGGTAATCGTCGTTAATTGTACCATCGGCCTGTAACTCATCCGGAGCACCGATACCGTTTTCAGTAATTAATATTGGCAAATGATAGCGTTCGGCCGTTTTGCGCAGCGTTAGCCGTAATCCGACCGGGTCGATCACCCAGCCGTAGCGGGTTTTACCGACGAACGGATTCTCCGCTGCACGGTAAACTCCCGATTCCCCCAGCATGATTTGCTGATCGCCGGCGCGCGCGCTGATATCGGAGGCGTCGCCACGGCTGGCGGCAATGGTGGCGGTAGAATAGTAGTTTATCGCCACATAGTCCGGTTTGCCCTGCAGCAACAGCGCCGCATCGCCCGGCTCCATCTGCGGAGCCAGTTCGCGGTCCAGCAAATAACGCCAGGCCAGCGGGTTGTAGCGGCCATGCACCGCCACATCGAGGAAACTCCAGCAACGCAGCGTCTCCCAGTTATGGGCGGCGATAGCATCCAGCGGATGGCAGGTTTCCTGATACATCGAAGTGGTGTTAATCGCCGGGCCAATCTTCCCTGCGGGGCAGCGCTGGTGACACAGCGCCATCACCCGCGCCTGGGCCACCAGCATATGGTGGCTTTGCTGATACAACACCCGTTTGGACGGCAGTACGCCACCCTTTGGCGTACCAATGGCCCCAGGGTGCAGGATCATGGTGTTTTGTTCGTTGATAGTCAGCCAGTACTTCACCCGGTCGCCAAAGGCGTCGAACAGCACCCCGGCATAATCGACAAAGGCGTCGATGGTGGCGCGATTAGACCAGCCCCCCTGCTGCTCAAGCACATAGGGCAGATCGAAATGATACAGCGTCACCACCGGCTCGATGCCATGGCTCAGCAGTTCATCAATCAACTGGCGGTAGAAATTCAGCCCGGCAGCGTTGACCTCGCCAGTGCCATTGGGCAGCACCCGCGTCCAGGCAATGGAAAAGCGATAGGCCTTCAGCCCCAACTCGGCAAACAGTTTCACGTCCTCGCGAAAGCGATGATAGTGATCGCTGGCCACCTTAAAGTCGGCGGTGCCTGGCGGATGATCGAGCATATCTACAATCGACGGGCTTTTGCCATCTTCGTCCCAGGCCCCTTCTACCTGATAGGCGGAGGTAGAAGCCCCCCACAGAAAATCTTTGGGGAAATCGTTCAGTCGTTGATAAATCATGCCGGCTCCTGCTGCGCATTATTCAGGCTGATAATCGGTTCGCCAAAGCCGATTCGACCCGGCTGACGGCAACTCAACTGTGGGAAATCTTCGCTGTTGACCACCAGTACCGGCGTGGTGAGGTCGTAACCCAGCGCAGCAATCGCCGCCAGATCAAAACGCACCAGTTCATCCCCCATCTTGACCCGGTCGCCAATTTTCAGGTTGGAGCTAAAATGCTGCCCTGCCAAATTAACCGTGTCGATACCGATGTGCACCAGCAGTTCAACGCCATTATCCCCCTTGATACCCACCGCGTGCATTGAAGGCAGGAAGGTCACCACCTCACCGTCCAGCGGCGCACGCAGCAGCCCTTCCTGCGGCCGTATCGCTACGCCCTGGCCCAGTAACCCCTGGGAAAAGACATCGTCGTTCACCTGGTCCAGCGCTACCAGTTGGCCGGACAGCGGGCTGAAAATCTGCTGTTCAGCGTCGCGGTGAGAGGCCGTCACCGCCGTCTCCTGCTCTTCGACCGGATCTTCAAAACCGAGGATCCAGGTCAACGCAAAGGTCACTACGATAGCAATGGCGCAGGTGACCAGCGCATGGACGAAATTCATCGGGTTTTCACCGATAAACGCCGGTAGTGCTGCCAACCCCGGGGAGACAAAGGCATAACGCACCAGCCCGCTCAGCCCGGCATAAACACCGGCACAGCCACCACCGATCATCGCGGCAATCAGCGGTCTGCGCAGCTTAAGCGTCACGCCGTACAGCGAAGGCTCGGTGATACCCAGCAGCGCGGTGAAACCGGCAGAGGACGCCAGTTGGCGCAGGTTTTTGTTTTTGGTACGGAAGGCCACGCACAGGGTGGCCGCGCCCTGCGCAATATTGGAGGCCAGCATGCCCGGCCCGTTAATCATTTCGAACCCGTTTTTGCTCAACTGACCGGTCGCGATCGGCGTCATCGCCCAGGCGGTGCCGGTGATCACCAGGAAGGGTTGCAGCCCGCCCATCAGCATCGGGATCAGCCAACTGGCCTTACCGTCGACGATCGCCGCGCCGGCGGCAACCAGATCGTTAAGGAAAATGCCGAACGGGCCTACCACCACCAACGCCAGTGGCGCGGTGACCAACAGAATAATCATCGGCTTGGTGAAGAACTTGATCATCGTCGGCGAAACTTTTTCGGCAAAGCGCTCGATATAAGACATCAGCCAGACGGTGAAAATAATCGGCAGCACCGAACCGGCATAGTCGGCCATTCGCACCGGGATACCAATAAAATCAATCGGAGCTCCCGCCGCCAGCATCTGCGCCAGATTGGGGTGCAACAACACCCCGGCGATGGTCATGGCCAGTATCGGGTTACACTCGAACTTGATCGCCGCGCCATAGGCCAACAGCACCGGCAGGAAGAAGAAAGCCGCATCGGCAATGGTGTCGAGCAGGTGATAGGTCGGGCTGGCGGCGTCTATCGTCCCGGTCAGTTTGAGGATCGCCAGCAGCGCCTTAATCATCCCCGCGCCGGTGATCGCCGGGATCACCGGGGTAAAGGTGGTAGAGATCACGCTGATGATCTGTGAAACCACTCCGCCGCGAGCCTGTGATTTCTTATCGCTCTGTCGCCCCTCGAGAGCGCCGATTTCTTTTTGTAGGGTGCGGAAAGTTTGCTGCACGTTGTTGCCGACCACGATCTGGAACTGGCCGCCGCGCTCCACCACGCTGATTACCCCCGGCAGGGCCTCAATCGCTTTCGCCTCTACCAGGCTGTCATCGTTAAACTCCATGCGCAGACGAGTAGCGCAGTGCGTCAGTTTGCTGACGTTGCCCTTGCCCCCTACCCGCGCCAGTATTTCCAGGCCCAGCTGTTTGTAATCCATAAAGTTTCCCCGTAAAAAAACAAAAAAAAAGACCAAAATCAAAATGCGCCTCATCGCAATGAGAGGTGCATTCCTATTTTGGTCTTGCCTGCCTGAGCAGTAACACGCCGTAATAAAAATGTCTGGCGATCGCTAAGATCGCGGCGAAAGTATCGTCATAGTTGTGATTTTTCGGCAATAGCCTGCGTTAAGCTTTGTGATTAACATCACTAATTTTCGAAAATGCACTGCAATGTTGCCCACCACGCCCCACTTTAGCGCATTGGTTGAATTAACCGATTAAAATAACACTGACAAAAAAATGCCCGCCTAAATAAATTAACTCTGTTTATTATTTATTGAACAAAAAACACAATTAAATTGATACCGATGCATTATTATTTAATAGTAAATACAATAATTACAGCCTCTCTCAATTGGTAACACAAACAAATAAATTATTTGCGGTGAATACGGCCTAAGCCACTATGATTTAACCGTCGCCGAGCATTTTAATGCGGCAATAACACACCTGAATCCAATAAAACCAACAGATAAATCCTGCCGATATTTTGGCAGGCATTCTATATATTGGAGAAAGTCATATGTTATCGCGTCGTGATATATTAAAAGCCTCTGCGGTCAGCGCAGCCGCAGCCAGCGTAATGGGCGGTATGCTTAAATCCGCCAGCGCCGACGAACATCGCAATATTGTCCCGCCCAGTACTTTCCAACCCGCCGCAGAGGCACAAGACCTTTATAAATATGTCTTTGCCAACAGCAAAAAACGCAGCCTGCCCAGCGGGTGGGCCAGAGAGGCCACCGTCGAACAATTCCCGATTTCTGAAGGCGTTGCCGGGGTGGATATGACGCTGGAGCCGGGCGGTGTCCGCGAACTGCACTGGCACGCCATTGCCGCCGAATGGGCGTTTATGCTGGAAGGCCATGCCCGCATCACCATCATCGACCCGGAGGGCAAGTGTGAAGTGGCGGACTTCGGCGCAGGGGACGTTTGGTATTTTCCCAAAGGTTACGGGCACTCGATCCAGGCGCTGGCGGACGGCGCGCACTTTGTTTTGACCTTTGATAACGGCCATTTTTCCGAGTTTGGTACTTTCAGCATTACCGACTGGGTGGCACACATGCCCAAAGAGGTGTTGGAAAAAAGCGTCAATATGCCGGCAGCGGTATTTTCCAAAGCAAAACAGGGTGAGGCCTATATTGTCGGCGGTGCGGTTCCCCCAGCTCTGCCTCTGCCCAGCAGCGACGGCGGCTTGAATAACTCTCCGTTGGCCCACCGTTATGAACTAATGAAGCAAAAACCTTTTTTTGAAAATGATGCAGGCAGCGTTCATTTGGTATCGTCAAAAGAATTTCCCATTTCAACTACCATGACAGGAATTATCGAAATCGTTAAACCCGGTGCCGTTCGGGAATTGCACTGGCATCCCAACGCCAATGAGTGGCAATACTATATTTCCGGCAAGGGCCGCATGACGGTATTCAGTTCACACGGCCATGCGCAGACCGCAGAATATGCACCGACAGACGTCGGTTATGTCCCGCAGGGTTTTGGTCATTACATTGAGAATATGGGCGATGAGGATCTCAAAGTGCTAATCGTACTGGATAACGGTATTTATCAGGATATTTCGCTGTCTGACTGGCTGGCAAAAACCCCGGCCTATCTACTGGCAGATAACTTCAATAATCAGATTGCCGACTGGCAAGATCGTCCCAGGGACAAACTGGTAATGTCCCGCCGTAAAAGCTGATGGGTAGCGAGGGGGCGTTAACCCCCTCGCCAAGGGTTACTGCTTACGCTGCTCCGTCACCTGTTTGGCGGTCACCTTGCCTTGTTTTTCACCAAACTGGCCCACCACGTAGTTGGCTACCGCAGCCACTTCTTCGTCCGAGTATTGGCTACCAAAGTCCGGCATAAACTCGTGCTGCTCACCAATGCTGATGCGCGTACCTTTGAGGATCGCCTGCACCACGCTACGGCCCTGCGGATCGTTAACCGCGGTGCTGCCAACCAACGAAGCATATTTACTCTGGCGACCGGTACCGTTCCACTGGTGACAACCGCTACAGTCCCCGGCGAACAGCCTGCGGCCCAGCGAATCTTCCTGCCCACCCGGTAATACCGCGCTGGAAGAGGTCGCGCCCTTCGGCTGCAGATTCACCGCGCTGGCACTGTCGGTGGCGATCGGCTCGATATTGCGCAGATATTTCACCAGGGCCTGGTTGTCCTCCGGCGTCAGGTACTGCAGGCTGTTTTCCACCGCTTCCGCCATCGGGCCGGAAGCACTGCTGCGCCCTTCCGCATGGCCGGTGGCCAGATATTGCGACAGTTGCTGTTCGCTCCAGGCGCCAATACCGGTCTGCCGATCCGGGGTAATATTGCCGGCGAACCAGCCCTGGATCACCTCACCGCTGAGGTTTTTGCTCTGATTAATGCCAAAACCCAGATTGCGCGGGGTATGGCATTCGCTGCAGTGGCCCAGAGCCGTCGCCAAATAGGCCCCGCGATTCCATTGCTCATCCTGATTGAGGTTCGGCTCGAAGCGTTTTTCGTTGAAGAACGCCAAATTCCAGAACTTCATGCCCCAGCGCTGGTTGAACGGGAACGACAGACCGTTTTCCGGATTCGCCTGCTTCACCGGCGGCAGGCTGAACAGATAAGCCTTGATTGCCAGCACGTCGTCACGGCTTAACCCAGTGTAGGAAGTATAAGGCATGGCCGGATACAGATTCCCCTGTGGACCGACGCCTTCACGCACCGCACTCACAAACTGATCGTCACTCCAGCCACCGATCCCGGTTTCCGGGTCGGCGGTAATGTTGGTGCCGTAAATGGTGCCGAATGGCAGTTTAAAGGCAAAACCGCCGGCGAAAGGTTTGCCGCCAGGCGCCGTGTGGCAGGCCACGCAGTCGGCGGCACGTGCCAGATATTCACCGCGGGCCAGCTTATCGCTAATGCTCGCCGGGGCCCCGGCGATAGGAGCAGCAGGCTCCGGGCCGACCGGACGTAACAGGGTATAAAGCGCGTAACCTCCCGCTAACACCACTATTGCGACAATCAGCCATAACAGCCATCTCAGGGCGTTGCTCATGGGTTTCTCCCTTAATCCAACGCCTTGGCGGCCTGGTGAATGGCGGCGCGAATGCGCACGTAGGTAGCGCAGCGGCAAACGTTGCCACTCATCGCCGCGTCAATATCTGCATCGCTCGGGTTCTTGCTTTGGGCCAGCAGTGCGCTGGCGCTCATGATCTGGCCGGACTGGCAGTAGCCGCATTGCACCACGTCCAGATTGACCCAGGCCGCCTGCACCGCTTTGCCCGTCGGCGTTTCGCCGATCGCTTCGATGGTGGTAATTTTCTTGCCCTCGGCGGCAGAGACCGGCGTCATGCAAGACCGCACCGGCACGCCGTCCAGATGAACGGTACAAGCGCCGCACATCGCAATGCCGCAGCCAAATTTAGTGCCGGTCAGCCCGGCTTCATCACGCAGGAACCACAGCAGCGGCATATGCGGGTCGCCATCAAACGTCAGCGGTTGGTCGTTCACGGTTAAAGTTATCATGCTGTTCTCCTTGTCAGACGCTGGCGTCACTGTTGGGACGGTGTAAAGGCAGGCTCAGTGAACTGCGGGGCCGCCCGAGCAGCGCCAGAGCATTCCCGACCGCCGGGGCAATGGTCGGCACACCCAGTTCACCCACGCCGGTCGGGGCCTCGCTGGAAGGCACGATAATCACCTCTATTTCCGGCATTTCATCGATACGCAGCGGGCGGAAATTGTTGAAGTTGGACTGCTCAACCACCCCGTCTTTTAGCGTAATGTTGCCGTACAGTGCGATGCTCAGACCGTAACCAATGCCGCCTTCAATCTGCGCGCGGATCACATCCGGATTGACCGCGACGCCGCAGTCCACCGCACACCACACCTTGTGCACCCGTGGAATGCCGCCTTCGCCGATCGACACCTCGGCAATCTGCGCCACCCGGGTATTAAACGCCTTGGCGACGCCAACCCCCCGCGCCCGGCCATCCACCACCTTCGCGCCCTGCCAGTTAGCGGCTTTCGCCACCGCCCGTAATACGCCAGCCTCACGCGGCGCATCCCCCATCAGTGCCAATCGCCCCTCTACCGGATCCTGCCCGGTTTCCTGCAACAGTTGGTCGATAAAGCTTTCCACCGCGTGGCCGGTGTGGGTACTGGCCACCGACCTCAGTGAGGTAGTGGGTACCTTGCCCGGCACGATATGGGCGTCGCAGCGGAAACTCTCGAAGGTATAAGGAACTTCGCTGGCACCTTCGATCATCATCTGATCGACACCGTTAACCACCAGTGCCGTCATCGCACTGTTGAGCGTCCAGGAATGGCCGACGACGGTGTCACTCCAGCCCACCACCTTGCCGCCGCGGATCGCCCCGCGCAGCCGGTGCAGGATCATCGGGCGATACCAGCCGTTGCGGATATCGTCTTCACGCGTCCACACCACCTTCACCCCGTGCCCAGGGCCAATCGCCTTGGCGGCCGCCGCCATGTCTGCGGCCAGATCCGGCCCCAGCTTCGGGTTACCCAGATCGATACGGCGACCAAAACTGCCGCCGGCTAAAATGGTTTCAATTTCTACCTTCTCCGGCGGCAATTGGAACAGATCGCACAGTTGCTGGTGATCGAGGGTTTGGATCTGGCAGCCATAACGCGCCTTGACGCTTTCGCCGTCCCAGAACAGATAGCCGTCCAACGGCTCCATCGGCGCATGGGCCACATACGGGAAGGTGTATTCCGCTTCGATCACTTTGTCTGCTTTATCAAAAACCTCGTCCGGCTGGCCGTGACTTTTCGCCACCGCACCGGGCTTTTGCGCCACCTGACGGAACTCGGCGAAAATCTGCTCGGTGTTGCGTCGCTCGGCCTGCGAGTCGTCCCACTCCACCTGTAATTTTTCACGCCCCTGGATCGCCGCCCAGGTATTTTTGGCGTACACCGCCACGCCGGTATCGGTCTGCTTCACCGCCACGACGCCCGCTACCGCCAGCGCCCGACTGGCGTCAAATGAGGCCACCTTGCCGCCGAAACGCGGTGGCTTTTTGATGGTCACGGTCAACATATCCGGCTCATGAATGTCCTGAGTGAATTGCGCCGAACCGTTGGTTTTGGCCAGCGAATCCACCCGGTGCAGGCCGCTGGCCTTGCCGATCAACGTAAAATTGGCGGGATCTTTCAGTGTCAGAGTCGCGGGGTCGGGTGGCGGTAACTGGCTGGCCAATACGGCAAACTCGCCGAAGCCCGCTTCACGCCCACTGGCGGCATGGCGGATCTTGCCCGCCTGCACGGTAATTTCCTGCGCGGAGGTTTTCCAACTTTGCGCGGCGGCCTGCACCAGCATTGCACGCGCCATGGCCCCCATGCGACGCATCTGCTCATAGGCATTGGCCACCGAACTGGAGCCACCGGTGCCCTGGAAACCGAACGACAGATTTTTATAGACGTTGGTATCAACCGGCGCGGCAACCACCCGCACCTGCGACCAATCGGCGTCCAGCTCTTCGGCGACCAATGTCGCCATGCCGGTATACACCCCCTGGCCCACCTCGGTATGTTTACTGATAACGGTGACAATGCCTTCCTGATCAATCTGCACGAAGGCATTGGCTGCATGAGGATTGTTTTCAGGCGCCGTGGCGGAGTTGGCTCGGGCCAGCGCACCGGTAGACGGCAGATAGGCACCGATCACCAGCGCACTGGCGCCGACGATAAAACGCCGCCGGGTAAGCGGGACTTCGGGTAGATTCATTGCTCATCGCTCCAAAATGCCGATCAACCTTAATCAATGCGGCGAAATCATTCTTTTTATGCGCGCCGTCTGCATACACCAGCGCGACGGGCTAATAGTTAGCGTAGTCTATTATTTTGTCTGTCTGGCATTCATGCGGGGTTTTCTATTGTGGATTTGTGCTATGCGCAATTGCATGCCTGGAACAGCTAAGGATGCCCCGTCACGGCCCATGGATTGCACCAAATTGCATCAAGCAACTGCCCGATAGCGCGCCAGCGCTCGGTTTGCGGACTGGTATGGAAATTGCTTCTCCCGATCATGGCTATGAGGGAGAAGCAGATGAAAGCAATTGTCATTGGTGGCGGCATCGGCGGCCTGTGTACCGCCATCGCATTACAGCGTGTCGGTATCGACACCGAGGTTTTTGAAGCGGTCAAAGTAATCAAACCGGTCGGGGCCGCCATTTCCATCTGGCCCAACGGCGTAAAATGCCTTAATTATCTGGGGATGAAAGAACCGCTGCGCGCGCTCGGCGGCCCGATGCACTATATGGCCTATCAGGAATACCTGCACGGTCAGACCCTGACGCGCTTTAGCCTGGATCCGCTGATCGCCAGCGTCGGCGAACGGCCGTACCCGGTGGCCCGAGCCGAGCTACAGGCGATGTTGCTGGACACCTATGGCCGCGATCGGGTGCATTTCGGCAAACGCGTCAGCGGCATTGAAGAAACTTCGCAGGGCGTGACCGCCTGGTTTGAAGACGGCAGCCAGGCCAGCGGTGATTTTCTGATCGCCGCCGACGGCACTCATTCCGCCATTCGCCCTTATGTGCTGGGCCACGGGGTGGATCGTCGCTATGCCGGTTACGTTAACTGGAACGGGCTGGTAGCCATTGATGAGTCCATCGCCCCCGCCGACCAGTGGACCACCTTTGTGGGTGAAGGCAAGCGGGTGTCATTGATGCCCGTCTCCGACAACCGCTTCTACTATTTCTTCGACGTTCCTCTGCCCACCGGGCTGGCGGAAGACCGCAGCACGGCGCGCGCCGATCTGCAGCGTTACTTTGCCGGCTGGGCCGAACCGGTGCAGAAACTGATTACCGCGCTCGACCCCGATACCATCAACCGCATTGAGATCCATGATATCGAACCTTTCGAACGGCTGGTGCGCGGGCGCGTGGCATTACTGGGCGACGCCGGGCACAGCACCACGCCGGATATCGGCCAGGGCGGCTGTGCGGCGATGGAGGACGCGGTGGTGCTGGCAATTGCCTTACAAACCAACTCGCTCGGCATTGAAGACGCGCTGTTGCGTTATCAGGAAAAACGCAGCCACCGGGTGAAGGACCTGGTGCTGAAGGCGCGTAAGCGCTGTGATGTCACCCACGGCAAAGAGATGGCGATCACCCATGGCTGGTACGAAGAACTGAAAAGCGAAACCGGCGAGCGCATTCTCTCTGGTATGCAAGAAACCATTATGGGCGGACCGCTGGCCTGACTCTGCCCAGCCTCTGCGGCAAGGCTTTACCGTCAAACGCTCAAACTGCGGATGCGCCCCGCCGCCAGTTCGATCACCCGGTCCGCCGTGGCGATGGTTTCCGGCCGGTGGGCGATCAGTAAAATGGGTAACCCAAGCTGGCGTAAGGTCTGGCCAATCAGCGTTTCGTTATTAACGTCCAAATGACTGGTGGCTTCATCGAGGATCAGCAACTGTGGCTGCTTGTACAACGCCCGCGCCAACAGTAAGCGCTGTTTCTGCCCGGCGGACAGGGTTCCCCCCATTTCGCCGATTAACGTCTGGTAACCCATCGGCAGTTTTTCGATGTCCTGTTCCAACTGCGCCAGACGAGCACATTCGCCAAGCTTTTGCTGATCAACCCGGGAAGAGAAAAACGTCATGTTTTCGGCAATGGAGCCGCGAAACAGTTGGTCCTCCTGCAACACCACGCCGATATGCTGGCGAACCTGTTGATAATCCCCCTGCCGGTGCTCGATGCCCAACGTGCGGATCACCCCGGCGGTCGGCGGATACAGCCCCAGTACCAGCTTGGCCAGCGTGGTCTTGCCGCAACCAGAGGCTCCGACCAGCGCCAGCACCTCACCGGGCATGATTTGCAACGAGACCTGCGAGAGGATCTCACGTTCGGTTCCGGCGTATTTAAAACTGACCTGCTCCAGGCTCAACGCAGGGCGATCGCTCGGCCAGACGCAGGTCGCTGAAGGCCCATTGGCACCACCTGCCGCCTGTGACGCCGCATCTTCACGCGCCGCGAGCACAATATCCGCCAGCCGTTGGTTATAGACATCCAGCATGCGGTACGCGACCAGTTTGTCGATCAACCCATTGATGCTGGACGAGAAGCGCCCCTGAAAGGACATATAAGCCACCAGCATACCCACCGAAAACTGACCGGCCAGCACCGCGCTGGCCCCCAGCCACAGCACCGCCGCCCCCACCACGCTGCCGATGACGGTCTGCATAATGCCGTACACCATCATCAGTTTGCTTTCGTGCAGTTGAGCATTGCGGCGGGCAACATTCAAATTACGCCAGACCGATTCGCGCGGCGTCAGCGCCCCATTGACCCGCAGGCTCAGCACCCCGCGCAGGCTCTCCAGAAAGTGGCTGGATTCCTGGGTACCGGCGACCCAGCTATCATCTGCCGCTTTACGCAGAGTACTGAACCAAAACAGCCGCAGCAGGCCATAAACCAGAGCGGCGGCCAACGCGACCAGGGTTAATTTGGCACTGTAGAAAAACATCATGGTCAGCGTGCCCACCACCAGTAACACATCCAGAAAGGCTTCGAGCAGCGTGGTGGTCAGCGTGTCCTGAATGGTGTCGACGGCATCGAATTTGGCGCTGATATCCCCCATATTGCGCGCCTCAAACCAGCTAATTGGCAGCCGCAACAGGTGGTGAAACACGTTCGCCGTCCACTGCATGTTGAAGTTGACCGCCATGGTGAGGGTCGCCCACTGTCGGGCCAGTTCCAGTAGCGTTTGGATCGCGGCCATCAGCAACATGGCGATGACGATCAGCGTCAGCAGGCTGGCGTCCAGCGCCACCAACACTTCATCAATCACCAGTTGGTTGATCAGCGGGCCAATCAGCGCAAAGACTTCGAGCGCCAGGGCGAAACAGAAGATCCTGCCCAGCGCCGATTTCAGGCCCTGAGTCTTGCCAATAAGATCGAACAGGCGGATCTTTTTTCGCTGATCTTTGACCGTAAACTGGTGAGTGGGCGTCAGTTCCATGGCAACGCCGGTAAAGTGACGGTTCGCTTCCCGCAGGCTCATGGTTACCGCACCACGAGCCGGATCGTGCAATTCCAGCCTCTGCCCTCGCACCCGTTTGAGTACCGTAAAGTGATTCATGTCCCAGTACAAAATGCAGGGCACCGCCAGCAGGTGCAATTCTTCAAGTTCCAGCTGCACGGCGCGCCCACTTAAGTGCAGCTGTTCGGCACAGCTCATCAACTGCGAAAATGTCATGCCGAGCTGCGAAACGTTAAATCGTGCTCGCAACGTGGGCAGATCAACCCGGTATCCATGCCATCCGGCAATCATCGCCAGACAGGCCACGCCACACTCTGCCGATTCTGTCTGGCGAATCAACGGCAGGCGCTTGCGCCATCCCCAGTTAATCACTTCGGTAACGTCCATGTTCAGATCCTTCCTTGCAGACTCCATAACGGTTCCAGCAGCCACTCGTACAGGCGGCGGCTGTCCAGCTCCACATCCGCAGACACGGTCATGCCGACTCGCAACGGCTCCTGTCGGCCATAGGCCGTAATGGTGGTTTTATCCAAGGCTACGATGACGCGGTAATGCCCTTCGTTTTCCTTCCACACCATCGGGTTTTGCAGCAACGCCTCGCTGGCGCTGAGGCTGGTGTCGGTTATGGCGCGGGTGACGCCATACTGCACGCCAAATTTTTCATAGGGGAATGAGGCAAAGCGCAGCCCCACTCGCTGCTGGGGCTTGATAAACCCCACCGCTTTGCTTGGGGCAAACAATTCGACCTGTAACTGTGCATCATCAGCGACCATCATCAGTAAAGGATCGCTTTGTTTTACCGTCTGACCGGCCCGCGCCAGTACCACGGCGATATGCCCATCCACCGGGGCGGTCAACGTATGATCGCGCTGGGCGCCCAGTTCGATCTCCTGCTGTTTAATGCCCTGTAACTGACGTTCAAGCTCGGCGTCACGCCCTTGCTGTTGTTGTTCCAGGGTCCGAAGCTCTGAGGCCGCCGCGGCAAGCTCGCGTTTTAGCCGCAGCTGCGCCTGTCGCTGGAGTTCAACCTTTTCCTGCGCCGTCGACAGCGTCATTCGCTGCTGCTGAAACTCCAGCTCGGAGACATAGCCTTTGGCGATCAGTTTGCGGTAGCGCTCCATCAACGAATGTGAAAGTTTCGCCTGTTGCTGAACCAGCAGCATTGCCGCGTCTGCGCTGGACAGCTCCTGATTGAGCTGCGCGATGCGTTGCCGTACGCCGGTTTGCTGCAGAACGCGGGTTGCCAGTTCTTGAGCGCGCTGGTGCTCCAGCATGCGATATTGGCGATTTAATGAATCAGAAACCGACGCCAGCGTACCGACGCCCTGCCCATTGAAATATTCGCCGCTGAGCCGATACAGCGCCTGACCGGCCTTGACCGCCGCCCCTTCCGCCACCAGCCTTTCGGTGACCTGCCCGGCGCTGCGGGCTACCACCTTGATCAACCCGCTGGACGGCATAACCACCCCCTCCAGCCGCGCTTTGCGGGTATATTCGCCCAACATTAGGAATAGCAAGATGGCCAGCACCAGCAGGACGCTGACCCAGGCATAGACGGTTAAACTGAGGCTGGCGGGGATAATCACTTCCCCCTCGGCCCTGGTGGCCTGAGCGGCAAAATAACCCTCGCGGTAAAGCTGGGGGGGACGTCCTGTCATTGGGGGTTATACCTTTATCGGCATTATAGGTCGATAATCATCTTACTGACCGCGACGCTTCCATTTACGGACCAATCCTTGCGCCGAGGTATATATTGACTTCATAAAAGTCATTGTCCCTAACAGCACGAAAAAATAAATCATCCACTTGGCCAATTCACAAGGGATATTGATTTTTAACAGACCGCTATATTGGCTAATCCCCACATTAAAAAACAGATTATGGGATAGCGTAACGGCAAGAATGACCATAATAAAAACCGACCAAAACGTCTTCACAAAAGACACCCATTCAACATTAATATGCAATAATACCAACATGTTATATAGAACACTCATACCAAATTAAATTCACACCACTCATATTAAAACCACATATTCAAAAAACGCAAGGCAGACATAGATATAAACACCATCCAGCATCGTGTCAATATATAAAACCATTTTCACCAATATAATAAACTCAACTAAAGCGAATATCTTATACGAGGCACTTAATTACACAGTTAGCAAGATTTCGATATTTTATCACCCAACTTCGTTTATTCATATTTTAAGCGCCGCCAAATTTGACATTCAATTCACAAGGCCAATAAACCATTAAATAAACGGCGGAGCAAAAGCCCCTCACCCCGGCCCTCTCCCTCGGGAGAGGGGGACGCCCACTTAAACGACGTCGTACATTCTTATTCAGAACTTTGCTTAACTGACCGGCATTACGCCCTTAGTGTGGAGATTAATGGCTGCCCGGATTGGCGCGTAGTCTGGCCACCTGCGCTTCCACATTGCGCCAGGCCGGTTTGTCACCGGCATAACGCTGGCGCAGGTAGTTCACCAGATCTGCCACCTGCCGATCGGAGAAACTGTCCTTAAAGCCCGGCATAAAACCCAGATCGGCGGTGGCAGGTTTGGCAATCCCCTGCAGGATCACCTTGATCAGGTTATCCGGTCGCTCACTGAAAATATTGGTGTTATTGGCCAGATCCGGACTGACGCCAAACAGCTGTGGCCCACCGGCAGCGGCACTGTGGCAGGCCTGACAGGCCCCCTGAAACAGACGTTCACCGGCCTGTTGCCCCAGAGCAGGTTGCAGACGGGTGGCCAGTTTGACCTGCGGCTCTACATTTAATTGAGCCGGACTGCTCAGGGATATCAGATAGTTGGCCATCGCCCGCACGTCAGACTCCGGCAACGTCGCCAGTTCGCTGACCACCGGCCCCATTGGCCCGGCCGCGACGCCGTGCTCGGCGGAATGACCGCTGCTCAGGTACTGGAACAGCTGTTCTTCATCCCAGGGTTTCTCCGCCGTGGCCAGTTGGTTCAGCGCCGGCGCCTCCCAGCCGTCCACCATCGCCCCGGCAAGGAAGCTGCTGCCCCCCTTTTCCGCCCCCATCAGATTACGCGGCGAATGGCAGGCCGCACAGTGCCCCAACCCATTGACCAGATAAGAGCCCCGGTTCCACTGGGCGGTTTGCGCAGGGTCCGGCTGAAACTCGCCCTGACGCAGAAACAGTGCATTCCAACCGGCCATCAACGGGCGGATATTGAACGGAAAACGCATCTGGTTAGCCGGATTGCTCTGCGCGACCGCCGGCTGCGACATCATATAGGCATACAGCGCCTGCATATCACCGTCGGTCATTTTGCTGAACGAAGTATAAGGAAAAGCCGGGTACAGATTACGCCCGTCGCGGCTGATGCCCTGACGCATCGCCCGGTCAAAAGCGCCAAACGACCAGTTGCCGATACCGGTCTCCACATCTGGCGTGATATTGGTGCTGTACAGGATGCCAAACGGAGTCTCCATTGCCAGCCCCCCGGCGTTGGTTGCCCCTTCCGAAGCGGTATGGCACACCGCGCAATCCCCGACGGCGGCCAGTTGACGACCGCGCTCCAGGGTGGCTGCCGACCAGGTACCCGAACCAGGGGTTGCCACCGGGGCAATCTCGGCACGCCACGGCAGTGCCGTAGCCGCTACGCCCAACAGCGCACCGAAAATACCGGCCGCACCGCCAAACCACCATTTACTGCGCCTGGGTTTAACCGCTGGCGCAGCTTGCTGTCGGGCGCTATCCGGGCCGTTCAGCGCCTCGCGCAGTCGGTCGGAAGTGATCGGCAACTCGCGGAAACGAATGCCGGTGGCGTCAAACACCGCGTTGGCAATGGCCGCGGCACTGGGCACCGAAGCAGACTCCCCGGCCCCCAGCGGCGGATCGTAAGGCCGTGGCATCATCACCACGTCCACCTCCGGTACCTCCGGGAAGGTCAGGATCGGGTAAGCCCCCCATTCCTTGCTGGAAATAGTCGATTCTTCGAAGGTCACCCGCTCTTTCAGCACCCGGCTGGTCGACTGGATCACATTGCCGTGGATCTGGTGACGCACGCCGTCCGGGTTGACCATCATGCCCGCGTCATGCCCAACCACAATACGCGTGACCGCCACTTCGCCACTGGCCTTGTCGATCGCCACATCGGCGACCCAGGCCGCCCAGGCGGCACCAAAGCCGGGGAATTTGCTGTGAATATAGCGCGCATAGGCAAAACCACGCCCGCGCAACACACCATCTTCCGCCGGGGTTTGCATCGGTTCGGTGTGCGGCGTCCAGCCAGCGCGCTCGGCGGTGCTGAGCATCAGTTCTGTGGCACGTTGATCCTTGATATAACGCAGCCGATATTCCAGTGGATCCACACCGGCCGCCATGGCCAGCTCATCAATATAGGATTCGTGCGCGAAGGTATTCGGCAGTGCCGACACGCCGCGCATCCAGGAGGCTCGAACGATGGGTGCCATGTCCTCAATGCTGACGCGCAGTTCCGGGTATTCATATGGCGGCACCGAGGTGCGGTCCCCCATCTCATAAGCCACCGGTACCGGTTCAACCATTCCGGTCAGCAACAACGCCAGCGTGGGTGCGCCATTGGACGGGTAATAAGTACGAAAATCATAGGCCACCGGGTGACCGTCGGCGTCCAGCCCACCGTCAACCTCCATCAACTGTGCCGTGCCCTTGGGTTCCCACAGGTGTTCCTGCTCGCGGGTGAGCTGCACCCGTACCGGACGCCCTACCGCACGCGACAATAACGCCGCATCGGCGCAGACGTCATCGGCACAGTTGCGGCCATAGCAGCCCGCCGCCTCCATGCGGATAATGTCGATCTGCTGTTCCGGGTATTCCAGCAGCCAGGCGAGATCGGCACGCAGCAGATGCGGGTTCTGGCTACCTGACCACACCCGTAACTGCTGCGGCTGGTAGTCCGCCAATGCGCAGGAAGGGCCGATCGAAGCATGCAGTTGGTACGGCCACAGGTAACTGCGGGTAAAGCGACGATCGGCGGCGGCCAATGCCGCATCCACATTGCCGGTGTCATGCACCACCCGTGTCGAATGCGGGTTATCACGCAGCGCCTGCGCCACGTCGGTCATCTGCGGCAGGTTACGCCGCCAGTCCTTCCAGCTGACCTGCAACGCCTCTGCTGCCTTGATCGCCTGTTCTTCGCGCTCGGCGACGATGCCGATAAAATCCCCGATCACCACCAGTTTGACGATGCCGGGAATATGGGCAATGGACTGCTCGTCCACCGTCAGCAGGCTGGTGCCGACAAACTCACCGCTGTCATAGCCGGCATACGGCGGCCGCACCACCCGGCCGTGCAGCATGTTCGGCAACCGCATGTCGTGCACATAGGTGGACTCGCCGGTGGCCTTGGCCGGGATATCAACGCGTGCAGTGCTGGTGCCGACCAACCGGTATTCGCCCTGCGGCTTGAGAGGCGCATCGCCGGAGACAGGCAGTTCTACATGCACGCCAGTGACCAGTTCGCCGTAGCTCACCGCCGACCCTTGTGGGCTGGTAATCAGGCCGTCGTTCAACGTCAGTTGCTCAACCGCAACGCTAAAACGCTGCGCCGCCTGTTGCAGCAGCCAGCGACGTGCCTCGGCGGCGGCATTGCGCAGCGGCACGGCAGAAATTTGCAACGTAGCGCTGGCGATGGTCGCGCCCTGATTCGGCGTGCTTTCGGTATCGCCCAGCACCATGCGTACCTGCTCCATACGCAGGTAGAGTTCTTCGGCGACGATTTGCCCCAGCGCGGTGCGCACACCGGTGCCGAGATCAACATGGCCGTTGAAGGCGTAAACCTCACCGCTGTCGCAAATGGCAATAAACAGCCCCTGCTCTTTGGGTTTCAGGTTCGGCGTCTGGCCTTTAGGCACCAGCCCCGGCGGCGGTTGGATCTGATCGATAACCAGCAAGGTGCCATGACGCTGCAATAATTCAGCCTGGCTCGGTACTGAGGAATGGGCGTCAGTCATGGGGCGAGGTTTCCTCACTGCGGCAGAGAATGATGGCGCGCTGAACCGCACGCAGGATTTCGATATGGGTGCCGCAGCGGCACAGGTTGCCGGACAGCGCCTGGCGGATTTCGCGGTCGCTGGGCGACGGATTGCGATCCAACAGGGCTTTGGTGGTCATGATCATGCCATTGAGGCAGTAACCGCACTGCGCGGCCTGTTCTTCGATAAAGGCACGTTGCACCGGGTGCAGACGGTCGCGATCGCCCAAACCTTCCAGCGTGGTCACCACGCGGCCGGTCATACCCAGCGCCGGGATCACACAAGAGCGTGCGGCAATGCCGTCGACCAACACGGTACAGGCTCCGCACTCACCCAGGCCACAGCCGTATTTCGGGCCGTTGAGCGCCAGATCGTTACGTAACACCAATAGCAGAGGAGTATCCGCCATTACCCGGGTATGAATATTTTCGCCGTTGACTGACAGCATCAGCGGATGCTCCGTCAGTGTTTTTACCGCGCCTTCCCTGGGCAATTGCACTTCAGCTATCGCCATTGTTGCGTCTCCGCCTGCGCTCTGGTTATTGTGTCGGCCCACCGCACTCACCAGACAACCGCAGTTGCGGGTGGCGAATCAGCCGGGCGGCTGGTCTTCCAGCATTTTATTGAGCAGGAACATCAGTGCTATACGTTCGGCCGGATTCAACGTACCGAAAGTTAATTCTGTGATCGTCGCCGCATGCGGCAGCGTTCCCGCCAGCAGTACGGCACCGGCGTCGGTCAGCCCGACCACCACTTTGCGCCGATCGACAGGATCCGGCATCACGGTAATCAGCTCGCGTGCTTTGAGCCGCTCGATAATGCCGCGAATGGTGGCCTGATCGACCGCCGTCACCTGTACCAGCTCGGTCAACGAACTCGGGCCCATGTCACGCACCGCGCACAGGGTAATAAACTGCACGGCGGTCAGTTGCGAATCCCCAACGTTTTGCTGGAAAATCGCCACATGGCGCTGATAAACCTTACGCAGCAGGTGCCCGACCTGTTCGGTAAAATGATAATTTTCAGTCTTGCCGCTCTCTGCAGCCGGGTATTCGGGGGGCGTCATTGCGTTACTCTCACCATCAATGGAAACCACCGAGAATAGTACAAACCCCTGCTTTTGGCAGCAAGTTAACTCTGGCTGACCCGCGATGCCGCCGGTGCCACCACTTCACCATCCGCCACCACCGTCTTGCCATCCAGACTGATGTCGCAATGACGTAGCGCGATATCCATATGGCACGGGGTTTTGCGCGTGCCGCCGACTTCGGTATTCGGCCCGGTGGAGAACAGGAAATTGCCGTAGAAAGCACGTGCATCCATACACATACCGTCGTTTTTATCGTGCAGCCCCATCGCCGTCCACTGCGCACGCGGCTGCAGGCCCCAGCCGATATGCGAAATGCCGTACACCTCCGGATCGTTGAAATACTTCATGTACTCCCGCAGATACTCCGCCTCGAAGCCGCCGTGAATGCGCGTCACAAAGCCTTTGTCGATCTCAAGCGTTATGCGTTCGCGCGCGTAACTTTTAAACGGCAGCAGGATATCGCCCACCTCCAGCACCAAAACCCCTTCTGCCTGTTCTTCATTCGGCCAGGTGAACAGGAAACCGCTCGGCCAGTGATCCCAGCGCCCCGGTTCGTCGGCATAGCCATATTCGGTCACCGTGGGGTATTGCCCCAACGGCGCACGGAAATCACTGCCGGCGGCAGACTTCACCTGCATCAAACTGGCACGCTCCAGCACCTCGGCGGCGGCCAGCACCCGCGCTTTATCCTCAACATTAGGCAACATGCGTGCCAACACCTCCGGCGGCTCGACGGCCAGCAGAATGCGCGTGCCGGTTTTCAGGATCTGCTCCTGTTCCGGCGAATGCAGCAACATCATGGTGTCGACAATCAGATCGGCCGCCTCCAGCGCACGTTGTGCCGCGTGGTTACCGGTCAGCGCCGTATCGCCACAGTAAGCCGTCATGTCATTGCCCATGGCGCGCGGATGGTTGAACGACGGCAGTTCTACCGCGTAAACCCTGGCACCCAGGCGCAGTGCCGCATCGGTGGCGGCGCGCACCGTACGCGCATCGGAATAGTGACTTTTCAGGATCGCCACGCTTTGCGAAGCATCAACCTTCGACAGCGTAAGCACCTGCTCGAACAGTTGTACCAACTGACTATCATTGACCGCCATGGTGTATCTCCTGTCTCGCTAAGGGTTGGTCGACGCAGCCAGCATCGATGAGGTTATTTTGCGCAAATTAAAGTGATCACGCTCTTTTAAACATCTAGACCAAAATCAATCGGGAAGCAAGCCCCCGTTTCCAGCCATAAGAAAACCCTATTTAAAGCCCTGCACATCCTGCTGTTAACATGAGTTTAACAGTAATGGCCGGTCAATTAGCGTGAGCCAGATCTAAATTAACACTTGTGCAACTTTGCCTTATTTAGCGTATACACTATAAATCGATCATCCGGCATCACTGCAGATGCCAGGTAAAAAACCAACAGTCAGGGGAATAATGATGAGCAAACAACAACGCATTGCCGTGGTCGGTGCCGGTCTGGGTGGCGCCGCCGCCGCCGGTCTGCTGCAAAAAGCCGGCTTTATCGTCGACCTGTACGAACAGAGCCCGGTGTTTTCCCGTCTGGGGGCCGGCATCCATATGGGGCCAAACGTACTGAAGATTTTCCGCCGTCTCGGTATTGAGCAACCGCTGGAACAAATGGCCTCGCATCCGGATTTCTGGTTCAGCCGCGACGCCGAAAGCGGTGACTATTTGTCGCGTATTGAACTGGGGGCCTTTGCCCGTAAAGAGTACGGTGCGGCTTACGTGACGGTGCACCGGGGCGATTTACAGGCGTTGCAGATGGCGGCCCTGCAACCGGGCAGCGTGCATTTTGGCAAGTGTCTGAGCAAAATTGAGGAGCGTGACAACCAGGTGGTGCTGAACTTTGCCGATGGCACCCAGGCCAGCGCCGATATCGTGATTGGTGCCGATGGTATCAACTCACGTATTCGCGAACATCTGCTGGGGGCAGAAGCGCCAACCTACAGCGGCTGGGTTGCCCACCGCGCGTTGATCCGCGGTGAGAAGCTGGCCAAATACAATCTGAGCTTTGAAGACTGTGTGAAGTGGTGGTCGGCAGATCGTCACCTGATGGTCTATTACACCACCCAAAAACGCGACGAATATTACTACGTCAGCGGTGTGCCGCACCCGGCATGGGATTTCCAGGGCAGCTTTATCGACAGCAGCCGCGAGGAAATGTACGAGACCTTCGCCGGTTATCACCCGATTGTGCAAGCGCTGATCGAATCCAGCGAACAGGTCACCAAATGGCCACTGTTGAACCGTAAACCCCTGCCGCTGTGGAGCGAAGGCCGCATGGTGCTGCTCGGCGACGCCTGCCACCCGATGAAACCGCACATGGCGCAAGGTGCGGCGATGGCGATCGAAGACGCCGCTATGCTGGCGCGCTGTCTGCAAGAAACCGGCCTGAGCGACTACCGCACCGCTTTCCAACTGTATGAAGCCAACCGTAAGGAACGCGCCTCCCGCGTGCAGGCCGTCTCCAATGCCAACACCTTCCTGCGCACTCAGGAAGATCCGGCCTGGGTCTACGGTTATGACCTGTACGCACAGGCGCTGAAATCGGAGAACGCCGCATGAGCCATTTTCTGTATGGCGCCAACGTGCAGGCCAACGGCATCCGCCAGCACTACCTGCGCTACGGTGGCCAGGGGCCGGTACTGATCCTGATCCCCGGCATCACCAGCCCGGCGATCACCTGGGGTTTCGTTGCCGAACGCCTGGCCGAGCGCTACGACACCTACGTGCTGGACGTTCGTGGTCGCGGTCTGTCCGCCAGCGGCCCGGATCTGGCCTATGACGCTGAAACCTGCGCCGAGGACGTCAACGCCTTCGCCGCCGCATTAAAACTGGAAAACTACGCCCTGCTTGGCCATTCGATGGGCGCGCGCTTTGCCCTGCGCGCCGCAGCACTGCAGCCGGATGGCGTACGGCGATTGGTATTGGTCGATCCGCCGGTCTCCGGCCCCGGCCGCCGTGAATACCCAGGCAAATGGCCCTGGTACGTGGATTCGATCCGCCAGTCATTGCAGGGAATGGACGCCGAACAGATGCGTGCCTACTGCCCGAGCTGGAGCGAACAACAGCGCCAACTGCGTGCCGAATGGCTGCACACCTGCTATGAACCGGCGATCCAGCGTGCCTATGAAGATTTTCATCAGGTCGATAGCCATCGCGATTACCCCGAGCTGCGCATGCCAACCTTGCTGATGGTGGCAGGCCTGGGTGGCGTGATCCAACCGCAAGACGAGGCAGAGATCCGTCAGTTGCAGCCGGAAATCACGTTGGTTCACGTCGAGAAAGCCGGCCATATGATCCCGTGGGACGATTTCGACGGTTTCTTCCGCGCCCTGGGCGATTTTCTGGATTAATCAAGGAGCCTTTGTCATGAGCAAAAATTACCGTATCGGCCAGATAGTGCCCAGTTCCAACACCACGATGGAAACCGAGATCCCGGCGATGCTGACCGCACGCCAGTTGATCCGTCCGGAACGCTTTACCTTTCACTCCAGTCGCATGCGCATGAAGCACGTCAGCAAGGCGGAGCTGGCGGCGATGGACGCCGAATCAGACCGCTGCGCACTGGAGCTTTCCGACGCGCAGGTTGACGTACTGGGCTATGCCTGCCTGGTGGCAATTATGTCGATGGGCCTGGGCTATCACCGTGAATCCCAGGCCAGGCTGGCGCAGGTCACCCAGGACAACAACGCCGCAGCCCCGGTGATCAGCAGTGCCGGTGCGTTGGTCAACGGCCTGAAGGTGCTGGGTGCCAAACGCATTGCGCTGGTGGCCCCCTACATGAAGCCGCTGACCCAAATGGTGGTGGACTATATCGAGCACGAAGGCATCGAGGTCAAGGTCTGGCGCGCGCTGGAGATCGCCGACAATCTGGCGGTAGGTCGTCATGATCCGGCCAATCTGCCGGGCATTGTCGCCGGGATGGATCTCAGCGGCGTCGACGCTATTGTGCTGTCCGCCTGCGTACAAATGCCGTCCTTGCCGGCGGTCGCTACGGTGGAGGCGCAAACCGGCAAGCCGGTGCTGACCGCCGCCATCGCCACTACCTACGCCATGCTGACCGCACTGGAACTGGAACCGATCGTTCCCGGTGCCGGGGCCCTGCTTTCCGGCGCTTATTAAGGAGGCAAAATGGCAGCCGATAATTCACTTACCGATAACTACCAGGGCGTTTGGGGCAACCGCATCGGTTTCGGCCAGCGTCCGGCACTGCTGGTGATCGATTTTATGCAGGGCTACACCACCGAGGGTGCGCCTCTGTTCGCCCCCGGCGTGGTCAGCGCGGTCGATGAAAGCGTGGCACTGCTGGCAGCCGCACGCCTGGCAGGAGTTCCGGTGATCCACACCAATATCCGCTATCATGCAGGGCATTTTGCCGATGGTGGGATCTGGGTGAAAAAAGCACCGGTTATGAAGGACATGGTGGAAGGTAATCCGTTGGCGGCGTTCTGCCCGCAGGTGGCCCCGCTGGCCACGGAAGTGGTGCTGACCAAGCAGTACGCCAGCGCCTTTTTCGGCACTTCATTGGCTCCGATGTTGGTGGCGCTCGGCGTCGATACCCTGTTGCTGGCCGGCTGTTCCACCAGCGGTTGTATCCGTGCCAGCGCGGTAGACGCGGTGCAACACGGGTTTCGCACCATCGTGGTACGTGAATGTGTCGGCGATCGCCACCCTGGCCCACACGAGGCCAACCTGTTCGACATCGACAGTAAATACGGCGACGTGGTGGCCAAACAGGAGGCTATCGCTTATCTGAAACGGTTGTAATCGAGAGTTTCACCTGCACGGAGTGCTGAAAAATCAAGAAGGCGCGACAAGCGCCTCGAAAGCAAACACACAACGCTCCTCCTCCGGAGGCCACTATGCACCACCTGGAGACATCATCATGGCCATTGTTGAAACCCCGTTAGCCGGGAAAGCGGGCGCAGAATCGCTTCTGTACCGCAAAATCACCTGGAAGCTGATCCCGTTCCTCTGTCTGTGCTATTTGGCCGCCTACCTCGACCGCATCAATGTCGGGCTGGCCAAGCTGCAGATGGCCGACCAACTGCAACTGAGCGAAGCGGCCTTCGGCCTGGGCGCTGGGCTGTTTTTTGTCGGCTATATCCTGTTTGAGGTGCCGAGCAACCTGATCCTGCAACGGGTCGGCGCCAAGGTGTGGATTGCCCGCATCATGATCACCTGGGGCCTGCTTTCCGCCTGCACCATGTTCGTTACCACCCCCAATCAGTTTTACGTCATCCGCTTTCTGCTCGGCGTGGCGGAGGCCGGTTTTCTGCCCGGCGTGCTGTATTACCTGACCCTGTGGTTCCCGACTTACCGTCGCGGCCGCATTATTGCGTTATTCATGATCGGCCTGCCGCTGTCGAGCGTGCTCGGTGGCCCAATTTCCGGCTGGATCATGGGGCATTTTGATATGCGCCACGGGCTGCACGGCTGGCAATGGCTGTTCCTGCTGGAGGGCATCCCCAGCGTGCTGTTGGGTATATTGACGTTCTGGGTGTTACCGAACCATTTCCGGCAGGCCAAATGGTTATCCGATGAAGAGAAACAACAAATTGCCGACGACCTGGCGCAGGATGACGCCGAGGCCAGTCACAGTAAACACAGCTTCCGCGATGGCTTCTTTAATCTCAAGGTCTGGATGCTCGGCGGCATTGATTTTTCGATCCTGCTGAGTGCCTATGCGATGGGGTTCTGGATGCCGACCTTTATCAAAACCGCCGGGGTGACCGACATTACCACCATAGGTATGCTGACCGCGCTACCGAGCGTCGCCGCCCTGCTGGGGATGCTGGTGATCGGCACCAGTTCGGATCGTATGCGTGAGCGGCGCTGGCATATCATTGTGCCGTTTATTATTGGCGCGATGGCGATGGCCGGCAGCACCTTCTTCACTCATAGCGTGATCGCCACGGTGTTGTTGTTCTCTGTGGCCCAGGCGGCGATCATCGGTGCAGTGCCGGTGTTCTTCAGCCTGCCCGCCACCTTCCTGCGCGGTACCGCGGCGGCAACCGGCTTCGCGCTGGCCTGCTCGTTAGCCAATATTGCCGGGTTGGTGAGTAATTCGCTGATGGGGCTGGCGCTGGATCTGACCGGCAAAAGCGGTGGCGCACTCTGGGCGTTCGCCGGTTGCCTGCTGTTAAGTTCGTTACTGGTGGTCGCTCTGCCGGCCAAGGTGGTTAACCGCTGAGACCAGGGGGCGCGAGTTTCCGCACCCCTGCTTCACTCCTTAATCTCAACCAAACTGCTTATAACAAATAAAGAGGGCGTAATTTCTTACGCCCTCTTATCACTACTTACCAGGCTAATGCCATGACCTGTTATTCGTCTTTCAAACCACGGTTGATCAGCATCGGCTCAATGCTTGGCTCTTTGCCGCGCCAGTCGATGTACAGTTTTTCCAGGTCCTGACTGTTGCCGCGCGACAGGATCATATTGCGGAAACGCTGGCCGTTCTCTGCCGTCAGGCCGCCATGTTCGGTGAACCACTGGAAGGCATCATCCGCCAGCATTTCTGTCCACAGATAGGCGTAATAACCGGCAGCATAGCCGTTACCCCAAATGTGCTTGAAGTAACTGGAGCGATAGCGCGGCGGCACATAGCTGAGATCGATTTTGTCTTTCATCAGCGATTCCGCCTCGAACTTGTCCACGTCCTGCTGCGGCTGGTCGGCGCTCAACATATGCCAGTGCATGTCCAGCAGTGCCGCAGAAAGCAGCTCGGTCATGTCATAACCTTTGTTGAACTTGTCGGCCTTTTTGATTTTGTCGACCAGTTCCTGCGGCATGGCTTCACCGGTTTTGTAATGCTTGGCGAAGTGGGCAAAGACTTTCGGATCGCTGGCCCAATGCTCGTTAAACTGCGATGGGAACTCAACGAAGTCACGAGCGGTGTTGGTGCCGGACAGGCTTGGATATTCCTGATCGGCGAACATGCCGTGCAGCGCATGACCAAATTCGTGGAACATGGTGATCACGTCATCGTACGACAACAACGCAGGCTGGCCCGGTGCCGGTTTGGTGAAGTTGGCGACGTTGTAAATTACCGGTTTGGTGCCTTTCAGCTTCGATTGTTCGACAAAATTGCTCATCCAGGCGCCACCGCCCTTGTTGTCGCGCTTAAAGAAGTCGGTATAGAACAGCGCCAATGATTTGCCGTCTTTATCGAACACCTCATAAACCCGCACGTCCGGCTGGTAAACCGGGATGTCCTTGCGCTCTTTGAAACTGATGCCGTACAGCAGATTGGCGGCATAGAACACGCCGTTGTTCAGCACGTTATCCAGTTCGAAGTAAGGTTTGATCTGCGACTCATCCAGGTCATATTTGGCTTTGCGCACCTGTTCAGCGTAGAACTGCCAGTCCCAGGCTTCGACCTTGAAACCGCCTTTCTGCTGGTCGATGACCGCCTGAATATCTTTGGCTTCACGTTCGGCACGGGCGGTGGCCGCCGGGACGATATCACGCATAAAGCTCAGCGCCGCATCCGGGGTTTTGGCCATCTGGTTTTGCAGCTTCCAGGCCGCGTAATTCGGGAAGCCCAGCAGTTTCGCCTGCTCGGCACGCACTTTAGCCAGACGAGCAATGGTCTGACGGGTGTCGTTAGCGTCGCCCTTTTCCGCACGGTTCCACGAAGCATCAAACAGTGCCTTGCGGGTCTCGCGGTTTTTCAGGCTTTGCAATTCCGGCTGTTGGGTGGTGTTTTGCAACACCAGCAGCCACTGTTTATCCAGCTTGCGTTCGCCGGCCGCCTGGGCCGCCGCCGCCAGTTCGCTTTCCGACAGGCCGTC
The DNA here is from genome assembly GCF_048517035.1 of Serratia sp. NFX21. Classification (NCBI taxonomy): domain Bacteria; kingdom Pseudomonadati; phylum Pseudomonadota; class Gammaproteobacteria; order Enterobacterales; family Yersiniaceae; genus Serratia; species Serratia sp. NFX21. The sequence continues at coordinate 2,895,557 of NZ_CP183196.1, read as the reverse complement.
CAGATTGCCTTTGTCAGCGATCGCCAATGCGCCATCTTTGGTCGCCGCCAGCAGTTTGTTGGAGAACTGGGTGCTCAGCGTTGCCGCTTCCTGGTTCAGCGCCTTAAGTTTGGTTTTATCGGCGTCGGACAGATTGGCCCCCGCCAGCTCAAAGTTCTTGTAGGTCACTTCAACCAGCCGACGCGATTCCGCATCCAGTTTTAGCTCATCGCGCTGTTGATAAACGGCCTTGATACGGGCAAACAGCTTGCTGTTGAGCATGATGGCATCATCCAGCGCCGCCAGCTTCGGCGAGCTTTGCTCATCGAGTTTTTGCAACCCGTCGCTGGTGTTGGCCGAGGTCATGGCGCCAAAGACGTTCATCACTCGCGACAGCAACGCGCCGCTTTGTTCCATTGCCACAAAGGTATTTTTAAAATCAGGCTTGGCCGGGTTGTTGGCAATCTTCTCAATCTCTTCCAGTTTCTGCTTGATGCCCGCATCAATTGCCGGGGCATAATCACTTTCTTTGATCAGATTGAACGGCGGTGCCTGGAATGGCAGACGGCTTTGATAGAAGAACGGGTTTTGGTTCTTTTTGTTGTCGTGTTGGTTGGCTTCACCGGTCACGGTTGCCTCCTTCGCCTGGCCACTTGGCAACGCGCTATGATCCGCGTGCGGGTTGGTTTCTGCTGCCTGTGCCTGCGTGCCCAGCGCCATGCCGATCGCCAGCACCAATGTCGATAAACGCATCAAATCGAAACTCCTCCATGTCCACAGAATAATGTCGCGGAGAGCTCATCTCCCCTTGAGTCACATCCTAGCTTAGGCGCAGTTGGCAGATTGAGCAAAAACAAGTGATTAGAAGCTCTCCAGCCTCGACAACAGGCCGTTGATTGTCCGATTTTATATAACGGTTCATCCCAAACTCGCCTATAGACGCTTTATTAGCGGCGCATTAGCCTAATTCAACCGACTAATTATTCATCGAAATAACCCGACCTAACCGCTTACCAATATCAAATCCACCCTCAACTAATTCTGAAAACGCGTCATGCACATGACCTAATCCGCACCAGCTTAGACCTGCGGCTATTTAAATCAGGAGATGGATATTTCATGGCTACAACACCTCAACCTAATGAACAGATTTTGGGGGGACATTCGCATCATCAGGAAAACCGGACCACGCATGAACACCCCCTACTTAGCGCCAGGGTAATCGGTCAGGGCACCCGATGCGTGGTGATGCTGCCGGGTTGGTTTGGTGACCATAGCGTCTATCAGCCGATGTTCCCCTATCTGGACACCGAGGCCTTCACTTATGTGTTCGTGGATTTTCGTGGCTACGGGCAATCACGCGGCATAGCCGGCAGCTACACCACTAATGAAATGGTCGCTGACGTGGTCAACCTGATGGACAGCCTGGGTTGGCAGCGTTTCGACGTGGTTGGGCATTCCATGGGGGGGAAAATTGCGCAGATTATTGCCGCTCGACACTCTGAGCGAGTACGCAGTGCGGTGGGCCTGACACCCGTTCCTGCCAGCGGGCTGGACGTAGAACAGCAGGTTTGGCGCATCTTCGAGCAGGCGGTCGAGGATGATACCTGCCGCCACTCTCTGATTGATTTTTCCACTCATCACCGGCTGCCACGCCGCTGGGTCAGCGATACCGTTCAACAGTCGCGTGCGGCCTGTGCCCCACCGGTATTCGAAGCCTACCTCCGTAGCTGGGCACTGGAGGATTGTTCCATCGAAACTTACGGCTGCACGGTTCCCCTGCTGTTGCTGATCGGCCAGCACGATCCGGCACAGACGCTGCCGATGATGGATAACACCTGTTTGAAGTGGTTCGTCAATGTGGAGATGGAACTGCTCGAAGGCTGTGGACACTACCCAATGCAGGAAATCCCGCTTTATCTGGCGGGTGCCATCGAGCGTTTCTTACGCAAACAAACTAAGTAGCAGTGACTCTGCTGGAGGTTTACATCATGCATACCGATCTTCCATCGTCTAAAGAAACGGCGGTTAAAACCGACGACCATGTCAGGCCGATCCGTCGGCTGCACCATTTTGCCTGGCGTTGCCGGGACGCAGAGGAAACCCGTCATTTCTATGAAGATATTCTCGGCTTACCGCTGGTCCATGTGATTAAAAACGATCATGTCCCCAGCACCGGTGAGTACTGCCCGTATGTGCATATCTTTTTCCGCATGAAAGATGACTCGCATATCGCCTTCTTCGATTTGGGGGACGGGATAGCGGCGCAACCCAGCCCAAATACCCCGGAATGGGTTAACCATATTGCCTTGAAAGTGGATAACCGGGCCGATCTGGACAGCATGCACCAACGACTCCTCGCGCAGGGCATTGAGGTGATTGGGGTTACCGATCACGACAGCTATATTGAATCCATTTACTTCTTCGATCCGAACGGGTTTCGTCTGGAGTTGACCACCGAAGTGGCGGCGGCCGAAACAGTGGAAGGCTTTGCCCACACGGCGCATCAGGAGTTGGCGATTTGGACGCGAGAACAATCACGGCGCCAGGCCCTGGCTGAGGGGAAATCATGATCGCCACTCTGGCTCCGCAATTACGTTTGGCCACACGAGAAAACGGCCGTCGGGATGGCGAATTGGTGCTGGTCTCTCCCGATCTTTCACGTTGCATTGCCGTGCCCGCTATTGCCCGCACCCTGCAGGAAGCGTTAGATAACTGGTCGGCTATAGCACCGCAGCTGATGCAGATTGCAGAGAACGGCTGGGACGGCAGTGACCTTTTCATTGCCTCAAGCTGCCTGGCACCGCTGCCCCGAGCCTATCAGTGGGTCGATGGTTCCGTTTATCGCCACCACGCCAAACTGATGTATCAATGGCGAAATGAACCTATCCCTCCGCAATATGAAGAGAAGCCGCTGGTTTATCAGGGCGGTTCGGACGTGATGTTAAAGGCAACCGCACCGATCGAAGCCACTGATGATGAGCTGGATATTGATTTTGAAGCAGAGATCGCCGTAATCACCACTGACGTCCCACTCGGGGTGACGCCCGAGCAGGCGCTGGAGTGTATCGCGCTAGTGGTGTTGCTCAATGACGTCTCTCTCCGCGGTCTGATACCCGACGAAGTGGCCCGGGGCTTCGGTTTCTACCAGAGCAAGCCCGCAACCAGCTTTGCCCCGGTTGCCGTGACGCCCGCGGCGCTCGGCGCGAACTGGCGGGACGCAATGTTACATTTGCCGGTGCACGTCAGTCTAAATGGAAAATGGTTTGGCGCTCCGGACGCCGGTGATGATACGGCGTTTAATTTCGGGCAGCTTATTGCACACCTGGCCTGCACCCGCGCTTTGGCGGCCGGCAGCATCGTGGGTGCAGGCACCATCAGCAATGCCGATCCGGCATCCGGCAGCGCCTGCATTACCGAAGCCCGGGTGCGTCAGGCGCTGAGTGGTGTAGATGAAAGTCAGCGGCAGCCCTATTTGGTACAGGGTGACCAGGTGCGGATCGAGGTGTTCGATGCTGATGGACATTCCGTGTTCGGTGCCATCGACCAAAAAGTGGTGATCCTTCAACCATAAGCCGCGCTGGCCAGGTTAGCGCTGGCCGTAGCAGGCAATGATCTCTCCAGCCACCGCCACGGCAATTTCTGCGGGCAGTTTGCCTTTAACGTCCGGCAGACCCAGCGGGCAGCGCATGCCGGCGATTGCCGCTTCGCTGATGCCACGCTGACCGAGTTTATATTCGAAGCGTTTGCGCTTGGTCAGCGAGCCGATCAGGCCGAAGTAACCGGCATCGCCACGGCGTAAAATCCGTTCCGCCAGCGCCAGATCCAGCGCGTGGTCGTGGGTCATAACGATGAAATAGCTGCCCGGCGGCATGGCGTCGACGATCTCCAACGGTTCTTCGCAGACGTTTTGTTGCACCCCAGCCGGGAGCAGCGCCGGGAACTCCGCCGCCCGGCCATCAACCCAGCGTACCCGGCACGGCAGCGTAGCGAGGATATTGACCAGTGCGCGGCCCACATGTCCGGCGCCAAACAGCGCAATTTGCGGGCGTGGCGGGATCAAGGGTTCAAACAGCACGCTGGTGGTACCGCCACAGCACTGTCCCAGCCGTGCTGCCAGCGGAAAGCGTTCCAGCCGCAGCGTGGCCGCCTCTTGTTGTAGCATCTCGCGGGCAATCGCCAACGCCTGGAACTCCAGGTGCCCGCCGCCAATGGTGTTAACCGCCCGTTCGGCCGTCACCAACATTTTGGTGCCACGATTACGCGGCGTGGAGCCCAGCTCATCCACCAGCGTCACCAGTACGCAGGGTTCTCCGCGCCGTCGCAGATCGGCCAGTGCCTCAATCCACTCATCCATCGCCGTTCTCCCGCGCCAATTTAGTGACAATGTCACTTGAAAGCATCTGCTGTACTCCCCACAGCACCCGCTCCGGCGTGGCCGGTGCGTCAATATTGGGCTGCAGACGGTAGTCCGCCAGACTGGCCACCGCATCCTTGATGGCACACCAGACCGAGATGCCCAACATAAACGGTGGCTCGCCCACCGCTTTCGAATGAAATACCGTGTCCTCGGGGTTTTTGCGGTTCTCCAGCAGCGTGACGCGCAGATCCGCAGGAACGTCACCAATCGCCGGTATTTTGTAGCTGGCCGGGCCGTTAGTCAGCAGCTTGCCCTGTTGGTCCCACACCAACTCCTCGCTGGTCAGCCAGCCCATGCCCTGCACAAAACCACCCTCCACCTGACCGATGTCGATTGCCGGGTTCAGCGAGTCACCCACGTCGTGCAGAATGTCGGCGCGCAACAGTTTGTATTCGCCGGTCAGCGTATCAATTAACACCTCTGCGCAAGCCGCGCCGTAGGCAAAGTAATAGAAAGGATGGCCGCTGGCCTTGTCGCGATCGTAGAAAATCTTCGGTGTGCGGTAGTAACCGGTACTGGCAAGTGAGATTTGATTGAAATAGGCCTGTTCTACCACCTGTTCGAAGCTGAAATAGCGTTCACCCACCCTGACCTGTCCATTGTTGAAGACGATCTGCTCAGCGCTAACCTGATGCTGCCTGGCCAGCATGTCAGTCAATCGCTGTTTGATGGTCAAAGCCGCATTCTCCGCCGCCTTGCCGTTCAGGTCGGTGCCGGAGGATGCCGCCGTCGGCGAGGTGTTCGGCACTTTACCGGTATCGGTGGCGGTGATCTGGATACGCTCTATTTCCACCTGAAATACTTCGGCGACAATCTGCGCCACCTTGGTGTTCAACCCCTGGCCCATCTCGGTACCGCCGTGGTTGAGTTGAATGCTGCCGTCGGTGTAAATCAGTACCAGCGCCCCCGCCTGATTGAGGAAGCCGGCGGTAAAGGAGATACCGAATTTGACCGGCGTCAGCGCCAGCCCCTTCTTCAGGATTGGGTTTTGTGCGTTGAACTGCCGGATAGCCTGACGCCGCGCCTGATAATCCGCACTGCGCTCCAGTTCGGCGGTGATCTCTTGCAGCAGATTCTGTTCCACCGGCTGATGGTAATGGGTGATGTTGCGCTGATCTTTACCGTAGTAATTGGTTTTACGCACCGCCAACGGATCAAGTGCCAGATAGCGCGCGATGTGGTCCATGATCTGCTCGATCGCCATCATGCCCTGCGGCCCACCAAAGCCACGATAGGCCGTATTGGAGGCGATATGGGTTTTACAGCGGTGGCCGGTTATCAGTACATCCTGCAGGAAATAGGCGTTATCAGCATGGAACATGGCGCGATCAACGATAGAACCGGAGAGATCGAGCGAGTAGCCGCAGTTACCGGCCAGGGTGATTTTCACCCCATTCAACAGACCGCTGTCGTCAAAACCGACGTCATACTGAATATAAAACGGGTGGCGTTTGCCGGTGATCAGCATGTCGTCGCGGCGGTTCAACCGCATTTTGACCGGCCGCCCGGTAAGGTGTGCCACCACCGCACACAGGCACGCCGGGCCGGCGGCCTGAGTCTCTTTGCCGCCAAAGCCGCCGCCCATGCGCCGCGTGTCGATAGTCACCTTGTGCATCGGTAAATTAAGCACCGAGGCCACCAACTTTTGGATTTCCGTCGGGTTCTGGGTCGATGAATACACCAGCATGCCGCCGTCCTCGGCCGGCAGCACCGAGGCAATCTGGGTCTCCAGATAAAAATGTTCCTGGCCACCGACGTGCAGTTCGCCCTGAATGCGATGCAACGCCTGCGCCAGTGCGCCATCCGCATCGCCGCGTCGATGGTGGTGAGCTTCCTGAACCACGAAGCCTTCCTGCAACGATTGGGTGACGTCCAGCTGTGCAGGCAGCTCCTGATAGCTCACTTTAATGGCCTGCGCGGCCCGCCAGGCGATCTCCGGATCCTCCGCCGCCACCACCGCAATCACCTGCCCGACGTATTCGACCACGTCCTTCGCCAGCAACGGATCGCCGTAGGTTAACGGAGCAATATCCAGTTCGCCCGGTACGTCCCGCCAGGTGATCACCCGTACCACACCAGGAAAATCGTAGCAGGCGGACAGATCCAGTTTTACGATGCGCGCATGCGCTTTCTCACTCAGTTTTGCCGCCAGATGCAACTGGTTGGGAAACTCCAGCCGGTCGTCAATGTATTGCGCTTCACCGCTGACGTGTTTATCGGCGCTCTCGTGTTTGCGACTGCGCCCCACGCCGCTGGTCAGCGACTGACGGAAACGTTCGGCCAACTGCTGCTGGGTATATTCGGTGCGTTTGCTATTACTCATAAGCCGTCACCTCGATCGCCAGCTGTGGTTCAGTCAGCGCAATGAAATAGCGACGCAACAGATTCTGCGCCACCAACAGGCGATAAGCGCTACTGGCACGAAAATCGCTCAGCGGGGTGAAGTCCTGCGCCAGCGCCTGAACCGCAAGCTCCAGGGTAGCCCGCCGCCACGGCTGCCCCACCAGTTGCCGTTCGCACAATATGGCGCGTTTCGGCGTCGCGGCCATGCCACCAAAGGCCAGCCGGGCATCGCGGATCATCCCCTGTTCAATCGTCAGGTTGAAGGCACCGCACACCGCCGAAATATCATCCTCCAGCCGCTTGGAGACTTTCCAGGCGCGGAAATCTACCGGAGCCTGGCCCGGCAGCACGATGCTTTCAATAAACTCCCCCGGCTGCAGCGCGGTCTGGCGATAGCCCAGGAAGAAGTCGTTCAGCGGCAGTTCACGCCGCACGGCACCACAGCGCAACATCAACCGCGCATCCAGCGCCAGCAACAGCGGCGCTGCGTCACCAATCGGCGAAGCGTTGGCGATATTGCCCCCCAACGTGCCCTGGTTGCGGATTTGCTGCGAAGCAAAACGCGCCAACAGTTCGCCAAAAGCCGGATGGTAATCGGCCAACAGCGGGTAAAGGTCACTCAACGCCGCCCCGGCACCAATAATCAGACGGTCGTTGTGCCGACGAATCTGTTTTAACGCCTCAATCTGGCCAATGGCGATCATCAAGGGTAAATCCTGATGCCGCTGGGTGACTTCCAAAGCCAGATCGGTGCCACCGGCCAACAGTTTGGCCTGCGGATGCTGTAGATACAGCGTCGCCAGTTCATCAAGGCTCTGCGGCAGCAGACAGCGTTTCCCCGCCGCCTCCAGCGGCGTCGCCGCCGGAATAGTCCGCAGTTGTTGCAAGGTTTGCTGTTGATGACGGTCGAAGTTGTCTGGCGTTTTGCTGTCGCACGCCTGCTGCGCCGCCGCCAAAATCGGCCGGTAGCCGGTACAGCGGCACAGATTACCGGCCAGTGCCTGCTGCGCCTGTTCGCGATGATAGTTTTCACCGTTTTTTTGCAGGCAAAACATCGACATCACGAAGCCCGGAGTGCAAAAACCGCACTGCGATCCATGGCAGTCGACCATCGCCTGCTGCACGCTGTGCAATTGGCCCTGCTGTTTCAGGTCCTCTACGGTGATCAACTGCTTGCCATGCAGCGCACTGACAAACGTCAGGCAGGCGTTAACGCTGCGATAGCGTAACTGGTCGCCGTCCGGCTCCGCCAGCACCACGGTGCAGGCGCCACAGTCACCGGAAGCGCAGCCTTCTTTGGTGCCACAGCGGCCGAGATCGCGGCGCAGATAATTAAGCACCGTGGTATTGGGGTCGATCGCGCTTTCATTTTTCAGCGTTTGATTAAGCAGAAACTGGATCATGCCGCCTCCTGCTGCGTAGCCGGTCGGTACACCACTTTACCGTCGACGTAGGTTCGGTAAACGTTGCGGTCATCACCCAGCGTCATCAGCACAAACAGTTGCTCCGCCAGCTCACGGCTGTTTTCATGGCGCAGTTTTTGCAGTGCTGATACCGCCGGATCCAGCACCACAAAATCAGCCTCTTTGCCGACCGAGAAATTACCGATTTTGTCATCCAGCGACAGCGCCCGCGCCCCACCCAATGTGGCGTGGTAGAAGGCTTCGCAGGCCGAGAGCTGGTAGCGCTGCAGTTGAGCGACCTTGTAAGCTTCGCCCAGCGTTTGCAGCATATTGAAGGTGGTACCGGCACCGACGTCGGTGCCAATACCCAGCCTGACCTGTTTCTGCCAGGCCTTTTGCAGGTTGAACAAGCCGCTGCCGAGGAACAAATTGGAGGTTGGGCAAAAGGCGATGGCCGAACCGGTGTGACACAGGCAATCCCACTCTTGCTCTTCCAGATGCAGGCAATGGGCAAACACGCTTCTCTCTCCGGTCAACCCATACTGGTGATAGACATCCAGGTAACTGCGGCTGTCCGGGAACAGTTCTTTCACCCAGGCGACTTCCTCCAGGTTCTCGCTCAGGTGAGTGTGCAGATAGGTATCCGGAAACTCTTCACGCAACCTTTGTACCTGAGCCAACAGCGCCGGGGTGCTGGTGGGCGCAAAACGCGGCGTGATGGCATAGCTCAGCCGTTGCTTGCCGTGCCAGCGCTCAATCAGTTCGCGGGTCTGGCGGTAGCTCTGCTCCGGGGTTTCCAGCAGTTCCTCAGGCGCATGGCGGTCCATCATCACCTTGCCGGCGATCAGCCGCATATTCAGCGCCGCCGCCTGACTGAACAGCGCTTCAACCGACTGCGGGTGTACGGTGCCGAACACCAGCGCCGTGGTGGTGCCGTTGCTTAACAGTTGCTGTAAAAAGAAGGCCGACATCTTGCCGGAGTGCTGCTCGCAGCAGAATTGGCTTTCCGTCGGGAAGGTGTAATGCTTCAACCATGCCAGTAGCCGATCGCCATAGGCACCGATCATTTCGGTTTGCGGGTAGTGAATATGGGTATCGATAAAGCCCGGCACTATCAGTTTGTCCTGATAATGAGTGACCTCAAACCCCGGCGGCAACAGCGGTTCCCCCTGCTGCCAGGGGCCAAACCAGACAATGCGGCCTTCATCGAGCAGCAGCAATCCGTCAGGTATATGTCGCAATTGCTGCTCCAACTGCTGCGGTTGATCGACACAGGCAGCAATATCGAAAAAATTGCCACGGATCGCCGTGGTGAATGACAGGCTCATTTTGCTTTCCTTCTCTACCGGCCAGCGCACAGCCCCCGGCTGAGTTAATTCAGCCCGGGGAGCCATGGTGGTCTTTTATCGTTCGCAGGTGTTGATTTAAGGATAGCAAGCAGCGTGCCAGTTGGTTTTTTATTGATAATTTTCATTTAAAAACAAAAAGATAAAAACTCACCTCACAATAATCCGAATCAATAAAAATAAGCAGAAAATAAGCAAACGGTTGCCTTTAAATAGCAACCGTTTGCTTATATTGAGCTAATGGTGAGCCTGCACCAATAACGGGCAAGAATACAAATCGGGGGAATGAAATTTATGACTTCAATAACACTTCATAGCGCGGGTTAAATTCATCAAACAGCGGTAACGCGGCCGCGCCTAATGCGGCGGTATCCGCGCCGGTAGTCCCCAATCGAACCCGCAGACCGTCGAGATATTTGCTGCGCACCGACCGGTGCAGCGGCGCCAGGCGCTTGATCAACTGTTCTACGATACTTTCCGGCATCAGCCCGCCAATAATCACCGCTTCGGCGTCAAACATACACTCAATAATATTGATCGCCTGGCGTAACGCAGGCACCGCCGTATCCAGCCAGGCGTCGATCTGCGGCTGCGGTAGCGTCAGCAGGTCTTGCGGCATGGCGCGCATCGGATCCAGCCCGCAACTCTCGTAGGCCGCCTGCAACGAGACATAACGCTCCAGACACCCCTGGTTGCCGCAGTAGCAGGCCCGCCCACCCGGTTGCACAATCATGTGGCCGACTTCACCAGCATTGTGCGCATGGCCGGTATAAATTCGGCCATCGGTAAAAATCCCTGCCCCAAGTCCGGTCCCGAGATACAAATAAATAAAGGAATTAAGCTGCCTGGCTACGCCGTGCAAACGCTCGCCGATAGCGGCCACGGTAGCATCGTTTTCCAGCGTCACCGGCAGGCCACTTTGCGCGTTAAGTTCAGCCACCACATCGATATTTTCCCAACCGTTAAGCGTGGTCGGCCCGACCGACGAGATCCCTTCCACGCCAAACGGCCCCGGCATCACTACGCCGATGCCCAGCATTTTTCTCCAGCTCAGATCCGGCTGCTGGCGCATTTCTTGCAGTACATCACAAATCAGTTTCAAGGTGGCAGCAGGTTGCGGCTTTTGCACCATAATCAGCCGGTGGAAACGAACGCTGCCTGAGAGATCAACCACGATGATCAGCAGTGACTGGTGATCCAGATGGATACCGATGGAATAAGCGCTATCTGGATTCAGGGTCAACGGCGTGGCCGGTTGACCTCGCCCACCGGCACGACGCGGCAGGTGCGAGGAGAGAATACCGGCCTGTTCCAGTTCTGTTGCAATGTTTGAAACGGTTTGCGGCGTCAGTGAGGTCAGCCGGGCAATTTCGGCACGGGTCAGTTCACCGTGCAGACGGATAGCCTCTATCACTACGCGCCGGTTGTGTGCACGAGCATGTTCAAGGTTAGTGCCGGAAGTCGTCATAACTGCCTATGCAGAAAGGGAAATCGTCTTTGCAGTATGGTGCCCTCCAATAAAGCAATCAAATTGATTTAAGAATCTTTTTAACACCGGAGAACGCACAATGAAAAGCCATACCCTTGCCGCTACGGCAGTCTGTACCCTGTCGCTCCTGGCGCTCAGCCTGTCATCTGCCTATGCCGCCCCGACTCAAATTAACGCGTTGTTTATGACCCAGGCGGCGTACAGCGAAAATGATATCCGTGCCATGACCGCCGATTTTAGCAAGCAGCACCCGGACATCACCGTTAACCTGGAGTTCGTTCCTTACGAGGCGCTGCACGATAAAATCGTCGCGGCGCGCGGTGCCGGCAGCAACGGCTACGATGTGGTGCTGTTCGACGCCATCTGGCCGGCAGAATTCACCAAGTTCGGCCTGCTGCAGGACGTGACCTCGCGCATCAGCGCCGACGACAGCGCCAAAATCTTTGCCGGCGCCATGACCACCGTCACCTATAAGGACAAGCGCTGGGGCATGCCGTGGATCCTCGACACCAAATACCTGTATTACAACAAAGCCATGCTGGCCAAGGCCGGGATTGCCGCCCCGCCGAAAACCTGGCAGGAACTGGCGCAGCAGGCAGAGATCCTGAAGCAAAAAAACGTGGTCAAATACCCGCTGGTATGGAGCTGGTCACAGGCCGAGGCACTGGTTTGCGATTACACCACCCTGGTGTCTGCCTATAAGGGGCAGTTTATCCAGCAGGGGAAAATCACCTTCTCCAGCCCAGGTTCACGGCAGGCCGTCGACTATATGAAAGCGTCGCTGGACAAGGGGCTGACCAATCCGAACTCCCGCGAATATCTGGAAGAGGACGTGCGCAAAGCGTTTTCCAACGGTGACGCGGCCTTCGCCCTTAACTGGACCTACATGTACAACATGGCCAACGATCCCAAGCAAAGCAAAGTGGCCGGTGACGTCGGCATCGTGCCGGCTCCGGGATCGGTGGCGGGTCAGGTCTCTGCGGTTAACGGTTCGATGGGGTTGGGCATCGCCAAGGCCAGCGCCCACCCCGATCAGGCCTGGCAATACATCAGCTACATGACCTCACAGCCAGTGCAGGACAAATACGCCAAACTGAGCCTGCCGATCTGGAAATCGTCTTACGACGATCCGGCGGTGCAGAAGGGTCAGGAGCCGTTAATCGCCGCCGCCAAACAGTCGTTGAACGTGATGCTGTCGCGCCCTGAAACCGCCGATTACTCTCGTTTGTCCAACGGACTGCAACAGGATTTGCAGCAAATTCTACAGGGCAAGGTAACGCCGCAGGCCGGGCTGGATGCGGCTACCCAAAGCGCTGCGCGGCTGCGTTAAGCGATGACGATGCTCACTTTACCTCAACGTGAGCGGCGTCAGGCATGGGTGCTGCTGGCACCCATGCTGCTGATGATGCTGCTGTTAACCGCCTGGCCGCTGGCACGCACCCTGTGGCTGAGCTTCACCGATGCGGCGCTGGTGGGCGACGGCGTAAGCCCGGCCTGGGTCGGTACGGATAACTTTTTTTACGCTCTGACCGACCCGGACTTCCAGGCCGCACTGGGGCGCACGCTGTATTTCACCCTGGTTTCGGTGGCGTTCGAAGGGGTGATCGGCGTGCTGGTGGCGCTGCTGCTCAACCAAAAATTCCACGGCCGTAATGTTCTGCGGGTGCTGGTTATTTTGCCCTGGGCGCTACCGACCATCGTCAATGCCACCATGTGGCGGCTGAATTTCAACCCAGATTACGGCAGCATCAACGCGCTGTTAACCCAGCTCGGGGTGATTGACCACTACCGCAGTTGGCTGGGTGACCCGGCGTCGGCGCTCAACGCGGTGATGCTGGCGGATATTTGGAAAAACTACCCGCTGATTACCCTGCTGACGCTGGCGGCGTTGCAATCGATCCCGGACGATTTGTACGAAGCGGCGCGACTGGACGGAGCCTCTGCCTGGCGGCGCTTCCGGGCCATCACCCTGCCCGCCATTCTGGCCCCGCTGGCGGTGGCGTTGGTGCTGCGTACCATTGATGCCTTCAAGGTGTTCGACATCATTTACGTGATGACGCGCGGCGGCCCCATGGACAGCACCAAGACCCTCAGCTTCTTCGTTTACCAGGAGTCGTTCAGCTATCTGCGGGCCGGCAGCGGCGCAGCCTACGCGGTATTGATGACCTTGCTATGCGGCCTGCTGATCGCGCTGTACATGCTGATGCTGTTCCGTCAACGCAGAAGGAGCCTCGCCGATGAAGCGTAAAATCCGCCTAGTATTGCGCTACGCTGCCGCATTGCTGCTGGCGTTGTCGATCCTGGCGCCGATGCTGTGGCTGTTTCTGATGAGCGTCAGTTCCTCGGCCGATCTGACCCGCATACCGCTGGAATGGCTGCCGCGCCACTGGGATTTTTCGCGCTACGGCAGCCTGCTTTCATTGCAGCCCGGCCAGCCGGGTGCCCTGTTCCTGCATGCGCTGTTCAACAGCCTGCTGGTGGCCTGCGGCGCTACGCTGATTTCGCTGTTGCTGGCGATCCCGGCGGCGTTCAGCTTCTCGCGTTATCCGGGACGCGACGGTTGGCTATTCGCCAGCCTGGCCATTTATATGGTGCCACCGGTGGCCTTTGTGCTGCCGCTGTACTTTATTTTGCAGCAGTTGGCGCTGCTGAACACCCATATCGGCCTGGTACTGGTCTACTGCTCGCTGATCCTGCCGTTCCTCACCTGGATGCTGAAAAACCAGTTCGACGCCCTGCCAATAGACATTGAACAGGCCGCACGGCTGGACGGACTGCGTCAGTGGCAGGTGCTGCTGCGCATTACCCTGCCCTTGGCCACACCGGCACTGGGCGCTTCTGCGCTGTTTGGCTGGCTGCTGGCCTGGGACGAATTTTTCTACGCGCTGCTGTTCACCAGCAATATTCAGGCGCAGACGCTGCCGGTGACCATCGCCGGTTTCACCGCCGGGCGCGCCACCGATGACGGGTTGATCGCCGCCGTCGGCATTCTGGCCGCCATTCCACCTCTTTTTATTGCCATCTGGCTGCAAAAAACGCTGGTTAGCGGCTTAACCAGCGGTGGCAGCAAAGGCTAATTTACTCAGGGAAATTAACATGATGAGCACCAATACCCGGCCCACGCTGTACGTGGTGGGCAATATCAACGTCGATGTGATCATGAGCACCTTGCAGCAGTGGCCGCAAAAAGGCACCGAGGCGATGCTGGATCACAGCGAACTGCGCCCCGGCGGTTCGGCCGGTAACTGCGCACTGGCGCTGGCGGCGCTGGAAACCCCTTACCGACTGGTGGCCAATCAGGGCAACGACTATTTCAGCCCCTGGCTGGCGCAACTGTTCCCGGAAAGTTCGCTGTACTGGCCGACCTACAGTTGCGAAACCTCGCTGACCTTCGGTGTCACCCACCCCGACAACGAGCGCACCTTTTTCAGCAATCAGGGCCATATCACTCGCCTGAGTCAGGACGACGTATTGCATCAGATCCCGCTGTTTGCCGGTAATGGCGACACCATTTTGCTGTGCGGCACCTTCCTGTGTACCACCCTGTTGGCGGAATACCCGGCGCTGCTGCAAACCCTGCGCCAGCGCGGCTATCGCATCGCGGTTGATACCGGTTGGCCACCGCAGGGCTGGAGCGATACGCTGCGGGGGCAGATCGCCGACTGGCTGCCGTTCTGTGACATCCTGTTGCTCAATGAAGTGGAAACCTGCGGCATGGCAGGTCATGAAGATTTGTACACCGCCGCCCGGACGCTGAACCGGCAACAGCCGGCCGACGCCGCCTGCGTGGTGAAATGCGGCCCGGACGGCGCACGCATGTGGTGCGGCGAACGGCAGTTGCAGGCGGCGGCACATCCGATCAAGGTGGTCGATACCATAGGTGCCGGCGACAGTTTTAACGCCGGTTTCCTGAGCGCTTGCCTGCACGGCCATTCGGCTGCGGTAGCGCTGCGTTGGGGCATTCGCGCCGCCAGCCACGCCATCAGCAGTTCGCCACGCCAGTATCTGGACTGGAACACGCTGAAAACCTGCGCCGGAGAAATGGTCTGATGGCAAGTGTCGAACTGGTAAAAGTCGCCAAATACTATGGCAAGCAGCGGGTGCTGAATCCGTTGGATCTGACCATCCCCGACGGCAGCTTTACCGTGCTGGTTGGCCCGTCCGGCTGTGGCAAGTCCACCCTGCTGCGGCTGCTGGCCGGGCTGGACACGCTGACCGAGGGGGCGATCCTGCTGGATAAGCAAAAGATTAACGATCTGGATCCGGCCGATCGCGATATTGCCATGGTGTTCCAGAGCTATGCGCTCTACCCACATCTGACGGTGGCAGAAAACATGGCATTTCACATGCAGGTGATGAAGGTCGCCAAAAGCGAACAACAGGCCAAGGTCCAGCAGGCGGCGCGCATTTTGGCGATCGACCATCTGTTGCAGCGTTATCCGAAAGAACTGTCCGGTGGCCAACGCCAGCGAGTGGCGATGGGCCGTGCCATGGTGCGTAACCCGAAGGTCTTTTTATTCGATGAACCACTGTCCAACCTCGACGCCCAGTTGCGGATGGAGCTGCGCGCCGAGATTAAATCACTGCATCAGCAGTTCAAAACCACCACGGTGTATGTCACCCACGACCAGATCGAAGCGATGACGCTGGCCGACCAAATCGTGGTGATGAAAGACGGCAATATCGTGCAGCAAGGCAAGCCGCTGGAGATCTACGATGCGCCCGCCAACACCTTTGTGGCGCGTTTTATCGGCTCACCGCCAATGAACCTGTTGGCAGGCATCGTCACGCCGCGTGACAATCTGCCCGGTGTGGCCTGCGGTGAATTGTGGCTACCGCTGCCGGCCAAGTGGCGCTTGGCGACGCCCGGCAGCCAGGTGATCCTCGGGCTGCGTCCGCATGATTTCCGTTTAGTGGAAACCAGCCAGCAGCCTGCCGCTACCTTGCGCCTGATGGAGATCACCGGCGATGTCAGCCTGCTGCACCTTACCTGGGGCGGTTATCGTCTGCATGTCCAGCTCAGCGGGCGGGTTAATGCCGAAAGCGGTCAGCCGCTGTGGCTGATGCCCAATACCGAGGCGATCCACCTGTTCGACGCCGCGACGGGGCAACGATTGAGTGAAAATTGAGTCGCTGATAATGCGCGAAGACCAAACCGGCCAACAACGTTGCGGGCGCTATTGCTGCGCCCGCTAATTATCACCTTCTTAACCTCTTTTTAACCTCTGTGTGATGCGCTATGCTCCAAAACTCTGCCAGCGTTAACATTTTTGAAACGAGGTTTCTGTCATGCCTGCATGCTGTTTTTACTCCGCCCGGCGCACTCAGCCATGAGTTTTTTTTCACGCGCCAGCGCGCTGCCGCTGCTGGTGGCGGGTGCCTTCTTTATGGAAAACCTCGACGCCACGGTGATTGTCACCGCCATGCCGCAGATGGCGGCGGCCTTCGGCGTAAGGCCGGTGGACATGAACATTGGTATCTCGGCTTACATTCTGACGCTGACGGTGTTTATTCCTGCCAGTGGCTGGATTGCCAACCGCTTCGGCGCCCGCAATATCTTTGCCGCCGCGGTGCTGATTTTTACCCTGGCATCGGTGCTGTGCGCCGTCAGCGTTAACCTGCCCACCTTCACCGCCGCCCGGATTCTGCAAGGCTTCGGGGGTGCGCTGATGGTGCCGGTGGGTCGCCTGGTGGTGCTACGTAACACTGCCAAACCGGATCTGATCAAGGCCATTGCCACCATTACCTGGCCAGGGCTGGTAGCCCCAATCCTCGGCCCGCCGGTCGGCGGTTTTATTACCACCTACGCCTCATGGCATTGGATCTTTATTCTTAACGTGCCGCTGGGTATCGCCGCGCTGTGGTTGGCCTGGCGGCTGATCCCGCAGGAAGCGTCGCAGAAAGGAGTGCCTTTTGACGCGCTCGGCTTCGTATTGACCGGCATCGCCTGCTTCGGCTTGATGTTCGGTCTGGATTTGATCAACCACCCGCAACTGTCCTGGCTGGTGCCTGCGCTGTGTATTCTCGGCAGCCTGGCATTAGGCACACTGGCGGTTCGTCACGCCAAACGCACCGAGTACCCGCTGATCAATCTTTGGGCGATGCGAATCAAAAGTTACGCCGTCACCATTTGGGGTGGCACGCTGTTCCGCATCGCCATTGGCGCCGTGCCCTTCCTGCTGCCGCTGCTGTTCCAGATCGGTTTTGGCCTGAACGCCTTCGACGCCGGGCTGCTGGTACTGGCGGTTTTTGCCGGGAATCTGGTGATGAAGCCGTTTACCTCGGCGGTGCTGTACCGTTTTCGCTTTCGCACCACGCTGGTGGTCAATGGCTTGTTGAACGCAGCCACTATTTTCGCCTGCGCGCTGTTGACGCCACAGACCCCGACCTGGCTGATTCTGGCGCTGCTGTTCGTCAGCGGGCTGACGCGGTCCATGCAGTTCACCGCGCTCAATACGCTGGCGTTTTCCGAAGTGCCACAGCCACAGATGAATGGTGCCAACACGCTGTTCAATGTGTCGCAGCAAATGGGCAGCGGGCTGGGTATCGCCATCGGTGCACTGGCCCTGCGGCTGGCAGAGATGCTGATGCCGCAATCGGGCGAGCGCATCCCCCTGGTCGATTTTCAGTGGGCATTTGTGGTCATCGGCGTGATTGCCCTGCTGGCCGTGGTTGACTGCTTTACCCTGAACGCCAACGCCGGCAGCGAGGTTCGCCAGAGAAAACCGGCCGCCACGGTGCCAAACTCCCCCCAACGATTGCAAAAATAAGTCGCATCTGCCGCCAATCAACGTAATATCGATGATCCGCCCCGTTTCACCGGTGCGGATTTTTGCCGTTTTGGCCTGAAAAGCGAGGTAATAATAATGATTCACAGTGACCTTTCTCAGTGCCGCGTGAATACCGACCGGTTGTTGATTGCCCCTTTTACCGCAGCAGACGCCGACGATGTTTACCAGGCGATCACCCCTACCTTGACGCGCTTTATGAACTTTGAGCCCGAGGAGTCGCCGGAAGCCTTTGCCAACGTTTGGCAAACCTGGCTGCCGCTGATCCGCGAAGGCGAGGAAATGATTTACATCGCCCGCCTGCGCGACACCAAACAGTTTGTCGGCATGGGCGGCGTGCACGATCTTTACAACACCACGCCTGAACTGGGCATCTGGGTGAAAGAGAACCTGCACGGCAATGGTTATGGGCGCGAAATCGTGCACGCCATGGCGGTGTGGGCAAGCGAACGTTACCATCCGCGCCACTTTATCTACCCAGTGGCCGAACAGAATACGCCAAGCCGACGTATCGCCGAATCTCTGGGCGGCGTAGTGGCCGGCCGACGTGAAAACACCAAATACGACTGCGTGGTCTATCACATACCCCCGCAGCTATAACTGCTATCCCCAGGGCCGGATCGACCGGCCCACAGTTCGTCATCACCTATGTTAACTGTTGAAAAAACCGCCCGTCTGGCAGCAGCGATGGCGGTTTTTCAGTGTGGAAGCCGATAACCACTGCCACTTAAAGTGGGATTATGCTAATGCTAGTAGCATGTAGGGTAAAAACAGTTGAGGAACAGCAACATGATCATTTTTGTTACGGGTGCCACATCCGGATTTGGTGAGGCCATTACACGGCGTTTTATCCGCGAAGGCCATCAGGTGATTGCCTCTGGCCGTCGTATCGAACGTCTGGAAGAGTTGAAAGACGAGCTGGGTGAAGCACTGCATATCGTCCGCCTCGACGTGCGTAATCGCGCGGCCATTCAGCAGGTGATTGATGAGCTGCCGGCAGCGCTGCGCCACATTGACATACTGGTCAATAATGCCGGGCTGGCGCTGGGTCTGGAGCCGGCGCACAAGGCCAACGCCGACGACTGGGAAACCATGATCGACACCAACACCAAAGGCCTGGTGAATATGACCCGCGCCCTGCTGCCGGACATGGTCGAACGCAACATTGGCCACATAATCAACATCGGCTCGGTCGCAGCCAACTGGCCGTATGCCGGTGGCAACGTTTATGGCGCAACCAAAGCCTTCGTCAAACAGTTCAGCCTCGGTCTGCGTGCCGATCTGCACGGTACCCGCATCCGTGTGACCGATATTGAGCCGGGCCTGGTAGGCGGCACCGAATTTTCCAACGTGCGCTTTAAAGGCGACGACGGCAAGGTGGATAAGGTCTACGACGGTGCCAATGCGCTGACGCCGGAGGATATCGCCGAGTCCGTGTTCTGGGTCGCGACCCTGCCGGCCCACGTCAACATTAACTCTCTGGAAATCATGCCGGTCAGCCAATCCTTTGCCGGGTTGAATATCCACCGCGAGTCTTAATCCTGAGCGGCAGGGCCTGTCCCTGCCGTCGTTTCTCAGGCCGCGCGCCAGCCGGAAACGATAATCAACATGCCGGCCAGGGCCACGCCGGCCCCTAACCAGTCCAGCGCTGATAGTTTCACTCCGTCTACCACCCGCAACCACAATAGCGCCGTCGCCACATAGACCCCGCCATAGGCCGCGTAGACCCGCCCACTGGCTGCCGGGTGCAGCGTCAACAACCAGACAAACAGCATCAGACTGGCCGCTGCCGGCAACAGCAACCAGGCACTGGCGCTTTTTTTCAGCCACAAATAGGGCAAGAAACAGCCGATGATCTCGGCCAGTGCGGTGGCGAAAAATAACAGGGTGGTCTTTAACATCGGGGAAACTTTCTCTCTGTAAACTAAACAAGGCCGTGCTTGACTGGTGCAGTCCGACAGCGCGATGGTATATTTATCCACACGCCTGCGGGCGCGGTAAAGCCAGTGTTGCCGTTATCAGGCAACACTAACTCATAAGGATGAAACGATGAAAACACTTTCGACTCAACGACTGCTACGCGGGATGCTGCCGGTCGCCATGCTGATGCTGATGGGGGCCTGGCAGGCTCCGGCACTGGCCGCCAGCTGCACTCAGGGCAGCACCTGCGTTACCGTCGATGGCAGCAACAGCGGTGCCATGAGTACCGAAGCGGCCCGTCAGAGCAAACAGCAGTTTAACGATACCAAATCCCTGCGCAATAAGGTTAACACCCGCGTGGAGAAAGAGTTCGACAAGGTAGACAAGGCGATTGACAGCGAAGAGCGCTGCGATGATAGCCTGAACGTCAATGCTTACTGGGAACCAAACACCCGTAAATGTCTGGATCGCCAGACCGGTCGTCAGATTAATCCTTAATCTGGTCGCAGCAAGACGGTGGCCGTTACTCTTCGCCACCGTAGCTGCTATCCTGACAAAGTAAGCCCATTTTCAAATAAGGACGAATGGATGAAAAAAGCGCTTATTCTGGGTGCACTGCTGATGGCCGCTGCGCCGTTGGCCGCTCTGGCCTCATGCGAAAGCGTGAAGGCAGACATTTCGCAGAAAATCGTCAAAAACGGCGTGCCTGAGTCTGGTTTCAAACTGGATATCGTGCCGAACGATCAGGCCCAACAGGCCGGTGGTCTGGTAGTTGGCCACTGCGAAAATGACACGCAGAAGATTGTTTATACTCGCCTGGGCAACGGCGATGACAATGGTGACGCGGCTCAGACCGGCACCAGTCAGGATACCAAAACCTCGCAATAGTTTCCGCTCAGGGCGCTCAGTGCGCCCTTTCCTTTTTATTTAAGCCTGTTCCGCCTCTTCCCCCTCACCCTGTGGCCTGTGCCGCGCCGGGATCAGCATCGCCGCCGCCAGTGCCAGCAATGACAACAGTGCAGAAACCAAAAATACCCAATGCAACGAAGCGGCAACCTGCTGCGTCATCTCCGCCAGTATTTCTGGCGTCATCGCGCTACGCGCAGCCGGTTCCATCAGTTGTTGTACCGGATCGGTCGTTTGCGGCAAACGAAACTGCAAGTTGATGTTCAGCGTTGCGCCCAAAATGGCGGTACCAATGGCCGAACCCATCATCCGGGTAAACACCGTGCAGGCGGTGGCAATGCCGCGGATGCTGTGGTGAGCCGCGTTCTGCACCGAAACCAGAAACGTGGTGTTGCACAACCCCATACCGGCACCGACCATAAACGCCGCCACCCGGCCCCACAATAAGCCGCCGGTCGGCTGCAGCAACAACAGAATCAGGCCGCCGGCCAGTAATAACAACGCTCCCAATAGCGCCGTGGTGCGATAAGAAGTCATCAGCATCAGTCGACCGCTGAAGGTACTGGCCAGCGGCCAGCCAATCGACATCAGCGCCAGCGTGGTACCGGCCTCCAGGGGCGTTCCGCCCATCACGCCCTGAATAAAGGTCGGCAGAAAGGCGCTGATGCCCATCATCGCCGCGCCAATCACCAGGCCGCCAATATTGCCGGCCACGATCACCCGGCTTTGCCATAACGCCAACGGAAACAGTGGCTCCGGCGCTCGTCGTTCCTGGCGGATCAGCAACATTAGCGAGACGGCCGCCAACGCCAACAACGGCAGCACCCACCAACCGAGATTTTCTGCCTGCAGCAGTGACAGCAGCAGCGCGGTAACAAACAACGTCAGCCAGGCGGTCCCCGCCAGATCCAACGCGTGTTCGCGCACCTGCTGACGGGAAGGCAGATAACGAGCCAGGAAAAACATCGCCAACAGGCCGATCGGCAAGTTGACCCAGAACACCAACGCCCAGGGCAAATGCTGGACGATAAACGCCCCCAGCAAGGGTCCAATAATCGCCGACACACCCCAAACGCTGGAAATATAGCCCATCACCTTGGGCCGCTCGGTAGGGCTGTAGATATCACCAATAATGGTGGTCGCGGTTGGCATAATCGCCCCGGCCCCCAACCCCTGCAGCAGACGAAAACCGATCAGCCAGTACATGTTCGGCGAGAAACCGCACAGCACCGAACCCAGTAAAAACAGCGATGCACCAAAGAAAAATACCCGCTTGCGCCCCAGCAGGTCCGCCAGCCGACCATATATGGGAATAGTGATGGCCTGCGCCAATAGATAGACCGCGAATACCCAGCCTAACAGGGAAAAACCACCAAGATCTCCGATGATGGTTGGCATCGCCGTGGCGACAATGGTCGCTTCTATGGCCGACATAAACATCGCCAACATGCAGGCAATCAGGATTAAGGGGCGATGAGCGATCGGGGCTGATGCATCGTTATTTGTCATAGAGTTATTACAAACCGTGGATTCTTGTTTGCCTTAAATTATACCAGCCGAATTAGAGCTTGCCGTTACCGGTGTCTATTTCCCTGTTTTTACTGATTATAAACGCACCATTTGAACAGAAAGTGACATCGTAACACAAAGCCATCTCGTGGCTCGTCGTAACGAATAAACCGCGAGCCTGTCTGCGGATTTGTAAAGATTCTCTGGTCTTCGGCCGGGGTGGCAAGCACAATGCTCAGCGACCCTTTCATTTTTCTCACGATTTTACTGACGCATGAAACGATTGGTCCACCTGCACCACTATCGCGCCCTGCTGCGCCGCCTGTTTATCGCCATCTTTCTTGGTATTGCCGCTGCGTTGGTGGTTTGGCTGTTTCACCGTGCGATGCTCGGGCTGGAATGGTTATTGCTCGATCATGAAGACGGCAGCCTGGTGGCCGCGGCCGCCGCATTGCCTGGCTGGCGCAGAGCGCTGACCCCTGCGTTGGGTGGGCTGGCGGCAGGCCTGCTATTATGGGTTTATCAGCGCTATCAGCACCAGCGGCAGGTTGCTCCCACTGATTATATGGAGGCGATCGAAACCGGTGATGGCCGCCTGGACGTCAGCGCCAGCCTGGTGAAATGCCTGGCCTCACTGCTGGTAGTCTCCAGCGGCAGCGCTATCGGCCGCGAAGGCGCGATGATCCTGCTGGCAGCATTGGTAGGTTCCGTCTTTGCCCAGCGCTTCACCCATGAGAAAGAGTGGAAACTGTGGGTGGCCTGCGGTGCCGCAGCCGGTATGGCCAGCGCTTATCATGCCCCACTAGCCGGCAGTCTGTTTATCGCCGAAATTCTGTTTGGCACACTGATGCTGGCCTCACTGGGTCCGGTGGTGATTGCCGCCGTCAGCGCCCTGCTGGTGACCAATCTGCTCAACGGCGGCCAGGCGCCGCTGTATCTGGTAGAGCCGCTGCCCGCCCCCTGGCCGGTGCAATATCTGTTGATGGCACTGCTCGGCGTTTTAGCCGGGGTCTGCGGCCCGTTGTTCCTTTGGGCAATGTCTTCTTCCGGTCGCGCATTCCGTTCGCTACGGCTAAAACCACCGCTGCAATTGGCGTTAGGGGGGCTGATTGTCGGGCTGCTGTCGCTGCTGTTTCCTGAGGTATGGGGCAATGGCTACAGTGTGGTGCAGGCGCTGCTCAGTGCGCCGCCCGGCGTATTGCTGGTAGGCGCCATTCTGATCTGCAAGTTGCTGGCGGTGCTCGCCAGCAGCGGATCCGGTGCGCCTGGCGGTGTGTTCACACCCACGCTGTTTGTCGGAGCGGCGCTCGGTTCGTTAGTTGGGCAACTCTGCGCCATCTGGCCGGAGTTGGGCAGTGCGGTACCGATTCTGATGGCGTTAACCGGCATGGCTACGCTTTTGGCGGCCACCACCCACGCGCCGATTATGGCTGCGCTGATGGTGTTCGAAATGACCGGTGAATATACCCTGCTACCGGGGATCCTGTTGGCCTGTGTGATCGCCACCACCGTCTCACGCGGTTTACGTTCGGTGTCGGTCTATCACAACGCCTAACGGTTTAGCAGTGGAGAGATATCCAGATAACGTGCCAGTTCCCGCTGTTCGGCGCGTGGCAGATAAGGTATTTCACCCAGCAGCGGCGCAGGAATGCGTTGCTGCATCGCATCGATAGTTTCGGCGTAATGTGCCAGCCCCGGATTGATGCGGTTCGCGACCCAGCCCAGCAGCGGCAAGCCGTCATTAATGATCGCCTGCGCCGTTAATAAAGCGTGGCTGACACAGCCCAGTTTGATCCCCACCACCAAAACCACCGGCAGTTGTTCCTGAATGACCCATTCGGCGTAAGGCCGCATATCGTTCATCAACACGCGCCAACCACCGCTCCCTTCCACCACCACGGTATCGGCTTTGGTGGACAAATGTTGCAGCCCACTGCTCATCACACCGTAGTTGGTTTCCTTGGTAGGTTGCGCGTGAAAGACTTCTTCCAGACAGGTAATGGGATTAATTTCCTGATACGACAGCGGCATGGTCGAAGATGCCTGCAAAACCAAAGCGTCTTTATTGCGAAGACCTTCGCTGGTTTCCTGACAGCGCGCAGCGACAGGTTTATAGCCGGCCACAGAACGGCCCTGCGCAGCAAGCGCCTGTAATAAAGCGCGGGAAACCACGGTTTTACCGACATCGGTATCCGTACCTGTAACAAATAAACGCGTTAACATGACTTAATTGCCCCGAGATGCACCGTTAACCAAAAAGTCGCCAAGAATGTGGCGAAAGCGACGAACGGGAAAAGTCTAGAGGATGCCGGGGAGACGGGGCTTGAGGTAGCTCAACCTTTTGTCGTTAAACGATAAGAATTGCTGATTGGTATTAGCCTTGCAGCAACTGCACCAGCAGCGAACCGTTGTATAGCGCTTCTTTCACCAGTGCCGCGCCGGGCATAGTGCCCTTATTGAAGAACTGAGTGGACTCCACCTGCACCTGCTCACTGTAGGCCGGCAGCGACTGCTGACGTATACAGGAGGCAATGGCTGGATGCAGAATTTCTGCTGCCCGGTTCAGCGGGGAACCGACCAGGATTTTTTCCGGATTAAACAGATTAACCATGATCGCCAGAATGCGGCCCACGCTGTGCCCCACCCCAAGGATAATGTCTTTCGCCAACTGGTCACCCGCCAGCGCCGCATCACACAGCGACTCGACCGTCAGCGGCGCACCGTGCAGACTGGAACTCATTGATGTACCGAGGCGCGAACGGGCAATTTCCAGCATATTCTCGATGCTGGCGACGGTTTCCAGGCAACCGTGATTGCCGCAGTAACAACGTTTGCCGTAAGGATCGACCTGAGTATGGCCAATCTCCACCACGCTACGGCTGCCGGCATGCAGCACCCTGCCACCGGTGATCACCCCAGCGCCAACGTTGTGGTCGATCACCACCTGAATCACGTTTTGGCTGCCGCGCGATGCACCGTATAAGGCTTCGGCCATGGTCCAGGCGCTGATGTCGTGCTGCAGGTAAACCGGCAGACCGGTACGCGTTTCCAGCGCCGGGCCTAACGGCATATCCTCGACATCGTAAAACGGCATGCGGTGTACCACGCCGGAAATCGCGTCAACCATGCCCGGCAGCGTAATGGCGATCGCCGTCAGGCGTTCAAGCTTGCTTTGATGGCGGATAAAGAACTGGTCGACTTCAGCAAGAATGCGTTTTAACAATGGATCGGGATGTTCAGCAGCCAGTGGCAACAACTCTTCCACCACCAGTTTGCTGCTGATATCGCGCAGCGCCAGCGTAATGGTGCCACGGCTGATGCGTGCGGAAAGGTAGTGCCAGGCTTCGGTGTCCAGCACCAGCCCAACCGCCGGACGGCCACGGCTGCCAACTTCCTGGAACTCGGTTTCTTTAACCAGGTGGGCTTCCAGTAGTTCGCGTACGATTTTGGTGATGCTGGCGGGGGCGAGCTGCGCCCGTTTTGACAGTTCGATGCGCGAAATTGGGCCCAGTTGATCGATTAGCCGATAAACTGCCCCTGCGTTTGTTTGCTTGATTTGATCGATATGCCCAGGCTGCCCAACAGCAATCACAAACCTGCTCCTACTATTTTTCGCGCTTCTAAATAAAGACTATCGGCTATGGTGGGGCTTTTGTAATACAGCGTCAACTATTTGATTCGTTATGTGATTTGCTGCACAAATTCACCCCACTTTCCCTGCGGAATGCGTTTTATTTGCCCAGTTGGCTTTCAGGCAACAGTAACGCCATCAGGGATTTGGCCGCTGCCGTCAGAGGGCGTTGGCGATGATGTACCAACCAAACCTCGGTCATCGCCTCAGGCTCCGCCAGCGGTAAATATTGCACGCCGTCGATTTTAACCCGCGCGAAAGACGCCGGCAGAATCGAGATGCCCAAGCCGGAGGAGACCAGGCCGATAATGGTCATCGCCTCACCAACTTCCTGGGTGATATAAGGGGTGATACCCGCTTTGGCCAGCAGCGACAAGATCTCGTCATGCAGCGCGGTTCCTACTTCACGCGAGAAAAAGACAAAGGGTTCTTCCGCCAGATGTTGGAAGCGCAGCGTACCGGGTGCCACATGGGTTAACGGATGCCCTTCCGGTACCACCGCCACCAAGGGTTCACACAGTAAAAGCTGATGCTTTAATACGTCCGGTAAGCGCGTGTTGCGCATCACGCCCAGATCCAGCTCGCCATTAAGTAAGGGTTCGATCTGCTGCTTGGTGTTCACTTCGCGCATCTTGATATGCACCTGTGAGTGCTGCTGACGAAAAGCTCGCAGGCTGCGCGATACCACGCTGATAAAGGGGGCCGAAGAGGTGAAACCTATGGTCAATTCACCCAGTTCGCCACGTTCCAACCGCGCCGCTTTCTCGGCAGCGCGACTCACCTGATCAAGCACCTGATAGGCCTCTTTCAGAAACATGTCTCCCGCCTGCGTCAGGCTGACATTGCGGTTGTTGCGCGCCAGCAGGCGTGCGCCGACCATTTCCTCCAGCGCCTGGATTTGCTGGCTAAGCGGCGGCTGAGAGATACGCAGACGTTCTGCGGCCCGACCAAAATGCAACTCTTCCGCCACGGCGACAAAATAACGCAGATGCCTCAATTCGATATTCATACTTTAAAAGTCTCAATTTTAATTATTAATATATTAGACAAAAAACTGGCCCCTCCCTATGATTTTGTTAACTCATAATGTGTTGATATATACCCTAGTTCGGTAAGGAAAAACTGTGACAACCCCTGTGCGTTCTGCGGCCGGTATGCCGTCGACGCTGGCCGCCAACGACGATGCGGCTGCTGCGCCAAAAACCCGACGCTCCACCCTTAGCAAACTTCCCTACATCGAACGCGGAACGCCGCAGTTTATGCGCGTTACTTTGGCGTTGTTTTCCGCCGGCCTGGCCACTTTCGCCTTGCTGTATTGCGTGCAGCCGATCCTGCCGGTTCTGTCTCAGGACTTTGGCATCTCCCCGGCGGAAAGCAGCCTGTCGCTGTCAGTTTCCACCGGGCTATTGGCGATCGGCCTGATGTTTACCGGCCCGCTGTCCGACGCCATCGGCCGTAAATCAGTGATGGTGGTGGCGCTGCTGCTGGCGGCTATTTGCACCCTGATTTGCGCCTTTATGACCAGCTGGCATGGCATTCTGCTGATGCGCGCTCTGATAGGTCTTTCACTAAGTGGCGTCGCCGCCGTTGGCATGACCTACCTGAGCGAAGAGATCCATCCCAGCTTTGTCGCCTTTTCGATGGGGCTGTATATCAGCGGTAACTCCATCGGCGGCATGAGCGGCCGCCTGGTGACGGGGGTACTGACCGACTTCTTCTCCTGGCGGGTATCGCTGGCGGTGATCGGCCTGTTCGCGCTGGCCGCTGCCTGCATGTTTTGGCGTATTTTGCCCGAATCAAAACATTTTCGTGCCAGTTCGCTTCGCCCGCGCACCCTGCTTATTAACTTCCGCCTGCATTGGCATGACAAAGGCTTACCACTGCTGTTTGCCGAAGGTTTTCTGCTGATGGGCAGTTTTGTCACCATGTTCAACTATATTGGCTATCGCCTGCTGGCGGATCCTTATCACCTCAGCCAGGCGATAGTGGGTTTGTTGTCGGTGGTGTATCTGACCGGTTCCTACAGTTCGCCGAAGGCCGGAGCCATGACCTCCCGATTTGGCCGTGGGCCGGTACTGTTGGCTTCAACCCTGATTATGCTGATCGGGATCCTGATTACCGCGCTGGCTCCGGTAGCGGTTATTTTCATCGGCATGATGCTGTTCACCGCCGGTTTCTTTGCTGCCCATTCGGTTGCCAGCAGTTGGATTGGTCGCCGCGCGCGCCGCGCCAAGGGCCAGGCATCTTCACTTTACCTGTTCTGTTATTACGTGGGTTCCAGCGTCGCCGGTACCCTCGGCGGCGTGTTCTGGCACAGTTTCGGCTGGAATGGCGTGGTGGCCTTTATCAGCGTGATGCTGTTGTTGGCCCTGTTGGTCGTGCACTACCTGAAGAAATTGCCGGAAGCGGCCCGCGTTTAACCCCTGCCTTACCGCCTGCCTCTCGTGCAGGCGGTAACCCCCTTAAACCGCTACCAGGCTGGACTACTCGGTATCCCTGCTCACACTGCTGCCGATGTTGCCCTTTCGTTTGCTACTCTCTTATTGTATGTTGTAACTAAAATGGGAGTGCATGATGGATAAATACGATTTAATAGGTAGGATGAATGCTTGTTTCAGCGAACTGGAACAGGCACTAACGGGCCTCCACCAGCAGATCCTGCCATTGCGCTTGCTGGCTGGGCGGGTGTTTAGCCTGCCCGAAATAGAGAAAGGCAAGGAACATGACGCGGTGGCGCAGATTGCCGTCGAACAGCATGTTGGCCTGGCCGCACGCGATTTGGCGCTGGAGCACTATCAGCGGCTGTTTATCCATCACAACAAGCACAACATCAGTAGCAAAGCGGCAGTGCGCCTGCCCGGTGTCATTTGCCTGGCGGTGGAGCAACCGGAATACCTGGCGCTGCAACAGCGAATTGCCCTGATTAACCGGCTGAAGGCCGAACTGGAACAGATCATCACCGTCGACTCCG
This sequence comes from Serratia sp. NFX21, assembly GCF_048517035.1. NCBI lineage: Bacteria > Pseudomonadati > Pseudomonadota > Gammaproteobacteria > Enterobacterales > Yersiniaceae > Serratia > Serratia sp. NFX21. The sequence goes on along the minus strand of NZ_CP183196.1, from coordinate 2,866,852 downwards.
GCCTGGCACCGGAGCAACGCTTTGACTTTGTCCACACTCACCTGCATGGCTTAATCACCCTTAGCGCCTATCGTAGCCTCACCCTTTTAACCAATCCGGATTCGGTGCGTTTTGGCTGGGCCAACAAGCATATTATCAAGAACGTGAAACGCGACGATATTCTGGCTCAATTGGAAAAAAGCCTGAAAGCCGGACGCGCGGTGCCGCCCCATAATCGCGAACAATGGGCCGAACTGGTGAGCCGTGAGATCGACGATGTCAGTCGCCTGCCGCAGCAGACGGTGCTAAAAATCAAACGGCCGGTAAAAGTGCAACCCATCGCCCGGGTGTGGTATCAGCCGCAGCAAAAACAGGTGCAGCACCCCTGCCCGCTGCCGCTGATTGCCCTGTGCCAGGTTGAAAACGGTGCTCAGGTGCCAAAAATTGGCGAATTGCTCAATTACGACGCCGCGGCGGTCAAACATAAATACAAACCCGATGCCAGACCGCTGCGGCTGCTGGTCAAACGACTGCATTTATATACCGACGTTCCCGATCGCTAAGGCTGCACACTCGCAGACGATGACCATCCGGCCTCAATAAAAAAGGCTTACCTCAAGTAAGCCCTTTGCCACTGGTGCTATCAATTACTTCTTCATGCTGCCGACCATATCTTCCGGGCGCACCCACAGGTCGAATTCCTCTTCGGTCAGGTAGCCCAGCTTCAGCGCCGAGGCTTTCAGCGTCAGGCCTTCCTTGTGCGCTTTCTTGGCGATTTCTGCCGCTTTGTCATAACCAATATGGGTATTGAGCGCGGTCACCAGCATCAGTGACTCATTCAGCAACTGGCTGATGCGGTCACGGTTAGGTTCGATACCCACCGCACAGTGCTCATTAAAGCCCTGCATTCCGTCGGCCAGCAGGCGAATGGATTGCAAATAGTTGTGGATCACCATAGGTCGGAACACGTTTAACTCAAAGTTGCCGGAAGCGCCGCCGATATTCACCGCTACGTCGTTGCCCAGCACCTGCGCGCACAGCATGGTCATCGCTTCGCACTGGGTTGGGTTGACCTTGCCCGGCATGATGGAACTGCCCGGTTCGTTTTCCGGAATCGAAATTTCCCCGATGCCGCAACGCGGGCCGGAGGATAACCAGCGTACATCGTTGGCAATTTTCATCAGCGAAGCCGCCAGCCCTTTCAGCGCGCCGTGGCCGTGCACCAACGCGTCGCAGGTGGCCAGCGCTTCAAATTTGTTGGGTGCGGTAACGAACGGCTGCCCGGTCAGGTCAGCCAGCGCCTTGGCAACGCGAACCGCGTATTCCGGATGGGTATTCAAACCGGTACCCACGGCGGTACCGCCCAACGCCAGTTCACTGATATGCGGGATACTGGCTTCAATGTGCTGCAGATTATGCGCCAGCATGGCTGCCCAGCCGGAAATCTCCTGGCCGAGGGTCAGCGGGGTCGCGTCCTGCAAATGGGTGCGGCCAATTTTGACGATATCGCGGTAGGCCTCTGCCTTGTCGCTCAGGGTTTTATGCAGCACTTTCAGTTCGGGGATCAGGTGCTCACGCACCGCGATCACCGCGGCCACGTGCATCGCGGTTGGGAACACGTCATTGGAACTCTGGCTCTTGTTGACGTCGTCGTTCGGATGCACTCGACGCTCTTCGCCACGGACCCCGCCCAACAGCTCACTGGCACGGTTGGCCAACACTTCATTCATATTCATGTTGGTCTGGGTGCCTGAGCCGGTTTGCCAAATCGACAAGGGGAATTCATTGGCATGTTGATCCGCCAGCACTTCATCGGCGGCGCTGATAATGGCATTGGCACGCTCGGCAGGCAGTAAACCCAGGTCCATATTCACGCTGGCCGCCGCGCGTTTGGTCAACGCCAGCGCATGGATCAAGGCGGTCGGCATCTTTTCAGAAGAAATACGGAAGTGCTCCAGAGAACGCTGAGTTTGCGCCCCCCATAGCCGATCGGCCGGCACTTCAATCGGGCCCATAGAGTCTTTTTCAATACGAACGGCAGCCATCACGATCTCCTTAGTACAATTCCTAAAAATGTACGATTACGCCAACGCGCTCATGCCCGCCGGCACACCCCAACCAGTATAGTGACATAATAACTATTCGCATTAAGAGAGTTGGCTCACAGCATTTTTTCTCCATATGTCCCGTTTATTGTACGGCCATTATTGGCTGGTGAATTTTCTCGCTCCGCAAGATGAACATAGGTAATAAAAAAGCGCCGTCTGGCGCTCTGATTATTTATTTTCAGTCAGAAGATTAATGGTGATATTGATTATAGGCATTAATTCTCTGGTCCTGCAGATGATTGATTTCATCATAAGCGTCCTGACGTTCATTATGGCGATAGACCCCCGCCCCCACTGCACCGACAGCAGCGGCAACCGGGTGAGCAACCGGTGTTGCCACCACCGGCGCAGCAGACACCACGACTGGCGCCGGCGTGACTACCACAGGCCGCGGTACTACCACCACCGGACGTGGCGCTACGATCACCGGTCTTGGCGCTACCACCACCGGCCGGGCAATCCCATACCCATAGGCATGAGTGACCACCACGGCCGCATTGGCCCCGGAAGTACAGAGCAACAGGGCCAGTAACAATTTTTTCATCATCGCCTCAGTATTAATAATAATTAAATGGGGTTATAGGCGAGCACTGTATAGCGGCACTGCCCATTAAATTTAGCTAGCCGTGTGGTTGCCAATAGAAACGGAATAATTATGATGAGAAAGATATTCAGCCGGTAATAATTCAATGCAAAAAACACAGTTTGAAATATGCAGCAGTGATATGGGCCAAAATATTCAGACCTTCACTTTCTGCCAAAAGATATATTCAACGGCAAACACATTGGCGTTTTTTTAAACTCTATTTACTCCGTAGTCACCGAAGGCCCAATTGTGACGGCGGTTGCTATCACGTTATACTTTGCCGGCCTTGGGCCACTTGTTTGATCGCGCCCCGCTTCCACGCCACAGTTCGCGTGTAGGATAAGGCGCACAAGGTTTTTAACAGTCAGCTACTACCGCCCCTGGCGGCGAACGCAAAGGATGTTTATCAAGATGCAAAAAATGACCAACGCAGTGCAAAACTATGCATGGGGCAGCCACGACGCGTTAACCCGGCTTTATGGCATCGCCAACCCACAAGGGCAGCCGATGGCGGAGCTGTGGATGGGCGCTCATCCGAAAAGCAGCTCCCGTGTGGCCGGTGCCGACGGTAATTTGCGCTCGTTGCGCGACGTGATTGATGAAGATCAGCCCAAACAACTGGGTGCCGACGTTGCCCGCCGCTTTGGTGAGTTGCCATTCCTGTTCAAGGTGCTGTGTGCCGACCAGCCGCTGTCTATTCAGGTGCACCCAAGCAAATCGGCCGCAGAAACCGGTTTTGCCAAAGAAAACGCCGCCGGTATTCCCCTGGACGCGGCTGAACGCAACTATAAAGATCCTAACCACAAGCCGGAGCTGGTGTTCGCCCTGACGCCTTTCCTGGCGATGAATGGCTTCCGCGAACTGTCCGACATTGTTTCCCTGCTGCAGCCGATCGCCGGAGCCCATCATGATATCGCCGCCTTCCTGCAACAGCCGGATGTCAGCCATCTGTCGTCCCTGTTTGCCAGCCTGCTGGCGATGAGCGGCGAACAAAAATCGCTGGCGCTGGGCGTGCTGAAGGCCGCACTGAATAACCAACAGGGTGAAACCTGGGACACGATTCGCTTTATCGCCGGTTTTTATCCGGACGACAGCGGCCTGTTCTCGCCGCTGCTGCTGAACGTGGTACAGCTCCAACCGGGTGAAGCGATGTTCCTGTATGCTGAAACGCCGCATGCCTACCTGAAGGGTGTAGCGCTGGAAGTAATGGCTAACTCGGACAACGTGCTGCGTGCCGGTCTGACACCTAAATTCATCGATATTCCAGAACTGTTAGCCAACCTGCAGTTCCGTCCACAGCCGGCATCCGGCCTGCTGACCCAGCCGCAAAAGCGCGGTGACGAACTGTTCTTCCCGATCCCGGTTGAAGACTTCGCCTTCTCACTGCATGACCTTTCCGCCGCCCCACAGGCGCTGGCGCAAAATAGCGCGGCCATTGTGTTCTGCGTTGAAGGTGAAGCGGTATTAACCAAACAGGATCAGCAACTGGTGCTCAAGCCGGGTGAATCCTGCTTTATCGGCGCGTTCGAATCGCCGGTCAGCGTCAGTGGCAGCGGCCGAATCGCCCGCGTTTATAACCTGTTGTCGTAAACACTCGGTAAATTTCCGCAAATTGGTTGCTGAAAGAGTGGCTTACCTTCACAATTAAACGCCTGCGGGTAAACGCCTGCCGGCGTTTTTTATTGGCCCAAATTTGCCCATCCATCTGTTTGCAACAGATGGCTTTATAAGGATGAACAGAACTATGAAAAAATCGTTAGTCGCTGTTAGCGTCATTGTGGTTCTTGGCGCAGCATGGACCGGGGCTTCCTGGTACACCGGCAAACTGATCGAACAACGGATGGGTGAAGTGGTTGATAACGCCAACAGCCAGCTGAAAGCCTACCTGCCGAAAGCGGGTGTCAAACTGGGTTATGAAAATTACCAACGCGGTATTTTCAGCAGTAAAATTCGCTATGTACTGCGTGCCGACGGCAGCGTCACCACCGACGATGCTCCGCTGAAAGCCGGTGACGAAGTGGCGTTTATGGAAACCATCGACCATGGTCCCTTCCCGTTTGCCCAGTTGAAAAAATTCAACCTGCTGCCAAGCATGGCGTCGGTGCATACCGAGCTGGAAAATACCCCGGCTACCAAGGGCCTGTTTGAAATCACCAAGGGCAAATCGCTGTTCACCGCCGATTCCCGTATCTCCTACAGTGGTGATACCTCGTCTGCCATTGACGTGATCCCGCTGGAATACCAGAAAGACAAGTCCTCGCTGAAGTTTAGCGGTGCGACCATCAATGCCGACGTGTCCCGCGATATGAAAGCCATCACTCTGGACGCCAACAGCGACAACGCGGTGATCAGCGGCCCGAACCAGTTTGGTCAGACCGAGCAGGTTCAGCTGCAGGGCTTCTCGCTGAAAAGCCAGACCCACGCCGGGCAGTTCGATCTCAGCCTGGGCAACCAGAACATGGAGTTGAAACAGGTCAAGGTTGCCGTTGACGGTAAAGAGACCCTGACGCTGGACGGCTTCAAGCTGGCAAGCCAATTCGGGGAGAAAGACACTAACCTGAACGGCCAGATTGATTACACCATGGACGCGCTGAAGATCCAGAACAGCGACTTCGGCTCCGGCAAGCTATCGCTGAAAATCGACAAACTGGATGCCAAATCGCTGAAAGAGTTTGCCGACCGTTACAACCAGCAGGCCATGCAGATGCTGCAACAGGCGCAGACCATGGATCCGGTTGCCTATCAGCAACAAACCACCGATATCCTGCTGCAGAACCTGCCGCTGCTGTTGAAGGGCAACCCAAGCATCAGCATTGCTCCACTAAGCTGGAAAAACAGCAAGGGCGAAAGTACCTTTACCCTGAATCTGGACCTGACCGATCCTGCGCAAGCCGGTTCCCCGGCAGAATCACCGGATCAGCTGATTGCCCGTTCAGTGAAAAAACTGGACGCTAATCTGAGCATTCCAGTGGCGATGGCGACCGAAACCACTTCGCAAACCGCGTTACTGCAAGGCTATAGCGCCGAAGAGGCGCAGAAACTGGCGCAGCAACAGGTGCAGGGTCTGGCGGCCATGGGGCAGATGTTCAAATTGACCACGCTGAAAGACGGGGTGATCGGCAGCAGCTTCCATTACGCCGACAACCAGGTTGATCTGAACGGCAACAAAATGTCGCTGCAAGAGTTCATCGGCACCTTTGGCCTGTTGGGTGCACCTGGCCCGGTCGAAACTCCGGCTCCGGACGCAGTCCCTGCTCCGGCACCCGCCCAGTAATATTTCCCCTCGGGGCCCGCTTGCTCGGGCCCCTGTTTTATCCTTAATCGCCGTACACCGCATCGCGTATCTGCTGAGGATACATCCCGCTCATGCCTTCAAACGCCGTGTTGGTCAGCGCCACCACGCTCAATGCCGCCTGCGGATCGTAAAACCAACTGTGTCCATAAACGCCACCCCACTGCAGGGTGCCGTTGTGCTGTGGCGTCGCCGCCAACTGGGCATCCACCAGCACCGCCCCACCAAAACCAAAGCCCCAGCCCGGCCCCTGAACCTCAGCCTCGGCCCCGACATGCGGCTGGCGCATCAGCTCCACGCTGGCCGGCTGTAAAATGCCCTCACCGCCGCTGCGTAACGTCTCCACCATGCGCAGCACGTCGTCAGCATCACCGACCATACCCGCCCCGCCAGAGGCAAAAGCCGACGGATCAAGCGCTCGTGACGGCGACATTTCGATATCAAAGCCGAACTCCTCCGGCAGTGTCAGCAGCATGCCATCCAGTAAAGGTTCCGGCCTGGTGGCGGTATCGTGATACGCGGTCGCCAGGTTGTCGGCGTCACTGGTGTAGAAACCGGTATTGCCCAATCCCAACGGCTGCGCGACCCAGTGTTCGAACACCTGCGGCAACGGCTTGCCCGCCACCTGCTCCAGCACCGCTCCCAGCACGTCGATCGCCAGAGAATAATGAAATTCGCTGCCGGGTTCCGCCAACAGATCCGCCTGCGCCAACAGACGTAAATTCTGCTCCAGCGTCAGCGACGACAACGCCAGTCCATCTTGAATACCCAACCGCTGGTACGGCCCATCAACGGGCTGATTAAATCGATAGCCCAGCCCGGCGCTGTGGCTGAGCAAGTGGCGGATTTTAATTTCTGGCTGACGGCCATCGGCCAACGACGGAGTGAACCAGGGCAGCCAGCGGCTGACCGCGTCATCCAGCCCCAGCTTGTGCTGTTCGACCATGCGCATCGCCGCCAGTGTGATATAGGGCTTGGACACTGACGACAGTCGGAACTGTGTTTCACGACGCATCAACTTCTGTTGTTCTCGGTCGGCGTAACCGCTGGCCTCGGCGTAAATGACCTTGCCGTGCTGCGCCACCAGCACCACGCTGCCGACGATGCGCTGTTCGGCTATCGCTTTCTGGCTAACCGCCTGTACTCTTTTTATTAATGACTGATTCAGTTCCGACATGTTTTGTTGCTCTCTAAGGGATAATAAAATCAGTCTAAAACGATTATTATAAATTTAAACACCCAATTACTTAACGAATCATTAAGCAGGAATTACTGATAGATGAGTTCACTGTTGCAGTTACTGCCGTTTTTCGAAGCCGTTGCCCGGCTGGGCAGCTTTACCCAGGCGGCCAGTCAGTTGGGCGTCACCCCACCCGCGGTGTCGCAAAACATTCAGGCGTTGGAAACCCGGCTTGGCGTACGGCTGTTCAACCGCACCAGTCGGTCGGTGCGGCTAAGCGATGAGGGCCGCCTTTTTTACCAACGAGTGGCGCCGGCGATGGGCCAAATAGAGGGGGCCGCAGACGACGTTCGCGCCCTGCACGGTCACCCTTCCGGCCTGCTGCGCATTACCCTGCCGCAGTTGGCCGCCTCGCTGTTGGTGATGCCTCATCTGGCGGAGTTTCAGGCGCTTTACCCCGAGGTGCAGCTTGAACTGTTTACCGACGACCACTTTTCCGATTTGGTGTTGGACAGTTTCGATGCCGGTATCCGCATGCACGCCATGCTGCCAAAAGACATGATTGCAGTGCCGATCGACAACGGCCAACGGCGGATGATTATCGCCACGCCCGGCTATCTGGCAAAGTACGGCACACCACTGACGCCGCAGGCACTGTACGAGCACAACTGCCTGCGCTACCGTTTCCCCGTCAGCGGTAAGTTTGAGCCATGGTATTTCAGGCAGGATGAAGAGCTATTAATGCTGGAGTTCGGCGGCAGCCAGATATTTAATGAAGATCGCCTGATTAAAGACGCCGCGTTGGCGGGATTAGGCATTACCCAGCGCTTTAGCGGCACGGTGCAACGCGAACTAAACAGTGGACAACTGGTGGAAATACTGGCCGATTATGGCAGCGACTTCCCCGGGTTTTTCATCTACTTTCCGGCCAGTCGGCATATGCCGCTCAAGCTGCGGGTATTTGTTGATTTTATGCGGGAAAAGCGGGCGCAACAGTCATCGTCTCAGGACGCCATTACAGCGTCCTGAGAGGTCATTAATTAACGTTTATCCAGCGCCTGGACCAACTGGTAGGTGGCCGCAACCCGATCGTCGTTCGGGAACCATTTGTTGGCCAGCATCACCACGGCAATTTTCTTCGATGGGATGAATACCGCATAGGTGGAGAACCCACCGGTCGAACCGGTTTTATTGTACCAGGCTGCGCCCTGATCCTGCTTCGGCGGCGTGATGGCGGTGGCCGGAGTGCCGTTCATGATCATCCCGGCGTTGTTGCCTTCCGTCAGCGTCGTCAACTTTTCCGGATAAGCGTAGCTTTCCCACATCAGATCCTGGGTGAACACCCCGGCCCGGTAATAACCGGTATGGGTAGCTGCCAGTGCCTTGCGCCACTTATCCCCCACCTTGGCCACCTGCATGTTGGCTTCAAGGTAACGGATCAAATCCTCGGCATTGGATTTGATGCCGTAGGATTCTGCGTCCAACGGGCCGGGGGTGACTCGCACCGGTTGGTCTTTCTTGTTGTAGCCCTGCGCGTAATTATCCATCTGCGCAGCCGGAACATTAACGTAGCTGTGGTTCATGCCCAAAGCCGGCAGCAGCTGTTTTTCCATCGCCTGCGCAAAGGGCTGGTTCAGGCTTTTGGCGGTGATCATCCCCAGCATGCCAATACCCAGGTTGGAATAAACCCGATAACTCCCCACGGCATGTGGTGGCTGCCAGTTTTTGTAATACGCCATCAATTGCGCGTCATTGGTCACTTCGTCCGGGACAAACAGCGGCAAGCCGGAGGTGTGTGTCGCCAGGTTCAGCAGGCTGACACGGTCAAATGCACTGCCACGCAGCTCAGACAGGTAATGGCTGGCCGGTTCGGCGAACGACAGTTTGCCCTCATTTTGCGCATAGGCCGCCAGCGTGGCGGTGAAGGTTTTGCTCAATGAGCCCACTTCAAACAGGGTCTGGTTGGTGATCGGCTTGCCGGTCTGTTTGGACGCCACACCATAATCATAAAACTGCTGTTTCCCGTCCACCGACACGGCGATGGCCATGCCCGGCACGCCGTATTTTTGCATCAGCGGCTGAATAATGGCGTCAATCTCGGCTTTGTCGGCGGCATGGCCTGCCGGCAGGATCATTGCGGCCAACAACGCGGCCGCCAGGCGATTTATTTTGGTCATGTGAAAGCTCTTGGTTTGCAGGGTATCGGCCGATGGCAAAAGATTTTATTGCCTGTCGACGCGAAGATATCCTTGGATGATGGTGTTATTCCTTTTCTGACTGCGTTAATTCCGCACCAGCAGGCTAAATATCAGGGTTTATCCCTGGGTTGACAAGCGATAAGAATTTCAGCCAGCATAAAGAAAAACTTATGGCTAACTTTATGCGTAACCGACTTCCCCTCAATGCCCTGCGGGCGTTTGAATCCTCCGCCCGTCACCTGAACTTTACCCGCGCCGGGCTGGAACTGAGCGTCACCCAGGCTGCCGTCAGCCAGCAGGTGCGTATGCTGGAACAGCAACTGGGTATTCAGCTGTTCCGTCGTCTGCCGCGTGGGTTGGATTTGACCGAAGAAGGACAGGCGCTGTTGCCGATATTGACCGACGCTTTCGACCGTATTGAATCGGTGTTGCAACAGTTTGAAGGCGGGCATTTCCATGAGGTGCTGACGGTAGCCGTGGTCGGTACCTTTGCCGTCGGCTGGCTGATGCCCCGTCTGGCGGCGTTCAGAGAGTCGCATCCGTTTATCGACCTGCGGGTGTTAACCAACAATAACCTGGTTAATTTGTCCGCCGACGGAATGGACTTCGCTATCCGTTTTGGCGAAGGCCGTTGGCCGGCGACCCACAACCTCAAATTGTTTGATGCCCCGCTGACGGTGCTCTGCCCGCCGGAGGTTGCCGCCCGCCTCCACAGTCCGCAGGATTTGCAACACGAGCGGCTGATGCGCAGCTACCGCAAGGACGAATGGGAACGCTGGTTTACCGCCGCACAGGTCACGCCGTGGCGGATTAACGGCCCGGTGTTCGACTCTTCCCGGCTGATGGTGGAAGGGGCGATCCACAGCGGTGGTGTAGCGCTGGCCCCGGCGCGCATGTTTGCTCGGGAGCTGCGTGAAGGTTTGTTACAGCGCCCTTTCAGCGCCGAAGCGGATCTCGGCGGCTACTGGCTGACCCACCTGAAATCACGCGATATGACCCCGGCAATGAAAGTGTTTGTCAGTTGGATCCAGCAACAGGTCACGGATGAACAACAATGAGGTCAGGCCGAGCCGCGCTTGATCAGCAATGGCGGCAGGATCACGTTTTGCGGCGGTAAGTCGGCGTCGGCAATCCGTTGCAGCAAGCGTGAGGCGGCGCTGCGCCCCACTTCCCGCGCGGAACTGGAGACCAGCGTCAGCGGCGGTTCGGTCAGTTCGGCCTCAGGCACGTCGCCAAAACCAATCAGCGCCACCTGCTGGCCGTAATAGGTATCCACCCCCTCAGAACCGATGCTGCGCCCACTACGCACAATGCCAAAATAGGCGCCCAATGCCACCGACGCCTTGTGGCAAACCAGCGCGCTGATATTGGGATGTTGCCGTAGCAGGTTTTCCGCCGCCTCCGCCGCGGCCCGTTGATGGCAGTCACATTCGACAATCCAGTCGGAGCGGAATGGCAGGCCATATTGCACCAGCGTGGCACAAAAGCCCCCCAACCGTTCTGCGCGGGTTAACGAACTGCTTTGCCCACCCAGATAGGCAATTTGGCTGTGACCGCGTTTGATCAGAAATTCGGTGGCCATTTTAGCCGCCTGCATGTTGTCCGGCCGCACCACGTCGACCCCTTCCAGCCCATTAGAGCGCGCAGCGCACACCAGCGGCACGCCCTGCTCCGCAGCCTTTTCCTTCAGACCCTCGGCCGAGCGTACGCCGCCCGCCAGCACCATGCCGTCAATGCCGTGCTCGAGCAAAGTATCAAAACAGCGCATCAGCCCCTTGCCGTCGCGACCGCTTTGAGTCAGAAACAGCACTTTGCCGTGCGCCTCCAGCACCTCGCTCAGGCCCGCGGTCATTTCCGCATAAAACGGCTCGCAGATATCACGCAGGATCAGCCCAATCACCCCCGACTCGCCACCACGTAGCGTCGCCGCCTGACGGTTGCGCACGTAGCCCAAGCGCTCAATCGCCTGGTTCACCCGCGCCACGGTGGTGGGCGAGATACGCCCTTTGCCGCTCAGCACCAGCGAAACGGTAGTGACCGAGACGCCGGCCTGCTGTGCAACATCGGTGATGGTGATCTTTTTGATGGTCATGACCTCTGCAAGCCCGATCCTGGGCATTCTGCCTGGTAAGGCAAATGGTATACCGAATCTGTTTGGTCAGTAAAACGTTTTACTGGTCTTGCCATTGTCGCCGTAAAGTGCACGCCGGAATTGTGATTAGCGGCGCATTTTTGCTAGGTAAAACGTTTTATCTTATTTTTACCTAACAGGGGTACACACCACTTTCGCACGTTTTTTCGCCAGGAGCCGCCGGTTATGCCAGCACCTAAAAAACAAAAAATCACGCTCTGGGAGTTTTTCCAGAGCCTGGGCAAAACATTCATGCTGCCCGTCGCCTTGCTGTCGTTCTGCGGCATCATGCTGGGCATCGGCAGTTCGCTAAGCAGCCGCGATGTCATTACCCTGCTGCCGTTTATCGGCCACCCTGCTTTCCAGTTGCTGTTCACCTGGATGAGCAAGATCGGCTCCTTTGCCTTTAGCTTCCTGCCGGTGATGTTCGCCATCGCCATTCCGCTGGGCATGGCGCGTGAAAACAAAGGGGTCGCCGCGTTCTCCGGCTTTGTCGGCTTCGCGGTGCTGAATCTGGCCACCAACTTCTATCTGACCACCACCGGTATTTTGCCCACTACCGATCCGCTGGTACTGAAAGCCAACAACATCCAAAACATTCTCGGGATCCAGTCGATTGATACCGGCATTCTGGGTGCGGTGATCGTCGGGATTATCGTTTATCAATTGCATGAGCGTTTCCACAACATTCGCCTGCCGGATGCGCTGGCATTTTTCGGCGGCACCCGTTTTGTGCCGATCGTCACTACCCTGGTACTGGGTCTGTGTGGTCTGGTGATCCCGCTGATCTGGCCGTGGTTCGCCGCCGGCATTACCGGTCTGGGCTGGGTGATCAACAGCGCCGGTGCCTTTGGCCCGATGCTGTTTGGCACCGGTGAACGTCTGTTGTTACCGTTCGGCCTGCAACATATTCTGGTGGCGCTGATCCGCTTTACCGAAGCGGGCGGCACGCTGGACGTCTGCGGCCATAGCGTGAGCGGCGCGCTGACCATTTTCCAGGCGCAACTGTCTTGCCCGACCACCACCGGCTTTGCTGAAAGCGCCACCCGCTTCCTGTCCCAGGGCAAGATGCCGGCCTTCCTCGGCGGTCTGCCGGGTGCGGCGCTGGCGATGTACCACTGCGCCAAGCCGGAAAACCGCCATAAGATTAAGGGCCTGCTGATCTCCGGCGTAGTGGCCTGCGTGGTCGGTGGCACCACCGAACCGATCGAGTTCCTGTTCCTGTTTGTCGCGCCTTTCCTCTACCTCATTCACGCCGTCCTGACCGGGCTGGGCTTCACCGTGATGGCGCTGCTGGGCGTGACCATCGGCAATACCGACGGTAATATCATCGACTTCGTGGTGTTCGGCATTCTGCATGGCACCGCCACCAAGTGGTATCTGGTGCCCGTCGTCGCAGCCATTTGGTTCGCTGCCTACTACGCCATTTTCCGTTTCTCCATTCAGCGCTTTAATATCAAAACGCCGGGCCGCGAGAGCGAAACCACCGCCAGCCAGAGCGCATCTGCAGGCCCGGTCGGCAAATCCGGCTATAACGTACCGGCCATTTTGGCGGCGCTGGGCGGCAGTGAGAATATTGTTTCGCTGGATAACTGCATTACCCGTCTGCGCCTGTCGGTCGACGACATGAGCAAGGTGGATGACGCCGCGCTGAAGGCCAATCGCGCCATCGGCGTGGTGCATCTCAACGAGCACAATCTGCAGGTGGTGATCGGCCCGCAGGTGCAATCGGTGAAAGATGAATTAGACTCACTGATAGCGGCAGCGCCTCCTGCTGCGGCCCTGCAGGGAGCGTCAAATGTTTGATTTTTCCACCCCGGTTGATCGCCACGGCACCTGGTGCACGCAATGGGATTATATCGCTGACCGCTTTGGCAGCGATGACCTGCTGCCGTTCACCATCTCCGATATGGATTTCGCCACCGCCCCCTGCATTCTCGAGGCGCTGCAACAGCGCCTGCAGCATGGCGTGCTGGGCTACAGTCGCTGGCAGCATGAAGATTTCCTCGGCGCGGTGCGCCACTGGTATCAGCAGCGCTTCAATACGCCCATCGACACCCAGATGGCGGTGTATGGCCCGTCGGTGATCTACATGGTGGCGCAGTTAATCCGCCTGTGGTCGGCACCGGGGGAATACGTCGTCACCCACACCCCGGCCTATGACGCGTTTTATAAAGTGATCCTCGGTAATCAGCGCCAACTGCTGGCCTGCCCGTTGCACAAAGACGGCAACGACTGGCAGTGTGATATGGCCCACCTGGAGGCGTTGCTGGCACGGCCGCAAACCAAAATTCTGTTGCTGTGCAGCCCGCATAACCCGACCGGTAAGGTGTGGCGCACAGAGGAATTACAGCAAATGGCCGAGCTGTGTGAACGCCATGAGGTGCGGGTGATCAGCGATGAGATCCATATGGATATGGTCTGGGGCGAGCAACGCCATACGCCGTGGAGTCAGGTTGCCAGCACGCCCTGGGCACTGCTGACCTCCGGATCCAAAACCTTCAATATCCCGGCGCTGACCGGGGCCTACGGCTTTATCAGCGATGATGCCACGCGCGACGCCTACAACCAGCAGCTCAAGGCCCGTGACGGGCTGTCTTCCCCGGCGGTGTTGGCGGTAGTGGCGCATATTGCCGCTTATCACCACGGCGAACCCTGGCTGGACGCGCTGCGCGATTACCTGCAGGACAACCTGACCTACGTCGCCGAAAGGCTCCATCAGGCGTTCCCGCAACTGGCCTGGCAACCGCCGCAATCGACCTATCTGGCCTGGATCGATCTGCGCCCGTTGGGCATTGACGACCAACAGTTACAGCAGGTGCTGATCGAGCGTGAGAAGGTCGCCATTATGCCGGGATTCACCTACGGCGAAGAAGGCCGTGGCTTCCTGCGGCTGAACGTCGGTTGTCCGCGCAGCAAGGTAGAGGCCGGTATGGATAAGCTGATTAACGGACTGAAATTTGTGTTGGACGAGGTTTAATCCACAGAGGCAGGCGAAAGCCTGCCTTTCCAGATGCTTACAACGCCACCTGCGGAATATCGTCCAGACGGTAATAAACGCCTAATCCTCGCTCATTGGCCAGCCGCACGTCATTATCTGCCCCCGCCGACGCCCCCTCAATACGATAGACCGCCTGGCACTGAGCAATCAGCCGATGAGCCACCGGATAGAGATACTCCTCGCAAATGGCATCGCCATGTTGGGTTGAACCGGCCGCCGCCGCCAGTGGTAACGCCAGCCATTCGCCAATCACCGGGACATGACCGCGCTGGTAGACCTCCAGCGCCACCTGCTCCAACCGCTGTAAATTAGCAGCAATCCGCTGCGCGTCGCCATCGGTGCCGCTCCGATAAGGGCCGGCAATCAAAATCAGTTGAGCTTTCATAACACATTCCTCAGGGTGTGATTCAGGGCGACAAACTGCAACAGCATGATGGTTTTGGCATCGACGATGGTCCCCTGCGCAATAGCGCTCAAGGCCTCTGTCAGTGGCAGTTCAATCACCTCCAGGTCTTCGCCTTCCGCTTCCACCCCGCCGCCATCACTGACCCGGTCGGCGGCATGGTATTCACCGACAAAGAAATGCAACTTCTCGGTGACGGAGCCTGGGCTCATATAGGCCTCAAATACCTTTTGCACGTTCTGCACGATATAGCCGGTTTCTTCTTCCGCTTCGGCGCGGATACGCTCTTCCGGCGAAGCGTTGTCCAACAGACCGGCGGCAGCCTCGATCAGCATGCCGTCGTGGCCGTTGACGAACACCGGGAAGCGAAACTGACGCGTCAGCACTACCGTCTGCGCCTGCCGGTTAAACAGCAAAATGGTCGCGCCATCACCGCGATCGTAGGTTTCGCGACTTTGCCGCTGCCATACGCCATCGCGGCGTAAAAAATCAAAGGTGGTTTTTTTCAGCAGATACCAGTCATCGGACAACACCCGGGTTTCGATAATGCGAACCCGTTCTTTGGTGGTTATCATGTTGGTCAACTCCAGGGCCAGGAAAGGAAATTGATACTATCGTGCAGTTTCGTGTATGATCAAGGTATTTCGTGCAATGAAAATTTAACGGGAAAACACCATGCTCACCAGCCAACGTAAAAAAATCATTCTGGAAAAACTGGCCGAGGACGGACAGGTTGTGGCCAAACAGCTCAGTGAGATGTTCGGGTTATCCGAGGATACTCTGCGGCGTGACTTGCGTGAGCTAGACAGCGAAGGACTGTTGCAACGGGTACACGGCGGTGCGCTGCCGGTCTCCCCGGCGATTGCCACCTTTGCCGAGAGAAACGGCCAGGAATCCACCGCCAAGCGGGCGATTGCCAAAGCCGCGGCGGCCATGATCGCCCCCGGGCAGGTGGTGATTATTGATGGCGGTACCACCTCCGCCGAGTTGGTGAAACACCTGCCACCCACGCTGGAAGCCACCATCGTCACCCACAGCCCCAGCGTGGCGGTCGGCCTGGTTGATCACCCCAAAGTTGAGGTGATCCTGATTGGTGGGCGGTTGTACAAACATTCGATTGTCAGCGTGGGCGCGGCGGCGGTTGAGGCGATGTCGCACATTCGCGCCGATCTCTACTTTATGGGCGTGACCGGCGTACACCCGACCGCCGGCCTGAGCACCGGCGATCTCGAAGAGGCCTATATCAAACGCGCTCTGGCAGCGCGCGCAGCCGAAACCGTAGTGTTGGCCTCTGCCGCCAAGCTGAATGCCGCCTCACAGTATGCGATTGGCGATCTCAGCCTGGCACAGAGCATTATTGTCGAGCGTTCGACCGACGCCACGCTGATTGCCCCGCTGGAACAGGCCGGGTTGACGGTAATCAAAGCCTGAGTGGCCTGCGCAATTAAATGACCTAATAAATACGTGGCTATTAAAACTTCCGCGTATTTATTACGGTTAATCTCCGCACGTCGGATAAAAATGCGAGAACAATCACACTTCATTAAACTTATTTCCTCCTGGCGAGTCACTTTCCCCTTGGCAAATAATTTCATAACAACTCAAATGTAACGTGATGATTATTAATAAATAGTGTTTAAATCCCGGTTATAGCCCCCAAATAAAAACGAGATCTCCCTCTCAAAAACCTCACCCATCATCAGCATGTCAAGGTCATTCACGAAAATATTTGTGATTGTTTTGTGATATCGCCTGCAAATTTTAGCGATGCCAAAAATGACAATGAGCTCCACGGAACAGATTGGGAGCAGGCATATGAAAATCGGTGTGGTAATAAGCGGCGGCGACGTCACCGGTATCAATAACTTTATATTCCAGGTCGCGAGACTGACGCAGGCAGATATCATTCTGTTTAACGGCGGAATACCCGGATTATTGGCTAATCATCATCAAGCTATCAGTCATCGTGACCTGGTTGATTACGCTATTTCACCAATGCCAATAATGTCTTCCGGCCGCACGGCCAAAAAACTGGTCGCCAGTGAATATGAAAGCATCAGCAAACAGCTTAAGGCTTTGCACATTGACGTGCTTATTATGGCCGGTGGCGACGGTTCGCTGCAGTTTTTAAATACCCTCAGTGAATTTGGCGTTAACTGTTTTGGCGTAGGCATGACCATCGACAATGATGTTTTTGGCAGCCTTTACAGCATTGGTTTTTCCACCGCCTGCGAACAGGTGATCAAAGAGGTTTCCAAACTGCGTAACACCGGGCGCGCCCTGCCCGGGCGGGTGTTTATGATTGAACTGCTTGGCGGTTACTGCGGGGAACTAACGCTGCAGGCGGCGATCAAATCCAATGCAGACTTTGCCCTGATCCCGGAATGCCAACATGCCTTAAGCCAACTGGCAGATAAAATAAGCCAGCGACTGGAACAACAAAATAGCGTTATTATTTTATGTTCAGAAGGCTATACCAAAGAATATTCACCGGGTTTTCAGGGTGCCATCGACACCATGATTAAACAGCTTGAGCCAAAAATTGGTGTGCGCATCCGTAAAACCATTATGGGGTATGGCCTGCGCAATGGTGAGCCTACCTGCGAAGAGATTTATCAGGGCACTATTATGGCCAGCGAAGTGGTTCGCTGTATTCACTCCGGCATGAAAAAC
This sequence comes from Serratia sp. NFX21, assembly GCF_048517035.1. NCBI lineage: Bacteria > Pseudomonadati > Pseudomonadota > Gammaproteobacteria > Enterobacterales > Yersiniaceae > Serratia > Serratia sp. NFX21. The sequence continues at coordinate 2,849,301 of NZ_CP183196.1, read as the reverse complement.
AAGGCGGTCATTATTAATTCCGCTAACCAACCCATCCCTATTGATTTAATCAGCATGCAAAAACGTTTGGTTGATACCGAAGGACACCATTATAAACTCGCCAGGCAATTAAATATAATCTGAGGAGAGACTCATGCTTAAAATACTGTGCGTATGTGGCTGTGGCCTCGGCTCCAGCTTTGCCATCGAAATGAGCGCAAGAGCGGTGCTGAAAAAATTAGAGATTGAGGCAGATATTGATCACACCACTATCTCTGAGGCCAGCGCCTTTAAATCAGACATTATTCTGACCCAAAAAACCTTCGCCGACATTTTAAATGCCGACGCCAGCGAAGAAGAAAAGAAACGGGTGATTATTCTCCACCGGCTCACCGATAAGGCGGAAATTGAGCAAAAGATTGTGGCCTTTTTGAAAGAGCGCGATATGAAGGAAGCCCACCATGAATAGCCTGATTGACTTTATCGTCAAGGACCTGCTCGGTCAGGCTTCGATCCTGATCGCCTTTATTGCCATGCTGGGGCTGATACTGCAGAAAAAATCCACCGGGAAAGTGGCCGAGGGCACCTTTAAAACCCTGTTGGGCTTTCTGATTATGATGGCGGGCATCAACATTATCGTCGGTGCCCTGACCTATTTGAACAGCATATTCACCCACGGCTTCGGCATGACCGGCTACATCACCGACGTCGCCGCCATTGCCGGCCTGGCCAACCGCGAACTCGGCTCGGAAGTGGCGATGACGCTGATGGTGATATTCGCGGTGAATATCATTATTGCGCGTATCACCCCGTTCAAATACATCTTCCTGACCGGGCAAGCCTTGCTATGGATGGCCACCATAGGGGCGGTGATCGGCTATAAAGCGGGGCTAACCGGCCTGCCGCTGATCCTGACCGGCGGCATATTTGGCGGCGTGATGGCGGTGTTAATGCCGGCGTTGGCGCAGCCGGTGGTGCGCAAGATTACCGGTTCGGATGATGTCGCTTTGGGGCATTTCTGCACCATCGGCTATCTGGTGCAGGCGGCGGTCGCCAAGGTGGTCGGTAAAGGATCCCGCTCAACCGAAGATCTGGAGCTGCCCGACAACTTCAAGTTCCTGCAGGACACCTACCTGTCGATGGCGGTGGTGATGATCCCGATGTATCTGATCCCCGCACTGGCCGCCGGCCCGCAATACATCGCCCAGTATGCCGGCGGCATGAATTATCTGATGTACTCCTTTATGCAGGCCATCCAGTTTGTTGCCGGGGTATTTATCCTCTACAGCGGCGTGCGTCTGCTGCTCAATGAGTTGGTCCCGGCCTTTCGCGGCATCGCCATGCGCATCGTACCGGACGCCAAACCGGCACTGGACTGCCCGGTACTCTTCCCCTACGCCCCTAACGCGGTGATCGTTGGCTTCCTGGCTACCACCCTGGGTTCCATCATCGGCATGATCGTTTTCCCGATGTTCGGGCTGGCGATGATCCTGCCCGGCCTGCTGACCAACTTCTTCGCCGGGGGCACCGCTGGCATCTTCGGCAATGCGCTTGGCGGCCGACGCGGCGCCATGATCGGCGGCGTGGTCCACGGCCTGTTTATCACCTTCCTGCCCGCCATTCTGGTGCCAATGCTGGAAAGCTACGGCTTTGTCGGCGTGACCTTCAGCGACTCCGACGTCATCAGTAGCGGCCTGGTGATGGGGCATGCCTTCCAGGGTAACTGGCTGTTCATCGCTCTGTTCATCATCTTCGTCACGCTGATTGCGTGGTTTGTTAACGGTAAATCAACCAAGCACCATGAGGAAAAAGTCCATGAAACTCTATAACTTCAACGAGCTGTTGTCCGTAGCCAAAGCCCGTGATTTCAAGGCAATAGGTTCATTCAACCTCCACTGTCTGGAGATGCTGCCGGCCTTTTTCAAAGCGGCCAGGGACACCCACAGCCCGCTGATGATCCAGATTTCAACCGGCACCGCCGAGTATCTGGGCTACAAACTGCTGGTTGATTCGGTACGCTCACTGGCAGAGAGTGAAGATGTGCCCACCTGCCTGCATCTGGATCACTGCTCGGATATCGCCTCCATCGTGACCGCGATCGACGCCGGTTTCAGTTCGGTGATGTACGACGGTTCTCACCTGGAAATGGACGAAAACATCGCCAATACCCGCAAGGTGATCGACATTGCACGCCAGCGCAACGTTTCGGTTGAGGCCGAATTGGGCGCTATCGGCGGCTCGGAGGACGGCAAAGCGGTGGCGGAAGAAGACATCACCTTTACCACGGTGGAAGACGCCAAACGCTTTGTCGATGAAACCGGGGTCGACATGTTGGCCGTCTCGGTCGGCACCGTTCACGGCATGTACACCGGCAAGGCACATATCCAGCATCAGCGGCTGGCGGAAATCACCGCGGCCACCCGTACCCCACTGGTCCTGCACGGCGGTACCGGAGTCAGCGATGAGGACATGCGACGAGCAGTGGCAGGCGGCATTGAAAAGGTCAATGTGGGCACCGAGATGAACGTGCAATGGGTCGGCCGCTGCATGCAAACATTCGAAAAGGGCAAGGTGAATGACAGCGTGCGCAAATTCCTGATCCCGGCCAATAATGCCGTCACCCAGGTATTAACGGAAAAGATCGGCCTGTTTAGATAATCACTGCCCCGTTTTCTTTTTAATATAACCCTACAACCCTGGTGCCCCGGCGCCCGTCGGGGCTGGAGAATACTATGCTTAATTTTATGAAATTACAGCGAAATAAAAAGGCCGCACCTGATGCGCAAAGCGATGCTGAAGCCAATGATATATCAGCCGAAATAACATTACTGGAGCAGCAATTGGCCGCCGCGCCGGCAAACGGCGAAATTCATAAAACATTAATGCTGGCCTATAATCGGGCATTAAAGATTTATGCCAAAAATAAAAATCACCGCCAGGAAATCGATGTGGTTTTTATCAAAATGGACGAGCTGCGCAATATTATCAGGAAGTCTCTTTGAGGGAACATGATGACCATTAAACAACTGTTGATCGAGGCCGGAGCAATACAGGTCGGCGTGCAGGAAACGGACTGGAAAAAGGTGATTGAGTTGGCGGCACAGCCTTTGGTCGAGAACGGCTATATTCACCCTTCCTATCACCAGGCGGTGATCAGTAATACGCTGGCCCATGGCGCTTATTATGTGTTTGATGAGGGGATTGCCATCCCCCATGCCCGGCCGGAATGTGGCGTGATCAAAGATTGTTTCAGCATGGTGCTGCTGGACCAGGCCATCGCCTTTCAGGACAGTGAAAAGGCCGATATTGTCATCCTGTTCGGCGCAACGGACAGCAACCGGCATATTGAAGAAGGCATCCGGGCGATTGTCGAGTTACTGGACAACAAACAGCGGCTCGATAAACTGCGCGCCGCCAAACTCTGGCAAGAGGTGGTAGAAATCTTATGACTGCGCTAACTGACAGCAGCGACAAAACCGTTATTTTGGTCAATGGCATTCCGGCTTCTGGCAAGAGCACCCTCGCCCGTGCGCTGGCGCAGCACTTTGGCCTGCCTTATTTGAGCCTCGACGGCATCAAGGAACCCTTTATGGCGCAGCTGGACAACGTGGATCGTGAGCTTAACCGTCGGCTAGGTTACGCCGCCTATCAGGCCATTTGGTCTATGGTGGCGCAGGCACCGCAGCGCTGTATCTATGTGATTGACGCCTGGTATGGCTTTCAACCCAGAGAGTTGCTGCGCAAATACCTGCGCGAAGCGGGCGTGACTCAGGTTTTGGAAGTGTGGAATCAGATCTCCGCGGAGTTGGCGGCCGAACGCTATGCTGCCCGCCTCGGCCAGCGATCGGCAGGCCACCCCGGCGCAGAATATTTGCCTGAGCTGCGGGCGCTGGCGGAACGTGCCATGCCGATGGCCATCGGTCCGGTGATCCGCGTTGATCAAGCGCTACCGCTGGAGATCGGCAAAATTACGCATTGGCTGGCGCTGCATGGCGTAGCCGATAACAACGATGAAAATATCACTAAACTGAGGGTCGGCTGATGGGGTCAACCCACAGTTTACCTGCCGGGTCGCGGGGGCGATTTTTCTCCCGCCTTCGCCTGAAAGTGCGGCACCAGTCGCAATTAATGTGATTACAGTCACTTTTTTATGCAACGACATGGCAATTTTCATCATTTTGTTTTTATACTGATCTGCACTTTACCTACAACAAAATAACGAGTGCACATCATGATTGACTCCCGCCTTCCGCTGACCGACATCCACCGTCACCTCGACGGTAACATTCGTGCGCAAACCATCCTCGACCTGGGCCGTCAGTTTAACCTTGCCCTGCCAGCCGACGAACTGGAAGCCCTGCGTCCGCACGTGCAAATCACCCATGCCGAACCGGATCTGGTCAGCTTTTTGCAAAAGCTCGACTGGGGAGTGGCGGTGCTGGGGGATTTGGAAGCCTGCCGCCGGGTAGCCTACGAAAACGTTGAGGATGCCGCTAACGCCGGTCTGCACTACGCCGAACTGCGTTTCTCGCCGTATTACATGGCGATGAAGCACCAGTTACCGGTGGCCGGGGTGGTGGAAGCGGTGATTGATGGCATTCGTTCCGGCTCCCGCGATTTGGGCATTGATGTGCGCCTGATCGGCATCATGAGCCGTACCTTCGGCGAGGCCGCCTGCTTGCAAGAGCTGGAAGGTCTGCTGGCACACCGTGACGGTATTACCGCGCTGGATCTGGCCGGTGACGAACTCGGCTTCCCGGGTGGCCTGTTCCTCAACCACTTTAGCCGCGCCCGTGACGCCGGGTTGCGTATCACCGTGCACGCCGGTGAAGCCGCCGGCCCGGAAAGCATCTGGCAGGCGATCCGTGAGCTGGGCGCAGAGCGCATCGGCCACGGGGTGAAAGCCGTTGAAGATCCGGCATTGATGGACTTCCTGGCGGAACACGGCATTGGTATCGAGTCTTGCCTGACCTCCAACATTCAGACCAGCACCGTGCCTTCTCTGGCGCAGCATCCGCTGGCGAAATTCCTGCGTCACGGCGTCATGGCGTCGATCAACACCGACGATCCGGCGGTTCAGGGCATAGAAATTGAGCACGAATACCTGGTAGCGGCACCACAGGCCGGGCTGACGCCGACTGAGATCCGCACCGCTCAGGAAAACGGCCTGAAAATGGCGTTCCTCAGCGAGCAGGAAAAGCAGGCGCTGCGCGATAAAGTCCGCGGCTGATTGAATGGAATAACGGGCGCTCTTACGCGTAATACTTACCAGTTGAGGCGATATTGTTCCCTCTCCTTTGGGAGAGGGTTAGGGTGAGGGGATGCATGCAGAATTGATGCAAAGCCCCTCACCCCGGCCCTCTCCCCATGGAGAGGGGGACGCCCACTTAAGCCACGACGTAGATTCTTATTACGCGATTTCGCGCCCATTTTTTACTTGGCTGTCTGCACCTCTGCGCGCTGTTTGGCGGTTTTGCGCGCATAGCGCTGGGCCAGCACGGCACACACCATCAATTGCACCTGATGGAAAATCATCAGCGGCAATACCATCGCACCCACTGCCGCCGCCGGGAACAGCACGTTAGCCATCGGGATACCGTTCGCCAGGCTCTTTTTCGAACCGCAGAACACTATGGTTATCTCGTCGGCGGTGTTGAATCCCAGCCAACGAGCGACATAGGTGTTGATAACCAGCACCACCGTCAGCAGTACCAAAGACATCACCAGGATGGTCAGCAACGACCAGCCGTCAATCTTGTGCCAAATGCCCTCTACCACCGCGGCGCTAAAGGCGGTATACACCACCAGCAAAATCGATGACCGGTCAGTGAGATTAATCAGTTTGCGGTGGCGATCGACCCATTTGCCGATCAGCGGCCGTGCCAGATGGCCCACCACAAACGGCACCATCAGTTTCAAAATGATCGAACCGATGGCGTGTAATACGTCAGTATCACCGCCCTGGGTGTGCATCAGTGCGCCCACCAGCAGCGGCGAGAGGAAAACGCCGAGGATGCTGGATGCCGAAGCGCTGCATACCGCCGCCGCCACGTTACCGCCCGCAGCCGAAGTGAAGGCAATCGCCGACTGAACCGTCGCCGGCAGCGCACACAGGTAAAGGAAGCCCATATAGACCGTCGGCGTCATCAGCCCCGGCACCATCAAATTCATCGCCAGCCCCAGCAGTGGGAACAGCGCAAAGGTACTGAGGAACACCACCAGATGCAGCTTCCAGTGGCCCATGCCGGCGATAATCGCCTCACGCGACAGCTTGGCGCCATGCATAAAAAACAGCAGCGCGATGGCAGCGGTGGTCAGACGATCAAAGAAGGTTTTCCATATCCCTTCGCAGGGGAAAACCGAGGCGACGATCACCACCAGAATCAAAACCAGCAAAAATTTATCAATGCGCAGACGTTGCAACCAGGACATGGAACCGGATCCTTCGAGGAGTAAGGCGGGTTCGGTCAGCCGAACCCGGATAGGAAAGCACGGCGGTTAGGCTACCGGCAGCGCTCTTTGCTGTTTTGCCGATTCCAGGCCCAGTTCGATCAGTTCCATCACCTGGATGGCATCGGCGGCCGGTACCGGGTTTTCACCCACACCGTTAATCGCATCACGCACAGCCGCGTAATAGGCTGGGTAGTTGCCCGGAATACTCAGCAGCGGTTTTTCCGCCAGCACGCCATCACGTGACAACGTCACCACACCGTCGCGCATATCATAACCCCAGTCGGCCTGCGGTAGACGCTCACCTGCTTTTAGCCGATCTTCCTGCGGATCCAGGCCAAATTTGATAAAGCTGCCCTGGGTGCCATGCACGATATAACGCGCGGATTCCGCCGCCGCCAGCATCGTAGCGTGCAGGACCACCCGACGTTTGCCGTAGTTGAGCACCGCGTGGAAATAGTCCACCGACTGCGCGCCTGGACGCAGTTCGGCCAAATCAACAAACAGCGTTTCCGGCTTGCCGAACAGTTGCAGCGCCTGATCGATCAGATGCGGCCCCAAATCGTACCAAATGCCGCTACCTGCGCCGCCCAACTCACGCCAGCGCTGACGCACTTCTGGCCGGAAGCGATCGAAATGAGATTCGAAATAAACCACCTCGCCGAGCGCGCCTTCTTTCAGCAGCGTCTTAAGCGTCAGAAAATCACTGTCCCAGCGGCGGTTGTGGAATACCGACAACAGCCGGCCGCTCTGCTCCGCCTGTTGTTTTAACGCCTGAGCCTGTGACAACGTCACGGTAAACGGTTTATCCACCACCACATGTTTACCGGCGGCCATGGCCTGCTGTGCCAGCGGGAAGTGGGTATCGTTGGGGGTAGGAATGACGATCAGATCGATAGAAGGGTCGTTAAACAGCGCCTGCGGATCGCTGACTACCGTCATCGACGGCCAGTCTGCGTGCACTTTCCCGGCATCGCTGCTGGAAACGGCGGCCAACTCTACGCCGGGAGTGCCAACGATCAGTGGCGCATGAAAGGTTTTGCTGGCATAGCCGTAACCGACCAGCCCAACCCGAAGTTTTTCTGCCATGGTGTTTCCTCTTACTGGCTCGCAATAGACCCATCAGATTTGACACCATGATGCAGGCGGGAACAAGAAGTAAATTTAATGTTAACTTGAGGCCGCCACATAAGGCTGTTCACGTTGATTTCTGGCCGGATAGTTTATCTCCAGGCTGCGGCGGCGGAAATCGCTCGGGCTAACGCCCACCCGCTTGCGAAATACCCGGGAAAAGTACAGCTGATCGTCATAACCCACCACCCGACCTATGGTGGCGATCGACTCCTGCGTAGTCTGCAACAGCAGCTTGGCGCGGATCACCCGCTGATCTTCGCGCCAGCGCAGAATATTGATACCCACCTGCTCGCGGAACAAATGCGCCAACCGCGATGGTGACAAACAGACATGGCGCGCCACCTCATCAATCCGCAGCTCTCCGGCCAGGTTGCCGGTGATAAACTGGCAGGCCTCAATGACTCGCGGATCCATAATTTTCTGTGGGCTGAGCGGGTCTTCCTCCATCGCGCGCAACAGCAGACGCTCCAGCAGGTTCATCCCCAGCTCTTCGGCAAAGCGGCGACCGGAACGCTGAGTCTGTTCGATATTGGCAAACAGCCGATCGAACTCCAGTAACAGGTTATTGTTCGGCAAGGTCAGCCGCCCCACTTCATGGGTTTTGCTGTGCCATTCCAGCCAGTCGGCCCAGTAGGCGCGCGGACGGAAATACACCCAGCGGTGATACCAGCAATCGCTGTCCGGCGAACGGCCGTAGTAATGCGCCGCTTTGGGCGGAAACAGCAGCAGATCGCCAGGATTGCAGTAAAGGGTATCTTCACCGTCAAACACCTTGCCCTGGCCCTTGATGGTCAGGTTTAGAATATAGCCCTTCATGCCTCCGGGGCGGTCGATAAAGAAATCCAGCGGACCGTCCGCCATGATCGGCGTCAGCCCCGCCACCAGATAAGCGTTAAAGGTGTAACCCGGTAATAGCGGGTTCGGTTGCGGTTCCTGTGCCATGCGATGATACATCGGTCCTCCCGGCAATCTTATAGCTTAGATATCAATCCTAGCTTAGCGGCCCGGTGGATAACTGCCCGGGCCGATAACAGAACTGTGAACAGGGTTGGCAATTTAAACGCTGCGCTTGGCCTGCTGTTTGTAACGGTCGAAAATCACCGCCGCCAGCAGGATCACGCCGCGCACCACATACTGCGAGAACGGCGAGATATTCAGCAGGTTCATGGCGTTTTCCACCGTGCCCAGGATCAGAATACCGGCGATAACGTAGGAAATTTTACCGATGCCGCCTTTCAGTGACACACCACCCAGCACGCAGGCGGAGATCACGATCAGCTCATAGCCAATTGAGGTCATCGGCTGGCCACTGGTCATGCGCGAAGCCAGAATGATACCGGCGGCGGCGGACACCAGCCCGGACAGCATAAAGATCACGATTTTGGTGCGTACCACCGGCACCCCGGCCAACCGCGCGGCCTCTTCGTTACCGCCAATCGCCAGCGTATTGCGGCCAAAGGTGGTCTTGTTGAGCAGGAAGCCAAACAGGATCAGACAGGCGACGGTGATCCAGATCGGCGCAGGCAGGCCCAGCCAGTTGGCGTAACCCAGGGCGAAGAAGCGTTCGTCCTCAATGCCCACCGCTTTACCGTCGGAGATAATATAGGCCAGCCCGCGGAAAATCTGCATGGTGGCCAGGGTGGTGATCAGCGCGTTGATTTTCAGCCGGGCGATAACGAAACCGTTAATCAACCCGGAGACCATGCCCAGTAACAGACCGGCGGCCACGCCGATCCACAGGCTTTCGGTCATGTTGATCACCACCGCGGTGGTCACCCCGGCGCAGGCAATCACCGAAGCGACCGACAGGTCAAAGTCACCGGAGGCCAGGCAGAACAGCATGCCGCAGGCCACCATGCCGGACATCGAAATCGCCAACCCCAGCCCTTTCATATTGATAAAGGAACCAAAGTTGGGCACAAACAGCGCGCAGGCTAAAAACAGCACCGCAAACACCACCAGCATGCCGTAGCTGTCCCAAATTCGCGCCAGCCCCAGGCCGTTGCGTTTTTTCACAGAATGGGTCGTTATGGTCGACATCTCTTTCTCCTTCACAATTAGGCCACCGCCGCAGCGGCATCTGGGGCTATATCGGGGGTGCGCAGCATCGCCAGGCTGAGGGCTTTTTCCTCACTGGCCTCGTCATGCCGTAATTCGCCGGACAGTGCGCCTTCACGCATCACCAGGATACGGTCAGCCAGCCCCAGCACCTCTGGCAGGTCACTGGAGGCGAACAGCACCGCAATGCCGCGCTGCGCCAGTTGGTAAATGACGTGATAAATTTCATGCTTGGCACCGACGTCGATGCCGCGTGTTGGTTCATCGAGCAAGATCACTTTCATCTCTTCCGACAGCCAGCGGCCCAGAATGGCCTTCTGCTGATTGCCGCCGGACAAATTCATAATCAACTGCTCAGGGCCAGGCGTTTTGATATTCAATGCACGAATATGATGATCGGCATTGCTGGCCTCCCACCCTTTGTTGATCAGGCAACCGGCGCGCAGGCTGTTGCGCCTTGCGCTGATGTTGATGTTGTCACGCACCGAGTGCACCGGGATGATGCCGTCCGCCTTGCGATCCTCCGGGCACAGCATGATACCGGCGCGGATCGCGTCAATTGGTGAACGAATGGCGATCGCCTGTCCATCCAGCATCAATTGGCCGGCACTGACCCGTGTGGCGCCAAAAATCCCCTTCATCAGTTCACTACGCCCGGCTCCCACCAGGCCGAACAGCCCGACGATCTCTCCGGCCCGCACGCTAAGATCGATCGCCGTTTTGACGCCCGGCGCTTTCAGCCCCTTGAGCTCCAGACGCACTGGCCCCAGCTCACGTGGCTGGTAGCCATAGACGTCACCCAGATCGCGCCCGACCATCGCCTGCACCAACTGCGCGTTATCCACCTGCTGCATATCGTCAAAGGTGCGCACGTAGCGGCCATCTTTAAACACGGTAATGGCGTCGCTGAGGGCAAATATTTCTTCCATACGGTGCGAGACATACAGGATCACCCGCCCTTCGGCACGTAATTCCCGGATCACCCGGAACAGTTGCTCAATCTCTCTGGCGGACAGTGAACTGGTGGGTTCGTCAAAGGCGATCACCTTGGCGTTGCGCGCCAGCGCCTTGGCGATTTCCACCATTTGCCACTGGCCGATCGACAGGTATTTCAGCGGCGTATCCGGATCAATATCCAGGCCGAGGTGTTCCAGTTGCAAGCGGGATTCATAGCGCAGCAGTTTTCTGTCCACCAGCCCGCGTTTGGTCGGCAACTGGCCAAGATAAATGTTCTCAGCCACCGTCATTTCCGGCACCAGATGCAGTTCCTGATAGATAATCGCCACCCCGGCATTCAACGCATCGGTGGTGTTGGCAAACTGCACCGACCGTCCCTGCAGCTGAATTTCCCCCTGGGTTGGCGCGTAATTGCCACTGAGAATTTTCAGCAGCGTGGATTTCCCGGCGCCGTTTTCCCCCATCAGCGCGTGGATCTGCCCGGCCTGGCAGCTAAAGCTGATGTCATCCAGCGCCTTCACGCCCGGGAAGGTTTTACCTATGCCTTTAAACGCCAAATACGGCAATGCGGCGGTCATGGTGTGCTCCTCCTGCAGTCAAAAATGCCGCCCGACAGAGTGCCGTGGGCGGCTCGCTTATTACATCAGGCCTTTTTTCTGCAGTTCGGTTTTAAAGTTGTCGCGGGTGATCAGCACCACGTCGGTCACTTCGGTGAACTTTTGCGGCTCTACGCCCTTTTCGACCCAGTCATGTAGCATCTGGATACTCTTGTAACCATGGATATCCGGGCTTGGCAGCAGCGAACCGTAGAAACCGGTGGCCTGTGCCTTGGACAGCTCGCTGACCGCATCCACGCCGTTGATGCCGATGCCGATCACGTTCGGCGCTTTAAAGCCCTGGCCTTCGGTGGCGCGCACGCCGCCCAGCACGGTGTTGTCGTTCATGCCGACAATCAGCCAGTTTTTCACTTCAGGATGCTGCACCAGCATTGAGTTGGCGGCGTCAAACGCCCCAGGGATATCGTTGGATTTGGTCGGCACGCGATAAATTTGTTTCTCCGGGAAGCCGGCCGCTTTCAGCGCGTCTATCGAACCACCGGTGCGACGACGTGCGGTGTCCAGCTCATCGGCGGTGATCGCCATTACCGCGGTGTCCGCTAATTTCCAACCGCGCTTATTCTGCTCTTTCCACAATTCCTGCCCCTGACGCTCACCGATTTTGGTGGCGGCCATCATCACTAACGGCACGCTGTCCATAGGTTTGCCCTTGGCGGTGACAAACTGGTCATCCACCGCAATCACTTTCAGGTTGTAACTGCGTGCCTTGGCGACAATCGCCGAGCCGAGTTTCGGATCTGGCGTACAGATAACAAAGCCTTTGGCCCCGCTGGCCGCCAGGCTGTCGATGGCATTGAGGGTTTTCTCCCCGTCCGGCACGGCGATTTTTATCACTTCAAAACCGAGATCCTTACCGGCCTTGTCGGCAAACTTCCATTCGGTCTGGAACCAGGGTTCCTCCGGCTGCTTGACCAAAAAGCCCAGCTTCATGGTCTCGGCGATAGCTGAATGTGACATAACGGCCGCCAGACTCAGTGTCACCAGCGCCTTAGTGAATTTATGCATGATGCTCTCCGCTATTTTGTTCTCTGTGGCGACGAAAGCCGCTCGCCGTGAAAACGTTATCATTAGGGTGTCTGCTGTCGGCGCGTCGCTTATCTCGCGACATTCACCCACAACAAGAGTAAGACGGCTTAAGTTTTAGCGGGTATTTGTTACTGAAATGTAGAGCGCTATCACATCCGTGGAATACAGCAGATATGTGCATATATTTAGCGAATTCCGCCAAGCGATAACTTATGACAGCCGTCACAAAACCACTGCGGGAAGCAGAAAAGTGCATACTTCCAGCTAACGGCTCCTCACCTGCCCAGCGCTTCGGCTCCTATGGTTGTCACAGCGTATTAACACATCAGGAGTCAACATCATGACGGCAGGTGCTATTGCCCTGGGATTGGACTTCGGCAGCGACTCGGTGCGGGTGCTGGCGGTCGACTGCCATAACGGCGCGGAACTCGATACCGAAGTGGTTTATTACCCCCGCTGGCAGCGCGGCGAATTCTGTAACGCGGCGGAAAACCGTTTTCGCCACCATCCGCTCGACTATATAGAAGCCATGGAACAGGCGATCGTCACTCTGGTGCAGCGCATGCCCCCGCAACAGCGGCTGCAGGTGATTGGCATTGGCGTTGACTCCACCGGTTCTACACCGGCGCCGATCGACGAGCAAGGCCAGGTGCTGGCACTGCGTCCGGAATTTGCCGATAACCCCAACGCCATGTTTGTTTTGTGGAAAGACCACACCGCCATTGAAGAGGCTGACGCCATCAACCGGCTGTGCCGCAGCGGCGAGTTTCCCGATTATTCCCGCTATATCGGCGGCGTTTATTCCTCTGAGTGGTTTTGGGCCAAGATCCTGCATGTCACGCGCCAGGACGCCGAAGTACGCCAGGCCGCCTCCTCCTGGGTTGAACTGTGCGACTGGGTACCGGCGCTGTTGTCCGCTACCACCGCGCCACATCAGTTAAAACGCGGGCGCTGTAGCGTCGGTCACAAAACGCTGTGGCACCCGGACTGGGGTGGCCTACCGCCCCAAGCCTTTTTTGCCGCGCTCGATCCTCTGCTGGTTGAACACCTGCCCTGGCCGCTGTTTGAAGACTGCCATACCGCCGACCTGCCGGTAGGTACCCTGAGCGCCGAATGGGCGGCACGCCTCGGGCTACCCACCACGGTGGTGCTGTCCGGCGGGGCCTTCGACTGCCATATGGGGGCCGTCGGTGCCGGTGCCCAGCCTTATACCCTGGTGAAGGTGATCGGCACCTCCACCTGCGACATTCTGATTGCCGATCGTCAGCGAGTCGACGGCCGCGCTATCGAGGGGATCTGCGGTCAGGTCGACGGCAGCGTAGTGCCGGGAATGATTGGCATGGAGGCCGGGCAGTCGGCCTTCGGCGATATGTATGCCTGGTTCAGCCGTCTGCTGAGCTGGCCGTTGCATGCAGCGGCAAAAAACCAACCTGAACTGCAACCGCAGCTACAAAAGATTGAAGCCGGCCTGCTGGCGGCACTGACCGATGCCTGGGTGGAAAACCCGTCACTGGATCATTTGCCGGTGGTGCTGGACTGGTTTAACGGCCGCCGGACCCCCTACGCCAACCAGCGGCTGAAAGGCGTGATCGCCGATCTGAACCTCGGCACCGATGCTCCGACGCTGTTCGGCGGCTTTATCGCCGCCACCGCCTTTGGCGCCCGCGCCATTATGGAATGCTTTGAACAGCAGGATATTCCGGTCGATAACGTGCTGGCGCTGGGCGGCATTGCGCGTAAATCTCCGGCAATTATGCAGGCCTGCGCCGACGTGATGAACCGACCGCTGCAAATTGTGGCCTCCGATCAGTGCTGCGCGCTGGGCGCGGCGATCTTTGCCGCCGTGGCCGCCGGCCGTTTCATCAGCGTGCCCGAAGCCCAGCGCCAGATGGCCTGCGGCATCGAACGAACCCTGCAGCCCGATCCGCAGCGCGTCGCTCGCTACCAACAACTTTATCAACGCTATCAACAATGGTGCCAGGCCGCCGAGCCGCGCTACGCCCCGACCTCCGGTTCAGCAAATTAAGCCTATACCCAATACAGAGGAGTCTTTTTTAATGAATGCATTCAAGCAGCGCGAAGTCTGGTTCGCCATTGGCAGCCAACATCTGTACGGCCCGCAAACCCTGCAACAGGTCAAGGCACACGCCGAACAGGTGGTGGACAGTCTCAACCGCGAAGCCGGCCTACCGGTAAAACTGGTGCTGAAACCGCTGGTCACCACGCCGGATGAAATCACCGCCCTGTGCCGTGACGCCAACTATCAACCGCAGTGTATTGGCATCCTGGCCTGGCTACACACCTTCTCACCGGCCAAAATGTGGATCGCCGGTCTGTCCGTGCTGCATAAGCCGCTGTTGCAGTTCCATACCCAGTTCAACGCCCAGGTGCCCTGGGACAGTATGGATATGGACTTTATGAACCTCAACCAAACCGCCCACGGCGGCCGTGAGTTCGGCTTTATCGGCGCCCGTATGCGCCAGCAGCACAGCGTGATTGCCGGTCACTGGCAGGATCCTGAGGCACACCGGCGCATTGGCCAGTGGATGCGTGTCGCCAGCGCCAAACAGGCCGGCCAGCAACTGAAAGTGGCGCGTTTTGGCGACAACATGCGCGAAGTGGCGGTGACCGATGGCGACAAGGTCGGTGCGCAGATCCAGTTTGGTTACTCGGTCAATGCCTATGGTATTGGCGATTTGGTCCGCGTCATTAACGAAGTCAGCCGTGGCGATGTAGATACGCTGATTGAAGAGTATGAGGCCAGCTATGTGCTGAGCGATGCGGCCAAAATCAACGGCGCAAAACGCGAAAATCTGATCGATGCGGCACGTATCGAGCTGGGCATGAAACGCTTCCTCGAACAGGGCAACTTCCAGGCCTTCACCACCAACTTTGAAGACCTGCACGGCATGAAACAGCTGCCGGGGTTGGCGGTACAACGCCTGATGCAACAAGGCTACGGCTTTGGCGGCGAAGGCGACTGGAAAACCGCCGCGCTGCTGCGCATCCTGAAAGTGATGGCCGATGGGTTACACGGCGGCACCTCGTTTATGGAGGATTACACCTATCACTTCCAGCCGGGCAACGATCTGGTGGTCGGCTCGCATATGCTGGAGGTCTGCCCGTCGATCGCCAAGGAGCCCAAACCGCTGTTGGATATCCAGCCGCTCGGTATTGGCGGCAAGGCAGATCCGGCGCGGCTGATTTTCTCTACTCCGGCCGGTCCGGCAGTCAATGCCAGCCTGATCGACATGGGCGATCGCTTCCGTCTGCTGGTCAATCAGGTGGACACCGTGGAACAACCGCACCCGCTGCCCAAGCTGCCGGTGGCGCGCGCCATCTGGCGGGCCCAACCCACGCTGGCGACCGCCGCCGAAGCCTGGATCCTGGCGGGCGGCGCCCACCACACGGTGTTCTCCCAGGCGCTGGACGCCGATATGCTGCGGCTGTATGCCGAAATGCATAACATCGAGTTCTTGCTGATTGACCAGGACACCACCCTGCCGGCATTCAAAAACGAGCTGCGCTGGAACGAAGCCTACTATCAACTTAACCGCCGTTAATCGCCCGGCTACCGGTGGCAAAATCGCCTGCCGGTAGCCAAACGTGCTGCCACGCCGCCTTGCTCCCGACCATCCGCTTGATATTGATGACGAAGCCCGCATTACCCGCTAAGCTATGCGGCTGTCACATTGGATCATGTCTTACCCAGGAAGCCGTTTATGTCTCAAGCTGATTACACCCGTATCGGCGGTTGGTTGCTGGCCCCGATGGCCTATCTGATTGTCACCCTGCTTAGCGCCAGTCTGATGCTGCTCCTGTATGGCATGGCGATTTTCGTGCCAGAATCGCGCGAATATCTGCTCACCAACGCCCAGGCGTTTAGCATGCAGTGGTATTTCTCGGTGCTGACCACTCTGGCGATGTGGTGCTTTACCCTGTGGCTGCTGTGGCTGTTCTGCCACCGTTCGCAGCGGTTCCCCAAATTGTTCCTGCTGTGGCTGCTGATTACCGTTTTGCTGGCGGTGAAAGCCTTTGCCTTTGCGCCGGTGCCGGATGAATTGGCGGTACGCAGTCTGGGTTGGCCTCTGTTGATGGCCGCGTTGCTGGTGCCTTATATGAAGCGTTCCAAGCGAGTCAAAGGCACCTTTACCGAGAGCTAAGCTATCCTGTGGCACGTTTTGTGCGGATAATTGTGTAAATTTTCGCCAAAAACAGGCAAAAAGGGTAATAACCCTGCTATCCCTATGTTGTGGTCAGGCCGCCAATTCCCGATAATAGGCGGCTTTTATTTTTTTAGGCATCGCAATGACCGAATACCTGCTCCTGTTTGTCGGCACCGTACTGGTGAATAACTTCGTCCTGGTGAAGTTTCTTGGCCTGTGCCCATTCCTCGGCGTTTCCAAAAAGCTGGAAAGCGCCATTGGCATGGGGATGGCCACCACTTTTGTTATGACGTTGGCCTCGGTCAGCGCCTGGGTGATTAACACCTTTATTCTGGTTCCGTTGGATCTGGTGTATCTGCGCACGCTGTCATTTATTTTAGTGATCGCCGTGGTGGTGCAATTTACCGAGATGGTGGTACGCAAAACCAGCCCGGCCCTGTATCGCCTGCTGGGTATTTTCCTGCCGCTGATCACCACCAACTGTGCGGTGCTCGGCGTCGCACTGCTCAACGTCAACCTCGGCTACAATTTCCTGCAGTCTGCGGTATACGGCTTCAGCGCCGCCGCGGGCTTCTCATTGGTGATGGTGCTGTTTGCCGCCATCCGTGAACGTCTGGCGGTAGCCGATGTGCCTGCGCCCTTCCGGGGCTCTTCCATCGCACTGATCACCGCCGGGCTGATGTCGCTGGCCTTTATGGGCTTTACCGGGCTGGTGAAATTCTAATGACCGCGTTATGGATTGCGATTGCTGCGTTAAGCGCCCTTGGCCTGCTGTTCGGTCTGGTGCTGGGCTATGCCGCGCGCCGCTTTGAAGTGGAAGAAGATCCGGTAGCCGAACAGGTCGACGAGATCTTGCCACAGAGCCAGTGCGGCCAGTGCGGTTACCCCGGCTGCCGTCCTTATGCCGAAGCCGTCGCCAACGGTGAGATGATTAACAAATGCGCTCCGGGTGGCGAGCAGGTGATGCTGAAGCTGGCAGAATTGCTCAACGTCGAACCGCAGCCGCTCGGTAGCGAAGCCGCCGCCGAACCTGTGCGCCAGGTGGCCTACATTGACGAAGCCAACTGCATCGGCTGCACCAAATGCATTCAGGCCTGTCCGGTGGACGCCATTGTCGGCGCTACCCGCGCCATGCATACCGTCATTACCGATCTTTGTACCGGCTGCGACCTGTGCGTTGCGCCGTGCCCTACCGACTGTATTGAAATGAGACCGGTCGCCACCACTACCGCCAACTGGAAGTGGGACATGAAGACGATACCGGTGCAAGTGATCCACGTGGAGCAACATGCTTAATCTGTTCGCCGCCTTCAAAAAAGACCGGATTTGGGATTTCGACGGCGGGATCCATCCGCCGGAAATGAAGACCCAGTCCAGCGGTGTCCCGCTGCGTACCGCCCCGCTGCCGGATAAGTTTATTATTCCGTTGCAACAGCATCTGGGGCCGGAAGGTGAACTGTGCGTCAAGGTCGGCGACGCCGTGCTGAAAGGCCAGCCGCTGACCGTCGGCCGGGGCCGTACCGTACCGGTGCACGCACCAACCTCCGGCACCATCAGCGCCATCACACCGCATATCACCGCTCACCCTTCCGGGCTGGCAGAACTGTGCGTGATTATTCAACCTGACGGCGAAGACCGCTGGTGCGAGCGTGCGCCGGTAGCCGACTACCGTCAACTGACCGCCAGCGAGTTGATCCAACGTATTCATCAGGCCGGCATCGCCGGGCTGGGCGGCGCCGGTTTCCCGACCGCCAGTAAGCTGCAGGGCGGCATGAACGGGGTGGAAACCCTGATTCTCAACGCCGCCGAGTGCGAGCCCTATATCACTGCCGATGACCGCTTGATGCAGGAACATGCCGATCAGGTGATTGAAGGCACGCAGATCCTGCGCCACCTGCTGCAACCCAAGGTCACGCTGATTGGCATCGAGGACAATAAGCCCGAAGCAATCGCCGCGTTGAAACTGGCGCTGCGCGGTCAGCCAGGTATTGCCCTGCGGGTGATCCCGACCAAATACCCTTCTGGCGGCGCCAAACAGCTCACCAAGATCCTGATTGGCAAGGAAGTGCCGCACGGCAAGCACTCTTCCGCTATTGGCGTGCTGATGCAAAACGTCGGTACTGCCTTTGCCATTAAACGTGCGATTGTCGACGGCGAGCCGCTGATCGAACGCGTGGTGACGCTGACCGGTGATGCTCTAAGCCTGCCGGGCAACCTGTGGGCGCGCATAGGCACACCGGTACAACACCTGTTGAAATTTGCCGGTTTCCAGCCTCAGGCTCAGCAAATGGTCGTGATGGGTGGTCCGCTGATGGGCTTTACCCTGCCCGCGCTCCACGTCCCCATCGTTAAGATAAGCAACTGTATTCTGGCCCCCTCGGTCAGCGAAATGGCACCACAAGAACAGGAACAGTCCTGTATTCGCTGTGGCCTGTGCGTTGATGCCTGCCCGGCGGGCCTGTTACCGCAGCAACTTTACTGGTTCAGCCGCGGCGAAGAACACGAAAAGGCCCGCAATCATAATCTGTTCGATTGCATTGAATGTGGTGCCTGCGCCTTTGTCTGCCCGAGCAATATCCCGCTGGTGCAGTACTACCGCCAGGAAAAGGCCGAGATCAAGGCCATCGATCTGGAAGCGGCACGCACGGCTGAAGCCAAGGCGCGTTACGAAGCCAAGTTGGCGCGTCTGGAACGTGAAAAACTGGCGCGTGAAGAGCGCCATAAGAAAGCGGCAGTCAAACTGACCGATGGCGACCAGGATGCGGTTCAGGCGGCCCTGGCGCGAGTTCGCAGTAAAAATGCTGTACCGGCGACCGGCACCATCAGCGGCGACGCACCGGACAACAGCGAGATGATCGCGGCCCGCGAAGCCCGTAAAGCGCAGGCTCGTGAACGACGTGCCCAGCAGGAAACTGCTATAGCACCGGTAGCAACATCGGCTAGCGAAGATGAAGACCCACGCAAGGCCGCAGTTGCCGCTGCGCTGGCACGAGTCAAAGCCAAGAAAGCGGCACAGCAGACGACGGTGGATGAACCCCCGGCAGAGGCACCGGCGGCAGTGACGGAAGAAGATCCACGCAAGGCCGCAGTCGCAGCAGCCATTGCCCGCGCCAAAGCCAAGAAAGCGGCGCAGCAGGCCGCAGCGGTGGAAACTCCTGCTGAATCACCCGCAGTGGTGACGGAAGAAGATCCACGCAAGGCCGCAGTCGCAGCAGCCATTGCCCGCGCCAAAGCCAAGAAAGCGGCGCAGCAGGCCACAGCGGTGGAAACTCCTGCCGAATCACCCGCAGTGGTGACGGAAGAAGATCCACGCAAGGCCGCGGTTGCTGCTGCACTGGCGCGAGTTAAGGCCAAGAAAGCGGCGCAGCAGGCCGCAGCGGTGGAAACTCCGGCCGAATCACCCGCAGTGGTGACGGAAGAAGACCCGCGCAAGGCCGCAGTCGCGGCAGCCATTGCCCGCGCCAAAGCTAAAAGAGCGGCGCAAAGTCTGACCACGGCGGATACGGATAAAGAGTGACGGTGAGAGGTGCCTTGCAGGGCGCAAGGCACTTTTTAATCGATAGAAATCAGATAGGTATAGTCAACGTCAATCTGGCGCATCTTGGAATCCAGACTCCTCGCCTTAGTTTGAATAATCTCCATCTCCACGCTCCCCTTCACCTCATGACGCAACCCTGGCATCACGTGGGTAATCAGATAAGCGAAAAATTTTGTACACTCCATGGCGCTTCCCTGATGGTTGATAGAGATATATTCACGCCCGACAATAGGGATGGTGTCGATATGGTGGCCCGACAAAATATCCTGTTTGTTCTCAGGATCCACCGCCATGATGTGGGTAGCCGAATATTGACTGTCATCCGTGCTGCGGACGGAATGGATGCTGTACACCCGATGGCAGTCCACACTCAGGCCACGGAAGAAGTCGGTAAAAATCTCGTCCTTCATCGCCATACAGGACGAATGTTCGATCTCCGTTTCCGAAGAGAAATCCAACTGCCGCGAGAACCCCACCAGTTGCATGTTCGGCAGCGTCAGGCGCTTCACCTCAGGGTAAAAATCGGCCGCAAAATCGGCGTCGAAACTAAAACGCGGCATCAGGTTCTTCACGTCCCAATGTTCCATCGAGCGGTAACGATTGGGGGTGGTTTCGAAGCGCTGTTTGAACATGCGGGTAAAGGTTTGCTGCGAGTCGAAGCCCAGTTCGTCTGATATATCGATGATGGAACGGTGGGTAATGCGTAACGCCACCGCAGCTCGCGTCAGAATGCGTGAACGGATATAGGTGGCGAGTTGAATGCCGGTGATGCGTTTGAACTTGCGTTGCAGGTGCCATTTGGAATAGCCGGAAATGCGCGCGACTTCGTCCAGGTTTGGCCGTTTCTCCAGATGTATCTCAACCCACTCAATTAACTCTTCAATAAAAAATACATCTTCATTTGTCATTAATTTACATTCACTAACTCAATAATACTCGGGATAATAACCCACATAGATTATGTAAAAGTTGTTATTTTGTGCGAAAAAACGAACCAAAAAAAACCATATCAATCCAGAGGTTATTGCCTGCCACCGGCCATAAATACCGGCAGTTTCGATCTTGCACTACCAATCTAGCCCGATTATATAACCAACAAAAATCCGATCGCGCCATAGGTCGGAGAAATTTAGGATTACATCCAGTGCTAAAAGGCTAATAGCCCTACAATTAAGACGTATTACCCTCCGGGTGATTCAGGTAGAATGCAGCGCTATAATTTTTCCTGCGTCTCCGCTGAGAGGCGCGTTGAACCTGCCGATGTCCGGCAAAGATAGGTGTAGTTCTCTATGAAGTTCAGGCCGGTACAACCCACAGCCAGCAAAGGCTTGCACATCGCCAGTTCCCCCTTCACCCATAACCAGCAAAGCACCAGCCGTATCATGCTGTGGGTGATGTTGGCCTGCATTCCCGGTATCGCTGCGCAGGTATGGTTTTTTGGCTATGGCACGCTGGTCCAGACCGCACTGGCGATGATCGTCGCCCTGCTGGCGGAAGGGATCATCCTTTCTCTGCGCAAATTGCCGGTGCGCACCCGGCTGGCGGATAACTCGGCCCTGCTGACCGCCCTGTTGCTCGGCATCAGTCTGCCGCCACTGGCCCCCTGGTGGATGATTGTCATCGGCACCTTCTTCGCCATCGTTATTGCCAAACAACTGTATGGCGGCCTCGGGCAGAATCCGTTCAATCCGGCCATGGTCGGTTATGTGGTGTTGCTGATCGCCTTCCCGGTTCAGATGACCAGTTGGTTACCGCCGGATGAACTGCGGGCTACCGCGCTGTCGTTCCAGGATACCCTGTTGGCTATTTTCAGCGGCCACACGACGCAGGGCGCCACCATCCATGAACTGCAAATGGGTATTGACGGCATCAGCCAGGCCACCCCGCTCGACGGTTTCAAAACCGGCCTGCGCAGCGGTCATAGCGTTGAGCAGGTGCTGCAACAGCCGCTGTTCGGTGGCGCATTGGCCGGTATCGGCTGGCAATGGGTTAATCTCGGTTTCCTGGCCGGTGGCCTGTTTATGCTGGGTCGTCGTCTGATCCACTGGCAGATCCCCTTCAGCATGCTGGCGGCCATCGCCCTGTGTTCCGGTTTGGCCTGGTGGCTTGACCCGGCGCAGCAGGCCTCGCCGCTGATCCACCTGTTCTCCGGTGCCAGCATGCTGGGCGCATTCTTTATTGCTACCGATCCGGTCAGTGCCTCCACCACGCCGAAAGGCCGCCTGATTTACGGCGCATTGGTGGGCGTGCTGGTGTGGCTAATTCGCGTTTACGGCGGTTATCCGGACGGCGTAGCCTTTGCGGTGTTGCTGGCCAACATTACTGTCCCACTGATCGACCACTACACGCAGCCGCGCGTGTACGGTCACCGCTAAGGAGCCATGATGCTAAATTCAATGAGAAAGCATGGCACCACGTTGGCGGTGTTTGCCGCTGTGACCACCGGCCTGACTGCGGTAGTCCACAGCCTGACGCAGAACACCATCGCCCACCAGGCCGCACTGCAGCAAAAGGCGCTGCTTGATCAGGTGGTGCCGCCAGAACATTACGACAACAATATGCAGACCGAGTGTTTCCTGGTCAGCAACCCGGCGTTGGGCAACGATGCGCCACATCGCCTGTATCTGGCGCGTAAAAATGGCCAACCCACCGCCGCTGCACTGGAAACCACCGCGCCGGACGGCTATTCCGGCGCCATTCAATTGCTGGTCGGTGCCGATTTCAACGGTACCGTGCTGGGTACCCGGGTGGTGGCACACCATGAAACCCCTGGCCTCGGCGATAAAATCGAACTGCGTATATCGAACTGGATCTCGTTTTTCAGCGGTAAAAAAATTGATGGCCCGGACGATAAACGTTGGGCGGTGAAGAAAGACGGCGGTATGTTCGATCAGTTCACCGGCGCCACCATCACGCCGCGTGCGGTGGTCAATGCCGTTCGACGCACGGCGTTGTATATGGAAACGCTGCCGCCTAAACTTGATAGCTTACCTGCCTGTGGAGCCAGCGAATGAGTGAAGCCAAAGATCTGATTGTCCAGGGGCTGTGGAAGAACAACTCCGCGCTGGTGCAATTGTTGGGGATGTGCCCGCTGCTGGCCGTGACCTCTACCGTCACCAACGCCCTCGGGCTGGGGCTGGCGACCACGCTGGTGTTGATACTGACCAACACCTCGATATCCGCAGTACGCCGCTGGGTGCCGAATGAAGTCCGTATCCCGATTTACGTAATGATCATCGCTGCGGCGGTGAGCATTGTGCAAATGCTGATCAACGCCTATGCCTTCGGCCTTTATCAGTCGTTGGGGATATTTATCCCGCTGATCGTCACCAACTGTATCGTGGTTGGCCGCGCCGAAGCGGTAGCCTCAAAAAAACCGGTCGGTCTGTCCGCACTGGACGGCCTGGCGATTGGCCTGGGGGCTACCGGCGTGATGGTGACGCTGGGTGCGATGCGTGAGCTGCTGGGTAACGGTACCCTGTTCGACGGTGCCGATATGCTGCTGGGCAGTTGGGCCAAGGTACTGCGGATTGAGGTGGTTCACTTCGACAGCCCGTTCCTGCTGGCGATGCTGCCGCCGGGGGCCTTCATTGGTCTGGGCCTGTTGTTGGCGGTAAAATACCTGATTGACGAAAAAATGAAGGCGCGCACGGCCAAGGCATTATTGGCCGAACCGGCGCAGGGACAAGGACAGGCAGAAAAAGCGTAATGAATAAGCAGAAACGGCTGGAAATTCTTACCCGACTACGCGACAACGATCCGCATCCGACCACCGAGCTGGTGTACACCACGCCGTTTGAGCTGCTGATTGCCGTGCTGCTGTCCGCTCAGGCGACCGACGTCAGCGTCAACAAGGCCACCGCCAAGCTTTATCCGGTGGCCAACACGCCGGCCGCCATGCTGGCTCTGGGCGTCGACGGCGTTAAAGGCTACATCAAGACCATCGGCCTGTTTAACAGCAAGGCCGAAAACGTGATCAAAACCTGCCGCATGCTGCTGGAGTTGCACGCAGGTGAGGTGCCGGAAGACCGTGCGGCGCTGGAGGCCTTGCCCGGCGTCGGTCGCAAGACCGCCAACGTGGTGCTCAATACCGCCTTTGGCTGGCCGACCATTGCCGTCGATACCCATATCTTTCGCGTTTGTAACCGCACTAATTTCGCGCCGGGCAAAAATGTCGATCTGGTTGAAGAGAAGCTGCTGAAGGTCGTACCGGCCGAATTCAAGGTTGATTGCCACCACTGGTTTATCCTGCACGGGCGCTATACCTGCATCGCACGAAAACCCCGCTGCGGCTCCTGCATGATTGAAGACCTGTGCGAGTTTAAAGAGAAAGTTTATCCCGACGCCTGATTGCCATGGGCGCAACCTGGCGCCCCTCTCTCAGCCCCGCCACTGACCTCTTTTTTATCGGAAATGTGATATCAAGCAGCAGTAACCTTGGTGTTCTCACGGATTTTAGTGAAAAACTCACTTCCCGCTTATTTTCAAGCGGAAAATTAGTCAAATATTGCGGCAAGTCTCACGTTTTGACGATCACATTGTCGTCACAACCGCCAGCCCTGTTTTCTCAAATTTCTATAATTTTACAAAACCCGCCATATGCACAACATTCCAATGGATTATTCACCCCACCTATTGATATGAACCATAAAAAGCCGATGCAGCAGAATATATCCCTGTTTGAATTCCGTATAGCTTTTAATCAAAACAAAAACTCGGCAAAGTAAATAAAGTTGAAAGTTAATGCTGCATAACATTTGCAACATGGTCGTTTCACTTCGTGAGCGTTATATGTAACAGGATATGACAAACGTATTGCCTCGTTGACAAAGATAGTGAACATTAACCGCCGTCATCCCATCCTATAACAACGCAGAAGGATGCAGTCCTGCATCACCTTTTGCAATTTCCCGTCTTTCTGAGTCGGGGCAGTGAAAAATCAGAGGTACCAGTGTCAACAGCAAACAACAACAGCGAACACCCTGAAAGCGTTAGTCTCAATGCCTTCAAACAGCCCAAGGCGTTTTACCTGATCTTCTCTATTGAGCTCTGGGAACGTTTTGGTTATTACGGTCTGCAAGGCATCATGGCGGTTTATCTGGTCAAGATGCTGGGCCTGAGCGAAGCCGACTCGATCACCCTGTTCTCCTCCTTCAGCGCGCTGGTCTATGGCTTCGTTGCCATCGGCGGCTGGCTTGGGGATAAAGTACTGGGCTCCAAGCGCGTGATCGTGCTGGGTGCGCTGGTGCTGGCCGTCGGCTATGCCATGGTGGCCTACTCCGGCCATGAGATCTTCTGGGTATACCTGGGTATGGCGACCATCGCCGTGGGCAGTGGCCTGTTCAAGGCTAACCCGTCCTCCCTGCTGTCAACCTGCTACGAGAAAGACGATCCGCGTTTGGACGGTGCATTCACCATGTACTATATGTCCGTCAATATCGGTTCTTTCCTGTCCATGCTGGCCACGCCGTGGTTGGCGGCCAAATATGGCTGGAGCGTCGCGTTCTCTCTGAGCGTCGTCGGCATGCTGATCACCCTGGTCAACTTTATGGTGTGTCACAAGTGGGTGAAACAACACGGTTCCAAGCCTGACTTTAAACCGCTGCAGGTTAAAAAACTGCTGATGGTGCTGGTGGGCGTGGTGGCGCTGGTCGCACTTTCAAGCTGGCTGCTGCATAACCAGATCATTGCTCGCTGGGCGCTGGCGATTGTTTCCATCGGTATCGTGATTGTATTCGCCAAAGAAACCTTTGCGCTGCACGGCGCGGCACGTCGCAAGATGATCGTTGCCTTCCTGTTGATGCTGGAAGCCGTCGTGTTCTTCGTGCTGTACAGCCAGATGCCAACCTCGTTGAACTTCTTCGCCATCCACAACGTTGAGCACAACATTCTCGGTCTGGCGTTTGAACCCGAACAGTATCAGGCACTGAACCCGTTCTGGATCATGCTGGCCAGCCCGATTCTGGCGGCGCTGTATAACAAGATGGGCGACCGTCTGCCGATGCCGCACAAGTTCGCCTTCGGTATGATCCTGTGCTCCGGCGCCTTCCTGGTGTTGCCGTGGGGAGCCAGCTTCGCCAATGAGCAGGGTATCGTTTCGGTGAACTGGCTGATCCTGAGCTATGCGCTGCAGAGTATCGGCGAACTGATGATCTCCGGCCTGGGCCTGGCGATGGTCGCGCAGTTGGTGCCACAACGTCTGATGGGCTTTATCATGGGTTCCTGGTTCCTGACCACCGCCGCCGCCGCGCTGATTGCCGGTAAAGTGGCAGGTCTGACCGCCGTGCCTGGCGACGTCAACGATGCGCACGCTTCACTGGCTATCTACAGCCACGTGTTTATGCAAATCGGTATCGCTACCGCCGTGATCGCCATCCTGATGATGCTGACCGCGCCGAAGCTGCATCGCATGACGCTGGACACCGCAGAAGATACCGAGAAGAAAGCTCAGGCGGCCGCTATCACCAACTGATTGCTGACAACGGATTCAGACAGGTAAAAGAAAGCCGGGGCATTAATTTGCCCCGGCTTTTTTATGTCATCAGGCTGTGGATTTTGCGCTCAAATTGTCCCACATAAACTCACTGACCAGTGCACCGTGGAATGCGGCCTGTTTCTTGTCCGCCGCGGCACTGTGCCCGCCTTCGGTATTCTCATAGAAATAGGTCTGCGGATACCCCATCTGCTGCATGCGTGCCGCCATTTTACGGGCGTGCGACGGGTTGACCCGATCGTCACTGGTGGCGGTGTAAAACAGCACCGGCGGGTAGGACACTCCGGCTTTGATATTGTGATACGGCGAGAAGGTTTTGATGTAGGCCCATTCTTCCGTCTTGCTCGGGTCGCCATATTCGGCAATCCAGGAGGCACCGGCGGAAAGCTGGGTATAGCGCTGCATATCCAGCAACGGCACTTCACAGACGATGCAGCCGAAAAGTTGCGGGTACAGCGTCAGCATATTGCCCACCAGCAAGCCACCGTTACTGCCACCCCGTGCGCCCAGATGTTGTGACGATGTCACTTTTCGTGCGATCAAATCTTCAGCCACGGCGGCAAAGTCCTCATAGGCGCGATGCCGGTTTTGCTTTAACGCCGCCTGATGCCAGGCCGGGCCATACTCGCCACCGCCACGAATATTCGCCACCACGTACACCCCACCGCGTTCCAGCCAGGCCGGGGCCTTAGCCCCCATGTAGCCCGGCAAGAGCGACACTTCAAACCCGCCATAGCCATACAGCAAGGTTGGGTTACTGCCGTCAAGTTTGATGCCCTTGGCTGAAATTTGGAAATACGGTACGCGCGTGCCGTCTTTAGACTCGGTGAAATGCTGACTGACCTGATAACCGCTGGCATCAAAGTCCTGTGGTCCCTGCTTGAGCAATTCTGCCTCACCGCCGTCGAGATTGCCCAGATACAGCGAAGTCGGTTGCAGGAATCCGCTGATCGTCAGGAAATAGTCGTTGGTTTCGTCATCGACGCCACCGGCGGAAATAGTGCTGATCGCCCCTGGCTTGCCCAGCGGCTTGCGCTGCCAGGTTTTGCCCTGCGGTGTCAGGACTTCCAACCGGTTGACCACATTGTCCATGATGCTGAGGATCAGGTGGTCGCGAGTACCACTGTAACCGCTCAGCGCCGCCTGCGCGGTCGGGGCAAATAACACCGTTAGCTCACGCTTGCCCGCCAGATAATCATCAAAATGGGCCGCCAGCAGTGAGCCAGAAGGATAACGAGTCCCCTCAACCTCCCAATCACTGCTCGGTTTAATCAATATCCACTCGCGGTGCGTGCTGAATTCGGCATCGGCGGGGATATCAATTTTGACCTGTTGATCTTGCGCGGTCAGCAGATAGGTTTCACGGCGGTAGAAGTCCAGACTGCGGCCCACGTAGTTGCGTTCAAACCCCGGCGTCTGGTCATGATAAGCGAACACCGTCATATCCTGCGGTTGCGCTTCATACAAGGTCTGGGCGGCGCTCAGTGGCGTACCCCGCCGCCAGCGTTTGGCAATACGCGCATAGCCGGACTGAGTCATTGAGCCTGCGCCGAAATCAGTGGCGATAAACAGCGTGTCTTTATCAATCCACGAGGCCTGGCTTTTCGCTACCGGCAGCACAAAGCCGTCTTTGACAAACTCTTTGTTAACCAGATCAAACTCACGGATTTCGGTAGCGTCACCGCCGTCCGGCGACAGTTCCAGCAGGCAATAGCGATACTCCGGCGCTAACGACTGCGAGCCGTGGAATACCCAATCTTTGCCCTCGGCCTTGCCTAACGCATCGATATCCAACACCGTTTCCCAGGCTGGCTTGGCCTTGCGATACTCCTGCAGCGTAGTGCGCCGCCATAAGCCACGCGGATTGGTTTGATCCTGCCAGAAGTTGTAATAGTAATCGCCGCGCTTGGCGACCCACGGAATTTGGCTCTCTTTATTGAGAATATCCAGCACCTGTTTTTCCACCCGTTGGAAGCCTTCGCCCTGGGCGAAACGCGCGGTGGTACGCTGGTTTTCCTGTTTAATCCACGCCTGTACGGCCTTGCCCTGCAGCTGTTCCAGCCATAAAAATTCATCGGTGGAGCTGGCGCCATTTTCTGCCGCCATCGCCAGGCGGATACTGCTCGGTAATGAAGTCATCGCGAATACGGCTCCTGCGGTTTGTGCGCCGAGTTTAAGAAACTGGCGTCGGTTGCGGTGGGTAATAGGCAAACTCAAGCTCCCTTTGATAGTTAATAAGAATCATTTTCAATAAACTAGGCGTTTGGCGAAGCCGAGTCAAAGCCTGCGCCCATGCCGTTGAGTCAAAATTTAGGATAATGGATAAGATCGTGAATGCGCACCGTCTGTTGACTGTCATTGCGATAGGCATGTGGCCTGTCGGCCTGAAAGCGCATCGCCTCACCGCAGGTCAAGTGATGCCATTGGCCGTCAACCGCCAGTTCCAGTTCACCGCTGATGACAATCACGTGCTCAATCACTCCGGCCTCGTGGGCCGAAGACTCGCTGAGCGCACCTGGCGCCAGATCGATAACGAACATGTCAAAACCCAGCTGCCTGTCGAATGGAAACAGCGGCACCACCCGCATATCGGCGTTGCCTTGATTGAACACCGGAGCATCGCCGTAGCGATGTAACGTGGCTTGCTGTTGCAGCGGCGAGATCTCCATAAAGGCGGAAAAAGCCACGTTAAAGCCGGTGGCGATTTTCCATAAGGTTGCCACCGTCGGGCTCGATTCCCCCCGTTCGATCTGCCCCAGCATCGCCTTGCTGACGCCGGTGTTTTCAGCCGCCTGCGCCAGACTCCAGCCGCGCTGGCTGCGTAGAGAACGAAGCGTTTGGGCCAAATGGCCAGACAGTTCCTGCATGTTTTTCTCCCCTGATAGTGCGGCTGATTATAGCCACTTGTGCGCTATAACGCACGGTGCTATGCTCGTCGCTTATCGTGCGTTATAACGCACAACCTTTACCGGAGTGAACCATGCGCCCTGCCATCTCTCTGCGTCATCTGTCTCTGCCTGCCGTTATGGCCGGGTTTGTTGCGGTATTGGTCGGCTACACCAGTTCGGCGGCCATTATCTTCCAGGCGGCTGCCGCTGCCGGTGCTACCCCCTTGCAGATCGGCGGCTGGCTGAGCATGCTGGGACTAGGGATGGGCATTACCTCGCTCGGGCTTTCGCTGTATTACCGCACGCCGATCCTGACCGCCTGGTCGACCCCCGGTGCAGCGCTGCTGGTCACCAGCCTGCCCGGCACGCCGATTAACGAAGCGATTGGCGTATTTATCTTTGCCTCAGGGCTGATCCTGCTGTGCGGCGTAACCGGGCTGTTCGCCCGGCTGATGGATTATATTCCGCAGGCTATTTCGGCGGCGATGTTGGCGGGGATTTTGCTGCGTTTTGGCCTGGATGCGTTTGCCTCGCTACAGGTCAATTTCGCACTCAGCGCCGGAATGGGACTGGTGTATCTGGTGACGCGGCGTTATCTGGCGCGTTATGCCATTGTACTGACGCTGCTGGCCGGGCTGGCGATTGCGGCGCTGCAGGGCAACATTCATCTTTCACCACAACCGCTGGCATTCGCCATGCCGGAATTTATTACGCCGCATTTTAGCTGGTCGACACTGCTGGGGATTGGCGTGCCGTTCTTCGTGGTCACCATGGCGTCACAAAATGCCCCCGGTATTGCCACGCTAAAGGCGGCCGGCTACAGCGTGCCCACTTCGCCACTGATTAGCTGGACCGCGTTGACCGCGCTGCTGCTGGCCCCCTTCGGTGGATTCTCGGTGTGTATTGCCGCCATTACTGCCGCCATTTGTATGGGGCCAGACGTACACCCCAATCCACAGCGCCGCTATATGGCTGCCGTCGCCGCCGGGGTGTTTTATCTGTTGGCCGGCCTGTTTGGCGGCGTTATCAGTATGTTGTTCAGCGCATTGCCCGTGGCCCTGATCCATACCATTGCCGGGCTGGCCCTGCTGGGCACCATCGCCGGCAGTTTGCAACGCGCGCTGCAGGATGAAAAGCAACGCGACGCCGCACTGATCGCCTTTTTGATCACTGCATCCGGCGTGACGCTGCTCGGCGTCGGCTCGGCATTTTGGGGGATTATTGGCGGCGCAATCGCCCATATCATCCTGTCGTTACCGCAACGCGCCAGTCGTTCAGGGGACTAACCAGCAAGTCGGGCTATAAATCGATCCCATCCGGCAATTTCTCCCCCCTTTGGCGATCTTCTGCTTAACTGAGAGAGGGACGAATGTTGCCCTCCAGGGATCGTTAAGGGAGTTTCTATGCCATCTTCAGCGCAGATTGACCTGATTCAACGGATAGACGCCGCATACCGCCACTGGACAGGTGACGGATTACCCGGCCCACAGGCCGCAGTCGGCGAACGCTTGGCCTGGCTGCATCAACAGGCACCCTACAGCCTGCTGGCCCACACCGGCGGCGGCGACCCGGTGTTTATTTATGCCAATCACTGCGCACAACAATGCTTTGGCTATTCCTTTGATGAGTTTATCGCGCTGCCTTCCCGGTTAAGCGCTTCTCCGGCAGACCGCGCGGAGCGTCAGCAATTGCTGGACAAGGTCACTGAGCAAGGTATTGCACAGGGATATCGCGGACTGCGGGTCGATAAATTCGGCGACACCTTCACCATTTATGACTGCGAGGTGTGGCAGATCCCAGACGGAGGCCAGGCCGCACTGTTCTGGCCACAGCCGAAACGCCGACCGGGCTGGTATGGCCAGCAGGAACATGCAAATCGATAATGGCCGGGACGCGCTACTGATTAAGTTACATTGTCACGAGATAACCTATGAATGAGCAAGCCACGCTGTTAGCTCAGCGTTTGATCCGTAATTTCGAACAGGTTGAAAAAACGCACGACGCACGCCCGCCACTGTACGACAGCCTTGGTGCGCGTTTGGGTACCGGCACCGCCGCCGGTAAGCTGGGTGCCTCTATCGACGTAGTGGCACCGGGCATGCGTTCCTGCCCTTATCACTTCCACTATGCGCAGGAAGAAATGTTTATCGTGCTGGAGGGAACCGGTACCTTGCGGGTTGCCGGAGAACAACTGCCGATCAAAAGCGGTGACGTGATTTTTATCCCACCGGGGCCGGAATATCCGCATCAGATCATCAATACGTCGCAAGCGCCGTTGAAATATCTTTCCATCAGTACCCGCGAACAGCCCGAACTGGTGGAGTATCCGGACTCAGGCAAGTTCCAGGCGACGGCGCTGCGTGAAGGTAAAGCGGTGCGCTATGTGCAACGCCCCTCAGCCTCGCTCGATTACTGGCAAGATGAACCCTGAGTCCCCTTCCGGGAGCGAAAGCCCCAACGCACGGGCGGCCTGTTCTGCGACGCGAAAATCGATATCCGCCGCCTCGCCGTCTTCCATAAACCAGGCCGCGGACAATCCGGCCCAGGCGAGGATCCACCGCAGCAGCCGCTGGCGATCCAGTCCGGCCAACCGGCAGACCTGCTCGACCCGACAAAGAAAAATGTCGGGATCGGTGGCGATACCGTAGTTGGGATTGCAGAAGATATTGGCGTAATCGAAAGCACGCTCGCCATACAGACGTTTGGGATCGATCGCCAACCAACCGCGCTCAGCGAAGTCCAGCACGTTATCATGATGAATATCGCCGTGCAGCACCGTCTGTTCGCGCGGGCTGGTCAGTAACTCAGCCGCCACGCTGGCACTGAGACGCAACATGCCGCCATGCGCCTGCGCCGCCGGCCACAGTGAGTTGAACCACTGGTCCAGGGGAATAAGCTCCGGCAAAGGCTCGGCACGCGGCGCATGCAGGCGGGCAACCACCTGGCACAAAATCGCCGTGGCCTGTCGATCTTCGCCATCGCGTACCATCTGCGCCAGCGAGAGGCGGCCTTGCGCACGCTCCAGCAAAATGCCGTCGTCATGCCAGGCCAGCACTCGAGCAGCACCATCGCCCTGCCACCAGCACATCAATAACCCGCCGAACTTCTCTTCCTGTTCACGGGCAATTTTCAACATGGCGGCGGCCCCCTGATAGCGTACCGGTATCAGCAGGCTGCTGTGAGTTTCAAATGCCTGACCGTCGGGCTGCAACTGCCAGCGTTGCATATAGGGAATTAAGGCCTGATTCATTACCCTGAAAGGTCCTTCACAGTTATAAATAAATGTTAGTGATATTATTAAAAAACAATAAATCTCTGCGTACTTCCGATGTTCGTCTCACTATCCTAACCAAGTTTGTATATTTTTTTAATTAATCTCTCGGGGTTTTTACCATGACATCATTGAAGCGCATTAATTATCCGCAATTACCGACGCCGGGCGGGCCCTATGTCCATGCTGTGTGCCATGGCAATACGCTGTACATTTCCGGCCTGACGGCATTTGCCACCGAAGCGCAAGGGCAAACCACGCAACAACAGACGCAGGCCATTCTGGAGCAGTTGGCGACCATCACCGCCGACGAGGGAACGAATCTAAAAGCGCTGATTAAAATCACGGTCTTTTTAACCGATATCGGCGATCTGCCGGCCCTGCGGCCGGTGCTGTTTGATTATTTTGATGGGGCGCTGCCGGCCTGTTCGCTGGTTGCGGTCAGCGCACTGTTCTCACCGCTGGTCAGCGTGGAGATCGAGGCCGTAGTGGCATTATGAGATTGGGGCTACAGCCCCCGATGAAAACCGACCCGGCGCACGTTTGTCTTTTCCACCTTCGGGAAACTTCTGCTAATTTACCACTAAGAAATTTATTACCGACGAGACGTTATGCAGCAAAAGCCGGTTATGCACGAAGCCAGACAGTTAAAGCGCCTCAACGCCGCCACGCGACGGCAATCCCATATGTATAAATGGATTGCCTTTATCGCAGCGACGGACGCCGTGCTGGTGTATTTTTATGACCGGGATATGCGCAACATTACCTTTTCAGGCTCCGTCGCGCTGGTATGCGGCTATTTGTGGATCCGCGATCGCAACAAGGCGCGCGGTTACCGACGGGAGTACGATCGCAAATTTGGCAAACACAGCGGCCTTTAGCCCTGCATGGCCTCCAGCACTTTTGCACTGTCAACAATTTGCACAAACTTGATGATTTTCCCGGCGCGCAGCTGATAAATATGCGCAAAGGATGCGGTAAATGATTTGCCGGTCGCGCCATAGGTGCCATGGTAGAAGCCCTGGGCAATCACGTTTTCACCGGCATCATAAAAATGGTCGACATCGGCGCGGTAGCCCTGCCATTCCGTTCCCAGACGTTGATGAACATTTTTGAAGATCGCCTGCGGGCCAATGTAGGTACCGGCATAGGGAAAACCTGCGGCTTCGGTCCACTCCGCGTCGGGCGCTAGTGCCGCCAACAGGTTACGACCATTCTCTTCGGCACTGCCGCCTTCATAGGTAGCGCGTACAATTTCAAGATTCGTTGGCATGGGGTTTCTCCGATAGCATTAGCAGGATATTCCGGTCACACCCCGCAGACACAGGCTTACACCAAGCGGGAATGACCGGAACAAGGCTATTGTAAGTTGCTTATTCCGGCACAAAAACCGTGATTATGGCAATAGTCTGTTGCAGTACAGTAAACAATCTTTTTACCGCGCCGTCATAACGGCCTCATCGACGGCTGTTATGGTTTTAGGTTTCCACCCATAAGGAGCATAGCGTGCATTTTTCAACCCTGGCGCAAGCATTGTTGCAGCCGTTTTCACCGCATCAGGAATTGGCCCAGGCCCTGTTGCCACTGACACTCGATTCCGATGATGGCTCACATGACGTGGCTCATTTACACCGGGTGTGGAAAAATACTCGCAATATCAGTCAGCAAGAAGGCGGTGACCGTCGCATTCTCTGTGCGGCCGTGCTGTTGCATGACTGCGTGGCGGTGGAAAAAAACTCGCCACAGCGCCACCTGGCTTCACGCCTGGCGGCGGAAAAAGCCACCCTGACGTTGACGCAACTGGGTTGGGAGCCGCAGGACATCGCCAAAACCGCCCATGCTATCGAGGCTCACAGTTTCTCCGCCGCCATTACCCCGGAAACGCTGGAGGCCAAAATTCTTCAGGACGCTGACCGCCTGGACGCCATCGGCATGATTGGCGTGGCGCGCTGTTTCTATATTGGCGGGCGCATGCGCAGCGCGCTGTACGACGCTGCCGATCCGCTGGCGCAGCAACGCCAATATGACGATAAGCGTTTTTGTCTGGATCACTTCGAAACCAAACTGTTCAAGCTGCAGGAAGGCTTCCAAACCGCTACCGGCAAGAAAATGGCGCGGGAGCGCACCGACCGCATGCGGCGTTTTCTCAGCGAGTTGCAGGAAGAAATGTGACAGGTTGCTTCACCCTACCCGGCATTTCCGTTACGGCATCGGCATCTTCGGGCCTCTAATTGCTGTACACTGGCTGCCATCTTCACTGACCAGGCTATAACGATGAAAAAACTGACGCTGAAAGACATGACGGAAAGCGAACAACGTGAAGTAAAAACCGAGCTGGACAAGGCACGTAAAAACCTCGGCAGAGCATTAACCAACGCCGAAAATAACAAGATCAAGGACGAAGTGGTGGCGCGAATTACCGCCGCCCGCGCGAAAATTGAAAAAGCTACCCGCGCCGAGCGTAAAGCCAACCGTATTCAACCCACTGGCGAAACTTTCAACTGGACAGCCTCTATCAACAGCACTCGCCGTCCGCGTTAACCCCAGAAAACCCTGCCAAGACGTAATGCTTTTCAGTTTAGGTGATATTGTTCCCTCTCCTTTGGGAGAGGGTTAGGGTGAGGGGATACATACCAACGCGAAAGCCCCTCACCCCGGCCCTCTCCCTCGGGAGAGGGGGACGCCCACTTAAACAACGTCGTACATTCTGATTCAGAACGTTGCTTAACTGACCGACAGTAGGCCAAGGCGGGTTTTTATATTTCCTCCTTTTTATTAGCCAAACTCATCCGTGCCGCTTAATCATGATTAACCCTGTTATCAAGCGGTTGTAAATTGACAGCCTCATGCAGAATATTCATTATCAGCGCATCGTCCCTCGCTTGTTTTCTTATCTGGCTTCTTATTGCTCGTACTGAAGGAACTTATTATGGCCTCATTTTCCGGTATTTGGGTGGCGCTGGTTACCCCATTTAATCATCATGCAGTCGACCTGCCGGCCACCCAACGGCTGGCTCAGCATCTTATTGCCTCCGGCGTCGATGGACTGGTGGTCTGCGGCACTACCGGTGAGGCTGCCGCGTTAAGCCAGGACGAACAATTGGCGGTGCTCGACGCAGTGCTGGCCGTCACTCCAGCTCATCAGGTGGTGATGGGCCTGTCCGGTAATAACATGGTCGACACTTTGCAAATGCAGCAGGCCATCCAGCTGCGTGATATTGCCGGCGTATTGATCCCGGCCCCCTATTATATTCGCCCATCGCAATGCGGCCTGGTGGACTACTTTACCCAGCTTGCCGACGCCTCAAGCGTACCGGTGATCCTGTATAACATTCCGCAACGCACCGGTATTACGATTGAACTGGCCACCCTGCGTCAGATCGCGCGTCATCCGCGGGTAAAAGCGATTAAGGAATGCAGCGGTAATCCTGACACCATGATGGCGCTGATTAATGACGGTGAAATCGACGTGCTGACCGGTGAGGATAACCTGATCCTGACTACGCTGTGCCTGGGTGGCACCGGTGCAATCTCGGCTTCCGCGCACATTCATCCACAGCGCTTTGTACAACTGGTGCAACAGGTCGCAGAAGGCGATTTGATTGCCGCCCGCGCCAACTTCTATGCCCTGCTACCGATGATCCACCAGATGTTCAGCTTCCCTAACCCGGCGCCGGTAAAAGCCGCACTGGCGCAGCAAGGGCTGATCCGCAATGAACTGCGCTCACCAATGCAAGCCGTGCCGCAAGCGTTGCAGCAGCAAATTGCCGCTACCCTGGCGCAGTTGCAACCGCAAGCCGCATTGATAAGTTAAATTTGTCGATTAAGGCGCTGTAATTTTGACGTTATAGGACTAGGATCAGAGGTTAAGCATACCTGTCACTCATCACTATCAAGGAGCTTTCGATGAAACTGTTCTATAAAGCCGGCGCCTGTTCTCTGTCCCCCCATATTGTATTGCGCGAAGCAGGCCTGGACTTCACCGCAGAAAAGGTCGATCTGGCGCTGAAAAAGACCGAAAGCGGTGCGGACTATCTGACCATCAACCCGAAAGGACAGGTCCCGGCGCTGCTGCTGGATGATGGTAGCCTGCTGACCGAAGGCGTGGCAATTGTGCAATATCTGGCGGATCGCGTGCCGGATCGCGCTCTGATCCCCGCAGCAGGTACGCTGTCGCGTTATCATGCCATTGAATGGCTGAACTATATTGCCACTGAGTTGCACAAGGGGTTCAGTCCGCTGTTTAACCCGAAAACGCCTGAAGAATACAAAACCATCGCGCGGGAAAAACTGGACACGCAGTTCGACTATCTGGATTCGGTGCTGGCGAAGCAGCATTTCCTGTTGGGCAACAAGTTCAGCGTGGCGGATGCCTATTTGTTCACCATTCTGCGCTGGGCCATCGCCCTGCAGTTTGATATCAAAAAGCGCAGCCAGCTTTCGGCCTATTTTGATCGCGTGGCCGCGCGACCTGCGGTGGACGCAACGTTGAATGCGGAAGGCTTGAAATAATACCTGCGCCCCGGCGGCGAGAATACGCCGGGGCGCTCTGCCGGCAGAGTTACAGCATGACCGCTTTAAACTCGCAGCCCGGCTGCACAATACGCTCCTGAGCCGCCACCACCTGCAGCTCATACTCACCCATCGCCTGGGTCGTCAGCATCACTTCATACACCGCCGCCGTGACGTGCTCGAGTGCTTTGTCCAACGCCTCACCCTTGAGCAAATTAACCAGCAACAGACCACTGGTCAGGTCGCCTACACCCACCGGTTGACGCTCGCCGAAGTCCACCAGCGGACGGCTGATGTGCCAGGCCTGACTAGCCGTGATCAGCAACATTTCGAAACAGTCGATATTATAACCGGCACGGCTCAGATGCTTGACCAGCACCAGCTTCGGCCCTTTGGCAATCAGCTCGCGTGCGGCGCTTACCGCCTGCTCCACGTTGGTCACAGTACGCTGGCTCAGCAATTCCAGCTCCAGCAGATTGGGCGCAATCATGTCACTGCACGGCAACGCCTGCTGACAATGAAACTCCGCCACGCCCGGTGCCACGATGCAACCTTTTTCCGGATGACCCATCACCGGATCGCAGAAATACCAGGCGTTCGGATTGGCCTGCTTAACCTGACGCACAATCTCAAGAATATGGTTGCCCTGCTCCGGCGAACCGATATAACCGCTCAGCACCGCATCGCAGTGCTTGAGTTGATCTATATCCGCAATACCCTGGGCAATCTCGGTCAGATGGCTGGCCGGCATCACGCAACCGGTCCACTTGCCGTACTGAGTATGATTGGAAAATTGCACGGTGTTCAGCGACCAGACGTTAACGCCCATGCGGCGCATCGGAAACTCTGCCGCGCTGTTGCCTGCATGGCCAAACACCACATGGGATTGAATAGAAAGAATGTTTTTCATCAAAAACCTGCTCTGAGGCCTTAAAAATAAAGGGGCCGCTGAGGGCCCCTTTGCTGCAACTTTGTTTACTGCCAATCAACCAGGCAGTAATGCTTTTTGCCGCGACGCAGCAGCGTGTAGCGACCGAACAGGCGATCGGCATCGCTGAAGTTGTATTCGGCGTTGGACTGTTTCTCACCGTTGATGGTCACCGCATTGGAACCGATCATGGTGCGCGCCTGACCGCGTGAAGGCACCAGTTCGGCGTTAACCAACGCCTGCTGCAGATCGGCGTCGCC
Source organism: Serratia sp. NFX21 (assembly GCF_048517035.1). Lineage (NCBI taxonomy): Bacteria > Pseudomonadati > Pseudomonadota > Gammaproteobacteria > Enterobacterales > Yersiniaceae > Serratia > Serratia sp. NFX21. Next base: position 2,811,024 of record NZ_CP183196.1, on the reverse strand, counting down.
ATCGAGCTTGATGGTCGGCATGCCGTCCTGTGCCAACTGGGCGAAGTCTGCTTCGGTCATTTCGTGCAGCGCGCCAGAGAACAGGCTCTGGGTGATACGCTTGGCCGCAGCCAGACCTTCCGCACCGTGTACCATACCGGTCACTTCTTCTGCCAGAACATACTGGGCGCGTGGCGCTTTACCGCTGTTCTTGTCTTCTTCTTCCAGCGCGTTGATCTCGGCCAGATCCATAAAGGTGAAGAACTTCAGGAAGCGGTACACGTCGGCATCGGCGGTGTTGATCCAGAACTGGTAGAACTTGTACGGGCTGGTTTTTTCTGGTGCCAGCCAGACTGCGCCACCTTCGGTCTTGCCGAATTTGGTGCCGTCAGCCTTGGTGATCAAGGGCACGGTCAGGCCGAATACCTGTTGCTGGTGCATGCGACGGGTCAGGTCGATACCGGAGGTGATATTGCCCCACTGGTCGGAACCGCCGATCTGCAGTTCAACCTGATGACGGTTGTACAGCTCGGAGAAGTCGAAGCCCTGCAACAGGTTATAGGAGAACTCGGTGAAAGAAATGCCCGAGTCGTCACGGTTCAGACGCTGCTTCACCGCTTCCTTGTTGATCATCTGGTTGACGGAGAAATGCTTGCCGATGTCACGCAGGAAGGTCAGCACGTTCATGCCGCCAAACCAGTCGTAGTTGTTGGCGGCAATTGCGCTGTTGCTACCACAGTCGAAATCGAGGAACGGAGAAACCTGTTTGCGGATTTTATCCACCCACTCATTCACCGTTTCGGTGGTATTGAGCTTGCGCTCAGCCGCCTTGAAGCTCGGGTCACCGATAAGGCCGGTGGCACCGCCAACCAAGGCTACCGGCTTGTGGCCTGCGAGCTGGAAGCGCTTCAGGCACAACAGAGGAACCAGATGGCCCAAATGCAAGCTGTCAGCGGTCGGATCGAAACCGCAATACAGTGCAATTGGCCCTTGCGCCAGTCGCTCTGCTAACGCTTCTTCATCCGTAACCTGGGCAACGAGGCCCCGCTCTTGCAGTTGTTTAATCAAGTTGCTGCTTGCCATCAATGACTCCATGTATAAACGAATGCACCTTTGTCGGTACACGACCTTTCGCCCACTGGCGAAATATTAAATTCAGAATAACGCATAGAATAAAGCGCCGGCGACATCAGTGCCAGCGCTTAAGGGGGATTTTCACCGATCAGGGTGCCAGTCGGTCAATTTTCCAGTCATTCCCGTCCCGTTGATACAGGAAACGGTCATGCAGACGGTTGGCACCGCCCTGCCAAAACTCGACGGAGTCGAAATTAACCCGGAATCCACCCCAGAAACTCGGCAATGGCACTTCGCCCTGTTGGAATTTTTGCTTCAGTTCGAGGAATTTGCTCTCCAGCACGCCGCGCGCTGAAATACGCGATGACTGCTGCGATACCCAGGCGCCGATCTGACTGTCCTTCGGCCGACTGGCAAAGTATTTCATGACTTCGAACGTGGACAGGCGCTCCGCTTTGCCGAGGAAAATGACCTGACGATCAAGCATGTGCCACGGGAACAACAGGCTGATGTGCGGGTTATTCGCCAGTTGCTGCGCCTTGCGGCTGCCCAGATTGGTGTAGAACACCAGCCCTTTGTCATCAAAATGCTTGAGCAACACAATGCGCTGGTAAGGTTGGCCGTTTTCATCCACCGTCGCCACACACATGGCGGTCGGATCCGCCAGGCGGGCGTCACAGGCCTGTTTCAGCCAATGCTCGAACAGTTCCAGGGGATTGGCGGACAGATCGTTACGGCGTAGGCCACCACGGGTATATTCGCGGCGCAGGTCCGCAACATCAAATTCATTATTTTCAATCATTCGGTTATCAACCAACTGAAAAATCGTGATTCTATTCTGCGCCTGCGGCGTCAGGATCTCAATCGCTCTGACGCCGCAACGACCGGATCAATTCGTCAGCGTACAGTCGCTCATAATCACTTTGCCATTACGCTCAAGATAGGCGTTTTGGCCCTTCGACCAAAAGGTGTACTTATCATCGCTGTATTTTGCACCGGACATGGCCAGTACCTGTTTCAGCTTCAGTTGCTCACCGTCCATCAGCAGGCTGACGGTGCTTTCCTTACCGTCCAGTGACACCGTCAACGGCGTGGTGCCGCACTGGTAATGCAAGGTTTGGCTGTTTTGCGGCAGAACATAGCTGCAGCCGGCCAGCACCAATGTGCCGGCGGCAATAATGATTTTTTTCATGCTGTTGCTCCTTAGGGAAATCCATCGATTTCTATCCTAACAGAGCTAACGGCCCCCCAAAGGCAAAACCGGATAAATCCCACCCAGCAGGGTTTCACAACTGGCACCGGTCACCGAAGGCAGATTGCCGGGCTGCCCGGACAAGGTGCGAAACGCCAACCAGGCGAAGGCCAGCGCCTCCATATCGTCGCCGCTAATGCCGAAATCATCCGTCAGGCACACCTCGGTTCCTGGCAACAACGCAGACATTCGTGCCATCAGCAACATATTCCGTGCCCCACCGCCGCAAACCAGCAGACGTTCACAGCCGCCCGCCAACTGAACCTGTTCGCAAATGGTGACCGCCGTCAGTTCCGTCAACGTGGTTTGCACATCAACCGGGCTGACTGCCGCCAGACCCGCGAGCTGACGCTCCAGCCAGGCCGCGTTGAAATATTCACGCCCAGTGCTTTTCGGTGCCGGTAGCGAGAAGTAAGGATCGGCCAGCATCTGTTGCAACAGCGGCAAGCAAACGCGCCCCGCCATCGCCCAGCCACCATCCTTATCGTAAGGCTGTGATTGATGACGCCATATCCAGGCATCCATCAGCATATTGCCCGGCCCGGTATCAAAGCCACGCACCGCAGCCCCCGGCAACAGCATCGACAGATTGGCTATGCCGCCGATATTCAACACCATGCGGCGCTCTACCGGGTGCGACAGCAGTGCCTGATGGAAAGCCGGTACCAACGGAGCTCCCTGACCGCCGTAGGCCATATCACGTCGGCGAAAATCGCCAACGGTGGTGATATTGGTCAGTGCGGCAATGCGATTATTGTCGCCCAACTGCATAGAAAAACGCGCATCCCCTTCGGGTTCATGCCAAACCGTCTGGCCATGACAACCAATGGCGGTAATGTCGTGCGCAGCCACACCGGTTTGCTTCAGCAAGCCCAGTACCGCCTCGCCAAACAGCGTGCCAAGCTGCGCATCCAGCCGCCCGACCGCAGAGAGCGTGGTCTGCTGGCCCTGGCACATCCCGAGAATATCCTGCTTCAGTTGGAGCGGCATCGGATGGCTGTAACTGGCCTGTTGCGCCACCATACGTCCGTCAATCGCAGCAAGCACCACATCGACCCCATCCAGACTGGTGCCAGACATAACACCTATATAGCGGCCTGACTTCATAGCGACATCCTTTACCCTTTACGGGGAAGCAAAATTTTGACCTGACAAATAAACCAGAATTGCCACATTAACGCCATGAAATATGTTGTATTTTTTCACCTCTGTGAGCGATGCGCCTGTTTTTAACCCATGCCGAATATTGATAAGTACGGCTAAACAGCGCTTCAACACGCAATGGAATTTCTTCCAACGCTGTTATAAAGCTAAACCACCGTTTATTATTGGTTGAACAGAACAAAGCTAAGCTGCGTGCAGTAGCGGGTTATGGTGATATGCGTGCGTTTAAGCCATACTTTGTCTATCATTTTTATGAATCTGGCCTGGTAAGGTTTCCCAGGTTATGGACTACTACCAACAGGAGTTTTATATGATCAAGCGTCTTCTCGTCGTTGCCATCGCCGCAGTTACGCTGGCAGGGTGCGCCAATGATTCCATGTCCGGCGACGTTTATTCCGCTTCGCAGGCCAAACAGGTGCAAACCGTGACTTACGGCACGCTGGTTTCTGTGCGCCCGGTCAAGATCCAGGGTAGTGAAACATCGAACACCATTGGTGCCATCGGCGGTGCCGTGCTGGGTGGTTTCCTTGGTAACACCGTCGGCGGCGGCACAGGCCGTAGCCTGGCGACGGCAGCCGGCGCTGTAGCAGGCGGCGTAGCAGGTAACAGTATCGGTGAAGCTGCCGGTCGTACTTCAGGCTATGAGCTGGAAATCAAGACCGACCAGAAAGAGAACATCGTGGTGGTTCAGAAGGCGGGCGACACCAAGTTCAGCCCAGGGCAACGCGTTCGTATGGCTCGCACTGGCGACACCATCACCGTGTCCCCACTGTAAGCTGAACTTAGCGGGTAAAACCGGAGGCTTTAGGCCTCCGGTTTCATTTCCGATGCTGTGAAATCTAATCGTATAAAGAAGAAGTTCTTATTGTTTATTTTGCAGTTCAGTAATGTTTTGTTCCAACTTGCCAATCAAACCTACCAACAATTGCACTTCGTCAGTGGTAATCCCACTCAAAATTTCACCACGCGTCGAACTGATCACGCTGTCCACCTCCCTGATAATGGGATCGGCAGCTTCAGTCAGCTTGATACGCTTCGCACGCCGGTCGTTGGCGCAGGTGTGGCGAGTAATCAGCCCCTTTTCTTCTAACTGGTCCAGAGTACGAACCAATGACGGTTGCTCAATGCCGATCGCCTTGGCCAGCTGGATTTGCGACTGCTCCGGCGGTAAACGATTGATACTGTGCAGGGTTACCCAATGTGTTTGCGTCAGCGCCAGCGGCTTGAGCCGATGATCGATCAGCGCGCGCCAAACACGAACTAATCGTGCTAAATCGGAACCTAATGTTGACTCCACTTACCCCTCCTTATAATTAGCATGCTAACATACCCTCCCAGAGTTTAGACTATTTTGAGTAACTAACATTAAAAACACAAATGTATATAATGTATATTGTGGAATTAGCCACCATTTTGGCCAGTTATTGTTTATTCTCTATGCAAAGACTCAACATATTCACTCATCGGGATTGTTAATGTGAATACTTCATGGCTCCATGCCTCGTCCCCGCTACCCGATTTGGTGCTGGGCGCCTCGCTTTATTTTCCACCCATATTTAAGGCTGTGTTGCTTGGCCTGGTTTTATGGCTACTGGTACACCACCTGTTGCGAGACTGGATTTATTCCGGCGAAATTTGGCATCCCATGCTGATGGATTTGTCTATTTTCGTCATTGCCGTCAGCGGCGCCCTGTGGCTTTTAGCAAGTTGGTAACCGATGACACATAAAACATTAAAATATTTTTCTACGGTAATCGTCTGCGCCATTGCCATCTGTGCCGGCTGGTGGTTGTGGAATTATTATATGCAATCCCCGTGGACCCGTGATGGAAAGGTACGCGCAGAACTCGTCAATATCACACCAGAAGTTTCTGGAAGATTAGAGAAAATAACCGTTCATGACAATCAGTTCATACCTGCGGGAAGTCTGATTTTTGCGATCGACCCTGTGCCATACCAGATTGCGCTCGACAATGCTGAGGCTGCACTGGCAAAAGCACAGTCCGATATGGCCAAAACCGACCATGAAGCGGCTCGCCGTCGCAGCCTGCCAAAAAATGTTATTTCTGCAGAAGATATGGATGAGTCAAATTTAGCAGCCCAGGCAATGAAAGCGGCCTATAAAGCCGCTCAGGCCAATCTGGAACAGGCCAAATGGAATTTAAGTAAAACTAAAATTTATGCCCCTACCGATGGCTATATCACCAATTTACAAGCCCGGGTCGGAAACTATGCCAGTGCCGGGACTCCGCTGGTCGCACTGGTCGACGTACATTCTTTTTATGTCCTCGGCTATTTTGAAGAAACCAAGCTAAAGCATATAAAAGAAGGCAATAAAGCGGATATCGTTTTATATAATGGCAACACTCAGCTCCGGGGCGAAGTAGAAAGCATTGGCCGCGCCATTTACGATCAGAGCGTTGAAAGCAGCAGTGATTTATTAATGGACGTGAAGCCCAACGTGCCTTGGGTACGGCTGGCACAGCGCGTACCGGTGCGGATAAAACTGCTGGATGTGCCTGCTGATTTACCCTTGGTCGCCGGCACCACCTGCACCATCTCCATTCATCAGTAAGGCTTACCAGTGAACCTGCCTTTTTTGGAATGGAACCGTACCCCCTGGGGGAAAGCCAGCGCTGGGCAATGGCGTTATGCGCTGCGCAATTCGCTGGCGATGTGCCTTTCGTTATGGGTAGCGTTCGTCCTCAATCTTGACGAGCCTTACTGGGCACTCACCTCAGCGGCGGTGGTCAGTTTCCCCACCGTCGGTGGCGTGATCAGTAAAAGCATCGGGCGAGTTTTCGGCAGTCTGGTCGGTGCTGCCGCGTCAATGGCCATCGCCGGTCATTGCCTGAACGATCCCTGGCTGTTCACGCTGTTCATTGCCGCCTGGATCGGCCTGTGCACTTACATCTCCAATCATTATCAAAACAACGTCTCCTACGCCTTTGCATTGGCGGGCTATACCGCCGCCATCATCGCCTTTAGTACGGTCAACGTCACCGACACCCAGCAAATCTTTGATATCGCCCAGGCGCGCGTTTGCGAGGTGATTACCGGTATTCTGTGCGGCGGCCTGATGATGATGATCCTGCCCAGCACTTCGGACGGTGAAGCACTGTTGACCTCTCTGCGGCGCATGCACCTGCGGTTGCTGGAGCACGCCGCAATGCTGTGGCAACCCGAGATCACCGTACAGATGCGCACGTCACATGAAGGGGTCATCGGCCAGATCCTGACCATGAACCTGCTGCGTATTCAGGCCTTCTGGAGCCACTACCGGCTGCGTCGGCAGAATAACCTGCTCAACTATATGCTGCATCAACAACTGCGCATTACCAGCGTGATCTCCAGCCTGCGGCGCATGCTGCTGAACTGGCCGGATCGCCCGGCCAACCTGGCGACCGTTTTGGATCAGTTGCTAAACGAGCTACGCAATCCCGATACCGATAAATACCGGCTGGCCCGCATCCTGCTGCAGATAGCGCCGCAGGATCCTGCCGATTACCGCCACCGCGCCTTTTGGCTACGCCTACGCCATTTCTGTTGGTTGTACCTTAACTGCAGCCGATGGTTGCAACGGTTGGAGAACGCCACCCCGGTCAGCGAGATACAGCCGCCACGTGTGACTTCTCTGGCTCGTCATACCGACAGTTACGAGGCCGCCTATAACGGCCTGCGCACTTTTCTGTGCATTATTCTCGGCTGTGCTTACTGGATTAACACCCAGTGGGACGCCGGCAGTTCGGCACTGACGCTGGTTGCCATCAGTTGCGTGCTCTATTCCTCCACACCGTCCCCTATCAACAGCATCACCACCCTGCTCAAAGCGGTAACGCTGCTTTCGATCGTCTGTTTTTTGGTGAAGTTTGGCCTGATGATTCAGATAGATGATTTGTGGCTGTTCTGCGCCTTCCTGTTCCCGGTGCTGGTCACCATGCAGATGCTCAAGCTGCAGAATCCCTCCTATGCTGCACTCTGGGGGCAACTGATCGTGTTTATGGGCTCGTTTTTGTCCGTCACCAATCCGCCAAGCTACGATTATCAGTCGTTTATCAATGACAGCATCGGCAAAATTGTTGGCGTGCTATTAGCCGGTATGGCGTTCCAGATCTTGCGGCCGAGCTCAGACAAACGCAAAAGCCGGCGCATTATCCGCGCCCTACGGCGAGACTTTATCGATCAGCTGAGTAAAAAACCGCAGCAGAGCGAGAGCCAGTTTGAATCGCTGATTTATCACCGCATCAGCCAATTGAATCAAAGCCAGGATCAAGAGGCACGCAGTTGGTTATTGCGCTGGGGCGTGGTGCTGCTCAACTGCAGCCATATCGTTTGGCAACTGCGCGACTGGCAGACCCGGTCCGATCCGCTCTCGGCGGTACGCGACGTCTGCATTCACTGTTTGCGGGGCATTATGACGGAGAAAGGCGTACAGCACCGTTCGCTGGACGCCAGCCTGCAGGAGCTGCAGCGCATGAGCAATGCGTTGGCGCACCACCCGGAACAGGCGGCGCGCGATCTTGCCGGATTAATTTGGCGGCTTTACTGTTCGTTGCAACAGTTACAGCAGGCCATCACCCCGCCTGACAGTACCGCGGCAACCGCGAGTTAAGCGTCTTTATCACTTAATGACGCCGCAGGCGAAACGCTCCCCTCCGCCCCCCAGCGGTTTCGGGCTATCGGCGTGGTTATCGCCCCCGGCGTGCACCATCAGCGCCTTGCCGGTTATTTCACTGATTTTTTTCAGCCGCGGCGCCAATACCGGATCCTTGGCCATGCCGTCGTTGGTCACGTAAATCGCCGGCAGATCCCCCAAATGGCCGTCGGCATAAGGGCCAAGGTGTTTACCGGTTTTTTGCGGGTCAAAATGTCCGCCCGCTGCCAGCGCCGCAACCGCCTTGCCCTCTTTCATCCCCGGCTCGCAACTGCCGTTCTCATGAACGTGAAAACCGTGCACGCCAGCCGGTAACGCTTTGAGCTGTGGGGTAAACAGCAGGCCGTAGGGCGTTTCGCTGATCGTCACTTTGCCAATTTCCTGACCAATTCCCTGCCCGGTCACCAGATTCATGTCAACATCCACCGTCGCCGCCTGAGCAGCTCCGCAAGCCATCAGACCGAAGGCCGCATACCAATAATGTTTCATTAATCAATCTCCTTGGATTTCCTGTGAGTATTGAGTATACGAGAATCTGTGACGCCGACGCTCAAAATGCGCACAATTTTGCCGATCAAATTCGCATTCTGAATAATTCATACTAATAATAATTCTACCGACATCGGTCCTCTGACCAGCTGTCGTTCGGTATATCCTCTCTACCAGCACAAGCTGCAATAGCTATTCAAAGATCACCCCGGCACTGCAGCTAATTCATAAGGAACTGATATGGGAATCTTTAATTATCAAGAGCTCGACGAGGCAAAATCCAAGGCGTTATTCACTGACGCCCTGGCGATTTCCACCTATGCCTATCACAATATCGATAACGGCTTCGATGAGGGCTACCACAATACCGGTTTTGGGCTGGGCTTGCCCTTCACGCTGGTGACGGCGTTAATTGGTAGCACGCAATCACAGGGTGGGTTACCCGGCATTCCCTGGAACCCCGACTCGGAAAAGGCGGCGCTGGCGGCGGTAAATAACGCCGGTTGGTCATTGATAGGGGCCGACCAATTGGGTTATAGCGGTAAAACCGACGCGCGTGGTACCTATTACGGTGAAACGCTGGGTTATACCACCGCTCAGGCTGAAGTATTGGGTAAATATGACAGCGAAGGTAATCTCACCTCCATTGGTATTGCTTTTCGTGGCACCAGCGGCCCACGCGAATCCCTGATTACCGATAGCATTGGAGATTTGATTAATGACCTGCTGGCGGGGTTTGGCCCTGCCGGTTATGCCGATAATTACAGCCTGAAGGCCTTTGGTACCCTGCTGGGGGATGTCGCCAAATTCGCCCAGGCACACGGGCTGAGCGGCGATGACGTGACCATCAGCGGCCACAGTCTCGGCGGGATGGCGGTGAACAGCATGGCGGCGCTCAGCGACGACAATTGGGGCGGCTTCTATGCGCAATCAAGCTATGTGGCTTTCGCCTCGCCAACGCAATACGAGACCGACGGCAAGGTGATTAATATCGGCTATGAAAATGACCCGGTATTCCGCGCGCTGGACGGCACCACGTTAACCCCGGCAACTTTTGGCGTGCATGATGCGCCGCAGGAGTCCGCCACCAATAATATCGTTAATTTCAACGATCACTACGCCTCTGCCGCCTGGAATATTCTGCCCTTCTCAATCCTGAATATTCCAACCTGGCTATCCCATCTGCCATTCTTTTATCAGGACGGCTTGATGCGGGTGCTGAATTCAGAGTTTTATTCGCTGACCGGCAAAGACTCGACGGTGATTGTCTCCAACCTCTCGGATGTCACCCGTGGTACTACCTGGGTTGAAGATCTCAATCGCAATGCCGAAAAACACAGCGGCCCGACCTTTATTGTCGGCAGTGACAGCAATGATTTAATCAAGGGCGGCACCGGCAACGATTATCTTGAGGGGCGCGCCGGTAATGACACTTTTCGCGACAACGGTGGTTTCAATATAATTTCCGGCGGCGAAGGCAATAACACCCTGGATCTGCAGCAGGCATTGAAAAATAGCGAGGTCGCCTACGACGGCAACACGCTCTACCTGCGTGACGCCAAAGGCGGCATCACTCTGGCCGAGGATATTGGCACACTGCGCACTAAAGAAACCTCCTGGATAATCTTCAGCAAAGAGCTGGATCATCAGGTTACCAGCGCCGGATTAAAATCGAGCGAAGGGCTAAAAGCCTATGCTTCGTCGCTCAACGGCGGCGCGGGCGATGACAACTTGCAGGCGCGTGCCAATGATAAATGGCTGTTCGGCGACGATGGCAACGACACCCTGCTTGGCCATGCCGGCGGCAATTTAACCTTCGTCGGCGGCGCCGGTAACGACGTCATACACAGTCAGGGCGGCAGCAACACCTTCCTGTTCAGTGGCGACTTTGGTCAGGACCAGATTTACGGCTATCAGGCGCAGGACAAACTGGTCTTTATGGGGACCGATGGCAGTAGCGAAGGCGGAAACTTCCGAGATTTCGTTTCTGAAGTGAACGACAATCTGGTGTTTAACTTTGGCGGCAATACGGTCACGCTGGTCGGACTGGGGCTAAACAGCCTGTCGGACGGCCAGGTGGTGCTGGCCTGATGCCCCGAAGAATCAAAAAGTAAAACCGGGCAGTCACCGCTGCCCGGCTTCTTATGATTATAGTGATTTAAGGTACGTCGTAACCCAGGGCCGCCTTGCGAATACGGAACCACTGCTGACGACTCAACGTCAACTGCTGTGCCTGCAGCGCCGAACGCACGCGCTCAATCTTGCCGGAGCCAATAATCGGCAGAGGAGACGACGGCAAACGCATCACCCAGGCGTACACCACCTGTTCGATAGACTCGGCGCCAATCTCCAGCGCCACCGCCTGCAGCTCATCGCGCAGTGGCTGGAATTCGGCGTCGCTGAACAGACGGCCGCCGCCCAAACAAGACCAGGCCATCGGCTTGATGCGCAATTGCTGGCACTGATCCAGCGTGCCATCCAGAATAGCCGGCTGATGGATCGGCGAAATCTCCAGTTGATTGGTCACCAGTGAGAACGGCAGACGCGACTGCAACAGCGTGAACTGCGTCGTGGTGAAGTTGGATACGCCGAAATGGCGTACCTTGCCGCTTTTATGCAGCGCCACAAAGGCTTCGGCCACCTCATCGGCATCCATTAACGGATCCGGACGGTGGATCAGCAGCAGATCGAGGTAATCGGTATGCAGATGCTCCAGTGAGCGTTCCGCACTGTTAACGATATGCTCACGGTCAGTAATGTAGTGGCCAATCGGGTTACCCGGTTTGGCGGTGGTGGCGATACCGCATTTGGACACCAGTTCCATCGACTGGCGCAGTGAAGGCTTCAGGCGCATCGCTTCACCAAAGGCTTGTTCGCAGGCATAGCCGCCGTAAATGTCCGCATGGTCAGCGGTAGTGACACCCAGCTCAATATGCTGCTCAATAAACGTCAGCAACTGCTGTGGTGACATGCCCCACTCCATCAAACGCCAGTATCCGCAAATCATGCGGGAAAATTCAGGCCCCTGCGGCGCGAGTTGTACACGGTTTACCATTGTTGAAACCTCATGACATTGTTTAATGCCAGCATACACAAGCGGATAACACGGTGGGAAGCGGAAAGCCGCGCTTACGTGCGGCAGATCAGAAATGACTTAGAACAACGACGGTTGTTCCGGCAAGGGCTCATCCGGCTGTTTACTGGCTCGCTGCAGGCGCAGCAAGCGTTGGTGGCACAGACGCAGCACGTCGCGTTTTTGTGCATCGCTCATTTGCATCCAGCCAAAGCGTTCCTCGCGGCTGCGCAGGCAACCACGGCAAAAGCCGCGATCGTCGGCCTGACAAATGCCGCGACACGGGCTGGGGATATCAAAAAACTCGAGCTGCTGCGCCACACGTCCTCCTGCGTTCTCTTGCTAATTGAAGACGCCATCGGCGCCGCTGGCAAGTGACTTTTCGGCATGTCGGTGAAAATAGTCGCGTAAATAACGCAGCGCCTGACGATTTTTCTCCGGCATTGCCCGTTCTAGCGTCAGCGCGTGCAGCCTCAGTGGGGCCGGTCGCCATTCAGGCATCAGTTGGATCAGTTCACCGCGCTGCAATTCATCCTCTATTTCATACAGCGGTTGAATCGAGATCCCCAGACCGCTGCGGGTGAAGCCGCGCATCACGGTCATGCTGTCGCTGACGATCTGCCCTTCCCCCAGACGTAATTTTAGCTGCTGACCGCCCTGATGATGCAAATCCAGATGCGCCCCGCTGAAAGCGCCCGAGATCCAGCGATGCTGCACCAGGTCCTGCGGCGCTTCCGGCACCCCGTACTGGCTAAGGTAGCGCGGAGCGGCACACAGCACCATTGGCCATTCGGCCAGCGGATGAGCAATCATATTGGCATCGGCCAGTTGACGATTGACCCGCAGTGCAATGTCGATCCGTTGTTCGATCATGTCGACGATTCGATCGTCCGCCAACACCCGCAGAGTCAGTTTGGGATGCGCCTGCAGCAGCGGTGCCAGCGCCTCTGCGAGCGGACGGCCACCGATGCCAATGGTCGTAGCGATACGCAGCTCCCCCACCAGAGTGTCACGCAACTCGGCCAGCCGCTGTTCAGCCTGCTGCGCCTGAAACAGCATTGCCTCGCAGCCGGGGTGAAATGCCGCCCCTGCCTCGGTCAGCGCCAGCCGTCGCGTAGAACGATGTAACAACGGCACACCGAGCGCTTTTTCCAACGAACGCATATGCTGGCTGACCGCCGATGGCGTCATGCCCAGCCGCCGGGCCGCGCCGGCAAAGGATCCTTCCGCCACCACGGTAGCGAAAACCGCCATTCGATTCAGTTTATCCACGATTATGAAGTTTTACTTACTCAAGAAAGCATGAATATGGCACTAATCAACCCTATTGTTAAGTACTACATTGTAGATACGCGCTCAGGTGAATCTGAGCTGATACACGACAGGAGCAAACAGATGAAAGTAGCCATTATTGGAGCAACAGGTTTTGTTGGCCGCCGCGTGGTGGATGAAGCGCTGAACCGCGGTTTGCAGGTCACGGCGATTGCACGTCAGCAAAAAGATTTGCCTGACAACGCAAACCTGACCATCGCTTTAGGCGACGTCGCCGACACCGAATGGCTGGCAAAACAGCTAACCGGTCAGGACGCGGTAATCAGCGCCTTTAATCCGGGTTGGGCGGAAGAAAACCTGTACGAGAAAACCACCAGGGGCTCCCAACAGATCCTGGACGCGGTGAAAAAATCCGGCGTCAAACGCCTGTTGGTGGTTGGCGGTGCCGGCAGCCTGGAAGTGGCTCCGGGCGTTGAACTGGTCGATACCCCGCAGTTCCCGGAAAATATCCGTCCGGGCGCTCAGGCCGTGCGTGATTTACGCAATAAATTGCGCAATGACTCTCAACTGGACTGGACCTATTTGTCTCCGGCGGCACTGCTGGAGCCCGGCAAGCGTACCGGTCAGTTCCGTCTGGGCACCACCAAACTGCTGATGAACGGCCAGGCCCCGGCGGGTATCTCCGTGGAAGACCTGTCGGTAGCAATTATCGATGAGATCGAAAAACCGCAGTTTATTAAAGCGCAATTTACCGCCGCCTATTAATCATTCTCGCCTTAATCCCCCGCGCCAGACCGCCCGGTCTGGCGTCTCTCAAGCTAAACCGAAATTAAACAACTCTGCCACCAAACTGAATCTCTAAGGTTTTCTTAAGTTTCATCCTGTAAGTTTCAGCGCATTACACAATATCAGGATTCAGATTTGGCAATGTCGTTACGTCAACGCTTACAGTGCAACAGCCTGGGTTTTATCCTCGCCAGTGCCTTATTCTTCACTCTGTTCCAGAATGCGTTATTCTTTCATAAGGCCTGGTCGTATATCACCTTCGATAACCTCCACAGCGTGATTTTCGCCGCCACCATGCCGGTGGTGATTTTCTGTGCGCTGAATATTATCTTCAGCGTGCTGACCGTGCCGTTCTTACGCAAGCCACTGATGATTTTCTTCCTGCTCGGCAGCGCGGCCGCCAACTACTTTATGTTCAGTTACGGCGTGGTGATCGACGGCAATATGATGCAGAACGCCTTCGAAACCAATCCCCAGGAAGCAACGGCGCTGTTGACGCCACGCATGGGTCTGTGGCTGTTCCTGCTGGGTATTCTGCCTGCGGTATTGGTTTGCTTTATCGAAATCCGTAAAACTCGCCCATGGTGGTACATGGTCGGGTTGCGTGCCGCTAACGTGATGCTCTCGGTAGTGGTGATCCTGATTATCGCCGCCCTGTTTTATAAGGATTACGCCTCGCTGATCCGCAATAACAAAAGCGTGGTGAAAATGCTGACGCCGTCGAACTTCGTTTCCGGCACCATCAAATTTACCCAGCAACGTTACTTCACCCGCAATTTGCCGCTGGTGAAAATCGGTGAAGATGCACGTAAAGGGCCAGTAATCACCGCACAGCAAAAGAAAACCCTGGTGATCCTGGTGGTCGGGGAAACGGCGCGTGCCGAGAACTTCTCATTGGGCGGCTATGAGCGTGAAACCAATCCGCGTCTGAAGCAGGACAACGTGGTGTATTTTAAAAACGCCAGTTCCTGCGGCACCGAAACGGCGATCTCCGTGCCTTGCATGTTCTCCAATATGCCACGCAAGGATTATGACGCCACCCAGGCTACCCATCAGGAGGGCATGCTTGACGTACTGGCGCATGCCGGTGTCAATGTGTTGTGGCGTGAAAACGACGGCGGATGCAAAGGTGCCTGCGATCGCGTGCCCCACGTTGACATGACCAAGCTAAAACTGCCGCAGGATTGCGACGGTGAAGTCTGCATGGATAACGTGCTGCTGTATAAACTTAACGACTACATCAACAGCCTGAAAGACGACGGCGTGATAGTGCTGCACCAGATGGGCAGCCACGGGCCGGCCTATTTCCGTCGCAGTACGCCAGAGTTCCAGAAGTTCTCACCCACCTGCAACAGTAATCAGATCCAGGATTGCAGCCACGAGCAGTTGGTGAATACCTATGACAACTCACTGCTGTATACCGACGCCATGCTGGACGACACCATCAAGCTATTGCAACAGCACAGCGACAAATTCAACACCGCGCTGGTGTATCTCTCTGACCACGGTGAATCGCTGGGTGAAAACGGCATGTATCTGCACGGTACCCCTTACGTGTTTGCGCCAAGCCAGCAGACCCATGTCCCCTTCCTGATGTGGATGTCTGCAGACTATGAGCGCAACTTCAAGGTTGATCGCCAGTGCCTGAGTAACATGGCAGAAAAGGATGATATCTCGCAGGACAACCTGTTCCACACCATGCTCGGCATGCTGAACGTGCAAACCCGTGAATATCAACCGCAGCTCGATATTCTGCAACGCTGCCGGGGAGCCGCCTAAGGGCTTAACTTCCGCATTTTATTCAGGCAAAGTATCACTCATCGTAACCGGCATTTTTATGCCGGTTTTTTTATTGTTATTGACCTAGACCAATCGGTCTATTATGCTGACACCCATTATGACTAAACATGCGCACTGCCCTACAGATACCCGTGAACATTTGCTCGCTACCGGCGAGACCCTCAGCCTGCGCCTCGGTTTTACCGGCATGGGACTGAGCGAACTGCTGAGCACGGCGGGCGTGCCAAAAGGCTCGTTCTACCACTACTTCCGGTCGAAGGAAGTGTTTGGCGAAGCGATGCTGCAGCGCTATTTCGAACACTATGATGCGGCAATGCAGCAGCTGTTTGCCGACGATAAAGGCGATGCGCGCCACCAATTGTTAAGCTATTACGCTCAGGCGATCAGCTACCACTGCCGCAGCGAATGCCATAACGCCTGCCTGGCGGTGAAATTGTCTGCCGAGGTGAGCGACCTGTCGGAACCCATGCGTCATGCGCTGGAAACCGGCAGTGCCCGGGTGATTGGTCACCTGCAGGATACGATCGAACGCGGGATCCGCGAAGGTTCATTGTCGCTGGCCATGAGCCCGGCGGCCACGGCGGAAACGCTGTACTCCCTGTGGCTTGGCGCCTCTTTACGCGCCAAAATCCGCCACTCGGTCGCCCCGCTGACCAGCGCGTTGGAAAGTATTGAACTGTTGTTGCGTCCGGCGCAGCGCTAAAAAAAACCTGATTTATCATGAACTACCGCATTGGGCGGTTTTACATTCGTTACTAGTCGACCAGTCTATTAATATAGGATGCACTATGAAGATTGAAAAATTGTTCTCCCCGCTGAAGGTTGGCGCTGTAACCCTGCCGAACCGCGTGTTTATGGCCCCGCTGACGCGCCTGCGCAGCATTGAGCCTGGTGATATCCCGACGCCGCTGATGGGAGAATATTATGCCCAACGCACCAGCGCGGGTCTGATTGTCACCGAAGCCACCCAGATTTCTTTCCAGGGGAAAGGCTATGCCGGCGCACCGGGGCTGCATACCCCAGAGCAGATCGCCGCGTGGAAAAAGATCACTCAGGCGGTGCATGACAAAAACGGCCATATCGCCGTTCAGCTGTGGCACGTAGGCCGTATTTCCCATAACAGCCTGCAGCCAGGCCAACAGGCTCCGGTTGCCCCTTCTGCGATCAATGCCGACACCCGTACTACCGTACGTGACGAAACCGGGGCCTGGGTACGAGTACCAACCTCTACCCCACGCGCCCTGGAAACTGAAGAGATCCCAGGCATCATTAACGATTTCCGCCAGGCGACTGCCAACGCCCGTGAGGCCGGTTTCGACTTTATCGAACTGCATGCGGCGCACGGCTATCTGCTGCACCAGTTTATGGCTCCGGCATCTAACCAACGTACCGATCAGTACGGCGGCAGCATCGAAAACCGCACTCGCCTGACACTGGAAGTGGTTGACGCCAGCATCGCTGAATGGGGTTCAGAACACGTCGGTATCCGTATTTCACCGCTGGGCCCGTTCAACGGCCTGGATAATGGTGAAGATCAGGAAGACGCGGCGCTGTATCTGATTGAAGAGCTGAACAAGCGTAACATCGCTTTCCTGCACATTTCCGAACCCGACTGGGCCGGTGGCAAGCCTTACTCCGATGCCTTCCGTGACTCGGTACGCGCCCACTTTAAAGGGGTGATTGTCGGTGCCGGTGCCTATACCGCCGAGAAAGCAGAAGAGCTGATCAATAAAGGCTTTATCGACGCCGTGGCCTTTGGCCGTAGTTATATCGCCAACCCGGACCTGGTTGAGCGCTTCAAGCAGAGCGCGGAGCTGAACGAACCTAAACCGGAAACTTTCTACGGTGGTGGTGCTGAAGGCTACACCGACTACCCAACGCTGTAAGTAAAACAGCAAAGCCCGCCGGTATGCCAATGCCGGCGGGCTTTTTGCCATTTAGCGGGAAACCTGTCAGTTAACTCGCAGCCAACCTTGCCCAACGTTCCATTTCATTGGCGCCAAGATCCTTCATTATTGTCAGAAACCAAACGGTAAACTTTTCAGGATTGCGCGTTGTTTCATCCGTTAATTGCTGAATATCAGTCCACGACCAACTATGGGCCTCTTCAGGCGCCCCCTGCGGCTTGCCGTCAAATAACCCGACGTAGATATGATCGAATTCGTGCTCAATTAAATCGCCGGGTACCGCAGCCTGATAGGTAAAGCTGGAAACTTGTTGTAACTCAGTGCTGAACCCCATCTCTTCCTGCAGGCGGCGCTGAGCCGCGGCCAGCGTTGACTCACCCCAGCGCGGGTGGCCACAGCAACTGTTGGTCCATAGCCCGGCCGAGTGATACTTACTGAATGCCCGCTGTTGCAACAGCAGGCGGCCCTGGCTATCAAAGATAAAAATTGAAAATGCCCGGTGCAGTAACCCCTGTTGGTGTACCTGCGTTTTGCTTTGGGAGCCAATGGCATTATCATCAGCATCCACCAGAATTAGCATTTCATCCATTGATCGGCTCCTTCGGCAAACGCGATGTTCTCGTACTGAAAAAAGTCATATTAACCAGATCCAAATTTATAAATTAATCCCGCCCAATCCGGACGCAACAACGTTATCGTGACGCGCCATCCCTTGCAGTGGTTATAGTACCTATTTCCACCCGCCACACGGCGACAAAGTGTGCGGTTGTGTTACCCTGCCGAACCAATGAGTGACAACGTCACTGATGTAGTAATGCTCCCTGCCGTGGCATACATTGAAATCCCTTATGCGGCAACGCTATACTGGATTTGCTTCAATCCATCCGCCATTGGCAACGGCACATCCAATCAGAGGAATTATGCGCTTACTCCATACCATGATCCGCGTCGGTGACCTGCAACGCTCCATCGACTTCTATACCAAGGTATTAGGCATGCGCTTGCTGCGTACCAGCGAGAACCCGGAATACAAGTACTCACTGGCGTTTGTAGGCTATACCGATGAAAGCGAAGGTGCGGTGATTGAACTGACCTATAACTGGGGCACCGACAGCTACGAAATGGGCACCGCATTCGGCCACCTGGCACTGGGTGTGGATGATGTCGCCGCAACCTGTGACAGCATTCGTAATGCCGGCGGCAAGGTCACTCGCGAAGCCGGCCCGGTCAAGGGCGGCACCACGGTTATCGCCTTTGTTGAAGATCCGGACGGTTATAAAATCGAACTGATCGAAAACAAACACGCCGGCCACGGCCTCGGCCACTAAGGTCAACCAGGGGCGCTTACTGCGCCCTTGTTTTTTCCCGCGTGATTACCGCCTGCAACCGGGCGCAAAATTTGCCATAATGCGCGCTGCATTCGATGAAGATAAGAAACTGATGGCCGAAAAAAGTGATCTTAACGCCCTGAGTGGCCGTTTTCGTGGGTTTTACCCCGTAGTGATAGATATAGAAACTGCCGGATTTAATGCCAAAACTGACGCGCTGCTGGAGATTGCCGCCGTTACGTTAAAAATGGATGAAGACGGCTGGTTGCAGCAGGACGAAACCCTGCATTTTCACGTGGAGCCTTTTGAAGGTGCCAACCTGCAACCCGAAGCGCTGGCTTTTAACGGCATAGATCCGAGTAATCCCCTGCGCGGTGCGGTCAGTGAATACGATGCACTGCACGCTATTTTTAAAGCGGTGCGCAAGGGCATTAAGGATCGCGGCTGTAACCGGGCGATAATTGTGGCGCATAACGCCAATTTTGATCACAGTTTCCTGATGGCTGCCGCCGAGCGTGCCAGCCTGAAACGCAATCCTTTCCATCCTTTCGCCACCTTTGACACCGCGGCGTTAAGCGGACTGGTGTTGGGACAAACGGTACTGGCCAAAGCCTGCATTGCCGCCGATATTCCCTTCGATAGTGCCCAGGCCCATTCAGCGCTGTATGACACCGAGCAAACCGCTCAGCTGTTCTGCGAGCTGGTTAACCGCTGGAAACGCCTTGGCGGTTGGCCGCTGGCGGTCACGAATACCGACTAAGAAAAAAATCGGGCGGCCCAGTATTAGCTGGCACCGCCCGATGACTTCCAACAATAAAACCGAGCCGATTATGGCTGCTGGTCTTCCTGCTGTTTGTACTTCTCTGCCGTTTCTTTGATCAGCTGCTGCAATTCGCCGCGCTGATACATTTCCATGATGATATCACAGCCGCCGACCAGCTCACCGTCTACCCACAGCTGCGGGAAGGTCGGCCAGTTGGCGTATTTCGGCAACTCGGAACGGATGTCCGGGTTCTGCAGAATATCAACGTAAGCAAAGCGTTCGCCACAGGCAGACAGTGCCTGCACGGCTTGCGCCGAGAAACCGCAGTTTGGCAATTTCGGTGAACCTTTCATGTACAGCAGAATTGGGTTCTCAGTGATCTGGTGCTGAATTTTTTCAATCGTCGTCGTCATTATATTGCTTCCTCAAGCCAAATCTCATGGCTACAACATGCATCACACTGGCTATTGTAGCGGCTGGAACAGTTGCAAGAAAACGCCATCTTTTGCAAGGGCATTCCCCCGTTGTCAGTCGCGTCTCACCGGCAGGGCCTTTCCGGTCAAAACATATGCTCAGAATAACATTTTTAATCCGGCCATTTCACTAATATATTTCCTGTCAAAAAGTGCACCTTAATAAATTCCCTGGCGGTCATTGTTGGTTTTTTATACATCAACAGTTTGATTTTTCGGCAAAAAAAATGCTATTAACGTTTTCTCACAATATGGATTATCATTTATGAGTTCTTCGCTGTTTTATATGGCGAAATTCGGGAATACTGTCACTCATTCGATATCTGTTCCGGGGCCAAGGTTGGTAACGTCGACATGCGTTTAATTCTTACGCTTTTTGTGCTGTTGTTTACACAGCTATTCTTTAATCTGGCGCATGCAGCGCCACAGGCACGTGTTGCCGCTGAGCAGCGCAAGAGCCACGTAAACGAAGCCCGGCCGGATGACCGCAAGAAAAAGAAAGCGGTTAAGGCCAGCAGCAAAAAAGTAAAAGTCACTACTCCGCAGAAAACCGCCAAGGTCTCCAAAGCCAAAACAGAAAAAACCGCTAAAAAGATCGTTAGCACAAAATCGAAAAACAAAACTCATAAAATAGCCAAAATTAAAGTGACCCCGCCGAAGAAGGGCTATAAAAAAGGCTATGGGCGCCATCGTGAAACCGGTATGGCAACCGCCAAATTGGTGGCTGACGAAAAACCACTGAAGCTCAGCCCTGCGCACAAAAAACGCTACCAGCATGCCAAGCAAACCGCGATGGCCAAGCTGATGGATCAAATGGGTAAACCTTATCGCTGGGGTGGCTCCTCGCCAAGAACCGGCTTTGACTGTAGCGGTCTGATTTATTACGCCTATAAAGACATCGTTAAAATTAAAATGCCGCGTACCGCCAACGAGATGTATCACCTGCGTGACGCAGCGCCGATCAAGAAGAGTGAGCTGGAAAGCGGCGATCTGGTGTTCTTCCGCATTAACAACCGCGGCGTGGCCGACCATGTTGGGGTTTATTTGGGTAACGGCAAATTCATTCAGTCCCCGCGTACCGGTGAAGAAATCCGCATCAGCCAGCTCGATAACGACTACTGGCAAAACCACTACATCGGCGCACGCCGGGTAGTCACGCCAAAAACCATTCGATAAACTCCCTTGCGGCTGGCACTGTCAGCCGCTCTCCCCTGATCGTTTCCCCAAACCTCGTAGTCATAGCCAATCCCTTGCCCGTTCCCCCTGTAATTCATCGCGAAAATTGCTAAGCTAAATACCCACAATAAAAACAGGTCAATCTAATACCCGTTGTTACGACGGTGGACTGGCACTGTACAAGGAGAAAGCAATGTCGTTCGAACTTCCTGCATTACCTTATGAAAAAAACGCCCTCGAACCGCACATTTCCGCAGAAACTCTGGAATACCATTATGGCAAGCATCACAACGCCTACGTGGTGAACCTGAACAATCTGCTGAAAGGCAGCAAGTTTGAAGGGTTGTCCCTCGAAGAGATCGTTAAGGCCTCTGACGGCGGCATCTTCAATAATGCCGCTCAGGTATGGAACCACACTTTCTATTGGCACTGTCTGTCGCCACAGGGCGGCGGTGAGCCTGAAGGTAAACTGGCCGTGGCGATTAATCAGGCATTTGGTTCTTTCGCCGAATTTAAACAGCAATTCAGCGACGCCGCAGTGAAAAACTTTGGCGCAGGCTGGACCTGGCTGGTGAAAAAACCGGAGGGTTCGCTGGCGATTGTTAACACCTCGAACGCAGCGACACCGCTAACCGGTGATGATAAACCGCTGCTGACCGTCGACGTTTGGGAACACGCCTATTACATCGATTACCGCAACGCACGACCTGCCTACCTGGAAAACTTCTGGGCACTGGTTAACTGGGCATTTGTGGAAAAGAACCTGGCGTAACGCGGGGAAAAACAATCAGGCGCAGCGGGCTGCGCCTGTTTTACTTGAGGGGATCAGTTCAAAGCAGCGGTGAAGCTGAAAGCAATAATCACGGCCAGCGCACAAACGGTGGTGAACAGTGACATTTTCAGATCGGTATCCATTACAACTCCTTTTCAGATTGGGTTTCCCAAGGGTAAAAGGCACACAATTAATGCGTCAAACCATTTTCACACAGTTGAACAATAAAATCTTGTTATCATTTCCCGGTTTATTATACCGATTACCTCTTCCACTTTGGCTCAATATGGGACAAAATTCGCAGTTCACAACTGTGTACCGGCAAAATGCCCCTCCTGACCAAGCGCTGACGACTTCAACACACTAAAAACTCAGTTTTCGCTTCTTTGGAGAAGGATCTACGCAGGCAAACGATTAACATCACACTTACATACTGCAACATGTGAGTTCAGGAGTCATTCTTTACATGGCAACGATTAAAGATGTGGCCAAACGCGCTGGCGTTTCCACCACCACCGTTTCGCACGTCATCAATAAGACTCGTTTCGTCGCCGAAGAGACAAAAGCGGCCGTTGGCGCTGCGATTAAAGAGCTGCATTACTCACCCAGCGCCGTAGCGCGCAGCCTGAAGGTCAATCACACCAAATCGATTGGCCTGCTGGCCACCTCCAGCGAAGCCCCCTACTTTGCCGAAGTGATCGAGGCGGTAGAAAACAGCTGCTACAGCAAAGGCTATACGCTGATTTTATGTAACTCGCACAACAATCTGGACAAACAGCGGGCCTATCTGGCGATGCTGGCGCAAAAGCGTGTTGATGGTCTGCTGGTGATGTGTTCGGAATATCCAGACCAATTGCTCGGCATGCTGGAAGACTACCGCAACATCCCAATGGTTGTGATGGACTGGGGCGCGGCCCGCGGTGATTTTACCGATAGCATCATTGATAACGCCTTCGCCGGCGGCTATCTGGCCGGGCGTTATCTGATTGAACGCGGTCACCGCGATATTGGAGCCATTCCAGGCCAACTGTCGCGCAATACCGGTGGCGGCCGCCATCAGGGCTTTTTAAAAGCCATGGAAGAAGCCAATATTGAAGTACGTGACGAGTGGATTGTTCAGGGTGACTTTGAGCCGGAATCCGGCTACAAGGCCATGCACCAGATCCTGTCGCAAAAACATCGCCCGACCGCGGTATTCTGCGGCGGCGACATCATGGCGATGGGCGCGATCTGCGCCGCCGACGAACTTGGGCTGCGGGTGCCACAAGACATTTCGGTGATTGGCTACGATAACGTGCGTAACGCCCGCTATTTCACCCCGGCACTGACCACCATTCATCAACCCAAAGAGCGTTTGGGTGAAATGGCGTTCACCATGTTGCTGGACCGTATTATCAGCAAGCGTGAAGAGTCGCAGGTGATTGAAGTGCATCCGAAACTGATTGAGCGTCGTTCGGTCGCTGACGGCCCATTCATCGATTACCGCCGCTAATTGCTAATGCCGGAAGCCGCTGTGGTTTCCGGCACCACTTCGCTTAGCCATTCCTGATTCAGCGTTTCACTGTCCCCCAGGTAATCCAACAGCCAGGCCATCGCCGGTGATGGCGTATTCTGCTGCCAGGTCAGACAACAGGGGCTGGCCGGAAACGGCTGCTGCAGCTGCAACGCTACCAGTTCCCCACGCTGCACCAATGGCAAGGCCTGATGCGCCGGCATCATGCCAACGCACAGGCCGGCACACAGACAATCCAGCGCCGAGGCCCAGTCCGGCACCACCAGCCGCCGTTGGTTGTCCAGTGTCCAGGTGACCCGCTTGGGCAGGTTGCGCGAGGTATCTTCCAGACACAGCGACGGGAAAGGCCGCAGTTGCTCATCATTCAACAGGCCATCCATCATCGCCAGCGGATGCTGCGGACTGACCACGCACAGCCAGCGCATGTCGCCCATATCGCGAAAGGCAAACCCGCCCCCGACCGGCACCGCACGCGTCGCCCCAATAGCCATATCAGCACGCCCGTCCACCAGCGCATCCCAGACGCCGTTAAACACCTCAGGTTGGACCATCAGTTCTACGTCGGGGAAATGGCGATAGAAGTCCAGAACCAGTTGGCGGCAGCGCTGGGGTTTAACAATGATGTCTACCGCAATTTTCAGTTGGCCACGCCAACCGTTAGCCACCTGTTGACACTGGCGGCGGGTGTCGAGCATTTTTTTGATGACACTGCGTGCCTCCTGCACAAACACCACGCCGGCCGGGGTCAGTTCCACGTCACGATGACGCCGTTCAAACAGCGGAACCGCCAGCCATTGTTCCAATTGCCGCACGGTATAACTGACCGCCGAGGGCACTCGGTGCAGCTCATGCGCCGCTGCGCTGAAGCTGCCGGTGCGGGCGACCGCATCTACCACATCGAGAGAATATTCAGACCACATAACCCTGCCTTCAATTTTTTTAACAGCACCTCGCAAATATTACCGTTTCACAAGCAGAGATCCAGCCGGATACACTTGCCGGCGCTAAAAACCTGCGACAATAAAATATTAATGAGAAATACCATGCGAAATTCCTTTGGTTTTATGTTCTATCTTGCCGGCCTGAGTATGCTGGGTTACCTGGCCACCGACATGTACCTGCCCGCCTTTGGCATAATGCAGCAAGACCTGCAAATTTCCGCCGGGGCGATCAGCGCCAGCCTGAGTATCTTCCTGGCCGGCTTCGCCTTTGCTCAATTGCTCTGGGGGCCACTTTCCGACCGCCTCGGCCGTAAACCGGTGTTGCTGATTGGCCTGGCGCTGTTTGCCCTGGGTTGCCTGGGCATGCTGTGGGTACAAAATGCCGTTCAACTGTGGTCACTGCGTTTCATCCAGGCCATTGGCGTCTGTTCCGCCGCCGTTACCTGGCAGGCACTGGTGATTGACCGCTACCGTGAAGGCAAGGCCAACCGGGTCTTCGCTACCATTATGCCGTTGGTGGCACTTTCACCAGCGCTGGCGCCGTTGGTCGGAGCCTGGCTGTTGAACCACATGGGTTGGCGTGCCATTTTTGCCGTGCTGCTGGGCATTACCATCATTCTCCTGCTGCCGACTCTGCTGTTGAAAGAAAACGCCAAACCCTTGCCTTCCGCAGAAAAGAAAAACAGCCTGACCTTCTGGCAACTGCTTAAATCCCCGGTGTTCAGCGGCAGCGTTACCATCTTTGCCGCCTGCTCAGCCGGCTTCTTCGCCTGGCTGACCGGTTCACCCTTTATTCTTGGCGATATGGGGTACAGCCCAAATGATATCGGCCTGAGCTATGTGCCGCAGACCCTGGCCTTCCTGTTAGGGGGTTATGGCTGCCGCACCGCGTTAAATCGCATTAATGGCAACACCTTACTGCCGTGGCTGCTGGTAGCTTATGGCATCAGCATGGTGGCGTTATATCTGGTTGCCACGCTGACCGAGCCAACGCTCACCACGCTGCTGATCCCGTTCTGCGTGATGGCGCTGGTCAACGGTGCCAGCTACCCAATCGTAGTGGCGAATGCGTTAACCCCGTTCCCGGAAGGCACAGGCAAAGCCGCAGCGCTGCAAAACACCCTGCAGTTGGGGCTGTGTTTTGTCGCCAGCATGCTGGTATCGGCCTTTATCGAACAGCCGCTGTTGGCAACGGTGACGGTGATGGTTTCTACGGTAGTATTAGCCGCATTGGGCTATATGCTGCAACGGGGAAAAGTGATGGATGAACAGCAGGCGACGCGACAGGAACATGCTAACTCTGCGTCATAATTATATGTATTAATAATCACTTAAAGAATATTTTTGCCGAGTGCGATTTACAGTTGAGTAAGCGCCTCGGCAAGCCTATACTCAAAACGACCTTTTAAAATAACACTTTTATAATTTCTTTATCACAAATTGCTGTTGTGTACGCGTATGGCGTCACACTTTTTTAAGGATTGTCTTTCCAGCGTTTCTTGCGCAGGAACCTTCTTAAAATTTTCCTCTGTTCATAGTCGGATATCAGACGCCACGGGACTTTTTACCGTAGGTAAACGTATGCACCCGCAGAATTTGTCTAAGCTATTTTTTGGCGGGTCATAAGTCAGAAGAAGGTGATGGAGAAGCTATGAGTTCATCGTGTATAGAAGATGTGAGCATCCAGGACAACCCATGGTACCGTATCGCTCATGAAATGCTCAGCATGGCCGGTATTGAAATAAACGGCTCGCGCCCATTCGATATTCAGGTTAAAAACCCCAATTTTTTTAAACGCGTGCTGCAAGAAGGCTCTCTGGGCCTGGGTGAAAGTTATATGGACGGCTGGTGGGAATGTGAACGGCTGGATATATTCTTTCAACACGTGGTCCGTGCCGGTCTGGAAAAGAAACTCCCCCACCATCTTAAAGATACTTTGCGTATTGCCGCCGCGCGACTCACCAATTTGCAATCGAAGAAACGCGCCTGGATAGTCGGGAAAGAACATTACGATCTGGGGAACGATCTGTTTACGCAGATGCTCGATCCGCATATGCAATATTCCTGCGCCTACTGGAAAGAAGCCACTACGCTGGAAGAAGCGCAAGAAGCCAAGCTGCGGATGATTTGCGAAAAGCTGCAGCTGCAGCCGGGTATGAATCTGCTGGATATTGGCTGCGGCTGGGGCGGACTTTCCGCCTATGCGGCGAAAAATTATGGTGTTTCGGTGGTGGGCGTGACCATTTCCGCCGAACAGCAAAAACTGGCGCAGGAGCACTGTGCCGGGCTGGATGTCGAAATCCGCTTGCAAGACTACCGCGATTTACACCTGCAGTTTGACCGTATTGTTTCAGTCGGCATGTTCGAGCACGTCGGTCCGAAAAATTACCACACCTACTTTAAAGTGGTGGAACGTAATTTAAAACCGGACGGTCTGTTCCTGCTGCACACCATTGGCTCGAATCGGACAGATATGAATGTTGACCCGTGGATCAACAAATATATCTTCCCGAATGGCTGCCTGCCGTCGGTCTCGCATATTGCCCAGGCCAGTGAGGGGCATTTCGTGATGGAAGATTGGCATAATATTGGCGCCGATTACGATCGCACCCTAATGGCCTGGTATGAACGCTTCAAACAGGCGTGGCCACAGCTTGCCCAGCGTTATTCCGATCGTTTCGAACGCATGTTCAGTTATTATCTGAACGCCTGTGCCGGCGCCTTTCGCGCACGTGATATTCAACTATGGCAAGTGGTATTCAGCCCGAAAGGGGTTGAAGGTGGTATTCGCGTAACGCGATAATCGCGACGCCACGCAATAAAAGAACCCCGGCTAGCTTGCACTGACCGGGGTTCTTTTTATGTATTGACCAACGCGGGTATATCAGCCGCAATACACGCGGATGATCTTATCATCGCTGTCACCGAGGAAGTTCAGGCGACGCAGGTTAAAGTCCATCGTGACCGCAGAGTTATACGGAATAGCGCGCACTTGCGACTCAATCTGCACGCCTTCCAGCGCTGACATCGGTTTACCGACATAGCTCTGATATTGCGCCGCGCCACAGGTATCATTCTCTGCATCCACTGCGGTATTGGCCGCGCCCTGCTCAGGCGAGCTGCTACAAGCACTCAGCGCCAGCAGCGCCGTTAACATCAACGTTTTCCCATAAAACTTCACGCGATTGCTCCTCTCTGGTTTGTCGTTCGTCAGATCTTCTGCGCCAGCGCACTCGCCGCCGCCATTGCCGCTTCACGGCTCGCCAACACCCGCTCGACAGTGTCAACCACCGCCTGCGTTTGTGGATCGATCTCAATATTCACCTTATCACCCAGACGTTTTTTACCCAGCGTGGTGCGCTCCAGGGTTTCCGGGATCAGATGTACGCAAAAACGGTTATTGACTACCTCACCGATAGTCAGACTAATACCATCGATGCCAATGAAACCTTTGTGCAGAACGTATTTCATCAGTTCCGCATCCGGCATGCGCAACCACACCTGACGATTATTCTCAGAGGTATAAATCTTGGCCACCTCTGCCGTGCAGATAATATGGCCGGACATCAGGTGACCGCCAATTTCATCATTAAATTTGGCCGCTCTTTCGATGTTGACCACGTCACCCAATGCCAGCTCACCGAGGTTGGTCAGGCGCAGCGTTTCTTTGATCAAATCAAAACTGACGCGGTTGCCCTCTACCGCCGTGACGGTCAGACAGCAACCGTTATGAGATACCGACGCGCCAAGCTCCAGCCCGGGCAGCAGTTCAGTGGGCATCTCGATGACATGAGTACGGAAGTTGGATTTTTCATCAATGGCGACCAGCGGCGCGGTGCCTTGTACGATACCGGTGAACATGTGGGCCTCTTCTTTCTAAAAATGTTTAAAGCGCTTGGGGCAGTTTGCCCCAGTTGACGAGGAAAACCAAACCCGAGGCGACAAAAAATCTGCGGCTGCGCATTTAATAACTATTTCATCACAGCATTTGCTTAACCACGCCGAGCGGGTACAATCTTTTTGAGAAAATTCCGCTATTTTTAATTGTTGTCCTTTCACGACGACCCTTCCCTCCATCATAAATAAATAGAAAAGGTGTATGCGTGCAGAAGTACTTAATTGAAGCGCGTAGCTTATTGGCCCTCGCAATCCCGGTGATCATCGCGCAAATATCACAAACCGCAATGGGTGTGGTTGATACCATTATGGCCGGTGCCTACAGTGCCACAGATATGGCGGCGGTTGCCGTTGGTACCTCAATCTGGCTACCGGCTATCCTGTTCGGCCACGGCCTGCTGCTGGCGTTAACGCCGGTGATTGCACAGCTGAACGGCGCCGGCCGACGCGATCGCATCGCTCATCAGGTGCGTCAGGGCTTTTGGCTGGCGGCCGCCGTCTCACTGCTGGTGATTATCGTGCTGTATAACAGCAAGTTTGTCATCGACATGATGCACAACATCGACCCGCAGTTGGCGGATAAAGCGGTAGGCTATCTGCATGCCATTATGTGGGGCGCGCCGGGTTATCTGTTCTTCCAGGTGCTGCGTGGCCAATGCGAAGGTCTGTCGAAAACCAAACCGGGCATGGTGATTGGTTTTCTCGGCCTGCTGGTAAATATCCCGATTAACTATATTTTCATCTACGGTAAATTCGGCATGCCGGAACTGGGCGGCGTCGGTTGCGGCGTGGCAACCGGCAGCGTCTACTGGTTTATGTTCCTGGCGATGCGCTGGTACGTGAAACATGCCCCATCACAGCGTGACATTCTGCCACAGGAAGGCAGCAGCATGCGGCCGGACTGGGCGGCGATGAAACGCCTGTTCGGCATTGGCCTGCCGGTGGCACTGGCGCTGTTCTTTGAAGTCACGCTGTTCGCCGTCGTCGCCCTGCTGGTTTCGCCACTGGGCATTGTTTCCGTGGCCGGGCACCAGATTGCACTTAACTTCAGCGCACTGATGTTTGTGTTGCCATTGTCACTGGGCGTCAGCGCCACTATCCGCGTCGGCTATAGGTTGGGCGAAGGCTCGGTCGAAGGCGCGCGGGTTGCCGCTTATTCGGCTATCGGCGTCGGTATTCTGATGGCCTGCTGCACCGCGTTGTTCACCGCCACCTTCCGCGAGCCAATCGCCCTGCTGTACAACGACAGCCCGGCGGTAGTTGCCATGGCCTCGCAGCTGATGCTGTTGGCGGCGATTTACCAGATCTCCGATTCCATTCAGGTGATTGGCAGCGGCGTTCTGCGTGGTTATAAAGATACCCGTTCAATCTTCTTCATCACCTTTATCGCCTATTGGATCCTCGGGCTGCCGAGCGGTTATGTGCTGGCGCTGACCGATATTCTGGTACCGGCAATGGGGCCAAGCGGATTCTGGATTGGCTTTATCATTGGCCTGACCTTTGCCGCCATCATGATGGCCATGCGCATGCGCTGGCTGCAAAAACAACCGGCGGCGCTGATCCTGCAGCGTTCCACCCGCTAAGCGTCGCTGTCGACCGGTAAGTTAAACCGGTCGACAGCTTACGCACCATTGTTTGCAGAAAAAACCACCGCACTGCACACAAGCGCAGCAATCGCGTGAAATACCGGATAAAATTACGTTTTTCTCCTTGCCAGCACGCAGGTTGCTCGTTAATATTCGTCCCCGCTGTCAGCCATGACAGACAGGAAAAGATGCGTCCGTAGCTCAGTTGGTTAGAGCACCACCTTGACATGGTGGGGGTCGGTGGTTCGAGTCCACTCGGACGCACCAAATTCCTAAAAGCAGTACAGTGCGTCCGTAGCTCAGTTGGTTAGAGCACCACCTTGACATGGTGGGGGTCGGTGGTTCGAGTCCACTCGGACGCACCAAATATCTAAAAGCAGTGCAGTGCGTCCGTAGCTCAGTTGGTTAGAGCACCACCTTGACATGGTGGGGGTCGGTGGTTCGAGTCCACTCGGACGCACCAAATCATTGTTTCCTCAGTTTCACCCTATCGACTCGCGCTCCCTCTACCGTTAACTCGCCAGTACGATCCCGTAGCTTTGCTCCTGTCACCGCAAGCCGTATCAGGTATCATCAAGGCGAATACCTTATCAGGACCGAATCCATGCTGACATTTACTGCCCAGACCCCGTTCGAGAAACTCGACAACGGCCTCATCCGCCGACAAGGCATCATGAGCAACGGCGCCCGTGCCACCGAAGTGAAATTCGACGCCGGTACCTTTGGCCAGTTGCAAAAGCGCGATTTCTCTTTGCAAACGCAGGTGGTTTCCGGTGAGTTTGAATTCACTCTGGGCAATGACATTCAGGTGGTGGTAGCCGGGGA
Source organism: Serratia sp. NFX21 (assembly GCF_048517035.1). NCBI lineage: Bacteria > Pseudomonadati > Pseudomonadota > Gammaproteobacteria > Enterobacterales > Yersiniaceae > Serratia > Serratia sp. NFX21. The sequence goes on along the minus strand of NZ_CP183196.1, from coordinate 2,780,300 downwards.
AAGCATCGTTATTCCTGCCAACACCGCCAGCGGCTGTTTCTGTCTGACTGCAGGTACCCTGTGGGAAATCATTACCACAGGCTGATCGACAATAGTCTCACCAATGAAGTGGTTATTTGCGCAACAAACACCGGCTAAGGGTTTGCATTTGCGCCATATTTACTGCTGATTTGACGGAACCGAGGTTTTGCATCGGTTTTTTATTTTGTTTCCCGCCGCTTAGCCTTTATAATGCGCAACGTCTTTCAGTTGAATGGTTTCAGCCCTTGATCTGCGAAAACGCAATAACAACACATTTTCATCTCATCACGTTGCGCAGCATCCCCGCATCCCGGCGCGGGCTGAATTTTTCCGCCCCATTTCGACTCTGGTCACCTATCCTTAACTGTGTTTTGCACCATCAGGCACGACTCAAATCCCTTATCAGTGGCCTGACCGCTGGTTTTATTCGTTTTATTATCCATCACAACTTGTAGAAAACTCCGTCATGAAAAAGACCAAAATTGTTTGTACCATCGGTCCAAAAACCGAATCGGAAGAAATGCTGACCAACCTGCTGAATGCGGGCATGAACGTAATGCGCCTTAACTTCTCCCACGGCGATTATGAAGAGCACGGCAACCGCATCAAGAACATGCGCGCCGTGATGGCGAAAACCGGTCAGAACGCCGGCATCCTGTTGGATACCAAAGGCCCGGAAATTCGCACCATGAAACTGGAAGGCGGTAAAGACGCGGCGCTGGTTGCCGGTCAGACCTTCACTTTCACCACCGATCAGAGCGTTATCGGCAACAACGAACGCGTTGCGGTAACCTACGCCGGCTTTAGCGCTGACCTGAAAATCGGCAACACCGTATTGGTGGATGACGGCTTGATCGGCATGGAAGTCACCAACGTGACCGAAAGCGAAGTGATCTGTAAGGTGCTGAACAGCGGCGACCTGGGCGAAAACAAAGGCGTTAACCTGCCGGGCGTTTCCATCCAACTGCCTGCACTGGCCGAAAAAGACAAACGTGACCTGATTTTCGGCTGCGAACAGGGCGTGGACTTCGTTGCCGCTTCCTTCATCCGCAAGCGTTCTGACGTGCTGGAAATTCGTGAGCACCTGAAAGCGCACGGCGGCTCGCAGATCCAAATCATCTCCAAAATCGAAAACCAGGAAGGCCTGAACAACTTCGACGAAATCCTCGAAGCTTCTGACGGCATCATGGTTGCTCGTGGCGATCTGGGCGTTGAAATCCCGGTAGAAGAAGTTATCTTCGCTCAGAAGATGATGATCGAAAAATGTAACCGTGCACGCAAAGTGGTGATCACCGCCACCCAAATGCTCGATTCCATGATCAAGAACCCACGCCCTACCCGTGCAGAAGCCGGCGACGTAGCTAACGCCATTTTGGACGGTACCGACGCCGTGATGCTGTCTGGTGAGAGCGCCAAGGGCAAGTACCCACTGGAAGCCGTTACCATCATGGCGACCATCTGTGAGCGCACCGATCGCGTGATGCCAAGCCGTATCGACAGCCTGCATGACAACCGCAAGCTGCGCATCACCGAAGCCGTATGCCGTGGTGCCGTTGAAACCGCAGAGAAACTGGATGCACCACTGATCGTGGTTGCCACCAGCGGCGGCAAGTCAGCCAAATCCGTGCGTAAATACTTCCCTAACGCCGTGATCCTGGCGCTGACTACCAACGAAACCACCGCTCATCAGCTTATTCTGACCAAGGGCGTGATCCCACAGATGGTCAAGGAAATTGCCTCTACCGACGACTTCTATCGCATCGGAAAAGAAGCGGCATTGGCCAGCGGTTTGGCTCAAAAAGGCGACGTTGTAGTGATGGTTTCTGGTGCACTGGTACCAAGCGGCACTACCAATACTGCCTCGGTGCACGTGCTCTAATATAAAACGTGACATAATTATTTTGACAAAAACGCCGCTTTGCGGCGTTTTTTTTAACACTGGTAAACCGTTTTCTCAAAAACGCAACCGCGGATTGCTCATTATTTAGCTAATTATAAATCGGAGTTGTCCCATGGAATCCAGCTGTTTTCCCTACATTTTTTAACTTTTTTTCAAAAGAAGATGCAAGTTTGAGCGAACGATCAAAATAAAGCACTCCAATCCAAAAAAATTATTCTCTTTCGAAAAAAGTTTGTGTAATACTTGTAACGCTACATGGAGATTAACTCAATCTAGAGGGTGTTATAATGAATCGTACTAAACTGGTACTGGGCGCGGTAATCCTGGCTTCCACTATGCTGGCTGGCTGTTCAAGCAATGCTAAAATCGATCAACTGTCTTCTGACGTTCAGACTCTGAACGCTAAAGTTGACCAGCTGAGCAACGACGTGAACGCAATCCGTTCTGACGTTCAAGCAGCTAAAGACGACGCAGCACGTGCTAACCAGCGTCTGGACAACCAAGCACACGCTTACAAAAAGTAAGATAGCTTCGGTTATTGAAAACGGCGCACAATGTGCGCCGTTTTTTTTATCTGTAGCTCCCCCCTGCTTCCCCCTGCCGCCAGGCGAAAAAAAGGGCTCAGCACGCTGAACCCCTCAGGATTATCCATTAAGACCGCGTTTTAATTCACCGAACTGATGGGTGCGCTCTTAAATAGGCCTTTATTCGCTTCCTGTGAGGCTACAGGCGCTAAACTGACTTCAGATGGGTTCTGGCCCAGGTTAACCAGTACCGGCATGCCAGAGCGGCGTACAACCGCGCTGTCGAACACGGCCTTATCGGTCTGCGCATCCCCGACAAAAGCTTTCTCGGTTTTCGACAACGTGATCGGCATGGTCTGCGGATCGTCACTCTCAACTCTCGACAGTGGCTGATGCACTTCTACGTAGCGCTTACCGTCCGGTTCAACGGAGATTTTCACCGGATCGTTGATGACCTGCACGCGTGTGCCGCGCGGAACCATATTAAACAACGCTTCAATATCCGTTGGGCGCAGGCGGATACAGCCGGAGCTGACGCGCATGCCGATACCAAAGTTGGCGTTGGTGCCGTGGATCAGGTATTCACCGTGTCCCATGGCCAGACGCATAGCGAACAGGCCCATTGGGTTTTCAGGCCCGGCCGGTACCACCCCCGGCAGCTTCACGCCTTTTTCCAGGTAGCGTTTACGGATATTGGCCGTCGGCGTCCAGGTCGGGTTCGGGATTTTTTGGCTGACAGAGGTCACCTGCAGCGGCGTGTGCATCCCCGTTTGGCCGATACCGATCGGATAAACAATCACTTTGTTTTCGCCTTTCGGGTAGTAATACAGACGCAGTTCGGCCAGGTTGACCACGATCCCCTCACGCTTGGTATCCGGCAACAGCATCTGGGTCGGGATAGTTAATACCGAGCCAGGCTTGGGCAGGAAGGGGTCGGTGCCCGGATTGGCCTCCAGCATGCCCAGCAAACCAATTTTATAATCGGCGGCAATCGCCTCCAGCGGGCGGCCATCGTTCGGTACGGTATAGGTGGTGTTCTCGCCAATCAGACGGCTGTCCGGCGGCGGCAGCGGGTATTCGCTCGCACTGGCGGCCTGGGTGCCAGTCAGTACGGTGGCAAATAGCATGCCCATTAAACTCAACGCACGTTTCATTATCATCCCTATTATGCTTATTACGGTTCGGCCACAAGGCTAACGGGCACTTGGCGGCGGGTAAATCAGACAAGACCTGATTAATACTAGCAATGCTGCAGTTAAAGGCAATAAGTCCTCTAAAAATCAACATGTTATAACGTAATCGCTTTATGGATTTGTCAATGCAACGTCAAGGGGTAAGCTGCTGATATGTCACTGATTTGCGAGGTGAACGAACAGAGTGTTGAGGGTTTGTAAAGACTCATTGACATAGGAAAAACCAGTAACGCATCAATGAGTCTCACCGCTATGTCAGAATTTGGCAGCCTGACTGCGGATAGCGCGGATCATCGCCTCTAACCCTTGCGAGCGTGAAGGCGTCAGGTGCTGACTCAACGCCAATTCGGCGAAGAAGGGACGAACATCCAGCTCGACGATCTGCTGCGGCGTCATTTGGTGATAGAGGATAAACACCACGGCCAGCAGCCCTTTGACGATGGCCGCATCACTGTCACCATGGAATTCAACACGCCCTTGATCATCAAGCTGCATCACAATCCATACCTGGCTCTGACAGCCGGAAATCAGATTGCCCGCCTGACGTTCAGTATCGTCAAGCGCCGGCAGCTTGGCGCCCAGCTCAATGACATACAGGTACTTATCTTCCCAATTCAGGCAGCGGGAGAAATTACGCACTAACTTATCTTTGTCCGGCAAATTCGCCATGAGGATCCTTTCAATCATTCAGGGGCCGGCATGCCGACCCCATGTCACTGACTACCGATATTTATTCACCCGGAGGGATAAAGCCCCGGTTTGTCCTATCCCAGCAGTTTCTGGATACGCTGCAATCCGCCCACCAGCCGGTCTACTTCATCGCGCGTATTATATAACGCCAACGAAGCGCGGCACATGCTCGGCACATTATAGAACGCCATCAGCGGCATCGCGCAATGGTGGCCGGTACGAATGGCAATGCCGTATTGATCCAGGAAGCTGCCGACGTCATAGGCGTGGTGCTCACCCAGGTTAAAGGCGATCACTCCGGCACGCTCCGCCGGGCCGTAGATTTTAAGCTGGGGTACCTGTTGCAGAGCCTCCAGCGCGTAATGCATCAGCGACTGCTCGTAGTCACCAATCGCCTCCAGCCCCAGCGTATTCACATAGTCAATTGCCGCACCTAATCCCATCATGCCGGCGGTGTTGGGTGACCCGGCCTCAAAGCGCCACGGTGGCTCGGCGTAGGTGGTTCCTGCCGTCAGGCTGACCTGTTGGATCATCGACCCGCCCCCTTCCCAGGGTGGCATTTGCTGCAACAGTGCCTGACGACCGTAAAGAATACCGATGCCGGAAGGCCCATACAGCTTATGCCCGGAGAACACGTAGAAATCGCAATCCAGCGCCTGAACATCCACCCGCTGGTGCATAACCGCCTGCGCACCGTCAATCAGTACCTTCAGGCCCGCCGCTTTTGCCTGGGCCGTAATTTCCTGCACTGGGTTCACCGTGCCCAACACGTTGGACACCTGGGTTAGCGCCAATAGTTTGGTTGACGCGTCGATCAAACCCGGCAACCGGGCCAAATCCAGGGTGCCATCTGGCTGTAGCGGCCAGACACGCAGATTTAATCCGCGTTCCTGTGCCAGCATCTGCCAGGGTACGATGTTGGCGTGGTGCTCCATCTCGGTGATGATAATGCTGTCACCGGGCTGCAAAAAGTGGCGGCCAAAACTGTTGGCTACCAGATTGATGCCTTCGGTAGTGCCCTTGACGAATATTATCTCTTCCGCCGAACCGGCATTGATAAACGCCGCCACCTTTTCACGCACCGCTTCCATTTCCTGCGTCGCTTCGGCGCTTAACGTGTGGATGCCCCGGTGTACCGCCGCGTAGCCATGACGGTAAAAATCCAGCTCGCGATCGATAACTGCCTGCGGTTTCTGCGCGCTGGCGGCGCTGTCGAGGTAAGCCAGCGGCTGGCCATTGACTTCTCGTGCCAACAGCGGAAATTCACTGCGTACCCGTTCAATAGGAAAACTCATGCTGCCTCCCCCGGCCCCGGCAGGCGCTGTGCAATGCGCGCCAACACCGATTCACGGATGGTGTCGTTGCCAATCCCCTCGGTCAGCTCCGCGGCAAAGGCAAAGATGATCATCTGCTGCGCCGCATGCTTGTCGATACCGCGCGATTGCAGATAAAACAGTTGCTCTTCATCGATACGCCCAACGGTAGCACCGTGACTGCACTTCACATCGTCAGCGTAGATTTCCAGTTGCGGCTTGGTATCTACCTCCGCCACCTTACCCAGCAGCAGATTGTGGTTGGTCATCTGGCCATCGGTTTTAATCGCATGTTTGGCCACTTTGATCATGCCGTTAAACACCGCTTTGGCGCGATCGCTGACCACCACTTTGTGCAGTTGGCGGCTCTCGCAGTAACCCTTGTTGTGCTCCAGGTAAGTACGGGTATCGCAAACCTCTTTACCGACCGGCAGCACCAGGCTGTTGATCGTCAGGTTGGAACCTTCACCATTCAGCTGTGCGCTGGTGTTATGCCGCGTCAGCCCCGCCCCGAGCAGGAAACTGTCACTCTTCACCCGCGCATCGCGGCCAATCACCAGATCGTTATGGGCGAAGTGGTAGCTCGGCCGGCTTTCAAATGCCAGTTTGCAGTGCTGCAGTTGAGCATTGTCACCCACGTTAGCGGTCAGGCGTGCGCCGGTGAAATGCGCGGCGTCGTTAAGGCTGACGTAATGTTCGATCACCTCAGCCTGCGCATTACGCGCAATCTCAAGATGATGGCGGTGATGGACGGTATTCACTTCGCCTTCAGCGCCGCGTCCACTGCTGATATGCAGCAGATACAACGGCCGCTCTGCAATTTTGCCGGCCGCCACGCGGATAATGCTGGTTTCCTGCGCCAGACTTTCGGTCAGGTGCAGGAATATTTCGGCCTGGATCGGCTCCGGCAAGGCCTGTAGCGTCCCGTAGGGGGCCACGTCAAACTGGTAATCGCCCAGCTCGCTGTCACTCAATGCCGCGCTGAAACGCCCGTCGATAAACACCAGGCGGTAAGCGTCGATATCCAGCGCCAATGCATCGCGCTGGGCGGCAGTGACCGGCTCCAGCGGCGGCTCCAGAAACTGTTGCTCCAGCAAACCTTCAAGCGGGGTGTATTTCCAGTTTTCATGCTTGCGGGTCGGCCAGCCCAGGCGCAAGGCCTGTTGCCAGTGTGCCAGCGCATGGGCGGAATGCTCGCCGCCGCGGGCTTCAAACAGACTGTAGAGTTGCTGCAGCGCGCGCGAATTATTGCTCGTCGGTAAGCCAGCCATAGCCCTGCTCCTCCAACTGTTTCACCAGGGTGAAATCGCCGGATTTGACGATGCGCCCCTGAGAAAGAACATGAACGTAATCCGGTTTGATGTAGTCCAGAATGCGCTGGTAGTGCGTGACGATAATGAACGAGCGCTTGCCGTCCCGCAGCGAGTTAACGCCGTTGGCAACAATTTTCAACGCATCAATATCCAAACCGGAGTCGGTTTCATCCAGAATGCACAGGTCCGGTTCCAGCGCGGCCATCTGCAGGATGTCATTACGCTTTTTCTCGCCGCCGGAGAAGCCAACGTTAACCGAACGGGTCAGCAGATCGGGCGGCATATTCAACAGCTCAATTTTTTCTTCGATAAAGTCAGCGAAATCGAAGCGATCGAGCGGCTCCTGATCGCGATATTTACGCACCGCATTAACCGAGGTCTGCAGGAAGAAATGGTTGCTGACGCCGGGGATCTCCACCGGATACTGGAACGCCAGAAACACTCCTTCACCCGCACGGTCTTCCGGCGCCAGTTCAAGCAGATCCTTGCCTTTGAAGGTCACTTCGCCCGCGGTCACTTCGTACTCTTCGCGCCCGGCCAGGGTCGCAGAAAGCGTGCTTTTGCCCGAGCCGTTCGGCCCCATGATGGCATGCACTTCGCCCGGTTTGATTTCCAGATCCAGGCCCTTGAGGATCTCGTTGCCTTCCGCGCTGACTTTTAAATTCTTGATACTTAACATGCAGTGTCCTTAGGTCGCGCTTTCGCGCTGTAAATCCGGCGATTAGCCCACGCTGTGTTCCAGGCTGATGGCCAATAGCTTCTGTGCCTCAACGGCGAACTCCAGCGGCAGCTCAGAGAACACGTCCTTACAGAACCCGTTGACGATCATCGAAATGGCATTATCTTCGCTGATGCCACGCTGCAGACAATAGAACAGCTGGTCATCACCAATTTTTGAGGTCGTCGCCTCGTGTTCCAGCTGCGCACTGTTGTTGCGGGCTTCAACATACGGGAAGGTATGAGCGCCGCTATCCGGCCCGATCAGCATCGAGTCACACTGGGTAAAGTTACGCGCGTTTTCCGCACCCGGCAGGATCTTCACCAGCCCGCGGTAGGTATTCTCGCTGTGCCCGGCGGAGATGCCTTTGGCGATAATGGTCGAACGGGTGTTTTTGCCGATGTGGATCATCTTGGTACCGGTGTCCGCCTGCTGATGGCCGCTGGTCAGCGCCACCGAGAAGAATTCACCGATAGAATTGTCGCCCTGCAGGATCACGCTCGGGTATTTCCAGGTGATTGCCGAGCCGGTTTCCGACTGGGTCCACGACATTTTCGAACCCGCGCCTTCGCACAGCGCTCGCTTGGTGACGAAGTTGAGGATACCGCCCTTGCTGTCACCGCCGGAGAACCAGTTCTGCACCGTCGAATATTTCACTTCGGCGTCTTTGTGCAAGATCACTTCCACCACCGCCGCGTGCAGCTGATAGCTGTCGCGCACCGGGGCCGAACAGCCTTCGATATAGCTGACATAGCTGCCTTCATCGGCAATCAGGATGGTGCGCTCGAACTGGCCGGTTTTGGCGGCGTTGATGCGGAAATAGGTCGACAGTTCCATCGGACAGCGCACGCCCTTCGGCACGTAAACGAAGGTGCCGTCTGAGGCCACCGCCGCATTCAAGGCGGCGAAGAAGTTATCGTTGGAAGGCACTACGCGACCCAGGTATTTGCGCACCAGATCCGGATATTCATGGATGGCTTCGCCGAACGAGCAAAAAATCACCCCGCTCTCCGCCAACTTTTCACGGTAGGTGGTCGAAACCGAGACCGAGTCGAAGATAGCGTCCACTGCCACTTCGCTGCCTTCACGCACCGGAACACCGAGCTGGTTAAACGCCAGTTCAACCTCGCTGGTCAGATAATTGTTGTCCGTCGGTGCGCCGGGTTGCTGTTCTGCGCCAGGCTGCGAGCCGCAGGCGTCATCACAGCTGCCGCAGGACGGCGCCGAGTAATAGCTGTAATCCTGATAGTTCAGGCGCTCGTAGTTCGCCTTCAGCCAGTGTGGCTCTTCCATTTGCAGCCAGGCACGGTAGGCTTCCAGGCGGAACTCCAGCATCCACTCAGGTTCGTTACGTTTGGCCGAGATAGCGCGCACCACATCTTCGTTGATGCCCATCGCCAATTCATCGGTGGCCAACTGGGTAAAAAAACCTTCTTTGTAGCGACCTTCGCTGACCCAAGCCTGCACTTCATTAGGCATTTCTACATTGCTTCGTGTCATGTTGATTGCATCGCTCAAACGCCAAAACTCTCGCCGCAACCGCAGGCATGCTGAGCTTTAGGGTTATTAAATTTGAATATCTGATTCAGCCCTTCACGGACAAAATCCACCGTGGTGCCATCGATAAACGGCATGGCTTTCAACGGCACATACAGCCTGGCGCCATCGCGCTCAAACAGCAGGTCGTCGTCAGCAGGAGCACGGGTGAGATCCAGCACATAGGCAAACCCGGCGCAGCCTGACTGCTTCACCCCGAGTTGCAGCCCCTTCACCTGCGAGTCCTGCTGCATTAGTTTTGTAATTTGTTGTACGGCATTGTCACTGAGCAAAATGCCTTGCCAGACATTTTCGTCCAGAGAAAAGGTGCCGACATTTTCCGTTTGCATATGGCCTACCTCACACTCGTGTTTTACCACAGCCAATCTGGGTTGCTACTATGTTAGTGATAACGATTATCACTTCAACCGTTTGTTTTACAGGGGTATCCGCTAAAAGCCCGGATTTTCGCTTCGGCATGCGGCAAGTGCGCGGGACAGTCAGCGCGCCAGGCGCTGCCGGTCAGAAATGGAATCATTTTATCCTTATGAATTTACTGCACATCCTGTATCACCATTGCACTTGCCCATTGGCTCGAACGCTTTACAGGGCCGGGCTTTTTATGTCGATTTAAACATTCATAGAAAATACCTATTTCTGAATTTTGTCTGTCTTAAAAATGCGTTTATCGACAATAAGGCGCATTTTACGCCATTCCCACTCACCCGGCCGAGCCGACGAGGCGGCCACCTCTGATTAAAGTTTAGTCGTTACTGGCTATATTGGGTCGCCACTGCCTCTATGCATCCCCTGTCGATGATAAATATTTCAACAGAATGATTGATCGGCAACGCGCCAATAAATATGATAATGATTATCATTCAATTCACATTGGGCGTGAGCAAATGAATATCTCGATGAATGCGTGGCTGTTGGGCAAAATTGATGACTACAAATTCAGCGTGCGCGACGCCACGGTTGATTTCTATATGGCGGAGGCGTCACTTCGGCGGCCTGAGTGCAACATCAACCACCTGAAACGCTACAACAACGTCAGTCTGAACATGGCGAATCTGTGTCTGGAAAATGGCGATGACGAAAGCTACCTGCATGCGTTGAGCAAACTGCATAATCGGCTGATCGTGGAAATCAATAATCCGCAGCGCTGTCAGCTATTCCGGGTGCAGAGCTATCATTTTGCCCGTCATACCCTGACCCTGATCTGCCAGAAATATGCGATGGAAGGTACCTGGGAGAAGGCCAACGCCTTCCAGAAGGATTTCGTCAAGCGGGTTCCCTTTCAGTTGTAAACCGGCCGAACGAAGAAACACCCGCAGACAGGGCTGCCTGCGGGGTAAGACGCTTAATCGATGACGGCGGTGGTCAGACGTGAAGTGCAGCACAGGCGATCGCGCGAGTCGAAGATTTCTATCTGCCACACCTGATGACGTCGGCCAACGTGCAGCGCACGGCACACGCCGCGGACTTCGCCTTCAAATGCGGCCCGCAAATGGTTGGCGTTGATTTCCAACCCCACCACCTTCTGCTCACCTTCGCAGCACAGGTAACCGGCCATCGACCCCATCGACTCTGCCAGCACCACCGATGCCCCGCCGTGCAGCAGGCCAAACGGCTGCCGGGTGCGCTGATCTACCGGCATGGTGGCCTCGAGGTAGTCGTCCTCCAGCCGGGTAAACCGGATGCCGACATGGCTGACCATGCAGCCTTCACCGGCATGGTTTAATTGTTCCAGCGTCGTTTCTCTTTTCCACAGTTTCACTCAATCATCTCCAGAAGTGCCTGTAATGGGTGTCGTACTGCGTTACCCTCAATGCGTTTGACCTGGCTGCGGCAGGAATAGCCGGTCGCCAGGCAACGCTGCCGTGGCAAACGTTGCAGCGCCTGGTGCCATGATAGCTCATAAATGCCGAGTGAATTCTGCAGGTTCTTCACTTCATGCCCGTAGGTACCCGCCATGCCACAACAGCCGACGCTGACATTTTCCAGCCTGGCGCCAAAGCGTGCAAAAATTGACGCCCAGTGTTGGCTACTGGTCGGCAATGCCGTGGTCTCGGTGCAGTGGCCGAACAGATACCAGGCTTCACCGGTCGCCGGCTGTTCCGCTCGCTCGGCCAGCAACTGTTGCAGCCATTCATGCACCAATTGCACCTGGAAGTCACCCCGAGTTTCCCCGAGGATCTCGTTATATTCGTCGCGATAACACAGCACCAGCGCCGGATCGACCCCCACCAGCGGCATGCCTAGCTTCGCCACCCGGTTGAGAAAATCGGCGGTCTTGCGCGCGGTGCGGGCAAAGCGCGTCAGGAAGCCTTTGATATGCTGCGCCTTGCCGTTAGGTGAGAACGGCAACAGCACCGGCCGATAGCCCAACTTCTCCACCAGCCGCACAAAATCGGCGACCACCTTGGCATCGTAATAACTGGTAAACGGATCCTGCACGATCAATACGTGCTGTTCGCGTTGTTGCGGGTTCAGCGCTTCAAGCTGTTCCAGCGTCATGGTGAGTGCGCCGTGGCCGGAGAGCTGCTGGCGCAGCGTCGGGCTGGAAAGCAGCGGCAAATCAACCATGCCAATACTGTTGCGGCTCAACTCACGCACCCACGGCTGCCTGAAGAAGAAGTTGAACACTTTTGGCGCTTTCGCCATCAGCGGGGTGTAACTCTCGACCCCGGCGACCATATAGTCACGCGCCGGTCGCAGATAACGGGTGTGATAAAGCTGCAGGAAACGTGAACGGAAGCCGGGCACGTCAATTTTAATCGGGCACTGAGTTGAGCAGGCCTTACAAGCCAGACAGCCGGACATCGCCTCTTTCACCTCGTGCGAGAAATCGTACTCTCCTTTGCTGGCGTACCAACTGTTGCGGGTTTTCTCGATCAGGGCTCTGAAGCTAACACGCTGCTTCGGCAGTTGCTTTTCCAGTTCCAGCGGATCGACACCCTGTTCGGACAGCAAACGCAGCCATTCACGCACCAGCGCCGCCCGCCCTTTTGGCGAGTGAATGCGGTTGCCGGTAATTTTCATCGACGGGCACATTGGGCTGCGAACGTCAAAATTGAAACACAAACCGTTGCCGTTACACTCCATGGCGCCACGGAACGAGGTGCGAACCTCGACCGGAATGCGACGATCGAGGGTACCGCGTTTGGCGGCGTCCACTTTCATCATCGGCGCATCGACGCCCGACGGCGAACAGATTTTGCCGGGGTTGAGCCGGTTGTCCGGGTCGAAAGCGGCCTTGATGCGGCGCAGTTCCAGATACAGCTCGTCGCCAAAGAACGCCGGGCTGTATTCGGCGCGGAAGCCTTTGCCATGCTCCCCCCACAGCAAGCCGCCGTACTTGGCGGTCAACGCCACCACCTGGTCGGAAAGCTGCTTCATCAGCACTTCCTGCTGCGGGTCGCACATGTCGAGAGCCGGGCGCACGTGCAACACACCGGCATCCACATGGCCAAACATGCCGTAGCTGAGGTTATGACTATCGAGCAACTGACGGAATTCAACGATGTAGTCGGCCAGATGCTGCGGTGGCACACAGGTGTCCTCGGCAAACGGGATCGGCTTGGCACGCCCTTTGGCATTGCCCAATAGCCCGACCGCCTTTTTACGCATGTTGTAAATGCGCTCGATGCCGTCCAGATCGCCACAGATTTGATAGCCAATCACTCCACCCTGTCGCTCGGTGATTAGCTCGTCCAGCCGCAGGCACAAAGCCTCCATTTGCTGGTCGATCAGTGCCTTGTCATCGCCGGCAAACTCCACGATGTTCAGACCCAGCATCTCTTTATCCGGCACGTTGGTGATCAGTTCATTGACCGAATGCCAGACAATATCTTCGCGCGCCAGGTTCAACACCTTGGAGTCGATAGTCTCGACCGACAGCGCTTTGGCTTCCACCATAAAAGGCGCGTTGCGCAGTGCGGAATCAAAGGAGTCGTATTTAACATTCACCAACCGGCGCACTTTCGGCAGCGGCGTAATATCCAGCCGCGCCTCGGTGATAAACGCCAGCGTCCCTTCGGCACCGGTCAGAATGCGTGTCAGATCGAAGGTTTGCAGGTCATCGCTGAACACATGGCGCAAATCGTAGCCGGTCAGGAAGCGGTTAAGCTTGGGGAATTTTTCCAGGATCAACCCGCGTTGGTCGCGGCAACTGTTGAGCACCTGGTTATAAATGCGGCCTTCAACCGTATCTTCGTTGGCAATCGTTTCCGCCAACGGCGTCGGCATGGCTCGGGTGTCAATCATATCGCCACCCAGCAGCACCGCCCGCAAGCCCAATACGTGGTCGGAAGTTTTTCCGTAGACCAGCGATCCCTGACCGGAGGCGTCGGTGTTAATCATGCCGCCGAGCGTAGCGCGGTTACTGGTGGAAAGCTCCGGTGAGAAGAAATAACCGAACGGCCGCAGGTACTGGTTGAGCTGATCCTTGATAACCCCGGCCTCAACCTTGACCCAGCCCTGCTCGACGTTGATTTCAAGAATGCGGTTCATATGGCGCGACATATCCACCACAATACCGCTGTTGAGCGACTGCCCGTTGGTCCCTGTCCCACCACCGCGTGGGCTGAAGGTCAGCGCAGTAAAGCGCTCTTCGGTGGCCAGACGGGCAATAAGTGCCACATCCGCAGTAGAACGGGGAAACACTACCGCGTCAGGCAGCAACTGATAGATACTGTTATCGGTCGCCATCGTTAGCCGATCGGCATAACTGGTAGCGATATCGCCGTTAAACCCGTTTTGCTTCAACGCTTCCAAAAAATCGAGCACCCGTTGAACGAGGCCGGGCGCCTGAGAAATCTGTGGGATCATTCGGTTTTTGACCCTGTCTGTCTAATTTTTATGCGTGATTATGCACGCTGAATCAGGCCTTTATTCAGACCCACCCTGTTTTTTATTAGAGATAAAAACTAACATACTCGTTTAGTGAAGGCATGCAGATTATTGCAATTGTCCTGCCGAAGAATCGCTCGCAACAAAAGGTGCGCCGTGCTGTCGTTTTTCATCAACGTGCACCATGATTAAACGATCCCAAGGAGTTAACTGACCAGAATGAGAACCCATTCATGACAATCCCGAAATCCCGCTATGATTTGCCACGGATTATTTTTGGCGTGCTGTTTATCGCCATAATGATCGTCGCCTGTTTTTGGGTCATTCAACCTTTTATTCTCGGTTTTGCCTGGGCCGGCATGGTGGTCATAGCCACCTGGCCACTGCTGATTAAGCTGCAAAAAATACTTTGGGGACGGCGTTCACTAGCGGTGCTGGTGATGACGATACTGCTGATCCTGCTGTTTATCCTGCCAATCTCTCTGCTGGTCAGTAGCGTGGTGGACAACAGCGCGCCAATCGTGGCCTGGGCCAGCACGCCGGGCAAACTGCATATTCCCGATCTGGCCTGGCTGCAATCGATCCCGATGATCGGCGATAAGGTCTATCACAGTTACCACACCCTGGTGAACGCCGGTGGCAGTGCGTTGGTGGCGAAGGTGCAACCTTACTTCGGCCAGACCGCCACCTGGTTCGTGGCACAGGCCGCGCATATTGGCCGCCTGCTGCTGCATTGCACATTGATGCTGCTGTTTAGCGTGTTGCTGTATGCACGCGGCGAGCAAGTGGCTCTGGGCATTCGCCACTTCGCAACACGTTTGGGTGCAGAAAGAGGCGACGCCGCCGTGGTACTGGGTGGTCAGGCGATCCGCGCGGTAGCGCTGGGCGTGGTGGTAACGGCGCTGGTGCAGTCGGTACTGGGCGGTATTGGCCTGGCGGTGACCGGCATACCTGCCGCTACCCTGCTGACGGTGTTGATCTTTATCTGCTGCGTGGCACAGTTGGGGCCATTACTGGTGCTGGTACCGGCAATCATCTGGTTGTACTGGAGTGGAGATACCACCTGGGGCACCGTGCTGTTGGTATGGAGTTGCGTGGTCGCCACGCTCGATAACGTGCTGCGGCCAGTGCTAATCCGCATGGGCGCCGATCTGCCGATGATCCTGATCCTGTCCGGTGTTATCGGCGGCTTACTGGCTTTCGGCATGATTGGCCTGTTTATCGGCCCGGTGGTGTTGGCGGTGTCTTACCGTTTACTCACTGCCTGGATGAA
The DNA here is from genome assembly GCF_048517035.1 of Serratia sp. NFX21. NCBI lineage: Bacteria > Pseudomonadati > Pseudomonadota > Gammaproteobacteria > Enterobacterales > Yersiniaceae > Serratia > Serratia sp. NFX21. The sequence continues at coordinate 2,764,965 of NZ_CP183196.1, read as the reverse complement.
TGAAGCGCCAGAACCGACTGCCGACCTGGAAGAAGTTGCCAAAGATCTGGAACAGATGTAACCCCGTTTCTGCCCGGGTCACCGGGCAGAACTCCCCTTTCCCCTCGCTTGCTTCCAGAATTAGAACATCCGCAATAATAAAATTCACCGCCGCTTTTCACCTGATGAACATTATTTAAACATACCGAATAAATACATCTTTTTATCACTGCGGTAAAAATAGCCGCTAGCAAAAAATAAATTCCAATACGCTGGTTGATTAAGACGATTCTTAATGACTAGTGACGCTTAAATACCTAGTATTATTGCCATATATTGCTTCAAATACCTGATTTAAAGCAATATTTCCAAACAATGTAATGCCATACATGTGAATTGCTGTGTGTAGTCTTTGCCCGTCTCCTATGATGGGCTTTTTTTTATTCTTTTTTTGACCGTTTTTGTTCACTGCGCCTTTTTATTTACATTCAGAAATAAAAAAGCCGTAACCTGAGTTACGGCTTTCGCCTTAATAATTATTCCGTATCGCGAAAATTATGTTCTCTTCGACAGATTAACCCAGGTTTGCACCACGGTATCCGGATTGAGCGACAGACTGTCAATACCCTGATCCATCAACCATTCGGCAAAGTCTTCATGGTCAGACGGACCCTGGCCGCAAATACCGACGTATTTACCCTGACGCTTGGCCGCCTGAATCGCCATCGACAGCAGAATTTTCACCGCTTCGTTACGCTCGTCAAACAGCTCAGAGACCACGCCCGAGTCACGATCCAGCCCCAGGGTTAACTGAGTCATGTCGTTGGAGCCAATGGAGAAGCCATCAAAGTGCTGCAGGAACTGATCTGCCAACAGCGCATTGGATGGGATCTCGCACATCATGATCACTTTCAGGCCGTTCTCACCGCGCTTCAGGCCCTGACGTGCCAATTCGGCCACCACCGCTTCCGCCTGCTCCACCGTGCGAACAAACGGCACCATGATCTCAACGTTGGTCAGGCCCATTTCGTTACGCACGCGTTTTACCGCGTCACATTCCATCGCGAAACAGTCACGGAAATTGTCGGACACGTAACGACCGGCACCGCGGAAGCCCAACATTGGGTTTTCTTCATGCGGTTCATACTTCTCGCCGCCGACCAGGTTGGCATACTCATTGGATTTGAAATCGGACAGGCGCACGATCACTCGCTTCGGCCAGAACGCGGCGCCCAGCGTGGCGATCCCTTCCGTCAAACGACCGACATAGAACTCGGCCGGATGGTCGTAGCCCTGCATTAGCGTCCTGATTTCCGCCTGCAGCTCCGGAGTCTGCTGGTCAAACTCCAGCAACGCCTTCGGATGCACGCCAATCATACGGTTGATGATAAATTCCAGACGGGCCAGACCCACACCTTCATTCGGCAAACGCGCGAAGTCAAAGGCGCGGTCAGGGTTGCCGACATTCATCATGATTTTTAACGGCAGATCCGGCAGTTCGGTCACTTCGGAACTCTGCACGTTAAAATCGAGGATATCGCTGTAGACGAAACCGGTATCGCCTTCTGCACAAGAAACGGTGACCTGTTGACCTTCTTTGAGCAGATCGGTCGCGTTGCCGCAGCCAACCACCGCCGGAATGCCCAGTTCACGCGCAATGATCGCCGCGTGGCAGGTACGGCCGCCACGGTTGGTGACGATGGCAGCGGCTTTCTTCATGATCGGTTCCCAATCCGGGTCGGTCATGTCAGTCACCAGCACGTCGCCTGGCTCAATGCGGTCCATCTCGCTGATGTTATGGATGACCTTCACCGGACCTGCGCCAATGCGGTGGCCGATAGCGCGCCCTTCCACCAGCACCGGGCTGGTCGCGTTAAGCTGGTAACGCTCCATCGTTTGCTCGTTCGAACGCACGGTTTCCGGACGGGCCTGCACGATCAGCAATTTGCCGGTATGGCCGTCTTTGGCCCACTCGATGTCCATCGGGCGGCCGTAGTGTTTTTCGATCAGCAGTGCCTGATGTGCCAGCCCCTGAACTTCTTCGTCGGTCAGAGAGAAACGATTGCGTTGCTGCTCTGGCACGTCTTCAATTTGTACCTGCTTGCCGTGATCCTGCGATGGCGCATACACCATGCGGATTTTCTTCGAGCCGAGGTTGCGGCGCACGATAGCCGGGTTGCCTCTCAGCAACGTTGGTTTGTGCACATAGAACTCGTCCGGGTTGACTGCGCCCTGCACCACCATTTCGCCCAGGCCGAAGGCGGAGGTGATAAACACCACCTGATCAAAACCGGATTCGGTATCGATGGTGAACATGACGCCGGAAGATGCCAGGTCAGAACGCACCATGCGCTGTACGCCGGCCGACAAGGCCACGCCGCGGTGGTCATAACCCTGATGCACCCGGTAGGAAATGGCGCGGTCGTTAAACAGGGAGGCGAAAACGTGCTTAATCGCCACCATGACGGCGTCAATACCCTGCACGTTAAGGAAGGTTTCCTGCTGGCCGGCGAAAGAGGCATCCGGCATGTCCTCTGCAGTAGCGGAAGAACGCACGGCAAATGACGCTTCCGGCTCGCCGTCGGCCAGTTGCTGGTAAGCCAGGTTAATCTCACGCTCGAATTCCGCATGGAACGGCGTGTCGATAATCCATTGACGGATTTGCGCGCCCGCCTTGGTCAATTGAGCAATATCGTCAACGTCAGTTTGATCCAGTAACTGATAGATGCGCTGGTTAACACCGCTTTGCTCGAGGAAATCGTTAAACGCCTGCGCGGTGGTGGCAAAACCGTTTGGCACGGCAACGCCCAAATCGGAAAGATTGGTGATCATTTCACCGAGGGAGGCATTTTTGCCGCCGACACGGTCAACGTCGTGCATGCCGAGCTGGTTGTACCAAAGCACATTACGCAAGTCTGGGCCATTGTTGGACATCGAGACAATCCTTATTGCTATCAGTAGGGTATAGACGGATTTAATTCGCTTGCTTTCTCAGCGCCGCTAAAACGGTGCCGAGTCAGACTAGCACAATGATCCATAGGAAATGGAAAGGTGAATCGATCAACCCGGTGAAGAAAGTGGATTTTAGGAAAACTTCCTGAAACGCAAAACCGGCCTGGAACCGTTCCCTGTCGCACTAATAGCTTAAATCTCAACAAATTAAGTATTTTTTAAACTTCAGTTTTAAAAACCATGTTATTTACGCAGTCTTTGGTGAAAATTGCGTCATCATGGCTAATAATTCCTCACGGGAAATAAACGCCCGCTTTTCATAAAATTTAAAATAGTGTTTTATCCCAGTGTTTCTATCGCCAGCGTTTATTCCCTGACCGACCTGTTTATTCATCGACTCTGCCCGCATTATCACAATTTTTTTGCCCGCCCCTTTACCGTTGAATCATCTGCAGCCCATGATAAGGGCCAGCAGACGTGATAATGACGTCACTATTTCAGCTAAGGAGCCCCGGGTGGAAAGAAGCGTTTTTTATATTTCGGACGGTACGGCGATCACCGCAGAGGTTTTGGGCCACGCGGTGTTGTCGCAATTTCCGGTCAAGGCCACCACCTTTACGCTGCCCTTTGTGGAAACCGAAGCGCGGGCCCGTGGGGTTTGCCAGCAGATTAACGATATCTATCGTGATACCGGCGTGCGCCCGTTAGTGTTTTACTCAATCATTTCGCCAGAAGTTCGCAAAGTCATTACCCAGAGCGAAGGTTTCTGCCAGGACATCGTGCAGGCGCTGGTTGGCCCGTTGCAGGGGGAACTGGAGGTAGAACCTACCCCGGTGCCTAACCGCACCCACGGGTTGACCGCCAGCAACCTCGGCAAATATGACGCCCGTATCGCGGCTATTGACTACACGTTAGCCCATGATGACGGCATTTCGCTGCGTAATCTCGATCAGGCGCAGGTGATCTTGCTCGGCGTTTCGCGCTGCGGTAAGACTCCCACCAGCCTGTATCTGGCCATGCAGTTCGGTATCCGCGCGGCCAACTATCCGTTTACCGCCGACGATATGGACAACTTGCACCTCCCCGCCGCGCTGAAGCCGTTTCAGCACAAGCTTTTCGGCCTGACGATCGACCCGGAGCGGTTAGCCGCCATCCGTGAAGAACGGCGTGAAAACAGCCGTTATGCTTCCATTCGCCAGTGCCGGATGGAGCTGGCGGAAGTGGAAGCACTGTTCCGTAAAAACCAGATCCGTTATCTGAACACCACCAATTATTCGGTGGAAGAGATCTCGACCAAAATCCTGGATATTCTGGGCATGAGCCGCCGCATGTTCTAGCCTTAACGCGGCGGGCCTGTCTCCTGCCGCGTGTTGTTTATTTCCCCACCGGCCACGTTTTTTGTGCTTTTTTTAGCGATTTTGATCAACAGAACACAGTTTCTCCGGTTGAATTCATCGGTTTTTACGTTATTGTGATCGCCATCACTTCCCGGCACTCCTGCCGCAGCGAAGAACAGTCTTTAGAGAAAATCATGCACAAAACAGATGAACTGCGGACCGCGCGCATCGACAGCCTCGTCACGCCGCAAGAGCTGGCGGAGAAGTTGCCAATCTCGGCGGAAATCGCGGACAACGTAACGGCCTCACGGCAGCGAATTGAAAAAATCCTGACCGGCGAAGATCGTCGCCTGCTGGTGGTGATCGGCCCCTGCTCTATCCATGATCTTGACGCCGCCATCGATTATGCCGGCCGGTTGAATGCGCTGCGCATCCGTTATCAGGATCGCCTCGAAATCGTGATGCGCACCTATTTTGAAAAACCGCGCACCGTGGTGGGCTGGAAAGGCCTGATCTCCGATCCGGCGCTGGATGGCACCTTCCAGGTCAATCGCGGGATCGAAATGGCGCGTAGGCTGCTGCTGGAAGTGAACCAGCTCGGCCTGCCAACCGCCACCGAGTTCCTGGACATGGTGGTCGGCCAATACATTGCTGATTTGATCAGTTGGGGCGCGATTGGCGCACGGACCACCGAAAGCCAGATCCACCGTGAAATGGCTTCGGCACTGTCCTGCCCGGTGGGCTTTAAAAACGGCACCGACGGCAACACCCGTATCGCGATTGACGCCATTCGTGCGGCCCGCGCCGGCCATATGTTCCTGTCACCGGACAAGCACGGCCAGATGACTATCTATCAGACCAGCGGCAATCCTTATGGCCATATCATCATGCGTGGCGGCAAGACGCCGAACTACCACGCAACCGATGTGGTCGCCGCCTGCGACAGCCTGCGCGAATTCGATTTGCCGGAGCAACTGGTGATCGACTTCAGCCACGGCAACTGCCAGAAATTGCATCGTCGCCAACTGGAAGTGGCCGAAAACGTCTGCCAGCAGATCCGCGCCGGTTCCGTCGCCGTTGCCGGTGTAATGGCAGAAAGCTTCCTGGTGGAAGGCACCCAGAAAATCGTTGCCGGTCAGCCACTGACCTATGGGCAATCGATCACCGACCCTTGCCTGAGCTGGTCCGACAGCGAACAGCTGCTGGCCATGCTGGCCGATGCGGTAGACACCCGCTTCTGATCCCAGCGCCGGGGCGCCCGCCCCGGTTTTTCCGTCTGTGCCCTGCTCATCTATACTGGTAGCAATTCTTGTATCCCCCCTGAAAAGGATTTGGAGTCCGGCATGATCCACTCACTGTTATCCATCCCCTGCGTCACACTGCAAGGGGAACACAAAACCCTGGGCGATTTCCCCGCCCGGGCTTATCTGGTGGTCAACACCGCCAGCAAATGCGGATTTACTCCTCAATATCACGGGCTGGAAAACCTGTGGCAGTACTATCGCGAACGCGGCCTGATGGTGCTGGGCTTTCCCTGCAATCAGTTCGGCGCGCAGGAACCCGGCGATCCGCTGGAGATTGCCAACTTTTGCACGCTGAACTATGGCGTCAGCTTCCCGCTATTCAGCAAGGTTGAAGTTAATGGCCCAGGCGCGCATCCGTTGTTCAACGAGTTAAAGCGCCTGGCACCGGGCGTGCTGGGCACTCAACGCATTAAATGGAACTTCACCAAGTTCCTGCTGACCGCTGACGGCCAACGGGTGAAACGCTACGCGCCGATCACCAAACCCGAACGCCTGTTTGACCGCATTGAAACCCTGCTGAAATAACCCTGAATTTTACGGGCTGAGCCATCTCGGCCCGTGCCACATCCCCTTCCTGCAAAAAGCTTCCATTGGTAAGAAAATTTTCCTTGATGTAACCTTTCGTTCACATGATAATGATTCTCACTTTGATATTAATTACTATTTAACGGTCTGTTTTATAAACACATGACGATGGATAATCACCACCACAACACGCCTGCCCAGGCTGCTCACACCGCTGAAAGTGGCCTGGCCACGCCGCCTTGCTACGACAGTGCGCAACTGCTCGATGCCGATGGCGTGGCGATCATCATCCATCAGGGCCAGCGCTATCAGTTACGACAGACCAAAGCCGGGAAATTGATCCTGACCAAATAATTCCCATCCCTTAACGCCAGCCACCCAGATCCTTTTTGATCCAGGCAGCCAGCAAATCTATTGATATGTTTAAAACATACGGAGAGTTGCGACATGCCTCTGATCTATTCCACCCGGCTGCGTTTATCCGCATTGAGTCTGGCGATTGCCTGTACTCTGCCGACGGTGACTTTTGCACAAACCAGCGAAACCCCTTCTTCTTCCTCGGCGACGGCACCGGTTAAAAAGGACAAAGCCAGCGACGAAACCATGACGGTAGCCGCCACCGGCAATGCGCGCAGCAGTTTTGAAGCACCGATGATGGTCACGGTGATCGAGGCCGATACGCCGCAAAGCCAAACCGCTACCAGCGCCGGCGATATGCTGCGCCGCGTACCGGGCATTACCGTCAATGGCACCGGTCGCAGTAATGGTCAGGATGTTTTCATGCGTGGCTACGGTAAAAATGGCGTGCTGACGCTGGTGGATGGCATCCGTCAGGGCACCGATACCGGCCACCTTGGCGCCACCTTCCTCGATCCGGCACTGGTGAAACGCATCGAAGTCGTACGCGGCCCTTCCGCCCTGCTGTATGGCAGCGGCGCACTGGGCGGCGTAATTGCTTATGAAACCGTAGATGCCGCCGATCTGCTGTTACCCGGCCATAATAGTGGCTACCGGGTGTATGGCACCGCCGGCAGCGGCGACCACAGCCTCGGCATGGGGGCCAGCACCTACGGCAGAACCGACAATCTCGACGGCCTGCTGTCATTTGGCACCCGCGACGTCGGCAATCTGCGTCAGGGCAACGGCTTCGATGCACCCAATGATGAAACCATCAGCAATCTGCTGGCCAAGGGGACCTGGACGCTCGATGAGAATCAGTCATTGAGCGGCGACCTGCGCTACTACAATAACCGGGCGCAAGAGCCGAAAAACCCGCAGGAATCGGCCAGCAGCAGCGGTAACCTGATGACCGACCGCTCGACTATTCAACGCGACGGCCAGCTTGGCTACAAACTGAAGCCTGTGGGTCAGGATTGGCTCGACGCCGAAGCCAAAATCTATTACTCCGAAGTGGAGATCAACGCCCACACCAACGGCAGTGAAGATGAAGCGCGCAAGCAAACCACTCGCGGTGCCAAACTCGAAAACCGCAGCCGTTTGTTTGCCGATACCTTCGCCTCTCACTTATTGACCTACGGCAGCGAAGCTTACAAGCAGGAGCAGACACCGGGGGGCGCGACAGAAAGCTTCCCACAGGCGAAGATCAACTTTGCTTCCGGCTGGTTGCAGGACGAAATTACCCTGCGCGACCTGCCGGTCACCCTGCTTGCCGGGACGCGTTACGATAACTACAAGGGTTCCAGCGACGGTTACGCCGATGTTGACGCCGACAAGTGGTCATCGCGCGGCGCCGTTACAGTGACGCCAACCGACTGGTTAATGCTGTTCGGTTCTTATTCGCAGGCTTTCCGCGCCCCGACAATGGGAGAGATGTACAACGATTCCAAGCACTTCTCTATCCCCATGGGGCCGACCACCATTACCAACAACTGGGTGCCTAACCCGAACCTGAAGCCGGAAACCAATGCCACCCAGGAATACGGTTTCGGGCTACGCTTTGACGATTTGCTACTGGCTGATGACAGCCTGCAATTCAAAGCCAGCTACTTTGATACCAAAGCCCGCGACTACATCACCACGGATGTCACCATGGAGCTGGGTCGTGGCCCTCGTGGCCCTTATTGCATCAGCTGCACCACTTTCTCGACCAATATCGACCGTGCAAAAATTTGGGGCTGGGACGCAACGCTGAGCTATAAAACCGCCATTTTTGGCTGGGACCTGGCGTACAACCGCACTCGTGGCAAGAACGAAAGCAGCGGCGAATGGCTAAACAGCATCAATCCGGACACGGTAACCAGCACGCTGGATATTCCACTGGGTGAAACCGGCCTGTCCACCGGCTGGGTGGCCACTGTGGCCCAACGAGCCACCCGCGTAGAAACCGGCACCGCAGAACAAGGCGGCTACGGCGTCAACGATTTTTACCTGAGCTATAAAGGCCGCGAACGCCTGCAGGGCGTGACCACCACGGTGGTGCTGGGCAACGCCTTTGATAAAGAATATTACTCGCCACAGGGCATACCGCAGGACGGGCGTAATGCCAAACTGCTGGTCAGCTATCAGTGGTAACGTTTTAAATCCGGCGGGCATGAAGATTGCCCGCCGCTTGATTCACACACAGGAGAACCCGCAATGAGCAATACCCTATATGAACGCTACCAGCAGGCAAAAATTGATAACCCAGGCAAATATGCGCGTGACCTGGCTGAAATTCTTGGCGTCAGCGAAGCGGAGCTGACCCACGCCCGCGTCGGTCAGGACACCCGTCGTCTGCAGGCCGATGCCCGTACCCTGCTGACCGAACTCGAACAGGTAGGCGTCACCAAATCCATTACCCGTAATAGCTACGCGGTGCATGAGCAAATGGGTCGTTATCGCAACCAGCACCTGAACGGTCATGCCGGGTTGATCCTCAATCCGCGTGAGCTGGATCTGCGCCTGTTCCTCAACCAGTGGGCCAGCGCTTTCGCCATGAGCGAAACCAACAAGCGCGGCGTACGCCACAGCATTCAGTTCTTCGATCATCAGGGCGACGCACTGCATAAGGTTTACACCACCGATGAAACCGATCTCCCAGCCTGGATGGCGCTGGTTGAACGCCACCTGAATGCGGAAAACCCGACGCTGGAACTGCAACCGGCAGACGCCACGGTCAGTAACGCCTCGCCAGATGCCGACAAAATTGACCAGGAATGGCGTGCAATGACCGACGTTCACCAGTTCTTCCAGTTGTTGAGCCGCAACAAACTGACCCGCCAGCAAGCCTTCAGCGCCGTCGGTAACGATTTGGCCTATCGGGTCGATAACAGCGCCCTGAGCCAATTGCTTAACGCCGCGATGGGCCTGCAGAACGAAATCATGATTTTTGTCGGCAACCTTGGCTGCGTGCAGATCTTTACCGGTCAGATTGAACGCCTGATGCCGCAGGAAGGCTGGATTAACGTGTTCAATCGCCGCTTCACCCTGCACCTGATCGAAGATGCGATCGCCGAAAGCTGGATCACCCGCAAGCCCACCAAAGACGGCTTCGTCACCAGTCTGGAACTGTTTGCCGCCGACGGCACGCAGATAGCTCAACTTTACGGCCAGCGTACCGAAGGCCAGCCGGAGCAAACTCAGTGGCGTGAGCAGGTTGCCGCGCTTGAACCCAAGGACGTTGCCGCATGAAACCTTCATTGACCCGTCGTCTGGCGCTGTGCATTGCGCTGGCGTTGCCGTTCACCGCTGCGGCGGCGGAACGTATTGTCTCGATAGGCGGTGACGTCACCGAAATTGCCTTCGCCCTGGGCGCGGGCGATGAAGTGATAGCGCGAGACAGCACCAGCCTGCAGCCGGAAACCGTTAAAAAACTGCCGGACGTCGGTTACATGCGCCAGCTTAATGCCGAAGGTATTTTGGCGCTGAAACCCACGCTGGTGCTGACCACCGAATTGGCCGAGCCGGCGCTGGTGCTCAAACAGCTGGAAGAGAGTGGCGTTAAAGTGGTGCGCATTCCCGGCGATACCACCTTGCAAAGCGTGCCGGAAAAAATCGCTGTGATCGCCAGTGCGCTTCAGCGCACCGAGCAGGGCAAGCAGTTGAGCACCCGTTACCAGCAGCAATTGGCGGCGGTGAAAACCGATGCGTTGCCGGTCAGGGTGTTGTTCGTCATGAGCCACGGTGGTATTACGCCCATGGCCGCCGGGCAACACACGGCCGCCGACGCGGTCATCACCGCTGCGGGTCTGAAAAACGCCATGCAAGGATTCAGCCGCTATCGCCCGCTTTCGCAGGAAGGCGTGATAGCCAGCGCGCCGGATTTGCTGCTGGTCACCACCGACGGCGTAAAAACGCTCGGCGGCGAACAGGAGCTGTGGAAATTGCCTGGCATGGCACTCACCCCGGCGGGCAAACAGCATCGCGTACTGGTGGTTGACGATATGGCGCTGCTGGGCTTCGGGCTGGAAACTCCCGCCGCGCTGGCCAAGCTGCGTCATGCGGCGGAGCAAAAGTAATGCGCTGCCGTACCTCTCCCCGCCTGGCGATGACCAGCCTGCTGGTACTGTTGGCACTATTGGCTTTGGGCGCGGCCAATATGGGGGCGCTGACGCTGTCATTCCGCACCCTGTGGCAACAGCCGTTCAGCGACACCTCCTGGCATATCTGGCTGAATATCCGTTTGCCGCGCGTGCTGCTGGCGGTGGTGATAGGTTGCGCGTTGGCGGTGTCCGGCGCCGTGATGCAGGGGTTGTTCCGTAATCCCTTGGCCGATCCCAGCCTGTTGGGGATCAGTAGCGGCGGCGCGCTGTTTGTTGCGCTGATTATCGTTATGCCGCTGGCCCTGCCGCCGGTGATTGCCCTGTATGGCCACATGCTGGCGGCATTTCTCGGCAGCATGCTGGTATCGCTGTTGATTTACGGCATCAGCCGCAGCGGCCACGGCAGCCTGTCGCGCCTGTTGCTGGCGGGTATCGCCATCAACGCCCTGTGCATGGCAGCGATTGGCGTGCTGTCTTACCTCAGTAATGACCAGCAACTGCGTCAGTTTTCACTGTGGATGATGGGCAGCCTGAGCCAGTCACAATGGCCCACCCTGGGCGTTTCCGCCTCGCTGATCCTGCCGGCCACCCTGCTGACACTATTACAGGCGCGCCGCCTGAATCTGCTGCAACTGGGAGATGAGGAGGCGCATTACCTCGGTGTGAATGTTCAGCGTGCCAAGTTACAGCTGCTGTTGTTGAGCGCATTACTGATAGGCGCAGCGGTAGCGATGAGTGGCGTGATTGGTTTTATCGGTCTGGTGGTGCCGCATCTGGTGCGCATGCGCCTCGGCGGCGACCACCGCTGGCTGCTGCCCTGTTCTGCACTGGGGGGAGCCTGCCTGCTGTTGGTCAGCGATACGCTGGCACGCACGCTGGTGGCTCCGGCAGAAATGCCGGTCGGTTTGATGACCAGCCTGATCGGCGGGCCTTATTTCTTATGGCTGGTGATGCGCCAGCGGGAGCGCGTAGGTGGATAACACAGCAAGCCTGACGGCGCAGCAGTTACGTTACAGCCTGGGTTCGCGGCGGCTGATCAACGATGTCTCACTGAGTATCAATAGCGGTGAAATGGTGGCAATTATCGGGCCGAACGGCGCGGGTAAGTCGACGTTACTGCGCCTGTTAACCGGTTATCTGGCCCCAGGCTGTGGCGAATGTCAGTTGCTCGGGCGACCGCTGGAACAGTGGCAACCACAGCAGTTGGCGAAAGTGCGCGCGGTAATGCGTCAACATAGCGATCTGGCCTTCCCCTTTACCGTAGAGGAAGTGGTCAGTATGGGCCGTGCACCCCACGGCAAACGCGACGCACAACGGGCGGTACAACAGGTAATGGCGCAAACCGACTGTCTCGAATTGGCCCAGCGCGATTATCGCCAGCTCTCCGGCGGTGAACAGCAACGAGTGCAACTCGCCCGCGTGCTGGCGCAGCTTTGGCAACCGCAGCCAACGCCGGCCTGGCTGTTTCTGGACGAACCGACCTCGGCGCTGGATCTCTACCACCAGCAACATACGCTCAGGCTGCTGCGTACGCTGACGCGGCAACAGCCGATTGCAGTGTGCTGCGTATTGCACGATCTCAATCTCGCGGCATTGTATGCGGATCGTATTTTATTGATGCATCAGGGGCAATTGGTCGCGACGGGCACGCCGCAGGAAGTATTGCAGGCAGAGATCCTCACCCGTTGGTATCAGGCAGATCTGGGCGTGGTTCATCACCCGGAAGTGGCGTTGCCACAGGTCTATTTGCGTCAGTAGTTTCTTTACCGGGCGCGCTGTACCGCGCCCGTCATCTTTCTTCGTCAATCAGCTAGAACAAGAAATTTCCAGATGTTTGCCCCAGTCCGGCGGCAACGCGGCGAGATCGTCATACTCCGGGTTATCCGCGAATGGCGCCAGTAACGCCTGATGCAGCCGCGCCAGCTTACTGACATCATCTTGTTCGGCGCTTTCTATCGCCTGTTGCGCCAGATAGTTGCGCAGGATTAGCTTCGGATTCACTGCCTTCATCGCCTGCTGGCGCTGCGCGTCACTTATCTGTTCTTGCTGCAGGCGCTGGCGGTACTGCTGATACCAGCCATCGAATGCGGCGCGATCGATAAATTCATCTCGCAGCGGCGACTGCGCCTGCTGCTGCTCCGTCTGGCTTAGCAAGCGGAATGTCCGGCTATAGTCCCGGCCCTCTTGCGCCATCAGACTCAGCAATCCGGTCAGCAAATCATTATCCTGCTGCGACTGGGTGAAAAAGCCGAGCTTGGCTCTCATCTGTTCCCCATAGGCACGCATCAGGGCCGGTTCATAGGCCGCCAGCGCATTTTGCAACTGCTCGGTGCTCATCAGCCCGGACAAGGTTTGTGCCAGGCGGTGAAGATTCCACAGCGCCACCGCCGGTTGGTTATCATAGGCATAACGCCCCTGATGATCGGAATGGTTACAGATATAGTCGGGCTTATAATCGTCAAGGAAGCCGTAGGGACCATAGTCGATGGTGATACCCAAAATCGACATGTTATCGGTGTTCATCACGCCGTGAGCAAAGCCGACGGTCTGCCAATGGGCGATGAGCCGGGCGGTGCGTTCGACCACATCGGTAAACCACAGCAGATAGCCATCACTCTGACCTTTAAACTGCGGCCAGTGGCGGGCAATCACAAAATCAGCCAACTGCTGCACCTGCTCCGGCTGCTTACGGTAATAAAAATGTTCGAAATGGCCGAAACGCACGTGGCTTTCCGCTACGCGTAGCAGCATCGCCCCACGTTCAGCCTGTTCGCGATAGACGGGCTGATCGCTGGTCACAATGGTCAACGCACGCGTGGTTGGAATGCCCAGATGATGCAACGCCTCGGAAGCCAGGAACTCACGGATCACCGAGCGCAGCACCGCACGGCCGTCGCCCATACGTGAATACGGCGTCAGCCCGGCCCCTTTCAGATGCCAGTCCATGCTGCGACCATCCGCCAGCCGCTGTTCACCCAGCAAAATGCCGCGACCATCACCCAATTGCCCGGCCCAGACGCCGAACTGATGTCCGCTGTACACCTGTGCCAGCGGCCGCATACCCGGCAGCAGCGTTTCTCCCGCCCAAATAGGGGTTTTATCCTGGGTAAACCAGCTTTCGTCCAGCCCCAGCTCACGCGCCAGTGGCTCGCTGTGATACAGCAGGCGAGTCCCCGTTAACGGCGTGGGGTTCAATTCGGTATAAAAACCGGCTAATTGTTGTTGGTAAGCATTTTCAAACTGCGGCATAGGCCCTCCGTTCCACCTAGTGTAGAGCCTGGGCGTGGGGATTAACACGGAAGAAATGCAGGGAGAACGCATCTGCCTGATACCAGGACAGATGCGAGGGGATTGGCTTTTATGTATACCGATACGGCTTAAAAGCCTTTTTGCGCTGATGAATAAAATACTTTATCAGCGAGAGAATGATAATGAATAACAGTACCGGGATAGCAGCCAACTTCATCCCGACCATTATTGGAACCATTGTGTGTGTAGTACTCTCAATTATTGTTTTTGAACTCATCGGGCGTTACCCGTAACGCCGCCAAATTATCCACACCAACGCTGGGCCATAAAAAACCTTGCAGGCCAAAAACACCGGCGTGTCTGAGCTTATTAAAATACTCCTCCCTCTCTATTCCTTCGACGATGACTCCCTTGCACAGCAGATTGATATTCTTTAATAGCGAATCAATGACCACGTCATAACCCTGGTGGGTAAACAGCTGCCAGTAAAATCGCTTATCGATTTTCACGTAGTCGAATAGACCATCATACAATGCGGTCAGAGTTGCCTGACCAGAACCAAAGTCGTCCAACCACAGTGAGAATTTCTCACTAAGCCGACGAATTTTTTCATTGTTTTTCCCCGCCGAAAGATTCGGAAAACCCTCGCTGATTTCAAAGGCGATAAATGACCATTGTCTGATCCGTTCGCACAATTGATCGTCAGCAAGAATCAAATCGACCAGGATTTCTTCGACGTCAAGCGTCAACAATACATCGTTTTCGACAAACCAGGCGGCATTTTGCTCCGCCAAACTCAATTGTTCATTAAATAACTCAATCCTTTGCTCGGTGGACAATAAATTAATCCCAATGTCAGCCGGCATCGCCAAATCACCGTCCAGGCTATTAAAACGGTTCAAGATTTCTACCGCCAACAGCCTGCCCTCCATTGAGTAAACAGGTTGAAAAACATAGCTACTAATAAAGTCAGCTTCGAGTTGGATTTTCATTTCAATGCCATAGGCTGAATGGCGAACATCTCATCGTATATCAATATATTTTATCGATCAATCCCTGTGAGATTAATCGGAAATATCAATACAGCCAGTCATAATTTATCATTTAATTGATAGATTAAAGCTATATTAGACGGACATAACACGGAGATGAAAACAATTTGGCTTAAGGCAACAACCGTGACCCACGGCATGAATTTGAGAAGTATTTGGCTTATGTGATAAGATAATTCTGAAAATTTGACTTATCGACATTGTTTTAATTAAAGAAATTCCTATTCCGCGTTAAATATCAGATCCGTATCTCTGGCCTATGTACAACGCAGTGAGCTTAACTGATTAAATTTAATAACGCATCAATTCCTGGCGTTATTCCTTGCATTGAATCGGCAAAAAAATGCCCACCTTGATTTTCGGGTAAAATATGCTACCTGAGTGTTTTTACTGCATTTTTTTGCAAAAAAAGATTACGGCATGAAAGAGAGGCAAACTCGCGGCGTAAAAAAGGGATGAGTTGCCTCATCCCGGAGCATTCAGGATCCGAACGTTATTTGATCGTTTCAAGCAACCATTGTCGCAGCTCGGTTAATTCTGCGGCCTGCTCTGGGTACTGCACAATCAAAGCATCGCAGCAATTCGCCAACGCCTCGCTGCGATAGGTACAGCCCACCAGCATCTCGGCCAGCCGTTGCAACGGTGCCGGGCTGAGACTGTCGGTAAAAATCTGCGCCCGGCAAATGGCGCCTTTTTCCACGTCAAAGAAGATATCTACCCCACCCCAGACAAACCGTTCATTCAGCAGGTGACTGAATGCCGGCGCCTTGCCGAAATTCCATTGCCAACTGCTTTGTTTGGCAAACTGCGCGGCAAAATCCGGCAAATCGGGATAAACGTCAGGCGAAATGATTTCTGCTTTCGCAGTCTCACCATAATGCTCAAAGAACGCCTGAGTGATTGCGTCGCACACCTGCTGGTGGCTGATATCGGCTTTAAACTCCGCCAGATTGGCAACGCGAGAACGTACCGAGGTGATGCCCTTGGCCTGCAATTTTTTAGGGTCCGGATTAAGGTAGTCGGCCAGGCGATTGAGATCCGCGTTCAGCAACAAGGTGCCATGGTGGAACCCGCGATCCTGAGTTTCCCGATAGGCCGAGCCGGAGATTTTACGCACGCCCTCTGCGGTATCAATCACCAGGTCATTGCGTCCCGATGCGGTGGCCTTAATGCCCAACTGAGCCAGAGCTTGCAGAATAATGCCGGTAGAGACGGTTTTATCGTAACCGGGTTTGCCCGCCATAAAGGTAAAACAGCTATTGCCCAAATCGTGGAATACCGCACCACCGCCGCTGCTGCGGCGTGCCAGACGAATACCGTCCTGCTCCATGCGGCGGGTGTTGCACTCTTTCCAGGGGTTTTGTGACTGACCAATGACCACGGTTTCGGCATTGCGCCACAGGAACAGAATTTTCTGCGTAGTCATTTCGCGGAAGATGCACTCTTCCACTGCCAGATTGAACCAGGGATCGTAGGAATCGGAAATCAACAGGCGTAAGTTACTCATGGCGGCCACCGTTAACAATGTGATACCGCCATGATACACCAAATCAAGAGGTTAGAGCTAAATGCGACGCGCCTGCCAGTAGACCTTCTTCCAGTAGACGTTGTTCAGCGAGGAACGTATCACGCCGCGGCTGGTTGAGGCATGGATAAACTGATCGTTAGTGTCATAAATGCCAACGTGCAAACCATTCTCACCGCCACCGGTTTTGAAAAACACCAGATCGCCGGGCATCAGCTCATCGCGAGAGACTTTGGTTCCCAGCGAGGTTTGCTCTTCAGTAGAGCGTGGTAATTGCATATCGAAACGATCGCTGAAGGTGCGATAAACAAACCCGGAGCAGTCGACGCCACCGCGGTCTAACCCGCCATAGCGATAAGGGGCACCGTACCATTGACGCAACTGTTCGTTTAACTGAGCGACAACCACAATCGAATCGGCCAATTTGCCGCTCGGCGGCGGCGCATGGCTGCTACAACCGGCAAGAATTAAACTGGCTAATAAAAACCAAATACGCATCCGCATAATATCCCTTCATTGAACAGATTGCCGCTTTATGCCTCCCGCTAAAGCATACCGCCTGCGAGGCAAAGCCGACACCAGCTAAGGAAAGCGCTATTTTGGGCTAATTTATCCCCCTGTAGGGGAAAAAGGCAAGCATGGTGAAGGAGATAATCGAATTGACGCCGGTTTTCGCGCTATTGGAGCGTTTTTACCTTGGCCTGACTGTTAATCAGCCACACGCCAAACAGGATAAACAGCGTGCCCAAGGTTTTCAGCAGCGTGGCGGATTCATTAAACCAGGGCAGGATCACCGCCGCCAGATAGACCAGCGCATAACTTACACTCAACAGCGGGTAAGCACGATTGAGTGGTAAATGGTGCAGCGCGAAGAACCAACACAGCATTGACAGCGCATAGCCAAAAATACCGCCGCTGACCACCACTAACGGCAACCAATACTGCATAAACAGGTTCAGGGTGACGTCGGCAAATGACATCAGGGGGATCTGCGCCATGCCCCACTTCATCAGCAACTGTGCCAGCGTGACTAACAGCACGCTGGCCGCGCCCCAGGCATAACCTCTCATGGATTGATACTCATCAGCAGGATCCCCAGCATGATTGAAGCCACTCCGTACCAATGGCGTGCGGTAGTCGGCTCATTAAACAGCCAGCGGGCGGCCAGCGTCACCAGAACAAAATTCAGGCTGAGCGTCGGATATGCCAGGCTGAGCGGCAAACGTTGCAACACATTAAGCCACACCGCCATGCCCAGCCCCAACAGCAAAACGGCCAGCGCCAACCAGCGCAGCGTTACCCCCCGCCTGACTTCGGGAGGTAACTGCCAGCTCAGAGCGGCCTGTTTCTGGCACAGCTGCCCACCACAGGTGAGCAGACTGACCAGTACCACCAACAAATAGCCGACTATCATGGCTGCTGTTGGTACCAGAACAACGCCAGACGATTCATCACCTCAACCTTATCTGCTTTCGGCAGTTTTTGCTGATCAATGCTTTCTCCACGCGACAACTGCAACACCAGTGAGACATCGCCCTGTTTACGCGCCTGTGCCAGCCACTGCGGGAAATCGCTGTCGCTGATGAGATGGCTGCGGGCATCCGGATACTCCAAACCGTAGGACACCTCCCCCTTCTGGTTAAACATCAATACGTCGCTGCGCTTCAACTCCCAGGCCAACCCAGCCGCTACGCCAACGCTGTCGGTCAGCACGTAGCGGCTATGGCCTAATTCAGCCATATTCACCCGGATAAAGTTTTGCGGCAGCTTGGAGTCGGTCACCTGCTGCGGAATGGCGTAACCAATCAACAAACACAGCAACAATGGGCAAGCCGCTGCCCAGCTCCAGCGTTGCGCATTATTACGCACCGACACTACGGCAAACAACAACCAACCGGCAAAGGCGATAATACCGATAGCAATCTTCGGCCACTCTTGCGCGGTAAACAAATGCACTTTGGGTAACAGTCCGGAGCCCAGAACCACCAGCGCCAGGATGCAGATTAAGCCAAACAATCCGTTTAATACGGCGTTAACCTTGAATACCTTGCTGCGCAATGCCGCCACGCAGTCTTCGGCATAGGCTGCCATCAGCAATGCCAGGGGTGCCATGCACGGTAAAATATAGGTCGGCAGCTTGCCCTTGGCGATACTGAAGAAGATCAACGGCATCATTACCCAGCTAAGCAGGAAGAACAGTTCCGGACGCTGAACGCGTTCCCGCCAGCCCTTGAGCAAGGATCCCGGCAGCAGTGCCAACCAGGGCAACACCGCCGCCATCAAAACCGGGACGTAATACCAGAACGGGGCTTTATGTTGCGCATTGTCCTCGGCGAAACGTTGAATATGCTCCACCCAGAAGAAGTAGTTCCAGAAATCCGGCTCACGTTGTGCGATGGCCAGCGCCCAAGGCAAGCTCAGCAGCACCGCCACCACAATAGCCACTGGGCCGTAGATCAACAGGTCTTTAATTCGCCGCTGTTGAATGACAATCGGGATCACCGCGATCACCGGCACCGCCAGTGCCAGAAAACCCTTGGTCATAAAGCCCATGCCGCAGGCCAGCCCCAACAGCACGTAGCCGCCCAGCTTGCCTTTGGCCGTGGTCGCTTTCAGCGTCAGATAATAACTGACCATCGCGGCGGCCAGCCACAAGGAGATCATCGGGTCCAACACGCTGTAGGTACCGATACTGAATACCAGAACCATCGACAGGAAAATCAACGTCGCCAGGCTGGCACGGCGCGCATTGCGCCACATCAGCATTGCCAGTGCGAATACCAGCAGCGCCGTCATGCCGGTACTGAATACCGAACCGAAGCGCACCGCAAAGTTGGTATCGCCAAACAACCATTGGCTGATGTTATTGAACCAGTAGCCGGCCACCGGTTTTTCAAAATAACGCAGGCCAAGCAAATGTGGCACTACCCAGTCGCCGCGTTGCAGCATTTCGCGGCTAATCTCGGCGTAGCGGGTTTCATCCGGTTGCCATAGCAGGCGGCCGTTGAGCGGAATCAGGTAAACCAGAGCAAAAAAAATGGCCAACAAAATAGCCCATGATCCTTTTAGCGCCTTCATGAATCGTCCTTCACATCGGTTTGACAACCCAGCCAACCTTCGCGACCAGGGAAAGGAGCACGCTCAACGCGGCCCAATGGCAATGACGCCAAATCTTGAGGCAACAGTGCGCTTAACGGACAGAATTCTATGCCCTGCCGTTGCGCCCGCTGCAGTAACTGCTCAAACATTGCGGCCTGTGACATGCCCTCCACTTCGGTATGAATGGTATACACCGGCACACCGCGATCGTTTTCAATCGCCCGCAGAATGTAATCGTTGAAATCATTCATACTCACTTCACTGCCAATCACCTCATCAAAGGTGGGCAACGTGACCGGGATCTGTACGGTTCCCAGGCGGCCATCGCTTAACACCGGACGGAAGGGATGGGTGCCACGACAGTCGCTGTTGTAGTGAAAACCAAAACGCTGCTTCACTTCCAGCACCCGCGTATCGGCACGCCAACCGGCAACCGCCGAACATTTGACAGGCTGACCGGTACTGTTGGCCAGCGCATCCACACCGAGCTGAACCTGCTGCATCAGTTGCGCTTCTGACCAACGGCCAACTTTGGCCTGCCAACCCTGGTGATCCCAGGCGTGCAGCCCCACTTCATGCCCAGCCTGTGCAGTCAGTTTCATCAACGGCCCCAGGGCACGGGCAATATTACGCCCCGGCCAGGCCGTACCTGCCAGCAAAATATCCCAGCCGTACAGTGACGCGGCATTGGAGCGCAGCATTTTCCACAGGAATTTCGGACGCAAAAGGCGCCACAAATGGCGCCCCATATTGTCCGGTCCAACGCTGAAGAAGAAACTGGCCTGAATATTGTACTTGTCGAACAGCTCCAGCAACTGCGGCACCCCTTCCCGGGTGCCGCTGAAGGTATCTACGTCAACTCGCAGACCGACTTTCTTCATGCACCGTCACCTTCCTGAACGGTCGTACGCAGGAAGTAATCCAACGTATCAGCGACGGTTTGCTGCATGGCGATGGTTGGCTGCCAATCCAGCAAGCGGCGGGCATTCTTGATGCTCGGCGTGCGGTGCTCAACGTCCTGATAGCCTTTACCGTAATAGCTGCTGCTTTCAACGTCCTTGAAGCCGGCAAACGGTGGGAAACGGTCACGCAGCGGATGATTGTTGAAGCTTTCGAGCAGCATTTCTGCCAACTCGCGGATACTGGCTTCGTTGGTCGGGTTACCGATGTTGACGATCTGACCATCGCACAGGCCATCACGGTTTTCGATAATGCGGAACAGCGCTTCGATACCGTCATTGATGTCGGTGAAGCAACGTTTTTGCGCCCCGCCGTCCATCAATTTAATTGGCGAGCCTTCCACCAGGTTGAGGATCAGCTGGGTAATGGCGCGAGAAGAGCCGATACGTGCGGCATCCAGGTTATCCAGACGCGGGCCCATCCAGTTAAACGGACGGAACAGTGTGAACTTCAAGCCTTCTTTGGCACCGTAGGCCCAGATCACTCGATCCAGCAACTGCTTGGATACCGAGTAAATCCAGCGCTGTTTGTTGATCGGGCCGACAATCAGGCGTGAGTGGTCTTCGTCGAATTCCTTGTCGTCACACATGCCGTACACCTCGGAGGTGGACGGGAAGATAATGCGCTTGTTGTATTTCACGCAGTCGCGGACGATTTTCAGGTTTTCTTCGAAATCCAGCTCGAATACGCGCAGTGGGTTGCGGGTGTATTCAATCGGTGTGGCAATCGCCACCAGCGGCAGGATCACGTCACATTTCTTGATGTGATACTCGATCCACTCGGAGTGGATGCTGATATCCCCTTCCACAAAGTGGAAACGCGGGTTACCCAGGAAACGGCTGATGGCGTCAGAACCGATATCCAGACCGTAGATATCATAGCGGTCATCACGCAGCAGGCGTTCGGTCAGGTGGTTACCGATAAAGCCGTTAACGCCGAGGATCAGCACGCGGGTTCTGCGTTTCATCACTGCGTTTGGCTTGGCGGCCAGGCGCACGTCGGTGACGATACCCATTTCCTGCGCCAGACGGCTGCCTTGCACGTACAAACCGACATCGTTTTGGCCGGCCACAATTTCCAGCGCGCCTTCACCGCAGGCAATGATCAGCGGAGAGGTACTGAGCACGGTACCCGGTTGCTTGTCGTGCCGGGTATCCAGCACGCGGGCACGCCAGACAATCAGTTTACGCTGGCCAAGGTAGCTGAAAGCACCAGGGTAAGGTTCGGTCACGGCACGGACCAGGTTGTTGATTTCCTGCGCTGATTTATGCCACAGAATTTCACCATCTGCCGCGGTGCGACGACCAAAATAGCTGGCTTCAGCTTCATTTTGCCTGGTGAATGAGGCCGTCTCGTTTTTCAGCTTCGGCAGTTGCTCTTTCAGCAGCGCCTGTGCCGCTTCCAACACTTTTTTGTGCAGGGTCAGCGCGGTATCGTTAGCGGCAATCGCCACTTTGTGCTGGCCAACAATATCACCGGCATCCGGACGCTTAACCATTTTGTGCAGCGTGGCACCGGTTTCGGTTTCCCCATTTACCAGCGCCCAGTTTACCGGTGCGCGACCACGGTAATGCGGCAGCAGTGAGCCATGCAGATTGAAGCCGCCTTTTGGCGCCAGTGACAGCAGCTCTTCGCTCAGCATATTGCGGTAATAGAATGAGAAAATAATGTCAGGCTGCATCTCGCGGATACGTTCGATCCACAGCGGGTGGTTAACGTCTTCTGGCGCATAAACCGGCAGCTCCAATTCGGCACCCACACGGGCAACGGAGGAGAAAAAGTTGTTCTCACCAGGATCGTCGGTATGGGTGAATACCGCCTGAATATCATAGCCCGCGTCAGTCAGCGCTTTCAGACCAGCGCAGCCAATATCATGGTAAGCAAATACGATAGCTTTCATTATTCTTCTTCCTGAGTATTGTGGTTCGGCTGTTCACCGACCACTTTCTGAACAAAATAACGGGGACGAGCACGAACGTCGGTATAGATGCGACCGATGTACTCTCCCAACAGGCCCATGCCGACAAATTGGGCGCCGATAAAGGTAAACAGCACGGCAAACAGGGTGAACACCCCGCCGCCCGACCATTCAGGTCCCATAATCAAACGCAAAGCGATCAACAGCACCGCCAGCAAAAAACCTGACAGCGCCACCACACTGCCCACCACGCTGAGCAAACGCAGCGGCGTCGTAGTCAGGCAGGTGATCAGGTCATACATCAGGTTAATCAGCTTCATCAGGCTGTATTTGGAATCACCAAACTCGCGCTCGGCATGCAGCACTTCAATTTCAGTGGTGCGGCGGGCAAAGGTATTCGCCAGAATGGGGATAAAGGTACTGCGCTCGTGGCAGTTCAACATCGCCTCGATAATATGGCGGCGATAGGCGCGCAGCATGCAGCCGTAATCCCCCATCGATTTACCGGTGGCACGTTGGATCATCATATTGATGATGCGCGAAGCGCTTTTGCGGAACCAGGAGTCCTGACGGTTGGCACGCACGGTTCCCACCACGTCGTAACCTTCTTCCGCCACTTTCACCAGACGCGGGATCTCTTCCGGTGGGTTTTGCAAATCGGCATCCAGCGTAATCACCAGATCGCCACTTACCTGATTGAAACCGGCCATGATCGCCGAATGCTGCCCATAGTTACGGTTAAGCAACACGGCAATCACGCAGCTGCCCGGCTGTTCGGCCGCGGCGGTCAGCATATCGGCAGAATTGTCGCTGCTGCCGTCATCGACCAGGATAATTTCATAAGGTTGGGTCAGTTGTTTACAGGCGGCGGTAGTACGTTCGAGCAAGGCAGGCAAACTTTCCTGCTCGTTATAGACCGGGATCACCACCGAAACTTTTTTTATCGGTTCAACGCGAGACACGTAACGACTCCACAACAGAAGACAAGGCTTTAACCACGCGATCAACATCGGCGTCGGTCATATCAGGGAATAGCGGCAAGGTGCACAGACGTGCCGAGTTCCATTCGGTATTGGGCAAGGAAAGCTGCGGATAGCGATCGCGATAAAACTTCTGGGTATGGGCGGCGCGGAAATGCAGGCCGGTACCGATACCCATTTCTTTCAGGCGTTCCATCAACTGGTCGCGATCGATACCGCAGCGTTCAGCGTCAACGCGCACCATAAACAGATGCCAGGCATGGTCGTGCGGATAATCAGGTAATCCCAACGGCAGGAAAGGCGAACCTTCCAGAGCGGTGAGGTAACGTTGCGCCAGCGCCTTGCGGCGAGCATTAAGCTGCGGCAGACGGGCCAACTGCACCACGGCGATAGCCGCGTGGATATCAGAAAGATTGTATTTGTAACCAGGCTCGACCACTTCGGCCTGGGGTTTGCGCCCCAACTGCTGGCGATCAAAAGCATCAACGGCCAGGCCGTGGAACTTCAGACAGCGCAGGCGATCTGCCAGTTGGTCGTCGTCGGTGGCGATCAGGCCGCCTTCGGCACAGGTCAGGTTTTTTATCGCATGGAATGAGAAAATTGCCGTGCCGCGAGCCCCCACCCACTCACCGTTGTAACGGGCGCCCACCGCATGAGCGGCGTCTTCAATCAGGGGGAGATTATGGCGTTTTGCCACCTCACGCAGTGCATCCATCTGCAACGGTGCGCCGGCGTAGTGCACCGGGACAATGGCTTTGGTTTTCGTCGTAATGGCGGCTTCAACATCACTGGCGCTGACCATCAGCGTATCTCGGTCAACGTCAATCATCACCGGCGTCGCACCGAGCAATTCAATCATGTTGAGGGTAGAAACCCAGGTCTGGGACGGGGTGATAACTTCGTCACCCGGGCCAATGTTCAACGCCATCAGGGTGATATGCATACCTGCAGTAGCGGAACAGACGGCAATGGCGTGTTTACAGCCGAAGGTGGCACAGAACTCACTTTCCAACTGCTGATTTTGCGGCCCGGTGGTGATCCAGCCTGAGCGCAATACCTTTTCTACCGCCGCGATCTCTTCATCGCCAATCGCCGGGCGTGAGAAAGGTAAAAATTGATCCATAGTTAACCCCAAACGTATCAAATTGCTTTAATGACACTGTAGATCTCTTTTATTTAACGAATATTAAACGCCAGAGAGAATCGTTCCTGATGGATTAACTGCCAATGTACGGCCGCAAGCTTAACTAAACCTTAAGATGCAATTTATTATCAGCTAACTATCTGATCTGCGGGGGCTATCATCATTAAATTTAATTGATTTCAAAATCAATTAGTTATAGTTATATGTAATTATATAATTATTCTGTTTGAACTTAATCATCGTAGCACTTCAGCGACGGCTTTCAAGATTGATGAGGTATTTTTGGGAAGCAAGGGGAAATAAAGCCGGTCGTTATCCGGCTATTTATATCAGGTCCGTTTATTTTTCGTTTAAGTCGCATTTTCAATGCGCTAACGCATTATGCCGTCCTGGTCATAATCCAGCGTTGATCGCCTACCGCCTGCAGGTGAAAATCCACGTCATAGATCTGTGAAAGCAATACCGGCTCCATCACTTCCCGCGTGGTTCCCTGTGCGACAAGGCGCCCGGCATGCAGCAACCAGACCCGATCGGCCTGCTGCAAGGTATGATTAAGGTCGTGCGCGCAAACCAACGCGCTACGTCCACTCTGACAAAACTCACGCAGTAACCGATCCAGCGCTACTTTTTGCGCCACGTCCAGGCTATTGGTCGGTTCATCCAGTAACAGCAGTTGGCTGTAAGGATTGACCGTCGGCCAAACCTGCAGTAATACCGCGGCCAGCCGCACCCGCTGCCATTCACCGCCGGACAACTGAGTCAGCATGCGCGGCAGCTTGTCCATCAGTTTAAAACGCTGGCACAGATAAACAATAGTGCTCTCCAGCGCCTGTTCCGTGCTACCTGCAGGCCGGTGCAGTTCCAGATACTGGAATACCGGCATCAGCGCCACTGGCGGCTGTTGCTGGCTTAAATAAGCACGGCGCAGAGCCAGTTCATTGCCCTGATAACCCGCCAGCGGCTGGTCTGCCAGCCGGATCTCTCCCGTGCCAGGCAGCATGCCTGCCAAACACGCCAGCAGTGTACTTTTGCCGGCACCGTTCGGACCAATAAGGTGAAACTGCAACCCAGCATCGACCTGTGCTGAAAATGGGGCCAGACGCCCTTCTACCCCAACCTGACTGAGTTGCAGCATTATGAATTATCGCTCCTTCTTTATATTACTTGGCCAACGCCTGTTTGACGGCGGCCACCAACGCAGGATCTTCCGGTGTCATATCCGGAGAGAAACGTTGGATCACATTGCCATCACGCCCGATCAGGAATTTCTCAAAATTCCACAGAATGTCACCGGTTTGCTTTGGTGCCCGGCCTTTACTGCTCATGCGCTCCAGGAATCCACTGTCCTGCGGCGCCACGGCTTGCGGTTCGGCGGCAATCAGCGCCTGGTACAGCGGATGACGGTTTTCGCTGTTCACTTCAAGCTTGGCAAACATCGGGAACTCAACGCCAAAGGTGCCACGGCAAAACGCCAGGATCTCTTCGTTGCTGCCAGGCTCCTGCCCGAGGAACTCGTTGGATGGGAAGCCCAATACCTCAAAACCCTGGTCACGGTAGGTTTCGTACAGGGCTTCCAGCCCGGCATATTGCTTGGTCAGGCCGCATTCCGAAGCCACATTGACCACCAGCAACACGCTGCCTTTATATTTGCCCAGCGTGGTGGATTGATTCTCGATAGTGTTCAACGGAATGTCATAAATCGCTTGAGTCATGGAGCTTATCCTCTTGTTTTACTTGCAGGTGAACAGAGAAACTACCTTAAGCTTTTTACCCGGGTCAGTAGCCAGATAAATAGCGGTGCCCCCAGCGTGGCGGTTACCACGCCGATGGGTAATTCAGCCGACAGCAGCGTAATACGCGCCACCACATCGGCCGCCAGCAACACACCGGCGCCAGCCAGTGCGCAGCCCGGCAATAAATATCGCTGATTGGTCAGGCCACTGAGACGCAGCATGTGCGGTATGACCAGTCCGACAAAACCAATCACCCCGGCCAAAGCCACACTGACGCCCACCAGCCAGCCGATGGCCAGCACCAGTAGATTACGCCACAGATGCAGGGAAAGCCCAAGTTGACGCGCCTGTACTTCACCCAGCGCCATAAAGTTTAGCGCCTTGCCCTGGCAACACAGCCAAAGCAGCACCGGTAACAATGCCAGCACCAGCCATTTCTGCCGCCAGTCTACACCGCCAAAACCGCCCATCATCCAATACATCAGCTGGCGCAGGTCCAGGCTGGAACTAAAATACACCGCCCAAGTCATCACCGCGCTACACACAATGCCCAAGGCAACACCCACCAGCAGTAGACGCGCATTGGTCAGACGTTTTCGACGGGCAAAGCTCAGCAACAGAAAGGTCATGATCAGCGCACCGGCAATGGCGCTCAGGCTCATAAATGCTACCGGCAGCAGGCCGTTGCCCAGCAGCACCGTTAGCACCAATGCCACCCCCGCGCCGTTGGCGACGCCCAGCAAACCCGGCTCGGCTAGCGGATTTTCAAACAGCGACTGCATTACCGCCCCGGCCACCGCCAGGCTGGCCCCTACCAACATCACTGCCAGCGCGCGCGGCAGGCGTAGTTGCCAGACAAACAGCTGCGCGGCCTCACCCGACCACTGTGAGGGCCAAAGCCAAACGTCGCCCGCACTGAGGCTGAAAACAAAGGCCACGGCAACGCCCAGCGTTAGCAGCAACAGATGGCGTTTATCGCGATGGCGCTGTTTGTGCAGCAATAAGGTAAAGGTCTGGCTGGCTGGCATAGGCGTGGCGATTCCCTGCTGGCCGCCAAGGCGGCCGAATAATTGACGTCTGGGTCAAATATTAGGGGGTTAGTGCCCGAAGGGAAAGCATTGCATCAGGATAATCACAGGAAAACAGCAGCTAATCCTGCCGGTCACCCGTAAGTGATGGCAAAATCAGCCGCCGTTGAATCAATCAGCGACGCGGGTCGTTATCGTTTTGCGGGTAAGGTTTACCATGGCCATTGTCCTTACCACGGTCATTGTCACGACCGCCGTTATCATGATGGTTGCCATTGTCACGGTGGTCGCCGTCGTTACGATTATCGCGTTCACCGTGGAACGGGTTACCGCCCCGGTCAGGGCCACGATGATCGTAACCACGCGGCGGCGAGGATTGCCAGCGGCCACCATCCCAATACATACCCCGATTGTTACGCTCCCCCATGCCACGCCCCTGGTGCTCATGCCACCACTGCGGCGGACGCCAGTCATAACCATCCCAATAGTAACCCCGACGGTCCTGATCCCCCAGATGCACCGCCACTCCCGGCACGTTGATATCGATAGAGACATCCGCCTGCGCAGCCACCGGCAGCAACAGCGGTAAACACACCAGCAACAGGATCTTTTTCATTGTACGCTCCGACTTTATTTTCTTGCTGAGTGGGTTATATCAGTGTGCTTATTTTGCGCCTATCTCACCAACGCCTATTTTCGGATCGTTTTCATCTCCCTTACACATTCCATACTTTTTATTTTTTTGAATAAAACAGTCGCTAACAACCTTTAACGAATAGCTAAAAAACCGAATGCCGTACGCTATTTATAAGCACTGTAGTACTGAGCACGGCGCTAAGCGCCTGCTGCTTCGGGCCTCACGGTGGGGGTCATCGTGGCGGTAGCGGACCGGGGCACGACTACAATCACTATTAATCTCCAGGGGCTTCGGCCCCTGCTTTATTTCCACTCAATCAGAATGTAAAATACATATAAGAATAATCCGCAATAAATATATTATTTAAATGTGAAGGGCCGGTGTCAATTTTATTGGGTAGGCGTTTTTATTTTATATAGTCTAAGAATAAACCGAAAACTCCCTCTAAAAAGAAAAAGGCCGCTAAAGCGGCCTTTTTTGGTTTCACGCAACTTACTCTTTCGGGCTTGCGTTCTCTACCCGACTTTTCAGTTTTTGCCCTGGACGGAAAGTGACCACGCGACGCGCCGTAATCGGAATGTCTTCGCCGGTCTTCGGGTTACGCCCCGGACGTTGGTTCTTGTCACGCAAATCAAAATTGCCAAAACCTGACAGTTTAACCTGCTCACCGTTTTCAAGAGCACGACGAACCTCTTCGAAAAACAGTTCTACCAGGTCTTTGGCATCCCGTTTGCTAAGCCCAAGCTTTTCAAACAGGTGTTCTGACATTTCAGCTTTAGTAAGCGCCATAGGTTCAATCCCTCAAGGATGCTTGGAATCGCTGTTTTAGAGCCTCTACACATTTTGCAACGGTAACGGCTATCTCCTCTTCTTCCAGTGTACGAGCGGTATCCTGCAATACCAGACTGATAGCCAGGCTCTTATAACCCTCTGCCACGCCCTTGCCACGGTACACATCAAACAAGTTTACGCCAACTACCTGATTTGCGCCAACTTTCTTACACTCTGCCAAAATATCTTCTGCGGGGACGTTTTCAGCCACCACAACGGCGATATCACGGCGGTTTGCCGGGAAGCGAGAAATCTCCCGCGCCTGAGGTACGGCGCGGCTTGCGACCTTGTCCCACTCCAGTTCAAACACCACTGTGCGGCCGTTAAGATCCAGTTTACGTTCAAGTTCCGGATGAACCACACCGATGAAACCTACACGTTCACCCTGGAAATAAATCGCTGCGCTCTGCCCTGGGTGCAGGGCCGGATTAGCCTCTGCCTTGAACTGAATTTCGGATAATTTACCGGTCAGCTCCAGGACAGACTCCAGATCCCCTTTTAAATCATAGAAGTCGACTGGCTTACGCGCCAGATCCCAATGTTCTTCATGCGTATGGCCCGCAATCACCCCTGCCAGCATGACATCCTGACGGATACCCAGATTTGCCGCAGTATCAGGGACAAAGCGCAGGCCGCTTTCAAACAGGCGCAGACGCGTCTGCTGGCGATTCTGGTTATAAACCACCGCGGACAACAAGCCGGTCCACAGCGACAAACGCATGGCGGACATCTCTACCGAGATTGGGCTTGGCAGGATCAGAACTTCTTCGCCCGGGTGCAGCAAGGCCTGTACTTTAGGATCAACGAAACTGTAGGTGATCGCTTCCTGGTAACCGTGATCGACCAGCATGGTCTTCACGCGTTTCAGGGTCAGATCTGCTTCGCGATGCTTGGTCATGATCAGGTCAGCGCGGACCGGCACGTCAGGAATGTTGTTGTAGCCGTAAACACGCGCCACTTCTTCCACCAGGTCTTCTTCGATTTCCATATCGAAACGCCAGCTCGGCGCAACCGCCAGCCAGTTATCGCCCTGCTCGGTCACCTGGCAACCCAGACGACGCAAAATGTCACTGACCTGCTCGCTTGGCACCACATGGCCAATCAGGCGATCGAGCTTTTCACGACGTAAGGTAATGGTAGCGCGCTTCGGCAACTCACTTTCGGTGGTCACATCGATAACCGGACCGGCCTGGCCGCCACAGATATCAATCAACAGGCGAGTCGCACGCTCCATCGCTTTGTACTGCAACGCCGGATCAACACCGCGCTCGTAACGATGGGAAGCATCAGTGTGCAGACCCTGACGGCGTGCGCGGCCGGTAATGGCCAGCGGGTTGAAGAACGCACATTCCAGCAGCACGTCCTGGGTGGATTCATTCACCCCTGAGTGTTCACCACCGAAGATGCCACCCATCGCCAGAGCTTTCTGGTGATCGGCAATCACTAAGGTATCGGCATTCAGTTTGGCTTCGGTACCGTCCAGCAGCGTCAGAGGCTCCCCAACGTTGGCCATACGCACCACGATACCGCCTTCGATGCGGCTCAGGTCGAAGGCATGCATTGGCTGCCCCAGTTCCAACAGCACGTAGTTGGTAACGTCCACCACCGCATCTATAGAACGAATGCCGCAGCGACGCAGCTTCTCACGCATCCACAACGGGCTGGCAGCCTTGACGTCGATGCCTTTTACTACGCGGCCAAGGTAACGCGGACACGCCTGTGGCGCATCTACGCGGATCGGCAGCGTATCGTTAATGGTGGCAGCAACCGGGCTCATGTCCGGTTCGGTCAGGGCAACCTGGTTCAGCACCCCAACGTCACGCGCCACGCCAATAATGCCCAGGCAATCGGCGCGGTTCGGCGTTACGCTGATTTCGATCGCGTTGTCATCCAGCTTCAGATATTCACGGATATCGGTGCCAATCGGTGCGTCTTCCGGCAACTCAATGATACCGTCGTGATCGTCAGTAATACCCAGCTCGGAGAACGAGCACAGCATCCCTTCCGAAGGCTCACCGCGCAGTTTGGCGGCTTTGATTTTGAAATCGCCCGGCAGCACCGCGCCCACGGTAGCAACGGCCACTTTCAGACCGGTACGGCAGTTTGGTGCACCACAGACGATATCCAGTAAGCGATCGCCGCCCACGTTGATCCTGGTCACGCGCAGTTTGTCTGCGTTCGGATGCTGACCGCACTCAACCACATGGCCCACGACGACGCCATTAAAGGCACCGGCTACCGGCTCCACGCCGTCCACTTCCAGGCCGGCCATGGTAATTTGATCGGATAATGCTTCGCTGCTGATGGCCGGGTTTACCCACTCGCGCAACCAGAGTTCACTGAATTTCATGTAATATTCCCGCCTTACTTAAACTGTTTGAGGAAGCGCAGATCGTTTTCGAAGAACGCACGCAGGTCGGTAACGCCGTAACGCAGCATCGTCAGACGCTCCATACCCATACCGAAAGCGAAGCCGGAGTAAACTTCCGGATCGATACCCACGTTGCGCAGCACGTTCGGGTGAACCATGCCGCAGCCCAGAACTTCCAGCCACTTGCCGTTTTTACCCATCACATCCACTTCAGCGGAAGGTTCGGTAAACGGGAAATAAGAAGGACGGAAACGAACCTGCAAATCTTCTTCAAAGAAGTTATTCAGGAAATCATGCAGCGTGCCCTTCAGGTTGGTGAAGCTGATGTCCTTGTCGACAATCAGGCCTTCCATCTGATGGAACATCGGAGTATGCGTCTGATCGTAGTCATTACGGTAAACACGACCCGGCGCAATAATGCGGATTGGCGGCTGCTGCTCCTTCATGGTGCGGATCTGCACGCCAGAAGTTTGAGTACGCAGTAAACGCGTAGCATCGAACCAGAAGGTATCGTGATCGGCACGCGCCGGGTGGTGGCCCGGAATATTCAGCGCGTCGAAGTTATGATAGTCATCTTCAATCTCAGGCCCGGTCTCTACGGAGAAGCCCAGTTCGCCGAAGAAGGCTTCAATTCGGTCGATGGTGCGGGTTACCGGATGCAGCCCACCGTTTTCCATACGACGGCCCGGCAAAGAAACGTCGATGGTTTCTGCCGCCAGACGCTCATTCAACGCAGCAGATTCCAGCGCATTCTTACGCGCGTTCAGCGCTTCCTGTACCGCCTGCTTTGCCTGGTTGATCACCGCTCCGGCCGCCGGGCGATCTTCTGCCGGCACGTCACGCAGCGATTGCATCTGTAAGGTAAAATGGCCTTTCTTGCCTAAATATTCGACGCGTACCAAATCTAACGCGGCAACATCCTGGGCATCTTCTACGGCTGCCTTGGCATTGGCAACCAGCTCTGCGAGATGTGGCATTGCTTTCCTCTTCCTCTGGCCGATATGGCTCTAAGTAATTGTTATCTATTATTCGAACACGCCTTTGGCTCAACTCCAAAGCATTTTAAGTTATAGCCCGGCAATGACTTGAGATGGCCAAAAACAAAAAAGCCTCCACAGGGGAGGCTTAGGCGCTACTTTTCGTTTCTTCTCTTACGCGCAAAGCCTCCTGAAATCAGGCGCTAAAGTAAAAAAAGAAACGAAAAATAACAGAGTTCATGATTGCGTTACCTTGTCGATGATTGCCCACCAGCGATACGGCGGCGGTCAATAAAAGCCAGTATTTGTAGCTGAAAAACAAAGATTAAAGAGGGAGCAAGCCCCCTCTTTAATAACTGACTTACGCCAGTGCTGCTTTCGCTTTCTCGACCAGTGCGCCAAAGGCCACTTTGTCGAAGACTGCGATGTCAGCCAGGATCTTACGGTCAATTTCAATAGAAGCTTTTTTCAAGCCGTTAATGAATTTGCTGTAAGACAGGCCGTTCACACGAGCAGCTGCGTTGATACGTGCAATCCACAGCTGACGGAACTGACGCTTACGTTGACGACGGTCACGGTAAGCATACTGACCTGCTTTGATTACTGCCTGGAAGGCAACACGATAAACGCGCGAACGGGCACCGTAGTAACCTTTCGCTTGTTTTAAAATTTTCTTGTGACGTGCGCGTGCAATTACACCACGTTTTACGCGAGCCATATGCTCTCTCCTAAAGTCTTATTCTAGATTCAAAAAAAATGGCTTATGCGTACGGCAGGCACGCAACAACCAGGACCATATCGTTTTTAGACACCATGCCTTTCGGACGCAGGTGACGTTTACGCTTGGTTGCTTTTTTGGTCAGAATATGACGCAGGTTAGCATGCTTACGCTTAAAACCACCGCTGCCGGTTTTTTTGAAGCGTTTGGCTGCACCACGTACAGTTTTAATCTTTGGCATTTTAATTAAATCCACTTCGCATTGTTAAACAACGAATCAGTTAGGCGAATAAAACCCACACAACGCAAGCGCTGCGTGAGTTTTATTACTTGGAGGCCTTACTGCCTCTTCTTCGGTGCGAGCACCATGATCATCTGACGGCCTTCGATCCTCGTAGGGAAGGATTCGACAATGGCCAAATCAGAATCTTCACACAGGTCTTTACGGACGCGGTTAAGCACTTCCATGCCGATCTGTTGGTGCGCCATCTCACGCCCACGGAAACGCAGGGTGATTTTGGCTTTATCGCCATCTTCAAGAAAGCGAATCAGGTTGCGTAGTTTTACCTGATAGTCGCCATCATCGGTACCAGGACGGAATTTGATTTCCTTGACCTGAATAACTTTTTGCTTCTTCTTCTGTTCTTTTGTCGACTTGCTCTTCTCGTAGAGGAATTTGCCGTAATCCATGATTCGACAAACTGGCGGTTCGGCATTTGGGCTGATTTCTACTAAATCAACGCCCGCTTCCTCAGCTTTTTCAAGAGCTTCATTCAGACTGACAATACCAATCTGCTCGCCATCGACGCCGGTTAGGCGAACTTCTTGCGCGCGAATTTCTCTGTTAATGCGATTAGGACGCGCCGGTTGAACTCGTTTTCCGCCTTTAATACTTTATTCCTCCAGTTGATGAAGACTACGGCTGCGAATCTCTTTTAGCAGCTTGTCTACGACTTCATTTACGTCCAGGCTTCCCAGGTCTTTGCCACGGCGGGTACGAACGGCAACTTTGCCTGATTCGACCTCTTTATCACCGCACACCAACATGTAAGGAACCCGTCGTAAAGTATGTTCGCGAATTTTAAAGCCAATCTTCTCATTTCTCAAGTCCGCTTTAACGCGAATACCTGCGTCCTGCAATTTTTTGGTCAATTGCTGGACATAATCAGACTGGCTGTCGGTGATATTCATCACCACCACCTGTACCGGAGCAATCCAGGTTGGGTAGAACCCTGCGTATTCTTCGGTAAGGATACCGATGAAACGCTCCATGGAGCCCAAAATAGCACGGTGAATCATTACCGGGACCACGCGATCGTTGTTTTCGCCAACATACGATGCGCCTAAACGGCCCGGTAAGAAGAAATCGAGCTGCACGGTACCACATTGCCATGCACGATCCAAACAATCATGCAGAGTAAATTCAATTTTTGGTCCGTAGAAGGCACCCTCACCCGGCTGATATTCAAACGGAATCCCGTTTTCAGTCAGCGCAGCGGCCAGATCTTCTTCCGCACGGGTCCACATATCGTCAGTACCAATGCGCTTCTCAGGACGGGTAGAAAGTTTTACCGCAATCTTGTCGAAGCCAAAGGTGCCGTACACATCATAGACCATTCTGATGCATTCGTTCACTTCGGCACGCACCTGCTCTTCAGTACAGAAGATATGGGCGTCATCCTGGGTGAAACCACGCACGCGCATCAGGCCATGCAGAGAACCCGAAGGCTCGTTACGATGGCAACTGCCGAATTCGCCCATACGCAGCGGCAAATCGCGGTAAGACTTCAGGCCCTGATTGAAGATCTGCACGTGACCCGGGCAGTTCATCGGCTTGATGCAATACTCGCGGTTTTCCGACGAGGTGGTGAACATGGCGTCTTTATAGTTTTCCCAGTGGCCGGTTTTTTCCCACAGCACACGGTCCATCATAAATGGCCCTTTCACTTCCTGATACTGGTATTCCTTGAGCTTCATACGCACAAAGGCTTCCAGCTCGCGGAAAATAGTCCAGCCATCGTTGTGCCAGAACACCATGCCCGGCGCTTCTTCCTGCATATGGTACAGGTCGAGCTGCTTACCGATCTTGCGGTGGTCACGCTTGGCGGCTTCTTCCAGACGCTGCAGGTAGGCATTCAGCTGTTTCTTGTCTGCCCAGGCAGTACCGTAGATGCGTTGCAGCATTTTATTTTTGCTGTCGCCACGCCAGTAAGCGCCCGAAGTTTTCTGCAGTTTGAAATGATGACAGAAACGCATGTTCGGCACGTGCGGCCCACGGCACATGTCGACATATTCTTCATGGTGATACAGGCCAGGACGGTCGTCATGGCTGATGTTCTCATCCAGAATTGCCACTTTGTAGTCTTCACCACGCGCAGCAAAGGTATCGCGAGCTTCTTGCCAGCTAACCTTTTTCTTGATGACGTCATAATCTTTGTCGGCCAACTCATGCATCCGCTTTTCCAGCAGATCCAGGTCTTCCTGTGTCAGGGTACGGTCAATATCAACGTCATAATAGAAACCATTGTCGATCACTGGACCGATCGCCATTTTGGTGTCTGGCCACAGTTGTTTGATCGCATGACCCAGCAGGTGCGCACAGGAGTGGCGCATGATTTCCAGGCCTTCGGCGTCCTTGATGGTGATGATCGCCAGTTGCGCATCTGATTCGATCAGATCGCCGGCATCAACCAGTTCACCGTTTACACGGCCGGCAATACAGGCTTTCGCCAGGCCAGGGCCGATATCAAGGGCAACATCGAGGGGGGAAACAGGGTTTGCGAAATGACGCTGACTGCCGTCAGGAAGAGTAATAACAGGCATTAATAATTCCTTATCTACAGTGGTGACCCTCACGACAGATCACATGCAGTACGAAAATTGGGTTGGGATTTAGTCAGTTAGGTTTCAGATCTCGCCCACAATTGCCAGATTGATACCTAACCGGGTACACAGAATGGAAAGCATACCTTCACAGCCAAATTGGCTAAGTGGATACTATCACTAAAATTGTTCCGGATAAATAAACTGCAATTCAGATCCAATCAGCGAATTGCCACAGTCCGCGACGATAAATAGTCTTTCAGGTAACTCAGGGTGGCAATCAGGCACAGGGAATACCCCAGGACTTCACAGCCCTCCTCTACCATATTCTTCACCACCCGGTTGTAACCATCGAGCATCAATGTCTGCCACAGTAAACTTATGCCGAACAGCCGTGAAAACACCAAGATACACAGCAGGCCGGCACACATCATGCCGTAGCTCGGGTGCGTCACAAAATGCGCCAGCCCCTGCAATGTGGCTGCGATATGACGTGATGCATACCCCAAACAAATCAGTGCAACCGCCACAGCAAACCAGATCCAGGAGCCATGCCAAAGCGTATCAAAGGCAAAATCCATCTCTCGAATCAGCATGCACAGAAAGAACCCCCCGACCAACATCCATGCTGGCCGATAAACAGCATCCCTGTATGCCACAATGAAAAAACAGGATGCTATGGCGGCAAGAATCAACTCCTGAGCTATTTCAGTTAACGAGGTTTCATAAACAAAATTATGCAACCAATGCACGTCGATAAAAATCAGGCCCACCAAGCCAGCCAGTAGCAGGCTGCAAAGCAGAAAGTGGCTTGCTTTTCCCAGTAAAATTTGCAGATTATGTTTCATAGTCACTCTCGTTATTATTTAAAGCGCGCCTATGGTATTTGTCTGTACCTGGGGATCGTGGCAATTAATGCGAAATAGAAGCAACTCGGGGAAAATTTGCGGTAAAAGTGCCATAAAAAACAAAAAAAACCACAAAACACCCTATGACAGTGCAGGAAATCACCGTGTCGGAACAAGATAAAAAGAGCATCGAGGTATTTCCCACTGAAAAATCAGCTATGGCGCACCTCATCCGCTCCCGCTATTCTGATGCCACTAACGGCAGAGTTGAGACAGCATCCCGCATCATGAATCGGTTATTGAAGTTACTCGTTGGCGTCTGCATCGTGCTGGTGGCTATTTTTGCATTGTTACACCTGGGGGCAGACCGCCGCCCAAGAGCCATTGCGGTAAACGAACCGCCCATCGAGTGTGAAGATACGCAGGAGATAACCAGCGATTGTGTGAATGACGATGATGCCAACACTGACGTGCTGCCCGAGCTGACCCCCTCCAGCACTCAGGGATAATGAGCTGCAAATACCATTCCTCTATATTTACAGCTCGCTTCCCTGGCGTTGCCGCTGAGCGTGCGGCAAGTTAGGGTATGACTTTATGCTGCGTCACAACATTCACTGAAAACAGGAAGTCTGACCCATGACGAGTATTCTGCAGTTATTCCAGGCCATTGGGCTGGGTTTGGTGCTACTGCTGCCCCTGGCCAACCCACTCACCACGGTCGCGCTGTTGCTCGGTCTTTCGGGCAATATGACGCGCGAAGAGCGCAACCAGCAATCGCTGATGGCATCGGTCTATGTGTTCTTTATCATGACGGTGGCGTTCTATGCCGGCCAGTTGGTCATGAACACCTTTGGCATCTCTATTCCCGGTTTGCGGATCGCCGGCGGGCTGATTGTGGCCTTTATTGGCTTTCGCATGCTGTTCCCGCAGCAAAGTGCGGACGAAGCTCCAGAGGTTGAGAGCAAAAGCAAAGAACTGCGCAAAAAAACCTCGGCCAATATCGCCTTTGTGCCACTGGCGATGCCCAGCACCGCCGGGCCGGGTACCATTGCGATGATCATCAGTTCGGCATCGAGCGTCAAAGAGAACACCCTGGGATTTGCACACTGGGTGCTGCTGGTTGCGCCAGTGGCCATCTTCCTGTCGGTAGCCCTGATTTTATGGGCTTGCCTGCGCAGCTCTGGCGCCATTATGAGGCTGGTGGGTCAAAGTGGCATTGAGGCGATCTCACGCCTGATGGGTTTCCTGCTGGTGTGTATGGGCGTGCAATTTATTATCAACGGCATATTGGAGATCATCTCCACCTATACCCCAGCCGTTGCCTGACCCATGAATACGGGCGCGACATGCGCCCGTTTCACTTACTTACCTGTTGGCGCCTGCGCGCCTAAAATACCATTGCCTTCCGGCACTTCGGTAAAACGACTGAGGATCTCGCTGTAGGTTTTCGCCGGATCCAAATCCTTGAACTGGTTCGGGTAGATAAACTTCGCCAAATACTCCAGCCCAACGATATTGTACGGGTGGTTATAGAAATTGTGATAGATGCCGTAGAAGCGACCGTCTTTTACCGCCGAAAGCTGGGCAAAGCCTGGGCGCTGTTTCATCCTGTTAAATGCAGCATCCACCTGCTGTTGCGTCACACCATAGCCAAAAGGCACCGCGGCGTTGGTTTTACTGGCCCACTGGGAACCGGAGACAATATACGCATCCGGCTTCATGCTGATCACTTTCTCAAGCGATACGTCGCCGGTCGCGCCCGGTAGCAGTGCAGAACCCACGTTGCGTGCGCCTACCGCTTCAATCATCCCACCCCAGCCGACGTGTGCATGGGTGAAACAGCAGGATTCCAGCCCGTTCAGGCCGGCTTTGGCTTCAATAAACACCAACGGCTTGGGTTCTACCGTTTTGGTTTTATCGAGGATGCTCTGATAGTGCTGCTGATAAAAGTCCGTGTACTGTTTCGCTTCACTTTCACGGTTTAGCGTTTCCCCCAGCAAGGTAATGCTTTTCGGGGTGTTCTCCACCGGTTTCAGCATGGTATCGATAAACAACACCGGGATATTCAGCGCTTGCAGCTTGTCGAGTACGCCAGTCTGGCTCAGAGAAGGTTTAGAGCGTAGCTGCGCCACCATCAGGTCAGGGTGTTTGGCGATAACGCTCTCCAGGTTAATCTCGCCCTTGTCGCTAAACCCCATATCGATAACGTTCTTGGCTTCTGGCCACTTGCTTTGCAGAATTTTCCAGGTTTCACCATCGCTCTTCTTCAGCAGGTTGTTCCACGCCACCAGCCGGGTAAAGGGATCGGCACGGTCAAGCAAGGCCAACGTCAGAATATCGCGCCCATCCTGCACCACAATGCGTTTCGGCTCTTGTTTAATAGTCAGGGTTTGACCAGAGGTATCGGTCAGGGTGAGCGGATAAGTGGTCGCCATCACCTGTGTAGAAAAGGCGCAGGCGAAAGCCAGCAAGGTTATTCGACGGTACACGTAACACTCCTTAGCGTGGGAAATTAATCCAGAAATAATAATGAGAATTGCTCCCATTATCAAAGAGAACGCCGGGCGTGTTTTCGGTTAATTGAAAAGAGATGTGAACAGCAACAAGGTGGTGCGCCGGAACCGGCGCACCAGTCAGGTTAAATCAGGCCGTAAATCAGCGCCGACAGCGCAATCAGCCCCATCACCAGCACAAATACATTGCTCAGCGCGCGGTAACGACGCATGGCGGGTACCCTACGCACCGCATACATCGGCAAAATAAACAGGATTGCCGCGATCAGCGGGCCGCTGATGGTTTCAATAATATGCAACGCACTCGGGTTCCAGACCGTCGCCGCCCAGGTCAGCAGGAACAGCAACACGGCAGAAATACGGTGTGTAATACGTGAGCTTAGCGGTTTACCGACCGCGCGCGTCAGGCCGTCAATCAGGCTGGTCGCTCCTTCGGTCACCCCCAATGAGGTGCCCAGATAGGACTTGGCCATCGCCAGCATCGCCATCATCGGCCCCAAATAAGCGATCAACGGGTTGGAAAATTTGTTCGCCAGCGTGGTCAGCACGGTAATGTTTTGATCTTTCGCCTGCTGCATATCCTCGTGGGACAGGCTCAGCACGCAACTGAAGACAAAGAACAATACGGTGACGCAGATCAGCACGTAGCTGTAGCGCATAATTCGCGCGCAGCGGCGTTCAGCCAGTTCGCCATACAGGCTCTTTTGGGTCGAAGCGAAGGACGAAATAATCGGCGCATGGCTAAAGGAAAACACCATCACCGGCACCGCCAACCACAACGAATGCCACAGGTCCGGGCTACTGAACTGAGTGTTGGCCAGGCCACTGACAAAGTTGGCGGTTTGCCAGGTCGGCATCAGGTACAGCGAAATACCCATCAAAAATACCAGCAACGGGAATACCAGCATGCCCATCGCCGAAACAATGGCATCTTTACCGCGCAGCAGCACCAGGTTCAGCACCACTACCACCGCCAGGCTCAGCCAGATACGCGGTAGCGGCGTCAGGTGAAACTGATGAGTCAGGAAACTGTCCAGCGCGTTGGTGATCGAAATGCTGTACACCAGCACGATCGGGAAGAACGCCATCAGGTACAGCACCATGATGATTTTACCGGCCAGCACGCCAAAGTGCTCAACCACCACATCATGGATATTGCCGTCACGGCTGGAGCCGGAAAGCACAAAGCGGCTCAGTGCGCGATGCGGTAAATAAGTCAGAGGGAAGGCAAACACGGCCATCAGCAACAGCACCAGTGGGCCGTTTAAGCCGGCATTGATCGGCAGAAACAACGTACCTGCCCCCACCGCAGTGGCGTAGAGACCAAACATCCAGACGGTGTCCGTCTTGTTCCATTTGCCCGGCTGGGCGGAAGCCAGCGTGCCTGAATCGGGAGAAATCGTACTCATAGGAAAGCTTACCTTAATCTGCAGCGACAACGATTGCGCCTAACGGGATATCCTTCTCCGCGAATTTTTAATAATAATCAGTTATTTAACTCAGAATTTCATTCTTATGCCTGGTAAAAGGACGGCAAAGGATAATTAAAAACGTTGCCCAGGTCTATCTTTCACTGGTTGAGTGGCTGTTTCGCGAACAATAATCGCTGTGAAAATCGGCTGAGAAGCACAAAAAACCAGGGCCTCGAATGAGGCCCTGGGAGGATGACTTACTTGTTGGCGTCCGGATGTTCCGGCACCGCGGCGCTGCCCATGTCCTTCTGGTCTTTACGCACGCTGGCCACGTCTGAGGCGCTGACCGGCTTGGCGCTGTTACCCCAGCTTGAGCGAATGAAGTTAACCACTTCCGCTACCTGCTGATCGTTCAGGCGCCAGCCAAACGGTGGCATGGTGATGTTGGATACCGCTCCCTTCACCGCCGGCGTGGTGTTACCGGTCAGCACGATGTGGATCAATGAGGTCGCATCTTCGGTCTGCACCACCGGGTTGCCCTTCAGCGCCGGGAAGGCACGCTTGTAGCCCACGCCATCGGTACGGTGGCAGGCAGCACAGTTATCGACGTACAGCGCCGCTCCGGGCTTGCTGTCGTCACCGCGCCACAGATCCTTGGCTACGCTGTCCTCTACCGGTGCGGCCTGTTGTTTGCCGTCTTTCGGCGGCAGCGTTTTCAGGTAGCGCGAAATTGCCGTCAGATCCTCATCGCTGAGATACTGCAGGCTATGCTCAACCACGTCGCTCATGCCGCCAAACACGATGGACTTATCGTTACGCCCGGTTTTCAGGAACTCGGTCAGTTCGGCCTCGCTCCAGGTTCCCAGCCCATCCTTGTTGTCACCGCGCAGGCTGGATGCCACCCAACCGTCGATCGGCGCATTGCTGCCGGACAGGTAGTTGTCGCCGTCGTTATTGCTCAGCGCTTTTTCCTGCATGGTAATGCTACGTGGCGTATGGCAGGCACCACAGTGGCCCAACCCTTCCACCAGATAGCGGCCCCGTTCAATCACCGGATCGGCCTTGGTGTCCGCCACAAAGTCCGCCGGTGATGGCGCAAACATGCCGCGCCAGATGCTCAGCGGCCAGCGCATTGACAGCGGCCAGGGGATGTCGGAATCCTTGTTGGCCTGCTCTACCGCCGGTACGCCGTGCATGAAGTAGGCATACATGGCACGCATGTCGTCCTCTTTCACCAGCGCAAACGACGGATACGGCATCGCCGGGTACAGGGTGCTGCCGTTTTTGGCGACGCCCTTGCGTACCGCGTTGTCGAAGTCTTCGAAGCTGTAATCACCGATGCCGGTTTTCTTGTCCGGCGAGATATTGGTGGAGTAAATGGTGCCGATCGGCGTTTCCATCGCCAGACCACCGGCAAACTCTTTACCGCTTTTGCCGTTGGTATGGCAGGCCACACAGTCACCGGCACGCGCCAGATACTCGCCGCGTTTGATCAACTCGCTGCTGACCGTGGCGTCCTGCGCCCAGACGGAGAAACTCAGTGCACTGAGAACCAGTGCGGGAACAAATGCTTTCATCAGTCGCCGTCCTTATGCCTGCACCAAAGGGCCTGGGTTTTTCAGATACTGCTCGCGAATAGCGCGTGCAGACCAGTAAGCCAACGCGGCCACGGTGCCGGTCGGGTTGTAACCCAGCCCCTGCGGGAAGGCCGACGCGCCGATCGAGAATACGTTATGCACGTCCCAGCTCTGCAGATAGCGGTTCACCGCGCTGGTGTTCGGATCTTCGCCCATCACCGCACCGCCGTTCATATGGGTGGTTTGGTAGCTGGTGGTATCGAAATGGCTGTCGGCATTTTTTGGGCTGCCGGAGATCAGTTTCGGGTTCATGGCCTTGGCGATCGGCGCCATTTTCTCGTACATAAATTGCGACATCTTGACGTCGTTTTCCTGCCAGTCGAACGTCATGCGCAGCAGCGGCTGGCCGAACACGTTCTTATAGGTAGGATCGAGATCCAGATAGTTGCTGCGATAAGACTGGTGCGCGCCGTGGGCATCCATCGAGACATGATGGGTATAGGCATCTGCCACCGCCGCTTTCCACTTACTGCCCCAGGTCGGGGTACCCGGAGGGGTTGGCAAGCCGGAGATCGGTTTGGTGCCCGCCTGGTTGACCCAGAACGGCGAACCGCCAACAAAGCCTGCCTCGGCATGGTCAAAGTTGTCGGCGTTGAAGTCGTCCACACCCACACCGTTACCGCCGGCGCCGATGAACGGGTTAGTGAACACGTCCTTGTCGAAGAACGCCTTGATGGTGGTCATGTTCTGATAGGCGAAGTTACGCCCAACCACCCCTTCGCCGGTCACCGGATCGTAAGGTTTGCCGATGCCGGACAGCAGCATCAGGTGAACATTGTGGAACTGGAACGCGCCCAGGATCACCAGTTCGGCCGGCTGTTCGACTTCACGGCCCTGCGCATCAATGTAATTCACACCGGTCGCACGAGACTTGTCGGCGGTCAGGTTCACTTTCAACACGTTGGCGTTGGTGCGCAGCTCGAAGCGTTTTTCCATGCGCAATGCCGGCAGAATATTGACGTTCGGCGAGGCTTTGGAATACATATAGCAGGCGTAACCGCTACAGAAACCGCAGAAGTTGCACGGCCCCATCTGCGCGCCATACGGGTTGGTATAGGAATCAGAGGTGTTGGCAGAAGGCAGGTTATAAGGATGGTATCCCACGTCTCGCGCGGCTTTCTCGAACATCTGGGCGGAGAAAGTATTTTTCTGCGCCGGCAACGGGAAGTCATCGGAACGGTCACCGGCAAACGGGTTACCGCCCTTTTGGCCCACTTTCTGGCCTTTGATGGTCCAGGCGGTGCCGGAAGTGCCGAACACTTTCTCCGCTTTGTCGAAGAACGGCTCCAGCTCGGCGTAGCTGACACCGAAATCCTGAATGGTCATGTCTTTCGGGATGAAACTCTTGCCGTAACGTTCTTCGTAGTGACTGCGCATGCGCAATTCAATCGGATCGACCCGGAAATGCACGCCAGACCAGTGCAGGCCTGCACCACCCACGCCGGTACCCGGCAAGAACGCCGCCAACTGACGGTAAGGCACCGCCGTCTGGCTGGTATTATGACGAATGGTCACGGTGCTTTTTGACAAATCCTGGAACAGTTTGCGGCGAATGTTATAGGTCAGTTCGTCGATCACCTGCGGGTAGGAGCCGTCCGGATAGGTATCGCGCATCGGGCCGCGTTCCAGCGCCACCACGTTCAGCCCGGCCTCGGTCAATTCTTTGGCCATAATAGCGCCCACCCAGCCGAAGCCGACGATCACCGCGTCTACTTTTTTCATTACCGTTGCCATTGTTACCCCCTCTCCCCACGAATTGATACCGGGGGTAAGGGATAACGT
Source organism: Serratia sp. NFX21 (assembly GCF_048517035.1). Classification (NCBI taxonomy): domain Bacteria; kingdom Pseudomonadati; phylum Pseudomonadota; class Gammaproteobacteria; order Enterobacterales; family Yersiniaceae; genus Serratia; species Serratia sp. NFX21. The sequence continues at coordinate 2,721,150 of NZ_CP183196.1, read as the reverse complement.
TCCCCTCGCTCAACCCAGTCCATAAAGTCGGCGCGTGCGCCCGGAAAATTAATCAGCTTCCAACCGACCATGTCTTTATTACCGCCATGGATCGGGTCGCTGAAGAAACCTTCGCGGGTGTTTTGCAGCAGGTAGGAGAAGAACAGTTTGGCAGGCAACTGCGCGAATTCCGCTTCGCCGGACTCAAATTTCTGCAACAGCGCGTCCTGCTGTGCGACGTCCAGCTCGGCAAAAGGTTTACCGGCGGTTTTCTTGCAGTAGGCATCGGCATCGGCGATACCCAGGTTGTAGATCTGTTTCGGCACCAGCGGCAGTTGGTAACCCATTTCCTTCGGGACATCCGGGTTAAACGGCCCCTGCATATACCAGATGGATCCGGTCGCGTACGGAGTGTTCATCTGACGATCGATAAACTCCGGCACGCCGGCTTCCAGCGCGCCTGGGCCACGATCGTCGGCCGGGATCAGGCGTGCCACAGCCGCCTTGACGAAGGCCCACTCTTCCGGGGTAAAGAAGGTAGGCTGGTAGTCGCTTGGTTTTGGGGTGTCTGTTGCCGCGACCGCCGGTATTGAGGCTGTCAGCGCGCTAACGCCACTGCCGCCAATCACCGCTGCGGGGATTAAAGTCATCGATTTCAACAGGAAATCGCGCCGTGAATTGTTAGTTTTATCGTCCGACATATCACATTCCATCCAAAGATAATCACAACTATTTAACCTCAACCTTGCGGTCGATGCGGGTTTTAAACATAAATTGTTACTTATTTGTATATTTATTGAAGCCCAAAATGTGACCAAACGCCACGATGTTACCGGTAACTTATTGAATGAACGTAAAGATTTGCGGGTTAATGTAAAATTAACTATTCGTGCGGTTTTTTAGGTAACAGGATGGGAAATAACGAAAAATGAGAAGTGCATCGCGATTTTACCTCGCGCCAATAAAAAAACCGGCCCCATTAAGAGGCCGGTTTAGCAAAGAAATCTGAACTAGGGTGACATTGCCTGGTAGGCGGTGGTCACCTTCCATAAATAGCGCGGCGCCTGCGGGGCCGGATGCTTTTTCTGGATATGCTGATAGAACTCATCCGGGCTCATCTGATTGATACGATTCACCGCTACGCGCTTGTCCGATGAGAAGGTCCGTAGCATGGCGCCCGCTCCATTCACATAAGAAACAATGGTGGCGTAACGTAACGTCTGTGGATCGTTGATCCCGGCTAGCTGCTGGCTTTGAAGAATATTGATATAGGCCGTTCCCAGATCAATATTAACCGCCGGATCCTTCAACTCACGCGAGCTTGGCTGCCCGCTTCTTCCTTTCAGACGATAGGCGTCACGCCCGGCGGTTGAAGGTTTCAGCTGCATTAATCCCACTGCGTTTGAGGTGCTGACTGCATTCGGGTTAAACCCGGATTCCACCTGAATAATCGCTTTAATCAGCGTTTCGTCAACGCCATAGCTGTTAGCGGCCTGACGAATGTAATCGTTATAGGCTATCGGTGTCCCTGTACGGTTAACCGGAGCCTGCGGGGGAGTCTTTAACCAACCGCCACGCGATGTGCCACTGCCTGAAATATTGGTTGCTGTTTGCGGGTCTTTGGCACAACCCGACAAAAGCAAAATTGCCGTCAGGCAACCTATTTTTGTTTTCACAGAATCCCTCACTCCTTTCAATGAGTTGCGTAGCATATACAACTTGTAAGGACGCCTGTACGCTTTTTTTGGTCTAATCTCAAGCTACTCGTATACCAAGAGGTGATTTATGAGTCAATCTGCAACAACGTGTTTTGTGGTGACTTTTCGCTATCAGGAAGAAGGATTAGCTGATTTGGCCAAGCTGACAGGACAATTAACCCTTCAGGGATTTGTCACGTCGGTGGCAGACGAAAATGGCGTTCCGCACGAACTGGGCAGCAACAGTTTTGCGCTGATAACCCCACTGGATCAACAGGATGTGCAACTACTGGCACAGAAGCTTGGGCAGGTCGCGTTGGGTAAGACTCCGGAGGTCGATATTGTCACCTACGACGATTACGCTAAGCGGTTACATACTGATACATAAAATGCTATAACTCACCGGGTGGTATTATTTTTTCCATTGAGTAAATAACCGGCAGTCAGCCGGCAGGTGACGCTTGACTTTGCTCTAGTTGATATTGATAATCATTTTCATTTGAGCCAGGAGATGTCACCATGTTTATGAAACAACGCGCTTTTCCCCGCCTATCCATTATTAAGCCCTGCAGCCTTTTCCGCCCTGTCGCCCTGCTGTGCCTGTTACTGACTGCCGGCCTCGCCAGCCAGGCCGCATTGGCAGAAAAAAAACTGCGCGTTGTAACCACCTTTACCATTATTCAGGATATCGCCCAGAACGTGGCCGGTGACGCCGCCGTGGTAGAGTCGATCACCAAACCGGGCGCAGAAATCCACGATTACCAACCGACGCCGCGCGATATCGTCAAGGCGCAGCACGCCGACCTGATCCTGTGGAACGGCATGAATCTGGAACGCTGGTTCCAGCGCTTCTTCGAGAACATCAAACAGGTGCCGGCTGCGGTCGTCACCGAAGGCATCACCCCGCTGCCGATCCGCGAAGGGCCGTATAACGGCAATGCAAATCCTCACGCCTGGATGTCCGCCAGCAACGCGCTGGTGTATATCGAGAATATTCGTAAGGCGCTGGTGCAACACGACCCGGCCAACGCAGAAACCTATAACCGCAATGCCAAGGCCTATGCCGCCAAAATTGCCGCGTTGGACGCACCGCTGCGCGAACGTCTGGCACGCATCCCGGCAGCCCAGCGTTGGTTGGTGACCAGTGAAGGTGCCTTCAGCTATCTGGCAAAAGACTATCAGTTGAAAGAAGTGTATCTGTGGCCAATCAACGCCGATGAGCAAGGCTCACCGCAGCAGGTTCGCCGGGTGATCGACGCCGTGCGCGCCAACCACATCCCGGTGGTATTCAGCGAAAGCACCATTTCCGACAAACCTGCCAAACAGGTCGCCAAAGAGACCGGTGCAAAATACGGCGGCGTACTCTATGTCGATTCACTGTCTGCTCAGGGTGGCCCGGTGCCGACTTATATTGACCTGCTCAATATCACCGTACAAACCATTGCCAAAGGATTTGATCAATGACCACCGAGGTTTTTGTCCGCCCTGAATTGAGCGTGGACGACGTTACCGTCACTTACAACAACGGCCATACCGCGATCCACAACGCCAGTTTCACCCTGAGTGGCGGTGCCATCTGCGCGCTGGTTGGCGTCAACGGCAGCGGTAAGTCAACCCTGTTTAAAAGCATTATGGGGCTGGTCAGGCCCACCAGCGGCCGCGTACAGCTCAACGAACAGCCGGTCGCGCAGGCGCTGAAGAAAAACGTGATTGCCTATGTCCCGCAAACCGAAGAGGTTGACTGGAATTTCCCGGTGTTGGTGGAAGACGTGGTGATGATGGGCCGCTACGGCAAGATGAACTTCCTGCGTATTCCTTCCAAGGAAGACCGGTTGCGGGTCGATAAGGCGCTGGAGCGCGTTGGCCTGAGCGAACTGCGCTCTCGCCAGATTGGTGAGCTTTCCGGCGGGCAGAAAAAACGCGTCTTTCTGGCGCGGGCGCTGGCTCAGCAAGGCACGGTGCTGCTGCTGGACGAGCCCTTTACCGGCGTCGACGTCAAAACCGAGAATGCCATTATTGATCTACTGCGCGCGTTGCGCGATGAAGGCCACCTGATCCTGGTTTCCACCCATAACCTGGGCAGCGTGCCGGAGTTTTGCGATCGGGTGATCCTGATTAACCGCACGGTGCTGGCCGCGGGGCCGACCGAAACCACCTTTACCCAGAGCAACCTGGAACAGGCCTTCGGCGGCGTACTGCGCCATATCAACCTGTCCGGCCCGGATCTGCACGACGACAACGATCCGCGCACCCTGACGGTGTTGACCGATGACGAGCGCCCGGCGGTGTTCTACGGCCATACCAAGAGTGACCCGCCTGCGCAAAGCCAGCCAAAGGAGAAACAACCCTGATGCTGGAACTTCTGCTGCAACCCTTCAGTTACAACTACATGGTCAAGGCCATCTGGGTCAGCGCCATCGTCGGCGCCGCCTGTGCGTTCCTGTCGGCTTACCTGATGCTGAAAGGCTGGTCGCTGATGGGCGACGCGTTGTCGCACTCGGTGGTGCCTGGGGTCGCGGGTGCCTATGCGCTGGGCCTGCCCTACGCCGCGGGTGCCTTCTTTACCGGCATGCTGGCCGCGCTGGCGATGACGCTGGTGCGCCACGTCACTCGCCTGCGTGAAGACGCGATTATCGGCTTTATCTTTTCCACCTTCTTCGCCGTCGGCCTGCTGATCGTTTCGCTCAACCCAACCTCGGTTAACGTGCAGTCGATTATCTTCGGCAATATTCTCGGCATCGCCGACGAAGACGTGTTGCAGGTCGAGATTATCATCGGCGTATCGCTGCTGATCCTGTGCCTGGTGTGGAAAGATCTGCTGGCGGTGTTCTTTGACGAAAACCACGCGGTGTCGATCGGCCTGTCGCCGCTGCGGCTGAAGATCCTGTTCTTCACCCTGCTCAGCGCCTGCACCGTGGCGGCATTACAAACCGTCGGTGCGATTTTGGTGATCGCCATGGTCATCACGCCGGGGGCAACCGCCTATCTGCTGACCGACCGTTTCAGTCGGTTGGTGATCATTGCCATCGTGATCGGCGCATTAACCAGCAGCTTCGGGGCCTACCTGAGCTTCTTCCTCGACGGCGCGACCGGTGGGGTGATCGTGACCCTGCAGACGCTGGTGTTCCTGGCCGCCTTTTTCTTCGCCCCGAAACACGGCCTGCTGGCATCCAAACGCCGCGTGGCGCGTGAACAGACCGGAGGCCACTGATGGAAACTCTGTATCAACTGCTCAGCGAACCGTTCGCCTATCCGTTTATGCAGCGGGCGATCCTGGCCGCTATCGTCACTGGCGTAGTCTGTGCGGTACTGTCCTGTTATCTGGTGCTCAAGGGCTGGTCGCTGATGGGCGATGCCATTTCGCATGCGGTGCTGCCCGGCATCGTGCTGGCGTTCGTGCTCGGTATCCCGGTGGTGATCGGCGCGTTTTTCTCCGGTATTTTCTGCGCGGTCGCCACCGGATATCTGAAAGAAAACAGCCGGGTGAAAGAGGATACGGTGATGGGCATCGTGTTCTCTGGCATGTTCGCCTTCGGGCTGGTGTTGTTTTCGCGCGTCGATACCGATCAGCATCTGAGCCACATTCTGTTCGGCAATATGCTGGGCATTACCGATGCCGAACTGAAACAGACGCTGTTGATGGCCGGTATTACCCTGTTGGTGGTGCTGCTAAAGCGCAAAGATCTGATGCTCTACTGTTTCGATCCCAACCATGCCAGGGTGATTGGTCTGCCGGTGAAGCTGTTGCACTACGGGTTACTGTGCCTGCTGGCGCTGACCATTGTCGCTTCGCTGCAGGCGGTGGGGGTGATTCTGGTAATTGCGATGCTGATCGCTCCAGGGATTATTGCCTTTATGCTGTGCCGCAGCTTTGATCGCATGTTGATGGTCGCCACGGTGGTTTCGGTGTTCTCCTGCGTGCTCGGCACCTTGATCAGCTTCCACATCGACGGCGCTACCGGCCCCTGCATTGTGATCGTACAGGCGATTCTGTTTGTGGTCGCCCTGCTCTACAGCAAGTTCAGGCCGTTACAACGTCACGATAACGATTTGCTCAACGCCAAGTCCTGAAACAGGCGGCGGTGCGCAATAGCACCGCCGCCTGATGTTACTGCTGCTGGTAGATATCCGGCCGGACAATGTGCCAGACAAAATCCTCACGATTCACCGCTTCATAACCCACTTTCTGATACAGCCACGGCGCAGTGCCCGTCACCAGCATTATCCGCCGCAGCCGTTGCAGCACAGGGTGTTCCAACGTGCAATCCATCAGCCAACGCGCCAGCCCTTGTCCCTGGTAATCCGGCGAGACAAACACATCACACAGGTAGCCAAAAGTGGCGTAATCCGTAACCAGACGGGCAAAGCCAATCTGTTGTTGCTGATGATACAAACCAAAACACAGGCTATTGTCGATGGACAACTGCACCGTCGCCAGCGAAATGCCACTCGCCCAGGTCGAGGTGGTCAAAAAAGCGTGGGTAAAGACGATATTTAATTCACTTTTATCACTGTTGATTCGGTATTCACCGCGTTGCCACTGCTGGTTTTGCTCCATGAATTTCTCATCTCATTGATAGTAAAAGACATCAATAAAAACCCCCCTTGTCTCAGCCGCAGCTGGCCTGATAAACATCGCCCTCCCGCCGGCAAGTTGCAACATGCGCCGTACTTAAATTAATCAATAGCGTATATACTTTGAGCAAACGCGGGTGGCGAGAAAATCGCCAATTGATGGTGCCAGCTGTGCGCCAGGTCGTGTTTTCTTCAGGCTAAAGACGCTAACCTAATGAATTCGCAGGCAACACAGAGGGGGTGTACCATGTGGCAAGCCGTTAGCCGTCTGTTAAGTGAACATCTTGGCAGCGCAGAAATCCGCGAAAGAACCGAACTGCCCGGGGGCGATATTCACCCGGCATGGCGTGTGAATTACGGTGAGCACCAGGTGTTTGTCAAATGCGATGCCCGGGAACTGTTGCCGATCTTTACCGCCGAGGCCGACCAGTTGGAGTTACTTGCCCGCAGTAAAACGGTGCGGGTGCCGCAGGTGTACGGCGTCGGCAGCGATCGCGACTACAGCTTCCTGCTGCTGGAATACCAACCCCTGAAACCCTTTGATGCCCACGGCGCCTACTGTCTTGGCCAGCAACTGGCTCATCTGCACCAATGGAGCGAACAGCCGCAGTTCGGCCTCGACTTCGACAACGATTTGTCCACCACTCCGCAACCCAACGCCTGGCAGCGCCGCTGGTCTGAATTTTTTGCCGAGCAGCGCATTGGCTGGCAGTTGCAGATGGCGGCAGAGAAAGGCATGACCTTCGGGGATATTGATGAGATTGTTGACGCGGTGTATCTGCGCCTGCAGCACCATCAGCCGCAGCCTTCACTGCTGCATGGCGATTTATGGCCGGCCAACTGCGCTTTAACCGCCAACGGCCCCTTGCTGTTTGATCCGGCCTGCTATTGGGGAGACAGAGAGTGTGATTTGGCGATGCTGCCACTGTACCCGGAGTTGCCGCCGCAGATTTATGACGGCTACCAGAGCGTCTGGCCTTTGGAGAATGGATTTATCGAACGTCAGCCGCTGTATCAACTGTATTACCTGCTCAACCGCAGCAATCTGTTTGGCGGTCAGCATCTGGTTAAGGCCCAGCGCGCGGTAGAAGCCCTGCTGCATTCCCAGCCGCAATAAAATCGAGGCGCTGAACCCAGCGCCTCAACTTCATCTCACCTTAAGCCGCGCCGGCCAGTTGGCCCAGCAGTTTGATGACAAACCAGGCGATCACCGCAATCACCACCGGCAAAATGTACAGCGGGAAGTATTGCAGCAAAATGGTGTGGTGCGGCAACGTGATACGTTCTTCCAACTGCGCGCGGGTGTGCCCATCGCTGCCCTTGGCCTGTTCGAGGATCATCTGGTCTTCCAGGCCTTCGCGAATAAACTTCACCTGACGCGACATGCGCGCACCTGAAGCCTGCAAAGCCAGCCCGACGAAAATCAGAATATAAATCACGATAAACATGAAATTAGCGCCGCTGAACAGGCTTTTTTCTACGTCAGGAACCGGCGAGTTATACCAGAAGATATTCAGGAACGGCGTATTGAAGCGCACCATATCGACCATCACGTGGACAAAATCCAGCATTACCGCATTGATGCCTTTAGTCTTTTCGCTGTGCTGATAAACAAACATCAACATTGAGATCAGCGTCGACAGTAACGCAGGGATAAAAACCACCCAGCCAAGAATACGTTTGATAATGGCGATGCGCCCAGCCTGTTGATACGTCATGTGTTCCCCTTGTAAGCGACGTAACCGTAATTGGCTAAGTCTACCTGTAGTTACTGAAACTCGCCCACCGTTTTCTTCACCGTTACTGTGCTACAAGCGTAGCCGGGATTATCCGAAATCAACAGCTTAACGATGACCGCGCGTTACCATTAAATAGTTATATAGTTAAATCAATCCGTTTAAACAGGAGCCGCCATGATTCGGCTGATTATCTTATTGCTGGGCGCGCAGGCGCTGCACGGCCAGCGCCGCCTGCTGATGCTGTTCGGCTGGTTGTGGATCTGCGTGGGCGTACTGATGCTGTTTGATGTGTTGCAAGATGGTCGTTCGGTGCTGGCGTTAGATGCCTTGGCCATCATGCTGGCGCTGGAGGGGCTGGTGGCGATATCCGCCGCGTTGGTGATTGGCTCTGCCGCCAGCCGACCGGTGCTGCTGAAAGGGCTGAGCTTCTTGTTTATGGCCTTTTTGATACTGGACGTGCCCGCAGACGATAACATCGTCGCCACGCTGGTGTTTGGCAGCGCACTGTTGCTTGACGGCGCGGTACGTATCGCCTCCTCCACGGTGATCCAGCACAGCCGATGGAAACCGGTAGCGCTGGCCGGCAGCGGCGAAATTCTGCTGTCGCTGATGATTTTCGTCGGCTGGCCGGTGCCGCACCGGATGACGGTACCCTTTTGCCTTGGCGTAATGATCCTGCTTTCCGGTTGGGCGCTGCTGCGTATTGCACGGCGACTGGAAAGCTTTTCGCTGAATCAGAATCAGGGTCAGCCCGAACCACAATGGACGCATGATATCACCCCGCTCAACGTGTACGTCTGGACGCCAATAGGTTCGGCAAAGGACGCGCGCCGACGTTACATCGTCGACCGCTACATCGCTGCGGTAGACGGCGGCGGTAATATTTCCACCGGTCATGCCGCTCTGGCGCTCGATCCGGATCTGTATATTAGCCACTATCCGCTTAACGATATCAGCCACTCCGCACAGGATTTTCGCCAGTTGCTGCATTCCGGCGAGCAAAACAACGTCGACGGCCGTTTTCTGCCGGGCCTGCAACAAGAGGTGGCTGCCTGGTGCCCACCGGACAAAAAAATCCAGTTTCACCGCTATAACCCCGCGGCGCTGCGCACTTTCTGGCAGCACTATCAGCAGGACACCACCTACAACCTGACCCGTCGCAACTGTTCCACCACGGTGATTCGGGCACTCGACAGCGCGCTGGAGGGCGTTCTGGGCGATAAACATTTGTGGCGCCGTTTTCTGTTGCTGGTGCTCGATCCCAACCTGTGGATGCTGGCGGTGCTGCGCAGCCGTGGCGAAAGCATGACCTGGACGCCAGGATTGGTGCTGGACTATGCGCGCATGCTACAGCAGGTCACCGAGCGCCAACATCAGCGTTGGTGGTTAAAACTGCGGAAAGTGTGGCGTATCCTGCGCTTTGGCCGGGCTCAACCCGGCAGGCAAAAGTTTTAGTCTCGCCGTCAGCGATGATAAAGTGTTGGCCACATTCACCGGCGCCGGCAAGGAGTTAACCGCTAATGGCCTATTCGCAACGCATTGAAACCGCTATTTTTGATATGGATGGTTTATTGATCGATTCAGAACCCCTGTGGTTACAGGCGGAACTGGATATCTTTGGCGCACTGGGGCTGGATTTGTCTGACCGCCACAAGCTACCGGATACCCTGGGTCTGCGCATCGATCTGGTGGTGAAAATGTGGTACCAGGCCATGCCGTGGCAAGGAGTCTCGCAAGAGGAAGTCTCAGCGCGGATCATCGAACGCGCCATAGAACTGGTACGTGAAAAACAGCCGCTGTTGCCGGGCGTGCAGCAGGCGCTGGAGCTGTGCCGCAGTCTGGATCTGAATATCGGCCTGGCCTCAGCTTCGCCGCTGCACATGCAGCAACAGGTTCTGCAGATGTTTGACCTTGAAGGTTACTTTGACCAATTGGTTTCCGCCGAATATCTGCCTTACAGCAAGCCGCACCCCGAAGTGTATCTGATTGCCGCCGAACGTCTCGGCAGTGATCCACTGCGCTGTATCACTTTGGAAGATTCATTCAACGGCATGATTGCCACCAAAGCCGCCAGAATGCGTTCGATCGTTATCCCGGCGCACGAGTATCGCAACGATGCGCGCTGGGCATTGGCCGACCATAAGCTCGAAACGCTGGAACAGCTGACACCTGATCACCTGGCATAATCTTCACGGCATCGGTCTGCTCCCGGTGCCGTTACACATCCCCTTTAAGCCCCATCACCGCTTAATTTCAAAATAGCGCATTACGTCATAAAATAAATAAAACACCATTTCATTTATATTGAGTTAACCTGCCGCTCTCTCTATGCTAGGGCAATAAGAAAGCGCCGGGCGATCGGTACAGGCTGTCACTGCCACGCAACCTCACCCCGTCACCCGGTGCTTTCCCCCATCTTTTCAACAGGCCCTATCAAAAACGCACAACGATTAACCGCTTACGATAACAAGCCGTTGTAAAACCGTATAAAATAAACAATTGGTTACAGGGTAACTGCTTCCACTACTGGGAATTTTCCCATATACTGGATAAATTAACAGTTTATCAGCCGGAATTGCAGTATGACCGCGGAAGGACATCTTATTTTCTCTGTCGCTTGCGCGATTTTCGCCAAGAAGGCTGAGGTGACACCATCGCTTGCTACCGGCGACTGGTGGCATATTATCCCCGCCGCTCTGCTGACTTCGTTGCTGCCTGATATCGATCACCCCAAATCGGTGTTAGGCCAGCGCCTGCGCTGGATCGCCATTCCTATTTCACGCGCCTTCGGCCATCGTGGTTTTACTCATAGCCTGCTGGCGATCGCCGGTGGCATGGCACTGTTCCAGCTTGACGTGCCACGCAGTTGGCCGATCCCGCCGGATGTCCTGCATGCGATGATTATCGGTTACTTCAGTCACCTGTTGGCAGATATGCTCACCCCCGCCGGCGTGCCCTTGCTTTGGCCCTGTCGCTGGCGTTTTCGCCTGCCGCTGCTAAATTCTCAGAAAGGCAACCAACTCGAGCGCGCTCTGTGCCTGTGTCTGGTGGCTTTTGCGATCTACTGGCAAGGCGGTTGCACCATTCCTGTGCAGTCCTATTTTGAACAAATAAAAAATATCAGACTGTGATCACAAAAAAATGGCCATTTAATATCCGTAAAGATTATTAATTAAACAAAATCACCAATAAAGTTATATAAAATTCCATTTGGATATAAGTGAGCCGTTACGCAAACTGTTACGATATTTAGTATCGCTACGCCTTGGTGCATAGCCATTTTTATATAAGAAAAAATAATTGGAGACATTGGGGATGAATCTTCCGCTGGTTATTAACGTGGTGATTTTTGTCGCCCTCCTTTTGCTGTTGGCGCAAAGCCGTCATAAGCAATGGAGCCTGGCGAAAAAAGTACTGGTCGGCCTGGTCATGGGCGTGGTGTTCGGTCTGGCGCTGCAACTGGTGTACGGCTCGGACAACCCGGTACTGAAAGAATCCATCAGCTGGTTCAACATTGTCGGTAACGGCTATGTACAACTGCTGCAAATGATTGTGATGCCGCTGGTGTTCGCCTCAATTCTGAGCGCGGTCGCCAAGCTGCACAACGCCTCTTCTCTGGGGAAAATCAGCTTCCTGACGATTGGCACCCTGCTGTTCACCACGCTGATTTCGGCGCTGGTGGGCGTGCTGGTGACCAACCTGTTTGGTCTGACCGCCGAGGGTCTGGTGCAAGGGGCGCAAGAAAGCGCGCGTCTGTCAGCGATCCAAAGCAACTACGTCGGTAAACTGGCCGACCTGACCGTACCGCAGATGGTGCTGTCCTTCATTCCTAAAAACCCGTTTGCCGATCTGACCGGGGCCAGCCCGACCTCAATCATCAGCGTGGTGATCTTCGCGACCTTCCTCGGCGTGGCGTCGCTGCAGTTGCTGAAAGACGACAAGCCTAAAGGCGAACGCGTGCTGGTGGCGATCGATACCCTGCAGGCCTGGGTAATGAAGCTGGTGCGTCTGGTGATGAAACTGACTCCATACGGCGTACTGGCACTGATGACCAAAGTGGTCGCAGGCTCTAACGTCCACGACATCATCAAACTGGGTAGCTTCGTCGTCGCCTCCTATCTGGGTCTGGCGATCATGTTTGCCGTGCACGCCGCCCTGCTGGCCTTCACCGGCGTTAACCCGTTGAAGTTCTTCCGCAAAGTATGGCCGGTGATCACCTTCGCCTTTACCAGCCGCTCCAGCGCCGCCAGCATTCCACTGAACGTGGAAGCGCAGACCCGTCGTTTGGGCGTACCTGAATCCATTGCCAGCTTCTCGGCCTCGTTTGGTGCCACTATCGGCCAGAACGGCTGTGCCGGTCTGTACCCGGCCATGCTGGCGGTAATGGTAGCCCCAACCGTCGGTATTAATCCGCTGGACCCGGTGTGGATCGCCACCCTGGTCGGTATCGTCACCATCAGCTCCGCCGGCGTTGCCGGTGTCGGTGGCGGTGCGACTTTCGCCGCGCTGATCGTGCTGCCGGCGATGGGCCTGCCAGTTACGCTGGTTGCGCTGCTGATCTCGGTTGAACCGCTGATCGACATGGGCCGTACCGCACTGAACGTCAACGGCTCTATGGCTGCCGGTACCATCACCAGTCAGTTGATGAAGCAAACCGACAAGTCCATTATGGACAGCGAAGACGAAGTGGAACTGGCTCACCAGTAAATTTCGTCGGCATTAAAAAACCGGGGCTGAAGCAGGCCCCGGTTTTTTTTCGTCTGAAAAACCGCTAAATCTAAAATAAAAAAAGCGCTGCCCATAACTGGCAACGCCATGAATTATTCGAACCCGCGGGATCAGAATGGGTAGTGGTGATAACCCATTTGCTCGGAAATGTTGCGGGCGGCGGTATGCAGACGTTTGACGTAATCGGCTTTGGCATCCTCCGAGTAACGAATGGACGGGAACGAGATACTCAGACCGGCGGTTACCACGCCAAAACGGTCAAACACCGGCACCGCAATGCAGCGCAACCCTTCTTCCTGCTCTTCAATGTCTTCACCCACCCCCTGCTCACGCACCTGCTCCAGTTGCGACATCAAGGCTGCGGCATCGGTCAGGGTGTTCGGGGTGCTGCGGGTAAACTCAATTTTTGACAGGATTTGCGCCACTTCAGCCCGTTCACGCCAGGCTAACAGCACTTTACCGATCGCCGTGCTGTGCAGCGGGTTGCGACGACCAATACGCGAATACATGCGCAGGTTATACATGGCATCAATTTTATGGATATAGACAATACTGTCCTCATCCAGCGCCCCGAGGTGAATAGCTTCGCGGGTGTGGCTCGACAGTTCACGCATCTGGATATCGGCGCTGCGGATTAGATCGACGCTTTGCAGCGACTTGGCCCCCAGTTCAAACAGCTTGAGCGTGAGCGCGTATTTTTCCGACTCACCCTCCTGCGAAACATAGCCCAATGACTTCATGGTCTGCAGAAAACGGTAGACGGTGCTCTTGGACATCATCACCCGCTGGGAAAGCTCAGTAATGCCAATTTCGCGTTCCTCACCCAGCGCCTGCAGGATACCGAATACCTTCAGTACGGATGAAACTGCATCCGGTTGTTTATCTGAGTCTGCGTTAACCATAGTCAATATCCTATCCGGCATTTTCTGTTTTAAGAAATTTGAACAAGGGTTTCAGTATACGCGGTACCCCAGAGAGCACGCAATCTGCCCCGGGGACAAATGCCAGAGGGGCTTGGGCACTCTGCAGTGATGGGTTATTACAATTGCGCAGGAAACTGCGGGTGCAATCACAGACGAATATGATTAGCATGGTAATACTCCCCTGAATTAATACCTTCGAGATCAACATGCGTTCTTGTACTGACGGCCTCCCCGTCCCGCAACGCTATGGGGCTATCCTCGCCATTGCCCTGGGCATCACCGTTTCGGTGCTCGATGGCGCGATTGCCAACGTGGCACTACCAACCATCGCGCGCGATCTGAATGCCAGCCCGGCCAGCTCCATCTGGGTGGTGAACGCCTACCAGTTGGCGATCACCATTTCACTACTGTCGTTGGCCTCGCTCGGCGACCTGATTGGTTATCGTCGCATCTATCAGGCAGGCCTGTTGGTATTCAGCATTACTTCGCTGTTCTGCGCCCTGTCAGACTCGCTGACGACGCTGACCATTGCCCGCGTGCTGCAAGGCTTTGGTGCCGCCGCCATCATGAGCGTCAACACGGCGTTGATCCGCATTATCTATCCGCAGCGGTTTCTCGGGCGCGGTATGGGCATCAACTCGCTGATTGTCGCTTTCTCCTCGGCGGCCGGGCCTACGGTGGCGGCGGCGATCCTGTCGGTGGCCTCCTGGCAATGGCTGTTCGCGATTAACCTGCCGATTGGTATCGTGGCGTTGCTGCTGGGGATGAAGTACCTGCCCGGCAATAGCCAAAAAAGTACTAATCAGCGCTTTGATCCGACCAGCGCGGTGATGAATGCCCTGACCTTTGGGCTGCTGATCACCGCCATCAGCGGCTTTGCCCAGGGCCAGAGCCTGACGGTGATATTCAGCGAAATCGCCGCGCTGCTGGTGATTGGCTTCTTCTTTGTTCGCCGACAGCTGCGTCAGGAGTTCCCACTGCTGCCGGTCGACCTACTGCGCATCCCGATTTTCGCCCTGTCGATGGGCACCTCGGTTTGTTCGTTCACCGCGCAGATGCTGGCGATGGTCTCATTGCCGTTCTTCCTGCAAAGCACGCTGGGACGTGATGAGGTCGCCACCGGATTGCTGCTGACGCCATGGCCTTTGGCGATAATCGTCATGGCACCGCTTGCAGGACGCCTGGTGGAGCGCATTCATGCCGGATTGTTAGGCTGTATCGGTCTGGCGGTGTTTGCACTGGGCCTGTTTTTGTTGGCGCTGCTGCCGCAAACCCCTTCAGACCTGGATATCATCTGGCGTATGGTGCTGTGCGGTGCCGGTTTTGGGCTGTTTCAGTCACCGAATAACCACACTATTATTTCCGCCGCCCCGCGCAACCGCAGCGGAGGTGCCAGCGGCATGCTGGGCACCGCCCGGCTGTTGGGTCAGACCTCGGGAGCCGCGATGGTGGCGTTAATGTTCAACCTGTTTCCCACCTCCGGCACTCATGCCTCATTGATTCTGGCCGGTACCTTCGCCACCCTGGCGGCAGCGGTCAGCAGCCTGCGTATTACCCAGCCGCGCTCGCAGCCGGAGCCAAGCAGTCAGCAAGCCAAATAGCGGACATAAAAAAACCCCGGCGAGCCGGGGTTTTTTACTTTCTGAAGGTTACTTCAGGTACTGACCTGAACGCAGCGCTTCGATACGTTTATCGAGCGGCGGGTGCGACATGAACAGTTCGCTGAACGACTTGGATTTGCCGTTGATGCAGAACGCCATCATGTTGCCCGCTTCCTGCGGTTCATAACTGGTTTTCAGCCGTTGCAGCGCCGCGATCATTTTCTCGCGGCCCACCAGTTTGGCGGAACCTGCGTCGGCGTAGAACTCACGGTGACGCGAGAACCACATGGTGATAATGCTGGCCAGGATGCCGAAGACCAACTCCAGAACCATCGACACGCCGAAGTAGATCATCGGGTTGCCGTTGCCTTCCCCTTCGCCGTCACGGTTGCCCAGGAAGCCGGCGGCCGCCTGTGCGATCAGTCGTGAGATGAAGATCACAAAGGTGTTCACGATGCCCTGGATCAGCGTCATGGTGACCATGTCGCCATTGGCAACGTGGCTGATTTCGTGGGCAATAACCGCTTCCGCTTCATCACGGCTCATGCTTTGCAGCAGGCCGGTGCTGACGGCGACCAGAGACGCATTACGGCGCGCACCGGTGGCGAAGGCGTTAATGTCTGGTGCGTGATAAATAGCCACCTGCGGCATGGCAATGCCTGCCTGCTGCGACTGACGGCGTACCGTTTCCAGCAGCCAGTTTTCGGTCTCGTTACGCGGTTGTTCAATCACTTCCCCGCCGACGGAGCGCAGCGCCATCCATTTGGACATCAGCAGTGAAACAAACGAACCGCCGAAGCCGAACAGACCGGCCATGATCATCAGGCCCTGAACGCTACTGGATTGGATTCCTGTCAGGCTGAGCACCAGCCCGAAAACCAACATCACCGCCAGGTTGGTGAGCAGGAACAGAGCTATACGCATCATAAAATGTTTACTTCCTCATAAATGTTAACAAAACGCTGCCTCGGATACCCTAGATGGTATGGGCATTCGTCACAGTTTCAAGAGTTGCACGCCATTAACCTACTAAAAATACGAAACTTTACAAAAACGGCGCTCAAGCAATACTTTTCAAATTGTAAACGATTGTTGCGCAAAACGGTGGGAATTTTTTTGCGTAAAAATGACGGTGTAGGTTATTCAATACCGCCAGGAGCGCCCATTAAAAAACGCACCCGAAGGTGCGCTTTTCATTTACTGAGACTCTACTGAGACTCGGCTGCGTTATTTCGCCGCCGCCGGCTGCGCCTGATCAAGGTGCGCCAGATCCAATGCGATGTGCACGGTTTCATCCAGATATGGGTCAGGTTCCTGGTAATCCTTCGGCAAATCTTCCAGGGCCTTCAGCGGCTTTTTACCGGCGCGCTGCAGGCGATCATTAACACGTTGCAGACGGGTAGCGTCATCATCGTGGTTCTCTTTCTCGCGCTGAACCAGGTTGAGAGAGACGATGTTACGCTTGTCCTTCAGCGCCTTGTAATGAGCGATATCCTGCGCGATGTACTGGAACTCAGGATCCTTGGCGATACGCTGCTCATGATCCTTCAGCAGTTCAGGCTCAAACGGCTTCATGTCACCGGTTTTGGTGTAGGTCGCCGCATTGATGCTGTCCCACGGCATAGCGTTATCTTCAAACGCTTCACCGGTTTCCGCCGGATCAATGCCGCTCGGCATCAGGATATCCGGGGTAACCCCCTTACGTTGGGTACTGCCGCCGTTAACGCGGTAGAACTTCTGTATGGTGTATTGCACCGACCCCAACGCCGGCCACTCCGGACGCAGCATCTGATCGTAAATGCGGTTCAGCGAGCGATACTGCTGCACGGTGCCTTTCCCGAAGGTCGGTTCACCGACGATCAGCGCGCGACCATAGTCCTGCATTGCCGCGGCGAAGATCTCCGAAGCCGAGGCGCTGAAACGGTCAACCAGTACCACCAGCGGCCCCTTGTAATAGGTCACGCCGTCGGTATCCGCGTCTTCACGTACTTTACCGTTGTTGTCACGTACCTGCACTACCGGGCCGCTCGGAATGAACAGACCGGACAGCGATACCGCTTCGGTCAGTGCGCCGCCGCCGTTAGTGCGCAGGTCGATGATCAGGCTCTTGACGTTCTGCTTGGCCATCTTCTGCAACTGAACTTTCACGTCATCGGTCAGGCCTACGTAGAAGCCCGGAATGTCCATCACCGCGACTTTCTCTTTGCCGACGGTCTTGATGGTCATTTTCACCGCGCGGTCTTCCAGACGGATACGCTCACGGGTCAAGGTGACCACTCGGGTTTTAGTGCCCTTGCCGGCCGGCAGGATCTCCAGGCGCACCTTGCTGCCCTTCGGCCCTTTAATCAGGGAAACCACGTCGTCCAGACGCCAGCCGATCACATCGACCACAGGCTTGCCCGCCTGGCCAACGCCGACAATACGGTCACCCACGGTGATCGCCTTGCTCTTCGCCGCCGGGCCACCTGGCACCATGGAGTTGATCAGGGTGTAATCGTCATCCATCTGCAACACCGCACCGATACCTTCCAGTGACAGGCTCATCTCGGTATTGAACTGTTCGGTATTGCGTGGGGAGAGATAGTTGGTATGCGGGTCGATTTCATGCGCAAAGGCATTCATCGCCAGTTGAAAAACGTCTTCGCTGTTGCTTTGCGTCAGGCGCTTGATGGCAAACTGATAGCGCTTGGTCAGCGTTTCACGAATTTCCTTGTCGGTCTTGCCGGTCAGCTTGAGGTTCAGCTCGTCATATTTGACTTTCGCATTCCACAGCGCGTCCAGTTCGGCCTTGTCTTTCGGCCACGGCGCTTTGCTGCGGTCGAGATCAATAGTGTCGTTGCCGGTGAAGCTCATTGGCTTTTCCAGCAGCGACAATGCATAGGTGTAACGCTCAAAACGGCGTTTCTGCGCCAGATTGTACAGCGCGTATGGCGTATCGAGCTTACCGCTTTTCAGTTCTTCGCCCAGCTGATTGCGCTTGTTGGCGAATTGCGCCACGTCGGAGGCCAGCAGCACATTATGGCTGTAGTCCAGCATATTCAGGTAACGATCGAAGATCTTGCCTGAAAAGTCCGCGTCGAGGGAAAACTGACGGTAATGAGAGCGAGTGAAGCGCGAAGTTACGCGCTCACTCACAGTGGCATGTTGCGGTTCCTGCTGCAGCTGAGGCAGTTGATCGATGCGGATGTTGGCTGGTTCCGCTCCGTAACTGACACCCGCCCACAACAGACCCGCGACTGCTGTTAATCTGACAAATTTGTTCATGCCTTGGTTG
Source organism: Serratia sp. NFX21 (assembly GCF_048517035.1). NCBI lineage: Bacteria > Pseudomonadati > Pseudomonadota > Gammaproteobacteria > Enterobacterales > Yersiniaceae > Serratia > Serratia sp. NFX21. Next base: position 2,702,634 of record NZ_CP183196.1, on the reverse strand, counting down.
GCCTCCGTATCAGAACTGCAAGTGTTCTGCGCGCACAATCATCGCCAGACCGGAAGAGAGCTGCACACGTACGCCATCTTTGGCGATTTCAAGTACGGTTGCATCCATCGCACTCTGGCCTGCTCTGACTTTGATTTCCTGGCCAATTTGCAGTTTAGAGATATCCGTGACTGGCACACGACGCTGCTGGCTTTCCTCTTTGACTTCACGAGGTTGGCGAGCGGGCTGTGGGCGAGTTTGTGGGCGCGGCTTGCGGTTCTCCGGAGCGGCTCCGCCTTCGCGACGTGCAGCAGGTTTTTTACCGGCTGGACGTGGACGACGAGGTTCCGCAGCGGCTGATTCACCGGCAGCTTCACGTTTTTTGGCGTTTTGCTCGGCACGCTGTGCCTGAACTCGCGCTTTGGCTTCTTCAAGCTGTTGACGGGCATGATCGACATGCTGCTGTTCCAGCTCACCGCACGGGTTGCCGTCCAAATCAACGCGCTGGGCGCCAACTTTGACGCCGTACAGGTAACGCCAGCTTGAGGTGTACAGGCGCAGTGCAGAACGCAATTGCGTTTTGCTTAGGTTTTCTTCCCCCTGAACACGCTCGACCAGATCCTGAAAAATACCGATTTTCAACGGGCGAGCTTCGCCCTCGGCGCTAAAGCAGAGCGGAAAACGCTCGGCAAGAAAAGCAATGACTTCTTTACTAGAGTTCAACTTAGGTTGATTTTCCATGAAATTTCCTGATTACAACGGGTTTGCCAACCAGCGCAGGCATGAACAGGCGTCATTATAATGACGCCATCGGTAAATGCCACGTTAACCGTAGATCAACTTGCCGTTACAGTGACATATTTCGCACTATCACACTGTTCCAGCTGCGCGCAAAGCCCCGCCACCACTGCTTCCAGGCCCCTTTCGTCCTGTTCGTCGAAACGTTGATAAACTGTGCTGTCGATATCGAGAACGCCGATAATCTGACCGCCAACGTTGAGCGGCAGCACAATTTCTGCATTACTGGCCGCGTCGCAGGCGATATGACCAGGGAACTCATGGACATCACCAACGCGCTGCACGCGATTTTCCGCCACGGCGCTGCCGCATACTCCTTTGCCAACCGGAATGCGCACACAGGCGATTTTTCCCTGGAACGGACCCAGCACCAGTTGGGTGCCGTCCATCAGGTAAAATCCAACCCAGTTAACGTCGTCAAGGCGCTCGTTGATCAGCGCACTGGCGTTGGACAACGCGGCGATAAAGTTGGTTTCCCCGTCGAGCAGCGCGCACAAATCACGTTTTAATTCCGCGTAGAATTGTTCTTTTGTCATGTGTTAACCATTAATACAGTGAAGAAGGCCACTAGCCCAAGTCTTAAGCCCTATAAAATAAGCATTAAATGCGTATAGCCACAAGGTTAATCATCTGTTGCTTCACAAAACCCTACCGGGCAGGGTATGTTTGCCGCTCAGAAACCCTGTTTTGCCGCCCGGTGCTTGGCCCTATAAGGCACGGACAGATTTATTTTTCAGCTACGCTAATCGATACGGCGAGCTCTGGGGCAGTTTTTTGTCATGATGAAAATACACGCGATCACCGGCCCGCTATCCAAAGCACGCCACCAACGCTGTTGCGAATGCGACCTGCTGTTTGTGTTGCCGCCACTGAGCGGCAAACAGGCGGCCTACTGCCCGCGCTGCGATGCCAAGGTGGTCAGTGGCCGTGACTGGTCGATGACCCGACTGACCGCCATGGCGGTCACCATGCTGCTGTTGATGCCCTTTGCTTTCAGCCAGCCGCTGATCAGCATCCGCCTGCTGGGGGTGCGCATTGACGCCAGCCTGCTGGAAGGCATCTGGCAGATGAGCCACCAGGGGGATCCTCTCACCGCCAGCATGGTGGCGTTTTGCACTATTGGCGCCCCGCTGACGCTGGCGCTGTCGCTGCTTTACCTGCGTTTCGGCCATGCACTGGGCATGAACCTGCGCCCGGTGCTGCTGATGCTCGATCGCTTGAAAGAGTGGGTGATGCTCGATATTTACCTGATCGGCATGGCGGTGGCGACAATCAAAGTAAAAGAATACGCCGATATCCAGGCCGGCAGTGCGCTGATCGCTTACCTGGCGCTCACCCTGCTCAGCATCCTGACGCTGATCCACGTCAATCTGGAACAGCTGTGGGAGCGCTATTATCCGCAGGAACAGCCGAAAGGCCTGCCAACGGCACTGCATATCTGCCTGTCCTGCCACTTCACCGGTTACCCAGACCAGCGTGGTCGCTGTCCACGATGCCACATTCCGATGTGCCGTCGGCAGCCCTACAGCCTGCAAAAAACCTGGGCGGCGCTGATTGCAGCGATGATTTTACTGATCCCGGCCAACCTGATGCCGATCTCCATCATTTACGCCAATGGCGCACGAATGGAAGACACCATCTTCTCCGGAGTGGTCTCACTGGCGACCTCCGGCAATGTACCGATCGCCGCCATCGTGTTCATTGCCAGCGTACTGGTGCCCTTTACCAAGGTCATCGTGCTGATCACCTTGCTGCTGAGTATTCATTTCAAGACCTCGCACAGCCTGAGAACCCGTATTCGCCTGCTGCGCCTGGTCACCTGGATCGGCCGTTGGTCAATGCTCGATCTGTTTGTTATTGCTTTAATGATGTCGCTGGTGAATCGCGACCAATTGTTATCTTTTACTATGGGGCCGGCAGCCTTTTATTTTGGGTTTGCGGTTATTTTAACTATTCTTGCCGTAGAGTGGCTGGATAGCCGATTGATTTGGGATGCACATGCAACAGGAAACGCCGAATACACCGACTGAAGCGCGGGTCAAAAACAAGCGCCGTATTTCGCCATTCTGGTTACTGCCGTTTATTGCCCTGCTGATCGCGGGATGGCTGGTCTATAACAATTTCCAGGAACGCGGTACCACGGTGACCATTGATTTCCAGTCCGCGGCGGGCATTGTCGCCGGGCGTACTCCGGTACGTTATCAGGGGGTGGAAGTAGGCACCGTACAGAGCATCAGCCTGAGCAAGGATCTGCGCAGTATTGTGGTCGAAGCCAGCATCAAGAGTGACCTGGAAGATTCCCTGCGCGACGGCACCCAGTTTTGGCTGGTCACGCCCAAAGCCTCGCTGGCGGGCGTGTCTGGCCTGGATGCCCTGGTGGGCGGCAACTATATCGGCATGATGCCGGGCACTGGGAAACCTCAGACCCACTTCACCGCGCTCGATACCCAGCCCAAGTATCGGCTGAACACCGGTGAGCTGATGATTCATCTGCACGCTGACGATCTCGGCTCACTCAACACCGGTTCGCTGGTGTATTACCGCAAGATCCCCGTCGGTAAGGTCTATGACTACACCATCGCCGAAGGCAATAAGGGCGTCACAATCGATGTGCTGATTGACCGCCGCTTTGCCAATCTGGTGAAGGGCAGCAGCCGTTTTTGGAACGTCTCGGGCTTCAAGGGTGATTTCAGCCTGGCGGGTGCTTCGGTGCAGATGGAAAGCCTGGCCGCGCTGGTCAACGGTGCCATTGCCTTTGACTCACCGCTAGATGGTCAGCAGGCCAAGGCCGATCAAAGCTATACCCTGTATCCGGACCTGGCACACAGCCAACGCGGCGTGAATATTACGCTTGATCTGCCGAGCGGCAATAACCTGAGTGAAAACCGCACGCCGCTGATTTATCAGGGATTACAGGTGGGTACCCTGACCAAGCTAACACTGCAACAGGACAGTAAGGTCACCGGTGAGCTGACCATCGATCCGTCGGTGGTGGATTTAATGCGCAGCGGCACGCGGATTGTCATGCGTAGCCCACGCCTGAGCCTTAACGACGCCAAACTCAGCCAGTTGCTAACCGGCAATACGCTGGAACTGGTACCGGGCGAGGGTGAACCGCAACAGCATTTCAACGTGCTGGACAGCAGCGAAACCCTACTGCAACAGCCGGGCGTACTGACCGTAACGCTGAACGCGCCGCAGAGCTACGGCATTGACGTCGGCCAGCCGCTGGTGGTGCATGGCGTTAAGGTCGGTCAGGTGATGAGTCGTGCCCTGACGGACAACGGCGTGGTATTTACTGCCGCCATCGATGCCCAATATCGCCGCCTGCTGCACAAAGACAGCAAGTTCGTGGTCAACAGCCGCGTCGACGTCAAACTGGGCCTGGACGGCATGGAAGTGCTGGGGGCCAGCGCGCAAGAGTGGCTGGACGGCGGCGTGCGCATCATCCCCGGCAGCAAGGGCGAGCCTGTCGGGCAGTATCCGCTGTATGGCAATAGTGAAAAGGCCGAGGCCGGTATTATCGGCAACAGCCCTACGCCAACCCTGACGTTGACCGCCGTCAGCCTGCCGGACGTACAGGCCGGATCGGTGGTGCTGTACCGTAAATTCCAGGTGGGCGAGATTGTTAACGTGCGTCCAAAGGCCAACGAGTTCGAAGTTGATGTTTATATCAGCCCGGAATACCGCAAGCTGCTGACCAGTGAAAGCATTTTCTGGGCCGAAGGCGGGGCCAAGGTGCAATTGAACGGCAGTGGCCTGACGGTGCAGGCTTCACCGCTCAACCGGGCGCTGAAAGGGGCTATCAGTTTCGATAATTTGCAGGGCGTCACGCTGAGCAAAGGCGCCAAACGCATGCTGTACGCCACAGAAACCGCTGCCCGCGCGGTAGGCAGCCAGATAACCCTGAAAACTTACGACGCCAGTAAAGTGTCGGCAGGCATGCCACTGCGTTATCTCGGTATCGATATCGGCCAGGTAGATTCGCTAAAATTGGCGCCAGAGCGTAATGAAGTCCTGGTCAAGGCCGTGCTGTACCCGGAATACGTGCAGACCTTCGCCCGTCTTGGCAGCCGGTTCTCCATAGTATCACCGGAGATTTCCGCCGCCGGGGTCAGCAACCTCGACACCCTGTTGCAGCCCTATATTAACGTGGAGCCAGGCCGTGGACGGGAGCTACGCAGCTTTGAGCTGCAAGAGGCCACGATCACCGACTCGCGCTACCAGGACGGCCTGAGCGTGATCCTCGACGCCGCCGAAACCGGCTCGTTGCAGATTGGCACTCCGGTACTGTTCCGTGGGGTCGAAGTGGGTACCGTGACAGGCTTCTATCTGGGCGCCATGTCCGATCGCATCCACGTCGCGCTGCGTATCAGCAAGAAGTACCAGTATCTGGTGCGTAACAACAGCGTGTTCTGGCTGGCTTCCGGCTACAACCTGCAGTTCGGCCTGACCGGCGGCGTGATCAAGAGTGGGACCTTCCAGCAGTTTATTCGCGGCGGCATTGCTTTTGCCACTCCGCCGAGTATTCCGCTGGCGCCGAAGTCAACGCCGCACAAGCACTTTATGCTGAATGCGGAAGAGCCAAAAGACTGGCGTGAATGGGGCACCGCCATCCCTAAAGAGTAAATTCCTCACCCTCTCAGGGGCTCGGCAATGCCGGGCCCCTACTTTTTTCGGTTTGTGGTAAACTCCCGCCCTTATTTTGATAGCTGCCAGAGAGCTCACCCCGTGGCCAAACCCGCCTGCGTTTTTTTGCCGCCCGCCTTTCTCGAGGCGACGCGCGCCATCATGCCCGCCGACCTGTCGATGGACGATTTCATTGCCGCCTGCCAGCGCCCGCTGCGCCGCAGTCTGCGAGTTAATACGCTAAAAATCAGCGTCACCGACTTTCTGACGCTGGTGCAGGATTATGACTGGCGTCTGGAGCCCATCCCCTGGTGCGCGGAAGGCTTTTGGATCGAACGCGGGGACGAAGAACTGCGACTGGGCAGCGCTGCTGAACACCTGAGCGGCCTGTTTTACATTCAGGAGGCCAGCTCAATGCTGCCGGTCAGTGCGCTGTTCGCCGGAGCCGAAGCACCAAGCCGGGTACTGGACGTAGCGGCCGCACCAGGATCCAAAACCACCCAGATTGCGGCGCTGATGAACAATCAGGGCGGCATTGTCGCCAATGAATACTCCGCCAGCCGGGTCAAGGTATTGCACGCCAACATTAGCCGCTGTGGCGTGAAGAATGTGGCCCTGACCCACTTCGACGGCCGGGTGTTCGGCGCTGCGTTGCCGGAAAGCTTCGACGCCATCTTGCTCGATGCCCCCTGCTCTGGCGAAGGCGTGGTGCGAAAAGATCCGGACGCCATGAGTAACTGGTCACCGGAAAGCGTGACCGCCATTGCCGACACCCAGCGTGAACTGATCGACAGTGCCTTCCATGCTCTGGCGCCCGGCGGCGTGATGGTTTACTCCACCTGCACGCTCAACGCGCAGGAAAATCAGCAGATCGTCAACGGGCTGCTGGCGACCTACGGCGACGCGGTCAGCATTGAACCGCTGGGTGACTTGTTCCCCGGTGCTAAACAGGCGTTAACCGCCGAAGGTTTTCTGCACGTGTTCCCACAAATCTACGACAGCGAAGGCTTCTTCGTGGCGCGGTTGCGCAAGCACCACTCCGTCCCCCCGCTGGCAAAGCCAAGCTATAAGCTGGGCAAATTCCCGTTCACTCCGCTTTCCGCTAAGGATTCGGCCGAGATCGCTCAGGCCGCAGCGGCCTCCGGATTAGCCTGGGATAAAACCAGCCGTCTGTGGGCTCGCGATAAAGAAATCTGGCTGTTCCCTGCCGAGCTGGAAGCGCTGGTTAATAAAATTCGCTTCTCGCGTATCGGGCTGAAACTGGCCGAGCGTTTCACCAAAGGCTACCGCTGGCAGCATGAAGCGGTTATCGCGCTGGCGGTTGCCGACGGCAAACAGCGTTTTGAACTGGACGCCACGCTGGCGCAGGAGTGGTTCCACGGCCGTGACCTCTACCCGGAACCACCGCCGCAGACCGATGAATGTATTGTCACCTACCAGCAACAGCCGCTGGGTATCGCCAAACGCATCGGCAGCCGGATCAAAAACAACCTGCCGCGCGAACTGGTTCGTGACGGCGTGTTGGATTTCCATCAATAATCCCCTGTCACTGGCCGGAAAACTCCGGCCAGTTAATACCGCTAATAATATTCCGACAGGAGAATATTATTATTCTAATCATTTTACCCTCTGGGTATTCTCGCCCTTTCCATTGAGAAGATAACGACGCCTTTCAAAATAAAGAAAATTTTCAGCCTCTCACCAAGACAATTCCGGGTTCTTACTCTATTAATTAAACTGTAAATACATTAATGCGTTTATCCATTTCCGGATGGCGTTTTTTGGGGCTCACCTTTAACACGGCAAGGAAAAAGACATGAAAAAAATTCTGATGGCATTGACCTCGGCAGCCACCTTGCTGTGCGCGAGTGGTGCAGCCAACGCAGCTGGCACTATTCAGGGTAACCTCGGGGTAACCTTAACCATTGGCGCAGGTTGCGTGGTCGGCGGCGGTAACAGCGCGGGGAGCGCCAACGACTTTGGCTCTATCGACTTCGGTACCTATTCTTCCCTGTCCAACATTATCGACGCCAGCGCAACCGGTTCCGGCGGTGCAGGAACTTTGTCGCTGACCTGTACCACAGGGACCGCCTACACCGTGGCATTAAACAACGGTTTGCATGTAGGTGCCGGTAACCAGCGCCAAATGGCCAGTACGGCGGGTTCCTTTATCAAGTACAACCTCTACCAGGATCAGGCCCGTGCTACCGCCTGGTCCAGCGGTGCCAACGCCCTGACCGGCACCGGTACTGGCGCAGCGGTTCCGTTGATTGTCTATGCCCGTGTCCCGGCGGCGGTCACCACGCCCGATCCTGATACCTACAACGATACGGTGACCATGACGGTAACCTGGTAACAGTGCGGCAGGTTGTTTTGGGCTGTGGATTGCTGGCGTTAAGCCTGGCGGTAAATGCCGATAGCAAAACCGCCACTATTGGCGTCAGCGCCACCTTGTTGAAGGCATGTGAAGCCGGCAGCAGTTCGGGTGGCAATGTCAGCTTCGGCTCACTGGACTTCGGTACGGTCTATTTCCTCACCACCAGTGTCAGCGTAGCCGGTCAGCAAAACGCCGGGGCCATTCGCGTCAAATGCAACAATGGCACCAGCTACAATGTCCTGCTTAACGGGGGGCAAAGCGGTAACACCGCTGCCCGCTATCTGAAAAGCGCCGCCGGCCAGCAGGTGAACTACAACCTGTATACCAACAGTTCGCACAGCATCATCTGGGATAACCTGACCGGGGTGTCGCAAACCGCCAACGGTCAGGACAACTGGTTACCGGTGTACGGCATGATCCCGGTGCAATCCACCCCGCCGATCGGCAGCTACACCGATACCGTGCAGGTCACCATCAATTGGTAATGGCAATGCGTATTTTAAGCGGTGGTTTACTGCTCTGGATGATAACGCCACCGGTACTGGGCGACACCGGCGTCAACGATCAGCAAAAGACCCAGGCAATGACCGTCAATGCGACGGTGGTTAAAGGCTGCATCCTGGGTAGCGGCAGCAGCGACGTCACCACTTTCGGCAACCTCAGTTTTGGTCAGGTCTCTTCGTTAGCCAGCAACATCAGCATTGTTTCCAGTTCCGGGGCCGGTTCCGTGCTGTTTCGCTGCAATCCTGGTCTGAGCGTCACGCTGGCGCTTGGCATCGGCAACAACGTCACCGGCTCCATCTCCGCCGGACGCAAATTAAAAAACACCCTGACCCCAGAAACCCTGATTTATCAACTCTATCAGGACAGTAACTATTCCACCATTTGGGGCGATGGCACCAACGGCGGCAGCACCGAGATCGTCGCAGCCACCGGTAGCACCCAGGAAATAAAAGTTTATGCCCGTTTGTTCTCGACCAGTACCCTGCCCACCAGTGGCACTTACAGCGATACGGTCTTACTGACGGTCACTTATTAGTATTTTGAAATAAGGATTTAGCCATGCGTATACCCTTCCGACTGCCATTGACGGCAGCGCTGCTGATTGTCGGCCAACAACAGGCGCTTGCCGCCGCCTCGATCCTGATTTGGCCCATTGACCCGGTAATTGAAGATCAACAGCCTGCTACGGCACTGTGGCTGGAAAACCGCGATACCAAACCCGTCTATATGCAAGTTCGCGTACTCGGCTGGAAACAAACCGCCGGCAAAGACGATTACAGCAACCAGAGCGAAGTGATCGCCAGCCCGCCGGTAGCCTCTATTGCCCCAGGCAAACGCCAACTGATCCGGCTGGTTAAGCAAACCCCGCCGCCTGCCGGCCAGGAGCGTGCCTACCGTATTCTGATTGATGAAGTCCCGGTGAAAGATTCAGGCAACCCATCCGCACCAGATGGCGCACAAATGGGATTGAAATTCCAGATGCGCTATTCGGTACCGCTGTTTGTCAGCGGCAAGGGCGTCTGGACCAAGCAGGATTCAGAGAAGCCGCGCGATTATGCCACCGCCAGTCAACCGCAACTCAGCTACCGGCTGTTGCAGCAAAGCAGCCAGCGTTGGCTGGAAGTACGCAACCAGGGCACGGTACATGCGCGCATCTCCAAAGTGACGATGCAGGGGAAGACGCTCAATGCCGGCCTGATGGGTTACGTATTACCCGGCTCGCAGATGCGCTTTGCCATACCGGCCTCTGGCAGCTTCAGCAGCGGTCAACTGCAAGCCACGGTCAACGACAATAAACAGCCAATAACCCTGCCTGCTTACTGAGTGTCAGGTGCCGTTAACCAGGATAGCGTCACCCAGGCGTAACGGGTTCGGGCTCAAACCGTTAGCCTTCGCCGTACTCTGCGCAGTGGCCACACCGTGGTCACCGTACGCCTGCGCCGATGATTTACCGCCCCCGCCCAGCGCCATCAGCATGCCGGACACCACCTTGTATCTGGAGCCGGTGGTCAATGGGCGTCAAACCGGAAAAGTAGTACCGGTCAACTACCGAGGCGGCCACTATTACCTTACGCCGCAGCAGTTGCTCGATGCAGGCCTGCCGGTGGCGGATAAACAGGCGAAAGAAATTGCGGTCGACCAATTGGAGAAAGTAGACGTCACCTACAGTGGCGATACTCAGCAGTTGATGATCAACGTCCCCAACGACTGGTTACCCAATCAGAAATTCAACGCTCAAAACCCGCTGGATCGCCTGCCGGCACAAAGCAGCCTCGGTCTGCTGTTCAATTATGATATTTATGCCAGCCAAAGCAGCGCCAACGGCCAGCCGGGCTATCTTTCCGCCTGGAGTGAACAGCGGCTGTTCGACGGCTTTGGCGTGGTGTCCAACACCGGTATTTTCCGCGGCAGCTTTAACGACGGTGCCAACAACAGTGACCAGGGCAACCGCTATATCCGCTACGACAGCCAGTGGCGCTATAACGATGATGAACGCCTGCTCAGCTATACCGCCGGCGATCTCGCCACCGGCGCTCTGACCTGGAGCAGCTCGGTGCGTATCGGCGGCGTCCAGCTGGCACGTAACTTTGCCTCGCGCCCGGATCTGATCACCTATCCGCTGCCGCAGTTTTCCGGCCAGGCGGCGCTGCCCAGCAGCGTCGATCTGTATATCAACAGCTATAAAAACAGCAGCACCAGCGTTAACCCTGGCCCTTTCACCCTCAATACCGTGCCTTACATTAACGGCGCCGGGCAGGCCACGGTGGTGACTACCGACGCGCTGGGCCGCCAGGTCAGCACCGTGGTGCCGTTTTATGTCGCCAGTAATCTGTTGCAGGCCGGCATGAGCGATTTCAGCCTGTCCAGCGGCGCGTTACGGCGCAATTATGGTATTAATTCAGCCGATTATGGACAGTGGGTGGCTAGTGGCAGCGGGCGTTACGGTGTCACGGACTGGTTAACCCTGGAAGGTCGAGCAGAAGGAGCCGCAGAGTTGGCGGTGGGTGGCGCAGGGGCCAATATTCGTGTTGGTCAGTGGGGGGTATTCAATGCCTCTTACAGCTACAGTCAGGCCGGCGAAAATGCCTTTAACGATTATCAACCTTCGCAGCAGCGCAACTACTACGATCCGCTGACCGGTCAACCCATCACTCAGCCCGATCCGCAGCCGGTCTATCAGTACAGCACCAACCATGGCGATCAGAGCAGCATCGGCTACACCTACAGCAATCGCTATTACAGCCTGAATGCCCAGCGCATCCTGCGCAGTGCGGGTTTTGGCGATATTTCGGTGTATAAAAGTGACTATCGCCTGAGCCGCCGTACCGATCAACTGACCGGCAGTATTGGTCTGAACCGATTCGGTAGCATCGGGGCCGGCTATTTCGATGTACGCGATGCCATTGGCCTGCGCACTCGCCTGGTTAACTTCTCTTACAGTATTTCGCTGTGGCGCAATACCAGCCTGTATGCGTCAGTGAACCGCGAAATCGGCAGTAGCGGCTACAGCGCCCAGCTGCAACTGTCTATCCCCTTCGACAGTTGGGGTACCGCCAGCGTCAGCGCCTCTCGTGACAATGAAAACCGCTGGAACCAACGCGTCAGCTACAGCCGCGCCGCGCCGACCGACGGCGGTTTGGGCTGGAACCTGGCCTATGCCGATGGGCAAAGCAGCGAAAGCTACACCCAGGCCGATATCACTTGGCGCACCCGCCTGCTCGAAGCCCGCGGCGGGATGTACGGCAACAGCGATGATTACACCCGCTGGGGCGAAGTGAGTGGTTCGCTGGTGGTAATGCAAGGCGATCTGTACGCCACCAACACCATCAACGATGCTTTTGCATTGATCTCTACCGACGGCTATCCGGACATTCCGGTACGCTATGAGAATCAGTTAATCGGCGTGACCAACGCCAAAGGCTATCTGCTGGTGCCGACCGTCACCTCCTATTACCACGCCAAATTCCAAATCGATCCGCTCAATCTGCCGGCGGACGTGGCGGTTCCCAGCGTGGAGAAAACCGTGGCGATCCGCGATCACAGCGGCTTCCTGGTCGATTTTCCTGTCCAGCCGATCTCCGCCGCCGACATCAAACTGGTCGACGCCCAGGGGAAACCGCTGGCCAACGGCAGCGAAGTCGCGGTTATCGGTAGCAAGCAGCAAAGCTACGTCGGTTGGGATGGCATGGTTTATGTGGATCCGGTGCAACGGCAAAACCGCCTGAGCGTCATTCCGGCCGACGGCAGCGCCCCCTGTCAGGCGCAATTTAGCCTGACCAAAACCCAGGGGATCCAAAGTATCGGCCCCATTGTTTGCCAGTAATTCATGATGGAGAAAAATATGATTAGTGTATCCAAAGCGTTATTACTGGCGCTGCTGCTGCTCATCGGCCGACAGGCGCTGGCCGACTGCACCACCGCCAACGGCAGCGTCACCTTGCCAGGCAGCAGTACTTTCGCGGTTTACAATGGCTCGCTCAGCGCGCAGGGCACTGCCGGACTCAACTGCAGCGGCCTTGGCCTGTCATTGCTGACGCAAAATACCGTGACGGTAAAAATTAACTCCACCACGCACAATATGGCGCTGGCCAATGCCGACGGTTCCGGCGATACCATTCCCTATCTGATTTACCCCGATGCGAATTACCAATATCCCTATAGCGTCGGGCAAACCATCGATTACAGTTCATTGAACCTGTTGACGCTGATCCTTATCTCCCCAAACGTCAACTTTCCGCTGTATATCAAGACCACCGCCGGGGCTAACGTCCGTTCCGGCACCTATACCGATACCGTCAATCTGGTCTGGAACTACCATATTTGCGGCCTGGGTCTGATTGGGTTGTGTATTTGGTGGGATGGCACCAATAAGCCCAGTACCGTAACCATTAGCCTGACGCTCACCAAAGACTGCCTGTTCGGCACCGCGCAAAACGTCAACTTTGGCAGCATGGCGCTGGTCGGGCAGTTTAACCCGGTGAACCAGAGCATCACCCTCACCTGTACCAAAACCGAGGGCTACAACACCTACTTTACCGACGGAAATAACCCGGTGACCGGCTGGCGACGCATGAAAAGCGGCACCAGCAACTATATGCAATACCAAATTTACCTGCCCAACAGCACCACGGTATGGAACAGCACCAACAAGCAAGCCGGGGCGGGTACCGGCTTGGCACAAAGCATTCCTTACCTGGCGCGAATCAACCCGGCGCAAACCGAAGTACCGGTAGGAACCTATCAGGACAACATCAGTTTTGTGGTGGAGTATTAAGCCCGGCCGCTAGCCACGGATTGCCAATGTTGCCAGCTTGTATTTTTTATGTGGCATTTTTTGCTCATTTGACTATGCTGATGATGACGGCCTCAACTGGTCACACCTCATACCAGCAGATCAAGCAAGGAGTTCCAATGGGCAAAACCGTGGTAAAAATAGGCAGTTTCGAGGTCGACGATGCGCATTTGTCCTCCTCGCCCGAGCAGGCCAGTACGCTGGCGATCCCTTGCAAGTCGGATCCCGATCTGTGCATGCAGTTGGACGGTTGGGATGAGCACACCAGCATCCCGGCGATACTCGATGGCAAGCAATCGCTGCTGTATAAGCAACATTACGATCGGCAAAGCGATGCCTGGGTGATGCGATTGGAATGAACGATGACAAACTGAAGAACGCGCGGTGTCCCCACAGGAGCACGGCGCGTTTTTTTTATCTGATGGCAATACCACGACCGGCGAAGAAACGACCAAAACTGCTCAGCGGCAAAGTCACCTGTTGGCGCGTAGCTGGGCTGTCACCGGAAGGATTATGGAAGGTCACACCATTGCCCTCAACCGCGGTAACCAATACCAGATGGCCGCCCCGCTGCGGTGGCGTCTGCTCGGGCCGGCGAATGCCGGGATGTACCGAAGCGATAAAATAACGCCGCTGCGCCAGTAGCTGCGGCAACGTTTCTACCTCAACACCGACCCGCACCTCGGCCTCCAGCGCAAACTGCTCACGCACATAGTCGACAAATGGCGCGTAAATCAGCCCTTTGATACGTTCACCTTCCCGCACGTAAGCACCGTACGGCAAGCTGCGGCGTGCCAATTCCAGCAGTGGCGGCGCATCCCCGTCGCGATGGGTCAGCACCATTTTCAGGCAGGCCATGCCACAGACGTGATTGGCCCACTCGATATATTCCGCCCGATCGCGTGCGCCACTGAGCGCCCAGTTGGCATCATCGGCCAGCGTCGCTCGACCGGCAATCAGCGCCGCCGCCAGTTCGGGCGTCGCCCATTGACAGACGTAAGGGACCGAGGAGCTCAAATCAGAAAGTCTCTGCCACTTTGAAATTCATCAGCACCAGCGTCATATCCGGTGAGAACAGCTCATATTCTTCGAAGAAGCTTTGCAGCTCTTTGCGCCAGTAGGCCAGGGAACGGTCACCCTCACCTTCAGCAAAAGCATGGGCTTCATCAACCTGATCGTAGGTTTTCATTTCGACCGACGTCAGCTCTACCGCACACACCGGGTTACCTTTACCATCAACCACCACAAACACATCACCGGCCAGCGGGATGCCTTCGCCGTCAAGATTGGCGCAGGTGGCCGTCTTGGTACCGTTGAGGATCAGTTTGACTACCTCATCGGCCTGCTGCTCGGTGTTGCCAAACGCCCAACGTTCGGTGTTTTCGTATTTCTTCGGAATTTCGTTCGCCATTGCCATACCTTATTGAATGAATCATTGTGCAGACAGAATAGTACAACGTATTCCCCGCTGCCTGCACCTGCCGAATTCACCCTCAATCTTCTAATCCCGCAGCTTTACAGGCTATTTACGGTAAATCCCTGTGCCTATGTCGGGACAACAGGCATACTGTGAACGCAATTTACTCCATGGCTATCAGCCCGGCGGCAAAATGAAGCATGACGACCAAAATTCCGATGACACCTTCAGCGCCTTATTAAAGGTGCTGGCAGTGGTGGTGATTGCTATCTTTATTATCGCCGTCTGGTATTTCATCTGATCGGCAAAACAGGAGGTCACATTGGCAACCAAACGCATGCGTACCAAGCACTGGAAGATGTTTTTGATACTGTTGCTGATCTGTCTCGCCCTGCTGTTATTGCGCTGGGCGGCGATAGTCTTCGGCTAATGGCAGGGAGCAAAACAGATGGCAAAACGAAACGGCAACGGGGTACAGATCGCCTTACTGCTACTGGCGCTGGTGATTTTGGTCTGCGGTATTTTAATGATCACCACTGAGCTGGGTCATCAGGTACTCGAAGAGATCGAAGATATTCTCGAATAACACCAGTCCGGCCGGATACTGGCTCACATCACCTTATCCTCGTTCCGCGGGTTGTTTGGTTTCCGGTTCCAACAGCTCGCGCAAATAGGCAATCCGCGCCTCTCCTTGCGGCAACCACAGACGACACAGCCACTGTGGCACTTCGGCCGGCTGGCTCCGGCGATGGTACTCAGCCAGTTGTTCAATCAGTTTCATCATTCACCCTCCACAGTTTCGACACTGTCAGTATTGGGTGAAAAAACCAGAAGAAATACTGATGGCTTATCTTTTATGCTTCCTGATTTAATATTGTGCGATCGGTACGGTGGCGAACCCCAGGCTCAACTGCTACATTGACCAAAAATCACCCAGCCGAGGTAAACGATGATGTTCTCGGAGCAGGAGATAAAACCCGTGTGGGACGAAGTGGCGCGCTTGATCGGCGACAGCGTGATGCAGTTACGCCATCGTGGCGAGGTTTTATCGGTAGAAACGTTGGCGAAACATCTGGCGCAGCAACTGGCCGACAGTCACGATATTGAACGCCGGATCCTGATTGGTACCGCGATCAACATGCTGAAAGATGGAAAATGAATCGCCAACCGGAAAGGTTGGCGATTCTGCAGAAGCCCGAGGTATGCAAGCCCGGCCTTCTGTGCGCAATTATGTCAGGCTAACATGACGGAATTAATAGGAATTGTCGGGTTTTTCCTCAAAATACCGAATTTTTATTGCCATCTGGCCTCAAGCCAGCACGAAATCACTGGTTTCCAGCGGCTGCCCCACCACTTTCACCAGAAAATCGCTAGCGTCAAACCCACCGCCCAGATTGATGGCTAAATCGCTGACGTGCGCCTGCGCGTCGTAGCTCAGCATTGCCTCACCCGCCTTGCCGCTGAACTGGCTGACAAATTCGATGCCGTTGCTGCTGCCGGTATTAAACAGCGACAGATCAATTTCATCCTCATACAGAATTATCTGATAAAAAATAATCTCGGCAATTCTGATTCCATTTCAATGCTTATTATTAATCGATGACATAAATAAAAAAACCGGGGCAATCCACCCCGGTATCCATAATTCAGTCTGGACTCAGATTAACCAACCCAACAATAGCGTGGCGCCAATCACGGTGGACGCACCGCCAATACGGGTGGCGATTTGCGCGAACGGCATCAACCCCATACGGTTAGATGCGGAAAGGATCGCCACGTCGCCGGTACCGCCTAACCCACTGTGGCAGCAGGTGACGATCGCCGCTTCAACCGGGTACATTTTCAGGTATGGCGCAATCAGGAAGCTCACCAGCCCCATCGACAGCACCACCGAACCGCAGACCACCACATAGCCTACCGAGAACACCGCCACCACGCTTTCCAGCGGTACGTACAGCATGCCCAGGCCAATCATCAGCGGCCACACCAGCGCGGTTGAAACAAACTTATAAAAACTGTGCGCACCGGTTTCCATTGAGGTCGGGATCACCCGGCAATATTTGCACAGTACCGCAAACAGAATCATCAGCACCGGGCCGGGAATATGAACGATGTGTTCGAACAACCCGCCGACGATAAAGAAGGCGCAGATCACCAGCAGCCCGCCGCCCATCAGTTGGAAATCCACGTTGCCGGTGCTTTCCTTGATGGCAAACACCGCGTTGTCCTGCGCCGACCGGATCAGCATACCGTCGCCGCTTAGTGCCTTGCGCTTCATCCCCAGACGGGCCAATACGCCTGCCGCCACAATGGCGAAGATATTGCCCAGCACCGCTGCCGGTGCCAGTTGCGCCACGTACACATCCGGCGTCGATCCAAGGATCGCTGAATAGGCCAGCGACAGCGGTAATATGCCCTCGCCGATACCGCCACCGATAATCGGCACAATGATAAAGAAGAAGGTGTGATAGAAGGTAAAACCAAACAGCTTGCCCACCAGCAGCCCGGTCACCACCGCCGTCACCGTGCCGACCACCAAAGGCACGAACATGCGGATCATGCCCTGGATCAGGATCACCCGGTTCATGCCGAGAATGCTGCCGACCACCAGGCTGGCGATAACAAAATACAGCAGGTTGGCGTCTTTCATCAGCAGATGAACGGTACCCATCACGTTCGGCTGGAAGAAATTAAAATAGACCAGCACCGAAGGCACCATCAGGCACAGAATCGCCGGCCCACCGATATCACGCAGCACCGGAATACTTTTGCCCAAATGCGCCAATGCGAAGCCCAGCGTCATAATTACCGCCAGGCCACCAATCATATTCTTGGGTAAAAAATTGGCATAAGCCGACACGGTGACAATGGCACAAATGGTGATAAACAACGCCACCGGCACGGCACCGATATTCATTTGTCGGATTTGATTAATCAGCCCTGATGTATCAGGCGACAACGCCTGTTTATCACAGGCCATTTCTGCATTTATCTGTTTCATTGTTCACCCTGCTGACAAGTGTTCAGTATGGAGCGGATCATCCAACCATTTATGAAATAATTTAAACGGTTAAAAAGTTCACCATCATAAATACGGCTGGATATTTTATTATTTATATTTAATGAAAATAGTAGGCAGCCATGACGATATGATAAAAAATAAAAACACCAAACTAAATTCCGCCTTATTAATCCAATATTGTGAACTTCCACCGATGTTGGTTTTAATTAATTATCGTCAGCGTTTTGTAATTAAAATAATCAGGCTTGAATTCGCTGCTATGCTATAGATGGAAGTAAAAATCCGTGCGTTTATTAATGAGAACCGGAGCGGTAATTAGCTGAATCCGGTCAGCTGTACCCGAGCCTGCCCATGCACGCGGCACCGTGCAGAAAACAGGCAATAATATATGCCCCATGGCTTTCAGATTGTCGCCGACAGCGCGGCAGCCCGAAAGTCTGCAGGCATAGAACTAATAAGGAAGTAGGATATGTCTTCAATCGCGATTACCCCACAAACACTGGCCCGTTACGGCATCCATCAGGCTACCGAAATCGTCCATAACCCAAGCTACGAGCAACTGTTTACCGAGGAAACCCGTGCCGACCTGCCGGCACTGGAACGCGGTACGGTAACAACGCTGGGCGCGGTCAACGTCGATACTGGTGAATTCACCGGCCGTTCACCGAAAGATAAATACATCGTGCGTGACGACACCACGCGCGATACCGTCTGGTGGTCCGATAACGGCACCGGCAAAAACGACAACCAACCGCTATCGCCAGAAGTCTGGCAGCATCTGAAAACGCTGGTGGGTAACCAACTTTCCGGCAAGCGTCTGTTTGTGGTGGACGCCTTCTGCGGCGCCAATGCCGACACCCGCCTGAAGGTGCGTTTCATCACCGAGGTGGCCTGGCAGGCGCACTTTGTCAAAAACATGTTTATCCGCCCGACGGATGAAGAACTGCAGAATTTCGAACCGGACTTCGTGGTGATGAACGGAGCCAAGTGCACCAACCCGGACTGGCAACAGCAGGGGCTGCATTCAGAGAACTTCGTTGCCTTTAACCTGACCGAGCGTATCCAGCTGATCGGCGGCACCTGGTACGGCGGCGAAATGAAGAAGGGCCTGTTCTCAATCATGAACTACCTGCTGCCGTTGCAGGGTATCGCCTCAATGCACTGTTCGGCCAACGTCGGCGAACAGGGTGACGTGGCGGTGTTCTTTGGCCTGTCCGGTACCGGTAAAACCACCCTCTCCACCGATCCCAAGCGTCAGTTGATCGGCGATGACGAACACGGCTGGGATCATGACGGCGTGTTCAACTTTGAAGGCGGCTGCTACGCCAAGACCATCAAACTGTCGCCGCAGGCCGAACCTGAGATCTATCAGGCTATCCGTCGCAACGCACTGTTGGAAAACGTACAGGTGCTGGCCGATGGCAGCATTGATTTTGATGACGCCGGCAAGACTGAAAACACCCGCGTTTCCTACCCGATTGACCACATTGAAAACATCGTCAAGCCGGTGTCCAAGGCCGGTCATGCGAAGAAAATCATCTTCCTGACGGCGGATGCCTTCGGGGTATTGCCGCCGGTATCACGCCTGACGCCGGAACAGACTCAGTACCACTTCCTGTCTGGTTTTACCGCCAAGCTGGCCGGTACCGAGCGCGGCATCACCACGCCAACCCCAACCTTCTCCGCCTGTTTCGGCGCCGCGTTCCTGACGCTGCACCCGACGCAGTACGCCGAAGTGCTGGTGAAACGTATGGAAGCGGCCGGAGCGCAGGCCTATCTGGTGAATACCGGTTGGAACGGCAGCGGCAAGCGTATTTCCATTAAGGACACGCGCGGCATCATCGACGCCATTTTGAACGGGGAGATTGAACACGCCGAAACCTTCACCTTGCCGATCTTTGGCCTGGAAGTCCCGACCGCGCTGCCGGGAGTTGACCCTTCCATTCTCGACCCGCGTAAAACTTACGCGGACGAATCGCTGTGGCAAGAGAAAGCTCAGGATCTGGCGCAGCGCTTTATCGATAACTTTGCCAAATACACCGTGACACCGGCGGGTGAAAAACTGGTCAGCGCCGGCCCTAAACTCTAACTAGCCTGCAGGACGCGCCAATGCCCTGCAGACCATCAAACTGAATTTACCGCATTATTGATCTATACCTCCATTCTCAGGGTGCCCCATGGCACCCTGTTTTTTTATCCAAATAAACAAAACTCATACCTCGTTAATCATTTTCCGGCAGACACCGGCAGCCACAGTCCCTAACGTGGTAACTGAGTCGTCAGTCAGGAATCGCACAATTAGCTGTTTTTTATAAAATAAATGATATAAATATTCTGACAATGCCCACTGACGCTCATTCAATACGTTTCCGGCCTGCAACCAAAGTTTTAATCCGATCACATATTAATAAAAAAAACAGAGAGCGTACCCGATGAGCAACCGCAACATTGTCGACGTCAAAGCGTGGATAGACTCCCGCCCGATTTCCCGCTATCAGTGGCTGGTATTAATTCTGTGTTTCGTGATCATCATGTTTGATGGTTATGACGCCGCGGTGATGGGTTTTATCGCCCCCGCACTGATTGAAGACTGGGGTATTTCGCGCGCCGAAATGGGCCCGATCCTCGGTGCTGCGATGTTTGGCGTCGCTTTGGGAGCGCTGATCGCCGGCCCCTATTCCGATCGTTTTGGCCGCAAGAAGGTGCTGCTGCTGTCCATTCTGTGCTTTGCGTTGTTCAGCCTGCTGAGCACCTTCGCCCGCACCCCGCTGGAAATGGCCTTGCTGCGTTTTCTTACCGGCCTGGGCTTGGGCGCGGTGATGCCCAACTGTGTCACGCTGGTGTCAGAGTATATGCCCGAACGCCGCCGCGGCCTGATGATCACCCTGATGTACAGCGGCTTTAATATTGGTTCCGGTGCCGGCGGGTTTATCGCCGCCGCCATGTTGCCGCACTATGGCTGGAAGGCGGTGCTGTTCCTGGGCGGCATCATGCCGCTGCTGATGTTGCCGCTGCTGATTTGGATCCTGCCGGAATCGACGCTGTATATGGTGGTGCGCAACCATCACAAAGAAAAAATTGCCCAAATCCTGCGCCGCGCCGGTGGCGTGTTCAGCGCCGGTACCACCTTCATGCTGAAAACCCCGGTGATCCCAAAGAAAGCCCGCGTGCTGCAACTGTTCAGTAATGGTTACGCCAGGGGCACCCTGGTGCTGTGGCTGACCTATTTTATGGGGCTGTTCGTGATTTACCTGCTCAACGGCTGGCTGCCGACCATCGTGCGCGGCGCCGGTTTCTCACTGGAGCGCGCCGCGATAATCGCCGGTCTGTTCCAACTGGGCGGTACCCTGGGAGGCCTGCTGGTGGGTTACCTGATGGACCGCTTCGTCGCCAAACGGGTGATCGGACTGTTTTATCTGATGGGCATGTTCTGCCTGCTGTCACAGGGTATCTGGGGCTTTGGCCCGACGCTGTTGGCGGTGTTGGTCTTTGTTAGCGGCATGTGTATCAACGGGGCGCAGACCGGTCTGCAGGCATTCTCACCGGCATTCTACCCCACTGAAATGCGCGCGACCGGCGTCAGCTGGATGCACGGCATCGGCCGCAGCGGCGCCATTATCAGCTCGTCAATGGGTGGCGTATTGCTGGGTATTTTCCCCGGCGCCACCAGCATTTTTATCATTCTGGCGATCCCGGCGTTGCTGGCGGCGATCACTATCATTAATCATCAAAAGGCACATCCGGCAGAAATGGTTAAGGGCATCGACATCACCGATCTGCCCGCGTTGTCACGCACCATGAATAACCGGTAATTCTTATTAATACAGAGGTAGACGATGGCTAAGATCATTGGCGGATTGGCGGTGTCACACACCCCAACCATCGGTTTTGCAGTGGATCACAACAAGCAGAACGAAACGGCCTGGGCGCCCATTTTTGACGGTTTCGCCCCGATGCAGCAATGGCTGGAAGAGAAAAAGCCGGACGTGTTGCTGTATGTCTTCAACGACCACGTGACCTCGTTTTTCTTCGATCACTATTCCGCATTCGTGCTCGGCATTGACGACAGCTACGCGGTGGCCGACGAAGGTGGCGGCCCGCGTGATTTGCCGCCGATTCGCGGCCATGCGGCGCTGTCACAGCACATCGGTGCCAGCCTGATGGCCGACGAGTTTGATATGTCGTTCTTCCAGGATAAGCCGCTCGATCACGGGCTGTTCTCTCCGCTCTCCGCCCTGCTGCCGTGGCAGAACGGCTGGCCGATGCAGGTGGTGCCGCTGCAGGTCGGGGTGCTGCAGTTCCCGATCCCTTCGGCTCGCCGCTGCTACAAGCTCGGTCAGGCGCTGCGCCGGGCAATTGAAAGCTTCCCGGAAGACTTGCGCGTCGCGGTGGTGGCCACCGGCGGCGTCTCGCATCAGGTGCATGGCGAACGTTGCGGTTTCAATAACCCGCAGTGGGATGAACAGTTTATCGACCTGCTGGTTAACGATCCGGAGCGCCTGACTGAAATCACACTGGCGGAGTACGCCACCCTGGGTGGGCTGGAGGGCGCGGAGGTGATCATGTGGCTGATTATGCGCGGCGCCCTGTCGGCCAACGTCGAAAAACTGCATCAGGCCTATTACCTGCCGTCCATGACCGGTATCGCCACGCTGATCCTGGAAAACCAGGCGCGCGAGGCACCGGTAGATGTCCATCAGCGCCAGCGCGACAAAATCAACCTGCAACTGGCGGGGGTTGAGAAACTGCCGGGCACCTATCCCTTTACCCATGCGCGCAGCCTGAAAGCCATCCGTATCAACCGTTTCCTGCACAAACTGATCCAGCCGGCCTGGCGCGAACGCTTCAATAACGCCCAGCAGGCGCTGTTCGACGAAGCGCAGCTCACCACGGAGGAACAACAGCTGCTGCGCGAGCTGGACTGGCGCGGACTGATCCATTACGGCGTCAGTTTCTTCCTGTTGGAAAAGCTCGGAGCGGTGGTCGGGGTATCCAACCTGCATATCTACTCGGCGATGCGTGGCCAGACGCTGGATGAGTTCCAGCAAACCCGCAATCAGCAAGTGTTGTATTCCGTTGCGGGGAAAGCGCCAAAATGAATATTTTTGACCAGCCGAAAATAGACTGTCACCACCATATTTTCGACCCACAGCGCTTTCCCTACGTGGCGGACAGTGGTTACAACCCGGAAGGCCACGAACTGGCAACCCTGGAACATTATCGCGCGGTGATGCAGGCCTACGGCATTCGCCACTCGTTGATTGTCGGCCCGACGTCGGCTTACAACACCGATAACCGCTACCTGCTGGCGGCACTGGCCGGTGGCGAAGGCCGTCACAAAGGCATCGCCGTGGTGCCGCGTGATGTGGACAGCCAAACTCTTGCCGGATTGCAGTCACAGGGCGTGGTCGGCATCGCGCTGAATGTGGCGATGCTCGGCGTCGAACCTTTCTTGCAGTTGGATCGGCTAATGGGGCAACTGGCAGAACTGGAAATGTTTGCGCAAATCCAGGTGCAGGACGACCAGTTACCGGCGCTAATGCCGCTGCTGGCACGCACCCGCACCCGGCTGCTGTTCGACCATTCGGGTCGGCCGGACGTCAGCGCGGGTCTTCAGCAACCGGCGTTTCAGGCTTTGCTGTCGTTGGCACAGCGTGAGCACACCTACGTCAAGCTTTCCGGTCTGGCCAAGTTTTCACGCCAACAGTATCCGTTCCGCGACGGTCAGCCTTACCTGCTGGCGCTGCTGGCGGCCTACGGCGGTGAGAAATGCATGTGGGGATCGGACTGGCCTTTCCTGCGTGCCACCGAACGCATGGATATGGGCACGCTACTGATGCTGGCCGAACAGATGTTCCCCGACGCACCAACGCGTCGGCAAATTTTATGGCAGACGCCGCAGCGGCTGTTTGGTTTTAGCGAGTTATCGGAGTAAAGATGAAAACCATTTACGTGCTCAATGGCCCGAACCTGAACCTGTTAGGCACCCGCGAGCCTGAGACCTACGGCACAGATACGCTGGCGACCATCGAACAACTGTGTCGCAGCACCGCCGCCGAGCTGGAGTGCCGGCTGGAGTTTCGCCAGACCAACCATGAAGGTGAAATGATTGACTGGATCCAGCAAACGCGCGGCAAGGCCCATGCGCTGGTGATCAATCCGGCAGCCTGGACGCACACCTCGGTGGCAATACGTGACGCTGTCACGGCAGTAGCCTTGCCACTGTTCGAGGTGCATATCACCAACGTGCACAAGCGCGAACCGTTTCGCCATCACTCTTATCTGTCCGACGTGGCCAACGGCGTGATTTGCGGCTTTGGCATTCAGGGATACCGGTACGCGCTGATGCAGGCGGCACGGTTATAATCGCTACAGGTTAATCGCACAGACTTCCCGCAGGCAGGCGATCAGTGCCTGCGCCGCCGGAGAGTGCAGGCTGCCGGTGCGGCAACTCAGACCGATGGCGCGTCCGGTATTGGGCAGCGCTATCGGTAACTGAACCAGTTCACCGGAGGCCAGCTCATATTCCAACTGGTGGGCTGACACCGCCGCCAGCATGTCTGAATTCAGCAGCAAACCCCTCACCAATGCCAAATCGCCGGTTTCCACCACCGGATTGGGTACCGGAATATTCATCGCCAGGAAGCAATCGTCCAGCAAGCGCCGCGCCGGCGTGGCGGAGCGTGGTAAGACCCAGCGCGCCGCTCTCAGCTGTTCAGGCCTTAAGCCTGGTGTCGCCAGTGGGTGATCGCGGCGCGCCAGCAGCACCATATCCTCGGTAAACAGCGTTTCACTGTACACATCGGCGGCATAATCGCTGGCGCGCAGAGCACCAAAAATAAAATCGATATCCCCGGAACGCAGCTCGGTGGCCAGGGCGGCAAAGGCGCTTTCGTTGGTCACCACGCTGACGCCCGGATAGCGGGAGGTCAGTTGGATGATGGCCTGCGGCAACAGCCGGGTACGTCCCAACGGTAATGCCCCCACCCGCACTCGCCCCTCCAGCACCCCGCGGCGGGCAGCGATATCCGCGGGAATATGTTGCAGTTCATTCAGCGCACGGCGAACGTTAGCCTCGATTTCACGGCCGGCCAGCGACGGTACCATCCCCTGTGGGGTGCGCTCCAGCAACGGCACCCCGGCACCGTTTTCCAGCACCTTGAGCGCGGCACTGATCGCCGGCTGGCTTAGTCCGAGCAGCGTGGCGACTGTTTGCATATGCCGGGTTTCACACAGGCAGACGAAAATCTGCAGTCGTCGCACATTGAACAGGTACAAGGGTTCGGGATCGCCGCGCGTCTGCCCCCCCTTGCCCTGTAAGCGCTTTAGCAGCGCCGGTATCTGGTGCAATTCATCAATCGCCCGCCGGGCGCGCGGCAGCACGCATTTGCCAAAGTCGGTCAGCAGCATGCCGCTGGCATGGCGTTCAAACAAGGGTGCCGCCAGCTGCTGCTCCAAATCGCGGATTGAGCGGGTGACTGCTGACTGGGTTCGGAATAGCTCATCGGCTGCACGTGAGACGCTCCCCTGGGTCACCACCTGACTGAATGCCCTGATTTGCATCAGGTTTGTCAGCATATTCTCATCATAGTCCATCGCGTCATCTCCTTTTCCCGTGGCTGGCAATATAAATAAAACGCATACCTGCTGCAATCAAATGAATTATCCGTCCTCCGCCTGAGCTGACAGCATGAAGTCATTACACCGACCCAAGGAATCCGATGATGACGAATACAGCCTCAAACAAAACCGCCCTGGTAGTCAGCGCCCATTCCGCCGATTTTGTCTGGCGTGCCGGCGGCGCGATCGCCCTGCATACCCAGCTCGGCTATCAGGTCCACGTGGTTTGCCTGTCGTTTGGCGAGCGGGGAGAATCCGCCAAGCTGTGGCGTAAAGGCCAGATGACCGAGGACAAAGTGAAAGCCTCCCGGCGCGAGGAGGCCCACGCCGCCGCCGAGATCCTGGGCGCCAGCATCGAATTCTTTGATATGGGTGACTATCCGCTACGGGCCGATAAAGAGGCGCTGTTCCGCCTGGCCGACGTATTCCGAAAAGTACAGCCGCACTTTGTGCTGACCCATTCGCAAAAAGATCCGTACAACTACGATCACCCGCTGGCCAGCCACCTGACTCAGGAGGCCCGCATTATCGCCCAGGCAGAAGGCTATCGCCCAGGTGAAACCATCGTCGGTGCGCCGCCGGTGTACCTGTTCGAACCGCATCAGCCGGAACAGTGCGAATGGAAGCCGGACGTGCTGCTGGATATCACCGAAGTATGGGACAAAAAATACCAGGCGATCCAGTGTATGGCCGGTCAGGAACACCTGTGGGAATACTACACCCGCGTCGCCCAGCAGCGCGGCGTGCAGGCCAAACGCAACGTCGGCATCACCAGTAGCAAAAACATCGTTTACGGCGAAGGCTACCAAAGCATCTTCCCGCGCGTGACGGGAGAACTGGCATGAGCCTGATCGGTAAAAAAGGCGTGGTGATCCGCAATATCCCACGGGCAAACGCCAACACTCTGGATGCCCTGGCCGAATTTGGTGTAGCCACGGTGCATGAAGCGCAAGGCCGCAAAGGCCTGCTGGACCCGGCAATCCGCCCGATCCAACAGGACCACGGCATCGCCGGCAGCGCAGTGACGGTGTTGGTCGCACCCGGTGATAACTGGATGTTTCACGTGGCGGTTGAGCAGTGTCGGCCCGGCGACATTTTGGTGGTCGCCCCCACTTCCCCCTGCAGCGACGGCTACTTCGGCGATTTGCTGGCCACCTCACTGAAAGCACGCGGTGTGCGCGGCCTGATCGCCGACCTCGGCGTGCGTGATACTCGCACCCTGCGGGAAATGGGCTTTCCGGTCTGGTCACGGGCGGTGTATGCCCAGGGCACGGTGAAAGAGACGCTCGGTTCAGTCAACGTACCGCTGGTCTGCGCCGGGCAACTGATTTACCCCGGCGATGTGATGATCGCCGATGACGACGGCGTGGTGGTGGTGCGACAAACCGAGGCCGAACAGGTGCTGGCAGCCAGCCGTCAGCGTGCCGAACTGGAAGAGAGCAAGCGTCTGCGTATGGCCAACGGCGAACTGGGGCTGGATATCTACCAGATGCGCCCACGGCTGGCGGAAAAAGGCCTGAAATATTACGACTCACTGGATCTGCTGGAGGATTAACATGCGCCAACGCCGGATCCCCTGTTTACTGATGCGCGGCGGCACCTCCAAAGGGGCCTTCTTTCTCGCCGGGGATTTACCCGCCGACCCGAACCAACGCGATCGGGTGCTGCTGGCGGTGATGGGTTCCCCCGATCTGCGGCAGATTGACGGCCTCGGCGGCGCCGATCCGCTGACCAGCAAGGTGGCAATCGTCAGCCGTTCACCGCGTGACGACGCCGATGTCGACTACCTGTTCGCCCAGGTCAGCGTTGACCAACCGCAGGTGGACTACGGCCAGAACTGCGGCAATATCCTGGCGGCGGTGGCTCCGTTCGCCATTGAGCGCGGGTTGGTTAACCCCGGCCCAGTCTCGACCGAAGTCCGGATCTTTATGCAGAACACCGGCCAGATTGCCCTGGCGCGCATCGCCACCCCCAATGGAGAAGTGCAATACGACGGGGACCTGGCCATTGATGGAGTACCTGGCCGCGCAGCGGAAATCGTACTGACCTTCAGCGATATTGCCGGTTCCAGCTGCGGCTCGTTGCTGCCGACAGGCAATCCGCAGGACAGTTTTGACGGCGTGGCGGTGACCTGTATCGACAACGGTATGCCGGTGGTGTTGCTGCGTGCGGCGGAGGTCGGCCGCAGTGGCTATGAAACCCGCGAACAACTGGATGCCGATCAAGAACTGAAAGCCCGCCTGGAGAGCATCCGCCTGCAGGCCGGGCCAAAAATGAACCTCGGTGACGTCAGCCAACGTAGCGTGCCCAAAATGACCCTGATTGCCGAAGCGCGTCACGGTGGCACCCTCAGCAGCCGTACCTTCATTCCGCACCGCTGCCATGCCTCGATCGGCGTACTGGGCGCGGTCAGCGTCGCCACCGCCTGCCTGATCCCCGGTAGCGTCACCCAGGGGCTGGCCCAGATCGGCGACGGCGCGGAACTGCGTCTGAGCGTTGAACACCCCAGCGGCGAATTCAGCGTGTTGTTGCAGCGCGATCCAAACCACAGCGGCGCAGCCTCGCTGCTCGGTGCTGGTTTACTGCGCAGTGCCCGGCTGATTTTTAGCGGTGAAGTCTGTATTCCCGGCGCAGTATGGCCCCACTAATCAAGGAGATACCATGAGCTTAGCTCTCCCCTCGGTAGCGTTAATCGGCTTTGGCGAAGTCGGCGGCATTCTGGCGCAGGAGCTACGTGCGCAAAACATTACCGTCTGTGCCTTTGACCCACAGGCTTCGCTGGCAATGGCAGAGAAAGCGGCCGCCTGCGGCGCCCACTTCGCCTCTACGCTGGTGCAGGCGCTGGAAGGCGCAACGCTGGTGTTTTCCGCCGTCACCGCCGCCAATACGCTGGCGGTTGCACAACAGTGCGCACCGTTGCTGCGTCCGGGCCAAACCTTTCTCGACCTCAACTCTGCGGCCCCCAATACCAAGCGCGCCGCCGCCGAGGCAATCAGCGCCAGCGGCGCGGTCTACGTGGAAGTGGCGGTAATGGCGCCGGTGCCGCCCAAGCGCTTGAAAACGCCCCTGCTGCTGGGCGGTGAGGGTGCGGTGACGATCGCAGCGCAGCTCAATGCCCTGGGTTTCAACAGCCAGGTCTACAGCCCTCACATCGGGGAGGCCTCGGCCATCAAAATGTGCCGCAGCGTGATGATTAAGGGGCTGGAAGCCCTGACCGCCGAGTGCCTGCTCGCCGCCCAGCGTTACGGTGTCGAACAGCCGGTACTGGATTCCCTGCATGCCAGCTTCCCGTCACTGGGTTGGGACCAGCAGTTGCCCCACTACCTGATCAGCCGGATCGCGGAGCACGGCAAACGCCGGGCCGAGGAGATGCGTGAAGTGGTGCAAACGCTGCGAGACGTTGGCATTGAGCCACACCAAAGCCTGGCGACCGTCGCCAGTCAGCAGGGGCTGGTTGACGCCATGAGCGCCCAAAGGCTGGCCTATTCGGAACTGACGCCTTTCGTTTGGCAAACCGCATTGAGCAAAATTTATCCGGCCGGTGATTAACATCAAAAAAACCAAAATATTTCACACGCCGAACATTGTTAACAACCTGATAACGGCGTATTTTGTACCAAATGATTCATAGCAAGCTAACCATATATCTCTTCGCGGGCTACGCCGCCCCCTTTGCACTGGACAACACTGTGATGAAACGTCTCTCTGCCCCCCTCTGCGCCCTGGCCTTACTGGCATTAGCCAACACCGCCACGGCAGCCCAAGCTCCGCAACTCAATAACTCCCAGGCAAATCAGGTGATCGCCAGCGTGCAGTCAACGCTGAAAACGCAAAACAGCTTCGGCTGCGTGGCAGTGGTCGACAGCAGTGGCACGTTGCTGGCCTTCCAGCGTTTCGACGGTTCCCCGTTGGGTTGCGTCGATGCCTCCATCGGTAAAGCGCGGGCCTCCGCGCTGTATCGTGCACCCACGTTGAAATTTATGCAGCGCCTGCAAAACGGTGAAATCACCGTACTGAGCATTCCGCACGTGGTGGCGCTGGGCGGCGGTTATCCACTGACGCTGAACGGCGAAGTGGTTGGTGCTGTCGGTGTCAGCACGCCAAAACAGGAAATCGACAACCAGGCATCGCAAACCGCCGCCGGCGCGTTGAAATAACCGCGGCCTGATCTTCCCGTTCGAGGAACTCATCATGATTTCAATTTCACGCCGCCGGCTGGTGCTGGCTTCGGCGAGTCTGTGGGCGGTTGGCGTTGTCGGTCAAAACCTGCTGGGCCGCGCCGCATTTGCTCAGTCGCAACCTGGCACGATGCCGGACAACTTTCTGGCTATTTCGCGCCTGCTGACCGACATTCCACTACCGGATCCGCACCTGGCGCTACGCCTTTATGTCGCGTTGCAGCCCCTGTTCCCACAGCTTGAGCAGCAGGTTGACACGCTGGCTACTTTGATGGCGCAGCATACCGATCTGGCCGGCGAAGACTTTCATACGCTGATCCAACGCCAACCTGAACCCCTCGCTGCGCTGTACCAGTCACTCATCAGCGGCTGGTATCTCGGCGTGATCGGTGATCCTGCCAGGCCAATCTGTATCGCCTTTGAAAATATCGTCAGCTACCAACAGGTGCGCGACGCGTTGCTGCCGCCGAGTTATTGCCCCGGCGAACCCAATTTCTGGACTCATCCCCCGCGTAAGGAGACGGCGCATGTCTGATTCATTAAATGCCGATGTTGTGGTAATTGGCGCCGGTATCGCCGGTTCGTTGGCGGCATTGAAAATGGTGCAGGCCGGCGCTTCGGTGCTGATGCTGGAGTCCGGCCCGGAAATCAAACGCGATAAGGCAGTCGAATTGTTTCGCAACTCGCCGTTCAAAGGTGATTTCACCGAGCCCTTCCCGCCCGAACCCTGGGCACCGCAGCCGAAATTTATTCCGACGGACAACAACTATCTGATCCAGAAAGGCCCGGATCCGTACCGCGCCCAATATCTGCGCGGCGTTGGCGGCACCACCTGGCACTGGGCCGGACAGGCTTTTCGCCTGCTGCCAAACGACATGCGGATGAAAACCCTGTACGGCGTCGGCCGCGACTGGCCAATCGGTTATGAACAGTTGGAGCCTTATTATTGCGAGGCGGAGTACCAGATGGGGGTGTCCGGCGACAGCGAACTGGACTCGCCGCGCTCCCGCCCCTACCCGCTGCCCGGCATCCCTCTGCCTTACGGTTTTGAACGCCTTAAGCAACGCATAGCCGGGTTGGGTTACGAGGTAGGTATCGGCCCGCAGGCGCGTAACAGCGTGCCCTATGACGGCCGCCCGGCCTGCTGCGGCAATAACAACTGCATGCCGGTCTGCCCGATCGACGCGCAGTATCACGGCGGCATTTCGGCGAATAAAGCCCTGGCGGCCGGGGCGCGTATTATCGCCAATGCGGTCGTGCACCGCATCGAGGCCAATGACCAGGGACAGATCGTGGCGGTGCATTATCTCGACCGCAACAAGGTCAGCCACCGCGTCACCGGCAAACGCTTCGTGCTCACCGCCAACGGTATCGAAAGCCCAAAAATTCTGCTGATTTCCACCAGTGAACGCTACCCGAACGGCATCGCCAACGGCTCCGGTATGGTGGGCCGCAACCTGATGGATCACCCCGGTAGCTCGGTGGAATTCTACGCCGACGAGCCGGTCTGGTTCGGCCGCGGCCCGATGCGTCCCGGCAGCATCAACAACCTGCGCGACGGCGCCTTCCGGGCCGAACGTTCAGCGCTGCGCGTTGACGTGTCCAATACCTCGCCGGTGCGTTACCTCACCGAGAGGCTGATCCGCCAGGGTTACTACGGCAAAGCGCTGAACGACAAACTGGCATTCCAGTCCGAACGCTACGTGCAGCTGAAATGCCTGCTGGAAATGCTGCCGGAACCGGAAAACCGCGTCCAGCTGAGTCAAACCGAGAAGGACGCCTGGGGCATTCCCAAACTGGAGGTGTACTACAAATTCCCGGAGTATGTTCACCGCGGCTACGACCAGTCGATGCTCGACTTTCAGCGGATCGTCAAGCAGATGGGCGGCAGCGAAGCGATTTACAGCAAACGTGGCCTGTATGACAACAACCAACATATTACCGGCACCATGATCATGGGCCGTGACGGCAGCGACTCGGTAGTGGACGGCGACTGCCGCAGCCACGATCACCCTAATTTGTTTATCGCCGGTACCGGCGTGATGCCCTCGGCCTCAACCGTTAACTCCACCCTGACCGGCGTAGCGCTGGCGCTGCATATGGCCGATCGGGTGTTGGACAGCCTGAAAGGAGGCATGGCGTGAACAAAATCTTAACGGCCCTGCTGCCGCTGCTGGTCAGCGGCAATCTGTGGGCGCAATCCAATGGTGCTGACCTGATCAAGCGCGGCGAATATCTGGCGCGCGCCGCCGACTGTACCGCCTGCCATACCGCGCCGGGCGGACCGACGTTTGGCGGTGGCTATCCGGTGAATACCCCGTTCGGCGTGATTTATGGCACCAATATTTCCGCCGATAAACAGTTTGGTATCGGCAACTGGAGTGACGATGAATTCGTCGCGGCGGTGCGTGACGGCATCGGCAAAGACGGTGGCCAGCTGTACCCGGCAATGCCTTACGAT
Organism: Serratia sp. NFX21; assembly: GCF_048517035.1. Taxonomy (NCBI): domain Bacteria; kingdom Pseudomonadati; phylum Pseudomonadota; class Gammaproteobacteria; order Enterobacterales; family Yersiniaceae; genus Serratia; species Serratia sp. NFX21. The sequence goes on along the minus strand of NZ_CP183196.1, from coordinate 2,670,857 downwards.
GCCTTCACCAAAATGACCCGCGACGACGTGCTGGCGATCAAGGCTTATCTGCTGTCACTGCCAGCGGTAAAACAGGCCACGCCGAAAACCGATCTCTCCTTCCCGTTCAACCAGCGCTGGGGAATGCGTTTCTGGAAATGGTTCAACTTCGACCAGGGTGAGCTAAAGCCAGACCCAGCCCAGAGCGCCCAGTGGAATCAGGGCCGTTATCTGGTCGAAGCCCTGGCCCACTGCGGCACCTGCCATACCCCACGGAACCTCACCATGGGCATGGACAGCGACAAAGCCTTCGCCGGTGGCGATCTCGGAGCCTGGACCGCCTATAACATCACCCCGGACAAAAACGCCGGCATCGGCAACTGGTCGCAGCAGGAACTGGTCAGCTACCTGAAAACCGGCTATGCACCGGGCCGTGCGTCGGCGTCCGGCCCAATGGCCGAGGCGGTCGAACACAGTTTGCAGTACCTGCCGGAGACGGATCTGCAGGCGATGGCGGTTTATCTGCGCAGCGTACCGGCCATCGCCGATGCGCAACAAAGCAAGCCGCGTGATAGTTGGGGCACGGCGTCACAGGATTATCTCGACCGACGCGGTCGCAATAACAACCCACAGGACGGTGCCGCGCTGTTTAACGGCAACTGCGCTGCCTGTCATGGTGCGGATGGCGGCGGCATCGGGAAAGGGTTCCACGCCTATCCATCGTTGTTTAACCATGGCAGCACCGGCGCGGCCGCAGGGAATAACCTGGTTTCGGTGATCCTGGGCGGCGTACACCGCAACATGCAACAGGGGGAAATCCTGATGCCGTCATTCGCCAGCGAACTCAGCGACTCGCAGATTGCCCAGTTGAGCAACTACGTCAGCAAACAGTTTGGCAACCCGGCGGCGGCCAACGTCAGCGCCAAACAGGTGCAAAAACTGCGCGCTGACGCCGGACTGCCCCAGCCACCGGTGGTTTTACAGGGCAACAAACCCTGATTCCAACCCCACCAGGGTAATGACGTTCTTACCCTGGTGATCCCCCCTCACAGTTCCCGCTGAAAATAATTGATTGTTTTGCCATAAGAATTTAGAACGGAGTAACAATAATTCAAATACCGGGGAATGGGGATGAGTACACCAACGACAGTGATTGACGCACGTCAGTCGCGGCAGGCATTACTGGCCGGATCGGTCGGCAACTTTATCGAGTGGTATGAATTTGGCGTTTACGGTTTTCTCGCCACCGTGATCGCCGCCAACTTTTTCAGCCTGCAGGGCGAAAGCGAAATCACCAGCCTGATCCTCACCTACGCCGCCTTTGCACTGGCCTTTTTCTGTCGGCCGATCGGTGCGGTGATTTTCGGCCGCATCGGCGATCGCATTGGTCGCCGACCGACGCTGATTGCCGTATTGCTGCTGATGACGGTAGCCACGGCGCTGATCGGCGTGATGCCCACCTATGCCTCTATTGGCGTCGCCGCCCCGCTGCTGCTGACCCTGTTGCGCATGTTCCAGGGGCTGTTTGCCGGCGGTGAGTTCGGCGGCGCAGTGTCGCTGATGACCGAGTTCGCGCCCAAGGGCAAGCGCGGCCTGTTCGGTGCCTGGCAATCGCTGACCGTTGCGTTCGGGCTGCTGGCCGGTGCCGGGTTGGTGGCGCTGTTGGCCGCGTTATTGACGCCGGAACAGCTGCACGACTGGGGCTGGCGCATTCCCTTCCTGCTGGCACTGCCGATGGGCGCGGTAGCATTGTGGCTGCGGTTGAAACTGCAGGAAACGCCAACCTTTACCCAGGCACAGCAAACCCGTAGCTCTACGACGCAGCCACCAGCGGTAAAACTGAGCGGCGTAGCAAAAACCATTGCTCTGGGCATTGGCCGCATGATGGGCTGGTCCGCCGCCGGTTACACTTTTTTGGTCGTCATGCCCTCCTATCTGCAAACCTCGCTGCACGCCACCTTCCAGCAGGCACTGGTCGCCACGGTGCTGGCCAACATCGGCTTCGCGCTGACCATTTTGCCCGCCGGTATCCTTAGCGATAAGCTGGGACGCAAAACGGTGATGCTGACGGCTGTGGTGGCGGTTATCCTGTTTACCTTCCCGCTGCTGCACCTGTTGCAGGACCCGCAAAGTTCACTGCTGACCAAAGGCATCGCGGTGATGATTGCCGGTGCGGTGGTCGGCTTGCTGGCCGGCCCCGGCCCGGCGATGCTGGCAGAAATGTTCCCCACCCAGGTTCGTTATACCGGTTTGGGGCTGGCCTACTCGCTGTCCAATGCGGTGTTCTCAGGCTCCGCTGGGCTAATTATCACCGGGCTTATCAAGCAGACCGGCAACCTCGATATCCCGGCCTACTACGTGGTAGCCACCTCAGTGGTCAGCCTGTTCGCGCTGATGACCCTGCGCCGCGACGATCATCTGCGTTCACTTAACGAATCTTGATCCCTTTGGGGCGCCCAGCGCGCCCTGTTTCCCCTTCGGTGATTTCGATCACACTCGCAAAATGTTAACGTTAACTTTTGTGATTAACATCGCAATACCTTACTTTGATGGCTTTATCTGGTTTAAAGTTAACGTTAACAATAGTACCAATTTCATCCATCAGGGCATTCCACATGAACCGCGAAACAAAAAAATATTATGTGCTTCTCAGCGGCCTGTTGTTTTTCTTCTTCTTTACCTGGTCATCCAGCTTTTCACTGATCTCAATCTGGCTGAACCAGAAAATCGGCCTGAAAGGGACTGAAACCGGGCTGATCTTCGCGGCAATGTCGATCATGGCGTTGTGCGCCCAACCCTTGTACGGTTTTATTCAGGACAAGCTTGGGCTGCGTAAGCACCTGCTGCTGTTTGTCGGCGTGCTGCTGTTACTCACCGGCCCGTTCTTTATCTATGTCTACGCCCCGCTGCTGCAGAGCAACCTGGTGGTCGGCGCACTGGTGGGCGGCGTGTTTGTCAGCCTGGCGTTCAATGCCGGTATTGGCGCGCTGGAATCCTATACCGAACGAGTCAGCCGCATCGTCGGTTTCGAATTCGGCCGGGCGCGCATGTGGGGGTCATTGGGCTGGGCCAGCGCCACCTTCTTTGCCGGCTTTAACTACAATATCGACCCCAATATCAACTTCTGGATCGCTTCGGCCTCGGCGGCAGTGTTTCTGCTGTTGCTGTGGCAAGTGCGTGAGCTGAAACCCAACGCCATGGCCGGTCTGGAATACGGCAAGCCGGAAAACCTGAAGCTGCAGGACGCACTGGCCCTGCTGCGCCTGCCGGGGTTCTGGGCGCTGGTGGTGTTTGTGCTGGGCACCAGCATCTACGGCGTGTTTGACCAGCAGTTCCCGGTGTATTTCGCCTCGCAGTTCCCCACCCACGAAGAAGGCAACCGCATGTACGGTTTCCTTAATTCGCTGCAGGTGTTTCTGGAGGCCGGTGGCATGTTCCTGGCCCCGCTGCTGGTTAACCGCATTGGCATAAAGCAAAGCCTGTTGCTGGCCAGCAGCGTGATGGCGCTGCGCATGGTCGGTTCCGGCTTTGCCAGCGGCGCCCTGATGATTTCCGCCATGAAACTGCTGCACGCCGTAGAATTGCCAATCCTGCTGGTGGCGATGTTCAAGTACATCACCACCCGTTTCGACAGCCGCCTGTCCTCCACGCTGTACCTGGTGGGCTTCCAGTTTATCAGCCAAATCGTCGCCGGTTTTCTGGCACCGCTGGCCGGTTATGGTTACGACCGCATCGGCTTTGCCGACACCTATTTGCTGATGGGTTGCGCGGTGGCTGGAACCACGCTGATTTCTTGCTTCCTGCTGCGCGGCGAGACCGTCGCCAGTGCGCCTCAATTTCAATCCACGTTAAAATCAAGTGAGCCAACCCAATGAAAAATGCCTTAGCTCAAGCCGATCATGCGGTCGAAGCCCTGCGCGCTCAGCGTCAGGATCTCTACTACCCGCGCTTTCATCTGGCCCCGGCCGCCGGCTGGATCAACGATCCCAACGGCCTGGTGTGTATTAACGGCGTTTATCACGCTTTCTACCAGCACCACCCTTACGACCAGAACTGGGGGCCGATGCACTGGGGCCATGCCACCAGCCGGGATCTGGCGCACTGGCAGCACCAGCCGATCGCTCTGGCCCCCGGTGACGACTATGACAAGGACGGCTGTTTCTCCGGCTGCGCAGTAGATGATAACGGCGTACTGACGCTGCTCTATACCGGCCACGTCTGGCTGGGTAAAGCAGGCGATGACGATCAGGTGCGCGAGGTTCAGTGCCTGGCCACCAGCGAGGATGGGATCCATTTTGTTAAACACGGGCCGGTGCTGTTGCCGCCGGAAGGCATTCAACACTTTCGCGATCCGAAAGTCTGGCGCGCCGGTGACTGCTGGTGGATGGTGGTCGGAGCCAAAGAGAACGGGCTGGGACAGGCGCGCCTTTATCGCTCCAGCGACCTGCGCGACTGGCAGTTTGACCGCGTGCTGAGCGGAGCGCAAACGCTGAGTCAGGGCTTTATGTGGGAGTGCCCGGACTTCTTCCCGCTGGGCGAAAAACAGGTTCTGTTGTTTTCACCACAGGGGCTGGCGGCCCAGGGTTACCGGAATCGCAACCGCTTCCAGAGTGGCTATTTGCTCGGCCACTGGCAGCCGGGTGAGGATTTTGGCGTCACACAGCCCTTCTGTGAGCTGGACAGCGGGCACGATTTCTATGCGCCGCAAAGCTTCACCGCCGCCGATGGCCGTCGCATGCTGTTCGCCTGGATGGACATGTGGGAATCTCCGATGCCGAGTAAAGCGCACGGCTGGGCCGGCGCACTGACCCTGCCGCGTGAATTGACGCTGGCAACCGATGGTAATGTACTGATGAACCCGTCGCGGGAACTGACGGCGTTGCGCGGTCAGCAACATTCGTATGCTGCGGTCACATTGAGCAACCAACGGCAAGCTCTGGACGGCGAAGTGCAAGAATTGGCGCTGACGCTGAACCTGGCCAATAGCAATGCCGAGCGCTATGGCATCACTATCGGCAAAGCGGCAAGGCTGTACGTCGACAATCAGGCCCATCGCCTGGTGTTAGAGCGGTTTAGTGAGGAGCCAGGGCTGTGCGGTTGTCGCAGCGTTCCCCTACCGGAGGGGGACGAACTGTCGTTGCGAGTCTTTATTGATCGTTCATCGCTGGAGGTGTTCGTCAATCAGGGAGTGGCCTGTCTGACCAGCCGCATCTACCCGGCCGACGGTCAGCGCGGCGTTAGCCTGTTTGCCGAAGGCGGACAGGCGCAGTTTGCTGCATCACAGGGCTGGGAACTGGAAAGTATCTGGGACTGACCTTTTTTTACAGGCTATTGGGAATGTCCGCTATTAGGGAGAGCGTGCCGATGGGGTCGTAGCGGCTTGTCCGCCGACCAATTTGCCGGGAGCAAATTGGAACGACTTCCAGTCGGCCCGTAGGGTGGGACACATGGATGTGTCCCATAATGGCCCCTCGGTGCGCTAGGCCCGGGTATCTCAGCCTTAAAGGCAACTTAGAATCTGACAAGGCACATATAGCGCGCCCTGATTGATTAAAGTGATTCGCGCAGCAGCAGCGGGCAAGCCACTTTTCGCGTCTCTCGGTGATCCAGCTGATTAATCAGGTGCAGCGCCGCCTGGCGGCCCAATTCGTAGTGCGGCAGTTGTACCGTGGTCAGCGGCGGCAGGAACAGTTGACCAATGCCGACCATATTGTCATAGCCCAGCACCCCGACCTGCTGGGGGATTTTCCAGCCCTGTGCCAACAGCACCTGGTAGACCATAAACGCCACCCGATCGTTGCCGCACACCACCACATCGCAATCGCGCTGCCCCGGCGAGAAATGTCGTTGCAGCAGTTCCACGCTGTCGCGGTAGTGCTCGTCGCCGTCGGTCAGATCAAGATGATATTGCCGCAACTGCTCAACGTCGCCACCGGCCTCACGCCAGGCTCGCTCCAGCCCACGACGGCGCAACCCGGCCGCCAGGGTATTTTCCGGCAGGTGAATGCACAGCGGCGCACGATACCCTTTGGCGATCAGTGTACGCATGGCATCGTACTGCCCCTGCTCATCATCGGGGATGTAGCTGGCAACCGCATGTTCCGGGCAGACGCAATTGGCCAGCACCAGTTTTTTATCCAGCAATTTGGCAGGCAAACTCACCTGGCGCAGCCCCATGGTGGTGAAGATCACCCCGTCCGGCCGATGCGCCAGCAGCAAATCGATGGTGTGCTCCGCGCTGTCATCGGCGAACAGGTTGACGACAAAACTGTTCCAACCGTGTTCACGCGCGGTTTTTTCAATCGACAGGATCATGTCAACCGAGAAAGGGGTGGTCGCGGTATCCAGCGCCAGCACGCCGAGGGTTTGCACCCGGCTGCTGTCACCGCGAATACGCCGCGCCGCGAGATCGGGCACGTAATCGAGTTGGTCAATTGCCAGCTTAACGCGTTGGTAGGTGTCCGGCCGCAGCTTGTCTGGCTCGTTGATGGCGCGGGATACCGTCATTAACGATACCCCGGCAAGTTTGGCAACGTCTTTCAGCGAGGCCATGCGCCCTTCTCTGTGTCGGATAGAAAACCAGATGATCCCACAACTTAGCGCCGGACTCTAGCCCACTTTAGCCGGGTGTGATGTCGGCCCACAGAATAACGCTATCCTCCACCAGCGGCGTCAGTGAACCGGAGTGCTCACCTGCCGCCCACCAGCACCCTTCACGCACTGCCAAAGTGACACCGTCACCCAGCATCCAATTGCCCTGCAACACGTACAACACGCCCGCATGTTGCGCCGGTAACCTGGTTGCCGCTGTTACGCGCTGCACCCTGGCAGCCCAGCGCCCACGCCGGGTCATGATATTGAAATCCTGACTGCTGCCCCCCAGCAAGGTCGCCTGCAGTGCCACATCGCCAGAGAAAGAGAACGGCTCGCCGACCTGTGACAGGTGATGATCAATCTGCCCTTCGCTGAACAGGTGAACACCGTCACCTTCCAGCAGCGTGATAGAACGATCTATGCCGCTGAACGCCGAAAACGGGCCGTCCTGCGCGATGGTGGCGATACTGGCGCGCCAGTCAAAGTCCTGAGCCCCCGGCGGCCAGCAGGCAATCTCGCGGGTTTCTCCGCCGCCATTGCGCCACGGCGTGACCGGCAGTGCAGCAAAATCAAAACGCGTCAGGCTCATCATGCCTCCTGCAGGAAGGTTTTCAGCACCTGCAAGAACTCCGTGCTGCTCTGTTGCTGTAACGCGTGACGCCCCTGGTCGATCACCTGACGACCGCCGACAAAGACGTCGCGAATTTGTTCTTTACCCCCGGCAAACAACCAGCGATTCAGAATGGAGGTATCCGGTGCGGCGGCCAGGTAAGGATCGTCACCGTCCAGCACCAGCCAGTCGGCACGGTAGCCGCTTTGCAAACGACCGATCGGCGCGCCACAGGCCTGTGCCCCACCCTGCAGGGCCTGCTGGTAAAGCACGTCAGCCACCGCAGGCTGCTCCGGTGTGGTCAGGCGGTTGCGCCGCTGGTCACGCAGACGCTGGCCGTATTCAAACCAGCGCAGCTCCTCAACCACGTTGAGCGATACATGGCTGTCGGAACCAATGCCCCAACGGCCCTGATGTTGCAGATAGGCGTCACCGGGGAAAATACCGTCGCCCAGATTGGCTTCGGTGGTCAGGCACAGGCCCGCTACCGCCTTGCTGCGCGCCAACTGCTCGAGTTCGTCGCGATCAAGGTGGGTAGCGTGCACCAGACACCAGCGGCTATCCACCGGCAGATGTTCATACAGCCAGGCTACCGGACGACGACCGCTCCAGGCCAGGCAGTCGTTAACTTCTTTTTGCTGCTCGGCGATATGGATATGCACCGGCAGCGTGCTGTCCGACGCCGCCAGGATCTGCTGCATCTGGCCCAGTTCCACCGCACGCAGCGAGTGGAAACACAAGCCCTGGTTCTGCAGGGGCTGATCAGCCAATTGACGTGCGATCACCTGCTGCTGTTCCAGATAGCCGTCCGCATCCTGAATAAAACGTCTTTGCCCAGGCTGGGCGGGCTGGCCGCCAAACCCGGCGTAGCTGTACAGCACCGGCAACAGCGTCATACCGATCCCCGCCTGCGCTGCCGCCTGGCTGAGCCGACCGGTCATTTCGCCACGATCGGCATAAGGATTGCCGTCGGCACCATGATGCAGATAGTGGAACTCTGCCACCTGGGTGTATCCGCCTTTCAGCATTTCGATATACAGTTGGCGAGCAATGACCTCGACCTGCTCCGGCGTCAACCGTTGTACCAGGCGGTACATCAGATCGCGCCAGGTCCAGAAACTGTCCTGCGGATTGCCCGCCACCTCCGCCAACCCGGCCATCGCACGCTGAAAGGCGTGAGAATGAAGATTTGGCATACCCGGCACTACGTCGCCGTGCAGTCGGGTACAGCCCTCAGGATCGGCATCGGCAGTCACCTGGGTCAGGTGACCTTGCGCATTAACGTCCAACCGAACGTTATGCGCCCAGCCTTCAGGAAGCAGAGCGCGTGAGGCAAAATAAGCAGGCATGGCAGAATTCCACTGTTAGTGTAAAGACTAATAACGCGCGATAATCGCGCATCCGAAAAATGCACTGGCCCATCGCATTGCTGTGGCGAACCGGCCCTTAGTTGTATATACATATACATACGCCGACACCAACAGTAAACTGGTGTTATTATTTTTTTATTTGACGAGGTTAACGTCTTGGTTGATCAACAGACCGTGCTGCAACTGGCTGCTGCCATGAGCGATACCCCCGCCCCGATCTATCAACGGGTCAAGCAGGCGATCGTAAACCAAATCCGTGCCGGCCACTGGTTACCGCACCAACGCGTCCCCTCGGAAAGTGAACTGGTGGCCGAGCTTGGCGTCAGTCGCATGACCATCAACCGTGCGCTGCGCGAACTGACCACCGAAGGTTTCCTGATCCGCATGCAGGGCGTGGGGACCTTTGTCGCCGAAGCCAAAGCGCACACCGCCCTGCTGGAAGTGCATAACATCGCCGACGAAATCGCCGCCCGTGGCCACCGCCACAGCAGCAAGATCCTGCAGCTAAAGGCCCGTCCGGCCAGTGAAGAAGAAGCGCTGGCGCTAGGCATTCAACCCGGCCAGCAGCTGTTCTATTCGCAAATCGTGCATTATGAAAACGACCTGCCGGTGCAGGTGGAAGACCGCTGCGTCAATCCTCTGATCGCCCCCGACTACATGCTGCAGGATTTCGATCGCGTCACGCCTTATATCTACCTGACGCAGGCCGCCCCGCTGACCGCAGGCGAGCACATCGTGGAAGCCGTGGTGCCAACCCACCAGGAGCGCGAACTGCTGCAACTGGAGGACCACGAACCCGGCCTGCTGATCCATCGCCGCACCTGGTCCGGCAAAACCGTCGTGACCTCGGCGCGCCTGCTGTACCCCGGCAGCCGCTATCAACTGTTTGGCCGTTTCACCAGCGAAGTCTGAGCCCGGCGGGTGCTGCTTTGGCACCCGTCCTTCCACAACGATCACATCCCGATAACAAATTTTTATCCCGCCTCTTGTGACAACTCAATGAATGCGCTAGGTTGTTTTTAATTGTATATACAACCATGTGGGAGCCAAGGCTCCGGCGGAGAAAAGCCATGACTTCTGAGATTCACTGCGACAGCCTGTGGTACGGGGCCGATATCGTCACCATGCGCGACGGCAAGTATCACACCCTCAGCAACGGCGCGATCGCCACGCGTGACGGCAAAATTGTCTGGCTGGGCGAATATGACGCGCTGCCGGCGACGCTGACCGCAGATGAAAGGGTAAAATTCGACGGCGGCATCATCACGCCAGGCTTTATCGATTGCCACACCCACCTGGTATTCGGCGGCAACCGCAGCGCAGAGTTCGAACAGCGCCTGAACGGCGTGAGCTATGCCGAGATCGCCGCTCAGGGCGGCGGCATCATTTCCACGGTCAAGGCCACCCGCGATGCCGACGAAGAACGGTTACTGGAACAGGCTCTGTTCCGACTACGCCCTCTGCTGGCGGAAGGCGTGACCTGCGTCGAGATCAAATCCGGTTATGGACTGACGCCGGAAAGCGAACTGAAAATGCTGCGCGTGGCGCGTCGACTGGGCGAACTGCTGCCGGTAGAGGTGAAAACCACCTGCCTGGCGGCGCACGCCCTGCCGCCGGAATATGCCAACCGTGCCGACGACTATATCGATTTGGTGTGCAACACCATTATTCCTCAGGCCACCGCCGCCGGGCTGGCTGACGCGGTTGACGCCTTCTGTGAACATCTGGCGTTCTCACCGGCCCAGGTGGCACGGGTGTTTGCCGCCGCAGAAGCCGCCGGACTGCCGGTGAAACTGCATGCCGAACAGCTTTCCGCGCTGGGTGGCAGCGAATTGGCGGCGCAGCACCATGCGCTTTCCGCCGATCACCTTGAATATGCCACCGAACAGGATGCCCGGGCGATGGGCGACGCCGGTACCGTTGCGGTGCTGTTGCCGGGCGCTTACTACCTGCTGCGCGAAACCCAATGCCCTCCGGTTGATTTATTCCGTAAACACAACGTGGCGATGGCGATTGCCAGCGACGCCAACCCTGGTACCTCTCCGGCACTGTCGCTGCGCCTGATGATCAACATGGCCTGTACGCTGTTCCGTCTGACACCGGAAGAAGCTCTGGCAGGCGTAACGACCCACGCGGCGAAAGCGCTGGGCCTGCAGGCGAGCCACGGCACGCTGGAAACTGGCAAGGTGGCCGACTTTATACACTGGCCGCTGTCGCGACCGGCTGAACTGGCTTATTGGTTGGGTGGACAACTGCCCTGCACGGTGATTTTCCGAGGAGAAATACGTCAATGACCATTCGCGATCCTTTTGATTTCCACGCCGGCAGCCTGCCGCTGCTGATCAGCATTCCCCACGCCGGAACCCGGCTCACTCCGGCGGTTGAGGCCGGTTTGACCGAGGATGCACGACCGCTGCCCGACACTGACTGGCATATCCCTCAGTTATATGATTTTGCCCGTGCGATGGGTGCCAGCGTGCTGGTCGGCAATTACTCGCGCTTTGTCATTGACCTGAACCGCCCGGCGGACGATAAACCGCTGTATACCACCGCCACCACCGGCCTGTACCCTGACGTGCTGTTTGACGGCCGTCCGAGTTTTCTGCCGGGCAAGGCACCTTCTGATCAGGAACGGGCCGGCTATCTGCAGCAGATCTGGCAGCCGTATCACCAGCAGTTGCAAGACGAACTGGCGCGGTTAAAGGCTAAACACGGCTACGCGCTGCTGTTTGATGCGCACTCTATCGCCTCGGTGATCCCACGTTTATTCGACGGTAAACTGCCGGATCTCAATCTGGGTACCAACGGCGGCGAAAGTTGCGCCCCGGCGCTGAGCGACCTTCTGGTTGCCTGTTGTGAACAACAACAGCAATTCACCCACGTGCTTAACGGCCGCTTCAAGGGTGGGTATATCACTCGCGCTTATGGACAACCGCACCAGCAGCAGCATGCGATCCAACTGGAGTTGGCGCAGGTGAACTACATGTCCGAACAGTATCCCTTTGCCTTTGACCCACAGCGCGCCGCTTCCCTGCAACGCCTGCTGAAACAAATGATCGACAGCCTGCTGTCCTGGGGTGGCCAGCCGCGCTAACCCTTTTCGTCCCTGCTGCGGGGCCAGGTTATGGCCCCGCAGCCAGCACGCCCTCTGAACGGCATTTCTTAGCCGGCTAACTTTCTGGCGCACTTCTTGCTTCTCTCCCTCCACCGTTTCGATTTGCGTACTGCATCGCAGTTTTGATCGAAAATCTGCCTATCTGGTCGGAACAGCGCACAAAACAGCGGCACAGGGATTTCGCGGTACGCGACAATCTGGCGAAAAGCCCGCTGAGGCACAAATCAGGAACTCACTCTGGAGGCGATGTATGTCCGAAGTCCCACTAAACTGGCGCGCCGCACAGGCATGCGCCGAGCAGTTGCTGGCTGATTGGCAGCACGACGGCGAGCCCGGCGGTGCCATTACCCTGTTCGACGCCGCACAGGTCCAGGCGTGCGCCAGCGCCGGTCTGGCTGACCTGGCACAAGAAACCCCTTTTACCGCCGACAGCGTGGTGCGTTATGCGTCGGTGACCAAACATATTTTTGCCGCGCTGGCGCTAAACGCCACCGACAACGCCCTGAACCTGGATGACCGGCTTGGCGACTTGCTGCCGGAGCTGCAGGCCCCACTGGCGGACGTTACCGTCGGGCAGGCGCTGGACATGACCAGTGGGCTGCCTGACGTGCGTGAAACCCTCGGGCTGCTGGGCATCTCGGTACATACCCGCAGCGAAGCGCAACCGGTGATGCAGTTCCTTCAGGAGCTTGGCGGGCTGAACTATCCGGCCGGCAGCGAAATCACCTATACCAATACCGGCTATCGCCTGGTTGAGGCGGCGCTGCAAGCCAAGGGGTATGACTTTAACCATCTGGTGCAGCAACACATCGCCCAGCCGCTAAAAGTGCAGCTACGGGCGCCAGAGAGCTGGTTTGACGTGGTGCCAGGGCTAACCCCCGGTTACTGGCGTTCAAAACAGGGTTGGCAACTGGCCAGTGCCGGCCTGCATCTCTCCGCCTCCGGCAGTCTGACCGGCAGCGCCAATGCCCTCACCCGCTGGTTGCAAACGCTGCTGGCCGATCAGGGGCCGGGGCGCGGCGTGCTGGCGCAACTGAGCGCTCCGCGACACCTCAATCAGGGTCAACTCAGCGCTTACGGGTTGGGGCTGGCGCAAACCCCGCTCGGCAAACATCGTCTGCTGGGACACGGCGGCTCCCACGCCGGTTACAAAACCTACTTCCTGCTGGCACCCGATAGGCAAGTCGGTGTCGCACTGGTGGCTAACCGCGAGGACTGCGACAGTTTCGGCATGGCATTGCAGGTGATGGCCGCCTTACTGGGCGCAACACTACCGCAACGCAGCAGCGCCATTCCCGATGGCATTTACACCACGGTGGCCGATCCCTATTGGCTGGAAGTGAAGGACGGTAATGTCGCCTATATGGGGAGCGATGAACCGCTGTATCAGGCCGATGACGGCTACGCGGTCTCGCTTTCCGCCCATATGCCGATGCGGCTGAAATGGACCGGCGAAGCGGTTGAGGGAGAAGTCTGCCACGTGGAACGCCGTTTCCTGCCGGTCACGGCCAACCGCGAGTGTCTGAAACACGTGCAGGGTTTGTGGTATCACCCGCAATACCGCACCGCCTTTGAAATTTGCGGTGACCAGGTACACATTGGCGTTGGCCCCGCAGCGCAGTACGGCACTATCAGCTCACTGGGTCAGGGCCGCATGCTGGTCGAAAGCAGCGACGGCCCGTGGCAGAAGCGTTTTTGCCTGTACTTTCGTGGTTATAGCGTGAACTTGATTGCCAACCGCAGCCGGGTTCTGACCTTTCAGCGTAGCGGTGCCGGTGGCGATTAATCCTGCCGATCACCCCGGTTTGCCGGCCCGAATGGCCAGTAAGGCGGTAAACAGCCGCTGCTTGTCGGCCTCACTGAGGTTAGTCTGCGTTAGAGTATGAATGAAACTGTTACGGGCGGCTTCGGTCAGCGGAGCGGTTTTCAACTGCTGCGCCAGCCGCTGTAAAATGCGGCTGCTGAGTTCGGCAATTTGTGGCCGCACGCTATCCAGCGGGCGCGGCTGCCAGTCATTTTCCGGTTGTGCCAGCCAGTCGGCGCGGAAACGGTACTGAATTGCCTTGGCGGCATCCATTTGCGCCAGGATAAATGGCCGCACCGTCAGCGGATCCAATCCCAGGCGCTCTGCCTCTGCTTGCGCGCCAGCCAACACTTTAGATTCCTGCGCCAAATCCTCGATCGGCAAATGCTGCTGCGCCTTGTAACCGGCAACGTCCTTCATATAAGCCAGCCGCTGATTAACCAGTTCGCCGAGCGCTGCACCGCCGTCCGCCAGCGCTGAAAAACTGACCAGACAGCAGGCAATCAATAACGTCCTGAACATGACCATTCCTTATCTTCTCGAAAATAATCAGGAAAAGAGTTCACCACGTTCCCCTACCCCAGGCAAATAAAAAAGCCTCGCCGAAGCGAGGCTTTAAAACGGAGTGTGTAATCTTAGTTAAATACGCCGTTGATCACCGAGGCCACCAGGGCGGTACTCAGCGCCACCAGCACCAGATCGTCACCGGCAATACGCCATTCATAGCCCGGGTAGTAAGGCAGATCGCGCAACATGGATGACGGCACCATTTTCTTGGCGATGCCCGGAGGCAGCGGCTTGCCGCGCGCCAGGTTTTTTGCAATCCCCGGCGGCAATGAGCTGTAGCCGGTCAAACCATAGTTTCGTGCCAGTGAACGTGCACGATCGCGGGTAATACTGACGGAAACCAGCCCCTGGTCACTCTCGTTGCCTTTGGCTTTATTCCCATGATTGCCGTTATTACCATGATTACCGCTGTTGCCATGATTGCCACTGTTGCCATGACCGTTACCGTTACCGTTGCCCCCTTTATCGGCAAATGCCGGGGCGGATGACAGGCCCATCGAAACAATCAGCGCCAGCACTGTGAGAGTAGTACGACGTTTGCTCATGATTTCACTTCCTGCATGGGTTATTAACGTCACTATAAGCCTAATTCCCCACATAAAGCATGCGGAAAACTCTGAGAGTATGATCCCCTTTAGAGACCTGTGGCAGGCAATGTTGAGAAATATTATTCCAGCGCAAAACAATTCGATAAAACCGAATTTTAAGCCCAGATTTTTCTTGCAGCAAAATAAGTCTTGCCGTAGTTTGGCAGTGTCACAAAAAAGAGTTAGCTTGCTCTTTTTCGTCGCACCTCAAATCATTTATTATCATCCAGAATGATAATTCTGACGATTTCCCGCCGCTCAGTGCGGGATTCTTTTTACCAATAATTAGACATCAGATGCACCAATACAGTGCTTTTTGTTGAGATTTGGTTGCCAATACTTTAAATTCAGCGTCTGAGAAACCTTAACCTCCCGCGGTAGCCAGTTGGCGACGGGTGGGCGTTCAGGAGCAAAAGACATGCAAATGACCCTCATGGAATATATCACGCAGCACTTTAATGGCGATCTTCACCGCTACGCGCAATCCGAAGGCGTGAGCCGTGAACAAATCATCAGTTGGATTGATAATGAATGCCACGTAATCAAAGGACGATTATTTATGCCGGTGCGACATTTACCCGCTGAACAAGTGCAGTGATGACGAAAAAAAACCCCGCCAAAGCGGGGTTTTCTGTTTCTGATACCACGGAAAATCAGAAGTTATAACCGGCGACCAGGTAGTAGCCCCAGCCGGTGGATTTGATTGGGCCTTGTGGAGTACCGATATCCACGCCATCCTGCCACTGGCCGCCGTTATGGAAGTAACGGGCCACGAAGGAGTAGTGCCAGTGATCGTAGTTCAACGCCAGAATATGGCTGGAAGCGATCGAGTTACTGGTGCGTGCCTGACGTCCATTAACCGTGAAGTCGTCTTTGCCCAGATCGGAACCAAAGTCAAAGTTGGTAAAGCCGATGTAGCTCAGATTGCCGCCCCACACCTGGGTCAACGGCACAAAGTATTTCACCTTGAAACGGTAACCATCCCAGCTGTTTTCGTTGGCAGCCTGGTAGTTTTCCCACTGGTATTTGGCATAGATGTTCATCGACAGGCTCATCGGCAGGCCGGTTTCGATATCGGTGCCCAGACCCATGTACCAGGTGTTCTGACGGCCGTCGGTGTCGTGGCCTAGGTCATAGATGTAGTTGTTGGCGAAGTACCATTCTTTGAATGGACCAAAGCTCAGATCGGTGCCGGTCAGTTTGTCGATGGAGAAACGAGGTTCGATCTCCATAAACATCGGTGAGCCCTTGTCCCAGATACCACGGTCCGGGGTGTTACCAACGCCGAAGAATTTAGGCACATCGACGTAGCCATAGAAATCAAACCAATCTTTTTTAGCGAAGGCTTCGTACTCCAGGTAGACGTCGTTGTTCAACTGAGGTCCGAAACGGGTGTGGTAGCTGCCCACCACGTTAACGCTCTGGTGCCACCAATCCGAGACGTATTGGCTGTCTTTGCTATCAGCCATTGATGATGCACTGTAAGACGCTGCGAGCAGGATACCTGCTGCGAGAGCTATTTTTTTCATTTTATTACCACATGCTTAAAGGGCCATTTCCTGCCCGTTAGAAAAGATGACAATGAGTCTGACGACACCTGGCGTTGCCTCCGCTTACAAACTTCTTGGGCGACGCGCGCATTATAGAAATCACCGGGTGTAAGAATCTGTGATCCAGTTATGCATTTCGCGAATAGGTAATCGATTGCGTTCACATTTGTCAAATTATGTTTCATGAAAATTCACGTTCGCTGTGATTTTTGTCATGCACGGTGATTTTTAAAGCAGTTTCTGTGCCAATTGTGCGCAACACAAAAAGTTACCGGATCTTTTCGCAGAAATGAAAAAGCCGGTGTTTTTAGCACCGGCATTTCTTGGGAATGCTACTGAGGAAAACGGAGGATACGGCGGAACACTTGCCAGGATTCAGCTAATTGAAGGTATTGCCTTGGCGATATTTTCCTTACGGAATACCACCTCTTGCCCCGGCTGGATCTCCCACTCCCTGGGCGGGATATCCACCTTCGGCGCGGCGGCGATCACTGAGCCATAAATCAGTTTGTCTTCCCGGCGCAGAATGCTGACATCAAGCTGATATTCATGGCGCAGATTGGCGGTAGTCAGGCGCACGGTATCACCGCGCATATAACTTCCACCGTCAATCTCTGGCTGCTGAATGAATTGGATATCGTCTCTCATTTTTATGTTCCTTCATGTTTGTCTGCTAGTTAGATTCTAGTTCAACATTGGGCAACCGGCGGAGCATTTCCGTTAGTTTCCTCGGGTTGCCCGCCAACAAATTAACGATCCCAGAGTCACCATTACCACGCCCTGCCAGAAACTGGCGGTCAGTGCGGTATTCAATACCAGTGCGGCAAATACCGCCGACAGCACCGGGGTAAAATAGGATACCGTCGCCAACAGCGTCATATTGCCGTGCAGAATACCCACATTCCACGCCGCGTACCCCGCCCCCATCGCCATGCCGGCACAGAGTAACGTCAGGGTCACCGGCAGGGTGAACTGCATGCCGCTTTCGTGGCTAAAGGCGTATTTCACCCACAGCGCAACGGCGGTCAGGGTAATAAACAGCACCACGCCGTTATGGCCCTGGGCAATTCTCTTGGTCAGGTTGCAATATAACGCCCAAATTATCGCGCCGCCGAAGGCCAGCGAATAACTCAATGGATTGCTGCGTACGTTAGCCAGCATTTGCGCCGGCGACCAGCCGCCCTCACCGCTCATGATCCAACCGATACCGAACAATGACAGCAGTAATCCGGGCAGTAGCCACCACTTGGCCTTTTGTCCGTTAAACACCAGCGCCATCAGTACGGTGAAACAGGGCCAAAGGTAGTTGATCATCCCGACCTCGATGGCCTGCAGGCGGGTGTTGGCATAGCCCAGCGACAGCGACAGACAGATCTCATAGCTGACAAACAGCAGGCTGCCGAGGATCAGGTAGGCGCGCGGGAAATGGCGAAGATTGGGTAGCCGTAGCGCCAACAGCAGAAAAACTGCGCTGACGCTGTAGATCATCGCGGCACCGCCAATGGGCCCCAACCCTTCGCTGACGCTGCGGATCAGGCCAACCACGCTGCTCCACAGCAGGATCGCCAGCAGACCGAGCAAAGTGGCTTTATACGAAACGGGGAGTGAAGACATGGAGGTGATCCAATCGGTTATTTTTTATCAGTATTTTCACTCTACTGTCCGACGGACAAAAAAGAAAGGCGGGAAACCCCGCCTGACTCAGTTATTGCTGCGGTTGTCGTTCCAGCTGCGGTGGCGGCTGGCGGAAACGCCGGGTGAGATACGCCAGGTAACCAAAGCCCATAACCGCCCAGATCAGTCCCATGGTCAGCGAGCTTTTTTCCAGGTTTAACCACAACACGCCGACCGTTAAAGCCCCGACCAATGGCAGGAACAGATAGTTGAAGCGATCCTTCCAGCTCTTGTTACGCCCCTCGCGAATATAGAAATGACTGATCACCGACAGATTAACGAAGGTAAAAGCCACCAGCGCACCGAAGTTGATCAATGCGGTCGCCGTGACCAGATCGAAAGACAGCGCGGACAGTGCGACCAGCCCCACCAGCAACACGTTGAGTGATGGCGTGCGCCATTTCGGGTGGATATAGCCGAAATATTTTTCCGGGAACACGTTATCGCGCCCCATCACATACAACAGCCGTGAAACGCTGGCATGCGATGCCAGGCCCGAGGCCAGGGTGTTGATAAAGGTGACACACAGGAAAATCGACTGGAACAGCTTGCCGCCCACGTACAGCGCAATTTCCGGCAGTGCCGCATCCGGCTGATGGAACCGCTGAATCGAAGGGAAAAACAGTTGGATAAAGAATGA
Source organism: Serratia sp. NFX21 (assembly GCF_048517035.1). Lineage (NCBI taxonomy): Bacteria > Pseudomonadati > Pseudomonadota > Gammaproteobacteria > Enterobacterales > Yersiniaceae > Serratia > Serratia sp. NFX21. The sequence goes on along the minus strand of NZ_CP183196.1, from coordinate 2,652,367 downwards.
CACGCTGATGAAGATCACCCCACCATACAGCGCGGTCAGAAAGATAGCGCGCGGGATCACCCTGGCGGCATCGGGCGTTTCTTCACATAGCGTGGTCACCGCATCAAAGCCGAGGAAAGAGAAACACAAGATGGTGGCGCCGGTGATGATCGGCAGTAAATGCGCATTTTCGCTGACGAAGGGTTGCAGGCTCCATACCGTCCCCAGTCCTTCACCGTTGTGCAGGCCACGTACCACCAGGAAGATAAACACCACAATGATTGCCACCTGGGCCAGTACGAACAGAGTATTGAAGTTGGCCACCAGATTGACGCTTTTCAGGTTGATGGCGGTAATGATAATCACAAAGCCCACCACCCATATCCACGGCGGCACTTCCGGGAATAACGCCGTCAGGTAAATTTTCGCCAACAGGGTATTGATCATCGGCAGGAACAGATAATCGAGCAGTGAAGACCAACCCACCAAAAAACCGACGTGCGGATTTATGGCTTTCTGCGCATAGGTGTAGGCTGAACCGGCGGTCGGGAACTGGCGCACCAGCTTGCCGTAGCTGATGGCGGTAAACAGCACGCCGGCCAGCGCCAGTAAATAGGAGGCCGGTACGTGACCGTCGGTAAGGCCGGAGACGATGCCGAAAGTGTCGAATACCGTCATTGGCGTCAGATAGGCCAGGCCCATCATCACCACTTGCCACAGCTTCAGGCTTTTACGCAGTTGCGGCTTTGCTGCCTCATTGATGTCAGTCACATTAGTCGTCATGGCTCTTCCCCTCGTTGTCCTCTGCTGGTAACCGTTTAACGTCATTCAGAGAGGCCGCGGGGAAACTGCTGCTCAGGCGGCGGGAAGTGCGGTTTAAAGACAATAAAACTCGGCCAGCGGCTGGCCCGTATTCACTGCGGCACAGGCAGATGCCTGCGCAGACGGATGAAACAGTTATGGCTGTCATGGTTATTTCCTCGCCGGCGTCCTGTACGCCAAAGTGGAAGCAATGCTTTACCGCAGCGCGCAGCATCGCAGGCCACAGGATAGCCGGCGGAATGCGCCATACGCGCGCGGTAGGATTGGCGTCGAGCGGGTCAGGCGTTTTTCAGCATCCACTCGATTTCGGTTTCGGTGATCAGGCGCTCAAACTGCACCAGCTCATCCGTTTTACAAGCCAGGTAAACATGGCTGAACCTTTCGCCCAGCAGGGCATTCAGTACCGGCTGATGCTCAAACTCATACAGCGCATCGCTTTGGCGGATCGGGAACGGTAGCCCCTCCTGCTCCAGCCCGTTGCCGGTCACCGGCTCTTGCAGCGGCAGGCTGGTTTCCAGGCCGTAGACAATGCCGGCCAGAATGGTCGCCATAACCAGATAAGGGTTGGCATCCGCACCGGCTACGCGATACTCCACGCGATGACTGTCGCGATCGCCGCAGGGAATGCGCAGCGCCACGGTGCGGTTGTTATGGCCCCAGGACGCCTGGGTCGGCACGTACATGCCCGGCTGGAAACGACGATAGGCGTTAACGTTCGGTGCCAGCAACGCAATAGAAGAAGGCATCAGGGCAATCATCCCGGCCAGCGCCTGTTTCAGCAGCGCGGAGTCTTCACCGTCGTCGTCTGCCAGTACGTTGTTGCCCTGCCGGTCCAGCATGCTGATATGCACGTGCATGCCGCTACCGGCGTGTTCTTCGTAGGGTTTGGCCATAAAGGTGGCCTGCATGTTGTGGTTTTCCGCCACCATGCGGATCAGGCGTTTTAATGCCAGCGCGTGGTCACAGGCCTGCAGGACGTTGTCGGTATGATGCAGATTGACTTCAAACTGGCCGGGTGAAGCCTCCGCCACCGCACCGTCTGCCGGCAGGCCCTGCATACGCGCCAATTCGTCAATCTCGCTCAGCACGTCGGCAAAGTGGTTAAGATTATCGACCGAGTACACCTGGCTTTGGGTATTGCGCTCCTGAGTGCCCGGCGCACACGGCGGCTGCAGATAGCCTTCCGAATCGCGCTGGCGATCGATGAGATAGAACTCCAACTCTACCGCTACTACGGGGGATAGCCCGCGCTGACGCAAACGCTGCCACACTCGGTTCAGCACATTGCGCGGTTCAACGTCAAAGGGAGTACCATCTTCATCGAGCATGGTGAGCAACACCTGGCCGATATATTGCGGATCCGCCGCCGACGGTGTCAGGGTGCCCAGCACCGGCACGCAGATATGATCCGGCTCACCCAGCTCCTGCCCCAGCCCGGCCTCCTCAACCACATTGCCGAGAATATCCATCGCAAACACCGACGCCGGGAAGTAACACCCCTTCTCCAGTTTGCTCAACCCAGCGACCGGAATACGTTTGCCGCGGAAGCTGCCGTTAAGGTCGGTCAGCAGAACGTCAACGTGCTGAGTTAATGGATAACGCTCCAGGTAGTTCTTCACTTCACGCTGGAACGCGCTACTTCGCTTTTCTTCATGATGCTGAACAAAGTTTTCCACTTCTACTATGTTGGTCTGCATGATTCACCCGCCATGTATGTTTTTGTCTGTGGTTCTCACACTTATTGCCATCGATGTTTTTTGACCATCTTGCTCAATATAATGTCCACCAATGAAACATAGATGCAACAAAATTGTTTTGCAAGTGTTACTTTGAGTTTGAATATTGCCCATTTGACTGCTAGATTTATAAAATATTGAACGAAAACGGCAGTGGAGAAGCTTATCGTTCATAATTTCGAACATACCAAGGGGACAGCATGGGCAATATATTTAACAGACCGGTGGTCGGCGTAGTGATGTGCAGGTATAGGTTAAACGGGCACCTCACTCAGACCTTGCAAGAAAAGTACCTAAATGCCGTAGTCGCTGCCGGAGGGCTGCCAATCGCCCTGCCACACGCGCTGGCTGAGCCGAAACTGCTGGAAGAATTGCTGGAGCACCTCGACGGTATTGTGCTGCCAGGCAGCCCCAGTAATGTGCAGCCGCACCTTTATGGTGAAAACGGCGATGAGCCTGACGCCGATCCTGGGCGAGATGAATTGAGCCTGGCGCTGATCCGCCACTCGCTCGACAGGCGCATTCCCCTTTTCGCCATTTGCCGCGGCATGCAAGAAATGGTGGTCGCCAGCCAGGGCACCCTGCACCGCCGGCTGTTTGAATTACCCGAACTGCTCGAGCACCGTGAAGATCACGACCTGCCGCTGGAACAACAATACGCCCCCGCCCACGAAGTCATCGTTCAGGAAGGTGGCCTGCTCTCGCAACTGATACCGGATTGCAACAGATTCTGGGTGAACTCACTGCATGGCCAGGGGGCAAAAACCCTTGGCCCCGGCGTACGTATTGAGGCCCACGCCGCCGATGGGTTGGTGGAGGCCATCAGCCTGCGCGACCAGCCTTTCGCGCTGGGTGTGCAATGGCACCCGGAATGGAACAGTGAGGAGTACGCTCTGTCACGCCTGCTGTTTGAGGGTTTCATTAGCGCCTGCCGGAACTATCAAAAGGAAAAACGCCCATGAGCGATGTCAGCTTGGCACCGGGAAAACGCCTGTCGCAAATCCGCCAGCAATTGGGATTGTCGCAGCGCCGCGCGGCCGAACTGTCTGGATTAACCCACAGCGCCATCAGCACCATCGAGCAGGACAAGGTCAGCCCGGCCATCAGTACCTTGCAAAAGCTGCTGACGGTGTATGGGCTGTCACTGTCGGCGTTTTTCGCCGAACCGGAAATACCGGATGAACCACAGATTGTGATCGATAGCCAGGATCTGATTGAGATTGGCAGCCAGGGGGTATCGATGAAGTTGATCCACAACGGCGACCCCAATCGCACCCTGGCGATGATGATCGAAACCTATGAACCGGGTACCACCACCGGCGAACGCATCAAGCATCAGGGGGAAGAGATTGGCACCCTGCTGGAAGGCGAAGTGGTTTTGCAGGTCAACGGGCAGGCCTATCACCTGTCGGCCGGGCAGAGCTACGCCATCAACACCGGCATTCCCCACAGTTTCAGCAACACGTCGGCGCGGATTTGCCGGATTATCAGCGCCCATACGCCGACGACATTCTGATCAACGGAGCAAGGTATGGACTTCCACCATTTGCAGTATTGGCAACACCGGGCGCAGGCCCTGAAAATTGAGAACCGACTGTTTATCAATGGCCGCTATCAGCAGGCCGCCGAAGGCCAAACCTTTGCCGTGGAGGATCCTGCCGGGCAACGTGAGTTGACCCAGGTTGCCCGGGGCACCAGCGTCGATATCGATCTGGCGGTCAGCGCAGCGCGTGAAGTATTTGAGCGCGGTGACTGGTCCAGGGCGGCTCCGGCACAACGCAAAACCACTTTGTTGCAGTTGGCGAACCTGATGGAACAGCATCAGGAGGAACTGGCGCTGCTGGAAACGCTGGATACCGGCAAACCGATCCGCCACAGCCTGCGCGATGACGTTCCGGGAGCCATCCGCTGCCTGCGCTGGTATGCCGAAGCGGTCGACAAGGTTTATGGCGAAATCGCCCCCACCGGCGGTGATGCGCTGGCGTTGATTGAACGCGAGCCTATCGGCGTGGTCGGCGCCATCGTGCCGTGGAACTTTCCGCTGTTATTAGCCTGTTGGAAACTCGGCCCGGCGCTGGCCACCGGCAACAGCGTGATCCTTAAACCCTCTGAAAAATCCCCGTTGACCGCCATCTATCTGGGCAAGCTGGCCCAACTGGCCGGATTGCCGGACGGCGTGCTGAATATTGTTCCAGGCTACGGTCACGATGCCGGCAAGGCATTGGCGCTGCACAACGACGTCGACGCCCTGACCTTCACCGGATCCACCCAGGTCGCCAAACAACTGATGATTTACGCCGGCCAATCCAATATGAAACGAGTCTGGCTGGAGGCCGGCGGCAAGAGCGCCAATATCATCTTTGCCGACTGCCCGGATCTGGACAAGGCCGCGCAGAGTGCCGCCGCCGGCATCTTCTATAATCAGGGACAGGTGTGCATTGCCGGCACCCGACTGTTGGTGGAAGAGAGTATTCAGCAAGAGTTCTTACAGGCGCTGCGACGACATGCGGCAGCCTTCACCCCAGGCGATCCACTCGATCCGGCGACGGTGATGGGCACGCTGATCGATCAGGGCCACTGCGAGAAAGTGGCCGACTACATCGAACAGGGCCTGAGCCAGGGTGCCGACCTGTTCCTCGACGGCCGCGAACACCCACAGAGCGGCCATGTCGGCTACCTCGGCCCGACCATTCTTACCCAGGTGGATAACACTATGAGCGTGGCGCGTGACGAGATTTTTGGCCCGGTATTGGCCGTCACCAGTTTTAGCGGTGAACAGCAGGCCATGCAGTTGGCCAACGACAGCGACTACGGTCTGGGCGCCGCCATCTGGACGCGTGACCTGTCCCGCGCCCACCGACTGGCACGCCAGTTAAAAGCCGGTACGGTGTTCGTCAATAACTACAATGACGGCGATATGACAGTGCCCTTCGGCGGCTACAAGCAAAGCGGCAACGGTCGCGACAAATCGCTGCACGCGCTGGAAAAATTCACCGAACTGAAAACCACCTGGATTTCGCTGGAATAAGGGCAAATATCATGACTGAACATGTAAAAAGCTATTATGCGGCCTCGGCCAACAGCCACGCGCCCTACCCGCAGTTGGATGACTCTATTGAATGCGACGTCTGCATCGTCGGCGGTGGCTATACCGGTCTGTCTTCCGCACTGTTTCTGGTAGAAGCCGGCTATAACGTGGTGCTGCTGGAATCTGCGCGCATCGGTTTCGGCGCCAGCGGCCGTAACGGCGGCCAATTGGTCAACTCTTACAGCCGCGATATTGACGTGATTGAACAACGCTATGGGGCAGAAAGCGCCCGCGTTCTCGGCAGTATGATGTTTGAGGGCGCAGAGATCATTCGCAGCCGTATCCAAAGGTACGCCATCGAATGTGACTATCGCCCCGGCGGCATCTTCGCCGCACTGAACAACCGGCAATACCATGCGTTGGTCGAGCAGAAACAGAACTGGGAACGCTACGGCAATACTCAACTTGAGCTGCTGGACGCCGGGCGTATCCGTCAAGAGGTCAATAGCGAGCGCTACGTCGGCGCGCTGCTGGATCATAGCGGTGGTCATATTCATCCATTGAATCTGGCACTCGGGGAAGCCGAAGCCATTCGCCTGCAGGGTGGGCGGATCTTCGAACAATCGGCCGTGACCAACATTCGCCACGGCGAACCGGCGATGGTCAGTACCGCTAATGGGCAGGTGAAGGCGCGTTATGTGATCGTGGCCGGTAACGCTTATCTGGGCGATAAGCTGGAGCCAAGACTGGCCAAATGCAGCATGCCGTGCGGCACACAGGTGGTTGCCACCGAGCCGCTGGCACCGGAAGTGGCGCAGTCGCTGATCCCACAAAATTACTGCGTCGAGGACTGCAACTATCTGCTGGATTATTACCGTATTACCGGTGATAACCGCCTGCTGTACGGCGGTGGTGTGGTGTACGGTGCCCGCGATCCGGACGATATCGACAATCTGATCCGCCCGAAACTGCTGAAAACCTTCCCACAGTTGAAAGGGGTAAATATCGACTACCGCTGGACCGGCAATTTCCTGCTGACGCTGTCGCGTATGCCACAGTTCGGCCGACTGGAAAACAACGTCTATTACATGCAGGGCTACAGCGGCCACGGCGTGACCTGTACCCATCTGGCGGGTAAATTGATTGCCGAGTTAATGCAAGGCGATGCGGAACGCTTCGATGCCTTTGCCAAACTGCCGCACCTGCCGTTCTTCGGTGGCCGCAACCTGCAAATCCCGTTTACCGCCATCGGCGCGGCCTACTACACACTGCGCGATCGGATCGGGGTGTAAAGCACGCAGGCCCGGCGTTTAGCCTTGCCGGGCCTGATGATTAACGCTTAAACAATCTTCGGTTGGCCGTCTGAGGCGGTCGCCCCACCGTCAACCGGGATATTGGCACCGTTGATAAAGCTGGCGTCGTCACTGGCCAGGAATGCCATCACCGCAGCCACTTCTTCCGGCTCTGCCGCTCGGCCCAAAGCAATGCGTTCGTTGAATTTGTCGCGGATCTCCTGCGGCCAGCCGTTGGTCATATTGGTTTTTACCAGGCTCGGGCACACCGAGTTCACCCGCACGCCATCACCACCGTGATCGAGCGCCATGGCACGCGTCAGGTTTACCACTGCCCCTTTGGCCGCGCAGTAATATGCCGCGCCCCAGTCGCCGCCCAGGCCAGAGACCGATGCGGTGTTAACGATGCAGCCTTTGGTTTTCAGCAGATACGGCATGGCAAACTTGGAACAGAACACCACGCCGTCAATATCGACCCCGGCGATGCGACGCCAGTCAGCTACGCTGGTTTCCAGCACGCTACCCGCAACGTGCACACCGGCATTGTTTAACAGCACGTCGATGCGGCCCAATTTCTCCGCGACTTCGTTCATCATTTTTTCAACCGCGACGTGGTCAGAAACGTCGACATGCACCGCCAGTGCCTTGCCTTTCGGCAGCGAGGCCGCCACTTTATCTACCGCTTCCTTTGCCCAGTCAGCCAGCACCACGGTTGCGCCCTCAGCGGAAAACCGGCGTGCTGCCGCTTCCCCCATCCCGTTGCCTGCCCCGGTGATGATGACCACTTTATTGTCGAAACGCATAAGAACTCCTCCATGTGAATGTATTTTTATAAATCATACAAATACTGATTGAGTCCGAGGATAAAACTCATGGGCGGAGAGGGACAGTCAAAACGTGCGGTTTACTAATCACAAAGAGGTATCTGGTGCAAATTCAATGCGCTAAGTCAGGCATTATCGGAATTAAGCCAAGTATTTGATAGGGTTAATAAAATTCATTTCAGTGACTATTCCCTCTGTGCATTATCACCTATCAATAAGTCCCGTACCGGTGCGATAACGCAGTTGGCGTGCACAAAAAACCATCGCCTTCACCTGCCTTTATCGTTCCTTAAATAGAACGATGCATCCTGAGTTAACCCTCTAGCGGAATTTTCCCCTGCCCCTACACTGTTTCCAAACACTGAGATTACATCTTGGTTAGGCAGCATTAATTGTTTTCAACGTCCCGATTACAGAGGAATAAAAGATGAGCACTCCAGCAAACTTTAATGGCCAGCGTCCTGTTATTGATGCTAATGACGCGGTCATGTTGTTGATTGACCACCAGAGTGGCCTGTTCCAAACCGTCGGCGATATGCCAATGACGGAACTGCGCGCTCGCGCTGGTGCCCTGGCCAGTATCGCTACGCTTAGCAAGTTGCCGGTCATTACCACTGCATCAGTACCGCAAGGTCCGAATGGCCCTTTGATCCCTGAGATCCACCAAAATGCCCCGCATGCGCAATATGTGGCGCGCAAAGGTGAGATCAACGCCTGGGATAACCCGGACTTTGTTGCAGCCGTTAAAGCGACCGGCCGCAAAACTCTGATTATCGCCGGTACCATCACCAGTGTTTGCATGGCCTTCCCGTCGATCAGCGCCGTTGCCGAAGGCTATAAAGTCTTTGCCGTTATCGACGCCTCGGGTACCTATTCGAAAATGGCGCAGGAAATTACCCTGGCGCGTGTGGTGCAGGCAGGTGTGGTACCGATCGATACCGCCGGCGTGGCCTCTGAACTTCAGGGCAGCTGGAATCGCGAGGATGCACAACAATGGGCCGAGGTTTACACCAAAATCTTCCCTGCGTATCAACTGCTGATTGAAAGCTACGTTAAAGCCCAGGACGTAGTGAAAAATAACGAAGTGCTGGATTCCCAGCGCGACTAACGCTCCTGCTCTGGCTGGTCTGCTTCCCCCTGGGCCAGCCCTGTTCACCTGAGCAATATGCATAAAAAAACCCCGGCTTTCGGCCAGGGTCATCAATGTTTGTCGGTCACTTTCCCGACTGTCATGTTATGGCGTAAGCGTCCGTCCAACACTCCAACCTTACGCAGCCTAAGCACAACTTTTTCACAACAGCAAAATAGACTCAATCGCGGCCGCTATTATTATTACGACGCCAATCTTTTTTGCTGTTGCCAATAACTATTGCTATTGGAATATTCTGAATATAAATATTTTAGATAAACTCCGGGTAATCCCGGAGTTTATTCAGGTAATTCTTTTATTTCTTAGCTGCTCCGGTTTACACCTTCTTCGCTATCGTAAGAAATAAAACACTACCTATAAATTATAAAACTACTACGTTGCCGGCAGAAGGACCCTTCTGACCGTTTTCGATAGTGAATTCAACGCGCTGACCTTCATCAAGCGTTTTGAAATCATTGCTCTGGATAGCGGAGAAGTGCACGAACACGTCTTTGCTGCCGTCTGCCGGGGAGATAAAGCCAAAACCTTTACCTGCATCAAACCATTTTACCAAACCAGTCATTTTAGTAGACATAGATATTTCCTTTATATTTTTGAGACGCCATAAGGCGATTGAGGTCTGTTTTTATTGGAAACTTACTTGGGCACTAGAGAAGGAAATTCGCGGAAGAAGAGGTATCTATGGGATATCACTAATACTGAGAACTGCTTTACTAAAACTGCTTTCATAAGGTCTGTACTACAAACCGATGACGCTATTTATACACGAGGTATTTATTTAAGCAAGGAATATTTATTATAATATTTATACACACCATTTATTATTCAACCACTGCTACCCCCTTAGCCGTGCCCCGTAAGGGCCTGACGGCCCCAGAGTGCTAAAAGGCTTAGCCAATAACCGCAATACCCAGCCGCTCCATTATCTGAAACACCTGATAGCTGTCCAGCTTCACGCCCTGCAGATCGGTGCTGCGCAGATCCAGCTCACCCAATTCCGAGTTGGTCAAATCACAATGGGTAAAGTTGGCGGCACGCCAATCAAACGACGCAAACTCGCCACCGGAAAGATCCGAACCGCTAAAAGTCGCTCCCAGGATCTGTGCACTGTTCCAGCGGTTTTCCCATAGCTCGCACTTCTCCAGTACCACTTTCGAAAAATTGGCGTAGCTCAGGTTGCTTTTGGTGATGTATGCGCTGCAAAACCAGGTGCGTGGGGTGATCATATTCATAAAGCTGGTGCCGCGAAAGTCTGCGCCCTGTGCCCGACACTCACGGATTTCAATACCTAACGCGCTGGCATTTCTGAAGTCCGCCATCGACAGGTCACAGTTTTTGAAGCTGGCATCTTTCAATAAGGCGCGGCTGAAATTACCGCCCTGTTGGCTCTCGCGGTCATAAAACTGACAGTCGATAAATTCGGTCCCCGTCAGGTCGGTGCCCGAAAAATCGCAGTTGATAAAGCTGCCGTTTTCAATTTTTTCGCCGGTAAACCGGTTACGAGCAATCTTTTCACCATCCAACTTCAGCGCCATCGCACCACACCTGTTTATTTATACAGTCAGTGAGGCATTATAAGCAGATCTGCTGGCCAGTGAAAAACGTTTTGCCCGGTTTTTCCGCTGCACAGCACAAAAAACACAGCGAGAGGATACTGGGGCTTAAACCTGCCGCACCTGAAGGCGATTCATGTTTACCCCGCCAGTCTGCGCCTGCAACACGCCCTGTTCAATTAACGCGTATAGCCGGAAATTCAAAAAGGTGTCGCCCACCGAATAGGGAGTATTCACCATGGCGTTTCCCACCACCCTGGAGCCCTGGGTATACTCGCTCGGGCAATGTTCCAGCAGCAGCGGATCGTAGTAATCCAACGCTTTCCCCTGCACTTCTCCCTGGGTAAAAATCCTCACGGGTGCAGTGTCCGCCAACAACCGCCGCCAGTCTTCAATGAGCGCCGCTTTATCTTCTTGAGTCAATTCACGCCGACGGATCCACAGCGGCTCCAACATTTCAGCCGGACACCAGTTGGTGCTCATCCGCCCGGTGTGTTCGGTGACGTTAACCACAAAGACCTGCCGCTCGCCGATCAGCGGCAACAGTGCGCGCAACATCAGTTGCTCATCGGGGTTATCGCCAATCCACAGAGTCACCTGACCGGTGACGGCGGCTAGCTGTATTTTCAGGCTTTCCATCGCCGTCAGGCGCTGTGAAGAAGTGTCCCACTCCGGCGCGTAAACCGATTGGTGCAGATCGCGAAACCAGCAGGATCTCGCCTGCTGTCCCTGATCATCATCCAGCGCACACAGAGGTCCGAATGACAAGGTATCGGTGAAATCCAGAACGTTTTCTCCCGGGTAGGCCAACCGCACGCAGCCCCCCGACAGTGCGATATGCACATCCTTCATCAATGCTCTCCTCCGTCTGTTCCCTAAAATAATCCTGAAGGAATTCTGCCAACATTTCTGCGCCGTCACTAGATAAAAAATCCGAATTTGCCTGCCCGAATGACACAAAAAAACTGCACCTTACTCAGTTGGTATCCAACTTTTTGGGTGCAGTTCACTTGGGCGGTTCAGACTACTGACAAAGCCCGTTGTTAGGGAGAGCGTGCCGAAGGGGTCGTAGCGGCTTGCCCGCCGGAGCGCCCCTCGGTGCGCTAGGCCCGGGTATCTCGGATTCAAAGACAACTTTGTTATCACACTCAACCGCCCTCGGGCGGTTAATTACCGCTGGCGGAATTTATTTCAGCGCTTCCTGGATCGCATCAGCCATCGGGCCAATGTGCTTTTCAGCGGCCTTCAACTGAAAATCTACACCGTTGCCGTCGTTGGTATCAGACAGCGTGGCCTTGATCAACTCCAGCGCCGCTTGCACCGCCACCAGTCTTTTATGTTGCTCATCCGTGATCGGTTTGGAGCTCATCGTGGTCGGATAGTATTGCTCTAACATCGTTCTCTCCTTGTGATTAGGCTAGTGGCCAACTTAACAGAATTTAAAGATATTTCTAATGGATCGAGCCACAGAATCCATATTCTCTGCGGTAATGTATTCCATGATCAAATCAACATGGTGAATAAGTGAACTATAATTGGCCGAACTGAGGTTTTCAGCAGGTAGTCGATTATGTCATTTCAAGGTAGCTGTCACTGCGGCGCCGTCACCTTCACGGTGAATGCCGAACTGCCCCATGAGGCTCTAAGTTGCAACTGTTCAATCTGCCGCCGTAAAGGCATGTTGCTGGCGTTTTTCCCGATCGGCAGCTTTGTGCTGAACAGCGGTGAAGGGCTACTTCGCGGTTATACCTTTAACAAACACATCATTCAGCACCAGTTCTGCCAGACCTGCGGTACAGAGGCTTTTGCCTACGGAAAAGGCCCGGACGGTGCCGTAATGTGCGCCGTCAATCTTCGCTGCGTGCCGGAATTGGCGCTAGATTCGTTGAAAATCCATCCGTTTGACGGCGCCAGCGCCTGAAAGGCCCAGACAGGAAACAGGCGTGAATCAGCGGAACTCCACCCAGCTGGCACCGGCATCGGCGGAGCGCACACAGTTTTCGACCCAACGCACCCCCATCGTCCCGGCAGCAACGTCGGGGTACCAAAAATCGGCCAGAAAATCCCGATCCCGCCGATCGGTAGCATCCATCGCCAGGGCAAAGCGTCGGTACAGATTTGACCAGGCTTCAAATAACCCCTCCGAATGACCACCACCAATCCGATCGTCCGCCAGGGCTATAGGATCCAGATAGGACATACCGCGTTCCAGAATGCGTACCGGTTCGCCCTGCACCTCAAATCGCAGTTGGTTCGGCTGCTCGTCCCACCACTCCAGGCTGGCCTTCTCACCGACAACTCGAACCTTCTGCCCGTGCATCGAACCACTGTTAACCGCAGAGCACCACAGGGAGCCAACGGCACCATTGTCATACTCCATCAGCACATAGGCATTGTCCTCCAGCGGTGCCCGCGTTTTGACAAAACTCTGGCGGCTGCACATCAGGCGTTTGACCTTTAGCTGCGGCACCATAGTTTCCGCCAGGAACAAAGGATGGGTAGCCAAATCACCCAATACGTAGCTGGGGCCGACAAAACGGGGATCCACCCGCCAGCGGGTGCTGGGGTTATCCAGCTCCACCGCCGCCGCATGGAACCCGTGCGCAAATTGCATGTTGATAATGCGGATCTCACCCAGCAGGCCGTCGGCGATCATCTGCCGGGCCTGAAGGATCAACTGGTGTCCGGCGTAGCCGTAGGTAACCCCGATAATTTTATGCTGTTTTTGGCTCAGTTCGACCAGCGCCTGCGCTTCTTCAACGGTGAAACACAGCGGTTTCTCGCACACGACATGCAGGCCGGCTGCCAGTGCCGCCTGGCAGATGGCAAAGTGGGTATTATTGGGGGTGGCAATGGAAACCGCCTCGATGCCATCCACTCTGGCAGCCTCTTCGCGAAATAGCGTAGCGTAATCCGGATAACAGCGCTCCGCTGCGATCCCCAGGCTCTGTCCAAAAAGACGCCCTCGCTGCGCGTCAATATCAAACGCCCCGGCCAACAGGGAGAAAGTGCCATCGCGCAGTGCCGCAGAACGATGAATATAACCAATCTGACTGGTTCCGCCGCCGCCAACCATCCCCCAGCGCAAGGATCGTTCCAAAGGTTTAATGCCGTTGATCATCACGTTTCTCCTGATTAAAAACCGAGGGTTCGTAAATAGTTGAGGCTTTCTGTTACATCACTCAGGCTGCCATGCGCATGACGGGGGTCGCGCTCCTGCTCAATGGTGATCCAACCCTGATAACCCCGCGTCATTAATAATTCTCGCACCGCCGGGTAATCGATCGCCCCCTTGCCCAATGGACACATCACTCCCTGCGCACAGGCAGTGAAGAAATCCAGCCCACTCGCCAACACCTGGTGGAATACCTGCGGGTTAACGTCCTTGAAGTGCAGGTAATCGATGCGCGCAAAATAGCGGTCAATCCAGGTGGCCGGGTCCATGCCTGAGTAATACAAATGGCCGGTGTCCAGGCACAGCCCGGCGATTTGGTGAGGAATTTGCTCGACCAGTTGCTCAATTTCATCGGCGAATTCGATACAACCACCGGCATGCGGATGCACTACCGGCCGCACGCCATATTCCTGCCAGGCAATTTTGCCAAGCGTCATGATATGGCCGATCATCCGCTGCCAGTCCGCCTGGGTAAGTCGCGGTGCCAGTAACGACTGCCCGGCAAATTTGGCTCGCTGAGGATTACCGAAATCAATAATCACCAGATATGGCGGTGAGAAATTACCAGCATTTATAGACTGCGCCCTGGCAGTCTGTGACAAATTTCGGCAAATGTTATGTGTCAGTTCAAGGAGATAGCTAAAATTTTGTTCGCTGACCAGATCGTCGAAAATGGTGCCGGCCACCAGCGACAGTCCGTGCCGCTGTAATTCGGCGCTCAGGATATCGGCATCGGTGGGCAGATAGCCCCAGGGCCCCAGCTCGATGCTGCGATAGCCGGCAGCGTTAGCCTCCTGCAGCACTTTGCTGTAAGGCGGAAGATGCGGGTTTTTAGGGTCATCCACACCCCAACTACAGGGCGCATTGGCAATCGGCAAACTCATCATTTTTATTCCGGGTCGAAGTCGAAGTGACCTCAGTATTAAATAAACGTTTCGAAATCAGCAATGATGAAACTTTCATTTTTTGATGGCGATCGCGTTAATTTTGATAGTTTAAATGATAGTTTTTTATCAAAACCAGACAGACCGAAGCTCTTGGGAGATTGGGAGATTTATAATGGAAAACGGCTCCACCAGAGGGAGCCGACTATCAGAGGTTTTCTTTGGTGATCAGATCAAAGCGGTTAATAGTGTGACTAAAACCGGAGGAGCCGCCACCGGTGGCGGCGACAAAAGTGCTGATGACTGACGCCGCAAACTCGGCAATACGATGTCTGAGCATCAGATCCAGCGTGCCGTCGATCAGCGCCATTTCGCCGCCTGCAACCGGGCCATGGCAAATCAGCATCACCTGATGCTGCCTGCCGCTTTCCCGCAGCGCAGCAATAATCCCTTCCACACCCCCGCAGGGTGCATACAGAGCCACCAGATTGGGATGCTGCTCCAGCAAGGTTTGAGTGACTTGTCTTGCGCTTTCGGCCTGTTCATGACTGCGTACCGGCTCAAGCACCCGCTGACCACTCAGGTGTTCGCGCAGGTAAGATCGAAAGCTGATTTCGCAGGTTTCCTGACACAGAAAACGGTTATCGCCGATAATGACCCCGACATCGCCCTGCCGATGGCACAAGCGCTCCACCGCCCAGCCGGCGGTACGACCTGCCTGCTGGTTATCCCAGCCGATATAACCGGCACGGCTGTGTACCGATAAATCAGACAGCAACGTGAATACCTTTACCCCCTGCCTGCTAGCCTCTTCCACCGCAAAACGGATCATCGGGTTATCCAGCGCCAGCACGCCGATCACATCCACACTTTGGCTTAACTGTGTGATGGCGGCAGCGGTGTCGCTGACCGCACTGATATCATGAAACATGAACTGTGGCGGGTGCTCAGCGTCGTAATAGGGTGCGGCCTGTTCCAGCAGGCTATCCGCCAATTGTGCGTAGAACGAATGTTCCTTGCGCAGCAGGATAAAGCCCATTTTAATCCGTGCGGCTGGTTGGCCCATCGTCTCAAACAGTTGATGCGATTTCTCTAGTGCGAAGCCTAATTTGTGCGCCGCCGCAATGACCCTGCGTGCCGTTTCAGGCCGTACTGTTGCGCGCTGGTTTATTACCCGATCAACCGTAGCGATACCAACATGTGCCTCTCTGGCAATGGCGGCCAGGGTGGTTTTCTTGCCTGCCATAATCGTCTCCCTCATGATTTTGATAAAAACTATCATGTCCCAGCCGCCCATAGAAATCAGGCTGCCGTTTTTGTGTGATCGGGCGCGTTAATGCGTAATACGCTCAGCAATAAGGCTCGAAATCCGTTCTGGTGTTAGCCGCTGCGGTACTGGGAAGTGCGCTGGCGTTGGCGCTGGTAGCCAAACCCAAAATCTAGCCAGCCCGTCGTGACTCATTACACCATGTATAAAATCAAATGACTCTGACCCCATTTTTCTCTTTATCCATAAGCATTATCGTTTCAGCCACGCAAATAATGACTATGCAGAGAACGGATAATGGACAGAGTAAAAACAGTAATTGTTACCGGCGCATCCAGCGGATTGGGCTTCGCTATTGCACGGGCTTACCTGGCGCGTGGCTACAATGTCGTGGGCAACGCACGCTCACTGGAACGTTTGCAGGCAGCTGCCAAGCAACTCGGTAATCCTGAGAACCTGCTGCTGGTTCCCGGTGATATCGCCCTGCCGGAAACCGCGACCCGCCTGTTCGAACAGGCAGAAGAAAACTTTGGTCAGGTCGATATTCTGATCAATAACGCGGGGATCTTCATGTCCAAACCGGTGGCAGAGTATTCGGAGGAAGATGTCGACGCGATGCTGGCGACCAATCTGAAAGGTTTCTTCTATCCCTCACAGGCCGCTGCCCGTCACATGGTGCCCAATGGCACTGGCCACATCGTCACCATCACTGCCGCCATCGCCATGCAGCCCATCAGCAAAGTCCCGGCCCTGCTGCCGATTATGGTCAAGGGCGGGCTGAACCAGGCCACCCGTGGGCTGGCGCTGGAACTGGCACCGCATAATGTGATGGTCAACGCCGTTGCTCCCGGCATCATTGCCACTCCACTGACCATGAGCAACCCGGATGAACAAAGCCTGGCGTTTATGAAACAGATGGCCCCGACCCAACGCATCGGTCAGCCGCAGGATATTGTCGATGCGGTGCTGTACCTGACTGACTCAAGCTTTGTCACCGGCACCCTCGTTGCCGTAGACGGCGGCACTACCGCCGGCGTCTGGTAATTAAGGAGAACCTGCACATGCCCTATGTCAATATTAAAGTCACCGATGAAGGCGTCACCGCCGAGCAGAAGCGCCAATTGATTGAAGGCGTCACCGAGTTACTGGAGCGCGTGCTGAACAAGCCACGATACGCCACCTCGGTAGTGATTGACGAAGTCGCTACCGATAACTGGGGCGTAGGCGGTGAAAGCGTCACGGCCCTGCGCAACAAAGAACGTAACTCGGGCCAGCGATAGCCTCCAACTCCCCTGGTCTGTTGTTAACCCGACGTTCATCCGCAAAGGGTGACGGGTTAGTCAGGCTGGGGGATTTTGTTGTAACAAGCCCGCATCTCCCACTCAAATACCCCCACTGAATAGATGATGACTAATAAGTTTCATTAATCGTTCATCTATAAAATCCACTACCTGTTACGCGTTTGTGATGATAGGGTTTAATCTTCAAGAAGTGTCAATGCCATTCAATACCGGCATTGGCGGAGAAATCTATCATCAGAGGGACGGGTATGATGTCTAAGGGTATTTCAAAGGGATTCTTTATTCTGATCCTTTTCATAGTTACCGCTGCTTTTCTGGACGTTTTGGGTCCCTATTATTCGTCCGTTCTGTGGGCGATCATCCTGGCGGTGATTTTCCACCCGGTGAAACAAAAACTTAAGCAGTATTTGGGCGAACGAAACGGCCTGGTGTCGCTTTTGACGGTCGCAGTGATCTGTCTGATCGTATTTACTCCCCTGGCGATTATTGCGTCTTCATTGGCGATTGAGCTTAACGTGGTCTACACCAAATTACAGGGTAATAACGCGCAATTCCCGGTGGTTCTGGCCGATACCCTGCGGGTGCTGCCTGGCTGGGCACGCCATTTCCTTACCGAGCATAACCTCGACAACGCAGCAGAAATACAAAAGAAACTTTCACAGGTGGCGCTGCAAGGTGGGCAATATCTTGCCGGTAGCGTGTTCCTGATCGGTAAAGGCACCTTCAACTTTGCCGTGGGTTTTGGCGTAATGCTCTATCTGCTGTTCTTCCTGCTGAAGGACGGCCCTTATCTGGTTAACCTGACGCTGCAGGCGCTGCCATTATCCGAGCACGTTAAACATCATCTGTTTGTGAAATTCGCCGCGGTTTCCCGCGCGACGGTGAAAGGCACGGTAGTGGTTGCCGCAGTGCAAGGTGCACTCGGCGGCCTGGCGTTTTACATCACCGGTATCGAAGGCAGCCTGCTGTGGGCCGCATTGATGGCGTTCCTGTCCATCATCCCCGCAGTGGGCTCCGCCATCATCTGGGTACCCGCTGCCATCTATTTCTTCGCCACCGGTATGTTGTGGAAAGGCCTGTTCCTGGTGGGCTTCTTCGTGGTGATCATCGGTTTGGTCGACAACATCCTTCGCCCGCTGCTGGTGGGTAAAGACACCAAGATGCCGGATTACCTGATCCTGATTTCAACCCTGGGCGGTATGGAGATTTACGGTATCAATGGTTTCGTCATCGGCCCACTTATCGCCGCCCTGTTCATCGCCTGCTGGAATATTCTTTCTGGTCGCGACAGTGCCGAAACCACCGATGAGATTGATGAGGACTTTATCGAGGAAGGCAAGAATCACCCTGATGCCACCAAGGCGGATTGAAACATTGCCCCTGTCGGGGTATCTGTAAAACGGCAGTAAACAACGGGAGCCCTACGGCTCCCGTTGTTGTTCAAATGCTTAAACACAATTACAGACGTTTAACGATAGTTATGTCATTCAGCCGCTTAGGGGCGAAATTCCAGTACGGAATCTTTAAAAGCACCGTAAACCGCTTGTGACGGCGGCTTGGGGAAACGGGTATTTGTGATTGCCTTTATAGCAGCCCGGCAAAGCGCAGGATCACCACTTTCAGAGCGGACAGCCAAAAGCATCCCATCCGGGGCAAACTTCATTCTGATAGTACATTGCTTGCCGGCATAAGCGTTGGCATCATAAAAATGGTTCTGAATCGCAGCGCGTACCTGCCCGGCATAGTGGCTGACCTCATCCCCTGCAGCGGGAGTTGCTTTGCCTTCAAGAGGAGCAAAAAGATCGTCGACACCCTCCGCAGACGGCCCAGCTTTAGCCACAGCGTTCGTCTTGGTACAGCCTGTCAGCCATAGTGAGACGATAATAAGCATTAATGCCGGCAGGTTTTTTTTAAACCCTAAATGAACTCTATTCATGATTCCCTTCTTTTAGAATAGTCACTGGAAAGAACAATAAAAAACGGGAACCATCAGGCTCCCGTTATCATTTAACGCTTAAACACGCTTACATGTGTTTAACGATAGCGTCGCCAAACTCTGAACATTTCAGCAGCTTAGCGCCTTCCATCAGGCGCTCGAAGTCATAGGTCACGGTCTTGGCAGCGATTGCGCCTTCGGTGCCTTTAACAATCAGGTCAGCCGCTTCGAACCAGCCCATGTGACGTAACATCATTTCTGCAGACAGGATGATGGAACCTGGGTTCACTTTATCCTGACCGGCATACTTAGGTGCGGTGCCGTGGGTCGCTTCGAACAGTGCGCAATCGGAACCGATGTTGGCACCCGGTGCGATACCGATACCGCCAACCTGTGCGGCCAGGGCGTCGGAGATGTAGTCACCGTTCAGGTTCATACAGGCAATGACGTCGTATTCAGCCGGACGCAGCAGGATTTGCTGCAGGAAGGCGTCGGCGATCACGTCTTTAACCACGATCTCTTTACCGGTGTTCGGGTTCTTGATTTTCAGCCATGGGCCGCCGTCGATCAGTTCGCCACCAAACTCTTCACGCGCCAGTTCGTAGCCCCAATCCTTGAAGGCACCTTCGGTGAACTTCATGATGTTGCCTTTGTGAACCAGGGTCACAGAGTCACGGTCGTTGGTGATTGCGTATTCGATCGCTGCACGAACCAGACGTTTGGTCCCTTCTTCAGAGCATGGCTTCACGCCGATACCGCATTGCTCTGGGAAGCGGATTTTCTTCACGCCCATTTCGTCGCGCAGGAACTTGATCACTTTGTCTGCTTCGGCAGAACCGGCTTTCCATTCGATACCCGCATAGATGTCTTCGGCGTTTTCGCGGAAGATCACCATGTCGGTCAGCTCTGGCTGTTTAACCGGGCTTGGAGTGCCCTGGTAGTAACGCACCGGACGCAGACACACGTACAGGTCCAGCTGCTGGCGCAGGGCCACGTTCAGGGAGCGAATACCGCCACCGACTGGGGTAGTCAGCGGGCCTTTAATGGCAACGCGGTAGTCACGGATCAGATCCAGGGTTTCTTCCGGCAGCCACACGTCTTTCCCGTAAACGTGAGTGGATTTTTCACCGGTGTAGATTTCCATCCAGGAGATTTTACGTTCGCCGTGGTAGGCTTTTTTTACTGCTGCATCAACCACGTGAATCATAGCAGGGGTAACGTCGACGCCAATGCCGTCGCCTTCGATAAACGGAATGATCGGGTTATTCGGAACAACCAGTTTACCCTGGGCATCGACCGTAATCTTTTTACCTTCTGCCGGAACAACTACTTTGCTTTCCATCAACCTCTCCTTCAAGCGCAATTTTTGTTAATGCTTTGTAAGATGCGTGTAGATACTACTGGAATTTTCTGTCCGCGCCAATCCGAAACGGATTCGGTTATAATGCGCCTATCATCCGTAATCTCAACTGTTATGAAAAAATTCCCTGTTAGAAATCACAAAGTTAAACGATTCAGCCAGCCTGCCTCCGCCAAACCCGCTGTCGCACAGGGGCCGCGTCGCGTGGTGTTATTCAATAAACCCTTCGATGTCCTGCCGCAATTTACCGATGAGGCCGGCCGCGCCACGCTGAAAGAATTCATTCCGTTTCCTGATGTTTACGCCGCCGGACGTCTGGATCGCGACAGCGAAGGATTATTGGTATTAACCAATGACGGCAAGCTGCAGGCGCAGCTCACGGAGCCAGGTAAACGTACCGGCAAAGTGTATTACGTGCAGGTAGAAGGCGCGCCGCAGGACAACGATTTAGTCTCTTTACGTAACGGGGTTACGCTCAAAGACGGCCCGACGCTGCCGGCCGGTGTGGAGTTGGTGGCCGAACCGCAGTGGCTATGGCCGCGAAATCCGCCGATCCGCGAGCGCAAGTCGATCCCCACCGCCTGGCTGAAAATCACCCTGTATGAGGGACGAAACCGCCAGGTGCGTCGCATGACTGCACATATCGGCTTCCCTACCCTGCGGCTGATTCGCTACAGTATGGGTAATATTTCATTGGGCGAACTGCAACCCGGTGAATGGAAATGCCTTGATTCGCTTTAATCCGCCCGTCAATCCGTCGCTGTAAGGGGCCGCCATGTTTAAACCGCACGTTACCGTTGCCTGCGTGGTTCACGCCGCCGGCAAGTTTTTAATCGTCGAAGAGACCATTAACAGCAAGGCACTCTGGAACCAGCCGGCCGGTCATCTTGAAGCCGACGAAACCCTGATTCAGGCCGCCGAACGCGAGCTGTGGGAAGAAACCGGCATTCGCGCCACGCCGCAGTCGTTCCTCAAACTGCACCAGTGGATCGCGCCGGACAACACGCCGTTCCTGCGCTTTTGCTTTGTCATCGAGCTGGAGCAGCAACTGCCGACCGAGCCGCACGACAGTGATATCGACCGCTGCCTATGGTTGAGCGCCGAAGATATTTTGCATGCGCCCAACCTGCGCTCCGCTCTGGTCGCCGAAAGCATTCGTTGTTACCAGCAGCCGGAACGCTACCCGCTGTCGCTGGTCAGCAGCTATGACTGGCCATTCTGAGATGAATAAGTGCCGTGCGCCGACGAGGGCAACGTGGTAAAATCCTGCGCTTGTTTTTTATCAGCACGGTTAGTGTTCAAGTTCGCGAGATCCCCATGTCAGACAACAGCCAGAAAAAAGTAATCGTCGGTATGTCCGGCGGCGTCGACTCTTCCGTTACTGCCTATCTGTTACAGCAACAGGGCTATCAGGTCGCTGGGCTGTTTATGAAGAACTGGGAAGAAGACGACGATGAAGAGTACTGCTCCGCAGCGACCGATCTGGCCGATGCACAAGCGGTATGCGACAAACTCGGCATCGAACTGCACACGGTGAATTTCGCGGCAGAGTACTGGGACAACGTGTTTGAACTGTTCCTGGAAGAGTACAAGGCCGGCCGCACGCCGAACCCGGACATCCTGTGCAATAAAGAAATCAAATTCAAAGCCTTCCTGGAATTCGCCGCAGAAGATCTGGGGGCGGACTTTATCGCCACCGGCCACTACGTGCGTCGCCAGGACGTGGACGGCAAAAGTCGTCTGCTGCGCGGTGTCGACGGCAACAAAGACCAGAGCTATTTCCTCTACACCCTGAGCCACGAGCAGGTTGCACAAAGCCTGTTCCCGGTCGGTGAGCTGGAAAAACCAGAGGTGCGCCGCATCGCTGAACAGCTGGAACTGGTTACCGCCAAGAAAAAAGATTCCACCGGTATCTGCTTTATCGGCGAACGCAAATTCCGCGATTTCCTCGGCCGTTATCTGCCGGCTCAGCCAGGGCCGATTGTCAGCGTCGACGGCCAGACCGTCGGTGAACACCAGGGCCTGATGTACCACACCCTGGGCCAGCGCAAAGGGCTGGGCATCGGCGGCATGAAAGACAGCAGTGAAGATCCATGGTACGTGGTGGACAAAGACGTCGCCAACAACGTGCTGGTGGTCGCGCAGGGGCATGAGCATCCGCGCCTGATGTCCGTCGGGCTGATCGCGCAGCAACTGCATTGGGTCGATCGCCTGCCGCTGAGCGGGCCATTCCGCTGTACGGTGAAAACCCGTTATCGCCAGCAGGATATTCCTTGCACCGTCACCCCGCTTGACGAACAACGCATTGAAGTGCGTTTCGACGAGCCGGTCGCCGCCGTCACCCCAGGTCAGTCAGCCGTGTTCTATCAGGATGAAATCTGCCTCGGCGGCGGCATTATCGAACAGCGTTTACAGGAGTAATCGTGGCGAAGAACTATTATGACATTACGCTGGCGATGGCCGGGATCAGCCAGACTGCGCGTCTGGTCCAGCAGTTGGCGCACGAAGGCCAATGCGATCGCGAAGCCTTTCATACCTCGCTAAGCAGCCTGCTGCAGATGGATCCCCCTTCCACGCTGGCGGTGTTCGGCGGTGAAGAACGCAATTTGAAAATGGGTCTTGAGACGCTGATGGGCGTGCTCAATGCCAACAATAAAGGCCTGGCCGCCGAGCTGACCCGCTACACCATCAGCCTGATGGTGCTGGAGCGCAAACTCAACGCCAACAAACAGGCGATGAACCAGCTTGGCGAACGTCTCGGCCAGCTTGAACGCCAACTGGCGCATTTTGATCTGGAATCAGACACCATTATCAGCGCGCTGGCCGGCATCTATGTCGACGTCGTCAGCCCACTCGGGCCGCGCATTCAGGTGACAGGTTCACCGGCTATCCTGCAGAACCCGCAGGTGCAGGCCAAGGTTCGCGCCGCACTGCTGGCGGGCATCCGTGCCGCCGTGCTGTGGCAACAGGTTGGCGGTAGCCGCCTGCAGTTAATGTTTTCCCGTAATCGTCTGTTTAAACAGGCGCAAAATATCGTTGCTCATTGTTAATAGATCCCAGGAGTTGCTACCGATGGAATTATCCTCACTGACCGCCGTTTCACCCGTTGATGGACGCTACGGTGATAAAGTCAGCGCACTGCGCACCATTTTCAGCGAGTACGGTCTGCTGAAATTCCGTGTGCAGGTTGAAGTACGTTGGCTGCAAAAACTGGCCGCCTGCGCAGAAATCAAGGAAGTTCCGGCTTTTGACGCCGACGCAAACGCTTTCCTCGACAAGATCGTCGCAGAGTTCAGCGAAGAAGACGCGCAGCGTATCAAGACTATCGAACGCACCACCAACCACGACGTGAAAGCGGTTGAGTATTTCCTGAAGGAAAAAGTGGAAGCGATCCCCGCCCTGCAGGCGGTGTCCGAGTTTATCCACTTTGCCTGTACCTCCGAAGACATCAACAACCTGTCGCACGCGCTGATGCTACAAACGGCACGTCAGGACGTGGTGCTGCCGTACTGGCGTAAAATCATCGATTCGATCAAGGGTCTGGCGCTGGAATACCGCGATATTCCGCTGCTGTCTCGTACCCATGGCCAACCGGCCACCCCGTCCACCGTCGGTAAAGAATTCGCCAACGTCGCCTACCGCATGGAGCGTCAGTTCCGTCAGCTAGATCGCGTGGAAATCATGGGCAAGATCAACGGCGCAGTCGGCAACTATAACGCCCACATCGTCGCTTACCCGGAAGTGGACTGGCATGTGTTCAGCGAAGAGTTTGTTACCTCGCTGGGCATTATCTGGAACCCGTACACCACTCAGATCGAACCGCACGACTATATCGCCGAGCTGTTTGACTGCGTTGCGCGTTTCAACACCATCCTGATCGACTTCGACCGTGATATCTGGGGCTACATCGCCCTGAATCACTTCAAGCAGAAGACCATCGCCGGTGAAATCGGTTCTTCTACCATGCCGCACAAGGTTAACCCAATCGACTTCGAAAACTCAGAAGGCAACCTGGGCCTGTCAAACGCGGTACTGGGCCACCTGGCCAGCAAACTGCCGGTTTCCCGCTGGCAGCGCGACCTGACAGACTCCACCGTGCTGCGCAACCTGGGCGTTGGCCTGGGTTATGCGTTGATCGCCTACCAGGCGACCATGAAAGGCATCAGCAAGCTGGAAGTGAACCAGGCACACCTGCTGGACGAACTGGATCACAACTGGGAAGTGTTGGCCGAGCCGATCCAAACCGTAATGCGCCGTTACGGCATCGAAAAGCCATACGAGAAACTGAAAGAGCTGACTCGCGGCAAGCGCGTGGATGCTGCCGGCATGCAGACGTTTATCGATAGCCTGGCGCTGCCGGAAGAAGAGAAAACTCGTCTGAAAGCCATGACCCCGGCTAATTACATTGGCCGCGCGGCGACCATGGTCGATGAATTGAAGTAATCGCTATACTGCTAAAACAAAGAGGCGGCCAAATGGCCGCCTCTTTGACATCTATCCCATCAACTCCTGCAGCCGTTGTTTCTGCTGCCCTTGCGCATTGAAGTTGTCAGGGTTCAGCCACTGCTCAAACCCCGCCTTGATGGTCGGCCAGCGGTCGGCAGTAATGGCAAACCAGTCGGTATCGCGACTGCGGCCCTTGGTGACCAGCGCATACCTGAAAGTGCCCTCATAATTGAAGCCAAATCTCGCCGCTGCCCGTCTGGAGGGGGCGTTATGGCTGTCGCACTTCCATTCACAGCGGCGATAACCCAAGTCCTCAAACAGGTGTCGCAACATCAGATAAATCGCCTCGGTGGCGCTCGAGTGCTGCTTCATCGCCGGTGACCAACTGACATGGCCAATCTCCGCCACGCCGTTAGCTTCATCGATGCGCATATAGGCAACCGTCCCGACCGGACTCTGGCTTACGCGGTCAAACACCGTCAGGTTCACCAACGTGGGGTTCGCCTGCAGGGTGTTCAGATGCTGCAACATGGCAGCAAGGCTTTCCGGCCGTTCTATCGATAAATAGGTCCAGTCGCGGCCATCGGGTGCCTGCTGGAAAGCACTGAACAACGCGGCATGGTCGCGCTGTGGCTCAAGCCGTTCCAGGCGACAAAAGCGCCCGTCAAGCGTCTCACCGCCGGGCCGTTTCACCGCCTGCCAATCGGCTAATGGCTCACCCACCGGCTGGCCGAATTGATTGATCACCATAAAGCCTCCGCAACCTGCAGTTAACGTTCGTAAATAATAAACGAAGTTCTTTTGCCTATTTTATCGTACAGCGAACGGGCCGGAGAATTATATTCCTGCGTCGCCCAATAAACCCGATCGCAGCCCCTTTCATCTGCCAACCGATAAGCCTGATCAAATAATTTTTCAGACACTTTCTTGCCGCGCGCCGCGGGTGAAACATAGAGATCTTCAATATAACAATAACCGACAGAACTCCAGGTTGAAGGGTGGAATATAAGATTCATCAATCCCAACAACTTGCCGTCTTTATCTTCCGCCACCAGGCCATAAACCTGCGATTCTTCACATAAACGTTCGAAGGTATGGTCGGTAACCTGCGCCGAAATATCCGCCCGATAAAAATGAAGATATCCCTGCCAAAGCTCCAACCATTGTGACTTATCATCGGTTTGTATTCTGCGTACTACTACTTCACTGTTTACTGGATGCATGTTGCCTCACCGGTTTTTCTAAGAAAAAGTAACGTAATACCAACAGGATACACCGGTCAACGCAGCCTGAACACAGACCAATTAATAACAACGAGCAGACCAATTTTAGCGACCTGACTGCCTTTAGCCTGGCACCGGTAACGAATCAAAAATGCAGGATAACTTTTTGATAAATTTTACAATCTCGTCGGGTGTATAGGCAGCAAAGCCAAATACCAACGCCCCTTCACTTGGCGAATGGGTATAAAAATCAATCAGCCCGTAGACCCTCATGTCCTGCGCTGCGGCAGCCTGAATCAACCGCCGCTCGGTAGCCGCGTCCTTCAATGGGCAAACCAATTGCAGCCCGCCCTGCGGTAACCGTGGTTGAGTCCAGGCGGCAAGATACTGATGCACCGCCGCATGCAAAATCTCCAGCCGGGCCTGATATATCTTGCGCATACTCCTTAAATGTTCGGCATAGAAATCTTCATTGATAAATTTAAATAACGTCATTTGCGGCAGGGCCGAAGTATATCCATCCTGGAATTGTTTGGCGGCCACCATGGGTTTAATTAGCTGTGGCGGAACAATAAGAAAACCAATGCGCAATCCTGGAAAAAGGCTTTTGCTGAAAGTACCGATATATAAAGTTCGCTGATATTGATCCAGCCCCTGCAGCGCTGCGGTAGTCAGGCCGTTATAATTGAATTCGGAATCGTAATCATCTTCAAGGATCCAGGCCTTTTCACGCTGCGCCCATGCCAACAGTTTTAATCTTCGTTCAATACTGAGTGAATGCCCCAGCGGATAATGGTGGGACGGCGTAATATAAACGCCCCGTCCGCCCTCTTCGGTGTTTATTAACGCATCAACATCCATACCGCAGGGATCCACCCCTATCGGCTGGGCGATTAATCCCGCCGACTGAACCAGCTTTTTCGCGCCCTGATAGCCGGGTTCTTCCACAAAAACCCGGTCGCCGGGATTAAACAGCACCTGAGTACACAGCGAGAGCGCCTGCTGGGAACTGGTCACCACAATCACCTGTTCCGTGCCGGCTTTAACCCCTCTTTCGCGCCGCAGATACTCGATGATTTCCTCTCTCAACTCCACCAGTCCCTGAGGATCGGCGTAACCCAGCAGGTATTCCGCCCCCTGTCGCACCGCCTGTCTTTCCAGTTGCAGCCAGCTGTCGATGGGGAACAAGCGCAAATCGGGCAATGAGGGGGTCAATGAGCCGCTGCGGCGGGTATGCGGAGCATGGGCGGCAATCAGCAAGGAACGGCCATGCGCACTCAACTCCCGCTCCACCAGCAAGGCCTGGTCGGTGCTGTCAGTGGCCAGCAGTTCACGACCGATCAGAGTATCTTGCTGGTAGCTGACAAAGCTACCGCGCCCAACGGCACGGGCAATATAGCCCTCCGCTTCCAGTTGGGCATAGGTCTGTTCGACGGTATCACGTGAAACCGCCAATCGAGCCGCCAGAACCCGGCTGGGCGGCAGCTTTGCCAGGTAGCTCAGTTCGCCCGCCGTCACCTGCTGTTTGATTGTCAGATGCAGCGCAGCCTTACGCGTCATTCCTTGTCGTAAATGCTGAATAAAGCTTGCCTGTATCGCATCTGGAGAAACGTCCTGCTGGCTGTCACCGCTGTGTTTCATGCTATTCCTGCTCAGAGATCTTCCGTACCGCTGGAGGATAAACCAGCGCTGGAGATGTTGAATAATTGATCTAAATCAATCTAGTTGTGAACAAAATGTTTTGAAACAGATCATCCATTGTTTCATTCAGAGCGCCAGCCCTAAACTAATACAACCATACCAGTAGCTTGCTACTAATGTGGTTATCTACTTTTAATTACCCATCCCCGCCTGTTTGCCGCTGCTGGATAGCAGCGGTGTAGGTCTGTATTGCCTGCGCGGGCATTTATTGTGAAGCATGTTCAAGGTGGAATTATGTCACAACAGCACAACCCTACGCCGCCCCGGCGTAACTTTCTCAAAAAGACCCTGGCGTTAATCCCGCTGGCCGCCGCCGGCAGCAGCATTCTGGCACTGGATGCCAAGGCCGCCCCCGCTGCCGGTGTAGCGGATCACTATGTTCCGGTCTATTTCAACGCCGACGAATGGCGTTTTCTGCTGGCGGCCTGCGATCGGTTGATCCCTACTGACGATAACGGCCCCGGCGCGGTCGATCAGGGCGTACCGGTATTTATCGATCGTCAAATGGAAGCCCCTTACGGCCACGGCGGCTTGTGGTATATGCATCCGCCGTTCGTTCCCTCCCCGCCGCAACTGGGTTATCAGTCCAAGCTGACGCCGCGCGAAACCTATCGAATCGGCATTCGCGAAATCAATGCGCACTGTCAGCAACAGTTTCAAAAGACGTTTGCCGATCTCGAACACGCTGAGCAGGAACAACTGCTGGCGGCGCTGGAGCACGGCCAGTTGGATTCTGAAGACTTGCCCGGCAAGGCATTTTTTGACCAGTTACTCACCAACACCACGGAGGGCTATCTGGCCGATCCGCTGCATGGCGGCAACCAGACGCTGGCGTCATGGAAAATGATCGGTTTCCCCGGCGCGCGTGCGGATTACACCGACTGGGTCAATCGTCCCAATCAGCCTTATCCCCTCGGCCCGGTCAGTATCTCAAGCAAAAGGAATGCATAAATGAGCGCAATTAAAAAGCCACCGGTAGACGTGGTCATCGTCGGATTTGGCTGGACCGGCGCCATCATGGGGATGGAGTTGACCGAAAGCGGTTTGAGCGTGTTGGCGCTGGAGCGTGGCGAGCAACGCGATACCTACCCGGACTTTGCCTATCCGCGCATCGCCGACGAACTGACCTACGGCATTCGCATGAAACTGATGCAGGCAATGGCCAACGAAACGGTCACCGTGCGTCACACTCCGGCGGATTTCGCCGTGCCCTACCGCCAACTAGGCTCATTTTTGCCGGGTAACGGCGTTGGCGGTGCCGGCGTACACTGGAATGGCATGCATTGGCGCGCTTTGCCCTCCGACTTAAAGTTGCACACCACCCTCAACGAAAAATACGGAGCCAAATGGATCCCGGAAGGCATGACGCTGCAGGACTATCCGTTGAGTTATCAGGAGCTGGAACCTTACTTCGACAAGTTCGAAAAGGTCTGCGGCACCGCGGGTAAAGCCGGCAATCTTCGCGGGCAAATCATCAAGGGCGGCAACCCGTTCGAAGGGCCACGCAACAGCGAATACCCCACTCCGGCGCTGAAACGGCTCTATTCCGGTTCGCTGTTTGCCCCCGCGGCGGAATCACTGGGTTATCACCCCTTCAGCGTGCCCGCCGCCAACTGCTCCGAGCCTTACACCAATCCCTATGGCGTACAGCTCGGCCCCTGCAACTACTGCGGTTACTGCGAACGTTTTGGCTGCTTTATGTATTCCAAGGCCTCGCCGCAGAGCACCATCCTGCCGGTGCTGACCCAACGTAAAAACTTTGAGCTACGTACCCGATCGCAGGTGATCAAAGTGAATCTGGACAGCACGGGCAAGAAAGCCACCGGCGTCACCTACATCAACGCTCAGGGGCAAGAGGTGGAGCAACCGGCCGATCTGGTGATCCTCAGCGCCTTCCAGCTACATAACGTCCGCCTGCTGCTGCTGTCCGGCATTGGCAAACCTTATAACCCGGTGACCGGCGAAGGCGTGGTCGGCAAGAATTACGCCTATCAGATGAACAGCAATATTTCGCTGTTCTACGACAAGGATATCCACTTCAATCCCTTTATCGGTGCCGGGGCCGCCGGTACGGTGATCGACGATCTGAACGGTGAGAATTTCGATCATGCCGATTTGGGCTTTATCGGCGGCGCCTATATCTCCGCCACCCGCACCGGCGGCCGACCGCTGCAGCAGATGATGCTGCCGGCGGGCACCCCAACCTGGGGCAGCGGCTGGAAACAAGGCATCAAAGATAACTATCTGCACAGCATGAGCATCAACTCCGAAGGCTCGGTGATGCCGTACCGCGATTGCTATCTGGATTTGGATCCTACTTACAAGGACGGTTACGGCCTGCCGCTGTTGCGCATGACTTTTGACTGGAAGGACAACGAGATCAAAATGACCCAGCACATCACCGGCAAAATGGTGGATATTGCCAAAGTGATGAAACCCAAGCAGATGTCGGTATCGGTGATGAAAGCCGGCGATCATTACGACGTGCGGCCTTACCAGTCGACCCATACCACTGGCGGGGCCATTACCGGCGATAATCCGGCCACCAGCGTGGTGAATAAATACCTGCAATGCTGGGACGTGCCAAACGTGTTTGTCACCGG
Organism: Serratia sp. NFX21; assembly: GCF_048517035.1. NCBI lineage: Bacteria > Pseudomonadati > Pseudomonadota > Gammaproteobacteria > Enterobacterales > Yersiniaceae > Serratia > Serratia sp. NFX21. The sequence continues at coordinate 2,622,087 of NZ_CP183196.1, read as the reverse complement.
TGCCTGTGCCTTCCCACAGAATCTGGCCTATAACCCCACCGGCATCGTTGGCGCATTGGCCTACTACTCGGCAGAGGCGATCCGCACCCAGTATTTGAAAAATCCCGGTCCCCTGGTTCAGGCCTGAGAGCATAAGGAGCTTCACATGAAAGGACTTACCCCCTCGCTGCTGGCGCTGTTGATGCTGGGTGCCACCACGGTGCAGGCGAACGACGATCCGCAACTGGCGGCCCGGCTGCAACACGGGGAATACCTGGCGCGCGCCGGTGACTGCGCCGCCTGCCATACCGGCCCCGGCGGCCAGCCCTTTTCCGGCGGTCTGAAAATGACCACCCCGGTCGGCGCTATCTATTCCACCAACATCACGCCGGACAAACAAACCGGCATTGGTGAATACAGTCTGCAGGAATTCAGTGACGCATTACGCAAAGGCGTTGCTCGCGACGGCACCCGGCTCTACCCCGCGATGCCCTATCCTTCGTTCGCCAAAATCAGTGATGGAGACATACGCGACCTCTACCTGTATTTCACCCGACAGGTTAAACCCGTGGTTCAGCAAAATAAGGACAGCGATATCCCCTGGCCGCTGAGTATCCGCTGGCCGCTGGCCCTGTGGAATCTGGCGTTTAGGGAGGACGGTGCCTATCGGCCGGACGTGACAAAAAGCCTCGACTGGAATCGCGGCGCCTATCTGGTTCAGGGGCTGGGCCACTGCGGCTCCTGCCACACGCCGCGCGGTATCGGCTTTCAGGAAAAAGCGCTCAGCCAGAGCGACGACGCCTATCTGAGTGGTGGCACGCTGGAAGGCTGGCATGCTGCCAACCTGCGGGCGGACGCCGTGAGCGGCCTCGGCCGCTGGAGCGCGGAAGATATTACCCGTTTCCTGAAGACCGGCCATAATCGGCGATTTGCCGCTTTCGGCTCAATGATTGACGTGGTACAAGATAGCACTCAGCACCTGAGCGACGCCGATTTACGCGCCATCGCCGGTTATCTGCAATCATTGCCGACCGTCAATAAGGAAAAGCCGCTGGAGCTGGATGGAGGCACGGGCAAAATGCTGCTAAACGGTAACGTCAGTCAGCCGGGTGCCCAGACCTATCTGGATAACTGCGCCGCCTGCCACCGCAGCGACGGTCAGGGATATCGCGATACCTTCCCGCAGTTGGCGCTCAACCCGGCGCTGTTAAGCGACGATCCGTCCTCGCTAATCAGCATTATCCTCAAGGGTTCCCGCACGCCGGTGACCGTCGGCGCACCAACCGGGCTGACCATGCCGGACTTTGGCTGGCGCCTGGACGATGAGCAAATTGCTCAGCTCGCGACCTTTATTCGCCACAGTTGGGGCAATGATGCATCGGCGGTGACCGCCGCTCAGGTGCAGGATATCCGCAAAAGCAGCGTCACCAAACCAGAGCATCCTTAAAATCTGCCAGGGGCCCAGCCGATTGGGCTCCTGTCTTTTTCTCACAGCCCTTCTCGTTTAAGTTTGGTTTAACTTCTCATGGGCATTGTTTATCCAACGTTTATTGGACGTTGCCGATAATGACCACTCACCAAAAATCGATAGCGCTTATTTCCTGCCAAGGCTCTGCGTCCCTTGCGGTAAATGCCGGTTATACCTACCATAACGTCAATATCACGATCAGATGGCCAAGGTTGTTGCACGCTATCCCTCACACGCTGCCGAGCGTGTTACCTTTACAGCGTGGGTGACAGGATGTTCACCCGCAGATTTACAGGAGTCCGCCATGCGAGTACTGGTTGTTGAAGATAATGGTTTACTGCGCCACCACCTCTCCGTACAGATGCGTGAAATGGGTCATCAGGTTGATGCAGCAGAAGATGCCAAGGAAGCCGATTATTTCCTGCAGGAACATGCGCCGGACATCGCGATTGTCGATCTCGGCCTGCCGGGTGAAGACGGCCTGAGCCTGATCCGCCGCTGGCGCGCACACCAAATGAAATTACCGATCCTGGTGCTGACCGCCCGTGAAAGCTGGCAAGACAAGGTAGCGGTGCTGGAAGCCGGTGCCGATGACTACGTCACCAAGCCGTTTCATTTGGAAGAAGTGATTGCCCGCATGCAGGCGTTGATGCGCCGTAACAGCGGCCTGGCTTCCCAGGTGATCGTCTTGCCGCCGTTCCAGATCGACCTTTCGCGCCGTGAGCTGAGCGTCAACGAACAGCAAATCAAACTGACCGCGTTTGAATACACCATTATCGAAACCTTAATCCGCAACGCCGGTAAAGTGGTCAGTAAAGACTCGCTGATGTTGCAGCTGTATCCGGATGCCGAGCTGCGTGAAAGCCACACCATCGACGTACTGATGGGCCGTTTGCGTAAAAAGGTGCAGGCCGAATACCCACAGGAAGTGATCACCACGGTTCGTGGCCAGGGCTATCGTTTTGATGCGAAGTGAACATGATGTTCAACAAAAATAAAAAGCCTTTTTCCCTACGAGCCCGCTTTTTGATGGCTACCGCCGGGGTGATCCTGGCGCTGTCGCTGTCCTATGGTCTGGTCGCGGTCGTGGGTTATATCGTCAGCTTCGACAAAACCGCCTTCCGCCTGCTGCGCGGTGAAAGCAACCTGTTCTTCAGCCTGGCCCAGTGGAAAGACAACAAGCTCACCATCGCCATTCCGCCCGATATCGATCTCAACTTCCCTACCCTGGTGTTTATTTACGACGATAAGGGCAAGCTGCTGTGGAGCCAGCGCCAGGTACCGGAACTGGAAAAACGGATCAACAAAGAGTGGCTGGAAGAGTCCGGTTTCTACGAAATTGACACCGATACCCGCATCAGTAGCGAAGTTCTGGGGAACAACCCCAAGGCGCAAGATCAACTCAAAGACTATGACGACAACGACCAGAATGCGCTGACCCACTCCGTGGCGGTCAACACCTACGCGGCGACCGCAAGATTGCCGGCGCTAAGCATCGTGGTGGTCGACACTATCCCGCAAGAACTTCAGCGTTCAGACGTCGTCTGGGAATGGTTCAGCTATGTGTTGCTGGCTAACCTGCTGTTGGTGGTGCCCCTGCTGTGGCTGGCGGCCTATTGGAGCCTGCGACCGATCCAGGCGTTGGTGAATCAGGTCGGCGAACTGGAAAACGGTGAGCGAGATCAGCTCGATGAGAACCCCCCCAGCGAACTGCGCGGGCTGGTACGCAATCTGAATATTCTGGTTCGCAACGAACGCCAGCGCTATACCAAATACCGCACCACGCTTTCCGATCTGACCCACAGTCTGAAAACCCCGCTGGCGGTACTGCAAACCACATTGCGCTCACTGCGCACCGGCAAGCAAACCACCATTGAGGAAGTCGAGCCGATCATGCTGGATCAGATCGGACGTATCTCTCAGCAAATTGGCTACTACCTGCACCGCGCCAGCATCAACTCCGGGCAAACGGTGCTGACACGCGAGATCCATTCGGTACCGGCCCTGCTGGACAGCCTGACGGTGGCGCTGAACAAGGTATATCAGCGCAAAGGCGTGGTGATCACGCTGGATATCTCGCCGGAAGTGACCTTTATGGGTGAAAAAAACGACTTTATGGAAGTGATGGGCAACGTACTTGAAAATGCCTGTAAGTACTGCCTGGAATTCGTTGAAATCACCTCCCTCCACTCCGATAAATATCTCACCATCGTCATCGATGACGACGGCCCGGGTATTCCGGAAAGCAAACGCGAGTTGATTTTCCAGCGCGGCCAGCGGGTAGACACTTTGCGCCCCGGTCAGGGCTTGGGATTATCGGTAGCGGCGGAGATTATTGAGCAGTACGACGGCTCCATTACCATCAGTGACAGCCCGCTGGGCGGCGCACGTATGCAGGTCACTTTCGCTCGTCAGCACGACTCCCACCATAACGAGTAAATTCTGTTGCTCAGGCCCCGATCCACGGGGCCAAACTTCCGTTATAATCGCACTCAGGCTCACTCCTCTATCCTGGAATAGAACATGGATTATCAATTAGATCTGGACTGGAACGATTTTTTGCAACGTTATTGGCAAAAGCGTCCGGTGATTCTGAAGCGTGGCTTCAAAAACTTTATCGATCCGATCTCCCCGGATGAGCTGGCTGGGCTGGCGATGGAAAACGAAGTGGACAGCCGTTTGGTTAGCCACCAGGACGGCCGCTGGCAGGTCGCTCACGGCCCATTTGAGAGCTTTGACCACCTGAGCGAGAACAACTGGTCGCTGCTGGTGCAGGCAGTCGACCACTGGCATGAGCCTTCCAGCGCGCTGATGCGCCCGTTCCGCCAACTGCCGGACTGGCGGATGGACGATCTGATGATTTCGTTCTCGGTGCCGGGCGGCGGTGTTGGCCCGCATTTCGATCAGTACGACGTGTTTATCATTCAGGGTACCGGTCGCCGTCGCTGGCGCGTGGGCGAAAAAGTGCCGATGAAGCAGCATTGCCCGCACCCGGACCTGCTGCAGGTTGAACCTTTCGACGCCATTATCGATGAAGAAATGGAACCGGGCGATATTCTGTATATTCCGCCGGGCTTCCCGCATGAAGGCTACGCGCTGGAAAACGCGCTGAACTACTCGGTGGGCTTCCGCGCACCGAATGGTCGTGAACTGATTAGCGGCTTTGCCGACCACGTGCTGGCACGCGAACTGGGCAGCAAACGTTACAGCGATCCTGATATTCAACTGCGTGAGCATCCAGCGCAAGTGCTGCCGCAGGAAGTCGACGCCCTGCGCCAGATGATGCTGGATCTGGTTGAGCAACCGGAACACTTCCAACAGTGGTTCGGCGAGTTTATCTCCCAGACGCGCCACGAGCTGGATGCCGCGCCGCCGGAGCCGCCTTACCAGGCAGGCGAAATCTACGAACTGCTACAGCAGGGCGAGCCATTACAACGTCTGGGTGGCCTGCGCGTACTGCGCGTTGGTGATCAGTGCTTTGTGAACGGCGAACTGATGGATACCGAGCATCTGCAGGCTGTCGATGCCATGTGCCAGAACTTCAGCGTTAATGCCGCCCAGTTGGGTGACGCGGTGGACGATCCGTCGTTCCTGGCGCTGCTGACCGCACTGATCAATAACGGCTACTGGTACTTTAAAGACTGAAGCTGAAGTCATTCTGATAAGGCCACCCGCCCCCAGGCGAGTGGCTTTTTTTTATGCTCGCAGCGCCTGTGTCAGGTAAGCATCAAGCTCCTCGTCCGGCATGCCCGCCTGTCTGGCTGCCGCACAAATCTGCTGCCAGGTATTGGCATCTATCGGGATCCCCTGTTGCAAGCGTTGTTCGCGATTCGCCTCTTCCCACTCCCCCGGCACCTCAATCGGCCGACCGTCACTTGGCGGAGAGGCTTTCACCCAGTCAATAAACGCCTCAGCCTCACTTTGCATCTCAGGTGCCGCAAAGGCCTCAGGGTTGAGGATAATGGTGGTCATACAGTTGAAAATGGCGTCGCTGTTGGATTTCAGCGTAGCACTATGGGTAGTTCTCCCGCCCGACAGTGCACCGCCGAGGATCTCGCACAGGGCGGCCAGCGCATAACCTTTATGCGCACCAAAGGGCAGCAGCGAACCAAATGGCTGCTCGTGCATCACCTTGGGTTCGTCTGTGGGTTGTCCATGCTGGTCAATCAGATAGCCCGGCGCGACGGTCAGACCTTTGTTGTAGGCCACGCGGGTTTTACCAAAAGCGATGCCGCTGGTGGCGAAATCCAGCAGCAGCGGCTTTTTACCGGGACGGGGGAAAATAACGCAGAAGGGGTTGGTACCAAAGCGACGATCGCTGCCGCCAAAGGGTGCCACCATAGGGTCGCCCACGACATTGACGAAGTGAATGGAGATAAAACCGGCGCGTGCACACTGTTCAGCCCAGTGGCCAATACGGCCGATGTGATGCGAATTGTTTAATGCCACCGCCGCCAGCCCCAGTTGCCTGGCTCGTTCGATGCCTTTATCCATCGCCTCACTGGCGACCACCTGGCCGAAACCCTGACCACCGTCAATCGTCAGGACCGCACCGGCGTCGCGTACCACCTGGGCATGAACGTTAAGCTGTAAATGCCCCTGCGCCAGCGACGCCATATAGCTCGGGATCATGCCGACGCCGTGGGAGTCGTGGCCGGCCAGATTGGCCTGAACCAGATGTTCGGCCACTAGCCCGGCCTCTCGCTCGGTACTGCCGGCATGGCGCCAAATCGCCTGCACAAACTGCTCAAGACATTGGCGATCGATACGGTGTTCAGTGCTCATGATACGGCTCCTGGTGCGGAAAATATGTTCTACACTAGGAGCAAATCATTGTTACGGCAAGCAATTATAATAATCGCAATCTGGGCTATTTGGCGCGCTCTGCCGTCAGCGCAGCGATGCGCATAATCACGGCCACTGCTTGCTCCATCCCTTCAAGGGAAACAAACTCATGCTTGCAATGATAGTTATAACCGCCGGTAAACAGATTCGGACAAGGCAGACCGCGAAACGATAACTGAGCGCCGTCGGTGCCGCCGCGAATCGGCTTCATCACTGGTTCAATATCGCAATCGCGCATGGCCTGTTGCGCCAACGCAATCACATGGGGATGTTCTGCCACCTGTTCGCGCATGTTGTAGTAGCTGTCTTCAATCGTCACTTCGATATAACAATCCCGCGGCAGACCTTTGCCCACCTGCTTGGCCACCTCAAACATCCGGCGCTTGCGGGCCTCGAAACCCTCACGCTCGAAATCACGCAGAATATAGTGCATTTCGGCGCGCTCAACGCTGCCCTTGAGGCTGCTGAGATGATAAAAACCCTGATAATCGGCGGTGGTTTCCGGGGTTTCATCCGCCGGTAACGCCTGCTGAATACGGGTTGCCAGTGACAGGGCATTCACCATCACCCCTTTAGCGCTCCCAGGGTGAACATTATTGCCGACAATTTTCACCGTCACCGACGCCGCATTGAAGTTCTCGCATTCCAACTCACCGACACCACCGCCATCTACGGTATAGGCCCACTCGGCGTTGAATTGTGCAACGTCAAAAAATCGTGCGCCCTTGCCCACTTCCTCGTCCGGCGTAAAAGCCACGCGAATATCGCCGTGGGGGATATTGCGTTGCTGCAACCGCACCATGGCGGTCAGAATTTCGGCAATGCCTGCCTTGTCATCGGCACCGAGCAGCGTTTTGCCGTCGGTAGTTATTAACGTCTGCCCCAGCATCTGGTGCAGGATCGGGAACATCACCGGCGATAACACCTCATCGCCAATGCCCAATGCAATATCGCCACCGCGGTAACTTTCGACGATCTGCGGGTTAACGTGTTTGCCGGTAAAATCCGGTGAGGTATCCAGGTGAGAAATAAACCCGATGGCCGGTACGGACCAGGCAACATTGCCCGGTAAAGTACCCATCACGCAGCCATGCTCGCTGAGCGACACCCGTTCAAACCCCAGTTCAATCATTTCTTGCTGCAACGCGCGCGCCAGCTTCATTTGCCCGTCGGTACTCGGCACATGTTTGACGTTCGCTTTGGATTGCGTGTCGAATGAGACGTAGTTAAAAAATCGATCTAGTAGTTTATCCATGGTATCCGCCCTCAGAATATCGCGTTTCATTATGCGGAACCGATCAGGATCAAATATTGCGACAGGTCATTTTTAGCCAGATTTAACGGAAATCATTAAACCTTGTGATGATTTCCTTCATTGACCAGGCCGCTACGGCAGAAGTTATCGCCAGCCACGGCTTCTGATGTGTGATCCTCTTCACGAAGGGCACCGGTTGTCAGCCACTGACCACCAGTGCCTATTTCCGCTGACTAATTGCATCACCGGATCTTTCCTCCTATAACTTAGCCAAGGCAGAGTTTGCCTCTTTCTCTTTCGCCATCCCAGGGAGCTTTATCGTCAACGTCGTTATCCATTAAAATATAAAAAAGGAACTGACATGAAAGGTATTATCGATAATATCTTAAGCAAGCTGCAACTTTTTTCCAAAGCTATGATGGGGCCGATATTCTTCTTGCCGGTTATTGGTTTAATCCTGGCATTAAGTTCTATTCTTACCAACGCCACACTGGTAAATGAAAATTCCGGGATTTTCCATGTGGGGAAAATGCTCGGCGATACCTTCTGGCCATTATTTGGTAATCTCGGTTTAATATTCTGTATCGGTATTACCTATGGACTAGCCAGGGATAAAAAGAGCGAGGCCGCATTGGTGGCGGTAATGTGCTTTATCATGTTCCTAGGCGCCAACTCGTCTTATCTGCAGCTTAGTGGCCACGTAGCGCAAAAAATCAACGGCGAATTTTACGGCACCGGGCAAACCGAACTGCTGGGTTTCACCGTGGTGGATATGGGCATATTCCTCGGTCTGATCCTCGGCATCACTATCGCCTGGGTACATAACCGTCTGTGTAACGTCGAACTGAACGGCGTGTTATCGGTTTATGGCGGCTCCAAACTGGTACTGATCGCCATGACGCCGGTGATTGTGCTGTATGCCATCGCCTTCAGCTATCTGTGGCCGGCTATCTCGCACGGTCTGATCTCGCTGACCGGCTTTATGAAAAGCTCCGGTTCGCTTGGCGTATTCGTTTACGGTTTCTTCGAGAAATTCCTTATTCCCACCGGGCTGCATCACTTTATCTGGTCCCCGTTCCAGCTCACCAGCATCGGCGGTTCGATCGTGCAGGATGGCCACACCGTTTCTGGCTCACAGGCGATTTTCCTGGCCTATATGCGCGACCCGAGTATTTCGCCGCTGATGAATGAAGCACTGCGTTTCTCGCAGCAGGGTATGGTGACCATCTTTGGCCTGTCAGGCGCAGCGCTGGCCTTTTACCACACCGCCAAACCGGAAAAGAAAATGCTGGCCAAGGCGATCCTGATCCCGGCCATCACCACCTCGATTCTGGTGGGCATCACCGAACCAATCGAGTTCACCTTCCTGTTTATTTCGCCGCTGCTGTGGGTGATCCATGCGGTGCTGACTGCGCTGTCGCAGGTTGCCTGCAATCTGTTCGAAGTGCGGCCCTGGGGAGCCAGCGGCCTGATTGAGTTCCTGGTGTATAACCTGCCGTTGCCGGTGGCCCTCACTCGCTGGCCGCTATATGTCGTGATTGGCCTGATTCAGTTCGCCGTCTATTACCTGGTATTCAAAACGCTGGTGCTGAAGCTTAATTTAAAAACGCCGGGCCGCGAGGATGACGACGAGGTCAAACTTTATTCAAAACAGGAGTATCAAAATAGTAAAAGCACGCCTAATGAATTGAGTGGAATAATTATTCGCGCGCTTGGCGGTAAAGACAACATTATTTCCGTCGACAACTGTTTCACCCGGCTCAGGGTTGAATTAAAAGACATGCAATTGGTAGATGAAGCGGCATTAAAAAGTACCGGTGCCAAAGGCGTGGTGAAAAATAGGCGTGAGGTTCAGGTTATTTATGGTGTCACCGTTGGCAAGGTCAAAAACCAGGTCGAGAAGTATTTAGCAGCACTCTGACATTTATTAATTTGGGAGATATTAAATGAAATTAACCGTTCTGGGCGGCGGCGGCGTGCGTTCGCCGTTCCTGGCCAAATCTATCGCCTACAACGCCCACCGTATCGGCGTCACTGAAGTGGTGTTTATGGACACCGATCAACATAAACTGGCCATCTACGGTGCCATCGCTCAGGGGGTATTCCAGCGTATTCGCAGCGATATCGCCTTCAACCTGACCAGCGATGCGCATCAGGCACTGAGCGGTGCAGACTATATCATCACCACCCTGCGTATCGGCGGCGAAGAGGGGCGTATTGATGATGAACGCATCGCGCTCAACCATCAGGTTCTGGGGCAGGAAACCACCGGTGCCGGCGGCTTCGCCATGGCAATGCGTTCAATCCCGGCGATTATCGATTACTGCCGACTGATCGAACAGCTGTCGTCACCCGACGCAGTGCTATTCAACTTCACTAACCCTTCCGGCATGGTGACCGAAGCTATCATCAAGTCAGGCTTTAAACGCCAGGTGTACGGTATCTGCGATGCGCCCAGCGAGTTTATCCGCGAACTGGCCGAGCTGTTGGGCTGCCGCGAGAGTGAATTGAGTATCGACTGCTTTGGCCTGAACCACCTGTCCTGGTTCCGCAATGCCAGGGTCAACGGTGAGCCGGTAACCGAACGGCTGCTGGCGGACCCGCGCCTGTACCGCGACACCTGCATGAAATACTTCTCGCCAGAGCTGGTCGAACTCTCCGATAACCTGATGCTCAACGAGTATCTGTATTACTACTACTATCGCGAGCAAGCGATCGCCGCTATCGTCAGCGCCGGTGAAACCCGCGGCGAGCAAATTGCGCAGATCAACCGGCAGATGCTGGCAGACCTGGCCAAGCTGGACATCCCGAACCAGCTGGATCAGGCCTTCAGCCTCTACTTCAGTCATTATCTGACGCGCGAAAACTCGTATATGCAGCGCGAGTCCAGCCAGGGCAAAGTGAAAGAGCGCGCCATGCTGACGCTGCAACAGTTTATCGAACAGCCGGACAGCGGTGGCTACGCCGGGGTGGCGATCGATATTCTGGAGGCAGTGAACAGCGGCCAACAAAAACGCGTGGTGGTGTCGATGCAAAACAACGACACGCTGGACTTCCTGCATCCTGAGGACGTGATCGAAATCAGCTGTGAACTGAGCAGTGCGGGCATTCACCCGGTGAAAATGCGCGATATTCCCGATACGCAAAAAAACCTGATCGCTCGAGTGAAAGAGTACGAACGGTTGGCAGTAGAGGCGATTCTTGAAGGTAACCGTAAAAAAGCCATCAAAGCCTTGATGGTGCACCCGCTAGTGAATTCTTACTCGCTGGCGAAAACGCTGGTGGAGGAGTATCTGCAGGCCCATCGGCAATATGCCGAACACTGGCGTTAATCCCGGCGGCGCGGCCTCAGCGGCTGCGCCGTTCAAACCAGGCCTTGATCAGGTTTTCAAACCCCAGCAGACAGTGACCAAAGAACGGGTTGGGGTAATAGATATCGTGGTCATACTTCTGCCGATCTTCATAGATAAAACTCATATCGGCCTGCTGCGCCAGCGGGCTGTCACCGTCGCCACAAAACGCCGCCAGCCGGATATCGTTACGCTTCACCGCCTCGCTCCAGTTCAATGCCGAACCACTATTGCCCGATTTTGAAATCACGATCACCATATTGAAACGAAAACGCGTCTCCCGATCGAGAATATCGAAGTCAGGCCACAGCGACAGATAGCTGTCGATGCCCAGAGTCATAAACTTGTTGTACATGTACTGCGCCACCAGCTGCGAGAAACCGCTGCCGTGGATCAGAATTTTCCCCTCGTCGAGCAGATCGAGGAACTGCGCCTGCTGCTGCACGCTAACCGCCACGGGTGCCGATTTTTCAGCCAGATAGGCTGGCGCCATGGCCAGGTTGAATTTGATAAAATACACCAGCTCCAGATAGCCGCGAAATCCCAGTTTTTTGGCCAGCCGCACCACCGTTGACGGCGAGCTATAACAACGGGCGGAAAGCGCACGAATGCCCTCGTCGATGCAGGCATCGGGGTTATCGAGAATACAGTTGAGAATAGCCAGATCCGTTTTACTCAGATCCGCCTGGCTGAATACCTGTTTGAAGTTCACCGTCACCCCGTTGGCGCTATTATGACTAAAGAACGTGGGTACTTTCTGGATGGTCAGCCCGTGGAACGGCGGGTGTAACCCCAGGGTGCAAAAACTTGCCCCCTGGGGTCAAACTTATGGCTGGTCCGCTCGTGCTACCTTGCCGACCAGAAATTTATGCACAAACCGTGGCACCACTGCGCTGGCCTGGCCATAGTGTTTTTCATCAAACTGGCTCTCCACCTGGCTGGGTTCCAGATTCAGCTCCATGGTATGCGCCCCGCCCAACCGGGCCTCATGCACAAAACCGGCGGCCGGGTAAACGTGGCCTGAGGTGCCGATAGCCACGAAAAAGTCGGCCTTGGCCAGCGCCTGATAAATTTCATCCATGCCCAGCGGCATTTCGCCGAACCATACTATGTGTGGCCGCAACGGTGCCGGGAACTGGCAGCAATGGCAGCGATCGTCGACGCTGAGATCTTCTGGCCAGTCAAACACCTGCCCGGAACTAGTGCAGCGCACTTTCAGCAGTTCGCCGTGCATATGCAACACTCGGGTGCTACCGGCACGTTCGTGCAGATTATCGATATTCTGCGTCACCAGCAGGAAGTTATCCCCCAGCCAGGCTTCGAGATCTGCCAGGGCACGGTGTGCGGCATTAGGCGCAATCTCCGGCGACTGCAGCTGGCGGCGACGCTCATTGTAAAACGTCTGAACCAGCTGCGGATCGCGCTGGTAACCTTCCGGTGTGGCAACGTCTTCTACCCGGTGCTCTTCCCACAGCCCGTCGGCAGCGCGGAAGGTGCGAATACCCGACTCGGCCGAGATCCCGGCCCCGGTCAACACCACGACAAACGGCTTTTTCAGCTCGGCCGCCGCCATGGTGTCGCGATGAAATATCCGCGAACGAAAGCGCTGATGCAGCACATGCTTACTCTTGCGAAACTGACACAGCCGATGGCGAGTGTGCATTAACTCTCTCCTTACTTTTCCCTGTTGACCAAATTGAGGAACGCAGCTCCGCGGACCCCACCGGCATCGCCGTAGCGCGCCTTTTCAATCCGTGGCAACTTGGCCACCCGCAACAGATGCGCCGGCAAACGCTGCGGTAATTCCTGGTAGATCGCTTCAAAGTTCGACAAACCGCCACCAATCACCACCAGATGAGGGTCGATGATGGTCAGCAGATTACCCAGACATATCGCCAGCACGTCCATAAAACGTTCGACGTGAGCCACGGCCTGCGGCTCCCCCGACTGATAATGCGCAATGATCTGCTGCGCAGGCAAGTGCTGCTGGTAAAAGTGGGCGTACATCCACTCAAAACCGCGGCCGGAAATGTAATTTTCGATGCAACCCTGATGACCGCAACCACAAGGAACGCGAGGAATATCACGCCCCAGCACCTCAAGGGCATCTACCGGCAGGCGGAAGTGGCCGAATTCACCGGCGATATAATTACGCCCGGAGACCACCTTGCCATCGACGATTAGCCCGCCGCCAACCCCGGTGCCGAGAATGATGCCCAACACCGTCGGATAGTGACGGAATTCTTCGTCCCAGGCTTCCGACAGTGCAAAGCAGTTGGCGTCATTATCAATGCGTACTTCGCGGCCAATCAGTTCGGCCAGGTCATGCGGCAGCTTCTGCCCCATCGCCGCCGGCACGTTGGCGGTGAACACCGTGCCGTCGTCATCGTTGGGCAGACCCGGAATGCCAATGCCGACCATGCCCTTCTGGCCGCAAAACGCATCCGCTTCAAAGGTCAGGTCGCGCAACGTCGCCAGCAGTTGCTGATAATCTTCACGCGGCGTCGGCACTCTTTTTTGCCAAATGCGCTGCAGGTCTGCGTCGAATACGCCCAGCTCAATCTTGGTGCCGCCCATATCGAAACCGTAGTACATAACCCACCCTCAGGCTAAAAAAATGGGGCGGCATCTCTGCCTCCCCTGATTTTGATTATTGTCCGCTCAACACTCGCGCCGGATCGATACGGCTGGCACGCCTGGCCGGATACCAGCTAGCCAACAGGCTGAGTACCAGCGCGGTCACCAATACAATCACCACGTCCAGCCAGTGCAGCTCGGAAGGCAGGAAGTCGATGAAGTAAATATCTCCCGACAGGAATGAGTGCCCCATCAGTTTTTCCAACCCTTTGATGATATTGGTCAGCTGCAGCGAGGCGATCACCCCGACCACCACGCCACTGACGCTACCCACCAGCCCGGCCAACAGGCCGTACCAAATAAATATGGCGCGGATAAACCCGTCTTTGGCGCCCAGGGTGCGCAGCACGGCGATATCGCCGCTCTTGTCTTTCACCGCCATCACCAGAGTAGAAACGATATTAAAGCAGGCAACGCCGATCACCAGCACCATCGCCAGATACATGATGGCGCGGATCATCTGGATATCGCGGTACATATAGCCGTAGGTGCCAATCCAACTCTTGATGTAAACGTAGGAGTTGGTGACTTCACCGGCGTCACGCACCAGTTTGTTGGCGGCAAACACGTCGTTCACCTTGATGGCTATGCCGGTCACGCTGTCGCCCATATCCAGATACTGCTGGGCATCAGCCAACGGCACCATCGCCAGGCTGTGATCAAGTTGGCCGCTGAGCTGCAAAATTCCGGTCACGTGCAGACGAATGCGTTTGGGTTGTAACAGCTTCATTTGCGGATCGCTGTTGGGGATCATCACCGTCACATAACTGCCCTGCTTGACGCCAAGGGCGTCGGCGACCCCCTTGCCGAGGATCACCTGTTGCTCACCGCTTTTGAAATTGGCCCAGGCATCGCCCTGCACGTATTTCGGCAGCGCACTGAGCTGGTTTTCCTGCTGAGGATCAACGCCTTTGACACCGACCGCACGCAGCTGCGCGCCATTTTCCATCAGGCCGGTAAAGTTGATATAGGGGGCGGCGGCGAGGATGCCCGGCACCTTCTCCACCCGTTGCAGAATCGACGACCAGTCTTTGAACGGCTGTTTCACCGGTTCGATTTCACCGTGCGGCACCACCGCCAGAATGCGGTTTTTCAGTTCGCGCTCAAAACCGTTCATGGCACTCAGGCCGACGATCAGCACCGCCACGCCCAGCGCAATACCGATAGTTGAAATCACCGAAATCAGTGACACCATACCGCCACGCTTGCGTCCACGGCTGAAACGCAGGGCCGTCAGAAAGGAAAGTGACGCGCCTGCCATTACTCAGCCCCCAACAGGGTCAACTGGGCCTGCAGATGGCCGTCAGCCATTTCCAGCTGGCGACTGAGGCGCTTGGCCAACTGCAGATCATGGGTCACCACCAGGAACGCGGTGCCCTGGCGCACGTTCAGTTCACCGAGCAGATCAAAGATGCTGTCGGCGGTGCGTTTATCCAGGTTGCCGGTGGGCTCATCCGCCAATACCAACGACGGATTATTGACCAGTGCGCGGGCTATCGCCACGCGCTGACGTTCACCGCCGGACAGCTCTGAAGGCCGGTGCTTGCTGCGTTTTTCCAGCCCGACCGCGGTCAGCATTTCCAGCGCCTTTTCCTGCGCCTGCGCCGGTTTCATGCCGCCAATCAACAATGGCATGGCGGCGTTCTCCAGGGCGGTAAAGTCCGGCAACAGGTGGTGGAACTGGTAGATAAAACCAAGCTGGCGGTTGCGCAGTTCGGCCTTGGCCGCCGAGGACAACGTATTCAGCGACTGCCCCTTGTAGACAACCTCGCCGGAGGTCGGTGAATCCAGCCCGCCCAACAGGTGCAGCAGAGTACTTTTACCGGAGCCAGAGCTGCCGACAATCGCCATCATCTCGCCCGGCTGCATGGCAAAACTGACATTACGCAGTACGTCGGTATGCAGGTTGCCTTCCTGATAAGTCTTGCACAGGTTGTCGCACTGCAACAAAAGATGGTTACTCATAACGTAAAGCCTCAGCGGGTTGTACGGCGGCAGCGCGCCATGAAGGGTAAAGCGTGGACAACAGGGAAACCGCCATCGCCGCTACGGCAATGACCGTCACCTGCAGCGGATCCACCGCCACCGGCAGCGATGCGCCGTCAATCAATGCGCCGAGGATCGGCATCAGGTTATTAAGATTGCTGGCCAGTAACACCCCGAGCAGCGTGCCGAGCAGCGAACCGATAATACCGGCGCTGGCACCCTGTACCATAAACACCGACATCACCTGTCGACGCGTCAGGCCCTGGGTCTGCAAAATAGCCACTTCGCCCTGCTTTTCCATTACCAGCAGGCCAAGGGAAGTAATAATGTTAAATGCCGCCACCGCCACGATCAGGCTAAGCAACAGCCCCATCATGTTCTTCTCCATACGCACCGCCTGGAACAGCTCGCCCTTGCGTTCGCGCCAGTCTTTCCATTCGGTACCCTGCGGCAATTTCTGTTGGCTGAGGGTATCCACCGTCAGCGGCTGCTGCAGGAACAGGCGCCAACCGGTGATATTGCCGGCCGGATAGCGCAACAGGCGCGAAGCGTCCTGCTGATTGACCAGCATCTGGGTACCGTCGACTTCACTATTGGCGTGGAAGGTGCCAACCACGGTAAACAGACGCTGGATCGGAATGCGGCCCATCGGCGTGAACTGGCTGGCGCTCGGCACCATCACCCGCAGCGGATCGCCACGTTTAACGCCAAGTTGCCCGGCTAACTGTTCGCCGATGATGATGTTGTATTGGCCCGGCTGCAGCTGTTGCTGTTTGACGTTCACCAAAAACGGCGTCAGCGGATCGGCTTCGTCCGGGTTCACCCCCAGCATCACCCCCACCGCCACGCTGCGGGCGCTTTGAAGCACCACGTCACCGGTAGTCAAGGGCGCCACGCGGCTGACGCCCTGCAGGCTCTGCACCGCCGATGCCGGGATCTGTTGAGGATTGACTGACCCCTGGGGACTGGTAATCAACGCCTGCGGCATCAGGCCGAGGATGTTGTTCTCCAGATCCTTTTCAAAACCGTTCATCACCGACAAGACGGTAACCAACGCCATCACCCCCAGCGTAATGCCGATGGTGGAAAGCCAGGACACAAACCGCCCGAAGCGGTCTGAAGCTCGCCCGCGCATGTAGCGCAGGCCAATGAATAACGCGACAGGTTGATACATGAAATCCGTTTTGTTGCCGTAGCTTAAGCGAAAGTGATCAAGGATAATAAAGGCTATACCCCGTTTAGGGAACCACCCTGACGCCTTTTATTCCGCCGATCGCGCTAACGGCAGCACGTCACCCGGCGTCACGCTTTAACAGGTTGTAAACCGACACCCGCGAAATACCCAAGGCTTCCGCCGCCATGGTGGCTGCCCCGCGCAGTTGCAGATAGCCCTGCTGCTTTAACAGTTGGAGCGCCTGAAAACGTTGCTCGGAAGAGAGCGCACGCGGAGCGGTGGCATGCGAAGCCGCAAAGTTGTTGATCACCGAGGCGATGTCCGACAGCGAGCGCACACCCTCGGCAACCGGCTGCGGCGTGCTCTGCACCACCGCGGTTAACTGCTGCAAAATAGCGGTGGCACTGTTGAAAATCGAAACGTCCAGATTAAGACAAATCGCTGCCACAAAAACGCCCTGACTGTTGCGCAGGCCTATTGAAGTGCTCTTGGCCGGGCGGCCGTCCGGGAAGGCATTGGCATAGTTTTGCACCACGTCTGGAAAATCCGGCGAGGCAATACGTTCCAGCCCCATTTCGCTGGCGGCGTCACCAATGTTGCGGTTAGACAGATTATTGGCGATGGCGACGATAGCATTCTCCGGCTGGGTCAGATCGTGCAGCACCACTTCACAACTGGGGGCAAACATCACGCCCAGCGCCTGGACAATTTTTTCCGCTTCGCGCAGTAACAGCGCATTTTCCTGTCTGAGATCGCTCATTAACTTAACCATTTGACAATAACTTAACAAAGAGTAAATTAAAATTTCCGGGTAATCAATCAACCTTTCATCAGCGCGAGGTCGCCATGAGTTCAACGCCCCACTGTATCACCGCCGCCGATATCTCTACTGCCGCAGAAATCCTGGCCGGACATGCCATCCGCACGCCGGTCATGACCTCGCAGCAGGCCGATCGCCTCACCGGCGCACAACTTTTCTTTAAATGCGAGAATTTCCAGCGCGTCGGCGCCTTCAAGTTTCGCGGCGCATACAATTCGATTGCTCAATTGAGTGATGCACAGCGCAAGGCTGGGGTGATTGCCTTCTCCTCCGGCAACCACGCGCAGGCCATGGCGTTAGCGGCCCGGGAATTAGGGGTTAGCGTAACCATAGTGATGCCGCACGACGCCCCTGCGGCCAAACTGGCGGCAACGCGCGGTTACGGCGCCAAGGTGGTGATTTATCAGCGCCACAGCGAAGACCGCGCCGCCATTACTCAGCGACTGGCGGCCGAACAGGGCCTGACCATAATCCCTCCCTATGATTACCCGCAGGTGATCGCCGGTCAGGGCACGGCCACCAAAGAACTGATTGAGGAAGTCGGTCCTTTGGATGTGTTGCTGGTCTGCACCGGCGGCGGTGGCTTGCTGGCCGGCAGCGCGGTCGCAGCGCACCACTGGTCACCGGGCTGTAGGGTATTTGGCGTGGAGCCACAGGCGGGCAACGACGTACAGCAGGCATTCCGCAGCGGTCATCCGGTACAGATCCCGGTACCGAAGACCATCGCCGACGGCGCACAGACTCAGCAGGTGGGCGCGTTGACCTTCCCAATCATTCAGCAGTACGTCGAGGATATCCTGACGGTCAGCGACCAACAGCTGTGTCGGCAAATGCGCTTCTTTATGGAGCGAATGAAAATGGTGGTCGAACCGACCGGTTGCCTGGCCGCAGCGGCGGCGATGAATTCGCTGCTCGATTTGCGCGGCAAAAAGGTCGGGGTGATCGTCAGCGGTGGCAACGTTGACGTCGATAAAATCGCCGACTATCTCGCCATGGCGGCGCAAGAATAACGCCATCAGGTGGTTAAACATACGCCAATAGACCGCCGCATCGCGCTTTTACCTGTGTCAGTTTACTGCCCAGTGGGCTAGTATTAGCGGGTAAAGGCGCAGCGTGATTTGTGCCAGGGCGAAATTTAACACATTGATTAAAGATACCTTCATGAGCATCTCCGATAACCGTAACCGTTCTGCTTCTTCTTCGTCCTCCCGTTATTCCCTGCCTGAGCGCGCGGGCGATTTGCGCCAGTTGGGGCAACTGACCGGCTCGGCCTGTGCCGTGGAATGCGCCGAGATTGTCGAACGTCACAACGGGCCGGTGATGCTGATCGCCCCGGACATGCAAAATGCCCTGCGTCTGCGCGACGAAATTCAGCAGTTTACCGATCAAATGGTCACCACGCTGTCCGACTGGGAAACCCTGCCCTACGACAGCTTCTCGCCGCATCAGGAAATCATCTCCGCCCGTCTGTCGAGCCTGTACCATCTGCCGACCATGGTGCGCGGCGTGATCATTCTGCCGGTCAATACTCTGATGCAGCGCGTTTGCCCGCACGAATTCCTGCACGGCCACGCGCTGGTGATGAAAAAAGGCCAGCGTCTGTCGCGCGACAAACTGCGCGCTCAACTTGAGCAGGCCGGCTACCGCAGCGTTGATCAGGTGATGGAGCATGGTGAGTTTGCCACCCGCGGTGCACTGCTTGATCTGTTCCCTATGGGCAGCGAAGAACCTTACCGCATCGATTTCTTCGATGACGAGATCGACAGCCTTCGCACCTTTGATGTCGACAACCAGCGCACGCTCAGCGAAGTCGATGCCATCAACCTGCTGCCGGCCCATGAATTTCCAACCGACAAAAATGCCATCGAGCTGTTCCGCAGCCAGTGGCGTGAGCAGTTTGAGGTACGCCGCGACGCCGAACATATTTATCAGCAGGTCAGCAAAGGCACCTGGCCGGCCGGTATCGAATACTGGCAGCCGCTATTCTTCAGCCAGCCACTGCCTTCGTTGTTCAGTTATCTGCCGGACAACACGCTAATCGTCAATACCGGTAATCTGGAGAGCGCCGCCGAACGCTTCTGGCAAGACGTCAACCAACGCTATGAGAGCCGCCGCGTCGATCCTATGCGGCCGCTGTTGGCCCCGGACAGCCTGTGGTTACGGGTTGATGCGCTGTTTGGTGAACTGAAAGCCTGGCCGCGCATGGCGCTGAAAACCGAAGAGCTGCCTGCCAAAGCCGGTAACACCAATCTGGATTACCGCACACTGCCGGATCTGGCGGTACAAGCCCAGCAGAAAGCGCCACTGGACAGCCTGCGTCACTTTATTGAAAGCTTCGACGGCAGCATTATTTTCTCGGTCGAAAGTGAGGGACGCCGCGAAACGCTGCAGGATCTGCTCGGCCGCATCAAGCTCCGTCCTTCACTGATCCAGCACCTCGATCAGGCCGAGGCGGCGGGCCGTTACATGATGGTCGGCGCCTCCGAACGCGGTTTCCTCGACGGCATGCGCAACCGGGCCTTGGTTTGCGAAAGCGATCTGCTCGGTGAACGCGTCAGTCGCCGTCGGCAAGACAATCGTCGCACCATCAATACCGATGTTCTGATCCGCAATCTGGCAGAATTGCACCCCGGCCAACCGGTGGTGCATCTGGAACACGGCGTTGGCCGCTACGTTGGCCTGACTACGCTGGAAGCCGGGGGCATCAAGGCCGAATACCTGATCCTGTCCTACGCCGGTGAAGATAAACTCTACGTGCCGGTCTCGTCGTTGCATCTGATCAGCCGTTACGCCGGCGGAGCGGACGAAAATGCGCCGCTGCACAAACTGGGCGGTGATGCCTGGTCGCGCGCACGGCAAAAAGCCGCCGAGCGGGTGCGCGACGTGGCGGCAGAACTGCTGGATATTTACGCCCAGCGCGCCGCCAAAACCGGCTTTGCCTTTAAACATGACCGCGAACAGTATCAGCTGTTCTGCCAGGCCTTCCCGTTTGAGACCACCCCGGACCAGGAGCAGGCGATTAACGCCGTGCTGAGCGACATGTGCCAGCCACTGGCCATGGACCGCCTGGTGTGTGGTGACGTTGGCTTCGGCAAAACCGAAGTGGCAATGCGCGCCGCCTTCCTGGCGGTGGAAAACGGCAAACAGGTTGCGGTACTGGTGCCAACCACCCTGCTGGCACAGCAGCATTTCGACAACTTCCGCGATCGCTTCGCCACCTGGCCGATCCGCATTGAGATGATGTCGCGCTTCCGCAGTGCCAAGGAACAGCAACAGGTGATGGACGATGCCGTCGACGGCAAAGTAGATATCATCATCGGCACCCACAAACTGTTGCAGAGCGATCTGCGCTGGAAAGATCTGGGGCTGCTGATCGTCGATGAAGAACACCGATTCGGTGTGCGCCACAAAGAACGCATCAAGGCGATGCGTGCCGATGTGGATATCCTGACGCTGACCGCCACGCCGATCCCGCGTACTCTGAATATGGCCATGAGCGGCATGCGCGACCTGTCGATTATTGCCACCCCACCGGCCCGCCGTCTGGCGGTAAAAACCTTTGTACGCGAGTACGACAGCCTGGTGGTACGTGAGGCGATCCTGCGTGAAGTTCTGCGCGGCGGACAGGTTTACTACCTGTATAACGACGTTGAAAACATCGAAAAAGCCGCAGCAAAACTGGCGGAATTAGTGCCGGAAGCGCGTATTGCCATCGGCCACGGCCAAATGCGTGAACGCGATCTGGAACGGGTGATGAATGACTTCCATCACCAGCGCTTTAACGTACTGGTATGCACCACCATTATCGAAACCGGCATCGACATTCCCAGCGCCAATACCATTATCATCGAGCGTGCCGATCGCTTCGGGCTGGCGCAGCTGCACCAGCTACGTGGCCGCGTCGGACGTTCGCACCATCAGGCCTACGCCTATCTGCTGACGCCGCCCCCGAAAGCCATGAGCACCGACGCCCATAAACGCCTGGAAGCCATAGCATCACTGGAAGACCTGGGTGCCGGCTTTGCCCTGGCCACCCACGATCTGGAGATCCGCGGCGCAGGCGAACTGCTCGGTGAAGACCAGAGCGGCCAGATGACCACCGTGGGGTTCTCGCTGTATATGGAACTGCTGGAAAGCGCAGTGGACGCACTTAAAAACGGACGCGAGCCTTCTCTGGAAGATCTCACCAGCAACCAGACCGAAGTGGAGCTGCGCATGCCGGCCCTGCTGCCGGACGATTACATTCCGGACGTCAATACTCGCCTGTCGTTCTATAAACGCATCGCCAGCGCGAAAAACGACGGTGAACTCGAAGAGTTGAAGGTGGAGCTGATTGACCGCTTTGGCCTGCTACCGGATCCGGCGCGCAACCTGCTGCAAAGCGCGGCGCTGCGTCAACATGCGCAGTTACTTGGCATTAAGCGCATCGAAGGTAATGAACGCGGTGGGTTCATTGAGTTTGGCGAAAAAAACAAGGTCGACCCAGGCTATTTAATTGGGCTGTTGCAAAGCAATCCGCAGATCTATCGCCTGGACGGGCCGAGCAAGCTGAAATTTATGCTGGATCTGACCGATCGCCAGAAACGCCTGAAATTTACCGAAGAGCTGTTGACCGCATTCCGCGAACATACGCTGGCCGCCTGAGCCAATAACCCCTTCTGATCCGTCAGGAGGGGTTATTGCTGCCGAAAGCCGGCCCCCAGAGGCGAAAACGGCATCAGCCGGCTGCAGACCACCTGGTTTTTCCCGCCACGCTTGGCCTCATACAGGGCTTCGTCCGTCACCTCTATCGCTTTATCTACCGCCATACCGGGCAAGTACAGTGAGGCACCGATAGAAACGGTGATTTGTGTCTCGTTGCCTTCATCGAGCAAAAATATCGTTGTCTCCACGCTGCGACGAATGCGTTCCGCTACCCCGCCGATAATCTTCGGATCATAGCTGGCGGTGATCACCATAAACTCCTCACCGCCATAGCGACCGACAAAATCTTCGCTACGCACGCTGTTTTGCAACAACTGTCCCATTTGGGTCAGCAACAGATCTCCGGCCAAATGACCGTAGGTGTCGTTGATACGCTTGAAATTATCCAGATCGAGGATCATCAACCCGCAAGGACGCCGTTCCGCCTGTTGCAGCATCAACCGGTAATCGACGCTGGCGCGGTTACTTATGTGGGTCAGGCTGTCGGTGGTGGCTTTATCACGCATCGAGAAATAGGCATGGATATGCCGCTCTTTGAAGTTCAGCGCATGGTAGCAAATCGCCAGACACAGGGCAGCGATGACTTGATACAGCAACACATCCAGCCACAGCGTCCACATATCGACCCAAAACCAAACCACCGCGATACGGTATAACGCAATCACACCGATAGTCAGGTAGAACACCCTATTCGACTTTCTCAGCCAGACCCGCGACAACAGCAACGGAATGATGATCGAACCGATAAACAAGTTATCGACGGTGAAGCCGCCGCTCAAAGCCAACGACGTCAGGTAGCACACCAACCCACTGAGTGCACCACCATAGAAGGTCACCAATATCATCGGGATCATGGCGAAGCTGTAATGCAAGTTGCCAGCCAGCTCCAACCGGTTCTGATTCAGAAACAGCGTCGTCAGCCCGGCCAGCAGGCCGAAAAGCCCGCGTTTCCAGGCTTCTGACTGATAGGAAAAGGGGGCGTTTTTGCTGAGGGCAAAATAGCTGACTGACAGTGTTGCATAGGTAATGCAGGCGTCACTAAACAGGGAGGGGATTGACGCAACGTAAGTCATAAATATTCGCTATGCTCCGCGGAGATTACAGGGTGATTAAGCAATAAATTTTGAGCACCAATCCCTGTCTCATCCATTCCGGCATGGAACATATTACTCGGATTAATAATAGACTAGCAGTTCTATGTTATTTCCAAGGTATCTATCCCACCTGCCCGGTTCAGGATAGTCTGTCAGTCACCTTGAGAGGAGCGACAGCTATGAATATCGATGATGATTTGCAAGCGCTGACCAAACAGGAAGCGACGTTGACCTTCAGTCACTTTGACCATAATACCGCCTGGGAACTGGGATCGGCATTGAAATCCGCTGCAGAACGCGGCCGCCTGTCCATCGCCATCGAAATCCAGCTTGCGGGGCAAACGCTGTTTTATTATGCCATGCCCGGCACCACGCCCGACATTGCGGACTGGGTACGACGTAAACGCAACGTGGTGAATCACTTCCACAAAAGTTCTTACGCTATCGGCCTGCGTCTGCAGCAACGCCAATCGACGCTGGAAGAGCGCTATGGACTCAGCGTACGCGACTACTCGGCGCACGGCGGTGCCTTTCCGATTAATTTAGCCGGGCTCGGCTGCATCGGCACCATCAGCATTTCCGGCTCGCCGCAGCTGGAGGATCATAATCTGCTGGTCAGCACCCTGGCTCACTTTCTCGGCTTATCCCTGCCGGCAGTGCATTAAGCGATAAAACTCACGCTATTCTCTTTAGGCTGGCCGCCAGAGTCGCGACCAGCCTGCCGTCTGATATTTATCGCCGTTTTGAAAGATTCTACTTTCATTTTCCCGCGGCGCATTGATGTATGTCTAGGAAACAGCGCCACAACTGGCGTATGGTGTCTGTCAGCTATTCGAGACGGACCGCAACCGGCCCGCCATTCCGTTCTCTTTTATAGACTTGGTTTACACCCCAGATGAAAACGCATGAAATTAACGGCATTCGGCCGTTTAGCGCACTGATTGATGCCTGTTGGCGAGACCCCTATTCCCTGCAACGTTTGCTAAAAGACGCCATCGCCGGCGTCACCGTCGGCATTATCGCCATTCCCCTGGCGATGGCACTGGCGATTGCCAGCGGCGTTCCTCCTCAATATGGGTTGTACACGTCGGCGGTCGCCGGGATTGTGATCGCCATTAGCGGCGGCTCGCGCTACAGCGTTTCCGGGCCTACCGCCGCCTTCGTGGTGATCTTGTATCCGGTTTCACAGCAGTTCGGCCTCTCTGGCCTGTTGATCGCCACCCTGCTTTCCGGGCTGTTTTTGGTGCTCATGGGGTTGGCACGTTTCGGTCGACTGATTGAATATATTCCCCTTTCGGTGACGCTGGGCTTTACCTCCGGTATTGCCATTACCATCGCCACCATGCAGGTGAAGGACTTCTTCGGTCTGCAACTGACGGAGGTGCCGGAACATTATGTGGGTAAGGTCTACGCCCTGCTGCAGGCGCTGCCCACGCTGGATATCGGCGATACGCTGATCGGCGCAGTGACCCTGTTGATCCTGATATTTTGGCCGAAACTTGGCCTGAGGGTGCCGGGCCATTTACCGGCGTTGCTGGCAGGCACGGCGGTGATGGGCATTCTGGCGCTGTTTGACCACCCGGTGGCAACCATCGGCTCTCGTTTCAGCTACCTGCTGGCCGACGGTACGCAGGGCCAGGGCATTCCGCCCATTTTGCCGCAGTTGATGCTGCCGTGGGATCTGCCGGCCGGGGACGGCAAGCCGATGGCGCTGAGCTGGCAGACAATTTCCGCCCTGCTACCGGCGGCATTCTCCATGGCCATGCTGGGCGCCATTGAATCCCTGCTGTGTGCCGTGGTGTTGGACGGCATGACCGGCAAGAAACACAACTCCAATACCGAGCTTATCGGCCAGGGAGCGGGCAATATTATCGCTCCGTTCTTTGGCGGCATTACCGCCACTGCCGCCATTGCGCGTTCCGCAGCCAACGTGCGCGCCGGGGCCACTTCGCCCGTGTCCGCCATTATCCATGCGTTGCTGGTGCTGTTGGCGCTGCTGGTGCTGGCACCGTGGCTGTCCTGGCTGCCGCTGGCGGCAATGGCGTCGCTGCTGCTGATGGTCGCCTGGAATATGAGTGAGGCCCATAAGGTGGTTTATTTGCTGCGGCGGGCACCGAAGGACGACATTCTGGTGATGCTGCTGTGCCTGTCGCTGACGGTGCTGTTTGATATGGTGATCGCCATTACCGTAGGCATAGTGCTGGCTTCGCTGCTGTTTATGCGTCGCATTGCACGCATGACACGCTTGAGCGAACTGAGCGCCGAAAACGGCCGTCTGGTGCTGCGAGTGAATGGTCCATTATTTTTCGCCGCCGCCGAACGCATTTTTAACGAGTTGCTGGTACGCAGTGAAAGTTATGACGTGATTGTCTTGCAGTGGGATGCGGTACCGGTGCTGGACGCCGGTGGCCTGGATGCCCTGCAGCGCTTTATCGAAGCCCTGCCACCAGGCAAGCAACTGGCGATAACCGATATGCCGTTCCAGCCGTTGAAAACGCTGGCGCGAGCGCGGGTACAGCCGATTGAGGGGAAACTGCATTTCTACGCAACGCTACCCGAAGCCTTGGCCGAGCTAGACGCCTAAAAACCTAAAGCCCGACAAGTCGGGCTTTAAGTTGCTGACAAACCCGTATAAAGGTTGAATCGGTAGGGGTCGAACATGTTCGACCCGATTTAACTCGTTGATTATGCTATAGGGCGCAGCATGCAGCGCCCCTACCACTAAGCAACAGAGCTCTTTATCAACCGTCTGAGAGTTTGCTTATCGTACTTAGTTGCTGGTATCGAGCTCTGGGAAACTCTTCACCAGATCGTCGATGGCTTTCATCTGCACCAGGAACGGCTCCAGTTTGTCCAGCGGCAACGCGGACGGGCCATCACACTTGGCGCTGTTCGGCTCTGGGTGCGCTTCAATAAACAGCCCAGCCAGGCCAACCGCCATACCGGCACGCGCCAGTTCGGCAACCTGCGCACGACGACCGCCGGATGCGGCACCAAACGGGTCACGGGTCTGCAGGGCGTGGGTCACGTCGAAGATCACCGGATGACCACCAGTGGCATTTTTCATCACGTTGATACCCAGCATGTCGACCACCAGATTATCGTAACCAAAGTTGCTGCCGCGATCGCACAAGATCACCTGATCGTTACCGCCTTCCTTGAACTTGTCGACGATATTGCCCATTTGGCCCGGGCTGACGAACTGAGGTTTCTTGACGTTGATCACCGCACCGGTTTTCGCCATCGCTTCTACCAGATCGGTTTGGCGTGCCAGGAATGCCGGCAGCTGGATCACGTCAACCACTTCGGACACCGGCTGCGCCTGTGAAGCTTCATGCACGTCGGTGATAGTTTTCACGCCGAAGGTCTTTTTGATTTCTTCGAAGATCTTCATCCCTTCTTCCAGGCCTGGACCACGGTAAGAGTGGATGGAAGAACGGTTGGCTTTATCAAAAGAAGCTTTAAAAACGTAAGGGATGCCCAGTTTTTGCGTCACGGTGACGTAGTGTTCGCAAATGCGCATCGCCAGATCGCGTGATTCCAGCACGTTCATACCGCCAAACAGCACAAACGGCAGATCGTTCGCTACGTTGATGTCACCAATGCTAACCACTTTCTGTTTCATGCTTTCGCCTTTGTTGATGTTAAATCAAATGAATTAATGCAGCGTGACCTGTTTCGGTTCAATCGAGTGGATCTGTACTTTGATCACTTCGCTGACCGGATCTTCAGGACACTGTTCGACAAAATAATTGAGATCGGAAATAGCAATATGGTTGCATTCCAACTGGGCGTAAATCAGCCCACGGTCGCGGATTTCGTACGGGTCATCCGGATCGAAACACAGCACCGTTTCGCTGGCGCGCAACGCCATTTCCATCTGTTGTTCTTCCATCAGGGCGGCTTTCAGCGTATCGAGCATCTTACGCACCACCATGACGTTTTCTGACTCATCGAGATCATCGTCTTCCAACTCGGCGCCCAGACCCAGGTTGCCCTTGATCCACACTTCCAGTTGATGCTCGTTTAGCGTCTCGCCGTTCAACGGATTGATCAGCCACATCTCTTCATCCAGCCAGTCTGCCCGCAGGATCAGTTGAGTGGGGAAAATCACCGGCAACAGCGGTAAATCCAGATGCGCAGCGATGTGCAGGAAAATGGTGCCAAGGGAAACCGGCGTGCCCTGCCGCCCTTCCAGCACCTTGTCGAGCCAAATCGCGTCGGACAGACGATACACGCCGCCGGCGCCGCCAAAACCCCAGGTTTTGAAGAACAGTTCAATGAGTGCGTCCAGTTGCTGTTCCTGGCTGAGATCCTTTGGCATCGCCGCACGTGCGTCGTCGACCAGCTGTTGCAGCTTGCGTTCGACTTCGGCGGTAGGGAAATCACGCCGCACGGACTGCGAAACCAGGATCACGCCCGCGCTCAGCAGCGCGGTGTTAAATTCAAAATCAGCAATGCTACTCATAAGTATCCCATCAGAAAGGGTATTTTCGTCGTGGCAAGTTTAATTATCAGGTACAGACAGCCCAACGCCAGCACAAACGCCAGGGTGCGCAGGTTCTTACTTTTGGTCTTCTTGCCCAATGCGACGTAGCCAAGCAGGATATAGATAATAACGCCAAACAGCTTCTCGGTCAGCCACGAGTCCATACCCAGCAGCGGATAAAGCTTGAACATCACCACCAACGCGATACCACTGACGAACAACACCGTATCATTTATGTGCGGCGTTATCTTCACCCAGCGCTTGTTCATCATTGCCGAGTCTCGCCATTTCCAGAAAAATCGCAACACAAACAAGATAATACTGATGGTGACTGTCAACAGGTGCAGATGTTTTAACGCTGAGTAGACTGCCATATTGCTTCCTTTTGTTTATTCGCCGTGTGCTTTGTTTTTGTTAGTTCTCAGTTACTGCTGCGGCCATTGGCCAAAAGTCACGCGATCGTTATCACCGTAGTCACGGCGGGTAGCGATCGAAATAAAACCGGCGGCCTGCAGCAATGCGCGCACGCTCTCGCCCTGTTGCCAACCGTGCTCCAGCAGCAGCCAGCCCTGTGGCTGCAGATACTGCGGTGCCTGCTGCACAATAGCGGATAAATCCGCCAACCCGTGCTGCTGCGCGACCAGTGCGCTGCTGGGTTCGAAACGTACGTCGCCCTGCGCCAGGTGCGGATCGGCGGCGTCGATATACGGAGGATTACTGGCGATCAGGGCGAAAGTTTGGCCGGCCAGAGGCGCAAACCAACTGCCCTGAAGAAATTGTGCGTTGCCGATCGCCAGCTTCTGCGCATTATGCTGCGCCAGCGCTACGGCCTCAGGCTGTAAATCAACGCCGGTCACCCTGCAGTCCTGGCGTTCGCTGGCCAGCGCCAACGCAATGGCACCGGTGCCGGTGCCAAGATCGAGGATGTTGCAAGAGGATGACGGCAGGCGCTCCAGCGCCAGTTCCACCAGGCATTCGGTGTCCGGACGTGGGATCAGGGTGGCCGGCGAGACCGATAGCGGCAGCGACCAAAACTCGCGTTCTCCAATCAGATAAGCCACCGGCTCGCCACGTTCGCGGCGCACCAGCAGCCTTTCCAACTGTTCTTGTTGTTGTTGCGTCAGCAAAGTTTCGCCAAATGCCATCAGAAAGGTTCTGGCCCGGCCGGTCACGAAACCCAGCAGGATTTCCGCGTCACGCCGGGCACTGTCACTCTGCGTCAACCGGGCAGCCGCGGCTTTCAGCCAGGATTGATAATCCATTACTCTGGCTCAGCGGACAGCGCGGCGAGCTGGTCGGCCTGATATTCCTGCACAATAGGTTGGATCAGCATGTCCAGCTTGCCCTCCATCACCTCGTCCAGACGGTACAATGTCAGGTTGATGCGGTGGTCGGTCACGCGCCCCTGCGGGAAGTTGTAGGTGCGGTTGCGATCGGAACGGTCGCCGGTGCCCAACAGATTACGACGGGTTGATGCCTCGGCCTGCTGGCGCTTGGCCATTTCGGCAGCGCGGATACGCGCCCCCAGCACTGACATCGCCTTGGCTTTGTTTTTGTGCTGTGAACGTTCGTCCTGACACTCCACCACAATACCGGTTGGCAAGTGGGTAATACGGATAGCCGAGTCGGTGGTGTTAACGTGCTGGCCACCGGCACCGGAGGAACGGAAGGTATCAATTTTCAGATCGCCGGCATTGATCTCCGGCAGCTCGGCTTCCGGCACCGCCGGCATCACCGCCACGGTACAGGCGGAGGTATGAATACGCCCCTGCGACTCGGTTTCCGGCACGCGCTGCACGCGGTGGCCACCAGACTCAAACTTCAGTTGGCCGAAAACGCCGTCGCCAGACACCTTGGCAATCACTTCTTTATAGCCGCCGTGCTCGCCTTCGTTGGCACTCATGATCTCGACGCGCCAGCGACGCGTTTCGGCATAGCGGCTGTACATACGGAACAGATCGCCGGCGAAAATCGCCGCTTCGTCACCGCCGGTACCGGCACGCACTTCCAGGAAGCAATCGCGCTCATCATCCGGATCTTTCGGCAACAGCAGCACTTGTAATTGCTGCTCCAGCTCTTCCGTTGCCGCCTTGGCGTCTTTCAACTCTTCCTGCGCCATTTCGCGCATTTCCGGGTCATCCAGCATCATTTCTGCCGTGGCCAGATCGTCTTGCACCTTACGCCATTCAAGGAAACAGCGGCTGACATCGGTCAACTGTGCGTATTCGCGCGACAGCGCGCGGAACCGATCCTGCTCGGCAATAACGCCGGCATCGCCGAGCAGCGCCTGCACTTCTTCATGGCGCTCTTGTAACGCTTCCAGTTTGGCAACAATAGAAGGCTTCATGCGTGGTATTAAACCCTGTTAATAAAGAGAAAACTAATGCTGATCCAGCCCGAGGCTGTCGCGTAATAATTGCAACCGCTCCACGTCGCCATCGCCGGCGGCCTGTTGGAGGGATTTGGTAGGGGCATGAATAAGACGGTTGGTCAGCCGGTGGGCCAGCTCGTGGATAACCTGCTCCACGTCCGCGCCCTGCGCAATGGCGGCCAGGGCTTTGGCTTCCATTTCCGCACGGATCTGATCGGCCTGCGAACGGTAGTCGCGGATGGTTTCCACTGCGCCCTGCGAGCGCAACCAGGCCATAAAGTTGATGCTTTCCTGCTGGACGATAGACTCAGCCTGCACCGCCGCGGCCTTGCGCTGCGCCAGGTTGCTCTGAATAATGGCGTGCAGATCGTCCACGCTATATAAATAGGCGTTAGCCAGCTTGCCCACTTCCGGTTCGATATCGCGCGGTACGGCAATATCCACCAGCAGCATTGGCTGGTTGCGGCGCGCTTTCAGCGCTCGCTCCACCATCCCTTTACCGATGATCGGCAGTGGGCTGGCGGTAGAACTGATAATAATGTCGGCGTCCGCCAGGCGTTCGTCGATTTCCGGCAAGGTGATCACTTCTGCGCCGACTTCGTCCGCCAGCAACTGGGCGCGCTCGCGGGTACGGTTGGCAATAATCATATGCCGTACTTTATGCTCGCGCAGATGACGCGCTACCAGTTCAATGGTTTCACCGGCCCCCACCAACAGGACGTTCAGTTCGGCAAGGGATTCGAATATCTGGCGTGCCAGGGTACAGGCGGCAAAGGCCACGGATACCGCACTGGCGCCGATTTCGGTTTCGGTACGTACGCGTTTGGCGACGGAGAAGGATTTTTGGAACAGGCGCTCAAGCTCACCAGACAGTGACTGCCCGCGTTGGGACTCGGCAAAGGCTTTCTTCACCTGCCCAAGAATTTGCGGTTCGCCCAGCACCAGTGAATCCAACCCGCTGGCCACGCGCATCAGGTGGCTAACGGCTTCGTTGCCGTGGTGCCAGTACAGGCTTTTACTCACATCTTCCGGGCGCAGGTGGTGGTACTCACACAGCCAGGAGACCAGCTGTTCGTGAATATGTTCCTGTTGCTCCACGCTAAGATACAGTTCGGTGCGGTTGCAGGTAGACAACACGACACCGCCCTGCACCAACGGTTGTTGGAGCAAGCTGGTTAGCGCCTGTTCGATAGACTCTGGGGAGAAGGTCACCCTTTCACGCAGAGAAACCGGAGCGGTTTTGTGATTTATACCTAACGCCAGCAGGGTCATTGCTTCGAGTAATACTTCTTTTGGTACGGGTTCTCGTTGAACGGCATTCTACTTGATGCGCGGGATCAATAAAAGGCACAACCGCATCTTCCGTCCAATCGCTGAAATAGACAGCATCAATGAGTGATCAGTAATAAATACAGCAAGATAAAGAATAATTTGACGACATAACATACTGAATTTTAGTGCAGTATGCGATATTCCGCACAGTATTGAGTAAAACTGACCAACCTGAGCATGGGGATAGCGATCAAATAACCGGCGTTTACCAGCCCAAAGTGCCGCAACGAAAGGTCGGATCCAAAATGAAGGAAACCTGTTGGCAAAAAACATGCTTCGCCTGCAGGTAAAAAAATGCCGAACCCGCAAAACATAACAGCGAAATAACGATTCGAACTGCAAGCTTCATAATCTTCGGATCTCCCCACCGCGATAGACTCTGGCGATATTACAGAACGCTACATCAACTAAACGCCAACGGCAGCAACACCCGGCCCCAGAGATATTCTTGCGTCCAGAGCGCAGGTTGGAACGATTGTGTTAATCTTATCAGCGAAGACCGCACCTGGCCCCGTGCCCGAGAGCGGTGACAAAGCCGGGAAGTTTCAACGCGATGCAGCAAAAAATTGACGAGCCGGCGTTGCCCCGCTAGCGTAAATGCTGATACCAAGGTCTCGCTGTGCGTGCCCGCAAGGACAAAAGGACAAGAGAAAGTTATGCCAATCCGCAAAGTTAGTTTGCTCCGCCTGATCCCGCTGGCCAGCCTGGTGCTGGCCGCCTGTACTACCACCAAGCCGACCGGCCCGGCCACCAGCCCGACGTCGCCGCAGTGGCGTGCCCACGAACAAGCGGTGCAACAGCTGAGTCAGTATCAGACCCGTGGTTCTTTCGCCTACCTGTCAGATCAGAAAAAAGTCTACGCCCGCTTCTTCTGGCAACAGTATTCCCCAGACCGTTATCGCCTGCTGCTGACCAACCCGCTTGGCAGTACCGAGCTTGACCTCAACGTACAGAAAAACGTAGTGCAGTTGACGGATAACCAGGGGAAACGCTATGTCAGCGACAATGCCGAAGAGATGATCCGCAAGCTGACCGGCATGGCCATTCCGCTGGACAACCTGCGCCAGTGGATGCTCGGCCTGCCGGGTGAGGCCAGCGACTTCAAGCTCGATGACCAATATCGCCTGAACTCGCTGACCTACCAACAAGGTAGCCAGACCTGGACCGTGGATTACCAGGACTACAACAACAGCCTCAAACCACAGTTGCCAAGCCGTCTGGAACTGAAACAGGGTGACCAGCGCATCAAACTGAAAATGGACGATTGGACGCTTAAATGATTCGTCAATGGCCATCGCCCGCTAAACTCAATTTGTTTTTGTACATTACCGGCCAACGTGAAGACGGCTACCACCTGCTGCAGACGCTGTTCCAGTTTCTGGATTACGGCGACACGCTGACCATCGACGTGCGCCAGGATGACGCCATTCACCTGCTGACCCCGGTGGCCGGCGTGTCGGATGAGCAAAACCTGATCGTCCGCGCCGCCCGTTTGCTGCAACAGCATTGCGATCGTCATGGGCTAAACACCGCCCCGCGCGGTGCCGACATCAGCATCGAAAAACGTCTGCCGATGGGTGGCGGACTGGGCGGCGGTTCCTCCAATGCCGCCACGGTGTTAGTGGCGCTCAATGATCTGTGGTGCTGCGGCTTGAGCGACGAGCAGTTGGCAGAGCTGGGGCTGGCCCTTGGTGCCGATGTTCCGGTGTTCGTTCGCGGCCATGCCGCCTTTGCCGAAGGTATTGGCGAACGTTTGCAACCTGCCAATCCGCAGGAAAAGTGGTATCTGGTGGCCCATCCGGGTGTCAGCATCCCGACTCCGGTTATTTTTGGCGATGCCGATTTAAAAAGAGACACCCCGGTTCGCCCATTAAATGTGCTGTTACAGGCAACTTACGCAAATGATTGCGAACCAATAGCAAGAAAACGTTTTCGCGAGGTTGAACAGCTTGTTTCTTGGCTGTTAGAATACGCGCCGTCACGCCTGACTGGCACAGGTGCTTGTGTGTTTGCTGAATTCGACACAGAAACCGCCGCCCGTCAGGTGTTAAATCAAGCCCCGGAGTGGATACGTGGTTTTGTAGCGCGTGGCGTTAACGTCTCTCCACTACATCGCATTCGTTCCGGGCAGATTGAACCGTAGTTCTCGTTTCGCTGCGCAGAGTCGCTCACACCTGGCCCTGTCATCCCTGCGCCGCTGCGGTTTCAAATTTTTTTTTACACACCCGTATGATATTGCGCCGGCGTCGCTAACTGCCCCTTAGCGAGGCCGAATGACAATATCTTCTCTGGACGCATGCCTGAGGTTCTTCTCGTGCCTGATATGAAGCTTTTTGCTGGTAACGCCACCCCGGAACTAGCACAACGTATTGCCAACCGTTTGTACACCAGCCTTGGTGACGCCGCAGTAGGTCGTTTTAGCGACGGCGAAGTGAGCGTGCAAATCAACGAAAATGTACGCGGCGGTGATATTTTCATCATCCAGTCCACCTGTGCCCCTACCAACGATAACCTGATGGAACTGGTTGTTATGGTAGATGCTCTGCGTCGCGCCTCCGCAGGTCGTATTACTGCTGTTATCCCTTATTTCGGCTATGCCCGCCAGGATCGCCGCGTGCGTTCTGCTCGTGTGCCAATCACCGCCAAAGTTGTCGCCGACTTCCTCTCCAGCGTTGGGGTTGACCGCGTACTGACGGTGGATCTGCACGCTGAACAGATCCAGGGCTTCTTCGATGTTCCTGTAGATAACGTGTTCGGTAGCCCGATCCTGCTCGAAGACATGCTGCAACAGAATCTGGAGAACCCAATCGTGGTTTCCCCGGACATCGGTGGCGTAGTGCGCGCCCGCGCTATCGCCAAACTGCTGAACGATACCGATATGGCTATCATCGATAAACGCCGCCCACGTGCGAACGTTTCCCAGGTGATGCACATCATTGGTGACGTGGCAGGCCGTGACTGCGTGCTGGTTGACGACATGATCGACACCGGCGGTACCTTGTGTAAAGCAGCTGAAGCGTTGAAAGAACGCGGTGCCAAGCGCGTATTTGCCTACGCGACCCACCCGATCTTCTCCGGTAATGCTGTGGAAAACATCCGCAACTCGGTGATTGATGAAGTGATCGTCTGCGACACCATTCCGTTGTCTGCAGAAATCAAGGCACTGAAAAACGTGCGTACTCTGACACTGTCCGGCATGCTGGCTGAAGCCATCCGTCGTATCAGCAATGAAGAGTCAATTTCTGCGATGTTCGAGCATTAATCAGAATTCTTTTCGGTGCGGCCCCCTGCCGTACCGGATCGATTGATTGCCCGATAGCAGAAAAAGAAAAACCCGTTGGTGCATCAGCAACAACGGGTTTTCTACGGGTAGTCAAACATGACCTTAGGCCTTAATGCGCGGCAGATCTCCTTTGCCGTAACGCGGGTTCCCTTTTATTTTTTTAATCAATGTGAC
Organism: Serratia sp. NFX21; assembly: GCF_048517035.1. Lineage (NCBI taxonomy): Bacteria > Pseudomonadati > Pseudomonadota > Gammaproteobacteria > Enterobacterales > Yersiniaceae > Serratia > Serratia sp. NFX21. The sequence continues at coordinate 2,587,126 of NZ_CP183196.1, read as the reverse complement.
GAACGATGATTGTCGTTTCGGCAGCGTTTATCAAAATGTTTTATCCACCAGTAACGATCCGCCACCTGCTCACGCCCGCCGATACGCGCACCAACCAGCCATAACAGCGCGCCGACGAAGATACTCATGATTGCGCCATGGGCGAAAAACTGCGGCAAATTGAACTGCGATACTTCAGCAAGAATGTTGTATCCAACGCCGAAGATCATGACTACCAGCCCCAGCCCCATAAAAAAGTTGCCCATTTTGTTCACGTTTCTACGTTTCATATGCCACCTCCATAGTGCCATTTGCCAACCAGGGTAACTCAGTAAATGGTTAACCCACTTTGATAAGTTAAGTATAGGCCCTGTTCCGGCAAGGGGATTGCGTAGGCGATCACAAATGGTAAAGAAAGCATGACAAATCTTTACTTAAAGCAAGTAATTAGTTAACAAATTGAATGATTATGCTAATGAATTACTCCCCATTCTGAGGATATCCGCTGACTAACGCCACGCACAGCATCAGGATTTTGTCATTCGCGGCGCAGGCAGGTAGACTAATGCCCTTTCCATTATCTCGATCATAGCGAATCTCCCCGTGAGCAGTATTAAATTGATAGTCGGCCTGGCGAATCCGGGCGCTGAGTATGCCCAGACGCGACACAACGCCGGCGCCTGGTACGTCGATTTACTGGCCCAGCGCCATAACCAGCAGTTGAAGGAAGAGAGCAAATTCTACGGCTACACCGCCCGCCTGAATTTGGCCGGTAATGACGTGCGCCTGCTGGTGCCTACCACCTTTATGAACCTCAGTGGCAAAGCCGTACTGGCGATGGCCAATTTCTACCGTATTGAGCCGGACGAAATTCTGGTCGCGCACGACGAGCTGGATATTCCGCCGGGTGTTGCAAAAATCAAACTGGGTGGCGGCAACGGTGGGCACAACGGGCTGAAGGATATTCAGAGCAAGTTCGGCAATAACCCGAACTTCTATCGCTTGCGCATCGGCATTGGCCATCCGGGCGATAAAAACAAGGTGGTGGGTTTCGTGCTCGGCAAGCCACCGGCCAGCGAGCAAAAAATGATTGATGAAGCGATTGATGAAGCCGCACGTTGCACGGAAATTCTGCTGACCGACGGCCTGGAAAAAACCGTTCGTCGCCTGCACAGCTTCAAAGCGCAGGCCTGATAGTGATTGCAGCGGGCATCACGCCCGCTGCCGATCCGCTTAGGTTCGCAGCTTGAAGGTTTCCTCACCGACGTTGGCATCGTCGGTCTGATAGCCTTCTTCCGCCACATAATATTGCGGATCGTCCAGTTCATGGCTGCAAAACGGTCCGGCCTGCTTTAACAGACGTACGCAGTCGCCGCTCAGGTGGCGTAACCGAATGGTTTTTCCCGCCGCCAGATAACGTGCCGTCAGCTTATCAATCGCTTCTACTCCGCTGGAATCCATCACCCGGGTACCGGCAAAATCCAGCACCACGTTTTGAGGATCGTTTTTCGGTTCAAACAGCTCGGCAAAGGCCGTGGTAGAACCAAAGAACAGCGGCCCGTCCAGTTGATACACCGCAACATCCCCCTCCACCTGATGCTGACGCACGCGAATGCGCGCCTGCTGCCAGGCAAACACCAGCGCCGAGATAATCACCCCGCTGATCACCGCCATCGCCAGATCGGTAAAGATGGTGATCACCGTGACCAGCAGCATCACCAGCGCATCGGCCTTCGGCATCCGCCGCAAGCGGCGCAGCGAACTCCACTCAAAGGTGTTGTAACACACCACCAGCATCACCCCTGCCAGTGCTGCCACCGGCAGCAGGCCGATGTAACCTGACAGGCTGACCACAAACAGGATCAACAGTATCGCGCCGACGACGCCGGAAATACGTCCGCGCCCACCCGAGGTGAAGTTGATAATCGACTGGCCAATCATCGCGCAGCCGGCAAAACAACCAAACAGGCCGCAAATGGCATTGCCCGCGCCCTGAGCGATGCTCTCGCGGTTGCCATTGCCCTTTTTGCCGCCCATTTCGTCAAGCACCGTCATGGTCAGCAACGACTCAATCAACCCCACCAAAGCGATCACTACCGCATACGGCAGCACCACTTTCAGCATTTCCAGGCTGAACGGGGCCATCGGCAGGCTGAAATGCGGCAAGGCGCCGGAGATATCGGCCAGATCGCCGACCCGTAAGGTATGCAGGTTAAACCCGATGGCCAGGGCCGAAACCACAATCAGGGCCGCCAACGAGGCCGGGATCACCCGGGTCAGTCGCGGGAACAGCACCACCACCCCGATCGCCAGCGCCACCAGCCCGTACATCAGCAGCCCCTGCCCGGCAATCATATGCAGCTGCGCCAGCATGATGACGATCGCCAAACCATTCACAAAACCGTGGATCGCCGGCAGCGGCACCAGACGAATAAATTTACCCAGCCGGAAAACGCCAATCAGGATTTGGATCACCCCGGCAAAAATCGTCGCCCATAACACATAGGCCATGCCGTGTTGCGCCGCCAGGCTCATCAGCACCACCACGATCGAACCGGCCGCGCCCGACACCATGCCCGGCTTGCCGCCAAACAGGGCGGTCACCAGACCGATAATAAAAGCCGTGTGTAGCCCAACGATCGGGGAAAGTCCGGCGACCAAAGAAAAGCCGACCGCTTCGGGGATCATGGAAACGGCCACCACAAAGCCCGCCAGCACCTCGTTCTTGACGGTCGACAGCCTGAAATTGTTCAGGTTAAACATGGATTATTCACTTCTGACAGATAAAAAACCTTCCCGCAGGACGAGAAACACAGCCGCATGGCGCGGCAAACCTCAGGAGGGGGGCAACTCAGGGTGGACTGGGCAAGAAGTACATCCGGCGCGTTTCCTGTAGGTTAATCAGAAGTGTCAGTATGTGTAAATGTGATCCAAATCTCAATCAAAAACCGGTTTTGTGGCTGCATTTGCCCGCAGCACACAGCCAGATCGAGAAAAACGGCCATTACGTGTATAATGGCGCCATTATTTCGTCCTTTATGCAGTGGGTTAAACCTAACCGGCTGATAGTTAAGATATTTAAGGTGATAACAACATGGGATTCAAATGCGGTATCGTCGGCCTGCCTAACGTAGGCAAATCCACCCTGTTCAACGCGTTGACCAAAGCGGGTATCGAAGCAGCCAACTTCCCGTTCTGCACCATTGAACCTAATACCGGTGTGGTGCCGATGCCCGATTCGCGTCTGGACCAGTTGGCCGAGATCGTCAAACCCCAACGCATCCTGCCAACCACCATGGAATTCGTCGACATCGCCGGCCTGGTGAAAGGCGCGTCTAAAGGCGAAGGCCTGGGCAACCAGTTCCTGACCAACATCCGTGAAACCGAAGCTATCGGCCACGTAGTGCGCTGCTTCGAGAACGACAACATCATCCACGTAAACAACAAGGTTGACCCGGCTGACGACATCGAAGTCATCAACACCGAGCTGGCACTGTCGGATCTGGACACCTGCGAACGCGCTATCCACCGCGTACAGAAGAAAGCCAAAGGCGGCGATAAAGACGCAAAAGCCGAGCTGGCCGCACTGGAAAAATGCCTGCCACAGCTGGAAAACGCCGGCATGCTGCGTGCGCTTGATCTGTCCGATGAAGACCGTGCAGCCATCCGCTACCTGAGTTTCCTGACGCTGAAGCCAACCATGTACATCGCCAACGTCAACGAAGACGGCTATGAGAACAACCCGTACCTGGACAAAGTGCGCGAAATCGCTGCGGCCGAAGGTTCGGTCGTGGTTGCCGTGTGCGCCGCGGTTGAATCCGACATCGCCGAGCTGGAAGACGAAGACCGCGCCGAGTTTATGGCCGAGCTGGGTCTGGAAGAGCCTGGTCTGAACCGCGTGATCCGCGCCGGTTACGAGCTGCTGAACCTGCAGACTTACTTCACTGCTGGCGTAAAAGAAGTTCGCGCCTGGACCATCCCGGTTGGCGCTACCGCACCGCAGGCAGCCGGCAAGATCCACACCGACTTCGAGAAAGGCTTTATCCGCGCGCAGACCATCGCTTTTGAAGACTTCATCACCTACAAGGGTGAGCAAGGCGCTAAAGAAGCTGGCAAAATGCGTTCAGAAGGTAAGGACTACATCGTCAAAGACGGCGACGTGATGAACTTCTTGTTCAACGTCTAAACCTCGGTTTCTGAACCAGACTCCAAAATCCACGCCTTGGCGTGGATTTTTGTTTTAACGCGTGTTGTTGATTTTGCTCCACCCCAGGACAATAATTTACAGCCTATAGATAAGGAGCCTTCAATGGTCACTACACACGTTTTTATCGCAACCAGTCTGGATGGTTATATCGCGCGGCAAGATGGCGACATCGAGTGGCTTTTGCAACGCGATGACCCGACCGAAGACCATGGTTTCGACGCCTTTATCGCTGATAAAGACATAATCGTGATGGGGCGAGGGACTTATGAAAAAGTTCTCGGCTTTGACTCCTGGCCTTATGACCTTCCTGTTGTGGTGCTGTCCAAACAGCTGGCCAATGAGCCGGTTCCCCTGCCCCTGAAGGGTAAATTACAATTCTCCGACCTCGCGCCAAAGCACCTGATTGCACAATTGGATGAACAGAATATCCATCGGGTCTATCTCGATGGCGGGCAATTGATACAGTCTTTCCTGCGTGAAAACCTGGTCACCGATATGGTGATCACCACGGTGCCAGTGCTACTGGGTTCAGGAAGAGCGTTATTCGGTGATCTGCCCCAAGATGCTGATTTCAAATTACTGTCCAGCCAAAGCTTCCCTTCGGGCCTGGTACAATCCCACTATCTGTTGTCCCAATAAATCACCAGCGTGGACGCCCGGCCCACAACGCGGGATGATATTCCTAACTCTACGCTGAGCCTGTCGGATGAAATGACGATATTTTATCACCGTCCCCGCAGCACCTTATCCACCAGCCCCCACTCCACCGCTTCGTCGGCACTCATAAAATGGTCGCGGTCGAGTGCACGCTCAACCTCTTCATAGCTGCGTCCACAATGTTTGGCATATAGCGTGATGACGCTGTGCTTGGTGCGTTTCATCTCTTCGGCGTGGATCAGAATATCCGACGCCTGGCCCTGAAAGCCGCCCAGCGGCTGATGCACATGCAAACTGGCATTGGGCAGCACCATGCGATGCCCCGCCTCCCCGGCCATCAACAGGAAGGAACCCATCGAACGCGCAGTACCCATACACAGGGTATGCACCGGTGCATTGATGTAATTCATGGTGTCATAGATGGCGAAACCGCTGGTGATCACCCCGCCCGGTGAATTGATATACAGATGGATCGGTTTCTCCGGATTTTCGGCCTCCAGAAACAGCAACTGGGCGCACAGCATTTCGGCAATCTGATCGTTGACCTCTCCATTCAGGAAAACGATGCGGTCACGCAGCAATCTCGAATAAATGTCGAAAGAACGTTCCCCCTGGCTGGTCTGTTCAACCACCATAGGGACGAGCAGCATCGATTCACGCATGGGTGAACTCCTGTTTCAGATGTGGAATGGGAAAGGTTGGCCTTCAGGCGGCGCGCATCAGGTGCCGTCCGCTGTCGTTCGCCGCCGTCAATCGGGCATCGTCCAGCCGGTGGATAACGCGCAACAGGCTGCCGCCAGCGGCGGTGGGCAAAATTTGCAAGGTCACTGTGCTTTCAAGGAACGGCGGCTGATCATCGCGCATCCGGTAACTGATCTCTGCGCCCGGCGTCACCGCAATAGGTTCTGCATCGGCCAATACGCGGGTTGGCAACCATTGTTCGCGCAATGCCGGGATGCCAATCGCCCGCCAGACTTTTTCGGGCGGCGCATCGAGTGAATATTCCAGCACTAGCGGCTGCGGGTTAGCGTCGGTCTGGTTCATTGATCCATGTCCTTTAGCAAAATATTCAGCTTATCAATACGCTCCGGCCAGAAGGCACGGTACTTGTCCAGCCATTGAGCAATCAATGCCAGGCCCTGCGGGTCCACCTGATAATTAACGAAACGCCCTTGTCGCTCCTCGCACACCAGGCCCGCCTGCCGCAACACTGCCAGATGCTGGGACATGGCCGATTGGCTGATCGGCATACCTTCACGCAGCGCACTGGCATTCATGCCGCCAGCCGCCAGTTTCTCGAAGATGGTGCGACGGGTGGGATCCGCCAGTGCCTTGAAGATGTCATTTTCATTCATGACTAAACATTAGTCGTCACTTATCTAATGCGCAAGTTTATCGGGGTAATGAGAATGGCGCTTATCCGAGCCGCCATTAAAACCCCTCAGCGAGCGCCGAGGGGCGAGTTTTATCGATAGTGGATTACAAGGTGGTGCAGCGCAGATCGCCGGCGAGGTTCTTTTTGCCATCCTGCGCTTCCAGCTCGATTCTGGCCAACGGCGTGTCCTCGTCATAACGGGCCTGAGCATCCAGGGTCTTCGAGTATCGGTTGTACTTCCACCAGGCATAACCGAGGAAGATTACCAGCCCGCCAACGTTATAAAACACAATAGTCATAATGCTGGCGCCGGTCGGGAAGGTTGAGGCGACAAAACCCACGGCAAAAATAACGATCAGCGTGCTGACAATGGCGATGCCCTGCAGCCGGGAACCCATCTTGAAGTCGCGCTGTACGCGGTCGTACTTCAAACGCAGGTTCAGGTAGGCCAGCATAATGAACAGCGGCGGCAGCATCGATGCGGCGGCGGTCATATTAATCAGCGTATTCATTAAATCCTGCACGCTGTCAGAGCCCAGCGTCGGGATCAGCATCAGTGGGATGACGATAAAGAACTGCAACCAGGCCGCGCGGGTCGGCACGCCATGCTTGTTCAGGCGGATGGTTTTCTCGCCAAAGATGCCTTTGGGGATCTCGGTGAAGAAGATTTTTACCGGGGCAGCAGTCCACATCAGCAATGAGCCAAACATGGCGGTAAAGGAGATCAGGCCGACGAAACGGTTCATCAGCACCGCCGGCAGGCCAAAGTGCGCCGACAGCCCTTCAAATACCTGAACCGTACCGCCGGTAAAGTGCAGGTCGGCGCGGCTCACGAACACGTTAAGCAGCAGGGATGACACCGAGTACAGCACGCCGATCACCAGTCCGGAAAGGATGATCACTTTCACAAACGAGCGGCTGCCGCCCTTCACGTCATTGACATACACCGCCACCGATTCGGCCCCGCCCGCCGCCTGGAAAATCCATGCGGTGATACCGAGGAAGGCCCAGTTAAAGTTAGGGGTGATGGCTTCCACCGTGATCGGGTTCGCCGGTTCGATGCCGCCAATCACCGCCGCACCGGCCAGGATGATGTAGGAGAACGTCAGCAACAGCATCAACGAAGAGGTGACCGAGGTCATCGGCCCCAACAGCTTGGCGCCGCTGTTGGAGATATAGGTCGAGAACGCGAACAGGAAGATACTGATGATCGCGGTGGTTAACGGCGTGAAGACGTAGTCATAGCCCAAAAACGCGTAAGAGGCGTAAGCGATAACCCTCGGCAACAGCGCGGTGAAGAAGAACAGGTTCACAAACCAATAGGTATAGGCGGTCATAAACGCCCAACGCCCGCCCAGGGCGCTTTTTACCCAGGCATACACCCCGGCTTCTGAGTTTTTGTTTAGCGAAACGAACTCGGCAATGATCAGGCAGAACGGAATAAAATAGATGATGGTCGCCACCAGGAACACCGGGGCGGAGGCAATGCCAAGCTGAATATTATTGTTTATTACATTATTAAAGCTGAACACTGCCGCGAACGTCATCGCCAGCAGGCCGAACTTGCCGATAGTATTTCTATTCGACACAGCCATAGACACTCTCCGAAATATTGTAGGGTACTTAATCGGTTTATTTCCCCTGGTCTTTCAAGCTGCAGCCTTGCCGGCGGCAACCTGAAAGCAATGGGGCTTATTTTTAATTAGGAGTTCGGCTATTTATTAAGGAAATAGCTGTCTTCTACCGTCACTTTTAAAATGACTTTTTTTACCTGGTGACTTTCTTTAAAACGATAGGCCTGGTGATTCTCAAAGATAACGACATTCCCTTGCCCCACCCGGTGTGGCTCGCCCTGCCCGCTGAAAAACTCGCGGTCGGTTTCATCCTGATAGGCCACCACCGAAGTCAGCTCGCACTTATCGGCAATCTCGATGGTTTCCTGGCCGGCAAGGTAATAGTGCAGATCAAAATAGCGGCGATTCCCCTCCAGCCAGCCATGTTGTTGGCCCGGGCCGGACGCCAACCGGTAAACCAGCGAGTCGCCAACCGAATAAAAGACATCGGGCTCGATGCGTTCAATATTATTGATGGCCTCCATGCAGCGTTGCCATTTTTTCCCGGCGCGGTAAATAAGCTGAAACTCCGCTAATGATTCGACAATAATCATAAGTTCGCCTCTTCTGACTGAGCGTTATTAATGGCCGGTGAAAAACGATAGCCGGCAAGCGTAGCCGCCTCGGTTTCCTGCCGGTTAAACGGCACCAGCGTAAAGCCGTAGTTAAACGACGACAGATAAACCCGATAGGAATCCAGCACCTCCGATCCCCAGGAGTTGGAGCCCAGCCCCAGAATTTGATCGTCGAGGTTTAACGTCAGGTAGTCGCTTTCTTCCAGTTCATTAATATGCTGAGCCTGATGCAGCATCTCGGCGCTGTAGGGCCACAGGCTGAAATTGATCGGCCGCCGTGGCTGGATAAAGATGCCGTGGCCATTGGCGTCTTGCAGACTCAGCCAGCGTACCTCTTGGCGATTGCCGTTATCCTGCGGGAACGGATAGTGCTCAAACAGCTCGCCAACCCGCTGCTGATAGTGGCCGATCAGGTTAGCCTGGCAGCTGTCCTGATAGTTTTCCCCCGGTCCACGGCCGTAGTATTCCACCTGCTCAAAGCGGCGGCTGAGGCCGAAATCCAGGCCAATCTTCGGGATCACCTGCTGGAAATCGCCGTAAGGCTCGCCCGACAGATCCAGGCTGACATGGCCCTGCGCAGAGATCTGCCAGCGGTAACGGCAACGCATGCCAAAATCAAATACCGGCGGGGCAATCAGGGTGCGGACTTCAATCACCACGTCATCCCCCTGCCGTTCCCAGTGCAGGCTACGGAAATGCTGCTGCATGATCTGCAGATGGTTCGGCAGCCAAATGCCTTCATACTCCTGCTTGTGGTTGTCGATCACCGGCTTGAAGAAGGTCAGGTGCGGTGCGCGGCCCACCACCTCCTCTCCTGCCACTTTCCACGACTGCAGTTCGCCACTCAGGCGCGAGAAGGTCAGGCTGAAGTTCTCGCCACTGACAATAATTTGATGGTTTTCGTCAGCGCATTGCAGCGCAGAAACAGGGATGGACTCCGGTGGGCTAACTAACGCGGTGGCAGGCTGCAACAGATGTTGATACTGCCCCAGCAGATCTCCGCTTTCGCTGTAACGGGTGGCGCTGTCTTTATACACTTCGACGTCGATGAAGGTTTCTTCCGCGCCCAGCGCCAATGCAGGCAAATGGACCTCTTCTGATTCCCCCGGCTGCAGGTGCGGCAGCTTAATCTCATAGCCGGTCAGTTGCCGCCCGCCGGCCTTAACGCTGACCTTCAGCGTAATATCGGCCAGCGAGCTGAACCAATAGCGGTTTTTGACCCGTAATACCGACGTTTTCTCGCCCACGCCGCTCACCTCGACCGGACACAGCACCTGTTTATATTCACGCAGGCCGGGACCAGGACGTTGATCCGGATAGATCAGGCCATCCATGCAGAAGTTATAGTTATTCGGGTAATCGCCGTAATCGCCGCCGTACTGATAACGTTCCCGCCCCTGCTGGTCATGGCTGAGCAAACCGTGATCGCACCATTCCCAGATGTAATGTCCCTGCAGGCTGGCATGGCGGTTAAACACCGACTGATATTCGAACAGTCCGCCCGGCCCATTGCCCATAGCATGAGCGTATTCACACAGGATCCGGGGTTTGGGGTGAGGATACTCACCGAACGCATTCATCATCGCCACGCGGGAATACATGGTACTGATCACATCGACCACTTCCGCATCCCGGTCTTCTTCATAATGCACCAGTCGGGTGGCATCGAGCGCCTTACAGCGTTTGGCCATGGCGCGAATGTTGCAGCCATAGCCAGACTCGTTGCCCAGTGACCAGATAATGATTGAAGGATGGTTTTTCTGCGCCTTCACATGGCGCTCAATGCGTTCTACGTAGGCATTTTCCCAACGTGGATCGTCGGTAATGCGGCTGATATCGCCAACGTTGGCAAACCCGTGGCTTTCCAGATCGGTTTCCGCCATCACAAACAGGCCGTAGATATCGCACAGCTCGTAAAAACGCGGATCGTTCGGATAATGGGCGGTGCGCACCGAGTTGATGTTGTGCTGTTTCATCAGCACGATGTCGCGCTCAACCCGCGCCATATCAACCGCCCGACCTTTGCGATGATCGTGGTCATGGCGGTTAACGCCGTGCAGTTTCAGGTAGCGCCCGTTAATGTGGAATAGCCCATCGCGCACGCTGATTTCACGGAAACCCACCCGCTGCGGCACTACCGATAACACATAGCCATCGCCGTCGCGCAGGCTGAGCAGCAGTTGATACAGATAGGGATCTTCCGCATTCCACTGCCTGGGCTGGCTGACCGGAATTTCAAACCGGCAGGTGGCACCCGCCCCAATGCTCAGTTCGTTCGCCCACTGCTCACCGACGCAGGCTTCACCGTCAAAGAGCTGCGCCTGCAGACGATAACCGCCAGCCACGCCTTGCCCCAGATGCTGCAACTCGACGTCTATCGCCAGCAGCGCATCGCAATACTGATCGTCAAAGGTGGTAACCACAGTGAGATCATGAATATGCGTGCGTTGCTGACCGATCAGATAAACATCGCGGAAAATACCGGCCATCCACCACATGTCCTGATCTTCGATATAGGTAGAATCGGCCCATTGCAGCACGCGAACGGACAGCAGGTTGTCCCCCGCTTGCAGATAGTCGCTGAGATCAAACTCGGCTGACAGACGGCTGCCTTTACTAAAACCGACGTAGTGACCATTGAGGTAAACCTCAAAATAGGTCTCCACGCCGTCAAATTTGATGATGACCTGCTGATCCAGCCACTCGTTATCGAGAGTAAAAAGGCGCTGATAGGCCCCGGCAGGATTATTGGTTGGCACATAAGGCACGTCGATCGGGAATGGGTAACCTTCGTCGGTATACTGCAGTTGACCATGCCCTTCCATCTGCCACATGCCCGGCACGGTGATTTCGCCCCATTCCGCCATCGGCTGGCGGTAAAACGCCTCCGGCACCAGGTCCGGGTGTTCGAAGTAGCGAAACTGCCAACGCCCGCTCAGCAACTGGAAGCCCAAACTTGCGTTGCGATCAAAACTCAATGCCTGCCTGGCATCCGCATAGCTGAAGAAACTCGCCCGCGCCGGCAAGCGATTCTCCGACTGCTTTTCTATGTTTTCCCAATTGTTCACGTCACGTCTCCCGACAGCTTTCAATGGGAGAACGATAGTAAATATTTAGTAAAATTCACAGAACATATTTACCCAATGCCGACGGGATCACAAAAAATATTAAATATCTTTTTTAATCATGACGTTAATTTTTACTCTGGCGGGCCTCCCTGTGCAGTCGCCATCGGCGTGCCGCACAGGGAAGATTAATCAGGCTAGCGTGGTGTCGCGCAACTGAAGCGAGCTGGGAACAAAGATCGATAAAGGAATGGTTCGCTCATCGCGAATGCGCTCCATCAACAGGTTGACGGCCTGAGCGCCCAGGGTTTCTGATGGAATGCGAACCGTTGATAAGGCAGGGAAAATAAACCGGGCGGTGGGAATATCGTTCACACTGATCAACGCAATCTGCCCAGGGACCTGGATGCCCTTTTCATGTAGTGCACGCAGGACGCCGATGGCAATAGAGTCGGTCGCCACCAATAGCGCCGGCGGATAATCGCTGGTGTCCTCCAGCATTCGTTTGGCGCACTGGTAACCCGCCTGACTGCTGAAATCACCGATGTAAATATCCTGGGGCTGCACCACGTTTTTCAACCGGCCATACTCGACAAATGCCTGCTCGCGCTGATCGGCAAAGGCCGGATCGTCACGCCCGCCGATAAACCCAATACGTGAATAACCGCGCCCGATGAAATAGTCGATTACCTTCTGGCTGATCTTGTACAAATCAACGTTGACGCAGTCGAACTGCGGGTCTTCAACCACACCGTCAAGGAACACCACCGGCACTTTCTGTTGGCCAAGTTGCTCGTGCAACACCGGCTGAGGGCGACCGATAACCAGCAGGCCATCAGCCGCAGGCAGCGCTTTTTCACCGTTGAAGTCGTAACAGGCCACCAGCGAAATACCCAACTTTTCACATTGAGTTTCAATGCCATAGCGCATCGCCAGATAGTAAGGATCGTTAATCTCGATGCCCTGCTTATAGGTGAACAACGCGGCAAACGTCAGCCGATGCCCGCTGTGACGTTTTGAAGGCTGAACCTTGTATTCGAGACGCTCTGCGGCTTCCAGAATTTTTTGTCGGGTTTGCGCTTTCACGCTCAGAGTGGGGTCGTCATTCAGCACTCGCGAAACGGTAGCAACAGACACGTTCGCAGCTTCTGCGATTTCCTTCAGTGTGGCCATAGAGTCTCAATGGATAGACAAAACGCTAGCTTACCGGGACGGCTCAGCAAGGTATACGCCCTGATGCCCCATCCCCCCTTTTTATCCGCCAGAAGCATCCTTATCGCGCCCCGCGCGGCGCTTGCAGACGGTTCGCAATGCTTAATAGCGAAGATACCGATTTCACCCTTTGTGATCAAGTTAACGATTTACTGATGTTACGGTATTTTTTACTAAATATTTTACTAATATAACTGCCGCTTTACCGTCCTGTTTAAGACGGTTTTTTACCTCCTCCCAGGGAAAAGGGGCCGACCTACATGCGGTTAATGGAATGAATTGGCAGGTGTCACACCGTGCCGAACGTCCACTAACCAAAAACAGATACGTGTCCAAATGAAAATAATAGCCAATAATAGATTTTTACCCGTTTTACTCCTGATTTTACCCCTGGAACTGCCGGCGCAAGAGTCCGTGGTGCCGGCGGAACATAACGAGCTGCCGCCCCCCAAACTGACAACCACCGCCGCTACCGCCCTGCGCTTTTACGGTGAGCTGGGCATCGGTGGCAGCGTCTATCTCAACGGTGAACACCAACACAAATACAGTGACGGTACCTATATCGAAGGCGGGCTGGAGATCAAACACGGCCATTGGTTCGGCCTGATCTACGGCGAAGGCTGGACGGTGCAGGCGGATCATCAGGGCAATGCCTGGGTGCCAGACCACAGTTGGGGTGGATTTGAAGGCGGCATCAACCGTTTTTACGGCGGCTATCGCACCGACGATGGCACCGAAATGATGCTTAGCGTACGCAACGACTCTTCGCTGGACGATTTGCAATGGTGGGCCGACTTTACCCCGGAATATGGCTATGTGATCCCCAACACCCGGGATCTCTCCTACGCGGCCAAACTGCAGAATCTGACCGGAAAATTCCGTTACAGCGTCACCGCCGCACCGGAAAGCCGCATCGACGAAAGTAAGGCGTTACTGCACTTCGGTAAATATGACCGCTACTCGGACAAATATACCTACCGTGCCATGGTCAACGGCTATACCCAATACGATCTGCAGGAAGAACTGACGTTATTAAACGGCCTGGAAATTACCGACGGCATGGGGCAACTGTACCTGCTGGGGCTAAAAGGTAAAAACCTGGCCGGCCGCGTCTGGCACCACACCGGCAAGGGCGATGGCAGCCACCCGGGCACCGAGTCGGGCCTGATGTTAAGCGCCATGGTTGAAGCCACCAAAGGGCTGTATTTCTCGACCGCCTACAGCTACGCCCGCCACCGGCTGGACAATGCGCCGGACACCGCCACGTCTTACGCGCAGGCCGGTATCTGGTACGAGTATGGCGGCGGAAAATTCGCCACCGCGCTGGACAGTAAATTCTATATGACCAACGACAGCACCGACGCCAGCAACTCGGTGTTTCTGATGCAGTATTTCTATTGGTAACCGACAGGGCAATCCTAATGAATATGATTAATAAACTGCCGCCTTTGGCCATAGCTATCACGCTGGCAATATCAGGCTGCTCTTCTCACCCGGCGAATGAGAACGCCTTGCGGGCAGCGGCCTATAAAAACGTCATCAATCGCAGCGGCGCGCCACACTACATGCTCGACTACGATTTTGATGAACACCAGCGTTTTAACCCGTTCTTTGATCTGGGGGCCTGGCATGGCCACTTGCTGCCGGACGGCCCGGAAGGTATCGGCGGTTTCCCCGGCCCGGCGCTGCTTACCGAAGAATACATCAACTTTATGGCCGATAACTTCGATCGGCTGAGCCTGTATAAAAATGGGGAGAAAGTAAACTTCAGCATGACGGCCTACAGCATCCCGGGGGCGCTTGTCCAACAACTCAGCGCGCCGGGGATCCAGGTCAATCTGACGCTGCGTTTCGCTACCGCACGCACCTCGCTGCTGGAAACCCAAATCATCACCGATACGCCGCTGGAGCTGGTGTGGGACGGCGCACTGCTGGAAAAATACTACGCCAAACAGCAGAAGCCGCAGTCACCTGAGACCATCGAGCAGGCATTTCCGGGCTACACGCGGCACATTCTGCCGACGGCGGACGGCCTGCGGGTCACCTTTGGCAAAGTGCGAGCCTCTTCGCAACTGATGACCTCCGGCCAGTCTGAATATCAGATTCATAAATCACTGCCGCAGCAAACGACGGTGAACGGCCATCAGTTTATCGCCAAAGCCAATATCAAAGGCACCACCACCCTCTACACCACCTACTCTCACCTGCTCTCCGCCGCTGAGGTACAGCAGGAACAGGGCAAGATTGCCGCTATCCTCGCCAACCCGCAGCAGTATATGAATGCTTCCGCACAACGCTGGGAAAACTATCTCAGCAAGGGGCTTACCAACCCGCATGCCACTCAAGCGCAGGAGCGCGTGGCGGTCAAAGCGATAGAAACGTTGAATGGCAACTGGCGCGGCGCAGCCGGGGCGATGAAGTTTGATTCGGTGACGCCTTCGGTGACCGGGCGCTGGTTCTCCGGCAACCAGACCTGGCCCTGGGATACCTGGAAACAGGCCTACGCCATGGCGCATTTTAATCCTGACGTCGCCAAGGATAATATCCGTGCGGTGTTCGCCTTCCAAATCCAGCCGGATGACCCACTGCGCCCATGGGATGCCGGCTTTATCCCGGATCTGATCGCCTATAACCCCAGCCCGGAACGCGGCGGCGATGGCAGCAACTGGAATGAGCGCAATACCAAACCCAGTCTGGCGGCCTGGGCGGTAATGGAGGTGTATAACACCACCGGCGATAGACAGTGGCTGGCCGAGATGTATCCGAAGCTGGTCGCCTACCACAACTGGTGGCTGCATAACCGCGACCATAACGGCAACGGCGTGCCGGAATATGGCGCGACGCGGGATAAGGCGCACAATACGCCAGATGGTCGGATGCTGTTCACCGTTAAGCGCGGGCAGCAGGAGAAAACGCTCGCCGGACTGAACAACTATGACCGGGTTGTTCGCTCCGGGCACTATGACAACATCGAAATCCCGGCCCAGGTTGCCGCCTCCTGGGAGTCTGGACGTGACGATGCCGCTGCCTTTGGTTTTATCGACCCGGATCAGCTGGCCCGCTACCTGGCACAAGGTGGAAAACGGCAGGACTGGCAGGTAAAATTTGCGGAAAACCGTGCGGCAGACGGCACTCTGCTCGGCTATTCCTTACTGCAGGAGTCGGTGGATCAAGCCAGCTACATGTACAGCGACAACAAATACCTGGCCAAAATGGCCGATATTCTGGGCCACCGCGCCGATGCCGCCGCCTTCCGCAGCAAGGCCGACAAGCTGGCGGATTACATCAATAGCTGCATGTTCGATCCGTCCAGTGGCTTCTTCTACGACATTCGCATTGAAGATAAACCCCTGCCCAATGGCTGTGCCGGCAAACCCATTGTCGAACGCGGCAAAGGTCCGGAAGGCTGGTCCCCCTTATTTAATGGCGCAGCCAGCCAGCAACATGCCGATGCGGTGGTGAAGGTGATGAAGGACTCGCGTGAGTTCAATACCTACGTCCCACTAGGTACGGCGGCACTCACCAACCCGGCGTTTGGCGCAGATATTTACTGGCGTGGACGAGTCTGGGTAGATCAACTGTATTTTGGGCTAAAGGGTATGGAAAGCTATGGCTACCGTGCCGACGCCGTCGCCATGGCACAGGCCTTTTTCAACCACGCCGATGGACTGATCACCGATGGGCCAATCCGCGAAAACTATAATCCGCTGACCGGTATGCAACAGGGCGCACCGAATTTCTCCTGGAGCGCAGCTCACCTCTACATGCTGTATAACGACTTTTTCACCCGATAAACTCGCCGTTACCCTGCCAGAACGCTCAACTGGCAGGGGTTTCGCTCGGGCTAGGATTTAATCGGGACCACCAGTACGTCAACGTTCAACTGGTTGATCGCATGCTGAGTAGAGGAAAACAGCTTGTTCCACAGATCGTGGTGGTGGCCGAAGATCACCAGATCGATGCTTTTATCCACCACCGCATTTTGCAATTGCTCGGTGAAATCACCGCGCCCAATAATCACCTCGTAGATCGGGTAATTCACGTTTTGGGTCAACGGCTCCAGCTCTTTTTTGATCTTGTCTTCAAAAGATCCACCGTCGTAACTCTTCTCAGAGAAACCAATCGCGGCATGATAGGTATCGTAGTAAATATCCACGTAAATCAGGGAAAGTTTAGCCTGCAGCGCAGCGGCCAAGCGCGCGCCTTTTTCCACCAGCCGTTTGCCGTCATCACTCAGGTCGGTGGCGATAACAATATGTTGATAACACATAGCGCCTCCTGTCATTGATTCAGTAGAGACCCCAGCTTCTGCGCTAACATCAGAGTTATAGCATTATGATTAATTTTAGTTCAGAAACGCGACGTTCGGGCGGGGATATCAGGCTGAAATAGCCCCGTTGCCGGGGCCTGATAAGAAGACATTGAATGAAAGCGTTATTCCTTATTCTGGCCGGTAAGGGGTATAGACCCCGCTCAGACTTTCGAGGAAGGCGACAATATCATCGACGTCCTGCTGAGGCAGCTCGCTACCCACCTGATAACGCAACATCAGTTTTACCGCCTGATCCAGCGTAGCGACGTCGCCACGATGAAAATAAGGCGCGGTCTGAGCGACATTGCGCAAGCCTGGCACCTTCTGACGTAACCGGTCACGCACAGCACTGGTGACGTTCATACGCCCAATATCTGCTGTGGTGATCTCGCCAAAATTAAAATCACGCTTCAGCCCCAAAGGCTCAAAAGAGCGGCCGCCTAATATGATCCCTGCATGGCAGGTGGCGCATTTGTTGTCTTTAAATAATTGATAGCCGCGTTTTTGCTGCATCGTCATGGCATTCTCATCACCGCGCAACCAGTTATCGAAGGGGGCATTCGGGGTGATTAAGGTTTTTTCAAATTCGGCGATGGCATCGGTAATATTTTCGCCGCTGAGCCCTTGTGGATAGACCGCAGCAAAGTCGCGAGTCAGCAGCGGATCCTTGTCGAGCTTATTGATAATTTCATCCCAGGATTTGGAGGCCATTTCTATCGGGTTTAATGGTGGCCCACCGGCCTGTGCCTGTAGCGACGGCGCACGGCCATCCCAGAATTGTTCGCTATTGAACACCGAGTTAAACACCGTTGGCGCGTTAATCGGCCCCACCGCGCCACCTACCCCGACTGAGGTTTTTCTTCCGTCGACCCCGCCGGTATTCAACGAGTGACAGTGAGCGCAGGAAAGAGTGTTATCTCCAGACAGGCGGGGATCGTGAAAAAGCCGAAATCCCAATGTCACCTTCTGCCCATCAACCGGCAATGTTTTGGGGATCGGTTGAACCGGCTCATTACGATGGGGCTGTGCAGTATCTGCACTGGCGTAATAGCGCGCGCGTTGCTGCGCTATCCAGGCGAGAATAATTTCCCGTTCATCGGGATTGATCTGCCCAGCCCAGTGCAAAGCCACATAGCGGGCGGGTGGCATGGTTTCGTGCTGCATTACCCACTCAATTTTATTCAGGTCGCTTTGTGCCTGCGGCCTATCTTTAATCAGGGCGCTGCGCACAGGCTCCAGGTTGAAGGAGGAGTAACCCAGGCGAATATCGTATTCCATCAACTGTTTGGCGATGGGGAAAGAGGCATAGAACGGTAGCGAAGCGGACGGGGTATGGCAGTAGTCGCAGCCCTTTTCCCTCAGCAACCCCAGCACCTGGTTATTCTGTTGCACTGCGGAACGCAGTATCGAGCTATTCTCCATTCGCTGGGTATCGAGATGCCAGACATAGCCGGCCAAACCGAAATAAACCAACGCAACAGCTGCAATGGAAATCGCCGCAATACGGGTGACTTTTTTCATTTCACTTTCCTTATGAAACATTGCCGACCAAATAATCGTCGTCAAACAAGACTAAACAGAGGGTAAATAATAATCTTGACGATAATCAATAATTCCCACAGCCATTACCTATAGCTGTAATAGCATTGACCTATCAATTAGGCGTTGCAAACTTTCAGGTAAATCACCGATTAGATTAAATCAGCAAGAATTAACCCTTCAGATATTCACTGAATTAATGAGTATTTAAATTATTATTAAAAATTAAAACGAGCAGCAGAAGATAAAAATGCTATTTGAATGGCAAGATTACTGCAGGCAGCGCTCGCGTGCAATGACGAACGCTGCCGGGGTTTTAACGCACGCGTTGCACTTCAAACCAAACGTTGCACACCGACAGGATCAGCGTGTTGGCGTCTTTTTGCAGCACATTATCTCCAGGTACGCCGTCGGTGCCCTGATCGGTAATGCCTTTGATCTGCGTATCGGCATGCTGGATCATCACGCGTTCTACCGCCGGCGTGCTGATGCCCAGCATCGGGAAGTCGATATAAGAGCTGCTGCCGGAATTGTCTTCGACAAACTCCTGCGCCTCTACCGTGCTGAGAGTGGCACCTTCATTTTTCAACTCAGTGCCATTCCAGCTGAAACCGTCGGCCTTGTAACTGATTTTTCCACCGATCAGGCTTTTGGCCTGTTGTTCGTCCCAGCAACCGACGGTTTGCGTCGGCAAGATCTTGCTGACATGCCAGTTGCCCAGCAGCGTTTTAGGGATAGGTTCCACCACCGCATCCGCCGCCTGCACCTGAGTTGCAGATACACAAGTCAAAACCACCAATGGCAGCAGCGCCTTGCGCCAGATGTTAAATTGCATTTTATTTTCCTTTGACTATTCGCGCCCCTGTCGGGCTTGCCGTCATCATAATAAGCGGGTGGAACCTGCGTCAAAACAAACTGATTATCAGGGCACATATCGCCTGAGCGACCGCCCTTCTTTAACCCACTTTCGGCACCGTCGCCCAGTCTGATTCTGCTCATAGCAAATCGCTATTAATCATAGTGAATCAGTATTTTATTTTAGTCGGACGATTATCTACAGTCACTGCCACTCTTCAGCCTGCAATAACCAGCAGGCTATTTTGACAAGGACTCTGGGAAAATGACATTTACACTAAAAAAACTCGTCACAACGCTGGCAGTAACCGGCACCCTGCTGCTGACCGCCTGCGGGCCGACCGCGCAAGACGCTCACCACATCAAGGTCGGCATCAGTGCCGGTATCGATCAGTCGCTGTGGGCGGTGGTGCAAAAGGTTGCCAAACAGAAGTACGATCTGGATGTGGAAGTGGTGACATTCACGGATTACGTGTTGCCCAACGAAGCACTGAATAACGGCGATCTGGATATCAATGCCTTCCAGCACAAACCTTATCTGGAAAAACAGATCCAGGAACGCGGTTACAAGCTGGTTGCGGTGGGCAATACCTTTGTTTATCCGATTGCCGGTTACTCGAAAAAGATCTCTTCCCTCAGTCAACTGGCCGATGGCGCACAGGTCGCGGTGCCGAATGACCCAACCAACCTGGGTCGTTCACTGCTGCTGTTGCAAAAACAGGGGCTGATCGGGCTGAAGGATGGGGTCGGGCTGCTGCCTACTTCACTGGATATCGTCAGCAACCCAAAGAAATTGAAAATTGTTGAGATTGAAGCGCCACAGTTGCCGCGCGCGCTGGATGACAAACAAATCGCACTGGCGATTATCAACACCAACTACTCCAGCCAAATTGGGCTGACACCGGGCAAAGACGGGCTGTTTGTCGAGGATAAAAACTCGCCATACGTCAATATTTTCGCCAGTCGGGTGGATAACCAAAACAACGAAAACGTAAAAAACCTGGTCAAGGCCTACCAGACCGATGAGGTCGCCGCCAGCGCCGCCGAAATCTACAAGGGCGACGCGGTTAAAGGCTGGTAATTTGCACTTCCCCCCGTGGCGAACGTCGCGGGGTTCCCCCTCTTCTTGCCTCGTTATTTTGTTCACTTTTCACCCACCGAGATCACAAATCAAACAATGCACGCTAGGTGAAAAAAGCTGCAATGTTGTATACAAGTTTGCGTAAATGTTTTCTATTTGTTTCAAAAACCTCGGATGGAAATAATGAAAAATAGAAAAATCAAACTGTTACTCACTGCGGGGGCGATGGTCGCCGTGGCCGCACTGGCGGTAGCCAGCAAAGTGGAAAATGCCGACAAAACCTTCCTTTCGGTGGCCACGGCCTCTACCGGCGGAACCTACTACCCGATGGGCGTCGGGCTGGCCAACGTCTGGAGTAACCGGCTGAAACAAGACGGCATCCAGGTCAGCGGGCAATCCTCCGCCGGATCGATCGAAAATATCGACCTGCTGCAAAAGAACGAGGCTCAGTTGGCGATCCTGCAAAGCCTGATCGCCGTCGAAGCCTATGAAGGAGTCCGAAATTTCGAAGGCCGTGCCTACAGCCACCTGCGTTCAGTCTCCATGTTGTGGCCCAACGTAGAACACTTTGTGATGCTGGAAAACAAGGTGAAAGACGGCACGCTGAACGATATCGCCGGCACCCGCTTCTCGGTAGGCCCCCAGGCCAGCGGTACCGAACAATCGACGTTGATCATTTTGCAAGGGGTTAACCTGAGCAAGAAATCACTGACGGCGGAATACCTGGGTTACGGCGATACCGTGTCGGCCATGCGCGACGGACGACTCGACGGGGGTGCCTTGCCCGCCGGAGTCCCCGCAGCCGCGGTAACCGATATGTATGCCAGCGGCGTGCCTTCACGCATTCTCAACGTCACCGATGAACAACTGGCCAGCATCAACGCCATCGCCAATTCCTGGTTCCGCTTTGATATCAAAGCCGATACCTATCCACGGCAAAGCAAAGCAGTAGCCACCATCGCCCAGCCGAATATTCTGGTGGCGCTGAATGGGCTGGATGAAAAGTTGGTGTATGACCTGACTAAAACCCTGTTTGAAAACCTGCCGGAAGTGCATCAGGTGCATAGCGCTGCCAAATACATTTCGCTGGAGAACGCATTGAAAGGGGTTTCGGTGCCGCTGCATATCGGAGCCTACAAGTATTATCTGGAGGCCGGAGTCAGCGTGCCCGACTATCTGATCCCCCCAGAAGCGGCGACGCTGACCGCCAATCGCTAAGGAGGCCGTATGAACACCAACAACCTGTCACCACAAGATGCCGGCGAACTGGATAAGGAAGCGGGTGCCGGTAGCAGACCGCTAAGCGGTATCTATTTGCAATTGGCCACCGTGCTGGCGATCGCAATTTCCGTCTATGCCATTTACGCCAACGCACTATCGAACACCCAGGAGTTCTACCGCAATACCACCTTCCTCAGTGGCATTTTGATCCTGGGTTTTATTTTGTTCCCGTTTTCACGTCGCTACGCCACCAGCAAGTTCAACCGCTGGGACTACCTGTTTATCATCCTGACGCTGGTCAGCTACGGCTATTTCTACGCCAGTTATCTGGATTTGCACGTGGTACGCAAGAGCATTCCCAATACCACCGACTACGTGATGGCGGTAATTGGCATCGGCGTGCTGTTTGAGGCCGCACGCCGCACCACCGGCTATTTCATTCCCGGGCTGGCGACCTTCGCGATAGTTTATGCCCTGTTCGGACAATACTTTATGGGCATTTTCGGCCATGGCGGCTTTTCGTTTGAGCGCCTGCTATACCGGCTGTTTATGACCAGCGAAGGAATTTTCGGTATCACCCTGTCCACCGCGTCTACCGCCATCGTGGTATTTATCCTGTTTGGCGCGTTTCTCAGCGTCAGCGGTGCCACCGCGCTGTTTAACGATCTGGCGCTGGCGATCGCCGGTCGTCGTCGCGGTGGCCCGGCACAGGTCGCGGTGATCTCTTCGGCATTAACCGGTTCCCTGAGCGGCAGCGCAGTGGCCAACGTCGCCACCACCGGTACCTTCACCATACCGCTGATGAAAAGCATCGGCCTGTCGCCACGCTTTGCCGGTGCGGTCGAAGCCACCGCCTCTACCGGCGGGATGATCATGCCACCGATTATGGGCGCGGCGGCCTTTATCATGGCCGGCTTCCTCGGTATTTCTTACACCACCATCGTAATAGCCGCCATCATCCCGGCACTGCTGTACTACGCGGCGCTGATTATTGCCATCGATCTGGAGGCCAAAAAGCAGGGTCTGAAAGGCATCAGCAAAGAAAACATCCCCAAAGTGAAGGCGGTGCTGAAAGCGCGTGGGTTGCTGTTGCTGCCGCTGATCATTGTTATCGGTACCCTGCTGATGGGTAAAACACCGATCTACGCCGGGTTCCTCGGCATTATTTCGATCATCGTCGCCAGTTGGTTAGCCCCAGATACTTCGGTGCGCATGACGCCGAAGAAAATCGCCGAGGCACTGAATGAAGCCGCACGCGGTTCCATCCAGGTGACGGTGGCCTGCGCCGCCATCGGAGTGATTATCTGCGTAGTCACCATGACCGGTATCGGCTCGACGCTGGCATTCAATATTGTCGCCATGACCAACAACACCCTGTGGATAATCCTGCTGGTGGTGATGCTGGTTTGTATCGTGCTGAGCATGGGTCTGCCTTCAACCGCCCTGTACATTGTGGTGGCGGTTACCGTTTCGCCTATCCTGATCAAGGCCGGCGTGATGCCGTTGGCGGCACACTTCTTTGTGTTCTGGTTTGGGGCCCTGTCCAACATCACCCCGCCGGTCGCGCTAGCCAGTTACACCGCCGCCAGCATTGCCCGCGCCGATCCGATGCAAACTTCCTGGGACGCGGTAAGGCTGGCGCTGCCGGGCTTTATCATCCCGTTTATTCTGGTCTACAACCCAATGCTGTTGATGCAGGGTGACGATCTCAACGCGCTGTCGGTGATCCATATGGTGATCAGCGCGCTGGTAGGGATTTATGCACTGTCGATCGCCAGCGCCAATTTCTGGATGATGAAAACCCACTGGCTGGAACGGATATTGTTCACCATAGCGGCTATCCTGTTGATTAAACCGGGCCTGCTGACCGATCTGGGCGGCGCGGCACTGATTATCACCGCAGCATCGGTACATCTGTTGCGATTCAGACGAAGCACTGCGCAGGGAGCACTGAATGGTCAATAAAGTCACGCGCCAGAAGGCCTCACATCAGGTACTGGCGCAGTTAAAAGCAGGCATCAGCGACGGCACCTTCCCGGTCGGGGAAAAGTTGCCGTCGGAAAATACGCTGGCGGAGGCATTCGGCGTCAGCCGGGTGCCGGTGCGCGAGGCCCTGGGCATACTTGAAGTCAGCGGGATTATCTCTTCGCGTCAGGGAGGCGGCCACCGGGTTGAACAACACTCGTTGCTAAGCCAATACCAGCCGCTGGTGATGGAAATTGCCGACCCCGACGAAGTAGAGGCACTGCTGGAAATGCGTGAGGTGATTGAACAACAGGCAGCACGCATGGCCGCCGAACGCCATACCGACGAGGATTTGCTGGCGATTGAGCAAGCATTTAATGATTTCGAACGCTGTACCCTCGACGACGGCTTGATTGGGCACCGACAGGATTACCTGTTCCACCGGGCCATCATGCAGGCCTCGCACAACCCGTTTTTCGTCCAGATCCTGGATAACATGCACGAGCTGTATCTGGGTGTGCTGGTGTATTCACTCAGCAGGAATCTGGGGCGGCAGGCCGAGCGTCAACGGGTGATCGACGAACATCAACGGGTGTTTCTGGCCATCAAGGCTCGCGACCCGCAGGCAGCCACTGCGGCTATGCAGAATCATCTCAGCAACGTACGCGGTAAATTGCGCCGCCTGGATAATGAGGAGTTAGGGTAACCATGCGAGACGTGATCATTATCGGTGCCGGTCTGGTCGGGCTGGGTGTCGCCAATGCGTTACAGGAGGCCAACCCCGCGCTGAACATTCTGATACTGGAAAAAGAGAGCGGCCCGGCGGCGCACCAAAGCGGTCATAACAGCAACGTGGTCCATTCCGGCATTTACTATACTCCAGGCAGCCTGAAGGCACAGTTGGCGAAACTGGGTAACCAAAGCATGTTCGCCTTCTGCCGCGAGCACGACCTCTATCATGACCAGTGCGGTAAGGTGATCGTCGCCACCCAGTTGAAGGAACTGACCCTGCTGGAAAATATCTATCAGCGCGGACTGCAAAATGGGCTGGCCGTCAGCCGGCTGTCTCAGGCGCAGCTTAGGGAGCGCGAACCCCACGTCAACGGACTTGAGGCTCTGCTGGTGCCGGACGCCGGTATCGTCAATTACAGCCAGGTAGCGGCAAAACTGGCGGAGATTATTGAGCAACGCGGTGGCGAGATCCACTATGGTCAACAGGTCGAAGGCATCAACGAAAGCAATGACGACGTCAGCGTTCGCACGCAGCACACAGAGTACCAGGCTAAATGGCTGGTTAACTGCGCCGGGCTGTTCAGTGACCGTATCGCCGCCCTGGCCGGTTACCAGACCGGCATGAAGATCGTGCCGTTCCGTGGGGAATATTTCGTGCTGAACGACGAGAAAAACTATCTGGTTAATCACCTGATCTACCCGGTGCCCAACCCGGACTTTCCGTTCCTCGGTGTGCATTTTACTCGCATGTACAACGGCAAGCGCGACGTAGGCCCGAATGCGGTACTGGCATTCAAACGCGAAGGTTACCGCAAATGTGACTTCAGCCTGCGGGATCTGGGTGAGGTGCTTGGTTATCGCGGGTTCTGGAAAATTGCCGGCAACTATCTGGGGGAAGGGTTAGCAGAAGTGCGGCGTTCCCTCTCGCGTCAGCGCTTTACCGAAAATGCACGCCGGTTGATCCCTGAACTGCAACCGGAAGATATACAGCCCGGCCCAGCCGGCGTTCGTGCTCAGGCGCTGACCGCCGACGGCAAACTGGTGGATGACTTTCATTTTGTGAAAGGCCGCCGCTCGCTGCATGTTTGCAATGCGCCCTCCCCGGCGGCAACCGCCTCGCTGGAGATCGGCCGTGAGATCGTGCGTCAGCATCTTTCTTCACTTTAAGTTCAAAGGCCCGTCGTAACGGGCCATGGATGGCTATTTCGCCGCGTACTTTTGCATATTGGCCGGGGTCACCAGTTCAAACGGGATCCAGTAATAAGGATCCAGCTTTTCGCCTTTGATCATACGCTGCGCGACATCGACCGAGGCTTTGCCCTGACCAACGGCATCCTGAAATACCGTCACCTGCATCTTGCCGGAAGATAACGCCTTCAGGCCGTCCGGCGTGGCGTCGATACCGCCAACCAGCACCTTGCTGCCCTGCTTACCGGCCTGCTGCAACGCCATGATCGCACCAATCGCCATCTCGTCATTATTGGCGGCGACGATATCAATAGACTCGCCGTTGGTGATCCAGTTCAGCATCAGATCCATACCCTCGCTGCGCGAATAGTTGGCGCTCTGCTTTTGCACCACCTTCATTTTCGGGTACTTCGCCACCACCTGCTCAACATCCTTGGTGCGTTGCAGTGCACCGGCGTCGGTAAGGTTGCCGATCATCACCGCCACGTTGCCCTGATAGTTGGCCAGCCGCGCCAGCTCTTCCATTTGCAAGGTGCCGGATTGCTTCTCGTCGGAGCCAACAAACACCACGCCGGCAGGCAGTTTGCTGTCGCCCGGCGTACGATTCACGTACACCAGCGGAATGCCCGCTTTGGTCACCATTTTGGTGATGGCTGGCGTACCCGCCGAATTGACCGGATCGACAATAATCGCGTCCACCCCGGCGCTGATAAAGTTCTGCACCTGATCGGCCTGGCGACCTACGTCACCGCGTGCGTCTTCGAACTGCACGCTGATTCCGCGCGCCTTGGCCTCTTTGTCGATTGAATGACGAATAATGGTCAGGAAGTTCTGGTCAAAATAGGCCATCGACACGCCGATGGTTTCCGCCAACACTGAGGTGGAGCAGCCGAGCGCCGCCACCAGTACGATTCTTTTTAAGTATTTCATGGTGATTCCCCTGAGATAAAAAAAACCGCCGGGCAAAGTGCACCGGCGGAGATTTACGGCAATCAGTGTTTTTTACGGTTACGGCGCATGTCGATAGACACGGCGGCGACGATAATCACGCCTTTGATAATGTCCTGAATATAGGAGTCTACGCCGATAAAGGTGAAGCCGCTTTTAATCAGCCCGAGGATCACCGCGCCAATCAATGTGCCGGTAATGCGCCCAACGCCGCCCATCAGGCTGCTGCCGCCGATCACCGCCGCGGCGATGGCATCCAGCTCGTAAGACATCCCCATGCTCGACTGGCCGCTGCTGACGCGCGCCGCCAATACCACACCTGCCAGCCCTGCCAGGCCACCGGCGATGGTATAGACCGTCACCAGGTATTTATTGACGTTGATGCCGGAGACTCTGGCCGACGTCATGTTGCCGCCGATGGCGTAGATGTACTTACCGTAACGGGTGTGTTTCAACGCAATGTGGAAGATCACCGCAATCACCAGGAAGATGATCACCGGCATCGCGCCCTGGCCGATAGAGGTAAAGCCGTCGGACAGGAAGCTGACCGGGTTACCCTGGGTGTAATACTGCGCCAGGCCACGCGCCGAAACCATCATGCCCAGAGTTGCGATAAACGGTGGGATGCCGGTGCGGGTAATCAGGAAGCCGTTGATGAAACCGCAGATAATGCCCACCCCGATCCCCGCGCCGATCGGGATCGCCGCCGGCAGGTCGAGCAACGCCGGGTACATCGGTGAAATACTGTCCGAGGTTTGCGCCAGGCTGGCCGCCACCACAGCCGTCAGGGCTATCAGCGAGCCGGAGGAAAGATCGATGCCGGTGGTGATGATGACCTGGGTCACCCCCACCGCGATGATGCCGATAATCGCCACCTGCAGCACAATCAGCAGCAGGCGGTTAGGGTTCATCAGGAAGGACTGGTCGCGGATGTACCAGCCAAGAATTTCAAACACCAACGCGATGCCGATCATCACGATAAAGATGCCGGTGTCTTTCGGCATTTTGCCACTCAGGCCAGCGAACAGCGGCGCTTTACCCGCAAGCGGCTTCTCGATTTTTACATTACTCATGGGGATTCACCTTTGCGTTATTCAGAGGCCAGCGCCAGGATTTTTTCCTGATCCGCTTCTTCTTTATCCAAAATGCCGGTAATACGGCCGCCGTGCATCACCATCACCCGGTCGCTCATGCCGAGGATCTCCGGTAATTCCGATGACACCAAAATAATGGCGACGCCACGGTTCGCCAGTTCGCTGATCAGACGATAGATTTCCGCCTTCGCGCCCACGTCGATGCCGCGAGTTGGCTCATCGAGGATCAATATTTTCGGTTGGGCCAGCAGCCAACGGGCAATCAGCACCTTCTGCTGATTGCCACCGCTCAGGTTATTGATGATTTGATCCATGGTCGGGGTTTTGATGTTGAGCTTTTTGATCTGCTCCATGCAGTCCTTGGCCATTTGCACATGACTGACAAAGCCGTTCTTGCCGATGTACTCCGACAGGTTGACGATGCTCATGTTCTCGACCACCGACAACACCAGGAACAGCCCGGACTTCTTGCGGTCTTCGGTGAGAAACGCCAACCCGAGTTCAATCGCTCGCGAGGGTGAATCGACCTTCGCCGCCTTGCCCTCAATGAAAATGCTGCCGCCGTCCGCCGGGTACATGCCGAACAGGCTTTCCATCACCTCGCTGCGACCGGCCCCCACCAGCCCGGCGACGCCGAGGATCTCGCCGCGCTTGACGCTGAACGAGATATCGTGGAACCAGTCGGCACGTCGCAACCCTTCGACACGCAGCACTTCTTCGCCGATATTGTTGTTGAATTTGGGGAACATCTGGGTCAGTTCACGCCCCACCATCATGGTGATCAGCGACTGTTTGGTTAGGTTTTCGGTTTTATCGCAGGCGATAAAGGTGCCGTCACGGAAGATGCTCACCTCATCGGTAATGGCGAAAATCTCGTCCATCTTGTGGCTGATATAAATAATGCCTTTGCCCTGGTCACGCAGTTCGCGAATGATGGCGAACAGATGCACCACCTCGCCTTCGGTCAGCGCCGAGGTGGGTTCGTCCATGATCAGCACGTCCGCGTTGTAGGAAACCGCCTTGGCGATCTCCACCATTTGCTGATTAGCGATGCTCAGTTCACCGACCAACGTCTCCGGCTTGAGCTTGATGTTCAGCCGCGCCAGCAGCTCACGGGTTTTCTTGTTCAGTTGATCATGATTCACAAAGCCCAGCTTTGCCGGCTCACGCCCCAGCCAAATGTTTTCCGCCACCGTCATATAAGGCACCAGGTTGAGTTCCTGGTGAATCATGGAAATCCCCGAATGCAGCGCCTGCAGCGTGTCGCTGAAGGTCACCGGTTGGCCTTTTATTTTTATGGTGCCTTCATCGGGGTGATAAATACCGATTAAACATTTCATCAGCGTGGATTTACCCGCGCCGTTTTCCCCCATTAATGCGTGTACGCTGCCTGGTTTGATTTTAATTGAGACTTTATCCAGCGCCTTCACGCCGGGAAACTGCTTACTGATGCCTTCAGCCTCAAGAACATAAGGATACATACTGATAACCTCCGCCGTTCGTCAATGCATCCCTGCCGGGTATATACGGCAGGGATATAACCGCGCTGCCTTAACGCTTATTTTCTGTTCTTGTCGGCAAATTCTTGATAGTTGGCCTTGGTGATCAGCTGATACGGGATCAGTACGTTGCTTTCCACCTTCTCGCCTTTCACCAGTTGAATGGCCGTTTGCACCGCGCCTTCACCCTGTCCTTTGGCATCCTGGAATACGCTCAGCGCCAGATCGCCCTTCTTGATGTATTCCAGTGCGTCCGGAGTGCCATCAACGCCGGCCACCAATACGCCACTTTTCTTCGCCTGTTTCAGCGCCAGGATCGCGCCAATCGCCATTTCGTCGTTGTTGGAGGCGATGGCATCAATCTGCTGACCGGTCAACGCCCAGTCGGTAGTAATGTCGACGGCTTCTTTACGGCCCCACTTGGCGGTTTGCTTGTCGAGGATTTTGATGCCGGGATACTTGGCCGCCACTTCTTCCACACCACGGGTGCGGTCGCGGGTCGCTTCATTGGACAGTTCGCCCATCAGGATCATCACGTTGCCCTTGCCGTTCATCAGCTTGGCCAACTCTTCCATCTGCAGCTTGCCGGCCAGTTTGGAGTCTGAGCCTACGTAGGCCATGCCCGCAGGCAGCGTGACCTCAGGGCGGCGGTTGACGAACACCAGCGGGATCTTGGCGCTTTCCGCCAGTTTGATCATCGGCTTCACGCCCTGGGTATCGACCGGGTTGAGGATGATGGCGTCGACGCCCTGGCTGACAAAGTTCTCAATCTGTTGGATCTGCTGGGCGATATCCCCTTTTGCATCTTCAAATTGACCGCTGACGTTGCCGTCCTGTTTCATTTTGCTCTGCATTGACTGGCGCAGGATGGTGAGGAAATTGTCATCGAAATAAGCCATTGAAACGCCGATTTTGATGTCTTTGGCCAATACGCTGGCCGGCAACATGCACATCAATACCGAGGTGACGATCAGTTTCTTCAGCTTCATGTTCTGTACCCTTAATAGTTAGAGTGAAGAGGCCTGTTGATTTGACAGCTAATGAAAAATATTTTTTACATTCAAACAACAATCCGGTCGGTGTTATCCCTTTGATACGGCAGATTTATCGCTTTTATTCCGTATTCAGGCGGTGTGAAAAACTTTGTTCAATGTCTCAAATAAGATTAAAAACAACGCTTTAAAATAAACAACCTATCGAGTCATTGAAGTCACAAAGTCATTATCAAATGTTTATTTCATAATTGAGATTATTGAAACTTTTTAACTCAAACAAGCGAAACATGCGTTTTGGAATGGCCAAGTAACAAAAACATGACACGGATCTAACAAATGACGCAAAAACCACCATCGCGTTCGTGGCATAAGTGCGTTCGGCAAACAAAATGCTCCCGCCTGATGAAAAATGGCGCCGCACGTTCTCAGTAAATGTGCGAGCGAGCACGCAGTTTGTGGATCCGCGGTTTCATCCCCGGCGCTAGTCGACAATACTGAATGGACGTGTATTTTCAGGAGGATCAGACATGCAGCTCAGCAGTAAGGTACGGATGAACCGGCTGTTTAATAACGGCAAATGCCTCGACGTGGCGATTGATCACGGCATCGCCAATGAGCCGGATTTTTTAATCGGTCTGGAAGACATTGAACGGGTGATGGACAGCCTGATCGTTGCCCGCCCCGATGCCATTCAGGTCAACTACGGTCAGGCGGATTTACTGCAACGCTCGGCACAACGCGATAAGCCGGCGCTGGTGATGCGCACCGACGTCGGCAATGCTTATAACGCCGCACGTCACCGTGAAATGTGGGCAGTGCTGCATAATCCAGAAGCGCCCATCCTCGCCGCACTGCAGATGGATGCGGCGGCGGTGGTGGTTAATCTGTATCTGATCCCCGATGAACCGGGCATTTTCCGCCAGTGCGTGGAGAATATTGGTCGTCTGCGTCATGCCTGCGACCGCTACGCCATGCCGCTGATGATCGAACCACTGGTGATGGCGCCGGCCGGCCAGGGCGCGGCCTACGGTTCGCTCGGTGACGTAGAAAAAATGGTGCCGTTAGTCCGGTTGGCGCGTGAACTGGGTGCCGACATCATCAAGGCCGACCCGACGGAGCGAGTAGAGGACTTCCACCGCATTGTGGAAGCGGCGCGCTGCCCAACGCTGGTGCGTGGCGGCGGTAAAGGCGAACTGGGCGCGGTACTGGAAAAATCCGCCGCCCTGATGGCGCAAGGGGCGTCCGGTATGGTCTATGGCCGCAATGTCTATCAACACAGCAACCCATCAAAAGTGGTCAGCGCGCTAATGGCTATCATTCATCAGGGTGCCAGCGGCCAGCAAGGACTGGAAATCTACCATCAGCCCTGATCCCCGCTTTTGTAATTAAAATAATCCCTCCCCCGGCGGCAGCATGTTATAACCTGCTGCCGGTCGCGGCCCCGCGCTCCAATCCCCGCTATTATCCTGACAGGCCCATTCGGAGAATCGCCATGCCAAAACAACGGATACCGCTTAAGCTCAGCACCACGCTCACGCTGATGGTGTCTGCCATCATCGCTTCGGTGCTATTGGTGGTATATGCGCTGTTTTTTGTGCAGATGAATCACCAGGGACAAGATCAGCAACGCCAAAAAGCGATGGCGATTGCCGAAACGCTGGCGCTATCGAGTAATGTTATTGAGGGGTTGCAGCGTGAAGATCACAGTGGCGCGGTGCAGCGCTTTGCCGAGCAGGTGCGCCAGCGGAATGAATTACTGTTTGTCGTCGTGGTGGACATGAAAGGTATCCGCTACTCGCACCCCAAACCCTGGTTAATCGGTCAGCATTTTATCGGGGACGATTTGGAACCGGCGCTACGCGGCGAAACCAACAGCGCCATTAATCGCGGCGCATTAGCCCCTTCGCTGCGGGTTTTTGCCCCGGTTTACGACAGCGAACGGCGGCAGATTGGCGTGGTCGCTCTCGGTATTGCGCTCGACACCGTTCAGCGCGTGGTGGGCGAAAGCCGCTGGATCATCTACTGGACACTGGCCTTCGCCGCGCTGGTCGGCACGCTCGGCATTTTCTTCCTGGTGAAGGCCCTGAAACGCATTATGCTCGGCTTTGAACCCTACGAAATCTCTAATCTGTTCGAGCAACGCAACGCCATGCTGCAATCGATTAAAGAAGGCGTCATTGCGGTCGATAACCAGTCACGCATCACCATTGTCAACGACGAAGCCAAACGTCTGTTGCGCCAAAATGGGCCTTTCGAAAACCTGCTGTTGGAATCCGCCAGCAAATACTGGCCGACGCAGCTGCATCTGGCGGAGGTGCTGGAAAGCGGTCAACCGCTGCGTGACCAACAGATCAGCTTTAACGGCAGCGAACTGCTGACCAATACCGTGCCGGTAATCGTTAAGGGCCAGGTGATTGGTGCTATCGCCACCTTCCGCGATAAAACCGAAATCAGCCAGTTGGTGCAACGCCTGAGCGGCATGGCGCACTATGCCGACGCATTGCGCGTCCAGTCACATGAGTTTATGAACAAGCTGCATGTGATCCTCGGTATGCTGCACATGAAGGCCTACCAGCAGTTGGAAAACTACATCATCAATACCGCCAGCACCTATCAGGAAGAGATCGGTGCGCTGCTGAGGAAAATCCAGTCGCCAGAGGTGGCGGGCTTCTTTATCGGCAAGATCAATCGCGCCCATGAAGCCGGTATTGAGCTGACCATTGACGAAACCAGCCTGCTACCAGAAACCGACGATGCGGAAACTACCCATGTGCTGATCAGCGTGCTGGGCAATTTGATTGAAAATGCCATTGACGCTATCGATGGCGTAGAGGGACACGAGATCAACCTGAGCTTTCATCACAATGAGAATCACTTACACTGTATAGTCAGCGATGACGGCCCCGGTATCGATCCGGCTCTCGGCGCACGTATCTTTGAACAGGGAGTTTCAACCAAAGGGCCGGGGCGCGGTATTGGGCTGGCGTTGATCCGCAGCAGCCTGGAAAAACTGGGCGGCAGCATTGATTTCGAATCTGAACCGGGTGAGCTAACCCAATTTTTTGTACATATCCCCTATCAGGCCAAGGGCTGAACCATGATTAACGTATTGATTATCGACGACGACCCGATGGTGGCGGAGTTAAACAAATACTACCTGAGCCAGGTGAGCGGCTTTCACTGCCTGGCGACGGTCGCCACCCTGGCACAGGCACGCGCACTGCTGGCCGACGCCGAAGTCAGTATCGATCTGGTGCTGCTGGATATCTATATGCAGCAGGAAAACGGACTGGACTTGCTGCCCGGCCTGCGCGAATTGGGTGAAAAAACCGACGTCATCATTATCTCTTCCGCCAGCGACGTGGATACGGTGCAACGCGCCCTGCATTACGGCGTGGTGGATTACCTGATCAAACCTTTCCAGTTTGGGCGTTTCAAAGAGGCGTTGAATAACTATCAGCAACAGTCGCAAATTCTGGCGCAGCGCGAATTCTCGCAGGGGGATGTGGACAGCCTGTTACGTCGCCAACCCGCCAGCACCGAAGGAAAAAAACTGCCGAAGGGGCTGACCAGCATCACGCTGAGTACGGTGTGTGAATGGATTGAGCAACAGCACGACGGGGAGTTTTCGACCGACAATCTGGCGAACGCCATCGGCATTTCGCGCGTTTCCTGCCGAAAATATCTGATTTATTTGGCGGAAAGCGGCATTTTGGGCACCCGTATTCTCTACGGCACCACCGGCAGACCGGTCTATCTTTATCAGTTGAAGCAGGACGCGCTTGCCCTGCTGAAAGAGTATTGCCGCTAGCCGATATCCCCCGGAGCAGACCGGGGGAGTCGCCGAGCATTATTTCGTTTTACGGATCAGACCAAAATCACGCAGTGCGACATACGGGTTCCAATATTCGCGGGCGCTGGCTATCTGCCCCTCATTGATGGTCACAATGGCGATAAACTGCTGATTATAATCGCCGCCGCTTTGTCTAATTTTACCGTCGCTGGTGTATTCAAATACATATACGCCTGGCTCAGCCGTCACGACTTTTTTCCAGCCTTTCCAGTCAGCGTATTTCAGATTACCCAGATATTCACTCATACCGGTAAAGTAGCGGGTCATGTTTTCACGCCCTTTGGAAGCCGTGGCAAAGAAGCCGAAGTCTTCTACCGGCGCATAAGGCAGTTCAAACACCCCCTGCGGCGTAAAGTATTTGGCCACGTTGGCCGGTTTTTCCGACCAGCCGTTCAGGCTGCGCCAGTAAAATTCAGCGACGTCGTTAACGCTGTATCCCGGTTGCAGGTAATACAGCCCCTGCTTTTCGATAATATGATCGTTGGCCTGCGCGGACGCAGCCGCGCCCATCAGCCCCAGCAGGGCCGCTGAAAAGAGTCGTTTCATGTTATTGACCTTATTGAGGGTTACATACGAATAACGGCTTTAATGGTTTCACCGGATTGTGAGTCCGCCATCGCCTGGTTGATCTCATTCATGGCATAAAAACGGATAAGGCGATCGATCGGGAACCGCCCTTGCTGGAACAGCTGCGCCAGCATCGGGATAAACATCACCGGTGCCGCATCGCCCATGATCGAACCCTGCACCGTGCGTCCGCGGATAAAGTGCATAATGTCGAGCGGCAAAGATTCGCCCTCCGGCACCACGCCGGTCAGTACGCATTTGCCATTTTCCGCCAACACCCGCACTGCATCGGCCATGACGCCCGCGTTCCCAGCGGCTTCAACGCTGTAGTCCGCACCGCGTCCCTCGGTCAGTTGATTAAGCACTTCATCCACATTCGCCGTTTTCGGGTTGATCACCTCTGTAGCGCCCAACTCTTTGGCTAACGCCAGACGGTTCTCTTTGATATCCACCGCGACGATGTGGCCGCAACCCACCACCCGGGCTGCCATCACCGCCGCCAGACCCACCGCGCCAAGACCAAAGACCACCAGCGTAGAACCCGCATGCGGCCGCAGAGTGTTCATCACGGCACCCGCGCCGGTCATCAGTCCGCAGGCCAATGGGCCAAGGTATTCCAACGGGATCGCCTTATCGACAGGCACAATGCTGCTGACATTGACCACGGCATACTGCGCAAAAGAGGACTGACCGAAGAAATGGCTGTGCACATCGCCATTTTCATCATGCAGGCTGACCGAACCGTCGGTGCGCTGCGCCAGCCAGTTCAATGGCACATGTTGACGGCAATAGGTCGGCATGCCGATGCTACACTTGTCGCAGACGCCGCATGAGGCCAGCGACAGCACCACATGATCGCCGGGCGCCACCTTACTGACCCCGGCCCCGACCCGCACTACGATCCCGGCGCCTTCATGGCCGAGCACCACCGGCGCAGGCATCGATATAACGCCTTTGTGCGCGGCGATGTCGGTATGGCACAGGCCGGTCGCGACCAGTTTTACCAACACCTCATCGGCGCGGGGTTCTCCAAGCTGTAACTGTTTGAGGGAGAATCCCTCCGTCGCTTTTTCACTGACTGCTGCTGTTATTTCCATGTCATCTCCCACTGGCCCTGGTGCCGTTGTTTCGATGTGGGCAGTATAAGATGGGTTATTGGGTGTAAAAAGATGTCATACTCTGACTCACTGTTCTCAAATTAAGGACAATATGAATGCAGAAAGGCATCTTGAAGGACCTGAATGACCTCTATTATTTTGCCCAGGTCGCCCAATACGGCGGGTTCTCCGCCGCCAGCCGGGCGCTGGATATACCGAAATCCAAACTGAGCGCCCGCGTGCTGGCGCTGGAGAATCGTCTTGGCGTGTTGCTGTTTCAGCGCACTACCCGACGGGTCAAGCTAACGGAGACCGGTTCTTTGTTGCTGCGCCATGCGCAGGCGGCAATCAATGAGGCCGAGATCGCCCAGGAGCTGATCGACCAAAGCCGGGCTGAACCTTCCGGCCTGGTGCGCGTAAGCTGCCCGAAACTGGCCGCCGATGTCCTGCTTTCCCCCTGTCTGCCGGCTTTTATGGCCGCCAACCCCGGTATTCAGGTGCAGCTGCTGGCGAACGATAACCGCTTTGACCCGGTGACCGACAAGATTGATGTGGCCCTACGTCTGCGCCAGCGCAAAGATATGAGTGAAGGCATGATTGCCCGTGAGCTGGGCCAAAGCGTGCGCATCCTGGTCGCCTCGCCGCAGTATCTGGCGCAGCACCCGTCGCTGACCGATCCGCAACAATTGAGCGAGCATGCGCTGTTAACCCTGGTCGACGTCAGCGAACAGCAAACCTGGGATCTGGAAGGCCCCGATGGGGAAAAACGCGCGGTGCGTGTGCGCCCGCGGCTGATGTGCAGCGAATGGGGGATCCTCCGCGGTGCGCTTTATCAGCACCTGGGTATTGCGCTGCTGCCGGATATCACCTGCCATCAGGCATTGATGCAGGGTGAGCTGGTGCGTGTGTTGCCACAATGGGCCTGTGCGCCACTGATCATGCATGCCGTGTTCCCTACACGACGCGGAATGCTGCCTTCGGTTCGTGCACTGGTGGATTTTTTGGCAATACAGGTACCGCCACTGCTGCTGAAAGGCGCGGTTAAATAGCACTTCAACACCAGAATTTCTCTCCGCGTCAGGCCTCAACGATGATGTTTAAAGTCCGGGGAATTCATCCCCCGCCCCGGAGAGTGGCAAAGTTTGCCAGGCTGTTGTTTGTTTTTGCCACAGCGGTATTCGCCATACTGAGTTTTAAGCTGCTGCCGGTTCGCCTGCTCGGCGGCGGCACGCTGCCGTTCCAATTCAAGCGCCTTCTCATTGGCCGACGCCACGCCCTCGGCACTCCATACTTTATGTTTTAACCCGCTGCGCTTTTGCTGATACTCCTCAGAGATTTTGTTATCCAGCGGCTGTGCGGCATGGTATTGCCAGTCAACCGACGCCTGTAATGAGAAGCAAGACCACTGCGCCACGCAGGCAAGAAAAATCCGTTTCACTGATAGACTCCCGATATTAAATTCACCTGTTGACTCAAAAAACTATCTTCTGGCTATGGCACTCTTTCCGACTAAAAACAGCGGCACAGGTGTTGCCCGACATTCACGCGGTAACATGGCGGACTCCAGCGTTTTGCGTTCAAGGCGTATCGCGGCAAGCCGCGCCTGTTCCGAACGTAGTTGCTCTACGTACCACAGATGTTGCAACAGCCCGTTAAACCGTAACCGATAATCCACAGCGCTTTCCCCCGCCTCGAAGCCGGCACGCTGAGCGTGCTTGTCGACAAACGAATAGCAACAAGAAGACGCCAACAGGGCGAGTGCCGCTGTCATCAAAGAGGTCAATTTCAAAAGCAAAAACTCCATTAGTGCCAGAGGTCAGCAACCGTTGATAAGCAGCGGTTGTTCTTCGCGCGGCAATGCCGATGGATGCGGTTCACTCGCGGCGGCAGCCTTGCCCCTCTGCCCTTTGCAGGCTTTACGCTGGGCCAGCGTATTGTCTTCGCTTTGCGTCGATAACAGAGGCCGCTGCTTCTCATTGCCCATCTCGTCCCACAAGCCATGAGCCACCTCTTTCAGTTTTTTGCGAAACAGCACCGAAGAGACGCCTTCATACTCCCGCTCATAACGCGTGGCGGAGGCCTGATGACACCAGGGCAACAATAAAAATATGAAAATGACGGGGATGCCTTTTTCCACAATAAACTCCTGTAATAAGGCCCATAATGGCGCTCACTCCCATTAAATAAAGAAATATATTCAGTGCCGTCAAAACAAACAATGCGAGGAAATAAAAACATTACCCAACAAACAATAAACCCTAATTAAACGAGTGCCATTGGGCTTATAATTCGCAGTCAAAATATATTTAGTGAATTAACGATCCCACAATTTTGACCAGTCGATGGTTCCGCCGATACTCGGCCCACTCTCGTTCAGTACTGCAGAAGCTGACTCTCCGGCGCTGATGCGCTGCCTTTGCTCGCGGGTAGCGGGCTTTGGCTTCTCCCAGCCGGCCCCTGAAGACGACAAACCGGGTTGAATATGGCTGCAACCACTCAGCATAATTAATAGTGCCGGGATCCATTGGCGTAATTTCATATATCCTCCTTTAAAATAAACGTTATCGTTAACCGCAGTAAATAAAAAATTACTTTTTTTAGTTTAATAACCCGTATTGAACCACGGGCAAAGCAAGGGCAACCTCATTTAATATAAATAAGGCCGCTAATAATTTAACGTAAAATAAACCTATCCAGGGTGTCGGTTATAAATATCAATTCGTATATTGACGATATGGCGTGCGGGGCACGCCACCGGGTTAGCCTTCGTTATCCGGTTGCCAGGCCAGAAGATCGCCAGGCTGACAGTCGAGGATCCGGCAGATTTTGTCTAACGTTTCCAGTCTGACGCCCTTCACCTTGCCGTTCTTCAGCAGGGACAGATTTTGCTCGGTGATCCCCACCTGTTCCGCCAGCTCCTTCGAACGCATCTTCCTTTTGGCCAACATGACATCAAGACTTACTATTATCGCCACTCTATTCTCACACGAAAGAAAGCTGTTCTTCATTCAGCCGCAACGCTTCCAGAAATACCCGGCTAAACACCAGGATTGCGCAGCCTACGATCAGCGAGCGTACCGACTCGCTGTTGACGCCATAATAAATTATTAGCAGCATTTTTTCATTGGCCGTCAGTATCATCACTTGCAACATCCCGGCCAGCGAGGGGAAGAGCACGTCGACAATCAGCAGGATGCCGATGATCTGCAACAGCAGCATATTGTTGCGGTGCCACACGTTGCCGCGATAGAACTGGTAAAACAGCCCGGCGCCGCACAGCAGTGCGCTGTAATAAGGCACATAGGCGAACATATCCAACAACAGGGTTGCCACCAGAGCCCAGCGCTGCTTCGGAACGGCATAGGCGTTCAGTTCCGGGTAATAGTCGCGGTAGGACGCCACGATGCTGTTGAATGCCTCGCCCTGCACCCAACCCTGGACAATCATAAACATCTCCACGCCGGTGCTGACAATCAGCATCGTCATGATCAACAAACACAAGCAACGTACATAAAGCGGAAGGTGGATCCGTGGCACTGCGCCCATAACGAGTTCATCCATAAAAACAGCAATAAGTTATCGTAAAACGATAATTTATTGCTGTCAACGATCAACTGGACTGATGAGCTGTTGGGTGACAGGCGTAAAAAAGGCCGGAAGCCCGGCCCTTTTTCAATGCTCGACGGATTTAGACCAGCTCAACCACATCAAACTTAACTTCACCGCTGAGGTCGGCTTCGTAATCAACACCTTGCAGACCAAAACCGAACAGACGCAGGAACTCGGCTTTATAGCCCAGGTAATCGGTCAGTTCGTTGATGTTGTTATCGTTGATCTGTGCCCAGATTTCACGGCAGGTGTTCTGCACGTCGTCGCGCAGTTCCCAGTCGTCCAGACGCAGACGGTGCTTCTCATCGGTATCCGGTGCAGTGCCACTGTACAGCTTGGTGGCGAACAGACGTTGGATCTGCTCGATACAGCCTTCGTGGATCCCCTGCGCTTTCATGATTTTGAAGACGATGGAGATATACAGTGGCATTACCGGGATAGCGGAGGAAGCCTGAGTCACCACCGACTTCAGCACCGCAACGTAAGCCGCGCCGCCTTTGGCCTTCAGTTTCTGATCGATGGCCAGAGCCGCGCGATCCAAATCTTCTTTGGCCTTGCCCAGTGTACCGTGCCAGTAGATTGGCCAGGTCAGATCGGTACCGATGTAGGAGTAAGCCACTGCCTGCACGTTGTCCGCCAGCACGCCGGCTTCTTCCAGTGCGTCCATCCACAGCTGCCAGTCCTGGCCGCCCATCACCTTGACGGTATCAGCAATTTCTTGCTCGTTGGCCGGTTCAACCACGGCTTCAACCAGCACGTCTTTGTTGGTATCGAGCGCCACGGATTTGTACGGTTCGCCGATAGGTTTCAGCGCGGAGCGCACTACTTCACCGGTTTCCGGCATTTTACGCACTGGCGAAGCCAGCGAGTAAACCACCATGTCGATCTGGCCCAGATCCTGTTTAATCAGGTCGATAACCGTTTGGCGGCATTCGTTGGAGAACGCATCGCCGTTAACGCTTTTCGCGTACAGGCCTTCTTCTTTAGCTGCCTTGTCAAAACCAGCAGAGTTGTACCAGCCGGCAGAACCGGTTTTGGCTTCGCTGCCCGGCTTTTCAAAAAATACGCCGATGGTGGCTGCACCGCTGCCGAATGCGGCATTGATACGTGACGCCAGGCCGTAACCGGTGGAAGCACCGATCACCAGCACTTTTTTCGGGCCGTTCTTCAGTTCGCCACGTGACTTGACGTAGGCAATTTGCTCACGGACATTGGCTTCACAACCTGCCGGATGAGCGGTAGTGCAGATAAAACCACGAATTTTAGGTTTGATAATCATAGTAATTTTTTCTTGGTAGCTAAAAACCGAAGGACAATATACCTGATTTTCACAATATACTTAAGCTGGGTGCGTGGCAGAATCGCAACAAGTACAGTGAACAGACCAGTTGTGCCAGTGAAAATCTTGTTACTGCGACAGGAACATGGGGATAGAAGCGAGAAACCCAGGGGAAGTTTTCAAGGCCAGGCGGTTGTGCGCCCAGCCCGATAAAACCACTCAGGCTTTATTCTTTTCCAACTGCTCAATCAGCGTATAACGCAGTGAAGAAGCGTCGGCCGGCGGGTTTTCCACCTGCGTCACCTGCACTTTCAGGCGGTAGTTGTAGCCCGGTTCAAAAGTAAAACCTTCAATCCCGGTATAGAACAATCCCCACGGCTCTTGCGCGGAATGACGCACCTGCATGCACTTCATTGGGGCAACGCCCGTACAATTTACCAGCGCGCTGTTCACCAGCAACACTTCCGTATGGTTTCCGTCTTTATTCACGGGCTGACTCACTGTCGTTCCCTCCTGGCTGCAGCCGGCCAGACCGGCCAGGGCAACAAATAACAACGCTTTGATTTTCAATGTAATGCACCATTAAGTCTTTAGGTCTGGTGATAGTAACAAAGCTACGGCTGCTGGGGCCAGCGGCGTGTTCCGAATTTGGGGTAAATGGACCTGCCAGCAGAAACAATCAAGGCAATAAAGTACAAAATCGGACCCGCTATTGATTGCTCAAGCGGCTCGTTAAGACAAAAATAATGGCAAGCATTACCGTACACTCAACGCCGATTAATGCTGGCGGGTCATAGTGAACACTCCATGTAGCGAACTTTTACTCTCACCATGCCCCGTCAGCATTATCACCAAGATGCTGGGAGACCATCATATTAACTGAAACCTCAAACAATAATTTGATTGCTAATTTTTTTATTAAACCAAAGCAAACTCGGTGTTAATTCACCATTTGCTAACCACAACTTCTGGGTCTAAGTTTATGAAACCAATAATCCTAAAGGGGTTTTCCATGCGTTTACTTTCTTGCCTTTTCATCGCGAGTTCGATGGCTTTATTGTCGGGCTGTGCCAGCCAGCCGCAAGTGACCAGTGATTATGACCACAGCGCCAACTTCAGCCAATACCACACCTACGGTTTTGCTCCAGAGGCTGCAGGGCAATATCAAACCCTGACGGGTAAATACATTCAGACCGCGATTAAACAGCAGATGGAACAGCGCGGTTATAAGCCAAGCGCGACACCAGATCTGTTGGTCTACAGCAGCGCAATGAAACAAAATAAAGTGCAAGTGAACGATTCACCCGCACCGGTTGGCCGCTGGGGCTATGCCGGCTGGGGGGGTTATAATCAAACCGTTTGGAGCTATACCGAAGGCACCCTGACGGTCGACCTGGTGGACAGCAAGAAGAAACAGCTGGTTTGGCGCGGAACCGCCAGTAATACGCTGAATTCAGATGGTACGCCGGCCAGCCAAACCCAAATTCAACAGGCGGTGACCGCGCTGTTTGCCACCTACTCTTTCCAGGCTGGCCCTGCCAGTCGCTGATTGCTTTGCATTGACCAGAGCGGCAGCCCTATTTCGGTAAATAGGGCTTAATGCGGCTTATAAATTCAGGATCTTTACCCATAAAAAGCGCTGTGCTCTCTGGTCGTCTTGCCAGCACATGGATTTACTTCATTCCGCTACTGCTGTTATTTTGAAAAATGCTTCAAGACTGCGCTTTTGAGTTCCACCTTCAGTGAAGTTATCGGGTGAAAGCCAACCTGATAGAGCCCTGTCTACCTTTGGCCATTCTATATCGATAACAGATAACCAGTCCGTATCGCGGTTACGTTGTTTACGAGTCATCGCCTGACGAAAACGCCCTTCAAACGAGAATCCCAGCCTTTCAGCAGCCTTTCTGGATGCCACATTCAGTGAATCACAACGCCATGCAACCCGACGGTAGCCCAAAGAAAAGCTATTTTTAAGCAGCAGGTGAATGGCCTCTGTACCCATGGTGGTTCGTTGCATCAACGGTGACCAGGTAACATGGCCTATTTCTAGTGCGCCGTTAACTGGATCAATGCAGCTATAGCAGACCACACCAACCGGGCGGCCACTTTTCATCTCCGTCACGGCCCAGGCAACCAGACTACTGTCGTTAATTTTATTTTTAATCCAAAGCATCATTTCTTGCAGACAGGCAGGTTTCTCTGCACCAAGCCAGGTCCAGTCTCGATCATCTGTTGCTAATGAAAATGCATCGAAAAGCGCTTCGCAATGACCGATTTCAAGCGGCGAAAGTTTGCAGTGCTGCCCGTTTAACTCGCCCAATTGCGGAAAGGATGCGGGCTGCCATTCAGGCAAGGGAAAGCCTACAGGTTGACCATATTTATTCGTATTCAACGAGCATTCACCTTCAGCAAAAGTCTGTT
Organism: Serratia sp. NFX21; assembly: GCF_048517035.1. NCBI lineage: Bacteria > Pseudomonadati > Pseudomonadota > Gammaproteobacteria > Enterobacterales > Yersiniaceae > Serratia > Serratia sp. NFX21. The sequence goes on along the minus strand of NZ_CP183196.1, from coordinate 2,544,188 downwards.
ATGACCAGCATACAGGACGCCGTACAAACCCAACAATAGACTTAAATAAAAGGGGAAGAGAATGCGTGATGCAGTGAGCGGTCGAATATCGAGGTTCTATTTCATCTAATAAATACTTTAAAATCAAACACACAAAAAAAGACCGAATACGATTCCTATATTCGGTCTAGGGAAATGGCTCTTGGGAGAGAGCCGTGCGCTAAAAGTTGGCATTTTGTGCAAGGCTTGTTCAGCCGTGCACTTTAAGAGTAGCCTACCGCGCTATTTTTGCCAGCCAGCCACACGGCAAGTGATAGTTTCGCAATGAAATTAATTCAGCGCAATTTCCATCACCGGTTAACCCCAAACTAAGTCATTGTGTGATAAGCGATTAGTTCGCGCAGAGCTTCTCGGCGCGTTCGCGGTACGGCTCAACACTCATCTTATGACCGGGATTGGCGGCGTCATCGAGCAAGATCACCTCCAGCGGCTGGGCGCGCTGCTGCCCTGCTTTCACCTGCGCCTCTGCGGCTTCGTTGAGCGGGTACTGCATCAGCGTGCTGTTGTTGAGCACGAACAGTGCACCGCCGCTGCGGCATTGCAGCGTCACTTCTTCTTTGGTAAACGCCCACTGTTTGCCGTATTCCAGCTTGGTGATGTTCACCAGTTGATCTGCCGCCAGCGCACCGGTCGCGGTTGCCAGCAGCGTTATGCCAAGTAATGCCGATTTCATGTTGTGGCCTTAAGGTTGCTATTTGATTCAATTTTCCCGCAGTTTGGGGGCATCCGGCAAGCCACAATGTTACACCGGCGCATAAGTTGCAAATAAACTGACCAGCAGCAACACGCCCGCGCCCAACCCCACTTCTATCCAGCAGGCCAGCACCAGCCCGCGCTGTGCCAACTGCGGCATGCTGCTCATCGCCGGGACGATGGCGTAACGGTTGGCCAACGCCACCATCACCATCAGCGCCACCAGTGCGGTTTTGAACAGCAGCAGGCGCTGGTAAGGTGAATCGACATCCAGCGGCCAACGGCCGAGAATAATCAAACTGTTGATCACACCGGTCAACATCACCAGTGCAACCGCCAGGTGGCCCCAACGCGAGAAGCGTATCAGCGTGGTGACCGCATCGCTGCGGCTTTGCGGTTGAGCCAGATAACGCAGGCAAACCAGCAACGGCAACAGGCTGCCAAACCAGTAACCGGCGGCCAACAAGTGCAGTGCGTGGTTAAAACGATGCGCTACGCCGAGCGCTCCATCATGCATTGCTGCATGGCCGATGAATGCCATGCTGACCAGCAACAGTGTGGAAAGTAATGCCAAAAGCTGCGTGCGGCGCGGTTCTGCCAGCCACAGGCTCAGCAACGCCAATAATGAAATGCCCAGGTGCCAGCGCCAGACCTCACCGAAGGTGGTGCCCAGTACCGCCCACCACACGTCCAGCCGCCAGGTATCGGTCCAGCCGTCGCCCATCTGCCCGGCCTGAATAGCCAGCAGCGCCACGGCAGAAAGCCCGGCAAGCCAGGTGCAAGAGACCAACAAAGGACGCACATCACGGGTGAGATACGGGGAAAGGCGCTGCGGCGACAATAAGGCGGTGAACAGGCTGGTGCCAAACATCAGCATCACCGCCGCAAAGTGCACAAAGCGACACAGGACAAACAGGGTCGCCAGACTCATAAGTTAGTTTACGGTGAAGCTGTACTGGCCTTTGGTTTTATGACCGTCGACCGAAACCACATGCCAGCTGACGTTATATTTTCCTGCTGCCAGGTCGCCCTCAATTGGCAGATTGACCTGGGTGTTGTTGTTCGCATCGAGCTGCAACTTGCCGGTTTTCACTTCGGCGTTGTCTGGCCCGGTGATTTTAATGCCGCTAAAGTTAGGCTCGATGCCTTCGGAGAAGTTAAGCGTCAGCACTTTCGGTGCCGGACTAACGCTGGCATCTGCCGCCGGCGTCTCAACTTTCAAATGAGCATGCGCCAGCGCCTGCTGTGAGGACAGCCCGACAAACAGTACGAAAATAGTGGAAAGCAGGCGATAAGAAGAACGAATTTTACCAATCACAGTGATATCCCTTAAAGCAATAATCGAGGGTGATAAGGATTAAGGCCAACCGCCAGGGCGATGTATCAGCAGCCCAACCCACCGCAGATGATTGCGCCACGGGTAAACAGAAGAAGGGATTAACCAGTAACCCACTGTTTTAACTCTCTACCATCCCTGTAGCGTATCGGGTCAAATGATAACGAGTGTCATTATGCAAGTCGAGCAGAACGCTGATATTTTGCGATCTGGTAGCACATATCGCTGCATAACCGCGATAAACTCAGGGCAATAAAAAACCGCGCACCAGGCAAGGCCGGTACGCGGTTTTTTAACAAAGGTAATTAGACCTGGCCGTTAGCGCTTTCGCCGGCCGCACCCATTTTCTTCAGATCTTTATCAATGAAGAACAGGGCATTACCGCTGTTACCCACCAGCGCCAGTTTATCCAGCACGGACTTGAACAGCTTCTCTTCTTCGTGCTGCTCGGCAACGTACCACTGCAGGAAGTTGAAGGTCGAGTAATCGTGGGCGGTCATTGCCGCATGCGCCAGTTCGTTGATCTGACGGGTAATCAGTTGCTCATGTTCGTAAGTCTGTTGGAACACATCCGCCAGGGAGGCAAACTCAACCGGCGGTGCAGCGATGCTGCCCAGCAGCGGCAAGGAACCGGTATCGCTCAGGTATTCGAACAGGCGTTGCATGTGCTGCATCTCTTCCTGAGAATGCTCTTTAAGGAATGAGGCGGCCCCTTCAAAGCCTTTATCGCTACACCATGCGCTCATTTGCAGGTACAGGTTGGCAGAGTAAAACTCCAGGTTCAGTTGCTCATTCAGCTTTTTGGTCATTTCAGGCGTCAGCATAATCATTCCTTTATTTTGCAGGTTTCAACTTAATTTTTCCGCATTATGCCTTGATGAAAACAAAATAAACACACCTGATTTACATCATTGATGATTTAATTTTTAAAACATTAACTATCAATGAGTTATTAAAAACACCAATTATTCATTTAAATAATTATGATAACTATTTTCATCTATATATTTAATCAAAAAGCGAATCATTCTTATTTATGATAATAAATAGATTACATTGCCGTCAGTGTAATAAATAACCCTTCATACCACCTGTCATTCTTTGTACTTAACTCCCCTTCTGCGCTTCAGGCTTGCCAAGCGCCGCCGGGTGCATTACCTTCTGCGCTGATCCAATGCGGTAACTGTAAGGAGAATACGGTGGGTTACAATCTGGCAGAGCTTTCCAAAGAAGAGATGGACAAAGTGAACGTTGATCTCGCGGCTTCCGGCGTGGCATTCAAAGAACGCTACAATATGCCGGTGATCCCGGAAATGGTTGAGCGTGAACAGCCGGCGCACCTGCGTGATTATTTCCGCGAACGCGTAGCGCATTACCGCGTCGAATCACACAAGTTTTCACGCCTGCCGTACGAGCCGAAGTCCAAATAGTAAAAAGCCCGCCGAGATGGCGGGCTTCATGTCACTTGGCGGCAAACCTGTCGGTGGCCAGCATCAGCTGATGCAGGATACCCGGTTCGTCAAACGAGTGTCCGGCCCCCTCGACGATATGCAGTTCCGCCTCCGGCCAGGCCTTGGCCAGATCCCAGGCGTTTTGCACCTGGCAAGCCATATCGTAGCGACCATGGATAATCACCGCCGGAATATGGCGGATCAGCGGGACATTGCGCAGCAGCTGATCGTCGCTCTCCAGGAAGCCCAGATGAGTGAAATAGTGGTTTTCTATGCGGGCGAACGCCAACGCAAAGTCATCTTCACCAAAAGATGCCGACTCGCTGCTTGGCAGCAAGGTCACCGTCTCCCCTTCCCACACGCTCCACAGCTTCGCTGCCTCAAGCTGCACCTGCAGATCCGGTGAGGTCAGGCGCTGGCGATAAGACGCAATCACATCCTTACGCTCTTCCTCTGACAGAATCGACAACACGCGCTCCCATTTCTCCGGGAAGAAACGTGACGCACCGTCCTGATAGTACCAATGCAGTTCCTGCTTACGCAGTGTGAAGATACCGCGCAGCACCATTTCGCTAACGCGCTGCGGGTGGGTCTGTGCGTAGGCCAAGGCTAGCGTCGAGCCCCAGGAGCCGCCAAACACCAACCACTGATCGACACCGGCCATTTCGCGCAGCCGTTCAATGTCCTGCACCAGATGCCAGGTGGTGTTGTTGTCCAGACTGGCGTGCGGTTTGGAACGGCCGCAGCCACGCTGATCGAACAGCAACACCTTATAACGCTGCGGATCGAACAGTTGGCGATGATAAGGGGAAATGCCACCGCCCGGCCCGCCGTGAATAAAGACTGCCGGCTTACCCTGTGGGTTGCCGCTCAGCTCCCAGTAGATCCGGTGGCCATCTCCAGTGTCCAGCCAACCGCTGTCGTATGCTGCTAACGGCGGGTATAAACCTCTTAATTGTTCCATGGCGCTTCCGTCTCTGAGTGGGTCATACCCTCATAAAAGCCGAAGCCACTCATTTGGTCAACGGTAAAACCTGAAAACTCCTACCCTCCCCAACAAGTTAGGGTGCGTTTGCTTAAAATGAATACGAACTGACGGCAAAATACCGGCTGGCCACGCGTAGCCAGCCGCGAACTTAACCCCGTTTACGCAGATGTGGCTCACGCATTTCCTGAGCGGTTTTGGCTTCAATGCTTAGCTCCGCCGTCGGCCGCAGCAACAGGCGCGCCAGCCCGATAGGCTCGCCGCTTTCACGACAATAGCCGTATTCACCGTTATGTAATCGCGTCAGCGCCGCGCTGATTTTCGGCAGCAGGCGGCTTTCACGATCCAACTGGCGGAAAAGCAATCGCAAGTCTTCCTCGCGGGCGGCTTTGTCCGCTTCGTCGCCGGACACCTCGCCGCCGTCGATATCTCTCTTCAGCGCTTCAATGTGCTGCAACAGTTTTTGTTGCTCGTCCTGCAAGCGCTGGCGGAAAAACGCCCGCTGCGCCGGGTTCATGTAATCAGACTCCGGCATGGCCAGGAGCTGCTGTTGGTTTAGTAAGGTCACAACGTTCATAGCGCTCTCCGGTTATCATTTAATTGTTATATTATAACATATCATAATAATTAAACAGCCATGCATAAGAAAACAAAATTGCACCTATAAACAATCGATTAACAAAACTACTCGCTTTCCTGCTTGCATCCGACAGGCGTAAGGGGGTTAATGGCTGAGCAACCCACCCAACCATAGGTAACTGAGAGGCCATCATGAGTAAGGGAATGGATAGCAAAAAAAATGCGAAGAAGAAGCCGTTGAAAACCCCTGCAGAAAAACGTGCAGGCAAGCGCGCTAAGAAAGGCCAAACGACCGGCGAGTAAGCGAACTTCTAACCGTAATTAAACCCGCCAAGGCGGGTTTTTTGTTGCCTGAAATAACGCTCCACCTTTCAGCGGTTGGCAGGAGCCAGGCTGCCGGTTAAGCTAAACCTGTGCAGCCACTCTGAGGAAATCATGAATTTACGCGTAATAGACACTGAAACCTGCGGACTGGAAGGCGGCGTGGTAGAGGTGGCCTCTGTTGATCTGATCGACGGACAGATCGCCAACCCAATGAGCGATTTAATCAGCCCCGACCGCCCAATTGGCATTGAGGCTATGGCCATTCACCATATCACCGAGCAGATGGTCGAAGGGAAACCGCGCATCGCGGTAGCGATTGGTCGCTATCAGGGCAGTCCCTACTATGTCGCGCACAATGCGGCATTCGATCGCGGCGTGTTACCAGAAATGCACGGCGCCTGGATCTGTACCATGAAACTGGCGCGCAACCTGTACCCGGACATCAAATACGGCAACCAATATCTGCGCTATGCGCTGAATCTCGATGTTCAATTGCCGCAGGACACCACGCTTTACCCACATCGGGCGTTATACGACTGCTACGTCACCGCCGCGCTATTGCAACGCATCATCAAGGATTCAGGTTGGACGCCAGAACAGATGGCGCAAATTACTGACCAGCCAGTACTGCTGAAGAAGTTTAAGTTCGGTAAGTATCGTGGACAGGAAATTGATCGCGTCGCGCAGGAAGATCCCGGCTATTTACGCTGGATGCTGAAATCTATCGAAGACCTCAGTCCGGACATGAAGCACACGCTGAAATACTATCTGATTGGTTGAAAAAAGCGGGCAGCGCCAGCCGCCCGCCTGAAGGTTACTCCGCCAGCGCCAGAATAAAGGCGTACTCCAGCGCGATATCTTCATAAGCTTTGAAACGCCCGGACTTGCCGCCGTGGCCGGAATCCATATCGGTATACAGCAACAGCTGGCGATCGTCGGTCTTCAGCTCACGCAGTTTGGCCACCCACTTGGCCGGCTCCCAATACTGTACCTGAGAGTCATGCAAACCGGTGGTGACCAGCATATGCGGGTAATCCTGCGCCTTAACCTGATCGTACGGGCTGTATTGCAAAATGTAGTCGTAGTAGGCCTGCTCGTTCGGGTTGCCCCATTCGTCGTACTCGCCGGTCGTCAGCGGGATGGACTCGTCGAGCATGGTGGTGACCACATCAACAAAAGGCACCTGCGCCACAATGCCGTTGAACAACCTGGGTGCCTGGTTAATCACCGCGCCCATCAAGAGGCCACCGGCGCTGCCACCCATGGCAAATACCCGTTTGGCGTCACCGTAACCCTGGGCGATCAACGCCTCGGTCACGTCGATGAAATCGTTGAAGGTGTTTTGCTTTTTGAACAGTTTGCCGTCTTCATACCACAGTTGCCCCAGCTCACCGCCGCCGCGAATGTGCGCCAGCACAAACACAAAACCGCGATCCAACAGGCTTAAGCGGCTGGCGCTGAAGGCCGGATCCATGCTGCTGCCGTAAGAGCCGTAGCCATACACCATCAGCGGGTTGGTGCCGCGCGTAAATTTATCGTGGCGGTAGACCAGCGAAACCGGGACTTCAACGCCATCACGAGCCTTCACCCATACCCGCTCGCTGCGGTAATTTTCCGGAGTGAAGTTTTTCACTTCCTGCTGTTTGAGCATCACGCGCTCACCGCTGTCGAGATTAAGCTCATACAGCGTGGTCGGCGTGGTCATCGAAGAATAGCCATAGCGCAGCAGCTCGGTTTCCGGTTCCGGGTTGTACGCCAGCCAGGTGGTGTAGGTGGGATCGTCGAAGGCAATGCGCTTCACTTCGCCGCTCTGCCAGTGGATCTGTCGCAGTTGGGTCAGACCTTCGCTGCGCTCTTCCACCACCAGCCAGTCACGGAACAGGCTAAAGCCCTCCAGCATCACTTCGATGCGCGGAGCGATCAGCGTCTGCCACTGCGCTTCATCCGCCTGATCACTTTGATACAGGCCGAAGTTCTTGCCGTCCTTGTTGGAACGGATATAGAAATGCTGGTGATAGTGATCGATACCGTATTCATGATCCTTACGACGCGGCACAAACATCTGCGGCTTGCTGTCGGCGCGATCGGCGTCCAGCAGCAGGATTTCCGAGGTGGTGGTGCTGCTCAGATGGATCAGAATAAAACGATCGGAGGTGGTCTTTTCCAACCCGACGTAGAAGGTGTCATCCTTTTCTTCGTAGATCAGCTCATCGAGCTGCGGATCGGTGCCCACCACGTGGCGATAGACCTGATAAGGCAGCAACGTTTTGGCGTGTTTGCGTACGTAATACACGGTGGCCGAGTCGTTGGCCCATTCAAAGCTGCCGGAGGTGTTTTCCAGCACTTCGTCGGTCCAGCTATCGTCGCTGAGGTTTTTGAAACGAATGTCGTACTGGCGACGAGAGAGAAAATCTTCCGCAACCGCCAGTTTTTGGTTATCGGGACTGACTTCCAGCCCGCCGAGGGTATAAAACTCACGCTGCTCGGCACGTTGATTGCCGTCGATCAGGATATCCCAATGCTCGCTCTCGGCCTGCGGCTGACGGACGTAAATCGCGTATTCATTGCCCGGTTCAAAGCGGGTCTGATAGCGATAGCCGTGCCGGACGTAAGGCACCGAATGTTCCTGCTGAGGAATACGCGCCACCATCTCTTCATACAGAGTTTCGCGCAGCGCCTGTTGCGGTTTCAGTACCGCGTCGGTAAAGGCATTTTCCGCCTGCAGATAGTCCAGCACCTGCGGGTCTGCGCGCTCGTCGTCGCGCAGCCAATAATAGTCATCTACCCGCGTGTCGCCGTGGGTAGTAATGGGATAAGGTCGTTTTTCTGCCTTAGGGGGTGTCATCATTGCTAAATCATCCGCTTACCTTGATTAAGGCAAGAGTGACACGATTCCCCCCGGCTTGCCAAGCGGCGCTATGCCAGCTCGCGTTTTTTCTCGTTGACGTCGTTTTCGATGCCCTGCTTAACGTCCGCCGGGATCTTCAACGACTGCGCCAGCGCGTCAAGATAACCACGCTCCATAAAGTGATCGACGTCGATCACCATGCAGCTCAGGTAATAAACTTCCAACGCTTCGTCTTCATTCTTCACGCTCTGGGCGATCAGATCCGGGTTCAGCGGTTGGTCGATGGCCTCCTGCACCCATTTTTGCGCTTCCTCACCCACCTGCAGCTGTTCCAGGCTGTGATCGATAGCGCGTTTTTCTTCCGCATCGATATGACCATCGCTCTTGGCGGCAAACACCAGCGCCTGCACCAGCCGTTTGGCGCGCAAATCTACCGGCGTGGTTTGCAGACCGAACTGCGGTTCATCCTGATGGGTTTCTTTCACGCGCTGCTTGTACTTATTCCACAACACCGCGCCCACCGCCGCGCTGCCGCCGATAATCAACGCGTTCTTGCCGAATTTGCCTACCAATTTGCGTGATGACTTGTTCGCCAGCAAGACGCCCACCAGGCCACCCAGTGCGGTCGGGGCCAGCAGTTTGCCGATGCCTTCCGACCCGCCGATTGAACCGGCCTTTTGCCCAATCATGGATTGGATCTGCTGCATCCAGTTATTTTTCATACTTAACCCTTTGCCTAAGGAAACGAGGCGCGCAGGCACAAATTGGCCAAACCGCCGGTGAACCGTCAGATTAGGGGATTATTTGTCAATTTACGTATGGGGGATGAAAACCTGTGTAGCGGGGAAAGTGGCCGGCTCCGCCGTTAGGCGTAAACCGGCCGGCAAGGCATTAAGGCTGTTGGCCCTCTTCGCCCGGCTGTTCTTCGTCTTGTTCGTACTCCGCCAGTTCGTCACGCATCGCCTGAATTGACTCGCGAGCCAGTAGCGACAACGTACGGTAAAAACCGGTGGTGGCATGAGCTTCCACTTTGCCGAGGAAACGGCCGCACCAGGGCAGCAGATAGTCGTCAAACAAGGCGATCTGCGCCTGCGTTTCGTCTTCCTGCGCCTGATCTTCCAGCCATGAGGCGGCCAGCAGCAGTGAACCGAAGTGATCGGCCGGCGCTTCGCTTAATGGCATGCCCCGCTGTTGCAGGAAAGTACGCACTTCCGCTTCCGTCGCCCCTTCAACATAGGCAGAGCGGAATGGTGACACGCTGCACTCGCTGCCGACAAACATCGCGTTGAAATCACTGGAGAGCTGGTTGACATCACAACCCTGCTGCAGCCGAACCAACAGTTCGTCCTGCTCCAGCGGCCAGTGTTGCTTCAGTTTGCCTTCTTTGATCAACGTAAACAGCGGCACCAGCAACGGATCTTGCGGCTGACGATAAAACAGCGTGCCCAGCACGCGGCAAACAACAGAAAACTCATTCATGGTAATGCCTTATACAATACGGAAAAATTTGCCGGGACGATGTCACAAATCGGCCAGTTCCGCAATCGCCGGCTTGCCGCGCCGTTCGAGAAAGTCCAGCAGGCGCCGTGGGCTAACGTTAAGGATGCGTTCCTGCGGGAACTCCACTTCGGCAATAATGCGTTCGCAGTGTTCAAAGCCGCCGAGCGAGAAGGCAATGTGGGAATCCGAGCCCAACGCCAGCCAGCCGCCGGCATCACGCACTGCAGCAGCGATCGCACGGCAGTTGTCTTCACTGCCCTTGCGCGAGTGGGTGAACGACGAGTTGTTCAGCTCCAGCGCCACTTCATACCTGGCCGCCGCAGCGGCAACCGCGGCAATATCAATCGGGTATCTTGGGTTACCTGGGTGGCTGATAATGTGCACGTCCCCCTGCGCCATAGCAGCAATCATCGCTTCGGTATTGGCCGCCTTGTCCTGTGGCGCAAACACCGGCTCGTGGAAACCGGCAATAATCACGTCGATTTTATCCAGCATCGGACCGGTGCAGTCGATATCGCCTTGCCGATTTTTGATGTTGGCCTCGATGCCGCGCAGGATGCCCACGCCGTCCACCAGGCGCGGCCACACGTGCATGTTCATAAAGTGCCAATAATGCGGCGCATCGGCCATATCCGGGCCATGGTCGGTGATGGCGAAAAGTTTGATGCCCTTTTGACGGGCTTCTACGATGTAATCATGCAGCGTGCTGTAGGCGTGGGTGCTGGCGACGGTGTGCATATGTAAATCAACGGGGTACATTGCTTCTCCTTCTGAGCGGCCTGCCAGAATGCGGCGGCAGGCGCGGTTTGTTATTTATCGAGTTTAGCAGGTGCATCACCGGAAGGTCAGTAACCGAGCAGCACATCTACCACTCCGGCCGGTGTTTGTCCGGCCTCAAGCGCGAGAATGTTCGCCGCTATCTGATCCATCGCCGCTTGCGGCAAGGTGATGGCAGCAATATGCGGGGTAATGGTGACACGCGGATGACGCCAGAACGGATGCGCCTGCGGCAGCGGCTCGGTGACGAACACATCCAGCGTGGCGGCGGCAAGTTGGCCTTGCTCCAGCGCCTGCAACAGATCGTCCTCAACCAAATGCGCACCCCGTGCCAGGTTGATCAGATAAGCCCCCGGCGCCAAATGCGCGAACAGTTGCTGATTGAGGATCCCGGCGGTTTCCGGCGTATTGGGCAGCAGATTGATCAGCAATTGCACACCATCGAGAAACGCGGCGCGCTGTTCGGCCCCGGCAAAGCTCTGCACGCCGTCGATTTGTTTGGGGCTACGGCTCCAGCAACGCACGTTAAAACCAAACGCCGTCAGCTTCTGCGCCACGCTTTTGCCCAACACCCCGGCACCGAGAATGCCAATAGTGAAGTTATCCTGCTGATGGGGATCGAGCGGCCGCCACTCTTGCTGCTGTTGCAACAGTTGGTATTCATCAAAACGGCGGAAATAGCGCAGTACGTAGCTCAGGGCATATTCCTGCATCTGTTGCGCCATGCCGGTATCTTCAAGGCGCAGCAACGGCACACCTGCCGGCAGGGTACCGGGGTAAGCACGTTCTTGCTCCAGGATGGCATCGACGCCGGCACCGAGGGCAAACACGCCTTTCAACCGACCACGGTTAGCCAACATCTCATGGGGTGGCCGCCACACCAACGCGTAATCTGCCGGACGATCATCGCCCGGTTGCCAGGCACGAACCTGCGCTTGCGGCAGGCGCTGTGACAGGCCTGCCAGCCATTCCTCGGCATTAAAGAAAGGGTGGTAAAAAATGATGTTCATCTTCGCGACTCCGTCTGTTTTTATCTATTTCCATCCAGACTTCCGCGATTCGTCGGCAGATGCAAGCGTTAAAGCCCAAAACGAAAACAGCCCCGACCAGTGGGGCTGTGTTCATACGGCGGGCTCTCAGGCTGCGACCGGGGTGTCGTGCCTGATTAGGCGGCGCAGCAGCGGGATCAAAATCAGCATCACCACGCCGACACCTGCGGCTCCCCAGCCCAGTACGCTAAACACCTCGCTGTAACCGGGGTTGGTCAACACCGGGGTACTGCCGCTGTTTTCCGGCATCAGGCCCGAGACGTAGCCCGCCAATACCGAAGCGACGCCGGTGACCATCATCCAGCAGCCCATCATCACCCCCTGATAGCGCGGGGGAGCCAGTTTGCCGATCATCGCGTAGCCGATCGGGGAAATCATCAGTTCACCGATGCTCTGCAGCACATAACTGATGGCAATCCATTTAAACGCCACCAGCCCGTCACCGCCGGCCAGGCTGATACCCAACGGCAAGACCAGCATACCCAGCCCGATACAAAACAGCGAACCGGAAAACTGCATGGGAATGTCGATTTTGCAGCCACGGGCGCGCAGGCGATTGAACCACCAGGCCATCAGCGGCCCACCGACCACGATCACCAACGTATTGATGTTCTGGATCCATTGCGGTGCCACCTGAATGCCGTAGACATTCAAATTGATGTTGTGCTCGGAGAACAGCATCAGCCCCATTGGCGCCAACTGATACAGCGACCAAAACACCAGTGACCCCAATGCCAGGATCAGATAAGCGGTCATCCGGCGACGTTCATCACGCGGATGATGACGTAACGTGACCACGCACAGCATCAGGAAAATCAGCACGCCGAGGCCAATGACGAAGTGACCGCTAAACTCGGCGTGGGTCAGCATCACGCGGATAATAGGCACCAACACCACCAATACCGCTAACCCGACCAGCATGCGCCAGCGATATTCTCCACGGCTGGCGTCATGCAATGGTGTGTTGAGATCGGCCAGAATGCGCCAACGGCTGACGGCAACGATAATTGCCGCCGCATTGCCCAGAGTGGCGAACAGGAACAACGCGCGGTAGTTTTCGGTCAGTTGGAAATAGCCGGCGACGGTAAAACCGACAAAGAACCCCAGGTTCATCCCGGCATAGTTCCACAGGAAGGCAGATTCACGCCGATCGTCGTCCGGCTTAAAACGCTGGGTCAACATCATATTAATGCAGGTGACGTTCAGCCCACTGCCGGTCAGGAACATCGCCAGGCCCCAGTAAAGTCCCCAGACACCCGCCACGGCGATCAACGCGCAGCCAATCACCTGCAGCACCATACCCAGTACGAACAGGTTGCGGTTGCTGAGGAAGCGCCCACCCAGATAGCCGCCGAACATATGCAAGCCGTAGTTGAACGCCCCGAATACGCCCATCATGGCGTTAGCGTTCGTTTCGCTGAAGCCCAAACGCTTGGTGGCGTACAGTACCAACGTGGAGTACAGCACGGCAAAACCCAGCGTGGCGAAGATTTGGATAAAGAACAGTGCCCCGGCTCCCGGGGGGATGGCATGGCGTTGTGGCGCCGTCGGTGTGGAATCTGACGAAGTCAAAGTGAACCTCTGCTGCATTATTATTTGATAGATCAATCCCTGTCTGCTTATCGCCGGGTCGTTGCCCGGCAACCTGCGCGGCGGTGTGATAATCCTTGCCAAAACCCCGCGCCAGCACCTTTCCATTTAGCGACACATATGACTAATAATCCAGTATTAATGCATATAACAGCACTATGGACTTCACTGTTGCTGATATATTGAGCTAACGCATACTGAAGCGCTCAAATATTAGCCTGCTATATAATTTTACGCCATGTCTCCCCCCTCAATTGATGCGACATGCCGGCCGATCGCTCGGGAAATCAGCAAATTGCTGCAAGTTTAGCTAAACGGTCATGGTTATGTCACAAGAGGGTTGACGCTGGGATCAGATTCTCCTACATTAGCGCCCGTCGACAGCGCAATGCGTTAGCGATGAAGTAAAACGGTGAGGTGTCTGAGTGGCTGAAGGAGCACGCCTGGAAAGTGTGTATACGCGTAAGTGTATCGAGGGTTCGAACCCCTCTCTCACCGCCATATTCCACGAGAAAGCCTGAACGCAAGTTCAGGCTTTTTTGTTGTCTGCGAGACAGGGAATTCTGGTGCCGCCCCTCGCCCCTGCCGTTCGCCGCAGTTTTCAGCAAAGCGAACACGGCTTAAGCGGACGCACCGAAACGCCGAAATTCTGCTTGACCGGATCGCCCTCTCTCCCTATAGTAGCGCCCCGTTGCACCAGTGAGTACGCAACGGAAAAATACGGTGAGGTGTCTGAGTGGCTGAAGGAGCACGCCTGGAAAGTGTGTATACGCGTAAGTGTATCGAGGGTTCGAACCCCTCCCTCACCGCCATATTTAAAGAGAAAGTCTGGATTAACCTCCAGACTTTTTTTTTGCATATCATACCGACCGGGAGGGTGAGCGCAGCGAATCAAGTCCTCCCTCACCGCCATATTTTACGAGAAAGCCTGAACGCAAGTTCAGGCTTTTTTGTTGTCGGCAATCCGCCTCAATGCGTGTGGCCAGCCGCCATGGATGGCTGCATCACGCCACGGCGCCAGTCGCCCGGGGTTTGACCATAGTGGCGTTTAAAACTGCGATTGAAGGACTGCTGCGAGTCAAAGCCGAGTGAGATCGCCACGCTGACGATCGGTTCGCCGCTGTTGGCCAGGCGCTCCGCCGAGACCCTCAGCTTCTGCATGCGAATATACTCTCCCAGCGCGTAACCGGTCTGGCGTTTGAACATTCGCTGCAGGTGCCACTTGGAATACCCCGCCCGGCCCGCGACGGTGTTGATATCCAGCTTCTCTTCCAGATTGTTATCAATCCACTCAATCAAATCAGTAATAAAACCCGTGCTGTTCATGCTGACGCTCCCATGACTTGGCAGGTAGATCCGCTGCCCGATGCCATTACGTTGCAGCAGTTTCGCATTAAATGCAATTTTTATTATTGCATTTAACAGAGAGGCACTTCTATAATCCAGCCAATTAATGTAACCGATATTGATACATTAATGTGACAACAATGTGTTTCAAAACCTAACCGTTGCGCCGATGACCGGTGCAACCGCTCTGCCGCCGGTCACAGGCCAGGGAAGTTACCCGGATAACAGGGCCGGGTGTATCGCCAGATCGTGCTTACTACTGGAAAGAAAAATAATGCCAAGCCAGCCAAACTCATTGTTCCATTCACGCCGTCGCCAAAGCGGCATCGGTATCAGCACTCGCCTCTCTGCCGTCGCGTTGCTGGTCGCTCTGCTGGCCGGGTGTGACAACAGCGTCGCTCACAATGCGGCCCCCCCGCCACCGGCCGTCAGCACCACCGACGTGGTGATAAAACCCATCAGCCAATGGGATGCTTTTAACGGTCGCATCGAGGCGGTGCAAAGCGTCCAGCTACGGCCTCGGGTTTCCGGCTATATCGATAAAGTGAATTACACCGAAGGCGATGAAGTGAAAAAAGGTCAGGTGCTGTTCACCATCGACGATCGTACCTACCGCGCCGCTCGTGAGCAGGCACAGGCCGAACTGGTGCGGGCACGCAATCAGGCAGCGCTGGCCCGCAGCGAATCCGGCCGTACCGAGAAACTGATCGGCAGCCAGGCAATTTCGACCGAGGTGTGGGAACAACGCCGCTCCTCCGCCGCACAGGCACAGAGCAACGTATTGGCGGCTCAGGCCCAATTCGACCTGGCGCAACTGAACCTCGACTTTACCCGAGTGATTGCGCCGATTGACGGGCGCGCCAGCCGCGCGATGATCACCGCCGGCAACCTGGTGACTACCGGCGACAGTGCCAGCGTACTCACCACGCTGGTGTCGCTCGACAAGGTTTACGTCTATTTCGACGTCGATGAAGCCACTTTTCTGCGTTACCAAAACGATGGGCGACGCACGACAAAACTGCCGGTGAAAGTCGGACTGGTCGGCGAAGACGGCTATCCGCATCAGGGCATCGTTGATTTTACCGACAACCAGCTGAATGCCGGTACCGGCACTATTCGCATGCGCGCCCTGCTGGAAAACGCTGAGCGCCGCTTCACTCCAGGGCTATTCGCCCGGGTGCAGATGCCCGGTAGCGCCGAGTTCAATGCCATGTTAATCAACGATAAATCGGTAATGACCGATCAGGATCGCAAGTTTGTTTATATCGTCGATAAGGACGGCAAGGCGCAACGACGCGATATCGAAGTGGGCCGGGTGGCCGGTGGGCTACGTATTGTACAGAAGGGGCTGTCTGCCGGTGACCGGGTGATCGTCGACGGCATGCAAAAAGTGTTTATGCCGGGTATGCCGGTCGCTGCCAAAAACGTGGCGATCAACGCCGACGCTTCCGCGCTTAACTAAGCCCCAGTAAAGGATCCTGATCCATGGACTTTTCCCGTTTTTTCATCGACCGGCCGATATTTGCCGCGGTACTGTCGATTCTGATTTTTGTCGGCGGTGTTATTGCCATCCCGCTGCTGCCGATCAGCGAATATCCGGACGTGGTACCGCCCAGCGTGCAGGTACGTGCTCAATACCCCGGCGCTAACCCGAAAGAGATCGCCGAGACGGTGGCAACGCCGCTGGAAGAGGCGATCAACGGCGTCGAAAACATGATGTACATGAAGTCGGTGGCCGGTTCTGACGGCGTGCTGGTCACCACCGTCACCTTCCGCCCAGGAACAGACCCCGATCAGGCACAGGTGCAGGTACAAAACCGCGTGGCGCAGGCCGAAGCACGCCTGCCTGAGGATGTGCGGCGGCAAGGGGTGACGACCCAGAAGCAATCCCCGGCCCTGACGCTGGTGGTCCATCTGGTCTCCCCTTCCGGCAAATACGATTCGCTCTACCTGCGCAACTACGCCACTTTGAAGGTCAAGGATGAGCTGGCTCGCCTGCCCGGTATCGGCCAGGTACAGATTTTCGGTGCCGGTGAGTACGCCATGCGTATTTGGCTCGATCCGAACAAGGTTGCCTCTCGCGGGCTGACGGCCTCTGACGTGGTCTCTGCCATGCAGGAGCAGAACGTGCAGGTTTCTGCCGGCCAACTGGGTGCGGAACCGATGCCGACCCGCAGTGATTATCTGCTGTCGATCAATGCGCAGGGCCGTCTGCAGACCGAGGAAGAGTTCGGCAATATTATCCTCAAGAGCGGCGACAACGGCGAAGTCGTTCGCCTGCGCGACGTCGCACGCATTGAAATGGGCTCCGGCAGCTACGCGCTGCGTGCCCAGCTCAATAACAAAGACGCGGTGGGGATTGGTATCTTCCAGGCTCCGGGGGCCAATGCTATCGAGCTGTCCAACGCGGTGCGGGCCAAAATGGCCGAGCTGTCGACCCGCTTTCCGGACGGCATGAGCTGGCAAGCCCCGTACGACCCGACGGTATTCGTGCGCGATTCGATCAGCTCGGTGGTGGATACCCTGCTCGAAGCGGTGCTGCTGGTGGTTCTGGTGGTGATCCTGTTTCTGCAAACCTGGCGTGCGTCGATCATCCCGCTGCTGGCGGTCCCCATCTCCATCGTCGGTACCTTTGCAGCGCTCTATTTGTTGGGCTTTTCGCTCAACACCCTGAGCCTGTTCGGACTGGTGCTGGCCATCGGTATCGTGGTCGATGATGCCATTGTGGTGGTGGAAAACGTCGAGCGTAATATCGAGGAAGGTCTGTCACCGCTGGCGGCGGCGCACCAGGCAATGCGTGAAGTGTCCGGCCCGATTATCGCCATCGCCGTCGTGCTGTGCGCAGTGTTCGTGCCGATGGCGTTTCTGTCCGGGGTCACCGGCCAGTTTTATAAGCAGTTCGCCGTGACTATCGCCATTTCGACCGTGATCTCGGCTATCAACTCGCTGACCCTGTCACCGGCGTTGGCGGCGCTGCTGCTGAAGCCGCACGGTGCACCGAAAGACATGCCATCACGCCTGATTGATCGGTTGTTTGGTTGGCTGTTCCGTCCATTTAACCGCTTCTTTGCCAGCAGCTCACAACGTTATCAACGTGGGGTTTCCCGGGCGCTGGGCAAACGCGGCGCGGTATTTGTGGTGTATGTGCTGCTGCTGTGCGCCGCCGGGGTGATGTTTAAAACCGTGCCCGGTGGCTTCATTCCGACTCAGGACAAGCTTTATTTGATTGGCGGCGTGAAAATGCCGGAGGGCGCGTCGCTGGAACGTACCGACGCGGTGATCCGCAAGATGAGCGCCATCGGCCTGAGCGTCGACGGGGTGACGGATGCGGTTTCCTTCCCCGGGCTGAATGCATTGCAATTTACCAATACGCCCAACACCGGCACCGTGTTCTTTGCGCTGGAGTCATTAAGCACCCGCACCCGCAGTGCGGCGCAAATTAATGCCGAGATTAACGCCAAGATCTCGCAGATCCAGGAAGGGTTTGCGTTCTCGATTATGCCGCCACCGATCCTCGGTATCGGCCAGGGTTCCGGTTACTCCCTGTATATTCAGGATCGTGCCGGTCTGGGCTATGGCGCGTTGCAAACCGCAATCAACACCATGTCGGGCGCTATCATGCAAACTCCGGGTATGGGCTTCCCGATCTCGTCTTATCAGGCCAACGTACCGCAGCTGGACGCGAAAATTGACCGCGACAAGGCCAAGGCGCAAGGGGTACCGCTCAACGCGCTGTTCAGCACCTTGCAGACCTATCTCGGTTCGTCTTATATCAATGACTTCAACCGCTATGGCCGCACCTGGAAGGTGATGGCGCAGGCCGACGGTCAATTCCGCGACAGCGTGGAGGACATCGCCAACCTGCGCACCCGTAACGATAAGGGGGAAATGGTGCCGATTGGCAGCATGGTCAGCATCAGCACCACCTACGGCCCGGATCCGGTGATCCGTTACAACGGTTTCCCGGCGGCAGACCTGATTGGTGATGCCGATCCGCGTGTGCTGTCATCGTCACAGGCCATGAGTGAACTGACGGTCATGGCCAGCAAGCTGTTGCCGAACGGCATGAACATTCAGTGGACCGATCTGAGCTATCAGCAGTCCACCCAGGGCAATGCGGCCATTATTGTCTTCCCGGTGGCGGTGCTGCTGGCCTTCCTGGCGCTGGCAGCCTTGTACGAAAGCTGGACGCTGCCATTGGCGGTGATCCTGATCGTGCCGATGACCATGCTGTCGGCACTGTTCGGGGTCTGGCTGACCGGCGGTGACAACAACGTGTTCGTGCAGGTGGGGCTGGTGGTATTGATGGGCCTGGCCTGTAAGAACGCCATTTTGATCGTCGAGTTCGCCCGTGAACTGGAGCTACAGGGCAAAAGCATTATGGAAGCGGCACTGGAAGCCTGTCGTCTGCGACTGCGGCCGATTGTAATGACCTCCATCGCCTTTATCGCCGGGACTATTCCGTTGATCCTCGGGCACGGTGCCGGTGCCGAAGTGCGCGGCGTCACCGGCATCACGGTATTTTCCGGCATGCTGGGCGTCACACTGTTTGGGCTGTTCCTGACCCCAGTGTTCTACGTCACGCTGCGCCGTATGGTGACACGCAAAACGCGGCAACCAGTGGCGGAATAATTCGCCCACTATAGCCACAAAAAAGCCCGGTTTTTTTTAAACCGGGCTTTTCTTTGTCTTATGCTTTATACCGCATCTACCGCAGACTATTTTTCTGCTGTCTCTTCGTCTTTCACGTCTTGCATTGCATATGCCGCGCAGGCACGCTTATCGCCCCGCTCCAGCTCGGCCAGGGAATCCGCCACCGTGTAGCCCGCCAGCACGTTCAGCGATGCCTCTTCCGCTTCGTTCACCACCGACTTGAAATACCAGCAGGCGTTGGCACTGACCAGACAACGCGCCGGCCCTTCCGGTCGGGCGGCCCAAATGCGTTTATCTTCAATAACGGACAGATAGATATCTCGCAGGGTGATCTGCTCCGCCGGGCGGCCCAGGTGAATCGAGCCGTTACGGCCCAGGGTCGAAACGATGATGCCATTTTTGGTCAAGGGCACCATCAGCTTGCGGATAAAACTGGGGTTGGCTTCCAGACCGGCGGCAAGCACCGCGCTGGTCGAACGCACGCCCAGCTTCTCAGCCACGGCCACGCTAAGTACCATTTGCATTGCAGTCGGAAAGCGAAAATCTAACATGTTTTTATCTCTGTCTCCGGGAGACCAAATACCTGGACTGGGCCGGTGCGAGATGACGCCATCACACCCACTCAACTGCACAATAATATAACAAACACTGTTGCACTATTGAAGGTATGCCCGGATAAATCGCACGGATACATTAGGTCGGAAATCACGTCAGAACTGGCCTGGGGATAAAACGGTGGGGATTAAGAATACAGAAACCCGCGTCAATATTAATGCCGCTCGCTTAACTGCGTTAAACGATCAGAACTAACACTGTCCGCGGGTTTAATTCTTGTCTGTTGATTAGGCTTTATTCAGCACCAGTTGGCCGCTTTTATCCAGCGGGATCTGGGTGCCGGGATCGTGATCCATGCGGATCTTGCCCTGCTGAGTGCCAATCTTGTAGGTCACGTCGTAACCCAGCATTTTCTGTGATTTGTCGTAGACCGTTCTGCATCGCTGCTGCGTGCTGGTGGTGCTGTCGTTATTCTGCATCGCACCCTGCACCTGGTTACCGGCGTAACCGCCGCCCAAGGCACCCACCACCGTCGCCACATCACGACCACGACCACCACCGAACTGATGACCAATAACGCCACCGGCTACTGCACCCAGAACCGAACCGGCAATGCGGTTCTCATCCTGCACTGGCGCACGATGAGTGACGGTTACATTGCGGCATTCCTGACGCGGTGTTTTGATGGTTTCTTTGATCGGCGTTGCGGCAAGAACCTGCGCGTATTGCGGACCGGAAGAAAAAACATCAAGACTGGCCACCGCAGCAATACCCAGAGCTGCTGCAATACCAATACCCACACCGGCTAACATTGACTTGTTCACAGGAAATCCTCCTGAAAGTGTTACCACGCATTTGTACCGGGGATTTTACCGACATTGCACCGCGCTTATTATTTTGCGCATTGGCGGCACGTGGTATTCCGGTTTACGGCGTGCGCGACGCGCCGTCTGTAAACAAGATAAAGTCTGCACAATGTTCCAGAACCTCGCAATAAGACAATGTGACCAAAGATGCTGGAAATCGCCCTTACCCCCAGTGTTTAGGAGGAATCTTAAGATTTTTACCCATAATCACGGGACATTGTGCTGAACAATCAGCCCGAAACTGCCCTATCGCACGGGGACCGGCATAAAAAAACCCACGCGGGCGAACCGGCGTGGGTGGGTCGTTCTCAGGAGACTATCAGTGCATTTTCAACCGTGGGCGGATCACCCGGTTGATGCCGCCGACCAGCATCATCAGGCCGGTTTTGATATAGCCGTGTAAAGCGACCTGGTGCATACGGTACAGCGAGATATAGACGAAGCGCGCAATGCGGCCTTCAACCATCATCGAACCGCGCATCAGGTTGCCCATCAGGCTGCCAACGGTGCTGAAACGGGACAGAGACACCAGCGAACCGTGGTCTTTATACACGTACGGCTTCAGCGTCTGGCCGTTCATCAGCGCCAGAATGTTGGTAAAGCAGCGGGATGCCATCTGGTGTGCCGACTGGGCGCGAGGTGGCACAAAGCCACCGCCCTCTTTCGGACAGGAGGCACAGTCACCGATAGCGAAGATATTCGGATCGCGCGTGGTCTGCAGCGTGGGTTCCACCACCAGCTGATTAATGCGGTTGGTTTCCAGCCCGGCGATGTCCTTCATAAAGTCCGGCGCCTTGATACCGGCCGCCCACACCATCAAATCGGCATCGATAAATTCGCCGCCCTTGGTGTTCAGGCCGTTGGCATCCGCACTGGTGACCATGGTGTTGGTCAGCACGCGCACGCCCAGTTTATTCAGTTCCTGATGCGCGGCAGCGGAAATACGCGGCGGCAGTGCAGGCAGAATACGCTCGCCCGCTTCGACCAGGGTCACGTTCAGCGCGCTGTTGTCCAGGCCTTCAAAACCATAGCTGTGCAGTTGCTTCACCGCGTTATGCAGCTCTGCAGACAGTTCCACACCGGTGGCACCACCGCCGACGATGGCGATATTCACCCGCTCTTTTTGCCCTGGCTGTGCCGAGAACTTGAGGAACAGGTTCAGCATTTCGTTGTGGAAACGACGCGCCTGGTGGGGGTTGTCCAGGAAGATACAGTGATCTTTCACGCCGGCAGTACCGAAATCGTTCGAGGTGCTACCCAGCGCCATCACCAGGATGTCGTAAGGCAGTTCGCGTGCTGGAACCAGTTCAGCACCGTGCTCGTCGCAGATTTGCGCCAACTGCAGGGTTTGCGTTTCGCGATTAATGTTGGTCAGCGAACCCAGCTGGAAGTTGAAAGAGTGATTGCGTGCATGTGCCAGGTAGCTCAGCGCGTCGACGCCGTCATCAAGGGAGCCGGTTGCTACTTCATGCAGCAAAGGTTTCCACAGATGGCTGTGATTGCGGTCCACCAGCGTGATTTCTGCTTTGTGCTTACGACCGAGTTTATGGCCCAGGCTGGTCGCCAGTTCCAGACCACCGGCACCACCGCCGACAATGACGATTTTTTTCTTTGGCGTTGTCAAAATAACCCCCTAAATGTGAACCAATTGTTACCTAAGGGTAAAGAAATAATATCCTTAGAATACATAGGGTTCGCTTAAAATAAACCTGCTATCTGAAGTCAGAATAGCATGTGGGGTTATTTGGTCATACCAAAATTGATGTACATCAAACTTTTTTGGTTAAAGCCTGGACGAAGCGAAATTTTGAGGATTGTGATTCAAATAGTTAGCGCGAGATCACAGTTTTAAATTTTGTCCCTCAACGGGAAAAACGGGGCTTTCAGGCAAAGAAATACCGCAATTCTTGTCTGTTCAGAACAATCATTGCGGCGCTTTCAGGGGTTATGAAACTGTTAAGGCAGGGTCTTGAACGCCTTGATACGTTGCAGATGTGGCGACAGGTTTTTAAACTTGTGGGTCTGCTGTTCATCCCAGACAATTTCATAGTATTTGTGCAACAGTTCAGCACTGAGCTGGCTGTCCAGCACCTCGTCGTGGCGGGAAAGCACCACCAGACAGCGATCGCGGTTTTTCTCACGGAAGTCCTCCACGCACTTGGTGGCGATATCGCGATACTCTTCCGGCCGGTCGATTTTGCCTTGCATATGTTGTTCAGGAGACAAATTGGGGTTGAAGATCACCTGGCGGATACCGCACAGAAAGCCGATACGTTCTGCCCAAAAACCCCCGAGGCCCACTCCGCAGATCAGCGAATGTTTGTCGCCTCCCTGCTGAACCGCCTTGTCCACTTCTTTCAACAAATGCTGCATGTCATGGCGTGGGTGCAAGGTGCTGTAACTGATAAAGCGTACGTCAGGATCGATAAACTGTAGCTGTAATACCTTTTCATGATTGCCGGGACTGGTGGAATCAAAGCCATGTAAATAGATAATCATCTGGATCCTCGCAACAAACGGAGGGCCGCGCCGCAGCCCTCATCATTTACGCCGCACTACGACGTCCTGGGTTCACCCGGCATTACGCTGTTTGTGCTCTTCCCAGCGTTCGCTGAGCGCATTCAATTCTTTATGCGCCTGTTGCCAGCGCGCAGAATCACGCAGCTCCTGACGGGTGAACTGACCGCGATGATATAACCGCTTCACCCGCTCTGCTTTGACCGGGGACAGGTTATCCAGCACGCTGACCGCCCCTGCGCGGTTATTACACACCAGGATCATGTCACAACCGGCATCCAGTGCTGCCTGGCCGCGCTCGGCATAACTGCCCATAATCGCCGCCCCTTCCATCGACAGATCGTCCGAGAAGATAACGCCATCAAAGCCCAATTCCTGACGCAGGATCTGTTTTAGCCAGTAAGGCGAGCCGCTGGCGGGACGTGGGTCTGCTTCAGTATAGATGACGTGCGCCGGCATCACGGCGTCGAGCAGCTGACGGTTAATCAATTCACGGAAGATCGCCATATCATGTTCGCGGATCTCAGCGAGCGGACGCGGATCGCGCGGGGTTTCTTTGTGCGAGTCCGCACTGACGGCACCGTGGCCAGGGAAATGCTTGCCGGTGGTTTTCATCCCGGCGCTGTGCATGCCCAGAATAAAGCGCTCGGCCATCACCAGCGCCTGCTGCGGATCGCTGTGGAACGAGCGCTCGCCAATCGCCGCACTGACGTGGCCAATATCCAGTACCGGGGCAAAACTGATATCGATATCCTGCGCAATCATTTCCGCCGCCATCAACCAGCCCGCCTCCTGTGCCAGACGCCCGCCCTCATGCACTTCGTTTAATGCGGCGAATGACTGCGCTGCCGGCAGACGGGTGAAACCCTCGCGGAAGCGCTGCACACGGCCACCTTCCTGATCCACCGCCACCACCAGCCTATCGTGAGAAGCCTCGCGGATTTGGCGTACCAGCTCGCGCAACTGTTGCGCATCGTGGAAATTGCGGGTGAACAAGATCAGGCCGCCCACCATCGGGTGTTTCAGGATCTCACGTTCTTCTGCGTCCAGCTCATAGCTGGCGACATCTAACATTACTGGGCCCACGGCCACCTCACTTCACTATTTATTCAGAACATGGGGATGTTAAACAAAAACGCCGGTGCAACACTGCGCCCCAGCGCAAAAATTCAGGATCGCCGGTTTGTTGCCAGCGCACTTCAAACCATAACAGCATCAGATAATCTACCCACGGCAACCAACGCTGCACCTGTGCGCTCAGCAAGGGTAAATTTGAGTAGCCGATGCGAGCATAATGCCGCAAAAATCGCAGTTGTTCGGCTGGCGGCCAGGCATTGCCGCGAAACAGTGCGGCGATGTCCAGCGCGATATCTCCGTCGGCCGCATACTCCCAGTCAATCAGCCGCAAGCCTTGGCCCTGTGCAATCAGATTGCCCGGATGAATATCCATATGCAGGGGAGCCAGTTTTAACGGCGTTGGGGGCCGACGACGCAGAAAACGCTGATGCAGCTTTAGCCAGGCGGGTGTCAGGCGTCGGGGATCCAGCTGCTGCCAGTAACGAGTAAACTGCCGATGCAGGCTCAGCGGGTAACCACTGGGCGACCGTTGATGCAAACCGGCCATCAACTCAGCCAGATTGCCGTCCTTATTCAAGCGGGTAAAAGTCGCCTCAGTGACAACGTCACCAGTGAGCCATTGCAATATAATCCACTGATTATTCTGCGCTAAAACCTGCGGCCCAATGTCCTTACCGACACGACACAGCACCCGCGCCTCACGCCGGCGACTGACACCCAACGCGCTTTTCTCTGCGCTTTGCTGGCGAGCCAATAGCTGCACGCCCTCACCTTCAATCCGCCAGCTTTCACCGGTCAGTCCCTGCACCGGGCTGAAACGACAACCGGCGGTTTTCACCGCCGGCAGTTCGTGCTCAATCAGTCTTCGCAGTGCGGCTTCAGTGTGTAACGGCGCCATTGCCTGACCAGACGATTTCACCGCTTTGCACCAGCATCAATTGCATATCCAGCGTAGGTGACTTCACATCACCACTGACGTCGCTGTACAGCACATACTGCGCGCTAACGATACGCGCCAGACCAATCGCCTTGCTGCGTGAACCCAGGCTGTCATCCGCCGACAGGCCCAGCGTCTGTTTGGCGGTGGCCAACTGCGCTTCCGGCACGATGGAGAAGGTTTGATTTGAAGCCAAAGCCTTGTGCAGTGCGGAAGTCGCTTTCGCAGTCTGCAATGCACCGTTGGTGTTGTTCTTCACGCTGTCGAGCAGCAACACGCTGCCCGGATTAACGCCATCGGCTTTCAGCATCTGATTCACCAGCGGCTGCACGCTGCTCAGCCAATCGAGCTGCTGGATCTTTGGCGGTTGCGGCACCGGTTCGGTCACCGGCGGCTGTGGTTCTTCGACCACCGGCGGCGTCACCGGCTCAACGGTTACCGGCGGTTGTGGTTGTTCCGGCTCCGGCGGGCGCGACAGACAACCGGTTAACACCAACGCGGCCAGCGCGACAAATAGATACTTTTTCATTAATCCCTCTCTCAATGAACCAAGAGTTTACAAGAATAGATACAGGCGCACGCGCTTGGCATCGAGGTTGCCATTGAGCGAGTAAATGGTGGCGTCTGAATTTGGCGCAATAGTGATGGTGCGCGGCGCTTCAAAAGGCCGTATATCCAGCCCCTGATCGTCATACCAGTAGAAGCGATAGTGCACCGTGACCGGCGTTGGTTGACTGTTGCTGAGTTCCGAAGTCGCCATCACCCGCCCGGAAGCATTCGAAATCGACGGATTGTCTGCCAGAATGCCCGCGGTCAGCACCGGCGAATCCATCACTACCGTCTGGCGGTCATTAACCGCAATGCCACGCGGGCTGCTACAGCCCATCAGTATGATGGCGGGTAACGTCAGCGCCATCAGACAACGCAGGGGTTTGCTATAGCGCATTATTTTCCTCGATTAGCGTGACAGCAGCGGCCCCAGGGAGCGGCCACCGACCAAATGCATATGAATATGATAGACCTCCTGGCCGCCATGGCGATTGCAATTGATAATCAGACGGTAGCCGTCTTCGGCGACGCCTTCCTGCTCGGCAATCCTGGCGGCGGCGGTGATCATGCGGCCCAGAGCGGCCTCGTGCTCAACAGTAACGTCGTTGATGGTGGGGATCAGCACATTGGGTACGATCAGAATATGGGTCGGGGCCTGAGGTGAAATATCACGGAAAGCGGTGACCAGTTCGTCCTGGTAGACCACATCAGCAGGGATTTCGCGGCGGATAATTTTACTGAAAATCGTTTCTTCGGCCATCTGGCGTTCCTTGTAGAGGAAAAAAAGCTGTACGCAGTATGAGTGACAAATTCTACTGCTTTCAACCTGATTGCGCACTTTCCGCGTTGAGTGATGCAGAATCAGACAACCGGTCAGGGAAATCGCGCCGCGGTCAGCGTTGCCCGGTGGCATTCATCTGATTTTTTTCACTTTGGTTATTCACTAATGTTGCTTTACTTGCCTGTTGCCGCCGCCAATAGTAACCCTATGATTAAAAACGGATAGGTAACAACATGCGATGCAAAACCCTGGTACTGAGCGCGCTGCTGCTGTGCGGCCACGTAGCGGCTGAAACCAAAAGCATTATTGACCTGCAGGCTAATCAGCAACATTTGCGTGCAGCGAAAAACCCGGCCGCGGTGGCACTGATCCCGGCGAATTACCCTTTTGCCGTGCCGGGCAAGCTGACCGTAGCGGTGGCGTCTGAAAACTCCCCGCCGCTGGCGCTGTTTGCCGAAGACAATAAAACGCTGATTGGCAGCGACCCGGATATTGCACAACTGGTGGCGGACAGCCTGGGGCTGGAACTGAATCTGGTGCCCACCTCCTGGGAGGACTGGCCGCTCGGGATCAGTTCGGGCAAGTACGATGCCGCCATTTTCAATATTGCCGTCACCAAACTGCGCAAGACCAAGTTTGATTTTGCCACCTACCGCGTGGATACGCTGGGGTTTTATGTGAAATCCACCAGCAAAATCACCTCAATCAACCAACCTGCGGACATTGCCGGGCTGCGGGTTATTGTCGGCTCGGGGACTAATCAGGAAAATATCCTGCTTGGCTGGGATAAACAGAACCGCGCCAACGGCCTGGCGCCGGTGCAACCGATTTATGTCACCGACGATGCCGCCGCCAACCTGAGCATTCAGTCTGGACGCGTCGACGCCTTCTTCGGCCCCCACTCTACCGGCGCCTACAAGGCGGCACTGACCGGCAAAACCAAAATGGTCGGCATTGGCCCGAACGTGGCCTATGTGGCGGTGACCACCAAAAAAGATAACGGTCTGGTTGCGGCCATCAATGCCGCCATCAATGGGGTGATCGCCAGCGGCGAGTACGGCCAGGTGCTGGACCGTTGGGGCGAGCGCGATGAGAAGGTCCCACGCTCTACCATCAACCCGCCGGGCATTGGCGACTAAGCTTCTATCAACTGGGGTGCGTGTGTGCGCATCCAGTTGGCCAACGAGTCGAGCGTCGGGCGCAGCGTTTTGCCCAGCGGCGTAATCTGGTATTCAACACGCGGCGGGACTTCCGGGAACACCTGTCGCGTGACCAGGCCGCGCTGTTCAAACTGCCGCAGTTGGCGTGTCAGCTCTTTCTGGGCGATCGGTGCCACGGCACGCTGCAACTCGCTGAAACGCACCGGGCTGTCGATCAATATCAGTCGGTAAAGGATCGGGATCGCCCATTTCCCCGCCACCAGATTCACAAAACCCACCATTGGGCAAGGTTCGCCCGCGGCCGGTAACACCGCTAAATTTTTTTCCGCTGTCGAACGCCCTGCATCGGTCATTTCATCCCACCTTGTCCCTTAGTATCCAAAAGGTGCCTACTATGCAAAAGGTACTATAGCGCAAATAATGCCTGCATCGACAACAAACGGGAGTGGGCTATGTCACGACTTAAAGGTAAATATGCGTTGATCACCGGCGGCACCAGCGGTATTGGTCTGGAAACTGCGCGTCAGTTTATTGCCGAAGGTGCCACCGTGGCGATCACCGGTCGCAGCCAAAGTGGCCTCGACGAGGCGGGGGCAGCTCTGGGCAAGGTTCTGTTGTTGCGCAGCGATGCCGGGGATATTGCTGATCAGCGTAGTTTGGCACAGCAGTTGGCCAGCCATTGGCCGCGCCTCGATGTGTTGTACATCAACGCCGGCGACGTCACCCACCACCCGTTGCAGGAATGGGATGAGCAGAGCTATCAGCGGCTGATGGATATCAATCTCAAGGGGCCGTTCTTTCTGATCCAGTCATTGTTGCCACTGTTGGCCAATCCGGCGTCGATTATTTTGTGTGGCTCGGTCAGCGCACATATTGGCCTGCCGTTAAGCAACGTTTACGCCGCCAGCAAAGCCGGCCTGCTGTCGCTGGCCAGAACGCTGTCTGGTGAATTGCATCCGCGCGGGATCCGGGTTAACGGCCTCAGCCCCGGCCCGACAGAAACCCCGGCGCTGGGCAAGCTCGGGTTGAAGGATGCCGATGAGCAAGCACTGCGCGACGAGATCCGCGCCCTGGTGCCGATCGGCCGCATGGGCACGGCGCTGGAATTAGCCAAGGCGGCGGTGTTTTTGGCGTCTGACGAGTCCGCCTTTATGGTCGGCAGTGAGTTGTTGATCGACGGCGGCGTGGGGAATTTGTAGCAGTGATGGTTTGGACGTCAAGCCGTGACAGCAACGACTGCACGGCTTGTCAGTTAACCCAGACCGGGGATAGCAACGCCGAAAGTCTGCAGCAGCAACACCATATTGAGCAGGATAATAATCACCGTTCCGATGATTGACACCAGGCTGGTCAGGCGACTGTTGACAAATTCGCCCATAATGTCGCGACGGCGGGTGAACATCACCAGAGCAATCATCGGCGCCGGCAGCGCCAGGCTCAGCACCACCTGGCTGTAAACCAGTGCATCCGTGGCATTAACCCCTAACGCGACCACGATGAACGCCGGGATCATGGTCACCATGCGGCGTACCCATACCGGAATGCGGAAACCGACAAAGCCCTGCATGATCATCTGGCCCGCCATGGTGCCCACCACCGAGCTGGAAATCCCGGAGGCAATCAGCGACATCAGGAAGATACCGGCGGCGGCGGCACCAAACAGTGGCGTCAGCGTATGATAAGCGGTACCAATCTCAGCCACATCGCTATTACCGGCATGGAAGGCGCTGGAGGCCATAATCACCATGGCGATATTCACCATCCCGGCGATAGATAGCGCAATCACCACTTCAATATTGGAAAAACGCAGCAGTTTACGGCGCTCGCCGCTGTCACTGGCCGGCGCACGGTGCTGGGTCAGCCCCGAGTGCAGGAAGATGGCGTGCGGCATCACGGTGGCACCAATGATACCGACGGCAATGGTCAGCGCCTGTGCATCCGGCAACTGCGGCGTGACCATGCCCATACCCGCTGCCGCCCAATCGACCGGCACGATAAACATCTCGACCAGATAACACAGGGCAATCACCGCGACCAAGCCGCCGATCATCAGTTCTACCGGACGGAAACCTTTCTTCTCCACCATCAGCAAGGCATAGGTGATCACCGCCGTCACCCCCATGCCTGGCAGCAGCGGCATATTGAACAGTAACGCCAGCGCTATCGCACCGCCGAGAAACTCAGCCAGATCGGTAGCCATTGCCGCCACCTCACTGAGCAACCACATGCCAATGACCACCGGACGAGAAAATTGATCGCGACACATTTCCGCCAGATTGCGGTTGGTGACGATACCCAGCTTGGCCGACAGCGCCTGAAACAGCATGGCGATCAGGTTAGCCATCACCACCACCCATAACAGGCTGTAGCCGTATTTCGAACCGGCCTGAATATTGGTGGCGAAATTACCGGGGTCCATATAAGCAATAGAGGCAATCACTGCAGGGCCGGCGAACAGTAGCGGCGTGAATGCACCACGCTTACGCCCGGCAAGCGCGTTACCAATTGCCGTATTGGTTCGTTCGGTTAACGATGTGGTGGTTGCCGCATCACGCATGATTTACCCTCAATCTTTTTCTGGTTATTTTTCACCCAACACTCACAGCAATGTAGCATCGGCTACACTTTATGCAAAATGGAAGATTAACTGCCTTTGTGTACAAATATTTCTTATTGTCATCGAATACGCCAGCCGAATTGATAATGCGTCGTCTTTGGACTAACGTATGGCGGAACTGCATTAACCTGCAACTTACTGGTTTATCGTTTAAAGGACGTCTCAGACTATGGCAACAAGCGCACCAGACGACGCAGAACGCCCCGTGGTGGCTGAAATGCCGGACGAGGCTGAACATGCCCTGCGCTTCACCCGCGCTCGTGAGGCGCAATCCAATGCGCTGATCGAGGACTATGTTGAGCTGATTGCCGACCTGCTGGTTACCACCCGCGAAGCCAGAACCACGGATATCGCCAAACGTTTTGGCGTATCGCACCCTACCGCGATCAAAAACATCGCCCGGTTGAAAAGTGCTGGTCTGGTGGAGTCACGCCCTTACCGGGGAGTTTTTCTGACCGAAGAAGGTGAACAACTGGCGCAGAAGGTACGGCGTCGCCACCGGATTGTGGTTGATCTGCTGGTTTGCCTCGGCGTGCCGAATGAAACGGCAGAGCTGGACAGCGAAGGGATTGAACATCACATTTCTAGCGACACCCTGGCGGTGTTTGAACAGTATTTGCAGCGTCATAAATCGACCAGGAATTCCTGATGAATTTAAATTGGGTAAAAACACCAGTATAAAATTAGCAACCAATTTATAGTTTTTTCAACCAGTTACTACTGAGCCATTGTTCTATGTCTCGCAATCTTTTCTCATCTTTTCGTCACGGTATAATCTTTTTTGTTTCTGTCCTTTTATTGAAAATATTTTATGGTCAATAACAACCAGAAAGTAACCGTCAACCCTGTATTGTAGTTTTAAGCAAGCCCTATCACGCCATGCCGCCACTCTTGCTGCTCGTTTATTATCGTATTTGTGGCCTGTTTTGCTGGATTTGGATAGGGCTATTTCAGAAATAGATTATCTTTAGCAGCACTTATCATTCTTTTTTGTCCACAACAGTTTCTATTCTTTCAGACCCAATAGCTCACACTCGACCAGCAGCCCTAGAGCAGCGTTTACTCCCCCAATAACGCGTTAACAATAGGATGGTTATGAGTACAAGCCTACATTCCAGATTATTGTGCGCCTCCATGTCTAATCATTCTATCTGTGGATCGCCCACTATCCACACGTGAGCTCCTACCTTAATTTATAATTTCGTTGTTGCAGAGCAACCAACCTCAACCTTCGCTTTCAACGAGACATTGGGTTACATATAAATCGCCTAATAAAAACCACAAAAAATTTATGTTAACTGTCATTTCTTCTACTCGGTATGTGCTTTGCTGCAAATAGTACAACCGATGGCACTATACTATTTTATTTTTTTACACCACACTTACACATATGATTTCAGCTAATATATTAACTGTCCACACCAACAGGAGAAAAAAAATCAAGACACATTGGAAAACGGGAAAAAAGACAAAATAGCTATAATATATCATTAATAGATTCAATAAGACACTGAGAGGTTAATATGCAACCAGAGGGTTATATAAGTTCCGGCCAAGACGATTTTTTATATATGACACTGCCATTCACTCTTCCCGATGGTGCCATATGCAATAAAATATATGTTACTGAGGATAAAAAAATTACTGAAGCCCATACTCAAGATGGAGGGCACTATATCGCAACCCCTTTAGGATTAAGACGTTCTGACAATACATCAACGATAGAAGGGATGATACATTACGATAGTAGTGTTGCGATTACATGTGGCATAACGACAACGAGAGTCTCTGTCAATAAAGATCCCGATATATGTTACATAATTCCCATTTGGGGACAAAGTCTCGCCCAAGGGTGGAGCGATCAAAGAAATGATACGTTGATAGCAACTGAGCCTCTTTACCCTGAAAGTTGTTGGATGTTTAAATCAGATCGAGGTGAGGGAAAGGAAAATCCAAATAGACCTGATTATTCTGTTATGGAGTTAGAATCGCTGCGAGAAACGATTAATGGAGGCTGGCAAGAAACAGCCGCAAGTAGTACCTCAGCTCATCTCGTACATGAAATTGAAGAAAAAACAGGACACCGTGTCCGAACAATTTCGTATGTAGCTGCCGAAGGCGGTAAAGCTTACATGGACCTAACTAAAGGAACTAGCTCATGGCGTAGATTGATACAAGGATTGCTAGATGCGCGTGACATTTGTGTGCGGAAAGGCTGGAAGCCTATATTACTTGCGATCGATGTCATGGCGGGGGAATCGGACTCAGAGTATGAAAAAGTACCTAACATGAGTGTTGAACGCTACAAACGTCAGTTGCAACAATTTGATCTAAATATTCAAGCAGAGGCACATCGTATATTTAAACAAACAAGTCCTGTATCTATTATTACATCACAAATAAGATACACTCCGATAACACGTGATTTATGGGATCAACCTGTACGACAAGCACAATATGAATCCGATGGCGTAGGAAATATTAGATTAAGTGGGCCGTTATATAGCCTACCATCAGCAGACCCTATACATATAAATTCCCTGGGGCAGAATCGACGTGGTCAAATGGTCGCAAGAACGATTATTTGGGAATGTTTTGCTACTGGATGGCGTGGAATTAAATGTGTTGAACACATATGGGTTTCAGAGAAGGTATTGCAACTAGTTCATGAGGTCCCATGCCCACCACTAATACTAGACACTTCCAATGAAACAATTAAAACAGAAGGTTTAGGGCCAGGCTTAGGGTATATTTTTGATGATTACACCCCCACTCCACCTGAAATCATTAAGGTTACTATAGTCTCGGATACAACTGTTGAAATTGAATTATCCAGCATACCTGCAGGAACATCATGTCGTATAGGATGCGGAATAAAACGAAATGATGATAATACAACTAATCAAGATGGGCCAATTCAAGGGGCACGGAGCGTATTGCGTGACAGTGCCGCACACGTCTCACTTTACGAGAATATAACTCATGCCAATTGGTGCCCATCCTATACTATGCAAGTTAATCGTTGAGGAGATATAAATGTTAGTATATAGAAGTCAATATGAGCCATCGAACAATTACCTCCCTGTTTATGACATAACTTCATCGGAAGAAAATATCTTACGTTTATCTCCATCAACATGGATGGATTCAACTAAAGGGGTAAATTCTAGTGATGGTATTAATGTGACGTCCATTGATGATCGCACAGGGGGTTTTACTTGGCTTCCGCTGAAAGCGGGTTATATGCCACGATTAATAACGTCAAGTAATGGATATAAAATCATTAATTTTGGGTTAGGAAGAGGCCCTTCAATTCCTGGCGCCTTATTTGCAGACAATAATTATGAGATTTTCCCTGCCGATGGGGTTTTTTCTCTTGCCATGGTATATCGTATTCCGTTACGCCAGCAGAATGGTTATGATGGCAGCGGTGGAAATATCATTGGTAATAATGATACAAACCCCAATATTTTCCGGCTACGATTTCGAGACGATGGTTACAGAGGAAGTACACTTTACTTACACCATGGTGTAACATCCCCCATCACACAGAACAATTATCCCATTAACACTTCCTTTACTGATGATGGCGTTTGGCATACCTTATTCATCGAGGTTACAACAGAGTATCATTTAATTGAAATAGATGGTTTACTTAAACAAAGACGCTTGGTTTCACCAATAAAATTCAATACTTCCGCCTCCAGAAAGTTAATTATAGGCGGCGCAGGAAACCCGCTTAGCAATGGTTTTTTTGGTGATATTGCTATGTTAATAGTAATACCAAGAACCATTACAAGTGAAGATAAGTTGTCAATTAACGTACAAATGAACAATACAAAACTAGCCATAGAACAGAGCTAACTTTCTCCCTAATATAAAGTAATGCTGTTAGAAGTAATGAGGGAAGAGGTCTGCATACAATTAATGTTGTTACACAATGACAAACCAAAGAGGCACCATCAGAATGGTTTATTAAAATAAATTTGGATTTTATTTTAAAGCTGGGAGGCAGAAGAATATTAATAAATGGAGTAATATCAGTAAAACGCCACCTCCTAAAGAGGTGGCGTTTTATACGATGTGTTCCAAAAAAAATCATATCCGAGTTAAGCCTGTAATGGCTCCATTTGTTGTCCGAGCGCTTGATTCTTCTTATCCTGATACATCATGTATTACCTGATAATGTCTTCATTCACTCCAACCATATCGACAGTTGAGGCGGGAATATCACTATCCGATGAACATGATCAGGCTGAATATTTAACTCAATAACTTCACAATTTATTAATGTGGTATAGAACATAAATCGTTCGACTTAAAGATTCGTGTTTTTTAGACACTTTTTTTGCCTCATGTGGAGTGCCTAGTTCAGGTAGACACTCACTATCTCCACGATGGGGCCTTTCGTTCGTATCAGATCTGCCCCACCGAGGTGACTGTAGCGCCGGGTACGATTGTAAAACGCCTCACTATATTCGAAGATATCTGCCCGGGTCATGTCCCGAGTTTTATATTTTTGCTCTCTGCTACGTTTCTTTTTTAAAGAAATGAAGAACGATTCTGTCACTGCATTATCCAGCAGCTACCTCAACGGCCCATCCTCGGTGCCATTTTTTTGGAACGGCAGAGTCGCTGCCGTACTGGGTCGTATCAAGTGAACATTGTAACATCACTGGAGAAAGGTGCTATATAGAGAGACTTGAAAGTTGAGTAACCATGTAGTACCGATGAATACACCTAGATGCCAAAGGGTTAATCAGCAACAAACAAAGGTTCAACAACGGTCAGTTCAAAGGATGGAAAGTAATCACGTTTCGTGCGTTTACCATCTTGGTTTATCACATTTTCCTCAGTACGTGAGTAAAATGCATCAACACTATTTATGGACGGGTCAGACCAATAAAAAAGGGAGGCTATCGCCGCCATTTCAGCACTAATAAAAACAAGCGGTTACAGTAATATCAGTGAGTTAGATGTCTGTAACTGCGTGCTTAAAATGGGCATGGCGTGGACGTTTTGGTCAATTTGTGGATCATGCCCTTAGCTGTATTAGCTCAGACTTAAACAGACGTTGCCAAGGGCATAGAATGTGAATCCGTAGAGAGCAGGGCTGGATCTTCTCACCCCTTCAAATCAGAATGGTATCGTATTTTACATAGTTTAATTAAATACCTAAGCGATATCGCTCTTCATCCGATAGTGGATTTTTTATTGCATCTTTATACGCGGCCTCACATTTTAGCCAAAATTCATTATGGGATGTACGTAACTCAGCTCCAATAACTGCATCAAATCTAACCCAAAAAATATATCTTACAGCCCCCAAACTTAACGTGCTTTTGAAACATGTTGGGTTGTATGCTTCGGGATCAAAGGGGACGACAAGTCCTCCATGTCTTGCATAACCATGTTCTCCGTATAAATCTCGATAAGTCTGATAGATTGGATCTACGTCAATTTGTAGAAAGACAATGTTCCTATTCGTCTTCCCTATAGCAAATTCACAAGCTTCTAATGGGCGGGGACCACATGACTCTGCAACATGGCAACATAAAATTTTGGAAAAATATCTAAACACATTGAGATAAGCTTCTGAGCCCAAATCATACTGTGGTGCATTAAACACCTCACTAGGATCCCTGCCTTCTGATAAAAGCGAAGAAACGATAGTATGAAATCGATCAAACTCCTGATCTGCAGGCTGTGTCCGAGAGCCATTGCATAAAGCACACATTCGAGCCGAAAAATGAAATGCCTTAGACTTAGGACCTTGTGCCGTACGAAAAATGCCGCCATCATCGAAATTACCAATAACCATAGCGTTGGCACCAAAAATTTTTCTCAACGCTGAAGCTTTTATTTTGTGTTCTCCGGTAAGGGAGTTACTAGACCCACATAAACAACAGCCTTCGGTCTGATACGACTTGAAGAATGTTCCCATTAAAATCACCAAATGAGTAAGAAATTCTGTAGAGGCGGAGAGTTAGCCAACAAATTCTAGTTTTTCTCTCGCAACATGTTCCCGCCATTCAGTGGAATCGAATTCCCAACTTGGCGCTGACATGTCACCCTCATCGCCTTCATTAACGAATGTTACCAAGAAAAAAATTTCATCCCCTTCTTCATCATCGTCATCCTCTACCACGTTTACATCAACAACAACCAAACGTTCTCCACCCGGAATTGTGGATACATACAAACCTTCTTTAGGTATCAGGCATGGGCAACGCTCTCCTTTACGTTTACAAGTGGGTTAAATCTCACCGCGTCTTCCAGGTAATCCGGCGCAAAGTGTGCATAAACCATTGTTTGTAAAATACTTGAGTGTCCTAAAATTCGTTGCAGTGCCAGAATGTTGCCACCGTTCATCATGAAGTGACTGGCAAAGGTATGGCGCAGAACATGAACGGCCTGCCCTGCTGGCAAGCCAGGAGCAACCTCTTTGATACGCGTCCTCACATAGGGATAATTGAGATCGGTAAATAACGGCCCAGCCTTGATACCAGCGGTGATCTCTTTGCAAAGTTCAATTGAGATCGGAACAGTTCTATTTTTGCTGTTCTTGGTGTTGAGGTAAGTCGCCTTACTGCCGATCACTTCTTCCCGCCGAAGTTTGACCACTTCCCCCCAGCGTGCTCCCGTTGCCAGGCAAAGCTTTACGGCTTTTAGGTGGTCGCCTTCCAACTGGCCTAACAGTTGCTGAATTTCGTCATGGGTCAGAAAACCCATTTCCTGATCCGGCAGCTTAATTTTTTTCATCTCTTTGAGCGGGTGCTCTCCGTGATAAAGCCCCAGCTCAATGAGAACGGAATACACGCCGCCAAGCTTTTCCTGATCGAGATTAACGGTCTTTGCCTTTCTTCCTTCCGCGAGGCGGAGTACACGATAATCGGAAAAGAAAGGCCGGGTGATCTGGCAAGCCTTCGGGTTGCCCATTTTGGCCGCCATCACCTGCAATTTATGCTCTATCTTCACGCCATCTTTTAGGTTCTGGCCGTGATGCTTAAACCAAAGGTCTATCAATTCCGTTAAGGGCCGTTGGTCGGCTGGTTTATCTACCCAATCTTTATTATTTTGCGTCGCAATAACCCAACGTTCATATTGTTGCGCCTCGGACTTAGTTTTAAATTTCTTGCGAACACGCTTACCCGTCCGACCCTGGGGACGCACGTCAACCATATAGCCTTCAGCGCCGAGCGATTTAATACTCATCCCAAAGATTCCTTTCGAAACAAATGCCGCCTTTACCCCAAAAATTCTTTATACGATAGGCAATTAACCAGCCTTCTGGCCTCTTCGGAAGTTGGATGTGCTTTCTGACCCATCAGGGGAGAGAGTAGGTGAAATCTGTCCGATCTCCGGCGCGACATCCCCTGTCATCAACCACATTGCATATTTTTTGAACCGCTGATGCTGAGTGATCATTAAGAGAAATTCACTTCCAACACTCTTGATGCGATCTGTTTCGTACCGCTTCAAATTGCCAGCCGGAACCCCTGTTAATACGGAAAATTCTTCACGGCTTAACCCCTCGGCCTCACGGATCTCACGAATTTTTGAACCTATGTTGGTTGACATGGTAATTATTTGTACCCATAATTCAGTGAATGGTACGTATATGTACCCTGCACAATAGAAAACTGCGTGATCTTAAAGGGTATCACTATGAACAAAAACCGACAAAAAAAGGTGATTGGGGTAAGGGAAAACCAACTACCGGCTGATTATCCATTTGGTGACCTGTTAGAAGAGTCGATCTCCGACTACGCCCTGCGCATCGGCAAAAACAAGCAAACCATCCGAACTCAGGCGGACACTGGTGCCCTGCCAATCTTACAAGCGCGACCAGGCGCAAAGCGGCGGGTAAATCTTTACGCCATCTACCTGAATGCCAAACGTCACGCGGAGAAGTTTGTCGCGCATATGGGCTCTTGAGGAGGTCGCTCATGACGGAGATTCAGCCGCGTGCCCTAATCCAGCTCTCGAAGCACACGTTCGTTTACCGCGGGTTCACTATCCATAAGTGCCCGCGCCATAGCGAAACGAACCGCACGGCCTACCAGCTGATGAGCAACGGGGATTATTTCGGTCGTGATTTCGCACTGGCGGAAGCCATGCGCACAGTAGACAACATGGTCAAAGCTCGGGGAAGAAAATGAAACAGCCTTACAAGATCCTCATTGAGGAGCTCCTGCAGCACTACCACACCAAAACGGCCAACTTGCAGATGGCGACCGCCACCGCACCAGAGGTTCGCCAGGTATCATTGAACGATTACGCTTTCCGCCTGTGCATCGGTCTGACCGGTCTGTTGAGCACCGCAGAAGCCGCTGGCGATGGCCCTGCAGCCGCAGTTATCGATCGCCTGATCATGCGCTGCAACAACGGCGATATTCCGCAACCTGGATTATCTGCATGAGCCGGGTAAACCCGGCCTATCTGAGAGCGCATCCCTTCCATTAACGGTGGGTGATTGGCGTCACGGGGTGTGCTCTCAAATGGGAAAAGATTTAACGCGGTATGCCGCCAGCAAGAGCAGAAACGAGACGTTCAACAATGGAGAGTTTTTCATGGTGCTTCTTTTTACCAAGCGAAATCATAGCTCGATTTCTTGCCGGGTTAAAAAGGCTGGAGAGAGAATTACTGTCAAACTCTTCGAGCATATTAACGCGTGCGTTCATCTCATCAACACTGAGGTTATGCATTTCGTTAATAAGCGAAAGATATCGCTTAGCCTGCTGACGCGCGGCTTCGGATTTCTTTCCATGCTGAAAGGCAACTCG
This sequence comes from Serratia sp. NFX21, assembly GCF_048517035.1. Lineage (NCBI taxonomy): Bacteria > Pseudomonadati > Pseudomonadota > Gammaproteobacteria > Enterobacterales > Yersiniaceae > Serratia > Serratia sp. NFX21. The sequence goes on along the minus strand of NZ_CP183196.1, from coordinate 2,505,172 downwards.
AATGCCACTAATAATTGCGACTATAGCGCCAAACAACTGACTGAGCCCGCTGTTAGCAAAAATACCAGCGCCAAGAATAAGCATCACAGCATTAGCCGTAAGATCAATTCTGCGGTTAATGGTTGCTGTCATCACCTCCAGCCAATAGCCGTACCAAATGCGGAAACGCAAAGTATATTCAGTCGGTTGTTTTGCCATAAAGATTTACTCCTCGTCATCATCCTCCGGTGGCTCAGGTTTATGCAACACGTGGAAGTCATCGGATTTATCGCGAGATTGCGAATTGTCGTTGTCGCCCATAGAGGCTCCTTCTTGTGGTGGGTGGTTGTCATGCCCATGTTCCTGCCAGAACGAGGTGGGCATGGCGAAGATACCACAACGCGGCCGGGCGCGTAATCCCGGAGCATTCAGGGCAATCAAGCACATTCGGTCGCGCCCTAATAAATGAATGGGTTGCAATAGAGCGGATAGATTGTCCTAACCATGGGCCGGCATGGATAAAATCCGGCACATATTTCAGTAAGTATTTATGAGTGCTTACTGAAATATATAAATCACCCGTAATAAAAAATGCTGCCTCTCAGGTGGCGGGTTTCTTACACCCTGAATTTAGGAGGGGGTTATGCAAGACGACGATTTACACGCCGCGTTTATCGAGGCCCGCCGCTCTGAGCGGTTGCAGTTGCTTGAACTATTGGAAAGCAAACTTGATCGCTTGGCTGCTGATAAGACCCAGCGAGATCAGATTTTTTCCACGCTGAAAGACTGGATCAGTGTTCGCCGGTCTGTCGGTGCGCCAGAAGCGAGGAAGCCGTAATGATGGCGTTCTTTCTTACCCTTGCCGCCATCTGGGCGGTTATCGCGTTTGGTCTGGTCGGTTGGTTTGCCTACCGCTACTGCAAGTTCTGCCGTGCATTCAATCGGCAATGCTTGCAGCCAGAACAACGTAATTACGATTAATCACATTAAAGATGAAATTATGAGCGACAAAAACAATACCATTCTCGGTCTGCAGGCTGTCATTGGTTATATTAACGCAACTACGCCTAACGAGTGGATGACCTCAGAGTTAATTCAGGCCATCAGCTTTATTGAAAATACCGCGCAGCATGAAGAATATAAGGCTGCCTGGTTAAATATCGTTAATACCCTCCACTGCATAGATCCAAACTGGCAGGAAAATACCCAGGGCGAGAGCGAGTGGGAAAAGGCAGCGGCATTTATTAGCCAACTGAATCAGGAGTTAAAAAAGGCTACTGACACCATCAACAGCTTGAAGCACACATATGTCGGCGTAGACTTCGCAGCATCAGTCAGTAGCAACATAGACCGTCAGATTTTGGAAGATGGCTTGTTTAAAGCCGGTCAACATACCCTCAACATTTTCTCCCCGTCCCCACGTTCCAAGGCAGTGTATTTCCGCGACCTGCTGCGTAGCGTTGCCATCACTCAGATCAAAGAAGAGTTAGCCGCAGCAGAAAAGAAGCACTCCACCTGGCCGACGGATACCGTTCACGCTACCGCCATTCTCAACGAAGAAGCCGGTGAACTGACCCAGGCCGCGATCGATTACCACTACCACAACGGCTCACTTGAAAAGGTACGCCGCGAGGCCGCCCAGGTCGGCGCAATGGCAATTCGTGTGCTGATCAACCTGCCCTACGCCGAACGCCCAGCATCATCTGAAAAGAAAGTCACCGGAGCCCCACGGTAATGGCTGACCAAATCGATATTGCGCAGGAACAGGTTGAACTGACCCTCGCAGCCCAAATCGCCAACGCCCGCCCGCAGCAATGCGGGCCTTCTGCATTCATCTGTGAAGCCTGCGACGCGCCTATACCTGAAGCGCGCCGCGCCGCCATCCATGGCGTAATGCGCTGCGTTACCTGCCAGGAAATTCACGAAGCCAAATCACGGCATATCAAGAGGTAAACCATGAACAGACCGGCCCTAAAATGGCTCGGCAGCAAAGCCGGCATCATCGACACACTGCGCCAGCACCTACCGGAAGGTAAGCGACTGGTTGAGCCGTTCGTCGGCTCCGGAGCTGTTTTCCTCAATACCGATTACGACAGCTATCTGCTGTGCGATATCAACAGCGATCTGATCAACTTCCATAACGTCGCCAAAACCCTGCCTGATCAGCTTATCCGTGAAGCGCGCAATCTCTTTAATGCGCAAGCTGACGAGGTAGGTTATTACGCTGTACGGGCTGATTTTAACCTGCGCTGTGACAGTAACTTCCTGTACCGGGCGGCGCAGTTCCTGTACCTGAACCGTCACGGCTTTAACGGTGTTTGTCGCTATAACCTGAGCGGCGATTTCAATGTGCCGTTCGGTCATCGTAAAGCGCCCTATTTCCCCGAAGAAGAAATTCACGCATTCGCCGAGAAGGCGCAGGCAAAGAAAGCCATTTTCCTGTGCTGCACTTTCCAAGAGGCGATCAGGATCGCTGCACCAGGTGATGTGATTTATTGCGATCCGCCTTACATCCCGGCAACAGCAACCGCCAATTTCACTAGTTACCACACTGACGGTTTCACCAATGACCAGCAGCGGAAGCTAGCGTGCATGCTGCGCATTGCCGCCCGTCGTGGGCGCCACGTTGTGGCATCTAACAGCGAAACCGCCGCAGCGCTGGAGCTGTACTCCGATTTCGATATCACCACAACCACCGCCCGCCGTTCCGTCAGCGCTAACGCAGCTGGTCGAGCACGCGCCGGCGAGATCATCGCAACCATGAGGGCAACAGCATGAAACGCTGGAGTGAAAATGAAGACAAGACACTGAAAAACAGTGCCAAAAACCTTGCTGTAAAACAGATTGCTCACTTACTCGGCCGGACTCCAAAAGCGGTTAGCAACCGTGCCAACCTCATCGGCGTCGGCCTGAAAAAAAGTGGTGACGCGTATCACGGCCGCAAGTATTCAGAAGCGGATATTGAGCTGGCGCGCAGACTGCATGAATCGGGCATGAAATTGAGGTTGATAGCTGAAAAACTAGAGATCCCAGTAGCCTCACTTAAAAATTATTTTTACTAACGCGGCGTCGGGAAATGAGCAAATCTGATAAAGGTCGTCGCCCCCCATCCCCGCCGCTACCCTATCCGGGCAGCGGCGCTGTTGCTTCTGATCTTCCCTTCATCTGGAGCGCACTGCGCCCAGCAATAAACCCGCGTCAGGAAGAAACCGTCATAGCACCGGAGCCGCGATCACTGGCTGGCATTATCTCGCTGTACGCCAGTGACCGTCGTCACCTGACTGAGCAGGAAGAAGCTTTATCAGAGGCAGTCTGGCGCAAGTATTTCAATACCGAAGAACGTGACCCTGAACTGCGCGACTTCATGCAGGATAAACGCCTAAGCCAGGTCAAACTGGCAAAGGAAATGCAACGTCTGGATCTGACGCTGACCGCTCAGGCTGATCTGAACGCGCAACCAAAATTTATCCGCCAGCCGCTGCAACAGCGAGTTGACTACCTACGCCGAGAACACGGCGACGATCGGGCCAATGCGTTTTTGCGTGATATTGTCAAAAGCGAATTGGCACGGTTGGAGGCAGTACGTAACCGCCAACAAACTATTGGTTATAGGTATATGGCCCGCCATGAAGGCATGGATTCCCTGCTTGATTTGCCGGAGCTACTGCAGGATGACGTTAAAGGGCTGGCCGTGAAGGTCGCCACCCATATGGATATGCGATTCGTTGAGCTGTATGCCGAGATCGTCATTGATGAAGACAATGTTCTGCAGGGCGATTTATTGCATCTCTATCGGCTGGTTGCTAACGAAGCGGCCAGGCTTTCTGTACAGCCGCCGGCATATCATGCCTTGCTGCATGAAGGCACCCGGCGGGCAGAAATCCCCTACCATTTGATCCCCGGCGCGCTGGCCCGTCTGCGGTGCGCTAATTGGTGGTATCGCAAATTATGGCGCCTGCGCTGTGAATGGCGTGAAGCCCAGCTGCGCGCTGTTTGCCTGGTACACAAGCACGCTTCCGTTTACATCAGCCAGGATGCTCTGGTGCACAAACGCGAGCAGCGACGCAAAGCAATCGAATTTTTCAAGGCGCATGAACTGGTCAATGAAGATGGCGTCACCCTATCCATGGAAGACGTGATCACCGCCAGCAACAGCAATCCAAAGCACCGCCGCAACGAGATGATGGCGTGCGCCAAAGGGTTGGAGCAGTTGGCCGAAATACGCGGTGATTGTGCTGTTTTCTATACGATCACGTGCCCATCGAAGTATCACGCTACCCTATCGAGTGGCATGCCCAATCCGAAGTGGAATCACACCACCCCGCGAGAGACCAGTGATTACCTGGTAAATCTTTTTGCCAGTATCCGCAAGGCGCTGCACCGTCAGGGTTTACGCTGGTATGGCCTTCGCGTGGCCGAACCACACCACGACGGCACAGTTCACTGGCACCTGTTGTGCTTCATGCGCAAAAAAGACCGTAAAGCGATCACCACCCTCATGCGAAATTTCGCAATTCGCACAGACCGTGCCGAATTGGGGCCAGGCATGGGTAAAAACATCAAACCGCGCTTTGACGTTGAGTTAATCACAAAAAGCAAAGGCAGCCCGACCAGCTATATAGCCAAATACGTCAGCAAGAATATCGACGGGCGCGGGCTGAAAGATACCGTCAGCAAAGAAACGGGTAAATCCCTCAAGGATACGGTGGAGAACGTCACTGCCTGGGCATCGCTTCACCGCGTGCAGCAGTTCCGCTTCTTTGGCATTCCTTCCCGCCAGGCTTACCGAGAATTGCGGTTGCTTGCCGGGCTGATGTCCCGCAAGGGCGTGAACGGACGCAAGACCCCGCGCATCAACGACAAAGCCGTTGATGATGTGTTATCTGCTGCCGATGCTGGTTGCTTCGCCACGTACATCAGCAAACAAGGTGGTGTACTGATCCCGCGCAAGTACCACGTTGTCCGCACTGCTTACACCTCCTCAGAAACACCGAATGATTACGGCGATCACGGCACGCAAATTTATGGCGTCTGGTCGCCACGCCTGGGCACTGACTCCCGTATCTGTACCCATGTTGGCAATTGGAAAATGGTGCGAAAGACCGACAGCAACGCCACGAATTCGGCGACCGACGCAACCGGCGGCGATCGCTTCGGGGTTGACGTCGGCCGTCAGGGCAGCCCTACCGCCCCTTGGACTCGTGGCAATAACTGTCCCCCTGAACAAGATATGAACAGTTTAGGAGCTGGAATGGCCACACATGAAGAGACGAAAGCTACCAATTTTGAAAGGTTGGGATACAGGGAACGGCACGAGTTACTGAAACGGTTGATAAATCCGGGCCAGAAAACACTACGCGATAGGCCTAAAAACCGGCAGCTCACTCTAGGAGAACGCGCACTATCGCCACAACATAACAAGCAGCTCGAAAAGCTGGACGATTACGCTTACACACTTGGGATCGATATCAGCCGGGCAGCGTTACGGCGCTTAGTTATGGGACAGACGATCAATATTGACGGCAAGCGCTACCGTGCCGGTCAGGATGGTGTGCTGTATCTGGTGAAAAATGCGAATGAGAAAGCATCCAGTGAGCTAATTTCTAGATTTCAGGAAGCACTCCAAAAACTCTAGCTCTACGGGAAAACCATTTGACACTATTGTTTTAGTCAGCATAGGTAAGTTGTGGTGATAATTATCACCTTAATAATTACAATCATACATCATATAAAAAAACATAGACATTGACATTGACATTGTTAATTTTCAAACTTCCATTTATTTATCTTTTCTGCCAGTATATGAATGTGACATGTGTCATCTATATTAACACTGAGATAAAAAATGGAAATTGAAAGATTCGCTATAATATGTAAAAAAACATTAGACCAACATTTTAAAAAAGTAAAACATGCTGATGAACATGGGTACTTGGTTTCACAAGATGGTAGTAATGGTGATATTTTTTACCCGACCACTATTTTATGCGCAAAAACTGATGAGGTATTTTCGGTTGAATTAGTTGGGGCCTCAAAGACACTAAAGCCATTAAAAATAAAGAAATACTCCAATTTAAGCTTTGAGAAACTAATAAGTTATTATGATAAGGTTGAAAACTCCAACTCTAAGTTTGTGTTTTCAGGTGGGAAAAATAGTCTAAGCCATATTTTTTTAGCAAACAACAATGAATATATAGATGAAAACCAAGAAAGATTTCCAATTACAAAGAAATTTGCAACAAAAATATTTGGCGATGATAATGTACAAAATACATTTTCTTTTGACGTTGACTTCTTAACATTAAGCTTAACAAATATGGTGATAGTTACATGTAAAAACAACACATTTAGAGCACGATATATATATGAAATGTTAATATTTAAAAATAAAATAGAGGAAGATGAACTGCAACAACTACTGTTTGAACACTTAGAATTCTCAAAAAAAGGGAGCTTGATTGTTGGCATCCAAAAAATAAAAACAACTTCCGATCTCAAGGATATACAAGTATCATATCTACACAACATGATACTAAGAAATGAAATACATGAAACTACAATTGGTGATTATCTCAATGAAAACATAGATATTATATTAAGCACGCTTGGATATACCAATGCAATATATGAACCAACTTTGTATTGGATAGATAAAACACCCGACAATACAGACAGCTCAATCAATCCAGATTTTCTTCTACAAAGAAAAGATGGCTTTTACGACATATGCGATTTAAAAAAAGGATTAGTCAACAAAAGGAATCTAACAAAAGGAGAACGTCGCAGAAGAAGGTTTATTGATGCAGTGAATGAAGGGATAGCCCAACTCGATAATTACGCCGAATACTTTACGTTTGAAGAAAACGCAGAATATGCTTTAGAAAAATATGGAATAAAAACCAAAAACCCATTGAAAGTACTAATGGTTGGGAATCTAGAAAATACTGTAGATGAAGAAGTGAAACAAGCATTGCGCGGCAGATCCGACCTCTTAGTCATAGATTATGACTCAGTAATATCCATGTTTTTAGCGAATATTACCAACGAAGCAATATCAAATTAATCCAATAATACCGCGCAAAAAACTGCACAATATTGCACAATAATTCGCTCCCCTCTTTTGCTAACCTGCACCAGTACTGGTGCAGGTTAGACACCATTTGATAAGTGCACAATAAAGAGGGTGTAAGGCGCGCAGGCGAGGCGGGGGAGTAAGCGCGCGCGTTGGGTCATGGGAAGGGGGTCATGTGCTTCATGAGCGGGCTGCTGTGAGGCGCGCACCGTGATGGTGCGTAGATTCGTGACAAGCACGCCAGAGGACCGCATAGCGCGGCTGGCGACGGGAAAAGGATTGATGCTGTGAATGCCAGCGTTAGATCGGGTGGGATGAGGTCGAGTAGTGGAGAGATGGCCGCCATAAACAGCGGCGACCATACTGCAGCAGTGGGGGTTAGTCGACGTTCAGCAATGCATAAGGGTTGAAGCGGATCACTTCCTCCCCCATCCAGTCGTTTACGTGCTTCATGGCTTCCATGATCGGTGTCAGCTCATTGATGGCGAACACTCTGGCCGCCTTCTCCACGTCGCCAAACGTGCCGTTACCTTCCGGCATGGCACCCATCAGCTGCGGTGGGACGCGGTGGGCGGCGAGGATATCGTCACGCGTCGCAGACTTCACGCCCAGGAATTCATCCTTGGCTGAGATCTGGCTGAACGGCAGGATCTGCACCGAGTCCTTGCCGCCGTTTGGCGCATGCAACAGGATGTTTTTGAATGCCCCACCGCGCCGCGTGTCGGTCAGCGTCTTCTTCAACTTGTCCAGGCTTTCCTGATCGGCAATGGCGCTGTTGACGTAGACGATGCAGCCGGCATGGCTGCCGTTGTCGTAGTACAGCTTACGGAACGTGTCGGCCGAGTGTGACAGGTTGGCGGATAGTAGGCCGGCGAAATACTCCGGCATACCGTAAATCTCCTGGTGAATGTCCGGGTTGATAACATGGCAGACCGCGCCAGTCGGGAATTGGTAATCATCAAGCCCCGCCTGGATAAACCAGTAGGTATCCAGGTCGGAGCCGCGCCGGGTGTACTTCGCCAGCGTGTGATGCAGTGCCAGCGGCCCACCGAGCACATTACGGCGCAACTCCAGATAGGCATTGCCGAACACCACCCAATCCATGGCAAAGGCAGAGAACGCCTGCCGCGATAGCAGTCTATGCGGGATGAAGCAACCGGCCAGAACGTTACGTTTGAAGATCAGCGCCGACTGGTGCCAACTGGCGTGACCGAACTGGCGAGCCAATCCGTACCAGCTGATCGGTGTGTCATAGTAGCGACCGTTGTCGGCGCAATACATCGAGTCCAGCAGATCATAGGACGACGATACCGGCCAGGGGCCGCCAAACGAAAAGGTACTCAGGCCAGGGAGTTTTTGAAGCTCGGCCGCCAGATCTGTTTGCGTCTCTGCTACCGGCTGTTGGCGCGACCGCTGAAATTTTCTTTTGCTCACGTTAATACTCCATAACCGTCATGTTGCCGCCGCCATCTTGTCCCAGCGGCTCGTTAATGATTGCCAGCATGGTCGCCCAGGCCAGGTCGCCATGGCTCACGCCACGGCTGCGGTCGGTGTCATAGGTGATCATCCCGCCGGGCGTAACCACCTTGCGCACCGCGCTAAATGCCGTGATCAAATCACGCTCTCCCCGGTCGAACTCCCAGCGACCACCGCGAACGATCTGCTGCATCTTCAGTACCAGCATGCGCTTGCTGGCCGGGTTGAACTGGTAACAAACTGCCGCGGGAAACTTCTTCTTAACCAACTGCCACACCGCCTCACCAACCCCCTGCCCATCAATGCCGATGTGCTGCACGTTGTAGCGCGATAGCATGCCGATGATCAGATCGGCCTGAGCCTCGAATTCCATCCCCCGGACGCGTTGTGTCTCGATGGTGCGGAATTTACCGCCGGCGACCAGCGGCACGGCGTTGACCGAAATCGCCCCGCTGTCGCCCTTCCCGCTGGCGCCGTTGGGGTCGTAGCCAATCCAGACCGGACGATCGGCCATGGGACGAGAAGCGTAGGGTTTCCAGTCCGGCCAGTCGTCATAACCATCTGCGCCGCAGGTCAGCAACATGTTGTAGTCAAAGGCCGATTCACCGTTGCGGATAAACTGGCAGCCGTACAGGTTGTCGTACTCTTCCGGGCTGTTTTCATCGCGGATTTCATCGATATCCGTCAAATCCCAGCCGTGATCGATGGCATCCTGCAGCGTGACGATCTGGCGCCAGATTTTATCCGGGCACATCAGGCCACTGTTCAGGGTCTTCCAGGACGTGTCGAACTCTACGCGGTTGCTGCTGGTGCGGCCTTTGTTGAAGGCTTCCCCCGTCCAGAACGGGTACGCCTCATGGCTTTCGGCTGACGGAGTAGAAAAGTAGGTACGCGTCAGCCCTTTCAACGTCGCCATGGCGCCGGCTACCTTCTTCAGGTTGGCAAACTGGCCTACCCAAAAGAACTCATCAAAGAACAGATTGCCGGTGTACGACTGCGCTGTCGCCGCGGACGTGCCGAGAAAATGCAGCTCGGCACCGTTGAACAACTGGATCATATCGCCGCCCTTCAGTTCGACGTCGACTTCCGCCGCAGCAGAGCGGATGAAGCTGCGAAACTGGTACGCCTGCCGGCGGCTGGCTGACAGAAATATCTGGTTGAGCTGGTGCTTGTACTTCACATCATCGGAAAGAGCGCGCACCAGCGCTTCACGGGCAAAGTACCAGGTTGCCCCCACCTGCCGGCTTTTGAGCACCATGCGGTTGCGGTGATGGTGATTGTCATACCAGCCATGCTGATGCCAGTGCAGCGAGCCCAGAATGTTTTCACGCAGTTGCGCAATCTGTGCCTCGGAGAAGAAGTTTTGTTTCTTGCGCACCTTCTTTTTCGGTTGCGTGGCTGGCGTGCCGTTGTCCAGCTTCTTCAACTGGCGCGTCAGCAGGTCAATTTCCTTGAAGTCACCGCCGCTCTTTTTGTCCTTGCCGGTCAGTTGCACCAGTCGCGCATCGATTGAGGTGGTGACGCGTTGGATCGGCGGCGTTTCGTCCCATTCGTCGCGCTTCTTCCACGCATAGACGGTGTTCTGATTGATGCCCATCAGACGTGCGATTTCTGCCGGCGGGTAACCCTGCCAGTAAAGCTGCCTTGCCCGATGCCGGGTAAATGTTTCCTGAACCGTCATAGTCTCCCCCATGTTCTGCCGGGGAGGTTAACCCGCGCACGTGGGGGCTTTCTTGCGGTGCTGGCTGTCAGCGTTCTGCGACAACAACAACGCGTTGAGAGGGGGCCGGGCGCCCTGCCATCATCACCGGGAACTCAGAAACCGAGCGAGTAAACGAACATGGCAGGCACAGCAAAACCACGTAAGAAATTCCGCGTTATGACCTCCGGCGTCACCGTCGACGGACGTAAGGTCACCCGCGAACAGATCCATGCAATGGCGGCATCTTATAACCCGTCGCTCTATGGCGCCCGCGTCAATATCGAGCACTACCTTTCGCCCTTCCCAGGCAGCGATTTTTGCGCCATGGGGGATGTTGCGGCACTTTCTGCCGAAGACATTTCCGAAGGCCCGTTAGCGGGTGAGGCTTCCTTGTTCGCGGAGATCGAACCAACGGCACGTATGAAGGCCATGACCGACGACGGGAAGAAGATTTTCTCTAGTGTCGAAATTCACCCTCAGTTTCCCACGACCAACGGCCCCTATCTGGTTGGCCTGGCGATGACCGACACGCCTGCCAGCCTGGGAACGGACAAACTGAAATTTGCCGCCGAGAAACGCGGTGAGGTCATGCGCTTCAGCGCTGCTGATGCCGAAACGACAATGTTTACTAACGCATTCGAGGCGGAGCTGGTGCAGGCAGACCAGGAGCGCTCCACCTCCGGCAGCGAGTGGTTTTCTCGCGTCATGGGCATCCTCGGCAAGGGTAAGAAAACCGACGACGAGCGTTTCAGCCAGGTGCATCAGGCGGTTGAGGTAGTGGCGCAATCCCAGGCCGATCTGTCCGACCAATTCAGCAACGCCGAGCAAGCAGCAGCCAGCAACAAGCAGGCCATAGAGAAGCTGACCTCTGACCTTGCTGCAATGCAGCAGAAGGTTGAAGGCACGGACGGCAACTACAGCCGACGCCCGCCAGCCAGTGGTGGCAACAACGTGCAGTTGGCTGACTACTGAGCCAACGACTGATATTCACAACGAGAGAAATAGAGCATGGAAAATATTACCCGCGAGCTGTTTGATCAGTATGTTGCCCGGCAGGCCCAGCTAAACCGCGTATCACCAGCAGCCGTCGCCGCAAAGTTTGCTGTTGATCCAACGGTACAGCAAAAACTGGAAGCCGCAGCGCAGGAAAGTGATTCCTTCCTGAGCAAAATTAATATGTTCGGCGTCACCCAGCAAATCGGCCAGAAAGTGCTAATCGGCAGCAAAGGCCCACTGGCTGGGGTGAACAACAGCACCTCCGCACGCCGTAATCCTGTCGCCAACGACAAGATGGAGCCGTTCAACTACATGTGCCGCAAGGTCAACTATGACTACGGTATCAGTTACGAGCAGTTGGACGCCTGGGCACATCAGCCGAACTTCCAGCCGCTGATCAGCTCGGCGATGGCTCGCCAAATGTCACTTGACCGCATCATGATTGGCTTCAATGGCACCAGTTATGTCGACCCGTCAGACCGCGCAGCCAACCCGCTGTTACAGGATTGCGGTATCGGATTCCTTGAAAAGATCCGCAAGGAAGCGCCGCACCGCGTGATTTCCGACATCACCGTAACCTCACGTGATGACGACAACAAAATCATTACCAAAGGCACCTACGGCAACGTGTCTGCCGCGGTCTATGACGCCAAAAATAGCCTGATGGATGAATGGCACAAGCGTAATCCGGATAACGTGGTGATCCTGGCCGGTGACCTGCTGACAACCAGCAACTTCCCGGCAATCAACGCAATGAGCCAGACCAACCCGAACACCGAAATGCTGGCCGGCCAGTTGATCGTGGCGCAAGAGCGTGTCGGGAACATGCCGACCTTTATCGCGCCGTTCTTCCCGGTTAACGGCATCCTGATCACTCCGTTTAAAAACCTGTCGATCTACTACCAGCGCGGTGGCCTACGTCGCACCATCAAGGAAGAACCGGAGTACAACCGCGTCGCGACCTACCAGTCATCGAACGACGATTTCGTCATTGAGGACTACGGTAACGTGGCCTTTATCGACGGCATCACCTTCGCGCAGCCTGCTAGCGGCGGTTAATCACCCGGGCGGGCACCTGCCCGCCCCTCTTCGGGGACAGGATAATGCTGACACCGGCACAAAAACATTTTCAACGCGTTATGGCGGAACGCCACGGCAGAACCGAAGAACATACGGATGCTGCCCGCACCGCGCACGAACAAATTCTTCACCGTCTGCGTATGGATCAGAGTGCACTGAAAAAAGTGCAGTCTGACCAGGCGAAAGCGGCGATGAAAAAACACTTACTGCCGCACTACGAAGGCTGGATCGACGGCACCCTTGAGGGTGACAGCGGCCGCCAGGATGAAGTGATCGTCACCCTCATGATTTGGGCCATTGATACGGCTGATTATCCGCTTGCTGTACGCATTGGCCGCTATGTCATCGCGCACGACCTCGCAATGCCTGACCGTTTCCGCCGTACTGCGGCCACCGCACTGGTAGAAGAGCTTTGCGATCCCATTCTGGTGCAGGTGAAAGCTGACGACACTACCGATATTTCCCCTTACCTGTCAGTGCTGGATGACCTTGCACAGATTGTCTACGGCAAGGATATGCCGGATCAGGTGCTTGCCAAGCTGTTCAAGGTCCGCGGTTTCGCACTGCGTAGCGGCACCGAAGCCGACCAGGCTACCGCGCTGGGCTTACTGCGCCAGGCGATTAAGTTGGACGCCGGCGCCGGTGTGAAAAAAGAGATCGAACGCCTGGCGCGATTGGTTAAAAAAGCCAGTCTGGCGACCGCCGGCGAAGGGGAAATCAATGCTGAAGGTACTGACACAGCTGGCACTGATGCTAATGCAGCAGCAGGCGATGGTAATACCAGCTCCGAGCCAGATGCCGACGCTGCAGCATCGTCAGAAACGACCGCGGTGGCCACGAAACCCAGCAGACAACGCCGCGCCCCGAGCAAAGCGCCAGCTAAGAAGACGACCCGCAAGGCGCCGGTAAAGAAAACCAAGACGCCAACCACTAAATAAAACGACTTGCGCCCCGTGCGCTGGCGGCGCGGGCGGAGATCTGCCGTGCCTGGCACGTGCTTTTCTCCACTCGCTCACCGCCACCTTTTGAGGAGATTGGGCCATGAGCCTTGTTGCCGGGCGTACCGTCACCCCCGCCGCTGACGATGTGCCAGATACCAATGATAACGGCGAGAAGGTCACCGCCGGCCCTTTCTGGCCGGAGATAGCACTTAGCGCCGTACGCATGGAAATGCGCATCAACGGCGCGGTGACCACCACTCGATTGAAGCACGCCGTGATTGAGGGCGTGGCCCATGTGATCGACCAGTTGACCCGCTGGCAAGCCGTCCAGCTAAAAGCCGGTTATGTCTCACTGGCGGCCGTCCCATCCGGTGAAATCAATGGCGAAAGCGTCAAGGTATTCCGTTATCGCCGCGCAGTGTACAGCCTCACCCGCGCGTACCTGATTGAAAATTACCGCGACGTCGACACCACCGGCGACGCCGGCGAGAAACACGCCACCGGACTTACCCTGCAGGCTGCTGACCTGTGGCGCGATGCTCGCTGGGCTATCGCCGATATTCGCGGCGAAGTACGCAATTACGCGGAGGCATTCTAGTGAAAGTCCGAGCCATGCAGGGCGACACGCTGGATTTGCTGTGCCAGCGCCATTACGGCACCACGCAGGGCGTCACCGAAGCCGTACTCGCCGCCAATCCGGGGATTGCCGAACAGATATTTTTGACCGCCGGCCAGGTAGTCGAGCTGCCGGAGATCGACCGGTCAACCCAACAGGAGACAGTGCAGCTATGGACGTAATCGACCGCCTTTGGAGCTGGATGATCTACTCCTACTCCACCGTGCTGATGGGCATCGGCATGATGACACAGCGCGAATGGCTGGCGACCGGCGGGCTGGTAATCGGCTTGATCGCCGCGGCGCTGGGCGAAATCCACCGCCGCCGGGTTGCGCGCAGCCAGGCGACCACCAACGCCCTGCTGGCGCAGCTGGTTGACGCGGTGCGCAGCGATGCCGAGAACCGGCAGGATGTGAAAGCGCTGATCAGCGAGCTGAAAGGGGGCCACCGGTGAGAAGAAAAAGTGTTATCGCCTGCAGTGTGGCCGCCATTGTGGCGCTGGCCGGTGCCCTGTGGCCCGAGAAGGTGCGCACCAGCCATGCGGCACAGTTAAAAATGGCGAAGTACGAGGACTGTCGCAAGACACCCTACTACTGCCCCGCTGGGGTGCTGACCATCGGCATGGGCTCAACGACCCGCGTCGAAGTTCGGGAATACTCGGAAACAGAGATCGCCGAGCGCTGGGTAAACGACCTGGTACGCGCGGAAAAGTGTATCAACAGCAACTTTAACGGCGCTGCCGCTCCGCAATTCGTGTTTGAAGCGCTGACCGACGTCAGTTTCAACGTTGGCTGCACCGGGATCAGTTGGTTCACCGATCGCCAGGGGAAAAAACAACGCACCACGCTGTGGAAGTACGCACAGGGCACGAACTGGCCCGGTGTATGCGACCGGCTGACCGATTTTGTGAATTCCGGCGGCAAGCGCCTTCAGGGGCTGGTGAATCGCCGCGAAGAGTTTCGAGCCTGGTGCTTGTCCGACCCCGAACTAAAGGCCGCCAAATGAAGACGGTAGCGGTATTAATTCTGCTGTTTCTGACGTCGTTGGCCGGTCTGGGCTGGCAAAAGCATCAGCGGGAGTTGGCAGAGCTTGGCCGGGTCGATGCAGAGCGCGCCCTTAATCAAACCGGTGATGTACTGGCCGAGGTTCGCGCCCTGCGCGCGGACGTCAGTGATATCGAAGCGACCATGAAGACGCTGAGCGAGAAGCGAGGCGCAACCGGAGAGCAACGACGTGAAACCATCAAGACCGCGCTGGCCGGCGAGAAATGCGCCACTACTCTTGTGCCTGCTGCTGTCGCTGGCAGCCTGCAAAAGCGCGCCGCCGAAGTCCGCGCCGCAGATTATTCAGGAGCCTTTGCCGGCAAGCCGGACAGCAAACACTGATGTACCTGCAACACCGTCACCCATGACTTACGGCAGCCTCGCGCCGTGGTCTGATGCGCTGTTGGATGCACTGGACAGCTGCAACGCCGATAAGGCCGCCATACGTGAACTGGAATTGAGGCGCATCGCCCGGGGGATCAAGTGAAAAAAGCCGAATTGTTACGTGACGCGCTGATTGCCAGTAACCAATGGTGCAAAGCCAACCCTGAACAATTCACCGTGTGGGTAGAGAAAGGTCACATCGAGATCCAGGCCACCGGAGAAAGCAGTTTCATGTACCTGTATCCCATTCAGGTGCTGGCGATGGACTTCCCCGGCCAGTTAGATGACCTCATGCTGCCGCTGCTGGCTTGGGTGTGGGAAAACCAACCCGACCTGCTGCTGAACCCGGACAGCAACAAAAAAATTGAATTCGACGCCGATATCGTGAGCGACGACAGCGCCGATATTCTGCTGAAAGTACCGGTATGGGAGCGCGTCATGGTGACCATCGAGAACGGCAAGCCCGTTGCACAACACCTGGCTGAAGGTAAGCCCCGCTTCGGTGGCGGCGATTGGCAAATGGTCTTTAACCCAGAGCAAGGCGGGGAGCTGCTGCCATGACGGATGCCGCGTTGTTTCACCAGTTGGATCAGGTGTTCGCCGACATTCTCGGCGGCATGTCACCCGCCGGCCGCCTGCGCACCGCGCGCGAAGTTAGCCGGATGCTGCGCCAAAGCCAGTCACGCCGTATCGCACGACAGGAAAACCCGGACGGATCGAAATTCGAGAAGCGTCGCCGCAAGGTGCTGCGCTCGCAGGCCGGGATCGGCTTCATCTGGAACGGAGAAACCCGCCGACTCAGAAACTGGCGGGCCACCAAAGGCAGCCGGGGGCGCATGTTAACCGGTTTCGATGAGGAGCGCGGCGCCATTCGATCCTTCTATCGTGAGGATATCGAACGTTATCTCGATATCAACTTTATGCAGACCCGCAAGGACACCACCAAGGCCGACCCGATGTTTAGGCGCCTGCGTACCGCCCGGTTCCTGAAGGCGCGTGCCGATGCCAGCGGAGCAACCGTGGGATATACCGGCGTTGCCGCCCGTATTGCCCGCACGCACCAGCGCGGTCTGCGTGACCGGGTGAACAAATCCGGCGCGGTAGCAACCTATCCGCAACGTCAACTGCTGGGGATAACCAAGGCTGACCGCATGGCGATCGCCCGTTCGGTCATTGACTCGCTGGGGGTGAAATAGTGGGTATCGCCGAGTTAATCCGACTGCTGGAAAACGTGATCCGCGTTGGCGTGGTCACTGAGATCGACGAGAACGCCTGGCGGGTGCGAGTTTCCAGTGGTGAGTTGGATACTACTTGGTTGCGGTGGAACGCACAGCGCGCTGGAGCTTTCAATATCTGGGTACCTCCCTCCATCGGCGAGCAAGTCTGGCTAGTGTGCATTGGCGGCAACCCGGAGACGGCCATCATCGGCGGCAGCCTGTATAGCAACGAGCACCCCGCCCCCGGCAGCTCCGGTAACGAGATGGTGATCACCGCCCCGGATGGCGCACATTTTCGTTATGACGCGGACGCCGGTGCGCTGGAGGTCAGCGGCATCAAGTCGGCCAAGGTATCAGCAGAGGTAAAAATCATCCTCGATTCGCCTGTCGTCGAATGCACTGAGCTGCTGAAAACCAAAAAGTTTGACGTTACCGAAGGTGGCGAGATGCGCGGCAGTTTCAACCACAACGGCGGCACCTTCACCTCTAACGGCGTGCAGGTCGACGATCACAGCCATGGCGCCGTTGAGCGTGGCGGCAGTTGGACGGAGGGCACCCAATGACCGAGAAATATCGCGGTATGAACGCCGCCGGCACGGGTACGCTGACCGATGAGGATCACGTCTGGCAGTCAGCGAATGACATATTGCTGACCCCCATCGGCTCACGCGTGATGCGCCGTAACTATGGCTCACTGGTGCCAGACCTGCTCGACGCCCCGCAGAACGATGTCACCCGCCTGCAGTTGATGAGCGCGACCGTAATCGCACTGGCAGCCTGGGAGCCGCGCCTTGCGTTGAACACGGTCAACGTCAGCTATTCGCCGACAGGCGCCGTCACCGCAGAAATGTCCGGCCTGCTGACAGAGAGCATGGAAAAGAGCACCGGCACGGTCACGCTAAGGAGTATCAACGATGCCAACGATTGACCTGTCACAGCTGCCATCGCCTGAAATTATCGAGAAACTCGATTTCGAGACGATCCTCATCGACGTGAAGGCGGTCATGGTTGCCGTCTTCCCTGATGACCAGCAAGCCTCGGTCGCCGCGGCCCTGTCTCTGGAGTCAGAACCCTTGAACGTGATCGCGCAGGCAATGGCCTACCGTGAATTGCTGTTGCGCCGCCGCATCAACGAGGGCGCCGCCGCCTGCATGCTAAGCCATGCAGCAGGTACGGATCTGGACAATCTGGCCGCGAACCTGGACACCAAGCGCCTGACGATCACCCCGGAAACGGACACAGCCGACGCGCAGATGGAGAGTGACGAGGCGCTGCGCCTGCGTGCGCAATCAGCATTCGAGGGGATGAGCGTAGCCGGGCCGTCAGCGGCATATGAATATTTTGCCCGCAGCGCCAGCGGTAAAGTCGCTGATGCCAGGGCAACCAGCCCGGCACCGGCGGAAGTGGTGATCGCCATTTTGTCGACCGAGGGTGACGGCACGGCTTCGCCGAAGTTGCTGGCCGCCGTGACGACCGCCGTCAACGATGAAGAAGTGCGGCCGCTGGGTGACCGCGTGACGGTACGCAGTGCAGATATTGTCGATTATTCGATTGATGCCGAGCTGTTTTTGTACCCGGGCCCAGAGTCAGAACCCATCATTAACGCGGCTATGGCGTCGCTGCAGACATTTCTGGCTGATAACGACAAGAAGATTGGCCGGGATGTTGCGCGTTCGGCGATCTCCGCTTCGCTGCATGTTCAAGGGGTACAGCGAGTGGTATTGCACTTGCCGGCTGCTGACCTGCAGATCTCCGACATACAGGCAGCGCGCAACATCAACTATGCCGTAGAGAACGGTGGAACCGATGAATAACACCCTGCTCCCGCCATCGTCCGGCGACTGGATGCGCCACACCGAAACCGTCACCGCGCGGTTATCGGCGATCACGGTGGCCCTGCGCACATTGTGGACGCCAACAGTGTGCCCGGTAGAGTTACTGCCGTATCTGGCTTGGGCGCTGTCGGTCGACAGATGGGATAAGAACTGGCCGGCTGAGAAAAAGATAGCGGCGATCCAGCAATCCTATTGGCAGCACCGCCGCAAAGGCACCCGCGCCGCCGTGCGGCGGGTGATTGAGAGCATGGGTTTCTCGGCCACCTTCGCCGAATGGTTCGATACCGGCGACCAGCCGGGCACGTTCCGGCTTGAAGTTGACGTTAATGATGTAGGACTTACCGAAAAAACATTGGCGGAGCTCAACCGGTTAATCAGTGACGCCAAACCAGTCAGTCGCCATATTGCACAATTGGACATTACGACGAGGAGTGAGGGAATTATCCATTTCGCCGCATCAGTCTATGACGGTGGCGTAATTACGGTTTACCCGCAGGGGTATAACCCGGATGAAAGTATTAAATACAACGCATTGCCAGATTACAGCGGAAACTATAGATATACCGGGGAATAACATGAGCAAATTAACCGAACAAGTACAATGGGAAGAAGACATTTATCAGATCCAAAGAAAGGATGAAGTCTCCGGTGGTCGCGATGGCATTGCCAATATCCAGGCTGGACAGCTTGCCAACCGAACGCAATTCCTGAAAGGGCTTGTCGAATCACTGTCTGACGCTGAAAACCTGACCTTTGTAAAAACAGACGCTGATCCGGACGGAACAATCGCGGGCATGGAGGGATCTAAACCGGGTCAGTTTTTCCGTGTCGCACAAGGAATCGATAACCCTACGTCATTTATTTATTACCGGAATGCCGGTGATATCGCCGAACCTGCAGCAACCTATCCGAGCACGCAGGCGTTATTGCAGATCATGGCAAAAATGGTATGGGAAGATGACATTCTCAATGCTTTCCTATGGGAGGATACCAGCGGGCATTCAGCGGTAAGAATTAAAAGAACCGGAGAGTTTCAGGCGGCATTCTCGCGTCTATTTAAGGCTGTGCTTGATGATGTTGATATCAGACGACTTCATCTTATGGCAGATACGGATGGCATAATTTTCCGTATTCGCGATAAAAAAGGTCGCGATTGCCTTCTCGTAACGAAGGATGGGCGGGTTTTATTCCGCCCAAATCTGAAAGTTTTTAACGGCAATGCACTGGTTAGCGATAGCGTAGGCAGCATTAAGCTTGGTGACGGCTTGGTCGCGACCAAAACAAAGACCGGAGTAAAAATTAGCGCTACCGGTGCAGGTGGCTCCGGTGGGCCGCTCGGCAAACTCGCGTCACAGTACATCGGCGGCAAACTCAATGACCCTCGCGGGTGGAATGATCGGACGCTGGTCCTCACTGCGGCCCAGGCTGGCAGCCCGTCAGTATTCGGGTTTTGGATCATCAGCACCGAGCGCATTGCCAATCCCATCAACAACGCGAAGCTCTACGCCTATTGGTCTACAGACCACGGCTCAGCGGGGGGCATCTTTATGGCGACTGCCGATGATCCCATGGGGCCATGGGTTAGCCAGGGGCGGATTTATCTGGACCCGTCGTCCGAACAAACAGAAACCCCGGCTGTGCGCTGGTGCGAATTTAGACAGCATTTTGTTATGTATTACCATGTCCAGTCGGCCAAATATGGCCCTAACGACAGTATTGCGGCGAAAGGAATTCAATCAACACTCTGCGCCTATAGCGACGACGCGGTTAATTGGACGAAAGACCCAAATTTCATTCTGGACAAATTTAATCAGAACGTCGGCGACGGGCACTCCGGGTATTTCTACCCCTGCGACACCCCGGATGGACTCATTGCGCGTAGTGCGCTGGGTGGTACGGGGTATGGACTAACAACGATTTGGCGGCATCGCGGCGGGCCGCTGGGTGGCATCAATATTAACGGCCACATCACAAATAACTGGTATTGCGATTACCGCGATGTGGGCAGCAATTATGAAGCGACGTTTGGCACGCAATATCAGGGTTTAAGAACCATTCCTTTCGGACTGTTCGGGTTTACTGTGAATGGCGTGAGAATGGCTGTCGGTCAGCTATGGAATCGCCGAAGCGCAACCGAGGCGGCGACAGTATCAATCGTCGCAGGTCCTGTCACAGCTGACTATAAGCGATTCATCGGCCTGCCAACGGTCATTTGGACACCCCAGGAAAGTTGGGAGTCCATGGACGTGCGTATGAGTAACTACTATGTCGATGATAAATACGTCTATGTATTTTTATCCATGGGTGTAAATGTCGCATCAGGGGCAGGCGCTAACGTTATTGGAGGGTTCCGACATGCTATTTGATTCTTATGGTCGCGGTGAAACTTACGGGAAAGATAAGCATGAGTTTATCTGGGATGTGGCGTTATCTCCTGCCGTACCTGATTTTCTGGAAATCGTCGGGGAGCATACGATTGAATTTTTGGATACCTCCGTATCTAAGGGAATTTGCAGAATAACAGTGCCAAGCGACGATTCGGTCGTTTCTATTCGCACGAAAAAATCAGTGAAAACGGATTTATTTTCCGAGATTGGCTTCTATGTATTTTCCATGACCAGCCAGGCCAGCCAACAGACCCAAAATATTTATATTGGCGATGAGAACGGCGGCGCCGGTATGTATCGAAAATCGACAACGGTGCCGGAACACTTCGCGAAAGTGTTTCCCTCCGGCGATGAGCGACAGCTTGATTATGTATGGTCGCTCAATGATGGGAACTATGCGACCAAGCCTAAGAATTTGGGAATCACGGTCCGGCCTGAAGACAAAGCCGTCTATTTTACCCAGGGCGATCATATGAATGGCGATCCTGGAATTTGGTATGACCGTGGAAACTGGCAGGACGGGTTATATCGGCCCTCCCTGCAGTTAAGTACGAGCAGTACGCAGACGCAGCAACGCTCCGTCTCATTTTCGAAAATCCTTTTCAGACTCTGTTACTGGTGATCACGATGCCTTCAGCAACTAAATTTTTATATGACGATGATTTTAAATACTGGATATCCCCGCCCAGCGATTTCGGCCAAATGTTCGAAGCTGGGCAAAAGGGATTTGCATTTGATTTCACGACACCCGCCGGGCTGTATCAGGATGATGCCATGACAACGGCTGTGGCCGCATCAGGGCAACCTATCGCCGTTGGGGTAGACTTGTCAGGAAACCAGGCAAACTTTTTAAGTCTGTCTGGTCAGCGCGTCTTGTATCAATATTTCAATGTGGCCGATGTTTATGGCGCCTATGGCGACGGCAGCGTCAGAAAAGGCCGCTGCGCGTTGGGCGGGTTCCTGAATACGCCAGCGATTACCCTCATGTTAACCGGCCTGCTGAGTGCAGACTCAACCACTACAGGCCCGCTATTTCGTATCCAAGACGCTACGACATTTGAATCATTTATTAGCCTAAACGCGGATGGCCTGAAGGTTCGCCGTGTGGCGGGTGAAGCTGAAGCGGCAAGCGCCCCCATCGCCGCGCGCGGTGAGCGTTTCCTGTTAACGGTGCGAATCAACTTTGCTGCTGGCGTGATGGAGGTCAGGAAGAATGGCAAATTCGTTGAGAACATATCACTGACGTCACAAGGACTGGCGTCCGTCCAAAACTCAGCCGCTAGCTTTTTCGGGACCTTTAATGCAGGAACTTTCGCCCGGGGTTTCATTCACGAGATCGCTCTTGTCAACGAGTGGCTGCCAAACGAACTTGTTATCGATTACGAAAACAAGATGAAAAACGATGCGGCAATGAACGTGTAAAAAGGGGTGCAGCGTGAGCGGTAGAAAATACATCGTCCTGACAACCGACTACGGCAATGAACGGCTGGCAGCAGCCGCCGTAAGCGGCACGCCTGTCAATATTTCGTCAATGGCCGTCGGCGACGGTGGCGGTACGCTGCCAGTGCCATCGCCATCACAGGTGGGGTTAATCAACGAGAAATACCGGGGGCAGCTCAATAAGTTGTCCATCGCTGACGATGCCGCCAACGTTATAGAAGCCGAAATGATCATGCCGCCGCAGATCGGCGGCTATTGGTTGCGCGAAGTCGCGCTCTTTGACGATGAGGGGAAATGCGTTGCAGCCGGTAACATGCCGGAAACCTATAAGCCGCTGCTGGCAGAAGGTTCAGGCCGCTATCAGGTTATTCGCATGCAAATGCAGGTCAGCAGCACAGCAGACGTTGAGATGCTGATCGACCCATCGGTGGTGCTCGCCACCACGGAGAGCGTAAAGGCCGCAGAGGATGCTGCAAAAGATTATGCGGATGAACAGCTTGGCGAGCATGAGCAATCACGTAACCACCCAGACGCCACGCTAGAGGCCAAAGGCTTTACTCAATTGAGCAGCGCCACGGACAGCGATAGCGAAGAACTCGCAGCCACACCCGCGGCGATCAAAGCGGCAATCAAAGAAGCGGTCGCAGAAGCGGTAAGTCAGGCATGGGAGTTGGATAACCCGGTCGGCACCTCCCGACTGTTCAACCAAAACCTAAACCCCAACAAACGCTGGCCGTGGTCAACATGGGAGTATGCCGGCGAACACCTGACGATCAGAACGGCGAAGGCGGACGGTTCTGACGTGGGAACGCAAGGTGGCAGCGACACTGTGACCATCGGGCGGAACAATCTGCCGGCGGAAAGCCTGGGGGTGGAGGGCTTCACAGATGAAATGGACTTTGGCGTCATGCGTACAGAACTAGGCGGGGCACACGATCATGACGGGGGGATGGGCGCACCAGGCGACGCATGGGACGGCGACTACATTGTGGGTTCGGATAATGATAGCCATCGCACCCGCAACAAAACATCACGGGCAAGCGACCACGATCACACGTTCGTCATCCCAACCCACAACCACAAGCTGCAAGGCAAAACTGATAATTTGGGCCAAGGCCAGGCGATCACCATCGTCGAAAAGCACAAGCTGCAAATGCTGTGGCATCGCGTAGCCTAACCCATCAACAACAAAGCCCCTCTCGGGGCTTTTTCTTTTCCTGCAGTACAGCCGGCGGCATCTATGTCACCAGGTGCCGGGCACCATCATTTCACCCGAACAGACCGCTGACCGAATTCGATACTGAGTTAATCGCCTTGGTCGCACTGGTACGCAGCTCGCCTAGCACGTCGCTGGCAGAGGTCGTTTGCAGCTTCTCCCTGAAATCGCTGTCGACTCGGCTCAGGCTGATAGTGAATTCAATTTTTTTCGCATTCCCATAGCGGTCAAACTCCGACTTCCCCCGCTCCAGTCGCGTCATGACATACATGCCATAGATCCGGCCGTCGCCCTCAATCAGCGGCCAGGGACGTCCGGCATAGCCGATAGTCTCCAGCGTATACAGCGATACGCCACCGCCAGTGACTTCAGGGTACAAAACACCATCAAGCGTGATGTTTTCTTCTCCCGATCCAATGTACTGCCAGGAAGCTGACTGGTTAATGCGCTCGTTCTTTACGTGGCGCCACTCCTGTGAATGGCGTAACTGCTGATACGGGAGCGTGCGCAGCGTAAAAACAAACATCCCGAATACCATCATCATGATTGTGACCTCCGTTAATCTCGATCGCGGAATGACCCGCGGTTACCTCTGGCTGTGCTGGCCATGGCATCACGCACGGCATTACGCACCATCCGTTCCAGCTCCTGATCCGAACGCTTGCCCACATCGTTAAAATTCAACTGGAAGATGGGCGCCCCGCCACCAGGTGCAGATACCGGCGACATAGCGGCCGGCTGCGTTGCAGACGGAACCGAGAGCACACCACTACCAGCCGCAGCAACACGCGGTACAGGCTGCGGCATGACGCGCGCCTCTTGGTACGCGCCACGCAGCGCCAGCGCGCGAGGGAGGTTTTTAAAGATGATATCCCCCGGACCAATACGTTTAGTGACGGCTTTGGTATTGTCCGCGGTGGCCTTGGTACTGCCGGCAATCTCACTCAGCCGGCGCTGCGTGCCGGTGTCGCCGGTAAGCACCGGCGGCGGCGTACCACCCAGCTTAGAATCGACAGTAGCCGACCCCGTTGGCAGTCCGGGGCCTGCCCAATTCCACCCCTTCTTAACCATTTTTTTCTGCTGCGGGTCCCATTCCCACATGGCCGGCTGGTTACGCAGTTCTTCAGCCTTGCGCCGTGCCAGTTCGATGCCATCCGGGATCAGGCCCATTTTCTCCAGCAACCAGCCCACACCATCCATCAGTTTTGACAGTGGGTACAGCAGCACCTGCAACGCGGTACCAAACACGCGACCAAACGTTTCACCGGCGCTGGCGCACTTATCCAGCGTCTCTTTGCTGGTCTGCATCGGTGACAGCAGTTTGGTAAACCAGTCCCACACACGACCAATGGCGTCGCCAATCACGCCGAAAATTGGAGCAATGCGGGCAAACGCATCACGCAGAGGCGCCAGCGCCTGCATAACACCGGCACCGAAGCCGACAAAGAACGCCTTAATCGGCTCCCAATAGCGCCAGATAAGCACGCCGGCCGCGACAAAGGCCGCACCAATCAGCCCGATCGGGCTTAGCAGAAAAGACAATGCCGCAGCCAGCGCCGAGATAGCACCGGTTATGACGCCCCACAGCGTAGACAGCCCCGTCAGCCGTAACGCCAGCCCGACCACCCCACGCACCAACGAGCCCAGGGCAGCCGATGGCGACATGAAAACGCCCATCAACATTCCGCGCAACGGCACCAGCGAACTAAACAGCCCACGGAAACCGCCAGACAGTGACGCCAATATGCGCGACCAGCCGCTCACCCTCGCCATGGCATTGCCACCTACGCCAACAAAACCACGCAACGCGGCAATGGTTCCCACCACCCCGCGCCCACCCGTCAGCAAAGTAAAGCCCAGCCGCAGCTTAGCCAGGGGCCCAATCAACAAGCCGGTGGCGAGGCTGGCGATCCCCAGCGACGCAACCAAGGCAGTGAGAGCGCCAGCAACTAACAGAATTGATTGCGCTAAACGCGGGTTTAATTTCACCCACTCACTCGCAGTATTAATCGTCTCACTCAATCCTTGCGTCAGCTTGCGCAGAGGCCCGTCGGCGGTTTCCTCTACCTGAATACGGAAACCTTCCCACGCTGAGTCCAGTTCTTTCAGGTCACCACCGAGGTTATCAGCCATCACCTTGGCGGCTTTCAATGCTTCCCCCTGAGCCTTCTTCAAATCACTCAGCAGCTTCTGCAATTCGCCACTGCCGGCAGACAGTACCAGCGACTGGAATGCCTTTGCGGCCTCCTCACCGGCAATATCCTTGAAAAAATACAACTGATCGGTGTCGCCGTATTTCTTAATCTTTTTGTAGAGGTCGGAAAGAACAACTTCGGCCGGGCGCATCTTGCCGGTGGCATCGGCCACGGTAACGCCCAGTTCTTTCAGCGCCGCTTTAGCTTTCCCTGTTGGCGCCGCCAGGCGGGAGAACGTAGTTTGCAAACCTGTACCGGCGATACTTCCCCGCAAGCCAACGTTAGCCATCACGCCAATCATCGCCGTCGTTTGTTCAACGCTGACGCCAAGGTTAGACAACCCCGTACCGGCGTACTTCATCGCCTCACCGATGTTCTGCAGGTCGGTGTTGGTACGGGTGAATGCCCCCGTCAACACGTCGCTGACGCGATCCATTTCCTTCGGGTCGAGACGGAACTGAGACAGGATGTTTGAGCTGATATCTGCGGATTCGCCGAGATCCATGCCGCCGGCCAGCGCCATATTGAGCACGCCAGGCAGTGCGGCCTGGATCGCCTGTGGCGTAAAGCCGGCCATTGCAAGGAATGCCTGTCCGCTGGCGGCGTCGCGGGTGGTGAAGGCGGTTTCGGCACCGAGTTTTTTCGCTTGGGCGCGTAGGTCACCCAACTGTGAAGAGTTTTTATCAAGCCGTGTCAGCGCCTGAACGCGCGACATTTCGGCATCGAACCCAACGGCAGGAGCCAGGAAGCGGCCGCCGGCGTACCCAGCCGCTGCGGCGCCTACAGCCATTCCCATGCCAGAACCGCGCAGTTTGCCGGCGGTGTCTTTGGCACGGGTGTAACCGGCTTGCGCCTGGGTGACCGCAGCCAATTGGCGCCGTTCCCGCTCCAGTTGCTGGTTATATTGTGCCGTTCGCCGGATGGCACTTTGCACCGCGCCGCTGCCGGCCGACAGATTGACGCCATGCTGCCGCACAGCCTGGGAGGCTTCGCGCAGTTTTGCGGTCTGTAGGCTATAAGTTTGCGTCAATCGTGAGAGTTTGCCGCGCAGGGTTTCCAGGTGCACCGCTTGGGCGTCGGTCAGTTGCCCCCCCTCACGCACAACTTGATTCAGCCCGTTAAATTCACGTTTCGCACGGTTAATCTTCTGTGCCGTGTCATTGGCCTGCGTGCGTAACCGGTCGAAGCTGGCAGCCTGTTTATCCAGGTCTTTGACGGCGCTTTGGGTTTTCTTGAGAGAGTCAGAAAGGCCGCTAACAGCTTTGCTAGCGGCTTTAACCGGGCGGGTGAGTTTGTCGATCGCGCTGAACGCGACGCGAATACTAAGATCCATGATCGTCCTCTTCGTCTTCATCGTCATGGTTGCCGCTACGGATGGCGGCGCGCTGGCGCCAGGCCATCAGCTCGCGCAGCTCCATGCCGTACATCTCGGAGGGCGGCCAGTGGAAAACAACAGCAATATCAGCAATGAGTTCCTCAACGCTGATAAAAAGGGGCTGCCTTACTTGCTCCCCGTCTCCGCTGAGTTCGGTACGGACGGCGCCGCTTTGGTCAAAAAAGGCGTCAGCTCTTCGATGAACGAAACAAAATCGCCGGTATCCAGCGTGGAAATTTCCAGTGAGGTCAATGCAGGTGAAGTCACCCGGGTGAGCAGCGTAGAAATCGCGTCATAATCGAAGTTGAGCACGTCGACCAGGCGCAGGCCACGCAGTGAGCCCGCCTGCTTGATGGTATCAGTGATGGTGACGCTGCTGATTTCATTACTGCCGCGCTTAATTGGGGTAGTGAGAGTAACTGCCATTGTAAAATTCTCCAGGCGGTAACCAGTACCGCCGTAAACATGAGTTGAGGGTTAAAACAGCGCGATCAGCTGCCCATACCAAGCGCTGAAGTGATGCGGTCCGGGTACAGATTTTTCCCGTTGCGCTTATAGATAAAGTTCAGCAGGTCAATTTCCAGCAGCGCCTTGTCATCCACCGACAGCTTGTAATAGGTGTTTTTGATGGCATAGGTATGGTTGGTGTCGTCGCCCTGCTTGGCTTCACCCGGGTCGATTTCGGTGATACGGCCGCGCATCTCGACTTCCATCAGCGAACTGGTGCCGCCGCTGTAGATTTCGCCCACAAAGCGCAAGCGCATTTCGTCAATATCGCCGCCGTACTTCAGGATCAGTTCCTCAACAACACCACCGACCACCATGGAAGCATCCAGGGCGCCGCCATCCAGGCCGAGATCAACCGCGACCGCCCCCAGCATCCCGCCGCCCTGATAATCTTCAGTTTTGCGGGTGATCTTTGGCAAGGTGACGCTGGGAACTTTGCCGATGTGATTGGCGCCATCGATAAACACCGTAAACAGCCGAAGTTTCTTAGGGATAGCCACTTATGCCCCTCCCAGCGACGCAAAGGCCGCTTCGTAATATTGATCGGTGAAGGTCTGGATCATGGTCAAATCTTCCAGCGGCGGCACCGGGCTGTAGTTGTAACGCACCACCGCCTTACCCTGACGAATGCCCGTTTTTGGGTTATCCACGATATCGAACCAGCACGCGGCGCCAATCAGTTTGCCGGCGGTGACCAATCCTTGCAGCTTGGCGTCAATACCGCTGACCACATCTTTGACGTTGGCCGGCGTTAGCGGGGTATCCACCGTGGTGAACTGCGCTTCCGCAATAGTGTCAGCCAGGATCTGCGCGGTACGGGTGTACACCTCAAAAATGTAATTTTCCGTGTCCGTGGTGCGGTTGCCCCAGAATCGGAAGCCGTCACGCTTAATCAGCGTGGTGACCTCGTTGGCATTCAACTCGTTGGCGTCTGAGTCTTCCGCCTGCAGCGCCCAAAACACATCTTTGGAAATGCCGAGCACATTACTGACTGCCACGTTGGAAAGCGATTTATGCCAGCCCTGTTCGTTGTCGATCTTCGCCCTGAGCCCCAGCGCATAGGCTACGGACGGAAACTCTTCGTTTTCGCCGGACTGCTGGTTATAGGCAATGAAGTTCGGCCAGAGCAGCATGCCTTCACGCTCAGCGAACTGCTCGCGATAAGCTTTTGCCTCGACGATCGTCTCGCAGCTGTCGCAATAGCTGTAAGAGAATGCCCGCAGCTGCTTGGCGATCACACGCAGTTGAGCGGTGACCTCCTGAGTGTCATACATCGGCACGCCGAGAATGCGCGGGCGGTAGCCCACTTTCTGCTCAGCGGTCAACAACGCGAACATGCCGGTATAGCAGCCGTCCGCCTGGGAGCCACCGATAATCAGCTGGGATTGCGTCGGCGCGCCTTCGCCGGTGCCAGCCGCAGCCACGCGCACCACGATCACCCGGGTGCTGACCTGGTCGGAAATGGCCTTCAGTGATTTGTACAGGGAGCCGGTTTTGCCCGCCTTGCCGAGTACGCTGATAACCCGCGTAATCAAAACCGGAGTGTTTAAGGGGAAAGTGGTAGCGTCAGCATCGTCCGCCACCGCAACTAGACCGATGACCGTTGAGTCAACGTCGTTGATCGCGGTTTGCAGGTCGGTGTTCTCCTTGACGCGCGCCCCGTGGAAAAAATTGTCGGTCATACTGTACCGCCATCATGCTTGTGAGTTCATGGTGATATTCGCCGAAAAATACTCGCTCGACACGCAGCGCCGGTTGTCATGCATCAGCGACAACAACGCGCGGTTTTCCCCATCGCGCGCGCATGAAACCATCGGCGCCAGAGGGGTGAACCATGGCACTGATGACAGACTCGATCGACAAGGCAAAATGGCTACTGGATAAAGGAACGGGCGCGATTAAGGATTACCAGGCGGAACTGTCCCGTGTGCCGGCATTCGGCGTATTGCTGGGCGGCAAGGCGTTGGCCGTATTGGATGAACGGATAATGTCACTGGAGATGACAGACAACCGCGGCTTTGAGGCAGATGAATTAACGATCACCGTGGATGACAGCGACGGTCAGCTACAACTGCCGCCCCGGGGTGCAGAACTCTCCGCATCGTTGGGCTGGCGCGGTGAGGCGCTTGTCTACAAAGGCGTTTTCATTGTTGACGAAGTGGCGCACTCCGGACCGCCGGACACAATGACGATCACCGCTCGCAGTGCAGATTTTCGCGATGAGTTTAACGTAAAGCGTGAGGTGTCCTGGCACGACGTTACCGTTGAGCGAGTTGTGTCCGCCATTGCCCGGCGCTACAGCCTGAAGGCTATTATTTCCGAACAGCTGATGGGGCTGGAGATAGACCACGCCGACCAGACGCAAGAAAGTGATATGTCCTTCCTGACGCGCATGGCTGAAATGCTGGGTGCCATCGCCACAGTGAAGAACGGCAGCCTGCTGTTTATCCTGCCCGGCGGCGGCGTCAGCGCATCAGGTGAAGCACTACCCTCGTTCGCCATCACCCGCAGTAGCGGCGATCGACATTCTTTCCGTATCGCAGACCGAGACGCTTATACGGGGGTGCGTGCTTATTGGCTGGATCTGGAGTTTGGGAAGAAGAAAAAAGTCACGGTAAAAAAGCGCAAATCTGAGAAAAAGAAAGTGGAACGCAGCAGCAACCGGGAAGGTGATTATCTTGACGGTGAAGACGGTAATGTTTATGTGCTGCGCAAAACCTACAATAACGAAATGGCCGCGAAACGCGCCGCCGCTGCAAAGTGGCAACAGCTAAAACGCGGCGCTGCTGAGTTTACCCTCACGTTGGCTTATGGCCGCGCCGATTTATACCCGGAAATGCACGGCACCGTTACCGGATTTAAAACGGATATCGATAAGCAGGACTGGATTATAGCCAGGGCAAGCCATTCTATTGATGGAAACGGCTTTACCACCCGGCTTGAATTTGAGGCAAAAATACCCGAATGGATTGCAGAAAGTGGATAGTGACGGCCATAATGTCAGGGAGTTCAACTCCCGCCATGGGAGGCCATCATGTTTGTTTGCCCGATCTGCGGTGCCGTCGCTCGCACGCGTACCAGTCGCCGTCTCAGTGAAATGACGATACGGCAATATCATCAGTGTCAGAATTTCGAATGTAGCATCACATTCACAACGCTAAACAGCGTTGAAAAATTGGTAACCAAGCGCAGTCAGTGCGAAGTGTTGCCCCCCGACTTTATCCCGCAAGACGCCTTCCCAACTTCCCACTATGGGCGCGACCAGCTCAACCTGTCGTTGTGAATACGGCCCCGCCACCGCGCGGGGTTTTTTAATGCCTATTTTCACACTGTTAGAGACATCAACATTAGAACCGCGGCCTTAATGTGGTCACATAAAATAAAAAACACTTATAAATCAATATAAAAACCAATAAAAAAGGGAGGCTATCGCCTCCCTCAAAACTCCCCTGCCTGAATTAATGATTACGGATGTATTCGTCCATATCCGTTTTCAGGTTGTCAGATTTGGTACCAAAGATAGCCTGAACGCCCGAGCCTGCGACAACGACGCCGGCAGCACCCAGTTTTTTCAGGCCAGCCTGGTCAACCTTGCTCACGTCCGCCACGCTAACGCGCAGACGGGTGATGCAGGCATCCAGGTTGGTGATGTTGTCTTTACCGCCAAAGGCCTGTACCAGCGCCGCAGACATTTCAGAACCGCCCTGAGTAACCTGCTCAGAGGCTGTGTCTTCACGCCCTGGGGTTTTCAGATCCAGCTTGGCAATCAGCACGCGGAAGATGGTGTAGTACACCAGACCGTAGATGATACCGACGATTGGGAACAGCCAGATTTTGCTGCTGTTGCCGCTCAGGACGATAAAGTCGATCAGACCGTGTGAGAAGCTGGTGCCGTCACGCATCCCCAACAGGATACAGATCGGGAACGCCAGGCCAGCCAGAATGGCATGGATTGCGTACAGGATCGGCGCAACGAACATGAAGGAGAACTCGATCGGTTCGGTGATACCGGTCAGGAACGAAGTCAGCGCAGCGGAGATCATGATACCGCCGACTTTAGCGCGGTTTTCCGGCTTGGCTGAGTGCCAGATGGCAATCGCAGCAGCAGGCAGACCGTACATTTTGAACAGGAAGCCACCGGACAGTTTACCCGCAGTTGGGTCACCCGCCATATAACGTGGAATATCGCCGTGGAACACCTGACCTGCTGCGTTGGTGTATTCACCAATCTGCATTTGGAACGGCACGTTCCAGATATGGTGCAGACCGAACGGCACCAGCGCACGTTCAACCACGCCGTAGATACCAAACGCCACTACCGGGTTCTGATAAGCCGCCCACTGGGAGAAGGTCTGGATAGCCGTACCGATTGGAGGCCAGATAAAGGAAAGCACTACGCCCAGAACGATTGCCGCCAGGCCGGAGATAATTGGCACAAAGCGCTTACCGGCAAAGAAGCCCAGATATTCCGGCAACTGAATGCGGAAGAAACGGTTAAACATATAGGCAGCGATGGAGCCGGAGATAATCCCCCCGAGTACGCCGGTATCCGCCAGGTGTTTGGCCGCAATTTCTTCAGCCGGCAGGTGCAGCACCAGCGGTGCAACCACCGCCATGGTTTTCACCATGATGCCGTAAGCCACTACCGCAGCTAACGCGGAGACACCGTCGTTATTGGTGAAGCCCAGGGCAACACCGATGGCAAAAATCAGCGGCATGTTGGCGAAAACGGAACCGCCGGCTTCCGCCATCACGTGTGAGACTACCGCGGGTAGCCAGCTAAAGTTGGCGGAACCGACGCCCAGCAGGATACCTGCGATAGGCAATACGGATACCGGCAGCATTAGCGACTTACCTACTTTTTGCAGGTTTGCAAATGCGTTCTTGAACATAGTTGAGTGTGCTCCTGAGTAATAGTGCTTTGCTACTTTTCGCGATTCTTCGCGTTGCAAGGGGGGGAGAAAAACCCCTGCAATTCAGGGTGTCTGAGCACCCCTTGAATTATTACGCAGAGTAAAATAAATAGGCTGCGCAATGTTTGATGACAGTCACGTTTCGATGAACAAAACCGGGTATTTTTCTTACATCGCCCATTTTTTGTTAAAAATGAGCAATAA
The DNA here is from genome assembly GCF_048517035.1 of Serratia sp. NFX21. Taxonomy (NCBI): domain Bacteria; kingdom Pseudomonadati; phylum Pseudomonadota; class Gammaproteobacteria; order Enterobacterales; family Yersiniaceae; genus Serratia; species Serratia sp. NFX21. The sequence continues at coordinate 2,472,594 of NZ_CP183196.1, read as the reverse complement.
ACGCCCGCACCTCGCCCGAAAAACGGGTGGGAACATTACCCGTTTCGGCGATTAATTACGAGCTTAAAAAGAATTCAGATTTCGTTAACCACAGCTATAGCCTAGGCCAAAGATTAGAGTTCGATGTGAAATAAGCGTGAAAAGTTGGCGGTGGTGGCTTCAGCCAGCGTTTCCAGGCTCACGCCCTTCAATACCGCCATGTATTCAGCCACATCGCGCACATAGGCAGGTTGGTTTTCTTTGCCGCGATGCGGCACCGGAGCCAGATACGGCGAGTCGGTTTCCACCAGAATACGATCCAGTGGCACATAGCGCGCCACTTCACGCAGTTGCTCTGCATTGCGGAAGGTCAGGATGCCTGAGAAAGAAATGTAGAACCCCAGATCCAGCAACGCCTCTGCGGTAGCGCAATCTTCGGTGAAGCAGTGCAATACTCCGCCACAGTCCTGGGCATTTTCTTCACGCAGAATAGCCAGTGTGTCTTCCCGTGCATCTCGGGTATGCACGATCACCGGCTTGTTCAGATCTCGGCCGATATGAATATGTTCACGGAACGACGCTTGCTGCAGCTCAAGATTGTCTTTCTGATAGAAGTAGTCCAGCCCGGTTTCACCCAGTGCCACCACCTGCTCTGCTGCCGCCAAACGGCGCAGCTCAGCGTAGTCGTAGCCCCCCTCCAGATTGAGCGGATGCACCCCGCAGGAGAAGGCCACGTCATCGCGTTGGCCAATCAATTGCGTCATCGCCTGATAGCCCGGCAAAGTGGTGGCCACCGCCAGCACGTAACCGACATCGCGCGCCTTGGCCTTCGCCAAGGCATCATCCACATTTTGATGCAGAGTTTGGTAATCCAGGCCGTCGAGGTGACAATGAGAATCTACTAACAACATAATATTTAACTCTTTTACAGCGAATGAGGGTGGGAATAGCCGGTAGCGCCGAGCAACTGCTCCCAGCCAAGTAACTGTTCGGTCAGCAGCAGTTCGCGGTTAACGCCGACGACGCTAAGCAACTGATGGCGACAATGCAGCCATTGCTGCACGGCTTGCTGCAGCGACGTGCTGCTCAGGCGGCTGGCCAGCTGGTGCACCAGCGGTTGCTGATCCTGGTTCAGAACAAAGCCGGCAGCACCCTGCTGCCACTTCATGGCGTCCATCAACAACGAACATAGCCAGTGTAGCCGCTCAGCGACGTCTTCGTGATTCAATACCGGCAGCAGCGACAACATGTCGTGCTGCGGCAAAGCGGCACTCAGGGCCGCGCACAGCGCGCTACGTTGTTGCCAACGTTCCGGCTGGAGCAATTGCTCTGCGGCCAAGGGTGCGCCGTCATGCAAGCGCAAGGCGGTCAGGAGATCGATCTGATTACCCGGCGTCTGCCGATTCAGCCATTGCAGACTGAGCTGTTCGTCCGGACTGGCGAGATGCCAGTACAAACAACGGCTGCGCAGCGTCGCCAGCAGGCGTGAAGGCTCACGACAGCTCAGCAGGAAATAGGTTTTTTCCGGCGGTTCTTCCAGCGTTTTCAACAGGGCATTGGCGGCAGCCTCGGTCAGCAACTCCGCCTGCGGTAGCCAGATCACCTTGGCACCGCCCTGCTGCGCATGAGAATAAAGGATCTCAATCAGTTGGCGGATGGGTTCCACCCCCAGGCTGCTTTTGCCTTTTTCCGGCGTCAGCACGTGATAATCCGGGTGATTTCCTGCCAGCATCAACCGACAGCTATGGCATTCACCGCAGCTTTTCTCACCGTTGCGACGTTGGCAGATCAGCCACCGACTCAGGCCATAGGCCAGCGCATCCTCACCATGGCCGGCAGCGGCATGCAATAACAGTGCGTGATGACCGCGCCCGGTAGCATATTGCCCGACCAACTGGCGGTAAGGGGTATTCAGCCACGGGTACCAGTTCATTACGCGCCTTCCTGCTGCTGTAACCATTGGCTGACGCAACGACGAATCGCCGCCGTCACCTGATCAAGCGATTGAGAAGCATCCACGGTGATGATGGACGCATCTTGCGCCGCCAACTCCTGATAACGTGCGCGGGTACGTTCAAAGAATGGCAATGCTTCCTGTTCGATACGATCCAGTTCGCCCCGTGCTCGGGCACGCTGCAGACCCACTATCGGCGGCAAATCCAGATAAAGCGTCAGATCGGGACGAAACTCCCCTAATACCGTGTCACGCAGCGAGGCCATAAGTTGTTGATCCACACCCCGACCGCCGCCCTGGTAGGCTTGAGAAGATAGATCGTGCCGATCGCCAACCACCCAGGCACCGCGCGCCAAAGCCGGTTTGATCACCGTTTCCACCAACTGTACACGGGCCGCATACAGCATCAGAACCTCGGCCTTGATGGTCGGCAGTTCGCCCTCCACGCCGCGTTTGAACAGGTCGCGCAGTTTTTCTGCCAACGGCGTGCCGCCGGGTTCACGGGTAAAGGCAATGTCGTTGATGCCATGTTCGCGCAGTACGTCGACTACGGTATCGCGTGCGGTCGTTTTGCCCGCACCTTCAAGCCCTTCGATAACCACGAATTTACTTTTCATTCTTTTCCTTTAACGCCTGGCGATAGGCGCGCACCGCCTGATTATGGCTGGCCAGGTTGGTGGTAAATTGATGCCCGCCCTTACCGTCGGCAACAAAGTACAAATAAGGCGTCTTGGCCGGATTGGCAGCGGCTTCCAGCGAAGCCTGGCTCGGCATGGCAATCGGCGTTGGCGGCAAACCGTTGATCACGTAGGTGTTGTACGGCGTCGGCGTTTCCAAATCCTTGCGTGTAATGTTGCCATTATACGCCTCGCCCATGCCGTAGATCACCGTCGGGTCGGTCTGCAAACGCATGCCAATACGCAGGCGATTAATGAATACCGAGGCCACTTTGGTACGTTCCTCCGGGACCGCAGTCTCTTTCTCAATGATTGAGGCCATGGTCAGCAACTCTTCCGGCGTTTTGTACGGCAAACTGGCCTCACGGCCCTGCCAGGCGCTCTCCAATGCTTTAATCATGCGCAGGTGGGCACGCTTCAACAGCGCCATATCGCTCATGCCTGCGGTATACAGATAGGTATCCGGGTACAGGCGCCCTTCCGGATTGGTGCCTTCTGGCAAGCCTAGCGCCTTGGCAATTTCCGCCTCGCTTTTACCGGCCAGGGTATGTTTGAGGTATTTTGACTGTTGCAGCACCAGCAGCCAGTCCCGCAGGCGGGAACCTTCAATAAAGCGTGCGCTGAATTGGGCTTCTTTACCGCTGGCCAACAGTTTAAGCATTTGACGCACCGTCATACCCGGCGTAAAGCGATAGGTTCCAGCCTTAAACTCGGCCAATTCCGGCTCCAGGCGCAGCAACCAAGGGAACCACTGGCCATTGCGGATCAGTTTGTCCCGCACCAGCAGCCCCTCCAGGGCTACACGACCGGTCCCTGCCGGCAGTTTGAAAATGGCTTCCTGCTGGATCGCCAGTGGCGTATCCGCGAAGCGTTCAACCTTCTGGTAGCCCCAAAACAGCAGGCCCAATACCAGAACAACAATAATAGAAACGAACTTCAGCTTTCTTTTCTTCATCAATCAGCCATCGTTAACAGTGTGGGCGCAAAAAATCATAAAGTTGGCGCGAAGGGTAACACCATGATTGCGCAGTATTGACCGGCAGCAACGGCATTAACGCATTGCTCACCAGCACTTCTTCGGCATCGGCCAGCGTCTCCAGCGGCTCACTGACGCAGTGCAGCGAGTATTCGCTGCCCGCCAGCAGCTCAATAACCCGGCGACGCATCAGCCCAGCCACGCCTGCCTGGCTCAAATCTGGCGTAAATACCGCTTTCCCCTTACGCCAGAACAAATTAGCCGCACAGCATTCCACCAGCATACCGGCAGTGTCAAGCACCAGCGCCTCGTCGGCGGTTGTCTGGTCAAGATGCGTGCGGATCAACACCTGCTCCAAACGATTCAAATGCTTTAGCCCAGCCAACAGGGGATTGCGTCCCAGCGCTACCGGGCTGAGCGTCAGGCTGATGCCCTGCTCTCGCCATGGCAAATAGTGCATGGGATAGGTGCTACGAGAGACTATGCGTGTGGGAGCCTCACACCCTTGCGGGCTGTACCCCCTGCCACCGCTGCCGCGTGTCAGTATCGCTTTGACCACGCCCAATGGGATAGATTCTGCTGCGCGCACCATTTCATCTTCCAAAGCGTTCCAGTCGCAGGACGGCAGCATCAGCCGTTGCGCTGCCAACTGCAGCCGCTCGATATGCCAGGGCAGCAGGTCTATTTTCCCCTCAATCACCCGGGCGGTAGTGAAACAGCCGTCACCAAACTGCAAACCGCGATCGCTTGGCGCTAGCGCATCGTGCTGATGTCCATTAATCCAGTACATAGACTCCCCCTGACCGCGTTGGTATGACTACAGAATAACAGGCGCGGGTGCCGTTAGCAGCAGCTTGCCGTTTGGCCACAGTGTCGACAAGCAGAGCTTTCCGAGTAGCGGGTCAGCGCCATAAAAAAAGCCCGGTTTAAAAAACCGGGCTTTTTTACCGTCTGCCAGCAGAGGCATTACACCTTGCGGAAGATCAGTGAACCATTGGTGCCGCCGAAACCGAAGGAGTTACACAGCGTGTACTGCATATCACTCACCTGGCGAGCTTCATGCGGAACAAAGTCCAAATCGCAACCTTCATCCGGATTATCCAGGTTGATGGTTGGCGGAACGGCCTGGTCACGCAATGCCAATACGGTGAAGATCGACTCGATCGCACCTGCGGCACCCAACAGGTGGCCGGTCATCGATTTGGTCGAGCTGACCATCACGCGCTGTGCATCGCTGCCAAATACCGACTTCACCGCCTGCGTTTCGGCTTTGTCACCGGCCGGCGTTGAAGTGCCATGCGCATTGATATAACCAATTTGTGACGTAGTCACACCAGCATCAAGCAACGCATTTTCCATCGCCAGCGCTGCGCCCGCACCATTCTCAGGGGGTGACGTCATGTGATAAGCATCGCTGCTCATCCCAAAACCGACGACTTCAGCATAAATCTTGGCGCCGCGTTTTTTGGCGTGTTCGTACTCTTCCAGCACCATCATGCCGGCACCGTCACCCAGCACAAAACCGTCACGGTCTTTGTCCCATGGGCGGCTGGCCGCTTGAGGATCTTCGTTACGGGTCGACAACGCGCGTGCTGCGCCGAAGCCGCCGACACCCAACGGAGTACTGGCTTTCTCTGCCCCACCGGCCAGCATGACGTCGGCATCATTGTAAGCAATGATACGCGCAGCATGGCCAATGTTATGCACACCTGAAGTACAGGCGGTGGCGATCGAAATGCTCGGGCCACGCATGCCGTACATGATGGTCAGGTGGCCTGCAATCATGTTTACGATGGTTGACGGCACAAAGAACGGACTGATTTTCCGTGGGCCACCGTTAACCAGTGAACTGTGGTTCTCTTCAATCAAACCCAGGCCGCCGATGCCGGAGCCGATAGCGGCACCAATGCGGCTGGCGTTAGCCTCGGTGATATCCAATTGCGCATCCTGCATGGCTTGCATGCCGGCAGCGATACCGTATTGGATGAAGGCGTCCATCTTGCGCGCATCTTTGCGTGAGATGAAATCCTCTGAATTAAAATTCTTTACCAGGCCAGCAAACTTGGTCGCATAGGCTGCGGTATCGAAATGGTCGATCAGGCTGATGCCACTCTGACCGGCAAGAAGAGCTGTCCATGTGGACTCTACCGTATTGCCGACAGGAGACAACATGCCCAGTCCGGTCACAACTACTCGACGCTTAGACACGTTTGTCCTCCAAGGAGGGAAAATATGACACTAGGGATAGAAAAAACTTAGGCGGTCGAGTGACCGCCTAGATATGTTCTCTTACTGCTGGCTGGCGTTGATGAAATCAATAGCTGCCTGAACAGTAGTGATTTTCTCAGCTTCTTCGTCTGGAATCTCTGTGTCGAACTCTTCTTCCAGAGCCATTACCAGCTCAACGGTGTCAAGAGAATCAGCACCCAGATCTTCAACGAAAGAAGCGTTATTTAAAACTTCTTCCTGTTTAACACCCAACTGCTCAACAATGATTTTCTTAACGCGTTCTTCGATAGTGCTCATACTCTTAAATTTCCTATCAAAACTCGCTTTCGCGATGGTTTTCGTAGTGTATAAAATGTTGAAAAAGATGCAACTAAATCCCGGCTGGTCAAACCACGATTTTACGCTATTCTGCGGTTTTTACCCCAAATAACGCAAATAGTTTTCGCATTTTTTAAATCATGTACATGCCGCCATTGACATGCAACGTTTCACCGGTGATGTAGCCAGCCTCATCAGAGGCTAAAAATGCAACAGCGCTGGCGATTTCTTTAGCATCCCCCAGCCGATTGGCTGGAACTGATGACAAAATGCCTGCACGCTGATCATCTGTCAACGCCCGTGTCATGTCCGTCTCAATAAAGCCAGGTGCCACGACGTTGACCGTAATGCCACGCGAAGCAACTTCGCGTGCCAAAGACTTGCTAAAACCAATCAGACCGGCTTTAGCCGCCGCGTAATTAGCCTGCCCTGCGTTCCCCATGGTACCAACTACGGAACCGATGGTGATGATACGGCCAAACCGCTTTTTCATCATAGCTCGCATTACCGCTTTTGACAGACGGAATACGGAAGTCAGATTGGTGTTCAGGATATCCTGCCACTCGTCGTCCTTCATACGCATCAGGAGGTTATCACGCGTAATACCGGCATTATTCACTAAAATGTCGATTTCGCCAAATTCAGCACGAATAGATGCCAGAACGCTGTCGATAGATTGAGCATCGACCACATTCAACGCAAACCCTTTGCCGCTTGCACCCAGGTAGCTGCTGATAGCCTCAGCGCCGCTTTCACTGGTGGCGGTGCCGATGACTTTGGCGCCACGTGCCACAAACGTTTCTGCAATAGCCCGGCCAATACCCCGGCTGGCGCCGGTGACCAGAACAACTTTACCTTCGAAGCTCATTGTTTTCCTCTTTATTGTTCAAGCGCCGCTGTCAGGCTGGCTGCGTCATTAACCGCCGCCGCCGTCAGGGTGTCAACAATACGTTTAGTCAGACCGGTCAGAACTTTACCCGGACCAACCTCTAGCAGCAAGGTAACGCCCTGTGCTGCCATAAACTCTACGCTTTCGGTCCAACGTACCGGGCTGTACAACTGGCGCACCAGTGCACTGCGGATCGCTTCTGGATCGGTTTCGGTGCTCACGTCGACGTTATTCACCACCGGGACCTGCGGTGCGTTGAAGGTAATCTCCTGCAACGCCACAGCCAGCTTGTCTGCGGCCGGTTTCATCAGTGCGCAGTGCGAAGGCACGCTCACCGGCAACGGCAACGCACGCTTGGCGCCAGCGGCTTTACAGGCCGCACCAGCACGTTCAACCGCTTCTTTATTCCCTGCGATCACCACCTGGCCCGGTGAGTTAAAGTTCACCGGTGAAACAACCTGCCCCTGGGCAGACTCTTCACAAGCCTTGGCGATGGCGGCGTTGTCCAGGCCGATAATGGCGGACATCGCGCCTGTGCCTTCCGGCACCGCTTCCTGCATCAGTTTGCCGCGCAGCTCAACCAGACGGATTGCCGCCTGGAAATCCAGCACGCCCGCACACACCAGCGCCGAGTATTCACCCAGGCTATGGCCAGCCATAATGGCCGGCGTTTTTCCGCCCTGCTGCTGCCAGACGCGGAAAATGGCTACGGAAGCGGCCAGCAATACCGGCTGCGTCTGCCAGGTTTTATTCAGTTCTTCCGCCGGCCCTTGCTGCACCAGCTGCCACAGGTCGTAACCCAGGACGGAAGAGGCTTCGCTGAAGGTCGCTTCAACGATCGGATATTGAGTGGCCAAATCGGCCAGCATGCCCAGAGTCTGTGAACCCTGGCCTGGAAAAACAAAAGCAAATTGCGTCATTTTTTCTTCCTGTTATATCAGAAACGAACCAGCGCCGAGCCCCAGGTAAAGCCGCCGCCAAAGGCTTCCAGCAGCACCAGTTGGCCGCGTTGGATCCGCCCATCACGCACCGCTTCGTCGAGCGCTGCAGGGACCGAGGCGGCAGAGGTGTTACCGTGACGATCGAGCGTCACTACCACTTTATCCATCCCCATACCCAATTTTTTCGCCGTCGCGCTGATAATACGCAAATTGGCCTGGTGCGGCACCAGCCAGTCCAGCGCGCTGCGATCCAGATTATTGGCCTGCAGCGTTTCATCAACGATGTGAGCCAGTTCGGTAACCGCAACCTTGAAGACTTCATTACCCGCCATGGTGACATAGGCCGGCTTGTCCTGATCCTGACGATCCTTGAACGGCAAGGTCAACAAACCGCCGTAGCTGCCGTCGGCGTGCAGATGGGTCGACAAAATGCCCGGCTCTTCAGAAGCCCCCAACAGCACCGCGCCTGCGCCATCACCAAACAGAATGATAGTGCCGCGATCTTCCGGATCCAGCGTGCGTGACAACACGTCTGCGCCGATCACCAGAGCATGCTTCACCGCGCCGTTTTTAACATACTGATCGGCGACGCTCAACGCATAGGTGAAACCGGCACAGGCCGCAGCCAGATCGAATGCCGCACAGTCTTTGATGCCCAGCATCTGCTGCACCTGGCAGGCAGAACTTGGAAATGCGTGGGTCGAGGTGGTGGTAGCCACAACGATCAGCCCGATGTCTTCTTTAGCCACACCTGCCATTTCCAGCGCTTTTTCAGCAGCATGGAAACCCATCGTCGCAACTGTTTCATCAGCGGCGGCAATACGGCGTTCACGGATACCCGTACGTGAGACGATCCACTCGTCAGAGGTATCCACCATTTTTTCAAGGTCAGCGTTGGTGCGCACTTGTACGGGTAAATAACTCCCCGTACCGAGAATCTTTGTATACATGTACGATCAGTCACTCTTAGGTAATACAGCTTCAAGGCGCGCAGCAATCCTGTCAGGGACTTGCCGCTGCACCGCCTGCACAGCCTGTTCGATTGCCACTGCAAACGCGTGTGGGTTTGCAGCGCCGTGGCTCTTGATTACGGTGCTGCGCAATCCTAACAGACATGCGCCATTATACTGGTCGGGGTTCAGGTGGCCGAACCGCTTTACCACCCGTTTTTGCAGCCAACGGCCCAACAATTTTAACCACCACGCCTGCTTGCCACCGTCTCCGGATGATTTCAGCAGCGATAAAAATACTCTTACCACCCCTTCCATGGTCTTCAGGGTGACGTTACCCACAAAGCCGTCGCAGACCAACACATCGGTTTTACCGGTGAGAAGATCGTTGCCTTCCAGGTAACCAATATAGTTGATTGCCGGAGTATTTTTTAGCACGGCGGCCGCTTCGCGGATATTATCCAGGCCTTTGGTTTCTTCTTCACCAATATTCAGCAGCGCCACGCGAGGTTGCGCAATCCCCACCACCTCTTCGGCCATAACCGCGCCCATCACCGCGAACTGCACCAGCATGGTACTGTCGCATTCGACGTTGGCGCCCAGATCCAGCACCACAGTTTTACCACCCAACTGATTCGGGATCACCGTCATCAGCGCCGGCCGTTCAATACCGTCCAGCGGCTTGATCAGCATTTTCGCCAACCCCATCAACGCACCGGTATTACCTGCGCTGACACAACCTTGCGCATCGCCGTTTTTAGTCAGTTCCAGCGCAATGCGCATGGAAGAACCGCGGCTGGCGCGTATCGCTTGTGAGGGTTTGGCGTCGCCGGCTATCACAGATTCAGCGGGCACAACTTGCAAACGTTCCAGAAGAACCGGATCGGCTTTGGCAAGTAAGGGAGAGAGGGTGTCGGGATTGCCGACCAGCAGAAGATGAAGCTGTAAATTAGAGGCCAGTGCCTGCAATGAAGCAGGCACTGTGACGCAGGGACCGAAGTCCCCGCCCATTGCATCTAACGCCAGGGTTAGACGAGTCAAGGTATCGCTACTTAGCCGATAACCTTGCGACCGCGGTAGAAACCGTCGGCAGTGATATGGTGACGCAGGTGAGTCTCGCCAGATGCTTTATCAACAGACAAAGTGGCGGTGGTCAGAGCATCGTGTGAACGACGCATGCCACGCTTGGAACGGGTTGGTTTATTTTGTTGTACGGCCATGGACCTTACTCCTTGATTACTTACGCTTTAAACTGGCTAATACGGCAAATGGATTTGGTTTCTCCGCCTCTTCAGGCAGTTTGCCAAACACCATATCCGCTTCGGACACTTCACAGTGTTCAGATTCATGTACCGGGACGACAGGCAGTGAAAGAATAATTTCGTCTTCAATCATTGCCAGCAGATCGACTTCGCCAAACTCATCGACTTCGATCGGCTCGTACGCTCCCGGTAATGCCTCAGCCTGCTCATCATTGACGACCGGGCTAAAACAATATGTTGTGTGAACATGATGTTCAAACGGAACTCCACAGCGTTGGCACATCAGCATTACCTGGACGTCCGCATGCCCTGTTATCACCGCGAGGCGCTGGTTATCAATATCAAAGGATAACGAGACCTCAACATCACTGTCCACACTGACCACAGAGGCGGCGACACGTGTAACCTGCTCAGGCGCATAGGAACCAACATAGTCCAGGCGTTTCTGAGCGGTACGTACCGCATCAATGGTCAAGGGTAATTTTACCTTTTGCATAGGGCGCGCATATTAACTTTGTAACGACTTAGAGTCAAAGAAAAAGGCCGTAAAACGGCACCTTTCACCAATATTCGCTTCCTCAGCGGCGGACAGTTTAAAATGCCTACTCTATTTACGCTACGGTTTACGAAAAAAATTATGCAAAGACTCCTGCTTGCCTCCACCTCGACCTACCGCAAGATGCTATTGGAAAAACTGCATCTGCCTTTTATTTGTGATGCTCCCCAGGTCGATGAAGCCCCACTGGCCGGGGAAAGCGCCGAAGCGCTGGTGCTGCGATTGGCAACGGCAAAAGCCCAGGCATTGGCCGCCGCCTACCCCGACCACCTGATTATCGGCTCCGATCAGGTCTGCGTGATCGACGGTAAAATCACCGGAAAACCACACACCGCAGAAAATGCCCGCGCGCAATTACGCCAGGCCAGCGGCCAAAGGGTCACCTTTTATACCGGCCTGGCGTTATACAACAGCCATAGCCAACACCTGCAGGTGCTTTGCGAACCCTTCCACGTGCACTTCCGTGCGCTGAGTGACGCTGAAATCGCCGCCTATATCCGCCTTGAGCAACCGCTCAACTGCGCAGGCAGCTTTAAAAGTGAAGGTTTGGGCATCGCGCTGTTCGACAAACTGGAGGGACGGGATCCGAATGCGTTGATCGGCCTGCCGCTGATCGCACTGCTGGAGATGCTGCGGGCTGAAGGCATCAACCCGCTGGGATAAATAGGGTTTACTGCTGTTTGGACTGCTTGCGCAATACCTGCAGGCAGTGGCGCAATTCTGCGTCCATCGGGGCTTCGATACGCATGGTTTCGCCGGTGCCCGGATGTTCAAAACGCAATGCCGCTGCATGCAGGAACAAACGTTTAAGCCCGGTCCCCGCCAATTGGCGATCGAACTCACGATCGCCATAACGATCGTCAAAGGCTATTGGATGCCCGGCGTGCAGCGCGTGAACGCGGATCTGGTGAGTACGCCCGGTGATCGGGCTGGCCTTGACCAGCGTCGCATGCTCAAAACGCTCTTCCACCTTAAAGCGAGTTTCCGACGGCTTGCCTTCGCTGCTGACACGCACGATGCGTTCACCGCTCTGCAGAATGTTTTTCAGCAACGGTGCCTGCACCGCTTTGCAATGCGACTGCCACTCACCGCGCACCAGTGCCAAATAATCCTTCTGCATCCCTTTCAAGCGCAGTTGCTCATGCAAGGAGCGCAGCGCAGAACGCTTTTTCGCCACCAGCAGTACGCCCGAGGTATCGCGGTCCAAACGGTGAACCAACTCCAGGAAGCGGGCTTCCGGGCGCAACGCACGCAGAGCTTCGATGACGCCAAAACTCAGGCCGCTACCGCCATGCACCGCAGTGCCGGAGGGTTTATTCAGCAGCAGCAGGTGATCGTCTTCATACAGAATGCAATGGGCCAGCGCGGCCACTTTATCCAGTTTGGCCGAGACCGGCGCGTCTTCACGCTCAGCAACACGCACTGGCGGCACACGCACCACATCACCGGGCGCCAGCTTGTATTCCGCCTTGATGCGTCCTTTATTAACGCGCACCTCGCCCTTGCGCACGATGCGATAAATCATGCTCTTCGGCACGCCTTTTAAGCGGGCAAGTAGAAAGTTGTCGATTCGCTGACCGGCTTCATCGTCAGAAATCGTGATTAGTTGTACTGCAGGAATGTTCGTTTTCATGGGGCAGGATTCTAAATAGAGCGCGTAAATAGCGCCACTTCTTTTTATGTGCTTAACTGTCTCTCTGACTGCAGGCGAAATCTCAGCGGACAATAAGGCAGCAAGCCGGTTTGAACGTTTGCGATTTCTTCCGCAGTTAAGGAAAAGTCACCTTGCTATAACAGTATCAGCAGTGGAATAATGCGTTTACTTTCCACGTTGATTCTCGTTAAACAGGGAAAACTGTGGAATTATAAAATTTGTCTGATGGCACAAAAACGCAGCAATGGCGTAAGACGTAATGTGAAATCAAACAATTAGCGGGCTGCGGGTTGCAGCTTGGCCGGCAAACGGAATCAGATCTGTCGACGTAAATCAGAGGCTATTCCCCTAGTAAAAGTGCTGTTTTTCACAAAGAAATACAGGCTTACCGAGATAATGCGCCCCTATGCAGGCGACAACCGTGAGGTTGACGGCTTTGCGAGAAGACACGGGGTTTTCGGTTTTAATCCGGCCATGAGGTTATTTTGCCCGCAGCTTTGTCGATAATGTAAAAATAACGAGTAAGTTAAGATGAAAAGAATGTTGATTAACGCAACTCAGCAGGAAGAGTTGCGTGTTGCCTTGGTAGATGGACAGCGGCTGTATGATTTGGATATTGAAAGTCCGGGTCATGAACAGAAAAAAGCGAATATTTACAAAGGCAAAATCACTCGTATAGAACCAAGTCTTGAAGCAGCGTTCGTAGATTACGGCGCCGAACGACATGGTTTCCTCCCTCTTAAAGAAATCTCTCGCGAATATTTCCCAAGTAACTACTCTTCTCATGGTCGCCCAAACATCAAAGATGTGCTGCGCGAAGGCCAGGAAGTGATCGTTCAGGTTGATAAAGAAGAACGTGGTAACAAAGGCGCTGCCTTGACCACCTTCATCAGCCTGGCCGGCAGTTATCTGGTGCTGATGCCGAACAACCCACGTGCCGGTGGTATTTCACGCCGCATTGAGGGTGACGACCGCACCGAACTGAAAGAAGCTCTTTCTTCCCTGCAACTGCCAGATGGCATGGGTCTGATTGTTCGCACCGCGGGCGTGGGCAAATCTGCCGATGCGCTGCAGTGGGATCTGTCATTCCGCCTGAAGCACTGGGAAGCAATTAAAAAAGCCGCTGAAGGCCGCGCTGCGCCATTCCTGATCCATCAGGAAAGCAACGTTATCGTGCGTGCATTCCGCGACTATCTGCGCCCAGACATCGGCGAAATCCTGATCGACAACCCAAAGGTTCTCGATCTGGCCAAAGAGCACATCGCTGCCCTGGGCCGTCCGGATTTCAGCAGCAAGATCAAACTGTACAGCGGCGAAATCCCTCTGTTCAGCCACTATCAAATCGAATCCCAAATTGAATCCGCGTTCCAGCGTGAAGTTCGCCTGCCTTCCGGCGGTTCGATCGTTATCGACTCAACCGAAGCGCTGACCGCTATCGATATCAACTCCGCGCGAGCAACCCGCGGCGGCGATATCGAAGAGACTGCGTTCAACACCAACCTGGAAGCGGCGGACGAGATTGCTCGCCAGCTGCGTCTGCGTGACCTTGGCGGCCTGATCGTTATCGACTTTATCGATATGACCCCGGTTCGCCATCAACGTGAAGTGGAAAACCGTCTGCGTGACGCCGTCCGTCAGGACCGTGCACGTATCCAAATCGGTCGCATTTCCCGTTTCGGCCTGCTGGAAATGTCGCGTCAGCGCCTCAGCCCATCACTGGGTGAATCCAGCCATCACGTCTGCCCGCGCTGTAACGGCACCGGCACCATCCGTGATAACGAATCGCTGGCACTTTCCATTCTTCGTCTGATCGAAGAAGAAGCGCTGAAAGAAAATACCAAAGAAGTTCACGCCATCGTGCCAGTACAGGTGGCATCTTACCTGCTGAACGAAAAGCGTGAATCGGTGAGCGCGATCGAAAAACGTCAGGGTGGCGTGAAAGCGATCATCGTGCCGAACGATCAGATGCAAACCCCGCACTACTCGGTACTGCGCGTGCGTAAGGGCGAAGAAACACCAACCCTGAGCTACCTGTTGCCGAAACTGCATGAAGAAGAGATGGCCCAGCCGCTGGAAGATGCACCGATGGAGCGCAAGCGTCCGGAGCAACCTGCACTGGCTTCGTTCTCTCTGGCTGCAGATGCCCCACCACCAGCAGAAGAACCTGTTGTGGCTCAAGCTACCGTCGCCGCTACTGCTACCAAGCAAACCGCACCAGCCGCTGCCAAGCCGGGCTTGTTGGGCCGTCTGTTCGGTGGTCTGAAAGCGCTGTTTGCCGGTGAAGAGCAGCCGGTTGTCGAAGCCAAACCTGTGGTTGAGGCGCCGAAGTCTGAAGGCAACGGTGAAAACCGCCGTCAGGATCGTCGTGGTCAACGTCGTCAGGGTACCGGTCGTAAAGATCGTGGGGAGCGCGGAGAACGTGGTGAGCGTGGCGATCGTCCAGAACGTGGCGAGCGTAAAGAGCGCGGTGAAGGTCGTGATAACCGTGAGCCGCGTGAAAATCGCGAACCTCGCGACAACCGCGAAGGCCGTGAAACACGCGAAGTGCGTGATGAGCAGCGTCGTAACCGCCGTAATGCGCCACAAACCACTGCTGCCGTAACCGAAGAGCCGCTGTCTGAAGAAGCCGCCAAGGCACAGCGCGAAGAGCAGCAACAGCGCCGTGACCAACGTGCCGAACGCCAGCGTCGTCGTCAGGAAGAGAAACGTCAGGCTCAGCAGGAAGTGGCCGCGCTGGAAAGCGTAGAAACCGCAACCCCTGCCAACGCCAGCGTTGACGAAGATCTCGAAGAACGTCAGATGCAGAACATGCAGCGTCGTCAGCGTCGTCCTCTGTCGCAGAAAATTCGCGTGCTGTCTGCGGAAGAAGAACTGCATCGTGCAGCGGAAGAACTGCTGGCGCCAAAAGCACCGGTAGTGAAAGCCCAGGACGTGAAGCCAGCCCAGGTTGAAGACAGCGTTAAACTGCTGCCGGAAACCCTTGAGGCACAGGGCGAAGATGATGCACAGGATAACCGCGCTAACGGCGAAAACGGCATGCCACGCCGCTCACGTCGTTCTCCACGCCACCTGCGTGTCAGCGGTCAACGTCGTCGCCGTTACCGTGACGAGCGTTACCCGACCCAGTCACCAATGCCGCTGGCAGGTGCTTTCGCCTCTCCAGAGATGGCTTCCGGCAAGGTGTGGGTGAGTTACCCTGTCACACAAGCCGCGCAAGTGATTGAAGAAGCAGAAGTTCAGACTGAGGCTGTTGAAATCGCTGCCGACAACGTCATGGCACAGGAAGCCGTCAGCGTAGCCGCTCCGGTTATTGCCCAAGCCGTTGCGCCGGTGATCGAACCAGAAGTTGTGGCCCCGGCAGAAGAACCAGCCCAACCGGTTGTTGAAACCGCTGAGCCTGCAATGGCTGCCCAGGCAGAAGAAACCCCGGCAGCACCGGTGGCTGAAGCGCCTGCAGTGGTAGAAGAAACCGCGGTGGTTGAAGCTGCACCGGTGGTAGAGGAAGCCCCTGCGGTTGAACCTGCCCCAGTGGTTGAAGAAACGCCGGTCGTTCCAGCAGCAACCGTTGCTGAAGAAACTGTCGCTGAACCAGCTCCGGTGTTCGTTGAGCCCGTCGTTGAAGCCGCACCAGTGCAGGAAGTTGCTGCCGCGGTAGTGGTCGAAGAAAAAGCGCCGGTTGTGCAACAGCAACCAGTACCGGTGGCAGATGTGCTGTATAAACACATCGCTACTGCGCCAATGACCAAGGCTCCTGCGCCGGACTATGTACCGGAACAGCAGCAGCAAAGTGATTGGCAGCGCCCTTCCTTCAACTTCGAAGGCAAAGGTTCTGCGGGTGGTCATGCGGCGGCAAACCAGGCTACCGCACCGGCAACCAAACCGCAGCCGGTTAACGATTAAGTTAATCTGCTCCGATAAAAAAACCCGCCAACTCGGCGGGTTTTTTATTGCCGAAAAATCGGCTCAGGCTATTTTCTTCAACTGTTTGATATCCAGCGAGTCCAGCTTACCCTCTAACTGGCTGACGAAATGCTTGAAATGCTCGGTGGCATTGTGTTTTTCCAGTGCCTCAGCGCTTGCCCAACGCTCAAAAAATACGAAGGTACCCGGCTTTTCCAGATCGCGGTGCAGATCATATTGCAGGTTACCCAGTTCCTGGCGGCTTGGATCGATAATCGCATGCACTACATCGCTGACGGCGGACACAAACTCGGGTTTAGCCTGTAAGGTGGCAATAACACGTACTTCCATTTCTCTCTCCCATTCCACATGATTAACGTTGATAACCTGACAGTTATGACGCAGGTATCATTCAAATCCCTGTCACTATGCCCCCGAAAGCCAACTGATTTCAACTTGCCGTGAACAAACAGATGCATCGCAAGCGCTTTACGCTTATCCTTACACCCCGGCGTGAATAACCCCCATTATTCGCTTTTACGTAGACCCGTTTCTAACCGCCGGAGCCTTGCAACATGACCGCACAACCTCAAGCCCTAAAAATTCGCCGCCCTGACGACTGGCACATCCATCTGCGCGATGACGACATGCTGAAAACGGTATTGCCTTATACCAGTCAGGTCTTTGGCCGGGCGATTGTGATGCCGAACCTGGCTCCGCCAATTACTACCGTCGCCGCGGCTTGCGCTTATCGTGACCGTATTCTGGCAGCGGTTCCTCAGGGACATGATTTCACCCCGCTGATGACCTGCTACCTGACCAATTCACTGGATGCAGCCGAACTGGTCAACGGGTTTGAGCAAGGCGTGTTCACCGCCGCCAAGCTGTACCCGGCCAATGCCACTACCAATTCCAGCCACGGCGTCAGCGATGTTAAAGCCATTTACCCGCTGTTCGAGCAAATGCAGAAAATCGGCATGCCACTGTTGATTCACGGTGAAGTGACCGATGCCGCCGTTGATATTTTCGATCGCGAGGCTCGCTTTATTGAGCAGGTCATGGAGCCGATTCGTCAGCAGTTCCCAGAGCTGAAAATCGTCTTCGAGCATATCACCACCAAAGAAGCGGCGCAGTACGTGCAGGAAGGCAATCGTTTTCTTGGCGCGACCATCACCCCTCAGCACCTGATGTTTAACCGCAACCACATGCTGGTTGGCGGTATCCGTCCGCACCTGTTCTGCCTGCCAATCCTGAAACGCAATATTCACCAGGACGCGCTGCGCAAAGCCGTTGCCAGCGGTTCGGATCGCTTCTTCCTCGGCACCGACTCCGCACCACATGCCAAACACCGCAAGGAATCCAGCTGCGGTTGCGCCGGCGTATTCAACGCTCCCAATGCGATCCCGGCTTACGCCAGCGTGTTCGAGCAACTCGGTGCGCTGGATCATCTGGAAGCCTTCTGCTCATTGAACGGCCCGCGTTTTTATGGCCTGCCGGTCAATACCGATTTCATCGAGCTGCAACGCGTAGCGACGACTCAGCCGGAAGAGATCGCCATGGGCAGCGAAACGGTCATTCCATTCCTGGCCGGGGAGAGTCTGAGCTGGTCGGTGAAAGCATAATTATCTTTTTTTAATCCAGCCTCTTGCCCCCGCGCACGGTTAACTGTATAAATATCCAGTAAATCGCTTCGGGGGCAATTATGCGTGTTGAAGTCACTATAGATAAAACCAAACCGCTACCGTCAGGGGCCATCGAAGCTCTGACCAGTGAGTTGAGCAAGCGGGTAAACCGCCAATTTCCAGACACTGTGGTTCAGGTCCGTTATGCCGGTTCCAATGGGCTTTCGGTTCTGGGCGGCCTGAAAACAGATAAAGATCTGATCGCGGACATTCTCCAGGAAACCTGGGAAAGTGCTGACGATTGGTTTAGCGCAGAATAATACTGCAATGTAGTTTTTGCCGGGGGTCGCTCTCCGGCTTTTTTGTATTTGGAACCCGGCACAACGCGGTTTAATTTTCCGCTGGAAGAAAAGCCTTATCTGGTCTGTACTGAATGCTTTAACAGGAGGTATTTAAGATGGCCCCGGACAAGGTAAAAACCGAAGAAGCGATGACCTTTGGCGAGCTGCTGGCGCTGATTGCCGACCAAAAACGGCGTTTGAGCGTGCTGGAGGTGGCATTTTCCTATCTGGCTTTTGGTCTGGACGACAAAGCCAATCAATTGCTAATTCACAGTTTGAAGCTGGAATCGCAAAACCAAAATCGTGATGCCGAAACCCAGCAGCACTTTGCCCATCTGGCCCTCGAGCTGGAAAAACGATTGCACAGTGTTCCACGCCCCCCCGATGTTGAATGAATGTGATGTCTCCGTTCTCACGTCTTTGCGTACCGACGTGTCGAGTAATCACTCAAATAAATAATTATTTTGCAAAAGAAGGCAGGAAAGTCTCCACCGCTGTAGCCAGATGCGTATACTGTAATTGCTCACATGATGATGGGCCGCATTGATCCTCGTTAGTCACTCACGGTAGTCACTACTCAATAAGGGGTCTTTATGGACAGAAATGATGAAGTAATTCAGACACACCCGCTTGTTGGTTGGGATATCAGTACTGTCGACGCTTATGACGCCATGATGATACGCCTTCATTACCTGTCTTCACGAGATCAGACACCCGAAGATGCCCAAGTAGACAGAACGCTTTGGCTCACCACAGATGTCGCACGTCAATTAATCAATATATTAGAAGCCGGCATCGCCAAGATTGAAGCAACGGATTACCAGGACCTTGATCGTAAAAAGCACTAATTCACTGTACCAAAATGCCTAAGGCGCCAGCGATTATCTCTGGCGCCTTTTTCTTTGTCTGCGAGCGGCACAACGGGTGCATTGCGGCTTCCAACCTTTTATCATAACGAAATAGCAACGTATAACAGAGAAGGTATGGCACGTGGAATATGACTTAATTGTTGTGGGCAGCGGTTCGGTAGGCGCGGCGGCAGGTTACTATGCGACACGGGCCGGCCTGAAAGTATTAATGATCGACAGCGCCATGCCCCCACACCGTAACGGCAGCCACCACGGCGATACCCGCATCATCCGCCATGCTTACGGTGAAGGCGAAAAGTATGTGCCGCTGATCCTGCGAGCCCAGGCCTTATGGAATGCCCTGATTAAACAAACTGGCGAAGAACTGTTCCAGGACTGCGGCGTTCTGAATATGGGGCCGCTGGATTCTGAATTTATCAACAACGCCCAGCACAGTGCACAAAAATTCCGCCTCAATACGCAAAGCCTTAGCGCAGAACAGATTAACCAGCGCTGGCCGGAATTCAATGCACCGGAAGGCTACGTGGGGGTGTTTGAGCCTGACGCCGGGTTCCTGCGCTCGGAACAGGCCGTTGCCAGTTTCATCAAACTGGCTAAGGATGCCGGCTGCGGCCAGTTGTTTAATTGCCCGGTTAGCGCAGTCCAGCCGATTGACGGCGGTGTGGAAGTGATCACCCCAGAAGGCCGCTTTCAGGGGCGTAAAGCCGTGGTCACCGCAGGGACCTGGGTTAAAACTCTGCTGCCACAGTTACCGATCGCGCCACTGCGGAAAGTTTTTTCCTGGCATCAGGCGGATGGCCGTTACAGCGTCAACAACCGTTTCCCGGCATTTACCGTCGAAGCGCAGGACGGCAACCATTATTACGGGTTTCCTGCCGACAATGACGGCTTGAAAGTGGGTAAACACGATGGTGGCCAACCAATGGAGACACCGGAGCAGCGCAAACCTTTTGGCAGTTTCACCACGGATGGAACTGAGGTTTTCCATTTTCTGCGCCAATTTTTACCGGGTGTAGGGGTATGTTTACACGGTGAAGCATGCAGTTATGATATGAGTCCTGATGAAGATTTCATTATCGATACCCTGCCAGGATGCGACCGCTTAATGGTCATCAGCGGCCTGAGCGGCCATGGTTTCAAGTTTGCCAGCGTGTTAGGTGAGATCGCCGCACTCTTTGCTGAAGATAAAACCCCACCGGTGGATATCACTCCTTTCTCACTGAAACGCTTCATTTAACCCTTTCTTGCTGACTTAATCGCAGCCGCCAACTCGCGCTGGCTGCGGCTTAGCCTTTTAGTTACACACCGAAATCATCATAGTAATCTGAAATCTATCGTAAAAAATATTTCAACGGAAATTTCTGGCGTAAGTATCCGGATTTCCGAATTGATCCCCTGTGGTGTAAGTTCTATTTTACAGTTGATATGCCCCTGCTAATTCTTCGAACAACAAGGACGTCACCATGAAACTGCTTGTCGTGGACGAATGCTGCTTCACTCGGGTCGGGATCGATAACTATTTTACGGACAATGTTTTCGCCCAGATAAAGTGTTGTCACAGCCTGGAACAGGCGACTCCCCTGCTGGAGCACTACCGACCCAGTCATATCCTGGTCAACCTGACCAAACATTGCCGTCATAGTGAAGATGATGCCCAACTGCAGGCTTTTATTGAAGCCACCCCATCGGCATTGCTGTTCATTTACCTGGACACCCCCTATCCCTATAGCGAAGCGCCAATGCGTATCGCCGATCATGCTTTCCTGTTCAATAAAGCCACGCTGCCGGTGACATTACGTATGATGCGGGAAAAACCGGTGTCACTGATGGATTGCAGCGTTGAACATTCGCTGTTCAGCCCGCAGGAATTGACGGTAATGAAGCACTGGATGGCGGAAATGCCCAATTACCGCATCGCAAAAAAGCTGCAAATCAGCTCGCACACCGTCTATGTTCACAAGCGGCACATCACAGAGAAAATCAACGCCCGCAACCGGCTGGAATTTTATTCGCTGTATAACGTGCTGCGTTACTTCTATCCGCCAAGTGTTTCTGCCAGCCCAATGTCATTGTCCTTACTGGCGGTTTGATCAAGGTAGGCTGATTTTAGCGGTGAAATTGGCCTATCTACACGCTTTGCACTATCGGCAGTATTAACGCTGTCCGCAAAAATCTATACTCTGCCAGTCCCTATCTTTTGGCTGGTGAGAATGCTAAACAAAATACTGTCGGCGATCGTCAACAACGTACGCGAACATCTGGTGCTGTATATCTGCCTGTGGCTGGTTTTGTTGGCGCTGGACGTCTATTTCTTCTTTATGCCTTAATGCATGTCGCCCACGTTTCCCCGCTTGCGCTTTAACCGTTTTGCCCCCCCGGAGCAGGTCCCTGGCTATGAAGGCCTTGGTGTCGTGATAAGTCAGGGAAAAGTTTTCTTTACTCCGGAGTAAGCGGTTTACCCGGCTGGCCATCACCGAGAATCACCGCCAGTTTATGCCCACCTTCGGTGGTCTCCAGTGCGATACGGGTAATAATGGTCAGGGGCACCGACAGCAACATCCCCACCGGCCCCATCAGCCATCCCCAGAAGATCAATGACAGGAACACCACCAGCGTTGACAGCCCCAGCCCGCGCCCCATCACACGCGGCTCCAGCATATTGCCAATCACCAAATTGATGGTGATAAAGCCCGCAGCCACTACCAGAGCATCACCAAATCCGTTAAATAACAGAGCCTGAATCAGCGGCGGAACGGCGGCGATCACCGAGCCAATATTGGGAATATAATTCAGCAGGAACGCCAGCAGCCCCCAGATGAAGGCAAAACGCACATCAATAACCGCAAGGAAGGCCCATACGATAATCCCAGTCGCCAGACTGATCGCCGTTTTGATCAGCAGATAACGGGTAACGCCGTCCAGCGCACGCTGTATATTGGCCATACCTTCACTTGGCTTATCCAACGCCTGCTGCAATTTGTAAGGTAATAGCTGCACTTCGAACAGCATAAATACCACGGTCATCAGCAACAGGAAGATATTGGTCATCGCGCCGGAAAACCGGCTCAACAGGCGAGTGATCAGATTCATCGCCGCACTGGGATCGACGTACTGCAGCATCGCCTCGGTGGAAATGGTAATGTTGAAACGGTCGGCGTAGTGCTGTAGTTCGCTCAACTTTTCCAACATCAAGCCGCGATACTGCGGCAATGAGCGAGCAAATTCGTTCAGAGATGCCCCCAGCACACCGACAAACAGCATCAGCAACACCACCACAACCACCACCAGCAAGCTCACACCCAGCACCCGGGGTACCCGCCAGCGCTCGAGCTGTGCCACCAGCGGATTCAGCACCATCGCGAGGAACAGTGCCAGCAGGAAAGGCACCACAACATCCACGGCCGCTTTCACGCCGGCAAGAATAATCACTAACATCGCCAGCATAATGGCCAGCCGCAGGCTGCGATCGGTCAACAGGGTTCGGCCCATACATTTCCTTTGCGTTAATAGCGCAGGCCCAAAGGGCCATCAGATGAGTGTTATGTTAGCAAACTCTCCCTTCAGGCCGCAGAGGTATTACTCCGCGAATTAAAATCCCCGTTTTGCCAAATCCTGACTGGAAATAATCGACAATCTTGACTAGGGTTTATTTGTTAAAAAAATTCACAGCACTTACGCAACATGACAAAAGTTGACAATAATATATAAATCCCTTTGTTTTCAACTCATAACATAAAAATAATATGTCTCCACAGTAATCACTTCAACGATTTCACTGATTGACTTAACGCTATCTCAGCCAAATTCTCTGATTAATATTATTAAGAAGTAACATAGTTAAATTTATTATTGATTTTATGTTTCTTAAAGTTTAATTATTGCAGCCGGATAATGAGGAAAGTAAGGAAACAGGATGCTGTGGAAAAATACCGCCAATCGTTTTGGTCATATTTCAGTGCTGATCCACTGGCTGGTCGCACTGACGGTGTACGGCATGTTTGCCCTGGGCCTATGGATGGTCACGCTGGGATATTACGATGTCTGGTATCACCAGGCACCGGAGATTCATAAAAGCATCGGGACACTGCTGTTTATCGTTATGGTGGTTCGGGTCATTTGGCGTTTCGTTTCACCGCCGCCCAAACCTTTGGCCAGCTACGGTCGTTTTACCCGCGTCAGCGCGATCCTCGCCCATCTGGCGTTATATGTCGTGCTGTTCAGCATTCTAATCAGCGGCTATCTGATCTCTACCGCTGACGGTCAACCGATCAGCGTTTTCGGTTGGTTCGACATCCCCGCCACCGTCACCGGCATGGCGGAACAGGCCGATACGGCCGGTACCATCCACCTTTACCTGGCCTGGGTCGTGGTAGTGCTTTCAGTTCTGCACGGTCTGGCCGCGCTTAAACATCACTTTGTTGATCGTGATGTTACTTTGAAACGGATGCTGGGTAGCAGCGCCGATTAACCTTTGGATTTATGGAGATAGCTATGTTGAAGAAAACCGTACTGGGCCTGACCGCAGGCGCAATGCTGCTGAGCGCCGGTTCCGCGCTGGCTGCCGACTACAAGATTGACAAACAGGGGCAGCACGCCTTTATCGAATTCCGCATCCAGCACCTGGGTTACAGCTGGCTGTACGGCACCTTCAAGGATTTTGACGGCGGCTTCACCTTCGACGAAAAAGATCCGTCCAAGGACAAGGTTAACGTCACGATCAACACCGCCAGCGTCGATACCAACCACGCTGAGCGTGATAAACACCTGCGCAGCGCCGAGTTCCTGAACGTGGAAAAGAACAAACAGGCCAAGTTTGAATCCACCGAAGTGAAAAAGAACGGCGAAGGCTATGCGGTGGTTGGTAACCTGACGCTGAATGGCGTGACCAAGCCGGTCACACTGGATGCCAAGCTGATCGGCCAGGGTAATGACCCGTGGGGTGGCTACCGTGCCGGCTTTGAAGCCAACGGTAAAATCAAGTTGAAAGACTTTGGCATCACCACCGATCTCGGCCCGGCATCGCAGGACGTGGAGCTGATTATTTCTGTGGAAGGCGTTCGCGCGAAGTAATGCTTACTAAAGCGCGGCAAGGCTGCCGCGCTTATCAACAACTCAGTTTGCCGAGTCTTTATCTTCTTCCGGTGCCGGAATGTGCATCGTGGTCTGCAATAACCCTTTCGACTTATTGAAAATTTTGATGCCATTTTCACGGCCGGCTCGGCGCGCGCGCTGTTCTTCACGCGGCAACTTCAGCTCTTCGCGGCAGATCTCGCTGCAGCAACCTTCAAATTTGGCCGCACAGCTCGGGCACTGAATAAACAACAGGTGACAGCCGTCATTCAGGCAGTTGGTGTGAGTATCGCAAGGCGCACCGCACTGATGACAATTGGCGATCACATCGTCAGAAATTCGCTCGCCCATACGCTCGTCAAACACAAAGTTTTTGCCAACAAACTTCAGCGGCAACCCCTGTTCTTTTGCCTTACGCGCATACTCGATAATGCCGCCTTCCACGTGATAGACGTTCTTGAAGCCGTTATGCAACATATAGGCACTGGCTTTTTCACAGCGGATCCCGCCGGTGCAGTACATGACAATATTTTTGTCTTTATTGTCCTGCAGCATCTCAACCGCCATCGGCAGCTGATCACGGAAAGTGTCCGACGGCACTTCGATGGCGTTTTCAAAGTGGCCGACTTCATATTCGTAATGGTTACGCATATCGACAAACAGCGTATCCGGATCGTCAATCATCTGGTTAACGCGATCGGCTTGCAGATACTCACCGACGTTCGCCGGGTTGAAGCTCTCGTCATCGAGGCCGTCGGCAACGATGCGTTCACGCACTTTCAGGCGCAGCACCCAGAAGGATTTTCCATCGTCTTCCAGGGCGATATTCAGCCGAACCTGGTCCAGCGCCGGATGTGAGGCAAAGAGTGCGGCTTTGAACGCCTCGAATTTATTCTGCGGCACGCTGATTTGCGCGTTGATCCCCTCTTTCGCCACATAAATGCGGCCGAACACCTTCAGCTTGTCGAACTGAACGTACAGGCTGTCGCGAAACGCTTTGGGATCTTCGATGGTGAAGTATTTATAAAAAGAAACTGTGGTGCGCGGCTCGGTTTCCGCCAGCATGCGCGCCTTCAGTTCCTCATTAGAGATTCGGTTATGTAACACTGGCATGGTGTACTTTCCTGTCTTTCGGGAGGTGACTGATTTAAACACGCGCCGACCGCCGGCCCACGCGCGGCGCACATAATACCCGATGATGTGAAGCGCTGGCAACTTGACGCTGCTCGCAAATCCCGATACTCCTGACAGGAGTTTCCCCCCTATTTATCACGGTTCAGGAGGACGTCATGAGGCAGCTATTTACCCCCATTGCGCTGGGAAAACTGAATTTACCCAACCGTATTATTATTGCACCGATGTGCCAATATTCTGCCGACCACGGCAAAGCCACCGAGTGGCATACCCTGCATCTTGGGCATCTGTCCTTGTCCGGTGCCGGCCTGCTGATTGTCGAAGCCAGCGCGGTCGCCCCCGAAGGGCGCATTACGCCCAGCGACCTCGGTTTGTGGGGCGAGGCTACCGGGGCGGATGCTCAGCGCCCGCCCCGGCATTCGGTAAAACCGGAAATCACCGTTCCCGCAGCCAGGGCGATCCCCGCCACCAGCAGCAACGGATTAAACTGCAGATGCGCCCCCAGGCTGCCCAGCAGTGCTCCGCTGACCAACAATCCTGCACTCAACCATGTAGCCAACATAAGATCTCCCTAATAAATTGCGCAAGATAATACGCGTCTGTCGAGTATGAATTTTATCCTTTAGAGCCATTTAGCTTAATTTCCAGCCACTTTATATCCGTTCATCATTAAAAATGATGTTTTAATGCGGTGCCTTTTCACGTTCTTCGATAAAAATGCCACAATAGCCGGTTATAAACGGCAGAAAATAAACGTTTGGTCAAAAATCCTTCGCAGGAGAGACCATTCGAGAACTCTGTTATTATCATTAAATGACTGCTTCTAAGCTGAGAACACATGACTCAAGTTCCTTCTTTTAATCGCTCTTTACTGCATCCGCGTTATTGGCTCACCTGGCTCGGCATTGGTTTGCTTTACCTGTTGGTCTTGCTGCCTTATCCGATTATCTATCGCCTAGGCACCTCGCTTGGCCGTTTTTCCATGCGATTTCTCAAGCGCCGCGTGGCAATAGCCCAACGTAATCTGGTGCTGTGCTTCCCGGACATGCCGCAAGCCGAACGCGATGCGTTGGTGGTGCAAAATTTTGAATCCGTCGGTATGGGCCTGTTTGAAACCGGTATGGCGTGGTTTTGGCCAAACTGGCGTATCGAACGCTGGTTCCAGGTTAGCGGGCTGGAACATATTCAGAAGGCACGAGACAACCATCAGGGGGTTTTGCTGATCGGTCTGCACTTCCTGACGCTGGAACTGGGTGCCCGTATCTTTGGCATTCATAATCCAGGCATCGGCGTTTACCGGCCGCATGACAACAAGCTGATGGACTGGCTGCAGACCTGGGGCCGCATGCGTTCCAACAAATCGATGCTGGACCGTAAGGACGTAAAAGGCATGATCCGCGCGCTAAAGCAGGGGGACATCATCTGGTACGCCCCGGACCATGACTATGGCCCACGTAGCAGCGTGTTCGCCCCACTGTTCGCCGTAGAGAAAGCCGCCACCACCACCGGCAGCTACGTGCTGGTGAGAATGGGCAAGCCAGCCATTATTCCCTTTACCCCGCGCCGCCTGCCGGATGCCAAAGGGTATGAGCTGATTATGCAGCCGGCGGTGGAAAACTTCCCGCTGGATAATGAGCTCGATGCCGCCGCCTTTATGAATAAGGTGGTGGAGAAGGAAATCCTGATGGCGCCGGATCAGTACATGTGGCTGCACCGCCGCTTCAAAACCCGCCCGGAAGGCGAGCCTTCACTCTACTGACTTCTGACCCGCCGTTTGGCGGGTTAGTTTTTTATGCCGCAGAGCTTGAGAATCGGCAGTAACGGTGGGATGGTAAAGCCTTCGTAGTTCATCCTGGAGCCGTTATGTACATCGTTAGCCTGACCTACCATCGCCCGATAGAAGAAGTCGACAGCCACCTCGAGGGGCATATCGCCTGGCTGAAAAAATATTTCCAGGACGGTACCTTCATTGCCTCCGGCCGTAAGAACCCGCGCACCGGTGGTGTGATCCTGGTAAAAGGTATCGAGCGTGCGCAGTTGGACATCATTGTCGGGCAAGATCCTTTCAACGCCGTAGCCCACTATGAAATTACCGATGTCGCCCTCTCCACCACCTCCAGCGGTTTTGAACTGCTTGCCGGGCTTTAAATTCGCCTTTTTCCGCGCGTACAGCGCGGAATACTGCCAATATTCTATTTTTAAAACTTTATTTCATTTCCGGTATATCTCACCCCACATCAATTGATGCCACCTATAATTAAGCGCATACTTACCAGGCTAACTTTTTTTGCTTTGCACGATTGACTGCTCTTGCAAACATAGCCCTCTACCTTACGCAACAGGAACTTATGGCTCCGGCACCCGAACTCATCAACTGGAAACGCAATCTTTTTGTCGCCTGGCTGGGGTGTTTCCTCACCGGTGCCGCCTTCAGTCTGATCATGCCATTCCTGCCGCTGTATGTAGAAACCCTCGGTGTTACCGGCCACCAGGCACTGAATATGTGGTCTGGGCTGGTATTTAGCATTACCTTCCTGTTCTCTGCGATTGCCTCCCCATTCTGGGGCGGTTTGGCCGATCGCCGTGGGCGCAAACTGATGCTGTTACGATCGGCATTGGGCATGTCGATAGTGATGCTGCTGATGGGCATGGCGCAGAATATTTGGCAGTTTTTGGCGCTACGCGCGGTGCTGGGCCTGCTCGGCGGTTTTATCCCCAACGCCAATGCGCTGATTGCCACACAGGTGCCGCGCAATCGCAGCGGTTGGGCACTGGGTACCCTGTCCACCGGCGGCGTCAGCGGTGCATTGATTGGGCCGCTGATTGGCGGCCTGCTAGCCGACCAGTATGGCCTGAGGCCGGTGTTCTACATTACCGCCGGTGTGCTGCTGACCTGCTTTGTGCTGACGCTGCTGTATGTCAAAGAGCAGTTCACCCCGGTGCAGAAAAAAGACATGCTGCACGCCCGTCAGGTCTTCGCGGCGCTAAAAAGCCCCAAGCTGATCCTCAGCCTGTTTGTCACCACCATGATTATTCAGATTGCCACCGGATCCATCGCACCGATCCTGACGCTGTACGTCCGTGATTTGGCCGGTGACATTCATAATCTGGCCTTTGTCAGCGGCCTGATCGCTTCAGTACCGGGCGTCGCCGCGCTAATGAGTGCGCCACGGCTGGGCAAACTGGGCGACAGGATCGGCCCGGAGCGCATTCTGGTGTTTATGCTGATCGTATCGGTGCTGTTACTGATCCCGATGGCGTTTGTGCAAACCCCGTGGCAACTCGGCGTACTTCGCTTCCTGCTAGGCGCTGCCGATGGCGCACTGCTGCCGGCGGTACAAACCTTGCTGATCTACAACTGCACCAATCAGGTTGCCGGGCGGATCTTCAGCTATAACCAATCGTTCCGCGATATCGGCAACGTCAGTGGCCCGTTAATGGGGGCCGCCGTCTCCGCCAGTTATGGCTTCCGTGCAGTATTCTGCGTCACTGCTCTGGTGGTGCTGTTCAACGCCGTTTATTCCTGGTGGTGTTTGCAACGTCGCCCGACGCGAATGAGAGAAGACACCCTGCAGGAAGAGTAATAGCCGTATTTATCACCACTTCCTTCACTAAAATGGGTCGACGGCCCGTTTACCCTACTTTTAGTATTGATACCTTTCACACCCGCCTTGCCGGCCCCCTTCAGACAAATCTTAGTTTAATTGATTGTTTTTAAAAAAGTTATTAACTTTTAGCGCAATAAACCATCTGTCAATAACATTCCCTCCGCAACCAACATAAAAACCAGGAAAGGAGATGTTTGTCGACTTTTCATCTAAAAAATGGGATACAGGGACTAGACAAAACCACCATCCAGTTATCAAATGGTTAAATAATATCACGCTCAATGTAAACCATTGGCCAAGTGAAAAAAGGCCGACGCGCTTTCCACGGTTAACGGGCGCTGCGGCTGCGGTTTTGTCGGGTAATCCGCACTGGGTGGATCACCTTCCTTAAATACACATACATACCACAGTATAAGCTGCATAAATGCGGCGCATTTTATTGGGAAGACGTTATGCAATCCTCTGTTAATAACCAAGAAAGCCGGACCTTCTTCGGCCACCCTTATCCGCTGGGATCCCTGTTCTTTACCGAAATGTGGGAGCGGTTCTCGTTTTACGGCATTCGCCCATTACTGATCCTGTTTATGGCCGCGACGGTCTACGACGGCGGCATGGGGCTGGCACGTGAGAATGCCTCGGCAATTGTCGGTATTTTTGCCGGCAGCATGTATCTGGCGGCCCTGCCGGGCGGCTGGTTGGCCGATAACTGGCTGGGCCAGCAAAAAGCGGTCTGGTACGGCTCGATTCTGATCGCTCTCGGCCACCTGTCGATCGCACTGTCCGCCTTTATGGGCAACAACCTGTTCTTTATCGGCCTGATGTTTATTGTGTTGGGTTCCGGCCTGTTCAAAACCTGTATCTCGGTGATGGTCGGTACGCTCTACAAGAAAGGCGACAACCGCCGCGACGGTGGCTTCTCACTGTTCTATATGGGCATCAACATGGGCTCGTTTATCGCCCCGCTGATCTCTGGCTGGCTGATTCGTTCCCACGGCTGGCACTGGGGCTTCGGCATCGGCGGTATCGGTATGCTGGTGGCGTTGGTGATCTTCCGCGTCTTTGCCGTACCGGCAATGAAGCGCTATGACAGCGAAGTGGGCCTGGACTCCACCTGGAACAGCCCGGTCGCCAAGAAAAACGGTGTCGGTGCCTGGTTGATTGCGCTGGCGGTCGGCGTGGCGGTGGTTATCACCCTGATTGCCCAGGGCATCATTGTGATTAACCCGGTAGCCGTGGCCAGTATGCTGGTTTACGTGATTGCTGCTTCGGTCACCCTGTACTTCATTTATCTGTTTGTGTTTGCCGGCCTGAGCCGTAAAGAGCGCGCCCGCCTGTTGGTCTGCTTTATCCTGCTGGTGTCAGCGGCCTTCTTCTGGTCAGCCTTCGAGCAGAAACCGACCTCGTTCAACCTGTTCGCCAACGACTATACCAACCGGATGATTGGCGACTTCGAGATCCCGGCGGTGTGGTTCCAGTCCATCAACGCCCTGTTCATTATCCTGCTGGCACCGGTATTTAGCTGGGCATGGCCGGCTCTGGCGCGTAATAAAGTGCGCCTGAGCAGCATCACCAAGTTTGTTATCGGTATTCTGTTTGCCGCTGCGGGCTTTGGCCTGATGATGCTGGCCGCACAGAACGTGCTGAGTAACGGTGGTGCCGGCGTATCTCCGTTGTGGCTGGTGGGCAGTATTTTGATGCTGACGCTGGGCGAACTGTGCCTTAGCCCGATTGGGCTGGCAACCATGACCCTGCTGGCACCGGAAAGAATGCGCGGCCAAATGATGGGCCTGTGGTTCTGTGCCAGCGCACTGGGTAACCTGGCGGCCGGTCTGATTGGCGGCCATGTTAAAGCCGACCAGCTGGACATGCTGCCTGACCTGTTCGCACGCTGCTCGATTGCTCTGCTGATCTGTGCTGCGGTGCTGACCCTGCTGATCGTCCCGATCCGCCGGATGATGGAAAACACTCAGGGTAAAAGCGCACAGAAACCGGCAACCAACGCCTGATAACCGTTTCGCTTTACCCTTCAGCCAGCGCCCGGTGCGCTGGCTTTTTTATTGTTCCCACGCCCGCTGTTGTAACACCGCGTTGGCTATTGGCATTATTTTCTCCGTATCAAGATGAATTCATACAGCGCCATGCCCACCAGCATGGCCGCCACGAACTGCCAGCCGGCCGAAGAACCGGCACCGGCGAGTATCCAGGCCGGTCCGGGGCAAATACCCGCCATGCCCCAACCGATACCAAACAGCGCGCTGCCTGCCAGCAAACGGCCATCGAGGCGGCGGTTGGCTGGGATCTGCATCTCTTCCCCCAACAAGGTGCGCTGTCGCCTGCGCGCCCAGTAAAATGCCGGAGCGGCCACCGCAATGGCGCCCACCATCACCAGAGCCAATGAGGGATCCCAGTGGCCGGTAATATCGAGAAACGCCAATACCTTGGCCGGATTGGCCATCCCGGCAACGATCAGACCGAGGCCAAAAATGGCGCCACTCAGCAAAGCAAACAGGTATCTGAACATGCGATTAGCCTCCCACCCAGTGACGGACTACCCATACCGTGGCAAAACCCAACAGCATAAATACCGCCGTGGCCGCCAGCGAACGCGGTGCCAGTCTCGCCGTGCCGCAAACCCCATGGCCGCTGGTGCAACCGCCACCCAACCGGGTACCCAAACCAACCAACAAGCCGGCCAGCATCAGCCACAGACTGCTGCCGCTGACCGCCATGGCCGGTAAGGGTGCGGCGATACCATACAACCAGGGTGAAGCCAGCAACCCGACAAGAAATGCGACTCGCCAGGCTTTCTCTTTACCCTGGGGTGTCAACAGACCGCCGGTAATGCCGCTAATACCGGCGATACGGCCGTTAAACATCAGCAGTAGTACCACCGCGACGCCAATAATGCCTCCGCCGGCCAGGGCAGATACGGGCGTAAAATGCAGCCAGTCAATGGTCATGATGTCTCTCCCGGTTGTGGGCAATAGAGTTGGTACAGGGTGTTAAGTACTGCCAATGCCTTTTCATCACTTACGGCGTAGTAAATTTGCTTGCCTTCACGACGGGTTGACACCAACCCTTCCTGACGCAATACGCCTAGCTGCTGTGAAAGCGTCGGCTGACGAATTTCCAACGCTTGCGCCAACTCCCCCACCGACATCTCGCCCTGGCTGAGCTGGCACAGTAGCAGTAGGCGATCCTCATTACCCAGCGTCCGCAGTAATGCTCCGGCCTGCGCCGCTGCCTGCCGCATGCTGTCGATATCCATTACTTTCCTCAACAATTTATAAAATAATATATTGTATATTTATAAACTATATTCCTCCACCGCACCATAGGCTGGTGCGAAAGGTTTCAGCATGGCATGCTGCCGTTACGATTTTTCCGCAGACAGGGGATGCCCCGAACAATGCTGCTTTTCCATGACGCTGTGCCCGCCAACCGGTCGATTGTGCCGGTTGCCAAAGATTATCAGCACGGCGATTTCGAGCCGCCCCACTACCATGACTGTGCGCAACTGATTCATAGCCTCAGCGGTGTGGTGCAGGTCAATACTCGTCAGGGAAGTTGGGTGGTGCCCCCCGGACGCGGCGTCTGGCTACCGGCGAGGGTTGAACACAGCCTGCGTATCACCGGCAAGGTGGCCGCAAGAGCGCTGTTGGTCGATCCGCTGGCGCGTGCCGATCTGCCGGCCTGTTGTGAAGTGGTACAGGTTTCCCCGTTACTGCGTGAGCTGATTATCTGCGCGATGGATATCACGGCTGATTACCCCGTAGGGGGACGTGAAGAGCGAATAATGGAGTTGATCCTGGATGAGCTGCGCGTGCTGCCTATCTTACCGCTGAATTTACCTGAGCCGCGTACTGAGGCCCTGCTGAGGCTGTGCCGGCATATTCAGCAATCGCTGGCCCATCCCTGGGAATTAGAGCAGGCAGCCGGTTATATCAGCGTTAGCGGCCGCACGCTGTCACGGCGCTTTCAGCGTGAAACCGGACTGCGCTTCGGTGACTGGGTGCGCCGCGCCCGTTTGCTGGCGGCATTGAACGCCCTGGCCGCCGGGCATTCGGTGCTGGAAGTGGCGCTGAGTCTGGGTTACGACAGCCCCAGTGCTTTCAGCGCCATGTTCCGTCGCCTGCTGGGCGTTGCGCCCAGTGCTTATTTTGCCAAATAGCGTGCGGCAACGTTGAACAGTGCCTGCAGCGAGGCGCTGGCGGAATCGACGTCGATGCCCACGCCATAAGCCGCCTCACCGTGCGCTAGCGTACAGCGGATATAGGCAACGGCGCGACTCTGGCTCTGATGTCCCAGCGTGTGCTCGTGGTAATCCTCTATCGCCAGGCTCAGACCAAAGCGCTGGCGCAATGCATCTACCGCGCTGGATAACAAACCGTTCCCTACCCCCAACAGCCGCTGCTGTTGCCCATCGAACAAAACCCTGGCGCTGAAGCTGTAGGCTTCGACGCTGTGGCTCTCGGTCTGGTAGCTCAGCAATTGCAGGCGCGGTTGCTCAACCAGCCCGTAGCTGAGGCGAAACAGCCGCCACAGCTCTGCCGTGGTCATCTCTTTGCCGCTGCCGTCGGTAGATTGTTGCACCACCTTGCTGAAATCAATCTGCAGGCCACGCGGTAACGACAACCCATGGTTCTGTTCCAGCAGCCAGGCCGCTCCGCTTTTGCCCGACTGGCTGTTAACCCGGATCACCGCTTCATAACTGCAACCGACGTCCGCCGGATCGAGCGGCAGATAAGGCACCTGCCACAGACCGTCCTGCCGTTGCTGTTGGGCGGCGAAGCCCTTTTTGATTGCATCCTGATGCGAGCCGGAAAAAGCGGTGAAAACCAGTTCACCGGCATAAGGATGACGCGGATGTACCGGCAGCTGATTGCACTGCTCTACCACCTCCACCACCTGCTTCAACTGGCTGAAGTCCAGCCCCGGCGCGATGCCCTGGGTATACAGATTGAGCGCCAACGTCACCAGGTCAACATTGCCGGTGCGCTCGCCGTTGCCGAACAGGCAACCTTCCACCCGATCGGCCCCCGCCAGCATCGCCAGTTCGGCACAGGCCACCCCGGTGCCGCGATCGTTATGCGGATGCACGCTGATGGTCACCCGATTTCGCTGACTGAAGCGCCGACAAAACCATTCAATCTGGTCGGCATAAACGTTCGGCGTACTGACTTCCACCGTCGCCGGCAGGTTGATGATCATCGGTCGCCCTGGGCCAGGCTGCCAGACATCCGCCACCGCTTCGCAAATCTCCAGTGCAAACTCCAGTTCGGTAAAACAGAAGGTTTCCGGCGAATACTCGAAGGTCCAGGCAGTTTCCGGCTGCTGCTCGCACTGCTGACGAATACGCAGCGCGCCATTGACCGCCAGCGCCACCGTCGCCGCCTTGTCCTGTTTGAAGACAATGTCACGGAACATCGGTGCGGTGGCGTTATACAAATGCACAATAGCCCGTGGTGCCCCTCGCAGTGCCTCAAAGGTGCGATCGATCAGGTCGTCACGCGATTGGGTCAAGACCTGAATGCTGACATCGTCCGGGATCAACTGTTCATCGATCAACGAGCGGACAAAGTCAAAGTCGGTTTGTGACGCCGAAGGAAAAGCCACCTCAATCTCTTTGAACCCGCACTGCAACAGCAGTTGGTAGAATTGGCGCTTGCGGGCGTTATCCATCGGCTCCGCCAGCGCCTGATTGCCATCACGCAGATCGCTGGAACACCAGCGCGGTGCCTGCTGCAAGGTGCGACCCGGCCACTGACGCTCCGGCAAAGCCACCGGTGGGAACGGACGATATTTAATTGAGGGGTTGGTTAACATGGCACTCTCCTGGGCTGTCATAAGCGATGCCTTATTATTTCCTACCGGGAAATAGCTTGCTCTCGCCTGGCAGACAACCATCGTCGCAAAACGGACAACAAAAAAATTTGCATCCTGCGCCAGTGCAGCAACAATTAATTTTGACGTCAGTCATGACAGTTTGGCCCTGCCAAAATCCTTTCGTTACCCTCACCCCTGGAGACGACTATGAGCCTGTATGCAACCCTGGAAGAAGCAATTGAAGCGGCGCGCGAGGAGTTTATTGAATCCGCCGAGAGCGGTAGCGACGATCAACCGCCGGCAGTGCAACAATTCAATCTGCAAAAATACGTGATGCTGGATGGTGATACCATGTGGCAGGCCGAGTTTTTTGAACAAGAAGGCGAGTCGGTCGAATGCCTGACACTACGCAGCGGTGCGGCGGCTCAGGCTATTTTTGACGGTGATTATGACGAAATCGAAATTAGTGCCGAATGGATAGAAGAAAACACGCTGCACGAGTGGGAAGAAGGTGATTTCCAACTCGATCCGCCGTTGGATACCGAAGAGGGCCAAACCGCCGCCGACGAGTGGGATGAACGTTGAATGATAGCGGGCGGGAGCGAGTAAAATCCCGCCCATAAACTCCCCATAATTTTCAGAGAGGCAGCATGATTATCCGCCAGGCGCAACCCGAAGATTACCCCGCCATTTTGCAACTGCAAACACAAAATACCCCCGCAAATTTAAGCGATAGCCAAAAGCGTCAGGGTTTTATTGTTTCGAGCATGAACGAAGCTCAGTTAGCCCACATTAACCAGGGCCTCGGTATTCTGGTGGCGGTCGAAGACCAAACGTTGGCCGGATTTGTTTGCCTGATGACCACGGACGCACAGCCGCGCCCGCCGGTAGTGGATGCGATGCTGGAAAAACTGGCCGGCGAGTCATTCAACGGACGGCCTTTGAGTGAACAACGGGTGTTTATGTACGGGCCGGTGTGCCTGGATCCCGCCTGGCGCGGTAAAGGCGTACTGAAGCAGTTGTTCGCCGCCGTCAAAGCGCACACCCGGGAGAAATTCGACGTTGGCGCCCTGTTTATTGACGACAGCAACCCGCATTCACTGGCTGCCCACCAGCAAGGATTAAAGATGACGGTGCTGGCGCCCTTCCACTGCGGCCCACAGGGGTACCAGCTGCTGGTGTTTACCACTCGGGAACAGACTTATTCGTAAGGCCCGTGCTGTGCATCAAACGGCAGCATAAAAGTATCCACCACCATCGACAGCGGCACATCGATCACCGTGACATAACGCCAGGGAGTATCGCGCAGATCCCATTGCACACCCGGGTAATATTGATGGCCGTGCCCGGCGCCTGGCACAGTGCGGCTGATAATACTGCCGCAGCCGGTTAACAGCGCCACGCCTGTTGCCAATAATGCCAGCCGAAGAAAAGAAGAGAGATTCACCAAATTGACTCTTAGCCCTGGTTGTTCTGAAAGTAAACAACGCCCGGCGCGAATGTTAACATAGTTTTTTCCTTGCAGATCGTCAGCATTGCGTCAGCGAAGAGCCAAAAAAAACGGGGAACACGCTGTGCGCATTCCCCGTTTGGGCTACCCGGTCAACGCTTAGCGCTGACCTTGCGGATGAGCCCGTTCATTGTGTGGCAATTGCTGGTAATGCTCACGCCAGGCGGCACCTTCCGGCAACAACCAGACACGTTGATGCAGGCGCGACAAGGCAACGGGATCGCTCAACAGTTCCAGGCGTTTGCCCTTCACCAATTTCTCCGGCCCCAGTTGCAACGCCTCATTCACCCGCTCTTCACGATTGCGCTCGATAGCACCACGCAGATGGTGACGCGCAGTCGCCAGCGCAGCCGCCAAAGCATTGAACGACGGGTTAACCACGGCGTGCATAAAGCCATTGGCCAGTGCACGTTCACGGTTAAGCTGCAGATACTCTTCGGTCGCCAGCAGTTCACGCGGAGGAGAATACTCTTCCGGGATCAGGAACAGTTTGGCGCGCTTGCTCTTGATCCCCAGCGTCGCACGGCTCGACAGAGACGAAACGATCGGTGACAGGATCAGTGAGAAGACGATTGGCGACAACCACCACAGGAAGCGCAGATCCAGCCAGGCCATACCACCCGCCCAGACCAGACCGAGCAGCATCTGTGAACCATGGCGCTTAAAGGCTTCGCTCCATGGCGTGTCATCATCGTCACGCTGCGGAGAATTCCACACCACTTCCCAACCGAGGAAGGCGCTGACCACGAACACCGTGTGGAACAACATCCGTACCGGTGCCAACAGCACCGAGAACAGCATTTCCAACAGCATCGACAGGAACAGACGCACACCACCGCCGTATTCTTTGGCGCCTTTCGCCCAGATCAGCACGATACTGAGCAGCTTGGGCAGGAACAACAGCACCAGAGTGGTAGAGAACAGCGCTATTGCCAGTTCAGGACGCCACTGCGGCCAGACCGGGAACAGCTGACGTGGCTGCAGGAAGTACTGCGGCTCCATCAGGGTATGCACCACCTGCAACGCGGTGGACAGCGCCAGGAACATAAACCACAGCGGCGCCGACAGATAGGACATCACACCGGTCAGGAACACCGCACGGTGCACCGGGTGCATGCCCTTCACCAGGAACAGACGGAAGTTCATCAGGTTACCGTGGCACCAGCGACGGTCACGCTTCAGTTCATCCAACAGGTTAGGCGGCAATTCTTCGTAGCTGCCCGGCAGATCATAAGCAATCCACACGCCCCAACCGGCACGACGCATCAGTGCGGCTTCCACAAAGTCATGCGACAAGATGGAACCGGCAAAAGAGCCTTCACCCGGCAGCGGTGCCAGTGCGCAGTGCTCGATAAACGGCTTCACGCGGATAATCGCGTTGTGACCCCAGTAGTGCGACTCGCCCAATTGCCAGAAATGCAGGCCAGCGGTAAACAGCGGCCCGTAGACCCGGGTGGCAAACTGCTGCACACGGGCATACAGCGTATCCATACCCGAAGCTTTCGGCGCAGACTGAATGATGCCGGCGTTCGGGTTGGCTTCCATCAGGCGCACCAAACCGGTGAGACACTCGCCGCTCATCACGCTATCGGCGTCCAGGATCACCATATAGCTGTACTCGCCACCCCAGCGACGGCAAAAGTCGTCGATGTTGCCGCTTTTACGTTTCACACGGCGACGACGACGGCGATAGAAGATACGGCCATGGCCATCTACGTCACGGCACAGTTCCATCCAGGCCTTCTGTTCCGCCATGCAGATATCCGGGTCGTAGCTGTCACTCAGCACGTAGATATCGAAATGTTCAAGCTGGCCGGTGGCGGCAACCGACTCATAGGTCGCGCGCAGGCCGGCGAACACCCGTTCGACGTCTTCGTTACAGATCGGCATGATCAACGCGGTGCGGTGCGCCGGATTGATTGGCTCATCGCCCTTGATGGTGGAGGAGATACTGTATTTGTCTTTGCCGATCAGCAGTTGCAGGAAGCCCATCAGCGCAGTCCAGAAACCGGCCGATACCCAACAGAACAAAATGGCAAACAGGATCAGAATGCCGGTTTGCAATACGTAAGGCAGCAGTTGCAACACAGACTGCATCAAATCCTGATCCAGCATCGCCATAGGATCGATCAGCGCCCAGCCCTGATACGGCAAGATGGTTTTCATGTACCAGGTAGCGATGCCGGTCTGCACCAGCATCAGCACCAACAGCACATAACGGCGCATCGAACCGACCACGCGCCAGCGGTTTTCCGCGGCGGCTTCCTCTTTGGAAGCATGGCGGTTGTGCGGTGAACGCCCCAGCAGAGAATCCCAGAAGCGCGCCACCGGATTGGTACGCCAGGCTTCGGGGAACATGCTGGTACGTTTAATCGGTGGCGTGGCCTTCAAAATACTCCGGCCTTCCACGTCATTGTCAAAATCGTCGTCGCTGACCGCATCCGGCCAGGCGCTTTCGATACGCGCCTTGACCGAGGCCAACGCCACGTCATCCGCCGACAGCGTATTAACGTTGGCATCGGCGGCACCCATCTTGCGATGCAGTGCCTCCAGTGCCTCGGCGTCATCCGCTCCAGGCTGGGGGTTAAGCGCCTCCGACCGCTCAGCGGTCAGAGGCATTGCCGCAAGATAATCCTGGGCAAGTTGAGTAGGCTTATTCATTGGCAGGTAGCTGATAGCTCCAGGTTTCCGACAGGGTCTTATCACCATTGACCAGCGCGGCGCGCATTTCTACCGGCTTCTTGTCGTCTTTCACTTTCAGACGCAGCGTCAGGCGCCAGCCTTTGGTCACTGGATTATAGCGGACATTGTTTTCTACCATTTCACCGTTATCACCGATGCTTACCTGAGCGGCAACCGGCGTAGCACCATCCAGGCCTTTCAGTACCGGCCCGACGAAGTCGACCAGGAATGCCACGCTGCCGTCTGGCTCGCGGATCAGGTTAGACTGCTTCACGTCACCGGTAGAGCGCATGGTCTGGCTGACGTAGGCAATATCCTGTGAATGCAACTTGTCTTCGTCACGGGTGAAATGCAGGCGATAGTTCAGCGCCAGCGGTGTCTTGGCATCCGGCAACACGTCTGGAGTCCAGAAAGCAACGATGTTGTCATTAGTTTCATCCGCCGTTGGGATTTCCACCAATTCAACTTTACCTTTGCCCCAGTCGCCACGCGGCTCAATCCAGGCGCTTGGGCGCAGATCGTAACGATCGTCCAGATCTTCGTAATCCTTGAAGTTACGACCACGCTGCAGCAGACCGAAACCTTTAGGGTTCTCGACCTGATAGGTGCTGACGGACAAATGCTTCGGATTATTCAGCGGACGCCAGATCCACTCGCCGTTGCCGGCATGGATAGACAGACCGTTGGAATCATGCAACGCCGGACGGTAGTTCAGAGTTGGTGAAGGTTGGTTCGGCCCGAACAGGTACATGCTGGTCAGCGGTGCCATGCCCAGTTTGCCGACCTTGTCGCGCAGGAACACTTTAGACTCGACGTCTACCGTGGTATCGCGGCCCGGATAGACCACAAAACGGTAAGCCCCGGTAGCGCGCGGTGAATCCAGCAGCGCGTAAATCACCAGGTGCTTGTCGCCCTGCTTCGGACGTTCAACCCAGAATTCGCGGAAACGCGGGAACTCTTCACCGGATGGCAAGGCGGTATCAATGGCCAGACCACGGGCGGAAATCCCGTAAACCTGCCCTTTACCTACCACGCGGAAATAGCTCGCGCCCAGCAGGCTCATAATTTCGTCGTTCTTATCCGCACTGTTGATCGGATAAATCACCTTGAAACCGGCGAAGCCGAGGTTTTTTACCGAATCCGGATCGTGCTTCACCGAACCAAAGTTGAAGTAGTCCGGGCTGTACTTGATCTGCTTGACGGTGGTCGAGGTGACCTCGTTGATTTTCACCGGCGTGTCGAAGTACATCCCCTGATGATAAAACTCAAGCTTGAATGGGGTTTTCAGCTTGCTCCAATAGGCTTTATCGTGATTGAACTGAATTTGCTGATAGTCCGCGAATTTCATCTCACGGAATTGAGAAGGAAGGTTGCTTTTCGGAGCCTCGAAGCCTTTCCCTGCCAGATCCTGCGCCTGCTTGGCCACATCATCAATAGAAAAAGCCCATGCTGGCGAAGTCAACAGCGTGAACAATACGGTCGCACCTAACCAACGTACGCTCGCGGCGCGTGGTTTCTTGGATAATATATTAACTAGCACATCCCCCCCTATTCGTGTGCTCAAATCATTTAAATCCATATTAATGGATTATTCAGCTTTCCGACAACATGATAAATGGATGGTTCATGTTTATGGCTCATTGTTTAAGCAGCTGACTAAACACCAGCGTAGCAAGCCCCGCAACAAGACGCTATGGAAAAATGTGAAACGCTATAGTAGGGTTTGAGGTTCGATTTAACCATTGCCGACTTATTAAGCGTGTTAATGACCATTCGATAAAATCATCAGCGGTAAACTATGACTAAAGG
This sequence comes from Serratia sp. NFX21, assembly GCF_048517035.1. Classification (NCBI taxonomy): domain Bacteria; kingdom Pseudomonadati; phylum Pseudomonadota; class Gammaproteobacteria; order Enterobacterales; family Yersiniaceae; genus Serratia; species Serratia sp. NFX21. The sequence continues at coordinate 2,431,838 of NZ_CP183196.1, read as the reverse complement.
CAGCAACCAACGCGAGTTTTTCCTCGATTCGATCCGGGCTTATTTGATGCTGCTCGGCATCCCTTTTCATCTGTCCCTGATCTATTCCAGCCATGCCTGGGCGGTGAACAGTGCTACCCCTTCCTTCTCGCTGACAGTGCTGAACGACTTCATCCATGCCTTCCGCATGCAGGTGTTCTTTGTGATTTCCGGCTACTTCTCATACCTGCTCTATGAGCGTTATGAACGCCATAAGTGGTTGAAGGTAAGGCTGGAGCGGGTGGCGATCCCGCTGCTGAGTTCGATCCCGTTAATAACGGTGCCGCAGTTTTTCATGCTGAAATACTTCACCGATAAATTAAACGGCTGGGAAAATTTTTCGCTCTACCAGAAAATAAATGTAACAGTTTGGGAGCTGGTTTCTCACCTGTGGTTTTTATTAACGCTGTCATTACTGACGACCCTTTGCTTTTACCTGTTCAAAAAAATCAAGGCCATTAAAAGTAATACCCCACCCTATCCAATAAATAAAATGACTGGATTAGGAAATATCTCACTGTTCTTTCTTGTTTATGCTTTATTCTATTCGGCCGGGCACCGTATTATTTTAATTTTTGCGCCGTATTTACTCTCCAATGGCCTGTTCAATTTCGTGGTCATGGAGACGATGTTCTACCTGCCGTTCTTCATCCTTGGCGCTTACGCCTTCAAGTACGTGTGGTTGAAAGAGATTTTCCTCAAACCCTCTGTCTGGTCACTGCTCGGTTCACTGCTGCTGTTCATTGCCTACATGCTGAATCAGAAGTATCTGGCCCACAGCAGCTATATGTTTGAACTGGAAGTGCTGATCAAAACTCTGCTGGGGATCCTGATGGCCAACGTGGTTTTCTCATTTGGACATAACCTGCTGAATTATCACTCGCCACGAATCACTTATCTGGTCAACGCCTCGCTGTTTATATATCTGGTGCACCATCCACTGACCCTGATATATGGTGCGTTTGTGACACCACATATCGACAATAACCTGCTGGGCTTCGCGCTGGGTTTGGTGTTTGTCTTCTCCTGTGCCTTCGCCTTATATGAGCTGCACAAACGCGTCCCATTGCTCCGCTTTCTGTTCTCCGGAAAACCGCAATAACTCCACCGCCCGGCCAGAGTTGCGACTTGCCGGGCCAACTCACTGTCATACTCCTATAGATCAGTACCAGTATCATTCGCTCTCCCCCCTGAACTTCCATTTCAGCCGTTGAGCACACATTGCTCACCCCGCTGGTGAAAGTTAAGGCAAAGTTATGCTGGAGCATATTGCCGCTAGTTGTTATAACTGCAATGCATAAGTGGAAATCCACATCCCTGCCTTACGGTAGCGATTGGGCTCAATGAACCCTGAGGGACGGCGTTGTCGTTTTCATTGCGGCAATGTTTGCAGTATCTCCCTTCCGTCACGACAGAGAGGATTTTTAATGACTGATAAAGACACTTCGGCTCCGGAAGCCGTACCAGAAAATGCCACCCTGCTGAAAATTCTGGGTCGGTTGCTTTCCGCACTGGATGCATCAATCAGCGGCAAGGACCGCAGCATTCTGGTCACCGAGCTTTCCAGCCTTAACCTTGACGGCATTTCAGAGTCAGAACGAAAACTGGCTGCCGAGCTGATCAAGCGGGCTTTGCAATCACTCGATCATTAATAACACCACGCCTGCAAACCATTAAGCCTCCTCGCGGGGGTTTAATGGTTTTTCCTTCTCGCCAGTTTATTGTTCGCATAGAACCACAGTAAGCTGATAACTATAGATAAAAGCGAGAAGTTCATCGTTTTCTCCCCACTTCCTCACACTTTCTCCCTTAAATGACAATAAATGCCAAACTGTTTTCGAATCACCCTTGGCGTTTTACCTAAAAAACAGGCTATCATCATGGGGTATCTGCGCCCGCGCGCAACGCCTTTCCCCCAGCCTGCAGGAGAACGTTATTTTGGATGCCAGCACCATTAACAGTTTGTTCATCATCGGTGCCGTGTTGGTGGGAGCAAGTATTCTTCTCAGTTCATTTTCTTCACGCCTGGGTATTCCCATTTTGGTGATCTTCCTCGCTATCGGCATGCTGGCGGGGGTCGATGGTCCGGGCGGTATCGTTTTCAGTAATTACCCGGTGGCCTATCTGGTCAGTAACCTGGCACTGGCCGTGATCCTGCTCGATGGCGGCATGCGCACCCGCGTCAGTTCATTTCGTGTGGCACTTTGGCCGGCACTTTCCCTCGCCACCGTTGGCGTGGTGATCACCGCCGGGCTGACCGGGCTGGCTGCCGCCTGGTTGTTCAACCTCGATCTGCTACAAGGTATGCTGATTGGTGCCATTATCGGCTCCACCGACGCCGCAGCGGTATTTTCACTCCTCGGCGGTAAAGGGCTTAACGAACGCGTCAGCGCCACGCTGGAAATTGAGTCCGGTAGCAACGATCCGATGGCGGTGTTTCTTACCATTACCCTGATTGCGATGATCTCCGCCGGCGAAACCACGCTGAGCTGGATGTTCCCTGTCCATCTGCTTCAGCAGTTTGGTATGGGCATTGTCTTTGGGCTGGGCGGCGGCTGGCTGCTGCTGACCTTGATCAACCACATCAAACTGGCCGAAGGTCTCTACCCACTGCTGGCCGTCAGCGGCGGCATTTTGATTTTTGCGCTGACCACTGCGCTGGATGGTAGCGGCATACTGGCGGTGTACCTGTGTGGGTTGACGCTGGGCAACCGGCCAATCCGTAACCGACACGGCATTGTCCAAACCTTTGACGGTCTGGCCTGGCTGAGCCAGATCGGCATGTTCCTGGTGCTGGGGTTGCTGCTCAACCCGCACGAGTTGTTACCTATTGCCATCCCTGCCCTGCTGCTGTCGTTATGGATGATCCTGTTCGCCCGGCCGCTTTCCGTGTTTATCGGGTTACTGCCGTTTCGCAGTTTTACTCTCCGTGAACGCAGCTTTATTTCCTGGGTCGGTCTGCGCGGCGCCGTACCGGTTATTTTGGCCGTATTCCCGATGATGGCCGGGTTGCCAAATGCGCAGCTGTTCTTCAACGTGGCCTTTTTTGTGGTGCTGGTTTCACTGTTGTTGCAAGGCACGACACTGTCGTTCGCCGCGAAGAAAGCCAAGGTTATAGTACCGCCGGCCCTGGCGCCTATTTCACGGGTCGGGTTGGACGTACACCCGGAAAACCAATGGGAACAGTTCGTTTATCAGCTCTCGTCGGAAAACTGGTGTGTGGGTGCTGCACTGCGTGAATTGAAAATGCCACCCGGCACGCGTATTGCCGCACTGTTCCGTGGCAAAGAGTTGTTGCACCCTAGCGGGAGCACGCGGTTGCGCGAAGATGACATTCTGTGCGTTATCGGCCACGAGCATGACCTGCCAGTGCTGGGTAAACTGTTTAGCCAGGCGCCGGTGGTCACAATGGATGAGCGTTTCTTCGGCGACTTTATCCTGCAGTCGGACGCACGCCTGAGCGATATTTCGCAGGTGTATGGGCTTAACCTGCAAGAAGGTGTGGACGAACAACAAACACTGGGCCAATTCGTCATTAAACTGATTGGCGGCGAACCCGTGGTAGGCGATCAGGTCGAATGGGATGGCCTGACCTGGACCATCGCCGAGATGGATGGCAATGCCATCAGTAAAATCGGCGTAAAAATTGTGACTGACTGACCCGCCCTCGACACCGGTCGCTGTGTGGCAATCCCCGCAGCGACCGCCTCAAAACAGACGGAACTTATAGACCCGGAAAGGTTCTTAAACTCTGTGATTATCAAAACCGGGCGTTTAGCCCCGACGTTTTAGCCTTTACTCTGGGAACGCTGCATAGCGGTGATGGGTATTGATTTGAACAGTAAAACTCGATTTCTATCGGCCATGCTGGGGATCGCACTGACGGTCATTGTGCTGGATCTGGGTATCGCCGATTTGGTCCACAGGCTCTTAATTGGATAATTTTAACGTGGCACAGCAGCAGCAAGAACAAGACATTCTGGGCAAGATACTGATTACCGTCTCCGCACTCTGCCTGATTACCGTGGCGGCGTTACTCATTTGGGGTTTTGTGCTGGATTAACGCCCCGCCTGACGAGCGCAACTTCGCCAATAAAAAAACCGCCGCAGCGGTTTTTTTATTGGCGATGGCGATCAGATCTTGCAGCCTTCGCAATCTGCCTCATCCTCAAGGATCTCGGGCAGTTCTTTTACTTTCTGCGCCGCTTTCTCTTCTGCCTGCGCCAATTCGGCATCGATATCAAAATCGAAAATATCATCACTCATGGTAAATTCCTCACGCTTAACTGGCTTCAATGCATGAGTATAATCGACAACTCTTCAGCCGCAAACCCTTCAGTTGAGCACCGCCACCTGCGGCTGTTCATCCTGTGGCTTCTTTGAATACGCCAGATCGTAAACGTCATAGAAATCAATTTCGCCTTTATTGGCGATGATTTCCTGCATACGTGTTTTCATCGCTGTCCCGATCGAGGGTTCATCCAACAACGCCTTCACCGACTGCGGCGACAGTGCGCGAGTGAAATACCACTCGCCGTTATAGCATACGCGCAGATCAAGCACGCCGATGTCCTCGAAGCGATACACCGGTTTGATTTCAATCAGCAGCATGGCGAACATGAACAACACAAAGGCGGTGAAAGCCAGGAAGGAGATGAAGCCCATATAGGGAACCTGATACATCACGGCGATCACGGCAAAATAGCCGGCAAACATGGCGAGACACAGATAACGGTGATCGCGGGCAAACTCACTGTTAAAACGCAGTTTACCGTCGCGCCCTTCCTGCCTGTTGATCCGCTCGATTTCTTTTACCAAGATGCTCTTAATCGCGTCCATCGCTACAACCTTATGCCTGGGGGACATTATTGCCATCAATAATCATTCCTCAAACTAACACAAGTACAGTTTGCGCAGGTAGATCAGTTAAGCAATTTTAAATGGGTAACTGTTATACCTCTAATGGCTAACGTTGCAGGGAATTTTTACCTTGGGCAAACATAAACATCCGCTGAGCGATATCGTCAGCCTGTTTGATTTTTTGCTTTTGCGGCTCGTTGCAGCGCTGGATGGCACGAGCATAGGCCAGCTCATGCGCCTGGTCGATCATCGCGATAATCTTGTCGCGATCCTGTTTATCCAGATTGCCGAGCATGGTGGTGATAATCGCCTGATAGGCGTTGGAGGCGGCGGTCAGCGACTTTTCTCTGGCTTCAAGTATCGCTACGCGTTGCATTAATTCCTGCAGTTGATCGGACTCTGACATAGCGATCTCCTGTTGCCGGGCAGCATACCTGCCTGATTACAGTTTAGCAAAGATCGCTGGAACGGAAGAAAACATAAAGAAAGGAAGATAAACGGTTACGGTAAAGCACACCCGAAAAACCCAATAAGGAGCCGATAGTGCAAATCAACCCGGGTGCACTTTACGGTAACGGTTCACAAAAGGAAGCTGGCGCGCTATGCAGGACTCGAACCCGCGTCTATCAATTTTGTAGCCAATAAAGCATTTTAAAACCAACCACTCTGCCAACTGAGTTAATAGCGCATTCCTTTGCTTCGGGATGTCATTATCCATATTAATGTTATGGATTCAAGTTTTGGTACTATGAACCGCTGCATTTGCAGAGAAATCTTATATTTTTGACTATTTCGCACACAGATGGATGATTACTTTCATTTTGTGATAGTTGACCATTGAAACTTTTATTTGGCCGTCTGCGGCATGTTTATTGTTAGTTAAAGCGCTGGATGCCACTATAGCGCCTTCTGGGATCATCGTTTTCTGTTATGGATAACACTATGAAAGTCACTCCGCGCCGCTTGGCGTTTATCCTGATCGGTGCTCTGCTGGTCATTATTGCCCTGGTGGTATTCTCTTTACAAAGCCCCCCGCAAGCCGCTTCGGTGACCGCGCCGGTTCGTCTGGGCGATATTGAAAATGCCGTACTGGCCACCGGCAAACTTGATGCGATAGAACGGGTCAACGTCGGGGCACAGGTCTCCGGCCAGGTCAAATCCCTGAAGGTCAAACTTGGCGACAAGGTCACCAAAGGCCAACCTATTGCCGACATCGACGATCTGCCACAGCGCAACGATCTGCGCAACGCCGAAGCGGCGCTGAACGTCGCCAAGGCAGATTTGCAGGCCAAACAGGCACTGTTGAAACAGGCCGAGTCCCGCTTTAAACGCCAAAAGCGCATGTTGAGTGATGAAGCCGGCTCCCGCGAAGATTTTGAGACCGCAGAGGCCACGCTCGCCGCCACCCGCGCCGAACTGATCGCGTTGAATGCTCGCATCGTGCAGGCACAGATTGAAGTAGACAAGAAAAAGGTCGACCTGAGTTACACCCGTATTCTGGCGCCGATGGATGGCATCGTTATCGCGGTGATTACTCAGCAAGGCCAAACGGTGAATGCCAACCAGAGCGCGCCCACCATCGTCAAACTGGCGCAGTTGGACGTAATGACCATCAAGGCGCAGATTTCCGAGGCCGACATTACCCGCGTTTCTCAGGGGCAAAAGGCCTACTTCACCATTTTCTCCGAACCCGATAAACGTTACGACGCCACGCTGCGCACCGTTGAACTGGCGCCAGAATCGGTGATGAAAGACGATTCAGTCTCCGGTAGCAGTTCGTCCTCCGGCTCCGGTAGCTCCAATGCTTCGGTGTATTACAACGCCTTGCTGGACGTCCCAAACCCGGATAACCGGCTGCGGATTGCCATGACGGCGCAAGTTTCATTGCTGCTCGGCGAGGCGAAAAACGCACTGTTGGTGCCGATCCAGGCGGTACATAAAACCGCAGATAATAAGCAACAGGTACAAGTGCTGACCGGGGACAACCAGTTGGAAATGCGCGAGGTGAAAACCGGCATTACCAATAACGTCGATATTCAAATCCTGTCCGGATTGAAGGCAGGTGAAAACGTGGTGCTGGTACAGGAAAATACCAAACCTGGCGAGGAAGGTCTCTCACTGTGAACGCTATCATTGAGCTGAAAGGCATCGGCCGCACCTACACCAACAGCAGCCAGCCGCTGACCGTCCTGAAAGACATTAACCTCAGCATCGCTGCCGGGGAGTTGGTCGCTATCATTGGTGCTTCTGGCTCCGGCAAATCCACACTGATGAACATCATTGGCTGTCTGGACGTGCCGGACCAGGGCGACTATTACATCAACGGCCAAAACGCGGCTCATCTATCGCCGGACCAACTGGCCAGGCTTCGCCGCGAACACATTGGTTTTATCTTCCAGCGTTATCATTTAATGCCGGATATCAGCGCGCTGGGCAACGTCGAGATCCCTGCGATTTACGCCAACAGCAAGCGAGACCAACGCCGACTGCGTGCGGCGCAACTATTGGCGCGACTGGGGCTGGAAGGTCGTGAACACCATAAACCCGGTCAACTCTCCGGCGGCCAGCAACAGCGCGTCAGTATCGCTCGTTCGTTAATCAACGGGGCTGAAATTATCCTTGCGGATGAGCCCACCGGCGCCCTGGACACCCGATCGGGTCAGGAAGTGCTGGAGATCCTCAGCGAACTTAATCAGCGTGGCCATACGGTAGTGATCGTCACTCACGATATGAAGGTGGCGCAGCACGCACAGCGCATTATCGAACTGCAGGACGGCGAGATAGTCGCCGACAGTGGTCGTAAATCGGCACTTCCTCTGCCGGTAATGAAAAAGGCCCCACCGGTTGCTCAAGGCTACTGGCAGAGTCTGCTCGATCGCACCCGCGAATCGTTACAGATGGCGCTGAAGGCCATGAATGCCCATCGCTTGCGTACCGCACTGACCATGACCGGCATCATTTTCGGCATTGCTGCGGTGGTGACGGTGGTCGCGCTGGGTGAAGGTGCCAAGCAGCGCACGCTGGAGAGTATAAAAAGCCTGGGCACCAATGTGGTCAGCATCTACCCCGGCCGTGATTTCTTTGATGATGCCATCGACAGCATCCGCACTTTGGTACCGGCGGATGCCGACGCGCTGGCCCGCCAAAGCTTTGTCGATAGCGTCAGCCCTGAGGTCACTGCCTCAGACAGTATCCATTTTCGCAGTAAATCAGCCAACGCGTCGATCACTGGTGTTGGACGCGATTATTTACGCGTTAACGGGCTCACTCTGCTGCAGGGTCGCAATTTCCAGGACGACCGCAACGCTTTACAGGAAGTGATCATTGACGAAAACGCACGCCAGTCGTTGTTCGGTGATTTCGGCGTTGAGCCGCTAGGCCAGATCGTGTTTCTTGGCGCAGTACCGGCCCGGGTGATTGGCGTGGTTAAAAGTAATCAGGACTCTGCCCCCAACCGCATCAGAGTGTGGATGCCCTATACCACCGTCATGTACCGCATGGTGGGCCAAACCAAGTTGAGCAGCATTAGCGTAAGGTTGAAAGATGACGTTGCCAACGAAGCCGCAGTCACCGCCATTGAGCAGCTGCTGACCCAGCGTCACGGCGTTAAAGACTTTATGTTGTTCAACCTCGATAAATTCCGTAAGTCGATCGAACGAACTTCGATGACTCTCAGCCTGCTGATCCTGATGGTGGCCTCAATTTCCCTGATCATCGGCAGCCTCGGCGTGATGAACATCATGCTGGTCTCAGTGACCGAACGGACGCATGAAATCGGTGTGCGTATGGCCGTCGGCGCTCGTCGCAGCGACATTATGCAGCAATTTATGATCGAGGCGGTGCTGGTCTGCCTGATCGGTGGCGTACTGGGCATTTTACTGTCTTTCGCCGCCGGCTCGCTGTTCACTCTGCTGGCGGGCGGCATGCTCACCGCCATCTATTCCTGGCAGGCCGCCGCCGTGGCCTTTTGCTGCTCTACTCTGATCGGCATGATCTTCGGTTATCTCCCGGCCCGCAAAGCGGCGCGGATGGATCCGGTCATTTCACTGGCCAGCGAGTAACTTATGAAAATTTTATCTCCCCTGACGTTATGCCTGGCAGCCCTGCTTAGCACCGGCTGCGGCAATGCGTTGAAAAGCGAATATCAATCTCCGAAGGTGGACTATCCGACCCAATGGCAACCCAGTGCCGATGCCGCTACGTCAGTCCCTTTTGCCTGGCATGATTTCCACGATCCCCAGCTAGAACGCTGGCTACAACAGGTGATGCTGGCTAATAACGATCTGGCCGCTGCCGCGTTGCGTGTCTATCGTGCCCAGTTGATGGCCCAACGGGTCGACATCGGCACCGCTCCCAGCGTAAACGCGACGCTCAATACCGGCGCCAGCACCGCCCTGTCCAATTCGTCCCCGTGGAATAAAAACAGCAGCGCCAGCCTCGGCGTCAGCTATGAAGTCGATCTGTGGGGCAAACTGGCAAGACAGCGTGATGCCGCAGAATGGGCCAGTCAGGCAACTCAACAAGATTTGCAAAGTGCGCGTTTGGCATTGCTCGCCAACGCCAGCAAAAATTACTGGCGTCTCGGTTTTATCAATCAAAGGATCGGCGTCAGTCAGCAAAATATCGCTTACTCCAGGCAGACCTTAGAGTTGGTCAATGCCCGCTACCGTGCCGGCAGCATCTCTTCACTGGACGTGGTGGATGCCGAGCAGAATCTGATCAATCAGGAGAGCAGCCATCTGGCGCTGTTACGTGAGCGTCAGCAAGCCTTGAACGAACAAACCGTGTTATTGGGTTCACCACCGGGCAAGGCTTTGGTTGAACCCGCCCGTTTACCCACCGGCCCGCTGCCGCAAATCAATGCCGGTATCCCGGTCAACGTGCTGCGCCATCGGCCGGATATCAGCGCCAAAGAGTTGCGGCTGCGTGAAGCATTGGCCAACGTCGATGTAAAGCGTACCCAGTACTATCCGGCATTTAGCCTGACCGGTTCATTGGGTGCCAGCAGTACCGCCTTGCTGGAATTTTTGCGTAATCCGTTGGCCTCGGTGGGGGCTGGGTTGTCATTGCCGTTCCTTGAATGGCGGCAGATGGATGTGGATATCAAAATTGCCCGCAGTGACTACGAGTTGCAGGTGCTGGAATTCAAACAGGCGCTGTATAAGGCCATGGCCGATGTGGCCGATGCCCTGTCGTTGCGTAGCCAATTGATAGCTCAGGAAAAACACTTACGGGCTTCGTTAGCCTTGGCGCAAAAATCTGAACGTTTGAATGAGAGCCGCTACCGGCAAGGTGCCGTCCCCATCAGCTTCTGGCTGGATGCGCAAAATCGCCGCAGGCTGGCAGAACTGGCGCTGGATGAAAACCGTTTCGGCCAATATCAGAACCTGGCACAGCTCTATCTGGAATTTGGCGGCTCAGCTCAATAACTCTCTCCGGCCTGACGTCTGCGTCAGGCTTTTTTCAGCCGCAGAACGCATTAATTTTGCCGGTTTTTACCACAATTCTTCCTATACTTAACCCATCCCTCACCAGACAAAAAAACATCAATATGCACAATAGTTAATCTATTTATGCGCTAAATCGGTGCAAATCCATTAGATAAACTGCTAAATTTGATCGCCGCAAGATATAACGTTAAGCTATAGATGCAAAATAATTAGTCACCTAAATGACATATTCCCGGTGAAAATTGAAACATTACGTGATTCGCATCACACAAAAAATGGCAATGGCCGATCTCTGCGCATAGCGCTTAGATTAACCAAACTGATAACTGGGCAGAAGGATCGCGAATCTACGTACGACTAAAATTGATTAAGGGATGATTATATGAAGTTAAGAAAAAAACGTCATAAACCGATGCATATTAATGACATCACCATTATCGACGACAGCAAGTTGAAAAAGGCAATAACCGCGGCGGCATTAGGCAACGCGATGGAGTGGTTCGACTTTGGTGTTTATGGCTTTGTGGCCTACGCCCTCGGACAAGTATTTTTCCCTGGCGCCACGCCCGGCGTACAGATGATTGCCGCACTGGCAACCTTTTCCGTTCCCTTCCTGGTTCGTCCGTTAGGCGGCATCTTCTTTGGTGCGATGGGCGATAAATTCGGTCGTCAAAAAGTCCTCTCCATCACCATCATTATCATGGCGGTGAGCACCTTCTGTATCGGGCTGATCCCCTCTTACGCTTCGATCGGTATTTGGGCACCGGTGCTGCTGCTGTTGGCAAAATTGGCGCAGGGCTTCTCGGTCGGTGGCGAATACTCCGGCGCGGCAATCTTTGTCGCCGAATACTCACCGGACCGCAAGCGTGGCTTTATGGGCAGTTGGCTTGATTTCGGCTCGATTGCCGGCTTCGTGCTGGGTGCCGGCGTTGTAGTGCTGATTTCCAGCATTGTTGGGGAAGCCAACTTCCTCGACTGGGGCTGGCGTATTCCGTTCTTCATCGCCGCGCCGTTGGGCCTGATTGGTCTGTACCTGCGACATGCGCTGGAAGAAACTCCGGCATTCCAGCAGCACGTGGAAAAAATGGAAAAGGAAGACCGCAACGCTATCGAAAACCCGCCAAGAACTTCGTTCAAAGAGATTGCGACCAAGCACTGGAGAAGCCTGTTGGTGTGCGTCGGTATCGTGATTTCGACCAACGTGACCTATTACATGTTGCTGACCTACATGCCGAGTTACCTGTCGCATAACCTGCACTACTCGGAAGATCACGGCGTTCTGATTATTATCGCCGTCATGATCGGCATGCTGTTCGTACAGCCGGTGATCGGCATGACCAGTGACCGCATTGGCCGTAAGCCCTTTATTATTGGCGGCAGTATCGGCCTGCTGGCGCTGGCGATCCCGTGTTTTATTTTGATCAACAGTAATGTGATTGGTTTGATTTTCGTCGGGCTGTTAGTCCTGGCGGTGCTGTTAAACTGCTTTACCGGCGTGATGGCTTCGATTCTGCCGGCAATGTTCCCAACGCACATTCGCTACAGCGCATTGGCAATTTCGTTCAATATTTCGGTACTGGTGGCCGGCGCAACGCCAACGGTGGCCGCCTGGTTGGTCGAGTCGTCCGGGAACCTGTATATGCCGGCTTACTACCTGATGACAGTCGCGGTAATAGGTCTCGCCACCGGCCTGTACATGAAGGAAACCGCCAATAAACCGCTGCGCGGTGCTACCCCAGCCGCTTCGGACCGCTCGGAAGCCAAAGAGCTGCTGCAGGAGAACTACGACAACATCGAACAGAAAGTCGAAGATATCAACGAGCAGATCGCCGAGCTGGAGAAGAAAAAACAGACGTTGGTCGACCAGCATCCAAAACTGGACTAAAACCATGCTCTAGTAAAAAGCCACCTCTTGAAGAGGTGGCTTTTTTATTGCGGAAAATGTGCTCCTGGTACCCCATCCCTGGCGGTTGGTTTAGTTAACCTGGCACCAGTTATGCTGTTTCACAATACCGCCATCCGGCGAGGTATAACCAATACAGCCGAGAATACTGTCGAACAGTTTCTCGTGGAATACCGGGGTTTTTGCCTTCTGCAGCGCTTTTAACTGATTAAAGGCCGCCTGATGGTCGGGCTGGCTAAGAAACTTGTCAGATGCCCAGACCATAATAGGAATGGTGCGCTGCGCCTGCGGTGCATGGTCACGCGGGGTACCGTGGAAATGCATATTTTCCGAGATCGACTCGCCGTGATCCGAGGCGTAAAACACGATGGCATTACGATCGCGCAACTGATTGAAAACCTGCTCGAGGACATAATCGGTATACAGCAGACTGTTGTCGTAAGAGTTAATCATTGATTGCGTAGAACAAGTATCATCAATACCCTGACATTCCGGCTGGTAACGGGCGAAAGCGCGGGGATAGCGCTCGGTGTACATATAGTGCGAGCCTTTGGTATGCAGGATCACCAAATGCTTGCCCTGCGGGTGGCGGTCTAACGAATCTTTTAGCTCATCAATCAACGCAATATCATCCACGGGTTTGCCGGCATTGCGTTTTTCCGCCTGGATGCTTTCTCTCAGCGCGTAATCATCCGCCTGGGTTTTGTTGTAAAACCAGGCTTCGCTCTGCATTGAAAACAGCTCCGAGGAAAACCCCTGCTTTTTCAGCACGGAAAATACGTTCATTTCCTTCAGGGTCCGCTGTGGTTCTTCAGACGCACCACCTTCTCTCACAAACATGCAACGTAGCGAGAGCTTGGTCGAGGTGTCGCAGGAATAGCCCTGCAGCACCGCAAGGTTGGTTTCCTTATCCAGGTTAGGCGTGTTGTCGCGCTGGTAGCCGTAAATACCCATATGATCGCGTCTGGCACTCTCACCAATCACAAACACCACATACAGATCATTCACGTCTTTTGGCGGTTGATAAGTAAAGTGCGCCGCCGGATCAAACAGATTACGGCTGTCTTCTGCCTGACTGTATGAGCTGTAAGTCAACAACCCCAAGGCCGAGAGCCAATTGGACGGTGAATAACTGCCGGCCACCACCCCGCCATAGCTGGCCATCATTTGATTATTTTCCCGATCGTGACGATCCTGTACCTGCCCCATTAGCTTCAGGGGTAGCCAGCACAGCAGCCCGGCGGCCAGCATCACGCCACCTTTTTTGTACCATGCCAGATGGTTAGCGCGCTTATAACTGGCTTCGTGCATCGGCGCCAGCCAAATCAGCAGTAACGGCAACAGACTCACCAGCACCACCCACACGCCAAAATGCCAACCCACCGACTCCTTGGAAAGATCGACGTCAGTGGTCATCACCGCCGCCAGAATGCCGTAGCCAATATCAACGTGGAATAACACCATGTAGTAGCTGGCGGCAACCGAACTCAGCACCAATAACGATGCCAAAACACGGAACAACCTGCGCCCCAAAAAAGAGATCAGTAGCGTGATAAAACACACCAGGCAGAAGGCTGCGAGCACCTCAATGCCGATCGACAAGGAGTTGTCATAATGAAGTTGCTGATAACGGCGGTAAAATATGGGGATATTGAGCAACACACCGAGATAAAAAGCGATAAAGAAAGAGACCTGCAACTGGGTCCAGCGTCGGAACTTCTGCATTATTGATACCATTCTTGCCAAAGTGAATTCATAACCGTTTGCCAGATACAGGTTATTGTTGAGAGTTTTCTCTCTCCTGCTGCTGGATGGTTATCTGACAGGCAATTTAGGCGGGTGTTGCTACGAAGAAGAAATTTAACTTTGTTATAATGTAACAATTCATGTGCGAGACCTTTTTCACTCCCTTTCTGCGGCGGCAATAACTCAACACCGCCGCAGAAAGTGCACATTTATGGCGTCTGCGGTTGCTCATCAGTCGCGGCATTTTGTACTGGCATCGCCGCCTGATTTTCTTCGCGGTATTTTTGCTTATCCCAGGCGCGGAAGAACGGATAGTAAATCGCCATTGAAATCAGCAAATTGACCACCTGGATCACCGTTCCTGAAATATGGCCGCCGGTTGCCAGATAGCCACTAATGAAAATCGGCGTGGTGAACGGCAAGGCAATGCCAACCGGAGGCGTCACCAACCCGGTAGCCATCGCGCTGTAGGTCACGATCACCAGCACCACCGGAGTCAGAATAAACGGCAGGAAAAAGTACGGATTCATCACCAACGGGATGCCGAACACCATGGGTTCGCTAATGTTAAACAGACAACCCGGCGCGGCGATTTTACCCAACTGTTTCATCTGGGCGCTACGGCTGCGCAACAGCATAAAGATCACCAGCCCCAGCAGGGCGCCCGTCCCGCCCGGGGCAATCCAAAGGTCGTAGAATTGCTGGGTGATAATGTGCGGGATCGGCTGATTACTCTGAAACGCCACCAGGTTTTCTGACATATTCGCCAGCCACACCGGTTGAATAAACACCAGTACGATGGCGTCGCCATGCAGCCCCAGCGTCCACAGCAAGCCGATCAGGATCACCGAGAAAATCATCCCCGGAAGTGTCCCACCCACGTGATGCATCGGGATACCGATAAGCGTAGCGATCATGGTGTTGATATCGCCAAACGGCGTAGCCTCAACAATCAAACGCAGCAGCAAAATCACTGCCAGCACGCAGAACCCCGGGATCAGGGCCAGGAAGGATTTGGCTACCGCTGGCGGCACCCCTTCCGGCATGTTGATCACCAGATTGCGGTTATGCACGAAACGGTAGATCTCCGTCGATAACAGCGCCACTACAATCGCCACAAACAACCCCTGACTGCCGATAAAATTCATCGGCAGCACGCCTTTAACAATTTGCTCTGCGGCCCCTTTCACCGGTGTAAACAGCGTATGCTGGGGAATGGTCATGATAAACGCCA
This sequence comes from Serratia sp. NFX21, assembly GCF_048517035.1. Lineage (NCBI taxonomy): Bacteria > Pseudomonadati > Pseudomonadota > Gammaproteobacteria > Enterobacterales > Yersiniaceae > Serratia > Serratia sp. NFX21. The sequence goes on along the minus strand of NZ_CP183196.1, from coordinate 2,416,627 downwards.
CCAGCGAAACCGCACCGGTACTGAGCGGATCCATTCCACGGTATTTCTCCGCCAGCCGGTAGGCAATGCCAAAGCTGGAGATTATCGCCATGATGTCGTAGGTCGCCTTGACCGGGTACAACAATTTATCCCGCCACGCCGCACCAAACACCTCGCCCATCAGATTGGCGTAGCTGGGGATCGGTAAGTAAGCGAAGATCAGGAAAAATGACCCGATTAACATAAACGGCATGTTGAGAATTATGCCGTCCCGCACCGACAGAATATGTTTTTGCCCGGCAATTTTTAACGCCGTCGGCAACACGTAACGTTCCAGAATGCTATTTAAACCCGCCATCATCCCCCCTGCCCGGCAAAGCCGGCCGTCGTGATTGTTATTATGGAATATCGACTTAATTAAACTGCGGCAGATAGGCCTGGTTCAGGCTCAGTACCTCATCGAGCAAGGGCTGCGCAATACCGACACCGCCAATCAGCGGGTTCACCACCAGCGCCAACAGCGCACTCTGACGATCGCCATGCACCGCCGCCTCTATGGTCAGGCGTTCAAAATCTTTAACCTGTTGAGTCAGCCCGTTCATGGCCAGTGGCAGCGGGCCGAAACTCAGCGGATGCGCCCCCTGGGCATCGATCACACAGTTGGTTTCAATCACCGCATCATCGGGCAAGCCCTGAATGGCACCGTTATTGCGAGTATTCACCACCAGCACCTTGCCGCTGTTATTATGAATGGCGCGGATCAATTCGACCGCCACCTCAGAATAGAAGGCACCACCGCGGAAACTCAGTTGCTCCGGTTTTTTATCCAGCGTCGGATCGGCATATAAGGCAAATAACTCCGCTTCTACCTTCATCACCTGCTCGGCACGGGTTCCCTGCGCGGCAGCCGCTTCCAGCTCTTCTTCCAGCATGCCGGCGGTCTGATAAAAATAGCGGTGATACGGACAAGGGATTGCCCCCAGCGCTTGCAGAAATGCCGGAGGCCACGGCAGGTCTTTGATGTTGTTCATCGACAACGTTTCGCCATTGCTTAACATTTCCAGCACTTTGGCGGTCACATCCTTACCGCTTTGTGTCACCTGATGCACCCACACCATATGGTTCAGCCCGGCAAACCGCAGGTCTACCTGATCGTGTGGCGCTTTCAGCATATCGGCGATCATGTGATGCATGGTGATCGGCACGTTGCACAACCCAATAATCTTCGCCTTGCTGTAACGCGAAACCGCTTCGGTAACGATCCCCGCCGGGTTAGTAAAGTTGATAATCCAGGCATCCGGCGCCACCGCCTCCACCACGCGTGCCACCTCCAGCATCACCGGAATGGTGCGTAACGCCTTGGCAAAACCGCCGACACCGGTGGTTTCCTGACCCAGACGCTGGTATTTCAGCCCCAGACGCTCATCGGCCGCGCGGGCGGCCAGTTGCCCCACTCGCAGCTGAGTCAGCACAAAGCTGGCACCGCGAATGGCCGGCTCCAGAGTGAAATGCACCGAAACCACTACCTGCTCCAGCCCATTGCGCTTGAGCATTCTTTTGGTCAATTCGGCAATGATGCCCACTTTCTCACGGCCGGACTCCACATCGACCAGTGCCAGCTCGGTTAATGGAACATCCTGATAATGCGCAATCAATCCTTCGACCAACTCCGGCGTGTAGCTGCTGCCCCCGCCGATTACGGTGATTTTAGTCATTGCCTGCCCCCTGGGGTAAACGACGATAAAGTTCGATCATGTCAGTAGCCAGATCCTGGATCAGCATCGCATTCATCAAATGATCCTGCGCGTGCACCAGAATTAAACTGACCGGTACCTTTCCACAGCCTTCATCCATACCAATCAGCTCCGTCTGCATACCATGTGCCCGGCCAATACCGGCCTTCGCCTCTTCCAGCCTGGCGCTGGCGGCTTCAAATTCACCGCGACGCGCCAACTGCAATGCAGAAAGCAGCGAGCTGCGCGCGCTACCGGCATGAACCAGCAATTCCATCACGCTAGTTTCCAAATCCATCATCACCTCCCCCGGCCTGGTTCCAGACACGGCGATCCCACCGCGGGTTAATGAAATAACCCGTGGTAATTCAATAAATAAAGGAATATGGGGAACTGCGTCCCCAGAGTGTTATCAGGCCAGCAGGCTAAGCGCCTTGTCCAGCACCTTATCGCCGCGCATGGTGCCGTAATCCATCATGTCGATAACCGCTACGGCTTTTCCCAATGGTGCGGCCAGTTCGGCCAGCCGCGCATGTTCATATTTCACCTGCGGCCCCAACAGGACAATGTCTGCCCGCCCCAGGATGCGTTCAAAATCTGCCACCGGAACGGCTTCGATCTCGATATCCAGCGCCCGTTTTTGCGCTTCGTTTTTCATTTTTTGTACCAACATGCTGGTCGACATTCCTGCGGCGCAGCATAAGACGATTGTTTGCATTTTTCAGTGTCCCGGTTGTTAGCCACCACGGCTGTTCAAATATAAAACAGCTCTGTAACACGCTTGTAAATACCCTTAAACCATACGATTTGATTATGCTTTTTACTTAGTCATTCAAAAACAATCAGTTAACATAAAATTTTCATGAAAATTTTTTTCAACACTGTGATCGGCGATCTAATTCCTGGTCTGCCAATAACAGGAATATTTTAAAATCCTTTAAAAACAAAAGGATAAAAACACAACGAATAAACACCGTGGTGAGTGTCGTGTTTTACAACAGAGCGCATTGAAAATTATTTTCATTGGTTTATTCTGCCGGTCAGGGCTTTATAGCGTGCGAAAAACAGGCTAGTTTGAAGCACCGGGCATCGGTTGGCATAACAGAAGGGACACTGCAGTTATGGATCTCGTTTACCACATTCAATTCCGTCAGGATCCGTTCAACCGGCAGGAGGCAAAAATTGCCCGAACCATCCTGGACAATCCCGGATTCACTTCAACCGCGACTATTGAACAGTTGGCTGAACGGGCCGGCGTCAGTACCGAGATCGTCGCGCATTTTGCCCAGTCTCTTGGTTGTCAGGATCTTAACGACTTTATCTCGTTGATGCGCACTCAGCCTGTGCCGGTAAACCCGCCGGCAGCCGTGGCGCAACCGGTTCTGGGCGGCATGGATATCGCCTTCGCTTCCGCCGCCGGTATCGGCAAACTGCCCGGTGTCAGCCCCACGACTTTGAGTCGCTTCGCCAAATCCATCGGTTGTGAAGATATCGGCGATATCGTCTATCAAATCCGCGCGCGGCAAAACCAACTCAGTCAGCAGGAAGCCAAGGTTGCACAGACCATTTTGGACGATATAGCCTTTGCCTCTTCCGCTACCATAGAGCTGCTGGCCAGTCAGGCAGGGGTCAGCCCGGCGACCATCACCCGTTTCGCCAAAACCATAGGTTGTGATGATATTCGCGATCTGCGCATGAAGCTGGCACAGGCCAGCGTCAGTGGATCACGCTATTTGACTGCCCAAACGACGCCCAATGGGCCACCTCGTTTGTGGCTGCAACGCGTCAACGACGTGGAAACCACACTGCATCAACAGCTGCAACAGGTAGAACATTCGGCATTAATCGACGCCAGCCAACAGGTAAGCCAGTGCAAAAGCGTGCATATTTTTGGCGTAAACAGCATGGGGTTGTACGTCAACGAGCTGCAACAACGCCTGGTGGGTTTGGGCTATCCCGCTTTTGCCTGCCAGGATGCGGCACTGATGCGCATGACGGCCTCCACCCTAAGTACGCAACAGTGTGTGATACTGCTCTCGCTGAGTGGGGAAAATACCGACTTGCTCAATGCCGCCAGGCTGGCCGGCGCCACTGGCGCTTATCGCATCGCGTTGGCCCCAGCAGACAGCACTCTGGCATCACTGGCCGATAAGGTCTTGCCCCTGAGTGGTGGGAGTGCCGCACGCTATGGGCTGATGCTGACGCTGGATCTATTGCTGGCGCAGTTGCTGCCAGAAAGCCTCGGTGCGCAAGCGGAAGATTAAATCAACAAAACAACCCTTAACTAGGGCGAACACCTGAGGTTTTTCCTAATTAGCCATCCAGATTGCCACTCCCTATTGATAGGAATATTCTTACTACGTTATCGTTAACATCCCACTTAGGTAGTGACCTAAGTGAAATTTGCACGACTTTAATTTTTATATGGCTTCTCTGCCAGCTTCGGCTGGCACTTTAAATTTCATCAGCGGTAAAATTCCATGATCGATTACTCCCTTTACGGTCTCAACGATAAAGATATCGAGACGTACCGTGAACAAATTTACAGCCTGCTCGGCAAGGGCGTTATTCAGGTGCTCTCCGCCAACAAGCCCATCAGCAAACAAAGCATTCTCGCTTACCTGATCAAAGAGATCGAAACACAACCCGATGACCATTGCCAAAAGTTGCACAGGGCCGCAATCGAAGTCATTGGTGTCACTGGCCGCTAAGGAACTGCATGCGAAAATCGGATCTATGCGCCATCATCTCTATCATCGCCGTGGTGGCCCTGATGTGGGTGGCGAACTGTAGCGCTGAACCAGGTATTCACTAGTGTGGTAAGGACTTTGAGGAGGAATAGATAAGTACAGCCCCGGCTCAACAGCCGGGTATCCGCGCCAAGCCAGGATGGTTACTGTCGCTGAGCGGAATATTATGAAGTGATATGACAAAGCAAATTTCAGGCACAAAAAAACCGCCTTCCGGCGGTCACGACATTACTACTTATTGCTTGTTATTCTTGAATTTATTTTCCTGGTACCCGGGGCGGGACTTGAACCCGCACAGCCATAAGCCGAGGGATTTTAAATCCCTTGTGTCTACCGATTTCACCACCCGGGCTCGGGAAAATTGGAGGCGCGTTCCGGAGTCGAACCGGACTAGACGGATTTGCAATCCGCTACATAACCGCTTTGTTAACGCGCCTAAATTCTGTTTGCCTTTTTCAGGCTAAAGCTCGTAAAACACCAGCTTTATCAAATTTGGAGCGGGAAACGAGACTCGAACTCGCGACCCCGACCTTGGCAAGGTCGTGCTCTACCAACTGAGCTATTCCCGCATTAATCAGAACTTACTGATTTTTTTGCTATCTTTCGGCAAATCACTGCTGCCGTCTGATGCGATGCATTCTACTTACCTGACGTAATGAGTCAATAAAATTGTTAGCTCATTACGTTTGTTTGACGATTTTTGCAGCGCTTTGATCAGGGTTCCAGCAAATCTTTGCGGGCAGCGTTCAAATATTGGAACATTGACCAGAAAGTCAGCACCGCAGCGATGTACAACAAACCAAAGGACACATACTCAACGGTACGGTCCGGGCGCCACAGCAGGCCGACCAGCGACATCATCTGCGCCATGGTTTTTACCTTGCCAATCCAGGACACCGCGACACTGCTGCGCTTACCAATCTCCGCCATCCACTCACGCAGTGACGAGATGATAATTTCACGAGCAATCATGGTCGCCGCCGGTAGAGTGATCCACCAAACGTGGTAGTGTTCAGCCACCAGCACCAGTGCCACCGCGACCATCACCTTGTCCGCAACCGGGTCGAGGAAGGCCCCGAAACGGGTAGTTTGCTTCCAGCGACGGGCGAGGAAACCATCAAACCAGTCGGTTATGGCAGCAAACACAAAGATGACGGCGCAAACCATCGGAGCCCAGGTGAACGGCAGATAAAATGCCAGAACAAAGAATGGGATCAGAACTACGCGAAACAGAGTAAGCCAAGTCGGTATATTCAATTGCATAATGCTAGGGTAACTATCTGGCTGGAGTGGGAATTAAGAGTATGTTGCTACATTGCCCTCAGTGTTTCAATGCATTGTAGATCTTTTCTGCCAATGCTTGTGAAATACCCGGCACTTTTGCAATTTCCTCAACGCTGGCGTTCAATAATGGTTGAAGTCCACCCATATACTTCAACAGCACCTGTCGCCGTTTTGGCCCAACGCCGTCGATCAGTTCCAACGCGCTGGTATTTCTTACTTTTGCCCTTCTCTGCCGATGCCCGGTGATCGCGTGGTTATGCGAATCATCGCGGATGTGCTGGATCACATGCAGCGCCGGTGAATCCGATGGTAAAGCAATCCCCTCACCTTCAGGAACAAAGAACAGTGTTTCCAACCCGGCTTTACGGTCAGCGCCTTTGGCGATACCGATCAGCAAGGGCTTGTTTTTATCCCAGCTCACATTCAGCGAGTTAAACACGTCAATCGCCATACCAAGCTGCCCCTTACCGCCATCAATAAAGATAACGTCGGGGATTTTCTTCTCTTCCAGAGCCTTACCATAGCGGCGTTTCAACACTTGCGCCATCGCCGCATAGTCATCCCCTGGCGTAATGCCGGTGATATTATAGCGCCGATACTCGGAACGCAGCGGCCCATTAGCGTCAAACACCACGCAGGAAGCGACGGTTTGCTCGCCCATGGTATGGCTGATGTCGAAGCATTCCATGCGGTTAATCTCGGAAAGATTCAGCACCTTGGTTAATTCGGCCAGTCGCTGATGAATGGTCGACTGCTGGGAAAGCTTGGTGGTCAGAGCGGTCGCCGCATTGGTACGCGCCAGTTTAAGGTAGCGTGCACGGTCGCCTCGCGGTTTACTCTGGATCTGGATTTTGCGACCGGCCAGCTCAGACAGGGACTCGGCCAGCAGCTCTTTTTCCGGCAGAGTGAAATCCAACAGGATTTCCGCCGGCAAGGTTCGCATCTGGCTACCCTGTAAATAGAACTGACCGACAAACGTCTGCACCACTTCGCTCATTTCGGTGCCGCCTGGCACTTTGGGGAAGTAGCTGCGGCTACCCAACACTTTGCCCTGGCGAATAAACAGGACGTGCAGACAGGCCATGCCGGCCTCGAATGCCACGCCGATCACATCCAGATCGTCGCTGTTACCGGACACGAACTGACGCTCCGTCACCCTGCGTACCGCCTGGATCTGATCGCGTATCCGCGCTGCCTCTTCGAAGTTCAATGCCTTGCTGGCGATTTCCATCCTTTCGATCAACTGATGCAGTACCTGTTGATCCTTACCAGACAGGAACAGGCGCACATAGTCCACCTGCTGACGATATTCGTCTTCACTCACCAGCCCGGCGACACAAGGCCCCAGGCAACGGCCGATCTGGTACTGCAAACAAGGGCGCGAGCGGTTGCGGTATACGCTGTTCTCGCACTGACGTATCGGGAACAATTTCTGCAGCAGCGCCAGTGTCTCACGCACGGCATAGGAATTTGGGAATGGACCGAAGTATTCCCCCTTGGCATGTTTGGCACCACGATGCACGGCCAGCCGCGGGTGACTGTCCGCACTGAGGAAGATCAGCGGATAAGATTTATCGTCTCGCAAAAGAACATTATATCGCGGCTGGTATAACTTTATGTAGTTATGTTCCAGTAATAGCGCTTCTGTTTCGGTGTGCGTAACAGTAACGTCTATTTGCGCGATATTTTTAACCAGCGTCTCAGTTTTACGGCTTCCCACCTGCTGGCGGAAGTAACTGGCGAGGCGTTTTTTCAGATCTTTGGCTTTACCGACGTAGATAACCGTGCCAGTAGCGTCGTACATTCGGTAGACGCCAGGCTGGCTGGTTACAGTGCTTAGAAATGCTTTGGCATCAAAACGGTCACTCACTGCTTAACAAAGTCTCCGCATTGAACAATCCGTGTCGGATAGCCAGGTGTGTCAATTCAACATCACCGCTGATATTCAGCTTGCTGAACATGCGGTAACGATAACTGTTCACCGTTTTGGGACTGAGACTCAGTTGTTCCGAGATCTCGTTAACCTTTTTGCCTTTGGTGATCATCAGCATAATCTGCAGCTCGCGCTCAGACAGGCAGCTAAACGGCGTTTCCGTCTGCGGCTCCAATTGGCTCAATGCCATCTGTTGGGCAATATCGGACGCGATATAGCGCTGCCCGGCCTGCACGGCGCGAATGGCATTCACCACATCCTGTGGCGCCGCGCCCTTGCTCAGATAACCTGCAGCACCCGCCTGCATCACCTTGGCCGGCAATGGATTTTCAGTATGGATAGTCAGCATGATGACTTTAACGTCGGGCGCATAACGTACAATTTTGCGCGTGGCTTCCAGCCCGCCAATACCCGGCATGTTCATATCCATAAGAACGATATCTACAGCATTGCCACGGCACCATTTCACGGCGTCTTCACCGCATTGGGCCTCCCCGACAACTTTTATACCTTTGATATCTTCAAGAATGCGTCGTATCCCTGCGCGCACCAGTTCGTGGTCATCAACAAGAAGAACGCTAATCAAGGAAAAATCTCCAAAAAGAAGGGAGTAACGCAATCAGCCTCTGTTATAGGCAGAGATATTACTTGTTTTTCAGCCAAGAATGAACACAGATTAATACTTACTCCCGATTAACTTTGCGCAATGGGCCAGATTTTTGAATTTTAGTCACCCAACGCAGCCCGATAAAACCGTTGTTTGTCGATAAAAACCGACGATGTGAATATTACAATGCAGACCTCTGCCCTCATGATAGTGCGTCTAACCTAAACCGCAGGTAAAATCAGTGTAAGCAATCGCAACACAAATAATATCGACACCAGCATGATCATCTTGTAATTCATTGAAACCAAACAAAATGGCAAGATTGTCTTTATCTCACATGGTGAAATTCATTGCAAAAGAAATTATTCAATCCATGCCAAGCCAACGTCAGGCAAGAGACTAATGTTGATCATTTAAATAACAGGAACAAGTTAACAATAACCTGCCAGACAAATACTTATTAACTCAAAAAAAATAACTTGGCGGTATTGTTCAGCAAGCCGATTAATTCATCAATAGTGAGTATGCACTATAATGTGAAGTTGCTTAAACCCTGGAACTGACCTCAGCTAATGGTACGGACACTGCGACAGCGCTATCAGTGAAGATGGATACCTGCATGCTATGCTATACTCCGCGCCCAGTTAAATACGCATCTGCAGATTCGAGTGAATGAAATCGGTGTGGGTGCGCATCAAAATGCACTTTGTTTCAGGCTTCGGCCTCAAAAATCAGGAGAGAAAATGAGCAACGTTGATTTCACTACGTCTGCAAACCCGGAAACGCTGGCAACAGAAGTTGCCTGCCTTAAAGCCACGCTGACGCTGATCCTGAAATCGATCGGTCAGGCCGATGCCGGGAAAGTCATTATCAACATGGAGCGCTTTATCGCGCAGATTGAAGACCCGAGCCAGGCCGAGATTTTTAAAAACAGCATCCAACAGATTAAGCACGCTTACCGTCAATAGTCTGCTGCCCTTATCGCCGGCCACCATTCCCTCCAGGAGAATGGTGGCCAGCGTCGCTGATAGCCCCCCGCCAGGCTTAAGGCTTACCGGCCTGCAATACAAACCCACGCTGCATATCGCCGGCAACGCGGAAATAGCGGCTCTCACCGGCGCGTAGCGTCATTGGCAGTCGCCCGCTGGTATCACGCCAGATGCACAGGCTGTTTTCGATCATATCCTGCCCAATACTGATTTCGTTATTGCCTACCGGCACCCGAAACTCGGCCTTCTCTTTGGATGCCAGCGAGGCGGCGAACTCGCCGTTGATATATACCCCAGTCCGGCAACTTCCCGCCAGCATCCCGCTGTCGCGGACCACCACTATGGTGGCAAATGGCGTTTGTGGCACATTCTGATAAAGCATCAACCGGCTGGGCGGCGCTGATTCAGCCTGCTGCAACGGAACGGCCTGAGTAGCACAACCAGACAACAGCACGGTGGTAACAAGTAACGCGGCGTAATGCTTCATCCTTAGCTCCTGAAATAAACCAACCCTCATACTAGCAAGAGAATAGCCGCTGGCTGTAGCGCCGGGACATCACCAATAGAAAAATAAGATAACTTCCAGTGGGCTGAGGAAAATCAGGTCAGGAAAATTCCTATCTCTGCCGACGCTATTGCTGCAGGGCAGGACAGCCCTCAGCAATAAGAATATTCTGTAGTTAGTATATTGAAAAGAATGAGATTTTTATGGTTTCCCTTAAATTTTTACCATGCGTTTTTGTATGTCATCGCGAAAGGCGTTACCCACATAGTTAAAACCATCTTGCGTCACATAGACCCGCGAGTAACCGTTTTCTGACAGCGTAGTCACCATATAACCGGCGTTAATCATCTCCGTAGAGGGTGCATTCATCAGGGTAAGAAAACCGCGGCCACGGCACCATTGATAGAAGCGAGTACGGCCATAACCAAATGTATCACCGACATCAGAAAGATTTCTCAGCCGATCACAATCCTCTGATAATGAAGGTAAATCGCCATTATTTTCAGGTGTTTCAGGTTTATTCGCCAAAATATAACTCCCTTTAATGTCTTCATCATCATGACTGTCATTCATCGATCCTGAATCTAAAAAATTTACACCTGAATTGCAATCGCATTCCCGGCAAATTCAATAATGGTTTTAATTGTGAGCATTTATAAAAAGCAATATAAAGATACCTGGTTTAATTCCACAGAGTATAAATATCCTTATATAGCCAATAATAAGAATAAATCCTTAGGTAAATATCTTAATAAATAAACAAAAAACAAACACAAAAAAACCTTAGCATGAATATTATAACCAATAAGTATTATTCTACTTATCAGCAACGCCTCTTCCTCACACATGACCGCCAGCCTCACCTCAACCTCATCTAAACAATAACTATTATCATTTCCAATTTTAACAGCAGTTTATTACACTCAGGCTCCACCTAAGAAGATTCTTAGCGTGTGCATATAGGACGAAAGGAAGAGTCAGGGATACCATGAAGAAGTATAGAGTTTTGATTTTATTACCATTAGTAACATTGACCGCCTGTACCCAATGGGAACGAGCCGGCGCCGGTAACGCCACCCGCGAGGCGGAGTATGCAGAATGCAAGGGACGGGGATACGAGCGTTTTCCACCCGATGTCGTCCGCGACTTTGAGTTCAGCTACGAGAACCAATACCACAGCTGCGAGAAAGACAAAAAAGACTGCCCGAAAGGCTACCGTTACGATAAACAACCGTCGTTTAAAACGGTGCAAAACGATCGCAATGAAGGGGCACGAACGGCGACTATCGAATCTTGTATGTATGGCAAAGGCTGGCATGAGAAAACCTATTACTGGCCACAGTAGTCTCAGCGGCAGCAAGATTGACACTTGGCTCAACTGACGCAGTTTGCCGCCGGGGATTATTCATTATCACCGTGCGGCATGTCTGAGTGTTACGGGCTTATCCCTCGCTCTCGCTACCTCCCAACCGGGCCAGGGTGGCCGCCCTGGCTGGCGTTAAAGGTATCCGTGGGGCGGGCAGTGACCAGTCGAACAAATGGCGCGCTGCCGCCGCACAAATCTTGCCCTGGCAAGCGCCCATACCACAGCGGCTGCTCAACTTGGCCGCCGTCCAGTCCGCGAATCCACTTAACTGATGCAGCGGCACATCCTCACAACGACACAATAGCGTTTCTGGTGTCGCCAGCGTTTTCAGCACCGGGTTAAGCACAAAGGTTCGCGCTACCGCGCCGGCAAATTGCCGCCACTTGTCACGTTGCGCCGTTAATGCCTGTACCTGCATCAGGTTGCCGGTGGCGGCATAACCGGCAATCGCCCCCTCAGCCAGCGCCAACTCGCTGCCGCCGATCCCGGTACATTCACCGGCAGCATAAACCTGCGGTTGACTGGTTTGCTGGTAAGGATCTACGTCAACCGCATCATTTTGGATACGGCACCCCAGCAACATCGCCAGTTCGATATTCGCCACCAGCCCAAACCCACAGGCCAGACGATCGCACTCTAAGGTTACTTCACGCCGCCCTTTTTGCATCCTGATCGCCGTCAGCCGCGGGCCACCTGACGCCTCCAACACGTAGCTGTCAGGACGATAATGCCGGTTAAGCAGGCTAAAGGATTGACGTAACTTCACCGGCCAACGCCACAATCCGCCGGCAAAAGCCGCCAGCCGAGCAGCGGGGGCCTGTTCCGCCAGCATCACCACTTCGCCACCGGCTTTAACCACGCTGGCGGCAACGGCCAGCAGCAATGGCCCACTCCCGGCAATCGCCACCCGCTCCCCTTTAATAGACAACCCCTGCTTAATCTGCGCCTGCAGCCCACCGGCACCGGTGACTCCGGGCAGGGTCCAGCCGGGAAACGGCAACAAAAGTTCACGGGCACCACAGCACAGGATCAACGCTTGATAATCCACAATCCCGCAGCCCGCCGCATCTTCATAGAGAATTTTCTGCGGCCCGCACTGGGCCACAATCTTCACGCCGTTAAGCAGCGCCACATTATTCAGCGCCCCTACCGCCTGTCGGAATTGCTGCGCCAGGCTCGGCAACGCCACGTTCGGCCCGTCACGCCAGATCTGCCCGCCGGGACGCAGGTTATCGTCAAGCACCAACACGGACTGGCCACTCTGCGCCGCCGCACGGGCTGCCGCCAACCCTGCCGGACCCGCACCAATAATCAGCACATCGCACGCGAGATCACTCATTTTCTGTCCTCTCAATACGCATTCCAGGCTGGCACAGAGTCTGACACGCCAGCCGCCGCAGGCCATTCACCGTCACCCGGCACTCCTGGCAAATGCCCATACCGCAAAACGCGGCGCGGGGTTGCCCCGTGACCGAGATGCGGCAGCTATCCAGCCCGCTCAGGCTGAGCACTGCGGCTACGCTAAGTCCTTCGGGTACGCAGAGACTTTCACCGTTGAGGGTCAACGTCAGCAGGTTTTGTTTCATACCGGCAACGCCTCCTTAGGGAACATTCGTGCAGCCAGATAAGGGGTATCGTCAATCGCCGGTCGATGATTATGGATCTGCGCGGCAATCAACGCGGCGCTGCCCAGCGCGGTGGTAACCCCCAGCCCCTCATGCCCCAATGCCAGCCATAACCAGCGATGCTGGGGATGTGGCCCGAGTAGCGGCAGACCGTCGTCGGAGGCGGCACGCAGGCCGGTCCAGCAGCGGATAATGTTCATCTGTGCCAGGGCAGGAAGAAAGGTGGTGGCGCGTGTCAGCATGGCGGCCAGTAACGGCATGTCGATAGTGCTGTCTGGGGCATCAAACTGGCGGGAGGAGCCAATCAACAGCTGACCGGTTGGACGAGCCTGAACGTTAAACGCCACCGAAGTCCCGTCGCTGGCGTGTGCGCTGGCACCATAACCCAACTCAACCAATTGGTGGTGCACCCGTTGCGGGTAGCGATCGGTGATCGCCAAATGCCCTTTTTTGGCACGCAACAAGGGTTGCCCCAGTAAGCTATCGTCCTGCAGACCACAGGCCAGCACCACCGCCGGTGCGGTTAAACGTTCGCCGCTCGCCAGCACCAGCGCCTGCTGTTCCAGCGCGACGGCTTCACCCACAATGACCCTGACCGAGGGTCCGGCGTCAGCCACTAACCAGCGGGCAACGTTGGGCGCATAAACAATGCCGTCCCCCGGCACGCGTAAACCACCGGCCAGACCGGGCCGCAGCATGGGTTCAAGAACAGCGACCTGCGCAGTGTTCAGCGTTTCGCTCGTCACACCGTACTCCGCCATGCGTTGCCGCTTCGCTTCGGCAACCGCCATTTCGTCGTCCCGCTCCGCCAGCCACAGCGTACCGCAGCCACGCCAGGCGCAGCCTTCCGGCAGACGCGCCACCAGGCTGCGCCAAAGTTGCAATGAATAGGCGCTTAAAGCCAGTTCGGCAGGATTATCGTCCATGCACACCAGGTGGCCCATACCGGCCGCCGTCGCCCCAGCACGCTGGTTGTCCACCAGCAAAACTTGTAATCCTTGCTGCGCCAGTCGCCAGGCGCAGGCAGCGCCGATAATGCCGGCCCCCACCACAATCGCATCCGCCCGCCTGCCGGCAATCATCAGCGGATCCCCCAAACGAAGGGATCGCGCTCATCCAGCAGCAGTTGGCTGTCGGCGCAAACGTAAGCTTGCCCACGAATAAACGGCGTCACGCGATCGCCACTGCGCTGGTAATAGCCGCTGAATCTACTGCCAATCACGCTCGCCTGGTGCCAAATCTCACCCGGCTGCAGTTTGCCATCGGCCGCCAGACAGGCCAGCTTGGCGCTGGTCCCGGTGCCGCAGGGCGAGCGATCGTAAGCCTTGCCGGGGCACAGCACAAAGTTGCGGCTGTCGGCCTGCGGGTCGGCGGCAAACAGCTCGATATGGTCGATAACGCCACCGTCTTCGCCATATATCCCTGCGCCCTCAAGCGCCTGACGTACCGCCCAGCTAAAGGCGGTCAGCGCATCCAGATTTTGCGTATTGATCGCCAGATGATGTTCGCCGATCAGAAAAAACCAGTTACCGCCCCAGGCAATATCGCCCACCACCGGCCCGTAGCCGTTGACCTCAACCCTGACCTGCCGGCGATAACGATAGGCCGGTACGTTTTCCACCGTCACGCTGCCATCCTGATGCAAAGTGGCGTTCACCGTGCCCACCGGAGTTTCGATCAGGTGCTCACCGACGCCGATTTTCCCCAGATAGGCCAGTGAGGCCACCAGACCGATGGTGCCATGGCCACACATGCCCAAATAGCCGCTGTTGTTGAAAAAAATCACCCCGGCGGCGGCCTGCGGTGAGCAGGGCTGGCACAGTAAGGCTCCCACCAGCACGTCGTTGCCGCGAGGCTCCAGAATGATGGCGCTGCGCCAGTCGTCATATTGTTGAGCAAACAGCGCCTTGCGTTCCGCCATACTGCCCGTGCCCAAATCGGGGAATCCTTCGACAATCAGTCGGGTGGGTTCCCCGGCGGTATGGGAATCGATCGCCCGCAGCGCGGTGAAGTGCGAAGAAAGTGCCATCGGAATCTCCTGGGTTAATGAAATGTTACCGATAGAGCTAGACTGACCGAATCTGCTGACGGCGGCTTGATGCATTTCGGCGTGGCAAATGCCGAAATCAGCACAATCCCCTGGGCAGGGTTTAGCCGGATCGAGACAACCCGGCGAGCAAAAGTATGCGGTGATCCGCATAATTGGCAGCTACGCTTGAAAAGTTATAAGAAAGTTAATATTGATGAGGCGCTTGCCAAACGGCCGGTCCGGCCACCTCAGATTCAGTGCCACCCAGTGGGAAAAGGTATTGCCATGCGATTAGCCCAGGATCATCAGCTTGTTACGGCCTCCCGGCCGGTTATCGAGGAGCCGGAACAGGACATTTTTGCCGTTGAACAACTGTCACGCTGGTGCGATGGCCTGGCACAACAGCGCCCGAACACCCTGCACGACCTGCTCAACTCTCTGGCTCTGATCGCCCCGCTACTCAATGCTATCCCCAACGTGGTGTTTTTTATCAAGGATCTGCAAGCGCGTTACCTGCTGGCCAACCTGACGTTGGCCAAGCGCTGCGGCTTTAAAACCGTCACGCCGCTGCTGGGAAAAACCTCGGCGGAGGTGTTTCCGGCCCAGCTTGGCTCGGGTTATACCGAACAGGATCTGCGAGTACTGCAGCAGGGAGCATTGATTCAGGACCAACTGGAAATGCACCTGTACAGTGGGCGAGAGACCGGCTGGTGCCTGACACAAAAACTGGCGCTCTATGACGTTCAGGGCAAGATCATCGGTATGGCCGGCATCTCGCACGATCTGCAGGAGGCCAAAGCAAACCATCCTGCCTATCAGCGACTGGCGGCGATCGACGTCTATATCCGTCAGCACTACGCCCGACCTATTGCCCTCGAGGAATTAACCGCCCTCACCGCCCTTTCCGTGGCGCAGATAGAGCGCTACTGCAAACGTATTTTCCACCTCACACCACGCCAGATGATCCACAAGGTGCGGCTGGAAAAAGCCACCGAACTGCTGGCAGGCGATTTACCCATAACCGACATCGCCCTGCAGTGCGGTTACACCGATCACAGCGCATTCAGCCGCCAATTCAAAGCCATGACCGGCTCCACGCCACGTGATTTCCGCATTAGCATCACGCCATAACACACTGATTTATTGCATAAAGAAGTTTATCTTTGGCGCTTTGACGGCCAGGTTTTTGCTTGCCTGATACTCTGCGCCACTGTGCCAATTTCGTCATGGCATTCGGAGAAAACCGTCAAGCCCCTGCGGACAATACAGGTCAATCTGTGATTGGATTTTACCAATAATTCACCATTGATTAACAAACTTGGACGACAGGATAAACACTATGAGCCATAAAGCCATTAGCTGGAGCGGCGTGTTCCCGGCGGTCAGCACTCAGTTTCGTAGCGATTTCTCTCTGGATCTCGATGCCACCCATACGGTGATAAAAAACCTGGTCAAAGACGGTGTTTCTGGCCTGGTGGTGTGTGGCACCGTGGGCGAAAACACCTCGATGACCGTTCAGGAAAAATTGTCGGTGATTGAAGTGGCACGCGATGCGGCACAAGGCAAAGTACCGGTGATTGCCGGAATTGCCGAATTCACTACGGCCTTTGCTCGCAACATGGCGCAAGAAGCGCAAAAGGTCGGCGTCGACGGCATCATGGTCATGCCTGCGCTGGTCTACTCCGCCAAACCCCATGAAACCGCCGCCCACTTTCGCAGCGTTGCCGGTGCCACCGATCTGCCGATCATGGTCTACAACAACCCGCCAATTTACAAAAACGATGTGACGCCCGACATCCTGACGTCCTTGGTTGATTGCGAAAATATCGTGTGCTTCAAAGACTCTTCCGGCGACACCCGCCGCTTTATCGATCTGCGTAACGAAGTGGGCGATCGCTTTGTGCTGTTCGCCGGGCTTGATGACGTGGTGCTGGAAAGTATCGCCGTCGGTGCCGAAGGCTGGATCTCCGGCATGTCCAACGCCTTCCCGCGTGAAGGGGAAACGCTGTTCCGTCTGGCGAAGCAAAAACGCTTTGAGGAAGCCCTGGCGCTGTATAGCTGGTTTATGCCGTTGCTGCATCTGGACGCTCGTCCGGACCTGGTGCAATGCATCAAGCTGTGTGAAGAGTTGGTCGGCCGCGGCAGCGCCATTACCCGTCCGCCGCGCCTGGCATTACAGGGCGATACCCTGGCAGAAGTCACCGCCGTGGTTAAAAAAGCGCTGGCAAATCGCCCTGAATTGCCGGACGTCGGCCTGTAATTGCCACTCTCGCCCGGCCGCCTGCCGGGCCTGAACACCAGCCAACCGGGGGAACCCATGTCCAACGCTTATACCATCCGTGGTCAACAGTTTATCGGCGGTCAACGCCGTGCCAGCGGTGAGGCCGAACTGGTCAGCCTGCGTGCCGATAACGGCCAGCCAACCGGCCACCGTTTTTTCTCGGCCAGCATCGCAGAAACCGCCGCCGCCGCCGATGCCGCCGCACAGGCGTTCACCGCCTATTCACAACTCAGTGCCGAACGGCGGGCTGACTTCCTTGAGGCGATTGCCGGGCAGTTGGATGCACTGGATGAGGAATTTTTTAACTACGCCATGCAGGAGACCGCTCTGCCATTAGCTCGTCTGAGCGGTGAACGCGCCAGAACCAGTGGCCAGATGCGGTTATTTGCCAGCCTGTTGCGCCGTGGTGATGTGCACGGCGTACGCATAGACTGCGCCTTGCCGCAGCGTACACCGCTGCCGCGTCCGGATCTGCGCCAATACCGCACGGCGCTCGGGCCGGTGGCAGTGTTTGGTGCCAGCAATTTCCCGTTGGCCTTCTCTACCGCAGGCGGTGATACCGCCGCTGCCCTGGCCGCAGGCTGCCCGGTGGTATTCAAGGCGCACAGCGGCCACATGATCACCGCCGAGCTGACCGCACAGGCGATTGAACGGGCCAGAGAGCAGCAACAGATCCCGGCCGGGGTATTCAACATGATTTACGGCGACCGCATCGGCGCGGAACTGGTACAGCACCCGGCCATTCAGGCGGTGGGCTTTACCGGTTCGCTGCGCGGCGGCAGAGCCTTGTTCGATCTGGCCATGCGCCGTCCGCAGCCGATCCCGGTCTTTGCCGAGATGTCGAGCATCAACCCGCTGATCATCATGCCGCAGGCCTTAGCCCAACGTGGGCAGCAGATCGCACGCGAGCTGGTGGCCTCATTCACTCTGGGTTGCGGCCAGTTCTGTACCAAGCCGGGGCTGATCATCGGCCAACGCGGTGAAGCATTCAGCCAGTTTATCGGTGAATTAACCGAGCGGGTGAACGCCGCCGCCCCGCAACCGATGCTCAATACCGGCACGCTGGCACATTACCGCAGCGGATTGGCAGCACTGGATCAGCACGACGGCATTCGCCATCTGGCCGGCAGCCGCGAGGAACACCCTTTTTTAGCCGCACCGCAACTGTATCAGGCCGATATCGGCTTACTGCTCAGCGGCAATCCCGTGCTGCAGGAGGAAGTGTTTGGCCCGGTAGCCATTTTGGCTGAGGTGGAAAATCACCAGCAACTGACCGCCGCACTGGAAAGCTTGCAAGGCCAACTGACCGCCACGCTGCTGACCGACCCAGAGGATCTGGCCGATGCCGAACCGCTGGCGCAGTTGCTGACCCGTAAGGCCGGTCGGGTGCTGTTCAATGGCTACCCAACCGGGGTCGAAGTGTGCGATGCCATGGTACACGGCGGCCCTTATCCGGCCACCAGCGATGCCCGTGGCAGCTCGGTCGGTACCCTGGCCATTGAACGCTTCCTGCGCCCGGTTTGTTTGCAAAATTACCCAGCCGCATTGTTGCCGCCAGCGTTACAAGACAGTAATCCACTGGGCCTGCTACGGCTGGTGAACGGTATTTACACCCGAGATCCGCTCCACTCACCTGCCAACAACTAGCCCGGCCGCATCTGCATGCCACCTAATAACAAAAGGGTAAACTCATGACAACCCAAGGCAAATTCAAGAAGCAGCTTACGCTCACCGATTTGACGTTTATCGGCCTGGGCGCAATCTTTGGTTCCGGCTGGCTGTTCGCCGCCAGCCACGTCTCCTCCATTGCCGGCCCCGCCGGCATTTACTCCTGGCTGATCGGCGGGTTGGCCGTGCTGCTGCTCGGCATTGTTTATTGCGAGCTGGGTGCTGCACTGCCCCGGGCCGGCGGCATTATCCGCTACCCGGTATTCTCCCACGGCGAACTGATGGGCTATCTGCTGGGGTTTATTACCCTGATCGCCTTCTCCAGCCTGATATCGATTGAGATCGTCGCGGCCCGCCAGTACGCCGCCGCCTGGTTTCCCTTTCTGAGCCAGCCCGGCTCCGGCAACCCAACGCTAATCGGTTGGCTGGTCCAGCTCCTGCTGCTGTGTTTTTTCTTCGCCCTGAATTACTACAGCGTCAAAACCTTTGCCAAATCCAACAATCTGATCAGCGTGATTAAATTTGTGGTACCGCTGCTGGTGATTGTGGTGCTGTTCAGCTTCTTCAAACCCGAAAACCTGCACAGCCAGGGGTTTGCGCCCTTTGGCTCCGCCGGGGTGGAAGCGGCCATTTCTGCCGGAGGAATTATCTTCGCCTATCTGGGCCTGACGCCGATTATCTCGGTCGCCAGCGAAGTGCAAAATCCGCAGCGTACCATTCCTGTCGCGCTGATCCTGTCGGTGGTGCTGTCCACCATCATTTATGTGCTGCTGCAGGTGGCCTTCCTCGGCAGTATTCCCAGTGAGATGCTGAGCGGCGGCTGGGCCGGTATCAGTCAGCAATTCTCACTGCCTTACCGTGATATCGCCATCACCCTGGGGATGGGCTGGCTGGCGTTTCTGGTGGTGAGCGATGCGATTATCTCACCGAGCGGCACCGGCAATATTTACATGAACGCCACCCCACGCGTGATATACGGCTGGGCTCGTGCAGGCACTTTCTTTAAGATCTTTACCCGCGTCGACGGTGAGTCCGGCATTCCGCGCCCTGCCCTGTGGCTGACCTTTGCGTTGTCGATCTTCTGGACGCTGCCCTTCCCCTCCTGGGAGAAGTTGATCGGCGTGGTTTCCGCCGCGCTGGTGCTGAGCTACGCCATTGCGCCGGTGACTGCTGCCGGTCTGCGCCGCAATGCGCCAGATCTGCCGCGCCCCTTCTTCGTGCGCGGCTTCTGCGTGCTCGGTCCGGTGTCATTTATCATTTCGGCGCTGATTGTCTATTGGTCCGGCTGGAACACCGTTTCCTGGCTGCTGGGCCTGCAGATCCTGATGTTCGTGGTCTATATCCTGTTCAAAAACAAGGTGCCAACCCACGCCGTCAGTCTGAAGCAACAGATTTGGTCGTCGCTGTGGCTGATAGCCTTCTATGCGCTGATTATTGTCGCGTCCTATCTCGGCAGCTTTGGTGGCATCAACGCTATTGGTCACCCGTGGGACACCCTCACGGTGGCGGTCATTGCATTGGCAATCTATTACTGGGGCGCCTATACCTGTTTACCTCAGGCAAATTTTGCCGGTGATGAGGAAGAGTAACCGTAAAGGAGATATGTAATGACGCAAACCCAGAGTCTGACGCTGAAAGAAGCCTATGAACTAGCATTGCGCGCATTGCGCAGCAACGGTTTCAGTGCCGAACATGCCGATGCCGTCGCGCAGAATGTGACGGCCGGTGAACGCGACGGCTGCGCCTCGCATGGTTTGTATCGGGTACTTGGCTGCGTGCGTTCGCTGCTGGCCGGCAAGGTATCCGCCGAGGCACTCCCGACGATTATCGATCAAGCCCCGGCTATCTTGCGGGTGGATGCTCACGATGCTTTTTCGCTGCTGGCCTACCGTACCGCGCTGCCGGCGTTTATCGATAAGGTGCGCGCCAACGGCATCGCTGCACTGGCGATTAATCACTGTGTGCATTACTCGGCGCTGTGGGCCGATATCGAACCCCTGACCGATCGGGGTCTGGTGGCACTGGCCTGTACCCCCAGCCATGCCTGGGTCACGCCGGCAGGAGGAACCCGGCCGCTGTTTGGTACCAATCCGATTGCCTTCGGCTGGCCGCGCCCGCAGCGCCCGCCCTTTATTTTCGATATGGCCACCAGCGCGGCGGCACGCGGTGAAATCGAGCTGCATCGCCGCGCCGGTACGCCGCTGCCGCCGGGCTGGGGTATCGATCAACAAGGGGAGCCTTCTACCGATGCGGCCAGCGTGTTGCAGGGGGCGATGCTGACCTTTGGCGGGCATAAGGGTTCAGCGCTGGCGGCGATGGTGGAGCTGATCGCCGGGCCGTTGATTGGCGATATGACCAGTAAGGAGTCGCTGGCCTACGATCGGCAGACCGGCTCCTCCCCTTACGGCGGCGAGCTGATTATCGCGATGGATCCCGATCGTTTTCTGGGGGCGGACAAGGCGACGCATTTAGCCAGGGCAGAAACCTTATTCGCGGATATGAAAGAGCAAGGGGCGCGTATTCCGGGGGAACGGCGTTTTGAGCGTCGACAGTACAGTGAGCAGCACGGCATTAGCTTGCCGCAGACACTGTATGACGAGATTGTGGCGCTCTGCCGCTGAATGAGACAGGCCCGCAGTTCAATACTGCGGGCCTGATTTGAAAAGATTACCTGACCACCATCACAGAGATATTGGCGTGGCGCACAATGGCCGCCGCGTTGGAACCCAACAGGTAGGTTTTTACACTCGGGCGACGCGAGCCGATGATGATCAGATCGGCTCCGATCTCATCCGCCAGCTGCAGTACCTCATCGCGCGGTGAACCAAAGCTGATGGTGTAATCCAGACGATCCAGGGGAATGTCGATTTCCGACATGATCTTCTTGAGCTTATCTACCGCTTTGACTTCCGCCTGATTCTCAAATTCCTTGATACCGAAAGAATAAGCGGTAACGAATGCCGAAGCATCCGGCAGCGCATGGAAGAAATGCACTTTGGCACCGGATATTTTCGCCAGGTACTCAACATGCTCCAGCGCATGCTCGGTCAACAGATCTTCTTCAATATCTATCGGCACTAATATCGTCTTGTACATATCACATCCCTTCTATGTAACCTTGGTAGCTACAGGGTACTGCCGGGAAGGATAAGGGTGAAACGCTTTCTCGCGCTTTTGTGATCGGCGGTGAATACTGGTTAGGATAATTCTTTAATTAACAAAATATAAACATCACATTTCTAACGGCTAGCCGATTAACTATTTCAAACCGGGTTAAATAAGCTGTAAATACACCGCCTTCGCCGTGGCGGCGGTTTTATTGGCCACCGACAGCTTCTTAATCGAATTGCCAATGTGGAAATTCACCGTCCGCTCACTCAGCCCCATTAGCAGAGCGGTCTCTTCCGAGGTTTTACCTTCGCTGCACCAGCGCAAAATATCTTTTTCGCGCAGCGTCAGCACATCTTTGATTGCCTCGTCGTTCACCGAGATTAATGCTTCACGCAGCGTTTTATGAACCATCTGCGCCAACCACAGGAAAAAGGTTTCGTTACGTGCGCTGGCCTGTGGTGACTGAACGGGAATGCTTTTTCCGGCAAAGGTGAGAATACCCAGTCGGCCATAGCAATCCTTGACCGACTGCGACCAGCCTTCGCGAATACCAAACTGGGCCATACGCCACCACAGCTCTGGCTTGTCCTGGTAGAAATGTTCGTCCCAATAAAATTGCAGCGTAGAGTGGTGGGCCTGCTCAATCACCGGATCCTGCAGGTAGACCCGCAGCTTGCGATAGTCCTCCAGGTAACACTCGGGGAAATTGCCCTCTATCAGCATTTTGGGTCGGCTGGCCGGGTAGCAGGAAAAGACCGTGTAAGAAAAGTATTCAAAACCCAAAGCCTGGGCACAGGGTGCCAGCTGGCTTAAAAAAACCTCGCGGTCTGGCTGACTGGTCAGTAAGGCATCCATCAAAGGCTGAAGGTGGGTGTCCATAAAACAGGTTCTCCAGAAGGCCACACCGGGTTATCGATAAGTAAGGTTAACTATAGTGGAGGGCCCGGAGCGGCAACAGCCGTTTCATAGTATAAAAAGTACCATGCCTATATCAAAAACAGCTATGCCTGCTCGGATATTAATAAATAACGCCTTTAAATGGCATTAATAGCGGAAATTACGCGAATAACATAAAGCCGATTTATTGTAAACCTGTCACTTCTACCGTTAGACACTGGCAGCTATGCCCATTACCTTCGCCATAGGCACCTGGTGCTTTTTAAATCCAAATAAATTATAAGCATTTGCGAATTTCGCAAGGCAGAAAAATACTCACGGGGATTTTTATGGCAGAGAATAATTCGGCAATCCATTCGGTCGCTGTTATTGGTGCCGGGACCATGGGCAGAGGTATTGCCTATCTTCTGGCGCAAAACGGCATACGAACCCTGCTTTATAATCGTAGCGGTAATAATCTGAATCAGGCCAGGGACTATATTATTCGTGACCTGGATAAGAAAATAGATGGCGGAAAAATAAGCCCGCAGAAAAAAGGCGAGATATTGGCCAATCTGGTTTTCTCTCCCATTTTCGAGGCTATTGCCGACAGCGATCTGGTGATTGAAACCATCGCGGAACATGAGGCAACCAAGCATGAGATCCTCGCGGCGATTGCGGCCACGGTGAAAAAAGAGGCGATTATCGCCACCAATACCTCCTCGCTGTCATTGAATAAGCTGGCCGCAGGCGTCGAAAATAACGCCCGGTTTATCGGCCTGCACTTCTTCAATCCGGCCCCGCTGATGAAACTGATCGAAATTATTCCGTCTTACTTTACCAGCCGGGCCACCAGCCTGCGTTGCCAGCAGTTGGTGACGGCGATAGGCAAACAGTTTGTGGTCTGCAAAGCCACGCCGGGCTTTATCGTCAACCGGATGGCCCGACCTTTCTATCTGGAAGGGTTTCGGCTGTTGGAAGAGAACGTGGCTCTGGCGCCGCAGATCGACCGCGCACTCAAGGCCGGTGGCCACTTCCGCATGGGACCTTTAGAGCTGACCGATTTTATCGGCCAGGATATTAACTATCAGGTCAGCAGCCAGATTTGGCAGGACATGCAGTACGATCCCCGCTATACCCCCGGTCATTTGCAACGTTCGCTGGTGGATGCCGGGCTGCTGGGGAAGAAAAACGGCCGATCCTTTTTTACCCCCTCTTCCGCCGAACCCAGCTCCGCCGACGCAGGCAGCGGCACGCCGACCTCACTGAATTTTTATGGTGAACATCCCCTGTTCGACCTATTGCAACAGCGCGCTTTGGCGCTCTGGCCAAGGGTGCAGATTAATCGCCAATCGGAACAGCCAACGCTGGGCCGCTTTATCCGGGTGAATGACGCAATGGCCATCAAAATCACCGATGGCCGCACCGCCAATCTGCTGGCTGAATTGACCGAACTCGATACCTTCGTGATCGACGCCGCGCTCAACTACGCCGATACCGCCTATTTGGCGGCAGCCCACAGCCAGGATGCCAGCGCGGCCAATAAAGCGCTGTTTCTGACGCTGCTGCAAACGTTGATCCCGCAGGTGGAGTTTATTAAAGACTCCCCGGGCCTGATTGTCGCCCGCGTCCTGAGCAGCCTGATCAATGAGTCGGTGATTATGGTGGAGAGCGGTGTTTGCAGCCGGGCGGATATCGATATCGCCGCGGTGGCCGGCGTTAACTATGCCGATGGCATCTTTAGCTGGCTGGCACAGCTTGGGCAAAAAAACGTGAAGTCGACGCTGGACAATATGGCGCAACTGCTGCATTCCGCCCGCTATTACCCGCATTACTCTTTGCTCAATACCCCCCGGCCAGAGCTGGCCGTCGCGCCCTAAGGAAAAATGATGACGATTAAAGACGATGGAGTCTATCTGATCGACGGCACGCGCACGGCTATTGGCGCCTATGGCGGTAGCCTGGCGTTAACTCGTCCGGACGATATGGCGGCCTCGATTATCCGGGCGCTGCTGCAACGACATCCTGAAACCGAAGCGGATATTGATGAGGTGATCCTCGGCTGCGCCAATCAGGCCGGAGAAGACAACCGTAACGTGGCCCGGATGGCCGCGCTGCTCTCCGGTCTGGATCAGGGGGTGCCGGCGATTACCCTTAACCGTTTGTGTGCTTCCGGGCTGGATGCGGTGATCTACGCCAGCGCAAAAATAAAAAGCGGCCTCAGCGATCTGGTATTGGCCGGGGGTGTGGAAAGCATGAGCCGCGCGCCCTACGTGATGGGCAAAAGTGAAACGCCTTTCGACAAGGGGGTCAAACTCTACGACACCACCCTGGGCTGGCGTTTTATCAATCCGCAGTTGGCACAGCGCTATGGTAGCGATCCACTGGGCATAACGGCGGAGAACGTCGCGCAGCAGTACCGGATATCCCGCGACGATCAGGATGCTTTTGCCCTGGCCTCGCAGCAGAAGGCCTGGCGGGCGATCGAAAATGGCCGCCTGGCCAGGGAAATAACGCCGCTCGAGGTCCAGGCCGACCGTAAAACCCGTAAAACCTTCGAACAGGATGAGTTCCCGCGTCAGACCACGATGCAAAAATTGCAGGCGCTGAAACCGGCCTTTACCCCCGACGGCTCGGTCACCGCCGGCAACGCCTCCGGCATCAATGACGGTGCTGCGGTGCTGTTGCTGGCCAGCGGCCGCTATGTGAAACGCAAGTCGCTGCAGCCGCTGGCGGAGATAGGTGACAGCGCCAGCGCCGGCGTCGCCCCTTCGCTGATGGGAATTGGCCCGGTCGCCGCCACCGATCGGCTGTTGGCGCGGTCCGGCTTTACCCTGAACGATTTTGACGTGATTGAAATTAATGAGGCGTTTGCCGCCCAGGTGCTGGCGACGCTGCAAAGCTGGCGTATCGACTTCAAGGATACGCGGGTCAATCCCAACGGCGGAGCCATCGCCCTTGGGCATCCGCTGGGCATGTCCGGCGCGCGACTGGTGCTTTCCAGCGCGCTGGAGCTGCATACCCGGCACTTAAACCATGCGCTGGTGACAATGTGTGTCGGTGTCGGCCAGGGTGTTTCATTGGTCATTAAAGCCCTCTAATGCAAGGAATTCCGTATGAGCGTATTGAACATTCTTGAAGAAAAATTGGCCGAAACCAAAAGACAGGGCCGCTTCCGTGAGTTCCTCAATCTGGAACGCAGCGTGCTGGACAAACCCTGGGCCACCAGCCACGGTCAGAACGGTGAGCGCCGTCTGAACGTCTGGTGCTCCAATGACTATCTGGCGATGAGCCATCACCCTAAAGTCATTCTGGCCACCACCGAAGCAGTGAACCGCGTCGGGCTGGGCACCTGCGGCGCACGCAGCATTTCCGGCACTTCTGTCTATCACAGTGAATTGGAAACCCTGTTAGCCAGCGCCTATGGCAAAGAGTCGGCGCTGCTGTTTACCACCGGGTTCGGTGCCAATGACGCCACCTTGTCCACCCTGTGTGATGCCATTCCCGATCTGATTGTGTTTTCCGATGAGCTGAACCACGCCTCGATGATTTACGGCATCCGTTACAGCAAGGCGGAGAAAAAGATCTTCCGCCACAATGACGTGGCCCATCTGGCCGAGCTGCTGCAGGCCGCCGACCCGCATCGGCCCAAACTGATCGCCTTCGAGTCGCTTTATTCAATGGACGGCGACTTTGCGCCGCTGGCGCAAATTGTGGAACTGGCTGAGAAATATCAGGCGCTGACCTATTTGGACGAGATCCACTCTGCCGGCGTTTACGGTCATCGCGGGTTGGGCTATGCCGAACAACTTGGCCTGTTGGACAAAATCACCATTATCCAGGGCGGTTTTGGCAAATCTTACGGCGCTGCCGGTGGCTACATCGCCGCCCCGCGCGTGGTGGTTGAAGCGGTGCGTAGCTGGTCGCCGGCGTTTGTCTTCAGCACCTCGTCCCCCGCTCCGGTGGTGGCGGCCGCGCTGGCCAGCTTCAAATACAACCTGGAGCATGACAATCAGCGCAAGCATCTGCTGGCGATCATCGACCACTTGAAGTCCGGCCTGCGCGACGCCGGCATTCCGCTGGTTTCGGAGGACAGCCACATTCTGCCGCTGCTGGTCGGCGATCCACACCGCAACAAGCACATCAGCAAGCAACTGCTCGACGAGTACGATATTTACGTGCAGCCGGTGAACGCCCCAACGGTACCGGCCGGTAGCGAGCGTTTGCGCGTTACGCCGACCTCTGCCCATACTCATGAGGACGTGGAATATTTCCTGGCGGCGTTAAGCAAAGTCTGGGACGCCAATCAGTTACGGAGAGCAGGATGAAGTTGACGGACTATAACGGCCATTTTCTTACGCTGTGTCTGATGGCGACCGGCACCTTTGCCATCGGGACCGACGCGTTTATTGTCGCCGGTATCCTCGACGAGATATCCGGCACCTTTGCCGTCAGCCCCGCGCAAGCGGGGCAGTTAATCTCGGTATTTGCCCTGGCTTATATGCTGTTTGCCCCGCTGACCGCCTGGCTGCTGGGGAACCTCAACCGCAAACATATTTTGCAGTTGGCCCTGGTGTTATTTATCGCCGGTAATCTGGTCTGTGCCTATGCCGACAGTTTTTTGCAAATGTCTGCCGGGCGGGTGCTGGCGGCGCTGGGCGCGGCCTGCTATACGCCACAGGCCGCAGCCGCCGCGGTTGGGCTGGTATCGGAGAAGCGCCGCGGGCTGGCGATATCTATCGTTTACGGCGGCATGACGCTGGCCATCGCCCTTGGCATTCCCTTCGGCACCTTCCTGGCAAAGTTGATCGGTTGGCGGGAAATCTTTTTGCTGATCGCCCTGTTGGGCGCGGTCTCACTGCTGGGGCTGTCGCTGGCGCTGAGCACCATCGCGGCACCGGGTAAACACACGCTAAAAGAGCGGCTTGCTCCGCTGCGGCAAAAAGCGGTGCTGACCACCCTGCTGATTACCTTTTTCGCCGTCTGTTCCGAGCATATCGTTTACAGCTATGTGAGCGTATTGCTGAAAAACACCCAGTTTGGCCCGGAGGCCATTTTGCCGATTGCGCTGCTGGTGTTCGGTATCGGCGCCGTTATCGGTAACTTCGTTTCCGGCCTGTTAACCGATACCTTCGGCAGCAAGTTTGTGCTGCTGTTTTCGGTATCGGTGCAAACCGTTTCGCTGTTCCTGCTGGCCTTTTACGTCAGTTCCCCCTGGTGGGTACTGGCGATTTTTCTGGTCTGGGGCATTACCGGCTGGATGTATCTGGTGCCGATCCAGCACCACTTGTTGTCGCTGTCCAAACGCTTTGGCGCGCTGACCGTTTCACTCAACAGCTCGGTACTCTATGCCGGCATCGCGGCGGGTGGCATGCTGGGTGGCCTGACGCTGTATGCGCTGCCTGCCTTTTATCTCCCCTTGTTCTCGCTGCCGCTGGGGGCTATCGCCCTGCTGCTGACGCTATTTTTCTTCCAGGGGGAAAAAGCCAATGAGTGATCTGCCCCTCCCGGTGCGGTATGAGCAAAATGACGGCATTGCCGTGATTACCCTGAACCGACCGGAAAAAAAGAACGCCATCAATCTGGCGATGGCGCAACTGATCCAGGGCTATCTGCAACGGGCCGAACAGGATGATGCCGTTCGGGTGATCGTGCTGACCGGCCTGCCGCAAATATTTTCTGCCGGAATGGACGTCCGGGCCTTCCAGCAGGGAGAGCTGCCGGTGGTCGAACCTGAAGGATTTGGCGGTCTGGTGCATGCCCAGCTCACCAAGGTGATTATTGCCGCAGTCGATGGCATCGCCTTCGGCGGCGGTTTCGAGATAGCGCTGGCCTGCGACCTGATCGTCGCCAGCCACAGCGCACAGTTCAGTTTCCCGGAAACCGGGCTGGGATTGATTGCCGCACAGGGAGGCTGTTCACGGCTGCCAGCGCGCATCTCACCCTATATCGCTCTCGAGTGGTTACTGACCGGCCGAATCATCAGCGCGCAGGAAGCCTGGCAACAGGGTGCCATTTCCCGCATCAGTGAGGGCAGCGCGCACGAGGAGGCACTGACTCTCGCCCGGCAGATTGCACAAAAAAATCCGCTGGCGAGTCAGGCGGTGAAGGCCATCGTCCGCCAAGGTTTGAACCGGCATGAAGCCGCTTCCTTTGACTATCAGCAAGGCTGGGTGGAGCGGGTGCGCCAGGCCGCGGCCAAATCCTTTTAAGAACATTCTTAGTGAATGGCAATCATTCGCAGTCTAATTTTTAATCACTACAAGACAGTGCTTGAGAAGCCATTAACCCCGCTCTGCGGGGCTTTTTTTTGCTGATTAGGATTTTACGGCGGAAAAAGGCTGCATAAACAGGAAGGTACAGGGTTTACTCTGGTGCTGATTGATCAAGGGCACCAAACGCCTGAAGTGTTCCGTTTGGCAATGGGCGTCCAGCGCGGCGCGATCGGGCCACTCCTCGACAAAAATAAAATGCCCAGCATCCTGGTGATCGATAAACAACTCATAGGAGAGGCAAAGTGGCTCCTGCCGGGTTTTCTCCACCAGTTCCTGATACAGCGGCATCACCGTTTCAACACAATCGAGCTTGATAAAATCTTCAGCAATCACTTTTAACATTGTTACCTTCCTTGTTTTTATCTCAGACGCATCACCATGGGTAACCACCCAATCTCATCAGGATGAACCTATTCAGTTAACAAAACCTAATTGACCATTTATTGAAGTTACGAATGGGACACTGGTCACCAGAGAATACATTTTCACAGGTGGCCAATGGAACAACTCACACAAATTATCGCCAAATACAGCCCGGAGCCTGAATTCCTGTTGTTGATTATCTTTTTATTTTCGCTGGGAAAGTCAGTGATTTTTATTTCTTCGCTGCTGCCACCGGCTTCGGTCACGCTGATGCTGGGTATCGTCGCCGGTAAAAGCATGCTCCCCGACGTCCATGTCTGGGCGGCGATTACCCTGGGCGCCCTGCTCGGCTCCGTATTGTCCTTCCATTGTGGCGCGCTGTTCTGCCAACGCGAACCCGGAAAGTGGCTGCCGACCCGATACCGGCAGGCACTGCTCAAAACAAAATCCGCATTGCAGCATAAAGGGTGGGTGCTGTTGTTTATGTCGCGTTTTTTGGCGGTAATGCGCTACACCGTACCGCTGGTCGCCGGCATCATTGCTCTGCCGCTCAGGCAGGTTTATTGCGCCAGCGCGCTGTCCGCCGGGATTTGGGCGGTGGGGTTGATGTTGGTTAGCCGGGTGTTTTGAACCGCCTGGCCTCTGGCTTTCGAACTCCGGGTAGCCCGCGCGCCTATAGCAGCTCTGAAGAAGCACCGGGATCCCATTATCAATTTTGCAGGGAATCGGGGTTGCAAGACGGCTCGAAAAGGTGGCTTCGAAAGCCCAGCCTGCGTCAGATCACTTAACTGAATATTCACGCCGGAAGGATGCCATTTTTGTGGGACGAGTCTCAATTAAGTATTATTCTTAAAAAACGCTGAAGAAAAAAAACCGCTAACAAATTGATTTGGTTGATAAGTAACACGCAAGCCAGCCTTGTAATCAATTGATTACCCCCCAGAGCACTTCCCGCCGAGCTTACGACCTTACTCGTCGACCTCTTCACTGCTACCCCCGAATGTCAAACGCTTACACCCATTAGTTTTTCTCATGCGATGTTTTTAACCCTCTGTTTTATCAACAAGATAAGTCGCATCAGGGCTGTTAATCTGCCCAGACCCAGAGTAATCTTCCGCCCCCGAGACGTCCGATTTGCCTCCGCAGTGTAAAGAACAATCGACTTTTATCCCTCGCATAAATGTTGTAAACATGTTGCACAAAGGTGGCGTTATTGCACTACCTTACTAAATCTGGCACAACCAGATAATCGTATAAAAAAGAGCCACTTCAGAGCTCACTATTTCACTCATGACAGGTAAAACAGGACATCATCAGATGGTAGATCACTCTAAAATAGCCGCAGAGGCCGCGCCAGAATCAGAAGATCATCTACGTCGAAACCTAACTAACCGACATATTCAACTGATCGCCATCGGCGGTGCTATAGGTACGGGTCTGTTTATGGGTTCCGGCAAAACCATCAGCCTGGCCGGGCCTTCGATCATCTTCGTGTACATGATTATCGGCTTTATGCTGTTCTTCGTGATGCGCGCCATGGGCGAGCTGCTGCTCTCCAATCTGGAATATAAATCCTTCAGCGATTTCGCCGCCGATCTGCTCGGCCCCTGGGCCGGCTTCTTTACCGGCTGGACCTACTGGTTCTGCTGGGTGGTCACCGGTATTGCCGACGTGGTGGCGATCACCGCCTACGCACAGTTCTGGTTCCCCGGACTGTCACAGTGGATCGCTTCGTTGCTGTGCATATTGCTGTTGCTGGGCCTGAACCTGGCGACGGTGAAGATGTTTGGTGAGATGGAATTCTGGTTCGCGATGATCAAAATCGTCGCCATTGTCGGGCTGATCATCGCCGGGCTGGTGATGATCGCCATGCAGTTCCAGTCACCAACCGGCACCGTCGCGTCGTTCTCACACCTGTGGAATGACGGCGGTATGTTCCCGAAAGGCATCAGCGGCTTCTTCGCCGGCTTCCAGATTGCGGTGTTCGCCTTTGTCGGCATTGAGCTGGTGGGCACCACCGCGGCTGAAACCAAAGACCCGGAAAAAGTGCTGCCGCGCGCGATTAACTCGATTCCTATCCGCATCATCATGTTCTACGTGTTCGCCCTGATCGTGATTATGTCGGTCACGCCATGGAGTTCCGTGGTCGCCGACAAAAGCCCGTTCGTAGAACTGTTTGTGCTGATTGGCCTGCCTGCGGCGGCCAGCGTGATCAACTTTGTGGTGCTGACCTCCGCCGCCTCTTCCGCCAACAGTGGCGTGTTCTCCACCAGCCGCATGCTGTTCGGTCTGGCGCAGGAAGGCGATGCACCCAAGTCGTTCGCCCACCTGTCCAAGCGGGCGGTGCCGGCTAACGGCCTGACCTTCTCCTGTATCTGCCTGTTGGGTGGGGTGGTGCTGATTTACCTGATCCCGAACGTGATGACGGTCTTCACGCTGGTAACCACCGTCTCGGCGATCCTGTTTATGTTTGTCTGGACCATTATCCTGTGTTCATACCTGGTTTACCGTAAGCAACGCCCGGCGCTGCACCAGAAATCAATCTACAAGATGCCGGCCGGCAAGCTGATGTGCTGGGTCTGTATGGCGTTCTTCGCCTTTGTGTTGGTGTTGCTGACGCTGCGCGAAGACACCCGTCAGGCGCTGATCGTCACGCCGCTGTGGTTTGTGGTGCTCGGTCTGTCTTACGTGTTCCTGCGCAAAAAGAAAACCGCTTAACATTCCCCGGGGGATAGTTCGCTATCCCCCTGCTTCATGCGCCTGGCGCGGCCGAATACCCTCGATAATCACCCGCTGCACGTTCTCCACCGTCTGCTGAAAAAACGCCTCATCGTCCAGAGTCTTGCCGGTCACTGCCTCCACCTGCACCCAAAAATCTGCGTAGTGCTGAGTGGTCGCCCACAGCATGAAGATCAGATGGTGCGGCTCTACCGCCGCGATATGGCCTGCGGCGATCCAGCGCTCAATCATCGCGGACTTCTCGTCCACCAGCGCCTTCAACCCGCCCTGCAGCTCTTGTTTCAGCAACGGCGCCCCCTGGATCATCTCCAGACAAAACAGCCGTGAGGCCTGCGGGTGCTGGCGAGATACCTCAAGCTTCAGGCGGATATATTCGCGAATCGCCTTCAGGGGCTCCTGATCGGCGCGCAGCGCCTTCAATGGTGCCAGCCAGACGTCGAGAATATCTTTCAGCACCGCCAGATACAGTGCTTCTTTGGAGGGGAAGTAATACAGCAGATTGGTTTTGGACACGTCGGCACGTTCTGCCACCTGGTCCAGACTGGTGCCATGAATACCGTACAGCGAAAAAAACTCCAGTGCCGCATTCAAGATAGCGCCGCGTTTTGCGGCTACCGCACGCGAGCGACGCGTGGGGGGTTTAACGGCTTGTGGCTTCACTGCGGCTCCTTGGCGCACCCTGATTCGGGCCAGCATAGCAAAGCCATTGGGTGAAACCCACGCTTTTACCTACCCCTTCCGAGTGATTTTCTGCACCTTTAATGAGCAGTTACGCCTGTTTTTTGTGCATGCCGTTTTGACCAAATGGTCTGTTTTAGACCACTCGCTCAACATGAAAATCACGAAAGAAAAACAATCCCTTGATAAATAAACCATTTTAAAAACTGGCACCGCCTTTGCAAAAGCCTCCGTATCCAGCGCCGTCCACAGAAAGCATTCAGGCGACGCATGATCCGTTCCACTAGCAACCGAGGTGTTCAAATGAAAATTGGCGTATTTATCCCGATCGGCAACAACGGCTGGCTGATTTCCAGCAATGCCCCGCAGTACCAACCGACGTTTGAACTCAATAAAACCATCGTGCAGAAGGCCGAGCACTACAACTTCGATTTTGCCCTGTCGATGATCAAACTGCGCGGTTTCGGTGGCAAAACCGAATTTTGGGATCACAACCTGGAGTCCTTCACCCTGATGGCCGGGCTGGCCGCCGTCACCTCACGCATCAAGATCTACGCCACTGCCGCCACTCTGACCATGCCACCGGCGATCGTCGCCCGCATGGCCTCCACCATTGACTCGATTTCCAACGGTCGCTTTGGCCTGAACGTGGTCACCGGCTGGCAGAAACCGGAATACGAGCAGATGGGCATGTGGCCGGGCGACGATTACTTCGGCCGCCGCTACGACTATCTGGCGGAGTACGTCAATGTGCTGCGCGATCTGTGGGGTACCGGTAAATCCGATTTCAAAGGCGAGTTTTTCCAGATGGACGACTGTCGCGTCAGCCCACAGCCGCAGGCGGACATCAAGGTGATCTGCGCCGGACAAAGCGACGCCGGCATGGCCTTCTCGGCCAAATATGCCGATTACAACTTCTGCTTTGGCAAGGGCGTCAACACGCCGACCGCCTTTGCACCAACCGCAGCACGCTTAAAAATTGCGGCGGATAGCGAAGGCCGCAGCGTGGCCTGCTACGTGCTGTTTATGATTATTGCCGATGAGACCGACGAGGCCGCCCGCGCCAAGTGGGAAAGCTATAAAGCAGGGGCCGATACCGAAGCCCTGGCCTGGCTGACCGAGCAAAGCGGCAAGGACACTAAATCCGGTGCCGACACCAACGTACGCCAGATGGCGGACCCCACCTCCGCCGTCAATATCAATATGGGCACGCTGGTCGGTTCCTACGCCAACGTGGCGCGCATGATGGATGAAATCGCCACCGTGCCCGGCACCGAAGGTGTGCTGCTGACCTTCGATGACTTCGTCACCGGGGTGGAAAACTTTGGCGAGCGCATCCAGCCGCTAATGAAAAGCCGCGCCTACGTTTGCCCACAGACTGCCGCAAGCCGCGAGGTGGCATAATGAAAATTGTTGAAAACCAACCGGTAGTACGTCGTCAGTCGCCGCAGGCCGAGGTTACGCTCACCCTGCCCGCCCGTCCGGAGGCTATCGCCTTTGCGCCGCAGGAAACCGCGCTGATCGTGGTGGATATGCAAAATGCCTACGCGTCGCAGGGCGGCTATCTGGATCTGGCCGGTTTTGACATCTCGGCCACCGCCCCGGTGATCGCCAACATCAAACGCGCTATCAGCGCTGCCCGTGCAGCCGGTATCAGGGTGATCTTTTTCCAAAATGGCTGGGACAACCAGTACGTCGAGGCCGGTGGGCAGGGTTCCCCCAACTGGCATAAATCCAACGCGCTGAAAACCATGCGTAAACGCCCGGAACTGATGGGCAAGCTGCTGGCCAGGGGCGACTGGGATTACGATCTGGTGGACGAGCTGCAACCGCAAGCCGGCGATATCGTGCTGCCGAAACCGCGCTACAGCGGCTTCTTCAACACCCAACTCGACAGCCTGCTGCGCTCGTATGGCATTCATCATCTGGTGTTTACCGGCATCGCTACCAACGTCTGTG
The DNA here is from genome assembly GCF_048517035.1 of Serratia sp. NFX21. NCBI lineage: Bacteria > Pseudomonadati > Pseudomonadota > Gammaproteobacteria > Enterobacterales > Yersiniaceae > Serratia > Serratia sp. NFX21. The sequence continues at coordinate 2,381,877 of NZ_CP183196.1, read as the reverse complement.
TCGAGTCCACGCTGCGCGACGGTTTTTTCCTCGAGTATTTCGGCATCGTGCTGGCCGACGCCACTCACCAGGCCGGGCCACAGTTTGCCCAGCAGGCGGCGCTGTACAACATCGAAACCTTCTTTGGCTGGGTGTCGGACGTCGACAGTTTCTGTAATACGCTCGCCGCCCCGCTCAGCCAGACGGCATGAGTTTTGCTCGCCTTTAACCAAAATTGAATTTTCACCAGGAGCGCCACTATGCCAAAAACCATTATTACCCCGCCGGGCACCGGCAAACCGCTGGCCCCTTTCGTGCCCGGCACCCTGGCCGACGGCGTGGTTTACGTCTCGGGCACGCTGGCATTCGATAAAAACAATAGCGTGGTGCACGTCGGTGACGCTGCAGCGCAAACCCGTCACGTGCTGGAGACCATCAAAAGCGTGATTGAAACCGCCGGTGGCTGCATGGACGACGTGACCTTTAACTCGATATTCCTCACCGACTGGCAAAACTATGCCGCCATCAATCAGGTGTATGCAGAGTATTTCCCCGGCGACAAACCGGCGCGCTACTGCATTCAGTGCGGCCTGGTAAAGCCGGACGCCCTGATTGAAATTGCCACCGTGGCCCATATCGGCCGCTGAGTCATTATCCGCAGAGGACTGAGCATGTATTTTGAGATTTTGGGAAAAGACACGCCGTTGGCACCCACGCTGGTGCTGTCTGCCGGGCTGGGTGGCGCAGGCAGTTTTTGGCAACCGCAGATTAACGCGCTGGGCGAGCACTTCCGGGTGGTGGTTTACGATCACTTCGGTACCGCTCGCAGCAAAGGGAGCGTGCCGGACGGCTACAGCATGGCCGATATGGCCGATGAAGTGGCGCAGTTGCTGCGTTCACTCAACGTCGACTGCTGTTACTTCGTCGGCCATGCACTGGGCGGCATGATTGGCCTGCAATTGGCGCTCACTCATCCGCAACTGGTCGAAAAACTGGTGGTGGTCAACGGCTGGCCGACGCTGGACAGCCAGACCCGCCGCTGCTTCAAAGTACGTCAGGATCTGTTGCTCAACAGCGGCGTGGAAGCCTATGTGCGCGCCCAGCCGCTGTTCCTGTTCCCCGCCGACTGGCTGTCGCAGCACTCCGCCTTGCTGGATGAAGAGTTGCAGCACCAGACCGCACATTTTCAGGGCACCGAAAACCTGCTGCGCCGTCTGACTGCGCTGATGAATACCGATTTTCGTCCGCACCTGGCGGACATTACCACGCCAACCCTGGCGCTGTGCTCCCGCGACGATTTGCTGGTGCCCTATCACTGCTCGCATCAGTTGGCGGCCAGCCTGCCGAACGGCGAACTGGCCGAGATGGCCTACGGCGGCCATGCGATGAGCGTGACCGACACCGAGCACTTTAACCGCATCCTGCTGGGTTGGCTGTTGAAAACGCAAAACGCCCAAACCCGCCTGCAACCCTAGCCCGGAGACACAAAATGCAAAGCCAAACGCTGCTTGCCGATACGCCACTACAGTCGCCGTATGTAGAAAAACAGGACTTCCGCGACGCCATGGCGCGCCTGGGATCGGCAGTCAATATCATCACTACCGATGGCCCTGCCGGCCGGGCCGGTTTTACCGCTTCTGCTGTCTGCAGCGTCACCGACACGCCACCAACCTTGTTGGTGTGCCTGAACCGTTCCGCGTCGGTCTATTCGGTGTTCAAACAAAACCAGACGCTGTGCGTCAATACGCTGGCCGCGGAGCATGAGTCGCTGTCGAATCTGTTCGGCGGTAAAACCCCGATGGAGCTGCGGTTCTCCGCGGCACGCTGGTCTACGCTGGCGACCGGATCCCCCATCCTGCACGGTGCAGTGGTCTCATTCGACTGCCAGATCGGCCAGATTGTCAGCGTCGGCACCCACGACATTTTTTTCTGCCAGGCGCTGGCGCTGACGCGTAATGACGACAGCCACGGTCTGGCCTATTTCGACCGGCGCTACCACTCGCTGTTGAAACAATGATCGGCGCATAACCGCTCAAACACATTCACCTGCACCCTGAAATTTTGGAGATAACGATGGCGAATACCTGGTTTCCCCAATGGCGCATGAAACAAGGCAGTCTGGACGGTTCGATTGTCGCGCCCGATGAACGGCTTTCGCTGGCGCAAACGCTGGTGATGGGTTTGCAACATGCGGTGGCGATGTTTGGTGCCACGGTACTGATGCCACTGCTGATGGGCTTTGACGCCAACCTGGCCATTCTGATGTCCGGCATCGGCACGCTGCTGTTTTTCCTGGTGGTGGGCGGCCGGGTACCAAGCTACCTCGGTTCCAGCGCGGCGTTTGTCGGGCTGGTGATCGCTCTGACCGGTTACAGCGGCCAGGGCGCTAACCCGAATATTGCGCTGGCGCTCGGCGGCATTATCGCCTGTGGCCTGGTGTATCTGCTGATCGGCCTGGTGGTGATGAGCGTCGGTACCCGTTGGATCGAACGCCTGATGCCGCCGGTGGTGACCGGTGCCGTGGTGATGGCGATCGGCCTTAACCTGGCGCCTATCGCGGTGCGCAGCGTTTCAGCCTCCAACTTTGACAGTTGGATGGCGGTGACCACTATTTTGTGTATTGGCTCGGTCGCGGTATTCACCCGCGGGCTGATGCAGCGGCTGTTGATCCTGGTGGGATTGATCGCCGCCTATTTAATTTACGTGATAGCCACCAACGGCTTTGGGCTTGGCAAACCGGTGGATTACAGCGCACTAAGCCAGGCAGCCTGGTTCGGCCTGCCACAGTTCACCACGCCGGTGTTTAACCTGCACGCCATGTTGCTGATTGCTCCGGTGGCGATCATTCTGGTGGCGGAAAACCTCGGGCATGTCAAAGCGGTGGCGGGCATGACCGGCCGCGATCTTGACCCTTATATCGGCCGCACCTTCGTCGGCGATGGGCTGGCGACCATGCTCTCCGGTTCGGTGGGCGGTACCGGGGTGACGACCTATGCCGAGAATATCGGCGTAATGTCAGTAACCAAAATTTACTCTACGTTGGTGTTTGTCGCGGCGGCGTTAGTAGCGATTGTGCTGGGGTTTTCACCAAAATTCGGCGCGCTGATCCACACCATTCCCGGCCCGGTTTTGGGTGGCGCCTCGGTGGTAGTGTTCGGTCTGATCGCCGTCGCCGGTGCGCGCATCTGGGTGCAAAACAAAGTAGACCTGGGCGATAACGGTAACCTGATTATGGTTGCGGTCACGCTGGTACTGGGTGCAGGCGATTTTGCACTGACTATCGGTAACTTCACCATGGGTGGGATAGGCACCGCCACTTTCGGGGCCATTATCCTTAATGCCCTGCTGCGCAGGCGTAAAGCGCTGCCGCTGGCAGACAGTGCCGTACGTTAATAAATGACTATGGCCCGCTAAACGGGCCTTATTCGGCCAGCGCCGCCGCTTTCCCTTTGCGGCGAATACGCAGTTCGCTAACCAGCACCCCCAACACGATCAGTGCGCACCCCAACAGGGCGACAGCGGGCAAACGTTCGCCGGCAATACGCCCGACCAACCCGGCCCAGACCGGCTCACCGGCATAGATGACCGTGGCACGCGTTGGCGAAACGCTGCGTTGCGCCCAGTTCATCGTTACCTGAATGATGGCACTGGCGAGCCCCAGGCCAATCGCGCTGTACAACAAATAGCTGCTATACGGCGGTACCGACTCACCGGTAGGCACCATCATCAGGAACGAGGCCACTGAGGCGGTAGCCAATTGCACCACCGTCACCCGCTTGACATTGACCTTGCCCGCATAGGCACCAATCAAAATGATCTCGGCGGCCATGCCCAACGTGCCAATCAGCGTCAGTATCTCACCCACGCTGAGCGTCATATCGCTGCTGCTCGGCGCTGCCAGCAGCATCAGGCCGCTGAATGCCAGTAACACGCCGACCCAGGCCATCACCCCGGGAAAACGTCCCAATACCAACCACTGCAACAGCGGCACCATAGGCACATACATGGCGGTAATAAACGCCGACTGGCTGCTGCTGATGGTTTGTAGCCCCACGGTTTGCAGACCGTAGCCGAACATAATGGCAACGCCAATAAACACGCCCGCTTTCAGCTCATACCAGGTCAACCCGCGCAAACTGCGCAGGGAGAACAGCATCAACACCAACGTGGCCGCGGCGAAGCGCAAGCCAACGAAAAGGAACGGCCCGCTGACCTGCATGGCAAGATGCACCGCCAAAAAGGTGCCGCCCCAGATCATGGTGATGAAAATCAGCACCGCTTCCTGCCGCTTTATCTTGGGAATATAGGTTGAAATAAAGGATTTTTTTACTGCGGACACCGGCTTGCCCTTCCTGCTGGGTGCAATATAATGCACAGTTCCTGCCAGTATGAGGTAAAGCCTGCGGATGGGCAATACAGTGAACAACGGTAAACATGAAGCGCCCAAGGTACTGCAATACCTGAGCAGCAACCTGCGCGGTTATCGCCAGCAGGCGGGGCTTAGCCAGGTGGCGTTGGCAGAAAAATCCGACGTCAGCCGCCGCATGCTGGCCGGCATTGAGGCCGGTGACCGTAACGTTAGTTTAGCGGTGCTGGATAAGCTGGCCGACGCGCTGAATATTTCCTTCACCGATCTGATCCAGGCGCCCGAAACGCGCGGCAGCCATCTGGTGGGTGAACTGGCCTGGCAGGGAGTACAACCGGCAAGCCAGGCGCTGTTCGCCGCCAGTGTGCCCGCACGCCAACGGGTTGAACTGTGGGAATGGACGCTGATGCCGGGCGAGCACTACGACTCGGTACCGGATGCCGAAGGCTGGAGCGAAATTATCTACGTGATCGCCGGTAGCCTGACGCTGATACTGGAACAGCAAACCCTGACGCTGGAGGCCGGACAAACCCAGGTGTTCAACAGCGATCAGCACTATGCCTACGCCAACCGCAGCGAACAACCCTTGCGTTTTATCCGCAACGTTACTTTCTAGCCATCGGCACTGAGTTTCAGCCAATCGGCCAGCCGGGCCAGAGCACTGCCCGGCCGGATTTCCTGCGGCGTCAGCAAACAGTAACCACTGCCGTCTGGCATGAAGCCAAAAGGAGCGCTCAATAGCCCCGAGGCAACGTCATCACGCACCTGCTGCCACGGACCGATAGCGACACCTACCCCCGCCACCGCCGCCTGCAAGCTGAAGTAAAAGTGATCGAAACGTTGCTCCGGTCGCCCCTTGAGTGCCACACCCTGCTGCTGTGCCCACTGCAGCCAAGCGTCAGGCCGGGTCGCTGAGTGCAGCAATACGGCGTCATGGTTCAAGGAGGGCTGGCCATCATTAACGGCAATAAAACGCGGCACCATGTCAGATTTGCACACCGGCCCAACCCGCTCATCGAACAACGTCACGCTATGCAGCTTATCGCCCCAATCAAAATCGTTACGACGGATAGCGGCGCTAATACCGTCTTTAAACGAAAACGGCCCACCACCCGCAACCAACTGCAGGTTGATGTCAGGATGTGTCAGCTGAAAAGCCGGCAAACGCGGTATCAGCCAACGCATTAACAGCGTCGGCTCGCAAGATAATACCAGCGGTGCATCCTGTGCCTGCTGTCGCAGCGTTTGTGCCGTATGCTCCAGAATGCCAAACGCCTGTTGTGAAGCTTGCAGCAGCACTCTCCCGGCGGTGGTCAGATATACCCGCCGATGGCGACGTTCGAACAACGCAACGCCAAGTTCATCTTCCAGCGCCCTGACCGCTCGGCTGACCGCGCCGTGCGTCAGGCTCAGGCTGTTTGCCGCCTGGGTAAAGCTTTCCAACCGTGCCGCAGCCTCAAAACAACGCAAGCCCCCTAATGACAGAGGTCGGTTTATCTTGCGTGAGTTTTTCTCACCGATATCGTCAGTTTTCATCGTTTGTCACCGTCGATCATTCCTTTTATAAATCAGATACTCTCTTCTGATTTTTTATAGGATAACTATGACCGAACTCATCGCCGTCGTCACCATTACCTTACTCGCTGTCATCAGTCCGGGGCCAGATTTTGCCATGGTGTCACGCAACAGCCTGCTGCTTTCTCGTCGTGCCGGAGTGCTAACCGCCTGCGGTATTGGCGGCGGTGTTCTTATCCACGTCAGCTACACCCTGATCGGGGTCGGCGTATTGATCCAGCAATCGCTGTGGTTGTTCACAATGTTGAAAGCGATCGGTGCCGCCTACCTGATTTACCTCGGCGTCAGCATGCTGCGTAACGCCGGTGCAAGTGCAGCCGCCTCTTCAACCACACCGGCCGCCGTTAGCGATTTCGCTGCCCTGAAAACCGGATTTTTAACTAACGTATTGAACCCCAAAACCACCATTTTTATCGTTAGCCTGTTTATGCAAGTGGTTAACCCGCAGACACCGCTCGGCGTGCAAATCGGTTATGGGTTATTCATTGCACTTGCCCATATCCTCTGGTTCAGCACCGTCGCACTGCTGTTTTCGGCACCGGGCATCAATGCACGTCTGCTGCGGCTGCGTAAAGGCATCGACAGAGCGTTTGGTGGCTTACTGATCACCTTCGGGGCGCTGCTGGCCATCGCCGGGATAAAATAAAGCCGCAAGATAAGTTCAGTATTCACTTCTATGCTTAGGGGGGCATATCGTTCAATCACCAAAACGGAGAGTGGAACATGGCGAAAATATTGGTTCTTTATTACTCAATGTACGGACATATTGAAACCCTGGCGGAGGCGGTAGCGGAAGGCGCTCGCCGGGTCAGTGGCGTTGAAGTGACCCTGAAACGGGTGCCGGAAACCATACCGGCAGAGGCCTTTGCCAAAGCCGGCGGTAAACAAGACCAAAAAGCACCGGTGGCCAGCCCACAGGAGTTGGCCGATTACGATGGCATTATCTTCGGCACGCCAACCCGCTTTGGCAACATGGCCGGGCAAATGCGCACCTTCCTCGATCAAACCGGCGGCCTGTGGGCCTCGGGTGCGCTGTACGGCAAAGTGGGCAGCGTCTTCTCCTCCACCGGTACCGGCGGCGGGCAGGAACATACCATTACCTCCACCTGGACCACCCTGGCGCACCATGGCTTTATTATTGTGCCGATCGGTTACGCCACCCCGGAACTGTTTGACGTCTCGCATGTGCGCGGCGGTACGCCTTATGGCGCAACCACCATCGCCGGGGGGGACGGCTCGCGCCAGCCGAGCCAGGAAGAGCTGACCATTGCCCGCTACCAGGGCGAACACGTGGCGAAAATCACCGCCAAGCTGAAAAGTTAAGCGATAACCTTCTGTTACCTGCACTGCGGGGCCGTTGATTCCTTCGGCCCCATCTTGTTGCCAACCCGCAGCAAGGTTAAAATGCCGCTCAGCCTGCCATTCACTACCTGAACGTCACGGTCGAAATTCGTTCTGCCCGTCAATCACCGCCCTGTGCCCTGATGACGGGCGTTGTGTTTTTGCGCATAGCGAAGGGAAATAAGTCAGTGTCTAAAGATTTTGATGAACTAATAAGAGACATGGATCTTATTATTGAAAATGTAGACAGTTTCAAGGCTCTGGCCCCACGCGCACCCGAACCTCCTGTGACGCCGCCTGCGGTTCATCACTACGATTCGTTCTGCGAGAATGTGGCGCTGAAAGTGGTGCTGAAGGTTCTGCTCTCGTCGGTGGATAAAATCGTCAAGGTACAGATTGCCAATAAGGTCGAGCAGGAAATTGCCCAGATAGAACAGCAGGTAGTCCGCGCCGGTGGCGGGCCGGTATCGCCCGAAGATCTGGCTCAGATGACACAATACGTGCGCCGCACCGTCAACAACCTGTTGGAATAAACACCACCTGGGTTAAAAAACGTGCCAACCTTCGCAGACGATATGAATTTTTACGCCTTTTTTATATCGTCTGCCTTATTCTTTATATACTTAAAGAATAAATTGACTCATTGCCGACAGGCAACTCGGGCGCAAGTATGGTCAAGAATAAGCAGATTCTGGTCGTTATTCATCTTTGCAGTTTTTTAGTTTTCCTTTACAGCCTGTCAATGATTCCCCCTCTGTTGGTGGCATTGTTGTATAAAGAAAAAAGCGTTTTTTCTTTCTTCTATACGCTGGTGATTGCCGGTTCGCTCGGCGGTTTGGGCTGGTTTAGCACCCGTCAGTCCAGGGTACAGCTGCGCACGCAGGACGGTTTTTTAATCATTGTGCTGTTCTGGCTGCTGTTTTCCATGGTCAGCGCCCTGCCGTTATGGATGGACGACACGCTAAACATCAGCCTGACTGATGCCATGTTCGAAGGCGTTTCCGGTATCACCACCACCGGCGCTTCGGTGCTCAATGATGTTTCCGGCCTGCCTAAATCTTTCCTCTACTACCGCTCCCAGCTCAATTTTATCGGCGGCCTCGGCGTCATTGTGTTGGCCGTGGCGGTACTGCCCTTGCTCGGCATTGGTGGCGCCAAGCTTTATCAGTCGGAAATGCCCGGCCCGTTCAAGGAAGAACGCCTGACCCCGCGACTGGCCGACACTTCAAAAAACCTGTGGCTGATTTATCTCGGTCTGGGGTTGGCCTGCACGGTGGCGTTCCGCATTGCGGGCATGCAGTGGTTTGATGCCCTTTGCCACGGGATTTCCACCGTTTCACTCGGGGGGTTTTCCACCCGCAATGAGAGCCTGGGCTTTTACGATAGCTCGGCGGTGGAAATGGTCGGCGGGATTTTCTCTATCCTGGCGGCGGTGAACTTCACCCTGTATTTCGTCGCCGTAGGGCGCCGCAGCCTGAAGCCACTCTACAGAAACCCGGAACTGCGCTTTTTCCTGCTGGTGCTGTCAATTATCGTGGCGATTGTCTGCTTCGAGCTGTACCGCTCTGGCATGTACGGCGCCAAAGACTCCTTCGTACACGGTTTTTTCCTCACCAGTTCGATGATGACCGATAACGGGCTGGCCACCGCCGACTATACCAAAATGCCCTCTCACACCATTATGTTGCTGTTGGCGGCAAGCTTTTTCGGCGGTTGTGTCGGTTCTACCTGCGGCGGTATCAAGGCACTGCGTTTTCTGATCATGTACAAGCAGAGCCGGCATGAGATTAACCAACTGGTTCATCCCAACGCCATTTTCACCATCAAGGTTGGCAATGCGCCTATTCAGGATCGCGTGTTGCGTTCGGTCTGGAGCTTCTTCTTTCTGTATGTCTTCTTCAGCTGTTTCTTCGTTTGGCTGCTGAACCTGATGGGCTATGACCTGGTCACTTCCTTCGCCACCGTCGCCGCCTGTATCAATAATATGGGATTAGGCTTTGGTGAAACCGCCGCCGGGTTTGGTACGCTTAGCGATGCGGCCAAATGGCTGATGTGCTCGGCGATGCTGCTTGGCCGTCTCGAGATTTACCCTATGTTGATTTTGTGCTCCCGCGCCTTTTGGCGTTTTTGATACCTCGGCCCTGTCGCCGCACTGCCTGTTTTCATCAACTTTGCTGTACCAATGCTGACACATTCATAACGTGAATGTGTTGCATTGTTGTATTCGTTTCATTGCGATAAGTTAATTTCACTGTAAATACATACAGTATTATTTTAACTTATTGAGGATATGAATATGCGTTTTAACAAGATGTTAGCTCTGGCCGCCCTGCTGTTTACCGCTCAGGCTTCCGCCGAGGCGCTGGAATCGATCGACAACTGTGCCGTCGGTTGCCCAACCGGCGGCAGCAGCAATGTGTCAATCGTTCGCCACGCCTATACGCTGAACAACAACAGCACCACCAAGTTCGCCAACTGGGTGGCTTATCACATCACCAAGGACACGCCAGCCAGTGGCAAAACGCGCAACTGGAAGACCGATCCGGCGCTGAACCCGGCGGATACGCTGATCCCGGCGGATTACACCGGTGCCAACGCGGCACTGAAGGTCGACCGTGGGCATCAGGCGCCGTTGGCCTCTTTGGCGGGGGTCTCTGACTGGGAGTCGCTGAACTACCTTTCCAACATCACGCCGCAGATGGCCGACCTGAACCAGGGTTCCTGGGCACGGTTGGAAGATCAGGAACGCAAGCTGATTGACCGGGCAGACATCAGTTCGGTGTATACCGTGACCGGCCCGCTGTACGAGCGCAATATGGGTAAACTGCCGGGCACCCAAAAAGCACATACCATCCCCAGCGCTTACTGGAAGGTGATTTTTATCAATAACAGCCCGGAAGTGAACCACTATGCGGCGTTTCTGTTTGATCAAAACACCCCGAAAAACGCCGATTTCTGTCAGTACCGCGTAACGGTTAACGAAATTGAGAAGCGCACCGGGCTGATTATCTGGGCCGGTTTGCCAGAAGACGTGCAGGCGTCGCTGAAGGCCAAACCGGGCGTGCTGCCAGAACTGATGGGTTGCAAGAGCTAACGCATAAACCGGAAACCCGCTTCGGCGGGTTTTTTTATTCTTTACGTGCTGTTTTGTCAGAATACCTAAGCAAGTTTATTGCCGGAAAGTTATCGCCAAGTTAATATCCCGCCAAATTATTAGAAATAAAACCATAAGCAATGGAGTTATTCCATTGTTGATTATTTTTTATCCCTCTTTACCTGATCCCTTTTGCCTTATTCGGCACTAACACCTGTTGTGAGAAAAACACATGGAAAATTTGTTATCAGATGATGGTGGGCTACCAGCCAAAAATGGAACCGGTTTCAGTCGACGTGAAGTGCTGCTGGGGCTGGCCTCAACCCTGCTGGCAAGCTCGCTGCTCAGTTATCCTTTCCTCAGCCTGGCTGAACAACAAACTGCCTCGGCCAATCCGCTGCAGTTTGCCCGCTTCTTCAAAATATCCCAGACATTGACCGAACATAACGATATCGATCAGGGGATGTCTGCGCGTATTTTTACTGCGCTGCATAACCAAAGTCCCCAGTTCACTGCACAGGTTGAGCAACTCGGCGGCCTGCTGCAACCGGGCCAGAGCGCCCAACAGTTGCAACAGCAGGCCGTTCAGGCCGGCTTGCAGGATGTGGTCACCGCGATTATCACCGCCTGGTATACCGGCACCGTCGGCCATGGCCAAACGGCGCAGCTGATTGCCTACAAAGATGCGTTGATGTATCGCCCCGCCAGCGACGCGCTAATCGTTCCCACTTACTGCGGCAATGGACCGCTGTGGTGGACCGCAGCCCCGCCTGCCGTCAATGTTTCCTTGTGATCTAAGAGCCTTCTGATGAAAAAACCTGTATTTACCGCCGATGGCAACGCCTCGGCCGATATTGTGATCGTGGGCTCCGGCATCGTCGGCGGCATGATGGCCGATCAATTGGTCAGCCAGGGTTATTCTGTGCTGGTGCTGGAAGCAGGCTTGCGCATCGAACGCGGCCAGGCGGTAGAGAACTGGCGCAATATGCCTTTTGACAACCGCGCCGGCTCAGATTACCAGGGGCTTTACCCACAATCTGAATTCGCCACCGCGCCGCTCTATTTCCCGGAAAACAACTATGTTGCGCTGAGCGGCCCGAGCGCCGGCAGTTTCAAGCAGGGTTATCTGCGCACCGTCGGCGGCACCACCTGGCACTGGGCCGCCTCCTGCTGGCGCCACCTGCCCAGTGATTTCCAAATGAAAACGCTGTACGGCGTGGGCCGCGACTGGCCGATTTCCTACGACGAGCTGGAACCCTACTATTGCCGGGCCGAAGAAGAAATTGGCGTCGCCGGCCCCAACGATCCGCAACAGCAGTCCCCGGTTGAGCGCAGCAAACCTTACCCGATGGATATGGTGCCCTGGGCCCACGGCGACATCCGCTTTGCCGAGGTGGTAAACCCGCATGGTTACCGCTCCGTTCCCATCCCACAGGGGCGCAGTATCCATCCGTGGAAAGGCCGTCCGACCTGCTGCGGTAACAACAACTGCCAACCCATTTGCCCGATAGGCGCCATGTACAACGGCATTCATCATATTGAACGTGCTGAAATGAAAGGCGCGGTGGTGCTGGCCGAAGCGGTGGTCTACAAGATCGACACCGATGAACAAAATCAGGTGACGGCAGTCCATTGGCTGGACAACAAAAAACAGTCCCACCGGGCCACGGCCAAAGCTTTTGCGTTAGCCTGTAACGGCATAGAAACCCCGCGCCTGCTGCTGATGGCGGCTAATGAGCGCAATCCCAACGGTATCGCCAACGCTTCCGATCAGGTGGGCCGCAATATGATGGACCATTCGGGCTTTCACTGTACCTTCCTGGCGAAAGAACCGCTGTGGCTGGGGCGTGGCCCGGCACAAAGCAGTTGCCTGGTTGGCCCGCGTGACGGTGAGTTTCGCAAAGACTACTCGGCCAACAAAATGATCCTCAACAATATCAACCGGGTGGTACCGGCTACCCAGCAAGCGTTGGAAAAAGGCCTGGTCGGCAAAGAGTTGGACGCCGAAATCCGCCGACGCGCCGCCTATGGCGTCGATTTATCCATCAGCCTGGAACCGTTACCAGACCCCAACAACCGCCTGACCCTGAGTAAAACCCGGAAAGATGCTCATGGCCTGCCTTGCCCGGACATCCACTACGACGTCGGCGACTATGTGCGTAAGGGCGCAGAGGCCGCGCATAAACAGTTGGAGCACATCGGCCAACTGTTTGATGCCGATGAATTCAACATCACCACCAGCCTGAACGCCAATAACCATATTATGGGTGGCACCATCATGGGCCACAGCCCCGAAGACTCGGTGGTAGACGGCAATTGCCGTACTCATGACCATGCCAACCTTTGGTTGCCGGGCGGCGGTGCCATTCCTTCCGCCAGCGTGGTGAACAGCACCCTGACCATGGCCGCATTGGGCATCAAGGCCGCCGATGATATTGCGCGCCAGCTGGCGGTGAAATCATGAAAAAACAGCTAAAGCTGACGCTTTTGTCCCTGCTGTTACTCGGCAGTCGCGCCGCACAGGCGACAGACGACGGTGGTTTAAGCGGTGCGGCGTTGATTAAAAAAGGTGAACAGGTTGCCATCGCCTCCGACTGTCAGGCATGCCATACCAAACCGGAGGGCGGTGCGCCGTTTGCCGGCGGTTATGGCATCAGTTCCCCCATGGGGGTGATTTACGCCACCAACATCACCCCGTCCAACGTCGAGGGTATCGGCAGTTACAGCGAAGAGCAGTTTGCACGCGCGGTCAGGGACGGTATCCGTGCCGATGGCACCCATCTCTACCCCGCCATGCCCTATACCTCTTATACCCGCTTGAGCGACGCGGACATCAAAGCGCTGTATGCCTACTTTATGCACGCAGTGAAACCGGTCGATCAGAAAAATACGCTGACCGATCTGCCGTTTCCGTTCAATCTGCGCTTTAGCATGGCGGCCTGGAATCTGCTGTTTCTGAAAGAGGGGCGCTTTGCGCCAGACGCCGGTAAAAGCGAACAATGGAATCGGGGCGCCTATCTGGTCAATGGTCCTGGACACTGCGATACCTGCCACACCCCACGCAACCTGCTGATGGCTGAAGACGATAGTCAGGCCTTGGCGGGCGGTATGGTCGGCAGTTGGTATGCGCCCAACATCACCTCCGACCCAATCAGCGGTATTGGTGGCTGGAGCCAGCAGCAATTGGCGCAGTACTTGAAAACCGGCCAGGTGGCCGGTAAGAACCAGGCCGCCGGCGGCATGGCGGAAGCGATCGAAAACAGCCTGCAGTACTTTTCCGATGAGGATTTATCGGCCATCGCCGTTTACCTGAAAAGCACTGCCCCGATCAGGGACCGCCATGACAGCCAGGCGGCCGACAGCTATGGCAAGCCGACAAACGTTGAGCCTCAGTTGCGCGGGCTACACCCTGCCACGGCCAATAACACTCTGACCGATGGCGCCGCGCTGTTTAGCGGCAACTGCGCCAGTTGCCACCAGCCGGACGGCAGCGGCAGTAAAAATCAGGCTTACCCTTCGCTGTTCAATAACACGGCCACCGGTTCAGGTAACCCGGCCAACCTGATCTCGGCGATTCTGTTCGGCGTTGAACGAAGGGTCGGCGGTGAGCACGTGCTGATGCCGAACTTTGGCCCCCAGTCGTATGTTAATCCTCTAAACGACCAGCAGATTGCCGCTATCAGCAATTATGTCCTGCAGCAGTATGGCAATCCTGCGGTTAAGGTCAGCGCCACGGACGTCGCCGTATTGCGGCAAGGTGGCCCGATCCCGCTGCTGGCCCGGTTGCAGCCTTATATGGCTCCGGCAATCGGCTTGGCGGTACTGGCCTTGCTCATCCTGGTCTGGCTGGTAGGGAGAAAACGGCGTTAAATGCTGTGACTGCAGGCTGGGGAGCTATCCCCGGCTTGCAGGTTTGGCCGCAAGCCACGCAGGGATAGTTTTTGCCTTCATCCTGAGGAATTCGGCATGGGGCGCTTTTACTGAGTTTGATTTTCCACACGGGTGATGCCGTGTTTCTTCATCACTTCTTCCATGGTCAGATTTTCATCATCCGGCGTTTCGTCAATGACAACATCTTGCGGACGAACATAAGGTTTGGTGGCACGTTTAAACATCCACCACCAAACGAACACCAGAAACGCACCGGACTTCAGAAAGATCATGGTCCACAATGCTATTTGATACCAGGTCATCTCTATCTCCATGAAAGAGTTAAACGCGATCGCGTCGCGCTATTTTACCCTCTGTATGACTCTGATCAAGCGCCAACGGCACATCCCTCTGGTTCAAGCCGCTGTTATAGGGGTTTCTCTCATGAACTGCTCTACCCAGCCGCTAAAAGGCTCTTTCCTACCACTGACGCCCGGCAGCCGCAGTCTGCGGTGGTATTGAAGTACATACAGGCATTACTCGGCCAAGCTGTCTTTTCTCTTCGAAAAGAGTGAATTGTCTTTTCTGAGCGCCCTCTTTTCATATAGCGAAAACATCTAATAAAACCACTTAAAATAGCCGTTTTAACCAAAAAATGTTAATTAGCTCGTTTTTTCGCTATACTCGCCGAGTTAAATTTCTCGGGCAGCCGTTCGCCCACTTTTTATGGAGCTGTTTTAAAGGATTAACCCCCATTCCCTAACGGACTAGCTAGAAGGTATTCTATGAGCCAAAACGACACTGAAATTGTGGCACGTCGTAGCCATATCAATCCTCCGGTATTTTTTATTTCTGCCGCTTTAATCATCGTCCTGGTGGCCTTTGCCGCCCTTTACCCCGAGTTGGCCGATCGCAAATTCAAAGCGCTGCAACTGGGTATTTTCACTAACGCCAGCTGGTTTTATATTCTGGCGGTGGCATTGATCCTGATGAGCGTGACCTATCTGGGTTTGTCGCGTTACGGCAATATCAAGCTCGGCCCGGATCACGCCCAGCCAGACTTTAGCTATGTATCCTGGTTCGCCATGCTGTTTTCCGCCGGGATGGGCATTGGCCTGATGTTCTTTGGCGTAGCCGAACCCGTAATGCATTACCTTTCTCCCCCAGTCGGAACGCCGGAAACAGTGGAAGCGGCTAAACAGGCCATGCGCCTAACCTTCTTCCACTGGGGCCTGCACGCCTGGGCAATCTACGCCATCGTGGCGTTGATCCTGGCCTTCTTCAGCTATCGCCACGGCCTGCCGCTGACGCTGCGTTCCGCGCTGTATCCGATTATCGGCGATCGCATCTATGGGCCAATTGGCCACGCGGTAGATATTTTTGCGGTGATAGGTACCGTGTTCGGTGTCGCAACCTCGCTGGGCTACGGTGTGTTGCAGGTTAACGCCGGTCTTAACCACCTGTTTGGCTTGCCGATCAACGCAACGGTGCAGGTGATTCTGATCGTGGTGATCACCGGGTTGGCTACGCTGTCAGTGGTTTCCGGGCTGGATAAAGGCATCCGCATTCTGTCCGAATTAAACCTCGGCCTGGCGGTGTTGCTGCTGGTGCTGGTGGCTGCGCTCGGCCCGACCGTGCTGCTGTTAAAATCCTTTGTCGAAAATACCGGCGGTTATCTCTCTGACATCGTCAGCAAGACCTTTAACCTGTATGCCTATGAGCCGAAGTCCAGTAACTGGCTGGGCGGTTGGACACTGCTGTATTGGGGCTGGTGGTTGTCATGGTCGCCTTTCGTCGGCATGTTTATCGCCCGCGTTTCACGCGGACGTACCATCCGTGAATTCGTTACCGGCGTGCTGTTCGTCCCTGCCGGCTTTACGCTACTGTGGATGACCGTGTTCGGTAACAGTGCCATTAATCTGATCATGGCCGAAGGTGCGCGTGATTTGGCTAACACGGTGCAAAATGACGTAGCACTGGCACTGTTCAACTTCCTGGAACACTTCCCGTTTTCTAATATTCTGTCGTTTATCGCGATGGCCATGGTGGTAGTGTTCTTCGTCACCTCAGCGGATTCGGGAGCGATGGTGGTAGATACCCTGGCTTCCGGGGGTACCGACCAAACTCCGGTCTGGCAGCGGATTTTCTGGGCAGGCATGATGGGCCTGGTCGCCATTGCCTTGCTGCTCGCCGGTGGGCTGAGCGCGCTGCAAACCGTGACCATCGCCAGTGCCCTGCCGTTCTCGATGATCTTGCTGGTGTCGATCTACGGGCTGTTAAAAGCCTTGCGTATCGATGCCCACAAACGCGACAGCCAGACGACGACCACGATTGCACCGACTGCCGCACGCAATCCGATCTCATGGCAACGGCGTTTACGCAATATTGCTTATTTCCCTAAACGCTCACAGGTCAAACGCTTTGTCGGTGAAGTGGTTCAGCCGGCGATGGCGCTGGTGGAAGCCGAATTGGCCAAACAGAGCACCACCTCCTCGATTGACGATTCACAGGACGATCGCATCCGTTTCGAAGTCGATTTGGGTGAAGACCTGAACTTTGTCTATGAGGTTCGCCTGCGGGCTTACATTCAACCGGCCTTTGCGCTGGCGGGCTTGAAAGACGAAGAGCGTGATGAGGAACATAAGTACTACCGGGGTGAAGTCCACCTGAAGGAAGGGGGCCAGGATTACGATGTGATGGGCTGGACGCAAGAACAGATCATTCACGATATTCTCGACCAGTACGAGAAACACCTGCACTTCCTGCACCTGGTCCGCTAGTAGCCTGCGCTACTATTCTATTCAGCCGCCCCATCCGGGGCGGTTTAGGTTGCTGACAAAGCAGGAAAAAGCGTGGTTTTTCCTGCTTTGTGGTGATCAGCCGAAAATCAATGAATTGATTTTCCTTATTTTTTATTTATCGACCTCTACTCGCTCTATTCAGGAATGAGTTTGTCATCAGTCTGAACCGCCCCATCCGGGGCGGTTTTTGCTTCCAGTAAATCCCTGGCATGTGGTTCACTGTTATCGGGTTTGATGCCCCGCAGCCACTTGCAGAGGCTATAATTACGATAATAAACGGAATTTATTGCAATTTTTAGCACCGTTTTTATTTTGATGCTTTCAGTTTTATTTCAGCATAACGGGCGGTCAGCTGCTTCAGATGCACTTCCAGTTGGGCCCTGCCAGCAACAGGTAAAGGTTCTCCCGCAGGGTTTGCTGACAATGCTCGCAGTTGCTCTTCTGCCGGTATGGATTGGTTAAATGACTGCATGGTTGAAAATACCACTGATTTCAGCTCACTGACCGTCATGTATTTACCCTTCTGCTCATCCAGCCCGCTCAGCCGGTCACTCAGTTGCTGTAGCTTCGTCATCCCTTGATGCCAGCCATTCAGGTTTTCTGTCGGTATGCCGGCAGCGTTTAACTGCCGCTGCCACTGTTGTACCAGAGGTTTAGCCTGCTCCGGCCAAAGCGCCTGAGCCTGTTCTACGAGCTGCCGACTGTAGGCAATATTCCAGTCAGGAGGCAATTGATCCAGCCGGACAAGCTGCTGCTGTGTTTGCGCGATTCCAGTTTGTGGTAA
The DNA here is from genome assembly GCF_048517035.1 of Serratia sp. NFX21. Lineage (NCBI taxonomy): Bacteria > Pseudomonadati > Pseudomonadota > Gammaproteobacteria > Enterobacterales > Yersiniaceae > Serratia > Serratia sp. NFX21. The sequence continues at coordinate 2,364,067 of NZ_CP183196.1, read as the reverse complement.
CGGAGATTGCTGACGCAACATATCCAACTGCTCGGGCGTGAGTGTTGCGGGTAACGGCGCCAGGGATGCAGCAAACTGAGTCTGTAACGGGTCAGGTCGGTGCAAGACATGCCAGCCCCACACCGTTGCCGCACTTATCACCAGCATGGAACACATCCCGGCGGCAAAGAAATGCCACTTTTTTACCGGAACCGGCACCGCTGCCAGTACTTCCACATTCGCCTGGTGTTCTGGTTGCGTTACGTACACCCATTTCACTGGACTGGCCGGTACGTCTTTCTCTGCAACCGGAATAGCAGAGTGGGCTGCAGATGATATTCCTGAATCATTCATTGTCGCCGCAGGCAGCACAATTCCGGGCTGAATAACAACATCAGAACCCAATGCGCCGTCACTGTTTTCCAGCCGAACGGCACTGTTATGCATCAGGGTACGCAAGGTATCGAACTGGCTCAGGTGCTTGAGCTCCAGGCGCTGTAATAACACCCCAAGGCTGGCAAGCTGCTGTTCTGCAAGATAAAGCTGGCTAAGGTCACTGTAATTCAGGGGGAGAGTACGCATTAGCTGTTGTATACGCTGGCTCAGACCGCTGAGGATTTCCATCCGCGCATGTACCGGCTGCGGCCAGAGCGCCCCCCACTGATGGCTGATCAGGGCTTCCAGGATGGACAATCCTTCATTCAGACCAAACAGCCCGGCCAATTGCGTACGGGCCAATGTGTACCAGGCTGCCGTCTGTAGCTCCACGCCATTTTGTTCAAACAGCGAAAGACAGAGTTTTTCAGCATAACGCCAGTTCACATCCGGACGCGCCGGATGTGACAGTTTGCTCAGCTCATCGCGCAGGGCAGCATAATCCGGCAATGTTCGAGGATCGTTACCGGTTTTAATTTTACGGGAGGGAATGTCATTCATGACCAGATATCCATTTGATCTGCATACAGAATTGGAGAGTTACCATATCGTTTTGCCCTCTTTCAGGGGGTAATCAGTTCTCTCCCCGTGCTTCTGTCCAGGCACCGCTTGGTAACAGCCTCCCAATAGGCATTGAAATTTTTGCTGTTGATACATGCAGAGCAACAGCGGCAGCTTAAGGCCGGTTTGCAGTTTCATTTGGAATATCCCTATAAGTTAAAAGGCGCTGACCTCTTCTGTTTTCTTGAGTTTACGGCGAATTATCAAGATACTGCTGTTGTTTCAAGTGGCGTAACAGCACCCGCCCCTCAGGCATAAATTCGGTGCCATAACGCACCAGACCTATACCCTTCAGCTCTGCATCAATGGCGTAACGCAGTTCACCGGGCTGAGCCTGTTCCAGTATCACCACGGCAACGTTTTTCAGGCGGGGTTCATATTTCAGCAAAACGGATGTCAGCGTGCCCATCAGTTGATGTGAGGTACCCGGCATCCCTTGCAGGATTTTCGCCATATCAGGCAGGCCGTAATCGGGTAAATGGGCCAGCGTCCCGGCGCGACAGTTGAGGATGCGCTGCATATTGTCCAGCACCGACAGAATGAACTGATTTTCTTCGCTAACCTGATGGAGGCCGAGGCCGCCGGCGAAATTGCCGACCAGCATTTCATACAACGACGGGGGATTATGTCCCTGAGGCATTAATCGTCCTTAGCGGGTAGCAATGTCAGATAGTTATTCCCGGCCTCCAGGATGCGCGGCTTATCCGGGTCCAGCTCTTCACGCTCAATCACCCGCCTCCAGGTGTTATTAACCAAATCCGGATGACGGAACAGCCCCGCGACCGCCACAAACTTCGCATCGGCTTCCATGGGCATATTGAGGCTGGCATCGCCGCCCGGTTTTACCACCACATCGCGGGTGGCCAGCAAATCGGTTTTCAGGAGGGTGTCGCCGTCTTTCAGCAGTTGCTGATACACCGTCTTGTCGAAGGTTTTGCGGTCTTTCAGCTGGTAAACGCGCACCACAACCGGCTCCGACAGCGAATTGCTCTCTCGGGCATCGGTATTGAGCGCCTCGCGCGCGGTAAAATCCAGATGCAGGATTTTAATCTTCTTGTAAAAAACGGCGGTGAAGGCCGACTTTGTGCCGTCCGTGACGCTCTGCGTCACCCCACAGCCCGTCAGGCTGAACGCCAGCAGCGCGAGCTGCCAGCGTACGGTTTTAGTCAAATTGGTAGGTAACACGTCGGTTTCCTTGTTGTGGTGTGGCGGGCTTCATGCCGTGGTAATAGCCCAGATCCGTCGTAAAGGCCTGCGGGATGTCGTCCGGGAGCAGGTCCCCTTCCGCGCCCAACACAGCATTCATCCCCAGCCAGAAAGGGCCATCACCCAGCGGCGGGACGGTCAGCAGGCGGGTACTGACTCTGAGCTGGATTTTTGCCTTAAACCGCCAGCCCAGATAGACCCGCAGCATCACCAGCAAATCCTGATACAGCAGACCATCCGGCTTCCAGCCCTGCGCTTCCTGCTCGTTATCCGTTGAAAGCACAATCAGCAACTGGCTGTTGGCATCCATCGCTTCATCACCGAGCGGCGTGTTGCCATCCAGCAGAAAGTCCTCATCACCGTAAAATCCCAACGGCTGGCTGATTTCCACCGGCCGCAGGCAATACGGACTGACCTGCACCGCCGTGTCCGGTGCCAGCAGGCTCACCAGCGCCTGCATCCCTTCCTGGGTTTTGCCGGGCTGACGCAACACGCCCAGCAGCGCCAGAAAGCGTGACACCGGCGTGGCGATGTGATTTGCCGTCCCCGGAATACCCAACCCCACCAGGCCCAACAGCGACTGCGAAATGCTGTCGGTTCCGCCGGGTTCGAACGCGGCCGGGTAAGAATACTTTCGCCAGATGCGATAAAACTGCGTCAGGATGCGATGACTGAAGATATCCAGAAAGCCCTGCAGCGCTTCATGCCCTTCCCGGCGCTGGGTGATGTCATCGAGATAGGCCGTCGGCAACGGTGAGTCGACACCGTACATCCCCATAAAGGTGGTGCGGATGAGCGGTGGCTTACTGTCGTCGTTCTCGTCATATTCAACGGCTTTCAGTTCACTGACAGGAAATCCCATCCCCGGATGCGGCGCAAATCGCACTGGGTCATCAGCGGGATGGCTGGTTGAGCCCATCAGCGGTCTGCCCGGATTACGCTTCTCCAGCAGCTGGCATAAACGGTAAAAGTTAATGCGGTGAAGGTCGGCTTCCAGCCGCGGGGTCAGCCGGGAATGCGGCGGTTGTGCTTCTCTTCCCATTCCAGACGCTCTCCGGTCGGTTGCAGAATGATAATCAGGCGGTTAAACAGGTAAATATCGGTATAGAGGGCAAAGAAACGGCTCAGCATTTCGCCAAACAGGCAGATGTCGCCCCGACCGGCAAAGCCGTGGCTGTCGAGGGTCACTTCAATCTGCACGCCGCGCACCAGATAGCCCTGCTCGAAGCGCTCGGTTTCGCTGTGCTTCACGTCGATGATGGCCTCCAGGCGACGGCGGTTCATCTCGCTGTCCGTCCACTCATACAGCGCCAGAGTACCGCGCAGCACGTCGGCGTTATCCATCATCGAGAGGAACCCGCTGCCGAGGTGGCTCAGCACGCGCCAGTGAAACCGGTCCTGCGCCGGTGGGTAACAGGGAAGCGTTGGCGCACACAGGTTGCGCACGGCGATGCTGGTCGAGGTGGTTTTCATCACCGTATCAAGCACGGTACTTTGCAGCGTACGTCGTGGCAGTTGGCCATTGGTGCCGGTGAGCGTCAGCGACAGACTTTCATCTTCCGGCACAGTGTGATGGTCAAAGGCTTCGCCACCGAGGATCAGCCAGGTGTTGTGCAGCCCCGAAGGGCCACGGCGTACGCGGGTGTGGTAGTAATATTCCGGCGCTTGGTGGCGCATCATTCCGCCTTTGTGGCGAAAACTGGAGAACGGCACATAGGTATGCTGACTGGATGACGTCACCGAATCCACGGCGTAAATCTCGGTGTGGCCGTCCTGCACGCGCATCGGGCGCAGCATGTATTCTGTTTGCAGGGAGTTCAGCGCCAGCGGATCAGACTCCAGCGGGAAGAGGTTGATAACCGGCACGCAGTTAAGGCGCAGATGCTTTTCGGTAAAGCTGAAGTCATGTTCCCAACGTTCAGCCAGCACCACATCGATTTCAAACCAGGGGAGCGCAGCCGGAAAGGCGACGCTCTCCAGCCCTCGCAGGCCGGTGAACATGAATTTCTCGCGGAAGGTGAAGTACTCCAGCAGCAGTTGGTAGCCACTGAAACTGCTACTGCCTTTTGGCCATAAGGCATCGTCATCGCCAAAGCCCTGCGCGGTGAAATGCCCATCCAGCGGTCTTCTGTCTATATCGCCCGGCATCCGCAGCCACATCCGGGCCACATTCAGGGTAAAGGCGGCGTGCATGGCGCAGGCCAGCGGCGCATCGGCGTTGAAGTAAAGTGAAATACTGCTGAGATCGATACGGCTCCAGTCTGCCAAATTACTGCAATTAAAACGCAGCGTGACAACCGAGCGACCATCCGCATCGGTGGCCAGTCTGGCCTGCTCCAGCGACAGCGGTTGAAGGTTGAGCTCTTGGGTGGTGGTGTAACGGCAGCGCGTCCCTTTTTCGCCGATCGGACGCGACAACACCTCGAAACCTTTGGCGATCCGCATCTGCTCTTTCATTTCGCGCCAGTCCGGCGTGAATTCGACCACGGACATGGAAGGAATGGTGCGCAGGTAATGCGGCCACAGCAGGCTGACCAGCCCTTCGGTCAGCTCCGGCAAATCGTCGTCAAGCTTTTCGCGAAGCCGGCCCATCAGGAAGGCAAAGCCTTCAAACAGACGCTCCACATAGGGGTCGCGGGCGCCAGATTTATCGAGGTTCAGCATCGCCGCCTGCTCAGGATGAGCGCGGGCAAACTCTTCACCAGCTTCCAGCAGGTAGCGCATTTCGGCGTCGTAATAACGCAGGGTTAAGTCGTCCATAGAGTTATCATCTTTTTGTTCGGTGTGTTAACCACACAGCACTGCGGCGCGTGCCGGATCGAGAGAAATCAGCCCGGAAAGCAGTGATTCCATCTCAGGCTGCAGACGGGTTTTATCCGCCTCACTGCGCCCGGCCTTGCCACGCAGCAGTTTGAGTCTGCGAGCTTTGACCTCAAACATCAGCTTTGGCACCCACTGTTCAAGCGTCAGCTCTCGGGCGCTGACATCGAGTTCACCCAGCAGGTGCAGCGCCATTTCGTTTTTACCGTACTGCTCGCTCACCCGTGCCATCAGTAAGCGCATCAGCCATCGATCGCGGGAAGAGGTGTAACCCGGCTGAACCTGCAACCAGCTGAGCGCGGCTTCAATGCCTTCACTGTCTGCTTTCGCCAACACCTCAGGCTCCAGCATCAGTACATCATCACTGTTGCTCGCCGTTGCCGTCACCGGTTCATCCTTCCAGCCCGGCATATCATCCAGCACGTTTTCTTTAATCCAGTTTAGGGTCACTTCATCAGCGAAAGGCGTGCCGTCATTGAAGGCCAGCGCCTCCAATCCCGGAAGGCGGGCCAGCAGCCCTTCCAGGTCACGGCAGAGGATGTCGGCACGCACGCTGTCGTTATCCAGCTTGACCAACGCCTGCCAGGCGTACCACTGCACATCCAGCCACAGATGGTTAACCCCCTGCGCCAGCAGGGTATCCGTATGCTCCAACAGTTCAGACCAGCTTTTTTGCAGGTACAGACGTTTGAGATGTGCCCTGTTGTCTGGCTTGGGGGGAACCAGCCGGGTGCGCCCGGAGGCGTCCAGCGGCGGCAACTCCGTCAGTGTGTCCCAGCGCACACTTTTCAGCAGATGATGGCCAGCCAGCCAACCACCGGGCTGATCGCGGAGATATTTCGCCAGCACTTTGGCCTGATCGAGCAAATCACGTCCTGACGTGACGGCGTTCATCACCGGCGCTGATAATGCTGGCCCCTTAGTAGCGGTTTCTTCACGACTGGTTTGCGGCACCAGACTGTTAGCGCCACCGCTCTGCACCAGCCGGTTATCCAGCGCCTGATGCAGCCCTGCCAAATCCGGACGAGCGTCTTCAGCAAACGTTTGGAGTGCCTGACCGGCCAATAACAACGCCGCCGTGATGCGTTGCATGACGGCCATATCCACTTCCGGGTACAAAGACAGGCTGTCTGTCACACGGCTACTGCCAAGCCACTCCAGGGCAGATTTGCGGCTGCGCTCACGCCGAGGATGCAATCGGGTTCCGAACTGCGCCAGCATTGCCGCCAGCAGCTCAAGCCCCTGAGCAAGCCCGGACTCGCCATCCTGATGCAGACGCGCCCAAATGTAGAAGGTGATGACACGCAGATCCTTGCAGGTGCCGGTCAACAGTCTTTCCGCTAGTTGGCAAATCAACCCGGTATCAATCCCCGAGAGCTTGTTGACCTCTTCGCGAATACGCTGAAAATCATCGTCATAGCCCGGGTCTTCCCCGGTTGGTTCATTGTCATTGATGGGTGCCAGCCAGCGTTCCCAGTCAGCGCTACGTTCCCTTGCCATCGCCAGTAAGGCATTTTCATCTGCCCCACAGGCGCGGAGTATGTTCTGTAGTGCGCCCATTATTCCATCCCCTCCATGGCTGAATTCTCTGTGCCGGTCAGCGCCTGTGCAGTGGCGGCATCCACGCTGAATATCTGCTCAGGAAGCCTGAAACCGCGCAACACCAGCAACGCCAGCGGCCCTTTGCCCAGTTGGGAACGCAGAACCCACTGCAGCGTGCGACCATCCGGAGCGGTAAAACTCATCATCCACTGGCTGCGATCAAGCTGTTTCCGCTTGCCCTGCTCCAGCCAGCGAATGAAGCCCCAGGTGCCACTGTAATCCCCGAACAGACGTGTACCGGCGCTGGTTGAAGTCCAGGTCAGCATGGCGCCGGGCTTGAAGGTATCCCCCGGCCAGCGGAAGGACTGCCAGTCGGCCATCTGGTTGAAGTAATGCAACTGCTGCCCGTCAATCGTTAGCTGGGTTTCCACCACCTGCGGTACCGGGCGGGCCTGTAATTCGAAGCTGATGCCCTGACTGCCGTCGGTAAACAGAATGTCGGATAACTGGCTCAACTGATTTAACGCTTTCAGAAACGCCGGGTTAAACGTCAGCCCCTGGCTGTTAGTACGGTTCGGCACCCAGCGGCTGCCTTCTTTATGCAACACGCCGCTGAGTTCAGCGGTCAGGAAACGGTCGATACGCCCGCTGTCCTTGCGGATAAACTCCGCCAGCATCGGCAGGGAAGCGTCGCTTTTGCTCGCGGCAAACGGGAAGCGCCCCTCAAAGGCGGTATGCCAGTTTGCTACCACTGAACGGCTCCAGCGGGCGTTCAGGCTTGCTGCAGACGGTTGCAGTACGGTTTCCCAGGCCTGCGTCAGCGGCTGAACAAACAGGGTGTTGCCAAAGCCGCTCCATTCCTCACCCAGACTGGCCGCCACCAGGCTGCCGTACTGCTGGGTATCGGTCAGATCCACACTTTTGCCCTGGAACACCGTCTGTGCCAGGGCCTGCATCATCTCCTGCGGATCGTTAGCACTCGCCACCTGTTGCAGGCGCAAACGCACGCGGGTGATACGGGTCAGATAGGTTTGCAGGCTCAGCGTGCTGTCGGCCGACATTAGGTTGCTGGCCTGGTTTTTCCCCATCAGGGTTAGCAGCGGCCCGAAGGTGTCATCCAGCGGCCCCTGCGGCCCGGCTGCACGCTGATCGATAACGGGCTTATCCTCACTGCCGAGCAGATCTTTTGCCGACTTGATAATGGAATCCGACAGCCCTTCGCGCAGCTCGCCGGCTTGTCCCTGCCAGGCCAACGTATTCATCAGCGCAATCATCGGCGACTGACGCACATCGCTCATCAGTGTCAGTTGGTCCGTCACATCAGAGATATTATGAGCCGGATTCAGCCGCAGGCTGTTGAGGAAGTTCAGCCAGCTGCCGGCAAAATCAGTGAAGTAACGCTGCGTCAGACGCGCTTTCAGCGCTTCCGGAGAAAGGTCGGCAGAAACGGCCTTGCGACTGTCGCTCAACACCCAGTCAATCTCATCCCGGCGCGAGTTTGCCGCTTTCTCGATGGCCTGCTGAATGCCCCCTTCCCAGGCCTGACGGGTGAACATCCCCGGCACCACGTCATCGGTGGAGAACAGACGGCGGGCATCGGTCCCACTGGTCATGTCTTCCAGTGACACATCGGCAAAGTTACGCCGCACCGATTTGAGCATGTTTTCGTAGAGGGTTCCCTCCGCATTACGGCGACCAATCTGCTGCAACAGCACCTGGCGGCTCTGGCTGACCAGCGCCGCATCCGGGGTGATTTTCCACTGCGGCTGTTCCAGCAACCCAGATATAGAGAACGCCCACAAGTCTGGCGCAAGGCTCTGCCACAATCCGGTGGAAATCCCCTGCCGGGTCGGCTGCACCCTTTGCATGGTTTGGGCGTAGAACGCGCCATCCACTTTGTCCGGGCGGGACATCATCAACCAGGCTTTCAGTTGGTCATAACCGGATTTCGCCAGCTGTGCGCGCTGGTCGCTGTTAGGTGCCGAGTTTGTCAGCGCAGTCAGTTTTTGCATCAGGGCAGCATTGGCCGGATCGCGGATCAGGCGATCATTCGCCACGCCATACCACGGGAGCAGCGCGCTCAACAGTTGCGGGTTATGATCGAGGCCAAAACGTTGATACCAGGGTGAACCGCCCTGAACATGATGTTGCAAGCGGCCGGCATCGTTACGCAGGTCATGCAGGGCCGTCAGTTGAGAGTCAGAAACAGAGGGATGCTCGACCAGAGAACGGGCTTTGCTCGCTACAGAAGAAATATGACTATAGTTCAGGGTAAAAGAGAGCAGCAGCCCGGCGCCCCAGATACCGAGCACAGCCATAATGCCCCATGCCAACGTCTGCTCCCAGGCCATACCGACACGGCGGCCACGCACACGGGTGCAGTCTTCCGTCACCCCCAACCAGGTTGCCGGAAACGTCAGGGCATGTTTATGCGCAGCCGGAATGGCGCTTTCCGCCACGTTTTTGCCTGCTTCTTGACTCGGGAATTCGGGTTTATTGACCGGGCTGAACATCAGCCCCCCCAGCGGGATACGCTGTTGCGAACCGTACAGCCAGGGTGTCAAGCGGGACATCCAGCGTTTGCTTTCCCCCTGCTCAAGCTGCTGGGCAAGGCGCAGCAGAAAATCATACTGGCGCTGTTCAGCAATCTGAGACATGCCCTGTTCACGCAGCTGCGGCAGCAGTTTATCGAGTAGTGTTGCCACCTCATCCGGCATCGCCCGCCACGGCAGTGTGATACCGACAGACTGTGATTTACGCCCTGCCTGCGGCCATTCACTGCCGCACAGCTGCCATAACCAGACCGGGGCAGAATAGCGCAGCAGCTCACTGATTTTCTCCAGCCCACGCAGATCGTTGTCGCTCATCTGCGGCGTGAGGTTCTCACCTTCTCCCAGTACCCGGACAATGCCATCCAGTGGGCGTCCGCGGCGGAGTTTGCGCAACGCGGTATATTTTTCTGTATCGACTTCAGCCGTCATACCGCCGCCGTAGATCAGAACGGTACGCTCACCTTCAAGCCACTGGCTTTCCTGCAGGCCGGGCACCAGTTGTTCGATTGCTGCGTTTTCGCCGGTGACTAACAGTAAGCGGACTTTATAACGCCAAAAAGAGCCGTGACGGTTACGTAAAACTGCACGGATATCGCCCGCCAGCGTCAGCCGTGGTGATTTTTTCTTCAGTTCTGCCGTTTTCTTTTCTGCATTACTCATCTGTTTAACGCGGTTGATAAGCCAGAGTTGCATCGTCAGAAAACCCAGCAGCGTGATGCAAATCAGCGCCAGCCAGATAATGCCGCAGACCGTCAGCACGGAACGAATAACCGACCATTCCGGGACATGATGTTCAACGATAAACCAGTATCCCACCCCACCCAGTAAAATGAGCAGGGTGATCGCCGCGATGGCGAGTACGGCGGTGAATGCAACAGAGAGGCCCTGGTGTTGGTGGGTGGCTTTATCCTTTTCCATAAGGTTTAACGATTCCAAGTGCAAAAGTATGTAAAGGATCAGTGGCTATCCAGGCGCAGGACTGGTCCTGATGGTGGGCAAAAATAGCGGCAAGCGACAATACAACCAGCGGCTCCAGTTGCCCCAGCTCTCCCCAGTAACTGTCCTGGAGATGATGAGTCACATTCCAGCCACTGCCTGCCAGCGCAGATTGCTGAGGTTGAGAAAACAGGATGCAGGTGTCAGGTGACGCATCGAGTTCGCTTTGTCGCTGCGCCCGCTTACAGACCTGTGGCAAGGACTCACTGGCGGACGGATCAAAGACCTCGCCACGGCAAACCTTAACCGGGCCACCTGAGCCAGCAAGCCACAATACCGCTGACTCCCCCGCAGGCCGCAGACAGCCTGATGATGGGGGCAGAGACTGGCATCCTGCCACCAGATACAGGGCATCACTTTCCGCTGAAGATAATGAAGCGGCCAGGGTTGCCAGTGTTAGCTCTCCCTGCCAGGGTTCCGGTTGTTCCGGCAACACCACCGCCGGGAAAGATGCTTTCATCTGAACAACAAACGCCTGCCAAGCCGTTGCACTGCCCTGCCAGTAGCAGCGCTGTAACGCAGAGATGGTTTTACCTTCGCTCTGGCCTTTCCACTGCAAAACCAGCATCCTGGCCAGTTGTTTTTCTCGTTCATCAACATCGGGCGAGAAGGTTCGCGCAACACGCAGGGCTTTACCCTGAGCTTCCTGCCATTCCCCTGGTTGCGGCTGCTCACGCTTAAGCAGCCGCAACCAGTCAGACAGTTCAGCGCCAGCAGGCCCGATCAACACCACCTCGCACAGTGCGAAGCACTGTCGATGCAGATACCACCAGTGTTGGTATTCCTGCAGCACCGTCCGTTGCCAGAGCATGGCATGATGCACAGAGCAGCGGTAATACAGCATATAAAACAACCAGATAACCAGCATGATACTCAAGATGATAAACATCCCGGTGATGATGTTCCCCACACCGGCTTGAACGCCCTGTCGCAATGCAATACCGCCACCCACAAGCAACACCAGCAGCGAACCGACCGCCAGCCAACGTCTGGTGTCCGGCGCATGGGCGACGTTGTAGGAGGGAAACGCCGGAAGTGGCCTCACTGCGCAATACCACAATCAGGAAATGAACTCACCAGCGTGCATCCACAGGCGCAGTGATGCCCGTGTAACGCGACAGGCTGACCGTCAACGTTTGATAATTCGCTGCCTTCAACAATCGTGGTCATGCCGTGCTTATTGCATTTGACCGGATCACCTTTGATGGCAATACCTTTGCCAAAACAAAGATAATGCCCGCCCAGTACCTGACCACCATATTCCCGCAGAGCATCGCCCTGACGTATCACCTGTTTCATCAGAACACCTTATTTTTTAGTTGAACACATCAGACGTCAGATAATTCTGGCGCCAGACTGTTGCAGTCGGGTCGTGGCGGCGGTCAGCATCGCCTGATGTTCAGCGGCAATAATCTGCGATTGTTGGCGTGCAGCCACCTGGCCCGGCGCGTTATCCGCTGGCAGCATCGCTGACGGTGACAAGGTCTGCACATGACCATTCGCTAAATCTTTAACCTTGTGCACCTCAGAGAGCTGTCCGTCCTGCTCCCGCGCTTCAACCGTATACTCGACCCGGTTAGACGTAGAGGTCGCCCCCACGATTTTGCCTTCAACTGAAATAAGCTGGAGCTGCTTGTTGGCGATATCACCAAAGTAGATCATCCGGTAACGGAAATAACCGCCCCAGGGTTCTCTGCCGCCCAACGCGCTTTGCATAAACCAGGCGCGGGAATCGTGGATTTGTTCGTCATAAAACGCCAGAAGTTCAGCCCCGGGAGGTGTCTGGATACCGGTACCCAGACTGTCGGTAAAGAGACGGATATAGTAATAGTCGCCTCCATCCCGCATCTGCTGGTATTCAGCATTCACATCGTCCCCGTTGAGCAGATAAACCGGGGCTTTAGGGATAACATCGAGGATTATTTGTTTGGTTTTATTCCAGAAGCCACCATTGATATCGCGATACCAGTTGCGGTAATCATGCTCAAACTCGCGCGCGGCTTCACGCAACTGGTATTGGGCATTGGTGGGGTCGTAATCCGGTTTACCCTGTTCGATACGGTCCTGCCAGTTGGGCTGGCGGCGGTCAATCGCCTTACGTTTTTTGAGCAGTTTCGCCTGAGCCGTTTCGTAATCTGCTTTTTCCTTATTAAGTTTATCGGGAGGTAACTGTGGGGCATTATCATAAAAAGGCTGAACCAGCAGGCTGTTATGAGCATAGCGACCAATACGCCAGGCGGTGATCCACGCCATCTGTTCGATAATCACACTTTCCAACACGTGGGGGAGCTGATAAGGACGGTAACCGGGTTCAGTGGCAGCCGTTTCCTCGTCAGGGGCATCGTTCATTAGCGTTTGACGCCAGAGATTGAAACGATTGATGAGAACATTAGAAATGTTAAATTCGGTAATTGAGTCACGTGACATTTTTCTGGAAGGCTGAATATCTTTAATTAAAGGCGTGATCAATTCAGGAGAGACCGTCAGCGGCGCCCCCGCCTCAAAAGCAGCAAGATAAAGATCGTGCAGCACAATCTGCGACAGCAGCTCCCCCACGCCGCCCCGGGATTTTCCCTGGTCGCCCGGCGGGTAGCCGCCGCCGACATCCGAGTGCATGCCCGGATACACCACTTCCAGGGTACTGGCCGGATAGCTGCCGTCAGGCCGGCGAACGGAATCGAGCGGGAAACTGAGCCGCTGCTCATGAGCGGCAATAAAATGACGACAGCAGCGAATCAACCCCGGGAAACGGGTTTCATCCGGTAACTGCTGGGTACCGTCGGCCCAACCCATATGCCCGGTGGCGCCGGGGGCAACGTGGGCAATGCCAACCGAGGGTACGGTATCCAGAATACCCAAAAACTCAATGTTCAGCGGCAGCCCCAGCAGACTCATCTCTGGGCGCTCGCCACCCGGCGGCGTGGCAAACAGCTCCGTCAGCCAGTTAACAAAGGTACGGGCCTCCGCAGCGCCACGGGAGAAGCCGTAGATAAACAGTTTGATAGTGAGTAAATGGGGTTTAGCCTGCTTTACCTGAGCTTTTAACGGTGCCAGCAGTTTGTTAATTGCATTACGCCGGTTCACTTCGCCGGTTATCGGCCAGTGCGCGCGCATATCAGGCAGCAGCCCACGGGCAACCCCATCATCCAGGCGCTGGTGCGTGGGGGTAATGGCATACCTCAGGGCATCCACCAGACGCAGCAATCCCCAGTTGATGCGGTCTTCTCCGCCCGCGGCAAAGGCCAGGCCATCGGTACTGTAATCAAATTCATTGATTTTCGGGAACGGGGTGCCTACGCCGGGGATGTAGTATGAAAAATACCCCTTTTGTTCCGCGACCGTTGGGTAAGCAGCATGAAATAATTTCGCAATATTTGTCGGGTGAGGCGGGTTGGCAACTTTGGTATCGTTCTCTTCATTATTACCGGTGCCATCAAAAAACAGGCTGATATGCAGGCTCTGGCTGCAGGTAAAGCCAACTCGCCGCCCGGCCTGTTCGCTCAGCAGCATTTTAAACGCGTCCACCTCGCGAATTTGTTTTTTATAGTTGGCATTAACCTGGGCTGGCGAGAGCGCCAGATGCCCTCCTTCCGGGAACGCAGGCGGTGCCCAGCAGGGTAACCCTGAGTTTATTTGGGACATTGCGCTGGCTCCTTCATATTCATCGGCTCTTTAATCGGGTAAGTCGGCGTACCGTACCCCTCGCACACCGTCGTGACCTTCACCTGATTACAGGGCAGGAAGTGGACGCTGATCCCGCAGCGTTCTTTGCCGTACTGGGGAATATCGACGACGGTACTGTGTTTCTGGTAGCTGGCTTTAACCTCTTTTTCCCACTTTTTATATTTCTCCCTATCCTGATATCCCGGGAAAGGAGAAGCTGTATCAGGATCGACTTCCCACTCGATACGGGCTTTCAGGTCCGGGGTCCATTTCAGGGGCAGCATAATGCAACAACTATTCCCTGTTAGCCGACCACCATAACCGTTGATGGTAAAAGAATTGATACCTTGTTGAGTATGATTAAATCCCCGAATATCTCCAGAGGTATAATCATCATTCCCCGCACCGGAACACCCGGGCACGACCAGTATTGTCAGAAAGATAAATAGCCATTTAATCATTAACGTCTCCTTGAATTATTTTCATTAGGCCCACCTTTATTTGGGACATTGAGCAGGCTCTTCCATATTCATCGGCTCTTTAATCGGGTAAGTCGGCGTACCGTACCCCTCGCACACCGTCGTGACCTTCACCTGATTACAGGGCAGGAAGTGGACGCTGATCCCGCAGCGTTCTTTGCCGTACTGGGGAATATCCACCACGGTACTGTGTTTCTGGTAGTTTGCTGCATGGCGGGCATAAGCACCTTCTTCATATCCGGACCCTTTCTTTTTGAATGGTATATATTCATTTGGATTAGGATCGACTTCCCACTCGATACGGGCTTTCAGGTCCGGGGTCCATTTCAGGGGCAGCATGACGCAGCAATAGCCGCCACCTAATCCAGGTGCTCTATGGCCATTAACGCTAAACCAGTTAATATTCTGACCAGCAACATGATTTTTGGCACGTAAATCCCCTGCGGTATAATCATTACTCCCCGCACCGGAACACCCGGGCACGACCAATATTGTCAGAAATATAAATAGCCATTTAATCATTAACGCCTCCCGAGAATATTTTTCATTAGCGCTCTGTTTATTTGAGACATTGCGCCGACTCCTTCATCCTCATCGGCTCTTTAATCGGGAACTTTTAGGCCCCTTCTTTTTCATACCCACCACCGTTGCTCCCATCAAATTGTTGAATATAGTCACTGAGCTCGCCAAAATATCCCTCATGACTAGCTGCCAGAGAGGCGGAAAAACAACGCTGGAAATTTTTTTCCCGGGAGATATTTTCCTTCTCGATATTCCTGGCCAACATTTCGGCATCACTGATGCAACCTATATTTTCTATCTGCTGGTCGTTAAACGTGAGTATTGTCGGATCTGGCAAAGTCCTGCTATCTGACCCAATACTTCCCTGCTTCCAGATTTGACACATATCACGATCCTGCCAGCCCCAGTAAAACGCGATATCGGTAAAAGCGACTTGTTGTTCTTCAGATAACACATGACTCAATAACGCAGGGAACACGCGGCTGTCGTAAAAGCGTAATACGCCGGTTTGATCTCCCCATTCAAATTGGGTCAGAGCCCCCAGGCGACTTTTCAGTTCATCAAACACCAGTGGGCTAATCAGCAGCATCAGGCGGGAAGCTCCTCCCCAATACTGCATAAACTCAGCAAGCAAAGCTTTATGTTGCCATTCCGGCCAGAAGAGCCGTACCAGTACCGGTCCGTCGTCCTGCATGCCTTCTTCTGGTGTCCCCTCAAATAGCGAGGCCTGGCGAACCGCTGGCGATAGCTGGTTCAGTGCCTCCGCCACTGGCCGCTCTGAACCCGCCTGATCGATAATCACATCAATGTAGTTAAGACCAGCGTTAAGACTTAAAAACCCGGCTTGCTCCAGCCATTGGTCGGCGGCAGAAAAAGCAACGCGCTGTAAATTATCCACGTAATACTGCTCCCATCGCCTCTTCCTGCGCTTTTTTCAGGCACTCTTTACACACCGACGCCGGCAATTCAGGCAGTGGGAAATCTTCGCTGGCGGGCCCCTGCAAGTTATGCTGCCCCTTCAGACTGATTAATCCAGGCCCGTGAATTTCGACTTCCCCCTGCGGGGTCAGGCGGATGTAGGCGCCGCCACAGCCGATAGTGATACCGTTTTTCGCCGTCAGTTGCAGGTGCCCCTGCGTGGACTGGACGGTGATATCTTTTAGTGACGTCAGAGATAAGGTATCGGCATGAGATTCCACCGTCAGAGGCCCCCTGGCCGACACCAGACGCATCCCTTCATCCTTGGCCAACAGGGATATCGCTTTGCTGGCATTGACTGAATAGCGTTGCGCCGTGGCAATATTCACTTCCCCCAAACTCTGCAGGTACAGGCCTTTTCCGCTGTGCAACAGCGTAGTTTCAGGGGTTACAGCAGCGATACCTTTTGGCGCGCTCATCAGTAAGGCTGCTTCTTTCAGTTCACTGGCCCCGTTAACCAATGCTCCAAGCGGATCCGTATCTGGGGAAAAATTATGATGCGTCTGGGTGATGCTTCCCCATTCAGTGATCTGATTAACGGCCCCTTTCAGCAGGCTGACCGCCGGTTGCATCTCCAGCACCTGGCCCTGCGCCTTTGCCTGACCGTCTGCGCTGATGAAAATGCCCTTCTGCGCCCGAATCGCGCCCCAGCTGTCGGTTCTGAGTTCAAAACCCTCGCCCCGTTTTTGCTTCTCGCAGTCAACGAGATGTCCGAGATTCAGCTGGCTCTTGCCGCCGTACTCGGTGCTGACCTTGATATGCTCCTGGCCCCGGCTGTCATCGAGGCGGATTTTGTTGTTGCTCGGTGTGCGCAATACGTTGCGCTTGTAGTTACGGATGGTGACATGGTCGCCGTGCGCCGAGTCGTGCAACACGCCGGAGATGTACGGCCTGTCCGGGTTGCCGTCCTCAAAGCCTATCGCCACTTCGGTGCCTGCCAGCAGCGGCAGGTGCAGACCATAAGTGTCGCCGGCGTACGGGCGGGACTGACGCACCCACAGGCTCTCGAACCCGGTCTCCCAGTTATCACGGTCAAACAGCATGTTGACGCGATAGCGGCCGTCTTTATCGATATGCCCGTAGGTGTCGTTTTCCGTGGTGCTGGTCACGCGGGCGGGCAATGTGCCCGCCATCACCGGACGCTCACCGGGTTCCGGGCGGAAGCCAAAATCGGTGCTGTCCGGGATACCGCTGAAATGCACCTCAAAATCTTTATCACGGCGGGCCGCGCTTTTCATCCCGGTGATGAGCACGCCCTGGTTGAACGCCTCCGCCACTTCATAACCGCCGGTGACTTTCAGTACCTGTCCGGGCGCCAGTATCGGGCAACTGGTGATGGCGCTGAGTTGGGTCTGGCCGTTCAGGTAGCGTTCGTGACGCACGCGGGCATAAAACGCGCCGGACTCCGGAGCCGGGTTAGGGTCATAAGTGCTGCCCTGCGTCAGGTAGTTCTCGGCATAGTGGTAAGCCTCGCCGTAGGTGGTGCTGTCACCGCGGGTCGCATCCACCTGGGTGTTCATGTCATTGGTGGCCTGGCGGTAGTTGTAATCGTGGGTACTGACCTGCTTTTGCACCACGTTGTGATGGCTCGCCATCCCCCATACCGAATCCATGCCTTGCGCGTGCTGGCCCGATGGCGGTACCGACGGCAGAATCAGGCCTTTTTCGTAGCCCTGGCGGCTGTCGTAAAACTCCACCACGTCGATGTTCAGGCGTGTGTCGGTGGTGAAACGGAACCAGATCCCCACCTCACCCAGCAGGCGGGTGATAAAGTGCAGGTCATCCTCGCCGTACTGCATCACCTGTTCACGCCGCGGGTATTCTCTGGTTAGCGAAAACAGAAAATCCTGCCCGCGCAGGTTGTGGCGCTCGCGCAGGATTTTTTCCACAATCTGCGGCACCGACATATCCTGATAAACCGCGTTCTGACGCGAGCGGTCGAGCAATGCCAGACGCGGCTGTAGCGTCAGGGCGTAATGGGTTTCATCTTTTGAGGTGCTGAGGCGTTCAAAGCCACTCACCACGCCCTGGAGAACCCGAAGCGGCTGCTGAATTTTAATGCCGTAGCCCTGGTCGACAGGTGCCTGCAACGTCAGAGCCCCTGTTTTCATCAGCATCATTTCCTTGCTGATGGCGTGGTCGTTACTGGTGAACTCAATGCGGTAGCTGAACGGCTTGCTCAGGGCCTCGTTGCCTTCAAACGCCAGCACATCAAGTTCTGACTCACCTCCTTTTATCGCCAGCAGGTGGTGGTTATGGCTGAATCTTATCGGGAGACTGGTGCTCATACGCGCTCTCCTTGTGTAGGGTCAAACTCCAGCCCTATGCCCTCTTCCTCACTCCAGCCAAGACGTAACGACCGCGGTTTCTGTTTTGCAGCCATGCGAGTCAGCAACTGCTGGCTCAGCACCGGTAAAATTTGCTGGTTGAGCAGGCTATCGACATTACGCGCGCCGGTATCCGGCAGCAGGCAGGCGGCGGTAAGGGCGTCGAAAAGACTTTCATCGATATGCGTGGTCAGGCCGTAGTGACGGTGCAGGCGTTTGCTGACCTGTCCGAGTTTCATTTCAACAATGATGCGCATCGCGGGCTCACTCAGCGGGCGGTAAATCACGGTCTGGAAGCGGGCCAGCAGCGCGGGCTGGAAGTGGTCACGCAATATTGGGTGCAGCAGTTCGTGCAAATCGCCTTCGGTGGCTTCTGGCTGTTGATCCAGCCGTTGCATGATGGGGTCGCTGCCGAGGTTGGAGGTCATCAGAATAACCGTGTTGCGAAAGTCGATTTCGCGGCCTTCGCCGTCGCGCATAAAGCCACGGTCAAACACCTGGTAGAACAGATTCATGACATCGCGGTGTGCTTTTTCCACTTCATCGAGCAGCACCACGCTGTAGGGGCGTTTACGCACCGCTTCGGTCAGAATGCCGCCCTGACCGTAACCGACGTAGCCCGGTGGCGAGCCCTTCAACTGGGAAACGGTATGCGGCTCCTGGTATTCGGACAGATTGATAGTGACAAGCGATTTCTCACCGCCGTACAGCACATCGGCCAGCGTGAGTGCGGTTTCGGTTTTACCCGTGCCGCTCGGGCCGACCAGCAGGAACACGCCCTGCGGACCATTCTCCGAGGTCAGGCCGGTTTTGGCGGCGCGCAGGCGCTGCGCAATCGCGCTGAGCGCCACATCCTGGCCTACAACGCGTTTGCCGATTTCCGCTTCCAGACCCAACAGTTCAGTCTGCTCGTCTTTCATCAATGAAGAGAGCGGGACACCGGTCCAGTCGGCAATCACGTTGGCCACGGTGCGAGAGTCCACATCCACCTGAATCAGCGCCTCATCCCGTTGCAGGTTTTTCAGCTGTTGCTGCAGGTTGTGGACGTCCGCCTGGCGGCGGCAGCCCTCTGAGTGAGAAGCCTGACGACAAACCATCAGTTGCTCTGCCAGTGCTTTCTCTTCGCTAAAGCGTTGATCTAGCGTGCCGATATCCGCATCCAGCGCAAGGCACAATTTTTCAATCCCGGCCAACCGCTCACCATGGGAATGACCGCCGACAGCGATATCTTCCAGTAAGGCCTGCTCTTCCAGAACCAGTGCAATCCGCTGCGCTTTCAGACGGGTAATTTCTTCAGGCACGGTTTCGAGGCTCATGCGCACGCGGGCGCTTGCGGTGTCGAGCAGGTCAACCGCCTTGTCCGGCAATTGACGGCCGGTCAGGTAACGGCGAGAGAGCGTGACTGCGGCCTTAACTGCGTCATCGGTGATATGCACGCCGTGATGTTCGGCATAACGAGATTTCAGGCCTCTGAGCATTAAACAGGCTGTGTCGTCATCCGGCTCGTCGACCTTAACCATCTGAAAGCGGCGCTCCAGCGCGGCATCGCGTTCAAAATACTGTTTGTATTCGCTCCAGGTGGTGGCGGCGATAGTTCTGAGTTCGCCACGCGCCAACGCGGGTTTCAGCAGGTTAGCCGCATCTGCCCCGCCTGCCTGGTTACCCGCCCCGATAATGGTGTGTGCTTCGTCGATAAACAACAGAATAGGGGTCGGAGACTGCTGCACGGCGTCGATAACGTTTTTCAGGCGCTGCTCAAACTCACCTTTCACACCGGCACCGGCCTGCAGCAGGCCCAGGTCGAGGGTGCGCAGACTGACGGTTTTCAGTGATTCCGGAACATTTCCTTCGGCAATGCGCAGCGCCAGGCCTTCCACCAGCGCCGTTTTACCCACACCCGGTTCGCCGACCAGAATCGGGTTGTTCTTGCGACGTCTTGAGAGAATATCCACCATCTGGCGGATTTCGGTATCGCGGCCAAAGACCGGGTCAATGTTGCCCTCTTTCGCTTTAGCGGTGACATCAAGCGTGAACTTATCCAGTGCGTTCTGGAGCGCAGGATTGAGTTCACCTTCTTTTATCTCTGCACCGACCGGACGGCCGACGAATTCAACGTCTCCACCGTGCGTCTGTGCCAGCGCTTCTTCCTGCTGAACGTCCTCACGCTCGTCCGATTGTGCGTCCAGCAACGGGCGCAGACGCTCAAGCTGGCTCTGCCCCAGCGTCAGCAGCGGCCACACGCCATCACAGCGCAACATTTTGGGCATTTCTATCATTGCGGCCAACAAATGCACACTACGGATGTGTTCGCTGCCTTCAAGCGAGGCAAACATCCACGCCTGTTTCAACAAGGATTCAATGGCGCCTGACAACTGAGGACGGCTGCGCACGGAACGCGGCAGGTTATCCAGCCAGCCGAGTAAATCCTGCCACAGAGCGTCCATATCCCACTCATAACGGCGCGCCAGCACCGTCAGGTCACCTTCGCCCTGCTCCAGCAATTTCAGCAGCCAGTGTTCGGGTAAAATTTCGGCGTGGGCGCGGGTCTGACACAGGCATGCTGCACCTTCTAACGCACGGGCACAGTAAGGATTAAGTCGGCGTAACAAGGCGGCTGAATTTTCCATAATTCTCTCTCTTTATCGGTTCCCTGGCACGCTACCGCCCATCGCTATTTCCTGTAAAAGGAACCTAAAGCGCATAAGGTCAGGCGGGCAGATTGTGTTTTTCTTTGCTGAGTGCCCGCACGGCAGACACTCAGCAAAAAACTGCGGACAGGAAAACCTGCCCGCATCAGGCTTACCCCGTGGCGCGTTCGTTCCAGGAATCGGAATGAATGATGTTGCCGTCTTTGTAGGTCCAGGTGATTTTTTCGTAACGCAGCTCAAGCTGTTCGAGGTGATTGTGTTTCTCGTAAGCCGGGTCTTTCACGTCATGCATGACCGGATTCACCTTCACCACCTTCACGTTTTCCAGCTTGGTGTTGAAGTACTCCACTTCCTGACCGGCGTCGTTGATTTTGTACCACTTGAATTCAGCTGATTTCAGGGTCTGGCCGGTGGTCACTGCCTTGTACAAATACGGGCTGGAAGAGTCGATTTCCTTGGTGAACAGGAACGGGGTATGGATACGGGTGCCGGTCAGCTTGCCGGTGTTGTTATCGGTCGGGATATACAGGTTGTGTTGCTGCGCCACCACTTCAATGCTGCCTTCGCGGTCTTTAACATCTACAGATCCTTTAATGTCCGCGCCGCCGTCGTCTTTCAGCCAAAGATAAACTGGAATTGCCATGGTTTACTTCTCCATTTCGTTTTTTGATACGTCACCATCCAGTGATGACGTCGGGGTGTTGCCCGGTATCCGGCAGGCATCTGCCTGAGGTACCAGACTGATTTCGACACGCCGGTTAAGCGCACGGCCTTCCGGAGTGTCATTGGTGGCAACCGGCCGACTTTCGCCATAGCCCTGCACCGCAAAACAACTTTCCGGCACATCGCCGGTATCACGCATCCAGTCGCGTACTGCTGCGGCACGTTTCTGGGAAAGCGTCTGATTGAGTGGTGGATTGCCGGTGTTATCCGTGTGGCCTGCCACCACAATCAGCCAGCCCGGCTTGGCTTTGATGCCCACCAGGGAGTTAATGAGCATTTTGGTGGAGCCCGCCTTCAGCGCGTATTTACCGGAATCGAACAGCGACATGCTGTCGAGCCGCACAATTTTCGGGGCCGGCTTCGGTTGAGGTTTGGACGGCGGTGGCGGCGGAACATACGAGCGGACCGCATCCAACACCGGCATACGCAGACGCTCGCCCTGATACAGGCCGAGGCTCATCCGGGCCGGTACGCCATTACGCGCCTGGTCATCCAGCTGCGCGGCATCCTCTCGCAGGACCGCGACGGCATCGGTTTTCGGACCGTAATCATCTATCGTGATACGGTCATACCGGGCAATATCGAAGCTTACGCGGTGCAGCAGCTGGCGATTGTTCCAGCCACTGCTGAGCAGCGCCGCAATGGCCGCCAGTGTGAAGATCCCGAGTGCACAGCGCCAGGCACGACCCCGCGAGGTTAATCCTCGCCCTTCCGGCAGCAGCGGCAGGACGAAATCCGGGAGTGGTGATATCACCGTACTGTCCGTCCCCACCGGCTGCCAACCCGTCACCTGCTGCATGGCGGTGTGACGCGACAACCACGCAGTCCAGGCCGATGACGCCAGGCTCCCGGCAAGGATAGGCCCCATTCCCCACAGCACCGCTGTAGGTGCAATGGCCTGAACATCGGGGTTCTCATCCCAAAAGACGGCGTTGACGTGCTGATGGAACCAGCTCATCAGGCTGTTCATCAGCACCTGTTGCTGCATTGCTGGCGTTCCGCCGGTAGTGACCCATGCGGCGATAGAGCTCGGTGCTGAAGACTCCCGCCAGACCCTCACCCCTTCCACCGGGATCGCCGCCTGCCAGAGCAGCTCATTCGTTATCGCGCTGCCGACCTGACCATTCAGTATCAGCGGCACGGAATGCCCGGTATCCTTACGCAACTGGTTGATTTGCCAGCGCAGAGTCAGCAGGCGCCTGGTCAGTGCTTCGCAGTCAGCGTGCTTCTGCGGGCAGACACTGACCATCACCGACAGCTGACGCCCCCAGTCAGGGCGCTGCCACAGTACCCGTCGGGCCACCTGCTCCAGGCTCTGGTGGTCTTCCACCCGGATCCAACACCCTGAGTGACGGTCAGCACCGGTAACGGTTCCGGCCAGGCCAACGACAGATCGCCACAGACCAACACCACCGGCTGGCGATATGCCGCCTCCGGGAGACCTTGCAGACGCAGGGTGACGTCGTGCTGAACACGACGGCTGGCGACGTACCAGGACGCCGCAATCAGCCCCAGAACAACCAGAAAAACAAGAACGGACACCAGCCGGGATGCAGGCAGAAAAACCAGGCAGACCACTGCACTCAGCAGGACGGCCCACAGCGCAAGCCCACGCTGTTGTGCAGGACTCATTTCACGGCTCCCGGCAACAGGGTCAACAGCATCTGATCGAGCCAGTTGTTCAGCCCCCACCACAGGGCGGCGACCACAATCACGCTCAGGCCAATCCGCACCGGCCATGACGCCAGCCATCCCCCCATTCCCCGCCCGGCACGGCTTTCCGCCAGGACAGGATGGGCTTGTGGATAGCTGAAGGTCGGGACATGTTCACTGAGTGCGCTGACGAGTTTCTGGCGCTCCGGGTCGTTCAGTGAGCGGAAACTGCCGAGGAATCCCAGCATCATGACCCGCTGAAAGCAGGTCACGACAGCCTGGTCTGGAGCCGGTTCACGCAGCACATCGCGCATCCGATCGCACAGGGTGTCACCGGCATCCATGGTGCCGAGGAAATGCCCCTGCAGCGGAATGTCATACCACTGTACGCAGGCATCATCTTCCACACCGCGACCTTTGACCGCCTCGTCGAGCAGCGCACACTGTGCAGTGAGAATATGCTGACAGCTGGCCTCATCGAGCTCGCTCGCTTTCAACTCACGCTGTACACGCTCGACATCAGTAATGCAGTGCTCCCACAGTTTGCGTCCTTCCCCGTCCTGGAATTTCGGGCCGTGGCGCAGGCTGACGACCTGTAGCCAGGTGTCTTGCAGCAGGGCATCGATATCAATGGACGCGGCTGTCCCGCGTTGACGTTCACTCATGTTCTCAGCACCGCAAAGAGTTCAAGCTCCGGCTCACCAAGCATACCCGGGACATAAAACATGCAGTTGCCGCTGTCGAGCATGTCAGTTGCCAGGGGATGGGAGACATCGAGGCTGAAATATTGGTTCTCCAGACGCAGTGGAATGGCCGCCGGCACATGGCGCAGCGGTGTCAGCGGAACCCCGACGCGTGAGGAATTCACGATACCCCTGACATGATCCGGGCTTCCCACTTTGCACTGACGCGGGAACTGCTCCTGCAACTGCGCCACCGGCATCGGGGAGCGTACCGACAGGTAGTAGTCGGCACCTTCACGCAGACGGGGATCGTGCAGACGTGCCTGCCAGAAGTGCAGCCGCTTATCGTGCTCAAGCTCAATTGACACCACCCGTGACGGCAGGCTCGCTTCCAGCAAATCGCTCAGTAGATCAAACAGCGGTGGGAAAACGGCATTCAGTTGCTCGTGCTGATAGGCCGGTATCGCACTCACCTGATGTTCCAGGGAGAAGGTCAGCAAACTGCCGGCCAGACGGGACAGTTCGGTATGAAGGCGTTCTGCCGGGCTCTGCAGATTGCGCTGGAACTGGCCCAGCACCGGCTCAGCACTGTTGAGGGCATTCAGCAGCCAGAACAGGGATACGTCAGCCACCGCAAAATCCGCCATCCGCTCATTGCTTTCGCGGCGCATGGCCATCAAACGGATCAGACGGGCGCGCAGTTGGGTCATCAGCTGTTCGAGTTGGGTCGCCAACCAGCGGCTGCTCTGTACGGTCAGCAGCGGCGGGAGAAAACTGTCATCAAGCCGCCAGACGCCCTGCAAATCCTGCTGCAGGCGGGCCACCGGGCAGGTCAGATAATCACCGTTATTCTGATGGGCAAAGCGCAGCGTCAGTTCCGGCTGCATCACCGCTATCTGGCGGGTGTCCTCACCAAACTGGTTACGCACGTCCCGCCAACGCTGACGGAAACGCACCGGACGATCGGCCACCTCGTCAGGTTGCAGGCAGTTGCCGCCATTCGCCCGCAGCAGGGGCAGCGCCAGTAGCACCACCACATCATGCGATTCGCTGTCCAGTGACAGAACCGGCGGCAACGCATCGGCATTATCTGTATCGATAAGTGTCCCATCCGGGAAACGGACATGCAGCTTACGGGCCTGCAGACGACCGAGTTTCAGTGCGTCCGGTTCAAAGGCAGACTCAATCATTCCCCAGGGGTGATTGAGTCCCATTCGGGCAATGCATTCCGCAGACCAGGCCGCATACGCAGCCTGTTGCTGGAAATGCTGGGGAGAGACCATGATGCCCCTGCCCCATAACGGTTGTTCCGTTTTCATCGGCTTCCTGCCTTATTTAGGCTTTTGCTTTTGGCATCTGGGAAACCAGCGAAAGATTCACGTCCATCCCTTCCACCTGGAAGTGCGGCACGGCATACAGCTTCACGCGGAAGAAGCCCGGGTTATCCTCGATATCTTCTACCGTCACTTTCGCATCACGCAGCGGGTGAGACGCCTGCAGGTCATCGCCCGGATCGGTCATTTCTGTCACCAGGCTACGCACCCAGGTATTGAGTTCCAGTTCCAGCAAGCGGCGGTCCTTGGTGGTGCCGATATTTTCACGCTGAATAAGCTTCAGGTAATGCGCTATACGCGACAGCAGGAAGATATACGGCAAGCGCGAATTGATGCGGCTGTTGGCCGTCGCATCGGCTGTGTCATACAGCGCCGGTTTCTGGGTGGAGTTGGCGGAGAAGAAACAGGAATAATCTCGATTCTTGTAGTACGACAGCGGGATAAAGCCGAGGTTGGCGAATTCAAATTCGCGGGTTTCCGGGATCATCACCTCACTCGGGATCTTCACCTGATTGCCGGTGCCCAGATCGTACAGATGGATAGGCAGATCCTGAACGGCACCACCGGCCTGCGGGCCACGGATTTGTACACACCAGCCGTTGTTGATGAAGCTGCGCACCATGTTGGCGGCAAACGCAAACGAGGCGTTGGTCCACAGATATTTGTCGTGATCCGGGCCTTTCACTTCTTCGACGTAGTTGAAGCTGCGCACCGGCACGGTGTCCGGACCGTACGGCAGGCGGCCCAGTACACGCGGCATCACCAGGCCGATATAACGGGAGTCATCCGTCTCGCGGAAGGATTTCCACTTGATGTATTCGGCACGATCGAAGTAGTTGCCAATATCTTTAATCGCCGCCACGTCTTCCATATTGTCTTTGAGGAAGAATTTCGGGCCAGCAGAGCCGATAAACGGCATATGTGCTGCAGCAGACACTTTCGAAATGTTGCGCAACAGGGCAACGTCCTGCGCAGAGGCATCAAACTCGTAGGCAGAAATCAGCGCGGCAATCGGCTCTCCACCCGGAGAATCGTATTCTGCGGTATATGTGTGCTGGTATAATCCGCTCTGAATAATCTCCGGCGCGTCTTCAAAATCCTGACGCAGGTCGTCTTTCGACAGATCAAGCAGCTCGATTTTGACGTTCTGACGGAAGTCGGTTTTGTCGACCAGCGACTTCACTCCGCGCCACAGGGATTCTACCGACTGGAATGCCTCATGGTGCATGACCGCATCCAGTTGGCGGCTAATCTGATAATCCAGCTCCGCGATGTGGTGGTCAATCAGGGTTCTGTCCAGCTTTTCGACCCTGGAGCCAGCCTTGCTCAGGCACTCCAGAAAGACCTGCATCCCGGCAGTCAGACGCTCGTCTGCCGTGGCATCGGACATTGCCTGGTTATCCTGCCAGATATCCAGCGCACTCAGTTCAGAGACCGGACTCAGATTGATTTTTTCAAACAGGGAAGCATACACGCTGCTCGCTTCCGGACGCTCCAGCACCACGCTCTCACCGCCAGCGGTATTCTCATTTTTTACAGACATCAGCATTTTCTCTTCGTTAATCCGTTAAACATCGCGACCGTTATGCTTGCTTCGGTGCCAGAGCAGACAGCTCACTACGCAGTTCAGCGCTAAGCGCCGGGTCGAGCAGGATTTTTTCCAGCTCTTTGCGGAAAGCCTGGTTATCCAACAGGTTGGCCTTGAGGTCGCGAAGGAGATTGCGCATGGCAAGCATGGCTTTAAGCTGGGGGATCTGGCGGGCTACCTGCTCCGGTGTGAAATCGTTCATCTCACGGAAAGTCAGGCTGACGTTCTCTTCGCTACTGTCACCGGCCAGGGTGTTTTCAACGGAAAGATTTATGGAGGGAGAGAATTCTGCCAACACGCTGTCAAAATTGTTTTTATTAACGTTGACCTTTTCACGCTCAGACAGCGGGCGTTGCTCGGCACCATTGCTGTAATCCCCCACCACCATCAGCTTAAGGGGCAATTCGGTTTTCTTCTGAGCACCACCGGTGTGCAGATCGAGTTTTATGTTGACGCGAGCTTTGGGGATCTCGGACTGATAGGAGTTAGACATGGCTGTCCCTGTTCTATGGAATGATAGAAATGGTCAATGCCACTGAGAAATTAATAAGAAATGCTTATCTTGCCAAAACAACATCCCTGCTCGTGCCATCCGGCACAAATCAAAACTGGGGTCAAAAGCGAGCGCATTCCATTCACTAGCGAGCATGACACAGTACTTTCAGGTCTTGATCTGAAAAGTGATAATTTCAGAATATTACCTATTGATTGGAGTTTAAAAATGTTAACGGTATGATTGGAAATTTAATTTTGTAACAAATAATTACAGCCTGGGGATTTAGCAATAAAAGATCATCAAATTGATTTATAAGAACTTTCGCAGAAAGATATCACAAACCGCATGGGATAAGGGTGTGCGGTAAATGATCAATTAGACTTAAGGTCAGCATTGGGTGAATTTCAACCGCCTTGCGAGAAAAGTCTGATTTTATAATTTTTTAAAAAAATGCGAGGCCGCGCATGACTGAACAAGCAAAAAGATAACGGCCCGCCTCGCTAGCAAGACCTTTGCCTTTCACTTAAATGATGTTTACTTATTTTCGCAGAGTGGAGTTCGAGAAGAAATCATTGGTTGTACAACCCGGAGGACGTTGTCTGTTTCAGTTGATGGCAGTGAACCGATCGCCTTCAATGATGTGCTCTCGTGGGTTGGGGTAGGCAACGTGCGCGTTACCAGGGAGAAGCTGCGTAACCTGTCCGATGTATTCTCAGGGCTGGCAGCGCGAGCCAGAGGGATTGGCATGCTGAATGGCATGCCGAGGGAAAAACAAAATAAAAAACCCCGCGCTCAGAGAGCACGGGGTCATAATTTATGGCGGAGGAGCAGAGATTCGAACTCTGGAACGGTTTCCCGTCGACGGTTTTCAAGACCGTTGCCTTCAGCCACTCGGCCACCCCTCCGCAACGAGCCGAACTATAAACATAGCCGATCTGCTTGTAAAGCCCATTACCGTTCAACCGAGCGAAAAAACAGCATTTGGCGTGTGAGCGTTGAATAAAGCGCCAACTCCGGCTCAAGGTTGCAACAATGATAACTAAGGGTAAAGATTGGTAAACAAACTTTAATCAAACGCTTGCGCTGCCTATCATCGTCACTAATTTTGTGATGACCTGATAAGAGAGATCATTATGGACCGCATTGTCGTCTCATCCTCCTCACGCGACTCGTTACTGAGCACGCATAAGGTTCTGCGTAACACCTACTTTCTGCTTTCGCTGACGCTGGCATTCTCGGCACTTACCGCTACCGCCAGCACCATGCTGGGGCTACCGGCACCGGGCCTGTTGCTGATGTTGGTCGGTTTCTATGGGCTGATGTTCCTGACCCATAAGCTGGCAAACAGCCCGGCCGGTATTCTGGCGGCCTTCGCACTGACCGGTTTTATGGGCTATGCCCTGGGGCCGATCCTCAGTTCATTCATTAATACCGGAGCCGGTGACCTGATCATGCTGGCGCTGGGTGGCACCGCGGTGGTGTTCTTCTGCTGTTCAGCCTACGTGCTGACTACCCGCAAGGATATGTCGTTCCTGTCCGGGATGATGATGGCCGGTTTTGTGGTACTGCTGGTTGCGGTCATCGCCAACCTGTTCCTGCAGATCCCTGCCCTGCATCTGGCCATTAGCGCGCTGTTTATCCTGTTCTCCGCCGGTGCCATCCTGTGGGAAACCAGCAATATTATCCACGGCGGTGAAACCAACTACATCCGCGCTACCGTTAGCCTGTATGTATCGCTGTACAACATGTTCATCAGCCTGTTGAGCATTCTGGGTTTCGCGCGCAGCAACTGATTTAACGCCTGAGAAAGACCCAAGGCCCCGCTCCGGCGGGGCTTTATTTTTTGCAGCGACAAAAGTTTGCTAAACTGACGGCCGTTCTGAATTATCCATTACCGAGGCAGTATGTTGGAGTATCAAGGTCAGGTTATTGAAACTGACGCACAAGGTTACCTGAAAAACAGCGCCGATTGGCATGAAGCCCTGGCACCACTGCTAGCCGCACAGGAAGAGATAACGCTGACCGAAGCACATTGGGAAGTGGTGCGTTTCGTACGCGGCTTTTACCTGGAATTTAATACTTCCCCGGCGATCCGCATGCTGGTCAAGGCCATGGCACAGAAGTACGGCGAAGAGAAAGGCAACAGCCGCTATCTCTACCGTTTATTCCCCAAAGGCCCGGCCAAACAGGCAACCAAAATAGCCGGGCTGCCGAAACCGGTAAAATGTATCTGAAACGCTAATAGCGAATGCTGAAGCCTTGAAAATCGGCCGCGCCTCGCGGCTCCACCAGCACGCGATCGACCCGTGCACTGCGCGGGCCACCATTTTTCAGCCATTCCACCAGCTTGTCCACCTGCGGTTGTTCGCCGCAGGCCAGTACTTCAACGCTACCGTCATCAAGATTACGCGCGTAGCCGCTTAACCCCAACGCCGTCGCCTGATGCTGAGTGTTGTAACGAAACCCCACCCCTTGCACCACGCCATAGACATACGCAGCAATGCAAACTTGTGTCATAATCGGCCCCTTATCGACTTTCGTATATGGTATTGCCTGTGCATCTGCACGGCAACGCCACTCATTTTATCTAGCTGGCAGCATTCTTAATTATGACCGTACGCCTGTTTCTCGCCAAAGGACGTGAAAAGTCCTTACTCCGTCGCCACCCATGGGTGTTTTCCGGCGCTGTTCAACGTGTCGAAGGTAAAGCCCTGTCTGGCGAAACCATCGATATTCACGACGCCCAGGGCAAATGGCTTGCACGCGGTGCCTATTCACCGGAGTCGCAAATCCGCGCCCGCGTCTGGACCTTTTTGCCGGACGAAGAGATTAACATCGAATTCTTCATCCGCCGTTTACAACAGGCGCAAAACTGGCGTGATTGGGTTGCCAAACGTGATGGGCTGGACGGTTACCGCCTTATCGCCGGCGAATCCGACGGTATGCCAGGCATTACTATCGATCGCTTCCAGAACTTCCTGGTGTTGCAGTTGCTGTCCGCCGGCGCAGAATATCAGCGTGCCGCGTTGATTACCGCTTTGCAGCATTGTTACCCGGAATGTGCCATCTACGATCGTTCAGACGTCGCGGTACGTAAAAAAGAAGGTTTACCCTTGGCTCAGGGTCAGGTCGTGGGCGATCTGCCCCCTGCTCTGCTGCCTATCACCGAACATGGCATGAAGCTGCTGGTGGATATTCAGCAAGGCCATAAGACCGGTTTTTACCTCGACCAGCGCGACAGCCGTCTGGCCGCACGTAACTATTCCGCCGGCCGCCGCGTGCTTAACTGCTTCTCCTATACCGGTGCCTTCGCCGTGTCGGCCCTGATGGGCGGTTGTACTCAGGTGATCAGCGTTGATACGTCGCAAGCCGCATTGGATATCGCCAAACAGAACGTCGAGCTAAACCAGTTAGACCTGAGCAAAGCAGAATTTGTCCGTGACGACGTGTTCCAACTGCTGCGCGCTTACCGCACTCAGGGTGAAAAATTCGACCTGATCATTATGGATCCGCCGAAGTTCGTCGAAAACAAGAACCAACTGGCCGGTGCTTGCCGCGGTTACAAAGATATCAATATGTTGGCGCTGCAGCTGCTGAACCCAGGCGGCATTTTGCTCAGCTTCTCCTGTTCCGGTCTGATGCCAACCGATTTATTCCAGAAAATTTTGGCCGATGCCGCTGTAGATGCCGGGCGTGATGTACAATTTATAGAGCAGTATCGTCAGGCTGCCGATCACCCGGTTATCGCGACTTATCCTGAAGGGCTGTATTTGAAAGGGTTTGCGTGTCGGGTGATGTAACTTGAAATACGCTGTTTTGCCCTCATATAGAGAGCAAGGCATTGTTTCTCAGGAGGTCATCATGATTGCCAGCAAATTCGGTATCGGACAACAGGTTCGGCATAAGCTGCTGGGGTACTTAGGGGTGGTGATTGATATCGACCCTGAATACTCTATGGAACAGCCTAAGGCTGATGAAATAGCGGCGAATACCGATTTACGTTTCGCCCCTTGGTACCACGTGGTGATGGAAGACGAAGAAGGCCAGCCGGTGCATACCTATCTTGCAGAAGCGCAGTTAGATGGGGAAGCCCAGGAAGCTCATCCTGAACAACCTTCGCTGGACGAGTTGGCGGAGTCTATTCGCCACCAGCTACAAGCTCCACGCCTGCGCAACTGATGCGCCAGGCCTGAGAAACACCTGATAAAAGCCTGGCACCATGCCAGGCTTTTTACTCAGTGCTCCAGCCCCAAACGCGGAATTTCGATTTTAGGGCAGCGATCCATCACTACCTTCAGCCCCGCCTCGTTTGCCAATGCCGCGGCCTGCTCATTAATGACGCCGATTTGCAGCCACAATACTTTGGCACCAATCGCAATGGCCTCTTGCGCTACCGCATATGCAGCCTCTGAATTACGGAACACGTCAACCATGTCCACCGGGTGCGGGATATCCTTCAACGTGGCATAGGCCTGCTGGCCCAGCAAGGTTTGCCCCGCCAGTTTTGGGCTGACCGGCGTAACCTGATATCCCTGAGCAAGCAGATAGGCCATCACACCAAAACTCGGCCGCGCCGGATTATCACTGGCGCCCACCAGCGCAATGGTTTTCACCTGCTGCAGCAGGCCGGCAATATCGATGTCTTGCATTTTCCGCTCCCAATTATCGACGGGGGATTTCCCTGTTTCGAGTGTAACCCACGGACCTTAAATCGGCTAAACCCAGAGTCACGGAAACTCCCGGCGACTTTTGCGGTCTGATGCTGTCACTGCCAGCCTCTGCCGGGTTAAATAGTGTCAAAATAAATATAAATGTGTATATTTGTAACCAAAAAACGTAATGCTGAAAAACTTTGACACAATCTATGGCGTATTCAACACTAATAGCGATGCGCTTATAAGGAGATAACAATGAAATTTGGTCTGATGGTTACGGCGCTGCTCAGCATCGGTATCAGCATGCCTGCCGTGGCTACGACCCTGAAACTCTCTCCTGACATCGACCTGTTGGTGGTCGACGGCAAGAAAATGACAGGTTCGTTGTTAAAAGGCGCTGACAGCCTGGAGCTGGATGGCGGACAACATCAATTACTATTTAAAGTGGCCAAGTCTGTACGCTCAGGGCAAAACGAACAAACTGTCTATACTTCACCTCCGCTGATCGCCACCTTCAATACGCAAAAAGTCAGTTCCGTAGCCATTGAGCTGCCGCGTATTGAAAATGTCCGGGATGGCCAGCGTTTTGATAAAACATTCAATTATCAGGTAATTGATAAGAACGGCAATGCGTTGGCCATGAAACACGACGTATTACGCCCCGACGACATCACGCTTAACATCGATCTGGAAAAGCTGATGGCGGATTACAACAGTCAGAAGCACCCGGCTTCCGTACCGGCGTTCACCCATGTTCGCGCCTCCACACCCGGCTCACCGCTGGCGAATGCCGCGTTAAACTCCCCCACGGTGACACTGAAAGGTGAAAACGTTTCCGAGCAAATGCTGCAATACTGGTTCCAGCAGGCAGACAAAGAAACGCAGAAACGTTTTCTTCATTGGGCAAATAAACAGGCAGTGCGTTAAGCAAGAATGATGACGCCTTTTATTTAAAGGCGCGTTTTCTTCGCATTTTCAGGTGTAAACGCTAGGCAGTGAAAAACAGTTTCAGTAATCTGTCGCACATCACCCGATTAGCGAAGGAACTCCAGATGGAATTTACTACCCGCACTATCGCCGCGCGCAAACACATTGCGCTGGTGGCGCACGATCACCGTAAACAAGCCCTGCTGGCATGGGTTGAAGACAATAAGTCCGTGCTGGAACAACACCAACTTTATGCCACCGGAACCACCGGCAACCTGATCCAGCAAGCCAGCGGTATTCCGGTAAACAGCATGCTGAGCGGACCTATGGGGGGCGACCAACAGGTGGGGGCGCTGATCGCCGAGGGCAAAATCGATATGTTGATCTTCTTCTGGGATCCATTGAACGCGGTGCCCCACGATCCGGATGTGAAAGCCCTGCTGCGCCTGGCGACGGTATGGAATATTCCCGTCGCCACCAACCGCTCCACCGCAGACTTCCTGATTGACTCTTCGCTGTTCAAAAGCGAAGTAGAAATCGCCATCCCTGACTACCAGCGCTACTTGCAGGACCGACTGAAGTAACCATCACGGCCTGGTTTCCGCCAGGCATTGGGTTTAGGGTTTCTTCTGCGAGGGTACGCCGAGATCCTGCAGTTGTTCAACGAACACCGACGGGCGCTCGCGATCCTGCAATAACCACACCTGATGCTTGGCGCGAGTTAACGCCACATACAGCAGTCGCCGCTCCTCGGCATCCGGGAAGTCTTCCGGCTGCGGCAACAGAACGTCTTCTAATATCGACTCACGCGCGACCGCAGGAAAACCGTCGTTTCCCTGGTGCAAACCGGCGATAATCACGTACTCGGCCTGCTGCCCTTTGCTGGCGTGGATGGTCATAAACTCGATGGTCAGTTTAGGCCAGCGGGTTGCCGCTTTTGACAACGCCTGCGGCTTCAGATGATGGTAACGTGCCAACACCAGAATCCGCTCTTCGGGCTTGGCATAGCCACTGAGCTTATCCAACAAATTTTCGAGTTGTTCATGCGGCAACAGAACCACCGATTTCTTGTTGCCTTTGCTCAGGCTGTTCAGCGGTTTCTTCAACTGGTGCGGGTTCTGCTGTACAAAGCGGTTTGCCACCTCACCAATGCGTTCATTGAAACGGTAAGTGGTGTCGAGCGCACATTGTGCCCCTTCGCCAAAGTTCTCGGCAAATGCTGTGGTCAGCGTCAGTTCGGCCCCGCTGAAACGGTAAATGGCCTGCCAGTCATCACCCACGGCAAACAGGCAAGTCTGTTTGTTTTGTTTACGTAACGCCGCCAGCAGTTGCGCTCGTTGCGGTGAGATATCCTGAAATTCATCAACCAGAATATGTTTCCACGGGCTGACAAAACGCCCTTTCTCCAGAATATTGACCGCCTGATGGATCAGGCCAGAGAAGTCTACTGCCCCCTCATCTTTCAGCGCACCTTTCCATGCCTTGAGCAACGGTGCCATCAGCCGGATACGTTTTGAAAACAGGTCACGGACCTCTTCATCTGCCTGTTCGATCATTTCCGCCTGGCTACCGCCGTGCATTCGCATCAACCCCAGCCAACGTTCCAGTCGGCCAGCCAGCCGTTCTGCCAGGCGTTTATCCTGCCAAAAATCACCTTCCGGCACTTCCCATTCCAGTTCTTCGAGCAACCACTGGCGCCACCCTTTAGCCTGTGCTTTTTTTTCTGCACATTGCTGCTGCCAATGGGTTATCAACAAAGCTCTTCGAGCCTTACTGTCGGTTTCCAGCTTACTGATCGCCGGTACCTTGCGGTTGCCCTGCTGAATAATCTGCAGTGCCAATGCGTGGAAGGTTTTGGCCTGGATCGCCACGCTGCCCAGGCGATCCTGAATTCGCTCGTTCATCTCTTCCGCCGCCTGACGGCCAAACGCCAACAACAGTATTTGCCCCGGTTCAGCCTCCTGGCGACGCAGCAGCCAACCGGCTCGCGCCACCAACACCGAGGTTTTCCCACTGCCGGCCCCGGCCAGGACCAACACTGAATCTTCGCCATTAACTACTGCGCGGCTTTGTGAGTCGTTCAGGGGGGAAGTTTCGATGTTCTGGAAGAAGTCGTGGTAGCTCTCCAGCATACGTTCGGTCCACTGCTGATTACGCTGCCCGACACTTTGCAACCCATGCTGCAGCCATTGCTGACAAAGGAGATAATCATCCCGACAATTGTCAAATTGCTCCAGTCGCGCCACCGGCATAGGTAAGGCACCGAAAGACTCGCGAATTTGTTGCTGCAGCTTGCCCAGTTCGGATTTTTTAAACCACTTATCCTGCTGTTCAATACGCTGGATATGTTCAACCTGTTGCTGCAACACACCGGCGCTAACTTCGCTCATTTCGGCGCTCCACTGTTGCCAGGCCTGCTGGAGATAGTGATAGAAGCGCTGGGTTTCCTGCCATTCGGTACCATGCAGGCGCACCACTTTCTCCTCCGGCAGCTCAAACTCCAGCTCGCCCCAGACAATGCCCCGCTTACACCGGACATGAATCAACTGATTGAAAGGAATAAGATATTCATGCTTCTCACCGCTCACCTCGACACCGGCGTGCAGCAACCGCACACGGTTGTAAGGATGCTGAGCCAGGTGTTTCCCCAGCGATGTCGCTTTAAGTTCCATATCGTCGCGCCATGACTATGTTGAGATTAAATAACGGATATCTGCCAGTTTACCTGCGATAAGCAGTGGCACTCTAGCGCTAAAAAAAGGGTAGAATAGATTTTGCGTTTTGATAGCAAACGCACCGCATCGCGGTTTGGCCATCATTAGAGCAGAATGACGACTATGCGTACTGTACTGAATATTCTTAATTTTGTGTTAGGCGGTTTTTTCACCACCCTTGGCTGGCTGGTCGCAACGGTGTTTAGCGTGGTGCTGATCATCACCCTGCCGCTAACCCGTTCCTGCTGGGAAATCACCAAGCTGTCGTTACTACCATTCGGTAACGAAGCCATTCACGTTAATGAACTGTACCCGGAAAAAAGCAATGCACTGCTTTCCGCCAGTGGTTCACTGCTGAACATTATCTGGCTGATCCTGTTCGGCTGGTGGCTGTGCCTGTCGCATATTGCCGCCGGGATTGTGCAGTGTGTAACGATTATTGGCATCCCGGTGGGTATAGCCAATTTCAAAATCGCCGCCATTGCCCTGTGGCCGGTCGGGCGACGAGTGGTATCCGTTGAAATGGCGCAACAGGCCAGAACTGAAAATGCCCGACGTCAGTATCAGCAGCGTTAATTTTTTCTCCGCCTGAGGAGTTTTTCGTGCTCTCTTTTGCACCAGCAATACGCCGTTATGCCTACAACAGCAATCTGCTTTATGATCTGCGCATCTTCATTGCACTGGCTGGTGCGGCAGCCGTACCCTGGTGGTTAGCCATTCCCAAGCTCACCATTCCCCTGACTCTGGGGGTGGTGGCAGCGGCGTTGACCGATCTGGATGATCGCCTGGCTGGCAGGCTACGCAATCTGTTGATCACACTGGTGTGTTTTTTTGTTGCTTCCGCCTCCATTGAGCTGCTGTTTCCTTATCCGTGGCTGTTCGCTCTTGGCCTCACCGCCTCCACCTGCGGTTTTATTTTGCTGGGTGCCCTGGGGCAACGTTACGCCACCATTGCATTTGGTGCCTTGCTGATCGCGGTCTATACCATGCTCGGCACCTCAATGTATGACGCCTGGTATCAACAGCCGACGCTGCTGATCCTTGGTGCCCTGTGGTACAACCTGCTGACGCTGATTGGCCACCTGATCTTTCCTATCCGACCTCTGCAGGAAAATCTGGCGCGTTGTTACAATCAATTGGCAAGTTATCTGGATGCCAAAGCCAACCTGTTTGACCCCGACGTCGAGCATGATGCCGACCTGCCGTGGATGGACGTTGCCATGGCCAACAGCGCTCTGGTGACCATTCTTAACCAGACCAAAGTTTCATTGCTGACGCGGCTAAAAGGCGATCGAGGTCAACGCGGTACCCGCCGCACGCTGCATTATTATTTCGTCGCCCAGGATATCCATGAGCGCGCCAGTTCCTCCCACGTTCAATATCAGGCACTGAGTCGACAGTTTCGTCACAGTGATATTCTGTTTCGTTTCCAACGCTTGCTCAGCATGCAGGCTCGCGCCTGTCAGCAGTTGGCGCAGTCGATTTTGCTGCGGCAAAAGTATCAGCACAATCTTCGTTTCGAACCGGCCTTTGGCCGTATTGAAGAAGCACTGACTCGCATTGCCATCACACCGGAAAACCGTGAGCTGACCAAAGCACTCTCGCACCTGTTGAAAAATTTGCGCGCGATTGACGCCCAACTGGCAAATATTGAGTCCGAGCAGGCACTGGCCAGTGGCCTGGCGGAAGAGAATAGTCTGTCGGATGACCGGCTCACCGGCTGGAGCGATATCCGCCTGCGTATCAGCCGCCATCTGACACCTCAGTCTGCCTTGTTCCGTCATGCCATCCGTATGTCAGTGGTACTGTGCGTGGGCTACGCCTTTATTCAGTTTACCGGCATGCAGCACGGTTATTGGATCCTGTTAACCAGCCTGTTTGTCTGCCAACCCAATTATAATGCCACGCGTCGCAGGCTGGCGCTTCGAATCATCGGCACGCTGGCCGGCATTCTTGTTGGCCTGCCGATCCTCTATTTTGTGCCCTCTCTGGAAGGCCAGATGGTGCTGATCGTCATCAGCGGCGTTCTGTTCTTCGCCTTTCGAACCGTGCAATACGCACATGCCACCATGTTTATCACCCTGCTGGTATTGCTGTGCTTTAACTTGCTGGGTGAGGGTTTTGAAGTGGCCGCGCCTAGGGTTTATGACACGATTCTGGGATGTGCCATCGCCTGGGCGGCAGTCAGTTTTATCTGGCCAGACTGGAAATTCCGCCAATTACCGGCAGTTGTCAGTAAAACGCTGAATGCCAACTGCCGTTATCTGGATGCCATTTTGGTGCAATATCATCAGGGTAAAGACAA
The DNA here is from genome assembly GCF_048517035.1 of Serratia sp. NFX21. Taxonomy (NCBI): domain Bacteria; kingdom Pseudomonadati; phylum Pseudomonadota; class Gammaproteobacteria; order Enterobacterales; family Yersiniaceae; genus Serratia; species Serratia sp. NFX21. Next base: position 2,326,281 of record NZ_CP183196.1, on the reverse strand, counting down.
CGGCCTTCCTTATCGTATCGCTCGCCGGGATGCACACAACAGTGATGCGGAGCTGGCTTCGGTGATATCAAATATGTCTGCCGATCCAAAAGCAAATAAAGAAGTTCAGGAAGCCGCCTTCCGCCTGTTGTGTTTAAACCACACCTTGTTGAGTTATATCTCTGCGTTGGGTGCACATCGTGAGCGTCTGAATAACCCCGCTACGCTGGACCTGTTAAATGATGCAGTTTGTTATGTCGATGGTGCCCTGCACCAGGAAGAACTCGACGACCGGCGCATCACTCAGGCGTTGGAAAGCCTGGCTGAACGAATTGTGCACGCTGCGCCGGAGCCGGAAAGCAAAGATCAATTGGTGTTGCAGCAAATTGGGCTGGTCATCGAGTTGCTGCCGGAGCTTACTATGCTGAATGCGCAAATCGGCAAATCGGCTTGATCACCCGGGGCCTTTTATCAGGCCCCGGACTCCCGGATTATGTCCGTGACTAAGTAACGACATGGTACGTTCAAACCAATTCGTCAGCTCACTGCGCATTTCCGAGGGTAAAGCGGCATGATGATAGCCGGCGATAGCCCCTCCCAGAGAAAGCAGTACCCGCAATCCTAAATTGCGTTGCTGTTGCAACATTCGAAGATAACTGCGTTTGGCACCGTTCAGGCGCAAATCATAAACATTATGAATGCCCGCCCGCCAAAGTAACCGTTCCATATTGATGTCGATGTTCGGCAAGGTTTTCAGCCGTCCCTGGTTATCCGTTTTAACCTTGAGTTCCCGGCGCGCTTCCCGAATAGCCTGCCAGGCTAACCCCACAAGTTCCCTCCTGTCGCGCCACAGCGTTTCATCAACCCAGTAATAACGCATGGTAATAGGTACCCCTCGTTTGGAGTACACCATATTAACCATTCCGCGAGACCGAAAAGTAGGCTCCAGGCTATCCGTCGCACGAAGATACAGCTCCCCTTCTGCAATCACAGCGAACATGACGCCATCGGCCAGCAGCCCATAACCGCCAAATTGCGAGCGTGTAGTAATGCCGCCTAATGCGTAAAAATACGCTTTGGCCTGCACGATCCTTCCACTTGATGTCCCTTTCATAGCGTTCTCCTTGTGTAGATTAGTGTTCTATCATTCCCCACATCAATGAAATAAAAGTAACGTGAACAAGTAATTAGAAAAATACGCACTATCTGCAGTCATGCCAATCACAAACGTCCGGTGTATGAAAAATGATCGCAATTATGCGAGGTACTACGAAGATTTGAGTTGATCTTAATCACAACTGGATGTACTGTATAAACATACAGTGACACTACGGGCGGGATACTTTATGCGTACTCAATCACTCTACAATACCCATTTCAGCCACACCTCTTTTGCGGTGAGTAATGCTGCAGAGAGCACGAATGCCGGCAAAGAGAATGGCCTTATCAGTGAACTTGTTTACAACGAGCATCAGCCCGCAGTGGTACAATTATTGTTGCCTCTGCTGCAGCAGTTGGGTATGCAGTCACGCTGGTTGTTATGGCTGACGCCTCAGCAAAAACTAAGTAAGTTATGGCTACAACAATCCGGCTTGCCGGTTGGAAAAGTGGTGCAGCTGAGCCAAATTAACTCGCTGGACACGGTTGAAGCGATGGAAAAAGCGCTGCTGACGGGTAACTACAGTGTAGTACTTGGATGGCTGCCCGATCTTACAGAAGAAGATCGTCTAAAATTAAGGCGTGCGGCAGAATTAGGTAACGCTTATGGGTTCATTATGCGTCCTCAACGTGACATAAACCCGGTTCACGGACACTGTTCCACCCTAAAAATTCACTCTTCTTTGTATCATTAAGTAAATTTAGGATTTTTCCCATCATTTTCATCTCCCTGCAAGGGAACCTTTATGGGATCAGGGACAAAGCGAGTGTGGCTGCGGTTCCGCGGCCCAAAACCAGGGTTAAAATGTTCGTTTTTTTCCCGGTTAATGTTAGTAAATATGTATATTTCTGCGTTTTTTTTTAGAGCTTTATCACATCACACTTGTAACTTTCGCGCCACGTTGTAGACTTTACATCGCCAAGGTTGCTCTATAACGCCAGATAAACTGGCAGAGTAACAAACGAGGGCTCAAACCTTGGCGAAGGAATTTAACCAAGGGCTTAAAACAGCTTTAAAGCTCATTGCCTATTTGGATGATAACGAGGCGCAAAATGAAAAAGACAGCTATCGCATTAGCAGTGGCACTGGCTGGTTTCGCTACCGTAGCGCAAGCCGCCCCAAAAGATAATACCTGGTACACTGGTGCTAAACTGGGCTGGTCCCAGTACCATGACACTGGTTTCTACGGCAACGGTTACCAGAATGGTATCGGCAATGGTCCGACCCATAAAGATCAACTGGGTGCTGGCGCGTTCCTGGGTTACCAGGCGAACCAATACCTGGGCTTCGAGCTGGGCTATGACTGGCTTGGCCGTATGCCTTACAAAGGCAGCGTGAACAACGGTGCTTTCAAAGCGCAGGGCGTTCAACTGGCCGCTAAACTGAGCTACCCAATCATGGACGATCTGGACATCTACACTCGTCTGGGCGGCATGGTATGGCGTGCAGATTCCAAAGCTAACTACGGTAACGGCACTCGTCTGAGCGATCACGACACTGGCGTTTCTCCGTTGGCAGCAGTTGGTGTTGAATACGCACTGACCAAAAACTGGGCTACCCGCCTGGACTACCAATTCGTTAGCAACATCGGTGATGCAGGTACTGTCGGCGCACGTCCAGACAACACCATGCTGAGCCTGGGTGTTTCTTACCGTTTCGGTCAGGATGATGTTGTTGCTCCAGCACCAGCTCCAGCTCCGGCTCCAGTTGTTGAAACCAAGCGTTTCACTCTGAAGTCTGACGTGCTGTTCAACTTCAACAAATCTACCCTGAAAGCAGAAGGCCAACAGGCTCTTGACCAGCTGTACACTCAGCTGAGCGCAATGGATCCTAAAGATGGTTCTGCTGTAGTTCTGGGTTACACCGACGCCGTTGGTTCTGACCAGTACAACCAGAAACTGTCTGAAAAACGCGCACAAAGCGTTGTTGATTACCTGGTATCTAAAGGTATCCCTTCAGAAAAAATCTCTGCACGTGGTATGGGCGAAGCTGATTCCGTCACTGGCAACACCTGTGGCTACAAAGCTGGTCGTGCTACCAAAGCACAGATCGCTTGCCTGGCACCAGATCGTCGCGTAGAGATCGAAGTTAAAGGTATCAAAGACGTTGTAACTCAGCCACAAGGCTAAGCTACCACTCTTAGTAAAAAACCCCGCAATGCGGGGTTTTTTTTCGACTAAATCAAATGGTGTAAGCAACAAAGAGCCGCTTCCCTTGCAGGTAACTGGCTGGCTAGCGGGTTTATTCTTTGTCTTTACCGAGAATAGCTTTTAAATCTTGCTTCAATGATGACATCTGGCTGGCATACTTCTCTTTACGTTCCGCATCTTCGATCAACTGCACCACTGTTTCTGATAGAGTCACCCCACGGCGACGGGCCAGCGCGGCCAAACGCTGCCAAACCAGAAACTCCAGATCGATAGATTTTTTACGCGTATGTTGGTGTTCTGCGTTAAAATGACGTTTACGCCGTGCGCGGATAGTTTGCTTCATCCGGTTATCCAGTTCCGGATTCATATGGTGGCTAATCCACGTCAGCACTTTTACCGGCTCATTTTCCTGCTTCAGCAGCTCGTCTATGGCTTCCTGAGCAACGCTGTTTTCAATGTGGCGGGTAATAGCTTCCCCTTCCCGGTGCTTTTTCACCAGGTACTTCCATTTCCAACCGCTCTCCAGATTTTCCAGTTGCTGATATTTCATCGTGAGCTCTTCAGTGACCGCGTAACTTTATTAAGCATAACAGCTTTACGCCGAATTTCCCCGGCAATTACACCTCGTTTTAGACTGTTTTTTGCACAGTCATCGCTCGATGTCAAACTCCCTGACATCAACTGTAACTCTGCATCTATCAAGCTGCCGTTATTCTTGTATAATCGCCCTTTCCCTTTTTGACGATTGCATCTAACACTTTGACCAATAACCGACTTGAATGGCAATCACTGTTGCCGGACGTTACGCCTTATCAAGCGATATTTGATACCGCCGCGCAGTTGGCCCCCGTGTCCTTTGCCTCTATTCAGCCTAGGCTGGAAAACGCACTGACGCTGTTTTGCCATCCACAGTCACCACCGCGTTTCATGTTGTTGAAAGCGCAAGAAACGCGTGAGTATCTGGCGCTGATCGCCCAGGCAGTTGAACAACTGCAGCCGCAGAACACCGCGTTCAAGGGCAGTCACTATGTGATCCAGGGCAGCAAGGTCAGCGTAGAACCCGCCAGCCAGGGTGATGAACCCTTTGCCGCCGGTGGTGCCTGCGTGTATCAAGAGTGGGTTGAACCTGAACAGCTGTTTGGCTGCGTCCGGATCCACAATGGTGAAATCAACCTGCAGCCCGGCCTGGTGCATCAGGCCAACGGTGGTGTACTGATCCTGTCTGCGCGTTCTCTGCTGGCTCAGCCGCTGCTGTGGCTGCGTTTGAAGCAGATGATCACCCAACGTCAGTTCCACTGGGTTTCCCCGGATGAGACACGCCCATTGCCAATTACCATTCCAGCCATGCCGCTGGAATTGCGGTTAATTGTGGTAGGCGACCGTCACGGCCTTGCAGATTTCCATGATATTGAACCGGAGCTGAGTGAGCAGTCAGTCTACGGTGAATACGAGGAAGATCTGCAACTCACCGAAATCGATGACATGGTGCAATGGTGTGGCTACGTCAATAGCCTTATCGAAGAGCAGCAACTGCCGCCGCTGGCAGCCGATGCCTGGTACCCGCTGATGATACAGGCAGTACGTCACAGCGGCGATCAGGGCAACCTGCCGCTGTCCCCACTGTGGCTCGGCCAACAACTTTCCGAAGCCGCACTGTACGTCGAAGAAGAAAGCATCACTGCCAAAGCATTTGAAGCCGCGCTGAATGCGCGCGAGTGGCGTGAAAGCTATCTTGCCGAACGGATGCAGGATGAAATTGAGCTGGGCCAAATCCTGATTGAAACCGAAGGCGAAGTCGTCGGCCAGATCAATGGCCTGTCGGTGCTGGAATACCCTGGCCATCCGCGCAGTTTCGGTGAACCCTCCCGTATCAGCTGTGTCGTACATCTTGGCGATGGTGAATTCACCGACGTTGAGCGCAAGGCCGAGCTTGGCGGCAATCTGCATGCCAAGGGCATGATGATTATGCAGGCGTTCCTGATTTCTGAACTGGAGCTGGACCAACCGCTGCCCTTCTCTGCTTCGATCGTGTTTGAACAATCTTATGGCGAAGTGGACGGTGACAGCGCCTCATTGGCTGAGCTGTGTGCGCTCATCAGCGCACTGTCACTACAGCCAATTACCCAGCAGATTGCAGTAACCGGTTCTGTCGACCAATTCGGTAATGTGCAGCCGATTGGCGGCGTTAACGAAAAAATCGAAGGCTTTTTTGAAGTTTGCCAACGTCGGGGTTTGACCGGCAAACAGGGCATTATTCTGCCCGCCACCAATGTGCGCCATCTGTGTCTGCATCAGGACGTGGTCGATGCGGTGCGCGAGGGGCAGTTCCATCTGTGGGCCGTCAATAGCGCTGCGGAAGCCTTGCCATTACTCACCGGTTACCCCTACTCTGATGAACAGCAACCGAACCTGTTAGCTGCCATTCAGGAACGGATAGCACAGGTGAATCCGCAGGAACGCCGGCGCTGGCCATGGCCGCTTCGTTGGCTCAACTGGTTCAACCACGGCTGATCGGACTTGTTCAGCGTACACGTGTAAGCTAATCTGCGCCCTTCAATAAAATAAGGTTTACTGAGAACATGGTAGAAAAACGCGACTCCTATACGAAAGAAGACCTCGAAGCATCCGGCCGTGGCGAACTGTTTGGCGCTGGTGGCCCGCCGTTGCCGGCAGGTAACATGTTGATGATGGACCGCGTGGTCAAAATGACCGAAGACGGTGGTACCCACAACAAGGGTTATGTGGAAGCGGAACTGGATATTAATCCAGACCTATGGTTCTTTGGTTGCCACTTTATCGGCGATCCGGTGATGCCAGGCTGCCTGGGTCTGGATGCCATGTGGCAGTTGGTAGGTTTCTACCTCGGCTGGCTGGGCGGCGAAGGTAAAGGTCGTGCGCTGGGCGTGGGTGAAGTTAAATTCACCGGCCAGGTTCTACCTACCGCGAAGAAAGTCACCTACCGCATTAACTTCAAGCGTGTGATCATCCGTAAACTGATTATGGGTGTGGCTGATGGTGAAGTCCTGGTCGATGGTCAGGTCATTTACACCGCCAGCGATCTGAAAGTGGGCCTGTTCAAGGACACTGCGGCGTTCTAACCGCAATCACGGCGGCCTTCCGGGTCGCCGTTTATTTCCCTTAGTTATCTTTTAATCGTTGCGTCCATAGCGACTAAACAGTAACTACAATAATTGTAGTAACCAGGAGGTATGCCATGCAAAAAACTCGTTTTGATAACATGCCATGCCCGGTAGCTCGCTCACTGGACCGCGTCGGGGAATGGTGGAGCATCCTGATACTTCGCGATGCGTTCCATGGTTTGTCCCGGTTTGATGAGTTCCAGCAGAGCCTTGGACTTTCGCCCACCATATTGACCCGTCGCCTGAAGTATCTGGTAGAAAGCGGCATACTGCATAAACAACGCTATCAAACACGACCGGTACGCTACCAGTACTTACTCACTGAGCGCGGCAAAGATTTTTTCCCGGTGCTTGCAGCCCTGTTTCACTGGGGGAATACCCACCTGGCCGATGACGGCATCAGTGCCGAACTGGTCGATCGTCGTACCGGGCAACCCATACGCGTGCAACTGATCGACAGCATTACCCAGCAGCCCATTGCGCTGCATAATATTACTTTAGCCCCAGGGCCGGCAGCGACCGACGGCATGCGCCAGCGCGCGGCCCTGATGCTGCAGAACCTTTCTGAATTTCCCCCTGAATCATCCAAGGAGTCACTATGAACACTCGTCGTATAGTCATTACCGGCATGGGCGCCGTTTCGCCACTGGGATGCGGCGTAGAGGCTATCTGGCAGCGTCTGTTGAACGGCCAGTCCGGCATTCGTCCGCTGCCAGAAGAGATCGTCGCAGACCTGCAGGTGAAAATCGGTGGTCAGGTGCCCACTTTGGAACAGGATCCCGAGGCGGGCTTCGACCCCGACCTTTCGGTTGCACCAAAAGACCAGAAGAAAATGGACCGCTTTATCCTGCTCGCCATGGCAGCGGCCGATGAGGCTATCCGCCAGGCAGGTTGGGTAGCAGACACTGAAGACAAGCAGGAACGCACCGCAACCGTGATCGCTTCCGGCATTGGCGGCTTCCCGGCTATCGCCCATGCGGTACGCACCACCGACAGCCGTGGTGCCAAACGCCTGTCGCCTTTCACCATCCCTTCGTTCCTGGTTAATCTGGCTGCCGGTCACGTATCGATTAAACATCAGTTCAAGGGCCCTATTGGCGCCCCCGTGACGGCCTGTGCCGCAGGCGTACAGGCCATTGGCGATGCCGTACGTATGATTCGTAACGATGAAGCGGATATCGCGCTGTGTGGCGGTACGGAAGCGGCTATCGACACCGTCAGCCTTGGGGGTTTTGCAGCGGCGCGTGCCATGTCCACAACGCCTGCAGACGCCGCCGCAACAGCCTCACGGCCTTTTGACAGTGCACGCAACGGGTTTGTTATGGGTGAAGGTGCCGGCATGCTGGTGATTGAGACACTGGAGCATGCGCTGGCCCGTGGGGCAACACCGCTGGCTGAAATTGTCGGTTATGGCACCAGCGCAGATGCCTACCACATGACTTCGGGGGCCGAGGATGGTGACGGTGCCTACCGTGCCATGAAAATTGCCCTCAAACAGGCTGGCGTAGCACCGGAGCAGGTTCAACACCTGAACGCGCATGCGACATCCACACCGGTAGGGGATTTGGGCGAAATTAACGCCATTAAGCATCTGTTCGGCACGAACGGCAGCGTAGCGGTTACCTCAACCAAATCAGCAACCGGTCATCTGCTCGGTGCCGCCGGCGGGCTGGAAACCATCTTTACCGCACTGGCGCTGCGTGACCAGATTGCACCCGCCACGCTGAATTTGGAAAGTCCGGATCCGGCTGCAGAGGGGCTGCACCTGGTTGCGAATAAAGCGGAACCCATGGCCATAAGCTACGCACTGTCGAACGGCTTTGGTTTTGGTGGTGTGAATGCGAGTATCTTGTTGAAACGCTGGCAGGGGTAATCCCCATTAAACACAAACCTCCGCGCTGGGCGGAGGTTGTTCCTTTTATTTGACAGGGAGCCGCTTAAGCGGTCACAGCCCTGTCTTCCATGGCTTCTCGCCAACCTCCCAGCCATTGAGACCGGCTTTCCACAGTCGTTTTATAGGGACAATAATCCTTCGGATGTCCTAAAATACCTGCCTGATAACCTTTCGAATGCGCCCTTTCCAGACGATCGCGTTTCTGTCTCTTCATGCCTCGTTTCCCTCACTTTTTGGTCAGTTGGAAAGAAAACAATGGCTGCTTTTTGTGCAGCCACGTTTAAGCAATAGCGCTAAATGGAGCGAAGATCAATGCGCAAAATTCACGCCAATGTCATATTTGTGAGCTACGCACGCAGAATTTGCTAAGTGGCTGATAGATAGGAAAGAAGCTAACTTATTGAAATAAAATAAAAACCCCTTGCGACGAGAAATCCCAATATTCCTCGCCGCAAGGGGTTAGACCGATTTAATACAAATTATTTCTAAAAACGACCGGCTTGCGCAGCAATATCCTGGGCTTCTTGTTGCCAGCCCTGAGCCAACGTCCGCACCAAGGCATCGTAGCCGTCTTCACCCTGTTTAAGCTCCAGGCTGAATGGACGTTTGGTCAGATTGCCCTGATGGTTCAGCACCCACTCGCCGCGAATGATCGCCTTGCCGTCAAAGCGGCCGTGGAAACCACTGATGGTGACGTTGAGCACATCCTGTTCGCTGCTCATCGGCTGCGAGGACACCACCCAACCCGGCAGCGCGCTGCTCAGGTTAGTGACCAGCGTCTGCTGCAACTGTTGATCCAGCGGGCTGGCCCACAGGTTGTTCTGGGCAATCACATACTGCACGTCATTGGTCTGGTAAACCACACCGCTCTGCGCCAGATAATCCGCCACGCTAACGTGCTCCAGCCAAAGCTGGCGCGACGTCGTGCTACCGCTGACCTGTGCCGGCGAGCCCAATGCCGGCAATTGATAGTAGGTCTTCTGTGGAGTACTGCTACAGGCGCTGAGTAACAGCGCCAGGGCTACCGGGATCCATTTCATCATTTATTGGCCTTCTTCGGCTGAGGATCGTTACTGCCCGCGGCTTCAAATACCAGCGCGTTGCTCTTTTCGTTCAGGGTGCGCAGCACCGGCTGCAGTTCACGCAAGACCTGATCAAGACGTTGCATATCGCCGACCATCTTGTTGTAGGCCGGAGAACCAGGCTGGAACCCTTTCATGCTGCGGTTCAGTTCCTGCAAGGTTTTTTGCATATCCTGCGGCAACGCCTTCATCTCTTTGCTGGCGATGATGTCATTCAACGATTGCATGGTCTGCTGTGTCGACTTCATCGTTTTCTGACTTTCAGCCAACGTTTTGGTCGCTTCGTTGATCATCGGATTCAGCGGCATCGAGTTGATTTTATCCAGCGTCTGCATCAGTTTCTGCTGGATCTGCGCCAGGCCACCGCTGGTGGTTGGCATCAGTCGGTAACCAAACAGCTCACGTGGCCCTTTATAAGGTTTCTCTTGCGGATAGAAATCCAGATCGATATACAGCGAACCCGTTAGCAGGTTAGCGGATTTCAAAGAGGCACGCATGCCACGCGACTCAGCGTCTTTCAAATGGCTCTCAAAGTCGAAGTTGCCACCCAACTGTTTCTGGAAGCGATCCGGTTCGATGCGGATCAGCACCGGGATCCGGTAGTCGTTGTCCAGACGCTGTATCATGCCTTTTTTGTAGAACGGTACCTGGCCAACGGTACCCAGACGAATGCCGCGGAACTCCACCGGCGCACCAGGCTGCAGCCCGCGAACCGAATCGGCGAAGAACAGCAGGTAGTCTTTATGCACGGTATACAGCGAATCCTGAATGCTGCGCTGGTTGTCGAACAGGTGGTACTCCGCTTTCGGTTGCGCCAGTTCACCGCGATCCCAGCCGTCCGGCACGTCGAAGCTGACGCCGCCGCTGAACAAGGTCGCCAACGAACCCATTTCCACCCTCATCCCCTGCGCCGACATATCGAACGCCACACCGCTGTCTTTCCAGAAGCGTACGTTACTGGTCACCAACTGATCGTAAGGTGCGGAGATAAATAATTGGTAACGCATGGCACGCATCTTGGGATCAAAATAACTGGTCTCCACCGAGCCAACGCGATAGCCGCGGAACAACACCGGATCGCCGGCATTTAACTGTCCGGATCTTTCACTGTCCAGCACAATGCGTAACCCTTTAGCGTCCGGAGAGGCCAGCGGCGGTGCGTCCAGCAGTTGGTAGTCGCCCTTGCCTGCCTTGCCTTTGTTGCCCGGCTGCAGTTCGATATAGGCACCGGAAAGCAGCGTCCCCAATCCGGAAACGCCGCCGCGGCCAATCTGCGGCTTCACTACCCAGAAGGCTGAATCCTGACGCAACAGCTTCTCCATGCCGGTGTTAAGGCGCGCCTCGACCACCACCTTGCTCAAGTCTTCGCTCAGGGTCACCGTTTCCACGACCCCGACGTCAACGCTACGGCTTTTGATTTTGGTTTTACCCGCCTCCAGCCCTTCTGCAGTAGTGGTAACCAAAGTGACCACCGGCCCCTGATGGCTGAAATGGTAAAACAGGATCCAGGCGCCGATCAGTGCGGTGACAATCGGGATGATCCACACTGGTGACCAGCGCTTGATCTTCTCGACGTCCGCGACGCTATGATTATTTTCCGTCACCTTGCGGCTCCTTTTTTATTGTTTCGTTTACGCGATCCCAGGTTAACCGGGGATCAAACGTCATGGCTGCAAACATAGTGAGGATCACCACCATGGCGAACAGCAGTGCGCCAATGTCAGGATAAATGCTCATCAATTGTCCCATCCGTACCAATGCCGAAAGCACGGCAATCACAAACACGTCAATCATTGACCAGCGGCCAACAAATTCAACCACTTCATAAATCAGATGCATTCGCTCGCTGTCGGCCCGTGCCTTGCCGGTCCCGTTAGCGTCCCAACACAGCCAGCCGATCGCCAACATTTTTAGCGAAGGCACCATAATACTGGCGATGAAGATCACCATCGCCACCGGGTAAGATCCTTCTCCCCACAGCAGGATCACCCCGGCCATGATAGTAGAAGTGAGCTTGTTGCCCAATGCCTCGGTAACCATAATCGGCATCAGGTTTGCCGGAATATACAGCAGGATAGAGGTGAGCAGCAGCGCCATCGTCCATTGCAGACTGTGCCGGCGGCGCACGTAGCCACGGGAATGGCAGCGCGGGCACTGGGTCAGTTCCGCCGGTAAAATGGCCGTGCAACACTGGCAGGAACGCAGCCCCTGACGCAGCCCGGTACGCCCGACTTCCATCGGACGATCAAGGCGCGGTGCGGGTTTAATGTCATTCCACAGCCAGCGACGATCGACACACTGGAAAGCGCGCACCTGTAGCAGGCAAAACAGGCAGTACGGCACAAAGCTGCTGCCGACGCCAATATCACCATAAGTCATCAGCTTAACGAAGCTGACCAGCACCCCGGCCAGGAAAATCTCCACCATGCACCAGGTTTTAAACTGGAACAGCATTTTGGCCATCCACTCTTTCAAACCGGTGGGGATAGGGACTTTGGCGCACAGCAAAATGATCGCCACCATGCAAAATGCCGGGATCAGTTGAACAAACACCATAAACAGCGTGGCCATGCTGGCATAGTCTTCTGCCACCATCACCTGCGGGATTTGGATCAGTTTGATTTCGTTACCAAGGCCGGCAACGCGCATATTGATAAACGGGAAAATATTCGCCAGCACCAGCATAAACAAGGCGCTGAGGGCGTAGCCGATCGGCCGCTTGCGCGGTTCCTCCCAGCGGGAACTGAGGGTAGTCTTACAACGCGGGCATACCGCTTTTGAACCATATGCCAGCGGCGGCAATGCCACCAGCATGTCGCACTGCGGGCACAGCATCAGATTGTCCTGTTGCTGCTTCGCGTGCGTTGCATGGCTGTGCTGCTCGTGATTCTCGTGGGAACACACCATATTCCTCCTTAACAACGTTGCTCACCGGTACGGCAATACCGCCCGCAGCAGCGCGCGGGCGGTATTCTCAACGGTTAGCCGTTTTTCATCGCTTCCAACTCTTCCCAACGGGCGAAGGCTTCTTCCAGTGCCCCTTCGGCCGTAGCCAGCGCCGTCAGCACCTGTTGCGTTTCGCTGTGAGGACGCGTGAAGAAATCAGCATCGCTCATTTGTGCCTGCAGCGCAGTAATTTCCGCTTCCAGTTGTTCCAGGCGTTGCGGCAACTGCTCCAGCTCACGTAGCAGGTTATAGCTCAGTTTAGCCGCTGTTTTCTTTGGCTGTTCAGCCTTTTTTTCTGCTACGGGCTTGTTCTGTTCAGCCGTAACCTGGCGGATCGGTTTAGCCGTCGCGCGTTGATGATGCGCGTCGTAATAACCGCCAACGAAGGTGCTGATCTCACCGTTGCCTTCAAAGATCCAGCATTCGGTCACCGAGTTATCAACGAACTGACGATCGTGGCTGACCAACATCACGGTGCCCTGGTAGCCGTCGATCAGCTCTTCCAGCAACTCCAGCGTTTCAACATCCAGGTCGTTGGTAGGTTCATCGAGGATCAATAAGTTACTAGGCTTCAGGAACAGTTTGGCCAGCAACAGACGGTTACGCTCACCGCCCGACAAGGCTTTCACCGGCGTCATCGCCCGTTTAGGGTGGAACAGGAAGTCCTGCAGATACCCCAATACGTGGCGTGAACGGCCGTTGACCAATACTTCCTGCTTACCTTCCGCCAGGTTGTCCATGACCGTGCGCTCCGGATCCAGATCCGCACGGTGCTGGTCGAAGTAGGCCACTTCCAGCTTGGTCCCGCAGTGCACACGGCCGCTGTCGGCTTTCAACTGGCTGAGCATCAGTTTCAGCAGCGTAGTCTTGCCGCAGCCGTTCGGACCAACCAACGCAATTTTGTCGCCACGCTGTACCTGGGCGGAGAAATTACGTACCAACACTTTGCCGCCAACCTGATAGTTAACGTCTTCCATCTCAAACACGATCTTGCCGGAGCGTACCGCTTCTTCCACCTGCATCTTGGCGGTGCCCATCACTTCACGGCGTTCGGAACGCTCGTTACGCAACGCCTTCAGCGCACGAACGCGGCCTTCGTTACGGGTACGACGCGCCTTGATGCCCTGACGGATCCACACTTCTTCCTGCGCCAGCTTGCGGTCAAATTCGGCATTTTGCAGCTCTTCCACCCGCAGCGCTTCTTCTTTGCTCAGCAGGTATAAATCGTAGTTGCCCGGCCAGGACACCAGCTTGCCGCGATCGAGATCGACAATGCGCGTCGCCATATTGCGGATAAAGGAACGGTCGTGGGAAATAAACACGATGCTGCCCTGGAACTCTTTCAGGAAGCCTTCCAGCCAATCGATGGTTGAAATATCCAGGTGGTTGGTCGGTTCGTCGAGCAACAGTACGCGCGGAGAACTGACCAGCGCTCGGCCCAGTGCCGCTTTACGCAGCCAGCCGCCGGAGAGCGAGGAAAGTTCCGCATCCCCATTCAGGCCCAACTGCAACAGCACTTCGCTGATGCGGCTATCGAGCTGCCACAGGCCCTGATGATCGAGGATCTCCATAATCTGCGCCATGCGCGTCAGGTTTCTTTCGCTTGGGTCGGTTTCCACCAGGTGCGAAATCGCGTGGTAGGCTTTCAGGTGTTCCGCCTGCTCGGCGACGCCTTCGGCCACGAAATCAAACACCGTACCGCCGATATTGCGCGGGGGATCCTGTTGCAGACGCGCCACAATCAGATCCTGCTCGTAAATCACCCGGCCATCATCCAATGGAATTTCTTTGCCGAGGATCTTCAACAGCGTGGATTTACCGGCGCCATTGCGCCCAACCAGACAAACGCGTTCGTTGTCTTCAATATGAATTTCGGTGTTGTCTAAAAGTGGTGCATCGCTGAAGGACAGCCAGGCACCGGACATGCTAATTAACGACATAGTAATTATTTTCCTTCGCCGGCATGGGTAAGCAGCCAGCAGTTATGAATTTGACGGTTACGGGCAAAGTCCTGCGACTGTGTCTGGGCGGTAATTTCTTTCGCCTCCAGACCCAATGCGCTCAGGCCGGCCATATCCATCTGGAAACCGCGCTTGTTGTTCGAGAACATGATGGTCCCGTTACGACGCAGTAACCGTTTCAAATCTTGCATCAGCGCCAGGTGATCGCGCTGAACGTCAAAAGTGTTCTCCATCCGCTTGGAGTTGGAGAAGGTCGGCGGATCGATAAAGATCACATCGAATTGTTCGTCGGCATTTTGCATCCATGACAGGCAATCCGCATGGATCAATCTGTGCTGTTTGCCGGTCAGGCCGTTAACCCGCAGGTTTTTCTCCGCCCATTCCAGATAGGTGCGCGACATATCCACCGTCGTGGTGCTACGCGCCCCACCCAGCCCGGCATGCACGCTGGCGGTGCCGGTATAGGCAAACAGGTTGAGGAAGTCTTTGCCTTTGCTCATCTCCCCCAACATGCGGCGGGCAATACGGTGGTCGAGGAACAGACCGGTATCGAGATAGTCAGTCAGGTTAACCCACAGCTTGGCGTTGAACTCTTCCACCAGCAGGAATTCGCCCTTCTGCGCCAGTTTTTCGTACTGGTTTTTACCTTTCTGGCGTTCGCGGGTTTTCAGGATCAACTGGTTGGACGGCAATTCCAGCACCGCCAACGTGGCGTTGATCACGTCGAACAGGCGTTGACGAGCCTTCTGCGCATCAATGGTTTTCGGCGGCGCATATTCCTGCACCACGACTTTGCTGCCGTAGCGATCCACCGCCACGTTATATTCCGGCAGGTCAGCATCGTACAGTCGGTAGCACTCAATGCCCTGCTGTTTGGCCCACTTGTCGAGCTTCTTCAGGTTTTTGCGCAGACGGTTGGCAAAATCTTCCGCCACTTGTACGCCACCAGCACCCAGCGGGTTTTCTGCCAGTTGGTAATTTTTCTGCACGCAGTCCAACGGACCATTTTTTGCCTTGAACTGGCGCTCGGCACGCAGTTGCAGGCAGCTCAACAGCTCCGGTGAGGCGCTGAACAGTGACAACTGCCAGCCACCAAAAGCGCTTTTCATGATACGACCCAGCATATTATGCAAGGCAATCAACGCCGGTTCGCTTTCCAGACGCTCGCCGTATGGCGGGTTGCAGACTACGGTTCCCGTCGGGCCTTCCGGCAGCGGGTTGGTCAGTTTGGCTACGTCGTTGACGTTAAAGGTAATCAGTTCGGCGACGCCGGCACGACGGGCGTTGCCGCGCGCCATTTCAATCACCCGGCGATCGATATCGGAGCCGAAGAAACGCGAGGTGGTTTCCTGCAGGCCACGACGGGCGCGTACCTGCGCTTCGGTGATCACTTCACGCCACAGATCGACGTTGTGACCATTCCAGGCGGTAAAGCCCCAGTGTTGACGATGCAGGCCAGGTGCGCGATCGGAAGCAATCATCGCCGCTTCGATCAGCAGGGTACCCGAACCACACATTGGATCCAGCATTGGCGTGCCCGGCTGCCAGCCAGAACGCTGTACAATCGCCGCTGCCAGGCTTTCTTTCAGCGGTGCCTGTCCGGTCAGATCACGATAACCACGCTGGTGCAGACCTTCACCGCTCAGATCCAGCGCTACGCTGGCCATATCGCGCTGCAGGAAGACATTGACGCGAATGTCCGGCTGCTGCTTCGCTACCGTCGGGCGTTGTTCAATCTTGCGGGTAAAACTGTCGACAATGGCGTCCTTGACCTTTAGTGCGCCATACTGGCTGTTGCGGATCTCTTCGTTAACGCCACTGAAGTGAACGGCGAAAGTTTTATCCACACCAAAAATGCTCGTCCAGTCGATCGCCTGTACGCCCAGGTACAAATCCAGATCGCTGTGTACGCGGAATTCATTCAACGGCAGCAAAATACGTGAGGCCAAACGGCTCCACAGCAAGCTTTGGTACAGAAGACGATCGTCACCCTGAAAATGTACCCCACCCTGTACGACTTTACAGGCGTGAGCGCCCAGCGCTTCGAGTTCGCTTTTTAACAATTCTTCCAGTCCACGCGCCGTGCTGGCAAACAGAGAGTTCATATCGTACTTATCACCAAAAAGAAAATTGTTGCGCATTATAGCTAATCCAGACCGCTTGTCATAAAGTTGCTCCCTTCTATTTACTAATCGCGCGGAGACAAGGGTGATTACGCTAGCCAAACTTTACGTTCATCCGGTTAAATCGCTTCGGGGTTTGCAGCTTTCTCACGCCCAGGTTTCCGGTAGTGGCCTGGCTTTCGATCGCACTTTTATGATCACCGAGCCGGATGGCACCTTTATTACTGCACGGCAATATCCGCAGATGGTGTTATTCACTCCGGCACTGTTGGCAGATGGCCTGTTCCTGACCGCACCGGACGGAGAAAGTGCCGCCATCCGCTTTAGCGATTTCGCCGCCGAAGCGCAACCGACCGAAGTCTGGGGTAACCATTTCACCGCCCTGATTGCACCGCAGGCAATTAATAGCTGGCTGAGCGGCTATTTCCAGCGTGACGTGCAATTGCGTTGGCTCGGCCCGGAGCTGACCCGTCGCGTTAAAAAACACCCGGAAATCCCCCTGTCCTTCGCCGACGGTTATCCCTACCTGCTAATTAACGAAGCCTCGTTCAACGACCTGCAACAGCGTTGCCCCGGCAGCATCAAACTGGAGCAGTTTCGCCCGAATCTGGTGGTGACCGGCGCCAGCGCCTGGGCAGAAGATGGCTGGCAGGTGATCCGCGTCGGTGACGTGATGTTTGACCTGGTGAAACCTTGCAGCCGCTGCGTGCTGACCACCGTCAGTATCGAACGTGGGCGCAAACACCCGAGCGGCGAACCGCTGAGTACCCTGCAGAAATTCCGCACCGCCGATAATGGCGATGTCGATTTTGGCCAGAATATGGTGGCGCGCAATAGCGGCATTATCCGCGTTGGCGATGCAGTTGAAGTGTTATCCACCAAGCCGCCACGCCCTTATGGCGCAGGTAAAGTGGTGGAAAGCGTGCAGGCACCGCAGGACAGTGCGCAGAACGTCACTATTGACTACGCGGGAACGGTGTTTACCGGCAACAATCAGCAGATCTTGCTGGAGCAGTTGGAACAGCAAGGGCTCCGGGTGCCTTATTCATGCCGTGCGGGGATTTGCGGGAGTTGTCGCATAACCTTGGTCAATGGCGAAGTGGCGCCGCTGAAGAAAAGTGCGGTGGCCAACAATGGCACCATTCTTTGCTGCAGCTGTATTCCCAAAAGCGATTTAACGCTGGCGTAATCGGCCTTACATCGCCCTGTCGTAAGCCGGGGCTGAGGCTTCATCCTGCGCGCAGGGTTTTAGGCGATCGTGCATCACTTTGATGGCATCGCCCAGCACCATGGTACGGCCGGCCAGTGAAAGCTGGTTCTGCGCCAGCAGGCACAGGCTGGCGTTATCACCGGCTTCCACCACCAGCAGGCGGGCTTCAATGCCGCTTTCCATCACCTTAACCGCCGCCAGTTCGCCGTTCTTCGGTTGCAACGGGTAATGCTGCTGCGAGAAATGCCAGCTCTTCGGCATCAGCGGTTTCAGAAAGCGATAAGCCACCAGGGCATTTAATACCAGTTCCGCACGCTGCTCGTGGCTGAGCTTTATCTGTTTGCACTGCTCTTCATAATTAAAATAAAGCGCGGCGTCATCGACACAGAAAGAGCATTCATCGAAGGCATCCGGGGTTAACATTTTGGCCGGGAAACGCGAGCGAAAGATCATCCCATTGGCTAAATCCAGCATTAGCCGATCGTGTTCAGCGTCAAAATACCAACGCCAATTATCGTCAGGTTTTATCTTCATCTCTTATCCTTCTCGCTGCCCATGCCACGCAATATTTACCCCAAAAGGTGATTTTATCACCACTAAAGTCGCTTAAACATCGGATAATTCCGCGAACGATATTTATGCTAGTGGACAAAATATAGACGAGCCGGGGGAATAAATAAACCCCCGGCGGAAAATGAAAGGAAAAATATTAGATGTAGTTAACGATATCTTTAATCAGGCGTGGACCCTTGAAGATAAATCCGGAATAAATTTGCACCAGTGAAGCCCCTGCCGCCATTTTTTCCCGCGCCGCCATCAGGGAATCAATTCCGCCAACGCCGATAATCGGCAAGCGCCCTTGCAGCTCAAGTGACAAACGACGGATCACTTCGGTGCTGCTCGCCTGCAGCGGACGACCACTCAGGCCCCCCATTTGCTCACAATAATTCAGCCCCTGGATCAATTTACGATCCAGCGTGGTATTGGTCGCGATCACGCCATCTATATTATGACGCACCAGGCTGTCGGCTATTTGGATCAATTCTTCTTCAGAAAGATCCGGTGCGATCTTTACTGCTACCGGTACATATTTGTGATGACGCTCATGTAATTCCTGCTGCTTATTTTTAATCGCGGCCAGCAGATCGTCCAACGCTTCGCCATACTGTAAGGATCGTAATCCTGGGGTATTAGGTGACGAAATGTTAATCGCGATATAACCGGCATACGGATAAACTTTATCCATGCAGATTAGATAATCGTCTTTTCCTTGCTCAACCGGGGTGTCTTTATTCTTGCCGATATTAATCCCCAGAATACCGCCGAAATGGGATTTCTTAACGTTTTCAACCAGATTATCAACGCCCTGGTTATTAAAACCCATGCGGTTGATCAGGCCTTCGGCTTCCACAATACGGAACAGGCGCGGTTTGTCATTGCCCGACTGCGGGCGCGGCGTCACGGTGCCGACTTCGACAAAACCAAAACCCATAGCGCCAAACGCATCGATACACTCGCCGTCTTTATCCAGACCGGCAGCCAAGCCCAATGGGTTTTTAAAAGAGAGCCCCATGCAGCTTACCGGTTTGGTCGGCACAGACTGACGAATAAGGAATTCTAACGGGGTGCCGGTGACACGGCGAAGCTGTTGAAAAGTCAATTCATGCGCACGCTCGGGATCGAGCTGGAACAACGCTTTTCTGATGAGGGGGTAGTACATGTACTCTCCTGATTTCCCGGTTGCAAACCGGGGGCGTATTATCCGGTATCCCCTGACCAATTGGAATTGATTAAAAGCAAAAAAAACGTTTTTTACGCAATCGTTTTCCCCCTTCTGAGCCAAAACCGCCGCCAATCCGCATTTGCGCATAACAAAATCGAAAAATGAGATTTAAGTAACTCCCCTTATTACTGATAGGTTTAAAACACTTCTCGACAATTTCATGATTAAACCTAACTTTTAGTTATAAGGAGTGGTAATGCGCGTTATATCACTGGCCGGCAGCCCTCGCATCCCATCACGCTCGGCGGCACTGCTTTCTGTGAGTAAAAACTGGTTGCAGCAGCAAGGCGTGGAGGTGATCTCCTATACCCTGCATGATTTTGATGCCGAAGATTTACTGTATGCCAATTTTAACAGCCCGGCGATCAAAGCCTTTACCGAGCAGCTGGCACAGGCAGATGGCCTGCTGGTCTCGACACCGGTGTATAAGGCTTCGTTTTCCGGCGCGCTGAAGACCCTGCTGGATCTGCTGCCAGAGCGTGCGCTGGATCATAAGGTGGTATTGCCGCTGGCCACCGGCGGCTCCATTGGCCATATGTTGGCAGTGGACTACGCCCTCAAGCCGGTTCTGGCGGCGCTGAAAGCGCAGGAAGTGCTGCACGGGGTATTTGCCGATGACAGTCAGGTGGTGCTGGACGGGGAAGAGGTCACCCTGGCCGAAAATCTGGCTGTCCGGCTGGAAGAAGCCCTGGAAAGCTTTTATCTGGCGTTGGGCCGCCGCAAGCCGCCGAGAGCCAGGCTCTCCCCTTCCCTGTTGGCCCGCCAAACCGCCTGACGGCACAGCATATAAGGAAATAAACATGAAACGACTTTCTTCACTGGGCCGTTGGCTGGGCACCAGCGCATTGGCAGGCATCCTCTCATTGGCCTGGACCAATGCCGCCAGCGCACAGGATCCGGCGCAGTTTCGCATTGGCTACCAAAAGGGATCGGTCAGTCTGGTACTGGCAAAAACCCATCGGCTGTTGGAACAGCGTTTTCCCAACACCAAAATCAGTTGGATCGAATTCCCCGCCGGCCCGCAAATGCTTGAAGCGCTGAACGTCGGCAGTATCGATCTGGGCAGTACCGGCGATATTCCGCCGATCTTCGCCCAGGCTGCCGGAGCGGACCTGCTGTATGTTGGCGTAGAGCCACCAAAACCCAAGGCGGAAGTGATCCTGGTGCCAGAAAACAGCCCGATCAAAACCGTCGCGGAGCTAAAGGGCCACAAGGTGGCCTTCCAGAAGGGCTCCAGCTCCCACAATCTGCTGCTGCGCTCATTGCAAAAAGCCGGGCTGAAATTCACCGATATTCAGCCCGTCTATCTGACCCCGGCCGATGCCCGCGCCGCCTTCCAGCAGGGCAATGTCGATGCCTGGACAATTTGGGATCCCTACTATTCCGCGGCCTTGTTGCAGGGCGGCGTGCGGGTACTGGGTGACGGTACCGATTTGAATCAAACCGGCTCCTTCTATCTGGCGGTGCGAACTTATACCGAGGCCAATGGACCCTTTATTCAACAGGTACTCGATACACTGACCCAGGCTGATGCACTGACCCTAAGCGACCGTGCGCAAAGCGTCACGCTGCTGGCCAATGCCATGGGCCTGCCGGAGAAAGTGATTTCGACCTATCTGGATCACCGCCCGCCCACCGCCATCAAACCTCTGGATGCGCACACCATAGCCGCTCAGCAGCAAACGGCCGATCTGTTTTATGCCAACCGCCTGCTGCCGGTAAAAGTCGATATTTCGCAACGCATCTGGCACCCAAGCGCACAATAATTTAGGAGAACTGACGATGAGCCTGAACGTATTTTGGTTTTTACCCACCCACGGTGACGGTCACTATCTTGGCAGTACTGAAGGTGCCCGCAGCGTCGATTACGGTTATTTGCAGCAAATCGCCCAGGCTGCCGATCGATTGGGTTTTGGTGGCGTGCTGATCCCTACCGGCCGCTCATGTGAAGACTCCTGGCTGGTGGCCGCTTCGCTGATCCCGGTCACCCAACGACTGAAATTCCTGGTAGCCCTGCGCCCCGGCATTATTTCGCCCACTCTGGCGGCACGCCAGGCAGCGACGCTGGATCGTCTTTCCAATGGCCGGGCACTGTTTAATCTGGTCACCGGCGGCGATCCTGATGAATTGGCGGCGGAAGGTCTGCACCTGAATCACGAAGAACGCTACGAGGCCTCGGCGGAGTTCACCCATATCTGGCGCAAGGTGCTGGAAGGAGAAACCGTCGATTTTAACGGTAAACATATTCAGGTAAAGGGCGCAAAACTGCTGTACCCACCGGTGCAACAGCCGCGCCCACCGCTCTACTTTGGCGGATCCTCCGCCGCTGCGCAGGATCTGGCAGCCGATCAGGTTGAAATGTACCTCACCTGGGGCGAGCCGCCGGCGCAGGTAAAAGAAAAAATTGCCGAGGTACGCGCCAAGGCCGCAGCCAAAGGTCGCCAGGTGCGTTTCGGTATCCGCCTGCACGTCATCGTGCGCGAAACCACCGAGGAAGCCTGGCGAGCTGCCGACCGGTTGATTGCCAATCTGGATGAAAAGACCATCGCCGATGCCCAGCAGGCCTTCGCCCGGTTTGACTCCGTAGGGCAACAACGGATGGCGGCATTGCACGGCGGCAAGAAAGACAATCTGGAGATCAGCCCCAATCTTTGGGCCGGGGTGGGTTTGGTGCGTGGCGGTGCCGGAACCGCGCTGGTGGGCGATGGCCCGACGGTGGCAGCGCGTATGCAGGAATACGCCGATCTGGGCATCGACACCTTTATTTTGTCCGGTTACCCGCATCTGGAAGAAGCCTATCGCGTTGGCGAGCTGCTGTTCCCACATCTTGATCTGGTGGAAAACCAAGCGCCCGCGCCACGCCGACCCACCAAAGCACAGGGCGAAGTGGTGGCCAATATTTATATTCCACAAAAAGCATCGCAAAGCTGAGGAGCCGCACTATGGCAAACGGCACACAACGAATCTTGTACCGGTTGGCCCCCTGGGCATTGCCGGTAGCGCTGGTGGCAGTCTGGCAAATATCCGTGGAAGCGGGCTGGCTGTCGAACCGCATTCTGCCGGCACCGAGCGCCGTAGTGACCGCTTTCTGGACCCTGACCAAGAGCGGCGAGCTGTGGCAACACCTGACCATCAGCAGTTGGCGCGCGTTGATCGGTTTTAGCATTGGCGGCAGCATCGGGCTGGCGCTGGGCTTTATCACCGGCCTGTCACGCTGGGGCGAACGCCTGCTGGACAGTTCCGTACAGATGATCCGTAACGTACCGCATCTGGCATTAATCCCGCTGGTGATCCTGTGGTTTGGTATCGATGAGTCCGCCAAGATTTTTCTGGTGGCATTGGGCACCCTGTTCCCTATCTATCTCAATACCTATCACGGTATCAAGAATATCGATCGGGGCCTGCTTGAAATGGCACGCAGCTACGGCCTGAGCGGTTTCCAGTTATTCGCCCAGGTGGTTTTACCGGGCGCCCTGCCCTCGATCATGGTCGGCGTGCGTTTTGCATTGGGCTTTATGTGGCTGACACTGATCGTCGCCGAAACCATTTCCGCCAATTCGGGGATTGGCTACCTGGCGATGAACGCCCGTGAATTCCTGCAGACCGACGTGGTGGTGGTGGCCATTGTGTTGTACGCCCTGCTCGGCAAGCTGGCGGACGTCAGCGCCCAATTGCTGGAGCGCGTCTGGCTGCGCTGGCATCCGGCCTATCAACTCAAGCAAGGAGAAGCGCTATGACAACTCCCGCACGTATTCCCCAGGGGACTCCAGTCACGCTGGAATCCATTGCCAAGCAATACGGTAACCGCAGGGTACTCGACAATATCCAGTTACGCATCAGCGCCGGCCAGTTCGTCGCCGTGGTTGGCCGCAGCGGTTGCGGCAAAAGCACGCTGCTGCGTTTGATGGCCGGGCTGGAGAATGCCAGCAGCGGCGCGTTATTAAGCGGCAATGCGCCACTCGCCAATGCCAGGAACGAGACTCGCCTGATGTTTCAGGACGCCCGCCTGCTGCCGTGGAAAAAGGTGATCGACAATGTCGGCCTCGGCCTGCGGGGTAATTGGCGAGCCGATGCATTGCAAGCGCTGGAAACCGTTGGGTTGGCCGATCGCGCCAATGAGTGGCCGGCAGCCTTGTCCGGCGGGCAAAAGCAGCGGGTAGCACTGGCTCGCGCACTGATCCACCGTCCACGCCTGTTGCTGCTGGATGAGCCCTTGGGCGCGCTGGACGCGTTAACGCGGATTGAAATGCAGGGCCTTATCGAAGGGCTATGGCAACAGCATGGTTTTACCGTATTGCTGGTGACGCACGACGTCAGTGAAGCCATTGCGCTGGCGGATCGGGTGATTTTGATTGAGGAAGGGCGTATCGGGTTGGATTTGACCATTGACCTGCCGCGTCCACGCCGTAAGGGATCGGCCAGGCTGGCAGAGCTGGAAGCCGAAGTGCTGGACCGGGTACTGTCACCGCCGCCGTTGGCTGAAACTTCGCGCCGGGTCGCGAATTAAAAAAGGGACGGCATGCCGTCCCTTGTTCGGTTTACGCGTCGAGCGCTTTGGTGATCTTCTCGAACAGGTCGCCGGACAGGTTCTCCAGCCCCTTCAACTGCTCAAGTGCTTTGCGCATCAACGCCTGACGTGAAGCATCATAGCGTTTCAAACGGATCAGCGGCTCAATCAGGCGTGCGGCAATTTGCGGATTGCGCTGGTTCAGATCGCTGAGGATCTCCGCCAGGAACTGATAACCACTGCCGTCCGCCGCGTGGAACGCCGCCGGGTTGGCAGAAGCGAAACCGCCGATCAACGAACGAGTGCGGTTGGGATTGCTCAGGCTGAATGAACGGTGTTTCAGCAAGCTACGCACCTTGGTCAACACGTCCGCCGCCGGGCTGGTCGCCTGCAACACGAACCACTTGTCCATCACCAAACCATCCTGATGCCAGCGCTCATCGAATGCCGTTAACAGCGCATCGCGGCAAGGCAACTGTGCCGCTACCGCCGCCGCCAGAGCCGCCAGTGAGTCGGTCATATTGTCTGCCTGGCGATACTGCTCGGACACCAATCGGTCGGCCAAGGCCACGTCACCAAAGGCCAGATAGCCCAGGCACACATTGCGCAGCGAACGTTTGGCGATGTCAGCGTGTTCCACCCGGTAACCGTCGGTTTTATTGGCGTTATAAACCGCCAGCCACTCGTCGGCCATTTCCTTAGCCAGGCAACGGACGATCGCTTCGTGCACCGCAGCGATCGCTTCGGGATCGATGGTCGCGAACAGTTCGGCAATTTCACCTTCCGATGGCAACGTCAGGATTTGCGCGGCTAATGCCGGATCCAGCGTTTCGTCCAACAGCACGGCGCGGAACGCATCAGCAACGTGTAGTGGCAGCGACAACGGTTGTTTCTGCTGATGTTTGGCAACGTTCAGTTTGATATAGGTGGCCAGCAGGCTCTGTGCCGCATCCCAGCGGGCAAATTCATTGCGCGCATGCTTCATCAGGAAGGTCAATTGCTGATCGCTGTACGGATAATCCAGCTTCACCGGCGCGGAGAATTCGCGCAGCAGGGACGGTACCGGCTTGTGCGCCACGCCGTCGAACACGAAAGTCTGCTCCGCTTCGGTAACGTTCAAGACGTTATTGACCGCTGAGCCGTCTTTCTGCAGAGCAATCACATTGCCTTGTGCGTCGTACAGTTCGATATCCAGCGGAATATGCAGTGGCAATTTCTGCAGCTGATCGGCGGTCGGTTCGGTCTTCTGGCTAACGTGCAGGCGATACTGCTGCTGCTCGGCATCGTATTCATCGCGCACGGTGAGCAATGGCGTGCCGGACTGGCTGTACCAGCGGCGGAACAACGACAAATCAACGTTGGATGCATCCTCCATCGCCTGAACGAAATCATCGCAGGTGGCCGCGCTACCGTCATGACGCTCGAAATACAGCTGGATGCCTTTCTGGAACTGCTCTTCACCCAGCAGCGTGTGCAGCATGCGGATCACTTCGGATCCTTTCTCATACACCGTCAGGGTGTAGAAGTTGTTCATTTCGATCACTTTGTCCGGACGAATGGCGTGCGCCATCGGGCTGGCGTCTTCGGCGAACTGCGCACCGCGCATCACGCGCACGTTATCGATGCGGTTAACCGGACGTGAACCCAGATCAGAACTGAACTCCTGATCGCGGAACACCGTCAGCCCTTCTTTCAGGCTGAGCTGGAACCAGTCGCGGCAGGTCACGCGGTTACCGGTCCAGTTGTGGAAGTATTCGTGGCCAATCACCGCTTCAATATTCAGATAATCTTTGTCGGTGGCGGTTTCGGCTTTTGCCAGCACGTATTTGGAGTTAAAAATATTTAACCCTTTATTCTCCATCGCCCCCATGTTGAAGAAGTCGACCGCGACGATCATATAAATGTCGAGATCGTACTCAAGTCCGAAACGGGTTTCGTCCCATTTCATCGAGTTCTTCAGTGAGGTCATCGCCCAATCGGCGCGATCCAGGTTGCCACGGTCAACGAACAGCTCCAGCGCCACTTCACGCCCGGAGCGGGTGGTGAAACTGTCGCGCAGCACGTCAAAATCACCGGCCACCAGCGCAAACAGGTAACAAGGTTTTGGGAACGGATCTTGCCACTGCACCCAGTGACGTCCGTCTTCCAGCTCTCCCTGGCCTACGCGGTTACCGTTTGACAACAGGAACGGGTAACGAGCCTTGTCAGCCACAATGCGGGTGCTAAAGCGGGCCAGTACGTCCGGGCGATCCAGATAATAGGTAATATGGCGGAAACCTTCGGCCTCACATTGAGTACACAGCGCCTCACCGGACAGGTACAACCCTTCCAGCGCGGTGTTTTTCGCCGGGTGAATATCATTGACGATGGTCATGGTAAATTGTGCTGGCAATTTCTCGATAACCAGCTTGTTATCCTGCAACTGATAGGCAGTCCATGGCTGGCCGTCGATCTCAATACTCACCAGCGTAAGGTCTTCACCGTTCAGTACCAGTGCCGCGTCGGCTGCGCCCTGGCGTTTAATCTTGCTGACGGCAGTGACGCGAGTGGTCTCTGAGTCCAGCTCAAAATCCAGGTCAATGTCAGTGATGGTGTAATCTGGTGCACGATAATCGTGGCGATATTTCGCCTGTGGCTGTTGTGTCATAAAAACCCTTTGACGTCTCAGTGAGTTACAGGTGCCAGGCTTTCATCTTGAGGTTATTTCGCCGTGGGGAAAGAGCAGAAATTTCGATGAGCCTGATTGTAAATAAACTGTATCACAGCTACAAAAAAAACCCAGAGATGCCGGGCCACCAGTGCGGAGAAATCGGAGGTGGATCCTAATATTGTCGACGAATTGCCCACCCAGTCAGGTGCCTTGACCTGATGCAGCATAAAAATCAGCATTTAATGCTAAAAAACTCCCTTCGGGTTACACGCCTGCCCAAGCTTCAGAAAGCGGGTGAAAAGTACGGTTTTTTCAGCGCTCATGGGCAAACAGCGGCGGCACAGCAGCACTTTTCTGCCCGCAGCCGCTCGCTGGGTATAGTTAAGACAGCCTGGGAGACTCAATGATATAATTAGCAAATCTGGCTCAAGGACGCGCGGTGCGTATGAAAGTAAAATATCTGATCTATTTTTTTACCTTTGCCCTGATGTCCTCTTTCGCCCTGTTCATTTCCGACGAGTTGGTCGAGGCCGAAACCGGCTATCGCGACAACCAGCTTAACCTGTACAAAATTACCCGCGCCAAACAGATTTCAGAGGCTTTTCAGGCCACCTTATTGGCGCACCGTCTGAAACGCCTGAGCCTGGTCGATCCTCATATTACTTCGCAGCAATGGCAGGAAGCGGATCGAATAGCTCGGGAGAAAATTGCCCGCTTTCGCCCCCATATTGACAGTGATATCTCGCAACAGCTTGGCATTCGGCAAAAAATCGCTGCACTCTCCATGCTCAACCTGATGGAACAATTGCTCAATAGTGACAATCTGCAGCTTTCGCTCGTTACCGATGCCAATGCCAACGCCAACCTGTTTAATATCAACAGCGCCTACTACATTTCTCAGGCCAGCAAAAGCTATTACCGCTATAGCTACGACAACCGCATGGTCGATGCCGATTCCTTTCTGTTTCTGGAAGCCGTACGGCTGAATAACCGGCTGAACCTGTCCGTCACCGAACTTATCGATCAGGTTATCGATGTCAATATCAACCCGTTGGAGCGTAAAGTCGCTTATTTGAAAGCCGTTCAGCTCACCGGGGTATTAAGTTCATTAAGCGCCCGGCTGATATTTATGAAGCTGAGCTATAACGATGTGCAAACCACGTTCCTGGTGAATGATATTCTTGAACAAATATCGACCAAAAAGATCGGCCAGATTACCAACGGACTCTATACTGCCGTCGATACTCACAGTCTCTATCCCACCAGTTCAATTTATCAGTACGTTAAAAACCTGACAGAGCTTTCACAACGGCTTTTCCAGCGTAGTTTTGAAATGGAGATCGCCGCCTCTCAGCATAAGATCTATAACAGCCAGACAGCCATTTACGGCATGATTTCCCTGGGTGGCCTGATCGCCCTGTTTATTTTTCTGCCAACGCTGGTTTACTGTTCAAATATCAGCCGCTGGTTAACGAAAACGCATAATAATATTTTTCGGCTGTCGCGCGGGAATATGAACATAGTGCCTAATGAGGTGTTTTACGGCCAGGAGTTAATGGCCATCAGCGATGCCATTAAACAACTCAAACAGTATCAGTTGGAAAAGGTCACGCTGGAAAACGAAAAACACCTGCTGATCAAAGAGCTGGAAGCCTCTTCATTCCTTGACCCCTTGACCAACATCTATAACCGGCGCAAATTTTTCCGCGAGTGCGAATCGCTGGCCGCCAGCAGCTACCCGCTGGCCTTCTGCCTGATTGATATTGATAACTTCAAAAATCTCAATGACAGCTACGGCCACCATGTCGGCGATCTGGTGTTGGTCGCCTTCGGTAAACTGCTGCAGAGCACCTTCCGCTCCAGTGATATTTTCTGTCGCTATGGCGGTGAGGAATTCGCCGTGATCCTCGGGAACTGTACGCTGGAGAATGCACGCGAAGTGATGTCCAAGCTACGCGAGCGAACCCACCAATTAACCCTGACAATAGCCGATGGGCAAAAGGTTTGCTTCACCACCAGCTGTGGCATTGCCCAGGTGAGCGACATCCGGCTGTTGCCAACGGCGATCAAACAGGCGGATGAAGCGCTCTATTTCAGTAAAAATAACGGTAAGGACCGGATCGGCATTTACACCCCGACCGGTTTTATCTGAATTGTTGTTTAAAATAATTAACATTATAATTTTTATGACTAATTAGCCTAAGTCATTCACCTTACAGGCTTATCTGGCTTTTCTGCCGCCATCCTGATGGCAAGCCAGCATAAAGGCACGTTTAATCCTCGACCCGCTCCGATGAATTGTGGTGTGATGCAGCTTCAATAACAGGATAATCCGGGTATACTCCCCCCACTTTTTTTGATTATCCGGATTTGGACACGCGCCTGACGAGGATGCAGTAACGCGCTATGACTCAATACGCCTCCCCGATTTTGACATCACTGCTTGATACTGATGCCTACAAGCTTCATATGCAGCAAGCAGTGTTTCATCGCTATCCCGCTATCAGCGTGGCGGCGGAATTCCGCTGCCGTGGTGACGAGCTGCTTGGCGAATATGCCGACGAAATTGGTGCGCAAATCGCACTGATGAGCCAGTTGGCGCTGACAGACGCTGAGTTCGACTATCTCTCAGGGCTGCCCTTCTTCCGTGAGGATTACCTGAACTGGCTGCGCGATTTCCGCTACGATCCGCAACAGGTCCAGATCGAGAACCACGCGGGCAAACTGCATATTCGCATTGCCGGCCCGTGGCGCGAAGTGATCATGTGGGAAGTCCCACTGCTGGCGGTAATCAGCGAAGTGGTACATCGCCATCGCTCACCGGATGTCACGCCAGAGATGGCGGTAGCTCATTTGCGCAACAAGCTCGCACAGTTTAAAGCCATGAGTAGCGATGTAGATATTTCTCGCTTCAAGCTGATGGACTTCGGCACCCGCCGCCGTTTTTCACAGGCTGTGCAGCAGGCGATCGTCGGCACGCTGAAAAACGAATTCCCGTATCTGGTGGGGACCAGCAACTACGATCTGGCGCACCAGCTTGATCTTGCACCAGTTGGTACCCAGGCCCATGAATGGTTCCAGGCTCATCAGCAGATCAGCCCGGTGTTGGCCAACAGCCAGCGGGCGGCACTGCAGGCCTGGCTGGATGAATACCCGGATCAGCTTGGTATTGCACTGACCGACTGCATCACCATGGATGCCTTCCTGCGTGATTTCGGCCCGCAGTTTGCCCAACGCTATCAGGGCCTGCGCCATGACTCAGGCGATCCGTTCGAATGGGGCGAAAAAGCCATCGCGCATTTCCAGAAGCTGGGGATTGATCCGATGAGCAAAACTCTGGTGTTCTCCGATAACCTGGATCTGGACAAAGCACTGGCGCTTTACCGCCACTTCTACCAACGCGTCAACCTGGTGTTCGGTATAGGTACGCGTCTGACCTGCGATATTCCCGGGGTTAAACCGCTGAATATCGTTATCAAATTGGTCGAATGCAAAGGCAAACCAGTGGCTAAACTCTCCGACAGCCCGGGTAAAACCATCTGTCAGGATCAGGCCTTTGTAAAAGCGTTACGCAAAGCCTTCGATCTGCCGCTGGTAAAAAAAGCGAGCTAGCCCCCCAGCCCAATGAACGTTAAAAAGCCGGCTGAAGACCTCACGCCGGCTTTTCCTTCTTTATATAGTCCTTCCCGTTGTTCCCTTTTCGCCCAGCCCCAAGAAATGTTGCACCAATCCGGCGATTTCTACTTGTGCTCTGCACCGCGGCAAGTAACATAGCAACATCCCCATATTCTTGGGTTATAAGCTATTTCTAAACCAAATTATTAAAGAGAGAAATCTATGAGCGTAGTGCCTGTAGTCGACGTACTGCAAGGCCGTGCTGCGGTTGACAGTGAAGTCACCGTACGCGGTTGGGTGCGTACCCGGAGAGATTCTAAAGCTGGTATCTCCTTCCTGGCCGTCTATGACGGTTCCTGCTTTGATCCGTTACAGGCCGTCGTTAATAATTCTCTGCCGAATTATCAGGATGAAGTGCTGCATCTGACCACGGGCTGTTCCATTGAAGTCACCGGTATTGTGGTGGCATCTCCGGGCGAAGGTCAGAGTTTCGAACTGCAGGCAACCGCGATTAAAGTGGTTGGCTGGGTTGACGATCCGGACACCTACCCGATGGCGGCCAAACGTCACAGCATCGAATACCTGCGCGAAGTGGCTCACCTGCGCCCACGCACCAATCTGATCGGTGCCGTTGCCCGCGTACGTCATACGCTGGCACAGGCCATTCACCGTTTCTATCACGAGAACGGCTTCTTCTGGGTTTCCACCCCGCTGATCACCGCCTCCGATACCGAAGGTGCCGGTGAAATGTTCCGCGTTTCAACTCTGGATCTGGAAAATCTGCCGCGTACCGATAAAGGTGCGGTCGATTTCAGCCAGGACTTTTTCGGCAAAGAAGCCTTCCTGACCGTTTCCGGCCAGTTGAACGGCGAGACCTATGCCTGCGCGCTGTCGAAAATTTACACTTTCGGCCCCACTTTCCGCGCCGAGAACTCCAACACCAGCCGCCACCTGGCGGAGTTTTGGATGATCGAACCGGAAGTGGCGTTTGCCGATCTCGAAGACATCGCCGAGTTGGCGGAAAAAATGCTGAAGTATGTATTCCAGGCCGTATTGAACGAGCGTATGGATGACATGCAGTTCTTCGCCGAGCGCGTAGACAAAGATGCTATCGATCGCCTGCAGCGTTTTGTTACTTCTGACTTTGCTCAGGTTGATTACACCGAAGCGGTGGAAATCCTGATCGCCTCAGGTCAGACTTTCGAAAACCCGGTTTCCTGGGGTATCGACCTGTCTTCCGAACATGAGCGTTATTTGGCCGAGAAACACTTCAAAGCGCCGGTAGTAGTGAAAAACTACCCGAAAGACATCAAAGCTTTCTATATGCGTATGAACGATGACGGTAAAACCGTTGCCGCAATGGACGTTCTGGCTCCGGGCATTGGTGAAATCATCGGCGGTGCTCAGCGTGAAGAACGTCTGGACGTACTGGATCAGCGTCTGGAAGCCATGGGGCTGAATAAAGAAGACTACTGGTGGTATCGCGATCTTCGTCGTTACGGCACCGTTCCTCATGCCGGTTTCGGTTTGGGCTTTGAGCGTTTAATCGCCTATGTCACCGGCGTGCAAAACGTGCGTGATGTCATTCCGTTCCCGCGGACTCCACGTAATGCAACCTTTTAATTAATCAGATAATACATTTTCTAATTAATTTAGTTACAAAACCAAGGCCAGCTTTGCTGGCCTTTCGCATTTTTTAATATTGACGCGCGTCACAAAGTTCCCTGAATATTACTTTTTGTTACAAATGCTTTCATTCTGATACCTCATTGCGACATTGGTAGCATTTTCGTTCTAGATTAACCCGCCCGTGAATGGAACACTGCGTGCAGACACAGGACGACACCAATCTATCAACAATAGTTCCAAAAGAATTATTGGCGGCAGTGGCAAAGGTGTCCGAATAACACCAATGAGGGTAATATAATGATGAAGCGCAACATTCTTGCAGTGGTAATCCCGGCTCTGTTAGCAGCTGGTGCAGCAAACGCTGCTGAAATCTACAACAAAGACGGCAACAAACTGGATCTGTACGGTAAAGTTGACGGTCTGCACTACTTCTCAGACGACAAAGGTAATGATGGCGATCAGACCTATGTGCGTTTCGGCTTCAAAGGTGAAACCCAGATTACTGACCAACTGACCGGTTACGGCCAGTGGGAATACAACGTTCAGGCTAACCACGCTGAATCTCAAGGCACCGAAGGCACCAAGACTCGTCTGGGCTTCGCGGGTCTGAAATTTGCTGACTACGGTTCATTCGACTACGGCCGTAACTACGGCGTACTGTACGACGTGGAAGGCTGGACAGATATGCTGCCAGAGTTCGGTGGCGATACTTACACCTACACCGACAACTTCATGACTGGCCGTACCAACGGCGTTGCTACTTACCGTAACAACAACTTCTTCGGTCTGGTTGACGGTCTGAACTTCGCTGTTCAGTACCAGGGTAAGAACGAAAACGACGGCCGTGCTCTGAAGAAACAAAACGGCGACGGTTGGGGCCTGTCTTCTACTTATGACATCGGCGAAGGCATCAGCTTCGGTGCTGCATACGCATCATCTGACCGTACCGACGACCAGACTCAGCTGTCTACCGCTAAAGGCGACAAGGCTGATGCGTGGACCGTGGGTGCTAAATACGACGCGAACAACGTCTACCTGGCAACCATGTACTCAGAAACCCGTAACATGACTCCATACGGCGAATCTGACTTCACCATCGCTGACAAAACTCAGAACTTCGAAGTGACTGCACAGTACCAGTTCGACTTCGGTCTGCGTCCAGAAGTTTCTTACCTGCAGTCTAAAGGTAAAAACCTGTCTAGCCGTACCGCAAACGGCTCTAGCTTCGGCGGCGGCGATGCCGACCTGGTTAAATATGTTTCTGTTGGTACCACTTACTACTTCAACAAAAACATGTCTACCTACGTTGATTACAAAATCAACCTGCTGGACGAGAACGAATTCACCAAAGCTAACGCCATCGCTACCGACGACATCGTTGGTGTTGGCCTGGTTTACCAGTTCTAAGTTGTCTCACTTAACGGCGGTTCACCGTCGACTAAGTTAAAAAACAGGGCTTCGGCCCTGTTTTTGTTTTTGCGTCCCCCTAAATTTTTATCCTGCCAAATCCCCCTTCCCCCTCATTTTTTATGCTGAATATGCGTCCTTCACAAGATCGAGGTGTTTTTCTCGCAAACGGTTGGCAAAGGGCATAACTGGCGCTACCCTGATGCTTCTGTCTGCTTAACTCCGAGCCATGGAAGCACCTGACATGTTTGAAAAAATCACTGCTGCACCTGCCGATCCGATCCTGGGTCTGACCGACATTTTCCGCGCTGACGCCCGCCCTAACAAAATCAACCTGGGGATTGGCGTTTATAAGGATGAAACCGGTAAAACTCCGGTGCTGACCAGCGTTAAAAAAGCTGAGCAGTATCTGCTGGAAAATGAGACCACCAAAAACTATCTCGGCATTGAAGGTATTCCGGCGTTCGCCAACTGTACGCAAGAGCTGCTGTTCGGCAAACAAAGCCCAATTATTGCCGACAAGCGTGCGCGCACTGCACAAACTCCTGGTGGCACCGGCGGCCTGCGTGTTGCAGCTGACTTCATCGCCAACCAGACCAGCGCGAAACGCATCTGGATCAGCAACCCAAGCTGGCCGAACCACAACAACGTGTTTGGTGCAGTCGGTCTGGAAGTGTTGGAATACGCTTACTACGACGCCGCCAATCATGCGCTGGACTTCGATGGTCTGCTCCGCAGCCTGCAACAGGCTCAGGCCGGCGATGTGGTGCTGTTCCACGGTTGTTGCCATAACCCAACCGGCATCGACCCAACGGCTGAGCAGTGGGCACAATTGGCCGAGCTGTCTGTGGCTAACGGTTGGTTGCCACTGTTTGACTTCGCATACCAGGGCTTTGCGAAAGGATTGGAAGAAGATGCTCAGGGCCTGCGTATTTTTGCCGCCAAGCATCAGGAACTGATCGTCGCCAGTTCTTACTCGAAGAACTTCGGTCTTTACAACGAACGCGTGGGTGCCTGTACCGTCGTTGCTGCTGATGCAGAAACCGCCGATCGTGCCTTCAGCCAGGTGAAAGCGGCTATCCGCGCCAACTACTCCAACCCGCCGTCACACGGTGCTGCCATTGTGGCAACCATCTTGGGCGACGATGCGTTGCGTGCGCTGTGGGAGCAGGAACTGACTGACATGCGTCAACGTATTCACCGCATGCGTCAGCTGTTTGTGAATACCCTGCAGGAGAAAGGCGCTGAGCAGGACTTCAGCTTTATCATCAATCAGAACGGCATGTTCTCATTCAGCGGGCTGACCAAAGAACAGGTTCTGCGTCTGCGTGAGGAATTTGGCGTCTACGCCGTTAACTCCGGCCGCGTTAACGTTGCCGGCATGACACCAGACAATATGGCGCCGCTGTGCGAAGCCATCGTCGCCGTGCTGTAAAACCGTCGCGCGACACATAGCAAAAGGGGCGCTCAAAGCGCCCCTTAGTTATTTCTGCCGGAAATAACTTACCAGATGGCCGGCTCTTCACGCAGGAACGGGTTGGTTTCACGTTCTTGACCGAAGGTCGACATTGGCCCATGACCTGGAATAAACGCCATGTCATCACCCTGCGGCAATAACTTGGTGCGGATAGAGTTAATCAACGCCTGATGATCGCCTTGTGGAAAATCACTGCGCCCGACGCCGCCGTTAAACAGCACGTCGCCCACCAGCGCCAATCGCGCCTGATCATTAATAAACACGATATGGCCAGGAGTGTGGCCAGGGCAATGCAGCACCTTGAGCGTCATTTCGCCCACCTGCACACTGTCCCCTTCTTCCAGCCACTGGGTTGGCGTCAGCGGTGCGCACTCTTCCAGCCCAAACATGCGGCTCTGCGCAGGCAGGCCATCGAGCCAGAAAGCATCCCTCTTATCCGGGCCGTAGATCGGCACCTGATAAAACTCTGCCAACTCAGCGGCCGCGCCAACGTGATCGAGATGACCATGCGTCAGCAGGATCTGCGTAACGGTTACGCCCTGCCTGGCTATTTCGGCCTTCAGTTTTTCAGGTTCACCGCCGGGATCGACCAACGCCGCCTGCTGGGTGCTCTCACACCAGATCAGGCTGCAGTTCTGACTAAAAGCGGTAACGGGAATAATGTGGTATTTCATAAGGCTCCAACGACAACGGCGCCACACCCTGCCGGGCTGGCGCTACTCACTTGTGGTGCACAGCGATTACCAGGTCCGCACCGGGCCGGTATCGATGTGTACGAAGTTGCTACGTGGGTAATATCCTACACCACCGGCGCTCATTTTTAACGCCGCTTTACGGATATTACTCAGTTGGATGCCTTCGATATGGAAGTCCATCGCCTGGCCTTTGGTGTGGTAGCTGTGCTTGGCCACACCGCGACTGCGTGCACGCAGCTCATTGTTGGTATCCAGGGAACGATAACCTGAAACCAACTGCACCGGCTTGTTGGTGCCCAACAGACCTTGCAGACGGTAGAGATGATCGAACAGACGAGGATCGATCGACTTGACCTTATTGGCACGATAATCACGGAAGAGATGATTAAGACGGACTAATTCGTCTTTATTATATCCCTTACCGTCGAAGAATTCGGCTTTAAGCGATTCGCCCGTATGCATATTATTTACAACCAGAATACGCGGGCGCGAAGTAGAAAGACTGGCAAAGGCTTGCCCAGGGAGCAGCGCTATGCCCACAGCGGCGCTACCTAACGCCAGCCATTTACGGCGATGATGATCAATTTTGTCCATGTTTCTGTTAAACCCGGCAAGAATATCAAAATATATGCACAAAACAGCGCACTGCCCGAACCATAACCGCCCACACTGGCTGAGTCAACCCGTGATGTCCCGCGGTTTGCAGGCACTCACGCAATGAGTGCCTGCAACATGGCCCGATATTCTGACCGTTATTTATTTATAATTACTGCATTTATTGCATTAATTTTTCGGCCTGAGCCAAAATTTGTGCGCCCGATCTCACCGTGTCATCATAATTGTAAATATCTGTGCGGAATTGTGGTTTTCCATCATCAGAGACCCAGGCGGTTAAATAATACAATTTAACCGGAATATGCTGGCGGATATTTACGAAGGTGGTATTACCCTGTTTCAAGGTGGAAGAAACACGGGTGTTGTTCCAACCGGCATCCTGCAGCAGCATATTCGCCAAATCCGATGCCTTGTTGACCCGAACACAGCCGGAACTTAAGGCGCGGATGTCCTTCTGGAACAGATTATGGTTGGGCGTGTCGTGCAGATAGATAGCGTCCGAACTCGGCATGTTGAATTTAAAACGCCCCAATGAGTTGGTCGCTCCCGGAGCCTGACGGATCCGATACGGGAAATTACGAGGCGAAATCATACTCCAGTCGATCATTGCCGGATTAATCACCTCGGCATCGTTGCTCCACCCCGAGAGCACGGTATAGCCATGCTTCTGGAAGTAGCTGCCGTCACGCATCGCCTTCGGCACGATATCTTCACGCACCAGCGTAGTCGGTACGTTCCACGGCGGGTTCACCACCACATTATTCAATGCGCTGCTCATCAACGGCGTCTTGCGGCTAGGCCGACCCACGATCACCCGAGAGGAAAGCACTTCATTGCCGTTTTGGTAGTAGGTCAACGAGTAGTTAGGAATATTAACCATAATACCGGTATCGACATGGCCGGGTAGTATGCGTAACCGCTGGATATTCAGCGCCAACAACGAGGCTCGTATTTGCGGCGTTACGTTAAGCCACTCGCGAGTGCGCACGCCAATGACGCCGTCAGCACTCAGACCCTGCCATTTCTGGAAACGCTTAACGCCCTCCACCAGGTCGGGAGTATAGCGATTATCGGTAACGGTCACCGGGCTTTCTGACTGCTGCGAAAAAGGCGATTGCGGCGTTGGGACGAGATCTTTGACCGGGGCGGCGGCCGGGCTGACAACGGCACTCTGACTGTCACGACTTTTTTCTTCATCTACTGACAGGCCGCCGTCGTCAGGCTCATTACGCGAACCGGTCAATACCGCAGGGGGATCCTGCACTTCCACCGGTGCCGTAGAAGGCGTCAGCATGCCGTTACGCGCCAGGATCTCACGCAAGGCAGGAATATCACTACTCAGTTGATCCGGACGCAGGCTTGGGCCATTGGCCATTTGTGGCCACGGACGACCATCGGCCAGCATATCCCGCAGGGCCTGATGCATCTTGGCGTATTGCGGATGCTGCGGCGCCAGCGTATTGACATAAGCCAGCGTCTTACCCTGACGCAGCGCCAATTGCCACTGGTTAATCACCGTATTGGGTGGCAGACCAAGCTTGTAAGGAATGTTGCTGTACAGCCAATTATTGCCGTTGGCACCGATGGACGAAACAAACTGTAAATAGCCCAGCATCGCATCAGACAGCACCACATCGCGCGCCACGTCGGTAATCGCCGGGTTGGTCAACAGCTTCACCCATTGGGTAAACTGCGGCTGTACGCCGGACATCGCCAATTCGGCCAGTTGCTGCTGAAATTGCTGAACCGCTTCCCGATCCTGCCACATCAATTGCATCCGGTTCGCCGCGTACAAAGGAGCCAGCGTCGAAAGATAATAGGGTGTAATGCCCTTCGGCAATGCCGCAAGCAGTTCCGAACGGCTTTGCGCAACTGACATGCCGGATGACGCCACCGGAAACGCAGGAACGGTTGCCCATACGGGTAACGACGACGCAAGACCACATGCGATTGCGCAACTTAACGCCAGACGCCGCACAGTGTTTCCATTTCTAAGCAACATCCATTGCCCCCTGTATGCTCACAAAAAATATAACCAAGACAACTTATTAGTTTCAGTATACGAATAGAAAAGCCATTTTGCCCTTTGCTGCCTATGAATAACTGTTATTTCATTAGGCTACCCGGTTTTCGGCACAGAAAAAAGCAGGACTATCATCCTCCCGCACAAAAAAATAGCCACCCCAGGGCGGCTATTTTCAGATTATTAGCGGGCTTTTTTTGCGTTTACGGCGTTTCTGCCGCAGTAACACCCAGAACCGGCGGCTCATTGGCAAAACCGCGCAGCCCCACTACGTGTACATGTTCATGATTCTGGAACACTTTACGCACCAGCTTATAAGTCGTGCCTTTTTCCGGGCTGATATTTTCCGGTGCCGCGATGATCAGCTGCATTTCCAGACGATCGCACAGCTCGAACAGCGTGGCGATGGATTTGGCATCCAGTCGCGCCGCTTCATCGAGGAACAGCAGGCGGCATGGGGAAATATCTTTACCGCGCAGGCGGCGAGACTCTTCTTCCCAGCTCTGTACCACCATAACCAGAATCGACATCCCGGTACCGATCGCTTCCCCGGTAGACAACGCGCCACTCTCGGCACGCAGCCAACCGTCGGAGCCGCGGAAGACTTCCACTTCCAGCTCCAGGTAGTTGCGGTAATCCAGCAGCTCTTCGCCGATGGTCTGTGGCGTACGCTGCCCCATGTCAATCTGCGGGTTCAGACGCTGATACAGCTTGGCCAAGGCCTCCGAGAAGGTCAGTCGGTTGCTGTTGAACAGGTCCTGATGCTGTTCCTGTTGCTCGGAAAGCACGTCCAGCAGCGTCGCATGCGCTTCACGCACGTTGACGTTCAATCGCACGCTCTTCACCTGCCCGAAGGAAACCGCCTGCAGGCCCTGGTTGAGCATGCGAATACGGTTCTGTTCACGCTGGATGGTTTTGCGAATGATGTTCGCCACGCTCTTGGAACTGATTGCCAGTTTCTGCTCACGCGCGGTCAACTCTTCGGTCAGGCGGCCCAGTTCGATCTCCATCTGTTCGATGGCCTCAACCGGGTCGTCGGTACGAATGATATCCTGACGAATACGCTCGCGCAGATGCTGATAGACCGCAATATAGAACTGAATTTTGCGTTCCGGGCGCTTGGGATCTTCCGACAGGCGCAGCACATCGCGCAGATGTTCGTTATCCGACACCGCCAGACGCAGCGCACCGAGTGCCTTATCCGACATTGAGCGCAGCTCGTCACCGTCCATATAGGCCAGTTCGCGGCGGTGCAGACGACGTTCAACGCCATTGTCTTTCACCAGGCGCATCACGGCGCACCAACCTGCTTTGGCGGTGACCACCTGCTCACGCAGCTGATAATAGTCGCGCTCCAGCTTGCGCAGTTTCTTCTGCAGGCTGTCCATTTCCGCTTCGCAGAAGGTCAGCTGTTTTTCCAGTTGGTTACGACGTGCGCGGTTGGTGCTCAGGCCCGCATGCAATTCATCACGACGAGTGCGCGCACGGGCTTCGGCATTGGCATCCGCCTGCACACCGATATCTACCAGTTCCTGACTCAGCTCTTTGAGCATGTCGCGCTTCGCGTCATACGAGCTTTTCAGCGATGCCAGCACCTGGCTGTACTGGGTAAACTGGGTCTGATACTGGCGCAACTGCTCACGGGCACGGGTACGTTCCGCTTCCGCATGCTCCAGACGCTGGCGCAGCTTGTCGTTGAGATCGTTATTGGCATTTTGCATACCGGCAGAGTCGGTATAGCTGAAGTGCGCGCGACGCTGCACCACTTCAATCAGGGCAAACGCCTGCTGCTTGGCCTGACGCTGCACGCTCTGCGCCTGAGTGTAATCCTGTTGCAACTGCTCGTGCTGCTGCGGATCGCTCTGCAGCACCGACAGCAGCGGCTCCAGCTTGGTCAGGGAAACGCCGTGCTGCTGAATATGACGCGCGGCATCCTGCGCCTCTTCCAGCTCCTCACGGATTTCTTCCACCCGATCCTGCAGGGTTTCATCGTTTAACAATGAAACCAGCGGTGTCAGACGGTTAAGTGCAGAAATGCCCTCTTTCGCCTGATCGTATTGCTGACGCTGCTGCTGGTTCTGCGCTTCATGGTTATTCAGCGCACGCTCGATTTCACCACGGCGGGTATTGAGGCCACGGATCTCGGCTTCCGGATCGGCGTCAAAGGCTACCGCCAGATGGTTACCGATAAAGCGGCTGAAGGCCTGGTGCGAACGCTGGGTTTTCTGCACGTCGAACGACAAGGTGGCATAACGCTCTGCCAACTTTTCCCGCTCGGCATGCAATATTTCCAGGCGATTCTCACGTGCGGCACGGCCAAACAACGGCACAGCCGGGTAACGTGAGTAACGCCACTGGCGTTCGGCAGTTTTAACCAACACCGCGCGGTCTTGTTCTTCGACGGCGAATACGCTGTCATCGAACGACTGCGGATCCCCCTCGATCAGATAGAGATCTTCCGGACAGTCTTCCAACCCTTCCAGCATCTCGCGTACCAGCGACAGATCCGGCACCACAATGGCGTGGCGCGACGGGCCGTACAAGGCGGAGAAGTACGGTGCATCGTCGATGGTGACGTCGTCGTAGATTTCAGACAGCAGCACGCCACCAAAACGTTCGGCCAGCGTGACCAGACGCTGATCTTCGGCGCCGCCAGGCTGGCTGAGACGTTCAATTTGCGCTTCAACGGCACGTTTACCGGCAGCCACTTCGTCACGCTCAACGGTAGTTTCACGTTCGCGCTCCAGCAGTTGCTGCATGTACTCCGTCACCTGCTGGCTGCTTTCAAGCGCTTCGCCACTCTGCTCGCCAAGCTGGCTCAGAGCATCCTGCGCTGCCAACCAAATAGGGGCGCGGGTAGTCAGTTCGCGGATGCGTTGCTGAATTTGCTCCAGCTCCTGGCGCATTTCCATCCGACGCTCGCCGGCATCGCTAACACCCTGCGACAGCGATTCCAGACGCTCTTCCAGCTCTTGTTGCAGGGCATCAAGTTCGTCCGGCTGATACTGCTGGCCATGGCGCTTACAGAATTCCTGCAACAGACGCTCAGCATCCTGCTGGGAGCGCAGACGCTGTTCCAGCTCGCTCAGGCGCATACGCAAAGGTTGCACGCGTTCGGCAAGGTGTTGCTGTGATGGCCAGTCGCGCAGCAATTCGCGCGCGCACTGCCAGGCTTCACTGCGGCTGACCTGACCGGCGATTTTACCCACCAGCTGATATGCCTGTTCAAACTGGCCGTGCGCGGCGTCGGCCACGCTCAGTTTTTGCTCGAGCATCAGCAGTGCTTCTGTCGCTTCCTGCTCGCGCGCCTGGAAAGTATCCAGCCAGTGTTCGGCATTTTCGGCGGTCAGTTCTGGCAGTTGGCACAACGTGCGTGCGCGATCCAGTGCCTGCAACGCCTGCTGATATTGAATGGCGCGGGTCTGCTGCACGTCGAGCGCCTGCTGGTAGTCGGCGAGTTGGCTTTTCAGCTCATCCACTTCCAGTTCGGCTGCCTCGGCACGCGCTTCGTTTT
Source organism: Serratia sp. NFX21 (assembly GCF_048517035.1). Lineage (NCBI taxonomy): Bacteria > Pseudomonadati > Pseudomonadota > Gammaproteobacteria > Enterobacterales > Yersiniaceae > Serratia > Serratia sp. NFX21. The sequence continues at coordinate 2,284,722 of NZ_CP183196.1, read as the reverse complement.
CGGCCTGCTGTTCGCTGGCCTCCGCAACCACTTCATTCTGTTCTTCCAGTCGGTAGGTCAGCTCTTCCAGATCGCCTTCATAACGCTCGATCTTTTCCTGCTGACGCATCGCCGTTTGAACCAGATTCAGGTGATCGCTGGCGGCCTGATAATCGGTTTCCAGATCGGATTCCGCACCGCTCTGCTCCGCCAGTTCGCGCGCCATTTCCACATGACGGTATTGCTCGGCGGCCAACTGTTTGCGGCTGCCCAGCAGATCGTTGCGCAGCGCCAGTGCCCCGTCCAGATGAATGCGCCGCTCATTGGCATGACGCATGTAGTCCGCCGCCACGTAAGAGGTGGCCTCGGAAATCAAATGTTTGAACAGGTCGCGGTCGGATTGGGTCACGCGGATCGCTTCGAGCGTCATGCGGTTTTCACGCAGCGCCGCTTCCATATCCTGGAATGCCTTGCGCACGCCGCTGTTTTCCGGCAACAGGTAGTCGCGCAGCGAGCGGGTGATGGCGCTGGAAATACCGCCGTACAGCGAGGCTTCAATCAGACGATAGAACTTGCTGCGATCGGACGATGAACGCAGGCGTTTCGGGATCACGCCCAGATCGAACATTAATGAGTGGTAATCGGTGATGGAGTTAAACTGCTTGAACTGCACCCCTTCCATCTCTTCGACGCGATCTTTCAGTTCCTGCAGCGACAGCACGCGCGCCTGACGCTCGCCCACCGTTTGGGTCAGCAGTTCCGTCGGCTGCACCGCCGTCGGCAGGCCCTGAATAACGAACGGCTTAATGTCCACCTTGCGGTCACGGCCGGCAACCTGCTGCAGACGGACACCAACGACCACGCGTTGGTGGCGCGAGTTGAGCACGTCGAGGGTCGAATAACACACCCCGGCGCGCAGTTTACCGTGCAGGCCCTTGTCGCGAGAGCCACTGGTGGCACCGGCTTCGGTGGTGTTACGAAAGTGCAACAGCGTCAAATCGGGGATCAGCGCAGTGACGAAGGCCGCCATGGTGGTGGATTTCCCTGCCCCGTTACCGCCGGACAGCGTGGTCACCAGTTCATCGAGATCAAAGGTGCGGGCAAAGAAGCCGTTCCAGTTAACCAACGTCAGCGAGCGAAATTTACCGCGTTCAATCATTCCTGTTCATCCTCTGCACTGTCCGGTGTGGTATCAAGCGGCGAGTCTTCCGCATCGCTCTCATCATTCAGCAACAGGCTGTTTTCAACCGGCATTGCTTCGCCGTCGCGGATCATACGCAACTGAGCTTCACGCGGATCGTCACCACTGCGCACATCGGCGCCAAAGCGGAACACCGCCTCGGTAATACGGAACTTGCTGCTGTCGTTGCCCATGAAATAGACCATGCCCAAACGACGCAGACGGTTCAGTGAAGTACGTACTTTTTCATGCAGCTTCTGGCGATCGAGATCCGAGCCGGTAGAACGCTGATTAACGAACTTCAGCAATTTGCTCTCGTCCGCCAGGCTCAGCAGCTCGTCGTACAGCTCCTGATGGCTGAAAATGCCCTCATGCGCCAGACGTTCCGGGCTGAGATACAGATAGCACAGGATTTTCCCCACCATCATATCCAGCTCGGACAGCACCGAACGCGGGATCAGAGTGGTAGAGCGGGGACGCAGGTAGAAGAATCCTTCCGGCGCGCGGATCAGCTCTACGCTGTAACGGGTGTAGAATTCTTCCAGTTCATCCTGGAAATCCATTAAGAAGGCGTGGTTGTCCAGTTCATCGATACCGATGTGACGACCCGCACGCAGTTGGCTGTCCAGCGCCGGGAACAGCGCGTTAGACAATGCCTTGGCCAGCTTGACTGGCATTATTTGTTCAATATTTGTCGATGACATGGGCCTGGACCTTGGCTCCGTAATCATTGATTGCCTGCCACTGTGCCGGCAACCCTGAAAAATCTGCTTCAGCCACACCAAGGCGCACTGCCTGGTCGACCACTAAACGTGCCACATCGAAATGACGAGCACGCGGATATTGCGCCAGATAATCGCGCATTACCGCCCCTAAATTGAGCGGCATCTGTTGTTCCTGATAAATCTTCAGTGCCTGTTCGATCATTGCCGCCAGTTGCTCACGGATTTCGCTGAACTCTTCGAACTCCAGATCCGGCGGCAGTTCCCCGGTCACTTCCTCGCTGCGTAGCGCCAGTTCTTCGTCTCGCATATCCAGCAGACGGTCGGCATTGGCATGGGTCAGTGTCCATGGGTTGTCGAAATAGTTTTGCACCGACTGACGCAAACGCTGGGCGAACACCCGGTTCTTGTCCATGTCGATCGCGGTACGGATAAATTTATGCACGTGGCGGTCGTAGCCAATCCACAGGTCAATCGCCTGCTGGCCCCAACTGATAATGCGGTCGAGCTTGCTTTGCAGATCGAACACCAGTTTGTCGATAAAGCCCAGTTCCGCGCCACCCAATGTGGCATCCTGAATTCGCAACAGGTTGGCCTGCAGTTTATCGCCCGCCGCCTCCAGCGTATCCTGCAGTTCGCGCAGGGTGCCCGAGGTTTCGGACAGCAGCATCTCACAGCTGGAGATCGCCGCACGCCAGTCTTTATTCAGCAGCGCTGCGATGTCGTCCTTCACGCCCTGCTGCTGTTCATCCATAATTCGCTGGGTCAAATCGATACTGTCGAAGATTTCCGCCACCGAATATTTCAGCGGTGCAAACACGTTGCGGTGCCAGTGGAAATCGTCACCGCCTTCATCGGCAGCGTCGGCGGCGCGTTTGAGCTCCTGCGCCACAATTGACAACTGCATCGACAAACGCAGCGTGGAGAATTCGCGCTGACGGATATAGTAATCGGTAATACCGATGCCCAGCGGCGTCAGACGGTAAATCGCGTTACCGTCCGCCAGTTCGCTGATAAAACGGTTTAACAGGCGCTGGCGCACCATGTCGTTAATCGCATTGTTGGCGCGCACGGCCACCGTTTCATGCGTCTGTTCGAAACCCTTGCTGACATGGCGAAATGCATCAACCAGCTCACCTTCGCTCATCTCGCCGTCCAGCCGCTCGCCGTTCAAAGTGGCGATAGCAAGCAAAAAAGCGAGACGCTCCGTAGGGAGCGAAATAGAGAAATCATTTTTCCGTGCCCAGGCGACCAGTTCGGGTACTGTCTGGGAAAATTCACTCATAGTTCGTCCTTCAGGTTTGGTTTATGCGCCATGACGTGAATATAGCGCCCCAAACTCACGTACGGCTCCTGCCGGCAATAGTGCTGTTCAAGCGCCAGTAACTCTTCAAATTTTTGTGTCTGTAACTGCCTGCTCTGCAGATAATCGTGGAACACCCGCACGCCGGTTTTCCCGCTGATGCGCATGCCCAACTGTTCCAGCCAGCCGTACACCTGCGGTGGACTATGCGGGTACTGCGGCGACAGCGAACGCTTTCTGCGTCTTCTGACCTCTGGGTTCACCAGTTGGAAATTACCCAACACCACGTTACGCATCAAGAGGCCATTGGCGTTAAAGAACATCAATGACAGTGCGCCACCCGGCAACAGGCAATTAAATAACGCCTGCAGCGCAGCCTCAGGTTCGGCGATCCATTCAAGCACCGCATGGAACAATATCAGATCAACCGGCTGTTCCAAGTGTTGACCAATATCCTGGGCTGAACTTTGTATGAATTGCATGTTCTGGCTCACACCTTTCTGCTCAGCCAGCAACGCGGCGCGTTGGATCATCTCACCAGAAAGATCGCACAACAACACCTGATGTCCTAATTCTGCCAATTGGCAGGCCATATGGCCTTCGCCACCGCCGGCATCCAGAATGCGCAGCGGCCGCTGCGGCAACTGGGCCAACAGCGTGGTCAGATCCTGCCAAACCACAGCCTGGCGGATTTTCCCTTTGGTGGTGCCGTAAATATTACGCGCAAACTTTTCAGCAATATCGTCAAAATTGCGATCCTGCATGGACAACGGCTCCGCTGATCTTATCCGGCTGGGGGCAAAGTACCAGCCCATTCAAACCTGCTATTTTGGCACAGACTGGCTTAGAATGAATCTTCTTGCGGCCTGATTGTGCCCGGATGTCGTTTTTTCGCCCAAAAGGACCTGATTTTTGATGCTGTTTAACCTGAAAAAGTTCATTGGTGCCATTTTAATGCCGTTGCCCGCGCTGTTGCTGCTGATGGGACTGGCGCTGTTACTGCTGTGGTTCACCCGTTGGCAAAAAAGCGGCAAGGTCATTTTCACGCTGAGCTGGCTGTTTTTACTGCTTTTCAGCCTGCAGCCGGTGGCCGACAGATTACTGCGCCCGATAGAATCTGAGTATGTCACCTATCGTGGCAATGACCCGGTGAATTATATCGTGGTGCTGGGCGGCGGCTATACCTTTAATCCGGATTGGGCGCCCAGTTCCAATCTGATCGGCAATAGCCTGCCGCGAGTCACGGAAGGTGTGCGCTTATATCTCGCCCATCCAGGGGCGAAAATGGTGTTTACCGGCGCCGGGAGTCCCAAAACCCTGAGTAACGCGGCAACCGCGGCGCAGGTGGCGGAAAGCCTGGGAGTCCCCCGCAGTGATATCGTGCTGTTGGATCGCCCGTTGGATACCGAGCAGGAGGCATTGCAGGTGTCGAAGCTGGTCGGCCAGCAGCCGTTTATTCTGGTGACTTCAGCCAACCATTTACCGCGCGCCATGCGCTTCTTTGAAGCCAAGGGGCTGCACCCGATCCCGGCGCCGGCCAATCAGTTGGCCATCAGTTCACGATTGAATATCTGGGATCGGGTGGTGCCTTCGGCGATGTTCCTCGGCCACAGCGAGCGGGCCTGGTATGAAACGCTGGGCAGCCTGTGGCAACGGCTGAAAGGCTCCGATGAAGTATCTGTCGACTGATCGGCGTTAACCGGTAATCCAGGGCAGCAGTTGTTTGGACGCATAATCAAACGGCTGCCGCTCCAGTTTACCGGTATGAATCAACCGCCCTACCGCTTCCCATACCACATACAACCAACGCCGCATCAGGAAGGATTCCGCTACCGGCGCACGTTGCAAATAATAAAACAGCAACTGGCTCGGCATTCCCGCTTCACATAACCTGAATAACTCATATTCACGCGGTGCCCACAGCATCATTCCGGGGTTGAGCATCGCCAAGAGTTGATCGCTTTTCGGATCTTTCAACATACTGCGCAGCGACAAGTTACCGTGCACCAATACGCAAGGATCGTCGAAGCCGACAAAAAAGTGGGTCAATGCTTCACGGGTGCGATACAACAAGCGGCGATCATCCATCGTCAGCAGCGGCGAGTTGAGATTACCCAAGGTTGACCATAGCACTTCGACCCGCTGTTGATACCAACAGAACCAGTCGTTCTCCTGGGTGCTGTCTACCGTGCCCACGCAGCCATGACTGTCAATGCGGTGCCAGGCCAATACGCCATCGACAATCTGCTCCATCAACGTATTCCAACGATTCGGCGTGCGCGTCGGCGCCTCTACGGACACTCCACGCAAGCGCTCGATCAACAAGATTTCTTTATAGGGTGCCTGGTGCGTATAGACCACGCCATACACCGTCGGCAGGCGAATATCCCCTTCACGTGACAGCATCGACAGCTTGTAAGCTTCTTGTTGGGCGATGCCCTGGCAGACAAAGCTTTTCGCCATCAGCGGGATCGCGTGGCCCTGTTGGTCATACAGTGAATACATGTGGGCATAAGGTTGTTCGCTGATGCGTTCCAACCGGCTGATGGACTCACCCAGCACAATACTCAGTTCGGCGCGTAACTGCTCCATAAGGAAATGGCCTCAAGAGGAAAAGAAGAGACGCTGACATCATCGAACGCTGAACAGAAAAATTCTTCAACGCAGATCAACAAAATGGGGATATTAAGAAGGGAAATCATATTGCCGGCGCGTTGCGTGACGCGCCGGCATTCAATGCTCAGCCTTTGATACTGTCGCGCACGCGCTGCAAATCTTCCTGCGTATCGACACCCACGGTCGGCATTGCCTTGGCAACCGCCACGTGGATTTTTTCGCCGTACCACAGCACCCGCAACTGTTCCAGCAGCTCAATTTGCTCCAGCTGACTTGGCGCCCAGGTAACGTAACGGCGAACAAAACCGGCGCGATAGGCGTAAATACCTATGTGGCGCAACAGGCTGTCGCCGATGCTTTCTTTGGATTGGGCAAAGCGTTCGCGATCCCATGGAATGGTGGCGCGTGAGAAATAGAGCGCATAACCCTGTGCATCCATCACCACTTTGACCGCATTGGGGTTAAAAGCTTCTTCTGCGCTTTCGATAGGCACCGCCAGGGTGGCCATTCCGGCCTGACTGCCCGCCAGATTTTCAGCCACCTGACGCACAATCACCGGTGGGATCAGTGGCTCATCACCCTGAACGTTAACGATGATTTCGTCATCAGCGAACCCATAATGCTCGATCACCTCTGCCAAGCGCTCGGTGCCGGAATTGTGATCGGCCCGGGTCATGCAGACTTCACCGCCTGCCGCTTTGACCGCTTCGGCTACTGCCGGGTGATCGGTCGCGACAATGACGCGGCTGGCGCCCGACTCACGTGCGCGTTCCATTACATGCACCACCATCGGCTTGCCGTGGATATCGGCCAGCGGTTTACCCGGTAAACGGGTTGATGCATAACGGGCTGGAATAATAGCGATAAAACTCATGCGTGTTTCTCATCCAATGACAGCGCTCGCGCTTCATTTTCCAACAGCACGGGAATGCCGTCACGCAACGGATAGGCCAGGCCATCCACTTTGCAGACCAATTCCTGGTTTTCTTTATTGAAATAAAGCTTACCGGTGCAGACCGGGCAGGCAACGATTTCGAGTAAACGGTGATCCATGCTTCCTCCAGGGTGGAGATTTAACGTCAGGAAAGTGCGTGAGGATAGCATAACGCTATGCGCCAGGTTAATCACCGGCTGTTTTGTCGCGGCATTTTTATCTGCCAGGGGGATTGAATTGCCCCCGGCGCAGGCGTAGAATTTTGTGATGAAAGTCACAAAAAAGACATTATCATGATCAAACGTCTTCATAAAATCATCGCCCTGTTTGCCAACTACAGCAACTGAGCCCCCCTTGTAACGAGCGGCGCTGAACATTCGTTTTACCCAAGCCGACAACGCCGTTCGTTATTCCACTTGCCAGCCATTGCCCCACTCAAGGGCCAGCACCGCCGGAATATCCCCCAAAATAACCTGTGACGCACCGTGCCATTTTGCACTGCGGGTTATTGCCTGCCGAATATCCTGCACACGTTGTTTACCAAAGCGAACCTTGGCCTGTGGGTGGAAACTGATGATTTCGAAAATACCCTGCCGACGATGCATTTTTGCATCGATGCGGCCAATCAACTCACCGCGTTGCAACACCGGCAGCGTAAAGTAACCATACTGCCGTTTTTCTTTCGGCGTGTAGCATTCCAACCGGTAATCAAAATTGAATAATTCCAACGCACGGCGACGATCCCAAACCACCGGATCGAACGGAGAAAGCAAAGTGGTCACTCTGGATTTTAACGCCCCTTGTTCTGCCAGTTGCAACTCTGCCGCCAGCGAATGGTGCACGTAAAATTCCCCGTCCAGACCGTCGATCCGCACGGGCAGCACTTCGCCCTGCTGTTGTAACGACGTCAGTAGCGCTTTCGGCGCCACTCGCTTCAAACGGTAGTAATCCGCCAGCCATTCGGCTCTGAAGATCCCCAGGAAACAACAGCTGCGCCTTAGCATTTCCTGTCGGGCATCATCGACAGATAATACATCCCGGCTATCATCCCAGTGAGGTAATAATCTTTCCGTCAGATCGTAAACGCGATGGAAATTGCGCCGTTCGGCTACCATCAATTTACCAGCGGTGAACAGGATTTCGAGATGGCGTTTTTCCGGCTTCCAATCCCACCAGCCGCTGTTGCCCTTCTTCTCGGCGCTAAAATCCGCCGAGCGCACCGGCCCAGCAGTTTCAATATGCTGCAATAGGGCATTTATCGCCGCCTGATGTTCCTGCATCCACTCTTCGGAGTACTTCCAACCCATACCCTGCGGTTGCAGCATTCGGTGACGCAGCAGGCCAAAATCCTCAATGGGTAAAAAGCAGGCCTCGTGCGCCCAGTACTCGAACAGCCGGCGGCCAGCCAGTGCCTGTTCCAGCCATTCCGGCTGGTAGTCGCCCAGACGGCTGAACAGAACCAGGTAGGGGCTGCGCGCAACCACGCTGATGGTATCGATTTGCAGTAAACCCATACGTCCAATGGCGGCAACCACATCGTCGGGCCTGGCTTTGCGTTTCATCGGGGATAGCAGCCCCTGTGCGGCAAGGTGGATCGCACGGGCGGCAGTAAGAGAAATAACCGGGGTGTTCATCCTGATATCCGAAGTGATTGAGCAATCGCTTGATAATAGTGGATATCGGGGAATTTATCTTCGCCAGTGCTTGGGGTGGCGGCACCGGCACTGGCGAGGAAGGGGGTGGGTCAGAACGCGATAACGTCTGCCGCTGACAGCCCGTGGGAGCTGCGATAGATCGAGAACTCAACGTTCTGACCTTCGTTTAACGATTTATTTTTAGTATTGGCGATAGAACGACGGCTTACATAAATTTCGTCGCTACCATCTACCGGTGAAATAAAACCATAGCCTGCAGCCTGATCAAACCATTTCACACGGCCCATTTGTAACACAGTATTTTTAAACATAACTTATATCCTTTTACTTGAGCATCCTTAACAACGTCATTTTTATTATTGTTGGACGCTACCAGCCCATCCTAAAGTTTTTCGTAACAAACCTCTCGTGAGCAAAAAATAAAAAACCCGCACTATGGCGGGCTTGTTGAACTTAATATCTTCCGCAATGATTCAGCGTAAACGCTTCATCATGGTTGTATTAAGTTCTCTTTACGTTATTCCCTGTTTATTTACAGAGCAACAACGTTGGCGGCAGCCGGCCCGCGCGGGCTGTCTTCTACGGTGTACTCAACACATTGGCCTTCAGCCAAAGTTTTGAAACCGTCGGTCGCGATTGCGGAGAAGTGTACGAATACATCTTTACCACCGTCGTTCTGTTCAATAAAACCAAAACCTTTGCTTTCATTGAACCACTTCACTTGACCCGTTTTCTTAGACATTACTTATTTACCTTTTAAATATATACAAAACCTGCCATAAGGCAATTTTGGCCGTTCTTGGAAACATTACTTATGGGAGGTACTTAGAAGGTTCGTCTTTGAAGCGGAATCAGATGATAACGTTTTTGGAGGAACTGCTTAATTCTAAACTCGAACATAAATAGGTCTGCATCACAGGCCGACTTGCATTTACTCATAAATCTGTCTTTTGCACAAGAGGTTTATTGCCATGTTTTTACCATTTCGCCACATTTACTTTTATATCCATGATTGCTAATGAATTAATTTATCTTTTTTTACGTAAACCTCTTAGCGGCATTGCCTTCTGGATGGCCGTATTTTCCGTTATCCGCTGTTCAAATGAGAGCTAACGCATAAAAATCTAATATGCTTGGCCTGGCTATAACAAAACCTAATCGACCTAGCTAAACTTGAGGTGAAAACAAGGCGAATGGCCTCTCAACCAGCACGTTTGCCGCCAAAAATGATATTTTTCAGATAATACTGAATAAAGGAGCTATGCGCATGACCGCCCAGCAGTTCGTCTCACCGAATGAAATCCGCGCCAGATTCTCCCACGCCATGTCAGATATGTACCAGAAAGAGGTACCTCTGTATGGCGATTTGCTCGAACTGGTGGCGGAAACCAACCGACAGGTCCTGCGCGAAGATGCCGCATTGGCTCATCAATTACAAATTACCGGCGAAGTCGAACGACTGGCCATGGAGCGCCACGGAGCCATTCGGGTGGGCACCGCAGAGGAACTGTCCACTCTGCGACGGCTGTTTAACGTGATGGGTATGTCACCGGTGGGCTATTACGATCTGGCCGTGGCCGGGGTTCCGGTTCACTCTACCGCATTTCGGGCAGAGCATGAGGATGCGCTGCAAATCAGTCCATTCCGAGTATTCACCTCTTTATTGCGGCTGGAGCTGATTGAAAACCCGGAGCTGCGTGAGCTGGCGCAACGCCTGTTGGCTCGTCGCCGCATCTTTACTGAGCGGGCACTTGAACTGATCGTACTGCAAGAAGCTCAGGGCGGACTGGACGACAGTCAGGCTGATGAATTTGTCGAACAGGCGCTGGAAACCTTCCGCTGGCACAGTCGGGCGACGGTTAGCGCAGCCGAATATCAGCAGTTGCACGACCAGCACCGTCTGATCGCCGACGTAGTGGCCTTTAAAGGCCCGCATATCAACCATCTGACGCCACGCACTCTCGATATCGACCGTGTCCAAAAGGCCATGCCCGGCCGGGGTATCACGCCCAAAGCCGTGATTGAAGGCCCGCCGCCACGCCGTCGCCCCATTCTGCTGCGCCAGACCAGTTTCAAAGCGCTGGAAGAAAACGTCGACTTTGTTGAGCATGACGGTAGCGCCGTTGCCGGGCACCACACTGCACGCTTCGGCGAAATTGAACAGCGCGGTGTCGCGCTGACAACCAAAGGCCGTGCACTGTACGATCGCCTGCTACAGGCTACCAACGACGCATTGCAGGCACCGCCGAGCGAGAAAAATGCTGACCGCTACAATCAGTTGCTGGCGGAAAACTTCCAAGAGTTTCCAGATGACTATGCCACCCTGCGTGAGCAACAGTTGGCTTGGTTCCGCTATTTTCCGACCGAGTGTGGGCTGGCGGCTAAAGAAACCCTGGATCAACACAGCACGCTGGAACAGCTGATCGCCCAGGAATACATCCGCTTTCAGCCGCTGGTCTATGAGGACTTCCTGCCGGTCAGTGCCGCAGGCATTTTCCAATCGAATTTGGGCGACAGCGGTCACACGCAGTACAACGCAACCTCAAGCAGAGCGGCATTTGAACTGGCGTTGGGAGCAGAAGTGATCGATGAATTGGCGTTGTATCAGCAAACGCAGCAGCGCTCGATAGACGCCTGCGCGCAAGCACTGGGGCTTCACGCGCTGGCAGTCTGAATTATTTTGTCAGCAGCGCTTCAATATTGTGCAGCAACTGCTCAGCCTGATCGGGGGGAAGTACCGCATCAACGGGTAAATACCACCAGTTGGGCTGAGCAAAAGCGCGGCATTTAACCGCATCTTTCTCGGTCATCAACAACGTTTGCTCTGAAGATACCAGCGCCGCCAATGGGCCATGCTGATACTCCTGATGGTCGGCAAACGCCACTTCCTTTTCGACCGCTACACCCAGTTTTTCCAATGTAGCGAAGAAGCGCGGGGGATGGCCTATACCGGCCATTGCCACCACATGAGGCAGTTCGACTGCCGGCCGACGCTCACCGCTGGCAACATTTACCGCGTCGCGCGCCTGCAACCGCATGGCGATTTCACCAGGCTGAGCCACACCCCCGTTGGCAATCAGGGCGTCAACGCTATTCAGCCGCGAAGCACGTTCGCGCATCGGCCCTGCCGGCAGCCACCAGCCATTGCCAAAGCGGCGAACGCCGTCGATCACCACCAGTTCAAAATCACGCTGTAAAGCGTAATGCTGCAGGCCGTCATCGGTAATCACCACGTCAAGTGGCTGCTGCTGAAGCAGCGCTTGTACCGCTTCAGAACGCTTTGGTGAGATAGCCACTGGCGCAGCGGTACGCTGATAAATCAGCACCGGCTCATCACCTGCCTGCTGGGTGGTAGTGTCAGCGTTTAGTAACAGTGGATAAGCCTCTGCTTTACCACCATAACCGCGAGAAACCACGCCCACCCGGTATCCACGCTGCTGCAACTGTTCCACCAGCCAGATCACCATCGGGGTTTTGCCGTTGCCACCGGCAGTGAGGTTCCCCACCACCACGACCGGTACCGGTGCGCGCCAGCTTTTACGCAGGCCGCAACGGTAGCTGAGCCGAATCAGGCCGCTGACCAGGCCATACAACCAGGACAGCGGTAACAACAGCAAATAAACCAGCGAACTGCCTGACCAGATGCGCTCGATCATTATTGACCAAACTGCATGCGATGGAGCTGGGCATAAGCCCCCTGCTTTTCGAGCAATGCAGCATGTTCGCCACGCTCAACGATACGACCATCCTCAACCACCAGGATTTCATCAGCCTTCTCAATGGTCGACAGACGGTGCGCAATCACCAGGGAAGTACGGTTTTTCTGTAATTCATCCAGCGCCGCCTGAATCGCACGCTCCGATTCGGTGTCCAGTGCCGAGGTGGCTTCATCGAGGATCAGTATCGGGCAGTCACGCAGCAAGGCGCGAGCAATAGCGATACGCTGGCGTTGACCACCGGACAGCATCACCCCGTTCTCACCGATCACCGTATCCAGGCCGTTCTCCATTTTTTCAATGAAGTCCATGGCATAGGCCATGCGCGCAGCCTTCTCTATCTCTTCGCGGCTATAGCGTTCTTCACGCGCGTAAGCGATGTTGTTGGCGATAGTGTCATTGAACAAATGCACGTTTTGCGAAACCAGGGCCACCTGATCACGCAGTGACGCCAGTGTGTATTCGCGCAGATCGTGACCATCCATCAGGATCTCGCCTTCCTGGACATCATAGAAACGGGTCAGCAGATTGGCGATGGTTGACTTGCCCGAGCCGGAACGCCCCACCAGCGCCACCGTTTTACCTTCTGAAATACTCAGATTGATATCACGCAGCGCAGGCGTTTCTTTCCCTGGGTAGTAGAAAGTGACGTTACGGAATTCGATATCGCCCTTGGCTCGTGCAACTTCACGGGTCCCGGTATCTTTTTCCTGCTCCATATCCAGGATCGAGAACAGAGTCTGGCACGCCGCCATCCCACGCTGGAACTGGGCATTAACGTTGGTCAGTGATTTCAGCGGACGCATCAGGGCGATCATCGACGAGAACACCACGGTGATGGTACCGGCGGTGAGAGTAGCCATCACGCTTGGGAAGCTGGCGGCATACAGCACGAAAGCCAGTGCCAGCGAAGCGATAAGCTGAATAATAGGGTCAGAGATTGAGGATGCGGAAACCAGTTTCATGCCCTGTTGGCGCATGCGGTTGCTGACTGAATTGAAGCGATCGGTTTCAACCTGCTGGCCACCAAAAATCAGCACTTCCTTATGGCCTTTCAGCATCTGCTCTGCGCTGGTCGTCACCTGCCCCATGGTGTTCTGCATGTTTTTGCTGATATTACGGAAGCGTTTGGAAACAATGCGGATAGCAATAGAGACAATAGGTGCCAGTACGATCAGGATCACCGACAGTTGCCAGCTGTAGTAGAACATCATGGTGAACAACGCGATTATCGACGCCCCTTCACGCACCACGGTCACCAGCGCGCTGGAAGACGATGAAGCGACCTGTTCGGAATCATAGGTGATTCGTGACAGCAAGGTGCCGGTAGACTGCTGATCGAAGAACGATACCGGCATTCTCATCATGTGGCCGAACAGCCGGCGACGCATATGCATCACTACCATGCCGGATACCCATGAAATGCAGTAGCTGGAGACAAAGCCAGTCGCGCCACGCACCACCATCAGGCCAATTACCGCCAATGGCATCCACAGCAGAATGCTGCTTTGCGTTTTCCCAAAACCGTCATCCAATAAAGGTTTAAGCAAAGACAACATAAAGGCGTCGCTGGCCGCGTTCAGTACCAACGCAATAGCCGCCACGATCAGCCCGGTCTTAAAAGGTGTGATCATCGGCCAGAGGCGACGGAAAGTCTGCCAGGTGGAGAGATCTTTATCATTCATCATGCAAATACCAGCATCGGAAGAAATAGCGGCCTATTTTACTCATTATCACCCTCTACGCCAAACCGCTGATGGTACCAACGGGGCATTAATTGTTCACGAAAGCCATTAATTTGCCAATCGTTGTCGAAAAAAAGTACAGATAACTGACCGGAGCGCGAAGTATCGTGCCAAAGGATGTCATTTACCAGATATCTGGCGACCACTTTAACCGCAGGTAATCGCCATTTATTGTAACGTGATGCCGAAGCTATTGCCGCTTTCGGCGCTACCGCACGCAAAAAAGGCGGGGTAGACGAGGTTTTACTGCCATGATGCGGCACCTGTAACACAGTAGCGTTCAATGAAGGGCGTTGATATCTAACCAACTGTGCCTCCGTCCTTTTTTCTGCATCCCCCGTCAGCAACAAACTATATTTACCATCATCGATACGGATGACGCATGAATCATCATTCCCCGCCAATTTTACCGCCTTTGGCGGCCACAGCACTTGAAACTGAAGCGATTGCCATTGCCAACGCTCTCCCGCCACGCAGGGTAAGTGGCCGGCATTTAGACGTGGACTCCTTACCCTGGTTTGTGGGAATGCGCGCTGTATCTCTTCAATACCACCGATATGATCCAGATGATCGTGACTGAGAATAATTTCTTCCACAGGTAATCCTCGCCAGTTAAGAAATGGCAAAATATTCCGACCGGCAGCACTACCGGTGCCCCAGCGGGGGCCGGTGTCATACAAGATTGCCCGGCCGTTCTTTTCGATCACCATAGCCAGGCCATGCCCAACGTCAAGCATGTCTACACGCCAACGGTATTGGGCTTCTCTTTCACGCCACAGAACGCAACACAGTGCCAAAGTGACCAGCGCCGTGGCATAACGCAGCCACCAGTAGAAACGCCAAAAAATCACCAGTAACCACCCGAAAAGACTGACAGCCAACGACGCGGCACCGAGATCGACCCAACCGATTTGCAGATAGTGTAATGGGGCAAAAACCCCTGCCAATGTAAAATCCGCCAACCGCCATAGTCCCGCACTTAACACAGGGAAAATACCAGCCACCACCGCCAGCAGGATTAACGGCACTGTTATCAATGAAACCAGGGGCACCGCCCAAAGATTGGCCGGTATGGAGCCAAGTGTCAGGCCATGAAACAGTCCGGCCTGCATGGGCACCAATAGCAGCGTAATGCCAAGCTGGATATGCAGCCAGCGCAATGGCGCCCAGTGCCATCCCGAACGAAAACGGGGATTTAACGGCACCCATTCAAACCAGAAAATCAGGCAGAATACTGCAGTGGCCGAGAGCCAGAAGCTGTCGGATAGTACCGCCAGGGGATCGCAAACCAGAATTAAGCCAACGCACCACAACCAGATTTGCCAGGAGGAGCAATGGATGCCGCGTATACGTAACAGCATCCACAATGTCAGCGCCAACCCCGTTCTTAGCGCCGGTGGATGAGCGCCAGCCAACCAAACGTACCCTAAGGCACCGAGCCAACTGACGATCAGCGGAAAGCGGTGGTCAATCAGCCTTGCCGGTAAAAAAAATTGCATCGCCCGCAGCACACCCCAAATCAAAATGGCTACCATCGCCACATGCAGCCCAGAAATAGCCATCAGGTGAGCAATACCGGTTTTCAACATCAAGGTTCTTAACGCCGGTTCCAGCGCGGCTCTCTCACCAAATGCCAACGCGAGCAGCACCGTTTTATAGCGAAGAGTGCCAATATTATTCTCGGCATGCGCGATCATCCTCTGCCGCCAACCACAGTTTTGTTCCAGGATTACAGCGCTCTTCACCTGCGCCGTTAGCGGTTGACGCTGCGACATGGCCCAACGCTGGCGGTCAAAACCCCCTTCATTAAGATTGCCGTGTATCGGCCTCAAGCGCAGTTGCAACTGCCAACGTTGCCCGGCACACAAGGCGCGATCTTTGGGCTTCCAGAGAGTCGAGAAAGCGATGGAAGGTACCAGCCATCGACCATTGAGCCGTTCGATACGCATAACCGTCTGCTTTCGCGTCGCACCAGCCAGTGCAATACTGCTAACCTGAACCACGGCGCTCACCACCGGGCCCTGGCTCAGACGATTGATTTGATTCACCAGGGTCCCGGCAGAGAATACCGCCCAAAGAAAACCCAAAGCCCCCCACGCCATAAATCGGCCTGCGCAGCCCCTCCCCCACAGGCAGAGACAAACGGGTAAGATCACCCACAGAGCGATGCGCACATCGGGTAAGTACGGCATGATGAGCAACGGGGAAATGCCGCAGATAACCGCACTTGCCGCCAAATCCAACGAGGTTTTGATAGGTGTTCTCCCGCTATAAGGCAGCAATCCAGGCTGCCAACTTCACGGGATTGTTTACGCATTGGCCAATACTCACCATCTGCAATCTGACAGTACGCGATCCTCTTCGCACAATAATAGCGGTCGTTACCGCGGCCAGCCGCATGCTGCGGCGTAGCTCGCAAGAAGCGCCGAGGCAGCCGCCAGTAAATAACAGGCAAAAAAAACGGCGCCCTAAGGCACCGTTTTATATTTCTTTACAAGCAACAACTCTATGGGTAGTCAGTGACTAGCCATAGATATTGGCACGGTCACGCAGCTCTTTGCCTGGCTTGAAGTGAGGAACGTACTTGCCGTCCAACTCAACTTTATCACCAGTTTTCGGGTTGCGGCCCACACGCGGAGCACGGTAGTGAAGAGAAAAACTGCCGAATCCGCGGATCTCGATGCGTTCCCCATCGGCTAACGTAGCAGCCATATGTTCTAGCATCTCTTTCACTGCATCCTCAACGGCTTTCGCCGGTACATGAGATTGCTGGCCAGCAAGTCTTTCAATAAGTTCAGACTTGGTCATAGTTCCTCCAAGCTTTGCAGCTAAACTACCGTATCGGGGCGGTCAAAAACCGCCCCCCGTCATTACTCGCCTTTAGCCGCTTTGAAAGCTTCAGCCATTGCGTTAGAGAAGTTGCTTTCTTCTTGCTTGCTGCTGCTGTTAACAGTAGCGATTGCATCTTTCTCGTCAGCTTCGTCCTTAGCACGTACGGACAGGCTTACTACGCGGTTCTTACGGTCAACGCCGGTGAATTTAGCTTCAACGTCGTCACCCACATTCAGAACCAGAGTTGCATCTTCAATGCGGTCGCGAGAGGCTTCAGAAGCACGCAGGTAACCTTCTACGCCGCCTGCTAATTCAACTGTAGCACCTTTGGCGTCAACTGCAGTGACTTTACCAGTAACAATAGTACCTTTCTTGTTCATAGACAGGTAGTTATTGAACGGGTCTTCAGCCAGTTGCTTCACGCCCAGGGAGATACGCTCGCGCTCTGCGTCAACCTGCAGAACAACCGCTGCGATTTCGTCGCCTTTCTTGTATTCACGAACTGCTTCTTCGCCTGCAACGTTCCAGGAGATGTCAGACAGGTGAACCAGGCCGTCGATGCCGCCGTCCAGGCCGATGAAGATACCGAAGTCAGTGATAGACTTGATTTTACCTTCAACGCGGTCGCCCTTGTTGTGGGTTTCTGCAAACTGCTGCCATGGGTTGTTTTTGCACTGCTTCAGACCCAGGGAGATACGACGACGTTCTTCATCGATGTCCAGAACCATAACTTCCACTACATCGCCCACGTTAACAACTTTGGACGGATGGATGTTTTTGTTGGTCCAATCCATTTCAGAAACGTGTACCAGACCTTCAACGCCTTCTTCGATTTCCACGAAGCAGCCGTAATCAGTCAGGTTGGTTACACGACCAGTCAGCTTGGTGCCTTCTGGGTAACGTTTCGCGATAGCAACCCATGGATCTTCGCCCAGTTGCTTCAGGCCCAGGGAAACACGAGTACGCTCGCGGTCGAACTTCAGCACTTTAACAGTGATTTCGTCGCCAACGTTGACGATTTCGCTCGGATGCTTAACGCGTTTCCAAGCCATGTCAGTGATGTGCAGCAGGCCGTCTACGCCGCCCAGATCAACGAATGCACCGTAGTCAGTGAGGTTCTTAACGATACCTTTAACTTCCATGCCTTCCTGCAGGTTTTCCAGCAGTTGATCACGTTCTGCGCTGTTCTCTGATTCGATAACCGCACGGCGAGAAACTACAACGTTGTTGCGTTTCTGGTCCAGCTTGATGACTTTGAACTCAAGCTCTTTGCCTTCCAGGTGCAGAGTGTCACGTACTGGACGCACGTCAACCAGGGAGCCTGGCAGGAACGCACGAATACCATTCAGCTCTACAGTGAAGCCACCCTTAACTTTGCCGTTGATAACACCGACGACAGTTTCAGCTTCTTCGTAAGCTTTTTCCAGCGTGATCCAAGCTTCGTGACGCTTAGCTTTCTCACGGGACAGCAGAGTTTCACCGAAGCCATCTTCAACAGCGTCCAGCGCAACATCAACTTCGTCGCCTACCTGGATTTCCAGCTCGCCCTGTGCGTTTTTGAATTGCTCAGCCGGGATGGCAGACTCAGATTTCAGACCGGCGTCAACCAGTACTACGTCTTTGTCGATAGCAACTACAACGCCACGAACGATGGAACCCGGACGGGTTTCGATTGTTTTCAGGGATTCTTCAAAGAGTTGAGCGAAAGATTCAGTCATGTTTAATCTTCAGGGTTCTATAGTTTAACGTCCATTTAGCATCCCGCCGAATGGGGTTGTTTCACATACCCCGCCATTGGCTCCATGCCGACAGGGTTTAGGTTACAGGGGTAAAATTTTACCCGATATAGTTCGATACTACCATGACAAATATGACAAAAAGCCAATAACGCCGCCGCGCTTATTGCTGCGGCAACGCTAAAACTTCATGTGCATAAGTCAACGCACGCTGGATGACTTCGTCAATCGACATGCTGGTTGAATCCAGCACGAGGGCGTCAGAAGCAGGCACCAGTGGCGCGATAGGCCGATTACGGTCACGGTCATCCCGTTCCTTTATCTCGGCTAAAAGACGTTCAAAGTTAACATTAAAGCCCTTTTCCTGCAACTGTAGCATGCGGCGGTGCGCACGCTCCTCAGAACTGGCGTCCAGGAAAATCTTGACCGGCGCATCGGGGAACACCACCGTGCCCATGTCGCGGCCATCGGCAATCAGGCCAGGGGCCTCACGGAATGCCCGCTGGCGGCGCAACAGGGCTTCACGCACACGCGGGAAAGCCGCAGCCTGTGAAGCGGTATTGCCGACGGTTTCAGTGCGGATTTCATTGCTGACATCCTCACCTTCCAAAATAACCTGCAGTTTGCCATCCTGGGCAATAAAGCGAACATCGAGATGTGCGGCCAGTGGAACCAGCGCCTCCTCAGACGTGATATCAACCTGATGATGCAGCGCTGCCAACGCCAGTACGCGATAAATCGCTCCTGAGTCAAGCAAACGCCAACCAAGGGATTCGGCGAGCGCCTTGCACAAGGTGCCTTTGCCTGCGCCACTTGGTCCATCAACGGTTATCACTGGGGCTGTAGCCGTCATTTCTCTCTCCTTCAGGTAGAAAACCTTACAGGGACATAACCTGCCGCCAGCACAATGCGAAAGCATAATTAAAACCGTCCCTGCCGCCCGCCCAATCGGGGCAGTCACGGTGGCGCATTATACGCTGCCAAACGACGAACTGTTACCCTGGAACTGTCTGGTTGTTGAAAATAAGCGTATGACCGCGCAAAAGTATAGCGGACGGATCCAGGCTCCGGGCGTTAAAAACAATAAAGGCCCAATCAAGGGCCTTAAAAGAAAGTATCTGACTGCGGATCACGCCAATTGACTGATGCGCGCCAACTGTTCGAAATAGTCCGGGAAGGTTTTCGCGGTACATTTAGGATCGAGAATGGTCACCGGTGTATCAGACAACGCCACCAGCGAGAAGCACATCGCCATACGGTGATCGTTGTAGGTACCTATATCGGCAAACTTCAGCTTGGCCGGTGGGACTACGTGAATATAGTCCTCGCCTTCATCTACCTCAGCGCCCACTTTACGCAACTCTGTCGCCATCGCAGCCAGCCGATCGGTCTCTTTCACCCGCCAGTTATAAATGTTGCGAATGGTCGTTGGGCCTTCGGCAAACAGGGCCGCGGTCGCAATGGTCATCGCCGCATCAGGAATATGGTTCATATCCATGTCGATGCCGCGCAATTCACCGCGGCTGCATTCGATATAATCATCACCCCAGGTAATGCGCGCGCCCATTTTCTCCAGAACATCGGCGAACTTGGTATCGCCCTGAACACTTTTCTTGCCGATGCCGGTTACGCGCACGGTGCCACCTTTAATCGCGGCTGCCGCCAAGAAGTAAGAGGCGGAAGAAGCATCGCCCTCGACCAGGTAGTCGCCCGGAGAACGGTAGGTCTGGCGACCATTAATGTGGAACACGCGGTAGTTGTCGTGGCTAACCTCGACGCCGAAAGTACGCATCAGGTGCAACGTGATATCAATGTACGGCTTGGAAACCAGTTCGCCCTTGATATGGATATGGGTGTCCTGTTCTGCCAAAGGGGCCGTCATCAGCAATGCGGTCAGAAACTGGCTGGAAACGCTGCCATCGACGGTGACATCGCCGCCGCGGAAACCGCCGCGCAGACGCAATGGCGGATAATCAGTCTGTTCCAGATAATCAATCTGTGCGCCGCCCTGACGCAGAGCATCGACCAGATGACCGATCGGACGCTCTTTCATGCGCGGTTCGCCGGTCAGCACCACATCGTTGCTGCCCAGGCACAGAGCGGCTGCCAATGGGCGCATCGCGGTACCGGCATTGCCGAGGAACAGTTCAAGCGGCTTGCTGGCCACCAGCGGGCCGCCAACACCGTCCACTTTACAGGTGGTGCGATCGTCTGACAGCTGATAGCTCACGCCCAGCGCCTGCAGCGCATTTAACATATGGCGCACATCGTCGCTGTCCAGCAGGTTAGTCAGCGTTGTCGTTCCCTCCGCCAGCGCAGCCAGCAACAGAGCACGGTTGGATACGCTCTTGGAGCCGGGTAAGTTGACGGTGCCATTGACCAGGGCAACCGGTTGTAACGTCAGGGAATCCACCATGTGAACAAAAATCTCCAAAATCTGATAAACGAAACGGCCCCGGGAAAATGCCGGAGCCGCTTTAATTCAAAAAGGACAACAGCGAAGGTTGCCCGCTCAAGGCAGGCTACCCGGCTTAACCGTGACGACGTTCGAAGTCGACCATAAAGTCGGTTAATGTCTTCACGCCAGCCAACGGCATGGCATTGTAAATAGAAGCGCGCATACCGCCAACCACTCGATGGCCTTTCAACGCCTGCAAGCCAATGGCTTCAGCTTCGCTGAGAAACACCTTGTCCAGCGCGGGATCCGCCAACTGGAAAGGTACGTTCATCCAGGAACGGTTGGCAAGCGCCACCCGGCTGCGGTAAAAATCAGACTTATCGATAGTCGCATACAGCAGTTCGGCCTTGGCCTGATTGCGTTTGTGCATCTCTACCAGACCACCCTGCTCTTTCAGCCATTTGAACACCAGCCCGGACAGATACCAGGCAAAGGTCGGCGGCGTGTTGAACATCGAGTCGTTTTCGGCCAGCACGGTGTAATCGAGGATCGACGGCACTTCGCGGCGCGCCTTACCCAGCAGATCTTCACGCACAATCACCAGCGTCAGGCCGGCCGGGCCAATGTTTTTCTGGGCGCCAGCATAAATCACGCCAAAACGACTGACGTCCAGCGGACCAGATAAAATGGTAGAAGAGTAATCGCCGATCACGACTTTATCGCCAAAATCCGGTAATTCATCGATAGCCACGCCGTCGATGGTTTCATTAGGGCAATAGTGCACGTAGGCCGCGTCGTCGCTCAACTGCCACTCTTTCATCGGTTTGATGCCGAGCAGGCCGTCGACGGAAGTTTTCACGTCGATGGCGTTTGGCGTGCAGTATTTTTGCGCTTCGGTGATAGCGCTGTGCGCCCAATAACCGCCGTCGATATAGTCCGCGGTAGTTTTGTCACCCAGCAGGTTCAGCGGCAGCGCGGCAAACTGTGCGCGGGCACCGCCGTGGCAGAACAGGACTTTATAATTGGAGGGGATTTTCAGCAGATCGCGCAGGTCCTGTTCGGACTGCTGAGCAACTTCGATAAACTCTTTACTGCGATGGCTGATTTCCATCACCGAGGTGCCAAGACCGTGCCAGTTGCACAGCTCCTGTTCCGCACGACGCAAAACTTCAACCGGCAGCATGGCCGGACCAGAGCTAAAATTATAAACCTGAGTCATTTCCCCTCACCACATTCACTATTCGCCAATGAAACTGGCCTACCGAAATACGCCCGAATTAACCCATCGGTTTTATCACTCGCGCCCCCTGCCTGCAATGGTTATTCGCCCGCCGCCGGGAAACGCGTTATCCCTGCAATAACAGGCTCTGCCAAATCACCGGTAATTTTTGCAATAAAACGCTGTGACAGCGGCCAATTCAGTGGGTTAACGCGGTTTTTTATGCTGTATTCAGCCGACATGGCTGGGGGCCGCGCAGGCCCCCGAAAGAAGAAAAGGCACTCAGTATTGATTAAACATCTGCTGAATTTGTTTGGCGTCTTTGGTCTGCGTCAGCGCCAATTGCAGCAGGATCCGCGCTTTCTGCGGGTTTAACGTACCTGCGGCAACAAAACCAAATTTGGCGTCATCCACTTCGGCATCCTCGGTAGTCGCCCCGGTGGGCACTCTGGAAGAACGCACCACGGCGACGCCGTTATGGGCAGCCGTCGCCAGCGTGTCAAACACCGTTTTGTACAGGTTACCGTTACCGACTCCGGCACTGACGATGCCCTGATAACCTTCGGCAATCAACGCCTTGGCAGGCGCATCGGAGGCGTTGGCATAATTATAGATAATGCCGACTTTGGGCAACTCAGTCAGACCGGAGACGTCAAACGGCGTATCCGTGGTGTGCTTGCGCTGCGGTGAACGCTGATAGTCAACCTTGCCATTATGGATATAGCCAAGCGGGCCAAAGTTGGGCGACTGGAAAGTCTGTACCGATGTGGTGTTGGTTTTTGTCACATCACGCCCGTCCAGCACGCTGTCGTTCATCGCCACCAGCACCCCGCGTTTGGCCGATTGCGAATCTGCCGCCGTCACTACGGCGTTATACAGATTAAACGGGCCGTCGGCGCTCATCGCCGTGGCCGGGCGCATGGCCCCGACAATCACCACCGGTTTGTCACATTTAACCGTCAGATCAAGAAAGTAGGCGGTTTCTTCCAGCGTGTCGGTGCCATGGGTGATAACAAAACCGTCCGTTTTAGCGCAGTCGGCGTTGATTTTCTTCGCCAGCTTCAGCCAAACCTCATCATTCATATCCTGCGAACCGATGTTTACCACCTGCTCACCCTGGATATTGGCGACGTTTTTCAGCTCTGGTACGGCATTCACCAGAGCATCAACGCCCAGTTTGCCCGCCGTATAGTTGGATTTTGTCGCCGACTCGCCGCCACCGGCAATGGTGCCGCCGGTCGCCAACAGGGTAATGGTGGGCAATGCCAACGCAGAACCGCTTGCCCCCGCCAGCAGTAACGCTACAACGCTGAGTTTCACTGATTTCATTAGGTTTCTCCATGATAGATAACCCGCTGAATTATGGCCCTTATCCTCAAAAAAACTGTGACTTTGCCACCGATTTAGGAATACGTGGAGCTTGGGCGTAAAACCCCGTATCATTGCGCGTTTTTAGTACGCTCAAAAAGTGAAGACAATGACGCAAACTTTTATCCCTGGCAAAGATGCCGCGCTGGAAGACTCTATCGCCCGTTTCCAACAGAAATTAAGCGATCTGGGTTTTAATATCGAAGAGGCCTCCTGGCTGAACCCGGTGCCGCACGTATGGTCGGTTCACATCCGCGATCGCGATTGCCCGCTGTGCTTCACCAACGGTAAAGGCGCCAGCAAGAAAGCTGCGCTGGCTTCCGCTTTGGGCGAATACTTCGAACGCCTTTCTACCAACTATTTCTTTGCCGACTTCTATCTGGGCAAGCAGATTGCCGAAGGCGATTTCGTGCATTACCCGAACGAGAAATGGTTCCCGATCCCGGCCGATGATTCGCTGCCGGCCGGTATTCTCGATGAACGTCTGCATGCATTCTACAATCCGGATCAGGATGTTAACGCCAGCGATCTGATCGATCTGCAGTCCGGTAATGGCGATCGTGGCATTTGCGCCCTGCCGTTTTCCCGTCAGTCAGACCAGCAGACGGTTTATATCCCGATGAACATCATCGGTAACCTTTATGTGTCCAATGGCATGTCTGCCGGCAACACCGCCAACGAAGCTCGCGTGCAGGGTTTGTCTGAGGTGTTCGAGCGCTATGTGAAAAACCGCATCATCGCCGAATCCATCAGCCTGCCGGAGATCCCGGCGGAAGTATTGAACCGCTATCCGGGCGTGGTGGAAGCCATCGCCAAGCTGGAAGAAGAAGGTTTCCCTATCCTGTCCTACGACGCCTCACTGGGCGGCAATTATCCGGTGATCTGCGTTGTGCTGTTCAACCCGGCTAACGGCACCTGTTTCGCCTCGTTTGGTGCCCACCCTGATTTTGGCGTGGCGCTTGAGCGTACCGTGACTGAACTGCTGCAGGGCCGCAGTCTGAAGGATCTGGACGTGTTCACCGCGCCAACCTTCGACGACGAAGAAGTGGCGGAGCACACCAACCTGGAAACCCACTTTATCGATTCCAGCGGTTTGATCTCCTGGGATATGTTCAAGCAGGATGCGGATTACCCGTTTGTCGACTGGAGCTTCAGCGGCAGCACTCAGGAAGAGTTCGCCACGTTGATGAGCATCTTCGATAAAGAAGGCGCGGAAGTGTACATCGCCGACTACGAGCATCTGGACGTGTACGCCTGCCGTATCATAGTACCGGGCATGTCAGACATCTATCCTGCGGAAGACCTGCTGCTGGCTAACAACAGCATGGGCGCACATCTGCGAGATCTTCTGCTGGCGCTGCCGGGCAGTGAGTGGGAGCCACAAGAATATCTGGCGCTGATTGAACGCTTTGACGACGAAGGCCTGGACGATTTCACCCGCGTGCGTGAGCTGTTGGGGATTGCCACCGGTAAAGACAACGCCTGGAATACCCTGCGCGTGGGCGAGCTGAAATCAATGCTGGCGCTGGCCGGCGGCGATATGGATCAGGCGCTGATCTGGGCCGAATGGACGCAGGACTTCAACGCATCGGTGTTGAGCCCGGCACGCAGCAACTACTACCGTTGCCTGCAAACCCTGCTGTTGCTGACGCAAGAGCCAGAACGCGATCCGGCGCAGTACTACGCGGCCTTCGTGAAAATGTACGGTCAGGAAGCGGTGGATGCTGCCTCTGCGGCCATCAGCGGCGAAGAGCGCTTTAACGGCCTGTTCGCGGTCGATAGCAGTCTGAAAGCCTTGCCGGCTCATCAGGCTCTGTTAGCGGCCTACGAAAAACTGCAGAACGCCAAGCGCCGTTATTGGGCACAGGCATAATCTCAGTACCTTTTGCGCCGGTGGATCTCTGCCGGCGCTAAACCTCAAAGTCTCTGCTCAAAAATACCACCCTCTTATTTTGGCGGTTAAATAAGCGAGTTTTCTGTTTATTTTTTTCGACTCATTACGCACTTATCGGCAAACAAGACAAATAAAACGGCAATTGTTACTGGCTGGTGAAATAATAATTAACCGATAATTAAACCCTACCACCTGAAAAGTGACAAAATGCGTTAAAATTTAACCTTATCGAGGCTACCACAACCGTCTTTTCAAAATTATTTGCAAACATTAAAAAATAGTTTTATCATTAAATTCAATAATTTAACTCAATAAACCTTGCGATTTATCTGGTTTTTGGCTGCTTTAGTTTCTCGCCTTATGATCCAAATCAATTTTTACCCTATACTGCTTTGTTAGTATCTTATTGCGTTGTTTTAACCCTTAAAAGCGAGAGTTAGTGTGAAAGCTGACAACCCCTTCGATCTGATATTACCTGCAGCAACGGCGAAAATCGCTGAAGATGCAGGTGTGTATAAAGCCACCAAGCATCCGCTGAAAACGTTTTATTTGGCGATCACTGCCGGCGTCTTTATTTCAATCGCATTCGTGTTTTATATCACTGCGACTACCGGCACTGCCGGTGTGCCTTTCGGCCTGGCAAAACTGGTCGGCGGCATCTGTTTCTCTCTGGGGTTAATGCTGGTGGTGGTTTCGGGCGCCGACCTGTTCACCTCCACCGTGCTGATTGTCATTGCCAAGGCCAGCGGCCGCATCAGCTGGTGCCAACTGGGCGCCAACTGGCTGAATGTCTATATTGGCAACCTGATTGGCGCACTGTTCTTTGTGGCACTCATCTGGTTCTCTGGCGAGCACATGGTCGCCAACGGTCAGTGGGGCCTGAACGTCCTGCAAACCGCGGATCACAAGCTGCATCACACCTTTGTTGAGGCCGTCTGCCTCGGCATCCTGGCTAACCTGATGGTCTGCCTGGCGGTGTGGATGAGCTACTCCGGCCGCAGCCTGATGGACAAAATGTTCGCCATGATCCTGCCAGTCGGTATGTTTGTCGCCAGCGGTTTTGAACACAGCATCGCCAACATGTTTATGATCCCTATGGGTATCGTGGTTAAAAACTTCGCCACGCCAGAATTCTGGCAAGCCGTAGGGGCAACACCTGAGCAGTTTGCTCATCTGACCGTAAGCAACTTTATCATCGACAACCTGATCCCGGTCACCATTGGCAACATCATTGGTGGCGGCCTGCTGGTTGGGTTGACTTACTGGGTAATTTATCTGCGTGGTGGTGAACAACAGCACTAAGCTGTTAGTTACCGCGCGCCGAGTTAGAACTCCACAAATAAAGGTAGGTGTATAATGACCGAACTTAACGAGAAGTTAGCCAAAGCTTGGGAAGGTTTCAGTAAGGGTGACTGGCAGAATGAAGTCAACGTTCGTGACTTCATCCAGAAAAACTACACTCCTTACGAGGGTGACGAATCCTTCCTGGCCGGCGCAACTCAGGCCACTTCCACCCTGTGGGACAAGGTTATGGAAGGGATCAAACTGGAAAACCGCACCCATGCGCCAGTTGATTTCGACACCAACGTTGCAGCTACCATCACTTCGCACGACGCAGGCTACATTGCCAAAGAGCTGGAAACCATCGTTGGTTTGCAGACTGATGCACCACTGAAACGCGCGCTGATCCCATTCGGCGGCATCAAAATGGTGGAAGGTTCTTGTAAGGTCTATGGCCGCGAACTGGATCCACAGCTGAAAAAAGTGTTCACCGAATACCGCAAAACCCACAACCAGGGCGTATTCGATGTTTACACCAAAGACATTCTGAACTGCCGTAAATCCGGCGTGCTGACCGGTCTGCCAGATGCATACGGCCGTGGCCGCATCATCGGTGACTACCGTCGCGTAGCCCTGTACGGCATCGATTTCCTGATGGCCGACAAGCTGAACCAGTTCAAGTCACTGCAGACCAAGCTGGAAAACGGCGAAGATCTGGAAATGACCATCCAGCTGCGTGAAGAAATTGCTGAACAGCATCGCGCTCTGGGTCAAATCAAAGAAATGGCGGCCAAATACGGCTGCGATATCTCTGGCCCGGCTACCACCGCGCAAGAAGCCGTACAGTGGACCTACTTCGGCTACCTGGCTGCAGTGAAATCCCAGAACGGCGCAGCCATGTCCTTCGGCCGCGTGTCCACCTTCCTTGACGTGTTTATCCAACGCGACATCGAAGCGGGCAAACTGAACGAAGAACAGGCGCAGGAACTGATTGACCACCTGGTGATGAAACTGCGTATGGTTCGCTTCCTGCGTACCCCTGAGTATGATGAACTGTTCTCCGGTGACCCAATCTGGGCGACTGAGTCCCTGGCAGGTATGGGCGTTGACGGCCGTACCCTGGTCACCAAAAACAGCTTCCGTTTCCTGAACACCCTGTACACCATGGGGCCGTCTCCGGAACCGAACATGACCATCCTGTGGTCTGAAAAACTGCCGTTGAACTTCAAAAAATACGCTGCGAAAGTGTCTATCGACACCTCCTCCGTACAGTATGAAAACGACGACCTGATGCGTCCTGACTTCAACAACGATGACTATGCCATCGCCTGTTGCGTCAGCCCGATGATTGTCGGCAAACAAATGCAGTTCTTCGGTGCCCGTGCCAACCTGGCGAAAACCATGTTGTACGCCATCAACGGCGGCGTTGATGAAAAAATGAAAATCCAGGTTGGCCCGAAAGAAGCGCCAATGATGGATACCGTGCTGGACTATGACAAAGTCATGGAACGCATGGACCACTTTATGGATTGGCTGGCCAAGCAGTACGTGACCGCGCTGAACATCATTCACTACATGCACGACAAGTACAGCTATGAAGCTGCACTGATGGCGCTGCATGACCGTGACGTTTATCGCACCATGGCTTGCGGCATCGCCGGTCTGTCTGTGGCGGCTGACTCCCTGTCTGCTATCAAGTACGCTAAAGTGTCCACCATCCGTGACGAAGACGGTCTGGCCGTTGACTTCAAAATCGAAGGTGAATACCCGCAGTTCGGTAACAACGATGCTCGCGTAGATGACATCGCCTGTGACCTGGTAGAACGTTTCATGAAGAAAATTCAGAAACTGCGCACCTACCGTAATGCAGTAGCGACTCAGTCTGTACTGACCATCACCTCTAACGTGGTTTACGGCAAGAAAACCGGTAACACCCCAGATGGCCGCCGTGCAGGCGCTCCATTCGGTCCAGGTGCCAACCCAATGCACGGCCGTGACCAGAAAGGTGCCGTAGCGTCCCTGACCTCCGTAGCCAAACTGCCGTTTGCCTATGCGAAAGACGGGATCTCCTACACCTTCTCCATCGTGCCAAACGCGCTGGGTAAAGATGACGACGTGCGTAAAGCCAACCTGGCAGGTCTGATGGACGGTTACTTCCACCACGAAGCCTCTATCGAAGGTGGCCAGCACCTGAACGTTAACGTGATGAACCGTGAAATGCTGCTGGACGCGATGGAAAACCCTGAGAAATATCCTCAGCTGACCATCCGCGTATCCGGTTATGCCGTTCGCTTCAACTCGCTGACCAAAGAACAACAGCAAGACGTAATTACCCGTACTTTCACTCAGTCGATGTAATTGCCCCATCCGGGCGGGGTTTCCCGCCCGGTGGTTAAGCTGAAACCCGGGGCCGGATCTTTCCGGCCTTTTTAATAAATGCACTCCCCTGACTCAGCGCGAGTCTGTTTTGCCAGATGGCTATACTCAATAGAATGGCTATCCGGCAAAACAGTTAACCGGCGTAATAACCGGCCAACAGGAATCGTTCCACCCCAGTCGCCGGGCCCTGCCCGCTTGCTGCATCGCTGATCCCTGTCTGGCGGTTACAAGCCTACTTTTAGACTGCGTTTGACAGTCAATATTGGAGAAAACCCCGCAATGTCAGTGAAAGGTCGCATCCACTCCTTCGAATCCTGTGGCACCGTAGACGGCCCAGGGATCCGCTTTATCGTTTTCTTCCAGGGCTGCCTGATGCGCTGCCTGTATTGCCACAACCGTGATACCTGGGATACCCACGGCGGGAAAGAAGTCACCGTGGAAGAGCTGATGAAAGACGCCGTCTCTTATCGCCACTTTATGAACGCTTCCGGCGGCGGCGTTACCGCTTCCGGCGGCGAGGCGATTTTGCAGGCCGAGTTCGTCCGCGACTGGTTCCGCGCCTGCCACGAAGAAGGTATCAACACCTGTCTGGACACCAACGGTTTTGTCCGCCGTTACGATCCGGTGATCGACGAACTGCTGGATGCCACCGATCTGGTCATGCTGGATCTCAAACAGATGAACGACGACATTCACCAAAATCTGGTCGGCGTTTCCAACCACCGCACGCTGGAGTTCGCTCGCTATCTGGCGAAACGTAATCAGCGCACCTGGATCCGTTACGTCGTGGTGCCGGGTTGGTCAGATGATGACAAGTCGACGCACCTGTTGGGCGAATTCACCAAGGATATGACCAACATCGAGAAAATCGAACTGCTGCCTTATCACGAACTGGGCAAGCATAAGTGGGTGGCGATGGGGGAAGAGTACAAGCTGGACGGCGTCCATCCGCCGAAAGCGGACACCATGGAACGCGTCAAAGGCATTCTGGAAAGCTACGGCCACAAAGTGATGTACTGAGGCCTTGGCTACAAAAAAAACCCGGCGCGCTATGGCCGGGTTTTTTATGCTCAGGCGGCAGCCAGCGGGGTGTGTTGCGGGTCCGGCTTTTTCAGCAGCATCATCAGATAGACCAGGGCGACTGCGGCGATCATCACAAACAGCGATTGGTCGGAATAATTTTGCATCAGCAGCGCCGTCATCGACGGGCCGAGCAGGCTGCCGATGGTGTAACTCATCAACAGTGCCTGATTCATCGCCACCAGCTCATGAGGCATCGCTTTCTCACAGGCCCAGGACATCGCGACCGGGTACAGGGTAAACCCGGCACAGCCGAGAATGAATAGCGCCGGTGCCATGGCAGAGTGACTGAGCATCGCCACGCTGGCGAGGATCACCACGAATACCTGAATACGCAACACCAGCAGGCGCCCATAGCGATCAGCCAGTCGCCCTACCGGCCACTGGCCAACAATGCCTGAACTGACCAGTAATGCCATCCAGTAACCGACGTTGGCGTCGCTCATCCCCTGATGGGATAAATACAGCGGCATCAGGCCATACAACGAGCCGAGAACAATACCGGAGATAATACAGCCATTGATGCCCAACCGCGCACTGCGGCGTTTCAGCATCGGCCAAACCGCGGCGTGCTGAGGTTCGTCGTGCTGGCTGTTAATCCGGGCAAACAACATCGGCAACATGGCGCTAATCACAATGGCCGTCACCCAGGGCACCACGTTCAACAGTTCGGTAGACACCATACTCAGCAGCAGTTGGCCGACCACCGTTCCCAGGTAGTAAACCATCATATAGGCCGCCAGCAGTTGGCCACGGTTGGTAAGATTTCCGCTACGCAATAAGGCGCTCTCAACAATCACCCAAATCCAGGCGCAGCCGATACCGGCAAAGAAACGCCAGCCCATCCAACTCCAGAAATCGAGCGACAACGCCATACCGGCGGTCGCCACGGCGAACACCACGCAGGCAAGGTGATAACTGCGGGTAAACCCAATGCGCTGGATCAGTTTGCCCGCCATCAGCGTGCCAAACAGATTGCCGGTAAAGTAAGAGGAACTTACCATTCCCACCTGCCCGGTTGACAACTGAGCATGGGTTAACCAAAGAGGAACTAACGTATTCAATACGGCAATAGAAACCGTGAGCAACAACAGGCCACAGAGCAGCAGGAGCACTGGCCGGGAATATGCGGACATAGTGAGATTGAAACCGAACGCGCAATGAGAGTGCGCGCATCATGCCACTGGCGATAAAAAAGTCAATCAGCTCTTATCAGTGGATCGCACGATTTGTTTTTTGTCATCCTAGTGCAGGGTAACATCATCAGGAAAGTGCCCCCCAATGACCGCTTAAGGCATGCGCCAATCGGGTTCCGGCGCCGCCCCTTCCCTGAGGGCAACGCCGGCTTTTCTTAGCGCGACCGGTGATAAACCATAGCCAACTGACCCGCAATTTCGGCGGTGTTCACCAATACTGCCGCATTGGCCATGGCCGAACGCCCATGGGTCGCCTGCTCAACCGCTTTCATAATGAATTTGGTTACCTGGCTGCCAGTTACGCCTTCGGCGGCCGCATTCTCGATGGCGGCCTGGATCGCTGCCTGAACGTCACGGCTGTCAATCGCATCCTCCGGTTTGGTCGGTGCTGCCACCACCATCGCCGCACTGCCCGGCAATGCGTGGTTAATATCAATCGCCTGAGCAATCGCCTCCAGACTGTCCAGCCGTTGCGGACTGCGATAGCCGCTACTGCGACAATAGAAGGCCGGGAAATCGTCCGTCTGATAGGTCACCACGGGAACGCACTGGGTTTCCAGAAACTCCAGCGTACGCCCGATATCGAGGATATTTTTGGCTCCTGCGCACACCACCGTCACGTTAGTGCGGGTAAATTGGATCAAATCGGAAGAGATATCCATGCTGTCTTCTCCCCCGCGATGCACACCACCAATGCCCGCAGAGGCAAAGAAACCAATACCGGCCAGTTCGGCCAACATCAGCGACGAAGCCACCGTGGTGGCTCCCATGCTTTTTTGCGCCAGCACAAAAGGCAAATTGTTGCTGGATACTTTCGCAATGCCAGGCGTGGTGGCGAAACGTTCGATCTGTTCGCGATGCATGCCCACCAAAATTTCGCCATCGCAGATACCAATGGTCGCAGGAACCGCGCCGCTGCGGCGGACTGCCGCCTCCACCGCCAGCGCAGTCTCCACATTGGCAGGATAGTTCAGCCCGTGGGTAATGACGTTTGACTCCAGTGCAACCACCGCGTGGCGACTTTCCAGGGCGGCCTTCACTTCAGGATGAATAACCAAAGGCAGTAAATTAGCTTGCATCATGACTCACTTATCACATTAACGGAAACAGAGGGAAACAGGGCCGCTTGCAGTTGCGCGACACCTTCAGGCAGCAGCAGTTGGTAATGGTCCACCGCCAGCGAGATCACCCGCGGTGGATTGGCCTGCAGGGCCGGTGAATTTTCAAGTTGGGAATAATGGTCACCGGCCGCTTTAATAACGGTCACCGGCGCCCGAACCTGGCGTTGCTGCAGTTCCTCGAAGTTATAGCCGAAGGCATAGGTTTGCTTGACGATCTCAATGATCCGCACCACCAGTTCCACCTGAAGCTGTGGGAAACAGCGGCAAATAAAACGCACAAAGTCCCCCTCTTCACGGCACTCTGCCAGACAGCGTTCAAGCAATGGCCCTTCCACCTGGCGGGCAAAAACGGAAAATAAAATCGCCACAAACACCGGATTGGTGAAGTTGACCTGCTGGTTACCCTCTTGCTCTCGGTCAAATTGCGTTTTCGGCGAACCGGGAGCAATCAGGTACAGCTCCTCCACCACCTGCCCCTCGGCCTCCAGCTGGTAGGCAGCCTCGAAAGCCACGCGTGCGCCGAAGGAATATCCCCACAACGTATAGGGCCCCTGGGGTTGCAAGCGTCGGATTTGCGCGATATCTGCCGCCGCCATCTGCTGAATGGACTCTAGTGGCAGCTCCCCTTCGTTAATGCCCAGCGCCTGCACGCCATAAAAGGCACGCGCCTGGCTCAGACTCTCTCCCAGCGCTTTCAGACTTAGCGGATAGCCTCCCAGACCTGGCCAGCAAAAAATCGCCGGTGCCTGCTGTCGATTAAAGGGCACCAAGCGCGACAACTGTGGCGCGAGATAGGCATTGCGTTCTATCCAGTCGGCCAAAGCAACGATGTTCGGCGTTTGGAACAGGATCTGCATCGGCAATTTAATATCGAGCGCTTTATTGACCTGGTTGATAAACATGACTGCGGTGAGTGAGTTACCCCCGCTCTCAAAGAAATCATCGTCCGCAGAGACCCTTTCCCACTTCATGACCCGGCACCAGATTTCGGCCAAACGCTGTTGTAATTCGCCCTCCGGTACCACGATTGGCTTTTCGGTATTCAGTTGGCAAGCATACATACGATTAAGCGTTTGTTGGTCGACCTTACCGTTGGCCATCAGCGGTAGCTTGTCCATGACCAGCACGCGGTTCGGGATCATGTATTGTGGCAACTGCGCGGCTAAATCGGCTTTCAGCATTTCAGTTGGCCCTTGCATATGCACCCGATCCTCATCCATGCCGTCATGGCACAGCTGCGACTGGCTGAGCGGGCCGCCGATACAGAAATAACAGCTCTGCATCGGCAACCCGTGGCGGGTCAATAGCGTCCGCATCGCCTTTGCAGCAGGCAAGTCGTGCCCGCTTTTCGAACTATAGCCGGCCGACATCATCCCCAGCCCCAGCGGATTGGCTTGCAGACGATGCAGCGCACGCCCCAGCATAATGTAATGCCCCAGAGCATCGGCATGGTTGTTCACCAGCATGATGCCAAAACCTGCACGCTGATAGACTTGCTGATTGATAGCGATAACGTGATGACGTGCCAGGATCTCCTCATCCATAAAATGCAGCGAGCCCTGGCGATAGTGGTACAGCCCAGGAGACATATCGGCGACGCCCTGCGCATGAACCTGGACAAAAAATTCCGGGTGGTCGACAACGGCCTCCATATTGGCGGGCTGAATGCGAAAATCGCCGAAATAATAGTCAGTTGCGGCTCCGTCATACCACTGTGGCAACGCCCCCGGCTGGGCGCCGGAGGCTGCCTGCAGACCATATTCTGGCAGTAGTTCATCGAACAGCCCCAACATATGACCGGCCTCCATCTCCAGAACCTCCTGAATATTGTTCTGATAAACCTGATCGATAGCCGCGCGTTTGCCGATAAAGTGGATTTCAAGGCTGCCCGTTGCCTGTTCAGGCAGTTCGCATACGCAATACAGACGGTGGTTTACCGGGTGGTAATAGTAGATCCCCGCCGGCCAGCCAAACATTCGGTGTAGCTCGAGATACATCTGAACCGAATACAGCGCCCCCGGCGATGCGTAGGCATATTTGGGCAACAATCGTTTTTCACTGGCGAACTGGCCAAAGTTACGCAGCAGCGCGCCAAAATCCTCCACCGACAGCGTTTGCAGGTCGCTCGCCAACATGGCACGCGGGCTGCGCCCCAGAATTGACAATAATTGCGCCTCGGTAACCCGCGTCGTCCCTTCAAAGAAACGGTAACTTTTGCGGCTGAAAGCCCGATAGTTTTGCTGCGCCGTAGCCTGTGCGCCGGCAAGCGCGATCGCTGGCAATGCCCGGCACTCGTCCTCGCTGCGGCACCCCGCATTGGACAGCTGCGCCTTGACCTGTTGCCTGCTGGCCTTCGACTGATGATGCTCGCCGTGGACCCCCTGATCCATCAACGCCGCATGCTGTGAGTCCAACTCGACGCAGGCGATCAGGTTTTGATAATGCGTTCGCTCGTCTTCATTGACCATTACCGCCGCCCTTTTCACCCAGAGGTGACGCTCAATCGCCAGGCGAATTTCATCGAGTTCGATACGGTAACCGCGCAGTTTAATCTGGTTATCTGCCCGGCCGGCAAAGTGATAGCAGCCGAGACTATCCCGGTAAACCACATCGCCAGTGCGATACATGCGCGCATGTTCCGCAGCAGAGTTAAATGGATTCGTCAGAAACCGTTCAGCCGTTAACTCAGGACGCAGCAAATAGCCATTGGCCACCTGCACACCGGAGATGTACAGCTCGCCTTTTTCACCCTCGGCCACCGGCTGACGGTGCGCATCAAGCACATAAAACGCGGTATCCTCCACCGGCCGACCTATCGAAACGGCGTCAGGTGACTGTTCCAGACTCTCTTTCTCAACCTCGTGCACCGACGCATTGATGGTACATTCCGTTGGGCCATACAGGTTGATCAGGCGAGCTTGCGGCAGGCACTGAAAGAATTGCTTTGCCAGGTTGCGCGTCAATATTTCGCCACCGCAAAAGACCTGCGTTAACGCCTGGCAATCCTGCAACAGTGGCTGCTCGACCAGCGCTTGCAGCAGCGTCGGTACGCATTGCAGGCTGGTGATTTGATGACGCAGCAAGGTCGCCACCATCATATCCGGATCGCGGTAGCAGTCCTTCGGTGCTATCACCAGCGAACATCCCATCGCCGGCGCCAGGATCTCCCACTGCGCCGCATCAAAACTCATGGGCGTTTTCTGCAAAATCTTACTCTGTGCGCCAAAAGCAAAACGATGGGACAGGTAATGCATATGACGAGAAATATTAGGGTAACTGACCATTACGCCTTTCGGTTTGCCCGAACTACCTGAGGTGTAAATCACATAAGCCAGCCGCGCGGCATCGGAAGAATCAGCAATGTCAAAAACCGCTTTGGGCAAATCAGAAAGATAAGGGATATCATTGTCGGTAATAATCGTGACATCTGGCCCGATCAGCGTTTGCAATTTTTCTTTGAGATGATATTGGCAAAGAATAACTTTTACCTCTGAGTCGGTAATCATATAACGCAACCGCTCATCGGGATATTCTGGCGCCAACGGCAAATAAGCATAACCGCTGGCCAAAATACCCCAGGCACCGCTTACCAGAGTAGTGGAAGGCTCGCAGAATAAACCGATACAGACTCTGTCAGTGTTAATCCACTGCCGCAAACAGGAGGAAATACTAAAAACATGATGGCAGAAGTCGCGATAACTCAGTACGCTGTCCGCGTCTTGTACCGCAATGGCTT
Organism: Serratia sp. NFX21; assembly: GCF_048517035.1. NCBI lineage: Bacteria > Pseudomonadati > Pseudomonadota > Gammaproteobacteria > Enterobacterales > Yersiniaceae > Serratia > Serratia sp. NFX21. The sequence continues at coordinate 2,248,632 of NZ_CP183196.1, read as the reverse complement.
CGGGTTGCTGGCTGTAGTGTTGAGCCAACTGTTCAAATAGTCCCGCCGAAATATCCATTTTTACTCTATGAACGCCTCACATTTGCCAGGATCCCGGTAGGGTTGTAATGACGACATGCTTTAGCAACACTCCCCATTCAGGGAAAATGCCGGCCTTATACAATTAGGGGATATCTGTCGTTGTCATTACTGTCGTTATCCATGCAGCTTTTCGGCATTCACCCTCTTTCAGAGTTAATAGTTGCCAGTTGGCAGATGACAACTGACGTCATTTTTTTCGCAGGCATGAGCCTGAGCGACTTTTGCCCATATCCTTTGGATCTATTTATTTGTCATGGCGCTAATGGCGTTATCGGCGTAAGCATGGCGATATTTATCGCCCGTAAACTTTCACCATTAAGAAATAGCGCTGTCTGCGGCCCTGAATAACCCGTAATGCTTTTGCTGTTGCTAGCCTGCTGCTGCGCGACTAACGTCTCTGTGACGGCACCAGTCAACCACGGCGGCAAAAGAGCTTACAATAATGCTGGGCTCGGCCGCGGCCAGTACCTGACGATTTTGAATACCATAATCCACCGCGATCACCTGACAGCCAACCTGATGAGCCATCAATATGTCGTGCGTAGTATCCCCCACCATCACCGCATCGATCGCCCTGACCTGATAGTGATCCAGGATTTTGTTGCCAGACTCCGGCGCCGGTTTTTTCTCCGTTACCTGGTCAGCACAAACCACCACATCAAACAACGGGGCAATGCCCGCCGCCGCCAATAGCGAATTTGCACTGCGTGCGAACTTATTGGTGGTCACCGCCAGATGAAAACCCGCTCCTTTCAACTGTTGCAGGCCCGCAGCGACGCCAGGAAATAACAGTGATGCCGCCATGGGTAAAATCAGCGTCTGAAACTGCCGTTGATACTCCGCCACGCAGTCGGTTACTGTCTGGCTATCGGCCTCCTGAGACAGCAATTGGGCAAAGGCACGCTCCAACGGCAGGCCTATCGTTTCACGAATCAGCTCATCCTCGGCCGGCTGCGGTAATTGCAGTTGTTGAAAGGTGGCACGAAAGGCAGAGACTATCGCTCTCGCCGTATCAAACAGGGTGCCGTCAAGGTCAAACATAATGACTCTGAGTTCAGATTTCATAGATGTCACCTTCTTGAGGGTCAGTAATTAGGGACTTTAATTAAGCAGTCTTTTTTATTTTCTATTTCCGGGCGATAAACCTGCGCCTGCCAATCCTCGGCAGATACCGGCTCTATTGCAATGGAGACGACGCCGGCATCGCACTGTAATGCTTGCGTAATAGCCCGCGTTATCTCCTCTGCCAGTGCATTCTTGGCAGTTTGGGAAAGTACCTGCGGAAAGTGCTGAATTTTCACGTGCGGCATGTCTTTTTCCTTTGTAGAGTTTAATTACCCGTGCCGGGTACCAAAATATCGGTCACCAAAGTCGCCGATCCCCGGTTTCATAAAGGCCTGATCCGAGAGTCCCTGTTCAATGGATGAGGTCACCAGTTGGATGTCAGGGAAACGGGCAAACAAACGTTCGACCCCCACCGGCGATGCCAATACATTAACAACATAGATATTTTCCAGCGGCACGCCTTGCTCCAACAGCGTTTCGATTGCCATGATCAGCGAACCGCCCGTGGCCAGCATAGGTTCAAATAACAACACGGCGCGTTCGGCAATATCGTCGGGGAAATGTGAGTAGAAGTATTTGGGTAGCTTGCTTTGCGGATTGCGTTGAATAAGTATTTTGCCTATCGGCTGGCCGCTAAACATTCTGCGATACTCGCCCTCAAAACTTTCCCCGGCACGGATAACCGAAACGCCGCAAATACCGCGGGCAAGTTTTAGCCCCGCATAGGTTTCGCCAATGGGCGTAATCACCTCATTTTTTTCATACGGCAGTAAGGCGGCAACCTGCACCAGCAGTTGGCGCAACAGTTGATCGCTATAATATTCGAAGCAGGCGTGCTCCGCCTGCTTATTACGGATTTGGGTGTGTAAATAAGTAAGATAATGACTTGGGGCTAGCAGATGAATATTAGAAAGTTTCATAACCTTGTTCTTTTAACAGAGTAATGGATGCATAAGCACCGCCCTTCACCGGGTTAGGTGAAAGGAAGGCTTATATCGATTAAAAATAAAAGTCAGTCTGTAACTTATCAATATCAACAGGGAATAATCAGTCGATAAGATGCCTTTCCTTTAGCTCGCTCAATACTTTTACCGCCGCTTCGGAACAGAGATGGCAGTCCGCATGGGTCAACCAGGAAACTTCTTCTATTTCGGCACTGGCTTTGACTTCACCAATAAAGTCGGCAGTAAAACAATGTATTTTCACCATTACGTCAGCGGGTTTACCATCGGCCTGCCCATGGAATTCGCCCAATGAAATAATACTGTCATTAATTAAATCAACGGAAAGTTCTTCTTTAATTTCTCGGGTAAGAGCCTCGCGATCGCTCTCTCCGATTTCCCGCTTGCCGCCAGGAATATAAAACGTCGTCTTGTTATACGAACGAGCCATCAGGACTTTTTTATCCTGAATATATACCCAGCCTAATTTATCAATAAATTTTGTAGCAGGACGGTTATTCACTCTGTTGACCTCTCACTCCAGGTTAGGTGCATGCTCAAACGACGGCGGCAATTGGGGAGTTGTGGTGAACTGGTGTGCGGTGGCGCGGTACAAGGTGCATTTGGTGCGCAACCATAGCAGTTTCATCACATAAACCAGTTTTGGATTATGCTCCTCTTCCTCCTCCACGGCTCGCGCGGTGAGCTGCTGCCACTCGCGTTCCCATAGCGGATCGCGGATATCGTCATATTCATCGGCATAAAGATGCTGGAGAGATTGTAACTTATCGGGGTGAGCCAAACTATCGGTAGCAAACAACATGCACTGCATCCCGACCCAGTAGCTGCAAAGCACGTCGCGCGCCTCTTGCTCGGGTAAATGCCTGGCGATTTGTTCCATGGCCAACAAAGACGTCAACAGGTGCAGCAGCAGAAAATTCCCCGGCGTGGTCAGGTAGATTAATGTGACCGTCTGATAGAATTGCGCCCACACCTGCTCGAGGCTCTGTTGTGTCAGCCACTCCGGCTGGCGATAAATCTCTTCATGGCCCTGTTCCAATACGCAGGCGATGCGATATTGCAGCCCGGAACGCTGTAATTCAGGATGGATACGCGCCTTGATTTCCTCAGCCGGCGTTTCAATAACCGCGCTCTGCCAGGCCAGCATCTCTTCCCGCCGTTGCTGCCAGCAGTTCGCCAAACGTAGCACAGAGTCAAAGACCCTTGGCTCCCCAAGACGTGAGTCGTATTGGGAGCGTCGATGATGGCAGGGTACGTACGAATAGGCCATATAGGCCAAGCCTTCGACGATCATCACCTCATGCTCGGCCAGCAACGCCCAACCCAGATGAATGGTGCCATGCGTCAACGAGCCCACCCAACCGTCAATCAGTTCCGGCAGGTAGCTGGCAAGCACCTGTTCACGTCCCTGCTCACGTATCTGCTGCCGGAAAAAGTCGCAATAGGCGCTAAAGCTGCTTCGTTTGCCCCGCAGGCTACGCCAGTTCGCGCTATCAATCTGGTACCTGGCTTTTCTTGGTGGCTCCAACCCCATACCGTAAGGCGTCATGGCGGCATAGCGCCGGTAATACCAGGCGATACGCTCCTCAGGCACGCCCAACCCAGACAAGGCGATAACGGCATGTTTAACATGATTGGTGAGATGCCCGTTAAACTCTATGTCGTATCGCTGATCATCTAACAGTTCATTTATCATGATGATATTTCTCGAGTGTCGATAGGATGATCCCAATGGTGATCAATGCCACTCCCAATAGCTGAATGAGATGACTGCGCCCACCTTGATTAATCACATCAAACAGCACGGCCGAGAACATCTGACCGCCAATAATTAATACCGAAGTATTTAGCGCCCCCATTTTGGGGAACACGTAGCTGCTGGTTGCCACGAACAGTGCGCCACACCCGCCACCAACCCAGGCATAGGCCGGAACTTGAGCCCAATGGAACTGCCCTAGCTGTTGCCAGTAAAACGCCGCCACCAACAGGGTCAGAAATAAGAACCCCACCGAGTGATTCCATAAGGAGGTGCGAAATGCGCCAATAGAGGCACTCAGTTGGCCATTAATAACCCTGGCAGAGCTAATAATCATCCCGTTTAACAGGGCAATAAAAATAAGCGTATCCACGTCATCGCTCCCTAAAGGCTATAGATAATAAGAAAACAGCCGGAAATAATCAGAGCAGAGATATAAAGGCTACTGCGAGTCATTTTTCGTTTTTGTGAGCCGAATAAACCAAAGTGATCTGAGACAAACCCGAATAATAATTGCCCAACCAGGCCAAGAGAAATTGTGCTGGAGAGAGGAATGCCACCGTTAATTGCCATCGTAGCCAAAATGACGGTAAAGGCTCCGGGAATGCCGCCAAGATAGAGCCACCAGGATCGTTTCTGTGGTTTATTATTCGATTCCTGAGGATTTTTTTTAACAAATAATAGAATAAGCAGCAATGAACTCAACATGCCAATACCGTGAGCCACCCAAGAGGCGACGACAGAAGAGGTTTGTTCAGACAGAGCGCTGTTGGCTTGAAACATTAAGGTAAGAAAAAAACCGCTAAGTATAGCGATAAAAATATTTTTAAAATTGCCTATCATAATGTGTAACCTGCGCATTAAAAAACCACTAAGGTGATTTTACAATCCTTGTACAGCAAAGCCTAAGAACGATGCCAAGAAGCTTTTACTCATATAATCCGCAAAAAAAACTACACCCATCGATAAAGCATGTCAATGGAATGTTAAGATTGATTTAATAATTCATTAAACTTAAACATTCGGGGAATTGATGATGGAACAGAGGGGGTGAGGCACTGGCGATAACCAGCCCTTTTATGGCTCGATGTAGAGGGTAAACCAGGAACGGCCGCCAGCTTTGGCGGCCGTTCCTTTGTATCAGAAATGCAGTTCTAAAGATTCAACTTCAGCAGAGCATTCGGCAGCCCAGGCGCTCAGAGTGATCTGCGCCAATTGCGCCAGCCCCTGATAGAAAGGATGTTGCGCATTCGCCTGCAGCAATTCCAGATAGCGCGGTGCCCAAGGCAGCAAATGTTTGGTCAGCAATTGCTCCACCAACCCGCCCTGACGCTCTTCGGCTAACCATGCCACCATCATCAACAAAGTACCGATGTGATCTTCCGGCTCATTGCGATCGTGTTGCGCGTCGATACCATTGGAACGCAACCACCTGCGCAGACGCAAAGTGGAATTGCCAAACAGCACGTTCTCTTTGTCCAGATACACCGAACCCCATAACGGAGCCGGTAAGGTGTCAGGCCCGACAAACAGACGTTGGTAAGCCTCTGCCAACGACTCCTCTTGTTTATCTTCAATGCCGGTGGAAATCAGTGCTGCCGCCGTCTGCAACTGCTCGGCGTCGCCATACGGCCACTCTTTGACCCACTCAGATTCAGACAAGGTTGCCAACAGCTGTTGACCGTCTTCACTTTCTGGCGGTGCATACAACAACACACCCAGCACCCGGCCCGTTAAAGCGATATTTTCAAGCGTCATAAATCAAGGATCCTATTAAGGGCACAGCGAACTGTGCCTGACTACAATATTAACCGGCTACCGCCATGCCAACGGTCATATGCAGGCCGTAGAACACACCACGGCCTACCAACTCACCGGCGATAACCAAAATCAAACCTAAAACCATCCCCATCACGCTCGCGTTACCCCGGCGCAACAGTGGGCAAATCCAACAGCCTAAACCTGACACCACCAACACCAGCCGCCCAACCATTAACTGGCCATATTGCGGGATCAGCGTGGAGGCCTGCTGTACCGAGCTATTGATACTGGCCAACTCATAGCCTTGCATCATCACCGCACACAGGCTTGCCAACAGTGCCACCACGCTAAGAATAGCCAGTGAATAGCGGGCTGATACCGCTAATCCAGCCGCACGCAGCAATAAAACGCCCAGCAACGGCCCGCAGATCAGCGTCGTCAGGAAAAAGTTCAGCGTAGTGTAACCGTTATGCCAGGTTGGCACAGTATCGATTTGATACACCCGCGTCATGGCGTAAACAAAGACCACGCCCAGCGCCATGGTCACCCACAGCCACACTTTACCCAACGCCGGTGGCATTCTGCCCAGTATCGCCAGCAGCCAATAAAAACCACCGACGGCAAAGAACAACGCGCCACTGGCAATTTCGTTGCTCAACGCCGAAGCGCCAATGCGGTTTAACGAGTTGAACGCGCGTAACGGTGACCCAAGATGTAGCGTAGAAGCGACAAAAGCGATGCCCATCAGCAACCACAAACAGAACATTGAGCGATGAACTGCCCGGCCCTGCTGTTCGTTCAGATTGCCACCGATCACCGCCCCCGCCATGACCAAGGTCGCTCCCACCACTGATTGCCCCAATACGGTAAACAGCATCAGCGGCCATTCATGCCATCCCATGCCCATATTAAACCTCCTTCGGATTGGCCAAATAGCCCGTGGTATCGCCACATGGCCGGCTATTGGCATTGGGTTTCAGCACTATGCTCGGCCGGGTAAAATGCGCCGCCGGCAGCGGAGCCATCTGTGCCAGGGTGCCATGCTGCTGCCGTAATTGTTCGATTGGGCCAAAGTCCAGTGCCCGTAGCGGACAGGACTCCACGCAAATAGGCTTGTTGCCCTCCGCCACCCGTTCATGGCAACCATCACATTTGGTCATGTGTCCTTTGGCTGCATTGTATTGTGGTGCGCCGTACGGGCAGGCCATATGGCAATAGCGGCATCCAATGCACACCTCTTCATTCACCACCACAAAACCGTCTTCCCGTTTGTGCATCGCACCGGTCGGGCACACTTTGGTACAGGCTGGATCTTCACAATGGTTGCAGGCGATCGACAAGTAATAGGCAAACACGTTTTGTTGCCAGCCTTCGCCATCCTGTTGCCAATCACCTCCGGCATATTCGTAGACGCGGCGGAAGCTGACGTCCGGCGTCAGGTTTTTATAGTCTTTGCAGGCCAGTTCGCAGGTTTTGCAGCCGGTGCAACGACTTGAATCGATAAAGAATCCATATTGCTGAGTCATTGGCTACCCCTTATACCTTTTCGATTTGGATCAGATTGGTATGCTGCGGATTCCCCTTGGCCAACGGCGAAGGCCGGTGGGTGGTCAGGGTATTCATGCAGGCGCCGTGGTCGACCCGATCGCCACTCATATTGGCCTGATGCCAGGCTCCCTGCCCCATAGCGACCACACCCGGCATGATGCGCGGCGTCACCTTGGCTTCGACACGGACCTCACCACGTCCATTGAATACCCGCACCTGGTCGCCGGCGATGATGCCCCGAGAGTGAGCATCCAATGGATTGATCCACACCTCCTGGCGGCAAGCCGCCTGCAGAACATCGATATTGCCGTACGAGGAATGGGTGCGGGCCTTGTAGTGGAAACCAAACATTTGCAGCGGGTAGGTGTTACGCAGCGGATCGTCCCAACCTTCAAAGGTCGAGGCATAAACCGGTAACGGACTGATGGTTTCGTCTTTCTCCAGCTGCCAGTCGTTGGCGATCTCGGCCAACCTGCTGGAATAGATCTCTATCTTGCCGGACGGCGTTTTTAACGGGTTCGCTTCGGGATCCTGACGGAAATTTTTATAAGCCACGAAATGGCCATTGGGATCTTTACGCTTGTAGATCCCCATGCTACGCAACGCTTCATAGCCCGGCAGCAGCGGATCCCGCGCCTGCATTTTGGCGTATAAATGCTGCAGCCACTGCGCCTGGGTACGCCCTTCGGTGAATTTCTGATGTACTTCTGGCCCTAAACGGCGCGCCACTTCACTCAGCACTTCATAAATGCCCTTACGTTCAAATTTGGCGGCGGTGGCGGGTTGAATAAAGATCAGATACCCCATGTTGCCGGCATAGTCGTTGGGAATGATATCTTCCTGTTCAACGGTCATCAGGTCCGGCAGCAGAATATCGGCATATTTCGCCGACGAGGTCATAAAGTTCTCAATCACCACGATCATTTCGCACTGAGAATCGTCCTGCAAAATATCGTGGGTTTTATTGATGTCAGAGTGCTGATTGGTGATGGTGTTACCGGCATAGTTCCAGATGAACTTGATCGGCACGTTCAGTTTTTCCTGGCCACGCACCCCATCACGCCTGGCGGTCATCTCCGGGCCCCGTACAATGGCATCGGTCCAGCTAAAGCAGGAGATCTGCGCTTTGACCGGGTTGGTCAATACCGGCATACGCTCAATGGTAATGGTATAGGTTGATTCACGCGCGCCGCTGTTGCCGCCATTAATGCCGACATTGCCGGTCAGGATCGGCAGCATGGCGATGGCACGCGAGGTCAGTTCACCATTGGCCTGCCGCTGAGGCCCCCAGCCCTGGCAGATATAGGCCGGTTTGGCGCTGCCGATTTCGCGCGCCAGTTTGATAATGCGCGCTGCCGGAATACCGGTAATTTTCGCCGCCCACTGCGGCGTTTTCTCGACGCCATCGTCACCCAACCCAAGAATGTAAGCCTTGTAGTGGCCATTTGTCGGGGCGTCGGCGGGTAAGGTTTTTTCGTCGTAGCCAACGCAATACCGATCCAGAAACGGCTGGTCGACCAAATTCTCGTTGATCAACACATGTGCCAGTCCGGCGACCAATGCCGCATCCGTGCCTGGGCGAATCGGGATCCATTCATCCTCACGCCCGGCGGCGGTATCGGTATAACGTGGATCGATAACAATCATCCGCGCATTGGAGCGTTCGCGTGCCTGCTCCAGATAATAGGTGATGCCGCCCCCGCTCATTCGCGTCTCGGCCGGGTTGTTACCGAACATCACCACCAATTTGCTGTTTTCAATATCCGAAGTACTGTTGCCCAGATTGCTGCCATAGGTGTAAGGCATGGCGCAGGCAATTTGCGCAGTGCTGTAAGTACCGTATTGGCTAAGGTAACCGCCATAGCAATTCATCAGACGGGCGACCAGCGAGGCATTTGGCGATGAGCGGGTGATATTGCCGCCGACAATACCTGAGGTGTAATTGATATATACCGCTTCGTTGCCGTACTGTTCGACAATACGCTTCAGATTGTTGGCGATGGCGTCATAAGCTTCGTCCCAACTGATACGTTTGAAATTGCCTTCACCACGCTTACCGACGCGTTTCATGGGATAATTCAAGCGGTCAGGATGGTTCATACGGCGACGAATAGAGCGGCCGCGTAAACAGGCTCGAACCTGATGGTCGCCGTATTCATCCAGACCGGTGTTATCGGTTTCGACCCAATACACTTCGTCGTCGCGGACGTGTAAACGCAAGGCACAGCGACTGCCACAGTTAACTGAACAGGCGCCCCAGACCACTTTGTCCTGCGAGGCTTGCAGCACACTTTCGCTAATTGAAACCGCTAATGCGCGGCGACTAAATGGCAATGCTATGCCACCGACGGCCAGCGCCAGCCCGACGATACCGCTGGATTTTACCAACGTGCGGCGACTGAATCCCCCAGACTCCTGACGGTTTGTTTTGTTTTCCGACATAACTCACTCCACGTTTTACCCTGGTATTGATAAACGTCATGCCCTTCACTCAAGGCGGCGAACAGAGGAGACAGATGCGGTGTCTGCTGATGAGCCTGAACAAAAACCCTCCTCTCTGAGTGGATATTACTCAGAAGTGAGTAGTGAACTTTGTCTGCTATCAATAAAGCGGGGGAAGTATCTGAAAGAAAAAAGGCTTTCGAACAAAGGGGTAATAATTTTCTTATAAAAAAAGCGCCCGCAGGCGCTTTTCGTAACATAACTAAATCGTTAACCGATGTATTCCAGGCCACCCATATATGGGCGTAATACTTCCGGAACCTGAATACGGCCATCAGCCTGCTGGTAGTTTTCCAGCACTGCGACCAGCGTACGACCTACTGCCAGACCAGAACCGTTCAGCGTATGCACCAGGCGCGGCTTCTTCTCGGTTTTGCTGCGGCAACGGGCCTGCATGCGGCGTGCCTGGTAATCCCACATGTTGGAGCAGGATGAGATCTCACGGTAAGTGTCCTGCGCCGGCAGCCACACTTCCAGATCATAGGTCTTGCACGAGCCTGCGCCCATGTCACCGGTACACAGCAACATTTTGCGGTATGGCAGGTTCAGCAACTGCAGCACTTTCTCTGCATGACCGGTCAGCTCTTCCAGCGTAGCCATCGAGTCTTCCGGACGGACGATCTGCACCATCTCAACTTTGTCGAACTGGTGCATGCGGATCAAACCACGGGTGTCACGGCCATAAGAACCGGCTTCGGCACGGAAACAAGGCGTATGCGCAGTCATCTTCAGCGGCAGAGATTCCTCTTCCAGGATCTCGTCGCGCACCAGGTTGGTCAATGGCACTTCTGCGGTTGGGATCAGTGCGTAGTTGCTGCTGTCGGATTCTTCTTCCAGCGGTTTGGTGTGGAACAAGTCTTCACCAAATTTCGGCAACTGGCCGGTACCGAACAGTGTGGCATGGTTAACCAGGTAAGGAACGTAAGTTTCCTGGTAGCCGTGTTGTTCGGTATGCAGATCCAGCATGAACTGGGACAACGCGCGGTGCATACGGGCAATTTGCCCTTTCATCACCACAAAGCGTGAACCGGTCAGTTTTACCGCAGCGGCAAAGTCCAGACCACCGGCCATTTCGCCCAGATCGACGTGATCGCGTACCGCGAAATCATACTGGCGCGGCTCGCCCCAGCGGCTGACTTCCAGGTTATCGCTGTCGTCTTTACCGTCTGGTACTTCATCGTCAGGCAGGTTCGGGATCGCCAACGCATAGTCACGGATTTCAGCCTGCAGCTGATCCAGCGCGGCCTTGGCCGTGTCCAGCTTGTCACCCAGTTCGTTTACTTCGCGACGCAGCGGCTCAATGTCTTCCCCGCGCGCTTTAGCCGCGCCGATGGATTTCGATCGGGAGTTACGTTCTGCCTGCAGCGTTTCGGTTTCTACCTGCAGAACTTTGCGACGCTCTTCTTGAGAACGCAGCAGATCCAGATCGAGTTTAAAGCCTCGGCGAGCCAGTTTGACGGCGACTGCGTCTAGCTCATTACGCAGCAGATTGGGATCGAGCATGCTAATCCTGTGCTTATTGTTATTGAAAGAAAATTTGATGTTTTATTCGGCTGAATTTATAGCCGTATAAAGGAAGAGTGATACCCGCTAACCTTACCGCAACGGCAACGCTAGCGGTAGCGTTTTGTCTGGCTATTTTGATCCTGCTCAGCCAGCCATGCCAGCTTTTCACCGATTTTACCTTCCAGCCCGCGCGTGGTTGGATGATAGTAACGCGTCCTGGCCATTTCGGATGGGAAGTAATCCTCGCCGGCGGCATAGGCATTGGGCTCATCGTGAGCGTAACGATATTCTGCACCCAGCCCCATTTCCTTCATCAGCTTGGTTGGCGCATTGCGCAGATGCTCGGGTACATCATAATCAGCCATCTCTTTGGCATCACGTATTGCCGCTTTGAAGGCCGTGTAAACCGCGTTGCTTTTTGGCGCGCAGGCCAAATAGACGATAGCCTGAGCAATCGCCCTTTCGCCCTCCGCCGGGCCGACGCGGGTAAAGCAGTCCCAGGCCGCAATGGCTACCTGCATGCCACGCGGGTCGGCATTACCCACATCTTCAGAAGCAATCGCCAGCAACCGGCGCGCCACATACAGTGGATCGCCCCCGGCGGTAATAATACGTGCATACCAGTACAACGCAGCATCCGGCGCTGAACCACGCACCGATTTATGCAGCGCCGAGATCAGATCGTAAAAGCGGTCGCCTTTATTATCGAAACGCGCACTGCGTTCGCCAGAGACCTCTTTCAGTAATTCCGGCGTCAACACGCGAATGCCTTTGGCGTTGATCTCCGCCATGTCCGCCATCATCTCCAGGCTGTTCAGCGCCCGACGAGCGTCGCCGCCAACCAGCTCCGACAACATGCGGCGCGTCTCTTCCGGCAATTCGATATTCTGGCCGCCAAAGCCCCGGCTGCTGTCCTGCATCGCCTGATCCAGCACCTGGCTGATATCTTCGGCGGTCAGTGCCTTCAGCAAATAAACACGGGCTCGTGACAACAGCGCCGAGTTAAGCTCAAAAGACGGGTTTTCGGTGGTGGCGCCGATAAAGGTGATGGTGCCGTCTTCAATGTGCGGCAGGAAGGCATCCTGCTGGCTTTTGTTGAAGCGATGGACCTCATCGACAAACAGGATAGTGCGGCGACCGGCGTCACGGTTTTGGCGTGCACGCTCGATCGCCTCGCGGATCTCTTTGATCCCGGACGTGACGGCAGAAATACGCTCGACGTCCGCCTGACCATAACGACCGATCAATTCTGCCAGCGTCGTTTTCCCGGTGCCCGGTGGCCCCCACAGAATCATCGAGTGCAGTTGCCCCGCCTCGATTGCACGCGGCAAAGGCTTGCCGGCGGCCAGCAGATGTTGCTGGCCGATATACTGTGCCAGCGTGGTCGGCCGCATCCGCGCGGCCAACGGCTGGAATTCATTCTGGGAAAAATCGAGCGACATATTACTCACGCGGACCTCACTGGCGCTGGTCGTCCAGCGTCACCCCCTTCGGCGGGGTAAATTTAAATTTGCTGGCATCGGCAGCAACATTCTGCTGGCTTTTCAGCGTGTAAGAGCTGCGCTGGCCGTCCTGCTCAACCGCGGCAAAACTGCGGATAGTGCCGCTGTTATCCACGCTGATGGCGAACTGTTTCAGGTTACCGCTGCTGGATTTTGGCGTCAGCTCGAAATCATTACCCTTCTGTTTAACGTTGTACTGTTTCCAGTCATTGGCGTTATTGCGGGTGATCAGCATAAACGGCGTATTGCCGGTGGCATTTTTCAGCCAGGTGGCGGTCACCTGCTCAACAAAGGGGTTGTAGAACCACAGGGTCTGACCGTCTGATACCAGCACGCTCTCATCCGGCGAGGTCATGTGCCAGTTAAACAGGTTGGGACGCTTCACCCAAAGTTCACCTTCACCCTGCTGTACCGCAGCGCCATCGCTGCTGGTCACGGTCTGGGAGAAGCTGGCGTGGAAACTGTTCACTTTCGCCAGGCGACTTTGCAAATCCTGCGCGGCGTCGGCCAGCACGGAGGTGGAAGCGAATCCCGAAAGCAGACAACAGGCAACTAACAGTTTTTTCATTATTCCAGATACCTTATGAAATGCGTTAACCGCAAGGCGGTGCCGTGCGGGTCAAATGAACCCCAACACCTTCACTCTACCCGAAGCCATTCGCCGGCAGATAGGCCAATGTTCCGAGAAGCCGATGGGTTTACGCTTCTTTGCACAAGGGCCGCTAAGCGGCCCTTTTATGATTATATAACAACGATTAAAACTTCATCAGTCATGCCGTGGCGGTGCCAGCACCTCGCGGTTGCCGTTGTGCCCCTGCTCGCTGACGATGCCCTGCGCTTCCATCTGTTCGATGATACGCGCGGCGCGGTTATAACCGATGCGGAACTGGCGCTGTACGCCGGAGATAGAGGCACGGCGTTTATCCACCACAAACTCCACCGCCTGATCAAACAGCGGATCCAGCTCTTCGTCACCGTCCAGACCGCCGCCAGTTCCACCCTCACCGTCGTCACCGGCGCTGAGGATACCCTCTTTATATTGAGGTCGCTCACGCGCTTTCCAATCCTTAACCACCGCATGCACTTCCTGATCGCGCACAAATGCACCATGCACACGGACCGGAATCGAGGAGTTAGGGGCCAGATACAGCATGTCACCCATCCCCAACAGGGATTCAGCGCCGCCCTGATCGAGGATAGTACGGGAGTCAATCTTGCTGGACACGGTAAAGGCGATACGGGTCGGGATGTTGGCCTTGATCAGGCCAGTGATCACATCCACCGACGGACGCTGGGTTGCCAGCACCAGGTGGATCCCCGCCGCACGCGCTTTCTGCGCCAGACGAGCGATCAATTCCTCAACCTTTTTACCGACCGTCATGATGAGATCGGCAAACTCGTCGACCATCACCACGATATAAGGCTCTTTCTCCAGTACCGGCGGCGTCATGTCCATGCTGTCGGTCGGTTTCCAGAACGGATCCGGGATCGGACGCCCCATGGCTTCCGCCTGATCGACGCGCTCGTTATAACCGGCCAAATTACGCACGCCCAGTGCAGACATCAGCTTGTAGCGACGCTCCATCTCGGCGACACACCAACGCAGGGCGTTAGCGGCGTCTTTCATGTCGGTTACCACATCCGTCAACAGGTGCGGAATGCCTTCATACACCGACAGTTCCAGCATTTTCGGGTCGATCATGATAAAGCGCACTTCTTTCGGCGTGGCCTTATACAAGATGCTCAGGATCATGGCATTGACCCCAACCGATTTACCGGAACCGGTGGTCCCCGCTACCAGCAAGTGTGGCATTTTCGCCAAATCGGCCACCACCGGCTCGCCGGAAATGTCTTTACCCAGGACGATCGCCAATGGTGACGGATTATCGCGGAACGCCGGGCAGTCCAGCACTTCGCGCAGATACACCGTCTGACGTTTGACGTTAGGCAGTTCCAACCCGACGTAAGGCTTGCCGGGGATCACTTCAACCACACGTACCGCCGAGGTTGACAGTGAACGCGCCAGGTCGCGCGACAGGTTGGAAATACGCGCAGCCTTGACGCCCGGAGCCAAATCCAGCTCGAAGCGGGTGATGACCGGGCCTGGCAAAATATCGACCACGTCGGCTTTCACCCGGTAATCGGCCAGGCTGGCTTCCACCAAACGCGCCTTTTGTTCCAACGCGAAGGAATCCACCGGCTCCACCTCTTTCGGGGCTTCGGTCAGCAAATCCAGCGTCGGCAACGGCGTGGTCGGTTTTTGCAACGGCATTTCGTTACGCATCAGGAACGGGTGGATCAGGCTGTCCATCGCCGGCTGCTGCACAGCGGCAGGCTCCGGTTGCGCCACTGGTTGCTGATAGGCAGGCGGCTGTTGCTGCACGACCGGTTGCTGCTGCGGTTGTTGATAAGCAGGCTGCGCAGGTTGATAAGGTTGTTGTACCGGTGGGGTCTGAGGCTGCGACGGATAAACCGGCGCGGCTGGCTCAAACTGACCGAACGGCACATCATCTTCACGCTCGCTTTGCAGCTCAATACGTTCTTCCATCTGCGGCGACAGGGTGAATAGTGGCTCAACCGGGCCATCATCAACCAAATCATCCATCGGCGAGAAGCCGAACGCATTGCGGGTATCTACCGGCGTAGTTGGCGCCACCGATGGCGCGGCGGCTGGCTGGCCATAGCGCTGGCTTTGCTGGTCGGCAAATGCCTGACGCAGCGCGGCCTCCTGCAGAGCAGCTTCATCATCCAGATTATCTGCCTCAGGCTCCCCGCCGTAACGCTGGCTTTGCTGCTCGGCAAACGCCTGGCGCAAGGCTGCTTCCTGCAGGGCTTCATCATCTTGCGAAAGATTATCAGCCTGTTGCAATGGCTCGTCGTCCTCACGGGTGCGTTGTTCCTGTTCGGCCATACGCTGCGAAGGCAGCTTGATGCCGTAGGAAGCCAGCTCACGCCGGGTCGGAATACGCACCGGGTTCGGGCGCGGCAATTCAGGGCCGAGGCCTTGTTTCACCTGCGAGTTCGCGTCACTGGTGGCGGTAAAGGCCGGCATAAAGGTATTGGCGGCAACAGCACCGGCAATTGCCGTCGCTGCGGCGGGTGCCTGAGGCTTCGCGCTGCCAAACGGTGAAACGGCAGGCTCGGCGGCACTGAAACCGGCCGGAGCACTGACATCAACATGATCACGTTGTGCGGCAGAGAAATCAAATGGAGAGCGGTCGTGCGACGGCGATACGGCCGGAGCATCCCAATTCCCCATACGAGGCTCATCGTCATCCCGGTAAGGGTCGACCGGGCGCGTCGTCTTCGGCGTTGGTGTCTCTTCAGGGATTTCAAACGAGTACAGCGGCGGCGCGGTGTTTTCCGCTACCGCGCTCATCGGATGCTGGTTCACCGAGGCCGGAGCCGCCGGTGCCGCAGTAACCGACGGTGCCTGAGCGACAACAGGTGCCGCTGTGGCAGGTGCGCTGGCTGGCGCTGGCGCAACCGGTACGATATCCGCATCTTCGTCATCATGAGCCCGCAGGCCGCTGAGCAACGGATCTTCGGCATCTTCCGCCGCCATTTTCGCGGTTTCCGTGACCGAAGGCGCTGAGAACAATACGTCATCTTCCGCTGCATTGGCCGCCGTCGCTGTGGTAGCCGCAGCAAGCGCGGCTTCCTTGTCTGCAGATTCGGGTTGCTCTTCGACGTAACGGTCGTCATCGTCGTGATAACGGTCTTCACGGCGTGAACGGTTGGTCATAAAGGTCGCCGTCCCCAGCACCACGCCGCCGATACGCTCGGCGATCACCAGCCAGGACCAGCCGGTAAACAGTGTCAGCCCCGCAGCCCAAACGCACAGCAGCCCCAGGGTGGCACCAATACCGTTGAACCACGGCAACATGGCGTTGCTCAGCAAACTGCCGATCACACCGCCGGAGGCGAAGTAATAGAGATCGTCGACATTCAATGCCGCCAGGCCACACGAAGTGAGCACCAGCGCCAACGTGCCGATCAGGCGCAG
This sequence comes from Serratia sp. NFX21, assembly GCF_048517035.1. Classification (NCBI taxonomy): domain Bacteria; kingdom Pseudomonadati; phylum Pseudomonadota; class Gammaproteobacteria; order Enterobacterales; family Yersiniaceae; genus Serratia; species Serratia sp. NFX21. The sequence goes on along the minus strand of NZ_CP183196.1, from coordinate 2,231,943 downwards.
TGAAAGCGCAAAATAATCGATGTATTCGCCGCCGCTGCGCTGACGATAAGCCGCCCAGCACAACACCAGCATGATCGGCGGTATCGCATAGGCGAGTACCCCGAAGGTGAAGAACAATGTGTCGGCCATCCAGGCCCCGACGCCACCGCCCAGGTTATGAATTGGCTCATGCCACGCGGTCTGCGACCAGCTTGGGTCAGATGGATTGAAACTGACCAAGGCAGCCATGAGGTAAATGGCAAAAATGGCTACCACAATCAACACAGCTTCGAGCAAACGGCGGCCGCTGCTGAGTTTTCTCAAGGTAACTTCTTTATCTTCTGTATATTCCTGGCTCAAGAAAGGCTCTCCAGGTTCCTGTTAGCTGACATAGCAACAGCGCCGAGAAGCTTCCCCGGCGCCGAAACTGTATGAATAAACAGGAGTGTAACCAATTTAATCAGGTTTTGCACCTGCACCCTACCGTGTTTTGATAACCAGACGGTTACTCTGTTTCACTTCTTCCATTACCACGTACGTACGGGTGTCGTTAACCCCCGGCAGACGCAGCAAGGTTTCACCGAGCAACTTACGGTAAGCCGACATATCCGGCACGCGGGTTTTCAACAGATAGTCGAAATCACCGGACACCAGATGACACTCCTGAATTTCTTCAAGTTTCTGTACTGCCGAGTTGAATTGCTCAAACACATCCGGCGCACCGCGGTTCAACGTGATTTCTACGAAGACCAGCAGGGACGCATCCAGATAATGCGGGTTGAGCAAAGCGGTATAACCATGAATAAAACCCTGGCGCTCGAGGCGGCGCACACGTTCTAAACATGGGGTTGGGGATAACCCCACGCGCTTGGAAAGCTCAACGTTCGAAATACGCCCATCCTTCTGCAGTTCGTTCAGGATGTTGCGGTCGATACGGTCGAGATCTTTACCCGGGCGTTTCTTATTGTCTGCCATTATTATTGTCTCTCTTATTTTCTTCCCTGCACTTGCCACACCCCAACCAACGTCAATGTGTAAGGGTTCGTTCCAAGCGAAGACCCAATGCCTGTCATATGCTTCACTACCATCATCACCCCTTGTGCAGCCTGTCTGTCAACTCTGCACCAGGTTTTTAAATGACGTTATCGCAAGAAGAATTCCCCCCGCTTGCACGGTGTCCCCTCACCTGCCACACGAAGCTTCAGCAACGGCGCAAAATTCCGCACCAACGCTGTAAATACGTACGATTTACTGTAGGGACAGGGATAATTTCTTCTTCCTATGATGTTTTCGCAAATGCGCAGCGGATTGTCAAAGTAAAAGAAGCAAAATCAGAAGAACGTACCGTCATGAAAAGTTAGCACCCCGTTTTTAGTTATGAATCGCTGGCTTGAAAAGCCCGCAGTCAAGGCACCCCAAGCCGCTAATGGGCTGTTTCCAGTCAATGGCGCAGGGAGCGGCGCTGAGTGGCTTCCATAAGTTAAATTGCTGCATTTTACGCTCGCTTTAGCAGCAATTTAATAATTAATAGGGAAAGGCTATCAAACAAATCGTTAACAACATCCCCTGACGCTTTTTTTAATGCTGCGTTTTCCCTACAATCGGATCCATTGTCCGCCATTGTGGGAAAAGAGGGTATTCATGGGCACGGCTAAACACAGCAAATTATTGATCCTGGGCTCCGGCCCGGCGGGTTATACCGCCGCAGTTTACGCAGCGCGCGCCAACCTGAGCCCGGTATTGATTACCGGTATGGAGCAAGGGGGTCAGTTGACCACCACCACCGAAGTGGAAAACTGGCCGGGTGATGCCGAAGGCCTGACCGGCCCGGCGTTGATGGAGCGTATGCGCGAGCATGCTGAAAAATTCCAGACAGAGATTGTGTTTGACCACATCAACAGCGTTGACCTGCAGAACCGTCCGTTCCGCCTGTTTGGCGACAGCGGCGAATACACCTGTGATGCACTGATTATCGCCACTGGCGCATCGGCCCGTTACCTTGGCCTGCCTACCGAAGAAGCTTTCAAAGGCAAGGGCGTGTCTGCCTGTGCCACCTGTGACGGTTTCTTCTACCGTAATCAGAAAGTCGCGGTGGTCGGTGGTGGCAACACTGCCGTGGAAGAAGCGCTTTATTTGTCCAACATCGCGGCCGAAGTTCACCTGATTCACCGCCGTGACAGCTTCCGTTCAGAAAAGATCCTGATCAACCGGCTGATGGAGAAAGTGAAAAACGGCAACATCGTGCTGCACACCGACCACACTCTGGACGAAGTGCTGGGCGATCAAATGGGCGTTACCGGCGTACGTATCCGTAGCACCAAAGCGGAAGACCAAACGCAGGAACTGGAACTGGCCGGCGTGTTTATCGCCATCGGCCACAGCCCGAACACCAGCATTTTCGGTGGTCAGCTGGAGCTGGAAAACGGCTACATCAAGGTGCAGTCCGGTATTCACGGTAATGCCACCCAGACCACCATTCCAGGCGTGTTCGCCGCCGGCGACGTGATGGATCACATCTACCGTCAGGCGATCACCTCTGCCGGGACCGGTTGTATGGCAGCGCTGGACGCTGAGCGTTATCTGGACGGCATTGCCGGCGCAGAAGTGCTGTAACCACACACTGTCATTTTGAAAAGCGGCTATCACAGCCGCTTTTTTTGTTCCTGTAAGTTAAGTCGGACGGTGATTCGATGCACAATCTTCTCCATTGGCGTTTATTGGTTGCGGTAGCCGACAGCGGTAAAATCACCCAGGCGGCAAGCCAATGCGGCATGACCCAATCCGCCGCCAGTCAGGCCATCGCTCAGTTGGAAGATGCGCTGAATACCTTGCTGTTGGTTCGCCTGCCGCACAGCGTTGCGCTTACCCAGAGTGGTGAACAAATTGTCGTTCACGCCCGCGCCATGCTGGCCGAGCTGGAGGCAATCCAACACTACGCGCAGCGGGCACAAAGCGCGCACGCCGGAAAGATTCGCCTGGCCAGTTTCCCCTCCGCATTCTCCCTGTTACTGCCGCCGTTATTACGTAAATTCCGCCGTCGCTATCCTGCGATTGAACTGGTTCAATTGGAAGGTACCGACCAGGAAGTGGAAAACTGGTTGGCACTGGAAACCGCCGACGTCGGTGTGGTGTTGAACCCAAATAGAGAACGACAAAGCTACCCATTGGGGCAAGACCTGTGGCTGGCCGTGACCGCCAGTCATCATCCACTGGCCAGGGGGCGGCAACCGGTGGAGTTCAGCACACTGGCCAAACAGCCGTTTGTGCTGGCTACCGGCGGCTGCAATCTCAATGCGCAACTGTTGGCACAGCAGGCCGGGTTGGTATTAACCGATGTACGTATCACCGTCAGTGACTGGAACACCGCCCTGACGCTGGTTCGGGAAGACGCCGGTGTATCGTTGATTCCAGCCTCGGTGATACCGACCGATCTCTCAGGTATTTGCGCGTTGCCTTTGGCTACGCCGCTTTATCGTCATTTTGGCCTGGTCTGTTCGTTTGGCAGCGCGGCTTCAGCGCCGGTACAGACCCTGCTGCAATATCTACAGCAGCACCTGCCCGTCAGTAGCTGAGCTGATAACAGGTTTCTGATATTTTAATTATTCAGTGGGCAGCGCCGACGGCATTCTGACGTTCAAGCAATTTCGCTTCTTAGCGCAGGAACTGCCATGAAACTCTACTTTGCACCCGACACCTGTTCGCTCTCCCCACACATTGTTTTACGCGAGCTGGGATTGCCGTTCGAACTGATCAGAGTCAATAACCGCACCAAACGCAGCGCCGACGGCCGGGACTTTTTTCAGGTGAATCCCAAAGGCTACGTCGCCGCCCTGATGCTGGATGACGGGCGGGTGATTACCGAAGGTGCTGCCATCGTGCAATATTTGGCAGATCTGCGCCCCGACGCCGCACTGGCCCCACCTGGCGAGTCTTTCGAACGGGTGCGTTTACAGGAATGGCTGAACTTCATTACCAGCGAGATCCACTCGGGTTCCAGTCCGTTGTTCAACTCGGCACTGCCGGAAGCAACCAAAACGCTGTTTCGCGACAAACTGCGTCGCCGCCTCGATTACCTTGCCCAGGCGCTGAACGAACAACCTTTCCTGCTGGGTGAATGTTTTAGCGTAGCGGATGCCTATTTATTTACCGTGCTGCGTTGGATGTCCCAGTTTTCCATCGAACTAAAAGACTGGCCATCGTTAACCCGTTATATGGCGTTGATCACCCGCCGCGAATCCGTACAAACCGCCCTGGCCGCGGAAGCAGCAAGTCAGGAGGTGGAATAACCCGGGAGCCGCCGTCTGTTATACCGCTATTTGACCGCTTTATTATTTTCAGTCTGCCGGGTGAAGAGGTAACATTGGCCTTCACTTGTTCGCTTCAGGTTGGGGCAAACACTTTTTTTAACAGTACGTTAACCTTACCTGTAACCACAGGCACCGGCGACGCAGACTAAAAACTGATGAAAAAAACCAGACAGCAACAGTTAACCCGTTGGCTCAAAACTCAGAGCACCCTGGCGCAGCGTTGGTTGCGCCTTTCCATGTTATTGGGGCTGATAAGCGGCATTTTGATTGTCGCACAGGCATGGCTGTTGGCCGCCCTGCTCCACGCCCTGATTATCGAACACGCCCCGCGTGAACAACTACTCCCCTGGTTTATCTGGCTGGCTGCCACCTTCACATTGCGGGCGGTGTTGAGTTGGCTGCGCGAACGCGTCGGTTTTATCTGCGGGCAGGTGATCCGCCAGCGTATGCGCCAACAGGTGTTGGATAAACTGCAACAGCTCGGCCCGGCCTGGATCCAGGGCAAGCCGGCCGGCAGTTGGGCCAGCATCATCGTCGAACAAATCGAAGATATGCAGGATTACTACTCCCGCTATCTGCCGCAGATGTACCTGGCGGTGTTTATCCCGGTGCTGATCCTGATTACCGTCTTCCCGATAAACTGGGCTGCCGGTCTGATCCTGTTGACCACCGCCCCGCTGATCCCGATGTTTATGGCGCTGGTCGGTATGGGGGCCGCCGATGCCAACCGTCGTAACTTTGTAGCGTTGGCACGGCTGAGCGGTAATTTCCTCGACCGCCTGCGCGGGCTGGATACGCTGCGCCTGTTCAACCGGGCTGAGGCAGAAACTGCGCAGATCGCCAAATCGTCCGAGGACTTCCGCAGCCGCACCATGGAAGTGCTGCGGTTGGCGTTTCTATCATCGGCCGTATTGGAGTTCTTTGCCTCTATCTCCATCGCCGTGGTGGCGGTCTATTTTGGTTTCTCTTTCCTTGGCGAACTTAATTTTGGCAGTTACGGCACCGGCGTTACGCTATTCGCCGGTTTTCTGGTGCTGATCCTGGCGCCGGAGTTCTTCCAGCCACTGCGTGACCTGGGGGCCTTCTACCACGCCAAGGCACAGGCGGTGGGCGCAGCAGAAGCGCTGGAAACCTTCCTCAGCGCCGAAGGCGAGCAAATGGGCAGCGGCACGCAACGGCTTGATACCGATGCGCCGCTGGAACTACAGGCGCAGGATCTCGAGATCCTGTCACCGAATGGCGTGCTGCTGGCCGGGCCACTAAGCTTCACCCTGCCCGCGAACCAGCGCATTGCCCTGGTCGGGTTAAGCGGCGCCGGTAAAAGCTCGCTACTAAATCTGCTGCTCGGCTTTCTGCCCTATCGCGGTTCATTAACCGTCAATGGAACCGAACTGCGCGAATTGGCGGCCGAAGGCTGGCGTCAGCAGCTTGGCTGGGTAGGTCAGAACCCGCACCTGCCGGCTCAGACGCTGCGGGCCAATATTCTGCTGGGGAACCCGCAGGCCAGCGAAGATCAGTTGCAACAGGCGGTGGAGCAAGCCTACGTCGGTGAGATACTGCCGCATCTGCCGCAGGGATTAGAGACTGAGGTGGGCGATAACGCCGCCCGCTTATCCGTCGGCCAGGCTCAACGCGTGGCCGTAGCCCGGGCGCTGATCAGTCCGCGTCGTTTGCTGCTGCTGGATGAACCGGCCGCCAGTCTTGACGCCCACAGTGAACGGCGGGTGATGCAGGCGCTGAATGTCGCCTCACACCAGCAAACCACCCTGCTGGTCACCCACCAGTTGGAAGATACCGAAGATTACGACCAGATTTGGGTGATGGAAGGTGGACAGATCGTTCAGCAAGGCGATTACGCCACGCTGAGTGCTCAACCGGGCCTGTTTGCCAATCTGATCGCACACCGCAGCGGGGATCTCTAATCATGCGCGTTTTGCTGCCATTTCTGGCGCTATACCGTCGTCACAGCCTGCTGATTTGTTTAGGCATCGTGCTGGCCATCGTCACGCTGCTGGCCAGCATCGGCCTGCTGGCCCTGTCCGGCTGGTTCCTCGCCGCCTCTGCCCTCGCCGGGCTGGCGGGTTTGTTTACCTTCAACTACATGCTGCCTGCTGCCGGTGTGCGGGGCGCCGCCATTTTCCGCACCGCCGGGCGCTACGCCGAACGCGTGGTCAGCCACGATGCCACTTTCCGCGTGCTGTCCCATCTGCGGGTATTTACCTTTAAAAAGATCCTGCCGCTGTCGCCGGGCGGTATTGCTCGCTTCCGCCAGGCGGATCTGCTTAATCGCCTGGTGGCGGATGTCGATACGCTGGATCATTTGTACCTGCGGGTGATCTCGCCGCTGGTCAGCGCCGCCGCGGTGATTGTGGTGGTGACCTATGGCCTGAGCTGGCTGGACACAACTCTGGCCCTGACACTGGGCGGCATTCTGCTGTTGTTACTGCTGTTGGTGCCACCGGTGTTTTATCGTGCAGGTAAGCCGATTGGCGGTCAGTTGACCGCACTGCGCGGTCAGTACCGTACCGATTTGACCGCCTGGCTGCAGGGCCAGGCCGAGCTGGTGGTGTTCGGTGCCGTTGAAAGCTTCCGTACCCGTCTGGATGCCACCGAGCAGCGCTGGCAGCGCCGTCAATGGCAACAGGCTTCTCTGGGTGGCATGGCACAGGCGCTGATGATTTTGGCCAGTGGCCTGACGGTCACTTTGATGCTGTGGCTCACCGCGGCCGGAATCGGCGGCGACAGCCAACCCGGTGCGCTGATTGCGCTGTTCGTGTTTGCCGCGCTGGCCTCATTTGAAGCGCTGATGCCGGTGGCCGGTGCTTTCCAGCATCTGGGTCAGGTGATCGCTTCCGCCACGCGGGTGAAGCAGGTCATCGACCGACAGCCGGAAGTGACCTTCCCGGCCCATGGTCCGGCGACCGAGAACCTTGCCACACTGAGCCTGCAGCAACTCACTTTCACTTACCCCGACCAGCCGCTGCCGGTATTGCAGGATGTCTCGCTGGAGATTGCCGCCGGTGAACACATTGCGCTGCTCGGGCGTACCGGCTGTGGCAAATCGACCCTGCTGCAGTTGCTAACCCGCGCCTGGAACGCCGACAGCGGCCAGGTGCTGCTCAATGGCCAGCCACTGAGTGCTTACGATGAAACCACGCTGCGCCAGATGACTACCGTGGTCAGCCAGCGGGTGCATATTTTCAGCGATACGCTGCGCGAAAACCTGCGCATCGCCGCGCCTGCAGCGACCGATGAACAATTGCGCGAAGTATTGCAGCAGGTCGGCCTGGACAAGCTGCTGGACAACGAAGGGCTGAACGCCTGGCTGGGAGATGGCGGTCGCCAGCTTTCCGGCGGTGAGCAGCGCCGTCTGGGCATTGCCCGTGCGCTGTTGCATCAGGCGCCGTTGTTGTTGCTCGATGAACCGACCGAAGGCCTGGACGCCGAAACCGAACAGCAGATCCTGGCGCTGCTACGCCGGCACTGTCGGGGTAAAACGCTGATCCTGGTGACCCACCGTCTGTATGGGCTGGAGCACATGGACCGTATCTGCGTGATGGACGGCGGCCAGATTGTTGAGCAAGGCGATCATCTCACCCTGATGCGTCAACAGGGGCGTTATGCCCGGTTCCGCCAACGCATCAGTGGCATACCGCTGTAAAATGGCCTGTAGAGGACGCTGAGACCTTTTATGCGCATAGTTAAGCTGTCACCGCATTCACTGGCGTTCCCCTCTCCTGAGGGCGCGCTGCGCGATCCTAACGGTCTGCTGGCGATTGGCGGTGATTTAACAGCGCCGCGCTTGCTGGCCGCCTATGAACGCGGCATTTTCCCCTGGTTTTCACCGGGGGAAGCCATTCTGTGGTGGTCGCCGGACCCACGCGCGGTGCTGTTCCCGGCCGAGCGCCATATCAGCCGCAGTCTGAAACGCTTTCTGCGCAGTAACCCCTTTCGCGTGACGCTGAATCACGACTTTGCGGCGGTGATCGCCGCCTGCGCCGATCGACCGGAAGAAGGCACCTGGATTGGCCCGGAAGTACAGCGCGCCTATTTGCATCTGCACCGCCTTGGCTTCGCCCATTCAATCGAGGTATGGCAGGGCGACGAACTGGTCGGCGGCATGTACGGCGTGGCTCAGGGTGCGCTGTTTTGTGGCGAATCCATGTTTAGCCGTACCACCAACGCTTCCAAGTGCGCCCTGATGACTTTTTGCCGCCATTTTGCCGCTTATGGCGGAGAATTGATTGACTGTCAGGTGCTTAACGCTCACACTGCCACGCTGGGAGCGAAAGAGATCCCCCGAAGACAATTTTTGCAGCAGCTCAGCCAACTTCAGCGCAAGCCATTAGCGCCAGAATGCTGGGCACCGCAAGTGTTACCCCCACAGCAGGTTGAACCACCCTCCCCAACAAACTAATTTTGCGGAAACGGTGCAATGTTCACCGACACTTCTTTACATAATGTGGGTTTTTCGGCATTATCTTGCCGGTTAAAAACTAAGGTAGTTAGACCTAGAGGATTCGATGGCCAAAGAAGACAATATTGAAATGCAGGGCACCGTTCTTGATACGCTGCCGAACACCATGTTCCGCGTTGAGTTAGAAAACGGGCACGTGGTAACCGCACATATCTCCGGTAAAATGCGCAAGAACTACATCCGCATCCTGACGGGCGACAAAGTCACTGTAGAGCTGACCCCGTACGACCTGAGCAAAGGCCGCATTGTCTTCCGTAGCCGTTAATCGGCTCACTCGTCGCCAGCCGATGGCGGCACCGAGGATGTAATGCCTCCGGAGCCCTTTCCGTTTACCCCCGTAGCAACGTTCAACATCGAGTTGCAGGTGCGCAGGTAAACTGAGAGGGCTCAATCATTTCTGTTGTGGTGATGATTTTCACCCATAAAAAAAGCGATGCCGAAGCATCGCTTTTTCTTTATCTGAATCTGACCCCAGACTTAGTGCACCGCACCCTCGTCCGCCTTGCGCATTGACGCGCTGATAAATTGATAAGTCAGTTTCTGGTTTTCCTTGTCCAACTCGACCTTCACCGAGCCGCCGTCCACCAGCGAGCCGAACAGCAGTTCGTTAGCCAGCGGTTTCTTCAGGTTTTCCTGCATCACACGCGCCATTGGACGAGCGCCCATCGCACGGTCGTAGCCTTTCACTGACAGCCAGTCACGCGCTTCGTCACTCACTTCCAGCGACACGCCCTTCGCATCCAGCTGCGCCTGCAGTTCGACGATAAACTTATCGACAACCTGCTGGATCACCTCGGTCGACAGATGGTTGAACCAAAGAATATTGTCCAGACGGTTACGGAATTCCGGCGTGAACACTTTTTTGATCTCTTCCATCGCGTCGGTGCTGTTGTCCTGCTGGACCAGGCCGATCGATTTACGTTCTGTCTCGCGCACCCCAGCGTTGGTGGTCATCACCAGGATCACGTTGCGGAAGTCCGCCTTACGGCCGTTGTTGTCGGTCAGGGTCCCGTTGTCCATCACCTGCAGCAGCAGGTTGAACACGTCCGGATGCGCCTTCTCGATTTCATCGAGCAGTACGACCGAGTGCGGATGCTTGAGCACCGCGTCGGTCAGCAGACCACCCTGGTCGTAGCCGACATAGCCCGGAGGCGCGCCAATCAGACGGCTAACGGTATGACGTTCCATATACTCGGACATGTCAAAGCGCAGCAGTTTGATATCCATCGCCTTCGCCAGCTGTACCGTAACCTCGGTTTTCCCGACCCCGGTTGGCCCGGCAAACAGGAAGGAACCGACAGGCTTGCGATCGTGGCCCAGACCCGCACGGCTCATCTTGATTGCCTCGGTCAGCGCTTCAATCGCCTGATCCTGGCCAAATACCAGCATTTTCAGACGGTCACCCAGGCTTCTCAACACATCGCGATCGCTCGCCGACACGGTTTTTTCCGGGATACGTGCGATACGCGCCACCACCGACTCAATGTCAGAAACGTTAACGGTTTTCTTGCGCTTGCTGACCGGCATCAACCGGCTGCGAGCCCCCGCCTCGTCGATCACGTCGATAGCCTTGTCCGGCAGATGACGGTCGTTGATGTATTTCACCGACAGCTCAACCGCGGCACGCACCGCTTTCGCGGTATAACGCACATCGTGGTGCGCTTCGTACTTGGTTTTCAGGCCGTTGATGATCTGAATGGTCTCTTCCGGCGTCGGCTCGATAATGTCGATTTTCTGGAAGCGACGGGCCAAGGCGCGATCTTTTTCAAAGATGTTGCTGAATTCCTGATAGGTGGTCGAACCTATGACCCGGATCTTGCCGCTGGAAAGCAGCGGTTTGATCAGGTTGGCGGCATCTACCTGCCCACCGGAAGCCGCTCCGGCACCGATGATGGTGTGGATCTCATCGATAAACAGGATGCTGTTCTTGTCCTGCTCCAACTGTTTCAGCAGGGCCTTGAAGCGTTTCTCGAAATCGCCGCGGTATTTGGTACCGGCCAGCAACGATCCTATATCCAGCGAATACAGCGTACAGTCCGCCATCACTTCCGGGACGTCGCCCTGCACGATGCGCCAGGCCAGCCCTTCGGCAATCGCGGTTTTACCCACGCCGGACTCACCCACCAACAGCGGGTTATTCTTGCGGCGACGGCACAACACCTGAATGGCACGCTCCAGCTCAGGACCACGGCCAATCAAGGGATCGATACCGCCCACCCGGGCCAGTTGGTTGAGGTTGGTGGTGAAGTTTTCCATACGGTCTTCCCCTCCGGACTGCTCTTCATTCACCGGGTTTTCCGCATTCGGCGCTTGGCCCGGCTCGTCTTTACGTGTGCCATGTGAAATGAAGTTCACTACGTCAAGACGACTGACGTCGTGTTTGCGCAGCAGGTAAGCCGCCTGCGACTCCTGCTCGCTGAAAATTGCCACCAGCACGTTGGCGCCGCTGACTTCGCTGCGGCCGGAAGATTGTACATGGAATACCGCACGCTGCAGTACGCGCTGGAAGCTGAGCGTCGGCTGAGTGTCGCGCTCTTCTTCGCTGGCGGGCAGCGTCGGCGTGGTTTGTTCGATAAAGGCTTCGAGTTCCTGGCGTAATGCGGCCAGGTCCACCGTACATGCCTCAAGCGCTTCCCGCGCGGCAGGGTTGCTGAGTAACGCCAGCAACAGGTGCTCCACGGTCATAAACTCGTGTCTGTGCTCACGCGCTCTGGCGAAAGCCATGTTGAGACTGAGTTCCAGTTCTTGATTGAGCATAAGCACCTCCCCAATAGATTGCCTTATTCAGGCTTTTTCCAGCGTACAAAGCAACGGATGCTCGTTCTCCCTGGCATAACGGTTCACATGCACGACTTTGGTTTCCGCCACCTCGGCGGTAAATACACCGCAGATCGCCTTGCCTTGATAGTGGACCGTGAGCATCAGTTGCGTTGCGCGTTCAATATCATAAGAAAAGAACTTTTGCAGAACGTCAATCACAAATTCCATCGGTGTGTAATCGTCGTTGTTAAGTATAACTTTATACATAGACGGCGGTTTTACCGCATCGATTTGTTTTTCTTCGGCCAAGTGTTCAAAATTTAGCCAATCGTTGTTATTGCCCATCGCTGCTCATCTTCTCTGCTCTGTCCTTATATATGGGGACAGGTTCCGGTTATTCAAAGTGGGGTATCCATACTATTTTATCATCTTCGCCAGCATCCCGCCGCACTGGAACGTGCGCAAATATCTCTGACGAATTGTTACCAAACAATGTCAATAGCGTTACCTGCTTCAAACTTTGATGAACTGCTCGCTGCCGACAAAAGCCGATCCCTTGACGTGATAATCATTTGCTCTAGAGTGTAAATTCATGGGCTGGTGGTGTTTTAACCACTTTCAGGCTCATCTGCCGCCTGCCAATGGCGGGTGCGAATTCAGTTATTCATCTCACCGAAAAATAGCGTTGCGAGGGATGTAAAAGCATGGAGACGGGTACTGTTAAATGGTTCAACAACGCCAAAGGGTTTGGGTTTATTTGTCCTGAAGGCGGTGGCGAAGACATATTCGCCCACTATTCTACGATTAAGATGGATGGGTACCGGACGCTAAAAGCTGGCCAGCAGGTCAGTTTTGACGTGCACCAGGGGCCAAAAGGGAATCATGCGAGTCTTATTGTGCCAGTGGAAAGCGAGGCGTTGGCCTAAACGCTTCCACCCAGTCAGTCTGAAACACCGAAAAAAAATGCCAGCCGCCGTATGACTGGCATTTTTTATTGGCTTGCTATTCGCGAGCCAGAGCGTCAATCGGGTTAAGCCGCGCTGCGCTGCGTGCAGGCAGATAGCCAAACACCACGCCAATGGCGGTAGAACAGACAAACGCACTCAACAACGCAGCCGGAGGGAAACTGATCTGCCAGCCCGGTAGCACCAGTTGCACCAGCAGGCCGATGGCAAACGACAGCGTAATGCCCAGGGCACCACCCACCAGGCACACCAGTACCGCTTCAATCAGAAACTGCTGCAGCACGTCCCCGGAGCGAGCACCGACCGCCATACGAATGCCGATCTCGCGAGTACGCTCCGTCACCGACACCAACATGATGTTCATCACGCCGATGCCGCCAACCACCAGTGAAATCACCGCCACCAACGTCAGAAATAGCTGCAGCGTGCGCGTGGTTTTTTCTGCGGTCTGCACCAGGCTGTCCATGTTATAGGTGAAGATGTCTTTCTTGCCATGGCGCAGCGTCAGCAAACGCGTCAACTTCTGCTCCGCTTCCTGGCTATTGTAGCCCTCGCGAATACGTACAGTGATCGAATCAAAATAGGCGTTACCCATCAGCCGGTTGGCCATAGTGCTGTAGGGTACCCAGACGTTCAGCGTCTTGCTGCTGCCGAACATCGACTGTTTCTCCTTCGCCACGCCAACCACCGTCGCCGGCATATTGCCCACCAGGATCACCTGACCGACCACGTCCTTTATATTGGGGAATAACCGGCGCTGAGTATTGGCGTCGATGACCACCGTTTGCGACTGCGATTGCACCTGCAGTTGATCGATACCGACGCCCTGGGTAAAGGTCATGCCGTAGACGCGGAAAAACTGTTCGCTGACCCCGGTAACATTGGCCGCCACATCGACGTTACCCAAGCGCAACCGCATGCTGCTGGCAATCGTGGGCGACAGCGCATTGACATAAGGCTGCTCGCGCAGTGCCTCAAGATCGTCGTATTTCAGCGCCTGCCGGAAGGTCGGATCGTCGTCGCCGAAGTCCTTGCCGGGGTAAATGTCGACCGTATTGGTGCCGATGGACTTGATATCCGCCAGCACCATCTGTTTGGCGGCGTCGCCGATCACCAGGATCGACACCACCGAGGCAATACCGATAATAATGCCCAGCATGGTCAGCGCGGTGCGCATTTTACTTGCCGCCATCGCTCGCCAGGCCATCACCAATGCCTCACGAAAACGGCCGGTCGTTTGCTGCCAGGACGGCGCCGGTGCCACCATCTCCAGCGGTTTGGCGTTCGGGTTGCTCTGCCGTTCCGGGCGTGAATCGGCAATGATCTCTCCGTCGCGAATTTCAATGATCCGCTCAGCCTGCTGAGCCACCGCCGGATCGTGAGTGACGATAATCACCGTATGCCCCTGCTCACGCAGCTGCTTAAGGATGGTCATCACCTCCTCGCCAGAATGGCTATCGAGGGCACCGGTCGGCTCATCCGCCAGGATCACCTGCCCCCCGTTCATCAGCGCACGGGCAATACTGACCCGCTGCTGCTGGCCGCCGGAAAGCTGGCTTGGCCGGTAACCAACGCGTTCACCCAGCCCCAAACGCTGTAACAGCGCAATCGCACGCTCGCGCCGCGCTGCCTTACCCAGTCCGGCATACACCGCCGGGACCTCAACGTTATGCGCCGCGCTCAGATGAGGCAGTAAATGATAACGCTGGAAGATGAAGCCGAAATGCTCACGCCGCAACCGGGCCAGCGCATCCCCATCAAGCGTCGCCACGTCCTGTCCGGCCACCCGATAAACGCCGGCGCTGGGCTTATCCAGGCAGCCAAGAATATTCATCAGCGTCGACTTGCCGGAGCCGGAGGCTCCCATAATCGCCACCATTTCACCGGCATTGATGCTCAGGCTCACGTCCTTCAACACCGCTACGGTCTGGTCGCCCGACTGATAGCTGCGGCTGATGCCGCTCAGTTCCAACAGCGCGGCCATCAGAGAGCCTCCGCGCCGCCACGGCTGACAATCACTTCATCGCCAATGTTCAGTCCGCTGAGAATTTGCACGTCGATATTATTACGCAGGCCAATGGCCACCTCGCGCTTTTCCTCCTTGCCCTGTTTCAATATCGAAACATGGTAGCGATTATCGGCGATTTGATCGCCCAACGCTGCCAGAGGAATGACCTGCACCTGCTTGACGCCCGCCAGTTGAATATGCACCTGCGCCGTCATCTGCAGTCGCAATAATCCCTCGGGATTGGGCACTTCAAAACGCGCATAGTAAAAGATGGCGTTATTGACCTTTTCCGGCGTTGGCTGAATATCTTTCAGCACGCCGTCAAAGCGTCGGTTAGGATCGCCCAGCACGGTAAACCAGGCTTTTTGGCCCGGTTTGAGGCTGATGACGTCCGCTTCCGACACCTGAGCCTTCACCAGCATGGTGCTGAGATCCGCCAGCGTCAAAATGTTCGGTGCCTGCTGCGCGGCTATCACCGTCTGGCCCTGCAGCGTGGTGATTTGCACCACGTCACCGTCCATCGGTGCTTCTATACGGGTAAACGCCAGATTGATCTTGGCGGTATCCAGGCTGGCCTGATTCCTGGCGATCTGCGCCTGAATGGTACCCACCTGCGCCTTCTTCACCGCCAACTGTGTCGCCGCCTGATCCAGATCCTGGCGTGACACCGCCTGCAGTTTGGCCAACGCCTGATTACGCTGCAGCGTTACCGCCGCCAGCTGTTGCTCAGCCTGCGCCTGTTGCAACTGGGCGTGCAGCTCACGCAACGTCGCCTCACCCTCACGGATGCTGTTTTGCGCCTGTTGCGGATCGATTACCCCAAGCAACTGGCCTTTTTTAACCCGATCGCCGATCTCGACATACAGGCTTTCCAACTGCCCACTCACCTGCGCACCCACGTCAACCTTGCGTACCGCGTCAAGCTGGCCGGTTGCCAGTACGTTTTGCTGTAGATCGCCCTTGACCACCTTCACCGTTTTAAATGGAGTCGGGGCCGGGTGGCTGAAGTGCCAGGCCGCCATCGCCACGATCGCCACCAGTACGATCAGCGCCATGACCCAGCGTCGCTTATGTCCTTTAAACCACGTCAAAATAGGTTCCTGCCTGTTGCAATTCATGCTGCCAACAGCGGCAGCGGAGCTAAATTATCACGCACGATGATGAATAACTAAACCTTGGTTCAACACAATGTGGAGACACCCTTGGTTACATTCTGCATTGAACTCCCGTTTAGTGAAGGCTTGGTGAAATAGCGCCATTCAACACAGCCAAGGATTTCATCATGTCTCAGCTCAGCTATCCACTCGTATCTGCACGCCCGCTTAACGGCTGGCAATTGATGACGGCGCTGGCCAATGGCGACAAGGCACCCAGCAAAGCCTGGAAGAAAGCATCATTTCGCCTGAAGTTTATCGGCCGTTCATTATTTCGCTGGCCGACCACCAGCGCTCTGCTCAATACGCTGGCGTCCAACCCTTTGCTGGATGAAATACTGAACGCGCAACCCAATCTGCCGTGCAAGCTGCATCGCCCGTATCTGGCGGCGAACATGAGCAAAATCGAGAGTCTGTTCGCCCTGCGCGATCATTACGATCTCAGCAAGCAACGCATGCCGATGAAAATGCTGCTCGGCCATCTGAACAAGCCCTTTTTGCTGACCCGCGCCTGCGGCAAGAGTGGTGCCGCCGTTTCACTGGAGCTGGCAGCCATCGATCATCTGAATAAGGAAGGGGAAGCCACCCTGCTGCTGCGTAATGGCAACGGGATTATGCTGGCCGAAATCACCTTTGCATTGATGCACTATCAGCAACAGCCCACGCTGTTTATCGGGGGGTTACAGGGAGCCAATCACCAGGTGCCGCACGCCGAAATACAGCAGGCCACCAAAGAGTGTCACGGGTTGTTCCCAAAACGGCTGGTGCTGGAAGGGATTTGCACTCTGGCGCGCCATCTGGGCATTCAGCAAATTGTGGCGGTCGGCAATGCCACACATATCTACCAAAACTGGCGCTATCACAGTAAAAAGAAAGACCAACTGCATGCCGATTACGATCAATTCTGGACATCAATGGGCGGCAAGATGCTGGAAAGCGGCTATTTCCTGCTGCCGGAGCAGATCGCCCGTAAACCGATCGAAGAGGTGGCCAGCAAAAAACGTGCAGAATATCGCCGCCGCTATCAACTGCTGGACGAGCTGGAACAGGGGATGGCCGAGCATTTCAGCAACCAACCCCGTTTTGCCGGGGCCTAGTCGGCCCTGCCGCGCGCCAGCCAGATCACGCGTGAGAACATTTTTTTCAGCAATGGCGGCACCGAATCCGTGCCCCACTCGCCCGCTTGCATCGCCACCTCAATGGCCAGGTCGGGCTTCGACGAGTGATGCACTGCCTTGAGGATCACCTTGCGTACCGGCATTTGAGCATTGCTCGGCACGGAGGCGACCCGGTAATAGACCGGGCTGAAACCTTCACGGAACATAAAGTGTTCCATATCCGGCGCCGGTAACACGGTCAGCCGGTCACGCTCGTTATCCTCATGGTTATCCAGCATGCCGCGGACGGTGCCGGCGTATTTGCGCCCTGCCTCATCGCCATCCACCAACGCATGCCACTCAATGCCCATACGCCGGGCGAACCTCAGCAGCGGCTTCAGGCCGCACTGGGCGAATTCAATTACCCGTACCCCTTCCGCCTCAAAATGATAACCGCACTGGCGAGCCAGCTCGTTGAGCAGCCAGACTTCGGTTTCGCCTTCTACCAGCAGCCAACAACGGGCGAACAGCGACGACGGCCGGTTAAAGCGAATATGAAAAGAAATGCGTCGCCCATCTTCCGGCCCCAGCCCGCGCGGCCCAAGACGATAAGTGGCCACCCGTCCCGACTCACGCACCAACCGACAAACGTGCTCAACCGGCACCAGGGAGACCAGTTCGCTGGAGTTAGTGGTGGTGATGCGCTGCAGCGGCAGTTGGTTAAGCAACCCCCAGGCTACCGAAAGCATGATCGGATGCAGGCGCGTTTCCGGATCCTCCACCAGCAGCAGCGGCCGGGCGTGCGGATCCAATTTGACGCTGCCCTTGGCCTGTAACAGCGTAGAAAACATGCCCAGTAAAATAAGACGCATGCTGCGACTATTGGGTTCGGCCACCATACGGTTGATGCTGTCCAGTGAGCGCCATGCCTGTTGATCCTGATCTTGATCCAGCCGTTTTCGGCGCGGCCGCGTCACCTGTGACCCCTGCTCGGCAAAGTAGTGTTCCAACAGTTGCTGCATAGCCGCCAGCCCCTGGCGTAGTTCGGCGTTGGTCAACTTTTGCGGGTTGCGCACCAGCTCACGCATCAGTTGATCCAACTGCTGGGCCAACGCCTTGTTATCGGCCGGATGTTCATCATTTAACGTGCTGGGCCGCAGGCGGCGGATAAAACGTGCATCGCGCAGGCGCAGTACCGGGTGGATACGGATAATGGCGTGTGCCAGTTGCTCAATATGGTGCAACTGCATCGGATTACCGTCGGCATCCAGGAAACCGCGCCAGGTGCAAACCGTGCCGTCATCGGCCAGTTCACCTTCGCAGCGATAATAAATGCGGTTCAGGTTATCCCCGCCCTTGACCCACAGC
Organism: Serratia sp. NFX21; assembly: GCF_048517035.1. Taxonomy (NCBI): domain Bacteria; kingdom Pseudomonadati; phylum Pseudomonadota; class Gammaproteobacteria; order Enterobacterales; family Yersiniaceae; genus Serratia; species Serratia sp. NFX21. The sequence goes on along the minus strand of NZ_CP183196.1, from coordinate 2,213,828 downwards.
GGCGACAGGTGGCGGTAACGCGGTAGATGAGCATGACCAATATCTTTCTCGCAGAAGGTAAATACCACCTGCAGGTGCCGATCTTTGGCCTCTTCCTCACCGGGCGGGAAATGGAAATCGTGCGCTTCAAAACGGTACAGCTTGGGTTCCGGTGCCAACAGCAGGGTCAGCGCGTCAAGCAGGCTGGATTTACCCCAGGCATTTTCGCCGAGCAGCAGCGTGTTGTCGTCCAGCATCAGTGACAGCCGGTTAATGCCGCGGAAACCTACAATCTCGATTCGCTCTAAGAACATCTGTCGCCTCCCGTGCGCGCGGTCACCGTCCTTAATGGGGTGGCCTCCTCAGAGCATGGTCAAAAAACCCCTTGCAGGTCAAGCGGACGACGTCAAATCTGCCGCTTTACTCCGGACGTGGTTTTGGTTAGCGTGTGGAGCCTCGCCGCTCATCCAGGCGCCGCCCTCAGAACAAAGGACGCAAGCTTCACCATGTATTCAGGACTGCTGATTATTCTGTTACCGCTGATTGCCGGTTACCTTATTGCGCTACGTAGCCGGACTTTACTGCAAACCATCAACCGCCTGCTGAGCTGGATGGTCTACGTGATCCTGTTTTTCATGGGTATCAGCCTGGCGTTTCTGGAGGATCTGAGCAGCAACCTGGTGTTGATATTCCAGTATGCTTCGGTGTTCTTCCTGTGCATTCTCGCCGCCAGTTTGCTGATGCTGGCACTGCTGGAACGCAAAATGCCGTGGCACAACAGCCATAAACAGGAAAAACTGCCCTCACGCCTGCATATGGCGCTCGAATCGCTCAAGCTTTGCGGCGTGGTGCTCGGCGGTTTCCTGCTCGGCCTGACGCAGTGGCAATGGCTGCAGTTTGCCAACAAAGGCAGCGAATACGCCCTGATCTTCCTGCTGCTGCTGGTGGGCATCCAACTGCGCAACAGCGGCATGACGCTACGCCAAATAGTGCTTAACCGACGTGGCATGATAGTCGCCGTGGTGGTGGTGATAAGTTCACTGGCCGGCGGTGCGCTGGCGGCGCAACTGCTGGGGCTGCCGATTAAGGCCGGGCTGGCCATGGCGTCCGGTTTTGGCTGGTATTCGCTTTCCGGCATTTTAATCACCGACGCCTATGGCCCGGTGTTAGGCAGCGCGGCCTTCTTTAACGATCTGGCGCGTGAACTGGTAGCCATAGTGCTGATCCCTACTCTGGTACGTCGTAGCCGCTCGTCAGCGCTGGGTCTGTGCGGCGCCACCTCCATGGACTTTACCCTGCCGGTGCTGCAACGCAGCGGGGGGATGGAGATAGTGCCACCGGCCATCGTGCATGGCTTTCTGCTCAGCCTGCTGGCACCGGTACTGATCGCCCTGTTCTCTTGACCCTTCTCCGGGGGTTCGCCCCCGGAAAGCGTAATAATTCCCATCCGCACGGTAAAATTGCGCTAAATCAAACTTGCCCTTGGTAGCATCACAAAAGCCTTTTTAAGCCCCGGTTGCCGATCTATGCTCATAAACAAGCATTATAAATGCAACTTTAAAAAGGAAGCGATTATGTTTTGTGTGCAATGTGAACAAACTATCCGTACCCCGGCAGGCAACGGCTGCTCTTATGCCCAGGGTATGTGCGGCAAAACGGCGGAAACCTCCGACCTGCAAGATCTATTGGTCGCGGCGTTACAGGGGCTTTCCGCCTGGGCGCTGCAAGCCAGGGCGCTCGGGATCGTCGATCATGATATCGACAGCTTTGCCCCGCGTGCTTTCTTCTCTACCCTGACCAACGTCAACTTCGATTCAGATCGCATTATCGGTTACGCACGCGAAACCATCGCCCTGCGCGAATCTCTGGCCACCCGCTGCCGTCTGCTGGACGCCAGCGTCCATGTTGAACACCCATTGGCCAGTCTGCAGCTGGCCGGCGATGATATGCCTTCGCTGCTACAGCAGGCCGCGCAGTTTGCCCTCAATACCGATAAAGCCGAGGTCGGCGACGATGTACACGGCCTGCGCATGCTGTGCCTGTACGGCCTGAAAGGCGCCGCGGCCTATATGGAGCACGCTCACGTACTGGGCCAGTCCGATGACCAGATCTACGCCGACTACCACGCCTTTATGGCCTGGCTCGGCACCCAGCCGCGCGACGTGGATACCCTGCTGAACAACGCCATGGGTATCGGCAAAATGAACTTCAACGTGATGGCGATCCTCGATCACGGCGAAACTCAGGCTTACGGCGATCCGGTGCCAAGTGCGGTGAACGTTCGTCCGGTGGCAGGCAAAGCCATTCTGATCTCCGGCCATGATCTGAAAGATCTGCGCATGTTGCTGGAGCAAACCGAAGGCCAGGACGTGAACGTTTACACCCACGGTGAAATGCTGCCGGCGCACGGCTACCCGGAACTGAAAAAATTCAAGCATCTGGTGGGCAACTACGGCAGCGGCTGGCAGAACCAGCAGACCGAGTTCGCCAAATTCCCCGGCCCGATCCTGATGACCTCTAACTGCATTATCGATCCGAATGTCGGTAACTATGGCGATCGTATCTGGACGCGCAGCATCGTCGGCTGGCCGGGCGTCAACCATCTGGAAGGGGACGATTTCAGCCAGGTGATCGCTCAGGCGCAGGGCATGAGTGGTTTCCCCTATAGCGAAATCGAACATATGATCACCGTCGGCTTCGGCCGCCAGACGCTGCTCAATGCCGCCGATACGGTGATCGACCTGGTGTCACAAAAGAAACTGCGTCACGTCTTTTTGGTCGGCGGCTGTGACGGTAGCCGCGATGAGCGCAGCTATTTCACCGACTTCGCCCGCAGCGTTCCACAAGACTGCCTGATCATGACGCTGGCCTGCGGCAAATACCGCTTCAACAAGCTGGATTTCGGTACTCTGGAAGGGTTGCCACGCCTGTTGGACGTCGGTCAGTGTAACGACGCCTATTCCGCCATCATGCTGGCGGTCAAACTCGCCGACACCCTCGGTTGCTCGGTCAACGAACTGCCACTGAGCCTGGTGCTGTCGTGGTTTGAGCAAAAGGCGATTGTCATCCTGCTGACGCTGTTGTCATTGGGGGTTAAAAACATTGTTACCGGGCCAACCGCGCCGGGCTTCCTGACCGACAACCTGATGGCGATCCTGAACGAAAAATTCGGTATGCGCCCGATCACCACCGTAGATCAGGATCTGCAAGCCCTGCTCGGCTAATGCTGCTGTTTCTCGGGGCCGCAGATGTCGGCCCCTTTGCTTTTGAGGTGCCCAATGACCCAACCCAGCCCACTTTGCCCCAACCGCATGCAGGTGCATTCGATCCAGCAGGAAACCGCCGACGTCTGGACGCTCAACCTGATCTGCGATGTTTTTTACCCTTATCAACCCGGTCAGTTTGCGCTGGTCAGTATCCGTAATAGCGAAGACACTCTACGCGCCTATACGCTCTCCTCTTCGCCCGGCCAGAGCCGTTTTCTCAGCATCAGTGTACGTTGCCTGCCGGACGGCGTGGGTTCGCGCTGGTTAACCGGCGAAGTCAAACCCGGCAACACGCTGTGGCTGTCCGATGCGCAAGGCGAGTTCAGCTGTGAACAACATCCGGCCGATCGTTACCTGATGCTGGCGGCCGGCTGCGGCGTAACGCCGATCATCTCCATGTGTCGCTGGCTGGTGGCCAATCGCCCGACCTGTGATATCGCAGTGATCTTTAACGTACGCACTCCCGCCGATACCATTTTTGCCGAGCAATGGCGCGAGTTATGCGCCACGCACCCGCAACTGCGACTGACGCTGATGGCCGAACAGGACATTCAACCAGGCTATCTCAATGGGCGAATCAGTGCCGAAGTGCTGCGCCAGGCGGCGCCGGATATCACTGAGCGCACCGTGATGACCTGCGGCCCGGCCCCCTATATGGCTCAGGCAGAACGGCTTTGCCTGCAGCTGGGCGTAGCGGCCGACCGTTTCCATAAAGAGCAGTTCCATACCCCGGCAGCCACCGATGGCGAACAGGGCGAAGGATTAACCTTGCGCACCGCCCGCCCGCTGCGTGAGTTCCGCGTACCGGTCGGCAGCACATTGCTGGCGGCAATGGAAGCTCACGCGCTGCCGGTCAACGCCGCCTGCCGCGCTGGGGTGTGTGGTTCATGTAAAACCCGCATCCTCGAAGGTGACTACACCACCACCAGCAGCATGACGCTGACGGCGGCTGAAATCGCCCAGGGCTATGTGCTGGCCTGCAGTTGCCAACTGCAAGGTGACGTCACCCTCGCCTGATGCTTTCTGCCCCGTCGGCCACGATGGGGCATTTATCGGCAAGCAGGCTTTACCTTCCCCTTCTACACTTTCCCGGTTCCATGTTCGTTACTGCGTTTATTTGAGAAAGACTGATAAGTCATACCCAATAGATTTCAAGCCACGGCCAGGCGGCACACGCAGTGGTTTGAAAGATAAAGGGACCTTTACAACGCTTGGGGGAATTATGAAGCAAACTATAGCCACACTGATCGCCAAAACTCTGGAACAGGCCGGTGTGAAACGCATTTGGGGCGTCACCGGCGATTCGCTCAACGGCCTCAGCGACAGCCTGCACCGTATGGGCACCATCGAATGGCTGGGAACCCGCCATGAAGAGGTCGCCGCCTTCGCCGCCGGAGCAGAAGCCCAGTTGACGGGTCAGTTGGCGGTCTGTGCCGGCTCCTGCGGCCCCGGTAACCTGCATCTGATTAACGGTCTGTTCGACTGCCACCGCAATCATGTGCCGGTATTGGCGATTGCCGCACACATTCCCTCCAGCGAGATCGGCAGCGGCTATTTCCAGGAAACCCACCCGCAAGAACTGTTCCGCGAATGCAGCCACTACTGTGAACTGGTCTCTAACCCGGAACAGTTGCCCCGGGTACTGGAAATCGCCATGCGCAAGGCGATCCTCAATCGCGGCGTGTCGGTGATCGTCCTGCCGGGCGACGTGGCGCTGCGGATGGCACCGGAAGACGCCAGCATGGTGTGGCACACCCCGGCACTGCCGCTGGTGCAACCGCCAATGAGCGAACTGAACAGGCTGGCGGAGACCCTGAACAAGGCGAAGAACATTACGCTGATGTGCGGCAGCGGTTGCGCCGGCTCCCATGACGAAGTGGTCAAGTTGGCCGAACTGTTGCAGGCTCCGGTGGTTCATGCACTGCGCGGTAAAGAGCATATCGAATGGGACAACCCCTACAGCGTCGGCATGACCGGGCTGATCGGTTTCTCTTCCGGCTACCACGCCATGATGAACGCCGATACGCTGGTATTGCTTGGTACCCAGTTCCCGTACCGTGCCTTCTATCCGACCAATGCCAATATCATTCAGATCGACATCAACCCCGGCAGCATCGGCGCACACTGCCCGGTCAATATGGCGCTGGTGGGGGATATCCATACCACCCTTACCGCCCTGTTGCCGCAGATAGAACCCAAAAGCGACCGTGCGTTCCTCGACAAGGCGCTGGAGCACTACCGCACTGCGCGCAAGGATCTCGACGGGCTGGCGACGGCCAATGACGATCAGCCGATTCACCCGCAGTATCTGGCGCAACAGCTCAGCCAATACGCCAGCGATGACGCCATCTTCACCTGCGACGTCGGTACGCCAACGGTGTGGGCCGCTCGTTATCTGAAGATGAACGGCAAACGCCGCCTGCTCGGGTCGTTCAACCATGGCTCGATGGCTAACGCCATGCCACAGGCGATTGGCGCACAGGCCACCGAACCGGGCAAACAGGTGATCGCCATGTGCGGCGACGGCGGCTTCACCATGTTGATGGGGGATTTCCTGTCGCTGGCCCAACTGAAACTGCCGGTCAAGATTGTGATTTTCAACAACAGCGTACTGGGCTTCGTGGCGATGGAAATGAAGGCCGGTGGCTACCTGACTGACGGCACCGATCTGCACAATCCTGATTTTGCGGCGATTGCCAACGCCGCCGGCATCAAAGGCATTCGCGTGGAGAAAGCTTCTGATTTGGATGGGGCGCTGCAGGAAATGCTGGCGCATCCCGGCCCGGCACTGCTGGACGTCGTCACCGCCAAACAGGAACTGGCGATGCCGCCGCAGATCAAATTCGAGCAGGCCAAGGGCTTTAGCCTGTATATGCTGCGCGCCATTATCAACGGCCGCGGTGACGAAGTGGTCGAGCTGGCAAAAACCAACTGGTTGCGTTAATAATCGAGTCCTCTTTCAGCTAAAACTATCTCCAACAAATTTCAAGTTGCAGCCAACAACGCTGCGGCTTGAAAGATGAAGGGGAAAAGGATTTTTATGCTTATCGATCTACGCAGTGACACCGTGACCCGCCCCAGCGCCGCGATGCGCGAGGCCATGGCCCAGGCAGAAGTGGGTGATGATGTTTACGGCGATGACCCCACGGTCAACGCTCTGGAGGCAGAAGCGGTCCGTCTGTCCGGTAAAGAGGCGGCGCTGTTCTTGCCAAGCGGCACTCAGGCCAACCTGGTGGCGCTGCTGAGCCATTGCCAGCGCGGTGACGAGTACATTGTCGGCCAGCAGGCGCATAACTATAAATACGAGGCCGGCGGCGCGGCGGTGCTCGGCAGCATCCAGCCACAGCCGATTGAAGCTAACCCGGACGGCACCCTGCCACTCGATAAGGTCGCGGCGGCCATCAAACCCGACGATATCCACTTTGCCAGAACGCGCCTGCTGAGCCTGGAAAACACCATCAGTGGCCGTGTGCTGCCCTTGGCGTACCTGCAGCAGGCCTGGCAATTCAGCCGCGAGCATCAACTGGCATTACACATCGACGGCGCACGTATCTTTAACGCCGCCGTCGCGCTGAATGTGCCGTTGAAAGAGATTGTGCAGTACTGCGACACCTTCACCATTTGCCTGTCGAAAGGGCTGGGCGCGCCGGTGGGTTCGTTGCTGTGCGGCAGCGAAGCCTTTATCCAGCAGGCCCTGCGCTGGCGTAAAATGACCGGCGGTGGCCTGCGGCAGGCCGGTATTCTGGCTGCGGCCGGTCTCTATGCGCTGGAGCACAATGTCGAACGCCTGCGTGAAGATCACGACAATGCCAAATGGCTGGAACAACAACTGCAGCGGATTGGCGTTGAGATCGTTGAACCGGGCGCGCAGACCAACGTACTGTACCTGCGCCAATCACCAGAACAGGCAGCCAGGCTGGGTCCCTGGATGCATGAGCGCGGCGTGCTGATCAGCAGCGGTCCACTGACGCGCATTCTGACTCACCTTGACGTCAGCCGTCAGGATTTGCAGCAAGTGGTCGATTTATGGCAGCAGTTCCTCAGGCAGCACGCCTGAGTGCTTGTCTGTACGGGGCGTCAACGCGCCCCGCATTCAGAGTATCCAGCGGCCATAGACCCAGTACCAAATCGCCAGCGTCGCCACAATATTCAGCACCACGCTGACGATAAACCAGGTTTTGAACGGCTGTTTCTGGGTTTTATGGCGAAAGACCTGCTGCGCAACTATCGCTCCCATCCAACCGCCCACCAGCCCGAACACCAGCAGCGTGCTTTCCGGCACCCGCTGCCAGCTTCTGCGTGCAGCAAACTTATCCGCACCGTAGACCACCAGCGTCAGCAGGTTAGCCAACAACCACCACATCCAGATCGGATGCAAGAAAAACAAACTGGCGATCAGCGCCAGTCCCAACAGGGCATAACAAACAGCATTGAGTTTCATATCTTCCGGCTTAACGCAGACAAACGGCGGGTAGTGTGACGCCCCCCGTCAGCGGATGCAATGCCCGCATAACCACACAAAAAGTGCATTTAAACCACGAGTTTGGCATCCTGTGACTATGCTAAACAGACTTTCACCGCAAAGGCGGCGCTAATGACAGCTCAACGCGTACTGGTTCTTGGGGCCAGCGGCTATATCGGCCAAAACCTGATCCCCCACCTGATTGAACAGGGACATCATATTACCGCCGCCGCGCGTCGTATCGAATGGCTGCAGGAACAGCACTGGCCGCAGGTTAACTGCCAATATGTCGACGTTTACCGGCCGGAAACCCTGGCCGCCGCGCTGTGGGAGATCGACGCGGTTTATTATCTGATCCACGGTATGGGCGACGGCGATGATTTTATTGAAAAGGAACGCCAGGCCGCTGAAAACCTGCGTGATGCGCTGCGCAGTTCCAGCGTCAAACAGGTCATTTTTCTCGGTGCATTGCAACCCGAGGGCGACAGCTCGCCACACCTGGTGGCACGCAAGCTGACCGGGGAGATCCTGCGTCAGAGCGGTGTTCCCGTCACCGAGCTAAGAGCCAGTATTATTGTCGGCCCCGGCTCGGCCGCGTTCGAAATCATGCGCGATATGGTCTACAACCTGCCGGTGCTTACACCGCCGCGCTGGGTACGTTCCAAATCTTCACCGGTGGCGTTGGAAAACCTGCTGGTATATCTGGCCGATCTGCTGGCGCATCCGGCGGAAGAAAACCGCATTTTTGACGTCGCCGGCCCGGAGTACATCAGCTACCAGACCATGTTTGAACGCTTTATTGCCATCAGCGGCAAGAAACGCTGGCTGATCCCGATTCCTCTGCCGACCCGTTTTATCTCGGTCTGGTTTATCAGCATGATCACCTCGGTGCCCACGTCTATCGCCAACGCGCTGATCCAGGGGTTGAACCACGATCTGCCCGCCGACGGCAAACCGCTACAGGCGTTAATCCCGCAGACGCTGCAAACCTTCGATCAGGCGGTGACGGCCACCCTGCAACGTGAAGAAGAAGTGGTCGATTCCGCCGACTGGGGTTACGACCCGGAAGCGCGGGCGCGCTGGCGACCGGGCTATGGTTTTTATCCGAAGCAGGCGGGTTGCTCGATAGAAACCCAGGCATCCAGCCAGGCCCTGTGGCATACGGTGCAGCAACTGGGGGGCAAAGAGGGCTATTTTTACGCCAATATCCTGTGGCAGATCCGCGCACGTATGGACGATATGATTGGCAATCGCGTGGTTTATGGCCGTCCGCTGCGCGACACGCTGGAGGTTGGCGACGTCGTCGACGGCTGGAAGGTGATCACCCTCAAACCACAGCGGCTATTGGCACTGCTGTTTGGCATGAAAGCCCCCGGCCTGGGCCGCCTCGCTTTCACCATCAAGGATCACGGCGACCATCGTACCCTGGACGTACGAGCCTGGTGGCACCCCGCCGGGTTTAGCGGGCTGCTGTATTGGTTCGCTATGATGCCCGCTCATCTGTTTATTTTTCGCGGTATGGCACGGCGTATTGCCAAACTGGCCGAAGAGCATCCGCGCAATATGCCCTGACCATCGCTTATTTGTCGATCAACCGCACACTTTGCTGCTGCGGTTAGGCCCTTTCCGATTGCATAGAGCACGAAATAACGGAAGAATGGCATCTTATTTGCTGGAACGCCGCTGAAGGCCGTCAGCATTCTGATTTTTGGTGAGAATAGAGTTCGTTATGAAGGTATTGGTCACCGGTGCAACCAGTGGGTTAGGCCGTAACGCCGTTGAATATCTGCGCCGTCAGGGCATTAAAGTGCGCGCCACCGGTCGCAACCAGGCGATGGGCAGTCTGCTGGAAAAAATGGGTGCGGAATTCATTCATGCCGATCTCACCAATCTGATCTCATCGCAGGCCAAAGCCATGCTGGCCGATGTGGACGTGCTGTGGCACTGCTCCAGTTTCACTTCCCCCTGGGGTACCGAAGAAGCCTTTGAACTGGCCAACGTGCGCGCCACCCGTCGCCTGGGCGAATGGGCGGCGGCCTACGGCGTTTCGCAGTTTATCCATATCTCTTCGCCGGCTGTTTACTTCGACTATCATCACCATCGCAATGTTACCGAAGACTTCCGCCCTGTACGCTATGCCAACGAGTTTGCCCGCAGCAAGGCCTCCGGTGAACAGGTGATCCAACAGTTGGCGCTGTCCAACCCGCAGACCCACTTCACCATCCTGCGCCCTCAGGGGTTATTCGGACCGCACGACAAGGTGATGCTGCCGCGTCTGTTACAGATGATCAAACGCTATGGCAACCTGCTGCTGCCACGCGGCGGTGCCGCGCTGGTGGACATGACCTATCTGGAAAACGCAGTGCACGCCATGTGGCTGGCGACCCAGAAAGAAAATACCCCGTCGGGCCGCGCCTACAACATCACCAACCAGCAGCCGCGTCAGCTACGCAGCGTGGTGCAGCAGTTGATCGACGAGTTGGGCATGAAGTGTCGGATCCGCTCGGTCCCCTACCCAATGCTCGACATGATGGCGCGTGGCATGGAAAAGCTCGGCAGCAAAAGTGAAAAAGAGCCGGTACTGACCCACTATGGCGTCGCCAAGCTCAATTTTGATCTGACGCTGGACACCACACGTGCCCAGCAAGAGCTGGACTACCGGCCAATTATTTCGCTGGATGAAGGTATCTCGCGTACCGCCCGCTGGCTGAAGGATCACGGCAAGCTGCACGGCCTGTAATTAACGGGCGGCTCCGTATTTCAGCAACAGCGCATCGACAATCGCCTCACTCTCCGCATCCGGCTCACCGCGATAATCGCTGGGCCGGAAATGCATCTGAAACGCCGCCAGCACGTTTTTTTGCTGCCTGACATCCCAGCGCGCATCAATGCCGTAACCGTAACTCGCCAGCTTGGCCATCAACGGTGCCAGCGGCACTTCGGCATGCTTATCCCGCCCGCCCAATAGTTTCTGCACCTGCCCCTCATCCGGCCAGGCACCTATGCCCGCCTGCGCCAGTTGCTGCCAGGGGAATAACGGACCGGGATCCTGCTTGCGCTGCGGCGCAATATCGCTGTGCCCTACCACGTCCGTCGGCTGAATGCCGTATCGCTGAATAATATCGCGGCTCAGTGGGATCAACAGGGCAATTTGCTGTGGCGTATAGGGCTGCCAGTGGGTAAACAGCAGGGTTTGGTTGAACCCGCGATTGACGATCTCAATACCGATCGAGGTGTCATTGAGGTTGGTTCTGCCGCGCCAACTGCTGGCCCCGGCATGCCATGCTCGCAGAGCTTCCGGCACCAGTTGAAATGCCACCGGTTTGCCCTGAGCCAACGGCGGGTGCGCCGGCAACAGATAATGCGCACTGACGTGTTCATCCGTCAGGGTTTTCAATGAGGAGTGGAAGTCTTCGGCGGTGTAATGCATCACCAGAAAACGAATGCGCTGGTCTGCGCCCTGGGCCTGATGCAGCGTTTCTAGCTGATAGCCACCATGATCGACGATGGTGTTCTGCGGCATGCTTTGGCAGCCTGCGAGCAGCGCCACGGCAAATATCCCTGGCCAAATTTTCACGAATCCCTCCTGTGTTAGCTACGCCGAATTTGTTACCCGGATTGATTAACTTGCATCCAATAATCAAGTTATTCAATAAATGATGACAGAGATGCCAGATGCCAGCCTCATCATTATGACGCCCCGGAGATTACCGGGGCGTGAAAGAAGGGATTAACGACTGACTTTCACTGCGGTGCCGCTGACGGTCACCATCAGCATGCTGCTGTCTTTACCCACGGTTTCGTAATCGATATCAATCCCGACCACTGCGTTGGCGCCCAACTCTTTTGCCTGCTCTTCCAGTTCCTTGAAGGCGATCAGACGCGCTTTACGCAGCTCTTTCTCATAGGCCCCGGAACGGCCGCCGACGATGTCACGCACGCCGGCAAAGAAATCACGGAAAATATTGGCACCCAAAATAGCCTCGCCGGTGACAACGCCGCAGTACTCGGTAATAGTAAACCCTTCCAGGGTCGGGGTGGTTGAAAGCTGCATTAAAACTCCTTGCTGATTGATTCATGGCATTTATCTGACCATCGTTTTAGCATTATGTTCTGTATTGAAATGGCACGCACTACGAATGCAAGGCCAGAAATCGCATTTATACTGTAGGCTAGTGGTCTTCATGGTAGAGACTTTCACATAAGGTAATGAGATGAAAACAAAAACGATTGCGGCTGTTTTTCCCTTAGCGCTGTTACTGAGTGCCTGCACCACCGTTGAACCGGCATTCAAGGATATCGGCACCCGTACCGGCGGTTGTGTGGAAGGCGGCCCGGATGCGGTGGCCCAGAAATTTTACGATTTGCGCCTGCAACAAGGTGCCGGTACTACCCTGCCGGACAGCAACCGTCTGGCGCAATTGCAGCCTTACCTGAGTAAAGTGCTGTACCAGGATCTGGTAACTGCTAACCAGAATCCGGGCAAACATCAGGTCACCGGCGATCTGTTTACCGGCAATGCTCAGGGGCCGACCAGCGCCACCGTCGCCAGCGCGTCGACCATTCCTAATACCGATGCCAAAAATATCCCGTTGCGCGTTCAACTCAGCTACCAGAAAGACGGTGGCAGCGCAGTCAACTGGCAGGATGAAGTGCTGATGGTGCGCGAAGGCACCTGTTGGGTCGTGGACGATATCCGCTATCTGAACGTGCCACCGCACGCTGCCAGCGGTACGCTGCGTCAGGTATTGGAAAACCAGTAAGCCAACTCAACCACCGGTGCCCTTGGGTACCGGTAGTTAGATAAATGCCTTGATTACGCGCAATATTTGTTCAATTTGAGAAATTTCGCTACCTGCCTCACAGCATGCACGACAAATCCCCCCTTCGAACCTGACTCGCGGTATCTTGTGCTATTCTTTTACTATTCTGCCGCGCAGTAATAAATTTTAACGCACAAAGATTGCATAAGTATTCTGTGGAAGTTAACATTCGCGGCATCAATATCTATTCAATTCTGGCGCATGAGCATTCAACTTAACGGTATCAATTGCTATTACGGCGCACATCAGGCGCTGTTTGACATCACGCTGGATTGCCCAGCAGGGGAAACCTTAGTGCTGCTGGGTCCAAGCGGCGCGGGGAAAAGCTCGTTATTGCGGGTGTTGAACCTGTTGGAAATGCCGCGTTCGGGCCAGTTGCAGATCGCCGGTAATCAATTCGACTTTAAGCAGGCTCCGGGCGAAAAAGCCATTCGCGAGCTGCGGCAGAACGTCGGCATGGTATTCCAGCAATACAATCTCTGGCCTCACCTCACCGTGGTGCAAAACCTGATCGAAGCGCCTTGCCGCGTGCTGGGCCTGACCAAGGCTCAGGCGATGGAGCGTGCCGACAAGCTGCTCAAGCGCCTGCGTCTGACCGACTTTGCCGATCGTTTCCCGCTGCACCTATCCGGTGGCCAGCAACAGCGTGTGGCCATTGCCCGTGCGCTGATGATGGAACCGCAGGTATTGCTGTTTGATGAACCGACCGCCGCATTGGATCCTGAGATCACCGCGCAAATCGTCAGCATCATTCGCGAATTGGCCGGCACCGGGATCACCCAGGTGATCGTGACCCACGAGGTGGAAGTGGCGCGTAAAACCGCCAGCCGCGTGGTGTACATGGAAAACGGCCACGTGGTGGAACAAGGCGATGCCAGCCACTTCAAGAATCCACAGACCACCGAGTTTGCCAATTACTTATCACACTAACAATTTTACTTGCTGTAATTTGGGGAGTTTGCGATGAAAAAACTAATAATCGCCGCCGTTCTGGCCGGCATCAGCGTTTCCGCCTCTGCAGCCGAAACCATCCGTTTCGCTACCGAAGCTTCTTATCCTCCATTTGAATTTATTGACGCCGGCAACAAGATCCAGGGCTTTGATGTCGATCTGGCCAATGCGCTGTGTAAAGAGATGCAGGCCGAGTGTACCTTCACCAATCAGGCCTTTGACAGCCTGATCCCAAGCCTGAAGTTCAAGCGCTTCGACGCGGTGATGGCCGGTATGGACATCACGCCTGAGCGTGAAAAGCAGGTGCTGTTTACCAAGCCGTATTACGACAACTCCGCGCTGTTTGTTGCCCAGAAAGGCAAAGTGGCTGACGTCGCTGCGCTGAAAGGCAAGAAAGTGGGCGTGCAGAACGGCACCACTCACCAGAAATACCTGACCGATAAGCACCCGGAAATCACCACCGTGCCTTACGACAGCTATCAGAACGCCATTCTGGATCTGAAAAATGGCCGTGTCGATGCGGTATTCGGTGACACTGCGGTGGTTAACGAATGGCTGAAACAAAACGCGGCACTGGCCGCCGTGGGCGACAAAGTGACCGATAAAGACTACTTCGGTACCGGCCTGGGCATTGCCGTTCGCCAGAAAAATACCGATCTGCAGGGCAAATTCAATGCCGCTCTGGACAAGATCAAACAGGATGGGACTTACGAAACCATCTACAAAAAATGGTTCCAGCAGTAATCACTCTGATGAATGAAATCCAACCTTTAGCAAGCGCCGCCGGGATGACCGTCGGCCTTGCCGTTTGTGCCCTTATCCTTGGGCTGATCCTGGCGATGCTGTTTGCCGTCTGGGAGTCATCACGCTGGAAAGTGGTTAGCTGGCTCGGTACCGCCTGGGTCACTCTGTTGCGCGGCCTGCCGGAAATTCTGGTGGTGCTGTTCATCTATTTCGGCTCATCGCAGCTGTTGTTGATGCTGTCCGATGGCTTCACCCTGAACCTTGGTCTGTTCCAACTGCCGATCCAACTGGCGATTGATAACTTTGAAGTCAGCCCGTTCCTGTGCGGCGTCATTGCTCTCGCCCTGCTCTATTCGGCCTATGCGTCGCAAACGCTGCGTGGCGCATTGAAGGCCGTGCCGCAGGGGCAATGGGAATCCGGTCAGGCACTGGGGATGAGCACCGCGGCAATTTTCTTTCGCCTGATCATGCCGCAAATGTGGCGTCACGCGCTACCCGGCCTCGGCAACCAATGGTTGGTGTTACTGAAAGATACCGCGCTGGTGTCACTGATCAGCGTTAACGATCTGATGCTGCAAACCAAAAGCATTGCCACCCGCACCCAGGAGCCTTTTACCTGGTACGTGATTGCGGCGGCGATTTACCTGGTGGTCACCCTGATCAGTCAGTACATCATTAAACGCATCGAACTGCGCACCACGCGTTTTGAGCGGGGGCCAGCCTGATGTTTGAGTTCTTGCCGGAAATTATCAAAGGGCTGCACACCAGCCTGACGCTGACCATCACCGCGCTGATCGTGGCGCTGGTGCTGTCGCTGGTGCTGACGGTGATCCTGACGCTGAAAACGCCGATCCTGACGCCGCTGGTAAAAATCTATATCACCCTGTTCACCGGTACGCCGCTGCTGGTGCAGATCTTCCTGATCTACTACGGCCCCGGTCAGTTCCCGGCGATCCGCGAGTATCCGTGGTTATGGAACTTGCTGTCGCAGCCGTGGCTGTGTGCGATGATCGCATTGGCGCTGAACAGCGCCGCCTATACCACCCAACTGTTTTACGGTGCGGTACGGGCGATACCGGCCGGTCAGTGGCAATCTTGTGAAGCGCTCGGCATGTCGCGTTCGCAGTCGCTGCGTATCCTGCTGCCATTCGCCTTCAAGCGTGCGCTATCGTCTTACTCCAACGAAGTGGTGCTGGTGTTCAAAAGTACCTCGCTGGCCTATACCATCACCCTGATGGAAGTCATGGGCTACAGCCAGCTGATGTATGGCCGTACCTACGACGTGATGGTGTTTGGTGCTGCCGGGTTGGTGTATCTGTGCGTCAACGGCTTGCTGACGCTGCTGATGCGTCTGGTCGAGCGCCGTGCATTGGCGTTTGAACGCCGCAACTGAGTCAGTCGACCGATACTCTCAAAGCCCTGCCATCGTGCGGGGCTTTTTTACACCCAGAACAAATTTTTAATCATTTATATTGCATATTAATTCATTAAATGGCAGGGTTAACACCGACCGACAGCCGCCAAAACCTCTGGGTTATTGTCAGTAAAATCAAGCGGTGAAGAGATAAAAACACGCAGTCTTGCAGACAGGAGCTTTAAGCATGAAAAAACTATTGCTGGCCGCCACGGTATTAGCAGGCATCGCCTTTAACGCCAGCGCAGCCGAGACCATTCGTTTCGCCGCTTCCGCCACCTACCCGCCGTTTGAGTCGCTGGATGCCAACAACAAGATCGTGGGTTTTGATATCGATCTGGCTAACGCGCTGTGCAAACAAATGAAGGCCGAATGTACCTTCACCAACCAGGCGTTCGACAGCCTGATCGCCGCGCTTAAATTCAAGAAATACGACGCGGTGATCTCCGGTATGGACATCACGCCAGAGCGCAGCAAGCAAGTTGCCTTCACTCAGCCCTATTATGCCAACTCGGCAATTGTGATTGCCGAAAAAGGCAAATTCAGTTCGCTGGCGGATCTGAAAGGGAAAAAGGTCGGCATGGAGAACGGCACCACCCACCAGAAATACATGCAGGACAAGCACCCGGAGATTAACACCGTCTCTTACGACAGCTATCAGAACGCCATTCTCGAGTTGAAAAATGGCCGTATTGACGGCGTATTCGGTGATACCGCCGTGGTGAATGAGTGGCTGAAGAACAACCCTCAGTTGGCTCCGGTAGGTGAACACGTTACCGATGCACAATACTTCGGTACCGGTCTGGGTATTGCGGTACGGCCGGACAATCAGGCACTGCTGGCCAGGCTCAACAGTGCGCTGGACGCCATTAAGGCCGACGGCACCTACAAAGCCATTAACGACAAGTGGTTCCCGCAGTAAGCGCTATTCGGGGCGTGGAATGCCACGCCTTGTTTACCAAACCTAAGCATTGTCCACAGTTCCTTTCGGTGCTAAATTTGATACTAAATATAACACCAAAGGAAACATCATGATCGTCCAGCCCATTCTGGCAGATTCAGCAGTCAGCATCAGCGATTTTAAAAAATCACCTAACGCAGCACTCAAAGAAGCCCACGGACAGCCCGTTGCCGTGCTTACCAATGGGAAGATTTCCGGTTATTACGTCTCTCCTGAGACCTGGCAAGCCATTGCTGAATGCCTCGAGGATATTGAACTCGCTGAAATAGTCCGCTCACGGATGAGTGGCAAACGTATTAAGGTCAATCTGGATGACTTATAACCTTTAATTACGAACCAGCAGCGTCAGTACTTCGTAATGGGCGGTATGCGGGAACATATCAAACAGCTGGACGCGCTCGATGCGGTAATCCGGCAACATCTCAATGTCTTTCGCCATGCTCTCGGCGTTACAGCTCGAATACAGAATATAGCCCGGTGCCATCTGGTTCAGATAGTCGCACAGTGCCTTGCCAATACCGCGTCGCGGCGGATTAACCAGCACCAGTTGCGGCACGCTGCCTTCGGCGGTAGCGAACCGGGTAGAATCCAGCGCCTGGAAATCGACGTGTTGCAAACCCAGAGTTTTCGCCGATTGGCGCGCGCAGGCAATCGCCTCGGCGCTAATTTCGATGCCGGTCAGGCGTGTTTCCGGCAGCGCGCAATGCAGGCCAAACCCACCCACACCGCAGAACAGATCCCACATACTGTCGATAGCCAGTGCCCGCACCCAGTCACGGGCAGTGGCGTAAAGCTCGGCGGCCACCTGCGGATTGGTCTGGAAGAAACTTTGCGGGCGGATATACAACGGCACCTGGTTAAATTGCTCTTCCAGCGCCTGTTGCTCGGTCAGCGGGATCTCCCGCTCCCCTTCCATAATCGCCATATGTACCGGCTGAATATTGGCGGAAATCACCCTGAGCTGCGGCAACTGCTGTTGCAGCCACGGCAGTGCGGCACGCAGCTGCGCCAGCTTGCTGTCTGAACGAAGTACAAAGCGCAGCATTACGCCACCACTGTGGGTACTTTCAGTCAGTAACAGGTACTTCAGTTCGCCACGTTTACGCGCCACGTTGTAGGGCGTCAGGCCGGCGCGGGCGATAAAACTTTTCAGCACATCAAACATCGGCGAGAAACTGGCGGGATACAGTGGACAGGCGCTCAGATCCACCGCCGTGCCGTCACGATGCAGCATGCCCAGTAGCGGACGCTCTACGCTGCCGCTGACTACCATTTTGGCTTTATTGCGAAATGCGCTCTGCTCGCCGGCGATCGGCTCTAGCCACTGCGCAACGTCACGGTCACTCAGCAGTGATTGCAGATGATGCTGTTTGTCCGTCAGTTGCTGCGGGTACGGCTTTTCCAACCACTGACAGGAACGGCAGGTGCCCGCCGTATACAAAGCGCAATGCATGAAGATAACCCTGAGTTCGGGGTGAATAATTAAGGGCGCAGAGTTTATCACTCTACGCCGTTAAAATCTCAATTGCGCACGGCGAAATAACGGCGGCTGGTAGCGGGAACAAACAATAATGCCAGAATGACGACATCGGGGATTTTTTGCAGGATCAGCATGTGCAAGATTTGGCCGCTGGTTTCACCTTCAACGGTAAAGACCTCCGGCAGAAAACTGCCAATGGTGGCCAACAGCAGATAACCAACCACCAGGCATTGGCAGGCCACAAAACCCCAACGCCCCCAGTTGCGGCCGCGCATCACCGCAAAACCGCAACTGATTTGCAGGCACAGTAATAACAGGCCAGCCAGAAAGATCAGGGTGGAATCCCAGGCCTGTGCGCTGGTGCTGACGAACTCCTGAGCGCCATCGACCCCCAGTTCCCCCAACAGCAACAGCACGCTGATGCACTTGATAGCCACCATCGCCGTTCCGGCTACCATCACCGGCACTGGCGCATCTGAATTCATTCTTATTCCCTGCCTGCTGTTCAGCATGTCTGACATGTCCATGTTCCGCAACAAAACGCCACCTGTTCAGGTTAAGGATGCACGACGCGTTTAAGTGGGCGTTTCCCTCTCCAGCGGGAGAGGGAACAATATCAACTTAAGTGACCAGCATTAACCTATTCAGGCGGCATATATAAAGTCAGGTAATCAATTGCAATACCAATAATTGCAAAAATAGCAGGTTTAATCAGACTCAGCTACGGGCAGCCTTTTGTAATTCGCGCGATCGCTGTTTTTCCGAGCGCGCCATAAACCACCATGCAATCAGGCCGATAACGCCGACCACCAGCAGGATCAAACTCGCAAGGGCGTTAATTTCCGGATTAACCCCCATACGTACGCTGGAGAACACCAGCATCGGCAAGGTAGTCGCGCCCGGCCCGGCGACGAAACTGGCAATCACCAGGTCATCCAGCGACAGGGTAAAGGCCAGCATCCAACCGGCGATCAGCGCCGGTGCAATCATCGGCAGAGTGATCACAAAAAACACTTTCAGCGGTGTCGCGCCCAGATCCATCGCCGCCTCTTCGATAGAGCGATCCAACTCACGCAGGCGCGAGCTGATCACCACCGAAACATAGGCAGTACAGAAAGTGACGTGCGCCAGCCAGATGGTAAACATCCCCCGTTCCGACGGCCAACCAAAGGCATGCCCCATCGCCACAAACAGCAGCAGCAACGACAGGCCGGTGATCACATCCGGCATAACCAGCGGTGCCGTCAGCATAAAGGCAAAACCGGTTGAACCACGAAAACGGCCAAAACGGACCATCACCACTGCCGCAATCGCTCCCAGCACCACCGCAGCGGTCGCCGAGGCGGCGGCGATAGTCAGGCTGAGCCCGACGGCGCTGATCATCGCCGAATCATGGAACAACTCGGTATACCAGCGCGTGGACCAACCGGCCCACACCGTCACCAGTTTGGAACTGTTGAACGAGTAGATCACCAGCATCAGCATCGGCGCATACAAGAAGGTGAAACCCACTACCAAAATAGCGATACGCCACGGCGAGCGCACTACCGGCAAGTTGTTCATCCCTGCCCCCCTATTTCCTTGTTCTGGTGCTTATGGAACCAGAGAATCGGTACGATCAACAGCAGCAGCATGACGGTGGCCACTGCCGAGGCTACTGGCCAGTCACGGTTATTAAAGAACTCCTGCCACAGTACCCTGCCGATCATAATACTGTCCGGCCCGCCCAGCAGTTCCGGGATCACAAATTCGCCGACAGCCGGGATAAACACCAGCATCGAACCGGCAATAATCCCGCCGCGGGTCAGCGGCATAATCACGCTGAAAAAGGTTTTCAACGGTTTAGCCCCCAGATCCAGCGACGCCTCCACCAATGAATAGTCCAACCGCGTCAGCGCGGTATAAATCGGCAGCACCATAAACGGCAGGTAGGAGTACACCACGCCGATATACACCGCCAGATTGGTGTGCAGGATCACCAACGGCTGATCGATCACCCCGGTCCATAACAAGAAGTTATTGAGGATACCGTTATTTTTCAGAATGCCCATCCAGGCGTAAACGCGGATCAGGAACGAGGTCCACGACGGCAGGATCACCAACAACAGCAAAATATTGCGGGTTGAGGATTTGCTGTGCGCCACCGCCCAGGCCAGCGGATAGCCGATGATCAGACAGCAAACCGTCGATACCGCCGCCACCTGCAGCGATTGCAGATAAGCGTCTATATACAGCGGATCGTCGGTCAGTTGCAGGTAGTTGGCAAAATTGAGCGCGATGTCCAGCTTACCCTCTGCCCAGCTCATCAGGTCAGTGTAGGGCGGGACCGCCAACGCCAGTTCCGCCAGGCTGATCTTGAACACGATCAGGAACGGCAGCAGGAACAGCAGCGTCAACCACAGCAGCGGCACCGCGATCACCAGCTTGCGGCCATGGGCCATCTGCAGGCGCTGGAAAAAGGCTTTTAACGGGCCGGGCCCTTTGGCCGGTGGTTCCGGCGGTGTGTGTTCAGCAAGCATTGTCATAATGATTATTCCTCACCTTCTCGACTCACACCGTCAACACGACACAGCTGTCGGCTTCCCAGCACAGGCGCACTTCGTCGCCCCAGGTCGGCATCCCTTTGCGGAAACGGTGACCGTTTTGCAATTGGGCGCTAATAATCTGGCCGCTGAGCAACTTCACATGGTAGATAGACAGGTCGCCGAGGTAGGCGATATGTGCCACCTCCCCAACCGCAAAGTTGCAACCGTCCTGCGGAACCTCTTCGCACAGCATGATTTTTTCCGGCCGCAGGGCGACCTGGATCGGCACGCCGTCCACTACCGAGGCGTCGGAGTCCACCTTAATCGCATGGCGCAAACCGGGACTTTGCAGGATCAAGCCATCGTCATGGCGCTCTTGCAGCACACAATCAAAAACGTTGACCGAGCCGATAAATTCAGCGCTGAAACGGCTGTTCGGATGCTCGTAGATCTCTTCCGGTTCGCCGATCTGTACAAATTTGCCACGGTTCATGATGGCAATGCGCCCTGCCATGGTCATCGCCTCTTCCTGGTCATGGGTGACCATTACGCAGGTCACGCCAACCCGCTCAAGAATATCCGTCACTTCCAGTTGCATGCGGTCACGCAGTTTTTTATCCAGTGCGCCCATCGGCTCATCCAGCAGCAGCAGTTTCGGCCGTTTGGCCAGGCTGCGTGCCAGTGCCACCCGCTGGCGTTGGCCACCGGATAGCTGATGCGGTTTACGCTTGGCGAATTCCTGCATGTGTACCAGCGACAGCATTTCCGCTACCCGATCGGCGATTTCCGCACGCGGCATTTTGTCCTGTTTCAGACCGAAGGCGATATTTTGCTCTACCGTCATGTGCGGGAACAGCGCGTAGGACTGGAACATCATATTGATCGGCCGCTGGTAAGGCGGCACATGCGACATGTCCTGCCCATCGAGCACAATCTGCCCTTCCGTCGGCTGTTCAAAACCGGCCAGCATGCGTAAAAGCGTCGACTTCCCGCAGCCAGATGGCCCCAGCAAAGCGAATATTTCGCCCTTATAGATGGTCAGGCTGACGTCTTCGACCGCGTTTTGGCCGTCAAAGGTTTTGGTGAGGTTACGGATTTCCAGCAGAGGGGTGAAGACCTTCTGCGACTTGGCTTGAGGACGAGGGATGACGTCGTTCAATCGGGGTGCTCTCCGGTGCAAACAGTACAAAAAACCACGGCGATTGCCATGGCCCAAAATGGCAATGCAGGCGGGGAGCACCCGCCTGCCGGTCAAAACAACCCTGAAACCGGCCCAACGGCCGCCCTCTGAGTATTAGCGTCCGCTTTTAACTTTAGTCCAGGCGCGGGTAATCACACGATCCAGCTTCGGCGACTGCACGTTCAGCGTAAACAGCTTGGCGCGCAGATCGGCCGGTGGGTACACGTTCGGATTGTTGCGGACTTCGGCATTAACCAGCGGTGTAGAGTCCTTCACCGCGTTGGCGTAATACACAAAGTTACTGATCCCCGCCATGACATCAGGCTTCATCAGGAAGTTCAGGAACTGGTAGGCAGCGTCCTTGTTTTTGGCATCCGCCGGCATGGCAAACATGTCAAAATAAGTGAGCGCTCCCTCTTTCGGGATCGCATAGGCCACGTTCACACCGTTCTTCGCTTCTTTGGCGCGATTGGCCGCCTGCATCACGTCGCCGGACCAGCCGATCGCTACGCAGATATCACCGTTTGCCAAATCGTTGATGTACTGGGAAGAGTGGAAATAACGGATGTTCGGCCGCAGCTTGAGCAACAGATCGTTGGCTGCACCGGTGTAATCTGCCGCGTTGGTGCTGTTGGGATCCTTGCCCAGGTAGTGCAGCACGGTGGCATAGACCTCACTTGGCGCATCCAGGAAGGAAACGCCGCAGCTCTTCAACTTCTCGAGATTTTCCGGTTTGAGGATCAGATCCCAGCTGTCAACCGGTGCGTCTTTGCCCAGTACCGCCTTCACCTTGTCGACGTTATAGCCGATGCCGGTGGTCACCATCAGATAAGGGATACCGTACTTGTTGTCCTTGTCA
Organism: Serratia sp. NFX21; assembly: GCF_048517035.1. Lineage (NCBI taxonomy): Bacteria > Pseudomonadati > Pseudomonadota > Gammaproteobacteria > Enterobacterales > Yersiniaceae > Serratia > Serratia sp. NFX21. The sequence continues at coordinate 2,191,184 of NZ_CP183196.1, read as the reverse complement.
TTGTGCGCCACCAGTTGCAGCATCTCGGGATCAAGGTTTTTGTAGTTCGGCATCTTGCTCTTGTCGAGCGGCTCGAAAATGCCGGCCTTCGACTGACGCTCAAGGAAATTGGATGAAGGAACGACCAAATCATAACCGGTGCTGCCCGCCATCAGTTTGCCTTCCAACACTTCGTTGGAGTCAAAGACGTCGTACACCACTTTAATGCCGGTTTCTTTCTGGAATTTGGCTAAGGTGTCCGGCGCAATATAGTCGGACCAGTTATAGATGTGCAGCGTTTTTTCCTCGGCTGACGCCGTGACGCTTGCTGCTATCAGCAGGCCGGCAACCACACCCGATAACCACTTTTTACGTAGGGTGACCATCCGTAACTTCCTCCAAAACAGGGGTGAATCATAGAATTGAACTTGTACCGCCAAACGATACAAAACCTTTCCTGATCGAGCGCAATCGTTGCAACCGCGGATTGAATGTCTATGCAGTTGATTGCATACACCTTTTTCAGTTGCCCAGCCCGCATGGTCACCAGGGGAATCGCAAGCCCTTAGCAGAATCAGCAGCATAACCGCTGTTGCCAAAACGCACCAGCCTCCGGGGATAAAACCGGCTTTTATCGATTTTTTATGCAGTTTGTCTGTATGTGATACGCCATTAATGGCATAAACGAAGAGGAATATCTGGCAGCAAAGGGTAAAACACAGAATATATTATTGCGGAAGGGAATAACGGCAGCATGCCGCCAGAGGGACGGCACGCATCATGTACAGTGGGGATCAGTGCAGCATTGGCAGGCGCTCAGCGGCAGCCGTGTTATCTTCTTCGTCACCCATAAACAGCAGATCGTTCGCCCGCGCCTCGAGGATCACCATCGAGATTTGCTCTTCGCCCTGCTGCATAAAGTGGGTGAACTGCTCCAGCGTGATGCCAACGGCAATGCTCAGCGACTGGCAAACGATCAGCTTCGGCAGATTGTCGTCCTGAATATCAACAAACGCCTTGATGGTCAGCGAACTGGCGTTGATCTGGCTAAGATCGGCCACCAGCGGGATCAGTGCGGTCGGCTTCACTTCGGCCAGGGCGGAGAACAGGATCACGTTGTCGACCAGATCGAGCTTGGCATCAAACACGCCATCGAAATTTTGCATGTGCGGCAGGTGCAGCGCCTGACAGGAATCGCACTCAAAGAATGAAATGCCCGATTGATCCAGCCAGCGTCGCAACAACGCCAAATCAGGGACAATGAGTGAATCCATAATACCAGCCTCACAATATTCAAAACGCGAAAAGGCGCATAGCTTACGGAATATTGCCCCACTACGCCACGATCAATGCGGCTTAATTCGCTATTAGGGTAAATATGGTCGATAAAAAGCCGCAACTCCAGCCACAGAACGGCGAATTTTTTACGGCAAACTTATCCGCCAGATTTCAACCTGAAACCCGGCCTGCCGCGCTGCTCAATATATTCGATCATCCTGCCGGCGATATCCAACCCGGTGGTGCTTTCCACCCCTTCCAACCCCGGTGAAGCATTGACCTCCATCACCAGTGGGCCACGGGCCGCACGCAGGATATCCACCCCGGCGACATCCAGCCCCAGTGTGGTGGCGGCCTTGACCGCAATCGCCCGCTCTTTGGCAGTGATGCTTACCTTGCGGGCGGTGCCACCCCGGTGCAGATTGGAACGAAACTCCCCGGGTTTGGCCTGGCGCTCAATGGCTGCGACAACCTTACTCCCCACCACCAGGCAGCGCACATCACTGCCCTGCGCCTCGCGAATATATTCTTGCACCAAAATATGAGCGTTCAGGCCACGAAAGGCATCAATCACGCTTTCTGCCGCCTGGCGAGTTTCCGCCAGTACTACGCCAATGCCCTGCGTGCCTTCCACCAGTTTGACCACCAGCGGCGCACCGCCAACCAGTTCAATTAAATCGCCGGTGTCGTCGGGCGAATGGGCAAAACCGGTGATCGGCAAATCGATCCCCTGCCGTGCCAGCAACTGCAGCGAGCGCAGCTTGTCACGCGCACGAGTGATCGCCACCGACTCATTAAGCGGATAACTGCCCAACAGTTCAAACTGGCGCAGCACTGCAGTGCCATAAAAGGTCATGGCGGAGCCGATGCGCGGGATCACCGCGTCGTAACGCTCCAATTGGCGGCCGCGGTAGTGGATAGTCGGCGCGGCCGGGTTGATGTTCATATAGCAAGAGAGTGGATCGATAACTTCGATGCTGTGGCCGCGCTGTTCCGCCGCCTCCACCAAGCGTTTACATGAGTACAACGTTCCATCGCGCGAAAGAATGGCAATTTTCACTCGTCACCCCAAAAAGGCAAGCCCCTGTCTGGCAGGTATGTCTCCGGTGGCCATTATTCAGGCACGCGGCTCACTGTCGTTTTTATCTTCAGGCGTATCTGGCTTGCGCCGATCGTTCTGCGGCGGCTGACCACCGCGCATCAATGGGCCAAATCCCTGCACCACCCGCCAAACCAGAAATGCCGCCGCCGGCACCATCAGCGCCACGCCGAGGAAGATCATTCCCACCGCCGCCTGCTGTGAGGCCAACCAGCCGGGTAATTGAACGTGGCTATGTATACTTAGATAAGCCAGCACCAACAACAGCATGCCCAGCCCTTCCAGAACCAGCACGGTACGCGGTAAGTCACCGAATGAACGCATATTTTCTTCTCCAGAAGCTCTGCCTCCAGTGTAGTGAATTCCCATCGGCGGCGACAGCCCCGGCGGCTTAATCGGTTACATGAATCAAATTAACAGGTAATTCCTGCTTTTTTTTCGCCGACCCAACGGGCATAGTAAGCGCCATCAATGCGGGTAATGTTCAGGCTTAAGTCTTTTTCGACCGACAGAATGTCATTGCAGTTGCGATTAAATTATTGAATATCAATCTAAGGAGTGTTGCATGTTTGCAGTTATCTTCGGGCGCCCAGGCTGTCCTTATTGTGTCCGTGCGAAAGAGTTGGCGGAAAAACTGACTGAAGAACGTGACGATTTCAACTTCCGTTATGTTGATATCCACGCTGAAGGCATCACCAAGGCCGACCTGGAAAAAACCGTCGGCAAGCCGGTAGAAACCGTACCGCAGATTTTCCTCGATGAGAAACACATCGGCGGCTGCACCGATTTCGAAGCTTATGCCAAAGAAAACCTGAATCTGTTCCAGTAAGCTTCAGGCACAACGAAAAAAAGGCGCTCATAGCGCCTTTTTTTATTGCCGTTAGCCACGATGACACTGCCGGTAGGCCTGCAACAGGCCGCGCGCAAACAAAGCCAGCAACGCCCCGAACATGCACCAGAACACCGCGCTGGTGGCATAAGCCAATTCCTGCCACACCGAGGCAGACGGCGTTAGCCAGAAATGGCGGATGATCAGACACAGCGGCAACGCATACAACGCCCCCAGTAGCGGGCAGAGAATGCGTTTTTTGCTCGATAAGTAGCTCGCGACCACGCCGGGTATCACAAACAGCAACAGGCCGGTCTCCCCCCGGTGTTCATGATCCGTGCTGCCAAATGCCCCACTCTGCTGGCCGAGATACACCAGGCTGAACAGCAGAAAACAGCTTAATATTCCCCACCAATACCGTTCACTCGCCATGCCCCCTCCCCCTTTAATCTCATTACCACACCGTAGAAATCAGCCGTGCCACAATGCCGGTGACGCCTTGTCGTAAACCGACAACGCTAAACTGAACTTTTTCCTTGGCCTAAAGAGAGTTAAATGCTTTTGGCAGGGCATGAACCCAGCTTTATGCTGGCTGTCACGCGCCATAGCGACTAGAATAAACGCCGCCGATCGATGCTTCGAATCGCCTTTCGCTGGTTAGTTATTTATGAAGTCGCTTTTTGACTGAATTTATATCTTATATTTATCTATATCAAGCACTTACTGGTAAACAATAAGTTATCCTACGTGAACATAAACGTCGCTAGTTTGTTAAACGGTAACTACATCCTGTTACTGTTCGTGGTACTCGCGCTGGGGCTGTGCCTCGGTAAAGTCCGTCTGGGCTCCGTTCAACTCGGTAATTCCATTGGTGTTTTGGTGGTTTCGCTGTTGCTCGGCCAACAACACTTCGCCATTAACACAGAAGCGCTGAACCTCGGCTTTATGCTATTTATTTTCTGCGTTGGCGTGGAAGCCGGACCGAACTTTTTCTCGATATTTTTCCGCGACGGCAAAAATTACCTGATGCTGGCGCTGGTGATGGTCGGTTCCGCGATGGTGATTGCCATCGGTCTGGGCAAACTGTTCCATTGGGATATCGGCCTGACCGCCGGTATGCTCGCGGGCTCAATGACCTCGACCCCGGTTCTGGTCGGCGCCGGTGATACGCTACGTAATACCATCACCAATGGCCCGGCACTGCTGGCAGCGCAGGATCATCTGAGCCTCGGCTACGCCCTGACCTACCTGATTGGTTTGGTGAGCCTGATTTTCGGCGCGCGCTACCTGCCCAAGCTGCAACACCAGGACCTCTCCACCTCCGCCCAACAGATTGCCCGCGAACGCGGCCTGGACACCGACAGCCAACGCAAGGTTTACCTGCCGGTCATCCGCGCCTATCGCGTTGGCCCCGAGCTGGTAGCCTGGGCCGATGGCAAAAATCTGCGTGAGCTGGGTATCTATCGCCAGACCGGTTGCTATATCGAACGTATCCGTCGTAACGGTATTTTGGCCAACCCGGATGGTGACGCGGTATTGCAGGTGGGCGATGAAATTTCCCTGGTCGGCTACCCCGATGCCCATGCACGACTGGACCCCAGCTTCCGCAACGGCAAAGAAGTCTTCGACCGCGACCTGCTGGATATGCGCATCGTCACCGAAGAGATCGTGGTTAAAAACAGCAATGCGGTGAACAAACGCCTGAGTCAGTTGAAGCTGACCGATCACGGCTGCTTCCTCAACCGGGTGATCCGCAGCCAGATTGAAATGCCTATCGACGACAGCATTGTGCTCAATAAAGGCGATGTGCTGCAGGTTAGCGGTGACGCCCGCCGGGTGAAAAGCGTGGCGGAGAAGATTGGCTTTATCTCGATCCACAGCCAGGTGACCGACCTGCTGGCATTCTGCGCCTTCTTTATTATCGGGTTATTGATAGGCCAGATCACCATTCAGTTCAGCAATTTCTCATTCGGCATCGGTAACGCCGCCGGTTTGCTGATGGCCGGCATCATGCTCGGCTTCCTGCGCGCCAACCACCCGACCTTCGGCTACATTCCGCAGGGTGCGCTGAACATGGTCAAAGAGTTCGGCCTGATGGTATTTATGGCCGGTGTCGGTCTGAGCGCCGGTGCCGGTATCGGTAACAGCCTGGGAGCCGTTGGCGGCCAGATGCTGATCGCCGGGTTAATCGTCAGCCTGGTGCCGGTAGTGATTTGCTTCCTGTTCGGTGCCTACGTGCTGCGCATGAACCGCGCCCTGCTGTTCGGCGCAATCATGGGGGCCCGCACCTGCGCGCCGGCGATGGAAATTATCAGTGATACTGCGCGCAGTAACATTCCTGCGCTGGGTTATGCCGGGACCTACGCCATAGCTAACGTATTGTTAACCCTGGCGGGCTCGTTGATAGTGGTGTTGTGGCCGGGGATCCTCGGCTAACCGATAAGCAATAAAGATGAATCAGTGGCAAAAATATTTTGAAATTTTTATCCCCGGTGAGAACTTTCCTTTCGGGGGGTAGTCTTAATTAGTGCCACTGCTTTTCTTTGATGTCCCCATTTTGTGGAGCCCGTTAGTCCCGCCTATTTAGGTTCAAGACTATCGGGTTTTTTATTGCCTGAATAAACTCCGCAGGAGAAAAATCACAGGGTTTGCGAGTAGCTAACCCATTTCGACATGTCCTGATGGGAGATATTTCCACCGCACACTACCATCCCAATGACGGCGTTAGCGGGAAGCTTGGGGGCAATAGCCATAGCCGCAGGTATCAGCGTCCCGGACGCCAGTTCAACCCATAATTTTGCATCTTCGCCAAAGGCCACCATTCCCTCTACCGCTGCCTTATCCGATACCACAACCACTTCCTCGATATAAGCTTGAGCATGGGCCAGCATCATTTCATCAATGACAGGCACGCCGAGGGTAGAGATAATTGAAGTCACCTCAATGTTCACCGGTTTGCCGGCGCGCAATGCCTGGTGCATCGAACTTGCCCCAGAGGTTTCAACCCCCCAAATTCTCATCTCTGGCCTTATGGCTTTTAGCGCAGTAGCCACACCAGCCAGCATACCGCCGCCGCCCACCGCAACCAGGACGTCGGTAAGTTCCGGGCAATCGGCAATGAACTCAAGTGCCAGGGTTCCGTGTCCTTCGGCGATCAGCGAGTCGTTGCAATCATCAATGACTACGTATCCCTGGTCAGCCAAAGCCTTGGCCCGCTCAAACGCAGCGTGAACATCAGATTCCACGATAACAGAGCTGCCCAGTTCCCCCACTCGGTCAATGGCGGTTGCCGGGGCACTTTTCGGCATAATAATAGTGACATCAGCCCCAAAGATCTTCGCCGCCTCGGCTATCGCAATGCCAAAATTACCGCCGCTCACCGCCACAAACCGGTTATCTTTAACATTATCCACCAGGCTCAAAAACTTGTTAAGCACGCCCCTGGCTTTAAAAGAACCCCCCAGCTGAGTATTTTCAAGTTTCAGGAAAACCGGCCTCTGTAGTTTTTCAGTCAGTTTCGGTGCTGGAATAGTGGCGGTGCGAATAACTTTCCCGTTGAGCCGTTCTGCTGCTTCAGTAATGGCGGTAAATTCAATTAATTTTGTCATTTTTGCCCAGTCAGGTGAATTTTATTGTTGCGCATATAAAGCTGACATTTTAATCCTGCAGCCTTTATCGGAATACACGTCAAACTACAGACTTTTACTGCCGTTTTCTATTGCTTCACGCCAGGGTGCGATAAACAAAAAAACCCGTCCGAGGGGCAATGGCCAACGGCGCAATGCACTCTCCAGACGGGTTCATTTTCGGGTAATCACTTAGCCGTGCTAATGGTTAGCACGCATCGGTATTACTTCTGTTCTGCCTTGCTGACGGTGTCTTCGGCTTTCCACACGCGGTATTTCACTTCCACGTCTTTCGGTGCGTAGACCACGATTGGCAGGCGGCTGTTGTAACGTTGCATGGCAGCGTCACCCAGGTTGGCAGCGATAAATTTCTGCTGTTTGGTATTGTCCGGGCAAGCCATCATGGTGGAAGCCGGTTCAGACAGTTTTTCCACTACCAGGTAGTCGTAACCCCAACCGGAAAGGGTTTTGGTTTCCAGCGTACCGCCAATCATGTGGCGGTTACAGTCCACTTCCAGCGTTTTGCCAATCAGCAGTTCAACCTTGAAATTCTCTTCGTGTTCCTGCTTCGGCAGGTAAATCACCTGGCGGCTCATGCCCTTTTCGGCTTTCGGGTAAGGAGCGACCTTTTCCAGCGGTTGCTTGCTGATATCGGTGTCTTCGGACGAGGTAGCAGCAATGGCGCTGGCGGAAACGGCCATCAGCAGGCCGGAAAATACAACGGATGCCTTGTTCATGTTTATATCCCTACAATTTATTAAATGCTCCGGGCATAAGCTAATACACTACCGGCAAGCTCGCCAGTAGTTTAATCTTCTTTACAATATGCAATGGCCAGTGGCAATAACCCACCAATGGCCATTAATTAGGATAAATCATTAACGAGTTGCGTTTTTGGCGATATAAGCTTTCACCACCTGATAGACATAATCCTGGCACGCCAGGCCAGTCTGCGGATCGTATTTACCCTGATTGGTAATATTGTTGGACAGCACGCGGATGCCGACAAAAGGGATGTTGAAGGATGCGGCGATCTGCGCAGCGGAGGCGGTCTCCATCTCTTCAACCGAGGTATGATAGTTTTCGTGGAAGTAACCAATACGGTCCAGTTCACTGTTCCACACATCGGCGGAACCAATAACCCCTTCAACCACCTTGCCCTGGGTATAGCCACTCTTCACACTTTCAGCTATCGCCAACAGTTTGGCGTCAGCCGGAAACTGACGGATGCTGTGGGCATTTTTATCTTCACCGGCACTGCCTTTCGAAGCCAGTAAATCCATCGGCTGCCATTGTCGCGAGTCACTGCCTTCCCCCGCCGCCTTCTTCGGTGTTTTAAACGCGCCCAGGCTGACCGAATACTTGCCCAATACGATGTCGTACACCTTCAGCGCCGGGTCGTGGCCACCGGCAGTTCCCTGATTGATAATTGCTACCGGATGAAATTGGGTTGCGGCAATAGCCGTCGCGGCCGCTGCATTCGACATGCCTTTCAGGGTTTCTGACACCACCACCGGATAGCCATCCACCGTGCCGCGCCAGAAACGCCAACCGCCAATCTGCTCTTCACGCGGGTTTTCCAGGCGTTGGGCAAAACGTTCTGCCTCTACCGGCATCGCGCCCTGCACCACAATCGGCCCGGTAACCTGCGCTGATACCAAAGGGGAAAAAACCGCACTACAGGCTGCCAACAGCGCCAAATTCAATTTTCTTGTCATCACCACATCATTCCAATAAAAAGCAAACGATTACCTTAGCCGAAAGCCAATAATCCGCCTATTGCTTTCTTAAGCTCGGTACTCTGGGCATTAAGGTTTTCTTAAGACAGAATTATTACAGTGGCAACATCCGTTAATGTCACCGAGCCTGCGCGTGAACCCAAAACCTTCATTAAATCAATCCTCAACAACACCCCAAATTAAGACTAACGCCCTTTACTCCCTGCCGGCATCCTTTTACCGTTGGCAGGTTTTGGGATTGGTAGTCAGTGGCTTGCTGTTCCTTTGGCTGTCGCGTAACGAACAATTGGACTGGGCTGTCAGCAATTACTGGTTCGATGCCACCAGCGGACATTTCCCCTGGCAGAACGATCGCTGGCTGGACCTGATTAACCACCGTTTGCTGAAAATTGGCGTTATTACCGGTGCGGTGCTGGCGCTGTTTTGGGGCATTTACCGCCGTAACCCGCGCATGATCGTCAGCATGTTGCTGATCGGCATTGGCCCATTGGTGGTCGGCATTCTTAAAGCCACCAGCGCACATTCCTGCCCATGGGATTTGATCGAATACGGCGGCAAGGCGATGTCCTACCCGCTGTTCGGCACCATTCCGACAGAGCCCGGGCCGGGCCGTTGCTTCCCTGGTGGTCATGCCTCCAGCGGTTTTGCGGTGATGGCGCTGTTTTTCCTGTTTTATCCGCAACGCCCGCGCCTGGCCTACTGGTGCTGGTTCGGCGGTATTGCGCTCGGCATGCTGATGGGTTTTGGTCAGGTGATGCGCGGCGCTCATTTTTTTACCCATAACCTGTGGGCGGGTTGGTGGGTTTGGCTCAGCCAACTGGCTGTTTATTGGATGGTGAGCGGGTATCTCCGCCGCAAGACGAGGTAAATATTATGGAGCAATTGAATTATCTTCTTTTCGCCTGGATCAACGCGACCCCGGCGTCCCCCGAGTGGTTGATTGATACCGCCACCTTTTTGGCGCGCGATCTGATCGCTATCGTACCTATGCTGATCGTTGGGCTATGGCTGTGGGGGCCGCAGAATCAACTGGTGTCGCAGCGTCAAGTGGTGGCCAAGACGACAATTGCTCTGCTGTTCGCCATGCTTGCCTCCGCGACCATTGGCATGCTGCTGCCGCACGAACGGCCGTTTGTGGCCGGTGTCGGTTATACTTTCCTGGCCCATGCGCCGGACAGCTCCTTCCCCAGCGATCACGGTACCGCCATCTTCACTTTCGCTCTGGCCTTTTTGTTCTGGCACCGGGTCTGGTCAGGCATTTTATTGCTGACTGTCGCGGCCGGCATTGCGTGGTCGCGCGTCTATCTGGGCGTACACTGGCCGCTGGATATGGTAGGCGGCTTCCTGCTCGGCCTGGTCGGCTGCCTGTTTGCTCAATTGGTCTGGAACCTGTTTGGCGATAGCATCGCCGACAAACTGACGCGCCTATACCGCTTCCTGTTCGCCTTCCCGATCCGCAAGGGCTGGGTGAAAGAGTAAGCCTGTATTTTGGCCGGGGCGGCACCGCCCCGGTTATCACACCACCCCGGTTGTCACGCAGAACTCCCGCGTTTTCCCCGCCCCGATCATCATTCTCGAGTGTTCACTTTGCCCTTGCGGACTACAGGTGGCCGGCTGAATGAACCTGAACAGGCGCTGATTTCCCTGCTGTGTAATGCGGCGCAGGCCATAATTGAACTGCTCGGTGGAGAAACGCGTAACATATCGCCTCCCCTTCGACGCCAACATATAGAACTCGGCCTGATCAACATACAGTGACAAATCGTCCGAGCACTGTAGCCCTTCTTCGGTGATGCTCCCCGGTGGCGTCAGCGCCGGCGTCGGCAGGTTCTGCCTGAACACCGCTGCGGGAATACAGCCGTAGTTAAGCTGGCAAACATAACTTAGCGGCAGGGGGCGGTCGGCAAGGTTGGTAATTTGCATATCAATGGAGAATTGAGCACTGTCCGCCGTCAAACGGACCGCCGGACGCAACCGACAATGTTGATGGGCAGATTCCCCACGGCCGTACAGCGCCAGCGTATCACCCTCAACCTGCAACCAGACAAGCTGCATGTCTAAGAATGAGCCACCCTGAGGTGACCAGGGGGAATGAAAGGCAACACTGCCGTCCGGTTTGCCCCCGAGAGTTTTGACACTGCGACGGCCCGACTTCAACGAGTAACCATCAAAATCGGCATCCCAAATCGTCAGCGCGCGGTAAGGCAATACTCGCAGTGAGCCACGGCGGTTTGCCAGCGTCAGCATCGGCCCTGCGGCTTCACAGTTAAAAGCGGTGACTACAAAATCCGCATTGCGGAAAACTTCATACGGTTGCGCTCCGAACTGTTCTGGCGCCAAATTTATTATCATATCCATACTTTTCCCCTGGGTGTTCACGCGAGTTATCCCGCGACCAACGCCTAAAATGTTACTTAAATAACATTTATCTCACCCCATGTTATACGTTAAACAGCCAAAAAACGATGATCTGGCATTCATTTTTAAACATCACTATGTTTGCCGCCAGTTAAATGTTATTATTCTAACATTACTCACATCCTGCTTTGATAAAACCTTAATAAGGAATCGAGATGACTACCGAAAACATTGATTACGCCCGCTATGTCGATCACACCCTGCTGGCGATGGATGCCACTGAAGAGCAAATCGCCAAACTGTGTGAAGAAGCGCAACAGCACAACTTCTACGCCGTCTGCGTTAACTCTGGTTACGTGCCATTGGCTGCGCACCTGCTGCAAGAAAGCGAAGTGAAAATCTGCTCGGTGATTGGTTTCCCGCTGGGTGCCGGCCTGACGGTAACCAAAGCTTTCGAAGCTAAAGCGGCAATTGCTGCCGGCGCGCAGGAAATTGACATGGTGATCAACGTGGGTTGGCTGAAAAGCGGCCTGCTGGATGAAGTTAAAGCCGACATCGCCGCAGTGCGCGAGGTTTGCGCGGCGATCCCGTTGAAGGTAATATTGGAAACCTGCCTGCTCAGCGATGCGCAGATCGTTCAGGTTTGTGAAATGTGTCGCGAACTCGATGTGGCCTTCGTTAAAACCTCTACCGGCTTCAGCACCGGCGGTGCTCGTGAAGAGCACGTCAAACTGATGCGCGCGACGGTGGGCAGTGAGATGGGCGTTAAAGCATCCGGCGCCGTGCGCGATCGCGCAACCGCCGAGAAGATGATCAAAGCAGGTGCAACGCGTATCGGCACCAGCTCTGGCGTAGCAATCGTTTCCGGTGATCAGGCCGCTGCCGGCAGCTACTGATAACCTGAGGCGTCTGGGTACCGGGCGCACGCCGTGATAATCTGATGCGGGGTAATAAGTTCAGCCAATGGCTGGGCCGCTATTACCCCGCATTTGTGTGTTCAGCCCTGATGAAACTTTCTTAACCCTGTGGGAAGACAGACAGATGGAAACGCGGCGCGAAGAACGTCTCAATCGATTAGTCCAGGCGTTAAAGCGCTCTGACAAGATCCACTTAAAAGAAGCCGCCGTCCTGTTGGGCGTGTCAGAAATGACCATTCGCCGCGATCTCAGCGCAGAACCGGCGGCCGTGGTTCTGCTGGGCGGTTACGTGGTGGCCGATCCGCGCAGTAACGGCGTGACCCACTATTTTGTTTCCGACCAAAAAGCCAAGCAGGTCACGGAAAAACGCCGTATCGGCCTGCTCGCCGCGCAGCTTATCAGCGAAAACGACACCGTATTTTTCGACTGCGGCACCACTACGCCGGCGATCATCGACGCAATCGCTGACGACCTGGTCTTCACCGCGGTCTGCCACTCACTCAATACCTTCCTGGCGTTACAGGACAAACCGAACTGCAAGGTGATCCTGTGCGGCGGCGAATTCAAGCCGAACAACTATATATTCACCGCCGTCGGCCGCCACAGCGAGCTGGATCATATCTGCCCCAATATCGCCTTTATCTCCGCCGCCGGTTTGAGCCTGCAGCATGGCGCAACCTGCTTTAACTTTGATGAACTGGAGATGAAGCACCGGGCGATAACGATGTCACAACAAAAAATCCTGGTGGCCGACCACAGTAAATTCGGCAAAACCAAACCCGCCTGCATCGGGCCATTGACTCAATTCGACCGGGTGATCACCGATCGCCAGCCTGACCCCGAGTTTGCGGAGTTTTTCAGCGAAAACGCGATCGCCATTCGTTTTTAATCTGCATCCAGCCGTCGACCCCGGTCGGCGGTGCTCTTCACCCCCCTTCTATCCCAGCAAGACTTTGGACAAATAACGTGCAATTGATTCGATTATTTTATTATCCCTACCCGAAAGCAGGTTAATAAATTGAAACAGTTTTGCAGGCTTATTCCTTCTGCGCAGATAAATCTTACGCAATATTACTTTTTCACTCTGCATAACAACGCTTTTATATGATAAATCGCAGTAGCGTCCGCGCGATAAATATCAACAATTACGCAACTAACGCGCTTTAAATATAACCAATCCAGCTTATTTATATGATGAATGATTAAGCAATTCTATCCGCTATCCACTTAACTAGTTTACCCACGTTATTAGCTGGATATTCAAAATAAATAAAATAAAAACAATACGTTAAGACAAATTTCGCTTTAAATCGCAATGTGATCTGTGTCACTAAAACCGCTTAATCCGGGTTTTTAGCTAGATCCAAACTCTCGCTTAAAATATATTGCTCGACTTGCTGACAACGGCAGCGTTTTATCTGGTTACAGATTGCTCATACCAGATAAACCCTGAAACATTGATGAGAGCGTTTTCAGCATGAAATCTTACACAAGCGCGCAACATATGCATGAAAAACCAATATAAACGCATTTAGCCGCACACATTACGCATTTGAGAGCATGATCACGGTTGTTTCTACTGTAAATCGTTATCTTGCCGCCAACGAAAATCGGCAGGCAATGACCTTCCGGCAGCAGTCCCGATACGACGCCCTATATAGGCTAAATATCATTTGATTAGTTATCCGGCACAACTGCCAAGGGTAATTAGACGATTAAACAACCAGGGGGACGCCAACCATCCCCGCAAGCAACATCTGATTCTTACCGATGCCGCCATCTGATATTGCGTCATTCGGATTTAACCTTAAGTTTTGCCTTTAATTTTAAATTAGCGTGTTCACTTCGGAGATATTTATGGACACTACACAGACCGGCACTATAGCCTCTGCGGCTTCTGGCTCTACCAGTACCTGGCGTAAAACCGACACCATGTGGATGTTGGGCCTGTATGGCACCGCGATTGGCGCGGGCGTTTTGTTCCTGCCAATCAACGCCGGTATCGGTGGTTTGATCCCCCTGATCATCATGGCCATCATTGCGTTCCCGATGACCTTCTTTGCGCACCGTGGCCTGTGCCGCTTCGTTCTTTCCGGCAAAAACGCCGGTGAAGACATCACCGAAGTCGTTGAAGAACACTTTGGTATCAGCGCCGGTAAGCTGATCACCCTGCTCTACTTCTTTGCCATTTACCCCATTCTGTTGGTTTACAGCGTCGCCATCACCAACACTGTCGACAGCTTCATTACCCACCAACTGGGGATGGCTTCGCCGCCACGTGCCATTTTGTCGTTGATCCTGATTGTCGGCCTGATGACTATCGTGCGTTTCGGCGAGCAGGCTATCGTGAAGACCATGAGTATCCTGGTGTTCCCGTTTGTCGCCGTATTGATGCTGCTGGCTGTGTACCTGATCCCGAACTGGACCACCGCCATCTTCGATAACGTTTCTCTGTCCGGCGCAGGCACGGGTATGGGTCATGGTCTGGTTATCACACTGTGGCTGGCGATCCCGGTGATGGTGTTCTCCTTCAACCACTCACCAATCATCTCTGCCTTTGCCGTAGCCAAGCGTGAAGAGTACGGTCAGGAAGAAGCCGAGAAGAAATGCTCCCGCATTCTGGGCTTCGCTCACATCATGATGGTGTTGACCGTAATGTTCTTCGTGTTCAGCTGCGTGCTGAGCCTGTCGCCGGAAAACCTGGCGGAAGCCAAGGCGCAGAACATCTCCATTCTGTCTTACCTGGCTAACCACTTTAATAACCCGATGATTGCCTACATCGCACCAGTTATCGCCTTTATCGCCATCACCAAATCGTTCCTCGGTCACTATCTGGGTGCACGTGAAGGCTTTAACGGTCTGATTGCCAAGTCGATGAAAAGCCGCGGTAAAACCATCAGCACCAACAAACTGAACCGCATCACCGCCCTGTTTATGCTGGTGACTACCTGGATTGTTGCGACCCTGAACCCAAGCATCCTCGGCATGATCGAGAATATGGGTGGCCCAATCATCGCCATGCTGCTGTTCCTGATGCCGATGTACGCTATCCGTAAAGTGCCGGCCATGCGCAAATACAGCGGCCACATCAGTAACGTGTTCGTGGTAGTGATGGGCCTGATCGCCATCTCCGCAATCCTGTACAGCTTCTAATCAAGCCCAGCCGGCGCTACCTTGCGCCGGCTTTTCAGCACGGCCCCCTTTCCTGCATTAACGCCTAACACCTGAAGAAGGAGGCGAGACCATGGTCAGCGTTTTCGATATTTTCAAAATTGGTATTGGCCCATCCAGCTCCCACACCGTCGGCCCGATGAAAGCCGGCAAGCTGTTTGTCGATGAATTGATTGCCAGCCAGCAGTTGATGGATACCACTCGCGTGGTGGTGGACGTCTACGGTTCGCTGTCGCTGACCGGCAAAGGTCACCACACCGATATCGCCATTATCATGGGGTTGGCGGGTAACCTGCCGCACGATGTTGATATCGACGGTATCGCCGGTTTTATCCGCGACGTTGAACAACGCGGCCGCCTGTTGCTGGCCAAGGGCCACCACGAGGTTGATTTCCCGCTGCAAACCAGCATGAATTTCAACAGCGATAATTTACCGCTGCACGAAAACGGCATGCGCATCAGCGCCTTCGCCGGTGAACAACTGTTACACAGCAAAACCTATTACTCTACCGGCGGCGGTTTTATCGTCGATGAAGAAAACTTCGGCCTGGCTGCGGCCAATCCGGTTCAGGTGCCCTTCCCGTTCAACTCGGCGCGAGACTTGCAGCAACACTGTAAAGACGCCGGTTTGTCGCTATCCGGCCTGGTGATGCAAAACGAATTGGCGCTGCACAGCAAGGCCGAGATCGACGCGCACTTCGCCGACGTCTGGCAGGTGATGCGCGCGGGCATCGAACGCGGTATGAACACCGAAGGTCTGTTGCCCGGACCGATGAAGGTTCAGCGCCGCGCCGCTGCCCTGCGCCGCCTGTTGGTGACCGGTGACAAGAACAATATCGATCCGATGAACGTGGTCGACTGGATCAACATGTTCGCCTTTGCCGTTAACGAAGAAAATGCTGCCGGTGGCCGTGTGGTCACCGCCCCGACCAACGGCGCCTGTGGCATCATCCCGGCGGTGCTGGCCTATTACGACCAGTTTATCCGCCCGGTAAACCCCAATTCCTACAGCCGTTATTTCCTGACGTCCGGTGTGATCGGTGCGCTGTACAAGATGAACGCTTCAATCTCCGGTGCCGAAGTGGGCTGTCAGGGCGAGGTGGGCGTCGCCTGCTCAATGGCCGCAGCAGGGTTGGCAGAATTGATGGGCGGCAGCCCGGCACAGGTTTGTATCGCGGCGGAGATCGCCATGGAACATCACCTGGGGCTAACCTGCGATCCGCTGGCCGGTCAGGTTCAGGTACCCTGTATCGAACGTAACGCGATTTCCGCGGTGAAGGCGGTCAATGCCGCACGTATGGCGCTACGCCGCACCAGTGAACCGCGCGTGTGCCTGGATAAGGTGATCGAAACCATGTATGAGACGGGCAAAGACATGAACGCCAAGTACCGCGAGACATCGCAAGGTGGATTGGCGATCAAGGTAGTGGCCTGTAACTGATAAAAAATGAGGGCGCAATCATCAATGACGGCGCCCTCTTCTTAAAGCTTATTGCTGTAACCCTTAACCAAACACGCTACCGAACCACTGGGTCAGCTTCATCATCACCATGTCCCAGATACGGCTGAAGAAGTTACCTTCTTTCACTTCCTGCATCGCCACCAGCGGATACTGTTCAATGGTTTTACCGTCAAGCTGGAAATCAATGGTGCCGACCACCTGATTTTTTGCCAGCGGGGCTTCCAGCGTCGGCTGGTTCAGCTTGTAACTGGCCTTCAGGTTTTTCATCTGCCCTTTCGGGATGGTAACGGCTGCGTCTTTCGCTACGCCCAATGGCACTTCGCCGACGTCGCCAAACCACACTTTCTGGGTCACAAACGGCTTGTCAGTTTTAATTGGCGTGGCGGTTTCGTAGAAGCGGAAACCCCAGGTCAGCAGTTTTTCACTTTCACTAAAGCGGATACGGTCGCTTGGCGCCCCCAACACTACCGAAATCAAACGCATTGGCCCGTCGGTAGCGGAGGCTACCAGGTTATGCCCGGCGCCACCGGTATAACCGGTTTTGATGCCATCGACGCTCAGGTTGGTGCTCCACAACAGACGGTTGCGGTTAACCTGACGAATTTTATTGAAGGTGAACTCTTTTTCTTTGTGCAACGCGTACTCATCCGGCACATCGCGGATCAGTGCCTGGCCGAGCAGCGCCATATCGCGTGCGGTGCTGTACTGCCCTTCCGCATCCAGGCCGTGCACCGTCAGGAAATGGGTATTCTGCAGGCCCAGAGATTTGGCGTAGTTGTTCATCAAGCCAACAAACGAATCCTGACTGCCCGCGACATAATCAGCCAACGCGATGCTGGCATCATTACCCGACTGAATAACGATGCCCTTGTTCAGTTCCATTACCGGCACCTGATCGCCCGGCTTGATAAACATCAACGAGGAGCCGCGCAGCGCCGGGTTGCCGGTTGCCCAGGCGTCCTTACCCACGGTCACCATATCCTCAGGTTTAATCTTGCCGGCCTTGATCGCCTGGCCGATCACATAGCTGGACATGATCTTGGTCAGACTGGCGGGGTCAAGACGGGTGTCGGCATTGCCTTCCGCCAGGATTTTTCCGCTGTTGTAATCCATCAGCACGTAGGCCTTGGCGTCAACCTGTGGCGCGGCCGGCGCTTCGGCCGCCTGAACAACAGGTACGGCCAGCAACAGTATGCTGACGCTAAAAGTTAATTTTTTCAGAGTGCTAGGTAAGTTTCTTTTCATCATGACGTCGCCAGAGTATCCATTCAAATCATTGAAATAGCGTTAACTTTCAAACATATTCACGTTTTCAGCCAACCAGCGAGAGTGGCCCGGCACGCATTTACCAACCGCAAACTCCCTGCGGCCCCATGACGGGTGAGCGGCGCACCGAAAATGCCCTTGCTGTGAGTTTATTAGATTCATCTTATTTTTGCAGGGTTTAGCATGAATTTTCATCATTTTTACATAACTGTACGCTGTTACGCGTAATTTGGATAAAAAGCCAGCCGTAAGTGTTTTTTTTATACTACTCACCGCTAAACGGCTGCACATCTAAACTGCTGAACATCTGCGCCTCCATACGTCCAAATAAGATTAATATATTCCAAAAATGCATATTGAACGGTTATTTGTTCTTTTTAATGCGCTTATTGGCAGAGCTATCATCCATATAACGGCTTTTAAACCGCATTATTTTGGAGACACCCCATGGCCATACCTCATTCCGTCATCGATATGATCGGCAACACTCCGATGCTGGAACTGACCGGGTTCGATACCGGCCCCTGTCGGCTGTTCGTCAAACTGGAGAATCAAAACCCCGGCGGTTCGATCAAGGACCGCGTGGCACTATCGATGATCGAACAGGCGGAGCGTGACGGCAGCCTGCAGCCAGGCGGTACCATCATTGAAGCCACCGCCGGCAATACCGGCCTGGGGCTGGCGCTGGTGGCTGCCCTGAAGGGATATAAACTGCTGCTGGTGGTACCGGACAAAATGAGCCGGGAGAAGATTTTCCATTTGCGTGCGCTGGGTGTGGAAGTTTTGCTGACCCGTTCCGACGTGGGCAAGGGCCACCCGGCTTACTATCAGGACTACGCCAAACGCCTGGCGAGCGAGACGCCCGGCGCGTTCTATATCGATCAGTTTAACAACCCTGCCAATCCGGCGGCCCATTCCCGCACCACCGCCCCGGAACTGTGGCAACAGATGGACCATCAGGTGGATGCTATCGTGGTCGGTGTCGGCTCCGGTGGCACGCTGGGCGGTCTTAGCCACTATTTTGCCGAAGTATCGCCGCAGACCGAATTTGTGCTGGCTGACCCGGCCGGTTCGATCCTGGCGGACTATCTTGATAACGGCCAGATAGGCGAGGCCGGCAGTTGGCTGGTGGAAGGCATAGGTGAGGATTTCGTCCCGCCGTTAAGCGATTTCAACCAGGTGCGCAACGCCTACCGCATCGGCGATGCCGAGGCCTTTACCACCGCACGCGACCTGCTGCGTAAAGAAGGTGTGCTGGCCGGCTCGTCTACCGGCACCCTGTTGGCCGCCGCGCTGCGCTATTGCCAGGCGCAGACAGAACCCAAGCGGGTGGTCACCTTCGTGTGCGACAGCGGCAACAAGTACCTGTCTAAAATGTATAACGATCACTGGATGCTGGAACAGGGCCTGTTGAGCAAACCACAACATGGCGATCTGCGCGATCTGATCGCCTACCGCCATGACGAGGGCGCGGCAGTGTCGGTGGCATCGGAAGATACTCTGGCGATCGTCCATGCCCGCATGCGGTTGTATGACATTTCACAGTTGCCGGTGCTGGAGGGCGATCGGGTGATCGGTCTGATCGACGAGTGGGATCTGCTGAATGCCGTGCAGGCAGACGCCAAACACTTCAGCCTGCCGGCCTCCCGCGCCATGACCCATTCGGTCAAAACCTTGCAAAAGGAAGCCAGCTATCAGGATTTGCTCGCCACCTTCAATCACGGCCACGTGGCGGTGGTACTTGACGGTGAGCGTTTCCTCGGTCTGATTACCCGCACAGACGTACTTAACGCCTGGCGCCAAAAATTACGTTAATAAGGATGATTGTATGGCCAAGTTTGATACGTTGACCGTTCACGCCGGCTATACGCCGGACGCTACCGGCGCAGTGATGCCGGCCATTTATGCCACCTCCACCTATGCCCAACCGGCACCGGGGGAGCATACCGGCTATGAATATTCGCGCAGCGCCAATCCAACACGTACCGCGTTGGAGAGTGCCATCGCCGAACTGGAAAGCGGCAGCCGCGGCTACGCTTTCGCTTCTGGCCTGGCGGCCTGCTCGACGGTGCTGGAGCTGCTCGATCAGGGCAGCCACCTGGTGGCGGTTGACGATCTGTACGGCGGGACCTATCGCCTGCTGGAAAAGGTGCGTAGCCGCACCGCCGGATTGCGTGTGACCTATGTTTCACCGGCGGACATTACCGCACTGGAGCAGGCGATCGAACCGGATACCAAAATGATCTGGGTGGAAACGCCGACCAATCCGCTGTTGAAGCTGGCGGACTTGAGTGCGATCGCGGCGATCGCCAAAAAACACGATTTAATCAGCGTGGCGGACAACACCTTCGCCTCACCTTATATTCAACGTCCGCTGGAACTCGGCTTTGACGTGGTGGTGCATTCCGCCACCAAATACCTCAATGGCCATTCCGACGTGGTGGCCGGTGTGGCCGCGGTAGGGAATAACCCGGAGTTGGCCGAACAGCTGGGTTTCCTGCAAAACGCGGTAGGTGGCATTCTCGATCCGTTCAGCAGCTTCCTGACGTTGCGCGGTATCCGCACGCTGGCGCTGCGCATGGAGCGTCACAGTAATAGCGCCTTGCGCATCGCCCAGTGGCTGGAAAGCCAACCGCAGGTGGAAGAAGTCTACTATCCGGGCCTGCCGAGCCATCCACAACACGCGCTGGCGGCGAAGCAGATGAGCAGTTTCGGCGGCATGATTTCGGTGCGCCTAAAAGGTGACGATGCCTTTGCCCGCCGGGTGATCAAGCGTTCAAAACTGTTCACCCTGGCAGAAAGTCTGGGCGGCGTGGAAAGCCTGATTAGCCAACCGTTCAGCATGACCCATGCGTCGATCCCGCTGGAGCAGCGGCTAAAAACCGGCATCACGCCACAGTTACTGCGTCTGTCGGTAGGCATTGAGGATGCGGATGATCTGATCGCCGATCTGCAGCAGGCTCTGGCGGAGTAATCGCGGCCCTGATGTAAAACCGTAGGGTCGAACATGTTCGACCCGATTTAACCCATTGGGCGCTGCATGCGGCGCCCCCTTCCATTAGGCGACAACGTCCTGATAATAGCGCTGCGCCACGTCGGGATGTGAGCGAATGCGTCCTTTCAGGTAGTTAAAGCCCACGTCACGCAACAGCGGATTATGCGGATCGCTGGCTGGACCACGCGCCTCGGCCGCCAAATGCGCAGGGAGCTGATACAGCGGCACCACGGCGTCCAGCCGTGCCCCGAGGAAGAAGGCAATCGACAGGCGCTCGCTGCCTGCCGGCGGCGTCTCTACCCGGTGCACCGTGGCACGCAGATAGCCGTTGGTTGCCAACTCCAGCAGTTCACCGATGTTGACCACAAAGCTTTCTTCAAGCGGTTCGGCGTCAACCCAGCGCCCTTCGTCAACTTCAACCTGCAGGCCTTTCTGCCGGTCCTGCAGCAAAAAACTGAGAAAACCAGAGTCTTTATGGGCGCCCACCCCTTGCCCGCTGTCGGTAGCATCACGCCCCGGGTAGCGGATCAGTTTGATATGTTCATTGGGTTTGTCGCCATAGAGCGAATCAAATGCCTGCTCCGGCAAAGAAAGCGCCAGCGCAAAAGCACGCAACAGCCGTAGCGACATGGCGGTCATCGCCTGCTGCCACTGCAACAGCAGCGGTTTGAGTGCGGGTAGCGCCTCAGGCCATTGATTCGGCCCCTGTAAACGCGCCCATCGCGGAGTCTCATTGGCCAGTTGCAACGCAGGACGCTCCGCGCCGATATCGAACTGTTCGCGCCAGTCCGGCTGTCCGCGCGTCAGTTCGGCCGCCGCTCGGTTATAACCGCGGAAATGCGGCGAATGCACCATCTGCACCGCCAGCTTGTCCGCTTCCGGCAGCGCAAAAAACTGCCGGGCATGCTGCTGCAGTTGAGCATTCAACCTGTTATCCACGCCGTGTCCGCGCAGATAGAAAAAACCTACGTCACGGGCGGCCTCACGCAACCCGTCAAGAAATGCCTGCCGCTGTCGCCGGTCGCCGTCAAGCTGCGAAAGACTCAGTTGCGGCAGCGTCTTCAACGTCAGTGGTGGCGTCATTATCCTGTTCCTCTTCATCTCCGACAAAAACCGGACCGCTATAAAGGCGAATGATCAGCATCGTTAACTCCTGGATGGCCAGTGCATTAGCCCTATAGTTACCACCCCGCCAGAGACGCCAGCCAATATTGTTGCGTTCTAAGTTATGCAAAGATTCAACAAAGCGTCGCAAAACTGTCATCAAGGTTTCTTATGCTCTGCGCAATTTGTTTGCCGCCACTGGCTGGCGGCTTACGCTATCCGCTATTCTGTATACACCCCCATTTCACTCCCTGCCTGCTGGAGAAATACTGATGGATTTAGCCTTATTCGACCTGGATGAAACCCTGATTGATGATGACAGCGCCAGCCTGTGGATGCGCTGGTTAGTCACCGAGGGGTTTGCGCCGGCGGAACTGGAACAGCAGGAACAGCAGCTGATGCAGCTCTATTATCAGGGCAAGCTGTCGATGGAGGATTACATGCAGGCCACGCTGGCCCCATTGGCCGGCCTGAACACCCAGACGGTGGCCGGTTGGGTGCAGCGTTATATCCGCCGCGATATTCTGCCGCGTGTCTACCCCGCCGCTCGTGAACGACTGCTGTGGCACCGCGAGCGCGGTGACTGCATTTTGGTTATTTCCGCCACCGGCGAACATCTGGTCGCGCCGATTGCCGCACAGTTGGGTGCCGACGACGCACTGGCGATTGGCGTTGAGGTGCAAGACGGCCGCTTCACCGGTAACACTTACGGCACCATGACTTACCAACAGGGCAAGGTAACTCGCCTGAAAAAGTGGCTGGCTGAACACCCGGAGCTGAGCTTCGAGCACAGCCACGGTTACAGCGACTCCCTCAACGACAAGGCGATGTTGGAATATGTCGACAGCGCCACGGTGATTAATCCGGACAGAGAGCTCAACGCGCTGGCGGTGGAGCACGGCTGGGAGATTTGCCGCTGGGAGCGCTGAATGTGCCGCCCGGTCGGCAAAAAATGCCTTCCGGTGTGACAACGACTCAATTGTGGCGTACGAATAAGTACTTAGGTTAATTAACCCATATAAAAGAGGCGTTCTATGCTGACCATTTGGGGTCGTGAAAATTCGAACAACGTCAGAAAAGTGCTGTGGTGCGCCGCAGAACTGGAGTTGAACTACAGCCATATCAATGCCGGTGGCGCCTTTGGCAAAGTGAACGATGAGCTCTACCGTTCATTAAACCCGAACGGCCTGGTGCCGTTGCTGCAGGACGATGACTTCGTGCTGTGGGAATCCAACACCATAGTGCGCTATCTGGCGGCAAAATTTGGCAGCGAGCCGTTCTACCCGCAGGATCTGCAGGCACGCGCCAGCGCCGAGAAATGGATGGACTGGACCACCTCCACCATTGTCAGCCACTTTAGCGTAGTGTTCTGGGGCCTGGTGCGCACCAAGCCGGAACTGCGCGACATGGCCAAGATTGAAGCGGCGATCGCCGCGCTGGAAAAGCACTTCGACATCGTGGAAGCAACCCTGGGCCGCCAGCCTTATCTTTCCGGTGAGTCGTTCGGTATCGGTGACATCCCGCTAGGCAGCTTTGCTTACGCCTGGTTCTCAATGCCGATTGAGCGCCAACCCCGCCCGAACATGGAACGTTGGTATCAGCAACTAACCGAACGCCCGGCCTATCAGCGTGGCGTCATGAGTGAGTTAACCTGAGTTTTCTGCGCCCCTGCCGGGGCGCTATTATTTCTCCGCCAGTTGCCGGAACATCCCCCTGAAGTCATCTGGCCCGCCGCCCGTAACGCACCCAGCGTGCTGACCCCATGTTTATATTAAATTTCAACATGTTGCCTTTTCCACGGACTGTGCTTAAGTTAAGGGTTCACCAAGGAGGAAACATGAACATCACCGTTACCGAGATACCTGACGAAGAAACCCTCAACGTGATCCGTTTGGGTTTGCGGGCCCATAATAGCCCGTATATTGACCCTACCCAACGCAAACCCCTTGCCGTCTATAGCCAGGATGAAGCCGGTCGGGTGGTCGCAGGCCTGACCGGTGAAACCTGGGGCAACTGGTTGAGCGTGGAATGGCTGTGGGTGGATGATTCGCAGCGCGGCAGCGGGTTAGGTCGCAAGGTGGTGCTGGCGGCGGAACAGGAAGCGAGGGCGCGGGGTTGTCGTTATGTTCGCCTGGATACCTTCAGTTTTCAGGCACGCCCCTTCTACGAGAAACTCGGTTACCAACTACAGATGACGCTGCAGAATTATCCGGTAGAGCACGAATGTTACGTTCTCACCAAAACTCTTTTTGAATAGCAGGTGGCTTGATGGAAACCGCAACCATGGTTGTGAATTGCGTGGCGTACAAGGCCGGTCAACGGCTGGGTGAAGTGACCATTGATGATATCAGCGAGGTGGTCAAACAGCCGGACACCTTCGTCTGGCTCGGGTTGTGGCAGCCGGAAGACGCCTTTATGCGCAAGGTGCAGGAGGAGTTTGGCCTGCACGATCTGGCGATTGAGGATGCGCTTTGCGCCCACCAGCGGCCCAAGCTGGAAGCCTACGGCGATTCACTGTTTATCGTGGTCAAAACCGCGCAGTGGGGTCAGGGCGAAGTCGAATACGGCGAAACACACTTCTTCGTCGGCAAAAACTTCCTGGTTTCAGTGCGCCACGGCGCATCACCCAGCTACGCGCCGATCCGCGCCAAAGCCGAGGAAAACCACAGGCAAATGTGCCGTGGGCCGGGTTTTGCCTTGTATTCGGTGCTGGACTTTGTGGTGGATAACTACCGTACCGTGGTGGCGAAGTTCGAGCAGACCATCGAAGGCATCGAAGCCAACATGTTTAAATCGGAGTTTGATCAGGCCGCCATTGAGAACGTCTATACCCTGCGCCGTCACCTGCTGGCACTGCGCAATGCCGCGATGCCGATGGACGAAATCTGCAATCAACTGATTCGCCTGCATGAAGAGGTGATCCCGAAAGAGCTGCGCGCCTACGTGCGAGATGTGCAGGACCATGCGCGCCAGGTGGTCAGCAACATCGACGATATGCGCGAAATGCTGACTAACGCCATGCACGTCAACCTGGCGCTGGTCACGGTAAAACAGAACGAAGTGGTAAAACGACTGGCGGGCTGGGGGGCGATCCTGGCGATCCCAACGGTAATATTCAGCCTGTACGGCATGAACTTCGCCAATATGCCGGAACTGAAATTCCCCTGGGCCTATCACACCATCCTCGGGGTGACCGGCGTCGGCTGCTTCTTCCTGTATCAAAAACTGAAGAGATCCGGCTGGCTGTAAGCGGCACTGGGGCTGCGCACGACAGCCCCGTTTTTACCCTTTACTCGGGCTGAACCTGCGGCAGCGGGCCTGGTCGGGTCAGCAAGCTGCCAATCAGAAAGGCCGCCCCGCCCGCCAACAGACCCCCGTAGATTGGGCTGTTGGCCTCAATGCCGTGATAATACATCAGCACCAATACGCTCAGACTGCCGGTCAGCATGCTGGCGATAGCACCGGTGCTGGTGGCGCGTTGCCAGAAAATCGCACCGATCAACGGGATCAACATACCGCCCACCAACAGGTTATAGGCCAGCGTTAGCGCCATCATTACGTCGCGCACCACGAACGCCAGCCCCAACATAATGCAACCCATGACAAACGTCGTGAATCTCCCGGCCGCCAGCCCACCGGAGGGCCGCTTGCGGACAGCCGGCAATACATCTTCCAGCGCGATGGTTGACGATGCCAACAAACAGGCACTGGCCGTCGACATCAGCGCCGCCAACGCCGCCGCAGCCACCAGCCCGCTGACACCCGGCGGCAGCACCGCCTGAGCAATGGCGGCAAAGGCGCCGTCGGTATTGGTCAGTTGCGGCAGTACCAACTTGCCGGCCATACCAATCAGAGCACCGGCCACCCCATACAGCACGCAGTACACCCCAGCCCCCAACCCGGCATAGCGAGCAATATTGGTGCTGCGGGCGGTAAATACCCGCTGCCAGATATCCTGACCAATCAGAATGCCGAAGAAGTAGATCAGGAAGAACACCAGGATGGTATCAAGCCCGATCGACGACAGCTGGTAGTAGCTGTCCGGCAACAGGTGACTGAACGCCGCCCATCCACCCGCCTTGACGATGCTCATCGGCATCAACACCAGCATCATGCCGACGGTCATGATGATAAACTGGATGATGTCGGTTAGCGTCAACGACCACATACCGCCCAGCGTGGAATAAAGCACCACCAAACCGCCGCCGAGCAGAATCGATGCGGTGAACGACAAATCAAACATCACCTGCATCACACTGCCGATAGCAATAATCGAGGTCACGGCCACCATCAGGTCATAAGCCAGCATAATGGCACCGCTGGTGACCCGGGCTGCCGGATGATAGCGCCGCGCCAGCACCTGGCTGACGGTGTAGAGCTTTAGCTTGAGCAAGGGTTTGGCCAACACCAGGCTCAACACCACAATCCCCGCCCCCAGCGCACCACACAGCCACACGCCCGAGATCCCGTAGGTGTAACCCAGCTTAACGCTGCCAATGGTCGACGCCCCGCCAAGCACCACGGCGGACAGCGTGCCCAGGTACAAACAGGGCCCCAGATTGCGGCCGGCCACCAGATAATCTTCCTTGGTGGTGGCCCGGCGAACGCCAAGCCAACCCACCGCCCCTATCACCAAAAAGTAAAACACCACTACCAGCAGGTCGAGATTCATCGGTCACTCCGCATGCTTGTTATTATTCGGTATCAGGCGCAACGGCTCCGCCGATCGGGTTATCGGTCGCCTTATCGCGACGGCAGTACACACAGCATTTCAAACAACAGATTGGCCGCCAGTAGCGCGGTGTTGCCGGAACGATCGTAAGGCGGCGAAACCTCCACCACGTCGCTGCCGACCAGATTCAGTCCCCGGCAGCCTCTGACAATTTCCAGGCCCTGCCAGACCGACAGCCCACCGACCTCCGGCGTGCCGGTGCCCGGTGCAAATGCCGGATCCAGGCCGTCGATGTCGAAACTGAGATAAACCGGCGCATTGCCCATCTGCTCGCGCACTTCCTCCATCAGCGGTGCCAACGAGCGGTACCAGCAGGCTTCTGCCGGTACCACGCGGAACCCCTGCTTGCGCGACCAATCGAAATCATCAGCCTCATAGCCGCTGCCGCGCAGGCCAATCTGAATGACCCGTTGTGGCTGCAATAGCCCCTCTTCAAAGGCTCGCCGGAAAGTTGTTCCGTGTGCCAACTTTTCACCAAACATCTCTTCGTTGGTGTCTGAGTGAGCATCTACGTGAATCAAGCCGACCGGGCCATATCGGCTGGCCATGGCGCGCAGCACAGGCAACGTCAGCGTGTGGTCGCCCCCCAGCGTCAGTGGAATGCAGCCGTGGGCCAGAATGCCGTTATAGGCCAACTCAATGCGACGAACGCTGTCTTCCAGGCTGTAAGGATTGATGGCGATATCCCCCAGGTCGGCCACCTGCAGCCGTTCAAAAGGTGCGGCAGCGGTGCCCATGTTGTAAGGGCGGATCATCACCGATTCCTGGCGGATTTGCCGCGGCCCGTAGCGCGTGCCACTGCGGTTTGAGGTACCAATATCGAGAGGAATACCGACGAAGGCCGCATCCAGCCCCCGCGCATCGTCGGCAACGGGCAGACGCATCATGGTAGGGATACCGGCAAAACGCGGCATATCATTGCCACTCTGGGGTTGATTCAGCATGATCTTTCCTTATTCGGCTGTCAGATAATTTCAACATTTGGATAACAAATACAGGCTACCCGCCCCCTGACAGGGCTACCATTCCATCTTTGGGATGTAAGTATTGAAAACACCGATGTTTGTTAACACATTGAAGCATTGGATTTTATTTAACATTCATGCCATAAAAAGACAGTTTTACGGCCGCCAGCTTCATTTTGGGGATGTTATGAAATGGTTAATTGCGCGCTATTACTGCGGAGGAAAGGATGCTCACCAACCTAAGCGATATTGATCTGCGGCTGCTGCGGGTCTTCGTCGCCGTCGCCGAAGCCCATGGCGTCAGCGCCGCCCAGGAAACGTTGCTGATGAACCAGTCGACCATCAGCACCCATCTCGCCACCCTGGAAACCCGGCTGGGATTTCGCCTCTGTCAGCGAGGCCGCTCCGGTTTTATGCTGACGCCGAAAGGCGAACGCATGCTGATCGCCTGCCGCACCCTGTTCAACGCCGCGCGTGATTTCACCCGCGTCAGTCAGTCGCTGAATGGGCTACTGACCGGTGATTTGCAGATTGGTCTGGTAGATAATCTGGTGTCGCTGCCGGGTAATCCCTTCAGCCATGCCATCAAACAATTTCAACGCCGACACCAGGATGTGCAGTTACAGTGCCGCATTTGCGCCCCCGGCGAAATAGAACAGGGGCTGCTGAATCAGCAACTCGATTTGGGCATCGGCTATTTCGGTCAGCAGTTGGACGAGTTGCAGTATCAGCCCTGGATAGCAGAGACGCAGGCGGTTTATTGCAGCAGCGATCATCCGCTGTTTTCGCTGGAGCAACCGGGGCGTGAACAGATTGAAAATGCACGCTGGGTTAAACGCGGCTATTTGTTGGCACAGCAACTTTGTCCGCTGGCACCGTTAAATCTCGGCGCCGTCGCCCATCATATGGAAGGGGTCGCCCATTTGGTGCTCAGCGGCGAGTACCTCGGTTACCTGCCCACCCATTACGCTGCGCGTTGGGTAGAGCAAGGCGTATTGAAACAGTTAGGGGGGCAAGCGCTGTCTTATCAGGCGGCATTGAGTCTGGTGACCCGGCCGGGGGTGCCGAAGGAGGCCCTGAGCGCATTGCTGGAGGATTTGCAGCGCGCCGGAGAGATTTCAGCCGCTATGGTGTTAATGCAGTAACCCTGCGCGCTGGATAAAAAAATGCCCCGCACTTGGCAGGGCATGTTCGAAATGCTTAGTTGACCGGCATACGCGCCGGATCCGGGTACTGATATTCAAACCCCAGTTCATTGCAGATACGGCTGCCGTCCACCAGACGACCGCCCTGCTCCGTCTCGGCGGCAAACTGCGGCGGCGACAGATTTAACTGTTCGGCCAGAGCCGGGTAGAACTCACGTTTGGTGGGATGGGCCGGGGCGCACAGGTTATAAACGTGGCCGCCTTTCGGCAGTTTCAGCAACAGTTGGATCGCGCCGATCACGTCGTCCTGATGCACCAGATTGACTCCTTGCGAACCGCCTTTGACATCGACTTTGCCCGCCAGGAAACGCCCGGGATGGCGATCGCCCCCCACCAGCCCCGCCAGACGCAAAATATCCACCGAGGTGTTCGGCAGTTCATGCAGCCAACGCTCCAGCTCTGCCAGCACCAGGCCGGAAGGTGAAACCGGCTTCAGCGGCGAATCTTCGCGTACCGTGCCAGTGGTTTCCCCGTACACCGAGGTTGAACTGGTAAACAGAATGCGCGGCACACCGAAGGCCATCGCGCTGTCCACCAGCATGCGCACCGCATTAAAATAGTTTTCGCTGCCTTCGACGGTGCGGCGGGCTGGAAGTGTTACCACCAGCGCATCGACGCGCAGCAGCGCCTCCAGATCCTCCGGCTCGCAAATCAGTTCCGGCGTCAGTTCCAGCTGATAGCATTCGATCCCGCTCATCCGTGCGGCCTCGACGCCATCCGGCGTGGTTTTACTGCCAACAACGTCAAACCCACGGCTCATCAGCGACAGAGCCAGCGGCATACCCAACCAACCCAGGCCAATAATGGCTACCTTTTTCATCAGCTTCCTCTCTTGAAGACTGCAACGCTTTGCCCATTAAGGCTACGCCAGTCGGCGTAGTGATTCAATCCACCGACCTTAAGCTTAGGTAAAGTCGCGTCTTGCTAATAATTCATCCTGTTTCAATAAATTAAATTTATGACGAGAAAAAAGAGTTGCGTGAAAGACAGTGGATAGTTTAGGTTAATTAGCAATTGAGTTTGTAGCGACTTTATACAGAGAAAACATCATGACACGCATTCAGTTCAGCCACCATCATCACCATCACCCTGACTAGTCTTTCAGGCGATGTGTGCTGGAAGACGGTTTTTTAATCTTCCAGTGGCGCGCAGAATGCAAGAGAGAGCCCTCGGAAGATTTCTTCCGAGGGTTTTTTTTTGGCTCCGGACAGACAGATAAAATAATTTTCATAATAAATTCATAAAATTACAGATTAAACAGAGGTTACCATGCTGGATAAAACACGTTTACGGATAGCAATGCAGAAATCGGGCCGCCTGAGTGATGAGTCTCAGGAATTGCTGGCGCGCTGCGGGATCAAAATCAACCTGCAGCAACAACGCCTGATCGCCTTCGCAGAGAATATGCCGATCGATATCCTGCGCGTCCGTGATGACGACATCCCGGGCCTGGTGATGGATGGCGTGGTCGACCTGGGTATTATCGGTGAGAACGTGCTGGAAGAAGAGCTGCTCACCCGCCGCGCTCAAGGCGAAGACCCGCGTTATTTCACCCTGCGTCGCCTGGATTTCGGCGGTTGCCGCCTGTCGCTGGCCACCTCGCTCGACAGTGAATACACCGGCCCGCAAAGCCTGCAAGATGCCCGCATCGCCACCTCTTATCCACACCTGCTCAAGCAATACCTCGACAAACAGGGCGTGCGCTTCAAATCCTGTTTGCTGAACGGTTCGGTTGAAGTCGCGCCACGTGCCGGTTTGGCCGACGCCATCTGTGACCTGGTCTCCACCGGCGCCACGCTGGAAGCCAATGGGCTGCGTGAAGTTGAAGTGATTTACCGCTCGAAAGCCTGCCTTATCCAACGCGATGGCGAAATGCCGGAAGCCAAACAGCAATTGATCGACCGTCTGATGACCCGTATTCAGGGCGTGATCCAGGCGCGTGAATCCAAGTACATCATGCTGCACGCGCCGAGCGAGCGTCTGGACGAAATCGTCGCGCTGCTGCCGGGTGCCGAACGCCCGACCATTCTGCCATTGGCCGGGGCACAGAACCGCGTAGCTATGCACATGGTCAGTAGCGAAACCCTGTTCTGGGAAACCATGGAAAAACTGAAAGCGCTCGGTGCCAGCTCGATTCTGGTATTGCCTATTGAGAAGATGATGGAGTAACGCCATGTCGAACTTCAATACTCTGGTCAACTGGGCAGACTGCAGCGCCGAACAGCGCACGGCACTGCTGATGCGTCCGGCGATCTCCGCCTCGGACAGCATCAGCCGCACGGTGAGCGAAATCCTCGACCACGTGAAGGCCAATGGCGATCAGGCGCTGCGCGAATACAGCGCCAAATTTGATAAAACCGAAGTTGGCGCACTGCGCGTCACCGCAGAGCAAATAACGGCTGCCAGCGCGCGTCTGGGTGATGAGATCAAGCAGGCAATGGCAATTGCAGTCGCCAACGTGGAAACCTTCCACAATGCGCAAAAACTGCCGCCGGTCGATGTGGAAACCCAGCCGGGTGTGCGTTGTCAGCAGGTAACCCGCCCGATCGACTCGGTTGGGCTGTATATTCCCGGCGGTTCTGCCCCGCTGTTTTCTACGGTGTTGATGCTGGCGACACCGGCACGCATCGCCGGTTGCCGCCGCGTAGTGCTGTGTTCACCGCCGCCGATTGCCGATGAGATACTGTATGCCGCGCAACTGTGTGGAGTGGAAGAGGTGTTTCAGGTTGGCGGTGCGCAGGCGATCGCCGCTATGGCATTCGGTACCGACTCGGTACCGCGCGTGGCAAAAATCTTCGGGCCGGGCAATGCCTTTGTCACCGAAGCCAAACGCCAGATCAGCCAACGACTGGACGGCGCCGCCATCGATATGCCGGCCGGCCCTTCCGAAGTGCTGGTGATCGCCGACGCCGGTGCCACTCCGGCATTCGTCGCCTCGGATCTGCTGTCACAGGCGGAGCACGGCCCGGACTCGCAGGTGATTTTGTTGACGCCGGACGCCGCGATGGCGCAGGCGGTACGCGATGCCGTAGAACAGCAACTGGCACAATTACCCCGCGCCGAAACTGCACGTCAGGCGCTGGCCAGTAGCCGACTGATTGTCACCAAAGATTTGGCCGAGTGCGTGGCCATCAGCAATCAGTATGGCCCGGAACACCTGATTATTCAGACCCGCGACGCCCGCGCTCTGGTCGACAGCATCACCAGCGCCGGTTCGGTGTTTCTTGGCGACTGGTCACCGGAGTCTGCCGGTGACTATGCGTCCGGCACCAACCACGTGCTGCCAACCTATGGTTACACCGCCACCTGCTCCAGTTTGGGGCTGGCGGACTTCCAAAAACGCATGACGGTACAAGAGCTGACGCCGCAGGGCTTTATGAATCTGGCCGCCACCATTGAAACCCTGGCCGCCGCCGAGCAGTTGATTGCCCACAAAAACGCCGTGACCCTGCGCGTTGCCGCCCTGAAGGAGCAAGCATGAGCATTGAAAATCTGGCACGCGCCAACGTTCGCGATCTGACCCCTTATCAGTCGGCACGCCGCCTGGGTGGCAACGGCGACGTTTGGCTGAACGCCAACGAATACCCGATCGCCCCAGAGTTCCAACTGACCGCTCAAACCTTTAACCGTTACCCGGAGTGCCAACCGGCACTGGTGATCGAACGCTACGCCGAGTACGCCGGGGTTAAAAAGGAACAGGTGCTGGTCAGCCGTGGGGCAGACGAAGGTATCGAACTGCTGATCCGTGCATTCTGCGAGCCGGGAAAAGACGCCATCCTGTTCTGCCCGCCGACCTACGGTATGTATGCCGTCAGCGCCGAAACCTTTGGCGTGGAGCGTCGTACCGTGGCGGCCAAACAGGACTGGCAGCTGGATTTGCCGGCCATCGCCGACAGCCTGGACAACGTAAAACTGATTTACGTCTGCAGCCCCAACAACCCGACGGGTAACCTGATCGATGCCAACGATCTGCGCAGCCTGCTGGAAATGGCCAAGGGCAAGGCGATCGTTGCGGTCGACGAGGCCTATATTGAATTCTGCCCACAGGCAAGCGTCGCCGGCTGGCTAAATGACTACCCGCACCTGGCTATCTTGCGCACCCTGTCCAAGGCCTTTGCACTGGCTGGGCTGCGCTGCGGTTTTACCCTCGGCAACGAAGATTTAATCGCTCTGCTGCTGAAGGTGATCGCCCCTTACCCGCTCTCCACTCCGGTCGCCGATATCGCCGCTCAGGCGCTCAGCACCGAGGGGATCCGCATCATGCGCCAACGGGTTACCGAGATTGCTGCCAACCGCAGTTGGCTGCTGCAGGCGCTGCAAAACTGCGCCTGCGTTGAACAGGTTTTCACCAGCGACAGCAATTACCTGCTGGCACGATTCACTGCCTCCAGTAATGTGTTTAAAACCCTGTGGGATCAGGGCATCATCTTAAGAGACCAAAATAAACAACCGGGGTTATCCGGCTGCCTGCGCATCACCATAGGCACCCGTGAAGAATGCCAGCGCGTGGTTGATGCGCTGTCTGCCCTGCCCGGTGCAACCAAGACTCGCCAGGAGCCAATGTGAGCCAGAAATTCCTCTTTATTGACCGTGACGGCACGCTGATTGCTGAACCACCAGAAGATTTCCAGGTCGACCGCCTGGATAAACTGGCGCTGGAGCCGGACGTGATCCCTTGTCTGCTGGAGCTGCAGCAGGCGGGTTATCAACTGGTGATGATCACCAACCAGGATGGCCTCGGCACCGCCAGTTTCCCACAGGAAACCTTCGATCCGCCGCATAACCTGATGATGCAAATCCTCAGCTCACAGGGTATTCATTTTGAAGATATTCTGATCTGCCCGCACCTGCCGGCGGACAACTGTGACTGCCGCAAGCCGAAGACCGCGCTGGTCAAAGGCTATCTGGAACCCGGCGTAATGGATACCGTTCACAGCTACGTGATCGGCGATCGTCCGACCGACGTGCAACTAGCTGAGAATATGGGTATTCAGGGGTTGCGTTATCAGCGTGGCGCTCTGGGTTGGAAAGAAATTACTCGCCAACTGACCCAGCGCGATCGTCATGCACAGGTTAACCGCGTGACCAAGGAAACGCAGATTGACGTCAACGTCTGGCTGGATCGCGAAGGCGGCAGCAAGATCAAGACCGGCGTGGGCTTCTTCGATCACATGCTGGATCAGATTGCCACCCACGGCGGCTTCCGCATGGATATCAACGTCAAAGGCGATCTGTATATCGACGATCACCACACGGTGGAAGACACCGGCCTGGCGCTCGGTGAAGCGCTGAACAAGGCACTGGGCGACAAACGCGGCATCGCACGTTTCGGCTTTGTGCTGCCGATGGACGAGTGCCTGGCACGCTGTGCGCTGGATATTTCCGGCCGCCCGCACCTGGAATACAAAGCGGAATTCAACTATCAGCGCGTCGGCGATCTGAGCACCGAAATGGTCGAGCACTTCTTCCGTTCGCTGTCCTACACCATGGGCTGCACCCTGCACCTGAAAACCAAGGGCAAAAACGACCACCACCGTGTCGAAAGCCTGTTCAAAGTGTTTGGCCGCACGCTGCGCCAGGCGATCCGCGTTGAGGGCAACACCCTCCCGAGCTCGAAAGGAGTGCTGTGATGGACGTGGTGATTCTGGACACCGGCTGCGCTAACCTGGCCTCCGTCACCTACGCGGTGCAGCGTTTGGGCTACCGCCCGGAAGTGAGCCGTGACCCGGAGATCGTACTGCGCGCCGACAAGCTTTTTCTGCCAGGCGTGGGTACCGCGCAGGCGGCGATGGATCAACTGGAACAGCGCGAGCTGATTGAGTTGATCAAGGCCTGTACTCAACCGGTGCTGGGGATTTGCCTCGGCATGCAGTTGCTGGCAAAAAGCAGCGAAGAGAACGGCGGCATCGACACGCTGGGCATTATCGATACTCCGGTAACCCAGATGACCGACTTCGGCCTGCCGCTGCCGCACATGGGCTGGAATCAGGTGTCTGCGCAGGCGGGTCATCACCTGTTCCGCGGCATCGAAGACGGTGCCTACTTCTACTTCGTTCACAGCTATGCGATGCCGATATGCCCAAGCACCATCGCCCAGGCGAATTACGGCGAGCCCTTCACCGCCGCCGTGCAAAAAGACAATTTCTTCGGCGTGCAGTTTCATCCAGAGCGATCTGGCGCGGCCGGTGCGCAACTGTTGAAAAACTTTCTGGAGATGTAGGCAGCATGATTATTCCGGCTTTGGATTTGATCGACGGCAACGTAGTGCGTCTGCATCAGGGCGATTACGGCCAGCAGCGCGACTACGGTAACGATCCATTGTTACGCCTGCAGGACTATCAGCAACAGGGCGCACAGGTACTGCATCTGGTCGACCTGACCGGCGCGAAAGACCCGACCGCGCGCCAAATCCCCCTGCTGCGCAAGCTGCTGGCGGGAGTTAACGTACCGGTACAGGTTGGCGGCGGTATTCGCAATGAGCAGGACGTCGCTGCCCTGCTGGAGGCCGGCGCAACCCGCGTGGTGATCGGCTCCACCGCGGTAAAACAGCCGCAGCTGGTACAGGGCTGGTTCGAACGCTATGGCGCCGATGCCATGGTACTGGCGCTGGACGTGCGCATTGACGCAGACGGCACCAAACGCGTGGCGATCAGCGGCTGGCAGGAAAACTCGGATGCCACGCTGGAACAGGTGGTTGAGCAGTTCTTGCCTTATGGCCTCAAACACGTGCTGTGCACCGATATTTCCCGTGACGGGACATTGGCCGGTTCCAACGTGGCGCTGTATCAGGAAATCAGCCAACGATACCCGCAGATCGCCTTCCAGGCCTCTGGCGGTATCGGCAATCTGGATGATATCGCCCAGTTGCGCGGCAGTGGCGTTGAGGGTGTGATTGTGGGGCGTGCCCTGCTGGAAGGTAAGTTTAGCGTTGAGGAGGCGATCGCATGCTGGCAAAACGGATAATCCCGTGCCTGGATGTTAAAGACGGGCAGGTAGTGAAAGGCGTGCAGTTCCGCAACCATGAAATTATCGGTGATATCGTGCCGCTGGCGCAGCGCTATGCGCAGGAAGGCGCAGACGAACTGGTGTTTTACGATATCACCGCGTCAAGCGATGGCCGGGTGGTAGATAAAAGCTGGGTATCACGCGTGGCAGAGGTGATTGATATCCCCTTCTGCGTCGCCGGCGGGATTAAAAGCCCGGAAGACGCCAGCCAGATCCTCTCTTTCGGCGCCGACAAGATTTCCATCAACTCCCCGGCGCTGGCCGATCCGACGCTGATTAGCCGCCTGGCGGATCGCTTTGGCGTACAGTGCATTGTGGTGGGTATTGATACCTGGTTCGAAGCCGAAACCGGCAAGTATCACGTTAACCAGTACACCGGAGACGAAAGCCGCACCCGCGTCACAGAGTGGGAAACCCTGGATTGGGTGAAAGAAGTGCAGAAACGCGGCGCCGGCGAAATTGTGCTGAATATGATGAATCAGGACGGCGTGCGTAACGGCTACGATTTGGAACAGCTACGCCTGGTGCGTGAGGTGTGCAAAGTGCCATTGATCGCCTCCGGCGGCGCAGGCACCATGGAACACTTCCTGGAAGCCTTCCGCGATGTCGATGTCGATGGCGCACTGGCCGCTTCGGTGTTCCACAAACAAATCATTAATATCGGTGACCTGAAAAGGTTCTTGTCCGAACAAGGTGTGGAGATCCGCCTGTGTTAACAGAACAACAAAGAAACCTGCTGGACTGGGAAAAAACTGACCACCTGCTACCGGTAATCGTCCAGCATGCCGTATCCGGCGAAGTGCTGATGCTCGGCTATATGAATCAGGAAGCGCTGGCCGTGACCGAACAGAGCGGCAAGGTCACCTTTTTCTCACGCACCAAACAGCGCCTGTGGACCAAGGGCGAAAGCTCTGGCCACTTCCTTAACGTAGTCAGCATCACCCCGGATTGCGACAACGACACGCTGTTGATTCTGGCCAATCCTATCGGCCCTACCTGCCACCTGGGTAACACCAGTTGCTTCCACCCGGCCAGCAGCGATTGGGGTTTTCTGTATCAGCTGGAGCAACTGCTGGCAGAACGTAAGACGGCCAGCCCTGACAGCTCTTACACTGCCAGCCTGTACGCCAGTGGCACCAAGCGTATCGCGCAGAAAGTCGGGGAAGAAGGCGTGGAGACCGCACTGGCCGCCACGGTGAATGACCGCGAAGAATTGACCAACGAAGCTTCTGATCTGATTTATCACCTGTTGGTGTTGCTGCAGGATCAGGATTTGGACTTGAGCAAAGTGATTGGCCGGTTGCGCGAGCGGCACCAGAAATAACCCTGTTTTTCAGGCAAAAAAAAGCCGCCGGGCGTAAACCTCGGCGGCTTTTTTATACTTCAAACGTCGGGATTATTCCATCCATTCGGTATGGAATACGCCTTCTTTGTCGATACGTTTGTAGGTGTGAGCACCGAAGTAGTCGCGCTGCGCCTGGATCAGGTTGGCAGGCAGAACCGCTGAACGGTAGCTGTCGTAGTAGGCAATCGCTGCAGAGAAGGTCGGCGTAGGGATGCCGTTTTGCACCGCGTAGGACACCACGTCACGCAGCGCCTGCTGGTATTCATCAGCAATCTGCTTGAAGTATGGCGCCAGCAGCAGGTTAGCGATATCCGCGTCGTGTGCATAAGCGTCGGTGATTTTCTGCAGGAACTGTGCGCGGATGATACAGCCGGCGCGGAAGATCTTGGCAATATCGCCGTAGTGCAGATCCCAGTTGTTTTCTTTGGAAGCGGCCTTCAATTGAGAGAAGCCCTGCGCATAAGAAACGATTTTGCCCAGGTACAGTGCACGGCGCACTTTCTCAATAAATTCAGCTTTGTCACCGCTCACTGGCGTCGCCTTAGGACCGGTCAGCACTTTAGATGCTGCCACACGCTGGTCTTTCAGTGAGGACAGGTAGCGAGCGAACACTGACTCAGTGATCAGTGACAGCGGCTCGCCCAGATCCAGAGAGCTCTGGCTGGTCCATTTGCCGGTGCCTTTGTTGGCAGCTTCGTCCAGGATCACATCAACCAGGTATTTACCTTCTTCATCTTTCTTGGTGAAGATATCTTTGGTGATGTCGATCAGGTAGCTGTTCAGTTCGCCTTTGTTCCACTCGGCGAAGGTTTCAGCCAGCTGTTCGTTGCTCAGATTCAACGCCTGTTTCAACAGGGAGTAAGCTTCTGCGATCAGCTGCATGTCGCCGTACTCGATACCGTTGTGTACCATCTTCACATAGTGACCGGCACCGTCAGCACCGATATAGGTCACGCAAGGCTCGCCTTCCGCTACCGCAGCGATTTTCTTCAGGATTGGCGCCACCAGCTCGTAAGCTTCTTTCTGACCGCCAGGCATGATTGAAGGCC
Source organism: Serratia sp. NFX21 (assembly GCF_048517035.1). NCBI lineage: Bacteria > Pseudomonadati > Pseudomonadota > Gammaproteobacteria > Enterobacterales > Yersiniaceae > Serratia > Serratia sp. NFX21. The sequence goes on along the minus strand of NZ_CP183196.1, from coordinate 2,153,060 downwards.
CTTTCAGCGCGCCCTCTTCACCACCGGAAACACCGGTACCGATGAAGTTGAAGCCTTGATCAGACAGTTCGCGGTTACGACGGATGGTGTCCTGATAGTAGGTGTTGCCACCGTCGATCAGGATGTCACCTTTATCCAGGTGCGGAGTCAGGGAAGCAATGGTCTTGTCAGTCGCTTCACCCGCTTTCACCATCAGCAAGATGCGGCGTGGTTTTTCCAGCGATTCAACGAACTCTTCGACGGTGTAGTGCGGCACCAGGTTTTTACCTGGATTCTCGGCAATAACTTCATCAGTTTTATCGCCTGAACGGTTAAAGATCGAAACGGTGTAACCACGGCTTTCGATGTTCAGTGCCAGATTGCGGCCCATTACCGCCATGCCGACAACGCCGATTTGTTGCTTGGACATTGAAGAACTCCTGTCTGAGGATGACCCTGTTAACAACTGTGGCCAACAGGTTTGTGATGTGGCACACATGTTAACTCAGGAAGCTGCCGCGTGGGTAGTGATTGGTGCGATAGGCAACTCGTCGAACCGGATCTTTGGCAAAAAAGTGAGAAAACCACACCCCAGGAGTAGAACACCATTTGGATGGAAATAATTACCCAATTAAATTCAATGAATTGGAGGGATTTTTTTTAGAATAAGGTTTATCGACAATTTAGATGTTTCCTGATTGCGCGATTCCTCACGGCTGCTAAAATTGGGGGCATTAATTAATGCTGTGAGTTTTGTCCCAAGGGTAAGAGCCATGCAGGCATTGATATTGTATTTTATTGGAGAATGTAGTGTCTGAGCATCAAGCCATTAGCCATACTTCTGCGACCGTCGATGAAAATATCAACAACCACAAAATCGCAGCAGTGATCATCTCTTATCATCCGGAACTGGGCAATCTCACCACCTTAATAGAAGAACTTAAGCGTCAGCAGGTTCCCAGCGTTCTGGTTGATAACGGCTCACTGGAGCCATCCGTTGTTGAGGAACTCTCTCGGCTGGCCACAGTCGTACGCCTGTGCGAAAACGTCGGCATTGCGAAAGCGCAAAATATCGGCGTTGAACATGCCCGCACGGTGCATGACGCCGAACTGATCGTGTTTTTCGATCAAGACAGCCACATCGACGAAAACTTTATAACCGGCTTGCTCCAAGATTACTACCAGGTCTCTGCAACCGAGCAAGTCGCCGCTATCGGCCCCATCTTTACTGACTCACGCTATGGTTTCCATTACCCTTTAATCCGGGTAAACAAGCTGGGCTGGCGCACCAAAGTACTCCCGCAACTCCAGACGGCGCCATTTGAAGTCAGCATGATCATCTCCTCGGGATCACTGATTCCCATGGCGGTATTGCTCGACGTGGGATATATGGACGAGTCATTGTTTATCGACTACGTTGATACCGAATGGTGTCTGCGCGCCGTTGCCAAAGGTTACAAAATTTATGCGGCAACCTCGGCCAAGATGTCGCATGCCATCGGCGACAGAGCGATGAAAGTACTGGTCTGGCATGTCCCTATGCATTCGGCTTTCCGCCGATACTACCGGCTGCGCAACGGGCTGTTCCTGGCAAGGATGAAACACATTCCGCCATTAATGAAAATACGCGAAAACGTTTTTAACGCCATCCATCAATTATTACTGATCGCTACACAACCGAACAAAAAAACGCATCTGGCAACCTGGTGCCGTGCGGTTAAAGACGGACTTAGCTCAAAATGAGTGCTATTGAAGAAAAAATGCCCATTGTCGCTTCCATTGTCTTGTATAAACACAAACAAGGGGATATCCAACCCACTATCGACTCGCTGTTAGCGGAGCCATTAATAGAAACCATAGTGCTGGTTGACAATGCCAGCAGCGAATGGGCAAGCAATTTAAACAACCCACGCATTGCTTATATCAAGTCAGCCGTCAATGGCGGCTATGGCCACGGCCATAATCAGGCTATGGATAAGTACTTGGATAAATGCAAGTATTTCATTATCTGTAATCCAGACATTGCTTTTGAGCCAGGCACGGTGACGAGTTTATATAACTTCGCCGAAAGTGGCGGCCACCGCTTTATTGCACCAAAAATTATTTATCCAAGCGGTGAAGAGCAGCGTGTCTGCCGTTTGCTGCCGACGCCCGCTCATCTGATCCTGCGTCGCTTTATGCCATTTTTATCAAAGTACCTCGATGAAAACTACGAACTGCAAAACGCCGACTACAATAAGAACTTTTTTGCGCCGACCATTTCCGGCTGCTTTATGTTCGTGGAGTCGGCACTGCTGAAACAGCTGCAAGGTTTTGATTCACGTTACTTTATGTATCTTGAAGATGTCGATCTGTGCCGCAAAGTGCTGCAATATGAAAAACCGATGTTTTGTTCGGAAGCGACGGTGACGCATGCCTTTGCCAAAGGATCGTACAAAAATCTGAAGTTGATGAGTTATCACATCCGTTCGGCAATCACCTATTTCAATAAATGGGGTTGGTTTTTTGATGCGGAGCGCCGGGGTGTGAATAAAAAATGCATAAAGCAGCTACCACGGCTGAAAAAACAGGGCGAGGAAAAGTAGCAAATGGGTAATAACGGGCTCTTGGGGCGATTAACGCTAGCCGTCTTTGGAATTGTTTGTCTGGCAGGCATTCTTTGGCTTCCCGTCAACGGGGTAAGTAAAAGCTTTGCCGTCGCCGCCGTAGCGAACTTTGTGTTCTTCACCTATTTTTTCAAGAACATTTACAACCCGGCTTCGATCTTCATGAGCATGTTCCTGTTGATGATTGGTTGCAGCCAGGCGAAGTTGACGCTCATTGAACAGGATGACTTTAGCCAGTCGACCTGGATGGCATTGTTTGCCGTCATTGCCTGCTTCTATATTGTCGTTGCCGCCTTTATCCTGCGGCGCGGACGCATTGCCCTCAACCGCGATACGACCATCCGCGCCGGCATTTCCGCGCGAACGCTGTTCTGGTCCAACGTGATCTGTGTCGTGGTCGAAGCGTTCCTTTATTGGTATGCCATTCATAAAATCGGCAGCATTCCTTTATTCGACGATAACGCACGCGCGAATATTATGCCTAAAGTGATCAGCAACTATTTGATGACGCTGATGGTTATCCCTACTTTCTTTATTATTTTCAACACCATCTACGTGACTGAGTCGAGAAAGTACGGCTATCTGCTTTTCAGCGCCGCATATTTGGGTTTGCTGATGCTGCTTGGCGGCAGGATAAATATCTTTGTTCCCGTAATTACCAGCCTGTTCTACGTGCTGATTCAATACTATGTCGCCAAAGAGAATAAATCTGCCCTGCTGACAACAGGCGTGATCACGCTGGTCTCCGTCGTACTGTTGATGATCAGTATGCCGTTGATTCGAACCCAAATTTACGTTCAAAACCAACAGCCTGCCGCAGCGGAAAAGGCGCAGACCGGCATGCAGTATTATGAGGCCATTTATAACAGCCCAAATACCGCCTCACAGCAGCATCAGACGGTAAAGGACTTTAAGCCCAGCATGAAGCTGCCACCTCAGATGATGTCCATCTGGATCAACCTGAGCACGGAGATGCACGCCTTTAACAAAATGGTTATTTATCTGGATAAGACCCACGATTTCAGAGATGGCCGCATGTTGATGACCGGGACCTTCCGCTTCGCCAGCAAATATTTCATGCCGGAAGAAACGCTGGATTTGGTTAAAATGGGCGGCTATGACTGGATCAATATCATGACATTTATGCAGAAACCTTATATGGACTTTGGCGTCTATGGCATCGCCGGTTTCATGCTGGTATTTACCTGGGTCGGCATGGCGCTGTATCAGCGCGTGCAGCAAAGGAAAACCCTGGCCAACACCCTGCTCTACAGTTATTTCTGTATGGCCATGCTATTCATGATTTTTGACAACCATTTCTATTACTCAACCGTCATAGTTAACGTCCTCCTGCTCTTGCTGTTCAAAGCATTTATGAGCAGAGACTGGTTGGCAAAACTCCATTTGGCCAAACCACAGCACGGGATCAAGGCAATAGTTCATGATTAAGTATCTTAATCAGCCGTTGGTTAAAAACTACATTTCGTTACTGCTGGTGCAGGGAGGAAATTTTATATTCCCTCTGCTGGTTTTCCCTCTGGTGGGAAGGAACATCGGCGTCAGTGAATTTGGTAATATTCTGTTCTGCTATATGGTCGCGTTTTATTTTTCCATTTTTGTCGATTACGGCTTTAACTTTTCGGCGGTGCGAAGAGTCTCGAAAATGGAAAACCACCATGGCATAGGTGAAAGCTTTTATAGCATCACCTTCTCGAAAGTGATCCTGGCCGCCTGCGCGTTGGCGGCGATGACGCTGATGACCCTGGGTTGGGAGAAACTGTCTCAGCTGAGCGGCTATATGGTTCTCTCCGCTTTGCTGATCGTCGCCTCCATGCTCTCCCCTTACTGGCTATTACAGGGCGTGGGCAAAACCGCCGCGGGAGCATTAATCACATTATTCGCCAGGATAGCAACGCTGGCGATCTTCCTCTGTTTCCCCATGACCCCCTACAGCTCGGTTCTGCTGCTGGTATTTCCTAACTTTCTGGCTGCACTCATCATGCTGCTGTGGGTTTTTCGGCGCTACCGCATCGGCCTGCCGCGATTCTCCCCGTCAGAAATTACCGCAAATCTAAAGGAAGGCTGGCCGGTATTTGTCGCTAACTCCATCACTATGGTGTATGCGGCCAGTAATACCATCCTTCTGGGCATCATTTCCGGGCCGCTGGCTGCAGGTTTGTACGGCGCAGCGGAGAGGCTGGTTCGTTCCGGTCTTGCGGTTATGGCGCCATTATGCCAGGCCGCCTATCCAATCATATGCAGCTACCGCACGGAACAGATAGTCAAGCGGAACAAAATCATTAAGCTGGTTTTAGCCGCCAGTTTCGTGTTCGGCATAGGCGCCTTCCTGGTGCTGAATCTCTTCTCCACGCCTATCATCACCCTGCTGTTTGGTGAAGCATTCATTGCCGCAGCACCGATCCTGGCGGTATTGTCCGTCATGCTGTTGATCATTCCGCCGGCCATAGTATTGGCGCAGCTTTATCTGTTGGCGAATAGCCACGATAAGGTCTTACAGAGGATCTATATTTTCTGCTCCGCGACGCACTGCCTGCACATCTATTTCCTGACCAAGTTCTTTGGCACGATGGGAGCCTCTTACTCATTAATTTTTACCGAACTTCTGGCGACGTTGCTGATTGTTTATATGAGCATGAGAATATTCAAAAGAGAAAAACTGATTAGCTGCGCTTCTTGATCGTTAAAGCATATAAAAAAAGCGAGCATCTCTCTGGGAGATGCTCGCTTTTTGCCGTATAGGCCATTGAAACCAGTGCGGCTTAGCCCAGAGCCGGCATAATGTTTTTCAACGCCTGCCGCCAATCTGAAGGCACAACCTGACATGCTTTGATTTTCTCACAGTCCAGGCTCGAGTAGGCCGGGCGTTTGGCCGGCGTAGGGTACTGTTCGGTCGTTATACCATTTACCTGTGGCGACCTCTCCAGAAGACCTTCGGCCATAGCCGCAGCAAAAATCGCTTCGGCAAACTCACTCCAGGTCACTTCCTTGTCGCCGCAGAAATGATAAACCCCACCTTCTGCCTGACGCTGCAACAGGTCTATAATCGCCTGCGCAATGTCGCCCGCGTAGGTCGGGCAACCGCGTTGATCGGCGACAATGCCCAGCACATCGCGATCTTTAGCCAGCCGCAGCATAGTTTTGACAAAGTTATTGCCGTACTCGCTAAACACCCACGCAGTGCGGATGATGATCGCATCAGGATGGGTGCTGGCGACCGCGATCTCCCCATCAAGCTTGGTTTTACCGTAAGCGCCCAACGGGTTGGTCACATCCGCTTCGCGGTATGGAACCTTCGCCTGACCGTCGAAAACATAGTCGGTAGAAACATGGATCAGACGACAGCCCGCCGCTGCCGCGGCCTCCGCCAGGTTTTTAGGGCCCTGTTCGTTGATCCGCGCCGCCAGTTCGCCCTCGGTTTCCGCCTTATCAACGGCGGTATATGCCGCCGTATTCACTATCGCGTCAGGCCGGTATTCGGCAACCACCTGCTTCACCTTGGCCAAATCGGTGATATCCAGACTGTCACTGTCGGTGGCCAGCATCTCCCACCCCGCCGGCAGGCGATCGCAAAAACAGCTACCCAACTGCCCTCTCGAACCGGTTAACAGCACTTTCATTGCACCAGCTCCCGGAACAGTTTGCCGACCTTGTCTTTCTCCGACAACAGCGGATTATCAATCGGCCATTCGATGCCGACCTGCGGATCGTTCCACAGCAGACAACCTTCATGCGCCGGATTGTAATAATCCGTGCACTTGTATTCAAAATCGGCAATGTCAGAAAGCACCACAAAGCCGTGGGCCAGGCCAGGCGGCACCCAAAACTGGGTTTTGTTTTCCTCGGACAGGAGCACCCCATCCCAGACACCGTACGTCGGCGAGTCAGGACGAATATCGACAACAACATCGAAAACTTCACCGCGGACGACACGTACCAGCTTGCCCTGCGGATTAACCTTCTGAAAATGCAAGCCACGCAGCACGCCGCGCGACGAACGGGAATGGTTGTCCTGGACGAAATCCAAATCAATACCCAGCATCTGCTGATAACGCGTCTTCTCAAAGGTTTCCAGAAAGAAACCACGGGTATCGCCAAATACCTTGGGCTGAATGATTTTCACACCGTCGATTTTAGTCTCTGTGACTTGCATGTTATTTCTCCATAACCAGGTGCGACAGATATTGACCATACAGCGTCTTGCCCAGTAATTTGGCTTCGGCTGCGACCTGTTCACGGTTCAGCCACCCCTTGCGGTAGGCGATCTCCTCCAGGCAGGCCACCTTGAAGCCCTGACGTTTTTCGATAGTGTGAATAAACTGCGAAGCCTCAATCAGGCTGTCGTGAGTACCGGTGTCCAGCCAGGCAAAGCCGCGCCCCAGCAGCTCAACATTGAGTGCGCCTTTATCCAGGTACATCTGGTTCAGCGTGGTGATTTCCAACTCGCCGCGCGGCGACGGTTTTACCTGTTTCGCCATCTCCACGACATCACTGTCGTAGAAATACAGCCCGGTAACTGCCCAGTTGGACTTCGGTACCGCTGGCTTTTCCTCCAGCGACAGTGCGCGGAAATTCTCGTCAAACTCCACCACGCCAAAGCGTTCCGGATCCATCACCTGGTAACCGAAAACCGTTGCCCCCTGGTTGCGTTCAGCCACAGACTCCAGTTTCTTACCAAAACTCTGGCCGAAGTAGATATTGTCTCCCAGCACCAGTGCACAACTGTCGCCATTGATGAACTCTTCACCAATAATGAACGCCTGTGCCAAGCCATCCGGGCTCGGCTGGATTTCATAGCTCAGTGAAATGCCAAAGCGGCTGCCATCACCTAGCAGGCGCTGGAAGGCGGGCATATCTTCTGGGGTAGTGATAATCAAAATGTCGCGGATGCCGGCCAGCATAAGCACCGACAACGGATAATACACCATTGGCTTATCGTAGATCGGCAGCAGTTGCTTGGACACGCCGCGGGTGATAGGGTAAAGGCGTGAGCCTGAACCACCAGCCAAAATAATACCTTTCATTTCAATGCCTTAATATTAATTAACGGGCTAGACCCAGGCGTTCGCCAGCGTAAGAACCGTCTTTCACACGGCTCCACCAGGCCTCATTAGCCAGGTACCATTCGACGGTTTTACGGATGCCACTCTCGAAAGTCTCTTGCGGCTTCCAGCCCAGTTCCGCGTCAATTTTTGAAGCGTCAATCGCATATCGCATGTCATGACCAGGACGATCGGTCACGAAAGTGATCAGATCTTCATACTTGCTCAGATTACCCGGCTTGTTCGGCACCAACTCATCCAACAGGCGGCAAATAGTGCGCACCACATCGATATTCTTGCGCTCGTTATGACCACCAATGTTGTAGGTTTCACCCACTTCCCCCTTGGTCACCACTTTGTACAGCGCACGGGCGTGATCCTCAACATACAGCCAATCGCGCACCTGAGAGCCATTGCCATAAACAGGTAGTGTCTTACCGTCCAACGCATTTAGGATGGTCAGAGGGATCAGTTTCTCCGGGAAGTGATATGGCCCGTAGTTGTTTGAACAGTTGGTCACTATGGTTGGGAAGCCGTAGGTGCGTAGCCAGGCGCGCACCAGATGATCGCTGGACGCCTTAGAGGCAGAGTAAGGACTGCTCGGCGCGTAAGGGGTCGTTTCCGTGAACAGATCGTCGGTACCGTGCAGATCACCGTACACTTCATCGGTAGAAATATGATGGAAGCGGAAGGCTTTCCTCTCTACTTCACCCAGCGTTTGCCAATGCTGACGGGCTGCTTCGAGCAACGTATAGGTGCCGACAATGTTGGTTTCGATGAATGCTGCTGGGCCATCAATAGAGCGGTCGACATGACTTTCCGCCGCAAGGTGCATCACGGCATCCGGTTTGAACTCGGCGAACACGCGGTCCAGCTCCGGACGATTACAAATATCTACCTGCTCAAACGTATAACGATCACTGCCGGCGATCGCTGTTAATGACTCAAGATTACCTGCATAGGTCAGGCTATCCAGCACAAGAATATGGTCATTGGTATCATTAATGATATGTCGTGCGACAGCCGACCCAATAAAGCCTGCACCACCGGTAACAATAATTCTCATAAACCCCTCTAAACAACACCTTAACTTTGTGAAAAAAATTTTAGCACCAGCTACTACCGTCCACAGAGGTACCTGGCGCTGTGCGTAAGATTCCGCGATAACACAGTGAGCTGACAGGCAATATTATCTTTCTGGAGCAATCACCTAATATTGAACATCATACTAAGGATGAGCCGCCCTCGCTACATCTTCACTAAGCAGGCCCCATGAACCTCCAGACATCTATCCTTACAAAAAGCCTACCGTCAAACGCGTCAAAATACCGCCGTCAGCCCGCGCCCGCTGGAACGACAGGCAAAAGCCTCTTGCTGAAAAATAGATGTATCCCCGGAGAACCTTTTATCGGTAGAGAAATAATGCGAAAAACAGCGCCTCACTTAAGCCTGTGCCCATTGCTCGTGCACAAGATAAAAAGCACACATGTTAGTAACATATTTTAAAGAGATGAATATGCATCCGCAACATCGGGTAAAAGCAAGGCCGCGTGAGACGGTTGACAAAGAGGGGGAAAAGCATGTTTTTTCCCCTCTTTGTGGTGAACAGCCGAAAATCAAAAAAAATTGACTTTCCTTGATTTTCTCGTTAGAGAACGCTGACATTCCAGTCTTGTTTTAAGGTTTGTCAGCAGTCTGGCATTTTTCTGAACGTTTTCGACCTGGCGTTTGGCTTCCGGCTGACATTGCTTTTTCATTCTGTTAAGAGAACACAATGCCTAACAACAAAATGAACGCGGCTGGCGTTTTATTCAAACTACTTCAAATAAACGCCACCAGCACGAGCTTGGGCAAGTAAAGTGATAGTCAGGCAATAAAGAATGAATACACAAATAAAGAAGAGTAGTGAAATCACTGCAGGAACATGCAACATTTCTCCAACAATACCAACGGTCGCCAGAAGAGTTGCCAAAAATGCCATAATCATGACAGTTCCGTGAGCAGAGCTGCCTGCACGCATCAGAATATGATGCAAATGTTGACGATCAGGTTTAAAGGGATTATTTCCACATCTAATGCGGCTAATCATGACCCTGACCATATCCATTAATGGTATGGCAATCAACCAGAGGGCAGTTACCGGTTCCATAGCTCTGTTCTCCCCCTGACTTCCCAAAATCAGCACCCAGATAACGGTAAAACCTATCAAAGTACTACCGGCATCCCCCATAAACACCTTGAACTTGCGCCCCCAGATCACACCCAAATTAAGTAAGAGATAGGGTAGGCACGAGACCATGAGGCATAAACACCACAAAGCCATGTCAGTATTACCGTGAATATAGAACACCACAGTTAATGCGCAAAAAGTCACACAGGACAAGGCTCCTAGCAAGCCATCAACCCCATCAACCATATTGAAGGCGTTAATTGCTCCCCATATTGCAAGTACCGTAATAACAGTGCCACCTATCCCTAGAAAAAGTTCGTGTCCGAAAAAGATCTCGCCAAAACTTTTTAGGTACAATCCGTTACAGATCATCAATACAGCGATTGCAGCTTGTAGCGCAACCCTGGGCCATACCGGTAAATCATAACGATCGTCGAGCACTCCAATAGCCAATAGCAATGTGGCGCAGACCATATAAAGAGTGAAGTCCGGCAACCAGGCCGGTTGCATCAAGTAAAGGATCCAAAGTGATAGATAGACAGAAACCCCGCCAACCAAAGGGATATGACCTTGATGAAGTTTTCGACTATTGGGTTTGTCGACTAGCCCAACCCTCCTTGCGACCTTCCTCGCCATAAAAAGAACGGCAAGCGCACTGAAAAAAACGGCCACAATTTCTTGCATATATCAAATACCCCTAGTACTTTTCCTGCTGCTCTACCAGACACGAGCTTTTCCGCAGACAGAGACTAAAAAATGTCGAACTTCTATGTCGTTACATAGCCATCGATATGACAGACTACGTTCTCTGCTACAACAATTAGCCAAGATTATTCTGATTATCCACAATCAACGCACGCTATCAGTATACTGACAAAATAGCGTAAGTTTGTCTAAACAAAGATACAACGAGACAAACATTGATCGGGCCGCAGGCCGCTGCGGACAATTGAGTTAGATGTGCTTGTTAGACTTAAAATGTTTAGCTGTTCAAAAACATTTTGTGTTTATACCTGCTTGCACATCCGAGTGTAAAGCCCTACATCCAGAACCAATGAAAACCCAATAGACTCATTGAAAATTATTGCCCGCGCAATGAAAAGGGGGGCTTTTGGGAAAGAAAAAATGAAGTATGTAAGCCATTACCGCACCTGCCAGCACGGTAATATCAATAAATGCGGTGTGCTACCGGTAACCTTTCGGGTTCTTTTTCTGCCAATTCCAGGTATCGCGCATCATTTCATCGATACCGCGCCGCACTTCCCAACCCAGGTCCTCACGGGCAAGATTCGCGTCAGCCCAGAAAGCGGCTAGATCTCCATCACGGCGCGGTAAGATCTGATACGGTATTTTTACACCTGATACTTTTTCAAAAGCCCTCAGTGTCAGGATAGTTGTCACCCCTTCTGAAATTAATTCCGAGGGCAACGAAGTGACAAATGAAACGCATTTCTTCAGAACATAAAGCCAGCGTGTTGGCAAAACTGCTTCCCCCTTACAACATGACCGTCGCCGCGGTTGCACAGATGGAAGGGATATCGGAAGCTACTCTCTATAATTGGCGCAATCAGGCTAAAGCAGAGGGAAAACCGGTGCCAGGTGCAGATAAAAACAGTGAACAGTGGCCTACCGAAGCGCTGCTGGCTGTTATCGTGGAAACTGCCATGTTGGGTGAGGCACAAATCGCCGAATATTGTCGTAAAAGGGACTCTATCCTGCTCAGATAACCCAGTGGAAACAGGCCTTCTTGCAGGTGTCTTCCGGCGATGACAAAACGAACTCAAGCTCGTTCAAAAAGAAAACAAACAGTTGAAAAAGGAACTGCTGCGCAAAGAAAAGGTCTTGGCGGAGGCGGCAGTGATCCTGGTATTACGAAAAAAACTCAAGGACTATTACGGGGAAACGGACGAGGACGAGTGACGTCGGGTGATGACCGCCAACAGTTTATCCAGTGGATAAATGAAGTGGTGGCCGCAGGCGCACGGCGGGCAGTGGCCTGTCGTGAAGTTAACCTCCGTGTGCGTACCTGGCAACGCTGGCAAACATCGCCGGAAGACCGTAGGACGGATGCGGTTCGCCCTGCCCCGCAGGGAAGAGCAGCAAATACGGGCTGTCTGCCATCAGTCAGAGTATGCCAGCCTGCCGCCATCCCAAATCGTACCGCGACTGGCGGATCAAGGCATTTATCTGGCGAGTGAATCGACCCTTTATCGCGTTCTGCGTCGGCATGGGGAGGTTCATCAGCGTGGACGCAGTCTCCGACCAAGCCGGGTGAAACCGCTGACGACGTTCGCCGCCTCCGGGCCCTGCCAGGTGTGGACCTGGGACATCACGTGGTTGCCTTCGGTGGTGCGGGGCCGTTGGTACTATCTGCACCTGGTGGAGAATGTGTTCAGCCGAAAATCACCGGTGCAGAAGTCCACGAAACCGAGAGTGGAGAGTTGGCCGCAGCACTGATGCAACGAACAGTGCTGCATGAGCGTTGTTATCGTCATCCTCTGGTGCTGCATGCGGATAATGGGGCGGCGATGAAGTCACAAACCCTGCAGGCCAAACTGGTCGAGTTGAATATCTCCCCTTCACACAGCAGACCGAGGGTGAGCAATGATAATTCGTATGTGGAGTCGTTGTTCCGCACGTTGAAATATGTGCCTCAGTGGCCGTCTTTGGGCTTTAAAAACGTGGAGGAGGCACGGGTCTGGGTCGATAAATTATCCGTTGGTATAATCAAGAGAGCCGACACCGTGGCATAGGTTATGTGACGCCCGAGCAACGGCATACGGGTGAAGACAGAGAGTTACTCGCTCGACGTGATACGCTGTATCAAGCGGCCAGGAGCGTGAACCCAAACGGTGGTCAGGGCCGACCCGAAACTGGCAACGGAAGGATGTCATCATGCTCAATCCTGAACGGGAAAAACAGGCTGCATAAATTAACTTGGGGTGACAACTTCATTGACACTTATCGAATACAAATCTAAACGTTATGACTGCCGTTTTCCATTAGTTCACGCTAATACGTGATGAACCAAACTTTTGGCTCTATCAACTTAACACCCGCAACTCTCGTGCCATGTACAATCATTTAAAACTCACCCATGTATGATGCTTAAATCAACGATGCCGTGATAGCCGCACCGCCGCAGATGAAGCTAGCTGTATGCTACCCTATGGCTCTTAAATTAAAGCCAAGCGGAGCAGTCAATCAAACGGCGTAGAGTAGCACTAATAGACAAAACATCCATACAGATACGCGGGTTTAGCTGCTAGATGATGGTATCAACTGTTACCTCCAATTGTGCCTGCTCAATCTTTCTTAGCATAAGAAATGACAGGTTATACATCGTATATTTTATCAAAACATCACGTAACATTTTAGTATGGTATTTATTCTCTTGGATAATTAACTATGAATTCAGGCGGAAGGAAAATTTAAATAAGGAGTATAAATCAGTCAATCGACAGGACAGGTTAAATAGAGAGCATAATAATCACGTTATTAACAGACAACCAAACAACCGTCCTGAAGAATACTTTCCCATTCAAGAGCGACGACGAGAGGATATAGACTTACACCGAGGGTGCATTCCAGATAAATATGCTTTAATGGTTGATAAAACATTATCTAATTTAAAACTGGCAAGATTAATTAAAATCCTCTTCAAAAGATGAACATGCATCCGCAACGTTGGATATCTTCTTGTTGTGATTGCAGTATCAATAAGGCGTTCTTTTATTCGGAATGGACTTTCCTTCCCTTCAGTGCGGGAAAGTGAATGTTTGAGGTGTGAAGAGGTTTTTATTTTAAAACGCTCACCTTTATCCATTAACTGATAAATTCTGCGAAAAATACTTACATCAACACCATACAATGCATAGTTTTCATCGAATAGACTTACATTGTGCTTATGAAATTTTTCGACCAAAGAATGATGAATAACCAAACCCGAACCGATCGAAAATGAGGTTCTAGGATCGAGCTCACGATCGACAGTGACGACTTTTTTCGCCTCAATGGGATAGTAAGTAACATGATCAGTACGAGATATAATACGCGGCAACTCCATATCAGCTTCGTTAGCGTTTATTGCTCGCACGAACTCATTGGTAATTGTAGAATCATCATCTAATATAATAAATTGCTTGGCATTGCGGTTATTATTAATAAATTCATTATACAATATGCTCAATGGAGAATTGGATAAGCAGTTAATTAATTCCACCTCTTTAAATTTATCGTTTAATCTTCTTGCCACATCACCAACTAAGGAGATACTCTTTGGTCCATTATTGTGAATGACAAGCTTACTATTAAGGAAGTCATACTCCACCAGAGTATTTAAAGTAATTGAATCCTCTATATTTTTATTATAAACAACCACAACTATCGCATTATCATATCTCATTACAGCCCCTCTGAAGCAGAACACACGCAACAACCAACGGTGAGTGTTCAACAAAAAACCGTTTATAACTACTCTAAGGAAGTAGCAAACGGTTTTTATATTAGAATATATTTTTAGTTCTTGGTTCGCTATTCACTGTGACAAACAGAAATAACGTCATCGACGCGTTGTTTCCATAAGGAAAGAGTTACACCTTGACTCTTTATTTTTTCACAATCAAGGACAGAATACTTTGGTCGTTTGGCCGGCGTAGGGTACTGTTCTGTGGTGATACCATTTACTATCGGTTTTTTGGCTAACACCCCCTGCCGTAATGCAGATGCAAAGATAACCTCCGCAAATTCGTTCCAAGAAACTATTTCATCACCGCAAAAATGATAAATTCCACCGTCTGATTCTCTCTGCAGGAGTATAATTATTGCTTGTGCGATATCCCCTGCATATGTAGGACACCCAAACTGATCGGAAACCACCCCCAGCGCATCGCGATCTTTTGCCAACCTCAGCATTGTTTTAACAAAATTATTACCGTATTCGCTGAAAACCCAAGCTGTACGAATAATCAAGGCCTCAGGTTGAATATTAAGAACACCAATTTCACCACCCAGTTTTGTCTTACCATACACTCCGAGAGGATTAGTTAACGCTGTTTCAATATAGGGTGTACTGGCTTCGCCATCGAACACATAATCAGTCGAGATATGTACCAAACGAGCACCAACCTCGTTCGCTGCTTGAGCCAGGTTTTTTGGCCCTACTTCATTAATCAGCGTGGAAATTTCATGCTCAGCTTCTGCTTTATCAACTGCAGTGAATGCCGCTGCATTCACAACAAAGTCAGGTTGGTACTCGAGCACAGCACGCCTCACTGTCTCAAAGTCGGTAATATCCAGAACATCGGAATCTGTAGCCCAAACATGCCATCCCTCAGGAAGACGATCCTGGAAACAACTTCCCAATTGCCCTCTTGCACCAGTGAGTAGAACTTTCATTATGCGAGATCCTCAAGCAGCTTCCCGATCTTATCCTTCTCAGACAATAATGGATTTTCGATGGGCCACTCAATGCCGATGGCAGGATCGTTCCATAATAAACAATCTTCATGAACCGGGTTATAATAATCTGTGCACTTATATTCGAAATCAGCCGTCTCAGATAGAACTACAAAACCATGTGCTAAGCCTGGCGGAACCCAAAACTGGGTTTTATTTTCTTCCGACAGTACAACTCCTTCCCAAGCACCGTAGGTTGGTGACCCCTTGCGGATATCTACTACAACATCAAAGACCTCACCACGGACTACACGCACCAGTTTGCCCTGCGGGTTCTGCTTTTGAAAATGCAAGCCTCTCAAAACGCCTTTTGAGGAACGCGAGTGGTTGTCTTGTACGAAATCCAAGTCAATATTTAACATTTCCTGATAACGTTTTTTTTCAAACGTTTCCAGAAAGAACCCACGCGCATCGCCAAAGACTTTCGGTTGAATGATTTTTACACCGTCAATGCGGGTATTGGTGACTTGCATGTTATTTCTCCACCAGTAGCTGAGTTAAATATTGACCATATTGCGTTTTACTGAGGCGGCGAGCTTCTTCTGCCACCTGTTCCCGTGTTAGCCAACCTTTGCGGTAAGCTAATTCTTCTAAACAAGCGATCTTGAATCCCTGTCGATGCTCAATAGTATGAATAAATTGGGCAGCCTCAATCAGACTATCGTGAGTTCCAGTGTCCAACCAAGCGAAACCACGTCCCAAAATCTCAACGTTAAGTTTCCCCCGCTCCAAATACATTTGGTTCAGCGTAGTAATTTCTAACTCGCCGCGGGAAGACGGTTTAACTTGCTTAGCCATTTCAACCACATCGCTATCATAGAAATAGAGACCGGTTACTGCCCAATTGGATTTAGGCGCTGCCGGTTTTTCTTCCAGCGACAAAGCCCGGAAATTCTCATCAAACTCCACAACACCAAAACGTTCGGGATCCATAACCTGGTAACCGAACACGGTAGCACCTTCAGGGCGCTCAGCAACGTTCTCCAACTTTTTGCCAAAGCTTTGACCAAAGTAGATATTATCGCCCAATACCAATGCGCAGCGATCTCCATTGATAAATTCTTCACCAATAATGAATGCCTGTGCCAGCCCGTCCGGATTGGGTTGTACCTCATAGCTTAAATTTATACCGAAACTGCTACCGTCCCCCAATAAGCGCTTGAACGATGGTAAGTCCTCCGGGGTAGTAATCAACAGAATGTCCCTGATCCCCGCAAGCATCAGCACCGAAATTGGATAATATACCATCGGTTTGTCATAAATAGGCAACAGCTGCTTGGATACGCCACGCGTAATCGGATATAGGCGTGTACCTGATCCGCCAGCCAAAACAATACCTTTCATTGTTAATTCCTTAAAATTGTTTAGCTAGTCAACCCCAAACGTTCACCTGCATAAGAACCATCTTTTACGCGGCTCCACCACTGTTCATTTGCCAGATACCACTCAACCGTTTTGCGTATACCGCTCTCAAACGTTTCCTCTGGTGCCCAGCCCAGTTCTTCTTCAATCTTCGTAGCATCAATGGCATAGCGCATATCATGGCCTGGTCGGTCGGCAACATAAGTTATCAATGTTTCGTATTTAACGACTCCCGCAGGTTTTTCTGGCGCCAACTCATCCAAAAGACGACAAATACTTTGAACCACCTCAATATTTTGGCGTTCGTTGTGGCCACCGATATTATAAGTCTCTCCCACAACACCTTTCGTCATCACCGTATATAGAGCACGGGCGTGATCCTCAACATATAGCCAATCTCTAACCTGAGCACCATTGCCATATACCGGTAATGGCTTCCCTTCTAAAGCATTCAATATGATGAGTGGAATCAGCTTTTCAGGGAAATGGTACGGTCCATAGTTGTTAGAGCAGTTGGTGACGATTGTTGGCAAGCCATAAGTACGCAACCAAGCTCGAACTAAATGATCACTGGCGGCTTTCGACGCCGAATATGGGCTGCTTGGAGAATAAGGTGTTGTTTCAGTAAATAAATCGTCGATGCCATGCAGGTCACCATAAACTTCATCTGTTGATATATGATGAAAACGGAAGCCTTGCTTCGCCTGAGCATCTAAGCCTGACCAATATTGACGCGCCGCCTCAAGTAAAGTATAAGTACCAACAATATTCGTTTCAATAAATGCGGCAGGGCCATCAATAGAACGATCAACATGACTTTCGGCTGCCAGATGCATTATAGCATCGGGTTTAAAAGTGAAAAATACGCGATCCAGCTCTTGGCGGTTACAAATATCCACCTGTTCAAATGAATAGCGTTCATTGCCTGTAATACTCACCAAGGATTCTGGGTTTCCGGCATAAGTCAAACTATCCAACACCAAAATATGGTCATTTGTGTCATTAATGATATGCCGGGCAACCGCTGAACCAATAAAACCAGCACCACCAGTAACTATAATTTTCATAGACCCCTCTAGACCACACTAAGCAGTGACAGTCGACTATATTTTTAAACTTTTATGAAGAATATTTTCATCATTTGAAATAGGCGATACGCCAAAACACACTAAATATCACCGGCAATTATTGAAGCCACTTAATGCAATTCAACGATAACCGTTTGGATTTTTACTCTGCCAATTCCAAGTATCACGCATCATTACATCAATATCACGATGAACCGCCCAGCTTAATTCGCGTTTAGCAAGTTCGGCATCAGCCCAAAAAGCAGGTAGGTCACCTTCCCTACGTGGTAAAATTTGGAATGGGATGGTTGTGTTGGACGCTTTTTCAAATGCGGCGATCATTTCCAGCACGGAATACCCTACGCCGGCCCCCAAATTATAAGCCTTGAAACCCTCTGTATTGTTCAGCTGATCCATTGCTGCCAGATGGCCTTCTGCAAGATCCATTACATGGATATAATCACGGACACCTGTGCCATCTTTAGTCGGGTAATCACCGCCAAACACCCCTAATTTTTCCAGTTTACCAATAGCAACCTGGGAAATATAGGGCAGCAGATTGTTAGGGATACCGTTTGGATCCTCACCAATTAAGCCAGACTCATGAGCACCTACTGGATTAAAATAGCGCAACGCAATGATGGAAAACTGAGGTTCGGCCTTGGCGAAATCCTGTAGAATTTGCTCGACCATCAGTTTAGACGTACCGTAAGGGCTGGTTGTTCCGCCAATCGGGGTAGTTTCAACATAGGGCACCGGGGAGTTGGCACCATATACAGTCGCTGAAGAGCTGAAGATAAACTGATACACCCCTGCTTGGCGCATTTCCTCCAACAAGACTAAAGTACCGGTGACATTGTTTTGATAGTACTCAAGGGGTTTACGAGTCGATTCGCCCACAGCCTTCAAGCCAGCAAAATGAATGACAGAAGTAATTTTGTGGCTTGCAAAAATCCGCCCCAAACACTCGCTGTCCTGCACATCTCCAGGATAGAACACCGCAGCCTTACCAGTCAGTTGTTCCACGCGATGGAGGGATTCTTCAGATGAGTTGGTCAGATTATCCAACACCACAACTTCCTCATCACGTTGCAGCAAGGCCAGCACGGTATGTGAGCCAATATAACCAGCACCGCCAGTGACTAAAATCGCCATGAAAACTCCATTTACACCTACCAGGTGTCCTAAGTGGGAAGATGATGTACTTTAAACGGGTAAATACGTGACAAAAATCGAACAAGAAGTAGGGGCTTTCCTGTATTCAGATGCGCCTTCACTATTCCCCTTCAGCAACAACCTTTGGATTATATTCACACAGCGGAATTCGAAGCATATCAAGAATTTCTGCAGTTTTTTCCTGCATTAATGCCACATCTGCACGCGACTCTACGTTTAGGCGAACTACCGGCTCGGTGTTGGACGAACGCAGGTTAAAACGCCAGTTACCAAACTCCATACTGATACCATCGGTGTAATCCACTTCATCAGCCTGAGCCAGATAATGTTGCTTGACGCTTTCAATTGACGCAGCCGGCTGTGTCAGTTTGATGTTGATCTCCCCGGACGAAGGGTAAGCCGCAATGCGGTCCTGCACCAGTTGCCCGAGGGTTTGCCCTTTAACACAGACCAATTCAGCCACCAGCAACCACGGGATCATACCGCTGTCACAATAGGCAAAATCGCGGAAGTAATGGTGCGCACTCATTTCTCCACCATAAATAGCGTCTTCCGCACGCATACGTTCCTTAATAAAAGCATGCCCGGTTTTCGACATTACCGGTACCCCACCCGCTTCGCTCACCACATCAATGGTGTTCCAGCTCAAGCGAGGGTCATGAATGATTTTTGCGCCTGGTTGTTTTTGCAAGAAAGCTTCTGCCAGAAGGCCAACGATATAATATCCTTCAATAAAGTCGCCTTTTTCGTCAAACAGGAAGCAACGGTCAAAATCGCCGTCGAAGGCAATCCCCATATCTGCACCATGCTCGCGCACCGCATTGGCAGTGTCTGCACGACACTCTGGCAATAACGGGTTGGGGATACCATTCGGGAAGGTACCATCCGGTTGGTGATGAACCTTGATAAACTCCAACGGGACGTTCAAAGCTTTCAGGGAGGCCTCAATAGCATCGATCACATGCCCGGCAGCGCCATTACCAGAGTTGATAACCAATTTCAGTGGCTTAAAGTTTACAAAATCTACATAAGACAGCACATGCTGAACATAATCGGCCAACACGTTCTGACGAACATAACTGCCACGAGTCGCGGCCGGCGCTGGAAATTGGTTTTTCTCCGCCAGCTCCTGAATTGCGCGCAAGCCGGTATCACCGCTGATAGGGCGTGAGCCCTCACGAACCAGCTTCATTCCGTTGTAGTCGATCGGGTTATGGCTTGCGGTCACTTCTACACCGCCATCCGCTTTCAGATGGGAGGTGGCAAAATAGACCTCTTCGGTGCCGGTCATACCAATGTCAATCACGTCGGTGCCAGCGTCCTGCAGGCCCTTTGCCAACGACAGCTTCAAGCTTTCGCTGGTTAGGCGTACATCGCTGCCGAGAACGATGGTCTTTGGCTTTAGGAACTCGCCATAAGCGCGCCCAATACGGTAGGCGATATCATCATTCAGTTCCTCACCCAACTTACCGCGCACATCATAAGCTTTAAAACAGGATAACTTTTCCATCACCAAATCCTTTAATTAAACTCGGCCGTACCGATCATGTAAACGCTCAATGTCATCTTCTTCCAGGTAAAATCCTGATCGAACCTCAATGATTTCAAGATCGATTTTGCCTGGGTTCTCCAGGGTGTGGACACTGCCGGCAGGGATGAATGTAGATTGGTTCTCTGATAAGAAGAATTCTTTGTCTTCAACATTCACTTTTGCCGTACCGCTAACGACAACCCAGTGCTCTGCGCGATGAAGGTGGCGCTGCACTGACAATCCCTCACCAGGACGAACAATGATTTTTTTGACCTGGAAATGCTCGCCACTGTCGATATCACAGATCTTGCCCCATGGGCGATAAGAAGAGGAATGCTGACGGAAGTGATGAAGATTGCGTTTTTTGAGCTCATCGACCACTTTTTTGACGTCTTGGACGCGATCTTTCGTCGAAATCAACAATGCATCATTGGTATTTATCACTATCAAGTCATTCAAACCGATGGTGGCAACTAGCGCGGCATCAGATGATATATAGTTATTATTCGAATCGATGGAGATAATCTCACCGACGTTGACATTCCCGCGAGCATCTTTTTCTGAAACCTCCCACAACGATGTCCATGAACCTACATCGCTCCAGCCGGCATCAATGGGGATCACCACTGCATCACGTGTTTTTTCCATCACCGCATAATCGATGGAGTCACTTGGGCAATGCTTAAATATTTCTTGATCAACACGGATAAAATTCATATCACGCTGGCTGTCGACCACAGATTGTTGTGTTGTACTGAAGATCTCAGGGCTGAACTGTTGCAGCTCTTGCAAAAATTTGGCAGTTTTAAACATGAACATGCCACTGTTCCAACTAAACTCGCCACTGGCCAGATATTCAACGGCTTTTTCCAGACAAGGTTTTTCTACAAAAGCGTCGACTTTAAAGCATTCGCCAGAAAGCGCACTGCCGCGTTTGATATAGCCGTAGCCCGTTTCTGGATGCCCTGGAATGATACCGAAAGTCACCAAGTTGTTTTCGGTAGCATGTTGAATAGCCGTTTTTATTGCCGCGTGAAAGTTTTCCACCTTTGTAATCAAATGATCTGCGGCCAGCACCAAAAGCATACTGTCTTCGTCTTCTTCTGCGGCCAGATGTGCTGCCAATGCAACAGCTGGTGCAGTATTGCGTCCAACAGGCTCTAAGATAATATTTGTTGCAAGTTGTTCGATTTCACGCAGTTGTTCCGCGACCAGAAAACGATGATTTTCATTGCAGATGACTAATGGCGCGGCGACTTCGACGCCCTTTAGTCCAGATAAACGCTGCAGAGTTTGTTGCAGCAAACTAAATCCACTGTCATCAATGGATAAAAACTGCTTTGGAAAAGATTCACGAGATAATGGCCAGAGACGGCTTCCAGTTCCACCAGCCATAATTACTGGGATTATTTTAGACATGATTTACCCTTTGCTAACCTGCTACTCTTGAAGTGATGAAAATACTGAGTTCACCACAATATCATTTGGAATTAGTCCGATGGCAGCACTGTGACTTCACGTCAAACCAATAGCCATAAAAACAATAAACTCATGCAATTAATGATATAATTTAAAAAACATCAACGATGTCATCGAGACTTTTAAATATCAATTTTTGCGCATGTTCGACGGCATCTTTAAGACCTTCTGCTGGCCCTGCTATAGCATGCTTTATTGTTCCAGATATTTCATCGACAGATAACGGCTTATGGTAGGGGCCGACACTCCATGTTTCTAAGAATGATACTAATTTTGTAATATCATCATTAATACAGAAATGTGGTATTTGAAATGACATAGCGGTGATCACACCATGTAAACTAGTCCCATAAAAACCAATAGACTTGGCAATGACATACATAATCTCCCAAACATTTAGCTCATTAAGCAATAACAGATTATGTTCAGAGCAAGCTTTTACTTTTTCAAGGAAAATAACATCATCGTGACCGCTGGCATAACCAATAGGCAGTAAAACAGCGTCGATACCATGTTCACGACGAATTTTCCCTAACTCATCGGCCATCTGTTTTGCGCTAAACTTAACCTTATACGGACAAGCTTGAATGGTAATAAACTTGCCTTTACTTAAAACACTCTTGATCTCATCGCGAACTTTTGTTTCAAGATAATCTATATCGACAACTTTTGACATCATCAACACAGAGTCTGGGACCAATTTCACATTTCCTATTTCAGCCACACCTTTATATGTCCGCTCATCACGCACTGATATATAATCGGCTTGTTTTATTTTTTCTAATTGAGACCCGTTAGGTACTGCACCAACGGTGTTATATATCACCTTAACTTTATTGGTGAATGACTCTTTTTGAGGGATGTAAGGGAAGTCCCATACAGCATCATATTTCTTTTTCGCAAGGGTAATAAGTAGGGATGGACTTACTCTACGCAACAGACGAAGGAATCTCACAGCGATCGGGTTTTCCTGAACATGAATATATAATATTCCCACGTCCGCCCCTAGTATCTCACCCCCTACCAGTACAACTGTTGAATTATCAGGTGCATTAAGCAAACCTCTCATTGCCACTGTTCTTTTACAGCCATAGCTTTGGAGGTCAGAATCCTTTATTGATGAAAAAACAAATTCAATATCTTTAACTTTATCTTCATGATACTTATTAAAATACATTTCTAGCAAAATCGGCATTAAGTTATCACCATAATTATACCGATCAAAAGCACCATACAAAATGACCTGACGTTTATCAGAATTAACATTCAACATATTTAAAGTTACCCTTTGATAGCTTTTCTAATTCGAAAGATTGCGCCAAAGACCCACAGTGACTTTGATTTCTGCAAAAATGAAACCCGTGTCTTATGGTTAAAAAAATCAAACAAATAAGATGCAAAGAAATAAGCAACGAGAGTAGCGAACGCTGCCCCCTCTGAACCGAATTTTGGTATGAGGATAAAATTCAGGCTAATAGCTATAGCTAAACCCATAATGTTACGTGTCAATGCATAGACCTGAAGTCCCTCATTGATATACCATCGCCCACTCGCAGAGCTTAGAAAATAAAATATACTTACCCAAGCGTAAATTTTTATCAAGTGTGAAGCTTCAGCATATTGAGAACCATAGAATAAACTGATGATATAATCAGAAAGTATGGTCACAACGATAGCCAAGCTGATACCGGCAACCACCATAATATCATATAAAAACTGCATTCTTTCATTATAGCGTTCCTCACTGATATCCTTTTCTTTAATTATTTTAGGAAATAATGACGACACTATTGCTACTGGGAAGAAATACCAAACCTCGACCATTTTTACAGCCACTGAGTAGATACCGACAGCAGCATTATCGACCATGTTGCCTATCATGATTTGGTCGACACGCATATAAAGCATTAATGCTAGGCCGGATAAAATCAATGGCCAACTTTGTGATAATAATTTTTTTGCTGTCGAGGAATCGAACTGCCAAACTATATTTATTTTTTTTCGACGATACAAGTAAATTAAAAGTAGAGCGACAATAAGAGCCTCAACAGTAACGGTAACAGCTATAATAACATAAGACCCTCCTAACAATATCGCTCCAATCTTCAGAGCTGAACTTGTGACGAAAGCTATGTTTTGTGCAATAACAGTATATTTAGCTGATATGACAGACTCAAACCAATACTTTATAATATCTGTTGATCTTAATAATACTGATGGCACCATTACCAATACTATGAGTAGAACGCTCCACTCATTCGGCCTAAGTATCATGGTACTCATAATAACGAGAAAACTCGCCAATATACTGCCGACAATCTGTAAAACAAATGAGGAACCCATGATAATACTGGCTTGGTCCGGCGTCCTGACTAACTCTCTGACGACAACACCATTCATCCCCAATGAAGCGACCGCGGTATATATCGCAATCATCGCCAGTGCATAATTGAAAATACCAAACTGGTCAGGCCCCATATACCTTGCAAGCCAAACACTTACCAAGAACCCTAGCCCCATTCGTATGATGCTATCACCAGATAGCCACAGCATATTCAATATCGATTTGTTTTGTGAAAATCGAGAAAATAATCCCATAATAAATTTTTTCGCCTAGTCTTCATTTCAAGCTGTTTTATGACACTATTTAGTGCCATCGAGTAGTCGCTTCGGCAGGCCGAGGCGGCTACATTAGAGAAATCAAGCCACGCTACCGCCCTTGGCTTGCAGTTACCAATCACTGTTTTCGCTTTACCGATTTCGATTAATTACCCACTCTTTTGCTTACGGGAACAGCCCGTACAACAACGTTACATAGGTGAGTAACAAATTCATCCCTTGAGCCAGGTATCCAGGGCCTATTCAACGTCTAAAAAACAACATCGAAGCCCCCTCCGATGCATTAGCCAGCTGCTATCCGATAACATAACGTATGAGCGCAAAAAAGAGCAGCTTTCGGCTGCTCTTTCAGATTAATACTTAGAGTGAAATGGCTATTTGTCGCATTATTGTTCAGCGATTGATGGCAAAGTACTGCGCCACGCGTTTTACATCTCTTTCATCAAGGGTTCCCGAATCACTCAGCAGCGTAATCCAGGATTTTATGTAGGTGTACTTTGCCGAGGCCAGATCACGTTGGGCACTGTACAACTGTTGCTCGGCATTAAGCACATCGACGTTGACGCGTTGCCCCGCCAGCACGCTCTGGCGTGTTGCCGTTACCTGAGTGGTCGCCGACTTCACCGCCAACTCGTAAGCCGCCAATTTGGCGCGGCTGCTAATGCACAAATTATACTGTTTACGCAGATCGTTAAGCGTAGTGCCCACCTGCGCATCCATTTCGTACATCGCCTGCCCGTATCGTGATGCAGCCTGGCGAGTCGATGCCGAAACCCCACCGCCGGCGTAGATCGGCATACTCACCTGCACGCCAATACTGTCAGTGCGATATTTTTGGTTAACCGTATTATCGCTGCTGGAGTCATTCTCAGAATGCGAGGCGTAGAGCTGCACCTGCGGCATAAAACCGGCACGATTTCTCTCCACTTCATATTTCGCCGCATCAACCCCGTGGCGAGAGGCCGCCAACATCGGATTATTCTCGAGGGCAATTTTTTGCCACTCTTCAAACTTTGATGGGATCAACGGCGCCACCTGGAATTTGCCAGGGCGTAGCAGCTGTACGTCATCGAGCTGATTGAGTGGCATACCAATAATGACTTCCAACTCGCGCTGAGCCGCGTCCAGCGCATCACGCGCCTCAATTTCCTGCGCCTCTGCCAGGCTGTAGCGCGCCTGAGTCTCGGAAACGTCGGTAATGGTGCCCTCACCCGCGCTCATTAAACGATCGTTCAGCGACAACTGTTCTTTATAGGCTGCTTTTTGCGCTGAGGCTAAAGCGATTTGGTCCTTGGAGTAAGCCACTTCCACATAGGCGGAGATCACCCGTACGGCCAAATCAAGAAACTTGCTGCGGTAGCGCTCATCAGACATCAGCGTCTGCGCCACGCCAGCCTTGTAGCGCGCATAAGCCTCATAATCGAACAGCGGTTGTGTCAGCGTTACCGAGCTGGAATAACTGCGGTACTGCTGCCGCTTGGTGGTTTCACCAAGACTGTTGCCAAAAATGTCACTCGCCGGGTACTTTTGCGTTTGCCAGTTTCTCGGTGAGTTTTGGTAATTAAGCGATACCTTCGGCAGCAGCCCCGCCCTGCCGATATTTTCGTTTTCGTCTCCCGCCTCTTTCTCTTTTATAGCCGCCCTAAAGGTCGGATCTTTTTCAAGTGCCAGCGAATATGCGTCTATAATCCCTATCGAATGAACCGGCGCAGCTATCGCAAACAAGAGGGTACTGATAGCAAGGCCAGCAACCTGTCGTTTAAATTGAATCAAAATTATTCCTCGGTTAATGAAGTATGAGCGCGATCCAAAATAGGTTTAAACAGATAACTCAACAGTGAGCGCGAGCCGGTCTTCACAAACACCTCCACAGGCATCCCCGGTTTGATGTCTTCGCCACTGAGCAATTTCATGCCCTCGGGGGAAACCGTGACCTGCATTTGGTAGTAGGGCTCGCCATTGGCCTTGTCGACCAGACGGTCGGCAGAAACCAACGTCACCGTCCCCGGTATTTTCGGGGTCTTGTTTTGGTTGAAGGCGGTAAACATCAAATCCACCGGCAACCCGTTGTACACTTTATCAATCAGCTCTACCTTGAGGCGTGAATCCACCACCAATGTAGCCTGGCTGGGTACAACGTCCATCAGGTGGTCACCCGCTCCCACGACGCCCCCCTGAGTAAAGATATTTAACCCAACGACAGTCCCATCCACCGGCGAACTGATAGCGGTGTTGCCGAGGTCAAAATTCGCCATTTCCAGCTTGTTTCTAAACTCGCTGGCATCCATCTGCGTTTGCGCCAACTGAGTTCTGACTTCGCGTTGATAGTCGGCAAAGCGTTGGTCGATCCGCTGCTGAGACTCCTGCAACTGTTTTTGTACCTGGCCAATTCGCCCAACGGTTTCATCGATACTGCTGTTCACTTCTGCAAACTGACGCTGGACTTCCAGATAACGGTTGCGCGGTAAATAACCGTCCGCCGCCAGTTGCTTCATGCTGTTCATCTGTTCGCGCAGGCTGGAAAGCTGGATTTGCTTGTTGACCCTTGAGTCCTGCAGGCCCTTCAGTTGGAAACGCATACCGTCCATTGACTGTTTATAGCCGTCAACTTCGCTTTGTAGCCCTATGCGACGGGAAGAGAATAACTGCGTTTGCAATGCGATGATCTCAGCGACCCGCGGCTGAGCCTGGATGGTTTCAAAAACAGGAGAAAAAGTGACTTTGCTTAATCCATCACGTTCAGCCAGCAAACGCCCTTCGCTGGCAAGCGTGGTGTAATATTGGTCACGAAGCGAGTCAACCTGTGCCTGGGCCTGAACCTGGCTCAACTGCACCAGCACCTCGCCCGCTTTAACTTTGTCGCCTTCTTTTACCGTGATACTTTTGATGATGCCGCTGGCCGGGGCCTGTACGGTTTTACGATTGCCGGAAACGGTCACCGAACCTGGTGACGCGACCCCTTTATCCAAAGGTGCAAACGCAGCCCAGGCGAAGAAGCCAAACAGGCCAATCCCAACCACTAACCACCCCATGCGGGTGAAACGCCGTTCATCCTGTGGGATCTGTTCTGAATACGAGTCTTGCGGCTCGCCAATGTGCGTAGACATACCAACTCCTTTGACTGCAGACGGCATTTTGGCGCCGCCCGGCAAGTACACAGCTTAATTAATTTGAGTTTTTGGAATATTGCCTTCGTCCGGCTCGGAGTTGACTGCGCGCACCGCCTGCTGTGGAGTTTGCGCCTTCTGCGCATTGGCCAACGCTTGCAACACCTGCTGAGTTGGGCCAAATGCATTGACGGTACCGTTCACTAACAGCAGCAGCTTGGTGGTCATCGACAACAGATTGGTTCGATGGGTAATCAGGATCACCGTTTTATTACGCTGTTTAAGGAACAGGATCGCCTGATTTAACGCTTTTTCACCGGCATCATCCAGATTGGAATTGGGTTCATCCAATACGATCAAGGAAGGATCGCCATACAGCGCACGGGCCAGGCCAATACGCTGCTTCTGTCCGCCGGATAATCCCGCCCCGCCATTGCCGATGATCGAATCATAGCCATTAGGAAAACGCAGGATCAGCTCATGGACTCCGGCCAACTTGGCGGCTTCAATCACTTTCTCAGAATCGATGTCGTTAAAACGAGCGATGTTCTCGGCAATGCTGCCGGCGAACAGTTCGATATCCTGCGGCAGATAACCGATGAAAGGCCCCAGTTCGTCTTTGTTCCATTGGTAAATGTCGGCGTTATCAAGCCGCACAATACCTTCACTGACCGGCCAGATACCTACCAACAAACGCGCCAACGTGGACTTACCAGAAGCGCTTGGCCCGATAATCCCCAGAACGTCACCCGGCTGGATCGCGAAGCTGACATTATGTAATACCGCATCGCCTTTGGAGCCCGGAGGCGTGGCAGTAACACCTTCAACAGAGATGACCCCTTCCGGCCGCGGCAAAGACATACCCATACCGCGTGGCGGATGTTTATCCAGTAATTTCACCAGGCGCTGATAGGAGAGTTTGGCAGAGCTCCAGCTCTTCCAAACGTTGATCACCTGTTCGATAGGTGCCAGTGTACGTCCCATCAGGATAGAACCAGCAATCATCATGCCGGGGGTAATATGGCCATCTATCGCCAACCAGCCACCCAGTCCCAGCACCAGGGATTGCAACGAAAGACGAACAAACTTGGTTATGGAGGTAACGGTAGTGGCACGCTCGCTGGCGACACGTTGGCTATTCAGAAATCTCTGATGCAAACCGAACCAGCGGCGCTTTAGATTAGGTAGCATGCCCAATGCCTCGATCACTTCGGCATTACGCAAATTGGTACTCGCCAAACTGCTGGACATGATCGATAACTTGCTGGCTTCTCCCAACGGTTTCTTGGAAACCATTTCGTTGACCACCGCCAACGCAACCAGCAGCAGTGAGCCAACCAGAGCGAATAATCCCAACCACGGGTTAAACAGGAAAATCACCAGCAGGTAAATCGGGAACCAGGGCGCATCGAAGAACGCAAACAATGCGCTACCGGTCAGAAACTGCCGTACGGTGGTCAAATCACCCAGCATCTGCCCTGCGTCGGAAGAGCCATTTTGCAGATTGGATTCATAGGCCGCGGTGTAAACACGGGTGTTTAATCGCATATCCAACTGACTGCCGATACGGATTACAACCATGCTACGGACATACTCAAGAAGCGCCATCATGCCGAACAATCCCAGCATAATCAGCGTTAACATCAGCAAAGTGATTTCATTACCTGAAGGAAGTACCCTGTCGTAGACCTGCAACATATAGACAGAGGGAACTAACATTAATAAATTTATAAATGCGGTGAATATGCCAACGGTCCAGAAGATTTTACTGCGTGTCCGTATAACATCCGCAATTTCATTACGCGGTATAAATTGATTCACTTTCTGCCCTTACATCATGTGCACTGTCAGTCCAATCCGCATTGATTTCTTCTAAGGAAATTCTTAAAAATAATTAAAAATAAAGAAAATCCTAAAGAAGCCCCCTCAAACATGCTCGAGACTGCAGATACTTTTTTTAACTATAGGTAGAGAAAGCACATATCAGCAAGGTAGAACGTAAAAAAAACTCTTGTTCTCAAGCCAGACAAATGTGTGAAAAACAACAAGATAAAAGATTTGGGGGGATATGAGGGAGTTATTACAGAAAGGAATAAGTTAGAGATAATGATACAGATCACAAAATAAAAAGCGGGGAGCATAAGCTCCCCGTATTATTTAATGACTAACAGTTTCCATGGAAACTATTTCTCTACTGAGTTTACACTCACGCGTAATGCAGAGTATCCAACAGTTGCTGATGGTTTTGCCCAGTCAGGTAAACCACGCTGTCGTTGGTATCCAATGTGTGGTTATCGTTGTTATCAATAATCACATAAGAACTGGCATTATCACCCGATCCACCGAAGACCACAGACGCGACGCCCACTTTCGCGGTCAACGCGTTGCTGCTGCCCAGGCCAAGGATACCGCCCAACAGGCCGATAACGCCGTTGGTCAGGCCGCCAACCAGAGTCCCCAGCAGTGCATCCAGAGTATCGGAAGCACGGGTGCCGTAATCCGCCACCGCAGTACCGCTGGTATCACCAGAAATGGTCAAAGCAGAAGCAGCGTCAACAATCTTGTCTTTGGCGCTATCAAAGTCGGTAATGGTGACACCGGCCTGCGTAGTACTGGACTTCAATTCATAGGTATTCACACCGTTGCCACCGGCCAAGGTGGTGTTACCCAGAACGTTGAAGCTATCCGTAGTCCCGGTACCCTCAACAGTCAGTTGATAACCATTCAGACCCAAGGCGGTCAGTACTGGTGCCAACAGCCCCGTGGTGACCGCACTCAGTGGCAGAATGTTCAGCAACTGAACGATGATACCGTCACCGGTACCGGCATGGTTCGAGTTCAGATCCAAACCACCAGTATTAGCAGATGCGTTAATATCACGCACGTTGCTAAAACCACTGCCCACAGTCAGATCCAGTAAGTGATCGCCTGTAACAGCAATGTTCTGTACCTGAGCATTTGTGCCAGTCAGTGACAAGATATTGTCAAAACTACCGGTACCGCCAGACGCAATGTTCAGCGTGCTCAGTGCAGTTGGCAACAACAGGCTGCTGCTGCTGTTCAGTGCCAGAGAGCCGGCATTCACATCGGTTGAGCTAACGGCATCGAAAGTGACGTTAAAGTGGTTAGTGGCATTCTGCAGGAAAGTAATTTCCACGCTGCTTGCCGCCGTCGCATTACCGGTCACTTCCAACTGCGCGGAGTTACCGCCTGCAGCATTAATCACCTTCACTGCTTCAGCCAAACCAGACAACACAAAACCTTGTGAGCCAATGTTGGAGGTGGCAGCCTGAACGACGTTGTTGGTCAAACCGGTAGTACTGGATTCAGAAACTGCATTACCGGTTAACAAGCCAAAGTCAAAGGTGTGGTTTGCCGCTGTGGAGCCAGTGTTAACCGTTGCTTTGCCGATGTAACCAGCCAGGTCAATTTTCTCAAAATTGGTGAACTGCGAAGCATTGCTGGTAATCGTCGCGGTGCGGACAATCGCGTTACCTGACATCACCACGTTTTTGGTAATGAAGTTGGCCGAAATGGTATCAATACCATCGCCGCCGTTGCCAGAAATGCCAGCGCCGACGGTGTTGGCACCGCCAACCGCCGCATTACCCAACCATTTCAGTGAGTCATTACCTGCCCCCAGATTAAAATCACCAGTAGCGGTAGCAACAGCTGCCGTAGTGGTGACCAGGACATCATCTGCACCCGAGCTGGCATTCAGAATAACGTTGCCGTTATTGACGGTAATATCGACACCCGGGTTAACACCGTTGTCAGACAGGTTAACCGTCGCCGCGCTGGTGCCGTTAATGGTCAGATTCGCCAGATGATCGGCGAACTTCAGGTTAACAACACTGGCTGCGTTAGCGGCAAGCTGAACATCAGTCAATACCGCAGTTTCGGCATTGCTAATCTGGTGTGAAGCTCCAGTATTAACGGTGCCGGTGGCATTGCCGCCAGCCGCAGTGGTAGTCAGTGATGCCGCTGTTTTGTACAGCAGACTGGTGCCAATATCAAATTCAAAGCCGTGTTGCTGGGTTACGGTAGTCGCATCGGTAGCCGTTGAAGTCCGCAGATCATTGATAATTGCCTGCGTAATAGCAGTTTTGTTTGAACCTAAAGCAGCATAAATAGCTAATTGTGCTGCCGAAGCAGCTGCACCATGTACGTTCGTATAAACATGCTGAATAAAATCATCGCCAGTAAGTTGTGCGCCTTTACGTTGAAACTCTTCAGACCCCAGAAGACGCGTAATCAACCCAGAATTGTCGATGATACCGGCAGCCAGCGGTTTGGTATATCCATCCAAACCCACCGCATCGATTCCACGGCTAGCAACAGCCAAATAAACGGTTGCAACTTGTTCTTGAAGGCTTAATTCTGGCAATTCCCCTGGAGCGTAAGCTTTGGTTCTTGCATCAAACATAGCTTGAGCCGCGGTATCGCCACTACCAACTGTGTCACGTAGCGAATTAATAATGTCAATGATCACTTGAGGGCGAGAAGCTCCACCTGTCAATTCTGACAAATAGCTATTAAGTTCAGCAGTAGTTGGGTCACGTAAAAAACCAGCCTTAAACACGCTAGAAACAAATACACTATCTGTTGCTTTGACTAAGGTTGGCCGATCGTTGTAGTACTTAGCAGCCACTTGTAAAAGTGTTTTAGTACCGTTATTCAACGCTTCACCGAAGCTAGTAATATTTGGCACAGTCGCTTTCAGGCCTAACACATAAGTCAGAGCCAACACGTCACTCGCGCCAGAACCGTTCGATGCTGTACCGTTACTTGGATAAAGAATAGTGTTAACAGTATTTATAAAAGTAGTCTGGTCACCTAGTTCTGCTGTATCGAAACCATTGTAATCCAGCAAGCCATTGATAATTGAAACCAAGTTTTGCGACAGGCTTAACCCATTCCCGAGATAACTATTGAGGATTGCCGTGCTAGGTCCTTCACCATGAACATTACTGTAAATAGTTGATAATATTTGAGAATCAGTTTGCCCCCCATAAAGTGTGATGCCAGAACTGCCACTTAATAAACTTTGGACATAATCAGTAAAGCTTACTTCCCCCCTTTCAATGCTTGCTGCGACCAAATCAAATACAGCAGGCGTCGTTTTTTGCCCCAAGACTGCATACAGTAAAGCCACAGATTTTTGATGAAGTTCTAGAGAAGCCATTATAATCCCCTACGGAAGTAAAGTTGCGTTACATAAAGGCAAAACTTGGCTACCAGCCAAGACCAAGATAAATAAAAACAACAACATAAAAAACTCAACTAAAAAATAAAAATCCCAACAAGATAAATCAGAACTTTTTCTAAGTTAAGTTCAAGTTTTCAAAGTTGTCAATGCAGGGGCAAACTAATTATTTATATGTAACCAGTTGTTTAATATATTCTTTTTAAAAATAGCAAAGATTCGAACTTAATGTTGATAACAACCGAAATTATTTCAATGGTATTAATTGGAAAAATTTAACAACCAACCGCCTTATCATTATAATTAGCATGGTTTTTAATGTACAACAAACAAGCATTATTCACGTGATTAATAAAGAAGATTTCTAACCGAACGGTGAACGCGCATTGCAGGATTAAAATAATGTCATAAGCTGAAGGTGCATTATTAAAGTTGCTTTCAGCGTAGAGTACTAGTTCGCTGAGCCGGTTCTTGGGCTAGGTTAGTAACCGCGTCCGCACGTTGTACAACAATATATATTGGCATCGCCATTGAGTTAGGCTGTTTCCAGCAGACTCAGGATAGACGCAATTAGCTACCCGTCATTCAAGCGCTCCGGTAACTCGAGTCAACCGAAAGGAATTTATCCTCTCAGTAGCTCACAGAGACGTATGTGACGATTTGATCCGGATATAACTTTAGTGCAGAGGGATAGATGAGGTTACTCTCTATAATTGATGTAATCAGGTTAAAGCAGAGAGAGTAGGGAAAACAGTGAACAGTGCCCCATCTAAGCACAACTGACTGTTATCGTGGAAAACCGTAGGGTAAGTGAAGCGGAACTCGCTGAATAAAGCTGAGAAAAGTGACTCTGAGAACTGCCATGGGAAAATGGGCGAAGACGAATAACTCTGGGTGCGGAGTGATAGCAGTTTATCAATGGATTAATGAAACCGTTGCTCGCCTGGAGATGAAGAGACTGTAATTAAAATTGTGTAATTGCCTGTTTTTGATATGTTCACTCCAACAACGGAGGCAGGCAAATTATGGACGAAAAGAAACTCAAAGCCCTTGCGGCTGAACTGGCTAAAGGCCTTAAAACCGAAGCCGATCTCAATGCGTTTTCTCGTATGCTCACGAAGCTTACCGTCGAAACAGCGCTCAATGCAGAGTTAACCGACCACCTCGGACACGAGAAAAATGCCCCTAAAACAGGCTCGAATACCCGTAACGGATACTCGTCAAAAACGTTGTTCTGCGATGATGGCGAGATTGAACTCAACACACCCCGTGACCGCGAAAACACCTTCTAGCCTCAACTGATAAAGAAAAACCAGACGTGTATTACTCAGATGGACAGACAGATTTTGTCCCTGTACGCCAAAGGGATGACGACCCGTGAAATCGTCGCAACATTTAAGGAAATGTACGATGCGGACGTGTCCCCTACGCTGATATCTAAAGTCACCGATACAGTTAAAGAACAGGTAACAGCGTGGCAAAATCGACCTTTGGATGCACTGTATCCCATTGTTTATCTTGACTGTATCATGGTGAAGGTTAGCCAGGGCGGCAGCGTGATTAACAAAGCCGTCTTCCTCGCGCTGGGCATTAATACCGAAGGCCAGAAAAAATTGTTGGACATATGGCTGGCAGAAAACGAAAGGGTAAAGTTCTGGCTTAGTGTGCTGACAGAACTTAAAAACCGAGGTCTTGAGGATATCCTGATTGCCTGCGTGGACGGCCTGAAAGGCTTCCCGGATGCGATAAACAGCGTTTATCCTCAGACACATATCCAGCTCTGCATCATCCATATGGTACGCAACAGCCTGAAATACGTGTCGTGGAAGGACTATAAAGCCGTCACCGGCGGGCTGAAAACGGTGTATCAGTCTCCGACAGAAGAAGCCGCGCTGATGGCACTGGACACGTTCGCGGGTACCTGGGACGATAAATACCCGTAGATCAGCAAAAGCTGGCGCACGCACTGAGAAAATCTAAACACCTTCTTCGGCTACCCGGCAAATATCCGCAAGGCGATCTACACCACGAATGCCATCGAGTCGCTGAACAGCGTGATCCGACAGGCGATAAAGAAACGAAAAGTGTTCCCGACAGATGATTCAGTGCGAAAAGTTATTTATCTGGCGATCAAGGACGCTTCGAAAAAATGGAGTATGCCGATCCAGAACTGGCGGCTGGCGATGAGCCGTTTTATTATCGAGTTCGGTGACCGACTGAGCGATCACCTTTAATTCGGTGGCAGTTACACAGAATTATTTACAGGGTCACTGTAATTAATAAACTATAGTCTTCTCGTTATTAAATACACTCCACTTGGATGCAATATAACTAGCCATTTCCTTTCTAAATCTTTCAGAAGAAAACTTTACCGCATGGTTCCTACAATCAATATATTTAATTTCATCTTTAATATACTCAAACTTCAAAACAGCTTCTTTCAATGAACTTACCGTCTGCTCTTCAAAGAAAACACCGGTAGGATTAGTTACGCCATATGGCCTAACTGTTTCAAGCGAACCACCTTTGCCGTATGCAATTACTGGAGTTCCGCAAGCTTGTGCCTCAACTGGCGTTATCCCAAAATCTTCCTCTGCTGCGAAAACGAACGCTTTAGCCTTTTCCATATACTTTTGTAAAATTTCGTTGCTTTGATATCCCAGAATCTCAATATTTTTCCCAGCTTTAGATTTGATCTTATCGATCTCACTTCCATCACCTATAACAACTAACTTTTTATCGGGCATTGCCGTGAACGCCTCAACAATCAAATCAACTCTCTTATAAGGAACAAGTCGGGAAGCAGTGACATAGTAGTCATCCTTGTCACTTTGGAAATTAAAGCGTTCAACATCAACGGGAGGATAAATCACATCAGCATGTCTACCATATACTTTTTTTACTCTACGCGCTATAAACTGCGAGTTAGCAACAAAGTGATCGACACCGTTTGCTGTTCGATAATCCCACATACGAATCTTATGCAAGATCCATTTAGCAAGCGTACCTTTTATACCTCGATTCAGACCCGACTCTCTAAGATATTGATGCTGAAGATCCCAAGCATAACGAATGGGCGAATGAATGTAACAGATATGTAACTGATCGGGACCAGTTAAAACACCTTTTGCAACAGCATGGCTACTAGAAAGAATAACATTGTGCTGTGACACATCAAGCTGTTCGATTGCTAATGGCATAAAAGGAAGATATTTTTGATAATTCCGTTTTGCTTTAGGTAGCCGTTGTATAAATGTTGTTTTTGCATGGTGACCGTTAAAGTTCTCTCGAATATCATCGGATAGAAAATCCACAAC
Source organism: Serratia sp. NFX21 (assembly GCF_048517035.1). Classification (NCBI taxonomy): domain Bacteria; kingdom Pseudomonadati; phylum Pseudomonadota; class Gammaproteobacteria; order Enterobacterales; family Yersiniaceae; genus Serratia; species Serratia sp. NFX21. The sequence continues at coordinate 2,116,924 of NZ_CP183196.1, read as the reverse complement.
AGAATAAAGGTCTGCATCAGGATAAATACTGAAGAACTCTTTTATAACCTTCTCTGCACCTGCAAATGTGACTAACCAGTCAGCAACAATACCAATATCAATCTTATCTTGATACATCTCCCCTCCTTGAATCATTTAAATTAATTTATTAAAAACCATTAAGCTTTCACGTTTAATTTATTTATAAGAGTATTTAAACTTGAGGCTGAATCCCCCCAGGAAAATCTTTTAATATTATTATAACCTTTTGATATCAGCGTCTCTCTTACGACGGGATTGGCTGCAATATAAGTCATTGCATTTACAATGTCGCTATTTTTATGTGGATCAAAAAATAACGCACTATCAGCCAAAACCTCTGGCATTGATGCCGCATTTGACGATAAAACAGGGCAACCACAGGCTTGAGCTTCCAGAGGCGGGATCCCAAAACCTTCGTAGAATGAGGGAAAAACGAAAGCATATGCATTAGAATAAAGGTCAGAGAGTTCACTATCAGAAACTCTCCCAAGAAACTCAATATTACCACCGGCATTACCGCTATCTATTCTCAAGTCCATGGTATTAAAATTTTTACTTTTTCCACCAATAATTTTTAATTTAAATCCTTCGAGACCTGGAGCACTAGAAAATGCGTTAATTAATCCATGGAAATTCTTATGATAATTTGGCGATGATACAGCCAAAAAATACTTATCCTGCTCATTTTTATTTTCTGATTTTTTACTAAAAACATCACTGGCTGAATTATATATAACATTTATTTTATTTTGATCATAATGATATACATCGCTTATTTCTTTCATGGAGAACTCACTAACCGTTATGAGCGAACGACTGTGCCTGAGCATAATAGGGATTAGCAAGTTATATATAAATCTAAATTTTCGAGAGTAACTTTCAGGATATTTTTTATAGGTAACATCATGGTGTGTCACAACTTGATTATTATAAAAAACAGGTCCCGTATTACCTAAATTAATTAAAAGTTCATTTTTATTTTTTTTTAAAAAACGTGGCAACTCAATCTGCTCCCAATAATGGCCAGAGCGCTCACCTATTTTAACCACATCAAGTTTCGATGCTACATCGTCTCTTAATATTTTATGAGGAGCTAGAAAAACAACATCATCTCGTATTTTTTTTAACTCAAGGCTTATTTGCTCTGCGAACCTCTGCACACCTGTCAGCTCTTGTGTAAGAAAACGTGCGTTAACATAAATCATAAATTACCCCAGAAAAAATATAGATATAAGTAATAGTTACGCACTAATCTAATTTAATATGCCCCATCCCTTTTAAGAACGACTGCAACTGTCTTAAACAAGATAGCTATATCATTCCACAATGCCCAATTCTTAACATACCAAGCATCAAAATAAACACGGGTTCCATAATCTATGTCATTTCGACCACTTACTTGCCAAAGCCCCGTCATGCCTGGTTTAGCCATGAGGTAGTAATCAACGTCGCCAGCGTATCTTTCCAACTCGGCTTCAACCACGGGTCTTGGCCCAACCAAGCTCATTTCCCCTCTAAAAACATTCCACAGCTGCGGAAGTTCATCGAGGCTCGTTTTACGAATAAATGCCCCAATTTTAGTAATGCGCGGATCATTTTTCAGTTTGAAATCTTTTTCCCATTCAATGCGTGCCTCTGGATCATTTTCAAGAAGATTTTTCAAAACCTCTTGTGAATTCGTCACCATAGAGCGGAACTTCAAGCATTTAAATTTAACACCATTATGCCCAATCCTTTCATGCCCATAAATTGATTTCCCTCCGTCACGAGATACTTTATAGGCAAGAAATAATAATACCGGAGCCAAAATAAACATGATGACTGAAGATCCAACGATATCAAAACAGCGTTTAATAAACCTTGATGAGCGCTTTGCCAGGTTATTGTTAACACGCAAAATCATGACTTCATGACTAAAAATAAACGACATTTCAGTACCATATAACGGAACACCGCGAAGCGTTGGTATAACTGAAACAGAGCGACAATTATGCGTTGCCAATTTTTTCAACCAGGTATCTCTTAACGCATGCTGTTCAAATTCTAGCGCAACGATAAACTGAGTATTTTCCACATCGACAGTAGCCCAGAGTTCATCTTCATTACTGATCACCGGTACACCAAAATATGATGGCTCGCAAGGTTTATCCGTGCAATAAAATGCAGATACATCAAAACCAAGAACCTCTTCACTTTGTAGGGCAGCATAAGCCTCGAAAGCATTTTTTCCAGAACCGATAATGATCGTTTGCTTCTTCCAGCAGCCACACTTATCAAGCAATTTCTTAACTAAAGCACGACCAATCGGAACGAGGACAATGATTAAAGTCCATGATATAATCCATACTGTTCGAGAAAAATTCCATTTTGAAAATGCTACCAAAGCCAGATCTATTACGGCAAAAATAAGTAATGTTCTGATTATTTCCTTAAGCTCAAACCAGAAGGGTTTCCGATAAGTGTAGTGACGCAACCGGGTCCAAAACCATGCAACACTAACTAAGGACAAGAAAAATTGAGCCATTCCTCGCATGGCCATTTCATCTCGCGGAACAAACTCATCAATACCACCAAAAATCCTATAAATAATAAAGTAAGCCAAATAAACAGAAGCATTAAAGAAAAATATATCAGAGAATGCCAATGCGAACTTTGTGATAATACTATCAAAAGGTCTTTTTGTGTTATTCATATAAAATCCTGAACATAATATAAGTCAAAACAGTTAAACCCCCTACTGATCTGACTAGTGATATGCATATGACAACTACACATATAAATACGTAGTAATTCAATCAGAAAATAGGATGATTATTTTAAATTGCTACCGGCGTCCTGTTGAAAACGATAATAACATATAGCGACACTTCACAGCTTAGAAGGTAATTTCCTCCTATTTACCCCATGCAATCCTGTGGGTTGAAAATAATAGGATAGCCAGTATTTATTTATAAAGATTAACTATAAAATAAAATATATTTTCGACCTAGAAAATCGCAAATATCATGAGGGAAATCACATCACCCAGATCGCGCCCTTGGCTGTTCGAAAAAATAAGCGCCCTACTGGTTCAGATTTTTATGAAAATCATAAAATAGCTCACTATGAATGAAATTATAATTATTCTCCAAGCACTAGATTTTTTAATCAAGTGGGTTTCAGACATGAGTAAAAATTCCACATGGAAACCCTCAAGTTTAATTAGATATTTTCATCATTGAACCGTAGATATTTCACGTCATAGTCATTTGGTCACCTATTGCTCATAGATGAAAAACGACCTCTATTACTGATAACATAATAGTACGTGAGAATAACAAAGCTATCAATTGTAAAGAATGTTACCGTTGATGTGAAGCACACTAAAATAGCCGCATCATAACTGTCCAAGCCTAAAAAAACAAAAAAGAAAACAATTAGAATTAGCCCAACTATTCCTAAGTCTAGGACTACTCCAGCTAAACCAACATTTGGCTTTAACCCGAAACCATTTAAAAAATCTATAATAGGTTGGTAACTATTAAAACAAGAATAATCGGAGTTACATCCATAAATAAAATTGGGTATTTCCATATCCAACATAAGATAGGGAGCTGAAAGTCTATGAGCTATTGACACATACTCATAAAAATATGAAGGTGAACCAACATTTAAATATTGTGTAACCGCCACACACAACACAATAAATAATACTATGCTGAAAATAACTGGTACTTTCGCCATAAATTTTCTAATCGGATACAAAATGCAAAATATAACAAGAAAAAATGACGCCTTAGATAGGCTAAATAAGTAAGAAAGACCAAATATTAAATATTCAAATTTATTGAGTTTATGGTCCCTAATCCTAATCATAAATGATATAACTAAAAGAGAAACAAAAAAACCAGCTTCCCGAGAGAGTCCAGACATTCTCGGCAGAAAGAAAACTTCATATTGATTAGTAAATGTTTTAGTGGCGTACTGTCCCCAAATAAAGGTAGATATTGCTTTAGGACCAATCATTGCAGAATAATTTTGCCCAAACTGATAAACAATAAACTGAAGAATACACCATCCAGCAGAAATTAACATACAGGCATAAACTTTATCTAAAATTGCACGTTCCATTTTAACAAGATAAGAAACGCCCAGAATTAAAACAAATGACTTTACAGCAAGATCCATACGGCCGAATAAAACACAAAGAGATAGCCAAGCAAAAAGGCATATGCAAATACTTAGATTAACTCTCTTTAGCTTAGAGATAAACTGTATATCGAGGAAAACTAGTGGTATCCATAAATATAAAGTCATCTCATTGACATATGGATTGAATGGTGTCGCGATGAAAAAAAATGCAATAGCCCATCGCAAGATAGAAAGAATAACACCTGACCGTTCTCTCTCTTCGACAATTTCCAGAGTTTGATTCATATTAAAAGTGCCTTTTCCGATCTTGCCATGCTGAATATTACTGTTATATATGCCATTTTAATATTTTTTATAAAATAATTTAATGTCAATTAATATTCATACATGCTTTGTTTTTTCGTTAGTTAAATATCCTAATGGGAATAGGTTATTTTAAATAGTATACGCCTCGAAATATTTTATTGCTATTTTTTCCGGATTAAAAATCGCAATGGCCTCATTAGCAACCATCTTATACACTAACTTATCTAATACAATTGGAGTATTATCATCGATAATGTGAATGTTAGGTAATATTTTAGCTAACTCGGTAATACCGCCTACAGAGTTAGTAAGCACTATTTTTTTTGCCAATACACTTTCCACCACAACCCGCCCAAAAGGTTCGCGCCACTTTACGGGCAATACGACAACATCCACCGAAGAAAGGAAAGTATCCAAAGATACAAACCCAAGTAAATTAACTGAGCAATTTTCCGCAAGGGCCTTTAGTTCCTGGCTATCACTGCCACTATTAAATCGACCGGCTGCAAAGGCTTTTATATCAGAATTATTTTTTTTAAGCTCTCTCACATAATAACAAAAATCATCGAACCCTTTATCCTTAGTAAGGCGACCGATGAACCCAACTCGACAAGAAGGCGATTCTTTTTTTTCAAATTCGATGATATCAACCGAATTATAAATGTATTTTTTTTTCGCCCTCGAGAAAAATCCATTTTCAACATGAAAGTCTTTTATAAACTCGCTTATTCCAACATAAACATCAACATGTTTACTTTTTATCTTCTTAACAAATGACCAAAATTTGACTGCCGGTTTATCAACTGCCAGGTCTCCATTCTCTCCATACATTGTTGAGTTGGGATGGAAAAGGTAATAATCCCTGCTTGTATGGATCAATTTTATTCCCCTGCTTTTAATTTTTCCCCAAATTGCCACAGAGAAGCCAGAAATATTATTGGTATGCACTACGTCAGGTTTGAAATTATCCAGTTCATTAGCTACACTCCTCGCCATAAGAGGATTGTAATTATCGATAATGTGCCAAAATAGTTTCTTTATTTTGGAGTGTTGCTTACCATCGAATGGCCAATATAAATTTTTCAATGGAAGGTAAACAACCGTAACATTATTTATTATCGAAACTTTTCTTTGTTTCTCATAATGCAGAGCTAGTACAGTTACATTATTCCCTTTTTTTTCCAGCTCTTCCGCAAGCAATTGAACAGAGACTTCTGCCCCACCAACTTTGTATGGTGAATAAATGGTATTGACCAACATAATATTCATTTTATTTTCCACCACTTTCATAAGGAAAATCCCTATAAAAACAAGCCTATTACTACTTGATATAATAAATGCAAACTCATCAGCCAATCACTTACTGAATCGTAATTGGCTGATGAATTAAGAATGAAAATTATGCTTTTTCTGTAGAGCGATACTCATATTGATAGTAACCATAGCCACCATAATAACTACTCGCTCTTTTCTCTACCGCGTTAAGAATAATCCCTTTGATATCTACGCCATTTTGTTCAAATCGACGAATACTAACTTCAATTTCTTTCACAGTATTCGTACCAAAACGTGCAATCATCAAAGATGTTCCTGCATGATTGCCAATAATGGCTGCATCAGTAACCGCTAATATTGGAGGTGTATCTATCAGCACTAAATCGTAATTATTACTCGCCCAATCAATAAGCTCATTAAAACGAGAACTCATTAACAATTCCGATGGATTTGGCGGAATTTGGCCACGAGGAATGAAATCCATATCTGGCACAGACGTCTTTCTAACTGCCTTATCCAGCTGTGTTTGCATAGATAAGATATCCGATAAACCATTTTCCCAGCCAGTGCCCAGTAGTTTGTGAGAATACCCTTTACGCATATCCGCATCGATAATAAGCACTTTTTTATTCGACTGAGCAATAACTACAGCGAGGTTGGTACTGACAAAAGTTTTACCAATGTTAGGACTTGCGCCAGATATCATCAAAACATTGTTTTTGGCTTCAAGCATTGCAAAATGCAAACTTGTACGCAAACTACGTACCGCCTCTATCGCAAGATCTGTTGGGTTACTGGTCGCCAAAAGTGAAGTTGAATCTGTATTAGACTTCCTTTTTGTGCGGAGAATACTTTCCCTATCGATCTTCTGTTGCCACTCAGATAGTGGAATACTCGCATAAACATTGATCCCTTGTTGTTCTAACTCATCGGGGGTTTCAATGCCTTTATGCATCATGGTTTTCACCAGAACAATTGTCACCGAAATCATAGCTCCTAAAATAGTTGCTAGTAATATAACCAGTGCCTTTCTTGGTTTAACCGGTTTTGGTTGAGTTATTGCCGGGTCAATAATACGTACATTGCCAACAGTGCTGGCCTTGGTAATACTGAGCTCTTGCTGCTTATTCAGCAATTGCATATAAATTTCTTTGCCTGCATCAACATCCCGTGTCAGTCTAATAATTTCCTGTTGAGTTTTAGGCATTGTGCTGACACGTTTGTTCAGTTTATTTTTTTCTTGTTCAAGCGTTTTTCTCTTTTCTAAAAGAGCACGATATGCTGGATGTTCTTTTGTATAAAGTTTTGATATTTCCGCCTCACGAAAAGTTAACTCATTAAGCTGAGTTTCCGTAGCAACCATCGTATCAAGGACAGATTTTGCTTCCAAAGAAAGGTCTACAGAATCATTCTGTTGCCTGAATAGATTCAGTTTATTTTCGGCCTCATCCAATGAACCACGAACGCTCGGAAGCTGTTCCTTCAGGAACATTAAGCTTTTTGCTGCTTCTTCAGACTTTCGTTCCACATTCTGCAATAAATAGTTATTACTGATACTATCCAATGTTTTTCGCACTAACTTTGGATCTTCACCGGAATAGCTCAGATTTAATACCCCAGTATCTTTCCCCTTATCAACCACAGCTAAGTTTTTAAGCACTTGATTAATTGCACCAAGGAAAGGACTTTTAACCAATGTGAAATCTGTTCCAGGAATCCCTTTAAAATCACTCACTAACAGCGTAACGTCATTGTTTGACGCTAAAGTACCAACTTGGCCTTTTAAAATTTCTTTACCATCGTAACTTAAAGTGTAATTTTTTTCATCAAGTACAGTTAATAATAAAGGCTCGCCTTGCAAATAATCAGGTACGCTAAAACGCGATAATGCCAGCTCAGCCGGCGCATCGCCATTTAATCGAGCCCAACCTCTTCCGAATATTGGGAAATAATTTTGCTCAACCACACTATCTAAATTTAGGTCACTGACTGTTTTCCCAACCACCATACGCGATTGGATCAATTCTATTTCAGCAATCGACCCGTTATCCCCAGCCGATAACGACTCAGATAAGTTAGATAGAATGGAACTCCCCGCATTTTTCTCAACTTGAACCAATGCATCCGATTCATAAACTGGCGTTGAAAATAATGAATACACAATACCAATCACAGCAAATAGAGAGGTTATTCCTATCAGTAACCAGCGATGATCGACAAGTGAACCTAATAAATGACCGATATCTATATCATCATTTTTACTGCTAATTGCAGTAGTGTTTTTTCTATTTTCAATCATTGTCATCTCTAATTATCGGTTTAGCGCTTGTGACCACTTTTGGGCAGACTCAGCAAGTAATTTATATACAAACTCAAACGACTCTTGGCTTTTCCTATAGGGATCGGGCACATCTTGCTGGTTTAGCCAGTGAGCAAAAAGCATTGTTTTTCCTCTGACCTCAGGAGCAAGCCTGCAAACGGCATCGATATGCCCCTTTTCCATCACCAGGATGAGTGAAAACTCACGGCACATTTCTTTTGTAAGCTGTTTCGCAACATGCCCCTCCAGAGATAGTGAATGACTACTCGCTACGTGTTGCGCCATTTCATCCGCAGCCTGACCAACAAGAGCCCCAATGCCTGCAGAGTCTATTCTCTTATTGGGAATATAGCTTTTCAATAGCCGCTCCCCTGTAGGAGAGCGGCAGATATTACCTACACAAACCACCAAAATTGACTCAAACATACTCTATTCCTACTACCAATTACGAATTCGCAATGTCCCTTCGCTGAGGTCATTAAAGCTAGAAATAGTCGGCGCTAACTGACTAATCAAACGATTCCAGCGGGCTACCGGCGCAGCTGTCACATAGACGATGTCATATGGCTGCAAGTGAAACTCAGCCCCCATTACCATCGCAGTCGCATCCGCCATGTTCAACTGGTATATGTTCGCCAGTTTGTTTCCTTCGGTACCGTGTAATGGACGAATTACAAATACACCTGTCGCATCTGCAGAGGACTGGCTAATACCCTCAGAGTTACCTAAGGCTTCCGTCAAAGTCATACCACTTCTGTCCATTTTTAACGTTGCCGGCGTTTTAACTTCACCCATGACAAAAACTTTTAAGTCATCATTGCGGGGAACGTACAAAATATCACCAGGATAAAGAAGATGATTTTGCGTCAAATCGCCTTTTTGCATTAAAGCCTGTAGAGAAATGCGCTGTTCTTTACCATTATGAGTCAGTACCACATTGCGCCAATCCGCATTCTCAGCCAAACCGCCTGCCACGTTGATGGCATCCATCACAGTCAGAGGTACATTGGTAATGGCTTGCTGCCCTGATTTAGAAACTTCACCAGTGATATACGTCTTCTGAGAGCGGAATGCCGCAATACTAACATCAACTTGAGGGCTTTCGATGTATTGGGATAGCCGAGATGAGATTTCATTTCTAACTTGAACAACCGTTTTACCAGCAACTTTGACCTTACCAATATAAGGATAGAATATGGTACCGTCAGAATTAACCCAGTTACCGGTATCACTTGCACTGCGGTATTGGCCGGCAGGTGTAGTTAATTCTGGATGATCCCACACGGTCACCATCAGAACATCGCCTACACCAATACGGTACTCATAATTCTGCAGCTCACGCTCCAATGCACTGTTAGGCTGAGCTACGACAGGCTTAGGCCGCATTTTATCTATCAGGCTAGGAGTCATTGGATAGACGTTCACCAACCTGTCGATATCAAAATCACCATCCTCTTGTTTAACAACATCTTTTCCACTGGTTGAAAGATGGGTACCGGGGATGATTGTGCAACCACTAATCACACTTATCGATACCAGTAAAGGTATCAGTTTCCATTGTTTTTTTGCCATCGAATTATCATCACTTTCAAAGTAAAAATGTTTGCAGCGCTAAGTCCCCGGCCAACCGTGGCGCGTACTGCGGCACTCAGCAAAATGGTTGTTGGGTGAATCTTGAATTTATACACATTAAGTAAAACGCTTTCATTGAGCGAGCGTTGAATTTTGGTTTGCTATGATAAAAAAGTTGTCCGCATTATGGCATGAGTGCCCAGCAAAAGAGTATGGTTCTCTATGTACAATTTTGCCTAAAAAAATGAGTTAAACAACCCTCTTGGTCGGCTAACTCATCATTGTAAAAGTAATTATAACTATTTGAATATTTTTAATGATTACAATGACAGTTGCTCAACCCACTCACGAAATGCTTTACCCTGTGTAGGGTGGCGCAAGCCATAGGTGACAAATGCCCGCAGATAACCCATTTTTTCGCCACAATTGAACGATTCTCCCACAAGCTCTGTCGCTTCAACCGGTTGGTGTCTCAACAACTCGGCAATGGCATCTGTCAGTTGAATACGTCCCCATACGCCCGGCTCGGTTTTTTCTAAAATCGGCCAAATATCGGCAGAGAGAACATAGCGCCCTACAGCAGAATAATTAGACTTCAACGGAACTTCATGGCCCGGTTTTTCTATGATCGAAGTCATACGCGAGCTTTCACCAGGCTGCAGCTTGTTGGCTTCACACTCAACCACCGAGTAGTCGTGTAAAACATGCTCATCCGCAGCCTGAACCAGCACCTGGCTCAAACCCGTCTGTTCAAAGCGACTAATCATATGCGGCAGGTTGTCTTTCTTCAGGTCGGCTTTGGCGTCGTCAAGCAAGACATCCGGCAACAGAACTACAAAAGGTGAGTCCCCTACCAGCGGCTTGGCACAAAGCACCGCATGCCCCAAGCCTTTTGGCTGCCCCTGACGAATATGCATTAGCGTTACGCCTTTTGGCGTAATCGACTGCACTTCATCAAGCAACTGGCGCTTAACGCGCGCTTCGAGCATCGCTTCCAGCTCAAAGGAGGTATCAAAATGGTTTTCGATCGCGTTCTTGGATGAATGCGTCACCAGGATAATCTCTTTTATCCCGGCAGCAACACATTCATTAACTATATATTGAATCAACGGCTTATCAACGATCGGTAGCATTTCCTTTGGAATAGCCTTGGTTGCCGGCAGCATACGCATACCCAGACCTGCAACGGGAATGACAGCTTTTAACTTGGTCATGGTAATCCTCTTGATATCTTATGATCGTCTTCTCAGCCGTAACTCTTACTTGCTGTTCAGCGTTTGTTTTAGCCACTGGGTAAAATCTTTGCCTTCGGAGGCGTGACGCAGTCCGTATTGTACGAATGCCTTCATATAGCCCAACTTATCGCCGCAGTCATGCGATTTTCCGCTCATATGAAAAGCCTCTACGGTTTCCTGCCCCATCAAGGCAGCAATGGCATCGGTCAACTGGATTTCATCGCCGGCACCCGGTAAGGTTTTTTCCAGCAGCGGCCAAATATCCGCAGACAAAACATAACGGCCCACTACCGCCAGATTTGAAGGTGCATCTTCCAGCGCCGGTTTTTCCACCACGGCGGTCATCGGGGTACTCTCACCTGCTGACAACGCCGCACCACCACAATCAACGACGCCGTATTTCGAAACATCCTGTTCCGGTACCGGTTCCACCATGATCTGGCTAAAACCTGTATCAGTGAAACGTTGAATCATTTTAGCCAGGTTTTCTTTACGCAGATCGGCAGTTGAGTCATCCAGCAACACATCGGGTAACAACACAACAAAAGGATCATCGCCGACCATTGGTTTAGCGCACAGAACCGCGTGCCCCAGACCTTTAGCTTGTCCCTGGCGTACTTGCATTACTGTCACATCTGCCGGGCAGATAGTCTGTACTTCTTCCAGTAACTGACGCTTAACGCGCGATTCCAAAACGGCTTCAAGCTCAAACGAGGTATCGAAGTGGTTTTCGATCGCATTTTTGGAGGAGTGGGTGACCAACACAATATCTTTGATCCCAGCCGCCACACACTCATTCACAATGTACTGAATCAGTGGTTTATCGACCACCGGCAGCATTTCTTTAGGGATGGCTTTTGTCGCTGGCAACATACGGGTTCCCAGACCTGCTACGGGAATGACAGCCTTCAATGTTTTTTGCATGTTTTTCATCCACATTCAATAATTATTACGTAGCTGAACCAAGTCGCTCATGAAGTCGGAAACGGGGTAGTTGAGACACGCTACCGCCCTTGGCTTTCAGCTACCAATGTACTGTCATCGTTCTCTATAGGCGACCAGGTTCAGTCACGTTTTAATGTATATCGAGGGACGTACTCTTTTGCTAAGCGATAGTTAGATCACAAATAAAACAAAATAAATACGTCCTTATAACCAAACGATGATACTTGTAAATGTTTATATGGCTAAGATTCTTATACTATTGCCTTATCGATACAAGCCCAAGATACCTATTAAGTACCCTTTTCAGAATAAGACTACCCACAGGGGTGAACTGAACAAAGTGTAGCAGCAGCAAGAATCTATAACGATTTGATTTTTAAAAATTATATTTACGCTGTTTTTATCAACAGGCGTCTAAACCCATACTCCAGAAACTGCCTCCATGTTCAGAAAAACCCCCATTTCTCCTGGTGTCACATTTTGAACGCCTGCTGGAGAGTCGAATTTTTATGCATTATTCTTGCTTGGCTTTTTCATTTAGCAGGCAACTCTCCCGGTTTTAAAGTTGAATTTTCCCGGTGCAACACCCATCATTCACTGGCGGCATAAGCCGTCGAACTTACAGGTGAAATTGGGCGTATGGAATGGATCGCAGATCCAACAATTTGGGCCGGCCTGGCCACTCTGGTCGTGCTGGAAATCGTTCTGGGTATAGACAACCTTATCTTTATCGCCATCCTGGCGGAAAAATTACCGAAGCATCAAAGAGATAAAGCCCGCATTGTAGGTTTAATGCTGGCGTTGCTGATGCGCCTGGCGCTGTTGGCCTCCATCTCATGGTTGGCGACACTGACTCAACCGTTGTTTTTTGCCGGCGGACATCCCTTCAGCGGTCGCGATCTGATAATGCTGGTTGGGGGCATTTTCCTGCTGTTCAAAGCCACCATGGAGCTCAACGAGCGACTCGAGGGTAAAGATGAAGAGCAACAGGGCCAGCGCAAAGGCGCCCGCTTCTGGCCAGTGGTGGCACAAATCGTGGTGCTGGATGCGGTCTTCTCGCTCGACTCGGTGATCACCGCCGTCGGCATGGTCGATCACCTGGCAGTCATGATGCTTGCGGTGTGTATCGCTATCGGACTGATGTTACTGGCCAGCAAACCGCTGACGCGTTTCGTCAACGCCCATCCGACGATTGTCATCCTGTGTCTGAGCTTCCTGCTGATGATCGGTTTCAGTCTGGTTGCCGAAGGCTTTGGCTACCACATTCCGAAAGGTTATCTGTACGCCGCCATTGGTTTCTCAGTGATGATTGAAGCCTTGAACCAACTGTCGCAGTTCAACCGTCGCCGTTTCCTCTCGACAGCACGTCCCCTGCGCGAACGTACCGCAGAGGCCGTGCTGCGCATGTTGAGCGGCAAGCACGAAGAAGCGGAGATCGACAACCAATCGGCCAACCTGTTGGCCGATAGCGGCAATGAAAGCGGCGAAATTTTCAACCAGCAAGAACGGCATATGATAGAGCGCGTACTGGGTATGGCGCAGCGTACGGTAAGCAGCATCATGACCTCCCGCCATGACGTGGAATATCTCGAGTTGAATGATCCGCAGGAAAAGCTGACCCAATTGCTGGAAAAAAATCAGCATACGCGCATTGTTGTGGTAGAAGACAGCGCCAGCGATGAACCCCTCGGTGTCATTCATACCATTGACGTGCTGAAGCAACAGTTAACCCAGGCACCACTGGATTTACGTGCCTTGGTGCTGCAACCACTGATTTTCCCCGAGCAGTTGACCCTGCTGAGCGCCCTTGAACAATTTCGTCAGGCGCAGACGCATTTTGCCTTTGTCGTAGACGAATTCGGCTCGGTTGAAGGGATAGTCACGCTGACTGATGTGATGGAAACCATTGCAGGCAACCTGCCGGAAGCCGGAGAGGAAGTCGATGCCCGGCATGACATTGTGCAAAATGATGACGGAAGCTGGACCGCCAACGGTTACATGCCGCTGGAGGATCTGGTGTTGTATCTGCCATTACCGCTGGAAGATAAGCGTGAATACCACACGTTGGCCGGCCTGCTGATGGAACACAGCCAGCGCATTCCCCAGGAAGGCGAGCAATTGCGGATCGGTGACTACCTGTTTGAACCGCTGGAAGTCAGTAGCCACCGCATTTTGAAGGTAAAAATCACCCCGTTGTTGGTACCAGAACCAGACTACGAGGTTTAAACCGGGGCCGGGCATCGCCCGGCCGCTATCACAAATGCTGGGGAACCAGTAACTCCGTCGCCACAATCACCACGATCAACCCAACAATCACCGGTACCGAAGTGCGTTTCACCACTTCGAACGGCGAGATTTTTGCCATGCCGGATACCGCCACCACCACCCCGGAAACCGGTGACAGAGTGCGTCCCAGATTCGAAGCCTGCAGCATCGGGATCACCAGATAAGCCGGATTAACCCCCATCTGCGCCGCCAGTTTGGGAATCAGCTCTACGAAAGCATAGAACGGAGCGTTGCCTGAACCGGTGGTCATCGCCGCCAGCATGGTAATCACCACCAGCACCAGCATCATGATGATGCCGCCGGTACCGAATGACTGCGCCAGGCTGATCAGCCCGCTGATAAACCCGACGGTGCTCAGCCCCTGGGCGAACACGCCAGCAGCTACCAGCAGCATCACTACGCTGGCAAAAGCATCCGCCATACCGCGATAAGCGACTTCCAGACCGGTAAATACCTGTTTGGCGCTGAAGCTGCGCAGGAATTCAATTACCGCCGCCAGCAACATACAGCCAACCAACACGGTGATAATATGCAGTTCCGGTCCCCATTTCCCATCAAACACCAGCACGCCAAGGATCGGGGTAAACGGCAGCACCGCGTAGAACCCCGGCGCATGAGTGGTGATTTCGCTCACATCCATAATGTGATGCTGTTCATTGGCCTTCTTGTCGAGGTAACGCTGCCAAAAGAAATGCGCAACCGCCATGCAGACAATCGCCGCAATCGAGATGGGTAAAGTAGTTTTAAAGGCGAAATCAACCAATGGCATTTCCGCCGCCTTGGCGGCCAGCACCACGTCACCCGAGGTTGGTGCCAGAATAATCGCCGCGGGTGAAGCACAAATCGCCGCTGCCGCACCACGGCTGATACCCACGTTGACCATCAGCGGGAAGAGCGTAGCCATCAGCAATACGCCCAGACCAGTGGCAGACGAGACTGCCAGTGACATCAGACAGGCAACAAAATAGGCCGCCACCATCAAAAGGTAGGGGGAATTGATCATTTGCAGCGGACGGGATGCCAGCTTGACCACCACATCATTGGCGCCAATGTGCGTCATATAGGCCGCAAATCCGCACAGCATCATAATCATCATGCCAAGATCGCCACCACGGCTCATCAGCAGAATTTTGACGTATTCAATGATGTCGGTCGCGCGCCAGCCGGTAGATGTGGCGCTGGCAGGCAACAAACTTTTGCCCATCAGGGCACTGATGGCCAACAGTAACAGGCCACCTACCATCAATACGCCAGTGGCGGAGTAACCTTTAATGATATAACGGCCAACGCCTGCCGCGACGACTGCCCCGATCAGAAGCTCTATCATATTCCCTCAACTTATCATTTTCGTTTTTGACCGTACCAAAGCGTATAAATCGCTTAACTGCGCACACTCTGCACAAACTCAGGCACAGACGTCATGATATCCGTCAAAGTTACGGGAGGAAATTATTGAGTAAGAGAAACATTTTCAAGTGTTTTTGCCGCCATTGCAGACCATCGATTGAGCAGCTTTTCGATATTCTGCCCTTTGTGCCTTGTATGGTATAACGCTCAACACCAATCTCGCTTTTAATTAACATCCACACAGACTGGCTTCGAGCCTATTGAGAATGCGAATAAATAAGCAATACTTGATTAACATTGTTAATTGAAGTCAATGGCTAAAACCCCGCACATAAGATATATCTGATTACAAGCACTCACCATTGACATTAACATAAAAACAACATCTTTAATTTAACGCCGCCACTGCAAAAAGTCATCCGTGATGAGCATCAACCATAACAATCAGATAACAGAATGACACCACTACTAACAACTTAAATTTTACAGCTATGCATGAGATGTTATTATTAATATAAATCCCTTCTCACTCTATACTACAGAGGTATTTATGAATAGACGAAATCTTGTGAAAACTATTATTGCTGGAACATCTGGAATTTTGGTGGGTAAGGCATACGCAGCTCAGAATGTTAACAGCATAGCTCCTGTAAATGCTGAAAAAGACCTTTCCGCCAGTAACAGCTTAACTGTTTTGTCTTCTAAACTCTCTGGTTATGATGGTGCGAAATATATTGGACGCTGTCCAGACATAGATAACTTACGTAAGATAACCCCACAATTCGCAGGTCAAAAGATAGATGTTATTAGTTTCTACACCATGGACAAATTTAGATCCACTGGTGGCGGCGAATTTTATGCGGTGCAATCTCACGATTTACAAGAAAAAAGTGGAATAATAATCCGTGTAGACAAAAATTGGGTTTGGGTTCGTGTTGATTCAGTGTCTACAAATATTTGGCCAATTGAATGGCTCGGAGTAAGAACCGGTTCAGCTCAGTATGGGGAGTTGAATGCAAACATTCTCCAGGAGTCCATGGTAAACAACTATAGAGTAGAGTTAGTCTTTCCAAGTGCTATGACTTACTTAAAGCCCGGGATAATTAAAATACCTGGAAACTGGGCTGGAGTAATTCGAGGAAGTAATACTAGGAACTGCATTATTAGACCTAGTGAAGATCCGAAGGATCCTAACGTTATACTTATTGAATATAATCCAGAAAGAGAATTTAGCTGGGGATTAAGAATAGAGAATATCTCTTTTGATGGAAGTAACTTTACATTGAGCGCATTGCGAATTACTAATGTAGCCTACGTTTACACCAATAATTTGCAAATATATTCTTTCTATGGTTGCAACCTTTGGTTAGATAAAGTACAAGATTCTGTTTTTGAAGCAACTAATATTCAAGATGGCGGTTATTCTAAAGGTGACATATCTGATAACACCCAAACTACTCATCCTGCATTACTACTTACAAGTACAATAAAAAATGATGCTTGCAATATGATAAGATTTAATAATTGTCAGATTGAAAATAATAAATGCAGCCCCTACGTACGTGTGGATAGTGGTATTGGAATTATGTTCAATCAAACCCATGCTGAAGTGCGTAAAAAGAAACAATGGTGGCAACGAGATTTTATTGAAGTAGGCAGTGCTGATATTCAAATATCAGAGCATGCCGGTTCCAGATTCAGAAATGCTATTCTGATCAAGGGTTATGGGATAACAACAGTTACAGGTGGGCGTTCCTTAGGTGGAGATATATCTACCTCAGCAGAAGGAAAGAAAGGGACATTAGCCTTATCAAATTGTAATGTTAGGAAAATAAAAATTTCAGCGTATAGTGGAAATCATCAATTCTCGAATGTAATCGCAACAGATGTCGTATTAAGTAAAACAGCGGGTTCTACCAGATGGTTTGGCGGTGCGATAGATTCACTGACGGTAAGTGGCACTGTTCCTCCTGCTCTGGGTGTTCATATTGATGGTGTGACGGTTGCAAAAGATGTACAGTTTAAAGATAGCAAGAATGACAAAAAACTAGCTCATTCCTTCATTAATAGCACTGTTTTAGGAAACATGATCTTTAATTGCATTAATGGCATTTATCATTCCAACAATGTAATAGGTAATGAAGATATTTCAATGGAACAAAGAATCTCAATACCGAGCAACGTAAGAATTATTTATGGCGATTCGGCCCCGGTATCTGGTGATTTCAATCAGGGTGATCGTGTTATCAACAATTCACCTTCAGCAGGCGGCTGGGACGGTTGGCGGTGTGTAGAAGCAGGAAACCCTGGAGTATGGAAAGGCTATGGGAAAATATCTGATTAATAACCCATGCACTTAATATTAGGGGGCACAGCCCCCTAATATTAAGATTAAAGCTTATCGAGCAGTTTTTTAAGATCCTGGCCTTCGCGCGAATCCTTGTTTTTATCGGCCCACTTGTTCAGCGCATCCTTTGCCCGGTTCTGCAGCGTTTTACGTAAGATTTGATCGACCTGCAACTGGTAGTTGAGCTGGTTCCATGGGCCATAAACTCGCAGCGGGATTGGCGTTTTCTGCAGTTGCTCAATCAGATCGTCGCGCCCTTTCCAACCGCCGGTTACGCGAACGTTAAGTTGCATATCGCACTGTTTGCCCGGCATATCTACCGTCCCATTGCCGCTCAGTTTTAACAACGGAGAATCTGCACCCAACTCGGTGATTTTTACCGTACCCTGGTTCAGGCTGGCTTTAGCCGACAGTTGTTTCACTTCGGTATAACGCTGGTAATCATCCTGTCCACGCACGCTACTGTCATTACGCGCCACAGCCTGCTGAATCAACTGCTGAATGTTCAGACCGTGCAACTGCGCGTCCTGCATCGCCAACTGGGCAGTGCCCTGCCAGCGCCGTTCAAACGACTGTGACGTCAGACGATCGCCGGTTAAATCCCCTTGCATGCTGAATTTCCCGGTCATGACTTGCGGCATATCGAACGCTTTCAGAACGGTACCAAGTTCAACCTGCTTCACTAGCGGCTGCACGGTAATCACCGGTCTGCGGCCACGCGCGTCCAGGGTGCCTGGTAAAGCGAAATCACCACCGGCTACCTGCCCTGAGAACGAGTGCAGCGTTAACAGCCCCTGGCGGTTTTCCGCTTGTGTCGAAAGGTGGGAAATATTCATACCGCGGTAGGTCAGTTGATCCACGCTCAAATTGAGCTGTGCGTTAAACTCGCGCAGCACCTCAAGATTTTGCTGCGGGTCATCCATTTGACTGGCAATGACCGGCGAAGAGGTGACGTTCTGTACTTGCGATACTTGCGAACTACTGGACTGCCAGCCGCTAAACGCATCAAAATTCACCGCAGCAGACGTCAAATTAAGCGTATAGGCCGGTATCTCACCGAACTGGATACTGGCATCACCGCTAAAGGTGCTGTCATTGACCCCCAGGCTCAGTTGGCTTAATGCAAGTTGCTGCGGCGTTTGTTGATATACCACTTTAGTGCTGCCGTCACCTTTAATGCCACCGGCAAGTATGTCAGCCCCCTCCAGTTGGTAACTGAATTGGGTGACATTGGCTGCTATGCGCCGCGGATATTGCTGCAGATCGATATCTGCGGCCAGGTTGAAGGTCAAATCGCGCTGATTGCGGTTAACCCGGCTGGAAAGCTCCATTTGCGCCTGGCGTTTGGCATTTTGTTGCAGGGTGAGATTAATATCGCGGACGTTGATCTGTTCGTTATTGGCACGTTGCCAGATCAACAGGCTGTCCACTACCCGCAGATTATCGATATCAAATTTCCACGGCGTATCTACCGACTCTTCGGCATGGCCCGCAGGCGCGATAGGTGCGTCCGGTTGATTTTGTTCTTCACTGTCGGGGGTAAGGCGGATGACGGCGTTTTTCAGCATCACCTGTTTAACAAACAGCTGATGCGACAACAGCGGCAGCAGTTTGACATCAAGTCGCATGTTATCCGCACTCACCACCGGCGCTTTGGCCCCAGGTGCAGTCAGCGTCATACGACCGGCCAGAATGCTGAGCTGTGGCCAGATATGCCAACGCAAGTCACCATCCAGCGTCAGATGATAACCACTCTTTTGTTCGACCTTCGTGACCATATAGGCGCGAAAATCATTCGGATTAACCAACAGTACCAGCGCAGACATCCCCGCCACCAGCACCACCAGTAAAATCACCAAAGTCGTCAGTAATCTTCTCATGCCATCCTCTTGTCAGCGCCACACCGACCGTGCTTCCTGCGCTGTTAGTCCTTGTCGATTCGGCTGGCGACTGCGCCCTGCTGATCGCGGTATTTTGCATCCTGGCGGCTATTGTAAGGACGCGCTGCCGGCCCGGACAGTGGTTCAAAACTCAGTGCGCCGATCAGCATGCCTGGGCGTAATGCCAGCGGCAGCTTACCTGAATTATAGAACTCCAGGACAATTCGGCCCTGCCAACCTGGATCGATACGGTGCGCGGTCACATGAACCATCAGGCCCAGACGCGCCAGGGAAGAACGGCCGTCCAGCCAACCGACCAGATCGTTTGGCAGCGTGACCGATTCGAGCGTGACCGCCAGCGCCAACTCTCCCGGGTGCAGGAAGAAAGCCTCCCCTTCCGGCAGAACGATTTCATCACTCATCACGCGATCCAACGCGGCGCTGACTTCGTCTTTTGGCCCACTCAGATCGATAAAGGCAGCGGTGTGGCCACGAAAAACGCGGAACTGATTGCCTAAACGGACATCCACTGTAGCCCCGTTAATACGCTCAATCGGCGGACGCGGTGAAATCAGCAGTTTTTCACAATCCAGCCAGGCTTCTATATCACGGTCGCACAGTCTCATTTATTTATCTCCATCAAGGCGTGTCACTAAAACAAAAATTGCCACACAACGGGCGAAAGGTCTACGCCGCGGCGTAAATAGTTGCCCGCCGGCCGGAAACACGGGTTTTCCGGCCATTGAACGGCATTACTCAAAGAACTGGCTGATTTTGGCTTTCAGAATATCGATCGCAATGCGGTTTTTACCCCCGCGTGGGACGATAATGTCGGCGTATTGTTTGGAAGGATCGATAAACTGCAGGAACATCGGGCGGACGGTTTTCTGATATTGAGCCATTACCGAATCCATCGAGCGGCCACGTTCATTCACATCACGCTTCATACGGCGCATCAGGCAAATATCCAGCGGCGTATCAACAAAGATCGAGAAATTCATTTCCTGACGCAGACGGATATCCGTCAGCAGCAGGATCCCCTCAAGAATAATCACCTTTTTCGGTTCCAGGTGAATGGTCTCTTTCTTACGCGTGTGCTCGGTGTAACTGTACAAGGGTAACTCTATCGCCTTGCCTGATTTCAGCATCTGCAGATGCTGAAACAGCAGGTTGTGGTCCATGGCGCTTGGGTGGTCATAGTTTGTCTTGACCCTTTCTTCCATGGTCAAGTGAGTCTGGTCTTTGTAGTAACTGTCTTCAGGAATAACGCCGATATGTTCATCGCCAACCTGATCGCGAAGTTCACGATACAACGTACTGGCGATAAGGCTTTTTCCGGAGGCAGATGCGCCAGCTATACCAATAATGACGCACTGATGCGGCTTGTCAGTCATAAAATTGAAGACCTGATTTCGTAGTGTGAAGGGGGGGAACTAAAACGCGTCAATTATAGGGAGTTAGTGCCCTTAGCGCCAGACTATATTGTCACCGCCAGGCCGCTATCTCAGGTTATTTCACCAGAACGGGCCTGTCACGGTTTTAAGATTATTACGTCTAGGGCAATCCCGCATGACAGGGTAAACTCCGTGGCTTGATGATTATCCTTGAATAGGATGTTGTATTTCACCGGAGACTAACGTGCTGGACTGGCATTTTCTGACATTTTTTGGCGACAGCATGTTGTTGTTACCCTGCTCATTGATTCTTTTTGCCGTGCTGGTCGCTCCGCGCACCACCCGGACTGCCGGCTGGCAATGGGCGCTGATCTTCGGCTGCGCCGGCGGTGTGGTATGCGCCTCAAAACTGGCCTTTATGGGCTGGGGCATTGGCATAAAAAGCTATGACTTTACCGGTTTTAGTGGCCACTCTGCGCTGGCGGCCAGTATTTGGCCAGTATTGCTCTGGACGCTGACCGGACGTTTTTCACATGCGGTTCGTAGCATCGCACTGGTGGTAGGTTTGGTGTTGCCCCTCACTATCGGGTTATCGCGGCTGGCAATCCATGTGCATTCGCCTTCGGAAGTGGTGAGCGGCCTGGTACTTGGCTATCTGGCCAGCTCGCTGTTCCTGTGGCTACAGCGTGGCAAGCCGCGGCCACACCTATCCACACCGCAGATCGTTGTTGCTCTGGCTCTGCCGATGGTTCTGATGGGCTTTCGGCAACCGGCTCCGACACAGGGGCTGCTGGAACATATCGCCACCGTATTGGCGCAGATTGAACGCCCTTACACCCGCGCAGATCTGCACAAACACATTACGACCCCATAAACAAAACCCCGGTACATGTCCGGGGTTATTTTCTGGCTGGCGTTAAGTTAATTACAGCGCGCGGAAAGAGATTTCCGTCGGAATAGCTTCACCTTGCCAATACATCTGCGCGGCAACGCGACCGGCAAGCTGGCGATACAGCTCGGCAAATTCACTGTCCGGGCGGCTTATCACCGTCGGCTCGCCACGATCCAAATCTTCGCGCAGTGAAATATGCAGCGGCAGTTGCCCCAGCAGGCGGCTATGGTATTTCTTCACCAACTTCTCCGCCCCACCGGTACCGAAAATGGGTTCGTGGTGTCCGCAGTTGCTGCAAATATGCACACTCATATTTTCCACAATGCCCAGTACCGGCACATGAACCTTCTCAAACATCACAATGCCCTTGGCGGCATCAAGCAGCGCGATATCCTGCGGCGTGGTGACCACCAAAGCTCCGGTAACCGGGATGTTTTGCGACAGCGTCAACTGAATATCACCGGTGCCCGGTGGCATATCCAGCACCAGATAGTCCAGATCCGGCCACAGCGTGTCCTGCAGCAATTGCATTAACGCCTTACTGGCCATCGGGCCGCGCCACACCATGGCATTATCGTCGGTCACCAGATAACCAATAGAATTGGTTGCCAGACCGTGCGCCAGGATCGGTGCCATGTGTTGCCCGTCCGGCGAGGTTGGTCGCTCGTTTTCGGTCCCCAGCATGTTCGGAATTGACGGGCCATAAATGTCGGCGTCTAGAATACCGACCTTGGCCCCTTCCGCAGCCAGCGCCAACGCCAGGTTAACCGCCGTGGTGGAT
This sequence comes from Serratia sp. NFX21, assembly GCF_048517035.1. Taxonomy (NCBI): domain Bacteria; kingdom Pseudomonadati; phylum Pseudomonadota; class Gammaproteobacteria; order Enterobacterales; family Yersiniaceae; genus Serratia; species Serratia sp. NFX21. The sequence goes on along the minus strand of NZ_CP183196.1, from coordinate 2,094,192 downwards.
TTACCCACCCCGCCCTTGCCGGAACTGATGGCGATAATATTACGCACGCCTTTGATGCCGGCCTGATCGTTGGCGCGTTTCAAAGTGGTAATGTCATGCTTCAGTTTCCAGTCGATCGCCTCAGCGCCGGTCACGCGCAGTAATTCTGCACTGACGCTGTCTTTCAGCACCTCAAAACCGCTCTGCCAGGCGAATGGCATAATCAATTCAATGTGCAACACATGATCCAACAACGCGCAGTGGTGAATGGCCTTCAGCGCGGTCAGATTATTTTTTAACGTCGGGTGTTCAAAGGCGGCCAGTACACCGGTCACCAGGGCACGCAGAACTTCGGGGTTGGTCTGCTCGGGGGATTTTGTGCTCATCCCGGCTCCTTGATTTTAATGGATAGCTTCTCGCTAAGCATATCAGAACTGCAGGCCGGTCGGCGCATGTCTGTATAAAGAAACCGCCCTAGCCGTGGCGAGCGCGATCGGGTAACATCAAAGACCCTTTTTATTCATTACAGAAACCAAGTTCTCACTATGCCTCAAGTCGCGAAAAAATTATTGGTGACGTGCGCGCTGCCGTACGCAAATGGTTCCATCCATCTCGGCCACATGCTCGAGCACATCCAGGCAGACATCTGGGTTCGTTACCAACGAATGCGCGGCAACGAGGTTCATTTCATCTGCGCGGACGACGCGCACGGCACGCCGATCATGCTGAAAGCTCAGCAGTTGGGTATCAAGCCGGAAGAAATGATCGCGGAAATGAGCCAGGAGCACCAACAGGATTTCGCCGGTTTTGGCATCAGCTATGATAACTATCATTCAACCCATAGCGATGAGAACCGTGAGCTGTCGAACCTGATTTACGGCCGCCTGAAAGAAAACGGTTTCATCAAGAACCGCACCATTTCTCAGCTGTACGACCCGGAAAAAGGCATGTTCCTGCCTGACCGCTTCGTCAAAGGCACCTGCCCGAAATGCAAATCACCGGATCAATACGGCGATAACTGTGAAGTCTGTGGCGCAACCTATAGTCCGACCGAACTGATCGATCCGAAATCCGTGGTTTCCGGTGCGACGCCGGTGCTGCGTGATTCCGAGCACTTCTTCTTTGATCTGCCGTCGTTCAGCGAAATGCTGCAGGCCTGGACCCGTTCCGGCGCGCTGCAAGAGCAGGTCGCAAACAAGATGCAGGAATGGTTTGAGTCCGGTCTGCAACAGTGGGATATCTCTCGCGATGCGCCGTATTTCGGCTTTGAAATCCCGGATGCGCCAGGTAAATACTTCTATGTCTGGCTGGATGCGCCAATCGGCTACATGGGGTCATTTAAAAACCTGTGCGACAAACGTGGCGATCTGGACTTTGACGAATTCTGGCGCAAAGACTCCACCACCGAGCTGTATCACTTTATCGGCAAGGACATCGTTTATTTCCACAGCCTGTTCTGGCCGGCAATGCTGGAAGGTAGTAACTTCCGCAAGCCGACCAACCTGTTCGTACATGGCTACGTAACGGTAAACGGCGCCAAGATGTCCAAATCTCGCGGCACCTTTATCAAGGCCGGTACCTATCTGCAACACCTGGATGCCGATTGCCTGCGTTACTACTACGCCGCCAAGTTGTCTTCACGCATCGACGATATCGACCTGAATCTGGAAGATTTCGTGCAGCGGGTAAATGCCGACATCGTGAACAAAGTGGTCAACCTGGCTTCGCGCAACGCCGGCTTTATCAGCAAGCGTTTTGGTGGTCAACTGGCCGACAAGCTGGCCGATCCGGCGCTGTACCAAACCTTCGTTGATGCAGCGCAAAGCATCGCCGAGGCCTATGCCAGCCGTGAATCCGGCCGGGCAATTCGCGAAATCATGGCGCTGGCCGATCTGGCAAACCGCTATGTGGATGAACAGGCGCCGTGGGTAGTGGCCAAACAGGAAGGCCGCGATGCAGATTTACAAGCCATTTGCTCAATGGGCATCAACCTGTTCCGCGTCCTGATGACCTACCTGAAACCGGTAATGCCGTCGCTGACTGAACGCACCGAAGCCTTCCTTAACTGTGAGCTGAGCTGGGACAGCATCCAGCAGCCGTTGCTGGGCCATCAGGTTAACCCATTTAAAGCCCTGTTCAACCGTATCGATCTGGACAAGGTCAATGAGATGGTCAGCGCCTCGAAAGAAGACATGGTGGCGGCGAAAGTGGTCACTGGCCCGCTGGCTGAGGATCCGATTCAGGACACCATTACCTTTGACGATTTCGCCAAGGTGGATATGCGTATTGCGCTGATCACCAGCGCCGACTTTGTTGATGGTTCGGACAAACTGCTGAAATTGCAGTTGGAGCTGGGTGGCGAAACACGCCAGATCTTCTCCGGTATTCGTTCCGCTTACCCGGACCCGAAAGCGCTGGAAGGCCGCCTGACCATCATGGTTGCCAACCTTGCGCCACGCAAAATGCGCTTCGGTATCTCCGAAGGCATGGTGATGGCTGCCGGCCCAGGCGGAAAAGAAATCTTCCTGCTCAGCCCGGACAGCGGCGCACAGCCAGGGATGCAGGTGAAATAACACCGGTTTTTACTGCCTCCAAGGGTCGAGCTTGCTCGGCCCTTTTTATTAAATTTCATTCCTTGCGACAGCGACAAAATCGGCCAAAATAAGCTATCTTATCCATACGGGTTTAATTACTGTATGCATAAACAGGTCTGACATGAAGGGATTCCCACCGCTGATCAACACATTGCTGGCCAGCTCGCTGGTATTGACCATTGGGCGTGGCGTCACGCTACCGTTCATTACCATCTATCTCACCGGGCATTTCCACCTGCTGCCGAAAAGCGTCGGTATTATTTTGGGCATCAGCCTGATGATCGGTATTTTCGCCAGTCTGTATGGCGGTTACCTGGTCGACAAGTTCAACAAAAACACCTTGATCCTGACGGCCATTTTGCTGTTCGCCTTGAGTTTTTTCGCTATTCCGTGGATCCCGCGTCCGGGTGGGATCATCGTGGTATTGGCTATCCTGCATACCGCCTATTCGGTACTGGGCATCACCATCAAGGCCTGTTTTGCCGACTGGCTACCGGTTGCACAACGTATCAAAGCCTTTTCAATCAACTACACGCTGGTGAACGTTGGCTGGGCGGTGGGCTCATCACTGGGGGTGATGGTGGCAGGGCTGAACCCATTGTTACCCTTCTACCTTTCCGGCGGATTGGCTTTATTCACAGTGACGGCATTGAGTTTTAGCCTGCACCGACAACGCACTACGCCGCCAGCAGCGACTGAGGCCGTGCCGTCTGCGCCGCCCAATTTCCGCCAAACGCTGACCATTCTGCGCAACGACCACCGGCTGATTTATTTTACTCTCGGCAGTACGCTTGGCGCGGTAGTTTTTGGCCAGTTCACCGGGTATTTATCGCAATACCTGATTCTGGTTTCCAACGCCGAGTTTGCCTATCAGGTCATTGGGGCGGTGATGATTGTTAATGCCTGCATCGTCATCGCGCTGCAGTATTTACTGAGCCGGGGTATGCGGCAGGAAAACATGCTGCGCTGGCTGGCGCTGGGCACCGTGTTTTTCATTCTGGGGCTGATCGGTTTTAGCCTGGCCGGGCAATCACTCTGGTTGTGGGCCATAGCTATGGCGATATTTACCCTGGGGGAAATTATCGTGATCCCGGTGGAGTATATGTTTATCGACTTTATCGCCCCACAGCATCTGAAAGGCAGCTACTACGGTGTGCAAAACCTCAGCGCTTTGGGCGGTGCCATCAACCCGGTGCTGTGCGGTTTTATCCTCAGCTATGCCGCACCGCAAATGATGTTTGTGATGCTGATTGCTGCCGCATTGTTCAGCCTGCTATTCTTTTTCCTCGGCCATCGCCTGGCACAAAAGCAGCAATACCGCGCAGGCATCATCAGTACAAAATAAAGGCGCACCGGGCTTAACTACGGCTGTCAACCTGCCTGACAGGCATGGCAGCCATAGAGAGAATTCATGGTGTGATTTGTGGCGGAGGTCACAGTTTAATTGTATGATGAATTCATCGGTTAAACGGGATTAAGTTATGGCCAAGCTATTCACTCTGTGCTGGAAATACCTGAGGGCAATTGTCCTTATCTACCTTTGCTTATTCGCCGGCAATGCAATCGCGGCGCTGCTGCCGATCGCCATTCCCGGCAGCATTATCGGCATGCTGCTGCTGTTCGCCCTGCTCTCCACGCAAATTATGCCGGCCAGGTGGGTCAAACCCGGCTGTCATCTGCTGATCCGCTATATGGTGCTGTTGTTTGTGCCCATCGGCGTTGGCGTAATGAAATACTATGACCAGATCCTTGATCACCTCGGCCCGCTGGTTGTTTCCTGCATTATCAGCACCCTGATGGTGCTGGTAGTGGTGGGCTACACCTCGCATTATTTCCACCGGGAACGTCGCATCGTCGGCAAACCGGATGCCGCGGAAGGTGAAAAATGATCCATGAAATCTGGTGGTCATTGCCGTTAACGCTGGCAGTCTACTTTGCCGCACGCAAGCTGGCGCAGTGGTTGAACATGCCGCTGCTGAACCCGCTGCTGGTATCAATGGCGGTGATCATTCCCCTGCTGTTACTGACCGGCATCCCCTATGAACGCTATTTTCAGGGCAGCAAAATCCTCAATGACTTATTGCAGCCCGCCGTCGTCGCGCTGGCCTACCCGCTGTATGAACAGCTGCACCAGATCCGCGCCCGTTGGAAATCCATTATCGCCGTCTGCTTTATCGGCAGTATGACGGCCATGATCAGCGGCGGTGCCATCGCTTTATTGATGGGGGCGACTCCGGAAATTGCCGCTTCCATCATGCCCAAATCGGTTACGACCCCTATCGCCATGGCAGTGGCGGAATCGCTCGGCGGCATCCCGGCAATCAGCGCCGTCTGCGTAATCTTCGTCGGTATTCTCGGCGCAGTATTCGGGCATACATTATTTAAACTATTGAAAATCACCACTCGCTCGGCGAGAGGTTTGGCCATGGGTACCGCATCTCATGCACTGGGCACGGCTCGTTGCGCGGAAATGGACTATCAGGAAGGGGCATTCGGCTCTTTGGCGTTGGTGATCTGCGGGATCATTACCTCGCTGCTGGCCCCCTTCCTGTTCCCGGTACTGCTACATATGTTCAGTTAAAACGGTTAAAACTTGCGAGACATCTCGCAATTATGCTTTTCATTGCATTGATTTCATCAATAAAGAGATTTTCATCACACTTTATTCACGCAAGGCTGCCTAGAATGTTATCCCGTTAACCTGTAGAGAGAGTTTCTATGCACCCGCGTTTTCAAACCGCTTTTGGCGAACTGCCCGCCACCTTGCAATCCGCCCTGCAGTCTTATATTGATGCGCCTGATTTCCCGGCCATGCTCAAGGCGGAACAAGTGGACGCGATCAAGCAGCGCTGCGGGCTGGATGATGATGCTCTGGCATTCGCTCTGCTGCCACTGGCGGCGGCCTGCTCGTTAGCGCCAATCTCACAATTTTATGTCGGTGCCATTGCCCGTGGGCAGAGCGGCAATCTGTATTTTGGTGCCAATATGGAATTCAGCGGCGCCCCGATGCAACAAACCATTCATGCGGAACAGTGTGCGGTGACCCACGCCTGGCTGCGCGGTGAACCCGCCCTGGCCTCCATCACCGTTAACTACACGCCTTGCGGCCACTGCCGTCAGTTTATGAACGAACTGAACAGCGGCGTCAGCCTTAAAATTCGTCTGCCCGGCCGTGAACCGGCAACGCTTGGCGATTACCTGCCGGACTCCTTCGGCCCGAAAGACCTGGATATCACTACGCTGCTGATGGACCAGGTCGACCATGGTTTCCAACTGGCGCTGACTGACGAACTGGAAAAAGCAGCGCTGGCCGCTGCCAATCAGAGCCACGCGCCCTACAGCAACGCCCACAGCGGCGTCGCACTGGAGGCTGAAGACGGCACAGTCTACACTGGCCGTTATGCGGAAAACGCCGCCTTCAACCCAAGTCTGCCGCCCCTGCAGGCCGCGCTGATTCTGATGAATGTTTCCGGCGACGACTGTCAAAAGGTGAAGCGCGCCGTGCTGGCTGAGCCAGAAAGTGCCATCCTCACCCAATGGGATGCTACCCGTGCCACGCTGGCTGCCCTGGGCTGCCAAAATGTCAGCCGCATTACTTTCTGATCCTGACCCTGGCGGTGCTGCCCGGCACCGCTGTTAACAGCCCCGCCAGCCAAATACAATGGCATTCACGTCTTAAAACACTTTCTTTAGTTAAATTAGGATTTGATCGTCGATAATTACACCAATTTACCTCATGATCCGATAACAATTGCTGTACATATTTCGCCGATCTTTTAGGATCACCCTTATAAAGTTATCCGATACGTTGAAGAGCAAAAGTCATGGAACTTGAATACGAAAGCAAACGCCCTCTCTACATCCCTTATGCCGGCCCGATCCTGTTGGAATTCCCACTGCTGAATAAAGGCAGTGCTTTCACCGAAGAAGAGCGCAACCATTTCAACCTGCAAGGCTTGTTGCCCGATGCGGTGGAAACCATTGAAGAACAGGCTGAGCGCGCCTATCGCCAATATCAGGATTTCAAAAACGACAGCGATAAGCACATCTACCTGCGCAACATTCAGGACACCAACGAAACCCTGTTCTACCGCCTGCTGGACTCCCACCTGAGCGAAATGATGCCGATCATCTACACGCCAACGGTGGGTGAAGCCTGCGAGCACTTCTCCGATATTTACCGCCGGGCACGCGGGTTGTTTATCTCCTACCCGAACCGCGATCGCATTGACGACATGCTGCAAAACGCCACCAAACAAAACGTCAAAGTGATTGTCGTCACCGACGGCGAACGTATTCTCGGCCTGGGCGACCAGGGCATTGGCGGCATGGGCATTCCTATCGGCAAGTTATCGCTGTACACCGCCTGCGGTGGTATCAGCCCGGCCTATACCCTGCCGGTAGTGCTGGACGTGGGTACCAACAACCCACAGCGCCTGAACGATCCGCTGTATATGGGCTGGCGTCATCCGCGTATTTCCGGTGATGAATACCACGCTTTCGTTGAAGAGTTTATTCAGGCGGTGAAACGCCGCTGGCCGAACGTGCTGTTGCAGTTCGAGGATTTCGCTCAGAACAACGCGACTCCGCTGCTGAACCGCTATCGTGACGAAATCTGCTGCTTTAACGACGATATTCAGGGTACCGCAGCGGTTACGCTGGGTAGCCTGATTGCCGCCAGCCGCGCTGCGGGCAGCCAATTGCGTGACCAAACCGTGACCTTCCTGGGTGCCGGTTCCGCCGGCTGCGGCATTGCCGAGCAAATTATCGCCCAGATGAAATCCGAAGGTCTGAGCGAAGACGAAGCGCGCGCCCGCGTGTTCATGGTTGACCGTTTTGGTCTGCTGACCGACAAACTGCCTAACCTGCTCGATTTCCAAAGCAAGCTGGTGCAAAAAAGCGAAAACCTGACCGCATGGCAAACCCAAAGCGATGCCATCTCGCTGTTGGACGTAGTACGTAACGCCAAGCCCACCATTTTGATCGGCGTTTCCGGCCAGCCGGGTCTGTTCACCGAAGAACTGATCCGCGAAATGCACAAGCATTGCCCGCGGCCGATCGTAATGCCGCTGTCCAACCCGACTTCACGCGTGGAAGCCCGTCCGGAAGACATCATCAACTGGACCGAAGGCGCTGCGCTGGTCGCCACCGGCAGCCCGTTCGCACCGGTACACTATAAAGAGCAACAGATCCCGATTGCCCAATGCAACAACTCCTATATCTTCCCGGGGATTGGTCTGGGTGTGTTGGCCTCTGGCGCGACCCGTGTAACGGACGCGATGCTGATGGCCGCCAGCCGGGCACTGGCCGAGTGTTCGCCGCTGGCCACCGACGGGCATGGCGCACTGTTACCGGATATTGACGATATTCAGGGCGTGTCAAAATGCATCGCGATGGAAGTGGGTAAAGCGGCTCAACTGCAGGGAATGGCGGTAGTCACTTCTGAAGAAGCGCTGTCGAAAGCCATCGAACACAACTTCTGGCGCCCGCAATACCGCAGCTACAAGCGCACCTCTTTCTGATTTGCACAAGCAAGATGATAAAGTCCGGCTCGCCGGACTTTTTTATGGCCGAAAACGCCTAAAAATGCGGCGCAATGCGTGCCAGAAGGGGGACAAGCTTGCTTCAAGTAGTCAGGTAAAGTAGCCTTGAACCATCTTTTTTGGCCACGGTGCGCGTAAGGCAATAACATGTGGAAACGCCTGATAATCGGCTTGTTTGTCATCGCTGCATTGCTGATGCTCTCGGCTATCGCGCTCGATCGTTGGATCAGCTGGAAAACGGCACCTTTCGTCTATGACGAACTGCAAGGGCTGCCCCATCGCCAGGTCGGCGTAGTACTGGGTACCGCCAAATATTACCGTACCGGCGTGATCAACCAATATTACCGCTACCGCATTCAGGGGGCGATCAACGCCTACAACAGCGGCAAAGTTAAATACCTGCTACTGAGCGGTGACAATGCCCAGCAAAGTTACAACGAACCCATGACCATGCGCCGCGATTTAATCGCCGCCGGCGTGGCGCCCAGCGATATCGTGCTGGATTACGCCGGGTTCCGCACTCTGGATTCGATCGTACGTACCCGCAAGGTGTTCGACACCAACGACTTTATCATCATCACCCAACGCTTCCACTGTGAGCGTGCGCTGTTTATCGCGCTGCATATGGGGATCCAGGCGCAGTGCTACGCGGTACCTTCACCAAAAGATATGATGACAGTGCGTGTGCGCGAGATCTTCGCCCGCCTTGGCGCGCTGACCGATTTGTACATCCTCAAACGTGAACCGCGCTTCCTCGGCCCGCTGATCCCGATCTCCGCCATGCACACCATCCCGGAGGACGCCCAGGGGTATCCGGCGGTATCACCGGAACAATTGGTCGAGCTGGAACACAAGCTGGAAGCGGAAAAGCAAAAGGCCAAACAGCCTTAATTGCCCCTCAGTAAAACAAAAGGCGGCCAGGGCAGTAATGCTTGTAAGTTAAGGTGATATTGTTCCCTCTCCTTTGGGAGAGGGTTAGGGTGAGGGGATACAAACCAACGCAAAAGCCCCTCACCCCGGCCCTCTCCCTTGGGAGAGGGAGACGCCCACTTAAACAACGTCGTACATTCTTATTCAGAACTTTGCTTAACTGACCGGCATTACAGCATTTGCTGGCCGTTTTTTCGCAGAGACTTTTACTTCTTCTTGGCGTACTTCAGTGAATCCAGCGCTACCGCGAAGATAATGATGCCGCCCTTGATGATGTACTGCCAGTAAGGGTTAACACCAATGTAGGTCAGGCCGTAGTTGATGACGGTGAAGATGATCACCCCGGTCACCACTCCCAATACCGTACCGACCCCACCGGCAAAGGACACCCCACCGACCACGCAGGCAGCAATCGCATCCAACTCATACATAAAGCCGAGGTTGTTGGTAGCACTGCCGATACGGCCAGCTTCCAGCAAGCCGCCAAACGCATAGAACACGCCAGACAGCGCATAAATCATGATCAGGTTCAACGGCACGTTCACGCCGGAAACCTTTGCCGCCTCAGGGTTGCCACCGATGGCGAAGATGTTTTTGCCGAAGCGGGTTTTATTCCACAGGATCCAGACAAAAATAATCGCAATAATGGCGTAGAAGGTAATGTACGACAGCTTAAAGTCGCCAAAGCGCAGGAACCCCTGAGCAAAGGTGGAGAACTTGGGATCAAACCCCGCCACTGGCGATGCACCAACAGAGTCGTAATACAGCGAGTTAATGCCGTACACGATAATCATGGTACCCAAGGTGGTAATAAACGGCGTCACGTTCAGATAGGCGATGATCAAACCGTTCACCAGACCAATCACCGCGCCCACGGCACACACCAGCAGGATCACCAGTGGGATCGACCAGGTTTCCATATGCGGAAACACCTTGTTGACGTTATCCATCGACTGCAACAACGTCGCCGCGATCACCGCCGCCAACCCAACCTGACGCCCTGCGGACAGGTCCGTCCCCTGGGTAACAATCAGCCCTGCCACACCCAGTGCAATAATAATGCGCACCGAAGACTGCGTCAGAATGTTGCTCAGGTTCATTAAGCTGAGGAAAGTCGGATCCTGGATAATAATAATTGCCAGCAGCACCAGCAATACCACGTAAATGCCACCTTCCTTAAAATAGGTGAACAAAGTTTTCTTATTTAGCGCGTTCATAGTTCTGATCCTTAAAGGTGCAGGGATGCGAGACGTAAAATTTCATTTTGCGAGGTCTGTTTGGTATTAACGATGCCCGCAACCTGACCATTACTCATCACCAGTATTCTGTCGGTAATTCCCAAAAGCTCCGGCATTTCAGACGAGACAATAATGATCCCCTTGCCCTTCTTCGCCAGTTCGGTCATCAACTGATAAATTTCGAATTTGGCGCCAACGTCAATACCGCGCGTCGGTTCATCCAGCATCAATATTTCCGGTTGGGTCAGCAGCCAACGGCCGATGATCACCTTCTGCTGGTTACCGCCGGACAGCGAGCCGATGTTGGTATGATGACCCGGGGTCTTGACCCGCATGGCATCGATCACCCATTGGGTATCGCTTTTCATTCGGGCATTATCCAGCAGGCCGATTTTGTTTTTATAGTTACGGATATTGGAGATCAGCGAGTTAAAACCGACATCCAGATAAGCGTAAATCCCGGTGGAACGGCGCTCTTCCGTCACCAGAGCAAAACCGTGGTTAATCGCTTCATTGGCGCTGTGGTTGTTGATGGCCTTGCCGTGCAGCTTGATGGTGCCCGCAATTTTTTCGCGGATGCCGAACAGCGTCTCCAGAATATCGGTACGCTTGGCCCCCACCAATCCGGCAATGCCGAGGATCTCACCCTGATGCAGATCGAAGGAGATATCGCGAATCGAAGGCTGGCGCATTGAGGTCAGGCCCTTCACCTCCAGAATCACCTCGCCCGGCGTATTTTGCCGATCGGGGAAACGCTGGCTGAGCGATCGCCCCACCATCATCGAAATGATCTTGTCCATATCCAACCCTTCCAACGGCTGGGTAGCGATCCACTGGCCATCGCGCAGGATGGTGATTTCGTCGCACAGTTGGAAAATCTCTTCCATTTTGTGCGAAATATAGACGATGCCGCAGCCGCGCTCTTTCAGCTTACGGATAATGGTGAACAGATGATTCACCTCTTTTTCCGTCAGCGAAGAGGTTGGCTCATCCATAATCACAATCTTGGCGTCGTAGGAGAAAGCCTTGGCAATTTCGATCATCTGCATCTGCGATACCGATAACGTGCCCACTTTATCCCGTGGGTTGATATCAATATCCAGCTCGTCGAATATCGCCTGGGTGTCCTTCAACATTTTGTCCTGATCGACAAACATGCCCTTGGTCGGGTAGCGTCCCAACCACATGTTATCCATCACGGTACGCTGCAACACCAGGTTCAACTCCTGATGCACCATTGAAACGCCGTGTTCCAGCGCCTCTTTGGAGCTTTTGAAGTCAATTTCCTGGCCCTGAAAAATAATACTGCCGGCATCTTTTTTATAAATGCCGAACAGGCATTTTAATAATGTCGATTTCCCCGCGCCGTTCTCCCCCATTAATGCATGAATGGAGTGCGGACGAACGCGCAGATTCACATTATCCAATGCCTTGACGCCGGGAAATGACTTACTGATATCGGTCATTTCCAGCAGAAATTCGCGTGGGCTGTCGGCCATAAATACACCTGGCTATGTTACCCGTCGCCTTTCAAGACTCAGCATGGCTAGCTGCAACTTGAAATTCATCGGGTATAGGCTGTGATTTGAAGAATAAATTTCCCCGCCTGCGGCTTTCCTGGTGTTGGCGCTGGGCAGCGCACCTCAGGCGGGGTCATTCAGAACTTACTTAATAAACTGAGACAGGTTGTCTTTATCTACGCCAACGTAAGCAATGCGCACCACTTTATTTTCAATCTTATATTGGGTGCCATCGGCGGCCGGTTTGCCTGCAGCCAGGTTTTTCGCCAGTTCGAAAGTGGCTTTAGCCTGATTGTCGGCATCGTTCAGTACTGTCCCTGCCATAGCGCCGGATTTCACCATCGCCAGGGCTTCAGGCAACGCATCCACACCGAATACCGGAATGCTGGACTTGTTATGCGCTTTCAGCGCTTCTACCGCGCCCATTGCCATCGCATCGTTGTTGGCAATCACCACTTCTATTTTGTTGGCATTAGGGCCGGACAGCCAGGCATCCATCTTGTCTTTGGCCTGGGCGGTGTCCCACATTGCGGTGTCCATCTGCAATGCCTGCGTCTTGATACCGTCGTCGTTCAGCGTTTTAGTCACGTAGGTGGTACGCGCTTCAGCATCCGGGTGGCCTGGCTCACCTTTGAGCAACACATACTGAATCTGGCCATCTTTGTTCAGATCCCAGTTCGGGTTAGCCTTCCAGTGCTTCTCGATCAGTTTGCCCTGGATCACACCGGACTCTTTAGAGTCGGTCCCCACGTAATAAGCTTTGTCATAGCTGTCCAGCGCTTTACGGGAAGGCTCTTTGTTGTAGAACACGATAGGGATATCGTTTGCGCGCGCCTTATCAATCACCACCGGGGCGGCTGCCGGGTCAACCAGGTTGATCGCCAGTGCTTTAACGCCCTTGGCGATCAGCACGTCAATCTGATCGTTTTGTTTGGATTGGTCATTCTGCGAGTCATTCATCAGCAGGGTGACGTCCGGAGAGGCCTTGGCGTCTTTCTCGATAGCCTTGCGTACCACCGACATAAAGTTGTCGTCATATTTATAAATTGTGACGCCAATACGGGTATCTGCATGTGCTGCGGCGCCAAACATCATGGCTGCGGCCGTCGCGGCCAGGGTGAAAACCTTCTTATTCATTGTGTGTCTCCGGTTTATGTAGGGTCTTGCTCGGTGTTAGGCCAAAGGTAACCGGTGGCGAGTGCACAACCGGGCCTGGCAGTTTCCCTGTCATCCGTGAATCATGTTATTCCTGAAAAGTGTGGTGCCAGCGCGAGGTAAAGAACAGCAGCGGCAAGTGCCTTTACGCTGGAAAACGACTAGAGCATAGACGGCGTGATGTTAATAATCTGTGAATTTTCTCACAGATTGAAAACGGTTACACAAGATTAAATGTTCAGAGAGTGACCGCTGCCTCAATTTGCCACGGAGCCACGGAATGGCGGCGTACCAGAGTGGGCATAAACAAATGGCGGTCCTGCGGCTCCAGCCGGCCTGCCGCGCCCAGCAGGGCCAACTCGGTGGCCAGCGTCGCCATGGTGACAATGGGATAGCGCACCGTGGTGAGCTTGGGGCTGGTATAGCGTGCGATGGGGATATCATCGAACCCCACCAGCGAGAAATTTTGCGGTACTGTGATAGCGTTTTCTTTCAGCACCGCCATGGCACCGGCAGCCATGGCATCGTTGTAAGCAAACACCGCGCTCAAATGCAGGTTACGCCCGAGTAACTCGACCATTGCCGCTTCCCCACCCTGCAAATCCGGCGAACCATAGGCACGCCAATTGTCCGGCGTAACCAACCCAGCCGCAGCCATCGCCTGCGTATAGCCCTGCTGGCGCAGCGGCCCGTCTTCTATCGGGTGGTTGGAGCCCAGATAGCCAATGCGCTGATGCCCCTGCGACAGCAGCAAACGCATTGCCATCTCCGCGCCGCTGACGTTGTCCAGGCCAACGCAGCGATGCTCATAGCCGGCAATGATACGGTTGATCAACACCATGCCCGGCACCTGGTCGAGGAAAGTCATCAATTCGGCATCGCACAGCGCTTTAGCATGCACAATCAAGGCATTACAGCGCTGGCGAATCAGCACTTCGATAGCGTGACGCTCTTTGTCTGCCTGATGATAACTGTTGCCGATCAGCAAATATTTGTGGTGTTGCTGCGCTACGGTGTCTACCGCTTTCACCAGCGCACCAAAGAAGGGATCGGAAACGTCCATCACCACCACCCCGAGGGTATCGCTGCTCTGGGTGGCCAGCGCCTGTGCATTGGCGTTGGGCCGATAACCCAGTTCAGCCACCGCCTTAAGCACCTGTTCACGCGTCTCTTTACTGGTCAGGGCGCTGTGGTTCAGCACGCGGGAAACGGTCGCCACGGACACGCCCGCACGCTTCGCCACGTCGCGAATGGTGGTTGGGTGAACAGAGGTCATGAAAAATCCTGAGGTCGGGGTAGTTGACAGTGGCGCTATCCTACCCCGTTTGTCATCCTCCTCTGCGTGAATCCCGTCACAGGAAAGAAAACGTTTACATACATTTTTTTAACCTACCTGCGCCAGATCTCAATTCACTCCCTTAGGCTCCGTGTTACCGGCGGCCAGAGAGGTCAGTTTGCGCCATAGCCATTCCATCGGTCCCTGGGCGAAGTAACGCAACCACAGGTTAGAAAACAACAGGTTAGCCAACCAGACCAGCGGCACAAACGCCAGCAGTTGCAGGCGATCGAACTGTTGATACAGGCCAAAGCGATAGAACAGCGTGGTACAGATCAGCGTTTGCAGCAGGTAATTGCTCAGCGCCATGCGCCCAATCTGCGTCAACCCATGCCCAATACGCAGCCGCGACAGCGTCGGCCAGAAACCGTAACACAGTGCCAGATAGCCCATGGCCTGCAGCGGAGCGCCCAGTTCGCGCGGGACCTGTAATAAAAAGCCGCTCCAGCGGTAGTCCCAGTGAAGATGCCATTGCAACGCCACCGCCGGCAGTTGGATCAGCAATGAAAGCGGTATCAGCCAGGCGGCCTGACGGCGATAGTAACCCGGCGAATAGGTGCCACGCAGCCAACCGCTGCGCATCAGTCCGGCACCAAACAGCATCAGCCCCGCCAACTCCCAGCCGTATTGCGCGCCAATCGCCAACAGGCTGGACGAGAGCAGATCGGTACGGCTACGCCAAGCCTCCATACCGCCCTGCAGCTTCCAGAATTTTTCATACTGCAGTTCCGCAACGCCGGGCTGCCAGAAACCGCCCGGCTCACCGTGCGAGATAAAGCCCAGCAACAACAGAACCCCGACGCCGATCAGGTAGAGCACTACGCCGGTTTTCAATAGCTGATAGGTTTCTTTGGCATCGCGGATCATCCGCCAGCACACCAGCCCGATCAGGCCATAGGCCAACAGGATATCGCCGTCCCAAAGGAAAATGGCATGCGCCAAACCAAACAGCACCAACCACGACAGCCGCGCACGTATCCAGCCCTTGCCGCGCCGCAGCAGCATCTGCAGGCCGGCACCAAACAATAAGGCAAACATCGCCAGAAACTTGGCCTGGGCGAAAATATCCAACAGCGCCCAGGTCCAGGCGTCACGCGATGATGGCAGCCCCAGATAGGCAGGATTCAGGTAGGCCGCCTTCGGCAGGCCAAAGGCGCTGATATTCAGCAGCAGAATGCCAAGGATGGCGATACCGCGCACACAGTCCAGAGTGGCGATGCGTGGCAGCGGTGTGGTCGAAGGGTTGCTCATTATTTTATCGCTGTATTCCGGCCATTAAAAAGGCGCCCGCAGGCGCCTGTTCTTATTCGTTAACCCCGTATCACCCCTGGTGATGTCGCACCGCACGCAGGAATTCCTGACGGGTGTTCTGGCTGGACTTGAACAGCCCACCCAGCGAGGTGGTGGTGGTGGCGCTGGTCGCGTCGCGGATACCGCGCGCCTTAACACAATAATGGACCGCATCAATCGATACTGCCACGTTATTGGTACCCAACAGGGTTTGCAATGCCACCAGGATCTGTTGCGTCAGACGCTCCTGCACCTGTGGGCGCTGGGAGAAAAATTGCACGATACGGTTGATTTTCGACAGGCCGATCACCGCATCTTTCGGAATGTAGGCCACGGTCGCTTTACCGTCGATAGTCACGAAATGGTGTTCACAGGTGCTGGTCAGGGTAATGTCGCGCACCGTCACCATTTCATCTACCTTCATCTTGTTTTCGATGACGGTAATTTTTGGGAAATTCGCGTAGTCCAGGCCGGAGAAAATTTCATCGACATACATCTTGGCAATGCGATGCGGGGTTTCCGCCAGGCTATCGTCGGATAGATCGAGATTAAGCAGCTGCATGATTTCCGTCATGTGCTCTTTAATACGGCGCTTGCGCGTCTCGCGATCCAGCACTTCACCACGCAACGGGGTTTCCAGGCCACGCTCTTCGAGCGCCGCATGAACCAGAACAGCTTCTTTACTTAATGATGTCATTTCATCTCTCCAACGGACCTGAACTCGCCAATCCGGCTGCTTTACCGAGCAGACTGGTGAATTGCATACTCTCCTGACGGCAGAGGTTTCCGTCATTGGTAACGTGAACCCGGTCAAGATTTTGACCCCACTCTAGATGAGAGTGAGGGGATTATCCAGCGATTGTGCTTCATCCGCAGGTGAAATATTCGCATTTAGCACAATCAGGCCCGCTGCGGCTATTCCACGTTTTTTGTACGGAATTTAATCACAGCGCCGTCGGTTTTCGTGCCAGCTCGCGCGTCGGGGTATTCACCACCAGCAGGCCGGCAACGATCAGCGCCACCACGGCGACATATAACGCCGGTTCCAACCGATGGGTCAAGGCAGTGGACAGCGCCGACAGCGTCGGGCCGACCAACTGACCAATCGCATAACCGGTGGTCAACAGTCCCGCCATGTAACGCGCATGATTAGGTGCCAGTTCCCTGCCGTGCTGGATCGACAGCTGCACTACGCTGAGGAAGCCACCGCCGGTCAACAATGCCCCCAAGGCCAGTCCGGCCACCCCAGGCACGATTTCCGCACTCAAGACCCCCAGTGCCTGTACCCACAGAGTCATGGCCAGACGCGTTTGGGTGGTCAGCTTGTGACGGGTCAGGATGCCAATGACAATCCCCAACACCGCCGCACCGCCGAAGACAGGCCAGACAAATTGCGCGAACACGCTGCCAGGAAAACGTGCGGCGGCCATTTGCGACAGAAAAGTGGCCGGCAGAATATAGCCGAAACCCGCCAGGCTGTAGCTCAATACCAGCCGCTTCAGCGCCGGAGTCAACAGCAGAGGCTCCGGTGCCACATCAGGACGATGCAATTCACCGGCCTTAGGCAGGTTAATGCTGATTGCGCCAATCAATACCAGTGCCAACACGCCATACACCAGCCAGGCCTGAGACGCCGTCAGCGCCAGGCTGTGAATGCCTACCGCCAGCATGCCGCTGATAAAAATCCCGGCCCCCGGCCCGGCGAAGACCGCCGCACTGAGCGCCGGCCGGCCATAGTGAGCCAGCCGTTCGTTGGTCCAGGCCGCCACCAGCACCATCGCCCAGCCGCTGGCCCAACCAATCAGGAAACGCACGGCACCGTGCCACCATTCGCCCTGCACCCAGGCCGAAAGCAAGGTCAAGATTACCGCCCCCCACACGCCCAGCCACAGCCGACGTTCAACATGTCGGTTGGCGCGCATCGCGTCATAGGCACCGCACAGATAACCCAGGTAGTTGATGGCCGCCACCAGCCCGGCCCCGGTCAAGGTAAACTGGTGCTCGGCAATCATCAGCGGTACCTGTGGGGTAAAGGCGAAGCGACCAATTCCCATGGCTACGATCAATGCAATAAAACCACTCAGGGCAATTCTTAAGGCCATGTAGAGTATCCAGACTGTTAAAAGAAAGTTGCCAGTATCATGCCGCAGTATTACACTCACAAAAACTGAATAATACTCATCAAGTTAATCACGAAAAGAGAAGACAATGGATCTCACCCAGCTCCGCATGTTCTGCAGCGTCGCCGAAACCGGCTCCGTTGCCCGTGCCGCCGAGCAGTTGCACCGCGTACCTTCGAATCTGACCACCCGCCTGCGTCAGCTCGAACAGGAACTGGGCACCGATCTGTTCATCCGCGAAAAACAGCGCCTGCGCCTTTCGCCGATGGGCCATAACTTTCTCTGCTACGCCAACCGCATTCTGGCCCTGAGTGAAGAAGCGATGAGCATCACCCATGCCGGCGAGCCGGCAGGTAACTTCGCCATAGGTTCGATGGAAAGCACCGCCGCCACCCGCTTGCCAACGTTACTGGCAGCCTATCACCAACGTTTCTCACAGGTGTCACTGTCGCTGACCACCGGTACTTCCGGCGAGATCACCGAACGGGTACGCGCCGGTACGCTGGCGGCGGCACTGGTCGATGGGCCGGTACAATATGACGAACTCAATGGCTGTATCGCTTTCCCCGAACATATGGTGGTGATCTCATGCCTCGATCACCTGCCGATCCATAGCGCCAAAGACGCCAAGGGCGAAACGCTGTTTGCCTTCCGCGCCAGTTGCTCTTACCGCCTGCGGCTGGAGTCCTGGTTCAAGCGCGAAGGCGTATTGCCGGGCCAGGTGATGGAAATCCAGTCTTACCACGCCATGCTGGCCTGCGTCGCCAGCGGCGCCGGGCTGGCGATGATCCCGCATTCGGTGCTGAGCCTGCTGCCAGGCCATGAACGGGTAAAAGTGCATACTCTTCCGGGCGATATCGCCCAAACCGCCACCTGGTTACTGTGGCGGCGTGATGCCTTCGGCCCGAACGTTCGCGCCCTGAAAGAATTAATTATTGAACAGGCAGAAACCCTCTCGGTTGAAAATACTGCCTGCGATTTACCCAATGCTATCGACATAGCCTGATTAAAAATAGACCACTGGAGACTATGATGGAAATGATCAAAACCCGTGCCGCCGTTGCCTGGGGCCCGAACCAGCCGCTGAAAATCGAAGAAGTGGATCTGATGCCGCCGCAAAAAGGCGAAGTGCTGGTGCGGATCGTCGCCACCGGCGTCTGCCATACCGACGCCTACACCCTGTCCGGTGCCGATCCTGAAGGCGTATTCCCGGCGATCCTCGGCCATGAAGGCGGCGGCGTGGTAGAAGCCATCGGTGAAGGCGTAACCAGCGTAGCGGTTGGCGATCACGTGATCCCGTTGTACACGCCGGAATGCGGCGAGTGCAAATTCTGTAAATCCGGCAAAACCAACCTGTGTCAGGCGATCCGTGCTACCCAGGGCAAAGGCCTGATGCCGGATGGCACCACCCGTTTCTTCAAAGACGGCAAGCCTATCTTCCACTACATGGGCACTTCCACCTTCTCCGAATACACCGTAGTGCCGGAAATCTCACTGGCAAAAATCAGTAAAGAAGCCCCGCTGGAAGAAGTCTGCCTGCTGGGCTGCGGCGTCACCACCGGCATGGGCGCGGTAATCAACACCGCCAAAGTGCAAAAAGGCGATACCGTGGCCATCTTCGGCCTCGGCGGCATCGGTCTGTCGGCAATCATCGGCGCACAGATGGCGGGTGCAGGCCGCATCATCGGCATCGATATCAACACCAGCAAGTTCGACCTGGCGCGCAAGCTGGGTGCCACCGACCTGATCAACCCGAAAGACTACGATAAACCTATTCAGGACGTGATCGTCGAACTGACCGACGGCGGCGTTGATTTCTCCTTCGAGTGTATCGGCAACGTCAACGTGATGCGCTCGGCGCTGGAATGCTGCCACAAAGGCTGGGGCGAATCGGTGATTATCGGCGTTGCCGGTGCCGGTCAGGAAATTTCTACCCGTCCGTTCCAACTGGTGACCGGTCGCGTATGGCGCGGTTCCGCCTTTGGTGGCGTGAAGGGCCGTTCGCAACTGCCGGGCATCGTCCAGCGTTATATGGACGGCGAGTTCGCGCTAAATGACTTTATTACCCACACCATGGGGCTGGAGCAGATTAACGAAGCGTTCGATTTGATGCACGAAGGCAAATCCATCCGTTCCGTTATTCACTTCGACAAAAAATAAGCCAGGAGGCAGAGATGACCTTGTCATTAGAACTTCTCGAAGAGCACCGTATGTTCGGCGGCTGGCAACAGCGTTATCGCCATGCGGCGCAGAGCCTGAATTGCAACATGACTTTCAGCATCTATCTGCCGCCCCCGCGCGATGATAACCCGCCGCCAGTGCTGTACTGGCTGTCGGGGCTGACCTGCAATGATGAAAACTTCACGCTGAAGGCCGGCGCGCAGCGTGTCGCCGCCGAGCTGGGGTTGGTGCTGGTGATGGCCGATACCAGCCCGCGTGGCGACGATGTGCCCAATGATGAAGGCTACGATTTGGGCCAGGGTGCCGGTTTTTATTTGAACGCCACCCAGGCACCGTGGGACAAGCACTTTCGCATGTATGATTACATCAGCGACGAGCTGCCGGCGCTGATTAATCAGCATTTCAGCGTCAGCGATCGCCAGTCGATCTTCGGTCACTCAATGGGCGGCCACGGCGCACTGGTAATGGCGTTTCGCAATCCGCAGCGTTTCCGTTCAGTGTCGGCCTTTGCGCCCATCGTTAACCCCTGTCAGGTTCCATGGGGACGTAAAGCCTTTGCCGCCTATTTGGGCAATGATGAAAGCCAGTGGCTGCAGTATGACAGTTGCCACCTGCTGGCCAACGGCGCAGAAAAAATGCCGGTGCTGGTGGATCAGGGTGACGACGATCAGTTCCTGGCGGATCAACTGCAACCGGCGAAGCTGGCCGAACTGGCGCGCCAGCGCGACTGGCCGCTAACCCTGCGCATCCAGCCAGGCTACGACCACAGCTACTTCACCATCGCCAGCTTTATCGAAGACCACCTGCGCTTCCACGCCGAACATCTGTTCCGCTGATCGGCCCTAACCGCTTGCGATAGTCAGTATCGCAAGCGGTTATTCTTCCTGATAACACACTCAGTTAACGCTCTCGCCCAGTGAACCAATAATAAACATCTTCAAACCAGGTTAATAAGGCTTTGGTGCCGATCACTGTAATCACCGCGATTGCAACATCCACATAACTATTACAGGGTTTCATAATTAGCAGTGATGAATACTCGATTAAAGAGAATGAAATAAATATCCAAAGGGCTATAAAAATGCAGTCTTTCATTTGCACGTCCATGTGAAAATTATAATAACACCAAGAAAAACAAGGTAACACCACCCCATTGCAAATAAAATAGAAATAACCATTAATTATAGTGATATGACTAGAATAATAATTAAATTAACGTATTCAGTTGATTTACCGAGTACGTTAAATCGTCACAGTTAATTAAACGATTAACACTCTGCATATTAACCGCTATTAATTTTACTTTATTCTATCCTTTTAATTTCGGATCCAGCGCGTCGCGCAGCCCGTCACCCAGCAGGTTGAACGCCAGTACGGTAATGAATATTGCCAGACTGGGGAAAATCGCCACGTGCGGTGCCATCACCATGTCCGCCCGAGCCTCATTGAGCATCGCCCCCCACTCCGGCGTTGGTGGTTGTGCACCCAGGCCGAGGAATGACAGGCTGGCGGCGGTAATGATCGAGGTGCCGATACGCATGGTAAAATACACCACAATCGACGAAATCGTCCCCGGCAGTATATGTCGCAGGATGATGGTCCAGTCGGAAGCCCCGATGCTGCGCGCCGACTCGATATAGGTCAGGTGCTTCAATACCAGCGTATTGCCGCGCACCAGCCGGGCAAACGCCGGAATGCTGAAAATCGCCACCGCAACGATCACGTTGGACATACCGCTGCCCATAATCGCCACCACGCCAATCGCCAATAAAATACCGGGAAAGGCAAACAGCACGTCACAGATACGCATGGTGATACGGTCCCACCAGCCCTCATAATAACCGGCCAACAGGCCCAGCAGCGTGCCGATCAGCCCGCCAACCAGCACCGAGAACACCCCGGCGGCCAGCGAAATACGAGCGCCCATCAGAATGCGGCTGAAAATATCTCGCCCAAGGGAATCTACCCCCAACCAGTGCACCAGCGAAGGGCCTTCGTTCAGGCGGTCATAATCAAAGTAGTTTTCCGCATCAAACGGCACCAGGTAAGGTGCCAATAACGCGGCAACCACCAGCAACAGCACCAACAGCCCGGCGACCAGCGCCACCCGTTGTTGGCGGAACCGCCGCCAGAACTCATGCCACGGTGTGCGCACCGCGTTAGGGTTAATCGTCGGCATCGCCTTCATTGCGGCGTTGCGTCGCCAATGCTTAATCATCCCGCGTCCTCATTTGTAGCGTATCGCCGGGTTAATTGCCGCATACAGCAGGTCCACCAACAGGTTAATCAGAATAAACTCCAGCGAGAACAGCAAAACCTCGGCCTGGATCACCGGATAGTCGCGCATCTCCACCGAGTCGACCAGCAGCCTGCCCAGCCCTGGCCAGTTGAAGACCTTTTCCACCACGATCGAGCCGCCGAGTAAAAAGCCGAACTGTAGCCCCATCATGGTGACCACCGGGATCATCGCATTGCGCAGGCCATGCTTCACCACCACCAGGGTTTCCGGCACGCCCTTGGCTCGCGCGGTGCGCATATAGTCTTCCTGCAGCACCTCAACGAACGAGGCACGGGTAAAACGCGCCATCACCGCTGCAACCGCCGCCCCCAGCGTGATGGAGGGCAAAATATAATGCCGCCAGCTGTCGGCGCCCACCGTCGGTAACCAGCCCAGATTGACCGAGAACACCTGCATCAGCAGCATACCCAGCGCAAAAGCGGGGAATGAAATGCCGGAGACCGCCAGCGCCATACCAATGCGGTCCGGCCAGCGGTTGCGCCAAACGGCAGACAACATGCCGATGCCCATACCGAAGAGCGTCGCCCATAACATGCTGGTCAGCGTCAGCCACAGGGTCGGCATAAAGCGCGAGCTAATCTCTTCGCTTACCGGCCGTTTGGAGACCATCGAGGTGCCAAAATCCCCCTGCAGAGCATTGACAAAAAAATGCACGAACTGCTGCGGTAGCGGCTTGTCGAGCCCCAGATCCTTACGCACCAGTTGCACCACCGCCTCGTCGGCCTCCGGCCCCGCCGCCAACCGTGCCGGATCGCCAGGCAGCAGATGGACAAACAAAAACACCAGCACCGCGACAATCAGCAGCGTCGGGATCAGGCCCAGCAGCCGTTTCAGAAAATAATTAAGCATCTCGGGTGAATCCCCTCACCCCGCCCTCAGTGAGAGCGGGGATTGGCGCCTTATTTAAGGTCAGCGTTATCAAAGTTGAACGAGGTATCCGGCATCACATAGAAACCGCTCAGCTGCTTGTTATTGGCCGACAGCAGGCGTTCGGTTGCCAGGAAGATCCATGGCGCATCAGCCCAGATACGATCCTGCGCGTCCTTGTACAACTTCTGCTTTTCGGCGCGATCGGTGGTCGCCAGCGCGCCGGTCAGATCCTTGTCCACCTGCGGGTTACTGTAGAACGCGGTGTTGAACTGCTTGGGAGGTGCCGCCTGAGTAGAGAACAGCGGTGACAGCGCCCAGTCCGCCTCGCCGGTCGACGCGGACCAGCCGGTATAGAACATGCGCACACCGGTGTCTTTCACCCCAACGCTTTCCACCTGTGCCGCACGCTGACCGGCATCCATCGCGGTCAGCGTCACTTTCACCCCAACCTGCGCCAACTGCTGTTGGGCAAACTGCAGCACCTTCTGCGCGGTACTGTGGTTATGAGACGACCATAAAGTGGTAGTGAAACCGTTCGGATAACCGGCCTCCTTCAGCAACTCGCGTGCTTTGGCCGGATCGTATGGCCAGGGCTTATAACGCGTGGCGAAGTCAATCGCCGGCGGCACCGGGCCTTCTGCCGGTACCGCGTAGCCGGCGAACGCTACCTTGATCAGCGCATCTTTGTTGATGGCGTAGTTCAGCGCCTGGCGTACTTTCAGGTTATCAAACGGCTTCTGGGTGACATTCAGGCTGATATAGCGTTGCAGAATCGACGGCGCAGCCACCAGATCAAGCTTGGCATTACCTTCCAGCACCTTGGCCTGCTCATAAGGGATCGGGAAGGCAAAAGTGGCCTCGCCGGTCTGCAGCATCGCCGCACGGGTATTGTTATCGACGATCGGGCGCCAGGTGATGCTGTCGAGCTTCGGTAACCCCGGCTTCCAATAGCCGTCAAACTTCTTCACCTTAACGAAATCGGTCTGGTTCCAGGTCACAAACTGATAAGGGCCGGTGCCCACCGGATGGAAACCAATCTCTTTGCCATACTGCTTTAGCGCCGCCGGGGAAATGATCACCGCCGCCGGGTGCGCCAGGTTGTTGATAAACGCCGAGAATGGCGCTTTCAGCACGATTTTCACCGTAGTAGCATCTACCACCTCGGTTTTATCGATCATTTTGAACAGGTTGTAACGTTTGAGGTGGTTGTCCGGGTTGCTGGCGCGATCCAGGTTCACCTTCACCGCTTCGGCGTTAAACTCGGTACCGTCATGAAATTTCACCCCCGGATGCAGTTTGACGGTGTAAGTCAGGCCATCCGGACTCACCTCATAGCTGTCCGCCAGCACGTTCACCAGCTTCATGTCCTTGTCGAAACCGAACAGGCCCTGATAGAAAGATTTGGCCACGGCCTGCGACAGCGTGTCGTTGGCATCATAGGGGTCAAGCGTGGTGAAGTTGGATGCGACGGCGATCACCGCATCTTTCGCCGCCCAGGCCGGGCCTGCGCCCACTGCCGCCAACAGCACGACGGCCGCCAATGCCTTACGTTTGAATGTGTGCTTCATGGTGCTTGCATCTCCTGAGGTCATTAAAAGGCACCGGCGATCGGATGACGGGCAACAAAGTGCCCGGGGCCAACCTGCACCAGCGGTGCGGTAACGGGTTCATCGCCCAGCGCGCGGATCGGGCTGGGAATTTCATCGACCAGCAGCGGCTGGCGTTTATGCGCATGGGCCGGATCGGCCACCGGCACGGCCGCCATCAGCTTGCGGGTGTAGGCATGCTGCGGGTTATCAAACACGGCGCGGCGCGGGCCAATTTCGACAATCTGCCCGAGGTACATCACCGCAACGCGGTGACTGATGCGCTCCACCACCGCCATATCATGGGAAATAAACAGAAAGGCAATGCCAAGCTCCCGCTGTAAATCGAGCAGCAGATTGACGATTTGCGCCTGAATCGACACGTCGAGCGCCGACACCGATTCGTCGGCGATCACCACTTTAGGATTGAGTGCCAGGGCGCGCGCAATGCAGATACGCTGCCGCTGCCCGCCGGAAAACTCATGCGGGTAACGACGTGCGTGTTCGGGTTTCAGCCCGACGCGTTCCAGCAGCCAATCGACCCGCTCTTGCGCCGCCTTGCCGCGCGCCACGTTATGCACCAGCAAGGGCTCCATAATCGAAAAGCCGACGGTCAGACGCGGGTCGAGCGAAGCGTAAGGATCCTGGAAGATAAACTGGATATCCCGCCGCAGGTGCTGCAACGCCGGGCCTTTCAACTGATTAATCTGGCGGCCGTCAAAGGTAATGGTGCCGCGCTGGCTATCCACCAGCTTCAGCAAGGAACGACCAGTGGTGGACTTGCCGCAGCCGGATTCCCCCACCAGCCCCAAAGTTTCGCCGGGGTAGAGGTCAAAACTGACGTTTTCCACCGCGTGCACCCGGCGGGTAACCCGGTTGAGGATGCCGCTACGCAGATCAAAGCGCGTCACCAAATTCTCCACCCGCAGGATCGGCGCCGCACCGGGCGGGACGGTATCCTGCGGCCCGCCATTGTCCGCACCGTTCGGCAGCGGGAATTTGGCCGGAAAGTCCTGGGTCGCCATCGAACCGAGTTTTGGTACCGCGGCCAGCAATGCTTGGGTATAGGGCTGTTGCGGGGCGGCAAACAGCTCGCGCACCGGCCCCTGCTCCACCCGTTCCCCCTGACGCATCACCAATACCCGGTCGGCAATTTCTGCCACCACGCCCATGTCGTGGGTGATGAAAATCACCCCCATCTGCATTTCCTGCTGCAGCACGCGGATGAGCTGCAGGATCTGCGCCTGAATGGTGACGTCCAATGCGGTTGTAGGTTCGTCGGCAATCAATAGCGCCGGCTTGCAAGACAGTGCCATGGCGATCATCACTCGCTGGCGCATACCGC
This sequence comes from Serratia sp. NFX21, assembly GCF_048517035.1. Lineage (NCBI taxonomy): Bacteria > Pseudomonadati > Pseudomonadota > Gammaproteobacteria > Enterobacterales > Yersiniaceae > Serratia > Serratia sp. NFX21. Next base: position 2,068,206 of record NZ_CP183196.1, on the reverse strand, counting down.
CAGACAGCTGATGCGGATAGCGGTTAAGCACGTCTTTGGCTTCGGGAATACGCACCAGATCAAGCATCTGCAAGGCGGCCTGTTTGGCGGCCCGATGGTCCATCGCCTGGTGCAGGCGCAGAGATTCGGCGATCTGCTCGCCCACCGGAAACACCGGGTTCAGCGAAGTCATCGGCTCCTGAAAGATCATCGCCATATCGGCGCCGCGCACCCTGCGTAGCGTACCCTGATGGGCACGAGCCAAATCGAGCACCTCGCCGTTTCGCCGACGAAAAGGCATGGTGCCGCTGACGATGTTGCCACCGCCCTGTTCGACCAGCCGCATCAATGCCAGAGAAGTGACAGACTTGCCCGAACCGGATTCACCGACGATCGCCAGCGTTTCACCGCGATCGAGATCGAATGACAGGTTGCGCACCGCATCCAGGGTCTCGCCCTGTTGTTGAAATTGAACGCTCAGATCGCGCACCGACAGTACGCGCTGCGGCGGTAGCCACAACCCCGACTCGGCCATGGGCGACATTAAGGTCTCGGTCATGCACCCTCCTGGTTACGGTTAGCGATAAATCCCTACGGACGGCGCATCGCCGACATAACCAAAACCGCGGTACATCCCCTCGCTGTTAAACGGCAGCGCCACGTTGCCCTGGCTGTCGATGGCAATCATGCCGCCGCTACCGCCCATCGCCAGCAGTTTTTCCATTACCACCCGGTCGCTGGCCTGCTGCAGGCTGAGGCCGGCGTATTCCATCAGCGCGGAAACGTCATAGGCCGATACGCCACGCATGAATATTTCGCCGGTACCGGTGCTGGACACCGCCACGGTGGCATTGTTGGCATAACAGCCGGCGCCGATGATCGGGGTATCGCCCACCCGACCGGCCTGTTTGTTGGTCATGCCACCGGTCGATGTCGCCGCCGCCAAATTGCCCAAAGCATCCAGCGCCACCGCACCGACGGTACCGAACTTCCTGTCGGGATCGATCGGCTCAGCGCCATCGTGATCGAGCAATACTCGTCCCTGCTCCGCCTGAGCGCGGTGCAACTGGTCAAAACGTTGTTGGGTAAAGAAGAAATCGGGGGTAACCATTTCAAGACCGTGGGCCGCGGCGAACTTCTCCGCCCCCTCACCGGCAAACAACACATGCTGGCTGTTTTCCAGCACCGCGCGTGCGGCCAGTATCGGGTTGCGTATCCGGCTGACGCCCGCCACCGCACCGGCATCACAGGTGCGCCCGTCCATCACGCAGGCGTCCAGCTCATGGGTACCCTGATGAGTAAACACCGAGCCTTTGCCGGCATTAAATAACGGGCACTCTTCCAGCAAGCGCACGGCTTCGGTCACCGCATCCAATGCGTTGCCGCCCTGGGCCAGGATCTGCTGACCTGCGGCAACAATGCCGGATAACGCCTGGATATACTCCTGTTCCTTTTCCGCACTCAGCGCCGAGCGGGTAATTGCGCCCGCGCCGCCATGAATGGCAATCACTGGTTTGCTCATATGCCTGACACCCTGTGTTAATCCCGTACCCTTCCGGGCTGATAATTAATTATTTTTTCTTTTCCCGACTATATTTAGCCCTGCATTCTATGTAAAGCATTAAGTCAACGCTCAGCATTCAGCGTAGTTCGCTTAGATTATTTCGCACATTGAAATAGCTTAATGGAATAAAAACAGAGAGTTATAACAGCATAAAAAAGCCATAAATAACGATTGGGATTTTTGGTAAAAGCAGCGAGGGGATAGACAACTATTATCCTGAGAAATAACCGATAGCTCTGAACATTTAACTTTCACAGGTTCAACCTGCTGTTTTTTAGCAGGCTGAACGCAGATGATAATATTTAGAACCCGGAACCCGGCAGCAACAGAAATGCCTCTTCTTCCGCGGTTGAGACACGACCTAATATTGCATTACGGTGCGGGTAGCGGCCAAAACGGTCAATAATGGCCTTATGCCGCAATTCAAACTCCAACTGGTCGCCATTATCCAGCTCGGTATACAACGCCAGCGCCTGCTGATGGATCAGCGCCGATTCCGAATGCATAAACGGCAAATAGAGAAAGCCCCGTTGTTCTTTACTGAGTTGCTCACACTGCCCGCTGCGGATCGCTTCTTGCGCCAATACCAGCGCCATGCAATCGCTGGCAAATGAACGCGGCGTGCCACGGAACAGGTTGCGGCTGAACTGGTCGAGCACAATCACCTCCGCCAGTCGCCCCTCAATGGTTTCTCGCCAGTGCGCCAACTCCCCGGCGGCGGCGGCGTGCCAGATCTGGCCAAAGCGCGTATGCAGCAGGCGATCGAATTCATCATCCTTTTTGAACCACAAAGCCGGTTCGATCTCGTCAAACCAAAAGTCTAATACCTGTCTGTGCATCACTGCCTCCTGTTGTTTACATCAGCATAGCATCCTTCATAATACCCCCACATTGCCGCTATTTATCGCGCACCCTGATTACGGAGTTCCCCCGATGGATCATTGCCATACTTCCGATCTCATTTCCCTGGAGCAGGCGCTGGAGAAGATGCTCAGCCAGCTCTCCCCCCTGCAGCAGACCGAATCCATTGCCCTGACCGCCGCCGCAGGCCGCATTACCGCCGCACCGGTCATTTCGCCGATTGACGTGCCGCCGTTCGCCAATTCGGCTATGGACGGTTACGCCGTGCGCCTGGCCGATTTGCAAGCCAATGCGCCGTTGCCGGTGGCGGGCAAAGCCTTTGCCGGTGCGCCATTTGATGGCAACTGGCCGGCCAATACCTGCATACGCATTATGACCGGCGCCCCTGTCCCGGTCGGTGCCGAAGCGGTGATCATGCAGGAGCAGGCCGAGCTGAGTGATGCAGGCGTGCGCTTTACGGCCGAAGTACAGGCCGGGCAAAATATTCGTCTGGCCGGGGAAGATATTCGCCAGGGCGCAGGTGTGTTAGCCGCAGGCATCAGGCTGGGTGCCGCGCAATTGCCGCTGCTGGCCTCGCTCGGCGTTGCCGAAGTCCAGGTGATGCGCAAACTGAAAGTCGCGGTGTTTTCCACCGGTGACGAGTTACAACCGGTCGGCCAGCCGTTACAGGCTGGGCAAATCTACGATACCAATCGCTTTGCGGTGCGCCTGATGCTGGAACAGCTGGGCTGCGAGGTGATCGATCTGGGCATTATCCGCGACAATCAAGAAGCGCTGCGCGCCGCTTTCGAGCAGGCGGACAGTCAGGCCGACGTGGTGATCAGCAGCGGTGGCGTTTCGGTCGGTGAAGCCGACTACACCAAGCAGATGCTGGATGAACTGGGCGAAGTCAGCTTCTGGAAGCTGGCGATCAAACCGGGTAAGCCTTTTGCCTTCGGCAAGCTGAAACACGCCTGGTTCTGTGGCCTGCCGGGCAACCCGGTTTCTGCCGCCCTGACCTTCTACCAACTGGTGCAACCACTGCTGGCAAAACTGGCCGGCCACAGCGACTGGCAGTTGCCACCGCGTCTGCAAGCACGCGCATTGACGCCGTTTAAGAAAGCACCGGGCCGTCTCGACTTCCAGCGCGGCGTATTCAGCAGTAACGCCCATGGCGAGTTGGAAGTCAGCAGCACCGGCCATCAAGGCTCGCACGTGTTCAGTTCATTCAGCCAGGGTAACTGTTTTATCGTACTGGAGCGCGATCGCGGTTCCGTAGCAGTGGGTGAAAAGGTGGAAATTGAGCCTTTCAACGCCCTGCTGAGGAGCTAAGCATGCTGCCGGAATTAACCGATGCCGAAGCATTGCGCTATAACCGCCAGATTATCCTGCGTGGTTTCGACTTCGACGGTCAGGAAAAGCTGAAAGCCGCACGGGTGCTGATTGTCGGCCTGGGTGGCTTGGGTTGCGCCGCAGCGCCCTATTTGGCTGCCGCAGGGGTGGGTCATCTGACGCTGGTTGATTTCGACACCGTTTCGCTCTCCAACCTGCAACGCCAGATCCTGCACCGCGACGCGCGCATTGGCATGGCGAAGGTTGATTCGGCGCGTATCGAACTGAGCGCCATCAATCCGCATATCCATATTGATGCCGTTGACGGGCAACTGGACGATGAACAGATGGCGGCACAGATTGCCGCCAACGATCTGGTGCTGGACTGTACCGACAACGTGGCAACGCGCGATCTGCTCAATCGCCTGTGCCATGCGCAGCGCAAACCGCTGGTGTCCGGCGCGGCGATCCGTATGGAAGGGCAACTCAGCGTCTTCACTTACCAGGCCAATGAACCTTGCTACCGCTGCCTGAGCCGGTTATTCGGCGACAACGCCCTGACCTGCGTCGAGGCCGGTGTGATGGCACCGCTGGTGGGCACCATCGGCACTCTGCAGGCTATCGAGGCCATCAAACTGCTGACGCAATACGGCCAGCCGCTTACCGGCAAACTGCTGATGTTTGACGCCATGACCATGCAGTTCCGTGAGATGAAGCTGCCGAAGGATCCGCAGTGCGAGGTGTGTGGCGGGGAATAGCAGACACAAAAAAGGCGGGAATATTAGCTCCCGCCTTTTTAATGCCGTAACAGAAGTTACACGATACCCTGGCTACGCAGATAGTCTTCGTAGTTGCCGGTAAAGTCGATAACCTTGGTCGGCGTCATTTCCAGTACGCGGGTCGCCAGCGAGCTAACGAACTCACGGTCGTGGGAAACGAAGATCAGGGTGCCTTCGTACATTTCCAACGCCATGTTCAGCGACTCAATGGATTCCATATCCAGGTGGTTAGTCGGTTCATCCATAATCAGGATGTTAGGGCGCTGCATCATCAGCTTGCCGAACAGCATACGGCCCTTTTCACCACCAGACAGCACCTTAACTTTCTTCTTGATGTCGTCCTGGCTAAACAGCAAACGCCCCAGCACGCTGCGAACGGCCTGCTCGTCGTCTTTTTCCTGCTTCCACTGGCTCATCCAGTCGAATACCGTCAGGGTGTCATCGAACTCGTATTCGTGATCCTGCGCGTAGTAACCGATCTTGGCGTTTTCAGACCATTTCACGCTGCCGCTGTCCGGCTGTGCATCGCCAACCAGGGTTTTCAGCAAGGTAGACTTACCGACACCGTTCGGGCCCAGCACCGCCACTTTCTCGCCCACTTCAACCATCAGGTTGAGCTTGCTGAACAGTGGACCGTTGTCGAAGCCTTTGGTCAGCGCTTCCACTTCCAGTGCGTTACGGAACAGTTTTTTGTCCTGATCGAAACGGATGAACGGGTTCTGGCGGCTTGAAGCCTTCACTTCTTCCAGCTGGATTTTGTCTATCTGGCGGGCGCGTGAAGTGGCCTGTTTGGATTTGGAGGCGTTGGCGCTGAAGCGGCTGACGAACGACTGCAGTTCGTTAATCTGTGCCTTCTTCTTGGCGTTATCCGCCATCAGACGTTCACGCGATTGCGTGGCCGCCGTCATGTATTCGTCATAGTTGCCCGGATACACGCGCAGTTCGCCGTAGTCCAGATCCGCCATGTGAGTACACACCATGTTCAGGAAGTGACGGTCGTGCGAAATGATAACCATGGTGCTGTTACGCTCGTTAAGCACCTGCTCCAGCCAGCGAATGGTATCGATGTCCAGGTTGTTCGTCGGTTCGTCGAGCAGCAGGATTTCCGGATCGGAGAACAGGGCCTGTGCCAGCAACACACGCAGCTTGAAGCCCGGCGCGATTTCGCTCATCGGGCCATAATGCTGTTCGACCGGGATGCCAACACCGAGCAGCAGCTCGCCGGCACGCGCTTCGGCGGTATAACCGTCCATTTCGCCGTAAGCCACTTCCAGATCGGCCACTTTATAGCCGTCTTCTTCGCTCATTTCGGCCATAGCGTAAATACGGTCACGCTCTTCTTTCACTGCCCACAGTTCATGGTGGCCCATGATAACGGTGTCCAGCACGCTGTATTGCTCAAAAGCGAACTGATCCTGACGCAGTTTACCCAGACGCTCGTTCGGATCGAGGAACACGTTGCCGCCGCTCGGTACCAGATCGCCGCCCAGGATTTTCATAAAGGTGGATTTGCCGCAGCCGTTGGCCCCGATCAAACCATAGCGGTTACCGCCACCAAATTTTACAGAGATGTTTTCAAACAGCGGCTTACTGCCAAACTGCATAGTAATGTTGTTAGTGCTTAACACAGCGCTCGCTCTTCATATCATTAGGAATGTGATTTGGCGCGCATTATGCCATAACGAGGATAAGAGATCGCGGGAAGTTTTGGTGACAATTTGAGCAATGGTGCGGTGGCAGAAAAAGCCAGACACTGCGCGGAGCCTTGAGGCCGGAGGCAGTAAATCCCATCCGGCGGATTGAAGGGGAATTAATACATTCACCAGCAGCCATGTTTTAAGATATTGAAATAGACCTCTTTAAACTTTTCTGTCCTTAAAATATCCCCTTTCAATACCGAAACCTGTTTATCCCACTCTTGGGCGAAATCGGCTTCGCCGTTATTGTTATTTAGTTTTTTTAAGCCACAGGCAGCATAAAGTTTGGCTTCTGGCGTTGCCTGCGGATTTTTGGCAATACGCAAGAAAATGTCCCCCGCATCCTGATAGGTTAGGATTCTTATTAGCTCGGTCTCGCCAACGCTGCCAATACCAACAAACCCATTCATTCCCAAAGAGAAATCGCTGACTTTGGATAAAACATTTTCTGTCTCTTCGCGGCTTTGCTCAGCGGCGTAGCCGGAGAGGGAACAGAAAGAAACAACAAGCAAAGTCACAACGCGCAAAATCATTTTCATAAAAATTTCTCTATTCAAGCGGTTTTATACCGGGTTGGCATGTGTCGACATAAAAGCCTGCTGATGTAAAACCGCAACAAACGCCTGCGATGCCGCGCTGCGGTAAGCGCTTTTGCGTTGCAGTAATACCGCCCGACGCGCTGGCAGGGCAACGGCAAGTTGTACCGACCGCAACTGCGGATCCGCCTGGGCGATCGCCGCCGGTAGAATGGTGGCAAGCTGACCACGGCGCACAATCTCGAGGATAGCACCAATCGCATTGGCTTCTACCGCCACCCATGGGCAAATACTCTGCTGGCGACAATAACCGTCGATGAACTGACGGGTAGCAAAATCTTCGCTCAGTAAAGCCAGGGGTTGCCGTTCAAGCTCTTCCGCCGTCAAAGGATGTTGCCGTTGGGCCAAAAGATGATCTGCGCCAACCACCATATTCAACGATTCACTAAACAGGTCGTTGGCCTCGATATCTGGTGACTGCGCCTGGCCGAAAGCAATACCCAAATCCAGCTGATCCTCCGCCAGCAACGCCTCGATTCTGTCCTGAGTCATTTCTTGAATACTTAGCGATATCCCCGGATAACGCCGATAAAAGGCATCGATAACCGGGCCAACCAGGTAGGCGCTAAAGGTCGGCGTCATTGCCAACCTCAGATTGCCACGCTCCAGCGTCGCCACATCATGGATCGCGCGCGCACCTTCGTCCAGATCCTGTAATGCCCGGCGGGCATAGCGCATCCAGGCCGCACCGGCATCGGTCAGGCGCACGGTTCGGCCACTGCGATCCAACAGCGGCGTACCCAGCGTTTCCTCCAGCTGTTTGATTTGCTGTGACAGCGTGGGCTGCGAAACGTGCAGCACTTCGGCAGCGCGGGTGAAGTTGCCCTGCTCGGCAACGGCCAGAAAATAACGAATATGTCGCAACAGCATAGCGCCCCTACTATTAGTAATTCCTATAGTGATCATTATAAATGGGTCTTAGACCCTATAGCCAGAGCGGCGCAAGATATGTCCATCGCTTAACAGCACCCAGATGGAGGCAGTATGAAAGAGGTTATTGAAGGCTTTTTGAAGTTCCAGCGTGAGGCGTTTGTCGAACGCACGGCACTGTTCCAGCGGCTGGCGACCCAGCAGAGCCCACGCACCCTGTTTATCTCCTGTTCCGACAGCCGCCTGGTACCGGAACTGATTACCCAGCGCGAACCGGGCGACCTGTTCGTGATCCGCAATGCCGGCAATATCGTGCCTTCGTTCGGCCCGGAGCCGGGTGGCGTCTCCGCATCAGTAGAATATGCCGTCTCTGCACTCGGCGTTGAAGATATCGTGATCTGCGGACATTCCGACTGTGGCGCAATGACCGCCATCGCCACCTGCCAGTGTCTGCAACATATGCCGACCGTGGCTAACTGGCTGCGCTATGCCGACTCCGCCAAGGTGGTCAATCAGGCTTATCAGCATGCATCCGAAAGTGAGAAAGTCAGTTCGATGGTGCGTGAGAACGTCATCGCACAGCTGAACAATATCAAGACCCACCCGTCGGTGGCACTGGCGCTTGAACAAGGCCGGTTGAAACTGCACGGTTGGGTGTATGACATCGCCAGCGGCGGTATTGAAGCACTGGATGGCGAAACCCGCCGTTTTATTCCGCTGGCAACCAATCCTGAGGTCACGGCAACCCCTGCCGTATCTCGCTTTTAATTTCATTTATAAGGAAACAATATGACTCAGTCACTGCACTACTCATCCCCGCGCGAAACCCTGACCGACACCATTATGATGGCCAAGATCCGCAAAAACCTGACCTTCGAAGCGATTAACCAGGGTACTGGCCTGAGTCTGGCGTTCGTCACCGCCGCCCTGCTGGGCCAGCATCCGCTGCCGGAACAGGCCGCCCGCGTGGTGGCAGAGAAGCTGGATCTGGATGAAGATGCCATTCGCTTGTTGCAAACCATTCCGCTGCGCGGCAGCATCCCCGGCGGCGTGCCGACCGACCCGACCATTTATCGTTTCTACGAAATGGTGCAAATCTACGGCTCCACGCTGAAAGCCCTGGTGCATGAGCAGTTTGGCGACGGCATTATCAGCGCGATCAACTTCAAGCTGGATATCAAAAAAGTGCCGGATCCAGAGGGTGGCGAACGCGCGGTGATCACCCTCGACGGTAAGTACCTGCCGACTAAGCCCTTCTAAGTCGTTAAGCCACAAAGTAAGCTGAATTAACATTGATGACTAAAGTGGCAATATTGCTGATTCGGTAAAAAAAACGCACCAACACTTGCTAATTCATTGATTATTAATATTAATTCAGCATGTCCGGTGAGGGTTTGTCAGTACTCTCAATTCAGCGTCTGATGACAGACGCTGAATTTCATCCCGGTTCATACGGCAAACAACTGCCTGGCGCCAATCAGTGCATCGTCATGACCAAGGTAGCAGATGCTGTGAAACTGCCGGTAATCGCCTTAGTCACATCCCTGATCACCGGAGCCACCTGTAACTCATCTTGCCCAACACCGTTGAGTAACTTGGTAGCAAATTTCTGGTTCGGTTTCACCATTTGGCCGTTATATCTGACTGCTACCCCAATGTCATCAGGCAGCGTGGTGGCGATAAACTCTGACGAGAAAGCCGCTGGGGTCGCAATAAGATTAATATCAATATTTTGCGTCACCGCCGTGTTGCAACGGTATTGCAGCGGGACGATTTTGACATAACGACTCCCATCACTACTGATCTGTGTATTATCAAGATCGCCAAAGTCCACCTCAATCGCGGCACCGTTATTAATGGTACACACTAGGGGGACCGGAATAAATTGCCCTGTTGTCGAGACACTCATGACAGGGGTATTACCAAAAACACTATTACGCCATGGTACTTGATAAGCCCGGAATAATTCTATATTGGCTGGGATTATCACCATGCCACCTAGCTGATCGCGTCGCAAACGCAGTGTCACGGTATTGACCCATCTTCGGCTAGCAAACTGTGAGTAAAATGATTGAATTCCAACAGGTACCGTATCGTTTCTTCCTCCCCAGGAGCCGGTTTCGTTAGGAATTTCATGAAGCAACAGCGAACTGGTAGACATTTTTACGTCAATATCTTCATTAAACTTATAAAAACCACCGCCGAATTCTGATGGTGGAAAATTCGTCTTGGACTGAAAATACCAATCAATAGCAGGTGCCAGCCCAGTAATCGGATGTAATTCATAGTCTATCCAACAGGTTACAGAATAATCAAGTGGCACACCACTGTAACTAAATTTTGCCGTTGCACCCGCCTTACTGCTCGAAAAAACCCCATTGGTAAGCGTAACGTTGAAATTATTATTACCACTCGTTGGCCAACAGGTCTTTGGGATTTGGCTAGCGTTAACCACTGTTGGTAGCAGAAGTAATACAGCAAGTATCATTTTCAGAATCATAGTCGCCCTTATCTATTTTTATAAAATTTTAATGAAGGTATTACTGATAATAAACCACATCCTTTTATCATATTAAAACAACCCAATCATTTCTTTGTTATTAATAATGAACGAATAGAGTTCCTGGTTACTTTTCAGGTTGAGCTTTTTCATTGCTGATTTTTTCTGCGTAAAAACGGTTTTTACACTTTTCTTTAAAACATAAGATATCCGTGTCAGTGAATACTCTTTAGACAGCAGCTTAATCACTTTCATTTCATTCGTAGAAAGTCTAAGCCTGCCACAAACGCAGCATGATTTCGTCATGATACTGTCATGCTCAACATGTTTCACTCTGTCACGACACTCCAGTTGACGAACCACTCTATCTACCACCGTGCCTAAAGGTTCATCTCTGAATATGATAGGAAAGTGCCTTAAGCATTCGCATACCTCATTTTTCCCTTTCTCATTTGTATCACGCTCCACAATGGGGAAAAAAATGCCCTTGAAACCCTGCTGGATATAAGGTGTTGCCAGTAAGCAATCTGTTCCTGGATCGATTTGTTGAAATATAATATCGCAGCACCATGCGTCATCGGCAAAATCAAAATATTTAACCGTCTGTGCGCATGAAGAAAACGCTTGCTCCAAACCAAGTCGCAGCCCCAATGCATAGGCGGCATTATTATCCTTTATCATTATCCCCAGCATAATTCCCTCAACAAAGCTAAAGTCTGGAATAACTCCACAGCAGTTTTTATTATTTATAATCAAGGATAATACAAGGTAAATGCCACGTTCGCGGTAAAATCACCCTCAACAATCCCTTGGTGTTCAATTGCAGTTTCTGATGCACTGACATAAGCGCCAAAATTCAAAGAACGAGTGCCGTCATGGAGTAAATAAGATTCAATCGTCTTGTTTATCTCCAGCCGTTTTCCCTTCTCGGTTTCTAATCCTATCGCGATACCTTTTGCCATCCCGTTTACTGCAAGCAAACCAGGCTGTTGCAAGTCCTCAATGCCATTGAAACCGATCTCAACGCTGCTCCCCATGCTAATATCACAATCCTCCAATTCAATGGAGAAATTATAGCTATGCGTACGTTGATGTAGATAAAGCGTATTCTTAATGACATTACCTAATTTAACGGTCTGATTAACCGATACCATACTTAGCGTACAGGGTTCTTCAACCAATTCGCCATGTAGAGATATATTATAATCCTGTGCCGCGGGAGTCCGCCCCCCCCCTAATAACAGACAGAAAATTAACACCACACGATAATACATCCTGCTCTCTTCCACTTAGAAATAGCTTGATACCAACGTTGCAACGGCATTGAACTGCCCTGTCCCCAAAGGGATTGCCGTATCCTTTTTTACTGGCACTGCAATAAAGCTGAACGTCTTTTGGTCTACCGCATCAAAAAAACGGTTTAAAAAAATCGGCCCCCCGTTGGCATCCTGGATAGCAATACCCAGGTTGGCTATATTGGTGGTCAATATATTCCCCCCACCAACTGTGGCTTCGCCTTGCAGCTGCAAACGTAGTTTTTTACCCAGGCTTTCTTTACAATTTAGATTGACCACGGTGAATTGTGAATATTTCACGCCGTCTACCTTTTTAATCCCCACCTTACCAAAATTGACATCAATGGTTTTGCCACCGTTAAATTCACAGGCGGGTTCGAAAATGCGCCCCTTGAAATTCATAGCCGTTCCACCGTCAGCCTGTATCTGCGATACGCAAAGCACCAGGAATAAGGGGGCCGCAGCCAAAGATTTACGTAACATATAGCCTCCACTAACACGCGAGATCACGGACTGGCTAGTCATAATTCAATTGAAAATTAACGGCCGCGTAAAAAGCCCCGGTAGTCAGGGGATCGGCTGTACGCTGCGGGATAACGTAAAAGGTTAAGCGGTTATCACCCGGCGTTAATATCTGAGCCTGGCTCCGCCCCCCTGGCCGTAACTGACGATGTTGTTCATCCTCAAGCCGCAAAGCCAATCCTCGGGCCTGACCTTTTACCGCCACCAGCCCTCTCTGCTGTTGCTCACTGCTAAAGGTGATAGACACCGTTTGCTGGCCTGGCACCCACGTCAGGTTATTGCCATGCGTCGCGTCGCGAGTACCTCCACCCCAACGTCCGCAATCACGTAGCCATAAATGGAAAGCGACGGGTGCAGCTTCGTCAGCAAACCGGCTTAAGGTATGACGGGCTATGCCCTCCATACTGACGGTTTGATCTTCAGAAACCATATCCAGCGTACAGGCTGATTCAACGAGAGTGCCTTTCACTACCAATGAGGCAAACGTGCCGTCCACCTGGGTCTGGCTCTCTGCCAACGTAAACACAGACCAACTCCCCAAGAGACTCACCACTCCCCACTTTAGGCAAACCAAGGCTCTCATCACTGTGTACCATTGACGCTACAGCGCTGCTGTACACAGGTAAATGCCAGTTCAGGGCGGCCACCGTAGTCGTTGATATAGGTGACAACAGGCGTGTCAAAGACTGTTGATTTCACGTCGGTACGGCTTTTCGGCGCCAGAGTTACCGGCACAAAGCCGTTGTCTTCACGCCCTTTTGCCCGCGCTGCAATCCCCGTCACGGTGATGTAGTAAGGTGTCGGGTTTCCAATCTGGTAACCCGTCGCGGTTTTATGCAGCACCAACTGGTTTTGCCAGACTGCACCTGGTTTAGTCACAATGGATGCAGGGCGATAAAACAGCTTCACTTTGGTCTGCAAGGCGATTTGCATCACATTGGGTTTATCACTGCGCGGAGGAATTTCGCGTAAATTAAAATAGAACAATGTTTCGCGATCCTGTGGCAATGCTTTAGCCTCTGGCAACGTCGAAATTCTCACCATACTTTTCGCCCCCGGCTCAAGGCGCTGAATTGGTGGAGTGACGATTAACGGCCCTGCAACTTTCTGCTGCTCCTGATCTTCAATCCATGCCTGAGCCAAATATGGCAATTGCTTATTTTCGTTACTGATATTTAGACTAATGGCTTTGCTGCCACCCTCATAAATCACCCGGGTACGATCAAGTGCAATCGCGGAAAATGCCGAATTAATCGATGTAATATTCAGAACAACCAGTATTATGAAACCTAATTTACTCATAGCGTCTTCTCTTGATTACTTAATATATTGGCAGGGTAATAATAAATTCCCTTGGGTCGGTATTTTATTGGGTAACGACACCTGACATTGTTTATTGCCATTCCAGTTCACAATGAGTGATTCTCCTGCATTGATACCCGATAAATAGGTCAGGCCACCGTCACTTACTATGGCCAGCTCTCGTCCTTTGGTATTCATCACGCTCGCACCAAAGGGGGGATGTTTGCCCTCCGGCAACACTATGACCGACATCGCTTTTTCGCCTTTCAGCAAGGAAAAACGTCGATAGCCAATGGCCCCTTCCGTTAACGTCGATTCCACAACGCCTTTACTGACCTCAACGTCATCAGCAAGCTGATTAATATCTACACTGATGTCAGTGCGGTAATAACTATTCACGTTCCCCAAGACTGCGATCCCGAAACGGTTGCTGCGAACTGCGCCCCCTTCTATCGGAACACCAGAAATGCCCTCGGTGCTAAGCATCAACCGAGTACCACCGTTAATTCCCACAGGATGCAGTGCCGCACCTTTCGTCGTCGCAGTTAACCCACCTTGCATGGAGAGCCCGGCAGAGGTGGTACTATTTTGGTAGTAAGCCGCATTCAGGCTGATTTCTGCGTTTTCACCTCGGTGGGTGTAATAGCCATTGACCTGTGTGGCCTCTTGTCGCCCCAGGTTATTGACCCCTGCAGAAACCCGATAGTTATTATTAATGTCGACGTTATTGGTATAACTCAGCGCCTGATTTAAGCGATTATTCGAGCTCTGTCCGCTGTACCCCAAACTCTTGCCGCTATCCAACGGCACTGACAGGCTGACATAAACCGTATCGTTATAACGTTGCTGATACTGACTGCGGCTGGCCGACACATTTAGCGAGAGACTTTTGTGGCTCATGAAATCAAAGTAACGACTTACCGATAGACTGTAGCTGTCCTCCGGCTGGCGGTCCCAATAGCTTTGATGGGTATAAGTGGCGTACAGGCTCAGTTGGAGATCCGTAAAGCTCTTATTGGCGCTAATGGTATACATCTCTTTGCTGTGCGCGACGGTATTCCCCCCAAAGCGGGCATCCAAATATTGCCCCATCGACATAAAATTGCGTTCAGAAAAACGATATCCGGCAAACGTAACCTCACTATCAAACTCATCAAACCGCTTGGAATAGCTGAGACGGTAGGACTTGCCTTTTTTTTCGTCCGCCTGCCCCGGCAACCTGGCGATCGACTGGGTAGCATCGAACGACAGCGCCCCAAGCATAAATAAATTGCGCCCTAACCCGATCGAGAATGCCTGGTAATTATCTGCACCAACACCACCGCCATAAAGAGACCAATTGTTGGCCACGCCCCACGAAAACTCGGCGCTGCCGAATAAGGGTCCTTCTATATGATGCTGATAGGTAGAAGGGCGGCCCACTGCGGTTTTATAGCGCACCGTTCCTGGCCGCGTCAGATAAGGCACATTGGCGGTATCGACAGTAAAGGTTTGCCTGCTGCCATCTTGTTCACTCACTTGCACATCCAGCCTGCCACTGACAGCACGGTTCAAATCCCGTATGCGAAACGGTCCCGATGCAACGGTAGTTTCATAAATCACCCGCCCTTGTTGTGAAACCGTCACCGTGGCGTTGGTTTTGGCAATACCGCGGACCTCAGGAGCATAACCACGCAGGTTAGGCGGCAACATGCGTTCATCACTTGCCAGGCCCACCCCGGTAAAACGAAATGAGTCAAAAATATCCGAATAAAAGTAGTTTTCACCCAACGTCAGTGTTGCATCTAGCCGAGGTATCGCCCGGTATGCGTACCAGCGGCTCCAGTCAAAATTGTGCTGAGCCTTACGCGTTGAAGAAGAGAATTCATAGCTCCCCTGATAGTCGCCCCGCAGTCGCCAAGGCCCACTGTTTACCCCCGCGGTCCCACTCAGGCTGGCATTTTTTGATGTCCCCCCCTGATGTACCCTGCTGGCTGAGGCATTAAAGCTATAATCCAGCAGCATCCCCGGAATGCCATTGTCCCAACGAGACGGCGGTAACCAATTGGGATCGTTGTACTCCAGAAAGGCCTGAGGCGCGCTGATGTATAGCGTACCGCTTGCGATGTCTCCCTTCAGCATCAACCCCTTCAATGCAGAGAAATCCGCGCACTCTTCCTGATGCCAAAAGATAACTTTGCCGAGAGCCGCTTCCGTCAGGCCCAATCGTTCGACCAGCCCGGCGGGAAAGCAGAGCTTGGTGGTATTGGCAACTTTCTTGTCAGCATAAAATGGGATTGTTTGCTCACGATCGGCAATATTCTGCTCGTTAAGATAAACGGCCATAATATAATTGCCCGGCATCACATAGCCTGCCTGCGAGAAACGCGTCAAATCGACGTTACTTCTATCTTCAGAATCTAATACGTCGAGGTTGAATTCTATTGCTTGCGATAATTTACTGAACCCCAAGAGTGACAGACAAATCGCCAGAGTAATCTTATTGATTCCATTCATAATTCAATCCAGAAATAAAAGCCCGCTCTTAAATATGCATAAGATTACTTTTAAGGGAAAAGCGCTAATTATCGATAGCTAACTAAAATATTTATGGTTGCGTAATAGTTCCCTGCGATCACTTGTTTTCCATTAGCCACTAAAAAAATACTGTATTTCAGTATCATCTCTCCCTTATGAATAGGAATATCGGACACAGGGATCCCTGGTGTGATCTGATGACCGTTCCCGTCTCTTACCATTAGAGTAAACCCACTGTCTGCCAAAGTATCAGAATATCCATAACCGAAACCGCCAAAGGTGACTTCCATTGATTTCTGTCCACCATCGACATCATCGGAAAAAAGGCAATTAATCAGCTTTATTTTAAATGGATAGGCCTGGCTGATACCATTTCGCTCAAGCGTTTTTAGCGGAATAGTTCCCAGTTCAACCGTTTGATAGACATTATCAGGAGATATTGCACATGCAGACTCAAGGATGGCTCCCATTAGTTTAACCGTGCCCTGCGCCCATACAGCCGTATTAACGTAAAACAAAGACGCAAACAACAGAACCTGGGTTAGTTTCATCATGGTAACCCACTGTTAATATCAGCCAGTTCATTGATATAAAAACGAAGCATAGGGTATAACCCCTATGCTTCGGGTCTATTAAGGGTAAGCCAGCGTAAAGTTGGCAACGCTGGTAAATTCACCCGGCGTTACGGTCCCATCAATTTTATTGCCCTGCAGATAAGCAGAGAAATTCAGCTTGTTATTACCCGCCAACAAACCACGAGCAGCAGAAGCTTCACCCAGCGTAATTTGAGTACCGCTACCGTCGGTTAAGGCAACACCAGCACCTTTAGCTGTACCGGTAATCCCCAGCAACTTATCATTCACACTATCTTTAGAACCACCGAAGGTGATGATGACGTTTTTCTTCGTCGTGGTATCACATTTTTCTAAATCAATGGTAAAATTGCGTGGCGTAGAAGTTCCCGCTTTTGCCAACAACGAATTCGATACCTGGCCAAGATCTACAGTTTGATTAGAGCTCTCAGGCGTAATTGAACATGGTGCATCAATAATGGAACCCGTAAAGGTAATGTTACCGCTACCCTGATCGGTAGCTTTAACCGGCTCATCCGCAGCAACCGCGCCAAACGTAGCAATACCTGAAGCCATTACCATCGCCAATACAATTTTATTCATCTTCATAACTATTTCCATTCAGTTAATTTTGATTTAAATCTTAATTTTCTAAGTTACGCAGTTACTACACCACCTTACTCAGCGAATACATCACAACTATGATAATTACCTACAAGGTTGCGATGGGGAGTATATTAACCATCTAACAAGCGAACATTTAAATGAAGTATGCTTAAAAAACAAAAAATAAGACAAGATATATAAAAAACAATTAAATCAATAACATAAGAATAATAAAACCATCTTAAATAACTATCTAATGCTATTTAAGACGTCAAAAAAAGGCCGCACAAGCTGAATGATGTGCGGCCTAAAATAAAGAATTGTAGATATTAATAATAACGAGCGAGATCGGTCCTACTTGGCAAAATGGCACAAAAGTTGAGGAAGAGGATTCGTTGAGATAAGATATCCATTTTCGCCATTACGCTGAATACTCATATTCGTCCAACCCTTCTCCTCTCTCAGATAGCCGTAGAGGTATTTTTTAGCCAAAGCCGTAGGAAGAGTATCAAAAGGGGCGATACTGAGCTTCTTTGTAACAATAAAAAATGAGTTGTCATTTTTCACCTTGTAATTAACTTCAGCATCTCGCCTTAACGTATAGACATCATCTTGATCGGTTAGCGTTCCGCTATAAGAAATAACACCATGTCCGTTAGACAAAAAGAAGAATATTCCAGCCTGTATTACAACAGTCTTTTTATCCGAGACATAATCATATTGAATCTGTGAGTAACAACTAATACTATCCTGGAGCTGTCTTTTATTCTTATAATCAATATAATAGACATAAGCAATAGCAGTTAACACCAACAAAACGACATAAATAAGAAAAAACAATTTTCTTTTCATTATTAACTCTCAATAAAATAACGATATCTTGATTTGCATTTTGTTCCTTCATTCAAAATGTCACCATCACAGATAAAGAAAGACTCTCGTGGCAATCCAACATAGAGTGATATATATACGCGTTCTTTATTGTCACAATGCAATTCAGCATTGAAGGGAATCCCTCCTCCATTACTCTTCACTTTTTTTCTGAAGTAGTCATCAACGTATAACTGGCATTGATTATAGTCTCGCCAATACGAGTAATGATATAATCTACTTTTTGTTTTGAGATATTCTTGGTAGATACAATTAGCAGATATAGCGATAAGAGAAAAAAATAATGTGAAAGAGAATAAAACAGCACCTATCTTTTTAATCTTATAATGCAACGATTTATTGTCCAAGTCATCTGGTTTTCCAGGGGTATGATCATACAGCGTGGTATTGACCTGCAACTCCCCGTGATCGGTGACCTTATCCTGACTCTCAACATAGTCAGTAATAACAACCGTCTCTGCCACCAGCATCCCGCGTCTGGGTATGGTAACAATAATATCGTCCTCAATACCTAACTGCCTAAATGCCTTTCGTATCATTGCTATATTTTGATACAGCGTATTCGCATTAATAGGAATGCCGTATTTTTCCCACACCTCTTCAAACAGTTCTTTCTGCGTAGTAATTTCAGGTTTATTGTTTAATAGAATTAACAAACAATTATTTGCAGGCGTGGTAAGAATAATCTCATCATACTTCTTCTCGATATCTTTCAGAGAACCTGAGCTTTTATCGTAGATGATACGATGATTTAAGATAATTTTACTGCTCATGTGCATTCTTCTATATTATTAATTTAAGAATTTAACTTATACACATATAGAATAAAATATAGCCATAGATTAATCAATAATTTCATAGGAAAATTCTTAGTCATTCACCAAAAAACCATCACTTACATTACAAATATAACTAAAATCAATCATATAAAAAAACAATAACTCGCTGTTATTAACATAAAAAACAAATAATTAAAAACCACTCTAAAACGTCTTATACGCATTGGAAAATAGTGTTTTTTCCGATAAATAAATCAAAATGATGAGTTTTCAGTCAATGAATAAAAAATTAAGACGGCGTGCTCCTGCAACACCGCCATAACGTTTCAATCCCAAACGTATTCACTCACCGTATCTGGCAATGGTCAGTCGTTCCTCCTGTGCTGGAGCGACAAAATATAGCGTGAGTAAATCGAATTCCGCCTCACTAAGTACAAATGGATGGTCGCCCTGCTCATTTCTGAGCTTTATCCGGCTTTTGCATAACGCATCACTAACATCGATAAAATGCAGACAGTGCTCAACGCCAGCCAGCTCGGCTAATTGCCTTGCCCACAGCCGCCGATCGGGCGTATTCATCGGAAAATCCAACACCACCGACAGCCCATGACCCAACAGTTGTACAATATGCTCACTCAACGCTTGGCGCAGTCGGGCTGAATAACGCACGTAGTCTTGCAGAGTCGTCATCTGCTGTTCATACAATGTCGCCAGCCAACTGTCTTCAGCCAGTAACAATGTGTGGGGTTGCTGCGAAAGGTTCTTTGCCAACGTCGACTTGCCGGAACCGGCTTTACCGCACATCAAGTGTAAAACGGCGGGGGGATGGTTCTTCATAAGTGCCTCCTGGGGATATTGCCAGTCGGAGGACCTTTTGCCCCGCCTGACTGGCGGGGTTTCGCTTAAAACAGACGCGCTATCCCACCACTCTGTGAATGGTGATAATAATCTGCGCGAATGCAAAACGGTTTCTGTTCATCTGTTATCAATAAGATAAACCCCAGGGGATGTCAATCGGCGTGATAGCCGCGGCTGTCCTGCGGCACCTGATCCCGCTGATCCAGACCATAATCCCGTACCACCTCCGCCACCCGCAGGCGGTACTGTGCCAATACCCCATGGCGACCACGCTTTTGTGCGGCGCGGTGCTGTTCGATGTTCCGCCACTGCTGCACTGCGGCTTCATCACGCCAAAAAGACAGTGACAGCAGCCGCTGCGGATCGGCCAGGCTTTGGAAGCGTTCAATGGAAATAAACCCGTCAATTTCTGCCAACAGTGGCTTCAATTCGGCCGCCAATTCAAGATAGGTTTCGCGCTGGCCGTCGGCGGCCTGCAATTCAAAAATAACGGCAATCATAGGAAGCTCCTGTCAGAGGGATATCACCTATCCTAACGCGAACCCTGTTGCCATGCTTCGTCTAATTGCCGCCGGGAAGAAAGCGCTGAAAGCACATTTTGACCTCACGGTTTAACCTCACAACAGGTTAGTTTTGGTGCAATACTCAATACGCAAACCGTCAACCCGAGGACTCGTCATGCTCGACCAAACCCAATTTCCGATCGTCAAACGCTGGCCCGCTCAGCACCCGGAAAGACTACAACTTTACTCATTGCCAACGCCCAACGGTGTCAAGGTCTCCATCATGCTGGAAGAAATAGGTCTGGCTTATGAACCGCACCTGATCGATATCGGCAACAACGAAACCTGGACGCCGGAATTTCTGTCACTGAACCCGAACGGCAAGATCCCCTCGATCATCGATCCCAACGGCCCGGACGGTAAGCCGCTGGCGCTGTTTGAATCCGGCGCTATCCTGCTGTACCTGGCGGAAAAAAGCGGCAAGTTTCTGCCGCAGGATCCTGCCCTGCGCTACGAAACCATCCAGTGGGTATTTTTCCAGATGGCGGCGGTGGGCCCGATGTTCGGTCAAGTCGGCTTCTTCCACAAATTCGCCGGTCGCGAATATGAGGATAAACGTCCGCTGGAACGCTATAAAAATGAATCCAAACGCCTGCTCGGCGTGCTGGAAACCCGGCTTGAAGGCCGTGACTGGATCATGGGGCAGGATTACAGCATCGCCGATATTTCATTGCTGGGCTGGGTACGTAACCTGATCGGCTTTTATGAAGCCCGTGAGTTGGTCGAGTTCGATAGTTTCCCGCGGGTAGGGCAATGGCTGGAGCGCGGTCTGGCCCGTCCGGCAGTACAACGCGGCCTGAATATTCCCGCCCGCAGCGAATAATGGATAGCCTGGGATAGCCGCCCGGCTATCCTTTTATCCCCAATTACCGTCATAAAAGTGTCACACCTCTGCACTACTCTCCCTGCGTAACAAACTGATGCTATTTATATTTTTTTATTACGACAAGGAGCTTTCCCATGCTGCAGCCAGTTTCTTTGATCGCCGGCGCCGTGTTATCCGCCTTACTCTGTTCCGCCGCCTTCGCCGATGAAACCCCGGTCAATACCGCCAGCCTTTACGAACGTGCGGCACGCGGCAACATCGTGGAGCCCGGTGGCGCACGCCGGTTGAGTGGCGATCAAACGGCCGCGTTGAAGGCTTCTTTGTCTGACAAAACGGTCAAAAACGTGATTTTATTGATCGGCGATGGCATGGGTGATTCGGAAATCACCTCGGCGCGTAACTACGCCGAAGGGGCGGGCGGCTATTTTAAAGGCATTGATGCCCTGCCGCTGACCGGTCAATACACCCATTACTCACTGGACAAGAAAACCCACAAACCGGATTACGTCACCGACTCCGCCGCCTCGGCGACCGCATGGTCAACCGGTGTAAAAACCTATAACGGCGCGCTGGGCGTTGACGTCAATGGCAAAGACCAGCCGACACTGCTGGAAATCGCCAAGGCGGCGGGTAAAGCCACCGGGAATGTGTCCACCGCCGAACTGCAGGACGCCACGCCGGCGGCGCAAATTTCCCATGTCACCTCGCGCAAATGTTACGGCCCAGAAGAAACCAGCGAAAAATGTGCCACCAACGCGCTGGAAAACGGCGGCCGTGGCTCCATCAGTGAGCAGTTGCTGAAGGCTCGCGCCGACGTCACGCTGGGCGGTGGGGCAAAATCCTTTAATCAGCTGGCAAAAAGCGGCGAATGGCAGGGAAAATCGCTAAAAGAACAGGCAGCCGCTCTGGGTTATCAGTGGGTCGAAAACCTCGATGCCCTGAACGCCGTCAGCGTGGCCAACCAGCAGAAACCCCTGCTCGGGCTGTTTGCCGCCGGTAATATGCCAGTGCGCTGGCAAGGGCCGAAAGCCACTTATCACGGCAATATCGACCAGCCTGCGGTGACCTGTGAAAATAATCCGGCACGCACTGCGGATATCCCGACGCTGGCGGCGATGACTGAAAAAGCCATCGACCTGCTGAAAACCAACCAAAACGGCTTCTTCCTGCAGATTGAAGGCGCGTCGATCGACAAACAGGATCATGCTGCCAACCCGTGCGGCCAGTTTGGCGAGACCGTCGATCTGGATGAAGCGGTTCAGAAAGCCCTGGCATTCGCCCGCGCAGATGGCAACACCCTGGTGATAGTCACCGCCGACCATGCCCATTCCAGCCAGATTATCGCCGCCGAAGCCAAGGCCCCAGGCCTGACGCAAACGCTGACCACCAAAGATGGCGCACCGATGACCATCAGCTACGGCAACTCAGAAGAAGATTCGCAGGGGCACACCGGGACTCAATTGCGGGTGGCAGCTTACGGCCCACATGCCGCCAACGTGGTTGGCCTGACCGATCAGACGGATCTGTTCTATACCATGCGTGATGCGATGGCGATTAAGTAAGTTAATAACCTGGTAACTGATTAAGCCGACCCTATTCGTCCCTGCTCTTGCAAGTGATGAATAGGGTTTTCACCGCTTCGCCCAAAACTGCTATATTGAAGAGCTCGTACTTACCGCAATAATTCTCTGTCCCACCCGTTGAGAAACCAATGTAAACCCAGCCAAAACAAGGATGAGCACTTGCATTTGATTACCCTGCCCTTTACCACCGAACGTCTGCACCTACGCCGCTTTACGCCTGTCGATATCGATGCGTATGCGGATTATCATCGCATACCGGAGGTCTATCGCTATCTGTACGCACCCACACCGGACGAAGCACAGTTGACCTCCCTGTTTTCCCAGGCGATAACCTCGCGCTTCACTGAGGACGGCGACATACTTTATTGTGCCGTTACCTTGAAAGACAGTGGGGAGTTGATCGGTGAAGTATTGCTAAAACTGGCCAACGGCGCAGCATTGCAGGGGGAGATTGGCTACATTTTCAACCCGGCGTACGCCGGAAAGGGCTATGCCGCGGAAGCCGTAAAATCGGTACTGGATCGCGGGTTTGCCGAATCGGGTTTTCATCGCATATTTGCCCGCCTTGATGCCGCCAACCAGGGCTCGATCGGCGTGGTCGAACGCCTGGGAATGCGTAAAGAGGCACATCTGCGACAAAACGATCGTTTCAACGGCGAATGGGGCGACGAATTGATTTATGCCCTGCTGCAAGAAGAGTGGCGTCTGACACGGGAGCAAGAGCGCCTCTAGGCTTCCGCCAGCATCCTGGCCGCCATTTGCTTATAGCTCGCGACCAGATCGCGGCCCTCATCCGGGCCGGTACTCACCGCCAGTCGCATGGTCGCTTCCCCCAAATGCATCAACAGGAAAGCGGCATTTTCCACCGCCGCCGGGTCCGACTGCGGCCGTAACCGGCGTATTGTCGCTGCCAGCAATGCACCGTTCAACCGGCTTTCCGCCACTTCTTCTTCACGCAGCGTTTTATTGGCCTGGGTCGCAGCCCAGATATCCCGCATCACCGGCTCAGCCATAAACAAGGCGTAATATTCGTCAATCAGGCAGTTAAAAGCCTCGATCAACTGCGGTAATGTCTGCACCTGAATCAAGCCTTGCTCGATGCATTCACGCGCCTCCTGGTTATAACGTTGCGCCAGCACACGCACGATAGCGGTTTTATCCGGGAAGTACTGATACAGCGCTCCTATCGAAATACCGGCATTTTGCGCCACTTCACTCATACGCATCGCGTCACTGCCCTGCTGGGCTATCAGCGCAGTTGCGCAGTCCAGGATCAGCTTCACCTTCTCACGGCTACGCGTCTGGCTGGGTTTACGCCGCAGGGCGGCAATATTTTTTTGCTTATCATTCATCATGCATCGTCCTTTGAACAAAAACCGCCTTGACAATAATACGAGGGTTTATCATATTTACAAAACATGAGTAACACTCACATTTGGAGCAACACTATGAGCAGCAACGAGAAGGGTTCACCCATTCTGGTTTTAGGCGCTACCGGAAAAACCGGTAGCCGTGTGGCAGCACGTTTACAACAGCAGGGCATACCGGTACGCGCCGGACATCGTAGTGCCGCCATCCCTTTCGACTGGCAGGACAGCACCACCTGGCAACCTGCCTTGCAGGATGTGGAGAAACTTTATCTCAGCTTTCAACCCGATCTGGCCGTTCCGGGCGCCACCGAAATCGTCGAACGTTTTTGCCGACAGGCGGTAACTGGCGGCGTGCAAAAAATAGTGTTGCTCAGCGGGCGCGGCGAAGACGAGGCCCGTCAGGCGGAAGAGGTGGTTGAACGCAGTGGGGCAGACTGGACGATATTGCGCGCCAGTTGGTTTATGCAAAACTTCAGCGAGAGTTTTATTCTTGATGAATTGCTAAACGGCGCAGTCTATTTGCCACCGGGCGAGATCCCAGAACCTTTTATTGATGCGGAAGATATTGCCGATGTTGCGGTTGCCGCCCTCACCCAGCCCGGCCACAGCAATACGCATTATGAATTGACCGGCCCACGCCTGATGACCTTTGAACAGGCCATTGGCGAGATTGCCGCCGCCGCTGGGCGTGAGATCCACTATCAGCAGGTGCCGGTGGCAGATTACGTCGGATACCTGCGCGAGGCGCAACTGCCGGCGGAAATGGTCACGCTGCTGGAGTATCTATTCAGCACGGTGCTGGACGGACGCAACGCGTCATTGACCGATGATGTCCAGCGTAGTCTCGGACGTGCACCGCGCGATTTCAGCACTTACATCGCCGACACCCTCCCCAGCGGAGTTTGGCAAGCGCGTTAACCTGTTAATGGTCGCCCTGCACGGCGGCCATTTTCTTTTTGTTACCGAGGACATTGCAATTGTTCTATAAATATTGTGTGATAGCTGAATATCGTTTAAATATGCGGCAATTAAGCCCTTTAAATATAGCGGTTATATTTAAATAAAAATAACAAATGAATTATTCCTGCCCTTAATCTGATTTTTTTAATTACAAAAGTAGTTTTTA
The DNA here is from genome assembly GCF_048517035.1 of Serratia sp. NFX21. Classification (NCBI taxonomy): domain Bacteria; kingdom Pseudomonadati; phylum Pseudomonadota; class Gammaproteobacteria; order Enterobacterales; family Yersiniaceae; genus Serratia; species Serratia sp. NFX21. Next base: position 2,043,239 of record NZ_CP183196.1, on the reverse strand, counting down.
ACAATATTGCAAACAATAATACCCCCTCAGTAACCAGAGTTGAACAATCTATCCCCAGACAGCCTGTAATAATCCACTTTTCGTTAAAAAAATGATTAACAAAAAGACATTATCACTGCAATCCGGTTTTGCCGGGCGGATTGATTTCACTTTTTTCCAGGGTACCTCCCGATAAATTCTTTCACCTGCAATGAGTAGAATTTACATACAAGAGAATTGATTTAATGAGAAAAATACTCGTCCTTATTTTCTGTCTGAACCTGTTTGGCGTCACGCAACAGGCAGCAGCAGAAGAGAATAAGACCGTTGATGTGGTTCTGATCGGCGGCGGCATCATGAGCGCCACTTTGGGGACTTACCTGCATGAGCTGGAGCCAAACTGGTCCATCGACATGTATGAACGCATGAATGGCGTAGCGGAAGAAAGCTCCAACGGCTGGAATAACGCCGGTACCGGCCACTCCGCCTTCGCCGAAATGAACTACACCCCAGAAAAAAAAGACGGCAGCATTGATATCAGCAAAGCCGTGGTGGTGAACGAGTCTTTTGAAATCTCTCGTCAATTCTGGTCTTATCAGGTTAAAAATAACGTCCTGAAAGATCCAAAATCCTTTATCAACAGCGTGCCGCACATGAGCTTTGTTTGGGGTGACGATAACGTTAACTTCCTGCGCAAACGCTATGCGGCGCTGCAGCACAGCACCCTGTTCCGTGGTATGGAGTACTCAGAGGACGCCGACCAGATTAAACAGTGGGCACCGCTGGTTATGGACGGTCGCGATCCGAAGCAAAAAATTGCCGCCACCCGCATGCCGCTGGGCACCGACGTTAACTTTGGCGTGATCACCCACCAACTGGTGGATACGCTGACCAAAAATCCAAACTTCAAGCTGAACCTGAGCCATGAAGTGCGCGATATCAAACGCAACGACGACAATACCTGGCGCGTAACCGTGGCCGATCTGACCCGTGACGGCAAAGAAACCACCGTTAACGCCAAGTTCGTGTTTATCGGCGCGGGCGGTGCTTCACTGACGCTGCTGCAGAAAACCGGCATTCCTGAAGCCGAAGGTTACGGCGCCTTCCCGGTCGGCGGTCAGTTCCTGGTGACGACCAATCCGGAAATCGCCAACCAGCATCTGGCCAAGGTTTATGGCCTGGCCAGCGTAGGTTCACCACCGATGTCGGTTCCGCACCTGGATACCCGCATGCTCGATGGCAAACGCGTTCTGCTGTTCGGGCCGTTCGCTACCTTCTCCGGCAAGTTCCTGAAAAACGGTTCACTGTTCGATCTGCTGCATTCCCTGAGCACTTCCAACCTGATGCCAATGACTCACGTCGGCCTGGATAACTTCGACCTGGTGAAATACCTGGTGGGCCAGTTGATGATGAACGACGACGACCGTTTCGCCGCGCTGAAAGAGTATTTCCCTGAAGCCAAACAGGCTGACTGGAAGCTGTGGACTGCCGGCCAACGCGTGCAAATCATCAAGAAAGACGATGAAAAAGGTGGCCTGCTGCAGTTCGGTACCGAAGTGGTCAGCGCTAAAGATGGCAGCATTGCCGCCCTGCTGGGCGCATCACCGGGCGCATCTACTGCCGCACCGATCATGCTGCACCTGATGGAAACCGTGTTCAAAGATAAAGTGGCGACGCCGGAATGGCAGAGCAAGCTGAAAGAGATCATTCCGTCCTACGGCCACAAGCTGAACGGCGATATTGAAATGACCAACAAGATCCGTGGCTACACCAGCAGCGTGTTGCAGTTGGACTATATCGAAGTGAAGCCGGAAACTAACTGATAGCCGTTTCCCTACTCGCTTTAAGGCCGCCTCGTGCGGCCTTTTTAATTTCTGCGCGACGGTAAGAGCACTTTTAGCCACCTTTAGCACCCTAGTTAACACTTGCGTAACCCGGTGTTGCGGCCTATTATCAAAGCACAAGCTTGGATAATTACTCTTACCTACACTGACCTGAATGTCGTACTGCGGGAGAACTCAAACATGGATCGCGTCAATATCATTCACGATTTGCTGGACTGGATTGAAAATCATCTGGATCAACCCTTGCTGTTAGACAACGTGGCAGCCAAGTCAGGCTACTCCAAATGGCACTTGCAAAGGATGTTCCGCAGCACCACCGGCCACGCGCTGGGCAGCTATATCCGCGAGCGTCGTCTTTCGCAGGCGGCACAGGCGCTGCGTTCAAGCCCTCGTCCTATTCTCGACATCGCCCTGCAGTTCCATTTTGATTCCCAACCGTCATTTTCACGCGCGTTCAAAAAACAGTTCGGCAAAACGCCGGCGGTGTATCGCCGCACTACCCGCTGGGATGTCGCAGAAATGCGCCCGCAGGCTATCGAACCGCTGAACGGACATCGCCATGAGTCGCCGGGCGTGCATCTGTGGTATGCGGGTAAATCTCTGGACGGGGTCTGCACCAACTGGGTTGGCCAGCACTGAGATAATGGGTTGGCCAGCACTGAGATAAATAGGCATTAAAAAAGGGGTTCAGCCTGCGCTGAACCCCTTTTTTTTACTGCCAGCTCTTACTTAAAGGTGACGTCGATATTTGCCGATGCGGTGAATGGCCCAACCTGTGGATTGGTATTCAGCCATTTCAGGCTAGCCAAAAAGTTCTTTTCAACGATGGTACCGTTGACCAGGCCCAGATCAACCGGAGAGTTCATAATGATCGGCGTGTTTGGCGTTGCTGCCTGCGAAATCAAAATACCGAAGCCGCTGTTGCTGGTTGGCATAATCAGACTGTTATCCTGCAATGGATAAGTCGTGCTGAAACTGGCCTGCAGGGTTTCGCCTTTACAGTCCTGACCCGTGGTTGGATCCGACATATTTGCGCTAACCGAGAATGGCACCTGCTTTTCGATTTTGCCGGCCACCGCATTTTGACGCGGTATGGTGCCAAAGTTTACGGTAGAACCGTTGTTAGCCACCACGGTGATTTTCGGGTTACAGGAGATAAACTGGATATTGCCCAACCCGGAAATATAGGCGTTAAAGTTACTGTTAGGACGGCTATTCAAACCACCAACCCCATCTACCTGGAATACCGAATAGGAATTGCTGTCGTTGATCTTGCCGCCTGCCGGAGGCGCCTTACCGGTGGCTTTAATGTAAATGGCATAGGACACCGTAACGGAAAGCGATTTTGCCGGTGGGCGGCAGCGGCCACCTGAACGGTTACATTCTGTGCCTGGACCGACGTCTTGTTTCACGTTCTTAACGGGTTTGACATCAACGCCCTTATAAGTCACGCCAACTTCAATCGAGTTATGAATCAGACTCATACGAGCCTGAGGATCCCAATACAAAAACGCATTCTCGCCGTTTGGCATGTTATCGGTATCAGTACATTGGAAAGTCGAAGTAAAGGTCTGCGAACGCCATAACAATGCCCCAGGGGCAGTATTGGCCGTCGATACCTTAATCGCTTTATCCAGCACGATATCCTGACGAATGCTGCCATTCTGTTTACAAGACAACGCAAAGCTGCTCTGCGAGAACGTCCCCAGTGTGACCAGCAGCCCTGCCGCCAGCCCGAGTTTTTTGTGTTTTAACAACAAAGAAGACATATCCATTCCTTTTACGGTTTTCCGCAGGTCAGCGAAAGTTCCTGATAGCCCATCAGCTGTTCGGTCGCCGATTTCAGTTCCGGCACCACTAATGAACAGCTGTCGCCGGCATCGCTGCCCCATTTAACCAACAGGCGATCCCCTGCGGATGCCCCGGAGATATAAATATCCCCATTGGTACCTACGGTACCGTTGTTCTTGCCGTCAGCGCTGAACACGTTTGCGCCGATTGGCGGTACGCCGCCGTCCAACATTTTACTGTGTACCAGCAGGCTTTGACCGGTATGCGTTTCAAACTTCACGCGGGTAATTGCGCCGTATGTCGGTACCACATCACGGGCTGCCATCGGGATATCCAGGCCGTTGCCGATATCTTCGGTACGCAGCGCCACACGGTTGTGACGGTATGGCGACGCAGAAGTCATCACCGCGTAACCAAAGCGGTCAATAGCCACACCCGGTTGGTTTTCCAGACGAACGCCTTTGGCGTCTTTGGCTTCAACCAGCACGAAAGTGTTCTGTAATGGCTGAGTCAACGTCACACCACCGGAGTGCGCCACGATACCGCCCGATACGCCCAACGAAGACTGCTGGTAATCATTGCTGTAGCTGTAACCGGCATTCACCGTACCCATGCTGCCCTGATAACCCACGTTAGCCGAGGTGGTTTGCCCAGCGTAACGATCGTGACCGCTCTGCACCGCGTAGTTCAGACGGTTATCGTCCAATGCGGTACCGCTCAGGCCGGCGCTATAGGTATTACCGCTCTGCTTGCTGTGCCCGGCGTTGAAGCTGGCCGTCATATCAGAGGAGTCTCTGCTGAAGAAGCTGAACGGAATAGATACAGTCATGTTAATACTGCGATCTTTATAACCGTAGTTGCTGCGGCTGTCTTGATAGAACACGCCGTAGCTGATGTTTTTATAGCTGCTGTTAAAGCCGGTTTGAACCGTACGATCCTGGCCAGAGCCGCCCCAGTATGACTGGTTGCTGACGTTGGTATACAGCGTTGAGTTACCGGCAATACGCTGATTGATCGACAATTCTACACGCTGGCGTTTATTGTTGAACTTGCTGGTGTAATAAGTCCGACGACGTGATTCAGCCCAGTCAGGTACACCCAGATTACGGTCATTTTCATCGTAGTAATCATTGCGGTAGTAGCCGTTTTCATAGCGATCGCGTTCCGCAACCGCATCTGAGAAATCATAGTAGCCGGAGGTCGAATAACGGTAGCCGGCGATCTGGAATTCAGTACCCCAGTCGTTGAGCGACTTGGAATACAGGAAGCGGAAGCTCTCACCCTGCTTGTCATCACCGTTGACCAGGTTGGTGTCGGAATAGGACATGTCAAAAGAAACCGCCCCCCAAACACCCATGTTTTTACCCATACCCAGCACCGCAGAACGGTAGTTTTCTGCCACCAGCACGCCGCCGTAAGGCGTAATGTCATACCCCATACCGTGGGACAAGGTGCCTTGCACAAATTTTGGCTGGTATTTGGTCGTGCCGTCATGATACTTACCGGCAGTCATCTGATAGTCCCAGATCCCTTCACGCAGCATGTTCGGCACGGAAGAGAATGGCACCACGAAAGTGGTTCTCGAACCGTTGGCCTCAATGACCGTTACGTTCAGGTTACCGCTCAGGGTACTTGGGAAAATATCCGTCAGCGCAAACGGGCCAGGCGGCACGTTGGTGCTGTATATGGTGTAGCCGTTTTGGCGGATCTCGACGCGGGCGTTGGTCGACGCCACGCCACGCACTACCGGCGCATAGCCGCGCTGGCTTTCCGGCAGCATGTCGTTGGCGCTGGAAATCTGCACGCCGCGGAACTGGATGCTGTCGAACACGTTGTTGTTGGTGTTGGTCTGGCCAATCACCATGCGGCTACGCAGGGAAACAATGTCAGTTTCTGCCCAGCTCGAAACGGTATTCCAATGAGTACCGGCACCCGACTGCTGGTTCAGCGTCGAGTTATTGCGCAAACGCCAATTACCAATGTTGAGACCGTTGTTCAGGCTCAGGAAGTAATAGTCTGATGTTTTATCGTTGGCGTTATTGCTGTAATTATTGTGGTTGCCGCTGAAGTTATAGTTAACGAAGCCGGCGTTAATCCCGCGATCGTAAACCTTCGGCGAAATAGCCCCTTGCGGACGCGGTTCCAGAAACACCTGCGGCACTTCCAGATCCATACGCTGTATAGCGGCGTCATAGCTCAGCTTGGCACCCGAGATTTGCTGGGACAACGCATAACACTGCGCGGCACCTTCGGTTTTCATATCGCCTGGCAGTTTAACGCCGTAATCCTGGTAATCCTGCGCTGTCAGGCAAGGCATTACCGGCGTGTCTTTGGCATCTTTTTTGAATTCGATTTCGCGGTGATCGATACGCTGACCATTCAGGTAAATATCAAACGGATATTTGCCTGGCAAGATATCATCGCCGCTGGACAACGCTGCCACCTGGGCAATGTTGTCGTCGCCATGGATGAAGGAGGTGTTGAACTGCTCCTCCGCCATGGCCATATGAGAGAATGAAAATGGCACCGCAGAAAAATAAATTACACCATTAATCAGCCTGACCAAACGTTTTGGCGTGAGGGTTGTTATTCTTTTATGTGCCATTTCTTGTTCATTCCTTGAAGGGCTTAAATCAATTTAATGCAACGTTCTTAATCTCGGTGTGGCCGCCGTAATCGTTGATATAGGTAAACGACATACTGCCGGCCGACTGCGCGCCCTGTGGCAGAGCAATTTTCAGGCTATCTTGCGGTTTCACCATATCGGCATTCACTTTCCAGCTCTTGCCACCGCTTTTCAGCGTCAGAACGCCCAGCGTCACATACAGCGGACCGTTGTTGGTGACCACCAGATTGCCGCCCTGGCGCTGCCATTTCAGCGCTTCAGCCTGCTGTTGCAGGTTGGCCTTCAAGGCCTCAGGACGGTAGAACAGTTTGATACGGGTACGGATCGCCACCTGCAGCACGTTATCTTGCTTAGGCGTTGGCGGTATTTCCTGTACGTTTACCCAGAGCAGACTTTCTCTGTCCTGCGGTAACCCGCTGCCGGAATAGATAAAACGCAGAATGGCGTCTTTCTTGGCAGCCAGTTTTAAAATAGGTGGAGTGACCACGATCGGTAAATTCTTCGGCATCTGGCTTGAATCACCAGTATCCAGCCAGGTTTGCACCATATAGGTGTCGTCGCTGTCATTGCTGATTGAGAGCGATGCGGATTTACTTCCGCTGTTATAAATTACGCGCGTTGAATCAACTTGAATGCCGGCAAAAGCATTAACGGAAAACGCGAGTAAAATACAAGAAAGCACTTTTTTCATCGGAATATCTCAACTCTCAGAATTTAGCCGTCCATGGCCAATAGCTCTATCTATCCTGCCAGCGAATTAAATTATTTGTATTCGATGGTGAAGGTAGCGTTAGAGTTTGCCTGACCCGCAGTTACCAGATCCTGGTAAGATTTATAACGAGCGCGCAGGTTGAAAGTCGCAGAACCTGGGTTGTCGCCATCAGCAGCAACAGAAACGGTAGCTGGAGTAGCAACTTCCTGAGAGATTGGCAGAGTTGCGCCGTTGTTATCCAGGATTTCAACGCCAACGCCGTTAGCGCCGCCAGTTACAGCCAACAGCTCTGGGTGACCAGCTGGGGTGTTACCGTCGAAACGCAGGGTGTAGTTACCTGCTTCACATTTCTCCAGGCTAATATCGAAAGCTTTAGCACCGCTGGTAGAACCAGAAGTTGGGAATGCGGTAGTAGGATATTTACCCAGGTAAACTTCTTTATTCTGGTCTTTATCAACTACTTTACAGGTAGACTGTACGATTTCACCGGTGAATTTAACGTTGCCGCTTGCAGCAGTAGCGTTATAAGCAGTAGCAGACAATACCAGCGCGGCCAAAGGCAATAATACTTTTTTCATTTCCAGCTCCATAGAAAAACAATAAAATAATCGATTCAGTGACAGATGAATATATACCGACCCGGCACTGAGCATACACTCAGCGATAGCACTCCTTGCTTAAAAGGAATGTTGCCTCGATGAACCCATTGCCGGACGAAATATAGACTAAGCGCATTCTTATTGTTAAATCGTTTAAAACATTCATAAGCCCTCTCTTGATAGGAATAAACTATCAACAAATACCTATCGATCGATGTTGACGATTTAATCGAATAGGAATAATCTGTGTTTGGGAAAGCCCTGTAGTTGGACATTTTGACTTAAGGCCTGATTAACAGCACATTATTCTAAATATTTACACTTTGTTACCTTTTGAGTGATTTAGACTTCGCAACAAATTGCACGTTTAATGGTCTGTAAGCGGCATTGCTCTTCCTGACTGCATTAAATAAGATTCTTACCCATAAACAGACTGATTTTATTTTATTTTCGTTATAAAACAGCTATTTGTATATCAATCAAAGGATTGAGGAATGCACAGTTCTTTTAGAGAGCAAAATAACGGAATTAATTATGTTTTCCAGCCAATGTTCGCAAAATCCGGACAATTGCTGGCCGTTGAGTGCCTGTCACGATTCACTTTTAATAGTGAATATGCACATTTCTCTCCTGAACAGTTCTTTCGCTCTGCTGATAGCGCCACCCGGATTGAGATTCTGTTAGAGCAGGTCAGTCTGATAGAAAAATATAATCACTGGTTTCGTAAGAATCAGGTTATAGCCACATTAAATGTGGACGATCATTCGCTGAGATCTTTGGCTAATAGCCATTTTGCAGAAAGAATTAACGCTACTCGCTGTATTCATTTTGAAATCAGCGAGAACTCAACCCGATTGGTAAAGGATCGCGTCCACGGCGATCCCTCTCTCAAGAGTTATTCATTTTGGCTCGATGATTTTGGTTCTGGCTATGCGGGTTTTTCCGCATTGTATAACAGTCAATTTCGCTTCGTTAAATTGGACCGTTTTTTACTATGGGACTTTATGAAAAAGTCCGGCGGTGAAGGTTTAATGCGCGCTTTATTGCGCTTTTTTCACCTTAATCATTACAAGGTGATTATCGAAGGAGTAGAAACTCCCGAACATAAAAAATGGCTGGACGAAATGCCATATTACGCACTGCAGGGAAAGCTGTGGAAGGAATCCGACATCAAGGATTTGAACTCGCTTCTTACAGCTGAATACTTTTAACTCATTATGGGTGTTTGCCATTATGTCTAAAAACAATGTCCTTGTTATTAGTGAGTGTAAGTACAGCTATGTCGGCCTTTCGGTATTACTGAAAAAACATTACGGCAAGTACGATATCAGACTGTTTTCGGATTTTATGCACGGTGGCGCCAAGGCGGAGAAAATAATCAAGCACGACATCGCGCTGATTTTCACCTCACAAAATCTGGAACAAAGCGTCAATGTCATTGAAAGCCTGGTGTCTTTGCATCAGCAATACAACTCAAAAACACGCCTGCTGGTGTTTTATGACGACGAGCGCGTAGTGAAACTGTTGTCGATTCTGGGTATTTCCGTTGAGCTGGTCTCTACCCGTATCCCTCTTTATTCACTACAGGAAAAGATACAAACCCTGTTGGAAAGCAAAGAGCCGGGCGGGATAAAAATGCAGAAAACCCGGGAGCTCAGCCCAGCGGAAAGTGACGTTATTTTCAATTTGCTGCGTGGCGATAGCCTGCTGCACATTGCCCAAAAACGCGGTACTCACCCCAAAACCATTTTTTCTCAGAAGTACAGTGCGATGAAAAAACTGCGTTTGCGCAGCATGAGCACCATCTTCGTCGCCAGTAAGTAACCCTTCAGGCCGCCGCCCGGTGGCCTGTATTCCGCTCGTTACGTTAAATAAATGTAACAATAAGCGATAAAGCAGTAACAGCCACATAACACTCCGGCCTATTGGTTAGGATCCAACCACGGAAATTTCCCGTGAGTCATGTCGTCTGGATCAAAATCAAAAAAACATCAGGAGATGTTATGAAGTCGTCCTTATTCAGCCGTTATACCTGCTTTGTGTTGAGTCTCTTGTTGACGCTGACATCATTGGTACTGTTGTCGCACCACCCCTGGTTTTGGCTGCCGGCGATCATTTTTGGCGGGCTGAGCGCACTGGGGATTTACGATTTGACCCAGCAGCGCCACGCCATCTGCCGCAACTACCCCATCATCGGCCGCCTGCGCTTCTTCTTCGAATTTATCCGCCCGGAAATACGCCAGTATTTATTGGAAGAAGATAACGCTCAGATCCCGTTTTCCCGTACTCAACGCACGCTGGTCTATCGCCGCGCCAAAAACGAAATGGGTGACAAACCCTTCGGCACCCAGCTGGACGTCTATCAAACCGGCTATGAATGCATCGGCCATTCCATGTGTCCGGTAGAGGTATCCGATCCGACCAGCTTCCGCGTGGCGATCGGCGGCCCCGGCTGCAGCCAGCCCTACTCCGCCTCTATCTTCAATATCTCCGCCATGAGTTTCGGCGCGCTGTCGGCCAATGCCATTCGTGCCCTCAATCTGGGCGCGGCCAAGGGCAATTTTTATCATGACACCGGTGAGGGCAGCATCAGCCGCTATCACCGTGAGAACGGCGGCGATCTGGTGTGGGAACTGGGAAGCGGCTATTTTGGTTGCCGCACCAGCGATGGCCATTTTGATCCGCAGCGCTTTGCCGAGCAGGCTAAAAACCCGCAGGTCAAAATGATTGAAATCAAACTCAGTCAGGGCGCCAAGCCGGGCCATGGCGGCATTCTGCCGGCGAAAAAAGTGGATGCGGAAATTGCCGCGACGCGCGGTGTACCAGAAGGGATCGACTGTATTTCACCGGCCTCACACAGTGCCTTTAGCACCCCGGTGGAAATGATGCACTTCATTGAGCAGTTGCGCGAGCTGTCTGGTGGCAAACCCGTGGGCTTCAAGCTGTGTATCGGCCACCCCTGGGAGTTTGTCGCCATCGCCAAGGCCATGTTGCAGACCCAAATATTGCCGGACTTTATCGTGGTGGACGGCAAAGAAGGCGGCACCGGGGCGGCACCGCTGGAGTTGTCCAACTATATGGGCATGCCACTGCGCGAAGGGCTGTTGTTCGTACATAACACCCTGGTTGGCTGTGGATTGCGTGACCAAATCAAAATAGGTGCCAGCGGTAAGATTATCAGCGCCTTCGACATCGCCAGCGTATTGGTACTGGGTGCCGATTGGGTGAATTCAGCGCGCGGCTTTATGTTCGCCGTAGGCTGCATTCAATCGCAGAGTTGTCACACCAACCACTGCCCGACCGGCGTCGCCACTCAGGATCCGCTGCGACAGAAAGCGCTGGTGGTGCCAAACAAGGCGGAGCGCGTCTACCATTTTCACCAGAACACGGTGAAGGCGCTGGCGGAAATGTTGGCAGCGGCCGGGGTCAGCCGGCCGGAACAGCTGACTTCACACCATATGCTGCGCCGCATTACCTCAACGGAAATCAAGGTCTATGCCGACATCTATTACTACCTGAAACCTGGGGCGCTGTTGCAAAAAGAGATTGAAAGCGATTTCTATGCGCGCATGTGGCGTATGGCGACACCAAACAGTTTCGATCAGGCGATCGCCCTGCCGGTTTAAGCGGTGGATTGTCCCCTCGCCTCAGGGAAGGACTTTGGAGAGGGGGTTGCTTGCTACAGCAGCCCTCCCCCTCGGTGGCGAGAGGACATGTTGGTTACTGTTTACGCGCCGGGGCGTTACCGGCCACGTAGTATTCTGCGGTGCTGCGCGGCAGCGGCGTGCGTTGGCGGATACGGTCGGCGATTTTCTCGGCGATCATGATAGTGGTGGCATTCAGATTACCGGTAATGATCAACGGCATAATTGACGCATCCACCACCCGCAGCCCTTCCAGGCCGTGCACCCGGCCCTGACCATCCACCACCGCCATTTCGTCTTCACCCATTTTGCATGAGCAGGAAGGATGGAAGGCGGTTTCGGCATGTTCGCGAACAAAAGCGTCCAACTGCTCGTCGGTCTGCACTTCCGGCCCTGGGCTTATCTCACGACCACGGTATTCATCCAACGCCGGCTGCGCCATGATTTCACGTGTGATACGGATAGCATCACGGAACTCCTGCCAGTCCTGCTCGGTCGCCATATAGTTGAACAAGATGCTCGGGTGCTGGCGCGGATCTTTGGATTTGACCTGCACCCGGCCACGGCTCGGGGAGCGCATCGAACCGACGTGTGCCTGGAAACCGTGCTCTTTCACCGCATTACTGCCGTTGTAGTTAATCGCTACCGGCAGGAAATGATACTGAATGTTCGGCCAGGCAAACTCTTCACGGCTGCGGATAAAACCACCGGCTTCAAACTGGTTACTGGCACCAATACCGCTGCCATTGAATAGCCATTCCGCACCGATTTTAGGCTGGTTAAACCATTGCAGCGCAGGGTACAGCGACACCGGTTTTTTACAGGCGTACTGCAGGTACATTTCCAGATGGTCTTGCAGGTTTTCACCCACCCCCGGCAGTTCGTGTACCAGATCAATATCCAGACGGTTCAACAAGGCGGCCGGCCCCACGCCGGAGCGCTGCAGGATCTGTGGCGAGGCGATCGCCCCGGCGCACAGCAGCACTTCCCGACGCGCACGGGCACTGGTGACATCCTTTGCTTCACCCTGCAAGTAGTCAACGCCCACCGCCCGCTTGCCGTCGAAGCGGATGCGATCGGTCAGCGCGTGGGTCACAATCTTCAAATTAGGGCGAGAACGCGCCTGATCCAGATAACCGCGAGCGGTGCTGGCACGACGACCTTTCGGCGTGACGGTGCGATCCATCGGGCCGAAGCCTTCCTGCTGGTAGCCGTTCAGATCCTCGGTACGCGGGTAGCCTGCCTGAACGCCAGCCTCCACCATCGCGTGGAATAATTCGTTGTTACCGGCTTTCGGCGTGGTAACGCTGACCGGGCCATCACCGCCGTGAAAATCGTTCGGCCCGATATCGCGGGTTTCCGCCTTGCGGAAATACGGCAGACAATCCAGGTAGCTCCAGTCTTCCAGACCCGGTGCCTTCGCCCAGTTATCGAAATCCATCGCGTTGCCGCGGATGTAGCACATGCCGTTTATCAGCGATGAACCGCCCAGTCCCTTACCACGGCCACATTCCATGCGGCGATTGTTCATGTGCGGCTCAGGGTCGGTTTCATAGGCCCAGTTGTAACGGCGGCCCTGCAGCGGGAATGCCAACGCCGCCGGCATCTGAGTGCGAAAATCCATCCGATAGTCCGGGCCGCCGGCTTCCAGCAGCAGCACGCTGACGTCAGCGTCTTCGGTTAAGCGGGTGGCTAATACGTTACCGGCCGAGCCGGCCCCGATAATGATGTAATCGTATTCCATCGATTATCCCCTTAATATTTGTATGCCTTAATAATGCAAATGGCCTGAAGGTCAGCATGCTGAATAAACCAAGGCAGTTTTGGATGCAAAAAAGGATATATCCCCTATGGATTTCGAGTTACAGCTAGGCGGCAAGGGCGCAGAGCCCCAGGAGCTTACTCAAGTAAGTGACTGGGGTCTGCGCTCGCAGCCAACAACGCTGTAGCTTGAAAGACGACGGGGATAATTAAAATATGGAGGCGTATTCGCCTAACTCGACCTGCACTGATTTGATCTGGGTGTAGTGCTCCAGCGTCATCAGGCCGTTTTCTCGGCCGACGCCAGACTGCTTGTAACCGCCAACCGGCATTTCCGCCGCCGATTCGCCCCAGGTATTAATCCAGCAGATGCCGGCTTCCAACTGGTGGATCACCCGATGGGCGCGGGTCAGATCATTGGTCACGACACCCGCGGCCAGGCCGAAGGTGGTGTCGTTGGCGCGGCGTACTACTTCCTCTTCACTTTGATAGCTGAGGATGCTCATGACCGGCCCGAAGATCTCTTCGCGCACAATTTCCATCTCGTCACGACAATCGGTAAACACCGTCGGCGCCACATAAGCACCCTTGGCAAATTCACCTTCAGTGACACGCTCGCCACCGCACAGCAGACGCGCACCGCTGTTCTTGCCGCTTTCGATAAAGCGCAGCACCGATTCCATATGCGCGAAGCTAACCAGCGGGCCAAAGTTGGTTTGCGGATCGGTTGGGTCGCCCAGACGGATACGTTTTACACGCTCGAGGATTTTGGCTTCAAATTGTGCCTGCAACGCTGCGGGAACAAATACGCGGGTGCCGTTGGTACACACCTGGCCGGAACTGTAGAAGTTGGCCATCATGGCGATATCAGCGGCGCGATCCAAATCGGCGTCGTCAAAGATAATCAGCGGCGATTTGCCACCCAGTTCCATGGTGACTTCTTTCAGCGTCGAGCCGGAGGCATTAGCCATCACTTTCTTGCCGGTTTTCACCCCGCCGGTGAACGACACCTTGGCGATACCAGGATGATCGGTCAGGTACTGGCCCACTTCTGCGCCGCTGCCGGTGACCACGTTGAATACGCCGTCCGGCAGGCCCGCTTCGGTGTAGATCTCTGCCAGTTTCAGCGCCGTCAAAGAAGTCACTTCACTGGGTTTGAAAATCATGGCGTTGCCTGCCGCCAATGCGGGGGCAGACTTCCATAAGGCGATTTGAATCGGGTAGTTCCAGGCGCCGATACCGGCCACCACACCCAAGGGTTCGCGGCGGGTATAAACAAAGGAGGTATCGCGCAGCGGGATCTGCTGCCCCTCGATGGACGGGATCAGGCCAGCGTAATACTCCAGCACGTCGGCACCGGTGACAATATCTACCGCCGTGGTTTCTGACATCGCCTTGCCGGTATCCAGCGTTTCCAGCGCGGCCAGTTCGTCGTTACGTTCGCGCAGGATATCTACTGCACGACGCAAAATGCGAGAACGCGCCATCGCCGTCATTGCCGCCCACACCTTCTGTCCGCTGGCTGCGCTGGCCACCGCACGGTTGACGTCTTCAGCGCTGGCGGACTGGATTTCGGCAAGGACTTCGCCGTTCGCCGGGTTCACTGCGTTGAAGGTTTTTCCATCGGTACTGTCTACATAGGCGCCATTAATATAGAGCTTCTGTAAGCCAAAACGGGACATAGGTTCTCCTTGGGTTGTCCTCAGGGTGGCGTGTGCCCCCGGAGTTGAAACGTAATGTAATCGGTAGTGAGCGCTATCGCCTGCGCCTGATTAAATGCCGCACCGCGCAACGCGCTGCGCAACCACAGGCCGTCGATCAACGCCGCCAGCCCTTTGGCTGCCAGCCGTGCCTCCGCCTGCGGCAACACCCGGCTAAATTCAGCGCACAGGTTGGAATACAGACGGCGACCATTCACCTGCTGCAGCCGATTGAGCTGCGGCTGGTGCAGGCTGCTGGCCCAAAAGGCCAACCAGGTTTTCATCGCCGCGCTGTTGATCTGGCTGTCGTCGAAGTTGCCGGCGACGATCGCCTGCAGCCGCGATGCCGGGCTGTGGTCGCTCAACGCCTGCAGCCTTAGCTTCACCGCTTCGCCCAGATGGCTAATCAAATAGCGCATCGTGGCCTCCAGCAGGCCGTTCTTGTCCTTGAAATAGTGGCTGATGATGCCGTTGGAAACCCCTGCCCGCCGCGCTATCTGCGCAATGGTGGCATCATGCATTCCAACTTCATTGACTGCGGCCAGCGTGGCATCTATCAACTGCTGCCTTCTGATCGGCTGCATCCCTACCTTTGGCATAATTCGACTCTCACAAAACCGACTTCGGCCTCGTCTCAGCGGCGGAATTTCACTGCCTTTCCGCCTGCTGAACTTGGTCTTCATGCTAACTATTAAACTTTTTTTTGATTGAACGTTCAATAAAAATTGAATATATTTTATTGCCGATTGGTTATAAATATGTATTTTTCGGTTGTGGAACTGGCTGATTTTTGTGAGGTATTTAACGAATCTGACCAAAATCAGTGTCTGTAAGCGGTTCCCACCACGAAGCGATTTTCCGCTTCGTAAACAAGCAAAGCGGCAATCTTTGGCAAGCAATAGTGATTGTCGCGGCGTTCTTATCCGCACTGTTTCCGGGCGACACCCGCGTGTCGTTCAGGCTGGTGTGTGGGCACGATTTTACTCAGTTGTTAAAAAACAGAGGAAGACGATGACAACACGCGAAACCTCCTCAAAACCGCAAAAGGATGGCCTTAATCCTGTGGTTTTCTTTACCTCGGCAGGGCTGATTTTGGCCTTCTCGCTGATGACCATCTTTTTTACCGATTTCTCCGGGCGATGGATCACCCGCACCCTGAATTGGGTTTCAACCACCTTCGGCTGGTACTATCTGCTGGCCGCCACCCTGTACATCGTATTTGTGGTGTTTATCGCCGCTTCGCGCTTTGGTTCGATCAAGCTCGGGCCTGAACAATCAAAACCCGAATTCAGCCTGATGAGCTGGGCGGCGATGCTGTTCGCCGCCGGTATCGGCATCGATCTGATGTTCTTCTCGGTCGCCGAACCGGTGACACAATATATGATGCCGCCGGAAGGCCAGGGCCAGACGCTGGAAGCCGCACGCCAGGCAATGGTCTGGACGCTGTTCCACTACGGCCTGACCGGCTGGTCGATGTACGCGTTGATGGGTATCGCCCTCGGCTATTTCAGCTATCGCTATAACCTGCCGCTGACCATCCGCTCTGCCCTGTACCCGATTTTCGGTAAACGCATCAATGGCCCGATTGGCCACAGCGTAGATATCGCCGCGGTGCTGGGTACCATCTTCGGTATCGCCACCACGCTCGGTATTGGCGTAGTGCAGTTGAACTACGGGCTGAAAGTGCTGTTTCACATACCGGAAAACCTGACGGTTCAGGCCGCGTTGATCCTGCTTTCGGTGATCATGGCCACTATTTCGGTGACTTCCGGCGTCAATAAGGGCATCCGTATTCTGTCCGAGCTCAACGTGCTGTTGGCACTGGGGCTGATTTTATTCGTGCTGTTCTTCGGCGATACCGAGTTCCTGCTCAATGCGCTGGTGCTTAACGTCGGTGATTACGTCAACCGCTTTATGGGCATGACGCTCAACAGTTTCGCCTTCGATCGCCCGGTGGAATGGATGAACAACTGGACCCTGTTCTTCTGGGCCTGGTGGGTGGCCTGGGCGCCGTTTGTCGGCCTGTTCCTGGCGCGAATTTCACGTGGGCGTACCATTCGCCAGTTTGTGGTCGGCACGCTGATTATTCCGTTCGTGTTTACCCTGCTGTGGCTGTCAATCTTCGGTAACAGCGCGCTGTACCAGATTATTCACGGCAACGCCGCCTTCGCGCAGGAAGTGATGCAGTACCCGGAACGGGGATTCTATAGCCTGCTGGCGCAGTATCCGGGCTTTACCTTCAGCGCTTCGGTGGCCACTATCACTGGGCTGCTGTTCTACGTCACCTCGGCGGATTCAGGCTCGCTGGTGCTGGGTAACTTCACCTCACGCCTGAGCGACATCAATAATGACGCCCCCAACTGGCTGCGTATTTTCTGGTCGGTAGCGATTGGCCTGCTGACCATAGGTATGTTGATGACCGACGGCGTGCCTGCCCTGCAGAAAACCACGGTGATCATGGGCCTGCCGTTCAGTTTTGTGATCTTCTTCGTGATGGCCGGGTTGTATAAATCGCTACGGGTGGAGGATTACCGCAAGGCCAGCGCGCTGAACACCAATGCGCCCATGCCGGTGTCCAGCAATGACGTGCTGAACTGGAAACAGCGCCTGTCGCGGGTAATGAATTATCCGGGCAGCCAATACACACAGAAAATGATGGATACCCGCTGTCGGCCGGCGATGCAGGAAGTGGCGCGTGAGCTGGAATTACGCGGCGCCAAAGTGGAGTTCAGTGAAGTGCCGCCAACCGAAGATGAGCGTTTAAACCATCTGGAGTTGCTGGTGCATTTAGGCGAGGAGCAGAACTTTATCTACCAGATCTGGCCGCAGCGTTACTCGGTGCCGGGCTTTACCTATCGCGCCCGCTCCGGCAAGTCGCACTACTACCGGCTGGAAACCTTCCTGATGGAAGGCACCCAGGGCAATGACCTGATGGACTACAGCAAGGAACAGGTAATCGGCGATATCCTCGATCAGTACGAGAAACACCTGAACTTTGTGCACATCCACCGTGAGGCACCGGGTAACACCCTGACCTTCCCGGATATGTAAGCGCTAATCCGCTGTTAAACACCAAAGGCCACATCGCGTGGCCTTTGGTTTTCAGGGTAGCCGGAGCCTGCGCCACTTATTTCCCCATGGTGTCTTTTTTCATTTCATCTTTCTTCATGCCGTCTTTGGCCATGCTGTCTTTTTTCATGCCGTCATGTTTCATCGCATCCTTACTCATACTGTCTTTCTTCATGCAATCCTTGCCCATGCAGTCTTTCTTCATGCCGTCTTTAGCCAT
Source organism: Serratia sp. NFX21 (assembly GCF_048517035.1). Taxonomy (NCBI): domain Bacteria; kingdom Pseudomonadati; phylum Pseudomonadota; class Gammaproteobacteria; order Enterobacterales; family Yersiniaceae; genus Serratia; species Serratia sp. NFX21. Next base: position 2,025,294 of record NZ_CP183196.1, on the reverse strand, counting down.
GCCGTCATGAGACATCTGGCCCATATTGTCCTTTTTCATCGCGTCTTTGCTCATGCTGTCTGCTGCATTGGCACCGATAGAACCCAACATCAACGCGCTGCACATCATCACTGCGAATAACTTTTTCATGGTATTTCCTTCTCTCATTTAAAAAGCACCTGTGTGCCGGGGATAGTTGTGGCCGCCTTTAGCTGCCGCCAAACCAGTTGTAACCTTGATCTTCCCAGTAACCGCCGGGAAAGCGGTTGGTGACTTCAATCACCTGAATATGTTTCGGATTCTTGTAGCCGAGCTTGGTCGGCATACGCAGCTTCATCGGATAGCCGTATTTTCGCGGCAGGATCTGGCCGTCGTAGGTCAGCGCCATAATGGTTTGTGGATGCAGCGCCGTGGCCATATCGATACTGGTGTAGTAATCGTCGGCGCATTTGAAACTGACATATTTGGCGCTCAGGTCCGCACCGATCGCCTGGAGAAATTCCGCGAACGGCACCCCGCCCCACTTGCCGATCGCACTCCAACCCTCTACGCAAATATGGCGCGTCACCTGACTGATTTGCGTCATCTTGTGCAATTGCGGCAGCGTCCAGGGCTGCTTATTCAGCACCAGTCCGTTGACCTCCAGCCGGTAGTCGTCGCCATTGATCTCCGGTGCCTGATCCTCGGCATAAAACGCGTTGAACGGGAACGGACGAGTGATCATCGACTCGGCATACACCGGTGCCAGATGGTCGGCATTGAACAGCCAGCCCTGTACCCGATCGTTAAAGCGTGAGATACGGCTCAGCGCCTGTTCGACATTGGTGTTGTCGCTGATGTCACACCCGGTGAGCATGGCAATCCCCCCCAACGTCAGCCCGTTGCGCAGGAAGCGCCGCCGCGAAGAAGACTCCAGTTGGCGTGCCAGCAGTTGCTGCGCCTCTCTGACGATCTCTTGCCCTTCACTCAGGCTTATTGGCTGTTTCTGTGCTTTCATCAGGCTCTCCTTAACGTCCACGCAGCATGGCCAACAGCGTGCGTGGCACCAACGCCACCATCACCAGATGCACCACCACAAAACCCACCAGCCCCGACATGGCGAAAAAGTGGATATAACGCGCCGCTTCATAGCCACCGAGCAGTTCACGCAACAGTGGAAATTGCACCGACTTCCACAGCACCAGGCCGGAAAGCACCATCACCACGCCCGCCACCATCACAAACAGATAGGCTGCCCGCTGCACCATGTTGTAATGGCGTAAATCGTTATGGCCGAGCTTGCCCCGCAGCGCCGCCAGCAAATCGCCGAGCAAGGCTCTCGGGCTGAGCGGCCAGAATTTGCGTTTCAGCCGGCCACTGAAAATATTAATCAGCAGATAACACAGACCGTTAATGCCAAACAGCCACATGCCGGCAAAGTGCCACTGCAACGCGCCGCCCAACCAACCGCCCAGCGTCAGCTCATTGATAAAACTGAAGTTAAAGAACGGCGAAGCGTTGTAGATGCGCCAGCCGCTGGTGACCATAATCAGCATCGCCAGCGCATTCAGCCAGTGCGTCAGGCGCAGCCACAGCGGATGGATCACCACCGGTTTCTCCGGTGTAATGGACATGGCCATGAGGCTTTCCTTGGGTGGCGTTTCGATGCGCTGAGTATCCGCCTGATTTGTTCCCCAAGACCTCACGCAAAGTTAAATAAAATGTGATAACTCCGGCACTGAGGGTTGTGTAGACTTCAATCAGGTCTGGCAATAGCGGTGAGAAGAGTGGAAAAGCCAAAGAAAATTTTAATCGTCGAGGACGACGGCAACATCGCCGAGCTGCTGCAATTACATCTGCGCGATGAAGGCTATGACATCGGCCATGCCGCCGATGGCAATCTGGGCATGGCGATGCTGGAACAGGGTGGCTGGGATGCACTGATCCTCGACCTGATGCTGCCGGGCATTGACGGGCTGGAGATCTGCCGCCGCGCCCGCAATATGACGCGCTACACGCCAATCATTATTACCAGCGCGCGCTCCAGCGAGGTACACCGAGTTTTGGGATTGGAACTGGGCGCGGACGACTACCTCGCCAAGCCCTTCTCGATGCTGGAACTGGTGGCCAGGGTCAAGGCGCTGTTTCGCCGCCAGGAGGCGATGAGCCGCAACCTGCGGTTGGACGCAGGCACCCTGAACTTTGACGGCTTAACCATCGACCCTATTGCCCGAGAAGTGCATTTGAACCAACAGAATGTCGATCTGACGCCGCGCGAATTTGACCTGCTGTATTTTTTTGCCAAACACCCCGGCAAGGTGTTTTCCCGCCTCAGCCTGCTCAATCAGGTGTGGGGTTATCAGCACGAAGGCTACGAGCACACCGTGAATACTCATATCAACCGGCTGCGTATCAAGATCGAAACCAATCCGGCGGAACCCGAGCGCATCCTCACCGTGTGGGGCATGGGCTATAAATTCGCGGCTGTGCCGCAAGAGTGAATCATGAAAAACCTTACGCTAACGCAACGTCTGACCCTGATCTTCGCCCTGTTGATGGTAGTCAGCTGCGCCATCTCCGGCTGGATGCAGGTGCGCAGCAGCACCCAGTACAGCCAGGCGGTGATCCAACGGCTGTCCGGTAATCTGGCGCAGCACATTGCCGACAGCAACCCGCTGTTGGGGCAAAACGGGCTGAACGCGCAGTCGGTGCAAAACCTGTTCGGTCAACTGATGGCGGTGAATCCCAGCGTTGAGGTGTACCTGCTCGATAAGCAGGGCGAGATTATCGGCGATGCCGCACCGGCCGGTCACCTGAAGCGACAAAAAGTAAGCCTGCAGCCGCTGCAGGCGCTCTTTAATGGTGCAAATATGCCGGTGTACGGCGATGACCCGCGTAATCCGGATGCCAAAAAAGTGTTCAGCGCCGCGCCCCTGAAGGTCAACGGTCAGGTTGAGGGCTACCTGTACGTGGTTTTGCTGGGTGAGGATTACGATGCGTTAGCCAGTCATGCCTTGCACAACTCCGCGGTCTCCATGGCGCTGTGGACCTCGGGCCTGATGGTGCTGTTCAGTCTGGTGGCCGGTGGTTTTGCGTTTTATTGGGTGACCCGACCTATCCGCCGTCTGACACGCCAGGTCACTGAGCTGGACAGCGGTGGCATCGCGGCGGTACAAGCCTATGCGGCACTGCCGGCCGACAGCGGCGGTCGCGATGAAGTCAGCCGACTGCAGCAGGCATTCCGCAGCATGGCGCAGCGTATCGCCGAACAGTGGCAGACGCTTTCGCAGCAGGATCAGCAACGCCGCGAGTTTATTGCCAATATCTCGCACGATCTGCGCACTCCCCTGACGTCGTTGCACGGCTACCTGGAAACCTTGTCGGTAAAATCGGCCAGCCTGAGCGACAACGATCGTCAACGCTATCTGGAGATTGCACTGGCGCAGAGCCGTAAGGTCGGCCGATTGGCGCAGGAACTGTTCGAGCTGGCGCGACTGGAGTATGGCGTGGTGAAACCGCAGAAGGAGCCGTTCTCACTCAGCGAATTGGTGCAGGACGTGTTCCAGAAGTTCGAATTGGCAGCAGAGGCTCGCCAGCAAAGGCTGCTGGCGGATATTACCCCCGGCATTCCGTTGGTGTTTGCCGATGTCAGCATGATTGAGCGGGTATTGACCAACCTGCTGGACAACGCCATCCGCCACACGCCGCAGGGCGGTGAGATTGAGGTGCGCCTGTGGCAACAGGCAGGCAAGGTGCTGGTGCAGGTCAATGACAGCGGCCCGGGCATCCCGCAGGAACTACGCGCCGATCTGTTCGTGCGCCCTTCGATTCTGAGCAGCGCCCGCCGCCATGCCAGCGGGCTGGGACTGATGATCGTTCGGCGCATTTTGCTGCTGCACGACAGCGATATCCAACTGGTCGAGCGGCCGCAAACCGGTGCCTGTTTCCGCTTTTCGATCCCGCTGCGTTAGTTAATGCAGCTTTTATCGACGCTGATAAATTTGTCGTTATAAATAATAAATTTCTGCCCTTTCAGCCGAATGCCTGCATGGGTCAGCGTATCACCCGGGCGCAGGTATTCGGTGATCCCCTCCTCGTCGGTACTGTCACAACCGGGCTTGAGCAGAAACTTGAAGTAGGTGTTGCCGGTATTAGTGAGCGTGCCACGCTGCGGATCCAACCGATAGGCGAAATGACTCTGGCGTGGGCGCACCACCAAAATGGTGTCCATCACCACTATCGGCTCCAGATTGACGCCGGCAGTTTGACGCTGCGCCGGGTCGAAAAGGCGGGTGGGAATTTCGCGAAATGATACCCGGTAATAACGCTCGCGATCGTCCTGCGGGCCACGGTAGAAGAACTTGTAATATTCGCCCTGCCCGGCCTGCAGTTGCAGCTGGCGCGGGGCAAACAGCAGTTCACCGTCCGCCGGGCGGCTGCGTGTTTCTTTCTCCCCCGGTCTGTCGATGGCGCGCACAGTCACCTGATAAATACGCGCGCTGCGGTTGTTGTTCAGCACCCGCTTGGCGGTGAACGATTGATCCTGATCCATCGCAAACGTCAGGGTGCCGACGTTTATCGCCGTCGCGCCAAATGGCCAACACAGTAGCCAGAACAGCCAGCTTCTCATGGGTTGTTCCTAGTTAATGTTGCGCCAGGTGGCTTCAACGTGGATCTCCCCGGCAGCGCTAACGTCGCCATACCAGCCGTTACCTTCCACCGTCTTTAGGGAAATCGGGTTATTCATCGGAATGCTGAACTTGACCCGGGTTTTGTTCAGCACCCCTACCTCACCGGAGATGTCATTCCACGGCGTGCTGCTCCATAACGCATCGGTCATGTCATGCCACTGTCCGTCGCAGCCTGCGTCATAGCTTTGTTGGCCGTTGGTGCTGGTAGTGATACTGAGCATGGCCGGGAAAGGCACCTGACTTTGGTTATCCGCCGAGGAAAAAATGCAGTAATTAATCCCGTTGATCACCTGCGTTGGGCCGGTGGCCATCACTCGCACCTGGTCGGCGGCGGTCTTGCCGCTGGTGGTGACGATATAACCAAACTCCAGCGGAGGCTCCGCCGGGCCGACGTAACCTTCTCGATGTGGCTGGTTATCGTAGTCGTCGGAGATGATGCTGATGCTGAAATCACGCGGTTTGATAATCAACTGGTTGGAGGTGGAAAACTCGTACCAGCCGGACTCGGGTGAGGTGGTGTTCTGGAAGCGGAAGTTAATCAGGTCACGAGTGCCGCTGTCGGAAATCCCCAGTTTCACCATTTGCTTGAAAAAGTTGCTGGCGAAGAACACGTAAATCACATTACTGCTCTTCAGTTGATTAAAGGTGTAATAGCTGCCGGTTCCCGAGGTGTTTTTCCAGCTATTGCCATCCAGGCTGAACTGCAAATCGGCGGCGTTGGTCGCCGACGTTAACGCCGCATGGTTGATCGCCGGGAACACGTGAATCGAGGTATTGCTGACGCTGCCGTCGGTCCGCAGATCGTAACTGACCATTTTACAGGTGATGCCAGAGCGTGAACCGATAGTCTGGTTTTTACAGTCGGCATTGCCCTCACCGATGATCGGTACGCCATCACTGTTAACAAACACTTCCGACACCGCGTTGGTGTTGATAAAACGCAGATGCGCCGCCTTGCTGTGGGTTACGGTGCGTTTATACCAGCTACCTCTGCTCTGATCCTGACAGCGCCCCCCGCTACTGGCATCGTAGACATCCGCGGTTTGGCAGGCATTAATCTGCATGCTGAATGCGCTGCCTGGGGCCATTTGCTGCAAGTATTGATAGAAACTCGGCGACATCATGCCGTGCATCCATTTAGCCCCACCCGAAGTCACCACCGCACCGTAAAAGCCTTTCTCGTCGGTAGCCTGCGGCAAAATCAGGCTGGTATCCATATTGCAGCCGCCATACCAGTTAATGCAGCGCAGCCCGAGAAACGGGTTCTTGATCGGCGTATTTTCCAGCCACATGTCAAAACGATTGTTGGCTGACAGGCCGGTATTGTAGCCGTTATCCACATAGCCGAGGCTTTGTTGATAGATGGTGCCGGAGCCGCCGTATTTTAGCCCAGTCCACTTATTGGCGCCGGTCATGCGCGGATCCAGCCCACCGGCCGGCGTAACAAAAAAGTTGTCATCGGCGTTATTCTCGACAAACACGAACTTCATCGTCGCGGCATCCGGCCAGTTGGTGACGCTCACCGCCGCGCGCAGCGGCAAGGTAACCCACAGCATCAGCAGCAGCGTAAACTTAGCCTTCATTGATCGTCTCTCCTGTCTGCAGGTTACCCGCGTAGGTTTGCAGTCCGCTACAAATCACGTCGCCGACCCATATCGCCCCCTGTGCCTTACTCAGGTCCAGACTCACTTCACAGCTCTGGTTACCCCTGTAGGTGAAGTCGATCACCGGGAACTTCTTATCGACGTCCATAATGAATTCGCCTTTTTCATCGGTGCGGGTGCGGCCGATATGGTTTTTGATATAGGCGTTGGCCAGCAGTGTGCCGTCTTCCGCCTTGATGCGGCCAAATACCGTCACCATCTGTTTAATTTCCGGCGTGATCACCGCCACATTGCCCGGATACAGCGTTAACTTGCTCTTGCGCCTGGTGACGATATCGAAGCTTTCCGCCGAGTTTTTATTGTTCATCAACTCAACTTCGTACTGGCCGTACGGCGACAACGGCACATAGTTTTTATTGCCGGTCAGCTTGACCGTCCGGCCATCAACCCGGGCGGTCAGCATGCCGTCATTTCCAATGCCGGTGTTAAAGATGATGCCCGCATTGCCCTCATTTCTGCCGCTGGCCGCAATATCACGCCCCTGCCAGCCGACGCTGCCGCTGGCGGTCAGGCTGGTGTTAACATAACCGTCGGCAGAGCTGCTGACGTTGACCGTACCGGCGGAATATTTGGTGTCAAAGCGCGCATAGGCCCCTCCGTTCATACTGTTGTCGCCCTTGGTGTCACCGGAGATCGCCCGTGACAGGTTGGCACCCAGGGTGCGAATGGGGCCGTCTTGAATGTCTTTACGCGCGGCCAGGTTGGCCGTGGTATAGCCGTTCTGATTTGAAACCCCGGCGCTGAGCCAGTTGCCCATTGGCAGTGAGAAATCGAGTGCGATGTATTTACCGGTATTCGAACTGTAGCCACCGTTGTTGTAGCGCTGTACGCCGGCACGCACGCCAAGCGTGCCAAAACGACCGGTGAAAATATTTTGGTAATAATCAGCGTTGTAATAGTGACTGCCATTCTTTTTATCGTCGTTATAACTGAGGCTTAAACTCCCCAACGGTGACCAAAGCGCGCCAAAATTCATCGTGCCGCCGATGGCGCGGTTATGCGCATCGTTTTGCAGCAGTTTGTCGCCGATCACCGTTTTTTCCTGATTGACCCACAGGCTGCTGAAACCGCCGGGCAGCGCGGCACTGACGCTGTTGACCAGGCTCCAGGAATGGTCAGATGCCACCATGTTCTGCACGTTGAACTGAATCGACTGACTGAGTGGCACGCTGATACGGCTTTCACCCACCGCGTTGCTGTCAAACGAGTAACCGGACAGCGCCCAGTTCAGCGTCCGCAAGTTACCGGTGGCCGACGCGCCGATCAGGTAAGAATCCTTGGCCTGCCGCTGGCGTTGATCATCACCGCGCCAGTCATCCATGCGGATCATGCCACCCCAAAATTGCCAGGCCAGCGGCGCATTGGCACCGCGGTTGGGGCTGAACAGCTTGTTCACCCGCTGCATGCGTTTATCCACCACTCGACCGTTGACCACCACCTCAACCTCAACGTCATATATGCCGTAAGGCAAGTTGCCGGTATCCACCTCATGGTTGCCCATGGCAAAGTTCTGCACACTCAACAGTCGTCCCTCGCGCGACAGATGCACTTCCCCCGCAGAGGGGAAGAACGCCACGATCGGCGTCAGCGATTGGCTGTTATCAAATACGGTGGAGTTGGCGCGGTTACCATAAGACAGACCATAGATCTTGCTGGAGTTGATGGTAGTGACCGGCCCCAGCGACTGTAGGTTCCAGCTGTCCAGCATGCCGGCGGCAAAGCGACGGCCGGCAAAGTCACGTTCGTACATTGCCTTATACAGCGTGGCATTCTCATCGCCGCTGCCGATGCCATAAACGGAACCGTTAACTTCCACATGATGCTCACGCAGGGCAGTGACGCTGTTGAGCGACAGGTAGCTGGAGGTATTACCCTCGCTGGCCCGGGTGCGGTTATCATAAACCCCGAGGTTATAATCCAGCGTACTGCTGACGGCATCCACGCTGGAAACGCCGATGTCGCTGGAGCGAGCACGCAGCAGGGTCCCCATCGCCGCCTCCTTCACCACCAGCTGCAAATTAAGCTGGCGGAAATCCAGCGCCAGCCAGGCGTCATCCGTCAGTGCAATGCGCTGTTGCTGGTCAAACTTAGCCTCCTGCAACGCCTGCAATTGCCTGATGGTCTCTGCGGTCAGCGGCGTGCCATCGTCCCCGTCTTCCAGCGTGATCTGGCGGATTTTCAGCCGATCGTTATCCAGATATAAAAAAGCGTGCCCAATGCGGCTGTCATCTTTTACACCGCTGTTTTTTTCAAAGTGCAGCAGCAGTGGAATACTCATGCCTTCGCGCAGCGCCAGGCTGAAGGTCTGCGGGATCAACACACCGTCAATTTGGGTCAGCCCGGCAGCGATCGCCGTCTGCCCCGGTAGCAACACCGCAGGGATCGCCATCACCCCGCCGGCCAGCAGCGTTTTCAACAGCACAGCCTTCACATGCCACTCCTTGCTTTAATGTGGTGCATTCCGTTTCATTGCAGACAAGCTGCTCTATTTCACCGGGATAAACTGGTCGCCATGCCATAACGCCACGCGACCTTTCTTGTCGTTGACGTCTACTTTGCTGAACCCCCGCGCCTTGCCCGGCATCACGAAATAGTTTTCCTTGCAGTCATGGCCGTCTTTCTTGTTACGACAGTTGCCGTAGGCCACCACCTTGAAAGTGGCGTTGCCGGTGTTTTTGATCTGGCCGGCGGCAAACTGGTAATTGAATTGATCCTGCCGGGGTGCCACCACCAAAATGGTGCCGATTCGTGCAGAGGTGGTCGCGACGGCATTGCGCTTGGCCGAGTTTTGCCCCACGTCGCTCAGTGCCTGATCGAACCAGACGATGCGGTAGTAGCGCTCCTGGCCATCAGTTGGCCCTTTGTAATAAAAGCGAATCACATCGCTGGCGTTGGCCGGCAATATCAGGCTGGCCGGTGATAGCAACATTTCGTCTTTACTGCCCATCGGCACCACCGCACCCGATTCCAGCGGGCTGGAGATACGCTCGATTTTGATGTTCACCAGGCGACCACTGTCGGTGGTGTTCTTGATTTCTTTACTCAGACGCGCGCTATCGCTGTGCATGAACGAACTGATCTCACCGACATCAAGCGCGAAAACAGGGTAAGACAGCGATAACAGCAGGAGGGCGGCGAGAGAGAAAGGTTTCATGACGGTATTCCAGTAGCGTTCTTCAGTAGCGGTGAATAACAGGGGGTTACCCCCCTGTTTTACAGCGGTCACTCAGGGGATTAGGCGGTCCAGGTGGCGTTGAACTCAACGCTCACATCACCGCTCCAGATCCCTTCCGGCAAGGTGCTAAAATCAGTCACTGCGGTGGTGCCGTCAGAGGTGGCGCCAATGATGGTGAAGGTGAACTGGTCTTGTGCACTGGTACGAACGGCCTTGTTATAGGCGTTAGACAGCGCGCTCAGGTTGCCACCCAGAATGCCGGCAGAGGTATCAATCATGGTGGTCTCAGCGGTTTTCTCTACGGCCTCGCCGTTGTAGTTCACACCCACGTTCAGGGTAGAACCAGAGGTGTCGAGCTGAGTCAGGGTGTTGGAAACCAGTTTGGAAGTCAGTTTGAATGCGGTAGCGGTGGCATCCCCTTCCACAGTCACGTCAAACAGACCTTTCTGGCTGTTAAAGCCCTTGATGCCTTCCGCGTAGTTGAAGGACAGGCTGCCGATTGGGGTAACAACCAGTTTGCTGGTGGTGTCTTTCTTTGCGGTAGCAGACCAGGTGGCCAACGCCTGAGCGGTGACGTCGGCGGCTTGTGCAGTGCTAACCGCAGCGAAGGCTGAAATAATGGCCAGTGCCAGTGTAATTTTCTTCATGGTAAAACTCCCTTCAACTTTAAATATGATTGTGCGTCCATTAGCGTGACCTGCTTTAGCCAGTCTGCTTGACGAGAAGGAGAGTAACCGCTTCAAATCAAAAAAGAACCATTAACTACCAACACATAAATATTTAGATTTTAATTCCACAATTAACGTTTACTCAACCAGATTTAAGCTTTAAAACCCAGAGCATGCCCACAGCAAGAACAAAATCCCTATTATTTTCCATGCCAATAAAACGGCCAAAACAGCATATGAAATGCTCAATTACGCCAGGCGTAAATGCGGCCATTTGAATTATTTTTGTAGGATATTTAAATTGATCTAAATCAATTCTGGCGAAATGGTAAGTGGCGAGAAAAATAAGCGATCTGAGGAGGTTTTATTAAGCCGCCGATCTGACTGGTAACAAGACGGACCGACGGTTGATTTTCAGGCAGGATGCTGAATGCGGAAGGCCAGAATCAGACGCATAAACCCTGCCTGATTAAGACCAAGTTTGCGCATGATATTCAACTTATGGGTACTCACCGTTTTGTAACTGCGATGGGTGACACGGGCGATGCGCCGCGGATCGCTGTCGGTAATCATCATCGCCAGTATAAGCCATTCGCTGCGTGAAAGAGGCTCCACGGGCTGGGTCAGCGCCGCCTGAATACCCGGGCTGCGAAACCCCACTCCCGTGTCGGCAACGGCAACGGCTTCGAGCAGACAATCCAGCGGATCGCCTTTTGCCACCAGGGATAAATGCGTCTCTGCCGCCAGCATCGCCAGTATGCTGGCGTTAGTCACTTCAGTAAATATGATCAGCGGTGTCTTCGGCCAGAAATCATTAATCGTCAGAATGAAGCGTAATACATCATACAAATTCTCACTTTCATTATACAACTCCATAATGAGGATTTGTTTCTCATTCTCCTTCAGCACAGCCTCTATTTCTCTGATGCTGTAGACAAATTGGTAGCGCGTTGGCTCGGGTTCAATAAGTGCCCGTAATCCTTTTCTTACCCAGGGATTGGGTTCAAAAAAGAGAATAGCCTCTTTGAAAGGAATATTCGTCATAATCTATTACCGTAATTTAGGTATAAAAATAGCGATTGAGGCGGAAATGCTGCATTAGTAGCCAAAAGGCAAAGCTTAAGTTATTAATATCAAGGTGATAATATTGGCGGCATATTCCTTTCCCCCGGGGTGGTGTTCATCCTGACACCGAGTAATGATTAATTGATAATTGCTGCTTTGTCGCTTTCAAGACCAGAACAAATTTCGACCCTGTGCTCACGCAAAATGCGACAACGCAGGAAAAATAGCCGGGAAATACCGGAAATGTAGGAGCGCACCTGGTTACTACGCACCACCAACAAGAACTCGTCGCCGCTGCACTCTGCCGTCTGCGGGGCGGCATAGGCCAGAATGTCACGACTCAGGCCGGCACTGACGGCAACCGCAGCGCCGGGCATCGACATGAAAACCTTACAGCTGTTGGCCTTACCCAAATAAATCTCCTGCCGGGAAACCGAGCCGGTGAGGTAGCAGCTAATCGCCACCACCAGCATAATCACCCCCAGTGCGACGATGCTGGCTATCGTCCACCAACGTCGGGAATAGCCGGCATACACTGTCCCGACGCTCCCCGGCTTCCCGGCCGATGATGCTATTTCCGGTTGAACAGAGGCATGCGGAATAACAGACGTTTCTTCGTCGGTGAAGCTGTTTTCCGGCCCGTCACAGTGTTCAACTATTATTTCATAGCGCAGCATAAAACCGACCTTGGGTACGGTGGCGATCACCTCTTCCTCAATGCCCAGGTTTTTAATTACCCGACGTAGCTTGCTCACGCACTGGTTAAGATTATTGTTACCAGAAACCATGCCATAATCGTCCCAAACCTTCTTGAATATCACTTCCCGGCCAACTGCCTCACCATGATGGGTAATCAATAGCAGCAGTAGTCGTTTTGAAGGATTGGAAATAGAGATGGGGTCATCAGAGAGCTCCGTTAGGCTCAGGGTGCCCGTATCCACATCAAAAATGATGTGATCGTTTAATCTATATTTCATTTTTTAGAGGTCACTCTAGTGATTATTTATCGCCGTCGTTAAATGTTAATAAAATATTAAGCAATATTTAATCAGGTTAATCAGTAATTCCAGTCTCCAATCGCAATGAAAATCAATTAACGCCACAGAATGGATGTTTCTCGCCTTACTGTTTTCGATATAAGATTTTTCTCATAAACCATAACCAAAGATTATACAAACATCACAATCATTGATATATTTATATGTAAAAGTTCTTAAAGTTAGTTTTTTGTTTTGTAAATTATCTCCTTTAAGCTAAAAATCCTTCCTGCTCATTTAATGCAAGCATTTTTAATGAAAAAATAATAATGCATAATTTTTGATGACACTATATTTAACCAAAAATCAAAGGGTAAAGCGTAAAATAGACGCAATTTACGGCAGGATTAATCTTTTGATTCGGGGGTTATAGAGACAATAACGGTGAAAATGAAAGTAAATGGTTACGAATACATTTGCGCCAATAATACCCTGCGTCACTATATTAGTGATGCAAAGATTAGTCTCAAACGGCGGGATTAAATTAATCTGCGGCGGGAAATATCAGGCTAAAGGTGATCCGGGCGGAGTTATTCCCTCCGGAGCAGTGGGCACGAGTGACACCGCCGTGCAGCGTCATGATTGCGCGGACGATCGCCAATCCCAGCCCGCTGGCATGGCTGCCGGAACTGCGGGCAGCATCCGCGCGGTAGAAACGGTCAAACAACTTATCAAGATGGGCTGGAGCAATAGCCGGCCCCTGATTAACCACCTGTACAACCACTTCCCCAGTCTGCTGAGTGAGGGTCTGGAGTAATATCTGGCTGTTCTCATCGGCATAACGCACCGCATTGGCCACCAGATTGCTCAGTGCACGTTGGAACAACATGGCATCCGCCAGCAATTGCCCTCTGCCTGCGCAAACCAGCGTAATACCGCGCTCTTCCGCCAGCCCTTCAAAATAATCCGCCACCCGTTGCAGCTCTTGCGCCATATCAAGGCGACTGACGTTCAGCACCGCTTGCCCTTCGCCGGCACGCGCCAGAAACAGAATATTTTCTACCATGCGCGAAATGCGTTCCAGTTCATCCATGTTGTTCGACAACAGGGTTTCATACTCCTCCACGCTGCGTGACTGATACAGCGCCACCTGACATTGCCCCATTAACGCGCCCACCGGAGTGCGGATCTCGTGCGCCAGATCGGCGGAAAACTGCGTCAGCCGTTGATAGCCTTCGTTCAGGCGATCGAGCATGGCATTAAACGAACGAGTCAGTTGCTGCAATTCCTTCGGCGCCCCCTGCTCGCTCAGGCGAGTCGACAGCGTATTCGGTGTGATCACCGCCGCCTGCGCTGCCATGCGCCATAATGGCTGTAAGCCACGGCGCATCACCCAATAACCCAGCAATGCGATCAGCACAAACGCCACTATCACCGCGGCGACAATTCGCCAAAGATAACGCGCCAGCATCTTCTGTTCATTGAACATCACATGGGCCGCCGAGATCTGCAGCAGGTTGCCGTCCTCCAGTCTGACCAGCGCCGAGACGGCTCGCAATGGCACGCCTTGCGCCGTCTGCCCGCTCTGTACCGCACTCAACCGCTGCGGCGTGCCAACCGGCGTCGGGATCATCGGCGGCAGGCTCAGCCTGGCCGGGTTAACGTTGATTAACGGCTTTTGCCCAGATTGCTGAAAAATCAGCACGTCCTGCTCGTTCCCCAGCATATTTTCAAACAGGCCGGTGTTCGCCATCAGCCGCTCGAGGGGAAAACGCCGGCTCAGTAAATTACGGTAATACTCCACCCGGCCGGTGACCTGCAAATCGCTGCGGAGGGTCATCTCCTGACGCATTGCGTCGTACAGGTACCATCCCGCACCGCTGACGACCAACGCCGCCACCAGCGCAAACAGCATAGCGCTGCGCAGCGTCAACGACAGCGCACGCCAACGCTGGACCAGAGCCTTCATGAACGCGGCTCGCAAACGTAGCCGATACCGCGCACGCTGTGGATCAGCTTGACGTCAAAGGGCCGATCAATCTTGGCACGCAACCGCTTGATCGCCACATCCACCACGTTGGTATCGCTGTCAAAGTTCATGTCCCAGACCTGCGAGGCGATCATGGTGCGTGACAACACTTCCCCTTCACGACGCACCAACAGATGCAACAACATGAACTCTTTGTTGGTCAGCGGGATCACCTGCTCCTGCCGTACCGCTTTGCGGCGCAGAACGTCGAGCTGCAGATCGGCAATGGCATAGTGGTCGGCCTCACGTACCGTGCCGCGCCGCAATAAGGTGCGCAATCGCAACACCAGTTCAGTGAAGGAAAAAGGTTTGATCAAATAATCATCTGCCCCCAGCTCCAGGCCATGAATACGATCCTGCACCCCGTCGCGGGCGGTCAGAAACAGGATCGGCACATCGCTTTTCTTGCGCAGTACCTCAATGATCTGCCAGCCATCCAGCCCTGGCAGCATCACGTCGAGCACAATGGCGTCGTAAGCATCCTCAAGCGCCCGAAACAGGCCGTCGGTGCCGTTACGCGCCAAATCGACGCTGTATCCGGCCTCGCCCAGCCCTTTCTTCAGGTAATCACCCGTACTGATGTCGTCTTCAACTACCAATATCCGCATTGTCGCCACCTCATTACACCTGCGGAAATACTAGCAGCTTCGGCAGACATGCTTGATGACATTAATGTCATTAAACCGACATGGTGCTGTCCCTGTTGTTCAACCATGCTTAACCGGCAACCTAAACAGAGGAGAACATTATGATTACCCGTCATCGTTTTGCCGGTTTACTGCTGTCCACCCTGATGCTGTGCAGCGGAGCCGCCGCTGCGGCTCAAACGCCAGGGAAAGTTATTGCTCCACTGCGCGGCACTATCAGTCAGGTGACCGACAGCAGCCTGCAAATTACCGACCGTAAAGGGGAAACGCTCAATGTGAAACTCAACGACCAGACGAAGGTGCTGAGCGTTTCAAAAGGCACGCTGGACGACATTAAACCGGACAGCTTTATCGGCACCGCCGCGGTCCCCCAAGCGGACGGCAGCCTGAAAGCGCTGGAAGTCCACGTGTTCGCCGCCAGCCTGCGCGGCACCGGAGAGGGCCATTCAGCCTGGGAATCTGCCGACGGCAAGGTGGATACCATGACCAACGGCACCGTCGGTAAACTGGTTAACTCCAACGGCCGCACTCTGACCGTGACCTACGGCAACCAGCAGAAAACCGTTAACGTGCCGGAAGATGTGCCGATCGTGACTCTTGATCACGGCGATCGCAGCCTGCTCAAACCCGGTGCGCACATCGTGTTGTTCTCCGCCACTGACGATAAGGGCGAACGCGTCGCCACCCGTATTTCTGCCGGCAAAGACGGCACCGTTCCGCCGATGTAACTCGGGAGTCGATGATGAAAACCAACGCGCCACGGCCGGTGCACCGCTGGCCGGTACGCATTACCCATTGGATTAACCTGTTTGCCATGGTCTGCATGTTCATGAGCGGCTGGGAAATCTACAACGCCTCACCGCTGTTCGGCTTTCGCTTCCCGCCGCAGGTCACGCTCGGCGGTTGGCTGGGGGGCGCGATTGGTTGGCATCTGGCGGTCATGTGGCTGCTGGCAGGCAACGCGCTGTGCTATTTCCTGTGGAGCCTGTTCAGCGGCCATTTCCGGCAGGATCTGCTGCCGCTCACCGCCGGTACGTTAAGACGCGATATCTGGCAGGCATTAACGCTGCGGCTAAAACATCAGCACGGCCGTTATAACGCCATTCAAAAGCTAATGTATCTCGGGGTACTGATTCTCGGGTTGTTGCTGGTGCTCTCCGGGCTGGCAATCTGGAAACCGGTGCAGCTACAAGGGTTGGTAAGCCTGTTTGGCGGTTTTGATATCGCGCGTTATGTGCACTTTTTCGCTATGTCCGGCATTGGTTTATTTGTGGTGATCCACCTGCTGATGGTGATGATCGTGCCGCGCACGCTGTGGGCAATGATTACGGGTGGCAAGCATGAATGATAAAAAACAGCGCCCCGCGGCACCGACGCTGGAGCCGGCGCAAAAGAAACAATTGGTCAATCTGCAGCGCCGCCTGATGTTGCGTTCCGGCCTGACGCTGGGCGGCATCGCCATGCTGAGCGGCTGCAACCTGCAGGACGGCGATCAGGTCGATAAAGTATTGTGGGCAATGTCACGCTGGAACGATCGGGTGCAGGCCTGGCTGTTCAGTGGCCAGAAGCTGGCACAAACCTATCGCCCGGACCAAATCACCAATCCCTTCCCGTTTAACGCGTTTTACCCCGAGTACAACGTGCCGGAAGTGGATTTGGCCAGCTATCAACTGGAAGTCTCCGGCAAGGTAGAGAGAAAAGCGCCCTGGACGCTGGAACAGCTGCAGCGCCTGCCGCAGCAAAGCCAGATCACCCGCTTGATCTGTATCGAAGGCTGGAGCGCCATCGGCCAATGGGGCGGCGTGCCGCTGCGTAACTTCCTGCAGCACGTCGGGGCGGATCTGAACGCGCGCTATGTTGGCTTCAAATGCGCGGACCGCTATTACTCCAGCATCGACATGGCCACCGCGCTGCATCCACAGACCATTCTGGCGCTGGATTTCGGCGGCAAGGCGCTGCCAGCGGATTACGGCTACCCGCTAAGGCTGCGGGTACCCACCAAGTTGGGGTTCAAGAACGCCAAACATATCGCCGCTATTTTTGTCAGCGATACCAACCCCGGCGGCTACTGGGAAGATCAGGGTTATAACTGGTTCAGCGGAATTTAGTTTTCTGCGCAGCGCTGCGCAGGATCCCCGCGGACGGCTGGCACAGATATCCCGTCGCTGCTAATAATTCACCATTAACAAGGAAGATAACTATTGGAAAAGTAATAATAAAAAGGATTTTATCATGGAGATTGATGCTACGGAGCGCTATACGCTACGGGCGGGTGAATTCAGATATCAGATAACAGTAAGCAAAAGTGACGAAAAAACTGCAGAATATTATCTGGATTTCAAAAAGATCACTCAAGAAATGCGAGCATGGTTTGCGCATGTTTATACCGACCCAGACTTTTTAGATAACGCTTATGCCATAGAGTTTTATGATATCAAAGCACTAAGTCTTGCCACCAGACAAGGACGCTCCGCATTCGATACCTATACCCCCATGGGGTATACATTTTCTGAACGTGAGCGCCTGTTCGTCGATGGGATAGGTAAAACTATTATCGACTTCGTTACCCAATATCAGGCAAAGCTCGTTTTTAGCGTACCTTTAAGACCCGCCCTGGCCAAAATCTATGATTCACTATTGAAAAAACATGCTCGAAGAGTACAGTATTTATACAAAATGGAATTCATAAAGGACGGTTTATATGTCATCGAAATCTAACGTCTTGGATCAATCACAGGAGCAAAGCTCGAATTTTTTGAGTATTAAAGAACAGCGCTTGCAGGCCTTACAAGCTTTCCATGATGCCTGGTGGGAACAAAGATGCCAGGAGTGGCGTGAACGAGGTTGCCTCGGTACGCCAGGGCGGGTCATCAGCCGCTACCGTTCCAACGAAACGTCATAATCCCCATTTGGGGGTTTTCTGTTTTAGCCAATCACTCTCCGGTCGTCATCAGCGTAATATCCGCCTGCTGGATAGCCTCGCGCGCGGCGGCGGGCAGGTTGTCATCGGTAATAATCGCGTCAAATGCCGTTATCGGCAGTGCCAGATAAGTGGCAACTTTACCGTATTTAGAGGTATCGCTGAGTAGAATGCAGCGGCGGCTGGCATCCACAATGGCTTTCTTCACCATCACCTTGTCTTCGTTCGGCGTCGACAGCCCACGCATGCCCCATGACGAAGCGGAAATAAACGCCAGATCGATAAACAGCCCGCGCAATGCCTGCGCTGCCGCTTCCCCCACGCAGGAGCGATTCTCACGGCAGACGGTGCCGCCGGTGTGAATGATTTTGCACTGGCTGTGTTCAATCAGGTAACCCGCAATCACGAAATCATTGGTGACCACCGTCAGGTCATCGCGATCGCTAATGTGCCTGGCCAGCGCCAGCGTCGTGGTACCCGCATCCAGATAGATACAGCTGTCAGCGGGGATCTGCCGGGCAGCCAACTGACCGATGGCCGCTTTCTGCTGGCTGTACATCCCTTCCTTGTCCTGATGCGAAGGCTCAATCGCCACCCGTTCTGCCGACTGCACGCCACCCGATACCGCCAGTACCGCGCCCTGCTCCTCGAGCTTTTGCAGATCGCGGCGAATGGTCATGTGCGACACCCCCAGCCGTTCGGTCAACTCAGCAATGCTGACCACCCCGCGTTCTGATACCAGCGCTAAAATTTGTTGATGGCGTTCTACAGGTATCACGGTTCCCTCTCTTTACCGCAGTGATAATAATTGTGATTTTACGTCAATTTTCGTTCGGTGAAAGCCTGCTGTTTTCAGGCCGTGAAGTCGCTCATGTTATCGGTTATTTTATTTTAATTTTTTAAAACAAATAGATAGAGAAAAATTTATATTATTGACAGATGTGAACCTTATTCATCCACTGTTAATAATTGTGACAACGATCGCTGATGACGCACGACAAAGCGCTTATATTTAACACAACAAAACAAATTATCACTAAAATTAACAAGAGGTGCGCTATGACACAGCCAGCGGATTTTGCAGTTTGCATCGTAGGATTAGGTTCAATGGGCATGGGAGCGGCGAAGTCGTGCATTAATGCCGGACTGACTACTTACGGTGTCGATCTTAACCCGCAGGCGCTGGCCACCTTGCAACAGGCCGGAGCAAAACAGGCGGCTACCCGCGCAGACGACTTTGCAGCCGAACTCGATGCCTTGTTGCTGCTGGTGGTCAACGCCATGCAGGTGAAACAAATCCTGTTTGGTGACAACGGCCTGGCCGCGAAGCTGAAGCCAAATACGCCGGTGATGGTGTCTTCCACCATTTCCGCGGCCGATGCCAAACAGATCGAACAGCAGTTACTGGCCCTGGGTCTGAACATGTTGGACGCCCCGGTTTCCGGTGGTGCCGCCAAGGCTGCCGAGGGCCAGATGACGGTGATGGCCTCCGGTGCCGAATCCACTTTCCGGCAGTTGCAACCTGTGCTGGACGCCATTGCCGGCAAGGTCTATCGCATTGGCGAAGAGATTGGCCTGGGGGCTACGGTGAAAATCATCCATCAACTGCTGGCCGGGGTACATATCGCCGCCGGGGCCGAGGCCATGGCGCTGGCCGCCCGCGCCGGCATCCCGCTGGACGTTATGTACGATGTCGTCACCCACGCCGCCGGTAACTCATGGATGTTCGAGAACCGCATGCGCCACGTGGTCGACGGTGACTATGCACCTAAATCGGCGGTTGATATCTTCGTGAAGGATCTGGGGTTGGTGGCGGATACTGCCAAAGCGCTGCATTTCCCACTGCCGCTGGCCTCAACCGCCTTCAATATGTTCACCGCCGCCAGTAATGCCGGTTTCGGTAAAGAGGACGACAGTGCGGTGATCAAGATCTTCGCCGGTATCGACCTGCCGCAAAAGAAGGAGAACGCATAATGCTGCTCGGCGTCATTGCAGATGATTTTACCGGAGCCACCGATATTGCCAGCTTTCTGGTAGAAAACGGCCTGCCGACGGTGCAGTTGAACGGCGTGCCGCGGGATGACCTGCCGGTCGAAGCGCAGGCGGTGGTTATCAGCCTGAAGTCACGCTCCTGCCCTGTGGCGCAGGCCATTGAGCAGTCGTTGCAGGCGTTGGCCTGGCTACAGCGCCAGGGTTGCCGGCAATTTTACTTCAAATATTGTTCGACCTTCGACAGCACCGCGCAGGGCAATATCGGCCCGGTGACCGACGCCCTGCTTGATGCGTTGGGCGAAAGCCAGACGGTGATTTCACCCGCGTTGCCAGTTAACGGCCGCACCGTATATCAGGGCTATCTGTTCGTGGCGGATCAGTTGCTGGCAGAGTCCGGCATGCGCCACCATCCGGTAACGCCAATGACCGACAGTAACCTGCTGCGGCTGATGGAAGCACAGGCTCAGGGACGCTGTGGGCTGGTGAACGCCGCAGAAATGGATCGCGGTGCCGGGGCGGTGGCTGAAAAACTACGGCAATTGGCACTGCAGGGCATGCGTTACGCCGTGCTCGATACGCTGAATGAACAGCACTTGCTGACCCAGGGTGCGGCGCTGAAAGATATGAAGCTGGTGACCGGTGGCTCCGGCCTGGCGATTGGCCTGGCACGCCAATGGGCGCAACCGGGGCAAGGCAGCCCACAGGCCGCAGGAGCGCCGCAAGGAGCAAAAGCCGTGGTGTTGTCCGGTTCCTGTTCCACTATGACTAATCAACAGGTGGCACGTTACCGTCAACAGGCGGCCGCTATGGCGGTCGACGTGGCGCGGTGCCTGAATGATGCCGAGCGCACGGCCTATATCACCGAGCTGGTCGACTGGGTGCAACAGCAGGCGAATGCCCCGCTGGCCCCTCTGCTGTACGCCACCGCAGAGCCGGAAAAACTGCAGCAGGTGCAACAGCAGTACGGTATGGCCGCCGCCAGCCAGGCGGTGGAGTCGCTGTTCGCCGGGGTGGTCAAACAGCTCCAGCAGCGGGGTTTCAGCCGCTTTATCGTCGCCGGTGGCGAAACCTCTGGCGTGGTAACGCAGGCTCTGGGTATTCGCGGTTTCCACATTGGCCCCTGTATTTCTCCCGGCGTGCCCTGGGTGCGTGCCATCGATCAGTCTATTTCACTGGCCCTGAAATCGGGCAATTTTGGTGACGAGAACTTTTTCGCCCGGGCGCAAACGGAGTTCCCCCTATGACACTGACCACCGAACAACAGGCGCGTGAAGAAATGGTACGTCTTGGGGCCTCGTTCTTTCAGCGTGGCTACGCCACCGGGTCTGCCGGTAATCTTTCGCTGTTATTGGCGGACGGCACGCTACTGGCCACTCCCACCGGCTCCTGTCTGGGTGAACTGCAGGCCGATCGGTTGTCGAAAGTCAGCCTGAGCGGCGAATGGTTGTCCGGGGATAAACCGTCAAAAGAGATCAGTTTCCACCGCGCGCTGTATCTGAACAACCCGGAATGCAAAGCGGTGGTGCACCTGCACTGTACCTATCTCACCGCCCTGTCCTGCCTGCAGGGGTTGGACGTGGAGAATGCCATCAAACCCTTCACCCCTTATGTGGTGATGCGCGTCGGTAAGGTGCCGGTGGTGCCTTACTATCGTCCCGGTGATTTGCGACTGGCGGAGGATCTGGCCAAGCTGGCACCGACGCACCGTGCTTTTTTGCTGGCCAATCACGGCCCGGTGGTTACAGGTAAGAGCCTGCGTGCCGCGGCGGACAACACCGAAGAGATGGAGGATGCGGCGAAGCTGATTTTCACCCTCGGCGAACGCCCGATTCGTTATTTGACCGATGATGAGATTGCCGAGCTACGGAGCTGAATCATGCCAAAATTTGCTGCCAATTTATCGATGATGTTTACCGAACTGCCGTTTCTGGAGCGATTCGAGGCTGCGGCCGTCGAAGGGTTCACCGCGGTGGAGTTCCTGTTCCCCTATGAATATCCGGCCGAGTTACTGGCGGAAAAGCTGCGCCGCCACGGCCTGCAGCAGGTGCTGTTTAATACCGCCCCCGGTAATGCCGATGCCGGAGAATGGGGGCTGGCGGCGGTTCCTGGCCGCGAACAGGCCGCGCGTGCCGATATCGACAAAGCTCTGGCCTATGCCATCGCGCTGAACTGCCCCAGCGTACACGTCATGGCCGGTGTGGTTCCGCCCGGCGAAGATTGGCAACGCTACCGCGATACCTTTATCGGTAATATCCGCTACGCCGCCGACAGCTTCGCCCAACACGGCATCAAGGTACTGATCGAAGCGCTCAGCCCGCAGGTTAAGCCCAATTATCTGTTCTCCAGCCAGCATCAGGCAGCAAAACTGGTCGAAGCCGTCGATCGCCCGAATGTGTTTATCCAGTTCGATTTTTTCCATGCGCAGTTGGTCGACGGCAATATCAGCGGTCTGATGGCTGCACTGGCCGGGCGCTATGCCCATATTCAGATAGCTTCAGTACCAGAACGCCATGAACCGGACGACGGCGAACTCAATTATCCCTGGCTGTTCGCCCAACTGGACCGCCTCGGTTATACCGGCTGGATTGGCTGCGAGTACAAACCGCGTGGCGATACCCGGGCCGGGCTGGGGTGGATAAAACCTTACCTGTAACAGGCCGATCCTGCGTACCTGACAGCAACAATATAAAAATTAAACGCACCCGTATCGCCAGCCGGCGATCGCGGTGCCTGACTCTTACCCGATTAAAGGCTATCCCATGTCCACTTCCCTGCTTTTGATAATTGCCGCATTAGGCGTAGTGCTGCTTCTGCTGATGGTGATCAAGGCCAAGATCCAGCCATTTGTCGCCCTGCTGGTGGTTAGCCTGCTGGTGGCGCTGGCCAGCGGTATTCCGACCGGCGAAGTAATGAAAGTGATGACCGCCGGAATGGGCGGTGTGCTGGGCTCGGTCACCATTATTATCGGTCTGGGCGCGATGCTTGGCAGAATGATCGAGCATTCCGGCGGGGCCGAGTCGCTGGCCCAGCGTTTCAGCCAGGCTTTAGGGCCAAAACGTACCATCGCCGCGCTAACCATCGCTGCGTTTATTCTCGGTATTCCAGTGTTCTTTGACGTCGGCTTTATCATTTTGGCGCCGATCATCTACGGCTTTGCCAAGGTGGCCAAAGTTTCCCCGCTGAAATTTGGCCTGCCGATGGCCGGCGTAATGCTGACGGTGCACGTCGCGCTGCCGCCGCACCCTGGCCCGGTGGCCGCTGCCGGGTTACTGAACGCCGACATCGGCTGGCTGACCATTATCGGCATGGCTATCTGCATTCCGGTCGGGGTTATCGGCTACTTCGCGGCTAAATGGCTGAACCGTAAGCCCTATCCGTTGTCGATTGAAGTGCTGGAGCAGTTGCAACTGGCGGCCCCCGAGCCGGCTCCTGCAGGCAAAGCGCCGTTAAGCGATCGCATCAACCCTCCGGGGGCCGGGCTGGTGGCCGCGCTGATCGTCATTCCTATCGCGATCATCATGCTGGGTACCGTTTCCGCCACCCTGCTTGAGCCAGGTTCGGTACTGCGTGACACTTTATCGCTGATCGGTTCCCCTGCGGTGGCGCTGATGATCGCCCTGCTGTTGGCGTTCTATTTCCTGGCCATTCGCCGCGGCTGGAGCCTGCAACACACCAGCGACGTAATGGGTGGCGCGCTGCCCACTGCCGCGGTAGTGATCCTGGTAACCGGTGCCGGTGGCGTGTTCGGCAAAGTGCTGGTGGAGTCTGGCGTGGGCAAGGCATTGGCGGAGGTTCTGACCACCATTGGCCTGCCGTTAATCCCGGCGGCGTTTATTATCTCACTGGCTCTGCGTGCCTCACAGGGGTCCGCCACTGTGGCAATCCTGACAACCGGAGGGTTACTGTCGGAAGCGGTCAGCGGACTGAATCACCTGCAATTGGTACTGGTTACCCTCGCCACCTGCTTCGGCGGGCTGGGGCTGTCGCACGTGAATGATTCCGGCTTCTGGATCGTCACCAAATATCTCGGTCTTTCAGTGGCTGATGGGTTGAAAACCTGGACGGTACTGACCACTATCCTCGGCCTCAGTGGTTTCCTGTTCACCTGGTTGCTGTGGCTGGCGGTGTAATTTCTCTGGCATACTGCACAGACCCTTTTGGCTCTGTGCAGGAAAAAAAAATAATGCCCCTTATCACCACCGCCCCGCAGTTGCTTACCGAACGTTTACGCCTGGATGCCCATACGCTGGACGACTTTGACTCATTGGCCGCCATGTGGGCCGATCCTGAAGTGGTGCGCTATATCGGCGGCACGCCGAGAGATCGGGAAGACTCCTGGGGCCGACTGATGCGTTACGTGGGGCACTGGGCGCTATTAGGTTATGGGTACTGGGCGGTGCGCGATAAAGTCAGCGGCGCTTACCTCGGTGGCATCGGCTTTTCTGACTTCCAGCGGCATATCACCCCGGCGCTCGACGCCCCGGAAATGGGCTGGACATTAGTGACATCGGCGCAGGGCAAAGGCTATGCCACCGAAGCGTTGCGTGCGGCCCTGGCCTGGGGAAAAGAGCATTTACCGGGCGATAAGGCGGTCTGTATTATTTCACCGGAAAACCAGCCTTCAGTGGCGCTGGCGAAGAAGGTCGGTTTTAGCGAAAGCCACCGCAGCGAGTACCATCAGAACCCGATACTGGTGATGCACTGCCCGTTGTAAACCAGGCCGTTAACGCACCGACGCCGCGGCCAACGCAACCTGGATAAAATTATCCCGCAGCGCATCAGCCTGCTGCGGGTTCCAGGCAATGCCGACCTGCCACTCGGTCTGTTCACCGCTGAGCGGCAGAATATCGATACCCGCCGGAATAATATGGCTGACGCTGTGCGGCAACAGGGCAACGCCAATGCCGGCGGCAACCAACGCCAACAGCGTCTGGATATCCCCCGCCTGTTGCACCACATTCGGCACCAGTTGATGGGCGGCAATAAAACGCAGCGACTGTTCGCTCAGACCGCGTCCGCGTTTTGGCGTCAGCTGCAGCAGCGGCAGGGTGTTGAATTGCCCGATGATCGCCTCCGCCTTCAGCGCCAACGCTGCGGGTGCCGCCAGCACCAACCGATCGCTCAGCAGCGCACTGGCCCGCAGCGGTTTGCTGACCGGCAACCGCACGAACCCCACCTGTAACTCTCCTTGCAATAACAGCTGATACTGCCGCTCCGAAGGCAAATCCTCCAGCCCCACGGCAACCTCGGGAAAACGCTGGCGGAAGGCGGCAACCAGTTGCGGTGCAAGGTGAAAACTGGACAGCCCGAATCCAATTGCCAACCGCCCCGCCTCACCTTGCACGATCCTCAAAGCACGCTGTTGAAACTGTAAATGCTGCCCCACCAGCGCCTGTGCCTCGGGGTAGAGTCGCTGTCCGCTGGCGGTGAGCTGTGCCCCCTGGCGACCACGGTTAAACAACCGGGCACCCAGCAGCGCTTCCAGCGCCTGGATCTGTTTGCTCAGTGCCGGCTGGGTGATACACAGCCGTTCTGCCGCCAGGTGATAATTGCCCTGTTCAGCCAGCACCACAAAGGCGCGCAGTTGTCGAATATCCATTCCGTTTGGTTATCAAATTAAGAATTTAATTGATTATACAGTAATCAATAGCTTTGCTGTAATCAACGCCAGACAACGACCAAAGGTAACCTTATGACAAACTCTCTGCGCGCCGCGACGGTGCAGTTCCAGCATCGCGCCAACGATAAAAATTATAACCTGTCGGTGATCGAGGGCTTTATCACTCGCGCCGCCGCCGAACAAATCCAGGTGCTGACCTTCCCGGAGATGTGCATTACCGGCTATTGGCACGTGCGACACCTCAGCGCCGGCGAAATTGGCGCGCTGGCCGAACCCATTGCCACCAGCCCTTCGCTGGCGCGTATTCGTCCGCTGGCGGAGCGCTACAACATGGCGATCGGTGTTGGGCTCATCGAACAGGGTGAAGACGGCAAATATTACAATGCCTACGCGGTTTGCCTGCCCGACGGCAAGCTTCACGTACACCGAAAATTGCACGCCTTTGAGCACCCGGCGATAGCCAGCGGCGACAGCTTCACCGTGTTTGACACCCCATGGGGGGTTCGGATGGGAGTATTGATCTGCTGGGACAATAACCTGGTAGAGAACGTGCGTGCGACCGCTTTGCTGGGGGCTGAAGTCCTGCTGGCTCCGCATCAAACGGGCGGCACCCATTCCCGTAGCCCGCATGGTATGAAGCCAATACCGTTGGAAGTCTGGCAGCAGCGGCAGACAAATCCGGCGGCGATAGAGGCAGCATTTCGTGGCGAACATGGCCGCGGCTGGCTGTTGCGCTGGTTACCGGCTCGCGCTCATGACAATGGCCTTTTTGTTCTGTTTAGCAATGGTGTGGGGCGCGATGACGACGAGGTCCGCACCGGCAATGCGATGATCCTCGACCCCTATGGCCGTATTTTGGCGGAAACCTGGGCGGCGGAAAATCAGATGGTCACGGCGGAACTGGATCTGTCGCTGATCCCGCTCAGTACCGGACGCCGCTGGATCCACGGCCGTCGGCCCGCGCTGTACGGTATTCTCACCCAGCCACAGGGCTATGAGCGAGATGCCCGCAGCGCACGCTTTTCGTCAGAGCCGGCACAGAAACTGGGTAAGTAGCTACCCGCGCCGAATGACAGGCAAAAAAAATCCGCCCGAGGGCGGATTTTTATCTGATGCGGCCAATTGCGCCACACGCTCACACCCGTAGGCGTGGAGAAATCTTAGAAACGGTAGCCTACGCCAACGCTCCAGATGCCAACGTCAACGCTGCGGATACGGCTCTGCTCGTAACCCACGTCCAGAGCTACGTCCTGGATTGGGTTGAACTGCAGGCCAGCACCGTAGGTGAAGCCGTAGTCGCTGCTGCCGTTACGGTCAGAACCGTTTTGGGCGTTGTCGATGTTTTTGCCGTAGCCAACACCAACTACACCGTAGATGCTTGCCCAGTCGTTGAAGCGGTAAGCTGGACCAGCAGTGATAGAGTTGTACTGAGCTTTACCGTAGTAACCGTTCTCAGAACCGTTCTTTTCCACGTGGGTAAAGGAACCGATCACACCCAGTGGGTTGTTGTCGAACTCGTAACGGTACTTCAGGTTGAAACCGTCGGCTTTGTTGGCAACGCCTTGGAGATCACCCTGCGCATAGCCTGCGGATACGGTGCTCTGGCCAGCGAATGCGGTACCTGCGGTTACTGCTAATACACAGGCTGCTACTGCGGAAAGACATGCAATTTTTTTCATAACCACCTCAAACGCGTTATATTTTTAAGTAAATCCATTTGTTCATGCATTGAAAATATAACAAAAATTAGCGTGAAACTCTGCCTTAAAATGAGTGTCTAATGCTTTATATCGTGTAACATTAGATTTCAAGAACAGTGTATCTTCTTCTTTTCGCTCTATTTTCGAGCCGTATTCTACGCGTTTCTGTGACAATAATCACCTATTTAAAATCCAGATGATTCTTAAAAAAAGCGCACTTTTTGAGCATAAAACCTAGTCGGCCGTCCTAAATCTGGCGCTTTTCTCCGTTGCGAACGCTTTTCTCAGACACATTTACCTCATTTCATTTACACTGCCATCATCCGAATATCGACGGTCTTCCCTGGTAGTGGGAAACCCATAAAAGGCTCTTAAGGATGTCCTCGTCTGCAACCGCTAAAGCGTCTTCCACGCTGGTGCCTGTCTGTTTATTAATTATTGCCATGGTGTCGATTCAGACCGGTGCCTCACTGGCTAAAAGCCTTTTCCCGCTGGTCGGCGCTGAAGGCATCACCACGCTGCGCCTGAGTATCGGCACGCTGATCCTGTTCATTATCTTCCGCCCATGGCGCATGCGTTTCGCCGCCGGCAGCCGTCTGCCACTGTTTATCTACGGCCTGACGCTGGGTGCGATGAATTATCTGTTCTATCTTTCTTTGCGCACCCTGCCGCTGGGCATCGCTGTCGCCCTGGAGTTCACTGGGCCGCTGGCGGTCGCCATGTTCTCGTCACGCCGTCCGATCGACTTTCTATGGGTCGCATTAGCGATTGCCGGATTATGGTTCCTGTTACCGCTGGGTCATGACATGGGCAGTATCGATCCCATTGGAGCGGCCTGTGCGTTGGGTGCCGGTGCCTGTTGGGCGGTTTATATTATCTGCGGCCAAAAAGCAGGTGGTGACCATGGCCCCGGCACCGTGGCAGTAGGTTCCCTGATCGCCGCCGTGGTGTTCTGCCCGATAGGTGCCTGGCAAACCGGCAGCGCGTTGCTGAATGTCGACATCCTGCCCATTGCATTAGCTGTAGCCATTTTGTCTACGGCGCTACCCTATTCCCTGGAAATTATTGCATTGCCGAAAATTCCGGCGCGCACCTTCGGCACCCTGATGAGCCTGGAGCCTGCACTGGCAGCCCTCTCCGGCATGTTATTCCTTAATGAACACCTGACAACGGTACAATGGCTGGCACTGGCAGCGATCATCGCGGCCTCGATGGGCGCTACCCTAACCATCAAGCCAAAACCGCAAATCGAAAAGCTGTCCTGAGGATCGGCTACGCCTGCATTTGCCAAAAGCGGAATGCAGGCGGGTTAACTGTTTTCACAATGGCAAACAGGCATACTTTTCCGCGCAATATCCCCACGTTTTTATGGAAACGAACCCGACAGGGTTCAACACATGGAGAATTAAAGTGATTTATAACACTCTGTTTAACCCACGCTATGGCCGTGGGCTGTCACCGATACTGAATGAAACCCTCACCGCCCTTCGTCAATACGATCTGCCTGAGCTGGCACTGGGCCGGCATGAGATTGACGGTGAAAAAATTTTCATGGAAGTGATGACGCTAACCACCGGGTTGGCAGAAACGCGACGTGCAGTGCTGCATCAGGAATATGCCGAAATACATCTGTTAATCAGCGGTGAGGAACGTATTGATTACGGCATGCTGGGGGACTGGCAAAGCGAATTGCCCTATGACGAAGCTCAGGATCTGCAACTGTTGGACATCATCCGTCATCGCCAGACGCTGACGATGTTTCCGGGCATGTACGCCATCTTTTTCCCTCATGAACCGCATCAGGTCGGATGCCAGTTGAATGCGCCGATGCCGATCAAAAAAGCGGTGGTCAAGATGCATTACACCCTGTTGCTGTGACCGGTGAGCCGGTCGATTCGGCCGGCTCTCTCGTCACTCTATTGAGAGCTGCAACACTGGAGCTTAAATTTAAAAACAGATTCATCCGAATAAAATAAAAGTGAACAATGTAATAAATTACATTTATAAATTATTACACCCGCAAACAGCCAGTCAAACACCAAAAATTAAAAGAAATAAAAATCAATACCTTAAATAAAAAACAATTTATACTCGTTAAGTTTCTCTTATTATTTATCATTTTCAATTCGTTACTCCCTATTTATCCAATAGCCATTTTCGGCCTGAAAAAATTCATATCATTGCTATAATTAATCCCGTACCAAAATAGGACTACGTCACAACAAGAGGAGATCTGATATGAGTACCGCTAAACTGGTTAAAACGAAATCTTCTGAGCTGCTTTACACTCGCAATGACATGGACGAAAAAACCAAGCTGGACGCCATCAAGGCGCTGAACCGCCAGGTTATCCAGTTTATCGATCTGTCGTTGATCACCAAACAGGCCCACTGGAACATGCGCGGCGCCAACTTTATTGCCGTTCATGAAATGCTGGACGGGTTCCGTACGGCCATCATCGATCATCAGGATACTTTTGCTGAACGCATCGTACAGTTGGGCGGCGTCGCCTTGGGCACCGTGCAGGTTGTGAACGATAAGACCCCATTGAAAAGCTATCCGACCAATATCCACAGCGTGCAGGAACACCTGAAAGCGCTGGCCGATCGCTACGGTGCCGTGGCCAATGACATTCGCAAGGCCATTACTGAAGTGGCGGATGAAGATACCGCGGATATGTTCACTGCCGCATCCCGCGATCTGGACAAGTTCCTGTGGTTTATCGAGTCCAACATCGAATAAACCCGATAGTACCAATCAAAACGGCCCGCATCGCGGGACTCAGCAGGCTGTGGGCTTTCGCCCCGGCCTGTTTTTCTTTTCACGTGGCTTGAATTGCTCAAAAAACCGCCCATAGTAGATAAAACAGGCGATGAGCTTCGCCACGATAGTGAGGTGACTATGGCAAGCGGATGGGCGGCAGAAGGTGCCGTGCAGGATCAAATCGACTCTACCGTGGATGACGCCGTACAGCGTGCCAGACAGGCGCTGGGCCGGGGTGAAAGCGAGCATTATTGCCAGGAATGCGGAGAAGAAATTCCTTTAGCCCGTCGGCAAGCGCTGAAAGGCGTGCGCTATTGCCTGACCTGCCAAACCGAGCTGGATAAAAAACAGGCGGCGAGCAGCTTATATAACCGCCGCGGCAGCAAAGACAGCCAGCTGCGTTAACAACGTGCCACCCAAAGCCCTTTCAGTGAACACTCCTGCACCAGATGCAACAGCCTTGCGGCACAAAAGTTAGAGTTAGTTATCAGTATTGAAGCGAAACTGTTAACTATCGGTTGTTTCAGCCCCGTTATTTGGTTAATGATAGGCCAGTGCACCAACAGGCAACCCAGAGCACTATTTTGGGGCCTCAATTTGGTGCATAAAAATAATAATTCGATCTTCAAACACAACATCACACCACAACTCTTTGTTTTTATAGTAGTTGAAAAGATGGCACGATTCTTTCATGGCACCAACTGCAATATAAAAAATGGGTAATCCGCAACCTGTACAGGAAATTCCTCTCATGAAGTCAATTTTTAAAGTCTCCCTGGCCGCCCTTTCGCTGGCCTTTGCCGTTAGCTCCCACGCAGCAGATAAACTGGTCGTCGCTACCGATACCGCATTCGTTCCCTTTGAGTTCAAACAAGGCGATAAATACGTTGGCTTCGATATCGACCTGTGGGCCGCTATCGCCAAAGAACTGAAACTGGATTACACCCTGAAACCAATGGATTTCAGCGGCATCATCCCGGCACTGCAAACCAAAAACATCGATCTGGCGCTGGCCGGTATCACCATTACTGAAGAACGTAAAAAAGCCATCGAATTCTCCGACGGCTACTACAAAAGCGGCCTGCTGGTGATGGTTAATGCCAACGACAACAACATCAAGGGCATTGACGATCTGAACGGTAAAGTGGTGGCGGTGAAGAGCGGCACCGGTTCCGTTGATTACGCCAAACAACACATCAAAACCAAAGACCTGCGTCAGTTCCCGAACATCGATAACGCCTATATGGAACTGGGCACCAAGCGTGCAGATGCGGTACTGCACGACACGCCAAACATCCTGTACTTCATCAAAACTGCCGGCGCCGGCAAGTTCAAAACCGTGGGTGAATCACTGGAAGCTCAGCAATACGGCATCGCCTTCCCGAAAGGCAGTGACGAGCTGCGCGTGAAGGTCAATGGCGCGCTGAAAACGCTGCGCGACAACGGCACCTACAACGAAATCTACAAAAAATGGTTCGGTACCGAACCTAAATAACGGATGAAGTCAGTCACTGATTCACTTGAGCACAGGGGTGGTGTCTTAGCCCCTGCGCTTTGTTGCATCTGATTCCCACGTTTGGGATCACCGGGAGAAAACACCATGCAGTTCGACTGGAGCGCCATCTGGCCCGCCATCCCCATCCTGTTAGAAGGCGCCAAAATGACCCTGTGGATTTCGGTCCTCGGTCTGATTGGCGGCCTGATCATCGGCCTGGTTGCCGGCTTTGCCCGTACCTACGGCGGTTGGATTGCCAACCACGTGGCTCTGGTATTCATCGAAGTTATTCGCGGTACACCAATCGTGGTGCAGGTGATGTTTATCTACTTCGCCCTGCCGATGGCGTTCAGCGATTTACGCATCGATCCTTTCAGCGCGGCGGTGGTCACCATTATGATCAACTCCGGGGCCTATATTGCGGAAATTACCCGTGGTGCCGTGCTGTCGATTCATAGCGGCTTCCGCGAGGCCGGCCTGGCATTAGGCCTGTCACGCCGTGAAACCATCCGTTATGTCATTATGCCGCTGGCGCTGCGCCGCATGCTGCCACCGCTGGGTAACCAGTGGATCATCAGCATTAAGGACACCTCGCTGTTTATCGTGATCGGCGTGGCGGAACTGACCCGTCAGGGGCAGGAGATTATTGCCGGTAACTTCCGCGCGCTGGAAATCTGGAGCGCCGTGGCGGTTATTTATCTGATTATTACCCTGGTGCTGAGCTTCGTGCTGCGTCGTCTGGAAAGAAGGATGAAAATCCTGTGATTGAATTTAAAAACGTCTCCAAGCATTTTGGGCAAACCCAGGTGCTGCACAACATCGACCTGAAAATTAACCAGGGTGAGGTGGTGGTGATTATCGGGCCTTCCGGCTCCGGTAAATCTACGCTGCTGCGTTGTATCAACAAGCTCGAAGAGATCACCAGCGGCGATCTGATCGTCGACGGCCTGAAAGCTAACGATCCCAAGGTTGACGATCGGTTGATCCGTCAGGAAGCCGGCATGGTGTTCCAACAGTTTTACCTGTTCCCACACCTGACCGCGTTGGAAAACGTCGCCTTTGGCCCTATCCGCGTGCGCGGACTGAAAAAGTCGGATGCGGAAAAGCTGGCACGCGACCTGCTGGCAAAAGTTGGCCTGGCTGAACGTGCGCATCACTATCCTTCAGAGCTTTCCGGTGGCCAGCAACAGCGCGTGGCTATCGCCCGTGCGCTGGCGGTGAAGCCGAAAATGATGCTGTTCGATGAGCCAACTTCTGCGCTTGATCCGGAACTGCGCCATGAAGTGCTGAAGGTGATGCAGGATCTGGCGGAAGAAGGCATGACCATGGTGATCGTCACCCACGAAGTCGGCTTTGCCGAAAAAGTGGCGTCACGGCTGATCTTTATTGATAAGGGACGGATTGCGGAAGACGGCAACCCTCACGAGTTGATCAACAACCCGCCAAGCCCGCGTTTGAAAGAGTTCCTGCAGCACGTTTCCTGATTTATCCTGTTCAACGGCGGGCGCACTCAGCGCTCGCCGTTTCTATTTAGCACGCGTTCCCACTCCCCGCCTCGTATCATTTCCTACTATATTGCTTGTTTTTATTAACATTTGTCTTTAATCCGCCGATTTACAGAGCCCCAAGAGAGGATAAATGCCCGCAACCGCATACTCCCGATTAGGTTCTCATCTGCGAGAACGCTGGTTTCCCCTGTTACTGCTGCTGATAGCCTGCACAGTTTCCCCATTGGCGATGGCGCAATCCGCGCAGAAAACCGCCCCCGTTGACCAAAGCCAACAGCAAAAAGCCTCTTACGCCGCACTGGCGGATATTCTGCAAGACGATAAGGCCCGCGCCGCGCTGATCGGCCACCTCAGACAGGCAGCAGATCAATCTGCCAACGGCCCGCCGAAAACAGAAGCGTCAGAAACGCCAGAGTCGCTGAGCGATAATCTGAGCAATCTGGCACAAGGGGGCATCAGCAGCGTTAACCAAAGGCTGAACTCGCTGCAAAAGCTGATCGACTCGGGGCCAAAACGCAGTTTTAATCCCGACAGTTTTTTCCGCGCCCTGGGCTACTTTCTGCTGACGGTCGCGGTGACCTTCGCCATCTTCCATCTGATCCGTCGGCTGGTCCACCCGCTGTACAAACGCATGGGCAGTTGGGGACACAACGCCAAATTGCAGCAGGGGCCGTGGTATAAATTGCCGACGGCCATCCTCGGCGCTTTCGCCGTCGATCTGCTGGTATTGCTGCTGGCGCTGGCGGCGGGCAACCTGCTTGCTCGCCATGTTAATGCCGACAGCGCGACCATCCTGCGCTTGCAAACCCTGTTTCTTAGCGCCTTTGCGGTTATCGAATTCTTCAAGGCGATACTGCGGCTGATTTTCTCGCCCAACTTCGATTATCTGCGCCCCTTCCCGTTTAGCGATGCCAGCGCCCACTACTGGAACCAGCGTCTCGCCTGGCTGAGCGGCCTGATTGGCTACGGTCTGATGGTGGTGGTGCCGGTAGTGGCGACGCAAATCAGCTATCCGGCTGCGGCGGCCGCCAATCTGATTATCATGCTGGCCCTGACGCTGTATGCGGTGGCACTGATCCTGCGTAACCGCAAACCGATACAACGGCAAATCAACCTGCTGGCCGAACGATCCATGGCATTTTTCAGCATTATTTTGCGCGGTCTGGGCCACGTCTGGCACCTGCTGGCGATCGCCTATTTCCTGGTGTTATTTGCGCTGTCGCAGTTTGATATCGGCAACAGCCTGCGCTTTATGATGACCGCGACAGTGAAAAGCCTGGTGGTCGTTGGCCTCGGCGCCCTGCTTTCCGGCATGCTGACCCGTTGGATTTTCCGACGAATCTCACTGCCGGATGACGTCAACCGACGCTACCCAATGCTGGAACGACGCATTAACTCCTATATTCCCAATGGGTTGAAAATACTTCGGGTGATAGTGGTGTTGGCGGTGACGCTGCTGCTGTTTGACGCCTGGCATCTGATCAATTTGTACCAGTGGGCCGGCAGCGAAAACGGCGAGAAAATCATTGGCGGGCTGGTGCATATCCTGCTGATTGTGGTGATTGCCGTGTTCAGCTGGACGCTGATGGCCAGTATTATCGAACACCGCCTGGCATTGGAACTGAGCAACGGTATTCGCCCTAGCGCGCGTGAACGTACCTTATTGACGCTGTTTCGCAACGTACTGGCCATCGTTATCAGCACCATTACCATCATGATTGTGCTGTCACAGGTGGGGATTAACATTGCGCCCCTGCTGGCCGGTGCCGGAGCACTGGGGCTGGCTATCAGCTTTGGGGCGCAAACGCTGGTGAAAGATGTGATTACCGGCGTATTCATCCAGTTCGAAAACGGCATGAATACCGGCGAATATGTCACCGTCAGCGGTATTACCGGCACGGTGGAGCGCATGACTATCCGTTCAATCGGTCTGCGGGACGACTACGGCGTGTATCACATCGTTCCCTTTTCTTCGATCACCACGCTGGCCAACTATGCCCGCGAATTTGGCGTCTACCGAGCCAATTACAGCGTTAGCCGCGACGAAGACATCGATCATGTCCATCAAGTGCTGCATCAGGCCGTTGATGCATTGAAACAAGACGATCAGGTGAAACATTTTCTGGTCGGCGAACCGGTATTCAACGGCGTGGTCGCGCTGGGTGACCGTTCCTTCACCACCCGGGTCACCGTTCGCACCCAGGCGTTGAAACAGTGGGTGGTGCAGTACGCGCTCGATCGCCTGGTAAAAATGCATTTCGACCAGGCCGATATCGCCATGCCACAACAGGCCATGCAGCTTTCTTATGCTCCGAACGCGGGAACGCCGCCGGAAACGTCCTGACAATCATCACCGCGGCGTGCAGGGGTGGGCGGCAAGGAACGCCGCCACATCCTGCAGGTAAGCGTCATACTGTATCGATCGCGGCGCAAACAGGCCGACAATCTTGATCAACGACGGGTAACGCACAAACAGCGGTTTGACCATGGCATGGTCAGCCTGCTCGATTCGCATCACCGTCAACAGATCGGCGGAGATGACTTGCCGGTAAACGCGTTCAGTTTCGTTCGCGTCAACGTTAATGTCACGCCCCCCCACCATCAGGTGTACCGGTGTTTTGTAATGGCTCAACCCCGCAGTGGCATCACTGGCCATGTTGGCTCGAATAAACTGCCAGCGATCGGCACTCAAGGCCGCCGCAGCACCATACTCTCTGCGGTACTGCGTGTAACCGTCCGGCTGTTTTAACAAGGACAGCACGCGCCTCCCCTGTGCTTCGCGTTCCTGAATTCGTTGCTCATCAATACCTGCAGCCTCCATTTCCGCTCGGGTGTTATATTGCCCTTGCGTTAACCAGTTGATCGCCGGAGACATCACCAACGTAAAAACGATATCGGGCCGCAGTCGTGCAACTTCTGGCATCACCCAACCCGCCTGGCTTGCGCCCCACAACCCGACACATTGCGGGTTAAAGCGTCCGTCTTTTCTGGCCCAGTCAATAATGTCCGCCGTTTCTTTTGCCCGGTCATTCATGGTTTGGTGCAACCAATTGCCAGAAGAGCCGCCGACACCCGGTTTATCAAAAGATAAAACGGCATAGCCCTGTTCAGCCATGCTTTCCCAAATACTGTAGTAGGCTTCGTCACGGCTGGCATTGGCAGGGCCATCACCATGAACAAAGACAATCACCCCCGGCTTCCCCTGCATGTTCTTCGGCAGCACCAGCGTACCGGCAAGTGAGTTCCCACCAGCGGCCAACCGAACCGGTTCTGTGACATATTGATAGTCATTGACGTTGAGAACCCAGCCTAACGCCACCACAAACAGTGCCAGTAAAGAAACGACTATTTTTTTCATCGTGTTTCCCCGATGCGCTTCTCCATGAGCAGCCAGTTTGCCTGGCGAAACAGCAACCACAGCGAAGCATGTCTCTCCCGCCGACCGATGTTGAAACCACATTGTTGATACAGCCGCCGTGCGCCGGTATTTTGTTGGCTCACGTGCAAACGCAGCCAACGGTTAGGCCGCTGTGCCGCCGCATACTCCGTTATCCATTGGATCAACATTTTCCCCACGCCTTTGCCCCGCTGCTTTTCATCCACCGCCAGGTAGGAGAGATACAGTTCACCGCCAGCAGGATCATGCTGTAACGTCACGATTTGCAGGTACATGCGCCAAAAGTTCAGCATGCCGTAACGGCGGCACAAACGCAGGATTGGCAACGGGCGTTCCCTTAACGCAGAATTACCCAGTCGCCCCGCTGACTTGAGCCCAAATGCTGCCACTACCTTACCCGCTCGCCTAACGACAAAGCTCTGTTCCTGACTGGTGCTCTGTTTCCAGCTCCACAGCCAGTAAAACAACCGCCATTGTTGACGTGCGCTCAGCCCGCACTGGCGTTGAAATTTGTCATCGAAGGCAGAGTAAATCAACGCTGCCGTCTGTAATCGGCAGGATTCGCGGTAAGGTTGTATATCAAACATTTTGCCCCCATTACCCTTGCGTGAAAATCAACTGTTCCAGCAAGTGATTGGCCACCGTCGACGCCTTGCGAGGGAAAATCGCCTGCCGCCAGGCCTGGCCTTCAATCACGTCCAGAATCAGTTGGGCAAGCTCGCGCGGATCCAACGCTACCGCAATCTCGTCAGCCTGCTGCGCCAGAACGATAACCTGCACCAGTGCATCCATCAGTTGCTGCTGGTTGGCATCAAATCGCTCCGCCAGGGTGGGATTACGCGCAACCTCCGCCACAATCTCTGCCGACAATTGCACGCTGTCCGGTGCAGACACAAAAGCGTGATAAGCGTTGAAAAAGTCGGACAGCGCCTGCTTTGGTAGATGTTTCCCTGCGGTCAACTGTGCGGCAAACTCGCTGAAAAACGCATTCTCCAGCAACGCGATTTCACCAATCAAATCATCCTTACCAGCAAAATGATTGTAAAGATTGCCCACGCTGACGCCCGCTGCCAGTGCGATATCTCGCATACTGGTCTGGTGAAACCCCTTGTGGGTAAAGCTATGCAATGCGGCATCAACAATTTTTTCTCGGTTTCCCATGGTTCTGTCTCGCGGTTGAAATGTGGCTAGCGATGTTCAAAACAACTAAAAGTGAACGAACGTTCGTTCACTTTTAGTTGTAGCATACAGAATGTCAAACCGGCGAGTTTGAACCAAAGATAAACAATCAGGAGAATAGTAAAGCGATAAAGGCGCTAACCCCGTTGCCAGGGCTAGCGCAGGGGCGATCAGTGCAATGCACCTTCTTGTTTAACCGACGTGAAAGTCTGCATAAGTTTCACCACGTCCTGCATACCCACATTCACCTGATTGATCACCTCACCGGCATCATGCGTCAGGGCAACGCCACCGCCCGCTTGCTCCACACAGACCGCCATTCCGGCAATCGCCGCCGCCACGCCCTGTTGAATCGCTTTGGTAATCCTTTCGATTTCTGTCGCCGCCTGGCGGGACTGTTCTGCCAGAGTACGCACTTCGTTGGCGACCACGGCAAAACCGCGCCCGTGTTCCCCCGCGTGCGCGGCCTCAATAGAAGCATTGATTGCCAGCAAATTGGTTTGAGAAGCAATTTTACGGATTGACTCCACCATGGCACCAATTTGCTGTGATCCTTTGCCCAGTTCGCTGACCACGGCGGAAGTATCGCGTGCGGCCGCTTCCACCTGCTGCATGCCCGCCACCGCCTGCTGCACGATCACCGCCCCCTGCGCCGCGGTTCTGTCGGTATCCAAAGAAAGATGGTGCGCATTGCGAACCATCTCTTCCTCGTGCTGCTGCTGGATCATCAGCCGGGTAATGTCCTGGGCAATCTTCACCACTTTCACCAGCCGCCCATCTTCGTTGAGGATCGGGTTATAACTGGCCTCCAGCCAGACTCGCTCCCCACGACGATTTACCCGCTCAAAACGCCCGGTGATAAACTCACCGCGAGCCAAACGTTGCCAGTGCTGACGGTAATCGTCAGAGGCGGCAAATTCTGGCGGGCAGAGCACCGCATGCGACTGTCCGCGTGCCTCCTCCAGCCGATAACCCATCAGATTCAACATATTGTCATTAGCGTCGAGGATCTTTCCCTGTGCGTTGAAAGTGATCATCGCCATAGATCGATTTAACGCTGCCAGTAAACTTTGATGTTCCTGTGCCTGGGTAATGCGTTCGGTCACCACGCTGGCAATCTTGACGATCTCCATCACCCGCCCCTGCTTGTTCAATACCGGGGTATAGGTACCCTGCAGCCATACAACTTCACCGTCTTTGCGAATGCGCTTTATATTGTCGGTAATCGGCTTGCCATGATTTAACATTTCCCAGTGCTTACGGTATGCCGTACTCGTAACATATTGCGGGTCACAAAAAATACGGTGATGTTGGCCGATCACTTCCTGGCTCTGGAATCCCATAGTTTGCAGAAATAAATCATTGGCTCGCAGCACGGTGCCGTCGGGTTTAAATACAATCATGGCAACGGCATTTTCTATCGCGTTCAATTCCGCACGGCTGTGGGTGTTTAACTGACTGAATCGTAACAGCATAGGGTAAAAATCCTTCTGGCAGATGATTTAGCGAACAATGGCTTCTCATTTTATTTTTACGCACGCCGCGCCCACACGCAGGCGCGCATCAACCAGAGAAACAGGCAGGCCTAATTCTCCAGACAGATAACGCTAACCGGGATAAATATATCAATTCAGTAAAGTAACTATTAATTTTTGAATAAATAATTAAATCAGGATTTTTATTATGGTAGCCGCATTGAGAATAACGCAAGTTGAAGAAATTGAAAGGAAAACGCGAAGTATTATTGGCGCCGGTTAAATAACCGGCGCCTGGAAAATTAGCGCCAGCGTTCTGCCGCCCAGGCGGCCTGCTGCTCGGCGTCATGGAAGGTCCAGGCGACAAAGCGGCTGATCTTTTGCCCCTGCGCCATCTCGATAGTGCGCACTTCCGCCACCCCGGCCAACTTCGCCGCGTGATAAATCGACGGCAAAGTGGTGTGTTTGGATATCAAAGAAGTGAACCACAGGCAGTTCTGCGCCTTGCTGACGCTTTCTTCGACCATTTTACGCACGAAGGCTTCTTCGCCGCCTTCACACCACAGTTCGTTATTCTTGCCGCCAAAGTTCTGTACCGGCTTGTCGGCCACTTCGCCCTTGCCCAACTTGTGCAGTTTGCGGCGGGTGCTGGCCTGCGCTTCCTGCTCGGAGCCGTGGAATGGCGGGTTGCACAGCGTAGCGTCAAACTTCTCAGCCACACCAATGATGCCGTTAAAGATAAACTCCGGCTGTTTTTGCAGGCGCAGGCGCACGCTGTTTCTTAACGTCGGGTTCATTTCGACGATCATTTTGGCCGAATTGAGCGACACCGGGTCAATCTCTGAACCGGTAAAACGCCAGCCGTATTCGCGCAGGCCTACGATCGGATAAATGCAGTTGGCACCAATGCCCACGTCAAGGATCGCCACGCCTTTGCCACGCGGGATCTCACCGTCGTTGCTGGTCGCCAGCAGATCGGCCAGATGGTGCAGGTAATCGGCGCGCCCCGGGATTGGCGGGCACAGGTAATCGGCGGGAATATCCCAGTGCTCGATACCATAGAAGTGTTGCAGCAACGCACGGTTGAGCATTTTAACCGCCGCCGGATCGGCAAAATCTACCGAGATATCGCCCCAGGCGTTCGGCTTGACGAACGGCTCCAACGCCGGGCAGCTGGCGATCAGCGCCGGAAAGTCATAGCGTGAGCGATGACGGTTACGCGGGTGCAGTCCGCTTTTCTGCTGCGGGAAGCTTTTCTTTTTTTCCACCGTGACGGGCTCTCTTAAAGGTATTTCTGGCGCGTAAGATACCATAAAGCGAAGACAAACTTGCAGGCGGCGGGAAACACGTCAAAATATTAGCTCTGTTTCCCCTATCTCAGGCCACCTATGAGCAGTGAGTCCCGTTATTACTATGAACCCGCCGCCGGCCATGGTTTGCCACACGATCCGTTGAACGCCATTGTCGGCCCGCGCCCGATAGGCTGGATTTCCTCGGTCAGCGTCACCGGCCAACGCAACCTGGCACCCTACAGTTTTTTTAATTGCTTCAATTATCGTCCGCCGATCATCGGCTTCGCCAGCAGCGGCTGGAAAGACAGCGTGGCGAACATCGTCGAAACCGGGGAATTTGTCTGGAATCTGGCGACGCGTCCACTGGCCAATGCCATGAATAACAGTTCCGCCAGCCTGGCGCGCGGTGAAGATGAATTTGCTTTTGCCGGCGTGACACCGCTGCCCAGCCGCCTGGTGAAGGCCGAACGCGTAGCGGAAAGCCCGGTTAACTTTGAATGCCGCCTGTCGCAGTGCATTCAATTGCAAAGCGCCGCGGGTGACAAGGTGGATACCTGGCTGGTGTTGGGCGAAGTGGTGGCGGTGCATATCGATCCCGCGCTGCTGGACGAACACGGCATCTATCAGACTGCCGCCGCCGAACCAATTCTGCGTGCCGGTGGGCCGAGCGCCTACTATGGCATCTCGGAACAGCACCGTTTCGACATGACCCGCCCGGATGCGCAGAAGCGCTGATCGCTCACGGGTGGTGATAAAAAGCCCGCCGGTGCAGACACGCGGCGGGCTTGTTC
This sequence comes from Serratia sp. NFX21, assembly GCF_048517035.1. NCBI lineage: Bacteria > Pseudomonadati > Pseudomonadota > Gammaproteobacteria > Enterobacterales > Yersiniaceae > Serratia > Serratia sp. NFX21. Next base: position 1,984,288 of record NZ_CP183196.1, on the reverse strand, counting down.
AGCGATTTCAGGCCAGACGTGCGTTAATCGCTGCGGCGAAGTCACGGCACATCTTTTCATCGCCCTCGGCGTTATCCGCCAGCACCTGCTCGCCATCCACCACGCGGATATGCGCTGCCAGGTCGAAGTCCGCCGCCGTTTGCGGCCGGGCAGCGGCAGCAGCGATGGTCTGCTGAGCATCCTGCCACGCCTGCGCCACTGTCTGGTTACAGGCCTGCGCCAGATAGTCCGGGTTAAAGCCTTCGCCGGTCAGGCTGCGTAGCGTCTCATCATGGCTGACACCGTTACCCGGTAGCCAGTAGTGGTGCGCCAGATCCGGGCCAATCGCCGGGTTATCGGTAAGATAGCCGTCACGCTGCAAGAAGAAATGGCGCGTCTGTTCGACCGCCATCAGTGCCAGCAGATACCCCTGATAGGAACAGGCCGACTCCAGCGACAACAGATGCGGGATCGCCAGCGTCGGACGCGGGCTGCCGCTAATGCCCAGAATTTTGTGCTCAACCTCGCGCGCCAGTGCGGTAATCGCCTCTGGTGTCAGCTGTTGCTCATCCCACTGATACAGCGCCCATTCAAAGTAAGGCACCAGCAGAATATGACGTTCATTGAACGCACGCATCGGCTGGCGTGCCGCAATACTGGCCTCAATCAGCGCGTCCGGCACCGGCTCACCGGCGGCGTTTTTCGCATAGCGTTTCAGCCAATCGGCGTCGTCCAGCAGGCTGTCACAGAACATCGACTGGGTTTCCGCATAGGCCATTGAGGTCGGCGGGAACTCCTGCGAGAAGCAGGGTGCGTTCTGGCAGATATTGGCAAAGTGCGCAGCATGGCCGCCCTCATGGAACAGCGTATTGAGCCCATGAGCGCCACTGCCCACCTGATCCGGCTGCGCCAGACTGGTGAAATTAATCCGCGCCGGCAGCCATTTCCCCTGCTGGATAAACGGCGGTACCGGGCCGTGCATAAAGCCGTTTTCATACTTGCCCTGACGCACCAACAGATCGAGATCCATCTGCGCGCCACGAAAACCGATGTGCAACCTTTTGAAGCTGTTGATCCAACGTTCAAGCGACTGGGCAAACGGGAAGTAAGGATCCAGTTGTCGGGTCACGTCACCGGCGCTGGCGAAGCGCACGTTCCAGGGTTGCAGCGCCTGCTCGCCCTTTTGCGCCGCCAACTGCTGCAGACTGCGTGAATTGGCCTCGCGGGTTTGCTGCTCAAAACGATCCAGAATGGTGAACAACTGCTCCGGCGTCATGCGCTCGGTTTTGTTGACCTTGTAGTCGAAATAGTTGCGAAAACCCATCTGGCGCGCAAAGCGGTTACGCAGGCTAATCAGCTCCGGCAAACCGTTGTGCAATAGCCACTGTTCCAGCTCACGCAGCGCATTCTGCGAACTGCGGCGGTGGTCTTCATTTTCATTGGTGGCCTGGTTGGTCAGCAACTCACCGAGCGAGGCGTTCACCCGCTGCCCGGCGGCATTCAGATGGCTGACCGGGTTGGCCTTGCGCCGGGTATACAAGTCCGCCTCGGCACTGATGATTTGATCCAGCAGCGTCTGGGCCTCGGCATCTTCAATGGCGTTACAGTCAAAGAAACGCAGCCAGCCATTCAGCCCATGTTGCAGCGCATCGCGCTGTGCGTCCTGCGGCAGAACTTCCAGCCCAGCCAGCAACTGACGAATTTCCGCCAATCGACGCGGTTCGGCGATAAAGCGTTTATAAGCGCTTTCCGCCGCCGAAAAGTGTGTTGAAACATCGTCACCACCGGTGCCCATATAGTTGTGCCAGAACAGATCTTCTTTGGTGCGGTGAACCTCAAGATAATCCTGATTCAATTGATTGAAGTAATCGAGAGCCTGTTGCATAACCATCCTTTCAGCCGAATAGCGAAGTGTTCCAGTATAGCCAAGGGATTTACGCGCTGCGTAAACGTTCCAAACCCTGTTCCAGGGTGTCAACCTCACCGGCGGCCAGCAGGCAGCAGGCAATCTGGCGTTGGATCGCCAGCGGAACCGCCACCTCACCCGCCAGGCAACGTTCGGTCCAGCGCGCGGTGGTCTCGGCATCTTTTGCCGCCGGCAGCTCGGGAATTTCATCCTGCACTGGTCGTTCCAGCAGCACCTGCTGCTCGCCGTTAACCATGTAATGGATCTGTGGGCATCGCTGCGGGTTGGCATAGGCCTCGCCTTCGGTACCGTGCATCAGTAGCCCACGAGCGCCGATTTGGCGGAAAAACGAGGCCACACGGCCGACGTATTCCGGGTGCGACACGCTGGCAATACGCAGCACATCCTGCTCGGCAAACGGGGTGGCCAGTTTGGCCAGGGTATGGGCGCTGTTACGCACCCCCATGCGCCAGCGCAGGCCAAGTTGACGCTCCAGAGGGGCAGACAAGGTGGAAACCGGGATAAACACGACTTCACCTGCATCCAGGCGCTGCTGCGCATGAGCAACATCTTGCGACCAGGGCAGGCCCAACGCCTGGAAGGTTTCGGCGCTGGTGACGCGGGTGCTGTCATCGAGCACGCCATGTACCACCACCGGCAGACCGACGCGTTTGAGCAACAGCGCCAGTAGCGGCGTCAGGTTCGCCTGTTTGCGCGCGCCGTTATAGCTCGGCAACACTACCGGCATCGGTCGCCCAGACGGAGCCTGCAGGCGGATCACCTGCTGTTGCATCGCCTGATAAAAGCCGAGCATTTCCTCTTCGGCTTCGCCTTTAATCCGCATGGCAATCAGGATGCCGCCCAGTTCCAATTCGCCAACCTCATCGGCCAGCATCTTTTGATAGAGCTGAAAGGCGGTTTCCCGATCCAGATCGCGCGCATGGTTCTTGCCACGGCCGATCTCTTTAATGATTTTGGTGTAATCCATGGTCTGCTTTCCCCTGATTCAGTCTGGAGCCAGCATACCTTATCCACGCCGCCGCTCAACCTCATCTGCCAGTTGCTGCTGGTCAACATCACCGGCTCGCAGCGCGGCGATCACCCCCTCGACATCTTCGGCGTTGCGGTTCTGGCTCATCTTCCATTTGCCTTCGCGGTGAGTCACGGAGATCTCAATACCGACAATGCCCCGGATCTGTGCAGCGATATAATTGGCCGGAGCATCGCCGATATGCCAGGGTTCAGGCTGGCGGCCTTCCTGCAACGCCGTCAACCCGTCCAGCTGTTGTCGCAACCAGCCAGCGTCCTCCGTTACCCGCGGCACACCGCGCAGTTGCACCACGCTGTAATTCCAGGTCGGCACCGCCTTGCCGGTCTGACGCTTGGTTTCATACCAGCCCGGCGAGACATAGCCCTCACGCCCCTGAAACACTACCAGGCACTCCTGCAGGGTCTGTAGCAAGGACCAATGGGGATTGGTGCGGGACAGGTGCGCCCGCAACACAATATTGCCCTGCTCATCGGCGTCAATCAAAAACGGCAGCGGATCCGCTACCAGTCCCTGTTCACCGTAGCTGATTAACATGCCCAGCGGGTGGGCACGTACCAGAGCAATTTGACTTTCCAGGCTGTCATCGCGAAATGAGGCGGGTTGGTACATGACGTCAGGCATCCTTCAACGTTATCGGGTGGATGAATAGCAATAACACCCGCCACAGCTTTACTAAAGATCCACTTTGCGCTGTTGTTGGATGATCCACCTCAGCAGCCCCAGGGCAACGGCCATCGCCAGCAGGTTGTAAACCATGGCCCCGGCAAACGCCCGCCCATAACCCTCTGCGCCCGCGCCGCCCGCCAACAAGGGAACAAAAAACGCGCCGCTGGCGGCAATCCCCAACGCCCCACCCACCTGTTGAACGGTGGAAATCACCCCGGCCGCCATCCCCGCCTGTTGTTCTTTTGCCAGTCCGAGCACCAGGTTAAGCAGCGGTGTCATACTCAGTGCCTGACCAAAACCCAGAACAACCAGCCCCGGCAACAGCCACAGTGGCTGAACCAGCGCCGCGCCCCACAGCACCTGCGCCACCAGCAGTGCCATCCCGGTGGCGTAAATCACCACGCCAAGCGCCAGCACGCCATTGCCCCAGCGCTGTACCAGCGTCGGTGCCAGCAATGAGGCCAGCATAAAAGCCACGCTGGCGGGTGCAAACAGGCTGCCGGCCTGAAACGGCGTCAGGCCAATACCCGCCTGCAACAGCAGGGCAAAACACAGAAAAAACGAAGAGGCGGTCGAGTAAATCGCCAGCACCACCATCACGCCCGGGGTAAAACTCCCCTGCCGCAGCAATGCCGGATCCAGCACCGCGTCCCCCGCACGCTGCGCCAACCGCCGTTCCCAGCGGATAAAGGCCCACAGCACCGCTATACCCAGCGCCAGCGTAGGCAACACCCACCAGGGCCAGCCACGCGACGGCCCTTCCAGCAGCGGAACCAGCAGCAGCAACAGCCCGGTTGCTGCCAACAGCAGGCCAACGCCATCCAGCCGCTGCGCCTGTTCGAGACGTGATTCGGGAATACGCCGCGCCGCCAGCATGGCCAGCGCTCCCACCGGCAGATTGATCAGAAAAATCATTCGCCAACCGCTGCCGAAGATATCGGCTTCGATAATAAAGCCACCGAAAATCTGACCAAAAATCGCCGCCAGCCCCAGCGTCATACCCAGCCAGGCAAAGGCCCGCCGCCGCCGCTGCGGGCCATACAACACGCGCAGCAACGCATAGATCTGCGGGAACAACAGCGCCGCCGTCGCCCCCTGCAAAAAGCGCGCTACGATCAACATGCTCAGAGAGGTCGCCAAGCCACACAGCGCAGACGTTAACGTAAAGCCCAACATGCCGAGACTGAACATGCGACGACGACCAAAGCGATCGCCCAACCGCCCACCGGCAATCAGCAACACGCCGAATGCAAGCTCATAACCGGCAATAATCAGACCCAGGCCGGCAAAATCAGCGGCGAATTGTTGCTGGATCACCGGTGCTGCCACGTTCACCACAAACAGGTCGAACACCGTGACAAAACCGCCCAGTAACAACACCGGCAACCCCGACAGACGACGATCGTCCCCCGCTAATGACTGTTCCATAATGACCTCCAGAGATTGGGATGGCGGCAGTATGGAACATGTCTTAAACTGTTACTATATAGCCAGTTATACTATTACTAACAGCAACAGGACAGCCACTATGCCGCCGCGTACTCTCAACCGCACCCGCCAGGATCTGGCGGATTTTCTGCGTCAAAAGCGCGAGAAATTATCGCCGCAGGCAGTAGGTCTGCCGAGTGGTACCCGGCGCAGGACTCCGGGGCTGCGACGGGAAGAAGTGGCCGCTCTGGCAGGCGTCGGTCTCACCTGGTATACCTGGCTGGAACAGGGGCGAGAAATCAATGCCTCGGTGGATTTTCTGGAGAATCTGGCACGGGTGCTGAAGCTGGACGCGACCGGGCGCTACCATCTGTTTTTGCTGGCGCATCAGCGCCCGCCGGTACCGGTCGGTCATCAGTGGTGTCAGGTTTCGCCGCTGGTGCGCCGCCTGCTGGACGACCTGCAACTGCGGCCGGCTTACGTCATGAACCTGAGCTGGGACATCATCGCCTGGAACCCGGCGGCGGATTTGCTGTTCGCCATCGGCGATCGCCCGGCGGAGCAGCGCAACATGCTGTGGATGCTGTTCGCCGATCCGCAACTCAACCAGCGCCTGGTGGAATGGCAGGCACAGGCGCCTCAGGTTCTGGCCAGCTTTCGCCGCGACTACGCCCGCGCGCCGGAAGACGCCACCATGCAGCAACGGGTGCAGGCACTGGAACAAGTGTCGCCGCAGTTCCGCCAACTGTGGCAGCAGCATGATATTCACGGTCGTTGCCAGGGGCAGCGTACTTTCAAGGTGCCGGAGGTCGGCCAGGTGACTTTTGAACATGCTTCGTTCATTGTCGATGAGGAAAATCATTTACGACTGGTGATGTACAGCGCGCTGGCGCAATGCCCGGCCAGCGCGGCGTTTGAGGCGTTATTGCAGGGGTAAGGCTATTTACGACTGTCAAAAATCAGCTTACAAGCCAGCCCGGCAAATCACTGTTCAGGTACCTGCTTGCCGCCTGGCGCAGCCGTTAGCCGCACGCGGCGCTCACCCAGCAGGTTCATGCCTGCGGTTGCCAGCAGGATAATGGCCGCTCCGGCAAACTGCAGCGCCACCAAGCGATGGCCAAACGCCAGCCGGTCTACCAGCATGGCGGCAATCGGATAAATAAACGACAGCGAGCCGATCAGGTTGGTCGGCAGCTTTTGGATCGCGCCATACAGCAACACGTACATGAACCCGGTGTGCAATACCCCGAGCGTCAGCAGTATGCCCCATTGCCCGGCATTGGCCGATGCATGGAAATCCACCAGCGGCAGCAGCATCACGACGCCGACCGTCACCTGGATCAGCGCAATCAGATGTGGCGGCGTTCCTTTCAGCCGTTTGGCGGCCAGCGCCATCAGGGCATAGAAAAACGCCGCCCCCAGCGCCAGCAGAATACCCATCAGGTAGTTGTTCTGTCCGCCCGCCTGCTTCGGCTGCGCCAACACCACCAGCATCATGCCGATAAACGCCAGCACCAGCCATAACAGTTTACGGGCAGTCAGTTTCTCACCGAGGAACAACGCACCCAGCGCCACCAGCATAAACGGCTGGGTGTTGTACACCGCCGTAGCGATGGAGATCGACGCATAGGAATAAGCGGCAAACAGCAGCAGCCAGTTGACCACCAGCGCAATGCCACCGGCAATCGCCACCAATAGCGTGGTACGGGTCAAACTGTCACGCCGCAGTTGGCCCAGCGCCGCGCAAATGCCCAGTAATACCAGCGCCCCCACCGCACAGCGCCAGAACACCACATTCACTACCGATTGGCCCGACATCAGCACAAACCAACCAATGGTGCCGGAAATCAGCATCGCGGCAACCATCTCCAGCGAGCCGCGTTTTATCTCTGCGTTCATCGTTGTTTCCTCAGGATAACTCAATACGCTTAGCTTGCGACTTTATCGCGCCGGTTTCTATGGCATAAAAAAGGCCAACATGCTTAACTGCCTTTTTATTTAAGGCATAAATCCAAATTAACCTAATGGGGAACTTATGGATGATATCGATCGCCAAATACTGACCCTGCTGGCGGAAGACGCACGGGTGTCACTGAAAACGCTCAGCGCCAGAGCCGGGCTGTCTTCACCCAGTACTTCAGAGCGCCTGCGGCGGCTGGAAGAAAATGGTGTGATCCAGGGTTATACCCTGAACGTCAACTTGCAGGCATTGGGCTACGCTTTTCAGTCGCTGGTGCGCATCAAACCGCTGCCGGGCATGCTCAAGAAGGTCGAACAGTTGATCCAGGATATCCCGGAGGTGATTGAGTGTGACAAGGTGACCGGCGAGGACTGTTTTATCGTGCGGTTGGTGGCGCACTCGATGGAGCAACTCGACCAGATCCTCGATCGACTGGCCGAACGCGCGCAGAGCAACACTTCCATCGTCAAAACCACGCCGGTGAAGCGCCGCCTGCCCCCGCTGCTTTGATTAACGCGTACGTCGGCGGGTAAACGGACTCTTGCGCTTTTTGTCTTTTTTCTCCGCCGCAGCGGCAGATTTAATGGCGGCCAGGTGTGCCTTGTCGGCCTCCGGCACTTCCCGCTGTTCGATAGGAAATACCGGCAGTGACGCCAGCAAACGCGAACCGTAGCTTTTGGTCAGCAGGCGGCGATCGTAAATCACGATCTCGCCGTGGCATTCATTACTGCGGATCAGTCGCCCCACCTGTTGGATCAGGTTGAACGAGGCGCTTGGCAGGCTCTGCACTTCAAACGGATAACGCTTCAGCGATTTTAGCCATTCCCCCTCGGTCAGGATCACCGGGCTGTCGATCGGCGGGAAAGCGATTTTGTGGATATGCACCTGGGTCAGCAGCTCACCTTTCAGATCCAGCCCTTCGGCAAACGACTGCAGGCCGATTAACACGCTGGCCGTGCCCTTTTCGACCCGTTTACGATGTTCTTCCACCAGCCGATAGCGTGGCTGATCGCCCTGTACCAGCAGCATCAGGCGCAGATCGGTCACATAGCTGAGGAAGGTCTGCATCGCCCGGTGGCTGCTGAACAGGATCAGCATCCCTTTGTGCTTGCCAGTGGCCTGCTCGGCGCGGAAAAAGCGCGCCATCTCTTCCAGATGTTCGGCTTCATTGGCCATCGACGGCTCAAAGCGCATATTCGGAATAACAATTTTGCCCTGTTCCACATGATTGAAGGGGGAAGACAGGGATTCAAAGCGATCGCCGGCCTTTTCACTCAGGCCGCTCATTTCCTGCAGCCGCGCAAAGCTGTTCAGCGAGCGCAACGTCGCCGAGGTGATCACCACGTGCGGCACCTTGCGCCACAGCAGCTTTTCCAGCTGATCGCTAACGCGAATGCCCACACAATGCAGGTACAGGTGGGTCACGTTATCACGCAGATCGCGCGTGACCCATTTGGAGATCGGTGCGTTGGAAGATTTATCCAGCGCGGCCAGCCGCCACAGTTTACTCATCGCCTCCAGATAGCCCAGGGTGCGGCTCATCTGAATGATCGAGCGGTGCAGCCGCACAATGTCGTGCTTGCCGGTCTGTTCGCTGAGATCGTTGACGATAAACTCCGCCAGCCCGCGCAAGGCGTCGGTAAGCTTGAATAATCGTGCGCAGGTTTCTACCATCTCCGTCGGCAGTTCCCCCATTTCAAATCGATGTTCGGCGATGACCGTATCGGTCGGCAGATAGGCGCTGACCTGATGCTCAAAGATTTGGATCAGTTCGCGCAGTTCTTCACAGTGGTTCTTCAAACGTTCGTCGTTTGCCAACCCCGGCGGGCTTTTCGGTCGGTATTGCGTCATGCACAACTCAACCTGGCGCACGATCATGTCCAACTGCAGATTGGTCGACAAGGCGGTGATTTCACCTTCAATCTCCAGCGCGTCACGCGCTACCTCCGGCAAATGATGCCCTTCGTCCAGCACCAGCAGCAGCTCTTTCGGGTTCGGCAGTACCGACTCGGTTTCCAGCGCCGCCATCACCAACGCATGGTTAGCCACCACCACATCGGCGGTTTCAATCTCTTTACGCGCGATATAAAACGGGCATTCACGAATGTAATGGCAGTTACGGCCCAGGCAGTTGGCTTTATCGGTGCTGAGCTTGATCCACAGCGGATCGTCAATCGACAGCTGATAATGGTCGCGAAGCCCGTCCCACTCATGGCGGCTAAGCGCCTTGCTCAGTTTTTGACACAGCGCCTGTTCTTCACCGCTCGAAGGCGCAAGTTCGTCACCCAGAAACAGCATCAGGTCGCCCTGCTCGCTCACGTCAGTGCAGAGCGCCGCCAGGTTACGCGGGCAAACATAGCGCCCGCGGCCAAAGGCACCGGTAAATTTCAGATCGGGAATGATCTTCTTCAGCAGCGGCAAATCCTTGCTGTAGATCTGATCCTGCAGTGCCACGTTGGCGGTGCTGACCACCAGAGGTTTACTCTCTGCGCGGCCGACGGCGATCCCCGGGATCAGGTATGACAAGGTTTTACCTACGCCGGTCGGAGCCTCAATCGCCAGATGGCGCGGGTAATCACCGGCCAGCGTTTTTGCCACTTCGGCGATCATCTGCCGTTGCGGTGCACGGGAAATAAAATCCGGTATTTGCTGCTGCAGGGCTTTGTACCACTGGCCAATCTGATCTTTAACTGCGGGGGAGAGCGCCATTCAACTCTATATCTCTACGAAATGATGGCGCTATTGTCCCACAGACCGTCGGCCACGTCAGCCTGGCCTTCAATCATTGAGGCGCGTCCCGCACTGAACGACCACTCATCCAATTGAGTGGTGGTGATCACCACCATCACATCCTGCGGACGCAACTGGAGATTCTCCGCCAGCAACGCCGCCAGCCGTTGATAAAAACGCTGCTTGGTGGCGGTATCACGCGGACGGCCTATGGTGATGTAGAACAGCACATAGTCCGCTGAACGCGGGCCGCCAAGATAGTCGCGATCATAAATCAATTCGCCGGGGCGGTATTGATCGATGGCCTGAAACTTATCGGCTGCCGGGACATTGAAGGTTTCGACCAGCGCCTGGTGCAGACTGTCAGACAGGGTTTTCAGGTATTGCGCTGATTTACCCTGGTGCAAAGCGATGCGGCTGAATGGCATGAGACTACTCCTGTTTCAGTTCGCGCAGGCGCGCCACGGCAGAGGCCGCCGCGGGCCAGCCGGCATAGAACGCCAAATGAGTGATCAACTCGGCAAGCTGTTCGACGTTCACGCCATTGCGCTGGGCCAGTTGCAGATGAAACGGCAATTGCTCCACGCGGTTGAGCGCCACCAACACCGCCACGGTGATCAGGCTGCGCTCACGCGGAGTCAGTATTGGCCGCTGCCACACGTCGTCGAATAATACGCTGTCACTGAGTTGTGCCAGCTTGGGGGCGATGTCGCCGAACGCCTGCTGCCCGGCCTGTTGGGAAGGTTGCATCATTTTCTCCTGTCGATTTACCAATAGCCTGAAACTACCCGCAATCACGGCAGGTAAAAATCGGGATTTTTGATATTGAAGGTCCACAAAAACAGGATGGTTAAAACAGGGTAACGGCGCGCAAGGTAACCCAATGTATAAATCTCACACATGATTCCTCCAGAAACCTGGAGCGACATTGTTAGCGATAAACCGACCACCGACAGTTGTCCGAAGAAGAAATTCATTCTTTCCGCAACTTTTTTAATCGTTCGACATGGAAATGAATATTTTGTCATAAATAGATCACATAACTACGGTAAAAAACCTGCGCTGCAAACAAAACGGGCGGCACAGTGAAACAGCAGTACAACTGATGATAAGCGTCTTTCAATCGAATAAAGCAGGGTAAATCATGAAACGTAATCTTCTGGCCGTAATTATTCCGGCACTTTTAATTGCGCAGACAGCACAGGCAGCAGAAATCTATAATAAAGACGGCAACAAACTTGATTTTTACGGCCGCGTAAAAGCACTGCACTATTTCTCTGACGATGCCGGTAATGATGGCGATAAAACCTATGTGCGTATCGGTTTTAAAGGCGCTACTCAAATTAACGATATGCTGACTGGTTATGGCCAGTGGGAATATCAGATTTCAGCTAACCATTCTGAATCCGACAGCGCGAAAGACACCAAGACTCGTCTGGGCTTCGCCGGTCTGAAATATAAAGATATCGGTTCATTCGACTACGGCCGCAACTACGGCATTATCTATGACGTCGGCGCCTGGACGGATATGCTGCCTGAGTTCGGTGATGATGCCTACGTCAAGACCGACAACTTTATGAACGGCCGTACCAACGGCGTAGCCACCTACCGTAACAACGACTTCTTCGGCCTGGTTGAAGGTCTGAAATTCGCGGTTCAGTACCAGGGCAAAAACGAAAACGACGGCCGCGCCAACAGCAAGGCGAATGGCGACGGCTGGGGCCTGTCTTCCAGCTATGAAATCATCGACGGCCTGAGCGTCGGTGCTGCCTACGCCTCTTCCAACCGTACCGCCGGCCAAAAAGCAGGCACCTTCGGTAAAGGCGATAAAGCGGATATCTGGGCCGGCGGCCTGAAATACGACAATAACGACGTTTATTTGGCAGCGACCTACTCGCAAAGCCGTAATATCGCGCCTATTTCCGGCACCGCGACCATCAATAACACTTCTACCTCCGTTAGCGGCTTTGCCAATAAGGCGGAAGGTCTGGAACTGGTTGCGCAATATCAATTCGACTTCGGTCTGCGCCCATCGCTGGGTTATGTTCAGCAGAAAGGCAAAGATATTGAAGGCATCGGCGATGCCGACCTGGTGAAATATATCGACGTTGGCGCTTACTACTATTTCAACAAGAACATGTCGACCTACGTCGATTATAAAATCAACCAACTCGACGGCGATAATAAGCTGGGTCTGAAAGACGACAACGTCATCGCCGTCGCCCTGACCTACCAGTTCTGATGTGATGAATAACCACCACTGCAAACCTTAGCTTCACTTGATACCCAGAGTAATTTCGCCGGGCGGCAACGCCCGGTTTTTTCATTTGGTGCCCTGGCCGCCCTTCGCCTCTCATCGCCGCATCAGGAAACTTGCCTTACAAAACAAACGGGTCTACATCTATATGTTGCGCAAATCAACCTGGATGACCTATGCCAAACACTTCCCCATTCGAATACCACTCAGCGTTGCGCTACAGCAGTGATGAGCTGGCGCAGATCCTTTGCCACTGTTTTGAAAACTACATTGTGCGTTTCATCATTGACGGTGCCACCTTCGCCCGCCGCTTTGGCGCCGAAGACCTTAGCCTGAATGACAGCATTGTCGTTACGCACCAACAGCAACCGGTGGCGCTGGCGTTGATTAGCCGCCGTGGTTTGCACAGCCGGGTATCGGCGCTGTCCATCCGACCGGAAATGCGCGGCAAAGGGTTGGGAAAAGCGCTGATGAAACGCATTGTCGCCGATGCACGTGAGCGCGGTGACCGCCAGCTGTCGCTGGAGGTGATCGAAGGCAACGACCCCGCGATTGCGCTGTACCATCAGGCTGGGCTGCAAATCGTCCGCACGCTGACCGGCCATCTGGCAGGCGAGCAAACAGCTGGCGACATTGTGCCGCTGCAGGAAATTGATCCGCTGTTCGTCTCCCACCGCCTGATTGCCGATGGCGCCACCGACCTGCCTTGGCTAATCGCCCCGGAATCGCTGTTCAAACTGCCCGGCAAGCCCTATGCCTTTGCCCTGGAACAACACCAGGCCTATGCGGTGGTGCAGGTCGGCGCGGATAAGTGCTTTTTACGCATGATTTACGTCCCGCCGCAGCACCGTTTCCAGGGCCATGCCCGGGCGATGCTGGCCGCGTTACAGACGAAATTCGCGTCGCTACCGCTGACGGCCAACGTTTACGTTCCCGAAGTGGCTGCCCCCTTCTTCGCCAGGCTCGGCTGGCAGCAGGACGCGTTACGCCAGTTTGAAATGACGATGACCTTAGGCACACCACAATAACAAGCAGAGAGTGATTCATTTATGGCAGGAATAAATAAACAGAAAATGGCCCTTGGCACGGCGATCGGTATGGCGCTACTGACTCTGGCCGGCTGCGCGCAGCCACCAAAAACCGATCTGCAGGCCCAGCAACGCCTGGCAGATCAGTCGGTGCTGGCACTGAACTGGTTCCAGCAGTCCGGAGAATATCAGGCGCTATCGCACCAGGCGTTCAACAGCGCCAAGCTGGCCTTTGATCAGGCCAGGGCCACGCCGGGCAAAAAGAAAGCCGTGGTGGTGGATCTGGACGAAACCATGCTGGACAACAGCCCGTATTCCGGCTGGCAGGCGCAGCAGGGCCAGCCTTTCGCCGCAGCCACCTGGGCCAAATGGTCGCAGGCAGAGCAAGCCGGTGCGGTTCCGGGTGCCGTGCAATTTGCCCGTTACGTCAACAGCCATCAGGGCACCATGTTCTACGTTTCCAACCGCAAACAGTCTGAATACGCCGCCACGGTGGCTAATATGCAGAAACTGGGCTTTACCGGCATGTCGGAAAAAACCGTGCTGCTCAGTGGTGATACCTCCAACAAGCAGCCACGCTTCGACGCCATCAAAAACGCGGGTTACGATATTGTGGTCTACGCCGGTGACAACCTGAACGACTTCGGGGCCGCGACCTACCACAAGGATAACGCACAGCGCCGCGCGTTTGTCGCCGACAACCAAAGCAAGTTCGGCACCGAATACATCGTGCTGCCGAACCCGCTGTATGGCGACTGGGAAAGTGGCATGGCGCAGGACTATAACAAGCTGACGCCGGAGCAAAAACTGCAGATACGCCAACAGGCTATCAAGGCCTGGAACGGGCAGTAATCCCTGCTCACCCGCTAATCTTGTAGGGGCCCCGGTATTCGCCCCTACGGACGACGGGGAAAGTTACAGCAACTTATACATATAACTGGTGGCATCCAGCGCACTGCCGTTGCTGGCGAGGGCGTATTGCGGAATGCTACCCGCCAGTTGAAAACCCAACAGGCGATACATGCCCTCCGCCGTATCGCCGGTCAGGGTATCGAGCACCAATAAATGCCGATGCTGCTCAAGTGCACTTTGCTGCACCTGCAACATCAGGCTACGGGCAATACCCCGGCGGCGAGCGTCCGGGTGCACCATCAGTTTTAGCACCTCGGCCCGGTGGCGGCCGTTGTCCGGCATCGCCAGCAGCAGTTGCACCGTACCCACCACGCGCCCGGCATCGTATGCCACCAGCAGCAACCTTTCCCCACGCTCAATCGCCGGTAGCAGGCCACGCCAGAACGCCTGCGCCTGCTCCAGTGTGAACGGCATGATAAAACCAATGCTCGCCCCCTGGGAGACGCTGGCTTGCAGCATTTCGGCCAGTTCCGGGATCGCGTTTTGTGCCGCTTCGGCATTCAGTTGCTGTATCTCAATCATGATTAAGGCCTGCTGATAACAAGGGTGTAGTGGGCCGGCTCAGGGCCGGAGGCATGAAATTTTGAAGCGCCGAACAGCCGATAACGCAGGCAGTCACCCGGCTCAAGCTGGAAGGTGCGCCCCTCCAGCGTTAGTTCGAGCCGCCCTGCCAGCAGCCATAAATGGTGCTCAAGCGCATGTATCGAGGGCGCGTCATAGGCAATCACCGCCCCGGCCTCGAGTGTGCATTCAATAAACTCGGCCTTATACAAGGCAGCAGGCGGTGATACCGAACGGCGATGAAAACCGCTGGCGCGATCCACCCATACCGTCTGCTGCTCACGATGCAGCAACTCCGGCGGCTCGTCCTCGACCTCGCTCAGCAGCCGCGACATGGTCAACCCATAGGCCGAGCACAGTTTGTTTAACAATGAAGCGGTCGGGCTGGTTTCAGCGCGTTCGACCCGCGACAACGTCGCCCGGCTGATGCCGGTTTGCTGCGCCAATTCCTCCAGCGACCAGCCCTGCTGCTGGCGTAAATCAGACAGTCGCTGCGCCAGTCTGAGATCGGCACTTTCCAATCCGTTATCCATGATTAAGTCTCTGATACAAAAAAATCCCATATAAGAGAAATAATCTCAAATACGGGATTCGTCAACCAAATTTTTAACTGGCACTACAACTTGGCGAAAGTCTTTCGCTGTTATGACGGCAGAGCCGACGACTCTGGTACCTGCTTGTCGCTGTCGGCAACCGGCGGTGCGATCGCCGCGCAACGCCAGGCACTGAACACCGCCAGCAGCGGCGCCAATGCAAACAGCAGGAACAGCCAGCGAGCAGCGGAGGCTGCGCCCTGCGCACCACCCGGCACATTTAACCCGGCCAGGTTGGCAATCATCCCGGCCAACGCAGCCCCAAAGGCGGTTGCAAACAGTTGCACCGTGGTGATCGACGCCCCGGCAATATCCTTATCGGCCTCAGGCGAAACCTGCAGAATACGCGTCAACAGATGCGGCCAGCCGAAACCAATACCAAAGCCCACCAGCGTCAGCGCAATCACAATCGGCGTCAGCCCTGCCCAATGGCCGCCAGAAGGTATCGGCATCAGCAGGCCCAATGCCAGTAACCCCACCAACACCAACATCGGCCCGCTGACAATGGCCCGGCGGATGCCCGCACTGCGCCAGCCGGAACTGAGGATTTCCGATAACGTCCACCCCGCAGCCATAGTGGCCGCGATATAACCGGAAATCAGCGGGGACTGGCCGTGCAGCGTTTGCAGAAAATAAGGCACGAAGATTTCACTGGTCATGCCCACCACCAGCAGAGAGACGGTGATATACAACGAGGCCAGCGGCGAACCGCGGCGCAAAGCCCCCTTCGGCAGCAATCGGGCGCGGGAGTGCGCTTCACGCTGTATCAGCCAGGCCATCATCAGCACGGCCAACGCAATGCCGCCAAGATTGACCCACGCGCTGTCCGCCAGGCTACCGGCGGACACCACCATTACCGCCGTCGCCAACAGCAGCAGCTGAGCCAGCGGCAGCGGTGCCGCCTGTTGCTGCGGTTTGCCTTTTGGCAGGATCAGGAAGGTAAATCCGGCGTACAGCACCATCACCGGCAACAGAATGCCAAAGGCCCAGCGCCAGGCATTCAGTTCGGCAAAAATGCCGCCCACCGCCGGCCCTACCAGGGTCGCGATGCCCCACATTGCCGAGATCAGCGCCATCGCCCGCGGCCATAGTTTTTGCTCAAATACCAGATTGATCATGGCGTACGAAAGCGCGAAAATCAGCCCGCCGCCGAAGCCCTGCACGGTTCGGCCGAGGAGCATCACCGGCATTGACGGCGCCAGCGCGCACAGCATCGCCCCGGCAATAAAGAACAGTGACGCCACCACGTAGGCACTGCGAGCCCCGTAACCGCTGAGTAAACGAGCCGATAATGCCGAACCCAGAATCGACGCCACCACAAACAGCGTCGTATTCCAGGCATACAGACTCAGCCCGCCGATATCCTGCACCACCGAGGGCAGAATGGTGGTAGCGACCAGAATATTGATTGCATGCAGCGCTACGCCGAGTGAGAGCGCGATCGCACTGGCACCATTTTTGCCGGAAAATAGATCGGCCCAGCGGCTATCATCGTTGGTTATCACAGTTGTCGTCCTGTTTTCAGAGGAATGGCATTGAGTTAAGAGTGATATTGCGTTAAATTTAACAAGAATTATCTTGGAATAAGAGTAGGGCGAGGCGGAGAAATATGTCAAGAATAAACTTGGAAAATGGCGGTACCCCCGCACAATCGGTCAGTGACCGTTTGCTGACACTATTGAAAACCCGCGGCCCACAGCAAGCGTCTGATGCAGGAAAAGTCCTTGGTACCACCGGCGAGGCCGCGCGCCAGCAGTTCGTCAAGCTGGCGAAAGATGGGCTGGTTGAAGCCGTGGCGGAAACCCGTGGCGTCGGCCGACCGGTGCAGCTCTGGCACCTGACTGCCGCAGGCAATGCACGCTTTCCGGACACCCATTCCGAACTGACGGTACAACTGCTGCGCACCGTTCGCGACAAACTGGGCGAACAGGCCATCGAACTGTTGATCGACACCCGCGAGCAGGAAACGCGCATTAACTACAAACAGGCAATGGTCGGCGCCACGGATTTGCAGGAACGCGTAGCGCGCCTGACGGCGATCCGTTGTCGCGAAGGCTACATGGCCGAGTCGTGCCTGCAGGAGGACGGTTCTTTTCTGCTGGTAGAAAACCACTGCCCTATTTGCGCCGCCGCCACCGTTTGTCAGGGGTTCTGCCGCGCGGAACTGAGTGTTTTTACCGAGGTGCTGCAGGCTCAGGTTGAACGCTCAGAGCATATTCTGGCCGGTGCGCGCCGCTGCGCCTACCGTATTTCACTGCTGTAACCGACATCCGGCACAAGGCAGCCCACCGGCTGGCGTCATCCGATGAGTCACCACCGGAAAGCCAGCCCATTGTTCGCTTAAAAAAGTACTGAAAAGCGTTGCTTATCCTCTGCCCGATCGGGTTTACTGAGTCCTCTAATAATAACCTTCCCTACAGAATAAAAATCCATGCTAAGCCAAAGTAGTCGTAACGTCCTGCCGTTAATCGGGGCGCTGTTCACGTTATATATTGTCTGGGGTTCGACCTACTTCGTTATTCGTCTGGGCGTAGAGAGCTGGCCGCCGCTGATGATGGCCGGCATCCGCTTTCTGGTCGCCGGCATTGTGCTGTTTGGCTTTTTAGCACTGCGCGGCCACGCATTGCCGACGGCAAAACAGTGGCTGGCTGCCGGCACCATTGGCATTTTGTTGTTGGCGGTAGGTAACGGCCTGGTGACCGTGGCAGAGCATCAGCACGTACCTTCCGGCATTGCCGCTGTGATGGTAGCGACGGTGCCGCTGTTCACCCTGTGCTTCAGCCTGCTGTGGGGCATGCGTAATACCAAACTGGAATGGGCAGGCATTGGGCTGGGACTGGTGGGGATCGTGCTGCTGAACACCGGCAATAATCTGGTCGGCAACCCTACCGGCGCACTGCTGATCCTGCTGGCCTCCGCCAGTTGGGCTTTTGGTTCGGTACTGGGATCGCGCATTTCTCTGCCGGCCGGGCCAATGGCCGGAGCAGCCGAAATGCTGGTGGCCGGTGTGGTGTTGCTGGTCGTCAGCCAGCTCAGCGGTGAGCGTTTGACGCAAATGCCCAGCGCCAAAGGCTTCTTCGCACTGGGTTATCTGATTGTCTTCGGTTCGATGCTGGCAATTAGCGCCTATATGTTTTTGCTGAAAAACGTGCGCCCGGCGGTGGCAACCAGCTACGCCTACGTCAATCCGGTGGTGGCAGTGCTGCTCGGTATCGGCTTTGCAGGCGAATCGCTGGCACCCCGTGAATGGGCAGCATTGGTGATTATCGTCGCGGCGGTGGTGCTGGTGACCCTGGGCAAATTCCTGTTTACGCGTCCGACCAAAGTTCAGCCGGTCGGCAGCATTAAAGAGTGACCAAAATGGCGGTCTGCGGGCCGCCATTCAAAACGATTCTTGTTTCACCTGGCAAAGAGACTATAATTCCCGCTGTTCCGGGCAACCTGCGAAATTATCCCAATGCTTAAAAAATCGTTCATTATCGTTATCTTTCTGTGTGCCTTTGGTTCACTCGGCGGCGTCTTCCTGGCCGGGCTGAACATGTACACCCGCTCCACCACGCCAAGCGAAGAAACCACCACCTCCAACGAAGCCGCCGCTACTGCTACTCCAGCAGAGAACATTCAGGCCAAGTGATGGTAGCATGTAGCAATACCAACCTGCCGACGGCGGAGGGCGGCTGTAAGCTTAAAGCGACGTCACCCCAAGCGCGGCGGCCTGTTGTTCCAGAACGGCTATTTTTTGGTATGCCGAACGCGGCACCAGGCTGAAATCACCGATCAACAGGCTATCGCTCACCGCTTCACCCAGCATCGCCCTGGCCCCGGCGCGCAGTATCTCCAGCTGTTCCGGCGGGGTTTGTCGCGAGGTAATCAGCGGCAACCCCGGTACGCTGGCCGTTCGCCCAATAATTTTTAGCCCCGCCAGCGCCTGCGGCTGTGCCCGTTTCAACAGTTCCAGACTGACACAGTCAACGGCAGCAATATCCGCCTGCCGATTCTGGATCAGCTTAATCGACTGATAATGCGCACCAGAGGCAATGGCGGCGCGGAAGAATTTTCCCTCCTGAGCCAGGGGGGCAATCAACGCCCGCAGGCTGTTATGGCCTGACTGCGAGTCGGTACTGTTATAGGCCGCAATCCGGCCGCGGAAATCTTCCAGCCGTTCGCCGGGCTCATCATCGCGCACCACCAGCCAACTGCTGTAATCCGGCCCTTCGCACCCCTCAACGCGATAATGATAGGTGCCAACCAGTTGCACCTGCGGCAGGCTGATGGCCAGCGGATAGCCACAAGTTTGGCTGAGCAACAAGTCATCGCGCTGCCAGTGCTGCGCCGGATCCTGTGGCCAACTGAGCGACTCTGGCGCTTGCGGTAATCCCAGTTGCAGTAATTTGCCGCGCAGCACCCGCCAGAAGGCTTCCGCCGGTTGATGTGTCACGCCGTACATCGGTAAAGATACCTGCATCATGTTCCCTTATCCGGCAGAAGAAGAAGTCACCAGCGCCTGCTGACGCCAGGCGGTGAGATGGCGTACCCAACGCTCAAACAGCATATCGGTAATGATCGCCAACAGGGCCACCACCACCGCGCCCTGGATCACATAGGCAGTATTAAAGCCGCTCAGGCCAATAATAATCGGCGATCCCAAAGTTTTGGTACCAACGGTAGAAGCTATCGCCGCTGTGCCAATATTGATGATCACCGAGGTACGAATGCCGGCGACGATCACCGGCGCCGCCAGCGGCAGTTCGACGCGCCACAGGATCTGTCGTGGGCTCATCCCTACTCCCTGCGCAATCTCGCGGGTGGCGCTGGGCACAGACTCAATCCCCGCCAGCGTGCCCTGCAAGATCGGCAGTAAACCGTACAGCACCAGCGCGATGATCGCCGGCTGCTCACTAAAGCCCATCACCGGCACTGCGATCGCCAGTACCGCCACCGGCGGAAATGTCTGCCCCACCGCCACCAGGGTTTCCACCAATGAGCGGAACTCCTTACCGGCGCGGCGCGTTACAGCGACGCCGGCGCTGACGCCAATCACCACGGCAACCAGGCTGGAAACCGCCACCAGCAACAGATGCGCCCACACCAGTGAGATAAAGCTGTCCTGCTGATACACCGGCCGCTCCAGTTCGGGAAACCAGGCGGCAAACAGGCCGTGTAAATGATTCATGCCGAACACCAGTGCCAGCAACAGGGCAAAGGTCCAGGGCAGCGGATCGCGCAGCCAGCGTAGGGCCCGAAGCGCACTCATGACAGCGCCTTTTGGACAATCAGATCGCTGAAATGCAGCACCCCGAGCGCTTCGCCCTGTTCACCCGTCACCGGCAAACATTCGCAGCCGCGTGCCACAAACACCGACAGCGCTTCGCGCAGGCTCATGGCGGCGGCAATAGGCTCCCCTTCCACATGGCCAGGCCGCACCCGTTGCGCTACCGTTTCCAGCGACAGCAGCTTGATACCGCGATCGCTGCGACCAAAGAAATCACGCACAAAATCGTTGGCCGGTGCGGTCAACAGTTCCAGCGGCGTGCCCTGTTGCACGATGCGGCCCTGATCGAGCAGCACGATGCGGTCCGCCAGTGCCAGCGCTTCATCAATGTCGTGCGTCACCAGTACGATGGTGCGTCCGGAAAGATGGTGGATACGTGCAATTTCTGTCTGCAGCGCCGCACGGGTCACCGGATCCAGTGCGCCAAAAGGCTCGTCCATCAACAGCACTTCTGGGTCGGCGGCCAACGCACGCGCCACCCCAACCCGCTGCTGCTGCCCACCAGAAAGCTGGTGCGGGTATCGACGGCGAAACAAATCCGGCTCCAGATGCAGCAGCTCCAGCAACTCGGTCACCCGATCGCGAATGCGCGCACGCGGCCATTTCAGCAGTTGTGGCACGGTGGCAATGTTCTCTTCCACCGTCCAGTGCGGGAACAGGCCGATCGACTGAATGGCGTACCCCATGCGGCGGCGCAGATCCTGCGGTTTGAACTTCTGGATCTCTTCATCGGCAAAGTAAATTTTGCCCCGATCGTGCTCGATCAGTCGGTTGATCATTTTTAACGTGGTGGACTTCCCTGAGCCAGAGGTGCCGATCAACACGGCAAATTCGCCCTTGGCAATCCGCAGCGTAAGATCGTCCACCGCCGGCTTGCCCTGAAAAATCTTGCTGACCTGATTAAACTGAATCATCGGCGTGACACTTCCAAAATTGAAACCAAAAATTTAAACAGTGAATCGACGATTACCGCCATCACGATCACCGGGATCACCCCCAGCAGCACCAGATCCAGCGCGCTGCTGAGCAGGCCCTGGAAAACGATGGCGCCAAAACCTCCGGCACCAATCAGCGCCGCCACCACCGCCATGCCGACGGTCTGCACCGCCAAAATACGCACGCCAGTCAGGAACAACGGCAACGCCAATGGCAGCTGCACGCGCAAGAAAATCTGCCCACGCGTCAGCCCCATGCCACTGGCGGATTCAATCACGCTGGCCGGCACGCTCTGCAATCCGGCCACTACGCTGCGCACCAGCGGCAACAGCGCATACAACACCAGGGCGACAATCGCCGGAGCCATGCCAATACCGCTGACGCCGTGTTCTGCCAGCCAGGGCAGCGCCTTCGCCAGCCCGGCTAATGGCGCGATCAGCAAGCCGAACAGCGCAATCGACGGCACGGTCTGGATAATGTTCAGAGTAGAAAATATCGGTGTTTGTAAGCGCACAGAGCGAAAGCACAGCACCCCGAGCGGAATGCCAATCACCAACGCCGGCACCAGCGTGGCCAGCAAGATGGTCAAGTGCTGCAACAGTGCGGCGTCAAATACGTCCTGCCGGTTGTAGTACTCTTTCAGCAGCGAAAGTTGATCCAGCTGATGACTAAACAACAGCACCAACGCAGGCAGTACCACCAGCAGGTTGCCCAGAATGCGCCACAAATGCGAGGCGGTAACGCGGGTCAGGGCGTCGGCAGCCATCAACAGGCTCAGCGCCAGTATCAACCAGCAGCCACTGCCCCAGGAGGTGCGTGCCAGTCTGGATCCCTCCGACGCCAACTGTTGGGCCGCATGCCCACTCAACCAGAAGGTCAATGCCAGCAACATCGAAGCCGTCAACGCGGTAAGCAACGCATTGCGCCTGACCGGTGCCAACAGGCTGAGTACCGCCAGCACCAGCATGGGCACCAGCAGCCACAGCGCCGGGCCGTGCAACAGGGAAATCAGGGAAATGCTCTTGCCCGACAGCAGGCGATTGGGGGCATAGCTGAGAAACGGCAGGCCAAATGCGGCCAGCAGCAACAGAATAAGCAGCGTCAGTAATACGCGGTTTTTTACGGCAATAATCAAAGAAACTCTCCAGCTCCATTTAGGCCCCCAACGGGGGCCAGCGGCGTTACCCCTTAACCAACCCTTTCTCTTTCAGATAGGCGGCCGCCACCTGTTTGGCGTCCTGGCCTTCCACTGCAATCTGCGCATTGAGTTTTTGCAGCGTTGGGCCGTCAAGTGTTGCAAATACCGGCTTCAGCAGTTCGGCGATGTTGGCATGTTGTTTCAGCGTTGCCTCGCGGATAATCGGTGCCGGTGCGTAAATCGGCTGTACCCCTTTTGGATCTTCCAGCGTTATCAACCCCAGCGCCGCCACCGGGCCATCAGTACCGTAGGCCATGGCCGCGTTGACGCCAGAAGTTTGCTCCGCCGCCGCCTTGATGGTCACCGCCGTATCACCGCCGGCCAGTGACAGCAACTGGTCCTGGTTCAGCTTAAAGCCGTAAGCGTTCTGGAACGCAGGCAGCGCATCCGGGCGTTCGATAAACTCCGCCGAGGCTGCCAACTTGAACTTGCCGCCGCCGTTGATCCACTTGCCCAAATCGGCCAGCGTTTTCAGGTGATTGGTCTCCGCCACGTCCTGACGGATAGCAATGGTCCAGGTATTGTTGGCCGGAGCCGCATCCAGCCAGACAATTTTGTTCTTGTCATAATCGAGCTTCTTGACCTTTTCGAAACCGGCCTGGGCATTTTTCCACGCCGGGTCTTTTTCATCAGAGAAGAAAAATGCGCCGTTGCCGGTGTATTCCGGATAGACGTCAATTTCGCCGGAGGTGATCGCCCCACGCAGCACCTTGGTGGTGCCGAGCTGTAATTTATTGGTGGTTTTGATGCCGTTGGATTCCAGCACCTGCACGATAATATTGCCGAGCAACGAGCCTTCGGTATCGATTTTGGAGCCAACGCGCACCGTGTCAGCCGCCTGTGCCACGCCGATGCTGGCAGCGAGTAAGCTCAGTGCCAAAGCTAATACGCGACCACGTGAGGGGGTGATTGCCATATTTTTTCCTCTTGTTGTGTATTTCCCGGCTATTTGGCCAGATCGATTGGAAAATCTTGAGAAGTGCGCTTCCATCGCACAATAAATGTCTCTGCCGGCCAGGCTTCATTTTCGCCCTGTGTTTCCCCTGGCAGCACGCCGGCATTGAACGGATGAACCTCAACGGCAACCGGGGTAAACGCGTATTCACTTACCCACTGGCCATAGCCTGCCACCACAAATCCCTGGCTGCGCTGCCGGTATTCATCACGCTCCGCCAGATACACCTGCCGTAAACCGTACCACGGTAAGCCGGGGAGATCATGGTGAACTAAATGATAGTTCAGATTAAGAAACAGCAGCCGCCACGGCCAGGCCGCCTCATTAATAATAGAACGTGCCTGCGGAGCTTCAACGGCACGATGCTCAAAAAACGATCTCACCTTGGTCAGTGCCAACGCCGGATAGCTGATGGCCAGCAGGTAAAATGCCACGCCAATGCCGTGCTGTTGTAGCCAGCTCAATACCCCCACCAGCAGCAGCAAATGCACCAGCCACATCGTCAGAGTGCGTAATTCACCGGCGGCAATCGCTTTGGCCGCATTAACCCCGGTGGCGACGATATCCAGTGCCGGGCCTAACAGCACGCGCCCGCTCAGCGTATTGCGTACCCTGGCCAACAACGGGTACAACCGAGGGAAACGCTGCCATTGCGCCTGGCTGAAGTAATAGCTTTCGGGATCTTCATGCGGAATGGTCAGATGTTCATTGCGATGGTGCTGAATATGCGTATCGCGATACAGCCCGTAGGGATACCACACCGCCAACGGCAGCAGGCCGAATAACTGATTGAGCCGCGGCCAGCGCGTGGGATGACCGTGGATCAGCTCGTGTTGCAGCGACATATACCAGGTGGTCAGCAGGATTAGCAATGGCGTGCCCAACCACGGCCCCAGCGTCTGCCAGTACTGCACCACGCCAAACCAGCCGCCGTAAACCGCCGCCATAATGCCCCAGGTCGGCAGCTCCAGCCGCCAGTACCAACGCTGGTTAAGCTGCTGTATCCAGAGGCGTTGGGCAGGATGCAAATAGTGGCTGTGGCTTTTGGCTGAGGACATGCTCTGGCTCGCTGTTTGAGATTTTCCTCAGTATCAGCGAGCGGCAGGAGCGCTCAAAATAACGAAAGCGGCATAGCAAAGTTAAAAATCAGCTAGTTGCATCAACGGCTGGCGACACCACGATGAAACTTTCTCAGGATCGGCGGTTTTTCATCGCGTTCTGGGGTGACACCGTGCCGCAAAGAGGTATTCGTTACCCAATTAAAGCATGGTGCGGCGATGTTTTCCGTTCGAGAAACCGTTGTCGTTTTTCCCGTTCAACGCTGCGCCCCTTACGCCAACCCAGGCAGTGGTGGGCTGAATGATAAAAGTGACGTGACTCCTTCACTAACCCACACTGAATGAATAGTTAAACAGCCCTTAACATGATGATTTTTCAACAACCTTGGGTTGTATGCTTATAACCAGAAAGAATTGGTGAGCGCCTGTTACCCGCCGTTATGCTCCGATTTTTGCTTATTAAGTAGAAATATCATGTCCAGTTATATTGCGGCCTCTGACGCCGCTAATTCGGCAGGGAATACTGATTTACCGACCGGTGAAGTCGTCACCCTGCGCAGCGCTGCCGACGTCTCCACGCTGGTCAATGGCGGTGCAGCCAAAAGCAACAATGCCCGCATTGTCGTAGCGATTGCACTCGGGGGCGTCTTTCTCGACGCCTACGATCTGGGTGCACTGGCTTTCGGCATCAAAGATGTGGCGCGCGAATTCAATCTGTCGCCAACCGGCACCGGATTGATCGCCTCTGCCATTACCTTCGGCGCGATTATCGGTGCATTTATTGGCGGCTACCTGACCGATAAAATCGGCCGTTACCGGGTATTTATGGCCGACATGTTCTTCTTCGTGATAGCCGCCTTCGCCTGCGCCTTTGCCCCCAACGAGTGGGTGCTGGGCGGCGCGCGTTTTGTAATGGGGCTGGGAGTCGGCATCGATTTACCGGTGGCCATGGCGTTTTTGGCTGAATTTTCCAAACTGTCAGGTCGTGGTAATAAAGCAGCACGTATCGCCATGTGGTGCCCCACCTGGTATGCCGCAATCAGTATCTCTTATTTGCTGGTGTTGCTGCTGTATGCGGTACTGCCAGAGAGCCACACCGACTGGCTGTGGCGGCTGATCCTCGGCTTCGGAGCCGTTCCGGCGCTGGTGATCATCGCCATTCGCAGTCGCTATATGAGCGAATCTCCAGTGTGGGCCGCCAATCAGGGCGACCTCGACGGCGCTGCTGCCATTTTACGTCGTTCCTATAATATCAACGCCGTGGTGGCGAAAGATGCCGAACGGGGTAAACCGATGCAGGCGCGGCGTGCCTCATGGCGCAACTACGGCACGCTGCTGCAAGGGGTTTATCTGCGGCGCACGGTACTGGCCACCGTTATCGCCGTCGCCTCGTCGTTCGCCTATAACGCCGTGGCGTTCGGGTTGCCGGTGATCCTATCGAGTTTTCTGGCGCAGTCGATGCTCAGCACGATTCTGGTATCGCTGGCGCTGAACCTGTTGTTCGCCTTTGTCGGCGGGCTAATTGCTGTGCGACTGGTGCCGACGTACGGCGCGTGGAAGATGACGGTGCTGGGTTACGCTTTTCAACTGGCGGCGCTGTTGGGGTTGGCGCTAATTGGTCGGCCGGACAGCGGCACTGAGGCGGCGGTCTCCATCGGTATGTTGGCGCTGTTCCTGCTGGGCCAGGGATTCGGGCCGGGCTCGCACAGTATGACCTTCGCCTCGCTCAGTTACCCCACCTCGCTGCGTGGGGTAGGTGTCGGCTTCAACCAAACGCTGATGCGTTCCAGTTCGACCCTGTCACTGTTCTTGTTCCCGGTGCTGTCCGCCGCGCTGGGTACCGGCGTTTTTTGGGTGATTGCCATTGCCCCGCTCGCCGGGCTGATTGCGCTGTTGTCGATTCGCTGGGAGCCGTCGGGCTACGATGTGGATGCAGAAGACTTCCAGCCGCGTTAAGTAAAACGGGCTTCGTCATGAAGCCCGCTGCCCACAGTAGGGTTCCCGCTGTCCACGCCACAGCCGGCCAGCAACTTATTTAGTTATTAAGTTACTAGCTTGGCAAGTCAATAGATTGTGACGTTCTCAACTTGTGGGCACCAAAGCCCCTCGCCTCAGTCGCGATTGATTTCCAGCCAGCGGCGCTGTTCGGCGGAAGCGGCAATCGCATCCAGCACGCAAGAGACTTTCCAGCCTTCTTCAAAGTCTGGCCACATAGGGTCACCGGCGGCAATGCCGTTGACCAGGTCACGGATCTCTACCGTTTTCTGATCGTTAAAACCGATGCCATGCC
Organism: Serratia sp. NFX21; assembly: GCF_048517035.1. Lineage (NCBI taxonomy): Bacteria > Pseudomonadati > Pseudomonadota > Gammaproteobacteria > Enterobacterales > Yersiniaceae > Serratia > Serratia sp. NFX21. The sequence goes on along the minus strand of NZ_CP183196.1, from coordinate 1,957,508 downwards.
CGGCGCTAATACAAAAAGCGGCATAATCCGGGTGCTTTGGCCCTACCAGCAAGGTTTTAAAGCCCTGACGCTCCGCCGGTTCATCGTGACGATACAGCTTCAGTTCCGCCATCCGCTCCTGGGTGTAACTCAGCGTGCCCTTGGTGCCGGTGACCACGTAGGTCAGCCCCATTTTGCGCCCACAGGCAATACGTGAGGTTTCGATGGTGCCCATCGCCCCACCGGCAAAGCGAACCAGCGCACTGGCCTGATCTTCATTTTCCACCTGATGCATCAACGTGGGGTCTTTCGCATCCGGACGCTGTTTAATGATGGTCTGCATATCGCCGGAAACCGCCACGATGTCCCCCACCAGATAGTGCGCCATATTCACGATGTGCGCCGCCAGATCGCCCAGCGCCCCCAACCCGGCCGTGGCCTTGCGGCAGTGCCAGTCGATCGCTGTACGCGGGTCGGCGAGATAATCCTCGTTGTGGGTACCGTAGAAATGCACCACTTCGCCTATCTCGCCATTGGCAATAATTTCACGCGCCAACTGGCTGGTCGGGTTCTTCATATAGTTGAAGCCCACCAGCGTTTTGACGCCTTTGGCGCGGGCAGCCTGCACCATTTCGGCGGCGTCTTTGGCGTCCAGCGCCAGCGGTTTTTCAGAATAGACATGTTTGCCGTGGCGGATCGCCTCCAGCGCCATCTCTTTATGCAGGAAGTTGGGGGCGCAGATATCCACCACGTCTATCGACGGATCGGCCACCAGTTGACGCCAGTCACCGGTAGAACGCGAGAAACCAAATTCTGCCGCGCGCTGTTGCGCCAGCTCCGGCGTCACCTCCGCCAGCATTTCCAGCACCAGTTCCCCTTTCAGTGGAAATACCGTGGCTGCCTGCGCATAAGCAATAGCGTGGCAGCGCCCAATGTAGCCGGTGCCAATTAAACCAACGCGTACCTGTTTCATTACTCCCCTCCCCGTTACCGATCCCATAACCTGCCAGTGCGCACAATGAAACACACCATCTGATAAATGTTTATATGGAATATAAATTTCAATAACAAGTAGGGGACAAAATAAAGATGATATTCGTGATAGCGTTCATAAAAGCTTGCAGGCTTGGATGAAACGATAAAAGGCCAGGCAGGCATCAACCGACCCAGCGGGGGTAAATGAATTTTTTATTCCAAATCAGGGCAAGCCATTGGCACCGTGCAGCAAGAAACCCGGCCGCTGCTTAAGTCGCTGCAGATAGTGATGCAACGCCGGGTAATCCGGACGTGAAAATGGCGTCATCAGCCAACGGTTCAGCGACAGCCCCAGCACGATATCCGCCAGGGTGAAAACCTCGCCGACGGCATAGGGACCGGCACGCGACAAGTGATGCTCCAGCAGACCCATCAACCGGTTCCACTCCCACTCAGCGGCGGCCAGGTTGTCAGCATTCTGATAGGCCGGATCTTGCCGCACTCGCGACATAAATACATAACGCCAGGCGTTATTGAGATCGGTGGCCTGCCAGTCCATCCACATCTCCACCGCCGCGCGCGCACCGGGTTCGACTGGCAACAGGTCGCCCCGCCCTTCCCGCCCCGCCAGATAACGGCAAAGGGTGTTGGACTCCCACAGCACCCGCTCACCGTCGATAAGTACCGGTACCAGCCCATTGGGGTTGAGCGCCAAAAACGCCGGTTCCTGAGTCGAGCGAAAACCGCTGCCCCAGTCTTCGCGGTTCAACGGTAATGCCAGCTCATGGCAGGTCCACAGCACCTTACGTACATTGATCGACGAGGCCTTACCCAACAATTTCAACATCTACGCCCTCCAAAAAGGCTTGCGCCCTTCCTTCACTGCCTGTGCGCGTGACAAGCCAATATCCGCCAATTGAGTATCGTCCAGCTGCAACAAAGACGTGCGGGTGCGGTAACGCTGCAGGTACTGACGCCAGAGCGGAAATATCTCTCGCCGTTGCGCCGGTTCACTCTCAATAGAAACGCTCATCAGGGGTCCTCCTTCGGTTTAACCTCGAGGTCAATGGTGCTGCACAGGCGAAAAACAATACAGATTCAAGCCGGCAGTATTTTTTCCATACAAAAACTGTCTCCGCCCGTCTGAATGGTCTAATTTAACTTCATCTGTACCGGTCTTTTCCTCACTCACTCTTATTTGAGGCATCTGTATGACACGCTACGCCACGCTGGCCGCGATCCTCAGCCAACGCATTGAACAGGGGCTTTATCCGGCAGGCGATCGCCTGCCTTCGGTGCGCATGCTAAGCCAGGAGCACGGCGTCAGCATCAGCACGGTGCAGCAGGCTTACCGTCTGCTGGAAGAGGGACAACTGGTAGAGGCGCGGCCGAAGTCGGGTTATTTTGTGCAGACGCGGCGGACTTTGGCCGAACTGCCCACCGTGACCCGCCCGGTGCAGCGACCGGTGGATATTTCGCAGTGGGAGCAGGTACTGGAGCTGATCCGCAACAAGCCGCGCGAAGACCTGATTCAACTGGGCCGAGGCATGCCGGATATCAGTGAACCCACGCTGAAACCCCTGATGAAAGCGCTGGGGCACACGGGCCGCCACGGCGACCTGCGTAGCCTGCACTACGACAGCATTCAGGGCGTGCTGGGGTTGCGTGAGCAAATCGCCCGCCTGCTGCTGGATTCCGGTTGCCAGATTGATGCCGACCAGTTGGTGATCACCACCGGTTGTCACGAAGCGCTGTCCGCCGGGCTGCGCGCCGTATGCCAACCAGGGGATATTGTGGCGGTTGACTCCCCCTGTTTTCACGGCACCATGCAGACCTTGAAAGGCTTGGGCATGAGAGCGCTGGAGATCCCCACAGATCCGCTGACCGGCATCAGCCTGGAGGCGCTGGAATTGGCGCTGGAACAGTGGCCGGTCAAAACCATCCTGTTAACCCCCAACTGCAATAACCCGCTGGGTTACATCATGCCGGAGGCGCGCAAAAAGCGTTTGCTGACGCTGGCACAGCGCTTTGACGTGACGATCATTGAAGATGACGTGTATGGGGATATCGCCTATCAATATCCTCGCCCACGCACCATAAAATCCTTCGACGAAGATGGCCGGGTGCTGCTGTGCAGCTCCTTTTCAAAAACGCTGGCCCCCGGTCTGCGCATCGGCTGGATCGCCCCCGGGCGCTATCTGGAGCGCGTGCTGCACATGAAATATATCGGTACCGGCTCCACGGCTACCCAGCCGCAGCTGGCGATTGCCGAATTTATTCGTCACGGCCACTACCTGCAACACCTGCGGCGTATGCGTTCCCGCTACCAACAAAACCGCGACGTGATGACCGGTTGGATTATGAAATATTTTCCGCCCGGTACCCGCGTCAGCCAACCCCGCGGCGGCTTTATGCTGTGGATTGAGCTGGATGAAGAGTTCGATACCCTGCGGCTGAACCGTCATCTGGAGAAGCAGGGTGTACAGATCGCGGTCGGCAGTATTTTTTCCGCCTCCGGCAAGTACCGTAACTGTCTGCGCATCAATTATGCCTATGCACCTAAACTGATGCCCGAGATTGAACAAGCGGTATTGCGGGTCGGCGCAACCATCCAACAGTTAATGCTGACGTTCGAAAACACATTGGCGCAATCGGATTAACAGTTGGCGGGATCGGATTATCCGCACAGCGTCTAACCTTCTAGAGTGAGACCTCACCCCATGAGCAGGTAAGGAAGGTTTTATGTCGCAATCTCAGGTGTGGTTAATCACTGGCAGTTCACGCGGTCTGGGCTGGCTCGTCGATAACCGGTAAATCATAAGGAGTAACAATGAGCAGCGATCAGATAGCCCTGCCCAGCGCCCTGTCGGCCCGTCTGAGGACGCTGGGTGTGGATATCGAACGGGTCGGCCAGTTGGCCGGCTTGCCTGAAGGGTTACTCAGCGAGCGACATGAGAAGGTCAAGCTGTCCACCCGGCAGTTTTTCGATATCTGGCGTGCCCTCGCCCAGGTGAGCGACACCAGCTTCGGCCTGCGTCTGGGCGGCGAGGTGCCATCAGAGCATTATGATATTGCTTCGGTCGCTGCGCTGCACTCCGCCACCCTCGGCGACGCATTGCAAAAGGTTGCCCGGTACAAACGTCTGCTGTGTCCGGAGGAACTGATGCTGGTAGAGGATGGCGACAGTATCCGCCTGTACACCCGCTGGACCATGGCCAAAAGCCATGCGCCGGAATTGCTGATTGATGCCATGTTTGCCTCGATTATTACCCTGTGCCGCCGTGGCACCGGTCAGGCGATACACCCACGGGCTATCGAACTGACCCGGCGGCCGGATCCCTCCTCACCGCTGCCGCACTACTTCGGTTGCCCGGTGCATTTCAATGCCCCGCTGGATGTGCTGGTGTTTGACCGTGCGCTGATGCACCAACCCTTTATCACCTACAATCAGGACATGCTGACGGTGCTGTTGCCGGGGCTGGAAGTCGAACTGGCCAGATCATTGCAGGGCGACAGTCTGCCGAACCAGGTGATGGCGATCCTGGGCCGCAGCATGCGCGGCCAGCGCCCGAGCGTTAACAGCGTGGCCGCCGAGCTGTATGTCAGCCCGCGCACCCTGCAGCGTCGCTTGCAACAGCATGGCTACAGCTACCAGCAATTGCTGGATAAAACCCGCCACCGTACCGCCTGCCAACTGCTGGCAGAAACCAGTCTGGAGCTGGGGGAGATCGCCTTCGTACTCGGATTTGAAGAATTGAATTCGTTCAGCCGCGCCTTTATGCAGTGGGAAGCGCAAACGCCAAACCGCTGGCGCAACCAACGCCTTACCGGCCCCAGGGAGAACAGAGCATGAAAGTCATTATATTGGGCGCCCGCGGTATGGTTGGCCAGGGCGCGCTGCGCGAATGCCTGCGTGACCCGCAGCCTTTAATCGTCTGGCGCTGCCATCGGCGGGATGATTCTGCTATGTTAAAGCCGCGCGCGTGGGCCGCCTGCCCCACGCTTTCGCCACTGTGACAGAGACAGACTTCATGCCGTCAAAGATTTTATTCAGCGCCTGCCTGGCCGGTTTTAAAGTTCGCTACAACGCTTCCGACAAACCTTTGCTCAACGCCACGTTGCTGCGCTGGCAGCGCGAAGGCCGTCTGGTGGTTTGCTGCCCGGAGCTGGCCGCCGGTTTTTCCACCCCACGTCCCTCGGCAGAAATCACGCCAGCCGCTGAAGGCGCCACGGTACTGGCTCAACGGGCAAGAGTGATTGAAGTCAGCGGCGGTGACGTCACCGCCGGCTATCTGCTCGGCGCCCACCTAGCGCTGGAGACCGCACAACGGCACGACTGCCGCTTTGCGCTGCTCACCGACGGCAGCCCATCCTGCGGCAGCCAGTTTATCTACGACGGCTCTTTCAGCGGTCAAACCAAGCCCGGCAGCGGCGTCACCGCCGAACTGCTGCGCCAGAATGGCATTGAAGTGTTTTCCGACCGTCAGATCGACGCGCTGATCGCCCGGATTGAAGCGGTGGAACAGACCTAGCGCTGCAGATGCTGCGCCAACCGTTGCTGCAGGTGCGAAATGCCCTGCGGATGCTGAATAAAGCGCTCGATGGCCATCATCTGCCAACGCTGCCCTTCTTCGCCAAAGCAAATGGCGGCTATCTGCTCCGGCGTGATGTGGCCCAGCATAAACCAGGTCGGCGGGTAGCCGGGGAAAATCCCTTCGTAACGCTGCCGTAAACTCACCTGCTGTGCGTCAATCTGCAAACCGAACTCTTCCAGCGTTTCCCGCTGCACGCATTGCAGCGGCGTCTCATCCCCTTCGCGCCCGCCTCCCGGCAAATCCCAGCAGCCCGGCCAGGGAATATCCGCCTTGTCATCACGCTGGTAGGTCAGCAAGTGGTTACCGCACAACAGCGCGATTTTCGCGCCGCCAAAGTATGAGTCATCAATTTGTGACATCTTGAACCTCTTAAAGAACGGCATTTTACACCTGTCCTTACCCGTTTGACTCTCCTGGTCACGGGTTACCATGGCCGATTATTTGTTTAGCCGAACAGGACAAGGTTTTTTGCCGTGGTGAAACCCTTTTTACGCAGTGGCAGTTTAGATGATGTGCTTGCATTGGGCGAAAATGGGCAACCGCTTTACGCCTGCGCACTGCAATTGCGAGAAACATTGCGCATTCGCCAACAGCAACAGGCCGCCGACTGCCTGGCTGTCCCGCAGCCGAACGAAACGGGTACCCGCATTGACTGGTATTCCCCTTTCCCTGGGAAAGTGACCTCCTGGCTGGCAGCGAGTGATGCCCAACGCGCGCAGGCCTTACAGTTGCTGGAACAAAGTCTGGCGACATTTCGTGATCTGGTCGCACAGACGCAGGCCAACCCACACCCCAGCCACCGTCTGTTTGGCGCATTGCTGGCCAGGGCAATGCAAATCCCTGACCCAAACCATATTTATCTGGTCGATGGCAAACCGGTATTGACCTTCTGGGGCTTTATCAAGCCGTCGGCTCAGTGTCAGGATGACCCGCTGGCATGCCTGCGCCCGGCCGAAGAAGAAAAACCGACGCCTATCGCTACCGCGCCGCGTCCGGCGGTTATTCCTACAGCTAAACCCGTACCAGAGCCGGTGATTAAGCCGCCTGCTGCAACTACGCCGGTGCAAGCACCTCGCCAATGGCGCCGCTATCGCTGGATGTTGCCTGTGCTGATGCTGATTGCCCTGCTGGTTACCTGGCTGAGCCGCCCAAGCGCCCCACTTGCTGAGCCTGTTGTCGCACCGCCACCGGCGTCGGCGCAACGCGCTGTAGCACCCGCATTCAAACTGCAACTGCCGTTAGCACCGGCGACGCTGATGCCACCCGCTCCGCTCCCCATTGTCATGCCGCCGGCGGACAAACATGCGCTGGTGCTACCCGCCGACTCGGTCAAAGCCGGTTCAGTTCGTTTTCTGAACGGTAAATGGCGTGCCACTGTGGCACTCAAAGATCTGCCAACCGGTAAACGTCCCAGCCTGCAATACCGCATCAAGGAAGGCAAAGGCACTGCAAGCATTACTTACGGTGATGGCATCACCTGCCGGGTGCCGATCGAAGCCGGGCTGATGCAGTCCGGCAATCTGGTGATTAACAGTCGCACCAAAGCACGCTGCAGCGACGGCAGCCGCTACCAAATGCCGGAAATTACCTGTACGCAAAATGAAACCGGCCCGGCAACATGCAGCGGCCGCTACGATACAGATACCCTCTATCCCATGATGTTAAAGCGCGAGAGTAAATAATGCTGGCCCCCCTAACCGATTACCCACGCAGCATGACGCTGGTTCAGGATAGTGGCATTCAATTTTTGGACTTCGCCCTGACGCCGGTTCTGGATGATGAGTTTCCGGGCAAGTTTGTTCGCCAGACCGCCAGCGGCCCGCTACTGCGCCTGCAATGGGATGCCGACAGTGGCAAATACCTGTTGCCCACCCAACCGGGGCAGAGTGCTGAAGTGGTTCGCCCGGAGTTCAGCCATTCTCTGCAACAATCGCTGCAACTGCTGAATAAAACCTGGCTGCCGCTACCTTTCTTTCGTTGTACTTCATCAGGGGTATTTTTATCAGGGCCGGATAACTGGGCCCGCATGCAGACGCTGTTACTCGATAGCCCCGACCAGGACGGCAACCTGCTGCGGGTGGTCCTGGCCTTTGATACCCAGCTCGCCGCCGCAGGCCAGGAGGCACTCGCCCCAGGCGAAAGCGATATCAATACCGGGATAGGCTTCTCGCTGGGCCATCAAAACCATGAGCTGGGCGAGTTTCTTGATCTGACCTGGGTAGACAGTTGGCTACGTGAAGTCTTTAGCCAATCCGCGAGCAGCCTGGAACTACGCAGCGAAATGGAAATAAACGCCGGGTTGAAAACCTTCGAATATCAGGCGCACTACCTCAACCTGTTGAACCTGCTCGGCAGCCAATTAACGCTGCCGCAGATAAAAATCATCGGGGAGACGCCGCAACAACCCGCGATCAACGTAGATCTGATTTTGGATGTCGGCAATTCGCACACCTGCGGGGTGATGGTCGAAGATCATCCGCAAGAAAATAATGGCCTGAAACAGACTAATGAACTGCAGTTACGTTCGCTGTCTGCGCCGCATTGCGTTTACAACGAGTTGTTTGAAAGCCGGGTAGAGTTTGCCCAGGCGTCATTTGGCAAACCCCACCTCTCATACCAAAGCGGGCGTGATGATGCCTTTGTCTGGCCTTCCTTCGTCCGCGTGGGTCGGGAAGCCGCGCAACTGGCGCTGCGGCGGGAAGGTACCGAAGGCACCACCGGCATTTCCAGCCCACGCCGTTACCTGTGGGACGAAGAACGCTATGCGCCCGGCTGGCGTTTTAACAGCCAACAAGAACCCATGGCTGCCGCCGCGCCATTAAGCTCACTGCTCAACGACGAGGGTGTCCCCCTGTCTGCGCTGCCGGTAGAAGAGCGGTTGCCGGTTTTTGCCGCCCACTATAGCCGTAGCGCGGTCATGGCCCTGATGCTGACCGAGCTGCTGGCGCAGGCATTGATGCAAATCAACAGCGCAGCCCAACGCACCTGGATGCCGAACACTGCGGCCCCACGGCGTCTGCGTACCATCATCCTGACTTTGCCTTCGGCGATGCCCAAGCCGGAGCGTGAAATTTTCCGCCGCCGCATGCAGGAGGCGATTGGCCTGATATGGAAAGCCATGGGCTGGCACCCGCTGGATGCCCCGTTCAGCGCTGAGCAAGCCCGTATGCCGGTGCCACTGGTGCATATGGAATGGGACGAAGCCACCTGCGGCCAGATGGTTTATCTGTATAACGAAACTCAGGTCAATTTTGCCGGCCGCACCGATGCCTTTTTCGCTGCCATGGCCAGGCCGGACCGACCGCCAGTACCGGGAGAACAACCGGGAAAATCACTGCGTATCGCTTCAATCGATATCGGCGGCGGCACTACCGATCTGGCGATTACTCAATACCGGCTGGATGATGGCGTAGGCAACAACATCAAAATCAATCCGCGTCTGTTGTTCCGTGAAGGATTTAAGCTCGCCGGCGACGACATTTTGCTGGATGTCATCGGGCAATTTATCTTGCCCGCCGTACAACAGGCGTTCGAACAGGCCGGAGTCAACTCCACAGCGGCGACCATGGACAAGCTGTTTGGCAACCAGGGGCGTATGGATGGGTTTTCCACCCTGCGCCAGCAGGCCACGCTGCAGATTTTCATGCCCGCGGGGCGTGCGCTGCTTAGTGCCTATGAGGATTACGATCCGCTGGACAGCCACGCGGAAATCGCCGCCACGCTGGGCGAACTGCTGCCACAGATGCCCACCTTGCAGGTACTGGCATTTATCAACGATGAGGTTCAGCGCGGATCCGGCAACGCCGCCTTCGACATTCTGCAGACCCCACTGGTCATCCGGCTGGGTGCCGTGCATGCCGCTTTCCTGTCCGATCGGATCGGCATCAGTCACTGCCTGCGCCTATTGTGCGAAGTGGTGGCGTTGTATAGCTGCGATGTGTTGTTACTCACCGGCCGCCCTGCCTGTTTCCCGGGCGTTCAGGCGCTGTTGCGCCACCTGCAACCCTTGCCTGCCAGCCGAATTTTGCCGCTTGAGGGTTATCACACCCGCAGTTGGTACCCGTTTAACCAAGGCGGACGCATTGACAATCCCAAGTCAACCGCCGCCGTGGGCGCCATGCTGTGCCTGTTGGCTATCGACCTGCGGCTGGAGAGCTTTTATTTTAACGTCGGCGACTTCCAACCCTATTCCACGATTCGTCATCTGGGCATGCTGGACAGCAATAACATGCTGGCAGACGATAATGTCTACTATCGCGATATCGATCTGGACTGCGCAGACTTTGCGCTGGATCCCGACAGCTATTTCCAGCTACGTGGCCCGCTGCGTCTGGGATTCCGTCAGTTGGATAACCCGCGCTGGCCGGCATCGCCGCTCTACACCCTGACTATTACCGATGCCGCTCTGGCGCGCAAACTGGCTGGCGATGCGGTCATCAGCCTGCGTTTGGTCATCACCGGCAATGATGAGCAAGGAGCCGAAGGCGTCAGCATTGCCGAAGCCCGCCTGGCCGACGGCACGCCGGTGCCCGCAGATAGCCTGCAACTAAAACTCAATACCTTGGCTGCCAGCGCCTCTGGCGCAACCCATTATTGGATTGACAGCGGGAGCATTTATCAGCAATGAAACCTATCACCTCCGACCGGCCCGAGCCGATAAACAGCCTTGGAAACAGCATTGCGCAGGCGATTGATTGGGTGGCGGCCACCCGGCAGCAGTCCACTCGGCTAAACCGGGAAGCCGATAACCTGACTGTCCGTCTGCGCCGCAGCTATAACCGGGCCAGGCAGTTGGACAGCGCCATGCATCAGCCTCTGGCCATCGGCCTCTATGGTCATAACGCCGCGGCCAAGGCCCACTTGTTGGCCGCACTGGCACCCGGTGCCAGGCTATTGAGCGAAGATGCCACGCTGGCGGTACGCTACAGCTGTTGTGACACCCAAAATCCTCCGTCTTACCCTGTTGCCGTTTCCCTGCTGGATGAGGCGCAGTTGGTTGCCATGATGATCGGCAGCGCATTGATGGGCGGTTTTCGTCCGGATTGGAATGCCGGTGCCATGGCCGCACATTCGCACGCACTGGAGCGTCTCCGCCAGCCGATGGCTATTGGCGGGCTGGACAGCAACGCGATGGTGGCGCTGTGGGACCACCTTGGTCATCAGGGCGGTAAATGGCAAACGCCGCTGGCGAGGCACTTCTGGCCACATGCCATCTCACTGGCACCCTATTTGAGCGTTGACGACCGTGCCAGGCTGTTCGCACCGCTTTGGGGCGAGGACCCGGCACTGACAAGTTGTTATCGCCAGTTGGCGCATACCCTGCACGCCCTGGGCCACTGCGAGCGCCTGTATGCTCCCCACCAGGTATTGAGCCAGGATGAGGGGATTGCGCATGCCCAGGCGATCCATGCATCGGCCGGGGAAAAACTGACCGTGCTGACAGAAAATGGCGTCGAGGTAACGATCGCGCTGGCCGATCTGGCGTGGTTGGCGGCCTCGGTCACGACAACCTTGCCAGCGAGGGGAAACCTCGGGTTACCGAACAACATCGAGCTGCTAGACCTGCCGGCCGCCAACCCATGCCCGGGTGCTGGGCTGATACAACGCATGCAGCAGGCAAAACGCGCCAATCTGCTGACTCTCGCTGCCGATGGCCTGCACGCCAGTCTGTTATTGGTAAGCGATGCGGCCCTTACGCCACAAGATGCCGGCCGTACGGGCAACGCGCTGGCCTACTGGGTCAGACAAACCCAAGGGGAAACCGTGGAGCTACGCAGCCGCCGCAAACCGGGTTTAATCTGGGCAATCACCGCGTTCGACTCACGTCAGGAAGGGAAACCGCGCCCCGACGACGCCGTTCAACGCTATGTCGGCGAACCGGGCGAAAGTTGGGCCACCCTGCTGGCGATCGATGAAAGCGACTGCCAGCGCATGGTGACCTGGTTGGCGACGCAGGCGTCCCCGACATTGAAGCAGGATCGCATCCTTGAACAACAGCAGGAACTGCAACGCGAACTGACTGAGAGCCTGCTCGGCAACTGGCTGCACGCCGCGGACACGCCGTTAACGCAGCAGCGCACCCAGCAGTTACTGCGCAAATTGCAGGCACAGGCAGGAATACACGGTGAACTGCTCGAGTGGCTGCTGCCGCAGTGCGATACCCTGCGCCAGTTGTATAGCCAACACAGTAACTTGTCCGCGCCGGTGGTCGCTGCCCCGGCGTTTGATGTTGAGATCGATCTGTTTGACGAGGGAGATATGGCCTGCGTGGCCGCCATCGGGCAAGACAATGATTCGTTTGCCCAGCGGGTATTTGCCGATTGGATAAACCATCTGCGCAGCCTGCCGGACAATAACCAACTGCTGACATTGCTGGGTGTCGGCAAGCAGCATCTGGAGATGCTGGTCGACGCGCTAATCACCGCTGCCTGCCGCCTGGAAATTGCCGAATCACTGGAGCGCGCATTGTCTGCCGGAGCACTGCCTGAACAGGCTGAAGACAGGCAGGTCAGCCAGGCGTTAGCGATATTGGGAGATTTCGTCACCTGGTTGGGCTTCCAGCAGCGCGAGGCGAGGTTACGCCCCGCCAGCCGAATCAATCACGGCCAACCCATATTTACCCCTCCACCGCAGCCCGCCGTGGACTGGAGTAGCCAGCAACGGTTAACCAAACTGGCACCGACCCCGGCGAGAAATACCGCGTTTTATATCTATGACTGGTTGGTTGGCCTGCAGGCGCTGTTGGCGGAGAATGTGGCAACCAAGGCGAAAGGCACAATCGATGAAGCTGCACATCGGGCTTTGGCCGCCATTGTCGCCCCCCTGAACGCCGAGGCAACGCCAATTATTTAAGGTATAGTGAAAAACCGTTTTCACCACAGGCGAATAATAACGATGAACTCTCCGTTTCTGGTTACTCCGCAATGGCTTGCGCAGCATATCAACGATGAAAACCTGGTAGTGGTTGATGTCAGGATGTCCCCGGTCGGCCTGGTGCCGAAAAAAGACATGCTCGCCGAATTTGAACGCGGCCATATCCCCGGCGCGGTGTATTTTGACATCGATGACGTCGCGGATAAAAACACCACGTTGCCGCATATGCTGCCGACGGCAGAGGAATTCAGTGCGGCGGTGGGTAAATTGGGCATCAGCGAACAACAGACCATCGTGTTTTATGACGAAGGCAACCAGTTCTCGGCCCCGCGCGGTTGGTGGACCTTCCGCAACTTTGGCGCGCAGCAGGTTTATGTGTTGGACGAAGGCCTGAACGGCTGGACAGCTCTGGGCCAACCGCTGGCTACCGGCGCGGCTCAGCGCACGCCGCAAACCTTCAACGCCCGCTTTAATGCGGACGCGGTAGTCAATATGCAGCAGGTGGAACAGGCGCTGAACAGCGAAGTGCAAATCCTTGATGCGCGCGCCGCACCGCGTTTTTACGCCGAAGCACCAGAACCGCGCCCCGGTCTGCACCGCGGCCATATTCCCGGCAGTATCAATATTCCTTACGGCGAACTGCTGGAAAACGGCCGTTTCAAATCGCTGGAAGCACTGAAGCAAACCTTCAGCGATAAGGGCGTGAGTCTCGACGGACCCATCATCACCAGCTGCGGCTCCGGTGTCACGGCAGCGGTGCTGGCTTTCGGCCTGCTGTCACTCGGTGCACCGCAGGTGAAACTGTATGACGGTGCCTGGACCGAATGGGGTGCGTTAAGCGGTAAGCAGCCGATCGAGCAGGACTAGCTGTTGATCCGATCGGCGACGATCTGCGCCAGACGCTGGATCGCCGCCGAGGGGTTTTCTTCGGCACGGTGCAGCACCACAGCTAAAGGGTTTAGCGCCGGCAAAGCGTCGGGTGGCAAAAGGGACAGCCCCGCTGGCAACCCGGCGTCGGTACGCACCGTTACCCCCAATCCGGCGCTGACCGCCGCCCATACGCCATTCAGGCTGCGACTGGTGAAGACGACACGCCAGGCAATACCGGCACGATCCAGCGCCTGAGTCGCGGCGCTGCGCATCAGACAAGGGGCATCAAACATCACCAGCGGCAGAGGTTCATCCCCCTGGCGCCAGGAGGCCAGTTCAAAATGCGGGGAGGCGATCCAGTGCATCTGCCGTTGCCCCAGCGCCTGATAAAACGGCGTGCTGATACCACCGTCCCACGCCAGCGACAGATCCAGTTGTCCTTTCAACACCCACTCGATCAGTTCAGCATTACGGGCAATACGCGCTTCGATACGCACGCGCGGATGCGCTCGGGCAAAACTGCCCAAGACCTGTGGCAAAAAGGTTTCACCGAAGTCCTCCTGTAGTCCTAACCGCACAATGCCCTGTAGATCCAAGCCGCGCACTGCGGTCGCGGCCTCATCATTAAGCTCCAGCAAGCGACGCGCGTAGCCCAACAGCGTTTCGCCGGCTTCGGTCATTACCATGCCGCGCCCGGACTTACGCAGGATGGGGCTGCCAACCTGCTGTTCCAGCTTTTTCAGATGCGCGCTGACCGCCGAGGTGGATCGCCCCAGCCGCTCTGCCGCTTTAGCGAAACTGCCCAGCTCAATGCCTGTCACGTAACTGCGCAGATCGTCAAGATCGAAGGTGACTCGCCCCATACTAACCATCCCGTTTTTAAGAACCATCAGTCAAAATAATGCCGATATTACTCACAAAGATGGCGTGTCATGCTCAGCCGGTCAATCGCTTTCAGGAGAATCACCATGCTTGCCATGCAATACAGTTTCACCCTGCCCGCCGATTACGATATGGCTATTATTCAGGATCGCATCAGCCGTTTCGGCCATCTGCTGGACAATGCCCCACAGTTGCTGATTAAAGCCTATCTCTACGCACAGAAAGGGGAGTACAGCGAGGAAAATCTGTACGCACCATTTTATCTGTGGAACAGCAGCGCCGGCATGAGTGACTTTCTGATCGGTGAAGGTTTTAAAGGCCTCAGCCGGGCCTTTGGCTGGCCACAAGTCAGGCAATGGCTGCCCTGGGTGACGCATTTTGACCGCCTGCGACTCTCTCAAGCTACCTGCGCCACTCGCCAAACATGGCCGATTGCGCCCTATAGCGATCTGAACGTACTGCAACAACGACAGTGGGTGGCTCCCGGTGCTCTGGCCAGCATCGTTGCGTTTGACCCTACCTTATGGCAGTTAGTACGGCTGGATTTATGGCAAGCACTACCGACAGAGATCGCGCCAAACGCCCAGTGTTACCGTATTGGCCACCTTTCCACTCCCTTTGACCACACAGCGCCGCGGGTTGACAGCCTGACTTGATATTGATAATCATTATCAATATTGAGTTTTCAATCAGGATCGGCAGGATGCGGATCCTTAAGGCCAACCGCTATGTCACAGCCACCGATCACACCTTACACCACCGCTTGCTGCATCGTTGGCGGCGGCCCCGCCGGGCTGATGCTCGGCTATCTGCTGGCCCGGGCGGGGATAGAGGTCATAGTGCTGGAAAAGCACGCCGATTTCCTGCGCGACTTTCGCGGCGATACCATTCACCCTTCAACGTTGGAAATCATGCATCAGCTTGGCCTGCTGGAGGAGTTGCTGGCACTGCCGCACCAGCGCGCAGAAACGCTGCATGCCGAAATCGCCGGGCGTGACATTACGCTTGCCGACTTCACCCACCTGCCGACGCGCTGCAAATTTATCGCCTTTATGCCGCAGTGGGAGTTCCTTAACTTTCTGGCGGAAAAAGCCGCCGCCTTTCCTGCGTTCAGCCTGATCAAATCGGCGCAGGTACACCAGTTATTGTACGATCGCGGCCAGGTCTGCGGGGTGCTGGCAGATACGCCGGAGGGTCCAATCCGCGTCCGCTGCCAACTGGTAATCGGCACTGACGGACGTAACTCGGTGGTACGCGAACAGGCGGCACTCAGCAGTCACAGTTTTGGTTCGCCGCGCGATGTGCTGTGGATGAAGATCGCTAAAAAACCCGGCGATCCAGCCTGGTCGATGGGTCACACCGGGCCAAAACAAAACTTCATTATGATCGACCGGGGCGAATACTGGCAGTGTGGCTATTCAGTCGACAAGGGCAGCTTCGAGGCGATCCAACAGGATGGGCTGGAAAAGTTTTTGCTGCATCTCGCCGAGGTCGCCCCCTTCCAGGACCACCGCCTGCAGGAGATCCTCAGTTGGGATCAGGTGAAATTATTAAGCATTCGTATCGATCGACTGGATCAATGGGCCAAACCGGGCGTGCTGTGCATTGGCGACGCCGCGCACGCCATGTCGCCGATTGGCGGCGTCGGGGTGAATCTGGCGATTCAGGATGCGGTTGCTACCGCCAACGTGATTATCCCTCCGTTACGCAGCCACAGTTTGCAGCTCAAGCACCTGTTGCGCGTGCAAAAACGCCGTAATTTCCCCACCAAAGCCACCCAGTTTCTGCAAATAAAAATGAGCCAGCGCAGACCGAAAAAACGCCGAGGTGGCAGCGGATCCAGTCTGATGACCCGCGTCGGTAACAGCCGCTGGCTGCCACGCTTATTTGGTCGGATTATCGGACTGGGATTCCGGCGGGAATCGCCGAAACATCTTGCAGATTGAGGGTTTGCTGCGGTCAAAAATACGTAATGGGCAGAATCGATACATTAATCATCTTCCAGCAGGGTAATACCCATTTTATCCATGCTGCGCTCCCGCCTTTTCTATAAGAGCGGCATGTAACACCGCAGCAGGATCTTGCTTCATCAGATCTTTGGGTTTTTTACCCTCCAACCAGCTATTGGCCGTGCCCATCCAGCTCGCAATCGACCAGGCGCTGGTGCTGTCACCAAAAACGGTCAATATGTCTTTGAGGATTTTTAGCGGCTGGTAAGCCTCATCCAATGCATAAGCCGGATAGCGGTCGTGCCCCTCAACGTTGATCGCAAAAATCTTCCCGCGTTGCTTCCAACCGTTTGGGCCTGCGCTACGGTTGCGATTTTTAAAACCTGCCCGGTCAGAGAGTTCGGTTGATGTCAGCCAGTTGGCATCTGCCAGAAGGTACTGGCGAAGGTCCTGTTTCCTTTCTTCATTGCGGGCCTGAAACTCGGGAAAACCGGCAAAGATACTGGCGGCAGGCATAGCGTTA
The DNA here is from genome assembly GCF_048517035.1 of Serratia sp. NFX21. NCBI lineage: Bacteria > Pseudomonadati > Pseudomonadota > Gammaproteobacteria > Enterobacterales > Yersiniaceae > Serratia > Serratia sp. NFX21. The sequence goes on along the minus strand of NZ_CP183196.1, from coordinate 1,940,862 downwards.
TCGACATCCACTCGGGCCGCCGGTATCTTCCCTGTTGCAGACTTGGCGACCCTATCCCAGGCAATCTCCAGCATTTGCATCGCCGCTTTGGGATCTACTGCAGGATCATTGATCATGTCGGTAAGCTTTTTTCTCAGGGCGCTATTGCCGGCGTCATTGTTACGATCCGAATCGGTGGTATGAGCATCGGGATCAATTTCAATCACCAAAAATCGCGCCGAAGGCTTACTTGGCTTAAGCTGTTGCAGCTGATCGGCAGTAAGCATTTGCATAACAGTACGATGTCCCTGACGACGATGGGTTTGCTGTTTGAGTGTCATACTTCCTCCGGCATGCAGATATTGCGTATATTGAGTATATCTCGTATGCATTGGGTTGTCTAAATCTTCACCAGTGGTGGTTCCCTTTCAGGTTGGCCGCCGTTTCTCATTTCTTACCAAGAGGTCCCTATGTTCAGTATCCGCCAGGCTTTGAGCGGTGATTTAGCGCAGGTTCGTGATGTGGGTATTCGCAGCTATCAGGCCCATTTTGGCGAACTTTGGCACCATAAAGAGGAGTTGGACGCTTTTCTGGCGCAAGATTTTGCGGTTGAGGCATTGGAACAGACGCTGCGGGACGCGGACGTGTGCTGGCTACTGGCTTATGAAAATGACAATTTGGTGGGCTACGCACGGCTGAATTTCAACAGCCTGCTGGCGCCGACTCAAACAACCGGTGCCGAACTGCAGAAAATCTATTTCCTGCCGGAATATGCCGGCCGAGGTTATGGCCAGCACTTTTTTGAACACGTACAGCAACGGGCGATCGAACGTAAGCAACAAACGCTGTGGCTGGAGGTGTTGCAGCGCAATACCAGCGCCCAGCGTTTTTACCAGCGCCAGGGGCTGAGTATTTGCGGTGAAACCTGCTACACCAGCGCCCAGGGTTCCATCGGCATCTGGTATATGTCAAAACCGCTGTAACCGCTAGCCCGGAAACTCCAGCGCGCCGGTCAGATCCCCTAGCGGTTTTTGGCTGCGCGCCGCCATCGCTTTTACTACCCCAGGGAAATTGGCAAACAGGTTATTGAAGCTGCGATTTTCGGCGTAGATCACCACCACATTTTTCACATGACGCCGCAGTTTTATTAAAAAATCCTGCGGCTTTATCGGTTAGCGGACGTCGCGTTGCAGCATCAGAAATATCAGCGCCAGCGTATTGGGCACCATGTACAGCATCGCACCCAGTTGCACCGCCAGCGGGTGTTCCTTTGCCTGCCAGGCCATAAACCAGTCGCCTGCGACTACCATAAAACCGAGGCCCCACACCGCGATCGCACAGAGCGCGCCCAGCATGGCCCAGGCTTTCCCCCTGGCAAAAGCCGCGTAAGAATGGCCCAGATGTTTCAACATCAGCACCACGCCAAAGGCCGCGGCGATGCCGGCCACAGACTCCAGCAAAGTGATCATCGCCAGCCCAACCTGCCCGGCCCATTCAACGCTGATAGCACGCCACATTAATCCAGGAACCTGATAGGTATCCTGCATGGCCAGCAGCGGGGCCACGGCATGTTGGGCAGTCCCGGAAAAATCGGCGGTATTGTTCAGCAGACTGAAGATCCCCCAAAGAGCCGGGAACAGTGACAGGACGATACAACCCAGACGTGACATAGTGATTTCGTTCATAATTATCCCTAATTTATGGTGATGTAAAACCCTGGATTCCTTGTATTGCAGCAGTTTAACTCAGGGTAGCTAAACGGCCACTACCGTTCCACCCAACAAAGTGTTCTGAGAATCATTGCCCTTTCACTGCCCAGCCTTGAACCTTATATCGCCACCAGCCCGCGCACGCCGTCTTGCTCCATCGCGCTGCCTGCACCGCGCTGGACGATACTGCCGCGCGACATCACCAGATAGCGGTCCGCCAGCTCGGCGGCAAAATCATAAAACTGTTCCACCAGCAGGATCGCCATATCCCCCTGGGCCGCCAACTGTTTAATCACTGCACCGATCTCTTTGATCACCGAAGGCTGGATCCCCTCCGTCGGCTCATCAAGGATCAACAGCTGCGGTCGGCAGGCCAGCGCACGCCCAATCGCCAACTGCTGTTGTTGCCCACCGGAGAGATCGCCGCCGCGCCGATCTTTCATCTGCAACAGCACCGGGAACAGTTCATAGATATGAGCCGGTACCTTGCGCGCCTGGCTGCCGGAAAAACGTGCCAGCCCCATCAGCAGATTTTCTTCCACCGTCAGGCGACCAAAGATCTCACGCCCCTGCGGCACATAGGCCACCCCGGCCTGCACCCGTTGGTGTGGTTTTCTGCCGTTAAGGCTTTCCCCCTGCCAACTGATGCCGCCGCTTTTGGCCGGGATCAGCCCCATCAGGCATTTGAGCAACGTGGTTTTCCCCACGCCGTTGCGCCCCAACAGACAGGTCACTTCGCCGATATGAGCTTCAAACGACAGGCCGCGCAAAATGTGGCTGCCACCGTAATATTGATTCAGTTCATTCACTTGCAACATAGCTGCTCCTAGCGCCCTAAATACACTTCGATCACCTGCTCGTCGGCCTGTACCTGCGCCAATGAGCCTTCCGCCAACACCTGGCCCTGATGCAGCACCGTGACGTGGTCGGCAATGGTTTCGACAAACCCCATGTCGTGCTCCACCACCATCAGCGAATGCTTGCCCGCCAGCGAGCGGAACAGTTCGGCGGTGTACTCGGTTTCCGCGTCGGTCATACCGGCCGCCGGTTCATCGAGCAGCAGCAGGTGCGGTTCCTGCACCAATAGCATGCCAATTTCGAGAAACTGTTTTTGCCCGTGGGACAATAACCCGGCGGGACGATAGCGTTCATGGCCCAGCCGCAGGGTTTTCAGCATTTCATCGATACGGTCGCATTGTTCGCTGCTCAGTTTGGCTCGCAGGCAGGCCCATACCGACTTCTGAGTTTTCTGGGCGATCTCCAGATTTTCGAACACCGTCAGCGCCTCAAACACCGTGGGCTTTTGGAACTTGCGACCGATGCCGGCCTGGGCGATCTGCATCGGATCCAGCGCGGTCAGATCGACGGTTTGATCGTAAAACACCCTGCCGCTGTCCGGCCGGGTTTTGCCGGTGATCACATCCATCAGCGTGGTTTTCCCCGCGCCGTTTGGCCCGATCACGCAGCGCAGTTCACCCACACCGATCTGCAACGACAGATCGCTCAGTGCACGAAAACCGTCAAAACTGACGTTGATCTTGTCGAGCAGTAACACCGGATCGGTTTGCTGGCGATATTTATCGGCCGGTAGCGGCTGGGTGAACAGTTCGTCGGTCATTTGCAGCGAATTCATTGTGATTTCCCTCTGCGCAGCAGGCCGATAACCCCTTTCGGCAGGAACAGCGTAACGATGATAAACATCAGGCCAAGAAAGAACTGCCAGTATTCCGGAATGGCCATGGTGAACCAGCTCTTGGCGCCGTTGACGATACCCGCCCCCAGCAGCGGCCCCACCAGCGTGCCGCGTCCGCCGAGCGCCACCCAGATGGCGGCTTCGATCGAGTTGGTCGGCGACATTTCGCCCGGGTTGATAATGCCCACCTGCGGCACATACAGCGCCCCGGCCAGCCCGCATAGCACCGCCGATAGCGTCCAGACAAACAGTTTGAAGCCTTTCGGATCGTAGCCGCAGAACGTCAGGCGGTTTTCCGCATCGCGCACCGCCGTTAGCACCCGGCCGAATTTGCTGCGTGCCAGAGCAAAGCCGATTGCCAGACTGACGGCCAGCAGCAGCACCGTCGTCACGAACAGCGCCACCCGCGTGCCGGTGGCGGTGATCGGAAAGCCCAGCAGGGTGGTGAAACCGGTAAAGCCATTGTTGCCACCAAAGCCGGTTTCGTTACGAAAGAACAGCAGCATACCGGCGTAGGTCAACGCCTGAGTCATGATGGAGAAATACACCCCTTTGATCTTTGAGCGGAAGGCGAAGTAACCGAAGACAAAGGCCAGCACGCCGGGCACCAACACGATCAAACACAGCGCCCAGGCGAAGTACTGGGTGCCGCTCCAGAACCACGGCAATTCATTCCACGAAAGAAACGACATAAACGCCGGCAGGCCATCGCCCGCCGCCTGGCGCATCAGGTACATGCCCATGGCGTAGCCGCCGAGGGCGAAAAACAGCCCGTGCCCCAACGACAGCAGCCCGGCGTAACCCCATACCAGATCAAGCGCCACCGCCACTACTGCATAACACAAAATTTTACCCACCAGCGTCAGGGTGTAAGTGGAGATCGCCAGCGGATGGTCTGCCGGCAACAATGCCAGAAACGGCATGATCAACAGTACCAGCAACGCCAGCCCGCCGATGCCCAGCGCCAGTCGGGGTGCCTTCTGCAGGCCGGTTACAGTCAATGGTTGGCTCATCAGTCAATCACCCTGCCCTTGAAGGCGAACAGTCCCTGAGGACGTTTTTGAATAAACAACACGATCAGCGCCAGGATCAGGATTTTACCCAGCACGGCCCCAATCTGCGGTTCAAGGATTTTGTTAAGAATACCCAGGCCAAAGGCCGCCACCACGGTCCCGGCCAGTTGGCCAACGCCGCCGAGCACCACTACCAGGAACGAGTCGATGATATAACCCTGGCCCAGCTCCGGCCCGACGTTGCCCAGCTGCGACAACGCCACTCCGCCCAGCCCGGCAATGCCGGAACCCAGGCCGAACGCCAGCATATCGACGCGGCCGGTGGGTACGCCGCAGCAGGCGGCCATCGCACGGTTTTGCGTCACGGCGCGCACGTTCATACCCAAGCGGGTTTTGTTCAGCAGCAGCCAGGTGAGCACCAGTACCAGCACCACAAACAGGATCACCGCGATCCGGTTCCACGGCAGCACCAGATTGGGCAGTAACTGAATGCCGCCCGACAGCCAGGCCGGGTTGGCAACCTCCACGTTTTGCGCGCCAAATAGCACCCGAACACATTGGATCAGCACCAGGCTGATGCCCCAGGTCGCCAGCAGGGTTTCCAGCGGCCGCCCATACAGATGGCGGATCACCGTCCGCTCCAGCGCCATACCTATGCAGGCGGTGATGCCAAACGCCACCGGCAACGCCACCAGCGGATACAGTGCCAGCCACTGCGGCGCAAACTGCTGAAACAGCCCCTGCACCAGATAGGCCGAGTAGGCACCGAGCATCAGCATTTCGCCGTGCGCCATGTTGATCACCCCCAGCAGGCCGTAGGTGATCGCCAACCCAAGCGCCGCCAACAGCAGGATCGAGCCAAGCGACAGGCCGGTAAACGCCTGGCCAATCAGATCGCCGATCATCAGCCGGTGTTTCACGCTGGTCAGGCTTTTCAACGCCTCGGCTCGCACGGCGGCGTCCGGTTCATGAGCGGCGTCGGTCATCGCCTGCAGCCGCGTCTGGGTTTCCGGCGCACCCGAATTGCCGAGCAGCCGCACAGCATTGAGGCGCACTTTGGCATCGGCGTCGCCCAGTTGCAGATTGGCCAGCGCGATGCTCAACGCCTCATGCACCCGGTCGTCTTTTTCCTGCGCCAGGCGCTGGGTCAACAGCGGTAACTGGCTGTTTTTCGCCTCCTGCTGCAGGGCCTGCGCCGCCTGTAAACGCAGCGCCGGATCTTCACTGACTAGCTGCTGTGCCGACAACGCGTTGGCAATCAGGATCCGCAGCCGGTTATTCAGCCAAAGCTTCTTCGGCGTACCGACCGGGGCAGCGCCACCCTCCAGTGGCTGATAGCGATCGCCCTGCTGGATAAAGGCATGTTTGGCCTCGTCGATCATCAGGTTTTCCTGCTTTAACGCCTGCAGTAACGGCAAACGCGCAGCGTCCGGCGCGCTCGCCCACGCCTGCAATAATTTGGCCTGCTGCGTACGGTTGGCCGCAGCAAAATCATCGGCCAGCCCCGCCTGCGCGAACATGGGCAGGCAGCACAGCAATAACCACAGATGCCTGAGATGGCTTAAAGATAAAAGTTTCATCAGATGTCTCGTCGCAATAGGGCATGGCTCAGTCAGCCCCCGCCGTAACGGGGCCGGGCATTCTTGCCTAATGCTTGTCAGTTAAGGTGATCATGTTCCCTCTCCTTTGGGAGAGGGTTAGGGTGAGGGGATGCACTCCGACACTAGCCCCTCACCCCGGCCCTCTCCCTCGGGAGAGGGGGACGCCCACTTAAACAACGTCATACATTTTTAGAACTTTGCTTAACTGACCGGCATTAGGTGTTACTTGCCGCCTTTTACCGGGCTTTCCGACTTTTTGTCGTTGCCGGCAATGTACGGGCTCCACGGCTGGGCGCGTACCGGAGCATCGGTTTGCCACACCACGTTGAACTGGCCGTTGCCTTCAATCTCGCCAATCATCACCGGTTTGTGCAGGTGATGGTTGGTAGCATCCATAGTCAGGGTAAAGCCCGACGGCGCGGCGAAGGTCTGCCCGGCCATCGCCGCACGAACCTTGTCAACGTCAGTGGTACCGGCCTTCTCGACCGCCTGCGCCCACATGTGGATGCCGACATAGGTGGCCTCCATCGGGTCATTGGTCACGGCGGTAGCGTAGTTCGGCAGGTTGTGCGCCTTGGCATAAGCGCGCCATTCGCTGACGAACTGCTTGTTGGTCGGGTTATCCACCGATTCGAAGTAGTTCCAGGCCGCCAGGTTACCCACCAGCGGTTTGGTGTCGATGCCGCGCAGCTCTTCTTCCCCTACCGAGAAGGCGATCACCGGCACGTCGGTGGCCTTGATGCCCTGATTGGCCAGCTCTTTGTAGAAGGGGACGTTGGAATCACCGTTGATGGTGGAGATCACCGCCGTTTTGCCACCGGCAGAGAATTTCTTGATGTTGGCGACAATGGTCTGGTAGTCGCTGTAACCAAACGGCGTATAGACCTCTTCGATGTCTTTATCCTGAATGCCTTTCGAGTGCAGGAAGGCACGCAGGATCTTGTTGGTGGTACGCGGATAAACGTAGTCAGTGCCCAGCAGGAAGAAGCGTTTCGCCGATCCGCCGTCTTCGCTCAGCAGGTATTCCACCGCCGGGATCGCCTGCTGATTAGGGGCCGCACCGGTATAGAACACATTGGGCGACATCTCTTCCCCTTCGTATTGCACCGGGTAGAACAGCAAACCGTTCAACTCTTCAAACACCGGCAACACGGATTTACGCGATACCGAAGTCCAGCAGCCAAACACTGCCGCCACCTTGTCCTGGCTCAGCAACTGACGCGCCTTTTCGGCGAACAGCGGCCAGTTGGAGGCGGGATCCACCACCACAGGTTCGAGTTTTTTACCCAATACGCCGCCCTTGGCATTGATGTCATCAATGGTCATCAGTGCCACGTCCTTGAGCGGCGTTTCAGAAATGGCCATGGTGCCGGACAGCGAACTCAGGATGCCGACCTTGATGGTATCGGCAGCCTGCACGCTCCAGGCCATCCCCATACCGACCATGCTGGCAGACAGCGCGAAAGCTTTTATAAAGTGACGACGTTGCATAGTTCAAACTCCTGATGTGTGTTGGAAAACAGGTTCAGAAAAACTCACGTAGGACTGTCTGGTAGCTGGAGGCGGGCTTGATGCAACATATGCAGGGTTATTTTTCTGACCTCAGCCTTACTGACGGCAATATGGTTACTGAGCAGCGTTTGCGCCTCCCCGGTTTGCTGTTGCAGGATCGCCCGCAAAATGGCGGCGTGTTCGTTATAGGTCGCCTCCACCCGGCTGCCCTGGGTGAAGTCCAGCCGACGAATGATGCGAATTTTCTCGGTCAGGTCGCGATGAATGCGTGCCATTTCGCCGTTGCCCGCCGCCGCCACCAGCGCCATATGGAACTGTTCGTCGTGCAGCGAAACGGTTTTGCCGTCTTCCAACCGTGGCTCGTCGATCCAGAAACTGCCGAGCGCCTCCAGTGGCAACGACACTTCATCCATTGGCCGCGCGCACAGCCGTTTAACCGCCTCACACTCCAGCACGATACGCAGGTCATACAGCTCCTCGAAGTAGGCAAAATCGAACGGTCGCACCTGCCAACCGCTACGGAAATGCACTTCGACATACCCCTCGCGCTCCAGCCAAAACAAAGCCTGACGTACCGGCGTGCGGCTGACGTCCATGCGCAGCGCCACTTCGTTTTCGCTAAAGCGATCGCCCGGCAGCAGCTGAAAATCAAAAATATCGTCCTTGAGCTGCAGGTAGATGCGCTCCGCCAGCCCCTCCGGCCGTGCCTTGTTGCGGTTATTGGTGATTTGCATCGCATTCCTCTCTGCGGGCGCAGCCTGCCGCGCCCCGACAATTAAACAGGGTTAACTGGCGTGCTCCAGCCACAGCAGGGCGTCGCCCGGCCCGACCGACCGCCCCTGCTGACAACTGATGCGTTTGATGATCCCGGCGCGCGGCGCGGTGACCGCCAGCTCCATTTTCATTGCCTCCACCACGATCAGTGGCTGGCCGGCTTCGACCTGCTGCCCTGGCGTCACCAGGATCTTCCACACGCTGCCGTTCAGGTCGGCGCTGACCAGATAACCATCAACCTCTTCTTCATCGTCCTGTGGCGGCAGCAACTGGGCCTCGGCTTCGCCCTCCTCTTCCTGCCAGCGCGTCACTTCATGGCTGAACGCCTGCTGCTGGCGCTGCTGGAAGGCGCTGATATCTTCGGCGTTGTCCGCCAGGAAACGGCTGTATTCGGCAAAATCAAACTCGCTGTCCTCAATACGGACCTGCGCGCGCCCTTCGCGGAACGCCTCGCGCTGCTCATCCAGCTCCTGTTCGCTGACCGGATAGAAACGCACCTGATCAAAGAAGTGCAGCAGCCAGGGTTCACCGGCGCTGAACTGCGGATTTTTGAGGAATTTGTTCCAGATCGGCAGCGTGCGCCCGACCAACTGGTAGCCCCCCGGTGAGTCCATGCCATAGATGCACATGTACATGCCGCCGATGCCGACCGTGCCTTCGGCGGTATGGGTACGCGCCGGGTTATATTTGGAACTGAGTAGCCGGTGACGCGGGTCAATCGGTACCGCGCAGGGTGCGCCGAGGTAAACATCGCCCAGCCCGAGGATCAGGTAACTGGCATCAAAAATGATGTCGCGCACCTGCTCACGCGTGCTGAGCCCGTTGATACGTTGAATAAAATCGACGTTGTTTGGCAGCCAGGGCGCGGACGAACGCACCGTCTGTTGATAGCGTTCCACCGCCCCCAGAGTGGCGGAGTCTTCAAACGCCATTGGCAGGTAAACCGTGCGCGTCGGCACCTTCAGTTGGCTGACATCGCCCAATGCCTGTTCGCGTGCCAGCAAGCGCGCCAATAAATCGGCCTGGCCCAGAACGCGGCTGTCATAGCGGATCTGCAGCGATCGCACGCCGGGTGCCAGCTCCTCGACGCCGGGGATCGCGTCCTGCTTGAGCGACTGCATCAGCAGATGAATGCGTAGTCGCAGCGCCAGACTGAGCACGTTGTCGCCATATTCCAGCAAAATGTAGCCGTCACCGGCCTGGCGATAGACCACTGCCGGGCGGCTGTCGGTCGCCGGCAGTGCCGCCAGGATAGCGGCAGAAACCGTGGCACCCGGCGTCAGATCCGGTGCCGGCAAGGTGATGGCCTTCACCGCCGCCAGCGCTTCGATACTGCCAAGCTGCGCCTGTTCCAGCGATTGCGCCTGTTTGAAACCAATCGGATGGAAGCGAATGCGATCGCCTGGTTTCACCTGGCCGACCTTCCACAGCTCGGCCCTGGCGATGGTCACCGGGCAGACGAAACCACCGAGGCTCGGGCCGTCACGGGTGAGGATCACCGGAAAATCACCGGTGAAGTTAATGGCACCGATGGCGTATTCACAGTCGTGTACGTTGGACGGATGCAGCCCTGCCTCGCCGCCGTCCTGCCGCGCCCACTCCGGTTTTGGCCCGGACAGGCGCACCCCCAGCCGGTTGGAGTTGTAATGCACCTGCCATTCAGTGGCGAAGAAACGGTCGATCGACTCCGGGGTAAAGAAGTCCGGTGCGCCGTGCGGCCCATACAGCACGCCGATGTTCCACAGATTGCCGTACTCTGGGATCAGGCTTTCATCCATCGCCTGCGGCGCGGCAATCGGTGCCGGCGTGGTGGTCGCGGCCAATGCTGGTTGCGACACCGCCAACATATCCGCCACCCGCAGGGTCCGTCCGGCGTGACCGCCAAACTGCCCCAGGGCAAAGGTCGAACGGCTGCCCAGATACACCGGCACGTCAAAACCATTGCGCACCGCCAGATAGGTGCGGCATCCGTGCCGGGCGCGGCCCATCGTCAGTACCTGCCCGGCCCGAACCGCCACCGGCTGCCAGTAATTTAGCGCTTCGCCATCCAAATCTGCCGGGCAGTCCGCACCGGTCAGCGCAACAGTGGCGTCGCAATGGAAACGCAGGGTTGGCCCCTGCAGGGTAAACTCCAGTCCGGCGGCGCTGGGATGATTGCCGACAATGCGGTTGGCCAGCCGGAAAGCAAAGTCGTCCATCGGCCCGGACGGCGGCACGCCAATATCCCAATAGCCGACGCGGCCGGGATAATCCTGCACGCTGCTGTAAGTGCCCGGTTGCAGCACTTCGATACTGCTGGGCTGGAAGCGGAAACTGTCCAGCATGCGGGTCCACACGCTACCGGTCTGGAACTCCGCGGTGGCAATCACCTGCCGCAGGTAATCCAGATTCGTCGCGATGCCGTGCAGCCGGGTGGCATCCAGCGCCAGGCGCATTTTCTCCAGCGCCTGTCGGCGATCCTCGCCGTGAACAATCAACTTGGCGATCATCGGGTCGTAAAATGCCGACACTTCACTGCCGGTGGCGACCCAACCGTCCACCCGTACCCCATCAGGGAAATGCACCTCGGTCAGTACGCCCGGGCTGGGCTGGAAGTTTTTCAGCGGATCTTCGGCATAGATACGCACCTCAATCGATGCCCCCTGCGGTGGGCGTTGCAGCGCCGCCCAGTCCAGCGCATCCCCCGCCGCCACCTGCAGCATGCATTCGATCAGGTCCAGCCCGGTCACACTTTCAGTCACCGGATGCTCCACCTGCAGACGGGTGTTCACTTCGAGGAAATAAAACTCGTCGCGCGCGGCGTCGTAGATAAACTCCACGGTGCCGGCGCTGCGATAATTAACCGACGCCCCCAGTGCCACCGCCGCCTGATGCAGCGCCTGACGGGTGGCCGTCGGCAGGTTCGGTGCCGGGGTCTCTTCCACCACTTTCTGGTTGCGGCGCTGCAATGAGCAGTCGCGTTCGCCGAGGGCCACCACCCAGCCCTGGCCATCACCAAAGATCTGCACTTCGACATGACGGGCCTGATCGACAAAGCGCTCGATAAAGGCCCCAGAATCGCGGAAGAACTGCTCACCCAGCCGTTTCACGCTGTCGTAGGCTTCACGCAGGGCGGCTTCGTCATCGCAGCGCGTCAGGCCGATACCGCCACCCCCGGCGGTGCTTTTCAACATCACCGGATAGCCAATCTGTCTGGCGGCGTTGACCGCCTGCTCAACGCTGTCCAGCAGGCCAGTGCCCGGCGTCATCGGCACCTGCGCCAGCGCCGCCAGCTCACGCGCCCGGTGTTTCAGGCCGAACTCGCGAATTTGTGCCGCCGTCGGGCCGATAAAAGCGATGCCCGCCGCTTCGCAGGCGTCGGCAAACTCAGCGCTCTCGGAAAGGAACCCGTAGCCGGGGTAGATCGCCTGCGCGCCGGTTTCTGCCGCCGCCGCCAGGATCTTGTCGATACACAGGTAGCTGTCGCTGGGTTTTTCACCGCCCAGCGACACCGCCAAATCGGCTGCGGTGACGTGCGGTGCATTGCGGTCGGCGTCGGAATAAACCGCCACGCTGGTCACTCCCAGGCGTTTCAGGGTGCGGATGGCGCGGCAGGCAATTTCGCCGCGGTTGGCAATCAGTACGGTAGAAAACATGATCAAGCCCCCTTCAGGCTGGCGACATAATTGCGCCAGCCGCCAAATTCAGTGATATCCGTGGCCCCCTGCAGCGCCCAGGGTTCGCAGATAAAGCCTTTCACCCGGCGACCATCCGCCAGTAACAGCGTGCCGATACCCAGCGGCGCCGGGATCTCCGCCACCAATTCGCCAAAACGCGCCAGCGGGATTTCCCACAGTTCCACGCGGATTGCGGCCCCCTGCTCGGTTTTGACCAGCCCCGGTTTTGGCGGCTGAGTATTGGCCAGCGCGTACAGCCGGTAGCAGGGTGCGGTGGTGGTTTGCTCCAGCAAAATCGCGGCACGCTGAGTGAGCTGGAAATTCAGCGGCATCCCGCTGAGGTGAGCGCCGACTACAGCTACCTGCACGTGCTGAGCCGACGGCGTCAGTGAATTCAGCGGCGGTAGCGCGCGACCGGTCGCACCCAACGGCAGAGCCTGAGCCTGTTGCCAGCGCAGACCGAAGGCCGCCAGCGCCCGATCGTGCCAGGCCGGAGCCACCAGCGTGATACCGGCAGGCAGGCCGTCGTCGCGCATCGGCGCAGGCAGTGCCAGCGCGCTCAGATCGGCCAGGTTGGTGAAATTGGTGTAGGTGCCAAACTGCGAGTTGAACAACACCGGCTCCTGCTCCATTTCCGCCAGTGTGCGAATGGTCGGTGAGGTCGGCACCACCAGTGCGTCGAAGGGAGCCAGCCGTTGTTCAATCTGCCGCGCCAGCTCGGCACGCAGATATTCCGCTTTGTAGGCGTCACAGGCGCTGTACTTCAGGCCGTTATTGACGATGCCGCGCACCACCGGATTAATCGCCTGTGGATTGGCACTCAATATCTTCTCTACCGCCACGGTGCGTTCCGCCACCCAGGGGCCGTAATAGAGCTGATCCGCCAGAACGCGGAACGGGGTAAAATCGAGGGTTTCCAACGTTACGCCGCAGCCTTGCAGCTGCTCCAGCGCCCGTTGAAATGCCTGCTCGGCCTGGGTATCGCCGAAAAATTCGAGCTGTGCCGGTACCGCAAAGCGGGGGGCCGCGGGAAGACTCGCCGGGGCGGTATGGGGATTGATGCGGGAATAGGCATCGGCAGCGTCATAGCCGCCGGCCAGTTCGGCCACCAGCGCAGCGTCTGCCACCGTCAGGGCGAATACCGACACCGTGTCATTGAGCCGACAGGCGGGTACCACGCCACGGTTCGACAGCCAGCCCTTGGTCGGTTTCAGGCCGACAATATTGTTGAATCCGGCCGGGACGCGCCCTGAACCGGCGGTATCGGTTCCCAATGAGAACGGCGTCAGGCCGCGCGCCACCACCGAGGCCGAGCCAGAGCTGGAGCCGCCGCTGACATAGCGACTGTCGAAACTGTTCACCACTGCGCCGTGCGGCGAACGGGTGCCGACCAGGCCGGTAGCGAACTGATCGAGATTGGTTTTACCGATCACCAGCGCACCGGCGGCGCGCAGATTGGCGACGACGGCTGCATCTGCCGTCGCCTGATAGGCAAACTCCGGGCAGGCGGCGGTAGTCGGCCAACCGCCGACATCGATATTGTCTTTAACCGCAAAAGGCACACCAAACAGCGGCAGGCGGCTGATGTCCCCGGCGACGGCTTCAAGCCGTTGGGTCAGTTGTTGGTACTGCCCCTCCAGTTGTTCAGCGCTGGCAAGGTACAGCCAGGCATTGTCATCCGCTGGCAAATTGGCCAGCAAGGCAACCAGCGTGGTACGCACGCAGGCCATGCGCTCGCCGGCCGGGTGGGTATGATAATGATGCTGCCATTCGCTGAGGGTGAAACCGCGTAGGCTAACGGACTGAGTCATTGGCAAAATTCCATCTGGTACACAAGATGGGATTCATAGAGCAACCGGCGTGCCAATTTTTAATCGGCTGATTTCAATGAAATATAAGAAAAACTTATAGTAAAACGGTAAAAACCTGCACCAGCCGTGGGCAAATGGCGAACAAAAAAGGTGCACTAAATAGCATTATGGCGATATGCCAAAATGGATCTCATTAATTAACCCTAAACTCTATGCGTATAATGGAATACCCATTTACGATTAATCAGAAATCATTAGCCTGTGGATATAATAAATTATTTAGTTACTAAACAATGTGATTGTCTGATTATTCACACAAAAACACAAAAGAATAATGAATTGAATCATTCACCAAAAACAACAATTAAACACTAATAAAAATCAATAATGCAAAATTAAAAACCAATAAATAATGGGCATATATTTATAACATAATGGAATTAAAGAGCCTTACCATCAACCCGGCCACCTTAATATAGAAAACTTTACACAAACACTGCTTATCATTGGCAAAGTGATTGGACTAACCTTGGACAGAAGTTTTTTGCTAGTGGCGACGGCCTGCACGTCAGCGCCGAACTTTCTCGCTGCCAAATCCCCTGACCCAAGGAGCTTTCATGACAACGATTAATCATCTGCTGGTAAAAAACCGCAGTTGGGCAACTCAGCAACAATCCCGCGATCCCAATTTCTTCCCGCAGTTGGCACAGGCACAGAAACCGCACATTCTGTGGATTGGCTGCTCCGACAGCCGGGTTCCCGCCGAAACTATTGTGCGTGCACAACCCGGCGAGCTGTTTGTACACCGCAATATCGCCAACGTGGTCGAAGAGCAGGATGATAATTTGATGAGCGTGGTGCAATACGCGGTCGAACATCTGGAGGTCGGGGCCATCGTGATTTGCGGGCATTACGGTTGCGGTGGGATCCAGGCGGCCCTGAGCAGCCGTAACACCCCCAGTAAGGACTCACTCACACGCCGTCTCAATTCGCTACGTGCCAAACTGGAGCCACATTTGCCGGCTGAGACCGATACCCATGACGACGACCTGAATAAAGCAGCCCACGCCAACGTACAGCTCCAGCTCAATACCCTCAGCAAAACCCAGTTAATACAACGCGCCTGGCGACACAATGCCGGGTTGACGCTGGTCGGTTGTATTTACGACATGCATACCGGATTTTTAAACGTACTGGAACAGCGCAACGCTGCCGGGAGGGTGACATGAATCGTGCCGATCTGCGTTTTGACCTGCCCGCCGGGCTGGTGGTGTTTCTGGTCGCCCTGCCGCTCAGTCTGGGCATTGCACAAGCCAGCGGCGTACCGCCGTTCGTGGGCCTATTGACCGGAGTGATCGGCGGTATTGTCGTCACCCTGCTCAGCCCTTCCCCCTTTTCGGTCAGCGGCCCGGCCGCCGGACTGGTGACCATTGTCACCGGTGCCATGTTGACGCTGGGTGACTTTTCCACCTTCTTATTCGCCCTGCTATTGGCCGGCATACTGCAACTGGCTTTCGGCCTGCTGCGCGGCGGCAAACTGGCAGCACTGATCCCCGGAGCCGTGATCCACGGCATGTTGGCCGCCATCGGCATTTTACTGATCCTGCAACAGTTGCCGCTGGCAATGGGCTATCCGTCCGGGCATGGTCTGAGTGAACCCCCCTCCACCGAGCAACTACGTGGGGATATTGCCCCAGCGGCGGTCATGCTTACGCTGGGTGCACTGCTACTGATTGTTTTTTGGGGGAAGTCATCGCTCAAACAACGCCTGCGGCTGACGGCATTGCCTGGCCCGCTGGTCGCGGTGCTGTGGGGTTGTCTGTTTGTCTGGCTGGGCCAGAAGATTTGGCCCGCCATCGGCACGCTGCCACGAATTGAATTACCGGCGGTCGACAGCGTTGAAGCGCTGCAAGGGCAATTTTCGCTACCCAACTGGCAGGCATGGCGTAACCCGGCGGTCTATCTGGTAGCCATAACTTTGGCGATTGTTGCCAGTCTGGAAACCCTGCTGAGCCAGGAAGCGTTGAAAAAGATGGCGCCGATGATGCCGGAACCGTCACCCGATAAAGAATTGCGCGCGCAGGGGGTGGGGAACTGCATTAGCGGGCTGCTGGGCGGCCTGCCGATTACCGCCGTCATTGTGCGTAGCTCTGCCAACGTGCAGGCCGGTGCACGCAGCCGGGTATCTATTCTGCTGCATGGCGTGCTGTTGTTGCTCAGCGCCTTGCTGTTTGCCGAACTGCTCAACAGCATTCCATTAGCCAGTCTGGCTGCAATCCTGATCTACACCGGTTTTAAGTTAGCGCACCCGCGTATTTTTATCACTCTGTGGCGTCAGGGACTGCAACAGTTCGTCCCCTTTGCTGCCACCCTCGGCGGTATTCTGGCGTTTGGCATGCTGGCGGGTATAGCCATCGGCCTGGTCGCGCAACTGCTGTGGAGCCTGTACCAAAGTAATCGTCACGCCCTGCGACTGACCCGCTACGACGACCATTACCTGCTGCAGTGCCAGCAAAATCTGACCTTCCTAAATAAGATGCGGTTGAAGCATTTGCTGGGGCAGATTGAGCACAACAGCACGGTGATTATCGATTGCGAGGGGATTAATTATCTGGACGACGATATCCGCGCGATGCTCAACGATTATCGTCAAACGGCGGCGGATAAACAGATCAACATCAGTCTGCATCCACCGAGCAACATTCTGGTACGCAATATCTAAGCTAAAACGGCGCCGGGGATAACCCCGGCGCCATAACCGGAAATCGGCAATACGACTGAACTGGCCTGCCAGATAAAATACAGTTTGGAACGCAGCTCCCATTGATTAAGCGGCTTGGCTTTGGCGACATAATCAGTCATTTTCTTTTAAACTGAGATGATATTTCCGCAACGGTATAACCAACCGTCCTTAAATTTACGCTCACCGAGCATCACACTCTGATAACAGGCGACATAAAATAGCAACGGTAAAATACATTCTCTTTAGCACAAGGATCACTGTTACGTTATCAATGACCTTTGTAACACAGGAACCAGAACATGTTATATTTGTGTTTAAATTAAAAACGTGAAGTTAAAAACACCGATAATATCGACATCAGACTCAACCAAAAATTAATCGCTAAAGTTTTAGCGCAGCCTGCCGAAAACAAACAGCACTTCTCGCGGCAAAAAAATGCTATTTGCCGCACTGGCATCTCATTGAAATTTCAGGTTGTACTATGTTTGAACGATTAAAAATCTCCCACGGATTAATGGGGATTTTAACCCTGTTCTGTATTATTCAGATATTCTCCGGCGCGTGGAGCATTCTGGATGCCTCCGGTACCAATAACCGCCTTACACAAATATCCTCCGGCTTTAATCAAATCATGGCAATGGATAATGCCTACGCTTCCGTTACCGAACTCCGCGAAGAAGTGCTTAAAGACGCACTGATGCTCACCACGCAGCCGCAAAGTAACGATACCAAAAAGTCCCTTGGTGAACTTCGTCAGCGCCTCGCAGAGGTGGATAAACTGATGGAAAAATTTTATCGGCTGTCGCTGTCTGAGCAGAGTGAAAACGAGCGCACCAAGAACGTCAAAAATCTGTATGAAAAAGCGCGCGGCGATCTGCTTCAATTAATTGTCAGCCTGGAAGATGGTGATATCCCCCGTTTCCAGTCAATTATGCACAATAGCTCGTCAACATATTTTATGTCTGCGCTTGATGATACTTCGGCCTACGTTGCCAACGATATTATTACTCCAGCAGCCGCTGCGGCACAGACCAGCTATCGCCAAATGGTGCCTTTATCGCTTGCGTTCATTTTCATCTTTATTCTGCTGACCGGTGCGGTTCTGGTGTGGATCAGAAAATATGTGCTGAACAAGATTAATCAGATTATCGACTATCAGGCCGAAATTTCGAACAGGAATTTGGATATTGAAATTAATGCCGGTGGAAATAACGAAATAGGCCGACTGATTAACGGTCTCATCAATATGCGTAATGAGCTGGCTAATACCGTCTGCACCGTCCGGGCAGGAACGCAAAATATTTATACCGGCGTGCAGGAAATTGCAGCAGGTAACAACGACCTTTCAAGCCGCACAGAAGAACAGGCGAGTTCGCTGGAAGAAACGGCGGCCAGCATGGAGCAACTTTCTGCTACGGTGAAAAACAACGCAGACAGCGCCGCTGCTGCCACCTCATTGGTGAAACGTGCTTCGCAAAGTGCGATCAACGGCGGTGAGATCACGCGCAAAATGGTCGTCACCATGAGCGATATCGCCGATAGCTCACGCAAAATTGGTGATATCACCAGCGTCATCGACGGCATCGCCTTCCAAACCAATATATTGGCACTGAATGCCGCGGTGGAGGCGGCTCGCGCTGGTGAACAAGGCCGCGGCTTTGCCGTTGTCGCCGGCGAAGTACGTAACCTTGCTCAGCGCAGCGCTCAGGCGGCCAAAGAGATTAAAACGCTGATTGATACATCGGTGCTGCGTGTCGATCAGGGCAACGATCTGGTGGAAAACGTGAGCGGAGCCATGACGGAAATTGTTACCGCCATCGGTCAGGTAACGGAAACCATGCAAGAGATCTCAAGTGCTTCTGAAGAGCAGAGCCGTGGAATTGCACAAATTGCGCAGGCAGTTAACGAAATGGATAAGGTGACCCAGCAGAACGCCGCTCTGGTCGAACAATCGGCTTCCGCCGCCAGTGCGCTGGAAGATCAGGCCAATCACTTGAATCAAACCGTCTCCCTTTTCAAACTCGCCACACACGCGTCCGCCGGGGCCCACGTTCAGCCACCGGCGATAGCCGCACCGAAAGTGGTTGCTGATGATAACGGTGAGAATTGGAGCCGTTTTTGAGGCGCTAATAGATAAGATTTGAGTTTGATTTGTTGGCACCGTGCAGGTTTCGTTTACCTGCCCCGCCTAACGGCACTGATGGGTTAACGTCGCTGGTAGAGCAACGCCAACAGAATGTTGGCGTCAGATTGCTGACAAAGTTCTTTGCGCTTAAAAGTCTTGATTTGGGGGCTAATAAAAACAAAGGATTATGTCTTCTGATTTACCCCAAACATCCGAAAACCACGTTTTTCGGGTGTTTGTCATCAGACTAACGCCAACAGAATGTTGGCGTTGGAAAGCCGGTGCCATAAAGAGCGGCGTGACTTATGCGCCGCGCAGGCGTTGCGCTAACCCTTTGAGGAAATAGCGCAGCATCTGATCGCCACAAGGGCGGAAGTTTTTGGTGCCTTCTTTGCGGAACAGCGCGCTCAATTCCGGCTTGGAAATACGGAATTCCACGGCGGTGAAGATCTGGTGCATGTCGGTATCTTTCAACTCGAAGGCTACACGCAGTTTTTTCAACACCAGATTGTTGGTGATTGGCAGCTCCACTTCCGGCGCCGGGAACTTGTCGTCCTTGCCACGTTTGAAGAACACCAGACCGTTCAGGAAGTGCGCCATCACTTCGTCAGGGCAGTTTTCGAACCCCGGCTCGCCTTCCTTGATGACGTAAGTGCTCATTGCCGAGACCGCAACGTCGAAATTATCCAGCTTGATAATCTCAACCATTTTCGCGTCGTTGATACCCAGCATGTAGCGCACGCTGCGCAGCACGTCATTGTTGATCATAGAATTGCCTTTAGCTTGTAAACCGGAAGGCGCGCACATTGTAATACCCTATACTGCTACGCCTTGAATATGTGCGGCAGTATAGGGATCAGAGCGGGGTTTCTCAATCGATTTGGCTTTTTTGCTGATACAGCGGGATGTCTTCGCCAATAATGTATTTATTGCGCAGGATGGATGACACTTTATCCATTATCATCACCACCACCACCAGGATCAGGGTGATAAACATCACCACGTCCCAGTTCCACAGCCGCATGTTCTCCGCATACACCAGGCCGATACCGCCGGCACCGACAAAGCCCAGCACCGCCGCAGATCGGGTGTTGGATTCAATCTGGTACAGGCTGAGCGCCAGAAAAGTGGGGAACGACTGGGTAAAGATACCGTAACGGTGCTTTTGCAGACCGTTGGCACCGACCGCCGTCAGACCGCGGCTGGGGGATTTATCCACCGCTTCATGCCCTTCGGCATAGAGTTTGCCGAGTAGCCCGACGTCCTGCATGATAATAGCCAATACCCCGGCCAACGGCCCCATGCCAACGGCACGAACGAAAATCAGCCCCCAAATGGCCATGTCGATACCGCGCAGGATATCCAGCAAACGGCGCACCAGCACCGAAATCGGTCGCAACAACGGCGTCGACATCACGTTGCGTGCGGCAAAGAACGACAGCGGCAAGGCGATCAACGAAGCGGTAATGGTGCCGGCAAACACGATGCCGATGGTGATAAATATCTGCTGGAAATAGTACATAAACGGCCAGTTAACGAAATCATGCCAGACAAACATACGCATGAAATAACGACCAAGCTGATGACAGCCGTTAATAAACTGCGGCCAGGCTATGCCAAAGAACTGGAAGAAGAACAGGTAATACAGTGCGATAGCCGCTGCCACAATGCCGATGGTGCGCAGGTAGCGGCGTTGCTGTGAGAAGATCTCCGGGTGCTGCTGTTTAAGCGTTTGCAGCTTTTCCGTCGAAATAGTGGGTGCCGTTATCATTTTTTCCCCTCCACGACGCGTTTGCGCAATTCACCTGAGGTGTAATCCAGCAGCGAAACTACCAGGATAATCAGCAGCAACGTCATGCTGACCTGATCATAGCGATCGAGCTTGATATTGGTCATCAGCTCCTGGCCAATACCGCCCGCCCCCACCAACCCCAGAATGGTCGACTGGCGGAAGTTGATTTCCAGGCGCATAAAACTGTACGACAGAAACACCGGCTTCACCTGTGGCCACATGCCAAAACGCATGCGCTGTAACGGCGTCGCTCCGCAGGCCGTCAGCCCGCGCACCGGCTTGTTGGAGGCGGTTTCAATCGACTCATAAAACAGTTTGGTCAGGCTGCCAATGGTGTGCAGCGCCAATGCCAGAAAGCCCGGAATGGCCCCGATACCGAACGCCATCACGAACATCACCGCCCACGCCAGCTCCGGCATGGTGCGTAAAAAGGCCACCAGCGTGCGGATCGCCATGCGCAACGTTGCCGGGCTGTGGGTGTTGTTGGCCGCCAGAAACGCCAGAACGCCCGCCACCAGCACCGAAAGAAGGGTCGCCGCCAGCGCCAGTTGCAGCGTTTCCCAGATCAGCGGCAGTTGAATGTTCAGCCGGTAACCCCAGTAGGCCAATGACCCCTCGGTGTGCCCGTCAGCGAACAGTAAGCGCCAGTGTAATGTCGGGATGGTTTCTGCCAGATAATCAAAGAAATGAGGGATCGACAGCCACACGGTGTGCAGGTTGAACTCGGCGATATTGCCGGCGCCCAGGTAGAGCGCCACCAGACCGAGCGACCAGATCAGCGTCTCACGCTTTTGCTTGCTGCGGATTTGCTGGTAATAGTGCGCAAAATCTTTATTCAAAATAGGTTTCCATCTTATGGAACAAGGGGTTCAGCACGCTGAACCCCTTTGAATCGATCAGGACGTAATCCGATGATTAACGGTCGCCTTTGGTCAGCTCACGCTTCATATCGATGATGTTCTGGTATTCCGCCAGGGTGGTCTCGCCGATGTGCTGTTTACCGCCCATCGCTTTGATAAAGCACTGGTGATCGTCCTTATCCAGCTTCTTGATCGCGGTGACGACTTTGGCTTTAAACTCTGCCGGCAGCGCGTTGCTCACCAGGATTGGGCCGTTCGGGATCAGCGGCGACTGCCAGATAATGCGGATCTGCTTCATCAGGTCCGGGTGATCCATACGGATCATGCGGGTGAACGCGCCGCTGGTATAACCGGTGTTGTAGTCGCCGATCATCGACGCCCAGGTCACTGCACCTTCAAACTGACCGTTCAGTACGCCGAGGACGTCCTGCTCATGGCCACCGGAGAAGGTCACGCTGGAGAAAGTATTGTTGTATTTGTTGTCTACCGTGCCGCCAAACAGTTTCTTGAATTCCTGGTTCGGGATCAGGAAGCCGGAGGTAGAATCCGGATCGGCGAAGCCCACGGCCTTGCCTTTCAGGTCTTCCAGCTTTTTATATGGGCTACCGGCTTTAACGATCACCACCGAGTGGTAACCACGGGATTGGTCGACGTCATCAACCGCGATGCCGACGATATCCACCGCTTTCGGATCCTTGATGTACACCGAGGCAAACGACGACGGTGACATGCTCAACACCAGGTCGATCTTGCCGCCCAACAGGCCCTGAATGACACCGGAATAGTCGGAGGAGTTACGCAGCTTCGTGTCAACGCCAAGTTCCTTGTCCAGGAACTGTTTAACGCATTGGTTATCACCAATTTGCTGGGTAGCGTTTTGCCCGCCGAGAATACCCAGATTCAATACTTTGGGTGCGTCCGCTGCAGTAGCGTTAAATACCATCATCGCGCCGGCCATCAGGGTGGTCAGACTCAATACTTTTTTCATTACGCTGCCTTGTGTGTAAAGGTAAAAGTGAAGAAATACTCAATGGATTTGATTGGCTTCCTCGCCATACAGCTGGTGCAGTATCCGTTCGTTCAGTTGCGACGGATGACCGTCAAACACAATTTTGCCCTGGGCAATACCAATCACCCGGGTGCAATATTCTTTCACCAGTTCGACCGAGTGCAGATTCACCATCACCGCAATGTCGTTTTCACTGACTTTTTGCAGCGCATCCATAATGCGACGGGTGTTTTTCGGATCGAGCGATGCCACCGGCTCATCGGCCAGCAGAATTTTGGGGTTTTGCATCAGCGCACGGCAAATCGCCACGCGCTGCATCTGACCACCGGACAGGTTCTCGGCGCGCTGCAACGCATGCGGCAGCATATTGAGCCATTGCAACAGTTCGATGGCGCGGGCGCGGTCGGCGTCATCAAACAGTTTGAAGAAGGATTTCAGGGTAGAAGTGTGGCTCAGACGGCCCAACAGCACGTTGGTTATCACGTCCAACCGTGGTACCAGGCAGAAGTCCTGGAAGATCATGCCGCAACGGGCACGCCACTGGCGCATTTGGCGGGCGCTCAGTTGTGCGATGTCCTGTGCCACACCGTCATCTTCAAAGTGCAGCATCTCGCCGCAGCTAGAAGGAATGGTGCCGTTCAGGGTGTGCAACAGAGTAGATTTACCGGCGCCGGAACGGCCGATCACCGCGACGAATTCGCCAACGTGCAGGTCGAAGTTGATATCGTCCAGCACTCGTTGCTGTGATTTATAAGCTTTGCCCAAGCCTTTTACCGATAACACCTTGCGGGAGGATAGCGGTTGTTGCCCTGGAAAGTCGGTGGTTGCTAGTTTTAACTGTGCCTGACCCATATGATTTCTCTGGTTTCAGTGGCTAATCATTATGGGCACCTATTAACGAATAACTTTGTGACAACGGGATGATGGTTTTATGGCCGGGAAATGACGAATGCCGTCATTTCCCGCCGGGGTTAAAAGCGAATAAGGCCTTTAATCAGCTGCTGGTTATTGATCACCTGTTCTTCATAATGCTGCGCCAGGCTGTCGAAGTCGAACTGGTGGGACAGCATCATCCGGGCGGTGATCGCCCCTGCCGCCATCAAACGGCCGACCTTGGCGAAATCCTCTTCGGTCGCATTGCGACTGCCCATCAGGGTGGTTTCTTTTTTATGGAACTCGGGGTCCGAGAATTGCAAATCCCCCTTGAACAGCCCAACAAAAACGATGCTGCCGCCGTGACGGATCAGGTTGACGGCATTGTTCATCGCCTGTCGGCTGCCGGTGGCGTCGATCACTTTCGCCGCCAGCATACCGCCGAACTGGCCACGCAGTCGGGCTTCAAACTGCTCGTCCTGCGGATCGAGCGTCGGCAGTTGCAGCACCTGCTCGACATGCCGCCGCCGTTCGGCGCTGGTATCAACCACCACCACCTGCGCCCCGTCAGCCTTGGCGATCGCCGCCACGCCCAGGCCGATGGGCCCGGCCCCCACCACCAATAGCGGATCGTCCGGCGCTATGGCCGCACGGCGAACCGCATGAGCGCTGATGGCAAACGGCTCAATCAGGGCCGCGGCCTCTGGCGCCACGTCGTCCACCGCCAGCAGGTTGCTGATCGGCACGCTGAGATACTCGCAAAAGCCGCCGTCCTGATGTACGCCAATCACCGAAATATTCTCGCAGCAGTTGGTTTTGCCACTCTGGCAGGCACCGCAATGATGGCAGGCAAGATAGGGCATCACCGTCACGCGCTGCCCTACCCGCCAGCCAGCCGTCTGACTGCCGAGGCTGACAATTTCGCCGCATATTTCATGGCCCAGGACCCGCGGATAACTAAAGAAAGGTTGCTGACCGGACCAGGCGTGAATATCCGTGCCGCAAATGCCCACGGTAATCATTTTGATCACCGCTTCGGCCTGCGCAGGAATAGGTGCCGGACGCTGCTGATAAATTAATTTCGTTGGTTGCTCGAGAACTAATACTTTCATTTTTTTATAACCTCCCCTTTATTTATGGGAAGAGTTATTAAATAAAAGCGCCGCCAGGCATGAAGTCGGAAGCGAGATCTGTGAAGCAGTACAAAATAAACCGCTTTAAATTGGTTTTAAATAGATAAAAAACAGCCGAGGCTCGCATGAGCAGAACCCAGAACCTGCGCCACAATGTGGTTAACCAGATGATTGACGGTATCAATAATAACCACCTGCGCTCGCCGCTGCCGTCCCAGGCCGCATTGGCCGAAATGTACAATATCAGCCGCACCACAGTGCGCCATACGTTGACGCATCTGTTCCAACGTGGCGTGCTGGAAAAGGTCGGCGACGACTATGTGATTTTACGCCAGCCACAGCCGGAAGACGGCTTCGACTGCCAAAGCCCTTCCCTGGACGAACAGGGAAAAAGGTTCGAAAAAGCGTTCTACCAGATGATTAATCAGAAGCAGCTGCGCGCCGGGGACAGCTTCAGCGAGCTGCAACTGGCGCGCGCGGTCAATGTAAGCCCGGTGGTGGTGCGGGAATTTCTGCTGCACTTCAGCCGTTACAATCTGATCGAAAGCAGCAAGCGCGGGCAATGGCGTATGAAGCAGTTTGACCAGCGTTATGCCGAACAGCTGTTCGAGCTGCGCCAGATGCTGGAAACGCACGCCCTGTCCCACTTTATCAATCTGCCGGCGCATGACCCGCGCTGGCTGCAGGCCAGGGAACTGCTGAGCCGCCACCGCCAATTACGGGAAGACATCAGCGACAATTATCGCCTGTTTTCCCAGTTGGATCGCGACTTCCACCTGCTGATCCTTTCCGCCGCCAATAATCCTTTTTTCAATCAGTCGCTGGAGATCATTTCGGTGATTTTCCACTTCCATTATCAGTGGGATGAGACCGATCTTAAACAGCGTAATATCATTGCCATTGAAGAACACATGACCATTCTCAGCGCGCTTATTTGCCGTAACGATCAGGAAGCCATCAACGCGCTGCACCGCCATTTGGATACCGCCAAACAGTCGATGATCCGCTCACTCAATCAGACCATCGCCTGAGCCACAGGGTGTTTTTAATCGATAAAAAACACCCTGCCGTCATTTAAAACCGATAAAAAGCAGCAAAATACTGGCTGTCGCACGGAACCGTAACAAAACCCACCGCCTAAAATATTTCGCCCTCTAGGCTTACTGCCGACCACCTGCTAATACCTTCATTAAGACACCACCCAGGGGAATACCCGGAATAATAAATATTATTAATGCGAAATTCTGGAGGATGAAATGGAAAGAAGTCATACGATTAATACCGGGAAGGAACAGGGTGAACCCTATTCCGATCACATAATTCCGATGCCGCCGGAGGGAATGCTGGTTCGTTCGGCCAGAATTAAAAAAATTCAAACCACGGCCATGTTGTTGTTATTTTTGGCAGCCATAATCAACTTTCTTGACCGCAGTTCGCTCTCGGTGGCGAACTCCACCATCCGGCAAGAAATGGGGCTGAGCGGTACCGAAATCGGCTTGTTGCTGTCGGCATTCTCCCTGGCCTATGGCATCGCCCAGTTGCCCTGCGGCCTGCTGCTGGATCGTAAAGGTCCACGCATCATGCTGGGGATCGGCATGTTTGTCTGGTCGGTATTCCAGACGCTGTCCGGCATGATCCACAGCTTTACCCAATTTATCTGGGTACGTATCGGGCTGGGAATTGGCGAAGCCCCCATGAACCCGTGCGGCGTAAAGGTGATCAACGACTGGTTCAATATCAAGGATCGCGGCATGCCGATGGGTATTTTTAATGCCGCTTCGACCATCGGGCTGGCAATCAGCCCACCGATCCTCACCGCCATGATGCTGGCCTTCGGTTGGCGCGGCATGTTTATCACCATCGGCGTATTGGGTATCGCACTGTCCATCGGCTGGTACATGCTGTACCGCAACCGACAGGACGTCAGCCTGAGCGCTCAGGAACAGGCCTATTTGAATGCCGGTAGCGTCAGCGCCCGACCTGAACCGATGAACTTTCGCGAGTGGCGAGCGCTATTCAGGAACCGTACCATGTGGGGCATGATGATTGGCTTCAGCGGCATTAACTACACCGCCTGGCTGTACCTGGCCTGGCTGCCGGGTTATCTGCAGACCACTTACCATCTGGATCTGAAAAGTACCGGGCTGCTGAGTGCCATTCCGTTCCTGTTTGGTGCCGCCGGCATGTTGTCGAACGGTTTCGTCACCGACTTTTTGGTACGTCGCGGCATGGCACCGCTGAAAAGCCGCAAAATTTGCATCGTCGCCGGTATGTTACTGTCCGCTTCCTTTACCGCCGTGGTCGCTCAGGCCACCACCACCTACAGCGCGGTATTGTTAATCGGCATGGCGCTGTTTTGCATTCACTTTGCCGGTACCTCCTGCTGGGGCCTGATCCACGTGGCGGTGAATTCACGCATGACCGCTTCGGTCGGCAGCATTCAAAACTTCGCCAGCTTTATCTTTGCCTCATTCGCGCCAGTGGTCACCGGTTGGATCCTGGATACCACCCACTCTTTCAGCCTGGCCCTTACCCTCTGCTCCTGCTTTACCGTCATCGGCGCGCTGTCGTATATCTTCGTGGTTAAACACCCGATCGTTGACAGCGCCGCCTGACGCTCACCCAACAGAGGGCTGGCACTCAATTGAGGGTAAAGAAATCCAGCCCCAATGCGGCCTTCACCTGCCCCAGCGTTTGCCGACTGACCTGGTCGGCGCGTTGGGTCCCCTGACGCAGAATGCGCAACAACTCGCCCTTGTCGGCCAGGTATTGCGCCCGACGCGTGCGGATCGGCTCCAGCAGGCTTTGCAGGCAATCTTCCAACAGGCGTTTGATTTTCATGTCGCCCAACCCACCACGGCGATAGTGCGCCTTCAGATCCGCCACCAGCGCGGCGTCCTCGCAGAAAGCATCCAAATAGGTGAACACCATGTTGCCCTCCACCCGGCCGGGATCCTTGATATTCAAGTGGCCCGGATCGGTAAACATGCTCATCACCGCCTTATGCACCTGATCAGCGTCGGCGCCCAGGGTGATGGTGTTACCGCGCGACTTCGACATCTTGCCCTGCCCGTCCAGCCCCGGCAGACGGCTGACGTGACTTAACAACGGCTGGCACTCCGTCAAGACCTGTCGGCCGACAATGTGATTGAAACGCCGCACAATCTCGTTGGTTTGCTCCAGCATCGGCAGTTGGTCGTCGCCGACCGGCACGTGGGTGGCGCCAAAGGCAGTAATGTCCGCCGCCTGGCTAACCGGGTAGACCAGAAAGCCGGCCGGCAGGCTGCGGGAAAAGTCTTTTTCCATGATTTCACTTTTCACCGTCGGATTGCGTTCCAGCCGCGCCACGCTGACCAGGTTGAGATAATACATGGTCAGTTCGGCCAGCGCCGGCAGCGCGGATTGCAGGCAAATCGTGGTCTTCTGCGGGCAGATACCGACCGCCAGATAGTCGGCGACCAGATTAAGCACGTTGGTGCTGATTTTTTGCGGATTATTGCCGTTATCGGTCAGCCCCTGCAGGTCCGCCACCAGCACCGTTTGCTGATGGTGTTGTTGCAGCTCAACGCGCTGGCGCAGTGACCCGACGTAGTGACCCAAATGCAGGGAGCCGGTGGGACGATCGCCGGTCAGAATGGTATAGCTCATTGCCTTGCTCCTGAAAGTAAATACACCACCGGATCAACGCAATAAAAATGCCGCCAGAACCGGCGGCATTGAAAAGAGGTGTGAATACCCGTGCCGCCTTTAGAAGAGGCGCCACCAGGACTGATTGAGTGTGGATTGCATCGGTATATTCATGCTTTTAAGGTATCCCCCAGTATGGGCGTTGTCAATCACCGCAGGTTGCCAAATTCAGCGCCTGTTCAGCGGCAATACGACAAAAAGCGTCAGTCAGCGGTGAAGCCGTGCGCCACGCCAGCGCCAGCGTATAGGCTACCGGGCTGCCTGTGCCGCTCAGTTCACGGAACACCACGCCGGGGGATTGCAGTCTTGCAAACAGGGCCGGCATCAACGCGATCCCCACACCGCCCGCCACCAGCCCGCCGATGGTCTGCATCTGCCGTGCCTCCTGCACGATACGCGGACTGAATCCCGCCACCGCACAGGCCTGCAGGATCGCCGTGTGCATACCGGGGCCGTAATGCGCCGGAAACAGCACCCAGGGTTGATCGGCCAGGCTGCTCAACGTCACTTGCTGCTGCGTCGCCAGCGGGTGGTTTTCCGGCAATGCCAACACCATGCGATCGAAAAGGAAAGGCAAGATCTGCAAGCCCTCTTGCGGCGTTACCGGCAGCACCACCATGCCAATGTCGGCGCGGTCATCGCGCAGGGCGATCAATTGCTCGGCGGTGGTTGCCTCCTGCAAATGAAACTCCGCCTGCGGATGCGCCTGACGAAACTGCCGCAGGATGCCCGGCAACAGAGCGTTTACCGTGCTGTCGACGAAGGTCAGGCGCAGCGATTCGGTCAGACCGCGTGCCGCACGGCGGGTATTGCCGAGGGTGCGTTCAAACTGCGCCAGCGTTCGCCGCGCCTCAATCAGAAACACTTGCCCTGCTTCGGTGATCCTGGTGACGCGGTTGCCGCGCTCCAGCAGCAGCACGCCCAGCTCCTGCTCAATCTTTCGGATAGCGGCAGTCAGCGGGGGTTGTGCCATATGCAAGCGCTCGGCGGCGCGGTGAAAGCTCATTTCTTCCGCGACGGCAATAAATTGCCGCAGTTGGCGTAGTTCAATCACGCAATACCTTTTTCGTATTTTGAAAGCATAAATAGAGTATTGGATGTATCAATAGCAAAAGCCAATACTTTCCCGACCGCACAGTGCTGCGCCATTCCGGTGCACCCGGCGAGAAAGGAGAGCAGTTATGACGCAACGTACAGCGATTGTTACCGGCGGTTCCAGCGGTATTGGGCTGGCCATCGCTCAACAACTGGCGCAACAGGATTACCGCATCGCCATCGTGGCGCGCGACCCGCAACGCCTGCAGCAGGCGGCGCAGCAAATTGGCCCCGCTACCCGCTACTATTCGGCGGACCTGAGCCGCCGTGGGCCGGTGGAAGACGTCGTCGCCCAGTTGGCAGCCGATCTCGGCACGGTGGATGTCCTGATTAACAACGCCGGATTTACCCGGGTGATTGCCGCCGATACGCCGTTGGCGCAGGCCGAACAAGAATGGGACGCGGTGATCGAAGGGAACCTGAAAAGTACCTTCCTGTTTACCCTGGCGATGTTGCCACACCTGAGCAAACCGGGCGGCCGCATCATTAATCTGAGCTCAATTGCCGCCCAATGCGGCAGCGGCAGCGCGGGTGCATTAGGTTATTCCGCCGCCAAAGCCGGGGTGCAGGGTTTTACCCTCAGTCTGGCACGCGAACTTGGCGAGTTGGGGGTTACCGTCAACGCCATTGCGCCAGGGTTTATCGCCGATACTCGCTTCTTCGGCGCCGGGCTACCGCAGGATCGCATTGACGCCATTGCCGCTGAAACGCCGATGGGCCGCACCGGCCGGGTGGAAGACATCGCCAGCGCCGCACTGTGGCTGGCGTCAAAAGAAGCCTCGTTCGTCACCGGAACCATCACCTCGATTAACGGCGGTGCACGGGTCGGGTAAGAAAACAGAGCTGGCCAAGGTGGCAGCACGCAGGGCGGGATTGAAATAACGTTAGCGGGCCCAACGCATATATCGGGCCCGTTTTTTATCTGGCGATCAGAAGTGAATTTCCGCCGTCGGCAGCGCGTTGATCAACACGCCGTAGCTTCCAATATTCGATAGTGTGGCGTTGTGATGGGCGCGGATCTGCAAGCCAGTCGCGTGGGCTTTGTCATGACTGGTATGGGCGTCGGTGACCAGCGTCACCGGATAGCCTAACCCGGCGGCACGACGAGTGGTAGTGTCGACGCAAAACTCGCTGGAGTAGCCGCAAACCACCAGGTGCGAAACAGCGTTAGCCACCAGTAACGGCCCCAGTCCGGTCCGCAGGAAGGAGTCCGGCGTGGTTTTCTCCACCCGATGATCGCCGTCTTTAACTTGCAAACGGCCGTCAATCTGCCAGGCATCGCTGCCGTGCGCCAGCTCATCGTCCGGAGTCTGGTGCTGGATAAAAATCACCGGTACCCCAGCCCGACGGGCAGCAGTGCTCAAACTGTTAATGCGATCAATCGTCGCTTCGGCGTCGGCCGGCGGCGGCGTAAATAACCCTTGCTGCACATCAATAATTAACAGAGCGGACGTCATGATAACTCCCGTGAATTTAATCGGCGATCAGCATAGCGGTTGGCGCGGACGGAAGATATGGTCAACGCCCTGCTCACGCAGTTTATTCACCAGATCGTGACCACCATTCGGCGTAGCGTGCGCCAGCAGGCGCTCGGCCTCAAATACCGGGCTGGCCCAGAAGATATTCACCGGGTCGCCATACTGTTTCGGCAGGTTTAGGTGCTCGCTATACGGGTAAAACGACGAGGAAAGCACGTAGCCCTCATAACCCTGCGGAGCCACCTCAGATTCCAGAGTATGACCTTCGCCAAACCAGGTAATCTTAGCCCATGGCGCATGGGCGAACCCGGCCAGTGCGCTGGCCATCTGCACCGCGTTCTCTTCGGTCATGTACTGCCCGTCGATGGCGATGCCCATTTCCATGCGGCGGTAACGGGAAGCGTCGTCGTTGAACAGGATCTCTACCCACGGCATTGGGCGGATACTGACGCCCATGGTGAGAAAATAGTAGATGCCGTCGCGCTCATGTTGGGTGATGGCCATTGGTGGCCACTTGCCCTGATCGATCGCGTAGTATTTCACCGAAGGGCCAAAATGCTGATCGTAAATCGCCTGATAGTCGTTCTGCATTTTTGGCCATGGGTTACCCTCTTCCCGCTGCCAACTGCGCCAGAACTGGCGGGTGTTTTCCGCCAGCGCATACTGGGTATTGGTGGAGGCGGAACCCAGCGGATAAGCCAGTGGACTTTCCTTGATGCAACTGGCGGAATAACACACCGAGTGGTCGATATACAGGCTCCAGCCGGGGATCACCGCCAGCAGTTGGCCGTAATACCACAGCGCCGCACCGTCGTCACTTTCCGTCCAGACTACCATCAGCCCTTCCGGGTTCAGTGGCGCTTCCCCCTCCAGATTGCGGCAAAACTCGGCTGCCAGCATCGGTGGCTGTCCCAGTGCCAATGCCGCACTGTCTTCCTGCTGCGGCGCGGCCGCCAGGTTACGCAGCCAGCAAGCACGCACCTGAAAACGTTCGCTATTTTCTTCTGAAGGATAAATATAAAAATAGGCAGCCCGACTATCTTGCTGAACCACCGCCACCAGCGTCTGGTTCTCATTACTGACTTCAGCAAGTACCTGTGACTCGTTCATATAACCTCAAATAGGGTCAAGGCGCAGAATAACGCTGCACGCTAAATAAAATGGAAATTGGCTTTTGCCCAGTGTAAAGCGCATTAGCGGTCGGATCACCCGTAAAAGTCTCAAAAGTGTCCCTAAACATTGGGTTATTGGTAAGAATTATAGCGTGCGCGGGTTCAGACTGGTCGGCCAATTCGCCGTAGTGCACGTTGATAGGAGCCGTTGCGCATCGAGGCTCGCAACACTTTACCTACGCCACCGACACCGGCGCGCACCAGTTTTTGCCGCAGGACGCCGGGAGAAAAACCAAACTGCTGCTGCGCCCACTCCGGTAGCAGATCTATGCCCGCCTGCATCACCAATATGCCAAAAGGTCGTGCCAGCACGCTCGGTGCCGGGGCCGCCAACAGAATACGAGCCACTTCCTGCGTGCGCTCATCGCACACCAACTGCGACCGCATGCGCTGCAGGTAATCCTCGACCGCCGCGCAAGAGATGGGGATATCGCGTGCCCCCAGAGCAGCGGCGACTCGCGCCGTCTCACGGTAATAGCCGTCCTGCTGTTCGCGGGAAAGATGCGGATTGCGGTAGCGTAAATGGCTGGCTAAAAAGCAGCTGCTTTCCACCACGTGCACCCAGGTGAGCAAGTCAGGATCGCTGGCAGCATAAGGCCTGCCGTCGCTGCTGACGCCGTTGACCCGCAGGTGAATGGCTTTGACTTTGGCGATCAGCCGTTCGGCCTCGGCGGTGGGGCCAAAGGTGGTGACGGAGACAAACTGGCTGGTGCGGCGCAGGCGGCCGAGCATATCGTCGCGGAAATTGGAATGATCCCAGACGCCGGCCAGCGCCAACGGGTGCAGCATCTGCAGCAGTAAGGCACTGACGCCCCCGCACAGCATGGTGGTGAAATCACTGTGTACCTGCCAAATGACCGACTGCGGCCCATACAGGCCCGGATCGCCCGGCGGGTTTTCAAAATCAACATCGCCAAGCGCCAGCCCGGTCAGGCCGATCACCTGTTTTTCTATCGCCGCACGTATCACTTCCATCCTGACTGACCCCCTTTATCGCCTGGCGGCCAGTGTAACATGCAGCGGAAGGCCGCTTTTAACTCTGCGGGTCGCGATCGCCCAGCAGCACAATCTTGCCGGCAAAGCTGCGATCCTCCAGCCGGCGGTGAGCGGCCGCCCCTTCACTGAGCGGGAAGGTTTCGATATGGGGCACGGCAAACTCGCCGTTCTGCCAACTGCTGAACAGACGCTCGGCCCTTTCTCGCCTTGCCCCGGCGCTATTAAGGTAGGTCCAGAGGTCGCCACCGACCACGCCTTTGGAATCCATCATCAGGTCGTAGGCGGAAATAGCGGGTGCTTCGCCGCCTGCCATGCCGAAAGTGACCACCCGACCGCCGGGACGCAGCGCGTCGATGCTCTGTTGCAGCGTGATGCCCACCGAGTCAAAACCGTACTCAACGCCACCGTCGGTCAGGGCGGCAATTTGCACGACCCAATCCTGCTGATAAGTGAAGGCTGCCGCTGCGCCGTTGTTCAGTGCGATCTGCTGTTTGTGCGCCGAAGACACCACGGCGTAAACCTGTGCGCCACGCGCCACCAGCATACGCGTCAGAATTTGTCCGACACCGCCCGCCGCTGCATGCACTAAAGCGCGATCGCCCGCTTTCACCTGCACGCTGTCATTAATCAGGTACTGTGCCGTTAGTCCCTGCAACAAAATTGAAGCTGCTTCGACGTCGCTCAGTGCCTGTGGCAGCCGCAGTGCATGCTCCACCGGCACGTTGATTCGCGTGGCGTGGCAGAATGGGACATCAGCGAAACCAATTCGCTCCCCCAACTGCCAGCCATCGACCCCTTCACCCACGGCGATAATGGTTCCCACACCTTCGTAACCGCCGATATGTGGCGGGTTGCCGTGCAGCACGTAATTGCCCTTGCGGCGGTAGATATCAGCGAAATTCAGCCCGGCGGCCCCCATGCGCACCTGCACCGCACCCGCCGGTACCACTGACGTCGGCAGCTCAAGGTATTCGAGCACGTCCGGCCCGCCAAAATGTTTAAACGCTAATGCGTGCATGTTGCTGCTCCGAAAAGTTTCCGCCAATAACACACTGACGGTCGATAGAATGATTATCGCAAAGCGCTATAATCAGGAGAAGTGGCCCACAGAGCATTCAGAAAACACCAGGGGTTTATAATGGACCGATTAACCAGCATGGCGGTGTTTGTGCGGGTAGTGGAAAAAGGCAGCTTCGTTGCCGCCGCCGAGGAGATGGCAATCTCCCCGACCATGGTCGGCAAACACATCCGCTACCTGGAGCAACGGCTGAATGCGCCGCTGCTGAACCGTACTACCCGCAGACAAGGGCTGACCGAAACCGGCCGGGTATTCTACGAACGTTGCCGCCGCCTGCTGGCCGACGCCGATGCCGCCGAAGCCAGTGCCCGGGCGCTATTGAGCTCCCCCAGCGGCCTGCTGCGCATCAGTGCCCCCGTCACTTTCGGCAACCGCGTACTGACGCCGATCCTCACCGAGTTCCTGCAGCGGCACCCGGAGGTAGAAGCGGAAGTGGTGCTGTCGGACCGCAAGGTAGACTTGATTGAAGAAGGCTACGAGGCGGCGTTTCGCATCGGACCGGTGGCAGACGATGGCCTGGTGGCCCGCGCCCTGCCCGATTACCGCATGACGCTGGCCGCCTCACCGGACTATCTGGCCCAGCAGGGTGTGCCAACCCAGCCGGAGCAACTCAGCGCACACAGCTGCTTTGGTTTTAGTCAGTGGGACGGCAACCATTTCTGGCGCTTGCAGGGACCAACGGGGGAAATCAGCGTGCCGGTCAGGCCGCGGCTGCGGATGGACTCTGGCGAAGGGGTACGTCGGGCGGCGCTGGCCGGTTTCGGTATCGCGCAGCATGCCTGCATGCTGCTGGATGAAGATATTGCCAGCGGCCGATTGGTCCGGGTGCTGCCGGATTATTCACCGCTATCGCGGCCAATGCATCTGGTCTATCTGCCCGAACGACGGCAGTCCCCCAAGCTGGAAGCTTTTATCGCCCTGACCGTCGCCAGACTCTGGGGCCGCGTTTAAAATAAGTAAATCAACACAGGAGTTTCCATGATCACTATCCGAGCACGCGCAGCACAAGACAATGCGCAACTGGCGGAGATTTGGCAGCGTTCGGTACGCGCCACCCACCATTTTCTCACCGAAGAGAATATCGCCCAACTCTACCCGTTGGTGCTTAACGACTATTTGCCGGCAGTTGACGTTTGGGTTGCGGAAGACCAGCCCGGTCATCCCTGCGGTTTTATCGGGCTAAGCGGCAATAAGGTAGAAATGCTGTTTATCGATGCGGAGCAGCGTGGCAAAGGCGTCGGCAGAGCGCTGCTGGCCCACGCCGAAACGCTGCATGATGAGTTGCAGTTGGATGTTAATGAACAGAACCCGCAGGCCAGCGGTTTTTACCGCCACTACGGTTTTGAAATTACCGGCCGTTCGGCACTCGACGGTCAGGGCAATCCTTTCCCGCTGCTGCACATGAAGCTCGACAAGCGTTAAATGCAATAAAGCGGCCAAAGCCCCGTTGGCCGCGGTTTCACCATCACCTCTGCTCATCACTTTATATATCAAATAAGAATATCTAATAGAATCTATATTCTTCCTGTCACTATAAACCCCCGGTAGGATTGCCCTGTATTCACCAGCAACAGATATCCCGCCTGCCCTTATTCCAGGAAGCCGAACACTGCCTGGCGTTACGCACCCTGGGCGGAATTCTGTGACGTATTAATAAGGATCAACTTCGCTATGATCGTTCTTTCGAACGTTTGCAAAACTTTTGACAGTGCACAGGGCCGCGTCGTCGCGGTGGAAGATGTCAGTCTGGCCGTTGAAGCCGGGCAAATCTACGGCATTATCGGCTACAGCGGAGCGGGTAAAAGCACCCTGATCCGTTTGCTTAACGGGCTGGAGGCACCTACCAGCGGCAACATTCAGGTCGAGGGGTTCAATATCGCCGGAGCCAGAGGCGACCAGTTACGCCAGGCACGCCTGAAAATCAGCATGGTGTTTCAGCATTTCAACCTGCTGTGGTCACGCACCGTCAGCCAGAATATTGCCTTCTCGATGCAAATAGCCGGCGTACCCAAAGCGCAGATCAACCCACGCGTGGCAGAGCTTATCGCACTGGTTGGCCTGCAGGGGCGTGAGGGTGCTTATCCGTCGCAGCTCAGCGGCGGACAGAAACAGCGCGTCGGCATCGCCCGCGCCCTGGCCAATAACCCTGGGGTATTACTGTGTGATGAGGCCACCTCAGCGCTCGATCCCCAGACCACCGACTCGATTTTGGATCTGCTGCTGGATATCAACCGCAAACTGAACCTGACCATCGTGCTGATCACCCATGAGATGCACGTAGTGCGCAAAATTTGCCACCGCGTGGCGGTGATGGAAAACGGTCGCATCGTCGAAGAAGGCCCGGTGCTCGATGTTTTCACCCGGCCGCAGCAGCCGATTACCCAGCAGTTCGTTAAACAGGTTTCGCAATATCAGGAAACCGAGGAAAACTTTAACCCTTTACTGGCTCAGCATCTGCCGGGCGCAATTTTCAAGCTGACCTTTGTCGGTGTGCAAACCCATCAGGCGGTGATTTCCGACGTGATCCTGCGCTACAAGGTGAGCATTAACATTCTGCACGGCAAAATCAGCCAGACGCTGAACGGCTCCTTTGGCGAGCTGTATATCCACGTCGAAGGCAACGACCTGCAAATCGACAGCATGCTGAAATTATTGAGAGAACAACAAATCGCCGTTGAGGTGATTAAACATGATTGAGTCATGGTTCCCTCATCTGCGTATTGACCAGTTGCTGAACGCCACCTGGGAAACCCTGTACATGACCGGCATCGCCGGGTTGGCCACGCTGGTGCTTGGCATCGTACTGGGCGTACTGCTATTTCTGACCTCTCGCGGCCAACTGTTGCAAAACCGCGCCGTCTATTCGCTGATTTCAGTGCTGGTCAACGTATTCCGCTCCATCCCCTTCATTATTCTGATCGTGCTGCTGATCCCGTTCACCAAGACGCTGATCGGCACCATTTTGGGGGCCGATGCCGCGCTGCCGGCGCTGATTGTCGGCGCCGCGCCCTTCTACGCCCGGCTGGTTGAAATTGGCCTGCGCGAGGTGGACAAGGGAGTCATAGAGGCGGCACGTTCCATGGGGGCCAAAACCAGCACCATTATTTTCCGCGTGCTGCTGCCGGAGTCTTCCCCGGCGCTGGTTTCCGGAATTACCGTCACCCTGATAGCACTGGTGAGCTACACCGCCATGGCCGGAGTGATCGGCGCTGGCGGGCTGGGTAATCTGGCCTATCTGGAAGGTTTTCAACGCAATCACGGTGACGTGACGCTGGTGGCGACGCTGACGATCCTGCTGATCGTTTTCGTTATCCAGTTCATCGGCGACACCATTACAACAACGCTCGATAAACGATAAATAACCAAGGAATAATGATGATGAAAAAGCAAATAATGATGCTGGCTTTCGCCTCACTGACCGCGTTGAGCTCCTTTGGCGCCGCCGCGGAAACTAAACTGGTGGTGGGCGCGTCCAACGTGCCGCACGCGGAGATCCTCGAGCAGGCCAAGCCGATTCTGGCGAAGGAAGGCATCGATCTGGTGATCAAACCTTTCCAGGACTACATCCTGCCGAACACCGCGCTGGCCAGTCACGATATTGACGCCAACTATTTCCAGCACGTGCCCTACCTGAATTCGGTGCTGAAGGACCATGCCGGCGATAAGAGTTACGACTTTGTCAGCGCCGGGGCCATCCATATCGAGCCGATCGGCATTTACTCCAAGAAATATAAAAGCCTGAAAGATCTGCCGGACAACGGCAAAATCATCATGCGTGATGCAGTGGCGGAAGAAGGACGCATTCTGTCTATCTTTGAAAAGGAAGGCGTGATTAAGCTGAAACCGGGCGTGAGCAAGGTCGATGCTCGCATTTCTGACGTGGTGGATAACCCGAAACACCTGAAGTTCCTGGCGAACGTGGAAGGCGCGCTACTGCCGCAGATGTACAACAACGATGAAGGCGACGCGGTGGTGATTAACGCCAACTACGCCATCGATGCCGGACTGAACCCGACCAAAGATCCGATCGCGGTCGAAAGCGGTGAAAACAACCCGTATGCCAACATTATCACCGTGCATAAGGCCGACGTGAACAAGCCGGAAATCGTAGCGCTGGTGAAAGTGCTGCACTCCAAGGCGATTCAGGACTTCATCCGTCAAAAATACCAGGGCGCGGTGATCCCGGTTAACCAGTAATGCCCACTCAGGCCGCAGCAATGCGGCCTGATTTCCTGGCGAGTGCCCTTCCCTAGACCTTATTACCCACCTGACTCAGCCGCGGCCAAACCAGCATCAATGCATCGAGCAAGCGATATAAATCCTCGCGGCTGGCCCCTTCACGTGCCTGAACCGACATCCCTTCAATGGTACAGACGATATATTTCGCCAACAGCGCAGTATCGGTTTTCGCCAATAACTCCCCCTGCTGTACCTTGCGGTCAAAACAGGCTCGCAGGCTGGCTTCATTCGAATGATGTTTTTTACGCAGCATCTCGGCAACTTCATCGGAAGACGAAGACAGCGCCGCAGAGGCACAGACCATAAAGCAGCCGGACGGCGTATCCGGGTCGGTAAACACCTCCGCTGAAGAGCGAACGTAGGCCTCAACGATTTCCGCTATCGGCAAATCCCGCTCCAACAATTGATTGGTGCAGGTGGTGTATTTTTGCAGATATCGCTCCACCGCCGCGCGGAACAGCCCTTCCTTGTTACCGAACTCGGCGTACAGCGTTGGCGCTTTGGCACCGGTGACTTCTACCAGATCGGCCAGCGACGTAGAGTCATAACCGTGCCGCCAGAACAGATCGAGCGCGCTGTCCAGCGCACGGTCGCGATCAAACTGCTTCGGTCTGCCACGCGTTTTTTTGGCGCAGACTTCTTCATTGATACTCATAGACCCTCTCTTATCCCGCTCCGCAGCAGGGCTTGGCAATTAAATTAACGATCATTATAAAAAAATATTGCGCTGCCGTCGAGAAGCGATTAACATTTAGTTATCGATCGTTAAGTAATTATGACGACAAAGATTAACCAACCCAATTTACGCTTCTGATATAGGAATTAACATCATGAAAAACTTAAAAATTACTCTTGCAGCTATCGCACTGGCCTCTGCTTCTTTCGGTAGCTTCGCCGCTGACCTGGTTCACAACCAACCGGCAGATCAGCAAAAACTCGGCGTGATCACCGTCAGCGGTGCTTCCGATATCAGCTCGCTGGAAGCCGATTTGGCAGCCAAAGCAGATGCAGCCGGTGCAAAATCATTCCGCATCATTGGTGCCGGTGGCAACAATCAACTGCATGGCACCGCGGTAATCTATCAATAACAATAAGTTAATCGTCAATTACCCGGCTGGTAGTGAACGTTACTTCTCCGGTTAACGACTAGAACAAAAAAATTAATTAACGAACACTAAAAAAATAGTTGCAAAGCGCCGAAGTGGCGTCTAACATTAAATTATCGATCGTTAATTAATTTAACGACCCCAATAAAAAACTTTGTACAGAATACCAAGATAGGAAATAAGACTATGAAAAACCTGAAAATCACCATCGCCGCCATCGCACTGGCTTCTGCTTCATTCGGTAGTTTCGCCGCCGATCTGGTTAACGCCCAGCCGGCCAATCTGCAAAAAGTCGGTGTGGTTACCGTTAGCGGGGCTTCCGACCTGACCAGCCTGGAAAATCATCTGGCTGCCAAAGCGGATGCCGCAGGTGCCAAATCATTCCAGATCATCTCAACTACCGGTGACAACAAGCTGCACGGTACTGCGATCATCTACAATTAATTGCTGAATCAGCAATTGTGCAAAGAGGCGGCCCTGGCCGCCTTTTGTTTTATTGCCCCGCCGAAAATCGTTCTGCTCCACAAGTAGTATTCAGTCGTTTTGCAAATCTTTCAGCATATAGATATCGCAGCCGTGATGGCCGGTATTGCCACGCTTTTCCGTCAGCAAAGTGAAACCCAGCGCATGATATAACCCCAGCGCTTCTTTGAGTTGCTCGGTGGTTTCCAGATAGCAGTAACGGAACCCCGCCGCACGTGCTGCTTTCAGCGCCTGCACTACCATATAGCGCGCCATTCCCAACCCCCGTACACAGGGTTTAAAAAACAGTTTTTGCAATTCACAGTATCCGGCATCTCCCCCCTTCAGAGGTGCAATGCCTACGCCCCCCACCACCTCCCCATGTTGTTCCAGTACCCAATACTTACCGCCGTTATCCTGGTAAACACCGGTCAGGCGATCCAGATCGGGATCATGCAGACTGACGCCTTCCATTTTATCCATAGCGTACTCGCGAAATACGCTACAAATAATGCCGGCCATCGCGGCGTCATCACTCTGGGTTATCGGGCGTACCAGCAAAGCGGCATCGCGCTGCTTGCGTGCGCTGCGTAATGCCGCAGTCATCTTTTTCATTGCCGCTGTCGTTGCGGCCAATTCATCGTCGTCCAGCTGCGCCAACGCGTCTTGCATAAAACCGTCGGCGTTGGCTTCAATTGCCGCCAGCGTTTTGCGTCCCAACTTGGTCAGTTGATTCAGGTTATGCCGTTTGTCATGCGGATAATCCACCGCTTCAACCATGCCTGCGGCAACCAGGCTGCGTACCGCCCGACTGGCGCTGGCCTTATCGATGCACAGTCGGGCCGCCAGTTCGGTAATGCCCAGCGGCAATCCATTGACCTCAATCAGAATGTGGATCTGCAACGGCGAAAAACGGGTCCCGTTACTTTGTTTATTCAACATGCCCAACTCTCTGACCAGGTTGCGCGACAATGCTCTGAAATCTCTGATGTTCACAATCGATGTCCCCGTTGGTACCAGCGCTGAAACACATCACTTAGTTGATAGTGTTACCTAATATTTATTACCATAACGGATTTTTAAGCGGCGTGAAATCTCAACCTGACGAGACACCTGCAGCAATCTGTCGCCTCATGCAGAATTAAATTCTTTACTGAATTAAATTTACAAAATAAAAAACCGTAAAATATATACTTTATAAATAATAAACCCATCAAAAAACGGATAATTCAGCAAACCAGATAAAATACGAATGATATCCTTACACAATCCATTGTATTTGAATGAGTTATTTAATCCCCAATAGCGCCAATTATGTCGATATTCAGTTGTATTTTGTTACATATCCATGGCAGGATTGCCCCGTTTAAATAGCACCTATTATTTCCCCTGCTGTTTAAATTCCTGGCGCAAAACGGTCTGTCTTGCGCGCTTTTATAATCATGGAGAGATTGTATTCCGATGAAAAAATCACTCGTTGTCTGCTCAGTCGCCCTTTCTGTCAGCATGCTGGCAGGCTGTGCTACTGAATCCTCGCGCTCTCTGGAAGTGCCTAAAGTGGCGTCCTACAACACCAATTACCAAGGCCAGCGCAGCCCTATCTCCGTCGGCAAGTTCGATAACCGCTCCAGCTATATGAACGGCATCTTCTCCGATGGCGTGGATCGCCTGGGTAACCAGTCCAAAACCATCCTGATCACCCATCTGCAGCAAACCGGCCGCTTCAACGTGCTGGATCGCGCCAATATGGATGAGTTGAAAACCGAAGCCGGCATTAAAGGCAAAACCCAGACGCTGAAAGGTGCCAACTACGTGATCACCGGTGATGTTACCGAGTTCGGCCGTAAAGAAGTGGGGGATCACCAGCTGTGGGGCATTCTGGGACGCGGTAAAACGCAGGTGGCCTATGCCAAGGTCAATTTGAATGTGGTCAACGTACAGACCTCAGAAGTGGTT
This sequence comes from Serratia sp. NFX21, assembly GCF_048517035.1. NCBI lineage: Bacteria > Pseudomonadati > Pseudomonadota > Gammaproteobacteria > Enterobacterales > Yersiniaceae > Serratia > Serratia sp. NFX21. The sequence continues at coordinate 1,899,310 of NZ_CP183196.1, read as the reverse complement.
TACTCCACCCAAGGTGCCGGCGAGTACCAACTCTCCAACCGTGAAATCATCGGCTTCGGCGGCACCGCCAGCTACGATTCCACCCTCAACGGCAAAGTGTTGGATCTGGCCGTACGCGAAGCGGTCAATAACCTGGTTGCCGGTATCGAAAGTGGCGCATGGCGCCCTGCTAACTAACGGAATAGAAGCAGCAATATGATAACTAAAAAAATGGGTGGGGCGCTGTTCGCAGCGACCCTGCTGGCCGGCTGCGCCGCGCCAAAAACGATCTACAACTGGGATGGCTACCAAACCTCGATTTACCAATATTACCAACAGGATGGTCAAAGCCCTGAACAACAGATTTTGACGCTAAAAGAAATTGCCGAAAAATCTCGCGCCAAGAATAAAGCCGTGCCGCCGGGCCTGCATGCACAACTGGGGTTGCTGTACAGCAAAACCGGCAATACCGGCCAGGCAATGACCGAGTTCAATACAGAGAAAACGCTGTTCCCGGAATCAGCGCCGTTTATGAATTTCCTGATGGCCAAGGATAAAGGGAGTTTTAAATGAAGCGTGCATTAGCTTTCTTCAGTATTGCTGTCACCCTGCTGCTGAGCGGTTGCGCCAAACAAACTGCTTACGATTATGCGGCGTTCCACGAGAGCAAACCGAAATCAATCCTGGTGCTGCCACCGGTCAATCAATCGCCGGATGTCAAAGCCAGCCACAGCGTCCTTGCCAGCACCACGCTACCGCTGGCTGAAGCTGGCTATTATGTGCTGCCGGTCGCCGTGGTTGAGGAAACATTCCAGCAAAACGGTTTGACCAATGCCAATGATATCCGCGCCGTCAGCATCCAAAAGTTGCATAAGATCTTCGGCGCTGACGCAGTACTGTATCTGGACGTCACGCAATATGGCACCAGCTATATAGTGATTAACAGCGAAACGCGCGTCACCGTAAAAGCCAGGTTGGTCGATCTGCGCAACGGCAAGCAGCTTTGGGCCGGTAGCGCCACGGCATCCAGCAACGAAAATAACAACAACTCCGGCGGCGGTCTGCTGAGTATGGTGATCAGCGCCGCTATCGCGCAAATCGCCGATACCATCAGCGACAAGGGCTTCGATGTCGGCGCTATCGCCAATACCCGCCTGTTATCGGCAAACGGTCAGAACGGCGCCATTTTGTATGGCCCGCGCTCGCCGCATTACGCCAGTCAGCGTTAATCCTCCAGGGCGGCACATGCGCCGCCCAAACCGAGTTTCCCTTTTGTCAAAACTAGCCCATGCTGTAACAGGATGGATGAGCCACGGCTCATTTCGCACCTCTTTCTGGCAATAGGGCGGCTTGCTCATGACGAAAAAAACTACCTTGCTGCAGTTTTTCCATTGGTATTACCCGGATGGCGGTAAGTTATGGCAGGAAGCCGCCGAACGCGCCGCGCAAATTGCGCAGTTGGGCATCACCGATCTGTGGCTGCCCCCCGCTTATAAGGGGGCTTCCGGCGGCTATTCGGTGGGTTACGACAGCTATGATCTGTTCGATCTGGGCGAGTTTGATCAAAAAGGCAGCCGTGCCACCAAATACGGCGACAAAGAAGCGTTGGCAAACGCCGCGACTACGCTACGCGACAACGGCGTACGGGTGATTTATGACGTGGTTTTCAACCATAAGCTCGGTGCCGACGAAAAAGAACAGGTGCATGTCTACAAGGCGGACGCCAACAACCGCAACGATATCAACGGCCAGGGCTTCGACGCCCTGGCCTACACCCGCTTCACTTTCCCCGGCAGACAAGGCACCTATTCCAAATTCATTTGGGATTACAAATGCTTTGGCGGGGTTGATTACGTTGAGCAGCCCGATGAAAAAGGCGTGTTCAAAATCGCCAATGACTACGGCGACGACGGCTGGAACGATCAGGTCGGCGACGAAAAAGGCAACTACGATTATCTGATGGGGGCCGACGTCGAATTCCGCAACCCGGCGGTGGTGGAAGAGCTGAAATACTGGGCGCGCTGGCTGCTGGAAACCCTGCCCTGCGATGGCTTCCGGTTGGATGCCGCCAAACACATTCCGGCCTGGTTCTTTAAAGAGTGGGCTGACCACGTGCGTGACAGCGCACAGCGCGATCTGTTTATTGTCGCCGAATACTGGTCGCACGATTTGGCCGCGTTGCAACAGTATATTGACCTGGTCGAGGGCAAAGTGATGCTGTTCGACGTAGCCTTGCACCTGAAGTTTCATCAGGCATCGAAACAGGGAGACGGGTTCGACATGGCGCAGATTTTCACCGATACCCTGACCGCGGCCGATCCGGCCCATTCGGTCACGCTGGTCGCCAACCACGACACGCAGCCGTTACAATCGCTGGAAGCACCGGTCGAACCCTGGTTCAAGCCGCTGGCCTACGCCCTGATCCTGTTGCGCGAACAAGGCGTGCCCTGCGTGTTCTATCCTGACCTGTACGGTGCCAGCTATAAAGATAAAGGCAGCGACGGCCAGGAATACCAGATTGATATGCCGGTCATCCCTGAGCTGGAAAAGTTGATTCAGGCGCGACAACGCTTTGCCAACGGCGTGCAAACCGATTATTTTGATGATAAAAACTGCGTGGCCTTCAGCCGCAGCGGTACCGCCGACGCCCCTGGTTGCGTAGTGGTACTCACCAACGGGGCTGAAAGTGGCAAAGCGGTTTCGCTGGGCACTGAACTGGCACATAAAAACTGGCGCGACCTGCTCGGTAACCGTCAGGATGAGGTCACCACCGACGAACAAGGGAGTGCCACTTTCCCGGTTAACGGCGGCAGCGTCAGCGTTTGGGTACTGGCAGAAACCCTGTAGCGGGTGCGCCGTTACGATCATGTATCGCAGCGGCGGCAAACTAAATTTTGCCTTTCGGGTCTAAATTGAGGTAACACCTTAGCAAACCATTCACACCGGAGCCTAAATAGGGTACAAGGCTGCATGAAAATTCCAAAACGACTCCAGCCATTGGTAGATGATGGTTTAATCGACGACGTCATTCGCCGTTTGAAAAGTGGCAAAGAAGCCGACGTCTTTATCGTGCGCTGCGGCGAAGAGATCCGCTGCGCCAAAGTTTACAAAGAAGCAGACAAGCGTAACTTCAAGCAGGCAGTGAACTATCAGGAAGGCCGCAAGGTGCGTAACAGCCGCGATGCGCGTGCCATGAGCAAAGGGTCGAAATTCGGTCGCCAGCAGCAGGAAGAAGCCTGGCAGAACACCGAGGTCGACGCGCTGTACCTGCTCGCCAAAGCGGGCGTGCGTGTGCCGCAACCGGATATCTGTCTCGATGGGGTGCTGCTGATGGAACTGATCACCGACGAAGATGGCCTGGTAGCACCACGTCTGAGCGATGTTACCCTGACGCCGGAACAGGCACGGGCCGATCACGCACTGATGATGAATTACGCAGTGCGCATGCTGTGCGCCGGTCTGGTACATGGTGACTTGTCGGAGTTCAACGTGTTGATGGACAAAGATGGGCCGGTGATTATCGATCTGCCACAGGTGGTGGATGCCGCAGCCAACAACCACGCCAAAAGCATGTTCGAACGTGATATCAACAACATGTCGCATTTTTACGGCCAGTACGCGCCGGAACTGCTGGGCAGCAAATACGCCAAAGAGATTTGGGCGCTGTATCAGGAAGGTAACCTGACGCCGGCTAGCGTGTTGACCGGCAAGTTTGTCGAAAGCAACAAACACGCCGATGTCGGTTCAGTGCTGGAGGAAATCCAGGCGGCCAGCGAAGAACATCAACGCCAGTTGATGGCCCGCAACGAAGAAGATTAAAAGCCCCCCGGTCATCTCTACGTGGCCGGGGCTTATTCAATCCTGAAGACAGCCAAACACATTAAAAATCATCATCCGCATTCCCTCCCACGCTCATTTTACGCTATAACAAGCTAGCCCTGTCGTCTCTGAAAGGAAAGTTCATGACCGCTACCGCGCCGCAATTCTGGCGTGATCCGCAGCTCCCTTTTGTGGAAGCTCGCGCCATTGAAGATGGCCGCAAAGTTTGTTACGCCCTGCATAGCCATGAAATTTTCTCCATCGGTGCTATCACCGGCGGTACCAGCATTTATATTAACGGCCACCAACAGCGGCAGGTCAGTACCGGCGACGTGGTGATCATTAACCCGCAGCAGGCCCACGCCTGCAACCCCATCGGCGACCAGCGCTGGTCATACATCATGTTTTATATTGATGCCACCTGGCTGGGTAATCTGCAGCAAGAGATCGTCGGGGGCGACGGTGGTTTTATCCCATTTGATCAGGTCATCAGCCGTGACCCTGCCCTGTTCAATGGCCTGAACCGGCTTTATTCCCTTTTGATCGACCCGCAGCATTGCCAGTTGGAAAAACAAATCGCCCTGGTGGAATACTTCACCGAGCTACAAATCTGTCAGGGCAATGTTCGCCTGCCTGCCGCCGAAGCCGAGCATCCGAGACTCAAGGCGGCGGCGACCTTTATCAGCCAACATTGCACTCAACCACTGACGCTGGAAGCCATCTGCCAGGCGGCAGCGCTCTCACCCTCCTACTTGATTCGCGCCTTTAAGCGACGTTACGGCATGACGCCGCACGCCTACCTGGTCAATCAGCGCATTCAGTTCGGCCATCGTCTGCTGAAACGCGGTTATCCGATCGCTGCAGCGGCCAGCGAAAGCGGCTTTGCCGATCAGGCGCACTTTCAACGCACCTTCAAACTGCTACTGGCTGCCACCCCCGGCCAGTACCAAAACCCGCGCTAAACGCCGTCGGCCAGCAGATAGCAGGCACTGGCCGCCAACAGCAACGCCATCAAACGGTTAAAACGCTGCACATTGCGAGCCTGTTGCAATACCCCGCTCAGCATCGCACCGGTGTAGGCCCAGCACGCCACCGAGGCATAGCAGATGACAAAATAAATCACCGCGAACTGCCATAACAGCAAGCGGTCACCGTCGGCGACAAACGCCCCCAGACTGGCCACCGATGCCAACCAGGCTTTAGGGTTCAGCCACTGCAACAAGGCGCCATACCAGAACGAAGGCGCTTGCGACGGGCTGCCATTGCCCAGCCGTCCGTCGTCAAAGGCCAGTTGATAAGCCAAAAACAGTAAAAACGCGATACCTGCCCACTGGATCACCTGAGTCAGCACCGGCCACAGCGTCAGTAACTGGTGCAGCCCCAGCCCAATCAGAATCAATAGCAGGGTAAAACCCAGCGTGGCACCAAAAACATGCCGCAGGGTAGCGTTAAAACCAAATTGCGCCCCGGCGCTCAGCGCCACGATATTGACCGGGCCGGGGGTGATGGAGGAGGCCAGCGCAAAAGCGGCCATCGAAAGATAAATATTCATTACGGGCACCTGAGAAAGAGTTCACAGATGCCAGACTGACGGCCAGAGTAAGCAATGTATTGAATAAAATTACCCTGGCGTACTGGCCTAACCCGGCATCAGGCCGATAAAGCTGGTTTTCTTGCGCGGCCCGGTCATCAACGCCTCCAGTTTTTCCACACATTGCAGATAGTGCGGCGTCTTTTTGTGGGCGGCGACGGCCTGCTCGTCCCGGTAGGCTTCATAGATATAAAAACGCGTCGGGATGGTTTCATCCTGCAACACGTCAAAACGCAGATTGCCCGGCTCTTCGATCGCGCCGAGATGATTGGCGCGGAAGACCTCAATAAACTCGTCGATTTTGTCCTGTTTAACGTTAATTTCTACCAGAGTGACGTGCATGGTGGCTCCTTGTTTCACCTTGAAGGTCTATACCCTATAGCTTTCCAACCATAGGTTTATTCCCGCTGATTTACCCCCCGCAACGGCAATTTTGCAGCACAGTTCACAAATCCTGCCGGCCTCGCCGTTTCCCCCATCGGTACAAAGTACAGGCCATCTATAGTTAAGATCCCAACCCCAGAGAGTGTGAGCTATGGATAACTATTTGATGGCGCTGGACGCAGGTACCGGTAGCATTCGCGCGGTCATCTTCGATCTAGCAGGCAATCAGATCGCTCAGGGCCAGGCGGAATGGCGGCATCTGGCGGTGCCGGGGGTGCCCGGCTCGATGGAGTTTGACCTGGCCCATAACTGGCAACTGACCTGCCAGTGCATTCGCCAGGCGCTGCAAAACGCCGGTATTTCCGGCCAGGCGATCCGTTCCATCGCCTGTTGCTCGATGCGCGAAGGCATAGTGCTTTACGATCGCGACGGCACGCCGATCTGGGCCTGCGCCAACGTTGACGCGCGCGCCAGCGAGGAGGTCAGCGAGCTGAAAGAGCTGCATAACCATAATTTCGAACGTGAGGTTTACCAATATTCAGGCCAAACGTTGGCGTTAAGCGCCATGCCGCGCCTGTTGTGGCTGGCGCATCACCGGCCGGACATTTACCGTCAGGCTGCGACGCTGACCATGATCAGTGACTGGCTGGCGAACATGCTGAGCGGTGAACTGGCGGTCGATCCTTCCAACGCCGGGACTACCGGCATGCTGGATTTGGTCAGCCGTGACTGGCGACCGGCGTTGCTCGACATGGCCGGGCTACGCGCCGATATGCTGTCACCGGTGAAAGAAACCGGCACTGTACTGGGGCACGTCACCGAGCAGGCGGCCCAACAAAGTGGCCTGCTGCGCGGTACGCCGGTAGTGATGGGCGGCGGCGATGTGCAACTGGGTAGCCTTGGGTTGGGGGTGGTGCATGCCGGGCAAACTGCGGTATTGGGGGGTACCTTCTGGCAACAAATCGTCAATCTGCCGGAGCCGGCCACCGATCCGGAGATGAACATCCGTATCAATCCGCATGTGATCCCGGGTATGGCACAGGCAGAGTCGATCAGCTTCTTCACCGGATTGACCATGCGCTGGTTCCGCGATGCCTTCTGCGCCGAAGAAAAACTGATGGCAGAACGGCTGGGCGTGGATGCCTACAGCCTGATGGAAGAGATGGCTGCACGTGTCCCCCCAGGGGCCTACGGAGTGATGCCAATCTTCTCCGATGCCATGCATTTCAAGACCTGGTACCACGCCGCGCCTTCGTTTATCAATCTGTCGCTCGACCCGGAACGCTGCAACAAACAAACGCTGTTTCGTGCCCTGGAAGAGAACGCCGCGATTGTTTCGGCTTGCAATCTGGAGCAGATCGCCCGTTTTTCCGGCGTACAGGCACGTTCACTGGTGTTCGCCGGCGGTGGGTCGAAGGGCAAGCTGTGGAGCCAAATTCTCAGCGACGTGACTGGCCTGACGGTGCGCGTGCCGGTGGTGAAAGAAGCCACTGCGCTGGGCTGTGCGATTGCTGCCGGCGTGGGAGCCGGGCTGTATGAGTCGCTGGCACAAACCGGCGAGCAATTGGTGCGCTGGGAGCTTGAGTATCAGCCGGATATGGCCAATCATCAGCTGTACCAACGACAAAAAGAAACCTGGCAGCAGGTCTATGCCGACCAGCTAACTCTGGTAGACCATGGCCTGACCACTTCGATGTGGAAGGCGCCGGGATTGTGAATCTGGTTTGGGCACAGCCTGCTGCGCCCATCACATAAGCTTATGCCAATTAAGCATTTTACCGGCCGATTGGCTGCCAACCGCCGCTATGCTTGCCTCGCGTGATTATTCCCCCACAGAAACAGTGTAACTACCGCAAACGGATTTATCCGCCGCCAATGCCTGCGTAAATTGTGATCTCTGTCACTCCGCGCCCTGAGCGCGGTTTACACCTTGAACTGGGACGAGCGGTATTATGCTGAATAATAATGATAAACCTGCACCATCAGCCTGGCTGGCGATTTTCTCACTGACGGTCGCCTGCTTTGTGATGGTCACCACCGAGTTTCTACCGATCGGCCTGCTAACCAACATCGCGCCGTCGCTGGATGTCAGCACCGGCAGAGCCGGCCTGATGGTGACCGTGCCCGGCATTATCGCGGCGATCGCCGCACCGGCACTGAGCCTGGCAGCCGGTCGGCTCGATCGTCGCCTGCTGATGCTGGCGCTGAGCGTACTGCTGGCCATCTCCAATCTGGTTTCCGCCCTGGCGGTTAACTTCCCCATGATGCTGCTGGGCCGCGTGTTACTGGGTATCTGCGTCGGCGGCTTTTGGGCTTTCGCCGCCAACTATGGCCGCCATCTGGTGCCGGAAGCCAGCCAGGGACGCGCCACCGCGCTGATCCTCAGCGGTATTTCGGTGGGTGCCGTATGCGGCGTCCCCGCCGGGGCCTTGATTGGTGACCTGTTCGGCTGGCGTGCCGCCTTCTTTGGCAGCGCGGTGCTGGCCGTCGGGGTATTGCTGGCGCAACTGCGCCTTTTGACCTCGGTCCCCCCTACTCGCCCGGTCACCGCACGCGATCTGCTGTTACCGCTGCGCCTGCCGATGGCACGTACCGGGCTGATTGCCATCGTGCTGTTGTTTATCGGCCATTTTGCCGCCTATACCTACCTGAAACCGCTGCTGCAACAGGTGTTTGTCCTCAGCCCGTCGGCGATATCACTGCAACTGCTGGCCTACGGTGCCATTGGCCTGCTGGGCACCTTCCTCGGCGAACGACTGGCTGAACGCAGCCTGCGTGCCACCTTTATCCTGATCACCGCCATGTTGGCGGCTATCCTGATTGTCTCGCCGTTCCTTAGCGGTATCGCCGGTGCCACGCTGATGGTGATGGTGTGGGGGTTGGCGTTTGGCGCCGTGCCGGTCTGCGCCACCAACTGGATGTTCGCCGCCGTGCCACAGGCACCGGAAGCCGGTCAGGCACTGCTGGTCTGCGTGATCCAGATTGCGCTGGCCTCCGGTGCGCTACTGGGTGGTGAAGTGGTCGACTGGCAGGGCGTCAGCAGCGCCATGCTGTTTGGCGGCGCACTCACGCTGTCCGCCGCGCTGGTTTTCGGCCTGACCTTGCGTTCCGGCATGATTGGCGCTAAACAGTCATAATCATTATTTATCTACAGAAACACACCCCGGCCTCTGCCGGGGTTTTGCACTGAGAGCGCTATGGATCATCATTTACTCGCTATCCGGGTGTTTAACCGCGTGGTGGAAACCGGCGGTTTCACCCGCGCCGCAGACTCGTTGCGGATGCCCAAGGCCACCGTCACCAAGCTTATCCAGAGTTTGGAAGATCATCTGCAAACCAAGCTATTTCAGCGCACCACCCGCAGCGTGTCGGTCACTGCCGAGGGCGAATGCTATTACCAGCGGACGGTAAAGTGGCTGGCGGAACTGGAACAGATGGAAGGCAGCATGACCGAGTCGCAGAGTGCGCCACAGGGCGTGCTGCGGATTGATGTCGGCGGATCCACCGCACGCCAACTGCTGCTGCCGGCGCTGCCGGACTTTATTGCGCGCTACCCGCAAATCCAAATTGATCTGGGCGTAGGCGACCGACTGATCGACCTGATTAACGACAGCGCCGACTGCGTGATCCGCAGCGGCCCGCTGGCCGATTCCAGCCTGATTGCCCGCCGGCTGTTCGAACTTGAATGGGTCACCTGCGCCACCCCAGCCTATCTGGCGCGCCACGGCACGCCGCAACACCCGTGCGATCTGGAACAGGGTTATCCGTTGGCGCACTACCGCCATGCGCTGAACGATCGCATCCAGCCGCTGCACTTTGTTGATCGGGGCAAGGAGATTGATATCCAGCACCGCTACCACGTCAGCGTCAACGAGAGCAATGCGCTGCTGGCAGCGGCATTGGCCGGGCTGGGCATGATCCAGACCTTCCGCTTTATGGCGCAGCCGCATCTGGACAACGGCGAACTGGTCAGCCTGCTGCACGACTGGCAACCGCCCTCGGAACAGATGTACGTGGTCTATCCCTCCAACCGCCATCTTAGCGCCAAGATGCGCGTGTTTATCGATTGGGCGATCGAGACCTTCAAATAAGCGAAAACTGCCGCTATAGTTGGCTGTCATTGGGCAAAAAACGAACCGAATCATGCATATTGAACAACTTTCTGCGTATCGCCAGCGCATTGATGAACTGGCTGCATTACTGCATCAGGAGTGGCAGGATTTCCCCCCGTGGAGCTGCCGCGAAAAAATCAGCCGGCGTCTTGAACAGCGTTGCGAACCGCAGCACCCTGGCATGGCGCTGTTGGCTCTGTCGCCGCAACAAGAGATCCTCGGCACTGCCAGCCTGATCGTTTACGAATTGGCGGATAAACCGGAGCGAAAGTTCTGGCTGGGTGAAGTCTTTACTTCCCCCCAGCACCGCGGTCAGGGGGTGGCTCGCCGCCTGATCGATCACTGCGTCGCCCACTGCCGCCAGCAACAAATCGCCGAATTGTATCTCTACACTCCCGATCAACAGTTGCTGTATCAAAAACTGGGCTGGCAACCGGTTGAGTTGCGGGAGGTTTGTGGCGAAGACGTGACGGTGATGTGCCGCACGCTGTAACCCGGCACGTTGTGGTATTATTTAGCGTATTATTGTTATCACCCGACGGGCAAACACCATGGCATATATCCCAAAAAACTACGCGAGGCTGGAGACCGGCTACCGCGAAAAAGCATTGAAAATCTTCCCCTGGGTCTGCGGGCGTTGCTCGCGCGAGTTTGTTTACTCCAACCTGCGTGAACTGACGGTCCACCATATCGATCACGACCACAGCAACAACCCGGAAGACGGCAGTAACTGGGAAATGCTGTGCCTGTATTGCCACGACCATGAGCACTCCAAATACACCGAAGCCGATCAGTACGGCTCCACGGTGATTGCCGGTGAAGACGCGCAAAAAGACGTCGGGGTAGCCACCCATAACCCGTTCGCCAATCTGAAGTCAATGTTGAAAAAGTAACCTTTTCCGCTCAGTCATCATTGGCAGCTTAATAACTTATTAAGCTGCCAAATTAAAAAAACTCTCTCCGCGCAGCCACTTCCCAGAGCATTCCTACTTACCCAGCTACTAAGTTAGCAGCAAAATAAGCTGTAAAGTTAACCGCATACTGGCTTGGCAAGCCGCCGTCGTTGGTGCATATTGTTCAAGCGTTGTTATTGTTAACCTGTTTAATTACCAACCCAATAAGTTGTTAACTTAATAAGCTATCAACTTAATAACTTGAGAGATGGCAGCATGATTGTTTTGATTGGCTCGCAAAAAGGTGGCGTAGGGAAATCGACCAAGGCGGTCAATATCGCCGGATATCTGATCCTCAAACAGGGCAAAACTGCCATCATCGTTGATGCTGACGATCAGAAATCAATCATGACCTGGTACAACGACCGTCAGAATGTCGAAGGCCTGCCGCATATCCCGGTGGTGGCTGCCTCGGGCAAAATCAAAGAGACGCTGTTGGAGCTGGATCGCCATTACGATTACGTGATTGTCGATACCGCCGGCCGCGACAGCGCCGAGCTGCGTTCCGGTCTGCTGGCCGCCGATCTGTTCCTCTCCCCCCTGCGCCCATCACAGATGGATCTGGACACCGTCGGCTATCTGTCGGAAATGTTTGCCACTGCGCAGGAATATAACGAGAAGGTGAAAGGCTACATTGTGCTGAACATGTGCCCGACCAATATCTTTATTAATGAAGCTAACGAAGCGGCACAGGTGCTCGGCGAATATCCGGAGTTGCAGCTGGTCAGCAACCGTTTGTGCGACCGCAAGATTTACCGCGATGCCTGGGGCGAAGCCATCACCGTGCATGAGGCGAATAACCTAAAAGCGCAGGCGGAAATCGAAAGCCTGGTGAAGGAGGTGATCCTGTGAAAAAACGCACCCCAAGCCAGCGTATGTCGGAAGACGAGTTCATCAACAGCGCCACTTCCCACACCTTGCTGGCCCCCGCGCCGGAAGCCAAACCGCAGGGCCGCAAACGCACTTATAAAGCTATTTCGGTCAGCCTGACCGATAACCACGTCGACGCCATTGATGAAATCATTGTGCAGGCAGCACGAAACGGCGTGGTGCGCATTACCCGCTCCGACATTATCAAGCTGGCGATCGACGGCCTGGCCGAGAAGAGCGAAGACCACCTGCTGCAACTGCTGAAAAAACTGTAATAACCTCACAACCTGCCAACTTGATAAGCTACTAACCTATTCTGTTGGCAGGTAAAAAGCCCTGTTCCCTCAGTATCCCCTGCCCCTGCTCCGCCAGAATAAATTCGGCCAAGGGCTGCGCTCGCACATCCAGCAGGCACAGGCCATAGTCCGCTTCTATCGTCAGTGGAGTGGGTAACTGGCGCACCAACAATTCGGGATAGCACGCCAACGCTGCACCATAGCTGGCGTAACCGAGGAAAATATCCGCCTGTCCGCTATTGAGCAGGTACTCTGCCGCCAGTCGATGTGGCGGCAGCGGCGCGGAGTTCGCCCCGCCTACCAACGCCAAAGCCCGCTGCTGCAAAGCGACGCCCTGCCCCGGTGCCAACAGCTCAATACGCTCGAACAGTTGCTGCGCATAGTCGCCGGAAGGGTCAGCGCCCGGCGTTGACGTCGCCACCCGCCACCGTGAGTCCCGCAGCACTTCCAGTAAGGGACGATCCGTTAACCCGGTAATGTTTCGTACCGTGGCGCACAGCCTATTCCGGGCAAAAAGTTGCACCTGTGACGATAAGCGCAAATCCACCAATCGCTGCGGATGCGCCAGATTGGCCGAAGCGAAAATATGCGGTCGCTCCCCGGTTTCGATTCGCTGGCGCAACAGGCCCGCCGGGCCAAATACCGTCTCCACCGCTGCACCGGTTTGCACCTTAAACGCGGCCAGCAACGGACCCCATGCCCCGCGCAAGCTACCGGCGGCAAACAGCAGAATATTACTCATTTTCACGCTCCCGTTGGCTGCGATACACCGGCACCAGGGTTTCGAACTGCCGACCGTCAATTTGCAATGCTACCCGCTCAATCGTTAAATCGAACAGCGGCGACAGGCTTTCGGCCGTCAGCACCCTGGCGTAAGGCCCAATCTGATGTTGTCCTGCGGCCCCTAACAACAGGGCGCGATCGGCCACTGCGTGAGCGTGGTTGGGCTGATGGGTAGAGAACATCACCGCCATCTGCCGCTCCCGTGCCAGCTGCGAAATCAGGCTCAACACCCGGTCCTGATGATGTAAATCCAATGCCGAGGTCGGCTCGTCCAGCATCAACACCTCGCAGCTCATCGCCAGTGCGCGGGCTATTAATACCAATTGCCGTTGCCCGCCGGACAGGCTGCCAAATTCACGATCGGCAAAGCCCAGCATATCCAGCGAATGCAGCGCCTCTTTCGCCAATCGGTGATCCTCCGCCGACGGGGTACGGAACAGACCCACGTAACGTGCCCGCCCCATCAGCACAATATCCAGCACCCGATAAGCAAAGGGAGCGCTGAAATGCTGTGGCACAAAGCCGATACCCTTGCCACGTTCAACCGCCCCCTGCTGCAGGGGTAAGGTGCCGAGCAGCAACTGCATCAAAGTGCTCTTGCCACGCCCGTTGGGGCCAAGCACCGCCAGCACCTCACCGCGCTGTAACTGCAGATCCAACCGGTTAAACAACGGGGCCTGACCGGGCCAGCCAAAGCTCAAATCCCTGACCGTCAATAGCGTCTCAGCCATGCCAACCTCTCAGTTGCGCCCGGCGCAACAGCAACGCAAACAGCGGCGCACCAATCAGCGCAGTCAGGATCCCCAATGGGATTTCGCTGCTGCTCAAGGTACGCGCCAAATCGTCTATCAACACCATATACAGCGCCCCCAGGCACATAGAGGCAGGCAGCAGGCGACGATGATCCGGGCCGACCAGCAACCGGGCAACATGCGGTATCACCAACCCAACCCAGCCAATGCTGCCACTGACCGCCACCTGCGCCGCGACGATGGCGGCACACAGCGTCAAAATCAGCCAGCGGGTTCGTTCGACATTGATGCCCAATCCTGCGGCGTCCTCATCTCCCAGCGACAACAAATTAATACGCCAGCGCAACGCCATCAGTAACCCACCGGCCAGCAGCAACGGCAGGAACAGCATCAAAAGTTTGTTATCGTCGGCGGTCGCGAAGCTGCCCAGCAACCAGAACACGATGCTCGGCAGTTTCTCTTCGGTATCGGCCAGATATTGCAGCAGGCTGACGCAGGCGGAGAAAAAGCCACTGAGGATCACGCCGGCCAGCACCAGCGACAGAATATTGCGCCGGGCGATAGCGCTGGTAATGGCAAAAATCAGCAGCAGGGCCGCCATGCCGAACACGAAAGCGGACAGCAACAGCGCCGCCATCGGCAGGCTGAGTAATATCGCCAGCGTGCCGCCAAATGCCGCACCGGAGGAGACGCCGATAATATGCGGATCCACCAGCGGGTTGCGAAACACGCCCTGCAGCGCCGCGCCGCACAGGGCCAATGCCGCCCCGGCACCCATCGCCAGCAACACCCTGGGCACGCGCACCCCGAGGATCACCTGACGTTGTACCTCATCAATGCCACCGTGCGGACCGGTCAGCGGCTCCAGCAGGATCATCACGCTGTGAGTCGCCGATACCGGGTAGCGACCAATGCCCAATGACAGCAATGCGCAGAGCAACGTCAGCAGGATAAGCCAGCCCAGCCTCATGGCTCACTCTGGCAGCAGCTACTGCGGTAATACTGCCGGTAGTAGGCATCCACCCGCTGTTGCAAATTAACGTCGCCGAACCGCTGCGGATAAAGCTTTTTCGCCATCCACAATTCGCCCAGCGCCAGCGCTTCCGGCATCGGGTAACCCCAGGCCTTGGCGTATTCCGGCATCAGATAGACGCGCTTATTTTTTACCGCATCAATCCCCTGCCACTGCGGTGAATTGAGGATTTGCTTTACCACCTCGGGGTAGCGCTCCTGTACGAAAATCACCGCCGGGTTCCACTTCAGCACGTCCTCAATCGACACCTGCTTAAAACCTTTAATCTCCTTCGCCGCCACGTTGAGCGCCCCGGCATGCTGCATCATCAGCCCGGTGTATTTACCCGACCCGTAGGTGGTTAAGTCAGGGTTAGCCATATAGACCCGCACCCGCTGATCCTCCGGCAGGTCGCGCAGCCGGTCCGTCACCAGCGCCCGCTGCTGGAACACGTCCTGGATCAGCGCCTCGGCCTGTGGCTGGTGGCCCATTACGCTGGCGATCAGGCGAATGCCATCCTGCAAACCCAGGTTATAAGCCTGATCTTCATCTTTCAGCACCGGGTTCATTTTCCCCGCCTGATCCGCCGCCTCGCGGCGCAGTGAAATGGCCACCACCGGGATACCGGCCCTTTCAATCTGGGCAATCATTTCCGGCGGCGCATAGTTGGCCACAAACACCACCTGTGGATGCAGGCTAAGCAAACTTTCGATATTTACCGAGGTAAGATCGCCCGGCATCGGCATGTTCGCCAACCCAGGTGCCAGGCGCAGATAATTCGGGCCCAGTTGCTTCTTCCAACTGCTGAGCACGCCAACCACCTGCGGCAGAGCATCGAGCTGCACCAGCAGGTTCAGCGTCTGGTGTTGCAACACCACCGCGCGGGTGATGGTATCGGGCAGCGTGACCTGTCGGTTGAGTTGGTCGATCACCTGACGATCCGCCTGCGCGACACAAGAGAAAAGGACAAAAAGCAGCAACAGCCATGGGAAGCGTTTCAACATGGGGATTTCCGGTGAGTTATCGTTATATACAAAATGATATAGCGATAGTCATGGCGAAACAATCAGCGGGATCAACGATTGAGGAAATGAGGGGAGATAAACAAGAAGTGTTGGCCTTGCACGCCAACAAAACCCTCCCCCGCGGTAGCGAGAGAGGGTCATCAGATATTACTTCAGCGTAAAGCTCTGCGCCTGTACGTCGTCGGAATCCAGACCGACAAACACATTAAACTTGCCCGGTTCCGCGCCCCATTTCAGGCTGGCGTTATAGAACTTGAGATCCTCTTCGGTAATAGGCAACTCCACCTTCTGCGCCTGCCCCGCTTTCAGCATCACCTTTTTAAAGTTACGCAGCTCTTTCACCGGGCGGCTGACCGAAGCGGTCACGTCCTGCAGATACAACTGCACCACGGTGGCACCATCATATTTACCGGTGTTCTTGAGCGTGACGCTGGCAGTGATCTTGCCGTTGCGCGCCATCGTCGGGCTGGAGAGTTTCAGATCCGACAGGCTAAAGCTGGTGTAGCTCAGGCCATAACCAAACGGATACAGCGGGCCGTTCGGTGAGTCGAAGTAGCGGGAGGTATATTTACCCGGGTTTTCCTTGCCGAACGGACGGCCGGTATTCAGGTGGTTGTAGTACATCGGGATCTGCCCGACAGAACGCGGGAAGGTCATCGGCAGCTTGCCCGACGGGTTGTAGTCGCCAAACAGTACGTCGGCCACCGCATTGCCGCCCTCGGTGCCGCTGTACCAGGTTTCCAGCATCGCATCCGCCTGCTGACTTTCCCAGCTCAGCGCCAGCGGTCGGCCATTCATCAGCACCAGCACCAGCGGTTTGCCGGTTGCTTTCAGCGCGGCGATCAGATCACGTTGGCTTTGTGGAATGGTAATGTCGGCGCGGCTGGAAGCCTCGTGAGCCATGCCCTGCGATTCCCCCACCACTGCCACCACGACATCGGCTTTCTTCGCCGCCTGCACCGCTTCGTCAATCATCTGCTGCAGTGGACGAGTATCAAACGCCACCGCCGGCTCATATTCATTCAGATAGTTGATAATGCCCTTGTCCTGAGTGACGTTGGCGCCCTTGGCGTAGAGGATTTTAGCCTTGTCGCCCACCGCACGTTCCAGACCCTCACGCAGGGTGACCGACTGTTTAATCACTCCGGCCGCCGACCAACTGCCCATCACATCACGCTGGCTGTCGGCCATCGGCCCGACCAGCGCAATGGTCGCCTGCTTGCTGAGCGGCAGCGTCTGCTTGTCATTCTTCAACAGCACCATGGTTTTACGCGCAACCACGCGCGCTTCGGCACGGTGCAAACGGCTTTCGGCGTTAGTGTCCTGCGGATCGGAACCGACCGGCCCCAAGTGGGTGTAAGGGTCTTTAAACAGGCCCATATCATATTTGGTATTCAGCACGTCGCGACAGGCACGGTCGATGTCACTTTCCGATACCAGCCCGTCCTTCACCAGCCCCGGTAGGTATTGGTCGTAATATTCGTCGCTCATGCTCATATCGACGCCGGAGGTAATCGCCAGGCGCACCGCATCGCGCGCATCTGCGGCCACGCCGTGTTTGATCAACTCTTTAATCGCACCGTGGTCACTGATGGTGATGCCCTTGAAGCCCCACTGGTCGCGCAGCAAATCTTTCAGCAACCAGGGGTTAGCGGTAGCCGGAATGCCGTTTATCGAGTTGAGCGAGACCATCACCCCACCGCTGCCGGCGTCAACCGCGGCCTTATAAGGCGGCAGGTAGTCCTGGTACATTCTCAGTGGACTCATATCGACGGTATTGTAATCGCGGCCGCCCTCGGTGGCACCGTACAGCGCGAAGTGCTTCACGCTGGCCATGATTGAGCCGGGCTTGGACGGGTCGCCGTTTTGATAGGCATCCACCATCACTTTGGCAATTTTGGATACCAGCCAGGTATCTTCGCCGAAGCCTTCCGAAACCCGGCCCCAGCGTGGGTCGCGGGTGATGTCGACCATCGGCGAGAAGGTCATGTTCAGGCCGTCATCGCTGGCTTCCTGCGCAGAAACCCGGCCGCTGAGAGCGATGGCTTCGAGATCAAAACTGGCCGCCAGCCCAAGGCTGATCGGGAACACGGTGCGTTGGCCGTGCACCACGTCGTAGGCAAAGAACAACGGAATTTTCAGGCGGCTGAGCTGCATCGCCTGATCTTGCATGGCGCGAATATCCGGCCGAGTGACGGTATTGAAGATGGCGCCAATCTGCCCCTTGCTGATGCCGTCGCGGATCGCCTCTTTCGGGTTATCCGGCCCGACGCTGATTAAGCGCAACTGGCCGATTTTTTCGGCCAGCGTCATCTGTTTCATCAGGTTGCTGACAAAGGCGTCGCGCTGCTGGGCATTAACGCCCTGGATCACGGCGCTTTCCTGCGCAAAAACCGGGCTGATGGCCAGACCGGACAACATACTCACCACACAAAGCCATTTCATATTTTTTAATCTCAGGCATGTTCCCGCCGCAGGCGGCGACGGAGATGATTTATCAATGTGAAAAGGCAGTGTGCCATACTCCTTTTCGGCGCAGAAATAATTTGTAATGTTAAAAGTTACAAGCTGTTAGCGGAGGCTGCTCGATAATTTTGCAGCCGGCTACGGCTTTGCGCCGCTTCATCGCTGAGGAAATTGACCAGTTCGGTTAATGCCTGCGGCACCACCGCCCGTTCAGGATAGACCAAATAATAGGCTGCGCCGCTGGCCACGCTGAGCGGGAACGGCGTGACGATACGCCGCGCCTGGATATCTTCCTCCAGCAGACACAGGTCGCCGATGGCGATGCCAAATCCCTGTAACGCGGCACTCATCGCCAGATCCAGCGTATCGAAATGCTGTGCCTTGCCGGAGGGCAATACCTCCTGCCCCACCGCCTTCAACCACAGTAACCAATCGCGGCGATCGCGCGTGGGGTGCAGCAGGGTTTTATCCGCCAGATCGGCCGGCGTGGGTGGACGTGACAAGTCGGGCAGGTAAGACGGTGTGCAGACCGGCGTAAGAATTTCATCGAACAGGTGATGCACCCGCAATTTTTTGCCCTGTGGCTGACCGAATACCACCGCGGCATCAAAATGTTCGGCGCCAAAATCCAGCCCGTGCGACACCGAGGCGGTTAGCTCAATATGCATTTCCGGCCGTTCATTTTGCAGCCGGATAATGCGCGGCAGCACCCAGCGCATGGCGCAGGTCGGGCACTTGATGCGCAGAGTGCCCGGTTGCGCCCCAACCCGAGCCAGTGCCTCATCCAACTGCCCGAGCGCCTGCTGCACCGGTGCCAGCAACATCGCGCCCTGCGGGGTCAGCGTCAGGCCGCGCGCCCGTCGGCTGAACAACGGGTAACCCAGTTGCTGTTCCAGCCCGAGGATCTGCCGACTGACCGCGCCCTGCGTCAGATGCAGACTTTGGGCGGCATGGGTGAAATTAAGCCGCTGGGCCACCACCACAAAGGTTTTCAACACGTCGAGCGAAGGTAAGGATAACGACATAGTTAGCTCCTTTAGATGCCAGAAAATGGTCGGGACGAATATATGCGTCCCCTACGGCGATCCCGCATGGTAGGGGCGCTGCATGCTGCGCCCGTGGCGATGAGCAGAAGATAACAGCCATGATCTCTGTGCATGGCGAGTATGACAAACTTTCCCTTGTTGGCCCACCCTCCGTGATGCTTAATCAAGCGATATCTCCCCCATTTCCCTGGAGCCACTCATGCAGAGCGCCTGCTCACACCGCTCGAAGTTGCCGGACGTCGGCACCACTATTTTCACCGTTATCGGCCAGCTTAGCGCCGAACATCAGGCGTTGAACCTGTCGCAGGGCGCACCGAACTTCGCCTGTGAACCGCAGTTGGTTGAAGCGGTGGCGCAAGCCATGCGCAACGGTCATAACCAGTACGCACCGATGAGCGGCGTGGCGGCATTACGCACCGCGCTGGCGGATAAAGTTGAACGTTTATATGGCGCACGCTATGACGCCGACGAAGAAATCACGGTGATTGCCAGTGCCAGTGAAGGATTGTATTCCGCCATCAGCGCGCTGGTGCATCCGGGCGATGAGGTGATTTATTTCGAACCGGCGTTCGACAGCTATGCGCCGATTGTACGTCTGCAAGGCGCTACGCCGGTCGCCATCAAACTGTCGCTGCAGGATCTGCATATTGACTGGGACGAAGTCGCCGCCGCCATCAACAGCAAAACGCGGATGATCATCGTTAACAGTCCGCACAACCCGACCGGCAGCGTGTTTGGCGAGCATGACATCGAACGGCTGACCGCCCTGACGCGCAACACCGATATCGTCATCCTGTCCGACGAGGTTTATGAACACGTGGTGTTCGACGGCGATATCCACCACAGCATGGCGCGCCACCCACAGTTGGCAGAACGCAGCGTGATTGTGTCGTCGTTTGGCAAAACCTATCACGTGACCGGCTGGCGTGTCGGCTACTGCATGGCGCCGGCAGCGTTGATGGACGAGATCCGCAAGGTGCATCAGTTTATGGTGTTCTCCGCCGATACGCCGATGCAGTACGCCTTCGCCGAGGCGCTGGGCAATCCGCAAAGTTATCTGGGTCTGGCAGACTTCTATCAACAAAAGCGTGATTTACTGGCGAGCGCGCTGCAGGATTCGCGCTTTGAATTACTGCCCAGCCGTGGCAGTTTCTTTATGCTGGCCCGCTTTAGCGGTTTCAGTAACGAAAGCGACAACGATTTTGCGGTGCGCCTGATCCGCGAAGCCAAAGTTGCGACGATCCCGCTGTCGGCGTTTTACAGCGACGGCACCAACACCGGCATCATCCGACTGAGTTTTGCAAAAGACAATGAGACCCTGCTGGAAGGCGCACGCCGTCTGTGTCAGGTATAAGAAATTTATTTTTGCTTTGACCATGGGAAAAGGGCTCCAACTATGAAATCACTGAAAACGTTGATCGCCGCAGGCTGCCTGCTGGCCGCCGGTTCCACGCTGGCGGCGGAAAACACCCTGCGCTTCGGGCTGGAAGCGCTGTACCCACCGTTCGAATCCAAATCGGCCAGCGGCAAGCTGGAAGGTTTTGATATCGATCTGGGCAACGCGGTGTGTGCCGCCGCCCAGTTAAAATGCAGTTGGGTCGAGACCTCATTCGACAGCCTGATCCCGGCGCTGAAGGCGCGCAAGTTCGACGCCATCAATTCGGCGATGAACGTCACCGACCAGCGTCGTCAGGCAATAGACTTTACCGATTCAATCTATCAGGTACCAAATCGCCTGATCGCCAAGGGCGACAGCGGCCTGCTGCCAAACGCCACCTCGCTGGCGGGCAAGCATGTCGGCGTGCTGCAAGGCTCGATTCAGGAAACCTACGCCAAGGCCCACTGGGCGCCGCAGGGTGTGGACGTGGTGTCCTATCAGGATCAGAACCAGGCTTATCTTGACCTAACCGCCGGGCGGCTCGACGCAACGCTGGTCATGGCACCGTCAGGCCAAAGCGGTTTCCTGGCGCACCCGGACGGTAAGGGTTTCGCCTTTGTCGGTGATGCGGTCAGCGACGACAAAATCCTCGGTGAGGGCATTGCCTTCGGCCTGCGTAAGGGTGATGACGCGCTGAAGAAAAAACTGAATGAGGCGATCGTCAAAGTGAAGCAGCAAGGCACCGTGAGCGAGCTGGCGAAGAAGTATTTTGGCGATATTGACGTGACGGTGAAGTAAGAAACCAGCTTCAATCGCCATTGACTATAAAACAGACTGAGCAGTTTGTAATCAAACAAAACACCGGGTACACTGAAAAAAGGATGACAAGTATGTGCGACACAGCTCTCTTTTAGAGCCGATAATAGAAGAACCAGGCCACCAACCTGGTTCTTTTTTTATGCCCGCTTACCGGTCAAACACCGAGCTGTTCAAAGCGCGATCCTGCTGATGGCGTTCCATCGCCAGCTCAATCAGGCGAGTGATCAATTGGCTGTAGCTGACACCGCTGGCGGCCCACAGTTTGGGATACATGCTGATATTGGTAAAGCCTGGCAGCGTGTTGATTTCGTTGATCACCACGTTGTTGTCCGGCGTCAGAAATACATCGACGCGCGCCAGCCCGAAACACTCCAGCGCCCGAAAGGCTTTTAGCGCCACGTCGCGGATTTTATCGCTCACCTCCGGTTCTATCGCCGCCGGCACTATCACCTGAGCACCCTGCTCATTGATGTATTTGGTGTCGTAAGAGTAGAAGGCGTCACTCAGCACGATTTCGCCGCACAGGCTGGCCTGAGGTTCGTCGTTGCCCAATACCGCGCATTCTATTTCACGACCGACAATCGCCGACTCCACCAGCACCTTATGATCGAAGCTGAACGCCAGCGCCACCGCAGCCTCAAAACCGGCGCGATCCTCTACCTTGCTGACCCCCACCGAAGAGCCCTGGTTGGCCGGTTTAACAAACAGCGGCAGCCCCAGACGTTCGCTAAGCTGCTCAAAATCGAATTTGGCGCGATTGCTGCGGGTCAGCGTCACAAACGGCGCTATCACCAGCCCGGCATCACGCAGCAGGCGTTTGGTCACGTCTTTATCCATGCTGACCGCCGAACCCAACACGCCGGCACCGACGAACGGCAGATTAGCCATTCGCAACAGCCCCTGCAGCGAACCGTCCTCACCCAATGTGCCGTGTACGATCGGGAATATCACATCCAACTGGCCCAGTGCGCCCTGGCTGCCCGACTCGATCAGCTGCTGTTTCTCCTGACCGGGGATCAGCGCCACATTTTTATTTGAGCGGTTCAGCGCGATCAGCGCCGGGTTTTCCGCATTCAGCAGGTAATTGGACGCATCGTTAATGTGCCATTGCCCCTGCTTGTCGATCCCCAGCAGCGTGACGTCAAACTTCTCTTTGTCGATTGCATCCACAATGTTTTTTGCCGACTGCAGCGAAACTTCATGCTCCGCCGATTTACCGCCAAAGATCACCCCAACACGTAATTTGCTCACGCCCTAAATCCTTCTGAAAAATCAGTGCAAAAAAGTCGTTTATCACAATAAACGCATTGCCGGGCGGCGACAATCATTGTGACCAAGAATATTCCCATGCCACAGAAAGCAAAATTTGCAGCATCCAAACCATATACACTCCGTATATAAATCACTAATGGAACAGACGATGGGCATTGTGAAAATTTCTGACGCGCTGCATGACGATCTGCGCCTCGCCAGCCTGACGATGACGCGTTCGATCAACGCGCAGGCGGAATACTGGATCAAGATTGGCATGTTGGCGGAGTTCCATCCGGAACTGACCTATCCCCAACTGGTAAAAAAAATGATGAAAGATAACGCGCTGACGTTGAAGGAGATTGTCGGGTGAAAGAGATTGTGATCAAAACGCCGGAACAGATTGCCAAAATGCGTCACTCTGGCGCCCTGCTGGCGCAGGTGTTTGCTATGCTCGATCAGGTGATTGTCGAAGGCATCTCCACTATGGAGATCAACGACCGCGCCGAGGCCTTTATTGTCAATGAGCTGAAATCGCGCCCGGCCAGCAAAGGGCAGTACGATTTCCCTTATGTGCTCAATACCTCAATTGACGACGTTATCTGCCACGGCATTCCGTCGGTCAGCAAAACCTTGCGTTCCGGCATGATTGTTAACGTCGATATTACGCTGGAAAACGACGGCTATATCGCCGACTCCAGCAAGATGTACTGCATCGGCCAGACCACGCCGGTGGCCAAACGCCTGGTGAACAACGTGTATGAGTCGTTGTGGCAAGGCATCCGGGCAGTAAAACCGGGGGCGACGCTGGGTGATATCGGCCATGCAATTCAGCAGCACGCCGAACAGGCCGGCTACAGTATTGTGCGTGAGTACTGCGGTCACGGTATCGGCCGGGATATGCACGAAGAGCCGGCGGTGCTGCACTTTGGCCAACCGGGAACCGGTATGGTGTTGCAGGAAGGCATGGTGTTTACCATCGAACCGATGATTAACCAGGGCGACCACCGGATTAAACAGAAGAAAGACGGTTGGACGGTGGTAACGCGCGACAAGAAACTTTCAGCCCAATGGGAACACACCGTGGCAGTCACCGCCGACGGCGTGGAGATCCTGACGCTGCGGGACGAAGAACGCCAGGCCGGTTTTGCAGAGCGTTATTAAGCCACCAGACTAGCAACCTAATAAGTTAGTAATTCAATTCATACCCTATAGCTTTCAAGTTGCAGCTAGGCGGCCAACTCGCTCATCCCCAGGCGCTTACTCGAGTAAGTAACTGGGGTGAGCGAGTGCAGATAACAACGCTGCAGCTTGAAAGATGACGGGTATATTCGAAGGGAGATCGGCATGACACAGTCCAACCAGGCATTTCTCAATCAGCTGAAAAGCATCGTCGGCGGCCCACAGTTGCTGACCGGCGAACGCAGCACCGAACGCTACCGCAAAGGCTTCCGCTCCGGCGTTGGCCAGGCACTGGCGGTGGTGTTTCCGACCAGCCTGTTGCAGCTCTGGCAACTGCTGGAGGCCTGCGTCGCTGCTGACAAAATTGTCATCATGCAGGCGGCCAACACCGGCCTGACCGAAGGTTCAACCCCCAGCGGCAACGACTATGACCGCGATGTCGTCATTATCAGCACCCTGCGCCTCAACCACGTGCAGGTGCTGGATAACGGTAAACAGGTGGTCGGTTTCCCCGGCAGCACCCTCAATCAGCTGGAAAAATTGCTCAAACCTTATGGCCGCGAGCCGCATTCGGTAATCGGCTCCTCCTGTATCGGTGCGTCGGTGATCGGTGGCGTGTGTAATAACTCCGGCGGTTCGCTGGTCAAGCGCGGCCCGGCCTACACCGAGATGGCACTGTACGCCCAGTTGGGGGAAGACGGCCAGCTGCGGCTGGTAAACCATTTGGGGATTAACCTCGGCGATACACCGGAGGAGATCCTCACTCGCCTAGAGAAAGGCGATTACCGGCCGGAGGATGTCGAGCACGGCGAACTGCGTGCTTCCGATAACGAATATGCCAGCCGGGTGCGCGACGTCGATGCCGATACGCCTTCCCGGTTTAATGCCGACAAGCGCCGCCTGTACGAGGCCTCCGGCTGTGCCGGCAAGCTGGCGGTGTTTGCGGTACGGTTGGACACCTTCGAGAAAGAAGGCAAGGAACAGGTATTTTATATCGGTACCAACGATACCGCCGTGTTGACCGAACTGCGCCGCCATATGCTGAGCCAGTTCGACAACCTGCCGGTGGCCGGTGAGTATATGCACCGGGATATTTTTGATATTGCCGAAGTGTACGGCAAAGATACCTTTATGATGATCGACAAGCTCGGCACCGACCAGATGCCAAGCTTCTTCACCCTGAAAGGCCGTATGGATGCCAGCCTTAACAAGCTGCCATTACTGCCGCACAACCTGACCGACCGGCTGATGCAAGGCCTGAGCCATCTGGCCCCCAGCCACCTGCCGAAACGGATGAAAGACTACCGCGAACGCTTTGAACATCACCTGCTACTGAAAATGGCCGGTCCGGGCGTTGAAGAAGCGCAGCAGTACCTGAAACAGTACTTTGCCCAGGCCAACGGCGAGTTTTTCACCTGCACCCCGGACGAGGGCAAGAAAGCCTTCCTGCACCGCTTTGCCGCCGCCGGTGCCGCCGTGCGTTACCATGCGGTGCATGCCGACAAGGTGGAAGATATTCTGGCGCTGGATATCGCGTTGCGCCGTAACGACACCGACTGGTTCGAAACCCTGCCAGCGGAAATCGACAGCCAACTGGTGCACAAGCTGTATTACGGCCACTTTATGTGCCACGTATTCCATCAGGATTATGTGGTGAAAAAAGGCGTCGACAGCCACGCATTGAAAGAGAAAATGCTGGCGATCCTCGACCAGCGCGGCGCGGAGTACCCGGCGGAACATAACGTCGGCCACCTGTACCCGGCCAAGCCCGATCTGCAGGCGTTCTACCGCAGCGCCGACCCGACCAACAGCTTTAATCCGGGCCTGGGCAAAACCAGCAAGCGGAAAAACTGGTCCGACAATTAACTTCGTCAGGCCTAAAAAGCAAAAGCCCCCCACGCCAGAGCGGCGTGAGGGGCAATATCAAAACAGAGTTTAGAATAACCAGGAACCATACCCCCACAGCAATACCGTTACCCCCAGCAGCAGCTCAAGCAGCAAGATGCCGATGGCAAAGGTAGAGCTGGAGAAGATAAACCCTTCTTTACTGTCGATATTCAGGAAGTGCGGGATACCCAGATTCAGCAGATAGCCCGAATAGCACAGGCCAATCACGCCGACAAACAGGCACAGCCACACCACGGGATACAGCGCCACGATACCGCTAAGGAACATTGGGGTAGCAATATAGCCGGCAAACACCATGCAGCGATGCAGACTCGGACGCACTTCATAACGCCGTGCCATCCAGTGGATCACTTTCCCCATGATCGCCACCCCCGCCAACATCAGCAGGTAGAAAGCCACCGCGGTATAAGATGCGGTGAACATGTCGAGCCGGATAGCCTGTCCTTCGCCGGAGAGCCAGCCCAGTTGGGTGGTACCGATAAAGGCGCAGACAACCGGTATCAACGCCAGCAGCAGTACATGATGGGTGTAAAGGTGCGAGACGCTTTCATTCTCGCTTTTGATCTGTTCGAACTCGGTGCTTGGATGCGCCAGAAGTCCCCAAACATGACTAACCATGAGACACCTCCTCCATCGCCGTAGGTCGCGCTCGGCGAACGAATTTATCCCTCTGACGGATTGCTACCCGTACGAGGATTGCGGCCACGGGGCTCTCTCCCCTGTACTAATTATAGTCTTTCGCTGAAAAAACGTTCGGAAAGCACAGACGTGGCGACGGTTTGTTTTATAATTCCCCCCTGCGTCACTGCCGTGAGGAATGTCATGTCATCCGCCATTCGTGTTCTTCAGGCCGGTATTGTCGATGTCGACGCCGGCCAAAATGTCACCCTGGTCCAGCCCTGCAATCTGTATGGCTGCCGACTCGGCGATGGGGTGTTCGTCGGGCCCTTTGTCGAGATCCAAAAAAACGTCAGTATTGGCGCCCGCAGCAAAATTCAGTCACACAGTTTTATCTGTGAATATGTCACTATTGGCGCGGACTGCTTTATCGGCCACAACGTCACCTTTGCCAACGATCTGTTTAAAGATGGCGCGCCCAATGCCGATGCCAGCAGTTGGGGCCGCACGCAAATTGGCGATGGTGTTTCCATCGGCTCCGGTGCCACGGTGCTGGCGGTGGAAATCTGCAGCGGTGCGGTGATCGGTGCCGGTTCGGTGGTCACCAAAAATATCACCCGTAAAGGGATCTATGCCGGTAACCCGGCGCGTTTGCTGAGGGAGCTTGCACCATGAGCCAGGCGATCCAAATTGCCCCGGTCAGCCGTTTACCCGACGGCTACCTGACCAGTTGCGACTTTAGCTTTCACATTGCCCACTACGCCCAGCCGGTTTTTGATGCGCCGGTCGCTAGTTGGCCATTGCTGCCGGTTACCCCCTTTCGCAAGAACTACCCGCTGGCCCCGTTCGTCAACGATGAAAGCGACACCTTTCTGGTCCGTCATCGCGGCGAGCCGGTCGGCCATATCACACTAAGCAATAACTGGAACGGCTATGCGCTGATTGAAGAAATCGTGGTCAGCGCCCACGTGCGCCGCCTGGGGGTTGCCAGCGCATTACTGGAAACCGCCCGACACTGGGCGCAACGCCACGAAACCGCCGGGCTGATGCTGGAAACGCAAAACACCAATCTGCCCGCCTGCCACTGTTATCAACACTTTGGTTTTATCCTTGGAGGCATCGACCACCTGCTGTATCGCGCCCAACCGGACATCGCCGATCACGAAATCGCCCTGTTCTGGTACCTGCCGTTCAACAGTGAAATCGGTTATTAAGTGTTAACCGAACGTTGAGGCTATGTTTAAGCATTGCCCCTCCAGGCGATAGTGAGAGCTGTTATCATTTTCGCCATCACGTGCCAAAACCATCGGAGGGGAAAATGTACAAGGTTGTTTCATTGATATTGGCTATTGCGCTCAGCGGCTGTGCAGATAAAATTCCCGTTGGGCAAACGCCTGAACCCATAATTACCCCACCCGCAGATCTCAAGGCCAGCATGGATAACCAGACGTTAAACAAACTCAATCAGCTTCTCGCCCTGCGTGCCGCCGCGCCGACAGAGCAGCAGCAGGATAGCGGCCAGATGATCGATCTGCTGTCCCGGCCCTTCCTCGGTACGCCTTATGTGGCCAACATGCTGATTGGCTCGCAGAATACGCCGGAAAAACTGGTGATCGACTTCCGTGGTTTGGACTGTTTTACCTATATCGATTACGTCGATGCCCTGCGCCAGGCGAGCAGCCAGGCAGATTTTGTCCAGCGGCTGACCCATATCCGTTATGCCAGTGGCGAAATCAGCTTCCTGCAACGCAAGCATTTCTTTAGCGATTGGTCACACCAGACCAAAACCAACGTCACTGATATCACCGCCACACTCAGCCCGCATACCGTAACGCTGGTGAAAAAC
The DNA here is from genome assembly GCF_048517035.1 of Serratia sp. NFX21. Classification (NCBI taxonomy): domain Bacteria; kingdom Pseudomonadati; phylum Pseudomonadota; class Gammaproteobacteria; order Enterobacterales; family Yersiniaceae; genus Serratia; species Serratia sp. NFX21. The sequence continues at coordinate 1,871,220 of NZ_CP183196.1, read as the reverse complement.
CTGAACCAAAAGTCAGACGGCAGCAGCTATCTGCCGGGGCTGAAAAACGTTCAGCGCAGTATCACCTACCTGCCCAGCGATTTTATTGACGACAAGGTACTGGCCCAGTTGCGCACCGGCGATTACATCGGCATTTATACCCATTTGGCCGGGCTGGACGTCACCCATACCGGCATCTATATCATGACCGAAAACGGCCCGGTGCTGCGTAACGCCTCTTCACGCAAAGAAAATATGCAGGTGGTGGACTCGCCCTTTATGGATTACGTGCTGGCCACGCCGGGCATCGTGGTATTTCGCGCCAAATAATAAGGGTGCACTAAAACTTCCTGTTATTAGTTAGAAGCCTTTGTGCTGAGCAGGTGTTTGACTTCCCCACGGGTTCAGGCTTAGCTAGCAGCACAAAACCAACTGATTTCATTGTTTTTTTCAGGGAGAAGTCGATGTCCAAAAACTGGCGTTATACCCCACTGCTGGCGGCGTTCGCCGCCGTACTGGCGCTACAAGGCTGCGACCAAAAAACCGATCAGAATCATATCAAGGTCGGGGTCATCAATGGTGCAGAGCAAGACGTGGCGGAGGTGGCTAAACAGGTGGCCAAAGAGAAGTACGGTCTGGAGGTTGAACTGGTCGGTTTCAGCGGTTCGCTGCTGCCCAACGACGCCACCGACAAAGGCGAACTGGACGCCAACGTCTTCCAACACCGGCCGTTCCTCGAACAGCAGAATAAAGATCACGGCTACAAGCTGGTGGCCGTGGGCAATACCTTCGTATTCCCGATGGCCGGCTATTCGAAAAAAATCAAATCACTGAAAGAACTGCAGGACGGTGCGGTGATTGCCATCCCGCTGGATCCCACCAATCTCGGCCGCGCACTGCTGCTGCTGGAGAAAACCGGTCTGATCACGTTGAAACCGGGCAAAGGGCTGCTGCCAACCTCGCTGGATATCAGCGCCAACCCGCATAACTACAAGATTATGGAACTGGAGGGCGCACAGCTGCCGCAGGTGCTCGATGACCCTAAAGTCACCATCGCCGTCATCAGCACCACTTACATCAACCAGACCGGTCTGACGCCAACCAAAGACGGCATCTTTATCGAAGACAAAAATTCGCCGTACACCAACATCATCGTGACGCGTGAAGACAACAAGGATGCGCCGAACGTGCAAAACTTCATCAAGGCCTACGAGTCGGATGAAGTGGCCAAGGCCGCCGAGAAAATCTTTAATGGCGGCGCGGTAAAAGGCTGGTAACTCAGCAGGTTGTTTGCGAGCTCTTGCGTAGGAGCTCGCATTTTTAATCTTCTCCTCCCATAGACTCCTACCAATACCTTTCTCCGGCCTGGCAACAGACTCATTATTACCATTCAGTTCGGTCAGATAGTTTTTGCGTAACAAGGAGAGTTTACATGCCCATCAATTTTGCCCCTAAGGTCGGGGAAATACTCGAATGCAACTATGGGAATTATCCTGCACCTATTATCCCTACGCATCTGCCTCATTTTTATAATGGCCGCATTCCACCAGAAATGGTGAAGAATCGACTTATCGTCGTACTCAATGGCAAAATCAATGGTAACGCCTGTATCGTTGTACCTCTGTCGACCACCAAAGATATAAACAAACTTAATCTGGGTATGCATATTGAGATCGCCGATGCAGTCATTGAAGATATGCGGTTCTTTCACCCACAAACGCGTTGGGCCAAGGGCGATTTGGTGCAACAGGTGAGCCGCCAACGCCTGAGCAGGCCGCGTAAACAACGCGGATTTCTCGTTCAATGTTTACACCGTGACCTGGTTGCCGAGATACAACGAGCGGTAATCAAATCAATTAATGCGCGAACCCTGCTGCCGATATAACACCCAATGTGTTGACAAAACAAACAAATCGGGCAACACTGCTGCCGTAGCCGAAAAAGGCCCTATGCTATACCTTCCCTTTAAGGGATCCGCAAAGCCCAGCCATAGCGCTGGGCTTTTGCCATTCAGAGCTTCCCCCCGAAAATATCCTCTCCTCTATTGACCCTCACGCCACGTCAGGCTTTAGTATTCCTGCACGCACAAGGGAGGAGTACACCATATGTTATTGAAAGTTGGCGAACTGGCCCGCCGTTCCGGCATCACCGTCAGGACGCTGCATTATTACGACAGCATTGGTTTGCTGGTTCCTTCTGCGCGTTCCGATGCCGGCTATCGCTTATATAACCGGGCTGATATTAGCCGCTTGCACCATATTCAGGCGCTGCGCCGAATGGGGATCCCGCTGGCGGAAGTCGGGGCAATTCTGGCACGTTCGGGGATGACGCTAACGACGGTGATTGAGCAGCAAATTGCCATGCTGGAGCAGCAACTGTCCCAGACAGCCGCACTGCGCGATCGTTTGCAACAGATGCATGCACAACTCACCGCCGGAGATGAGCCGGAACTGAACGACTGGCTGACGACATTGGAGTTAATGACCATGTACGACAAATATTTTACCGCAGACGAGCTGGCGCAATTGCCTTTCTATCAGGCCGATCCCATGCGCAATCAGGAATGGGGCGATCTGGTCGCTAGCATGCGCCAGTTGATCGACAGCGGCGTCACGCCGCAAGCATTGGAGGCGCAGACTCTGGCCCGGCGCTGGATGCAGATGCTGGAACGCGATACCGCTGGCAACCCGGCGTTTCTCACCCGGCTTAACGCCATGCATGCCGACGAACCCTCCATGCGTGAACAAACCGGCATCACCCCGGCGATGACCGACTACGTGACCCGGGCCTTTGCCGAAACCAAGTTATCAATTTATCAAAAATACCTGTCGGAGGAGGAATACGCCCATGTGCGCCAACACTATTTTACCCGCTTGCAGGAATGGCCAGCGCTGATCGCCCGGTTCCACCAGGCGCTGAATGACGGCGTACCGCCGGAGTCAGGGCAGGCGAAACAGCTGGCGGCGCAATGGCTTGAGCTGTTCCAGTCCTATGCCGGTACCGATCCTGCAACCCAGATGAAAATTCGCCAGGCGATGGAACGGGAACCCACGCTGACTGAGGGCACCTGGCTGACCCCGCCACTGTTAAGCTATCTGCAGCAGGCGGTGGCGCAGTTGATGCGCGGCTGATCTCGCTCAGCCCAGGTTATCCACCAGCCGGGTGATGCCCGCAACGTCCGCATAACAGTCGAGCAAAAACGCCGTCACAGCGGCAATACCCGGTGCATGACGAATATCGTCATGCACCGTTAGCCAAATCTCACGTTGGAGCGAGCGCGGCCCTGCCAAACGTTCGAGCCCCAGTTCCTGCCCGACGAAATGTGGCAGCAGTGCAATACCCGCCCCCGCCTCCGCGGCCGCTGCCTGGATCATCAGATCATTGCTGCGCATGACCAGCGATCGCCCGCCAGCCTGTTCCAACAACCATTTTTGCTGGACCGACGCCGCCCGCGAGTCGTGATAACCGATAAACCCCCATTCCGCTTCCGACGTTGCCTGCAAATATCCCGCATTGGCATACAGACCAAACTCGACGGTGCCAATCTTTCTGGCGACCAGATCGCTTTCACTGGCTCGACTCAGGCGAATGGCAATGTCCGCTTCCCCACGCAACAGCGAGACGTTAGTCGTATCCGCCAGCAAGATAAGCTGTAAATCGGGATAACGCCGCTGCAGTTGAGCAATACGCGGCGCGATCAGTTTCAGCCCCATCACCGGCGGCACGCTCAGCGTCACTTCACCCGCAATGCCCTGCCGGCCACTGAGCGCCGCACGGCTGACCGCAAAGGCGTTGAGCGTCATGCTGTCACCCTGCGCGGCGATGCGCTGCCCGTCGACGGTCAATAAATAGCTGCGCGGGCGGCGATCCACCAGCTTTAACGACAACGCCATTTCCAGACTGGCAATACGTCGGGCGACGGTTGCGTGATCCACCTTCAAACTACGGGCGGCACCCGATAGCGACTTTTCCTGCGCGAACACCATGAAATAGTGCAGATCTTCCCAATTGAACATGGGCGTTTTCTCACATCTAAAGTGAACATATAGGGAATATTACCGCAAAGAGTTATGGCGCAAACTGTTTTCTGTTTATTCCGACACCACAGGAAATCATAATGAAAACCTCGCTGCCACTGGCCTATCTGGGCGTCATTGTCGCCACCTTTTTCTGGGGCACCAACTTTAATGCCGGTGCCTATATCATCGCCCATCAGCCACCGATCACCGCCTCTATCGAGCGTTTCAGTTTGGCAACGCTGGCGCTGTTCGTGTTCTTCGGCCTGCGCGGGCAGCTGCGCCTCTGTACGCTGAGAAACAACTGGCAGGCCTATCTGGGGTTGGGTGTACTGGGTTTCACGATCTTCAATCTATGCACCTTTTTCGGTCTGCAATCCACCACACCGGTCAACGGCGCACTGATCCTGGCTATTACGCCGCTGTGGACGCTGGTATTTAGCGTATTCTGGGAGCATGAAAAACTGAACGCATCCCGGGTTACCGGCCTGTTAGCCGGTTTTATCGGCGTGGTATTGGTGATCACCCAAGGTCGTATCCAAACGCTGTTGCGGCTGGAAATCAGCCCCGGCGACGGCATTATTTTACTTGGCAGCCTGGCCTGGGTCTTGAATATGGTGGGCACCCGCCGACTGGTGCATAACGCCACCGCCATCGAAAACACCAGCTACTCAATGCTGTTCGGCACCCTGGTCCTGCTGCCATTGGGATTTATCTTCGAGCATCCACTGCAAAACCTGGCCGCAGCCAGCCTCAATGTCCATGCCGCCGTGGTTTATCTGGCACTGTGCGGGTCACTGCTGGCCTACTTGCTGTGGTTTAACGGGTTGGAAAAAATCGGTTCGGTTCGTACCGCGATTTTCTTTAATCTGGCGCCGGTATTCACCATGCTGGTGGCGACGCTTACCGGTACCGCCCCCAACGTTTGGCAGTTGGCCGGGGCGGCCTGGGTGATCCTCGGCGTACTGTTGGCCTCCGGCGTATTAACGCGCCGGACACAACCACGATCGGCTGGCGAGCAGTCATAGGTTTTTCTTATATTCAGCATAAGAAAGCCCAATTTACCTTGTCGGCGGGCGCGGCGCATAATGTGCTTATCTTATGATTTTCAAGGTAAACAGGAACCGTTATGACCCTTTCCGCCCCGTTAATGCTCACCGATGCCACGGCAGACGACATGGCCGCCGTGCAACAGATTTACACCCATCATGTGTTGTACGGCGCCGCGTCGTTTGAAGAAACGCCACCGACGTTGGAAGAAATGCAGCAGCGTCTCAGCAAGGTACAGGAAGCGGGTTTACCCTGGCTGGTCGCCAAGCAAGCCGATCTCGTGGTGGGCTATTGCTATGCCACGCCTTATCGGCCGCGCCCGGCCTACCGGTTTACTGTGGAAAACTCCGTCTATATCGCCGAGGGTCAGCAAGGGAAAGGTATCGGTAAAGCGTTGTTGTCCGCACTGATCGCACGCTGCGAACTTGGCCCTTGGCGTCAAATGCTGGCTACCGTTGGCAATGCCAAAGAGAATCAGGGTTCGCTGGCCCTGCATAAGAAACTGGGGTTTAGCAGCGTAGGCACGCTCAAGGCGGTGGGTTTTAAATTGGGCGAGTGGCGCGACACCCACATAATGCAACGCACCCTGGGCGAAGGTAGTGATGGGCTGCCGCACAATGGATAAACCGGGTGCAGAAGATGCACCCGGTGAAATTATCAGGCTTTTAAACGGCCACGAATGGCACCGAGAGCCGAAACCACCAGCAGCACCACGCCGCCGGCAATCAGGCCAAACACCACGTTGAGCAAAGCAGGAATAACCCCTTGCAGGATCTGGCCGAAGGTCGGCACCACGGTGGCATAGGACGCCCAGTCCTCAAACAGATGATGCACCGGCGGCAGCCCGTGGGTCAGGATACCGCCACCGACCATAAACATGGCGATGGTACCGACCACCGACAGGGTCTTCATCAGATAAGGCGCGGCGCTGACGATGCCGCTGCCGACAGAACGGGCTAACGCGCTGCTTTTACGGCTCAGATACAGCCCCAGATCGTCAAGTTTGACGATGCCGGCCACAATGCCGTAAACCCCCACCGTCATCACCAGCGCAATGCCACACAGCACGATCACCTGCTGGCTGAAGGTCGCTCCCGCCACGGTGCCCAGCGTAATGGCAATAATCTCGGCGGACAGCACAAAGTCAGTCCGTATTGCTCCCTTCACTTTGCGTTGTTCGTAGGCCGCCACGTCTTCATTGGCGTCCAGCGCCTCTGGGTTATCCTCCCCGGCCTGCTTTTTGTGAGTCAGGCTATGAAACACCTTCTCAAAGCCTTCGTAGCACAGGTAGGCACCGCCCACCATCAACAGCGGCGTAATTGCCCAAGGGGCGAATGCACTGATCAGTAACGCCAGCGGCACCAGGATCGCCTTGTTGATAAACGACCCTTTGGCCACGCTCCACACCACCGGCAGCTCGCGATCGGCCTTTACCCCGGAAACCTGTTGCGCATTCAGCGCCAGATCGTCCCCCAGTACCCCGGCGGTTTTTTTCGCCGCCATTTTGGTCATCAGCGAGACATCGTCCAGCAGTGAGGCGATATCGTCGATTAACGTCAGTAAGCTACTTCCGGCCAAAGCGGTTCATCCTTTTCATATTCACGGGTCTGGGTCTGTTTGCAGAGCCCCATTCTACGACATTAACGATTGTCGATTTCTAAATGAATATTTTAGCGGAGAATCGCCGATTGCGGGTAGCAGCAGACGGGTAATAAGAATGGCTGGGTTATCGACCTTATCATTTTGGCCAATTAACCCAGCTCAGGTTTAGAACCGGTAACGCATACCCAGGGTGAATTCGTTAGACACTAGGCGAGCTTTCATTTGCTCATCCTTCAGCCCACGAGCATTGGCGAAATCGTTATAGCCGCTCTCAATTTTCCCCATATCAACGTAGCGATAACCCAGGTCGATGTTAATGCGCTCAATAGGCGCATAGCTAACCCCTGCGCCTATGGCGTAGGTCAGGTTGCTTTGCGTGCTTGAAGCATATTCACGCGCCGGGTTGCCCTGCCAGCCACCCGCCTTGATTTTACTGACGCCAAGCCCGGCAGTGCCATAAAGTGAAATATTATAGCCCAGCGCATAGTCGCGATAGACATTGAACATCAGCCGTTGAACGTCGGTTTGCAAATGGTTAAAACTGCTGGGGAAGGTGCTGGAACCACTGGTGTATTCGGTTTTCTGTTTGAAAGTGTATTCACCCTCAGTCCGCCAGCCGTTGCCGAACTGATAGCCTGCGGCAATCGCCGCACCTCCCAGATGTTCTTTCTCCTTACCGCTGACAAACTGCCCAACTCCCGGGCGGCTGCTGGTGTTCATTTCTTTGGCGCGTTGTTCAATTTGCAGATATTTTGCCGAACCATAATAGCCAGCCTGTGAATCGTCAGCCATAGCGCTACCGGCCGCCAGGATCAGTGGCAACGTAAATAAAACAGGTTTGATGTTCATTGCGATTTCTCGTCGAAAAAATATCGATAAAAGAATTAACCCGCGTTCAGGCTATTTTGGTTATTTTTCAACGCCTCAAGCGCACATTGCTGGTCAAGATCGCCACCCGGCGCGCCACCGACGCCAATAGCGCCAATAACCGCGTCGCCGACTTTCACCGGCACACCACCCGCCAGTAACAAGAACCCAGGAATGTCACTCAGGTTGGCCGCCCCGGCGTTGGCCTGGGCAGTCTTCATCACGTTTTCCGTAGGGTTTTTGGTGCTAAGGGCGGCAAACGCCTTCATGCGGCTAGCTTCCACCGTATGCGGACCGGCGTTATCCATTTTTTTGATGACGAGGGGAATACCGGCGCGATCAACCAAGGTAACGGCGACGTTATAGTTTTTCGCGCTACAGGCCGCAATAGCGCTTTGCGCCAGCTTATCGGCCAATTCGAGGGAGAGATTTTTTTCGGTCAGCACACCGCTGGCCATACCGGCAAATGACGCCATGCCGCTCAGTAAAATGACGCTGGAAATAATACGTTTCATACAGGCTTGCTCCTTACTAGTCCCTTGTGGATATAAGGGATAATAAAAGGTGCAACAGCCGCAAACTATTGGCGTGATTACCTAATGGCTTAGGTAGTTATACCTAGAGCCGGTTTAAAACTGGCCCAACATCGCCCATGGCCAGGCGCATTTACCTTTTTTTCAATAACGCCAACTCACCATATTCATTCATCAGTTTGGGCAGCGAATTGACATCCAGTTTGGCAAAAATATTGGCACGGTGCGCCTCGACCGTACGCGGAGAAAGTGAAAAAACGCGGGCTATTTCTTTGCTCGCACTCCCCTGCATAATCTGCTCAAAAATATCATTCTCGCGCGCGGTCAAGGTAGCGAGACGGCCCTGCATCAGCCGTATTTTCTGTTGTCGCTCCTGCAATTTCTCCTGCAGTTCCAATGCACTTCCGACCGCTTCAAACAATAAATCGGCGTCGATGGGTTTGGTCAGAAATTCGAAGGCACCGTTTTTGAAGGCCCGGCGGCATAAATCAATGTTTGCATGCCCGGTCATGATGATCACCGGGATAACCAGCCCCTGCTGCTGCCACTCATCGAGCAGCGTCAGCCCGGTTTTACCCGGCATTCGGATATCCAGCAGCATGCAGCCGGTTAAGCCATGCAATTCACCGACGCTTTGTTGAAAAGCCAGCGCACTGTTATAGGTTTTGATCTGCCAACCGACGGTACCCAGCAGGGCGCTGAGCGAAGAGAGAATGGCCGGTTCGTCATCAATAAGATAAATAGTTTGGTTCATCCTTGCTCCTGAGATTGTATCGGCAGCCAGAGCCTGAAACAGGCCCCCCGCCCAACGATATTCGATACCTCAATGGTGCCGTTAAGGCGCTGGATCAGCGTGTCCGTCAGGGCCATACCCAGTCCAATACCGTTGGCGCGCGTAGTGAAAAACGGCATGAAGACATGCTGCAAGGCTTGTTCGGTCAACCCCGGGCCACCGTCGGTGAAGGTCAGTGAAATACCCTCATTGGTGGCGGAGGCTTCCAGGTTTATCCAGGCCGTACCGGTCGCGTTGTTATCCTGCGCCTGAATCGCGTTACTGGCGATGTTATGCAGGATCTGTTCTATCCATAACGGCGGGGCAAACAGCGAAGGCAAACTGTCCGGAATACGGTTGCTGACCTTGACCTTTTTTCCTCTGATTTCATGGTCCAGCAGCGTCATCACACGGGCCCAGAGCGCTCCTAAAGCGACAGGCTGATACTCGACCCGTTCGCTGGTCAGCCTCCGGCGGAACTGCTGCAATAACGCATCGGTGCGCTTAATCTGTACCACGGCGGCCTCAAGCAGTTGCGGTAACTGCTCGGTGTTTTGTTGCCGTAGCAACAGCAGAGCGGTTTGGTTATAGCTTAAAATCGCGGTGAGGGGTTGGTTTAGCTCATGGACGATACCGGCGGTCAGTTCCCCCAGGGTATTGAGCCTGGTGAGTTCGGCATAATGGGCACGCAAATCGGCAATATCACGCCGGCGGCGGTTGGCGCGATATTGGTTGATCAGATACAACACCAGTCCCCAAAAAATCGCGGGGGAAAGGATGACGGGCCAGGGCAGCCCAGCCCAATTTGGGTTGTCTCCGGCGGCGAGCACAAAAGGCTGCGACGAGCTGGCAATCGCCTTGTCCCATTGCCAATAGTAGGTTGTCTCCGCCATGCCCTGTTCAAATAACGTGCGGTTTTCCCAGCGCAGCACCAGGTGCCGGAACTCGCTTTCCCCGACCAGGCCGCTCATCAATTTGTTCAGGTCGATCAGTAACGATTGCTTACCGGCATTAAGCCAGTAACGCCCGTGCTGCTCAACCACGATAGTCCGCCGCGGCGCAATGCCGGGATGCGAGCGCCAGTGAATAATTTGCGGAAAGACTCTCTGAACCTCTCGGCTATATTGGCTGGCCGGCAATAATGGGATAATGGCATCATGCTGCGACAGTTTCACCGTTACATCGCGATAAAGAATGCGAAAATCAGCGCTTTTTTCCTCGTATTGCTGCTGTAAAAAATAGGCGGCCAAACCACCGTTGGAGAGCAGTGTCAGCAATAACCACCCCATTATCTTGAACATAGCCAATCCGTCCCCCGAACCAATCCTATGAACGCTTAATAACACAAAAGAGTTCGCGCGGGTATCGCCGTCCCCCGAGGATCAACATCATTCCTCGTTGGGCAGAACACGACCGCAGGTCCAAATTCGGACCCCGTTTTTGATGAAACAGCGACCCGTTGCTGCTTCAATATCCATCATTCCCCCGCAGACTTGCCCTGTTGCGGCCAAACCTGCAGGGAAAATTGACTCAGCCCAAAAGAGGATGACTTATGTTCTGTAAAACAACGATCCGAACACTGGCCCTGATCATTGGCTTGTTGAGCGTTATTGCCACCGCGGCAATGGGATTTGGTTCCGCCGTCGAAACCTATGGCTGGGCGTTCAACCAAGGATACAACCCGGTTCACCTTGAACATTGCCCGATGATTGCCGGCACGGCACTGCTGTTGGCGACTTTCGCGTTCACCCTGTTCAATAGCCGAAGAATGCAATGATCGCGTGGCGAAAACAAAAAAGGTGGGCTATAGATAAACCACCCTAATGAACCAGAATTCAAGGATGTATGATGATAAAAAGAATAGTTTTAATCACTGTCTCGACATTGTTATTTTCATGCCATGTTTTTGCTCAGGACAATGTTATTCCCGGAGTTGAAAAACAATTCATTAATGTCGTGAACAGTGCAGCGACCAAAGCGAACACAACGCATAATAATGTGTATCGCGCTAATACAAAATTAGCTCGTGATAATGCAATCTGCCAAACGCTGAACGGCCAACCCATTAAACAGTGGGTCGGTCAGGTGGAAAGCAGCCAAATTAATGGCCATGAAGATGATTTCATACGGATAAAACTCGCCGACCACATAACCGTTCAATCGGCCAAAATACCGACATCATCAGGTAAGCTGGAGAATACGCTACCGCCAAACATTGCAGCCGAAAAACTTAAAATAGGTGACAAAGTGACCTTTTCCGGAAAATTTGCCCCGGGAACCAATGCCTGCATCTGGGAAACCAGCGTCACTTTGGATGGCGGCTTGTTTAACCCTAACTTTGCCTTCAAGTTCGACAATATTTCTGCAATGCCATAAACACCAACAATATGCCTCGGGTTAATATTGATTTAATTTTAAAATTAATAATAAACCCCGAGGCTTTTATCCTGATCAAACCACATCCCCTGCCGGTACATTAAGCTGCCAGGACAAACCGAATCGATCGTTTAGCCAACCGAAGCGTGCGCTGAAGCCATAATCATCAATCGGCATCAGCACCTTGCCGCCTTCTGCCAGACGGGTGAAAACCCGGTCAAGTTCGGCTTCATTGGCCAGATTAACAAACAGGGATATTGCCGGGGTGAAGCTGAAATCATGGCTGATTGGGCTATCGGTAAATACCAGACTCTGCCGATCAAAGTCGATGAACGCCTGCCTGATACGCAGTGGCCCATCATTACTGTCATCATAATGTTGCACCTGCTGAACCTTGAAACCGGCGAACAACTCACTATAAAGATCAATAGCCTGTTGGGCATGGGCATTACCCTGGAACATGACAAAAGTGGAAACCTTGCTCATGGGATGCTGTCCTCACGACGATAGAGTATTCATTAATGATAGCGGATGGATTAGCACCGCGGCTCTACCCAAGGTAATTGGAGATGTTGCTGACGGCAAGGACAAGGCGGCTTTAGGGAGAGACGCGGCCTGCAGAAAAACTCCGCAGGCCGCAGAGCGGGTTATTCGGTTTCGTTCTTCGCCAAACGGGCATCTTTCTGACGGCGGTAATCACGGGCCGCCGCAGGGATCGGCGTCACCTTACCGGTTTCGATCCAGGTGCGCAGGCGGTTGGCATCGGCGAAATGGGTGTACTTGCCAAAGGCGTCCAGCACCACCAGCGAGACCGAACGGCTACCGATCATGGTACGCATCGCCAGGCAGTGTCCCGCTTCGTTGGTAAAGCCGGTCTTGGTCAACTGGATATTCCATTTCTGGTTATATACCAGATGGTTGGTGTTGCGGAACGGCAGCGTGTAGTTCGGATCCTTAAAACTCGCCATGCGTTCGGTAGTGGTGCTGAGCTGGCCAATCAGCGGATATTGCTTGGTGGCAATCAACAGCTTGGTCAGGTCGCGCGCGGTCGAAACGTTATGAATCGACAGCCCGGTCGGCTCCACGTAACGCGTGTTGGTCATCCCCAGCGATTTGGCTTTGGCATTCATCGCTTTGATAAAGGCGCCGTAACCGCCCGGATAATGATGCGCCAGACTGGCGGCCGCACGGTTTTCCGACGACATCAATGCCAATAGCAGCATATCTTTACGGCTGATTTCACTGTTCAGACGAACGCGCGAGTAGATCCCTTTCATCTCCGGCGTCTGATGTATGTCCACCGACAACATTTCATCCAGCGGCAGATGGGCGTCCAACGTGACCATCGCGGTCATCAGCTTGGTGATCGAAGCGATCGGCACCACTTCATCCGGGTTACGCGCATACATCACCTTGTGGGTCTGCATATCCACCACCATGGCACTGCCGGAAGCCAGTTCAGGCTCGGCGGCACGGGTGACCGCGTTATTTTCGCTGGCCAGCGCGCGCGGCGCGATGCCTGCTCCGGCCTGCAAAGCGAGCAGGGTTAGTACCAAAACACGTATTTTCACATGCATTACTCTGTGACGAAGAAGATGAAGGTCTTATTTGGCCGAATTATATGTGAGGGATCTGAAGTTGGCACTGGGATTGTGCAAGCCGATTTGTGACAAATTCTGTCGAACAAAAAATTGCGCAAACCGCGAGCGCTCTGGGATAAGCGCCCGCGAGAGAAAAGTTACAGCGCCGGCTGCCAGGCCGACTGCGGCAACAGATATAAACCGGGCTGCTGCCGGGCACCGTCACCGACAATATGACCAATGCCCGCCGCCATCACTGCCAGCGTCACGTCAAAGGCATTCAGGCTGTCGCCGTAGCCCGCCGTCAGGTTGAACATCGAGCCGTTGGCCAGTAAATACAGGGTTTTATCTTCCAGTTGGTAGGCGTTTACAAACGGCATAGGCTCGCTGTGCGGCAGGTTTTGCAGGAAGCCAACGTCAATTTCCGCCGTCACATGACCCACATTGAGAATGAACACCCCGTCCTTCGCCTGCTGCAGATGCCGCGCCGACAGCACGTTTTTTGCCCCGGTGGCGGTAGCAATCACATCGGCCTGGCTTACTGCGTTGGCAAGACTGACCACTGCCCAGCCGTCATAGCGTGCCTGCAGCGCCCTCGCCGGATCGATTTCTGCCACGATCACCTGCCCGCCGTAGGCTTTCGCCGCCGCCGCGACGCCCTGCCCAACCAGGCCATAACCTATCACCAGCACGCATTTTTCATGCAGCGTCAAATGGGTGGTCTGGAAGAAAGTGTGCCAGGCGGTCAGGCCGACCATATGGCGGTTATGCAGCCCTTCTTTTACCGGCAGATCATCCCAGTTGAAGATCGGATAGCGCGGCGCCATGCCGTTCAACCTACTGATGCCGGAACCGGTGGCCTCCAGCCCGGCGATAATTTGCGGGCCATCGACTGACTGATGCAGACGGGTGGTCAAATCCGCCCCCATTTCGCACAGGTGGGTCGGCCCCCAGGCCAATGCGCGGTCGAACGATGCCGACCAGTCGGCGTCGCTCATGTCACGCCAGGCGTGAGCCTGTGCTCCGCGGCGCTCCAGCCAGGCCACCACGTCATCCTGTACCGTGGTCGGGTTGCAGGTGGTCAGATAAATCGCCGCGCCCTTGTCCAGCAGGCCAGCCACCAGCGGTGCCATTTTCAAATCCAGATGCATATTGCACGCCAGCCGTACGCCGCTTAAATCCGGCAACGCCGCTACCGCTGCCCGGGTGCGTGGCATATGGCGCATCGCCCAGTCCAGTTCGCTCTCAAAATCCTGATACATCTGTTGCTCCTCTACGGCTGCGTCGCGCCGACAGGGCGCGGCTGACTGACTGAGAGTATACTGACCCTTATGTATTAAAGACATAGGGGATCAGGATGGCGGATTTGGCCCACTACATTACGGATTACGGCTACTGGGCGCTGTTTATCGGCTGCCTGGCCGAAGGCGAAACCATCACTCTGCTGGGGGGGATTGCCGCGCACCAGGGGTTACTGCATCTGCCCTGGGTGATTGCGGTGGTGGCATTGGGGGGCACACTAGGGGATCAGATCCTGTATTTCCTCGGTCGGCGCTTCGGCGGAAAGGTGATTTCACGCATGAAGAGCCAAGAAAAGCGCATTGAACGCGCCAGAAAACTTATTGCCCGCCACCCGATGTTGTTCGTGATTGGCGTGCGGTTTATGTATGGCTTTCGCATCATTGGCCCGGTGTTAATCGGTGCCAGCAAGCTGCCGCCGTCGCGCTTTGTCCCGTTGAATATTCTGGGCGCCATCCTGTGGGCAACAATCTTTGTGTTGCTGGGCTATTTCGGCGGTGAAGCTATCGCCCGGTTTATCTCGGGCTTCGACAAACGGCTGACCAGCGTGCTGTTCTGCGCACTGGTGATCGCCGTTATCTTGCTGCTGCGATTTTGGTGGCGCCGCCGCCATGCCGACTAGGATTATCGGTTTAGGCCGTGGGATTATTCCGCTTGCGGCCTGTCCCGCATTAACGCCACCAGTTCATGGGCGGCCTTCTCCAGCGGCCTGTTTTTCAGCCAGATCAGGTGCATCGGCAGGCGCAGTTCGTTTTTGGTGTTTTTGAATTTCAACCTGACCAGCCGTTGCTGCGCCAACAAGGGCGCGGTCAACGATAGCGGGAAATTCCCCCAGCCCAAACCGGCCTCCACCATGCTCAGCGCCATCGGCAGGCTGTCGGTACGCCAATAGGACTCCGCCACCTGCGGCCGCAAATCGGTAATCGGCAAATCGCGGCTGGCCACCATAATCTGCCGTACGTTAACCAAATCTTCGAGAAACAGCTCGTCTGCCACTCCGTTCAGCGCCGGGTGTGAAGGTGAGAGCGTAGCAACCAGTGATTCAGCGCCGACAAAGTGGAACTGCTCCTGGCTGTTGATATTGAGCCCGCCGAACGCCAGAGCAACGCCAATCCTGCCCTGATGCAGCATATGCAACACGTCGTCCTGCGGGGCGGTCAGCACTTCGATATTCAGCAACGGGTAGCGTTCCGCCAGCGTTTTGACCGCAGCCAACAGGCCGCTGCTGTTGATGTCCGAGGCGACACCGACCGACAGAGTGCTTTCCAGCCCCTGGGATAATTCGATGGCGTGGTTCTGTAGTTGTTTTAGCTGATCGGCGATCAGCCGCGCATGCGGCGCCAGTGCCAACGCCAGCGGGGTGGGCAATGGTTCCCGGTGTGAGCGATCAAACAACTGAAACCCCAGTTCCGCCTCCATGTTGGCGATCCCCATGCTGACCGCCGAAGGGACACGCCGCAGCGAACGGGCTGCAGCGGAAAACGACCCGCGATCCAGTACCGCCAGAAACAGCTCAATGTTATCGCTGGAAAAGTTCATTGCATCACCTGTCAGCAAAACTGACAGCTCCTGACTTTTTCTATCAATATGATTGACGGTATCTTACTCGTCAGACGGCAAAAGGTCACCCGACCATCAAGCCAAAATTCAGTCAGGAGATGAGTAATGCAAGGCGTTAAACGCAAACTGGTGTATGTCACCGCCTATGAAATTATCGGTATGGCGATCTCCGCACTCGGGCTGGCATTGCTTTCCGGCACCGCCCCCAGCAGTACCGGGCCGTTGGCGGTGATCATCACCACCATCGCAGTCAGCTGGAACTTCATCTATAACTCACTGTTTGAGCTGTGGGAAAGCCGCCAGGCAACGCGTGGCCGTACGCTCAAGCGCCGTATTTTGCATGCCATAGGCTTTCAGCTGACGCTGGTGATGTACCTGATCCCGCTGATCGCCTGGTGGATGGGAATTACGCTGTGGCAGGCGCTGCTGCTGGATATGGCGCTGATCGTCATTATCCCGTGCTACACCTTTGTGTTTAACTGGGCGTTCGACAAAATATTCGGTTTGCCTGCGTCGGCCCTGCCGGTCGGAGAATCAGCCTAAAATCGCCCCCTTCCCATGATGTTCTTCGCCTGTGGCAATATCGCCGCAGGCGAAGTGAAGTTTATTACCCCACCTTTTTTCTCATCGCGAATAAATAAGCAAAATCCCCTGTAGTTTGCACGGTAATTATTATTATGTGATTTTCATCACCTTTTATTACTCGTTATTTCCGTCTTGATAAAATCAATCATCTTATTGAATAATATGTTCTTTTGTATATGGAACAAAAAATAAACACACTTGTTCACGATTTATACGCAGGATTTTTTGCCACATTTCCAGAGAAAAGGTAGCATGCCTCGCCGTTATTTAACGGCAGCTGTTCATATAATATACGCTATGAATTTCATTGCTGAAGATCGAAACACGACGGGTATAAACAACAGAATGATGCCATGACCTCATTCTCATCACGGTTGGTAGTAGCAATCGTTTGCTCCGAAGCTGGAGCAGGATAATTTTACAGACGGGTAAAACAGGACGAACGATGCAATCACAAAAAAAATCGGCGCATGAGCAACATGCAGCCAGAAGACGATGGTTAGACTCCCACGAATCCGGTTATCACAAAAGCATGGGCAACCGGCAGATTCAAATGATCGCCATCGGCGGTTCAATAGGTACCGGCCTGTTCCTCGGCACCGGCGGCCGGCTGGAACTGGCAGGGCCGGCGCTGGCGCTGGTGTATCTGGTCTGCGGTATCTTCTCTTTCTTCATTCTGCGGGCATTGGGCGAACTGGTTTTACACCGCCCTACCAGCGGCAGCTTTGTTTCTTACGCCCGCGAGTTCCTCGGTGAAAAAGCCTCTTACGTCGCCGGCTGGATGTATTTCCTCAACTGGGCGATGACCGGTATCGTCGATATCACGGCGGTAGCGCTGTATATGCACTATTGGGGTACCTTTGCCGATGTGCCGCAGTGGTTGTTTGCCCTCTGCGCCCTCGGGGTGGTCGCCACCATGAACATGATCGGCGTGAAGTGGTTCGCCGAAATGGAGTTCTGGTTCGCCCTGATCAAAGTGGTCGCCATCGCGCTGTTCCTGGTGGTCGGCGTGGTGTTACTCGGCACCGGCACCCCGGTGGCGGGCAACACCACCGGCCTGCACCTGATTACCGAAAACGGCGGCATGTTCCCGCATGGCCTGCTGCCTGCGTTGGTGCTGGTACAAGGGGTGATCTTCGCCTTTGCCGGGATTGAGCTGATCGGCACCGCCGCCGGCGAGTGCAAGGATCCGGCCAAAATGCTGCCGAAGGCTATCAACAGCGTTATTTGGCGCATCGGCCTGTTCTACGTTGGTTCGGTGGTGCTGCTGGTGTTGCTGCTGCCGTGGAACGCCTACCAGGCGGGCCAAAGCCCGTTCGTCACCTTCTTCAGCAAGCTGGGCGTGCCCTATATCGGCACCATCATGAACATCGTGGTGTTAACTGCCGCGCTCTCCAGCCTGAACTCGGGCCTGTACTCCACCGGCCGTATTCTGCGTTCGCTGTCGATGGGTGGCTCGGCGCCGAAATTTATGGCCAGGATGAGCAGCCAGCAGGTGCCTTACGCCGGGATCCTGGTGACCTGCGGTATCTACGTGATCGGGGTGGTATTGAACTATCTGGTACCTTCACAGGTGTTTGAGATCGTGTTGAACATCGCTTCGCTGGGCATTATCAGCTCCTGGGCATTTATCATCGTCTGCCAGATGCGTCTGCGTAAGGCGGTGCGTGAAGGCCGTGCCAAGCCGGTTACCTTCAAGATGCCTGGCGCACCGGTCACCTCCTGGCTGACGTTGGCGTTCCTGCTGGCGGTGGTGGTCATGATGGCGTTTGACTACCCGAACGGCACCTGGACCATAGCAACCATTCCTGTGCTGGTCGTGCTGCTGGTGCTGGGCTGGTTTGGCCTGCGCAAGCGCGCGCAGGAAGTGAAACTGGAACAGCAGGCGCACGAAGAAGCCCATCACTGAGTTTTTAAACTGCCCCAACCGGGGTAATGCTTGTAAGTTAAGGTGATATGGTTCCCTCTCCTTTGGGAGAGGGTTAGGGTGAGGGGATACATACCAACGCGAAAGCCCCTCACCCCGGCCCTCTCCCTCGGGAGAGGGGGTCGCCCACTTAAACAACGTCGTACATTCTTATTCAGAACTTTGCTTAACTGATCGGCATTCCCCCAACCGGGGCAGTTTTATTCTCCTTACACCCGGCCGTAAAAGGTCATTCTGGCGCTTTCCGACAGCGCGATATCCGGTTGTGCATTATAAGCCAGCACCACCAGCATGCGGGTGATGTCACCTTCGGTCGGCGTGACCCGATGCATGGCGTTGCGGCCACGGAACAGCACCAAATCCCCCTCTTCCATCGCCAACGGCTTCACCGCTCGTTCACCGTCCAGCACCTGGGAAACCCCGGCGTAATTCATCTCGCCGCGGTCGGCATCGCGCAGGTTTTCCACATATTCAAAGCGTCCACCGGCCTGCGGTTTCTGGATCAACAGCGTGATGGCGAACGACGAGTTATCGAAATGCCAACCCAGTTCCTGCCCGCGATGGGCATAGTGCAGATTGATCGACGACAGGCGATCGGCGTAGGGATACAGACACTGTTCTTCCAGCACCGCGCAGAGAAAATCGCGGAACGGCTGCGCGTCATACAGTGTGCGCAGCGGTGATTGCGGTGGGATCTCCTCATCGGTAATGCAGCCCTTGGACGAGACCACCAGCCGGTTGCGTGCATGATCGGCCGGCAGCGTTTCATCCTGCGGCCTGAGATAGACGTTATGCTTGTTGGCGGCATAAAACGCCGCATGGCTGTGCTCCGCCCCTTCCAGACGGATAGTCGCCAGCGCCGCCGCCGTCAGAAAGCCCGGCAGCACCAGCGCCCCCGCCGTATCCAGCGTAGTTTTGCATTGCGCCCGAAAGGCCGGATCACCAATCGGGTTGGCGGTTAAATCAACGATATGAGCAAGTGGCTGCATCAGAGACTCCTTAGGCATAGCGGCCGGATAACCCACTGTAGCGAATGCCGGATTGCCGTAATAACAAAAATACGTTAAGGATGAGCTAACCATTTCTTAGCGATAAGCGCCATGAGCCCAACTTCCCGTCCCCGGCTGCCCAAACTGAACGCCATTCTGGCGTTTGAAACCGCCGCCCGCACCGGCAGCCTGGCCAAAGCGGCAGACCACCTGGCATTGACCGCCGCCGCCGTCAGCCAACAGATCCGCCAGCTTGAGCAGCAGCTGGGTATTGTGCTGTTTATCCGCGCTAAAAGCGGCGTGACGCTGACCGAGCAGGGAGCGGACTACCTGGCCTACGTGCAACAGGCCTTCGAAACGTTGCGCGTGGCACAACAGCATGTCGATCGCCAGCGGGGCAAGGAAACGCTGACGGTATTCGCCTTGCCGGCATTGGCGTCAAAATGGCTGAACCCGGCGATCGGCGATTGGCTGGCCCGGCATCCACAGGTGGATATCCGCCTGCATGCCACCCATGCCGAAGTCGATTTCGCCGCTTCCGCGGCGGACTTTGCCCTGTGTTTTGGCGATCAGGACTACCCGCTGTTGGAAAAAGTGCGGCTGTTTCAGGACTGCGTGCAGCCGGTTTGCAGCCCGCAATTGCAGGCCGGCGGCGACTGGACCCAACGGCCGCTGATCCATGTAGATTGGGGCAAGGAAAGTCAGTTCCTGCCGGGCTGGCATGACTGGTTCAGCGCCGCCGGGTTGCCGCCGCCACAGCGGCGTGGCCTGACCTATAACCTGACCTCACTGGCGATTGACGCCGCGGTCGAGGGCCACGGCATTTTGCTTGGCCAGCAGCGGCTGATCCAGCGCGAACTGGCCAGGGGGACGCTGGTGCCGCTGGCAGAACCGGCACTGCCGCTCAGCAAGCCCTACTACCTGGTTTATCCGCAACGCACGCTGGACAAACCCAAAGCGGCGGAGTTTCTCAGATGGTTGCAAAGCATCGCGCCAGTGGACAGTGACCGCTAAAGGCTGCAGCAGCCACTACCCGGCTTTGGACATCATCTCGCCCAGCAGCAGGTTGGTCGCACGCGGCAGGTAAACCTCGTTGCCCGCACCGGGGGTCAGCGTCAGTTCACCAATGTAGATTTGCTCGCAGGTGAGATAGAAGTCGACGCGGCAATAGTCCAAATCTGCCGCAACGGCTTTCGCCACCCGGATCATTTCATCCCAGAACGCCGGTTTTTCATACAGTGTATTGACCTGCGGGATATCCGCCTGGGTAAAGAAGCAGTGATGCGCATGCTCGTCCAAAAACTCCAGTGAAGTCGGCTCAGGCCCGCCACGTAACAGCTCTACGAATAAATAGGCGTGGTTACCGTTAAAAACATGCACCTTGTAGTCAATCAATTCACCTGCCGTTTCTATATCCAATAGCTGTTCGACGATAATTTTCTGCGGGATACTGTCGTAGTGTTTTTCGCGAAACCTTTTCCAATAGGTTATTTCAGACCATTCATTAAGAATCTTCGCAATATCGGTAAAAGTAACTTCATTTTTATCTTTGACTATCTTGACCTGTTGCGAAGCATTATTGGTTTTGATAACAAACGATTGAGGCAATGAAAGGTAATCTTGTTCGGTGAAATTATCACTGATCATAATGATGGGGGTTAGGTACTTTTCCGATACCCGCTGTGAAATATAGTCTCTGACTGCCACCTTATCCGCTAACATACTGAAATCACGGCATGGATAGCGCATACGCCGATAAATTTTCTCTGAAAATGCCTTGGGGGATTTGAAGTTAATCCAGGCGCCATGGGCAAGATAGTGGCTGACTTGATAATAGATAAAATCGGGCGCGGCCCGATAGAGTCGTTTTGCGAGTTTTCTCATTCTTCTCTTTCTTCCATGAATCTAGCATAGGGATAAATGCTGCTGACATTCCGATTATTGCATCTTAATTATAAAACCCTGTGGGTCATTCCTTACAGAGGGTAAGGAAATAATCGGATGATTCCTATTATAAGATGCGACAGGGAAAGTCCCCATGAAATTAAAATTCATAGATATCAATATCGTGAGAAATGCGTTTTGGATGATATCCGAAAAAATGGTGTCTATCCTTGGCGTCATTTTTATCACCGCCTATATGGCGAGATATATCGGCCCGGAAAGCTTTGGCAAAATCACCTTTGCCACCGCGATTTTCGCCATTACTCAAACGCTGGCGCTGCTGGGCTCTGATACCGTGCTGTTCAAGCGGATTAGCCGCAACCCGGCCTCGGGAACGGCATTGATGTTTTCCACCAACCGGCTGCGTCAGGGCTGCTTTGTGCTGTTCTCTGCGGCAATATTGATTTACACCGGGCTACGGGAAGATTTCATTACCTTCTACTTTTGCGCCGCCACCTTTGTCGCCAGCTTCTTCTCACTCAGGGACGTTTTCACCATCTATCATGATGCCCGGCTGGAATCGCGCTTCAATACTCTGGCCAACGTCAGCGGGCTGGGCAGTGCGCTGCTGGTGCGTTATCTGATCGTTTATTTTGATCTGCACCTGTATTACCTGGCGATCCCGATCGTGATGGTTTATTTGATCCCCTACCTGATCCGCCACCATATCTATCACCGCCGAAATCCGCGCTTTGTCGCACCAGGGCGCGTTCGCCGCAAATACGTGCGCTATCTGCTCGCCAGCGGCTTGCCCCTGGCGGTTTCCAATGTCTCCATCGCCATCTACACCCGGCTGGCGCAGCTGTTCCTGATGTGGTTCGTCTCCGCCGAAGCGCTGGGCATTTACTCCGTTGCCATTACGCTGGCCACCGCCTGGATGTTTGTCACCGATGCGGTTATCACCTCATTTTTCGCCAAAATATTCGCTTATCAGCGCGATGATGCCATGCGCACCGCCGCCAAACTCAATGGGCTGGTGCTGGCGATTGCCGCCGCGATCGTCGCCGGCATCTTTTTGCTCGGCAAACCGGTGATTGTGCTGCTGTACGGCGAGCAGTATTTAGCGGCTTACCCGGCGATGGGGGTGTTGGCGGTTGCCACCCTGCTTTCCGCCCTGGGCACCCTGGCCTACAAATACATTGTGATTTTCTCCGGCTACGGCTTCTTGTCGAAGAAGATGTTCCTGGTATTTATCATCAATATTCCGCTGTCGTACTGCCTGATCCGCCAATACGGCATGATGGGCGCGGCCTACAGCACCCTGCTGACCGAATTGTTGTCGCTGACCCTCCTCAACTACTTCTTCCGCCGTGGCACCGTATTGCAGATGCACCTGCGCTCGCTCAATCCTTTGACCTATATCCGGCGACCGGTTAGTCGCATCAACGGCTAGCTCTCCAGCTCGACCACCCTTACGTACAGGGCCGCAAGTAGCGACAGGTCAATCAACATGGCAAAAGCGTAGGGAAAACCCGTTATTCCGCTAAAACTCGATTGGATCAGCAGGACAGCCGCAACCGCAAGGCCACTCCCTGCAATCAGCAGCGCGCGTCGGCGCAGTCCATGGCCGTCGTTGTGGGTGCCTCGACGTATCGCGGCGCTGTAAACCATTCCCTGACCCAAGCCGCAAATAGCCATTGCAGAAAACAGCTGCAGGTCATTTGGCAGACCATGCAATACCAGGATCAGCAGCAAGGTGCCGACGGCACTGATGACAAACCCATGGCGTACCAGGCTGAGGCGACTTTTGCTCTGGAACACTTTCAGCTGCATTAAAAATACGGCCAAAACAAAGGCAATACTCAAGCAGGCCAGCAAAGCGATCAGCAGCAGCGGGTTCTCCAGCGCATAGAGTTTCAGTAACAGTGCAACTTGCGCTACCAGCCCACTGACTAAAAGAATACCGGCATTGGTTTGCGCCTGCTGTTGCGCAGACGCGGCAAAAGGGACGGATAAAGGAGACGTGCTCATAATGATCCTCACTATATAAAAGCGGCGATAGAAAATTTTTTTCATCCTTACAAGGAGGTATGTTGAGCCTATCGCATATATAATCAGGCAATCAAAGTCAGAGTTTTCACCCATGGATGAAAATAACTCATCATGCAATCTTCCCGTTTACCGCCGCTGGGCGCACTGCGCGCCTTCCATGCGGTTGCCAATTGTCTTAGCTTCAAGCAGGCTGCCGGGCAACTGAATGTCAGCGCCACCGCGGTCAGCCATCAAATCCGTTTGATTGAATCCATGCTGGAATGCCGCGTGTTCGAACGCAACGCACAGGGGGTGAAACTGACCGAGGCCGGACACTTGCTGTATACGGGCACGCAATCCGCCTTTACCGCCCTGGAAGAGTCGGTAAAAAAAATTGATCAGGCCAGACAACCTCCGGCGCTAACCATCACCACCACCTCGAACTTTTTGACCAATTGGCTGGTGCTGCGCCTTGAAAGCTTTAAGGCGCAATTTCCCGAGATTGATTTACACCTGCATACCAGCGTGCAAAGCGTCGACTTAACGCAGCGTACCGTCGACGTAGCCATACGTTATCGTGAAACCGCTGAAATAGGCCTTCACAGTACCTTGCTGTATGAGGATCGGTTTATTGTGGTTGCCAGCCCGGCACTGGCCTTGAATACCCTGAGCGACCTGCACCGCACGACGCTGTTTCACGTCGAGAACAGGCATGTTCCTGCCGAAAGCCCTGACTGGAAACACTGGCAGCAAGGTTACGGGCCGGAGAATCTGAATATTTCAAGAGGCCTGTATTTCAGCGATGAAACCCATGCGCTGCAAGCCGCCGTGGCAGGGCAAGGGGTGGTTATTGCCAGTAAGTTGCTGGCAGAGGATTTAATAAAACGCAAAATGCTGGTGGCACCGTTCGATCTGTCTTTACCCGGCGCGAATTATTATCTGGTGACGCTGGAAGACACTGCCGATCGCCCTGACGTCGTGTCATTACGCGACTGGATGCAGAAAAATATGCACCCCGGCACGCTGGAGTAAGGACTTATTGGCTGAGCCTGGAGCTTAATGCCAATGCAGCACCACGGCACCGGCCAATACCGTTAACACGCCCAGCCACTGTAGGGCGGCAAGGCGCTCACGTAGCAGCAAAGCGCCCAGCAGCGCGGCAATACCGCCAGACAGGGTGCTAAGCACCGTTACCACCGCCACCGATCCGCCACCGGCCCCTACGGCAAAGGCGCTAAAGCCCCCCAGGTTGAGCAAACTGGCGGCCAGCAGTAGCCCACCCTGCCGCCAGCCGGGGCGTGCCACCAACGCACGCCGGTTAGTGCTCAGCGCCAGCAGAGCCGTCAGCCCCAGCGTATAGCCGAGCCACAGGCTGACACTCGGCCCCAGTACCGGCAGCGTGTATTTCCCCTGCAGCCAAAAACCGGTGCCATAACAGCACGCGGCGATCAGCGCGAAGGCTATCGCCGGTAAGGTCGACGAAGAGTTTTCCGGCTGCCGCGCAGGGCTGACGGCGGTCAGCATCACCCCCAGTAAACAAATAACCAGCCCCGTCAGCGTCAACGCCCCCAGACGTTCGCCACTTAGCCACGACAACAGCGTGGTAACCGCACCGTAGCTGGTGACCAGAGGGGCCACCATCGCCGCCTTGCCAATAGCGAAGGCCTGCGACAGCGCCAGTGAACCGCCTACGATCAGGGCAGCGGCCAGCAATGCCAGCCCCCAAACCACGCCGGAAGTCGCAAAGACAGGAACCACCGTTGCCGGTAATAAGGCAGTAAAAATCACAAAGCCAATCGCCTGCGAAAAAAATACCGCCCTGCGCACCCCCACCGATCGGGCGTTGATACCGACCAAAAAATCCGTGCCGCCCCAGCACAGTGCGGCAGCCAGCCCCATCACAATGTCCACACGATACTCCCGTCGAATATTTGCCCTAAAAGTAAGCAAAAAATCACTTGTGGAACATCGATAGATTGGCAATATGGTTGAATGAAACTCAAGCTGAACGCTCAACCTCGCCTGCCCTCCCTGAAAGCCTTGCACACTTTCGAGGTGGCGGCGCGCTGCGCCAGTTTTACCGAGGCAGCGGAGGAGTTGAACGTCACGCTGGGGGCGGTCAGCCGCCAGATACGTCACCTGGAAAATGAGCTGGGCGTCGAGCTGTTTCACCGCAAGGGGAACGCGGTGGCGCTAAACGACACCGGCAAACAACTGGCCATCGACGTGACTCGCGCACTGACGTTGCTGCAAAAAGCCAGCGATCGCGTCCGGCCAGAGCAACAGCAAACGCTGAAGCTGACCTGCACGCTGGGCATTGCCAGCCACTGGCTGGCGGCACGACTACCGGCACTGCGCCGTGCCGATCCTGATGTTTCACTGGTGCTGGACGCCAACGAAAGCCTGCGTGACCTGGCCAATGGCGAAGCAGACATCGCCATCCGTTACAGCCCCACCGCCAATCCGCCGCCACACTCCCGCGAGCTGCTAGCCGATACCTTCGCGCCGCTGGCAAGCCCGGCCTTTCTTGCCGCGCACCCTCGTCGCATTACGGCCACCGATTTGGCGCTGTCGCAATTGATCCACTCGCCGTGGAAGGATGGACAGAAGATGGGCATAGCCGGTTGGCAAGACTGGTTCGCCGCCTTTGGCGAAGGCACCCCGGCACCGCGCGGTATTCTCACCTTTAACAGCGTCGGCCATGCCCTGCAGGAAGCGATAGAAGGTAACGGCATCGTACTCGGCAGCCTGGCAGTCGCGCAGGATGCCCTGGCCACCGGCAAGCTGGTTCGGGTCTTTGGCGACGACCGACAACTGCCCGCCGCCTACCACTACCGCCTGTGCTGGGCGGACAGCGCGTTCGTTAGCGCCACCACCCGCCGCTGGGTGAATCTGCTGCTGCAGGCGGCAGACCAACCCCCGGCGTTCTGACGCAGCACGTATTGCGCCCACAGCAGTGAAAAATCCAACTATTTTATAATCAATTTTTTTGCTGCGAGACAAACCGTGGACAGACAACGCTACCTGCAACATATTGGATTCGCAGGCATCCCCAAGCCCGACCTCCTGACGCTGCAACAGTTACACCGCTGCCATATGCTGAGCGTACCCTTTGAGAACCTGAGCATTATTTATCGCCAGGGGATTCATCTGGAGGAACCGGCGCTGTTCAATAAAATTGTCGAACGCAACCGCGGCGGCTTTTGCTATGAGCTGAACCGGCTGTTTGCCGCGCTGTTGAAGGACATCGGCTTTAACGTGCAGTTTATTTCCGGCGAGATCCGCGCACGCGACGGCAGCTTCGGCGCGCCCTTCGACCATATGGCACTGATGGTGGAGCTGGATCAGCCGTATCTGGTGGACGTGGGGTTTGGTGATTCGTTCCTGACGCCGCTGAAGATCACCACCACCGAGCAGCAACCGCAGACCAGCGGCACCTTCCATTTAGAGCAGGAAGGCGAGACCTATTACCTGGAACGCAGAAACGGCGATAATCGCTCGCATGCCAAAACCCTGTACCGCTTTACCCTGCAAGCCCGTGAGCCAAGTGAGTTCGACGGCATGTGCCACTACCACAGCACCTCGCCGCAGTCGCATTTTACCCAGCGGCTGGTGTGTTCGCGGCCAACGGAAAATGGTCGGGTGACTATCAGCGAGAACAAACTGATTATCACCGAAGATCACCAACGCCATGAATCGACGCTGCATTCCGAAGACGAACGGCGTGCTGCGCTGATGCGGTATTTTGGTATTGATCTGGAAAAATGAAACTCTCAGGTTGGCTAGCGTTTATCCCGATGGAGGCAGCCAACCCAGAGGGGCATGAGGAAACAAGATTAATCTAACCCACGCTAGGTGGGTTTATTATGGCTAACGGCAGATCACCCGGGCAATGTCCTTCGAGTTGGTCAGCGCACGCACTTCGCCGAACAACTCGGTGGCCTCGGCATACTCTTTGCGCAAATACCCCAGCCACTGTTTAATCCGCGCCACGTGATACAGGCCGGTGTCGCCCTGTTTTTCCAGGTGAACGTATTTTTGCAGCAGTTGCACCACCTGCGGCCACGGCATGCGCGGTTCGTTGTATTTCACCACCCGGCTCAGGTTCGGCACGTTTAATGCGCCGCGCCCCAGCATCACCGCATCGCAGCCGGTGGTTTGCAGGCAGTCTTGTGCGCTCTGGTAGTCCCAGATTTCGCCGTTGGCGATCACCGGAATGGTCAGCCGCTGGCGGATCTCGCCAATCGCCGCCCAGTTAATGCGCTCGGCCTTGTAGCCGTCCTCTTTGGTACGGCCATGCACCGCCAATTCGGTGGCGCCCGCCTGCTGCACCGCATCGGCAATTTCAAAACTGCGGCTGTCGCTATCCCAACCCAGCCGTATTTTTACCGTTACCGGCAAATGGGCAGGTACCGCTGCACGCATCGCTTTGGCGCCCTGGTAAATCAGCTCCGGGTCTTTGAGCAGCGTCGCCCCACCGCCGCTGCCGTTAACCAGCTTGGATGGGCAACCACAGTTGAGGTCGACACCGTAAGAACCCAGTTCCACCGCGCGAGCGGCGTTTTCTGCCAGCCATTGCGGGTATTGACCGAGCAATTGGATGCGAACCAGCGTGCCGGACGGGGTGCGGCTGGCGTGATGCAGTTCAGGGCACAGGCGGTAGAAAGACTTGGCAGGCAGCAGTTGATCAACCACGCGCAGGAATTCGGTGATGCACAGGTCGTAGTCGTTCACTTCGGTGAGCAGCTCACGCACCAAAGAATCGAGAACGCCCTCCATCGGAGCCAATAATACGCGCATGTTCACCCCTGCTAAAAAAGACGCGCAATGATACGGGGGAATGCCCGCAGCAGACAAGCATCTGGGGGGAATAAAACCGCGCTACGCCAATTGACGCAGCGGAACACCGGCGATAAAGGCCTCGATGTTTTCGATCGCTTCGCGGAAATAGATTTGATAGTTGCTGTCGGCCACATAACCCAGATGCGGCGTCGCCAACACGTTGGGCAGTTGGCGGAAGATGTCGTCACTCGGCAAGGGTTCAACCTCAAACACGTCCAGCCCGGCACCGGCGATCTG
Source organism: Serratia sp. NFX21 (assembly GCF_048517035.1). Lineage (NCBI taxonomy): Bacteria > Pseudomonadati > Pseudomonadota > Gammaproteobacteria > Enterobacterales > Yersiniaceae > Serratia > Serratia sp. NFX21. The sequence goes on along the minus strand of NZ_CP183196.1, from coordinate 1,843,091 downwards.
CCCTTGCTGCAATGCGTCAATCAACGCGCTGCGATCGACAATCGCCGCACGCGAGGTATTGATCAGATAAGCGGTTTTCTTCATCGCCTGCAGCTCTGGCCGGCCCACCAGCCCACGGCTACGCTCACTGAGCACCAGATGAACCGAAACAAAGTCGCTCTGTTCAAACAGCGCCTGTTTGGATGCTGCCAGCGTCACCCCCACCTCGGCGGCCCTTTCTGCCGTCAGGTTTTGGCTCCAGGCCAGCACCCGCATACCAAACGCCTGCGCCACCACCGCCATTTGGCTGCCAATCTTGCCCAACCCCAGCAGGCCCAGCGTCTTGCCCTGCAGGGTCACGGCAACCGCTTGCTGCCACGGCCCGTTATTACGCAGGCCATGATTTTCCACCAGTAAATGTTTTGCCAACCCCAGCAGCAGTGCCCAGCTTAGCTCCATCGGTGCTGCTGAGCCGCTGGCGGTGCCGCAGACAATAACCCCGCGCTGTGCCGCCGCCGCCAAATCAATAGAGGCATTGCGCATGCCCGAGGTGATCAACAGTTTTAGCTGAGGCAAACGCGCCAGCAGCGTGGCGGTGATTGGCGTGCGTTCACGCATAATCACCAAAATATCGCAGTCCTGCAGATGCACGGCCAGTTCCGCTTCATCACTAAAATGTTGACCGATGCTGAACACCTCAACCCGATCTCCGAGGGCAGACCAGTCGGCCATGCTGAGCGCGACCTGCTGATAATCATCAAGAATGGCACATTTTAGTTTCATCTTCGGCTCCGGGATTAGGCAAAATCAGTCGGCACGCACGTCAACCAGCACCGGGCAATCGGCGTTCTCAATCACCAGGGCGCTGTGTGACCCATTCAACAAACGTCTAAAGGGGGAAAGATGGCGTCGCCCCATAATAATCATCGTCGCATTCAGCTCTTTCGCCTGGGCAACTATGGTTTCTGCCGGTTCACCGGCCACCACCCGCCCACGCGCATTGACCCCTGCCGCCTGCAGTTCGCTCAGCGCCCGGTGCACCACGGTCGCGGCGGCCTGTTGTTCATCCTGCGCGCAACCGAAATCTGCCGGATCTTCACCCGGTTCAATTTCAAACGGCCCCGTCATGGAATAGCTAAGATCGACACAACAAAGCACCACTAGCGCCGCCTGTTGCGCCAACGCCTGTTCGCCAGCCAGTGAAATGACCTTACGAGCATTAGCGGAATTATCAACCGCAACCAACAGCGTTTTCATTATCTTCTCCGGTTAATCTCGCGACGCCACCTTGCCAATCTCATCGATCAACGCGTCTTTGCACTTAAGGATCTCCTCGCGGAAGCGAGCTTCATTCTTGGCCAAACGGGTGCTGGGCACTAACAGACTGATGGAGAAACGCCCCAGAATGGTGTCGATAGCCACCGCCATGGTAGAGACGCCTTCCAGCGTTTCTTCCCGATCGAAGGACAGGTCGGTACGGCGTATTTCGGTCAGGTGCTGCAGCAGTGCCGGAAAATCACGCACCGTCAGATCCGTCACCGCCCTATAGGCCTCACCCAGTAAATCCCGGGCCGCATCGTCGCTGTTCAACGCCAGCAGCGCTCGCCCGCCGGAGGTGCTGTACAGCGGCAGATTCATGCCGATGCGTGGCACCACTCGCAGCTCACGATCCGCCACAATGTAGTGCACTACCGCCAGTTGCAAACCGCTGGCGCGCCCCAGCGATACCGTCTCGCCGGTGGCGTCACATAAAGCCTGCAACCAGGGGGTCGCAATTGACACCATTTCGGTATGTACACTGGCAATCAGCCGCAGCAACGACGGCCCGAGGCGCACACCACCGGCACCGCCGCGCACCAATTGCACGGAGTCCAGCGCGTTGACGATACGTTGCACGGTGGAGCGCGGCAGATCGACCGCCAGCGCTATCTCACCCAGGCTCATGCCATTGGGCTTGGCGCCCAGCGCATCGAGGATTTTAGCCGCACGGGTAATGACCTGAATACCGCCGGTTTTTTCATCATCACAACATGTTGAGGGTTCGGACATGGAAGGCTCTTTTCCTTGCTTTTGACCACACTGTAACATTTTTCCGGTCAGGCGGCACGATGTACCACATTGCAATACAGTGCATCACAATGTAGCATGCGTCACAATGTATCGCTATGCAATACAGTGCATCGTAAGTTTCGTTTCTGGAGTCATACTATGAATGCTCAGCCTGCGCCTGCCGTCGCTGCGCCGCATCCTTTTACCCTGCGTCTGGCTGTGGGGTTGGTGGGTGTGCTGATTGCCGCCCTGACCTCAGGACTCAATGATCGCATCAGCGATTTGGCGCTGGCGGATATCCGCGCGGCTATCGGTATCGGTTTCGACCAGGGGAGCTGGATCACCTCGGCCTATCAGGCCGCGGAAGTGTCGGCCATGATGGTGGCCCCCTGGTTTGCCGTGACCTTTTCGCTACGCCGTTTCGCCCTGGTGATGATCGGCGGTTTTGCCGCCGTCGGCGTACTCCAGCCGTTAACTGCTGATCCCACGCTGTTTATTGCTCTGCGGGTGGTGCAAGGCCTGTTTGGCGGGGCATTGCCGCCGTTGCTGATGACGGTGGCGCTGCGTTTTCTGCCCCCGACCATCAAACTTTACGGGCTGGCCGCCTATGCGCTCACCGCCACCTTTGGCCCCAATGTCGCGGCACCGCTGGCGGCGCTGTGGACCGACAGTCTGGGTTGGCAGTTTGTCTTTTGGCAGGCGATCCCGCTGTGTCTGATAGCCTCCTTACTGATCTGTTGGGGGTTGCCGCAGGATCCCTTGCGGCTGGAGCGTTTCCGCCAGATCGATCTGTTCGGCATGCTGACCGGTTGTAGCGGTATCGCGCTGTTGATCCTTTCGCTGACTCAGGGTGAGCGACTCGACTGGTTCAATTCCCCCTTGATTAGCCTGATGCTGCCGGTTTCCATTGCGTTGCTGGTGACGTTTTTAATCAACGAATGGTTCCATCCGTTGCCACTGTTAAAACTGCAATTACTGCGGCGCATCAATCTTTCTTATAGCCTGCTGACGCTGGCTGGCGTGCTGTTGCTGGCGTTGTCAGGCTCAATGCTGCCGTCGTTTTACTTTTCGCAGGTGGAGGGTTTTCGCACCGTACAATTTGCGCCGCTGGCGTTAGCCGTCGGCCTGCCGCAGTTGGTGATAGCACCTTTCATCGCCGCCCTGTTGAACCTGCGCTGGATAGACGCCCGTTGGGTGTTGACTATCGGTGCCGCGCTAATCGCCGTCTCCTGCCTGCTGGGAATGCAATTGACCGACGATTGGGCACGAGAAAACTTCTGGCTGATCCAAGGCCTACAGGCATTTGGCCAGCCGATGATGATTTTACCGGTGTTAATGACCTCTACCAGCGTGATCCTGCCACCAGAAGGGCCCTTCGCCTCGGCAATGTTTAACACCGTGCGCGGTTTTTCCGCCGTGGCGGCGGGCAGCCTGGTTGAGAATTTTATTAGCCACCGGGAGCAATTTCACTCTCATGTGCTGGTTGACCGGCTGGGTAATCGCCCGTGGCTGATGACGGCAGAGAGCTCAGAACACGCCAGCGGGGCTATGCCGCTGTTACCGGACGGCTCGGTCAGTTCAGCGGAAAATCTCGGGCATTTTTCGACGCTGGTAAAGCATCAGGCGGTGATCCTCAGTATCAGTGACGCCTACCTGCTGATTATTGGCTGCGCGCTGCTTTTGGTGTTGCTGACCGCCTGGTTGCCGAAGCGTGTCTATCCGCCGCAAACGCTCTTACCTCTAGTTCCAAAAACATCAGGATCATAACCATGAGCTTCACCCCTGCAAAACGAACCTTAACCCTGGCGTTGCTGCTGTTAATCCTGCTGGCGATTGCTTTTTTTGTCCGCTCATCGCTCAATCGCCACCATTTACGTACCGATGATGCGGTCGTAAGCGCCGATTACACGCTGGTGGCCCCCAAGATTTCCGGCTATATCCGCAGCGTCAACGTCAGTGACAACCAGCAGGTAAAAGCCGGTGAAGTTCTGGCCACCCTCGACGATCGGGATTACCGCGTGGCGCTGGAAACGGCGCAGGCCAATCTGCAGATTAGCCAGGCCAAATTGTCCAGTATTCAGGCACAGCTGGATCAACAGCAGGCCAATATTGCCCAGCAGGAAGCCGGCGTCAGCGCCAGCCAGGCCACGCTCAACTACGCCGGGCAGAACGCCGATCGCTATCGCCGGTTGCTGAAAACCGGCACCGCCACCGCTGATGAGCAGCAGAAATCGGCCTCCGTGATGCAGACCGCCGCCGCACAGCTAAAGCAGAATCAGGCGGCGGTGCTTTCGGCACGTAAAGAAGTTGGGGTGTTGCAGGCCAGCCGCAAACAGGCCGAAGCGAATATTGCCGCCTCGCAGGCCAGCGTTGATCAGGCGCGTCTGAATCTTTCCTATACCCAGATTATTGCGCCGATTGCCGGCAGCGTCGGCCAGCGCGCGGTACGCCAGGGTGCCTGGGTCTCCGCCGGTACGCGTCTGCTGGCAGTGGTGCCGCTACAACAGAGCTACGTGGTCGCCAACTTCCTGGAAACCCAGTTAGCCAACGTCTCTGCCGGCCAGCCGGTATCCATCACCGTCGATGCGCTGCCCGGCGTGACGCTGCGCGGCCACGTTGACAGCATCGCCCCGGCCACTGGCTCGACCTTTGCCGCCATCAGCGCCGATAACGCCACCGGCAACTACACCAAAGTGGTGCAACGCCTGCCGGTGAAGATCCTGCTGGAACCCAACCAGCCGGAACTGGCGCGACTGCGCGTTGGCATGTCGGTGGTGCCGGAACTTGAGATGCGCTGATTTTTACGTATAAAAAAGGCCACCCTAAAGGTGGCCTCAGACGGCTGACAAAGTCATTTGTAGCTAAAAGTACTGTTTTAGGTACTAACAAAAACAAAGGATTAAGTCTTCTGCTTTACGCCAAACATCCGAAAACCACGTTTTTCGGGTGTTTGTCACCAAACTAAGGCCACCCTAAAGGTGGCCTCAGACGGCTGACAACAGCGCAATTTACTCAGCCGGGCGGCTGCGCGGACGGCGCGGAGCACCTGAACGCGGCTTGCCATCACCCTGCGGACGAGCACTGCCGCCACCGCGGTTTTCACGCTGACCGCCATTGCCGCCACCGTTGCCACTGCGCTGGCCGCCACCGTTACCGGAGCGTTGACCACCGCCGTTGCCGCGTGGCGCACCGCGTCCACCAGCCTGACGGCCGTTGATGATCGGCTCGGCCTTGATGCTCGGATCCGGCTCATAGCCCGGCAGAGCAATACGCGGGATCTCACGTTTGAGCAGGCGTTCGATATCACGCAGCAGTTTGTGTTCATCCACACACACCAGCGAGATCGCCTCACCGGTACGTTCAGCACGACCGGTACGGCCGATGCGATGCACGTAGTCTTCCGGCACGTTAGGCAACTCGTAGTTCACCACGTGTGGCAACTGGTCGATGTCCAGACCGCGTGCCGCGATGTCGGTAGCGACCAATACGCGAATTTTGCCGTCTTTAAAATCGGCCAATGCGCGGGTACGCGCGCCCTGGCTTTTGTTGCCGTGGATCGCTGCGGCAGTGATGCCGTCTTTGTTCAGCTGTTCAGCCAGGTGGTTGGCGCCGTGTTTGGTGCGGTTGAACACCAAGACTTGCTTCCAGTCACCTTCGCCGATCATCTGGGACAGCAGTTCCCGCTTACGCTTCTTGTCAACGAAGTGCACGCTTTGCTCAATCTGCTCGGACGCGGTGTTGCGGCGCGCCACTTCAACCGATGCCGGGTTGTGCAACAGTTTGTTGGCCAGCCCTTTGATGTCGTCGGAGAAGGTTGCAGAGAACAGCAGGTTCTGACGCTTGGCAGGCAGTTTGGCCAGCACGCGGCGGATATCATGGATAAAGCCCATATCCAGCATGCGGTCTGCTTCGTCCAGCACCAGAATTTCAATTTTGGACAGGTCAACCGCGCGCTGGTGTTCCAGATCCAGCAGGCGACCCGGTGTTGCCACCAGCACGTCGACGCCGCCGCGCAGTTTCATCATCTGCGGGTTGATGCTCACGCCACCAAATACCACCAGCGAACGCAGGCGCAGGTATTTGCTGTAGGATTCGACGTTTTCGCCGATCTGCGCAGCCAGTTCACGGGTAGGCGTCAGGATCAACGCACGAACCGGACGGCGACCTTTGACCGCATGGTCATGCTTACTCAGCAGCTGTAGCAGCGGCAGGGTAAAGCCAGCGGTTTTACCGGTACCGGTCTGGGCGCTGGCCATCAGGTCACGACCTTCCAATACGACAGGAATAGCCTGGCGCTGAATTGGCGTAGGTTCGCGATAGCCCTGTTCTTCAACAGCGCGCAGAATTTCAGCACTTAAGCCGAGGGTTTCAAATGACATAAAGAGAAAAACTCCAGATCCCCCCTAACCTAACAGTGTTCGGTGCAGTTTCCTGGGAGGATTATCAGACGGGACATTTTGCATGACCACGAGGGATTGGCACAAACTGCAGTGCACCAAGCGGGCGAGTGTAGCAGAAGTCGAACAAGAAAACGCAAATTAAGTGACGCAGAGCACAATATGCCGACAATTCAGCCAAATCCGAAAAGATACCCTTAAATAAACCGCGGTCACTGATTGCATTTCGTGCAATCTGGCATAAAGTTAATCATATGATTGATTAACTTTTATGAGCGCCATCAATAATGCCAAATAATCAGACTGCCGGCCGAGCACGGGGCGAGCAAGCGCGTCAGCAGTTGATCGCCGCCGCCATCGAAATGTTCGGTGAATACGGTATTCAGGGGGCCACCACCCGCGATATTGCCCAGCGCGCCGGGCACAATATCGCCGCCATCACCTACTACTTCAATTCCAAAGAGGGCCTGTATCTGGCCGTCGCCCAGTGGATTGCCGATTTTATCCAGCAGGCGTTTCGCCCGCTGGCCGAAGAGATTGACCGCTTCTGGCAACTCCCGGAAGCCGAACGTCTGCCGGAGCACTACCTCGAACATCTGAAACGCGGCCTGCTGGCGTTCAGCGATCTGATGACTCAACCGCAGACGCTGAACCTGAGCAAAATCATGTCGCGCGAGCAGCTCTCCCCCACCGACGCCTATCCGCTGATCCACCAACAGGTGGTGGCGCCGCTGCATAACAAGCTTTGCCGCCTGCTGGCGGCCTACACCGGCATCGATCCGCAGTCGACCAAAATTGTGCTGCATACCCACGCGCTGATCGGTGAAGTGTTGTCGTTTCGCGTGGCACGGGAAACCGTCCGCCGACAGGCCGGTTGGCAGCAGATCGACACTGCCGAGGCAGAACAAATCAGCGAAGTACTGGCTGAACACATTGAGATTCTGGTTAATGGGCTGCGCCAACGCTATGGCGCGTATACCCTATAGCTTTCAAGTTGCAGCTAGGCGGCCAGCTCGCTCATCCCCAGGCGCTTACTCAAGTAAGTAACTGGGGTGAGCGAGTGCAGGTAACAACGCTGCAACTTGAAAGATGACGGGTATAAATTCAGGCAGGGAGAATTATGAATAAAAAACGCAGTGCCTTTTTGGTGGCGGTTGTTGTGCTGATCGCCGCGGCCGTTTACGGGGTCTGGTATTACCAACAGCATCAGGACAAACCGCTGACGCTGTACGGTAACGTGGATATTCGCACGGTGAATTTGGGCTTCCGCGTCGATGGGCGTCTGGCGTCGTTGACGGTGGATGAAGGCGATACCCTGCAACCGGGGCAATTACTCGGCAAACTGGACGACGCGCCCTACATCAACGCGCTACAGCAGGCGCAGGCTAACGTCGGCAGTGCCAAAGCCAAGTTGGCGCTGCTGATGGCCGGTTACCGCGCCGAAGAAATAGCCCAGGTACGTTCGGAAATGGCGCAGCGCCTGTCCGCCTTTAGCTATGCCGATAGCTTCCTGAAGCGCCAGCAGGGCCTGTGGGCGAAAAATGCCACCTCAGCCGACGCACTGGAAGATGCCCGAACCTCACGCAATCAGGCGCAGGCCAACCTACAGGCGTCGAAGGACAAGCTGGCGCAATACCTGAGCGGTAATCGTCCGCAAGAAATAGAAGAGGCCAAAGCCAATCTGGCGCAAAGCGAGGCCGCACTGGCGCAGGCCCAGCTTAACCTGCACGACACCACTTTAGTTTCCCCGTCGGCCGGCACGGTGCTGACGCGTGCGGTCGAGCCGGGCACCATGCTCGGCGCCGGTGGCACAGTGTTCACTTTGTCGCTGACCCGTCCGGTGTGGGTGCGTGCCTATGTGAATGAAACCAGTCTGAGTAAAGCGACACCCGGTACCGAACTGGAAATTTATACCGATGGCCGGCCAGACAAGCCGTATCACGGCAAAATCGGCTTTGTCTCGCCGACCGCTGAATTCACGCCGAAGAGCGTCGAAACCCCGGACCTGCGTACCGACCTGGTGTACCGCCTGCGGGTGATAGTGACCGACGCCGATGACGCGCTGCGCCAGGGGATGCCGGTCACCGTTCGCTTTGCCCAACCTTGAGGGAGCGGTGATGGAACAGGTCATTGAGCTTGAGGCGTTGGAAAAGCGTTTCCCGTCACTGGCAAAACCGGCTGTCGCCAGCCTGACTACCCGGCTGACCAGCGGCGCGGTCACCGGGCTGGTTGGCCCGGACGGTGCCGGTAAAACCACCCTGCTGCGTATGCTGGCCGGGCTGCTCAAACCCAGCAGCGGTACACTGCGCGTCGCCGGGTTGGATCCGATCGCTCAGGATCGTCAGTTGCATGCCATTCTCGGCTACATGCCGCAAAAGTTTGGTCTGTATGAAGATCTGACGGTGATGGAAAACCTGACGCTGTACGCCGATCTGCGCGGCGTCACCGGCGATCTCCGCAAGCAGACGTTCGATCGCTTGCTGACATTCACCGATCTCACCCGTTTCACCACCCGACTGGCGGGCAAACTTTCCGGCGGCATGAAGCAAAAACTCGGGTTGGCCTGCACGCTGGTCGGGCAACCGCAGGTGCTGTTGCTCGATGAGCCGGGGGTCGGCGTCGATCCAATCTCGCGTCGCGAGCTGTGGCGCATGGTGCATGAACTGGCCAACGACGGCATGTTGATCCTGTGGAGCACCTCTTATCTGGACGAAGCCGAACAGTGCCGCGAAGTGCTGCTGCTTAACGAAGGGGAACTGCTGTTCAGCGGCGCACCGAAAGATCTTACCCAGAGAATGGCCGGGCGCACGGTGCTGATCGCGCCACCGGCCGGTAGCCACCGCGCCCTGCTGCAACGGGCGATCTGCCTGCCGGCGGTCACCGACGGTGTGATCCAGGGGAAATACCTGCGGCTGATCCTCAAGCAAGGCGAAGATCATCGCCAGCTACTGCAGGCATTGGATCTGCCGGATGCCGAACTGAGCGAAGCGGAACCGCGCTTTGAAGATGCGTTTATCGATCTGCTCGGCGGCGGGCCAAACAGTAAATCGGCGCTGGCGGAGATCATGCCGACCGTCGAGGGAGAAAGCACGGAAACGGTGATCGAAGCTCAGGGGCTAACCAAGAAATTCGGCGACTTTGCCGCCACCGACCACGTGGACTTCAAAGTGCAGCGCGGCGAGATTTTCGGCCTGCTCGGCCCGAACGGTGCCGGTAAATCCACCACCTTTAAAATGATGTGCGGGTTGCTGGTGCCCACCGAAGGCAAGGCGCTGGTGCTGGGTATGGATTTGAAAACCAGCTCCGGCAAGGCACGCCAGCATTTGGGTTATATGGCGCAGAAATTCTCGCTGTACGGCAACCTGACGGTGGCACAAAACCTGAAGTTTTTCTCCGGCGTTTATGGCCTGAGCGGCAAGGCGCAGCGCGATAAAATCAGCGAGATGTCCAACGCCTTCAACTTTGGCCCGATCCTCAACCAGACGCCGGACTCGCTGCCACTGGGCTTCAAACAGCGGCTGGCGCTGGCCTGCGCGCTGATGCACGAGCCGGATATTCTGTTTCTCGACGAACCGACCTCGGGCGTCGATCCCCTGACTCGGCGCGAATTCTGGCTGCATATCAACGGCATGGTGGATAAAGGCGTGACGGTAATGGTCACCACCCACTTTATGGACGAGGCGGAATACTGCGACCGTATCGGGCTGGTGTATCGCGGTAAGATCATCGCCGCCGGCACGCCGGACGATCTCAAGCACCAGGTCGCCAGCAGCGATAACCCCAATCCATCAATGGAACAGGCGTTTATCGAACTGGTGCAGGGTTACGATCAGGAGGAAAAAGCATGAACAGTCAAACCGCCACCCGCGACGACAGTGGTTTTTCCTGGCGACGGCTGCGCGCGCTGTGCCTGAAAGAAACGCGGCAAATTCTGCGCGATCCAAGCAGCGGGCTGATCGCCTTTGTCATTCCCCTGATGCTGCTGTTTATCTTTGGCTACGGCATCAATCTGGACTCCAGCAAACTGAGGCTGGGCATCCTGATGGAACAGCAGAGCGAAGAGTCGCGTGATTTGGCCAACGCCTTTGCCGGTTCGCCCTACATCGAGCCGACCATCAGCGACAACCGTCAGCAGTTGATCCAACTGATGCAGGCCGGACGCATCCGCGGGCTGGTGGTGATCCCCAACGATTTTGCCCAACGTATGGCGCGGCCGCACGACAGCGCACCGATTCAAATTATCACCGACGGCAGCGAGCCGAACACCGCCAACTTTGTTCAGGGCTATACCCAGGGGGTGTGGCAAGTCTGGCAACAACAGCGCGCCACCGACCGCGGGAGCGAGGAAAAACCCTTAATCGACGTGCAGATGCGCTATTGGTTCAACCCGGCGGCCATCAGCCGGCACTACATCATTCCCGGCGCTATCACCATTATCATGACGGTGATCGGCGCTATCCTCACCTCATTGGTGATCGCACGCGAGTGGGAGCGCGGCACCATGGAGGCGCTGCTTTCCACCCAGGTGACGCGTACTGAGCTGCTGCTGTCCAAACTGGTGCCCTACTATTTCCTCGGCATGATCGCCATGGTGTTATGCATGGCGGTATCGGTGTGGGTGCTCGGCGTGCCCTATCGCGGTTCACTGCTGATTTTATTCGTTATCAGCAGCCTGTTCCTGGCCAGTACGCTCGGCATGGGGCTGCTGATTTCTACCATTACTCGCAACCAGTTTAACGCGGCGATGGTGGCGCTGAACGCCGCTTTTCTGCCGTCGATCATGCTGTCCGGCTTTATCTTCCAGATCGACAGCATGCCGGCCATCGTACGCGCCGTAACCTATATCATTCCGGCGCGTTACTTCGTCAGCACGCTGCAAACGCTGTTCCTGGCGGGCAACGTCGGTACGGTGTTGATGATTAACTTGCTGTTCCTGATCGCTTCGGCGGTGGTGTTTATCGGCCTGACGGCCTGGAAAACCCAGCGGCGGCTGGATTAAGGGGAATACGATGTTTCACCGTCTCTGGACGTTAATCATAAAGGAAATGCAGTCGCTGCTGCGCGATCCGCAGACCCGCGCCATTCTTATTTTGCCGGTTATTCTGCAGGTGCTGCTGTTCCCGTTCGCCGCCACGCTGGAGGTGACCAACGCCACCATCGCTGTCTACAGCGAAGACAGCGGCCATGCCTCGGTCGAACTGACCCAGCGCTTCGCCAAAGCCAAGGCCTTCTCGCATGTGCTGCTGTTGCGTAGCCCACAAGAGATTCAAACCACCATCGACAACCAAAAAGCGCTGCTGCTGATCCGCTTCCCGGCCCAGTTCTCGCGTGATATCGCGAGCGGCAATACGGCCCCGCTGCAACTGTTGCTTGACGGACGCAACTCCAACAGCGCGCAAATCGCCGCCAACTACGTGCAGCAGATTGTGCAGGACTATCAGAATGAGCTGATCGGTAACCGTGCCAAACCCAACAACAGCGAACTGGTAATACGCAACTGGTATAACCCGAATCTGGATTACAAGTGGTTCGTGGTGCCGTCGCTGATCGCCATGATCACCACCATTGGCGTGCTGATTGTCACCTCGTTGTCGGTGGCGCGAGAACGTGAACAGGGCACGCTGGAGCAGTTGCTGGTGTCACCGCTGACCACCTGGCAGATTTTTATCGGCAAGGCGGTACCGGCGCTGATCGTCGCCACCTTCCAGGCCAGCATCGTGTTGCTGATCGGTATCTTTATCTATCAGATCCCGTTCGCCGGTTCGCTGTTGCTGTTCTACGGCACCATGCTGATTTATGGGCTGTCTTTGGTCGGGTTCGGCCTGCTGATTTCGTCGCTGTGCGCCACTCAGCAACAGGCGTTTATCGGCGTTTTCGTGTTTATGATGCCGGCGATCCTGCTTTCCGGCTATGTCTCGCCGGTAGAAAATATGCCGGTGTGGCTGCAAAACCTCACCTGGGTGAATCCCATCCGCCACTTTACCGACATCACCAAACAGATCTACCTGAAGGACGCCAGTTTCGGCATCATCTGGCACAGCCTGTGGCCGCTGCTGGCGATCACCGCCACCACCGGCAGCGCCGCCTATGCCATGTTCCGCCGTAAAATTGCATAAAAAAAGACTCTGCGATCGAGATCGCAGAGTCTTTTTGATCTCCGGATACCCTATGAATTTCACGCTGCAGCTAGGCGACCAGCCAGCTCATCCCCAGGCGCTTACTTGAGTAAGTAACTGGGGTGAGCTGGTGCAGGTAACAACGCTGCGGCTTGAAAGACGACGGGTATTATCTGCGGTTGCCGAAAATTCGCAGTAACATCAGGAACAGGTTGATGAAATCAAGGTACAGCGTCAGCGCGCCAACGATGGCGTACTTGCGGAAACTGTCTTTGTCATCGGCGTTCAACTGTTCGCCCATCGCTTTCAGTTTTTGGGTGTCGTACGCCGTCAGGCCAACAAACACCACCACCCCGATATAGGTAATCGCCCACATCAGCGCGGAGCTTTTCAGCCAGATGTTGACCAGCGAAGCCAGCACGATACCGATCAGCGCCATAAACAGCATGCTGCCGAAACCGCTCAGGTCACGCTTGGTGGTGTAGCCGTACAGGCTCATGGCACCGAACATGCCGGCGGTCACCACGAAGGTACTGGCGATCGAGCTATAGGTATAGGCGATGAAAATGCTGGAAAGCGTCAACCCGGTCAGCGCCGAATACAACATAAACAGCGAGGTGGCGACCGTGCCACTGAGACGATTGACCATACCGGAAATCACGAACACCAGACCCAGCTGCGCGATAATCAGGCCGAAGAAGGTGATCTGGCTGGAGAAGATAAAGTTAAGGATCGCGGGCGTGTTGGCCGCGTACCAGGATACAAACGCCGTCAACAGCATGCCGCAGGTCATCCAGCCGTATACCTGCGCCATATAAGCCTGAATGCCGCTGTTGGCACGTTCGACGATTGAACCATTAGAGCGTGGATATCGGTCCATGACGGTTACCTTTTGCGTGTGGAACAAGATTTGAGTCCCATTTTGCGAGACTCGGCCTGCTATAAGCGTATCACAGAAAATATAATGGCAAAGCGGCAAAGGTATTGATTTGTTTCTGCTGTTTACACCCGTCGCCTTTCAAACTGTAGCGTTGTTACCTGCACTCACTCACCCCAGTTACTTACTCAAGTAAGCGCCTGGGAATGAGTGAGCTGGCCGCCTAGCTACAGCTTGAAATTCATAGGGTGTACAGATCACTTAATGATTTTATGCCAGCGTTCCGCCGCCTGACGATCGCTGTCGCGCGCGTCAACCCAGCGGTCGCCCTGGCCAACGGCTTCGCGTTTCCAGAACGGGGCGCGGGTTTTCAGGTAGTCCATGATGAACTCGCTGGCTTCGAATGCCATGCTGCGGTGCGCGCTGGTCACGCCAACAAACACAATCTCATCGCCAGGAAACAGCTCGCCCACGCGGTGGATCACCGTCGCGCGCTGCAATGGCCAGCGGCTGCGTGCTTCGTCCACGATTTCCGCCAGCGCTTTTTCGGTCATGCCCGGGTAGTGTTCCAGCGTCAGCGCACTGACGTTATCGCCCAGATTATGGTTACGCACCTTGCCGGTAAAGGTCACCACGGCACCGTCATCGTCGCACTGCGCCAGCCACTGGTATTCTTCGCCAACGTTGAACGGGGCTTCCCCCACGCGGATACGGGTATTTTCCACCATTAACCCCCGGTTACCGGTGGAAAGAAAGCGACTTCATCACCGGCACGCAGCGGATGTTCCGCCGCCACCAGGGACTGGTTTACCGCCGTCAGCAACTTGCCTGACTCCAGTGCCAGCGCCCAGCGATCGCCGCGTTCGCACAGCGCCTTACGCAGCGCCTCTACCGTTGGATAATCCGCCGGCATTGACAGATCGCTGGTGCCAACCAGTTCACGCACCTGGGCAAAAAACAGAATGTTAATCATAGTTCCACCTTAAAATCACCGGATTTACCGCCGCTTTTCGCCAGCAGCCGCACCGGGCCGATCACCATGTCTTTTTGTACCGCCTTGCACATGTCGTAAATGGTCAATGCGGCCACCGAAGCGGCGGTCAAGGCTTCCATTTCGACGCCGGTCTTGCCGGTCAGCCGGCAGCAGGTTTCAATCCGCACCCGGCTGTGTTCCGGCTGCGCTTCCAATTGCACTTCGACCTTGCTCAGCATCAGCGGGTGACACAGCGGGATCAGCTCCCAGGTGCGTTTCGCCGCCTGAATGCCGGCAATGCGCGCCGTGGCAAACACATCACCCTTGTGATGGCTACCCTCGATAATCATCGCCAGCGTGGTCGGCAACATTTCAACAAAGGCCTCGGCGCGCGCCTCGCGCACCGTCTCTGCCTTGGCGGAAACGTCGACCATATGGGCTTCGCCCGCGGCGTTAATGTGAGTCAGCTGCGTCATAGTTTCTATTTCTTCAAATGTGGCAGGAAGTTGCACGGGCGGTGACGCGCGTCCAACTGCTCTTCAATAATGCGTTCCCAGGCGGTGCGGCAGGCACGAGTCGAGCCAGGTATGGCAAAAATCACCGTCTGATTGGCCATTCCGGCCAGTGCACGCGACTGAATAGTGGCGGTGCCAATCTCTTCATAGGACACCATACGGAACAGTTCGCCGAACCCTTCAACTTCACGATCGAACAGCGGCAGCAGCGCTTCCGGGGTGTTGTCCCTGGCGGTAAAACCGGTGCCCCCGGTGATCAGCACGGCCTGAACCTGCTCGTCGGCGATCCACGCGGAGATACGTGCGCGGATTTGATATTTATCGTCTTTGACGATGGCGCGATCCACCACCTGATGCCCAGCCTCAAGCGCCGCTTCCTGCAGATACTGGCCCGAGGTGTCTTCCGCTTCACCGCGACTGTCCGAAACGGTCAGAATAGCGATATGCGCCGGAATGAATTCACTGCTGGCATGACTCATTGCTTGCTCCCGTGCAATTGGAAAAATTTATCCGCCGATAAACGACAAATTCTGCGTGATGCCACTGTTGCCCTGGTGCAGAAAGTGGGTCTGCTTTTTGGTCCGCAGCCCGCCCTGAATGCGATCCTTCAACTCTTCAAGCTGGCCGTCATTCACCAGCAGATCGCGCAGGTTAATGCCCTGCTCACCGAACAGGCACAGGTGCAGATTACCGATGGCGGAAACCCGCAGCCGGTTGCAGCTGGCACAGAAATCTTTTTCGTACGGCATGATTAAACCCACTTCGCCCTGGTAATCCGGGTGGCTAAACACCTGCGCCGGGCCGTCGCTGCGGCCGCGCGGTTGCAGTTGCCAACCCTGCTGTTCCAGTTGCGAACGGATCACTTCGCCAGACACGTGGTGTTTGCGGAACAAGTCGCCACCCTCACCGGTTTCCATCAGCTCGATAAAACGCAGTTGGATCGGACGGTCTTTTATCCAGTGCAGGAAAGCGCCCAGTTGCTGATGGTTAACGTCACGCATCAGCACCGCGTTGACCTTGACCTTGCTGAACCCGGCGGTAAAGGCGGCGTCGATGCCCTCCATCACCTGGCGGAATTTGTCCTGGCCGGTAATGGCGTGAAATTGACGGGGGTCCAGACTGTCGACGCTGACGTTGATCGCCGTCAGGCCGGCGTCACGCCAGGCGGCAACGTCGCGCGCCAGGCGGTAGCCATTGGTGGTCACGGCAAGCTGGCGAACGGCCGGATTTTCACGCACGGCGGCAATGATCTCGGTAAAATCGCGACGCAGCGAAGGCTCACCGCCGGTCAGGCGCACCTTTTCAGTGCCCAGCTCGGCGAAGGCGCGGCTGACACGTCGGATCTCATCGAGCGACAAGAAGGTTTTCGGGCTGCCGTTAGGGCGATAGCCATCCGGCAAACAATAGGTGCAACGAAAGTTACACACGTCGGTGATCGACAGGCGCAAGTAATAGAATTTGCGCTCATAAGCATCAATGAGTTGCGGCACCATAACACCTTCCAAAGTCGGGAGATGCGAGCGTTTCCGCTCTGCACCCTGGTGGCTGACTTCGCCACGGCCCAAGCGCCATATCGTTCACAAGAACAACGTAGGCCCAGAGGCTAGGAGTTTTGGTTTCAGTTCCAGCAGACTGAGTAGCCGGAACGAAACCGTGGTTTTCTCCAGAATTCTAGCGCTAAACAAAGGCGATAGCCAACGCCCAATTTCGCTATATAATTGTGTATACAGCGTTTTTATGCGCTTGTGAATCGGGTAAACCATGATAAACGTCCTTTACGCAGACGAATTGACCGGAATCACGCAAATCACACTCTTTTTCGCGTTTTTACGCCAAATCCGCTACTTTATGCGGGCAGTTAAGCCCCTTTGTAAGGAAATTTATGCGTAATCGTACCCTGGCCGATCTCGATCGGGTGGTGGCATTAGGTGGTGGTCATGGTCTTGGCCGCGTGATGTCTTCCCTGTCGTCTTTAGGATCCCGTTTAACCGGTATTGTCACCACCACCGATAACGGCGGTTCCACTGGCCGTATTCGCCGCTCGGAAGGCGGCATTGCCTGGGGCGATACCCGTAACTGCCTGAATCAGTTGATCACCGAACCGAGCGTGGCCTCGGCGATGTTCGAGTACCGCTTTAGCGGCAATGGCGAACTTTCGGGGCATAACCTCGGTAACCTGATGTTGAAGGCGTTGGATCATCTCAGCGTGCGCCCACTGGAAGCGATCAATCTGGTACGCAGCTTGCTGAAGGTTGACGCGGCGCTGATCCCGATGTCTGAGCAGCCGGTGGATCTGATGGCACACGACCATGAAGGCAACCACGTTTACGGTGAAGTGAACGTCGATCAACTGACTGACATGCCGCAGGAACTGATGCTGTCACCGCGCGTCAATGCGACACGCGAAGCGCTGGATGCCATCGCACAGGCCGACGTGATCCTAATTGGGCCAGGCAGCTTCCTCACCAGCCTGATGCCGCTGCTGCTGCTCGATGACCTGACTCAAGCCTTGCGCCGCAGCAGTGCCAATATGATTTATATCGGCAATCTGGGGCGCGAACTGAGCGTCGCGGCAGCCGCCTTGACGCTGAAGAACAAGCTGGAGCTGATGGAAGAGAAAATTGGCCGCCGGATGATCGACGCGCTGATTGTTGGGCCGACGGTAGATGCCAGCGAAGTACAGGATCGGGTGGTGATTAAACAACCGCTGGAAGCGACGGATATCCCTTACCGCCACGACCGTCAGTTGCTGCGCCAGGCGCTGGATCAGGCTTTGATCGAGTTGGGTGCCCGCGGTTAAGGCTTTACTGGCCGCCGCGCAACCACGGGTTATCGCTGGCGGCCTTCTCGACCATATCGATATAAAGATCTTCCACCTGCTTGCGCGCCCACGGCGTGCGGCGCAGAAACTTCAGGCTGGATTTAATGCTGGGATCGCTGCTGAAGCAGTTGATGCGAATGCGTTCAGCCAGCCCTGACCAGCCGTAGCTCTCCACCAGTTTATTTAAAAGTTGTTCCAGAGTGACGCCGTGCATCGGGTCTTTGGACTGGTGTTCGGTCATGGTCTGCGGCTCGTAGTTGTCAATTGGCCGCACACCATAATCAGCTTTGGCGGAGGCGACAAGGATTTTATGTTTGGCAGCGCCACCCCTGGCGGCGCCCCAACCGGTCACGAAATAGCGATAAACTGCTCGCGCAGCTGGTGGATCTCATCACGCAAGCCTGCCGCCAACTCGAACTCCAGATTCTGTGCGTGGGTATACATCTGCGCTTCCAGCTCGCGGATTTTTTGATCCAGGGCTTTTGGCGTGAGGTGTTGATATTGCGCGGCGTTTTCCGCCGCCTTGCCCTTCCCTCTGCCCTTGCCGCGATTACCCGGTTTACCCAGCTGCAATACATCGGAAACTTTCTTGTTCAGGCCCTGCGGCACGATGCCATTTTCTTCGTTGAACGCCTGCTGTTTGGCGCGACGACGTTCGGTCTCGCTAATCGCCCTGGCCATCGAGTCGGTAATTCTGTCACCGTAGAGGATCGCTTTACCATTGAGGTTACGCGCCGCACGGCCAATGGTCTGGATTAACGAACGTTCGGAACGCAGGAAGCCTTCTTTATCTGCGTCCAGAATCGCCACCAGCGACACCTCAGGCATGTCCAGCCCCTCACGCAACAGGTTGATACCCACCAGCACGTCAAACTCACCCAGGCGCAGGTCACGAATGATTTCGACCCTTTCCACGGTATCGATGTCCGAGTGCAGATAGCGTACCCGCTCGCCGTGCTCTTCGAGATATTCGGTCAGGTCTTCCGCCATGCGTTTGGTCAGGGTGGTGACCAGTACGCGTTCGTTGATTGCCACCCGCTTGCGAATTTCAGACAGCAGGTCATCCACCTGGGTGGTCACCGGCCTGACTTCTATTAGAGGATCCAGCAACCCGGTAGGGCGCACCACCTGATCGATAATATCGTCGCCGGACTTCTCCAGCTCATATTTGCCCGGCGTGGCAGACACGTAGATCGTCTGTGGGGCCAGCGCTTCGAACTCTTCAAAACGCATCGGGCGGTTGTCCAGCGCCGACGGCAGGCGGAAACCGTATTCCACCAGCGTCTCTTTACGCGAACGGTCGCCCTTGTACATAGCGCCGATTTGCGGAATGGTGACGTGGGATTCATCGACCACCAACAGGCCATCCGCCGGTAAATAATCAAACAGCGTCGGCGGTGGCTCGCCCTCTTTACGTCCGGACAGGTAGCGCGAATAGTTTTCAATGCCGGAGCAGTAACCCAGTTCGTTCATCATCTCCAGATCAAACTGGGTGCGCTGCGTCAGGCGCTGCTCTTCCAGCAGCTTGTTATTGGCCAACAGCACCTTGCGCCGTTCGGCCAGATCCACTTTGATCTCTTCCATCGCCTGCAGGATCCGCTCACGCGGCGTCACGTAGTGCGACTTCGGATAAATGGTAAAACGCTGGACCACCTGTTCGATCTGGCCGGTCAAAGGATCAAACAGCGAAAGCCGCTCGACCTCCTCATCAAACAGTTCAATACGCAGCGCCAGCTCGTCCGACTCCGCCGGAAAGACGTCGATCACCTCGCCACGCACGCGGAAGGTCGCGCGCTGGAAGGCCTGATCGTTACGGGCATATTGCAGCTCCGCCAAACGACGCAGGATCGAACGCTGATCGATGATCATGCCCTTGGTCAGGTGCAACATCATCTTCAGATACAGATCAGGATCGCCCAGACCGTAGATCGCCGAGACCGATGCCACCACGATCACATCGCGGCGCTCCAGCAATGCTTTGGTCGCGGAAAGACGCATCTGCTCGATGTGTTCGTTCACCGCAGCGTCTTTTTCGATAAAGGTGTCGGAGCTGGGTACGTAGGCTTCCGGCTGATAGTAGTCGTAGTAAGAGACAAAATACTCGACCGCATTCTCGGGAAAGAACTCTTTCATCTCGCCGTACAGCTGCGCCGCCAGCGTTTTGTTAGGTGCCAGCACCATGGTGGGCCGGTTCAGATCGGCTATCACATTGGCGACGGTAAATGTCTTGCCCGACCCGGTAACGCCCAGCAGCGTCTGGTGTGCCAGGCCGTCTTCCAGGCCCTCTTCCAGCTTGCTGATGGCCTGCGGCTGATCGCCGGCCGGTTTGAATTCGGAATGCAGTTTGAAAACTTTACTCATGGACTCGGCTACCCTGTGGAGATGTGCGCGCTCAGGCGGCCATAGAGCTAATGCTCAATTGATGGCCTCTAATTATGGAAAGCCCCGGCGATTTTTGCCAGTGCCCATGATACTGGATATAAAACCAGCTTCAAGCGATTCGTCGCTTTAGCGTGCGTCAAATCAGGCTGAATGCACCGTCGGGGTTACAGCCGCGTGACATTTTTATTGTCAATAACAGATTTATCCCCAAAATCCGTCACGAATTAACTTATTGATAGCACTGCGGCCAAAAATCATACATAGAGACTTCATCAATACATTGGCCGCTTGATTTTAGTTAAAATATTGATAATTAATGACTTTACAAAAAAGACGAGATTGCGGACAAAGCGAACACAACCCGCGTCCGCTCTCGCTTTAAACCGGTTTTCTCAATCTAATGCACAAGGTTATCCACAGGAATGGTGGATAACTCTCACCACCCCGCCCCGGCTGGGAGTTGCAGAAAGAGCGCTTTTTGCCGTTTCTGTCCGCCAAGATGGCTTTTTTAGTTATTTTTTCACAATAATATCGCTTTGGTTATGCCGATTAATGCTAAAAAGCCCCATTGCCAAAAACGGATTTATCTCATTGTTGCCGTCACCCGATGCATCTTGCTACAACCGACGAAATAGTTTGCACCATAAGCATTCTTCGCAGCACTGGAAGAGTGCAAAAATCGTCCGCGTTAACTTTCCCCTCTATTTTCACTTGGTCCGCCAGCCCTGTCCTGGCGCGAAAAACCGTTAACAAGGCAATAACAATCCTGTTTTTAACGGTTTTATAAAGTTGGCCCAAGGGTTGCATTACCCTTGGGTGGCAAAAGTACGATCGGGATAAATATCCGGGATGTAATGGCGGAATTATCCGCTGTCATTTAGCGGACAGACGGAAGTAAAACAACCGCTCTTTACTTGATAAAGACCAAAGAGCACGGACAATCCGACAATAACTGCGATTTTTGCCTATGTATCACTTGTTTTACCAGAATTTAAACTGCCTGGTAAAAGGCAGTCATTCGGCACTTTATTCTGGACATTAAAGCACTCGGGAAAGAAACCGCTACTGTGAAAACGGTGGCAAGGAGTGGAATACGATTCTTTGAGGAGAATGCCGGATGTTGAGTTTAAGGTCAGTGAATCAGTTTTACGGGCAAACCCATACCCTGTGGGACATCAATCTGGAATTGCCGCGCGGCCAGTGCACGGTGCTTATCGGCCGTAACGGCGTGGGCAAGACCACGCTGGTGAACTGCATCATGGGCCATTTGCCGGTGGTCAGTGGCAGCATGACCTGGCAGTTGGCGGATGAACCGCCACAAAATCTGCTGCAGCAACCGGTGGAAACCCGCACCGCGCTGGGGATCAGCTATGTTCCGCAAGGACGACAAATCTTTTCGCAGCTCAGCGTAGAGGAAAACCTGCAGGTAGCGCTGATGGCCGGCCGCGATAAAAACCGCCGCATTCCGCCTTTGATTTATAACCTGTTCCCCAACCTGCGAGAAATGCGCAGCCGCAGAGCTGGAGATTTGTGCGACGGTGAGCAGCAGCAACTGGCGATTGGTCGCGCCCTGGTGCTGGAGCCAGAGTTGCTGATCCTCGATGAGCCCACCAGCGGTGTGCAGCCCACGATCGCGGCCGATATCGGCAACGTGATCCGCAAACTTAACCGCGAACTGGGTATGACTATCCTGCTGGTGGAGCACAAGCTGCCGTTTGTCCGTCGCGTGGCGGACCGTTTTTGCCTGATGGACCAGGGCCGCAGCGTCGCAGATGGCACGCTCGAACAGTTGGACGAGGAATTGATTAATGCCTATCTGGCAGTGTGAAGCCGTGAACTGGGGGAAATACTTCACCCAGTTCAGACTGCTGACAAAGTCCGTTATTAGCAACCGTCTTGAATTTCAAGCTGCCGACCAATTTGCCGGGAGCAAATTGGAACGACTTCCAGTCGGCCCGCAGGGTGGGACACACGGACGTGTCCCATAATGGCCCCTCGGTGCGCTAGGCCCGGGTATCTCGAGTTCAAAGACAACTGTTATAAAACGTTTAAATCCAGATAATGCCCCAGCGCCTGCCGTTCGGGTTCGGGCAAGTGTGGGATCTCACCGAGCAACGGTGCCGGTAACATACGGCGCAGCGTGGCCAGATATTCCTGATGACGGCGGCCCGGTGGGCTGACGTCATTGGCGATCCAGCCGACCAATGACAACCCTGCCTGCCCAATAGCC
This sequence comes from Serratia sp. NFX21, assembly GCF_048517035.1. Classification (NCBI taxonomy): domain Bacteria; kingdom Pseudomonadati; phylum Pseudomonadota; class Gammaproteobacteria; order Enterobacterales; family Yersiniaceae; genus Serratia; species Serratia sp. NFX21. Next base: position 1,820,752 of record NZ_CP183196.1, on the reverse strand, counting down.
TGTGCAGTCAGCAGCGCATGGTTAATGCAACCCAGTTTGATGCCCACCACCAAAATCACCGGCAGTTGCTCCTGCTGTACCCAGTCGGCAAAGGTATGTTGCTCAGAAAGCGGCGTAAACCAGCCTCCGGCGCCTTCGACCAGCAGCCAGTCGGCCTTCTGTTCCAGGTGGCGTAATCCGGCGGAAAGTTGGGCCAGTTCGATCGGCCGCCCTTCATCGGCGCTGACAATATGCGGCGAGGTCGGTTCGGCGAAAACGTAAGGGTTTACTTCCTGGTAACTTAGCGCAACTGAACCGTTAGCCTGTAACGCCAACGCATCACCGTTACGCAAGCCTTCGGCGGTCATCTCACTGCCGGAGGCCACCGGTTTGTAACCGGCAGTGCGGTAACCCGCCAGATTCGCCGCCTGCAACAAGGCGCTGCTGGCCACGGTTTTGCCCACTTCGGTATCGGTGCCGGTGACAAACCAACGCTTAATCACGATAAATCACTCCATAAACCAGATGATAACTGAGCGGAAACTGCCCGCGCCGGCAGGGGTAAGCCGCCTGCAAGGCCGCAAGCCGTCGGCGCGACAGCAGCCCTGCATCACGCCCCTGGTGCAAATGGGTCGCCCCGATCCCCTTGAGCGATCGCATCAGCGCCATCACATCCGGGTAATTCAGGGTTTGCCACTCCACTTCCAACTGGTGCCGATAGTCGGCGCAGGCTGCTCTAATCTGCGCCAGCGGCAGAAAATCATTCACATGGCGTTCACCGTCCACCTGCTGCCAGGCGTCACCCAGTTCGCCCAGCGATCCTTGTGCCAGCGTAGAAAACAGGATCACACCGCCGGGGCGGGTAACCCGGTATAGCTCCGCCAAGGCGCGCGGCAGGTCACTACACCATTGCACTACCAGACTGCTGAAGCAGATATCCACGGCAGCGTCGGGCAAGGGCACATTTTCGATATCCCCCAGCAGATAATGATCCGCCGCCTGCTGCTGACGGGCAAACGCCAGCATGCCGGGTGCCAGATCCAGTGCAGTAACCTGTTTGCCGAGTTCGCGCCAGCGGCGGCTGAAATGGCCGGTGCCACAGCCCGCATCCAGCAGTTGTTCACCCCGGTGATCCCGTCCCATCCCCAGCAAGCGCTCACCAACATCACGCTGCAGCACCGCCGCCGCATCATAGCTACCCGCGGCACGGCTGAAGGCCGAGGCCACCGCCTGCTTATTGATCGGTTCAAACTCTGACGTCATGCAATACCTCCAGCAGACGATCGATATCCTGCGGTTGATGCGCCGCCGTCAGGGTAATACGCAAGCGCGCGCCGCCCGGTGGCACCGTTGGCGGGCGGATAGCACTCACCCACAGGCCCTGCTCGCGCAGGTTTTGCGCCAGATCGAGCGCTCGTTGGTTATCGCCCACCAGCAAAGGTTGAATGGCGGTCACCGACTCCGTCAGGGTCAGCGACAACTGGGCCGCTCCCTGGCGGAAACGCTGAATGTTATCCTGCAGCCGGGCACGTAATTCGTCGCCCTGCCGAATGCAATGCAACGCTGCCTGCAATGCGCTGGCCTGTGCCGGTGGCATCGCGGTGCTGTAAATCAAATGGCGGGCAAACTGCAGCAAATATTCGGCGGTGGGTTCATCGCACAATACCGCCGCACCGCTGAGGCCAAAGGCTTTGCCGAAAGTGACCACCAACAGTTCGGGCCGTACGCCCTGCTGCCAGCAACTGCCGCGCCCCTGCTCGCCGTGCACACCGATACCGTGTGCGTCGTCAACCATCAGCCAGGCCCCCGCCGCGCGAGTCAAACGGTGCAGCTCCGCCAGTGGCGCACTGTCGCCGTCCATGCTGAATACCCCTTCGGTCACCGCCAACATTTGGCCGTCGCAGGGTTTGGCGAGCAAATCAGCCAGCGCCTGGGGCTGATTATGACGAAAACGACGTAACTGGGCCGGTGAGTGGGCAGCCGCCTCCAGCAAAGAAGCATGGCTGAGCCGGTCGGCTAAAATGCGATCCTCGGCCTGCATCAGAGCCGCCAGCAGCGCCTGATTGGCGGCATAGCCAGAGATAAACAGCAACGCACGCGGGTAGCCAAGCCAGTCCGCCAGTTGCTGTTCCAGCACCTGATGTGCCGTAGAAAAACCGGTAACGTGGCCAGAGCCACCGCTGCCGACCCCATACTGCTGCGCGCCCTGCTGCCAGGCGGCGATCACCTGGGCATTCTGGCTCAGGCCAAGGTAGTCATTGCCGGAGAAATTCAGGTAATGCTCGCCATTAAGCTGAATATGGCGGCCATTGCCACCCTGATTCACCTGACGGCGGCGGTAAGCGGCGCTCTGTTGCCGCTCCTCCAGCGCTTGTTCAATGCGTTGTTGCCAGCTCATTACAGTGCCGCGTTGTAAAACTCAGCGGTATCCGCCTGCATCAACTGCGCAGCCAGCGCCTGCTGTTGCTGGTTGTCGCCGTGCTCGGTTTCGGTCTGCTGCGGGTTCAGGCCCAGTTTGCGGAACAACTGCAGGTCTTTGTCTTCTTCCGGGTTTGGCGTAGTCAGCAGTTTGCAGCCATAGAAGATCGAGTTGGCACCGGCCATAAAGCACATCGCCTGAGTTTGCTCGTTCATCTGCTCACGGCCGGCGGACAGGCGCACGTAAGAAGCCGGCATCATGATGCGTGCCACCGCAATGGTGCGGATGAAATCAAACGGATCGACGTCTTCGTTATCGGCCAGCGGCGTGCCTTTAACCTTCACCAGCATGTTGATCGGCACGCTCTCCGGCGGCGTCGGCAGATTGGCCAACTGCACCAGCAACCCGGCACGGTCACGCACCGTTTCACCCAGCCCGACAATGCCGCCGGAACAGACTTTAATGCCCGCGCCGCGCACTTTACCCAGGGTATCCAGACGTTCCTGATAGCTGCGAGTGGTGATGATATTGCCGTAGAATTCCGGCGAGGTGTCCAGGTTATGGTTGTAGTAATCCAGCCCGGCATCCGCCAGCCGTTCCGCCTGCGTACCATCAAGCGTGCCCAGCGTCATGCAGGTTTCCATGCCCATCGCCTTCACCCCTTGCACCATCTGCTGCAGGTAAGGCATATCGCGCTCGTGCGGGTTTTTCCACGCCGCCCCCATGCAGAAACGGGTCGATCCATTCGCCTTGGCCTTACGCGCCGACTCCAGTACCTGCTCAACCTGCATCAACCGCTCCGACTCCAGGCCGGTTTTATAGCGCGAGCTTTGCGGGCAGTACTTGCAGTCTTCCGGGCATGCGCCGGTCTTGATTGATAACAGCGTGCTCACCTGTACCTGACGCGGGTCAAAGTGCTGACGGTGAACCGTCTGGGCTTCAAATAACAATTCGAGCAAAGGTTTATCAAACAGGGTCTGGGCAAGACCCACTGTCCAGTGAATGCGATCGGCCATCACGGCGTCTCCAAAATGAAAAAAGTGTCGTCAGTTTAGATATTGTGGATATACTGTCAACCATTACGAATATGATTTGGTTTACAAGCATGTCTATCACTGCCTCTGACCTTGAGTTCGACCAACGCCATATCTGGCACCCGTACACCTCCATGAGCCACCCGCTCCCCTGTTACCCGGTAGAAGCCGCCAGCGGCGTTGAGCTGCAACTGGCCGACGGTCGGCGACTGATTGACGGCATGTCCTCCTGGTGGGCGGCAATTCACGGCTATAACCACCCGCAGCTGAACCAGGCCGCCACGCAACAGTTGGAAAAAATGTCGCACGTGATGTTCGGCGGCATTACCCATCCTGCGGCCATTGCCCTGTGCCGCCGTCTGGTGGCAATGACACCGGAGGCGTTGCAATGCGTGTTCCTGGCGGATTCCGGCTCGGTGGCGGTAGAGGTGTCGCTGAAGATGGCGCTGCAATACTGGCAGGCTCGCGGGGAAAGGCGACAACGCATTCTGACCCTGCGCCACGGTTATCACGGCGATACCTTCGGCGCGATGTCGGTGTGCGATCCGGACAATTCGATGCACAGCCTTTATCAGGGTTATCTGGCGCCGCACCTGTTCGCTACCGCGCCGCAGTGCGGTTTCGACCAGGTCTGGGATGAAAATGATATTGCGCCGTTCGCCGCGCTGCTGGAGCAGCATGCCGGAGAAGTGGCTGCGGTGATCCTGGAGCCGGTAGTCCAGGGCGCAGGCGGCATGCGCATCTACCACCCGACCTATCTCAAGCGGGTGCGTGAGCTGTGCGATCGTCATCAGGTGCTGCTGATCGCCGACGAGATCGCCACCGGTTTCGGTCGCACCGGCAAGCTGTTTGCCTGTGAACATGCCGACGTGGTGCCGGATATTCTGTGTCTGGGCAAGGCGCTGACCGGCGGCTATATGACGCTATCCGCCACACTGACCACGCGCCACGTGGCGGAAACCATCAGCAACGGGGCCGCCGGCTGCTTTATGCACGGACCAACCTTTATGGGCAACCCGCTGGCCTGTGCGGTGGCCAACGCCAGCCTGTCGCTGTTGGCGGAAAACCACTGGCAGCAGCAGGTCGCCGCTATCGAAAGCCAGCTGAAACAGCAGTTATTGCCGCTGAAGGCGCTGCCAAAAGTGGCGGATGTGAGAGTTCTGGGGGCGATTGGCGTAGTAGAAATGCGCGAATCGGTGGATGTGGCGCAGCTACAGCGTGGCTTTGTCGAGCGCGGCGTGTGGATCCGGCCCTTCGGCAAACTGATTTATTTGATGCCGCCGTATATTATTGAACCTGAACAGCTCAGCCGGTTGACCGCCGCCGTAGCGGCCGCAGTAGAGTAATTGCTTACCAATGCTGGTCCAGATAACGGGCCAGCCACACCAGGCACCCCACCCACAGCAAAATGATCATCACCGCCGCCATCCGGCCGGTTGGATTATCGATGCGCCGTTGCGCTTTCTCACGAAACTCCACCATCAGCGGTTTGGGGATCAGCCGCACCGCCAGCATGATGCCCAGCGGCACGATCACCACATCGTCCAGATAGCCCAATACCGGAACAAAATCCGGGATTAAATCTATCGGCGACACCGCATAACCCGCCACCAGCAGGGCGACCAATTTGGCATACCAGGGCGTGCGCCGGTCGCGGGCCGCCAGCCAGAGTGCATAAATATCGCGCTTGATACCCCTGGCCCAGCGGCGCAGCCAGCCAAACCACGGCGTGCGTTTTTTGAATGAAATCATGATTAGTTTATATCGAACTGTGAATGATAATTATCGCGAATGTAGCTTCACGGTTAATTATGGTAACCCATAGATAAGGCTACTGGCGAGATACAATGCTGCTTGTATTGTTGCGGCAAAACGGTCTAGCTTAGGGTTCTGCTTTTACCGACAACAGGGAGTCAGCATGACTTTTCGTTTGTACAGCAATGAGTTGCAGGACGGCGCAAAAATGCCGGAGCGTCAGGTGTTTAACGGCATGGGTTATCACGGCGATAATCTGTCACCGCATCTGGCCTGGGATGGCGTGCCGGAAGGCACCAAGAGCTTCGTGATTTCAGTTTACGATCCCGATGCCCCGACCGGCTCCGGCTGGTGGCACTGGGTGGTCGCCAATATCCCGGCGGCAACGCGTGAACTTCCGCCGGGCGCAGGCTCCGGCAAAGGTGGCTTACCGGCTGGGGCTATCCAGACTCGCACCGACTTTGGTTCCGCCGGTTACGGCGGCGCGGCGCCACCGCAGGGTGAAAGCCACCGCTATCACTTCACCGTACATGCGCTGGACGTAGCAAGCATTGAGGTGGATGAAGGCTCCAGTGGCGCACTGGTTGGTTTTAACGTGCACTTCCATAGCCTCGGCAGCGCTACGCTGACGGTGAAGTACAGCTGATTTTTGGCAAACTAAGGGGCGAATGTATTCGCCCCTTAGTTTTATTTAGCCAGGATGCTTACCCACATCGGGCCTTTACCCACCGGGTACCTTGCCAGCGTGGTCAGCTTGCCGCTGGCCTGATCAATCTCATACACCCCGATATGACCGGACTTCTGGCCGGACGAAATCACAAAGCGGCCGCTGTGGTCAATATTGAAGCCGCGCGGCTGCTCTTCGGTCGGATGATAACCGACCACCGACAAGGTACTGCCATCTTCGGACACGCTGAAAATAGTCAGGATACTGGCGGTACGGTCACTGGTGTACAGGAAGCGGCCGTTCGGCGTGATATGAATATCCGCCGCCCAGCGGGTACCGTTGAAATCGGCCGGCATGATATCCAGCGTTTGCACCAGAGTATATTTGCCGCCGTTTTCGCTGATGGCGAACACGTCTACCGTGCCATCGAGCTCATTCACGCAGTAAGCATATTTGTCGTTATGGTGGAATGCCATATGACGCGGGCCTGCGCCGCTGGCCGTCGTCACGGCTTCCTGGGCGTGCGGCGTCAGTTCACCTTGCAGATCCAGATTAAACAGGCGGATGCGATCTTCTTTCAGACAAGGCACCAGCAACAGTTGATTGGTCGGATCGATATTGGCCGAATGCGGCGCGGTCAAACCGTCGATCTGCTGGATAGGTGCTACCACCACGCCGTCATGGCCGATAGGGCTAACGCTGGCACAGTTACCGCTGTAAGAAGCGGAAAACAGATAGCGCCCCTGCAAATCGGTAGAAATATGGGTTGGGCTACCTGGCAGCGGCGCCATACCGGCCTGTTGCAGTGTGCCGTCCGCCTCAATGCGATAGCTGACAATACCGAAAGCCGGGCGCACACCCACGTACAGATGCGTTCTGTCCGGGTGGATCGCCATCGGTTGCACCTGCCCCGGGGCCTCGACGGTCTGCAGCAACTCTAACGCACCCGCGTCGCTTAACTGCCATACGTGAATTTGTTGGCTTTCCGGGCTGGCGACATAAACGATTTGCTTCATGAATTCTCCTTGCATAGGGTAAAAGAGAAACCGGTTTCAGGTTTTTCGGTTTCCCCTAGCTTACCTCACATCCGTGACGCGTTGCAGATGAAATCTGTGCGGTTTTATCCGTTGCTTATCCGGTGTACCATCAGTTTAATTTTGTTGCTAACTATAATGAGATCCCTATGAGCTACCGCGTCATTGCCCTCGATCTGGATGGCACCTTGCTGGACAACCAAAAACGCATTTTACCGCAGTCGCTGGCAGCCCTGGCCCAGGCGCGTGCCGCCGGCGTCAAAGTAGTGGTAGTCACCGGTCGCCATCATGTGGCGATCCACCCGTTCTATCAGGCGCTGGAGATAGACACCCCGGCAATCTGCTGTAACGGCACCTATTTGTATGACTTCCAGCAGAAAAAAGTGCTGGCGGCCGATCCGCTGGAAAAAGCTCAGGCCAAGCTGGTGTTGCAGATGCTGAAACAAAGCGACATTCATGGCCTGATGTACGTGGACGACGCCATGCTGTATCAGGAGCCGAGCGGCCACGTCACCCGTTCATTGGCCTGGGCAGAAACCCTGCCGCCGGCACAGCGCCCAACGCTGTTGCAGGTCAACAGCCTGGCTCAGGCAGCCGATGAGGCGCAATCAATCTGGAAGTTCGCCACCTCGCACGCCGATATTCCTGCACTGCGCCGCTTCGCCGAAACGGTAGAAAAAGAGCTGGGGCTGGCCTGCGAATGGTCGTGGCACGATCAGGTCGATATTGCCAAAGGCGGCAACAGCAAAGGGAAACGCCTGCAGCAATGGGTGGAGTCACAGGGTTTAAGCATGAGCCAGGTGGTGGCCTTCGGGGATAACTACAACGATCTCAGCATGCTGGAAGCGGTAGGCCTGGGTGTCGCCATGGGCAACGCCGATGACGCCATCAAACAACGCGCCGATCTGGTGATTGCCGATCACCTGCAGCCGGGCATTGCCGAAGTCATCCGCACTCGAGTCCTGGGTCAGTAATGCCATTGCCCTCCCTGCCGGGAGGGCCGAATTCAACGCGCCTCGCGGCTGATCGACACGCTTTTAACCTGCGCATACAGCCACTGCCCCGGCCGGATCGCCAGTTCGTCGCGCGCCCACGGCGTAATCCGCGCCCAGAGCACGCTTTCTCCTACCGCCAGTTTCACCTCCACCTGCCCGTCAACCTCCAGGCACTCGGTCACCCTGGCCGGCAAGACGTTGCGGATACTGCTGTTGACCGGCGGCTGCAATACCAGCGAAACATCGGCCGCGTTGATGCGGATACGCAGTTGGGCACCCAGGGCGGCGTCGACGCCGCTGACCCACAAACGTTGGTCGCCCAACGCCAACGCCGTCATCGCATAACGCTGATGATGTTCAATCACGCTGACGCGCAGCACGCTGCTTTGATCCTCTCGCTGCAACCAGGGCCGCAACGCGCTGCTGGCCCACACCTCCTCCAGCCCGCCGAACGCCCTCACCTGGCCGTTATCCAGCACCATCACCTGCTCCGCCAGGCGCAGAATTTCGTCCATGCTGTGGCTGACGTAGAGAATGGGGATATTAACGTCCTGCGCCAACCGTTCCAGATAGGGCAACAGCTCGCGCTTGCGCGGCAGGTCCAGCGAGGCCAGCGGCTCGTCCATCAACAGCAACTCCGGCGCGGTCAGCAGGGCGCGACCAATCGCCACCCGCTGTTTTTCGCCACCGGACAGCGTCAACGGCAGACGATTAAGCAACGGACCGATGCCCAGCAGCTCGACAATACTGTCAAACTGCGCGCGCATCTCAGCCGCCATACCGTATTGCAGGTTGCCGCGCACCCGGTAATGCGGGAACAGACGCGCGTCCTGAAACACATAGCCAATACGACGTTTTTCCGGCGGCAGGCACAGGCCACGTTCGGTATCCACCAGCGTGCGGCCATTGAGCACGATCCGCCCCTGTTGCAGGCGCGTCAGGCCGCCGATGGCGTTGATTAGGGAGGTTTTACCGGCGCCGGACAGGCCAAAAATCGCGGTAATGCCCTGAGCAGGCAGATCGGCGCGCACATTGAGGTTCAGGTCGCCAAGGCATTGGGAAAAATCCAGCTCCAGCATTTATACGCCCATCCGTTTGCGTCCCCAGCGGGCCAGCCACTCGGAAACCATCAGTGAAACCAGTGACAGCACAATAGCAATCACGCACAGGCGTGCGGCGGCGGATTCCGCCCCCGGCGTTTCAATCAGGGTATACATTGCCGACGGGATGGTGCGCGTCTCGCCGGGAATATTGGAAACAAAGGTAATGGTGGCACCGAACTCACCCAGCGAACGGGCAAAACCCAGCACCACGCCGACGATCAATCCCGGTAACGAAAGCGGCAAGGTAATGGTGAAAAATACCCGCCATGGGTTGGCACCAAGAGTACGGGCAGCCTGCTCCAGACGGGTATCTACCGCCTCCAGCGCCAGCCGGATGGCGCGTACCATCAGCGGAAACGCCATCACTGCGGAAGCCAGCGCGGCACCGCGCCAGCTAAAGCTGAAACTGAAACCGAACCAGTCATACAGCCATTCACCGACCGCACCGCGCCGCCCCATGGAGATCAGCAATAAATAGCCCACCACCACCGGCGGCAGCACCAGCGGCAGGTGAATAATACCGTCCAGCAGCGACTTGCCGGGAAACTGACAGCGGACCAACACCCAGGCCATCAGAATGCCAAAAGGTAAGCTGAACACCACCGCCACGCAGGACACTTTCAGGCTCAGCTCAACCGCCTGCCACTCATACTCGCTCAAAATCATTTACGCGGGGAGAATCCATAATGTTTGAAAATAGCCGCCGCTTCCGGGCTCTTCAGGTAGCTGTAGAACGCGCTGACGGCCGGTGTCTGATGGCCTTTAACGATAGCCATCGGGTATTCAACCGGTTTGTGGCTGTCTTCCGGGAAAATAGCCACTACGCTGACTTTATCACTGGCCACCGCGTCTGAGCCATAAACAATGCCCAGCGGCGCTTCACCACGCTCTACCAGCGTCATGGCACTGCGTACGTTGTTGGCACGCGCCAGTTTAGGCTCCAGGGCAGCCCAGGCCCCCAGATTTTGCAGTGCTTCCTTGGCATAGATACCGGCCGGTACATGATCCGGGTCGCCCACCGACAGCCGGCCGCCATTGAGTAATTTCGTCCAGTCTGTCTGCTTATCGAGCGTGATTTTAGCCTGTTTGGCATCTTTGGCGGCGATCAGCACCAATTCGTTACCCAGTAAGGTATAGCGGGTATCTTTAACCATCTGCTGTTTGTCGATGGCATAATCCATCCACTGCTGATCGGCGGAGATGAACAAATCGGCCGGAGCGCCCTGCTCTATCTGGCGTGCCAGCGTGGAAGAGGAAGCGAATGAAGAAACGACCTGAACATCCTTGCCCTTCTGATACTGGGTCGCGATGTCCTGCAAGGCATTAGTCAACGACGCTGCCGCAAAAACGGTCACTTTTTCCGCCGCAGAAGCCTGCATAACCATACCGGACATCAATACGATACCGCCGACCCACTTGGTCCATTGCTGTTTCATTGTTTTCTCCGCAAGTTAACGTGCATTATCACTCTTCGTTATATAAAAAATAATATAACGTCACGCAGAAGCTTGTCATGCGGTTTATCGGCACGGTGGGAGATAACTTGAGAAACACCCACCGAACGATGCCGGCGGGTATATACCCGTCATCTTTCAAGCTGCAGCGTTGTTATCTGCACTTGCTCCCCCCAGTAACTTACTCGAGTAAGCGCCTGGGGATGAGCAAGCTGGTCGCCTAGCTGCAACTTGAAAGCTATAGGGTATTAATAGAGGAAAGGTGGTGCTAGGTGCGGTTCTCTTTAGAATGACCCACTTTGGAGAAGACGTTGAACACCTCACCCAAACCGTAGATCAAACCGAGGATGATGGCCATGACAATCGGCACCATCACTACGGCGAACAGCAAACTTATCAATAATTCCATCATGGTAGCCTCACTTAACTGCCATTGAGCGGTAATGAACACCGCCACGTAATCTTTACTTTAAACCAAAATACACACTAAAACGTGGTTATTTTAAAGACCGTACGAAATTTGTAACCGGCCAAACGTGCCATTTGGCGCTTTCGCCACAAATCAGCGACAATAACCCTTTTGCAGCCGACGGGACGTGTTATGCAGGCCGAAATTCTTCTTACTCTAAAACTCCAGCAAAAACTGTTCGCCGATCCGCGCCGTATCGCGCTGCTTAAGCAGGTCCGACACACCGGCTCCATCAGTCAGGGGGCTAAATTGGCAGGCATCAGCTATAAGAGCGCCTGGGATGCAATTAACGAAATGAACCAGTTGGCGGAGCAAACGGTGGTGGAGCGCGCTACCGGCGGCAAAGGTGGCGGCGGTGCTCAGGTAACCCATTATGGTGAACGGCTGATCCAGCTTTACGACCTGCTGGGGCAGATCCAGCAAAAAGCCTTCGACGTACTGCAGCAAGACAACCTGCCACTCGACAGCCTGCTGGCGGCCATCTCACGCTTTTCGCTGCAAACCAGCGCGCGCAACCAATTTTTCGGTACGGTGATCGAACGCGACCATCAGCAAGTGCAGCAACATCTGGATATTTTACTGAACGACGGCAAAACCCGCCTCAGTGCAGCCATTACCCAACAAAGCGCCGATCGACTGCAGCTCTCGCCCGGTAAGGAAGTGCTGGCGCTGATTAAAGCCCCGTGGGTAAAGCTGAACACCGATCCGGCACTGGCCGGCGCGGCGGACAACTCGCTGACAGGCGTAGTGGCCAGCATCCAGCCAGGTGCCGATCACAGCGAAGTTTTGGTCACGCTCACCGGGGGCGAAACCCTGTGCGCTACCATAACCAACGCAGAACTACAGCAGCTTAAACTGCAGCCCGGCAGTGCGGTGTATGCCTTGTTCAACGCCGATCGGGTGATTGTCGCCACGTTGTGTTAAACGCAACGTAACGTTGCATTTTTGCCGATTGACATCACCCTGCAATGCGCCTATTTCTAAACAAAATAATTGCATAAAAAGGAACAGGTGATGTCGTCGTTGCACATTTCGCAAGGTTCATTCCGCTTAAGCGATACCCGCACCCTGACGCTGGATGCGCTGGATATTCAGGCCGGCGACAGCTGGGCCTTTGTCGGCGCCAACGGCAGCGGTAAATCTGCGCTGGCTCGCGCACTGGCCAATGAGCTGGTGTTATTGAGCGGCGAGCGGCGCAGTGATTTCCGCCATGCGGTACGTATTTCTTTCGAACAGTTGCAAAAACTGGTCAGCGACGAATGGCAACGCAACAATACCGACCTGCTTAGCCCTGGCGAAGAAGATACCGGCCGCACCGTGGCGGAAATCATTCAGGAAGAGCTCAAGGACCCAGCCCGCTGCGCGCAATTGGCCGAACAGTTCGGCATCACCCCGCTGTTGTCACGTCGCTTCAAATATCTTTCTACCGGCGAAACACGCAAAACCTTGCTGTGTCGGGCGCTGATGCCGCAACCCGACCTGCTGATCCTCGATGAGCCTTTTGACGGGCTGGATGTCAATTCGCGCGCCCAATTGGCTGCGCTGCTGAGCGACCTTTCAGGGCATGGCTATACCCTGGTGCTGGTACTCAACCGTTTTGACGAGGTGCCGGACTTTATCCGTCAGGTGGGTGTATTGGCGGACTGTACTTTGGCCAGCCAGGGAACGCGGCAGCAGGTGATGGCCGACGCACTGGTCGCTCAACTGGCCCACAGTGAAAACCTGGATGGCCTGGCGCTGCCGGAAACCGAAGATCCCGCGCAAAAAACCACGCTGCCGGCAGACCAGCCGCTCATCATCCTGCGTGGTGGCGTAGTCAGTTATAACGATCAACCGATCCTCAATCATCTCGACTGGCAGGTTAACCCCGGCGAGCACTGGCAGATCGTCGGCCCGAACGGCGCCGGTAAATCCACCCTGCTCAGCCTGATCACCGGCGATCATCCTCAAGGGTACAGTAACGATCTCACCCTGTTCGGCCGCCGTCGCGGCAGCGGGGAAACCATCTGGGATATCAAACGCCATATCGGCTACGTCAGCAGCAGCCTGCACCTGGACTACCGCGTCAGTGCCAGCGTGCGTACCGTGATCCTGTCCGGTTTCTTCGATTCGATTGGCATTTATCAGGCGGTGTCCGATCGCCAGCGGCAATTGGCCGACCAATGGCTGGCACTGCTGGGGCTGGGTGGCTCAAAGGGAGAAGCGCCGTTCCATAGCCTGTCCTGGGGGCAGCAGCGGTTGGCATTGATTGCCCGCGCACTGGTCAAGCACCCGGCGCTGCTGATCCTCGACGAACCGCTACAGGGGTTGGATCCGCTCAATCGCCAGCTGGTACGCCGTTTTGTCGACGTGTTGATCGGTCAGGGCGCAACCCAGCTGTTGTTTGTTTCGCACCATGCAGAGGACGCGCCACAGAGTATTACCCACCGTCTGAGCTTTGTGCCTGACGGCGACGGCTATCGCTACCAGCACGATACGCTGAACTGAAAAATCCGGATGGGGGGCTTTGCCACTCATCCGATGACATATCCGGCAACACTTCCCCGGTAACACATCACATTTGGCCTTTTATCATAAGGGGAAAGGATTCGTTTCTGGAGACACTATGTCCGCCGCACTGATTATTATCGATCTTATCGACGATTTGATTGGCCCCAAAGGGCGTGCAAATCATTGCCGTGAACAGGTGATCGCGCAAAATCTGATTGCCAACACCAATGCCGCTGCGGCTTACGCTCGGGTACGTAAAATTCCGGTGATTTGGGTACGCGTCGGTTTTGCCGATGACTATCACGATATTCCCGCCCACTCTCCGCTGTTCAACCACCTAAAACAGGTCGGCGCGCTGCGTTTAAGCAGTGTAGGTTGCCAGTGGGAGCAGGATTTGCAGGTATTACCTGCGGATTTTCAGTTCGAAAAGAACGGAGTTTGCGCCTTTGCCGGTAACAATTTGTTAGCCTGGCTGCAGCAGCATCACTGCCATCATTTGTTGCTGGGCGGCGTCAGTACCCCGCTGGCAATCGAGAGCACCGCCAGACAGGCGCACGACGCCGGTTTTCAGGTCAGCATCTTGCAGGACTTGTGCGCCGCGCCGACTCTGGAGATGCACCAGCAGAGCCTGGATATTCTGCAGAATCTGGCGGAAATCACTCGTTCATCGGCCTGGATGAAGGGCTGAACGCACTATTTCACCCACTGCACCGACCTTTACTGTCATTTCACTGTGCTACTATCCAAAATAGTGCCCAACTCACCGATCATCAGCACACCGATAAAGCAATGATTGCCTTCGGTAATGGGCACCGTGTGCATATTTTAAAGGGACATAGTTATGTGGGGCGTACTGGCTACGGCGTTATTCTTTTTGCCATTTAACCGGCTTATTGCCTGGGTAATTTTGGCCGCATCGGCAGGAATGGGGATGTACCATGGAGTACTGACCCCGCTCAGCCTGGCGTGTTTATTAGGTATTGTCGCTCTTGCAGGATTGCGACACCATTTTCGTGCTCAGCGCAATCTGGCGGTTGCACTCGAAGTACTGGTGGTTGCAAGCTGTGTGGCATTATTCCTGCATTGGGTGCCGGGGTTCCATAACCAGTTGATGATTGACGGTGATAAAACCGGCCCGTTGAGCGCGCCGTTCACCATGTATTACAACTTCGACAAGGCGCTGGTGCCTTTCCTGCTGTTTGCCTGTTTACCTACGTTGTTTACGGCGCAAACCGGTAAAAGCGCTAACAAATCCGGTTGGATCGCGCTGATTATCAGCGTCCCGGCCTTGCTGCTGTTGGCGGTGGCGCTCGGCGGCCTGAAGATTGAATTGCATGCCCCAGCCTGGATCCTGGCGTTTATCATGGCCAACCTGTTCTTTGTCTGTATGGCCGAAGAAGCGCTGTTCCGTGGCTATCTGCAGCAACGCCTCAGCCAGTGGTTAGGGGCCTGGCCGGCATTGATTATCGCCGCACTGATCTTCGGCGCAGCGCACCTGGCCGGCGGTATGCTGATGGTGGCTTTCGCTACGCTTGCCGGGCTGATTTACGGTCTGGCGTGGATGTGGAGCGGGCGCCTGTGGGTGCCGATTCTGTTCCACTTCGGGCTTAATCTGACCCATCTGCTGCTGTTCACTTACCCGCTGTACCAACACCCCTGATCCTCAGAACCGGCAGGCAAATCCCTGCCGGTTCTGCCGCTGAAAGCGCTATCACTCGCCCCTGATTGTTACTTTTCCTGCTTTCTTTCCCCTGCCGTTCTAGCGGTATTCTTGCTTGTGTCACGCCGTGTAAACGATTCCATTTTTCGCTCTGGATCACCTTTTTACTCCAAAGGACATGCTATATTTTTGGCCATAGTTATCCATTTACATGAGTCAAATGGGCGTTATCGGTAGGTGAAAGCGATTACACACAGCCGCAGCGACCAAGAAAAAGGAACCGTCATGACGGATTTTAATCCCATCGATCATCCCCATCGCCGCTACAACCCGCTGACCGGTCAATGGGTATTGGTATCACCGCACCGCGCCAAACGTCCCTGGCAGGGCCAGCAGGAAGCCGCACAGCTTGAAACACTGCCGCAGCACGATCCGGACTGCTTCCTCTGCCCGGGGAATACCCGCGTCACCGGTGATAAGAACCCGGATTATCAAAACACCTATGTGTTCACCAATGACTTTGCCGCGCTGATGACGGACACCCCGCTAGCGCCGGAGAGTCAGGATCCCTTAATGCGTTGCCAGAGCGCACGCGGCACCAGCCGGGTGATCTGCTTCTCCCCCGATCACAGCAAAACCCTGCCGGAGCTAACGCTGCCGGCCCTGGAAAGCGTGATCGCCGCCTGGCAGGAACAGACCGCCGACCTGGGACGCCGCTATCCGTGGGTGCAGGTATTTGAAAATAAAGGCGCGGCGATGGGCTGCTCCAACCCGCATCCGCATGGCCAGGTTTGGGCCAACAGTTTCCTGCCCAATGAAGCTGAACATGAAGATCGCCTGCAGCACGAGTATTTCCAGCAGCACCAATCCTCAATGCTGCTGGACTACGTGCAGCGTGAACAGGCTGACGGCAGCCGCACGGTGGTGGAAACCGAACATTGGCTGGCGGTCGTCCCCTACTGGGCCGCCTGGCCGTTTGAGACGCTGTTACTGCCGAAAACCGCAGTGCAACGCATTACCGATCTTAGCGCCGCACAGAGCAGCGATTTGGCGCTGGCACTGAAAAAGCTGACCAGCCGTTACGACAACCTTTTCCAATGTTCCTTCCCCTACTCCATGGGCTGGCACGGCGCACCGTTCAATGATGCGGATCACCGCCACTGGCAGCTGCATGCCCATTTCTATCCACCACTGCTGCGTTCCGCCACGGTGCGTAAATTTATGGTGGGCTATGAGTTGCTGGCGGAAACCCAGCGTGATTTGACCGCAGAACAGGCCGCAGAACGTCTGCGTGCCGTTAGCGATATTCATTACCGTGAAGCCGGAGCCAAAAAATGAGTTTGAAGAACCTTACCCACGCCCTGTTTACCGAACGTTTTGGCTACGCGCCCACACTGACTATTCAAGCCCCTGGCCGGGTGAATTTGATCGGCGAACACACCGACTATAACGACGGTTTTGTGCTGCCGTGCGCCATTGACTATCAGACGGTGATCGCCTGCGCCAAACGCGACGACCGTCAGATCCGGGTGATCGCCGCCGATTACGAAGGTCAGCAGGATCAATTCTCACTGGACAGCCCGATCGTCAGCCATCCGGATCAACGTTGGTCCGATTATGTACGCGGAGTGATCAAGCACCTGCAGCAGCGTAATGCCGATTTTGGCGGCGCGGATCTGGTGATTTCCGGTAATGTGCCGCAGGGCGCCGGTCTCAGTTCTTCTGCCTCGCTGGAAGTTGCCGTTGGCCAGGCCATGCAGGCGCTATATGCCCTGCCGCTGGATGGCGTAGCACTGGCGCTCAATGGTCAGGAAGCGGAGAACCAGTTCGTCGGCTGCAACTGCGGGATTATGGATCAGTTGATTTCCGCACTCGGTGAAAAAGACCATGCGTTGCTGATCGATTGCCGCACATTGGAGACCCGGGCGGTATCGGTGCCGGAAGATGTTGCCGTGGTGATCATCAATTCCAATGTGAAGCGCGGGTTGGTGGACAGCGAATACAACACTCGTCGCGAGCAGTGTGAAGAGGCCGCACGCTTCTTCGGCGTCAAGGCGCTGCGCGACGTCAGCCCGGATCTGTTTTTCCCGATCCAGCATGAACTGGATCCGATCGTCGCCAAACGAGCGCGCCATGTGATCAGCGAAAACGATCGAACCCTGGCCGCTGCCGATGCGCTGGCCGCCGGTGATATGAAACTGATGGGTAAATTGATGGCAGAGTCACACGCCTCAATGCGCGATGACTTTGAAATTACCGTACCGCCGATTGACCGGCTGGTAGAGATCGTTAAATCGGTTATCGGCGAGCGCGGCGGTGTGCGCATGACCGGTGGCGGCTTTGGCGGCTGCATTGTGGCCTTGATGCCGCTGGCGCTGGTAGAACCGGTTCGCGCAGCCGTGGCACGCGAATATCCGTTGCAGACCAACGGGCTGAAAGAAACCTTTTACGTCTGCAAAGCGTCAGAGGGGGCCGGTACATGCTAAACGACAGCCAGACGCTGGCTCCGGACGGCCAGCCTTATCAGTTAACCCAGTTGAAAAACGCCGGCGGGATGACCGTCACGCTGATGGATTGGGGCGCTACCTGGCTTTCCGCCGTACTGCCGCTGAAATCAGGCAACACGCGTGAACTGCTGCTGGGTTGCCAAACACCAGCGGATTACCTGCAGCAGGCAGCCTACCTGGGGGCTACCGTCGGCCGCTATGCCAACCGCATCGCTAACGCCAGCCTGTTGATTGATGGCAAGCCGCATCCGCTGGTGGCCAATCAGGGGGAACACCAGTTACACGGTGGGCCGGAAGGCTTCAACACCCGCCGCTGGCGGATTGTTCAGCAGGATGAACAGCAGGTGAGTTACGCGCTGCATTCGCCAGACGGCGACCAGGGGTTTCCCGGTAACCTCGACGTGCAGGTCAACTACCGCCTCACCGCCGATAATCGCCTGGAAATCAGCTATCAGGCGCGGACCGACAGCGCCTGCCCGGTCAACCTGACCAACCACGCCTACTTCAACCTGGACGGGGCCGGCACCGATGCCCGTCACCAGCGGCTGCAACTGTTTGCCGACCGCTATCTGCCGGTCGACAGCGAGGGTATCCCCAGCGCCTCCCTAACCCCGGTAGAAGGCAGTGGCATGGACTTCCGCCAGTCGAAAACCCTGCTGCAGGATTTTTTGAGCGATCGCGACCAGCAACGGGTAAAAGGTTACGACCACGCCTATCTGCTGCACCGTACCTGCGGCGCACTGGATTGCCCGGCGGCTCACCTGTGGTCGGCCGATGGCCAGGTGCAAATGAGCGTGTTCACCAGCGCACCGGCGTTGCAACTCTACAGCGGCAATTATCTGGGCGGCACCCCGGCACGTGATGGCGGCAGCTATGCCAATTACGCCGGGGTAGCGCTGGAAAGCGAGTTTTTGCCAGACAGCCCTAACCATCCGGAATGGCCACAGCCCGACTGTTGGTTGCAGCCGGGGCAGCAATATCTCAGCGCCACCCATTATCAGTTTTATCCTATTTGACCCGCTACGCCCCTTGCCAAGCGGCAGGGGGCCGTTTGTTATAAATGCTTACCTTTTTACCCCTCCGCGCCGCAGGCCGCTGCCTTTCCTTATTCCAAAGTGCACACTAGAATCAGGCTACGGTGATAAGCACAACACCTTGTGTAAAATCACAAATTTCGGCCACCCCGGCCGGTCAATAGCTGAAGGAACACCTATGCGTCTGATTACTGCACTTCCATTACTGGCGGGTTTACTGCTGAGCACCAACCTGATGGCTGCCGAAACTGCAGCAAAAACCCCGTCACCGGCGCAGGCTGCACAGCAGAAACGCATGACCGATTGTAATCAACAGGCCTCTGGCAAAGCGCTGAAAGGCGCGGACCGCTCCACCTTTATGAGCACCTGCCTGAAATCCGAAGGCACCGCTGCGACCAAAACCTTAACCCCGCAGCAGCAGAAAATGAAAACCTGTAACGCCGACGCCAAGACCAAAAGCCTGACTGGCGACGCACGTAAAACCTTCATGAGCACTTGCCTGAAAAAATCGGCCTGATCCCCTGCTCCTACGGCACGGCTGAATTCCCTTTAGCCGTGCTGCCTTCCCATTCGGCGCCCGCCTGAACGATTCAGCTTTTCCTCGGCACAGCACTTACTTTGCGGCAAGAAATTGGCTATGGTTAAACACTATCGATTGCCGAGCCACCGGCCGCGGCAATATAATGATTTTCGTTATCATTGAAATGTCAGATTATTAAGGAGTTAAGCTATGGCTGTAACTAAGCTGGTTCTGGTGCGTCACGGCGAAAGCCAGTGGAACAACGAAAACCGCTTCACCGGTTGGTATGATGTTGATTTGTCTGAGAAAGGCCGCACCGAAGCGAAAGCTGCAGGCGAACTGTTGAAAAACGAAGGTTTCGCTTTTGACTTTGCTTACACTTCCGTACTCAAGCGTGCTATCCACACCCTGTGGAACATTCTGGACGAACTGGATCAAGCCTGGCTGCCGACTGAAAAATCCTGGAAACTGAACGAACGTCACTACGGCGCGTTGCAGGGTCTGAACAAGGCTGAAACCGCAGAAAAATACGGTGACGAGCAGGTTAAGCAATGGCGTCGCGGTTTTGCCGTAACACCACCAGAGCTGACCAAAGATGACGAGCGCTACCCAGGCCACGACCCACGTTACTCCGCGCTGACCGAGCAAGAGCTGCCGCTGACCGAAAGCCTGGCGCTGACCATCGATCGCGTGATCCCTTACTGGGATGAAGAAATCCTGCCACGTATCAAAAGCGGCGAGCGCGTTATCGTTGCGGCTCACGGCAACTCCCTGCGTGCGCTGGTGAAATACCTGGATAACCTGAGCGAAGACGAGATCCTCGAACTGAACATCCCAACCGGCGTGCCGTTGGTGTATGAGTTCGACGAGAACTTCAAGCCAATCAAACGTTACTACCTGGGCAATGCCGACGAGATCGCCGCTAAAGCGGCCGCCGTGGCAAACCAGGGTAAAGCGAAGTAATCTTCACCCGTTGATCTAAAAAGCCCCCGGTTTTTGGCCGAGGGCTTTTTTTATGGCGCAAAGTGGGGCTTTACTTGTTGCGACGTGCTTTCACTGCTTCCGCCAGTTCGCGCAGTACAGTTTCGGTGTCTGACCAGCCGATGCAGGCGTCGGTGACGCTCTTGCCGTAGACCAGCGGATCGCCGCTTTCCAGGTTCTGGTTGCCTTCCACCAGATGGCTTTCGATCATCACGCCCATAATCGCCTTTTCACCGCCGGCAATCTGTTGGCAGACGTCTGCGTTCACTTCCAGCTGCTTTTTGAACTGCTTGCTGCTGTTGGCGTGGCTAAAATCGATCATCACCTGTGCAGGCAGACCCGCTTTAACCAGGCCTTCTTTGACTTGTTTCACGTGCGCCGCGCTGTAGTTCGGCTCTTTGCCGCCGCGCAGAATGATGTGACAGTCGCCGTTACCGCTGGTGTTAACAATGGCCGAGTGGCCCCATTTGGTTACCGACAGGAAACAGTGCGGCGCGCTGGCGGCGTTGATGGCATCAATCGCCACCTTAATGGTACCGTCGGTGCCGTTTTTGAAGCCAACCGGGCAAGACAGGCCGGAAGACAGTTCGCGGTGCACCTGAGATTCCGTGGTGCGTGCGCCGATCGCGCCCCAGCTCATCAGATCTGCCAGATACTGCGGGGTGATCATGTCGAGGAATTCGCCGGCAGCTGGCAGGCCAGAATCATTGATATCCAGCAGCAGCTTACGCGCCAAACGCAGGCCGTCGTTGATCTGGAAGCTATTATCCATCTGCGGATCGTTAATCAAACCCTTCCAGCCCACGGTAGTACGCGGTTTTTCAAAATAAACGCGCATCACCACTTCCAGCTCACCGCTCAGTTCCTGACGCAGCGCCAGCAGGCGACCAGCGTACTCTTTGGCGGCTTTGGTATCGTGGATCGAGCAAGGACCGATCACCACCAGCAGGCGATCGTCGCTGCCGCGAAGGATCTGATGAATGGCATTGCGTGCCTGTGACACCGTCTCTGCTGCACGTTCAGTGGCCGGAAACTTTTCTAACAGGGCCACCGGTGGCAGGAGTTCCTTAATTTCTTTAATACGTAAATCGTCATTTAGGTAATTCATCACTTTTCCATTCGGTATCGAGAGGCGTTATTTCGCAGAGCGTAGATCTGACCAATTTAGCCTGTGAGGATAACGCTGTAAATCACCTTTGCCGCCTGCAGAATGAACGTCCTGATTAACAGTAGATTGTGCTGTTTCATCAGCAGAGCACAGTGGCTCCTTTTTGGTTATGCTAACGGCCAGGATCCGTTACTCGAGCCAAGCCATGCCCTCATTGTTATTAGTTGATGACCACCCGGTGGTTCATGTCGCACTGGAAGCGGCGCTAATCAAGTCTTCCCGCTCCTATGTTCTACAGGCGGTAGAGGATGACGTACAGGCGCTGGCTCAGTTGGCCGCAGCCGACTTTGCACTGGTGATCCTCGATATCGGCCTGCCGCAGGTAGACGGCCTGCAGCTGCTGAAAAAGATTCGCCGCCATTACCCGCAGCAGCCGATCCTGATTTATACCGCCCAGGAAGAAGAGATTTATGCCCGTATGGCCTATGCGGCCGGTGCCAACGGCTTTGTTCACAAGGGCAGCCGACTGGAACAACTGGTGCTGGCGATTGAAACCGTGCTGGGCGGGGAACTGAGCTTTCCCGCCGCCGCGATGGCAGAAGAAACCCAGCCGACAGAAGGCTCGCTGCTGACGCCAAAAGAACTGCAGATTCTCGGGCTGCTCAGTAAAGGGTTGTCCAATCTGCAAATTGCCGAGATGCTGAGCATCAGCAACAAAACCGTCAGCACCCACAAGAAGAATATTTTGCGCAAGACTGGCGCCAGTAACCTGCTGGAGCTGGTGGCGGTGTTTAAAGAGCTGACGCCATGATGCGTGGAGTCCTGTTGCTGTTAACCCTGCTGCTGAGCCTCGGCAACGTCACACAGGCAGCGCAGCCGGTAAGTTATCGGTTGGTCAGCAACCTGAATATCCCGCTCGATATGCTGATCGCCAGTGAGAAAAACCCCTGGCGCGATACCACGTTGCGTGTCGGCATCATCAGTGAAAATACCAGCCCCTATAACATCATTGTGGATGACGATTTGTACGGTTTGAACGCCGACTATCTTGGTTATGTTCAGCAGGTTACCGGCATTCACTTTCAGATCTACGGCTTTGCCGATCTGGCGCAGCTAGAGCAGGCGCTGCATGACGGGACTATCGATCTGGTGTACGGCATTCCGCAAAATGAAGCCCTGCACGGCCTGAAGATTTCGCAGCCTTATTACGTCAGTAATCTGCGTGTGCTGCGGGATCGCAGCAATGACCGCCAGGTGATGCTCAATTCCGCCAACGCGCGGGTGGCGATCAGCACCCTGACCGATATGCAGGCCGGTCAAGCGTTGCAGGCGGTGTCCTCTCACGTGCAGCGTTATGACAATAACCTGCAGGCGGTGTATGCCTTGCTCAACGGCAGCAGCGACTACTTTATTGCCGACGAAGCCAGCGCCAGTTTTATCATTGACCAGTTACAGCTCGGCCAGCTTTATCAGATTGAAAGTACCGTCAATCTCGGGAATCTGTCATTCGTATTTGCCTCCGCCAACCCGACGCTGATCGACACCCTCAACCTGGCCATCGCCGATACCCCGATGGAGTTTATGAACGCCATTCAGAGACGCTGGAGCAAGAAGATCCCCAGCTATCTCGATACCGGCAATGCCGATCTGACCCAGATGGAAAAACACTGGGTGGCGACCCATCCCACCGTTTATTACGCTGCCATCGAGAATAATTTTCCGTTCGCCTACCGGGGTTCCGGCGGGCAGGCACGTGGATACGCAATCGACATTCTGAATATCATCGCGCAGAACACCGGGCTACGCTTTATGCCGCTCTGGGCGCGCAACCCCGAGCAGGCCGACCAATTGGTGCAATCCGGTCAGGCCAGCTTCCGCACCGCCCTGCCTTTGGCACGCGGCGTTAAAGCCCGCTACAGCGCCAGCATGCCGATCCACCGTTCGCTGTGGGGGGTTTATGTCGGTCAGCAGGCCAACGGCATTTCCACCTGGAGCGATTTGGCCGGTAAACGCATCGGCGTGCTGCAGGGCGACCTGGCACAGAGTCTGGTGCCGGCCAACGAAGAGTTGATCCGTTTTACCGACGGCAAGGCCATGTATGACGCCCTGGCCAACGGCCAGCTGGATGCGCTGGTGGATAATGTGATCTCGGCAAACTTTGTCGCCCTGTCACGTTATTCCGGCGCGATAAAACTGGCGTTCGCGGCCAATAACATCGCCTACCCGGTAGCATTCGGCGTGCGGCAGGATCAGCCGCTGCTGCTGGCTATCCTCGATAAAAATCTGATGCAGATCCCGTCCGAAACGCTGCAATCGCTGCGCGATGAATGGATTGTCGATCGCAGCAACCTGATTGATGCCGTAAATGAAAACCGCATGCAGCCGCAAACCACCTGGCTGCTGGCGCTGTTGGCGGCAGCGATCCTGCTGCTGCTGGGGCTGACCCTGCGGCGCTTCATCCTGCAGCGTAGGGAAAAACGTGAGCGTGAGGTCATCGAGCAGGCTCGTCAGCATGCCGAAGCCGAGAACCGGATGAAGAGCAAGTTTCTGGCCACCGTCAGCCATGAACTGCGTACGCCAATGCACGCCATTCTTGGCCTGCTGGAACTGGAGCTTAAACGCCAGCCGACGCCGGAGGGCTTACCGGTGATTTACAGTTCGGCGTCGTCTTTGCTTAACCTGCTCAATGATTTGCAAGATCACGCGCGCCTGGAAACCGGTTCGTTGACGCTGGTCGCCCGGAGCGTGGCGCTGCAACCCTGGATAGCCCACATCAACGCCCTGTATCAACCGCTGATCGGCGAACGCCCGGTGACGCTAAACGTCAGTGCGGCCGACAACCTGCCCGCCGCTGTTCTCATTGATGGTGAGCGTTTACTTCAGGTGGCTAACAATCTGATAAACAATGCAATTAAGTTCACGCCACACGGCACTATTCAGGTGAATATCGGTTGGCATGAGCAGGTTCCACCGCAGGGGGAACTGTGGCTGACGGTGGCCGACAGCGGCTGTGGTATCGCCGCCGATGAGATAGATAAACTGTTCCAGCCGTTCTATCGCGCACGCGGTGCACAGCGCGTATCCGTTCAGGGAACCGGGTTGGGGCTGTCTATCTGTAAAGAGATTATCGAACAAATGGGCGGTCGAATTGCGTTGCAATCGCAACCCGGCCTCGGCACTCAGGTGACACTGTCCGTGCCGGTAAGCCAGGTCGCTGTCGATCCCACGACTCAGCAGGCCGACACACCACTCATTCTGCCGCCGCCAACCCTGCGCGTAGCCCTGATCGACGATCACCCCACCAACCTGCTGTTGATGGAGCGGCAACTGCGCCACTTCGGCCTGCAGCCGACGTTATTCGAGCAGGGCCATAAGCTGTTGAAGGCCCACCGTCGGCAGCCGTTCGACCTGCTGTTTATCGATTACAATATGCCGCGTCCGGACGGCCTGACGCTGGCGAGGCTGATACGCCGCGACGAGCAACGCCATCAGCGCCCGGCCTGCCAGATCATTCTCTGCTCGGCCGACGTGCAGGAATTTACCCGCATCCCGCCAGGCCTGGTGGCGATAGATCGCTTTTTAACCAAGCCAATTGCTCTGGCCGCAATAGCCCAGACGCTACCGCAGCAACCCCAGGCGCTGGAGCGGCAGTTAGTCCTTACTGACCTGCAGCAAACCCTGGTCGATATGGCCGGTAATGAGCGACCGATGATCCTGCGTTTGGCAACAACGCTGCAGGCGACGCTGCGGCAGGACCGGCAACGGCTTGAGCAGGCGGCACAGAATCAGGACTGGCCAACCCTGGCGCAAGCCGCGCATCGCATCAAGGGCAGCCTGCTGATGTTGCAACTGCCTGCAGCGGCCAACCTGTGCCAACAACTGGCGGACAGCGGTCGTGAAGGAACATTCATTCAGGCCGCCTATACTGAATTGAGTACGTTAGTGGAACAGATCCTGATAGAACTGGATAATCTGGTCAGCACTGACGAGTCGTATTTTGCTATGGATAAGGAAGAATAATGTCGGACGCCCCACACGTACACCAGCCAAAAGACAGTAATAGTAAACGCCTACTGACCGCTTTTTTAGTCACCGCGGTCTTTATGGTCGCCGAAGTGGCCGGCGGGTTAATTTCAGGTTCACTGGCGCTTCTGGCGGATGCCGGCCATATGCTCACCGACGCCGCCGCGCTGCTGGTGGCCTTGATGGCCGTCCACTTCTCACAGCGTAAGCCCAATGCGCGCCACACCTTCGGTTATCTGCGTCTGACCACCCTGGCGGCCTTCCTCAACGCCGCCGCGCTGTTGGTGATCGTGGTATTCATCCTGTGGGAGGCGATACGGCGTTTCTTCGAGCCACAGCCGGTGATGGGTACGCCAATGCTGATTATCGCCATAGCGGGGCTGCTGGCCAACCTGTTCGCCTTCTGGCTACTGCACCGGGGCAGCGAAGAGAAGAATATCAATGTGCGCGCTGCCGCATTGCATGTGCTGGGGGATTTACTGGGGTCGGTGGGCGCCATCGCCGCCGCCATTGTGATCCTGACCACTGGCTGGACGCCGATTGACCCGATATTGTCAGTGCTGGTGTCTTGTCTGGTGATACGCAGCGCCTGGCGACTGCTGAAAGAGAGTTTCCATGAACTGTTGGAAGGCACGCCGCAGGAGGTGGACATCAACAAGTTGCAAAAGGACCTGTGTTTGAATATTCCGGAAGTGCGCAATATTCATCACGTCCATGTGTGGCAGATTGGTGAACAAAAGTTGATGACGCTGCATGCGCAGGTGATACCGCCGCACGACCATGATGGCCTGCTGCGCCGTATTCAGGCCTATCTGCTGGAGCACTATCGGATTGGTCACGTAACCATTCAGATGGAATATCAGCACTGTGATACACCCGACTGTGGGATTAACCGGGCCCCCGAGCCGAGTGACCACTCACATTCACATGTGGGACATCATCACTAGAATCAACTGGGGCGCCTTATTCGGCGCCCCAGCGTTATTATGGTGCAGAAGATAATGGCCGCGATTGATTGTTGCCGGCGCTTTTGATCCACAGCCAGGAGCCGTTCAGCGCAATCAACGTCAGGATCACGTATTCCAGCGCCATGGCATAGACGCCCTGGTAGGCGAATATCGCCACGCTGATCACGTCAATCACTATCCACAACAGCCAGTTTTCCACGTACTTGCGCGTCATCAGGATCATCGCCACGATCGACAACACCATCATGGTCGAATCCCAGAATGGGAAGGCATCCGGCTGCAGCTGCGGCATTTGCACGCTCAAACCAAGTCCCTGCATCACCGTCACCGCTGCCTGCGTCAACCAGGCAAACACGCGGTCAATATTGAACGTCATCAAGGCTATGCCGATAACGCACACCGCCGTCCAGCTCAGCGCCTTCGGCAGTGACAGCCAACGTATCTTCAGCTCGGCCTGGTTATCCTGAGTCTGACGGCTCCAGGCGTACCAGCCGTAGATATTGGCGACAAAAAAGAACAGCTGCAGCAGCAGGCTGGCGTAAAGCTGGATTTGAAAGAAAATCACCGCAAACAGCGTGACGTTAATCAGGCCGAACAGGTAATTGATAATTTTCTCTTTGCTGGCATACCAAATGCACAGCAGGCCAAACAGGGTGCCGATAGCCTCAATCCATGACAGATCGTAGCCCCCCGCTCCCAGCGGGATATGCACCAGGATATTGCTGGTACTGAAAAAGCTCATTTTATCTTCCTTATTAAATGGTTAAGCGTTCCCTTTAACTTGCACCCTTAACTCAGCGGCGAAATCCAACATCCGGTTCAGCGGGATCAGCGCCTTCTGACGCAGCGCGGCATCGACATGGATCTCATGCAGTACACCGCCGTGCTCCAGCCCATCGGCGATAGCCTTCAGGCCATTCATCGCCATCCACGGGCAGTGTGCGCAGCTGCGACAGGTGGCACCTTCCCCGGCGGTTGGCGCTTCGAACAACTCTTTGTCCGGGCAGGCCTGTTGCATCTTATAAAAAATACCGCGATCGGTGGCAACAATCAGCTGCGAATTAGGCAGGTTTTTCGCCGCCTGAATCAATTGGCTGGTTGAGCCTACCGCATCGGCCAGGCTGACCACCGCCTGTGGTGACTCCGGATGCACCAGTATCGCCGCGTTCGGGTACAAGGCCTTCATCCGCATCAGGGCCTGGGTTTTAAACTCGTCATGGACGATACAGGCACCCTGCCAGCACAGCATATCTGCACCGGTTTGCTTTTGCACATAGCTACCCAGGTGGCGATCCGGCGCCCAGATGATTTTCTCACCCAGGCTGTCGAGATGTTCAATCAGTTCAACAGCGATACTGGAGGTAACCACCCAGTCCGCCCGCGCTTTTACCGCCGCTGAGGTATTAGCGTAGACCACCACGGTTCTGTCCGGGTGGCTGTCGCAAAAGGCATTGAATTCTTCTTCCGGGCAACCGAGATCCAGCGAGCACTCCGCGTTCAGCGTCGGCATCAGCACCCGTTTTTCGGGGCTGAGGATCTTGGCGGTTTCCCCCATAAAACGCACCCCGGCAACCAGCAGGGTCGAAGCCGGATGATTGCTGCCAAAGCGCGCCATCTCCAGCGAGTCCGCCACGCAGCCACCGGTTTCTTCCGCCAGCGCCTGGATCTCCGGATCGGTATAGTAATGGGCTACCATCACCGCATTACGCTGCTTGAGCAGGATTTTAATCTTCTCGCGGTAAAACGCCTTCTGCGCGTCGTCCAGCGGTACCGGCTTGGGCGGGAACGGGTACACCGCCGCATTAACATCAAACATTTCACTCATCGCTGCAATCTCTGTGCTAGGCTGGGTGTCTGCTGCCCGGGTATCACCCCATCGCAACCCCCTTCGTTTTATATACTAAACAAAATACCTTTATTTGTGCGAAAAGTCCGCTGATATTTTATATTTGCGCGGAAGGTGTTTAATTCATTAAAAATTTGAAAGGATAAAATGCAAAGAAAGAGAGGGTTCCAGGTACAACCAGGTACTAAAAGAGATAAACGGATAAAACGGATTGAAGATGCTGGGGGCAAACCGGGGATACCGTGCGGGATTGATTCGGCCTTTGGCCTCACCCTTCGGGCAACGCTGCGCGTTGTCGTATCGCTGCGCGATGCTCGAACCTGAACGCAGGGTCTCACCCACACGGTTCGTGCGTTATGCGATGCTCAAGTTTTGGGAAAAGTGCTGAGGTACTCTGTGAAATGGTGGGCCGTGCGGGATTCGAACCTGCGACCAATTGATTAAAAGTCAACTGCTCTACCAACTGAGCTAACGGCCCACTGAGGGGATACTGCTGAACCGCGTAAGCAGGAGAGGAACTCGCTGCAATAATGGTGGGCCGTGCGGGATTCGAACCTGCGACCAATTGATTAAAAGTCAACTGCTCTACCAACTGAGCTAACGGCCCACTGACGTGGTTTACTGCTGAACAACCAATACAAAACCGAAGCTCGTATTGCGGAAAAACCATTCTGAAATGGTGGGCCGTGCGGGATTCGAACCTGCGACCAATTGATTAAAAGTCAACTGCTCTACCAACTGAGCTAACGGCCCACAGCAGTGGTGGGTGATGACGGGCTCGAACCGCCGACCCCCTCCGTGTAAAGGAGATGCTCTACCAACTGAGCTAATCACCCACTAGTGTGGTTACTGCTACTACTTCAGAAATTGGTGGGTCGTGCGGGATTCGAACCTGCGACCAATTGATTAAAAGTCAACTGCTCTACCAACTGAGCTAACGACCCAATTTCCTTGCTGCTTTAACATCTTGCAAGATGTCTTGGCAACGGCGGCATATATTACTAATTTATCTTGGCAGCGCAACCTAAATTTATAAACAACAGGTTCAACTGCTTGTTCTTCACACGAATGAGCCCAGAAATCGGTCAAATCGACTAACTTCTGGGCTCATTTTTTTACTGACTAACCTGCTACTCGACTTTTCGCCTGTTTGGCCGCAGCACTGGTTGGGTATTGTTTAATCACCTGCTGGAACACGGCTTTGGCTTTATCGGCCTGCCCTTTTTCCTGCATGATGATACCTACCTTGTACATTGCGTCCGGTGCCTTAGGTGATTTTGCGTAATTCTTCACCACCACCGCATAATAGTAAGCCGCATCATCTTTCTTACCCTTGTTGTAGAACAACTGGCCGAGCCAATAGTTGGCGTTGGGCTGGTAAGTTGATTTTGGGTACTGTTTTACGAAGGACTGAAAAGCGGAAATAGCCTGGTCATACTGCTTTTTTTCCAGCGCCAATGAAACAGCGGCGTTGTAGTCGCTGTTTTCATCACCCGTACTGGCCGGCGCTGCGGCTGTAGCGCCCGCAGAGGCGCTCTCAGCGCCGTCAGTGGACGCAGCCGCTGCTGCCCCACCTGCGGCACCCGCTGCAGCAGCGGAGCTCTGAGCGCCGCCCTGGCTGATGCTATCCATCTGTTGATAGATCTGCTTTTGGCGTTCAACAACCTGATTCAGTTGATATTGGTTTTCCTGGATTTGCCCGCGGAGAGAGTCAATATCGCGCTGGTTGTCAGAGAGTTGTTGCTGGAGTTGGTTTAAAAGCTGGCCCTGAGCATTGCTGATGCGCTCAAGTGAGGTGACACGGTCTTCGACCGAGCCGGAGCCGACATTACTGATTGGCGCTTGGGCAGTAGCGGCCCATGGGACCGCTACGCCAACCAGTAACGACAGACTCAACAAGTGACGTCTGAAGTTACTGTTCATGCGATTCTCTTAGTAAACCAGAACTGCACGACGGTTTTTAGCATAAGCCGCTTCGTCGTGGCCCAGTACTGCTGGTTTTTCTTTACCGTAAGAAACGATAGAGATCTGGTCAGCAGAAACGCCTTTACCTTGCAGGTACATTTTGACTGAGTTAGAACGACGCTCACCCAGGGCAATGTTGTATTCCGGCGTACCGCGTTCATCCGCGTGGCCTTCAACGGTCACTTTGTAAGACGGGTTGTTACGCAGGAATGCAGCGTGCGCGTCCAGCATCTGAGCGAACTCAGAGCTCACGTCATACTTGTCCAGGCCGAAGTAAACAATGTTGTTCTTCTGCAGTTCTTGCATCTGCAGACGAGCTTGTTCTTCAGAAGACAGGTTGCTGCTGCCATTTTCTGTACCAGTGCCAGCGCCAGCGCCCATACCAGATTGGTCGTTGTTTGCGCTTTTGTTAGAACTACAAGCCGCTACAGCCAGAACTGGCAGTGCCAGCAGAAGCCCTTTCAGCACTTTGTTCAGTTGCATTTCTTTAATCCTTTTATAGTTTGCCATACATATTTACACATGCATCACAGATACGGCGACCAGGCAGGGAATTTGACCTGTCCATCAGTTGCCGGAAGACGCGCTTTAAAACGCCCATCAGTCGATACCAGTTGCAGCACGGAGCCCATACCTTGCGTGGAGCTATAGATCACCATGGTGCCATTTGGCGCAATACTAGGCGTTTCGTCCAGGAAGGTGCCGGTCAAAACTTGAACTGCACCCGATCCGAGATCTTGTTTGGCGATATGCTGAGCACCACTGTTAGAGCTCACCATCACCAGGAATTTACCATCAGAGCTGACTTCAGAATCCTGATTCTGAGAGCCTTCCCATGTCAGACGCTGTGACGCACCGCCACTGGCACTGACTTTATAAATCTGTGGTCTGCCGCCCTGGTCGGAGGTATAGGCCAGAGACTGCCCATCCGGGAACCAGGTCGGTTCGGTATTGTTGCTGCGCCCGTCGGTGATTTGGGTGATCTGGCCAGAGCCAAGATTCATCACGTACAGGTTCAGGCTACCGCTTTTAGACAGCGCAAACGCCAGGCGGCTGCCGTCCGGTGAGAACGCCGGCGCACCGTTGTGACGCGGGAACGAAGCGATCTGACGGATAGCACCGTTAGCCAGGGTCTGCACAACCAGCGCAGAACGGCCGCTTTCAAAGGTTACGTACGCCAGTTTGCTGCCGTCCGGCGACCAGGCCGGGGACATCAGCGGTTCTGGTGAACGATGTACCGTAAACTGGTTGTAGCCGTCGTAATCCGCTACGCGCAGCTCATACGGGAATTTCCCGCCGTTGGTCTGCACTACGTATGCGATACGGGTACGGAATGCGCCCTTGATACCGGTCAGCTTCTCAAACACTTCGTCACTGGCAGTGTGAGCAGAATAACGCAACCATTGTTTGGTCACTTTATACTGGTTCTGCGCCAGAACGGTGCCTGGTGAGCCCGAAGTGTCCACCAGTTGATAAGAGATCAGGTAGCCGCCGTCTGCACCAGGTTGCACCTGGCCGACCACGACCGCGTCAATGCCCAATGCAGTCCAGGCCGCCGGCGTCACTTCAGACGCGGTGGTAGGTTGCTGCGGCATACGCGCCACGTCAATTGGGTTGAATTTGCCGCTGTTGCGCAGGTCTGCGCCGACAATTTTGCCAATATCTTCCGGAGGCGTGCCTGGGCCCGCCCATTTAAACGGCACCACGCCAATCGGACGAGCGGAGTCGACCCCTTGGGTGATTTCAATGCGAACTTCCGCGTGAAGAACGGATGCCCACAGTATTAAAAAACCTAGCGCTACTCGAAATGCCTGCTTCATCTCATCTCCCTTATCCAGGCGGAATGCCTGCGATAAATTAGCAGAATTTTAACAAACCAACTCAAACAAAACTACATAATCCCTGTTGGTTACCTTAGTACATCCCTGCGATATGTCTCAGCTAAAACAACCATTATTGTGGCTTAAACGTAAGGGGAGCATTCTTAAACACCTCATACACTGCCTGACTTGGCGGTTTCGGTATTCTCGCCTGCTTCGCAGCAGCTATTGCCGCCTGGCACAGTGCCGGATCGCCCCCTTCGGATTTAACATCAATCAACAGGCCATCCGGTGCCAGTTTGATTCGCAGGTCGCACTTACGCCCTTTATACAAATCTGCATCATAGAACTTGCTTTGAATCGCCGAAGTGATCTGTCCCAGATAACCGTTGATCTCGGCCCCACTGGCACCCGCAGTCTTGGCATTGCCCTGACCGGCCGGTTTACCGTCACCCTTCTGCTTGCCGCCGCCTTTCGGCGCGTTTTTACCGTCCGCCAGGCCACCAAACAAATCATCAACTTCCGAAGACTGCTCAGCTGCGGCTGCAGCCGCTTTCTTCTTGGCATCTGCGGCTTTCTTGGCTGCGGCCTTTTCAGCAGCAGCAGCAGCAGCTTTTTTCTCCGCCTCTGCGGCCGCTTTCTTCTCGGCATCAGCAGCCGCTTTTTTCTCAGCCTTCTCAGCTTCTGCGGCAGCCTTCTTCTCGGCGTCGGCAGCGGCTTTTTTCTCTGCAGCTTCAGCAGCAGCGGCTTTCTTCGCTTCTTCCGCCTGTTTCTTGGCGGTAGCCGCGGCGGCAGCTTCTTTCTTGGCTTCAGACTCGGCTTTCTTCTGCGCGTCTGCCTGTGCTTTAGCGACTTTATCCGCTTCGGCCTTGGCCTTGGCGGCAGCGGCTTCCGCTACTTTCTGTTGTTCTTTGGCTTTCGCCGCGGCGTTCTCGGCCACTTTTTGCTGTTCAGCTGCCTGCTTTTGTTGCTCCGCCGCTTGCTTTTGCTGCTCTGCGGCCTGCTTCTGCTGTTCAGCCTGTTCTTTCGCGTCCTGAGCCGCTTTTTCCTGCGCGGTCAAACGCTCTTTCTCCAGCTCTTTCAGGCGCTGTTGTTCCGCCGCCTGCTTCTGCTGAAGTTCTTCGGCCTGTTGCTCCGCTTTTTTCTGGCGCTGCTTTTCAGCACGCTGCGCGTCGTTACTCTGCTGTTGCTGGCGGTTGTACTGCTCTACCACTGCCCCGGGATCGACCATCACTGCACCGACGACCGAACCGTCGCCGCCACCGCCGGCACTCATTTCGACGTTTTCTTGCAGCGAGCCCCAAATCAGCAGGGCAATCAATACAAAGTGCAGAACGACCGAAACAATAACGGCGCGGTTCAGCTTATCGTTTTGCTCAGTTGCCTTTACCAAAATAGATTCCCAAAAACTGGTGTTGCTTATACGGGGTTCCTGCACCGCAGCGCAGGAACCGGGTTGCCACTGACCTTAGGGTCAAATTGGCTGGGTCATCAGCCCCACGGAAGTGACGCCCGCCTGATGGAGAATATTCAATGCCTTGATAATCTCATCGTACGGAACTTCCTTCGCCCCACCGATCAAAAAGACCGTCTTGGGGTTGGCCGCCAAACGCGACTTGGCTTCGGCTGCAACCTGCTCCGGCGGCAACAGTTCCATGCGGTCGTGATCCACCACCATGGTGTATTGGCCCACGCCGGAAACCTCGAGGATCACCGGTGGATTATCACTGCTGGAAACCGCTTTGGAATCGGTGGCGTCCGGCAGATCAACCTCAACGCTCTGGGTGATGATCGGTGCAGTTGCCATAAAGATCAGCAACAGCACCAGCAACACGTCGAGCAACGGAACGATGTTAATTTCGGACTTCAGCTCGCGCCGATTACGTCCACGAACTCTCGCCATGCTACCTCCTACTTATTTGCTGTCGCTGGAGAAGGCCTGACGATGCAGAATAGCGGTGAACTCTTCCATAAAGTTGTCGTAATTCTGCTCAAGCTTGTTGACGCGCTGGTTGAGGCGGTTATAGGCCATAACGGCCGGGATAGCGGCGAACAGACCGATGGCGGTTGCGATCAGTGCTTCGGCGATACCCGGTGCTACCATTTGCAGCGTGGCCTGTTTCACCGCACCCAGTGCGATAAAGGCGTGCATAATCCCCCACACGGTGCCGAACAGGCCGATATACGGACTGATCGAACCCACGGTGCCGAGGAAAGGAATGTGGTTTTCCAGCGTTTCCAGTTCGCGGTTCATCGAGATACGCATGG
The DNA here is from genome assembly GCF_048517035.1 of Serratia sp. NFX21. Lineage (NCBI taxonomy): Bacteria > Pseudomonadati > Pseudomonadota > Gammaproteobacteria > Enterobacterales > Yersiniaceae > Serratia > Serratia sp. NFX21. The sequence goes on along the minus strand of NZ_CP183196.1, from coordinate 1,786,653 downwards.
CACGTGACGCACCTTCGATCACCGATTCCGGCGCATGGTTATTAGCGCGGTGCAAACGAGCGAACTCTTTGAAACCAGAGTGGAAAATTTGCTCTGAGCCGGTCAGGCTATCGCGACGTGCCTGGCTTTCCTGATACAAACGGGAAAGCTCAATACCGGACCAGAATTTGTCTTCAAAGGCTTCGGCGTCACGCGTGGCCGCATTAAGGATGCGGGTACGCTGGATGATGATCGCCCAGGAGGCCACTGAGAAGCATATCAAAATCAACATGATAAGCTTAACCAGCAGGCTGGCCTTCAAGAATAAATCTAGGATGTTCATCTCATTCACTGCTTAAACTCCGCGACAATAGACTTAGGAAGCGCTATCGGCTTCATTTGGTGTGGATCAATACATGCAATCAACACGTCGGCCTGACTCAAAAGAGTTCCGTCAGAATTGACAATGCGTTGAGCAAACGTAAGAGAAGCCCCGCGCATTGAGGTGATTTCACTCTGGACTTCCAGCTGGTCGTCAAGACGAGCAGGAAGCAGATAATCAACCGTCATGCGCCGGACAGCGAAGGCGACATTTTCACTGAGCAGCTGCTGTTGATGAAAGTTATGATGACGCAGCATCTCGGTGCGCGCTCTTTCAAAAAAAGCCACATAGCGGGCGTGATAGACCACACCACTGGCATCGGTATCTTCGTAGTAAACGCGAACCGGCCATCGAAACAACGTATTACTCACTCTACTTCCCAGCAATGCAATTTAACGGTGCTACTATACGCAAGACGGATCGGGTTGGGAATGGGTTACAAGATGGGAACGAAAATAATTATGGGCCGCGATGGCCCATAACTTGGGGGTATAGCGGAGATTATAAAGAAACGTAAAGTAATCCTGCGGCCAGGATCACAATTGCCGGAAGTGGCGCAAAAAAAGCTCGCCACAGGGTGCGTTGCGGTCGGAACCCGACCCCATGAACCACCCCGGCACAGACTGCCCAAATAAGCAGCAGTCCTTCCCAAATCTCCAGCGAGCTGGTCTTCGCCGCAAAGCGGGTCGGATCCCAGAAAATACAGCCCGCCAAAATCAACGCCAGCACCAGTGAAAGGGCCCGGACCGGGCCCTTGTCGGTGATAGCGTACAGCTTGTCAGTCAGTGACAAACTCATCACTTATCGTCTTGCTGTGCTTTTGAATCTTCGTGGTGCTCAAGCGCCAGCGCCGTGATGATGCCGAAGGCACAGGCAAGAAGCGTTCCGAGAATCCAGGCAAAATACCACATGGTTTAGCTCCCTATCCTTAATACAGCGAATGCTTGTTGTTCTCGATGAAGTTCTTGTCGAGACGGCCGAACATTTTGTAGTACGACCAGCTGGTGTACGCCAGAACGATAGGCACGAAGATCGCCGCGACAACGGTCATCACTTGCAGCGTCAACAGGCTGGAGGTGGCGTCCCACATGGTCAGGCTGATGTTAGGCACGGTGCTTGACGGCATCACGAACGGGAACATGGTCACCCCGGCGGTCAGGATCACACAGGCAATGGTCAGCGACGAGGTCACGAACGCCAGCGCGTCTTTCGACAAGCGCGAGAACAGCACCGTGAACAGCGGCAGCACCACGCCCAGTGCAGGCAGTGCCCACAGCAGCGGATACTTGTTGAAGTTGATCAACCAGGCACCGGCCTGATGAGCCACTTCTTTACGCATCGGGTTAGACTCCGCCATGGTGTTCAGCGTCGAGGTAATCACATAACCGTCGATGCCTTTCACCAGCCAGATACCGCCCAACAGGAAGAACACCGCCATCACCAGCGTGGAGATCTGCGCCGCAGCGCGAGCACGCAGGTGAATTTCACCGCTGGTACGCATCTGCAGGTAAGTTGCCCCCTGAGTCACCAGCATGGTCAAGCTGACCACGCCCGCCAACAGACCAAACGGATTGAGCAGTTGGAAGAAGTTGCCGGTGTAGAACAGGCGCATGTATTCATCCATGTGGAACGGCACGCCCTGCAACAGGTTGCCGAACGCCACGCCGAATACCACCGCAGGCACGAAGCTGCCGATAAAGATGCCCCAGTCCCACATGTTGCGCCAGCGGCTGCTCTCCAGCTTCGAGCGGTAGTCAAAACCGACCGGGCGGAAGAACAAGGCTGACAGCACCAGGATCATGGCAACATAGAAACCGGAGAACGCCGCCGCATAGACCATCGGCCAGGCGGCGAACAGTGCGCCACCGGCAGTGATCAGCCACACCTGGTTACCGTCCCAGTGTGGTGCGATGGAGTTGATCATCACCCGGCGCTCGGTATCGGTTTTACCGATAATGCGCACCAGGATGCCGACCCCCATGTCGAAACCGTCGGTGACAGCGAAACCGATCAGCAGTACGCCAATCAGGACCCACCAGATAAATCGCAGTACTTCATAATCAAACATACGTGGACTCCTGTTTAGCGCGCTTCCTGCACGGCGGCAGTCGGTTGTTCAAAGTGGTAGCGGCCAGTTTTCAGGCTGCTTGGACCCAGACGTGCAAATTTGAACATCAGGTACATTTCAGCCACCAGGAACAGGGTGTACAAGCCGCAAATCAGCCCCATCGAGAACAGAATGTCGCCTGCAGTCAGTGAAGAGTTGGCGACCGCAGTCGGCAGCACCTCACCAATCGCCCAAGGCTGACGACCGTATTCAGCCACAAACCAGCCGGCTTCGATCGCGATCCACGGCAGCGGCAGGCCATACAGCGCCGCACGGTGCAGCCATTTTCTCTGACCGACACGGTTGCGGATCACGCTCCAGAACGACAGACCGATGATCAACAGCATCAGCACGCCACAGGCCACCATGATACGGAAGGCGAAGTACAGCGGTGCTACGCGTGGAATCGAGTCTTTGGTTGCCTGTTGGATCTGCGTTTCCGTCGCGTCGGTGACGTTCTGGGTATAACGCTTCAACAGTAAGCCGTAGCCCAGGTCCTGCTTGGCTTTATTGAACTCGGTGCGTACCGCCGGGTCAGTATTGCCGCCGCGCAGCTCTTCCAGCAGCCCATAGGCTTTCATCCCGTTGCGAATGCGCACTTCATGCTGCGCCATCAGATCTTTCAGGCCGGTGACCTGGGTATCTGTTGAGCGGGTAGCAATAAGGCCAAGCGCGTAAGGGATTTGGATCGAGTAGGAGTTTTCCATTTTATCCTGATTCGGAATACCGAACAGGGTAAAGGAAGCCGGTGCCGGTTGCGTGTCCCACTCGGCTTCGATGGCGGCCAGTTTGGTTTTCTGCACGTCGCCCATTTCGTAGCCGGATTCATCACCCAGAACGATAACGGACAGCACGGCAGCCATACCGAAGCTGGCGGCAATAGCGAAGGAGCGTTTGGCAAAGGCGAGGTCACGGCCTTTCAACAGATAGTAAGAGCTGATACCCAGAACGAACATCGCGCCACAGGTGTAGCCGGCGGCCACGGTATGCACGAACTTCACCTGCGCAACCGGGTTGAGCACCAGTTCGGAGAAGCTGAGCATCTCCATACGCATGGTTTCGAAGTTGAAATCCGAGGCGATCGGGTTTTGCATCCAACCGTTGGCGACCAGGATCCACAGCGCAGAGAAGTTTGAGCCCAGTGCCACCAGCCAGGTAACGGCCATGTGCTGCACCTTGCCCAGACGATCCCAGCCGAAGAAGAACAGGCCGACCAGCGTCGATTCAAGGAAGAACGCCATCAGACCTTCGATGGCCAGCGGGGCCCCGAAAATATCACCGACGTAGTGGGAGAAATATGACCAGTTAGTCCCGAACTGGAACTCCATGGTCAAACCGGTGGCCACACCCAGGGCAAAGTTAATTGCAAATAACTTGCCCCAGAATTTGGTCATATCTTTATAGATTTGCTTGCCTGACAGTACATATACCGTTTCCATAATTGCCAGCAAGAACGCCATACCCAGCGTTAATGGGACAAATAAGAAGTGGTACATCGCCGTTAAAGCAAACTGTAAGCGCGACAGTTCGACAATATCAAACATCTTGACTCCTTGCTCCTCGCAGGAAGACTCCGACATGCGGTTATCGATATGACTTCGGGTGAAGCTACCGGTAACGCCCCGCAGTGAATGCCCTTAAACACAACAAAAATTTGATCCAGCCTCTCCGCTTTCAACCATGCATTCGACGCGGGCCTGACTACTGGCCAGTGCACAAAACACACCACTGAAAACCGACAACGGGTAACAAATGCAACAAGATCAACCATCCATATTCAGCATGGATGATACTCGCCCAATCCCACACAATAAATAGGTTTTTACGTGATATGGGTTAGACTTTGGGTTACAGGTCAAATTTTCCCCCAAAGAGGTATTCAGGCGTAATTTGATCTGAAACAATTTAAGCCTATCCGGATTTTATTTCCAGATTCAGCTCACAATTTCTCATAATTATCTTGTGGTTATGTTACACAATGGTTTCGTAGTCTATGTAGGTACTTTTTGTGTTAAATAGATGTGATATTTAATGGCTGACTGTATTTAAATGAAGTCTTGAGTGTGAATGATGTTAACGTTTATTAACCTACCAATAGGACAAGCTTAGCTTATTTTTTTACTCTGATAATTATAGGCAATAAAAAGAATTATTATCGATAAAGCAGCGCTTAAATACGCCTGCCCCAGCCCCTTTCCCGCTTAATTGACGCCGCTAATCCCCACCACGACCACATTGATGCCCGGCCAGCCCTCCGACAGGCAAAAAAAAACAGGGCCAGACGCTTGGTCTGACCCTGCTTGAACACGGACTACCGCAGGTAAATTAGCGGTTCAGAACCGCTTTGACTGCCTCGCCGATGTCAGCCAGGCTGCGCACGGTTTTAACCCCTGCCGCTTCCAGCGCCGCAAACTTCTCGTCTGCAGTCCCTTTGCCGCCGGCAATGATGGCGCCGGCATGGCCCATACGTTTGCCTTTAGGCGCGGTAACACCCGCGATATAGCCAACCACTGGCTTGGTCACGTGCTCTTTGATATAGGCTGCCGCTTCTTCTTCAGCGCTACCGCCGATCTCACCGATCATGACGATCGCTTCAGTCTGCGGATCTTCCTGGAAAAGTTTCAGGATATCGATGAAGTTAGAGCCAGGGATCGGATCACCGCCGATACCCACACAGGTAGACTGGCCCAGACCGGTATCGGTAGTTTGTTTTACCGCTTCGTAGGTCAGGGTGCCAGAGCGGGAAACGATACCCACTTTACCCGGCAGGTGGATGTGGCCAGGCATGATGCCGATTTTGCACTCGCCCGGGGTGATAACACCTGGGCAGTTCGGGCCAATCATGCGCACGCCGGCTTCATCCAGCTTCACTTTCACGGTCAGCATATCCAGCGTCGGGATGCCTTCGGTGATGGTGATGATCAGTTTGATGCCTGCATCGATTGCTTCCAGAATGGAGTCTTTGCAGAACGGAGCCGGTACATAGATTACGGACGCGGTAGCGCCGGTCGCTTCTACGGCTTCACGCACGGTGTTGAACACCGGCAGGCCCAGGTGCTCGGTACCGCCTTTGCCCGGCGTTACGCCACCGACCATTTTGGTTCCGTAAGCGATAGCTTGCTCGGAGTGGAAAGTCCCCTGGCTACCGGTGAAGCCCTGGCAAATTACTTTGGTGTTTTTATCGATTAAAATGGACATTATTTGCTCCCCACTGCCGCAACAACTTGCTGAGCCGCATCAGTCAGGCTGGTCGCAGCAATGATATTCAGACCGCTGTCCGCCAGTTTCTTGGCGCCCAGCTCGGCGTTATTCCCTTCCAGACGCACCACCACCGGGACGTTAACGCCCACTTCGGCTACTGCGCCAATGATACCGTCAGCGATCAGATCGCAACGCACGATACCACCAAAAATGTTAACCAGAACCGCTTTCACCTTGTCATCAGACAGGATGATTTTGAAGGCTTCGGTCACGCGCTCTTTGGTGGCGCCGCCGCCCACATCGAGGAAGTTGGCCGGTTCGCCGCCGTGCAGTTTAACGATGTCCATGGTACCCATCGCCAGGCCTGCGCCGTTCACCATGCAACCGATGTTGCCATCGAGAGCAACATAGTTCAGCTCCCACTGTGCCGCACGGGATTCACGCTCATCTTCCTGAGAAAGGTCGCGCATTTCACGCAGCTCAGGCTGGCGGAACAGGGCGTTGCCGTCAGCGCCCAGTTTGCCGTCCAGACAGATCAGATCGCCCTGCTTGGTCACCACCAGCGGGTTGATCTCAACCATGGCCAGGTCACGTTCCAGGAACAAGGTCGCCAGACCCATGAAGATTTTGGCGAACTGGCCGACTTGCTTACCGGTCAGACCCAGTTTGAAAGCCAGTTCACGGCCCTGGTAAGGCTGTGGGCCTGCCAGTGGATCGATGGTCATTTTGTGGATCAGTTCCGGAGTTTCTTCCGCAACTTTCTCGATTTCAACGCCACCCTCGGTGGATGCCATGAACACCACGCGACGGCTGGCACGGTCAACAACCGCACCCAGATACAGTTCTTTATCGATGTCGGTCGCCGCTTCTACCAGGATCTGGTGAACCGGTTGGCCCAGTGCGTCAGTCTGGTAGGTCACCAGACGCTTGCCCAGCCAGGCTTCAGCGAAAGCACGGATGTCTTCCTTGCTGTTAACCACTTTAACGCCGCCAGCTTTACCGCGACCGCCAGCATGAACCTGACATTTAACCACCCACGGGCCGGAGCCGATTTTGGATGCGGCTTCTTCCGCTTCACGCGGTGTGGTACAGGCATAACCGGTTGGTGCCGGCATACCATACCGAGCAAACAGCTGTTTTGCCTGATATTCGTGTAAATTCATGATGTTCTATCCATTCAGTTCTGAAGGTTTTAGCCGAGCCATTTTGGCGGAAAACCGCATGACTTTAGTCGGCCACATAGCACAGAGTGTGGGCGCGGCGTACCGCGCCCATCAGGGTTATACGTCCAGCAGCAGACGAGCCGGATCTTCCAGCATCTCTTTAACCGTCACCAGGTAACCCACGGATTCTTTACCGTCGATCAGGCGATGGTCATAAGACAGTGCCAGATACATCATCGGCAGGATCACAACCTGGCCTTTGACCGCCATTGGGCGATCTTTAATGGCGTGCATGCCCAGGATGGCGCTCTGCGGTGGGTTGATGATCGGGGTAGACATCAGTGAACCGAATACGCCGCCGTTGGTAATGGTGAAGTTACCGCCGGTCAGCTCTTCCACAGTCAATTTGCCATCACGTCCCTTGACTGCCAGCTCTTTGATTTTCTTCTCGATGTCCGCCATGCTCATGCTGTCTACATCGCGCAGCACCGGGGTCACCAGGCCACGAGGAGTAGATACCGCAATGCTGATATCGAAATAGTTGTGGTACACCACGTCGGTGCCGTCGATAGAAGCGTTCACTTCCGGGAAGCGTTTCAGCGCTTCAACCACCGCCTTGATGTAGAAGGACATGAAGCCCAGACGTACACCGTGGCGTTTTTCGAAGGCTTCACCGTACTGCTTGCGCATGTCCATGATCGGCTGCATGTTGATTTCGTTGAAGGTCGTCAGCATCGCAGTGCTGTTCTTCGCTTCCAACAGGCGCTCGGCCACGCGCTTGCGCAGACGGGTCATAGGAACACGCTTCTCGCTGCGGCCGCTCAGAGCAGGCTGCGGAGCGGCTTCAACGGCGGCCGGCTTGTCGGCTTTCTTGCCGTTGGCTAGGTGCGCTTCCACGTCTTCGCGGGTGATTCGTCCACCCACGCCGCTGCCTTTGATGGCAGCTGCATCGAGGTCATGTTCGGCAATCAGGCGGCGGATAGCCGGGCTGAGTGCGTCGTTGCTCTCTTCTTCCAGGCTGGCGGTTGCGCGCTGGGCTGGAGTGGCTTCTTTAGCCTGGCTTTTTTCTTCGGTCGGCTTGCCAGAGCTGTCGCCCGGACGAATACGGCCAAGGATCTGGCGAGAAAGCACGGTTGCGCCCTCTTCTTCCACGATCGCATCCAGAATGCCTGCTTCGCTGGCCGGAACTTCCAGCACCACTTTGTCAGTTTCGATTTCAACCAGAACTTCGTCACGCTGGACGCTGTCACCTGGTTTCTTGTGCCAGGTGGCGACGGTCGCATCGGCAACCGATTCAGGAAGGTCAGGAACCAGAATATCTACGCTACTCATTTAGCTTTCCCTTAATCTTTAACAATATTCAGCGCGTCATTAACCAGAGCCTGTTGCTGCTTCTGGTGTACGGACATATAACCCACTGCCGGAGAGGCAGAGGCTGGACGTCCGGCGTAACGTAAAGAAGCCCCGAACGGCACCACTTCACGGAAGTTGTGTTGGCTGCAGTACCAGGCACCCTGGTTCAGCGGCTCTTCCTGACACCAGACGAAATCATGCACGTGAGCATACTTCTCCAGCACCGCCTGAAGGGCCTGATGCGGGAACGGGTACAGTTGCTCGATACGTACGATGGCCACGTCTTTCTGGTCGTTCTTGCGACGCTGTTCCAGCAGATCGTAATAGACCTTACCGGAGCACAGCACCACGCGTTTGACCGCCTTCGGATCCAGATCGTCAATTTCGCCAATCGCCGGCAGGAAGGTGCCGTTAGCCAGCTCATCCAGAGACGAAGTCGCCAGCGGGTGACGCAGCAGAGATTTCGGTGACATCACCACCAACGGACGGCGCATACCGCGCAGCGCCTGACGACGCAGCATGTGGTAAACCTGTGCCGGGGTAGACGGGATGCACACCTGCATATTCTGCTCGGCACACAGCTGCAGGTAACGTTCCAGACGCGCAGAGGAGTGCTCTGGACCCTGGCCTTCGTAACCGTGCGGCAGCAGCATCACCAGGCCACACATACGGCCCCATTTCTGCTCGCCGGAGCTGATGAACTGGTCGATCACCACCTGAGCGCCGTTGGCGAAGTCACCGAACTGCGCTTCCCAGATGGTCAGGGTGCGAGGTTCTGCGGTGGCATAGCCATATTCGAACGCCAGAACGGCTTCTTCAGACAGTACGGAGTCCCAAACTTTGAACTCGCCCTGCCCGCTGTGGACATTGGCCAGTGGCACGTAGACCGAACCGTTTTTCTGGTTGTGCACTACCGCATGACGGTGGAAGAAGGTACCGCGACCGGCATCTTCACCGGAAAGGCGGATTGGAATGCCTTCATCGACCAAAGTGGCATAAGCCAGCGTTTCCGCCGCGCCCCAGTCGAACGCCTTATTGCCTGCAGCCATCTCTGCGCGGTCACCGTAGATTTTCGCTACGCGTGACTGCATTTCAATAGCTTCCGGCGCGGTGCTGATGCGACGGGCCAGTTCCTGCAGGCGCTTCATTTCAACCTTGCTTGGGTACTCTTCGTCCCACTCGTGGTTGAGGTACGGCGACCAGGTAAAGGAGTGCAGGTTCATCGGACGCCATTCTTCAACCACGCAATCGCCGCGGTCGAGTGCATCACGGTACAGGTTGACCATTTCCGTGGCATCTTCCAGGCTGGCGACTTTTTGTTCGGTCAGCACGTCAGCATAAATCTTGCGCGGCGTTGGGTGTTTCTTGATCTTCTGGTACATCACCGGCTGGGTTGCACTTGGCTCATCGGCCTCGTTATGCCCGTGGCGACGGTAGCAGACCAGATCGATCATCACGTCACGTTTGAAGGTGTTACGGAAATCCAACGCCAGACGGGTAACAAAGGCCACCGCTTCTGGATCGTCAGCATTAACGTGGAAGATCGGCGACTGCACCATCTTGGCGATGTCAGTACAGTATTCGGTAGAACGCGCATCCAGCGGGTTGGAAGTGGTGAAACCAACCTGGTTGTTGATCACGATACGTACCGTGCCGCCCACTTCGTAACCGCGAGCCTGCGACATGTTCAGCGTTTCCTGAACCACGCCCTGGCCGGTAATGGCGGCGTCACCGTGGATGGTGATTGGCAGTACCATGTTGCTGCGCGCTTCGTCCAGACGGTCACGACGGGCACGTACAGAACCCATAACTACCGGGCTGACGATCTCCAGGTGCGACGGGTTAAACGCCAGCGCCAGGTGAACCATGCCGCCTTCGGTTTCTACGTCGGAGGAGAAGCCCTGGTGATATTTCACGTCACCGGTGCCGAGGTGTTCTTTATGCTTGCCGGCAAACTCGTCGAACAGGTCGGCAGGTTTTTTACCCAGCACGTTGATCAACACGTTCAGACGGCCGCGGTGGGCCATGCCCAACACCACTTCGCGCGTGCCGTTCTTACCGGCGTGGCGCACCATCTCTTTAAGCATTGGCACCAGCGCATCGCCACCTTCCAGCGAGAAGCGTTTTGCTCCTGGGAATTTGGCGCCGAGGTAGCGTTCCAGACCTTCCGCTGCGGTCAGCTCGTTCAGGAAACGGCGCTTCTCGTCATGGGTAAAGCTGGCGTGCCCCACTACCGATTCAATACGCTGTTGGATCCAGCGTTTCTCTTCGGTATTGGTGATGTGCATGTATTCCGCACCGATCGAACCGCAGTAGGTCTGCTTCAGCGCAGCGTACAGGTCGCCCAGCTTCATGGTTTCTTTGCCGATGGCGAAAGAACCCACGTTGAAGGTTTCCTGGAAGTCGGCTTCGGTCAGGTTGTGGTAGGCGGGTTCAAGGTCAGGAACTTGCTCACGCTGCCACAGACCGAGCGGATCGAGGTTGGCATGCTGATGTCCGCGGAAACGGAAGGCGTTAATCAGCTGCAGTACCTTGACCTGTTTGGCGTCGGTGTCTGGATCGTTGATGGTGGTGTTGTAACGCGCGGAGTCTTTCGCCAGGCGGCGGAAGTAGTCACGCGTTTGAGAGTGAAGCTGATCGGGTTTTACACCCGCGGTTGGTAGCTGTTGAAAAATGGAACGCCAGCTATCTTCAACGGAGCCCGGATCGGTTAAGAAGTCTTCATAGAGCTGTTCTATGTAAGACTGGTTCGCGCCCGCCAGATAGGAGGAATCCAGCCAGGCCTTCATTGCGCCGTTCTGCATCATGATCCCTTAAGCTTTGAAGCTTTAGTTTTCGCCGTGGTTAACATAATTACCGTGATGGATACGGTTTGCCGTAGAAACGGTTCACTCGACGTACTTTTAGCCAAAAGAAAGGCTCGGTACGTTCTGCTATGGACCTTGCGGTCCCTTACAAGGAACCTCTAAAAACCGGCGGGCGAACCAGGCTGCTTAGCGCCGCAGCCGCGGGTCAGTTTTTAGAGGCTCCCTCCTTTGTGATGTGCGCCGGAAACTGCCCGGCGCAGCATCTCATTCCATTTATGCGCCGCGTTGCAGCAGCATAGACTTGATATGACCGATTGCACGGGTCGGATTCAAGCCCTTAGGGCATACACTGACACAATTCATAATGCTATGGCAGCGGAAAACACTGAAAGCGTCGTCCAGATCGTCTAAACGTTCTTCCGTTTCCGTGTCACGGCTGTCAATCAGGAAGCGGTACGCCGCCAACAGGCCAGCCGGGCCGATAAACTTGTCAGGATTCCACCAGAATGACGGGCAAGAGGTCGAACAACAAGCGCATAAAATGCACTCGTACAGACCATCGAGCTTGGCACGCTCTTCCGGCGATTGCAGGTGCTCACGCGCCGGCGGGTTCTTGCCGTCGTTCTGCAGGAAGGGCTTGATCTTTTCATACTGGGTGTAGAACTGACCCATATCGACCACCAGATCGCGCACTACCGGCAAGCCTGGCAACGGACGGATCACAATCTTTTTATTGCCTTTGGTCAGCGACGACACCGGAGTGATACAGGCCAGGCCGTTTTTACCGTTCATGTTGATCCCATCGGAACCACAAACGCCTTCACGGCATGAACGACGGAACGACAGGCTTGGATCTTTTTCTTTCAGCTGGATCAACGCATCCAGCAACATCATGTCGCGACCTTCTTCCGCTTCCAGGCTGTAGTCCTGCATGTGCGGAGCATCGTCAACATCCGGATTGTAGCGATAAATTGAAAATTCGAGTTTCATCAATCGATCTCCGCAATTAGTAAGAACGCACTTTCGGCGGGAATGCCGGGCGCAGCTTCGGTTGCATGTTCACTTCACGACGCGTCATGCTTTCCGATTGCGGCTGATACAGCGAGTGACACAGCCAGTTGGCATCATCACGTTCCGGGAAGTCGAAGCGGCTATGCGCGCCACGGCTCTCGGTACGGAAGTTGGCCGACACGGCGGTGGAAAACGCGGTCTCCATCAGGTTATCCAACTCCAGGCATTCGATGCGCTGGGTGTTGAATTCGCTGGAGGTATCGTCCAGACGTGCGTTCTTCAGACGTTCACGGATCTCTTTCAGTTCTTCCAGCCCTTTCGCCATCGCATCACCTTCACGGAATACCGAGAAGTTGTGTTGCATACAGGCTTGCAGCGCCTTGCGGATTTCAACCGGATCTTCACCTGAACGGGTGTTGTTCCAGCGGTTCAGACGATCCAGCGACGCTTCTACATCGGATTCGCTCGCTTCACGGCTGGCGCCCTGCTCGAGGATAGATTCCTGCAGATGCATGCCGGCGGCACGACCGAACACCACCAGATCCAGCAGCGAGTTGCCGCCCAGACGGTTGGCGCCGTGCACCGATACGCAGGCAATTTCACCCACGGCGAACAGCCCCGGGATCACTACGTCTTCGCCTTTCTCATTCACGGTCAACGCCTGGCCGGTCACTTTGGTCGGAATACCGCCCATCATATAGTGGCAGGTTGGGATAACCGGGATAGGCTCTTTCACTGGGTCGACGTGCGCGAAGGTGCGCGACAGTTCCAGAATGCCCGGCAGGCGGGATTCCAGCACTTCTTTACCCAGGTGATCCAGCTTCAGCTTAACGTGCGGGCCCCACGGACCGTCACAGCCACGGCCTTCGCGGATTTCAATCATGATCGAACGGGCTACCACATCACGGCCCGCCAGGTCTTTGGCGTTCGGCGCATAGCGCTCCATGAAACGCTCACCGTGTTTGTTCAGCAGATAACCGCCTTCACCACGACAACCTTCGGTCACCAGAACCCCGGCACCGGCGATGCCGGTCGGGTGGAACTGCCACATTTCCATGTCCTGCACCGGCACGCCGGCACGCAGCGCCATGCCGACACCGTCACCGGTGTTGATATGGGCGTTGGTGGTGGACTGGTAAATACGGCCTGCACCGCCGGTCGCCAGCACGGTGGCTTTGGCTTTGAAGTAAACCACTTCACCGGTTTCAATGCAGATAGCCGTGGTGCCGACCACCGCGCCATCCTGGTTTTTCACCAGATCCAGCGCATACCACTCGGAGAAGATAGTGGTGTGATTTTTCAGGTTCTGTTGATACAGGGTGTGCAGCAGGGCGTGACCGGTACGGTCAGCCGCCGCAGCGGTACGTGCTGCCTGCTCGCCACCGAAATTCAGTGACTGGCCGCCGAATGGGCGCTGATAGATGCGGCCATCGTCGGTACGGGAGAACGGCAGCCCCATATGCTCCAGCTCCAGAACTGCTTCCGGGCCGGTTTTACACATATACTCAATGGCGTCCTGGTCACCGATATAATCGGAACCTTTCACCGTGTCATACATATGCCATTCCCAGTTATCTTCGTGGTTGTTACCCAGGGCTACGGTAATGCCGCCCTGTGCAGACACGGTATGGGAACGGGTCGGGAATACTTTGGACAGCAGGGCACAAGAAGAACCCGCTTGAGAAATTTGCAGTGCCGCGCGCATACCTGCGCCGCCTGCACCGATAACTACAGCATCAAACTCTCTGACCGGCAGTTTCATCTTACGCACCCCACACTACGATTGTTCCGTACAGTAAATAGACCAGCAACACGACAACGATCGCCAGTTGCAACACCAGACGTACCGCTACCGGCTTGACGTAATCCGTCAGCACCTGCCACAACCCGATCCAGGCATGAGCCAGAATCGACAGCAGCGTCAGCAGCGTGAACACTTTCGTAATAGAAGTGGCGAAGAAGCCGCGCCAGATTTCGTAGGTGAGATCCGGAGCCGTGACAAAGAAGCCCAGGATATACAGAACATACAGGGTGATGACGATAGCGGAAGCACGCAGTAACAACCAATCGTGTACGCCGTTGCGTCCTAATGCAGAAACATTGTTTACCATACGAGGACTCCAGCCAGAACTGACAGCACGACGGTCAGACCGATTGCCACTTGGGCAGAACGGGTACCGGCGGCTAAACTCTCTTCGATATAGCCAAAATCCATTAACAAATGGCGAATGCCACCGCAAATGTGATAGGCCAGCGCAGTGAGGATGCCCCAGAATATGAATTTGACAACGAAGCTATTCATGATGGCAGCAGCCTGCATGAAACCCTCTTGGGAAGAGAGTGACAGGCCCAGCAGCCAGAGGAGGATACCCACGGCAACGAAGGTAATTACGCCAGAGACTCGGTGTAAGATGGACGCTATCGCAGTTACGGGAAACTGAATCGTTTGCAGATCCAGGTTGACAGGTCTTTGTTTTTTCACGTTTTTGCCCACACAGCTCTTATTATTTTCCTTCCTCCGGCCTGGGCGGGGATCAGACAGCGTTAAGAGCCAAAACCCTCACACGTCACGCGCTCAAACAACAACATCCTCTGTGCTTAAACGGCGCGTAGTTATAACGCTGGGTGCTCCTACTTCAGGGTATCCCGGAGACCTGGCGGCAGTATAGGAGGATCACATTCTGATTACAATTCCCATACAATCCCTTTGGTAACATTTCCCCCGAACAGTGATTTAGATCACGGATTTCACAATTAGCATAAAATTAATTATCTGATTTGACAAGAGATCAACAATTCCATTACATATAGGGGCACAAACGGCCCTATGATGCGCAATAGGTCAGCAGATACACTTCCCCCGATGTTCAGGATATGCAACAGTGTATTTGAAAGAACCTATCCCAATGGCGGTTTTTGCCGGTCACGTTTGCAGCCCATCACCGCAGACTAGAACAAATAAGGCATATAAAACAGTTTATTGGGATAGGTTCAACCACCCCCGAACACGTCGTAGGTAAGATTAACAGAACATAACGAATTCCGATGAATCGTTAACAACTGGTCACCCACCTCGTTCGCCTGGTTAGCACTCTGTACCCTACCCGCGCATTTGCGCAGTCGCTCACAGAGTTAGCGTCCGCTCCATTTTTTGCGGGCAACCTGAGGAGAATTAAGGTATTTCAGTTGTTAGAGGTTTTTAAAATAAGGCGCAAAGGAGACTGTAAATGACTGATAAGAAAGCGACGCTAACCATTAACGATGGTGAAGCTCCAATCGAACTGGGCGTATTAACCCCGACACTGGGCCCCGATGTCCTTGATGTCCGCGCCCTGGGCTCCAAAGGTTATTTCACGTTTGATCCCGGCTTTACCTCTACCGCTTCCTGCGAATCCAAAATCACTTTTATCGACGGTGACAAAGGCGTATTGCTGCACCGCGGCTTCCCGATCGAACAGCTGGCGAAAGAGTCTTCCTATCTGGAAGTGTGCTACATCCTGCTGTACGGCGAAACGCCGACCGCAGAAGAGTTCGAGACCTTCAAAACCACCGTAACCCGTCACACCATGATCCACGATCAGATCACCCATCTGTTCCGTGGCTTCCGTCGTGACTCACACCCAATGGCGGTGCTGTGCGGCGTGACCGGCGCCCTGGCTGCGTTCTACCACGATGCACTGGACGTCAACAACGAGCGTCACCGCGAGATCACCGCGTTCCGCCTGCTGTCCAAAATGCCTACCGTGGCGGCCATGTGTTACAAATATTCACTGGGTCAGCCGTTCGTTTATCCACGCAACGATCTGTCCTATGCCGGTAACTTCCTGCATATGATGTTCGCCACCCCGTGCGAAGAATACGTGGTGAACCCGGTGCTGGAACGCGCAATGGATCGCATCCTGATCCTGCACGCCGATCACGAGCAAAATGCTTCCACTTCTACCGTACGTACCGCAGGTTCTTCAGGCGCTAACCCGTTTGCCTGTATCGCTGCCGGTATCGCTTCACTGTGGGGGCCGGCACACGGCGGCGCCAACGAAGCCGCACTGAAGATGCTGGAAGAGATCAAAACCGTTGAGCACATTCCTGAGTTCATCAAGCGTGCCAAGGACAAGAACGACTCGTTCCGTCTGATGGGCTTCGGCCACCGCGTGTACAAGAACTACGACCCACGCGCCACCGTGATGCGCGAAACCTGTCACGAAGTGCTGAAAGAACTGAACAAGAAGGACGACAACCTGTTGCAAGTGGCGATGGAGCTGGAACACATCGCGCTGAACGACCCGTACTTCATCGAGAAGAAACTGTACCCGAACGTCGACTTCTATTCAGGCATTATCCTGAAGGCGATGGGGATCCCTTCTTCCATGTTCACCGTTATCTTTGCCATCGCCCGTACCATTGGCTGGATTGCACACTGGAACGAAATGCATGACGAAGGCATCAAGATTGCCCGTCCGCGTCAGTTGTACACCGGCTATGCCGAGCGTGACTTCAAGTCCCAAGTGAAAAACAAATAACGCCGCTTTACCCTACGTATTGCAGCAAGACGCCGCCCCCCAGGACGGCGTTTTTTTTGCCCTCTCCCTGGGGAGAGGGTCGGGGTGAGGGGAAACATTGAATAACCTATTTCTGGCAACCTGGGCACCAATAAAAGGGCCTTGAAGACAGCGTCGTGCGTTCGATCATCGCACCACAACGCTCGCAAGGTTCACCACTGCGGTGGAACACCTTAAAGCTGAACAACGCGCCATGATGGCGGTTCTCATCCACCTGCCCACGCGTCTGATAAGACAAGCGCGGTACCGCCAACAACGCCTCCACCAAGCGCTGCAAGGTTTCCGGCGCCAGATCCTGTGGCTTATGCTGGGGGGCCAGCTCTGCCTGCCAGAGGATCTCGGCCCGCAGGTAGTTGCCCAACCCGGCGAGAAACGCCTGATCGAGCAACATGCCGCCCAGTTGCCTGCGGCGAAACGCCGGTGACAGCAGCCGTTGCTCCACCGCGACCACCGTTAACGTCATATCCAGCACGTCGGGGCCGATACGTTGCAAGAACGGATGCTGCTCAATTTCCTCGCGCGGCCCGACGGTAATCTCCGAGGCGCTGTACAGCAAAATCGCCCGATCTGCCGTTTCCAGCCGCACGCGCAGATCCCGTTTGGTTTCCGGCGTCTCCCCTGCTTTAACCACTTTCCACACGCCATACAACTGGTTATGGCTATATAGCGTCAGACCATTGGAAAAATGGGTCAGCAGTGCCTTACCCCGTGGTTCAATAGCGATAATACGCTCGCCGATTAACCGGTCGCGGTAATGTTTAAGCTGGGGAAAGGCAAAACCGACTTCGGTCAGCGGCTGGTCGATCACCGCCGCCGCCAGTGCATCCGCCGCCCGGCGAATTTCCGGTCCTTCCGGCATATGAAAACTCCTGAATGGACCCCGGTGCAGCAGGCCGCACCGGGGAATAACTGCGATTAATGCGTCGCGCCACCGACTACTTTCAGGTCGTGTTCAACCTGTAACGCAATAGAAATGGCCAGTTCCAGGGCGAACAATACCGTGGTCGCCGCCATACTCGGTGCGCCAGGGTGTGCGGCAGCCTGTTCAGGCAGATAAGGAATATGAATAAACCCGCCCTTGATTGCCTGCTGGCTGTTTAAACGGTGCAACAGACCGTACATCACATGGTTGCAGACGTAGGTACCGGCCGTTTGCGATACCGAGGCGGGAATACCCGCTTCGCGCATCGAGTCGACCATCGCCTTGATCGGCAGCGTGCTGAAATAGGCCTCCGGGCCGCTTTTAACGATAGGTTCGTCGATCGGTTGCTGCCCCTGATTATCGGGGATACGGGCATCATCGACGTTGATCGCCACCCGTTCGATGGTGATATCGGTACGTCCTCCGGCCTGGCCGATCGCCAACACCATCACCGGCTGCACTTCATCAATCGCCGCATTCAGGGCTTCCAGCGACGCGCCAAAAACACAAGGCAGTTGGCGCGCAATAATGCGCGCACCGGCCAGTTCCATATCATTAAGTTGCTTTACCACTTCCCACGAAGGATTAACGCGTTCGCCGCCAAAGGGCTCAAAGCCCGTGATCAATACCTTTTGCATGCGTTCTCCTTACAGGAACATCAGGAAATAAAGCAGGAATACGTTGACCAACAGCAGCAGCACCCCGGTCGGGATCTGCGCCTTGATCACCGCATTCTTGTCCGGCAATTCCAGCAACGCCGCCGGTACAATATTAAAGTTAGCAGCCATTGGCGTCATCAGCGTGCCGCAATAGCCGGAAAACATGCCGATGGCCGCCATTACCGCCGGATTACCGCCGTGCTGCAACACCAGGATCGGGATACCGATACCGGCGGTGACGATAGGGAAAGCCGCAAAGGCGTTGCCCATAATCATGGTCAACAACGCCATGCCGATGGCATAAACCGCCACCGCGATAAAGCGGTTATCGACCGCCAGATACTCCTGGGTCAGATGAGAAATGGCCGTACCGACACCGGCAGTGGTAAACAGCAGGCCCAGCGTGGCGAGGATTTGCGGCAAAATAAACGCCCAGCCGATAGAGTCCAGCAGCCGACGCGCTTCCTGGACCGGCTGTAGCGCTTTTTCGTGGGTCATTTTCACCGCGATAACCAGGCCAAGCAAACAGCCGACGGTCATCGAGAACAGGGTAATCAGGGTGGCGTGGTTACCGCTGCCGAAGACCGCGGTTTGCAGCGCCGGAATATTATTGAACAACAGCACGCCAACCACCGTTACCACCGGGATCGCCAGCGCCGGAATAAACAGCCGGTTGCCCAGGCGTTTGGCGCTCTCTTCACGCTGCTGTGGGGTACGTTGGTGATAGCTGCCCAGACGTACGCCGCCGAAACCGGCGATCAACGCCATGATCACCACCACCACACCGACGATGATATGCAGCATGCGTTTCTCATTGCTACCCTCACCCAGCACGTCGCCCAACAGGCTATAGGTCCAGTCACCGACCAGGAAAATCAGGCCGTACAGCGCCCAGAACAGACCCGTGGTGACGCGGCGCGGGTTGGCGCGATCGCGGAAAGACATCACCGCCACGATCAACAGCACCACGCCCGCCAGCCAGTAGAGATATTGTTGTTGGAAAGTCATTGGGCATCTCCTTTGGCCTGCAGCGCCGCCTGGTTGAGCTGCGAAAGTTCGGCACTGAGCTGTTTATCCATCCGGTAAAGCCGGAATGCATGGATCAGGAAGGCAAAGATGGCGGTAGGAATGCCCCACAAGGCGATATGCAGCGGTTCGGTCTGGATGCCGCCGGATTCCAGCATAAAGTTGTGCATGAAGATGATCGCGCCGAAGGCGACAAAAATATCTTCGCCAAAGAACAACCCAACGTTATCCGTGGCGGCAGACATCGCCCGCAGGCGGTGGCGCGTACGCTCCGGCAGCTCGCCGTAACGGTTTTCCGCTGCCCCTTCGGCCATCGGTGCCAACAGTGGGCGCACCATTTGCGGATGCCCCCCCAGGCTGGTCAGCCCCATGGCAGCGGTAATTTCCCGCACGAACAGATAGACGATCAGCAAGCGGCCGGCGGTGGCACTTTTGATCTTGGCGATCCACGCCTGCGCACGCTCTTTTAGCCCGTGACGTTCCAGCAGACCTATTACTGCCAATGGCAGCAGCAGGATCAGCGGCAGGTTACGGGTATTGAGGAAGCCTTCACCCAATTTTTCCAGGATCGTATCCAGCGGCATCAGCGCTGCCAGCCCGGTGATAATGCCGGCGGCAATCACCACCAGCACAGGGTTAAAGCGTAAAACAAATCCAACCACGATGGCGGCGATGCCAATCAGTGGCCATAAGTTAACGGCCTGTTCCATAGTATTCCCTCGGTAATTTCTAATAGTTTTTGTTGTGTTGTGTGTTGTGTATGTACTGCCTTATTGAGCGCTGACGCTGATGCCTTCCACGGCAAAACGTTCGCGCAGCGTGCGCGCATATTCCAGCGCATGTTCACCGTCGCCGTGCAGGCAGACGGTTTCGGCCTGAACGGCGGCCCAGGTGCCGCTCAGGGTACGAACCCGATGATGACGCACCATTTCCAGCGTTTGCGCCAGTGCCAGTTCGTCGCTGGTAATCAGCGCCCCCGGCTGACCACGCGGTACCAATGTGCCGTCGGCCTGGTAGCCGCGATCGGCGAACACTTCCTGCCGCGTTACCAATCCTTGCTCTTCACCGGCGCGGATCAGCTCACTGCCCGCCAGCCCCACCAGCCGCAGCGTCGGATCAACCGCTTTAACTGCCCTGGCAATAGCCTGCGCCAGTTCCGGCTCCACAGCCGCCTGGTTGTACAGCATGCCGTGCGGCTTGACGTGGACCATCACCCCGCCTTCGGCACGGGCGATCGCGGCCAATGCACCCAGTTGATATACCACCTGGGCATAGACCGTTTCCGCTGGTAGCTGCATACGGGTACGGCCAAAGTTCTCGCGATCGGGAAAACTCGGGTGCGCACCAATAGCTACGCCGTACTGCAGTGCCCAACGCACCGATTGCCGCATAGTTTGCGCATCCCCGGCGTGGAAACCGCAGGCAATATTGGCCGAGCTGACCAGTTGCAGCAGCGCCTGATCGTTGGCGCAGCCCTCGCCGAGATCGGCATTTAAATCAACGATCATCTAACCCCCAGGCAATCTGTTGGATAAAGTGCTCCTGCTCGACCCTGGCGCGTTGCGCCTCGGCCAAAGTACAGGGAACAAAGTGGATGGCCTCGCCCAGACGGATCTGCGCCAAATGGTAGAGATCGGCCTCGATCACGCAGGCAATACGCGGGTAACCGCCGGTCGTCTGTGCATCGGCCATCAGCACAATCGGCTGACCGTTATGCGGTACCTGCACCACCCCCGGTAACAGGCCGTGCGATAACATTTCGCGGTCAGTGGTGCGGTTTAACGCATGGCTGCCGTGCAGGCGATAACCCATGCGGTTACTCTGCGGGCTCAGTTGCCAGGCGGTGCGCCAGAAAGCCTCTTTCGCCTCTTCGCTGAATTCATCATATTCCGGCCCCGGTAACGCACGGATGCGGTTGTTGAACAGCGGTTGCTTCACACCAAAACTCTGCTTTGGCAATGAATGACTTTGCCCCAGCGGCAGGCTGTCGCCATCCCGCAGATTACGCCCTTCCAGCCCACCAAAAGCGGCTTTGTTATCGGTGCTGCGCGAGCCGAGCATTTCCGCTACCGCGATGCCGCCACTGATCGCCAGATAGGTGCGCATGCCGCGTTTTGGCGTTTTCAGTATCAGCTGTTGGCCGGCATTCACCGGATAGCGCCAGCCGGTCCACAGCGGTTTGCCATCGAGTTGCGCATCGCAGCCGGCACCGGTCAGAGCGATCCAACCTGACTGAGTAAATTCGGCGCTAAATTGCCCGAGAGTGATTTCCAGCCCGGCGGCGTTGGCAGCATTGCCCACCAGCAGGTTGGCGATCCTCAGGGCAGGTTCGTCAAGCGCCCCACTCTGACTAACGCCCAGACGACGGAAACCGTTACGGCCCAGATCCTGCACCGTAGTGTAAATGCCCGCACGCAGGATCTTCAGCATACGCCCTCCTTCTGCGGCACAAACCGTACGCTATCACCGGGGCGCAGCAAGGTTGGCGGCATTTCATAGGGATTAAACAGCGCCAAAGGAGTACGGCCAATCAACTGCCAGCCACCGGGGGTGACCAGCGGATAAATCCCGGTCTGGCTGCCGCCGATGCCAACGGAGCCTGCCGCCACCGACAAGCGCGGTTCAGCGCGGCGCGGCGTCGCCAACTTTTCCGGCATGCCGCCCATGTAAGAAAAACCGGGCTGAAAACCGAGGAAATAGACTACGTAGGCCGCCGAGGAGTGGCATTCCACAACCTGCTGCGGCGTCATGCCGGTGTGGCGTGCCACTTCATCCAGGTCGGGGCCGTCCTGACCCCCATAGATCACCGGAATATCCACCTGGCGCGATTCCGGCACCAGGATTTCCTTGCTGTCCCAGCCCTGTTGCAACAGCGTCAGCATTTGTTCTGCGTCGGCCTGCGGCGTATGCAGCAGCAACGTAAGATTGTTCATGCCCGGTATCACTTCACGCACATCGGGATGATGATTCAGTTTTTCGGCCAGCGCCCAGATCCGCTGCTGGCTCGGCAGCGTCACCGGTGGCGACAGCTCAAGCACTACCGCTCTTTCACCTAATAGGTAACATCGTGCTCGTTGCACCCTTTTCTCCTTATTATTATCGCGATGAAAACACAACAGTTATGCGCGACGACGCTCTGGCTGTCAATAGAACAACCTTTGAGAAAATAAGGGATTAGGCTATTAAAAGGATTCAGCCACGGTAAAAACCGGGCTGGATCCTGGGGGATAATCAGGCGGGATTGGGGATGTCAATAAAGGTCACGTCAAAGCCATGCTGTTGGGTCAGCCATTCACCGAGCGCCTTAACGCCACCGCGCTCAGTGGCATGGTGCCCGGCGGCAAAGAAGTGAATACCCATTTCGCGCGCGCTGTGAATGGTTTGCTCAGAAACTTCACCGCTGATAAAGGCATCAACGCCAAAGCGTGCGGCGCTGTCAATAAAGCCCTGACCGCCGCCGGTACACCAGGCTACACGGCGGATATGCGCCGGTGCGTTATCGCCGCAGTGCAACACCGCACGGCCCAGACGGCTCTCGATGCGCTGTTGCAGTTCAATACCGGTCAATGGCTGCTCGAATTCGCCGTGAGGCACCAGCGGCTCCACTTCGCCAATCACCCGGATCCCGAGCAAATGAGCCAACTGCGCGTTGTTACCCAGCACCGGATGCGCGTCCAGCGGCAGATGATAAGCGTACAGGTTGATATCATTACTCAGCAGCGTTTTCAGCCGGTTGCGCTTCATGCCACGCACCGAAGGCGCTTCGTTTTTCCAGAAATAGCCGTGATGCACCACAATGGCGTCCGCCTGATGTGCCACTGCCGCATCCAGCAGCGCCTGACAGGCGGTCACGCCGGTGACGATACGCTGCACGTGCGCTCGCCCTTCCACCTGCAGGCCATTCGGCCCGTAATCCTGAAACGCGGCGGTGTTCAGTTCTGTGTTGATCAACTGTTCCAGATCGAGGTTACGCATAGAGTTCTCTCTTTAATTCAAAATGTCTGCCGGTCGCCCTGTTCCATCAGGATATATTTTACGCCCAGGCTGTTACCCTGTTCCAACTGCTGTTTGATGGTCGCGCGCACGTCTTCGCCCTGCTTCAGGCTGGGCTTGATATGGCTGATCACCACCGGGAAATCTTTCAGCGAGCCTTCGCCGCCGCTGTACTGAGTCAGATTCTTCAACTCTTTTTGCAGCCACGCCGGTGTCAGGTGGCCATACAGGTTTTTATCTTCCACCTCATTGGGATAGGAGGTTTCGATAATCATCCCTTTCAACTTTTTCTGCTCAATCAACGGCCCCAGCGCACGCCAGGCGCTATCGAGATTGCGCGACTGCTCAAGTGCGTCCGCTCCGGTATCACCAAAATAGGCGAAAGAGCCGCTGCGATCGGACACCAGCAACATCGAAGAAGGGTAGCGGTCATGACTGAGCGGATACATCACGCCACTCAAACCTGTCATGCCCAGAGTCACGCGCTGCTGTGGCCGTACCGTTTGTAATCGGTAAGTCCCCAGTCGCGAACCGTTGCCGGAATCAGTGAAGTTAGGCCAGGCCTTCCAGTTAAAATAATGATTACGCAGGGTCAAAATGGTATCGACCTGGGCATAGATATTCTTTTTACTGTCTTCCGGCGAACCGATAATCAGCCCGGCCACGTGGTCCAGATGACCATGGCTGATAAAGTAAGCGCCGATTAACTGGCGGAAGATATAGCCCTGCGGGGTATAAGGCGCAGCCAGTTCAGGGGTGACCTGCGGGAAACTGCCCTTTTCCAGCCCCTTGGCGATGCCCGGTAGCAGTGAGCCGGCATCCAGCGCCAGATACTGCGTCTGATTGTCGCTGCGGATCAGGTAGGAGGTCAGATTGCCGCCCCCCACGCCGCCGTCCACGCCCAGCGCCACCACGTCAAAGCCGGCCTGCGCCAGGGCGCAATAGCCGCTCAGGCACAGGGCCAGCACCTTTTTCATCATTATTTCGCTCCTTGCTGTTGCCTTAATATTCCCCGCGCTTCGCCGCTTCAAAGGCCGCCAGCGTCTCCAGCCGCGCCTGTTTGTGGTCGACGATCGGCAGCGGATAATCCAGCACGCGCTGCTGTTGTTCTGCCCAGCGATGGGGTTGATGGATAGCATTGTCCGGTACATCCGCCAGCTCGGGCAACCATTTACGGATAAAAGTGCCTTGCGGATCAAAACGTTCGCCCTGAGTGGTCGGATTAAAAATGCGGAAGTACGGCGCAGCGTCGGTGCCGGTTGAGGCCGCCCACTGCCAGCCGCCATTATTGGCCGCCAGATCGCCATCCAATAACTGTGACATGAAATAGCTTTCACCGGCACGCCAGTCGATCAACAAGTCTTTCACCAGAAAGCTGGCGCTGATCATGCGTAATCGGTTGTGCATCCAGCCGGTGGTATTCAATTGGCGCATGGCTGCATCGACAATCGGATAACCGGTCACGCCCTGCTGCCAGGCCTGCAACAGTTCTTGGTTATCCTGCCAGCGTACCCTATCCGTCCATTCGATAAAGGGACGGTGCTTGCATAACGCGGGATAGGCCACCATCAAATGCCGATAAAACTCGCGCCAGATCAGCTCATTGAGCCAGCCGAAGGCACCGCTGTCATGATTCTCCAGCAGTTGCGGACATTCAGCTCGCAGGCGGTTAAAACATTGGCGCGGCGACAACACGCCAATTGCCAGATAAGGCGACAGGCTGCTGGTCCCGGCAATGGCGGGCAAATCCCGCTGCTCGAGGTAATCCTGCACCTGCTCACGGCAAAAGCTGCGTAGCCGCTGTAGCGCCGCTTCTTCCCCGGCGGGGAAATCCTCGTTCGGCTCTGCCGGCGGATAATCAAATGCCTCTGGGATAGCGGTTACCGGTAATGCGCCGCCTGCCCGTGGTTTTGGCGCAGGCAAGGATTGAATGTCGGATTCAGTCAGACGCTGGATAAAGGCTTTACGAAATGGCGTGTAGATTTTGTACATTTCGCCGCTACCGGTCTGCACACTACCCGGCGGTAACAGCAGGCTGTCATCAAAACTCTGGCAAATCGCCTGCCCGGACAAACGCTGTTCCAGCCGTTGGTCGCGCTGGCGCTCATTGATTTCATACTGGCGATTGTAAAACAGCCTATCCACCCGCTGCTGCGCGCAATACGCCGTCAGCCAGTCAACCGCGGCGGAAAAATCATCACACTGGTGATAGCCAAGCGGAATGCCGCGTTCGGCAAGAGCCTGCTGCACCTGCAGCAGGTTGGCATGGATAAATGCAGCCTGACGGGGGGCCATTTCGTGCTGTCGCCATTGTTGCGGGGTGGCGATAAACACCGCCAGCACGCGGGCGTCGGGATCGCTGCAAGCGGCATGCAACGCTTTGTTGTCGGTAATACGCAGATCGTTACGCAACCAGACCAGATGCGTGGTCATAAAACTCCTTGTCAATTAATGGCCATAACGCAGGCGCAACGCCTCGGGATAGGGCTCGAAATAACGCTGATCGGCCAGATAGCGATCGGGGTATTCGGCCATGTAATGTTTGAGCAGAGTAATCGGCGCCAGCAGCGGCTGCACGCCCTGCCGATAGCGGTCGATCAACTGCGCCAGTTCCTGACGCTGCGCGGAACTCAGGTGACTGCGAAAATAACCCTGTACGTGCATCAGCACGTTGGTATGGTTGCGGCGCGTCGCCTTGTGCGCCAACAGTCTCATCAGACGGCTGCGGTATTCAATGGCGAACGCCTCCAGCGACTCCCATTTATCCACATCAGCCACAAAGCGCCCCAGTTCGCGGTATTCCGGCTGTGAGTGCGCCAGCAGCGACAGCTTATAACGGCTGTGGAAGGCGATCAGCCCACCACGAGTCAGCCCCTTGCGCCACAGCATGTTCAACTCATACAAGGCATAAACGCGTTCGGCAAAGTTTTCCCGCAGCGTTGCGTCATTCAGGCGTCCGTCTTCTTCCACCGGCAGCCAGGGCATTTGGCGCTGCAGTTCGGCGGTGAACAACCCGACGCCGCTTTTACGCGCGCCTGCACCGCCCTCATCATACAGCCGCACCCGTTCCATGCCGCAGCTTGGCGAATTAGCGCAGACAATGTAGCCGCACAGATGCTGCAAAGCAGCAATACGCTGGGTGGAAAACTGCTGCATCTGGTCGGTCACATCGATGCTGTCGTCATTGCTGTAACGCAGCGCGACATGATGTTGTTTTTTGATCAACCGCAGCGCCGGGCGCGGGGTCGACAGGCCGATCGCCATTTCCGGGCAAATCGCCTCAAACCGCACATAGGGCGCCAGTTGTTCCACCGCGAAGGCCAGCCGTTTATGGCCGCCGTCAAAACGCACCTTTTCACCCAGCAGGCAGGCGCTGATCCCGACCGGAATTTTGTCACTCATCATGGGCTCCCGCAGCGTTGGATGATGTTAAAAGTGTAGAGGAATTTCCCTCTCAGGACGAACCTTACCAACACAATGACCGAACCGCGCCCATAAAAAAACCCCCGCTGCGAAGCGAGGGTTTCAGGGGACAACGGCGGCAATCAGTAAAAATCGCAGGCCGCCAGTTCCGCCTGCTGCAGCCAGACCGGTTTATCGCTGGTTTTTGACCAGACGCGGTGCAAATAGCTGTAAAAACGAGCACGGTCACTGCGGAAAAGCATTACCGGTAAAGCCAACACACCTGCCAGGATCACTGCGCTGCGACGCAGGAGAATCCGATGCAATGAATAAGCTGGGTAGATAGACATGCGAACCTCCTTAAAAACGCCCGGCCGTTGATTTGTCTTGCAAACAGCACTGGCGTAAACCATTAAAACGGGATGATTTGGTAACTGGACAAAATTTTAGCGCAATTGATGAAAGTTTACTACTCATCCGACCACTAAACTGGTCAAAAAATCGCAATTAAATGCGTCATCACGTAATTTTGTTACACACAAGTTAATAATTAACTAACCATTGGTTACATTGTGGTTATTTACACCCTGTTTACGCAAACCTTCATCTTCACGCCCCCAAACAGGAGTCCAACTGCGCTACGCACCCCAAAATCGAGGCTAAAAAGCCATTTTCTGCTGTAATTTCAGCCATTTTTATACTTTTTTTACACCGGCCAGCGCTATTTTTTCATCTTCTTTCTACCGCCCTCCCTACACTCGCTCTATCAAAAACTACACCTCTGGAGGTGTCCTGTGAGTATCAGCGTTATTGGTGGTGCGCTGTTGGTCCTGCTGCTGTTGGGCTATCTGGTTTATGCCCTGTTCAATGCGGAGGATTTCTGATGGCAGCTTCAGCCTTTTTATTGATTGCCAGCTTTATGCTGGTGCTTTTGCTGCTGGCCCGGCCGTTAGGCAGTTTCCTGGCGCGCCTGATCGAAGGTGAACCTTTACCCGCGCTGCGTCGGGTGGAGGCCGCCGTCTGGCGTTGCTGTGGCAATACCACCGCTGAAATGAACTGGTGGCAGTACGCGCTGGCAATCTTGTGGTTCAACCTGCTCGGCCTGGCGCTGCTGTTTGCGCTGCTGATGACGCAAGGCTCGTTGCCGCTAAACCCGCAGGGTTTCCCCGGCCTGTCATGGGATCTGGCGTTCAATACTGCCGTCAGCTTTGTCACCAACACCAACTGGCAGGCCTACAGCGGTGAAAGCACCCTCAGCTACCTCAGCCAGATGGCCGGGCTGGCAGTGCAGAACTTCCTGTCTGCCGCTACCGGTATCGCCGTGGCCTTTGCGTTGATTCGCGCCTTCACCCGCCGTTCCAGCGCCACCATTGGTAATGCCTGGCTCGACATGTTCCGTATAACGCTGTACGTGTTGCTGCCGATCTCGCTGCTGATCGCGCTGTTCTTCGTCAGCCAGGGCACGTTGCAAAACTTCCTGCCTTACCTGCATATCAGCACGCTGGAAGGCGCGCAGCAGACGCTGCCAATGGGGCCGGTTGCCTCTCAGGAAGCGATCAAGATGCTCGGCACCAACGGCGGCGGCTTCTTCGGCGTCAACTCGGCTCATCCGTTCGAAAACCCGACCGTACTGACCAACTTTGTGCAGATGTTGGCGATCTTCCTGATCCCTTGTGCGCTGTGCTTTTCCTTCGGCCAGGTGGCCGGTGAGAACCGTCAGGGCCATGCGCTGATCTGGGCGATGTCACTGATCTTCGTGGTGGCCGTCGTAGTGGTGATGTACGCCGAGCTGGCGGGTAACCCGCATCTGAGCGAATTGGGCAGTGCCAGCAACATCAATATGGAAGGCAAGGAATCGCGCTTTGGCATTCTCGCCACCAGCATGTTCTCGGTGGTCACCACCGCAGCGTCCTGTGGGGCCGTCAATGCCATGCATGACTCCTTCACCGCGCTGGGCGGCATGGTGCCCATGTGGCTGATGCAGATTGGTGAAGTGGTGTTCGGCGGCGTAGGTTCCGGCCTGTACGGCATGCTGCTGTTCGTGCTGCTGACGGTGTTTATCGCCGGGTTGATGATTGGGCGTACCCCGGAATATCTGGGCAAAAAAATCGACGTCTATGACATGAAAATGACCGCGCTGGCGATCCTGGTCACGCCGACCCTGGTGTTGCTGGGCAGCGCACTGGCCATCTCTACCGACGTAGGCCGCGCCGGCATTCTTAACCCGGGTGCGCACGGTTTCAGCGAAGTGCTGTATGCCCTGTCCTCCGCCGCCAATAACAACGGCAGCGCCTTTGGTGGGCTGAGCGTCAACACGCCGTTCTACAACCTGCTGTTGGCCTTTGCCATGTTCGTCGGCCGCTTCGGGGTGATCCTGCCGGTGCTGGCAATTGCCGGTTCGCTGTGCGCCAAGAAACGCCAGCCTGCGGGTAACGGGACCTTGCCAACCTACGGGCCGTTGTTTATCGGCCTGCTGGTCGGCACCGTGCTGCTGGTGGGCGCATTAACCTTCGTGCCTGCGCTGGCGCTGGGACCGGTGGCTGAGCATTTGCAACTTTGGCTGACCAAATAATCGACGTCATAGAGAGAGAATAAAAGATGACTCGCAAACAACGCGCGCTGTTTGAACCGGCACTGGTCCGTACCGCGCTGATCGATGCGCTGAAAAAGCTGGATCCGCGTACCCAGTGGCGTAACCCGGTGATGTTCGTGGTGTATATCGGCAGCATTCTGACCACGGCCATCTGGCTGGCGATCCTCGCCAAACAGACCGACGGCAGCGCCGCCTTTACCGGCAGCATTGCCATGTGGCTGTGGTTCACCGTGCTGTTCGCCAACTTTGCCGAAGCGCTGGCCGAAGGGCGCAGCAAAGCTCAGGCGGAAAGCCTGAGAGGCACCAAGAAAACCAGTTGGGCGAAGAAACTGGCCGGACCGCGCCGTGAGGGTGCCACCGAGAAAGTCTCCGCCGAGAGCCTGCGCAAGGGTGACGTGGTGCTGGTCGAGGCCGGTGACACCATTCCCTGCGACGGCGAAGTGCTGGAAGGCGGTGCATCGGTGGATGAAAGCGCCATTACCGGTGAGTCCGCACCGGTGATCCGTGAGTCCGGCGGCGACTTCTCATCGGTCACCGGCGGTACCCGCGTGCTGTCCGACTGGCTGGTAGTCCAGTGTAGCGTCAACCCGGGCGAAACCTTCCTTGATCGGATGATTGCCATGGTTGAAGGCGCCAAACGCCGCAAAACCCCGAACGAGGTGGCGCTGACCATTTTGTTGGTCGCCCTGACCCTGGTGTTCGTGCTGGCGACCGCCACGCTGTTCCCGTTCTCGCAATACAGCGTCGACGCCGCCAACGGCGGTTCGGTGGTCAGTATCACCGTATTGGTGGCCTTGCTGGTCTGTCTGATCCCGACCACCATCGGTGGTCTGCTGTCCGCCATCGGCGTGGCCGGGATGAGCCGGATGCTGGGCGCCAACGTCATTGCCACCAGTGGCCGTGCGGTGGAAGCCGCCGGTGACGTGGATGTACTGCTGCTGGATAAGACCGGCACCATCACGCTGGGTAACCGTCAGGCATCCGAATTTCTGCCGGCACCGGGAGTGAAAGAACAGGAACTGGCCGACGCCGCGCAGCTGTCTTCACTGGCGGATGAAACGCCGGAAGGCCGCAGCATTGTCGTACTGGCCAAACAGCGCTTTAACCTGCGCGAACGTGACCTGCAGGCGCTGAACGCTACCTTCGTGCCCTTCTCCGCCCAGACGCGCATGAGCGGCGTCAACGTGCAGGATCGCATGATCCGTAAAGGCGCAGTGGATGCCATTCGCCGTCACGTGGAATCCAATCAGGGCCACTTCCCGCAGGCGGTAGACGACCTGGTGGCCAGCGTGGCACGCACCGGCGGTACGCCGCTGGTGGTGGCAGAAGGGCCACGGGTGCTGGGGGTGGTGGCGCTGAAGGATATCGTCAAAGGCGGTATCAAAGAACGCTTTGTCGAACTGCGCAAAATGGGCATCAAAACGGTGATGATCACCGGTGATAACCCACTGACCGCTGCCGCCATTGCCGCCGAAGCCGGGGTGGATGACTTCCTGTCGGAAGCGACGCCGGAAGCCAAGCTGGCGTTGATCCGCCAATACCAGGCTGAAGGCCGTCTGGTGGCGATGACCGGCGACGGCACCAACGACGCCCCGGCGCTGGCACAGGCCGACGTGGCGGTGGCGATGAACTCGGGTACCCAGGCCGCCAAAGAGGCGGGCAACATGGTCGATCTGGACTCCAACCCGACCAAGCTGATTGAAGTGGTGCATATCGGTAAACAGATGCTGATGACGCGCGGTTCGCTGACCACGTTCAGTATTGCCAACGACGTGGCCAAGTATTTCGCCATCATCCCGGCGGCGTTCGCGGCAACCTATCCGCAGTTGAACGCGCTGAACGTGATGCATCTGCACTCCCCCGCTTCCGCCATTATGTCGGCGGTTATTTTCAACGCCCTGGTGATCGTGTTCCTGATCCCGCTGGCGCTGAAAGGGGTGAGTTACAAGCCAATGAGCGCCGCTGCGCTGCTGCGTCGTAACCTTTGGCTTTATGGCGTGGGCGGTCTGCTGGTGCCCTTTGTCGGTATCAAGCTGATCGACCTGCTCCTGGTCGCGCTGCATATCGCCGGTTAATCATTAAGAGGAAATGAAAATGTCTTATTTACGACCTTCACTAGTGATGTTGATCCTGCTGACGTTGATTACCGGTATCGCCTACCCGCTGCTGACCACCGGGCTGTCGCAGCTGTTGTTCTCCGGCGCGGCCAACGGCTCGCTGCTGTACCAGGGCGACAAAGTGGTAGGTTCGGCATTAATCGGCCAAAACTTTACCAAACCCGAGTATTTCTGGGGCCGCCCTTCTGCCACCGCTGATTCGGCCTATAATGCCATGGCGTCTGCCGGTAGCAATCTGGCCGCCACCAACCCGGCGCTGGATAAAGCCATAGCCGAGCGTGCGGCACAGCTGCGCCAGGCTAATCCGGCGATGAAAGGGCCGATCCCGGTCGATCTGCTGACCGCGTCCGGTAGCGGTCTGGATCCGCAGATCTCTCTTGCGGCGGCACAGTATCAACTGGCGCGGGTGGCTGCGGCGCGCCAACTGGCACCGGAGCAAATCACCAAACTGATTGATGAAAGCACCGATCAGGCCACCCCCAACTTTATGGGTGAGTCGGTGGTGAACGTGCTGAAATTGAATCTGGCACTCGACGCATTGAAATAATGCCCCGCGTGTTAAAGGATAAGTAACGGGTCCGGCGTGCCGGACCCGCTTTACGTTGCTGCAAAAAGGAACTCCGATGGTGGAAGAGGAACAACAGCGCCCCGACCCTGACAGCCTGCTGGCGCTGGCCAATGAAAAGCCCCGTGGCCGCCTGAAGGTGTTCTTCGGCGCTTGCGCCGGGGTAGGCAAAACCTACGCTATGCTGCAGGAAGCCCAGCGGCTGCGTGCCCAGGGGCTGAACGTGCTGGTCGGCGTAGTGGAAACCCATGGCCGCAGCGAAACCGCCGCGCTGCTGGGCGGGCTGGATTTGCTGGCGCAAAAGCGCATTCAGTATCGCGGCAGAATGGTGCAGGAGTTTGATCTCGACGCTGCACTGGCTCGTCACCCGGCATTGATCCTGATGGACGAGCTGGCGCACAGCAACGCCCATGGCTCGCGCCATCCGAAACGCTGGCAGGATGTCGAAGAGCTGCTGGATGCCGGTATCGACGTGCTGACCACCGTCAACGTACAACATCTGGAAAGCCTGAACGACGTGGTCGGCGGCGTGACCGGGGTGCGGGTACGTGAAACCGTGCCCGATCACGTGTTCGACGAAGCCACCGAGGTGGTGCTGGTTGACCTGCCGCCGGACGATCTGCGCCAGCGTCTGAATGAAGGCAAGGTGTATATCCCCGGTCAGGCCGAACGTGCCATCGAGCACTTTTTCCGTAAGGGCAATCTGATTGCCCTGCGCGAACTGGCATTGCGCCGCACCGCCGATCGGGTCGATGACCAGATGCGCGCCTTCCGCGACACTCAGGGGCGTGAACGCGTGTGGCATACCCGCGACAGTATCCTGTTGTGCGTCGGCCATAACAGCGGCAGCGAAAAACTGGTGCGTATCGCCGCCCGCCTGGCGGCCCGGCTGGGCTGCCACTGGCACGCAGTCTATGTCGAAACGCCCAAATTGCACCGTTTACCGGAGAGTCAGCGCCGGGCAATTTTGCGAGCGCTGCGGCTGGCACAGGAGTTGGGGGCCGAAACCGCCACCCTGTCCGAACCTGATGAAGAACGCGCGGTGCTGCGTTACGCCCGTGAGCACAACCTGGGCAAAATCATTATCGGTCGTCGCAGCGAACAGCGCTGGAAACTACGCGGCAGCTTTGCCGATCGCCTCGGCAAGTTGGGTCCGGACCTCGATCTGGTGATTGTCGCGCTGGAAAACGACAGCCCCCCGCAGCCAGGCAAAGAACACGACAGCCGCAACTTTGGCGAGAAATGGCGTATGCAACTGCGTGGCTGTGCCGTCGCCGTCGCACTCTGCGCCCTGATCACTCTGCTGTCCCAGTGGCTGCTGCCGGGCTTCGATCAGGCCAATCTGGTGATGGTCTACCTGCTTGGCGTGGCCATTGTCGCGCTGTTCTTCGGCCGCTGGCCGTCGGTGCTGGCGGCGGTGATCAACGTCGCCAGTTTTGACCTGTTTTTCGTCCAGCCGGAATGGTCGTTTGCCGTCAGCGATATGCAATATCTGCTGACCTTCGGCGTGATGCTGACGGTCGGCATCACTATCGGTAACCTGACCGCCGGCGTACGTTATCAGGCGCGGGTGGCGCGCTACCGCGAACAGCGGGCTCGTCATCTGTATGAGATCTCCCGCGGGCTGAGCCAGGCGCTGACCACCGAAGACATCGCCAAAACCAGCCGCCACTTCCTCTCCAGCAGTTTCCAGGCCAAAACCGTGCTGCTGCTGCCACAGGAAGACGGCAAGCTGCAGCAAATGGTCGGGGAAACCGGCGGACTGCTGTCGGTAGATGAGGCTATTGCACGTTGGAGTTTCGACAAGGGCATGCCGGCCGGAGCTGGTACCGACACCCTGCCCGGCGTTCCCTATCAACTGTTGCCGTTAGCCACGTCG
This sequence comes from Serratia sp. NFX21, assembly GCF_048517035.1. Taxonomy (NCBI): domain Bacteria; kingdom Pseudomonadati; phylum Pseudomonadota; class Gammaproteobacteria; order Enterobacterales; family Yersiniaceae; genus Serratia; species Serratia sp. NFX21. Next base: position 1,752,935 of record NZ_CP183196.1, on the reverse strand, counting down.
AAACAAACCTTTGGCCTGTTGGCCATCGAGCCCAGCAACCTGCGTCAGCTGATGGTGCCGGAACAACAGCGGTTGCTACAGACTTTTGCGGTATTGATTGCCAGCGCGCTGGAACGCCTGCATTTGGCGCGCAGCGCCGAGGAAGCCAAGTTGGACGCCGAACGCGAACAACTGCGCAACTCGCTGCTGGCGGCGCTGTCCCACGATTTACGCACTCCGCTGACGGTGCTGTTCGGTCAGGCAGAAATTTTGACGCTCGATCTGGCGGCGGAAGGCTCCAACCATGCGACCCAGGCCAGTCAGATCCGCCAGCAGGTGCTGAGCACCACCCGGCTGGTGAACAACCTGCTGGATATGGCGCGCATTCAATCCGGGGGTTTTAATCTGCGTAAAGAGTGGCAATCGCTGGAAGAGATCGTCGGCGCATCGCTGCATATGCTGGAGCCGCTGATGACTCAGCATCAAATCAAGGTTGAGCTACCGGCGGAGCTGGTATTGGTTAATTGCGACGGCAGCCTGCTGGAGCGCGTGTTCACTAACCTGTTGGAAAATGCCAATAAATATGCCGGCTACGATGCTACTATCGGTATTCGTGCCCATACTCTGCCAGAGTGGCTGGAAGTCGAAGTCTGGGACGATGGGCCGGGCATTCCCGAAGGGAAAATGCAGCTTATTTTCGATAAGTTTTCTCGCGGCAATAAAGAGTCGGCGATCCCCGGCGTGGGTTTGGGGTTAGCAATTTGCCGTGCCATTATTGAAGTGCACGGTGGCCGTATCTGGGCCGAAAACGGTGCCAACGGCGGTGCCAGTTTCCGCTTTGTGCTACCGCTGGAGAAACCGCCAGAAATAGACAGCGAAGCCTTTGATCTTTAATCAAGTCCCGGGAGTCTTGTGAGCAACACGCCAACCAATATTCTGATTGTTGAAGATGAAAAAGAGATCCGGCGTTTCGTCCGTACCGCCCTGGAAAGTGAAGGCCTGCGGGTGTTTGAAAGCGAAACGCTGCAACGCGGGCTGATTGAAGCCGGCACGCGTAAACCGGATCTGATTATTCTCGATTTGGGGTTGCCGGACGGCGACGGGCTTAACTATATCCGCGATTTACGCCAATGGAGCGCCATTCCGGTCATCGTGTTGTCGGCACGCAACGCTGAGGAAGACAAAATCGCCGCGCTGGACGCCGGGGCGGATGACTATCTCAGCAAGCCATTTGGTATTGGCGAATTGCTGGCGCGCGTGCGGGTCGCGTTGCGACGTCATTCCGGTAGCCTGCAGGAAAGCCCGTTGGTCAGCTTCTCAGAAATCACCGTAGATCTGATTAATCGCCGGGTGTTGCGCCAGGGGGAAGATTTGCATCTGACGCCAATAGAGTTTCGACTGCTGGCCGAGTTGCTGGCCAACTCCGGCAAGGTGTTGACCCAGCGGCAGCTTCTTAGCCACGTGTGGGGTCCGAACTACGTCGAACACAGCCATTATCTGCGAATTTATATGGGCCATCTGCGGCAGAAACTGGAGGCCGACCCGGCCCGGCCAAAACACTTGCTGACCGAAACCGGCGTCGGTTACCGCTTTATGCCTTGAAGTTAATGGGCGCAGCATGCGGCGCCCCTACTGTTGTGGGCCTTTCTTCAACCCTATCATAAATTCCTTGAACGCTTCGCGCAGCGGTGCAAATACCGGATGCTTGCGGTTTTCGATCATCACTTCGGAAAACAGTTTCAGGCCAACGGCAAAGGCCGCACTGTTGTTCTCGCCAAAGTTCAGGTCTTCACGCGCTTTGATGCGCTCAACGATTCCAAGAATGTCGTCGTGGTTTTCTACTTCAAAACTCAGTGGTGCTTTCTCTACGGGCTCGCCTTTGCGATCGCTCAGGGCTTCAACGGTGATGCGGAAACGGTGGCCTGGCATTATTCATTCTCCTGTGCCGTCGGGGTAATGTTCATTTCGCTTTCAATCGCCGCCACGGCGGTCAGCAACGCAGCATTGATGCGTTCTACCTGCTGCGCGGAAAGATCGGCACGCATCACGTTGCCGCGTAGCAAACTGCGCAGGCGGTTCATGGCATCAGAGATGCCCTCTGCCAGATTGCCGTGATGATGATGACCGCGATCGGCACCGGCCAAACGGGCCAGGATCACGTCGACAACGGCCTGGTGCTTTTGTAATTCATTCTGGCCCAGTTCAGTGATCTGATAACTTTTGCGGCCGTTGCTGCTGGTGATTGGCTCGAGGAAATCCTGTTCTTCCAACAGCGTCAGCGTCGGGTAAATCACACCCGGGCTTGGCACGTACAGACCGGAAGAAGCCTCATCAATGGCCTTGATCAGTTCATAACCGTGGCTCGGTTTGCGTGCCACCAGCGCCAACAGCACCAGTCGCAGGTCCCCATGTTCAAACATACGGTGACGGCCACCACGACCGCCGCGTCCGCCCCGGCCATGCTCTTCGCCGTGATCGCCGCCAAAGTGATGACGTCCGCCGCGGCGGCGATGATGATGACAGTGCCCTTCTTCGTGCTCAGGATGACCGCCGTGACGACGGTGTGAATCTAAACGGTGAAACATAGCTATACCTCTCAATAGATAGTTAGTGACGAGGTGGTTTAGATATATCTAAACGACTTCGATATAGCTAATCTAGATCGATATATCTAAATGCGCAAGCGCTGTTCGTAAAATAGATATATCTAAATTGCAGGCATAAAAAAAGCGCTGTAAAAACAGCGCTTTCATCGGGAGTGGGGAAAACTTACTTGGCGGAAGCCAGCACTGCGCTGACGATTTCGACCGCTTCGTGCTCGATCTTTTCGCGATGTTCGGCCCCCAGGAAGCTCTCACAATAAATCTTGTAAGCCTCTTCGGTACCGGAAGGACGCGCTGCGAACCAGCCATTGTCAGTCATCACTTTCAGGCCGCCAATGGATGCGCCGTTGCCCGGTGCTGCGGTCAGACGTGCGGTGATCGGATCACCCGCCAGAGTATCGGCCTTGACCATTTCCGGTGACAGCTTGGACAACGCGGCTTTCTGCGCTGAGGTTGCCGGCGCCTGAATGCGGTTGTAGCTCGGTGCGCCAAAGCGTTTGGCCAGATCTTCGTAGTGATTTTGTGGGTTTTCACCGGTGACTGCGGTGATTTCCGCCGCCAACAGACACATAATCATGCCGTCTTTATCGGTAGACCAAGGTTTGCCGTTGAAACGCAGGAAGGATGCCCCAGCGCTCTCTTCACCGCCAAAGCCCAGGCTGCCATCGTACAAGCCATCGACAAACCATTTGAAGCCCACTGGCACTTCCACCAGTTTACGGCCCAGAGAGGCGACCACGCGGTCAATCATTGCACTGGAAACCAGCGTTTTGCCCACCGCCACATCGGCGCCCCACTGTGGACGATGCTGGAACAGGTAGTTGATGGACACCGCCAGATAATGGTTCGGGTTCATCAGGCCCTTCGGCGTAACAATGCCGTGGCGGTCGTAATCCGGGTCGTTGGCGAACGCCAGATCGAACTTGTCACGCAGCGCCAGCAAACCACCCATCGCCGGCACTGACGAACAGTCCATGCGGATCACGCCGTCGTGGTCCAGGTGCATAAAGCGGAAGGTCTGATCGATAGAGTCGTTCACCAGCGTCAGATCCAGCTTGTAATGCTCGGCAATACGCTGCCAGTAGGCAATGCCGGAACCGCCAAGCGGATCGACGCCCAACTTCAGGCCGGCACGCTGGATAGCAGGCATATCGACAATATCCACCAACCCTTCGACGTACGGCTGCACCAGATCTTGTGCGTGCACGCGGCCGCTGTTCCAGGCCTTGTCCAATGACTGACGCTGAACGCCTTGCAGCTGCAAAGACAGCAGTTCATTGGCGCGCTTTTCAATCACCGAGGTCAGATTGGTGTCGGCCGGGCCGCCGTTGGTCGGGTTATATTTGATGCCACCGTCTTCCGGGGGATTGTGAGACGGGGTAATAACGATGCCGTCGGCCAATGCCCCACCGTTGCGGTTATGGCACAAAATGGCATGGGATACCGCAGGGGTTGGCGTGAAGCCGTTATTTTCCTGCACGACAACATCGACGCCATTGGCGGTCAACACTTCCAGTACAGAAATAAAGGCAGGCTCGGACAGCGCATGAGTGTCTTTGCCCACGTAGCATGGGCCGGTCACCCCTTGCTGATGGCGGACTTCCGCAATCGCCTGCGCAATAGCGAGAATATGGTTTTCATTAAAGCTATGACGCAGAGCGCTGCCGCGATGGCCCGAAGTACCGAACTTCACCGCGTGTGCCGCATTGCCCGCTTCAGGTTGCAGTACATAGTACTGCGACGTCAGCTGGGCTACGTTGATCAAATCGCTTTGCTGAGCCGGTTGCCCGGCACGTGGATTATTCGCCATCGACATATCTCCCTATCCCTGTCCTGCGGCCTGGCAATATGTCGCTCACGGCCACCATGACGGGCTGTTCGCTAAATTAGATAGTGCCGCAAACTTTTTCTGTCAGTTCCGCTGGGAACTGCATAGCCTGCATGATGTGTTCCACCATGCTGCGTTTACGACCGGTATTGGTATTGGTGATCACCCAGTAAGGGGTGCCCGGAACGTGCTTTGGTTTGGTGTGCGTTCCGTTTGCCAGCAGGGTTTGCTGATCGCCGGCAAAATAGGTGCGGGTACGGCCATGTAACGCCTCGGTCGCCGTGGCAAAACCGGCCGCGTCGAGGGTATACAGGGTGGAAAGTACCAGCATAAAACGGTTCACCGCTTTGTTCTGCTCGGCATATTCATCCGACAACAGCAGCTCACGCACGGCACGTACGCGATCGCGCGGGCGCGACGCGGCAACAATTTTATCCTGTTCAGCGCTCTGGGCACTGGCTGCCGGCACCGCACGTAACGGCTGACCTGCGGTAAATTTCAACATGCGGCGCAAAATATCGGACGCGCTCTCACCAATATGTTGCGTGTGGCTGGCAATATAACGGTAGAGCTCTTCGTCGACTTCAATAGTTTTCATCTTTATCCAGTACTGTTTTTTTCTACTTAGAACCTGAAGCCAGATCCTGCATTCAAGCCATGGGATTATAAGGTTAAAAGCGCAGATGCGAACATCACAATGTGCCTCAATACGGCAAAAGCAGACAATTACCTAAAGCCTGCCTGGCATCGGCTCTGCCAACCCATCACCTTACCATGAAAAATCCGCGTTATACCCTATGGATTTCAAGTCGCAGCTAGGCGACCAACTCGCTCATCCCCAGGCGCTTACTCAAGTAAGTAACTGGGGTGAGCTAGTGCAGGTAACAACGCTGCGGCTTGAAAGGCGACGGGTATTTTCATCGTGTGTTTTAATCATGATACCCTAATCTGAATCTCACTCAGTATGAACTTCGCCATGAAATTACATTATCAACTGCTGGCCTGCGAGTCCGATGCTCTGCCGGTTGTCCTGATCCACGGGCTGTTTGGCAATCTGGACAATCTGGGCGTGCTGGCGCGCGACCTGAACCAACAGCACAGCGTGATTAAAGTCGATCTGCGCAACCACGGCCTGTCGCCACGTTCCGAGGTGATGACCTACCCGGAAATGGCGCGTGATCTGCTGACGCTGCTGGATGATTTGCAGTTGGACAAGGTCATTGTGATTGGACACTCGATGGGCGGCAAAGCGGCGATGGCGCTGACGGCAATCGCACCTGAGCGAGTGGAAAAACTGATCGTTATTGACGTGGCACCGGTGGATTATCAAACCCGTCGCCACGACGAGATTTTTGTCGCCTTACAAGCCGTAAGTGCGGCCGGTATCACCCAACGCCAGCAGGCGGCAGAACTGATGCGCGACTACCTGAAGGAAGAAGGGGTGATCCAGTTCCTGCTGAAATCCTTCCACCAGGGCGAATGGCGCTTTAACCTGCCGGTGCTGATCGAACAATACGAAAACATCACCGGCTGGCAGGAGGTTCCCGCCTGGCCACATCCCACATTATTCATTCGTGGTGGTTTGTCGCCCTACGTGCAGGACAGCTACCGCGCAGATATTGCCCGCCAGTTCCCGCAGGCTCGCGCGCACGTAGTCGCCGGCACCGGGCACTGGGTTCATGCGGAAAAACCGGAGGCGGTGCTGCGCGCAATTCACCGTTTTCTCGGCGAAGCCTGAGTCGACCAGACCTTTGGCCTGATGCGTACAGCCGCCTAAAACAATCATCTGGTGAAAAAACGCGCTAAAGATAACGGCTTAGCACGTTTTCGGCTCAGTTAAGCATTGTCGTTGCTCCACCTGCTGGGGTAATATGGCGCGCTATAATTTTGCCGCCGTGTCGAGCGTGTTGATTAACGCCTGGCTGGGGGTGAATTTGGGTTAGGGTTTATTGGCCCGAAGTGTGTTAACCGAACCATCCAGAAGCGTCTACGCGCTTTTAGATGCAAACTCCCTTGCAGTACCGCTACCTATGGCAAAAGAACAAACGGATCGCACGACGCTGGATCTGTTCGCAGATGAACGCCGTCCGGGGCGCCCGAAAACCAACCCGCTATCCCGAGATGAACAGCTTAGAATCAATAAGCGTAATCAGCTTCGACGCGATAAAGTCCGTGGCTTACGGCGTGTGGAACTGAAGATCAACGCGGATGCGGTGGACGCTCTGAACAAACTGGCGGAACAGCGGAACATCAGCCGCAGCGAGCTTATTGAGCAAATGCTGTTGGCACAACTGGCGGACGACCAGCCAGAACATTGATCATTGCAGCCGCACATGCGGCGCGGCGTTAAGGATGACGCCCGATCAACATCATTTTATTCCACCCGGTATCGCATAAACGTGATAAAACCCCGGGGTAAATTTCTGGCATGATACGCAATTACCGGTGAGGGCTCCCCTTGCCATGGCATCATTTTAATCGGTGTTATCGTGGTCAGCGCTAACATCGTGTAATGCAATTTATTGAATTTAAAGGTTATACGCGATATGGCTAATGTAGGCATTTTCTTTGGCAGCGACACTGGCAATACCGAAAACATTGCCAAGATGATCCAGAAAATTCTTAAGCAACAGTTCGGTGACGATGTGTGCGAAATTCACGACATCGCCAAAAGCAGCAAAGAAGACCTGGAAGGCTTCGACATTCTGTTGCTCGGTATTCCAACCTGGTACTACGGCGAAGCCCAGTGTGACTGGGATGACTTCTTCCCAACGCTGGAGGACATCGACTTCAACGGCAAGCTGGTAGCCCTGTTTGGCTGCGGCGATCAGGAAGACTACGCAGAATATTTCTGTGATGCGATGGGCACCATCCGCGACATCATTGAACCGCGTGGCGCTGCCATAGTCGGCCACTGGCCAACCAAAGGCTATCATTTCGAAGCCTCGAAAGGTTTGGCAAGCGACAGCCACTTCATTGGCCTGGCGATTGACGAAGACCGTCAACCTGAACTGACCAATGAGCGTGTTGAAGGTTGGGTAAAACAAATCGTCGAAGAGCTGAGCCTGGCCGAGATCGTCGGCTAACGCCAAAGGTTGAACAAAAGCCCTGCAAAGTGCATAGTGTTGCCGGCAGGGCCATCATTGGCAGTACTGATTACTGCAATCGAAGATACATATTTGTAACTTCCCACATCGTCAAGGTAGACTGAGTTATCGGTTTATCCCGCCCATCAAGACGTTGCGTGTGTAACATGCAATAGTGCAATTATATCTTTGTTAACAACCGGCGGTTTCTATTTAGGTCAACCGGTTCTATAATGAGACGCAATTAACTCTTTGTGCCGACCGATGCCACAGGCGAGAACGCCTCAACTTGATTAGCATAGTAACAGGACTGAATCCGCATGACTGACAACAACACCGCATTGAAGAAGGCCGGCTTAAAAGTCACGCTTCCGCGACTCAAAATCCTGGAAGTACTGCAAAATCCGGAATGCCATCACGTCAGTGCGGAAGATCTGTACAAAAAACTGATAGATATGGGCGAAGAAATTGGCCTGGCTACGGTTTACCGCGTACTGAACCAATTTGATGATGCCGGCATTGTGACCCGTCACAATTTCGAAGGCGGCAAGTCCGTATTCGAACTGACCCAGCAGCATCACCACGATCACCTGATTTGCCTGGACTGCGGCAAAGTGATCGAATTCAGCGATGAATCTATCGAAGTTCGTCAGCGTGATATCGCCAAGCAGCACGGCATCAAGCTCAGCAACCACAGCCTGTACCTGTATGGCCACTGTGAAGCCGGTGACTGCCGCGAAGACGAAACTCTGCACGATAAAAAATAATGCCCTCAACCGGCATTGAGAACCGCCTTCATGGCGGTTTTTTTATGCCCATAGCCCGGTGACGAACAGATAAAAAAAATCCCCGGACAGGTCCGGGGAAAGTTCACAGCTTGAAATACAACAATTGCAGCGGCACTTCTCTCTCGCTTCCCACTTACACTCACTTCACCGTCAACTCACCCGCCGACACGCGGATGGGCAAACCTCTTCACAGCTCATACTCAAGAAACAACAGCCGATCAAAAAATAACGACCAGGCCTGATCGAACACACCCCGGACACGGAATCCCTTGTTCAGATAGATTTGGCTGGCCTCACTGCTTTGCCATACGCACAGCACGATATTTTTCGCCTGTTGCCGATCTGCCTGCTGCTTTATCAGGGCAAACATCTGATTAAAATGCCCTTGCCCGCGGAATTGGCTCTCAATTGCCAGACTGCAGATAAAATAATCGTCAGCAGCGCACTGGCTTTGCACAAAGCGATCGTATGCCTCATCAAGCGGCCTCATTTCATCGCGATAAAGGTAGTCCGCTTCTATGCCATACAGTTCGCTAACGGTGGCCGCGTTGAAAAAGCCGACAAACTCTCCACGCCGGTCGTAAGCCACCGTGATCAACCCCAGATAAGGCTCAATATTTTGCGCCTGCTGTAACGACACCAGATCCAGCCCGGCCCGGTTGCCAACAGAACAGTACTCCAGGTAACTGGTGGTGAAGATTAGCTTCGCCATGCGGGTTTTATCGGCTTCACTGGCCTGTCGTCCTGGTAGAAAATGCAATGCCCCGCCCGGCTCCGGTAACGACACATCTCTCCCCCCAGCGGTTGGACACCAGTAATTCCCCGCCATAATCTGCCGTCGGTTATCAGCGATCAGGTATTCCCCAAATAGCTGGTTTACCCGATCAAGCGTGCGGTCATGGGAAAGCACGGAATAATAGTGGTAATGGTCAATATCGGAACGGATCTGCGCTGGATAGGCCATACGCGGCACTTCATCGACGGTAAATATTTCCGCATAACGAGCCAGATCCAGCGGCTGTTCGAGCTGCCAATCCAGCTGTTCCAGGCGGCTGACGCATTGTTGGTAGCTAAACTGTTCCTCCTGCGACAGCGGTAGCCGCTCATTGGTGATCACATCCTCCAACAGGCGCATACCACGGATACCACAGGTGACTGCCTGTGGGTGCGCATCATAATGGACGCCATAATCCTCACAGAAGCGGTCGTGACTGAGGAAGGACCGACCTATGTGGCGACTCCACATCTGATAAAAGGGATCGAACAATTTCCGCTCATAAACCGAATTCTTGTCCGGCACTTCACCGCTTTGCGCCGCATAGATCTGATCCAACCCCGCCAACATCCGGCACAGCGAGATATCTCCTTTGCGGCTGATAATCATGCCGGTTTCATCGAGAAACAGATTCAACCAGCTAACATGGCTGACTTCCCCTGCGGGCAGAAACTGAAGATAATCCGGTAATTCTGGCTTGGTCAAAAACAGCGTCGCCGATCGATGAGGAAGGGTATCGATATCCATGTACAACCCCCCCATCTCGATCAAAATCAGAAAACGGAAGTAGTCGGAAAGCGTGGCGTAATAGCGCTTATCGTGCAGTTGATGGATAAAGCCCAGGTTGTCGCCGACCCTTTTTTGCGCCAGTTCGCTCAACGAATGCACCTGCAGACGATGATTGCCGGCGTCGTATTCTCCCAGGTAGCCGCCTTTTATCACCGGTACGGGGATGAAATACGCATCCCTTGCCAGTTGCTGCGCGTCCCAAACCCATAACATGCCGACCCAGTCATTCGTCTCGGCGCTAGCCACCACCTGCTGTGCGTCGCCCCACTGGGAGATAACCTCTCTGGCATCGTCAGGGATAGCCCCCCCCAACCAGATACGGTGCAGCCGTTTTTCACTCGCAGCCAGCGGACGAGTGGGCACGCAGAACAACGAAGAACAGCGGCCGGCATTGAATAAATGCCCGTGCGCTGCCCGCCACTCGCGCAGTTGAGCGACACCGCGCTGAAAACTTTCCAGCCGTGCCGGTGAAGTCTGGCGCTGATATTTAACGAACTCAAACTTCAGCTCGCTGATCCGCGCTTCGTATTCGGCCCGGAACAGATCATCCTGCAGAACACCCAGATGCCCGTCGTTAAGCTTCATCGGCCAGCATCCTTATCGATGGCATCGATGCACAACGGCTGTAACCCTGCGGATTTTTGCTTTGCCATGACCAGGCATCACACACCATTTTTTCCAGACTGCGTTTAGCTTGCCAACCCAACTTTTCTGCCGCCAACGATGGGTCGGACCAACACTCGGCAATATCTCCCGCACGCCGGGGATTAAATTGGTAGGCGATTTTGAAGCCACAGGCGCGTTCAAACGCCCGAATAATCTCCAGCACCGAGTAGCCTTTGCCGGTGCCCAGGTTATAGACGTTAAAACCTGGTTGCAGGTTATCCAGCGCTTTCAAATGCCCTTCGGCCAAATCCATAACGTGAATGTAATCACGTACCCCGGTACCATCGCTGGTAGGGTAGTCGTTGCCATACACCGGCAACACCGCGAGTTTGCCAATAGCCACCTGCGCCAGATAAGCCAGAAGATTATTGGGAATGCCGGCGGGATCCTCACCAATCAAGCCGGACTCGTGCGCCCCGGCCGGATTAAAATAACGCAGCGCGGTGATCGCCATCTGCGGGGCCGTGGAAGCGAACTCCGCCAGGATCTGCTCGACAATCAGCTTTGAAGTTCCGTAAGGATTGGTGGTCTGCCCAACACGGCAATTCTCCGTCAGCGGGGTATATTCCGCCGGTCCATAAACGGTGGCCGAAGAGCTGAAAATAAATTGCTTAACGCCGGCATGGCGCATTCTGTCCAGTACGATCAATGAGCCGGAAATATTATTTTGATAATATTTCAGCGGTTCTTCGGTAGATTCCCTGATCGATTTCAACCCCGCAAGATGAATAACCGCATGAATATCATGCTGACGAAATATATGATCCAACAAATGGTGTTGCTGGATATCCCCATGATAAAAATTCACTTTTTTACCGGTTAATCGCTCGACCCGAAACAAAGACTCTGACGAACTGTTGGACAGGTTGTCCAGTACGACAACTTCCTCCCCCCTTTCCAACAGTGCCAATACCGTATGCGAGCCGATATAACCGGCGCCGCCCGTCACCAATATAGCCATCATATTTCCTTGTTTATGCTTAAAAATAAACGATTCACTCAGAAACCACCTAAACTTCCCGGGTTTTAAAACCGACAGGTAAAGCAATACAAAGCAGTAATATGGCTAACAGATAAACGGAGGAATGCGGCCCGTATTCGGTCAGGATCCCTTGTAATATTCCGGCCAGGATCACACCGGTAGAAATACTGTTGGTGAATAAAGTGGTGGCCATGCCCGCCCGTTCCGGCATCAAGTCCTGGAAATACAGCATGCCGACGGTGGCAATAATGCCGATAAATATCGCGTTGAACAGCTGCCAGACCAGCAACCCGGCGGCCGAGGTAAACCACAGCATCCCGGCATAAAACAGTATGCCGGCCACCATCGCCCCCGCCATCATCAGGCGCTTGCCCACCCGGTTTACGTAGCGCCCTACCAGGATCATGATGGGGATTTCGATCGCGGCGGCGACGCCCATCATCCAGCCGGTCAGACTTTGTGGCAAACCCAACTCGGCAGTGATATACAACGGCACATCAATCAGATACATGGCGCTGCAGGTCCACATCAATACCGAGGCGAAAAACAACCGGCTAACGTCTTTATCGAAGACCGTTTTTTGCGGTATGCCGATTTCATTACCCACAGGCGGGCGAACGACCTCGGGCAATATCCACCAGGCCAGCAGCGTGACCAGCAGGAATATGCCGGCAGCAAACATAAACATGGCCGTAAAGCCATAATTCACCACCAGCATAAAAGCCAATGGCGGGCCAAATACCCAGGCCAGCGAAAGTTGGGCGCGCATAATGGCGCTAAACATAGCGACGTTTTGCGATGACCGCTCCCCGTATTCACGCGCCAGGGCAAATAATTGCGGTATCGCCGTATTGGCAATGGCGGTTAGCAGCACGCCCGCGGTAATTAACGTCAGATAATTGCGATTAAAAGCAAATAACAGACAGTTTCCCGCCGCCAATAAATAACAGATTAAAATCAAATGGCGCCGGTCACGCTGGCGATCTGATTTTTTTGCCAGCAAAAAACTGACAATAATACCGACCCCGGCGTTTACTGCATAAAAAAAACCGACCCATAATGACGTCACCCGCACCTCGGTGGTGAGGAACAGGCTCAGGGTCGGTATTTGCAGCGCCCCGGCAATGCCGGAAAAAAAAGCAACGACCATAAAGGTCAGCCGTATCGAATTCATCGCTGATTACCGCCGGTCGCTGCTGTTAACGATCAATAACGGCCCACCTGCGAACAGACGGGCCGTGGTTTATGATTTACACTTTCTCGGCGCGGCTATAACGCTTGCCGTCCGGACTGACCGCACGGACCAGCACCTCGCCGCTGACCCCAGGTTTAGCCTTGGCATCGTAGCGCTGCCATTGCTTACCGCCGTCGGTGGAATACTCAATGCCCAGACCCGGCAACGAGATATTGGCCTCCAGCTTGCCCCCCATCACGCGGGCGCCTGGTACCGGCAACCGATAGCTCACGCCGCCCTTGTCCAGTTTCGCCAACTCGCGCTGGCCAAGAATATTGGCAAAGCGCAGCCAGTCGCGGTCCAGTTTCCCGCTATCGATAAAGTGGGTTTCGCCGCCTTTATATTCACGCCCCGCCTGATAATCCTGCTCCCAACTCGCCCGGTGCCATGCACGCTCGGCCACCGACAGTGAACGCGGGAAGATCATGTATTCCATTTGATCGTCGGTACGCTGAGTTTCACTCCACATTTGGGCAGAAATGCCGTAAGCACCCGGCCACGGCTTGTCACTCTTGGCGGTAAAGTGATTGCCATCGCGGTCAACCGAGGTTTCGGCGTTCTGCGGCAGGTTGTTCGGGGCAAAGCTGAACATTTTCTGCTCGTCACTGAAACGGGTGCCCCAGTAGTAACCGCGCTCGTCCGGGTTCACCTCATACGGGAAATCCATGTAGACGTAATCCGGGTTGGAGAGGATCACTTCGTAGCCTTTGTTCGCCCAGTCATTGGCGCTATCAAAACCGCCCCAATACAGCGTATCCCAGAAGTTCACCCCAACGCGTTGAGTGGCGAAGGCCTTGGCGTTTTTCGCATCTTTCAGGCCGTCCTGCCAGGCCTGCATTCTGTCGATGCCATGCGCTTTCACCAGTTGACTGACTTCCACGCCAAAGTAGCTTGGCAGATGTTCCATATCGGCGACTTTGCCGTCTTTGATCATCTTTTGGCACACCTGGGATTTCGCCCAAGGCTTATCTTCTTTGCTCTGATCGATGAGGCCTTTGCCTGCTTCTGGCTTGGTAAGGTCGGTATAGCCTGCCCCCAGGCGAATGTTTTTCGCTTCGTCGCCGCCAAAGTGCCAGGTGCGCAGCGGCTGCCCGGCCTCTTTATGCATCTGGGCAATTTCACCAATCACCTTATCGACAAAGCGCTTGGACGAATCCAGGCAAGGGTTAAGGTAACTTTGACGGTTAAAATACTGCACCGAGGTGGTATTGGAAGTATCAGTCGGATCCACCAGGCGGAACTCATTGGCCTGCTGCTCTTTACCGGCGGCATGCAGCTTTTTATAGCGGGCCTCCATCGAGACCACGGCGGCACGAGCATGTGCCGGCATATCGATTTCCGGGATCACTTCAATCTGGCGCGCCTGGGCGTATTTAATGATCTCGATGTAATCCTGACGCGAGAAGAACCCGCCATACACCTCTGGCCCCTGTCCGTACTGTGGCAGCAGGCAGGTAGTTTCGCTCAGGTCATGACAACGCTGCCCCCCGACTTCGGTCAGTTCTGGCAAGCCTGGGATGGCAATACGCCAGCCTTCGTCGTCGCTAAGATGGAAGTGGAATTTATTGAGCTTATAAGCCGCCATCTGATCGAGTAAACGCAGTACCGCATCTTTCTGATGGAAGTTACGTGCTACATCAAGGAAGATTCCGCGGTACTGGAAGCGTGGTGCATCCCTGGCCTCCAGAGTGGCGATTTTAGCGCTGCCGTCGGTCGGAACCAGCGACAGAATAGACTGCAGGCCATAGAACACCCCGGCCTGATCGAAGCCGATAACTCGCGCTTCCTTATTGCCAATTTTCAGCTCATAGGCTCCCGGCACGGCCAGTTCACCTTTAAATTTACCCGGCTGAATATCGGTTTTGATCGGGTAGCCCGCCGCGTTATGGGTTATGCCCAACAGTGCAAAACGTTGAATGGCTGCGTCCGCTGCCGGTTTGGCCAGCGCACTCAACTCCAGCGCCACGCCGTTGTTCAGACTCACATCTTGTGGATGTACTTTCACTTGCAACGGCGTCGGCACGATCTGGCCGCGCAGCGAAGCTGCAGGCAAGGTTTTCAACTCGGCGTTTTTGGTAAAGCGGGAGGCCGGAGTCATCAGGATATTGTTGTCATCCTTGATGCGCTTCCATTGGTCGCCACTAAAGGGGGTCACAAACTGGCTGAGATCTTCGGTATCGGTATTGACCAGAATTTTTGGCTTGGCATCGCCAGAGGTGGCGTACCAACGTGGTACGAAGTCGGTTTTAAACAGTTGCCAATATTCGGCAATAATCGGGATCTCAACCGTTTGACCGGCCGGGAAGCCGGTAAATTTATCGGTAGGTTCCAGTTTGTACAAGTCACCGGTCAAATGAGCTATTTTGAACTGATCGTTATCCACCCGCATGGTCTGACGGGCGCTGTGGAAGTAAATCGCCCAGTCGTGACCTTTGATCTCCTGATGATCGTTGGTCAGGCTGATCAACACCTTGTTGCAGGCCGCCCAGTCGGCACCCAGCTTACCGCAATCCAGGCCGCTGTCGGCGGCCCGGTTATCGACCATTTTCAAATTCAATTTTAACTGGCTCAGTTGATCCACCAGCGGCTGATTGGCCAGCGCATTCCCCGCGCTGCCAAATAATCCAACGGTTGCCGTTAATGCGGCAAGCGTACTCAATTTGAATTTGTTCATTTTTAACATCATCCTTAATTATTGTTATCGTGGATCTCTTGCCAAATTTTGCCGCACTGGGCGTCATAAGCCTGACCGTTACCACTGTGAACCGCCTGAATGCAGTTCTGATAATCCATCACCCGCACCGTTTCTTTTTCGGCAAACTGCTGGTGTTGCTTCTCTTGTTTCAGCACGTTCAGCACCGCCTGGCACGACTGCAGTTTTTCCGGTGAGCCTTCTGCGGTATTAATGCAGGCGCTGTAGGCCTGTTTCAGCTTGGCATCTTCCGGTGGTGCGGTTGGCTGTGCGCAGGCGCTCAACGTGACGACCGCGGCTAACATCAGCATGATTTTTTTCATCGTTATATTCCCGTTAAGTGTCAAAAACGCTGTCCCCGGCGCTGCCGCCGGGGAACGCATCAGAAAATGGTAAATGGCGCGATAACCATGAATTTGACGTCTTTCTCATCCTGGAAGATGTTGCCGTAACCGCCACCCCAGCTTGGGATGTTGGTGTGGTTGTCATACTGGGTGTAGTGCAGTTTCAGCAAGGTGCCTTTGGCGCGACCTTCCTGAATGGTGTACAACGCGTCCAGGCTCCAGGCGCTCTCTTTCAGGCGCTGGCTCTGGTCATACATTGGGTTGGTGCTTGGCTTGGCGTCCCAGGCATAAACATAAGAACCGCCCACCGCCATGCCCGGCAGGTTCCAGTTGCTCAGGTCGTACATTACCCCGGCGTAAACCGCTTTTTCGCCGTTGGCGTTAAAGTCGGAACGGTTATCCCACCAGACGTCGAGACGACCGTTGGAGGAGGCGTAAGTTGGGGTCATACGTTGCAGGAAGTAACCCTGGTTGCCCTCGGCCTTGACCATGGTTCCTTCCAGACGCCAGTTGAACTGACCGGTGGTGTAACCGAAGGTCAGCGCCTGCAGCCAGGCCAGGCCGTCGTAAATGCTGTTCGG
The DNA here is from genome assembly GCF_048517035.1 of Serratia sp. NFX21. Classification (NCBI taxonomy): domain Bacteria; kingdom Pseudomonadati; phylum Pseudomonadota; class Gammaproteobacteria; order Enterobacterales; family Yersiniaceae; genus Serratia; species Serratia sp. NFX21. The sequence goes on along the minus strand of NZ_CP183196.1, from coordinate 1,736,588 downwards.
GTCGTTCTTGTCGCTGATACGGTCTTCGGTACCATAGAACTGGTAGCTGGTGGTCAGCGGGTTGCCCACCAGATCGAATTTGTAAGATGCCTTGGTGAAGTACTGATTCACATAACCTTCGGCCTGACCAAAAGCGGCCTCCAACACCAGGTCGTTTTTAAAATCGTACTTGGCACCCAGTGAGTGCAAATAAGAAACGCCGGTGGTTTTATCGTTCTGGCGGAAATCATCCATTTCGATATGCCATGGCGCTTTGTATTTATCTGTCCACATGTAGGAGAAACTCAAAGCACCGGCATCGCCGTAGTCAAAGTTTGCTCCCGCTTCAGCGCCGCGGTAGGTGCCCGGCATAAAACTCCAGTGTGGGGCAATCAGCGTTTGCCCGCTTGGCTGGATATAACCGGCGCGTGCCCAGACGGGGCCATACTTGAATTTACCGGCGGCTTTGTACAGGCTGATGCCGCCTTTGTCGCCGGAGTAGTCTTCATCATAGGTACGGTTTTTGGAGGAGAACGCGATTTCATTCGGGTGACCGCTGGCGCTGGATTCGGCCAGCTCAATGGCGGTAAAGGCTCCCACATCCAAACCGAACATGTCCCAGGCATAGCCCGAGGCGAAATCCAGGCTCAGGTTGGCGGTCGAGTGTGACAGGTTGGTAGTGTATTTATTGTAATCGTCACTGGTCGGGTTGAGATCTTTACGGTCACGTTCACGCTGCCAGTAATACACACCGCCGGTCATCGTGGAATCATCGATAAATCCTGCGGCTTTCGCCTCAGGGGCCATGGCAAACCCTGTTCCCAACAGCGCACCCGCGACTGCGAGCGCCAGCGTTTTACGCTGAGCACCGTGCGTACCCATAATGAAATTCCTCTTTGACTTAACTTTAAAAGTTGCAGTCGCCCGTGTTCACCACTGCCCTGCACGACCGCTAATAAAAAACCCAATCGGGTAAAAAATATTGCTGACGGGTTAAAATCCCACAGCACTTATTGCTACAGACAGACTATTTTTCGCGACGCGAATTATCAAATGAATTATGAGAGAGATTTGTCAAAGTATGACAAAGAGCACATATCGATGAGATTATGTTACGTGGCTATGCAAAGAGGCTGTCGAATAAAAAATTCAATAAAATCAGAATAAAAATTAATATCAGGTCAATCAGAGACGATTAATGGTTTCAGCCTATGCAAAAAGGTCAGCCAAAAGAAAAAACATGAGAGCGCTCTCTAAATGACATTAATTCGCATCACGAATATATAAGGCAATGTTATATGACTAATGATTTTTATCAAGAAATTGCTGATACAACCCTTCGATAAAAAATTAAAAATAGATTGAGGAATTAAACGCATTAACGGGGAGAAAAACCGGGCTGGCGGACAAAAAAAAGCGCAACCGAAGTTGCGCTTTATCGCATTAGATTTTGATCAGCACTCAGGCGCCAATTTTAGCCCAGGTATCGCGCAGGCCCACGGTACGGTTAAACACCAGATGCTCGGCCGAAGAGTGACGGTTGTCAGCACAGAAATAACCTTCACGTTCGAACTGGTAGGCTTTTTCCGGCTGTGCGGCCGCCAGACTTGGCTCAACAAAGCCGTGCTTGATAACCAGTGACTCCGGGTTAATGGTGGTGAGGAAGTCCTCTGCCGCCGCCGGGTTTGGCACGCTGAACAGACGGTCATACACGCGAATTTCCGCCGGCAACGCATGCTCGGCAGACACCCAGTGGATCACGCCTTTCACCTTGCGGCCATCGGCAGGATCCTTGCTCAAGGTATCAGGATCGTAGCTGCAGAAAATAGTGGTGATCTCACCTTCAGCGTCTTTCTCAATGCGTTCCGCCTTGATCACGTATGCATTGCGCAGGCGAACTTCTTTACCCAGCACCAGCCGCTTGTACTGCTTGTTGGCTTCTTCACGGAAGTCGGCGCGATCGATATAAATATCACGGCTGAATGGCACTTCACGGCTGCCCATTTCCGGCTTGCTCGGGTGGTTAGGCATGGTCACCATTTCCACGCCGGTGGTCAGGTTTTCAATGACTACCTTCACCGGATCCAGCACGGCCATCGCACGTGGTGCGTTCTCGTTCAGCTCTTCACGAATACAGGCCTCAAGCGCCATCATTTCGACGTTGTTATCCTGCTTGGTCACACCGATACGCTGGCAGAATTCGCGGATTGACGCAGCGGTATAACCACGGCGACGCAGGCCGGAAACGGTCGGCATACGCGGGTCATCCCAGCCCTCAACGATTTTCTCGGTCACCAACAGGTTCAGCTTGCGCTTCGACATGATGGCGTACTCAAGATTCAGACGCGAGAACTCGTACTGACGCGGATGACAAGGGATGGTGATGTTATCCAGCACCCAGTCATACAGACGGCGGTTGTCCTGGAACTCCAGCGTACACAGCGAATGGGTGATCCCTTCCAGCGCATCGGAAATGCAGTGGGTGAAATCGTACATCGGGTAGATGCACCATTTATTGCCGGTCTGGTGGTGTTCTGCAAATTTGATACGGTACAACACCGGATCGCGCATCACGATAAACGAGGAAGCCATGTCAATCTTGGCACGCAGGCAGGCGGTCCCTTCGGCGAATTCACCGTTACGCATTTTTTCAAACAGCGCCAGGTTCTCTTCCACGCGGCGGCCACGGTACGGACTGTCTTTACCCGGCGCAGTCAGGCTGCCGCGATATTCACGGATTTGCTCAGGCGACAGTTCGTCGACGTAAGCCAGGCCCTTGTTGATCAGCTCCACCGCATAGTTGTGCAGTTGATCGAAGTAATCCGAGGAGTAACGAACGTTGCCGCTCCACTCAAAGCCCAGCCACTCGACGTCATGTTTGATTGACTCAACGAACTCGATGTCTTCTTTCACCGGGTTGGTGTCATCAAAACGCAGGTTGCATTGGCCCTGGTAATCACGAGCGATACCGAAATTCAGGCAGATGGATTTCGCATGGCCGATATGCAGATAGCCATTTGGCTCCGGCGGGAAACGGGTATGGACTGACTTGTGTTTCCCGGACGCCAGATCTTCATCAACGATCTGACGGATAAAATTGGTTGGGCGGGCTTCAGCCTCACTCATTTCACTATTCCTCAATGCAAAGCGCTACTCATAACCGCCTATGTTCCAACAAGCCACGCCCGGAAACAACCGTTTGTTTCACGAAAAATGCGGAGCATTGCACCACAACAGGTCAAGGCACCCTGACCGGACAACCGCTGCCCATAAAAAAGCGGGAAGAGATTGCTCTCTTCCCGCCAAAGGTAGGGTGCGTTCCGTCATGACTCGTTAAACACCCCGGGTACTACTCAGGTAAAACGGTTTATTTCTGGATCTCGAACAGTTTGGTCTGGCCGGCTACTACAGAACCGGTCGCCAGCGCCGTCAGACCGGCGTAATCGTCAGAGTTGCTGACCACTACCGGGCTTATCATCGAGCGGGCATTGGCGTTCAGGAACTCCAGATCCAACTCAAGGATTGGCTGGCCGGCTTTCACCTCAGCACCCTCTTCAACCAGACGTTTGAAGCCCTGACCGTTCAATGCCACGGTGTCGATCCCCATGTGCACCACAATCTCCGCGCCCTTGTCGGTTTCCAGACAGAAAGCGTGGTTGGTGTTGAAGATTTTCACGATGGTGCCATCTGCCGGTGCTACTACGGTTTTGTCGGTCGGGCGAATCGCCAGGCCGTCGCCTACCGCTTTGCTGGCAAAGGCTTCGTCAGGCACCTGATCCAGGGCCACGACTTCACCGGTCACCGGGGCCACCAGCGACTCGAAGGCCACCTTCGGCGTATTAGGCACTGCCTGCGATTTAACCGCAGCCACGCCTGGAGCCGGTGCCACTTCTGCCGCAGGCACCGGGCCGGCAGCAATCACCGCACGCATGCCGTCAGCAATGGCTTCGGCTTTAGAACCCACGATAACCTGAACGGTTTGCTTGTTCAGTTTCACCACGCCTGATGCACCCAGGCGTTTACAGCTGGCATCCAGCACTTTAGAAGAGTCTTTAACGGACAGGCGTAAACGGGTGATACAGGCATCAATGCCGGTCAGGTTGTCAGAACCGCCGATGGCACCAATATAGCTGCGGGACAGTGCGCGCAGGCCTTCATCGGTATTGCTGTTGGCTTCAGGTGCGACGACATCGTCAGACGCATCTTCACGGCCCGGGGTTTTCAGGTTGAATGCACGGATAATGACGGAGAACAGGACGAAGTACACCGCGAAGGCGACCAGACCCATCAACACCAGCATCCAGACGTTCTTGCTCGCAGCCGGCAGGTTGTACATCAGCACATAGTCGATGGCACCTGCAGAGAAGGAGAACCCGGCGTGAATACCCAGCAAGGTGGCTACAAACAGGCTGATACCGGTCAAAATGGCGTGGACCAGATACAGCAGCGGAGCCAGGAACATGAACAGGAATTCAAGCGGCTCGGTCACACCGGTCAGGAAGGCGGTCAGCGCAACGGACAGCAGCATACCGCCAACCATTGGGCGACGTTCTTTCGGCGCAGCGAAGTACATGGCCAATGCCGCACCCGGCAAACCGAACATCATGATCGGGAAGAAGCCTGACATGAACATCCCGGCAGTACCGTCACCCGCGTAGAAGCGGTTGATGTCGCCATGGAAGATGGTACCGGCAGCGTTGGTAAACTCACCAATCTGGAACCAGGCAATGGTGTTCAGAACCTGATGCAGACCGGTTGGGATCAGCAGACGGTTAACGAAGCCGAAAATACCGGAACCGATAGCGCCCATCGAAACAATCCATTCACCGCCTGCGTGGATCGCATTTTGTACCGGTGGCCAGATATAACCAAAGATGGCAGCAAGGATTAAACAGAAAAAGCCGGTAGCGATTGGGACGAAACGCTTGCCGCCGAAGAAGGAGAGGAACTCGGGCAGTTTGATGCCGGACCAGCGGTTATAGACCGCACCGCCCACCAGGCCGGTAATGATACCCGCCAGCACACCCATATTGATCGCCGGGTTAATGGTGACCATTGCCTTGGTCAGGATGAAGTAACCCACCGCGCCCGCCAATGCGGCTGAACCGGCATTGTCTTTCGACCAGGTTGCCGCCACACCGATAGCAAAGATTAACGCCAGGTTATCGAAGATTGATCCACCGGCCTGTGCGATGAATGAAATATTCAGTAAATCAGGCTGGCCGAAGCGTAGCAAAAGCGCCGCAACGGGCAGTACTGCGATTGGCAGTTGTAACGACCTGCCCAATCTTTGGAAAAAGCCGAGTATGTTCACCTTAATATTCCCCCTAATGCCCTTTAATGAGCTTTATCATATTTTACGCAAGCGCCATCACACACTGCGATTAACTCTGGACGAACGACAACACGTGGAGTGTAAAAAAATTATTTCGTATCGCAAATTAAAACCTCCTTTTTTGTGATTTACATCACCAAAAAGCAGTCTTAAGCTGCCACATTGCTAGCCATCACACAAAACTTATTTTATCATTAAAAAAATCATTGGACCTGAGACATCACGTGAGAATCATAAAGCTGGGTTAGGCTTAAGACTCTCGTTCAGGCTCGAACCAGTATAGCTTTAGTTTACTTACCCCAAGAGGTGTTAGATGAGACTTATCCCACTGAAAGATACTGCACAAGTCGGCAAATGGGCCGCCCGCCATATCGTCCAGCGCATCAACGCATTCAAGCCTACTGCGGAGCGTCCGTTTGTGCTCGGCCTGCCAACCGGCGGTACCCCGCTGGAAGCCTACAAACATCTGATTGCGATGCACAAAGCAGGTGAAGTAAGCTTTAAGCATGTGGTGACTTTCAACATGGACGAATACGTTGGCCTGCCGCAGGAACACCCGGAAAGCTATCATACCTTCATGTACCGTAATTTCTTTGATCACGTTGATATCCCAAGTGAAAATATCAACCTGCTGAATGGTAATGCGCCGGACGTTGACGCTGAGTGCCGCCAGTACGAAGCGAAAATCAAATCCTACGGCAAGATCAACCTGTTCATGGGTGGCGTTGGCATCGACGGTCATATCGCGTTTAACGAACCGGCTTCATCGCTGGCATCTCGTACTCGCATCAAAACCCTGACTGAAGATACCCGCATCGCCAACTCCCGCTTCTTCGGCGGTGATGTCAGCCTGGTGCCTAAATTTGCCCTGACCGTGGGCGTGGGCACGCTGCTCGATGCAGAAGAAGTGATGATTCTGGTGACCGGCCATGCCAAGGCACAGGCACTGGAAGCCGCAGTGGAAGGCAATATCAACCACATGTGGACCATCAGTTGCCTGCAGTTGCATGCCAAGGCCGTTGTGGTGTGCGACGAGCCATCCACCATGGAGCTGAAAGTCAAAACCGTTAAATATTTCCGCGAGTTAGAAGCGGAAAGCGTTAAGAGTCTTTAATTCTTGCAGGGGGCTACGATGTTCGCTTTAACCCACGGCCGTATTTATACCGGCCACGACGTACTTGACGACCACGCAGTTATTATCGCTGATGGGCTGATTGAACGAGTCTGCCCGCTGGCTGAACTGCCGGCTGGCATTGAAACGCGCGATCTGGGTGGCGCTATCCTGGCCCCCGGTTTGATCGACGTGCAGCTTAACGGCTGTGGCGGCGTGCAATTTAACGACTCGCTGGAGGCCATTTCGGAACAGACGCTGGAGATCATGCAGCGTGCCAACGAAAAATCCGGCTGTACCAGTTATCTGCCGACGCTGATCACCAGCAGCGACGAATTTATGAAGCACAGCATCGAAGTGATGCGCGCTTATCTGAAGAAACATCCCAATCAGGCGCTTGGTCTGCATCTGGAAGGGCCGTACCTTAGCCCACTGAAGAAAGGCACCCATAATCCGGCGTTTATCCGCAAACCGACCAGCGAGATGATCGACTATCTGTGCGCCAATGCCGATGTGATCACCAAGGTCACGCTGGCGCCGGAAATGGTGGAGCCGCACTTTATCAAGCAATTGACCGAAGCAGGCATCGTGGTGTCCGCCGGTCACTCGAACGCCACCTACGATCAGGCCCGTATCGGTTTTGCCGCCGGTATCACCTTCGCCACTCACCTGTATAACGCCATGCCGTATATCACCGGGCGTGAACCAGGGCTGATGGGCGCGATTTTCGACACGCCGGAGGTCTATACCGGGATTATCGCCGACGGCCACCACGTAGCCTGGGCGAGTATCCGTAACGCCAAACGCATGAAAGGTGATAAATTGGTGCTGGTCACCGACGCCACCGCGCCGGCAGGTGCCGATATCGACCAATTTATTTTTGCCGGTAAAACAATATACTATCGTGATGGGCTGTGCGTGGACGAAAACGGCACCCTGAGCGGCTCAGCGCTGACCATGATTGACGCGTTAAAAAACAGCGTTGAGCATGTCGGTATTGCATTGGACGAAGCACTGCGCATGGCAACGCTGTATCCGGCGCGCGCTATCGGCGTGGACCACCGTTTAGGCACTATCGAGCCCGGTAAAGTGGCGAACCTGACGGCCTTTACCCGTGATTTTAAAATCACCAAAACGCTCGTTAACGGTAACGAGGTTTAATTTAATGAACAGCGAGTAAAATTATTGATGAGTACTGGCGGACAGGCACAGATAGGGAACGTTGACTTAGTCAAGCAACTCAACGGCGCAGCGGTTTACCGCCTGATCGACCAACAGGGTCCGATTTCGCGCATTCAAATAGCCGAACTGAGCCAGCTAGCGCCCGCCAGCGTCACTAAAATTACTCGCCAGCTGTTGGAGCGCGGGCTGATCAAAGAAGTCGATCAGCAAGCCTCCACCGGCGGCCGCCGCGCCATTTCCATTGTCTCCGAAACCCGGCATTTCCACACCGTGGCCGTGCGCCTCGGTCGTCACGACGCTACCATCACCCTGTACGATATGAGCGGCAAGTCGCTCGGTGAAGAACACTACCCGTTGCCGGAACGCACCCAGGAGACACTGGAAAACGCGCTGTTTATCGCCATTGCCCAGTTTATCGAAAACTACCAGCGCAAGCTGCGTGAGCTGATCGCCATCGCGGTGATCCTGCCAGGCCTGGTTGACCCGGCACTGGGCGTAGTGCGTTATATGCCGCATATCAGCGTCAACAACTGGGCGCTGGTCGACAACCTGCAGCAACGTTTTAACGTCACCAGCTTTGTTGGCCACGACATCCGCAGCCTGGCGTTGGCAGAGCATTACTTTGGCGCCACCCGCGACTGCGAAGACTCTATTCTGGTGCGCCTGCACCGTGGCACCGGTGCCGGTATTATCGTCAACGGCCAGATTTTCCTGGGCAACAACGGCAACGTCGGTGAAATCGGCCATATTCAAATTGACCCATTGGGCGAACGCTGCCACTGCGGCAACTTCGGCTGTCTGGAAACCGTCGCCGCCAACGCCGCGATTGAACACCGTGTACGCCAGTTGCTGACCCAGGGCTACCCCAGCAAGCTAACCCTCGACGACTGTAGCATCTCCGCCATCTGCAAGGCCGCCAACCGCGATGACCTGCTGGCCAGCGAAGTGATCGAGCACGTCGGCCGCTACCTCGGCAAAGCCGTGGCGATCGCCATCAACCTGTTCAATCCACAGAAAGTAGTGATCGCCGGTGAAATTACCGAGGCGGAAAAAGTGCTGCTGCCGGCGATCCAAAGCTGCATCAATACTCAGGTGTTGAAGGACTTCCGCAAAAATCTGCCGGTGGTCACCTCCGAACTCAATCATCGCTCGGCGATCGGCGCTTTCGCCCTGGCCAAACGAGCGATGCTCAACGGCGTGCTATTGCAGCGATTGCTGGAAAGCTGATCCGCCGCTTCAGGCAGGTGTGCTATCTTCGCGTTTTGCCTGCCGCAAATCATGAGAAACAGCAACAATGACAATCAAAAACGTTATATGTGATATCGACGGCGTGCTGCTGCATGACAACACGCCGGTACCCGGCGCCGATCTTTTCCTCGCTCGCATTCAGGAACAGGGTATGCCGCTGGTAGTGCTGACCAACTATCCGTCGCAGACCGCGCAGGATCTGGCGAACCGCTTCGCCGCCGCCGGACTGGAAGTGCCGGAAAGCGCGTTTTATACCTCCGCGATGGCCACCGCCGATTTCCTGCGCCGCCAGGAAGGCAAAAAAGCCTATGTGGTCGGTGAAGGTGCGCTGATTCATGAACTGTATAAAGCCGGTTTCACTATTACCGACATCAACCCGGACTTCGTTATCGTCGGCGAAACCCGCTCCTACAACTGGGACATGATGCACAAGGCCGCCTACTTCGTGAATAACGGCGCGCGCTTTATTGCTACCAACCCGGATACCCACGGCCATGGCTTTGTTCCGGCCTGCGGTGCGCTGTGCGCCCCAATCGAGAAAATCACCGGCCGCAAACCATTTTACGTTGGCAAACCAAGCCCGTGGATTATCCGCGCCGCGCTGAACAAAATGCAGGGGCATTCGGAAGAAACGGTGATCGTCGGTGATAACCTGCGCACCGATATTCTGGCAGGCTTCCAGGCGGGTCTGGAAACCGTCTTGGTGCTGTCCGGCGTCTCGACGCTGAACGATGTCGAAACCATGCCGTTCCGCCCGAGTTATATCTTCCCGTCCGTCGCCGATATCAATATTTTCTAATCCCTGCGGTGGCCATTACGGCCACCCTTTAATTTGACTAGCTTGAATTAAATTTATTATTGCCCACCAAAGGTTTCACCCCGGCCTCGTTAAAAAGTCGCACTATATATTTACGCCCCGTCAAGAATAAACATTGACGGTCAGTGGAAATAATCTTACCTACAATAACGAGGTTACCATGAGCACCAATAATATTATCAATGCACAAGCAGCAGATGACGCCGCTATCATGCCGGATATGACCAATAAAAAAATCATGATGGGTTTTTGGCACAACTGGGCCGCCGGTGCCAGTGACGGTTATCAGCAAGGCCAGTTTGCCAATATGAATCTGACCGACATTCCGGCCGAATATAACGTGGTCGCCGTGGCCTTTATGAAAGGCGAAGGCATCCCAACCTTCAAGCCTTACAACCTGTCTGATGCCGAGTTCCGCCGTCAGGTTGGCGTGCTCAATAGCCAGGGCCGCGCAGTGCTGATTTCACTGGGTGGCGCAGACGCGCATATCGAATTGAAAACCGGCGACGAAGACAAGCTGGCCAATGAGATTATCCGCCTGGTGGAAACTTATGGCTTCGATGGGTTGGATATCGATCTGGAACAGGCCGCTATTGGCGCAGCCAATAATAAAACCGTGTTGCCGGTTGCGCTGAAAAAAGTAAAATCGCACTATGCGGCCGAAGGTAAAAACTTTATTGTCAGCATGGCGCCAGAATTCCCTTATTTACGCACCAACGGCACTTACCTGGATTATATTACCGCGCTCGAAGGCTATTACGATTTTATCGCGCCGCAATATTATAATCAGGGCGGTGACGGCATCTGGGTTGATGAAGCCAACGGCGGTAAAGGCGCCTGGATCACCCAGAATAACGACGCCATGAAAGAAGACTTCCTGTATTACCTGACCGAAAGCCTGGTTACCGGCACCCGTGGCTACAGCAAAATCCCGGCGTCCAAATTCGTTATCGGTCTGCCAACCAACAATGACGCTGCCGCCACCGGTTATGTGGTCGACAAGATGGCGGTCTATAACGCCTTCGCACGTCTTGACGCCAAAGGTTTGTCGATCAAGGGCCTGATGACCTGGTCGGTAAACTGGGACAATGGCCGGAGCAAGGCCGGCGTGGCATATAACTGGGAGTTCAAAACACGTTACGCAGCCCTGATCCAGGGAGGGGTCATTCCGCAACCGGGAAAGCCTGATGCACCAACGGCGTTGAATGCCACCGCAATCGCCGCAACGTCTTTGACGTTGAACTGGACGGCTTCCAGCAGCGTCAATCCGGTTAGCCAATATACGGTTTACCGTAACGGTAGCGCTATCGGCCAGACCGGCGGCCTGTCGCTGCAAGACAGCGGCCTGACTCCGGCAACGCAATACAGCTACTTCGTTACCGCCACCGATAACCAGGGCAGTACCTCACTGCCGAGCAGTGCGCTGGCGGTGAAAACCGCAGACGGCGGCACACCGCCAGATCCTACCCCAGGCGAGTGGCAGAACAACCACAGCTATAAGGCCGGCGATGTAGTGACCTATAAAGGCAAGAAGTACACCTGTCTTCAGGCCCACACCTCTAACGCAGGCTGGACGCCGGATGCGGCCTTCACCCTGTGGCAGTTGACCGCCTGATAAGCGGCAATGAGTTGCCGGAAAAACTGTCCGGCAACTCATCTATTCAGTAAAAAATTGCACATTCGTTAATTTAAACCTCCATTAACTGAACATCCGCTAATATTCACCCTATCCCAAACAACTATTTTTCGGCGTAGCGCTAAAACGCTTGCATCCCCTGCCGCTTTTGACGCATTTTCATAAACACAACGCAGCAAAACCGCGCCATCGCTGATGAGCCAACCATGCTGCCTATAACAACCAAAACAACATCACAGTCTAAAAAAGTCGTTAGGAGAGTCGGTATATGTGTTCTATTTTCGGTGTGCTCGATCTGAAGTCCGATCCCGTTGAACTGCGTAAGAAAGCGCTGGAGCTGTCCCGTCTGATGCGCCATCGCGGCCCGGACTGGTCCGGCGTTTACGCCAGCGATAAAGCCATTCTGGTGCATGAGCGCCTGTCGATTGTCGACGTCAACAATGGCGCCCAACCGCTGTACAACGCTGCGCACACCCACGTTCTGGCGGTTAACGGTGAAATTTACAACCACCAGGCGCTGCGCCAGCAACTTAGCGATCGCTATGAGTTCCAGACCGGTTCCGACTGTGAGGTGATCCTGGCGCTGTATCAGGAAAAAGGCACCGACTTCCTCGACGACCTGCAAGGGATGTTCGCCTTTGCCCTGTACGACTCAGAGAAAGACGCCTACCTGATTGGCCGCGACCATTTGGGCATTATCCCGCTGTACATGGGGCATGATGAATTCGGCAACCTGTACGTGGCTTCTGAAATGAAAGCGCTGGTGCCGGTTTGCCGTACCATCAAAGAATTCCCGGCGGGCAGCTACCTGTGGAGCCAGGACGGTGAGATCCGCGAATATTACCAGCGTGACTGGTTCGATTACGACGCGGTTAAAGACAACGTCACCGACGCCAACGCCCTGCGCAACGCACTGGAAGATTCAGTGAAAAGCCACCTGATGTCCGACGTGCCATATGGCGTGCTGCTGTCTGGCGGTCTGGACTCTTCGGTGATCTCCGCCATTACCAAAAAGTACGCTGCACGCCGTGTAGAAGATCAAGAACGCAGCGAAGCCTGGTGGCCACAACTGCACTCCTTCGCCGTCGGCCTGGAAGGTTCACCGGATCTGCGCGCCGCGCAGGAAGTGGCTAACCACCTGGGCACCGTACACCACGAAATTCATTTCACCGTGCAGGAAGGCCTGGACGCCATTCGCGACGTGATTTATCACATCGAAACCTATGACGTTACCACCATTCGCGCCTCGACCCCGATGTACCTGATGTCGCGCAAAATCAAGGCGATGGGCATCAAGATGGTGCTGTCTGGTGAAGGTGCGGACGAAGTGTTCGGCGGTTACCTGTACTTCCATAAGGCACCGGATGCCCGTGAGTTCCACGACGAAACCGTGCGTAAACTGCTGGCGTTGCATATGTTTGACTGTGCGCGCGCCAATAAGGCGATGTCCGCCTGGGGTGTGGAAGCCCGCGTGCCGTTCCTGGATAAAAAATTCCTCGACGTGGCGATGCGCATCAACCCGAAAGACAAAATGTGCGGCAATGGCAAAATGGAAAAACATATCCTGCGTGAATGTTTTGAGTCCTATCTGCCGGCCAGCGTGGCCTGGCGCCAGAAAGAGCAGTTCTCCGACGGCGTTGGCTACAGCTGGATCGACACCTTGAAAGAAGTCGCTGCCAAGCAGATCAGCGATCAACAGCTCGAAACCGCACGTTTCCGCTTCCCATACAACACGCCGAGCTCCAAGGAAGGCTACCTGTATCGCGAAATCTTTGAAGAGCTGTTCCCACTGCCAAGCGCGGCCGAGTGCGTGCCTGGCGGCCCGTCAGTGGCCTGCTCCTCAGCGAAAGCCATCGAATGGGATGAGTCGTTCAAAAAGATGGACGATCCTTCTGGTCGTGCAGTCGGCGTTCACCAGTCCGCCTATAAATAATCGCCGGATGTTTTATTCCCTGGGCGGACCTTCGGGTCCGCCTTTTTGTTGATGTTTTCAACCATTAATTGTCTGAATTGATGATTTTATCGCCATACTGTTCACAACCCAGACAAACAACACATCCGGTCGCTTTTTCGGGAAAAAACTTGTTGACGCAAAACGGCCATATACGCATAATGCGCCCCGCAACGCCGATGAAGGTTGCGCGAAAAAAGATGGCTACGTAGCTCAGCTGGTTAGAGCACATCACTCATAATGATGGGGTCACAGGTTCAAATCCCGTCGTAGCCACCATCTTTTTTTTGCGGGAGTGGCGAAATTGGTAGACGCACTAGATTTAGGTTCTAGCGCCGCAAGGTGTGCGAGTTCAAGTCTCGCCTCCCGCACCATTTCTTATCATCGGGTTGCAGGCATCAGATGGGGTATCGCCAAGCGGTAAGGCACTGGTTTTTGATACCAGCATTCCCTGGTTCGAATCCAGGTACCCCAGCCATTTTTTAAATGGTTGGATGCAGTAAGAAGAAGTTGAAAATTTGTTGATGGGGTATCGCCAAGCGGTAAGGCACTGGTTTTTGATACCAGCATTCCCTGGTTCGAATCCAGGTACCCCAGCCATCAACATCATTGACTTTTAAAGTAAAATATCAAAAAATGGCTACGTAGCTCAGCTGGTTAGAGCACATCACTCATAATGATGGGGTCACAGGTTCAAATCCCGTCGTAGCCACCATATTTTACTGTTTTACAATTGGGGTGTCGCCAAGCGGTAAGGCTCTGGTTTCTGATACCAGCATACCCAGGTTCGAATCCTGGCACCCCAGCCACATTTAGAAAAGCCCGCTTCGGCGGGCTTTTTGCTGTCTGTCATTCGGCAAATGACCGGGCCCAGCAAGCTGAACCCGTTCAGGTTATAAACCCAGCGCGTACTTCAACGCATTTTCCTTTAGCTTGCCCGCCCGTTGTGCCGCCATCAACGCAAGATTGCGTGCCACGCTTAACGGTGCCAAATTATTGCTAAAGGCGGTGTAAAACAGATCCATGCCGCTTTGCATCAGCAAATTATCGGTACGGCGACGACGCTGATAGCGCATCAGCACCGCTTCACTGCTCCAGTCCTCACCCTGTTCCCGCGCCTCACTCAACACCGCCAGCAAGGCGTCCACATCGCGATACCCCAGATTCACGCCCTGCCCGGCTAACGGATTAATGGTGTGCGCCGCGTCACCGAGCAACGCCAGCCCCGGTAACACATAGCGCTGTGCGTGGCGACGCGCCAGCGGGAAAGATCCGGCGGCATGCACTTTCACCGTTCCCAAACGTGCAGGAAACGCCTCAGCGATTTCGCGCTCAAGCTGCGCCGGCGGCATCGCCTGCAACTGACGAATACGCTGCGGGCTGTCGTACCACACCAGCGAGGCCCATTGATCATACAGCGGCAGGAAAGCGCGTGGGCCCGAAGGGAAAAATTGCTGCCAGGTTACATCCTGCTGCGGCGCACCGGTCTCAACGGTGATCAGCATGCAGGACTGACGGTACTGCCAGCCGCTGGTGCCGATAGCCGCCAAATTGCGCACCTGCGAGTTGGCACCATCAGCCCCGACCACCAGACGCGCCTGAAGCGTCTCAGAAGAGTCCAGTGTCACTTGCCAATGGTCATCGCCCCGTTGCAGCGAACGCAGCCTGGCGGGGCAATAGAGCGTCAGATTGTCGCACTGCTCGAGTTGCTGCCACAGCGCCAGTTGCAAAATGCGGTTTTCCACCATAAAGCCCAGCTCCGGCAGGCCGAGTGAAGCGGCGTCAAACGCCACCCGTGCCGACGCCCACTCCCAGGTTTCCAAACGGCGGTACGGTGCGGTGCGCATCGCTTGCACCGCCGGCCAGGCACCGAGCTGTTTGAGCAACCCTACCGAGGTGCAGCCAATCGCGGAAATACGCAAGTCCGGCGGGCTTTGCGCATCAAACGCTTGCGGCGCCTGATGTTCCAGCAATGCCACCGACCAACCGGCCTGCGCCAGCCCCAGCGCGGCGGCCGCGCCAACCATGCCACCGCCTACCACCACCGCGTCATACCGTTTTTGAGAAGTGTTCATATTGTTGGCTATTTTTTCTTGGTTAATTATCGCCATCCCCACCGGCATGGCGTTTGGCATCAGTGTAACGGATTTTTAATTTGGCTTCAGGTCGCATGCCGTTTTCCCCGCGCTGGTCACAACGGCGTCAAATGTTTACAATAGCGCCCTGCATGTCGCGTATCGCAACTTTCGCTCCGCACTGAGTAATGGCAAGTCAATGACCAAAAAACTACATATCAAAACCTGGGGCTGCCAGATGAATGAATATGATTCATCAAAAATGGCGGACTTACTGGGAAGCACGCACGGTTATCAATGGACCGACAACGCTGAAGAAGCGGACGTGCTGCTGCTCAATACCTGCTCGATCCGCGAGAAAGCGCAGGAAAAAGTTTTCGCCATGTTGGGCCGCTGGAGGCTGCTGAAAGAAAAGAACCCGGCGCTGATTATCGGCGTGGGGGGCTGCGTGGCCTCGCAGGAAGGTGAACACATCCGTAGCCGTGCGCCCTGTGTCGACGTGGTGTTTGGGCCGCAAACCCTGCACCGCCTGCCGGAAATGCTCAATCACGTGCAGGGCACCCGCAGCCCAATCGTCGATATCAGCTTCCCGGAGATCGAAAAGTTCGACCGCTTGCCGGAACCCCGTGCAGAAGGCCCGACCGCCTTTGTCTCCATCATGGAAGGCTGCAACAAATACTGTACCTTCTGCGTGGTGCCTTATACCCGCGGAGAAGAAGTCAGCCGCCCAAGCGACGACGTACTGTTTGAAGTCGCCCAACTGGCGGCGCAGGGCGTGCGTGAAGTCAACCTGCTCGGCCAGAACGTCAATGCCTACCGCGGGGCAACCTACGACGGCGGCATCTGCTCCTTTGCCGAACTGTTGCGCCTGGTGGCAGCCATTGACGGTATCGACCGCATCCGCTACACCACCAGCCATCCGATTGAATTCACCGACGATATTATTGCGGTATACGAAGACACGCCGGAGTTGGTCAGCTTCCTACATCTGCCGGTACAGAGCGGTTCAGACCGCATACTGACCATGATGAAGCGCGCGCACACCGCACTGGAATACAAAGCGATCATTCGCAAACTGCGCAAGGCGCGGCCGGACATTCAGCTCAGCTCTGATTTTATTATCGGCTTCCCAGGGGAAACCCAGGCCGACTTCGAACAGACCATGAACCTGATTGCCGAGATCAACTTCGACACCAGCTTCAGCTTTATCTACTCGTCACGCCCCGGCACGCCGGCGGCCGATATGGTGGACGACGTCAGCGAAGACGAAAAGAAACAGCGCCTGTATATCCTGCAGGATCGCATCAACCAGCAGGTGCTGCAGTTCAGCCGCCGGATGCTCGGTACCGTTCAGCGCATTCTGGTGGAAGGCACCTCACGTAAAAGCGTGATGGAGCTGGCGGGGCGTACCGCCTGCAACCGCATGGTAAACTTTGAAGGCACGCCGGATATGATTGGCCAGTTCGTGGATGTGGAAATCACCGAAGTCCTGACCAACTCACTGCGTGGCGCAGTGGTGCGTACCGAACAGCAGATGGATCTGCGCGTACATGAATCCCCGCAGTCGGTGATCGCCCGTACCCGCAAAGAGAATGCGCTGGGTGTCGGCATTTACCAGCCCTGATGCTGTTTTAGCCTGGCGCTAACCGTGGCGGCCGCGCTTCCCGCCGCCACGATAACGATGATCCTTATTATTTCTCTGTCGGGCCACGCGCCCGGCAATTTTCTTTTTTTTATTTTTTTGATTGAAGAGGCGACATAGCATGCAACTCCCACACTGCCCGAAGTGCAATTCCGAATACACTTATCAGGACAACAATCTGTTTATCTGTCCTGAGTGCGCCCATGAGTGGAGCGATAGCGCCCCGGCGGAAGACAACGATGCGCTGATTGTCAAAGATGCCAACGGCAACCTGCTGGCCGACGGCGACGCCGTAACCGTGGTAAAAGATCTGAAGGTCAAAGGCAGCTCTTCGATGCTGAAAATTGGCACCAAGGTGAAGAACATTCGTCTGGTGGAAGGCGACCACAACATCGACTGCAAAATTGATGGCTTTGGCCAAATGAAACTGAAGTCCGAGTTCGTGAAAAAGAACTGATCCCAGCTTCCATTCTCAAGTCATTACGCGGCTGTTTTGGCCGCGTTTTTCCTCCCCCTACCCTTGAAATTCAGCGCCGACGCACAGATAGATCATGGGTAAACTTGCGCCCATGCGTCGCACCATGAATAATTCAGGGTAGAGAACCTCAGGGTTTGCCCTGAATGCGCGTACCGAAAATCAACCAGGCCCGATATGAGCCTTGAGGAATAGTTTGAACGTCGCAACACAAGAAATTTTGTTAGAGCCGGCAGACAATCAGCGATTGCTCAGCCTGTGCGGCCCGTTTGATGACAATATCAAACAACTCGAACGCCGGTTGGGCATTGAAATCAACCGCCGTGATAACCGTTTCAAGCTGGTTGGCAAAAACCTGTGCGTGGTTGCCGCCGCCGATATCCTGCGCCACCTGTATGTGGACACCTCGCCCATCCGCGGCGTGATCCCGGATATCGACCCGGAACAGATCCATCTGGCCATCAAAGAAAGCCGGGTGTTGGAACAGGTTGCCGACAGCGTGCCGGATTACGGCAAAGCGGTCACCATCAAAACCAAACGCGGTATGGTGAAACCGCGCACGCCGAACCAGGCGCAGTACATCGCCAATATTCTCGACCATGATATTACCTTCGGTATTGGCCCGGCCGGTACCGGCAAAACCTATCTGGCGGTTGCCGCTGCGGTAGACGCGCTGGAACGTCAGGAAATTCGTCGCATCATGCTGACCCGCCCTGCGGTCGAGGCCGGTGAGAAACTGGGCTTCCTGCCGGGAGATCTGAGCCAAAAGGTCGATCCTTATCTGCGCCCGCTGTACGACGCCCTGTTTGAAATGCTGGGCTTTGAGCGCGTGGAGAAACTGATTGAACGTAACGTGATTGAAGTGGCACCCCTGGCCTATATGCGCGGTCGTACCCTGAACGATGCGTTTATCATTCTTGATGAGAGCCAGAACACCACCATCGAACAGATGAAAATGTTCCTGACGCGCATCGGCTTCAATTCAAAGGCAGTGATTACCGGTGACGTGACGCAGATAGACCTGCCGCGCAACCAAAAATCCGGCCTGCGCCATGCCGTGGAAGTGCTGTCGGACGTCGAAGAGCTGAGCTTCAACTTCTTCCATAGTGAAGACGTGGTACGTCATCCGGTGGTGGCCCGCGTGGTCATCGCCTATGAAGCCTGGGAAGCCGCCGAACAAAAGCGCAAAGACGCCATTGCCGAACAACGTAAACGCGAGGCGACCCTCGCCTCCGAGCAGGAGACACCATGAGTCAGGTGATTTTGGATCTGCAGCTGGCCTGTGCAGATAACAGTGGCCTGCCGGACGAAGCCACCTTCCAGCGCTGGCTGGAAGGCGTGCTGCCGCAGTTTCAGGAAGAAGCGGAGGTCACCATTCGCCTGGTGGATGAAGCCGAAAGCAATGAACTGAACCTGACCTATCGTGGCATGGACAAACCGACCAACGTGTTGTCATTCCCGTTCGAAGTTCCCCCGGGTATCGAGCTGCCGCTGCTTGGCGATCTGATCATCTGCCGTCAGGTGGTTGAACGGGAAGCCGCTGAGCAAGACAAGGCGCTGGAGGCCCACTGGGCGCATATGGTTGTCCATGGCAGCCTTCATCTGCTAGGGTATGACCACATCGAAGACGATGAAGCCGAAGAAATGGAGTCTTTGGAAACCGAAATCATGCACGGACTGGGTTACCCGGACCCGTACCTGGCGGAAAAAGACCCCCTCTGACGTCAGCTGATTTCCCCGCAGCCCCTGTATGGGGCTGTCGCTGACTCCCCTAACTCTGACATGAGTGATATTAACTAAAACGCCATGAGCGACGACCATTCACAAAGCAATGACAGCCCCAGTCCCAAGAAGGGGTTCTTTACTCTTATCCTTAACCAGCTGTTCCACGGCGAACCAAAAAACCGTGGCGATCTGGTAGAGCTGATCCGTGATTCCGAGCAAAACGACCTGATCGATCCCGATACCCGAGACATGCTGGAAGGCGTGATGGATATCGCCGAGCAGCGCGTGCGCGACATCATGATCCCGCGCTCCCAGATGGTGACGCTCAAGCGTAACCAAACGCTGGAAGAGTGCCTGGACGTGATTATCGAATCCGCCCACTCGCGCTTCCCGGTGATCAGCGAAGATAAAGATCACATCGAAGGCATTCTGATGGCCAAGGATCTGCTGCCGTTTATGCGCGCAGAATCCGAGGAATTCAGCATCGACAAGGTGCTGCGCACCGCAGTGGTGGTGCCGGAAAGCAAGCGGGTCGACCGGATGCTGAAGGAGTTTCGCTCCCAGCGTTATCACATGGCGATTGTCATTGACGAATTCGGCGGCGTGTCTGGCCTGGTCACTATCGAAGACATTCTGGAACTGATTGTCGGCGAAATTGAAGACGAGTATGACGACGAGGACGACCTGGACATCCGCCAGCTCAGCCGTCATATGTATACCGTGCGCGCAC
This sequence comes from Serratia sp. NFX21, assembly GCF_048517035.1. Classification (NCBI taxonomy): domain Bacteria; kingdom Pseudomonadati; phylum Pseudomonadota; class Gammaproteobacteria; order Enterobacterales; family Yersiniaceae; genus Serratia; species Serratia sp. NFX21. Next base: position 1,716,682 of record NZ_CP183196.1, on the reverse strand, counting down.
TGGCGCCGATTGAAGACTTCAACGAAGCCTTCGGCACCCACTTCAGCGACGACGAGGTCGACACCATCGGTGGCCTGGTCATGCAAGCCTTCGGCCACCTGCCTGCACGTGGGGAAACCATTGAAATCGAAGGTTACCTATTTAAAGTTGCGATGGCCGACAGTCGACGTATCATCCAGGTTCATGTAAAAATTCCGGACGATTCTCCGCAACCGAAACTGGAAGAATAAATCGAACATGGCTAAAGCCTCTTACCTTGATCGCCAGTGGGTTCGCGCCCTACTGGCGCTGTTGACTGGTGCCAGTGGCACGCTGGCGTTTTCCCCTTACGATATCTGGCCGGCGGCCATTGTCTCCCTGATTGGCCTGCTGGCCGTTACCCTGAACCGCACCACCAAACAGTCCGCCCTGCTCGGCTTCTGCTGGGGCTTTGGCTTGTTTGGTAGCGGGATCAACTGGGTTTACGTCAGTATCGCCGACTTCGGTGGCATGCCGTTTTCCGTCAATATCTTCCTGGTGGCGCTGCTCGCCGCCTATCTGTCTCTGTATACCGGGCTGTTCGCCGGCTTGCTGGCACGTCTTTGGCCAACCACCAGTTGGTATCGCCTGGCCATTGCTGCGCCGGTGCTGTGGCAGGTCACCGAGTTTTTACGCGGCTGGGTACTGACCGGCTTCCCCTGGCTGCAATTTGGCTACAGCCAACTCAACGGCCCGCTGAAAGGCGTGGCGCCACTGCTGGGGGTGGATACCATTACCTTTATGCTGATGGCGATTGCCGGGTTGCTGGTGTATGCCGTCAATCAACGTCGCATCACGCTGGCGGTGGTGGCGGTTGCACTGCTGCTGTTGCCGTGGCCGCTGCGCCAATTGCACTGGTATACCCCTCAGCCGGACAAGGCGGTCAACGTCGCTATGGTGCAGGGCAATATCGCTCAGTCGATGAAGTGGGACCCGAAAGCGCTGGTCAGTACGCTGCAAACCTATCTGGATGAAACCCGTCCTTATATGGGTAAAGCGCCGATCATCATTTGGCCGGAATCTGCCATCCCGGATTACGAAGCCAGCCAGAACGGCTTCCTGACCATGATGGACGACCTGATGCGCGCCAAAAACAGTAGCCTGATCACCGGTATTGTTGACGTTCGTGCCACCCCACAGGGCCAGCAAATCTACAACAGCGCCATCGTGTTGGGTGAACCGACGCCATACGTTTATCCGGCCAAAGACCGCTACAACAAGCACCATCTGGTGCCGTTCGGCGAGTTTGTACCGTTGGAAACCCTGCTGCGTCCACTGGCCCCCTTCTTCGACCTGCCGATGTCCTCTTTCAGCCGCGGCGATTACGTCCAGCCCCAGCTCAGCGTGAAGGGCTACAACCTGACGGCGGCGATTTGTTATGAAATTGTCCTCGGTCAGCAGGTGCGCGATAACTTCCGCCCGGACACCAACTTCCTGCTGACCATCTCCAACGATGCCTGGTTCGGTCATTCCATCGGCCCATGGCAGCACTTCCAGATGGCGCGCATGCGTGCACTTGAGTTGGGCAGACCTCTGTTGCGCAGCACCAACAACGGCGTGACAGCCGCAGTGGATGCTAACGGTGAAGTGATTGCAGAGATCCCGCAGTTCACTCGCAAGGTGCTGGAGGTGAAAATGACCCCCACCACCGGCATTACGCCTTATGCCCGCTTTGGCGCCACGCCATTGTGGATAATCACCTTGCTGCTCGGCGGCCTGGCGCTGTTCCTCGGCATGCGTCGTAAATAATCCCCCGGGGCGTGGCCATCGGCGCGCCCCGTTGTTTTTCCCTCCCTGTCAAAAATCATTGCCAAATCAACGCTTCTGGCACACTCCTTGCTTTACTTACTCCGTGATTTAGAGCCGATTTACTTTTGCTGACGTTTCGTCGTATTTGTGCACAACTCGAGAGCATCACTGGCACCATCAAGGTGCATTGGGGTTTTGTTGCATTAATTTGGTGCGCGTGGCGTCTCAAAAAAAGAAACATTTTAGTTTCAATCTGTTCACAATCGGCTATTTTCTAACGGTTATCTGTTCTAAGACTATCTTTATACTTGAGCAATAAATCTCCATTTAGAATCTGATGCTCTTTGAATTTGAGCCACCACAACAGCAAAGGAGTTGGACCATGCAAATGCGTAAATTGGCGTTATCGTTACTGCTGATCGGTACGGCGGCTAACGTAGCCCATGCGGAAGAACTGACCGGTACGCTGAAGAAAATCAAAGACAACGGCGTGATCGTTGTCGGCCACCGCGAATCGTCAGTGCCGTTCTCCTACTACGACAACCAGCAGAAAGTGGTGGGCTACTCCCAGGACTACTCCAACCAAATCGTTGAAGCGGTTAAGAAAAAACTGAACGCGCCGGATCTGCAGGTCAAAATGCTGCCGATCACCTCTCAGAACCGTATTCCGCTGCTGCAAAACGGTACCTTTGACTTCGAGTGCGGCTCGACCACCAATAACCTTGAGCGCCAGAAACAGGCCGCCTTCTCCGACACCATCTTCGTGGTCGGTACCCGCCTGCTGGTGAAAAAAGGCTCTGACGTTAAAGATTTCAAAGATTTGGCTGGCAAACCGGTCGTAGTCACCTCCGGCACCACTTCGGAAGTGCTGCTCAATAAACTCAATGACAGCGGCAAAATGAACATGCGCATCATCAGCGCCAAAGACCACGGTGATTCATTCCGCACCCTGGAAAGTGGCCGAGCAGTCGCCTTTATGATGGATGACGCCCTGTTGGCCGGTGAACGCGCGAAAGCCAAGAAGCCGGACCAATGGGAAATCATCGCAACGCCGCAGTCGAAAGAAGCCTACGGCTGTATGCTGCGTAAAGACGATCCTGAGTTCAAAAAACTGGTCGATGACACCATCGCTCAGGCCCAGACTTCAGGTGAAGCGGAAAAATGGTTTGATAAGTGGTTCAAACAGCCAATCCCACCGAAGAACCTCAACATGAACTTCGAACTGTCAGACGACATGAAGCAACTGTTCAAAGAGCCTAACGACAAAGCACTGAACTAATAAAACAAAGTCCAGGGTAACCTGGTCTTGTTGATGGCTGGGACAGACAGGAATGCGGGAGGCCGTTCCCCTCCCGCATTTTCCCCTTAACGCACCACCGATGCCGCACAAACAGGTCAGCCCGACTGGCCGCGGTACTTTCGGCGTGAATAGTCATCAATCTTTAGGCGCTCTGCGCCCGCTTAACGGAGTTTGTTATGTCAATAGATTGGAACTGGGGTATCTTCCTGCAGCAGGCCCCGTTTGGGAATACCACTTACCTCGGCTGGATTTGGTCCGGCTTTCAGGTCACGGTAGCCCTCTCCGTCTGTGCATGGATTATCGCTTTCTTTGTCGGTTCGCTATTCGGTATTTTGCGTACCGTACCCAACCGCTTTCTTTCCACCCTCGGTACCTGTTACGTCGAACTGTTCCGTAACGTGCCGCTGATCGTGCAATTCTTTACCTGGTATCTGGTGATCCCGGAACTGCTGCCGGCCAATATCGGCATGTGGTTCAAAACCGAACTCGATCCTAACGTGCAGTTCTTCGTTTCCTCGATGCTGTGCCTGGGGCTGTTTACCGCCGCCCGCGTATGCGAACAGGTACGCGCTGCCATTCAGTCACTGCCACGCGGTCAGAGAGCCGCCGGACTGGCCATGGGCCTGACGCTGCCGCAAACCTATCGCTACGTGCTGTTGCCGAACGCCTATCGGGTGATTGTGCCGCCGATGACCTCGGAAATGCTTAACCTGGTTAAAAACTCCGCCATTGCTTCCACCATCGGGCTGGTCGACATGGCTGCGCAGGCCGGCAAACTGCTGGATTACTCCGCGCATGCCTATGAATCCTTTACCGCGATTACGCTGGCCTACATCGCCATCAACGCCGTGATCATGCTGTTTATGCGACTGGTAGAGCGAAAAGTGCAGTTGCCCGGCAATCTGGGGAGTAAATAATGTACGAATTTGACTGGGCATCAATTGTCCCAAGCTTCCCTTACCTGCTGCAAGGTCTGTTGATCACGCTGAAGATCACCGTGACCGCTATCGTCTTCGGTATCCTCTGGGGCACCATTCTGGCCGTCATGCGTCTGTCGCCATTCAAGCCCATCAGCTGGTTTGCCGCGCTGTACGTCAACCTGTTCCGTTCGGTGCCGCTGGTGATGGTGCTGCTGTGGTTCTATCTGGTGGTTCCAAGCTTATTACAACAAGTTCTGGGGCTGTCGCCGAAAACCGATATTCGCCTGATCTCGGCTATGGTAGCCTTTTCCCTGTTTGAAGCGGCCTATTACTCGGAAATCATCCGCGCCGGTATTATCAGCATCTCGCGCGGCCAGTCTTCCGCCGCGCTGGCGCTGGGCATGAGCCACTGGCAGTCAATGAAACTGGTTATTTTGCCGCAGGCGTTCCGCGCCATGGTGCCACTGCTGCTGACTCAGGGCATCGTACTGTTCCAGGATACTTCTCTGGTCTACGTACTGAGCCTGGCTGACTTCTTCCGTACCGCCTCAACCATCGGCGAGCGCGACGGCACCCAGGTTGAAATGATCCTGTTCGCCGGCTTTGTCTACTTTGTTATCAGTCTCGCCGCCTCGGCGCTGGTAAGCTATTTGAAGAAAAGGACTGTTTGATGATATCCCTGAAAAATGTTTCTAAGTGGTACGGTCACTTTCAGGTTCTGACCGATTGCACCACCGAAGTCAAAAAAGGTGAGGTGGTGGTAGTCTGCGGTCCTTCAGGCTCGGGAAAATCTACCCTGATCAAAACCGTCAACGGCCTGGAGCCGATCCAGCAGGGCGATATCCTGGTGAACGGGACCCCGGTCAACAACAAGAAAACCAACCTGGCGCAGCTGCGTTCCAAGGTCGGCATGGTGTTCCAGCACTTTGAGCTGTTCCCGCACCTGTCGATCATCGACAACCTGACGCTGGCACAGGTAAAAGTGCTCAAGCGCGATAAAGCCGCCTCCCGCGAGAAAGGCCTGAAGTTACTGGAGCGCGTCGGCCTGACCGCTCATGCCAACAAGTTCCCCGGCCAGCTTTCCGGTGGCCAGCAGCAGCGTGTGGCTATCGCCCGTGCGCTGTGCATGGATCCTATCGCCATGCTGTTCGATGAACCCACCTCGGCGCTCGATCCGGAAATGATCAACGAAGTGCTCGACGTGATGGTCGAACTGGCAAACGAAGGCATGACCATGATGGTGGTGACCCACGAAATGGGCTTTGCCCGCAAGGTCGCCAACCGGGTGATCTTTATGGACGAAGGCAAAATTGTCGAAGACCGCAATAAAGACGACTTCTTCAACAACCCCGAGTCTGAGCGTGCCAAAGACTTCCTGGCAAAAATCCTGCACTGATTTATCTGATGCGCTCGTGCCCGTTATTAGGGAGAGCGTGCCGAAGGGGTCGTAGCAGCTTTAGCTGCCGGAGCGCCCCTCGGTGCGCTAGGCCCGGGTATCTCAGGAGAAAAAACAACGCTTGCCTCAATATGCATGCGCTCCATTCGGGGCGCATCTCCCCCTTCCCGGCACTAAAAGCGCTTGTTTCTCCCTGGTTTTGATCCGATGCTCGGAACACAACTCTACCCTATGGCTTTCAAGTTGCAGCTAGGCGACCAGCTCGCTCATCCCCAGGCGCTTACTTGAGTAAGTAACTGGGGTGAGCGAGCGCAGGTAACAACGCTGCGGCTTGAAAGACGACGGGTAAAAAGGAGATCTCTATGCCTCGCCCTATCATTATCGATTGCGATCCCGGCCTCGACGACGCCATTGCCCTTGCTATGGCACTGAGTTCACCGGAACTTGAAGTGAAAGCCATTACCACCTCTGCCGGTAACCAGACGCCGGAGAAAACCCTGCATAATGCGCTCGGGCTGCTGACGCTGATGAAACGCGAAGACATTCCTGTCGCCGCCGGTGCTGCGAGTCCGCTAATGCGTGAGCTGGTGATTGCCGACTATGTGCATGGCAAAACCGGCATGGGCAATACCCATCTGCCAACGCCCACCATCAAGCCGGTAAAACAAAGCGCCGTCGAACTGATCGCCAGCCTGCTGCGCAGCAGCCCGCAGCCCATCACTCTGGTGGTTACCGGTCCGATGACCAATATCGCCCTGCTGCTGGCTCAACACCCTGAGCTGAAAGGCAACATCGAGCGTATCGTCTTTATGGGCGGCGGCATGAACGCCGGCAACACCACCCCGGTGGCGGAATTTAATATTTTCGTCGACCCGGAAGCCGCCGAAATGGTACTCAAATCCGGCGTGCCGCTGACCATGGCGGGTCTGAACGTCACCCATCAGGCGCTGGTACTGCCGCAGGATATCGAACGAATCCGCCAGATTGACAACCCGGTCGCGCAGGCGGTAGCAGAAATGCTCGACTTCTACCTGCCGCTGTATCTCAGCCACCCGCGCGGGTTGCCCGGTGCCGCGATGCACGACCCCTGCACCATCGCCTGGCTGTTGGCACCACGGCTGTTTGGCAGTATCGAACGCTGGGTCGGTGTAGAGACCAAAGGAGAGTACACCCAGGGGATGACGGTGGTGGATATCTTCGGACAAAACGGCAAAGCGGCCAACGTGGAAGTGCTGACCGATATCGATCGTGAAGGGTTTATCAATCTGCTGGCCGAACGCGTCGCGCGTTACTGACCCGCTGGGACACCAACATAGTCAGCATTCAGTTTTTTTGATTTAACTCAGCGAATTTTTACGCTATCACTGGCCCAGGCTTGCCTCTAAGATGCTTTAAACGCACAGCGAACGCTGACAACCTTAGAGCAAGCCTGGAGATATCCGTATGAGTCGTATACTGGTCCTGAAATCAAGTATCCTGGGCGATTACTCCCAGTCTGGAAAATTAGTCGATTTTTTTGTTCAACAGTGGCGTGAAGCACACCCAAGCGACAACTTTACCTTCCGCGACCTGGCTAACCCGACCCTGCCGGAGCTGGATGGTGAAGTGATTGGCGGCTTTAGCGCCGGTGATAAGCCCTTAACGCCACATCAGCAAAAAACGCTGGCGCTTTCCGATGAGCTGATTGCCGAGCTGAAATCGCACGACACCATTATCATCAGCGCCCCAATGTACAACTTCAATATCCCGACCCAGTTGAAAATCTATTTCGACCTGGTCGCGCGTGCCGGCCAAACCTTCCGTTATACCTCCGAGGGTTCCGAAGGCCTGGTCACCGGTAAAAAAGCGATTGTGATCTCCAGCCGCGGCGGTATCCATGCCGAGACACCAACCGACCTGATCACGCCTTACCTGAAGCTGTTCCTGGGGTTCATCGGTATTACTGACGTGGAGTTCGTGTTGGCGGAAGGTTTTGCTTACGGGCCGGAAGCGGCAGAAAAAGCAGCGCAGGACAGCCGCATAGCGGTTACGCAGAAAGTGCCTGCGACGGTATACGCCGCCCTCGCAAACCAGCCTGAACTGGCCACAGCGCCGGCCGGCGGCGGTTTCCTCAGTAACCTGATGAAAAAACTGTTCGGTTAATCACGATCTCCCTGCCCCGGCCCTTTCCGCACAGGAAAAGGCCAGGGTGCGGGAAAACTCAAGGTTCGAAAGGCCGACGCTGAAACTGGTCATGGCCACATTTCGGGCATAGCGGCAACACTTCCGGCGTGTAAAACGCCAAATGATGATGACACTGCTCGCACACCAGATTCCCCAGGCCGACCACCTCACCGCTGTGGTAAACGCCATGGTGGCTGACGTCCTTGAAAACTTCGCGCCATTCCAACTGGGTTTTGTCGGTAATGTCCGCCAATTCCTGCCACAGGCTCTCTTTAATCACCCGCATAAAAACGCTGTCGGTAAATTCTTCCCGGCTTTCCTGGTAACTACGCGCAAACTCTTCCAGATCGCGCCGTACCGCCAGGGTCACCTGCTCTACTTCATCGCGCGTCAGCTCACCGGCTTCGTTCAGCCGTTTTTCAGCGCTCGCCACCAGTGAATCAATATCACGTTCGCCATTTTTCAAGCGTTCGGTCAGAGATGCCACCAATTCGCGGTAGTACTGAGCAACCTTGTTCATAATATCTCCTCGATGAACTTACGTGACGGGGCTTACCTCTTCAAAGTAGCTCTTATCATTTTAGCGGTAAATTGCTGATGTCACTTGGCAAGGCACGGGATCCTCAAGATGTGAGTCATATCATGGCGGAGATTTTTTAAATACGCCGAGTCGGGCGCTTGGTGTTGTTGCCGAGAGGTCTTATCAGCTATGCTATGCGGATCTATAAGTACTCAACAGAATGCTACGGATGTAGCTGTTTTACACCTACAGGACCACCAGCCGCCATGCAAGAGCAATACCGTCCAGAAGACATAGAATCGAACGTACAGCTTCACTGGCAAGAGAAGCAGACTTTCAAGGTTACCGAAGACGCGAGCAAGGAAAAGTATTACTGCCTATCCATGCTGCCATACCCATCAGGCCGTCTGCACATGGGGCACGTTCGTAACTACACTATCGGCGACGTGATCTCGCGCTATCAGCGCATGCTGGGTAAAAACGTACTACAGCCGATCGGCTGGGATGCGTTCGGCCTGCCGGCGGAAGGCGCCGCGGTTAAAAACAACACCGCGCCGGCCCCGTGGACCTACGACAACATCGAATACATGAAGAACCAGCTAAAACTGCTGGGCTTCGGCTACGACTGGGATCGCGAGATCGCTACCTGCGATCCGGATTACTACCGTTGGGAACAGTGGTTCTTCACCAAGCTGTACGAAAAAGGCCTGGTCTACAAGAAGACCTCTGCGGTCAACTGGTGCCCACACGATCTGACCGTGCTGGCCAACGAACAGGTTATCGACGGCTGCTGCTGGCGCTGCGACACCAAGGTCGAGCGTAAAGAAATCCCACAGTGGTTTATCAAAATCACCGACTACGCCGATCAACTGCTGAACGATCTCGATACGCTGGAAAGCTGGCCAGAGCAGGTGAAAACCATGCAGCGCAACTGGATTGGCCGTTCCGAAGGGGTGGACATCACCTTTGACGTGGCGGGCAGCGACGAGAAACTGACCGTTTACACCACCCGTCCAGACACCTTTATGGGTGCGACCTACGTGGCCGTTGCCGCGGGTCACCCATTGGCGCAACAAGGCGCAGTGAACAACCCGGCGCTGGCTGAATTTATCGAAGAATGCCGCAACACCAAAGTGGCCGAAGCCGAAATGGCAACGATGGAGAAGAAAGGCATGCCGACCGGCCTGTTCGCCATCCATCCGCTGTCCGGCGAGCAAGTGCCGGTTTGGGTCGCCAACTTCGTGCTGATGGAATACGGCACCGGCGCGGTAATGGCGGTTCCGGCTCACGACCAGCGTGACTGGGAATTCGCCACCAAATACGGTTTGCCGATCAAACCGGTAGTGCTGGCGCTCGATGGCAGCCAACCGGATGTCCAGGCCGAAGCCATGACCGAGAAAGGCACGCTGTTCAATTCCGGCGAGTTTGACGGTTTGGACCACCAGGACGGTTTCAACGCCATTGCCGACAAACTGGTCGCCAAAGGCGTCGGCCAGCGCAAGGTTAACTACCGTCTGCGCGACTGGGGCGTTTCCCGTCAACGTTACTGGGGTGCGCCAATCCCAATGGTCACGCTGGAAGACGGCACCGTAATGCCGACTCCGGAAGACCAACTGCCGGTGATCCTGCCGGAAGACGTGGTGATGGACGGCATCACCAGCCCGATCAAGGCCGATCCCGAGTGGGCGAAAACCACCGTTAACGGCCAGCCGGCGCTGCGTGAAACCGACACCTTCGACACCTTTATGGAGTCTTCCTGGTACTACGCACGCTACACCTGCCCGCAGTACGACAAGGGCATGCTGGATCCGGCCGCCGCCAACTACTGGCTGCCGGTCGATCAGTATGTCGGTGGTATCGAACACGCCATCATGCACCTGATGTACTTCCGCTTCTTCCACAAGCTGCTGCGTGACGCGGGCCTGGTCGATTCCGACGAGCCGGCAAAACGCCTGCTGTGTCAGGGCATGGTGCTGGCAGACGCCTTCTATTACAGCGGCAACAGCGGCGAACGCGTCTGGGTTTCCCCAGCCGACGCCATCGTTGAGCGCGATGACAAAGGCCGCATTATCAAAGCCACCGATCCACAAGGTCGTGAACTGGTCTATGCTGGCATGAGCAAAATGTCGAAGTCGAAAAACAACGGCATCGACCCGCAGGTGATGGTTGAGAAATACGGTGCGGATACCGTGCGTCTGTTCATGATGTTCGCTTCGCCGGCAGAAATGACGCTGGAATGGCAGGAATCCGGCGTGGAAGGGGCAAACCGCTTCCTGAAACGCGTGTGGAAACTGTCCTACGAACACCTGGAAAAAGGTGCCGTACAGCCGCTGAACGTAGCAACGCTGACTGAAGACCAGAAAGCGCTGCGCCGCGATCTGCACAAAACCATCGCCAAAGTGACCGACGATATCGGCCGTCGTCAGACCTTCAACACCGCCATTGCCGCCGTGATGGAGCTGATGAACAAGCTGGCCCGTGCTCCGCAGGAAAGCGAGCAGGATCGCGCTCTGCTGCAGGAAGCCCTGCTGGCAGTGGTCCGCATGCTGTATCCGTTCACTCCGCACGTGTGCTTCTCACTGTGGCAGGCGTTGGGCGGTGAAGGCGATGTGGACACCGCAGCCTGGCCGCAAGCCGACGAGCAGGCGATGGTCGAAGACTCCAAGCTGGTGGTAGTACAGGTCAACGGCAAGGTCCGCGCTAAAATTACTGTGGCAGCTGATGCAACCGAAGAGCAGGTGCGTGCGCGCGCCGCTGAGGAACATCTGGTCGCTAAATATCTGGACGGGGTTACGGTTCGTAAAGTGATCTATGTTCCGGGCAAATTGCTTAACCTGGTTGTGGGTTAACACAAGGAGGAATTGTGCGACAACGTATTCTGACGCTGTTGCTGGGGTTGGCGGTGCTGGTCACCGCCGGCTGCGGTTTTCACCTGCGTGGCACCACGCAGGTACCCTCGGAAATGAAAACGCTGATTCTGGACAGCTCAGACCCTTATGGTCCGCTGACCCGCGCCGTGCGTGAGCAATTACGTCTGAGCGACGTGACCATTGTCAAAGATGCAAAACGCAAGGATCTCCCTTCCCTGCGCATCATTGGCGCCACCGAAAGCCAGGATACCGCCTCTATCTTCCAGGACGGTAAAACCGCTGAGTACCAAATGGTGCTGACGGTCCAGGCACAGGTGTTGATCCCGGGTCACGATCTGTATCCGCTGAACGTGAAAGTATTCCGTTCGTTCTTCGATAACCCGCTGACCGCACTGGCAAAAGATTCCGAACAGGAAATTATTCGCCAGGAAATGCGTGAGCAGGCCGCCCAGCAACTGGTGCGTAAACTGCTGACGGTGCACGCGGCGGAAGAAGAAACGCAGCAGAAAGCCGCTGCGGCCGGTGAAAAAGCGGCCAGTCGCGTAGATCAATGATCCGTATTTACCCTGAACAACTTGCCGCGCAGCTCCGAGAGGGGCTGCGCGCTTGTTATTTATTGAGTGGCAATGAACCGCTGCTGTTGCAGGAAAGTCAGGATCTGATCCGCCAGACGGCACAGCAGCACCAGTTCACCGAGCACTACAGCATTTCGCTTGATGCCCATACCGACTGGGACGCCATTTTCAGCATCTGTCAGGCGATGAGTCTGTTCGCCAGCCGTCAGACGCTGTTGCTGATCTTCCCTGAAAACGGGCCGACCGCCCCGATAGGCGAACAGCTGATCAAACTGGCTGCTCTGCTGCATGACGATATTTTGCTGATGCTGCGTGGGCCACGCCTCACCAAAGCTCAGGAAAACAGCGCCTGGTTCAAGGCACTCAGCCCGCATGGCGCTTACGTCAGTTGCCAGACACCGGAGCAAGCGCAGTTACCCCGCTGGGTAGCCCAGCGCGCCAAAAGCATGAAGCTGGAACTGGACGACGCGGCCAATCAGTTGCTGTGTTACTGCTATGAAGGCAACCTGCTGGCGCTGTCGCAGGCGCTGGAACGACTGTCATTGTTGCATCCGGATGGCAAGCTCACGCTGCCGCGTGTCGAGCTGGCGGTCAATGACGCCGCGCACTTCACGCCATTCCATTGGCTGGACGCCCTGCTGGCGGGTAAGAGCAAACGCGCCTGGCATATCCTGCAACAGATGCAGCAGGAAGATGTCGAACCAGTGATCCTGCTGCGCACCCTGCAACGCGAATTGCTGCAATTGTTGAACCTGCAACGGCGTATGGCGTCAGTGCCGCTGCGTACGCTGTTCGACCAGTACAAGGTCTGGCAAAACCGCCGTAACCTGGTCACCCAGGCATTGCAGCGGTTATCCGGTGCCCAGTTGCGGCAAGCGGTTCATTTGCTGACGCAGATTGAAATCACCCTTAAGCAGGATTACGGCCAGTCGGTCTGGTCGGAACTGGAAACCCTGTCGATGCTGCTGTGCGGCAAACCTCTGGCCACGAGTTTTTCCGATGCCCACTAATTCGCAAGACACCACCGTCCTGCACGCCCTGTTTGGCGGCACCTTTGACCCAATCCATTACGGCCATCTGCGCCCGGTGGAAGCGCTGGCGGCGGAGGCAGGCCTGAACCGGGTGACGCTGTTGCCGAATCATGTGCCGCCACACCGCCCTCAGCCCGAGGCTAACGCTCAGCAACGGTTGAAAATGGTTGAACTGGCGATCGCCGGCAACTCGCTGTTTGCGGTTGACGATCGCGAACTGCACCGCACCACGCCCTCCTATACCATAGAGACGCTGGAGGCCATTCGTAAAGAACGTGGCGCTGCATTGCCGCTGGCGTTTATCATTGGCCAGGACTCGCTGCTGACGCTGCACAAGTGGCACCGCTGGCAGTCGCTGCTGGATACCTGCCACCTGCTGGTGCTGGCCCGTCCGGGCTACAATGACCGAATGGACACGCCGGAACTGCAGCAGTGGCTGGAACAGCATCAGGTGACCGATGCCGCGCTGCTCAGCCGGCAGCCACAGGGCTATATCTACCTGGCCGATACGCCGCAGCTGGAAATTTCAGCGACGGAAATCCGCCAGCGTCGCCACCAGGGCCTCAACTGTGACGACCTGCTGCCGCGTTCGGTACAGCGCTATATCGAGTTACAGGGTTTATATCGCTAGCGAGAGCCGCATGATATACTGCGCCGCTATTTTTCAGGTATTCGCTGAAAACCCCGGAAACCTTAGCTGGCCGGGCAGTCACCAGCTGGCTTTCAGCGGCATCCTGCCGACTTATCATTGATTCAGGCCGCAAAACGGGCAGTTGCCCGCCGCAGTCGAATGAACAGAACACTCCCGAGGGGGAACCTTTGCAAGGTAAAGCGCTCCAAGATTTCGTCATCGATAAAATTGATGACCTGAAAGGCCAAGACATTATCGCTCTGGATGTCCAGGGTAAATCCAGCATCACCGATTGCATGATCATCTGCACCGGTACCTCTACCCGTCACGTGATGTCGATCGCCAACCACGTGGTGCAAGAATCCCGTTCTGCGGGCATGGAACTCTATGGCATGAAAGGCCAGGAAGCTTCCGACTGGATAGTGGTTGATTTGGGCGAAGTGATCGTCCACGTGATGCAAGAAGAAAGCCGTCGTCTGTATGAGCTGGAAAAACTCTGGAGCTAAGCGGTGAAACTGCAACTGGTCGCTGTCGGCACTAAAATGCCAGACTGGGTGCAGACCGGCTTTATGGATTATCTGCACCGTTTTCCGAAAGACATGCCGTTTGAGCTGACCGAAATCCCGGCGGGCAAGCGCGGCAAGAATGCCGATATCAAACGCATTCTGGAAAAGGAAGGCGAACAGATGCTGGCGGCGGTAGGCAAAGGCAATCGCATTGTCACGCTGGATATCCCCGGTACGCCGTGGGAAACGCCGCAGTTGGCGCAGCAGCTCGAACGCTGGAAGCAGGACGGCCGCAACGTCAGCCTGCTGATTGGTGGCCCGGAAGGGCTGGCCCCGGCGTGCAAGGCCGCAGCCGAACAAAGTTGGTCGCTCTCACCTTTGACATTGCCGCATCCTTTAGTGCGCGTCCTGGTGGCTGAAAGCCTCTATCGCGCCTGGAGTATTACAACAAATCATCCTTACCACCGGGAATAACCGGTGGTAACCGTGACAGAGTGAAATAAAGCAGCGGGATGAAAATAGAACGTAACCCTTTTCGCGACTATACGGCTGAATCCGCCCTGTTTGTACGCCGCGCCCTGGTGGCGTTCCTGGTCATCCTGGTGCTGACCGGCACCCTCATCGCCAATCTGTATAACCTGCAAATCGTCCGCTTTGAGGATTACCGTACCCGCTCCAACGAAAACCGCATAAAACTGGTGCCGATCGCGCCCAGCCGCGGCATTATCTACGATCGCAACGGCACCCCGCTGGCGCTCAATCGCACCATTTATCAACTGGAGCTGATGCCGGAAAAGGTCGATGACCTGAAGGCCACGCTACAGGCACTGCGTCCGGTGGTCGATCTGACCGACGAAGACATCACCAACTTCGAGAAAGAGCGCAAACGCTCACGTCGCTTCGTCTCCATTCCGGTGAAAACCGCCCTGAACGAAGTCCAGGTGGCGCGTTTTGCGGTTAACCAGTTCCGCTTCCCCGGCGTCGAGGTCAAAGGCTACCAGCGTCGCTACTATCCTTATGGCTCCGCTCTGACCCATGTCATCGGCTACGTATCGAAAATCAACGACCGCGACGTCGAACGTCTGGATAAAGACGGCAAACTGGCCAACTACGCCGCCACGCACGATATCGGCAAGCTGGGCATCGAGCGCTATTACGAAGAAACTCTGCATGGCAAAACCGGCTACGAAGAGGTTGAAGTCAACAACCGCGGCCGGGTGATCCGCCAACTGCATGAACAACCCCCTTCCGCCGGTCAGGACGTTTACCTGACGCTGGATCTCAACCTGCAACGCTATATCGAGCAGTTGCTGGTCGGCAGCCGTGCAGCCGTGGTAGTGAGCGATCCGCGCACCGGCGGCATTCTGGCGATGGTCTCTAACCCCAGCTATGATCCGAACCTGTTCGTTGATGGTATCTCCAGTAAAGACTATCAGGGGCTGCTCAACGATCCGAACCGGCCGTTGATTAACCGCGCCACGCAAGGGCTGTATCCACCGGCGTCTACGGTTAAACCCTACATTGCCGTCTCGGCGCTCAGTGCCGGGGTGATCACCAAAAACACCAGCCTGTTCGATCCCGGCTGGTGGCAATTGCCCGGCTCGGAAAAACGCTTCCGCGACTGGAAAAAATGGGGCCACGGCCGCCTGAACGTCACCAAAGCGCTGGAAGAGTCAGCGGATACCTTCTTCTATCAGGTCGCCTACGACATGGGTATCGATCGTCTGTCGACCTGGCTGACCAAGTTCGGTTACGGCGATTATACCGGTATCGATCTGTCCGAAGAACGTTCCGGCCTGATGCCGACCCGCGACTGGAAATTCAAGCGCTATAAAAAACCCTGGTATCAGGGAGACACCATTCCGGTGGGCATCGGCCAGGGCTACTGGACGGCAACGCCGATCCAGATGGCCAAGGCACTGACCACGCTGATTAACGACGGCAACGTCAAAACGCCACACCTGCTGCAGAGCACCAGAATCAATGGTGCGCTGGTGCCCTTCACCCAGGAAGAGAGCAAGCAGATCGGCGATATTCATTCAGGCTTCTGGGAAATTGCCAAAGACGGCATGTATGGTGTAGCCAACCGTCCGAACGGGACGGCGCGTAAGTACTTCTCGGATGCACCTTACAAAGCCGCGGCGAAATCGGGTACCGCACAGGTATTCGGCTACGAAACCTACAACGCCCACAAACTGGCGGAACACCTGCGTGACCATAAATTGATGACCGCCTTTGCTCCGTTCAACAATCCAACGGTATCGGTCGCCATCATTCTGGAAAACGGCGGCTCCGGTCCGGCGGTCGGGACGATCACCCGTCAGATCCTCGACCATATCTTGCTGGGCGACAACAATACGCAATTACCATCTGAAGCCCCACTGCCACCAGGCGTAGAGGGTGATTAAGGTAGAACATGACTGAAAGCCAACAAAAGGGCTCGATCTGGACCAAAATCCATATCGATCCCACATTTCTGCTATTAATTCTGGCCCTGCTGGTCTACAGCGCGTTCGTGATGTGGAGCGCCAGCGGTCAGGATATTGGCATGATGGAGCGCAAGATCGGCCAGATTGTCATGGGGCTGATAGTGATGGCCGTCATGGCGCAAATCCCGCCGCGGGTCTATGAAAGCTGGGCGCCGTATTTATATATTTTCTGCGTGATCCTGCTGATACTGGTAGACGCTTTCGGCCAGATCAGTAAAGGCGCTCAGCGCTGGCTGGATCTTGGCTTCGTGCGTTTCCAGCCGTCCGAGATCGCTAAAATCGCCGTGCCGCTAATGGTGGCGCGCTTTATGAACCGTGACGTCTGCCCGCCTTCGCTAAAGAATACCGCGATTGCGCTGGTGCTGATTTTCCTGCCGACCCTGCTGGTCGCCGCGCAGCCCGATTTGGGGACTTCGATTCTGATTGCCGCCTCCGGCCTGTTCGTGCTGTTCCTGTCCGGCATGAGCTGGAAACTGATCGCCGTAGCCGCCGTGCTGCTGGCGGCCTTTATCCCGGTGCTGTGGTTCTTCCTGATGCACGGCTATCAGCGCGACCGCGTAATGATGCTGCTGGATCCGGAAACCGACCCACTTGGCGCCGGTTACCATATTATTCAGTCGAAAATCGCCATCGGCTCAGGCGGCCTGTCCGGCAAGGGCTGGCTGCACGGCACTCAGTCGCAGTTGGAATTCCTGCCGGAGCGCCACACGGACTTTATCTTCGCGGTCCTGGCCGAAGAACTGGGGCTGATTGGGGTACTGGTGCTGCTGGCGCTGTACCTGCTGGTTATCATTCGTGGATTGATGATTGCCGCCAAGGCGCAAACCACCTTTGGTCGGGTGATGGTCGGTGGCCTGATGCTGATTTTGTTCGTTTATGTGTTTGTTAACATTGGTATGGTCAGTGGCATTTTGCCGGTAGTTGGCGTACCTTTGCCTCTGGTCAGTTACGGGGGTTCGGCGCTGATTGTGCTTATGGCTGGGTTCGGCATTATCATGTCGATCCACACGCATCGAAAAATGATGTCCAAGAGTTTATAAGGGGTGAGTAATGCGTAAGGAATGGCTTTGGGTCGGCGTTGTCGCGGTATTACTTTCCGCCTGTACCGCCCCGACCACGGAACAGCAAGCGCCACCGCAGCAGCCGTATAACGGCCCCGTGGTGGAGATCGGTGGCGTTGAGCCTCAATATGAACCCTATAACCCTAATAACATGCAGGATTATAAGGTTAATGGCGACACTTACCGCATCGTCAAAGATCCGCAGAACTTCTCGCAGACCGGTCTGGCCAGCTCCTACGGTGAAGAAGCCCGAGGCAATACCACCGCGCTGGGGGAACAGTTCGATCCTAATGGGTTAACCGCCGCGCACCCAACGCTGCCGATCCCAAGCTACGTACGCGTGACCAACCTGGCCAATGGCCGCCAACTGGTCGTGCGAGTGAACGATCGCGGGCCTTACACCCAGGGCCGCATTATCGATTTGTCGAAAGCCGTCGCCGACCGCCTGAACCTGTCCAACAACACCAAGGTCAAGGTTGATTTCATCAACGTGGCCCCGGACGGCACTCTGAGCGGCCCTGGCACCATTGGTACTACCGTTGCCAAACAAAGCTACGCCCTGCCCGCACGTCCGGAACTCGGCTCCAGCAACATGGGAACCCCGGTGCAACAGGATGTCCCGGTCCCCAACGGTGCCGCAGTGCACCCGATTGACAACAGCAGTTTGAACACCGGCGACAACGCCCCGGCCGCTACCACCGGCAATAGCCGCAGCGGTTTCCTGGGTGCGCCAAGCGCCGTACCGGCCGGCGTGCTGGAAGGCTCAGAGCCTGAACCTGCCGTCAGTGCCGCAGCCATTGCCGCACCGGTCGCGGCCTCCGCCGCCGTTGCCGCCAATGCTTCTGCTGGTGGTAGCTACGTGGTGCAGGTCGGCGCACTGAGCAGTGCCGAACGCGCGCAGAGCTGGCAACAAAGCCTGAGCCAAAAGTTTGGCGTACCGGGTAAAGTGGCCGCCAGCGGCAGCGTCTATCGCGTACAGCTGGGCCCGTTCAGCAGTCGTCAGCAAGCCGCCGAACTGCAGCAGCGTCTGGCCAGCGAAGCGCAGCAACAATCTTTTGTCACTGCCGCACCTTAAAACAAATATCCGGCAGGCGAACGCGGTTGATAAGCGTTCCTTTAGCTGAAACATTTTCTTTCAGCTAAAGCCAATAAAGCGCGATTAGTCAGAGCATTGGCTAATGCCTGCCGGGATCTCATCTGTTATAGTGTGGCTCGTTTTTAATTTTACCCTCATGGATGTTGTAGTCTCGATCATGAAACAAGTAACTTCTTTTCGCTTAATCAAGAGCATAGCGCTCGGCACCGTTATCGCGATGAGTGCAACCTCCGTTGCGCATGCCGATGACGTTAATATCAAGACCATGATCCCAGGGGTACCGCAAATCGATGCGGAATCCTACGTCCTGATTGATTACAACTCCGGTAAAGTTTTGGCGGAAATGAACGCCGATGCCCGCCGCGATCCAGCCAGTCTGACCAAAATGATGACCAGCTACGTCATCGGCCAGGCGCTGAAAGCAGGTAAAATCGGCCAGGAAGACATGGTTACCGTAGGGCAAGACGCCTGGGCTACCGGCAACCCGGTATTCAAGGGTTCTTCGCTGATGTTCCTCAAGCCAGGCGACCGCGTACCGGTCTCCAAGCTGACCCGCGGCATCAACCTGCAATCCGGTAACGACGCCTGCGTGGCGATGGCCGACTACGTAGCCGGCAGCCAGGACGCGTTCGTTAACCTGATGAACACCTACGTCAGCAAGCTGGGCCTGCAGAATACCCACTTCCAGACGGTACACGGCCTGGATGCACAGGGTCAGTACAGTTCGGCGCGCGATATGGCGTTGATCGGCCAGGCGCTGATCCGCGACGTGCCGGACGAATATGCGATTTATAAAGAAAAAGAGTTCACCTTCAACAATATCCGCCAGATGAACCGTAACGGTCTGCTGTGGGATACCAGCCTGAACGTGGACGGCATCAAAACCGGTCATACCGATGCGGCAGGCTACAACCTGGTCGCTTCTGCGACCGAAGGTCAGATGCGTCTGATCTCTGCGGTGTTGGGCGGTCGTACTTATAAAGGCCGTGAAACCGAGAGCAAGAAACTGCTGACCTGGGGCTTCCGCTTCTTCGAAACCGTTGCGCCACTGAAAGTGGGCAAAGAGTTTGCGTCTGAACCCGTTTGGTTCGGCGATGCGGATCGCGTTGAGTTGGGCGTAGACAAAGACGTTTACCTGACCATCCCACGCGGCCGGATGAAAGATCTCAAAGCCAGCTACGTACTGAACACGCCGGAAATTCATGCACCACTGGCGAAAAACCAGGTTGTCGGCAGCATCAACTTCCAGCTCGATGGCAAAACCATCGATCAGCGCCCACTGGTGGTGATGAACGAAGTGAAAGAAGGCGGTTTCTTCAGCCGTATCGTGGATTACATCAAACTGATGTTCCATCACTGGTTCGGTTAACAGTTGAAATGGGCGAAATCGCCCCCATATACTGATTAACATTAACTCCCGCTCCGGCGGGAGTTATAATTTATAGAATCGCTATACCGATAGCCGCACTCTGGAGCGCACATGAAAACTAAACTGAACGAACTGCTCGAATTCCCTTGCTCATTTACCTACAAAGTAATGGGCCTGGCACAACCCGAGCTGGTGGACCAGGTGGTTGAAGTGGTGCAGCGCCATGCTCCCGGGGATTACAACCCACAGGTTAAACCTAGCAGCAAAGGCAATTACCACTCCGTGTCCATCACCATCACCGCCACCCATATCGATCAGGTGGAAACCTTATATGATGAGTTGGGCAACATTGAAATTGTCCGCATGGTTCTGTAATTACAGCACAAAACCCTGCTTTTCAGCCCGGGCCAGAGTATCCTCTGCCCGGGTTGCGCATTTTTGGTCAGCGAAATGCTGGCCGCGGGCCAGAGCGCCCGGTATAATGGCGACACCACTTCTGTAACCTGACGATGACTCTTTTGCAACCAGACAAGATCATTTTGCGTCAGCTGGGGTTGCAGCCCTATGAGCCTGTATCCCAAGCCATGCACAACTTCACCGATAGCCGAACCGAAACCACGCCCGATGAGCTGTGGCTGGTTCAGCATCAGCCCGTATTTACCCAGGGCCAGGCCGGTAAAGCAGAGCATCTGTTAATGCCGGGCGACATTCCGGTTGTCCAGAGCGATCGCGGTGGCCAGGTAACCTACCATGGGCCGGGTCAGCAGGTGATGTACGTGATGATCGATCTGAAACGCAACAAGGTTGGCGTTCGCCAACTGGTCACGGCTATCGAAGATACCGTTATTAACACCCTCGCCCACTTTCACATTGAATCGCGCGCCCGTCCGGATGCGCCCGGTGTTTACGTGGGGGAGCAAAAAATCTGTTCGTTGGGTTTGCGGATCCGTAAAGGCAGTTCATTCCACGGCCTGGCCCTGAATGTGGCCATGGATCTCAGCCCCTTCCAGCGTATCAACCCTTGCGGTTACGCCGGCATGCAGATGGCGCAGGTCAGCGCGCTGGCACCCGGTGTTGGCATAGAAGACGTACACCCAGTCCTGGTACAGGAATTTGTTCATTTACTCGGCTACCCGAAGGTCGAGCTTCGTAACTGGAACCTGCACGATTATGAGTAAACCGATTCAGATGGAACGCGGCGTTAAATACCGCGATGCAGACAAAATGGCTTTGATCCCGGTTAAAACGGTGGTCACTGAACGGCAGGAGCTGTTACGTAAACCCGAGTGGATGAAAATCAAACTTCCTGCCGACTCTACGCGCATTCAGGGCATTAAAGCCGCCATGCGTAAAAACGGTCTGCATTCAGTGTGCGAAGAAGCTTCCTGTCCGAACCTCTCTGAGTGCTTCAACCACGGCACCGCCACCTTTATGATCCTCGGTGCCATCTGTACCCGCCGCTGCCCATTCTGCGACGTGGCCCACGGCCGCCCGGTGACACCAGATGCCAACGAGCCGGAAAAACTGGCTCAGACCATCGCCGATATGGGTCTGCGTTACGTAGTGATTACCTCGGTTGACCGCGATGACCTGCGTGACGGTGGTGCCCAGCACTTTGCCGACTGCATCGCGGCTATCCGCGCTAAAAACCCGACCATCAAGATTGAAACGCTGGTACCGGACTTCCGCGGCCGTATGGATCGTGCACTGGAAATCCTGACCGAAACGCCACCGGATGTGTTCAATCACAATCTGGAAAACGTACCGCGCGTCTACCGTCAGGTTCGTCCAGGCGCTAACTACGAATGGTCATTGAAGCTGCTGGAGCGGTTTAAAGAAGCGCATCCGCACATCCCAACCAAGTCTGGCCTAATGGTCGGCCTGGGTGAAACCAATGCGGAAATCGTTGAAGTGATGCGCGATCTGCGTCGCCATGGCGTCACCATGCTGACTCTGGGCCAGTACCTGCAGCCAAGCCGCCATCACCTGCCGGTACAGCGCTACGTCAGCCCGGCCGAGTTCGATGAGATGAAAGAAGAAGCGATGGCAATGGGCTTCACCCATGCTGCTTGCGGTCCGTTTGTCCGTTCTTCCTACCATGCCGATTTGCAGGCAAAAGGGATGGAAGTTAAGTAATTCTGGTAATGGATTGTTACCATTAAAGTGACAGACACGGCAAAAAACGGATGACCTTGCGGCATCCGTTTTTTATTGCCCGGCAGAAAGCGGAATTAAACGTCTTTCTTTTCGACGCTCTGCGGGTTGGACTGACTTTCTGCCGTATTTGCCGCTGGCGGAGTCGTATCGTCACCCACCGCCTTTTTGAAACCCTTCAGCGCAGCACCCAAGTCGGCGCCCAAAGTACGCAGTTTGCTGGTACCGAACAGCAAGATGATCAACACCGCAATCACCAGAAGTTTGGTAATACTGATCCCTTCCATACTCACCTTCTTATTCATATAGCGCTGCGGATGCAGCGAGAAAACAAACCTTGCCTGAGGATATTTACCTACTTTCCCAGATTCAAAACAACAGCAACATGTAACAGAGTAAGATCCCACGCCAATATGCAACTTTAAATCGGCTGGTTACGCTTCAGACTATTCTGAGTTTTTAACCCGCATGATACGCTGTTCCCCTGCTCATCATGGAGTTGCCGGATGTATACGCCATCAGTGATTGATACCAGACGTTCCGGCCTTAGCTTCGCCAGACGCACTTATCTGCCACGTGTCGTCGGCCTGGGGATCGGTTTTATCTGCGTGTTCTCAGTATTCTATACGCAAAAAACCTCATACTGGGTCTGGGGCCTGCTGATTTTCCACGGTTTTATCTGGCCACACCTTGCCTATCAATGGGCGCGCCGTTCCGCCATGCCCTTCAAGGCTGAAATTCGCAACCTGCTGATCGATTCATTTTTCGGCGGGCTGTGGGTAGCCATGATGGCATTCAATGCCTTACCGTCAGTCGTTATCCTGTCGATGATGAGCATGAATAACATGGCTTCTGCCGGCAAATCTCTGTTCTTTAAAGGGTTGGCGGTACAGGTACTCAGCGCCCTGGCAATCAGCGCTCTGCTGGGCTTCCCTTTCCAACCGCAAAGTACACCGCTGCAGATCTATTTGTGCCTGCCGATGATCTATTTCTACCCTATCCTATTGGGATTAGTGACCTACCGCACCGCCAAACGGCTGGCGGAAAAAAAACAGGAGTTGTTGCGCATCAGCATGCGCGACGGCCTGACCGGGCTGTACAACCGCCGCCATTGGGAACATTTGCTGCATCACCAATTCGACAGCTGCCGCCGCTATCAGCACAGCGCGACGCTGATCCTGATGGATATCGACCACTTTAAAACCATTAACGACACCTTCGGCCATGCGCTGGGTGACGAGGCGCTGGCGGTACTGGCAGAGGAATTGCTAATCGGTTTGCGCGCCGTGGATATTGTCGGGCGCTACGGTGGCGACGAATTTGGTGCCGTGTTGCCCAACACCAGCGCCGAACAGGCCAGCATAGCGCTGTTGCGCATTCAGGAACGCTTGAACGAGATTGTTTTCCGCGAAGCGCCGCAGCTACGGCTGAACATCAGCGCCGGCATTGCGGATTATCACGGCGACATGAGCGGCTATCTGGACTGGTTAAAAGCCGCCGACAACGCGCTGTACCGGGCGAAGAACAACGGTCGCAATCGCCTGGAGCTGGCGGTACCCGGCCACTGAGACCGGAGGAACAATTTTAGTTTCCAGTCACTTTTGATGCTACAAAATAGGCAGCGCCGGGTGTAAGATCCCGTCTGCGCGGCAAACAGCGGCGTCGAACGACGGAGATGACATTCCTCCTTAACCGCCTTCACGGGCTGATGATGTCTACGTAACCTCTCGGAGAGGTGCGTAGCATTGCGCCTGAACCTTTCTGAGCTTGTCCCCCATTTAATGAAAGGCAGTTTCGACCATGTTGAGTTCTTTACTGGCAGTTTTTATTGGCGGCGGTATGGGTAGCGTTCTGCGCTGGGCCATAAGCATGAAGATGAATCCGCTTAACGCGCACATCCCGTTGGGGACGCTGGCAGTCAATCTGCTGGGCGGCTTTATTATCGGTTTGGCTATCGCCATCTTCAGCCGTTTGACGCACCTGGATCCCACCTGGAAGTTGCTGATCACCACCGGTTTTTGCGGTGGGTTAACCACCTTTTCCACCTTCTCTCTGGAGGTAGTGTATTTGCTGCAAGATGGGCGTTTCATGTGGGCGTTGGCCAATATGCTGCTTAATTTGGCCGGCTCGCTGGTGATGACCCTGCTGGCGTTTATGCTGGTGGTGTGGATTAACGGCCAATAATTTAATTTCGGCGTCTTAATGTTTCCTTAATCTGCCCTGAGCATAATCTCATCCAGTACCCCACTGGATGAGAACTCAGATGTTGAGCCTGCCAAAAACTGCCGCTGAAGTGGCCGCCACCCTGCTGTGCCTGCTGATTGTTGGTGCCTTCATCAGGGTTTATCTGTTCGCCTGAAGTCCGCACCTGCAAAAACCATCTTTACCGTTGCGCTCTTGCCAATTGCCATTGTTGCATTACAATTGAGAATGAACGTTCGCACCCAGAAAGCGAACCGCATTTCACTTGGCAAAGGATCGGGACATGATATCCACCAGCGACAGCAGGCAGGCCAAAGCACAGGCCCGCCGCGATCAGATTGTCGACGCCGCAAAACTCTGTTTTCGTCAGCATGGTTTTCACGCCGCCAGCATGGCGGAAATCGCGCAGGGTTCCCAACTTAGCGTCGGTCAGATCTACCGCTACTTCGACAATAAAGACGCGATCATCGAAGAGATCGTTAACCGCATCATCGCCAGTAAAATGCGGCGGCTGGAAGATCTTGGCGATCATATCAACCTGATCGCCGGTACCCTGGCGGCGCGCGCCCTGTTTCAACAGCCGGGTGAAAGCGAAACCGACCATATGCTGATGCTGGAGGTCACCGCCGAGGCCACACGTAACCCGATAGTGGCCAAAATGCTCAGCGATGCCGAAACGCGGTTATTCCACCATGTTTGCCAAAACCTGCGGCGGATCTACCCTCACTTCAGCGAGCAGGAGATCGCCGCCAGAGTAGAGTTTATCGCCGTATTAAGCGAAGGCACCGGTTACCGCATACTGACCACACAAAAAGCCGACGTCAGCCTGCTGAACGGCCTATACCAACAAGCTATCTCTCACCTGTTCAGGAAACCTTAATCCCTATGACCAGACAACTTGCCAGACAACGTCTGGTGTACGCGCTCGTGCTTGGCCTGCTAGCCTCACTGGGGCCGCTGTGCATCGACCTCTACCTGCCCGCCCTGCCGGAAATGGCCGGCGATCTGAACACCTCTACCGCTACCGCGCAGCTCAGCCTGACCGCCGGCCTGCTCGGTTTGGGCGTCGGCCAGCTGATTTTTGGCCCCTACAGCGACAAGCTCGGCCGTATGCGCCCGCTGTTACTGTCGCTGACGCTGCTGCTGGCCGCCTCGCTGTGGTGCGCCCTGGCCCCCAATATCGATCAGTTGCTGATTGCCCGTCTGTTGCAAGGGCTGGCCGGTGCCGGCGGTGCCGTCATTTCTCGCGCCATCGCCCGTGACCTTTATTCCGGACACGAACTGACGCGTTTCTTTGCCCTGCTGATGTTAGTCAACGGCCTGGCACCGATCATTGCGCCGGTGTTGGGGGGCGCCTTGCTGCAGTTTATGGACTGGCGCGGGATTTTCGGCGTACTGGCGGCGATTGCCGTGCTGCTGTTCACGCTCGCCAGCCTGAAGTTAGATGAGTCATTGCCTGCCGAACGCCGCAGCCAGGGTGGTATTTTTGCCATGTTGCGGTCACTGGGCGGATTGCTGACCCAGCGTCAGTTTATGGGCCTGTGTCTGACGCAAGGTTTTGTGATGGCCGGGATGTTCGCCTATATCGGCGCCTCGCCTTTCGTGCTGCAGCAGATTTATGGCCTCAGCCCGCAGATGTTCAGCCTGTGCTTCGCCATCAACGGCGTCGGACTGATTATTTCCGCGCAGATTGCCAGCCGCCTGAGCATACATTTTGGTGAAAGAAAGGTATTGAAAGGCGGATTAACCCTGGCGGCGGTTTCTTCGCTGCTGTTACTGTTGGCAGCCAGCCTGCATGCACCGCTGGCACTGTTGATGGTGCCGCTATTCTTCTCGGTGGCCGTGATCGGTATTGTCGGCCCGACGGCATCATCATTGGCGATGCAAAGCCAGGGCGACAAGGCGGGCAGCGCCTCTGCGCTGATTGGCGTGAGCATGTTCGCACTCGGTGCCTGTAGCGTGCCCTTGACGGGGCTGGGTGGCACTTCCAGCGTATCAATGGCACTGACCATCGTCGGCTGTTACGCCGTCGCCATCACGCTGTTTAAACTGCTGGTACGCAAAGCTCAGGCATAAAGCGACGGAAAAAAGGCAATAAAAAACCCGCTCAGTGAGCGGGTTTTAAGAATTTCGGCTGTAGCATTAGATAGCGATAACGTTAGCAGCAGATGGGCCTTTGGCACCTTGCGTGATTTCAAATTCTACGCGCTGGCCTTCAGCAAGAGTTTTGAAACCATTGCTAGCGATGGCAGAGAAGTGAACGAAAACGTCCTTGCTACCATCTTCCGGAGTAATGAAGCCGAAGCCTTTGGATTCATTAAACCACTTAACGCTACCTTTAATCTTAGACATCAAACTTACCTTTAACGTGAATGAAAGACACTAAACATGTGTCCAATACAGTACAGCAATTAGACGGGATTTTGTCCACAACCTGGATCACATAAAATCGATAAAGAGTGAAAAAATCCGTGTCCTTCGGTGTAAATCGCTTGCCCCCCTTGCCATTGTCTCTGCAGGTAGTCCAATCCTCTTCAAACTCCGGCGAACAGCGGTCGAACGCCTGTTTCACCCGCCGTCAGCCTGCCTTGCCGGCGTGATGCAGACAAAATCGCTATGAAATATAACCAGATAGTCTTTTTGCTTCCGGCCGCCCTGCACTAGGGTTAGAGCTTACTAACCACTGTGAGCCAAGACTATGACCAGCCAACTGGCCGAAAAAATCGTCGCCTACCGCCGTGAACTGCATCAGAACCCTGAGCTGTCCAACCACGAATTTGCCACTACCGCCCGCCTGACCCGCTGGCTGGAAGAGGCCGGTATCCGTATTCTTCCGCTGGAGCTGAAGACCGGCGTGGTGGCCGAAATCGGCAGTGGCAAGGGGCCTGTCATTGCGCTGCGCGGGGATATTGACGCCCTGCCGATAGAAGAAATTTCCGGCGTGCCGTTCAGTTCGCAAAACAGCGGCGTGATGCACGCCTGCGGACATGATTTTCACACCTCGGTGATGCTGGGCGCGGCGCATTTGTTGAAAGCACGCGAAGCCACCCTGCCCGGCACGGTACGCATTTTCTTCCAGCCGGCGGAGGAAACCTTCAACGGCGCCCAGCACCTGATCGACGCCGGAGCCCTGGATAACGTGGCGGCGGTATTCGGTCTGCACAACGCGCCGGAGCTGCCGACCGGTACCTTTGCCACCCGCGCCGGAGCGTTTTACGCCAACGTCGATCGCTTCCAGATCCTGATCACCGGCAAGGGGGCGCACGCCGCCAAACCGGAGCAAGGGGTGGACACCATCGTCACCGCCAGCCAGATTGTCAACGCGTTGCAAACTCTGCCCAGCCGCAGCTTCAGTTCGCTGGAGTCGTTGGTGGTGAGCGTCACGCGCATTGAGGGCGGTAACACCTGGAATGTTCTGCCGCAGACCGTAGAGCTGGAGGGCACGGTCCGGACCCATAGCGATAAGGTTCGTCGCCAGGTACCGGATAAAATCCGCCAGGTGATTAACGGCGTCGCCGCATCCCTTGGCGCACAAGCAGAGCTACGCTGGCAGGCCGGCCCACCGGCGGTAGTCAATGACGCACTCTGGGCAGCCTTCAGTAAAACCGTCGCCGCTGAAGCCGGTTACCGGGTGGAAGAGGCTGAGCTACAGATGGGCGGGGAAGACTTTGCGCTTTATCTGCACCACGTGCCGGGCGTCTTTGTCAGTATTGGCTCGGCAAGTGAATTTGGTCTGCATCACCCGCGCTTCAACCCGGATGAACAGGCGATTTTCCCGGCCTCGCAATATTTCGAACTGTTGGCTGAGCGCACGCTGCAGCAATTAGTCACCACACCGGAAAAAGCCACCAGCAAGGCATAGAACTCCCCCGGTTATTATTCGCGGCGCGGTGTATTCTGCGCTGCGAGTTATTATTTCCCCCTCGGTTATATTTGCCAATTTCAACATTAGAATATGCTGTTTTGTTGTTTTACATCCTGATGGTGCTCGTCAATAGTGGGGCTCTAAAGATAGCGCCACACCGGCACTTAACAGGGTGAAAGCAATGAGCAACAGTGCGAAAGAACCACGACAATTGCGCCTTGGCGCCATTTTGCATGGCGCATCGGGAAATATGTCTGCCTGGCGACATCCGGACGCCACTGCCGATGCCAGTATTAACCTCGACTTTAATATTGCCACGGCAAAAAAAGCCGAACAGGGTAAATTGGATTTCGTGTTTGTGGCCGACGGCTTATATATCAATGAGAAATCCATTCCCCATTTTCTCAATCGTTTTGAACCCTTAACCCTGCTCGCCGCACTGTCCGCCGCCACCGATAAAATCGGGCTGGTGGGCACCTTATCCACCTCGTACAGCGATCCCTTTACCGTTGCGCGCCAGTTCGCCAGTCTCGATCACCTCAGCAAAGGCCGGGCCGGCTGGAACGTGGTGACCTCGCCACTGGAAGGGTCGGCAAAAAATTTCTCCCGCACCGAACATCCGGAGCACAGCCTGCGCTACCGCATTGCCAGCGAATACCTCGACGTCACCAAAGGATTATGGGACTCGTGGGAAAGCGACGCTTTTGTGCGGAACAAGAACAGCGGTGAATTTTTCAGCGCCGGTAAACTGCATACCCTGAATCACCAGGGCGAGTTCTTCTCGGTGCAGGGGCCGCTGAATATTGGACGCACGCCACAAGGGCGGCCCATTCTGTTCCAGGCCGGCGCCTCGGAGGACGGCAAGCAATTGGCAGCCAAACATGCCGACGCCATTTTCACCCACCATGAGAGCCAGCAACAGGCACAGGCGTTTTATCAGGACGTTAAAAAACAGTTGGTTGAGCAAGGCCGTGAACCGGATGACCTGCGGATTTTTCAGGGCGTCAGCGTGATTGTCGGTGACGACAATGAAGACGTGGAGCGTCAGTATTGGGAAACCGCCCGCCTGGTCAGCATCGAAAACGCACTCAACTACCTTGGCCGCTATTTCGAGCACTATGATTTCGCCCGTCATCCGCTCGATGAACCCTTCCCGGACGTCGGTGAACTGGGTCAAAACAGCTTCCGCAGCACCACCGACGCCATCAAGCGCAATGCCCGCGAACGCAATCTGACGCTACGGGAAGTCGCGCTGGAAGCCGCCTCACCTCGCCCGGTCTTTGGCGGCACGCCGGAAGCGGTGGCGGACGGCCTGCAAAACTGGTTCGACACCCAGGCGGCGGACGGTTTCATCATCAGCGGCGGCACGCCAAATTCATTCGGCCACTTTGTCGATCGCGTGATTCCGATCCTGCAGCAGCGCGGCCTGTTCCGCAGCGATTACAGCGGTGACACCTTGCGTGACCACCTGGGCCTCAAGCTGCCTGCCAATCAGTTCACTCAATAACAACAATAATTTCTCAGGGATATCCGCTATGCGAACAACCTTTAGCGTCCTGCCCAGCCAACGTAACGATCTGGGCGATTAGGAGCATACAGATGGCAAACGACGTTTTTATCCAAACGCTGCCAAGCGATCCGTTGGTCCAGCCGGTGATCGCAGGGCTATTCGGTGAATATCGCCAACGCTACGGCGACTATTTTGGTGACCAGGAACAGGAAGCGCTGGATTTGTACGCCCCGCCGCAAGGCGCCTTTATCGTGCTGTTGCGCGCCGGGGAGCCGATCGCCATGGGGGCCTTCAAACGCTACGATCCGCAAACTGCCGAGCTGAAACGCATCTGGACGCGAACCGATTTACGCCGCCAGGGCCTGGCACAACGGGTATTGCAGCAACTGGAAACGCTGGCGCAGCAACAGGGTTATCGTCAGCTCTACCTGACCACCGGCTTTCGCCAGCCGGAGGCGGTGGGCTTGTATTTGAGCAACGGCTACCAGCCGCAGTTCGATACCAGCGTCGATACTGAAGTCTACAGCCGTCCCCCTTATGATGGCCGGCTGCCATTTCGCAAAAGCCTGATAACAGCGGACGCATACTGTTGCGCACCGGAAAGGAAGATTGCCTAGGGGACATTCCCCCTTCTTCACCCTTTTATCTGTTTCAGGAGAGTAGTGATGTCCAAACAAGAAGTCTTAAAAGTGGTTCCCGCACGTTACCCACTGCGGCTGGCAGGTGCGTTGTTCTCGGTGTTTATTCTGGCGGCGATCCTCCAGTCTGTGGCAACCAACGAACGCTGGGAATGGGGGGTATTCGCCGAATGGTTCTTTGCCCCGGCGGTGCTGTCGGGTCTGGGAAAAACACTGCTGCTGACGCTGCTCGGCACGCTGTTCAGTATCATCTTCGGTACGCTGCTGGCCCTGGCGCGGTTATCGCGCTCCTACCTGTTGGCTTCGCTGGCGTGGGGTTATATCTGGCTGTTCCGCTCGCTGCCGCTGATCCTGGTGCTGATCGTTCTGTATAACTTCTCTTATCTGTACGACTCCATCTCACTGGGTATCCCCTTTACCTCGCTGGTGTTCGCCAGCTATCCGACCATCGATATCCTCAGCCAGTTCTCGGTGGCGGTGCTGGGGCTGACGCTGGTGCAGTCGGCCTATACCGCAGAAATCATCCGCGGCGGCATTATCGGGGTCGAGTACGGCCAGCATGAAGCGGCTGCGGCCCTGGGGCTGCCGGGCTATCGCCGCACTTTCCGCATTATTTTGCCCCAGGCGCTGCGTTCGATTATTCCAACCGGCTTCAATGAAATTATCAGCCTGGCGAAGGGCACTTCGATTGTCTACGTGCTGGCGCTGCCGGAGCTGTTTTATACCATTCAGGTGATCTACAACCGCACCCAGCAGGTGATACCGCTGCTGATGGTCGCCACCGTCTGGTACCTGTTCATCACCACCGCACTGTCGGTCATTCAGTATTACATCGAGCGCTATTTCGCCCGTGGCGCAGTGCGCGAACTGCCGCCAACGCCATGGCAGAAACTGGCCGGCTGGTTAAAACGTTAGGAGGATCCCATGTCCGAAGCCATTGATTACTATGCCCTGCGCGAAGCGGCGGTACACAGCATCGTGCCAGTACCGGCGCGCGGCCTGATTGAAATCAGCAACGTCAGCAAATTTTTCGGTAAACATAAGGCACTGGACGACGTCAGCCTGACGCTGCAACCGGGCACCGTCACGGTGATCCTCGGCCCTTCCGGTTCCGGCAAGTCCACCCTGTTGCGGGCCATTAACCACCTGGAGCGTGTCGATGAAGGCTTTATCCGCATCGACGGCGACTATGTCGGCTACCGGCGCAAAGGTGACAAGCTGTATGAGCTAAAAGAGAACGCTATTCTCAAGCAGCGTATCAACGTCGGTTATGTGTTCCAGAACTTCAACCTGTTCCCTCACCTGACGGTACTGGAGAACATTATTGAAGCCCCGATAGTGCATAAAATTTACTCGCGGGCCGAGGCCAAAGAGGTGGCTTATCAACTGCTCGATACCGTCGGTCTGCGCCACAAGGCTGATGCCTACCCGCGCCATCTGTCCGGCGGGCAACAGCAGCGCATCGCCATTGCCCGCGCGCTGGCGCTGAACCCGAAGGTGATTTTGTTTGATGAGCCGACCTCGGCGCTCGATCCAGAGCTGGTCGGTGAAGTATTGGACGTCATCAAGGGGCTGGCAGATCTTGGCGTAACGCTGGTGGTGGTCACCCATGAAATTGGCTTTGCCCGTGAGGCAGCCGATCAGATTGTCTTTATGGTCGATGGGCAAATCGTCGAACAGGGCGATGCTCGTCGGGTACTGAACCAACCGCAACACCCCCGCACCATCAACTTCCTCAATAAAGTGCTGTGATCAGCGGGGCGTCAGCGGCGCCCCCCCCCGCTCTGTTAGAGCAACGCGAAACGGCGTTTTTCAGCGGTAAAATCCAGCGGTTTGATGCCACGCTGATTACGATCCTGTTCGGTCAGTAGCTCGGGAGGAATAAACCAGCTCACTTCAAACAGTAACCCATCCGGATCGTGCCCATAGATGCTTTTGTGCACGCCATGATCTTCTTCCAGCCCAAGAATGCCGCGCTGCGCCAACTGGTCGCGAATGCGCTCAAGTTCGTCCAGGCTGTCGACCTCCCAGGCCAAATGGTACAACCCGGCCGGCGGCTCGTTTTCCGCCGGTGGTTCACCGTTGGCGCGAAACACTCCGGCCCGCTGTTGCCCCAGGTTCTTGCTGAACAGCGCCAGATCGTGATCGTTATCCGAATCGGCCGCCTGGGTAAACACCGCTTTCTCGGGGCTGCCTGAGGGCTTGAGCTTAAATCCCAGCACCTGATGATAAAAATCCGCGCTCTGCTGTACATCGCTGACATACAGCACCGCATGGTTTAGCCGTTTAATGCCCATCGGTTGTCCCTTTCAGAAATAAATAAAGTCAGAAAGAAAATAGCATGTGGCGACAACCCCGCTAAATGCCGTAATCGCATTATCAAATGCCGGGCACGCAATCTGTCACTGCAAGGCATTCCGCGCTATCATATGCACTGTATTGAGCGACTTTATGAGAATGATGATGAACGGCAAGATAACGACTTTTTTTGAAGACAAAGGCTTCGGCTTTATTACCGATGAGAACGGGGAGAATCGTTATTTTCACGTGATTAAAGTGCAGAACCCTGAGCTGATTAAGAAAAACGCGGCGGTGACTTTCGAACCGACCAACAACACCAAAGGCCCATCGGCGTTTGCGGTCAAGGTGCTGGCGTCGAGCAAGTACATCATCATCGCCAACGAAAGAATCAAGATCACCAGCATCAAATCCTTCAACACCTTCACCAAAGAAGTGCCGGTGAAAGCGGACGTGGATAAAGAAAATACCGTGCTGTCGGTCGGCCTGTTGATGAACCGCATTCGCCCGCAATCAGAAGAAGCGCCGCAAACCATGCAAACGCTGCGCATGCTGACCATCACCACCTTCCAGAACGACACCCATACCTTCTCAGAACATGAGATCGACATGGATGAAACCCTGAAAGTGCTGAAAAGCCTGTAATCACAACCACCGCCAGCCGCATATACCCTATGAATTTCGAGTTGGCCGCTCTGGCGCGTCCATGCGCTCGCGGCATTTGTACATCCCTGTACAGCACAGCTAGGCGACCAGCTAGCTCATCCCCAGGCGCTTACTTCAGTAAGTAACTGGGGGGAGATAGTGCAGGTAACAACGCTGCAGCTTGAAAGGCGACGGGTATAAAACATTCTAAGCAATTTGATACCACCTGTGTTAGCGTGGGTTTTCACCTGACACAGGCCATTTTATTATGTCTGATACCAGCAGTGTTAAAGGCTTTATCAACCGCTCCACCAAAATCGCCTGCCCCAAATGCGCCTACGTCACCACTCAAAAATGCTCGATGCTGCGGCAAAATGTCATGCTGATCTGCCCAAACTGCGGTACCGAGTTTGAACCCAAGCAGAACTGATACCCTTATTTAAACATGATGTGGCCAACGCTGTTGCCACTTACCGCGTTAAACGACTCCACCCGGTTACGCCCCTGCGACTTGGCGCGATAAAGCGCGATATCCGCCATATTCATTAACTGTTCCAGCGATTTAACTTCGTTCATCCCCAGACTGGCGACGCCAACGCTGATGGTGATGTTCAACGGCACCTTGCCAGTGGGGAGCAAATCGGCTTTTTGTACCAATTGCCGCAAATGCTCTGCCAGTGCCACCCCCTGCGCCGCCAGCGCCCGCGGCAGCATAATGGCAAACTCTTCCCCACCCAAACGGCCAAACAGCTGATCGTGACGCAACTCGCGCCGCACAATATGGGCGAATGAAGCCAGTACCTGATCGCCCACCAGATGCCCATGGGTATCATTGATCTGCTTAAAATGATCGATATCGATCAGCAGCAGCGACACCGCCTCCTTCGATTTATGCTTGTGCTCCAGCAGTTCGCCAGCCTTACGCGTTAGTGCATTACGCGCCAGTACGCCGGTCAGAAAATCGTGATTGGCGCTGTGCTCCAGCCGCCGCAGCAGCTTACGGTTAACGGCAATTGAACTGGCAAGGATCAGTGGCCCCATCACCAGCATGGCGATCCCCAAACGGGCTGACATCAGCGTGTCGAGGAAGGCAATGTGGTTGTTAGGCGTTTCATACAGCATCAGATTGGCGGAGATACTGCTGATCTCGGTCATCCCGGTCAGCAGCGTCAACAAGGTTACCGTGAACAGTTGGTAGCGCACCGCGCACCACAGCAGCGCCGGAATGGGGAAGGCAATCGCCCCCGGACCGCCGATATACACACTGAACACCAGTGAAAACAGCAACGCCAGCAGCGGCATACCGGCACGCAGTTGCCAGTTGATCTGCATACGCAACAGCTGTTTGAGACGCGGTGCCGCCAGCAGTACCGGCAACAACAGCAGATTGGTCGA
The DNA here is from genome assembly GCF_048517035.1 of Serratia sp. NFX21. NCBI lineage: Bacteria > Pseudomonadati > Pseudomonadota > Gammaproteobacteria > Enterobacterales > Yersiniaceae > Serratia > Serratia sp. NFX21. The sequence continues at coordinate 1,682,281 of NZ_CP183196.1, read as the reverse complement.
GAACTGCTCGCTGAACCAGGCTAACCAGGCGATAACGGCCGTGTTGTTGTACAGGCTGTCATTACGCAGTATCGATAAGGTCGACGCCACCGCCGCGCTACTCAGGCTGGCGGTAAACATATAAAGGGTAGTCTGGGGTTTACCCATCCGGCGCTGCGACTTTGGCAGCAGCGACATCACGCCGTAACCGGTAGCAATCAGCGACATATTGCAGGCGTTCAACCACATCGCCAGCGACAGACTCTCACCGTTGGCCAAATCTGCGGCGATCATCCCAATATAGATAGCCAGCCAACCGGCCGGACTGGCATAGGCGGGTTTGCGTAATAGCAGACCGAGTAAAATCGCATTCACCGGCCAAAACAGAGAAAGCGATCCTATTGGGCGGGTAAAAATACCCAGCAGGGAAAGCAAAAATGCCAGCAGAAAAAGCGTAATCAGCTGGATAGCCACAGGCAAGCCATGTTTGTCGCTTATTCTGGCGTTCATCGCCTTACCCATATATTTATAATAACCAGAGCAATTCTATGCATATTCCCTCGCCCGGCATAATGAAAATGACATAAAAACCAGAGGCAGACTTAAAAAATACAGGCAGATCAATCACAAAGATACATTCACTTTTATTTAACGGAATGTTCTTAACTCAAGTCGTCAACGCGATGCTTCATGATGAAACGAATTTTCATCTTTGCGAAAATAATATTCAAGGATATCTAACAGCATAGCGTAAAGCAGCACTCATCAGCACCACGCAAAGGCCATAATTATATAAAGGGTATTTTACTTGCCGCCCAAAACTGGTCTGCCGGCTATTATTTCCCGGTAAGTCATGTTCGACAGCAATTAGAGGCAACAAAAAACCCGGTCTAGGAACCGGGAATGTTTGTACGAAATGCAGTGTTAGCCCAAGCAGGCTAATAACATTCCCCACTTTACGCTGTAATTGTGTAGAAAAAATGAGCGCAAGGGGAATGGCTATTAAGCCAGTTTGGCAGCAAAGCCCGCCACGCGCTGGCCGTAAAGGCTGGCGGTTTCCAAATCACCCGACAGCATTTCATCCACACCGGCGTCGGCGGGTGTCTGCACCAATAACCCTACCGAACCGCCCAGGTTGTTTATATCGGTACGCTGCGCCGACTTGGTATTCGCGGGCATCAGCCCCAGGCTGACCCACAGGCCACCATGCTGCGAGGCCAGAGTTTGCAGAGCGATCAGCGTAACCTGCTTGTCACCGTTCAGGCTGGCGCTGTTGGTGAACCCACCGAAAACCTTGTCCTGCCACTTACGGCCAAACCAGGCTTTAGAACTGGCATCGGCAAATTTTTTGAATTGCCAGGACGGACCACCCATATAGGTCGGCGAACCGAAGATAATGGCATCCGCCTCATCGAGTTTCTGCCAGGCTTCATCGCTGATATTGCCTTCCTGATCGATAGCGATCAGTTCCGCTGCCGCGCCTTCGGCAACAACCTTTGCCAAACGCTCGGTGTGGCCGTAGCCGGAATGAAAAATAACCACTGTCTTCGCCATTAGGAACTCCCAGATCGTTGCAGTAGAGTGCCGACGGCACCCGAGGATATTCTTATCCAATCTAATCAACTGACCCTGGGGTGAATACCAAATTTATCTGACAGAGTTATTCAAAAAAACCGGGCAGCACTCATGCGCCAATGGCCTGTGGGCCCTGCTGCCGGGCGAAATCAATAAACGCACGCAGCGGACGCGGCATTTGCCGGTTGGCGGGGTAATAAAGATAGAAACCGGGAAACGGTGGCGTCCAGGCCGCCAGCAACGGCAGCAATCGGCCGTCGTTCAATGCCTCTGCCACCTGACTCTCAAACAGATAGGCAATCCCCAATCCATCCGCAGCGGCACGCACCAGCACCTGCGGTTCATCCACAATCAACGGCCCCTCCACCGCGATTTCCAACTTTTCGCCACCGCGCTCGAATTCCCAACGATAAATACTGCCATTGGTTGGCCAGCGAGTATTCAGGCAGCGGTGCTGACGTAGCGCATCGGGGGTTTGCGGCGTGCCATAACGCGCCAAATAGGCTGGCGAGGCTACCACGCACATTCGTTGCTCGCCCCCCAGCGCGACGGCCACCATATCCTTCTCCAGTCTCTCATGCAGCCGCACACCCGCGTCAAAACCCGCGGCGACCATATCCACCAGCCGATCCTCCACGCTCAGATCCACAACAATATCGGGATAATGCGCATTGAACGGAGCCAACAGCGGAGCCAAATAATGGATCGCCGCCAGGCCGGATGCATTAAGCCGTAGGGTGCCCGCCGGCTGCAAACGCAGCGCGGCGGTCTGCGTCACGGCGGCTTCAATCTCGACCATTGCCGGTGATAAACGCGCCAACAGCAATTCCCCCGCTTGGGTCAGCGCGACACTTCGCGTGGTGCGATTCAGCAGACGTACACCCAGCCGAGTTTCCAGATTGCGCTGCGTCTGACTAAGCGCTGAGGCGGAGATGCCCAATTGCGCTGCGGCACGGGTAAAGCTGCCATGCTCAACAATGACGGCAAAAGCGCGTAATTCCGCGAAATCACTTCCTCTCATTATGCCCCCTACACTTAATAATTCATGAAGATTATAGCGTATTCATTACACTCCCGGTGGGGCCTATGCTTGAACAAAACCACAGAGGAAATACCCCATGCTGACATCACTGGCCCTGAACCATTACCGCCTGCTTGGCCGCTCTGGCCTGCGCGTTTCGCCGCTGGCGCTCGGCACCATGACCTTTGGCACCGATTGGGGCTGGGGCGCAGAACAAGCGGAAGCTCGTCGGCTGTTTGACGTTTATGTAGAACGTGGCGGCAATTTTATTGATACCGCCAACCGCTATACCGAAGGCAGTTCCGAACGATTTATTGGAGAATTCGCCACCGGACGCCGCGACCGTCTGGTGATCGCCACCAAATACACGCTACCCATGCAGCCCGATAATCCAAACTCTGGCGGCAACCACCGTAAAAGCATGGTGCGTTCGGTGGAAGAAAGCCTGCGACGCCTGAACACCGATTATATCGACCTGCTGTATCTGCACGCCTGGGACGCCACCACCCCGACGGAAGAGATCATGCGCGCCATGGACGATCTGGTGCGTGCCGGCAAAGTGTTATATCTGGCCGTTTCGGATCTGCCAGCCTGGCAGGCCGCCAGAATGCAGACACTGGCGGATTTACGCGGTTGGTCACCGTTGATTGGCCTGCAGATTGAATACAGCCTGTTGGAACGTACCGTGGAGCGAGAACTGATACCGATGGCGCAAGAGCTGGGCCTTGGCGTCATTCCATGGTCACCGCTTTCCGGTGGCATATTGAGCGGAAAATACAGTCGGCAGGATTTGCAGGTGCAGGAGGAAGAGAACGGTACCCGACGTGCCATGGTTCGCGACAAGGGTATGCTGACCGAGCGCAATATTACCATTGCCGAAACGGTATTGACGCTGGCCAGGGAGACGGATTTTAGCCCTTCTCAGGTAGCCCTGGCCTGGACGCTGCGCAACCCGGCAGTGACGGCCCCGATCATCGGTGCACGCACGTTGGCACAACTGGAAGATAACCTGGGAGCGCTGGAGGTCAGGCTGACAGAAGAGCAGTGGCGGCGTCTGGATATGGCAAGCGCCATTGAACTGGGTTTCCCCCATGATTTTCTGGCGCTACAAGTTACGCGCGACATTATGTTTGGCGGTTTGATGATTGAGCGCAGATAAAAAAAATCCCGCACGAGGCGGGATAAACTTAACAGGGATGGGGTAATACACTACAGGGAATGGATAACACACAACATCATCGGGTAGGACTACACTACCAATCTCAATGTATAGAACTGTCATCCCTGAGTAAGTTTGCTCCGGCAGATGTAACGCCGGATGGAAATGTGACATTTTACCGCGTACTTCCTTACTCCAGGCCACCATAATCCCCGCGCCGCGCTCACAAAAATGATTAATAAACAATCAATAAAGGGCTATTACCGGTGCCGAATGGTAGAATGAGGTTCCCTACATCTATCCGGTGAAAGATATGTCTATCTTTGATGCCCTTAAGATGTTCAGCAGCACAACGGTTAAAGTGAAGTGTCCAGAATGCGCTCACATGTTTGAACAAAATAGCCGCAAAGTGCGTAAAAACATCACCCTGATTTGCCCTAAATGCGGCCACTATTTCCTTCCTGACGAAAAGTAGTGCCTGCAACGCCTCACCGCCTTTAGTGCGAAAGCTGAGTGGTATAGTTGGCGGCAACCTAGCGAAAGCCGTTGCCCTCGGCGTTCACGTGCCCCAGCCCGGGGAGTGAGATATGGGCTGCGGCCCCCCAATTCCCCTCGCGCGCCACCTGTGCCAGAATACGCTCTCGGGTTTGCACTGCCTGCTGCTGGTTCACATCAAAATGGATCGTCACCTCAGGGTCCGGCATTTTGTACATCACCAGTGCCATGGTCGCAGCGATGATCAACATCCCCATCAGCGCATACATGCGCGCTTCCTGACTGTAGCGCACCGCCATCGGTATCAGGCTACCGGCCACTTTCATTGTCCAGCCAACGGGTTAGTTTGATTACCAGCGCCACCGTAACGACGCCAAACAGCATGCTGAGGGATCGCACCGCCAGAATGCTGTCGCCATGCTGGCAAAACGGATGTCATTGCGCCGACGTCCAGCATCACCTATAAGCGAGTATCAGAGCTTGGCAGGGCATCTCTAGCAACTATCCGCTTGTAGCTTCCTGTAGTGATTGATATTTGTACTCTGTGAGCATGCCGTATCAAGGTCATTAAATGTGTATTTCTCTTGATTTCACAGGGCAATTTTTTTATGTTATCGGACATGGCGACAATGATAAACTCTACTGGTTTTAAAGGTTATTCCGGGCTCATGAATGAGCTTGGCGTTGATCCATTGCCATTGTTACGTAAACACGGACTGCCTGTAGATTTAGGAGAGGTGGATGATGCTGTTGTACCGATAATACCGGTAATGCAGCTAATGGAAGAAAGTGCCTTGGTAACGCAGCATCTCGATTTTGGTCTAACATTGGCGGCGCGACAAGGGATTGATATTATAGGGCCTCTTGCTATGGCCATCCAACATTCGAAAAATGTGCGTGAAGCGATGGACACAGCCTCGCGGTTTCTGTATGTACACAGCCCCGCAGTACAGCTTTCGATTATTGATCCCAGTCCCTTAATTCCAGGCGCTGTTGAAATTCGCCTCGAGCAAGCAGTACCTAATGCCCCTTTGTTTCGGCAGACTATCGAGCACTGTTTAAGCCGCCTTCATTATTTGCTAAAATCTTTTGCAAAAGATAATTATCACTTGCTAGCAATAACATTTCCTTACGGAGATGTTTCTAATTTTAGTGACTACCGACGGTTTTTCGGACCCGCTCAAGTTTGTTTGGAACACGAATTTAGCGGATTACACCTATCGCCGAAAACGCTGAACAGCAAACTAGATAATGTTAGTTCATTGCTAAAAAACATCGCTCTGGACTACCTGCAGAGGCATTATGGAAATCCTGAATTATCAATGACCAGTCGTGTACGTCGCGCATTGCACTGCACTATAGGGGCAATGGGAGGAAGTAAATCATCAATTGCTGAATTATTGTTTTTACACCCCCGTACGATGCAGCGCAAATTGGCTGAAGAATCAGCGACGTTTGAAGGGATCCGTGATGGAGTACGACAGGAAATCGCATTACGCTTCCTCACACAAACACGTATCCCGTTGGCGCAATTGGCGGCCATTCTGGGTTTTTCCGATCAATCTGTTCTTACTACTTCGTCTCGGCGATGGTTCGGCATGTCCCCCTCAAAAGTCCGTGCTGCGAAGTCATCACTTCGACTCTAAGCACAGTCATAGCGTTCTCTTCGGAGAAGTGAACTTTATTCTTATCAACGACAGCCGTAAATAACCTGCTCCCCTTTACCATCTATCTTTCTTATTCATTCATATATATGAACTAATGTTTCAAAAAACATTTTTATTAATCTTTTTTGCATATTCTAACGGAGGAGAATACACCCGCTTATATACATCAGCGTTGCCATATACTCGGCCTGCACGTAAACCAAAAACCTTGATTGTCATTAGATTACCACTATCGCACAATCTACGTTCCGCCCAGTGTACTTTAATCCCATTTTTGAATGCAGCGGAACGAAGTATATCAGGCTGAACAAACTCAAAATAGAGTTCATCTGCAGCCTCGTAACTATAATAAGGGAATAGTCCTCCGCCCAAAACCCCCTCAAAATTCGCCTCATGAAAACGTCCAGTGACATTTGACCACCGAGAAGTAATAACCAACCAATCTTCGCTATCCAGAGAAACTTCGTAAGTTCCATCACGAGGAGAGATCCCGAACTCATAATTCGAAAGCTCGGGTTGTAATCTCCAAATGCCCGAGAAGGGAAAATCTTCTGGAGCGGATACTCTGTGTTCATTGGTAAGAGCTTGCATCATTATTTTTTTATTTCGCAAAAACCGTCTTTGCACATTTCGTCATCCTCAGATGCAGGCTCTGGTCCTGTATCTATGCCAGTTTGCATAGCCAGCAAATCTGCTTGTTCGCGTAAAACATTAATAAATACCTCGACATCACGCGCCCCTGATATGCTAGCCTGATCGTTGAACACAAAGTATGGTACGCCACGAATCCCCCGGTTGCGTGCGTCCAATTCGTCGGTGCGAACCTCATCGGCGAAACGGTCGCTGCTCAAAACCCCATCAATCTCTTGAGGAGGCAAGCCTGTCTCGATTGCTAGGGCACGAAGAATCTGCGGGTCCCCAATATCTTTTCCTTCCGTGAAATAGGCTCGAAGAAAACGCTCTTTTACCTCATTTTCAAGAAGCCCGTAATGTTTGGCTAAATGAATGAGGCGGTGTGCATCAAATGTGTTGCCTGGTTTCGCTATACGCCACTGGAAATCTAACCCTACACGGCGAGCTTCCTGCTCTTCATGGTTCAAAATCTCCAGAGCACGATCCGGGCTGATTCGGTAAAGCTGACTCATTAATTCTTGCAATGGAACCCCATAGTACCTAGGAGAATCTGGATTTAGCTCGAAACTGTGCCACTCGATTTGCGCCTCAATGCCGGTTTGCTCCAGAGCGGCTTCCAGTTTGCGTTTTCCGATATAGCAAAATGGACAAATAACATCTGACCAAATATCAATCTTCATCTTGGTATCTCCTTGCAGCAACGACTGCATCTATTAATTGATTACAGCAATAAATATGAGTAAACGGGCTAAGCCTCTATATTTTTTCCGCGTAAAAGCACTTTACCTGGGCCATGTTTAGTACCAATCGCTTGCTCAATATCATCTAGATCATAGATGGCAGCTACTGGCAGGCTAAACCCATCCCGTAAAGCCATTGTCATAATCTCCGATATCATTCGTAATTTATATTCGTTGTTCAAGGCAGCGAATTTCCTCAGCCCCCAGAAACCGCGAACTGTAGCCTGCTTGAAAATGACATCCTGAAAATCAATGCGCAGGGGGTGGTTGCTCAATGCACCGAAGACGACCACCGTGGCGTTATCATTCATGACACTCAGCATCTCTCCGGTGAGTTCCCCTGCAACTGAGTCCAGACCATAAAGTAGTGCCTCGCCGTTCAACGCAGTTTTTATGCGTTGCTGCCAACCGTCCTTTTCTGTGTTTTCTACCAAATCCACACCAAGAGCTCTAAGTTCTTTAACCTGAGAGTCCCGATTGACCAGGCCAATAACACGTATCTGACGGGAGGCTGCCAACAGTGCCAAGTTTTTACCTACGGCGCCTGCCGCTGCACTCAGCACCATCCATTGACCGCTTTTTACTCCTAAATCGTCCAGTACTACAGTTGCACTTGCTGGCATAACCAGCAGTTGGGCAGCCAATTCATCACTGATGCCATCAGGAATAGGCAGTAGTTGATCCGCAGGCGCCACAAAAGCATCAGCCCAAGTACCAAATGCCCCCGATGCAGCAACTCTCTGGCCAATTTGCAGATCCTTCACTCCTTCCCCAACCTCAAGGACGCGGCCGAGAGCTTCGCTACCTGCCCTGGCAGGTAGCGTTGGCTTGGTGCCGTAGGTACCAGATATTTGCATCAGATCATGATTGTGGATAGGTGAGAGAACCATTTGTAACAACACCTCACCAGCTTTCAGTGTTGGACGAGAGGTATCTTGAATACTCATAACCTGTTCTGGCTGACCCAGAGATTCGTGTACAGCAATACGCATAATTTCGACTCCTTTGTGCTTAATTGATTGCGAAAATCATACGTTTCAACTCAACTTGCTTCTTGATTTAATGAGACATTCTTTTTATCTTACGAGACACTTCATCGCGGATTCAGGAATAGTACGAGAGGAGAAAGCCAGCTATCGAAAAAGAAGCGTAAATCAAATAACCAAAAATAATCGGACACTTTTTGAAAATAGCCAACAGGCCGCATTCAAGGATAAATTGGCACCATATAATGTTTAACTCAAGTCAGTGCATATTGCATATAAAAAAATCAACTCGAATAGCACAGCCACAGATAAGGGAAACCAATCCTTAAAGATAGTACGATGTCGGAAGGCCGATAAAAAGAAAAGTATATTTTATACTATGCAGATGTTTACTAGCCTGTAAACTTGACATTATCTAATTTTCATTAATTAAAACATCAGAAGCATGCCATATGTAAGATGTACGATTAAGCAAAAAAGCCCAACCGTTTGAATAAAAAACAGTCGGGCTACGTCAATACCGCTGCTGGACTTAACTCAAGGTTGGATAGTCGGTATAGCCTTTTGCCCCCCCACCGTAGAGGTGTTCAGCGTCAATTTCAGATAAAGAGGAACCGCTTTTAAATCTTTCTACTAAATCTGGGTTACTGATGAAAAACCGACCAAAGGAAATCAAATCAGACTTATTTTCTGCAAGAGATATATTTGCCAAATTCAGATCATACCCGTTATTTGCAATGTAAGTGTTTTTGAAGTTTTGACGCAGGGTGTCAAAATCAAACGGTACATCATCACGTGCCCCGCCAGTTGCGCCTTCTACAACATGAAGATAAACGGCGCCTAACTTACTGAGTTCAGTAGCGATATAATTAAACTGAGCCTGAGGCTCACGGCTAACAACATCATTAATAGGCGAGACGGGAGAAATACGAACCCCAGTACGATCAGCACCAACCTCTTCAATCACGGCCTTCGTCACTTCTAGCAACAAACGGGCACGGTTTTCAATTGAACCACCATAAGCATCAACACGGTTATTGGCATTATCGCGAACAAATTGATCAAGTAAATAACCATTAGCACCGTGAACCTCAACACCGTCAAATCCAGCAGCGATCGCATTTGCCGCGGCTTGCCGGAAGTCATCCACGATACCGGGTATTTCATCAATACTCAGAGCTCGCGGAATTGAAGTTTGCACTAAACTGTTATTTATAAACACCTTCGCATTTGCCTGAATTTCAGAAGGTGCTACCGGCGCCGCACCATTTTTTTGAAGCTCTACATGTGAGATTCGGCCAACATGCCAAATCTGCAGAAAAATAACACCTCCCTTGGCATGTACCGCATCAGTGACTTTTCGCCAACCCTCAATTTGATCCTGTGTATATATTCCTGGCGTATCTTGATACCCTTGCCCCTGTTGAGAAATCTGAGTGGCTTCCGCTATTAAAAGGCCGGCAGATGCACGCTGACTATAATAAGTTGCCGCAAATTCGCCAGGGACAAAACCTTTACCAGCCCGACTGCGGGTAAGAGGTGCAAGGACAATCCTGTTGGAAAGGGTGATCTGACCAAGCTTATATGGACTAAATAGTTTTTTATTTGTCATGACTGACCTCTATAAATTTATATTTCCGACTATATAAAATAAAAATAACGCCTAAATTTAACAGGTGTAATGTGAACTTAGAGTAATGCAAAAAAAATAAAAAATATTACTCATTGCTTTAGCAAGTTCCGCATATTTCAATAAATGCGCATAAAGTAAATTTTATTTCAGTTTAACTATTCAACTTTATGTAGAACAAAGAAGTATGTGAACATATCGTTCCGCGCATCCATAGCGCCCAAAATCGTCTCTGCATCAACTCGACGAAAGTGGTCGATTATAGGAAGTTGATCGTAAATCATCGCTGCGGAAGTTTTACCACGGTAGTTAACCAACCGCAGCCTGGCTGTTGGTTGGTCTGTTTCTATTTCTTGTTGGCGATCTGCCGCTTTTTGCTGAGAACCACCACCTGAACGCAGTTTGATCGGATCAGCAGCAAAAACGCCTCCGTCATGAGTATAGAAAAGCAATGGATCAACCGTTTCAACATCTGTGAAACGCTTTCCAAACCAACCGGTGGCGGTTAGGCTTCCATCGGCAGGATGCCCAGAAATTAACTCACTGCCCTTCCAATTCCCGAATATCTCTTCCGGCTGGACAATTGAAAGGCTGTCAAATATCTGGAATGCCTGTTCTTGCGTAACCTTACCGGTATTGATCGCCTCTTGAAAATTCATGGCAGGCTCCTTATTTTTATTAAAAACAAAACATCAAGATGGTATTAATACTGGCTTAACGACCAAGCCATTTTTCATATCATCAATGGCAAGATTTATATCTTCTAACGGGTAAGTTTTGAGCAGTTTATCAAAAGGAAATTGCCCCGAGCGATAGAACTCAATCAATTTTGGAATAAATTCCTGAGGATCGGCATCTCCTTCTATAATCCCTTTGACGGTACGACCACCCAGTAAATCTAATAATTTTATTGATGCCGTAGCTTCAGTGCTGCTCATACCAAGTAAACCACACACGCCGGTAGGACGCAGGGATTCTACGGCTTGTTCAAGGAGTTTCGGAACGCCAACACATTCAAGAGAAAATGCGACTCCCCCCTCGGAGATACGTTTTATTTCGCTAACCGCATCACTTGTTGCACCATTTATAATATGAGTTGATCCAAGTTGTTTTGCTAGTTCGAGTTTCTCCGGGACGATATCGACAACAATAATAGGATTAGCACCAGAAATCTTGGAAGCCATCACTGCAGCAAGACCAACCGCGCCTAAACCAAAAATAGCGATACCCTGGTTTTCCCCAACTTTAAGAGCATTAATAACGGCACCGGCCCCCGTTTGCAAACCACAGCCCAATGGCCCCATCAAAGCAACCGGTAGAGTCTTGTCTATCTTCACCGTATTGTTCTCGTGGGAAATGGCATAGTTTGCGAAAGAGGATTGATAAAAGAAAGAACCTTTGCCAGGCTTACCGTTGATTTGAATAGGAGTAGATCCATCTACACGCCCCCCACTTATATTGGCAGCCTCCATATTATCGCAGTATGCAGGATGTCCATCCAAGCAAGTCTCACAATGGTGGCAAGCAAAGTAACTAAGAACAACATGGTCACCGGGAACCAGGCGGGTTACGGCAGCTCCCACTTTTTCAACCACTCCCGCACCTTCATGCCCAAGAACTCCTGGAGCATAGTGACCTATTTGCTTGAAGCTCAAATCAGTATGGCAGATACCTACACCTTTGATGCGAACCAAAACTTCATAATCCTGTGGATCTTCAAGTTCAATATCGCAAACAGTAAAAGGTGTATCAGCAGATTCGGTCACAGCAGCTATAGCTTTTATCATTTCAATTTCCTCTGATATATTTACCCTACACTTACCATTGTTTTCCAGACTCTACTTCACACTAAAAAAATAAATCAACTCAATTCCATTCAAATAAATAAACAAATAATTATTAACATTTAAAACAATCAATATTAATCTGCCTATGTATTTTTATATAAATTATAAAACTCACTATTAAAAAGTGCTCAGACGGCTTATTCTCACCCAGCAACCACCGAAGTTAATTAAAGAGTGGTGTCGACTTAAAAATTCAAGGTCAGAGTTAAAGAAATCTATTTTAATTCAGAAAATACTGATGAATATTATTTAAAGAAATAATATATCACCAAAAACTTGAAAATCTAACAAACCTATTTTTAAATAGGCTCTAGAACAATAAGTTTCGATGGATTTTTTAACCCATTACTTGTTACATTTTATTCTATTAAATTTCTTATGAAACTTTTGCTCTGCTCAACTGCAAAAAGCATACTTCTGATTTCAATTCACTTCTTGATTTAACGAGACATTGTTTTTATCTTACGAGACAGCGTAAGCGAGTTAGGTGACCGAAAAGGAGAGGCTTTGATTACCAGTTTATGCCCTACAGGGCTAGAACCTGTGACCTACGGCTAGAAGTTCCTAGAACCACATTTTAATACAGTCAGTTAATCCAATCTGGCGTCCCACTTTCAGCTCTGCAAGAAATGGGGGGCTGGGAATCAATTGAAATGGTACGTAGGTATGCGCATCTGGCCCCCAACCATCTAACTGAGCACGCACGAAAAATTGACGCACTGATGCACTATTGGGCGTTAACGACACAAGAAGGAAATCAGGCAGGGCTGAGAATAGCGTAGGTCATTGATTCTAAATGGTACGCCCTACAGGGCTCGAACCTGTGACCTACGGCTTAGAAGGCCGTTGCTCTATCCAACTGAGCTAAGGGCGCATTGGGATGCGGCAACCGGAGTTGCGGAGTGCGATTATACGGTCAGGGGTTACTGAGTCAATGCCTTTTCATGACGTTACGGCGTCAGCCGTGCTTTATGGTGATTTTTCAGCCATTGCTGCCGCCGTCCCTCGGCAAAACGTCTTTATTTCCCTTGTATTAGCTCCGGCAACAGACTCCCGCTGTAGTGAACCAGGCCGGATTCGGCCTGTTCGGGGAGCCGTTCCGATTGCTGTTGCCCTGCCGGGCGCTGCAGACAAATGCGGGCCGAGCGCACCACCGCATTGATATTTCCCCAGTCGGCATGCTCGGTAGTCAGCAGGTTGCAGGCGGTCGCCAACGGTTGGTTTAGTGCGGCGCTGACCGGCGTGGCATTCAACGAGGCATGACCCATTGGCACCCACGCCAGCAACATAAAACCAATCCCTCTGATAAATCTCATACGTGCAACCTCCGGCACAGCGCACGCAGGCGTGCTCGCCAGGATAGCGGTGCTTTGTGTTCCGCGAGCTGGTGCAACGCCATCAACTGCGCCACGTCCGCCGGGTGCATTGATGAGTCGAACACCGTTTCGCCCACGTGTTTGGGCGGGTTAATCGGGCTGGAAATCTGCTGATGCCATGGATGTAGCCGAGTGATGATCATCATGATTGTGGCTCCGTTAGCGCCTGCGGCTGGCGCGAATACCGCAGTGTGAATAGCCACAGCTTAAGTAGCGCAAGATAAAAAAGGCGTAGAGGATCATTCTGTTGGCATAAAAAAAGCGTAAATCCCCTCCGGCAAACAGCGTCGAACACGATTCAGCGCCTGACAGCGCGCTCCGCTTCTGACAAAATAGCGCCATCCCCGCTTTTCTTAATTGATGGATTTCCTCACTGATGTCAGCAAAGATTATTGATGGTAAAACGATTGCGCAGCAGGTTAGAAACGAAGTGGCTGAGCAAGTTAAACAACGTCTGGCCGCCGGCAAACGCGCGCCGGGCCTGGCAGTCGTGCTGGTTGGCGAGAACCCGGCCTCACAGATTTACGTCGCCAGCAAGCGCCGCGCCTGTGATGAGGTGGGTTTCCTCTCTCGCTCCTACGATTTGCCTGCCACCACCAGTGAGGCCGAATTGCTGGCGCTGATCGACAGGCTGAATGCCGACGGCGAGATCGACGGCATCCTGGTCCAGTTGCCACTGCCTGCCGGCATCGATAACGTCAAAGTGCTGGAGCGTATTCATCCGGATAAAGACGTTGACGGTTTCCACCCTTACAACGTCGGCCGTCTGTGCCAACGCTCGCCTAAACTGCGCCCATGTACCCCACGCGGCATCGTGACCCTGCTCGAGCGTTACAACATCGATACCTATGGCCTGAATGCCGTTGTGGTTGGCGCGTCCAACATCGTTGGCCGCCCGATGAGCATGGAGCTGCTGCTGGCCGGTTGCACCACCACCGTGACCCACCGTTTCACCAAGAACCTGCGTCATCACGTTGAAAATGCCGATCTGCTGATCGTCGCGGTCGGTAAACCGGGCTTTATTCCTGGTGATTGGATCAAACCGGGCGCGATCGTGGTGGATGTCGGCATTAACCGTCTTGAAAGTGGTAAAGTAGTCGGCGACGTAGAATTCGATGCCGCCAGCGAACGCGCGGCCTATATTACTCCGGTTCCGGGTGGCGTTGGCCCAATGACCGTTGCTACACTGATCCAAAATACCTTGCAGGCCTGCGAGGTTTATCACGACGTTCAACCTAAATAAGTAAGGCAGTATGGAAACTTTTAATCTGGATAATCACCCGCACGTCGAACTGTGCGACCTGCTCAAGTTCCAGGGCTGGTGTGAAAGTGGCGGTGCCGCCAAAGAAGTCATCGCCGATGGGCAGGTGAAAGTAAACGGCAAAGTAGAAACGCGCAAGCGCTGCAAAATCGTCGCCGATCAGGTGGTGGAGTTTAACGGCGGCAAGGTTGTAGTTAAGCCATAAGCCATGCTCCATAAAAAAGGCGCTGAGTTAACCCTCAGCGCCTTTTTTGCTTTTCAGCCTTAAGCGAATTACTTACGGCGCCAGGTGGTTCCCTGCGGGCCATCTTCCAGCACAATGTTCATCTCGTTCAAACGGTCGCGCGCGGCATCCGCCAGCGCCCAATCTTTGGCTTTGCGCGCGTCATTACGCTGTTTGATCAGTGCCTCGATCTCCGCTACTTCACCGTCGTCCGCCTGTGCGCCGCCCTGCAGGAACAGTTCCGGTTCTTGCTGCAACAAGCCCAGCACCTTCGCCAGCTTGCGCAGTTCCGCCGCCAGGCCGTTGGCTGCAGTCAGATCTTCTGCTTTCAGACGGTTAACCTCGCGTGCCAAATCAAACAGCGCCGAATAAGCTTCCGGGGTATTGAAGTCATCATCCATGGCTTCGCGGAAGCGAGCTTCAAACACTTCGCCACCGGCCGGTTGAGCGTTAACGTCGGTACCGCGCAGCGCGGTGTACAAACGCTCCAGTGCGGTACGCGCCTGTTTCAGGTTCTCTTCGCTGTAGTTCAGTTGGCTGCGATAGTGGCCAGACATCAGGAAGTAACGCACGGTTTCGGCGTCGTAGTAACCCAGCACGTCGCGGATGGTGAAGAAGTTATCCAGCGATTTCGACATTTTTTCTTTGTCGATCATCACCATACCGGAGTGCATCCAGTAGTTGACGTACGGGCCGTCGTGAGCACAGCTAGACTGGGCAATTTCGTTCTCGTGATGCGGGAACATCAGATCGGAACCGCCGCCGTGGATGTCAAAATGGGTGCCCAACTGCTTGCAGTTCATCGCAGAACATTCAATGTGCCAGCCCGGACGGCCTGCGCCCCATGGCGATTCCCAGCTCGGTTCGCCCGGCTTGGACATCTTCCACAGCACGAAATCCATCGGGTTGCGTTTTACATCATCGATTTCTACCCGCGCACCGGCCTGCAGCTGATCCAGATCCTGGCGTGACAACAAGCCGTATTGCGGATCGCTGTCGATAGAGAACATCACGTCGCCGTTGCTGGCCACGTAGGCGTGATCGCGATCGATCAGGCGCTGGGTGATCTCAACGATCTCGGCGATATGCTGAGTGGCGCGCGGTTCGATGTCCGGGCGTTCAATCAGCAGAGAATCGAAGTCGGCGTGCATCTCTGCCAGCATGCGCGTGGTCAGTTGATCGCAGCTTTCGCCATTCTCTGTCGCACGGCGGATAATTTTATCGTCAACGTCGGTAACGTTACGCACGTAGTTCAGCGAATAGCCGAGGTAACGCAAATAACGCGCGACGACGTCGAAAGCAACAAAGGTACGCCCGTGGCCGATATGACACAGGTCATAGATGGTTACCCCGCACACGTACATGCCAACTTTACCGGCATGAATGGGCTTAAATTCCTCTTTTTGACGACTCAGGGTATTAAAAATCTTTAGCATCGGGACATTCCGTGGTGTGCGTGATAACAAAAATAGTAATTAGGCGATTCACCCAGCAGCGTATTGAAACCCGAAGCCTGATCTAATGCAAGGTTAAGGCCGCGCTTTGCTAAGCTGAGAGGTGGAAAACGGTGAGAAATCAGCGAACGCCACCAATGTTATAATATAACAATTATCGTTTTACCACAGCCAGCGTGCGGTTTACCCGCTGCTGACTGATTAAAGGAGATATGTTATAACGGCGGTCTGATTGTTCACTCGATCCTTGTGACATCTCAATTCATCTTGTTAGGACTAAAACTATGGTTACTTTCCACACTAATCACGGCGATATCGTTATCAACACCTTTGCTGACAAAGCGCCGGTTACCGTTGAAAACTTCCTGAACTACTGCCGTGAAGGTTTCTACAATAACACCATTTTCCACCGTGTTATCAATGGCTTTATGGTTCAGGGCGGCGGTTTTGAGCCGGGCATGACCCAGAAAGACACCAAAGCGACTATCAAGAACGAAGCCAACAACGGTCTGAAAAACACCATCGGTACCCTGGCAATGGCTCGCACCAACGATCCACACTCTGCGACCGCACAGTTCTTCATCAACGTGGCAGACAACGACTTCCTGAACTTCCGCGGCGAAAACGCGCAGGGCTGGGGCTACTGCGTATTTGCTGAAGTGGTTGAAGGCATGGACGTGGTTAACAAGATCAAAGCGGTGAAAACCGGCCGTAGCGGCATGCACCAGGACGTACCGGTAGAAGACGTCATCGTCACTAGCGTTACCGTCAGCGAGTAATCGCGGCTGCATGAACACGCTGTTCATCGCAGATCTGCATTTAAGCGCACAGGAACCGGCAATCACTGCCGGTTTTCTGCGTTTTTTGCGGCAAGATGCCATTCACGCCGACGCCCTGTACATTCTTGGCGACCTGTTTGAAGCCTGGATCGGCGATGACGATCCCGAGCCACTGCACGGCGAAATCGCTGCGGCACTGAAGGCGCTGCAACAGGCTGGCGTGCCCTGCTACTTTATCCACGGCAACCGTGATTTTCTGGTCGGCAAACGCTTTGCCCGTGCCAGCGGTATGCAACTGCTGCCGGAAGAAAAAGTGCTGAATCTGTATGGCCGAAAAATCCTTATCCTGCATGGCGACACGCTGTGTACCGACGATCAGGCCTACCAACAGTTTCGCCGCAAGGTACACAATCCGCTGATCCAAAAACTGTTTCTGGCCATGCCGCTGCGCTGGCGTCTTAAGATCGCGGCCAAAATGCGTGCCCGCAGCCAGCAGAGTAACCAGTACAAGTCGGACTCTATTATGGACGTCAATCCACAGGCGGTTGAGCAGGCGATGCTGCGCCACAAGGTTCACTGGATGATCCACGGCCACACTCACCGTCCGGCGGTGCATGAATTGGCATTGAGCAACGGCAAGGCCCACCGCGTGGTGCTGGGAGCCTGGCACGTTGAAGGCTCCATGATCAAAGTCAGTGCCGACGCCGTCGAGCTGATCCAATTCCCGTTCTAAGTTCCTGACTTGTCGCACAGGTAAAAAAATTCACGCTTTTGGCAATGAAAACCGGCGACGCAACCGTTTTCCTCGCCGTGCGCTCATGGTATGCTCTGTGCCCTCATTCGGCCTCCCGCCGCAGGCAACCGGCCGTCGTTTGTACAATACAGGAGCCTTACACCCATGGGAGCCAACGCCGCTTCAGCCACCCACGCTGGGGTTAAAATCGCAATTGTAATGGGATCGAAAAGTGACTGGGCCACCATGCAGTTTGCCGCCGAAGTCCTGACCTCGCTCGATGTCCCGTTCCATGTCGAAGTCGTTTCCGCTCATCGCACGCCAGACAAGCTGTTCAGCTTTGCCGAGCAGGCAACTGATAATGGCTTTGACGTGATCATTGCCGGTGCAGGCGGTGCTGCGCACCTGCCGGGCATGCTGGCGGCGAAAACGCTGGTTCCGGTGCTGGGTGTTCCGGTGCAAAGCGCCGCACTGAGCGGTGTAGACAGCCTGTATTCAATCGTGCAAATGCCGCGCGGTATTCCAGTGGGTACGCTGGCCATCGGCAAAGCCGGTGCCGCCAACGCTGCCCTGCTGGCGGCACAAATTCTGGCGCTGCACGACGCCGCGCTGGCACAACGCCTGGCCGACTGGCGTCAGGCTCAAACTGACGAGGTGCTGAACCACCCGGATCCGCGGGAGGAAGCATGAAGCCGGTTTGCGTACTGGGCAACGGTCAGTTAGGGCGCATGCTGCGCCAGGCCGGTGAACCGCTGGGTATCGCCGTGTACCCGGTAGGCCTCGACGCCGAACCGGAAGCCGTGCCCTACCAGAACAGCGTGATCACCGCCGAAATCGAACGCTGGCCGGAAACCGCGCTGACGCGCGAACTGGCAACCCATAACAGCTTCGTCAACCGTGATATTTTTCCGCGTCTGGCAGATCGCCTGACGCAAAAGCAGTTGCTCGACCAACTTGGTCTGGCCACCGCGCCGTGGCAACTGCTGGCTGACGTCGCCGAATGGCCACAGGTGTTCGCGACTCTGGGTGAACTGGCGATCGTCAAACGTCGCGTTGGCGGTTACGACGGCCGCGGCCAGTGGCGTTTACGCCCAGGCCAGGAAGCCGAATTGCCGGCCGATGCCTATGGCGAATGTATCGTCGAGCAAGGGATTAACTTCTCCGGTGAGGTGTCGCTGGTCGGCGCACGCGGGCATGACGGCCAGTCGGTGTTCTATCCGCTGACCCATAACCTGCATGAAGAAGGCATTCTGCGCACCAGCGTGGCGCTGCCGCAGCCCAACCCTGCCCTGCAACGGCAGGCGGAGCAAATGCTGACGGCCATTCTTGATGAGCTGAACTACGTCGGCGTAATGGCGATGGAGTGCTTTATCGTTGGCGATCGCCTGTTGATTAACGAGCTGGCCCCCCGGGTACACAACAGTGGCCACTGGACGCAGAACGGCGCGTCTATCAGCCAGTTCGAACTGCATCTGCGCGCTATTCTCGCCCTGCCGCTGCCAAAACCGGTAGTGAGCACACCGTCGGTGATGGTCAACCTGATTGGCACCGCAGTGAATCAGCAGTGGCTGGCGCTGCCGCTGGTGCATCTGCACTGGTATGAGAAAGAGGTGCGTGAAGGTCGCAAGGTCGGGCACCTGAACCTGAACGATCCTGACGCCGCTGCGCTGCTGCAGACCTTGCAGGCACTGGCACCGCTGCTGCCGAGCGAATACCAAAGCGGTCTGGCCTGGGCGCAGCAAAAGCTGGCTTAAACGTTTCCCCTTGCCAAAAGTTGTTTCATGGTAGGGGCGCTGCATGCCGCGCCCTATCATATAATCAACGGGTTAAGTCGGGGCGAACATGTTCGCCCCCTACCGGTTTAGCCTTTATGCAGGTTTGTTAACGGCGATAGCCCTGCGGATTTTTGCTTTGCCAATTCCAGGTATCACGCATCATCACGTCAAGCCCGCGCTGCACTTGCCAGCCCAGTTCCTGTTTTGCCAACCCGGCATCGGCCCAGAAGGCAGGCAGGTCGCCCGCACGGCGCGGTAAAATCTGATAAGGAATGGTCACGCCCGAGGCTTTTTCAAACGCCCGCACCATTTCCAGCACCGAGTAACCGACCCCGGAGCCCAGGTTATAGGCTTTAAACCCGGCAATCTGCGCTAAATGATCCATCGCCGCCAGATGGCCCTGCGCCACATCCATCACGTGAATGTAGTCGCGCACGCCCGTGCCGTCTTTGGTTGGATAGTCGCCGCCAAACACGCTCAGAGTTTCCCGCTGACCAATGGCCACCTGTGCGATATAAGGCAGCAGATTATTGGGGATGCCACTCGGGTCTTCGCCAATCAGGCCCGACTCATGCGCGCCTACCGGGTTGAAGTAGCGCAGCGCGATAATCGAAAATGCCGGTTCAGCCCTGGCAAAGTCCTGCAGGACCTGCTCCACCATCCATTTGGAGGTGCCGTAAGGGCTGGTAGTGCCGCCGATCGGCATATCTTCCCGGTAAGGTACCGGCGCATGTTCGCCGTACACCGTGGCGGAAGAGCTGAAGATAAACTGATGGACTCCCGCCTCGCGCATCGCCTCCAGCAACACCAAGGTACCGGCCACGTTATTCTGATAGTACTCCAGCGGTTTTTGGGTGGACTCCCCCACCGCCTTCAGGCCGGCAAAGTGGATCACCGAGGTAACGTTGTTTTCCTCAAAGATACGCTTCAGGCAACCGGCATCCTGTACATCTCCCCGATAAAACGTCGCGGCCCTGCCCGTCAGTTGCTCCACGCGGCGCAAAGACTCTTCGGACGCGTTGATCAAATTATCCAGCACCACCACATCTTCACCACGTTCCAGCAAAGCCAACACCGTATGTGAACCAATGTAGCCGGCACCGCCGGTCACCAGAATAGACATAATTTCCCCTTAATCAGTGTCAGGAGCGAAAGCCCGCCGTATCAGCGGGCCTCGCGTGCCTGGCTTACCGCTCAGCGTGAACCAATGTTACGTAACGGTTTACCGGCCATCAGATTGCGTTCGATATGTTCCAGAGAGATATTTTTGGTTTCCGGGATCAACGCCAGCGTGATGAAGATAAACACCAGGTTGAGCGCCGCGTAGACCCAGAAGGTATAGGCGCTGCCCAGCGAATTGAGCATGGTCAAGAAGGTCGCCCCGACGATCATGTTGGCGATCCAGTTGGTGGCAGTGGAACAGGTGATACCAAAGTCACGGCCTTTCAGCGGTTGGATCTCAGAACACAGCACCCAAATCAGTGGGCCGGCGCTCATGGCAAAACCGACAATAAACATCAGCAACATGATAACAGCGAAGTATTGCTCGGCAGGCGAACTCATCCCCACATGCATCATTGTCCCCAGGGCACCCATGCCCACCGCCATGACGATAAAGCCCAGCGTCAGCGTCGGTTTACGGCCCCAGCGGTCAACCAGCCCAATGGCGATAAAGGTGGCCAGCACGTTCACCAGGCCAACGATCACCGTACCCCACATCTGCTGTGCGGTACTGGCAAAACCCGCCAGACCAAAAATCTTCGGCGCGTAATACATGATGACGTTCATACCGGTGAACTGTTGCATCACCTGCAGCAGCACGCCGAGAAAAACGGCACGGCGGAAGTTTTTATTGTCTTTAAACAGCGACCAGCCGCTCTGTTTCAGCTTGAGGCTCTCACGAATTTCATTCAGTTCATGCTGCGCCTGGGCGCTGCTGTCACGCAGTTTCTCCAATACCTGACGTGCCTGCTCATGACGGTTACGCGAAGCCAGCCAGCGTGGGCTATCCGGCAGGAAGAACACCCCAACCAGCAGCAGCACGGCAGGAATGGTGATCACCCCCAGCATCCAGCGCCAGGCACCGGTGTAACTGAACGCGGTATCCGACAGATAAGCCGCCAGGATGCCGATGGTAATCATCAGCTGATACATGGAAATCATGCTGCCGCGAATTTTTTCCGGCGCGATTTCAGACAGGTAAATGGGCGCCGTATAGGATGCGACACCCACCGCCAGTCCGAGCAGAATACGGGACACCAACAAGACTTCAACGTTAGGCGCTGCCGCTGAGCATAAAGATCCCAGCACGAACAGCACGGCGCCAATCATCAGGCTGTATTTACGCCCGATGCGGAAGTTCATCCAACCACTGCCCACGGCACCGACCGCTGCGCCAAACATCATTGAGCTGACCACCCACTCCTGCTGGGAATTGGTCATATGAAACGAATCGGTGATAAACGGCAGAGCCCCCGCAATAACGCCGATATCCAGACCAAACAGCAGTCCGGCCAGTGCGGCCAAAAAACAGACGAAGAAAGTCATGCCTGCATTGCTTTGGCTATTCTCAGCCGCCGACACTTTGACGGTAGTACTCATACTGCCTCCAATCGATAACGTTCTTAAGTTGCCGTTATGATAGGAGGCAATCCGTCAGAGGTAAGTGAGTGCGATCACATTAGTGGAAACGATTACACTACTTTATTTTAATCAGCAAAAAGGCCGGATCACCACAAAACAGTAAAAAACCCTTGATTAAGAAAGACAATAATCTCATTCACTGCTTTAAAATGAAGACAACCGCAACATCTTATTACCATATCGCAGGGCGTCCATTTTAATAACCCTCAACTAAATGTAACCGATATCACACCACAAACGTCCGAACGCCGTGGATAAAAGATTGGTGATTGGGGTGAAGCGAAGGTCAGATAAGAGGGAAATAGCGATCGTTGTTCGGCTGGCCCGGTAACCTGGGCCAGCTTGATATGTGAGTTAACCGTCGTAACTGCGGAACAGCGCCTGCCCGCGCAGCAAGCGCACGCCCAGCCAACCACCGCACAGCGACAGCAACAACGCACTGAGTAGCGGCAGTGCCCACCACAGCACCGGTGTTGGCGCCCATGGGAAGTCAAATACCTGGCTTTGCAGCAACCACAGCGCCGCTTCTGCCCCCACCGCGGCGGCAATGCCCGCCACCAGCCCCAACAGGGCAAACTCACACCACAGCGTGCTGCGCAACAGGCGCTTGCCGGCGCCGAGCGTACGGTACACCACCAGTTCCTGACGCCGCTGACGCATACCCACCTGCACCTGCGCCATCAGCAACAAACCGCCGCAGAGCACCACCAGCACCACCATCACTTCCAGCGCGCGGCTCACCTGCTGCAGCACACCGCCCACCTGTTTGAGGATCGAACCTATATCCAGCAGGCTGAGCGTCGGGAACTGGCGATTAAGCTGGGTCAGCATCTGCCCGTCCCCGTCGTAACGGAAACTGGTGAGCCAGGTTTGCGGCTGACCGTCCAGCGCACCCGGCGGGAAGATGAAGTAAAAGTTCGGTTTCAGGCTTTCCCAATCCACCTGGCGCAGGCTGGTGACCCTGGCGCTGAACGACTGGGTATCACCGCTGAAAGTCAGCGTATCACCCAGTTTGATTTTGAGTCGTCCGGCAATGCCCTGATCCATCGACACCTCGCCGGCTTTCGGCGGCCAACTGCCTGCCAGCAATGGATTGTGCGCAGGAAGATCGGCCAGCCAGGTCAGGTTCAGCTCACGATTCACCGCCTCGCCGCCCGGATCGTCCTCATGCACCCGTTCGGTCGCCACCTGCTGGTTAATCTCGGTCAGGCGCACGCGGACAATGGGATAGTAGGTTTCCGGTTTAACTTGATGCTGTTGCAGGAAGGTTTTCACCTGTGGCACCTGCGCCTCAGTCATGTTCAGCAGGAAGTAATTCGGGCTGTCCGGTGGCAGTTGCTGCTGCCAACGCTCAAGCAGATCGCCACGCAGCACCAGCAGTAACGCCAGCAACATAAACGACAGCGAGAAAGCCGCCAGTTGGCTGACCGTGACCCAGGGTTGATGCAGCAGACGGTTAACCGCCAGTCGCAGTGCCAGATTCTTCAGCGTAATGCGTCGCAGCAATAACAGGCTGCCCCAGCCGATAGCGCCCAACAGCAGCGCCAGCACCAGAATACCGGCGAGGATCGACCACAGTAGCGTGCTGGCCCCCATCAATGCCGTTAACAGCGCCACCACAATCACCGCCGTCACCGGCAGGAAATAACGCAGCGGCCAGACGTTGGCCACCACATCGCGGCGCAGCACCCGCAGCGGCTGGGTCGCCAGTAACTGCCGGTACGGCCGCAGCCCCACCAACAGAGAAATCATCAGCAATGCGCCGACCGCCCACAGCCACGGCCAGGCCCCGGCGGCTGGCAGTTCCGCCGGCAGCACCGGTGCCAGCAGGCGGATCAACAACGCTTCAAACCCCAGCCCGATAATGCCCCCTCCGACGGCGGCCAGCAGAATTACCGCCAGCCACTGGCCGACAATCAACTTACGCAATGCGCTGCGGCCGGCCCCCAGAGTTTTCAACACCGCGATCAAGTCATAACGGCTGCGGCAATAATGGCTCATCGCCACCGCGACGGCGGCAATCGACAGCAGCAAGGTCAGCAGCGCCGACAGCAACAGGAACTGCTGCGAACGCTGCAACGATTTACCCAATGCACTACCGGACTCCTGCAAGCCAAACCAGCGCTGATCGGGACCAAGCTGTGGCGTCAGACGATCTTCATAACGCTGGATATCCTCCGCAGCCCCGGCAAACATATAACGGTAGGTCAGACGGCTGCCCGGCTGCACCGCCCCGGTTTTGTCCACGTCCGCCAGATTGATCATGATGCGCGGTGCCGTCTGGAAGGGGTTAAAGCCGGAATCCGGCTCCTGAATAATTTCACCGGCAATGCGCAGGCTGGTATCGCCCACGTCCAGCCTGTCACCGACCTTCACGTTCAACAACGCCAACAAACGTGGCGCCACCAGCACGCTCCCCGGCGTCAGTTTGACGTTGGCCGGGCGGGTCTCCAGCTTGCCGTACAGCGGATAGGCAAGATCGGTGGCCTTCACGTCTGCCAACTGGGGCCGATCGCCGGCATAGGTCATGGTGGTGAACGACAACTGTCGACTGACTTTCAGCCCCTGTTGTTGCGCGTCCAGCAGCCAGCCTTCCGGCACCGGCCGGGCGCTGCGCAGTACCCGATCGCCGGCAATAAAATCGCGGCTCTGCTGGCTCAGACCTTTGTCCATGCGATCGCTGATACTGCCCAATGCCAATACGCAGGCCATCGACAGCGTCAGCGCCAGCCAGACGATCAGCAGTGACGGTGAACGCCACTCACGCCAAAACCAGCGCCAGATCATGCTTCCTCCCACAGCTGGCCTTCACGCAGGCGCAGCCGACGCTGGCAGCGAGCCGCCAGGGTTTCGTCATGGGTGACCAGGATTAACGTAGTGGAGAAATCGCGGTTGAGGGAAAACAGTAGATCGGCGATGCGTTCACCGGTCTGGCGATCGAGGTTACCGGTGGGTTCATCGGCAAACAGCACCCGTGGTCGGCCACTGAACGCCCGCGCCAGCGCTACGCGCTGCTGTTCGCCGCCGGAAAGCTGCGCCGGCAAGTGGTCAAGGCGCTTGCCCAACCCAAGTTGCTCCAGCAGCTGCACCGCCTGTTCGCGGCTCTGGCGATCGCTTTCCCCACGCAGCAACGCCGGTAACTGGACGTTTTCCAGCGCATTGAGCGTCGGTACCAACATAAAGGATTGAAACACAAAGCCGACATTTTTGGCGCGAAGCGCGGCGCGCCCCTCTTCATCCAGCGCGGTCAGTGACTCGCCCAACAAATGCACCTCCCCTTCACTGCCGTCGTCCAACCCGGCGAGGATCCCCAGCAGCGTTGACTTGCCCGAGCCGGACTCGCCAATCAGGGCAATTGTCTGCGCGGGTTTGACAACCAGCTCGACTCCGGTAAGGATGGAGAGCTGATGCTCACCCTGACCAACGTGTTTACTAAGATGATGAACTTCAAGAACGTTTTCCGCTGGCATCTTCCCTTCCTTTTGCTGTTGGGATTATTCAGTTTACGCGCTGTCGCCGCCGATACCTTATTGATATTAGGCGACAGTTTAAGCGCCGGTTACCGCTTGCCGGTGGCGCAAGCCTGGCCGACGCTGCTGGCCGACCAATGGCAGAAAAAACCGGGTGACCCGCAACTGGTCAACGCCAGCATCAGTGGCGATACCGCCGCTCAGGGGCTGGCACGTCTGCCCGAGCTGCTGAAACAACATCAGCCACGCTGGGTACTGATTGAACTGGGTGCCAACGACGGTCTGCGCGGTTTCCCGGCGCAGGATCTGCAACGCGACCTCAGCCAAATCATCACGCTGGTGCAACAAGCCGGCGCGCAGCCGCTGCTGATGCAAATCCGTATTCCGCCCAACTATGGCCGCCGCTATACCGAGGCCTTCAGTGCGATTTACCCGCAGCTTGCCAAACAATTCGACATTCCACTGCTGCCGTTCTATATGGAACAGGTGGTGGTGAAAGCGGAATGGATGCAGGATGACGGATTGCATCCCAATAAGGATGCCCAACCGTTTATCGCCACCTGGATGGCGGAACGCCTGGAACCTCTAGTAAAACATGAGTCTAACTAAATAGGGTTGTACACTAGGTAAAGTTATGCAAAAAGCAGTATTGATAACCGGCTGTTCCAGCGGGATTGGATTGATTGCCGCGCAGGATCTGCGTAACCGTGGCTACCGGGTGCTGGCCGCCTGTCGCAAGCCGCAGGACGTTGAAAATATGCGTCAGCTTGGGCTGGAAGGCATTGAGCTGGATCTGGACGACAGTGACAGCGTCGAACGCGCCGCCGCACAGGTGATCGAACTGACCGGCGGCCGCCTGTATGGCCTGTTCAACAACGGCGGTTTTGGCGTTTACGGCCCGCTGAGCAGCATTTCGCGGCAGCAATTGGAACGCCAATTCGCCACCAATCTGTTCGGCACCCATCAATTAACCCAGTTGCTGTTGCCGGCGATGCTGCCGCACGGCGAGGGGCGTATTATTCAGACCAGTTCGGTGATGGGGCTGGTGTCCAGCGCCGGGCGTGGTGCCTACGCCGCCAGCAAGTTTGCGCTGGAAGCCTGGTCCGACGCGCTGCGGATGGAGCTGCACGGCACCGGTGTTCAGGTCAGCCTGATTGAACCCGGCCCGCTCACCACCCACTTTACCCAGAACGTCAATCAGGCGCAGAGCGACAAACCGGTGCACAACCCCGGCATTGCCAAACGCCTCACGCTACCACCGGAAGCCATTTTGCCCAAACTGCGCCACGCGCTGGAAAGCCCAAGGGCCAAGCTGCGGTATCCGGTGACCCTGCTGGCGCACGCGCTCAGCGTATTACGCCGCATCCTGCCCGGCCGCTGTCTGGACTGGGTGTTACGCAGCAACGGTTAATTTGGCTACCCGGGGTTGAAGAATGCCGTCCCGCCCCCATCTAAAAGCCAATGGCTCCGCAAGATCAGAGAGAAAATTACATGCTAGCTCAAGCTGTTGTTGATATTAACGAAACAAACCTGCACCAGACGCTGGAACAGTCAATGTCCATGCCGGTGGTGTTCTACTTCTGGTCGGATCGCAGCCAACACTGTCTGCAACTCACCCCGATACTCGATAAGCTGGCGGCGGAATATGCCGGCCAGTTCCTGCTGGCAAAAGTGGATTGCGACGCCGAGCAGGCCATCGCCGCTCAATTCGGCCTGCGCTCGCTGCCGACGGTATATCTGTTCAAAGACGGTCAGCCGGTAGACGGTTTCCAGGGCCCGCAGCCGGAAGAGATGATCCGTGAATTCCTGCAGCGTTTCCTGCCGAAGGAAGAAGATTTGAAACTGGCGCAGGCGACCGAGCTGTTGGCCGAAGGCAATGCGGCAGAAGCGCTGCCGCTGTTGAAAGACGCCTGGCAAGCGAGCCAGCAACGCAGTGATATCGGTTTGACGCTGGCGGAAACCCAGATCGCGCTGAACCGCACTGAAGAGGCCGAAGCCGTGCTGGCGACCATTCCGTTGCAGGATAAAGATACCCGTTATCAGGGCCTGCTGGCGCAGATTGAACTGCTGAAACAGGCCGCTGATACGCCGGAAATTCAGCTGTTGCAACAGCAAGTGGATCAACAGCCGGAGAACGTCGATTTAGCCGTGCAGCTGGCGCTGCAACTGCATCAGGTTGGGCGCAATGAAGAAGCGCTGGAGCTGTTGATCGGGCATCTGAAGAAAGATCTCGCCGCCGCCAACGGCAGCGCGCGTAAAACATTGATGGATATTCTGGCCGCACTGGGCACCGGCGATGCGCTGGCCGCCAAATACCGCCGTCAGCTGTATTCGCTGTTGTACTGATAGTTCGGGGCGCAGTCCGCTGCGCCCCTCCCTTCTCAACGGTAAACCCGTGCCCCACCTTCAACGCCTTTCGGGCTGAACAACACCTGCCACAGCTGAATATCACGCGAGCGGAATGCTCCGGCGCAGGCGTTCAGGTAATAGGTGAACATCCGCTCGAAACGTTCAGAATAGCCCTCGGACAGCATCGGCCACGCCTGTTTAAAATTCTCATACCAGGCCATCAGCGTGCGATCGTAATCGGCGCCGATATTGTGCCAATCCTCCATCACAAAGCGCCCTTCGCTGGCTTGGGCAATATGGCGCACCGAAGGCAGACAGCCATTGGGGAAGATGTACTTGTTTATCCAGGCATCGACGTGAAGATTGGTTTGGTTGGCGCCAATGGTGTGCAGCAGGAACAAACCGTCGGGCTTAAGATTACGCGCGGCAACACGGAAGTAAGTGTCGTAGTTTTTCGGCCCCACGTGTTCAAACATACCAACTGAAACAATACGATCAAACTGGCGGTTCAAGTCACGGTAATCCTGCAGCACAATTTCGACCTCAAGACCGGCGCAGCGCTCCTGCGCCAGTTTTTGCTGCTCGGCGGAAATGGTCACACCATGCACTGTTACGCCGTAGTTTTCCGCGGCATACTGCGCCAGCCCACCCCAGCCACAGCCGATATCCAGCAACGACATGCCCGGTTTCAACTGCAGTTTCTCGCAGATCATTTTCAGCTTGGCCAACTGCGCCTGCTCCAGCGTATCGGCCTCTTTCCAGTAACCGCAGGAATATTGCATATAGGGATCGAGCATCGCACGGAACAGATCGTTGCCGATATCGTAATGTTCTTTACCCACCTGCCAGGCGCGTTTGCGTGACTGAAGGTTGAACAGCCGGGTATAGGCGATGCGCGCAATGTCGCTCAGATTTTTTGGCAAGCGTTCATCAACGCCGGCCTGCAGGACGCGGGTGAATAATGCGTCCAACCGCTCGCAGTCCCACCAGCCGTCCATGTAGCTTTCACCGAACCCGAGCGACCCCTCCTGCAAAATACGTTTAAACAACGCCGGGTTGTGTACCTTGATATCGCAGGCACGGTTGCCATTGATGGCAATACCGGCAGCGGACAGTAATTCCTCCACAATGCGATACCAACGATCTTTTTTTGGGGCGAGTTCATCAACACTGATTGAGTCCATAACAATCCTTGGAGAAATGTCATTTCAAAAAGCATAGTCGCAAATAAAAATGACAAATATTCGAAGTGAAAAGCGGCAATGCTTTTTACTCTAGCCAAGACGGACAACGTCATGAAATGAATTAAAATTATTGGAAACATGCCAATTTGGAATGTTAATGGCACAACACCTCTGATTATACCCTATAGCTTTCAAGTTGCAGCTAGGCGGCCAACTCGCTCATCCCCAGGCGCTTACTCAAGTAAGTAACTGGGGTGAGCTAGTGCAGATAACAACGCTGCAACTTGAAAGATGACGGGTATATTAGTCTTTGCACTCTAGCTGGCGTAATATCTGTTTACATATGTCTGACAGGAGGTTTGCCATGTTTACCCTTATTCCCATCGTGATTGTCGTCGCACTGATCATCGTATTCGCCGGCGTCAAAATTGTTCCCCAGGGGTTCCAATGGACGGTGGAACGCTTCGGCCGCTACACCAAAACGCTGATGCCCGGTTTAAACCTGGTGGTGCCCTTTATGGACCGCATCGGCAGAAAAATTAATATGATGGAGCAGGTGCTGGATATTCCTTCACAGGAAATTATCTCGCGCGACAACGCCAACGTGGCCATCGATGCGGTGTGTTTTATCCAGGTCGTCGATCCGGCACGTGCCGCTTATGAAGTCAGCAATCTGGAACTGGCGATCGTCAACCTGACCATGACCAACTTCCGTACCGTGCTCGGCTCCATGGAGCTGGACGAAATTCTCTCGCAGCGTGACAGCATCAACAGCCGCCTGCTGCATATCGTCGACGAAGCCACCAATCCGTGGGGCATTAAAATCACCCGTATCGAGATCCGTGACGTACGTCCACCGGCAGAGTTAATCTCGGCAATGAACGCCCAGATGAAGGCCGAGCGAACCAAGCGTGCGGATATTCTGGAGGCCGAAGGTGTGCGTCAGGCCGCCATCCTGCGTGCCGAAGGCGACAAACAGTCGCAAATCCTCAAGGCGGAAGGTGAACGTCAGTCGGCGTTCCTGCAGGCCGAAGCCCGTGAACGTGCCGCTGAAGCGGAAGCGCGAGCCACTCAACTGGTTTCCGACGCTATCGCCAGCGGTAATATCCAGGCGGTGAACTACTTTGTGGCACAAAAATACACCGATGCGCTGCAAAAAATCGGCTCTGCCAACAACAGTAAAGTCATCATGATGCCGCTGGACGCCAGCAGCCTGCTCGGTTCCATTGGTGGCATTGCCGAACTGTTGAAAGACAACAAAGGCAAGTAATCATGCTCGAACAAATTGCAGCAAACCCGCACTGGTTTTGGCTTTCCCTTGGCGGGCTGCTGCTGGCGGCGGAAATGCTCGGTGCCAGCGGTTACCTGTTATGGAGTGGCGTATCGGCGGTGGTGGTCGGCGCCATCGTCTGGCTGCTGCCGCAGCTGGCCTGGGAGTGGCAGGGGGTGATTTTTGCCGTACTGACCGTGGTGGTGGCCTACCTGTGGTGGTACTGGCTGCGCCAGCGCCCGGCAGCGGCTTCCAGCGGTTCGCAGGTGCTTAACCAACGCAATCGTCAGTTGATTGGCACCCGCGCTACACTGACCGAACCCATGCACAACGGTATGGGTCGTATTAACATCGGCGACAGCAGCTGGCGCGCGCAGGCCAGTGAAGACCTGGCGGTGGGCACCGAAGTAGAAGTCATTGCCGTCGAGGGCATAACTTTGGTGATCCGCGCCATTGCCCGTTAATGCTTATGGCAACAGCCCGCCAGGTTGTTAATGATTGGGCACTCGGCTCCGTCATCACCCGGACATTGATCCGCCAGCGCCACCAAACGCTGGCGCATCTCACCGAGTTCGGCGATGTGCTTTTCAATATCCGCCACTTTTTGCAGCGTGCGCGCTTTCACATCGGCGCTGTGGCGGGCCGGATCGTTAAACAACGCCACCAGCTCACGACATTCATCCAGATTAAATCCCACCTGCCGTGCCTGGCGCAGCAGCGTCAGTTCTTCGATGTGCTTCGGGCTGTAGCTGCGATAGCCGTTGTCGGTACGGATCGGCGCAGTCACCAGCCCTTTCTCTTCATAAAAGCGAATGGCCTTGCTGGTTAAACCGGTTTTTTTCGCTACGTCGCTGATATTCATTTTCACTCCTTGACCTTCCCCTTGCTGGAAGGTTTATCCTTCATTCTTAGTGAAAACAGGTAAAGCGGTCAACCTTTAAACACCGTTCTTGAGAGGAATCGAACCATGTCACAAATTACCGTACTGGCATTGCAGGGGCTGACCTGCATGCATTGTGTTAGTAGCACACGTAAAGCTTTAGAAGCCGTGCCTGGCGTTAGCGCCGTGGAAGTCGCCCTTGATAGCGCCAAAGTAACCGGCGATGTCGCGCCACAAATGCTGATTAACGCGGTGGAACAGGCCGGTTATCAAGCCACCCTTGCCTAACCTCCCCATAGGCCGAGCCAAGACCACGGGGCGCACATCAATGCGCCCTTTTTTCTTTGGGATAATTCCTTCACTCTTCAGACTTTCTTGTCTGCCTGATAGCGTTTAGCATGGGGTAAATGTTACGCCCCTCACCTTTCAAGCTGAAAGGCGAACAAGTTATTCAGGAGCCACGCTGTATGGGTCAACTGTTACGCCGCATCGCCGCCTTTCTCGGTCTGATCTCTCCCATGACCTACGCCTATCCGGCGCTGGATATTCGACTGCCTGGCGATCGTCAGTTCCATCTGGTCGGCAGCATTCATATGGGTACGGTAGATATGTCTCCGCTGCCGGCCAAACTGGCCGCACGCCTCAAGCAGGCAGATGCCTTGATTGTTGAAGCCGATATTACCGGCTCCGCCTCGCCGTTTGACCATATAGAACAACAAGCAGAACTTGATCAACGGCTCTCTGAACCCGAATTTCAGCAGTTACTGACGCTGTGTCAGGAACTGGGCACCGATGCAGCAACCTTTTCAACCCTGCCCGGCTGGCAGGTGGCGCTAATGATGCAGGCCCGCCAGGCTCAGCGTTTGGGGTTGCGCGCTGAATACGGGGTGGATTATCAACTGCTGCAAGCGGCCAGAGCACAGCATAAAAAGGTGATCGAACTGGAAGGCGCGCAGCAGCAAATGGCGATGCTGGAGCAGTTACCGGAAGGGGGCATGGCCCTGCTGCGTGATACGCTGGAACACTGGCATACCAACGCTCGGCTGCTGCAAACCATGGTGAGCTGGTGGCTGGACGCGAAACCCAGCGGTATGTTGGAAACCCTGCCAGCCACTTTCAGTGCCGATCTTTACGACGTGCTGATGCATCAGCGCAATCGCGATTGGCGACAAAAACTGGAGGCGTTACCGGCCGGCAACTACGTGGTAGCGGTGGGTGCGCTGCATCTGTACGGCGAGGATAATCTGCCGGCAATGCTGCAGGGGCAGTAAAAAAGTGGCCAATATCGCTACTGGCCAGTCAAAGAGGAATTTCTTGTATTGTAGTTATACGCATTGTAACCCTGTTAACGGTTACAATAGACAGGGTAGCAACCGAGTGAACATCTTGGCAACCCGCATTACGCTGCCGTTGCTCAGGTTGCTGTTACCGTTATATTTTTGTAATTTTGTTGCATCCCGTTGCAACCTTGAGCAGTGGGAGAAATAGGAAAACAAATGACGCCCGCAGTGATTCTGCTAGAGAAACAAAAAGTCGCCTTTACTCTTCATTCCTATCATCACGACAGTGCCGAAACCAATTTCGGTGATGAAGCGGTGAAAAAGCTCGGACTGGATGCCGACCGCGTCTATAAAACGCTGCTGGTGGCGCTGAACGGCGATGCCAAACATCTGGCGGTGGCCGTCACGCCGGTTGCTGGGCAATTGGATTTGAAGAAGGTTGCCCGCGCACTGGGGGCGAAAAAGGCCGAAATGGCCGATCCCGTACTGGCGCAGCGCGTCACCGGTTATCTGGTGGGCGGCATCAGCCCGCTGGGGCAAAAAAAGCGCCTGCCTACGGTGATTGACAGCCCGGCACAGCAGTTCGCCACCATTTACGTCTCCGGCGGCAAACGCGGGTTGGACATTGAGCTGGCGGCAGAGGATCTTTGTCGGCTGCTGGCCGGCAGCTTCGCCGATATCGCCAAGCGCGACTGAATCGATAGGGGGAGACTTACGCCTCCCCCGCTGACGACTTACTGATAAACAATCTCGCCCTTCGGCTCATAGGCCGCCGCATCCAGCGGTGAGTGCTTCTCAATGTACTGTTTCAGTACTTCGGCATCGATAAAGCCGGTGTTGACGTAGCTTGGCAAAGTATCCAGCTTCGGATAACCGTCACCGCCCAGCGCATTGAAGTTCAGCGTGGCCATACGGTAAGTTTTATCCGCCTGCAGCGGCTCGCCTTTGATTTTGACATTGCTGACGCCCTGCTTGCCGTCCGCCGTCAGGCTGACGTTGGCAAACTGTGCATAGGCGCCGGAATCCACTTTCATATTAGCCACCACCGCCAGGTATTTCTCCACCTCGCTGCCTTTCATTTCGACGTAAACCAGCGTGTTGCCAAACGGCTGTACCTTCAACACGTTTTTATAGGTAATGTCACCGGCTTCAATCGAGTCACGTACCCCGCCCCCGCTCATTACGGCAAAGTCGGCCTCGGCACGTTCCATCTGCGCTGCCAGCAGCACGCGTGACAGGTTGGTCTGAACAAAGCGCACCTTACTGCGATCGCCTTCCAGCTTGCCATTGACGCTGCCAATTTTAACGTCCAGCTGCGCCTTGCCCTTTTCCTGGAACGGCGTCAGCAGTTTCATCATCGACG
Source organism: Serratia sp. NFX21 (assembly GCF_048517035.1). Lineage (NCBI taxonomy): Bacteria > Pseudomonadati > Pseudomonadota > Gammaproteobacteria > Enterobacterales > Yersiniaceae > Serratia > Serratia sp. NFX21. The sequence continues at coordinate 1,648,509 of NZ_CP183196.1, read as the reverse complement.
CATCTTCCGCGATCTGCTGGGTGTAATACACGCGCTCGCTGGTGCCGTCGGCTTTCTCTACCTTCTTCTTGAGATTGACCGGGATCAGCTGATAATGCACCAGCTTCAGTTCGCCGTTACGGAACTGGAAGTCGGCACGGCCCACGTACTTGCCCCACTCATGCGCCTGCACGATCCAGGTGCCGTTCTGACGATCCGGCGAGCACGGGGTGCCCGGCACATAATCCACCTGCTTGTGGTTTTCACCGGCCATACAAACCGGATCCTGCGAGTGGCCACCGACGATCATATCCAGATAACCGGCAGGCAGGCTGCGCGCCATTTCTACGTCACCGGGTGCATTGGAGCCATGGTTGCCGTCATCGTAATGGCCCATGTGGGTCGCGGCGATGATCACGTCCGGTTTCTCTTCCTTGCGCAGTTGCTCCACCACCTGTTTGGCTTCCTGTGCCGGTACGTGGAACTCAATGTCGGTGAAATATTCCGGGTTGCCAATCTTGGAGGTGTCATCGGTAGTCAGGCCGATCACCGCGATCTTGATGCCCTGCTTATCGAACAAGGCATAGGGTTTGAACAGGCGCTGCTGGGTGCTTTTCTGATAGATGTTGGCCGACAGCAGCGGGAAAGTGGCCCACTTCTCCTGCTGGCGCAACACGCTGAGCGGATTGTCGAATTCATGGTTGCCGATCGCCATCGCGTCATAGCCCACCAGATTCATGCCGCGGAAGTCCGGCTCGGCATCCTGCAGATCGGATTCCGGTACGCCGGTATTAATATCACCGCCCGACAGCAGCAACAGGCTACCGCCCTTGGCCGCGACCTCCTGGCGAATGCCGTCCACCAGCGTTTTTTGTGCGCCCAGACCATATTCACCGTGGTCGTTCTGCCAGAAATGGCCGTGGTGATCGTTGGTATGCAAAATGGTGATGTCGTAGGTCTTATCCTTTTCCCAGGCGCTGGCGGCTCCCGACAGGAAAGTCAGGGACACGGCCAAAGCGCATGCGGTGGTCTTTAACGAAAAGCGCATGGCGGAACTCCATATGATATTTAACTGCTTTTTTGAGATGGCCGAAATTGTAGCGCGAAACAAAGGCAACTAATTTCAAATTTTTGCGATGTGCGTCAAATTATGTCGGATATGGTAAATATTGAACAACTTGCCTAAGATATCTGCTCTGTCCTCTAAAACTTACCAGGCTAATAATAAAATGACCGACCGTAGCGAAACCGCCCTGCCACAGGCCAAGGGCAGTGCGGTTAAAGGGACTGCTTTCTCGATTCTCGGTGCCATCAGCGTCTCTCACCTGCTCAACGACATGATTCAATCGCTGATCCTGGCGATTTACCCAATCCTGCAGGCTGACTTCAGCCTCAGCTTCGTGCAGATCGGCATGATTACTCTGACCTACCAGCTCACGGCGTCCTTATTGCAGCCGCTGATTGGTTACTACACGGATAAACATCCACAGCCGTATTCGCTGCCCATCGGCATGGGTTTTACCCTGTGCGGGCTACTGCTGCTGTCCGTGGCCAACACCTTCCCGCTGGTGCTGTTGGCGGCGGCATTGGTCGGTACCGGCTCTTCGGTATTCCATCCGGAATCCTCCCGAGTGGCGCGGATGGCCTCCGGTGGCCGACATGGCCTGGCACAGTCACTGTTCCAGGTGGGCGGTAACTTTGGCAGTTCCCTCGGGCCACTGCTGGCGGCGCTGATTATCGCGCCTTACGGCAAGGGTAACGTCGCCTGGTTCTCCCTGGCAGCGCTGCTGGCGATTGTGGTGCTATTGCAGGTCAGTAAATGGTATCAACAACAGCATCGGGCAACAAAAGGCCAGCCTAAAACGGCCTCTTTGGTGAAACCGCTGCCGAAACGTACGGTTACCTATGCCATTGGCATCCTGCTGGTGCTGATTTTCTCCAAATACTTCTATCTGGCCAGCATTAGCAGTTATTACACCTTTTATCTGATGCACAAGTTCGGTGTTTCAGTGCAAAACGCCCAATTTCATCTGTTCGCCTTCCTGTTCGCCGTAGCCGCAGGCACCATTATCGGCGGGCCTCTTGGCGACAAGATAGGTCGAAAACGTGTTATTTGGGGCTCAATCCTTGGTGCAGCACCCTTTACGCTTGTTTTACCCTATGCATCTCTGTACTGGACCGGCATTTTAACGGTGTTTATTGGGGTAATACTCGCTTCGGCGTTTTCTGCCATTCTGGTTTACGCTCAGGAACTGATCCCAGGCAAAGTGGGCATGGTTTCCGGTTTATTCTTCGGTTTTGCTTTTGGCATGGGCGGATTAGGTGCGGCAGTTCTTGGTTATGTCGCAGATTTGACCAGTATCGAGCTGGTCTACCAAATCTGTGCTTTCCTGCCACTGATCGGCATTATTACCGCATTGCTGCCCAATATGGAGCATAACTCACAATAACCCTGCTACAGGCCCGGTTTGAATTCATCGCCAAACCGGGTCATCCCCCACACAAATCCATATTATTTGGCTTATTAAGTGTTAAATCTCCTCATTGGCACACCAAAAGCGGAATCCTCTGCTTTTTCGCAAAATAGCTATATTTAGCTAAGCACGTCGCGAACAAATGCAATAAACTAAATGTATCTTTTCGTAACTCTGTTGCGTTTCCCCTCTGCTGCAATGCATAGCTAGAAGGAGTCTGGATGCATAATTCAACACCGTTAATCACCACCATTGTCGGAGGCTTGGTCCTCGCCTTCCTCCTCGGAATGCTGGCGAATCGCCTGCGCATCTCCCCGCTGGTCGGGTACCTTGCCGCAGGCGTGCTCGCCGGCCCTTTTACCCCCGGTTTTGTTGCCGACACCTCGCTGGCTCCGGAACTGGCGGAAATCGGCGTGATTTTGTTGATGTTTGGTGTTGGCCTCCACTTCTCTCTTAAAGACCTCCTCGCAGTAAAACATATCGCCATTCCCGGTGCCGTGGCCCAGATTGCCGTTGCCACCTTGCTGGGTATAGGGTTATCAAAACTGCTCGGCTGGGATTTGATTTCCGGTCTGGTGTTCGGGCTTTGCTTATCCACCGCCAGTACCGTGGTACTGCTGCGTGCGCTGGAAGAGCGTCAGTTGATTGATAGCCAGCGTGGGCAAATCGCCATCGGCTGGCTGATCGTAGAAGACCTGGCGATGGTGCTGACGCTGGTATTGCTGCCGGCGTTCGGCAATATGCTGGGCAATAACAACGCCAGCAGCGGCCAGTTACTGATTGAGTTGGCAGTGACCATTGGTAAAGTCATCGCCTTTATCGCGCTGATGATTGTGGTTGGCCGTCGCCTGGTGCCGTGGATCCTGGCGAAAACCGCCAGTACCGGTTCACGTGAGCTCTTTACCCTGGCGGTGTTGGCATTGGCACTCGGTATTGCCTATGGCGCGGTGAAACTGTTCGATGTTTCCTTTGCCCTGGGGGCATTCTTTGCCGGTATGGTGCTCAATGAGTCTGAGCTAAGCCATCGAGCGGCCCACGACACCTTACCGCTGCGCGATGCCTTCGCCGTACTGTTCTTTGTCTCGGTCGGCATGCTGTTTGATCCGATGATCCTGATCAATGAGCCTCTGGCGGTGCTGGCAACGCTGGCGATTATCGTGTTCGGTAAATCGGCGGCCGCATTCCTGCTGGTGAAAATGTTCGGCCACTCCAAACGCACCGCGCTGACCATCTCCGCCAGCCTGGCGCAGATTGGCGAGTTTGCCTTCATCCTGGCAGGGCTTGGGATCACGCTGGGCATGATGTCGGAGCACGGCCGTAATCTGGTGCTGGCCGGGGCTATTTTGTCGATCATGCTTAACCCGCTGCTGTTCACCCTGCTCGAACGTTATCTGGCCAAGACCGAGACCATAGAAGACCAAATCCTGGAAGAAGCGGTAGAGGACGAGAAGCAGATCCCGGTCGATATGTGCAACCACGCGTTGGTGGTTGGCTATGGCCGCGTCGGCAGTCTGTTGGGGGCCAAGCTGGCCGAATCCGGTATTCCGCTGGTAGTGATCGAAAACTCACGGCCACGGGTTGAAGCATTGCGTGAACAGGGCATTAAAACGGTGCTGGGCAACGCCGCCAATCCGGAAGTGATGGATCTGGCACGCCTGGACTGCGCACGCTGGCTGTTGTTGACCATCCCCAATGGTTACGAGGCCGGTGAGATCGTAGCCTCTGCGCGAACCAAGCGGCCCAACATCGAGATTATCGCCCGGGCACACTACGATGACGAAGTATCCTATATCTCAGATCGTGGGGCGAATCAGGTGGTGATGGGAGAACGGGAAATCGCCAACAGCATGCTGAATATCCTTAAGTTGGATACGCTGACTGAAGAAGAGAAAATGGGCGGCTGCCCGATTTGATGTGACAAGCGATGTAAAAAAGGTCCGGCGAGCCGGACCTTTTTGTTTTTACCGTTCCCAGTAAGACTCTTCCAGGCTGTCCTCTCGTTCCGGCAGGCCACGCGTCAGACGCGGTGAATGCTGGTTCAGTACCTGATAGCTGACGCGGTTGGCATATTTACACACCTGCGCTAACGAGGAGTAAGTCAGGTAACTGCGAACGTGCTTGCTGGAGTTCGGCACGTTATTGCGGTGAAAACCGTTGGCGGCAATATCATGCAGCAGCGCTGACAGCGCCCCATCACCGGCACCGTTGGTGTTCATGATTTTTTCCGGCCCGCCCATATAGGGTGCAATGTGCGAATAGATGCGGAACGGGTTCTCGCAGCTTTCACGACGCATCGCGCGGCTGAACTCATAGCGGTTGAATTCGGCAATATGCCCCGGCAACAGCGGATGCTGAGTTTCTCGCTTGTTGGCCTCTTCGGTGTAACCCGCCATATACAAACCACTTGGCCCGGCGGTACACAACACCAGATCGACCCATTCCAGCGCCATGTCAGAAGCGGTCAGCGGATCGCTCAGCCCGGTCAGCTCCAGCGCTTCATCTTCGTTCATCGCCAGAATAGAAACGTGCTGTTTCAGGAAGTCGCGCCACCACTGCGGGTTGTCGGCGATCACGTACTTGGTGCCGAGCGTCAGTACCACCGGTACATCGTGCTTTTTGGCAAACTCGATCGCCTGCATGGTCGCCGCCGGCATCGGCTCACCTTCCTTGCAACGCACCAGATAGGACGTCAGCACCAATGCCGAGGCACCGGCAATCACCTCTTCCGTCACGCTTTCCGGCCGCAGTTGATTCATCTGCCCTGGGCTGATGGCGAAGGTGCGCTCACCGCTTTCACCGATCAGCGTGAAGCAGCGACCAATAGCACCGTCAACCGCCTGCAGATGGTTAAGATCGGTACGGCTGGAGGTATTGCACAGATAGCGGTAGGCGTAGCTGCCAATCTTGATATTGCTGCACATCACGCCGAGCAGCACCGAGCGGTCATCCGCCAGCACTGAATAGTTGTGCAAAGTATTGCCGATGGTACCGCCGGCAAACTGATGGGTGATTAAATTGTTGTCGATCAATTCCTGATACAGCGCCTCGGCGACGTCATCCTCGATCACCAGAGAATGCCCCAGACTCAGGCCATAGCGCTGGACGAAGCTGTCGTCCACTTTGGCTTCGATATCCACCAGCGTCTGGTCAATACCGACGACATAAGAGGTGCTGATTTCATTTTCGGGCTGAGCCTGCTGCAAGAGCGGATCGCGGGCGTTCACCGGAAAATAGTGTTTGGACTTACGTTTACCAGGAAATTTCATTTAATTGGCGGCAGTGGCAGTTAACAGGCAGAGAATGTTAGCACATTCCTGCCCGATTGATGATGGCCGTCACCATTTTGCGTTCTGAGGATCAGAAGCGCTGTGCCACCAGTTGCTGCATCATATCAATGTGCGCCGGCTCGTCGTTGAGCGCTGAAATGTACTCGAACTTCTCACCGCCGGCCTTAAGGAAGATCTCGCGGTTTTGCTCTTTGATCTCCTCCAGCGTTTCCAGGCAGTCCGCAGAGAAACCGGGGCAGATAAGCTGAATATGTTTAACACCCTGAGCCGGCAGGCCTTTGAGGGTCTCGTCGGTATAAGGCGTCAGCCAGGGCTCACGACCAAAGCGCGACTGATAAGTCATCATCACCCGCTCCGGTGCCAGCGGTAACGTCGCCGTCAGGGCACGTAACGTGTCCTCGCAACGCTGCGGATAATCGTCGCCCAGACGCGCATAGCGCTTGGGAATGCCATGGAATGACAACACCAGCCGATCCGGCTGACCATGCTCGGCAAACGAATGCTCAACGCTTTGGCGCAGCGCGGCAATGTAGGCCGGGTGCTCGGCATAGTCGCGGATAAAGCTCACTGACGGCAGGCGACGGTAGCCTTTCAGTATCCGGGCCACTCCGTCCCATACCGCGGCGCTGGTCGAGCAGGAGTATTGCGGGTACAGCGGCAACACCACCAGATTGGTCACGCCTTGCGCCAGCAGCTTGTCAATCGCCTCGGCCAGGCTTGGGGAGCCGTAGCTCATACCCAGTTCAACCGGCGTGTTGGGCATACGTGCGGCCAACGCGCGCTGCTGGCGGCGGCTGTAAACCAGCAACGGAGAACCTTCGTCCATCCATACCGACTGATACAACTTGGCGACCCGCGGTGAACGGATCGGCAAGATGGCGCCGTTGAGGATCGGCCACCAAATCAGGGGGGCCGTATCCACCACGCGGTCGTCACTGAGGAATTCCTTTAGATAGCGTTTTACCGCCGACGAGGTCGGAGCATCCGGCGTGCCCAGGTTCACCAGCAATACTCCGTGTTTCTCTTGCTTCATCACAGTTCCCCTTGGTTCCTTGCAAGCTAACCCCCCGTTCTGGGTCAGGGGGTTAACGTGAATTAATGGCACCTATTGTAACGGAAAAGCGCCTCATCGGAACCGATATCAGCAACAGGTAAAGAGTATGAACCTCAGGATTGCGCCAGCTTCCAGACCGCCGCCACATTGCGGGCCGTGACCTCAAGATTATCGGCCGCGTCAGTCAGGGCTTCTTCCAGCGTGACGACACGGTCAAGTACCGAAAAAGCAGCGTCAATGCCATGCTGGTGCACCACCTGATAATCTTTCGACAGGCTGCCGGCGATGCCGATCACCGGCAAGCCATGGCGTTTGGCAACCCTTGCCACGCCAATCGGCGTTTTGCCGTGGATCGACTGGCTATCCAGTCGCCCCTCTCCGGTGATCACCAGATCGGCGTCGCGAAGCGCCTCTTCCAGCCGCAAAGTTTCAATCACGATCTCAATTCCTGGCCGTAAGCGAGCGTTGAGCATGCCGAGCAAGGCCGCCCCCATTCCGCCCGCCGCTCCGGCGCCCGGTGCGTTGAGCACCTCGCGGCCGGTAGCCTGCTGCAGCAAACTGCCGAAATGGCTTAGTGCCGCATCCAACTGCGTCACCATCTCCGGCGTTGCGCCCTTCTGCGGGCCAAACACCGCCGAAGCCCCATGAGGGCCACATAACGGGTTATCCACGTCACAGGCAGCCGTTACGCTCACCTGCTGCAGGCGAGGGTCTACCGCTGAAAGATCAATTTGCGCTAACCGGGCCAGTGCCGCGCCACCCGGCGGCAGCGGTTGCTGTTGGTCATCCAGCAGCCTGGCCCCCAGCGCCTGCATCATACCGGCCCCCCCGTCGTTGGTGGCACTCCCGCCGATACCCAGAATAATCGTCTTCACGCCGTGTTCCAGCGCCGCCAGGATCAGTTCACCGGTACCGTAACTGGTGGTAATACGCGGATCGCGCTGTCCCTTGGGCGCCAAATGCAGGCCGGAAGCGGCCGCCATCTCGATAACGGCAGTTTCCCCCTCCCCCAGCAAGCCGTAAAAGGCAGAGACTGGCTGGCCCAACGGGCCGGTGACCTCAACCCTGACGATTTCTCCGCCGGTGGCCGCCACCATCGAATCCACCGTGCCTTCGCCGCCGTCCGCCATCGGCAATTTCACATACTGCACCTGCGGGTAAATCTGGCGGAATCCGCGCTCGATGGCCTCAGCCACCGCCATCGCACTCAGGCTCTCTTTAAACGAGTCTGGGGCAATTACCACTTTTTTCAGCGTTTTCATCAGTATTCCTTATCCTGCCAGATTAAATACGCCAAACATCAACGCCGAGACGGCGGCAATGGTGAAGCCGATCAGGGTTTCATACGGCAGTAATTTCAGCCGTTGATGCACCACCATATTGACGCTGCCGCCGGTGGCGTGGAAGAAACTGCCGTGTGGCAGGTGATCCAGCACCGTGGCACCGGCATGGATCATCGCCGCCCCCGCCAACCCGCTGACGCCCAGCTCCAGCAAGGTGCTGCTGAATACGCCGGATGCCACGGCGGTACCGGCGGTGGTGGAAGCGGTTGCCATCGACATCAATGCGCCGGACAGCGGGGCCAGCAGCCAGGCCGGCATACCGGTGTGGGTCAATCCGTTAATCAACGCGTCCTTCAGCGCCGAGTTGGCGATAATGCCCGCCAGCGTACCGGTGCCGAGCAGCATAATCGCCACCGGAGCCATGCGGCTCAGGCCAGAAACCATAAACTGATTACACTGGCGAATGCGTCCCATCAATAACGCTCCCACCAATCCGCCGGCCGGTAACGCAATCAGCGGATCGACGGCGATACCGGCGATCGGCCGCAGTGACAGCAACACAATGGCAACCAACGGCGCGCTGATCGCCGCCGCAAAGCCTGGGCGAGAACCCTCAGCATGCTGCGTCAGTTCCTCTGCCAGCACCTTGTCCCCCTTGTTGCTCAAGCGCCGGGCCAGCAGATAGGCCACCACCAGTCCACACAGGCCAGGCACGATGCCGGCCATCATTACCGAGGTCAGCGGCACATGGAAGTTATCGGCGGCCGCAATGGTGTTCGGATTGGGTGACATCACGTTACCGGCCTTGCCGCCACCGATCATCGCCAACAGGATGGCACCGCGCGAGATCCCGGCCTTCTGGGCAATGGAGAGAGCGATCGGCGCTACGGTGATCACCGCCACGTCGATAAATACCCCAACCGCCGTAAGGATCAGTGTAGCTATCGCCAGCGCCAGCAGCGCACGGGTTTCCCCGACCTTGCGGACAATGGTTTCAGCAATGGTGTGCGCCGCGCCGGACTCAATCAGCACCCCGGCCAATACCCCCGCGGCCAGAATGCGCATTACGGCGTTGGTGATGCCCTGAGCGCCGGTGATCATCAGCGTCACGGTCTGTACCAGATCGGCGCCGCCACATAGCCCACCGGCCAGCGCACCGGCAATCATGCCGTAGGCTGGCGGAACCTTGCGTAAAATCAGAACGATAGCGACGACCAATGCCACCAGCGCCCCCAATGTGGATACCGTTGTCATTATTATTTTCCCCGTTGTTGGTGTGGGGAAAACATATCCTGAGCGCCGAACATTAGCGTGAGAAGAAGTCACAAAAACCCACCGGCTGGCGCGCCGTAAAGTTGTGGTTTTACACAACTCAGTGGTGCATCAGCATGCCGATGTATAACTGCAAGGCATCAGTTAACTGATTGATTTTCAATCCAGTAATCGCCTCAATGCGCTGCAGGCGATAGCGCAGGGTATTGACGTGAATATGCAGCTCAGTGGCAGTCTGCGTCTGATCACAATTCCGCGAAAAATAGTGCCGCAGGGTGCTGCGCAGTACGCCTTTTTCATCACTGGCCCCCAGGATCTGCCAGGGGCGTGAAAGCTCCTGCGCACGCCAGTCTTCCCCCAAATCGCACAGCAATGACGGCAGCGGGTAATCTTGGTAGAACAGCGTCTTGTGGCGCAGTTTCAACCGCTGCGCCATCGCCTGGGTGGCGCGAGCGGTCAGGTTAGAACGGTGCAGCCCCGCCTCACCGCTAAAGAAGCCGCCGATAATCAAACGCAGGTTGAAACGCGACTGGAGCTGGCTTTGCAACTGCTGCACCTGTTTGCGCTCCTGTTTCAAACTCCATTCCCCCTGCACCAGACTGGCGGGCCGCAGCAGGACCATTTCGTTGAGGCCGGTGATGGCGAGCAGCGCCTCACGCTGGCTGTGTTCCAGTTCCGCCAGCAGTTCACGCAATAAATTCGGCTGAGGATCCTGTAACTCCAGGATCCAGACGATACGCGGCAGTTGCAGATCCAGGCCCAGATAGGCAGCCATCGACTCCAGCGAGGCCGATGCCGGCTGCGGCTGCAACAACTGATTCGCCAGTTCCTCGCGATAACGCTTTTCCCACTGGTTTTGGCTCAATAATGCCGCCTGCTCCACCATCAGCTCAGCCGCCATTTTTACCAGTTCGGCATAGGCGCGCACCTGGGTGGGTTCGCCGGAAATGCCGATCACCCCCACCTGCTGGCTGCGAAAGCTAAATGGCAGGTTAATGCCTGGCCGTACCCCTTTAAGATGCGCTGCGGTCACCGCATCAATTTCCACTACCCGGTTCTCGGTTAGCGCCAGCACCGCGCCCTCATGGCGCTGGAACAGGCGTGAGGGATTACCGGAGGCAATGATGACACCGTTGCTGTCCATAACGTTGACGGAATGATTGATGATGCCCATCGCCCGCTGCACGATCTGGCGCGCGGTGGATTCTGCCAGCAAATTGGTGGTTCTGAGCATCAGGAGAGTCCCCATGGGTGATTATGGAGGCAGTTATACGTCATTTATCGCGGGTGATTAAAGCGCACTGGCTCAACAAGCCACGGCGATCACAGTTCGGCTGGAAAATAGCAAAAAAAACGCCAGACCGATAAGGCCTGGCGCTATACACCGCAATGAAAAACCGATCAGCCGAGGATGGTCGCCAGTTCAGCGCTCACTTCGGTCACTTTACGGGTGCCGTCGATTTTACGGTATTGGGTGTTGCCTGCTGCAGCTTCTTTGCTGTAGTAGGAAATCAACGGTGCCGTCATCTGGTGGTATTCAACCAGACGTTTGCGCACGGTTTCTTCCTGATCGTCTTTACGGGTCGTCAGGTCTTCGCCGGTTGCGTCGTCTTTGCCTTCCACCTTCGGCGGATTGAATTTAACGTGGTACACGCGGCCAGATGGCGCATGCACGCGGCGACCAACGATGCGATCAACGATCAGTTCGTCCGGCACGTCGAATTCCAGCACATAATCCACGTTGATGCCGGCTTCTTTCATCGCGTCAGCCTGTGGAATAGTGCGTGGGAAACCGTCCAGCAGGAAGCCGTTACGGCAGTCTTCCTGGGTGATGCGTTCTTTAACCAGTGCAATGACCAGTTCATCGGTTACCAGCTTGCCGGCATCCATGATTTCTTTCGCCTGCTTGCCCAGTTCACTGCCGGCCTTCACGGCTGCGCGCAACATATCACCAGTAGAGATTTGCGGAATACCGTATTTCTCCATGATGAATTGAGCCTGAGTACCTTTACCAGCGCCCGGAGCGCCCAGCAGAATGATACGCATTGCGTAAATCCCCTTGCTATGTAGTTTTTATAAAATTGCGAAAACGCTCAACCATACCATTTCAGGGGGGGCTGGCTCAAGGTACGCGAGGAAATCGATTGCGGAGCAGAAAGGGCAAAAAAGAGGGTAAAACGCTGAAAATCAGCGAGAAAAGCAAAAAAAAACGCCTCCAACCTTTAGGTCAGAGGCGTATAAGGTCGAAATTATGCGGACAACAGCTTATTCATGCGGCGGATAAACTGATTTGGGTCTTCCAGCGTGCCGCGTTCGGCCAGCAGCGCCTGATCCAATAACAGGTCAATCCACTCGGCGAATTGTTCGTTATCGCCCACATCGGATGCGCGTTTGACCAGCGCATGCTCCGGATTCAATTCGAAAATGTATTTCACGGCCGGCGCTTCCTGGCCCGCAGCGGCAAACAGTTTTGCCATCTGGGTGCTCATTTCATCGGCGTCGGTGATGACGATAGCCGGCGTATCGGTCAAGCGGTGCGTCAGACGCACATCCTTCACACGATCGCCCAGCAGAGTCTTCACGCGGTCAACAAAAGGCTCCAGCTGCTTCTCAGCGGCCTTCTGCTCTTCGGTTTCATCCGCCAGTTTGTCCAGCGCGTCGTCCGCCTTGCTGACCGACTGGAACGGCTTGCCGTCAAATTCGGTCAGGTAGCTCATCATCCATTCATCGATACGGTCAGAAAGCAGCAATACCTCGATGCCTTTCTTGCGGAACAGTTCCAGGTGCGGGCTGCTCTTGGCGGCGGCATAGCTGTCGGCAGTGATGTAATAAATCTTCTCCTGCCCTTCGGCCATGCGGCCAACGTACTCTTCCAGCGAAACCGTCTGCGCCGAGCTGTCACTCTGGGTAGAGGCGAAACGCAGCAGTTTGGCGATGGTTTCTTTATTGTTCGCGTCTTCCGCCGGGCCTTCTTTCAACACCAGGCCGAACTGCTGCCAGAACTTCTGGTAGCCTTCCGCGTCGTCTTTGGCCAGTTTTTCCAGCATCTGCAGCACACGCTTGGTCAGCGCGCCACGCAGGTTTTGCGTCACACGGCTGTCTTGCAGAATTTCACGCGAGACGTTCAGCGGCAGATCGTTGGAATCTATCAGGCCACGCACGAAACGCAGATAGTTCGGCATGAACTGTTCAGCTTCGTCCATGATAAACACGCGCTGTACATACAGTTTCAGACCGTGCTTGTGATCGCGGTTCCACATGTCCCACGGGGCCTGGGCCGGGATATACAGCAGGCTGGTGTATTCCTGCTTGCCTTCCACCCGGTTGTGGCTCCAGCTCAACGGATCGGTAAAGTCGTGAGCAATGTGTTTGTAGAACTCTTTGTATTCTTCGTCGGTGACGTCGGCCTTGCTACGGGTCCACAGGGCCTGCGCCTTGTTGATTTTTTCCCAGGTGACGGTGCCGTCTTCTTCGTTTTTGGTTTCAATCTCAACCGGCAGTGCGATGTGGTCGGAGTATTTACCGATCACCGAACGCAGACGCCAGGCGTCGAGATATTCATCTTCGCCTTCGCGCAGATGCAGGGTGATTTCGGTACCGCGATCTTCTTTGCTGACGTCGGCAATGGTGTAATCGCCCTCACCGACGGACTCCCAGAACACGCCCTGATCGGCGGCTGCACCGGCTGCGCGGGTACGCACGGTGACTTTATCCGCCACGATGAACGCGGAGTAGAAGCCCACGCCAAACTGGCCGATCAGTTGGCTGTCTTTGGCCTGATCGGAGCCGATAGACTCCAGGAAGGCTTTAGTCCCTGATTTTGCAATGGTGCCCAGGTTTTCAATCACTTCTTCGCGGTTCATGCCAATGCCGTTGTCGGCAATGGTCAGCGTACGCTGGTCTTTATCGAAGGAAAGACGCACACGCAGCTCGCCGTCGCCTTCATACAGCTCTGGCGCGGACAGCGCGCGGAAACGCAGCTTGTCGGCGGCGTCTGAGGCGTTGGAGATCAGCTCGCGCAGGAAAATTTCTTTATTGGAGTACAGCGAATGAATCATCAAATGAAGCAGTTGTTTTACTTCAGACTGGAAACCACGGGTTTCTTGACCTTTCATACTCATTGATTACCTCAAAGATATAGCTACCAAAATCGGACAATGAGGATCAAGTGGGGGTCAGAGCATTGTTTTTCAAGCGACTGGGGGAATTTTTTTGGCAAAGTAACGGGGCCGTGATGGCCCCGCTAAGCATCAGAACTTGATAACGTGGCGACCGGCCAGGGAATGCGACAGCGTGGTGCCGTCGACCATCTCCAGCTCGCCACCCACCGGCACGCCGTGGGCAATGCGGCTGGCCACTACGCCATACTGACCACACATCTCGGCGATGTAGTTGGCGGTTGCGTCACCTTCCACCGTCGGGTTGGTCGCCAGGATCACTTCAGTAACGCTTTCTTTTTCCAGCCGTTGCTCCAGCCGATCCAGACCGATATCGCCTGGGCCAATGCCGTCCATCGGCGACAGGTGGCCCATCAACACAAAGTAGCGCCCGGCGAACTGGCCGGTCTGCTCGATGGCGTGAATATCAGCCGGGCTTTCCACCACGCAGATCTGGCCGTTTTGTTGACGGCGCGGATTGGCGCAGATGGTGCAGATATCCTGCTCGGTGAAGGTGCGGCAATCGGCACAGTGACCGATTTCCGACATGGCGCGGGTCAGCGCCTGCGCCAAACGCATGCCACCGCTGCGATCGCGCTGCAACAGTTGGAATGCCATGCGCTGCGCCGACTTAGGGCCAACGCCCGGCAGGCAACGCAACGCCTCCATCAATGTTTCAAGGAGCGGGCTGGTTTGCATCAGAACGGCATCTTAAAGCCAGGTGGCAGTTGCATGCCATTGGACACAGACGCCATTTTCTCTTTCTGGGTTTCGTCGATACGACGTGCGGCGTCGTTGATCGCAGCAGCGATCAGGTCTTCCAGCATATCTTTATCGTCTTCCATCAGGCTCGGATCGATCTCCACACGACGGCAGTTGTGCGCGCCATTGATGGTGACTTTCACCAGGCCGGCACCGGATTCGCCAGTCACTTCCAATTTGGCGACTTCTTCCTGCATCTGCTGCATTTTTTCTTGCATTTGCTGGGCTTGCTTCATCAGGTTGCCCAGACCGCCTTTACCAAACATAGTCGTCTCTCGTCGCTAGGGCCGCGCACTTTACGCAGCGTTTAAATGGGGCGAATACTCTCTTCATCCAGGTCCGCGTCGAAGAAACGGCGCAAAGTCTGAATATGGGTATCCGTAACGATCGACTGGCGCGCCTGCGCCAGTTTTTCTTCATAAATGGCTTGTCGCCACTCCAGCGGAGTCCGCTCCGCCGGATTATCGTCTTCCACCACGGTCAACTCAACCGGGCTACCGTACAGCTCGCTGAGCGCATCGGTCAGCACCTTCTGCGCCGAAGGCGAATTCAGGTGACGCTGCGACGACCGCAGGTGAAGACAAATCTTACCGGGTTCCAACTGTTGTTTAACCGCGTTTAATGCCAGTTGCTGCACCAGTTTTGGGATTTTAAGCTTATCGATTTCCGCCGCCCAGGCGTCGCGTTCCAGCGATTCAACCACCAGCTTCGCCGACAGCTCGGGCGTTTTCTCATGCTCGAGCGCGGTGCGCAACGCTTTCGGCGTAGCCAGCGGCTCCGGTTCGGCCTCCGGCTCGGTCAGTGCGCGCCAGCGATAAGCCTCCGGCTTGGCCGGTTTTTCCTGCACGATCTTTTCCGCCTGGCGCTGCTGGCTGCGCTCAGTCACGGAAGCCAATCGCTCCAGTGCCGAGTTCGCCGGCCGCGCTTTTCCAGGCGCCGCCGGTTCACTCTTTTTTGTTGTGGATGCTCCCTGCTGCCTCAGCAGTTGGGTACGCGCCTTTAATAATTGCGCGGTGGCATCCGGTAAATTCGCTTGCTGATTGTTCTGCGGTGCAACCTGCCCTAACGGCGGCGGTGCGTCCTGAAACTGTGGCGGCTGGGCCGCTTGAACTTGCGGCTGAGCCATCTGCACAGGTGCAGTCTGCACCATGGCTACCGGCTCGGGGATCATCGCCTTCGGATGAAACGCCAGCGCGCGCAGCAGGGTCATTTCAACCCCCATGCGGCGATCCGGCGCAAAGGCCAGCTCTTTGCGGCCAACCAACAGCGTTTGGTAATAGAGCTGTACGTCAGTCGGCGGCAAGGTACGCGCCAGCTCACGCAGCCGCTGTTCAATGGCGGCGTAATGATTATCCAACACCGACGGCAGCAACTGCACCATCGCAATACGGTGCAGCAACGCCAGCGTCTCGATCAGCAGATTTTCCCAATCGACACCGCGCGAAGCAGCCTGCGCGACCTGGGCCATCACCTTTTCGCCATCGGCACTGACCAGCGCTTCGAGAATAGCCAGCGGCTGTTCATCGTCAAGCGTGCCCAGCATTTGGCTGACGGTGGCGGTGGTCACCTGCCCCTGTCCCATGGCAATCGCCTGGTCAGTGAGGCTCAGTGCATCACGCATGCTGCCATCGGCGGCACGCGCCAATAGCTGCAACGCACGCTGATCGCTGGTGATCTGCTCTGCCTGCAGCACCGTTTCCAACTGGCTGCGGATCTGATCGACGTCCAGCGCCTTCAGATGAAATTGCAGACAGCGGGACAAAATGGTTACCGGCAACTTTTGCGGGTCGGTGGTTGCCAACAGGAATTTGACGTGCGAAGGCGGCTCTTCCAGCGTTTTCAACAGCGCATTGAAGCTGTGACGCGAGAGCATGTGCACTTCGTCAATCAGGTAAACCTTGAAGCGGCCACGGGCGGGGGCGTACTGGACGTTATCCAGCAGATCGCGGGTATCTTCCACCTTGGTTCTGGACGCGGCGTCGATCTCGATCAGATCGACAAAACGTCCCTGCTCAATCTCGCGGCAGTTATCACATTGACCGCACGGCGTGGCGGTGATGCCGGTTTCACAGTTCAGGCCTTTGGCCAGCAGGCGCGCAATGGTGGTTTTACCCACGCCGCGCGTACCCGAGAACAGATAGGCGTGATGGATCCGCCCCAGCGAGAGGCCGTTAGCCAGTGCCGTCAGGACATGTTCCTGTCCGACCACATCTGCAAACGTTTGAGGGCGCCACTTACGGGCTAGAACCTGATAGCTCATTAATACCGGAAAAGTCGAGTAATCTGGAGGGTCATGCTAACACAGCCCCGCGGCGATCCGCGAGGCCGTTGTGGTAATGCAGATCAGTGGCCGGAGAAGTTGACCAGGCTGTAGCATTCAATACCCAGGGTGTTTAAACGCGCTTCACCGCCGAGATCCGGCAGATTGATAATGAAGGCGGCGTCGGTCACTTCACCACCCAGACGGCGGATCAGTTTTGCTGTGGCTTCGATGGTGCCGCCGGTTGCCAGCAGATCGTCCACCACCAGCACTTTATCACCGGCGCTGATAGCATCGGTGTGGATTTCCAACTTGTCGGTGCCGTATTCCAGCTCATAGCTTTCGCTGAGGGTGGCACGCGGCAGCTTGCCCGGTTTGCGCACCGGTACAAAACCCACGCCCAGCGCCAACGCAACCGGGGCGCCAAACAGGAAGCCGCGCGCTTCGGTGCCAACCACTTTGGTGACGCCCGCTTCGCGGAAACGCTCAACCAGCAATTCAATGCTGGCGGCGTAGGCCAGCGGATTTTCCAGCAGGCTGGTGACGTCACGGAACAGTATGCCCGGCTTAGGGTAATCCGGGATGGTTTTGATACTGTCTTTAATAAACTGAAGCTGCTGCGCAGTAGCGGTCATAATTGTTGCCTGATAAAACTGCCTGATGACTTGCGCGCAGGTCATCTTAACCCGCACACGAAAACGGTCAAATTTATGCAAACTGGCGGACAAATGCAACCGACGGTGTGCGATCAGCGCTGTTTTTGTTGTGGCAGGTCAACAACCGGCAGCCGTGACATAAAGATCAGCAGAACGGCCAGCATCACCAACAGTAAACCGCGCACCCACCAAAGCTTCACCAACCACAGCGAAATCGCAAACGTCAGCACAATCATCAATACGGCCTTCCATTTGGTCCCCGGCGGCAAGGCGCGGTGCTGTTGCCAATGGCGCAGATAGGAGCCAAACCATGAACGGTACAGCAACCAGGCGTGAAATCGCGGCGACGAACGGGCAAAGCACCAGGCGGCCAGCAGCAAAAAGGGCGTGGTGGGCAACAGCGGCAATACCACGCCCAGCGTCGCCAGCACCACCGCCAGCCAACCGAGGATTATCAATAACCAACGCGTCATGGGGATCCTTGTCCATCAATCTGTCTGACGTCACTTTATCACCAGCCTCCCCAGCGTCACCAGTCGCAGCGGCCGGAATATGCGTACAGCGCTTGTTTCACGGTGTGAACGCGTGCAAGCTGAGTCCACTATCCTCGTCATGGAGCCAACGTGAGTACTCAGCGTCTTTTACAAGTGTTAGAACAACAGATCACGGTGTTAGCCGGCGAAATCACACCGCAAGGCGACGCACCGATCCCTCAGGCACGCTTTGACGCTGCGTTATTTTCCAACCGCGGTACCCGGCTGCGCGATTACCTGACAGAAGTACAAAAGAACTTCGCCCAGTTGCAGACCGCAGCCAACGACAGCCGCACCACCCAGGTGGCCTTTCTGGCCGAGAGACTGGTGGCGCAGATCACCGCCCTGCAGCGCGAATTGGCGACCCAGGCACTGCGCCGGAAAAATCAGCCCAAGGAAGTCGTGGCGGCCGATTTGTACCATAAGCTGGCTGAGCATCAGGATTATGAGCGTCGGATTATTTCGATGATCCAGGATCGGGAAAGTCTGTTGGGCAGACAGACCACGCTGGCAGCGCAGCAAAAACTGCAGCATGAGCTGGCGGCGCTGGAAGGCCGATTGATGCGTTGCCGCCAGGCGTTGGCACGAATCGAGCGCAGTATTGAACGTAAAGAAAACGGTTTTTGAAGATTTATCACAATATTTTAATGATTCTTCCCCTCCGCGGATCTTGTTCACTATACTCAGCCGAAGCGAAGCATCACTCATTCATCTCAATTTAAACGTGGGTTTTATGTCTCTAGAAAATGCCTCAGCAGAATTGCAACTGGCGGTAGACCTGATTTACCTGCTGGAATGCAATGAGATCGATCCGGCCACCGCGCTGGCGGCGCTGGATATTGTCAAACGGGACTACCAGGAAAAGTTGCAACGCAACGGCGTAACCTCCCCTTACCTGCCTGTCGGCCAGTAAACAGGGTTCAGCCTGCGCTGAACCCTTGCTTCTCATTCCATTATCATCCTGCCGACGTACCGCCTTCATCCGGCGATAATGTCCGTTTCACTTCCTGCACCTCGTTGCCCTGCTGATTATGCAAATACACCTCAAGCTGGTTGAAGGCGATATTGATATCGTTCTCACGGCACAGGCGTTCGATCGAGCGGTTCAGTTCGTCAACGGTATAGCTGCGGTCACGCAACTCACGCACGTAAAGGCGCAGTTCGTGATCCAGCGTGCTGGCGCCGAAATTAAGGAAGAATACCTGCGGCTCGGGATCGGTCATCACCCGCGGGTTATCGCGCGCCGCCTGCAACAGCACCGCTTTCACCTTGTCCAGATCAGATCCGTAGGCTACGCCAACCTTGATCAATACGCGGGTGATGGTGTCTGACAGCGACCAGTTGATCAACCGCTCGGTAACAAACGCCTTGTTAGGGATGATCACTTCTTTGCGGTCAAAGTCGGTGATGGTAGTGGCACGAATGCGGATTTTGCTGACCGAGCCTGAGAAACTGCCGATAGTAATGGTATCGCCGATACGGATCGGCCGTTCAAACAGGATAATCAGACCGGAGACAAAGTTGGCGAAAATCTCCTGTAAACCGAAGCCCAGCCCGACGGTCAAACCGGCCGCCAGCCACTGCAGCTTATCCCAGGATACGCCCAGCGATCCCAGTGCGGTCACTGCACCCACGGTGGTAATCAGATAGGTCAGTATGGTGGTGACCGCGTAAGATGTGCCCTGCCGCAACTGCAGCCGCGACAACACCACCACCTCCAGTAAACCAGGCAGGTTGCGCGTCATGACGTAGGCGACGATAACCGCCGCTATCGCTACCATCATGTTGCCCAGCGTTACCGCCTGCGCCACGCTGCTGCCGGCAACGGTAGAGGTGTAATGCCATAGCGTGATGCTGTCCAGATACGAGATCACCGTCACCAGATCGGACCAAATGGCATAAAAAGCGCTGGCGAAGATAATAAACAGCGCCATGGTGGTCAGACGCAGCGACTGCTGGTTGATTTGATCTAGCGCCAAAGGAGGTTCTTCAACCGGTTCCAGCCCTTCGGCTCCCTCTTTCTCTTTCGCCAGGCTCTGGCGACGGGCCAGCGCACGGCGGTAAGCCAGACGGCGCGCCGCGACGCTCAACCCACGGATCGCAGTCAGATATACAATATTCCACAGGAAAAACAGGTACAAACTGTCGATCCAGCGGCCAGCCAGCCGCAGCGTGGTGTAGAAGTAACCGGCAAACATCAGCCCAAGCAGGATCAACGGTGTGGCAGCAATGGCGGTAACAATCACCAATCGCACCGCGTGCGAACCTTTCTCGCGCCAACTGTCACGGCACATCGGGAACACCAGCACGGTCAGCAGTGCCAGCGTCAGCATGACCACCACCTGGCCGATCACGTCTTCCACCAGCCGCAGCGGCGCTTTCTCGCCCAGCACCGACCAGAAGATCAACGGCAGCAGCGCCAGGCCCAGGCGCACCGTCTGACGGCGGTAATGCGCACAAAGCTCAGGGGCAAAATTAAAGTGCCGCTCACAAACGCCGCCCACTGCCAGCATGCGGTAGGTGAAGCCGAAAATCAGCCAAAATAGCGCCAACTGCTGCGACAGCGCCCAAATGAAATCACTGAGGCCAATTTCGGCACGATCCCCCCAGAACCCCGCCCCCAGCAGCAGCGCCGAGCCGGGAACAACCTTCAGCAAGGTCAGTAAGATGGCTTTGGGTGTGTGCAGTTGGCCATCGCGCTTTAACTGCCCGACATCGTTGGCCAGCCGTTGCAAATGGCTGTCGATCAGCTTGTAGCGCCAGCGTAACAGGCCGAGCAGCAGCAACAGCGGGATCAGCACCACCAGCGAGTTCAAACCGCCCTGCACTATTTTTCCAAGGTCTAATTTGAAATCGAGGGTGGCGAGTTGATCTCTGACCGCCCCCGGCAGGGCTTTCAACCACGCCAAATCAACCGGTTTGTTACTGTTAACCCAGAAAATCTGCTGGGTCAGCGTATCCCGCAGCGAGCTGTTAACGCTGGTCAACTGCTGCTGGTTGATCTGCAGGTTGATCGACTGCGCCAACTGATTGCTAAGCTGTTTGTTCAACTGATCCAACAGCTCACGCCGCATATCGACGATTTCGTTTAAAGCGTCCAGCACGTCCGCACTGGCTTTTTCTTTGCTGTCGGCAACCAGCTTATTGATGTAATCGTCGCCTTTGAACAGGTCGTCGCGCTGCTGGTTGATATCAAACTGTTCCAGACGCAGATCGGCGATGCGCGTGCCCATGTCTGCCACCAGCGTCCCCTGCGGCAGGCTCTGTTGTTGCTGATACAAAATGCGTGACAGCACCAGACTGCCTTTGAGCACCTGGATCTGTTCTTTCAGATTACGTTCCGCCTGCAGGCCACGATCGAGCCAGTTCTTCACCCGAATATTCTGCTGGAACAGCACGTTGCTCTCTTCGGTGGCAGCAATCAGCCGTTGGCTGAGTTGGCGGTTAACATCCAGCTCTTTACTGACTAATTGATCGTGCTGAATGTCAGTCGCATCTTCCGGGTTCTGCGCCTCTTTGGCGGTTTTTTCCGACAGCGTCAGGCGCTTGCTGTTGACCACTTCTTGCAGCAACTGCACGCTGTGATCCAAAGCATCAATATGCCCGGTGGTGTAATCGCGCTGTTTCTGCAGCAAATCTTGCAGGGTGGTGTTGGCTTCCAGGCTTTTGCGCTGCAGATCAATTTGCGCATTGAGCAACGTCTGTTCGGTTGCCAGCATCACTAACTGGCTGTCGCGCAGTGAGTTTTGGCCCGGCGTCTGATCGTTGATTTGGTTACGGATCTCCTGCAGACGCTGCGAAGCGGTGTACATGCTGCTCTGCACCCGCTCCGGCTGGGTCTGCAGTGAAACCAGCTGGCTGTTATAGGTCGACAGGTTTTCCTGCGCAGTCTGCAGGTCGTCGAGGGTTTGATAAAGGCGGGTTTCCAACTGGCGCAGCGAAAGCTGCAGCAGTTCGGCCCTGGCGGCCGTGCCGTCTACCGGCGTCTTGAGTGCATCGAGATCGGCGGTTACCTGACGCAATTTGCCCGGCGCCAGTTGCAACTGCTGCTTAAGCTGAGCGCCATCCTGTTTAGTTCGTTCAATCGCGTCCAGCAGCTCAAGCGTGCGGGCCAAATCTTGTTGGGTGAGCTTATTGACCGGGGTCAGCGTCTTTTGCTTGTTCAAGGCTTCAATCTGGCCTTGAATTTCGCTACGGGACGGCAGGTCGCCATTCAGGGACGCATAGGCCGCAGGTTGGCACACCGCACAAACCGCGATCAGTAAAAACAGGGCAAGGGTGCGGGAAAGGCCCACACTCAGGAACGAGGGGAACGCCAGAAAAGAACCTTTAGCTAACCTGCGATGCATGATTTGGCTTCGAATCAATAATAAAGAAGCCTAAAGATTATCACGATCGCAGATAGCCAAAGAATAAGAAAAGCATTGCTGGTGATGTACAGATGTCGCAGGATCAGAACGTCAGCACTTTGCCTGCCGCCAGCGTCCACTGCGCCAACTCGACCAGGGTTCCGATCTCTACCCCATCCGCCAGTGGCAATTGGCTCACGCCACGTGCGTCGGCGCAGGTCTTGCACAGCTTCACCGGCACCTGTTGCGCGGTGAGAATTTCCAGCATCTGCTGCAAATGGTAACCTTCGCGCGGCTGTTGGCCTGCCAGCCCGGCCACCACCGCATCGGACATCAGAAACAGTTTCAGGTCGAGATCGCTTTGCTGCTCTTTCAGGGTAATGGCCAGACGCAGGGCGTTAAACAGGGATTCGTGGCCATAGGCGGCGCCATTGGCAATCAACACTACGGATGACATGGTGTTTCTCCTATAAAGGATGGATTTCGACGCTGTGTGGCTGCGTCGCCAGTTCTTCCGGCTTGATTCGTAAGGCGGGACTGAATTGAACCATTTCGAGGAAGGAGTCGATCAGCGCCGTCGCTTCGGCTTTCAGATCAAAGCTCTCCGGCATAAACAGCCAATTCTCCATCAGGCCGGTAATATAAGCATGCAGGATAATTGCCGCGCGGCGGGTGTGCAAATCAACGGGCAGTTGGCCGTGGCCCATACAGTCACGCAGCACCGACTCAATGCGTTCATAACCTGTCAGGTATAAGACTTTACGCGCCTCATGCAGCGGCATCATCTCACCGACGAATTCGCACTTGTGGAAAACGATTTCCATCAGCGCTCGTCGGCGGCTGTCATCGACCGTAGCCGTCAGAATGTAAATCAGAATTTCCCGTAAAATACGCAGTGGATTCTCGGGGAACTTTGCCTGATACTCTAGTTCCAGATCACCAATTTTTGACTCTGATAATTCCCAAACTTCATTAAACAGGTCTACCTTGTTCTTGAAGTGCCAATAAATTGCACCACGCGTAACTCCGGCAGCAGTGGCAATATCTGTCAGTGACGTTGCAGAAACGCCACGTTCAGAAAATTCTTGCACCGCAGCATCAAGTATGTGCTGTCGAGTTTCTAGCGCCTGCTGTTTGGTTTTTCGTGCCATGACGTTGTTTTTTCGGGGGAGTGTGATTTACATACATTCGCGTATGTATGTACCATAGCACGCACATATAATTAACGCAGCAATGGGTTTTAAAGCTTGTGATCCATTGATCATTTTGAAATCGGACACTTGAGGTTTTTCTATGAACAAAAACAGAGGGTTAACGCCTCTGGCGGCAGTTCTGATGCTTTCAGGCAGCTTAATGCTTACAGGATGTAACGATAAAGAAACCCAACAGCAAGGCGCCCAACCACCGGCTCCCGAAGTGGGTGTAGTGACTTTGAAGGCCGAGCCTCTCAATATGACTACCGATCTTCCTGGCCGCACCGCTGCGTATCGTATCGCCGAAGTTCGCCCTCAGGTCAGCGGTATTATCCTGAAACGCAACTTTGTTGAAGGCAGTGATATCAAGGCAGGCACTTCCCTGTATCAGATTGATCCTGCTACCTATCAGGCAAGCTATGACAGCGCCAAAGGCGATCTGGCCAAAGCACAGGCCAGCGCTTCTATCGCGCGCGTGACGGTCAACCGCTACAAGCCCTTGCTGGGCACCAGCTACATCAGCAAGCAGGATTACGATACAGCCGTTTCCAACCTGCAGCAGGCAGACGCCGCTGTGATAGCCGCAAAAGCGGCGGTTGAAACTGCGCGTATCAACCTGGCTTACACTAAAGTGACGTCCCCAATCTCCGGGCGTATCGGCAAATCTTCAGTAACCGAAGGCGCGCTGGTCAGCAACGGTCAAACCACGGCGCTGTCTACCGTGCAACAGTTGGATCCGATTTACGTCGACGTCACTCAGTCGAGCAACGACTTCCTGCGCCTGAAGCAAGAATTGGCCAGCGGTGCGCTGAAACAGGAAAACGGCAAGGCCAAGGTGAAACTGCTGCTGGAGAACGGCGCGCAGTACGCTCAGGAAGGCACGCTGGAATTCTCTGACGTCACCGTGGATGAAACCACCGGTTCAATCACCATTCGCGCCCTGTTCCCTAACCCGAACGATACGCTGCTGCCAGGTATGTTCGTTCGCGCCCGTCTGGACGAAGGCGTGCGCAGCGATGCATTGCTGGTGCCACAGCAGGGTGTAACACGTAACCCGCGTGGCGAAGCTACCGCGATGGTGGTGGGCGCTGACGATAAAGTCGAAATGCGCACGCTGAAAGCGGACCAGGCGATTGGTGACAAATGGTTGGTTACCGACGGCTTGAAAGCCGGCGACCGCGTAATTGTCACTGGCCTGATGAAAGTCCGCCCAGGCGCTCAGGTAAAAGTGCAGGAAGTTGACACTCAGGCGCAAAAGCAGCCGCAGTCTGAAGCGCAGAAGTCATAAAAAGGAGCCGGTAAGACATGGCTAAGTTCTTTATAGATCGCCCTATTTTCGCCTGGGTAATCGCCATCATCGTCATGTTGGCGGGTGTGCTGTCAATAATGAAACTGCCGATTGCGCAGTATCCAACTATTGCACCACCGGCGGTCAGTATTTCCGCAAACTATCCGGGCGCAGATGCAAAAACGGTGCAGGATACCGTGACTCAGATTATCGAACAGAACATGAACGGTATCGATAATCTGATGTACATGTCCTCCACCAGTGATTCCTCTGGTAGCGTTACCATTACACTGACGTTTAACTCTGGAACAGACCCTGACATCGCGCAGGTTCAGGTACAGAACAAACTGTCATTGGCTACGCCGTTACTGCCGCAAGAAGTACAGCAGCAGGGCCTGAAAGTTGAAAAGTCCAGCAGCAGCTTCCTGATGGTAGCCGGCTTTATTTCCGACGATCCGAGCATGACTCAGGACGACATCGCGGACTATGTGGCCTCTAACATCAAGGACCCGATCAGCCGTTCATCCGGCGTGGGTGAAGTGCAGCTGTTTGGTGCCCAGTACGCGATGCGTGTCTGGTTGGATCCAAATAAGCTCAATAACTTCCAGCTGACCACTACTGATGTGACGTCCGCCATTACCGAGCAGAACAACCAAATCGCCGCAGGGCAATTGGGTGGGATGCCACCGGTGCCGGGTCAACAGCTTAACGCCTCGATCATCGCGCAGACCCGTCTGACCTCTCCAGAAGAGTTCGGCAAAATTCTGCTGAAGGTGAATGCCGACGGTTCTCAGGTTCGCCTGAGCGACGTGGCACACATTGAGCGCGGAGCTGAAAGCTATGCGGTGACCGCACGTTATAACGGCAAACCGGCGGCAGGCCTGGGTATCAAACTGGCTACCGGTGCCAACGCCCTGAACACTGCACAAGGTGTGAAAGACGCGCTGACCAAAATGCAGCCTTTCTTCCCGCAAGGGATGAAAGTGGTTTATCCGTACGACACCACGCCGTTCGTTAAAATCTCGATTAACGAAGTGGTGAAAACGCTGATCGAAGCCATCATCCTGGTATTCCTGGTGATGTATTTGTTCCTGCAAAACTTCCGCGCAACCCTGATCCCAACCATTGCGGTACCGGTGGTGTTGCTGGGGACCTTTGCCATTCTGGCGGCCTTCGGCTTCTCGATAAACACCCTGACGATGTTCGGCATGGTGCTGGCGATAGGCTTGTTGGTGGATGATGCCATCGTGGTGGTAGAGAACGTCGAGCGTGTAATGTCCGAAGAGGGACTGCCGCCGAAGGAAGCCACCAAGAAATCGATGGAACAGATCCAGGGCGCGTTGGTCGGTATTGCCATGGTGCTGTCGGCGGTATTCGTCCCTATGGCGTTCTTCGGCGGCTCGACCGGTGCTATCTACCGTCAGTTCTCCATCACCATCGTTTCTGCGATGGCGCTGTCGGTACTGGTAGCGTTGATTCTGACGCCTGCACTGTGCGCCACCTTGTTGAAACCCGTAGCGAAAGGCGACCACGGGGTTAAAACCGGCTTCTTCGGTTGGTTTAACCGCATGTTCGAAAAGAGCACCCATCACTACACCGACAGCGTAGCCAACATTCTGCGCAGCACCGGTCGTTATCTGGTGATCTACCTGCTGATCGTTGTCGGCATGGCGCTGCTGTTCCTGCGCTTGCCTTCCTCGTTCCTGCCGGACGAAGACCAGGGTATTTTGCTGACCATGGTGCAGTTGCCTGCGGGTGCTACCGAAGCGCGTACCTCTAAGGTTCTGGAAGAAGTCACCGACTACTTCATGACCAAAGAAAAAGACAACGTGGTTTCGGTGTTTACCGTTGCGGGCTTCGGCTTTAACGGTAACGGTCAGAACAACGGTCTGTCATTCGTCAGCCTGAAAGACTGGTCTGAACGTAAAGGTGAAGAGAATAAGGTCCCGGCGATTGCAGGCCGCGCAATGGGCGCGTTCTCGCAAATCAAAGATGGCCTGGTATTCCCGTTCAACCTGCCGGCGATTATCGAACTGGGTACCGCGACCGGTTTTGACTTCCAGCTGATTGACCAGGGTGGCCTGGGGCATGAGAAACTGACCGAAGCACGTAACCAGTTGCTGGGCATGGCTGCCAAGCATCCGGACATGCTGGTGGGCATGCGCCCTAACGGTCTGGAAGATACGCCGCAGTTCAAACTGATTATCGACCAGGAAAAAGCCAAGGCTCTGGGCGTTAGCATCACCACCATTAACAGCACGCTGAGCACCGCGTTGGGTGGCTCTTACGTTAACGACTTCATCGACCGTGGTCGTGTGAAGAAAGTGTACGTACAGGCTGATGCGCCGTTCCGTATGTTGCCGGAAGATATCAATAAATGGTTTGTCCGCGGCACCAGCGGCCAGATGGTTCCGTTCTCCGCCTTCTCCTCGGCGAAATGGGAATACGGTTCACCGCGTCTGGAACGTTATAACGGTCTGCCTTCCATGGAAATTTTGGGTCAGGCAACGCCAGGCAAGAGTACCGGTGAAGCCATGAACCTGATGGAAGAACTGGCCTCCAAGCTGCCGAGCGGCATTGGTTACGACTGGACCGGTATGTCCTATCAGGAACGTCTGTCCGGTAACCAGGCTCCAGCACTGTATGCCATCTCGATTCTGGTGGTGTTCCTGTGTCTGGCAGCATTGTACGAGAGCTGGTCAATTCCGTTCTCGGTCATGCTGGTTCTGCCACTGGGGGTTATCGGTGCGTTGCTGGCGGCCACCATGCGCGGCCTTAACAACGACGTTTACTTCCAGGTGGGGCTGTTGACCACCATAGGTCTGTCGGCGAAGAACGCCATATTGATTGTGGAATTCGCCAAGGACCTGATGGATAAAGAAGGCAAGGGTCTGATAGAAGCCACGTTGGAAGCGGTGCGTATGCGTCTGCGTCCAATTCTGATGACTTCTCTGGCATTCATCCTCGGGGTTCTGCCGCTGGTTATCAGCAGCGGTGCAGGCTCCGGCGCACAGAACGCGGTAGGTACCGGCGTTATGGGCGGGATGATTACCGCGACCGTGCTGGCCATCTTCTTCGTTCCGGTCTTCTTCGTGGTGGTTCGCCGCCGCTTCAGCAAGAAGTCCGAAGATGTGGAACACAGCCACCCGGTTGATCATCACTGATTAAATTAGTGATCCCGAACCTCTGAATACAAAGGCCGCTTATGCGGCCTTTTTCTTTGGCTTCATCGGCTTAATGCAAACCACTCTCATTAATTTATCGGCAGATGCATTTTGTACTTGATCCGCCCTGCCGTGCGGCGCATAATTATTGTTATAGTATAACATTACATTGGAGCACATCATGAAAGCAGGCATCCACCCAAACTACCGTACCGTGGTGTTCCACGACCTCAGTGCCGATACCTACTTTAAGGTGGGTTCGACCATTAACACCGATCGCACCATTGAGCTTGAAGGTGAAAGCTGGCCGTATGTCACTCTCGACGTCTCTTCCGCTTCGCACCCGTATTACACCGGCAAGCAGAAAGAGTTCTCTAAAGAAGGCAGCACTGCGCGCTTCCAGCAACGTTTTGGCCGCTTCTTTACCGGCAATAAGTAACAGGGGATCCACATGCAGGTTTTGAGTTCATTGCGTTCGGCGAAGAACCGCCATCCGGATTGCAAGGTCGTGCGCCGTAAAGGCCGTATCTATGTGATTTGTAAAACTAACCCACGCTTCAAAGCGGTACAGGGACGTAAGAAAAAGCGCTAAGTAAAGCAGTGCCATCTGTCTGTCGCAAAGCCCCGTTGCTGCTCAACGGGGCTTTTTTTATGGAGAAAGCTGAAACACCAAAAATGCCCTGCCTGACAGACAGGGCGAATGCGTTATTTCATGCTGCCGAGTAGAGTATCGACATTGTGCTCAAATGCCTGCTCGTAAGTGGCTGCTGGACCATTAGCTTTGGATAAGGCTTCCGGATACAGTTCCCCCCCTGCCTTGGCACCGGTGGCGGCGGCAATTTGCTTCACCAGGCGAGGATCGGTTTGGTTCTCAATAAAGTAGGCATTAACCTTCTCCTGCTTGATCTGTTTGATCAGCCCGGCCACGTCGCTGGCACTCGCCTCAGCCTCGGTAGAGAAGCCGACCGGGGCAAGGAAGGTGACACCATATTCTTGGCCAAAGTAGCCAAAAGCATCGTGACTGGTCAGCACCTTGCGTTTTTGCTGCGGCACTGCGGCAAACTGCGTTTTGGCCCACAGATCCAACTTCTGCAGCTGCTGGATATATTCCGCGCCGCGCTGACGGAAATAGTTGGCATCCTCAGGGTCAGCGGCAATCAGCGCGTTCATCACGTTGGTGGCGTACTGCACGCCATTCTTCATGCTGTTCCAGGCATGAGGATCGGTGACCTCTTTGCCGTCTTCATTCATCTGACGCGAGTTGATCCCCTGCGATGCGGTAATCACCTGCCCTTTGTAACCCGAGGCACTGACCAGGCGATCGATCCACCCTTCCAGGCCCAGGCCACTGACGAACACCACGTCAGACTGCGACAATAGCTTGCTGTCTTTCGGTGAAGGTTCGAAGCTGTGCGGGTCGCCGTCCGGCCCCACCAGCGTAGAGACATTGACATGTTCTCCCCCCACCTGCTTGACGATGTCGCCGAGGATAGAAAAACTGGCGACAGCGTCAACCGTCTTCGCCATAGCCAATGGGCTGGACAGCAGAGCAGCGACTGCCAGCGATATAGGTAAACGTTTCATACTTTCTCCTTGCACTTGGCACTTCTCAACGGCGCGCCAGGGAATAAATCCCCCCACGCGTCCCAAACAAAATTGACCCAAAGAAAATCACGCTGGCGCTGAGCACGATCGCCGGCCCTGCAGGCAATGACGCGTAGTACGACCATTCCAACCCAATAAGGCTTGAAAGCATGCCGATACCCATAGCCACCGCCAACGTATGCGGCAAATTACGCGCCCAAAAGCGCGCGCTGGCGGCGGGAAGCATCATCAGCCCGACCGACATCAATGTGCCGAGGATCTGGAAACCAGCGACCAGATTGATCACCACCAACGCCAGGAACAATCCATGTATCAGCGCCAGCCAGCGCGGTGCGCTGACGCGTAAAAAGGTGGCATCGAAAGATTCAATCACCAGGGCACGGTACAGTGCGGCCAATGCCAGCAGCGACAAGCTGGCTATCGCCCCCACCATCACAATCGCATGAATATCCACCGCCAGAATCGAACCGAATAGCACATGCAGCAAATCAACGCTGGAACCGCGCAGCGAGACTAAAGTGACGCCCAGCGCCAGTGACCCCAGGTAAAAACCGGCGAAGCTGGCATCCTCTTTCAGCGGCGTTCGCCGGCTGACCAGCCCGGATAGCATGGCCACCGCCAGCCCGGCAATAAAGCCACCGACGCCCATCGCCACCATCGACATACCGGAAATCAGATAGCCTATCGCTGCACCGGGCAAGACCGCATGGGACAGCGCATCGCCGACCAAACTCATGCGCCGCAACAGCAGAAAAACGCCCAACGGCGCTGCACTGAGCGACAGGGCAAAGCAAGCCACCAGCGCACGACGCATAAAACCGAACGAGGCAAAGGGATCGACAAGGAGATCAACCAACATCATTGCGCCACCGCCATTCGACACAGCGGCGAGCTGGCAATATTCAACGCTGGAATGTGTTCCAGCACCCGATCTGCCGCCCCCCAGTGGCAACACTGTGGCGTCAATAACAAGGCCTGCGGGAAATGGTTCGCCACCATCGACATATCATGCAGCACCGCGATGACCGTCTTGCCTTGTCGATGCAACTGAGCGATCACTTGCAGCAATAGCCGGATAGTGGCGCTGTCGATACCGGTAAAAGGTTCATCCAGTAAAATCAGCGGCGCCTGCTGAACCAACATTCGAGCAAACAGTACCCGCTGCAGTTGGCCACCGGAAAGCTCACCGACCGGGCTGCGGGCCATCGGAGTCATCCCCAGGGTATCCAGCGCCTCGGCTATCTGCTGCGCAGCTCGCTTATTTAGCCCTCTAAACATACCGATCTGCGGCCAACTGCCCATCGCCACCAGATCGCTGACCACCATTGGGAATTGGCGATCCAACTCGGCCTGCTGCGGTAAATAAGCCATACGCGGTAATTTATTTCCGCTAAAAGACAGGCTCCCACTTTGCAGAGGCAAAAGCCCGGCCAACGTTTTCAACAGTGTTGACTTGCCGGCACCGTTCACTCCGACGACGGCAGTCAAAGAGCCGGTGGTGAAGTGACCGCTGAGCGGCGGAAAAAGCGGGGTACTACCGTAGCCCACGACAGCCTGTTGTAAGGTAATCATGGCAGCGCCACCGCCCAGTAGATGCCTGCCCAGAGTATCGCCAGTAATAAAATGGCGATGCCACAGCGCAATCGGGCAGAGGCGGTGAACAATGAATTCAAGGACGGTATGGCACCATCTTGCGGTGTGGATGTCAGTTTCATGGCCAGACGGAAGGAAAGTTAAGTGTTACATTATAACATCACAAACATTTCACTGACTCAAGCCCCCACACTACGATTAATGCAACTGAACGTAACAAGGAATGCGTTACTTTCGCTGGCAATTCACCGCTTTGACAACGTCAGCGCTACTCCTTCCGGGATATACCGAGAAATATCAGGGTTATTAATCGATAAACAACGTTGAGATTCTGTAAAAAATCCGACTGTTAACGAAAAGTTTACCGACGAATTGATAAAAAAGGAGTAAGATTAATAGATAGGATCGCTATACTGCCAGGCATTATATGCAAGTCACTCTTCGCTGCGACACAATGACGGAAGCACTTTCTGTTAAAAAACTAAAGAAAGTGATTAACGAAAAAATATCAGAGTTAGTGCCAGCATTGACCAGCGGCCTGAGTTTTTATTCGGAAAGCGCGCGTTATGCTGAAGGTTCATTAGAAATACTTGATATTCAGGAATTGAGCAGCAGCCAGTATTCAATGAGTTACCGCTATAAATGGACAATTTTCAATGCCTGTCTGGATATCAGCGCCGAGGAATACATCAGCGACAGCGTCACTTTCAGCCTGGCCGAAGCGGGACTTATCTTTGACCTCATTGATAACTCCCGCCCATCTACCGCAGATGAATTGTAAGTTTACGTAATAACAGCAGGCCAGATGCGAAGAAATGATTTATATTCATTATACGGGAAGTTTATTTTATCATCATCTTTAAGCTACCTCTGTCCATGATGTAAATCAGCTTACTCACAGAGTGTTATCAACACCGAAATTAAGACTTACGGAGGGGATGATATGGATGAGTATTCGCCTAAAAGGCACGATATTGCTCAGCTGAAATTCTTGTGTGAAAACCTGTATGATGAAGGTATCGCCACGCTGGGCGACAGCCATCATGGCTGGGTGAACGATCCGACGTCTTCCGTCAACCTCCAGCTTAATGAGTTGATCGAACATATTGCTTCGTTTGTGATGAGTTATAAAATTAAATACATGGACGAAAGTGATTTATCGGAACTTGTCGAAGAGTATCTCGATGATACCTACACGCTGTTCAGCAGTTACGGTATAAATGATTCCGATCTGCGTCGTTGGCAGAAAACCAAGGCGCGATTATTCAGAATGTTCTCAGGAGAGGACATCTGTACGACAATGAAAACTTAGGGGATAATTATCCCCAAACTATTCTATTCGACGGTTTATAACACCAAAGGTTATCATGACTAAAATTGATTATCTGATGCGTTTACGTAAATGCACCACGATCGAAACACTGGAACGCGTTATTGAAAAAAACAAGTATGAGCTTTCAGATGACGAACTGGAGCTGTTTTACTCAGCAGCCGACCATCGCCTGGCCGAGCTCACCATGAATAAACTCTACGATAAAATCCCTACTGCCGTTTGGAAATTCGTAAGATAATCCAGGCTAAAAACGCGTTGAGCCGATACATTCGTCGGCCTCAATGTTACCTCTATCTTCCTATTTTTCTCATTGACTTACTGCACTTTCATTCGTTGTTGAAAATCCTGTAATAACAATTGGAAACAATCCTCAATTAACGCCGGATGGTTCCGATGCGCACTGCGCATTAACGCCACGGTGCGGCTAAGCATCGGCTGCTGTAGTTGAACCACGGTTAATTCATCATCGTTCAAATGTGTGGTGTAAAGTTGTGGTAAAATAGCCACCGCCAATTTCGAACGCACCAACCCATATAACGTCTCCAAAAAATCCACCTGGAAGCGGGCGGTTAAATTCAGACGATGGCTTTCCGCCAGCGCCAAAACCAAACGACTGATATTCCCCTTGGAGAAAACCGCGATATCTCGTCGGGTTAATTGACGCCATGGCAGATGATGAGATTCAGCCAGCGGATCGTCACGGCGCATAACCACCACGAACGGATCCTCCTGCAACGGATATATCTCCAGCGATTCCGGCACCGAACTGTCGAGCGCGCCAATGCCAAAATCGATCAACCCGTTCTCTAATTGCAATAACAACGAGTCATTGGTTTGATCGTGAAATTCTATCCGCAAACGCGGAAAATTTGCCGCCAGCAATTGCGGCACGGCCGGAAACAACAGCCCGCTGACCGAAGGCACCAGCCCGATACGTACAGTACCATCCCCGCCTGCCAGCATGATGCGCTGCATATCATCAAAAGCCGCCTGCGCCACATTCAGCAGTCGTTCGGCATGCGGCAAGATAGCTGCGCCCTGTTCAGTCAGCGTCACTGCTGAAGCGGTACGGTTCACCAGCTTGCCACCCAGCACCGTCTCTATCTGCCGTAATGCGCTACTCAATGCCGGTTGGCTGATCGCCAGACGGTTCGCGGTATCGGTAAAATGCCGTAGCTGCGCCAGGGTGACGAAATATTGGATCTGCTTTAGAGAAAGCGCGGGTAATCGGCGCCAGGGTTCAGACATGTCAGCTTTCCGTCCGCTAAAAAGTAAACGTTTGCGACAGCATAAACGTTTCTTATCAGGCGATAAATTAAATCATCTGTGCAAAGCCAGTCCGCCGCCCTAGAGTAACAACCCTGTCATCATGCCGGGTAATTACCATGACCACTCATTGCATCAGCACGGGCGAACGCCAGCGTGCGGTGAAGGCCGCATTGGGCCAACTTCCCTTTGATTTGCTGCTGACCAACGCCGCGTTAATTGACATGGCAACCGGCGAAGTCCGTAACGTCGACGTCGGCATCGTCGGCGCACTGATCGCCAGCGTCCATCCCTGCGGCACCCTGACCGAAGCCTTGCAGACGCAGGACTTGGCCGGCGCTTATCTGAGCCCAGGACTGATCGACACCCACGTGCATGTTGAAAGCTCACACCTGCCGCCGGAACGCTATGCCGAGATCGTCGTCGCCCAAGGCACCACCACCATTTTCTGGGATCCGCACGAGTTGGCCAACGTGCTCGGCGTTGCCGGTGTGCGTTATGCGGTAGACGCCAGCCGCGGCCTGCCACTCAGGGTGATCTGCGCAGCCCCTTCAAGCGTCCCCTCCACTCCGGGGCTGGAAATGTCCGGTGCCGATTTTGCCGGCCAGGAAATGGAAACCATGCTGGCGTGGCCAGAAGTCGGCGGCGTCGCCGAGGTCATGGACATGCACGGCGTGTTGAATGGCAGCGAACGCATGCTGGAAATTCTCAATGCCGGACTCAATAGCGGCAAATTGATCGAAGGCCATGCGCGCGGGCTGAGCGGCGCCGACCTGCAGGCTTATCTGGCGGCTGGAGTCACCTCCGACCATGAGCTGACCTCCGGAGCCGATGCGCTGGAGAAATTACGCGCCGGTCTGACGCTGGAAATCAGAGGTTCCCACCCTTATCTGCTGCCGGAGATTGTCGCGGCGCTGAAAACGCTGCCGCACCTGTCCTCACAAATCACCGTCTGCACCGATGATGTCCCGCCAGATATGCTGCTGGAAAAAGGCGGCATAGTAGCGTTACTCAATATGTTGATCGAACAAGGCCTGCCGGCGACCGACGTGCTGCGGATGGCCACGCTCAATGCCGCCATTCGTTTGCAGCGCAACGATCTCGGGCTGATTGCCGCAGGCCGCGTTGCCGATCTGGTGGTGTTTGATTCGCTGACTCAGCTTAGAGCGCAACAGGTCTACGTCGCAGGTAAATTGACGGCACAGCAAGGCAAGATGCAAAAGCCGCTCAAGGCCAACCCTAACGTGGCGGCACCGCGTGACACCCTGCGGCTGCAACCTTTGGCTGCCGGGGACTTTGTGTTGAAGGTTCCGGCGATCCGTCACGGCAAAGCCACTCTGCGCCACATAAAGGGCGCGCGTTTTACCCAGTGGAACGAAACCACGGTCGAAGTACGTAACGGTGAAGTGCAGATCCCGCAAGGCTTTAGCCTGATCTGGGTGCAGCACCGCCATGGCCGCCATCAGGCCACACCGCAACTGGCATTGCTGGAGGGCTGGGGTGAGTTGCGGGGTGCCATTGCCACCAGCTACTCACATGACTCACATAATCTGGTTGTGCTGGGGCGTGATGCCGCCGACATGGCGCTGGCCGCCAACGCCCTGATTGCCAGTGGCGGCGGCATGGCCCTGAGTCAAAACGGGGAAATTCTGGCGCAGGTGGCAATGCCGATTGCCGGTATGCTCTCTGACTTGCCCGCCGCAGAGCTGGCACAACAGTTCAAAAACCTGCGCGATTTGAGCGCACGAATCGCCGACTGGGAGCCGCCTTACCGGGTTTTCAAGGCGATTGAAGGCACCTGCCTGGCGTGTAACGCCGGGCCGCACCTGACCGATCTCGGCCTGACCGACGGCTCAACACGTCAGATTGTCGATCCGCTGATCGCCTGCTGGGAAACCCCGGCCTAAAAATAATCATAATAACAATATGTACCCTATGGATTTCAAGTTGCGGCTTAAAATACGACGGGTAACGACGGAGAGAATTTAAATGGCTGAAAATTCAGTACCTGCTCCAACACCAGGGGGCTGGCTGCAACGGCGTTTTCAACTGCATGCGCGGCAAAGTAATGTCAAAACCGAATGTCTGGCCGGTATCACCGGTTTTCTGGCGGCCGCTTATCTGTTGGTGGTGATCCCAGGGTTGTTAGCCGTCGGCGGCATGGATAAGGGGGCTGCCACTACCGGCACCATTCTGGTGTTTGTGCTGGGTAGCTTGCTGATGGCGTTATACGGCAACCTGCCGTTTATCGTCGGACCGGGCATCGGCGGCTCGGTGTTGGTCGGCGTAACTCTTGCAGGCAGTGAAGGCATCGGTTGGCAAATTGGCCTGGGTATCGCCTGCTGGTCCGGTATTTTGTTTTTCGCCCTGACGCGGCTCGGGCTACGTGAGGTGGTCACCCGTTCGGTACCGCAATCGATCAAGCTGGGGCTAACGGCCTCTATCGGGCTGTTCGTGGCAATACTGGGGTTCCGCAATGCCGGGCTGGTGCTGGCCAATGCAAAATCCAACGCGTTGATGCTGGGTGATTTCACCGCGCCCGGTGCATTGATCGCCCTCTGCGGCCTGTTCCTGGCCATCGCCCTGCAGGCCCGACGTATTCCCGGTGCTATTTTGTGGGCCATCCTGTTCGCTACTCTGGTCGGCATCCCGTTCGGCGTCACCCATCTGCCAACCAGCCTCGTGGCGATGCCGCATTCATTGGCCCCGGTGCTTGGCCATGTTGACCTTATCGGTGCATTGAATATCGCCTTCCTGCCCTATTTGTTCGTCTTTTTCGCCTCGGAGTTTTTCTCCACCATGGGCACCACGCTGGCCGTAGGCGGTGAAGCCGGCCTGCTGGACGAACACGGCAATATGCCGCACATCAACCGGCCCTTTATGGTGGACTCTATCGCAGCCGCGCTTGGCCCTATAGTCGGTATTCCTGCCGCCACCGCCCTGATTGAATCCTCTGCGGCGGCAGAAGCCGGTGGAAAAACCGGACTAACCGCCTTGGCCGCTGCGGTGATGTTTTTGCTGATGCTGCTGTTCACACCGATTGCGCTGATGATCCCGAAAGAAGCCACCGCCCCGGCGCTGATTTTGATCGGTCTGAATATGTTCAGCGGACTACGCAAAGTTGATTTGGCCAACTTCACCGACGGCCTGCCGGTACTGATGATGGTAATGATCACCCTGATCGCCAACAGCTTTGGTACCGGTATCGCTGGTGGATTGCTGTTTTATATCATTATCAAGGTGATTGCCGGTCAATGGCGCGAAGTACCCGCCGGGTTGTATCTGTTGGCGATCCCGCTGGCGTACTATTTTGCCACGCTGGTTAGGCACTGATCTAAAAGTGGTGCACTGATATTCTGTCAGCGCACCACTTTAATAACTCGAGTACAGAAATATATTCTCTGTCGCCCTGTAAAATAGACCACACAGGGAGATAACCGATATAAAAACACTTCTTTTACGAAAAATCCCATCAACCACTCCAAATAATACATAAACCCATAAAAACGTAAAATCAGATCAACAAAAATAATAACTATTTGATTTTAAATGATTACATCACAAAACAAAAACCAGCCAAACTAAAATCCCACTCCTGATATAAAAACCAACGCTATTTTGCCTAAGCACAACACTTTGTTTATTTAAACTTGCCGAATCTCAATCATCTATTACATTTAATACTTGAGTTACAAATCGTTACAAGGGAAATCACTGTTACTCATCATTCTCCATCTAACAACCAACGGGGATCCTAATGAAATTAACACCAATCATGAGAGGGCTGGCGTTAGCGGGAATGCTATCCGGCTTTGCTATTTCATCCTGGGCAGAAGTTGCGCCGAAAGAAGCAGCCTCCGCAACCAAACAAGCCAATGATGCACTGTACGATCAGCTCCCCTTCTCAGATAACACCGATTTTGCCAACGCACATAAAGGTTTCATAGCTGCCTTGCCCACCGAAATTATCAAAGGTGAAAAAGGCAATGTCATCTGGAATCCCCAACAGTATGCCTTCATCAAGGAAGGCGAAAAATCGCCGGATACCGTGAACCCAAGCCTGTGGCGCCAGTCGCAGTTGATTAACATCAGCGGCCTGTTTGAGGTCACGGATGGTGTTTACCAGATCCGTAACCTGGATCTCTCCAATATGACCATCATTGAGGGGAAAGAAGGCGTTACCGTGGTTGACCCTTTGGTTTCGGCAGAGACCGCCAAAGTGGGTATGGATCTCTATTATAAAAATCGAGGTAAAAAGCCCGTTGTCGCTATTATCTACACTCATAGCCACGTAGACCATTATGGTGGTGTGCGAGGTGTAGTCGATGAGGCCGATGTCAAGTCTGGCAAAGTGAAGGTTTATGCCCCCGCCGGCTTTATGGAGGCCGCCGTGGCAGAAAACATCATGGCGGGTAACGTCATGAGCCGCCGCGCCAGCTATATGTACGGCAATCTGTTGAAACCGGATGCCAAAGGCCAGGTGGGTGCGGGGTTGGGCACCACCACTTCGGCGGGTACCGTCACCCTGATTGCCCCAACCCACATCATAGAGAAAGATGGCCAAAAAGAGGTCATCGACGGCCTTACCTATGATTTCATGCTGGCGCCAGGCTCTGAAGCACCATCAGAAATGCTGTGGTTTATCGAAGAGAAGAAACTCATCGAAGCGGCAGAAGATGTGACCCATACGCTGCACAATACCTATTCGCTGCGTGGCGCAAAAATCCGCGAACCCCTCCCTTGGTCAAAATATATTAACGAAGCGATAGTTCGCTGGGGTGACAAAGCGGAAATCATCATGGCTCAGCACCACTGGCCAACCTGGGGTAACGAGAACGTCGTCAACCTGCTCAAGAGCCAGCGCGATCTTTACCGTTATATTAATGACCAGACCCTTCGCATGGCGAATGAGGGTCTGACCCGTGATGAAATAGCAGCGAAGTTCAAACTACCGGACAGCCTGGCGAAAACCTGGGCCAACCGGGGTTATTACGGTTCGGTGAGCCATGATGTTAAAGCGACTTATGTGCTCTATCTGGGCTGGTTTGATGGCAATCCTGCCACGCTGGATGAACTGCCACCGGAAGAAGCCGCGAAGAAATTCGTCGATTACATGGGCGGTGCCGATGCGATCCTCAAGAAAGCCAAAACCGACTTTGATCAGGGCAACTATCGTTGGGTCGCTCAGGTTGTCAGTAAAATAGTCTTTGCCGATCCGAATAATCAGGACGCGCGTAATCTTGAAGCTGACGCCCTGGAACAGCTGGGCTATCAGGCTGAATCTGGCCCATGGCGTAACTTCTACCTCACCGGCGCTCAGGAACTGCGTAACGGCGTGGTGAAAGGGCCAACCCCGAATACCGCCAGCCCGGATACCGTTCGAGCGATGACGCCGGAAATGTTCTTTGACTTCCTGGCGGTGCATATCAACGGAGAAAAGGCCGGCAAGGCCAAAGCCGTGTTTAACATTGATCTTGGTAGCGATGGCGGCAAGTACAAGCTGGAACTGGAAAACGGCGTGCTAAACCACACCGCCAACGCCGAAGCCAAAGATGCCGATGCCACCTTCACCCTTAACCGCGACACATTGAATAAAATCATCCTCAAGGAGGAAACGCTAAAACAGGCGGAAGATAAGGGAGAAGTGAAGGTAACGGGGAACGGGGCGAAAATGGACGAAATGTTAGGCTACATGGATAACTTTGAATTCTGGTTCAACATTGTAACTCCGTAACACCCATACCCTGCGGCTTTCTAGGTCGCAGGGTAAATCCGAACATATCGGAAATCCGCACGCCGCATTGCCATGCTCCCGCCCTGCTTTGGTATCCAGAGATTTTCCAGCAGTTCATCACCCGTTTCTGGAGCCCTACTTTTCTAGGTTGATTTTTACTTTATTGAGCGCTGAAAGAATACTTGAGGGGATGGTAAGAAAAAGCAATAAAAGGCAGAAATTGGTGGAGGCCCTGCCAGCTTGCGCTGAAAGATAAAAACCCTTTTTATTCAATACACTGAACGTAGGTGTCACACCATTATTGTGACACCTGTAAGCAGCGAAATCAATGAACAGCTTACCATCGCTACTCCATCACCTTATCTGCGTATAAAACTCAAATCCCCTGCCAACGCTTTCTCACGCCAAACCAAGACTAAAATGTATAAAGGCAGTGTCCGAAAGGAAGTCAATCCATCCGGATCTAACTGGATGCAACTGGATGCAATAAGATTCAAAAAAATTACCATTTTGGTAATCAAGAAAAAAGAACGATCTTTGGATGCATCCATATTGATTCTAAAAATTGGAAGATGTATGCTGCTTACATTAGTTACCCTTGGAGGATACCCTATGTCAGATGCACAATACTCAGCTCAGAACTTTGAGCGATTCCTCCATAATCTCCCAAGCTCAAACATTGTTAGTGAAGCAACCGCGCGTAACCTTCGTGATGCATCACTCCGTCTGCTAGGTCACATAAGCGGCCTAGACGAAATCGAAGATGTCCGAAACCTTAAAGTCGAAGACTTAATCGAAAGATTAAGGTTAGCCAGCGAAGGGGCGGTGTCATCAACATCAATGCAAGCCTATAAAAGCCGCTTTCAAAGTGCTCTTGATAAGTTCATTGCATTTGAAAATGGTGATCTAACACCAACGATAGATGAGATACGCCACAATACGCAGATGGGGAAAACACGAATGACACCGCAGCGGAAAATTGTAAAACAAGAGTGTGATACGAAAACGTTTGAGTTACCTATTCCGCTACGTAACGATTTGCTTTTGAGAATAGAAAACCTGCCCCTTGATCTCACAAAAGAAGAAGCTGCAAAAATTAGTAAGATCATTGAAGCGTATGCAAGGGATGACGAATTCTAAAAGAATAGCCCTGCGTCAACAGGGCTTAGGGTCGGGGTATGCGTCAACATATCCCGGTGTGTATGGAGGTTACCCAGCCAGTACACGTATATATGTGCGACATATATTCGATATATACACTACTGGTTCTCCCAACAGAGTGCAACCTGTGCAGGTATACAGTGTTGTGCGCAGATAAAGGAGAACGCGATGCAGGCACATGATATTACTCGTGATGATTACATCTACGAGCATGACAAGCCAGTTTACGTGCGTAGCTACTGCCGTATGCGCTACGGTGAGCTTGAACACGTAACTGATCACTATCGCTCTTATCCAATGCGCTGATAGCGTTCCTGTAGACTAAGCCCGGCGATCAAATGTCGGGCTTTTTTATGTCCACGTGACACGAGCAAAACAATCAATTGTTGCTATTCGAAGTTGTCGCCATCATGTTCAATATTGTGGTTTTTTCATAGGCTGCAATGGCTGCCGATGTAAGTATCCCCTCAAAACGGCCCATTCACTTTTAGAGATCTTCCGACATACTGATTATGTCCCCTGAGGAGATCGCCATGCGTAAAGCCCGATTCACCGAGCACCAGATCATTTCCGTCCTGAAATCAGTCGAAGCTGGCAGGACCGTCAAAGATGTGTGTCGCGAGGCCGCTATTTCCGAAGCCAGCTACTACAACTGGAAGGCGAAATATGGCGGGATGGAAGCCGCTGATATCAAAAGAATCAAAGATCTTGAGGACGAGAATCGTCGTCTGAAGCAGATGTTTGCAGATCTGAGTCTGGAATATCGGGCGCTGAAAGACGTCATCGAAAAAAGCTTTAAAACCAGCAATAAAGCGTGAGCTCGTCAGTTATCTGACTACGCAGTTTACGATGAGCATACGCCAGGCATGCAGGACGTTATCGCTGAGCAGGACGGTGTTTCGTTATCAACCGGATATGCGACGTGATGAACCGGTGATCCAGAGGCTGACTGAGGCGGCTGAGCGCTATCCCCGCTACGGATTTAAGAAGTTTTTTCAGGTACTTAGCAGGAAGGGACACGTCTGGAACCACAAGCGTGTACACCGGATTTACTGTCTGCTGAAACTAAACTTTCGTCGTAAGGGAAAGCAACGCCTGCCGGTGCGCAATCCAGCTCCGCTGGCCACGCCGGAAGCACTCAACCAAAGCTGGTCGATTGATTTTATGCACGACGCGCTGACATGTGGCCGACGTTTTCGGACTTTCAACGTCGTGGATGATTTCAACCGCGAGGCTCTGGCCATCGAAATTGACCTGAATATCCCGGCGCAGCGGGTGGTGCGGGTGCTGGACAGAATAATGGCAAACCGTGGATATCCGTTGAAGATGCGAATGGATAACGGGCCGGAGCTGATATCACTGGCACTGGCACAATGGGCTGAGGACCATGGCGTGATGCTGGAATTTATCAAGCCAAGCAAACCGACGCAAAATGCCTTTATCGAACGGTTTAACCTAACGTGCCGGACCGAAATACTGGATTTTATCTGTTCAGAACACTGAATGAAGCACGGGTAATAACGGAGCGCTGGCTGAATGAATACAACAGTGAGCGGCCCCATGAATCCCTGAATAACCTGATGCCGAAAGAATACCGGTTGATGGCTGATAAGATGGAAATCTCAAAAAATGTGTGGAACTAAAACGGGTGTGCTTACAACGCACACTGATTTATAAACATTTTCCTTTTTAACATTCAATTTTTTGTTTCTATGATATTTTAATATCTATAGTAAATATAATGATCACCCTATTTAAATTGCTAAGTCATGATAGTACTTTTCATATGAAATTCATATTAATTCCCCTTCGTTAAATAATAATATATAGTAAGCTTTATTTTTAATTGCCCACAAATGGAGAAAAGCATGTCCGAATTCTTTACCAACCTACTCATGAGCATTGTAACTGGTGGTTATATGGGATTGGTTGTCTCAAAAGCAGTAGCCTTCTCAGCTGTTAAAAAAGAAGTATTACGTATCATCCGTGGGGTTGACTATATGGAGGAATATAGTAACACTGACAAAGTGAGTGATTTATATATTCTTGCTTCAGAGATGCTAGGTCTAGGTCATAAAAAAGCTGGTGATATTCTTTGTAAAATATCTAACGATGCAAATCGCGAGATCAGTAATCCCACCATTAAGAATGGCATCGGTGGGAAGATGTTTGTTGACATGCAACGCGAAGTTAGAAAGTTACGTCCTAGTACGTGGGCTTTACTAAACCCATTCAAGCTTAATTTATAGTGGTTATTAATTAAAGTTTTTCATATAACTATTAGGAGAGAAAATAAAAAGCGTACTGTACGCCGTTCTGCTGGCTTTTTGTCTCCCAGCCATAGCTGGAATTACATTAATCCTCTCAGACGAACAGGAGACCACTGTGGGCGGTAAAATCTGTATCTACGAGAACAGCCAGAGAACAGAAACGACTACCGTTAGTGCTGGTCGTTCCTACCCTCAT
Source organism: Serratia sp. NFX21 (assembly GCF_048517035.1). Classification (NCBI taxonomy): domain Bacteria; kingdom Pseudomonadati; phylum Pseudomonadota; class Gammaproteobacteria; order Enterobacterales; family Yersiniaceae; genus Serratia; species Serratia sp. NFX21. Next base: position 1,605,640 of record NZ_CP183196.1, on the reverse strand, counting down.
ACAAAGACGTTTGATGATGAATAACTATTATTTTTCTTTTGCAGCAATTTCCCTTAATTCATCCTCAATCAGACTTAAACAAGTAGCATAGCGCTTCATCGTTTCTGTGTGGATCTCTTTTAACCCTTTCCCCACCTCAATGCACATTTGGTATAACGCCTCATACCTTATTCTATGCACATCATTTTGGCTATCAGCTGCAATAGTTGCAACCTCCTCAATCTGTCTCAATGCATCATTGTTCATTTTATACGAGTCGACAAGACTCTTAGCGCTACCATAGAACCGAACTGTCTCTCTCAATGTAGCTTCTGAAACACACGACAGTGCAAGTGCATTCTGCTCGTAAAATATAAAATTGTTTTGTGTTATTGGAAAAATAACATTAAAGACATTCCCATCTTGATGAGCTTCAATTTTGTCATACACTCGACCTCTGTATATCTCGAGTAATGTTGTAATCTCTGACCTTACCCCAACAAGAACATGTTTTCTTTTCTCAAGCGCGGCTAGCTCTTGACTTTTATTTTGTCTGCGTCCTTCTATTAGCGTCCCCCACAGAGTGAACAATCCACCTATAACGGCACCAAGCAGACCAGAAATTAAATTAGAGTCCATACTTACCCTTGTGTATATAAGCACATTGAAATAAAAATTTAGTAAAACTATCGTGTTTGTACTTCCCTATCTACTTTTTTCTTTTGGTGGAATACTGAATTCACAATCACTCTTATCCATAAATTTAAATGACTTATAATCTTTTGTCACAAGCACTGCGTCAGCATACACTTCTAAAACATCAAAATTTTTATTACAAACCAATGTAACACGAGTTGCGTGTGACGCTAAGCCACCAATATTATATAGTAAAAAAGCAAGAGCCAAAAACCAACTAAAGTAGTAATAATACCAGTGAACCTTTAATTTCCCCGCCAATATGCTCGTCCCTGTACGACTAATCTCTTTAAGTTTAAAGCTAGGTATCCATTTTCTCCAATCAGTACCTTTATCTCCAAAACTTACATCAATATCCTGACGTAAATAAATCCATAAAACCATGTAAGCAGGAATAATTGAAAACCAATCACCACGCGCAACTGCGTTAATTGAAAAAATAAACATAGTTATTATGAGGATTAAGTTTTTAGTAAGGAATATTTTTGCCTTTTCATAAAGGATAGTTTTCTCATCCTCTTTTCTAACTAAAAAATCCATCAACATACTAACCATGCTAAAAATCAAGCATGAAAAGAAACCAAACTTCAGCATAATAGCAACGTCGATATTTATAAATTCATGTGGTATTCCTTTTTCTTGGTAATACCCTAAATAAAATGAATATCCAAAAGTATAAAAACATGCAGTTATTAATAGCACCAGAATCCCATCAGATACTTTCATAGCAACACCAACCTGAAAATTTATATTTTTTGTCAAAAAATAATATGACTAATTTATACCTATAGCAATAGTAATTACGTCATCTGTTGATGGTAAAACAGGTCGAGTCACAACATCTCGACCAACTCTACCAACTGGCCCACTTCAACGTTCTTCCCATAGCGGTTATAGGTAATCGTACCATTGCTGTGTCCGAGAAGCTGGCTTGCAAACTGTTCAGGCACTCCCATTTCTTTCAGCCTAGAGGCCGCGTAATGCCTTATGCTGTGAAACTCCGGCAACCCATGAGGCTTGCGGAAACTCCCAAACCACTTACTGAACGCATGCGAAAAAAGGCCAAGATGAGGTGACAGTTTAGGGAACAATCGAATCTCCTGTTTTTCAATATAGGCCAGCAATCCTGCCTCCAACAGCTTCGAACTGATAGGAACGAACCGCCGCGAACTGGAGGTTTTCAGACTCTGCCCCTCGTTCAGGTCATCGATGCGGAAACACCACGTACCGTTAACCCTCATGACGTCATTTTTATAGAGCTGGCAAGCCTCGTTTTGCCTCATGCCGGAGTAGCGACAGATAAGGACGATCCACCTCCTCCACTCAACCACACCCTGAATAGCGTTGTGTAACTGTTTCAGATCATAGGTAGTGTAGGCAGGTCGCCTGTCCATTGGGGCGGTCGAGTCTTTAACATTCATCCCCTCAAATGGATTTTTGATCTCATCGTCAGTACGCATGTTAAGCCACCGGAAGAACCCCGCATTTTTCTTGATATACCTGTTTCTGGTTGATGCAGAACCTTCCAGCTTGTCGACATAATCAGCCGCACTTCGTTTACTGAATGGTTGTTCTGTTGTCGCCAGATAGGCGTTAACGCAGCGCTCAATGGTGAGCAACTCACGCTCGCCTACAGTATTTTTTTTAGATGCTATGTAAGCTTGTAATTCATTCTTGAGATTGATTTTGGGTTGTTGGAGTTGTTGTGTTGCAGCCGCAGCAGGTGACGTATGTGCCGGGATGCCCTCGGAGAAGGGGAAATGACGGGAAACAAGATAGCGCTGAACGCGTTCCAGAGCTTTGCGCTTTGAACGGGTGCGGAGTGATACGCGGATTTCCCGGCGTTTTCGAGCTGTCAGGTCGATTCGACGGTAATACCAAATGCCATGACGGGAGAGGACAAGGTGAGACATAGTTAGCTTCCTAAGTGATACACAAAAAGTGTGACACCTACGAGTTCCATGCACTAAATCTCAATTAATAACTGACAAATCAATCAGTTACTGAAATTGGTGGAGGCCCTGCCAGCTACATCCCGGCACACACGTCACCTGCTACGGCTGCTTCCTTCCGGATCTGACCGAGTTCACAAGTTAGTGTTGCGGGAGAACCAACAGGGCCCCCATTGACGGCTTCTGTACTCTGAAGCGGTGGGCATTATCGGTGATGACCAGCCAAATAGCAAGCCAACCGGGGCCAACCGCTGTTTTCTTACCCACCTCGACTGTGGCACACTTTCATCCTTGGTTTTTGCCGCAGCAGGAAAACAGAAATGGAGCCAGAAGATGCCTCATTCAGCCAACGCGTGTTCCACGTGATAGCCGCTATTCCCTATGGCAAGGTCACGACCTATGGCGAAGTGGCGCGGCTGGCCGGTTCACCACGCGCCGCACGTCAGGTCGGCGGCGTATTAAGGCGCCTGCCAGAAGGTAGCAGCCTGCCCTGGCATCGGGTGATTAACCGGCACGGCCAAATTTCACAGCAGGGAGAGGACTTCCAGCGCCAGCGTCAGGCGTTGCTTGAAGAGGGGATTATCTTCGGCACGCACAGCACGGTGGATCTGCTGGTTTACGGCTGGCGCTGGTAATAAACAAAACAGCCTTTGGCCGAAGCGCAAAGGCTGTTGAAGGTTTACTCTTTCAGTGCTGCCGGCTTACGGCATGGTTGCCGGGGCTGCCTGAACCGCAACGCCCTGCACCGGGACCATTACCAGGTCAGCACGGGTGCCGTTACGGTTTACCACTTCCTGGATCGTATCGGTAATAAAGGTCATCTGCCCATTTACCGTAATTGCCGCACTCAGGATGATGCGTGCATTAGGCTGAATATCGGCCGGGTTGTACGGCAGGACAAAATTAAACGGTGCCTGTTTACCCTCGGTGCGAACCGCACGCTGGGCAATGACTTTAGACGGAGCATCCGCCAGCGAGGCATCAGAGAGCGTGACGGTCAGTACTGCATCCGGCGGCAGCGCAATGCGCTGGCGAATGTTAACCGAGCCAGTCACCGCTGGGCCCTGAATCTGCGTTTGCGCAATCGCCGGGTTTCCCGTTGTTGGTACAGGCACATTCGCACTCTTTTGGGCACAGCCCGCCAGGGTGAGGGTCAATGCAGCTGCTCCACCTACGATTTGCCAGAGTTTCATGGATCGCTCTCCTTTTTTATTATCAACATGTTGGTGGCTTTCACCACCGCACCTATTAAACTTAGCACAAAACACTGAAAAATCCATTTAGTCCTGCCTATTAATCACTTAGCCCTCTAATAACGCTCAGCATTCAGTCAATTTTCTCTGTGCCATAACGCAATATATTGACGTCTTGCCGTGATATTCCGCACACTGCGCAAAATGATTATTAAAAGGGTAGTAACTTTATGAGCCAGGCACTGCAAAACCTCCTCGATCTGCTGGATCTGGAGAAAATTGAAGAAGGGCTGTTCCGCGGCCAAAGTGAAGATCTGGGATTACGCCAGGTCTTCGGCGGCCAGGTGGTGGGTCAGGCGCTGTATGCCGCCAAGCAAACGGTGCCTGCCGAGCGCAGCGTCCACTCGTTCCACAGCTATTTCCTGCGTCCGGGCGACAGCAGTAAGCCAATCATTTATGACGTGGAAATTCTGCGCGATGGCAACAGCTTCAGCGCCCGTCGCGTCAGCGCCATTCAGCACGGTAAACCGATTTTCTACATGACCGCCTCTTTCCAAAGTCCGGAAGAAGGCTTTGAACACCAGAACACCATGCCGGACGTGCCGCCGCCAGAAGGGCTGATGTCTGAGTCAGACATTGCCCAAAAACTGTCGCATATGCTGCCGGACAAGGTGCGTGAGAAGTTTATCGGCCAGAAACCGATTGAGATGCGTCCGGTCAAATTCCACAATCCGCTGAAAGGCAGTGTGGAAGAACCGCACCGCTACGTATGGTTCCGCGCCAACGGCACCATGCCGGACGATCTGCGCATCCATCAGTACCTGCTGGGTTATGCGTCTGACTTCAACTTCCTGCCGACGGCGCTGCAGCCGCACGGCGTCGGTTTCCTGGAGCCGGGCATGCAGGTGGCAACCATCGATCACTCAATGTGGTTCCACCGCCCATTCCGCATGGATGACTGGCTGCTGTACGTGGTGGAAAGCACGTCCGCCTCCGGCGCCCGTGGATTTGTACGCGGTCAATTCTATACCCGTGACGGCGTATTGGTTGCCACCACGGTACAGGAAGGCGTGATCCGCCAGCGCGAAGCCTGATAAACGCAGGCCAAAAAAAAGGGCGATGGTGACATCGCCCTTTTTGCATCATCATTATTTTTCGAGTTATTTTAGCGCACTGCCCTTCTTCAAGGCTTATTGGTTATAGGCACTCTCGCCATGGCTGTTGACGTCCAGACCTTCGCGTTCCTGCTCTTCCGGTACGCGCAGCCCGACGATGGCCCCTGCCACTTTAAAGGCGATAAAGGCCGCTACACCAGACCACACCAGCGTGATCACTACGCTCAACAACTGGATCCACACCTGATGGCCCATGGTGACGCCCTCGGCGTAGCCGGTACCGCCCAACGAGGCCGAGGTGAATACCCCAGTCAGCAGGCAACCGACGATACCGCACACGCCATGCACACCGAACACGTCGCAGGTATCATCTACCTTCAGCCATTTCTTCAGCGTGACCACGCCCCACAGACCGGCGATACCGCCAATCAGGCCGATAATCAACGCCCCGCCAATACCCACGGTGCCTGCAGCCGGCGTGATGGCAACCAGCCCGGCGATCATGCCGGAACAGGCGCCCAACAACGAAGGCTTGCCACGAACAATCCACTCGGCAAAGGTCCAGGAGAGGATCGCGCCGGCAGTCGCCACCACGGTATTCAGGAACGCCAGGGCCGCAATGCCGTTAGCCGCGCTGGCAGAACCGGCGTTAAAGCCGAACCAGCCGATATACAGGATGGAAGCCCCGGTAAACACCATGGGCAGGTTGTGCGGTTTGAAAGCTTCCTTACCGAAACCGGCACGCTTGCCCAGCAGGTAAGCGCCAACCAGACCGGCACTCGCTGCGTTGATGTGCACAACGGTACCGCCGGCAAAGTCCAACGCGCCATCAGCGGCCAGGAAGCCGCCGCCCCACACCATGTGGGCAATCGGCAGGTAAGAAATGGTGAACCAGATGGCTGCGAAGATCACCACCGCAGAGAAGCGGATACGCTCGGCAAAGCCGCCCACCACCAGCGCAACGGTAATACAGGCGAACGAACACTGGAACGCCACGTGGATCATCTGGCTAAAGGTCCCGGTGACGCTGTCGATGCCAATGCCTTTGAGCATCGCCGTCTGGAAACCGCCGAAGAAGGCGTTACCTTCGCTGAAAGCCAGGCTGTAGCCATAAAGCACCCACAGCACGCACACCAAGGCAAAGGTAACGGTGACCTGGGTCAACATGGAGAGCACGTTTTTGGAACGCAGCAAACCACCGTAAAACAGAGCGACACCCGGCAGGGTCATGAACAGCACCAAAGCGGTGCAAATCATCATGAAGGCGTTATCCGCCTTGTCTGCGACCGCCGGAGCGGCCAGTGCCAAAGAAGGAACCATGGTTACCGTACTCAGGCCCAACATGGATAAAAGTTTTTTCATTATCAATCCATCCCCATTACTTTACTGAGCCAGTGATTACAGTGCTGCTTCGTCTGTTTCGCCGGTGCGAATGCGAATGACACGTTGCAATTCGGCAACGAAAATTTTGCCATCACCGATTTTGCCGGTGTAGGCCGCTTTACTGATAACATCGACCACTTCGTCTAACTGATCGTCGGCGATAGCGATGTCGATTTTTACCTTAGGTAAGAAGTTGACGCTGTATTCGGCTCCACGATAGAGCTCAGCATGCCCCTTCTGGCGACCAAAGCCTTTTACTTCGCTTACGGTCAGCCCCTGAATACCCACAGAGGATAGGGCTTCACGCACGTCCTCCAGCTTGAATGGTTTAATCACCACGGTCACCAGCTTCATATTGCCCCTCCACGAATTAAGCCCAAACTCACCCCTGGTACGAGTCTTATAAAGCAAAGGCTATGCCATAAATGGATTGGTACGCTAATTCAGCAAATTAACCGACCAGGCAGGGGTGTAACGCAACGCCGCTAGCCAATGGCAGGCTATCGCACAGGGAATTGATTAAATATTGCGCACTACTTTGGTGCGTGACGCGTCGAAAAAGTGCAGAGAAAGGGATTTAAAACGCAGCGATGCCTGTTTATGGTGCGTGGCGGGAAAAGAAAGAGGCCGCTCAAGCGGCCTCATAGATCATGCAGTTTGTGTTTCTTCGCGGTTGGCGGCTGCCAGCTCTTCACCCACCAGTTGTAGCTGATACATCTGGTAGTAACGCCCCTGCTGCGCCAGCAGTTGCTGATGGTTACCCTGCTCGACAGCCTGACCACGGTGCAACACCAGAATCGAATCGGCATCAACAATGGTCGACAAACGGTGAGCGATCACTACCAGCGTGGTGTGCTCGCGGATCAAACTCAGCGCCCGCTGAATAGCTTGTTCCGTACCCGAGTCAATGTTGGCGGTGGCTTCGTCGAGGATCAGGATCTTCGGTGCCTGTACCAGTACCCTGGCCATCGCCAATAGCTGCTTCTGACCCACCGACAGGTTATTACCCTGCTCGCCCAGCCGGGTGTGAATGCCTTCAGGGAAAGAGCGAACCAACTCAGCCAGTTGCACCCTTTCCAAAGCCTGCCAGACCGCCTCTTCACTGATATTACGCCCCAGAGTGACGTTGGCCAGTACCGATTCGGCAATCACCACCGGATCCTGCTGCACCATAGCGATGCCCTGGCGCAGGGTAGCGTGTGAAAGGCTGGACAGAGGCCGTCCGTCGAGACGCACTTCCCCCTGATCGACCGGGTAATAGCCCATCAGCAGATTGGCCAGCGTGCTCTTGCCGCTGCCGGTATGGCCGACCAGCGCCACGAAGCCGCGTGAAGGCACCGACAGCGAAATATGCTGCAGCACCTTTTTGTCATCACGGTAGGAAAAACTCAGGTCGTCAATATCAATACGGCCGCTCTCCAGCGGACGAGCATCCGTCCCGTAGCTCTGCTGGCGGCGATCCATCAGTTCGAAAATACGCTCACCGGCCACCACCGCCTGCTGCAAAATCGACTGCTGCGACGTCAACTCAATCAACGGCTCATTCAAACGCCCCAGATAGTTGATAAAGGCATACAGCACACCGACGCCGATCGCCCCTTCGCCGCTGAAACCGAACAGCATCAGCAGGCCGCACAACACCAGCGCCGAAAACAGACTGAGCAGCGGCCGTAGCAGGAAACCGTCCAACCGCAGCGTTTGCATACGCGCGGTATAGTGGGAACGGCTGGCAGCGCTCATGCGCTCGCCGAAGCGGATCTGCTGGCGGAACTGCTGGATCACGCCCATGCCGTTAATCACTTCGTTAAAACCGTCGTTGATGTCGGCCAGATAGCTACGCACCCGGCGTACAATAGGGATGCTGTAGTATTGGTAAATGCCCATCACCACGAATACCGCCGGGAAGATGCAGATCGCCACCAACGCCATGCGCCAGTCGAGGCTGAACATCGCCACCAGCATAGCGCCAATCAGCGCAGCGCTTTTCAGCACCGTAGACACCACCATCACGTACAGATCTTTGATCACCTCGGTGTCATTGGTCACCCGGGAGATCAACTGCCCGACCGGCTGAGTATCAAAAGCGCTCAGCGGCTGGCGTAATGCGGCATCCATCACGTCCGTTCGCAGACGTTGAACCACCCCGACCGCCGCCTGGTTAAACAGCAACGCCTGAAAATAGTGCAGCGCCGCCGCCAACAGCTCCAGCAGAATATAGGCCGCCGCCAGCCCGCAGACGATAGTCAGCGGCAACTGCCCTTTGGCAACGTAGTTATCGATAAAGTAGCTGACCAGGATCGGTCCGGCGACTTCCGCCGCCGCCGCGACCCACAGCATCAACACCGCCAGCCCCAAGGGTTTGCGGTACGGCGATCCATAAGCCAGCAACCGTTTCAGCGTCGGCCACAGCTTTTGCATCTTATTCATTGGCTAGTATCTCCTCGCCGCTTTCCGGTGCCTCGTCCAGCGCCGCTTCCAGTTGCTGATAGCGGTACATATCGCGATACCAGCCCGGTTGGGCCGCCAGTGACGCATGTTCACCACGCTGAGCCACGCCGCCGTGCTGGATCACCAAAATCTCGCTGGCTTCGGTCAATGCCGAAAGCCGGTGCGCGCTGATAATCACCGTGCGGTTTTGCCCCCAGCTGCGCAGGTTATGCAGGATCTGGTGTTCGGTACGGCCATCCACCGCCGACAGCGCGTCGTCGAGGATCAGGATTTCCGCGTCCAGCAACAGGGCGCGTGCGATGGAAATACGCTGTTTCTGACCACCGGAAAGCATCACGCCACGCTCACCCACCTCGGTTTCATAGCCTTGCGGCAAGCGCAAAATATCTTCATGCACGCTGGCCAGGCGGGCCGCACGCTCAATCTGTTCCTGCGTCGCCCCTGGGTTGCCCAGCGCGATGTTGTTCGCCACGCTGTCTGAGAATAAGAACGGTGTCTGGCTGACCACGGACAACCGCGAACGCCAATCGTCGAGTTTCACCTGGGTCAGCGGCAGCCCCTGATAGCTGATCTGGCCGTCATCAACATCAAATTGGCGCTGGATCAGTGACAGCAGCGTCGATTTACCGGCACCGGTCGGGCCGCACAGGCCGAGCATTTGCCCCGGCTCCAGCTTCAGCACCACATCGTGCAGCGCCGGGTGGGTATTGCCCGGATAGTGAAATGCGCGAATGTCGATTGCCAGATTGCCACGCCCAGCCGGCAAGGCTTGATCGCCGTCCGTCACTGCCGGCGCTTCATCCAGCAGGCTGCGGATACGGCTATAGGCCGCGCTGCCACGTTCAACGATGTTGAACATCCAGGCCAGCGCCAACATTGGCCAAATCATCAGGCCGAGGTACATCACAAAGCTGGTCAGTTGGCCCAGAGTCAGAGTACCGTTCACCACCATCCAGCTGCCGCCGCCGATAGCCAGCAGATTGGCAGTACCGATGGCGATGTAAATCGTCGGGTCGAAACGGGCATCCACCCGCGCTACGTGCATGTTTTTGGCCCCGGTCTGGGCGGCCACTTCGGCAAACTGATTGGACTGATGATCTTCCAGCCCGAACGCCTTGATCATGCGGATACTGGTCATGCTTTCCTGCGCCTGATCGTTCAGGCTGGAGAACGCCGCCTGCGCCGATTTAAAACGCTGGTGTAACTGGTCGCCGTAGTACTTGATGACGATCGCCATGATCGGCATGGGGATCAGCGACAGCAGGGTCAGCTGCCAGCTAATTTGGGTACTCATCACCACCAGCACCGCTAATCCCATCACCAGCGAATCCACCAGCGTCAGCACCCCTTCACCGGCGGCAAAAACCACCCGGTCGACATCATTGGTGGCGCGCGCCATCAGATCGCCGGTACGGTGGCGCAGATAGAAGGCCGGATTCTGACGGCTAAGCTGGCGGTAGAAGTTTTCACGCAGCTCCACGGCTAGCTGATAGGATGCGCCAAACAGCAGAACCCGCCACACATAGCGCAGCAGGTAGACCACCACGGCAGTGCCGAGCATCAGCCCCAGCCACGCCATTAATACGCCGCCGGACATCTGTTTTTCGGTGACGCCATCCACAATGATCCCCACCAGCTTGGGCGGCAACAGTTGCAGTATGGCAATGATGATCAGCAGCACCACCGCCCCGAGGTAGCGGCGCCACTCGCGGCGGAAATACCAGCCGATTTGAGCAAATAGTCTCACGCAGTTTTATTCCAGGATGTAATGGTTTTTTCTCTCATTCTGCCTCAGCAGAGTAGGATACCACCGTTACTTTGCCAATTTGGTGAACTTTTCACTCAGGAACCGGCAGTGCGGTGGTGTATTTGATTTTTTCCATCGCGAAGCTGGAAGTGACGTCGATCAGCCCCGGCACGCCGTTCACCAGGCGCTTGTAGAAGCTGTCGTAACTCTTCATATCCGCCACTTCCACCTGCATCAGGTAATCGTACTCTCCCGCCATGCGATAGAAGGCCAGCACCTCCGGCATCTGCTTGGTCAGTTGCACGAACTGTTGATACCACTCGCTGCTGTGCTGCTGAGTTTTGATCAGCACAAATGCCGTCAGGCCCAGGCCGAGCTTTTCGTTATCCAGCAGCGCGACTCGCCCACGGATATAACCTTCTTCTTCCAGCCGCTTGAGCCTTTTCCAGCAGGGTGTTGACGTCAGATTGACCGCGTCGGCCAACACCTGCAGCGGTTGCGTACAGTCCTGCTGCAGCATGCACAGTAATTTACGGTCTGTTTTATCTAACATATCGTCAACCAGGAGAATAATTTTCTCTCATTAGGCGATTAAACAGGAAAAATGGCAATCCTTTTTTCCTCGCGGCAGGCTATATTATGCAACAAACAAGCCCCCTATTCTGAGGCCAGATGATGACAAATTCTTGGGTAAAATATGCTATCGGTGAAATAGAAGCGGATTTTCAACGCTCCGCCGATACTCACCTGATCCGCCTGAACCTGCCGGAATTTCCCGGCATCTGCCTGTACCTGAAAGATGAAAGCACTCACCCGACCGGCAGCCTGAAGCACCGGCTGGCGCGTTCACTGTTTCTGTATGGTCTGTGTAACGGCTGGATCACCGAAAACACCACGATTATCGAGGCCTCATCCGGCAGTACCGCGGTATCCGAAGCTTACTTCGCCCGGCTGATTGGCCTGCCGTTTATTGCCGTCATGCCTTCCTGTACCGCACGCCGCAAGGTTGAACAGATCGCGTTCTACGGCGGGCGTTGTCACTTCGTCGACCATGCGGCACAAATTTACGCCGTCTCCGAGCAGTTGGCGAAAGAGCTGAACGGCCACTATATGGATCAGTTCACCTACGCTGAACGGGCCACCGACTGGCGCGGCAACAACAACATCGCCGACAGCATCTTCCGCCAGATGGAACGCGAACCTTTCCCGGTACCCAAGCATATCGTAATGAGTGCCGGTACCGGTGGCACCTCTGCGACCCTGGGCCGCTATATCCGCTATCAGGGGCACGACACCCGCCTGACGGTGGTCGATCCGGAAAATTCGGTGTTCTATGATTGCTTCCACCAGCATGACCGCACCCTTATCGGCAGTTGCGGCAGCCGTATCGAGGGCATTGGCCGCCCACGCGCCGAGCCATCCTTTATTCCGTCGGTGGTAGACAGCATGATCCGCGTGCCGGATGCCGCCAGCGTCGCCACTATCCACTGGCTGGAAACGGTGCTCGGACGCAAGGTAGGGGCATCCACCGGCACCAACGTGTGGGGTGCGCTGCAGTTGGCGAAGCAAATGCGGGAAAACGGCGAGCAGGGTTCGATTGTGACTCTGCTGTGCGACAGCGGTGAGCGCTACCTGGACACCTATTACAATCCGGAATGGGTCAGAAACAATATCGGTGATCTGACGCCTTATCTGGCGCAGTTGGCAGATTTGTAATCAGCAGGATTAGACGAAAAAAAGCCGGGTAAGTCATACCCGGCCGGCTGCCAATAAAGCCTCATAATTCGGGGGAATAGGTGAGGTAAGGTGAACGCAGCCAATGTTGCAAATAGTGGGCCACCGCCTGCTGTTCGCAGTGGCCGATAACCTGTAGCTGTGGCAATAGCGACTTCAATTGTGGCAGAGCATTGCCCATCACCACCCCGTGCCCTACCGTCGCCAGCATTTCCTTGTCGTTCATCGCATCACCAAACGCCATACAGTCCGCCATCTTCAGCCCCAGATGGCGGCTTAGCATATCCAGCGCCGAGCCCTTGTTGCAGCCCAGAGGCAAGACTTCCAGGCATTCATAGGCCGAGAAACAGAGATCAACCCGCGCAGCAAAGTGCTGGCGCAGCTGCACCTGAAGTTTCAGCAGTTCCTCATGCGGCCCGGCAAAACAAACCTTGCTGTTGCCGAACGCCGGTAAACGCCGCAGTTCGGTAAGTTGATGATGGAAGCCGCTCAGGTGGTGGGCCTGCAACATTTCCTCCGGCACCGCAAACTCGGTCATCCAGCCTTCATCACGGAACACGTGCATGCTGGCGTCGGTATGCCAGTGAGTATGCAGCACCTCTTCGGCAATATCGGCCGGCAAATCGGTAGCCTGCAGTTGCTGCCCCCGGTCGTCATAGACCCGCGTACCGTTGCCGGTAATCAGATAACCCTGCAGGCCCAGTTGCGCCATGATCGGCTGTGCATCAAGGTAGTGGCGCCCGGTGGCGAAAGTCACCACCATCTCCCGTTCAACAAGTTGCTTTAGCACCGCCAGAGTCTCCGGCCCGACCCGGTGATCCGGTGTCAACAAAGTGCCATCCATATCAAAAGCCGCCAGGCGATACATAAAAACCTCGTGAATGTGAACGCGATTACAGTCCGTGCAGTATGGGATGGTATTTACGGAAGTAATAGTGAACAATTCTGGAAAACTGTTCCGGATTTCCCATCATGCGCCTGACCCACCGCCTCAGCCAGTATCAACGCCTGTACCAGCAGCTCGGCGGCACGCCGGTCGCCATTACCGTTGGCGAGCTGGCAGCGATGTTCTATTGCAGCGAACGCCATGCCCGCACGCTGGTGCAACAACTGCAGGATCAGGGCTGGCTGAACTGGCAGTCGCAGCCCGGGCGCGGTAAACGTGCGCACCTGCACTGCCTGAAAACGCCGGATGAACTACGTGCAGCCCATCTGCAAAGGTTGCTGAAGGAAGGCGATCATCAGGGAGCGCTGGAAATGGCGCAGTTGGATCCGCAACATTTGCAGGAGCTGCTCAGCCCACATCTTGGGGGGCAATGGCAAGCCGGCAGCCCAACGTTGCGTATCCCCTACTACCGTACGCTCGAATCGCTGGATCCGCTGACCCTGACCGGCCGCGCCGAACAGCATTTGGTCGCCACCCTGCATGCCGGCCTGACTCGCTTTAATACCGGTAACTCCGAGCCGCAATCTGATCTGGCCCATCATTGGCAAATCAGCCATGACGGCCTGCGCTGGCAGTTCTTTCTGCGCAGCCAATTGCGCTGGCACAACGGTGAGCCGCTGACCGGCCAGCAACTGCTGCAAACGCTGGAAAAACTGCAGCACCATCCTCGCAGTCAACCGAGCCTGGCCAACGTTGCCGCTATCAGTCTTCCCCATGCGCTGTGCCTGCAGTTTGATTTACAGTGTCCGGACTACTGGCTGGCGCACCGGCTGGCGGAGTTGCCTTGTCTGCTGACCCATCCGGAGGCTTCGGGCATGGGAGCCGGCCCGTTTAAGCTGACGCTGAACCAACCGCACCTGGTCCGGCTGGAGCAACACCCGTTTTACCATTTGCAACATCCTTTTCTTGAGAGCATCGAGTATTGGATCACACCCGAGTTGAACACCGGTGAGGCTTATACCAGTTGCCAGCATCCGGTACGCATTACCCTCGGTCAGCAGGAAGAGATGGCATTAGCGCGGCCGGTACAGCGCAGCATGAGTCTGGGTTGGTGCTATCTGGCGGTAAATTTGAAGCACGGCGTGCTCAGCGAGGCTCAGGGGAAAAAACTGCTGATGCTGATCCAGCAATCCGGCCTGTTGGCCAATCTGCCGGTGCCCAACAGCGTCATCACCCCCAGTAGTGAGATGCTGCCCGGCTGGGCAATTCCACAACATCAGGCCGCTGAGGATATTGCCCTGCCCGCTAAATTGACGCTGTTGTATCGGCCCCCGGTGGAACTGGAGACGGTCACGGTGGCCTTGCAGCAACTGTTGGCGCAACACGGCTGCGAGCTGGAGTTGCGCTACTACGCAGGTAAACGCTGGCAAAGCGCCGAACAAATCGAACAGGCCGATCTGCTACTGGCGGATAATCTGATTGGAGAGTCACCGGAAGCCACGCTGGAAAGCTGGCTTCGGCAAGATACGCTGTGGCGCGGTATCCTGCCCGACGCCCGCTGGCAGCACCAGCAACAAACGCTGCAACAGATCCAGCAGCTCCCGGCGCAGCAAACGCGTTACCAGCAATTGAAAGACTATTATCAGCAGCTTATGGCGGCGGCGATCATCACTCCGCTGTTTCACTATCAGTATCAAATCAGCGCGCCGCCGCGCATTCATGGCGTCACCCTGACCGCCCACGGTTGGTTCGATTTCTGTCAGGCCTGGCTGCCACCGCCGGTAGAAAATACCACGCCTCCATCAACCGACTGAATTTGCCCGGCCCAGCGGTATGCCACCATTTCTGCTACCATTGCTGCCGCAACGCATTTTTATCTTACCGCCCGAATGTGTATCGGGTAGGGTCTCAGCAATAAATTGAGGTTATTTTATGAAGCGCGCGGTTGTCGTTTTCAGCGGTGGACAAGATTCCACGACCTGCTTGATTCAGGCATTGAAACAGTATGATGAAGTTCACTGCGTCACCTTTGACTACGGCCAGCGTCATCGTGCCGAAATTGAGGTGGCTCAGGAACTGTCAGTGGCCCTGGGAGCCAAGGCGCATAAGCTGTTGGACGTAGGCCTGCTCAATGAGCTGGCGATCAGCAGCCTGACCCGTGACAACATTCCGGTTCCCGCCTACGACAGCACGCAGAGCAATGGGTTACCGAGCACCTTTGTGCCGGGGCGCAACATTCTGTTCCTGACGCTGGCGGCGATTTATGCCTATCAGGTCGAAGCTGAAGCGGTGATCACCGGCGTGTGTGAAACCGACTTCTCCGGCTACCCAGACTGTCGCGACGAGTTTGTCAAAGCGCTGAACCAGGCGATAGTACTGGGCATCGCCCGCGATATCCGCTTTGAAACGCCTTTGATGTGGCTGAACAAGGCAGAAACCTGGGCACTGGCAGATTACTACCATCAGTTGGAGCTGGTGCAGCAGGACACTCTGACCTGCTACAACGGCATCAAAGGCAATGGCTGCGGTGAATGTGCGGCCTGTCATCTGCGCGCCAACGGCCTGCAGCAGTACCAAATCAACAAGGCCGAAGTGATGGCGAGCCTGAAGCAAAAGACCGGGCTGGTCTGATTGAATAACGGCGGCACAGGTTGCCGCTCGTTGCTTTACCTATCTTCAAGCGGCGTGAGCACCTGCAGGTGTTCGCGCAGTTGCCCCTCGATCGGCAATGCCCGCTGGGTTTTCAGATCGACACAAACAAAGGTCAGCAGTGCATCCGCTACCGGAGCCCCGCTGGCATCCTGCGAGACCTTCTGGCTCAACACGCCGCTTTTGCCGTTTAGTTGTACCATCTGGCTGTCAATGCGTAACTTGTCGCCCAATACCGCTGGGGTGCGATAGTTAATGTTGATGTTCACCACGATAAAGGCGATGTTGTTTTCTGTCATCCAGCGGAAGCTTTCCTGGTTCTCCAGCCAATCCCATCGCGCCTCCTCCAGGAATTCCAGATAGCGGGCGTTGTTCACGTGCTGATAAACATCAAGATGATAACCACGGACTTTGATAAAGGTCTGGTGCATAGGTAACAATCGCTCCTGCCTGGTGATTACAGAAAGAAGGAGCCGCTAGCGACTCCTTCACCCATTTGGTCAAGGTGCCAAACTGGTAAGACCTGTAAAATGTAGCAGAGGAAAAAGGGCTGCATTATCACTTTGCCACACAGCCGTGATCGAAATCACATTTTGAGCCGCGCGCGATTCCTTTCAAACAGTGCAGGCCCAATGCCCGGTACTTCCTGAAGCTGCTCAATCTGCGTAAAGGGACCATTCTGCTCGCGGTAGCGCACAATGCTCTCCGCTTTTTTCAATCCAACTCCCTTGAGTATGCTGGCCAGTTGTTCGGCATCGGCCTGATTGATACTGACCGATGCTTCATCATTGGCAGTCGCCACGGCCTCTGCACCCTGCCCGGCGTTAGCCGCCGTCACGGATAGCACCGGTTGCCCGGTAAGCGCTTTTTCTTCCGCGGCCAAAGATGGCCCGGTCAGGCAGAGCAGTGCTACGGTCAGCAAGGCTTTGAAGTTAAAACCACTCTCATTTACCGCTTTTATTACTGTAGGTTGCATGCTGTATCCTCCTTGTGTGTAACAGCAAGCTCACCTTGCCGCAGCGAAGAAACTTCAGCAATTGGCGGATTTCAGATATGGAAAAGGCCGCGAAAGCGGCCTTTGAGGATTGCATTGCGTTGCAGAAAACTGCGGCGCTTTACTGAGGCTGCTGCTGCTCAGCGGCACCCATGGTGATCTTGGCTTCTTTGCGCAGGCTGGCCAGCAGAGAGTCAAAGGACACGCCAGTCGCACCTTCTTCCATCTTGCTGACGAAGGTTTTCATTTCTTCAGCCGGCAAGGTGCCTGGCTTCACGGCATCCAGTGCAATCAGTACCACGTTGTCCTGACGGTCCTGCGACATGCCATAAACCGGCTTGCCTTCTTGCGGATGCGGCAGCGCGAACACGCTCTGCACCAGTTGGCTGTCTTCCGGCGCGCGCGCCATCTTCTGTACGCTGCCAAAGCTCAGGCCAGCGGCTTTCATCGCCTCGTCGCCCTTACCCTGCTTCAGCTCAACCAGCAGCTTCTCGCCCTGCAGTTTGGCTTCCTGTTCCGCTTTGTTGCGCTTGACCAGTTCTGCCACGCGATCTTTCACCTGGTCGAACGGTTCAATGCCCTCTGGCTTGTGGCCAGACACGCGGATCACGAAGGCACGGTCGCCATCAACGGTGATCACGTCGGAGTTGCTGCCCGGAGAGCCGCCTTCACCAATCAGGGAACCGTCGAAAATCGACTGAATGACCGGTTTGAAGTTCAGCGCTGCCGGGATGTTGTCGCGGGTAAACCAGTCGGTCTGCACCGCCTTCACGCCGGCGGCCTCTTCGGCCGATGCCAGAGACTCGTTATCGCTGGTAGCCGCTTCACTTACCTTCTGTTGCAGTGCGTAATAAGCGTCTACCGCTTTTTCCTGCTTAACCTGCTTGGCGATAGCGTCACGCACTTCGCTCAACGGCTTAACTTTTTCCGGTTCGATGTCGTTGAGACGGATCACCAGATAGCCTACTGAAGACTTCACGACGCCGGAAAGCTGGCCTTTTTCGGTCAGGTTAGCCTGCTTGAGTTCGTCTGCAGTGGTGTCCGGCTCCAGCCAGCCCAGTTCACCGCCGGTACGGCGTGAAATGATGTCGGTGGATTTGTCTTTCGCCAGGGTGGCAAAATCGCCGCCTTTCTTCAGTTCATCCAGTACCGCATTGGCTTCCGCCTCGGTTTTCAACTGGATCACGCTGTAGTTCTTGCGTTCAGGCTGGCCGTAACTGCTTTTGTGCTGGTCGTAATAGGCGCTGATATCCGCGTCGGCTACCGTCACCTTGTCTTGCATAGCAGCGGCGTCCATTGGGATGTAGCTTACTTTGACCTGTTCTGGCGCAATAAAGCTGTTCTTGTTCTGGCTGTAGTAGTCTTTCAGCTCGTCGTCGGTCACGGTCTGCTTGGCCTGCAACGCTTTCAGATCCAGCGTAGCCAAGCGCACATCGCGCTGTTGCAGCACCAGCGCCGTCATGTCCTGAGCTTCGGCAGGCAGAATAAAGCCCGAACCGCCAAAGGCCTGGATCACCTGCTGGTTAACCAACTGCTGACGCATTGATTGTGCAAAGTTATCGGCGGTGTAACCCATGCGGCTAATCAGATCGAGATATTTGGCGTTATCGAACTGGCCGTTTGTCTGGAAGTAAGGTGCTTTACGGATAGCTTCTTTCACCTGATCGTCACTGACGCTCAGGCCTAATTTCTTGGCATATTGGTCCAGCAGCATGTTGTCGATCAGCTGCGACAGTGCCTGATGGCGCATCTGCTGCATATAGCCTTCGTTGCCCGCCAGTGCGGAGAACTGGTCACCCAACTGTTGCTGCATGCGGCTGCGTTCGCTTTGGAAAGCCTGTTCCAGCTGAGCACGCTCGATCACCTGGCCATTGACCTTCGCTGCATAATCACCGGCACTCCCCTGATAGCTGACCACCCCAGTCAAAAGAAATGACAAAATGATCAAGCCCAGGATGATTTTGAGCACGACGTGATTAGCTGCCGCGCGTAAATTGTCCATCATAGTGTGACAACACTCCGCTGTGATGTGGATTAAAAACACCCTTGTGCAGGCGCGTTCCCTGCGACAAAAATAAAAAAAGCGCATCAATCTGATGCGCCTTATATCTTACCTTACCAGCACCGTTGCGTCAGGTGATTGTTTATTACAAAGCCCTGTAACGCTAAACGGTTAGACGCAAACAATCAGTTTACTGCGTCTTTCAGCGCTTTCCCTGCACGGAAGGCCGGAACTTTGGCTGCCGCGATTTTGATCTCTTTACCGGTTTGCGGGTTACGACCGGTACGGGCCGAACGTTCACGCACGGTGAAGGAACCGAAACCCACCAGGGCCACGTCATCCCCTTCCTTCAAGGAGTCAGTAACAGATGCAATCACTGCATCTAAAGCACGTCCAGCTGCCGCTTTGGAAATATCAGCACCTGCGGCAATTTTGTCGATCAGTTGTGACTTATTCACTCTATCATCCCCTCTAGAATTCAATAGTCGCACCGAAAAATCCCTACGGTTGCGACAGCGCAGCTGTTATATCAATCCCATCGTGCCTTGGCAAGCCACCGTAAGCGTGACAAAACGCGGGCCGACAGCTGTCTAACTTAGCGGTACAAAAAAAGACTGGCAAGTCCGAAATGACTTGCCAGCATAAGTTTTATCAATGGTTTTTGCGATACATCACTATTTTGCCGCTACCGGCAGTGCACCGAAGGCCGGATTGAGCAACGCAAGGTCCAAAACTTCATCAATTCGCTGCACCGGATGAATAACCAGATCGGCAATAACATTGGCCGGGATCTCTTCCAGATCGCGCTTGTTTTCATACGGGATCAGCACGGTTTTGATACCGCCGCGATGCGCCGCCAGCAGTTTCTCTTTCAGGCCACCAATCGGCAGAACCTGACCACGCAACGTGATCTCACCGGTCATCGCCACATCGGCACGAACCGGGTTGCCCGTCAGGCAGGAAACCAGCGCGGTGCACATCGCAATACCGGCGCTTGGGCCATCCTTAGGTGTAGCGCCTTCCGGCACGTGCACGTGGATGTCACGCTTCTCGTAAAAATCAGGGTTAATTCCCAATTTATCCGCGCGCGCACGCACCACGGTCAGTGCAGCCTGGATAGATTCCTGCATCACTTCACCGAGCGAACCGGTGTAGGTCAGCTTACCTTTGCCCGGTACGCAGGCGGTTTCAATGGTCAGCAGATCGCCACCCACTTCCGTCCACGCCAAGCCGGTAACTTCACCCACGCGGTTTTCGGTATCCGCACGGCCGTAGTCGACACGTTGTACGCCCAGGTAATCCTTCAGGTTGTCGCCATTGATCTCGATATGCTTGAGCTTCTTGTCCATCAGCAGCGTTTTCACCGCCTTACGGCACAGCTTGGAGATTTCGCGCTCCAGGCTACGCACCCCGGCTTCACGAGTGTAGAAGCGGATAATACCGGTAATGGCGCTGTCGTCGACCGTCAGTTCACCTTTTTTCAGGGCGTTACGCTCAAGCTGCTTCGGCAACAGGTGCTGCTTGGCAATATTGAGCTTCTCGTCCTCGGTATAGCCAGACAGACGGATCACTTCCATACGATCCAGCAACGGCGCAGGAATGTTCATCGAGTTCGAGGTCGCCACGAACATCACGTCGGACAGATCGTAATCCACTTCCAGATAGTGATCGTTAAACGCCACGTTCTGTTCCGGATCCAACACCTCAAGCAGTGCAGAGGCCGGATCGCCACGCATGTCGGAAGACATCTTGTCGATCTCATCGAGCAGGAACAGCGGGTTTTTCACCCCAACCTTGGCCATTTTCTGGATCAGTTTGCCCGGCATTGAACCGATATAGGTACGGCGGTGACCACGGATTTCCGCTTCGTCACGCACGCCACCCAACGCCATACGCACATACTGGCGGCCGGTCGCTTTAGCGATCGACTGGCCCAACGAGGTTTTACCCACGCCAGGAGGCCCTACCAGACACAGGATCGGCCCTTTGATTTTGCTTACGCGGCTCTGTACTGCGAGATACTCAAGAATACGGTCTTTGACGCGCTCCAGGCCGTAGTGATCGATATCGAGCACTTCCTGCGCCTTGAGCAGGTCTTTTTTAACCTTGCTGCGTGCATTCCACGGCACCTGCAGCATCCAATCGATGTAGCCGCGCACTACGGTTGCTTCCGCAGACATTGGCGACATCATTTTCAGCTTTTGCAGTTCCGCTTCGGTTTTTTCACGCGCGTCTTTCGGCATTTTCGCCGCTTCGATCTTGCGCTTCAGCGCTTCATGCTCGTCCGGCGCATCGTCCATCTCGCCCAGTTCTTTCTGAATCGCCTTCATCTGCTCATTCAGATAGTACTCGCGCTGACTTTTTTCCATCTGTTTTTTGACGCGATTGCGGATGCGTTTCTCAACCTGAAGCAGGTCGATTTCCGATTCCATCATCGCCATCAGGTATTCAAGACGTTCGGTGATGTCGAACATCTCCAGTACCGACTGCTTGTCGCTGAGCTTCAGCGGCATGTGCGCGGCGATGGTATCCGCCAGGCGCGCAGCATCGTCGATGCTGTTCAATGACGTCAGCACCTCCGGTGGAATTTTCTTGTTCAGTTTGATGTAGCCTTCAAACTGATTGATTGCAGTGCGTACCAGCACTTCTTGTTCACGCTCGTCAATCGCGGGTGACTCAAGATATTCTGCCTGGGCAGCAAAATGCTCGCCGCTGTCGGAAAGCGTAGTAATACGCGCCCGCTGCAGGCCTTCGACCAGCACTTTTACCGTGCCATCAGGCAATTTCAGCATTTGCAGGATCGACGCTACCGTGCCGACTGAGAACAAATCATTAATGCCAGGTTCATCCGTTGAGGCCTCTTTCTGTGCCACCAGCATGATCTTTTTATCGTGATCCATTGCTGCTTCGAGGCACCGAATCGATTTTTCCCGGCCAACAAATAACGGGATCACCATGTGCGGATAAACCACCACGTCGCGCAACGGCAACACGGGGATTTCAATGCGTTCGGAACGCTCAGGGTTCATAGAGCTCTCTCTTAAGTTTAACTTCCGCCAGGTTGAGGGGGAATCTCATGAGACGCAAGCATCAAACGTTTCATAAAATCTGGTTAATGAGTATATGGGGATGAATCTCTTACATTCAACGGCAAGAACGCAGGAAATAAAAATGGGGGATAAAATCCCCCATTTTGACATTAACTTTCTGGTTTGACTGGCGAATTATTCGCCTGAAGCCTGTGCTTCCGGTTTGCCGTAAATCAGCAACGGTTTGGACTGGCCGGCGATAACCGACTCGTCGATCACCACTTTGTCGACGCTGTCCATTGAAGGCAGGTCATACATGGTGTCCAGCAGCGCGCCTTCCACGATAGAACGCAGGCCACGTGCACCGGTTTTGCGTTTCATCGCCTTTCTGGCGATGGCGTTCAGTGCTTCTTCACGGAATTCCAGCTCCACACCTTCCAGATTGAACAATGCCTGATACTGTTTGGTCAGGGCATTTTTCGGCTCTTTCAGGATCTGGATCAGCGCATCTTCGCTCAACTCACTCAGCGTGGCCACGACCGGCAGACGGCCGATGAACTCAGGGATCAGGCCAAACTTGATCAGATCTTCCGGTTCAGCCTGCAGCAGCAGTTCGCCTTCGGTCGCTTTCTCAGACTCACCCTTCACGGTGGCGCCAAAACCAATACCGGAACCGGTATTAACGCGCTGACCGATCACTTTATCCAGGCCGGCAAATGCGCCGCCACAGATAAACAGGATTTTCGAGGTATCAACCTGCAGGAATTCCTGCTGCGGATGCTTGCGGCCCCCCTGAGGAGGAACGGCAGCAATAGTGCCTTCGATCAGCTTCAACAGCGCCTGCTGCACGCCCTCACCCGAAACGTCACGGGTAATGGACGGGTTGTCTGACTTACGAGAAATCTTATCGATTTCATCGATATAGACGATGCCGCGCTGGGCTTTCTGCACGTCGTAGTCACATTTCTGCAGCAGCTTCTGGATAATATTCTCCACGTCCTCACCCACATAACCGGCTTCGGTCAGCGTGGTGGCATCGGCCATGGTGAAAGGCACATCCAGGAAGCGTGCCAGCGTTTCCGCCAGCAAGGTTTTACCGCTACCGGTAGGACCAATCAGCAGAATGTTGCTTTTGCCCAACTCGATACCGTTGCTGGTATCGCCGTTGCGCAGGCGTTTGTAGTGGTTATACACCGCTACCGCCAGCACTTTCTTCGCCGGTTCCTGACCGATGACGTAGTCATCCAGGTGGTGGCGGATCTCATGCGGCGTCGGCAGCGCGCTGCGCTCACGATGCGGTGAAACTTCTTTAATCTCTTCGCGAATAATGTCGTTACACAGGTCAACACATTCATCGCAGATATACACTGACGGACCGGCAATCAGCTTACGCACTTCATGCTGGCTTTTGCCGCAGAAAGAGCAGTACAGCAGCTTTCCTGAACCGTCTTTGCGCTTATCTGTCATCAGTAAACCTCTTCTTTAGTCTTTGTCCCGCAGGAAAATCACGGCGGCCGTGCGCCCCGAATTCATACCAGGAATGCCGATAATGCTCACCAGAGCGAGCCACGCCCGCTCTGATTACTATAGTCTATCGGCTCGCACAATTACCTCGCCAGCCGCGTGGTGTTACTTGCGGTGCGTCAGAATGCCGTCAACCAGACCGTATTCTACCGCTTCTTCCGCGGTCATAAAGCGATCGCGCTCGGTATCGCGTTCGATCTGCTCCAGTGTCTGGCCGGTGTGTTCTGCCATCAGCTCATTCATACGCGCCTTCACCTTCAGGATTTCACGCGCATGGATTTCGATATCCGTCGCCTGGCCCTGATAGCCGCCCAGCGGCTGGTGGATCATCACACGTGAATTCGGCAGACAGAAACGTTTGCCCTTGGCACCCGCAGTCAGCAGGAAGGAACCCATCGAGCACGCCTGGCCCATACAAATGGTGCTGACGTCCGGCTTGATGAACTTCATGGTGTCATAGATTGACATGCCTGCGGTGATCACGCCACCCGGGGAGTTGATGTAGAGGAAAATGTCTTTTTCCGGGCTTTCTGCTTCGAGGAACAGCATCTGCGCCACAATCAGGTTGGCCATGTGATCTTCGACCTGGCCGGTCAGGAAAATAATGCGCTCTTTCAGCAGGCGGGAATAGATGTCGTAAGAACGCTCCCCGCGTGAAGTCTGCTCTACCACCATCGGCACCAGGGCCATGTTAGGTGCAAATTGATCTCGTTCGCCACTGTATGACATTACCGTCTCCTAATAGAAATTGCCTTGGCGGCCAGGGTTACACCCTATTACACCGATTCTACTTGAGAACGGTCATGATGACTATGCTCAAGCATTCGACCCACGCCACACGTACCCGACGGTTTTTTTTATCCCGCGCACTCTGGCAAACAGCCTATACCCGTCATCTTTCAAGTCACAGCGTTGTTACCTGCACTCGCTCACCCCAGTTACTTACTCGAGTAAGCGCCTGGGGATGAGCGAGCTGGGCGCCTAGCTGTAACTTGAAAGCTATAGGGTATACATATACTTTTTACAGATTGGGGCCACAGACAGAATTTCAAGCCCGGCAGAGTATTTTTAGCGGTTATCCTGCACACCCTGACAGCAGGTGATAACCATCATGCCAGACTGTGCCAAGAGCAACAGTGTAAATATAGTGCATATTGTCACGCTTAACCTGAGATTAATCAGCAACGTGGCAAAAAGAAAAGCCCGCAACCGAAGGTTACGGGCTTTTTTAACGCCAGAGCCGGCAAGCCGGCCCTGAGAGCGCAACAAGTTGCGCTCTGGCGTACAGACATTACGCCTGTTGAGTCTGGTTCATCAGCTCGCTGAAGGTAGTGGCTTTCTCAGTCACTTTCGCTTTTGCCAGCAGGGCTTCAACCGCTTGTTCTTCCAGAGCAACGTTGCGCATGTTGTTCATCAGCTCTTTGTTTTTGCTGTAGAATTCAACAACTTCACTTGGATCTTCGTAAGCGGAAGCCATTTCTTCGATCAGCGTTTTAACGCGATCTTCGTCAGCTTTCAGATCGTTGGTGCTGATCACTTCGCCCAGCAGCAGACCGACAACTACGCGACGCTTGGCCTGCTCTTCGAACAGTTCGCGTGGCAGTTCCAGCGCTTGCTTCTCGTTGCCGCCGAAACGCTGTGCAGCCTGACGGCGCAGAACGTCAACTTCGCCGTCGATCAGCGCAGCAGGAACGTCGATTTCGTTAGCGCTGACCAGGCCGTCGATTGCCTGAGTCTTGATGCGGTTACGCACTGCACCTTTCAGCTCGCGCTCCATGTTTTTACGCACTTCAGCACGCAGGCCTTCGGTAGAACCATCAGCCACGCCGAAACGTTTGATGAATTCTTCAGTCAGCTCTGGCAGCTCACGCTCTTCCACTTTCTTCAGAACGATAGCGAACTTAGCCGCTTTGCCCTTCAGATTTTCAGCGTGGTAATCTTCTGGGAAGTTAACGTCGATGGTGAACTCTTCACCGGCTTTATGACCGACCAGACCTTCTTCGAAGCCTGGGATCATGCGGCCCTGGCCCATAGCCAGTACGAAGTCAGAGGCTTTGCCGCCTTCAAACTCTTCACCGTCGATAGAACCAGAGAAGTCAACGGTCACACGGTCTTCAGCCTGAGCTGCGCGATCGGTTTCTTTCCAGGTCGCCTGCTGCTTGCGCAGGGTGTCCAGCATGGTGTCAACGTCAGCGTCGTTAACTTCAACCACCGGCTTCTCAACTTCGATGCCGTCCAGGCCTTTCAGCTCAACTTCTGGATACACTTCGAACTCAACGGCGAAAGTGAAGTCTTCACCTTCTTTGTACTCGCCCGGCACGTAGTTTGGCGCGCCAGCCGGATTGATCTTTTCTTTGATGATCGCATCAACGAAGCTGCGTTGCATCGCATCGCCCAGTACGTCTTGACGAACGGAAGCGCCATAACGTTGCTCAACGATGTTCATCGGTACATGGCCTTTACGGAAGCCATCGATACGAACGCTTTTTGCAGCGTTGATCAGCTCTTTTTTAATAGCCTGCTTGATTGTATCAGCGGGTACAGTAATAGAGAGACGGCGCCCAAGGCCTTGAGTGGTTTCTACTGAAACTTGCATCTTGTTACCTCAAAAAAATCACAGTGCTCGGTCAACTCCGTTCGAAGAACCAGGACGGCTACATTACAGAACCGAGTTTCCTGATGACAGAAGTGTCCCGAAACCATTCCGGAAAAATAAGACGCGACATTATAGCGGCGCAAGCGGAGCGAGTCGAGGAAAGCAAGGCAGCGGCGGCGCGCTAAAACTCACACTTTTGCCGATTTGATCGCCAAAAGGCCGCCGAAGCCGACCCGGCCTTGGCTGCATTGCGCATCGGCTGTGTCGTCGTCAAAAACAGAAACGGCCCGCAGGCCGTTCCAAAATTCGTCTGTAGTAATACCCCAAATCGTGGTCAAAGTTCCACTGATACCGCAAATTTAGCCGTCAGGCCAAGGTTCCGGCACCACGACAAGGGGGGGAAGCCGGCACGGTATCCTGCAGCCCTTCCCACTCTTTCAGGGTATAAGTGTGCAACGCCAGCGCATGTACACCATCGGATAACTCTTCCGACAGGACGCCGTAAATCGAGCGATGCCGCGTCAGGAAACGTTCGCCAACGAAGCGATCGCTGACCAACACCACCTTGAAATGACTTTCTGAACCCGCCGGAACGTTATGACGATAGCTTTCATCAACGACTTCCAGATACGCGGGCTCAAATGCCGCCCTTAACTTTGCTTCTATTTGCTCGCGAATCATAGGATCTCCTTACTACACCGGCAGAGGACCGTCCCCATCTATTTCAATATTAGCCTCTTTCTCCCCTTTTAGACCATTGCGCAGGTAAATTTCTCTTCTTTGCGGACAAAAAACGGCCAACATCCGCCGCCGCTTGAGGTTTTTCTGATTGAGACGGTCAAAAAAGCATGTTTTTATCAACGGCAGGTAAAAATTTGTCACTCCGGTGCGTTCTGCGCTTCCTCCGGCCGGCGGCGATGCTATGATGTCGACAATTTGTTGTTGGCTATCCCGCTCTGATTATTACAGAAAGCTTGCTCAAGCCAGCCTCTCTATATTGGGATTGGGCAGCTTAAAATCCATCGAGAATGAGACAGTAACTATGTTAAAGAAACTTTGCCTTCCACTGTTGGCCGCACTGCTGCTGGCCGGCTGTGCTACCAGCAGCAACACCCTGAACGTGACTCCAAAGATCGTATTGCCGCAGCAGGACCCGACTCTGCAAGGCGTCACCATCAGCATTAACGGCGCGGATCAGCGCAAAGATCAGGCCCTGGCCAAAGTTAACCGCGACGGCCAGCTCGTAACGCTGACGCCATCACGCGACCTGCGCTTCTTGCTGCAGGAAGTGTTAGAGAAACAAATGGGCGCACGCGGCTATATGATCGGTGCCGACGGCGCCGTTGATCTGCAAATCGTGGTGAATAACCTGTACGCAGACGTCTCCGAAGGCAACCTGCGCTACAACATCACCACCAAGGCCGATATCTCGATCATCGCTCAGGCGAAAAACGGCAATAAGCAGGTGAAAAACTACCGCTCAACTTATAACGTCCAGGGCGCCTTCACGGCAACCAACGATAAAATTACTAACGCGGTCAATAGCGTGTTGGGTGACGTTATTGCCGATATGGCGCAGGACACCAGCGTCAACGACTTTATCAAGCAAAACGCGCGTTAATCCGCGAACGCCTTGCACCGCCCGGACAGTCGGGCGGTGCAGACAGGGAACTCATGTCGAAACACTATCTGAACCTCTTCACCCAGCGTAACTCCGCGATCCTGCTGCTGCTGGGCTTTGCCTCGGGTCTGCCACTGGCGCTGACCTCCGGCACGCTGCAAGCCTGGATGACCGTCGAAGGCATCGATCTGAAAACCATCGGCATTTTTTCGCTGGTCGGTCAGGCCTATGTGTTCAAATTCCTGTGGTCGCCCTTTATGGACCGCTATACCCCGCCATTCCTCGGTCGCCGACGCGGCTGGCTACTGATCAGCCAGGTGCTGCTGGTAGTATCGATTGTGGCGATGGGCTTTATGCAACCGGCACAGCATCTGTGGTGGCTGGCAGCATTGGCGGTATTGGTGGCGTTCTGTTCTGCGTCGCAGGATATTGTTTTCGATGCCTATAAAACCGATCTGCTGAGCGCTGAAGAACGCGGCACCGGTGCCGCCGTTTCGGTTCTGGGCTACCGCCTGGCGATGCTGGTGTCCGGCGGGCTGGCGTTGTGGCTGGCGGATCGTTACTTCGGTTGGCAGTCAACCTACTGGCTGATGGCCGGACTGATGCTGATCGGCATCGCCGCTACTTTGCTGGCACCGGAACCGGACGACAGCATTCCGGCACCGCGTACCATGGAACAGGCGGTAGTCGCCCCGTTGCGTGATTTCTTCGCGCGTAACAATGCCTGGCTGATTTTACTGCTGATTGTGATGTACAAAATGGGCGATGCCTTTGCCGGCAGCCTGAGCACCACCTTCCTGATCCGCGGCGTTGGGTTCGATGCCGGGGAAGTGGGGCTGGTGAACAAAACTCTCGGCCTGTTCGCCACTATCGTCGGGGCGCTGTTTGGCGGCGTGCTGATGCAACGTCTCAGCCTGTTCCGCGCCCTGATGCTGTTCGGCATCCTGCAGGCGGTCTCTAATCTCGGTTACTGGATACTGGCCGTTACCGATAAAAACATCATGACGATGGGCAGCGCTATCTTCCTGGAAAACCTGTGCGGCGGCATGGGCACCGCCGCCTTCGTTGCGCTGCTGATGACGCTGTGCAACAAATCATTTTCCGCCACCCAGTTTGCCCTGCTGTCGGCGTTATCCGCCGTCGGCCGCGTCTATGTTGGCCCGATTGCCGGCTGGTTTGTCGAAGCGCACGGCTGGCCGCTGTTCTATTTATTCTCGATAGCCGCGGCCCTGCCCGGTCTGTTGCTGCTGCGCCTGTGTCGACAGACGCTGGAATATACCCAGCGCACGGATAACTTCATGCCGCGCACCGAATTCCGGCAGTTTTACCGCTGGGCGTTGCGTATGCTGACCCTGGGTTGCTCATTGCTGGGCCTGTGGCTGATTCTGCTTATCACCAACGCACTCGACTGGAGCGCCTTGCCAAACCTGGCCGATCGGTTACTGCAGATGGGTGCAGCGCTCAGCCTGGTGGGCATTGTCATGGGCAGCCTGTTGGACTATCTGGCGTTGCGGCGTACCCGGCTGGCCTGATATCGTCGGCCGGTGGTAACACCGGTCGGCAAAAATGCATCAGTGTGATGTATTTATTTAGTTAAAAAATATAATTCCCGTCCAAATTATTTTTTTATCCGAGTGTGGCGCTCGGGAAATAAAATTAAATTCACCTTTAAGACACAATTCTTTTACATTAAATAAACCTTTCATTCGTATTTCCAAAAAGCGTTTTTACCTGCTGGATTCATCATACCTTTAGTTTTCCTTAACATACGAATTGCCCGGCACGATTCAGCGTGCCAACGCTTTGTTGCCATTAGTAAATTGTCACGCAACGTGACATCTGTGACCCCCTTAACAGAAAGTGTCAACAAGGCGCTGACACTCCCTTAAGCATGTTTACAGTACTGCAACCTTCCCGTAAAATGCCCGCACACATGAAACGACAATAGAGCCTTTGTAATTGAGGTCGTTAGATGAGACTTAAGAAATACAATAAAAGTATTGGGATGTTGTCATTAATTGCCTCCACTGTAATGCTCAGTGGTTGCAATATGGTATTGATGAATCCCAAAGGAGCAATTGGTGTTGAGCAACGGACACTGATTATCACTGCTATCGCATTAATGCTGATCGTGGTGATACCAGTTATCTTTATGGCGTTCGCCTTTGCCTGGAAGTACCGTGCTTCCAACAAAGATGCCAAATACAGTCCGAACTGGTCACATTCCAACAAAATCGAAGCGGTCGTCTGGACCATTCCTATCATTATCATCGCCATCCTTGGCACCATAACCTGGAAGACTACCCACGAACTTGATCCGTTCAAGCCGATTGTCACTGACAAGAAGCCGATGACTATCGAAGTGGTGTCGCTCGACTGGAAATGGCTGTTTATCTACCCGGAACAAGGCATCGCAACGGTTAATGAACTGGCTTTCCCGAAAGACGTTCCAGTTGAATTCAAAATCACCTCTAACTCGGTAATGAACTCGTTCTTTATCCCTCAGTTAGGTGGGCAGATTTATGCGATGGCCGGGATGCAGACCAAACTGCACCTGATCGGCAATGAAGCAGGCAAATACGACGGTATTTCCAGCAGCTTCAGCGGTCGCGGGTTCTCCGGCATGAAGTTCACCGCCATTGTCACCCCAACCGAAGGCGACTTCGATCAGTGGGTTGCCAAGGTGAAAGCATCGCCGACTAACCTTAACGCCACCAGCGACTTTAACAAACTGGCAGAGCCGAGTGAAAATAACCCGGTTGAGTACTTCTCCAGTGTCAAACCGAATTTGTTCAAAGAAACTATTGGCAAATTTATGGGCGACATGAACATGCACAAGGGCGCTACCACGCACGAAGGTATGGACATGAGCCAGGGTATGGACATGGGTGAACATGCAGCTCACGCCGGAGCCGAGGAATAACTGATGTTGGGAAAATTAACGATTGATGCGGTTCCGTACCACGAACCGATCATCATGGTCACCGTTGCTGCAATTGTTATCGGGGGTCTGGCTCTGCTGGCTCTGATAACCTATTTCGGCAAGTGGAAATGGCTATGGAGCGATTGGCTGACTTCGGTCGACCATAAGAAAATTGGTATCATGTACATCATCGTGGCAATGGTTATGTTGCTGCGTGGTTTTGCCGATGCCATCATGATGCGTAGCCAGCAGGCGCTTGCGTCCGCCGGCGAGGCCGGATTCCTGCCGCCGCACCACTACGACCAGATCTTTACCGCCCACGGCGTAATCATGATCTTCTTCATGGCGATGCCTTTCGTGGTCGGCCTGATGAACGTGGTTGTACCCTTGCAAATCGGTGCGCGCGACGTTGCCTTCCCGTTCCTGAACTCCCTGAGCTTCTGGTTCTTCGTGGTGGGTGTCGTCCTGATCAACATCTCTCTGGGGGTGGGTGAGTTTGCGCAGACCGGTTGGCTGGCGTATCCGCCGCTGTCGGGTAAGGAATACAGTCCTGGCGTCGGGGTCGATTACTGGATCTGGAGTCTGCAGATTTCCGGTCTGGGTACCCTGTTGACCGGTGTGAACTTCTTCGCCACCATCATGAAGATGCGTGCTCCTGGCATGCCTCTGATGAAGATGCCGGTGTTCACCTGGGCGGCGCTGTGTACTAACGTCCTGATCATCGTTTCTTTCCCAATTCTGACTGTTACCATCGCGTTGCTGACCCTGGATCGCTACCTGGGCTTCCATTTCTTTACCAATGATATGGGCGGCAACATGATGATGTACATCAACCTGATTTGGGCCTGGGGTCACCCAGAGGTGTATATCCTGGTTCTGCCAGTGTTTGGTGTGTTCTCTGAAGTCACCGCGACCTTCTCAAGAAAACGCCTGTTCGGCTATACCTCACTGGTATGGGCAACCATCGCGATTACCGTTCTGTCGTTCATCGTATGGCTGCACCACTTCTTTACCATGGGGTCCGGCGCGAACGTTAACGCCTTCTTCGGTATCGCCACCATGATCATTTCCATCCCTACCGGGGTGAAAATCTTCAACTGGCTGTTCACCATGTACCAGGGCCGCATTCAGCTCAACTCCGCAATGCTGTGGACCATCGGCTTCATAATCACCTTCTCCGTGGGTGGGATGACCGGCGTTCTGCTGGCAGTACCGGGCGCGAACTTCGTGCTGCACAACAGTCTGTTCCTGATTGCCCACTTCCATAACGTGATTATCGGTGGTGTGGTGTTTGGTTGCTTCGCCGGCCTGACCTACTGGTTCCCTAAATCCTTCGGCTTCACGCTGAACGAGACCTGGGGTATCCGTGCGTTCTGGTTCTGGATCATCGGTTTCTTCGTGGCCTTTATGCCACTGTATGCTCTGGGCTTTATGGGTATGACTCGTCGTATCAGCCAGAACATCAACCCAGAGTTCCACCCACTGCTGCTGGTCGCGGCTGGTGGCGCGGCTCTGATTGCCTGCGGTATCCTGTGCCAACTGATTCAGATTTACGTCAGTGTGCGCGACCGTGAGCAGAACCGTGATCTGACCGGTGACCCATGGGGCGCTCGTACGCTGGAGTGGTCTACTTCGTCTCCACCGCCGTTCTATAACTTTGCCGTAGTGCCGCAGATTCATGACCGTGATGAATTCTGGGACATGAAAGAAAAAGGCAACGCTTATAAGAAACCGGCGAAATACGAACCGATTCATATGCCGAAAAATACCGGTGCCGGTGTGATTATTGCTGGCTTCAGCCTGGTATTTGGTTTCGCGATGATCTGGGACATCTGGTGGATGGCGATCGCTGCCTTCGTAGGTATGATCGTGACCTGGATTGCCAAGAGCTTCGATGAAGATGTTGATTACTATGTGCAGGTTGATGAAATCGAGCGCATTGAAAACCAACACTATGAACAAATCAGCAAAGCAGGCGTGAAACATGTCAACTGATACTCTGACTAACCATGACGCAGCCCATGCAGAGCATGGGCACCACGACGCAGGTGAGACCAAAGTCTTCGGATTCTGGATCTACCTGATGAGCGACTGTATTTTGTTTGCGAGCTTGTTCGCGACTTATGCAGTACTGGTGAACGGGACCGCTGGCGGTCCCTCTGGCAAAGACATCTTCGATCTGAAGTTTGTTCTGGTTGAAACCTTCCTGCTGTTGTTCAGCTCCATCACCTACGGTATGGCGATGATCGGCATGAACAAAGGCAAGGTTGGCAGCGTTAATACCTGGCTGTTCCTGACCTTCCTGTTTGGTCTGGGCTTCGTAGCGATGGAAATCTATGAATTCCATCACCTGATCGTTGAAGGCTATGGTCCGGATCGCAGCGCGTTCCTGTCCGGCTTCTTCGCACTGGTTGCTACCCACGGTCTGCACGTGACTACCGGTCTGGTTTGGATCGTTATCATGATGATTCAGGTCAGCAAGCGCGGCCTGACTTCAACCAATAAAACCCGTCTGATGTGCCTGAGCCTGTTCTGGCACTTCCTGGACGTGGTTTGGATCTGCGTATTCACCGTTGTTTACCTGCTGGGGGTTATGTCATGAGTCATTCATCCCATGAAACTTCTCACGGCGGCGCAAGCCACGGTAGCGTCAAGACCTATCTGATCGGCTTTATTCTGTCGATCATCCTGACGGTGATTCCATTTGCGATGGTGATGAGCGGCACCGCCTCTCATTCAACTATCCTGGCGGTTGTAGTCGGCATGGCGGTGATTCAGGTTGTTGTTCACCTGATTTACTTCCTGCACATGAATACCTCATCGGAAGAGCGCTGGAACCTGGTGGCATTGCTGTTCACCGCTATGATCATCGGTATCGTTGTTGTGGGTTCACTCTGGATTATGTACAACCTCAACATCAATATGATGGTCGATTAAGAGCAGAGCTGGACGTGATGATTAAGCAATACCTGCAAGTAACTAAACCAGGAATTATTTTCGGCAATTTAATTTCTGTCGTCGGGGGATTCCTGCTCGCCTCTAAAGGGAGCATCGACTATCCCCTGTTTCTCGCCACCCTGGTGGGGGTCTCGTTGGTTGTCGCTTCGGGCTGTGTATTTAACAACTACATTGACCGCGACATCGACAAGAAAATGGAGAGAACGAAGAATCGGGTGCTGGTTAAGGGCCTGATCGCGCCGAGTGTAAGCCTGGTTTATGCTACCGCTCTGGGTATTGCGGGCTTTGCGTTGCTGTATATCGGTGCCAACCCGCTGGCCATGTGGCTGGCGGTGATGGGCTTTGTGGTTTATGTCGGTGTTTATAGCCTGTACATGAAACGCCACTCGGTCTATGGCACGCTGATCGGCAGCCTGTCGGGCGCTGCGCCACCGGTTATCGGTTATTGCGCAGTCACCAACGAGTTCGATGCCGGCGCGTTGATCCTGCTGGCTATCTTTAGCCTGTGGCAGATGCCGCATTCCTATGCGATTGCCATCTTCCGCTTTAAAGATTACCAGGCAGCCAACATTCCGGTCCTGCCGGTAGTGAAAGGCATTTCGGTGGCGAAGAACCACATCACGGTCTACATTGTGGCGTTTATGATTGCCACCCTGATGTTGACCCTGGGCGGCTACGCCGGCTACAAATACCTGATTGTCGCTGCGGCGGTGAGCGTATGGTGGCTGGGCATGGCACTGCGTGGTTACAAAACCGAAAATGACAGCGTTTGGGCACGCAAGCTGTTTGTGTTCTCGATTGTTGCCATCACTTCGCTGAGCGTAATGATGTCTATCGACTTCAGCGCGACAGCCGCGCCGGAAGCGTTGATGACGTACGTCTGGTAAGCCAAATCGTCTGTGAATGGGCCGCTTTAGCGGCCCATTTTATTTGTCTCGCCAAAATGCCGGCGAACTGTAATATCTGTTAAACAACATTAGATTTACCCCCCCTGCCCTTCACACTAAAATGACGCTTCTTTCACAGAAGCTATCCCCTCAGGCGTTATCACCGATAGCCTGACGGAATGGCTTTTAATGAGGTTTTAATGAACGATAATGCAATGACCCCGCTGGAGAGACGAGCGACCTGGGGATTAGGCACGGTATTCTCACTGCGCATGCTGGGCATGTTTATGGTGTTGCCGGTACTGACCACCTACGGTATGGCGTTGAACGGCGCCAGCGAAACGTTGATCGGTATCGCCATCGGTATTTATGGCCTGGCGCAGGCGGTGTTTCAGATCCCCTTCGGCCTGATATCCGATCGTATCGGCCGTAAACCGTTGATTGTCGGCGGGCTGCTGATCTTTGCGCTGGGCAGTGTCATTGCCGCCGCGACCGACTCCATCTGGGGGGTGATCCTCGGCCGGGCATTACAGGGCTCCGGCGCTATCGCCGCGGCAGTGATGGCACTGCTGTCAGACCTGACCCGGGAACAAAACCGTACCAAGGCAATGGCGTTTATCGGCGTCAGCTTCGGTATTACCTTCGCTATTGCCATGGTGGTCGGCCCGATCGTTACCCACGCCTTTGGCCTGCATGCGCTGTTTTGGATGATTGCCGTGCTGGCATTGGCCGGCATCGTGATCACTCTGGCGGTGGTTCCTTCCGCCAGCCACCACGTGCTGAACCGGGAATCGAGCATCGTACGCGGCAGCTTCAGCAAGGTGCTGAGCAACTCCCGGCTGTTGAAGCTCAATTTCGGCATCATGTGTCTGCATATCCTGCTGATGTCCAGCTTCGTGGCGCTGCCGCTGGCGATGGAAAAAGCCGGCTTGGCGCCGAGCGAACACTGGATTGTCTATCTGGTCACCATGCTGGTTTCTTTTGCTGCCGTGGTGCCCTTTATCATTTATGCCGAGAAGAAGCGCCGCATGAAGCAGGTCTTTATGGGTTGCGTAGCGGTGTTGTTCTGCGCGGAAGTGCTGCTGTGGCTGTCCGGCGCGCACCTGTGGGGCATCATTGCCGGCGTGCAGCTGTTCTTTATGGCGTTTAACGTCATGGAAGCCATTCTGCCTTCGCTGATCAGCAAAGAGTCTCCGGCCGGCTACAAGGGTACGGCGATGGGGGTTTACTCCACCAGCCAGTTTATCGGCGTGGCGATCGGCGGCAGCCTGGGTGGCTTGCTGTATGGCCTGCAGGGTGCGGGGCTGGTGTTTATCGCCGGGGCGGTGTTGGCGGCAATCTGGTTTTTGGTCAGCAGTACCATGCAAGAACCGCCTTACGTCAGCAGCCTGCGTATTACGCTGTCGGAACTGGCCGTGAAGGATTCGGCACTGGAAAGCCGCCTGAAAGCCCAACCGGGCGTGGCGGAAGCGATAGTGGTGCCGGAAGAGCGCAGCGCCTACGTGAAGGTCGATACCAAACAAACCAACCGAGTCCAATTGGAAGCGCTGGTGAATTCACTGTAAAGAAAAGGGCCAGCAAGCTGGCCCACGTTTGATAATAAAGTTGTTTTTAGCCCGAGATACCCGGGCCTAGCGCACCGAGGGGCCATTATGGGACACGTCCGTGTGTCCCACCCTACGGGCCGACTGGAAGTCGTTCCAATTTGCTCCCAGCAAATTGGTCGGCAGCCAAGGCTGCTACGACCCCTTCGGCACGCTCTCCCTAATAACTGGCTTTGTCGGTGCTAATGAAACCTTAATCGCGGAAGTTCTTGAACTGGAACGGCTGTCCGAGATCGGCACCGCGCACCAGCGCCATCACGCCCTGCAGATCGTCGCGTGATTTACCGGTTACCCGCACTTCATCGCCCTGAATCTGTACCTGGACCTTCAGCTTGCTGTCTTTGATCAGCTTGACGAGTTTCTTCGCCTGGGCACTTTCAATCCCCTGCTTCAGCTTGGCATCCACACTGTAGGTTTTACCGCTGTGAGTCATTTCTTCCGGGATCTCGAGTGCGCTGCCTTCAATGCTGCGCTTGCTGAGCTTTTCACGCAGAATATCGAGCAACTGCTGCACCTGGAAATCAGACTCACTGGCAACTTTAATGCTTTCGTCTTTTTCGTTCAGCTCAAAGCTGGCCGGCACGTTGCGGAAATCCCAACGGGTGCCCAGATCGCGCGTGGCGTTCTCGACGGCGTTACGCACTTCCTGCATATCAATTTCGGAAACAATGTCGAAAGATGGCATACTTCTTCCTCCTGAATGAGAGCCTAATGGGATAGGCGATTTCGATGCCGAGCATGATAACCGCTTTAGCGTCTCAGGCAAAATCGGCTGAAGCTAGCGGCGGATAAGCCGCCGAACAGCAGAAAAGTCTATAATTATAAGACAGTCATTGAGCGATATTCCCGTTACCCCAAGGAGTCTGGATGAAAATAACTATTCTTGGTTGCGGCGCGCTCGGACAACTGTGGCTCTCCCGGCTTTATCAGCAGGGTCACGATGTACAGGGATGGCTACGGGTGCCACAACCCTTCTGCGCAGTGAACGTGATTGAGCCGCAAGGCGCTTCGTTCAACCGTAATTTACCCACCAACGACCCCGAACATTTAGCCCAGAGCGAACTGCTGCTGGTCACCTTGAAAGCCTGGCAGGTATCGAGTGCGGTCAGCACGCTGCTGCCAAAATTGAACCCACGCTGCGCGATCCTGCTGCTGCATAACGGCATGGGCACCCAGGACGAACTGCCGGCGAACAACCAACCGATACTGCAGGGCACCACTACCCATGCGGCGCGTCATGACGGCAGCACTATTATCCATGTCGCCAGTGGCACCACCCATATCGGCCCGACATCACCGGCGGCGCAATCACTGAGCCACCTGGCAGAAGTGCTGCATCAGGCCCTGCCTGACGTCGCCTGGCACAATAATATCGCCTCGGCGAACTGGCGCAAGCTGGCGGTCAACTGCGTGATCAACCCGCTCACGGCGCTGTATAACTGCCGTAATGGCGATCTGCAACGCTATCCCGAACAAATCGAGCTTATCTGCCGCGAGGTCTCCAGCGTGATGGAAATGGAGGGCTACCACACCTCATGCGAGGGTTTGCAGCAGTACGTCATGGAAGTGATCCACAGCACTGCGGACAACGTTTCTTCAATGCTGCAGGATATCCGCACCCAGCGACACACCGAAATCGACTACATTACCGGTTACCTGCTGCGCCGCGCGCGTAGCCACGGCGTGACTCTGCCAGAGAACGCACGTCTGTTTGAATTGATTAAGCGAAAGGAAAATGAATATGAGCGTATCGGCGCTGGTCTGCCTGGCACCTGGTAGCGAAGAAATCGAAGCCGTCACCACCATTGATCTGCTGGTGCGGGCGGGCGTTAAAGTGACTACCGCCAGCGTAGCGGGCGATGGCGACCTGACCATCGTCTGTTCACGCGGGGTAAAACTGCTGGCCGATGCACCACTGGTGTCGATTGTGGACGAGCCTTTCGACGCCATAGTGCTGCCCGGTGGCCTGAAAGGTGCCGAGTGCTTCCGCGACAGCCCGCTGCTGGTGGAGAAAGTGCGTCAGATGCACCTGCAGGGCAATATTGTCGCCGCCATCTGCGCAGCACCGGCGCTGGTGCTGCAACACCACGATCTGTTCCCCATTGGCAATATGACCGGGTTCCCGGGGCTGAAAGAACAGATCCCGGCCGACCAATGGATAGAAAAACGTGTGGTGTTCGATCCGCGCGTTAACCTGCTCACCAGCCAGGGGCCGGGAACTTCAATGGAGTTTGCGCTGAAGCTGATTGATTTGCTGCTGGGGAAAGCCAAAGCGGCGGAGATCGCCGCTCAGCTGGTATTGATACCTGGAATGTACGACTTCCGCGATTAAATCACGGGGGCTGCAGTGCGCCCCCTGAATTAATTATGGGCGGTAAACCTTAACATTGGTGAAGCCTTGCTCCAGCAGGTACAGCGCCTGCAGGCGGCTCATCACGCCGCGCTCACAGTACAGCAGGTAAGTTTTGCTCTGATCCAAATCGCCAAACTGGGTGCTGAGCTTGTAGAACGGCAGCGGTTTCACCTCAACCTGATCCAGCTTCAGCGGTTTATCTTCCTGCTCGTCGTTAGAACGAATATCCAGAATCACCTGGTCAGCATCGAACTCCGCCACGGTTTCGACTTCGGTAACCTGCTCCTGAGTCTGCTCGGCGATGGTGCGAATATCCACGTTCTTGGCTTCGCTAACCACACGGTCAAGAATGCTGAAATCAAAGTGCCCTTCTTCTTCTTCGATCTTGGCTTTAATCGCCTTCACCGTCGGGCTTTTCGAGATCACACCGCAGTATTCCGGCATGGTCTTGGCGAAGTCCTCGGTGCCGATCTCACGCGCCACTTTGATGATGTGCTCTTTGTCGTGGGAGATCAGAGGACGCAGGATCAGCGTATCGGACGCGTTGTCGATCAGGCGCAGGTTAGTCAGCGTCTGGCTGGATACCTGCCCCAGCGCTTCACCGGTCACCAATGCCTGCACGCCATAACGCTCGGCAATCTGCGAAGCGGCACGCACCATCATGCGCTTGAGCACTACGCCCATCTGGCCGTCTTCGACCTTCTCCAGGATCTCGCCAACCACAGGTTCAAAATCGATAGCGATAAAGCGCACCTTGTGCGAACTGGCAAAGCGGTTCCACAGGTAGTGAGCTACCTGGCGCACGCCAATTTCATGCGCCGCGCCGCCCAGATTGAAGAAGCAATAATGCACACGGCAACCGCGGCGCATCAGCATATAGCTGGAAACACCCGAGTCGAAACCACCGGAAATCAGCGACAGCACGTCTTCCTGAGTGCCTACCGGGTAGCCGCCGATGCCTTCACGGCGGGCTTTCACCAGCATCAGCTTGTCGTTTTCGATTTCCAGGTTAACCGTCACCTGCGGATGCGACAGCTTAACGCGCGCGCTTTCAATATGCTGGTTCAGACCGCCACCGACGTAACGCTCCACGTCCTGCGAATTGAAGTCCTGCTTGCCGCGACGCTTAACGCGTACACAGAAGGTCTTGCCTTCCAGTTGCTCGCGGTAGGCTTCCAGCGTCTGCTCGAAAATATGGTGGATATCGGTATAGTCGCGGTCTTCCACTTCCAGAATGTGGTGGATACCGGGAATGCGCGTCAGCGCGTCGGCAATCACCGGCCGCTGGTTTTCATCTTTAGCGCGAACTTCGATATGATCCCAGTGACGGACAACCGCCAGTGTTTCATCATACTGCTTCAGGACGTTGCGAATACTGGTCGAGAGGATCTTGATAAAGCGCAAGCGCACAGATTGGCTCTTGATGGTGATTTCCGGGAACAATTTAATGATAAACTTCATGGCGGTCTTTATTGTCAGAATTACGAGGGAAAAGGATTTACAATGTATATGCGATTGATAAAACCAACGGGGCTGCCGAATGTTTTATCAATCGCATTTGCGGCGCCGAGTATACCACTATCTGGTGGAGCTCGGTGCACAAAACCACACTTGTGCGCCATGATTTGCCAATCAAGACCCGCTAAGATAGGCTCTGGCGCCACTGTTCACATGATGATGTAAAAAGAAAATTATGCCAAAAAAACCTGCACAATCAGACAGTACAGAGCAAAGCGTCAGCTTTGAAAGCTCCCTTAGCGAGTTGGAAAGCATCGTCACGCGTCTGGAATCGGGTGAGTTACCGCTGGAAGACGCGCTCAATGAGTTCGAACGCGGCGTACAGTTGGCACGCCAGGGCCAGCAGAAACTGCAGCAGGCGGAGCAACGCGTACAAATTTTGCTTAACGACAGCGCCGATGATGCCGCGCTGACGCCTTTCACACCGGATGCCGAGTAATCACCATGTCCGAGACTGTCCAACAGACCGCCTTTTCTGACCAGTTGCAGGCTTTACGCCAGCGGGCCGACCGCACGCTGCTTAATTTTATCGCGCCACTGCCGTTCAATGATGGCAACATGGTGGCGGCAATGCGTCACGGCGCGCTGCTGGGCGGTAAACGTCTGCGTCCGTTCCTGGTGTACACCACCGGGCAGATGTTTGGCGTATCACTGAATAATTTGGATGCGCCCGCCGCTGCGGTAGAATGCATTCACGCCTATTCTTTGATCCATGACGATCTGCCGGCGATGGACGACGACGATCTGCGTCGCGGTCAGCCGACCTGCCACATCAAATTTGGTGAGGCCAACGCCATTTTGGCCGGCGATGCCCTGCAAACGCTGGCATTTTCCATTCTGGCCGATGCCGAGATGCCCGACGTGGCACTGCGCGACCGGCTGGCGATGATATCCGAACTGGCAACCGCCAGCGGCGTTGCCGGCATGTGTGGCGGCCAGTCGCTGGATCTGGAAGCCGAAGACCGGCAGATTGGTCTGGAAGCGCTGGAGCAAATCCATCGACACAAAACCGGTGCCTTGATTCGCGCAGCCGTTCGCCTTGGGGCATTAGCCGCCGGTGAGCCTGGCCGCGCCGCACTGGTACAGCTTGATCGCTACGCCGCTGCGATTGGCCTGGCGTTCCAGGTGCAGGATGATATTTTGGACGTGGTCGGCGAAACCGAAAAAATCGGTAAACGCCAGGGGGCGGACCAGCAACACGGAAAGAGCACCTATCCAGCTTTGCTCGGGCTTGACAGCGCGAAAGCAAAAGCGTGGGATCTCTATCAGGAAGCTTTAGCTGCATTAGACACTTTGGCAGCACAATCTTATAACACAGCGCCATTGCGAGCGTTAGCCAGCTTCATTATTGAACGCGACAATTAACGTGTGACGTTAACTCCTCTGATATGAGTATCGAATGAGTCTTGATATAGCCAAATACCCGACCTTGGCGCTAGCGGAAAATCCGGATGAACTCCGTTCGCTGCCAAAAGAGAGCCTACCGAAGCTGTGTGACGAACTTCGGCAATACCTGCTGGACAGCGTCAGCCGCTCCAGCGGCCACTTTGCCTCCGGGCTGGGTACCGTCGAACTGACGGTGGCATTGCACTATGTTTACCAAACCCCCTTCGATCATCTGGTATGGGACGTTGGCCACCAGGCCTACCCGCATAAAATTCTGACCGGTCGTCGCGACAAAATCGCCACCATCCGCCAGAAAAATGGCCTGCACCCTTTCCCGTGGCGGGCAGAAAGTGAATACGACGTCCTGTCGGTCGGTCATTCTTCCACCTCGATCAGTGCCGGTCTCGGCATGGCGGTAGCCGCTGCGCGTGAAGGCAAAAATCGCCGTACCGTCTGCGTGATCGGCGATGGCGCGATCACTGCCGGCATGGCGTTTGAAGCCATGAACCACGCCGGTGATATCGATCCGGATATGCTGGTGGTGCTGAACGATAACGAAATGTCGATTTCGGAAAACGTCGGCGCGCTGAACAACCATCTGGCGCAGCTGCTGTCCGGCAAGCTTTATTCCACCCTGCGTGAGGGCGGTAAAAAAGTGTTGTCCGGCCTGCCGCCGATTAAAGAGCTGGTCAAACGCACCGAAGAACACCTGAAAGGCATGGTGGTACCGGGCACGCTGTTCGAAGAGCTGGGCTTTAACTATATCGGCCCGGTCGACGGCCACGATGTCCAGGGGCTGGTTGCCACGCTGAAAAACATGCGTGACCTGAAAGGCCCGCAACTGCTGCACATCATGACCAAAAAAGGCCGTGGTTACGCCCCGGCGGAAAAAGACCCGATCAGCTTCCACGCGGTGCCAAAATTTGATCCGGCCAGCGGTACCCTGCCGAAAAGCGCCGGCGGCCTGCCAACTTATTCAAAAGTTTTTGGCGACTGGCTGTGTGAAACCGCCGCCAAGGACAGCTCGCTGATGGCCATCACCCCGGCCATGCGTGAAGGCTCGGGCATGGTGCAGTTCTCTCGCGACTATCCGCAGCAATATTTTGACGTGGCGATTGCCGAACAGCACGCGGTGACCTTCGCTGCCGGTTTGGCCATTGGCGGTTATAAGCCGGTGGTAGCAATTTATTCCACCTTCCTGCAACGCGCTTACGATCAGTTGATCCACGACGTCGCCATTCAAAAGCTGCCGGTGATGTTTGCCATCGATCGCGGCGGTATTGTCGGCGCTGACGGCCAGACTCACCAGGGAGCCTTTGATCTGTCATTTATGCGTTGCATCCCGACCATGGTGATCATGACGCCAAGTGATGAAAACGAATGCCGTCAGATGCTGTACACCGGCTATCACTATAACGAAGGCCCAAGCGCCGTGCGTTATCCTCGTGGCAATGGTACCGGTGCACCGCTGGAACCTCTCAACTCTCTGCCGATCGGCAAAGGCGTTGTCCGCCGTGAAGGTGAAAAGCTGGCGATCCTGAATTTCGGCACATTGCTGCCGGAAGCCGCGCAGGTAGCGGAAACGCTCAACGCAACGCTGGTGGATATGCGCTTTGTGAAGCCACTGGACGAACAGCTGATACTGGAACTGGCAGCCAGCCACGACGCACTGGTCACGCTGGAAGAGAACGCCATTATGGGCGGTGCCGGCAGCGGCGTGAACGAGTTGCTGATGGCCAGGCGCCGTGTGGTACCGGTGCTGAATATCGGCCTGCCGGACTTCTTTGTCTCCCAGGGTAGCCAGGAAGAAGTCCGTAGCGATCTCGGCCTGGACGCCGCCGGCATCCAGCGGCAAATTGAGGTCTGGCTGGCGCAATAATCGCCGCACCCGCTCGATCGACGCCTCCGCTTTGCGGGGGCGTTTTTATTTCTGTCACCCGAAAATCCGCTACAGTTAAAGTTCTGTGCTGACACCGGGAGGCAAGCATGAAGTATCTGAAACTGGGTAACACCGACCTGAACGTCTCACGTATCTGTCTGGGCTGCATGACCTACGGCGAACCCAGCCGTGGCAACCATGCCTGGACGTTACCGGAGGAAAGCAGCCGACCG
This sequence comes from Serratia sp. NFX21, assembly GCF_048517035.1. Classification (NCBI taxonomy): domain Bacteria; kingdom Pseudomonadati; phylum Pseudomonadota; class Gammaproteobacteria; order Enterobacterales; family Yersiniaceae; genus Serratia; species Serratia sp. NFX21. The sequence continues at coordinate 1,562,351 of NZ_CP183196.1, read as the reverse complement.
CTGCTGAAACAGGCGCTGGATGCCGGCATCAACTTCTTTGACACCGCCAACAGCTACTCAGACGGCAGCAGTGAGGAGATCGTCGGCCAGGCACTACGCGATTATGCCCGCCGTGACCAGGTAGTGATCGCCACCAAAGTCTATTTCCCCCTGAGTAATCTGCAGCAGGGACTTTCGCGCGCCAAAATCATGCAATCCATCGACGACAGTCTCAAGCGGCTGGGCACCGACTACGTTGATCTGTTGCAGATCCATCGCTGGGATTATGAAACGCCGCTGGAAGAAACGCTCGAAGCGCTGCACGATGTGGTGAAAGCCGGTAAGGCACGCTACATCGGCGCATCGTCAATGTACGCCTGGCAGTTCGCCAAGGCGCTGTACACCGCCGATCTGCACGGCTGGACGCGCTTTGTCAGCATGCAGAACCAGTACAACCTGATCCAGCGTGAAGAAGAGCGTGAGATGTTACCGCTGTGCGCTGCCGAAGGCATTGCCGTGCTGCCCTGGAGCCCGTTGGCGCGGGGTCGCTTAACCCGCCCCTGGGGGGAAACCACTGCGCGTCTGGTCTCCGATCAGGTCGGTAAAAATCTGTACGATGAAACCGAAGGCATCGACGCCATCATTGCCGAACGCGTGGCCAGTATTGCCGAAGAACGCGGTGTGCCCCGTGCGCAAATCGCACTGGCGTGGCTGTTGAGCAAGCCTGTCGTCAGCGCGCCGATTATCGGTGCGTCACGCCATGACCATCTGGAAGACGCCGTCGCCGCCGTCGATCTTGAATTAACACCGGAAGAGATTGCCGAGCTGGAAACGGCTTATGTGCCGCACCACGTGACAGGATTTGAATAACCCGGAGGGTTCAGGGGCGCAGCATTGAACTGCGCCCTCAAAATCAGAACAACCCAAGCGGCCAATGGTGACCAATCAGGTAGATGATACCGGCGGAAAGGACCCCGGCGACGATATCGTCGACCATGATCCCCATGCCACCGTGCACATTGCGATCAAACCAGCGGATCGGCCATGGCTTCCAGATATCCAAAATACGGAAAATCACAAAACCTGCCGCAACCCACTGCCAGTCGTTGACCGGCAGTGCCATCAACGTGATCCACATGCCGACAAACTCGTCCCAGACGATGCTGCCGTGGTCGTGCACCTTCATATCTTTGGCGGTCTGATGGCACAGGTAGACGCCAATACAAATGCTGAACATCACCAACAGCGAATACAGTTGCCATGGCAGTTGGATCAACAGCAGCCAGAAGGGGATCGCCGCCAGTGAACCCATGGTGCCCGGCATCACCGGCGACAAACCGCTACCAAAGCCGGTGGCCAGCAGGTGCCACGGATTACTCATCCGCAAGCGGCGTTTAGCTTCATCCATGTTACGCCTGTCCTTCGCTGAAATGATCGAAACCGTGCCACGGCAGTTCCACCACTTCATCGCTGCGGTAGAATTTGATGCCTTCGGAAAGCGGGCCAATCTGACCAATACAGGTATAGTCAGCGCCCAGATGGCTTAACGCCACCTCCAGTGCACCACGGTTGATTTCCGGTACGGTGAAGCAGAGTTCGTAATCTTCACCGCCGGTCAATGCCCAGCGCAGCGCCTGATCGGCATCCGTATGGCTGCTTAACGCCTGCGACAACGGCAGCTCATCGAGATTGATGCGCGCACCGCACTCGGAGGCTTTCAGCACATGTTTCAGGTCAGAAATCAGGCCGTCGGAAATATCAATCGCCGAACTGGCCAGATCGCGCAGTGCCTGCCCCTGCAATACCCGTGGCTGAGGCCGCAGATGACGGCCAATCAGGTAATTGCGTGCCTCGGCGTCCGCTACCTGCAAACGTTCCTGCAGCACAGCCAGACCGGCGGCGCTGTCACCCAGCGTACCTGTGGTGTAGATCCAGTCGCCGATACGCGCACCGCTGCGGGTCAATGCCCGCCCGACCGGGATCAGGCCGTGAATGGTTAACGTCATGCTTAACGGGCCGCGTGTGGTATCACCGCCAATCAATTGCATACCGTAATAATTAAGTTGTTCGAACAGGCTATCGCTGAACGCCTTCAGCCAGGGTTCATTCACCTCCGGCAGGGTTAGCGCCAGTGAAAGCCAGGCGGGATCGGCGCCCATGGCTGCCAGGTCGCTCAGGTTAACTGCCAGTGCTTTGTAGCCGAGATCGGCGGGATCGATATCCGCCAGGAAGTGAACGCCCGAAACGAGAGTGTCGGTACTGACGGCCAAAAGCTGTTTTTCTGCCACTGTCAGAAGTGCGCAGTCATCTCCAATGCCCAACTGTACATCCCGGCGCAGACTCTTAAACCGGTCAAAATAGCGGGCAATGAGGTCAAATTCGCCACATGCCATGGTCGATATTCCAATAGAAGAAATTAAGGCCGGGGATACCGGCCTTAATTTTTTATTTTTTCTTGCGAATGCTTGGTGCCACTTTATCCAGCACGCCATTCACAAACTTGTGGCTGTCTTCAGCGCCGAAGGTTTTCGCCAGCTCGATCGCCTCGTTGATCGCCACCTTGTAAGGCACATCCTCACGCATTTTCAGCTCATACAGCGCAATACGCAGAACGGCTCTTTCTACCTGGCCCAGCTCTTCGAGCTGACGCGACAGGACAGGTGCCATCAGGCTATCCAGCAGACCTGCATTCACCGCCACGCCGGACAGCAGCTCCCGAAAATAGACGATGTCTACATCTTTGACATCTTGCTCCGACAGGAACTGGTGTTCAACATCGGCAATGTCATTTTTAGACAACTGCCAAGAGTAAAGCGCTTGAACAGCGCACTCACGAGCGCGGCGACGAGCAGCAGGTTTCACGGAATTCCCCTTAACTAAATTCAGGCTTTAATAGCTTTGATAACATTAATCATTTCAAGTGCGGTCAGAGCCGCTTCAGCGCCCTTGTTGCCCGCTTTGGTGCCGGCACGCTCGATAGCCTGTTCAATGCTTTCGGTCGTCAGCACGCCAAAGGCAACCGGGATTTCAGTGTTCAGAGAAACACTGCCCAGGCCGGAGCTGGCTTCGCCCGCGACATATTCGAAGTGCGCGGTGCCCCCACGGATAACGGTGCCCAGTGCGATCACTGCATCGTATTTGCCGGTGTTAGCCAGCACGCGTGCAGTCAACGGCAACTCGTAAGCGCCCGGGACCCAGACAACGGTGATGTTGTCGTCAGCAACCTGGCCAATGCGCTTAAGTGCGTCGATAGCACCTTGCAGCAGGCTGTCATTGATGAAATTGTTAAAACGTGCAATTGCAATCGCCACACGGGCATTTGGAGTAGCAACAACACCTTCGATAACTTTCATGGGCTTTCCTTAAAAATGGGTTCAATACCCCGCAGGGGGGCGGATTCTATCACATTCTTTATCTGCCTGCGCGGGCGGTTTTGTAAAACGACAGCCTACCCGGCACGCAGGTTTTAAAATCAGTATTTTGCTTTCAGCCGCAGCCGCAAATCAGGGCCGATTTGCCGCACTTCGCTGAAGACGAATTCCGGTGCATCGGTCAGGTGTTCAAGGCCCGGCAAATGGCACAAACCGCGGCCATTATCACCCAACAGTTTTGGCGCGATATACAAAATGAGCTCATCAACCAGCCCGGCCTGCAACAAGGCACCGGCCAACTGCGCGCCGGCCTCGACCCAGATGGAATTCACCTGGCGTTTCGCCAGTTGCATCATCATCACCACCAGATCAACGCCACCGCCGTGCGCCGGAAAGGTCAGTTGCTCGACATCCTGCGGCCAAATTTGCTCATCCGGCTGCAGGCGCGCCAGCCAGGTTTGCCCCGGTTGTTGTACCACCCGGTGCTGTGGGGTGACGCGATTTTGGCTATCCAGAATAATGCGCAACGGTTGACGCAGGTTTTCACGCGGGTAAATGCTTTGCGTTTCAGCGTCCAGTTCATCCCAGCGCACCGTCAGTGACGGATCGTCAGCCAATACGGTAGCACTGGTGCTGAGAATAGCGGCGCTTTGCGCTCGCAGACGCTGCACGTCCTGACGTGCCTGCGGTGAAGTGATCCATTGGCTTTCGCCGGAAGCCATCGCCGTGCGGCCATCGAGTGAGGCGCCGAGCTTCAGTTGCACATAAGGGAAACCGGTGCGCATCCGTTTGAGGAAACCCAGATTCACCGATTCAGCTTCGGCCAGCATCAAACCGTGGCGCACATCCAGCCCCGCCTGCTGCAGTTTATACAGGCCACGTCCAGCAACTTCCGGGTTGGGATCCTGCATCGCCGCCACCACACGGGCTACGCCGGCTGCGACCAACGCATCGGCACAGGGCGGCGTGCGGCCGTGGTGGCTACAGGGTTCCAGCGTGACATAAGCGGTGGCACCGCACGCCTTTTCGCCCGCCATGCGCAGCGCATGGACTTCCGCGTGCGGTTCACCGGCGCGCAGATGGTAACCCTCACCGACGATTTCGCCATCGCGCACGATAACGCAGCCGACATTGGGATTCGGTGCGGTAGTAAAACGCCCCAGTCGCGCCAGCTCAAAGGCGCGAGCCATATAAAACTCGTCGTTATGCATCAAAGCCCCTTTAGTCCTGCAGTCGGGCGATCTCTTCGCCGAATTCGCGGATATCTTCAAAGCTGCGGTAAACCGAGGCAAAGCGAATATAGGCCACTTTATCCAACTTTTTCAGCGCGTCCATCACCAGGTTACCGACCAGCTTGGTCGGGACTTCACGCTCGCCGGTGGCACGTAGCTGAGATTTAATATGGTTGATCGCGTTCTCCACGTCGTCGGAGCTGACCGGGCGTTTTTCCAGCGCCTTCAGCATGCCGCGACGCAGCTTGTCTTCGTTGAATGGCTCACGCACTTCATCGCTTTTGATTACCCGTGGCATCACCAGTTCAGCCACTTCAAAGGTGGTGAAGCGTTCATTACAAACCAAACATTGGCGGCGACGGCGCACCTGCGAACCATCACCCACCAGGCGGGAATCAATGACTTTGGTATCAACGGCGGCGCAGAAAGGGCAATGCATAACACGTCCTGATAAACGTTTTCATAGTTAAGAACAGTTTACCCCGAAGTACGGTTACAACAAAGGCCGTCGGCTATTTGTTGCGGAGCGCCCCTATGAACGACGCCCCGAAAGGACAATCAACATGACTTTCCCCATCAGGCGGACTAAGCTGATAACAGGAGAAGTTGAATAGGAAATCCCCGCCATGACAACCCGTTACCCCAAGATTTTCCTGCTCAGCACACTGGTGCTGCTGGCAGGCTGCGCGCAAACTCGCGAAGTGCCCAAGCTGCGTAATCAGGTGGTTGAGCTAAATCAGCAATTAACCACCCTGACTAACCAGGCCACGGCGCTGGAACAGCAAAACCAGTTGAACAAGAACTCCACCAGCGGCGTCTATCTGCTGCCGGCAGCCAATAACGCCCCACGTTTGCAAAGCAGTCTCGGTGAACTGAGCGTGTCACTCAGCCACGTGAAAAGCGAGGCTAACGGCACCCAGGCCATGCTGCACGTTCGCACGCTATCGCAGGCCTCCCTGCCGGCGTTCAAGGCCATAGTCGAATGGGGCCAACTGGATGCGACCACCGGCAAACCACTGACGGCTGAAGCACTTTCGCAGCCGATCGTGAGCCAGGACTCATTGCTGCCCAAAACGGAATACAGTTTTGAGCTGCGTTTCAGCGGCCTGACACCGGATCAACTGGGCTATGTGCGACTGCACAGCGTAGAACCCACAACGGCAGCCGCCGCACAAAACTAACCAGGCCAGGCCCACGTTCCCCCCCCTTAGAGAAAGTGGGCCACCTGCTTAACCCAGCCGTTGCAACCTTGCCGGTAGCCCCTGGCGCACCGCCGCCCCGCTGACCCAATCCAGCCAGCTATTGCTGATTTCTCTGGTCGGATCCGGCAACCCAAGGTCGTTTAAGTTGATGCCGGCGGCAATGCGCGCATCGGCAGCCAGTGGCTGACCATCCAGCAGGTGCGCACGCGCCCCCATCTCGCGATGGCCATAACCGTGCTCAATAGCAATCACACCCGGCATCACGCCGTCGAGCAAGCTGATCTGCGCCTCAACGCTGCCACCAGGGGTTTGCAACTGCACCCGATCGCCATGTTGTAGTCCATAACGCTCACCATCGGCCGGATTGAGCGCCACCAGGTTGACCGGTTTCACTGCGCGCAGGCGATCAATGGGCGCCGTTGAGCTGCTCATCAGATGCGACTTGAACGACATCAAACGGAACGGCCATGCCTCTGGCGGATAGTGATCCCCAACATCGGAACCGTCGGCAAAACGCGGCGGATAATAGGTCGGACAGCCGCTATAACGCTCTCCGGTCATGGCATGGCGATGGCGCGCCACCTCTTCATTCCAGATATTCAGCCCTTTTTTCCACTGCGGTCCGGTTTCATTGCCTCGCCAGGCCTGCTCATAAGGTGCAAAACGCCCACCCCGTGCCAGCATATAGCCGACCCGCAACCGTTCATCCGCTTTCAGCACCTTATCCAGCGCCGGTAGCAGGCGATCAACACCGGTCAGCCGCAGTTCGCTTTTCGTCGCTTCGGGCAACGGCTCACCGGCAAAGGCGACGTTGGCCGCAGCACGCAAATAATAATCTTCGGCGCTGTGTAATCCAAAAGTGTTGCCTTGCGTATCTTGCAGTGCGGCATCGCCAAACCCCGGCAACCCCATGGCCTTCGATAAAGCAATAACAAAGCTTTCCAGCGCTACCGGCTGCCCATCGGCCGTGAGCGCGGTACGCGCCGGGACAATCGGCCAACGTGCAGTACTCGCCCGCACCATCACACCGGACCAGGGAGCGGTAAAACCCCAGCTCTCGAAGTTGTGAGTGTCCGGCACGATATAATCCGCCAACGCACTGGTTTCGTTAATAAAGGCATCTATCGCGATAAACAGCGGCAGTTGCCGGGGATCTTTCAACCGGCTTTCGACCACCTCTCGCAGACCGGCAACCCCGTACAGCGGGTTACCCATATGGCTGATCCAGGCTTTTAGCGGATAGGGATATCCCATCAGCGCCGGGGCCAATTGCTCGGTGAACTGGCCCGCGACAAACGGGTACCAGGGGCCGCGCGCCGGGTAAGGTTTTTCACCCTGCTCAATCTTGCGGCGATATTCGTCCGATTGTTCGTACGCCTGTTTGCTACGCGACAGCACCAGCCCTTTCGGTTTCACCATGCCGGGAAATGTCTTCAGGTTATAGCGCGGCCCATCGGCAAACTCTTTGAACTTACCGCCGCCGACCGAGACGCCGCCCTTAAGGTTCAGGTTACCGATCAGCGCATTGAGCATCATCACCGCCCAACTGTTATAGAAACCGTTGCCGCTCATCATGCCGCCATGGGCGATCACCGCCGCTTGCCGCTGATAGGAAGTAAACTCTTTGGCCAGCGCTGCAATGGTCTCGGCGCTGACGCCACAACGAGTACTGTACTCAGCCAGCGTGAAGCGCTCAGCCGCCCGCTGCAGACAGAGAAAGCTCGAGCGAACCTGGACCTGTGAACCGTCGGCCAGCCGCAGCTGTTGCTCCACCCGCAACGCGCCCTGTAGCGCCTGGTTAGCCGACACCGGTTCAGCCCGCTGCGTATCCCAGACCAAAGGCGGGCTTTCGGCCTCTCCGGTTGTGCCGCCGTCCAAATGCACCCGACGCAAAAACTGGCCGCACAACGGATGATCGTCATTCATCACCACCAGATGCGTGGCATTGGTCCAGCTCTTTTCACCGGCCGCCTGCATGGCCACCTCACCGGGTAACGTCAAATAATCGGCGTTATAACGCTCCTGTTCGATGATCCAGCGGATCATGCCCATCACCAGCGCGGAATCGGTGCCCGGCAACACCGGCACCCAACGGTTGTGATCGTTGGCCAGCGTGGTGGTTAATGGCAACGCCGGTGCCACCACCACGTAACGGAATTCATCACGCAGACGGGCGTTGGCCAACTGACGCCCCTGACGTTTGAACGGGTTGCCGGACTGCGCCGGCGAAGTGCCGAGGAACAAGCCAAAACGCAAATTGTCCCAATCCGGTTTAACGTGCGCATTGGTTTCCAAATCCCCCATTAACGCCCCGGATCCCGCACGGTAAGCCAGCCCGCAATAAGCGCCATGATGGCCGAAATTACGTGTCCCAAAGGCGTTTTGCGCAAAGCGTTTGATAAAAGCGTCCCGCCCTTCATCACCGGCATTGGTGACCAGCAACTGATTGGCCTTTGGCCCCAGCGAAGGTTGCTCAGGATCGAGCGGCGTTTCGAGATCGCGGATCGCCCGCAGCCCCTCAACCCGCCCCTCACCAAACAGATCGCCGCCCTCGACCACTTCGTGGATCAACTGTTCAAAACTGATGCGCTGCCACTGCCCGCTGCCGCGTGGCCCTACCCGCTTCATCGGTTCCAGCACGCGGTAAGGGCTGGTCAGCCCTTCCAGCAAGGTCGCACCGCGGGCGCAGGCGGTGGAACGCTGTTCAAGGCCTTCATCGCCCCCCAGACGGTTGAGTGCATCACTCACCGGCAAAGAGTAGGGAAAGTGGCGGTCGTGAGACAGCGGATGATAAGGGTTGCCCGCCACGCGTAAAATCTGATTACTGTCGCGATCCACCCTGACCCGCAGGCCGCACAGCGTCCAGCAGCCAAAACACTGGGTCATGGACACCGCCTGTTGCGGATTGGCCTGCCAGCCATCCGGGTGCCGATGGCCCTCTGTCGGCAGTGAGTTGGCGCTGATCCGGTCGAGCGTCAATTTACCGCTGCTGCCGTCACGCAGGCCGGTAAACACTTTCTGCACCATCTCGCTGTAACTGGCACCAAACAGCGTCAATCCACCCAGGGCGAGCCCACCTTTCAACCACTGACGCCGCGTTGAATTAGCCATAGTGTTTTTTCTCCATCAGCCCATGCTGTAATTCACGAATTCCAATGATTAAAGCCATCCATAAACCCAGGGTGCCCAGGATCGCCAACAGCCCTTCGCTACCGAGCGGTAACACATAGGGATTGGTCAATACGTTGAACTTGGGCAGCGTCTGGGTTTGCATCAGCAGCATCCAGCGCACGCCCCAGCACAGCAGTAACGCCGCGGTAGATTGCGCCAGTAGCCCTTTGGTGCCCAACGGCCGATGGCGGGTGCGCCACGCCAGCGCCAACAGCAACAGGGTTAAGGCGACAAAGGCGATACCGGCCCACAACCAGACCGCCCCCTGAGTCGAAAGCGAGCGCAACGCGACGGAAGAAGTGCTGCCATCCAGCCACCAGCCAAGACCGGAGAGGCACAACAGCAGCAGGCTGACGGCCTGATAGCGAGCCAGACGCGGCTGCCATTGCGGTTCCTGACGCAGCCAACAGGCCAACAGCGGCGGGACGGCCTGCATGGAGGTAAGCAACAGCAGCCAGGGTAACCAAAGGCTGTACCAAAGTGGCTGCGCCCGCAGCACCGAAACTTCGCGCCCGGTATAAAGCAGGATACTGACCGCAGACAGTAAAGTGGCCAACGCTACCCAACGCAGCCATTTTTCTTCACGCCATGCCGGGCGGAACTGTAACCAGCGCGCCCAAAACGGCAAGGTCTTCGCGCGTAATTGCCCCCGTAGCAGCAGAACGAAATAGCTGACCACCAGCAGGGTAAACAGCGGTAAAAATAGCGAGCCGAGCGACATCCACGACCAGGGGGTAAAGTAGGCATAGAAATGCCAGATGCGGGCGGGCTGATGTAAGTCCGCGCTCAGGGCCATCGGCGCCACGGTGCCGCTCACCACCGCCAGTGAGACGGCGGCCAGCTCCAGGCGTGACGTATTCTGTGGATCGCGCCAGCGCAGCCAGACGGCAATCATGATGCTGCCGCATGCCAGGCCAATAAAGAAAAAATACTGCACCGCCCAGGGCAACCAGGCGATCTCCTGCGGGCGAGCCATAATTTCGCGGATCATGGATGCACCTCCTGCCACAGCGCCGGTTGTCCCCGGACGTGACTGACAAATGCCTCATCAAGCCCCAGATAGAACACCTGAGGGTGCGTTCCCTGTTCGGGTTTCAGTACCTTGAGCTGTGCCTGATGCTCATCCAGAGCCCGCCTTAATGCACCTTGCCGATCGTTAAGATCGCCAATCATCCGCGCACCACCGACACAGGACTCGACGCAGGCTGGCAACAGCCCGGCATCCAGCCGATGCGCGCAGAAAGTACATTTATCGGCCGTTTGAGTTTCATGGTTGATAAACCGAGCCTCATAAGGGCAGGCCTGCACGCAATAGGCACAGCCGACGCAGCGGGTATTGTCGACAACCACAATGCCGTCCTGACGCTGGAAAGTCGCCTGCACCGGGCAGACCGGCACGCAAGGCGGATTGTCACAGTGGTTGCACAACCGTGGCAGCAGCACGTTGGTGGTCGAGTCCTGCCCCGTCAGGCTGACCTGATATTGCAGTACGCTGGTGCGAAATTGCCCCTGCGGTAGCCGGTTTTCCACCGCACAGCTAACGGTACAGGCCTGACAGCCAATGCAGCGGCGCAGGTCGATCAACATCGCCATGCGCTTTTTGCTGTCACCTTCCCGCCGAGCCGGCTGCAACTGCCAGTCTGACTGCGCCAGCGGCACCAGAGCTGCGCCGGCAGTCAATGCACCGAGTCGTTGTAAAAACTGCCGTTTCCCACTGTCCATTGATTTCTCCCAATAAGTATCCGCCGGGGAACTGATACAAAGGAGTGTAAAAACAGCGACCGACCGCCAATATTGTGGTTTACCACATTCCCCACGGCGGCTTGATCCAGGACAATTCAACCCGGTGATGCGGATCATAAAAGTGGAGAAGAGGTGAAAAGAGCAGCGCTAATCTTGTTGCTGGGGGGTTGGTTAAACGTTGCCTGGGCGGGGCAATGGACCATCGCGGTGCTGGCGCTGCGCGGCGACGCCCATGCACTGGCCCAGTGGCAACCCTTGGTCGATCACCTTAATCGCCAGTTTCCCGGCGATCATTTCCAACTGTCGCCGCTAAGCCTGGCCGGTATGGATGAGGCGGTCCGTAATGAACGCGTGGACTTTTTGCTCACCAACCCGGCGCAATATGTCCAGTTGGATAACCGCTACCCGCTGCGCTGGCTGGTTTCGCTGCGTTCTTCCCAACAGCCGCAGCAGGCCTCAGGCAACGTGGTCGGCAGCGTCATACTGGTGCGCCACGACAGCCCAACCACTACGGCCAGCCAGTTAGTTGGTAAAAAGGTCGGTGCCGTCGCCGCGGACGCCTTTGGCGGCTACCTGCTGGGATATAAAGAACTGCTTGGCGCGGGCCTTGACCCGGAGAAAGACTTGCAACTGCATTTCAGCGGTTACCCGGCGGATGCCCTGCTTTATCAGCTGCGCGATCGGGCGCTGGATGCGGTGATTGTGCCGGTTTGCCTGCTGGAAAAAATGCAGGCGGAAGGGTTGCTGCAGGCCAGTGATTACCGCGCCCTGTTGGCAAAACACAGTGGCCAGCCCTGCCTGACCAGCACCGAGCTGTATCCCAACTGGTCATTTGCCGCCCTGAACCACGTCCCGGATCGGCTGGCAGATGAGTTAACCCGCCAGTTACTGCAGATGAACGCTCCCGGCCTGCCGGTTTGGGGCGCCCCGGCGTCATCCCGCCAGGTTAATCAGCTACTGCGAGATTTGAATATCCACCCAAGCCAACGCTCACTCTGGCAGGAGGTGACCCTTTGGGCACAGCAACACCTGCTGTTGCTCGGTGGCATCTTCGGGGGGATGCTGTTGCTCGGCGCTAACCACCTGTGGATCGGCCATCTGGTGCGCCGTCGCGGACGCCAACTCGAACAGATGCATCAGACGCTGCGCGCCAGAGAAACCGCGCTGGCTCAGGCACAACGTCTCAGCACTCTGGGCGAAATGGCGTCCGGCTTTGCTCATGAGCTTAACCAGCCGCTGGCGGCGATCCGGCACTATGCGGAGGGCTGCCGTATTCGTCTTGAGCGCAGCGATCGACAGCACGAGTTGCTGCCGATCCTCGAACAAATTGGCCAGCAGGCGCAGCGTGGTGCGGAAAGCATTGTCAATTTGCGACGCTGGGCCAGCAAAACGCCGCACCATGAAAGCACACGCCCCCTGCTGTTGCGTCCGCTGGTGGAACACCTGATTAAACTGATGCAAATAGAACAACAGTATCCGCTGTGCCGCATAACCCTGGCCATCCCGGCTCAAAGCCAGTTGTATAGCCAGACGACGTTGTTGGAGCAAGTGCTCACTAATTTGCTGAGTAACAGCCTGCAAGCAGGTGCCCAACAAATCACTCTGCGGCTGGAAGTCGACCAACATCAGCAACGGTTGATCGTTGAGGACGACGGCGGCGGCCTGAACGCCGAGCAGCTGACGCTGCCGTTCGTCCCGTTTCGCAGCAGCAAACCGGAAGGCCTCGGTTTGGGGCTGGTGATCTGCCAGCGGTTGCTGAAGCACCAGGGCGGCGATCTGACACTGGAAAACTATTTTTCCGCTTCTCAACAGCAAGGGTTGCGCGTGACCCTGTACTTCCCCGTGATCCAACAGGAAACCTGCCATGGCGTTAATACATCTGGTCGATGACGATTTAGCCGTTACCGACGCCTGCCGCTTTTTACTCGAGGGGCTGAACTATCGGGTGCAGATCTGGCACGACAGCCAAAAGTTCATCGACCAGGTCAGTCTTTATCAATGCGGTGTGGTGATGCTGGATATTCGGATGCCGGGCATGGACGGGCAACAGGTTCATCAACAACTGCGTCGGCAGGAAAGTACCCTGGCGGTGGTGATCGTCACCGGTCACGGTGATATTGCCATGGCCGTGACGGAGATGAAGCTGGGGGCCGTGGATTTCCTGCAAAAACCGATTGCTGCCGCGCCGCTGATCGAAGCGCTGGATCGCGGAATCGCGCATTCTCAAAACCGGTTGGAACGCCATCAGTTACAGCAGCGTTTCAGTGCGCTGACGCCGCGTGAGCGTGAAATAGCCCGCGCCGTGGCTGCGGGAATGACCAATAAACTGATTGCCGATCGTCACTTTATCGCGGTGCGTACCGTTGAGGTGCATCGGGCCAGAGTGATGGAAAAAATGCAGGCCGCCAGCCTGGCGGAGCTGGTGAACTCGCTCAACCAATTGACGTTAACCGACCCCTCAGAGAGCGGAGTCAGCCGCCTGTAGGCAAAAAAATGCCGGTCGGAATAAGCCGACCGGCATCGTATTTCAACTCACGGGCAAATCACGGCATAATCGAAGGCTGATCTGCGCCCTCTTTTTCCACTTTCTGCTGCAGCATGTGTTCGCGTTTCATACCCAGTTTCAACGCCAGCGCGGACGCCACGTAGATAGAGGATATGGTACCGATAGACACACCAATCAGCATAGCCAGAGAGAAGCCGTGCAGCATCGCGCCGCCGAAGATGTACAGCATCAGAACCACCATCAGGGTGGTACCGGAAGTCATCAAGGTACGGCTCAGCGTCTGGGTCAACGACACGTTCATGATTTCGTAAGGCGTGCCGCGGCGGATCTTGCGGAAGTTCTCACGAATACGGTCGGAAACCACGATGCTGTCGTTCAACGAGTAACCGATAACCGACATCAATGATGCGACGATAGTCAGGTCAATCTCGATATGGAACAACGACAGCACGCCCAGAGTGATGACCACGTCGTGCGCCAACGCGATAACCGCCCCCAGCGCCAGGCGCCATTCGAAGCGGAAACCGACGTAAATCAGAATACAGATCAACGCCACCAGCAGCGCCATGCCGCCGTTTTGCGCCAGTTCGGTGCCCACACTCGGGCCGACGAACTCAATCCTCTTCACCGTGGCGTTTTTATCGACCGAGTCGTTAATCACGCTGATGACTTTGTTACCCAGTTCCTGGCCTGCGGTGCCGATCGCCGGTGGCATACGCACCATCACGTCACGGCTGCTGCCAAAGTTCTGAATAATCGGGTCCTGGAACCCGGCTTTTTCCAGCGTATCGCGCATTAGATCGAGGTTGGCCGGTTGTTCCAGGCTGATTTCAATGACGGTACCGCCAGTGAAGTCCAGACCCCAGTTAAAACCACGCACCGACATAATGGCGATTGACGCGATCAGCAGCAACAGCGAGATGCCGAAGGCCACGTAATCCCAGCGCATAAAGTCATAGACTTTACGGCCGTAGTTGAGTTGTTCAACAGTATAATCCTGTGCCACAACGCACTCCTCAGATAGACAGCTTGTTAATGCGTTTGCCGCCGTAAAGCAGGTTGACGATGGCACGGGTACCGACAATCGCGGTGAACATGGACGTCGCCACACCGATTGCGGTGGTAATCGCAAAGCCTTTGATCGAACCGGTGCCCACTGCGTACAGAATAATCGCGGTGATCAGGGTAGTGATGTTGGCATCAACGATACTGGAGAACGCGCCTTTATAGCCTTCATGGATCGCCTGCTGAACGGAACGTCCGTTCTTCAGCTCTTCCTTGATACGTTCATTGATCAGTACGTTGGCGTCGACCGCCACCGCCAGCGTCAGCACGATACCGGCAATACCCGGCATGGTCAGCGTCGCCCCCGGCAACAGGGACATGACGCCGACAATCAGCACCAGGTTGGCGACCAGCGCCGTGGTAGCGATCATGCCGAACTTACGGTACCAAACCACCATAAACACGATGGATGCCACCAGGCCCCACAAGCAGGCTTCCAGACCTTGGGTGATGTTCTGTTGCCCCAGGGTCGGACCGATTGTCCGCTCTTCCACGATCTGGATAGGCGCAATCAGCGCACCGGCGCGCAGCAGCAGCGAGAGCTGACGTGCTTCGTTCGGGTTGCCGATGCCGGTAATACGGAAGCTGTTGCCCAGACGCGACTGAATGTTCGCCACGTTGATCACTTCTTCCTGTTTCACCAGGACTGCACGGCCATTAGCGTCTTTCTTGCCGCTGTCCTTGTACTCCACAAACAGGGTCGCCATCGGCTTGCCGATATTGTCCTTGGTGAAGTTGGACATCGCGGTACCGCCGGCACTGTCCAGCGAGATATTAACCTGCGGCTGGTTGTATTCGTCGGTGCTGGAGGTGGAGTCGGTAATGTGGTCACCGGTCAGGATCACGCGCTTGTACAGCACAACCGGCTGGCCTTCGCGGGTGTCTTTTACTTCGGAGTCACCCGGCACACGGCCATTGGCTGCCGCAGTGGTATCCGCATTGGTGTTAACCAGACGGAATTCCAGCGTCGCGGTAGCGCCCAGGATCTCTTTGGCACGTGCGGTATCCTGAATACCTGGCAGTTCGACCACGATGCGGTCAGAACCCTGGCGTTGTACCAGCGGTTCGGCAACGCCGAGCTGGTTAACACGGTTACGCAGGATAGTGATGTTCTGCTGCACCGCATACTCACGCGCTTCGCTCAGGCGGGCATCCGTCAGGTTGGCTTTCAGGGTGTTGGTGCCGTTGGCAGAGAACACCATGTCACGTTGGCGTGGGCCAAGGTAGCTGATGGCCTGATCGCGGGCAGCATCGTCACGGAAACGCACTTCCACGCCGTTGTTGTCCAGCTTGCGGATAGACGCATAAGGAATGCCCTTTTCACGCAGCTCGCTGCGCAGGGTGTCCATGGTCTGTTCCTGCAGTTTGCTCAGCGCAGTGTCCATGTCCACTTCCATCAGGAAGTGCACGCCACCGCGCAGGTCCAGACCGAGTTTCATCGGTTCGGCGCCCAGCATGGCCAACCAGGCCGGCGTGGCCGGGGCCAGGTTCAGCGCCACCACGAACTTGTCGCCCAGCTCAGCCATTAAGGCTTCACGCGCGCGCAGCTGAATATCAGGATTGCTAAAGCGAGCCAGGATGGCGCCATTTTCCAGCGCAATCGACTTGCTCGCGATCTTGTCTTTTTCTAATACGGTACGGACTTGGTCCAGCGTAGTTTCACTGGCGGCGACACCGCGCGCGCCAGTGATCTGTACAGCCGGATCCTCACCATAGAGGTTGGGAAGCGCATAAAGCAGACCGATGATGATCACTACGATCAGCATCAGATACTTCCACAAAGGATAACGGTTTAGCACGGCAATTCCCTTCGGGAAAACAAAATTACAGGGCCTTCATGGTACCTTTCGGCAGAACGGCCGCCACGAAGTCACGCTTGATCATCACTTCCGTGGTGTCGTTCAGCGCAATAGCGATGATGCCGGTGTCAGCCACTTTGGTCACGCGACCAATCAGGCCACCGGTGGTCAGCACTTCATCACCCTTGCCGATCGAGTCCATCAGTTTCTTGTGCTCTTTAGCGCGTTTCTGCTGTGGACGCAGGATCATGAAATAGAAAATCAGGCCAAAAACCACCAGCATAATGATCAGAGAGTACGGGCTTCCCTGAGACGGAGCTCCTGCGGATGCGACGGCGTCAGAAATGAAAAAGCTCATTGAAATTCCCTCATTAAGTTATCAATTATTAATTCAAGCGTTTAAAGGTGGAACCGGTTTACCGATCCGACCGTAGAAATCCGCAACAAACAGCTCTAATTTACCCTGTTCAATGGCCTCGCGTAAACCCGCCATCAGGCGTTGGTAGTGACGCAGGTTATGAATGGTGTTCAATCGGGCACCGAGTATTTCGTTGCAACGATCGAGATGATGCAAGTAGGCGCGGCTGTAATTGCGACACGTGTAGCAATCACAGTCTTTATCCAGCGGAGAAGTATCATCCTTGTGCTTGGCATTACGGATTTTTACCACACCGTCAGTCACGAACAGATGGCCGTTACGGGCATTACGCGTTGGCATCACGCAGTCGAACATATCGATACCGCGACGCACGCCTTCAACCAGATCTTCCGGTTTGCCAACGCCCATCAGGTAACGTGGCTTATCTTCCGGAATTTGCGGGCAAACATGTTCAAGAATACGATGCATATCCTCTTTTGGCTCACCTACTGCCAAGCCGCCCACAGCGTAACCATCAAAACCGATATCCACCAGCCCTTTTACTGATACATCACGTAAATCTTCGTAAACACCACCCTGAATAATGCCGAATAAAGCGTTCTTGTTATTCAGTTCGTCAAAACGCTGACGGCTGCGCTGCGCCCAGCGCAGAGACATTTCCATCGAGCTTTTGGCGTAGTCCCAGTCTGCCGGGTACGGCGTACACTCGTCGAAGATCATCACGATGTCAGACCCCAGGTCATACTGGATTTCCATCGATTTTTCCGGGCTGAGGAACACTTTATCGCCGTTAATCGGGTTACGGAAATGTACGCCTTCCTCTTTAATCTTGCGCATCGCGCCCAGGCTGAACACCTGGAAGCCGCCGGAATCGGTGAGGATCGGGCCATGCCACTGCATGAAATCATGCAGATCGCCATGCAGCTTCATGATCTCCTGCCCTGGGCGCAGCCACAGGTGGAAGGTGTTGCCCAGCAGGATCTGCGCACCGGTCTCTTTCACTTCTTCCGGCGTCATGCCCTTTACCGTGCCGTAGGTGCCGACCGGCATAAAGGCTGGGGTTTCCACCACGCCACGTTCAAAAATCAGGCGGCCACGGCGGGCGCGGCCATCGGTTGTGTCTAATTCGTACTTCACAAAGCCTCCAGCATCAGAGAAACAGTCTGATGTCGTTAAAACAGGGTTGCGCCAGATGCGCAGCCCAGGAAATCAGGCGCCGACGGATTCTTGCTCCGCCAGCGGGTTACGGCTGATGAACATCGCATCGCCATAGCTAAAGAAACGGTACTGCTCGGCCACCGCCTGCTGATAGGCATGCATGGTGTTTTTATAACCGGCAAAGGCGGAAACCAGCATAATCAGCGTCGACTCCGGCAGGTGGAAATTGGTCACCAGTGCGTCAACCACCTGATAGTGGTAACCCGGGAAGATAAAGATGCTGGTGTCGTCGAAGAACGGCGCAATCAATGCCTCTTTGCTGGCGTTGGCGGCACTTTCCAGTGAACGCACCGAGGTGGTGCCGACAGCCACCACGCGCTTACCGCGCGCTTTGCAGGCCAATACGGCGTCAACCACCTCTTGCGGCACCTCTGCGTATTCGGCATGCATGACGTGCTCTTCGATGGTTTCCACCCGCACCGGCTGGAAGGTGCCCGCGCCCACGTGCAGGGTGACAAACGCCATCTCGATGCCCTTCTCGCGCAGCGCAGCCAACAGCGGCTCGTCGAAATGCAGCCCGGCGGTTGGTGCAGCTACCGCGCCCGGTTTTTCGCTGTAGACCGTCTGATAAAGTTCGCGGTCGGCGTCTTCGTCCGGACGATCGATATACGGCGGCAGCGGCATATGGCCAACGGCATTAAGGATAGTAAAGACGTCGCGTTCATCGTTGAAGCGCAGTTCGAACAGCGTATCGTGGCGCGCGACCATAGTGGCGGCGATACTTTCGTCGTCGCCCAGCAGCAGGTCGGTGCCCGGTTTCGGGGCCTTCGAGGCGCGGACATGCGCCAATACCCGATGGTCGTCCAGCACGCGCTCGACCAACACTTCAATCTTGCCGCCGCTGACCTTGCGGCCAAACATGCGTGCCGGGATCACCCGGGTATTGTTGAACACCAGCAGATCGCCGGCTTCCAGGTTATCCAGCAGATCGGTGAATACGCCATGCTTAAGCTCCCCGCTCGGCCCGTCCAACTGCAGCAAACGGCAACCGCTGCGTTCAGGCTGGGGATAGTGGGCAATCAGGGACTCGGGAAGTTCAAACGAAAAATCGGCGACGCGCATGGCTATTCACTTCTTCAATATAGGACTGGTTGGTAAAAAACAGGCGGCCTAGTCTAAAGCTGCGGGCGGTCAGCGGCAAGAAATAAGGAGGATTTGCATGACTTCAGGTATAGTTGCCGGATGAATTATCTCGCTCATCTCCATTTAGCCTCACTGGCGGAAAGCTCGTTGCTGGGCAATCTGTTGGCCGACTTCGTGCGCGGCAACCCTGCCGGCGAGTACGATCCCGCCGTGGTGGCCGGCATTATGATGCACCGTCGCGTCGATGTACTGACCGACAACCTGCCGCAGGTAAGAGCCTGCCGCGCCTATTTCTCTGAAGAACACCGACGCGTGGCCCCCATTACGCTCGACGTGGTATGGGATCACTTTCTGGCGCGCCACTGGCAACAGCTGGAACCCTCCCTCAGCCTGCCGAGTTTTACCCAGCAAGCCCAGAGCCAAATCCTGCCGCATTTGCCGCTGACGCCGCCACGCTTTCAGAATCTGAACGGCTATATATGGCCGGAACGCTGGCTGGAGCGCTACGCCGAACTGCCGTTTATCGGTAATGTGCTGGCAGGCATGGCCAGCCGTCGTCCGCGCCTGGCCGCATTGGCCGGCTCCTTCGCCGACGTGGAGCGCAACTATCATCAGCTTGAAACACAATTCTGGCAGTTTTACCCACAGATGATGCAGCAGGCCAAAGACAAGCAGCTGTAAGGTCAAGCCAAAGCCTTTGAAAATGCGATGCTTTACAAGAAATTGCTTTTTAAGCCTTGCCCTTTTATGGGAAAAGGTTATTTTTAAAGACTGCTAAATTTAATCACCGACTTTGATAGGTGAAAGCTATCTCATTGATTGGTCTTTTACCCTTTCTTCACCAAGTCGTGGCCCCTATACTGGCCCTTGCTTTTACATCAACCCCTTAACACCTATTACAGGAGTAATTATGGTCCTGGTAACTCGTCAAGCCCCTGACTTCACTGCAGCTGCCGTACTTGGCAGTGGCGAAATCGTAGAAAACTTCAACTTCAAGAAGCACCTGAACGGCAAACCAGCCGTCCTGTTCTTCTGGCCGATGGACTTCACCTTCGTATGTCCTTCTGAGCTGATCGCATTCGATCACCGCTATGAAGAATTCCAGAAGCGTGGCGTTGAAGTGGTTGGCGTTTCATTCGACTCAGAATTTGTCCACAACGCATGGCGTAAAACCCCTGTCGAGAATGGCGGCATCGGGGAAGTGAAATACGCAATGGTTGCTGACATTAAGCGTGAAATTCAGAAAGCTTATGGCATCGAGCACCCAGAAGCAGGCGTTGCCCTGCGTGGTTCTTTCCTGATCGACAAAGAAGGTGTGGTTCGCGCTCAGGTTGTTAACGACCTGCCAATCGGCCGTAACATCGACGAAATGATCCGTACCGTTGACGCGCTGCAATTCCATGAGCAACACGGCGAAGTGTGCCCGGCTCAGTGGGAAAAAGGCAAAGCAGGTATGGGCGCATCTCCAGACGGCGTAGCTAAATACCTGTCCGAGAACGCTTCCAAGCTGTAATTTCAGCCTGCAAGTGTATCAACCGGCCCTCGCGGCCGGTTTTTTTTGCTCTTTTTTAGGGCACATCGCCCCGATTACGTGCTTCATTTGCTTGTTTCCGCTCACATTTCCCCGGCTATTTTCCGCACAATCCCTTAACTCTGGCTAGTATCAATAACGCTGGCCCGCTCTTTGCACGTCAGGAGGGGCAAGCCAAACACAATAAGAAAACTGACAGGGTAGGAATAACTATGTTTTTACAAAAATGGAGCAAGCCGCTGACCATGGCGGCGCTGCTGGTCAGCAGCAGCCTGTATGCCGCCTCCAATCCGGCGGTCGAAGCCAAAAACGGCATGGTGGTGACATCGCAACATCTGGCCTCGCAGGTCGGCGTGGATATCCTGAAACTGGGCGGCAATGCGATTGATGCGGCCGTAGCCGTGGGTTATGCGCAGGCGGTGGTCAACCCGTGCTGCGGTAATATCGGCGGCGGCGGCTTTATGACGCTGCACCTGGCCGATGGCACCGACACCTTCATCAACTTCCGCGAAACTGCGCCGGCAGCGGCCAGCGCCAACATGTATCTGGATGCCGCCGGCAACGTGAAGAAAGGTGCCAGTCTGTACGGCTATCTGGCCGCAGGCGTGCCGGGCACCGTGCTGGGCATGGAAACCGCGCGCAAAAAATACGGCAAACTGAGCCGCGAGCAGGTGATGGAGCCGGCAATCAAACTGGCACGCGAGGGCTTTGTGCTGACCCGCGCCGATACCGATATCCTTGATACCACCATCGCACGCTTTAAACAGGATGCGGAATCTGCCCGAATCTTCCTGCGCCCGGACGGCACGCCGTTGCAACCGGGCGATCGTCTGGTGCAGAGCGACCTGGCCAATACGCTGGCGGCCATCGCCAAAGAAGGCCCGGACGCCTTCTATAAGGGCAAAATTCCCCAGGCGGTAGAGGCGGCAGCCAAACAGGGCGGCGGCATCCTGACGGCAGCCGATTTCGCCAATTACCAAGTCACCGAAACCCCGCCGATTACCTGCAGCTATCGCGGCTATAAGTTTGTTTCGGCTCCCCCGCCAAGCTCTGGCGGCGTGACGCTGTGCGAAATCCTCAACGTGGTTGAAGGTTACGATCTCAAGAGCATGGGCTTTAATTCGGCGGCGGCCATCCATACCATGACCGAAGCGATGCGCCACGCCTATATGGACCGTAACACCTACCTGGGCGACCCAGAATTCATCAAGAACCCGATCGACAGGCTGGTCAGCAAGAGCTATGCCGAAGAGATCCGCAAGAAAATCGTCGCGGACAAAGCCACGCCGTCAGAGAACGTGCAGCCGGGCATGGAACCCCACGAGAAGCCGGAAACCACCCACTACTCGATTGTCGATCATCAGGGTAACGCCGTCTCCACCACCTATACCGTCAACGGTCGCTTTGGTGCCGTGGTGATAGCCCCGGGGACCGGCTTCTTCCTCAACGATGAGATGGACGATTTCACCGTCAAAGTCGGCGAGAAAAATCTTTATGGGCTGGTGCAGGGAACCGCCAACAGCATAGCCCCCGGTAAGCGCCCACTATCGTCGATGAGCCCGACACTGGTGACCAAGGACAATAAAATCTTTATGGTTCTCGGCTCGCCGGGCGGATCGCGCATCATCACCATTACTCTGCAAACCGCCTTAAACGTGATCGACCACGGTATGGCACCGCAGGAGGCCGTAGATGCACCGCGTATCCACCATCAGTGGTTACCGGATGAGGTTTACTACGAACAGCGCGGAGTTTCTGCCGATACGCTGAAAATTCTCGGCGGCATGGGTTACAAGATGGTTGAGCAAACGCCATGGGGCGCCGCCGAACTGATTCTGGTCGGCCTGCCAGGCGCCGCAGGCGTCAGCCCGGCCAACTCCGGCAATGACTCCGCGGTTTCCGGCAGAGTGCGCGAAGGCTACCTGTACGGCGCCAATGACGTTCGTCGCCCGGCCGGCTCCGCCGTAGGTTATTGATCTGACTGGCCATCCGAACACCCACTAACCCATAAAGGGGCCGGTATACTGGCCCCTTTACAGAACTAACCGACTCGTCGCCACAGAGTCACGGACTCCTCACCCAGTTGCAGCGAGATCGCGTTTTGCGTGTCATTCAACTCGCCGTCCCCTTCCAGCCGTTGCCATTGGCCTGCGGCCAGCAACGGGCTGTGTGGCAGGGTCACGCTGCCGTTACCGTCACGCTGTAACGCCACCAACACCTGTTCCTGTTGGTAAATACGCACAAACACCAGCGTTTCAGCGGCGGCATGCAGCACCTGACAACCGCCGCGGCGCAGCGCCAGGCTCTGTTTGCGCAGCGCCGCCATGCGCTGGTACAGGGCCAACAGGTTCTGATCCCACTGGCTTTCATCCCACGGAAAAGGCTTGCGGCAGAACGGGTCGTTGGCCCCATCCAGACCAATCTCGTCGCCATAATATAGGCAGGGTACGCCTATCCAGCTCATCAGCCACACCGCCGCCATGCGCATCCGCGCCTGATTGCCCTGTAATAGCGTCAGAAAACGTGCAGTGTCATGGCTGTCGAGCTGGTTGAACTGAATCAACTGACGGCCATGCGGCAGCCCGGCCCGATAACCGTCCATCCACTGGGCGCAGTCCGCCGCATCCAGCTGCACCGGGTGGTGCGCCACGTCCAGCCCGGCGAGGAACCCCCGCACCGGCAGGGCAAAGCCCATGTAATTCATTGCCGCATCTTCCACGCCGGCATGCAGCCAGCGACGCGCGTCGCCAAAATGCTCGCCCAGCACGTAGGCCTGCGGGTTTTCCTGTTTAACCGCCTGATAAATGCCCGCCAGATGCTGCAAATTGCCGGTAGCGCCCCCGTTCTCACCCAGCATGTGCACCACATCCAGCCGCCAACCGTCGATGTTGTACGGCGGCCGCAACCAATGGCGCACCACACTGGCGTCACCGCGATAAATCGCTTCCGCTACCTGCGGTTCAGCGAAGTTAAGTTTCGGCAGGCTGGCATTCCCTTTCCAGTCGAGCGCGCGGCCATCGGGGTAGAAATTGAACCAGCCACGGTAAGGTGAATCGGGGTGATGGCAAGCGCCGTTATCCCCTTGCTGGTGGCGGTCAAACCACGGATGCGAATCGCCGGTATGGTTAAACACCCCGTCCAGCACCAGTTTCATCCCCACCTTGTGAGTACTCACTCGCAAACGCTGCAGGGCGGCGTTGCCGCCGAGATAGGGATCGACCTGGTAATAATCTTCGGTATCGTATTTATGTACGCTGGGCGCAGTGAAAATCGGATTCAGATACAGCGCCGTCACGCCAAGATGCTGTAAATAAGTGAGTTTTTTGCTGATGCCATCCAGATCGCCACCGTAGAAGGTGGACGCGGCATGCCGGTCTTCCAACGGATGGTGCCAATCCTGACGCACAACATCACAACCGGCCGCATGATGACGATAGCTGCCGCTCTGAATGCCGTGTTCCCCCCCGCTACTGGAGAAGCGATCGGGGAAAATTTGATAGAAAACCTGATCCGCCACCCAGGCCGGGCTGCGGTCGGGCACGTCGACAGCAAACTGCGCCAGTTGCCCCGGCGGCGTCAGCGACCAACCCTGGGGGCCGAACCATTGCTGACTGGCGGCCCAAACCAGCTTGAAGCAGTAACGACGGGTTGGCTCACCCTCATTGAGCGTCAAACTGGCCTGATAGCGATGCAGCCCGTCAATATGCTGCACTTTCATCGTCAGCAACCATTCTTCATTATCCGGCTCGGCGCGTAAAAACACCCGTTCGGGCACATCATCACCCTGTAACCACAGCGTGATATCAAGACGTTGCCCCTTCTTCACCACAAAGGGCGGGACCGGTTGATGCCAGGCGTTAAGCATGACTTTCCTCCTGCTGTACAAAACGAAATCGACGACGTTATTCAATGCCACGAACAATGCCACGTTGAGTGCCAGTCCCCCTCCTCTTTGGCCGGTAAACTCGGGGAGGAGCCGGGGGGTGGAGATAGTCGGTCAGCAGCAAGCCTATGTAAAAAAGGGTAAAAAGACGCACATTGTGGCCCGCAGCCATTAGGCTAACGTGTTTTGAGTCTATTGGATATTTTTTGCACATTTTTTAAAGGAGCGGCAATGCAACAACAGATAACCCTGTGGCTGGAGAAGTTCGGGCTGGAATTTAGCGGGGTGATGTCTCTGCTGATGGTGCTGGGGCTGATCGTCCTGATTTCGGTGGTGATCCATCTGGTGCTGCATCGCGTGGTACTGAAGGCTGTCCAGCGCCGTGGCCAGCAATCGCAACGCGTATGGCAACAGGCAATCACCCAATACAAGCTGTTCCAGCGTATGGCGTTGTTATTGCAGGGGGTGATCATTAATCTGCAGGCGGTGCTGTGGCTGCACGCCGGTGGTCAGACGCAGGCGGTTATCGTCACCGCCGCCCAGGTGTGGATCATGGGCTTCGCCCTGCTGTCGCTGTTTTCCCTGTTGGATACGCTGTTGGCGATGCTGCGCCAAAGCCCAATTTCAAACCAGTTGCCGCTGCGTGGCATTTTCCAGGGGCTGAAGCTGGTAGCCGCCATCCTGATTGGCATCATGATCGTCTCCTTGCTGATGGGTAAGTCACCCTTGCTGCTGCTCAGCGGCCTGGGGGCGATGACCGCGGTGCTGATGTTAGTGTTCAAAGACCCGATCCTCGGTTTGGTGGCTGGCATTCAGCTTTCCGCCAACGATATGCTTAGCATCGGCGACTGGCTGGAGATGCCGAAATACGGCGCAGACGGTGCAGTCACCGACATCGGCCTGACCACGGTAAAAGTGCGCAACTGGGATAATACCGTCACCACCATCCCGACCTACGCGCTGATCTCCGACTCTTTTAAAAACTGGCGATCCATGTCGGAATCCGGCGGGCGTCGCATCAAGCGCAGCATCAATATCGACACCACCAGCGTGCATTTTTTGTCGGATGAGGAACAGCAGAGGCTGAACCGCAACCCGCTGCTGCAACGCTATCTGAACGATAAAACGCAGGAGTTAAGCCAACATAACCAGCAGATTGCCGTAGATCTCAGTTCCCCCCTCAACGGCCGCCGCCTGACCAACCTTGGCACGCTGCGCGCTTATCTGGTGGCGTACCTGCGCGCCCACCCGAATATTCATCAGAATATGACGCTGATGGTGCGCCAATTAGCGCCAACGCCGGAGGGCCTGCCGCTGGAGATTTACGCCTTCACCAACACCACGGTCTGGGCGGAATACGAAAGCATTCAATCGGATATCTTCGACCATATTCTGGCGGTGATTAACGAATTCGACCTGCGGGTACATCAAACGCCAACCGGCAACGATATGCGCAGCATGCTCAGCCAAATGCGCCAGGCGCCCGACCTTTCCTGACGCAGGTTGACGTAACTGTTTCTGCCGGTAATGACTCTCAACCTATGGACAACGGATGTCTCGGTCCGCTTCTCTTTCGGCATAAAAACCGCGTTAATGCGTTGATTATCGCCCGCAGAAGGAAAAGAGGATTGCTGAAATCATTACGCCACCGGCTGTTTACCCTGCTGGCCACGCTGCTGTTTATTGGCTGTCTTCACAGCGCTTCGCTGGACGAAAGCCGTATGAGTCGGACCTTGCAGCCGGCGCTGAGCGCCCTGAGCAGCAATATGCAGGATATTCGCGAAGTGCTGGCGCGCGCAGCAGGAGAAGGGAAGGAAGAACGGCTGAACGACAGCAGCCTGCGCATCGAAGCTCGCTCCTCCGGTGACGATGAGCCAGAGGAAAAACGTTAAAAAACACCGGCGCATAGCCGTAATGCCGGTTAGTTAAGCAAAATTCTGAATAAGAATGTATGACATTGTTTAAGTGGGCGTCCCCCTCTCCCGAGGGAGAGGGCCGGGGTGAGGGGCTTTCGCGTTGGTTTGTATCCCCTCACCCTAACCCTCTCCCAAAGGAGAGAGAACAAGATCACCTTAACTTACAAGCATTACGGCGCATGGCCGGTGTTTTCATTTTCAATCCTGCTGCTGCGCCAGCACCGCCAGCTTCTTCTGGTGGTTGAGCTTGAAGTAGTAGCCCGCCAGCAGTACCACCACCCAGACCAGACCGGCGTACAGCGATACGCGGGTGGTTGGGAAGTAGCCAATCAGACCGATGATAAACACCAGGAAGATGATCGCCACTACCGAGGTGAACACGCCGCCGCGCAGCGGGAAGGCCAGGTTTTTCACCTGCTCTTTGCTCAGGCTGCGACGGAAGGCAATCTGCGAGAACAGGATCATGATCCACACCCACACGGTGGCGAAGGTCGCCAGGGAGGCAATCACCAGGAACACGTTTTCCGGCATGATGTAGTTGAGATACACCGCCAGCAGCAGCGCCAGCATCATCACCACCACCGTGACCCACGGAATACCGCGTTTGGAGACCTTGCTGAATATCTTCGGCGCGTGGCCCTGTTCAGCCATGCCGTGCAGCATGCGGCCAACGCCAAACACGTCGCTGTTAATCGCAGACAATGATGCGGTGATCACCACAAAGTTAAGGATACCTGCCGCCACGGTAATCCCCATGTGCTGGAAGGTCAGCACGAACGGGCTGCCATTGGTGCCCACCTGGTTCCACGGGTAGATCGACATGATGACGAACAGTGTACCGACATAAAACACCAGAATACGCCACGGCACCGAGTTAATGGCCTTGGGAATCGAGCTTTTCGGATCTTTCGCTTCACCGGCGGTGATACCGATAATTTCGATGCCGCCGTAGGCAAACATCACCAACTGCAGCGACAGGATCATGCCGATAAACCCGTTACTGAAGAAGCCGCCGTTAGACCACAGATTATGGATACCGGTCGGCTGCCCGCCGTTGCCAATCCCCCAGATGATGATGCCGATACCGGCAGCAATCATGATGATGATGGTGGCCACTTTGAAGAATGAGAACCAAAACTCCAGCTCACCGAACACCTTCACGCTCATCAGGTTGATGGCGCCAATTACCAGCACCACGCTCAGCACCCAAATCCAATGCGGCACCTCTGGGAACCAAATCCCCATATAGATACCGAACGCCGTCACGTCGGCAATCGCGACAATCAGGATTTCAAAACAGTAGGTCCAGCCGGTGATATAGCCGGCCATCGGGCCAAGGTAGTCCTGCGCGTAGCGTGAAAACGAACTGGCCTGCGGGTTGTTGACCGACATCTCGCCCAGCGCGCGCATGATGATAAAGGCGACAATACCGCCAATCAGGTAGGCCAGCAAAACGCTCGGGCCGGCCATTTTAATGGCGTCCGCCGAACCGTAGAACAGACCGGTGCCGATAGCCGAGCCAAGAGCCATAAAGCGAATGTGACGCGTACTGAGACCGCGTTTCAGCTTATTGGCCGCAGGAGCGGCGGGTGACTGTTGTTGCATGAAGATAACCCGTGTTTTTTAAACGTAAAAAAGCCACGGACAAGTCCGTGGCCCAAAATTTAGCCGGGGAATTAAGAGTGCGCGGTCACTTCGGAGCGCGAACAAACCCGGTCATAAATTGCGACCAGCACCAGCATCAGCAGCGACGGCGGCAACCATGCCAACCCTTGATCCGCCAATGGCAGATGATTGGTCCACTCCGGCAGGAAGTGCTGGAAGGTGGACGCTTTCACCGCGTCAAGGATACCAAACAACAGGCTGACTAACATCACCGGCGCGATGATACGCGGCGCGCTGTTCCACCAGCGCTGAGTGAAACTCAGCACCACCAGCACGATACACGGCGGATAAATCGCGGTCAGCACCGGGATAGAGATCTGGATCAGATGGCTCAGGCCCAGGTTGGAAACCAGCATCGAGAACAGACCCAAAATGAACACCAGCGTCTTGTAAGAGAACGGCAGGTATTGGGCAAAGAACTCGGCGCAGGCGCAGGTCAGGCCAACCGCAGTCACCATACAGGCGATAAAGATCAGCGCGGCCAGGAAGAAGCTGCCCAACCCACCGAAGGTGTTCTGTACGTAAGCATGCAAGATCACCGCGCCGTTGGTAGCGTCCGGTACCAGCACACCACTGCCGGAACCCAGCTTGAACAGGCTCAGGTAAACCAGCGTCAAACCGACACCGGCGATCAGGCCCGCCAGAATGGTGTAACGCGTCAGCAATTTGGCATCCTTCACGCCGCGGGAACGCGCAGCGTTAACGATGACGATGCCGAAGACCAGCGCGCCCAGCGTATCCATGGTCAGATAGCCGTTAACGAAGCCGGTAGAGAATGGAACGTTCTGATAGACCTCGGTGGCAGGAATTGGCGTGCCTGCAGGCCAAGCCAGCGCGGCAATACCCAATGCGCCCAGCGCAACAATTTTCAGCGGTGCCAGTACGTGGCCGACGGTATCGAGCAAGCGGCCCGGATACAGAGAGATGCCGATCACCAGTGCGAAATACACCAGGCTGTAAATAAACAGCGGCATGGCACCGTCACCGGTCAGCGGTGCAATGCCCACTTCGAAGGAGACGGTCGCGGTGCGCGGGGTGGCGAATAGTGGGCCGACGGCCAGATAGCAGACGGTCGCCAGCAGCAGGCCGGCGCGACGACCAATTGGCGTGCTCAGGGCGTCAATGCCGCCACCGACACGAGCCAACGCGATCACCGTCATCACCGGTAGACCGACGGCAGTGATCAGGAAGCCGATAGCTGCAGTCCAGACGTGTTCACCGGACTGTAAACCGACCATCGGCGGGAAAATGATATTCCCGGCGCCGACGAATAAGGCAAAGGTCATAAAACCCAGTGCAATAATATCTTTTGACGTTAAACGATGACTCATACGATGTCGTGTTGCCTGTTCAAATGAAAAAAAGTGTCCGATACGTGGTGGCGTTATGCCCCACCCGGTTGCCGGCTTGCCATTTCATCGCGAGACCAAATAAGAGCAGAAAACGCATAACGTCCGGCGTTTTGTCCTTATTCGAAAGTGACCACTCATGATGATGGGCAGAGTTTTAGGAGTTATAAATGGAGGTTTAGTCCGACAACGGGGGCTAAGTTAAACGTTTATAGCGTTGAAAGGCAAGACGCATGACAAAAAGCAGAGTTATAGACCAGATAATCTTTCGGGGCCAGTCGATCATAGTGGCTATCAATAAATATACAATACATGATTTGTATAATTTTTAAGCGACAGATTCACAAAACGTGAAGGCTTTGGCTAATGACCGCGCGAAAACGCCAATAAACAGCCAGTTTTCGCGCAGTCTGAACGAGTTTTTCGCCGTTACCAAACCTGCCGGGCGATATTCACCACGCTTTGCAGTTTATTCCACTGCTGTGATTCACTCAGGCTGTTGCCCTCTTCGGTCGAGGCAAAACCGCACTGGGTACTGAGGCAAAGTTGGCTGTGGTCGACAAACTGCGCGGCCTCCTCAAGACGCTGTTTCACCTGTTCAGGATTCTCCAGTTCACCGTTTTTGGTGGTGATCAGCCCCAGCACCACCTGCTGTTTACCTGGTTTGATAAAACGCAGCGGCTCAAACCCGCCGGACCGTTCATTGTCATACTCCAGGAAGAAAGCGTCGATATTCACCTGACCGAACAGGATCTCCGCCACCGGCTCATAGCCGCCTTCGGAGATCCAGGTGGAACGGAAGTTGCCGCGGCAAACGTGCAACCCAATGGTCAGATCGTCCGGCCTGTCGGCGATCGCGGCATTCAACACATCGGCATAAATACGCGCCAGGCGATCCGGATCCTCTCCGCGCTCGCGGATCTGCCGGCGTTGTTCGTCTGAACACAGATAGGCCCAGACGGTGTCATCCAGCTGCAGATAGCGGCAACCGGCATCATAAAATGCCTTGATCGCATCGCGATAGGTTTGGGCCAGATCGTCGAAATAGGCGTTCAGATCCGGGTAGACCTGACTGTCGATGGCCTTGCGCCCACCGCGAAAGTGCAGCACGCTCGGGCTTGGAATGGTCATTTTCGGCACCGTATCACCGGCAATCGCCTTCAGGAAGCGGAAATCTGCCAGCATCGGATGCTGCGGGTTAAACCCCAACTTGCCGACCACCTTGATGCTGCGCGCCCGGGTTTGCACGCCGTTGAACTGGATCCCCTGCTCCGCGTCATAGCCTTCCACGCCGTCCAGCCCTTCCAGAAAATCAAAGTGCCACCACGCCCGGCGGAATTCGCCGTCAGTCACCACCGCCAGGCCGAGCTCTTGCTGTTTGGCCACCGCCAGACGGATCTGCTGATCCTCAACCGCCCGCAGCTCAGTTGCGTCAATATCGCCTTGCTGAAACTGTTGGCGAGCGGTTTTCAGCGCTGCAGGGCGCAACAGACTGCCGACAACGTCAGCGTGAAAAGCGTGGTTGCAATCGCACATATTATGACTCCCGGTAGCAGGTAAAAGATCGGGCCTTTACCTCAGTAATTGACAGTTTGAATTATTACGCCAGGTTATTATGGACATCCAGACGTCTAAAAAAGATAGGGGGCATGCTGTCATACCCACTGCCGGGCAGCAATAGAAGAATTTTCATCGGTAGTGAGAGAAATTCATGTTGAGGGCGAATCAACGCCCCGAGGGAAATTTATTGCAGACCCAACGCCCGGCGGGTTTTCTGCAAAGTAGCAGAAGGCAGCGGCAGATAGCCGTCATGGTTCACCAGGTTTTGTCCGGTGTCGGACAGGACGCGATCGAGAAATGCGGCGGTCAGCGGCTCCAACGGCTGGTTGGGCGCTTTGTTAATGTAAATATACAGATAGCGCGACAGCGGGTAGCTACCGTTGCGCACGTTGGCATCGTTGGGGGTGACATAGTTTTCGCCGGACTCGGCCAGGGGCAACAGCCGCACGCCGCTGGCGCGAAAACCAATGCTGGCGTAACCGATACTGTTCAGCGAACCGGCCACCGCCTGCACCACCGAGGCAGAACCGGGCAGTTCATTGACCCGTGGCATAAAGTCACCGCCACACAGCGCACGCAGTTTGAAATAGCCGTAGGTGCCGGATGCCGAGTTACGCCCAAAGCGTTGCAGCGCACGCTGCTGCCAATCGCCGTTCAACCCCAGTTCACCCCAGCGCGTCACCGGCTGATTTTCGCCACAGCGCAGGGTAGCGGAGAAAATTCGGTCAAGCTGCTGCAGATTAAGACCGCGCAGCGGGTTGTCCTGATGTACCAGCACCACCAGCGCATCGACGGCGACCGGCACTGCCAGCGGCGCATAGCCATAGCGGTGTTCGAATGCCGACACTTCCGCCGCCTTCATCGGTCGGCTCATCGGCCCCAGTTGCGCGGCCCCCGCAGCCAAAGCGGTCGGCGCAGTTGAGGAGCCCGCGGCCTGGATCTGCAAATTAACGTTAGGGTAATGCTGGCTGAAGTCCTGCGCCCACAGCGCCATCAGATTCGCCAGCGTATCGGAACCGACGCTCGACAGGTTGCCGGACAGCATGCCGTCCGGCTGCGCTAACGCGCCACGGCTCACCAGCAGCGCCAGGCAAAGCAACAGCCCTCGGGTCATTCGGATCATACCAGCCTCTCGCGCGTTAATTTTTCACCGCATTCTCTGACAAAGCTGCGGGTACAATCAACCGGTTAGGCAAGGTAAAGATGAATCGGGTGCCAATCCCCTGCTCACTGAGGATCTCCAGCCGCGCGTCATGGTGGCTGAGCGCATGCTTGACGATCGCCAGCCCCAGCCCACTGCCGCCGGTCTGGCGTGAACGGGCCTTGTCGACGCGATAGAAACGTTCGGTCAGGCGCGGAATATGCTCGGCGGCGATACCCGGCCCATTATCACTGACCTGGAACTGCGCACCGTTGGGCGTCTGTTGCCAGCTCACTTCAATATTGGTGCCCTTTGGCGTGTGATTGACGGCGTTGTACACCAGGTTTGATACCGCACTGCGCAGTTGGTCGTCGTTGCCGAACACCTTGAGCTGTTCGTTCACCCGGAAGCTAATCTCATGGTTGCCGCCGCTCAACGACTGCGCTTCGCGTTGCAACACTCGCAACATCAGTGGGATATCGACCCGTTCGTTCATCTCGACGTTAGGCGCCGCCTCAATCCGCGACAGCGTCAGCAGCTGTTTGACCAGCCCATCCATACGCCGGGTCTGCTCTTGCATGGTGCCCAGCGCTTTGCCGCGCAGCGAACCATCCAGCTCTTCGTCGCTCATCATCTCCAGGTAGCCCTGCAACACCGTGAGCGGGGTACGCAGCTCGTGGCTGACGTTGGCGAAGAAGTTGCGTCGCGCGCCTTCCAGCTGGCGCATTTGGGTGACGTCACGCGCCACCATCAGTAATTGCCCTTCGGAATAAGGCATCACGCGGAATTCGACGTAGTGCTCATTGTTCAACTGCAGCGTCAACGGCCGGGTGAACTCCTGCTGTTGCAGATAGTGGCTGAACTCCGGGTAACGCAGCAGGTTAAGGATGTGCTGACCATTGTCTTCCGGCCAGCGGAAACCCAGCAGATGCTGCGCCAAACCGTTACACCAAAAGATATTGCCTTCGACGGTAGTCATCACCACCGCATCGGGCAGCGATTCCGCGCCGCTGCGGAAGCGTTTGATCAACAGCGCCAGTTCACGCCGCCGACGGCGATTACGCTGCTGCATCTGATAAAGGCCGTAAAACAGCGGTTCCCAGCTCCAGCGCCCAGGGGGCGGCGTCATGCTGCGATCAACCCACAGCCAGTGGGAAAGTTTGAGTTGGTTGTAGAAATTCCATACCAGCGCCGCCAGCACGGAGGCCAGCAGCAACCAGGGCAGATAACCGAAAATCAGCCCCAGCAGCAAGGCAGGCAAGCAGAAAAGGGCCAGCTCCAGGGCCAGCCTCTTCCAGGATAGACGTTCTAGCACGGCATATTCTCCAGCGCGTCGCGATCAGTAGCGCGTTGAGAATCGGTAGCCGGTGCCCCGAACGGTTTGAACCATTTTGTCATGACCACTGGTCTCTAACGCCTTACGGAGCCGACGGATATGCACGTCAACGGTGCGGTCTTCCACATAAACGTTAGTGCCCCAGACGTGATTAAGCAACTGTTCGCGGCTATAAACACGCTCTGGATGAGTCATAAAGAAGTGCAGCAATTTGAACTCTGTCGGCCCCATATCCAGCGCCTGCTCGTTGGCCATCACCCGGTGTGAAGAAGGATCCAGGCTCAGCCCTTGCATTTCAATCACTTCTTCCACCGCCATCGGTGAAATACGGCGCATTACCGCCTTGATGCGCGCCACCAGCTCCTTCGGCGAGAAGGGTTTGGTGATGTAATCATCCGCCCCGACCTCCAGCCCACGGACACGGTCTTCTTCTTCACCGCGTGCGGTCAGCATCATCACCGGAATATCGCGGGTCATCGCTTCACGCTTCATATGTTTAATAAACTGAATGCCGGAACCTCCGGGTAACATCCAGTCGAGCAACACTAAATCAGGGAACGGCTCAGACAGGCGCGTCACTGCGCTGTCATAATCCTCAGCTTCCAACGGTTGGTAACCATTCTGTTCCAACACAAAGCACACCATCTCACGGATCGGCGCTTCGTCTTCCACCACCAGTATGCGTCTTGCCATCGTCAATCCTGCCAATGTGTTAGCGATCACAGTTGATTGCGGGCGCCATTATGCGTCAGTTTTGTGACAGATTTATGAAATAAATAGCCATGAAATAAACCGGGTGTCATAGGCAGTAAGCATAGCGATTATTTCTAATAATACAGAAACATCATATTCCCTTTATAATCCCTGCCATTACTCTATCGCCCCGGGAGTGTCATGCGCCTGATCCACACCTCTGACTGGCATCTTGGCCAGTATTTTTTCACCAAGAGCCGCGCCGCCGAACATCAGGCTTTTCTGCGCTGGCTGATCGAACAGATCGAACAACAGCAGGTGGATGCGCTGATCGTCGCCGGGGACCTGTTCGATACCGGCTCGCCGCCAAGTTATGCCCGTGAGCTGTATAACCGATTCGTGGTGGATCTGCAGCGCACCGGCTGCCAGTTGGTGGTGCTGGGCGGTAACCACGACTCCGTGGCAACCTTGAATGAATCGCGTGAATTGCTTTCCTGCCTGAATACCACCGTGATTGCCAACGCACAGAGCGAAACCGAACAGCAAATTCTGGTGCTGAATCAGCGCGATGGTCAGCCGGGTGCGGTACTTTGTGCCATCCCTTTCCTGCGCCCACGCGATCTGCTCACCAGCCGAGCCGGCGACTCCGGAGTGCAAAAACAGCAGGCGCTGCAAGAGGCTATCGCCGACCATTATCAAAGGCTGTACCAAGCGGCCTGCGCGCGTCGCGATGCGCTGGGCTTGCCACTGCCGATTGTTGCCACCGGCCACCTGACCACCGTGGGCGTCACCACCTCCGATTCGGTGCGCGATATCTACATTGGCACGCTGGACGCCTTCCCGGCCCAGGCCTTCCCGCCGGCCGACTACATCGCGCTGGGGCATATACACCGCGCGCAGAACGTCGCCAAATCCGAACATATTCGCTACAGCGGCTCGCCGATCCCACTCAGTTTTGACGAGTTGGGCAAAGCCAAAAGCGTGTTTATGGTGGATTTCAGCGCGGGCGCTCTGCAACAGGTCACTGCGCTGGAGATCCCCAGCTTCCAACCGATGCAGCTTATCAAGGGTGATTTGGCGCAGATCGAACAACAATTGCAGCAGTTCGCCGATTATCAGGGTGAACTACCGGTGTGGCTGGACATTGAAGTGGCAACACAGGACTACCTTAGCGACATTCAGCGCCGCATCCAGTTACTGGCCGATCAACTGCCGGTAGAAGTGGTGCTGTTGCGCCGCAGCAAAGAACAGCGGCGCCAGGCCATTGAACAGCAGGACAAGGAAACGCTCAATGAACTGAGCGTCAACGAGGTGTTCGAACGGCGGCTGGCGCAGGAGCCTGAAATGGCCGAAGAACGTCGGCAACGAATGAACCAAATGTTCCAGCAGGTGGTCGAGTCCGTGCGGCACAACGACCAGGAGCCGAGCCAATGAAAATCCTCAGCCTGAGATTAAAAAACCTTAACTCCCTGCAGGGTGAATGGAAGATCGATTTTACCGCCGAGCCTTTTGCCAGCAATGGGTTATTCGCCATCACCGGGCCTACCGGGGCAGGCAAAACCACCCTGCTGGACGCCATCTGTCTGGCGCTGTACCACCAGACGCCGCGCCTTAACGTCACGCCGAGCCAGAACGAGCTGATGACACGCCACACCGCCGAATCGCTGGCGGAGGTCGAATTTGAAGTTAAAGGGGTCGGCTATCGCGCCTTCTGGAGCCAGCGCCGCGCCAAAAATGCCCCGGACGGCAACCTGCAGGCACCTAAAGTGGAGCTGGCGCTGCGTGAAGACGGAAAAATTCTGGCGGACAAGGTACGCGACAAGCTAGATATGACCGCCGCGATCACCGGGTTGGACTTCGGCCGCTTCACCAAATCGATGATGTTATCCCAGGGGCAGTTCGCCGCCTTCCTCAATGCCGATGCCAACGATCGTGCCGAACTGCTGGAAGAACTGACCGGCACCGAGATCTACGGCCAGCTTTCCGAGCGAGTTTTCGAACAGCATAAGCAGGCCAGGGCCGATTTGGATGCGCTGCATCAACGCGCCAGCGGCATTGAACTGCTCAATGACGAACAGCGTCAGCAGCTTGAAAACCAATTAATTGAGCTGGGAACGCAGGAAAATACCCTTGGCGAACAGGCCCACCAGCAGCAGCAGGCGCTGAACTGGTTGCAGCAGTGGCAACAAACACAACAAAAACAACAGGAATACCAACGTCAACTGAACGCGGCACAACAAGAACAGGCGGCGGCCGCACCGCAACTGCAGCAGTTGGCGCGCAGCGAGCCGGCAGAAAAACTGCGGCCGTTGCTGAATGAACGTAACCGCTGCCGCAACGATCAGCAGGCGCTGCAACAGCAGATAAGCCAATTAACGCAACAGCAAGAGCAACAGCTAGCCCAGATGGCGCCGTTGCAACAGGCGGTGGAGCAGGCCCGTGCGCAACTGCAGGCGCATGTTGAACACCAGCAGGCGCAACAGCGGCTGATCGACGAGCAAGTCGTCCCGCTCGATCACCAGATTGCCCAGTTACAGAAAACGCAGGCCGAGCTGCAACAGGCGTGCGATAGCGCCGCACTGCAGTATGCCCAGCAAAAAACAGCGCTGGAACAACTCGAGGTTCAGCGAAGCCAGTTGACCGCACAGGCCGGGCAGCATCAGGAAAAACTTAACGGCCTCACCGCCGCGCTGACGGCGCAACAGCAACAACAAAATACGCTGGAAGCCCAGTCGCCCCTGATGGTACTGCGCCAGCGCCAGACCGAACTGGCCGAGCTGCGCCCGGTACGCCAGCA
Source organism: Serratia sp. NFX21 (assembly GCF_048517035.1). NCBI lineage: Bacteria > Pseudomonadati > Pseudomonadota > Gammaproteobacteria > Enterobacterales > Yersiniaceae > Serratia > Serratia sp. NFX21. The sequence continues at coordinate 1,525,732 of NZ_CP183196.1, read as the reverse complement.
GTTATTTACCCTGTCTTCCCTGTTTAGCCAGGTCAGCGAGCGGCTGGAGCAGCAGCGCCAGGAGTTTGCCGCCCGCCAGACGCAACTCGGCGAACATGAAAAACAGCTCGAAGAGACGCGGCAGCAGTATAAACAGCAAAAAGCCCACCAGACAGACGTGGAGAAAGCCCTCGAGCTGGAACAGCGCATCGTCAGCCTGGAAGCCGAGCGCGCCCGCCTGCAAACCGGTGAACCCTGTCCGCTGTGTGGCTCCTGCAGCCACCCGGCCATTGAGCAGTATCAGGCGGTAAAACCTTCTGAAACCGCATTGCGCCTGGCCCAGATGCGCGCCACAACCGAAGCTTTGTATACTCAGGGCACCGAACTGCGCACCCGTTGCGAAAGCCTGAAAGAACAGCAACAGCGCCAACAGCAGCTCATCACGCAAGACGAGCAACAGTTGGCTACTCACCTGCAGCAGTGGCAAACCCTCAGTACACCGCTGGCATTTGACTTTACCCTGCAAGACGCCGACCGCCTGAGCCAATGGCTGAACGCCTGCGACAACGAAGAACGTCAGGGTCAGGCCGCCCTGTTGCAACACGAACAGGCATCGCACGCCGTGCAGCAGGCCAAAGACCAACTGGCCGCACTGCAAACGCAACAGCAGCAGGCGCACCAAGAGAAAGTCCGGCTGGACGAGCGTTACATCCTGCTGGAGAAAGGCCACGCAGAGGCCCAGTTGCAACAGCAGCGGCTGCAGCAACAGTGGCAGGACGGCGAACGAGTCCTTGGCGAGCAACGTTCGCAGCGTCTGGCTCTGTTTGGTGAACAGCAAATCACCCAGGTGCGCGAACAGTTACGCGCCCGCCAGACGGCCTGCGAGCAGGCCAGCCAGCAGGCGGCCGAACAGTGGCAGAAGGCACAAGAGCAACGCGATCGACTGAGCGGCCAGTTGGCCGGGTTACAACAGCAACTGCTGCAACAGACCGAGCGGCTGCAACAGGCGGAACAAGTGTGGCTACAGGCGTTGGCCGCCAGTGAATTCAGCGATGAAACCGCCTTCAGCGCCGCGCTGTTGGATGACGACCAGCGCCGACAGCTGCAACAGCGCAAAGAGCAGCTGCAACAGCGCCAGGTTGAAGCCAGCGCCCTGCTGGCACAGGCCGTTGACAGCCTGAAACAGCAGTTGCAACAGCGTCCCGAAGGGCTGGATGAGCATCAGACCGATCCCCATGCCCTGAGCCAGAGTCTGGCAGCGCTGGCGCAGCAGTTAAAAACCTTGCAGCTACGCCAGGGCGAAGTGCGCAATCAATTAGAAAGCGACACTGCCCGCCGCATCAATCAGCAGTCGCTGTTTGAGCAAATCAGCCAGAGCCAGAGCCAGTACGACGACTGGAGCTATCTCAATCAGCTTATCGGCTCCAAAGAAGGGGATAAATTCCGTAAGTTTGCCCAGGGGCTGACGCTCGATCACCTGGTGTATCTGGCCAATAACCAGTTGGGACGGCTGCACGGGCGCTATTTGTTGCAACGAAAAACCAGCGATGCGCTGGAGCTACAGGTAGTGGATACCTGGCAGGCGGACGCGCTGCGCGATACCCGCACCCTGTCCGGCGGTGAAAGCTTCCTGGTGAGCCTGGCGCTGGCACTGGCACTGTCTGACCTGGTCAGCCACAAGACCAGTATCGACTCGCTGTTCCTCGACGAAGGCTTTGGCACGCTGGATGCAGAAACCCTGGATACCGCGCTGGATGCGCTCGACAGCCTGAACGCCTCCGGGAAAACCATTGGCGTGATCAGCCACGTGGAAGCCATGAAAGAACGAATCCCGGTACAAATTAAGGTGAAAAAGGTCAACGGGCTCGGCATCAGCCGGCTGGAGCCGCAGTTCCGGCTGGAATAACCCAGCTCTGATTGAGAAAGAGGGTTGCAGCACCGGCGAAAGGGAGCCGGTGCCTAGTGAACCCCAGGGTTAACCCGCTTTAGCGCCGGGCGTCAAACACCCGGATGCCATACTGCGGAAAAGCGGCGTCGGCGGAAACCAACGTCAGCCCTTCGGCCTGCGCCTGGGCGATCAGCATGCGATCAAAAGGATCCTGATGATGCGGCGGCAACTGGCCCGCCTGCTGACCGTGAAAGGCCGCCATCGGCAACGGCAAAAAATCTTCTGCATCAATTATCTCGAAGATATCCTCCGGCAGCGTCAGCTTGCCCTGCGCACGCTTAATCGAAATCTCCCAAATGCTGGCCGCGCTGACATACACCACATTGCCGGGATCGGCGATCTGCCTTCTGGCGTTCTCCCCCAGGCTGGGATCGTCTATCAGCCACCACAACAGCGCATGGGTATCCAGCAGCAGACGTTTCACTCGTCGCCCTCAAACAGTGCGGTGATGTCTGCATCGCCATCATTAAAATTGTCCGGGACGGTGAATTGGCCCCTGGCAGCACCCGGCTTGCGGGTTTGCCCCTTGATGGCCACCAGCTGAACATAAGGCTTCCCTGCTTTCGCTATAATCACGGTCTCTCCCTGTGCGGCTTTATCCGCCAGTTGGCTCAGGTTGGATTTGGCTTCGTGCATATTGGCCTGAATAGGCATACGCGATCTCCTTAGCTAAGTTAGCTAAAGCATAGAGGGGAGTCCAGTTTTTGTACAGGGAATTGATTAAAGCGCGAGCAGGCCCGCGCTTTTTTGCAACGGTAATTAAAGTTGCGGCCACAGCCACGCCGCGCCGCGCACGCCGCTGGAATCGCCGTGAACCGCCTTGCGGATCGGGGTTTCGCATTCGCCACCGAACACCCAGGATTTCACCAACTGCGGCACCCGCTGGTACAACCGATCCACGTTGCTCATCCCCCCGCCCAACACCACCACGTCCGGATCAAAAATATTGATCACGTGCGCCAGCGATTTCGCCAGCCGCAGCTCGTAACGGCTGATCGCTTGCTCCGCCACCGCATCCCCTTGTGCCACCAACGTCATGATTTCATGACCTTTTAGCGGGTTACCGCTCAAACGGGCATAGTCGGTGGCAAAACCAGTACCGGAGATAAAGGTTTCAATGCAGCCCTGCTTCCCACAGTAACAAGGAACCTCAGCGCGAAAACGCAGCTCGTCCTCATCCAACCACGGCAGCGGGTTATGCCCCCACTCGCCAGAGATACCGTTCCCGCCCGAGTGTGCCTGGCCGTTGATCGCCACTCCAGCACCGCAACCGGTGCCGATAATCACCGCAAACACGGTTTGCTTGCCGGCGGCTGCACCATCGGTGGCTTCCGACACCGCCAGGCAGTTGGCATCGTTGGCAATACGCACTTCACGGGCCAGCATCGCCGACAGGTCTTTATCCAGCGGTTGGCCGTTGAGCCAGACCGAGTTGGCGTTTTTGACCAGCCCGGTATAGGGCGACAGCGTGCCGGGAATGCCGACGCCGACCGAGCCTTGCTGGCCGGTATTTTCTTCTGCCAATTTTACCAGACCGGTAATCGCATCCAGCGTTTGCTGATAATCATGGCGTGGCGTGGCGATGCGATGGCGGAACAGTTCCTGCCCATCGTTGGCCAACGCGATCACTTCAATTTTGGTGCCACCCAGGTCGATACCAATGCGCACGATTTTTCTCCTCAATGCACAACAACGTTGCCACAGCCTAATATATTCAGTTGCCAGGATCACTCAATCAGCGCCGAGTGTGACGGTGATGGCAATTTCCGCATCAGACTCACACCGACTGCCGCTTATTAATTAGCCATCGGGTACACTGCATTTAACCAGTTAACTTGTTGATAACATTTTCCGCATCCTAAAATCCGGAGAGCAGCGATGAAACCTGCCGTATTGATCGTCGACGACGATCCTGCCATTTGTGACCTGCTCTGCGATGTCCTCAACGAGCATGTGTTTAGCGTGCATGCCTGCCACCGGGGCAGTGAGGCGTTAACCTTACTCAGCCAGCAACCGGATATTGCTCTGGTGCTGCTTGATCTGATCCTGCCGGACACCAACGGCCTGCTGGTGTTGCAGCAGATCCACCGTCTGCGCCCGGATCTGCCGGTGGTGATGTTGACCGGCCTGGGCTCCGAGTCCGACGTGGTGGTCGGTCTGGAAATGGGGGCCGACGACTACATTGCCAAACCCTTTAACCCACGCGTGGTGGTCGCCCGTGCCAAGGCGGTGTTACGCCGTACCGGTGCGCTGGCGCTGGAGCCGGCCACCGCCGGTCGGAACAAACCCGAAGGCTGGCAGTTCAACGGCTGGTGCCTGGACACTGCCCGCTGCACCCTACACAACCCGCAGCGACAACCGGTCGATCTGACCCAGGGCGAATACGGCCTGCTGCTGGCGCTGGTACAGCACGCGCGCAAAGTACTGACCCGCGATCGCCTGCTTGAGCTGACCCACAGCGAAACGCTGGAGGTGTTCGATCGCACCATCGACGTGCTGATCATGCGGCTACGACGCAAGATCGAGATCAACCCGCATCAACCCGAGTTGATCCGCACCATTCGCGGGCTGGGCTATGTTTTCGCCGCCGACGTCAGCCAGCCGGTGGCTGCCGCCTGATATAATCCTGCAGTTCCGACAAGGGGCGTGCGCCATCGATCGCGTTGGCGCGCAGTAGATTGAACCGCGCACAGGCATGCGCCAATTGCAGCGTCTCTGCCAAAGGCCAGTTTTCATGGCTGGCGTACAGCACCCCGGCGCAGAAGGCATCCCCGGCACCGACGCTGCCGACGATTTCAGTTTCGCCAACCTGCCACGACGGTTGCCAGCGCGCTTCACCGCCTTTCTCCAGTCCATATGCACCTTCCGGGCAGTGGATCACCACTCGCCGCCGCACACCGGCCAGCAATAGCTGTTCTGCGGCCTCGGCCATCAACTGCGGTTGCACCGCGCCATTGGCCGCACGCAAAGCCAGCCCGGTAAACTCACCGGCCTCCAGCTCGTTGATCACCAGATAATCCAGCCAGCGCAGCGCCGGTAGCACCAGCGGTCGATAGCGAGGATCGCCCTGGCGCGACACTAAATCCAATGAAGTTTGATAACCACGCTGCTGCATTTGCGCCAGCAGGCGGGCGCTGCGGGTGCCAAACTCTTCATCCGGGCGATCCAGGCTGTCGAGCAGCAGCAGATAACCCAGATGGAAAATTTTATGTTCACTGTGCAGTTGGTCGAAATCGGCCAGATCCAACTGCCGGTTGGCCCCCGGCGCGTGAAAAAACGTCCGTTGGCCGCCCGGCTCGGTCATCACCTGCGACATGGCGGTCATCGCCGTTTCGCTGCGTCTGACCAGGCCACTGTCGACCCGGTGCTGCGCCAGCATTTGCAGAATGTAGTCACCGTCTGCGTCGCAGCCGATCAACCCGAGCGCCGCCAGCGGTAACCCGGTCTCCATGCGTGCCAACGTCAGCAGCACATTAAGCGGCGCACCGCCGGTAGCGCGCTGGCTATGTTCAATCTCAACCAGCCAGCCCGGCTGCGGCCAGTGCGCAATTTGATGCACATGATCCACCAGCATATTGCCGGCCGAAACAATGCCACGCCGGCTCATCACAACCGCCCGGCGCTGCCGAAAATATGCATTTGCTGCTGCACCACTTCGCTGATCGACTGCTCCACCGCCAGCAACACTTCGGCGAATTCATCGTAAATCGCGTGGCGTTGCGTTATCCGCTGCTCCACCGTCCCCAGCGCCGCCTGCGACATGCCGGTATAGAAATTGATTTTGTGAATTCCCAGGCCAATGGCGCGTTTGAAATCGGCGTCGCTGATGCCGGAACCGCCGTGCAGCACCAGCGGGATCCCCGCCTGCTGCTGGATAGCCGCCAACAGCTCGAAATCGAGCTTCGGCTCGCCTTTATATTTGCCGTGCGCATTGCCAATCGCCACCGCCAGCGCATCAATGCCGGTCAATTCGACAAATTCGCGCGCCCGCTGCGGGTCGGTAAATTTATTGCTGTCGGCCTCGCCGTACAGCGCGCCGCCTTCGTCACCGCCGACCGCCCCCAGCTCAGCCTCAACCGAGACGCCGACCGCGTGACACATGCGCACCACTTCCTGCGTCTGACGCACGTTCTCTTCGTAGCTCAGGCCGGAACCGTCGAACATTACCGAGCTGAATCCCAGCCGCAGCGCCTGCACCACCGCCTCGAAATGCAGGCCATGATCCAGATTCAACACCACCGGGATATCGTGCTGCGCCACTTCGCTTTTAATCGCCGCCACCAGCGACTCCAGCGAGACGTACTTAAAGTGCACTTCGGCAATATTGATAATAAACGGCGATCGCGCCGCCTGCGCCGCAGCAAACAACGCACGCAGGAAATGGCTGTCGAGCACGTTGAATGCGCCCAGCGCATAGCCGTGTTGGCGAGCCTGCGCCAACCCCTGCGCCAATGAAATTAATGCCATGCTGGTTCTCCTTAAGCGATAAAGCGCAAATATTCATGACACAGCAACCACTGCGGTGGCTGGTCCTCTTCAATCTGGCTAAAGCGGCTGAGCGGCTGCAGGAAACGGTTGTCGTTATCGTCATCGTTTACCGTCGAGACTTCCCCTACCAAAACGTCTCCGAAGCCCTCTTCGCCCCAGAAACTGTGATAGATACCCGGCGTGAGACAGATGCTTTCTCCCGGCGCCAGGCGCAGGCGCGAACCGGCAGCGTGGGTCTGTCGACAGCCATCCAGTGTCACGGTCACGGCGGTCTCGGCCAGCCCTTCCCGAGAGTCTGCGTTGTGCAGTTCAACGATCAGGTTGCCGCCGCCACGGTTAATAATGTCTTCCCGCTTACGCCAGTGGAAATGCATTGGCGTCACCTGAGCTTCGCGGCAATGCATGATTTTCTCCGCATAGCCTTTGGCATAAGGCTGCCCGCCGGGTGAACCGTTGCGCAGGGTAAACAGCGTTAGCCCCTTGCGGGCAAAATCATCGTCGCCGAACGCCGTGACGTCCCAACCCAGTTTCAGGTCAAACACCTCCTGCCACGGCTGGCGATCGAGCTGCTGCCAGGCCGAGGGGCTAAAATGGGCGAAGGGCGGCAGCTGGACGTCGAAACGGGCAAAAAAGTGTTGAGTTTGCTGCAGAATTTGATTCACGGCGGAACGGTTCATGGTACCTCCGCAAGCGGTAGAGGAATGAGGGGCCCAGTCTGGCAGGCCCCGCCGATAACAGGTTATTTCACCGTCCAGCCTTTGTAGCTGCCGATATTGTTTTTATCGATCATGGTTACCGGGATCAGCACCGGCGCGGTTGGCGCAGGTTTACCCTGCAGAATGTCGTAACCGATCTCGACCGCCTTGGCCGCCATCACCTGCGGATCCTGCGCCGGCGTCGCGACAAACAGCGATTTTCCGCCACGCTTGAGCGCCTCTTCACCGTCCGGCGATCCATCCACGCCAACGATAAAGAACTCGCTGCGCTGCGCCTGTTTGGCGGCCAGATCGGCACCGATCGCCGTAGGATCGTTAATCGCAAACACGCCGTCGATCTTCGGATTGGCCGCCAACAGCGCGGTCATGATCTCCAGCCCGCCTTCACGGCTGCCCTTGGCATTTTGGTTATAGGACAGCAGCTTGATCTCCGGGTGTTTCTTCAGTTCGGTCATGCAGCCTTCGACCCGGTTTTGTACCGCGGACACCGGTGGCCCGTTGATGATCACCACGTTGCCCTTCTCTTTCAGGCGATCGCTGATGTATTTACAGGCCATGGCGCCGGCCTGGGTGTTATCCGAGGTGATAGTGGCATCGGCACCTTCGGCCGCCACGTCAACCGCCACTACCACGATACCGGCATCCTTGGCGCGTTTTACCGCCGGGCCGATACCCTTGGAATCCGCGGCGTTCAGGATGATCATGTCAACCTTGGCAGCGATAAAGTTATCGATCTGCGCCACCTGCTGGCCGAGATCGTAACCGCTCGACACCAGCGTCACGTTGACCTTATCGCCGGCCAACTCGCGCGCCTTCATTTCTGCACCCTTGGTGATCTGTACGAAGAACGGGTTGGCCAAATCGCCCACCGTCACCCCAATCGATTTCAACTCTTTTGCCTGCACCAACGAGGCACTGCCGAGCGCGGCAGTAACCAGCAAAGCGGTAATCAATGGCTTGAAACGCATAGTGTTTTCCTCATTATTTTCCGATCTACGAAAACCTGCCCCGGTGGGCGCCGACATTTCTTTATCACTCACCCCGCAGCTTGAAAGACACCGGGTAAGTTAGTGTTGGTAGTTGCGGGTGCGATATTTGTCGATTAGCACAGCTATGATGATCACCGCCCCCTTGATCACCAACTGCCAGAAGTATGAGACGCCCATCAGCGTCATGCCGTTGTTCAGGGTGGCGATAATCAGCGCCCCCACCAGCGTGCCGGTAATGGTGCCAATGCCGCCGACAAAGCTGGTACCGCCGAGGATCACCGCGGCAATCGCATCCAGCTCATAGCCCATGCCGAGGTTGCCGTTGGCGCTGTACAAGCGTGAGGCACTCATTATTCCCCCCAGCCCAGACAGCAAACCGCTCATGCCGTAGACGAACAGCAGCACCGCACCGACCTTAATCCCGGTCAGGCGTGCCGCCTGCATGTTGCCGCCCACCGCGTAGATATGAACTCCCAGCGTAGTGCGGCGCAGAATGAACCAGCACAGCGCGATCACGGCAAAGGCGATAATCACCAGCCAGGGGATCGGCCCCAGATACGAGTTACCGATCCATTCGAAACTGATATCGGAATTGATGATGGTGGTGCCGTCGGCCAGCAGATAAGCCGCGCCGCGCAGTGCGGTATAGGTCCCTAGCGTGACAATAAAGGGTGGTAAACCGGCGTAGGCCACCAGAAAACCGTTAAACAATCCCATGCCCAAACCGGCCAGCAGCGCCAGTGGGATAGACAGCCCGGTCAGGCCCGGCATCAGTGAAACCGCCATCGCCACCACCGCCGTGGTGCCCAGCATCGAGCCAACAGAAAGATCGATACCGCCGGTCAGGATGATGAAGGTCATACCCGCCGCCAGCACGATGTTAATCGACGCCTGCCGGGCAATATTCAGCAGGTTGGCGTCGGTAAAGAAATTCGGTGCGACAAAGCCGAAAACGGCGACGATCAGGATCAATATCGGCAAGATGCCGACGGTTTGCATCATATCGCCCAACAATGCCCGTTTCAGCGTGGGATTTTTTGCGGCGGGTGGCAGCGGGTTCGAAGTCATGACAGGCTCCTTGAGCGTAGGGATAGAATTATTCATGGCTGGCCGCCTCCAGGGCGGGTTCGACGCCGGTGGCCAGCGTCATAATGCTCTCCTGGCTGATCTCTGCGCCGCTCAATTCCCCGGCAATACTGCCTTCGTGCATCACATAAACCCGGTCACTCATGCCAACCACCTCGGGCAGTTCACTGGAGATCATCAGGATCGCCACTCCCTGCTGCGCCATCTGACTCATGATGCGATAAATTTCGCTTTTGGCACCCACGTCAACGCCGCGAGTGGGCTCATCGAGGATCAGAATACGCGGGCCGATCGCCACCCAGCGTGAAATCAGCAGCTTCTGTTGGTTGCCGCCGGACAACCCACCGGCCCGCACCTGAGCATGCGGCACGCGGATATTCAGCAGGCCGATGGCGTCGCTGGAAATACTCTGAGCCTTACGCCGATTCAGCAGGCCATAACGGCCGTCACGCTCCAGCGTCGCCATCACGATATTTTCATGCGCTGCCAGATCGAGAAACAGGCCCTGCTCTTTGCGGTTTTCGGTGAGAAAACCGATGCCCAGCGCAATGGCGTCACGCGGTGAACGGATATTGACCGGCTTACCGTCAATTTCCACCGTACCGCCGCTGGACTTGCGCACGCCGAAAATCAGCTGCGCCAGTTCGGAACGGCCGGCGCCCACCAGCCCGGCAAGGCCGACGATCTCACCGGCACGCACCTGCAGGCTGACCGGCTTTACTTTCTTGCCGTCGGTCAGGCCATGCAGCGTCAGGCGCGGTTCGCCCACCGCAATGCCCTGCTCCTTGTTGAACAGATCGCTCAACGGGCGGCCCACCATCATGCGTACCAATTCACTGGCGGACAGTTTGTCGCGCATCAGGCTGCCAACGTACTGGCCGTCGCGCAGCACGCTAACGCGATCCGACAGCTCGTAGACTTCCGCCATGCGATGGCTGATGTAAATGATCGCCATCCCCTCATCGCGCAGACGCTTGATCAACTCAAACAGCCGATGCGTCTCACGCGAAGAAAGTGCCGCCGTCGGTTCGTCCATCACCAGGATGCGGCTGTTGCGGTGCAACGCGCGGGCGATTTCCACCTGCTGCTGTTCGGCAATGGTTAATTTCATCACCCGATCGCCGGCGCTGAACTGCGCGCCCAAACGATCGATGACTTTCTGTGCTTCCAGCAACATCTGCTGGCGCTTCACCAGGCCGCCGCGCTGGATCTCGCTGCCCAGAAAAATGTTCTCCGCCACCGTCAGATTCGGTGCCAGATTCATTTCCTGGTAAATCAGCGTGATGCCCGCCGCCAGGGCATCTTTTGGCCCTTTAATGGCAAACGGCTGCCCATCGATAAAAATTTCCCCGCTGCTGGCGATATAAGCGCCGGCCAATATTTTCATTAAGGTGCTTTTACCCGCGCCGTTTTCACCCATCAGCGCGTGGATCTCACCGCTATAAACCGTCAGGTTGACGCCCTTCAGCGCATAAAACTGACCAAAACTCTTGGCGATGTTGTGCATTTCCAGGATCGGGGTCGCGCTCATCGTCATACCTCGGGTTGCGGTTCGGATTGAGTGCAGTTAACCACGCATAAATAAATGCAAAATGTCAGCGGCCGTTCATCTTTGTCATATTGTTAATGGGACGGGGATTTATAATGCGGACAGTCAGTTACGGGGGATCCAATGCGCAGACTGCCTTTCCTTGCCGGTGCACGTGGGCGCCTGCTGATGTTCAACCTGTTGGTGGTGGCGGTGACGCTGATGGTCAGCGGCGTGGCGATCGTCGGCTTTAACCATGCGGGCAAGCTGCAGGAACAAGTTCAGGCGCAAACGCTAAATGAGATGAACGGCAGCATGGCGCTGAGCCGGGATACTTCGAACGTGGCGACCGCCGCCATTCGGCTATCGCAGGTGGTGGGTGCGCTGGAGTATCAGAGCGAGTCAGCCCGGCTGAAGCAAACCCAGCTGGCGCTGCAGGCCTCGCTCAGCCGACTGGCGGACGCTCCGCTGGCACATAGCGAGCCGGAGCTGGTTCAACGCATCATCAGCCGCAGCAACGCGTTGGAAACCAGCGTGACCCGCATGCTGGATCTCGGTCACGCACGGCATCTGCAACGCAATATCCTGCTCAGTGGGCTGTATCAGGCGCAGAGCACGCTGCGGCATATCGCCAGCCTCAACCAACGTAATAATCAGAACCCGCCCTCGCTGCCGCTGCTGAGCCAGATCGACCGGCTGCTGGCGATCGCCATTCAAACCCCGACGCCCAAGGCCGCCGCCCAGCAACTCGACAGCGTGATGGCCTACTGGCCGCAGCACAGCCCGGATGCCTTGGTCGACGAGAAAATGCGCCAGTTTCGCGACAGCGAACAACGCCTGCTGCCCGAAACGCTGGAGCTGGAGCAAAGCGATCTGGCCCTGGCCTATTACACCTACCATATCAAAGCCTTAGTGGCGATGCTCAATGACGACATCAATCTCTACGTACAGAAGGTGGCAGACGAGTCGGAGCTGCGCACCCATCAAACCCATCGCGAACTCAGCTCCATCAGCTGGTTTATCGGCCTGTTCGCGCTGCTGGCGCTGGTGATTACCGGCTTCGCCGGGTGGTATATCTACCGTAATCTGGGATCGAACCTGACGGCGATCGCCGGTGCCATGACGCGGCTGGCGCGCGGCGAACGTGAGGTCAGTGTGCCTGCGCTGCAGCGCCGTGACGAACTGGGCGATTTGGCGCGGGCATTCAACGTCTTTGCACGCAATACCGCCTCGCTGGAGCAAACTTCTCGCCTGCTGAAAGAGAAAAGCACCCAGCTCGAAACCACCTTTCTGGCAATGCGCGACGGCTTTGCGCTGTTTGATAACGACGGCCAACTGGTGGTATGGAACCCGCAATATCCGCTGCTGCTGGGGCTAAACGAACACCAGTTGCACCGGGGCCAACACTACCGTGAACTGCTGCAACACGTGACGCCCCCGGCGGGTCAGCGCTGGGAAGCGGTGCTGGCCAACCTGTCCAGTGAACTGCCGCAGCCGCAGGAACTGCGCCTGAGCGACGGCCGCACCGTCGAGCTGCGCTTCAGTCCGGTGCCCAATCGCGGCGTAGTTAACGTGGTATTGGAACGCACCGAGCGCAAAGCGCTGGAAGAGGCGCTGCTGCACAGCCAGAAAATGAAGGCGGTCGGTCAGCTCACCGGCGGCCTGGCGCATGATTTTAACAATCTGCTGGCGGTGATTATCGGCAGCCTGGAACTAACCACCCAACAGACTCAGGACGCCCAAACCGAACAGCGTATTGCCCGGGCTCTGAAGGCCGCCGAACGCGGTGCACAGCTCACCCAGCGGCTGCTGGCATTTTCGCGTAAACAGGCGTTGCATCCGCAGGCCATCACGCTACAGACGCTGGTAGAAAACCTGCAGGAATTGCTGCGTCATTCACTGCCCACGACGTTGTCTCTAAGCATTGAGACTCAGCGACCCGGCTGGCCGGCGTGGGTGGATGCCAATCAGTTGGAAAACGCGCTGATCAACCTGGTAGTCAATGCCCGGGATGCCATGGAAGGCCGCAGCGGCGTGGTCAAGATCCGCATCTATAACCAACGAGTGGTGCGCAGCGGTGGCAAAAAACAGGACATGGTGGCGCTGGAGGTGATCGACACCGGCTGCGGCATGTCGGAGGAAGTGAAAGCGCAGGTGTTCGAACCTTTCTTCACCACCAAGGCAGTGGGCAGCGGCAGTGGGCTGGGGCTGTCGATGGTCTACGGCTTTGTTCGCCAGTCCGGCGGCCGGGTGCAGATTGAAACCGCACCGGGAGAAGGCACTCTGGTGCGCCTGCAACTGCCGCGCGCCCCGGCACCGGCAATCGCCCAAGCACCGCCCCTGCCGCTCGAAGAAAGCGACGGCACCGACAGTCTGGTATTGGTGCTGGAAGATGAAAATGACGTGCGCCATACGCTGTGCGAACACCTGCATCAGCTCGGCTACCTGACGCTGGACTGCGCAGACAGCCATGAAGCGCTGGCGCTGCTGCGCCAGACGCCGGATATTGGGGTGCTGGTCAGTGACCTGATGCTGCCGGGCGAACTGGACGGCGTGCAGGTGATTGGGCTGGCGCGAGAGATTAATCCGCGCCTTACCGCGCTGCTGATCAGCGGCCAGGATATACGCCGTCACCACGAAGACACACTGCCCAACATTGAACTGCTGCGCAAGCCTTTCAGCCAGCGGCAACTGGCGTTGGCACTGCAACGGGCACGCCGCTCAAACGCGGCCGCTGACGCAATTCGGAGGGAATGAGGCGATTTTTCGCCCCTGATTCGTTATTATGCCGCCCTGCTTTTGATGAATAAGCGTGCCAGATGCACGCCCAGCCAGGGATAACATTATGCTGTGGTTTAAGAATTTGATGGTTTACCGTTTGAGCCGCGAAGTGGCGTTAAACGCGGATGAAATGGAAAAACAACTCAGCGCTTTTGCTTTCACCCCGTGCGGCAGCCAGGACATGGCGAAAACCGGCTGGGTTTCTCCGATGGGTTCCCACAGCGAGTCACTGACACACGCGGTTAACGGCCAGATCGTTATTTGCGCGCGCAAGGAAGAAAAAATCCTGCCGTCGCCGGTCATCAAACAAGAGTTGCAGGCCAAGATTGAACGCCTGGAAGGTGAACAACACCGTAAGCTGAAGAAAACCGAGAAAGACGCGCTGAAAGACGAAGTGCTGCACAGCCTGTTGCCACGCGCCTTTAGCCGCTTTAATCAGACTTTTATGTGGATCGACACGGTTAATGACCTGATTATGGTTGATGCCGCCAGCGCCAAACGCGCGGAAGACACTCTGGCGCTGCTGCGCAAAAGCCTGGGTTCACTGCCGGTAGTGCCGTTGACCATGGAAAGCCCGATCGAACTGACGCTGACCGAGTGGGTACGCTCTGGTGAGCTACCGGCTGGCTTTATCATTCAGGACGAAGCAGAGTTGAAGGCAATTCTGGAAGACGGCGGCGTGATCCGCTGCAAGAAACAGAACCTGATCAGCGATGAGATTGCGGTACATATCGAAGCCGGCAAGCTGGTGACCAAGCTGGCGGTGGACTGGCAGGAGCGCATTCAACTGGTGCTGGCAGACGACGGGTCGCTGAAGCGTTTGAAGTTCGCCGATACGCTGCGCGAGCAGAACGACGATATCGATCGTGACGACTTTGCCCAGCGTTTTGACGCCGACTTTATCCTGATGACCAGCGAACTGGCTGCGTTAATCAAGAACACCATCGAAGCCCTGGGTGGCGAAGCCCAGCGCTAAGTACACAAAGGCGCAAATCGCTGCGCCTTTGTTCCACATGAGTAGCGTTGCAACACAGATAGCATACCCAAATTAATTGGAGTTGCAGCTAGGCGGCAAGTGCGGGAATCCCCAGGAGCTTACTCAAGTAAGTGACTGGGGTGAGCGCACGCAGCCAACAACGCTGCAGCTTCAAGTAAGAAGGGTATGAGTTACTTACTTAAATAACGGCACAGATAGGCGGTCGCGTCGGCCACCTGCAGGTTGAACTCACTGTGTGCCGGTACGAAGAACTTCTCACCCGGCATAAACACCTGCCAGTCCGGCGAGCCCGGCAGCAACACTTTCAACGCGCCGGTAATCACGGTCATTTCTTCCGGCAGGGCGGTGGTGAAGGTGTACTCTCCCTCTTCCATGACACCGACGCTGGTAAGGCCGATGCTGCTACTATCGAAACCGATAGACTTCACTTTCCCGGCAAAATACTCGTTTACTTTCAGCATAGACTGACACCCGCGTAATCAACTTTATGGGAAATCCATATTGGGGGATTGCGGTTGATCTGTCACTGGTTTTTCTCGCGAAATGCGATCGTGGCGCAGAGTAAAACGCTGCCAAGCGGTTGACCGTCAGCCTGCCGTTCTGGGTGCACGCCCAAAAACACGCAGCACCGCCCCCGACACACCGCCATATAAGATTTTATTAGCTTTTTAATCAGTCGATTAGCTCAGCAGCCAGCTTGGCCACCAGCGCATTGGACAACAGCACCGGTATTTCAAGCCGTGCCTGCAGGAAATCACGGTGCTGCCGGTGATAACCAATGCAGTCGAGCACCACCACCTGCGCGCCCTGCCGCTGTAGCTCGCTTGCGGCCAACTCCAGCACCGCGTCATCCGCCAAATAAGGGCTGGCGACGGCAAAACAGGGCGGCGTCGCCAGTAACTGCCACTTGCTCGCCTGCTGGCTGATTTGCTCCGCCACCGGCACCACAATCCCCACCCGGTGTTGGCTGACAATGGCAGAAATCAGCGGCGGAATAATGCGGTCCGGCTCCAGCAACAGCGCCTGTTGTGCATGCAACTGGCCAAACTCGCCGGTGCACAACAGCAGGATCACCTCACAGCCCTTTGCTTCCAGTGCATTGATTTTCTGCTGCAACCCCAGTTCGACCCGCGAGGCCGCCAATCTCACCTGAGTGCCGTCCAGCAGGCGTGAAACCAACACCTTCTCTCCGGCCTGCGGTGTATAACGCTCGTCAATCTGGCTGGCCTTCAGCCCGTCCAGCAACCCGACATGCCTCACCTGTTCCGCAGGCAGATAGGCAGACAGCAACGGCATAATGTCGTTGCGCGGTGCCTGACCGATAGTCAGCGTGGCAAATGAGGCATTCATCCGGTTATTTCCTTTTTTGCAGATGACTCAGGCTGCCGTACAGCGCCAGCAACTGTGCGTATTCGTCAGCCTGATAAAAATGACAGGTACCGCGGCCAAACTCTTTCGCCACTTCCACCGCAAACTTGACGGTTAGCGCAATATCCACTTCATGGCTGGCACCGGTACCGCAGCCCGGCACCACCGACTCGGTGCAAATCGCCACGCCAACCACCGGCGCAGAGGTCGCGGTAGAGGGCTGCAGAATGCTGTTCAGATGGTGTACCCCGTTGCCGTAAGGCGTAATGTCCTGGGTAGTGATCGGGAAGGTCACCGCCGGGCGGCCGCTGGTCATCTCCATAATCCGCAGCAGATCTTCCGACACCCGCAGGATGTAGCCTTCTTTCACCGTCGGTGACAGTGCGTAGCCTTTGTGATTGATGATGCGGTTGCCCTTGGTAGTGTCGATGGACAAAATCGCATCGGCCTCCGGCACCACTTCATTATCGTTCATCGTCATGTCGTCGATCGGCGAATCCATAAAGTCGACCGGGTCGTGCGGACGGGTTGGCGCATCAGGGCAAATATGGGTGGTGATGATCACATCGCCCGCCAATACATCGCCCTTGCGCTGCATTTCCGCCAGCTTCAGCGCGCTGGCAATAGCGGCGATAGCGCCGTCGCCGTCGGACACCAGGCCAATCCGCGTTGGCCGCGCACCAATACCGCCCAAGCGGCCGATAATACCCAGCGTCGGCGCCTCCCCACCCCGGCTTTTACCATTGCTGCCGGGGATCTCAATGCGCACGAAGTCGGTCGCGCCTTTTGGCCCACTGGCACGCAGCGTGCTGGCGCGGATGCCGGGATAGGACGTGAACAGATCGACAACCTGCTGACCGTTCACATAGGCACTATCAATTAATTCAAAAACCTGCAGCGTTTGTTGCAAACTCATAATCGGCTGACCTCACAATTTAACCGGATGGGTTATTTCCCTTTGCTGGAAAAAATGGAATTGAAAAAGTTATACAGCGCGTCTCCGGCGATAAAACCGGCCGCCATGATCTCCATCGGCGTGCGGCCCTTGTCGCCCCAGCGGCGAATAATCAGAATGCGCAGCGCGATACCGACGATCACCGCCCAACCCGCCAACGCGTTGTTGATCAACAGGCCAGTGGCCAACAGCACGCCGAGCTGACGTTTGGGCCCGCCAATCCACTGCACAATGGCTCCTGGGACAGCCCAGACAAGCAGGCTGTAGGCAATGCCCGGCTGCGCACCTGCCTCGATGGTTTTGGCGTACACCCGCGCCACCGGCGGGATCAGGTCCTGCAGGAAGTAACTGGTATAAGCGAAGTACACCACCGGGATGGCGATGACAAAGGCGATCAGCGCAGCAAACAACTGAATGCGGCGCCCCAGCAGCTCCTGCTGTAAATCTTTGCCGTAGCCGCGCAGAATGAATCCGGCTTTCAGATCAAAGCCCATATCGGCAAATGCCGGGCCGGTGGCGGCGGTAAACCCGGTCAGCACGCACAGCGCCAGCGGCGGGAAGCCAATCAGGATGCCGATAATCAGGGTAATCAGCGCCACCGCAAAGGCCGGGAACCAGCCGGAATGCATCGCGGCGATGCCGACAATCAGTTCATGCACAAAGGCGGCAAACGCGGCGTAAATCACAAACAGCACCAGCATGCCCAGCGACATCTCGCTGTACAGTCCAGCGGCCAACGCCAACAGCGCGGCAATAACGATATATCCCACCGCGCCCAACCCGAGCGCTTTGCGCACTTCACTGTCGGCCTGGCTATAACCACTGGTATCCGCACGCTTGCTGCGGATCACCTGAACCACCTGGATCAACGCCACCAGTCCGGCACCAACCATCACTCCGTGAGGAATGAAATTCGCATTGATATCAAAACCTGCCATGGGTTCCGCGTAGGCTCGCAGCAACAGGCCGACACCAAACATGCCCAATGCCCAGATATTGCCGATAAACGCGGTGCCGAAAGCCGCCATCGGGATTTTAAGCATCGAACCGGCGATGCCGACTACCACGCCCACCACCAGCAGCCAGGCTTGCTTGCCACCCCGGTCACCGGCCTTAATGGCTTCCGCCGCCGCGACACCCGGTGGCCAGGCATTGGCCGCAGGAAATATTTTGGTGTCGAACATGCGGTACAGCAGGTAGGCGTCGAGCAACATCGCGGCCGCCACCCCGCAAAACATCGGCAGGATTAGCTGCGGTTGCCCCATCACATAAGGCACGGCAATTGGCATCAGCAGCGAGTTGGCCGCGCCGAAGGTGGCGGAAGAGATCACCGTTTGCGCCAGGTTTTGCGTATGCACCGAACGGTAACGCTGGAACATTTGCAGTGGAATGCGCGCCAACAGCATGGCGATCAACGCGCCAATAATCGACGTGTTGGGCGTCACGCCCAGCGTGGTGATCAACTGTACGCCGATAATTGCGCCGACGATGGACAGCAGCACCATCACCAGCAGAGTACCGATATCTTTCAAAGGATTTATGCTGCTTTTTGGTTTCATAGTTTTCATTTCCCTGAATATTCCCTGGCGTCTGGCAACGTTAATTTCGGCATGAGGTGGCACTCACAGTTCCGAATATTGGAACTGTGAGTGCCATTAAGTATTTATTGCCCATAAATCCAAGATAGATAATTAAGAAATTCCCTGGTGTTGGTTTTCGTTAATTATCAGATACTGACAGAGTGTTCCGGTGCGTTATTTGATCTGTTGCCAATAATCATCACCGAGTTTTTCCGCCAATTGCCGGGATACTGTCATTAATGCTTCCAGCACAGCGGGTGAAAATGGCTGTTCTTCCGCCTGCGTAGGAAAAGACAAGCACAGACCGACCGTCTCATTGCGGTGTTTGTTGGTCACCGCTGTCGCCAGCGAACTGATGCCCTGCAACGTCTCATTACGTGCCAGAGACCAGCCCTGCTGCCGGACCTGTGCCAGCTTACTCAACAATGCTTCCAGCGTTTGCGGAGCATTGGGTGAAGCCGCACGGTAGCCTGCGGCAAAACGCGCTATCACCTGCTCATCACTGTCACGCGCCAATATCGCCCGGCCTACCGAGGTTTCCGCCACCGGTGAGCGGCTGCCCGCCGGCGTCACCACCTGGAGAAAATGGCGACCGGGGAACATGCGCATCACCATAATTTCCTGCGCTTCCAGCACTGAAACATAACCCGTACAGTTAGTCTGTTGGCTGAGCTGCACCATACTGGCCGCCACGCTGTCGACCAACGGCGTCGACAGATAGTGGCTGGAAACCGATAGCAGCAAACGACCGATTTTATACAGCTTGCTGTCAGGATCGCGCTCCAGCATGCCCTGGGTTTCCATGGTCTGTAACAGGCGAGAGGCCGTGCTTTTTGGCAGCGCCAATTGACTCACCACATCACTGAATGAAATACCGGCCTGGCCGTGCATCATTCGCTGTTGTGAAAATAACTTTAATACCGCAGCGGCATTTTCCAGAGTTGTCATCGCACGCCTTGTTCCACTATATGGAACTCAGTTCCTGTTTGATAATTAGAAACTAAAACTCGTACAACTTATCGTCAAGCAGTTTATTTTTTATTCTGCCCATTAATCGCAGCGGATGATGCTTCACTAAATTAAATGCAACGGCTAACGCTGATAAAACAGGCCGATTACCACGCAGTTATTCGACCATGGCGGTATAAACCAGCATGTCATGCTAATTTATCGTTATCGAGTGAGGTAATTAAAGCAGTAAACGGAATGAATAAAGAAACCGGCCTGATGCCGGTTTCAGAGGGATATTATTTAATCTTCCAGCGCCGGATCTTCATAACGATGCTTGGCATCGAGCGCTTCCTGCTCGGTAGGATGCTCACTGAGTAGCGTATTGGGCTCAATGTCATCGGTGCGCACCTCAAAACGGTGCATATGCAAGCTTGGATCGCCCCGGTCAACGGCGACCACTCGGGCAGTTCTCGGATAGCCAGGTCGGTTATTTTCGCGCATGCTGATCTCCCGTGTGATTCCACAAGTTTAAGTATAGCAGCGGTATCTATACCGACACGCGTGACCCCAAATCGCGATCGCCGTGTTCGCCTTCCAGCAGCTGCGTCAGCTCATCGCAGGCGCAGATCTTGCCGTCACGCACGGTGAAATGTGCCAATACCTTAACCAGGCTGCGGCTTCCGTCACGCTTTTCCACCCGAACCTGGTGGTGGGTCAGTACCGAATCCCCCTGCCCGGCTACGGCGACTATCTCCAGCGTCATGCTGCGGGTGAGTTGTTTCAGTAACGCCATATGCTGCATGAAGTGGGCGTAATCCAGCGTGTTGCCGTCCACCTGCTGGAGGTAATCTTCACTGAAAAACTCAGCAATCAGCAGCGGCTGGTGTTGTGGTGCCGCGACGACCCGTTGCAGGGCCTCGAGCACCAGGGCGGTTGGGGTTTGCAGGCTCATTTTTATCTCCAAAATTAAACGTTGAGGAGATCATAGATCAGGCAGAGGATGGCATAATAACCGCAACTGGACATTCAATACGGTAAATCGGCCAATCAAGATGATCCTGCAAAGCGAACGACTGTGGCATGAAAAAAAGCACTTAACGCCCTGGCATCAACATACCCGCGGACAGCTCTATTTATTAACCCACGGCATGATTGCGCTGGAAACTCAGGAGCAACAATGGGCAATGACCGCCGGCAGTATCGGCTGGCTGCCAGCGAACTGCGCGCACCAGGCATTGGCCTGTGGCAACGTCGCCGGCTGGAGCCTGTATCTGCCTGGATCCCTATGTGCAGATCTGCCGAAACAACCTCATTTGAGCACGGCTTCCGGGTTGATTTTGGCGTTGGTGGAACGCCTTGCACAATTCGCAGGCCAAAGGCTGAACGCGCCGCAACGGCGACTACTACAGGTATTGCTCGATGAGATGTGCGCGCAGGAAAATACTCCGTTGCAACTGCCTCTGCCGCAGGACGCACGACTGCTGAAAATCGCCCGTGCGCTACTCAATGAGCCGGCCAGCGAACGCAGCCAGAGTGAATGGGCCGCCTGGGCCGGGCTGAGCGTCCGCACCCTGAGCCGGCATTTCATCAGCGAAACCGGCGTGACTTTCGCCCGCTGGCGCCAGCAGGCTCGGGTGCTCCGTTCGCTGGAGCCATTGTCACGCGGTGAAGCCGTCAATCAGATTGCCGGTGACTGCGGTTATGACAATGTCAGCGCCTACATTGCCGCTTTCCGTCAGCGTTTTGGTACCACACCGGGATTGTATTTTGTTCAGCGCGAGACTCATGTTCGGGAGAAAAACGAGGCAGCCGTCAGGCGCAATTGACGGTGCCCCAAGAGAGAGCTTATTTTACCGTTTCCAACTGCAGGGCGGAGAGGATCTGCTCAACCACCTGTTGCGGGCCACCGGTGCCGTCCATCACGTAGTGAGCGGCCTCCTGATACAGCGCTTCACGCGCGGCCAGCACCTCCAGCATTTCTTCGGCAATCGGACGGCCGGTCAGCGTAGGGCGCTGTGTATCTTGCGGGTACTCTTCTAGCCGCTGTGCCAATACTTCGGCGGGTGAACGCAGGTAGATGACCTTGCCGTTCTGACGCATAAAGCGGCGGTTCTCCTCCGCCAGGATCGCACCACCACCAGTGGCAACTACAGTTGACGGTTGAGTGACCGT
Source organism: Serratia sp. NFX21 (assembly GCF_048517035.1). Lineage (NCBI taxonomy): Bacteria > Pseudomonadati > Pseudomonadota > Gammaproteobacteria > Enterobacterales > Yersiniaceae > Serratia > Serratia sp. NFX21. The sequence continues at coordinate 1,504,194 of NZ_CP183196.1, read as the reverse complement.
TTGCAGAGCAATGCTTTCACGGCGACGAAATCCCAGCCAGCCTTCTTGTTCGACCATTTCCGCCACGCTCATCTGCGTGGTCTGCTGCATAAACAGATCGGTATCGACGAATTGATAGCCCAGCGCCAGCGCCAGTGCGCTACCCACCGTGGTTTTACCGGCTCCGCGCGCGCCTACCATGAAAATGGTTTGTGTCATTACGGGTTGTCCCTTATACGGTGACTTGAGTGCATTTGCTCGCCAGAACCCGGCGTGCTAAATCCTGCGATGGCGTGGTTGCTGCATCATACCGCCATCACTCTGTATTTCAATATTTACGATAGTGTAAATTCCATAGCACAGCGACTGCCGACGGCGAAGCCATCCGCCACCTCTTGCGCCAACCGAGAGCTCAATGAAGCGCTGAGCCGCTCAGGGGCTATCGGCCGGAACCCCAGCCGTTGGTAATAGGGTGCATTCCAGGGCACATCGATAAAGGTGGTCAGCGTCAGGCGCTGCGCGCCCTGCAACCTGGCCTGTGCTGCGACCTCGGCAATCAACCGGCGTCCAATGCCCTGACGTTGCCAGTTGGCGGCAACCGACAGTTCGGCGATATGCCAATCCTGCTGTTGCGCCATCACCGCGATAAACCCGACCGCCTCACCCGCGGTGCTTTCCGCCAGCCATTCCTGCCGCCGCTGAATAAAATCAGTATGCTGCTGCGCATCCATCACCGGGCCTTCGGCAATAAAAGCCCAGGCCGGTTGTTGATGAAATAACTGCGCAGCCGAGCGTTCGACGGCGATCAGTTGAGCAATGTCCTGTAGTTGCGCCAAACGAATTTTCAGGCTCATCGGATCCTCCTTAACAACAGGCCGGCTATTTAACCAGATTTATCCGACGGCAGATACCCGCCGCCGGACTGGCTTCCCGGCCCGCCAAATTAGAAGTCGACGCTGGCACGCAGCACCACTTCACGTGGTTCCCCCACCGCCACACGCAAATTGCCGCCGCTGGAAGGATAATAGGTTTTGTCGAACAGGTTCTTCACGTTCAACTGCCATTTCACCCGGTAACCATTGACCGGCATGATGTAAGCGGCGAAGGCATCGGCGACGGTGTAGTTATCAAGATTAAAACTGTTGGCAGCATCGCCAGGGCGGCGGCCCACATAACGCGCACCGGCTCCCATGCGCAGGTTGTCTCCGCTGTATAGCCCTGGGGAACCCAAATCCTGCGTCAGGAACAGTGAAGCCGTGTGGCGCGCCACGTTGGTCATTTCCTTGCCCTTGTTGTCCGGGTCGTCCACCACCCGCGCATCGGTATAGGCATAAGAACCGATCAGGCTCAGCGAATCGGTAATATTGCCTGCGACATCCAGCTCCACCCCCTGCGAGCGCACGCGCCCGGCGGTGCGGGTCACGGTTTCGCCATTCACCAGTTCGCTGACCATCACGTTGCGTTTGGTGATATCGAACAAGGCCAGGGTCCCGGTGACACCGTTCGGCAACTCAACCTTGCTGCCCACTTCCCAGGCCTTGCCCTGTTCCGGCGGTAGCGAACCAATCTGGCTGGCGATGGAAGAGTTTGGTTTGAAAGACTCGGTATAGCTGCTGTACAGCGACACATACGGCGTCAGCTTGTAGACCACCCCGGCGCGGGGCACCAGTTTGCCATCGGAGCTGTCGGTATTGGTGACAAACGGCCGCCCTTTGCCGGCAAACACGTCAAAGGCGTCGTAACGCAGTCCGCCCATCACCAGCCATTTATCGGTCAGCTGCACGGAGTCCTGCATAAACCAGCCGTAGCTGGTGAGGTTTTCACGCTGATCGCTGTCTTTGGCGCTGACGGCGTTCGAGGTAGGCATCTGGCCGTAAACAGGGTTGTAGATATTGAAATCACTGTTCTTCTTGCCGCGGATCATATCGCCGCGATAGGTGCGATTATCTTCAAAATCAAAGCCGAACAGCATTTGGTGGTTGATGCTGCCCCAGTCGACGTCACCGTTGAGCGTCAACTGCACCGCGTTGGCATGGCTGACCGCATGGGCGGTGGAGTCGGCCTGGCGCGACAGCACGCCGGTTTCAGGATCCAGAGCCAACGCACGTGCCTGGTTGTCGCTGTAGCTGTTGCGACTGTAGGCGTAGGTCAGTGAGCTTTTCCAGCTCTCGTTCAACACCTGATCAACCTGCAGGGTAACGCTGTCCTGATCGCCACGCGTGGCGTTATAGCTTTCGTCGAAGCGACGATCGCGCGGCGTATTCACCGGTTTGCCGGTACGCGAATCGATGATGGTACCGCGATCGAACGGCACCAAATACTCCATATGCTCGTAGGCAACGCGCACCGTGGTGCTCTCGCCGAACCACATCAGCGACGGTGCGATCACCGTCTGACGGTTGCGGCCGAAGTTACGCCAGTAGTCGGTCTCGTCGTGATCGACAATCATCCGATAAGCGAATCCTGAAGTCCCCAGCGGCCCGGTCACGTCCAACTGGCCGCCACCGCCCTTGAAGCTGCTGCCCCAGCCTTCCACATGGGTATGCTGCTGCAACTGCGGCTTTTTGGTGATCATATTGATCATCCCGCCCGGTTCACTCATGCCGTACAACATCGAGGCCGGGCCTTTCAGCACCTCAACCCGTTCGGTGGTTGGGGTAAAGTTACGTGCCTGCACCGAGCGCACGCCGTCGCGCAGAATTGAGCCGTCGCGGTTATCACCAAAACCACGCTTCATTACCGCGTCCTGAGTTCCCCCCAACGTATTCGCCCGAGTGATGCCGCTGACGTTATACAGCGCCTCATCCAGGCTGCTGACCGCCTGATCGGTAATCACCTGCTGCGGCACCACGTCAATAGCCTGCGGCACGTCCAGCAGGCTGGTTTCCATGCGGGTGCCGGTCACGCTGGTCAGCGGCTGATAGCTTTGTACGCCATCGGCCTGTGCCTGGCCAACCACCACCAGGGTTTCACCCTTCTCTGCTGTTTTGTCGGCACCGATCGCCGGTACAGAGGCGCAGGCCGCCAGAGGCAGTGCACACCACCAGCCACGTTGGGTGTTATTCATTATTTAACTGACTCCAATAGGTCCCTGAAAAAGGTAACGGCAAAAATTGTTGATATAACTGCTTAAAGGTCTGCTGCGGGTTGATGTCTGCAAACAGATCCGGATAGAAGGTTTTGGCGAACATCTCAACCGCGACAACGTGATAAGGGCTGAGATAAAAGTTGTGCCAAATGCTCCAGGCCTGGTGATTTTTTATGGCTTTCAGGTTGGCGAGCATCGGTTGTTTTTGCATCACCCGGCTAAAGCTCTCATCGGCTTCCTGCTGGGTGACCAGCGGCCCAAGGCGCAGATCGGAAAAATGCTTGCCCTGCGGCCCGGCCATTCCGGTGGCGATGTAGATGTCAGGATTGGCAGTCAGAATGGTTTCCGGGTTCAGCTCACCGTAGACGCCTTTGATGCTGGCGTTGGCAATATTGTCGCCGCCGGCAAAGGTCAGCAAGTCACCGAGGTTGCCATGGGCCGCCGTGGTGCAGCAGGTTTCGCGCCGCCCGAGGTGCAGGTGCAACATCACCTTGGGTTTCGGCCCCTGATAACCGGCCAGCCGCTGCTGGATCACCGCCATATGCTGTTGATAGAAGTTGATGAACTGCTCTGCGCGCGGCTGACGGTTAAGCACTTCGCCCAACAGGCGGACGCTAGGCACGGTGTTGTTCAGCAGATCGACCCGTAAATCGACGTAGATCACCGCAATGCCGGCCTTGCTCAACGCACTCAGCAATAAATCACTGTCACCCTCTTCCCGCGCATAGCGCGCGAGGATCACTAAGTCCGGCTTCAAGCGGATCAGGTTTTCAATATTTACCTGGCGGAAATTGCCCTTGCTGATAGAGGGGATCGCTTTGATCTGCGGAAATTTCTGCGTGTAGAGTTGCCAGCTTTGCGCATCGAAACGCGCCATATCTTCCGGCCAGCCAACGATACGTTGGGCGGGGTTTCCCGGTTCGAGCAGCGCCAGGGTATACAACATGCGGCTCTCGCCCAGCACAATACGCTGCGGATTGTCCGGCACCTCAACCTGACGCCCCGTAATGTCAGTGACCATTTTTGCCTGAACGCCAAAAAAGCCGAACAGCAGGGAAAGCAGCAGAAAAATGAGGGAATTGCGCATCAGTGAGCCGGATTAGCCAAAATATTCGCGCATGATAATCACTCTCATTAGCACTTTCAATCACAACAGGCAAAGAGCGAGTCAAATCCGCTGAATTACGCAGTTTCGTCACTGATGCGTGCAAAACCGCTATAAATACGGTTTTATTAAGTTAAAAAAGCGGTCGATAGTCCGCTAGCGGGTGAGCCAGATTGGCTGATAATTAAAAGGAGGGGCAGAGATGACTCAACAGATTATTCCACTGACCGAGTGCCCAGAGTTTAGCGACGTTTGTGCCGCATGGGCCTTTGGCCAATGGGGTTCGCAGCGCGGCGGTTCTCTGGAACGCACGCGTCAACGCTTTGCCCAATGCGCGCAACCGAGTGAAGACTACACCACCTTGTTGATGCTTGAAGACGGACGCCCGCTGGGCATGGCCAGCCTGTGGCCGAGTGACGATCATCACCGAATGGACCTTTCCCCCTGGCTGGCTGGGGTGTTTGTTCATCCTGACCATCGCCGTCAGGGCATTGCACAGCGTCTGGAGGCCGCCATCGTCCAACTGGCACGCCAACGCAACCATCCCGTATTGCACCTGATCACCGATAAATCAGAACCGCTATATACGGGTTGGGGCTGGCAAACTATCGAGCGTCGGCAGCAATATGATGGCCAGGTGGTGGTGATGGAGAAAAGGCTTTAGCTAACGCGGAGTACAGACGTACACCAGCGCCGGCGGGAAGTTACGCACTACCCGCAGTCGCTTCCAGTGGAAGTAGCGGGACAGTAATTTTTCCGACAGGTGACTGTACTGGAACAGTACCAGCGTGCCATTGCGTGCACGCAGGCATTGCTGTGCCTGCTGTAAAATACGAATACTGATTTTAAGCGGAATTGACAGCAGCGGCAGGCAGGAGAACACCACGTCATAATCGCGAGCCATCTGTTCCGCCGACCGGTCCATTACCTGCAGGCGGCGATCGTCGATTTTCCGCAATTGATGGACAAAGTTTGATTGAATTTCAAAAGCTTCCAGCGAAGCATCGGCGCGCATGCGTCCCAATATGCGCTTGGTCAGCACGCCGTCCGCCGCACCCAGCTCCGCGATCGACAATGCGCCTGTCCATTCAATCTGATTGAGCATCGCCTGGCACAGCCAGGGGGAAGAAGGCGCCAGGGTGCCAATGGTGCGTGGCGAAGCCATAAACTGCTGGAGATAGGAAAAGTGGTTCTTCAGTTGCAGCCGTGTCGCATTTAACATTGGGGCCTCCTTAGGTTGAGTAGCCACCAATCTGAACTCAATTCCTTAAGTATTCATTAACATGTGTCCTAAAACCACCGACACAGTTGTAATAAAATGCAACTGACAACCGAAAAAAACGGCTGTGGATAATGATCATCGGGTTAGCCAATAATGGCCTTTCCGGTCAGATTATTATCCACAACCGTTTATTTTATCGGCCACTTATTTAAGTGACCGATTTTAATTTACTGCCTGATAATTACCGATAGATTTCCGCATTACCACGCCAGTTGCTGGAGTCCCCCGGGGTGTCCAGCCCAATAATACGCAGATGGCTGGCGCCATCCGCCTGAGCTTTTTCTTTCAGCGCGTGAACCGCATCAGCCGGTGAACCACTGACACCGGAAACCGATACTACGCCAAGGCTCTGCAGGCCACTGGCTTGTTCAGTGTTGACCTGTTTTACCGATGACAGCGGCGCTGCAAAGGAAGAAAACGAAGCGGCTGCCAACAGAACTGCTGCGATGCCAGGTAATAGTTTCATGATTAACTCCAGGTGTTTTTGTTTATTTCGTCGTATCAGTGGAGTTAATTATCCGCCAGGCAGTGAAAATGGACGTAATCCAATGTAAAGAACATCAATCATTGTGACGAAAATAAGGAGAAGGTGAGTGCAGATATGTCTTACAGGGAATAATAGCGGTCTACACAGCGACTCTACTCCCGGCAGATGACAATTAAAAGTCCGTTTGGTCAATCAAAAGATAAAAACCTCACTTTTAAGATTTCTCTCCCACCCGCAGGTGGCTGAACTACGCTATTGCTGAAGGTTACCATTTTGGAAGGACTCTCTATGTCACAAACCTTACTACGTGTACGCGATGGCCATGGCGCCTCGGTTTCGTTCTCGGAACTGTTGTTCGATCTGATCTACGTTTTTGCCGTTACCCAACTTTCCCACTATCTGCTGCATCATCTGACGTTAACCGGTGCGCTGGAAACCCTGTTGTTATGGTTCGCCGTCTGGTTGGCGTGGCAATACACGGCCTGGGTCACTAACTGGTTTAACCCGGATACTCGCCCGATTCGCATCCTGCTGTTCGCCATCATGCTGTTGGGGTTGTTCGCCTCATCCGCGCTGCCGCAGGCATTTGGTGAACGAGGACTGACGTTCGCACTATTTTACGTGGCAATCCAGGTTGGCCGTTCACTGGTAGTCCTGAATCTGTTACCGGCCCACCATCCGCTAAAACAAAACTTCCAGCGCATTCTCGGCTGGATGTGCATTTCGGCGATTTTCTGGATCCTCGGTGGCCTGGCGGAGGGCAACCATCGACTGCTGCTGTGGGCCGTGGCGGTCCTGTGTGAATACGTTTCGCCGATGTTCGGTTTCCGCTTACCGGTGCTTGGCCGTTCCGACAGCAGCAGCGAATGGACGATTGAAGGCCATCACCTGGCAGAGCGCTGCCAACTGTTTGTCATTGTGGCACTGGGGGAAACCATTCTGATCACCGGTTCCACCCTCAGCGAAATGGAGTCCTGGACAGCGCCGGTGCTGATTGCGTCACTGGTGGCCTTTCTCGGCAGTCTGGCGATGTGGTGGGTTTATTTCGATACCAGCAGCAAAGCCGGCAGCCATGCCATCAGTCAGGCAGAAAACCCTGGCCAGTTGGGTGCCTATTTCCATTATGTCCATGTGGTACTGGTGGGCGCGATCATCGTCTGCGCCGTCGCCAATGAACTGGTGATCGCCCACCCTGACGGCCACATCAATAACGTGACGGCAGCGGTGCTACTGCTGGGCCCGGCAATTTATCTGCTCGCCAATGCGCTGTACAAGAGACTGGTGTATCGCCGTTTCCCGCTGTCGCACTTACTGGGGCTGATCGCGCTGGCGGTGCTGGCACCGATTGCCTATCTCACCGATTTATTGATGGTGAACGGCCTGACCACGCTGATTATGGTGGCCGTGGCGGTATGGGAAAGCATCTCGCGTGGCAAAGCGTCACAGGCTAACCGCGACGCTGGCATATAAGGAAAGAAGCAGGGGGCCATGCCCCTGTGAGTTTGATGGCAAAGTTGTCTTTGAATCCGAGATACCCGGGCCTAACGCACCGAGGGGCCATTATGGGACACGTCCATGTGTCCCACCCTTCGGGCCGACTGGAAGTCGTTCCAATTTGCTCCCGGCAAATTGGTCGGCAGCTAAAGCCGCTACGACCCCTTCGGCACGCTCTCCCTAATAACGGGCTTTGTCAGTAGTCTGACCGGGGGCCTCGCCCCCGGCCGTGATGCTTACTTCAGCGATTGCGGCAACGTCAAGACCCAGAGTTCGCTGAGCGACTCCGGTTTTTCCAGCGGCTGCAATTCGATACTGGTTGAGACGGTTTTGCCGTCCAGGCTCAGCTTGCCCTGTTGATCCAACTGATAATCGCCGATTTTCTTCCCCTCCGGTTGCGCGTCTACCAGCTTGGCCTGCAGACCAAAATCGTTGTCGTTAATCACCGCCAACGTGCGATCGTCAATCAACGACAAACCTTCCACTTTCTCCTGCTGCCAGCCCAATTTGCGCAGATCCACCACTTCACGCTTCTGGGCCAATTTCACGCCACGTTTGGCGAGATCTTTCGCATCGTCAAATTCCAACGCCTTGCCCTTGCCGTCAAATTTCGTCAGGTCGGTTGCCTGGCTGAGATCAACCAGGTAGATCTTGTTGATCATCTGCTTGTCTTTGTCGCTGCCCTGCTCAACCAACAGGATGTGCTGATTATCGACCGCCACAATGTCGCCGACCTTGGCGTCTTTAGCCTTTTTATAGCTGTCGATATCGATCGGATAGCCGTACATCACCGTTTTACCGCTGGCGGGATCAAAACTGACCAGGCGGGTGAACTGCGCCTTGTTCTTGCTTTTACCCTCAACGTCGAGCGTGCTCTGTACCGCCGCTAAAATCCGTCCGTCCGGCATCCGGGTAATGCCCTCAAAGCCGCGATTCGGCTGGCGCCACTTGATGATATTCGGCAACCCACCGGCCACCGCCTGCTCGCCCTGTTCCGGCGTTGGGCCGTATTTGGCAAGGATTTTGCCCTGGCTGTCGATATGGATCAGGAACGGACCGTATTCGTCACACAACCAGTAACCGCCCTTGCCGTCCGCAGTGATACCTTCGGTATCCAGCCCGCGCCGGTCGCTCTGCAAGGTTTTCAGCGTATCGCTCAGCGCCACTTCGTTGGTTGAACCAATCAGGCCCGCCGGCAGCGGCAACCCGCTGATCGGCCCTTGCTGGTCATGCAGCGGGCGTGAATTGCCTGCAACGGCCTTGCCGCCGCCGACGCGAATATCCATCAACAACGGAACAAACTCCGGATTGGCGAAAATTTTCGCTTCCTGTTCACCCACCGCAGGTGCATCGGCATTGGGGCCGCGATCGGTCAGGGTGGTCAACAGCAGATCCTGGCCTTCACGGCCATTGAATACCAGCCCCGAACCAATGCCTACAGGCAACCCCTGTGGGAAATTCCTGGCGAACGCGCCTTGATAGCTCACATGCTCGCCGCCGGGGAAGCTGACCACGTAGCGCGCCACCTCAACGTCGGTGGCGGCATAAGAAAACAGAGGGAACAACGAACTGATTAACAGCGAAACCGATTTTATTTTCATGGTTATGGCTCAGAGTTAAGGGGATGAAGTTGGCAGCTTGCTAAGGTATTAGTCCTGCATGACGATTTGATGACAAGACAGACCTAATGCCCTGAATTTTCGTGAAAATTAAATATAGCAAATAGGAATTAACAATTAACCCTGATAAACCCAATGGAAAAATCATATGAGAAATCGAAAATAGCCATGGCTATTTTCCGCCAGAAATACCTATACCGCTTAAGCTTAGGGTAAATTCTTATAACAGCGATAAAAAAATCAGCAAACGCACTGCAAAGCCACATATATAGCCGCATTCGCATAGACAAAGTTAATTAGCAGGGATTTAATATCTGTCGTTATTCAAGGTTCATTAAGAATAATCCTGATAGAAACCTGCATTAATTGAAAAAGGTGTTCTATAGTTTTTAGTGCTAACGCCCGTTAGTATTTTCCGTAGGATGGAGTCTATGTCAAAGCGACTTTTTGCCGAATTTTTTGGCACATTTTGGTTGGTGTTCGGTGGTTGTGGTAGCGCAGTATTAGCAGCGGCATTTCCACAGCTGGGTATTGGTTTTCTTGGTGTCGCGCTCGCTTTTGGTTTGACCGTGGTCACCATGGCTTATGCCGTTGGCCATATTTCTGGCGGGCACTTTAACCCGGCGATTACCGTAGGATTGTTTGCCGGCGGCCGTTTCGCCGCTAAAGACGTGATCCCCTATGTGATTGCTCAGGTTATTGGCGGGATTGCTGCAGCGGCGGTGTTGTATTTGATCGCCAGCGGCAAGGCAGGTTTTGACGCTACCGGCGGCGGCTTTGCCTCCAACGGTTACGGTGAACACTCACCGGGCGGCTATTCTCTGCAGTCCGCAATCGTAATCGAATTGGTCCTGACCGCATTCTTCCTGATCGTTATTCATGGTGTCACAGATAAACGTGCGCCTGCGGGCTTTGCTCCATTGGCCATTGGTTTGACGTTAACCCTGATTCACCTGATCAGTATTCCGGTTACCAATACTTCCGTTAACCCGGCGCGTAGTACCGGCGTAGCAATATTCCAGGGAACCTGGGCATTGCAACAACTATGGGTATTCTGGCTGGTGCCATTAGTGGGCGGTGTTATCGGCGGCCTGATTTATCGCTGCCTGCTGGAAGACAAAAAGTAATTTCTTACCTGGCAATATTCTGTCAGGGCAGCCGCTATATCCCGCGTGTTTCCGATTGCCATCGGGAAAATGAAGGGTATATCGGCTGCCCTGAATTATTTAACCTCTAACGACTTCAAACATCATAATGTCGCTGGTGAATGAACCGTCCGGCTCGATGGCAAAATGCTGCAGCACATCTTCAGAGAGCCCCTGTTGCAACGCGCGAATCGCAGTGACGAAATGCTCTGGCGTACGCATGCGCTCCACCCAACTGCTGAACTCCAGATAAAGCCGATCCGACGTCACCTCCCGAACCAACAATCCAGACTCTGTCAGCAGACTCAGCCATTCACCTGGTGCGTAATTGCGCACATGTGAAGTATCACGCAGTACCTCTACGGTTTGCAGATAGATATCCAACAGCGGATGCCCCGGTGCAACCACATCCATAAAGATGGCCCTGCCGCCCGGTTTCAATACCCGGCGAACCTCGCGCAGCGCCTGGCCGACGTCATGCCAGTGGTGCGCCGAGTAACGGCTGATCACCACATCAAAACTGGCATCGTCAAACGGCAGCGATTCTGCCACGCCCTGCTGCACCTGAATGTTGTTGAAACCTTTATCCTGCGCCGCCTGGCTTACCACATCCAACATCTGCGCCGATAAATCATAGGCCACCACCTGCGCCACTTTAGCCGCAGCAGTAAAGCTGGCATGCCCTGCGCCACAACCCAGATCCAGTAATTTGGCGTTGGCATGGGGTTCCAGCAGTCGTGCCAGCCGCTGTAAATCCTTTCCCTGTGCATGCACTGCACTGGTCAGGTAGGCGCTGGCCTGCTCACCAAACTGGCGGTCGACCGCATTTTTATGGCTATTGCTGATGCTCATAGGTGCTCCCTTTATTGTATGGCTTGCGCCTGTGCCGGATGGCTTTCAATGACTATAATTGGCTTATTATACGGGTACAATATAAGCAGTTATCCTAGTATCAGGAGGTACCAGTCTATGCAATCAGAAGCCTTATCCGGCCCTAAAGCCCTGGGGGCCTTCCTGCGTGCGCACCGGGAACGCATCACACCGGAAATGTTGGGTTTACCCAGCGCCCCACGCCGTCGCACCAGCGGCCTGCGCCGTGAAGAGCTGGCACAAATCAGCGGTATCAGCGCCACCTGGTATACCTGGATCGAGCAGGGGCGCGAAGTTTCCATATCCCCCCATACGCTGGCACGCATTGCCAAAGCGCTACGGTTGGGAGCAGCCGAACGTCACTACCTGTTTACCCTGGCTCGGGTAGCCGATCCCGAACAGGAGCAGCATCAGGAAACGGCGAATAGCGCCGTGTTGCAAAGCGTTCACCAGGTAACGGGGCCTTGCTACCTGCTGGATATCACCTGGAATGTCGTTGCCTGGAACCCGCAGGCGGAAAGCCTGTTCAGCGGTTGGCTGGGCCAGGCCGCTACCCCCAACCTGTTGCACTTTATGTTCTTCCATCCGTTGGCCAAAACCCTGGTCAGCGACTGGGATGACCGCGCGCGACGCGTGGTCGCCGAGTTTCGGGCCGAAACCAGTCACCATCAGAACACGGAAGAAATGCGTGCTTTCGTGCGTAACATGACGCACAACAGTGAGGCCTTTAATCACTGGTGGAAACAGCAGGACGTGCTGGCACGAGAAGGAGGCGAGCGTGCGTTTACCCACTTGCAACAGGGGGCATTGCGCTATCGGCAACTGACGTTTAACCCGGCGGAAAATAGCGGGTTGAAGCTGGTGATGCTGATCCCTCTGCCGTAACTGGTAACAAATTCATAAACAGGTTTACCTGCCATTTATTTATTGGTTCATATAAACGCGCTAGGGTGATAGCTACCGATGATATCCATCATCCAGTAACGTTATTCATCTCCTTGAGGTAATCCTATGCAATCCGAAGAACAACGTCTTATCGATGGTCTGTTTGGCCGCTTGAAAGAAGCCGAGACCAAGACGGGCCAGAGGGATCTCCAGGCAGAGCAGCAAATCAACCAGCACATCCGTGAACAGCCTTCCGCGCCCTATTACATGGCGCAGGCGATGATCATTCAGGAAGCGGCGCTCAAACAGTTGGATCAGCGGGTGAAAGATCTGGAGGGCCAACTTGCCCAACAGCAGCAAAATAACGCCAGCCAGCCAAGCAGCGGCGGTTTTCTGGCCGGGCTGTTCGGCGGCGGTAACCGCAGCACGCCAAGCCCGCGCGAGCAGTATCAGGCACAACAGCAAAATAATGCGGCGTGGAACAATCAGACACAGCCGGGCTATGCTCAGCAACAGCAGCAACCGGCTTACAGCCAGCCACAACAGGCAGCACCTTCACGCGCCGGTGGGTTCCTTGGTGGGGCATTGCAGACCGCTGCCGGCGTGGCAGGCGGGGTGGTATTGGCCGATATGCTGACCGGCATGTTCCGTCACTCGCAACCGCAAGAGATTGTAAACATTATCGATGAGACCCCGGCAACGCCGGTGGATGACAGCGCGATGAGCAATTTCGACGCCTCCAACAACCTCGACACCTTCAACGGTGGCGATAGTCGCTTCCTCAATCAGGACAACGGCTTCCAGAACGCGGATTATCAAAACGACGATAACACCGACTTCTCTGATGACGACTACAGCGACGACGATTCGTTTATCTGATGCCGCCCCCTCTCCGCCTGGGGAGGGGCTTAATGTTTCTTGTTCCCCGCATCCTGGTCTACAGTTAACCCTTGCCAATGACCGCAAGTGACGAGAAACCATGCCGCAAATTCCCTCTACTCCCCCTTTTGTTAGCGCCCGCATGCTGATGCGTCCGCCGGTAGCCGACGATGTTGCCCGCTTTTACGCTATTTTTGGCGATCCGGAAACGCAACGCTTTAACCCCGCCGGGCCTGTCGCCAATGAGCAGTTGGCACAGCAGGCGCTGTCGGAGCGGATCGAAAGCTGGCGGCAGCACGGCTATGGTTCCTGGGCGATTGCGCTGCATGAACGGCCGGAGTGGATTATTGGATTTGGCGGGATTTCCTGGCGGCCGCTGGGGGCCCAACGTACGGTGAATCTGGGCTATCGTTTTGACACACAGGTTTGGGGCCGAGGATTGGCTACGGAACTGGCACAAGCCGCGCTGGAATATGGTTTCGAACAGCTACGGCTGGCAGAAATTTCCGCGATTGTTCGTGAAAAAAATCTGGCCTCGTGCCGCGTGCTGGAAAAAGCAGGTTTACATCGTGTTGATACCCTCGATGACGTGCCCGGCGATACGCCCAGCCTGGTCTACAGCATCACGCGCAGGGACTATCAGGGCTACTGAACCGGAGGTTCGTCGTTGATTTTCGCCAGTTCCCGGCGGTAGGACTTCACCTTCTGGCGTTTCTTCAGCCAGGTGGTGGTGGATACGATAAAAATCAGCCCGGACATGGTCAGCACGCCGATCGGATGGCCGTAAAACACCATCAGGGCAAAGTAAATGGCAGAAACAATTGCTACCCATTTCGCCGTATTCCCCATCGTATTTTTTTCCTGACTTAAACGGCGGATGTGCTCTTCTTCACTGATTCCCATACTCTCTCCCGATTGGCTGAACGTTCCATTATATGGGGCCGGAACGCTGATATTTCAATCGATTAAAGGGTAAAGAAGCGTAAAGCTCAGCGGGTTTATTCACCACGACGATGCAGATAGCGCTCCGGCAGCTCAAGCCCAGGCAAGGTGGTGCCGTCGTTGCGACCAAACAGCCGATAGCGGTTACGCGCCACCGCATTGTATAACGCATCCGCCAGCCGTTGCGGCAGAAAGCGAGCCAACGCCAGCAGGCGAAATGGCCAGCCAAGCTGCCGCAGTGCCTGAAAGAACGCCGCCGAGCGCAGCCAATGCTGGCCCTGTGCCAGGTAAACAATGGAGTCAAAACGATCGGTAGGTAACGCCAGCCAGCGCAGAATGGCCTGCCCCTCCTCGGATTGCACCGTGGCCAGCAGGATCTTGCCTTGCCGATCGGCACGGATCAAAAATCGCACCAGCCCGTGGCACAGATTACATTCACCATCGAATAACAGCACCCGATCACCGGGTTGCAGATAAGGGGGGAGTCCTGGCCGATTCATCCTGCCTCCTGAGGGGTTGCCACCAGACTAACGCGCATTTCCCCTCAGTGCCAGCAGGCCCGTTTAAGGCGCAGGCGGGGCCGGAGGGTTATCCGGTAATGCCACCACAGAGATACGCACCTCATAATGTTTGGCACTGCCGGCCGGGATCACCGACGTTAGCTTATTGATGGTTTCAGTTGGATTATCACTGGCGGAAGTCGCGCAAAATAGCTCGCCCCCGTGGCAGAAACCCGGTTTGGGCATATGCCCGCCAGGGAATGGCGGCAAGCGGAAGCCTTGCTCAGGCGGTGGGACATTTTTATCGGCCGGAGCCGGAGCGGAAAGCGCACTGACGCTGAACAGCGTCACGCCAGCCAGAAAAGGCAGTGCCAGTAATTTGACGGTATTTTTCATGTTATTGACCTCATTTGCCGGGATTGGATTTAACCTACTCCGCCCCCGGCCCATGAGAAAGTCGCTTTTCACGACCTTTTCACCCCCGATGATCTTTGCTTACATACCACCGCTAACGTGATGAAAGCTTAAGGATTATGTAAAGATCATGGAGAAATTTTTGTTGAGAACACACGGCTGTACAATATGGAAGGCATTCAGCCTAACCATTTTTACGACTGCGTTTTTTTCTTCTGTCTGAAGTTTTCATCATCAATACAATAATGGTAGGAGTCGATAATCAGGCCTGTTAGCCGCAAGATATTCTCAGGTCGGTCAATAATAATATGCCCTCCAGCCGCAAGTTCTAAACCCGCTCGGATAATTTCGGCATGTCTCTCTTCATTGATTTCCAAAGGAAGTAATACGGTAGGTCTTTGCTTATTGTCGAAATAGCGTAGCACCCATCGGGTAGTCTTCCCCTGAACCAAAATACTGAAATAACTTTCCGTATCTTTTGCTGTTAAATCTGCACTTTCACCCAGGATCATTGCCACATTTTCAAATAAAGCCCGCTCAGCAAAAGTGGTAACTATCTTACTGTTTTCTGGGTCAATAATCGGCGCTAGCGGATCGATTTCGTTGCTTTTCTTAACGTCACCAAACTCTTCAGACGGCGCTTTATTTTCAGAAGTCACAGACAACCCTGAAACAACCATTGCACTAACCGCTTTCTCCACGGCCAGGCGCACCAAAGGGGTGATCGTCTCAAGAAAACGCTGGTTAAGTTGACGTTGGACGTTAGATCGATTCGCCACATATCTGACAAAATCCACGTCCACATCTCTTAGGCTGGCACTGATGGTCTTGGTAAATGAAGTCAGATAAATGCTTTCTTCAGCCAAGGTTCTCAACGCTTCCGGCTGAAATTGATCGTGCCTAAACCTATAAAGCTGTTCAATATCAGAGTCATTCAAATCATTAAAATCTATCTTAAGGAAGGGCGTATCATCCATAATATTTTTATCTTTTAGATCGGTAAAGAACCGCCATTCCTTGCCGTTGGTGATTGCTGATACGGTGACTTCTGGGGTGGCATTAAAGTAACGTGATAGCTGTGGGCTGTGGTTTGTTAAGTTTTGGCTGAAGGATTTCGCCTCAATAAACATGACAGGTACTGCATGACAGAAAAGAGAATAATCAACCCGCTCTCCCACTTTAACCCCTGGAAAATCAGCGCCATATTCTGCTTTTACTTTAGTGGGGTCATAAGGATGAAAACCAAGAATTTCCAATAATGGTAAAATTAATGCCTGCTTTGTTGTTTCTTCCGTGTTGCAATGCTGGCCTACCGCAGCGACATGATGTACATGCGCTTTAAGCTTGTCTCTGAATGCATTCATCAAACATCCCTCTTGCTGTGTTAGAAATTGGTCATTTCTTAAAGTCATACCTACAGAAAGGTTTACTAATTTCACCAACGTTACCGTATCAGCAACTGGCTGAGTTTATTTATTGAAAAAAATAATATTAACCTTAAACATTAAATATATAGCAGAACAAGCAAGCTTTGATCAAAGGCATCAATTCAATATTAATACATAGTTCAAAAATAATCGGTCAGCATTCATAACCAGAAGAAAACTTATAGGAATTAAATAATTGCAATCACAATTAAATTTCAGTATCTCGCTTTTATATGTTTTGTATTTCTCTGGTGGGATAGAACGAGGTAAACAGCAAGAAGATGGGTATAACAGATGGATTTATCTACTAAAATTGTTCAGTCAACCAATATAACACCGTCTGATTCAAATAAAATGGAGCACAGCCAGAAGCTGCGCTCCAGAGAAATTACTTGCCGCTGGTCAGCGTGCTGTAACTAGTCATCAGGTTACGGTAATCAGGGATATGATTGGCAAACAGCGCCCCCAGCCCTTCCACATCGTTACGCCAGTCACGGTGCAGCTCACAGGCAACGCCGAACCAGGTCATCAACTGCGCGCCTTCGGCTTCCATCCGGCTCCAGGCCGATTGACGAGTCAGTTCGTTAAAGGTACCGGAAGCGTCGGTGACCACAAACACCTCAAAACCTTCGCTGAGAGCTGACAGCGCCGGGAAGGCCACGCACACTTCGGTAACCACCCCGGCGATAATCAACTGTTTACGACCGGTGGCTTTCACTGCCTTGACGAAGTCATCGTTGTCCCAGGCATTGATCTGTCCAGGACGAGGGATAAAGGGTGCATCAGGGAATTGAGCTTTTAGCTCCGGTACCAGCGGGCCGTTGGGGCCATCTTCAAAACTGGTGGTCAGGATGGTCGGCAGGTTGAAATACTTCGCTAAATCACCCAATGCCAGTACGTTGTTTTTGAAACGATCGGGATCGATATCTCGTACCAGTGAAAGCAGTCCTGCCTGATGATCCACCAGCAATACGGCGGCCTGATCCTTGTCGAGGCGTTTGTAATTTGCAGTCATGGTTTACTCCTGTGGGGTTTTGATTGTTGCGGCTAAAGTTGCCCTTGGCTGATAAGGCCAGAGCGCAGAGATTGTCTTAAAGTGTAGAACCGGATCCGGAGCTGTTTTTCCGGATCGGTTCTAAAGTGTGGATAAGCGCTTAACCAGCCTGGTGCTCAGCTGCCATGCTGCCGAACTTACCACCGTTGAAGTCCTGGAAAGCCTGCTGGATTTCCGCGTCGCTGTTCATCACGAACGGGCCATAACCGACGATAGGCTCGTCGATCGGCT
Organism: Serratia sp. NFX21; assembly: GCF_048517035.1. Classification (NCBI taxonomy): domain Bacteria; kingdom Pseudomonadati; phylum Pseudomonadota; class Gammaproteobacteria; order Enterobacterales; family Yersiniaceae; genus Serratia; species Serratia sp. NFX21. The sequence goes on along the minus strand of NZ_CP183196.1, from coordinate 1,486,793 downwards.
CGCCGCTCAGTACCAGCAAGCTGACATCGTTATTGGCTTCGATAGTGACTGAATCCCCCGCACGGTCAAACCTGACCATTTGGGTTTCGCGCACCACTTCCTCGCCGTTAACATGAATGGCACCATGCAGTATCACCAGCGCCAGCGTATGGCCTTCTTTCACCGTCAACGTGGTGGTGTGGCCGGCGTTCAGCTTCATGTCCCAGACATTAAGCGGGCTGAAGGTGCGTGCCGGGCCTGCTGCGTCCCCGAAGCTACCGGCAATCACCCGAACCTGCCCTGCGCCGTCCGCCAGTGGAACCACCGGGATATCCGCATTCAGCAGCGTCTGGTAACCCGGCTCAGCCATTTTGTCCTTGGCCGGCAGGTTTACCCACAACTGCACCATTTCCATGGTGCCGCCGTTGCGCGAGAAGTCCCGTGAATGGAACTCTTCATGCAAAATACCCGAAGCGGCAGTCATCCACTGCACGTCACCAGGGCCAATCACCCCGCCGCTGCCGGTGGAATCGCGATGCTCGACTTCCCCCTGATAGACGATGGTCACCGTTTCAAACCCGCGATGCGGGTGCTGGCCAACGCCACGGGTGCCGGAGGCAGAGCGGAACTTGGTTGGTGCAGCGTGATCCAACAGCAGGAACGGGCTCATTTCCGCCCCCAGATCGTTATAGGAGAACAGCGAATTCACCAGGAAGCCGTTGCCGACCCAGTGGGCTTCAGGGCTGTTGTAAATACCGAGGATCTTTTTCATCTTGAACTCCTGTTTCAGGTCTCACGACCTTAGGTTGATGCCAGAAGTTTAATCCAACGCCATTTGCTGCAGTAGTAGGCAAGATGTACACTCAGCGTTCTATAAATGGAACGATAAGGACAGACGATGTTCACTGATTTGAACGATCTGTTTTACTTCGCCGCCGTGGTCGATCACCAGGGATTCGCCCCTGCCAGCCGTGCACTGGGCATTCCCAAGTCCAAACTGAGCCGCCGTGTGGCACTGCTGGAAGAACGTCTGGGCGTGCGCCTGATCCAACGCTCAACGCGGCGTTTCTCCGTCACCGACGTCGGCCAGAACTACTATGCACACTGCAAGGCGATGCTGGTGGAGGCCGATGCGGCGCAGCAGGCGATCGAACAAACCCGCGCCGAACCCTGCGGCACGGTGCGCATGTCCTGCCCGGTGGCGATCCTGCATACCCGTGTCGGCAGCATGGTGGCGGCCTTTATGGCCGATTATCCGAAAGTCACGGTACACCTGGACGCCACCAACCGCCGGGTAGATGTGGTGGGGGAAGGGCTGGATCTGGCGATCCGCGTGCGGCCACCGCCGCTGGAAGACAGCGATCTGGTGCTGAAGATCCTGGCGCAGCGCACCTGGTGTATCGCCGCCAGCCCGGCACTGGTGCGCACCCTCGGCCCGGTGCAACGACCGGAGGATCTGCATAAGTATCCCACGCTCGATCTCGGGCCTGCGCGTGCACAGCATTTGTGGCAGTTGACCGGGCCGGACGGCGAAAAAGTGGAATGGGAACACAGGCCACGACTGGTTACCGACGATATGCTGATGTTGCGTACCGCGGCGATTGCCGGCGCCGGTATTGTGCAACTGCCGTCGATGATGATGCGCGACGACATGTTGCGCGGCGAGCTGGTGCAACTGTTACCCGGCTGGCAGCCACAGGGCGGCGTGGTGCATGCGGTTTACCCGTCACGCCGTGGGCTATTGCCCGCGGTACGGCTGCTGCTCGACTATCTGGCGCAGCAGTTCGCGACTATCGAAGAAGAGTGATCAACCGGTGATTTCGATGGCGTTACCGTCCGGATCGCGGATGATCGCTTCGTAAAAACCATCGCCGGTCCAGCGTGGCGGCGCTTGCAGGATCCCCTCCTGCTGCGCACGCTGCGCCAGTTGATCGACCAACCCCTCGTCGCCGACCGACAGCGCAATATGCGCCCAACCGACTCGTTCTTTGGCCTGCTCCGCCGGCAGCAACTCCGGCAAACTCATGATCTCCAGCGTTGGGCCGCTAGCCAGGCTGACAAAACGGGAAACAAACCCCGGGCGGTTCTTGCTGACGTACAATTCTCCGGCCACGCCGTTGAAGTAACGCTGCCAGAACGCCACCTGCGCATCAATATCACGGGTCCACAGGGCAACATGGGCTATTTTCATTTCACTCTCCAATAGGGGAATCGCTGTACAACACCTTGCCACCGCTGTGGGTCACCTGCTGTTCGAGCTGTGGGTGTCTGCCGGGAGGCGTCACCAGGTAATCAACGCGGCTGGCATCGAGGAAGCTGTAAGGGGCATAGGTATTAAGTTTGTCGCCGGTACAGAGCACCGCCACGTTACCGGAACGCGTCAGCAAGCGTTTCTTGAACTGGGCATCCTGATAATTCAGCGCCGAAAAACCGCTGCCCGGCTCATAGGCGCAGATGCCGGTAAAGGCGATGTCGAAATAAAAACCGTCAATTTCCTGCACCGCTTTAGCGTCCACGCAACCACCGATGTCGGCATCGAGCTCACCGCCGATTAAAATAGTGCGGATCCCCGGCCTTTCCAGCATTTTAGCGGCGATACTCAGCGAATTGGTCACCACTGTCAGCCCTTGGTCAGATGGCAACAGATCGGCCAGGTAAAGGTGGGTGCTGCCGGCATCGAGGAAAATCACCTGATCCTGCTTGATCAACGCCAGTGCGGCCAACGCCAGAGCCTGCTTCTCATCACCGCTCAAATGCAGTCGTGCCTCGATCGGCCCGGTTGCCGGTGTCGGTGCCAGTGCGCCGCCGTAAATGCGCTTACACAGGTTCTGAGCCGCCAACTGGCGCAGGTCGCGCCGAATGGTGGCCTCGGTGGTGTTCAGGCGCTCGGCCATTTCGACCGCCAGCACCTGCCCCTGTTGCTGTAGCAGGGTCAGGATCGCTTCATGGCGTTGGTTGGGGAGCAGTTTGGACATTCTGTCTCTCGGAGGCGAATAAGTGATCATGAATGTACACAAATGTGCATAAACGTACAAATAATTCGAAAACGAGGCTGGCGGTTTTGTGGTTGCCGTCGTGGTGGGCATTTACTGCTGCTGTTGCTGGAAGAAGGGATCGGGTAAACACGGGAATTTCATCAGACGATCTCCTCAGCCCGAATGATTTGACTATACTGAGGCAAGCAACGTTACCGCAGAACGTAACGGCTTGGGCGCTAAGGGAAAAAGATGCTGTCAAAAGTGGTGAAGTGGCTGTTTCAATTGCCGGGCAGGCTGTTTGGGGGAGTTTTCAGGAGTCGCCTGACGATTTTTATCTTCTTTATGCTGATCGCCGTTGGGGTGTTCAGCGCCAAGCGCTATCTGCGTGCTCATCAAAATGACGATGAGTTTGTCTCGGTCATCCCCACTGATTACAACCGGGCTATTCAGCGTGAAATGCCGCTGCGCGAGGCACGCGAACAGTGCGGTGGCCCCCTGCATGACAATGCAGGACAACCCTGGCCAACCTCAGCCGGTTTCCTGCACCAGGCGGAACACCAGGCCAACGGGCGCCTGCAGCAACTGACGCTGGACAATCAAAACAACGATTTTCCGGTGTTGGTCAAACTGGAAACGCCCGGCCAGCCGCAACAGCTGGCCGAAGTGTTTATTCCCGCGGCCGGCAGTTTCCATCTCAAAACCAATCCGGCCGGCGAATATGTCCTGAAGGTCAGAAATATCAAAAGCGGCTGTAACTTCCGCTCCCGGCCTTTCACCCTCAACAGCCAGCAGAATTGGCGGCTGCCGCTAACCCCGCAAACGGACGGCAGCGTGCGGCTACAGCCGATCAGCGATCGTGAGTTTTAACCCGAGCGCTTATTTCTTCACCGGGTGATCGCGGCGAAACAGTTCCCAGCTTTCAATTTCCTGGCCATCAGGCAGGGTACAGGTGGAATACTGGCCGTTGGCATTTTGTTTGGCATTCAATTTGCCGCCAATCTCGGTGCAATAAACGTCTGCCGGATTGGCCATGCCGATCGGTTTCATTTTAGGTGGGGGTGGCGCATCGTTGGAGTTCATGGTGCAGCCCTGTAGCATCGCCATCCCTGCGAACAGCGAGATCATCAGAATTTTTTTCATGTTTTCATGCTTATACAAATTAAAACGGCGGTAACTGTTGTTAGCCGCCGTTTACGCTATCAGGAAATAAAGGATGCGCCCTGCTTCAGTACCAGATCGCAGGCCTTTTGCTTCACTTTTTCGGTAATTTGCGAGGTGCCCAGGCTGTTCAGATCCAGGCTCTTGCCTTCGCCGGTTTGCAGCAGACCGCCCAACCCTTGCTGGTAGTCCTGGCTCTTGGCGTTCTCAGGGCTGCTGATACCCAGCTTGCTCAACAACTTGTCCTGTACCGCTTCAGTGCTGTTGCCTGACAGTACGTTGTTTTTCACACAGTACTGCAGGATGCCGGCGGCATTGGTCATGCTGTTGGAACTCAGCGCTTTATCACCGCCGTTCAACAGGCCGGTTAGTGAAGACAGTGACGTGCCGCCAGTGCTGCCGCCTGACTTGCTCAGTTCACCGGCGGCGCTGCTGAGAGAATCCATCAGTCCGGCAGCCTGAGCCGCGCCACAGGTCATAGCGGTGGTCAATGTCAGTGCCAACAGTAAACGTTGCTTGGTGTTCATTAGGGTAAAACTCCTGTTATCTCGCCATTCCTGCCTGCTTCCATTGCCCTGTACGGCGGGGGAAATCAGGCGGGCCTATCCGGTGCAATAAGCGCAATGCGCTGGGTCACATCTTCGGACGCCACCACCGGCAACAAGTTCCTTTTAACGGACAATGCCGCGAATTTTTCAGAATTGAGGTAATTTTTTGGCTGAATAATCAGCAACAGGGGGCAGATCGAACGACCCGCCGGTGATTAGAACTGCCAGCGGAACCAGCCAAAGAACACGTTCCCGTTATTGTAGGTACCGGGAATATAGGTGGCCTGGAACGTCAGTTGTTTGTAGCCGATAGAGGCCAACGGCAAGGGTGCCGGGATAGGGATGTAATTCCAGTTATCACGCGCGGTGATGCTGGCGGTAAAGCCCAGGCCAAGACGGAAATCCTTGTCCTCCAGCGGCCGCCAGATCTTCTCATAAGCGTAACCGCCGATCGGTTCCCACTTATTGAACGAATCCTTGAATACCATCATATAGAGGCCATGCCAGTCGCCGTCGCTGTCGTAACGCGAGATACCATAGCCACCGCCCCACGGCCGCTCGTTGTACGAGTCGATTTTTTCCTGGCTGTAAGTCAGGCGGTTGTGCCAGGTAATTGCCGGCACATAGAGGTCTTTATTCGGAGAGTTGTTCCAGGTTTCGGCCACGTTACTGGTGAAACGCTGCCACAACCCCGGTTTTTCAGCCTGCGCGGAATTGCTATTTTCGGCACCAACCTCAGCGTAAGAAGGTAGTGCAGGAAATAGCAGCGCCACTGTGCAAGCCAAAATTGTCCGTTTAAAAAACATCATAAATTCCTGTAAAAAATAAGGCCGGGGATTCTTACCCATCACCCCATCAAGATCAAGCTGTATCTTATTTATCCAGCCTGTTTCTCCACCCTGTTGTCACTTGGTTAAGTTTAGCCGTCATCAGGGGCGAGAGCCGATTTTGGGCGCTCAGGCTATCCTTCCCTCAGGGCAGCGTCTGTCAGAATACTCCGCAATCGCCCCGCCACGCCGGCAGGTTCTGGCGGTTATAAAACCTGTGGGAAAACTTCTTTTCTACTCTGGGTGTAGCGAAATGTTTACTGCCGACCGGCAAGCAAATGTAACGGCGGTCACGTTTTTAATCGGGACTGAAAACCCGTTATATCGGCGATCCTATCCAGCTCAGGCCCCCGTCGGGCAGCGCCGCTGTAAATATGCAGTTACATCGCTGCAATAGAGGCCAATGTCGTCGATAACGGGTGGATGGCAGGCAGCAATTTAACCCGCAGGCAAAAGTACCGAACGTTCAACCAGCGGCCCATGATTTGGCTACACGCGCCAAATTTTACATATCTATTACATTCAATGAAAAATACCAACATCAATAACCTTACATTTGATGGTGATTAGTCACAACGTAAACCCCCGAATACAAGCCACCGGCTCCCGATACCGCCACCGCAACTTGAACAAGCCGATAGTTTAAATAATTGTTAAAGCTAACCAGCGAAGCCCTGCTCATACGGGTTCAGCGTTATTTCATGGTTCGCGACACAACATCACCGGCAATTAACTTTGCCGTTCTCTGCCTGATAAAAGAAAGATAAGAAATCCGGAGAAATACATGAAAATCACTATTGGAGCCTTTATCCTGCAACAGCTCCGCACCCTGAACATCGATCGTATTTATGGCGTACCCGGCGACTATAATCTGGCGCTGCTGGAACTGATTGAACAGGATGACAAGCTGGAGTTCATTGGCAACTGTAATGAACTCAATGCCTCCTACGCAGCCGATGGCTATGCACGGCTAAAAGGCGCCGGAGCGCTAATCACTACCTATGGCGTCGGCGACCTGGCCGCACTGTCCGGCATTGCCGGTGCCTACGCCGAATCGGCCCCGGTGGTCTGCCTGTCCGGTACCCCGCCGCTGCATGCCATGAAAAATCACCTGCTGCTGCACCACACGCTGGCGGACGGTAACTTTGATAACGTGATGAACTGTTTTAAACAATTCACCGTCGCCCAGGCATTAATTACGCCGGAAAATGCGGCAGTGGAAATTCCCCGCGTTATTTCCCGCGCCTGGACGGAAAAGAAACCGGTTTATTTGCAATTACCTTCTGATATTTGTGATGTAGAAATTGAAATCACTCAGGCGGTGGCACCACCGCAATTACCCGCCAGCGACAAATATAATGTTCAACTGGCGGCAATGGCGTTGCTTGCGCGGCTAAAACTGGCAAAAAAACCGATTATTCTGGTCGACCAAATGGTGGACCGCTTTCAGCTACAACAATTGGTGATCGACGTGGCGCATAAATTCGCCATCCCGCTCACCAACATGCCGACGGCCAAATGCATTATTCCTGAAACCACGCCGGGCTGGATCGGCGGTTACAGCGGTAATCTGTCACGCCCCGAACTCTATGAACACATGGCGCACTCAGACTGCGTGCTGAGCTTCGGCGTACGGTTGGTGGACTCCACCACCGGCTATTTCTCGCATCGCATCCCGTCCGACGCGCAAATCGATATTCAGCCGTTTTCAGTGAAGCTGGGAGAGACTTCTTATCCGGCAGTGGCGACGGCAGACCTGCTACAGGCGCTGCTGGCATTGGGTGAAGGCGTGGCAGATCATCAGCCGGCCGTGCTACCCGAAGCGCGCCATCGGCTGGCGACGCCGAGCGAAACCCCAATCGATCAGGCTTATTTATGGCAGCGCCTGCAACGCTTTATTCGGGCCGATGACGTGCTGGTGGTAGAGAACGGCACCTCGGGCGCGGCGATTGGCGGCATGCGGATGCCGGACGGCGTCCAGGTGGTTAATCAGCCGATTTGGGGCTCGATCGGTTATACCTTACCGGCACTGCTGGGTACCATGATGGCCGCACCGGAACGGCGGCACCTGCTGTTTATTGGCGATGGCTCGTTCCAGCTTACCGCGCAGGAAGTTTCCACCCTGCTGCGTTACGATCAGAAGCCTATTATCTTCCTGATTAATAACGACGGTTACACCATCGAGCGTTACATTCTCGGCGAAAATTCGTCGTACAACGATATTGGGCCGTGGGACTACGCCAAGCTGCCTGCCGTGCTCAACACCCAGGCGACACCGTTTTGCGTGGCGGTAGAAACCACCCAACAGCTGGAGTTGGCGCTCGAGCACGCCTCACGACAGGATCAATTGACCTTTATCGAAATAAAGGTGCCGATGATGGACACACCGCCGGTGATGAAGGAGTTCTGCAACCGCTGCAATAACTTTAATTTCGGCCTGACCAACCCGCGCCGCGCTTAGCTCCATCCGCCGTTGCTCAGGTAACGGCGGATTTTCCCAGAGCTTGCACCACCTGCTGCTGCAAGGTTTGCAGTATTGGGTGGTGCCGCCTGGCCCCCAGACGTAACGCATGCGCCACGGGTGGCAAAGGCAGACTGCGTTCAAAGTTGGCCTCGATCTGTACTCGCCGATCGACAGACTGCTGATTAAGCAGACCAATGCCCATTCCTGCAGAGATGGCCGCCAGCATCCCCGCCACCGACGGGCACTCCACCGACACCTGACAGGCAATACCCGCGGCGCTCAGGCGCTCTTGCGCCAGGCGGCGGTAAAAACAGTCCGGTCCGTAACTGACCAGTTTCACCCTGTCTCCGGGCTGATAGCGCCAACCCGGTGGTACACACCAGTGAATACGCTCCGTTGCCAGCACCACATCTTCTGCGCTCAGCGCATCGCAAAACTGTTGGTGTAGCACCAGATCCAGCGTTCCTTGCTCCAGTGCATTACGCAACACCTGGCTTTGCTCAATGACCAGTTGCACATCCACCTGTGGGTGTTGGTGGGTGAATGCCGCCAGCAAGGCAGCCAACTGAGGTAAAGACATCTGTTCCGTGGCACCAAAACGCACCTTACCCTGCAATAATGAAGGAGAAAAATGCGCCAGTGCCCGATCGTGAGCCTGCAGAATCTGCCGTCCATGCGACAACAGTGCCTCGCCATCCGCTGTGGCAGTCAACGTCATGCCCTGACGATTGACCAGCGTGCGCCCCAACTGTTCCTCCAGCCGTTTGATTTTCCAACTTACCGCCGACTGGCTGAGATTTAGCTGTTGTGCCGCACGCGTCATGCTACCGGTATCGATAACGCTCTGAAGCGCCCGTAAAGCATCAATGGATAAGCGCTGATTCATAGACACCTCATGACAAAAATCGGATTTACTCACCATAACTTGTCATTGGCGTCATAGGAAGACGATGAGTATGGTTTGCGTACAACACGGCAACCGGATAATCAACATGAACGGCTTAACATCTGTGCTTAATCAGCAGGTTATTGTCAATGGCCATCGTATTGCCACCGGCATACATGGCACCGGCATCCCCCTGGTATTGGTACACGGCACCCCTGCCCACTCAATCATCTGGCGGGATTTGCTGCCCAGCCTGACGGCGGCGGGCTTTAGAGTCCATATCTACGATTTATTGGGTTACGGCGCATCAGAACGCCCATTGTCGGCTGACACTTCAATTGCTGCACAGGCAGATTTACTGATCGACCTGCTGGACCATTGGCAACTGGAGTCCACCCACGTGTTTGGTCACGATATTGGGGGCGCATTGTCGCTACGCGCAGCGTTTGGGCACTCCCGGCGCTTTCGCTCGCTGACCATCGCGGATATTTGCAGTTATGATTCCTGGCCTTCGCCAAGCTGGCGCGGCATCCGCGATAATTATCATCAGTACGCCGTTATGGACGCCTCACAGCATGAGCAAACCCTGGCTCGCCAACTGAAAATGGCGGTGTTCAACAAATCGCGGATGTCCGGAGAGCTATTACAGCACTATCTGGCACCGATCGTCGGCGTGGTCGGTCAACCGGCATTTTATCAACATCAAATCGCCCATTACGACGCGCGCTATACTGAAGACTTCGCCCAGCGCCTGCCTGAGCTACGCCTGCCGGTGCAAATCCTGTGGGGTGAGAACGATGAGTGGCAACCGGTCAGTTACGCCTATCGTTTGCAGGGCGACATTCCCGGTGCCAGGCTGCAGGTGATCCCTCAGGCGGGCCATTTTTTAATGGAAGACGCGCCGGAAACGGTAGCCCAACGGCTGGTGACGTTTATTCATTCACTTAAATCGGGCGAATAGGCTCAGGAGAACATGATGCAACTGATTGGCATGCTGGATTCACCCTATGTACGCCGGGTGGCAATTTGTCTGAAATTATTGGAGATCGAGTTTGAGCACCGCGCAATTTCGGTATTCAGCGGTTTTGAGCAATTCAAAGCCATTAATCCGGTGGTAAAAGCCCCGACGCTGGTACTGGCCGACGATCAAATCCTGATGGACTCCTCACTGATCCTGGAATACGCCGCCGGCATAGCCCCCAGCGGTAAGGCTCTGCTGCCGACTGAGGGTACTGCGCGACTCTATGCCCTGCAACTCAATGGTCTGGCGCTGGCCGCCTGCGAAAAAACGGTGCAAATCGTTTATGAACAACAGTTACGGCCGCAGGAGAAACAGCATCAGCCCTGGTTGGATCGCGTTCAGGGCCAGTTGCTGGCAGCCTATGCCGAACTGGAAAAACAGTTGGCGCGAGCCGGCACCGCACTCGCGGTGATCGGCAGCGCTGAGGTCAGCGTGGCGGTGGCCTGGAGCTTCACTCAACTCATGTTGCCCGAATTGATTAGCGCCGATAACCATCCGACGCTGGCGGCATTTGCCGCCCAGGCCGAGCGGCATCCTGCATTTATCAGCACCCCACAGGTTTAACCCGCCGAGGCGCGGGTCATGCAACGTTGGCGCCGCTCATCCACCCGTTTGGCAAACCAGGCGGTGGTCAACTTGCGGGTTATTTTCGGGCTTTCCAGTTGAATGCCCGGCAGCATTTCCCGCGGCAGTTTCTTGCCGGTGGATTTCTCCGCCAGGGCATAGACTCGCTCATACAGGTCGGTGTCGGCAAACTCAGGCAAATCGCCCTTCTCCAGCGCCCGACGAATCGACGAGTCGCTCATGTCCAACCGCTTGCCGAGGGTGCGTACCGCCAGCTCGGTGGTGCCCGGCTTATCGGTACCGTAGTTAATCAAGTCGCCGTCCAGCGCCAACGGAATACCCGACGTGCGGCTGACTGCGCTCTGGAAGGCCGCGTTGCGGCTGGCGTACCAACCGGCATTGAAGTCGGCAAAGCGGTAAATCGGTTGGCTGTAGTTGGCCGGATAGCCCAACAGGTGAGCGATACCGAAATACATGCCGCCACGGCGGCTAAAGACTTCGCGGCGGATGGTGCCGTCAATTGGGTACGGATAGCCTTTGGCATGAGCTTCGGCGAAGGCAATACTCACCTGCATCGGCCCGGCGGTATGCACCGGATTGAGGCTGCCAAACAGTTTTTGCCCCATCGGCACCGAATTAATCATGTCATCAAAGATATCGCTCAGATCTTTCTCGGTGCGCACCTTATCGAGCCGCTCGCTGTAGCTCTTGCCGTTTGGTGATTTAATCATCAGGGCGGTATGCACCAGGAAGTTGGGAATATGCAGCTGGTCGGCGCGGCGGTCGATCTCTTTCCAGGCGATTTTTGGCAGCCCTGGCACTGACGGGTTGGCCTGGAAGGTCGACTCCTGCTCGGTGACGGCCAGCACCGAACACAGGTTCTGGTCGCTGGGTTCAATGCCCTGCGCAGCAAAAGCGGCGGTGATATCGGTGGCCCACCCCTGACGGTCTGCGGTGTTGGCCGGCATTAACCGCACCAGTTGGGCTTTGACGTCTGCCGGACGTTGCACCGGCGTAGTGGTCGTGGTTTTGGTGCTACAACCGGCCAGCACCAACAGTGCCCCCAGGCTCAATGGCTTGATAAAATGGCGAATTAGCATCTTTTCCCTGATCTTTTAGCATAAACTGCACTGACGTTAGCCCAGGCTGGGACCGTGATCCAGTTTAAATATGCCAATCCTCTCGTACGGCCACCAGGAAAATGCACTTTGATGATCTCAGGCATGTTCAAAGCGCCCTTAAACATGTATTTTATATGCAACATATAGAATCGTAATGCGGCAACGCAGAACCCAAGGAGTGATAGATGAACCAACTGCTTTGTTATAAAACCCTGCCTGAATGGAACAGCACCACGCTACCGGAAAGTTTCCAGCAAAAGCACAACACCCAGAGCGGCACCTGGGCCAAACTCAGGCTACTGAGCGGGACATTGACCTTCGCGTTGATGACCGAAGAGGGCGAAACTACCGAAACCTGGCAGTTCAGCCCCGAGAGCCAACCGCCGTTTATCGAGCCACAGCAATGGCACCGCATCGTTTCATTCTCCGATGATATGACCTGCCAGCTGGCTTTCTATTGCTCGTCGGAAGATTACTATCACAAAAAATACCAACTGACGCGTACCCACTCCGAAGTGATTGAGGCCGTACAGCAGATCGCGCCCGGCAAGACGCTGGATTTGGGCTGTGGCGGCGGGCGCAACTCGCTTTATCTCAACCTGAAAGGCTTCGACGTCACCGCCTGGGACAAACACGGCCCGTCGATCGATAACCTCAACGGCATCATCGATAGCGAAGGTTTGTCGCACATTCGCGCCAGCGTGCAGGATCTCAATACTTATACTTTCAGCGGCGAATACGACTTTATCCTTTCCACCGTGGTGTTGATGTTCCTCAACCCGGCGCAGATCCCGCGGCTGGTGAAAAACATGCAGGACAGTACCGTCGACGGCGGTTACAACCTGATCGTCGCGGCGATGGACACCCCGGATTACCCTTGCAGCCTGCCCTTCCCGTTCACTTTTAAACCGGGTGAGTTGAAAGACTATTACGCCGGGTGGGAAGTGCTTAAGTACAACGAGGACGTTGGCCAACTGCACAAAACCGATGCCGCCGGTAATCGCATTTCGCTGCGTTTCGCCACGCTGCTGGCACGTAAGCCATAACCCCTGTCTGCCTGCGCGCAACTGATGGCGAAATACGGCAATCAACATGAAGTTTATTACGTTGCCAACCCGCCCCCGCGGCGTTAGGATCGCGCCCGGCTACGGGTGTAGCCAGTGTTATTGGCTGTCAGTTCCGCGCATGGAGAGGTTATTGTGTTAGAAAGTTTTGGCGTCCTGAATCTTTGGACCTATCTGGCCGGGGTGATTTTTATCATCATCCTGCCGGGCCCGAATACGTTGTATGTGTTGAAAACCGGCGTAACACGCGGTGTGCGGGCCGGCTATACCGCCGCGCTGGGCGTGTTTATCGGTGATGCAATCCTGATTTTCTGCGCCTATATTGGCGTGGCCTCGCTGATCCGCACCACGCCGTTTCTGTTTACCCTGGTGCGTTTTCTCGGCGCGATTTACCTGCTGTTCCTGGGTGCCAAGATTCTCTACGCCACCTTTATCCAGAAAAATGCCGAGCAGCATCAACAGATTGAAGGCGGCCACAGCATTCTGCGCAAATCGCTGACGCTCAGCCTGACCAATCCGAAAGCGATCCTGTTTTATGTGTCGTTCTTCGTACAGTTTATCGATTTCAACTATGCCCATACCGGTCTGTCGTTCACCATTCTGGCGTTGATCCTCGAATCGGTCAGTTTTATCTACATGACCACGCTGATCTTTTCCGGCGCGATGCTGGCGCACTTCTTTAACCACAAGAAAGGCCTGGCAAAACTGGGCAATGGTCTGATTGGCCTGCTGTTCCTCGGCTTCGCCACCCGCCTGGCGACCCTCAGCTCCTGATCCCGCCGATTAACGGCTGACTCATTCAGCCGTTATGTCACGCAGAGCAAACCGATTGTCAGGCAGACAAAAGTCCTGCCGCTGGGCCTGCTGTAGACTTTTAAGGTTAATGATAGCGACCTTTTTTGTCTGACAGGAGGGCGTATGCCTGACAACACCCTAGCAGTGATGGACAGCGTTTCGCGTTTTCTCGATCGTCATCATGGGCTGTATATTGACGGCCAATGGTGCGAGTCCAGTGCCGAACATCGGTTGGTGGTATTTAACCCCGCTGACGGAAAACAAATTTCCTCCACCGCCGACGCCAACGCACAGGACGTCGCGCGTGCCGTACAATCTGCCCACCAGGCTTTCACCTCCGGAGTCTGGGCCCAACGTTTACCCGCCGAGCGCGAGCGCATTCTACTGCGCTATGCCGACCTGCTTGAACAACACACCGAAGAGCTGGCCCAGTTGGAAACGCTGGAACAGGGTAAGTCCATCAATATTGCCCGCATGTTCGAGGTCGGCTGCACGCTGAACTGGATGCGCTACACCGCCGGGCTGACCACCAAAATCACCGGCCAAACCCTGGACGTGTCAATCCCGATGCCTCCGGGCGCCAAATATCAGGTGTACACCCGTAAAGAGCCGATTGGCGTGGTAGCCGGTATCGTGCCGTGGAACTTCCCGCTAATGATCGGCATGTGGAAGGTAATGCCGGCGTTGGCGGCGGGTTGCTCTATCGTCATCAAACCGTCGGAAACCACCCCGCTCACCCTGCTGCGCATGGCCGAACTGGCCAGCGAGGCCGGTATTCCGCCGGGCGTATTTAACGTGGTAACCGGCAAAGGCACCGGCTGTGGCAAGGCACTGACCGAACACCCGTTGATCGCCAAAGTGAGCTTCACCGGCTCCACACCGGTGGGTAAAGGCATCGCGCGGGCGGCGGCAGATCGCCTGACCCGCGTCACGCTGGAGCTGGGCGGTAAAAACCCGGCCATCGTGCTGAAAGACGCCGATCAACAACAGGTTATCGAAGGCCTGATGGCGGGCAGTTTCCTCAATCAGGGCCAGGTGTGCGCCGCCAGCTCACGAATTTATATTGAAGCACCAATCTACGACAGCCTGGTCGCCGGGTTCGAGCAGGCGGTGAAGTCACTGACCGTCGGGCCGGGCATGGATGCCAATGCGCAGATCAACCCACTGGTCTCCAGCGATCACCGGAATAAAGTCGCAGCCTATCTGGACGACGCCAGATCCAAGCATGCGGAACTGATCAGCGGCGCAGCCGGGCCAGACTCGCAAGGGTTCTATATTCCGCCGACGCTGGTGATTAACCCGGATGATCAGTTGAATCTGGCACGCGAAGAAGTGTTTGGCCCGGTGGTGAATCTGATCCGGGTGGCGGACGCCGAAGAAGCGCTGAGCAAAGCCAACGACACCGATTACGGTCTGACCGCCAGCCTGTGGACCACCAGCCTGCAGGCAGCAATGGCTTATACGCCACGCATTCAGGCCGGTACGGTCTGGGTCAACACCCATACGTTGATCGACGCCAACATGCCTTTTGGCGGCTTTAAACAATCGGGTAGCGGCCGCGACTTCGGCCCGGACTGGCTGGATGCCTATACCGAATCCAAATCGGTGTGCATTCGTTACTAAAGAGCGCCTTCATCATCAATAGCGCCGCAGAAGGCGCTATTGATACTGCTTGCGATATTCGCTCGGCGAAACGCCAAAACGGCTTTTGAAGGCGGTGGAAAAGTGGCTGTGATCGGCAAAACCCCAGTCATAACCGATAGTGGCCAGTTTCTGCCGCTCCGGCGCGCTGCGTAACGCCTGTGCGCACAAGTCCAGGCGGCGGTGCTTGATATATTGCGCCACCACCAGCCCCTGACGAGCAAACATCCGATACAGACTGCGCACCGAAACGCCAAGCTCATCGGCGATCCACTCCGGCCGTAACTGCGGCGACTGAATATGCGTATCGATAAACGCCAGCGTACGGCTGAAGCTGCGTGGAGGGCTGTCTTCCCCCACCACGCGATCGACCAGCGCCGGACGCAACAGCGTCGCAACCGCGTTCAATATCGCCTCACTCTCTGGAGCGCTCATCTGTGAGTCTTGCATGCATCCCAGCACCAGTTGCCGGCTAAGGCGCACCACGCTGCTTTGCGCATCCAGCCGCCGCACGCACTGTACATCGGACGCAGACTGCTCAAGATAGCTGCGCGGCATCAGCAATGAAATTTGGCGGGAGTCTTGTTGAAAGGTAAAGCTGCTGGTGCGCGAAGCGTCGATTAGCGTGACGTCACCGGCGGACAACACCGCCTGCCGATCGCCCTGCTCCATCAATGAGCTGCCACGTAGCTGAAATACCGTGAAAAAGTGCGAACCGTCGCTACGGGCAATCTCCTGTTGGGTACGATACAACCGGGTTTGAGCGGCATCCACCACGCTCAGGCGCAGCGCGTGGGCACGGAATTCCTGCATAGCCCCGCTAAAGCCAGGCCCCAATGTCCTGGCGCAAAAGCGGCCGCAGGCGGAGTTGATTTTCGCCAACCACTCCTCGAAACCGGCCTCCCTGACCTGCGCGGAAATTGCCATGCTTTACCCCTTCACACATCAGCGACAAACGCTGTCGGCGTTGAACAGAAAATCAACATAACAACCCGATAACATACAAGCAATGCCGGAGCCGGGATCTGGCGCCGAGATCACAGATTGCGTCTTGAGCCACCCGATATGAAAAACCCGGCCGTAGCCGGGTAGGTAAAAACAAGAGTAAGGGGAAAATCTTAAGGCTGGGTGGTCAGCAGATAGTGGACTACGGCGGCGTACTCTTTGGCATAGCCGTCAACGCTTTGGCTCGCCATTCCGGCATTGTCGATCTTGTACTTGCCGGAAACATAAAACGATGGCGTGGCGCGCACGTCCAGCGCTTTGACCGCTTCATTCTGTTTGGCGATCATGCCCTTCACCAGCAGGCTGTGACGCGCATTTTCATAGGTGGCCGCATCAACACCGGCAGCGGCAAACACCCGCTGAATATCCTGTTCACTGTTGATGGCACGCTTCTTTTGCAGCTCGTCGAACAGCATGCCTTCGATTTTGTCCTCAATGCCCATCACCATCGCCACCGACCAGGCCTCGGTCAGCTCATTCCCCAGTTTGCCCATCAGGCCAACGTGGTATTTGGTCAGTTTGGTGCCCGCAGGCAATGCCTGGCTGACGGCGCTGCCCACATGGTAAGTCTCGGCAAACTGATAGCACGGGCCGCAATAGAAAGAGAAAAACTCCACCACCGCAGGGGCCGACGCCACCGGCTTATCCAGACGAGTATATTGCTCGCCCGCGCGGTAATCCGCCGCCGCAGCAACGGCAGGCAGCAATAACACCAGTAACGCACCGGCAAGCAGCCGATTAACTTTAGCCAACATAACTACTCCAATTCAGATGAGAACATTGTCCCTAACGCCGGTGTTTATAATCAAATTATCGGGACAAGACCAGTTTTTATTACCTTATGTTTATGTGGGATTGACCCATATCAAAGGCGTGGGCCAGACGTTTGGTGGTGTTCTCCGACCCAGGCACTATGCTTAAAAGAAGGCGTTGACCGGTGCGTAGCAGCACCAGGAAATCGGATACCGAGGTTAAAATGACACCCATTAATAAAAATATTGGCGAATACGATTTCACTGCGGAAAAGAGAGCGGGCATCATCACAGGCACCATCAGCGGTGAATTCCCGGACAGCGATGCCAGCCTTCCTCTGCTGCCCTTTTCCGGTACCTTTGTCGCGCCTTCCGTCGAGGAAGCCATAAACGATATTACGCGGCAATTCCCTGACATAGAGCCGGCGATAATCGATTTATTGCGAGATGAAATGCTCAGGGCGGGATATTAACCCCTCCTACTACCGTAATAGGTCACACCCCGATTAGAATATTCTTACTTACAGAACCTTTTCGGTTTGCCTACTCTTTCCATATTGCTAATACCAACGGCGGAAGATGATACTAGCCATCTTAATTTAGAGATTAAAGGTTATATTATGCGTCGTATTATGATGTTCATCAGCGCGCTGGCGATTAGCGCAATGCTTTCCGGCTGTATATTCCCGCCTCCAGGCGGTGGTGGCGGCGGTGGGCGCGGTGGCCCTGGCTATCATTTTAACGGCCCAGGTTAAGGAGTCAGCCCCTTGTCTGGGGCTGATCGAAAACACCACTGAAATAAATCAGGACATCATAATGAAAAAACTGATACTCATTATTACCGCCGTAATGGCGCTAAATTGCACATCGGCATTCGCTGCAACACCGGTTAATGAATATAATGACAGGCCGGTAGTTCATCAAAATAATAAAAAGCCGCACAGCAATAAAATGCAACCAAAATCACATCACAATAAACAAGCGCACAAGAAACCATATATAAAAACGCCAGAAAAACGTGCGCCAGAGGCTCGCCCCGCTCACCACAATTAATGCCGGTGACTGAGTCAGCGATGATTCAAATGCGGAAAGCTCACACCCACGTGCTTACCGCGGGTGTGAGTGGCTGAAAATTATTTATAGGCTTTTTGCCCGCAGGGTATCGCCGCTGCGAATAAAATTGCCGGCCCCCAGATGATGGATGGTGTGCAACTGCGGATCGGCGTCGGTAAAGTTCCAGCGGCCACCGTGAAATACCCGTTCATCTGCGGCAGCGGCGACCACTTCGCCGAAACAGGTGTCATATTTCTGCTGAGCGCCACTCTCCGGTAACAGACGGCACTCCAGCCAGGCCACGCAGCCCTGTTCTATCAAGGGGACATTCAACGTCGCACTGGAGATCGTGGCAATATTGAAACGGGAAAACTTATCCTCCACCTCCTGCCCCGAGATATTGCCCACCGCATAGGTGGTGTCGATAAACATCGCAGCCGGAATGCAGATACCAAACACCCCGCTCTCTTCGATCATTTGTCGGGAATGCGCCGCCTTGTCGACCACAATGGCAATTCGCGGCGGCGTAAATTCAACCGGCATCGACCAAGCGGCCGCCATCACATTGCGCCGTGCGCCATCCTGACTTCTGCTGGTGAGCAACACCGTCGGGCCATGGTTAAGTAAACGGCTGGCATGTTCCAGTGCAACGGGTCGAAAATGATTCATGGGAAGCCCTTAATGGAGGTATTTGGCTGATCAAATATCGGGGGGAATGGCGATGCCTTCCGTCCAGCAGTGTAGATCTGCGTTGCAGTGGGGATCAATTGCGTTGGCCGTGAAGAAGCACAGAATGTGTATGCATGAGCTGGCGGCATATTGAGGTCGGGCAGAAATACGCTGCGTCAGCCTTCACTGACGCAGCAGGATAAAACTAGTTTTTCGGCAGTTGAATACGCACCACGCTTTCTGGTTTACCGGCCTTGGTGCTGGCACCATCATTTTTCACCGTCACGAACAGCACATTGTTACTGGTATCCAGTGCCAGGCTGTTAGGGTGCGGTGGCAAATCCAGCGTTTGCAGGCGTTTGAGGGTCTTCGAATCGAACACCGTTAACGTACCCGCGCCGTGGTCGACACGGACCCCATTGCGGTTGGCGACGTACACCCGCTGATTACGATCGTCCAGCAGCAGACCGATCGGCACTTCATCGGTCAGTTCGCTGGCCAATACCTTGCCGCTGTCCGCGTCCAGTGCAAACACCCGGTGACCACTGCTGCGCTTCACGTAGTCGCGCTCCAGATGAGTGTTGCGATAGTTATCGCGATCGATCCCCTGATCCACGCCTAACAAACGGTTGTTCTTGCCGTCATACACCAGATTCAGCAACTGATCCGCCTGGATCTCTTTGGTGGAGGTGATCGCCAGCGTGTCGGCATTCAGGGTGATCAACTGTCCCTGCATGTTAGAGACAAATACGCGCCGTCCTTTTTCGTCGAGGGTGATGCCTACCGCGTTGTAGCCAAACCCTGGGATCATTTTTTCCAGTTTTTTGGTTTTGGTATCCACCACAAACAGCACGCTATCCACCCCGAAGCCCAGCCCCGGCAGGAACAAGCGACCGGTCTGCGCGTCATATTTCACCTCGCGGATACGGTATTGATAGTCTTCGGTTATCTTGAAGCGCTTAAGCTCTTCGAGCAAAAACTCCAGTCGTTTACCGCTGATACCGGCGTCTTTGTAGGTTTTTTCCAGCATGCTCTTTTCGGTCACCGGGATGCTGGCCAGTGCTCGGTTAGTGGTGGTGTCGACCACGCCGACCGAGCCGTTGAAACCCTGTGTCAGATAGAGCCGATGCCCGGCATCATCCAGCGCCACGCCGAAGCCCTTCACCTGCAGCGGGATCTCCGCCTGCACCGCCAGCGTGGCCGGATCCAGACGCAGCACGCGGGATTTCGCCTCTTCCTTCCAGTCCGGTGCACTGACAAACAGTGCCTGTTGGCTTGGGCTGAAGGCCATTTCCACCACCGCCGACGATAAAGGCTGACGCTTGATATCTTCTGGCTTAATCCCGGCATCACGGGCCTGTGCCGCACCGGCCACCACCAACGACGTGGCGATCAACAATGACAATAAAGCGCGGGGTGTTCCTAAAGTTCCAGACATCCGTTTATCTCCATGAAAGTAATAAAGTCAGTTAGGGTGAACAGTGTCATTGCCGTGGTACCGGCGGCAGGGCTGCCAGCGGCATATCCCCGTCGGCCAACTGGGCAAAATGTGAAAACACGTGCTGAATGCTGCCGGCGATCAGCTCAGCCTGGTGCGCGGTGTAGTGATCGGTGCGGTAGGTCATCATCACGCGCAGGGATTTCGCGCCATCGAGATTTTCTTCCATCACTTCAAACTGCAAACCGAGCAGCGATGCGGTTTTCTCCGGCTCTACCTGACGGTAGGCCACCCTGCTGCCATCCTGCAGGGTGAATGCCCCATTCAACTTGATGCGGCTGTGGATCTGAATGAACACTTCGAACATGTGATTCTTGCGATCGGCATCAACACCAAACAGCCCTTCTTCCACCAGATCGATGGGGATATCGGTGTAGGGCATGGAACCGTTGATGGTGTTTTTAACCTGATCAATCAGGCCCGCCACCGTCAACTGTTCGGCGAAACGTACCCGGTGCACCACCACAGTGGTGAAATAGCCGATGGTGTCGAAAAACTCGGCGTCGTTACGGCCAGAGGTGGAAGTGCCCACCAGCAGATCCGCCGGGCCACCGAGCAGGCGCAGGGCCGAGGTAATCCCGGCGTAGACCACGTTGAACAGTGAGGCGTTGTTCTTTCTGGCCTGCGCGTACAGCCCATCGGCCACCGCCGGGTCGACGTCAAACTCCAGCCAGCCGCCGTCAACGTCGGCGTCGGCCGGTACCGCAGGGTGGTGCGAAGGTTGCTGCTGGAACAACGGCTGACCGACCGGCGCGTCGCGCAGGTTATCCAGCCAGTAATCCAGGTGCTGCTGTACTACGCCGCCCGCCTGCTGCTGCCGGGCAAAGGCATGAAACTGCGGCACGGCACTTTTCCACTGCGGCGCCTGCCCCGCCACGCGCTGGCTATAGGCAACCCCCAATTCGTCCATCATCAGGTTCAGCGACCACTCGTCGAGCACCACATGGTGGAACAGCAGCGAAAGCAACTGCTGACCGGTGGCGGCATCCCGCAGGAAGGTAACGCGCAGCGGCAGCTCGGCGGTCAGATCAAAACGGTGATCCCCCGCCCTGGCCAACAACTCACTGGCATTACCGGCCGGTGTTTCATCGGAGAAATAAAACCAGCCGTAATCCAGCAGGTCAGCGGCTGGCACCACCTGTTGATATACCTCGCCGTCGCGGTCGATAAACAGCGAACGCAATACGCTGTGGCGGGTCATCACGTCGATAAACGCCTGACGCAGCGCGGTTTCATCCACCGGATCAAGGAAACAGATGGCGAATGGCAGATTGAAGATTTCGTCGTGGCCGAAGGCCTCGTAGACCTTCCACAAGGAGTGCTGTGCCAGAGACAACGGCGCCTGAACCACCTCCCCCTGTGTTTGCGCGGCAAGTTGCTGTGCGCTCGGTTCCGCCACTGCCTGACGTTTGGCGTAAGCCGACAATCCACGGGCGGTCGCGTGGCTGAACAGATCGTTAATGTTGAGTTCGATGCGGTGCAGGCTGAGCAGGCGGCCGATAACCCGGGTAGCCACCAGCGAGTGCCCGCCGCGATCGAAGAAATCTTCATCGGCGGTCATCTCCGGTGCGACCAGCGCGTCACGGAATTCCGCCAGGATCAGTTGGGTAATCTCGGCATTTTCTGCTTGCGCGTCTTGCGTCGCCAAAACGCTCTCGTGCAAGGTTGACGGCTGCTCAGCGGCAGGAAGTAGCGCCGTGGTTATTAACCGTCCGGCGAGGAAAGCAACAAACTGCTCCAGCAGGAAAGGCGCGGCATGTGGGGTTAAACGGGGATCCGTAACCAGTTCCAGCACCACCGTGTCCGGATCCGGCAGGCTCAGGGCCAGCACCATTTCAAACGGCGTATGCAGTGGTGGCAGCAACAGTCGTTCGGCGCTGACACCGTCAAGCTGCAACGCCACCGACGAGTCCGCCAGCCAGGTCACCAACAGTTGGGCCAGCTGGGGATTAGCCCGTTCCGCCGTTTGTTGTGCCAGCAGGCGACTTTCCGCCTCAGGATCCACAGGCCCCAGGGTCAGACGTTTGAGTTGCGCAGTGCTCATCCAGGCGTCCAGACCGCTCGCCTGCTGCGCATCGCCCTGCGGCACACTCAGTTGCACCGGTTGCCCGCCAGACTGCGCGCTGATAAAGCGCCCAAAACGCACGGCAATCGCCGCCAGCAGCGTCGCCGGGTTGTCTGCAGCAGGCAAGATTTTGCGCGCTACGCGAGTCGCTATACGCACCCCGGCCTGAGCCAGCAGCTCATCCTGAGGGGCGGAAGTCTGGTAATCGCGCAGGGCCGTCGCCTGACGCGGCCACGGCAGCGCCAGTTCGCTGGCTTCCGCCAGGGTCGCCACCGGAGGAATGATGGCAAAACTCGGCGTCGGCTCAATACCGTTATACAGCGCCGACAGCGTGGTCAATAATTGCCGACAGGACAGCGTTTCCGCCAAAATATCGTGCGCCACTACGCCTAATATCGCTCCGGTGCCGGTGAACAGCAGGAAACGTATCGGTGCTTCTCGCGCCAGTTCGAGAGGAGCGGCCTGCGCCTGCAGCAAACGGCTAACCGCCTGTCGTTCGTCCAACACCGCCTGAATGCTCACCGGGTTTAGCGTCGCGTTACCGCGCAGTTTGCGTAACCCCTGTTCGTCATCGAAGTCATAACGAACGTCCAGTTCAGGCATCAGCCGCGTCAGGGCTTCCAGCGCGCTAACCAAACGGCCGATATCCGGCTCGCCACCCAGACGCCAGGCCATTGCCTGCTGGCTGCTGCCATCGCCCCGCTGCTGGTGCATGAACCACGCCAGCTCTTCCGCTTCACTCAAGGGTTGAGAGGCATCCGCTGCCCGCGCACCCAGCGTCTGGAACGCTAGATCCAAACGCTGGGCTTCGTCATCGCTAAGAATATTGTCAAAATAACCGCTCACTGCTCTATCTCCTTGCGCCCGGCCACGCCGGAACATCGGGGAACGCGAGTCATGAAAAGGGGCGTTGGTACGCCCCTTGTGCAGACTGGCTGCTACCGCATCAGAATGTCAGTTCAAGTGCCGCGCCAATCATGCGCGGGCGCTGCTGAGTCGCCGTGTACACGTCGTTGCCGCTGACCATCACGCGACGCTCCGAGTCAAACAGGTTCTGTGCATACAGGGTGGCGCGACCATAGGCGAAGGTGTACGCCAGTTGGGTATTCGCCGACCAGTAAGAACCGATGCGCCCGCGTGAGTCGTTGTCGTACTGCGAGTAGTAGGAGTCCGAGAACGCCACGTTGCCGCTCAGTTCCAGCCCGGCCATCAGTTGGTACTTGGCGCCCATGTTGGCGGTATAAGCCGGCGCACGCGCCAGTTCGTGCCCATCGACGCCGCTGCCCGAGAACTTCTTGATTTTGGTCTTCAACAGGCCAACGTTAGTGAACAGCTCGAAGTCCCAGCGCGGCTGCCAGGTCGCCCCCATCTCCGCACCGTAGGTTTCCACCTTGTCGGCATTGCGGATCACCGATGAGTTTGGCCCCAGGGAGTACGGCAACTGCATGTCTTTGTAGTCGTTGTAGAAAATGTTGCTGGTCAGAATGACGTTGGCGTCTTTCAGGTGGTGACGGGTGTAGAGCTCATAGTTCCAGACATACTCGGAACCGTAGGTGTAGTTGACCACCGGCGTGCCGATAGTGATGCCCGCGCCACCGGCGTTATAACCCCGCGCCACTTTGGCGCCGTAGGTCTGGGTATCCGTCGGTTTCCAGGCCAGATCCAGCTTCGGCAGGAACACGTCGTAGGTTTCGTCGAAGTCGATACGTACGGCCTTGCTGCCACCGGTACGCTGACGGTGCTCTCGCTCCAGGCGGCTGGCGGCGGTAAGGTCCACCTGTGGCGTGATGGCATAGGTCAGTTCGGCAAACACCGAATTAGTGTCGGTTTTATCCTTGAAGGTGGAACCACCGAAAATATTAACGAACTCATCCTGCTTGGCGTGGAAGTAACGCAACCCCGCCAGCCCGTGCAGGCGGCTGCCCGGCCCGCCAAAGCGCGCCACCGGCTCCACATGCACCTCTTTGCCGCCGATATCGGCGTACGGCAAGGCATAAGCGGTAGGACGGTTGATATTGAAGTCGGTGTAGATCACCCGGTTTTCCAGCGTCAGGCTGTCGGACTGCTCCCAGGCCAGATCCCAGACGCCGCTGTTGGTGTTGCTTTTAAATACCGCACGACGCGGATCGTGACGCAGGCTGGTCGGGTGAACCAGCGGATTGAGGCTCTCGTTTTGCGGTGAGGTGCTGCCAAAATGGTTAAAGGTCAGCTTGGTGGTCAACTCGCGCATACCTGCCGGGTTGAACAACAGTTTGGCACGGGCGGTAGTGGCTTCAACCTCGCGCGGATCGCCCACCGGTTCATAGGCGGGCAGGTCGACGTCACTACGGCGGCGCTGACGATCGACGCTGACGCGGAACGCCAGTTGGTCTTCCACCAGCGGGCCGGAGACCATGGCGGACAGTTGTGAAGAATGCTGGTTGCCCGCGCCCCCCTTGAAGGCGCTTTCCCAGTCAAAGGTCGGATCCTTACTGGCCATCACGATGGCGCCGGCAATGGCGTTGCGCCCCTGAATATAGCTCTGCGGCCCGAGGAAGACTTCTACGCGATCCAGATCCCACAGCGACTGCGGGCCGTAGGCCTGCTCGTTATAGGTTAATGAACGCCCATCCAATGACAGATTGAGACGTGGGCGGGTGCCGCTGAGGAAGGCATTGGCACCGGTATTCGGGCCGGAGCCATCGATACCGCGCACGGTCGGAAGGTCGTTACCGATGCCCACATCCATGACGTTGGCAGTCATCCTCAGTAAATCAGGGACCTGCAACGCATTGGGCATAGAGGCAATGCGTTCGCTGTCGAACACTTGCACGCTGGAGCCGGTATCAAAAATGCTGCGTTTGATTTTTTCGCCGGTGACCAGCAGGCTCTCGGAGTCCTGCCAGTTGTCGTTACGTTTGCTGTCTGCGGTTTCCTGAACCTTCTCGTCCACGACGGCGGCGTTAACGCTGCCGACAGACAGAGAGCAAAGACCCAGAAAGAGTGAGGAAAATGCCCCGATGACCTGTAAGCCTGCTTTTTCCTTGTTTCCTACGATTTTATGCCTTTGAGCCGCTGAATGCTTGCTCATAGATGTATTCTCCTTTCATCCCAGATGCACAAAAATTTAATTGTTTTCACATAGGTAACGACGCTGCTTTTCACACTGACAATGGCATTGCGGCCTTCCTGACCTTGCTGTTGCATATCCTTGCCGCAGACAAACGCCCCACCCCCGATACGCAGCGGGTAGAGGCTGATTTTTGTCTGGAAACGTAAAGAATTGTTAATAATGATAATATTTTACATATTTTAATGCAAATCATTATCACTTGAGTGAATGAATGCCAGGAAAAACAATCAGAAAGGAGATCGGTAAAGCAAAAGAATCACATCACTAAAAAATCAATAATTTCATTTAAAATGAATATAAAACATAACCATATCAGAGTTAATAATTTACCCCCCTGAGTACCGCCCAGCATTAACCACATTATTCCTCTGCGTTATCATAATAAATATTAATAGTAATAATTTTCATTCCCATTAACATTGCAATATATTCTTACAGTCTCTAAATCTTGATGGAAACCCGATGAAAGCCTTGACCACGATGCAGGCCGCCTACTGGGTGGGCCGGCAATCCGCAGCGCCACTGGGGGGCGTCAGTGCCCACCTGTATGCGGAATTTAACTGCTGCGACCTGGATGTCGAACGACTGAGACAGGCCGTTGCCATTCTTTACCTGCATCACCCCATGTTACGCCTGCAGGTCACCGCCGATGGCCAACAAACTATCGCCCCCTGCGGCCCGCAACATGGCCTGCATCTGGACGATTTTAGCCACGCGGACACTGCCGATGTTACCCACAGGCTTGCCGAAAAACGGCTGGCGAAAAGCAGCCAAATGCTGCCGCTGGAACAGGGTATCCCCTGTGATATCAGCCTCAGCCTGCTGCCGGGTGGCCACAGCAGGTTACATGTCGATCTGGATATGATTGCCGGTGATGCCATGAGCTTTCGCGTGCTGATGGAGGATTTGGCGCGTTTTTATCATCAATGCCCGGTGGCACCGAGCGACAGCAGCATTGCCTACTTTGACTATCTGGAGCGGCAGCAAGCTGACACCGAGCTTCATGCACACCGCACCCGCGCGCAGGCCTGGTGGCGTGAGCGGCTAGCCCAGTTGCCGCCCGCACCGCACCTGCTGCGTACCCCGGATCGCTGCCGTAGCGATCGGCTGGCGCTGCAACTGAGCGCCACAGAAACCAAAGCCCTGGAGCAAGTCGCCAAAGCGCACCGCATCACGCTTTCATCGTTGTTTTTAGCGCTGTTCGCCGTCACCGTCGGCCACGGCTGGAGGCTGTCGCGCTTTCGGCTGAACGTACCGCTGTTCCATCGTGCCGAAGAGAGCGTCGACAACCTGATTGGCGACTTCTCCAATTTGGTGCTGCTCGGCGTGGAGCTGGATCCGGCAGAAAACCTGCCCGCCTTCTGCCGACGCCTGATGTCGCAGTTGGCAGAATTGATCGCCCATGCCGACTATCCGGGCGTCAGCGTGATGCGCGATCTGTCGCGTCTGCAGGGCAGCATGCAGCCCTCACCGGTGGTATTTACCGCCGGTTTCGGCATTCGCGGCAAAGCGCTGTTCTCAGGCAATGTCACCCGCACCTTTGGTCCGCTGGAATGGGTGATTTCCCAGGGACCGCAGGTGGCGCTGGATGCCCAGGTGGCGCACGCCAACGGCGGCATTCTGATCAACTGGGACGTGCGACTGGATGCCTTCCCGGATGGGCTGCTGCCACAGTTGTTTGCCACCTATGGCGCCTTGCTGAAACAGGCCGCCAACCAACCGGGCAGCTTCAATCTGCCGCTGGCGCAGTGGCTGGCAGAGTGTTCCACACCGGCATTGGCCCGCCAAATGCCAGTGCGCCAACTGCTGCATCATTTGCTGGCACGCGTGGTGCCGGACGCCAGGCTGAGTGATGACGACGACATCAACGCCCTGCCATTGCCGCAGGACGGGCTGCCGGCATTACTGGCGGTGGTTAACAAATATCTGTCGGTGGCGCTGACCCCAGCGGACGTAGCGGCTAATCCATCCCCGGCGGCCCTTGCTGCGCTGATCTGCCGGCAGGCGCCCAACGCCGTCGAGGGGGCGCAAATGCTGCTGAAGGTACTGACACCCAAAGCCTGATATCAGTGACGGGCGCGTAGCCTCACGCGCTCCGCATTCTTTTTCGTTGGTTAGCGACAATAGGGAAATACCATGGAGACACCATTAACCACGCTGCAGCAGGCTTATCTGCTCGGCCGCAGCGAACAATGGCCGCTCGGCGGCGTGGCAATGCACGACTTTCGCGAATATCACGGCCTGCGGCTGGATTTGGCACGGCTGGAAACCCGGCTGAGGGAGCTGGTACAACATTACGCGGCGCTTCGTACCTGCATCGATCCCCAGCGCTTTACTCAGCATGTTCGGCCGGAAGCCACGCTGAACCTGGATCGACAGGATCTGCGGGCGCTCGATCATCAGGCTGCACAACAACGTCTGGCCGACCTTCGCGAGCAATATTCGCACCAGCGCCACGATCCCGCGCAGCCGCTGTGGCGTATTGTCGCCATTCAATTGCCAGAGATGCAGGACGTGGCAGGCAACCCTTACGACAGTGTGATTTTCACCAGCTTCGACGCGCTAATTCTCGACGGTCAGGGCATCTCCAGCGTGATCGCCCGGCTGTTTGACGACGCCACGCTGCCGCCCATCGCCCCCACCAGCCCACCGGCCATCGCCACGGCAGAGCAGCGTCAGGCCGACGCCGCCTACTGGCAGGCCAAGCTGCAGGACATTACCACCCCGTCGGCGTTGCCGTGGCGCACTCCGCTGGCCAATATCAAATCTTCGCGTTACCGCCGTGCCAACCTGACCCTGCCGCGCGAGGTACTGAAACAGTTTTCACGCCTGGGGTCCGCCCATGCCCTGCTGCGCAACAGCAGCCTTTCGGCGCTGATCCTCGATACGCTGGCGCAATGGACCACCGACGGCGAGCTTTGCGTTGGGGTGCCGGTGGCATTTCCAGCGGCGGATGGCTCACTCAGTAACGCTTCCACCTTCGTGGCGGTGCGTTATACCCGCCTTGGCGGCAGCTTTGTCAGCCGCGCGCAGGCGCTGCAGGACGACGTGCTGGGCGCACTCGATCACCTGACGTTTTCCGGCGTTGATCTGGCGCGGCAGCTACAAAGCCACAGTCAGGGATCCCCTGCGCTGCCGGTGATCCTCACCAACTGTCTGGGCTGGGAGACACTGCCGGCCCATGCACCAGTGCGTTATTTTGACGGCGTAACCCAGACGCCGCAGGTGGCGATTGATATCCGGCTGACGCAGGATGCCGACAAAAACCTGCTGCTGTGCGTTGACTATGCCGAGCAAGCGCTGGATGGCGAGCAGGTGCAGGCGATGCTGGGCGCGCTGCAGCGCCGGGTGATGTTGATGTGCCGGGACGGTGATCTGGAAATTGCCCCGGCGCAATTTATCGATTATCAGCATTACCGCCATAACCACGACGAGGCGGCATTCAGTGCTTACCCTTATCTTGCTGAGTTGGCGGAACGACTATTTAACGATCCGCAGCCACGACCGGCGCTGATCTGCGATCAACAAACCCTGACTTACCCGCAACTAGGCGAGCAGGTCGCCGCGGTAATGGCCAATCTGCAACAACGTGGTCTGGGGCCTGGCAGCGTACTGGCGCTGTATCTGGCGCGTAGCCCGGAGCATGTCACTATCTCGCTGGCCTGTGCGCTGTTGGGGATTATCTGGGTGCCGATCGACATTAACTCGCCTCCGGAGCGCACCGCTTATCTGCTGACCAACTGTCGGCCGGATCTGGTGGTTCAGCGTGGTGAACTGGAAACACCGAACGGGGTAACACCGGCAGCGCTGCTCGCCCCGTCAGCAAGCCACGCAGCATTGCCGGACCGCCAGACGCTGACCGAACGCAGCGCCAGCAGCGAGGCCAGTTATTACCTGTATACCTCCGGTACCACCGGCAAGCCGAAGTGCGTGGTGCTCAACAACCGCGCCACCGCTAACGTTATCGGCCAGACCCTGCAACGCTGGGCGGTCACCGCCGATGACGTGATGATCTCGGTCACGCCACCGCACCATGATATGTCGATGTTTGATCTGTTCGGCTCGCTCAGCGCCGGTGCGACCCTGGTGTTACCGGCACCCCATCAGGAAAAAGACGCCATCAGTTGGAACCAACTGGTGGAGCGCTATCGCGTCAGCCTGTGGTGTTCGGTACCGGCCATTTTGGAGATGCTGCTGACCTGTAAAACCGACGACAGCCTGCGTTCGCTGCGGCTGGTGGCTCAGGGTGGCGACTACATCAAACCGGCCACGGTGCAGCAATTGCGTGGCCTGCGCCCGGATATCAGCCTGTTCTCGCTCGGCGGGCCAACCGAAACCACCATCTGGAGCATCTGGCACCCGATAGCACCGCAGGACACCGGAACCGTGCCCTATGGCCAACCATTGCCGGCCAACCAGTATTTTATTTGCCATGACGACGGCAGCCACTGCCCGGCCGGTGTGGTCGGCCGCATCCACACTGCCGGGGTGAATCTGGCATTGGGGTATCTGGAAGACGGTGATTTAAAACAGCATGATTTCGTCACGCTGGAGGGGCCAGACGGCCAACCGCTGCGCGCCTTCCGCACTGGCGACCAGGGTTACTATCGTGCCGATGGCAATATCCTGTTCGCCAGCCGGGTGAACGGCTACGTGAAAATCCGTGGCGTGCGCGTCTCGCTGCCGGAGATTGAAGACGTCTTGCGTGGACACGAGGCGATCCTCGACATCGTGGTGGTGGATTACCCCGGCGGAGATAACGGCGAAGCCACGCTCGGGGCGATGTACCTCACTCACAACGGCGAACCACTGTCGCTGGCGGCGATCCGCGCGTTCTCAACCGGTTACCTGCCCTGCACACATATCCCGACGCGCTTTATCCACGCCGAAGCGCTGCCGCTTTCGGGCAATGGCAAGACAGACCGCCACCGCATCCGCGCCGCCTTCAGCGCCGAACGGGCGGCACCGGGGTTAAACGCCTGCGCCGCACCGTTGCCAGGCACAGCACCGGCCAATAGCGGCAAGATTTTAGCTATCTATTTGCAGACCATCGGCGCAACGCCACGCCCGGAATGGGGAGATGAAACCGCCTTTATCAGCATGGGGCTGAAACTGCCGCACATTCGGCAGGTGGCCGCACAGCTCAACGACGCCTTCGGCACCCGTCTGCCACCCACGCTGCTGATCCCCTGCAAAAATGCCCGGGAGGTCGCAGCGCTACTGGCGCGTTAACACTGTTTAAACGTAGGGGCGCTGCATGCTGCGCCCTCTCACATCACCCAAGGGTAAATCGGGTCGAACGTGTTCGACCCCTACCTGCTCGGCATCAGGCGGGCACCGCCACCAGTTCACCGACCGAAGTTTCCAACGCCTCTTCCTGCAACGCACGCAGTAAAAACTCCTGCAGGGCATTGCCGTAGTCGGCAACCCCAGCCGTGGGGAACTGCTGCACGTAAATATCAATATCCAGATACAGATCGCCGGCATCAGTGCGGCCACGGAAGGTCAGGTTAGCGCCGTCGCCAGATCCGCCGGCCAGTACCCGCCGCGTGCTGGTGCAACCGCTGAAACCGGCCGGATCAAACGGCTGAACGTTGATAAACGGAGAGATAAACAAACGCGAAGCCGGCGTCACGCCGCGATCGGCAGCAATCTGCCGCAAGCGATAACCGGCGTGACTGCGCAGCTCGCGCAGCCTCTGCGCCATATCTGACAGAAAACGCCCCAGCGTCTCCTCCCCGCGCAGTGATACCAACAACGGCAGCGTATTGACCGCCAGCGCCGGAGTATTGGTCGCCTGGCTGCTGCGACGGTTCATCACCGGCATCCATAGGGTGCGCGTATCGCCTTTATCATGCGGCAACGGCGGTAAAGTAAAGAACAGCCAGGCGGCGGACAGTGCCAGCAGCAGATCGGGCCAGCCAATACCGCTGCGTTCCGACAGCTCACGCAACCGCAGCGAAATCTCTTCCGGCAGAGCCGTGCTGGTGCTCAGGCATTTCACGCCGTACTCCCGGCCGCCTTTGCGCACCGTCGGCAAGGTCTGTGACGGCGGCAGATAGTTCTGCCAAAAAAGCCGATCCTTTGAGCAACGTTCAGAAGCGGCATAGGCCAGTTCATGATGCTGGAAAGCGCTGAAGGTGCCCAGAGCCTGCCCCACTGCGCCGTTGCCAAGGAAATGCGCGTATAGCGTGGCGCAGCGGTGTTCGACCAACGCCATACCGAAGCCATCGATCACAATATGATGAGTGCGCAGATACCAGAGGTAGCGCGACGGCTCCAGTTTGATCAGCCATACGGCCGCCACCGGTTCGCTGCGTAAATCTATTGGTCGTTCGACATCCGCCTGCATCAGCCGCATCGCTGCCTGATAAGGATCGGACTGCGCCTGCAGATCAATTTTCTGCAAGGGCGGCACCGATTGAGGGTCGTAACGCTGCAGCGGCGGGCTATCGCCAGTACCGGCGCTAAACCGCAAGGCAAACGCCTGCGTTTCCGCCATGGTGAGCGTGATTGCCCGAGCCAGCGCCAGCTCATCCACCGCACCACGGAGTTCGCTGACGTGGGCGACGGTGGAAAAGGGCTGCCTGGGGTGCAAGGTAAATTCGTCCCAGAAGTCTAACTGCGCCGGTGTCAGCGGCAGCCATTCAGTAGCTAAAACAGTTCCCGACATGTTACCTACCTTTGAAAAGCCATAAACAAATGTTGAAACAACACAAGCCAAAACCCCGCCGCCGCAAATTACGTTTGATAGCGGCCAAAGCGGGATGAATGCTGGGCACGGCTGGGCGACCCGTTGGCAGACTGCCCGGCGTGTTCCTGCTTATTGTGGTTGGCGTGCCTGACCTCCCTGGTTCAGGTAAAAACGAGACGGCGTGGGCCACTAAAAACAACGGCCACAGCGCACTGAAGATGTTTCGATTCAGTTACAAATGAAAATGATAATAACACTTATTATCATTTTCATGAATATAGAACAACCTGTTCATACCGCAAACTTGCCTGACTAACCGGCACATGACGAAGCAACAGATCGGGAGAGAACTCTCATCCCCCAGTTCCCATATCTGCTATCAATCACTTATATTTAATTTGAGGGCTGCCTGAATGCCAATGCGGCGGCAGTGTCCTCAATCAACCTGAGGGAGCCATCCATTTTATGCGTTTAAAACCAAGCACTATGGGTCTGTTATTAGCGGGAACCGGCCTGTTGACGGCGGGCCATGCCCTGGCCGCCAGCGATACCCTGGTCTACTGCACCGTGGCCTCGCCGGAGTCTTTCAACCCGCAGCTATCGAGCTCCGGAACCACCTTTATCGCCACCTCGCAGGTGTTGTACAACCGCCTGCTGACGCTGCGTGAAAGCGATAAAACCCCCGCTCCCTCACTGGCGACCGAGTGGACCATCAGCCCGGACGGCAAGACCTACACCTTTACGCTGCGCAAGGGCGTGAAATTCAACAGCAACAAATACTTCACCCCAACGCGTGACTTCAACGCCGAGGACGTGGTGTTCACCGTGATGCGCCAAAAAGATGCCAATAATCCGTATCACAAGGTGTCCGGCGGCAACTACGAGTACTTTACCGACACCGGGCTGGACAAACTGATCACCAAAGTGGAGGCGGTGGATAACGACCACGTGCGCTTTACGCTGAGCCAGCCTAACGCCGCCTTCCTGGCGGACTGGACCATGGACTTCGCTTCGATCCTTTCCGCTGAATATGCCGATGCCATGCTGAAAAAAGGCACGCCGGAGAACGTCGATAACTGGCCGATCGGTACCGGTCCGTTCGCACTGCAGCAGTACAAGCAGGACTCGCTGATCCGCTACATCGCCAACCCGCATTACTGGCAGGGCGAAGTGGCCAGCAAGCACCTGATCTTCTCCATCACGCCAAACCCGGAAACCCGGCTGGCGAAGCTGAAAACCAACGAGTGCCAGATTATCCCTGCCCCGCTGGCGGAACAGTTTGACGCCATCAAGAGCGACAAAAACCTGCAGCTGCACAGTATCGACGGCCTGAACGTCGGCTATCTGGCATTCAATACCCAGAAGAAGCCGTTTGATAACGTGCTGGTGCGCCAGGCGCTGAGCTACGCGGTGGACAAAAAGGCCATCGTCGCGGCGGTGTTTAAAGAAAGTGGCAACACGGCCAACTCGATACTGCCGCCGGGCATGCTGGGCTACAACGACAAGCTGCCGGAATACGCTTACAACCCGGACAAAGCGCGTGAACTGCTGAAACAGGCCGGGCTGGAAAAAGGCTTTGAGACCGATATCTGGTCGATGCCGGTAGCCCGCCCTTACAACCCTAACTCACGCCGCATCGCCCAGATGATCCAAAACGACTGGGCGAAAGTGGGCGTGAAGGCCAAAATCGTCACCTGGGAATGGGGCCAGTACCTGGCCGGGCTGCGCAAAGGGGAACAGCAGAGCGCGTTGTACGGCTGGATGTCGGATAACGGCGACCCGGACAACTTCGCCACGCTGCTCAACTGCGCCGGCGTGCAGACCGGTGCCAATGCGGCCCGTTGGTGCGACAGCAGCTATGACAAGCTGATCCAGCAGGCAATTTCGGTCAGCGCCCCGGCCGAACGCGCCAAGCTTTACCAGCAGGCGCAGGTGATTTTTGCCAAACAGCTCCCCCTGCTGCCATTGGCTAACGGCAAGGTGTTCTACGCCACCCGCAGCAACGTCAGCGGCTATGTGGTTGACGTTAACGGCAGTGACTTCGCCAAAGCCAAGGCCAACTGAGTCACTACACGCGCCGGATGATTTTCACATCCGGCGCTTTCCTCCTCTGTAACATTTGGTTACTCTCATCAGCACTGTGATTTAACATTCAAAGGCAACCCGGTGCAGAACTCTTATATGCCGATGCAGATCCGTCTGCACTGGCTGGTGGCGATCCTGCTGATCATCACCTGCACGACGATTGAGCTAAGAGGATTTACCATACCGGGCACCCCGTTATGGTACGTGTTGGTGGTGACCCACTTCAGCTGTGGGGTGACGGTGTTTGTATTGATGATCGCCCGTCTATTCCTGCGCTGGCGCCACACCAGCCCTGCCATCAGCCCGAAACCGGCTAAATGGCAAACCGGCGCGGCGCATCTGGTGCACAGCCTGATTTATCTGTTGCTGCTGACGCTGCCAGTGTTGGGGGTTTATTCCCGCTATCTGGGCGGTAAAGAGTGGTTTCTGTTTGGCCTGCCGATGCCTTTTGCCGAGGTCGCCGATCGGCCGCAGGCGCGGATGATTATCGGCTGGCACAAGACGCTGGCGGCCTTCGGTTATTGGCTGATTGGGCTGCATGCCGCCGCCGCGCTGTTCCATCACTATATCGTTAAGGACAATGCGCTGGTGCGCATGCTGCCGTGGCTGAAAAAGCCTTAGCTATAGGTGACAATACCAACAGTGTAATAATAAGCATGTATATATAAGCCAATGGATATAATCCATTGGCTTATTATTTTTATAGTTTATGACTATTAAAAATAAATTTTTATCCGGCAATTTGTATCTATTCCAGTTATTGACTAAGGTTATTCATACAAATTATAAGCCCATGGGCTGACGAAGATCCGCAACCAATCTTATTAACCACTGATTATATTCATCTTAAAAAACGCCAGTTATTTTTCGGGAGAGCGGTGTCATGCCCTGTGGCAACACAAGGCGACGCCGTGCCCTCATGATTTCATTAATTAAATTCCATCGGCTACACACACGGGAAAGTTAATATTAACTTCCCATCATAAAGTCAGGAGCAAAGTAATGAAAATAATAACTGGCGTTATTTTACCTACCGTTGCCGCCATCGCGATGGCCGGCATGGCGCACGCAGCAGACAGCAAACAACCGGTGACCGGCAAAGAGACGGTTACCCTGGAACACGTGCATGCCGTGCAGGAGAATGGCAGCCCCGCGCCCCAACACGACGCGGCCTGCATGAAGGAGCTTTCTATGCCGACGTCCAAGTATGTCGGGATGAAAGTCACCAGCGAATACACCGTTAACCCCAGCTCGATGATGATGTCCGCGAAATCTATGCTGCCCTCCCCGATGGCCACGCAACCGCTGGAGTTGACGGTTGATTTATCCCCACTCGGTCTTGAAGGGGTTTATGCCTTTGGTGCCTTTAAACCCAATGTTCTGCCGCAGGACTATGTTTATTTCACCATCGGCAAAGATTTTAAAAAACCCGTCAGCACCTTTATGATTATTAATAAAGGGAAGGAATACAATTGCGTTATTTCCAGCTCAAACAAGGCGATGAGTAAAGAAGAACGTAAACACCTTATGGTTAAGAAATAATTTAGAATATGTATTGAATAATAATGGGGGTTGCGGATAGCATTCACTACCGCGGCCCCTTACTTAATAAGACGATAACGTCCGCAAGGTACCAGCCTCGTTTATCCATAATGATTAATCATCTTTGTTAACTTATTGCTCAACAATCCCTTTTTGGGATAATGGCAGATATTCGATTTTGGGATATCACTCGCGGAAAACGCCATGACTTCAGTTTATTCAACCGAGTATCAATTAGTTATAAAAATACTTCGGGATGCTCGCAGTCGTTTATCGCCAAGGTTGAGAACGGCGAGCGCAAACTCGATGTGGTGGAGTTTGCTTTGAACGCTCGGTTGCTTGGGGTTGATGCCGGGGCTGTGCTGGGAATGATTGGTGGGCGGGTTGCGGTATTGTGTTAGCTAGGGATTGAACCTTTGGCCTTCAGATTATGAATGCAGATATAGAGCCAATATCAATGCATATCAAGTCACCACGGGTAAATTAGGCACTTCCGAGGCATTGGTGGGCTGACTCCGCACCGGTAGACGATCCTGGCTGAAACTCCCGTAGAGGACTTCGGCGGCTATGAGCGAGGAGCGGACATTCAGATCGGAATAATGGCTGCGTAATTATAAAAATATAATTCGAACTGCGGGCCTTATCTTCAGAAAGCACACAATTTAATGCCTCCCAGTGGTATGGTTCTGTTTTTGCCGCTAAAAGAGGAAAAGCTAATGATTGTAAGAACCTGGCACGGCTGTGTTCCGCTTAAACATGCAGAAGGATTTGCGAAACACCTTGAGAAAACAGGTGTGGAGCATTCAAAGAGCGTCTCTGGCAACAGAGGCGCTTTTGTGCGTAGAGAAACCCAGGGAGAGTGGGAGCATTTTTTTCTGGCTACTTACTGGCAGGATCTGCAGTCGGTTAAGACTTTTGCCGGAGAAAGCTATCACGTAGCGGTGACTTACCCGGATGACGAAGAATTTGAACTACTTTCCGATCCCTACGTTTTCCAACATACAGTGGAGAATGTTGCACCGTTTTAGTTTCGTTTCCGGGGCAAACTGTCGGCTTCCCGGATTTTTTAAAATCCATAACCATTCAATGATAAGGTCTGCTTGTGGCACTAAGCCGACTGTCAGAATAGGTTTCTTTGAGGCCCGCAACGATGCCAATTCCGGTATGAACCAGAATACAAAAGGGCGCAGCATGCTGCGCCCCTAAAGTAAATCTCAACGTCGTACTAAAACTTAACCGCGAACCAAATCATCACCATAACCGATCCACTTGTAGGTGGTCAGAGCGTCCAGGCCCATTGGGCCACGGGCGTGCAGTTTCTGGGTGCTGACCGCCACTTCTGCGCCAAGGCCGAACTGGCCGCCGTCGGTGAAGCGGGTGCTGGCGTTGACGTACACCGCGCTTGAATCCACCGCACGCACGAAGTGCTCGGCGCTGCTCAGTGAACGGGTGAGGATCGCGTCGGAGTGGCTGGTGCCGTGGGTGCGAATATGGTCGATGGCCTGATCGATGTCATCCACCAGCGCCACGTTCAAATCCAACGACAGCCATTCATCGTCGTAATCTTCCGCCGCTACCGCCACCACCGTTGCCGGGCCGTCTTGCAGCAGTGGCATCGCGTTCTCCGCTGCGTGCAGGGTGACACCGACCGCCGCCATTCTGCTGCTCAGTGCTGGCAAGAACTCTGCGGCGATGTTGCGGTTCACCAGCAGCGTCTCCAGCGAGTTACAGGCGCTTGGGCGTTGAATTTTGGCGTTCTCGATCACCGTCAGTGCTTTGTCGAAATCAACGCTGTCATCAACATAGGTGTGGCAAACGCCGATACCGCCGGTGATCACCGGGATGGTTGACTGTTCGCGGCACAATTTATGCAGACCAGCACCGCCGCGTGGGATCAGCATGTCGACGTAGCGATCCAGGCGCAGCAATTCATTCACCAGTGCGCGATCCGGGCTTTCAATCGCCTGTACCGCCGCAGCCGGCAGGCCGCACTGTTCCAGCGCCTGCTGGATCACCTTCACCGTCGCCTGATTGGTGTGGTGGGTTTCTTTACCGCCACGCAGGATCACCGCGTTGCCGGTTTTCAGGCACAGGCTGGCGACGTCGATGGTGACGTTGGGCCGTGCTTCATAAATCACGCCAATCACGCCGAGCGGCACCCGGCGGCGTTCCAGCTTCAGCCCGCTGTCCAGCAGGCTGCCGTCCAATACGTGGCCGACCGGGTCGTTCAGGCGGCATACCTGACGCACGTCGTTGGCGATCGCCGCCAGGCGTGCCGGGGTCAGTAACAGGCGATCGAGCAGCGCTTCGCTCATTCCGCTGGCGCGTGCCTGCTCCATGTCCTGTTCGTTAGCCTGTAAAATCACTTCGCTTTCGGCTTCCAGTTTGTCGGCAATCACCGACAGCACCTGGTTTTTCTTCGCCGTGCTCAGCACCGCCAGTTGCCAGGAGGCCTGCTTGGCGGCCTTCCCCATCTGCTCGAGCATGCTCACTCCTTAGCTGACAATCATATCGTCGCGGTGAACTGCCACCGGGCCGTATTCATAACCGAGAATTTCGCTGATTTCCTGCGAGTGGTGACCGGCAATCATGCGCATCGCGTCGCTGTTATAACGGCTGACGCCGTGCGCCAGATCGCGCCCCGTCAGGTTGCGGATGCGGATCACTTCACCACGGGAGAAATCGCCTTTGACCTCGCGGATGCCCTTCGGCAGCAGTGAGCTGCCGCGCGCCATAATGGCGTCGACCGCACCGTCGTCGACGGTGATCTCACCGGCCGGGGGTGCGCCGAAGATCCAGCGTTTGCGGTTTTCCAGCGGGGTTTCCAGCGCGTGGAAACGGGTGCCCACCGGTTTGCCTTCAATCACGTCGGCCACCACGCCCGGCTTGCTGCCGGCGGCGATGATTACGTCGATACCGGCGCGGCAGGCCACGTCGGCGGCTTGCAGCTTGGTGCCCATGCCGCCGGTGCCCAGGCCAGAAACGCTGTCCCCGGCGATGGCGCGCAAGGCGTCGTCGATGCCGTGCACTTCACGGATCAGCTCTGCCTGCGGGTTGTTACGTGGGTCGGCGGTGTACAGCCCCTGCTGATCGGTCAGCAACAACAGTTTGTCTGCCCCGGCCAGGATCGCCGCCAATGCCGACAGGTTGTCGTTGTCGCCCACCTTGATTTCTGCGGTCGCTACCGCGTCGTTCTCATTGATTACCGGCACGATACGGTTGTCCAGCAACGCCGTCATGGTGTCACGCGCATTGAGGAAGCGTTCGCGGTCTTCCAGATCGGCACGCGTCAGCAACATCTGCCCGACGTGGATGCCATAAATGGAGAACAGTTGCTCCCACAGTTGGATCAACCGGCTCTGCCCGACCGCCGCCAGCAACTGCTTGGAGGCGATGGTGGCGGGGAGTTCGGGGTAACCCAAATGTTCGCGCCCGGCGGCAATCGCGCCGGAGGTGACGATAACGATGCGGTGACCCGCTGCATGCTGTTGTGCGCACTGGCGAACCAGTTCGACAATATGGGCACGGTTAAGACGCAGCGATCCGCCGGTCAACACGCTGGTGCCCAATTTCACAACCAGTGTCTGGCTGCCGTTCATAGTGTTTCTGCCGTGTAAGATGAGAAGAATAATACTAGGGACTTTGTAACAGGAGAGACGCGTTATGCCAACAGGCACAACGCGAAATCAGCAGAATACTTGCGGTCAAACGGGGTCAGGCGGAAAGTTTAATCAGTTTTTCTTTGAAATCAGCGGCGGGTTCAAGCGTCAGCTCCATGGTGGCCAGCAGTTCGCCCAGACGACGATGGAAATCACGCAGGGTGGTTTCCAGCTTGGTTTTGACTTCAGTATCCTTAATCTTTTCCGGCGTCCACTGCCCTTTCTTATCAAACAGGCCAAACTGATACGAATAGGTAAAACGCGTATCTTCAGCATGCAGTTCGATCCACCAACCCCAAAACTCTCGCAGCTCTGGAGCAGGCTTAACATTGACGCAGACGGCTAAACAATCAAAGAAAAAACGGTCGTTCTCACATTGCCCTTCACGCAGATACGGCCCCAAGCTGGCGAAACGTTTCATTAGTCGGCTTTTAGGGTGACCACTCGGTAACGTCATTCTTAAGCTCCTCAATGTAGACCATTCTTTTTAACAAACTGTTAAAATTTAGCAACTAATTAACGCATTTTATCTTTCATCCAATGGGACATTTGCAGCAGCGCCTTGTGGAAACTGCTGTATACCGGCTTGCGCGGTATGGCGATCAGTTTGCCGTCCATCGAGGACGAAACGATCAGCTGCGACTCTTCTTTTGGGCTGAGCGGATCCTGCTCCCAGTAGCCGGCCAGCATCGGCGTCGGGCAACGGCGGCCCAACAGCCCCTGGGTTTTCAGCGAATAGCTGTTCAACTCGACCTTCAGCACATGATCCGAAGCGTTGGCCATGCCCATCCGGCTGGCCAGCACGTCCATATACATGTCCGGTACGTGCTTCTGGGTGCTGCTGTCGCACAGCAGGCGATGCACCACCGGCCCCAGGCAGGCCACGCCACGCAACCGCTGTGGCTCCAGATAGGCCAGACGCACCGCCACATTGGCGCCAAAGCGGAAACCAAACGCGGTGACGCGCTGATGGTCAATCCAGGGCACTGTGGTTAACTGGGTCAGCACCTGCTGATGCAGGAAGCTGGAATCTTGCGTCAGTTTCCACTTGTAAGAAGAACCGATGGAAGGCATATCAATGGTCAGCATGGCGATGCCATGCGGTGCCAGATAATCGCGGAACAGGCGGTGATAGTCGGTCTGCAGGGTATCCAGGCTGCCGCACATCAGCACCGTCGGGAACGGCGCTTCGCCCTTCTCCGGCAAATGCAGGAAGCCGGTGATGCTGCTGCCACCTTCAATGCGAAACTCCAGCTCTTTCAACTGGTACGGCAGTAATAGCGCGGCCTCTTCGTAAGCCCGGTTGGACAACGCCTCCGCCTGCTCGGCCAACTCGTCACCTTTCAGATGCGGGTAGCCGGCAATGCTGTAAAAGTTGGCGGCGTTGAGCCAATACTGGCCGCCGGTCAGCGGATCCTGCTGTTCCAGCGCTCGCTGCTGCCAAAGCATGCCCTGATGCACCCATTCGTAGATCCAGTTGCCATTACGGTAACCGACCACGGTATCCAGCCATTTGTCGTTGGTGTGTTCCACATCCGCAACGGCAATACGGGCCAGCACTTCGTTGATTTCAATGGGATCGACACCGCGCCAGGCCCACAACAGTGGGTTGAGCATGCGGTACCAATTGCTGACGGTATTGCCCTCCAGCGTGGAATGCAGCTCGGCACTGATTTTACTGCGCGCGCGCAGTACCAGAGTTGAGGTCTCAGGGTGCTTAAATGAGGGTTTGAACAGGATTTCAGAAAGGTTGGCTTGTGCCATGGTAACAACAGCCTCCGTAAATCTGGTAATAGGCCGCAAACAGCCTAATCAACTGGAGGTAGTGTACCTAAGTCTGGCGCGATAAACCCGTCATACTTGAAGCGGATCTGTGGGGCAGAAATCAGAAATGCAAACGCCCGGTGGAACCGGGCGTTTTGGCAAATCGGCGTGGCGAACTTAACGACCGCCGATTGGTGGCACGAAGGTCACCGCCATGTCCCATGGCTGCTCGATCCAGGTATCCTGTGGGATATCAACCACATAATCGTCTACCAGCGGGCGACCTGCCGGCTTGGCGAAGATAGTGACGAAGTGCGCTTTCGGGTACATTTCACGGATCGCTTTCGCGGTGCCGCCGGTATCCACCAGATCGTCGATAACGATAAAGCCTTCACCGTCGCCTTCAGCGCGCTTGAGCACTTTCATTTCACGTTGATTGTCATGGTCATAGCTGGAAATGCAGACGGTATCCACGTGGCGAATACCCAGCTCACGCGCCAGTAAGGCAGCCGGTACCAGCCCGCCACGGCTTACGGCAATAATGCCCGTCCATTGGTCAGCAGGCAGCAGGCGATGAGCCAGTTTGCGCGCTTGCATTTGCAGCATGTCCCAGGTAACAACGTATTTTTCGCTCATAGAATGGTGTCCCAGCCAGCAGTGGTGCGGCTTACTCAGTAATCAGGGGAAAAAAGGTTGCGCGAGATTATAAAGACTGACCGCACCAAATGCCAGTTGTACCTTGGAATTCATAAGTATTTCGTCTGGTGATTGATGCTGAATAAATGAGCAACGACCAACCAAACTAGTGTGATCAAGCGCTTGAACAGCACAATACGGGACGGGCACCGCCCGGAATAAAGTGATAT
The DNA here is from genome assembly GCF_048517035.1 of Serratia sp. NFX21. NCBI lineage: Bacteria > Pseudomonadati > Pseudomonadota > Gammaproteobacteria > Enterobacterales > Yersiniaceae > Serratia > Serratia sp. NFX21. The sequence goes on along the minus strand of NZ_CP183196.1, from coordinate 1,444,983 downwards.
TCTCTGGAGATCGTGCCAAAGCCGCACGGATGCCCCTAACCCTAACCGAGCGGCATTCCCGCACTGCCGAGAATGCTGTTACAGGAGACTTATAGTGTCTGAATTGTCTCAACTTTCGCCACAGCCGCTGTGGGATATTTTTGCCAAAATCTGCTCTATTCCGCATCCTTCTTATCATGAAGAAGCGCTGGCACAGCACATCCTCGAGTGGGCCAAAGAGAAAAACCTGCACGCCGAGCGTGACCATGTAGGCAACATCCTGCTGCGCAAGCCGGCCACCAAAGGCATGGAAAACCGCAAGCCGGTTGCCCTGCAGGCGCACCTGGACATGGTGCCACAGAAAAATAACGACACCGTGCACGACTTCACCAGGGATCCGATTCAGCCGTACATCGACGGTGAGTGGATCAAGGCGCGCGGCACCACGCTGGGTGCCGACAACGGTATCGGCATGGCCTCCGCGCTGGCCGTGCTGGCCGACGACAGCGTCGAACACGGCCCACTGGAAGTGCTGCTGACCATGACCGAAGAAGCCGGTATGGACGGTGCATTTGGCCTGCAGGCTAACTGGCTGCAAGCGGATATCCTGATCAACACCGATTCCGAAGAGGAAGGCGAGATCTACATGGGTTGCGCCGGCGGTATTGATTTCATCACTACCCTGCCACTGCAGCGCGAAGCCGTGCCTGCCGGTTATCAGACCCTGAAGCTGACGATCAAAGGCCTGAAAGGCGGCCACTCTGGCGCGGATATCCACGTTGGGCTGGGCAACGCCAACAAACTGCTGGCACGCTTCCTGTTTGATCATACCGCTGAGCTGAACCTGCGCCTGCTGGATCTGAACGGCGGTACGCTGCGCAATGCTATTCCGCGTGAAGCTTCTGCGGTAGTTGCCGTGCCGGCCGAGAAAGCCGATGCGCTGAAAGCGCTGAGCCAGGCGTTCCTGGCTACCCTGCAAAACGAGCTGGCTGCCAAAGAGAAGAACATTACCGTTTTGCTGGAGCCTGTCACCAGCACCTCGCAGGCGATGACCAGCGATAGCCAACAGCGTTTTGTAGCGCTGCTCAATGGCACGCCAAACGGTGTGATCCGCATGAGCGACGCGGTGAAAGGCGTGGTGGAAACCTCACTGAACGTGGGCGTGGTCACCACCAGCGACAGCGAAGCAGAAATCATCTGCCTGATCCGCTCGTTGATCGACAGTGGTAAAGACTACGTGGTCGGCATGCTGACCGCGCTGGGTCAGTTGGCCAACGCCAAAGTGGCACCCAAAGGCGGCTACCCAGGCTGGCAGCCGGACGCAGACTCACCGGTGATGCATCTGGTGCGCGAGATTTATCAGGATCTGTTCAACAAGACGCCGAACATCATGGTGATCCACGCCGGTCTGGAATGCGGTCTGTTCAAAAAACCGTACCCAAACATGGATATGGTGTCGATTGGGCCAACCATCACCGGGCCACACTCGCCGGATGAGCAGGTGCATATCGAAAGCGTGGGCCTGTACTGGAAACTGCTGACCGCACTGCTGAAAGCGATCCCGGAACGCGCGTAATATTACAGATGACTTAGTGATTAAACCAAGGGCGCAAACTTGAATTGCGCCCTTGTTATTCCCAGGGCAGCAGCAGTTGCCGCTCCAGTTGCGGATCCAGCAGCGTCACGTGCAACCCGACCAGTCGCACCCCGCGCCCTTCACGCCGCTCGCGCCATACCTGCCGTGCCACGTTGATTAAATCGTCTTTATTCAGTACCGGCCAAACGTGTTCCTGGGTGGTTTGCTGGAAATCCTGAAACTTCAGTTTTACCCCCTGCCGGGCGATGTGCAGATCCGGTTTCACCTTACGCAACCGCAGTTCCAGCTCGGGATAGAGTTTGTCGACAATCAACGCTTCGCAGTCTTCCCAGTCATGGATATCTTCCGCCAAGGTTCGCTCCACCCCCACCGACTTGCGCAACCGCTCTGGCGAAACCTCACGCAGATCGATCCCCTGACAACGCTCCCACAGCACCCGGCCAAATTTGCCGAAGCGCTTTAACAGCGCCGCCAGATCGTACTGCTGTACGTCGGCACAGGTGATCAGCCCCACTTCTTCCAGCCGTTTGGCGGTCACTTTGCCCACGCCGGGGATTTTACTCAGCGGTAACTGCTGTAAAAAAGCCGGCACCTGCGCCGGGGTGATGACGTATTGTCCGTTCGGCTTATTCAACTCTGAGGCAATTTTAGCGAGGAACTTGATCGGCGCGATACCGGCAGAAGCGGTAAGGTTGAGTTCATCGGAGATAGTCTGGCGGATTTGCTCGGCGATCAACGTCGCCGAGCCGTTGCACTGGCTGCAGTCGGTCACGTCCAGATAGGCTTCATCCAGCGACAGCGGTTCAATCAGCGGGGTGTAACGGGCAAAGATTTCGCGGATATGCTGCGAGGCTTCCTTATACGCCGCCATGCGCCCGGGCAGCAGCTTAAGGTGCGGGCAAAGCTTGAGCGCCATCGCCGTCGACATCGCACTGTGCACACCATAGCGGCGTGCAGGATAGTTGGCGGTGCTGATCACCCCACGCCGGTCGGCACTGCCGCCGATCGCCAACGGAATATCGCGCAGGCTGGGATCGTCGCGCATTTCTACCGCCGCGAAGAAGCAGTCCATATCGACATGAATGATTTTACGCATCGCGCCTCCAATGACACTGTATAAGTATACAGTCAAAAATGGAAAGCTCAAGCCTCGGCTCTACTCGGAGAAAACGGGGTTTCACCCAATTATCTTCGACTTGTTAAAAAAGCGTAATTTTTCAATAGTACGCTGTGGAAAATTAGTCGCCACAGTTACTGACAACAATAACTCTACGCACAGGATGGTGCCCTACATGAAAACATTATCGGTCTATTTGTTAGCCTCAGCCTTATCCCTGATATCCCTTGCTGCTACCGCCGCCCCCGCCATTATCGCTCACCGTGGTGGTACCGCCGACGCTCCTGAAAATACCCGCGTCGCCATTGAAACCGCACTGAAAAACGGCGCCGACGCCATCTGGATCACCCTGCAGGAATCCAAAGACGGCGTGATCGTGCTTTACCGCCCTTCGGATCTGAAAGCGCTAACCGATCGGCAGGGATTGGTTTCCGCCTTTACCGCTGCGCAACTGGCGAAAGTTGACGCCGGTTGGTCATTCGCCAAAGGTGAAACCCATCCGTTCCGGGGTAAAGGCATTGGCATTCCACGTTTGGATGAGATCCTCAATGCCTTCCCCAAGGTTAACTTCTATCTGGATATCAAATCCCCAGACGCAGACCCGGCCCAGTTCGGCAAAGCTCTACTGGCAACGCTGGAAAAAACCAACAGCCTGAACCGCACCCGCGTGTACTCCACCGATGCCAAATATCTGCAGGCGCTGCCGCCCACGATCAAACGTTTTGAAACCCGCGATGAAACCCGCGACCTGCTGGCGAATATCAGCCTGTCACATCTGTGTGAGCTGAAGCCAGACCATCAGCAACCGCGCTGGTACGGGCTGGAACTGAAAAGAGAAGTGGAAGTGGTGGAGAAATTTACCCTGGGTGAAGGGCGCTCCAAGGCGTTTCTGACCTGGGATAAAGAATCGATCGACTGCTTCCGTTCGCAAGGCCCGGCGCACATCATCCTGTTCGGCATCAACACCCCGGCTGAATACCAGCAGGCGCTGGCGCTGGGAGTCGACGGGGTTATGGTTAACTCACCGGCTGAAGCCAGAGAGTTTGCCAAGGCCAAATAACCGATTTAAAACGCTGTAAAAAGGGGCGCTGTATGCGCCCCAGTTATTCAGATAATCCGGTGTTTTTCCAACTGTTGCTGGCGTAACGCCTCTTTCTCCAGACGCTTTTTACGCGCATCGCAGGGTTCAGGGCAGTCACAGACTTTATCCATTCCCAACGCCGTGATCCCGCCGCAGCTGCCCTGCAGGCTTTTACGCTTGAACACGTAACCCAACGACATCCCGCCGACAATCAACAGAAACAACACAAAGCTGGCGACAAATACTGTCAACATAGCGACCTCACTAGCTCTTGTTCAAATAGGGTTTGAACGCCTCGGAGTAGCGCTCTTCAAAACCTTTGGCGGTTTTCACAATCATGAACACCGGGATCCCCATCAGGTTCGCCAACGCCATGCCGCGCTCCGGCCCCAATACGTTCAACCCGGTCGACAAACCATCGGCGGCCATACAGGTCGGGCTCAGCACCGTAACCGACACCAGGTGATGATGGATCGGCTTGCCGGTAACCGGATCTATGGTGTGAGAATAACGCACGCCGTCCTGTTCGAAGTAATTGCGATAATCCCCCGAGGTGGCGATCGACATCTCGCCCGGCTGGATCACCAGTTGCGCCTTCTGCTCCATGCCGGCCGTCGGCCGTTCAATGGCGATACGCCACGGTTTTTTCTCACCGTTGTGGCCGCGAGTACGTACCTCACCGCCAATATCCACCATGTAGTTCTTAACCTGCTGCGACTGCAGATACTGGGCAATCACATCCACCCCGTAGCCCTTGGCGATCGAGGAGAGATCGACATACAGCTCAGGAATGCTCTTTACCAATGCATTGCCCTGCACCGACAGTTTGTCGATACCGGTCCAGGCTCGGCGGCGCTCCAGTTCGGCAGCGCTCGGCACCTTGTCCGGCCGCCCTTCCGGGCCGAAGCCCCACAGATTAACCAGCGGCCCGACGGTCACGTCCAGCGCGCCGTCGGTGACGCGGTTAATGCGCAGCGCTTCCAGCACCACCTCGGTGGTCGCTGCCGATACCGGGAAGGGTTTATCAACAGCGCGGCTGGCGTTGAAGCGGCTCAGTTCAGAGCCTGGCCGGTAGGTGGACATCTGGTCATTCACCAACTCCAGACGCTTGTCGATCTCCGCCTGCATTTTGCCGGCTGACGGCGTGTCATCACCGGTGACGTAGCGAACTGAATACGATGTCCCCATGGTTTTGCCATCGAGATTGACCTGCTCCGGTCCGCAGCCGGTCAATAACAGGGTGGCGCTGAGCGCCACCGTCGTCATCAACCCCTTCATTGCCCATGCGCGCATTTAGCCACCAAAGTCATCAAGCATGATATTTTCGTCTTCAACGCCCAGGTCTTTCAGCATCTTGATCACCGCAGCGTTCATCATTGGCGGACCGCACATGTAAAACTCACAGTCTTCCGGGGCCGGATGGTTCCGCAGATAGTTCTCCAACAGAACATTATGGATAAAGCCGGTGTAACCCGTCCAGTTATCCTCAGGCTGCGGATCGGAAAGCGCCACATGCCAGGTAAAGTTCTCGTTCTCTGCCTGCAGTTGGTTGAAATCTTCCTCGTAGAACATCTCACGCAGTGAACGCGCGCCGTACCAGAAGGTGATTTTACGCTTCGACTTCAGGCGATTGAGCTGGTCAAAGATGTGCGAACGCATCGGCGCCATACCGGCTCCGCCGCCGATAAAGATCATTTCCGCGTCGGTGTCCTTGGCAAAGAATTCGCCGAACGGCCCGGAAATGGTCACCTTGTCCCCGGCCTTTAACGACCAGATATAAGAGGACATGATGCCCGGCGGTACGTCAGGATCGCGCGGTGGCGGCGTGGCGATACGCACGTTGAGCATAATAATGCCCTTTTCGTCCGGGTAGTTGGCCATCGAGTAGGCACGTACCGTGGTTTCATTCACTACCGAGCGGTAGCGGAACAGGTTGAACTTGTCCCAGTCGCCCCGGTACTCGTCAGGCACGTCAAAATCGGCGTAGCTGATGTCGTGTGCAGGCGCTTCGATCTGGATAAACCCACCGGCGCGGAACGGCACGTCTTCCCCGTCAGGGATTTTCAGTTTCAGCTCTTTGATAAAAGTGGCTTTGTTATCATTGGAGATAACCTCGCACTCCCACTTTTTCACCCCGAAGATCTCTTCCGGCAGCTCGATTTTCAGGTTCTGTTTCACGTTCACCTGACAAGCCAGTCGGCAGCCCTCTTTCGCTTCACGCTTGTTGATGTGCGACAGTTCGGTCGGCAGGATATCGCCGCCGCCCTCTTTGATCACCACCCGGCACTGGCCGCAAGAACCGCCACCACCGCAGGCGGACGAAACGAAGATCCCCTGGCTGGAGAGCATGTTCAGCAGCTTGTCACCCGCCGGAGCGGTAAAGCTCTTGTCGAGATCGCCGTTAACTTCTACCGCAATGTCACCGGTGTTCACCAGCCTGGATTTGGCGAACAGGATGAGCAACACCAACACCATAACGATGCCGGTAAACATCGCGACGCCTAAAATAATTTCCATAAATTCTTCCCGCCTTTACAACTGAACACCGGAGAAGGACATAAAGCCCAACGCCATCAGCCCGGTGGTGATAAAGGTAATGCCCAGGCCGCGCAACCCTGCGGGGACATTGGCATACTTGAGTTTTTCGCGGATCCCCGCCATCGCGACAATCGCCAACATCCAGCCGGTGCCGGAGCCGAAGCCGTACACCACTGATTCAGCGAAGTTGTAGTCACGTTGCACCATGAAGGACACGCCGCCGAAGATGGCACAGTTCACGGTGATAAGCGGCAGGAAAATACCGAGTGCGTTGTACAGCGACGGGAAGAAGCGATCGAGGATCATCTCCAGAATCTGCACCAGCGCCGCAATCACGCCGATAAAGGTAATGAAGTTGAGGAAGCTCAGATCAACGCCTTCCACCAGCGCACCATCACGCAGGATCAGGTTGTAGACCAGGTTGTTCACCGGCACGGAGATCCCGAGCACCAGGGTCACCGCGATGCCCAAACCAAAGGCAGTCGATACCTTCTTCGATACCGCCAGGAAGGTACACATCCCCAGGAAGAACGCCAACGCCATGTTCTCAACGAACACCGCGCGTACAAACAGGCTGATATAATGTTCCATCGGCCATTACTCCTTTTCGATCTGCGCTGGTTTCAGGCTGCGTAGCGCCCAAATCAGCAGGCCGATGATAAAGAACGCGCTCGGTGCCAGCAGGAACAGGCCGTTCGGTTGATACCAGCCGCCGTTCTGCACCGTTTCCAGCACCGGAATGCCAAACAGCTTGCCGGAACCGAACAGCTCACGCAGGAAACCGACCAACACCAGGATCACCCCGTAGCCCAAGCCGTTGCCGATACCGTCCATAAAACTCTCGATCGGTGGCGATTTCATGGCATAGGCTTCGGCACGCCCCATCACGATACAGTTGGTGATGATCAGGCCGACAAACACCGACAGCTGCTTGGATATCTCGAACGCATAGGCGCGCAGCAACTGATCGACCACAATCACCAACGAGGCGATAATCGCCATCTGCACGATGATGCGCACGCTGTTCGGGATATGGTGGCGGATCAGCGAAATAAAGAAGCTGGAGAACGCGGTGACCAGCGTTACTGCGATGGTCATCACCACCGCCGTTTCCAGCTTGGTGGTCACCGCCAACGCAGAACAGACACCCAGCACCTGCAAGGCAATCGGGTTGTTGTCGAACAACGGTCCTAAAAGGACCCGTTTAATCTCTTTGGAATCAGCCATTTTTCAGCGCTCCTTCACGAACTTTTTGCAGGAACGGGCCAAAGCCGTGCTCGCCCAACCAGAAGTCAAAAGTATGCTGCACGCCGTTGGAGGTCAGCGTGGCACCGGATAAACCGTCCACCCCATGCTCATCCCCCTGACGCGCCCCGCCTTTCACTACGCGGATCGCCGGTTTGCCGCTGTCATCAAACAGCTTTTTACCGATCCACTGCTGACGCCAGCCGGCATTCTCAACCTCGCCGCCCAGCCCAGGGGTTTCGCCCTGGTCGTAGTAAGTGATGCCTTTCACCGTATTGGCGTCGCTATCGAGCGCCACAAAGGCGTACATCATCGACCACAGGCCGGTACCGTAGACTGGCAGCACGATTTTGTTGACCGCACCGCTGTCGTCGCGCACCAGGTAGATTTCCGCCTGGTTGCTACGGCGTTTGATACCGGCCGGATCGTCAGCCGCCGGTAGCGCTACGCTTTTGGCGTTATCACGCAGGGCTGCGGGCAGATCGAACGCCGTCGCGTTACCCGCAACAAATTCACCGCTGTTCAAATCCAGCAGGCGCGGTTCGATACGTTGGGTGAACAGCGCCTTGACCTGCTCGCCTTCCATTTTCGGCTGCAGCAAACCGGCCACGTCGAGAATATTGCGCTGTTTGTCGAGCAACTTCTGTTCTTGCTGTTTGGACTTCAGGCCGACGGCGGAACCCGCCACCACCACAGAACACACCAGGCACAGCAGCAGTACCACCAGCAGCGTTTTACCGATGCTGTCGTTTTTAGATTCATTCGCCACGGGCTTTTCTCCGCTTGATGTTGGCCTGCACCACCAGGTAATCGAACAGCGGCGCGAACAGGTTGGCGAACAGGATCGCCAGCATCATGCCTTCCGGATAGGCCGGGTTGACCACCCGGATCAGCACGCACATCACGCCAATCAAAATGCCGTACCACCACTTCCCCTTGTTGGTGAACGAGGCGGAAACCGGATCGGTAGCCATAAAGATCATGCCGAAGGCGAAGCCGCCCAACACCAGGTGCCAGTACCAAGGCATGGCAAACAGCGGGTTGGTAGTAGAGCCAATGCTGTTGAACAGGAAGGCGGTAGCCATCATGCCGAGCATCACCCCGGCGACAATGCGCCAGGAAGCTACGCGGCCAAACAGGATTATCGCTCCGCCGAGCAGGATCATCAGCGTGGAGACTTCACCCACCGAGCCGGGAATGTTGCCGAGAAAAGCATCCATCCAACTGATGGACTGGCCGGTAGCCACGTTGCTCAGGCTGTGTGCCCCGCCCGCGCTCCACTGTGCCAGCGGCGTCGCGCCAGAGAAACCGTCGGCGGAGGTCCACACCAGGTCACCGGAAATCTGCGCCGGATAAGCAAAGAACAGGAACGCGCGCCCCGCCAAGGCCGGGTTAAGGAAGTTGCGTCCGGTACCGCCAAATATCTCTTTCGCCACCACTACGCCGAAGGTGATCCCCAGCGCGGCCTGCCACAGCGGCAGCGTGGGCGGCACAATCAGTGCAAACAGGATTGAGGTGACGAAGAAGCCTTCGTTAATCTCATGTTTGCGAATGACCGCGAACAGCACCTCCCAGAAACCACCGACCAGGAACACCACGGCGTAAATCGGCAGGAAATAGCAGGCGCCCAGCACCATTTTGCTGATCCAGCCCGCGTCCGCCGCCAGTGATGCCCCCAGCCATTGTGCCAACCGATAGTGCCAATCCCCCGCCAGCACCTGCTGCAGTTGATCGCCACTGTAAAGGTGGTGCAATGCCGGAATGGCCTGTTGGCCGACGTTGTACATGCCCCAGAACATCGCCGGGAATACCGCCAGCCACACCAGGATCATCATACGTTTCAGATCGATGGCATCGCGCACGTGCGAAGCCCCGCGCGTCACCAAACCAGGGGTATAGAACACCGTGGTAGTCGCTTCAAACAGCGGGTACCACTTTTCCAGCTTGCCGCCCGGTGTGAAGTGATGCTCGATTTTTTCAAAAAAGTTCTTCAGGCCCATCGGTTATCCTTCCTGCTCAATCTTGGTCAGCACATCGCGCAGCACCGGAGCGTATTCATACTTGCCGGGGCAAACGAAGGTGCACAGCGCCAGATCTTCTTCATCCAGCTCCAGACAGCCCAACGCCTGTGCGCTGTCGCTGTCACCCGCCAGCAGGTCGCGCAGCAGCAGGGTCGGCAGGATATCCAGCGGCATTACCCGCTCGTAGTTGCCAATCGGCACCATTGCACGCTCACCGCCGTGGGTGGTGGTCGAGAAGGCGAACAGTTTGTTCTTCAGGAAGTGGCCCAGCGTAGTACGGGTGATGGAAAATTTATCCGGTGATGGCGCGATCCAACCGAACAGCTCTTTATCGCGCCCTTCCTGCAGTACGGAAACCAGCGAATGGAAACGGCCGAGGTAAGCGTTCGGCCCGGCAACGTGGGTGCCGCTCAGCACCGAACCGGAAATCACCCGGTTCTCACCGGCTTTCAGACGCCCGGCGGTCAGTTCGTCGATGCTGGCGCCCAACCGGGTGCGCAGCAACACCGGCTGTTCCACCTGCGGCCCGGCCAGTGCCACCACCCGACGGGTATCGAGTTTGCCGGTGGTGAATAAGGTACCGATGGCGATCGCATCCTGATAGCCGATATGCCAGACGGTTTTTTTCAAACTGACCGGCTCGAGGAAATGAATATGGGTGCCCACCAACCCAGCAGGATGTGGACCGGCGAATTCGTTATAGGTCACCTGCGCATCGGGTTGTTTGCCCAGGTTCGCGCCCGCGGCGTGGCAAACGTGCACCTTGCCGCCGGTCAGCCGGGCCAATACCGCCAGTCCGGCGTTGAACGCTGCCAACTGCTCGGCGATGATCACCTGCGGATCGGCAGCCAGCGGCTGGCTGTCCATGGCGGTAACAAAAATGGCACGTGGAGTGCTACCCGGTGCAGGCGTTTTACTGAATGGGCGGGTACGTAGCGCAGTCCACAGACCGCTGGCGAGTAATTCGCTTTCAACCTGTTCCCGCGGCAGCATCGCCAGTTCGGCAACCGGATAATGAGCAAACTCCAGTTGCTCATCGCCGCCATTTTCAACGGCGATAACTACCGACTGCAATACGCGCCGTTCACCGCGGTTGATCGAAAGAATACGGCCACTGGCGGGAGCGGTGAAGAAAACCCCGGGGGTCTTTTTATCTTCGAACAGCGCCTGGCCTTTCTTAACGCTCTCGCCTTCCTGCACCAGCATAGACGGGCGCATTCCGACATAATCTTCCCCAAGCAGGGCGACATGCTGAATGATTGGGCCGTCCTGAATCGCCTGAGCCGGAGCTCCGGCAATGGGCAGATCTAACCCTTTTCTGATTTTAATCATAGGATTTATACGATGTTGGTTAGTTTCACACGTCTTACCGGCCCCAGAGGCTGGTGCTGACGATGCCTGGATGATGAGGCCGCTTCGGCAGCCTCTGGGTTGAGCGAAACGGCATCACGCTCAACATGAAATCTTTCGCACTGACAAAATGGGGTAACGTACATTCCGTTGATTAACTCCTGCGTCCATTTTTTGCGCGCTAATTCGAGGCGGAATATTAACATTTTTCACAACATTTTTCTGTGTCAGGCAGTGACCTGAGTCAAGCAAACACAATTAAATTTCGGCTGTTTCGCCCCACTAATCGTTAAAATCTGCCTGTCGATTCACTTTTATCGAAGTTTGTAGTTTTTTTATACACAACACATATTGCTAAAAAAGAACACACTGGTAATCTGACGGTGTTTTAAGACCGTAAAACAATAATCAGTGGCATGTTGGCCAAGTGCATTGAGCCAGCAGATAAATATAAGCAGGAATAATAATGAGCAAAATCGCGTTGTTGTTTGCGATGCTTTTTTCTATGCCGATGATCACGGCCTGCAGCGCCAGCGAGCAGGTTCCCGAGGTTCCGGTAGTTAAGCAGCAATTAGTAGGGTCACCGGTCTATATTCAGATCTTCAAAGAGGAACGCACGCTGGAATTGTATGCCAAAATGGGCAACGAATTCCGTCTGGTGAACTCTTTCCAAATCTGTAATTTCTCCGGCGGCCTCGGCCCGAAACGCCGTGAAGGTGACTTTAAGAGTCCGGAAGGCTTTTATAGCGTCGACGCGCGTCATCTGAAACCCGACAGCAAGTATTATCGAGCCATCAATATCGGCTTCCCGAATGATTACGATAAATCACAGGGTTATTCCGGCGCTTATCTGATGATCCACGGTGAATGTAAATCTATTGGGTGTTATGCAATGACCAACACCTATATGGATGAGATTTATCGCTACGTCGAAGCAGCGTTTGCTTACGGCCAGAGCCGGATTGATATCAGCATCTATCCGTTCCGCATGACCGACAAGAACCTGAAACGTCACAGCTCCTCCAGCTACATCGCCTTCTGGCGCCAGTTGAAGCCGGGCTATGACTACTTCGTCAAAAATCACCAGCCGCCGATGGTCAGCGTAGCCAATGGCCAGTACGTGTTGGGTCAGCCCCTCCTGAGCAGCGGCCAGATGACGCAGTATGCGTCAACCACGGCTCCCACTGTCAGTACCAATCCCTTCGCTCAGACCAAGCCGCTCACCGAAGTGAAATAGTGCGAATTCACCTGGCGCAATCTTGTGCCAGGTTTCATTCGCCGTCAGCGGCTGGGTAGCAATCACCGTGACCACATCGTTAGGCGTGGTCTGCTGCTGAAAATCAATCTCTACGTCCTGATCGAGTAACGTGGCTTTGCCAAACGGCGCGCGACGCGTGATCCAGTACAGGTTGGTCGAACAATAAGCCATCACAAAGCGCCCATCCGACAGCAACATATTGAATACCCCCTTCTGATGCAGTTGATCCGCCAGCAAAGCGATATAACGGAAAACCGGCGGCCAGCGGCTCGGGGTGCGCGGATATTTCAGGGAAAGCTGATGCAGCAGCCAGCAGAAAGCGTATTCGCTGTCAGTCTGGCCCACCGGGCGGAAGGTGCCGGTTTCCAACTGACGGTAGCCTTTCAACTGGCCATTGTGCGCGTAGGTCCAGTTACGGCCCCACAGTTCACGGGTAAAGGGATGGGTATTTTCCAGCGCCACTTCACCGCGATTGGCCTGACGGATATGCGACACCACCGCGCAGGATTTGATCGGGTATTCCTGCACCAGACGGGCAATCGGCGAGTCGAAACTCGGCTGGGGATCCTTAAACGTGCGGCAACCGTTCCCTTCGTAGAAGGTAATGCCCCAACCATCTTTATGTGGCCCGGTACGGCCACCGCGCTGAACCAGCCCGGTAAAGCTAAAGCAAATATCGGTCGGTACGTTTGCGCTCATCCCGAGCAGTTCACACATCGCCAGCACTCCTTAACCACACTGACACCGTTTATTAGGGCGCGACCTGCTGCACCCCGGTGCATTATTAACGGGGGCAATATGCCCCCTAAAGCCGTTAAGCCTTAACCATCTCTTTTTCAATCAGCTGAATCAAGATGTGGATCGCTTTGATATGAATTTCCTGAATGCGGTCTGCGTAACCGAAGTGCGGTACGCGGATTTCCACATCGGCAGAACCGGCCATTTTGCCGCCGTCTTTGCCGGTCAGGGTGATCACTTTCATCCCTTTGGCACGCGCCGCTTCGATGGCTTTAATAATGTTGCCGGAATTGCCGGAGGTGGAAATGCCCAGCAAGACGTCGCCTTCACGGCCTACCGCTTCCACATAGCGTGAAAACACATACTCGTAACCAAAGTCGTTGCTGACGCAAGACAGATGGCTGACGTCGGAAATAGCAATCGCCGGATAACCCGGACGGTTTTCACGGTAGCGGCCGGTCAACTCTTCGGCAAAGTGCATCGCGTCACAGTGGGAGCCACCGTTACCGCAAGAAATGACTTTCCCGCCGGCTTTAAAGGAATCGGCCAGCAGCACTGCTGCGCGTTGGATGGCGTCGATATTGGCGTCGTCATTGATAAATTTCGCCAGGGTATCGGCCGCTTCGTTCAGTTCACTGCGAATAAGGTCGTGGTACATGAGGAACCTCTTGTTATCGTCAATCTTCCGCTCCGCAGTGTAACGGATCGGGGAAAAACCGAGAAGCATTGTCAGTCAAACAGCAGCCTGGTTGAGGCCGCGATGAGGTTTTTGATGATTGATGCGGTCAGTTTGTGACTTAAGTTGTAATTAAACTGTAAATGCATTGATAAAAATATGGGGTTGTACTAAAACCTATTACATACACACAACAGGTCAGACCTCTTGCCACTTTGGAGCTTCTTATGATGGTTCTTAGTATTGTTGTTTTGCTGGCACTCATTGGTGTGGTGTTTTATCACCGAGTGAACCTCACCCTCAGTAGCCTTATTCTTCTGGCGTACACCGCCGCCATGGGCGCTATCGGCCTGTGGAGTTTCTGGATGCTGCTGCCGCTGGCGATTATCCTGCTGCCGTTGAACGTCACCTCATTGCGTCGTTCAATGCTGTCCGCCCCGGCGCTGCGCGCATTCCGCAAGGTGATGCCGCCAATGTCCACCACCGAAAAGGAAGCGATCGAAGCCGGGACCACCTGGTGGGAAGGCGATCTGTTCCGCGGTGCGCCGGACTGGAACAAGCTGCATAACTACCCGAAACCGCAGTTGACCGCCGAAGAGCAAGCGTTCATCGACGGGCCGGTGGAAGAAGCCTGCCGCATGGCCAACGACTTCCAAATCACCCACGAGCTGGCCGATTTACCGCCGGAACTGTGGGCATACCTGAAAGAACACCGCTTCTTCGCGATGATCATCAAGAAAGAATACGGCGGCCTGGACTTCTCTCCTTATGCTCAGGCGCGCGTGCTGCAAAAACTGTCCGGTGTTTCCGGTATTCTGGCCATCACCGTCGGCGTGCCAAACTCCCTCGGCCCCGGTGAACTGCTGCAGCATTACGGTACTGACGAACAGAAAAACCATTACCTGCCAGGCCTGGCGCGCGGCGACGAGATCCCTTGTTTCGCCCTGACCAGCCCGGAAGCCGGTTCCGATGCCGGGGCCATTCCGGACGTCGGCACCGTCTGCATGGGTGAATGGCAAGGCGAACAGGTACTGGGCATGCGCCTGACCTGGAACAAACGCTATATCACGCTGGCACCGGTTGCGACCGTGCTGGGCCTGGCGTTCAAACTGTATGACCCGAATCACTTGCTGGGCGATAACGAATCACCGGGCATCACCTGTGCGCTGATCCCAACCAGCACCCCAGGTGTTGAAATCGGTAACCGCCACTTCCCGCTGAACGTGCCGTTCCAAAACGGCCCAACCCGCGGTAATGACGTGTTCGTCCCTATTGATTACATCATCGGCGGGCCAAAAATGGCCGGTCAGGGCTGGCGTATGCTGGTTGAGTGCCTGTCGGTAGGCCGTGGCATCACCCTGCCTTCCAACTCGACCGGTAGCGTGAAGTCCATGGCGCTGGCGATTGGGGCATACGCCCATATCCGCCGTCAGTTCAAGCTCTCAATCGGCAAGATGGAAGGTATCGAAGAGCCACTGGCGCGTATCGCCGGTAACACCTACGTGATGGATGCCGCGGCTACGCTTATCACCAGCGGCCTGATGCTGGGCGAGAAACCGGCCGTGCTGTCGGCCATCGTGAAATACCACTGTACCCATCGTGGCCAGCAGGCAATCATTGATGCAATGGATATCGCCGGCGGTAAAGGCATCATGCTGGGTAAATCCAACTTCCTGGCCCGAGCCTATCAGGGCGCGCCTATCGCCATTACGGTAGAAGGCGCCAATATCCTGACTCGTACCATGATGATCTTCGGTCAGGGGGCTATCCGCTGCCATCCTTACGTGCTGGACGAAATGGCTGCAGCGCAGAAGAACGACCTGAACGCCTATGACAAATTGCTGTTCGGCCATCTGGGCCACGTGGGCAGCAACAAGGTGCGCAGCTTCTGGCTGGGCCTGACTAACGGTCGCACCAGCAGCACACCAACCAAAGACGCGACTCGTCGTTATTACCAACAGTTGAACCGCCTGAGCGCTAACCTGGCGCTGTTGTCAGACGTTTCCATGGGCGTGCTGGGCGGCAGTTTGAAGCGCCGTGAGCGTATCTCCGCCCGTCTGGGGGATATCCTCAGCCAAATGTATCTGGCTTCTGCGGCACTGAAACGTTTTGAAGATGAAGGCCGTCAGAAAGAAGATTTGCCGCTGGTACATTGGGCCGTACAGGACAGTCTGCATCAGGCAGAACAGGCGCTGGACGATCTGCTGCGCAACTTCCCGAACCGCTTTATCGCCGGAGTGATGCGCCTGGTCGTCTTCCCGTTAGGCCGTGTCCATACTGCACCGTCTGACCGTCTGGATCACCAATTGGCCAAGATCATCCAACAGCCGTCTGCCACCCGTAGCCGTCTGGGCCGTGGCCAGTATCTGACACCCAGCGAGCATAACCCGGTTGGTCTGCTGGAAGCCGCACTGGCTGACGTGATCGCCGCCGAACCGATTCACGACCGTCTGTGCAAGGCGGCCGGCAAGAACCTGCCATTCACCCGACTGGATCGTCTGGCACAACGTGCACTGGAAGAAGGCAAGATCAGCGCCGATGAGGCGAAGATCCTGGTGAAAGCCGAGGAGAGCCGTCTGCGTTCCATCAACGTGGATGACTTCGAGCCGGATGCGCTGGCGGCCAGTAAGCCGGAAAAGCCGCTCAAGCAGGATAAGCGCCTGAAACACACCGAAGCCGCGTAACTGCAAAAAACTGACTTACCCAGGGGCGATAATCATCGCCCCTTTTCTATTTCTGCTTAAAAATGCGCAGTGCTCTGCAACGTTGCCAGAACGGCTAATTTAACCCCGGGGATAATCGGATAGACTGCGGATGGGTGCTCTGGATCTTTCTGTCCGGAGCCTTGTATTGGTAACGGATAGAAAGAGAAAGGCCCCGAGTCGATGTAATCAACCCGAGGCCACTCTGAACGTCTCAACAACGTCAGGTTAGCCTCTTCCCCGCCGCAAGGCAAGGATAAGGAGGTCAAAAATGCAGCAAGAACGGGTCGTTCTAAGGCTGATGATTATCTGCATCACGCTGATAGCGCTGATGTGGATCACCCGCGGTTCGCTATGTGAACTGCGCATCACACTGGGAGACACGGAGGTAGCCGCCATTTTGGCTTACGAAACCGAAGGGTAAGGCAACCCAACGGCGGGGTTCGCCCCGCCTGTTGGTTGTTGACGACGGATCCATGAGCACCCTTCCCCTCAGCCAGAGTCACAACTCCCCGTCATCGGCGCATTTTGCCTGTCTTCAGTTCAAAACTGCGCGGTGCTCCGCAACGTTGTCAGAACGACTAATTTAACCTCGGGGATATTCGGATAGACTGCGGATGGATGCTCTGGATCTTTCTGTCCGGAGCCTTGTATCGGTAACGGATAGAAAGAGAAAGGCCCCGAGTCGATGTAATCAACCCGAGGCCACTCTGAACGTCCAAACAACGTCAGGTTAGCCTCTTCCCCGCCGTAAGGCAAGGATAAGGAGGTCAAAAATGCAGCAAGAACGGGTCGTTCTAAGGCTGATGATTATCTGCATCACGCTGATAGCGCTGATGTGGATCACCCGTGGTTCACTATGTGAACTGCGCATCACACTGGGAGACACGGAGGTAGCCGCCATTTTGGCTTACGAAACCGAAGGGTAAGGCAACCCAACGGCGGGGTTCGCCCCGCCTGTTGGTTGTTGGCGACGGATCCATGAGCACCCTTCCCCTCTGCCAGACTTACGGATTTGCATCATCGAGCCCTTTCACCGGCATTCCGTTCAAAACTGCGCGGTGCTCCGCAACGTTGCCAGAACGACTAATTTAACCCCGGGGATAATCGGATAGACTGCGGATGGGTGCTCTGGATCTTTCTGTCCGGAGCCTTGTATTGGTAACGGATAGAAAGAGAAAGGCCCCGAGTCGATGTAATCAACCCAAGGCCACTCTGAACGTCTAGCAACGTCAGGTTAGCCTCTTCCCCGCCGCAAGGCAAGGATAAGGAGGTCAAAAATGCAGCAAGAACGGGTCGTTCTGAGGCTGATGATTATCTGCATCACGCTGATAGCGCTGATGTGGATCACCCGCGGTTCACTATGTGAACTGCGCATCACACTGGGAGACACGGAGGTAGCCGCCATTTTGGCTTACGAAACCGAAGGGTAAGGCAACCCAACGGCGGGGTTCGCCCCGCCTGTTGGTTGTTGGCGACGGATCCATGAGCACCCTTCCCCTCTGCCAGACTCACAACTCCCCGTCATCGGCGCATTTTGCCAGTCTTCTGTTCAAAACTGCGTGGCACACCGCAGCCTTACCAGAACGGCTAATTTAACCCCGGGGATATTCGGATAGACTGCGGATGGGTGCTCTGGATCTTTCTGTCCGGAGCCTTGTATTGGTAACGGATAGAAAGAGAAAGGCCCCGAGTCGATGTAATCAACCCGAGGCCACTCTGAACGTCTAAGCAACGTCAGGTTAGCCTCTTCCCCGCCGCAAGGCAAGGATAAGGAGGTCAAAAATGCAGCAAGAACGGGTCGTTCTAAGGCTGATGATTATCTGCATCACGCTGATAGCGTTGATGTGGATCACCCGCGGTTCACTATGTGAACTGCGCATCACACTGGGAGACACGGAGGTAGCCGCCATTTTGGCTTACGAAACCGAAGGGTAAGGCAACCCAACGGCGGGGTTCACCCCGCCTGTTGGTTGTTGACGACGGATCCATGAGCACCCTTTTTTCACGGTATCCAGGAGATTTAACCGTTCTGGCGAATACGCGCCAACAACGCATCGATATGCTCAATCTGCGGCGCATTCACAATCAACGCACGGCCCAACCCCAAAGCGTTGCGCTGGCATTCGGCGCGCATCTCGGCGTCACTGATACTGTCCAGATCGGCAACGTGCGCCAGACCGATAGTACGGCGGATCAACTCACTGCCGCAGTAGCCGACGGCATCTGTCCACACCTGCTGCAGGAACTGTTCGGCATAACCCGGCACCGCCAATGCCGCTTCGCGGGTCTGTTGGTGGCATAATGCCAGGAAGCGATCGGCGAAAATCAACCACAGCTCGCGCACATCCTGCAGACGTTGTTCACGCCCGGCAGCGGCGTCGCGCGGCCCGAACAGGCCCGGTAGACCGCAGTAATTCAATAACAGATTACCCAGCGCGGTACCGACGTCAAAACCGATCGGGCCATAGAAGCCGAACTCAGCGTCTATCGCCTTCAGCTTGCCTTCTGCAACAAAAACCGAACCACTGTGAATATCCCCGTGCAACAACGCTTCCGCCTTGCTCAGGAAACGATGCTTCAGCCCGGCGACCGCCAGCCTGAGTGCCGCATCGTTACGCAGTTCAAGCACCTGCGGCAACAGCGCCGGATCAAACTGATTACGCTCATGATCGATATAGGGATCGGTAAAGAACAGATCTTCGGTGATCTGGCACAGTTCAGGGTTGCTAAAGCGACTAACTTCCGCCTTTTTCTCCTGCGCCGTCTGATAAAAGTCGGAAGTATGGAACAGGGTTTGCGCCAAATACTCCGCCAGTTGCCCGGCCGCCAGGGGGTAGTAGTGGCCCTTGACCAATTCGCTGCGCCAGATGTGATGATCCGAAAGATCTTCCTGCACCATCACCGCCAATTCGGCATCGTGATGGAGTACCTTTACCGTATGCCTTGGGCAAAAACCGCCGTGAATCAACAGGGTTTCCGCTTCAATGCGCGCCCGATCAAGCGTTAGCGGCCAGGATTCGCCCACACAACGTACATACGGCAGCGCCTGTTTGACAATCACCCGGCTAACGCCGTCACGATCGCGGATCTTGAACACCAGGTTCAGATTGCCGTCACCAATCTCGTCAGCGCTTACCAACGCCTGTGGATCGGCTAACTGCCCGTATTGACGAGCATATTCAACGGCATCAGCAGCAGTAAACGTACGATAATGTGACATCCCCAACCCCTTTAATCTTTCTCACTGACCCAGCGATTATATTTTTTAGACGTAAAAGCATTTGGACGTCTATACATCCGGAAGTCATGTTGGCAGAATAGCTTTCCAGATGCAATAACTACGCAACAAGGAATTAACCGCCGATGCAAGCGCTTAACACCACCAGTTTGACCTTGAGTGACAACCGACTTTTGATCCTCGATCAGCAGGCTTTACCGCAGGAAAAACAGTGGCGCAGCTGCGACAGCGTGGAAGAACTGGTCGATCATATCCTTACCCTGCGAGTTCGGGGGGCACCGCTTATCGGCCTGTCCGCCAGTCTGTTGTTGGCCTTGCTGGCAGAGCGCGGCGTGCCGCGCAAAGAACTGGAACAGGCACTAATCACTCTGCGTGCCTCGCGGCCGACGGCAGTCAACCTGATGAATAATCTGGATCGCATGAAGCTGGCATTGGCACAGCCGCAATGGGTGCCTGCGATGGTGGAAGAAGCGCAGCGGTTGGTGGAGGAAGACCGAAAATTGTGCGATCGCATTGCCGATCACGGTGCCGAGCTGGTGAAACCCGGCAGCCGCCTGCTGACCCACTGCAATACCGGGGGCCTGGCTACCGCCGGTATCGGTACCGCTATCGGCGTACTGTTGCGTGCTCATCAACAGGGCAAGGTACAGCAAGTGTGGGTCGATGAAACGCGTCCGCTATTGCAGGGCGGCCGGTTGACCGCCTGGGAGCTGGGTGAACTGGGTATCCCCTACCGGTTGATTTGTGACTCCATGGCGGCCAGTCTGATGGCGCAGGGCCAGGTAGACGCCGTATGGGTGGGGGCCGATCGCATCGCTGCCAACGGTGACGTCGCCAACAAGATTGGCACCTATAGCCTGGCGGTACTGGCGCACTATCACCGCATTCCATTCTACGTCGCCGCACCGCACACCACTCAGGATCCGCATTGCCCGAACGGGGCTGCGATCCCGATTGAACAACGGGCCGCAGCTGAAGTGACCGGTGTCACCGGCAGCTTTGGCTCATGTCAGTGGGCACCTGTCGATGCCCCAGTTTATAACCCGGCGTTTGACGTGACACCGGCGGCATTGATTAGCAGTTGGGTCTTCGACAGCGGCGTGATCACGCCACAGCAGGTCAGTGAAGGGATTTTTCAGCGGGCGTTGGGTTAAAGCCCGCGTTATAGCGCTCAGTCGAGACGCGGGTAGGCATCGGCGATGTTATCGCCGGTGAAATGCGCCACCCAGCCTTCCGGGTTATCAAACACGCGGATCGCAGTGAAATTCGGTGCTGAGCCCATATCGAACCAATGACGGGTATTGGCCGGTACCGAGATCAGATCGTTCTTCTCACACAGGATCTGGAAGATCTTGCCATCCAGATGCAGGCAGAACAGCCCGGCCCCCTCGACAAAGAAACGCACTTCATCTTCGCCGTGGGTATGCTCGGACAGAAACTTGCTGCGCAACACTTCGCGCTGGGCATTATCCGGACGCATGCTGATCACATCCCAACTCTGGTAGCCCTTCTCCGCCACCAGCCGGTCGATCTGATGCTGATAGGCGGCGATCACGACGGCCGGATCCGGGTTTTCACCCAGTTCACGATCCGCCTGCCAGCGTTCAAAACGTACGCCAATCTGTGCCAGTTGCTGCCCAATGGCCTGCGCGTCACGGCTCTGCCACAGCGGCTGTTGCGGCTCTTGATCGCTGAAAATGGTCAATCCACTCATGAGGCAAACTCCCCTAAATCGATTTGATCAAAACGGTTAACCTGCGGATGCTGGCTTTGGCTATCGGCTTCATCGCGGATCAGTTGGCAGGTATGCCAACCAGCGGCACGCGCGGCGTCCAGCTCTTGATGAATGTCGGAAAGAAATAACAGTTCATCAGCTGCAATACCGATTTTACCCGCGATATTAAGGTACGAAGCGGTTTCACGCTTGGCACCGACGTGAGTATCGAAATAACCGCTGAACAATGGCTGCAGATCCCCGGCATCGCTGTAGCCGAACAGCAGCTTTTGCGCCTCTACCGAGCCGGAAGAATAGACGTACAGCTTCAGCCCCTGCTGCTGCCAGGCGGCTAACTGCCCGGCTACTTCAGGGTACAAATGTCCGCGAAAATCGCCGTTCTGATAACCACTGCGCCAGATGATACCTTGCAGCGCCTTCAGCGCGGTGGATTTGCGGTCTTCGTCCATAAAGCGGTACAGCGCAGCAATCAGTTGCTCAATATCCGCCTGCGGTTGGTCAAGCTCCTGGCGTAAGGCGGTCAGTGGCGCGGCGACTTCGGCATCTTCAGCGTGAAGACGGAGAAAGGTGGCCAGGCGTTCACGTGCGTAAGGGAACAGCACCTGATGAACGAAACGGATATCGCTGGTGGTACCTTCAATGTCGGTAACGATGGCGCGGATCATTTGGCCTCCAGTAAACGGCGTTGCAGTTCGCACTGGAACAGGAATTCCAGCCCTTCAAGATGACGACGAGCTTCCGCGACCTGGCGACCCCAGCAATACAGACCGTGGCCACGCACCAGAAAACCGTACTGCAATGGCGTGGCTTCGGCATGGGCTGCCACCCGCGCCGCTAATCGCGAGATATCCTGATCGTTATCGAAAATCGGGATCACCACGCTGTCCAGATGCGTAGTCTGCCCACCGAGTGATTTTTGCATCTCATAGCCCTGCAACACCAGCCCATCGCTGCGTTCAACCCGCGACAGCACGGTCGCATTCACCGAATGAGTATGCAGTACCGCGCCAATCTGCGGGTACAAACGGTAAATAAGGGTATGCAGACCGGTTTCCGCTGATGGCGTGCGGCCGCTCGGCACATGGTTGCTGGCGGTTTCCACCAGCAGGAAGTCAGTTTCAGTCAGGCTGCCCTTATCCTTGCCGGATTCGGTGACCAGACAATGTTGGTCATCGAGACGCAGCGACATATTGCCACCGGTCGCCGGGCACCAGCCCTTTTCACCAATCCAGTGACAGGCCGACAATAACGCTTTAAGTTGCTGATTTTCTGTCATTAACATTTTTTGACCTGTAGGTTATAAGCAAATGATGTCTAGAATGATTTGATTAAGGGCAAGACTTTTTCTTCATTTAGCCATCTAAGCGTCTTGATTGCCAAATACTAACATCGTGTTATATTGACGGCAACATAAGCGCCAGGAGTATTAGCCTACGATGAGCACTTCAGCACTGATCCCCGAAAGTAAACTACCCGCGCTGGGCACCACCATTTTCACCCAGATGAGTGCGCTGGCGGCGCAGCATCAGGCAATCAACCTGTCGCAGGGCTTCCCCGATTTCGATGGCCCGGACTACCTGAAAGAACGTCTGGCCTGGCATGTCAGCCAGGGGGCGAACCAATATGCTCCGATGACCGGCGTTGCCCCACTGCGCGAAGCCATCGCCGAGAAAACCGCGGCTCTGTACGGCTGGCTACCGGACGCCACTAACGAAGTCACCATCACGGCGGGTGCCACCGAGGCACTGTTCGCCGCCATCAGCGCCCTGGTGCGCCCCGGTGATGAAGTTGTCTGTTTTGATCCCAGCTACGACAGCTATGCGCCGGCGGTGACCCTATCCGGCGGCACGCTAAAACGCATTGCGCTGCAGCCCCCGGCGTTCAGCGTCGACTGGCAACAGTTCGGCGAGTTGCTGTCACCACGCACCCGGCTGGTGATCCTCAATACGCCGCACAATCCTTCTGCTACTGCCTGGCAGGCGGAAGATATGCAGCAACTGTGGCACGCCATTAGCGATCGCGAAATCTACGTGCTGAGTGATGAAGTCTACGAACACATTTGTTTCGCAAGGGGCGGCCACACCAGCGTCCTGGCTCACCCGCAGCTGCGCCAGCGCGCCATCGCGGTGTCCTCTTTCGGCAAGACCTTCCACATGACCGGCTGGAAAGTGGGTTACTGCGTGGCCCCGGTAGCGCTGAGCGCAGAAGTACGCAAGGTGCATCAGTACCTGACCTTCTCGGTCAATACCCCGGCCCAGTTGGCGCTGGCGGATATGCTGCGCAGCGAGCCTGAACACTGGCAACAGCTGTCGGCATTTTACCGCGCCAAGCGCGATCGTTTTGTGCAGGCGCTGTCCAGCAGTCGACTGGAAATTTTGCCTTGCGAAGGTACATACTTCTTACTGGCAGATTACAGCGCCGTTTCCGATTTGGACGACGTGGCGTTCTGCCATTGGTTAACCGAGCACGTAGGCGTGGCGGCGATCCCGCTGTCGGTCTTCTGTGCCGATCCTTTCCCCCATAAATTGATCCGGCTGTGCTTCGCTAAACAGGATGCCACGCTGGATGCGGCTGCGGAGCGGTTATGTCGACTTTAAAAATTACCCTGTTGCAGCAACCCCTGGTTTGGCGTGATGGCGAAGCTAACCTGCGGCATTTTGATGAGCTGTTGGCGCCATTAAGCGGCCGCGATTTGATTGTACTGCCGGAGATGTTTACCACCGGTTTTGCCATGGATGCCGGAGAAAGTGCACTGCCGGAACAACAGGTTGTCAACTGGCTGCACGGTTGGGCGAGCAAAAGTAACGCTCTGGTCGGCGGCAGCGTGGCGCTGAAAACCGCCGAAGGCGCGGTTAACCGTTTCCTGCTGGTGGAGCCGAACGGCCGGGTGCATGCCTATGATAAGCGCCACCTGTTCCGCATGGCCGGTGAGCACCTGCACTATCAGGCAGGCAAAAAACGTGAAATTTTCGAATGGCGCGGCTGGCGCATTCTGCCGCAGATCTGCTACGACCTGCGCTTCCCGGTGTGGTCACGCTATCAGCAGGATTACGATCTGGCGCTGTACGTTGCCAACTGGCCGGCCCCGCGCAGTAAACACTGGCAAACGCTGTTGGCCGCTCGTGCCATCGAGAATCAGGTCTATGTGGCCGGTTGTAACCGCGTCGGCGAAGACGGTAACGGCCTGAACTACAGCGGTGACAGCCTGATCCTCAGCCCGCAGGGGGAAACTCTGGCCCAGGTGGAACCCGGTGCCGCCGCACGGCTGGACGCCGAACTGTCGCTGGAAAACCTGCAAAGCTACCGCAGCGCCTTCCCGGCCTGGCGTGATGCCGACAGCTTCCTGCGCCACGATTAATCATTGCGGGTGCGGTTCGCTGCACCCGTAACTTCTGACGAGCGCCTAACTGCCCCGGTAGGTCGAGTAGGAATATGGGCTGATGAGCAGCGGTAAATGGTAATGCTGCGCCGCATCCTGAATAACGAAATCGATAATTGCCGTGGCGTACAGCGTTTCACGCAGGTCACGGGTAAAGTAAGCGCCGAGATCGGCAGACAGGCGGTAATGTCCGGCAAGCAGACTGTCAGAGGTTAGATCACGCGCGCGGCCGTCAGCATCGGTCTGGCTTTCTGCCAGGGTTCGCCATAACCCGTCCTCTTCGTGTTCCAACCACACCCGCACGCCCGCAGCGGGTTTACCGAGTGAGGTGTCCAGAATATGGGTGCTGATATTACTCATCGCTCAGTAGCTCCTTAAAACGCAGCATCGTGATTTCACGCAGTTGTTCCGCCGTTTCCCGCCGTTCCTGTTCCGCACTGTTATTCAATCGCCGTTGCAACTCGCGCAGAATGCTCTGGCCGTCGCGACCAGCGGCACGGATCAAAAATACCTGACCAAACTGCTGTTCATAGCGTCGATTGCCGACCCGCAGCGCTTCACTCAGCTCTGCATCCTGCGCATTGACCGCCGCTTGTTCACGCTGCGAAAACCGCGCTTCTTGCCCCTGGCCCTTGGCACCTTCGCCGATACGCGGGTGCTGGGCCAGTGCCTGGCTGACCTCTTCCGGTTGCCAACGCAACGCCGCTTGCCAGGCCACCGCCAGCGCGGCATCAACACTGCTGAATGGCCGCGCTACCACCACCGCCGCAATCCAGGCCGCAATATCCACGCAGGGTCGCAGTAACAGCTCCGCTTGCGCCTCCGGTAACTGATTAAATCGCTGCAGACTCATCAGCCCTCCTCCCAACTGCCAACCGTATGGCAGTAAGCCTGGATCGCCAGCGCCACATCGGACTGGCTGACGGCTTCGGCCGGATGGTGGCTGATACCGCGATCGCAGCGGACAAACAGCATACCCACCGGCCAACAGGCCGCTACGGCAATCGCATCATGCCCGGCGCCGCTCGGCAACGCCATGCTGCGCCCCTGAACCGCCATCACGCCCTGCAGCCAGCGTTGTTGCAAATTTGCATCACAAGCCGTTGCATTTATGCGGTAAAACTCTTCACTGTCAAAACTCAGCCCCCGACGGGTACAGATCGCCTGCGCCTGTTCCAGCAACTGCGTCAGCAACGCCGCCAGCGGGCCATCTTCCGGCCCACGCACGTCCAGCGATAGCCTGACCTCACCGGGGATCACATTCACCGCCCCCGGTAGGCTTTCAATCCGGCCAAGGGTAGCCACCAGGTGCCGATCGGCGGCCGAGGTGATCGCTTCTACCGCCACCATCCATTCCGCCGCCGCCGCCAATGCGTCTTTGCGTTGCCCCATCGGCACGGTACCGGCATGCCCAGCCTGGCCGGTAAAGGTACAGTTAAGCCGACGGGCACCGTTAATGGCCGTCACTACCCCCAAAGCCAGATCGGCGGCCTCCAGACAAGGCCCCTGTTCAATATGCAATTCCAGATAGCCGCAAATATCACTTTGCGCGCGTCGCGCTTCACCGACGGCTGCCGGATCCAGCCCAAACTCACGTAACGCCTGTGCCACGCTGATGCCGTCGGCATCGGTGCGATCCAACCACTCGGCCGGCCACTGCCCGCTAATGCCCCGACTGCCTAACAGGGCGATACTAAAGCGTGTGCCCTCTTCATCGGCAAAGCCAATCACCTCGACCGCCACCGGCAAACGCCGCTGCTGCCGATGTAAATGCGCCACCACTTCCAGCGCGGTCAACACGCCGAGCATGCCGTCATAGCGCCCGGCGTTGCGTACCGTATCCAGATGCGAACCGAGCAGCAGTGCGGGGGCATTGGGCGTTTGGCCTTCATAGCGGCCACAGAGGTTGCCGACGTTGTCCTGCCAGACCTTCATGCCGATAGTGCGCATCCAGTCGCCGACCAGCTGGTTGGCTCGCTGATGCTCCGGCGACAGGTAGACCCGCGTCAACTGGCCCGGCGTGGCGCTGATCGCCGCCAGCGCATCGCAGCGTGCCATCACCCGAGCCGCAGCCTGCTCCGCCTCCTGGGCGGTTAACAGCGCGGCCATCAACGGCTGCCGTCGTCGTAAGTATTCCATGCCGCCTGCAGCGCTTCGCCCTGTTTGCTGGCGAAACCCAACCGGTTCAACACCGCCTCCAGTGCAGTCAGCGTCTGCAGTACGCAGTCTTTACGCGCGTTATAGCCCATGGTGCCGATGCGCCAGATTTTTCCCTGTAGCGGACCGAACGAAGTGCCGATCTCAATGGCGAAGTCGTTCAGCATCATCTGGCGTACCTGCTCGCCATGAACCTGCTGCGGGATCACCACGCCGAGCACGTTATTCATTCGGTTATCCAAATCGCCGAAGACTTCCAGCCCCATGCCCTGAATGCCGGCCAGCATGGCCGCACCGTGCAGCTTATGACGTGCGATGGCGTTATCCAGCCCTTCTTCCAGGATAACTCTGGCGCACTCGCGCGCGGCAAACAGCATGCTGGTGGCTTCGGTATGGTGGTTCAGCCGCTCCGGGCCCCAGTAATCCATGATCATGCCGAGATCGAAATAGTTGGAGTAGATCATCTCGTCCTCGCCATCGGCGTGATCGAGGGTGCGAATACCCTGCTCCACGCATTTGCGACGGCGGACAATCTCTTCAAACTGCGGGCTGAGCGTGACCGGCGAACTGCCCGATGGGCCGCCCAGGCACTTCTGCAGACCGGCGGAGACCGCATCCAGCCCCCAGGCGTCGGTTTCCAGCGGGTTACCGCCAAAGGAAGCGGTGGCATCGGTGTAAAACAGCACGCCGTGACGGCGGCAGATATCACCCAGTTGATCCAGCGGTTGCAGCATGGTGGTTGAGGTATCGCCTTGCACCGTCAACAGCAGGCGCGGGCGTACTTTCTTAATGGCGTCTTCAATCTGATCGGCGCTGAACACTTCCCCCCAAGGCACTTCGATGGTGTGGACTTCGGCGCGGCAGCGGCGGGCTATCTCACACAATAGATGGCCAAAACGACCAAATACCGGCACCAGCACCTTGTCACCTGGACGAATGGAAGAGACCAGCATCGCTTCTATACCGGAGCGAGAAGTTCCGTCTATCAGCAGGGTCCAGCGGTTTTCGGTGCGGAACAATGCGCGGTACAGTTCCATGACCTGATTCATGTAACCGGTCATCGCCGGATCGTACTGACCAATCAACTGGCTCGACATGGCACGCAGCACGCGCGGATCCGCGTTGATCGGCCCCGGCCCCATCAACAGGCGGGCGGGTGGATTAATCTGATCGAATTGGGTGATATCTAACATGTTAATTCCTTACCAGCTCAATAACTTAATAGATTTGATGGCATCAGTTCTCAGACAAACCGCGGACCGAAGCAATAAATTGTTTTAATTCCTGCGTTTGTGGATTGGCGAACAGCGTGCGGCTATCGCCCTGCTCCCATACCTTGCCCTGGTGCATAAACACCACCCGGTCGCCGACCTCGCGGGCAAAGTTCATTTCATGGGTCACCAGGATCAGCGTCATGCCCTCTTTGGCCAGCTGTTCCAGCACTTTCAGCACTTCGCCCACCAGTTCAGGATCCAACGCCGAGGTAATTTCGTCACACAGCAACACTTTCGGGTTCATCGCCAGCGCCCGGGCAATCGCCACCCGTTGCTGCTGGCCGCCGGAAAGGTTAGCCGGTGAGTAATGCATGCGCTCAGCCAACCCAACCTTGTTCAACATCTCTTCCGCCAGCTCGCGGCATTCGGCCGGGCTTTTCTTTAGCACCCGACGCGGCGCCAGCATCACGTTCTCCAGCGCGGTCATGTGCGGGAATAAATTGAAGTTCTGGAATACCATGCCAATGGAGCGGCTGATTTCACGCGCCTGCGAATCGCGATCGGTCACCGTCATACCGCCCAGTTTGATACTGCCTTCCTGATAACCTTCCAGCCCGTTGATGCAGCGTAACAAGGTGCTCTTGCCGGAGCCGCTACGGCCGATGATCGAAATCACCTGACCCATATCGATATCCAGATCCACGCCCTTTAGTACATGGTTCTGACCGTAATATTTTTGAACCTGATTAATTGTGATGAGCGGCATGGAATTTCTTCTCCAGATAATGACTGTAGCGCGACAGCGGATAACACATCAGGAAATAGCCCAGCGCGACCAGACCGAAAACTTTAAAGGGTTGATAAGTGACGTTGTTCAGCATGGTGCCGGCCTTGGTCAGTTCGACAAAACCGATGATCGACGCCAATGCGGTCCCCTTGATCACCTGAACCGAAAAGCCGACGGTAGGTGCAATGGCGATGCGCACGGCCTGCGGCACAATGACCCGCGCCAACGTCTGGCCAAAACTCAGCCCCAGACAGCGCGACGCTTCCCACTGGCCTTTCGGCAATGCGGCGATGCTGCCGGACCAGATATCCACCAGAAAAGCGCTGGTGAATAATGTCAGCGCCAACGCGGCCGCGGTCCAGGGACTCACATCAATGCCGAACAGTGCCAGCCCAAAAAAGGCCAGGAACAGCTGCATCAACAGCGGCGTGCCCTGAAACAGCTCGGAATAACCGCGAACAAACCGCAGCGCCCACTTACGCTTGCTCAGGCGCAGCAATAACAGCGGCAGCGTCACCAGGGTGCCGCCCAAAAATGCCGTCAGCGACAGCAGTAAGGTCCAGCGTGCCGCCAACAGCAGGTTGCGCACAATGTCCCAGTCGGTAAAAGTCAGCATCAGCCCTGGCTCCCCAGAAAACGGCGTCCGGCGGCCAGCAACAGCTGGCGCATCAGTATCGATAACAACAGGTAAAACAGCGCCGTCACCAGATACACCTCAAAACTGAGGAAGGTCCGCGACTGGATCAGGTTGGCGGCGAAGGTCAACTCTTCGAACGACACCTGCGACACCACCGATGACCCCAGCATGACGATAATGCACTGGCTGACCAACGCCGGATAAATCCGCTGCAGCGACGGCGGCAGCACGATACGCAAAAACGTCTGGCTACGGCTGAGCCCCAGCACCCTGCCGGCCTCCCACTGGCCTTTCGGCGTCACCTGAATACCGGCACGAATAATCTCGGTACTGTAGGCCCCCAGGTTAATCACCATCGCCAGCAGCGCCGCCTGCCCGGCGGTCAGTTTCCAGCCCAGGCTCGGCAGGCCGAAGACGATGAAGAACAGTTGCACCACGAACGGCGTGTTGCGTACCACCTCAACGTAAATGCCCCAAACGCGACTAACCAGGTTAGCCTTGCCGCTGCGGATCGCCGCACCGCAAATCCCCAGCGCCACCCCGATCAACGTGGCCAGAGCCGTCAGCTCAATGGTGGTCAACAAACCGGCCAGCAACTCGGGCAGGTAAGGCCACAGGGCGGGAAAGTTCAGCTGATAGGTCATCAGGCGCCCCCGTTATGCGCCGAAGTCGGCAGGCAGCGGCGCTTTGAGCCATTTCTCGGACAGGCCATTAAGGGTGTTATCCTTCAATGCCTGTTCAATCAGTTGGTCCACTTTCGCTTGCAACGCCGGTTCACCCAGACGCAGCCCCACATAGCAGGGTGAATCTTTCAGCATAAATTTGGCCACCGGTGCCTTGCTCGGGTTCTGCCGTGCTATGGCGCTCACCACCAGATTGCCGGTAGCGATGTATTGCACCTGACCGGACAGATAGGCCGACAGCGTGGTGTTATTGTCTTCATAGCGCTTGATCTGCGTGCCCTTCGGCGCGGTGTCGCTCAGCACCATGTCTTCCACCGCACCGCGCGTCACGCCGATGGTTTTACCATTCAGCTGCGTGGCGTCCGCCAACACCGATTCTTTCGGACCAAATACGCCCAGGAAGAACGGCGCATAGGTGCGGCTGAAGGCGATTGCCTTCTCGCGTTCCGCATTTTTGCCCAGGCTGGAAATCACCAAATCAACCTTGTTGGTCTGCAGATAAGGCACGCGGTTGGCGCTGGTGACCGGCACCAGCTGCAACTTAAGTTTCATCTTGTCGGCCAGATACTGCGCCATATCGATGTCATAACCCTGTGGCTGCAGATCGGTGCCCACGGAGCCGAACGGCGGGAAGTCCTGGGGTACCGCTACCCGCAACACGCCGCGCTGCTGGATTTCCTGCAGTTGATCCGCCATCGCCGAAGCGGCCTGAGCCATCAACAGCACTGCACCTAATGCCACTACGCCGATTTTCTTGAAGTTCATAGACTATCCCCGATGGTGAAATGATGAAACAAAAGATTCTTTGATCACCACTCTGCAACTAATGTGCCAATAAGCGGCGTCGGGAACGTTCGGCTTTAGTGTCGCTAAGTTAGGGGGTTAAGATGGGAATTCCCCTGCCAACGTAATGACAGGATGAATGAATAAAGTGAGCAAATTGCGCACCATCAAAGTGCGAAAGCACCAAAATGGCGCTGGGCTCAGCGCTGTTCCAACTCATCCAGATCGCTATACAGATCGGCAATTTGGTGAATTCGTTGCCGCCCTTGCGCCAACGTCTCGTGCAGCAGAGCATTGCTGAGCAGGTTGGCCAGACTCATGGCGGCGGAATAGCTGTCAAAGGCGGAAACGCTGTCGAGCGGTGCCGCCAGATGCCAGTTCGCCAGCGGGATTAGCGCCTGTGCCTGAGGTTCACACACCAGCAGTGTCGGTACCTGCTGAACCTGCAACTGCGTCAACAACGCCCGCACCTGGCGCGGTCGGCGGCGAAACGCCACCACTATAGCTACATCTCGCGGGGACAGACTCACCAGCTCTTCCGCCAGTGTCTGACCCGGCTGCGGCACCAGTAACACCTGCTCACGCACCTGCATCAGCTGCTGGCGCAGGTGCATCGCCACCGGATAGCTGTTGCGAAACCCCATTAACACCACTCGCCGCGCCTGCACCAAAGCAGCAATCACTGCGTTGAACTGCTCGGCATCAATATGGTTCACCCACTGGGTAAGGTTAGCCATTTCCTGCTTGTAGTGGCGCGCCAACAGGGTATTGCCCTGCACCGCGTCACGGTTATCGGTCAGCGG
This sequence comes from Serratia sp. NFX21, assembly GCF_048517035.1. NCBI lineage: Bacteria > Pseudomonadati > Pseudomonadota > Gammaproteobacteria > Enterobacterales > Yersiniaceae > Serratia > Serratia sp. NFX21. The sequence goes on along the minus strand of NZ_CP183196.1, from coordinate 1,413,262 downwards.
CATACCGCTCTGGCGCAGAGTGCGCAATTCGTCACGCATCGCGCGGTAGCTCGGGTAACCCAGGCGTTTGAACAAGCGACTGACGGTGGCTTTGGATACCCCGCTCAGCCGCGCCAGCTCGGCGCTGTTGTAGCTGATCAGGTCATCGAAGTGATCGAAAATAAAATCGGCCACCCGCTGTTCCTGCGGCGTGAGCTGCGGATATTCCCCGCGCAGGCGTTCATCAATCTGCTGCATTGCTACTCCTGCTGTAACCTTTGTTTCAGCGGAACATAGCACGGCCAATCCACCCGCTGGCAAGCGATTATTGTCCTGGCAGAAAACATGGAACGTCTCTTGCTTGTGTTTGAGGCAGACGCTGACCTCAAACAAGGGCCAAGAAATGATTAACAGCAACACCGCGCCATTGGGCATGGCCGTCACGCCGCACCACCTCGCCAGCGAAAGCGCACTGGCGATACTGCGCAAAGGCGGCAACGCGATTGAAGCCATGGTCGCCGCCGCCGCTACCATCGCCGTGGTCTACCCACACATGAACGGCCTGGGTGGCGATGGGTTCTGGCTGATCGTGCCGCCGCAGGGTGATCCGGTGGCCATCGACGCCAGCGGCGCAGCCGGATCGCTGGCCACGCTGGATTTTTACGCCGGGGAAAGTCACATTCCCCATCGGGGGCCAAAAGCCGCGCTGACCGTCGCCGGTACCGTCGGGGGCTGGCAGGAAGCACTGGATTACTCCGCTGAACTGGGCGGCCAGCAGTTGCCGTTGCCACGCCTGCTGGCCGATGCGATTCGCTACGCTGCAGACGGTATTCCGGTCACCGCCTCGCAGGAGGCGGCTACCCGCAGCAAATATCATGAGCTGGCAGATCAGGAACATTTTGCCCGCACCTACCTGCCGCACGGTGAAATTCCTCACGCCGGACAGCGTTTCTGCCAGCCACAATTGGCGGAGACTCTGATTACCCTGGCCGAACAGGGGTTGGACAGCTTCTATCGCGGCCGATTGGCAGAGAGCATGGCGGCGGATATGGCCAGGCTGGGCATGCCGCTCACTGCGCAGGATCTGGCGGATTATCGGCCACGCCGCCGCACGCCGCTGCGGCTGGAGCATCAGAAAGGCGAGATCTTTAACCTGACGCCACCGACTCAGGGCCTGGTGTCGCTGGCGATCCTCGGGCTGACAGACCGTCTGCCACTTGCCAGCCGCAGCGAAGGCGCGGTGGTACATGGCATCGTCGAGGCCACCAAACTGGCTTTCGGCCTGCGTGACCAATTCATCACCGATCCGCGTCAGATGACTCAGGATCCACAGGCATTGTTGACAGCCGAACACCTGGACGCGCTGGCCAGGCGCATCGATCCTGAACAGGCCGCCCCCTGGGGCAAAGGCAAAGGGCCGGGCGATACCGTGTGGATGGGGGTGATGGACAGCAGCGGCCTGGCGGTGTCCTTTATTCAAAGTATCTATCACGAATTCGGCAGCGGCGTGGTACTGCCGCAAAGTGGCGTGCTGTGGCAAAACCGTGGCGCGTCTTTCAGTCTGGATGCCGCGCACCTGCTGGCATTGGCACCGGGCAAACAACCCTTCCATACCTTGAACCCGGCAGCGGCACGCCTGTATGACGGGCGTACCCTGGTGTACGGCTCGATGGGCGGTGACGGCCAACCGCAAACCCAGGCAGCGGTGTTTGTCCGCCATGTGGTGCAGGGGCTGCCGCTGCAACAGGCGATCAGCGCGCCGCGCTGGCTGCTCGGCCGCACCTGGGGCGAAAGCTCCGACTCATTAAAACTGGAGGGGCGTTTTAGTCAGGAAACCTTGGCCTACCTGCGTCAACGCGGCCACGAGGTAGAACTCTTAGCGGATTTCAGCGAGGCGGTCGGCCACGCCGGCGCCATTGTTCGCCATACTAACGGCATGCTCGAAGGCGCTTTTGATCCGCGCAGCAACGGCAGCGCCGCCGGCTTCTAGCCGCTCTTTCAATAAGGGGATCCCCATGAACCATCCACCTGCCACCGACTGGGCGGCTTATATCAGCCAGATGGAAAACATACTGGCCCTGGAGCTCAATGACGTGTGCCGCCAGGAACTGCTGATCCAATTCAACCGCATCGCCGCAATGGCTGAGCCGCTGATGGCCCTGCCGCTCGATCAGCGTCTGGAAATTGCCGGGGTATATCGAGCATGAATCCAATCAGCGCACTGTCGATCGCCGAGATCCGCGCCGCCCTGCAGCAAGGTGCGATTTCCGCCCGTGAGGTAGCCCAGCAAACGCTGGACAATATCGACACCCAAAACCCTTCGCTTAACGCCTATACCCACGTCACCCGTGAACGTATGCTGGCGGAGGCCGACAATCTCGATCGTGCCCGTGCCAAAGGGCAAGCGCTACCCAGCCTGGCGGCCATTCCTTATGCGGTGAAAAATCTGTTCGATGTCACCGGGGAAACCACCCTGGCCGGTGCCAGCCTGTTTTGCGATAACCCACCCGCCAAACAAGACGCCTGGGTGGTGAGCCGGCTGGCGGCACAGGGCGCGCTGCTCTCCGGCATGCTGAATATGGACGCCTATGCCTACGGTTTCACCACTGAAAACAGCCACTACGGCGCGACGCGTAACCCACACGACACCACGCGTATTGCCGGGGGCTCCTCTGGGGGTTCAGCGGCTGCGGTCGCCGCCGGGCTGGTAACATTTTCACTCGGCAGCGATACCAACGGCTCAATACGCGTGCCCTCTTCGCTATGCGGCATCTTCGGGTTGAAGCCGACCTTTGGCCGCCTGTCGCGCAGCGGCAGCCAGCCGTTTGTCGCCAGTCTGGATCATGTCGGCCCCTTTGCCCGGCGGGTGCGCGATCTGGCCGCGGTGTATGACGTGATGCAGGGCACCGATATCGAAGACCGCTTCCAGGCGGAAAAACCGATCACCCAAACCGAGTCGCTGCTGCCGCGTGGCCAACAAGGGTTACGTTGCGCAGTGCTGGCCGGCTATTTCCAGCAATGGTGCAATGAAGACGCCAAAGCGGCGGTGCAGCAGGTCGCTCAGGCGCTGGAGGCCGTCGCCGAAGTCGAACTGCCCCAGGCTGAACTGGCGCGTTCGGCGGCGTTTATTCTCACCGCCGCCGAGGGAGGTAACCAGTATCTGCCGCAGTTGCGCAGCCAACCCGAGCGCTTTGAACCGCTGTCGCGCGAGCGGCTGCTTGCCGGGGCCATGCTGCCCGCCGCCTGGTACCTGCAGGCACAACGTTTCCGCACCCATTTCCAGCAGCAGGTATTGCCGCTGTTTGAACACTGGGACATTCTGATCGCCCCGGCCACGCCGTGCGCCGCGACGGTCATTGGTCAGGAAACCCTACGTATCAACGGCACCGACCTGCCGATCCGCGCCGGCATGGGTATGCTGACACAGCCGATCTCCTTTCTCGGCCTGCCGGTGGTGACGGTGCCGCTGAAAACCGCGGCGGGGCTACCGATCGGGCTGCAGCTTATCGCACCGCCATGGCGTGAAGATCTGGCACTGCGAGCCGCCTATGCGCTGGAACAACGCGGCGTAGCTACCTGTGTTTTACCAGGGAAACAGGATTAACTAATGAAGAGTGAATATATCGATCGACCGGCAGTGCTGGCAGAAGTGAACGCCGCCTTTTACCGTTACGAACAGGCGCTGACTGGCAATGATATTGACGTATTGGATGAACTGTTTTGGCACGACGGGCGCACCGTCCGTTATGGTGCGACGGAGAATTTGTACGGTATCGAACAGATCCGCGACTTCCGCCAACAGCGGCCATCAAAAGGGCTGGATCGCGTACTGGAAAACACCGTCATCACCACCTACGGAGATGATATGGCAGTCGCCAGCACCGAATTCCGTCGTCCCGGCAGCGACAGTGTCGGCCGGCAGATGCAAACCTGGGTCAAACTGCCCTGCGGCTGGCGCATCGTCGCCGCGCATGTGAGTTTGATGGCGGAATAATCGCGATTGCACAAAAATTGGACAGCCATACTCAGTCCGCCGTATAGTAGCCAAAGGTATTACCTTTAGCTAACTGGGGCGACCAATGACAAGTGCAACATCGATTAAAATTGATGAACAACTGAAGCAGCGGGTGCAGCAAATTGCGGCTACACGCCAGCGCAGCGCGCACTGGATAATGCGCGAGGCGATCCGCGAATATGTCGAACGAGAAGAAAAACGCGAAGCGCTGCGCAAAGATGCGTTACAGGCATGGGAAGTCTATCAGGCAAATGGTAAACATCTGTCTCAGGAAGAGGCCGATAATTGGCTCATCAGCCTGGAAAAAGGTGATGATACGGAGATCCCGGAGTGCCACAACTGATATGGACGCCTGCAGCGCTACAAGATATTCAGCGATTGTACCGATTTCTGGCGGAGAAAGACCTCAACTCCGCAAAGAGGGCCGTTGCCACCATCCGTCACAGCGTCAATATCCTCGCTCACCAACCGCAGGTAGGTCGCCCGGTTGAAGAGATGGATACGGAATTTAGAGAATGGCCGATCGATTTCGGCAACAGTGGTTATATCGCGCTATATCATTTTGATGGCCACACCGCAGTACTGCTGGCGGTGCGCCACCAAAGTGAAGCCGGCTATTGAAGGATTAGCTCAACACCAATAGGCCATAAAGTTAACGGTGGAGCGGTCCAAATCGCGTTCGCCAATCAGGTAACGGCGCAACGCCTTCACCGCTGAAGACTCCGCCGCGACCCAGGCGTAGAAGCTTTTCGCCCCTTCGGCCCGTTCCCACAGCAGGTCGCCACCCAGGCTGTTTTCGGTCAGCGACTGTGACTGCGTACGCGCCGACTCTGGAATATTCACCCGCTGGCGCACCGATTCCACCAGCAAGGTGCCGTGCATCTGCTGATGCCCCACGTCACGCGGCAACCAATACACCTCGGCAAACGGGAAGCGATCCATATTCAGGCAGTCACCCGCGACCGGCACTTCAAAGAACGCCTGCACTCTTGGTGGATTGGCCTGCTGCGCCAGCTGTTCCAAAATACCCACTGCCGCCGGCACCGCAGTTTCATCGGCGATCAGCAGTGCCTGTTGCAATGCGCTTGGTGGTGCCCATTCATAACCGCCGCTGTCGCCGTCAAAATCGGCATTGGGTGCAACCACCTGCAGGGTATCACCCGGTTTGGCCTCGGTCGCCCAGGCGGAAGCCGGGCCGTTGACGCCATGCAACACAAACTCGACGTCCATCTGATTCTGTTCACTGCGCAATGCGCGCAGCGTGTAAGTACGCATCACCGGGCGCTGTTCTTTGGGTATCGCCATATAATGACGATACCAGTCGTCGCTATTTTCCAGACAGGAAAGTTGGCCATTCTCGGCCGGGAACAACAGTTTGATGCGCTGATCCGGCGCCTCCAGCTTCATGCGGTGGACGTCCGGTCCTTCGAAAACGCAGCGCAGTAAGGAAGGCGATACGTTTTCTTTTACTTTCAGTGTGATATCAAAAACTCTGTAGCTTGATGCGCCGGACATAGCTGTTACTCTCCCGCAGAATTTACCCTGACACGGTGCTGGCACCACAGCCAGCCGCTGATACCGCCCAACAGGACCGCCATCGTCAGAGCCGCCGCAATCAGCTGCGACTCACCATAAAACCTGGCCACCACCGGCACCATCAGCGCGCTCAGACCGTAACCCAGCGTGTGGCTGGTGGCGATGACTCCCGACCCTTTGCCGGTGGACAATTTATCATTCAACAATAGCTGGTAGCCCGGTGTCGCCATAGCCGCGCCAAAGGAGGCCAGCGCACAACCGGCATAGAACAACGCCAGCGGCTCAGCGCACATCAGGCCCAATCCGACCACCATCAATACCGCAGCAAGCAGCAGCAGTTGTGACGCGCTAAAGCGCTGTGGGCGCACCACCAGAAACTGTGCCAACAGGGTACAACCCGCCGCTACGCTCAACAGCACCGCCACATGATGGCTAACGCTGGTGGCAGAGTGGCTGAATAAACGGCTCAAATGCGGTGCCAACCCGAGTTGCATCAGGCTGACCGAAGCCGCCAACAGCACCGCACACAACAAATAAGGCACCATATTGAGGCGCAGTCGGTTTTGCTGATGGGCCACCGGTGGCAAAGGCGGATCGTTATGCTGACGGCATATCACCAGCAGGGCGATTAATGGCGCAAGCGCCATCAGCCACAGCGGTGCCATCGGATGAATCGACAACGCCAACGCGGCGCACAGGGGGCCAAGCAGCCGCCCGCAGCTCAGCCCGGAGCTGATGGTCGCCAGCGCCGACATACGTTGCTCATAACCGGCCCGCTGCAGGGCCCAGGTCTGACTGGCAGGCACCATGCCGGACACCGTCAAACCATAGATAATCCGTGCCACGATCAGCGCGCCCAATCCCGTCATCGGCGAAAGCCAGCCTGCCGCCAGCCCCCAAACCGCCAGTGCCAGCAAGGCAAAACTGAACAAATACCCTGCTAACGCCATGGTGACCACAAACTTGCAGCCGCGAACTTCGGACTGCTTGCCCCACCACGGCGAGCCGACCAGAAACAGCATTGAGCCGAGCGTGAGTAACCCGGCCCAGACGGAAAGCGAAAGATGAGTCATGCTGACCAATACCGGCAATGCCACCAGCAGGCCGTTTTGCCCGATGCCCAACAACCCGGCACAAAGCGCCAGTGGCCAGTTGGAAGGAGACGTATTCCCAATTGTCGGTGATTTAGGGGGAGAAGAAATATGCATCAAACGTAAATTTACCGTTAATAAAATTATAAGGTTATGTTCAATTCATTGAAAAATTGTATCATAGGATGATTGATAACAATAAATATTATTGATATAAGAATCATTCTCAATTGATTCAACAGTGAAATGGGATCATGACAATCCAGTTTGAAACCGCGACGACCGACGTGGCTGCACAATGTTTTCTCAACGCATTGATGCGTGAAACCCGGGACTGGCAAATCGTTCCGGCGGCCAGCCACCAACAGTATCCGCAACTGCACATTCCACTTTCGCCTTCTCAGGCTATTCGCATCGCTTTACGCCATACCTCCCCCACTCAGCATCACCAGTACCTGTTCCCCGCTTATCTGTATCAGCAGGATGACGGTGCAGGGGTTGCGCTGAGCGTGGAACAGCTTATCTCCTTGCTGTTGGAAAAACCGGCGGTGAAAGGCGAATTGTCCGATGACGTGGTGGCCCGTTTCCGCCAGCGTGTACTGGAAAGTCATGAAAATACCCAGCAGGCGATCAATATCCGTCTGGACTGGCCTGCGCTGCGCGACAAGCCGCTGAACTTCGCCCAGGCGGAACAGGGGCTGCTGGTCGGTCACGCCTTCCACCCGGCACCGAAGTCGCATGAGCCATTCAACCATCAGCAGGCGCACCGCTATCTGCCGGATTTTGCCGCCAGCTTCCCGCTGCGTTGGTTTGCCGTCGATAAACGCCAACTGTGCGGCGACAGCCTGAATCTGACGCTGCAGCAGCGCCTGCAACGTTTTGCCGCCGAAAGTGCCCCGCAGCTGTTGGCACACTTTAGCGATAACGTCTGGCTGCTACCGATGCATCCGTGGCAGGCCGACCATTTACTGACGCAGAACTGGTGCCAGGATCTGGTGACCCAGGGGCTGCTGCAGGATCTGGGCGAAGCCGGCGAACGCTGGCTGCCTACCAGTTCTTCACGCTCGCTGTACAGCGCCAGTAACCGTGACATGATCAAATTCTCCCTCAGCGTGCGCCTGACCAACTCGGTGCGCACCCTGTCGGTAAAAGAAGTGAAGCGCGGGATCCGTCTGGCACGTCTTGCGCAAACCCCGCGCTGGCAACAGTTGCAGGCGCGCTATCCGACCTTCCGCGTAATGCAGGAAGACGGCTGGGCCGGTCTTCGCTCGGCAGACGGCACCGTCCAGGAAGAAAGCCTGATGGCGCTGCGCGATAACCTGCTGTTCGACCAGCCACAAAGCCAGACCAACGTGTTGGTGACCCTGACCCAGGCCGCGCCGGATGGCGGCGACAGCCTGCTGGCTGCAGCGGTACGCCGTTTGGCCAGCCGCCTGAATCTGCCGTTGCAACAAGCCGCCCACACCTGGCTGGATGCCTACTGCCAACAGGTGTTGCTGCCGCTGTTCAGTACCGAAGCCGATTACGGGCTGGTGCTGCTGGCTCACCAGCAAAACATTCTGGTAGAGATGCAGCAGGACCTGCCGATCGGCATGCTGTATCGCGACTGTCAGGGCAGTGGTTTTACCCGTGACGCTGGCCCCTGGCTGGAAGAAATTGGTGAAGCCGATGCGGAAAACCGCTTCAGCGAGCAACAGTTGCTGCGCTACTTCCCTTACTACCTGCTGGTGAACTCCAGCCTGGCGGTCACCGCCGCACTGGCTGCGGCCGGTTTCGACAGTGAAGAGGCATTGATGGCCCGGGTACGCGACGCACTGAGCGGCCTGCGCGCCAACGCCAAAAACACCCTGTGCCTGGACTACGTGCTCGACAGCAGCCACTGGAACTGCAAAGGCAACTTCTTCTGTTACCTGCACGACCATAACGAAAACACCATCGTTGATCCGGCGGTGATTTACTTTGATTTCGTTAACCCGCTGCGCCAGGGAGCCGCCCAATGATGCAGCACGCCAAACTGATGCATGCCGGCAGCGGTTTCCGCTGTGAACGGCTGGAACGGGAGTTGCAGCTAGGTCTCGGTCTCGACGGTAGCGCCGTGCTGCACTATCCGGGCCCACTGCCACAGGGCTGGCTGGTTCAAGCGTTAGACCAGTTACTGGTGGCCGCGCCGCAGCTCAGCGGTGTCACGCTGCCTTACGCGCAATGGCGTGAAGAACCGCAGGCGCAGGCGCTGTTCGCGTTGGCCAGCGGTGACTATCTGGCACGCGAAACCTTTTATCAATTGCCGCTGTGGCTGATGGCTGAACGCAACCGCGCCTCCGGCCAGATGCAGTATGACGCCGAACGCAGCCTGTGGTACCCACAGCGCCCGGCGCGTCCCAACGGTGAGGTGTACCGCCGTTACGATCCACAGTTGAAGAAAACCCTCAGTTTCCGTCTGCCGGAAGTGGAACGCGACGCCGAACAGTTCACCCGCTGGATGAATTCACCGCGCGTTGACGCCTTCTGGGAAATGAGCGGCCCGCTCGAAACCCAGGCCGCCTACCTGCAGCGTCAACTGGATTCCAGCTACTGCTACCCGCTGCTGGGTTGCTTTGACGATCGCCCGTTCGGCTATTTCGAAGTTTATTGGGCGCCGGAGGATCGCATTGGCCGCCACTATCGCTGGCAACCCTTCGATCGTGGGCTGCACATGCTGGTGGGTGAAGAAGACTGCCGCGGTGCGCAGTACATCCGCAGTTGGCTGCGCGGCCTGACGCATTATTTGTACCTGGACGAACCCCGCACCACGCGGGTGGTCGCCGAGCCGCGTGCCGACAACCAACGCCTGTTCCGTCACCTGCCTGCCGCCGGTTATCACACCCTTAAAGAGTTTGATTTCCCACATAAGCGTTCGCGTTTGATCGTGAATCAGCGTGCCGAATTCTTCCAGGAGACCTGCGTATGATGACGCCAGATTACGCCGACTGGCAGCGCGTTAACCGCCAGATGATCGCCAAGATCCTCGCCGAGCTGGAATACGAGCGCGCGCTGCAGGCTGAACATCACGACGGCCAATGGCACATTGCGCTGGGCGACGCCCACTACCGCTTCAGCGCCGAACGCGGCATCTGGGGCTGGCTGCACATCGATCCGGCTACCCTGGCCTGCGATCAATCGCCGTTAGCCGCCGACCAAACGCTGCGCCAACTGGCACAGGTGTTGAAGATGGACGATGCGCAGGTCGCAGAACATCTGGAAGACCTGTACGCCACGTTGCGCGGCGATATGCAGTTGCTGTCTGCCCGTCACGGTATGAGTGCGCAGGATCTGATCGCACTGGACGCCGATGCGCTGCAATGCCTGCTGGCCGGACATCCCAAGTTTATCTTTAATAAAGGTCGTCGTGGTTGGGGCCTGACCGCGCTGCAGCAGTATGCCCCGGAATACCAGGGCCAGTTTCGCCTGCACTGGGTGGCGGCCAAGCGTGGCAGCTTCGTCTGGTGTGCTGATGAAGAATATCCGCTGACCCAGCTGCTCGATAGCGCCATGGACAGCGCCGAACGCCAGCGCTTCGACCACCGCTGGCGCGAGCTGAAACTGACCCATGACTGGATCCCGGTGCCCCTGCATCCGTGGCAGTGGCAGCAAAAGATCGCGCTGCACTTCCTGCCTCAGTTGGCCGAAGGGGAGTTGGTGGAACTGGGTGAATTTGGTGACAACTATTTGGCACAGCAATCGTTGCGTACCCTGACCAATATCAGCCGCCGCTCCGCGTTCGACATCAAACTGCCGCTGACCATTTACAACACTTCGTGTTATCGCGGTATTCCGGGCAAGTACATCAGCGCCGGGCCGGCCGCTTCTCGCTGGCTGCAGCATATCTTTTCCGAAGACAGCACGCTGCGCGCCAGCGGCGCCGAAATCCTGGGTGAACCGGCGGCGGGTTATATGACCCACCCAACCTACGCATCCCTGGCCAAAGCCCCCTACCGCTATCAGGAAATGCTTGGCGTGATCTGGCGTGAGAACCCTTCTTGCTATCTGCAACAAGGTGAGCAAGCCATTTTGATGGCGACGCTGATGGAAACCGACAACCATGGCCAGCCGCTGATCGCCGCCTATATTGCTCGCTCCGGCCTGAGCGCTGAAGCCTGGCTGCAACAGATGTTCAGCGTGGTGGTGTTACCGATGTATCACCTGATGTGCCGCTACGGCGTGGCGCTGATCGCCCACGGGCAGAACATCACGCTGGTGATGAAAGACCACGTGCCGCAACGCGTGCTGCTTAAAGACTTCCAGGGAGATATGCGCCTGGTGGATAAGGACTTCCCCGAAGCGGCGACGCTGCCGAAAGTCGTCAAGGACGTCACCGTGCGTCTGTCCGCCGACTACCTGATCCATGACTTGCAAACCGGGCATTTCGTCACCGTGTTGCGCTTTATCTCACCGCTGATGCAGGCCTGCGGAGTCAGTGAAGCCCGTTTCTATCAGCTGCTGGCGCAGGTGCTGGAAGGCTATATGGCACGGCACCCGGAAATGGCGGAACGTTTTGCCCTGTTTGATCTGTTTAAACCACAAATCATTCGCGTGGTGCTCAACCCGGTGAAACTCACCTACTCGGAGCAGGATGGCGGCAGCCGTATGCTGCCAAACTATCTGCAGGATCTGGATAACCCTCTTTACCTGGTCACCAAGGAGTTTGCCCAATGAATCAGCCCCTGGATTTCATCGGCATTGGCGTAGGTCCGTTCAACCTCAGTATTGCCGCTCTCGGCAGTGAAGTTGCCGGTTTTAACAGTAAATTTCTCGAGCGCAAACCGCACTTTTCCTGGCACCCCGGCATGATGGTGCCGGATTGCCATATGCAGACCAGTTTCCTCAAGGATCTGGTCAGTGCGGTATCGCCGACCAATCCCTACAGTTTTATTAACTATCTGGTGAAACGGAAGAAATTTTACCGTTTCCTGACAACCGAGCTGCGCACGGTGTCGCGCGAAGAGTTTGCCGACTACCTCGACTGGGCCGCCAATGGCCTGAAGTCGCTCGAATTCAGCCAGGACATTCAAAGCGTGGATTTTGACGACCAGCAGCGGCAATTTGTCGTCACCACCCAGCGCGCCACCTACCGGGCACGCCACGTCTGTCTGGGCATCGGCAAACGCATCAAGCTGCCGGACTGCGTTACCGAACAAAACGATCGCTGCTTCCATGCCAGCGAGATGACGTTGCGTAACCCGGATCTGACCGGCAAGCGCGTCACCATCGTCGGCGGCGGCCAGAGCGGTGCCGATCTGTTCCTGAACATCTTCCGCGCCGAGTGGGGCCAGCCGGCGCAGTTGAACTGGATCTCGCGTCGCAACAACTATAACGCCCTGGATGAAGCCGCTTTCGCCAACGAATACTTCACCCCGGACTACGTTGACAGCTTCTATGGCCTGAACGACAGCGCCAAACAGCGCATGCTGACCGAGCAGAAGATGACTTCTGACGGCATAACCAGCGACTCGCTGTTAGCGATTTACCGGGCGATGTACCACCAGTTTGAAGTGCTGCGCGAAAAACCCTGGGCGCACCTGTTACCCAGCCGCTCGCTGGCGGCGATCCAGGCCGCAGGCAACGGCTGGCAGTTAGTGACCCACCATCATCTCGATCAGGGCAAAGAAACCTTCGATACCGACGTGGTGATCTTCGCCACCGGCTATCAGCAGGATCGTCCGGCGTTCCTTGAGCCGCTGGCGGACCGTCTGTTAACCACCGCCGATGACCAGTACCGCGTGGCCCCCGACTTCACCCTGGAGTGGCAAGGCCCCAGCGAAAATTGCCTGTTTGCGGTGAACGCCGGTATGCACAGTCACGGCATCGCCGAACCCCAGCTCAGCCTGATGGCCTGGCGTTCGGCTCGTATTCTCAACCGGGCTTTAGGACGCGACCAGTTCGATTTAACGTCCACCCCGGCGGTGATCCAATGGCGCAGCCAGCAACCGGGCACCCCAGCCCGAGCGACACACGCCATGCTCAATTACACCGAGTTTTAACTACACACCAATGATGGGAAACACTGGAAGATAATGATGAAGCGCAAACACCTCTGGGTATTAAATCCTTGTCTGCTGGCGATGATCGCACCAGCAGCAGCCTGGGCAGAAGAACAAAAAAGCGAAGAGCAAATGGTGGTTTCCGCCAGCCGTGCGCACCGTACCGTAGCAGAAATGGCGCAGACCACCTGGGTGATTGAGAGCCAGGAAATTGAGCAACAGGTACAGGGCGGCAAAGAGATCAAGGACATGCTGGCGCAGTTGATCCCGGGGATGGACGTCAGCGGTCAGGGCCGAACCAACTACGGCATGAACCTGCGTGGCCGTTCAATGATGGTGATGATCGACGGCGTGCGTTTGAACTCTTCGCGCAGCGACAGCCGCCAGTTGGATTCGATCGACCCGTTTAATATCGACCACATTGAAGTAATCTCCGGTGCCACCTCGCTGTACGGCGGCGGCAGCACCGGCGGTTTGATCAACATCGTCACCAAAAAAGGCCAGAAAGAGCAGCAGGTTGAGCTGCAGATCGGCGGCAAAACCGGCTTTGGCGGCCATAACGACCACGACGAAAACGTGGCGGCGGCGGTCAGCGGCGGCAACGATAATGCCTCGGGCCGCCTGTCGGTCTCTTACCAGCGCTACGGCGGCTGGTACGACGGCAAGGGCAATGAAGTCCTGATCGACAATACCCAGACTGGCCTGCAATATTCCGATCGCCTCGACGTGATGGGTACCGGCACCATTAATATCGACGATCACCAGCAGCTGCAACTGACCACCCAGTATTACAAAAGCCAGTCCGACGGCGACCACGGCCTGTTCCTGGGGGAGAATTTCTCCGCGGTGACCGGCAGCGCCAAAGCTTATAACAGCGGCAACCTGAATTCGGATCGTATTCCTGGCACTGAACGTCACCTGATCAACCTGCAGTACTCCAATACCGATTTCCTCGGGCAGGATCTGGTGGCGCAGGTTTATTATCGCGATGAGTCGCTGACCTTCTACCCGTTCCCGACGCTGGCGGGCAAAGCACCGGACTACTACGTCAGCAGCATCGGTGCCTCGCAGCAGAAAACCGATTTTTACGGCGGCAAGCTGACGCTGAACAGCAAGCCGATCGACGCCCTGACGCTGACCTACGGCATCGACGCCGAGCATGAAACTTTCAATTCCAACCAGCAATTCTTTGATCTGGCCAAGGCGCAACAGTCCGGCGGCATGGACTTGCAAAACGCCTATAACACCGGGCGTTACCCAGGCTACACCACCAGCAATTTGGCCACCTTCATGCAGGCCAGTTACGATATCAACCCTATCTTTACCCTAAGCGGCGGTGTGCGTTATCAGTACACTGAAAACAAGATTGATGACTTTGTTGGCTATAACCAACAGCAGGCCATCGCCACCGGCGGCGCGACCTCAGCGGACGCGATCCCAGGTGGGAAAACCGACTATAACAACGCCCTGTTCAACGCCGGCCTGCTGGCGCACCTGACCGAACGCCAACAGACCTGGGTCAACTTCTCGCAGGGCTACGAGATCCCGGATCCGGGCAAATATTACGGCAACGGCACTTACTCGCTGAACAACGGCCACTATCAGTTGAACAAAAGCGTCAACGTCGGCGATTCCAAGCTGGAAGGCATTAAGGTTAACTCTTATGAGCTCGGCTGGCGTTATACCGGTGACAACCTGCGTACGCAGATCGCCGGCTACTACTCACTGTCCGATAAGAGCATTTCGATCAACAAAACCGATATGACCATCAACGTCAATTCGGATAAGCGTCGTATCTACGGGGTGGAAGGCGCGGTCGATTACTTCTTCGAAGACAGTGACTGGAGCGCGGGCACCAACTTCAACTTCATTCGCTCCGAGACCAAGGTCAACGGCGAGTGGAAAAAACTGTTGGTGGACACGGCCAGCCCATCGAAAGTCACCGCCTATGTCGGCTGGGCACCGGGCGACTGGAACCTGCGCCTGCAGTCGCAGCAGAGCTTCGACGTCTCGGATGACGGTGATTACACCAAGGTCGGCTCCACTCAGGGCCGCAAAATTGATGGCTACAACACCATCGATTTCCTCGGCAGCTACGCCCTGCCGGTGGGTAAACTCAGCTTTAGCGTAGAGAACCTGCTGGACAAGGAATACACCACCGTCTGGGGCCAGCGCGCACCGATCCTTTATAGCCCAACCTACGGCTCACCAGAGCTTTACAGCTATAAAGGCCGTGGCCGCACCTTTGGTCTGAACTACTCCGTACTGTTCTGATCCCTGCCTGGGCGCATTTTCGCGCCCAAACAGAATGAAGAAAGGGCCACTTCGGCCCTTTCTTCATTTCTTGAACGGGTGCTGCGCGACCCAGTGCTCGGCGATATCCTGCCGCCGGCATACCCAAACCCGATCGTGTTGCTCGATATAATCCAGAAAGCGCTGCAATGCACGAAACTTGCCAGGACGCCCCAGCAAGCGACAATGCATGCCGATCGACAGCATCTTCGGCGACTCTGCCCCTTCGGCGTACAGCACGTCAAAACTGTCTTTAAGATAGGTAAAGAACTGCTCGCCGGTGTTAAACCCCTGCGGCGAAGCGAAACGCATGTCATTAGTTTCTAACGTATAAGGCACGATCAAATGCGGCTTCTTCTGGCCATTGGCGCACTGCACTTCGGTCCAGAACGGCAGGTCGTCGCCGTAATAGTCGCTGTCGTACAGTAAACCTCCTTGTTCCACCACCAACCGACGAGTATTCGGGCTATCGCGGCCGGTATACCAGCCGAGCGGCGCCTTGCCGAACAGATCGCGCAGTACGGTGATGGCCTGCTGCATGTGTTGCCGTTCGGTCGCTTCATCCATATGTTGATAGTGGATCCAGCGCCAACCGTGGCTGACTACGTCGTAATCGGCGTTTTTAATCGCTTCAACCACCAACGGATTACGCGCCAGTGCCATTGCCACGCCAAACACCGTCAACGGCAGACCACGGCGCTGAAACTCATGATGAATGCGCCAGAAACCAGCACGTGAACCATATTCGTACAAGGAATCCATCGACATATGCCGTTCGGGATAACTGGCAGCACCAATGATATCGGAGAGAAACTGTTCCGAACCGGCGTCGCCGTGCAGCACGTTATTTTCCGCGCCTTCTTCGTAGTTGAGAACAAACTGCACCGCGATTCGCGCCTGACCAGGCCAACCAGCGTGCGGCGGACGACCACCGTAGCCGATTAAATCTCGGGGATAATATTGATTGAACTGGAACTCACCCATCGCTGTTTCCCCTTTACTGATTACCCACTAAAACTGCCAAACATACCGGACAAGGGTTTTGCCCGCGGAAAATCCAGATCGCCGTGTTTGCTGGTGCTCAGACCAAGGGCATTCAACGACTCGATCATTTTCACCGCGGCGCTGACACCGTCGATCACCGGGATCCCCAGCTCCAGCGTCAGTTCACGCGCCAAATCCGCCATGCCGCCACAACCGAGCACAATCGCCCCGCTGCCGTCCTGTTGTTTTGCCTGGATGCACTGTTCACGTACCTTTTGCTGCGCCAGACCACTTCCATCTTCCAGCGCCAACACCGGCAGGTCGATCGCATGCAACGCGGCGCAGTGTCGCTCAAAACCATATTGATGCAGTAAATGTCGTGCGATAACCAACGTACGCGGCAGCGTGGTGACGATCGAAAAACGCGTCGCCACCAGTGTCGCCATATGCATTGCCGCCTCGGCGATGCCAATCACCGGCCGGTTTGCCAACTCCCGCGCCGCCAGCAGGCCCGGATCGCCGAAACAGGCGATGACATGACCGCTGACCCCCGCTTCTCGGCCCAACTTCACCTGCTGCAATACGCCGATCGCAGCAATGGCTTCGTCAAAATGCCCTTCTATTGACGGCGCCCCTTCCTGTGGGCAAACCGCCAGGATCTTGGTACCCGGCGCGGCCACCGAACGGGCAGCGGCAGCAATGGTTTCCGTCATTACCCGGCTGGTATTTGGATTGATGACCTGAATGATGCAGTCAGCGATCATAGCGGTTCCCTCGAGCCGGATTCGGCAAATATCCGGGCAAAATCCGGCGTTTCATTTGCACCATGATCAAACCGCAGGTTGGCCACGATGTCGTCAAAATGGCGGGCCATATGATCTGCCAGCGCCACACTGTCTTTGTCGCGCAACAGCCCCAGCAGATCACCGTGGTCGTGGCAACGACAACCCTGCTGCCAGGGCGAGCCGTAAACGGCTATCACCAACGATGAACGCAGTGTGAGCAGCGAAACCATCTCGGTCAGCACCTGATTACCGGCGATCGCTTGCAATTGAACGTGGAACGCGGCGGACAGGCGGATCGCCGCCGCACCGTCCTGATCGCGGTGCGCCTGCTGTTCCTGCGCCACTAGCTCTGCCATCGCCAGCAAATGCTCTTCTTTGCAGTGGGTAACCACCTGCGGCAGGTTGGCGCACTCCAGCATTTTTCTCGTCTGGAAAACATTCGCCGCTTCGTCCTGCCCCGGCGTGGCAACCTGTGCACCACGTTTGGGCAGTTGAGTGACCAGTTGCACTGCGGCAAGGCGCTGCAGCACCCGCCGGATGCCGGTTCGGCTGACGCCAAAAGTCTCCGCCAACGCTTCTTCCGGCAATTTGCTGCCGGGCAGCAACCGATGTTCGACGATGGCTTTCACCAGCGAGTTGTAAATGCAATCGTCTTTATCTTCAATGAAATAACTGGCCTGTTGCCCATGCCAGGCGGCGTTGGTGTCGATCGCTGTACCGATCATTTTTCTGCTCCCCGTCCCCTTCAATCGTCAAATCGTATACAAGAATTAGATATTTTGTATACAAAAAAGAGCAGTCTGGCCTGGATCCTGCAAATGCCCTCTCAGCAATCTTTGCCAAAAAACAGATAACAACATCCGGGTGACGTTCTTGAGAGGAGCACGATTTATGCCAAACCCTAATGAAAACTACAGTCCCAAGCTGTGCAACGACGATCTGGCACCCACGCGTGACCAGAACTGGAGCTGGTACAACATATTTTCTTTCTGGATGTCCGATGTACACAGCATGGGCGGCTATGTGGTGGCCGCCAGCTTTTTCGCCCTTGGCCTGTCGAGTTGGCAGGTTTTGATTTGTCTGCTGGTGGGGATTTGCATCGTGCAGTTTTGCGCAAACCTGGTGGCTAAGCCCAGCCAACTCGGCGGCGTGCCCTACGCCGTATTAAGCCGTCAGGCGTTTGGCGTGTTCGGCGCCAATATTCCGGCGGTGATCCGCGGCATGATCGCCTTCGCCTGGTACGGCATCCAAACTTATCTGGCCTCCAACGCGTTGATGCTGACGCTGCTGAAATTCTTCCCGTCGCTGGAACCGATGACCCAACCGCATTTCCTCGGGCTGTCGCAGCTTGGCTGGGGCTGTTACATCACCATGTGGCTGTTGCAGGCGATGGTGTTTTGGCACGGTATGCAGGCCATTAAGCGCTTTATCGATATCGCCGGACCAGCCGTTTATGTGGTGATGTTCGCGCTGGCGGGCTGGATTGTTTACCGCGTCGGTTTCTCCAACCTTTCCTTCACGCTGTCGAGCAAAACCCTGAGCACCGGTGAACAGGGCTGGCTGATGCTGACCGCGACCGCGCTGGTGGTGTCCTACTTCTCCGGCCCGCTGCTTAACTTCGGCGACTTTACCCGCTACGGCAAAAGCTTTGCCGAAGTGCAGCGCGGTAACCGTTGGGGCTTGCCGTTCAACTATCTGCTGTTCTCATTGGTGACCGTGGTGATCGTTTCCGGTACCCTGCCGCTGTTTGGGCAACTGATCACCGACCCGATCGAAACCGTCACCCGCCTCGACAGCGATATTGCCGTCGCCCTGGGTTTGCTGACCATGATTGTCGCCACTATCGGCATCAATATTGTGGCCAACTTTGTCTCACCGGCGTTTGATTTTTCCAACTGCTCGCCGCAGAAGATCAGCTTCCGCACCGGTGGGATGATCGCCGCCGTCGGCTCATTCCTGCTGACACCGTGGAACCTGTTCCAGTCACCCGAACTGATTCATTACACGCTGGACGTATTGGCTGCCTTTATCGGCCCGCTGTTCGGTATTCTGTTGGTCGACTTTTACATCATCAAGCGCGGTGAATTGCACGTCGACGATTTGTATAACGCCACGCCAAACGGCCGTTACTGGTACAAGAATGGGTTCAATCCGAATGCGATTTGGGCGCTGGTGCCGTCAGTGGTGATCGGGTTGGCGATCAGTTTTACGCCGAGTCTGCATCAGGTGGCGAACTTCAGTTGGTTTATCGGGGCGGCACTGGGTGGGGGATGTTATCGGATCATTGCCCGTCGCGAATGGGCAGCCAATCAGGCGGTAACCTTTGCCAAGGCGGAATTAAGCAAAGATTAAAAACAACGAAGCCCTGAGTTATTACTAACTCAGGGCTTCTTAATGTTGGCGGAACGGACGGGGCTCGAACCCGCGACCCCCTGCGTGACAGGCAGGTATTCTAACCAACTGAACTACCGCTCCGCGCCGTTCTTCTCTTTCGAGAGGAACGAGGCGCATATTACGGTTGAGCCACTATGGCGTCAATGCCTTTTTCTTACCAAATGAACCGTTTGCACAGTTTTTCAGCTAACCGGGCCGAAAGATTATCGGCCCAGATTAAAACGCCGTTATTCCACTTCGGTACGCCACAGGCAACTGCCGCCCTTTTTCGCCACTAAATCCAGACGCGCTTCGTGGGCCACCACTTCTTCATCGCTGGCATAGACGACTTTCATCGTCGTCGCCGGGCGCACAATGCGCTGAATGTCCTGCGTTGAATTGCTATTTTGCGTATCGCCTTCCATCTGGAAGGCCATTGACGTCTGACCGCCGGTCATCGCCAGATAGACTTCCGCCAGGATCTCGGCATCGAGCAAGGCGCCGTGCAGCGTACGCTTGCTGTTGTCTATCTCGTAACGGCTGCATAACGCATCGAGGTTGTTACGCTTGCCGGGGAACAGGCGGCGCGCCATTAACAGGCTGTCGGTGATGGTACAGAAGGTATCGGTCTTCGGGATGCCCTGCTGCAACATGCGGAATTCGTGATCCATAAAGCCGATGTCGAACGCCGCGTTATGGATGACTAACTCGCCGCCGCGGATAAAGTCGATAAACTCATCGGCAATTTGGGCAAAGGTCGGTTTATCCGCCAGGAACTCATCGCTGATGCCGTGAACCCCATAGGCCTCAGGATCCACCAGCCGATCCGGCTTGATATAAACATGGTAGTGACGACCGGTTGGGCGACGGTTAATCACTTCCAGCGCGCCAATTTCAATGATGCGGTGGCCTTCGTAATGCACCCCGAGTTTGTTCATACCGGTGGTTTCGGTATCGAGGACAATCTGTCTGGTGGTTGTTGAGATCATATTGCAGTGCTCGCAGCGCTTGTTTATGTCAGACTTGGCTTTTATAAAACTGATAGGAAGAGTCTACCAGAGATGCTCAAACAGGTAGAAATTTTCACCGACGGCTCCTGCCTTGGCAACCCGGGCCCCGGTGGTTATGGTGCAATACTGCGCTATAAGCAGACTGAAAAAACCTTCAGCGCGGGCTTCCGCCTGACCACCAACAACCGCATGGAGATGATGGCGGCGATTGTCGCGCTGGAAGCTCTGACCACGCCCTGCGAAGTGACCCTGAGCACCGACAGCCAGTATGTACGCCAGGGCATTACCACCTGGATCCACAACTGGAAAAAGCGCGGCTGGAAAACGGCCGACAAAAAACCGGTCAAGAATGTCGATTTATGGCAGCGGTTGGATTTGGCCATTCAACGCCATACGGTTAAATGGGAATGGGTCAAGGGCCACGCCGGCCATCCGGAAAACGAACGCTGCGACGTGTTGGCGCGTGATGCGGCCAGCAATCCAACCCAGGATGATGTCGGTTACAAACCGGAAAGTTAAGGCAGTTTGCGATAACTCTTGGTCGCGCCGACGGCGCGGCTGAGAGCAGGTTTTCTCGCACCGAATTTCATCGGCGTTGGCGTCAGCGGTAAGGTGCGCTTACGCGCCACAATCACGCTCATGCAGCCCAATGCCGGCAAATGGGTACATAAAAATTTCCCGCCTTTACGCTGCCACGGCAATACGTGAAAACGCGACTGATGCAGTACTTCATAATTAAGCAGACTCAGCCAGTCCAGCAGACGCATCTGGGTAAACATCCGGCTTGCATAAGGTTGACGGTGACGTAACCCTGGCACCAGCTTACCCAGCCCCAATAAACTGAACGGATTGAAACTGCTGATCACCAGCCAGCCGTCGTCGATCAACACGCGATCCACCTCTCGCAGCATGCGGTGCGGGTCATCAGCATAGGACAGCGTATGCGCCAACAGGCAGGCATCCACCGATTTGGCAGCAAAGGGGAGCTGATAGGCATCCGCGATCACCTGCAGGTTCTGCCCTTCCAGGGCTACATTTACCTGATGAGAAATGGCGCATTTGTCGGTCGCCAGACTGGCACTGAGATTACCGAGCTTTAACAGGTGGAAACCAAACAGCTTCGACCACCAGGGTTGCAACTGCCGCTCGAGCGCCTCACGATAGTATTCTCCCCACGGCAACTCTGCCCAGGACTGTGGGCCGGTGAGCTTTTGTAGAGTATGGGCTGGTTTCATGATTTATTATCTTCTTTCAAGCCGTTGCCAACGAGAGGTCCAACATGAATCTTATCAGCATTCCCGCCTTCCAGGACAATTACATTTGGTTATTGGATAACCAGCAGGGGCATTGCATTATTGTCGATCCCGGTGAAGCACAGCCGGTATTGGAAACGCTGGATCGCCTGAACCTGACGCCTGACGCCATTGTGCTTACCCATCATCATCACGATCACGTTGGCGGCGTAGCGCAAATTGTGGCGCGTTATTCCGGGCTAAAAGTCTATGGGCCGCAGGAAACTGCCGACAAGGGAGCCAACCACATCGTTCATGATGGCGAAACCATCGAAATTAACGGCCAGAAATTCGCCACAATCGCGGTTCCCGGACATACCTTGGGCCATGTAGCATTCTATAGCGCACCTTATCTGTTCTGCGGAGACACTATTTTCTCTGCTGGCTGCGGAAGGCTTTTTGAAGGCACCGCAGAGCAAATGTTCAACTCATTTCAACAGCTCGCGCAACTTCCCGATAACACCTTAATTTGTTGTGCGCATGAATATACGCTTTCAAATCTTAAGTTTGCGCGAGCTATTTTGCCGAAAGATCGACACATTGAAACATATCAGCAACAAGTTGAGGCGTTACGGGCAAAAGGCCAATCCAGCGTACCCACGACGCTACAATTAGAGCGTAAAATTAACCTATTTTTACGTTGCCATGACACTGATTTACAAAGAGAATTAGGCTTTCATACGCCACCAGAGCATCTTCATTCGGTTTTTTCCGAATTACGCCTGCGTAAAGACAACTTCTGAGCTTTTAGTTGTGTTGTTTGGCGAAGCAAAGTATGATTGCTCGTCTTTTAAGCAACTACATTGACACACACATGAAGGCTAAAGCGATATTTCTCGCCTCAGTCTTGCTAGTGGGGTGCCAGTCGTCCAGGCAGGACGCACCGGCCCCAGAACAGCATGCACAGAGTTTGTCTTCGGCAGGTCAAGAAGGTGAAGCAGGAGAGTACACAGCGAATGGTCGAGCGAGCTCGGCGCGGTGGCTAGATAACAATAGTGGTGCCGCGCAACAGAACCTGTGGAACTTCATTAGCGACGAGCTGAAGATGGAGGTTCCGGAAAATTCCCGGATCCGTGATCAAAAAAGAAAGTACCTAAAAAGTAAGAGCTATCTCCACGATGTAACATTACGGGCAGAGCCGTACATGTACTGGATAGTCGGGCAGATTAAGAAACGCAATATGCCGATGGAACTGGTACTGCTACCCATAGTGGAGAGCGCTTTTGACCCCCACGCCACGTCAAGTGCCAACGCCGCAGGGCTATGGCAAATCGTGCCGCAAACGGGTCGGAATTATGGTTTGAAAAACAACCAGTGGTATGACGGGCGACGCGATGTCGTGGCCTCGACGACTGCTGCGCTTGATATGATGCAGTATTTGAACCGCATGTTTAACGGTGACTGGTTACTGACCATTGCCGCTTATAACAGTGGTGAAGGCCGTGTCATGCAGGCGGTTAAGGCGAATAAACGCCAGGGTAAGCCAACCAATTTCTGGGCATTGTCGCTTCCGCGTGAAACGTCAATTTATGTCCCGAAAATGCTGGCGCTGAGCGACATCATTAAAAACAGCAAGAAGTACGGTATCAATCTGCCTAAGACTGATAACACCCGTGCACTGGCGCGTATTGATGTTGGACAGCAAATACAGTTAACTCAGGCGGCTGAGATGGCTGGGCTTTCATTGACCAAGATGAAGGCTTATAACCCAGGCTACAAAAAAGGCGTTACGGCACCCAACGGGCCCCATTATATTATGGTTCCCAAAGGTCATGCCGATCAGCTGAAAGACTCGTTGGCCGATGGCCAGATCGCAGTGACTCAGCCAACCACTCAGTTGGCGAAGAACAGCGGCCTGTCTGGTGGCAGCTCGTATAAAGTGCGCTCCGGCGACACGGTATCGGGCATTGCCAAGCGGTTGAATATCAAGTCCAGCGATTTGCAGAGTTGGAACAATTTGCGCGCCAAGAGCACGCTAAAAGTTGGGCAAACCCTGCAAGTGGCCAGCAATACCGGCAGTAACAGCAGCATCACCTATCAGGTTCGTAAAGGTGATTCGCTCGCCAGTATCGCACGTCGTCACGGCGTCGATATTAACGACGTGATGCGTTGGAACTCAACGCTTGCCAAAGCCAACAGCAACCTGCAGCCGGGTCTGAAATTGACCCTGTTTGTCAGCGATAAAACGTCGCCGGATACCTAAATTTTCGGCACAAAAAAAGCACCCTTCGGGGTGCTTTTTTATTGTCTGAATATGGTGCGAATATTACCAATGCGGCTTGTCGGCTTCAGGGTGAAACTCCACCAGCAGCGGATTATGATCCGATGCGCTGGTCACCAGCACCGAAGCCTCTGCCACCCCCATGTTGCGATAAAACACAAAGTCCAGCGGGCGGCCAAACGCCTTGCGGCGGTGATCGTCGGTAAAGTTCACCTCACGCAACGCCATATCACTGGCAAACTGGTATAACGCATTAATTCGCTTACGACTCCAGGCATTAAAATCCCCGGCCATGATCACCGGCCCCTGGTGATTGGCAATCTGCTCACCAATCGGTCCCAGTTGCTTACTGTAGACATCCACGCCCAGGCTGAAATTCACCGCATGGATATTCACTACCATCAATAGCTGGCCGTTAAACAACGGGTAGACGGTAATCAACGCCGACTTGGCCAGCCGCAGCAATGGCTCACGTTCACGCAGTGGGCAGCAATAGACCGGATGCGCCGCCGCCAGCGTCATTACGCCGGAAGGATGCTGAGGCAACACGAATGCCGGCACCTGATCGGCAGCCAGATAGTTTGACGTGGCAAAGCTCACCAGCTCAGGCGTGGTTTGCGCCTCCTGCAACAGCACCAGTTGCGCATCCTTGCCATAACTTTTCAGCACCGAAAGCCAATCGGCCCGCTGCTGTTTAAAGATGTTCCACACCATCACCCGTAATGCACCGGACGTGGGCAATGCAGCCCCAGGCGGCAGCGGTTGGTTGATGGCGCCAGGGAAAATTCGCTCAACTGGCTGACCTGCAACATACCTCATTGCATAAGTTCGTTTCGGCACGCTATTCGCCTATTTCCCATTAGGATAAAACTGGCAGTGACATTCCCGCCAACAATGAATTGATTATACGCCTGCCCTCGGCTGACGGCATGGCTTTTAGGGGTTATACCCTTTCAGTTATAGGGGCGTAGTACAGGGATTTCAATCTTCTGACAGTATATGTGTGTAAAGGTTGGCGGCGCCGTATCATAAATGCGAAAAGGCCCGCAAAATGCGGGCCAGAGAAGAGAGTGTGAGGAGGTTTAGGCTAATTGCGGCCGATATTTCTTATCCAAACGTCCACTTAGGCTAACCAACAATAGAGCCACCAGCACGATCAAAGCACCAATCCACGGAGTTTGTGCCAACCCCAAAGTGGCGACCGTTTGCCCACCAATCACCGAACCAAGGGCAATACCTACGTTAAAAGCCGCAATGTTCAGGCCGGAGGCCACATCCACCGCGTTCGGCGTGTATTGTTCGGCTTTCTGTACCACATACACCTGCAGCCCCGGAACATTACCAAAGGCAAACACTCCCATGACGATCACCGTCAGCAACGCGGCAATGCTGTGGCTGGCGGTGAATTGGAACACCAGCAGCAGAACGGCCAGCGCGGCAAAAATAAAGCTGAGTGCGCGTACCGCCCCGTGACGATCCGCCAGTTTGCCCCCCCAGATGTTACCTATCGCCACCGCAATGCCGTAGGCCAACAGGATCCAGCTGACTGCCGGAGCAGAAAAGCCCGCCAACTCCTGCATCATCGGAGCCAGGAAGG
Source organism: Serratia sp. NFX21 (assembly GCF_048517035.1). Classification (NCBI taxonomy): domain Bacteria; kingdom Pseudomonadati; phylum Pseudomonadota; class Gammaproteobacteria; order Enterobacterales; family Yersiniaceae; genus Serratia; species Serratia sp. NFX21. Next base: position 1,388,070 of record NZ_CP183196.1, on the reverse strand, counting down.
TGAAAGTCGTGAACACGCCGCCGTAACCCAGTGCAGTAATGGCGTAAATCAGCAACAGGCGAGGATGGGTCAGCACTTTAAACTGCTCCTTAATACTGGCGCTGGCCTGGTTTTTAATGTTGTTTGGCACCAAAATAGCGCTGGCTACGGTGGCTATTACACCAATCAGTGATACTGCCAGGAAGGTTTCACGCCAGCCAAAGTGCTGACCGATAAAGGTCCCCAATGGCACCCCTGTCACCAGCGCCACGGTCAGGCCACCAAACATGATGGCGATCGCCGAGGCGGCCTTCTCTTTCGCGACCAGGCCGGTAGCAATAGTCGAACCGATTGAGAAGAAGACCCCATGGGCCAGGCCGGTCAACAAGCGGGCCACCACCAGCGTCCCATAGCCAGGCGACTGCCAGGCCAATAAGTTACCGAGAGTGAACAGCACCATCAGGCTGATCAGCAACAACTTGCGCGGCACGCGACCGGTTAAGGCTGTCAGCACCGGTGCGCCAATGGCCACGCCGATAGCATAGATGGTCACCAGCAGCCCGGCAGAAGGCACGGTCACCCCCAACTGTTCTGCGATAGTCGGGATAAGTCCGACAATTACGAACTCCGTGGTGCCGATAGCAAAGGCACTGATGGTCAATGCAAGTAATGCGAGAGGCATCTTTTTACTCCAAATAGCATTCAGGTTGATGGCGGCTATTATCGACCCGTGCTTAAATGATAAAAATGCTCAAAATATCAAATTAATTTTGCCAATGGAGCAACAGTGAAAGCGAACTCTGATGAGTTAATTACCTTCGTCACCGTGGTGGAAAGCGGCAGCTTCAGCCGGGCAGCAGAACAACTTGATCAGGCCAATTCGGTGGTCAGCCGCACGGTCAAGAAGCTGGAGGCCAAGTTGGGCGTAACGTTACTCAACCGCACTACGCGCCAGATCAGTCTGACGCAGGAAGGGGAAAACTATTTCCGTCAGGTGCAGAAAGTACTGAGTGATATGGCTGCGGCAGAGAATGCGCTGATGGAAAGCCGTCAGCGTCCGCAGGGACTACTACGCGTCGATGCCGCCACCCCGGTGGTGCTGCACGTATTGACCCCGCTGGTGGCGGAGTTTCGGGCACTGTATCCGGAAATGTCGTTATCGCTGGTGTCGTCGGAGAACTTTATCAATCTGATTGAGCGCAAGGTGGATATCGCCATTCGCGTCGGTGAGCTGACCGACTCCAGCCTCAAGGCGCGCAAGCTGATGACCAGCTACCGGCGTGTGCTGGCCTCCCCCGCCTATTTGGCACAGTACGGTACGCCGCAAAAGGTAGAAGAATTAGAGCAGCATAGCTGCATTGGTTTTAACGATTTGCCCAGTCTCAACCGCTGGCCACTGGCCTGTGCTGATGGCCGCCAGTTGGAAATTACACCTGGCCTGACCACCAACAGTGGGGAAACCCAGCGTCATCTGTGTCTGCACGGCAACGGTATTGCCTGCCTGTCGAATTTTATGATTGATGCCGATATCGAGCGTGGCGATCTGGTGCCGATTTTGGTTGAAGAGACCCTGCCGGTAGCAATGCCCGTCAACGCGGTGTATTACAGCGACAGTGCAGTCAGCAATCGCCTGCGCAGCTTTATCGATTTTATCAGTGAGCGATTGGCGCAATAAAAAAGGCGCCCGTTTGGGCGCCTCAATGCGTATGCCGTGGAAAATCAATCCCAGTTAGGTGCCAGACCTTCCGGGCTGACCAAACGGCCATTGTTTTCCAATTTGGCGATTTCCGCCATTTCCTCGGCGGTCAACGTTAGCTGTTGCGCCAACAGGTTGCTCGCCAGGTTTTCACGCTTGGTTGATGATGGGATCACCGCGTAACCCAATTGCAGCGCCCAGGCCAGGATAACCTGCGCCGGAGTAGCATGGCGGCGTGCCGCGATGGCCTTGATGGTCTCATCCTGCAGTGCCTGCCCATAGGCCAGCGTCATATAGGAAGTGATGGCGATGCCATGCTGCTGGGCAAATTCCACCACTTGGCGGTTCTGCAGATATGGCGACAGCTCGATTTGGTTCGTGGCGATCTGATCGCTACCCACGGCATCAATCGCCTGTTGCATCAGATCCAGAGTGAAGTTGGAGACCCCAATCTGGCGGGTCAGGCCCAGTTTTTTGGCTTCCGCCAGCTCAGTCATAAACTCGGCCACCGAGACTTCGTCATTCGGCGAAGGCCAGTGGATCAGAGTCAGGTCAACATAGCTGGTTTGCAGTTTGCTCAGGCTCTCTCGCAGGCTTGGGATCAGCTTGCCCTTCGCCAGATTGGCGATCCAGATTTTGGTGGTGATAAACAGCTCGTCACGTGGCACACCGCTGGCAGCAATCGCCTGGCCCACCGCAGCTTCATTTTCGTAGATTTGTGCAGTATCAATGGCGCGATACCCCAGCTCCAGCGCCGTGCTGACCGAGTCGATGACGACCTGATCCTGAAGACGGAAGGTACCTAAACCAAATGCAGGGATGCTCATAATTTTATTCTCTCATTAGGATGTTGAAGCGATATGGGAGGATTATGGCAACTGTTTTGTTGATCAAAAACGCCCTATTGTGCATAAGACTTTTGATTAAACGGCAACAATTGCCGGGGTGAGCACCCCGGCAACGCAAAATTACGACCAGCGGCGCAGGATCAGTGAGGTATTGATGCCACCAAACGCGAAGTTGTTTGATTGCACAAACTCGGTCTCAATCTGACGATAGCCGCCCATGATGTAGTCCAGATCGCCACAGGCGCTGTCCGGCTCACTGAGGTTAATGGTCGGCGCAAAGCGGCCTTCACGCATCATTTCCAGCGCCATCCAGGCTTCCAGTGCGCCGCAGGCACCCAGCGTATGACCAAAATAACTTTTTAATGAAGAAATCGGCGCGCTATTGCCGAAGATCGCTGCCGTTGCCTGACTTTCTGCAATATCACCACGATCGGTCGCCGTGCCGTGGGCACTAATATAACCAATATCGCTGCTCGCCAGCCCGGAGGCCTTCAGCGCCTGCTGCATGCAGATTTGCATGGTTTCCTGCTGCGGCTGGGTAATATGAGCCGCATCGCAGTTGGTGGCGAAGCCGATAATCTCGCCATAAATGGTGGCACCACGCGCCAACGCGTGCTCCAACGACTCCAGGATCAGCGTCCCGGCGCCTTCGCCAATCACCAATCCGTCACGTTGACAGTCAAACGGACGTGGCGAAAGCTCCGGATGATCGTTCTGCTGACTGGTGGCAAACAGCGTGTCGAATACCGCCGCCTCCGAAGGGCACAGTTCTTCGGCACCGCCCGCCACCATCACTGTCTGATAGCCGTGGCGAATGCTCTCGTAAGCGTAGCCAATTGCCTGACTGCCCGAGGTGCAGGCGCTGGAAGTCGGGATCACCCGGCCGCGCAGACCGAAAAACAGGCCAGTGTTCACCGCTGCGGTATGAGGCATCATTTGCACATAGGTGGTGCCGGTAATATTGCCGGTGTGCTTTTCGGTTAACATGGTGGCGAACTCGCTGACCGGCTTGGTACTACCGGTCGATGAACCGTAGGCGATACCGGTCTCACCATTGGTCAGTACCGCCTCCCCCAGTAACCCAGCCTGCTCAAGTGCCAGTTCGGTGGCGCGGGTGGCCAACAGTGAAACCCGCCCCATCGAACGAATGCGCTTGCGGGTATAGTGCTCCGGCAACACGAAATTCTCGACCGGCGCGCCAAGGTGGGTATTCAGCCCCTGATACTCTTCCCACTGCGTCATATAACGCACCGCATTCTTGCCCTGCTGCAGGCGGCTGGATACGTCTGCCCAGCTATTGCCAAACGCGGTCACGCCTGCCATGCCGGTAACTACCACTCGTTGTGTCATACCATTCCTCCATTAATGGAAATGACCTGCCGCGTCACATAGCCGGCGATATCCGACATCAGATAGCTGGCCAGCCCGGCCACCTCTTCCGCCGAGCCCATGCGTTTGAGCGGAATAACGCGCATCGCTTCATCCAGCGCCGCCGGCTCCATGTCGATCATGCCGGTGTCAATCAGCCCAGGCGCAATGCAGTTAACGGTGATTTTGCGTTTCGCCAGCTCAATCGCCAGTGCCTTGCAGGCACCAATCACCCCTGCTTTGGCCGCACTGTAGTTGACCTGCCCACGGTTACCCATCACGCCGGAAACCGACGACAGCGCGACGATCCGCCCCCCCTTGCGCAGGCCAATCATCGGCATCACGCAGGGGTGCAGTACGTTGTAGAAGCTGTCGAGATTGGTATGGATCACGCCATCCCAGTCATCTTCACTCAGCGCAGGGAAAGCGCCATCGCGGGTAATACCGGCATTGTTCACCACGCCATAATAGGCGCCGTGGGTTTCAATATCCTGCTCCAGCACCTCACGGCACTGGCTGCGATGGCTGATATCAAACTGAATCAGCCGCCCTTGCCCACCGGCGCTGATAATCTGCTGCAGTGTGTGTTCGGCCCCGGTCTTATCGCTGTGGTAGTGAACGGCTATCAAAAAGCCATCGGCAGCCAGGCGGCAGGCAATAGCCTGACCGATCCCTTTACTGGCGCCGGTGACTAAAACGGAACGCATCATGCGTCTCCCCTTAAGGTCGTCAATTGAATGATTTCTTGTTGATCAGGCTGGTAAGTGTTCAGCCTGCCCTGTGCGATGCGCACATTATCGATACTGATTTCACACTCAAAACTGGCCAGCTTTTCATCTTTTAACAGTTGCTGCACGCTAACCAACAGTTTACTGCCGGCAGGAAAAGCCGGTAACTCGCAGTGAATCGCCCGCCCGCCCAGCAGCATGCCCAACTGTGGCGACTGAGCGCTCTGACAAGCATGCCAGCCGCTCCAGACCCCGATTGCCTGCGCCATCAGCTCAATACCATACCAACCCGGCAGTGCGCCTTGCGCGTCAAGAAACGGTGCCAGCACGCCGTCGCTATTCACCATGACGGCGCATCGGGCATGTTCTTCCCCCACTTCAAGCACCTGCTCCAGCAGCACCATTGGAGAGGCATGGGGCAGATAGTATTCGGCGGCGTGATAATGAATCATCGGGCGTCCCCCAGCAGCAGACAAGCATTGTTACCGCCAAAGGCAAACGAATTGGACAAAATCGCACGCTGCCCCAGCAATTGTGGCTGGCAAACCAGACCGATCGTTGCCAGTTCGGCATCGCGCGGCCCGCGGCTGAAATCTTGCTGCGGCAGCGGCAATGGCTGAGTCAACAATAGCCAGCTCAACGCCGCCTCCACCGCACCGGCCGCGCCCAGCGTGTGGCCAGTGAGATGTTTGGTAGAACTGCACGGCGTCTGGGGGCCAAACAGCCGATTTACCACCTGCGCTTCAACCTGATCGTTCAGCCGCGTAGCCGTACCGTGCAGATTAATATAACCAATTTGTCCGGCATTGAGACCGGCCTGCCGCAGCGCCATGTTGATGGCCCGCTCGGCGCCCTCACCGGCGGGATGCGGTGCTGACATATGCCAGGCATCAGATGATTCGCCAACCCCCAACAGCGCTACCGCTGCCGGCTCCCGCGTTAACAGCATCAACGCCGCTGCCTCGCCGATATTAATGCCACTGCGCTCGGCCGCAAATGGCGTGCAACGTTGCGCGGACAGTGATTCCAGGCTGTTGAAACCGTTAATGGGCATTTGGCACAGGCTGTCGGCACCGCCAACAATCGCCGCATCCACCAGCCCGGCGTCGATCAGCCGCTTACCGCTGATGATGGCCCGTGCGCTGGAAGAACAGGCCGTAGACAGGGTATAGGCCGGACCACGGGTCGCGAGAAAAGCGCTAAGAAACAAACCCGGATCGCCCAGCTCCTGCTGCCGATAGTCATAGCCCTGCGGCCACTGCCCTGCCTGATACTGTTGCAGCGCCAGCTCGCCTTCATGGATACCGGAGGTGCTGGTGCCCATAATCACCGCGACGCGATCCGCACCGTAGCGGGCGATGGCTGCGCGCACTGGCGTGTCGATCTGCGCCAGCGCCGCCAACAGCAGGCGGTTATTGCGCGAGTTATGGCGTTTGAGAGGTTCAGGAATAGTGGGCAGTTCGCCCTGTACGTTACCGAACCAGGAAGTTTCCCCGCCCAGCAGCCACTGCGTCTGCTGCTGCATGCCGGGCGACACGCCAAGCGCCAGATTTTCCGCAATCTGCGACAGGCTGTTGCCCAACGCATTCACCATCCCTACGGCAGAGAAGTAAACCATTATTCGCTCCCCAGATTCTGAATAGCGATGCGATAGTGGAAGGCGGATTGGGCAATCGACTGCGGTTCGCGCCGGCCGTCGGCCTGCTGGTAACGGATTTCGCTGATGATCGTCCCGCGATCGTCATACAGCCGGCGCATCTGCGGCTGATCCTCAAGTCGCCACCCGGCGGGCAACAAAGGCTGCCAGTCAGCCAGCGGCCAGTAACTCAGCATGATGTCGGCCAACACCTGGCTGGCGGGTGGCAATTCGCCCACTTTGATCAGCTGTTCGGTGTGGATCCCCTGACGATCGTAGGTCAGGTTGAATAACCGGATACCGAGCGGCGACATGCCCACCAGTTGCAGGCGCTGGCCGTCGGCGTTGAGCAACACCAACATCGAATGCTGCTGCCCTTTCACTTCGGCGGTCAACAGTTGCTGCTGGCTGAAGGGTTGCGCCAGCGTCGGAGCCGGTAATGTCACCCGCGTACCGGGTTTCAGCCACGCCTGCGGCAGGGTTGCCTTCTGCGAACCGGCACAGCCGACCAGCAGGGTGGCCAGTATTAACAGCGAGATTCGTAAGCCGCGCATCAGGCTTTTCCTCTTTTTCTTCTGGTTGCTAATGTCAGTGGTGCCAACAGAAAGGCCACGGCGATACCGCTGCTCAATACGATGCCAAAACTGCTGATGGCCTGAGTATGACTCAGCACCAACATGCCAAAGGTCAGTTGGGTGGTGAGTACCGCCATAAAGATGGCAAACATCGAGGTGGTCGGCGTGCCCCGGGGATTAGTAAAGAACAGCGTATAGTTAATGCCGATCCCCAATACCAGCACCAGTGCCAACAGCGAGAACAGGTTCAGCGTATGGCCGCTCAGCGCCAATACCGCAATGCCGCTGCCCAGTGACAGCAGCGTCGGCACCATGCAGCGCAGACCGTGTCGCAGGCCAAAACGCCACAGATAAATCAGTGCGATCGCCGCCACCGACAGCATCAGCAGATACGAAAGATACAGCCGGTAGTGGCCAAAGAGTTCGCTGAATTCGGTTTTACGGTCGATCCAACCGGTGCCCGGTACCTGTTCGGCCAGGGCCTGCATCGCCGCGCTGTTCTGCACGCCGTTGACCGGGACCAGCGCCGCACTGCGCCCATCGGGCAGAGACAACCACAGTAGCCGCCAACCCTCACTGACCACGCTGCCCAGCCACTGCTCCGGCAGCACCCAGTCCGGGGTTAAGTCAGGGGCTTTCAGGGCCAGATCCGCCTGTTGTAATTGCGTCATCACCTGTGGTGCCACCCGTTGTAACAGGGCGATGTTCTGCTGTTGGCGCTGAAGCGAAGGCAGAGGTAACAGGCGATAATCCGCCAGCACGCCCTGCCGTTTTGCCTGTGCCAGCCTGGGCTGCAATAGCTCGATACGCTGCAACAACTGCTCGGCATTTTCGCCGTACACCACCAACCATTTCTGATCGTTATGCTGCCCGGTCAGCGCAGCGATGCGCTGCTCTTGCTGCTGCAACCCCGCAGGCAACGCCTGCAATTGGCCAATATCGTCATCCACCTTCAACTGGCTGAAACCAGCCACCACCAGTAACAACACCGCGGTGGGCAACCCGTAGCGCAGCAAACGCCGATGGCGCCAGGCATGCAGCCAGCCCAGGATCAGCCGTAGCCCCGGTGCCGGACGCACCGGCAGCCGACGCGACAAACGTGGGTACCAACAAATTACGGTGATGCAAGCGGCGCTTAGCCCGGCAGCGGCAAACACCGCCAGCTGTTGCAGGCCCGGGAAGGGAGCAATCAATAGTGCCAGATAGGCAACCACGGTGGTCAGCAATGCCATCAACAACGCTGGCAACAGCTTCTGCAAGCTGGCCAGTGGCGTTGACTGGTCACCGTGTACCATACGTTCGGTCAGGAAATAGAGCGTGTAATCGGCCGAAATGCCGACAATGCTGATGCTCAACACCAGCGTCATCAAATGTATTTCGCCAAAAGCCAATAGCGTGGCGACGGTACCCGCCAGGGCTCCCATCCCCACGGATAACCCGCACAACAGCAGAGGCAATGGCGAACGGAACATCAACAACACCAATAAGAACACGCCAACTACCGACGCCAGGCCAATAGTCGAAATATCTCGCTCGGCCTGTTGGCTGGCATAGTTGCTGTAAAACAGCGTACCGCGGTTGAGTACCTCTGCCCCCGGCCAGCGCTGCTGCAGTTGCTGTTGAATCGCGCTCAGTTTGTCCACCGTGCGCCGGGCACTGCTGATGTCATAAGAAGAGGCGCTCAACTCGGCGTGCAGCAGATACCAACTGCGGCCCTGTGTATCACGCGCCACCAGCCAACCATTGGACAAGCTCAGCAGACCACCGTTTTGCTGCTGAGCCAACTGCGAGGCTCGCACCAGCATCAGCGGATCGTTAGCCAGTTCCTTGCCGCTGACCCCGGCGAAGGCAGAATAGAGTTGCCCGAGGATCCACTGACTTTGCACGTCCGCGCCCTGCTGCAAACGCTGCCGGGTGGTGTCATCCAGCAGCACATTGCGATGCTGGTAGAAAAAACGCCCCCACTGCTGCTGACGTTGAGCCTCCATAGGCCCGCCCACCTGCTGTAGCTCAGGCATCTGGCGCAATTGCTGCCACCACCAGCTCACCGCAGTGTTGTCCGCACCCGGCGGCGGGCTGACCAACCACATCAGTTGCCGATCGAGCCGACGGCTGAAACCTTCGGCCAGTTCATCCGGCACGCCCACCAGTTGCTGCTTCGGTAATAACGCCAATACGCTGCTGTTGATCTGGCTGCGTGGCAACAGCCAGCACAGTGCCGCCAACAGCAACAGGCAAATCGCCAGCCAGCCAAACGCCAGCCGCCGGTGCAGTTCAGGATGCAAAACGCTGTTGCTCCTCGGCGGTTAGCGTCTGTGGTGCCGTACGCTGGTTAAAGAAGCGGATATGGGTAGCGTCACTTTGCATATCATCAATATCAATGGTTTCCAGGAACTGTTCGCCGTTGAGGGTGATGCGCTTGAACAGTTTGTCGAGCGGCGTGGTTTTTGGTGTCAGCACCAGCCGCCATTGGTTATTACCCAAGTCGCTGAACTGCAAAGAAAAGTTTTGCTCCAGTGCCTGGCTGTCGGCGTGGAATAATGCGGTCAGCAAGTGGTTGAACTGGAACATCTGCGGATTGTTTTCTGCCGTCACCACCTGCGGCGGCTGACCGGCCAGAGTTTGTACCATACGCTTATCATCCAGCAACAAGGTCAGCGGGAAGGGTTTCTGTTGTGCCCACCACAACCCTTTTTGTTGTGAAATCAGCAGCTCACCGCTGGATTTCAAGGGTTTCGCCATACCGCTGATGCTGCGCTGCTGTTCGAACTCGGCGCGCAACACCGGCTGTTGGCTAAAGCGCTGTTGCAGCTCCGGCAGCGTGACCGCCTGGACGCTCAGGCTGAAAAAGGTGATAAGAAACAATAACCCGTACTTCATTGCGCCCCCTCAATGTTGTCCAATAGCACCTGCGGCGAGGCAAAGCACATTTCTTTGCTGTCGGCATCGACCGCTACCTGAATGGTATGACCGCGGGTGGTGGTTTTGCCGCTCTCTGCATCCAGAATGCGGTAACCAATGCGCAGGCGGTTTTCATACTCTTCCAGCTCGGCACAGACGATGATGCGTTGTTCAAACAGCACTGGCGCGATGTATTTCACTCGCGTATCCACGATCGGCCAAACATAGCCCGAAGCCTGCATCTGCCGATAACCGTAATTAAACTGTTTGAGTAGCGCTTCACGCGCGACTTCGAAATAACGGAAGTAGTTGCCGTGCCAGACCACGCCCATGGCATCGGTATCATGGAAAGGGATTGCGATTTCAATGCTGACGGAAAATCGCGGGTCGTCTTTTAGCTTCATGTCTCAGGCCCCTGTTGCACTGGCGGCTGTGCCGCCAACTGCCAGAAATCGAAAAAATTAAACCAGTCGAGCGGTGCCAGCAGGCAATAATGCTCCAGCCGCGCGGCATAACTGTCCACCGCATCTTGCAACGCCTGTTGGCGCTGCTGACGGGGTAATAACAGCGGATTGGCGAAGGGTTCGAAATAAACGTTAAGACGCCCCTGCTGCTTGAGGCCGAACATCAGAAATACCGGGCAGCGCAGCGCGGCGGCCAGGACAAATGGCCCCTGAGGAAAGGGTGCCGGTTGGCCAAGAAAGCGGCTCCACACCACGCGCGGTTGCTCACCCCGCTGATGCTTGCCCGCCGAGGTACGATCGCCGACGATCGCCACCCATTCACCGGCATCCAATTTATCTTGCAGACGCATGGCCGTTTCTGGCCCCAGCGACGTCACCTGGATCAGATTCAGATTGGCACGCGGATTCACCTCTTTCATCACCTGATTGAAGCGTTCGGCGTGCTCGGTAAACACCAGGGCATTCACCCTTACGCCAGAATCCAGCTCGCCCAGTGCGCGGCAAGACTCGATATCCCCCAGGTGTGAAGCCAGAATCAGCGTGCCTTTGCCGGACGCTATCTGCTTCTCACAGCACGTGCGATCCACCAGCCGTATGTCATTGAGCTCCCCTCGCCAGCTCGCCAGCTTGTCGAGCATAGCATCACCAAATCTCATAAAGTGACTGAAGCTGTTGAGCGGTGCAGGCAGTGGCTGTTGCTGTTGTTCGGCGAATTGCCGCAGGCGTTGCAGGTAATCGCGTGATGCCTCACGCTGGCTGCGCCCGGTCAGCCAGAAATAACCGATCACCGGATACAACAATAATTGAAATACCCGGCGGCCAAACAGTCGGTAGACTTTTAACATCAGCCGGATGCCCCACAGGCCATGCCTTTCTGGGGTTGCCGACCAGTGTTGTGAACTTGCAGCACGTCGACGTTGGCGCAGCAGACGAGGAATACGCGGCAACATACCGAGGAACAAACGGGTATGCATCCAGGAGATGCGCAGGTTATCGCGCAGTGCATCAAAATGAGAAACGCCGTCAGCCGGATAGGTCACGCGCGTCGGCAGAAAACGGCTGGGCACGCCCTGCCAGTACAGTCTGACCATCACTTCGGTATCGAAATCCATCCGTTTGCCGAGCGGATGGCGTGTTGTTAATGCCAACGTCGCAGCCACCGGGTAAACGCGGAAACCGCACATGCTGTCTTTCAGCGACAGCGACAGGGTTTCTATCCACACCCAGACATGGGTGACATAGCGGCCATACAGGCGTGCTTTTGGCACTGAGCTGTCGTAAATGGGGCGGCCGGAAATCAGACAGTCCGGATGAGCGCGGGCTTCGTCAATCATTGCCGGAATATCACTCAGTTGATGCTGACCGTCGGCATCCACCTGTAAAGCGTGGCTGTAGCCCTGTCGCTGCGCCAGTTGCAGGCCGGCGATCACCGCCGCTCCTTTCCCCTGGTTTTTATCCAACCGCATCAATCTGACCCATGACCGGTCAGCAGCCAGGCGCTGTAGCTCTTCGGCAGTGCTGGCGTCGCTGCCATCGTCCACTATCAGGCACGGCAGGCCATAATCGGCTAACCTGGTCAGCACTGCGGCCATCATCTGTCCGTGATTGAAACAGGGGATAACAATGCAGGGAGTAAAGGGAGCCTTCACTGACATAATGAGATCTTGCCGCTGCTGGCGGTCGCCTCACCCACGCGGTAGCTGAACAACAGTTTATGCCGTGCCGGCTGCCATTCAAGCTGCAATAACACGCTTTGCTCCGGCAGCAAGGGCTGTTGAAATTTCACCACTTCGATCCCTTTGAACCCGGCCTCGATAGCCAGCAATTGACGGGCATACTGCATCACCCAGTTCAGCTGTGTGACCCCCGGCAGGATCGGATGCTCAGGAAAATGGCCACGAAACCAAAACAGTTCGGCAGGCAAACGCAGTAGCAGGCTGGCATGGGTAGCGTCGCTCACCTGCTGTTGCAGCACCTCAGGTTGCATCATAAAAACAGCTCCTGTAGTTCAGCATAGGCGCGCTTGCCCTGCGGATTCAGAGGGATAGCATCGATAATACGCCAACGGCGCGGCAGGGCCACCGGCTCCAGCCAGCCCCGCAACGCCTGATGCAGTTCGCGGGTTAACTCCCCTTCTGACAATTTTTGTCGTTGGCTTTTGCCATAGGGTGACAACACTATCGCCGCTACTAATACCGTGCGACCTGTTTGCTGCTGCGTTAGCACGGCAGCATCGGCGACCTCCGGCAGGGAAACCAACCGGCGCTCAACTTCGGTCAGCGACAGACGCTTTTCTTCCAGCTTGATAATGCGGTCGGTCCGGCCGTTTAACTGGAATTGCCGACCATCTGGCGCAAGCTGAATAATATCGCTCAGTGCGAGCTCACCGGTATCGGGTATCAGTGGCGACGCAACATTCATGCTGTTATCTGGATTTGCCGTTAGTGTCACTCCGGCAAACAGCCGCCACAGGGAGGCTTCTCGAACTTGCTTGCGCCATGCCAGCGAGCCGGTTTCCGTTGTACCGTATATTTCCAGCGGCAATACGCCCAATGCCTGCTGCGACAAGTTAGCTTCCGCGTAAGAGAGCGGGCCGCCGGCGGAAAATACCTCAACGCACTCTGCCAGTGCCAAACGGTTATCCAAACGCTTAAGCCAGGCTGGGCTGCTGACAAACACCAAACGTCGCCCCTGGTGACGGGCAATCAACTGCTCGTGATACTGCGTTAACTGCGCATCGAACGGCAGGCCAAAAGCCAGTGGCAGAAACAAGCGAAAGCTCAGGCCATACATATGCTGATGAGAGACCGACGCGATCACGCTGCAACCCTGAAAGACATCTTTCCAGCTTGCGGCCAACAGTTCGCTTTCACGATCCATGCAGGCAATGGACTTGGTCACGGCCTGTGGTTGGCCGGTCGAGCCGGAGGTATAAAGGATAAAACGAGGATCCTGGGGCCAGGCAGGCAGTGCTATCTCCGTACTGCCCCCTTCTGGTACCGGCAAAACCGGCACACCAAGATCGAGGGGTAAATCAGTTAGCAGTGCGTCGAAATCTGCCCGCTGCTCTTTGAGGATAGCTTCGCGCTGATGACCAAAAATTACCGGCACCCTGTTGGCATACAAAGAGGCCAACAGCGCAATGGCGAAACGATAGCTATCATCAAAACACAGCGCCCAACGCTGCTCTTCCCTGCCTGCCAGCTGTGCAACCAATGCGGAGACATCCCGGCGAAATTGACCGAGACAAAATGCCTGAGCGCCACGCCAGGCAACAATCACCCCATCATCACGCTCCACGCTGAGCCATTGGCTCATCGGTAAACTCAGACGCGCCTGACCCTTTTCCTGACTATCCATTCAATACCCATTAATGCCCCCATCAGCAGGTAGCTGATGCCGCCGTTATACAGCGTCCAGAGTGTGATATCCCCGGACAGACAGGTTGCCAGCGCTATTGCACCGTTAACAATAAAGAACCCGCACCAGACCTGAGTCACCTTGCGAGTATAAGCCACGCCAGCGGCATCCAGCTGTGGCTCGGTTATACGCGCTAATCGCTCCACCACGGTGGGTGGCGCAAACAGCGAATATGCAAACAGCAACAGCAGTAATGCGTTGACCAAGACCGGGTAATACAACAGCCAATGACTTTGCTTCAGCGCCCAACTGGCAAGCGCCAACAAGATACCGACCATAGCCAGGGCCTTGCCCAACCATATTTGCTGACGAAGTTTACCTCGCAGCAGTATCAGCCGTAAGGTAAAGACTGCCACCAGCAGCGGCGCCAGAACGGTGGTGCCCCAACGCGCCAAACCAAACCAGACCGCCAGCGGGTAAAGCAGCAACACCAACCAGGTTACGGCCTGCAACAGCCGCAACATCGGGTTTATCCAAGGGGACGTTTTCACCTTAACGCAGCGGCCTTAACTGTCTGACTTAAGCAACTCATCAATGGCATCAACCACGTCTTGCACGGTGCGCACCGACTTGAACATTTCCGGTTTGATCTTCTTGCCGGTTGTTTTTTGCAGGTGCACCACCAGATCCACCGCATCAATGCTGTCCAGCTCCAGCTCTTCGTACAGGCGGGAGTCGGGCTTGATATCATCGGCATCAAGTTCAAACAGTTTGACCAGCAACGCCTGAATCTGCAGGTAAATTTCTTGCTTATCCATGAAAACCCCTTATTTGCTACGCTGTGCAGAAACAAACTTTGCCAGCGTTTCCACGGAATAAAAATGTTGGCGCATATCCTGGCTTTCAGCCGATAGCACCACGCCATAACGGTTCTTTAATGCCAGGCCCAATTCCAATGCATCAATGGAATCCAGACCCAGTCCATCACCAAACAGCGGTGCGTCGGCATCAATCTCCTCCGGTGTCATACCTTCAAGATTGAGCGTATCAATGATCAATTGCTTGATTTCGGTGCTCAATAAATTCATTCCGCTATATCTCATTATTTATAGGTTCTGACTGTAAGGCGTCAGTTAAATGCTGGGTTAATCTTCTTGCCGCAAGGGCGGGAGAAACGTCATTTGCATGAATGAATGCGCGGGCGTCGATCTTATCCTGAACGGTGATATGGAACTGCGGTTTTATCGCCGGGATCTTATACCATTTGCCCTGCTTCGTCAGCATGGGGGGATGGCAGTGGATATGTACTACCCGGATATCACATTGCCCCCGCAGCGCAATATTGGCCGCCCCCCGTTGCAACGTAAGCGCCTTGCCCGGCGTGGTACGGGTGCCTTCCGGGAAGATCAGGATGGTCCCTCCGCTGGCCAGACGTTGGCGACATTGTTCCAAAAGAATATCCGACTGCGCGTTAGCCAAATATCCCGCCGCTTTGATCACCCCGCTGACAAATACATTTTCCAGCAAGGCCTCTTTGACGATGCAGTCACAGCGCGGCATTTGTGATGCCAGGAGCACATAATCCAACAGGCTGGGATGGTTGGCGATCACCAGGCAACCGCGATCCTCACTAAAGCGTTCTACATTGTCGAAATGGTAATCCAGCACGCCAAAAAAACGCGTCGTTGCCAGGAAGAAACGGAAACTGTGACGGATTGAGTTCTGCGTTAACCGGCTGCGGCGTGCGGGATCTCGCACCACCAGGCGCATCAGATTAAACCAGACGCCAGACAGTAGCAGGCCACCCAAACCAAATAGCGAAAAGCAAAAGCCCGTTGCCACCACCCGCCAACAACGATTAAGCCATGAGGATCGTTCGGGAGCCGTTTGGGCAGAGATAGTTGTCGCCATCAGCGTTTCCACAACCAGTCGTGCCGCTGGCCCGGCACCGTGAATTCATCATCAGCGCCCAGCCACCCCCTTAAAAACGACAGGCCTTGCGGCTCCTGGTGGTTCACCTGTTCGGCCGTTGTTGCCTGACATTGCAGCGTGCCACCGCTTTCGAGCAGCAGGGCGACAGCATAGGGAACCGAATTTTCCGGCGCGAAAGGCCGATAAACATCCGGTACGATCCCGTCGAAATCGATTAATAACACCCGTTCCGCACTGCCCGTGGCCAATACGGCCTGGGCTTCAATCATCCCCTGCTGGAAGCTGTCTTCGCCGGCGGCCAGTGAAGTGGTCGGCAAAGTATTCTTCGCCATAATAGTCAACCACCCCGCCGCCGTGTTGTGTACCGACATGGCAAAATCCGTTGGCGATAAGGGCTGCTGCTGATGCAAGTGCTGGAGAATTTTGTGCGTCCGCTCCAACTCACCATGACGACTGGTAAAAATTGCCATATCCGCCGGGCAATCATTCAATAAGATCAACCCGCTTTCTACCGCCAGGCGCGTTCCGATACTCATCCGACGCAGCGACATCATCGGGATATGAGAACAACCGGGTAATACCCCCGGGTATTCAGCGGTAATAGCATTACCCGTAGCCCATTGGCGCCATGCATCACGCGTTCCACGATCGGGAGCCATTGCCCACCAACTGAGTATATTCATGTCGCCCGCCATTAAGGGGATTACCGGTCAGAAAAATTCCGTGGGTAAATTTATTATATCTAACCCCAGAATGCATTCCCAAAATTCCTATTTTTTCACGGAATATTCGATTAAACGATTAGGCTTACTTATCGACATAAACCAGCAACACTTGAGGGAAAAGGGAAATATCACGATGAAAAGCAGCAGTATTTGTCGAATTTTTCCTATGAGTGTATCTTAATCAGGGATCGTCATGCATCACTTCCCCTGCATGATTAATACCTTTCTTATTTACCAACACTCATGGACAAGAGTATGAAATCATTTAAGCTCATTTTAACTGCCGTATTCGCCGCTATACTGGTTACCGGTTGCGCTGGCACGGCTCCGGTTAAAAACGTCAGCCAAAACATTGCAGGTAGTCACAGTAATGCACAGGTACGCCAGGCGATCCTCTCCGCCGGCTTGAGCCGCGGCTGGATTATGAACCCTACCGCAGATGGCGTGATCGATGGCAAGATTTTGCTACGTGGTCACAGCGCAGATATACGTATCACTTACAATACAAATAGTTATCAGATTAACTATATTACTAGCGGTAATATGGATGCCAAAGACGGAAAGATTCATCCAAACTATAATCGCTGGGTGGCCAATCTGGATAAGGATATTCAGTTGGAACTTGCGCGTCAGAATATTAAATAATCACCAAACTTATTACCCGGCGGAGGTTCCTGCTGCCGGGTATATTATTCTTTATATTGGCAGTCAATTCAGATAATTATTTATCAGAACAGATTTTCACCGCATAAAACACGCTGCAATATTTAATTTTGTTGAATTTTGCATATGAAAAAGCCCTGAGTCAGAGACTCAGGGCTTATCAAATTAGTGGCGGAACGGACGGGGCTCGAACCCGCGACCCCCTGCGTGACAGGCAGGTATTCTAACCAACTGAACTACCGCTCCACCGGTTCTTTCACGTTACATCTTTCGATGTGGCAAAATCGCTCTTGGCGATCCTGCTCATTACCGGGTGTCAAACCGATAACGTTTAATTGATGCCTGGCAGTGTCCTACTCTCGCATGGGGAGACCCCACACTACCATCGGCGCTACGGCGTTTCACTTCTGAGTTCGGCATGGGATCAGGTGGGACCACCGCGCTATTGCCGCCAGGCAAATTCTGTTTCATTCCGGCCGTTACCTCAGTAACCACCAGAACCAATCTCGGAACGCGCTGAAAATCTCTCAAATCAAAACACTTTTGGTGTTGTAAGGTTAAGTCTCACGGATCATTAGTACTGGTTAGCTCAATGCATCGCTGCACTTACACACCCAGCCTATCAACGTCTTAGTCTTAAACGTTCCTTCAGGGGAATCAAGTTCCCAGGGAAGACTCATCTCGAGGCAAGTTTCGCGCTTAGATGCTTTCAGCGCTTATCTTTTCCGCACTTAGCTACCGGGCAATGCCATTGGCATGACAACCCGAACACCAGTGGTGCGTTCACTCCGGTCCTCTCGTACTAGGAGCAACCCCTCTCAATCTTCCAACGCCCACGGCAGATAGGGACCGAACTGTCTCACGACGTTCTAAACCCAGCTCGCGTACCACTTTAAATGGCGAACAGCCATACCCTTGGGACCTACTTCAGCCCCAGGATGTGATGAGCCGACATCGAGGTGCCAAACACCGCCGTCGATATGAACTCTTGGGCGGTATCAGCCTGTTATCCCCGGAGTACCTTTTATCCGTTGAGCGATGGCCCTTCCATTCAGAACCACCGGATCACTAAGACCTACTTTCGTACCTGCTCGAGCCGTCACTCTCGCAGTCAAGCTAGCTTATGCCTTTGCACTAACCTCACGATGTCCGACCGTGATTAGCTAACCTTCGTGCTCCTCCGTTACTCTTTGGGAGGAGACCGCCCCAGTCAAACTACCCACCAGACACTGTCCTCACCCCGGATTACGGGGCCGAGTTAGAACATCAAACATTAAAGGGTGGTATTTCAAGGTTGGCTCCACGCAGACTGGCGTCCACGCTTCAAAGCCTCCCACCTATCCTACACATCAAGGCTCAATGTTCAGTGTCAAGCTATAGTAAAGGTTCACGGGGTCTTTCCGTCTTGCCGCGGGTACACTGCATCTTCACAGCGAGTTCAATTTCACTGAGTCTCGGGTGGAGACAGCCTGGCCATCATTACGCCATTCGTGCAGGTCGGAACTTACCCGACAAGGAATTTCGCTACCTTAGGACCGTTATAGTTACGGCCGCCGTTTACTGGGGCTTCGATCAAGAGCTTCGCCTTGCGGCTGACCCCATCAATTAACCTTCCAGCACCGGGCAGGCGTCACACCGTATACGTCCACTTTCGTGTTTGCACAGTGCTGTGTTTTTATTAAACAGTTGCAGCCAGCTGGTATCTGCGACTGGCTTCGGCTCCGAGAGCAAGTCTCTTCACCTACGCGCCAGCGTGCCTTCTCCCGAAGTTACGGCACCATTTTGCCTAGTTCCTTCACCCGAGTTCTCTCAAGCGCCTTGGTATTCTCTACCTGACCACCTGTGTCGGTTTGGGGTACGATTCTGTGTTACCTGATGCTTAGAGGCTTTTCCTGGAAGCTTGGCATCAACTACTTCTGCACCGTAGTGCATCGTCATCACGCCTCAGGGTTGAATAAGTCACCGGATTTACCAGGTCACTCCCCCTACACGCTTAAACCGGGACAACCGTCGCCCGGCTAGCCTAGCCTTCTCCGTCCCCCCTTCGCAGTAACACCGAGTACAGGAATATTAACCTGTTTCCCATCGACTACGCCTTTCGGCCTCGCCTTAGGGGTCGACTCACCCTGCCCCGATTAACGTTGGACAGGAACCCTTGGTCTTCCGGCGAGCGGGTTTTTCACCCGCTTTATCGTTACTTATGTCAGCATTCGCACTTCTGATACCTCCAGCAATCCTCACAGACCACCTTCAACGGCTTACAGAACGCTCCCCTACCCAACAACGCCTAAGCGTCGCTGCCGCAGCTTCGGTGCATGGTTTAGCCCCGTTACATCTTCCGCGCAGGCCGACTCGACCAGTGAGCTATTACGCTTTCTTTAAATGATGGCTGCTTCTAAGCCAACATCCTGGCTGTCTATGCCTTCCCACATCGTTTCCCACTTAACCATGACTTTGGGACCTTAGCTGGCGGTCTGGGTTGTTTCCCTCTTCACGACGGACGTTAGCACCCGCCGTGTGTCTCCCGTGATAACATTCTTCGGTATTCGGAGTTTGCATCGGTTTGGTAAGCCGGGATGGCCCCCTAGCCGAAACAGTGCTCTACCCCCGAAGATGAGTTCACGAGGCGCTACCTAAATAGCTTTCGGGGAGAACCAGCTATCTCCCGGTTTGATTGGCCTTTCACCCCCAGCCACAAGTCATCCGCTAATTTTTCAACATTAGTCGGTTCGGTCCTCCAGTTAGTGTTACCCAACCTTCAACCTGCCCATGGCTAGATCACCGGGTTTCGGGTCTATACCTTGCAACTATTCGCCCAGTTAAGACTCGGTTTCCCTACGGCTCCCCTATACGGTTAACCTTGCTACAAAATATAAGTCGCTGACCCATTATACAAAAGGTACGCAGTCACCCAACAAAGTAGGCTCCCACTGCTTGTACGTACACGGTTTCAGGTTCTATTTCACTCCCCTCGCCGGGGTTCTTTTCGCCTTTCCCTCACGGTACTGGTTCACTATCGGTCAGTCAGGAGTATTTAGCCTTGGAGGATGGTCCCCCCATATTCAGACAGGATGTCACGTGTCCCGCCCTACTCATCGAACTCACAATTAATGCATTTTAGTGTACGGGACTATCACCCTTTACTGTGCGACTTTCCAGACGCTTCCACTAACACAAGAACTGATTCAGGTTCTGGGCTCCTCCCCGTTCGCTCGCCGCTACTGGGGGAATCTCGGTTGATTTCTTTTCCTCGGGGTACTTAGATGTTTCAGTTCCCCCGGTTCGCCTCATACGACTATGTATTCATCGTATGATAGTGCAACGAATTGCACTGGGTTTCCCCATTCGGGTATCGCCGGTTATAACGGTTTATATCACCTTACCGACGCTTATCGCAGATTAACACGCCCTTCATCGCCTCTGACTGCCTAGGCATCCACCGTGTACGCTTAGTCACTTAACCTCACAACCCAAAAGTGTTTCCACCTTCGTGCTGCTACATTTGAGAGACTCTATGACAGGGTACTCCTTACTCCAATACTTCTACGGAGGAGTAAGTTTCAGCTGTCATGTTTCAATTTTCAGCTTGTTCCAGATTGTTAAAGAGCAATATCTTAAACACGACTCGTTAAAGTCATCTTTAAGATGTTTTCGGTGCAGCAAGCACCGGTGATAATGTCTTTCACTCATTATCGGAATGGCGTCCCCAAGGGGATTCGAACCCCTGTTACAGCCGTGAAAGGGCAGTGTCCTAGGCCTCTAGACGATGGGGACACGAAATTCCGATTAGACTCTCGTCTTAATCGGTTCGTATCAGCATGAGTCAGAGACTCATTACATCAACAGGTAGCGCTTTTGCTCATTACTTTTCTATCAGACAATCTGTGTGAGCACTTCACGCAATCAATATCATTAGGTAAGGAGGTGATCCAACCGCAGGTTCCCCTACGGTTACCTTGTTACGACTTCACCCCAGTCATGAATCACAAAGTGGTAAGCGCCCTCCCGAAGGTTAAGCTACCTACTTCTTTTGCAACCCACTCCCATGGTGTGACGGGCGGTGTGTACAAGGCCCGGGAACGTATTCACCGTAGCATTCTGATCTACGATTACTAGCGATTCCGACTTCACGGAGTCGAGTTGCAGACTCCGATCCGGACTACGACGTACTTTATGAGGTCCGCTGGCTCTCGCGAGTTCGCTTCTCTTTGTATACGCCATTGTAGCACGTGTGTAGCCCTACTCGTAAGGGCCATGATGACTTGACGTCATCCCCACCTTCCTCCGGTTTATCACCGGCAGTCTCCTTTGAGTTCCCACCATTACGTGCTGGCAACAAAGGATAAGGGTTGCGCTCGTTGCGGGACTTAACCCAACATTTCACAACACGAGCTGACGACAGCCATGCAGCACCTGTCTCAGAGTTCCCGAAGGCACTAAGCTATCTCTAGCGAATTCTCTGGATGTCAAGAGTAGGTAAGGTTCTTCGCGTTGCATCGAATTAAACCACATGCTCCACCGCTTGTGCGGGCCCCCGTCAATTCATTTGAGTTTTAACCTTGCGGCCGTACTCCCCAGGCGGTCGACTTAACGCGTTAGCTCCGGAAGCCACGCCTCAAGGGCACAACCTCCAAGTCGACATCGTTTACAGCGTGGACTACCAGGGTATCTAATCCTGTTTGCTCCCCACGCTTTCGCACCTGAGCGTCAGTCTTTGTCCAGGGGGCCGCCTTCGCCACCGGTATTCCTCCAGATCTCTACGCATTTCACCGCTACACCTGGAATTCTACCCCCCTCTACAAGACTCTAGCTTGCCAGTTTCAAATGCAGTTCCCACGTTAAGCGCGGGGATTTCACATCTGACTTAACAAACCGCCTGCGTGCGCTTTACGCCCAGTAATTCCGATTAACGCTTGCACCCTCCGTATTACCGCGGCTGCTGGCACGGAGTTAGCCGGTGCTTCTTCTGCGAGTAACGTCAATGCAATGTGCTATTAACACACTGCCCTTCCTCCTCGCTGAAAGTGCTTTACAACCCGAAGGCCTTCTTCACACACGCGGCATGGCTGCATCAGGCTTGCGCCCATTGTGCAATATTCCCCACTGCTGCCTCCCGTAGGAGTCTGGACCGTGTCTCAGTTCCAGTGTGGCTGGTCATCCTCTCAGACCAGCTAGGGATCGTCGCCTAGGTGAGCCATTACCCCACCTACTAGCTAATCCCATCTGGGCACATCTGATGGCGTGAGGCCCGAAGGTCCCCCACTTTGGTCCGAAGACGTTATGCGGTATTAGCTACCGTTTCCAGTAGTTATCCCCCTCCATCAGGCAGTTTCCCAGACATTACTCACCCGTCCGCCGCTCGTCACCCAGAGAGCAAGCTCTCCTGTGCTACCGCTCGACTTGCATGTGTTAGGCCTGCCGCCAGCGTTCAATCTGAGCCATGATCAAACTCTTCAATTAAAAGCTTGATTTGCTTCAACTCGTGAAGCGATGCTCGAAAATAACTTTCGTAATAGTCATTCAGCTGGACAAGCCAACAAAACAACTTATTGCTTGGTCACTCTTCAAGACTTGATATTTTTTCGAACCCGAAGGTTCTGGATATCGTCTTGTGGAGTGCCCACACAGATTGTCTGATAAATTGTTAAAGAGCGTTCGTTACGGAGATAACTCTCGGTAACGCGGGAGGTGCATATTACGCTTTCCCGCTGAAGAGTCAAGCTTTTTTCTTATTAAGAAACGGTGTTTTCACCGGCTTGCTTCTTCCTGGCTGGGCGACTTGGTTCTCGTTAGAGGAGTCGTTGTTCCCGGTCAGTGGAGGCGCATTATAGGGAGTTCTCAGAAGGCCGCAACCCCTAAATGCAAAAAACTTTTCAAGCGTTCAAATAACAACCAATAAAGGCCTTTTAGGATATTTATTAGCCGGAAAAGTGGTGTTTTAAGGCCGTTAGCCCGGAAAACTCTCTAAGAGCAATGAAAACAGATAAAGAAAAGGGAGCGGTCGCCCGCTCCCTTTTATCGCAATGACTATAGATAGCCGTTACTGTTTAGCGACGATGTGCTCGTCTTCCACATCCAGCGTCACCAGTTTGCCCGGGATCAACTTGCCGGAAAGGATTTGCTGCGCCAATGGGTTTTCGATCTCCTGCTGGATAGCGCGTTTCAATGGGCGCGCACCATACACAGGGTCGAAACCAGTTTTGCCCAGCAGTTCCAACGCCGGTTCGGTCATAGTGACTTCGTAACCACGCTCTTCCAGACGTTTGTACAGACGCGCCAACTGAATCTTGGCGATCTCGGCAATGTGTTTCTGGCCGAGTGGGTGGAACACTACCACCTCATCTATACGGTTGATGAATTCCGGACGGAAATGATGCGTGACCATTTCCATCACCGATTCCTTCATCTGCGCGTAGTTCATCTGACCGAAGTGTTCCTGGATCAGATCGGACCCCAGGTTAGAAGTCATGATCACCACGGTATTACGGAAATCAACGGTACGTCCCTGACCATCGGTCAGCCGCCCATCGTCCAAGACCTGCAGCAGAATGTTGAATACATCCGGGTGCGCCTTCTCAACTTCATCCAGCAGGATCACTGAATAAGGTCGACGACGTACCGCCTCGGTCAGATAACCGCCCTCTTCATACCCGACATAGCCCGGAGGCGCACCCACCAGCCGCGATACCGAATGTTTTTCCATAAACTCGGACATATCGATACGCACCATGGCATCGTCACTGTCGAACAGGAACGAGGCCAGCGCCTTACAGAGTTCGGTTTTACCCACCCCGGTCGGACCGAGGAACAGGAACGAACCGATTGGACGGTTTGGATCTGAAAGCCCAGCTCGGCTACGGCGAATGGCGTTAGATACCGCGCTCACGGCTTCATCCTGGCCAATCACCCGAGAATGCAGCTCCTGCTCCAGACGCAACAGCTTGTCACGCTCGCCTTCCAGCATTCTGGCAACAGGAATACCGGTAGCCCGCGCCAATACTTCGGCAATTTCTGCGTCGGTCACCCGGTTACGCAACAGCTTCATGGTTTTGCCTTCAGCCAACGTGGCAGCAGCAAGCTGTTTTTCCAACTCTGGGATCTTGCCGTACTGCAGTTCCGACATCCGCCCCAGATCGCCGACGCGGCGCGCCTGCTCCAGAGTTATCTTGGCCTGCTCAAGTTCCGCTTTAATATTCTGCGTACCGGAGAGTGAGGCTTTTTCCGCTTTCCACTCTTCTTCAAGCTCTGAATATTCACGCTCTTTCTGCTCCAGCTCACCGCTAAGCATTTCCAGACGTTTCTTGCTGGCGTCGTCCGACTCTTTACTCAGCGCCTGTTGCTCCAGCTTAAGCTGAATAATGCGGCGCTCCAGACGATCGAGCGATTCCGGCTTGGAGTCCATCTGCATACGGATGCTGGACGCCGCCTCATCGATCAGGTCAATAGCCTTATCCGGCAATTGACGATCGGAGATATAGCGGTGTGACAAGGTCGCCGCCGCAACAATCGCCGGGTCAGTGATCTGCACATGGTGATGCAGTTCATAACGTTCTTTCAGGCCTCGCAGGATAGCGATGGTGTCTTCAACGCTGGGTTCCGCCACATAGACTTTCTGGAAACGACGTTCGAGCGCCGCGTCCTTCTCTATATACTGGCGATATTCGTCCAGCGTGGTGGCACCGACGCAGTGCAGTTCCCCACGTGCCAGCGCCGGTTTCAACATATTGCCGGCATCCATTGCGCCATCGGCTTTACCCGCGCCGACCATAGTGTGCAGTTCATCAATAAACAGAATGACGCTGCCTTCCTGTTTGGACAGATCGCTCAGCACCGCTTTCAGACGCTCTTCAAACTCACCGCGGTACTTGGCCCCGGCAATCAGCGCCCCCATATCGAGGGACAGCACTCGTTTATGCTTTAGGCCTTCCGGGACTTCACCATTAATGATGCGTTGCGCCAAACCTTCGACGATGGCGGTTTTACCCACGCCAGGCTCGCCGATCAACACCGGGTTGTTTTTGGTACGACGTTGCAGCACCTGAATGGTGCGACGGATCTCTTCGTCACGGCCGATAACCGGGTCAAGCTTGCCCTGCTCGGCACGTTCGGTCAGATCAATAGTGTATTTCTTCAATGCCTGACGTTGGTCTTCAGCACCCTGATCTTCCACGCTGTCTCCACCTCGCATTTGCTCAATAGCCTTGCTGATTTTATCGGTTGTCGCACCGGCCGCTTTCAACAGATCGGTCAATGTTCCACGATCCTCAAGCACCGCCAGTACAAAGAGTTCGGAAGAAATGAATTTGTCCGCCCGCTTTTGCGCCAGCTTGTCGCACAGGTTAAGGACACGCACCAGTTCATGGGACGGTTGAACGTCACCACCGGTACCTTCGACTTGAGGCTGACGAGACAGTGCCTGTTCGATTTCAGTGCGCACGCGCCCTGCATCGATACCGGCAGAAGTTAAGAGTGGACGAACCGTGCCCCCGTCCTGATTGAGCAGAGCGCTCATCAGATGTAACGGTTCAATAAACTGGTTGTCGCGCCCAAGGGCTAAAGATTGGGCATCGGCGAGGGCAAGCTGGAATTTGTTAGTAAGACGATCCAGACGCATAACACCTCCAAGATGGGTCGAAATTGCTACTGGAGATTAAATGAGGTCATCCCTCAAAAATTCAAGGTTATTTCGACTGTATATTTTCGGTACTACATCATGCGTCTTTGGACCGTCCTAATTCAATAGGTTATATCAGCCAGATTAAACTTGCCAGACGTCCGGTTATTCCATCGCGACGATAGGAGAAAAAATGACTGATTTCGCTCACCGTGCAGCGATCGCCACCGTAGATGGCGTGAATGCCTTCGCGTTGCAGGCGCTGACGAGCCAATAAATAGATATCGGCCAGGAATTTATCCCCCTGGGGGGTGAATGCTGCCGCCGCTGCGTCATCCACAGCAATAAATGCCGCACGGACCTCTGGCCCTACCTCAAACTGTTGCGGACCAATTGCCGGGCCGAGCCAGGCGCTGATGCGACCCGGTTCAGCAGCAAAAGCAGCCAGAGTTTGTTCCAGCACGCCATTGCACAGCCCACGCCAACCGGCATGGGCTGCAGCAACTTCATCACCGGCCTGCGAGCAAAACAGCACCGGCAAGCAATCCGCCGTCATCACGGCACACACTTGCCCCGGGACATTACTGTAAACGGCATCCGCTTGCAGGTCGGCTGGCGTTTGCCCATCCAGCCGCACTACACGGGTACCATGGATTTGATCCAGCCAGACTGGCATCTGCGGCAGGCCAGCACCCTCCACCAGCCGTTGGCGGTTATCCGCCACCGCCCGCGCATCATCACCCACGTGGGTTCCGAGGTTGAGCGAGTCATACGGCGGTAAACTGATGCCGCCGTGACGGGTCGTGCTGCAGGCTTTTATCCCAGCAGGCAACGGCCAATCGGGCAGGATAAGCGAATCCATTACCAGTTCATCTGATCTTTAAATTCTTCGGTATCGGCTTTCAGCGCGTTAATCAAATCGACCATATCCTGAGGCAGCGGCGCGTGCCACTCCATCTGGATACCGCTGATTGGATGATATAAACGCAGCATGGTAGCGTGCAGTGCCTGGCGATCGAAACCGCGCAGCGTGGCAATAAATGCATCCGACGCACCTTTTGGCGGACGCGGACGGCCACCGTACAGCTGATCCCCCACCAACGGATGGTTGATATGCGACATATGCACACGGATCTGGTGAGTACGGCCGGTTTCCAGACGCAGACGCAGGCGCGTGTGCGCACGGAAGTGCTCCATAATACGGTAATGCGTCACCGCGGGTTTCCCCATCGGGTGCACTGCCATATGGGTGCGCTTGGTCGAATGGCGCGAAATTGGCTCTTCGACAGTACCGCCGGCGGTCATGGTGCCAATGGCGACCGCTTCATATTCACGGGTAATATCACGCGCCTGCAGCGCTTCTACCAGTCGGGTTTGCGCCGGGACGGTTTTGGCCACGACCATCAAACCGGTAGTGTCCTTGTCCAGACGGTGCACGATGCCGGCACGCGGCACATCGGCAATTTCAGGATAGTAGTGCAGCAACGCATTGAGCACCGTGCCATCCGGGTTGCCGGCGCCAGGGTGCACGACCAGGTCGCGTGGCTTGTTGATGACCAGAATGTCACTGTCTTCGTAGACGATATTCAGCGCGATGTCCTGCGGTTCCCAACGGGCGTCTTCTTCTATCTGTGCATCAATGGCGACCGTCTCTCCCCCCAGTACCTTCTCTTTCGGTTTGTTTATCGTTTTGCCATTAACCTGTACCCGATTGTCCAGGATCCAATCTTTTATGCGAGATCGTGAATAATCAGGGAACAATTCGGCCAAAGCCTGATCTAAACGTTGTCCGAGTTGAGATTCGGCCACCGTTGCGGTGAGTTGTACTTGTTGTGCCATATGCAGCTTCTTCGTTAACGTTGGGTTTTCACGGCGATGCCGTTTAATATAATGTGCTATTGTAACTGGTCTTTGTCGGGAGCTTAACGGACAGTCTCCCGGAATAACACCCTGAGGATAATCAAAACGTCATGACGCGTATGAAATATCTGGTGGCGGCAGCCACGTTGAGCCTGGCGCTGGCAGGTTGCTCCACATCCAAGGATGCGGTTCCCGACAACCCACCTTCGGAAATCTATGCTACTGCCCAGCAAAAACTGCAGGACGGTAACTTTAAGGGCGCGATTACGCAACTCGAAGCGTTAGATAACCGCTATCCTTTCGGGCCGTACTCTCAGCAGGTTCAGTTGGACCTGATTTATGCCTACTACAAATCTGCCGATTTACCACTGGCTCAGGCGTCTATCGATCGTTTCATGCGTCTGAACCCTACGCACCCGAACATCGACTACGTGATGTACATGCGTGGTCTGACCGATATGGCGTTGGATGACAGTGCATTGCAAGGCTTCTTCGGGGTCGATCGTTCAGACCGCGATCCACAGCATGCTCGCGCTGCGTTTCGCGATTTCAGCCAGCTGATTCAGCAGTACCCGAACAGCCAGTATGTGACCGATGCCAACAAGCGTCTGGTGTATCTGAAAGACCGCCTGGCCAAGTATGAGCTTTCGGTGGTGGAATACTACACTAAACGCGGTGCCTACGTCGCGGTCGTTAATCGCGCCGAACAGATGCTACGTGAATATCCGGATACCAAAGCAACGCGCGACGCGCTGCCGCTGATGGAAAATGCGTATAAGCAGTTGCAACTGAACGGTCAGGCCGACAAAGTGGCCAAAGTGATTGCCGCCAACCCGGCATAACCGAATTGGCAACGGCAGAAAAACAAAACGGCAGCCTTGGCTGCCGTTTTCATTTGCTGCGAACTTAGCCAGAGCTGGATAAATACCCAAGCAAAAACACGATGTTAGCAAGTCTGCCCCACCGCTTATCCTTTCAATAATGCGCGTTCCGCTCACAAGACTCAAGCGTTAGATAGCCAATTCAAATGCTGAATCACAGATTGAACTAACTTTGCAAAAAGTGACAAAAATACGTGATTTTCATCACGCATTTAAGCAAAAAGCGGGGTATGCTGGATCCATCCAAGACGGAAAGACAGAGAGGTAAGTTATATGACATTGAACATTACCAGCAAACAAATGGATATCACTCCCGCAATCCGCAGTCACGTCGAAGACCGTCTCACCAAACTGGAAAAATGGCAGGCCCAACTGATTAACCCACATATCGTCTTATCCAAAGAACCGAAAGGGTTTGTTGCCGACGCCACCATTACTACCCCTAACGGCCCGCTGGTCGCCAGCGCTAAACATGAAGACATGTACACCGCCGTTAACGATTTGATCGCCAAGCTGGAACGCCAGTTGAATAAGGTGCAGCACAAAGGCGAAGCACGCCGTGCCGCGACCAGCGTGAAGGACATCATTCCGGAAGTCGAACCGGAACAGGAATAACCGTTTAGCGGCTGTTTCACATCAAACGCGCCTGAGGGCGCGTTTTTTGTCTGGTTTTTTTATTGACGAGATAAAGGCCTGCGGTTACTTTAAAACCTGTCTCACGCATACTCTGGATAACCCATGCTCCGTAAACCGTTTTTCTTCGCATTCTTTTTTACCTTCCCCTGATTGGGAGGCGTTTCGTCGTGTGATAAAGAATGCGAAGACGAACAGCAAAGCCTCCTGAAATCAGGGGGCTTTTTTTATGGCTATTTACGACGTATAAAAAATATAAGGCAGAAGCTGATTATGACTGACAACCCGTTACTCGTGCTGCGCGAACGCATCAGCGCACTGGATCTGAAACTGCTGTCCTTGCTGGCAGAACGCCGTGAGCTGGCGGTAGAGGTAGGGAAAACCAAGCTTCACTCCCATCGTCCAATCCGGGATAAAGAGCGTGAGCGCGACCTGCTGGACGCCCTGATCGCCGCCGCCAAACCCTACGATCTGGACGGGTTCTACGTCACCCGCCTGTTCCAGCTAATTATCGAAGACTCGGTATTAACCCAGCAGTCGTTACTGCAAAACCAACTCAATCAAGTCAGTCAGCATTCAGCCCGCATCGCTTTCCTCGGCCCGAAAGGCTCTTATTCACACCTGGCCGCACGCCAATACGCTGCTCGTCATTTCGACCAGTTAATCGAGTGCGGTTGCCAGAAATTCCAGGACATATTTACCCAGGTCGAAACCGGCCAGGCGGATTACGCCATTCTGCCGATTGAAAATACCAGCTCAGGTTCGATTAACGATGTCTACGATCTGCTGCAGCACACCAGCCTGTCGATCGTCGGCGAACTGACCAACCCTATCGATCACTGCGTCCTGGTAGCCAGCGATACCGATCTTGCCCAGATTGAAACCGTGTATAGCCACCCGCAGCCGTTCCAGCAATGCAGCCAGTTCATTAATCGTTATCCGCACTGGAAAATCGAATATTGTGAAAGCACTGCCGCAGCGATGGAAAAAGTCGCCAAATTGAACTCGCCAAAAGCCGCAGCGCTGGGCAGCGAAGCCGGCGGGGCACTGTATGGCCTGCAGGTGCTGGAGCACAATCTGGCCAATCAACAGCAGAACATCACCCGCTTCATCGTGCTGGCGCGTAAGGCTATCGACGTCTCCGAGCAAGTGCCGGCTAAAACCACGCTGATCATGGCCACCGGGCAACAGTCTGGTGCACTGGTTGAAGCACTGCTGGTGCTGCGCGAAAACGGTATCATCATGACCAAACTGGAATCTCGCCCGATTAACGGCAATCCGTGGGAGGAAATGTTTTATATCGATGTGCAGGCTAACCTGCGTTCTGAATCAATGCAGAAAGCATTGAGGGATCTGACGCCGATAACTCGCTCGCTGAAGGTGTTGGGCTGCTACCCCAGCGACAACGTGGTGCCGGTCAATCCATCCTGAATGAGATAAAAAAGGGTTCGGTATTGCCGAACCCAGATATTTTACTGTCGACTGTCATTCGCCTGGCGCAACAACGAACGGCTTTCCACCAGGAAACGCTGCGCGTAGTCGCCAAACCAATGCTCGACCTTTTGGAAACTCTGGATAAACGCCTGTTTATCGCCCTGTTCCAGCAGTTTTATCGCCTCGCCAAACCGTTGGTAGTAGCGTTTGATTAGCGCAATGTTCTCTTCCGACGACATGATGATATCTGCGTACAACTGCGGATCCTGCGCAAACAGCCGCCCGACCATTGCCAGCTCCAACCGGTAGATTGGTGAAGAGAGTGCCAGCAACTGTTCCAACTGAACGTTTTCTTCCGCCAAATGCAGACCATAGGCAAAAGTGGCAAAATGGCGCAGCGCCTGAATGAAGGCCATATTCTGATCGTGCTCAACCGCGCTGATACGGTGCAAACGCGCGCCCCATACCTGCAGTTGCTCCAGCAACCATTGATAGGCTTGCGGCTCGCGGCCATCGCAATAGACCACCACCTGCTTGGCCACGCTGCCTACGTCCGGACCAAACATCGGATGCAGACCCACCACCGGGCCAGAGTGCGCTGCCAACATGGCATTTAGCGGGCGATTTTTTACCGACGCCAGATCGACCAGGATACAGTCTGCCGGCAGCGGAGGTAATCTTTCAATCACCTGCTCGGTCACGTGAATCGGCACGCTGACAATCACCATTCCGGCATCTGCCAGCAAAGTGTCGGCCTGCGGCCAGTCTTGCTGATCCAATACCTTGACCTGGTAGCCGGACAGCGTCAGCAGGCGATTAAACAACCGTCCCATTTGGCCGTTACCGCCGATGATGACAATAGGACGCAGCTGTGGGTTCAGGGTTTTAAAGCCTTTGTCGTTCTCGCTGACATAAGACTCACGCATTACCCGGCGCAGTACATCTTCAATCAGATCGGGCGGTACACCCAGATTCTCTGCTTCCTGGCGCCGTGAGGCCAACATCGCCGCCTCACGCTCGGGAACATATACCGGTAAACCGTGGTGGCTCTTAACCTCACCCACTTCTGCCACCAGCTGCAGGCGTTTCGCCAGCAGCTCCAGCAGCGCCTTATCCACTTCGTCAATTTGATCGCGCAACGCGGTCAGTTCAGCCACCATAACTTACTACTCTCCAGTACGTGCCGTCAGCGCAGTGCCGAGTTCCTGGTGCATATGGCGCAGCAGCGTCTGGGTACTCTCCCAGTTAATGCAGGCGTCAGTAACAGAAACCCCGTAGCGCATATCTGCACGCGGTTGCTCAGAAGACTGGCTGCCTTCGTGCAGGTGGCTTTCCAGCATGATGCCGGTGATCGAACGGTTACCCGCTTTAATCTGCTCTACCACGGACTCGGCAACCGTCGGCTGACGGCGATAGTCTTTATTCGAGTTGCCATGGCTGCAATCTATCATCAAGGACGGGTGGAGTCCCGCGTCCCGCATCTGTTTTTCACAGGCCGCAACGTCTTCGGCACTGTAGTTCGGCGTTTTACCACCGCGCAGGATCACGTGCCCATCCGGGTTACCCTGCGTTTGCAGCAGGCACACTTGCCCTGCCTGGTTGATGCCGACAAAACGGTGTGGCATCGCCGCTGCACGCATGGCGTTGATTGCCGTCCCCAGGCTGCCGTCGGTGCCGTTTTTGAAGCCCACCGGCATCGACAAGCCTGAAGCCATCTCACGGTGAGTCTGCGATTCTGTGGTACGTGCACCAATCGCCGACCAGCTGAACAGGTCACCCAGGTATTGCGGGCTGTTCGGATCCAAGGCTTCGGTGGCCAACGGCAATCCCATGCCAACCAGGTCCAGCAACAGACGACGCGCGATGTGCAAACCGGCTTCAACATCAAACGAACCGTCCATGTACGGATCGTTGATCAGGCCTTTCCAGCCAACGGTGGTGCGTGGTTTTTCAAAATAGACGCGCATAACGATATACAGCTGATCGCTCAATTCAGCCGACAGGGTTTTCAAATGACGGGCGTAATCCAGGGCAGCATCCGGGTCGTGGATAGAACAGGGTCCGCACACCACCAGCAGGCGATGATCGCGCCCCTGCAAAATATCAGC
This sequence comes from Serratia sp. NFX21, assembly GCF_048517035.1. Lineage (NCBI taxonomy): Bacteria > Pseudomonadati > Pseudomonadota > Gammaproteobacteria > Enterobacterales > Yersiniaceae > Serratia > Serratia sp. NFX21. Next base: position 1,355,665 of record NZ_CP183196.1, on the reverse strand, counting down.
GATGGTTTTACGCGCGGTAGCGATTTCATTTTCATCGCTGGCGCTGAGCGGGAACTGGTTCTTCAGTTCTTCCGGAGTGATCAGAATTTGTTCTGCACTGATATGAACGTTATTGAGCGCGTCTTTTTGCATGATGCTATTCCTGTCGTTTGCCGTTATGCGTAAGCGTTAATACAACCTTGAGCGTTTCAGGTCCTTACCATACCATGTGATGTAAAGTTTTCAATCCGATATCTGTAAATAAAAAATTACCACTGACAAGCCCGCTTGAAAGCCCATATTAAAAGAGACAACAAACAACTTGTAATCATATGATTTATAAACAGAAATAAACAAACACAATCAAGGTTATCGTTTATCCCCTTTAAGCTTTAAGAATCGGAACCACCACCATCAAGTGTAAATAAAAATATACACCATATTTTCCACAACAATGCATCAGGCCGCGATACAGCTCTCAGTCTCATCCGGATTATCGAGCACGGCTGCCCACCCGCTGTTGCCACCAGACGACAACCTTAGCCAAAACCCAGCCAAACGCTAAGGATACTCAGCATGATATGCCGCAGGAAGGGGTTAATTAAGTAGAAGAAAAGTGAATAAGTAAGGATGAGAAATTAAAAACTTAAGCTAATCGTAGCTATTTTGGTCGCCATGACGAACCGATATAATGTGACTGACATCACTTATAATCACTCTTAACAACTGGATCCAAAATGCTCTCTTTACGCGCTCGCCGCGCTATTCCGCTGTTCATTAGCTGCTTAACGACTTTCACCAGTGTTTCAGCCCTTGCCGACAATACGCTTTTCACCGCGATGGACGATCCGGCCACCGCTAAAAAGCCGTTTGAAGGCAACGTCCAGGCCGGCTACAACTCGCAGTCTGGTAACTCACAAAGCTCGACCCTGCTGGCCAACACCAGCATGACCTGGTTCAACAGCGATGCCGCCTACAGCCTGTGGGGAGCCGCCAACAACACCACCTCCTCTAACGTGCGCTCGTCAGAAAAGTATCAGGCCGGTGGCCGTACCCGTTATAACCTGTCCGATCGCAACTACCTGTTCGGTCAGGCAAGTTGGCTTAGTGACCGCTTCAACGGTTATGACTCCCGTTCCACGCTGACCGGCGGTTATGGTCGCCAAATCCTCAACGGGCCGCTCAGCGACCTGCGAGTTGAATTTGGTCCCGGCGTACGTCACGATGAATATCATGGCGGTGGTCGCTCCACCAAAGCGCTGGCTTACGGCGCAGCCAACTATTCGTATCAGTTGACCGACAATACCAAGTTCTCCGAAGGTGTTTCCGCACTGGCTAACGAAGAAACCACCTTGAACTCCGAAACCGCGCTAAGCGTCGCGATTAACGAAAGGTTCGCACTGCGTCTGGCTTATAACGTGACTTACAACAGCAAGCCGCCAGCGTCAGCACCGAAGAACACTGACACCACCACTTCCATCAGCCTGGTGTACGGTCTGTAATCTTTTCGGTTCCGCATTTCTTATACGACTAAGCCCATTATTAATGGGCTTTTTTTTATGCCTGAGGCGTCAGAGTCAACCAGACCATGCCCAAGGCTTTCAGCGCATCAGTGGAGCACTGGAAGTCAGCATTTCCCCCACTAACCTGAACCTGATTACCAGGCAAACGCGCAATATCATAGACGTCGATATTGCCGTCGATATCGATCAGCCAACGGCCATTGGCAATGTGCGTCACCGCTAAATCCACCAGCCAGGATAACCGACCGCCGTCAATGTAGGCCGGTTGCGCTACCCCTGCCGGGATCAGCGAACTGTCCGCCAACCATTCTCCCGCCTCTTTCAACTGCCCGGCGACGAGCCGGTATTTCGGCAGCGCTTGCCCGCCCTTAGGTACCGTCACCGCCGTGCTGCCACTGCCCATTTCCCCCTGTCCGGTTGCCAGCCACAACAGAGAAACACCGGTATCCAGAGCGCAAGTCACCACGATATCTCCCGGGAAATAATTACGACGAACCCAGGTGCTCATGGTGCCCGACGAAATACCCAGTAAATCTCCCAGCTCTTTCTGCAAACTGAAACCATAGGCATCGAGAATGCGGCGCAGCACACCTTTACCGCCAGAGGCCAGAACCCGATCGTAAAGCGCTTTTCCCTGCGCGGGTTGAATCGGTTTACGTTCACTTTTTGCTTTTGCAAGCTCCCCGGTCATAAGCCAGGCCAAATCCGCGCCCGTAGCTAGCGCGCAGCTGATGATCACATAGCCAGGCACACTGCCACGTTGCTGCCAACTGCTGATGTTGTTAGGGGCTATCCCCAGGATTTCACTCAGCTCTTTCTGCGTGCCAACGCCATAAGATGAAAGGATCCTTTCAATCACTGCGCCTACTGAGGCGTTATCGTTCACAGTCTCTTCACGCATATCATCACCAATTAAAATCAAAATTTGCATTTACAAGTCGCATCTTGCGATCTAAAGTGCCGTATAAATGTTTCACAAACGGCTTAAATGTCACTTTAGTTAAGATGATGCGACATGATTGATGAAAATGCAAACATCCTGGTAGTCCAATAGCAAGTTATGCTGCCATTGGTTAACGGTAAGCTCACACAGTGATGGTGATTCGAACCGTGAACTGCCTCGCTTTTGCAAGCCCATATATCAATCCGCATCCAGGGAGGTTGCCATGCTGCTGGCGAGTGAAGAGCAACGGGCTATCGGCCTACGGCGTATCGCTGAAATCCGCCGCACGCTATTCGCCCAATATAAAAATCAGGCCGAGGAGATCTACAACACGGCACCGCTGCATCTACGTCACACGCTCTGCTTTCATGCAGGCCTGACCGAGCGTCACGTGATGCTGCAGTTCCACGAGATGAGTTATCCCCAGCGACAGAAAATTGTCGCGGCACTCAATGCATTCATTGAACTGGGCAAATCACTGCCGCGCTATATCAGCGAAGAGGATTGCCTGCTGAATCAGAAAAAATAGCCGTTCTGCAACTTCTGGCGTGCAACCCGCCGGATGTCGTTCGGCCCAAATTTACCCTATCTGGAGAACACACCATGGCTGATACCATAGATATGGCGCAAGAACGCCAGGCGCTGATGCTCGAAAAGCAAATCGCGCACGCCAGGCCCGTAGTCACCCAGGCCTCTGCGCAGTTTTGCACAGACTGTGACGGGGCGATCCCGGAGGTACGACGCCGCGCTATTCCCGGCGTAAGCCGCTGCGTGGCCTGCCAGGAGATCTCAGAGGCTCAGCAACGTCACTTTATCCGGCGTTAATACGATGCCAGCTTCCCCCGGCCTTATTGGCCCCCAGCCTTCAGCCTCGTTTGAAGGTGCCTATCCCTGGAATGCCCCGCGGCCAGCCATTGGCCGCGAACCCACGCTAAACCGCGATCGGTTACGCCAGTGGCAAGCCGCGCTGCGGCGCGTCAATTCTCTACCTTATTATCTGCGTATACAGTTTACCGAGCGCCACCAACATCTGTTGAGTCAACAAGGTTCGAAGGCTGCCTGGCACTATTTGGTGTTGGTTTTCGAACGTCGTATATGGCCGCGTATTCAGCAAGTGAACGATAAATTTGCTCTGAATCGGCAGGCCTCGATGCGCTTTGGTAGTGAGTCCGACAACTATAACGCTTTGCCCACGTTGGGTGACAAGGCGCTGGAACAGTTGGCAAAACGTATCGCCGGCCAGTTACTGGCGCTTTATCAAAGCGAGTGCGACACCCTACTGACCAGGCATGCGGGAGACTCTTCTGTCCTGCTGCAAAACGAATTTCAATCGCGGTTGTATGGCCAGATTGCCGGTATGGCACGCGCTTTTAATATTCAGCCAATGCATTGGCACTGTTATCGCAAGGGGGTGCTGGACAGCCACCGCGCGGTAGCGGCACTGTCGAGACTGACCAGCGATCGTTGGTGGCTGCGACGCCTGAAAATGCAACGTATGCAGTGGCGCGAAGCGCTGCTGATCGCCATTGGCAACGTCAGCCGCAACACATCACCCTATGCCAGCCGGCAGGCCATTCGTGACGTGAAGGCGCGACGCCAGTCAAACCTGGATTATCTTCGCCGCTGCGATTTGGAAAATACCGTTACCGGGGAGCGTATCGATCTGATGGAGAAAGTGCTCGGCAGCATTGCCAATCCGGCGATCCGCCGTATGGAGCTAATGAATACCCTCGCAGGCATTGAAACCTACGCCGCGCGCAGCAGCCACATCGGCCTGTTTGTCACCCTGACTACCCCCTCCCGTTTTCATCCCATGCGCACTGCCGGCGACCGCGGTAAGTCACGCTTTAATCACCGCTGGGACCGCGAAGATTTTACCCCCAAAGACGGCCAACGCTACCTGGTGAAGCAATGGAGCAAAATGCGCACTGCTTTCAAAGATCGCCAGTTGCAGGTCTACGGTGTTCGCGTGGTGGAACCGCATCACGACGGCACACCGCATTGGCACCTGATGCTGTTTACTCCCAATAATCACCGTCAACCGGTGATCGATATTCTGCTTCGTTATGCACTGCAGCAAGATGCCGGGGAACCCGGAGCGCAAGAGAATCGTCTCCAGTATAAGCACCTGAATCGAGGGGGAGCGACCGCTTACATGGCCAAATACATTGCCAAGAATCTCGATGGCTATGCACTGGAGGAAGAACTCGATCATGAGACCGGTAGCCCGCTGAGTGAAACCGCCAATGCCGTCAGCGCCTGGGCCAGCACCTGGCGTATTCCGCAGTTTCATCCTTTTGGTTTGCCCAGCATAGGCGCATATCGCGAGTGTCGTCGCATTCGTGGGCAAAGCCTGACGCAGCAGTTCGATGCGCGAACCGAAGCCGTACGCGCCGCCGCCGATACGGGAGATTTTGCCGGTTATATCAATGCTCAGGGCGGTGCTAACGTGCCGCGCAGCCGGCAGTGGGTGCGCGTAGCGCGTGATGATGCGCCCATGCTGAACAGCTATGACGAACGAGTGCAAAAGGTGGTCGGTATTTATGTCCCCCATCTGGGCCCTGATCGGGTGTACCGGACCCGTACGCTACAATGGCGCATCGTCGCTAAAAACCGCGAACCTGCGACACCTTGGAGTTCTGCCAATAACTGTGGATCCTCCTCCTTTAACGCCCCAAAACCGGCGCCCTCCGCACGTCTGACTCCAGCACAACAGCAGTATTGCCTGACTATTGCCCGCGATCTTCGGCAGACAGGTATCGATCCGCAGCGCTGGCAGTTGGAAGTATTAGCAAGAGGAGGGAAAATCAGCTTTGACGGACAACTTGTACAATTTCCGCTAATCAATGACTGGACAAATTTTTACTGCACAAATGATAAATCCAATCATTGACGCCTTTAGCGTTTTGCTTAATACTGTATAAATAAACAGTATACTTAAGAGAGGGCAAGAACAGTGGAAATTATGGATAAACAACAGCTAACACTGTCCCGCATCCAGTTCATCGCCGATGTTTCGCAGGCTGCGCAGTGCAGTGCCGCCGAATTTCTGATCGCCATGTCGCTGATTTCAGATCTGGCCAGCCAGGTGTTGCCGGACAATGATTATCAAGAAATATTTTACCCGGCTGACGGACAGGACTCTCGCTAAATCAGCGTCTGCTTACGCTAAATCCCCTTTTCCAGCACCCGCCATCGGCGGGTGTTTTCGTTTCTGTCACCAGCATTCCCCCGTTCAGTTGTGCCAGCGCATCCACAACCCCATCGCGTTGCCGATGCCTGGTTCTCACGGGAAACTAGTGCTTATCCGGGGCCGTAGCGTCCATCTCAGTCAACCACATCGCAGGAGCGTAATGATGAAAATTTATGCACAACAAGGCGACACCATAGACGCGATTTGCTGGCGCTATTACGGCAGCACTCAGCGTCTGGTGGAGCAGGTCTATCTCGCTAATCGCGATCTGGCCGACGCAGGCCCGCTACTCCCCCACGGTCATCCGGTAGAACTGCCGGATCTGCCGGCGGCCGCTCAACGAGAAACCGTCAAACTGTGGGACTAAGCGATGGAAAAACTCACCTCAACGCTTGCCTACCTCACGGCGGCCTGTCTGGCCTGGATGGGGCGACATTCCACACAGGACATTGCCCTCTTGGTCGGCGCTGCGGTCGGTGTCGGTACTTTCGCAGTGAATTGGTACTACCGGCGTAAAAGTTACCAGCTGTTGAAATCGTTAAAAAAAAACGGTCTGAAACGCGGAGTCTACGATGAGCTCACTCGCTAAACGCTGCAGCGTGGCGGCTATTCTGGCCCTCGCCGCCCTGCTGCCACAGTTCAATACCCTACACACCTCTGAACAGGGATTGCGCCTGATTGCCGATTTCGAAGGCTGCAGACTCTCCCCCTACCAGTGCAGTGCCGGTGTCTGGACCAACGGCATCGGCCATACCGCCGGTGTGAAATCCGGCTCAGTCATCGACGAACGCCAAGCCGCGGCCAATCTGATCGAGGATGTCCGCACCGTCGAGCTCGGCATCGCACGCTGCATGGCCGTAGAGATGCCGCAGCCGGTTTACGACGCAGTCAGCGCCTTTACCTTCAACGTTGGCGTCAGCGCTGCCTGCAATTCCACATTGGCCACCTTTATCAAACGCCAACAATGGCAGGCGGCTTGCGATCAGCTACCGCGCTGGATCTATGTCAAGGGCGTTAAAAGCCAGGGGCTGGAACGCCGTCGTCATGCCGAACGTGCTCTGTGCCTGCAGGGTATTCAGCGCTGATCCTGGCTGCATCGCTTCAACCACTCAAGGAGAGACATCATGCTAAAACCCAAGCAGTTGCGTACTGCGCTGACCACCGCTCTGCCAGACCTACAAACGCATCCCGATAAGCTACGCATCAGCCTGGATAATGGCCGCGTGGTTTCAACATTAGGCCCTTCGCTGTCATTCGAATACCAATACCAGCTCAATCTGACGCTGAGCGACCAGACAACCGAAGAAGACCTGGTGATGATCACTGTCTTGGCCTGGCTGCGCAGTCACCAGCCCGACATTCTCGCCAACCCGGATAAACGTAAAAACGGTTTTGCCTTTAAACGCGACGTCAGCGCCGCCGGCCAGCTAGATCTTCAACTGCAATTGACCGAGCGCATCCAGGTGGAACAGCGCGATGCTGCACTGCATATCACCCCCCTGGCCGAGCCACCGGAGCCGGAAAACGTCATTCGCTTCACCCGTGTTTACCTGCACGGCGAGCTGATCAGCCAATTTCAGCAGCCATAAACTGACCCTGGGGACGGCTTCGGTTGTGCTGGCGTCAGCTAAACGCCGCCGCGTTGTCGCCCCCCTTATACGGCGGCATTCTTAACAAATGAACACAGATAACTTCGATATTCAGCGCCTGGTGCGCAACCTGATACGCATCGGCACCATCAGTGAGCTCGACCTCGAACGCGGGCGCTGTCGCGTTGCCACCGGTGGCAACCTCACCGACTGGCTTAACTGGCTAACCGGCCGAGCCGGTGACGCTCGCTGCTGGTGGGCACCCAGCGTAGGCGAACAGGTGCTGGTGCTGTCGCTGGGGGGCGAGCTTGATACCGCCTTCGTGCTCCCCGGCATTTTTTCCGATGCCCATCCCGCGCCGTCAACCTCGGCTCAGGCGGCACACATCACCTTCCCTGACGGCGCGGTAATCGAATACGAACCGGCAGAGGGGGCACTGAAAGTCATGGGTATCAAAAGCGCCACCATTGAAGCCACAGAGCAGGTAATCGTCACTGCACCGGCCATCACCTGTCGTGCAACGAGCAAGATCACGCTGGATGCCCCCGAGGTGGAATGCACCCAGCTATTAACCACCGGCACCATCGCCATCCGGCAGGGCGGCTCGATGACCGGCGATCTCAACCACTCCGGCGGCAGCATCAGTTCTAACGGCGTGGTGGTACATAGCCACACCCACGGCGGCGTGCAAAACGGCGGAGGCCAAACGGATAAACCAGCATGAATAACGCGAAATATCTTGGCATGAATCGCGGCTCAGGCCGCGCGATCACCGACATTGAACATATCCGTCAGTCAGTGAGCGACATTCTGATCACCCCAATCGGCTCACGCATCATGCGCCGCAATTACGGTTCGCTGCTGTCCGAGCTTCTGGATCAGCCGCAAAACGACGTGCTGCGGCTGCAGATTATGGCCGCCTGCTACAGCGCGCTGCTGCAGTGGGAGCCGCGCATTCAACTTAGTGGCATCACCTTTAACACTACCATCGACGGAAAAATGGTGGTCGACATTACCGGCAACCGTATCGATACGCCGGATACCTTTTCTCTTTCTGTTTCTGTGAGCTGACACCATGGCAACCATTGACCTGAGCTTATTACCCGCCCCCACGGTGGTGGATCCCCTCGACTACGAGTCGCTGCTGGCCGATCGCAAGGCCACGCTGATTTCCCTTTACCCGGAAGAACAGCGTGAAGCCATTGCACGCACGCTGACGCTGGAGTCGGAACCGATCGTCAAACTGCTGCAGGAAAACGCATACCGCGAACTGATCCTGCGCCAGCGCATCAATGAGGCCGCTCAGGCGGTGATGCTCGGCTATGCCGGCGGCAGCGATCTCGATCAGCTTGGCGCTAACTTCCAGGTTGAACGCCTGGTGGTCCAGCAGCCTGACAATACGGTCATTCCACCGGTAGCGGCGATTATGGAGTCCGACAGCGATTTCCGCGTACGCATCCAGCAGGCATTCGAAGGGCTGAGCGTGGCCGGCTCCAGCGGTTCCTACGAATACCACGGTCGTTCCGCCGATGGCCGGGTGGCCGACGTTTCCGCCACCAGTCCCAGCCCGGCCAACGTGCTGATTTCGGTGCTGTCGCGTGAAGGTGACGGCACCGCCAGCGCCGAGCTGGTGGCGATTGTCGATAAAGCGCTAAACGATGAAGACGTGCGCCCGGTGGCCGATCGCGTCAGCGTACGCTCCGCCACTATCGTCAATTACAATATCGATGCGCTGCTCTACCTCTACCCTGGTCCGGAAGCAGAACCTATCCGCCGCGCCGCCGAAGCCAAGTTAAAAAGCTACATCAGCGCCCAGCACCGTCTGGGGCGTGATATCCGTCTGTCGGCAATTTACGCCGCTCTGCATGCCGAAGGGGTGCAACGGGTGGAACTGAAAAGCCCGCAGGCCGATATCGTGCTGGATAAAACCCAGGCGTCGTACTGCGCCAGTTATCTTCTGACCGTCGGAGGCTCCGATGAGTAACCGTCTGCTGCCGGTCGGCTCTTCACCGCTGGAGGTCGCTGCGGCCGCCGCCTGCGCCGAGCTGACCACGATGCCGGTACCGCTGCGGGAGTTGTGGAACCCGGCCACCTGCCCGGTCAACCTGCTGCCGTATCTGGCCTGGGCGTTTTCGGTCGATCACTGGGATGAGGGCTGGACGGAAGAAACCAAACGCAACGTCGTCTCCTCTGCCTTCTTCGTGCATCGCCATAAAGGGACTATCGGCGCCATCCGCCGCGTGGTCGAGCCCTTGGGCTATCTGATCAAACTGCGTGAATGGTGGGAAACCAACGCGGAACCCGGCACCTTTTCACTGGATATCGGCGTGCTGGAAAATGGCATCACCGAAGAAATGTACCTGGAAATGGAACGGATGATCGCCGACGCCAAACCGGTCAGCCGCCACTTGACCGGCCTGGCGCTGAACCTGGAGGCCTCAGGTAATATCGAGGTGGCCGGTGGTCATTACGACGCCGAGATAACCACGGTATATCCGGATTATGTCGAGTTCGCCCGCCAAATGCTGGAGGGCCACTATCAGTTTTTACAACGTAATACCGGTACCACCCTGGATTCGACCCAACAACATTTTGTTCTCAACGCAGAACATGTTCTGGCCGACTCACGCCATGAACGAGAGCTTTCACGCATGGCGGGATTGCCCAATGACGCCACCACCGAGGGGCAGGCGTTGCAAATTCTCGGCTATGCCCATGCCTACCTGGCGACCCAACAACAGAAGTATCTGGATCAGGCCATTGCCTGTTTCGATGCTTATGTGACTCATTTTTACGACGGTGCCCCCATCCCGAAAACCCCTCAGCGTTGGGTAGCCAACTGGATCGTCAACGCCAAGGAGCCGGTGCCGGCTAACTGGCCGGTAGACAGTAAAGATCCGACGCACAGCGGTTTCAAAGGCGTCCCCATGACCTTCATTAAAGGCAAAACACAGATCCCGCAGGGCGCGCCTTACTGGGGAGAATATCTGGATATCGCCACCTTCGCCTTTGACGGCACTCTGGCCTGGGACGCCATCAATGCGCAGGTGCGTGCGGTTGACGCAGCCGGCAACGTGGACTGGAGCAGTGACGGCAAGCGTTACGACGTGGCGTGGATCATTAACTGGCAGGGTTATCAGATTAGCGCCGACGGTGACATTCTGGCCCAGGGTCTGCCCGCCGCGCAGTTTGGTACCGTTCAACTGAAAGATGACAGGCTCAGTGGCAGTCATAAGCTGAACTTTGCCAATCGTCAGCCCGTCGAGCACGGCGGCGTCATGATTGAACGTAATCAGGCACAGCACAATCGTCCGCTGCACGTGCCAGTCCCGCACAATGCCATGGGTAATGCGGCAGACGCCGAGCTATGGTTTGCCGATGCCTGTCACCTGCTGCACAAAATCACCGGCGAGCAACGCTATTTCAATGCCTGGAAAAGCGTTGAATTCACCGCAATGGAATACACCGATATTGACGCGCAGGATAAGTTCTTCCGCCAGAGTTTGCATGCCAATACTCCCTTCACCGACGGCATCTCCTACGACTGGTCATATCCTGCCGGTGCGCCCGTCAGTTATGCACGCAACGCCGATGGCATGATCACCCTGCGCAAAGAAGTGGCGTCACAGCAGTCACTGGAACAGCAATCGGTGTGGTTCCGCGTTGGCAAACAGTCAAAAGTTCGCACTACTTTCGGTGGCGTTGATGACCAGAACCAGCCTATTTCCTGCCGGTTGCAATTGGCCATAGCAGCGGAAAAGGAAGCAAAACAAACCACCGACTGGGGCATCGGTCTGCCGCAGTCCACCCAGACGCAGGTAAAAACCTATGATATCGCGCTCACCAGTCTGGCGGCGTTGACTCGCGAGGATGGCAGCGATTATCTGCTGGCCGACCTGCGTGCGGTGACCGATTACGGCGGTTGCGTGATCCGCAGCCGGTTTGAAGAACAGGTTTACGATAGGCGCAGCGCAACGGTGATCAATGCCAGCTACCCCAACGATGACGCTGGCATGGTGATCGGCGCCTGGCTGACCGCCGAGGAACGTTTTCCGGTAAACCAACTGGTTTATCGTGCTGATGCCGACTTCAATCTGCGGTTTGAGGACGACGATAAATGGCGCTGGTACTGGATGCTGCCCGCCACCGAGGGTAAATGGAAGTTGGCAACCTTTGACCCGGCTGCCGCGGTGCTGAGCGGCTATCAGCCAGACCATCAGGATGGCGATGAGAAACCTGCCCGTCCTGATTTCAGCACGGTGGATCAGGTCACTATCCTGCAAGACGGCAATGTGGCGAACGCCAACTTCAGCTACTACGTACTGAATGATATTCCGCCAACCTTCAGCGCCGACGACGGTTACACCATCAAATACCGCGTCACGCTACAGGCAGACAACCCTTACACCGCACTGCTGGGGGATTGCACCCTACTGGGCCATCGTCAGGACAGCCTGTTCTGCACGCCCGGCGTGATCCCCTTTTCCAATATCTATCAGGCAGACAGCCAACAGTTCGACGGCTGGCACGGCATGCCTTATCCAGGCTACCAATACCCGTTCATTTTCGTGCATGCCGACGCCGATCCCGACGGTGTAATGCTCAACAACATGACCGAGTTTCTGTGGCAATCGCAGCAGTGGTATCAGCAGCAGTTTGGCGTATTGGGGCCGGGAGCTTCCGCTTATATCTGGAATCGCTGGGACAATCTGAGCTATGGCCCCGCGGACAGCTGGACCATGTACCACTGGGGCGACGGCACCGCCTGGTCCGGCTATCAACCTCGGGCCTTCTTTGGCGCCGCGCGTGCCTGGCATGAGCTGACACTGGCGGGAAAAACACCGCCAGCCAAACTGGTCGGTTATGTCGAAAACTGGCTGCGCTGGCTGATCGGCTTTACCCAGGACTCAGGCGGTATAACACCGACCGATTTCCCGATGACGGGTATCCCGCAGCCCAACAAACATGATTTTACTGGCCATATGTGCGGCCTGTGGTTGGCTGGCGCCGTGCTGGCAAAAATGGCCGGCAGTGAGATTACCGGCATCGAACACTTTATCGAACAATGCGTTACAGAGTTACAGAAGAATTATCTCACCGCTGGAGATGTGATGGATGGCGCCTGGTCACCGGCACCACGTCCTGGCACGGACAACGGGATGTTCTTCGGTTTTTGGTCGGGTGAAATCCTGCGCGGATTGAGCCTGTATGTGATGTACAAGAACGGCCTGAATGACCTGGCCGACAAACAAAAGAGAGCAACGACATGACAGCAAAATATCGCGCCCTGCTCACCGATCAGGGTAAAGCGCTGCTGGCTAACGCCGCGGCAACCGGCCAGAAGCTGGAGATCACCCAGATGGCGGTCGGCGATGGCGGCGGCTCGGCCACTCTGCCCAGCGAAAGCCAAACCAGGCTGGTGAATGAAAAACGACGGGCGGTGCTCAATTCCCTGCAGGTTAACGCCGACAGCGGCAACCAGGTGATCGCCGAGCAGGTGATCCCGGAAGATACCGGTGGCTGGTGGATCCGTGAGTTGGGGTTGTACGATAAAAATGGCGTACTGGTGGCCGTGGCTAATACACCAGACACTTACAAGCCATTGCTGGCCGAAGGTGCCGGTCGTACTCAGGTAGTGCGCATGGTCCTGCTGGTCAAAGGTGACGCCAGCGCAGTGATTGTGGCAGACAAAACCGCCGTGCTGGTTTCCCGCGATACGCTGGATGCGGCTATCGCCGAACATGCCCGTTCACGTAACCACCCGGATGCCACCCTGCTGGCCAAAGGCTTCACCCAACTGAGCAGCGACAGCAATAGCAACAGCGAAGTTCTGGCAGCGACGCCAAAAGCGGTGAAAGCGGTTAATGATGCAAGCCTCAAAAAAACCGATAACCTTTCGGACCTGACCAACAAAGCCACCGCACGTGGCAATCTCGCACTGGGTAATGCGGCAACGAGAAATGTGGGGACTGAAGCTACAAATCTGATGGAGGTCGGCGCGTTCGGTTTCGGCGCAGGCTCAAGACATCATGCCGATGCCTATAGTAACCTTGGTGAAATTTATCGGGTCAACAGCACCTCAAAAAATTCGCCAGGTGGCGGTGTCTATGGCGTACTGAATCTCCCTTGCGATGGAGGCCCTTCCAGCGGGTATCTGGCGGTGCAGAATAATGGAACGGCCTATATCGGCAATTCCAGCACCCCGGAGAAACCGCTGGCGTGGTCCCGGATTTATACCACGGGTTTTAAACCCACAGCGGCGGATGTTGGGGCCTACAACAAGGCCGAGGCCGACGGCAAGTTTGTCAAACAGAGCGGCGATACCATTACCGGTGGTCTGACGGTGAATGGCTCCATCGAAACAAAATCTGGGCTGACCACTCCGTCATTATCAGTGAATGGCTCAACCACTATCTCAGGTGGACTTACAGCCAAGGCTAGTGTGGAACTTTACGGTTCTACTCCATATATAGATTTTCACTATGATAATAGCACCGGTAATTTTGACACCAGATTAGTTAATGACAATAAAGGAATATTGTCTTTCCACGGTTCAGAATATTATGTTAATGGAAAGTTGAGTGTAACCGGCGATGTTTGGTTTGGTGGCGCCACAAATATTAACGGCCCTACTATTTTCTATAATTCTGAATTTATTCACAAACGAGGAAATATAACTTACGCTGACGGTAATCGACAAACCAATGGTTTTCGCCTTCAAGGTCAAGGGGATCTGTTTACCGACATTTACCATTACGAAAAGGTTGGCAGTTACCACGAAATTGGCTTTCATGTAGCTAATGGCGGAGCTGATGGTTGGTTCACTTTCCGCAACAATGGTGAATTTCATGCTAATGGCGCAGTCTTCGCTGCAGGAGCGACGTTTCACACAGACGGTAATCTTAATGGCAGCATCTGGGGAGGCTATTTAAATAATTATCTGGACCGAAATTATGTCCGCGACATTCGTTTGGCTAGCCGAGGAACTATTGTCACTGATGGCAGTATGACTGAGGCACCTTCAGGAGCGGTAATTACAGGCGGTAACGGCAATGAAGGGAATCAAGTTGGGTATATGTATTATCGAATGTTGCAAAAATACATTAATAATAACTGGTACACGGTGGCTTACGCATGAAAAATCTCGGCCCATTTTTTACTTATAAACCTGAGAAAGGCACACCTCAGGCAATCCTTTCAGGCAGTTCAAATATATTGTTTATTAAAGACAAAAACGGAGATGATTGGTATGACGTGCAACATCACTTCAATGAAAAAACACTGAAAATAGTTTTCGATAGTAGCGGAATTATACATAGCGCCAGTTACGATGCATCTAGCTTATGGCCCATTGATGCATTTGTCGCTGAAATTTCAGCCAGTGATATTCCGGATAAATTCCCACTCCCGATTAAGGGACTAGACTGGCAATTCAATGGAAAAGAGATAGAACCGCGAACTTATACCGCTGAGCAATTAAAAATTCAGGCAAAATATGAAAAAGATGCTTTTCTGAACCAGGCGGCGAAAGAAATTGCACCTCTAAAGGATGCTGCCGACCTCAATATTGCCACTCCAGGTGAACTTGAACATCTGAAAACCTGGATGCTATATAGGGTGATGCTCAGCAGAGTCGATCCAGGCCTGGCCCCAGACATCGACTGGCCGCAGCCGCCGCAATAATCGCACCTTCAACGCCCCGCCCGGGGCGTTTTTTTTATCTTGATTTTCCTGCTGTTGTACCAGTTCTCATACATACCCAATGAGATGCGCGGCCCCATCGCGAAGGGCATTCTGTTGTTACCAACCACAAACGGAGTAATGCTATGGGTGATTATCACCACGGCGTGCGTGTCCTCGAAATCAATGAAGGCACCCGCGTAATTTCCACCGTCTCGACGGCGATTATTGGCATGGTTTGTACTGCAGAAGATGCCGATGCAAGCCTGTTCCCTCTCAACACTCCAGTGTTGATCACTGACGTTCTGGCCGCCAGTGGCAAGGCCGGCAAAAATGGCACCCTGGCACGCTCGCTGCTGGCGATTGCCGAGCAGGCCAAACCGGTCACCGTCGTGGTACGTGTGGCAGAAGGCAAAGACGAGGCCGAAACCACCTCCAATATCATTGGCGGCGCCGATGAAAACGGTAAATATACCGGTATGAAAGCCTTGCTGGCGGCACAGGCCGAACTGGGCGTGAAGCCGCGTATTCTGGGTGTGCCAGGCCACGACAATCTGGAGGTGGCAACCGCACTGGCCGGTATCTGCCAACAACTGCGTGCCTTTGGTTATATCAGCGCTTACGGCTGCAAGACCGTCTCCGACGCCATCAAGTACCGCGCAGGCTTTAGCCAACGCGAACTGATGTTGATCTGGCCAGACTTTGTTAACTGGAACACCACCACCAACAGCAGCGACATCGCATACGCCACCGCTCGTGCGCTGGGTCTGCGCGCCAAGATTGACCAGGAGACTGGCTGGCATAAGACCCTGTCCAACGTCGGCGTCAACGGCGTCAGCGGTATTTCAGCCAGCGTATTTTGGGATCTGCAAACCGTCGGTACCGATGCTGACCTGCTGAACGAAGCCTGCGTCACCACCCTGATCCGCAAAGATGGCTTCAAGTTTTGGGGCTCACGCACCTGTTCCGACGATCCATTATTCCAGTTCGAAAACTATACCCGCACCGCGCAGGTATTGGCTGACACCATGGCCGAAGCTCATCTGTGGGCAGTTGACCGCCCGGTTACACCAACGCTGATCCGCGACATGATCGACGGCATCAAAGCCAAGTTCCGCGAGCTGAAATCCGCCGGGCTGATCATTGACGGCGACTGCTGGTACGACGAAAGCGCCAACGATAAAGAAACCCTGAAGGCCGGCAAACTGTTTATCGATTATGACTACACCCCGGTACCGCCGCTGGAAGATTTAACCCTGCGCCAGCGCATCACCGACCGTTACCTGGCGAACTTCGCCGCGTCCGTGAACAGCTAAGGAGACCTGAATAATGGCACTGCCAAAAAAACTGAAATATCTGAACCTGTTTAACGACGGCTTCAACTACATGGGCGTGGTCTCCGCCATGACCCTGCCAAAACTGACCCGTAAGCTGGAAAAATTCCGCGGCGGCGGCATGAGCGGCGCAGCCTCGGTGGACTTCGGTCTGGATGACGATGCGCTGGTAGTCGAATGGACCATGGGCGGCATCGATGAGCTGGTGCTGAAACAATGGGGCCGCGTCGACGCGGTACCGCTGCGCTTTACCGGTTCTTTCCAGCGTGACGACACCGGCGAAGTATCGGCACTCGAAGTCGTGATGCGCGGTCGCCACAAAGAAATCGACAGCGGTGACTTCAAACAAGGCGAAGACACCGAGACCAAGGTTTCTACCGACTGTACCTACTTCAAACTGAGCATCGACGGCAAAGAGCTGATCGAGATCGATACCGTCAACATGATTGAAAAAGTCGACGGAGTGGATCTGCTGGCGGCCCACCGCCGCGCTATCGGCCTGTAATTTATCACTTCAATGGCCAGCCTTGGTGCTGGCCCTGTTTCCCTGACAATAATTGGATATCCCATGGAACTGAATGCATCCCCAGAAAATACCGTTGTACTGGAAACCCCGATCAAACGCGGCGACAGCGAGATCCGTGAAGTACAGGTCACCAAACCGAATGCAGGCAGCCTGCGCGGTATCGGTCTGGCGGCGCTGGCCAACGCCGACGTCGACGCCCTGATCACCATCCTGCCGCGTGTGACCTATCCAAACCTGACCAAAGAAGAGTGCGCCCGGCTGGAGCTGCCGGACCTGATCGCATTGGCCGGCCAGGTGATCGGTTTTTTGTCACCGAAATCGGCCGAGTAAACATCGACCCCGTTCTGACCGTGGACGATCTGATGGCGGATGTCGCAGTGATTTTTCACTGGCCGCCATCAGAGATGAACGGCATGACGCTGACAGAGCTGATGGAATGGCGCTATAAGGCCCTTCAACGTAGTGGAGTAAATACAGATGAGTAGCAGCGGGCAGGAACTGGAGTCACAAAACGAGATAATTAAAGGGCTCGAAGCGATCGAAAAACAGACCAGCGCTCTGATGAAGCAGTTGCGTCAACCCCTTGGTAATAAAAGTCTATACAACATGCTGGGTAATGATATTCGACGTGCGGAGAAAAACCTGAAAATCCTGCATCAGCAGGAAAATGGCATCGATTCATTCAGGAAAAATAATCAGGAACTGGTTAAAACCAATAAATTATTGACGGCATCGCGGAAAAAATATTCCGTGCTTGAAACGTTGGCAAAAGGTAGCGCGCCGGGTCAACATTCCCAACAAATGAATAACGAAGTTGCGCTGGTGGCGGAAACCATTAGCGCTTTGGAGAAAAAGCACGGACTGCTCAAAACCATCGATCGCAACCAGCGCGATAGCCTGACCAGGCAAGGTATTGATCTTAAGTCACTCAGCAACGAGCAACGACAGCTTCGCGACAAAACAATCAATGCCAATGCCGCTATTGTCTCGATGAAAAACCAACGGCAGGTGATGACCGGCCAGAGATTCAGTACCGCACATGCCGCTAATCAGAATCGCCGTGAAAACCTCAGCAAAATAAACAACGCTAGTGCCGCGGGCTTCACCATCGCAAAAACGGCCGCCATCGGCGGAGCCAGGTTGCTGGCTCCAGGTGTTAATTTCGAAAAACAGCTTTCTCAATTACAGGCGCAACTCAAGCTGGATAAATCCGATCCGCAACTTGCCGCACTGAGTCAGCAGGCACGCAGTATGGGCCAATCTGGAACCTCACCGGATAAAACAATCCAGGCGCAAACGGCACTGGCTAAAAAAGGGTTAGGTGCCAATGAAATCATGGGGGCATCACCTGCCGCGCTCAGGCTGTCGAATGCCACAGACAGCGGCGTCAATGAAACTGTCGAGGCGATGACCGCGGTGCAGAACGCTTTTAATCTGCCCGCCGACCAGTTCGATCGGATTGCCGATGTGCTGGCACTAGCCAGTAGCCAATATGGTATGACGGTACAATCCGTCGGTGCAGCCTTGAAAAGCAAAGCAGGCTCAGGGACCGACCTGTTCACTGCGGCGCAAAGAATTGCCCCCGCAGGCACAGAAAAACTGCAGGCCAACCAGGTTGGCGGTGCCGCGCAGCATTTGGTCACCGTCAAAGGCGACAATTTGGATGGGGACATCCAAAAGTTGTTTGCCTCCTGGGACAGCCTGCGGATCAATTTGTTTTCCGGCCAAAGCGCAGCCCTGCGGGAGCTGACCCAAACGGCGGCGCAATGGTTGGTGCAACTGAATTCCTGGGTGACCAGTAACCCCGCATTGGCCAGCACCTTGTTGCAAGTCGCCGGCGGACTCACGTTATTGCTTGGTGGGCTTAGCGGCGTCAGCCTGGTCGCCACTCAGGTACTCCAGGGGTTCACCATCATTAACGGCGCAATCCTCAAAGCCGGGCAGGCCATGATTTGGCTGGGGCGCATGGCAATGGCCAACCCATTGCTGGCCATTGTCGGCTTGATTGCCATTGCGGCTTTTGCGGTGATCGAAAACTGGGACAAGCTGGCACCATTCTTTAGCAATCTGTGGGAGAGCATCTCTGCTGGATGCAAAGCAATGGAGAAGTACATTACGGACACCATTGATAGCTGGATAAAAAAATTCATGTCGCTGACTGACTGGCTCCCCGATTGGATGTCATTTGGCAGTAAAAACAGCGCTACAGGCCATACCGAAAATCAAGATGACGACGATGGCTTTTCGTTCGCCGGCAAGTTCGATTCGGGCGGGAGTATTCCTGCCGGGCAATTTGGCCTTGTGGGTGAAAACGGCCCGGAACTGATCGGTGGTCCGGTGCAGGTGACCAGTCGTCGCCGTACGGCAGCGATGTCGGCAGCATTGCTGTCGCTCAGTGCCCCGGTGATGGCAGCCTCGCCGGCACCGGTTTCACCCGCAACGCAGATCCAAATCCCGTCAGTCACTATCAATATCACCGCCAGCGCCGGCCAGAGTGAGCAAGATATCGGTCGTGAAGTCGCGCGGCAATTTGAGTTGCTGACGCGACGTCAGGCCGCAGATGCTCGCAGCCGAATGAGTTAATTGAGGAGAAAAAACCATGATGCTTACCCTCGGCATGTTTGTTTTTATGCTGAAAACCGTGCCCTACCAGAGCATGCAGCGCAGCAGCAGTTTCCGTTGGCCAACCAACGCACGCATCGGCCAGCGCCCTTCCGCGCAGTTTTTGGGTGCCGACAGCGAAAAAATCACCCTGACAGGGGTGCTGATGCCGGAAGTCACCGGCGGAGCACTGTCGTTGATGACGTTGCAACTGATGGCTTCTCAAGGACGAGCCTGGCCGCTAATTGAAGGCAGCGGCACCATTTATGGCATGTATGTCATTGAGAACATAGCTGAAACCAAAACCCAGCTTTTCTCTAACGGTAGCGCCCGGCAGATTGAGTTCACCATCAACCTGATGCGCGTTGATGAGTCACTGATCAGTATGTTTGGCGATCTGCGCCAGCAGGCGCTGGATTTGGCCGACAAGGCAGGGCAAGGCGTGCAACGCATTGGGGGGTTGCTGTCGTGATCACCCAAACGCCATTGCCTATAGGGGCGCAAGTAGCCCCGGACTATGCCCTATTTCTGCAACAGCAGGACGTGACGGAAACCTTCAGGCACCGGTTGCTATCCCTTACCCTGACTGATAACCGGGGTTTCACCGCCGACCAGTTGGTTCTTGAACTTGACGATACCGATGGTCAGGTGGTGATGCCGGCACGTAATCAGGTGATTACCCTAAAGCTAGGCTGGAAAGGCCAAGGGTTAGTCAATAAGGGCAAGTTCACCATTGATGAAGTAGAACATCAGGGTGCGCCGGACAAACTCACCCTGCGCGCCCGCAGCGTCGACTTTAGAGGTTCGATGAACACCGCTCGCGATCGTTCTTATCATGACAAAACTCTGGGGGAGATCGTCAATGAGATAGCGAACCGCAACCGTATGGGTAACACGCTGGCGGCGGGACTGGCCGAAATAAAGATATCCCACATTGACCAGGCTCAAGAAACAGATGCCGCATTCATTACCCGGCTAGCCACCATGAATGGCGCGGTAGCAGCTATCAAAGATGAGCGCCTGCTGTTTCTCATCCCAGGCTCAGGCCAAACAGTTTCAGGCAAACCCATAGCACCGCTTATCCTGCAGCGTAGAGACGGCGACCAGCACTATTTTAACCTGGCCGATAGAGGAAATTACTCCGGCGTTCGCGCCAAATGGCAGGATACCGAGCACGCCCAACAGCAACAGTTGACAGTACAACGTCAAAATGGCGCCGCCGACAACGCAGAAAGCTCCAACTATCTCGCGGGGGACAGCGATAACGTTTTCACCTTACCCAGGGTCTATACCAACAAAGAGGCCGCCATTCGGGCAGCCAAGGCAAAATGGGAACGAATCCAACAGGGAAGCGTGCAGTTCTCTATCAATCTGGCAATGGGCCGGCCCGAACTTTATCCGGAGATGCCTATTCAGGTACGCGGATTCAAAGAGGCCATCGATCGGCAAAGCTGGATAATCAATACGGTGGTTCACACGTTAAACGGCAGTGGTTATGTCACCAAAATCGCTCTCGATGTGCTGACTCAACGGGTTGAGTTCGCCATTATCGAATCTTGATTTTCATTTGAGTTTTAATCTTGCTTTTGCAAGTCATTGAGCTATTATAAGTCACATAACTTGATGCAGTCGAAAGAGGGATTCAACTATGATGCACTGTCCACTTTGCGGTAGCGTGGCCCATACTCGCTCCAGCCGTTACCTCAGTGAAGCGACCAAAGAGCGCTATCACCAATGCCAGAACATTAACTGTAGCTGCACCTTTGCCACGCATGAGTCCGTCGCGCGAGTGATTGTGAAGCCTGGCGATATTGTTCCGGCTCAGCCGCACCCGGAAAAAAGTAAACAGCGTGTCGCGGCGCTGTGACGCAAAGAGCCTGCCACCGCAGGCTTTTTTATATCTGTGGAAACTTACTTTTCCGAAAATAAATCTTGCAAATGCAATCAACAGATTTTAAGCATAAAAAAAGGGGTCGGCATATTGCCAACCCCTTCATAGTTATTAACTTTTGGATGCAGCGTTAGCCGACGCGGTTCAGACGCTCTTTGATACGAGCAGACTTACCAGTACGCTCACGCAGATAGTACAGTTTGGCTTTACGAACGGCACCACGACGTTTAACAGCAATGCTGTCAATTACTGGTGAGTGAGTCTGGAATACACGCTCAACACCTTCGCCGTTGGAAATCTTACGAACAGTGAATGCAGAGTGCAGACCGCGGTTACGGATAGCGATAACCACGCCCTCGAATGCCTGCAGACGTTTTTTGCTACCTTCAACGACCCATACCTTAACTTCCACGGAATCACCCGGACGGAATGCAGGTACGTCTTGCTTCATCTGCTCTTGTTCAATTTGCTTAATAATGTTGCTCATAATATGTCTCTTACCCTAGGTAAACTGATATATCGGTCCCGTCGAGCCAATTGCTCAGACGTTCCCTTCATAGTCCTGCTGCTTGGTCTGATGTTCCCGTTGGAACTCAGCCAGCAACACCGCTTGCTCGTCAGTCAGAGCTAGGCTTTCCAGAAGTTCAGGTCTTCTAAGCCAGGTACGGCCCAGCGACTGCTTTAAGCGCCAGCGACGTATCTCGGCATGGTTGCCCGACAGTAAAACTGGCGGAACCTCCATCCCTTCCAACACCTCAGGACGGGTATAGTGCGGGCAGTCCAGCAATCCATCGGCAAAAGAGTCCTCTTCTGCTGAAGCCTGATGGCCCAGCACACCCGGTATAAAGCGGGCGACTGAATCAATCAGGGTCATTGCCGGCAGTTCCCCGCCGCTGAGGACGTAATCGCCGATTGACCATTCTTCATCAATTTCGGTTTGGATTACGCGCTCGTCTACCCCTTCATAACGACCGCACACCAGAATCATCTTCGGGTTGGCCGCCAGTTCGCACACGCCGGTTTGATCCAGCTTGCGCCCCTGAGGTGACAGATAAATCACCTTTGCTCCCTCGCCTGCCGCTGCTTTTGCTGCATGAATGGCTTCCCGCAAGGGTTGCACCATCATCAGCATTCCCGGGCCGCCGCCATAAGGGCGATCGTCCACGGTACGATGCCGGTCGTAGGTGAAGTCACGTGGACTCCAACACTGCACGCTCAGCAGGCCATTTTTTACTGCCCGGCCAGTCACCCCGTAATCGGTGATCGCGCGGAACATCTCAGGAAACAGGCTTACAATACCAATGAACACAAGCCAATCCCCTTACTGTCATTCCACTTGTTTCGACCGTTTAATTCGGAGGTCAAAAACCAGGATCCCAATCTGCTTCAATCACGCGAGCAGTGAGATCGACTTTCTTGATAACCTGCCCATGAAGAAACGGGACCAACCGCTCCTTCATACCGAATGCATCTTTCAGGTTTGCCCGCACGACCATGACGTCGTTAGAACCGGTTTCCATCATATCGATGACTTTACCCAGTTCGTATCCGGAAGTGGTGACTACCTGGCAGCCCATAAGGTCTTTCCAGTAGTAATCATCGCCTTCCAGCGGAGGCAACTGCTCGGAATCTACGACAATTTCGCAATTGGTCAGTAGATTCGCAGCATCCCGATCGTCAATGCCTTTGACCTTGATGATCAGATCCTGACTGTGGCGTTTCCAGTCTTCCAACTCGACAAACTGCCACTGACCAGAGCGCTGGATTAACCAGGGCTGATAGTCAAATATGCTTTCGGCGTTCTCGGTGGATGAAAACACTCTGAGCCAACCACGGATGCCGTAAGTAGACCCCATCTTACCGAGTACAATCGGCTGCTTAGGTGCTACCGGTTTGAGTTGCTTGCTCATTGCCACCACCGCGACAGATTAAGCTGCTTTCTTAGCGTCTTTGATCAGCGCGTGAACGCGATCAGAAACGGTAGCACCCAGACCAACCCAGTGCTCAATGCGATCCAGGTCCAGACGCAGTGCTTCAGCCTGACCAGATGCGATTGGGTTGAAGAAACCTACACGCTCGATGAAACGACCATCACGAGCATTGCGGCTGTCGGTCACTACTACTTGATAGAACGGACGCTTTTTTGCGCCGCCACGTGCCAAACGAATTGTTACCATAACATCCTCTTTAGTTAATAAAACAGCCGGGCCCCATTGAGGGAACGGGGCCCGGTTGCAATATAAAAAGCCCGAAAATTTTACTCATTTTGGCGCAAAAAGCAATCGAAAGCGTAGTTCGTCGTCAACTACTTTTTTTCGCCGGTAATATTTCGGGCGGTTTTCACCGCGAACGGCAAATGCTTAAACAGGCTCACCCCAGAGGGCAAGCGGCTGTCAGCGGCCTGGGAAGCCCGGCGGCATCATACCTTTCATGCCACGCATCATCTTCGCCATTCCGCCTTTCTTCATCTTTTTCATCATGCGTTGCATGTCGTCGAACTGCTTTAACAAGCGGTTAACATCCTGCACCTGCATGCCGGAACCCACCGCAATACGACGCTTGCGCGAACCTTTGATGATTTCCGGTTTGGCGCGCTCTTTCAGCGTCATCGAGTTGATCATCGCCTCCATACGCACCAAAACCTTGTCGTCCATCTGCGATTTCACATTGTCCGGCAGTTGGCCGGCGCCGGGCAGTTTGCTCAGCATGCTGGCCATACCGCCCATGTTACGCATCTGCTTGAGCTGCTCCAGGAAGTCGGTCAGATCGAAACCGTCGCCCTTCTTCAGCTTGTTAGCCAGTTTTTCCGCCTGTTCGCGGTCAACTTTGCTTTCGATATCTTCGATCAGCGACAGTACGTCGCCCATGCCGAGAATGCGTGACGCCACGCGGTCCGGATGGAATGGCTCCAGCGCTTCGGTTTTCTCGCCCACGCCGAGGAACTTGATCGGTTTGCCGGTAATGTGACGAATGGACAGCGCAGCACCGCCGCGCGCGTCACCATCGACCTTGGTCAGCACCACGCCGGTCAGCGGCAGCGCCTCGTTAAAGGCCTTGGCGGTGTTGGCCGCATCCTGGCCGGTCATGGCGTCGACCACAAACAGGGTTTCCACCGGCTTGATCGCCGCGTGCACCTGTTTGATCTCATCCATCATCGCTTCATCAACGTGCAAACGGCCGGCGGTATCGACGATCAGAACATCGTAGAATTTCAGCTTGGCCTGTTGCAGTGCACGGTTAACGATGTCGATCGGCTTTTCTTTAACATCGGACGGGAAGAAGTCGATGCCGACGCTTTCCGCCAGCGTTTCCAACTGTTTGATCGCCGCTGGGCGATAAACGTCAGCGGAAACCACCAACACTTTTTTCTTCTGTTTTTCTTTCAGGAACTTACCGAGCTTGGCGACGCTGGTGGTTTTACCGGCACCCTGCAGGCCCGCCATCAGCACCACTGCCGGCGGCTGTGCCGCCAGGTTCAGCTCGGTGTTCACTTCGCCCATCGCGGAAATCAGTTCGCTCTTGACGATTTTTACGAACTCTTGCCCCGGCGTCAGGCTTTTGTTGACTTCATGACCTACCGCGCTCTCTTTTACGCGATTGATAAAGTCCCGCACCACCGGCAGCGCAACGTCCGCTTCCAGCAATGCCATGCGCACTTCACGCAGGGTTTCCTTGATATTTTCTTCGGTCAGCCGCCCACGGCCGCTGATATTGCGCAGGGTGCGCGACAAACGATCGGTTAAATTTTCAAACATCGTCTCTTGCTCAACGTGTAATGACAGGCCGCTCTGGCGACATAATTGCGGCGATTATAACACGAAGCTAAGAGGATCTCTGCCTCAGCGTTGGAGATCGGTTGGAGTGGGACGCGCACGACGCTATACTGACAATCCAATTCACCACGCCGAAGCAAAATTAAACGCTATGCCAGTTTTCTCCATTGTGGCTTTGATCGCCTACCTGCTCAGCCTTGGACTGATTATTCCCAGCTTGTTGCGGAAGAACAGCGCATACCGTCGGCTTGCTCTCGTCTCGGCGGTGGTGGCGCTGGTTTGCCACGCCATCGCACTGCAGCAGCGTATTTTTGACGTTAGCGCCGGACAAAATCTCAGCTTGCTGAACATCGGTTCGATAGTCAGCCTGATCATCTGTTCGGTCATGACCTTTGTCGCCTCACGCGACCGCGGCTGGTTCCTGCTGCCGATTGTTTATAGCTTCGCGATGATCAATCTGGCCTTCGCCAGCTTTATGCCGGGTGAGTTCATTACCCATCTTGAAGCCAGTCCGGAACTGATGGTGCATATTGGCCTGGCGCTGTTCTCCTACGCTACGCTGATTATTGCCGCGCTGTATGCGCTGCAACTGGCCTGGCTGGACTACCTGCTGAAAAACAAAAAGCTGTCGTTCAGCGCCGACATGCCACCGCTGATGAGCATCGAACGCAAAATGTTCCACATCACCCAGATCGGTGTCGTGTTGCTCACGCTCACGTTATGTACCGGCCTGCTGTATATGGATAACCTGTTCAGCAAAGAAAACGTGCACAAGGCCGTGCTGTCGATCATGGCATGGTTTGTCTATATCGTTTTGCTGTGGGGCCATTACCATGAAGGCTGGCGTGGCCGCCGTGTCGTGTGGTTCAGCTTTGCCGGCGCCTTTCTGCTAACGCTGGCCTACTTCGGCAGCCGTCTGATCCAGCAAGTGATGGTTCGCTAAGCCCTCAGGCTATCTTTCTCCATACATAAGGAATACCGCGTTGGAGCACGTTTCGACAGGGACCCTGATCATTATCCTGGTGGTTATGATCGTGGTTTCCGCTTACTTCTCAGCATCCGAAACCGGCATGATGACGCTAAACCGCTATCGTCTCCGTCATCTCTCCAAGCAGGGCAACCGCTCTGCCCGCCGGGTCGAAAAACTACTGCAAAAGCCGGATCGTCTGATCGGCCTGGTGCTGATCGGCAATAACCTGGTCAACATTCTCGCCTCGGCGCTGGCAACCATTGTCGGTATGCGCCTATATGGCGATTTCGGCGTAGCCATCGCCACCGGTATCCTGACCTTTGCCGTGCTGCTGTTCGCCGAAGTGTTGCCGAAAACCTTCGCTGCACTTTATCCAGAGCGCATCGCCTTCCCCAGCAGCGTTTTGCTGGCACCGCTGCAGAAGGTGATGTTCCCGCTGGTATGGCTGCTTAATGGCATCACCACGCTGGTCTTGCGCCTGTTCGGCATCCACACCAACATGCGGGTCAGCGATGCCGTCAGCAAGGACGAGTTGCGCACCATCGTTAATGAATCCCACTCACAGATTTCTCGCCGTAATCAGGACATGTTGATTTCCGTGCTGGATCTGGAGAAGGTGACGGTCGACGACATCATGGTGCCCCGCAACGAGATCGTCGGCATCGATGTCAACGACGACTGGAAGTCGATCATGCGCCAGCTCACCCACTCGCCGCACGGTCGCATCGTGCTGTATCGCGGCTCACTGGACGATGCTATCGGTATGCTGCGGGTGCGTGAAGCCTACCGCCTGATGACCGAGAAGAAAGAGTTCAACAAAGAGAACCTGCTGCGCGCCGCCGACGAGATTTACTATGTGCCTGAAGGCACGCCGCTCAACGTCCAACTGGTGAAATTCCAGCGCAACAAAGAGAAAGTCAGCATCGTGGTGGACGAGTACGGTGATATTCAGGGGCTGGTGACGGTCGAAGATATCCTGGAAGAAATCGTCGGTGATTTCACCACCTCCATGTCGCCAACGCTGGCGGAAGAGGTCAATCCGCAAAGCGACGGTTCGGTCCTGATCGACGGTACCGCCAACGTGCGCGAGTTAAACAAGGCGTTCAACTGGACGCTGCCGGCCACCGATGCACGCACCATTAACGGCATGCTGTTGGAGGAGCTCGAAGAGATCCCTGAGGTGGGCACCCGGGTTCGTGTAGGCCATTACGACGTTGATATCCTCGACGTGCAGGACAACATGATCAAACAGGTGCGGGTCACGCCAATAAAATCGCTGCAGTCCAGCGTCCAGCAACACTGACCGCCCACCAGAAAGGAAAAAAGACGCGAACATCGCGTCTTTTTTTATCGCTGTAGCCCGGTGACGAACTAGATGTGCAGTTCCTGCAGCTTCTCTTTCGGCAGCGCCAGCTCTTCGTTGTGGTTCACTACCACGTCGTGGTCAAGGATATGCTTGGCGATTTCCTGTGCTTCTTCCAGTGAGTGCATGTGGTAAGTACCGCACTGGAACTCATTCAGCTCAGGAATTTTGCGCTGATCGGTCACTTTCAGCACGTCACTCATTGCCGCTTTCCAGGCATCGGCAACTCGCTGCTCTTCCGGCACGCCAATCAGGCTCATGTAGAAGCCGGTACGGCATCCCATCGGGGAGATATCGATAATCTCAACGCCCTGGCCATTCAGATGGTCACGCATAAAACCGGCAAACAGGTGTTCCAACGTATGGATGCCACGCTCAGGCATCACTTCCAGATTCGGGCGGCAAAAACGCAGATCGAATACGGTGATGGTATCGCCATGAGGAGTTTTCATGGTTTTCGCAACGCGGACAGCCGGGGCTGCCATGCGGGTATGGTCTACGGTGAAGCTATCCAGCAGTGGCATTTCGTTACCTCCTCGTAAAAGAGTATTTATTTCGAAACTTTTTTATCTATCCAGGAAACCTTTTCTAACTCAGCGAGTCTGAATATGTGAAAGACGCGCATTTGTTATCATCATCCCTGTCATCAGAGATGCATATTTGGCCACATTGATGTGGCCTTTTTCTTTTTCAGCTCCCGCCATGTTGCTTCAGGAACTCTTCAAAGCTTAGCGTATCACTGGCTTCTACGTTACGTTGGCGCTGCCATGAGGCTTCCTGCTCCTTCGCCAATTCGGCTTCAGTCAGGATTTCCAACGGCTCTTCAATCAGCATCTGACGGTATTGCTCAGCTAACTGCAGGCCCACACGACCGGTGCCCTCTTCCTTCATCGCTTTCAGGATACGGGCCGAGAACGTCAGTTCCGGATCGTCAAACGCTGCGACCAGTTCGTCACACACTTGCTGATACTGGCGATCGCCGGCTTCGCTATCCAACACTTCCGCCACGCGGCGCAAATCGTCGAACAAGGCTTTGCCTACTTTTGCCAGTGGCTCACGG
Source organism: Serratia sp. NFX21 (assembly GCF_048517035.1). NCBI lineage: Bacteria > Pseudomonadati > Pseudomonadota > Gammaproteobacteria > Enterobacterales > Yersiniaceae > Serratia > Serratia sp. NFX21. The sequence continues at coordinate 1,327,240 of NZ_CP183196.1, read as the reverse complement.
CTGTCATCGCAACCTATGCCAATGGTCTGTCCCGGTTTACGCCCTTCGAGGATCACCCGGTTCCAGTTTTTGCGCGTGCAGAGCAATTCATCACTGCTCATCTCTGGCGCATCGGCCAACACACACCATATCAGGAACAGGTCCAGGAAACGTGCCTGTACCGCATCCACGCCGATTGGCGAGAACGGGTTGATGTCCAGCGAGCGAACTTCGATGTATTCGATACCGCCGCGCAGCAGCGCATCTGACGGTGTCTCACCGCTTTTAGTCACCCGCTTCGGCCGGATCGGTGCATAGAGTTCGTTTTCGATCTGCAGCACGTTACTGTTCAACTGCAGATGACGATCGCCATCTTTCACACCTAATTTGGCAAACTCTTCCGAAGGCGTAACAATCGCCCGCTTCAGGCCTTCAACATAACTTTGCAGATCGTTAAAGGTAATGCCCAGATTGCTTTGTGATTTATTGGTGTAACCCAGGTCACTCAAGCGTAGCGAAGTGGCATACGGCAGATAACACATACCCTGTTCTGTACGCTCAAACGGCAACGCGGTCTCACGCCCTTTCAGGAACGAGGAACAGATCGCCGGCGATGCGCCGAACAGATACGGGATCACCCAGCCAAAACGATAATAGTTGCGGATCAGACGGAAATAGCCCGCTGAAATCTGTTCCTTACCGCTTTCTGCGTCTTTAACGCCGGCCCATGCCTGCCAGAACTCCAGCGGCAGGGAGAAGTTGTAGTGCACGCCGGAAATGGTCTGCATCAGCGCGCCGTAACGGTTCTTCAACCCTTCACGGTATAACGTCTTCATGCGGCCAATATTCGACGAGCCGAACTGCGCCAGTTCAATGTCCTGCTCGGCTTCAATAAAGCACGGCATGCTGAGCGGCCACATGCGCTCCTCACCCAGATTACGCGCCACGTGACGATGAATATCACGCAAGAACGTCAGCAGGTGATCGAGGTTGTCGTCAACCGGCGTAATAAATTCTAACAGCGCCTCGGCAAAGTCTGTGGTTATCCAGTGGTGCGTTAATGCCGCCCCCAATTTTTCCGGATGCCCGGTTGTTGCAAGCTTTCCGTCTTCGGTGACACGCAGCGTTTCACGCTCAATGCCGCGACGAATGCCTTTTAATGCATGGGGATGGGCTTCCAACCAAGAAAGCGCCTGGGATACGTCCGGGATCAAATTGACCTCCCGCTTCTAAAAACAAGAACTCGTAAGCATACTGAATCTGCACCCGAGAGAATATTGAGTTATATTCACGTCGTTAATGCCACCAGGCCATTCCCTGTAGCGTTATCATAGTCAAAATGATGTAACGCAGCGCCTTTCCGATACACAGAAATAGCGCAACAGGGCCCCAGGGCATGCGCAGCCAGCCTGCCAACACGCACAACAAATCGCCCACTACCGGTACCCAACTGAGCAACAGCGCAGCCGGGCCAAAGCGTTGCATCCACCCAAGCGCTGTATCCAGCCCTCGCTGTGGTTTCAACGCCGGTAACAGGCGCCCGATAATGACATTGGTCAGCCCACCGAGCGTATTGCCCAACGTCGCGGCCAGCACCAGTAACTCCGGTGAGACACGGCTGTTGGTCAGCAAGGCAACCAAAATAATTTCTGAATTTCCCGGCAACAACGTCGCACTGAGAAAGCTGCCGCCGAATAACGACATCACCGCCAGCGTACTACTCACAGCGTACGAACGTCTACCACGGCCATATTGGCGCTTTTCGCCGCCTGGATGCCGAAATCTGCGTCTTCAAACACTACGCATTTCTCCGGCGGTACGCCAATCAGTTCGGCACAGCGCAGGAAGGTGTCCGGCTCCGGCTTATGGCGCTGCACATCATCGGCACCCACGATCGCATCAAAGCAGTGGAACAGGCCCAGATGGCGCAGCAGAGTTTCCGCCATGCGATGCTCACTACCGGTACCCACCGCCATTGGACGGCGGCCATGGTAGGCCTTCACCACCTCAATCAGCGGCAAGGGGCGCACGCTGTCCAGCAGCATAATCTCTACCGCTCGGGTTTTCTCTGCAGCCAACTGATGGGGATCGAGATCGGCCTGATGGCTGGCAATAATCGCCTGGGCAATATGCCAGGTCGGAGAACCGCTCAACGCCATCACCGCGGGCTCATCAAACGTCATACCGTAACGGGACAACACTTCACGCCACGCCTTTCGGTGCGTCGGCTCGGTATCGAGAATGGTGCCGTCCATGTCGAAAATAAGACCCTGATAGCGGTCGTACATCGTTACTCCATGATCGTTGAGGAAAGAAAACTACTTTAGCGTAAAGCCGGAAGGTTGTCGCTGATCGCGTAATAGCGGAATGTGCTGTGCACAAGAGGAAAGATGATGGGATTACAGCAGCGTATCGCCGAATGCCAGAAAGCGAAAAACCCGCCAAGGCGGGTTTTTCTTAGATGGTGCATCCAGGAGGATTCGAACCTCCGACCGCTCGGTTCGTAGCCGAGTACTCTATCCAGCTGAGCTATGGATGCATTACTATTTTTGGTTTGTCTGCTTGAAGAAACAAGTTTGACAGAAAGAATGGTGCATCCAGGAGGATTCGAACCTCCGACCGCTCGGTTCGTAGCCGAGTACTCTATCCAGCTGAGCTATGGATGCACAGGAATTCTTTTTTGATACCGTATGGTACGTTGTTACTACCCCACCATACTGCAAAATATGGTGCATCCAGGAGGATTCGAACCTCCGACCGCTCGGTTCGTAGCCGAGTACTCTATCCAGCTGAGCTATGGATGCAAATGGCGGTGAGGCGGGGATTCGAACCCCGGATGCAGCTTTTGACCGCATACTCCCTTAGCAGGGGAGCGCCTTCAGCCTCTCGGCCACCTCACCATACGCTTCTTGCGAATTGTGCCTAACTTGCTTTGGAGAAGCTCATCGGCACTGCGTGGCGCACATATTACTTTCTCCGACTTTTAAGTCAAACAATTTTTCCCATCTCATGTGCGTTTGCACAATTCACACTCAACATGGGCGATTTCACGTCAAAAAGATTGTTTTATCAACAGACAATAACAGTGAATCAGCAAACAAAGTGGGAGGAGCTGCAGGAAGATTTAACAGGGTAAGTCAGAGGATGGTCTGTGGGGGGCACAAAAAAGCTCAGTAGCGTCTCGCTGAGCAACGAGACGCTGCATCGAAATCAGTAAGTCGTCGGTTGAGACTTCTCTGCCTGAATGCGCTGATAGATTTCTTCGCGGTGAACTGACACCTCTTTGGGGGCATTCACACCAATACGAACCTGGTTGCCCTTGACCCCTAACACTGTGACAGTGACCTCATCGCCAATCATGAGGGTTTCACCAACTCGACGAGTCAGAATTAACATTCTTTGCTCCTTGAAAGATTAAAAGAGTCGGGTCTCTCAGTTTCCCCGTCATTATCCATCATATGCTGCGAAAACGTAAGTCATGTAATCCACAATAAGTGTAAGCAGACTTGGTCTCACCTCAGATAATGATAAGTTTAGCCGACCTGAAAAACTTTGTTCCCGTAATTGTAACCAAATTGTGTTAGCACAGGTTAAAAACGCCATAATCAGTAATGAGTTATGGCGTTTGTAAGTGCTATTTATTTATATTCACAGTTTCGAGGCCACCCAGGCTTCTACGCTGTCTAATGCCGCTGGCAGGGCGCTGACATCCGTTCCCCCGGCCTGCGCCATATCAGGGCGTCCGCCCCCTTTACCGCCAACCTGCTGCGCTACGTTACCGATCAGCTCGCCGGCTTTTACCCGGTCGGTCAGATCTTTGGTCACGCCGGCAATCAGGCTCACCTTATCATCCGCCGTGGTGGCCAGCACGATAATCGCGGAACCCAGTTGATTTTTAAGATCATCAACCATAGTACGCAGCATTTTGGCCTCAACGTTATCCAGTTGGCTGACCAACAGCGGTACGCCGTTAACCATTTTCGCCTTGCTGGACAACGAAGCACTTTCTTGTGCCGCCTGCTGGTCCTTCAACTGCTGCAGCTCTTTTTCCAATGCGCGGGTACGATCGAGCACCGCACGCACTTTGTCCGTCAGGTTATTGCTGTCACCCTTAACCAGATGAGCAACGTCCTGTAGCAGATCGTTTTGCTGATGCAAGGTAGCAATCGCGCCATCACCGGTTACAGCTTCAATACGGCGGATACCTGCGGCGGTACCAGACTCACTCAGAATGCGGAACAGGCCGATGTCACCGGTACGGCTGGCATGGGTGCCGCCACACAGCTCGGTCGAGAAGTCGCCCATGGTCAGTACGCGCACGTTGTCGTCGTACTTCTCACCGAACAGCGCCATAGCGCCCTTCTCTTTGGCATCATCCAGCGCCATAACCTCGGTCTGCACCGGCAGGTTACGACGAATTTGTTGGTTCACCAAATCTTCCACGGTGCGAATTTGCTCCGGCTTCATCGCTTCAAAATGCGAGAAGTCGAAACGCAGGTATTTATCGTTAACCAACGAGCCTTTCTGCGCCACGTGCTCACCCAACGTCTGGCGCAGTGCAGCGTGCAGCAGGTGGGTTGCGGAGTGGTTCAGACGAATGCGGTTGCGTCGCACGGTGTCGATCTGCGCGTCAACACGGTCGTTCACCTTCAGCGAGCCATGAGACAGCTTGCCCTGATGGCCAATAGCCTGGCCGTATTTCTGGGTGTCGCTCACTTCAAAATCAGCATTGGCAGCTTTCAGCACGCCCTTATCGCCAACCTGACCACCGGACTCACCGTAGAACGGAGTCTCGTCCAGTACCACCACGGCTTCTTCACCGGCGTGGATCTCGTTCACTGGCTGACCATCACGGAACAATGCGGTCACGGTGGACTGCTGTTGCTCGTGGTCATAACCGCTGAATTGGCTGGCACCATCAACACGGATCATGCTGTTGTAGTCTGCGCCGAAGCCGCTGGACTCACGCGCACGGCGGCGCTGTGCTTCCATTGCCTGTTCGAAACCGGCTTCATCCACTTTCAGACCACGTTCACGGCACACGTCTGCCGTCAGATCGACCGGGAAACCGTACGTGTCGTACAGACGGAATGCGGTTTCACCATCCAGGGTATCGCCCTGCAAGTTGGCCAGCTCTTCGTCCAGCAACGTCAAACCACGTTCCAGAGTGCGGGCAAACTGATCTTCTTCGGTTTTCAGCACTTGCTCAACCAGTGACTGCTGACGCTTCAATTCGTCGGCTGCCGGCCCCATCACTTCGATCAACGGTGCAACCAGCTTGTAGAAGAAGGTGTCTTTCGCACCCAGCATGTTGCCATGGCGAACGGCGCGGCGAATGATGCGGCGCAGAACATAACCACGACCTTCGTTGGACGGTGTAACACCGTCTGACACCAGGAAAGCACAAGAGCGAATGTGGTCGGCGATCACGCGCAGGGATTTGTTATCCAAATCTGTGGCACCGGTCACCTTGGCCACGGCGGCAATCAGCTTGCTGAACAGGTCGATTTCATAGTTGGAGTTCACGTGCTGCAATACGGCGGCAATACGCTCCAGCCCCATACCGGTATCTACCGAAGGTTTTGGCAGCGGCAGCATAGTACCGTCGGATTGACGGTTGAACTGCATGAAAACGAGGTTCCAGATCTCAATGTAGCGATCGCCGTCTTCTTCCGGACTGCCCGGCGGGCCACCCCAGATATGATCGCCGTGATCGTAGAAAATCTCGGTGCACGGGCCGCATGGACCTGTATCACCCATCTGCCAGAAGTTGTCTGAGGCAAAGGCGCCGCCTTTATTGTCGCCAATGCGGATAATACGTTCCGCCGGCACACCAATCTGCTGCTGCCAGATGTCGAAAGCTTCGTCATCGGTTTCATAGACGGTCACCCACAGCCGCTCTTTCGGCAGGTTGAACCAGTTTTCACCGGTCAAGAGTTCCCATGCGTAGCTGATGGCATCATGTTTGAAATAATCGCCGAAGCTGAAGTTGCCCAGCATTTCAAAGAAGGTGTGGTGACGTGCGGTATAACCGACGTTCTCCAGATCGTTATGCTTACCGCCCGCACGCACACAACGCTGTGAGGTAGTGGCTCGGGAATAGGCACGCTTGTCCAGCCCCAGGAAAACATCTTTAAATTGGTTCATGCCGGCATTGGTAAACAGCAATGTCGGATCATTGTCAGGCACCAGGGAGCTGCTCGCTACAACCTGATGGCCCTTACTATGAAAGAAATCGAGAAACGCTTGACGGATCTCAGCGGTGCTCTTGCTCATAATTTTCCCGGAAAGGCTAGAATAACGACACGTGAGCAAGATACGCGACATCCTGACGATGGCACCTAGCTCACGAACAAAAAGTGGGGATAAGATAAATTTTCTTCAAGGGGAAGTAAAACCCCGTGTGCGTTCATTGCGCAAAATCACGGTAAATTGACTGAATTTCTTCCTGGAAGAAGCCACGATAGAGCAGATAACGCTGCACTTTGGCTTTCTCTTTCCAGTCCGTTGGCAGTTGATCGCCAAATTTACGCTGCGCCACCTGTTTGGCCTGTTCACACCAATCAATCTCGCAGTCCGCCAGCGCCGCCTGCGTCAGTTCCTTATCCACACCTTTTTGCATCAATTCGGAGCGGATCCGCTGCGCGCCATAGCCTTTACGGCTGCGGCTACCAATATAACTGCGGGCAAAGCGTTGATCGTCCAGCCAGTTATGCTGGTAACAATAGGCAATAACCTGTTCTATAACGGCAGGGTCGACGGGTTCTTCAGGCAACGGAGCGGTGGACGAGGGAGTTTTGGTGCCAAATCTGGCTTTCGCCATAAATGGCTGCGCCGCAAGTTTGCGGCGCAGTTCAGCTTCACTATGATCGCGTTGCGACAGCAGGCGCATGGCGCGGCTTAGCAAGTCATTCATTTTTCAAGCCTGATTTAGTTGACGTTCGTGAACCTATAACGATGTCCACGAACGCCAGCAGCGATTAAAACTCTTCGCTGGTTTCAGCTTCGTCGTCGAAGCCTTCGTTGGTTGCAGCAACCAGTTCGCCGTTGCTGTGCAGCAGCAGGTCACGCAGTCGTTTATCCAACTCGGCAGCAACCGCCGGGTTCTCTTTCAGGAAGTTACAGGCGTTGGCCTTACCCTGACCGATTTTATCGCCGTTGTAGCTGTACCAGGCGCCGGCTTTCTCGATCATCTTGTGCTTAACGCCCAGATCGACTAATTCACCACGGCTGTTGATACCTTCACCGTACAGGATTTGGAACTCTGCCTGTTTGAACGGCGCAGCGATTTTGTTTTTTACCACTTTTACGCGGGTTTCGCTGCCGACCACTTCATCGCCTTCTTTAACCGCGCCGATACGGCGGATATCCAGACGGACAGAAGCGTAGAATTTCAGTGCGTTACCACCGGTGGTGGTTTCAGGGTTACCAAACATCACACCGATTTTCATACGGATCTGGTTGATGAAGATCAGCAGCGTGTTGGCGTTTTTCAGGTTACCGGCCAGCTTACGCATCGCCTGGCTCATCATACGCGCCGCCAGGCCCATGTGTGAGTCACCAATTTCACCTTCGATTTCCGCTTTTGGCGTCAGCGCCGCTACGGAGTCAACGATGATCACGTCAACCGCGCCAGAGCGGGTCAAGGCATCACAGATTTCCAGCGCTTGCTCACCGGTGTCCGGCTGCGAACACAGCAGGTTGTCGATATCAACACCCAGCTTTTTCGCATAAATCGGATCCAGCGCATGCTCGGCATCGATAAACGCACAGGTTTTACCTTCGCGCTGTGCCGCAGCGATAACCTGCAGCGTCAGGGTAGTTTTACCGGAAGACTCCGGGCCATAAATTTCAACGATACGACCCATTGGCAGGCCGCCCGCACCCAGTGCGATGTCCAGTGACAGTGAGCCGGTAGAGATCGTTTCTACGTCCATAGAACGGTCTTCACCCAGACGCATGATGGAGCCTTTGCCGAACTGTTTCTCAATCTGGCCCAGTGCCGCAGCTAGCGCCTTTTGCTTGTTCTCATCAATAGCCATTTTTGCTCCTTCGTTACGCAATGTCGGTGTTACCCCACACTGCCACTGATTGTATGTTGTGCAGGAAATGTCACTAATTATACTGTATGGTCATACAGTATCAAGCCTAATTTTACAAAAAATCATCAAGCGCGGTTTGCAGCGCAAAAATCGTCGCCTGAAGCCGCACGGCATCACGATCGCCGGCAAATTGCTTCCTGTGCGCCAGTACCCGTCCAGAGCCGTCGGCAAAGCCAAACCAGACGGTGCCCACCGGTTTTTCCGCACTCCCACCGTCCGGCCCGGCAATGCCGCTGACCGACAGCGCCAGGCTGGCCCGTGCTGCGTGTAACGCCCCCTGGGCCATCTCGCGCACCACCTCTTCGCTCACTGCGCCATGGGCCGTCAGAGTCGCCTCCGCCACGCCCAGCAACTCATGTTTCGCCGTATTGCTGTAGGTGACAAAGCCGCGATCGAAATAGGCAGAACTCCCGGCAATGTCGGTGATGGCTTTGGCGATGCCGCCACCGGTGCAGGATTCCGCACAGGTGATCCACTGGCCGTTGGCCTTCAGTTTTTCGCCCACCGCAATGCTGAGTTCACGCAGCTGATTTTCACTCATAACCTCTCCTTAGCGAATCAGGTATATGCGCCCGATAGTAGCATTTATCAAGCTTGCCCGAGCGCGCGTTGACAGAAATGCGCGCCGCTTCGCAGGCGAGGCGGTGTTAAGCGGCAAACCAAACTGCTAGTATCGAATGTAACGCCCGGGTTAACGGGCGGTGTTTTGCACGAGGGATCTCACCGGGTTGCCTTTGCCGCCGGCAGGGTCACCCCCAGGGCAAACCAGGATAAAAGATTAGGATGATAGAGTGAAAAAAACGTTAGGCGTCTTCTTTCCGTTGTATACCACCACCCTGCTGATGCTGCTGGGTTCAGGGTTGCTCACCACTTACATCTCCCTGCGTTTAACCTCTATCCACGTGACCGGTGCGCTGATCGGGGCGATTATTGCCGCTAACTACATCGGCCTGGTGATCGGCGGCAAGGTCGGGCATTTTCTGATTGCCCGCGTCGGCCATATCCGCGCCTACGTTTCCTGCGCTGGCATTATCACCGCGGCGGTGTTGGGGCATGGCCTGACTGAATACATCCCCATATGGGTAGTACTGCGGCTGATTATCGGCATGTGCATGATGTGTCAATTCATGGTGCTGGAAAGCTGGCTGAACGATCAGGCGGAATCCAATCAGCGCGGAACGGTTTTCGGCTTTTATATGGCGGCCACCTATCTGGGTATGTCATTGGGTCAGGTGGTGTTAATGCTACAGAGCAATCTCGGCATTACCACCCTGCTGCTGATCGCCCTGTGCTTTGCACTCTGCCTGGTACCTATCGCCCTTACCACCCGCACCAACGCACGGCATATGTCACCAGCTCCTATGGAGCTGCGCTACTTTATCGGGGCCATTCCCAAGGTGCTGGCGACCACGCTGGTGATCGGCATGGTGGTGGGATCTTTCTATGGTTTGGCACCGGTGTACGCAAGTCTGCAATCGCTGACCACCCAGCAAACTGGCCTGTTTATGGCGATAGCCATCTTCGCCGGGCTGGTGGCGCAGTTCCCACTCAGTTGGCTGTCAGACCGTTACAACCGAACGCTGCTGATGCGCATCAACGCCATTTTATTGATCGTAGCTTCCCTGCCGCTGGCGCTGGTACCGCACATTGATTTTCCGGTGTTGCTGGTGGTGGGCTTTATCGTCAGCATGTTGCAGTTCACGCTGTATCCGCTGGTGGTCGCCCTGGCGAACGATTTGATCGAACCGGAACGGCGCGTATCCCTCGCCGCCTGTTTGCTGATGGCCTTCGGTGTCGGTGCCAGTATCGGCCCATTGGCGGTCGGTTCACTGATTGAACAGTTAGGCGGCAATATTCTGTATGCCTTCTTCTCGCTTTGCGGCGTGCTGCTGGTGGGCTTCAGCCGGACGGTAAAACAGGACGAGTCGCAGTTTGTGCAGGATGCGCCATTGCCACATATTCCGCTGCCAGACAGCCTGACCAGTTCCCCACTTTCTCCGGCGCTGAACCCAACCTTCGATGAGCAGACAATCCACGACACCATGCCGCCACCGGAGGCGGCGCCTGATCCGGTAGAACCGCAGGTCAGTGAAACGTCGGGGGAAGAAGAAGCCGAGGCGGCCATCCCGCAGGGGGCCGATCCTGATGAAGATACCGGGCTGAAGAAGGCCCACTCGATGCTTTAAGCGGGCCATATTTATATCAGGTTGTGCCTGTTACAGATCGAGGAAAGAACCCAGGCGGTAACCGCGTTCCGCGATCGCGGTTTTAAGCCCCGGCGAAGTCAACACGTCCACTTCGGCCAGCCGTGGATAGCAATACTTGCTCGCCAAAATAGTGTTATCCAGAAACGCCGGGTGGCACATCATCTCCACCGACCGGGCGCCGCGTTGATCGGTGCGCTCAAGCACCTGTAAAAACAGCGCCTCGGATATTTCCTCACCATAAAAGCCCGCATCAAACCATTCGGTGCTGTGGCCATAGCGCAGTGGAATGCCTTGCCGTTCAACCTCCTCGCGACCTATGCGCAACGGCAGGGATTTAGACTGGGCAAAAGCCTCCACCAGCGGATAAATCTGCGGCAGCATGTGCACGTGATGGTGGCTGTCGATATGCGTCGGCGCTTTACCGAACACCGCGACGAATTTGTCATATTGACTCACCAACTCGTCGTGAATTTCATCCAGATCCAACTGCGCGGACTCAGCCCTTTCCCATAACCACTTGCCCAATTCCCCACGTTCGTTGACCAGCGACGACATGGCAGTCAGGGGCTTCCCGTGGGTCAGCACAAAGTGCAGGCCAATCTGCAGCCCGGAATAGAGCTGGCTGAGCCTGGCGGCATGGTGTACATCCACGCTATTGACCATGGCAGTGGTTGAAGAGACAACCCCGTAGTGATACGCCTCGATAACGCCATAATTCTGGCCCTTGCTCAGACCAAAATCGTCAGCATTCACTATCAGTAACTTTTCCATTTTGGCATCCATTTAACAAATTTTTGGCAAGGGAATACCGTCCGTCAGGTACGGCAATTCCCCTTCGCTTAAGCAAAGAAATTTATCTCATCAGGCTATTGGCGGCCTGAAAGGTATTCGGAATATCGGCGTTAATGCTTATCGGGAGCGGCCCTAAATAGGGCCGTAGAACTTTTTTCGGTAATTACCCGGCGTCACTTCAGTGAGTCTTTTAAAGTTTTTAATAAACAGGCTCACGTCGCCATAGCCCGAATCAAAAGCAATATCCGAGACCGAATAGTTGGTGACCTCAAGCTGGGTTTTGGCGAAATTAATGCGAATTTCATTAATCACCTGCATCGGCGTTTTATGGTAATAACGCCGCATTGCCCGGGTCAGGTACTCCTGGGTTTTCCCCGACAGCTCAACCATATTGAGCAACGCCTTTTCACCAAACATCGCTTTATCATGCATGCCGGCCAGGGTGTTCTTCAGCCACTGAGGTATATCATCCCCCTCGCCACTATCTTCTTTATAATGACGAATGCGGCTGATGATATAAAAGGTCAGCGTTTCCAGAAACTCGGCAAAATCATCCTCACGGAACTGTGGGGAACCTACCACCGACTCGATATAAGCCAGAAACTCATTCTTCAGGCTATAGGCCTGAGAGGCGACAAAGCAGCGAGGCAACTGCTGCAGATAGTTTTCTTCAAAGAAAACCTTGCCGACCGCCACGTTAAAGATTTTCGCGGCGCCGAACTCATAGAAGCTCTGGTGACGCGAGCCAATGGGGATAAACACAAAGTCCCCCCGCTCCAGCAGCACCCGCTTACCGTTGATCTCCTGATAGCATTTGCCGCTCAGGACGATAGTGAATTCATAATAGTCATGCTGATGCAGCCCGGTGGCGCTCTCCACCTTGTTATAGATAAACAGATGGAAATCTTTGCAGTTAAAAAAATCCTGCTCCCGAATCAGCTTAACGTCGTTGGTATTCAGCGAAACCAGGTTGTCAGACACCGCGCGCGCTCCCATTAATCAAAACCGTTTTGCCTGGCCGTCTCGGCAAACCAATAGCCGCTCTTTTTAATCGTACGTTGCTGGCTATCCCGCTCCAGCCGGACCAACCCGTAGCGATTCTTGTAGGCATTGAGCCAGGACCAGCAGTCAATAAAGGTCCATAGATGGTAGCCCTTACAGTTGGAGCCCTCGGACAACGCCTGATGCAACCATTTCAGATGGTCACGAATAAAGTCGATTCGATAATCGTCTTCTACCCGCCCACTGGCACCGGTGAAGGCCTCTTCGCCCTCCACGCCCATACCGTTTTCTGAAATATAGCAGGGAATGTTGCCGTAGTTTTCCTTCAGATCCATCAGGATGTCATACAGGCCTTTTTCATAGATTTCCCAGCCGCGGTGCGGGTTAATCTTGCGGCCCGGCATGGCGTAATAGCTGAACAGGTCTTCCGGCATCGTTACCGGGTCGCTGGCCTGATAACCTTCTTTTGCTTTGACCCTGCGCGGTTGGTAGTAATTCACGCCCAGAATATCCACCACCCCATCGGCAATCAGCTGCGCGTCTTCCGCTGCTGTCTGCGGCAACAAATCATTGGCCCGCAGTAAATTCACCAAATCGTCCGGATAACGCCCTTTGGTCACCGGATCGAGGAAGCTTTTATTCAGCAACAGATCCGCATAGTGAGCCGCCACGCCATCTTCCTGGCTGTCCGAACGAGGATAGGTCGGGCTCAGGTTCAAAATAATGCCGATAGAACCCTGGTTCCCCAGCGCCCTGAACTCGCTCACCGCTTTGGCATGGGCCAACACGCTGTGGTAAGCCACTGTAATTGCCCTTTTGAAATCAATGACACAAGGATAATGCAGGTCGTTCAGATACCCGGCTTCGACCGGGACAATCGGCTCATTAAAGGTGAACCAATGGCTGACTCTGTCGCCGAACAGGCTGAAGCAGGTTTTGGCATAACGCGCATAGGCATCAACCACCGCCCGGCTTTCCCAGCCACCTTGTTGCTGCATACACAGCGGCATATCGAAATGGTAAAGATTGATAAATGGCGTGATGCCCTGGGCCAACAGGCTGTCGATCAGCGCATTATAGAAAGCCACCGCTTTCGGATTCACTTCGCCATCCCCATCCGGGATCAACCGCGACCAGGAGATAGAGGTTCTGAAGCTATTATGCCCAAGGTTTTTTAACAGCAGGATATCTTGCTGGAAGTTGTCATAAAACGTGGAGGTCTCGGACGGGCCGACCTGATGATGAAAACGTTCTGGTGCAATCTCATACCAGTAGTCGAAGATGTTCTGGCTTTTGCCATCCCGTGCGGCAGCCCCTTCCGACTGGGGTGCCGAGGTGGCGCTTCCCCACCAGAAATCGTCAGCAAATTGATATTTCATCAGAAGCCCCTCTAAAACCGGGGCAGCGGATTGCTGCCCCAGACTGCAGTTAGAATTTCAACGCCTTGGCGATGTCTTCTTCACTTTCCGTTGCCTGATCAATCTGGCTCTGCGCCTTGTTAGAGATCATCACAAACGGCAGGTAAATCAAGGTCGCGACGCCCAGGTTGAAGAAGCTCAGCAACATGGCAACGATACTGCCGTTAGTGTTGAAGAACGCTCCCAGCCCCACCGGCATGGTCCATGGCGCAATATTGGTGATTGGCGGGATCAATCCGGTGTAATAAGCCACCGTGGTAATAATCGTCAGTACCGGCTGAACCAGAATAAAGGGAATAAACATCACCGGGTTCATAATCACCGGCAGACCGAACAGGATGGGTTCGTTGATCTGGAAGATGCCCGACGGCGTCGCCAGCTTGGCGACCTGACGATAATCTTCACGGCGTGAAGCGATAAAGATGGCAATAATCAGCCCCAGTGTCGAACCCGTCCCGCCCAGATAGATGTAGGAGTCAACGAACGGCTTCGCCCACATGTGGAACTCTTTACCCGCAGCCACCGCGGCTTCGACGGAACCGTACTTGTTGTACAGCTCGACGTTCTCCAGTGCGAATGGCGTCATGATACCGCTGTCCAATGCGGCCAACGCCATTGAACCATGTACCCCGAAGAACCACAGCAGAGAGGAGAACATCACATACACCCAGCCCACTACGCTGCCCATTTTTGCCAGCGGTGCCGAGATGCTGTCCATGATGATTTGGTGGAAGTTGGTGCCCCACAGCGTCAGACAATAGGCCAGTACGCCCATGATCGACAGGATAAGAAAGCCGGGGATCAAGGCCGAGAACGAGCGTGACACTGAAGAAGGTACGCTGTCCGGCAGGCTGATCACCCAATTGCGGCGCACCACAAAGGTAAACATCTCCGCCACCACCAGGCCGATCACCATACCGGAAATGATGTTGGCACCACCCAGCCAGTTAGCGCCTACGGCATAAGCCTCACCGACGCTAAACGGGGTCACGGTCATAAAGGCGGCAACCGCCAGCAGCGCTGCGGCCAACGGGTCGACTTTGCGCTCTTCAGCTAAAGCCATACTGATAAAAAAGGGCGTCATCAGGGACATAATCCCCAGGGTGCCGTTATAAACGCTGCCACCGATGGCCTTCAGGCCATTCAACGTCTCAATGGTAGACGCATCCAGCCGCACCCCCATTGAAAAGAAGAACGAGCCTTCGCCGAAGCTAAGAAACACGTTGTTGATCAGCACGAACATCGCCCCGGTCAACGTCAGCGGCATCAAGCGAATGAACCCGTTTTTGATGGCATTAACATGGGGCTGTTTACCAATTTTCACGGCAAAGGGCAGAATGACCTTTTCCAACGAGGCAATTAACGTATTCACGGCAGACCCCTTTATTGGTTAGCTTTTTTTATGGTGGCGACTGCGGCCTTCAACACGCCCAGGCCATCGAGCTTGCCGTATAAGGCAGAGTCGATCACTTCAACGGGCTTGTTGGGTAACTGCTTTTGCACTTCGGCGAGCGTGTAGGCAATCTGTGGCCCGAGCAGAATCAAATCCGCCTCGGCACCCTTTTCTGCGGCCAACGCCTCAGGATAGGCGGCAATGATCACCGGCACTTCGTACTTCTCGGCCTGTGCTTTCATTTTTGAAACCAGCAGGGAAGTCGACATACCAGCAGAACAAAACAGATAGATTTTTTTCTTTTCCATACCCAATCCCTCAAGATAATCAAAAAAGCCCCGTGTCATTTGTTTGCCAGATGCAATAGCCATTGCCTCACGCACATTCCTTATGAAAATTTCCGTTACTTTGCCCTGGTTGCAGACAGTATACGGAGGCAGTGAAGCGGAACGGTAAGCCATCACCAGTAAGAACCGTCTCTGCTTGACCTTCCTGATTGACCCTCTTCACATTTCACATAAAAAAATAGTGTGATCTGTCTCGCAAATAACCTTTAATTACTGAATAAATTCGTCATAAATAAGCAAATAACAATTATAAACAGTAAGTTATAAACATGCAGGGTATTTATGGATAATTCTATGCGCAGGGTCATCCATCGTTCGATTGATGAGCATAAAATCGTTCGCCCTTGATTAGAACACTTCAGCAAGATAAGGCTATCCAGCGGGTGGAAAAGAAGTGGTAAATGGAAGAATTTTTGGGGCTGGTTTGGCAGGTCAGGCTCAGACAGGGCTGGGTTACTCTTCGGGACAGATCGCCTGATTGGGGTAACACACTGCTTTGATTGCCCACTAAGGACATCTCTGTATCCCCCAAGATTAACCTGTGCAACGCTCTCCCCTGCCTTACAAATCAACTTTGCGTAAAGCTTCCCATTTTTACCTGTGACAGCCGATTGCCCGCTGGGCTAGTATAGCGACAGTATTAAGGGCTTATTGATCCTTACCGCCGTCAACCACTGCTCTATCGAGTGGTTTTTTTGTGCCGCGGCGTGAACCCTAATGATGACAATCAACATCACAACCAACTTTAAATTCAATGGATTGGAAACAGTAATCTTATGAATAGTACCGATAAGCTCGATTCACACACGCCAATGATGCAGCAGTATCTGCGCCTCAAGGCACAGCACCCCGAGATCCTGCTGTTCTACCGCATGGGCGACTTTTACGAGCTGTTCTATGACGATGCCAAACGTGCTTCCCAACTGCTGGATATCTCGCTGACCAAACGCGGTGCCTCAGCGGGCGAGCCCATTCCGATGGCCGGCGTCCCTCACCATGCGGTCGAGAACTATCTGGCCAAGCTGGTGCAGCTTGGTGAATCCGTCGCCCTGTGCGAACAAATCGGCGATCCGGCCACCAGTAAAGGCCCGGTGGAACGCAAAGTGGTGCGTATCGTTACGCCAGGCACCATCACCGACGAAGCCCTGCTGCAAGAACGTCAGGACAACCTGCTGGCGGCCATCTGGCAGGACGCACGCGGCTTTGGCTACGCCACGCTGGACATCAGCTCAGGTCGTTTCCGCGTGGCCGAACCGGCAGATATCGAAACCATGGCGGCAGAGTTGCAGCGCACCAATCCTGCCGAGCTGCTTTACCCCGAAACCTTTGAACAGATGTCGCTGATTGAACAGCGCCATGGCCTGCGCCGTCGCCCACTGTGGGAGTTTGAACCCGAGACTGCGCGCCAACAGCTGAATCTGCAGTTCGGCACCCGCGATCTGACCGGTTTCGGCGTTGAACAGGCCCATCAGGCACTGCGCGCCGCCGGTTGTCTGCTGCAATATGTTAAAGATACTCAACGCACCTCATTACCGCATATCCGTGGCATCACCATGGAGCGCCAGCAGGATGGCATTATCATGGATGCCGCCACGCGGCGTAACCTTGAGCTGACCCAGAACCTGTCCGGCGGCAGCGAAAATACCCTGGCGGCCATCCTCGACCACAGCGTGACGGCGATGGGTAGCCGTATGCTTAAGCGCTGGCTGCATATGCCGACCCGTGACATCAAAGTATTGAATAACCGTCAGCAGGCGATCGGCTCCCTGCAGGATCTGTATAGCGACCTGCAACCTTCGCTGCGTCAGGTAGGCGATCTGGAACGCATATTGGCCCGTCTGGCATTACGCAGTGCCCGTCCACGCGATCTGGCCCGTATGCGTCATGCTTTCCAACAGTTGCCGGATATCCACGCGTTACTGAAAGGGGTAGAAACCCCGTATGTGCAACAGCTACTGTCACAGGTCGGTCAGTTTGATGAACTGCAAGACTTGCTGGAACGCGCAGTGGTCGAAGCCCCACCGGTATTGGTACGCGACGGCGGCGTTATCGCTCCCGGCTACAATAGCGAGCTGGATGAATGGCGCGCACTGGCCGATGGTGCCACCGACTACCTCGACCGTCTTGAGATCCGCGAGCGCGAAAAGCTGGGGCTGGATACGTTGAAGGTCGGCTTCAATGGCGTGCATGGTTATTACATTCAAGTCAGCCGTGGGCAGAGCCACCTGGTACCGATCCACTATGTGCGCCGCCAGACGCTGAAAAACGCCGAACGCTACATCATTCCCGAATTGAAAGAGTATGAAGACAAGGTTCTGACTTCCAAAGGGAAAGCGTTGGCGATCGAGAAGGGTCTGTACGAAGAGTTGTTCGACTTGCTGTTGCCTCACCTGGGCGATCTACAGCAAAGTGCTGCTGCATTGGCCGAGCTGGACGTGCTGGCCAACCTGGCTGAACGTGCAGAAACGCTCAACTACGCCTGCCCAACCATCAGCGAACAGCCCGGTGTACGCATCACTGAGGGCCGCCATCCGGTGGTCGAACAGGTACTGAGCGAGCCGTTTATTTCCAACCCGCTATCGCTGTCGCCTCAGCGGCGGATGTTGATCATTACTGGCCCTAATATGGGCGGTAAAAGTACCTATATGCGCCAAACGGCGCTGATCGTGCTGATGGCACACATCGGCAGCTACGTGCCGGCGAGCAAGGCGGTCATCGGCCCGGTAGACCGAATCTTTACCCGCGTGGGCGCGGCAGACGATCTGGCCTCCGGCCGTTCTACCTTTATGGTAGAGATGACTGAAACCGCCAATATCCTGCACAATGCCACCGAAAACAGCCTGGTGCTGATGGATGAAATTGGCCGCGGTACCTCAACCTACGACGGTCTCTCCCTGGCCTGGGCCTGCGCCGAGAACCTGGCCAGCCGCATTAAAGCCATGACGCTGTTTGCTACCCATTACTTTGAGCTGACCACGTTGCCGGAGAAAATGGAAGGCGTGGTCAACGTACATCTGGACGCGCTGGAGCACGGCGACACTATCGCCTTTATGCACAGCGTACAGGACGGTGCCGCCAGCAAGAGCTATGGCCTGGCGGTTGCCGCTCTGGCAGGCGTGCCACGTGAGGTGATCAAACGCGCGCGCCAAAAACTGCGCGAGCTGGAGGCGATATCCAGCCATACCGCGACGGGTACCGTTGATGCCACCCAGATGACGCTGCTGAATGAGGAAACCTCACCGGCGGTTGAAGCGCTCGAGGCACTGGATCCGGACTCACTGTCACCTCGTCAGGCGCTGGAGTGGATTTACCGCCTGAAGAATATGGTCTGACCCTTCGCAGGTCGCAGGCATAAAAAAACGGTGAGCATAGTGCTCACCGTTTTTATTTTGATGCGATTCAACTGCCTGGGTTACTCGCGGAACAGTGCCTCAATGCTCAGGCCCTGCATTTGCAGAATTTCACGCAGACGGCGTAAACCTTCAACCTGGATCTGACGTACTCGCTCGCGAGTCAGGCCAATTTCACGACCCACATCTTCAAGCGTTGCCGCTTCGTAGCCCAGCAGGCCAAAACGACGCGCCAGCACTTCACGCTGTTTGGCGTTCAGTTCGAACAACCATTTAACGATGCTCTGTTTCATGTCATCGTCTTGCGTGGTGTCTTCTGGTCCGTTGTCTTTCTCGTCGGCCAGAATGTCCAGCAAGGCTTTCTCCGAATCCCCACCCAATGGCGTATCGACAGAAGTGATACGTTCATTCAGGCGCAGCATACGGCTGACGTCATCGACCGGCTTGTCGAGTTGCTCTGCAATCTCTTCAGCGCTCGGTTCATGATCCAGTTTATGAGAAAGCTCGCGCGCGGTGCGCAAATAGACATTCAGTTCTTTAACAATGTGGATAGGCAAGCGGATAGTACGGGTTTGGTTCATGATCGCCCGTTCAATCGTCTGCCGGATCCACCAGGTTGCGTAAGTCGAGAAACGGAAACCGCGTTCTGGGTCAAACTTTTCCACTGCGCGGATCAGACCGAGGTTACCCTCTTCAATCAGATCCAGCAGCGCCAGGCCGCGATTGCTGTAACGGCGGGCGATTTTCACCACCAACCGCAGGTTACTTTCAATCATTCGGCGGCGGGACGGCACGTCACCGCGCAGTGCACGCCGCGCAAAATAAACTTCTTCCTCTGCGGTCAGCAGCGGAGAATAACCGATTTCGCCAAGATAGAGCTGCGTCGCATCCAATACGCGTTGGGTCACGCCTTGTGACAACAACTCTTCTTCCGCTAGATCACTCTCACTGGCCTCTTCTTCAACCAGTGCTTTTTCGTCGAATGATTCCGCTTCCGTTGCGTTCTCGTCGAAATCCGCATCGTCATGTAACTCGTTAACTTTCAGCGTATTTTGGCTCATATGCTGCTCCTACCCGTGATACCGCGAGCAGAATACAGCGTATTCTGCCCAATCTATCGCTGCGGAAGATAACGCAGCGGGTTTACGGATTTCCCCTTGTAACGAATTTCAAAATGCAAACGTACTGAACTGGTTCCGGTGCTACCCATGGTGGCTATTTTTTGACCCGCCTTCACTTCTTGTTGTTCCCGGACCAGCATTGTGTCGTTGTGAGCGTAGGCGCTCAGGTAATCATCATTGTGTTTGATGATGATTAGATTACCGTAACCCCGTAAAGCGTTGCCTGCGTACACTACACGACCATCGGCGGTAGCGAAGATAGGCTGCCCACGAGTCCCGGCGATATCGACACCTTTATTCCCACCTTCTGATGAGGAAAAGTTATCAATAATCTTACCGTCAGTTGGCCATCTCCAGGTACTTACTGGGGCGCTGTTGCTGACGGTGCTGCTCACTGGGGGAGCAACGACCGGTGCGGTAACAGGGGCTGTTGCGGTAGTTGCCGCCACTGCGCCTGCTGCAGGTAACATCTTACCTACATTCTGTTTACCCGAATTATCAGAATACGCGTTAGTTGATGGAGAATCAACCGTTGCAGTTTGTATCTGAGAGGTCGATGGTGGCTTAGGAACACCGCCGCTGGTCGCGTCTGTTGCCGCCAGCATACCGCCGTTTCCGTTGGCGGAACCATTACCAAGCTGAATGCTTTGGCCCACATTCAGGCTGTATGGCTCAGGGATATTGTTGCGCTGGGCCAGGTCACGGTAATCGTTTCCGGTGATCCAGGCGATGTAAAACAGCGTGTCTCCGCGCTTAACCGTGTAGGTATTGCCGCTGTAGCTCCCTTTGGGGATCGAAGTGTAACTGCGGTTGTAAACAATGTGCCCTTCAGCGTTAGCCTGCGCTCCAGCGTTGCTGGATGCGGCGGCTCCGCCACCGTCCACGCTACTAATAGGGGCCGATGTCGATTCAGTGTTCGTACAACCTGCCAACCACAAACTTACCATCGTACACACCGCAACCCGGCGTAATGTAATCATTGGGCTTCCCGTGCTCATGCTTCCCCCATGACAGCAATATCAGCGATATATCCAAATACCCTTTACATGGTAGCTGAGCTTTTAACATTCTCTCGATTTCTACCCTGAAAGGTGCCCACGGCCGATCCCTGAACGTCAGGAAATCTCATACCGGAGCCTCAAAACAGCGCGCCAATGCTAACCACATTAGCGCTGCTGCACCATAAGACAACTACGCAGAAAGGCAATTGTATTGAAAATTAGTTTTATTGAAACGTTAAAACATTAACCGGAGGTGATGAAAGTGCAACAGATTTCGTTTCCTGTCGAAAATTCAGACAATCGCTAGGCCAGTTCACCCTTCACCAGGGGAACAAAACGCACCGCTTCGACGGTATCGATAACAAACTCGCTTCCCTGTCGCCGAATGTACTTCAGAGTTTGGGCCTGCTCACCGACAGGTAACACCAGAATGCCACCGTCGTCCAACTGCTCCATCAGCGCCGGAGGGATCTCCGGCGGCGCTGCTGTGACAATGATGGCATCAAACGGCCCTCGCGATGCCCAACCCTGCCAGCCATCGCCATGACGAGTGGAAACATTGTGAAGATCGAGTTGTTTCAGCCGCCGCTTGGCCTGCCATTGCAGCCCCTTAATACGTTCAACGGAACAAACATGCTGTACCAGATGCGCCAGGATAGCGGTTTGATAGCCAGAACCGGTGCCGATCTCCAATACTCTGGAGGTTGGCGTCAGATTCAGCAGTTCGGTCATGCGTGCAACCATATAAGGTTGAGAGATAGTTTGGCCGGAGCCAATAGGTAACGCCGTATTCTCATAAGCCTTGTGTTCAAGTGCCTCATCAACAAAGCGTTCACGCGGCACTGCTTCGATCGCCTGTAGCAACCGTTCGTCCCGGATCCCCTGTTGACGCAGCTGCGTCAGCAATGTTTGCATACGCTTGTTCACCATTCCCCGCCAACCCCTGCTTTGGTTAACCACGTTTTTACCACGTCCTGGGCTGCATAAGCGGTTAAATCCACCTGCAGTGGCGTGATGGCCACATAACCCTGTTCTACCGCAGCGAAATCCGTGTCCGGCCCGGCATCAAACTTATCACCAGGCGGCCCAATCCAATAGAGATTTTGCCCACGCGGATCTTGTTGGCAGAACACTTTGTCAGCCGGATGGCGACTACCGCAGCGGGTCACACGAATGCCCTTAATCTGGTCCAGCGGCAAATCCGGCACGTTGATATTCAGAATTTTACCGGTGCGCAACGGTTCGCGCTGTAACGCACGCAGCACCCGGCAGGTGATCGCCGCGGCGGTCGCATAATGCTGATGGCCGTTCAACGACACGGCCAGCGCAGGCAATCCCAAATGGCGTCCTTCCATAGCAGCCGCTACGGTGCCGGAATAGATAACGTCATCGCCCAGATTGGGGCCCGCATTGATGCCGGAAACCACGATATCCGGCGCAGGCTGCATCAGGGCATTCACTCCCAGATACACGCAGTCTGTCGGCGTTCCCTGCTGTACGGCGATATCTCCATTGGGCATCGTCAGGGTGCGCAATGGAGATTCCAGCGTCAGCGCATTGGAAGAACCACTGCGGTTACGATCGGGTGCCACAACTTGCACTTCGGCGAACTCTCTCAATGCCGCCGCCAGCACCTGGATGCCCGGGGCGGTCACGCCGTCGTCATTACTCAGCAATATCCGCATAAAAGATTGTCTTCTTTTTTCTCTCTCAATCAGAACGCCTTTAACGCGGCCTGGTATTTAAATACTCGAAATCAACGCCCAAAAGGAGGGACTTAACCAGCAGATATTATGTTTACTCCCCCCGACATGTCCAGTCACCAAGGGAAAAGACGATTTTTCGCGCTGCTTCCAGGCCTCGTGTTAGCACCGAAAACCGCAGTTGGGCAAACACACCTCATTACGTCGTCATGCTCCAGACGAAAAAAAACCTGCATAAGCAGGTTTTTAATTATTACTCACTAATATCCGCATCACTACTGTCCTGCCGCATAATTTCGCGCACCACGCTGGTGGCGAAACTGCCGGCCGGCAGCCAAAAACGCAGTTCAACGGTGGCATCATCCCACCATTCCCACTGCATGTTTTTTGGCTGTAACAGCAACGCACGGCGGGCCGGATCAACACGCTCACGCTTTAAAAGCGCCATCAGTTCCGGTTGCTCCAGCAAGCACTGCTGTTCAAAACTCAGTGCTTCACCGGCGGTGCCTGGTTCGCCGTCACCCGGCAAAGGGGCAGTAATCATCAGTTCGCCGGCATCCAGCCGCTGTTGCAGCGTTTCCAGCTCTTCCGGCTTGGCGACAAACCAACTGCCACGCCCACTGAGCTGTAAGGCATCACCTTCCAGCACGGTATGTTGTTGCTGGTTGGCCAAGCGTCGGCTGGCAATCAAATTAAACAGCGCACTGCGGCTGGCGGAAAGATAAAAACTGCGCTTGCTGCGTTCTTTAACCCGGATCTCATCATTTGCCCAACGGCGCGCCATCACCAGGTTATTGCCGCCGCGACCAAAGCGCTGGCTGCCAAAATAGTTTGGCACGCCGCCGGTTGCAATCGCCTGCAGCCGCGGTTCGACATCCTGACGGTCGGAAATATGACGCAGCACCAGGGTGAAAGCATTGCCTTTTAGCGTGCCAATTCGCATTTTGCGCAGGTGGCGGGCGCTGGCCAGCACTTCGCAGCCTTCCAGTGAAAACTGAGTAAAATCAGGTGTCTCTTTGCCCGGTAGATGCAGGCAGAACCATTGTTCGGTCACCGCATGGCGATCTTTCAGACCCGCGTAACTGACAGAACGGGCGTGAATACCGGCAAAGCGCGCCAAATAATCGGCGACAAACTGAGTGTTACAGCCGTTCTTGCGGATGTTCACCAGCACATGTTCGCCTTCGCCGTCCGGCTCAAAGCCCAGGTCTTCCACCACCACGAAATCTTCCGGGTTGGCTTTCAACACGCCGGTGCTCTGTGGCTGGCCATGCAGCCAGGTCAGGTTAGCCATATCCATGCGTTTATTCCTTGATCAACAAGGCGACCGCTTCACAGGCAATGCCCTCGCCGCGCCCGGTGAAACCGAGCTGTTCGGTGGTGGTAGCCTTAACGTTGACGTCGTCCATATGACACTGCAGATCTTCCGCCAGGAATACGCGCATTTGCGGGATATGCGGCGCCATTTTAGGGGCCTGGGCAATAATGGTGATATCCAGATTCCCCAGACGATAGCCTTTGGCACGGATGCGTTTCCAGGCCTCACGCAGCAGAACACGGCTGTCGGCCCCTTTGAATGCCGGGTCGGTATCCGGGAACAGCTTGCCGATATCCCCTAACGCCGCCGCCCCCAACAGAGCATCGGTCGCCGCATGCAGCGCCACGTCACCGTCGGAGTGAGCCAGCAAACCTTTTTCATAAGGGATACGAACACCACCGATCACCAGCGGCCCTTCGCCACCAAATTTATGTACGTCAAAACCGTGACCGATACGCATGATGCGCTCCTTAATTGTCCAACTGAGTTAAGTAAAAGGCCGCCAGCGCCAAATCTTCCGGGCGCGTGACTTTAATATTGTCCGAGCGTCCACTGACCAGCAGCGGATGATAGCCACAATGCTCCAGGGCAGAAGCCTCATCGGTGACCGTCGCACCGTCATCCATCGCTCGCTGCAGGCAGAGCTTGAGCAACGCCAGCGGGAACAGTTGCGGAGTTAACGCATGCCACAGATCCTGGCGTTCAACGGTGTGTGAGATAGTACTGCGACCAGGTTCGGCACGCTTCATGGTATCACGCACCGGCGCGGCCAAAATGCCCCCCACCTCGCTGTGTTCGGTGATCGCCAGCAAACGTTCCAGATCTTCGGCATGCAGGCAGGGTCTTGCCGCGTCGTGTACCAGCACCCATTTGGCCTCGCCGGCCAGTTGCAACCCGGCCATCACCGAATCGGCGCGTTGCTGACCGCCGACGGTGACCCGCACGCGGGGATCTTTGGCAATCGGTAACTGGTGGAACTGCTGGTCATCGGGACCTATCGCCACAATCACCTGCGGAATACGCGGATGGCGCAATAGCGCATGGATCGCGTGCTCGAGAATGGTTTGGTGGCCGATGGTTAAATACTGCTTCGGGCAATCCGCCTGCATACGGCTGCCGATACCGGCAGCGGGCAGGACGGCAATCACCGGTGGAAAGGTTCCTGCGGAGTGATTCATGCGTTACTTTTGTAGGTTATTTTGCGAGGAGGACGCCGCGTTGCGTCTGGATTGGTCAGGAACCAGACGATAGAAAGTCTCACCGGGCTTGATCATGCTCAGTTCATTGCGCGCACGCTCTTCGATCGCTTCCTGACCGCCGTTCAAATCGTCGATTTCGGCGAACAGCTGATCGTTACGCGCTTTCAATTTAGCATTGCTGCCCTGTTGGACCGCAACGTCATCATTGACCCGCACGTAATCGTGAACACCATTTTTGCCCAGCCACAGTGAATACTGTAACCAACCGAGCAATGCCAGCAATAACAGCGTAAGTTTTCCCATCTCCGCCCCCTGAAAAACCGCCTAATCATCCCACAACTTTTCGTTGGACTCCACACTGGGAACGGCATTTCACCGCCAAATTCAGAGTAGGATGAGAATTTCTTCAGTTTATAACCTAAATTCGCGCCGAAAGCGGCAAAAAAAAGCACTTTCACCCGATAACTCACCAATCGACAGCTTCACATTCCCTCACTCAATGTTTATATCGGTTATGCAGCAAGAAAAACTGGCTGCACCGCCGTTTCGCCAACGCTTCCGCCAATCGCAATGGAAAAGTGCATATTTATCACCATTAAAAATCACACCATCAGGTAGGAGTTGTATTTTTATTCATTGAAGGTTATTTTTATGCACACATAGTGCATAAATAAATCCAATGAATAACTTTTAATTATCGGGGATAGTGATGTTAAAACGCATAATTCTGATTGGCGCCTGCCTGGCCGCCACCCTGTCGGCTTCTGCTCTGGCGGCAGAACCCACTTACGTCGTCGGCTCCGGCGGCACCTATCGTCCGTTCGAATTCGAAAACAGCAGCAAACAGCTGGAAGGCTTTGATATTGATATCATCAAGGCCGTCGCCAAGGCCGAAGGTTTCCAGGTCAAGCTGGTAAATACACCGTGGGAAGGCATCTTTGCCACGCTGAACTCCGGCGATCGCGACATCATTATTTCCGGCATCACCATCACCGATAAACGCAAGCAAATGGTTGATTTCTCTGCGCCTTACTTCCCGGCGGAGCAGACCATCGTGGTTCCCAAAGACTCTCAAGTGAACTCTATTGCCGCGCTGAAAGCGCTGAAAGTTGGCGTGGTGAACTCCAGCACCGGCGACATCGTGGTATCCGACGTGCTGGGTAAAAACAGCACCGCCATCAAACGTTTCGACAATACCCCGCTGCTGCTGCAGGAGTTGTACGAAGACGGCATCGGCGCAGCCGTAGGTGACGTTGGCGTAGCCAAGTTCTACATAAAAACCCACCCGGAAAAAGAGTTCAAATTGGTGTCAGACGCCAAATTCGAACGTCAGTATTTCGGCATTGCCGTTGCCAAAGGCAACGATGAACTACGCGGTAAAATCAACGCCGGCCTGAAGAAAATCATCGCCGACGGCACCTACGCCAAAATTTACCAGACCTGGTTTGACAGCAACGTGCCGACACTGCCTGCCGAATAAGCCTTAAGTGACCGGAGCTCGCACGAGCTCCGGAGCAACACTATCGTGAGAACACCGAGAAGGAACACCCATTGAATTTCCGTTGGGAGATTATCCAGGAATATGCCCCGCTGTTTATGGAAGGCGCCTGGATGACCATCAAATGCACCATTATCTGCGTGATACTGGGCACCACCTGGGGGCTGCTCCTGGGGTTAGGCCGTCTGGCGCAAGCGCCACATGGCATCTGGAAACCAATACTGCATTACGGCGTACAGTGGCCGGTGCGCATTTATATCAGCGCCTTCCGCGGTACGCCGCTGTTCGTGCAGATCATGGTGGTGCACTTTGCCCTGGTGCCGCTGTTTATTAACCCGCGTGACGGCCTGCTGGTCACCAACGGCCTGATGAGCACTGATTTCGCCCGTGCATTGCGCTCCGACTATGGCGCATTTCTCTCCTGCGTGGTGGCGATAACGCTCAACGCCGGTGCCTACGTCTCGGAAATTTTCCGCGCCGGTATTCAGTCAATCGATCGCGGCCAGATGGAAGCTTCGCGCTCGCTGGGCATGGGCTACGGCAAAACCATGCGCAAAGTGATCCTGCCGCAGGCATTCCGTCGCATGCTGCCACCGCTGGGCAATAACGCCATTGCCATCGTCAAGGATTCCTCACTGGCCTCCGCCATCGGTCTGGCCGATTTGGCCTATGCAGCCCGGACGGTTTCCGGCGCTTATGCCACCTATTGGGAGCCTTACCTGACCATTTCGCTGGTCTATTGGGTCCTCACCTTCCTGCTTTCGCTGATGGTGCAACACATGGAAAAGAGGTTCGGGAAAAGTGATTCGCGTACATAACCTGCAAAAACAATTCGGCGAAAGCCACGTACTGCGTGGTATCTCCTGCGAGATCGCGGCCAACGAAGTGGTCTGCGTCATTGGCCCATCCGGTTCCGGTAAAAGTACCTTTCTGCGCTGTATCAACGCGCTGGAGACTCTTTCCGGCGGCGAAGTCCTGGTCAACGGTTTCGCCATCCACAGCCAGAAAACCGATCTCAATAAAATGCGTGAAAGCGTGGGGATGGTGTTTCAGCGCTTTAACCTGTTCCCGCATATGACGGTGCTGGAGAATATTATTATGGCGCCGATGGGGGTGAAAAAACTGTCGCGTGCCGACGCTATCCTGCGTGCAGAAGCGCTGTTACGCAAAGTGGGTCTGTTGGACAAGATTGATGCCTATCCCAGCAGCCTGTCCGGCGGCCAACAACAACGGGTGGCCATTGCCCGGGCGCTGGCGATGGAGCCAAAAATCATGTTGTTCGACGAACCCACCTCAGCACTTGATCCCGAGTTGGTCGGCGAAGTGCTGGCGGTGATGAAGTCATTGGCACACGAAGGTATGACCATGGTGGTGGTGACCCACGAGATGGGCTTTGCCCGTGAAGTGGCCGATCGGGTGTTGTTTATCGATCAGGGGATCATTCAGGAAGAAGGCACACCGCAGCAGATTTTCAGCAATCCGACCAACCCGCGCACTCAGGCTTTTCTAAGCAAAGTTTTGTAACCTTCGGCACGGCTTTGCAATGCTTCGGGTGCAGGCAACTGCGCCCACTCTCTCACCAGCCGGTGAGAAAACTGAATACCAGCCAGAACAGACACAGCACGATAGCGCCGGTCAGCAGCAGCGTCAGGATCAGGCGACCGCGCAACAGCATGCTGAGCGTGATGCCAATCAGCACCGATACCGGCATCAGGGCCAGGAAGAACGGCCAAGTGTAGAGCAGGAAGAATAGCGTGTTGGAACCGTAGACCACAAAAGGCACCGCGAACGCCAGCCAGTAGAAAACAAAGCCGCAGACGCCGCCCAGGAAAGAATAAGAGGGTTCCTCTTTCTCCTGGTTTGAGTCAATCAAGATGGGCGAGACATTTTGCATAGTGATCCCTGGTTATTCGGCACGCTCTCCGGCGGGCTTAGCGTAAAAAGCGTATGGTGCAAAAACGCCACACGCTTTTCTGAATTCAGGGTTTGATAATAGCCCGACCACGCAGCACGTCTAACAATTGCGCAATCAAATTTGTTACCAATTGTTGGCCATCAAGGTGAATATCCGGCCGTTGCGGGGCCTCGTAAACCGAGTCGATTCCGGTGAAATTACGCAGTTCCCCTGCCCGGGCTTTTTTGTACAACCCCTTCGGATCGCGCTGCTCACAAATCGCCAGTGGCGTGTCGACAAACACCTCGATAAAGCGCTCTTCATCAAGCAGTTCGCGCACCATCTGCCGTTCTGTGCGGTGCGGTGAAATAAACGCGGTCAGCACCACTAGCCCGGCATCTACCATCAGTTTGGACACTTCACCCACGCGGCGAATATTCTCACGCCGATCGTCATCTGAGAATCCCAGATCGCGGCACAGGCCGTGACGCACGTTATCGCCATCCAGCAAATAGGTGCTGACGCCAAGGGCGTGCAGCGCCTGCTCCAGCGCACCGGCAACGGTGGATTTACCCGAGCCGGACAGCCCGGTAAACCACAGCACCACGCCTTTATGGCCATTACGGGCTTCGCGATCCGCACGCGCTACCGCATGCGGATGCCAGACCACGTTGTCATCATCCGGCCCGGTGGGTCGTTGCTCTACGTCGGCCACGTTACTTGCCCCCGATCAGGTCGCGTGCGCCCCAATGCGGGAAGTGTTTACGCACCAGGGCATTCAGTTCCAGCTCGAATGCGCTGAAATCACCAGTGGCAGCCTGAGCGTCCTGCAAGGTTTCGCGGATCAGCCCGGCACCAACCGTGACATTGCTCAGGCGGTCGATAAAGATAAATCCGCCGGTGTCATGATTACGCTGATAGCTGTCCAGCACCAGCGGTTCGTCGAAGGTCAGTTCCACCAGGCCAATGCCGTTCAGCGGCAAGGTATCCGCCTGATGCTGAGCCAGCGAGTTGATTTCTACCTGGTGGCGAATGCCTTCCACTCGTGCGCGAGTCTTTTTGCCAGCGACCTTGATGTCGTAGCTCTGCCCCGGTAACAGCGGCTTCTCGGCCATCCACACCACGTCCACCAGTGCGCTTTGCGCCGCCTGCAGGGTTTCCCCGGCATCAACCAGCAAATCGCCGCGGCTGATATCCACTTCATCCTTCAGCACCAGGGTGATCGCTTCACCCGGTACCGCTTCCTGCAAATCACCATCAAAGGTGACAATACGTGCAACGGTGGATTCCACACCGGAAGGCAACACCTTCACACGTTGACCCACGCGCACGACACCGGCCGACAGGGTGCCTGCATAACCACGGAAATCCAGGTTCGGACGGTTAACATATTGCACCGGGAAGCGCAGCGGTTGCGTTTCACGCTCGCTGACAACATCCACGCTTTCCAATACCTGCAACAACGTAGGGCCGTTGTACCAAGGCATATGGGTGCTTTCGCCAGCTACGTTATCGCCGTCCAGTGCCGACAGCGGGACAAACTTGATATCCAGATCCTTTGGCAACTGCTGAGCGAAGGTCAGATAATCCTGCTTGAACTGCTCAAATACCGACTCTTGGTAATCCACCAGATCCATCTTGTTGACCGCCACCACCAAATGGCGAATGCCCAGCAACGTAGCAATAAAACTGTGTCTGCGGGTTTGATCCAGCACCCCTTTACGCGCGTCAATCAGCAAAATTGCCAGATCGCAGGTGGAAGCACCGGTCGCCATATTGCGGGTGTACTGCTCATGCCCAGGGGTATCGGCGATAATAAATTTACGCTTTTCAGTCGAGAAATAGCGATAGGCCACGTCAATGGTGATGCCCTGCTCGCGCTCGGCCTGCAGGCCGTCGACCAGCAATGCCAGATCGAGCTTTTCGCCCTGGGTTCCGATACGCTTGCTGTCACTGTGCAGCGTGGACAGCTGATCTTCGTAGATCTGGCGGGTATCGTGCAGCAGACGACCGATCAGGGTACTTTTACCGTCGTCGACGCTGCCACAGGTCAGGAACCGTAACAGGCTTTTATGTTGCTGCGCGTGCAGGTAAGACTCGACCCCGCCCTGGTCAGCGATTTGTTGGGCAATTGCCTGGTTTTGCGAAACTATAGTGTTCATCCGGCGGCTCCTTAGAAATACCCTTGACGCTTTTTCAGCTCCATCGAGCCGGACTGATCGCGATCGATCATCCGTCCCTGGCGCTCACTGGTGGTGGATACCAACATCTCTTCGATGATTTCCGGCAGCGTTTGCGCTTCGGACTCCACCGCGCCGGTCAGCGGCCAGCAACCCAGGGTGCGGAAGCGCACCATGCGCTGGCTGATCACTTCGCCCGGCTGCAGATCAATGCGATCGTCGTCCACCATCAACAGCATGCCGTCACGCTCTACCACCGGACGTGGTTTCGCCAGGTACAAAGGAATGATGTCGATTTTTTCCAGGAAAATGTATTGCCAGATATCCAGCTCGGTCCAGTTCGACAGCGGGAACACGCGGATGCTCTCGCCCTTGTTGATCTGACCGTTGTAGTTGTGCCACAGCTCCGGGCGCTGGTTCTTCGGATCCCAACGGTGGAAGCGGTCGCGGAAAGAATAGATACGCTCTTTGGCGCGTGACTTTTCTTCGTCACGGCGAGCGCCACCAAAGGCGGCATCAAAACCGTATTTGTTCAGCGCCTGCTTCAGACCTTCGGTTTTCATGATATCGGTGTGCTTGGCACTGCCGTGAACGAACGGGTTGATGCCCATCGCCACGCCTTCCGGATTTTTATGTACCAGCAGCTCAAAACCGTATTCCTTGGCGGTGCGGTCACGGAACTGGTACATCTCGCTGAATTTCCAGCCGGTATCCACGTGTAGCAGTGGAAACGGCAGCGTGCCTGGGAAGAAGGCCTTGCGCGCCAGGTGCAGCATCACGGAAGAGTCTTTGCCGATGGAATAGAGCATCACCGGGTTGCCGAATTCAGCGGCGACTTCACGGATGATATGGATACTCTCCGCCTCCAATTGCCGCAAATGAGTGAGTCGTTTTTCGTCCATAACAGATCCTTAAGCCAAATTCACGACGGCTGGGCGTGATACCCCTTCCGCCTGCGGTTGATGCCCAAACCAGGCGATTTGGTGATGTAATTCCACCACTTCGCCGATCACCAGCAGCGCCGGTAACGGTGCCTGTTGAGCCAATTGTTCGAGTTGTTGCAGCGTACCGGTTTGCACCAGTTGGTCCGCACGGGTGCCACGGCTGATTACCGCCACCGGCGTTGTAGCCGCACGGCCGTGGGCTATCAGGCGCTGGCTGATATCCGCCGCCTTCATGGTGCCCATGTAGATAGCCAGAGTCTGGCGCGCACGCGCCAAATCGGCCCAGTCCAGGCCATCGCCGTCGGGGCGACAGTGGCCAGTAATAAAGGTAACGCTCTGTGCGTGATCGCGGTGCGTCAGCGGGATGCCGGCATAGGCGGTTGCCCCGGCGGCGGCCGTTACTCCCGGTACCACCTGGAAGGGAATGCCCGCCGCGGCGGCCACCTGTAATTCTTCACCACCACGGCCAAAGATAAAGGGATCGCCACCCTTCAGCCGCACCACACGTTTGCCCTGCTGTGCCAGTTCCACCAGCAGACGGTTGGTTTCTTCCTGGATCACTGAGTGTGCGCCGGCGCGTTTGCCCACGCAGATGCGTTCGGCATCCCGACGAACCAAATCAAGAATTTCATCGCTAACCAGATGGTCGTACAGCACCACGTCGGCCTGCTGCATCACCTGCAGCCCGCGCAGGGTCAGTAACCCCACGTCGCCCGGCCCGGCCCCCACCAGGGCAATTTCGCCCTGAGTGCCTTCGCTGCCCTGTGCAAACTGCTCTAAGTCCTGCTCCAGTTGCCGCTGCGCCTCGGCGGTTTGGCCATTGGCCACCAGCGTTGCGAAGCGGCCGCCAAAGGTTTTCTCCCAAAAGCGGCGGCGTTCGCCAATGGCATTCAACCGTTGCTTCACCTGACCACGCCAGCGCCCGGCGACCTCAGCCATCTGTCCCAGGCTGGCGGGCAACAAGGCTTCAAGTTTTTCACGCAGCATGCGTGCCAGCACCGGTGCCTGACCACTGGAAGAGACGGCGACCACCAAGGGTGAACGGTCGATAATCGACGGGAAGATGAACGAACAGCGCGGCTGATCGTCCACTACGTTGGCCAGCACCCGGCGTTTATCCGCCTCGCTAAATACCTCGGCATTCAGCGCACTGTCATCGGTGGCGGCAATCACCAGGAAAACCTCATCGAGTTGCTCAGCGACAAAAGCCTGTCCCAGCCAGTGGATCTGCCCCTGCTGACGCAGATGTTCGAGTATCGGTGAGAGTGACTGCGCAACTATCCGTATTTCAGCCCCGGCGCGCAGGAGAAGGTCAACTTTGCGCGCAGCCACTTCACCGCCGCCAACGACCAACACCGGGCGTTGTTTCAGGTCGGCGAATATAGGTAGATAGTCCACAACAGCCTTTTCATATATGCAGAAAGATACTGTGACTATACGGGCTGAGATTTAGCCTCTGAAATGACGAAAAGGAATGACTAGTTCTTTTATGGAATATAGGCCGCAGCGTCAGGGTTTGCGGCGGTTACACATCCGGTAAGGCCGCGGCGATTATCCAGCCCAGGCAGGCAGAAGTTAAAACCAAAACTTTGCGGCAGTCATGCACAGTCCAGCGACAACCAATATGGTGCTAACCATCCATTTGGTTTGATTAGCCATCTCTTTATGAACCAAACCGATCTCCCGGTGCAGCAATCCCACTTCCTTATGCAAATCGCCTTTGGTAACAAACTCCACTGAACGCATGGTCAGCGTCGCCAAATCGGTTTTGACCTGATTGAGAGTATGTTCCACACACTCGGCTTTCTTATCTATCAGGCCGAACCTGTCATTGCACTTGTCCAACATCAGGGTTTCTCCTTCTATCCATATGAACCTTATCGCTGAATAATAAACCACACCGCGACCATGGTTAAATACCGATTCCCGTAATGTGCCCAGCATTTCGCACAATATTTTGCACGGAACAAGGTTCGACATCATTAGTTGCGCACAGCACCGAAATTTTGCCTGTGCAGCTAAAATTTCAGAGCGGTGGAAATTGTTTAATCTGCCGCCGAGTCTCATACTGAGGGCCGCAAAAAGAATCGGTATTACCGACATTAAAAAGAAGGATTTTTCGGTATGTTTTCCCGCTTTTATCTAAAGGCCGGCCTGCTGGTGGCAGTGCTCGGCGGTGTTTTCAGCGTTTCTGCCGCCACACAGCCCGCGAAAGATCTCCCGATGGGTAAATTCGCCGCTGACCAAATCCGCCATATCGCTACCTATTTCCCCGGCCGTATGGCAGGCAGCCCGGCCGAACTGCTCACCGCAGACTATCTAAACCAGCAGTTCAGCAAGATGGGTTATCAGAGCGATATCCGCAGCTTCAATACCCGTTATCTCTACACCAGTAAAGACGGTAAAAAGAACTGGAATAATGTTACCGCCAGCTCGGTGATCGCCGCTAAAAATGGCAGCAATCCGCAGCAAATTCTGATCGTGGCGCATTTTGATACCTATACGCCACAAAGCGACGCCGACCTGGATAACAACCTCGGCGGCCTGACGCTACAGGGGGTCGATGACAATGCCTCCGGTATCGGTGTAATGCTGGAGTTGGCAGAGCGCCTGAAGAACATCCCCACGGCTTATGGCCTGCGCTTTGTTGCCACCAGCGCCGAAGAAATCGGCTCATTGGGGGCGCAGAACTATCTGCAACGTATGAGCCCGGAAGAAAAACGCAATACTGTGCTGGTGATTAACCTCGACAGCCTGATCACCGGCGATCGACTGTATTTCAACGCTGGCCACAACACGCCACCCAAGTTGGCGAAACAGAGCCGCGATCGTGCACTGGACATCGCCCACCGCTATGGCATTACCGCCGCCACTAACCCAGGCAGCCAGGCGCACCCGAAGGGCACCGGCTGCTGCTCCGATCAGGAGGTGTTTGATAAAGCCGGTATTCCGGTGCTGTCCGTCGAAGCCACCAACTGGTCGTTGGGCAAGAAAGACGGTTATCAGCAGCGTGCCGTCAGCCCGCACTTCCCACAGGGCATAAGTTGGCACCGCCCGCAGTACGATAATCTGCAATACCTGGAACGTAATTTGCCAGGACGGATCGATAAACGCAGCCGCGAGAGCGTGCAGATCCTGCTGCCGTTGATCAAAGAGCTGGCGCAGGCGCATCCACCTAAAGCGCCAAAGAAAAAGTAGTCGTATC
This sequence comes from Serratia sp. NFX21, assembly GCF_048517035.1. NCBI lineage: Bacteria > Pseudomonadati > Pseudomonadota > Gammaproteobacteria > Enterobacterales > Yersiniaceae > Serratia > Serratia sp. NFX21. The sequence continues at coordinate 1,292,587 of NZ_CP183196.1, read as the reverse complement.
GGGGGTAAAATTCAGTACAAATTTTGTACCCCAATGCTCGACTGAGTATACTGTTGCCAGGATTTCGCAGCAGGAGCCCGACTGATGAGCACACAAAAGACCCTGTCGCAGAAAGCGACGCGGGAAAGCCTCGGCTCTCCCGAAATTTTCAAGGGAGGTGTTTGGGTGACGAGAAATGGAACCGCTGAATTATTCGTTCAAACTGCAGCCGAGCGCCAGGAAGAGCTGGCTGCCTGGGAACGAGAACGGCAAACACATGCGTTGCTGAAACTAACATTGAAGGCTAAACAGGATGTCACTGAAGGCAGAACACTTTCTGCTGAAGAGGCATTACAAAGGTTACGCGCATCACGGGGGTAAGGATCACCACCATGTATGATGTTCACCTCACTAATACCGCATTGCAGTGCCTCAGTGATATTGAGTCCTTTAAAGCCATCACTCTTGGCCCACCAGGGGCGGCAAGATTCGTTGATGCGATATTTGCCGAAAATCTCGAACATTTGCGCGTTGACCCACTACGCTGCCGTTATAACGCTCAGTTAGCCGAGTTTGGCCTGGCAGTACGTGAACGTTTGGATCGTCACGACTACCGCACGCTGTATGAAGTGACAGAAAATCGCGTAGATATTCTACTGATTTTACATACCCGCCAAGATATCGGTGCGGCACTCTGGCGACATATGCTGCTAAATTAACAAGGGCCCAGCCAATGCCGAGCCCTTGGAAGTTTACATTAGCCTTCGTGCAGGCCGCACTCACGCTTCAGGCCGAAGAAGCGGGTTTCTTCCTCGCTCATGCCCGGTTCCCATTTCTGCGTAGTGTGGGTATCTCCTACCGACAGATAGCCTTGCTCCCACAGCGGGTGGTAACTCAGGCCGTGCTCGGTCAGGTATTGATATATTTTTCGATTGTCCCAGTCGATAATCGGCAGGATCTTGAACACTCCGCGCTGCACTGCCAACACCGGCAAGTGAGCACGACTGCCCGATTGTTCGCGACGCAGGCCAGCGAACCAGGTCTGCCCGCCGAGGGTTTCCAGCGCGCGATTCATCGGCTCAACCTTGTTGATTTGGTTGTATTTCTCAATGCCCTCAACGCCCTGCTCCCACAGTTTGCCGTAGCGTGCCTCCTGCCAGGCAGGTGACTGTTCGGCGCGGAACACCTGCAGGTTTAACTTCAGCTTGTCGGCCAATTGATCGATAAACTGATAGGTTTCCGGGAACAAATAGCCGGTATCGGTGAGGATCACCGGGATATCCGGTTTGATCCTGGTCACCAAATGCAAACACACCGCCGCCTGAATACCAAAACTTGAAGAGAGTACAAACTCGCCCGGCAAATGCTCCAGCGCCCATTCCACACGTTGCTCGGCAGAAAGGGTTTCCAACTGACCATTAACCACCGCCAGTGACAACGCCTGCCCTGATTTGGGCAGCGCGTTCAGCTCCGCCAGATTGAATTCAGCCATGTTGCCTGCCTCCTGATGCTTGAATCATACCGCGCAGATCCAGCCCCCTGTGCCAGCGGGGCCAAATGGCGTCAGTCCCAGAAATCCTGTGCCGGATCGACCACCGGCCTGACCACACCGGCGCGGATGGTGAAATCACCAAAGCCTTCGCCTGCCGTGCGCTCGGTGGCCCAACGGCCCACCAGTTGGTCAATCTCTCGCAGAATTTCTTCTTCGTTAATATTTTCTCGGTACATGCGCGGAATACGCGTGCCTTCCCGGTTACCGCCCAAATGCAGGTTATAGCGACCTACCGCTTTACCCACCAGGCCAATCTCCGCCAGCAGTGCGCGGCCACAGCCATTCGGGCAGCCGGTGATGCGCAATACGATGTGCTCATCCCCCACGCCGTGCCGATGCAGGATCCCTTCCACCTTGGTGACGAACTCCGGCAAGAAACGCTCGGCCTCCGCCATTGCCAACGGGCAGGTCGGGAAGGATACGCAGGCCATCGAGTTTTGGCGCTGTACGCTGACCCCATCGTCGATCAGACCATGATCTCGCGCCAGAGCTTCGATCTTCGCCTTCTCGCTTTCCGGCACACCGGCGACGATCAGGTTCTGGTTGGCCGTCAGGCGGAAATCCCCTTTGTGGATCCGCGCGATCTCGGCAACGCCGGTTTTCAGCGGACGCCCCGGGTAATCCAATAACCGGCCGTTCTCAATAAACAGCGTCAGGTGCCATTGGCTATCAATACCTTTCACCCAACCAATGCGATCGCCGCGACCGGTGAATTCATACGGGCGGATCGGCTCAAAAGTGATGCCTGCCCGTTTTTCTACTTCGGCGCGGAAAGTATCCACCCCTACGCGCTCCAGCGTGTATTTGGTTTTGGCATTTTTACGATCGGTACGATTACCCCAGTCGCGCTGGGTGGTCACTACCGCTTCGGCGACTGCCAGCGTGTGCTCCAGCGGGATGTAGCCGAACTCGCTGGCCTGGCGCGCATAAGTTTTCTTGTTGCCATGTTCAATCGACAGACCGCCGCCCACCAGCAGGTTGAAGCCCACCAGCTTGCCGTTTTTGGCGATCGCCACAAAGTTCATGTCGTTGGCGTGCAGATCAACGTCATTCTGCGGCGGGATCACCACCGTGGTTTTAAACTTGCGTGGCAGATAGGTCGCCCCGAGGATCGGTTCTTCGTCGGTGGTCGCCACTTTTTCCTGATCCAGCCACACTTCCGCGTAAGCACGGGTGCGCGGCAACAGATGTTCGGAAATCTTCTTCGCCCACTCGTAGGCTTCCTGATGCAGTTCTGACTCCACCGGGTTAGAAGTACAAAGCACGTTACGGTTAACGTCGTTGGCGGTAGCCAGCGCGTCCAGCCCCAGGCGGCCCAACAGTTGGTGAACCGGCTTCACGTTGCCCTTCAAAATGCCATGGAACTGGAAGGTCTGGCGGTTGGTGATACGGATGCTGCCGTACAGGGTGCTTTCCTGCGCGAACTTATCAATGCCCAGCCATTGCTGGGGAGAGATAATCCCTCCCGGCAGACGGCAGCGCAGCATCATCGCGTGGCGCGGCTCCAGCTTCTGCTCGGCGCGTTCGGCGCGAATATCACGGTCGTCCTGCTGGTACATGCCGTGAAAACGGATCAGCAGGAAGTTGTCACCGGTAAAACCACCGGTCAAACCGTCCTTCAAATCTTCAGCGATGGTGCCACGCAGGAAGTTGCTTTCTTTCTTCAAACGCTCGGCATCGGCCAATTTGCCTTCAACCACCAGAGGCCCCGGGTGTTTATCACTCATCAGTAAACATCTCGCTGATAACGGCGCTCAAGGCGCAGCTCACTTAAAAATTCATCCGCCAGCTCGGTATCCATACCACCGTGCTCGGCCACCAGTTCCAGTAATGTGTTTTCCACGTCCTTCGCCATGCGGTTGGCATCGCCACAGACGTAAATATGCGCGCCTTCCTGGATCCAACGCCACACTTCCGCGCCCTGTTCGCGCAGTTTGTCTTGAACATAGACTTTATGTTGTTGATCGCGTGACCAGGCCAGATCGATACGAGTCAGCAGGCCATCCTTCACATAGCGCTGCCATTCGACCTGATACAGGAAATCTTCGGTAAAGTGCGGGTTGCCGAAGAACAGCCAATTCTTACCGCCGGCGCCATCAGCGTCACGTTGCTGCATAAAGGCGCGGAACGGCGCAATGCCGGTGCCAGGGCCAATCATGATCACCGGCGTTTCCGGGTTGGCTGGCAGGCGGAAGTTGTCGTTGTGCTCGATGAACACCCGCACATCACCGTCCTCTTCCAGGCGATCGGCCAGGAAGCTGGAAGCGCCACCGGCACGAGCGCGACCGTCAATGTCGTAGCGCACCACGCCGACGGTCACGTGCACTTCGTTTTCGTTCTCAGCCTGCGAGGAGGCGATGGAGTACAGACGCGGCGTCAGAGGGCGCAACAGGCCAATCAACTGTTCGGCATTGAGATCGGCCGGTGCCTGACGCACCATGTCGACAATCGGCGTGTTGTGCGCGTAATGCTGCAGCGCGGCTTTATCTGCCAGTAGGCCAATCAGTTTCTCGTCGCGCGACAGCGCCGCGTATTTGTCGACGATCGGCGTAGTGTTCTGCGTCAATTCGAAATGGCTGCGCAACGCTTGCGCCAGCGGCAGAGTTTTACCTTCGACCTCCACCGGCTCGTCGCCTTTCAGCCACAGCAGTTGCACCAGTTCGTCTACCAGCGCAGGATCGTTATCGAACCAGACGCCCAACGCGTCACCCGGTCGGTAGCGCAGACCCGAATCGCCCAGATCAATCTCGATATGGCGTACGTCTTTATCTGACGCACGGCCGGTAATTTTTTGCTTCACCGCCAGTTGCGCGGTCAGCGGCTGTTCTTTGCTGTATGGGCTGCTATCGAGCAGGTCAACTGCGCCGCTGGCTAGTACTCCCGGTGCGGAATTTTCCGCCGGCGCGCGGACTTTCAGCACTTCCACTACCTGTTTACGCCAGGCCGTGGCCAGTTCCTGATATTCCACGTCGGCATCCACCCGCTCGACCAGGCGCTCGGCACCCAGTTCGGCCAGCTTGCCGTCGAAGTCTTTGCCCGACTGACAGAAGTTTTCGTAGGAAGTATCCCCCAGCCCGAAGACCGCAAACGCGGTTTCGTTAAGCTTGGGCGCTTTCTTTGAGAACAGGAATTTATGCAGCGCAACCGCCTCTTCCGCCGGCTCGCCTTCTCCCTGCGTGGAGGCGACGATCACCAGCAAGCGTTCCTGGGCAATCTGCTTGAACTTGTAGTCACCGGCATTCACCAGGGTGACGCTCAGCTTGGCGGCCAACAGATCGTCGCGCAGCTGTTCCGCCAGGCGACGTGCATTGCCAGTCTGCGAAGCAGAGATCACCGTGATGCTGGCGGCAGCGGAAGCCACCGGCGCAATGGCAACGCTGCCAGGCTGTTGATTAACCATTCCCCAGAAATAACCTGACAGCCACGCCAGCTGCGTTGGTGAATATTCACCAATCGCCGCCTGCAGGCGCGCCAGCTGTTCGGGCGTCAGCGGGAGCAAAGATGTTGGAGGTGCCTGAGTCGTCATTGCAGTACTTATTTCCTATACATGGCACCTATCCAGCCAGGTGCTCGCCAGTGTCAGCCGCTATTTTTTCGTTCGGTCTGCGGTCCTGAAAAGATCAGGAGAGTTTGTAAGGTTACCCAGCCGATTGGCAACGATTAAATAAGGGATAGCAATAAATAATAACTAAAATGACTAAGCTGTTTTTCTGGTAACGGATAGTGCTTAAAGCGCTAAGCGGACTTTTTTATCTACATGAAAATTAAACCGTTTTTTTGACACTTATTGAATGAATCGCATTTACCGCTCATTACCCCAACCGATAGGTCTATCAAGGACCAAACAAAAAAAGTGTTAAGCCAACTTTGACAGCGCTACCGGTAGACCAAAGCGGTATAAATGGCAAGAAAGCTCCGTTTCCGGTAAACTTCGGCGGTTTTTGAGTCAATGAGGCCGTAATAATGGCAACCACGCTGTTTAAAGATTTTCAGTTTGAAGCCGCACACCGCTTGCCGAACGTAGCGGAGGGCCATAAATGCGGCCGTCTGCACGGGCATTCGTTTATGGTGCGTCTGGAAGTGACCGGTGAAGTGGATGCACACACCGGTTGGGTGATGGATTTCGCCGAGCTTAAAGCCGTGTTCTCCCCAATCTGGGAGCGCCTGGATCACAATTATCTCAATGATATTCCAGGATTGGAAAATCCCACCAGCGAAGTCCTTGCCGCCTGGATTTGGCAGCAGCTTAAACCCCAGTTGCCGGAGCTGACTGCGGTGATGGTGAAAGAAACCTGTACCGCCGGATGCGTGTATAAAGGCTAAAGAAAGGGCGCCCTATGGCGCCCTTCTACAAAATGTCCTGTTTCAAACCTCTACAACAGTTTTTTTACTGCGCTTATGATCAACAGAAACAATACGCCCATTGATCATTTGATATTCGCCAGTTTGTAACTTCTTCTTCATGATGTCTCTGGCCGCTGCGTGAAGTTTGGAACCCAAGTCTAAAGACAAACGCTCCAGAGTTGCAGCATCAGTAACTTTCTGTAGTGACGACATATCCTCTCCCTCCTTCACCCAGATTGCCATAACATTTCATATTAGGTAGTGCGACCAACGGTTTCGTTCTTTTATAGCCTAATCCCAAGAAACCATTATAAATGCTTACGAGATCCACATTCCTCTCATGCTCTCGGTCCAGTGCAGCACTGAAAACATAAGCACCTGCATTTGATACATAGTAATGCTCAATAATTGACCTGGCAACTTTAAGCAGCACCTTACCGGCCAATAATCCAGGTAATCTCACGTGGTTGTAACCCCCCCACGCTTCAGCCGTTTCAACCTGATCAAATGCGACAGCCCACATTCCCGCATCAGGAAATTGGAAATCAGGTATGTCGGCGTTGATATGAATACCTTTATTTACCAATTGTTGATCGTTGTAGATTTCCTCAAAACCCACTGCATAGACCCTACCAGAAACAACAAACATTCTGGTAATAAATCCGGGGCCATAGCTGTCATCAAAAGGTTCTTCCCAAGCAATTTCTCTTTTCAATCCTAACCATCCTTGGTTAACTTTTTTATGAGATATTCAGATACTTATGGGTCTGCATCGACAGGCGCCAGTTGCGCGCAATGCAGGTTTCAATACACAGGCGGGTCGCCTCTTCCTTCTGACTGATCGGCTGCAACGCTATAATCCGCGGCTTCTCATCGTGCAGCGTCGCCAGCAGCGCATCCAGCGCTTCAATATCACGCTCACGTCCGACCGGATGTTTCACTTCATCAGCGCGCTGCAAAGCCTGGCTCAGCACCTTCATGCCACCGCGCATATTCACCTTGGGTGAAACCGTTACCCAGGTTTTCGCCGAGCATTGGATCTCGTGAGTGCCGCTGGTTTCAATCTGGCAACCGTAGCCATGCTCTTCGAGTAATTCAGTCAGCGGAGTCAGATCGTAAATGCAGGGTTCACCGCCGGTGATCACTACATGGCGCGCGGTGTAGCCTTGTTGGCGAATGACCGCCAGTAACTGCTCGGCGCTGGCACTGCCCCAGGCGTCGCTCTCTTCGGTTTTCACTAAAATCCGTTGCATGTCGACTTCCCGATTGGCTTCCTTTTCCCAGGTATGTTTGGTATCGCACCAGCTGCATCCTACCGGGCAGCCCTGCAGGCGGATAAAAATGGCCGGAACGCCGGTAAAAAAGCCTTCGCCCTGCAAGGTTTGGAACATTTCATTAATCGGGTACTGCATCGGTTTCTCAATCTGGAAAGGTAAAAAGAGATTATCGCAGATTCCGGCCCGGCGACCAAACGGGCGAAATTGTATTAAATTTTATCCAGCGCTCGGCGGCCAGCCGATCTCACCGGCTATCGGCTTCATTTAATTAGTTTACTGAACCAGTCCCTTGCACTGACGGTGTAATCTGCTTCGCAAAAACAACATTTAATTAACGTATAAGATAAATATATTTGACATAAATCGCTCGCACGCAGATGTATATACAGGCAAGCACAAGCCGGACGCCAGTTTCGGCGGTTCATCCACCACAATCACATCTGCGTTTAGAGGGTGCCATGGCTCATTCCACCGAGTTAAATATTCAGCAGGCCATCGACGACAGCAAATTCTCGCTGTTTCACTGGACCTTGATCATTTTGGGATTCCTGATCCTGGCCATTGATGGCTTCGACACCGCGGCCATGGGGTATATCGCCCCTTCGGTCGCCAAAGACTGGGGCATTGTAAAACAGGATCTCGGCCCGGTACTGAGCGCCGCCCTGTTGGGCCTGTCACTCGGTGCACTGGTTGCCGGACCGATCTCCGACCGAATCGGCCGCAAACGGGTGTTGGTGTTTTCATGCCTGTTCTTCGGTCTTTCAAGCCTGGCCACCGCCTATGCCGGCTCACTCAATAGCCTGACGCTGTGGCGTTTTCTCACCGGTCTGGGGCTGGGAGCGGCAATGCCGAACGCCATCACGCTGATTTCCGAATATGCACCGCAGCGCTGCCGTTCATTGGCGATTAACACCATGTACTGTGGTTTCCCTCTGGGTGCCGCAGGCGGCGGAGCGATTTCGTCATGGCTGATCCCGGCCTATGGCTGGCACAGCGTGCTGTTGCTGGGAGCGATCGCTCCGCTGGTGCTGACGGTATTGTTGATCCTGTTCCTGCCGGAATCGGTGAAGTACATGGTTAACCGCGGCAAAGACGCGATCAAAATCAAACGCATTGCCCAGCGCTTTGTCAGCCAAAATCTCGATAACGTCACGCGTTTCTATCTGTATGAAGAGAAACTGGCACAGTCGAAAACCAGCGTCGGCCTGTTGTTCACCCGGCCTTATCTGACCGGCACGCTGATGCTGTGGCTGACCTACTTTATGGGGCTGGTAATTTATTACGTGCTGCTGAGCTGGATGCCTATCCTGATGCAGGGGCTGGGCTATCAGTTGGAGCAGTCGGCGATCCTGACCTCGCTGTTCACCTTCGGCGGCACCCTTGGCATTCTGGTGGCCGGCTGGCTGATGGATCGCTGGAATGCCCATAAGGTGGTGTCGAGCGGCTTTGTCATTACCGCGCTGCTGATCGTGGCGATGGCCACCGAGGACAGCCATATCGTGCTGCTGGGCACCTTTATCTTCCTGATGGGGATTACCATGAACGGCGCGCAGTCCGGCCTGCAAACGCTGGCGGCGACCTTCTACCCCACCCACAGTCGCGCAACCGGCATTGCCTGGATGCAGGGCATCGGCCGCTTTGGTGGCGTGGCGGGCACCATGATGGGAGCGCAGCTGCTGGCCATGCAGTGGGAAGTGCAGAGTATTTTGATGTTCCTGTGCGTGCCGGCGTTGATCGCCGCTATCGCCACGGTATTCAAAATGACCCGCAGAGCGGTATTACAGCCTGCTGCATAAAGAAAAATGCCCGCCCTCTGGCGGGCGTTTTGCTTTCAGATATAGGACTTTTTTATCACAGGGCCTAACTTGTAATAGGTATGTAAATTTATTGTGATTAGACGCGCAAAATTGACCCATTTTTAATTCATTTTTGTTGAATAGCTCACTGTTCTCCCCTGCCCAGCTAATGGCCACAACGTCTGATTAAATAACAACACATTGATTAATAACAAAAATAACTTTCTCTTATGCCATTTTTGGCATCCACTGGTCGGTGTTGCATATGCTTGTACATACAAGTATATGTTAATAAACCCTACGCATTGTTATGGCGTGGTGATTCACCCCACCGCGTTATGGGATTCTGCACCAATACTGTTTGAGGAAAATGCTGTGACTGCAAATAACAAAGTTCGCAATGTCGAAGTACGCGCGCCACGCGGCACAAAATTAAATGCAAAAAGCTGGCTGACCGAAGCGCCGTTGCGCATGCTGATGAACAACCTCGATCCTGAAGTGGCGGAGAATCCGCACGAGCTGGTGGTATACGGCGGCATCGGCCGCGCCGCGCGTGACTGGGATTGCTACGACAAAATTGTCGCTACCCTGAAAACCCTGGAAGACGACGAAACCCTGCTGGTGCAGTCCGGCAAACCGGTTGGGGTATTCAAAACCCACAGCAACGCGCCACGCGTGCTGATCGCCAACTCCAACCTGGTGCCTCACTGGGCAACCTGGGAACACTTTAACGAACTGGATGCCAAAGGCCTGGCCATGTACGGCCAGATGACCGCCGGCAGCTGGATCTACATCGGTAGCCAGGGCATCGTCCAGGGCACCTACGAGACCTTCGTCGAAGCGGGTTGCCAACATTATGACGGCAGCCTGCAAGGCCGCTGGGTACTGACCGCCGGTCTGGGTGGCATGGGTGGCGCACAGCCGCTGGCTGCCACGCTGGCAGGTGCTTGCTCGCTGAACATCGAATGCCAGCAGAGCCGCATCGATTTCCGCCTGAAAACCCGCTACGTCGATGAACAGGCCAAAGATCTGGACGACGCACTGGCCCGCATCAAGAAATACACCGCTGAAGGCAAAGCCATCTCCATCGCCCTGTGCGGTAACGCGGCGGACGTTCTGCCGGAACTGGTGCGCCGCGGCGTGCGTCCGGACATGGTCACCGACCAGACCAGCGCCCACGATCCGCTGAACGGCTACCTGCCTAAGGGCTGGAGCTGGGAAGAATACCGTCAGCGTGCGCTGACCGAACCCGCTCAGGTGGTTATCGCCGCCAAGCAGTCAATGGCCGAACACGTTGAAGCCATGCTGGCGTTCCAGAAAATGGGCGTGCCAACCTTCGACTACGGCAACAACATTCGCCAAATGGCGAAAGAAATGGGCGTCAGCAATGCCTTTGATTTCCCAGGCTTCGTACCGGCTTATATCCGTCCGCTGTTCTGCCGCGGCGTTGGCCCGTTCCGCTGGGCCGCACTGTCTGGCGATCCACAAGACATCTACAAAACCGACGCCATGGTTAAAGAACTGATCCCGGATGACGAGCATCTGCACCGCTGGCTGGATATGGCACGCGAGCGCATCAGCTTCCAGGGTCTGCCGGCACGTATCTGCTGGGTCGGTCTGGGCCAACGCGCCAAACTGGGTCTGGCGTTCAACGAAATGGTCCGCAGCGGTGAGCTGTCCGCACCTATCGTCATCGGCCGTGACCATCTGGACTCCGGCTCGGTTGCCAGCCCGAACCGTGAAACCGAATCAATGAAAGACGGCTCAGACGCCGTGTCCGACTGGCCGCTGCTCAACGCCCTGCTCAATACCGCCAGCGGCGCGACCTGGGTTTCCCTGCACCACGGCGGTGGCGTCGGCATGGGCTTCTCCCAACACTCCGGTATGGTTATCGTTTGTGACGGCACCGATGAAGCCGCAGAACGCATCGCCCGCGTATTACATAATGACCCGGCCACCGGCGTAATGCGTCACGCCGATGCCGGTTACGACATCGCCATTGAATGCGCCCGCGAGCAAGGTCTGAACCTGCCGATGGTGGCTGCGACTCAAGGAGACAAAGCATGAAAGCGCTGACTATTCGCCCAGGCCAACTGACACTGGCGCAACTGCGTGAAATTTATCAACACCCGGTCACCCTGACTCTGGACGACAACGCCTACGCAGATATCCAGAAAAGCGTTGCCTGCGTTGAACGTATCGTTGAGGAAAACCGTACCACCTACGGCATTAACACCGGTTTCGGCCTGCTGGCATCCACCCGCATCGCCCGCGAAGATCTGGAAGACCTGCAGCGTTCTATCGTGCTGTCGCATGCCGCCGGTGTCGGTGCGCCCACCGACGACAATCTGGTGCGCCTGATTATGGTGCTGAAAATCAATAGCCTGTCGCGCGGCTTCTCCGGCATCCGTCTGGAAGTGATCGAGGCGCTGATGGCGCTGGTCAACGCCGAAGTCTATCCGCATATCCCGCTGAAAGGCTCCGTAGGCGCCTCCGGTGACCTGGCACCGCTGGCACACATGAGCCTGGTGCTGCTGGGTGAAGGCAAGGCCCGTTATCAGGGCGAATGGCTGCCTGCCACCGAAGCGCTGGCCAAAGCGGGCCTGAAACCGCTGACGCTGGCGGCCAAAGAAGGTCTGGCACTGCTGAACGGCACCCAGGTTTCCGCTGCCTTTGCCCTGCGCGGTTTGTTTGACGTGGAAGATCTGTACGCCGCGGCAACGGTCACCGGTAGCCTGACGGTGGAAGCCGCTCTGGGTTCACGCAGCCCGTTTGATGCGCGCATTCATGCCGTGCGCGGTCAGCGTGGTCAGATCGACGCCGCCGCCGCTTACCGCCATCTGCTGGGCGAGCGCAGCGAAGTGTCCGATTCACACCGCAACTGTGAAAAAGTGCAGGATCCGTACTCCCTGCGCTGCCAGCCGCAGGTGATGGGCGCCTGCCTGACGCAAATTCGCCAGGCCGCCGAAGTGCTGGAAGTCGAAGCCAACGCCGTCTCCGACAACCCGTTGGTCTTTGCTGACCAAGGCGACGTACTGTCCGGCGGTAACTTCCACGCCGAACCGGTCGCCATGGCCGCCGACAATCTGGCGCTGGCGTTTGCCGAAATCGGTTCACTGTCCGAACGCCGCATCTCGCTGATGATGGATAAACACATGTCGCAGTTGCCACCTTTCCTGGTGGACAACGGCGGGGTGAACTCCGGCTTTATGATTGCCCAGGTGACCGCCGCGGCGCTGACCAGCGAAAACAAAGCGCTGGCGCACCCGGCCAGCGTCGACAGCATTCCGACCTCGGCCAACCAGGAAGACCATGTTTCCATGGCACCGGCCGCCGGTCGTCGCCTGTGGGAAATGGCGGATAACGTTCGCGGCATTCTGGCCGTCGAGTGGCTGGCAGCCTGTCAGGGGCTGGATCTGCGTAAAGGGCTGAAAACCACCGAAAGCCTGGAGCAGGCCCGCCGCACACTGCGCGAGCAAGTCAGTTACTACGACAAGGATCGTTTCTTCGCTCCCGACATTGAAGCCGCCAGCCAGCTGTTGGCGGCCGGTCACCTGACCTCGCTAATGCCTGCAGCACTGCTGCCTAGCCAGGCATAAATAAAACCTACCACGCAGTTTGTTCTGTCCCACCGGGCGCTATCCGCCCGGTGCGGATAGCGCGTGCCTGTTCTGCCGTAAAAACTCGACGGGAAGCAACATGCATAACGAAACACCACAACTCAGACGCGGATTAAACGCGCGACATATCCGCTTTATGGCACTCGGCTCCGCCATCGGCACCGGGCTGTTCTATGGCTCCGCCGGGGCGATCCAACTGGCCGGTCCTGCAGTGCTGCTGGCCTATCTGGTGGGCGGCGCGGCGGTCTTTATGGTGATGCGCGCGCTGGGGGAAATGGCGGTGCATCAGCCGGTTTCCGGTTCATTCGGCCACTACGCCAGCCATTATCTTGGCCCGCTGGCCGGTTTCCTCACCGGCTGGACCTATACCTTCGAAATGGTGATTGTCGCCCTGGCGGACGTGACCGCCTTCGGCATCTATATGGGGCTGTGGTTCCCGGACGTCGCCCAATGGGTGTGGGTACTCAGCATTATCATGTTTATCGGTGCGCTCAATCTGTGCAGCGTGAAAGTGTTCGGCGAAATGGAGTTTTGGCTGTCGCTGATCAAGGTTGCTGCCATTGTGGCGATGATAGTCGGCGGCGGTGCCGTGATGCTGTTTGGTTTTGGCCAGGCTCAGCACGCCACCGGCATCAGCAATCTGTGGGCGCACGGCGGCTTTATGCCTAACGGCATCGGCGGCGTGGTCGCTTCATTGGCGGTGGTGATGTTCGCCTTCGGCGGCATTGAGATCATCGGCATTACCGCCAGCGAGGCAAAAGACCCCGCGAAGGTACTGCCGAAGGCGATCAATGCCGTACCGATCCGCATTTTGCTGTTTTATGTGCTGACGCTGCTGGTGCTGATGGCTATCTATCCGTGGAACAGCATCGGCCAGAACGGCAGCCCCTTTGTTGAGATTTTCAGCAATCTGGGCATCAGCTCGGCCGCCAACGTACTTAACGTGGTGGTGATCACCGCCGCCATTTCCGCCATTAACAGCGACATCTTCGGCGCAGGCCGCATGATGTACGGCATGGCGCAGGATGGTCAGGCACCGAAAAGCTTCTCCAAACTGACCTCCAATGGCGTGCCCTGGATGACGGTGTTGGTGATGTCGGTCGCCCTGCTGCTGGGCGTGGTGCTCAATTACCTGATCCCGAAACAGGTATTTATGATCATCGCTTCCATCGCCACCTTCGCCACCGTCTGGGTATGGCTGATGATCCTGCTATCGCAGATTGCCATGCGCCGTACGCTGACGCCGCAAGAAGTCAGCAAATTGAGTTTCCCGGTGCCGTGGTGGCCGGTCGCACCGGCGCTGGCAACGATATTTATGCTGTTCGTTATCGGCCTGCTCGGTTACTTCGAAGACAGCCGCATTGCCCTGTACGTCGGGCTGGTGTGGGTGGCCTTCCTTACCCTGGCTTACTGGTTGTGGGTACGTAAAAAAGGCGGGGGTTCACCCGTCACGTCCTCACCACAGTATTAATCTCACGAGCCCGCCGTTCCCGGGCTCTTCGTCATTAAAGTGGAGTATCACTATGCAAACACGACACAAATTATGGATACCGCTGATCGCGCTCGGGCTGATGACAGGCAGCCTGTCCGCGCGCGCAGCAGGCTGGTGCGAGTCCGGCAAGCCGGTCAAATTCGCCGGACTCAACTGGGAAAGCGGCATGCTGCTGACCGACGTCATGCAATATGTGCTGCAAAAGGGTTACGACTGTAAAACCGACGCGCTGCCGGGTAACTCCATCACCATGGAGCAGGCAGTCGGCACCAACGACATTCAGGTGTTCGCCGAAGAGTGGATTGGCCGCAGCGAAGTCTGGAACAAGGCAGAGAAAGCCGGCAAAGCGGTCAGCGTGGGTGCGCCGATTGTCGGCGCGGTTGAAGGCTGGTACGTGCCGCGCTATGTGATTGAAGGCGATGCCAAACGCAAGTTGAAACCGCTGACGCCGGATCTGAAAAGCATCCCCGATTTGGCCAAATATGTGCAGGTATTTCGCGATCAGGAAGAACCGGACAAAGGCCGTTTTTACAACTGCCCGGCCGGCTGGACCTGCGAACTGGATAACACCGCGATCCTCAAAAAATTCAAGCTGGACGACAAGTTCACCAACTTCCGCCCTGGCACCGGCCCGGCACTGGATACCGCGATCCTCTCCAGCTACCGTCGCGGCGAACCTATCCTGTTCTACTACTGGTCCCCTACCCCGATCATGGGTCAGCTCGATCTGGTGAAACTGGAAGAACCGGGCGTGGACAAGAACATCCACATCAAGGTCGGTATTTCCAGCGTGTTTAACCAGCAGGCGCCTGAACTGGTGCAGGTGTTGTCAAAAGTGAATCTGCCGCTTGATCTGATTAACCAGAATCTGGCGCGCATGAGCAAGGAACGCATCAGCTCAGAGAAGCTGGCGCTGGAGTTCTTCAAGCAGCACCCGGAAATCTGGAAACAGTGGGTCAGCGAAGACGCAGCGAAAAAAATTCAGGCCTCCTTGTAATCGCTTTGGCATTCAGTAAACACCAACCCGGAGCCTGTGCGCTTCGGGCCTGACAGGGGTAAATACTTATGTTTCCAGATCGTTTTACTTTCTCCATCGCCGATTGGATCAATCGCTGGGTCGACGTGCTGGTCAACAACTATGGCGATATGTTCCGCAAGATCTCCGACACCTTGCTGTGGGCGGTGATCCACCTCGAAAGCCTGCTGCGCGCCACCCCATGGTGGGTGATGCTGGCCGTGGTCGGGCTACTGGCCTGGCACGCCACCCGCCGTTGGCTGCCGACGGTAGTGATCGTCGGCCTGTTGCTGCTGGTCGGTACCGCAGGGATGTGGGACAAATTGATGCAAACACTGGCGCTGGTGCTGGTCGCCACGCTGCTGGCGGTGATTATCGGCATTCCGCAAGGCATATTGGCGGCGCGTAGCGATCGCGTACGGGCAGTAATGATGCCGCTGATGGACGTGATGCAAACCATGCCGAGCTTCGTCTACCTGATCCCGGTGTTGATGCTGTTCGGGCTGGGCAAGGTGCCGGCAATTCTGGCGACGGTGATCTACGCCACGCCACCGCTGATCCGCCTGACCGATTTGGGTATCCGCCAGGTGGACAAAGAAGTGATGGAATCCGTCACTGCCTTTGGCGCCAACCGCTGGCAGAAACTGTTCGGCGTGCAGTTGCCGCTGGCGCTGCCAAGCATCATGGCCGGTATCAACCAGACCACCATGATGTCGCTGTCAATGGTGGTTGTGGCCTCGATGATCGGTGCACGCGGGCTGGGCGAAGACGTGCTGGTGGGCATTCAGACACTGAACGTCGGTCTGGGCCTGGAGGCAGGTCTGGCGATCGTTATTCTCGCCGTAGTCATTGACCGTATCACCCAGGCTTATGGCCGCACCGCCATTGCGAGGTAACCCCGATGAACAAAATCGAAATCAAGAACGTCTACAAGATCTTCGGCCACAAAACGACGGCGGCGCTGGCAATGAGCCAGCAGGGTAAAACCAAGCAGGAAGTGCAGGCCGCGACGGACTGCGTGATCGGCGTGCACGATCTGTCGATGTCGATCGAAGCCGGTGAGATCTTTGTGATCATGGGCCTGTCCGGATCGGGGAAATCCACCCTGGTACGCCACTTCAACCGGCTTATCGATCCCACCAGCGGCCAGATCCTGGTGGATGGCGAGGATATCCTGCGCTACGACGAAAAGCAGCTTGAGCACTTCCGCCGTCACAAGATCAGCATGGTGTTCCAGAGCTTTGGCCTGCTGCCGCACAAGACAGTGCTGGACAACGTGGCCTACGGATTGAAAGTACGCGGTGAAACAAAAGAAGTGTATCAGGAGCGCGCACTGCATTGGATCAACACCGTCGGGCTAAAGGGCTATGAGAAATCCTACCCGCATCAACTCTCCGGCGGCATGCGTCAACGCGTCGGGCTGGCGCGTGCGCTGGCCACCGATACCGACATCATTTTGCTGGACGAAGCGTTCAGCGCGCTCGATCCGTTGATCCGCGCCGAAATGCAGGATCAACTGCTGGCGCTGCAAAAAGAGCTGCACAAGACGCTGGTGTTTATCACCCACGATCTGGACGAGGCCGTGCGCATCGGTAACCGGATCGCGATCCTCAAAGACGGCAAACTGATCCAGGTCGGCACGCCGCAGGAGATCCTTAACAACCCGGCCGATGAGTATGTTAACCGCTTCGTGCAACGCCGTCTGGCGCTGGATGAGAACGTACAGAAACCGCGCCCGATGATCGCGGCCCGTGCCTGAGGAGAGCAATATGCACTACCCTATTTCGGTCACCCTCGACAACCTGCCGTTGCGCTGGCAAGACGTGGTGGCGGTAGCCAGATATCAGGCACCGCTCAACCTGTCTGACGCTGCCTGGGCGCGTATCGACAATGCGCAGGCCATCGTTCAGAAAATTGTCGCCAGTGAACAACGTGCCTATGGCGTCAATACCGGCCTGGGGGCGCTATGCAATCAGGCACTGCACGGCGAACAATTGGCGCAACTGTCCCGCAACACGCTGATGAGTCACGCCTGCGGCGTAGGGGAACCGCTGAGCGATGAGCAGACCCGCGCCATTATCTGCTGCGCCATCGTCAACTATTGCCAGGGTAAGTCCGGCATTCAACGCCCGGTAGTTGAAGCGCTGCTGGCACTGCTTAACCGGGGGATAACCCCGCGGGTGCCGTCGCAAGGGTCGGTCGGCTATCTGACCCATATGGCACACGTCGGCGTCGCGCTGCTCGGTCTGGGCGAAGTCAGCTACCGTGGCCAACTCGTCTCCGCCGCTCAGGCGCTGGCGGAGGAAGGCATTGTGCCGCCACAGTTGGGCGCCAAAGATGGTCTGTGCCTGGTCAACGGCACGCCGTGCATGACGGGATTGAGCTGCCTGGCGCTGGCCGATGCCTGGCGGTTGGCCCGCTGGGCGGACGTGCTCGCGGCGATGAGCTTTGAAGCGCTGGGTGGACAGATCGCCGCCTTCGACAGCGAAATCCTGGCACTGAAACCGCACCCGGGTATGCAACGGGTCGGCAGTAATTTGCGGATGTTATTGAACGGCAGCGAGATGATTGCCGCCAGCAAGGGCATTCGTACCCAGGATGCGCTGAGCATCCGTTCAATCCCGCAGGTGCACGGTGCCTGCCGCGATCAAATTGCTCATGCAGAACGGCAGATTGAAATCGAGCTGAACGGCAATAGCGATAATCCCCTGCTGCTCGGCACGCCGGACAACTATAGAGTGATGTCACAGGCCAACCCACACGGCGAGTCTGTGGCCATGGCCGCCGATCTGCTGGCGATTGCCATCGCCGAACTGGGTGGTATCGCAGAACGGCGCATTGATCGGCTGATTAACCCACTGGTCAGTGGCTTACCGGCATTTCTGGTCAGCGAGCCCGGGGTGAACTCAGGCATGATGATCGCTCAATACGTGGCGGCATCGCTGTGTGCGGAGAACCGCCAACTGGCGCAGCCTTGCGTGGTGGATAATTATGTGACCTCGGCGCTGCAGGAAGATCACCTCAGCCTGGGCACCGGGGCGGCGCTAAGGCTGCATAAGGCGCTGGGCAACATTAACCAGATCCTGGCGATTGAATACCTGCTGGCGGCACAGGCCTTTGAGTTCCTGCAGCAGCACCGTTTCGGTGACGGCACCCAACGTGCCTGGCAACGGCTGCGGCAAACAGTGGCCCCTTATCATCAGGACCGCTGGCTAGCACCGGATATCGCCAGCAGCGCCGCACTGTTACAGGATGAACAGGCGCTGGCGGAGATCGCCCCGACGCTGCTGTAATCCCCGCCCCCGCCTTCTGGGCGGGGGCATCGTGCTTAGCGCTGGGCCAACGCCTGACGGATATCCGCCTGCAGATCGTCAGGATCTTCGAGTCCGGCAGACAGCCGCACCAAACCATCGCTGATATGGTGGCGCTGCCGCTCCTCGGCGCTGTAGGCCGAGTGAGTCATACTGGCGGGGTGCTGGGCCAAAGACTCGCAATCCCCCAGGCTGACCGCACGCAAGATTAGGCTCAACCCATTGAGAAAGCGGATCCCCGCCGCCATACCGCCTTTCAATTCAAAGGCCAGCATGCCCCCCGGTCGCGCCATTTGCCGCTGCGCCAATACATACTGCGGGAAGTCCTCCAGACCGGGATAATAAACCCGTTCCACCGCCGAATGCTGCGCCAGCATTTCCGCCAGGCGTTGAGCGTTGTCGCAGTGGCGTTCCATGCGTAACGGCAAGGTTTTCAGCCCACGCAGCAACAGTGCGGCATCCTGCGCCGACAGCACCGCCCCGTTCATATCCTTCAGCCCGACCAAACGGATGTCCTGCGCCAGATCCTGACGCGTCACCGCCAGACCGGCCAGTAAGTCACCGTGTCCGCCGATGTATTTGGTGGCGGAATGCACCACAATGTCGGCCCCCAACTCCAGTGGCCGTTGCAGATACGGCGTGCAATAGGTGTTATCCACCAGCAGCAGCGCCCCCTGACGGTGAGCAATTTCGGCCACTGCGGCAATATCGACCAGGCGCATATTGGGGTTAGCCGGCGTTTCGCAATACACCAGCCGGGTACGCGGGCCTATCGCCGCCGCCAACCGCTCTGGCCGGGTCAGGTCAACGTGGGTGATTTTCACGCCGTAGCGCGCCAGCCCATGATGAAAATAGCTGAAAGTGCAGCCATAAATGGTTTCATCGACGATCAGCTCATCCCCTGGACTGAGCAGCGTCCAGCAGCAGGCGGTAATCGCGCCCATGCCGGAGGCAAAGGCCACCGCCGCCTCCCCGCCCTCCAGATCGGCAATTCGCTGTTCCAGCAGATTGACCGTCGGATTGGCAATACGCGAATAAAAATAACCTGGCTCAGTACCGGCAAAACAGGCACCGCCGTATTCCGCCGTCGGGAAGGTAAAGGTCGAACTCATAAACACCGGCGGGCAGAGCGCTCCCAGATATTGCTGGGGATCGTAGCCATGGTGGATCGCACGTGTGGCAAAACCGTGCCTAAATGTGACAGACATGACAACTCCTTTCCTGAGTGAGTGAAAGCAATTCCAATGATTTCGCTTAAACGTCCGGCGGTAACGCGCTGCTGCGTACCCGCTGGCCGATGATTTGCAGGGTGCGAAGTACCAGCATCAGACCCAGCAAGGTATCCGGCTGACGTAACAGGGCATACAGCGAGCGAAAATTAGCAGACGACGGATCTGACTGCAGCTCGGTATGCGCCATCTTCAACGCCATTCCCCCTTCCCAGCCTGCCGCCACCAGGCCTTCAAACACGCCGGCCAACTTTTCCACAAGTGCGTTATCGGCGATATCCACCAGGTCCGACAGCAGTGACAATAAATCGACCACGTTATCGAGCCGCCCACCGGCCAGCAGTGGCTGCAGCTTGTCCAGCAAGGGTGCCAGGGATGCTTGTTCAGATGCGTTCATAAGCTCTCCGTTAAATCAGCCCGCGTACCGTTGCCCAATACAGCCCGCGATTAAAGCCGTTGCGCAGCATGCCGCCTACTTTGGTTGACGGCGTCGGCAGCACATCGTGGCGATAGTCGTAAACCAGTGGCATACCGGCCTGTAGCCCCATTTGAGCGATCGCCTGCACCTTGCCGTCATAGTGGCTGACGGTCTGGCCCAGCCGCAGTTCAGCCACGATATTGTCGGCGATCACCGGCGCCTGATTGTGGCAAGAGCCACCGGCCTTGCTGACCGGCAGATCCACCGTATCGCCGATGACATAAACCCCCTGTTGACCATAAACCTGTAATGTCTGGTGGTCGGTCGGCAGCCACCCTTCGCCATTATTACCCTCGCTGAGGTCGGTATTGCGCACCGCTTCTACGGCGCGGATCGGCGGCGTGGCCATCAGAATATCGAACGGCTGTTCTTCTCCCTCGGCGGAGTAAGCGACTTTCTGCTGCGCGTCCACCCGGCTGAGAGTAAAGCCACGCTGATGACGGATATCACGCGCTGCGAAGATACCGGGCAAGGCTTCGGCGGTCGGGCGTTGCAAAAACAGGCAGTTACGCAGCAGCTGCGAGACGCTGGGATAGGTATAAACAATTTCGATCGCCTTGCGCACCCCGCGTCGACGCAGGTAATCATCGAGCATCAGCGTGGTTTCTATCGGGGCAATGCCGCACTGATGCGGCACGTTAGGCGTTTCGGGGAAGGAGACGGTAATAAAAATTCGGCCTTTCTCAATCGTTGCCAGCTTTTGCGCCAGCTGTCGGGCGGCCTGATATTGATAGAAATGATCGCCCGCCTGCGCCAGCCCGTCGATACGATCCGGCCAGGGCACACAGCCGGTGGCAAACACCAGAAAATCATAGGAGTAATGTTTACCACTTTGACAGTTAATGACCCTTTGGGATAAATCAAAACGCTCGGCTTTATCGACAATAAATTTTATTTCCGGGCGCAGCAGACTTTGTTGAGAGCGGGTCAACTCCTGCTTAAAAAAAGCGTTGAAGGCCACGTACATAAAAGCGGGTTTATAATAATGAACCGGAGAGTCCGAAAGCATTAATAACTCAACTTTATTATTCAATATCTCCCAGTGTAATTTCGCCGCCAGTAAATTAGCCAATATAGTCCCGCCAGTGCCACCACCGACAATCACAATCCTGTTTCGCATCAAACCCTCGCCCAGCCGGCCTACGGGTCGGCAGCCATGTTATGGGAAACGAACTGAGGCAGGACGACGGAGGATAAACACTCTGCCCTACTGGCAGTCTAGTAACTAAAAGATATAAAGCAATTTAAAAAGGAATTTATGAATAGGAATTTTATTATTATAATTAAATTATAGGCTTAAAAACCACAAAAAATAAATTAATAACTCACTATAACTGACTGTAATTATAGTTAAGTGAATAACACCTATAAAAAAACCCGCCGCAGCGGGTTTTTATTTAACAACGAATCAAACCGTTATTACTGACCTTTAACTTCTTTCAGGCCATTGAACGGTGCGCGTGAACCCAGCGCTTCTTCGATACGGATCAGTTGGTTGTATTTGGCAACGCGGTCAGAACGGCTCATGGAACCGGTTTTGATCTGGCCAGCCGCAGTACCTACCGCGAGGTCTGCGATAGTTGCGTCTTCGGTTTCACCTGAACGGTGAGAGATCACCGCGGTGTAGCCTGCGTCTTTCGCCATCTTGATAGCAGCCAGAGTTTCGGTCAGAGAACCGATCTGGTTGAATTTGATCAGGATGGAGTTAGCGATGCCTTTCTCGATGCCTTCTTTCAGGATCTTGGTGTTGGTAACGAACAGGTCGTCGCCCACCAGCTGGATTTTGTCGCCCAGCACTTTGGTCTGGTATGCGAAACCATCCCAGTCAGATTCGTCCAGGCCATCTTCGATGGACACGATTGGGTACTGTTTGGTCAGGTCTTCCAGGAAGTGAGTGAACTCTTCGGAAGTGAAGGCTTTGTTGCCTTCGCCGGCCAGTACGTATTTACCGTCTTTGTAGAACTCGGAAGCCGCACAGTCCATTGCCAGGGTCACGTCTTTGCCCAGCTCGTAGCCTGCTGCTTTTACCGCTTCAGCGATAACCGCCAGCGCTTCAGCGTTGGAACCCAGGTTTGGTGCGTAGCCGCCTTCGTCACCGACAGCCGTGTTCAGGCCTTTGGCCTTCAGCACTTTGGCCAGGTGATGGAAAACTTCAGAACCGATGCGAACGGCTTCTTTCAGGGATTTAGCGCCAACCGGCTGAATCATAAATTCCTGAATATCGACGTTGTTGTCAGCGTGCTCGCCGCCGTTGATGATGTTCATCATAGGCAGTGGCATAGAGAATTTGCCTGGGGTGCCGTTCAGCTCAGCGATGTGCTCATACAGCGGCATACCTTTGGAAGCCGCAGCCGCTTTGGCAGCAGCCAGAGAAACCGCCAGAATGGCGTTAGCGCCGAACTGGGATTTGTTTTCGGTGCCGTCCAGGTCGATCATGATCTTGTCGATGTTAGCCTGGTCTTTGGCATCTTTACCCAGTACTGCCTGAGCAATCGGGCCATTTACTGCAGCAACGGCTTTCAGTACGCCTTTACCCAGGAAACGAGACTTGTCACCGTCACGCAGTTCCAGTGCTTCACGGGAACCGGTAGAAGCACCTGACGGCGCAGCAGCCAGACCTACGAAACCGCCTTCCAGATGCACTTCGGCTTCAACAGTCGGGTTACCGCGGGAGTCGATGATTTCACGACCGATGACTTTAACGATTTTGGACATTAGGTTTTCCTCAGTACAAGTTAAACTAAAACTCCAGACAAACAGCGCGCGGTTCTCACCGCGCGCCGCCTACCAAATATTTTATTTCACCTGGCGCTTCTGATACTCACCAGCGGCCTTCACAAAGCCGGCGAACAACGGATGACCATCACGCGGCGTCGAAGTAAATTCCGGGTGGAACTGACATGCTACAAACCACGGGTGATTCGGCAGTTCGATAATCTCAACCAGCTTGTTGTCTGCGGAACGGCCGGCAACCAACAGCCCGGCGGCTTCGATCTGCTTCAACAGCATGTTGTTAACTTCATAACGGTGACGATGACGTTCAACAATGGTCGGTTCGCCGTACATCTGACGCACCAGGCTATTGTCGGTCAGGTGGCATTGCTGGCCACCGACACGCATCGTGCCACCCAAATCGCTTTCTTCAGTACGCACTTCGACGTTGCCGTCTTCGTCGCGCCACTCGGTGATCAACGCCACCACCGGGTACTTACAGTCTGGCACAAACTCGGTAGAGTTGGCGTTCTCCATACCCACCACGTTACGGGCGAACTCCATCAGTGCCACCTGCATCCCCAGGCAGATGCCCAGGTAAGGGATGTTATTTTCACGCGCGTAACGCGCGGTCATCACCTTGCCTTCCACACCACGGTAACCGAAGCCGCCCGGGATCAGGATAGCATCCAGACCTTTCAGCACTTCTACGCCACGGGTTTCCACATCCTGCGAGTCGATCAGCTTGATGTTCACGGTCAGACGATTTTTCAGGCCGCCGTGTTTCAAAGCTTCAATTACCGACTTATAGGCATCCGGCAGTTCTACATATTTGCCGACCATACCTATGGTCACTTCGCCGCCCGGATTGGCTTCTTCGTAAATCACCTGCTCCCATTCGGCCAGGTTGGCTTCCGGCGCATTGAGGCTGAATCGTTTACAAATATAATCATCAAGCCCCTGAGATTTCAAGAGGCCTGGGATTTTATAAATAGAATCAACGTCTTTCAGGGAGATAACCGCTTTTTCCGGCACGTTACAGAAAAGTGCGATTTTTGCACGTTCGTTAGCAGGAACGGCGCGATCGGAACGGCAAATCAGCACATCAGGCTGAATACCGATGGAAAGCAGCTCTTTTACGGAATGCTGGGTAGGTTTGGTTTTCACTTCACCGGCAGCGGCCAGGTACGGCACCAGCGTCAGGTGCATATACAGGGTGTGCTCACGGCCCACTTCCACGGCCATCTGACGAATGGCTTCCAGGAACGGCAGCGATTCGATATCGCCCACGGTACCGCCAACTTCCACCAATACCACGTCGTGACCTTCGCCACCTTCGAGGATACGCTCTTTGATCGCGTTGGTGATGTGCGGAATAACCTGTACGGTTGCGCCCAGATAGTCGCCACGGCGTTCTTTACGCAGAACGTCGGAGTAGATACGACCGGTGGTGAAGTTGTTGCGACGCGACATTTTGGTACGGATGTAGCGCTCGTAGTGACCCAAATCCAGATCGGTTTCTGCGCCGTCTTCGGTGACGAAAACTTCCCCATGCTGAATCGGGCTCATGGTGCCCGGATCCACGTTGATGTACGGGTCCAGTTTCATGATGGTAACGTTGAGGCCACGGGCTTCAAGAATAGCCGCCAGAGAGGCTGCGGCAATGCCTTTACCCAGAGAGGATACGACCCCGCCGGTCACAAAAATATAATTAGTTGTCATGCTGAACCTGAGAGTTTAGGTTTAAAGACGATGGAAGAACCAAGACGGGAAAGTAGTATACCCGAACCTCTTCAGACCTACAAACGATCGTTTTACTGTCCATCATCTCTTTTCCCCTCGGGAGTTCATCCGGGTTTACTCTTTCGGCCCGCTAGAAACGCTCTTTTTAAAACAATGAGTTAGCACAGAAAAATTCAATTTACCGCCCTTTCGAGATAATAAAACGCCTTAGAATTCAGTTTGTTGGCGTTTTACTGTCGGCGGACCACAGTTCAGCAAACCATAACCCTGAGCTTAACCGTTTCAGCTTGCGTAAATCTTGTCGCCGATCAACATTGCGATAATCATAGGACAGCACTGCTGCTGATTAGTTTTCCTGGCGTTTAACCTGTTGCCACGCCTCTTCCATCTGCTCCAGCGTAGCTTCGCCCATCTGTAGCCCGCGCTGTTTGACAATTTCTTCCACCTGACGGAAACGGCGTTCGAACTTGCGATTGGCGGCCTGTAGCGCGTTTTCTGCCTTGTGGCCAAGATGACGCGATAAATTCACCGTGGCGAACAGCAGATCGCCGATTTCCTCTTCCAGCTTCTGTTCGTCGACTACCGCCTGCCGCGCTTCATGCATCACTTCGTCAATCTCTTCGTACACCTTGTCCAGCACCGGCCCCAGGGTGTGCCAGTCAAAACCGACCGAGGCACAGCGTTTCTGAATTTTATGCGCCTTCATCAACGCCGGCAGCGCCTGCGGAATATCATCCAACGCCGAATGCAGCTCTTTCTCGGCGCGCTCACCGGCTTTCAGTTGCTCCCAGCGCGCCGCAACGGCCTCACTGTCTGCTGCATCGGCTTCGCCAAAGATATGCGGATGACGGCGTTCCAGCTTGTCGCTGATGGCATTGCAGACCTCGTCGAAGTCAAACAGCCCCTGCTCCTGGCCCATCTGGGCGTAAAACACCACCTGGAACAGCAGGTCACCCAGTTCGTCACGAAGATCGCCGTAGTCCTGGCGCTCTATGGCATCCAGCACCTCATAGGTTTCTTCCAGCGTGTAAGGGGCGATAGTGGCAAAGGTCTGCTTGCGGTCCCACGGGCAACCGGCCTGCGGATCGCGCAGCGTTCTCATGATGTTCAGCAAGCGTTGTAACGGAGAAGATTGGGTCATGACGAAGTCTCTGAAACGAGCGAGGCCCAATATATGGGCCCCGCGATAAAAAATGTAAGGTTAACTGCCGTGCAGTCGTTTGGCATCAATCACGTCCGGCAGTTGATTGAGCTTGGCCAATACCCGGCCCAGCACCTGCTGGTTGTAGATTTCAATGTCCATATCGATGGTCGCCAACTGCTTTTTGGTGTCGCTGCGGCTGGCCACGCCCAGCACGTTGACCTTTTCGTTGGCCAAAATGGTGGTGATGTCGCGCAGCAGACCGCTGCGATCGTTGGCCATCACGCGGACCACCAGCGAGTATCCGCTGGAATAGCTCTCGCCCCACACCGCGTCAACGATGCGTTCCGGCGCGTGTGACTGCAGATCCACCAGTTGGTCACAGTCTGCCCGGTGGATCGAAATACCGCGGCCCTGGGTGATAAAGCCGATAATATCGTCACCCGGGATCGGCTGGCAGCAGCGGGCAATGTGGTGCATCAGGTTACCTACCCCTTCCACCACCACCCGGCCGTTGTCCTTGCTGCGGGTGGCTGCCGGCGCTTTGTGCTGCACCAGCTGGCGCAACGCTTCGCGATCCTGCTCCTCGGCGCTCGGTTTGTTGAACTTGCCCTGCAGGAAGTTCACCATTTGATTCAGGCGAATATCCCCGCCGCCAATCGCCGCCAGTATTTCATCCAGCGAATTCATGTTGTAACGCGGGATCAGCAGTTTCTCGGCCTCTTTCAGGCTGATGCCGAGGTGCTCCAGCTCGCTGTCCAGCATTTGGCGACCGGCCAGAATGTTCTTGTCGCGATCCTGCTTGCGGAACCAGTTGTGGATTTTGGAGCGCCCACGGCTGGTGGTGACATAGCCCAGATTCGGGTTCAGCCAGTCGCGGCTCGGGTTCGGCTGCTTCTGGGTGATGATTTCAATCTGATCGCCCATCCGCAACTGATAGGTAAAGGGCACGATACGGCCGCCAATTTTGGCACCGATGCAGCGGTGGCCAACGTCGCTGTGAATATGATAGGCAAAGTCGAGCGGCGTGGAGCCGGCCGGCAGATCCACCACGTCGCCTTTCGGGGTAAACACGTAAACCCGATCGTCGAACACCTGGCTGCGAACCTCGTCGAGCATTTCGCCGGAATCCGCCATCTCTTCCTGCCAGGCGATCAGTTTGCGCAGCCAGGCGATGCGTTCTTCATAGCCGGAACGTACCGTCGCAACCGCGCCCTCTTTGTATTTCCAGTGCGCGGCCACGCCCAGTTCGGCGTCTTCATGCATCTGGCGGGTACGGATCTGGATCTCCAGCGTTTTACCGCGTGGCCCCAGTACTACGGTGTGGATCGACTGGTAACCGTTGGGTTTCGGGTTGGCGACATAGTCATCGAACTCATCCGGCAGATGGCGGAAGTGGGTATGCACAATCCCCAGCGCCGCATAGCAGTCCTGCAAGCGCTCGACCACCACACGCACCGCGCGCACGTCAAACAGCTCGTCAAACGCCAGCGCCTTCTTCTGCATCTTGCGCCAGATGCTGTAGATATGTTTTGGACGGCCGTAGATGTCCGCCTTGACGCCTTCATCGACCATCGCGTTACGCAGCGAGGCGACGAAATCATCAATAAACTGTTCGCGATCGATGCGGCGTTCATGCAACAGTTTGGCGATGCGTTTGTATTCGTCCGGGTGTAGGTAACGGAAGCAGAAATCTTCCAGCTCCCATTTCAGTTGGCCGATACCGAGACGGTTGGCCAGTGGCGCATAAATATTCGAACACTCTTTGGCCGCCAGGACGCGTTCGTCTTCCGGCGCGTCTTTCACTTCACGCAGGTGGGCGATACGCTCCGCCAGCTTGATCACCACGCAGCGGAAATCCTCCACCATCGCCAACAGCATGCGGCGCACGTTGTCGACCTGTTCGGAGGCCATCGAATCGTTTTGGGTGGCTTTCAGTTGGCGGATGGCGTCCATATCGCGTACGCCATGTACCAGGTAGGTGATGCCCTTGCCGAAGGCTTCGGTCAGGGTTTCTTCATCCACGATACCGGCATCCACCAACGGGAACAGCAGCGCGGCGCGCATGCTGTCGTTGTCCATGCTCAGGGTGGAGAGGATTTCCACCATTTCCAGCCCGCGCCACAGTAACAGCGACGCGTTGGGATGGTTCTGAGTCTGTTGCTCACAGTAGCGCCAGGTTGCGGCTAATCGCTCACATGACTGCGGGTTAGGTAGCCCCAAGCTGGCAATCCACTCGTCGAGAGCAAATTCGCCAGCCGTGTTCAGATGTGCACTTCTTACCGCAACCATAACCTCTCCCTACTTTGCAGCGACCTCTGGCGCAAAACCGTTAATCAACAGCGCCATTGACTCAAGATGCCCCGTATGCGAAAACCGCTCCAATATCCACACACGCGCAAGACGATAAGAAGCCGGCGTAACTCAGCCTATTCTTATGTGCATTATATTGCCCATTCGCTCGCGGTGTGGCAACACCTCTATGCCAGCGGCGCGTCGCGCCAACGGCTGGGCAGAATGGCCCTGACCGCAGAACAGATCCAATACCCGATCATTGGGTTGAATAGCGAACCATTCAAGGGCCTGCCCCACCATTGACTGATTTAATAAGCTATTTATATGAATAAAGTCACACGGACGGCAGTCTAAGCGTAGTCCGTCGACCTGATAATACAGCGTTTCACCGCGCAGTTTTTCGAGGCGCTCACCGCAGGGTGCCGAATAAAGAAATGCACCATAGTTTGTCGATCGAGCGCCGGTTCATTTAAAGTAGAGTCTGTCCGGCAATTTTCCCACTTTGGAAACCCATGACCAAATACAGCCTGCGGGCGCGCATGATGATCCTGATTCTGGCCCCAACGCTGTTGATTGGTCTGTTGCTCAGCACCTTCTTCGTAGTGCATCGCTACAATGAATTGCAGGAACAGCTGGTTGACGCCGGTGCCAGTATTATCGAACCGCTGGCGGTGGCCAGCGAGTACGGCATGACGTTCCGCAGCCGCGAGTCGGTCAGGCAGTTGGTCAGCCTGTTGCACCGCCGTCATTCAGATATCGTGCGCTCGATTACGGTGTTCGACGCGCAGAATAATCTGTTTGTCACCTCCAATTATCATCACAACTTTACCCAACTGCAGTTGCCGAAAGGGGTACCCATCCCCACCGATCTGATGCTGACACGGCGTGGCGACTCACTGATCCTGCGCACCCCGATCCTGGCGGAGAGCCAGTATCCGGACCAGGCCGCCAGCAGCGATCCTCAGCAGGACAACCGCCTGGGCTATGTGGCGATCGAGCTGGATCTGCAGTCGGTCCGGTTACAGCAATATAAAGAGGTGTTTGTCTCTACCCTGCTGCTGCTGCTGTGCATGTGTATCGCCATTTTGTTCGCTTACCGCCTGATGCGTGACGTTACCGGCCCGATCCGCAATATGGTCAATACCGTTGACCGCATCCGCCGCGGCCAGCTCGACAGCCGCGTCGAAGGCTTTATGCTCGGCGAACTGCACATGCTGAAGAACGGCATTAACTCGATGGCGATGTCGCTCACCGCCTACCACGAAGAGATGCAGCAGAATATTGATCAGGCGACCTCCGATTTGCGCGAGACGCTGGAGCAAATGGAGATCCAGAACGTCGAACTGGACCTGGCAAAAAAACGTGCCCAGGAAGCGGCGCGCATCAAATCCGAATTCCTGGCGAACATGTCGCACGAGCTGCGTACCCCGCTCAACGGCGTGATCGGTTTTACCCGCCAGATGCTGAAAACCGAAATGAGCGTCACCCAGACCGACTATCTGCAAACCATCGAGCGCTCGGCCAACAACCTGCTGACCATCATCAACGACGTGCTGGACTTCTCCAAGCTGGAGGCCGGCAAGCTGGTGCTGGAGCATATCCCGTTCGCGCTGCGCGAGACGCTGGACGAAGTGATAGTGCTGCTGGCGCCCAGCGCCCATGAGAAAGGGCTGGAGCTGACGCTGGACGTGCACAACGACGTGCCGGAACAGGTGATTGGCGACTCCTTGCGGCTGCAACAGATCATTACCAACCTGCTGGGCAACGCGATCAAATTTACCGAAACCGGCAACATTGATATCCGCGTCGAGCTGCGCGGCCAGCAAGAGCGCCAGATGGAGCTGGAAGTACAAATCCATGACACCGGCATTGGCATCTCAGAACGGCAGCAGTCACAGCTGTTCCAGGCGTTCCGTCAGGCGGATGCCAGTATTTCGCGCCGCCACGGCGGTACCGGCCTGGGGCTGGTGATCACCCAGAAGCTGGTGAAAGAGATGGGCGGCGATATCTGTTTCCACAGCCAGCTGAACCGTGGTTCGACCTTCTGGTTCCATATCACCCTCGACTTGCACGAGGGCATGCTGTCGCTGCCGTCGAACCTGCCGGATCTGCAAGGCAAGACCCTGGGCTATATCGAAGCCAACCCGATGGCGGCGCAGGCGACGCTGAATATGCTGAGCGTCACCCATTTGGTGATCACCCATTCGCCAACGCTGGCCCAGTTGCCGAAGAAAAATTACGACTTCCTGCTGGTCGGGGTACCGATCCCGTTCCGCGAGAATATGGCGCAGCACGAAAGCAAGTTGCTGGCGGCGCTGAAAATCGCCGACCGGGTGATTCTGGCCCTGCCCTGCCAATCGCAAATCAACGCCGAACAGCTTAAACAACAGGGTGCGGCCGGTTGCCTGATCAAGCCGATCACCAGCAACCGTCTGTTCCCGCTGCTGCGCATGGAAACACCGCCACGCCTCGCCGCCCTACCGGAACATAAGCGCCTACCGCTGACGGTGATGGCGGTCGATGATAATCCGGCCAATCTGAAGCTGATTGGCACTCTGCTGGCCGAGCAGGTGGAAAAGACCCTGCTGTGCGAAAGCGGCGAAGAAGCGCTGCAGCTGGCGCGCGACAACGTGCTGGACTTGATCCTGATGGATATTCAGATGCCCAATATTGACGGCATTCGTACCAGCGAGTTGATCCGCCAACTGCCGCACCACAATTCGACGCCAATCGTCGCCGTCACCGCCCATGCCGTCAGCGGCGAACGTGAGCATTTGCTGCAGGCCGGGATGGATGACTATCTGGCCAAGCCGATTGACGAAGCGATGCTGACGCGCGTACTGGCGCGTTACTACAGCGGCGAGCCGGAGCCGGAAACTGCGGTCAATCAACCACTGCTGTCGCTCGACTGGCCGTTGGCGTTGCGTCAGGCGGCGAACAAGCCCGATCTGGCGCATGACCTGCTGCAGATGCTGCTCGATTTCCTGCCGCAGGTCAGCGGACGGGTGCAAGCGATACTGGACGGCACGCCGGATGACGGCATTCTCGATTTGATCCACAAGCTGCACGGCAGTTGCAGCTACAGCGGCGTACCGCGCCTGAAACAGCTGTGTTTCTACCTTGAACAGCAGTTACGTCAGGGCGTCAGCAACGACGAGCTGGAGCCGGAATGGCTGGAACTGTTGGATGAGATTGAGCTGGTCAGCCAGGCGGCTCGCGCTCATCTGGCCTGATACGACAGGCAACAAAAAGGCACTCCGTCGTGGAGTGCCTTGTTCACAAGGATTGGCTGGTTAACCTTACTGCATCAGCAGATACAGCGTGGTATCACCGCGCAGGATATTCAGCGCCAGTACCGACGGTTTGCTGTCGAGGATTTTACGCAGTTCGCCCAGGTTCTGGATCGGCTGCTGGTTAACCCCAAGGATAAAGTCGCCTTTTTTCAGACCGATACGTGCGGCAGCGCTGCCGGCCTTGACGTTATCGACCTTCACGCCTTTCTGAGCGCCAGCCTGACCATTGCTCAGTTCGGCGCCTTCAATACCGGTGTAGATATTGCCGGATTCAACCTGAGTCTGGGCGCTTTGCTCCAGCGTGACGTCCACGGTCACCGGTTTGCCGTCGCGGATAATGCCCAGCGACATTTTGCTGCCGACCGGCAAAGTACCGATTTCCGCACGGAACGACGCGAAGCTGGAGATGGCTTTACCGTTCATGGTAACAATCACATCACCGGCCTTGATACCCGCCTTGGCGGCAGAGGATTTCGGCATCACCTGGCTGACAAAGGCCCCGCGCTGCGCGTCCACTTTCATCGCTTTCGCCAGCTCAGAGTTCAGTTCGGTACCCATAATGCCCAATTCGCCGCGTTTCACCTGGCCATATTCGACCATCTGCGCCGTCAGGTTTTTCACCATGTTGCTCGGGATGGCGAAGCCGATACCGATGTTGCCGCCGTCCGGTGCCAAAATGGCGGTGTTAATGCCGATCAGTTCACCGTTCAGGTTAACCAACGCACCACCGGAGTTACCGCGGTTAATCGCCGCATCGGTCTGGATGAAGTTCTCGTAGTTTTCGATATTCAAGCCGCTGCGGCCCAGTGCAGAAACAATACCAGAGGTGGCGGTTTCACCCAGCCCATACGGGTTGCCGATCGCGACGGTGTAATCACCAACTCGCAGTTGTTCGGAGTCCGCCATTTTGATCGCCGTCAGATTTTTAAAGTCTTTCAGTTGGATCAGCGCGATATCGGAGCGTGGATCCTTACCGATCACCTTGGCGTCAAATTTACGGCCGTCGTTCAATTGGACCTGAATTTTATTGGCGTTATCCACCACGTGATTGTTGGTCACCACGTAGCCTTTAGCGGCATCAATCACCACCCCGGCGCCCAGCGCCTGGAATTTCTGCTGGGTCCCCTGACCCGGTGCACCCGGCTCGCCACCCTGACACATCGGCGAAGCCTGGAACGGCGAACCGTCCTGGCAGAACGGTGAATCTTCACCGAAGAACTGTTGGAACTGCGGCGGCATCTTCGCCGTATTGACCGTGGTACTGCCTTCAACATTAATGCTCACCACGGAAGGCATCACTTTTTCCAGCATCGGTGCCAGGCTTGGCAATTGTTGAGTGCTGGAAGAAGCGGTTTCTGCGGCGCTGGCCGTCATCGGCCCCATCGCCATACCAATACTGAATGCCAATGCGCTCAGAACTAATGCGGTTTTTTTCATCTGTGTGTCTCTTATAAAGTCGTTCAGAAAGTATTACGGTCTTAGTGCATAATCAGAACCTATTAATACCGCTAAGTTCCGGCGCAGGTTATTGGTAATAGTAAACAAATATTGTCCGTCTTTACAAAACTCCAAATAGGACCGTAGCGCCAGGCAAAGTGCTTATAATAATATTTATTAGCTGAATGAATTATTCCGCAGCCATTAATCGCCGGTATTCGTCATAGGCATAAAGATCGGTCATGCCGCTGATATAATCCTGCAGTAACCGCGCACGGAAATAATACTCGCGGATCGCCAACTGCTCGGGTGACAGATGTTGCAGGCCTTCAATCGCTTCGATATAGGCCAGCCGATGCTTGGTTGAAAGCTTATGAAACAGACGCGTTTCGATCGGGTAAGCTCGGTGGCTGTCTTCCTGCACCAGCAGGGTAAAGTCCGCCAGCGGCATCGCCAACAGTGGGCTGTAGATATCCAGCAGGCCGCTGATGACCCGGTAGCCCTGCAGCTCCAGCTGTTCCACTTCGGGGTGATTGAACACGTGTTTGAACGCGACATTCTTGAATATTTTCAGTAATTGGTAAGCCGGGCTGGAGTCCTCCAGCAGCGCCTGATTAAAGTTCCCCTGATAGACCGCCTCCAGGTTATCAATAAAACGCTGCGCCGCATGCGGGACCAATCGCGCCACGGTAAAGACCCGTAAATACATGAAGAACTGATCTTCGCTACTGCGCCGCGCGCCACCGTGCGCGATCTTGCGAAAAGCGCTGGCCACGGTTTTATCAAACAAATCACCCGGCGTGACTTCGCCCCACTCCTGGGTTAAATGCTGGTAAAGCTGCTCGACGGTAAAAATGTTTTTTTCCACCGCATCTTCCAGATCGGCCACGCAGTAGGAAATATCGTCAGCGGCTTCCATAATATAGGTCAATGGGAAACGGTCGAACTCGCCCATATTCAGCTCGCGCCGCAGGCGATCGACAAAGGCCTCTTCCGCCAGATAAAAGCCCGGTTTTTTCATCAGGTAATTATGGCTGGCGGGAATGTCACTCGCCCAATAGGCCGGGCGGGTATATTTCAGGATACAGCCCACCTGCGCGTAGGTCAGGTTAAGCTTCAGTAGGGTATGCACCAGCCGGATCGCCTGGGCATTACCTTCAAAATGGCTGAGGTCGTGACGGATGCGGCTGCGCAGGCGGTTAAGATCGCTCTCGCCTTCGTGCAGACGCAATGCGCTGACC
The DNA here is from genome assembly GCF_048517035.1 of Serratia sp. NFX21. Classification (NCBI taxonomy): domain Bacteria; kingdom Pseudomonadati; phylum Pseudomonadota; class Gammaproteobacteria; order Enterobacterales; family Yersiniaceae; genus Serratia; species Serratia sp. NFX21. The sequence continues at coordinate 1,258,632 of NZ_CP183196.1, read as the reverse complement.
TGGCAGCGATCGTTGCTGGCCGGTTCGCTGCCGCAGCTGGCGGGATCGAGACGCTGGGAAAACCAGTTGTTGATCGCCGACTCGCCAAAATGACCAAAAGGCGGGTTACCGATGTCGTGCATCAGGCAGGCCATTTCGACAATGCTTTCAAAAGGATCCAGCAGTTTGGTCAGGCCGAGAGCGTCGACTCGCCCGTCCTGTTTAAAACGATTGAGGATCTCTTTGGCGATATGCCTTCCGACCTGTTGCACTTCCATCGAGTGCGTCAGGCGACTGCGGACCGCGGCGTTACGCTCGAGAGGAAACACCTGGGTTTTTTGCTGCAGACGGCGAATAGCGGCGGAATTGACTATGCGCCCGCGATCGCTCTCGAACTGCCGGACAATATCGTATTCTTCCTCGGCTTCGATTGGCTTGCTGAATGGCCGCTGGAAGCTGATTTTCTGCTTAAAGTCGATCCCGGACATCTGTTTCTCCGCCGTTGCACCCTGCCTCCGTGATAACAATTCCCGACGGCATATGCAACGGATTATCTCTCTATGAGAGCCATGATAGACTATGGCGAAATTCCCACACCCAATCAGTGAGCGTTATTTATGAAAGTAGGCATCATCGGCGCAATGGAGCAGGAAGTCACCCTGCTGCGCGATCAAATCGAAAACCGTCAGACCATTCAACGCGCGGGCTGTGAAATCTATACCGGCCAGATCGGCGGTGTTGACGTGGCGCTGCTCAAATCCGGCATCGGTAAGGTTTCTGCCGCCATGGGCACCACCCTGCTGCTGGAACACTGCAAGCCGGACCTGGTGATCAATACCGGTTCCGCCGGTGGCCTGGCCAGCACGCTGAAGGTCGGCGATATTGTGGTATCCGAAGAAGTGCGCTACCACGATGCCGACGTGACCGCCTTTGGTTACGAGCCAGGCCAAATGGCCGGCTGCCCGGCGGCGTTTGTGGCAGACGACGCGCTGATTGCGCTGGCCGAAAGCTGCATTAAGCAATTGAACCTGAACGCTGTACGCGGCCTGATTTGCAGCGGTGATGCTTTCATTAACGGTGCAGAGCCACTGGCACGCATCCGCGCTACCTTCCCGAACGTAGCGGCAGTAGAAATGGAAGCCGCGGCAGTCGGGCACGTCTGCCACCTGTTCGGCACGCCGTTTGTGGTAGTGCGCGCTATCTCTGACGTGGCCGACAGCGAATCGCACATGAGCTTTGACGAGTTTCTTGTCGTGGCGGCCAAGCAATCTACGCTGATGGTCAACGCCATGCTGCAGACTCTGGCTAAGCGCGGTTGATGTGACGCGACGCTTTTCAGCCCTGCTGTGGCTGCTGGCATTATGGATGGCGCTGCCTGCCGGCGCCGCCCAACGGGTGATCAGCCTGGCACCCAACACCACCGAGCTTGCCTATGCTGCCGGCATGGGCGATACCCTGCTGGCAGTGAGCGCTTATTCCGATTATCCCCCGGCGGCCAGCAAGCTGGAACAAGTCGCTTCCTGGCAAGGCATCAACCTGGAGCGGGTGCTGGCGCTAAAGCCGGATCTGATCCTGGCCTGGCGCGGCGGCAATCCACAACGGGTGCTGGATCAGATCGCCTCTTTTGGCATCCCGATCTTTTATGCCGATGCCACCACCATCGATGACATCGCCCAGCGGCTGGATGACCTGGCCCAATACAGCCCACACCCAGAACAAGCGCATCAGGCCGCGAACGCGATCCGTCAGCAAATTGCCGCGCTGAAAGCAAAATATCCGCACAGTCAGCCGCGACGGGTGTTGCTGCAATTCGGCACCCAGCCGCTGTTCACCAGCTCTGGCGCGACGTTGCAAAGTCAGGTGTTGTCGTTGTGCGGCGCAGAGAACATCTTTGCCGACAGCCGCATGCCGTGGCCGCAAATCAGCCGCGAGCAGGTACTGGCCCGCCAACCGCAGGCCATCGTCATTACCGGCGACCAAAAAGAAATCGCCAGCGTGAAAGCCTTCTGGGCGCCGCAACTGCAGGTACCGGTGCTTGCGGTGAATGGCGACTGGTTCAACCGCGCCGGCCCACGCATCATGCTGGCGGCCCAGCAACTGTGCAGCCAACTGGCGGAGATTCATTAATGCTGGTGTTCTGGCTGGATATTCTCGGCACCGCGGTTTTCGCCATTTCCGGCGTGTTGTTGGCAGGCAAGTTGCGGATGGATCCGTTCGGCGTACTGGTGCTCGGCGTAGTCACGGCGGTCGGTGGCGGCACCATCCGCGATATGGCGTTAGCCAACGGGCCGGTATTCTGGGTGAAAGATCCGACCGACCTTGTGGTCGCCATGATCACCTGCGTGCTGACGCTGCTGTTGGTACGCCAGCCACGCCGTCTGCCCAAGTGGATCCTGCCGGTGCTGGACGCCGTTGGGCTGGCGGTGTTTGTCGGCATCGGAGTCAATAAAGCCTTTGCGGCCGACGCCAGTCCGCTGGTGGCAATCTGCATGGGGGTGATCACCGGGGTCGGCGGCGGTATTATCCGCGATGTGCTGGCGCGGGAAATTCCGATGATCCTGCGAACCGAAATTTACGCCACCGCCTGTATTATCGGCGGCATTGTGCATGCTACGGCCTATGCGACCTTCGGTATGCCGCTGCAACAGGCGATGATGCTCGGCATGGGCATCACGCTGGCGATCCGCCTGGCGGCCATTCGCTGGCACCTGAAACTTCCCGCTTTTATCCTCGAACGCTAATCGCTCCGCCCGGTTTCGGGCGGAGCTTTATCAGGCTGTCACATTTCAAAACAGAATTTTCGACTAATTAATAAGCAAAGTGTTATTATCAACGCCTGAAAAATGCAGGGAAAACAATGTAATAAACTTTTTAACTCCAGGTTAATTATTATCCCGCCCTGTTAAATCTTATTAACTTTTTGCCGATAAGCCACTATGTGATTGCTTACGGATGGCTATTCCCCAAATGATGAAAAATATTCTGTTTTTATTCAGTGCGCTGCTGTGCAGCCCCCTCGTTTATGCCGGTGCCACCAGCGGGCAAATCGGTGTCAGCCTGACCATTACCCCAAAGTGCAGCGTGCGTACTGACGGCCCAGAGCCTCAGATAAAATGCGGCGGTACGGCCGATCCCCAGCCTAAAGTCACCCGCAGCCGGTTGCTGACCGAGGGTGAACATAATCCTCATCAGGAGCTGGTCACGGTGGAATGGTAGCGATAAAAAAACCCGCAAACCGGTGAGGTTGGCGGGTTTTATACTGCAGCAGGCAGGATCAGACGCTGAACGAGGATCCGCAGCCGCAGGTGGTTTTGGCGTTCGGGTTGGTCACCACGAAGCGGGAGCCTTCTAGCCCTTCGGTATAATCGACCGAACCGCCGACCAGATATTGCAGGCTCATCGGGTCTACCACCAGCGCAACGCCCTGCTTCTCGATGGTCATGTCGCCATCGTTGACCTTGTCGTCAAAAGTGAAGCCGTACTGGAATCCGCTGCAGCCGCCACCGGTAATATAAACCCGCAACTTCAGATCCGGATTTTCTTCATCAGCAATCAGGACTTTAACCTTGCTTGCTGCTGCCTCGGTAAATTGCAGGGGCAGTGCTGTTTCATCACTCATACTCTTTACTCCCAACATTGTTCTGCATCAGGTCGCTACAATGGCGGCCGGATTAATGTTATTGATTATCTAATACCTGAGTGTTGCGTTCAAGTATTCACCGCATTTGTTGTATCTTCTTTACCTGTTTTATCTGCCGCTTCACGCGCCTGCAGCGCTTCCTGACGCTGTAAGGTACGGGCCAATATTGAGGAATACAACGGCTTACCGCCGAGGAACTGTGCTACCAAGGTAGCCCCCAGGCAGGTAATAATCATTGGCAGTATCAGCTGGTAGTTATCGGACATTTCCAGCACCAGCACAATGCCGGTCAGCGGCGCACGCACCGTGGCGGCAAACAAGGCGCCCATTCCGGCAATGGCAAAGGTACCGGCCTCGATACCGTAGGCAGGGAACAGATGAGCACCGGCCAGGCCAAAGGCGGTGCCAAACAGCGTACCCAGCGCCAGCATCGGCGCAAAAATCCCGCCCGGCGCGCCGGAGCCAAAACATAACAGCGTGGTGATCACCCGGGTAATAAAAATAAACATCAGCATGCCGACGCTGTAGTTACCTGCCGCGGCGATCGGGATCAGCCCAAAACCCCCGCCGGCCGCTTCCGGCTGGATCAGCCCCAGAATGCCGCAAATGCCGCCAAGCAATCCGCCTATCAGCAAAACCTTACGCATTTTGCCGCCGTGCAGGCGAGCGAACATGTCCTGGGTGCGGAAAATCAGCGCGTTGAACATCACGCCCACCGCACCAAAGATCGCCCCCAGCACCAAGTACAGCCAAAGGGTATTAATCGGTGCCGAAGAGAGCTTGCCCACTGCGATCACCGAACCCTCGCCGTTGAACAGCTGGAACACCACGCTCGACATAATGACGCCGATAAATACCGCTTTAATCGAGATCAGGTTATAGCGGAACTGCGGACGCATCTCTTCAATAATAAACAAAATGCCTGCCAGCGGTGCGTTGAAGGCGGCGGAAAGGCCGGCAGCCGCACCGGTAGCCAATAGCGAATGGCGTGCTTCGGCACCGCGCAGGCGGAAGATATCCAGCACCATGCGCCCGACATTGCCGCCCATTTGCACCGTAGGCCCTTCACGACCCAGCACCATGCCTGCCCCCAGCGTTCCCATGCCACCGATAAACTTCACCGGGATCACTCGCCACCAGCGCACCGGGCGCAACTCTTCCAACGCCCCTTCGATCTCCGGGATACCCGAACCGCCCGCCTCCGGGGCAAAACGGTGCACCAGGTAGTACCCCAACACCGCCAACGCGGCGGAAAGAATAAAGGCCAGCGGCCAAACCAGGATCCAATAATCGGCGACCTGTGCCAGCCCGGACAAACGCTGTTGCTGCACCCAATCCACCGCTTTATCAAAGGCCACGCCGAGCAAACCCGCCAGGGTTCCCACCAGTGCCGCCATCAACAGGATCGCCACCGGCGTTTTATCCCGGCGTATAAGCTGGCGCACCGCGTCGCTACGTTTCAGGCGCGGAGCACGCGCTAGCGGCGGTTGTTGCTGTAATTCAGTCATAATGGGTTATTCATTAATGGAATCAAATGTAATACAAATAGGCTAGCTGATTATTCTAGCCTACCCGCTGACTGACCGCCCCTCTAAATAGGTATCTGACTGTGATCGTTTCATATCGGCGAACACTTCACTAGAATAGCGCGGTCAAATCATTCAAACAGAATCCAGGAGCCGATTTATGAGCTTACACAGCAAGTCCGAAAGTCTGTATGCCCAGGCAAAACAGGTAATCCCAGGCGGGGTTAACTCTCCGGTGCGTGCATTCAACGGCGTTGGCGGTGTGCCGCTGTTTATCGAACGGGCGGACGGGGCTTACCTGTTCGACGTCGACGGCAAAGCCTATATCGACTACGTCGGTTCCTGGGGCCCAATGGTATTGGGGCACAACCACCCGGCGATCCGCAACGCGGTCATCGAAGCGGCGCAGCGCGGCCTGAGCTTTGGCGCCCCTACCGAGATGGAAGTTAAAATGGCGGAGCTGGTCACCGAACTGGTGCCGACCATGGATATGGTACGCATGGTGAACTCGGGGACCGAAGCCACCATGAGCGCCATTCGTCTGGCGCGCGGCTATACCAACCGCGATAAAATCATCAAGTTTGAAGGCTGCTACCACGGCCACGCGGACTGCCTGCTGGTGAAAGCCGGTTCCGGCGCGCTGACCCTGGGCCAGCCAAACTCCCCGGGCGTGCCAGCTGACTTTGCCAAGCACACCCTGACCTGCACCTTTAACGATCTGGACTCGGTACGCACCGCATTTGAGCAGTACCCTTCCGAAATCGCCTGCATCATCGTCGAACCGGTCGCCGGTAACATGAACTGCGTACCGCCACTGCCAGAATTCCTGCCGGGCCTGCGTGCGCTGTGCGACAAGTACGGCGCGCTGCTGATTATCGACGAAGTCATGACCGGCTTCCGCGTGGCGCTGGCCGGGGCACAATCCTATTACGATGTGGTGCCTGACCTCACCTGTCTGGGTAAAATCATCGGCGGCGGCATGCCTGTTGGCGCATTCGGCGGCCGTCGTGAAGTGATGGCAGCGCTGGCACCAACCGGCCCGGTCTATCAGGCGGGCACGCTGTCCGGTAACCCGATTGCGATGGCGGCAGGCTTTGCCTGCCTGACCGAAGTTTCGCAGGTCGGTGTCCACCAGACGCTGACCGAACTGACCGATATGCTGGCAGCCGGCCTGCTGCACGCGGCGAAAGAAGAAAACGTCGCGCTGGTGGTGAACCACGTTGGCGGCATGTTCGGCCTGTTCTTTACCGATGCGCCGTCAGTCACCAGTTATCAGGACGTGATGCAGTGCGATGTAGAGCGCTTCAAGCGTTTCTTCCATCTGATGCTGGAAGAAGGGGTTTATCTGGCGCCTTCTGCCTTCGAGGCCGGCTTTATGTCCATTGCGCACAGCAAAGAAGATATTCAGCGCACTATAGATGCCGCGCGCCGCTGCTTCGCCAAACTGTAAGTTTCGGCTATCCAATAAAAACGGGCGCTCTGCGCCCGTTTTTATTTCCAAATTTCGCCGTCAGAGCAAAGTACCGTAAATCGTCAGCAGTGCTACCACCACCACGATAATCATCGTCACCTTACGTGCCAGGGTTACCGCCGCCCGCGGGGTCTGCACCGGATCCATATGGGGATCACGCGCCAGTGAGAACTGTGCCAGCCGCGTCAGCACCTGATACTGCGAAGAATGGAGATCGCCCAGCGATGCAAACCATGCCGGCAGTGCTCGCTCACCATGTCCAAACAGGGCGTAAGCCACACCGGCCAGACGCACCGGGATCCAGTCCAGCCAGTTCAACAGATGATCGATGCCCGACTGCGAACGCTCCAGCGGGGTATTATGGCGCGCCAACCAGGTCTGGTAAGCACGCAGGAAGGAGTAGCCCGCCAGCGCAATCGGCCCATAAGGCCCGCAGACCACGAACCAGAACAGCGGTGCCAGATAATAACGGAAGTTAATCCACAGCAACGCATTTTGCAGTTCACGCAGGCGCAGCTCTTCGCTGCAATCCACCGGCAAACCGTGGATCAGTGCCAGCTCCTCCGCCATCTGGTCGCTGGCATGAGCATCCCCTTGCCGCGCCGCTTTCAGATAGGCGCGATAGTGTTTACGCTTGATGCCCGCACCCACACACAGCAAATCAATGATAATCCACAGCAACAGCGTCACTACGCCGAAAAACAGCCCTTGGGACAGCCACAGAATGCCCCCGACCACCACCATCCAGGCCAGGGTCATCAGCAACGTCTGCGCCAGCGAGAACCGATGCAGCCGATGAAACACCACCTCCAGCCGATGGTCCAACTGCCAATGCTCACCCAGCTTGAACAAACGTTCCCACGCCAAAACCAGTAACAGCGTAAACAGCGTCATTAGCGACTCCTCTCCCTTTCCATTGTTCCAAGCATAGCGTCATCGGGCTTGCCGGGTTGTTCCAGAGATGCCAGATTTAAATCCCGGTAAAATATCGCCGCTGGATCGGATTAATACCAGATTAGCGGTGCAACCACCGCGCTGCGGTGGTACTTATCATGGCAACAGAGTAGCATGTTCCCCCTACGATATTACCGTCCATTTCGGAGTTTTCTATGCCGACACGCCGCTACAGTGCCGACAGTCGCCGCACCGAGCTTCTTGAACGAATTGAAAGCGATATCCCCTATGCCGTTGCCCAGGCGCTGCGTGAAGACCTGGGTGGTGAAGTCGATGCCGAACGCGATATTACCGCGCAATTATTACCGGCCGACACCCAGGCCGAAGCCACCATTATTACCCGCGAGCCCGGCATCTTTTGTGGTAAGCGTTGGCTGAATGAAGTCTTCATTCAACTGGGTAACCAGGTGAAAGTGGAATGGCAGGTGGCGGACGGCGATAGCCTGGTCCCAGACCAGCCGCTCTGCAAACTGACCGGCCCGGCTCGGATATTGTTGACCGGTGAGCGCACCGCACTGAATTTTGTCCAGACGCTTTCCGGCGTAGCGACCGAAGTCAGCCGCTACGTGGCGCTGTTGCAGGGCACGCAAACCCGCCTGCTGGACACCCGAAAAACTCTGCCAGGGCTGCGCACCGCGCTGAAATATGCCGTACTGTGCGGCGGCGGCAGTAACCATCGCCTGGGGCTTTCCGATGCCTTCCTGATCAAGGAAAACCACATCATTGCCTCCGGTTCGATTAAAAAGGCGGTCGAGAAAGCCTTCTGGCTGCATGCCGACGTGCCTGTAGAGGTGGAGGTCGAATCGCTGGATGAACTGCAGCAGGCGCTGGATGCCGGTGCCGACATCGTCATGCTGGATAATTTCAGCGTCGAGATGATGCGTGCTGCCGTGGCGCAAACTCAGGGGCGTGCCCAACTGGAAGTTTCAGGCAACGTGACCAGTGAAACCCTGCGCACCTTCGCCGAAACCGGCGTGGACTACATCTCTGTTGGCGCCCTGACCAAACACGTGACTGCGCTCGATCTGTCGATGCGCTTTAAATAAAGTCCGTCATCCCTGCCTCCCTGTCCATCGGGGAGGTATTTTCTCGTCAGAATTGCGAAGCTCGCCCCATCTTTTTTCTTTCCTCTGCAATGCGGATAAATTGCTGTGGAACTGCGCCCAAAAACGACCATAACCCGCTCGAAACCCACGTCCTGTACGCTTACCTTTGCTTCCACATTCACACGGAGGCAACAACAGATGGAAACACAGCGCGGCTTTACCCTAATCGAACTGATGGTGGTGATCGCCATTATCGCCATCCTGAGCGCCATAGGCATTCCCGCCTACCAGCGCTATATCCAAAAAGCAGCGATGACCGACATGCTGCAAACCATGACGCCGTATAAACTGGCCGTTGAGTTGTGCGTGCTCGACACTGGCGCGCCAACCGGCTGTAACGCCGGCAGCCAAGGTATCCCTGCCGGTGATGCCTCACGCTACGTCAGCGCAGTCAAGGTCACCCAGGGCGTGATCTCACTGACCGGTACGCAAACGCTGCAAGGGCTGACGGTCGCACTAACCCCAACCCAAAACGCCAGCGGCCTGACCCGTTGGACACGTCAGTGCACTAGCAGCAACGCCAATCTGCAGGAAACCTGTCAGGAAGTTTTCCGTTTTGACGCCACCGCAACGGCACCAACGCCATGAGTACGGCAATCAGTGACGAAATCCATGCGCTGTGCCGCCGTTATCAGGCACTGGCTCTCAGCGAAGATCGGTACTGCCTGAATGTGGCCCTGACGGCAGAGGCGCCACAGGCGCTGCTGTCGGCGCTGCGTTTCGCCACCGGCAAGCGCATTCATCTGGAACAGTGGCCGGCCGCCCGGCTGGAAATGGAACTGAACCAACGTCAAATACAAGGCGATCGCCCTCCGCAAGAAGCGCCGGAGACACAACCTGATTCACCCTCATTAAACGACGACAGTGACGCTCCCGTTGTGCAGTTTATCAATCAGACGCTGCGCATCGCCATTCAACGGCGTGCCTCGGATATTCATTTCGAGCCTTACCAACAGACGCTACGTATCCGCCTGCGTATCGACGGGGTACTGCAGGCGATAACCTCACCGCCATTCACGCTCGCCGCTCGCCTCATCGCCCGGCTGAAGATCATGGGGCAGTTGGACATTGCCGAACGTCGCCTGCCACAGGATGGTCAGCTCAGCGTGCAATTGGATAACGCCAGTTACTCAATGCGCATCGCCACCCTGCCCACGCTGCACGGCGAAAAAGTGGTGCTGCGAGTCCTGCAAACCGAACGCCAGGAGCTACCGCTGGATCGGCTGGGAATGGATCCGCCAGCGTTGGCGGAGTTTGCCGCGGCATTGTCCTGTCCACAGGGTATGATCCTGGTCACCGGCCCGACCGGCAGTGGTAAAACCGTGACGCTTTACAGCGGCCTGCGTCAGTTGAATGATGCGCAAAGTAATTTATGCAGCGTCGAGGATCCGATCGAGATCCCGTTGTTTGGCGTTAACCAGACGCAAATCAATGCCAAAACCGACCTGGATTTTTCCCGCGTTTTACGCGCCTTACTGCGACAAGATCCGGACGTGATCATGATCGGTGAAATCCGCGACAGGGAAACGGCAGAGATCGCGGTTAAAGCCGCGCAAACCGGCCATCTGGTGTTGTCCACATTGCACACCAACTCCACCAGCGAAACCCTGACGCGCCTGACCCATATGGGGATTCCCGGCTATCTGACTGCCGCCTGCCTGAAGCTGGTGATAGCCCAACGGCTGGTGCGCAAACTTTGCAGCCACTGCCGCTATCAGCAAAGCCAGCCCATACGCTTCCCTGCCGCCATTTGGGCCACGCCCCTGCTGCCCTGGCAGGCTGATGGCTGCGAACACTGCTTTAGCGGCTACTACGGCCGCACCGGGGTATATGAATTACTGACTATCACCCCAGAGGTGCAGGCCGGGCTGTTACGGAGCGCCGCTCCTGGTGAACTGGCCGACATTGCACAACAGCAAGGGCAAACAACGCTGCTGCAAGCCGGGTTAACGCTGGTTTCACAAGGCGTCACATCGCTGGAAGAGGTATACCGTATTGTCGGCATCATTGCCGGTGAGGAGGCACCGTGAAAGCGCTGCGCCTTTTCCTCTGGCAGGCGATTGACCCTCTGGGTCAACTGCGTCAGGGCGAACTGATGTGCAGCGAAAAGAATTTGGTCAGCCACTGGCTGATCGAACAAGGGCTGCAGCCCTGCCAGATTAACAGCGGAAAACGTATTGCCCCCAGTCAGTGGCGCGGCGAACCCTTGATCCAGTTCACCCGCCAACTTGCCACCCTGCTGCAGGCCGGGTTGCCGCTGGTCAGCGGGTTGCAATTGCTGGCGGCAGAACACCCGTCTGCCGCCTGGCGCTGTCTGCTGCGGGACATCAGCGAACAGGTGCAGCAAGGCCAACCCTTTTCCGAGGTTATCGCCGGGCAACATGCCATCTTTCCTCTGATCTACCGCCAGTTGATCGCCATTGGGGAACTGACCGGCCACCTGGATCAGTGCTGTTTGCAACTGGCCCAACAGCAGGAAGCACAGCAAAAATTGCAGAAGAAAGTGGTTAAGGCGCTGCGTTATCCCTTGTTTATCTGCGCAGTAGCGCTGTTGGTGAGCATTCTGATGTTGGTCATGGTGTTACCGGAATTTGCCGGCGTCTATCAGTCCTTCAATGCGCCGCTGCCGTGGTTTACCCAGGGGCTGCTGAACCTTTCTACCTGGTTGATCCACGGCGGCCCCTGGCTGGTGACGGGGATGGGTTGCACAATATTTGCTTATTTTCGAAGACTGCACCCGCAGTCACACTGGCGCAGGCGCGAACAGGCGGCATTACTGCGCCTGCCGCTGATCGCTCAATTGATCAAGGGCGGTTGCCTGAGCCAAATATTCCGCATTCTGGCCATGACTCAGCAGGCCGGGCTCACGTTGGTTGAAGGATTGAATGCCGCAGCGCTGTCGGTGGACAACCTGTTTTACCGACAGGCGATGGAGAAGGTGCAGCACCAGATAGCGCAGGGTCAGACTTTCCACAGTGCGTTGGGGGAACAGGCACTTTTCCCCCCACTTTGTCAGCAGTTAGTCCGGGTGGGCGAAGAATCCGGCTCGTTAGATACACTGTTGGGCAAGCTGGCGCTGTGGCATGAGCAGCAAACTTTTGAGTTGGCCGATACGCTGGCGCAAACACTGGAACCGATCTTGATGCTGGTGGTGGGCGGGATCGTCGGCACGCTGGTGATCGCCATGTATTTGCCGATATTCCAGTTGGGGAATGTTTTGGGGTAAGTTCTGGAAAACCTTGAGTGCAGCACTGAACTGCGCCCAAGGTTTGGTCAGGCTGAAGCGAGCCGGATTAGTTACTGCCGAATACGCGGTTTTCCTGCTCCGCTACGCGGATAAAGGTGGTGCGTTTGGTCAGCTCTTTCAGACGTTCCGCACCGACATAAGTACAGGCGGAGCGCAGGCCACCCAGGATGTCACGGACGGTAAACTCAACCTCGCCACGCAGTGGCAGTTTGACGGTTTTGCCTTCTGCCGCACGGTACTGGGCAACACCACCGACGTGACGTTTCATCGCCGATTCGGAACTCATACCGTAGAACAGCATGAATTTCTCGCCGTTCTCTTCCACTACTGTGCCTTCGCACTCGTCATGACCGGCCAGCATGCCACCCAGCATGACAAAATCTGCGCCGCCACCAAAGGCTTTAGCTACATCACCCGGTACCGAACAACCGCCATCACTGACGATCTGACCGCCAAGGCCGTGTGCCGCATCGGCGCACTCGATCACCGCAGACAGCTGCGGATAACCCACACCGGTTTTCACTCGGGTGGTGCAGACTGACCCAGGACCAATACCCACTTTGACGATATCGGCACCGGAGAGGATCAACTCTTCAACCATTTCACCAGTGACCACATTGCCGGCACAGATCACATGGTTCGGACAGGCTTCACGCGCTTTCTGCAAGAAGGCGACAAAATGCTCTGAGTAACCGTTGGCGACGTCGATACAGATAAACTTCAACCCCGGCGACAAGGCCAGAATTTGCTGCATCTTCACAAAATCAGCTTCTGAAGTGCCGGTTGAAACCATAACGTGGCGCAGCACCGATGCCGGTACGCGCTGCACAAATGCGGCCCATTGTTCAAGGGTGTAGTGTTTGTGTACGGCGGTGAGTACGTCGAAGGAAGCCAGGGCCTCTGCCATGCTGAAGGTGCCGACTGAGTCCATGTTGGCGGCGATAATCGGCACGCCGGACCAGCTCAGGCCAGAATGTTTGAAGGTAAACTGACGCTCCAGTTCAACTTCTGAACGGCTTTTCAGCGTGGAGCGCTTAGGGCGAATCAGCACATCTTTAAAGCCTAACTTCAAATCTTCTTCAATACGCATGACTTATGATTTCCTGGTTTATGGCGACGGATCGCAGAACGCAATGTCTTGAAAGGCGACGGTAGATTAATGCCAGTTCCAGTGACGCTATCATACGCGCTAAAAATCGCCGGACAAGACTGCGAATTCTCCTTTATTTACGCTACAATCCGACAAATTTACCTGCGAATACGCAGTGTGACCGCCCGCTCATTTTTTCTTTCCGTCTGCATTTTTTATCACCGTACAGCGCAAGCTGCCGAACAAGCGCCGCCTGCTGACTTGCACTTCTGCGCGATCGCTTTATGATTCGTCTATTATTTTTTTATGAACATCAGGTGCATTCCCTACCATGGCCTACATTGTTGCGTTGACAGGGGGTATCGGCAGCGGTAAGTCAACCGTGGCAGACGCCTTTGCCCGCCATGGCGTGACGGTGGTCGATGCAGACGTTATCGCCAGGCAAGTTGTCGAACCTGGCACCCCGGCGCTGGCTGCTATCGCCAAACGTTTTGGTAATGAAATGTTGCAGCCTGATGGCAGGCTTAACCGCGCTGCGCTCCGTCAGCGTATCTTCAGTAACCCGGATGAAAAGAGCTGGCTGAACCAACTGCTGCACCCGCTGATTCATCAGGAAACCCAATGCCAACTGGCGCAAGTGACCAGTCCTTATGCACTTTGGGTGGTTCCCCTGCTGGTTGAAAACAACCTGCAGGCACGCGCCGATCGCGTCCTGGTGGTCGACGTTGACAGCGAGACTCAGTTGGCCAGAACCATCGCCCGCGACGGCATCAGCCGTCAGCAGGCACAGAACATACTGTCCGCGCAGGTCACGCGCGAGCAGCGCCTGGCCGCTGCAGATGACATAATTGATAATAGCGGCACCGCTCAGGGGATAGAGCCATTGGTTGCCGCACTGCATCGCCGTTACCTTGAGCTGGCGGCATCAGCGACCCGACAGGATTAAACTGAATGAGTGATGTTTCCCCAAGCGTTCTTTTTGAACACCCGTTGAATGAAAAAATGCGTACCTGGTTGCGTATGGAATTTTTACTGCAGCAATTGCACGGCCAGCGGGCATTGAGCGAAACAGCCATTGCCCTGACCTTCTTCCGTACCGTCGCCGATCTGCTCGATGTGCTGGAACGCGGCGAAGTGCGCACAGAGTTACTGAAAGAGCTGGAACGACAGCAGCAAAAGCTTTTGGCCTGGGCCGATGTGCCAGGTGTCGACATGTCGCTGGTGGATCAGTTGCGCAATCAGTTGAAACAGCGCGGGGCGGCATTGATGTCTGCTCCGCGTCTTGGCCAGTCGCTGCGTGAAGACCGGCTGATTAGCCTGGTGCGTCAGCGCCTGAGCATCCCCGGCGGGTGTTGCAGCTTTGACTTGCCGACCCTGCACATGTGGATGCATGCGCCCCAGCAAGAACGGGATGATGACGTAGCCAACTGGCAGCAAACGTTGGAGCCACTGAACCAGGCGCTGACCATGGTGCTGGATCTGATCCGTCAGTCCGGGCAGTTTCGCAATCAGATCAGTTTGAACGGTTTCTTCCAGGATAACGCGGAAGGCGCCGATCTGTTGCGCTTGCGCATCAATCTGGCACACCAACTTTATCCGCAGATTTCCGGCCATAAGACGCGCTATGCGATCCGCTTCCTGCCGCTGGACAGTGAGCTTGGCGTGGTACCGGAACGATTAACCTTTGAGTTGGCCTGTTGCTAACCCAATGACATAAAAACCTTTCACGTGTTGGAAGGGAGTAAGGAACAGATATGACGACCGTAGTGAAATGCCCAACCTGTGGCAAAGGTGTAGTTTGGGGTGAAGTGAGCCCGTTCCGCCCGTTTTGCAGCAAACGCTGTCAGTTAATCGATCTGGGCGAGTGGGCCGATGAAGAGAAGCGTATTCCCAGCAACAGCGATCTGTCGGAAAGCGAAGAATGGAGTGAAGGACAAATCGGTCCGGAACCGATTTGAACGCTGCTTGCAGCGGCCCTGTAAGGGTGAGACTCATGGACGAGTCGAATAAGACGATCGTTGATCGATCGTCTTTTGTCGGCCTGGTTTCTGCCAGGCCGCTCGTTTTACTGTGCAGCGTTCGCCTGTGCCACCAACAGTTTGATAATACTGACATTGGCCTCCGGGAATTCTTCCTCCCGTAAATCAGCCTGTTTCACCCAGCGCATTGGCTGACCTTCACGGCCAAACGGCTCACCTGCCCAACCTTCTACCAGATAAAAATTCAGCGTCACGATACGATCGCTAAATCGGTGTTCAAGCACTTCCAATAGCTCTGCGCTCTTGGTTTCAATGCCGGTTTCTTCCTGCAGTTCACGGCTAAGCGCCTGCTCCGGCGTCTCCCCCTGCTCAATCTTGCCGCCAGGAAACTCCCAGAAACCGGCCATATGTGAATCGGCGGCACGCCGGGTAATAAAGATTTCCTGCTGGGCGTTTCGAATGATGCCAACGGCGATGTTCAGATGTTTCATCGCATCCTCCTGATTGATCCATCGGGGCACGGGCTTCACCCCAAAAAAACAGGGGCTCAGCACGCTGAACCCCTGGGTTTTATTGGTTAAACATTGCCGGGCTTAGCTCTGAAGACGGCCGTGGCACTGTTTGTATTTTTTACCGGAACCGCATGGGCAAGGATCGTTACGCCCTACTTTACGTTCTGCCGTTGCCGGCGCATTCGGATCCTCGGTAACCAGCGCATTTTCTTCATAGTGGCTCAGCTGTTGCTGCTTGGCCAGGCGCTCGGCTTCTTCACGACGCTGCAGCTCCAACGCTTCAACCTCTTCCGGCATCCGCACCTGAACCTTGCTCAGTACGCTGATGACTTCATGCTTCAGCGATTCCAGCATGGTGGCAAACATGTTGAAGGACTCGCGTTTGTACTCCTGCTTAGGATCTTTCTGCGCATAACCACGCAGATGGATGCCCTGACGCAGGTAGTCCATCGCCGCCAGATGCTCTTTCCACAGGGAATCCAGTGTCTGCAGCATCACACCCTTCTCGAAGTTGCGCATCATCTCGACGCCAACCACTTCTTCTTTACGCTGGTACTCTTCTTTCGCCTTTTCCAGAATACGCTCACGCAGAGTTTCTTCGTGCAGCTGAGGCTCTTTGTCCAACCATTCGGCGATTGGCATATCCAGATCGAAGTCGTTTTTCAGGCGCTCTGTCAGCCCCTCAATGTCCCACTCTTCTTCCAGCGATTCTGGCTGAATGTAGCCGTCGATAGTGGTCTTGAACACGTCTTCACGGATGCTGGTGATGGTTTCGCTAACGTCAGACACGTCCAACAGTTCGTTACGCTGGCTGTAGATAGCGCGACGCTGGTCGTTGGCCACATCATCGTATTCCAGCAGTTGCTTACGAATGTCAAAGTTGCGGCTTTCCACTTTGCGCTGTGCATTGGCAATCGCCTTGGTGACCCATGGGTGCTCAATGGCCTCACCTTCTTTCATACCCAGTTTACGCATCATGCTGGAAACGCGATCCGAGGCGAAAATACGCATCAGAGCATCTTCCATCGACAGGTAGAAGCGGGATGAACCGGCATCACCCTGACGACCTGAACGGCCGCGCAACTGGTTATCGATACGGCGTGATTCATGACGCTCGGTACCAATGATGTGCAGGCCGCCTGCGGCCAGTACCGCATCATGGCGAATTTTCCAGGCTGCCTTGATTTCGGCAACTTGCTCTTCAGTTGGGTCTTCCAACTGTTCAATCTCGGCCTGCCAGCTGCCGCCCAGCACGATATCGGTACCACGACCCGCCATGTTGGTGGCGATAGTGACCGCACTGCTTTGGCCTGCTTGGGCCACGATGTCCGCTTCCATGGCGTGGAATTTGGCGTTCAGAACCTTGTGTTCGATACCGGCTTTGGTCAGTTCGCGGGAAACCACTTCGGATTTTTCAATCGAGATGGTCCCCACCAGCACAGGCTGTCCGTTGACGGTACGTTCACGGATATCTTCAATGATGGCGCCAATCTTCTCCAGCTCGGTCATGTAGACCAGATCCGGCATGTCCTTACGGATCATCGGACGGTTAGTCGGCACCACTATGGTATCGAGCTTGTAGATAGAGCTGAATTCAAAGGCTTCGGTGTCGGCGGTACCGGTCATCCCCGCCAGCTTCTCGTACAGACGGAAGTAGTTCTGGAAGGTGATGGAGGCCAGCGTCTGGTTCTCGTTCTGGATTTCCACGCCTTCTTTGGCTTCCACCGCCTGATGCAGACCATCAGACCAGCGACGCCCCTGCATGGTACGGCCGGTGTGTTCGTCAACGATAATGACTTCACCGTCTTTTACGATGTAGTCAACGTCACGGGTAAACAGCACGTGAGCACGCAGCGCAGCGGTCACGTGGTGCATCAGCATGATGTTGGTCGGTGAGTACAGTGACTCGCCTTCATCCATGATGCCGGCTTCCATCAGCATTTCTTCGATCAGGATCAGACCGCGTTCGGTCAGGTGCACCTGGCGCGCTTTCTCGTCAACCGAGAAGTGGCCTTCGCCCTGGAAGGAATCGGAATCTTCTTTTTCCTGACGGATCAACTGAGGGATCAGCTTGTTAACTCTGATGTACATCTCGGAGCTGTCTTCAGCCGGACCGGAGATGATCAACGGAGTACGCGCTTCATCGATCAGGATGGAGTCGACCTCATCCACCAACGCATAGTGCAGCTTGCGCTGAACTCGCTCTTCCGGACTGAACGCCATGTTGTCGCGCAGGTAGTCAAAGCCGTATTCGTTGTTGGTACCGTAGGTAATGTCGGCGGCATAAGCTTCACGCTTGGCCGGTGCCGGCATACCTGGCAGGTTGATACCGATGCTCAGGCCGAGGAACTCGAACAGTGGGCGGTTATTTTCGGCGTCACGCTGTGCCAAATAGTCGTTCACTGTAACCACGTGCACGCCACGGCCGCTCAGGGCGTTCAGATAGGCCGGCAGGGTTGCAGTCAGGGTTTTACCTTCACCGGTACGCATCTCTGCGATACAGCGATCGTTCAGTACCATACCGCCCAGCAGCTGCACATCGAAGTGACGCATGCCAAACACGCGCTTGCTTGATTCGCGCACTACGGCGAAGGCTTCCGGCAGCAGGTTTTCCAGCACTTCACCCTTTTCCAGGCGCGCGCGGAACTCGTTGGTCTTGGCTTTCAGTTCGTCATCGGACAGTTTTTCCATGTCCGGTTCCATCTGATTGATCAGTTCAACCGCTTTACGCATGCGACGCAGTGTACGATCGTTACGGCTACCAAAAACTTTGGTCAATAATTTCACTAACATGATGTTTGATATCTCTGTCATGACAGCCAACACAGGCCGTCAATTTGCTGTTATTTTTAGGTTTTTTGTCGCCCGACGGGCAAGAAATCAGCTTAAGGCTGCGGGTCCGGCGCGAATGCCCTGCACCTGTGCCAGCCATAACCCTGTCTGATGCTGCGCAAAGGCAGGTAGCACGGCATGGTGGGTATCACGAATGATGGTCGGCGGCTTTTGCTCATGCGTCAGCAGCGCGTTGAGAGTAGAAAGCAGCGCCAGTTGCGCTACCTGTAATGGGGGTTCGGTCGCTTCCGCTTCTCTTTCCTGCCCTCTCGCGAAAACCGCCTGCGGTGCAAGAGCAAAAGAAAGGTGACGAATGACGGTGCGAAGCGCATGCTGGTGCCAATAATCGACACTGAAGGTCGGGCGGCGATGCGCTTCCTGCAGTAATGCCAGGCTATTAAAGGCACCGCTGGCGGAATTTTGCCGGTTCAGGCTGGACGAGGTGCTCGGCAGAGCGGCTTGATCGGGCGTGCCGGACAGATTTGTAGGTACGCCAAGCGTGGCCGCGACCATCCCTAACAGGAGATGGGGCCAGAAATAACGTCTGCCAAATTGTCGCCAACGATTTAGAATACCGATCACGAGTTTATTATCCGCCGGAGCCCATTATGCGCGATAGCCGTCCACAATTATTAGATTCCCTGTTTGACGACGCTAACACAGAAGACAAAGGCCCGCTGCATAACGTCCAGCAACGCGCAGTGGCGCTGCTGAAGCTTAACCGTGCAGTGAAAGGCGTATTGCCGGTTCAACTGCATCCCTGGTGCCGCGTCGCAAATTTCCGACAGGGTATTTTAGTGCTAGAAACGGCAAATGCCAGCTGGATGATGCGTCTACGCTACGAACAACCGGCTTTACTATCTGCACTACGAGCGCAAATTCTACCATCATTGTCGTCGATCGACATCAGGATTAATCCGGCCTTGATGGCAAAAGGGAGCAACCTTGTGCAGAACGCCGCAAAAACGGCAGGAAATACGCAGGAGAAGGTGCCTATGCGTCATCTGAGCCAGGAAAGTGCTGAGGAATTAAGGGGATTGGCGAGCCGGAGCCCAGAAAAACTGCGCAAGATATTGGAACGACTGGCATCGCTGGCCGGAGAAGGTGCCAACGCTACCAGTCGTGATAAATAATCAGTGGTATCAGCTTATGCCAATACGGTGGACGGGGCTTTGAATGCCAAAGGCATTTCGGCTTCGTCCTGGAAGGTGACAAATTCCCACGCTTCCTGTTTCGCCAGAACCGCTTGCAGCAGTTTGTTATTCAGCGCATGACCAGACTTGTACGCGGTGAACGCGCCAATGATGTTATGGCCGCACATGAACAGGTCGCCGATGGCGTCCAGCATTTTGTGGCGTACGAATTCGTCTTCAAAGCGCAGACCGTCTTCGTTCAGAACGCGGTAATCATCCACCACGATAGCGCAGTCAAAGCTGCCACCCAGGGCCAGGCCACGTGACTGTAAATACTCGATGTCACGCATAAAACCGAAGGTGCGCGCACGGCTGATTTGACGCACGAACGAGTCGGCAGAAAAATCAAGGCGGTAGCGTTGCGTACTGGCATCGATAGCCGGGTGGTTGAAGTCGATGGTGAAGTCCAGGCGGAACCCGTTATGCGGGGACAGCTCAGCCCACTTGTCGCCATCTTCAACACGCACGGTGTCTTTCAGACGCAGGAATTTCTTCGCAGAGTTCAGTTCTTCAATGCCGGCATCCAGCAACAGGAAGACGAACGGGCTGGCACTGCCGTCCATGATAGGAATTTCGGCGGCGTCAACTTCGATAACGATGTTGTCGATACCCAAACCAGCCAGCGCGGCATTAAGATGCTCAACGGTAGAAATACGCACGTCATGCTCGTTCACCAGGCAGGTGCACAGCATGGTATCACGCACGGATTTTGCATCAGCCGGAAAATCAACCGGGGGATTCAAGTCAGTGCGACGATAGATGACCCCGGTATTAGCCGCTGCGGGGCGCATTGTCAGCGTGACTTTCTTGCCGGTATGCAAACCGACACCAGTCGCCTGAACAATACGTTTTAATGTCCGTTGTTTGATCATCGTTTTATCTCGCAATGTTATCAATCCTACCGACCAAGCATACAGCATGGCCGGCGGGACAGTTTAGCACAAAGAGCGGAGATTCCAAATTCTCAGGATATTCTTAGTCTGCCTGCTTGCGCAGGAAGGCAGGAATATCGAGATAGTCGGGCTCTTTATTAGGCTGCGCAGTCGGATCGTTTACTACCTTGGCGGCAGGTTTCACTTCCTGCGGCAACGGCGACATGCCGTGCTGCTGGTAGCGATGGTCCATCACTGGCTGGCTGGCCTGTTTGTTGGTCACCAGAGTGATTTCCGGACGTTTGTCCATGCCGATACCGGTCGCAACCACGGTCACGCGCAGTTCGTCGTTCATTTCCGGGTCCAGCGAGGTACCGATAACTACGGTCGCATTGTCGGAAGCGAAAGCACGAATGGTGTTACCCACGGTTTCGAACTCATCCAAACGCAGGTCGAAACCGGCGGTGATGTTGACCAGAACGCCGCGAGCGCCGGACAGGTCGATGTCTTCCAGCAGTGGGCTGGAGATCGCCATTTCCGCTGCTTCTTCAGCACGGTCTTCACCACAGGCAACGCCGGAACCCATCATCGCGTAGCCCATTTCGGACATTACGGTGCGCACGTCGGCGAAGTCGACGTTCATCAGGCCCGGACGGGTGATCAGTTCGGCAATACCCTGCACCGCGCCTTTGAGCACGTCGTTAGCCGCGCCGAACGCGTCCAGCAGAGAAATACCGCGACCCAGAACTTTCAACAGCTTGTCGTTCGGGATAGTGATCAGTGAGTCCACATGTTTGGACAACTCTGCAATACCCTGCTCAGCGAACGCCATGCGTTTCTTGCCTTCGAAATTGAAAGGCTTGGTAACCACGGCCACTGTCAGAATACCCAGATCTTTAGCAACTTCTGCGACGACTGGCGCTGCACCGGTACCGGTGCCGCCGCCCATGCCGGCTGCAATGAAGACCATGTCTGCACCATCGAGTGCGGCACGCAAGGCTTCACGGTCTTCTTCCGCTGAATTGCGACCCACTTCAGGGTTCGCGCCCGCACCCAGACCTTTGGTAATACCGCTACCGATCTGGATGGTTTGGCCAACTGCCGTTTTACGAAGCGCCTGAGCGTCTGTATTAACGGCGAAGAATTCAACACCTTCGATGCGCTCGCGCACCATGTGCTCAACGGCGTTGCCACCGCCACCGCCGACGCCGATGACTTTAATCACCGCGTCATTGGTTAGTTCCATTGGTTCAAACATAGTTTCTCTCCGTTTTGTGCCTGTCGCTGCGAGATCATAAAAAGATTACTCAGCATGATCTCTTTGTTGAAACATTAAAACTCTTTTCTCAGCCAGCTATTGATACGTTTAAACCAATTGCCCACCGAGGCGCGTTTTTCTACTTCTGCCTCACCACTCAGGTGAGACTCTTTTCCATAGTGCAGCAGACCTACCGCCGTAGAGTAGTAAGGCTCCTGCGCATAATCCGTCAGACCCGTGATGTTCAAGGGTTGGCCGATGCGTACCTGGGTATGGAACACCCGTTGCGCACAAGCTGCCAGGCCATCAATCTGGGCGGCGCCACCGGTCAGCACAATACCCGCTGCCAGATGATGCTTCACCCCTTGCTGACGCAGTTGCTCCTGCAATTGCAAAATCTCATCGTTAACCAGATTCAACAGTTCGGTGTAGCGTGGCTCGATAACTTCAGCCAGTGTCTGTCTTTGCAGACTACGAGGAGGACGCCCCCCAACGCTTGGCACCTCTACACTTTCATCCTTGCTAACAATCGACCCAAGCGCACAGCCGTGTCGAACTTTGATCGCTTCCGCATCTGTCGGCGGTGTGCCGAAGGCGTAGGCGATATCGCTGGTGACCACGTTCCCGGCGTAAGGGATTACTTTGGTGTGGCGCAGCGCACCGCCGGTGTACACCGCCATATCCATGGTGCCGCCGCCGATATCCACCACACAAACGCCGAGTTCGCGCTCATCTTCGGTCAGTACCGCATAGCTGGCGGCCAGACCGGCGAAAATAAGTTGGTCTACTTTCAGACCGCAACGTTCTACTGCCTTGACGATGTTTTTTGCCATATCGTTATGGCAGGTAATCAGGTGCACCTTGGCCTGCATACGCACGCCGGACAACCCAACCGGGTTTTTGATGCCTTCCTGATAATCGATGGCGTATTCCTGAGGGATGACGTGCAGGATGCGGTGTTCATCACGGACGCGTACCGATTTAGCGGTATGCACTACGTTCTCCACATCTTCCTGTGTCACTTCCTCTTCGGAAATAGGAACCATCCCTATTTCGTTCTGGCAGCTGATGTGTTTACCCGATAATGCGAGGTAAACCGAAGAAATCTGACAATCAGCCATCAGTTCGGCCTGATCGATAGCGCGCTGTACGCACTTCACTACCGACTCCAGGTCGTTAACGCCACCCTTATCCATGCCGCGAGACGGGCAGCTGCCCACCCCGATAATGTTGACCATGCCATCGGGCAGAACTTCCCCTACCAATGCGGAGACTTTTGCAGTACCG
This sequence comes from Serratia sp. NFX21, assembly GCF_048517035.1. NCBI lineage: Bacteria > Pseudomonadati > Pseudomonadota > Gammaproteobacteria > Enterobacterales > Yersiniaceae > Serratia > Serratia sp. NFX21. Next base: position 1,235,686 of record NZ_CP183196.1, on the reverse strand, counting down.
ATCTCCAGTCCAACTACCAGTTTTCTGTCCGTCGACTTGATCATTGTTGTTTTGCCTGTGCCTGATTCTGTTGCTGATTACTGTTTTGCTGATCGCCTGCTGCCTGCGGGTCGATAAACACTGGGGCCCAACCTACCGATGCACCGGCCTCATAGCGTAAGTCGACGTAGCTGACTCGCTTGCTTTCTGCCTGCCCCTGCTGCTGCAATATCGGATAAAGCTCGATAAAGCGCTGCAGGCGTCCGGTGCGATCGTCGCGTCCCAGCTCCAGCCGAACATCATTATCCAAAGCCAGCTGCCAGGAATGGCGAGCACTCATGGCCGCCATTTTCAGCGTATATTTGCTGGCCGCTAACATGTTGCTCATGGTCCGATATCCGTCCAGAACATCCTGTTCGCTCCCTTCCGGGCCATAAAGCAACGGCAACTTCTGTTTGCCAATTCTTTCTGCCGGCACGCTGAAGGATTTGCCTTCGGCGTCCACCATGTGCAAATCATTCCAGCGCGCCACCGGGACATATTCCACCAGGTGGATTTTCAGTTCGTCCGGCCACTGCTTGCGTACGCTGGCCTGCTTGATCCACGGCAGGCGTTCAATCTGCTGCTGGATGATATCCACATCCTGCGTCATGAAAGTACCCGGCGATCCCAGGGCCAGGATCGCCTGGCGAATATCGTCGTTGGTGGTGTAGTGGCGTTCACCGGTTACCACCAGTCGTGACAGCGGCAGGCGGCTGGCGTCTTTCATCCAGCCAATCACCGCCCAGCCACTCCACAGGACCGTTCCCAACACCATCAGCAGGAAAACCATTCCCGCCAATTGGGTTCCATTGCTGCGGCGCGGGTTGTTATCCACCTCGCGTTCACGCGCATTCAGGGCAGCTTGCGACATATCAGTCGGCCAATTCCAAAATTCTCGCTACCAGCTGCGAGAAGCTTAAACCAGACTGGCGAGCTGCCATCGGCACCAGGCTATGACTGGTCATGCCCGGCGAGGTATTCACCTCAAGCAGATAGAAGCTGCCATCGCTATCCTGCATCACATCCACGCGGCCCCAGCCGCTGCAGTCCAGCCCACGGTAGGCGCGTAACGCCAGGGCAGCCATTTCGGCTTCCTGCTGCGCACCCAGGCCACTCGGACAGAAATACTGGGTATCGTCCGAAATGTACTTGGCCTGATAGTCGTAAAACACGCCGGCCGGTTGAATGCGGATCGAAGGCAATACCTGGTCGCCCAACATCGCTACCGTGTATTCCGGGCCGCTCAGCCACTTTTCGACCAGCACGTCGTCGTCATGGCGGAAACCTTCTTCCAACGCCGCTTCGAGCGCGTCACGCTCGGTGACTTTGCTCATGCCGACGCTGGAACCTTCACGGCTCGGCTTGACGATCAGCGGCAGGCCCAGGGCCTCCACGCGGGCAAGCAGCGTCGCTTTCTCGGCACCAGCATACTGCTTGCGGTTCAGCGCGACATAAGGCGCCACCGGCAAGCCCATCGACTGCCACACCATTTTGGTGCGCCATTTGTCCATGGTCAGCGCCGAAGCCATCACACCGCTGCCGGTATAAGGCAGCTCGAGGAACTCCAGCATCCCCTGCAGGGTGCCGTCTTCGCCGCCGCGACCGTGCAGCGCGATAAAGACTTTAGTAAACCCGTGTTCTTTCAGTTGGGTTACCGGGAAGTCACGGATATCAATGCCGTGGGCATCGATACCGGCTTCACGCAGCCCGGCCAGTACGGCGGCGCCGGATTGCAATGACACTTCACGTTCAGCAGAGGTGCCACCCAGCAGTACGGCAACTTTATCGGCCATGGTGTTCCTCCTCTTTTTTCTGTGGCTGCAGCTTCAGTTCAGCCAGTTTACGGGCAACTTTACCCACGTTGCCGGCGCCCTGCACCAGCACTAAATCGTCGGCCTGCAGCAACTGTGCCAGGGTTTCCGGCACGGTGTCCGCATCGGAAACCAGAATCGGATCCAGCTTGCCGCGGCTGCGGATAGTCCGGCACAGTGAGCGGCTGTCCGCCCCTGGGATCGCCGTTTCACCCGCCGAATACACGTCCAGCATCAGCAGCACGTCCACCTGCGACAGCACGTTGGCGAAGTCGTCATACAGATCGCGTGTACGGGTGTAACGGTGCGGCTGGAAAACCATCACCAGACGCTTGTCCGGCCAACCGGCACGCGCCGCTTTCAGCGTTGCGTCAACCTCGGTCGGATGGTGACCATAGTCATCCACCAGCATCGCGCTGCCACTTTTACCGTTGACCGGCTCCAACGGGAATTCGCCGAGGAAATCAAAGCGGCGACCGGTACCCTGGAAGCCAGCCAGCGCACGCAGGATATCTGCGTCGTCAATGCCTTCCTCTGTTGCCACTGCCACTGCCGCCGCGGCGTTTAACGCGTTGTGACGGCCCGGCGCGTTCAGGGTGACCGTCATTAACGGTTTGTCCTGACGGCTCAGCGTAAAGTGGCCCTGCGGCCCAACCTGGCGATAGCTCTCGATGCGTACGTCGGCATCATCACTGAAACCGTAGGTGGTGATATGGCGGCCCACGCGTGGCAGCAGTTCGCGCACCACCGGGTCATCAACACACATCACCGCACGACCGTAGAACGGCAGGTTGTGCAAAAAGTTAATAAACGTCTGCTTCAAATTTTCGAAGTCGCCCTGGTAGGTCTCCATATGGTCGGCTTCGATATTGGTGACAATCGCCACCATCGGCTGCAAATGCAGGAACGACGCATCGCTCTCATCCGCTTCCGCAATCAGGTAACGGCTGGAACCCAAACGCGCATGGGTACCCGCCGCTTTCACCAGCCCGCCGTTGACAAAGGTCGGGTCCAGGCCGGCTTCGGCATAAATGCTCGACACCATCGCCGTGGTGGTGGTCTTGCCGTGCGTACCGGCAACGGCGATACCGTGGCGGAAGCGCATCAGTTCGGCCAGCATCTCTGCGCGACGGATCACCGGGATACGCGCCTCACGGGCGGCGACAAGCTCCGGGTTGTCGGCGGAAATGGCGGTAGAAACCACCACTACGCTGGCATCCAGTACGTTTTCCGGGCGGTGATGGAAGTAAATCGTCGCCCCGAGCGCGCTCAACTGTTGGGTTACCGGATTCGGTGCCAGGTCAGAACCGCTGATTTGATAACCTTCGTTAGCCAACACTTCGGCGATACCACCCATGCCGGCGCCACCGATGCCGACAAAGTGAATGTGCCGGACGCGTCGCATCTCGGGCACGATAGTACGTAGTTTCGCCAGTTGTTGTGTATTCATCACTCTCTCTAATCCGGGTCCGGCATACCGGGCCCCTGTATGACATTCTTTAATTCAGGCCCGGCGTACCGAACCCCTGCAAATTATTTGGCGACCCGCACCAACTCCGCCGCCACACGCTCGGTAGCATCCGGAATGGCGACAGCGCGCGCCTTTTCAGCCATTGCCAACAGCGTTGGACGATCCCAGCCGGCCAGCAGTTCCGCCACTACATCGGCGTTAAACTGCGGTTGTTCGATAATCTTCGCCGCGCCGGCTTCTTCCAGCGGACGAGCATTCCAATATTGCTGACGGTCTTTGTGCTGGAATGGCACGAATATCGCGGGCAGGCCTGCCGCAGCAATCTCGCTGACGGTCAACGCGCCGGAACGGCACACCACCACATCAGCCCAGGCGTAGGCGGCAGCCATGTCATCAATAAACTCGGCCACCTTGTGCTGTGTCTGCCCTACCCTCTCGTAGTCGCGCAACACGTTTTCCAGTGCACCTTTACCTACCTGATGCCAGAGCGTTATTTTATCGCCCAATCTCGCCGCGACTTCAGGAACTGTCTGATTCAGCACCCGTGCCCCCTGACTTCCGCCAATCACCAACACGCGGATCGGCCCTTCACGACCAATCAAACGTTCTGCCGGTAACGGTAACGCCAGTACGTCGGTACGAACCGGGTTGCCCACCACCTCGGCGTTCGGGAACGCACCAGGAAATGCCTGCAGCACGGTTTTGGCAATACGCGCCAGCCAACGGTTGGTCAGCCCGGCAATACCATTTTGCTCGTGCAATACCACCGGGATACCGCACAACCATGCCGCCAAACCGCCAGGGCCGGAAACATAACCGCCCATGCCCAGCACCACGTCCGGCTGGTAGTTACGCATGATTGCCTTCGCCTGACGTACCGCGTGCCAGATACGCAGCGGTGCGCTCAACTGGGCCTTCAGCCCTTTGCCGCGCAGGCCGGAAATACGGATGAAATCAATTTCGATCCCGTGCTTTGGCACCAGATCGGCTTCCATTCGGTCTGCGGTTCCGAGCCAGCGCACCTGCCAGCCCTGCGCCATCAGATGATGTGCGACCGCCAGTCCCGGGAACACGTGTCCGCCGGTACCGCCTGCCATCACCATTAAACGCTTAGGTTTCCCGCTCATCCCTTACCTCTTCACAAACGCCTGGGCTTTAGCCAGACGCGTTTCATAATCAATACGCAGTAACAGCACGATCGCCGTCGACATAATCAGCAGGCTTGAACCGCCGTAGCTTATCAATGGCAGCGTCAGACCTTTGGTCGGCAACATACCTGCCGCGGCACCGACGTTAACCAACGCCTGGAAGCTAAACCACACGCCAATTGAGCAGGCCAAAAAGCCGGAAAAACGTTGATCCAGCTCCAGCGCACGGCGGCCAATCGACATAGCACGAAAAGCGACGCAGAATACCATTAACAATGCAAAAACCACACCGATATAGCCCAGTTCTTCGCCTAAAATCGAGAAGATAAAGTCGGTGTGCGCTTCCGGTAAATACTCGAGTTTCTGTACCGAGTTCCCCAACCCCTGTCCCCAGAACTCACCGCGTCCAAAGGCCATCAGCGACTGGGTCAACTGGTAGCCGCTGCCGAACGGATCGGCCCATGGATTCCAGAACGACGTCACGCGGCGCATACGGTAAGGTTCGGCAATGATCAACAGCACCACCGCGAAAGCACCGGAGCCGATAATCGCCAGGAACTGCCACATTTTGGCACCGGCCAGGAACAGCATCGCCAGCGTGGTAATGAACAGCACGACCACGGTACCCAGATCCGGCTGGGCCAGCAGCAATACCGCCAGCACCACCATCACGCCCATCGGCTTGCAGAAGCCCCAAAAGTTGGTACGCACTTCTTCTACCTTGCGCACCAGATAACTTGCCAGGTAACAGAACAGCGACAGTTTGGACAACTCTGCCGGCTGAATACGCAGCGGCCCCAGCGAGATCCAGCGTGATGCCCCGTTTACCGAGCTGCCGACCACCAATACGATCAACAGCATCACAATCGACATCAGCAGCATGATGTTGCTGTAGCGCTGCCAGACTTCCATCGGAATGCGCAGCGTCACCATCGACAGGCCGAACGCCAAGGCGAGGTAGAGCGCATCACGCTTGGCGAACAGGAAAGGATCGTCCGCCAGACGCTGACCGATCGGCATCGATGCCGAGGTCACCATCACAAAACCGATAATGGCCAACCCAAAGGTCAGCCACAGTAAGGTGCGATCGTACAACACCATATTGACCGAGTCGTTATCACGCGATCCCGCGACCCAGTTTTTAAACAGTTCGGTCAGCCCGAAGTTCGGCAAGCGTAGTCTCATCCGCCGAGCTCCTGTGCCAGACGGGCGAACTCGTCGCCGCGCACTTCAAAATTACGGAACTGGTCCAGGCTGGCGCATGCCGGTGACAGCAACACCATATCGCCGGACTGCACCCGACCGGCTATCGCCTGCATCGCCTGTTCCATGGTCTCGGTCAGCGTAGCGACCTCCGGCCGCAGCTGCGCCAGTTGTTCGCCATCACGACCAAAACAGTAAAGACGGACGTTATCGCCTTGCAGATACTGCGCCAGCGGGGAAAAGTCGGCAGACTTGCCGTCGCCGCCCAGCAACAGATGTAGAGTGCCGTCCACCTGCAGACCATTCAACGCCGCTTCGGTACTGCCGACGTTGGTGGCTTTGGAATCGTTAATCCAGCGTACGCCGTTATGTTCCCACGCCAGTTGGAAGCGATGTGCCAGGCCGGTAAAGGTGGTCAGCGCTTTCAGGCTGGAGGCGCGTGGGATATTGACCGCATCGGCCAATGCCAACGCCGCCAGCGCATTGGTATAGTTGTGACGGCCGGTCAGTTTCATCTCGCGGGTATTGAGGATTTTCTCGCCACGCACACGCAGCCAGGTTTCGCCCAGTTGACGGTTCAAATGGTAGTCGCCCACATCGGCACCGAAACTGATGCAGCGCTTATCGGCGCCGCGAACCGGCATGGTTAGCGCATCATCCGCATTGACCACGCAGACCTCGGCATTTTCATAAACGCGCAGTTTGGCTGCACGGTACTGCTGCAGGCCAAATGGGTAGCGGTCCATGTGATCTTCTGTGACGTTCAAAATGGTCGCCGCGGCCGCATGCAGGCTGAAGGTGGTTTCCAGTTGGAAGCTTGATAGCTCCAGCACGTACAGTTGGCACTCCTGACGTAACAAACTCAGCGCAGGCAGGCCGATATTGCCGCCAACGCCCACCGCCCAACCGGCCGCTTTCGCCATCTCACCCACCAGGGTAGTGACGGTGCTTTTGCCATTAGAGCCGGTGATGGCCACGATCGGTGCCTGCGCTTCGCGGCAGAACAGCTCGACGTCGCCGACGATCTCCACGCCGGCATCCGCAGCGGCGCTTAATGCCGGGGTAGCCAGCGCCATTCCCGGGCTGGCAACGATCAAATCCGCCGCCAACAGCCAGTCCTGATTCAAATCGCCCAGATGACGCTCAACGCTTTCAGGCAGCTTGTCCAGCCCTGGCGGTGAGATGCGGGTATCCATAACGCGTGGCGTCACGCCGCGCGCCATAAAGAAATCAACACAGGACAGGCCGGTAAGGCCCAGCCCGATGATGACTACTTTTTTACCCTGATAATCCGCCATAATTACCGCACCTTCAGCGTCGCCAGGCCAATCAGCACCAGCATCAGCGAAATAATCCAGAAGCGCACGATCACGCGCGGCTCTGGCCAGCCCTTCAATTCATAGTGGTGGTGAATCGGTGCCATGCGGAAAATACGTTGTCCGCGCAGCTTGAACGACCCCACCTGCAAAATCACCGACAGCGTTTCAACCACGAATACGCCGCCCATAATCAACAGCAAAAACTCTTGGCGCAGCAGCACCGCAATGGTGCCCAACGCGCCGCCCAGTGCCAGTGAGCCAACATCGCCCATAAAGACCTGAGCCGGGTAGGTGTTGAACCACAGGAAACCCAGACCGGCGCCCACGATGGCAGTACAGACAATCACCAATTCACCGGCGTGACGCAGATACGGGATGTGCAGGTAGTTGGCGAAGTTCATGTTACCGGTCGCCCAGGCCACCAGTGCAAAACCCGCAGCCACAAACACCGTTGGCATAATTGCCAGGCCATCCAGACCGTCGGTCAGGTTGACCGCGTTGCTGGTGCCGACAATCACAAAGTACGCCAACAGCACATATAACAGGCCCAGCTGCGGCATGATGTCCTTAAAGAACGGCACAACCAGCTCGGTGGCTGGCGTGTCTTTTCCTACGGCATACATGGCGAAAGCAACCACCAGCGCAATCACCGACTGCCAGAAATATTTCCAGCGGGCAATCAGCCCTTTGGTGTCTTTGCGCACCACCTTGCGGTAGTCATCAACGAAACCGACGATGCCGTAGCCCACCAGCACGAACAGTACGCACCACACGTAAGGGTTGGACGGATAGGCCCACATCAGCACCGAAACGGTGATGGAGGTCAGGATCATGATGCCGCCCATGGTCGGCGTGCCACGCTTGCTGAAATGCGACTCTGGACCGTCGTTACGCACCACCTGGCCGAAGGACATCTCCTGCAGGCGTTTAATCACCCGCGGCCCCATCCACAAGGAGAGGAACAGCGCGGTCAGCAGGCTGACAATGGCTCGGAACGTCAGGTAGGAAAAGACGTTGAAGCCGGAATAATATTTGACCAAATGTTCGGCCAGCCAAACTAACATGGTGCTTTCTCCTGTAACGCGCGTACTACCTGCTCCATTGCGGCACTACGTGAACCCTTGATTAACACGGTAATTACCGCATGTTCTGACAGTAATTCCGCCACGCGCGCGATCACTGCTGCCTTATCCTGAAAATGTTCGCCATTACCCGAAGCTTCAATCAGCACCTGGCTTAACGGACCGACACCCAATACTTTGTCGACCCCTGCCAACCGGGCGGCTTCGCCCACCTGACGGTGACACTCTTCGGCTTCTGCCCCCAACTCTGCCATGTCACCCACCACCATCACGCGGTAGCCCGGCATTTCCGCCAGTACCTGTGCGGCGGCGGTCATTGAACCGACGTTGGCGTTATAGCTGTCATCCAGCAGCAGCTGATGGTCAGAAAGTGCAATCGGGAACAAACGCCCCGGCACTGCCTGTAATTGCTTGAGCCCCTGACGCACCGCCTCAAGCGATGCTCCGGCCGACATGGCCAGCGCCGCAGCGGCCAACGCATTGGCTACGTTATGGCGACCCGGCAACGGCAGTGCAATCTCTGCGCTGCCGAACGGACTGTGCAGCCTAAACTGTGTGCCCTTGCCGTTCACCTGCACGTCGCTGGCAAAGAAATCAACGCCTTCTGCCGCCTGCGGCGAGAAGCGCCAGACGGTTTTGCCGTCCAGCATGCTCTGCCAGTGCGGCCAGTCGTTATTGTCGGCGTTGATGATCGCCACGCCGTCAGCCGGTAAACCGGCAAAAATTTCGCCTTTCGCCTGAGCGACGCCGGCCAAAGAGCCAAAGCCTTCCAGGTGGGCGGCCGCCAGGTTATTCACCAGGGCGGTTTGCGGACGGGTTAAAGCGGTGGTGTAAGCAATTTCGCCAATATGGTTGGCACCCAGTTCAATCACGGCAAAGTCATGCTGTGGCTGCAAACGCAACAGCGTCAGCGGCACGCCGATATCGTTGTTGAAGTTACCGGCGGTATACAGCACTTCACCGCATTCGCGCAGAATGGCCGCGGCCATTTCCTTCACCGAGGTCTTGCCCGATGAACCGGTTAACGCCACTACGCGGGTCGGCACCTGCTGGCGAACCCAGGCAGCGAGCTGTCCCAGTGCCAGGCGGGTGTCTTTTACCACCAGTTGCGGAACCTCCACCAATAAGCGCTTACTTACCAGCAGTGCCCCGGCGCCAGCGGCTACCGCATCAACAGCAAAATCGTGAGCGTCGAAACGCTCGCCTTTCAGTGCCACAAACAGGCAACCTGCGGTTACCTGACGGGTATCTGTCGTCACCTCAACGATTTGGCAATCGGCGCCGATCAACTCAGCGCTCAATACATCGGCCAGTGTCCGAAGGGAGACAGGGATCATGCTACTACCCCCAGCAGACGCGCTACGGTGGTACGATCGGAGTAATCCAAACGGCGATTCCCCACCAGTTGGTAGTCCTCGTGGCCTTTACCCGCCACCAGGACCACATCTTGTTCTTTGGCTTGCATGATGGCGCTGGTTACCGCTTCCGCACGACCGTGGATCACCAGAGCGCGTCCGGCGTCCAGCAGGCCGGTAAGGATATCGGCGATAATCGCCTGCGGCTCTTCGGTACGCGGGTTGTCATCGGTCACTACTACGCGATCGGCGAACTGTTCGGCGATGCCGCCCATCAGCGGGCGTTTGCCTTTGTCACGATCGCCGCCGCAGCCAAACACACACCACAACTGCCCCAGGCAGTGCAGACGTGCGGCTTCCAATGCTTTTTCCAGCGCGTCCGGGGTGTGGGCGTAATCAACCACTACCGTCGGTTTACCCGGCGCGTTGAACACTTCCATGCGGCCACAGACCGGCTGCAGTTGATTGCCGGTGGCAACCAATTTGGCCAGCGGGTAACCCAGCGACAGCAGCGTAGCCAGTGCCAGCAGCAGATTGCTGACGTTGAAGGCTCCCATCAGACGGCTTTCAATCTCGCCGTCGCCCCAGCTTGAGCTGAAGTGGATAGTCGCGCCGTTATCGTGATAGTTGACCGCGGTAGTCTTCAGCCAGCGACCATGGCAGCCTGGCTGCAGGTTATCCTGCATGGTGACGGCCACTGCATCCGGCAATTGGCTTAACCAGCGCTGACCGACTTCATCATCGGCATTGATAATCGCCTGGCCCACTTCGTGACCGGCGAACAGCGACCACTTGGCCGCTTCGTAATTGGCCATGTCGCCGTGGTAATCCAGATGGTCGCGGCTCAGGTTGGTAAACACCGCGGCGGCAAACGGCAACGCCGCCACACGGTGTTGCACCAGGCCGTGAGAAGAAACTTCCATCGCGGCAAGGGTCGCGCCCTGATCAACCAGTTCATTTAGCACGTGTTGAATATCCACCGCAGAACCGGTGGTATTCTCGGTTGGGCATACCTGGCCCAGCAGGCCGTTGCCCACGGTGCCCATCACTGCGCTGGTTTCACCCAGCAGTTGGCCCCACTGTGCCAGCAGTTGAGTGGTGGTGGTCTTGCCGTTGGTCCCGGTGACGCCGACCAAACGCAGACGCTCTGCCGGCTCATGGTAAAAACGACCGGCCAACGCGGAAAGGCGCTGATTGAGCTGGCTCAGATAAATCACCGGCACGCCGTGCATTTCAGTAATAGCACCGTCTTCAGCCTGGCCTTCAGCTTCGGCAATCACAGCGGCAACGCCCTGCGCGATAGCCTGCGGAATAAAGCGGCGTCCATCTGCCTGATGGCCAACAACGGCGACAAACAGATCCCCGGCAGCCGCAATACGGCTGTCTAATGTCATTTCCCGCAGCGCGCGCCCGGGCGCCGTTGGCACCCACGGAGCGAGTAAGTCGCGCAAATTACGATCGGCCACCTGAACCCTCTTTTCTGTTAATTACAAAATCGCTTTTCTCACCGGTAGGCAACGCGTCCGGCTCGACGTTCATGGTGCGCAACACGCCGCCCATGATGGCGCCAAATACCGGTGCGGAGATCGCACCACCGTAGTATTTCCCACCCTGCGGGTCATTGATGACCACCACCAGAGCAAAACGGGGATTACTCGCCGGCGCAACGCCGGCGGTATAAGCGATGTATCGGTTGACGTATTTGCCGTCCGGGCCCACCTTTTTGGCGGTACCGGTTTTAATGGCAATTCGGTAGCCCTTGATCGCGGCTTTCACCCCACCGCCGCCCGGCAGGGCAACGCTTTCCATCATGTGCACCACGGTGCGCACCAGAGGTTCAGGGAAGACGCGCTCACCGGCAACCGGTGGGTCAACTTTGGTAATCGACAGCGGACGATAAACGCCCAGGCTGCCGATCGTGGCGTAGACTCGCGCTAACTGTAACGGGGTTACCATTAGCCCATAGCCGAAAGAGAAGGTGGCCCTCTCTATGTCAGACCACCGTTGTTTTTTTGGGTATATGCCACTGCTTTCTCCGACCAGCCCCAAATTGGTCGCTTTTCCCAATCCAAAACGAGAGTAAGTATCTACTAACGCTGAGGACGGCATCGATAACGCCAGTCGTGAAACACCGACGTTACTCGACTTCTGCAAGATCCCGGTCAGGGAAAGTTCCGCGTAACGCGCAACGTCCCTGATTTCCTTGCCGTTGATACGGTAAGGGACGGTATTGAGCACGCTGTTTTCTTTCACAATGCCGTGCTGCAATGCCGTCATGACCACCATAGGTTTTACGGTGGAGCCGGGTTCAAAAATATCGGTGATAGCACGGTTACGCATGGTTTCTTTCGGCGTACCGGCCATATTGTTCGGGTTATAAGACGGGCTGTTGGCCATCGCCAACACTTCGCCGGTGTTCACGTCCACCAGTACCGCGGTACCGGATTCAGCCTTGTTGAACGCCACGGCGTTGTTCAGTTCGCGATAAACCAGCGCCTGCAGACGTTCGTCGACGCTCAGCACCAGGTTATGCGCCGCCTGACTGTCGACCGAAGAAATGTCCTCGATCACCCTGCCAAAGCGGTCTTTACGTACGGTTCTTTCGCCCGGTTGCCCGGTCAGCCAGCGGTCGAAGCTCTTCTCTACGCCTTCAATCCCCTGACCGTCGATGTTGGTCACGCCGATAATATGCGAGGTCACCTGGCCGGACGGATAGTAGCGGCGAGACTCCTGACGCAGGTAAATGCCCGGCAGTTTCAGCTTGTGGATGTAGTCGCCAATCGCCGGATTCACCTGGCGCGCCAGGTAGACAAAGCGCCCTTTCGGGTTGGCGTTAATGCGGGTAGAAAGCTGATCCAGCGGGATATTCAGCGCATCAGACAGTGCCTTCCAGCGGCTGTCCAGCGTTATGCCACCACGCTCATTGAGCTCTTTCGGGTCGGCCCAAATGGCGTTCACCGGCACGCTCACCGCCAGCGGCCGCCCTGAGCGATCGCTGATCATGCCGCGCGAAGTGGGCACTTCCTGCACGCGCAGTGAACGCATGTCGCCTTCTTTCACCAGGCGGTCCGGATTAATCACCTGCAGATAAGCCACACGCAGCATCAACCCAACCAACGCCAGCAAAATACAGCCGCACAGCAACGCAAAACGCCAGCTTACAAAGCTGGCCTGATCTTCCTGGCGTTTCAACTTACCGGGCCGTGCTGCTTTCATGCGTTCCCTTTCTACTCCGTGTAGTGATTTCAGTTAAACCATTCATTGTTTAACGATGATATTTTCCTGCGATGGATCAACATGTTGCATCTGCAGTTTTTCAGTAGCGATGCGCTCTACCCGACTGTGGTCCCCAAGAGCATTCTCTTCCAGGATCAGGTTGCGCCACTCAATGTCCAGAGCATCTCGCTCTAAAACCAGCTGCTCGCGCTCGGCGGTCAGCAAACGGGTGCGGTGCGCGGTGGTCACCACAAAAACCGCTGACACCAGCGAGGCAATCAGCAAAATCAACGGGATCTTGGCGTTACGCAGCAGATCGCCGCCAATCACCCCAACCAGGCCGTGACGCTCATTACCAATCACGCGGGCATCCTCTCGGCAATACGCAGCACCGAGCTACGTGCGCGCGGGTTTTCCGCCACTTCGGCATCCCCAGGCATCATCTTGCCCAGCGCTTTCAGCGTGCGTCCGCCCATACTGCGCAATTGCGCTTCGGTCAGCGGAATACCGGCCGGCACCTGAGCGCCGCGGCTGTGGTGGCGCATAAAGCGTTTAACGATACGGTCTTCCAGCGAGTGGAAACTGATCACCGACAGGCGCCCCTGCGGAGCCAGCACTTCCAGCGCGCCATCCAGCGCACGTTCGATCTCTTCCAACTCACTGTTGATGTAGATGCGGATCGCCTGGAAACTACGGGTTGCCGGGTGTTTGTGCTTGTCCCGGAACGGGCTGGCGTTGGCGATCAAATCGGCCAGCTGTTTGGTGCGAGTCATCGGCTCGACCTGGTTTCTTTCCACGATGGCGCGAGCGATACGCTTGGCGAAACGCTCTTCGCCAAAGGTTTTCAACACCCAGGCAATGTCGTCGGCTTCCGCTTTCATTAGCCACTCGGAGGCTGACTGACCGCTTGAGGAGTCCATACGCATGTCCAGCGGCCCGTCACGCATGAAGGAGAAACCGCGCTCTGCGTCATCCAACTGCGGCGAAGAAACGCCCAGATCGAGTAAAATGCCGTCAATCTGCCCCACCAATTCGCGTTCCCGCACATAGTGTGACAAATCTGAAAAGGGGCCGTGTACGATGCTAAAACGAGGATCTTCAATAGACTTGGCGGCTGCAATCGCCTGTGGGTCGCGGTCAATTGCCAGCAAACGCCCTTCCGGCCCCAACTGGGACAGAATCAGACGCGAATGGCCACCGCGGCCAAAAGTACCGTCGATATATGTGCCGTTACTGCGAATATTAAGGCCGTTAACCGCCTCATCCAACAGTACGGTGGTGTGTTTATAATTTTCCAACATGCTTATAGCGACAAGTCCTGTAGCCGCTCAGACAACGGTTCCTGAGTCGACTGTTCTGCGTCAATATCATCCTTGACTTGTTGATACCAGGTCTGTTCATCCCACAGTTCAAACTTGTTGAACTGCCCGACCAGCATCACTTCTTTGGTAAGCCCGGCGTGTTGGCGTAGCGTTGTCGCTAACAGCAACCGACCGGCGCTATCCATCTGACACTCACTGGCATGTCCCAACAGCAAACGCTGAACGCGGCGCTCGGCGGGATTCATACTCGACAGACGGGATAACTTTTGCTCAATAATTTCCCATTCGGGCAGTGGGTAAAGCAGTAGGCAGGGCTGGTGGAGGTCAATGGTACAAACCATTTGGCCTTCCGATTGCTCGTTCAGCAATTCCCGGTAACGGGTGGGTACGGCAAGCCGCCCTTTGCTGTCGAGATTAACCATCGTTGCTCCACGGAACATGCCTGAGCTACCCCTCCACGACCGTTTTCACCACTTTACCCCACAAATTCCCACATAATGGAGTTTACGGAGGGTATGAAAACCTTGTCAAGCCAGAGCGCCAGCGCTTTGGCAATATTTCTTCGGTCATTTTGGGAGCTGGCTCGCGAAAGGAACGCTATTTATTAGATGATTAAAAATTAACATCATGATAAACGGGGAGAAATTTCTAAGCGGAAAGAGCGTGATTAAAAACCTGACAAATTGGCGATTAATTAACTCAATACTTCCTTCTGCAATCGATGTCTCATTTTTTAGCTCGGCAATCACATCCCTGTAACCCGGTGCGACCCGCACCGGACAAGGCTCGGCGCAAACTCGCCCTAAAGCCGAAATAGGGCTTAAGCCATTGAGTTAATAACACTCAACGCTTATTAGGCTGCAGGCCGGCCGCTATTTTACTTCAATTAAAGCCTCAGTGATAAGTGCGCTGAAAAAATAAATGACTCGGATATTACGAGCAGAGCTAATTTCTATTTAAATCAATTTAGTAAGATTATTCTCAAAATACCTGTTTACAATTATGGTTTCATTTCCTTACATCATTTATTCCCACAATTTTTACTGTGAAAAATCGCCCGTTCGCAACAAATAATGCAACTCATTGTTTTTAATTGAATAGTTTGAATTCATCCATTTTTAATCCCTTCGCGCCACATTCCTCAGCCTGAGCTCAGCACAAAAACCACGCAACGCCTTTAAATAAAAATATTCAGCTACTTAGCCAACTCGAGGCAGAAGCGTAAACTAAAAGAAGAATAAAAAACCAGATTTAACACCTTAAAAATAACAATTTAACAGAACATTAACCAATAATCATGGAGATTGCATCATGCTTTCGCCTGTTGCTCACTGGCGCAGCGCCGCTGCCGATACCTTTGCACTGGTGGTGTACTGTTTCATCGCCGGTATGGCGATAGAAATCCTGGTGTCCGGCATGAGCTTTCAACAATCACTCTCGTCCCGCTTGCTGTCGATCCCGGTAAATATCCTGATCGCCTGGCCCTATGGGCGCTATCGCGATCTGTTTATCCGTGTCGCCAGGCGCTTTCAACGCCAACCTTTTTTACTGCGTAACCTGGCCGATCTGTTGGCCTATGTCAGTTTCCAATCACCGGTCTATGCCGCCATCTTATGGAGCGTCGGCGCCATGGGCAACAAATCATCACGGCGGTGACCAGCAACGCGGTGGTGTCGATGGCAATGGGCGTGGTGTATGGCTATTTTCTGGAATACTGCAGAAGGTTGTTCAGGGTGGCGGGCTACGTGTGAAGCAGGAGCGCAACGGGGCGCTCCTGTTTGGGTTTACTTCCGGCTAAGGCTGCCGCGGCGGAACAAATTACGGCGGATACGCGTCAGACCCGGCTTGGGTTTACGCGGCTCATCCAGGCTGGCCAGTACCAGTTCAAGCACCCGCTCGGCCACGTCACGATGGCGCTGAGCGACCGCCAGAACCGGACACTCAAGGAAGTCCAACAGCTCGTGATCGCCGAAGGTGGCGATGGCCAGATCGGTCGGCAAACGGCCACGTTGCTTCAGCGTCACATCCATCACCCCTTGCAACAAAGAGAATGAGGTAGTGAACAGCGCCTGGGGCATAGGATGGGTTTTCAGCCATTCGGCAAACAACACGCCGGCCGCCTCACGCTCATAGCTGTTGGCATACAGATAATCGACAGGTCGTTCGTCATCCTGCCAGGCTTCGCGGAAACCCTGCTCACGCAGGAAGCTGACGGAAAGCTCCGGCAACGCTCCCAGATACAGTACCGACTCTGCCGGGAAGGTACGAAGCTCCTGCGCCAGTGCGAAGGAATCCTCTTGGTCGGCCCCGACCACACTGATGAAATGCTCGCGATCCAGCGCCCGATCCAGTGCGATAATTGGCAGCGGATCATTGGCCCAGCGCTGATAGAACGGATGCTCCGGCGGCAGGGCGGTAGAAACGATTAACGCGTCGACCTGGCGTTGCAGCAGATGCTCAATACAGCGCATTTCGTTATCCGGCTGATCTTCCGAACAGGCAATCAACAGCTGGTAACCGCGTTGACGGGCCTGACGCTCCAGATAATTGGCGATGCGGGTATAGCTGGTGTTTTCCAGATCCGGTATCACCAGACCGATTGAACGAGTTCGCCCGGCGCGCAGCCCTGCCGCGACGGCATTCGGGTGATAGTTGTGCTCCCTGACCACGGCCATCACTTTTTCGACGGTTTTATCGCTGACACGATACTGCTTCGCCTTGCCGTTGATGACATAACTGGCCGTGGTGCGCGAAACGCCTGCGAGACGCGCGATTTCATCCAGTTTCACGTTAACCCCTTAATGACGCTGAAAATAGAAGTGAAAACCATGCTCGGATTAACCATCGCATCCTGTGCGGTTATTCAATCCAGCCTCTGCGATCTAACAGCAGAAAACACTGCCTAGCAACCGCTTTTGCCGAAAGGTGCCAGCAAACGGGCAAAAAACACCGAAAAACAAAGGGCGCAGCCTGGCCGCGCCCTCAGATTATGCCAATATCACGCCTCAGCGCATGATTTTATCGCCGCGCGACACGCCGACCACACCGGAACGCGCCACTTCAACAATTTCGGCCACTTCACGCACCGCACTCAGGAATGCATCCAGCTTGTCGCTGGTGCCCGCCAGCTGAACGGTGTACAGCGTGGCTGTGACGTCAACGATTTGACCGCGGAAAATGTCGGCGCAACGTTTCACCTCTTCGCGGCCATAACCGCTGGCCTGCAGCTTCACCAGCATGATTTCACGCTCAACGTGAGCCCCCTGCACCAGTTCGCTAACGCGCAACACGTCCACCAGCTTATGCAGCTGTTTTTCGATCTGCTCCAATACCTTTTCATCGCCGACGGTTTGAATCGTCATACGTGACAAAGTGGGATCGTCGGTCGGGGCTACCGTCAGGCTTTCAATGTTGTAACCGCGCTGAGAGAACAAACCCACCACACGCGATAACGCACCGGATTCATTTTCCAGCAATACAGATAAAATACGGCGCATGATCAGGTCCTCTCCGTTTTGCTTAACCACATTTCGTCCATGCTTCCACCACGAATCTGCATTGGGTAAACATGTTCGGTCTCATCGACGGTCACGTCGACAAATACCAGGCGCTCTTTCTCGGCCAGCGCCTGAGCCAGTTTGCTTTCCAGTTCATCCGGCGTGCGAATGGCAATGCCCACGTGGCCGTAAGCCTCCGCCAGTTTGACGAAGTCCGGCAGGGAATCCATATAAGACTGGGAGTGACGGCCGGAATAAATCATGTCCTGCCACTGCTTCACCATACCCAGATAGCGGTTGTTAAGATTCACCACGATCACCGGCAGGTTGTATTGCAACGCGGTGGACAGTTCCTGAATGTTCATCTGGATGCTGCCGTCGCCGGTGACACACACCACGGTTTCATCAGGCAGCGCCAGCTTCACGCCCAGCGCCGCCGGCAGACCAAAGCCCATGGTGCCCAATCCGCCGGAGTTGATCCAACGGCGTGGTTTGTCGAACGGATAGTAGAGTGCAGCGAACATCTGGTGCTGGCCGACATCGGAAGTGACATAAGCGTCCCCTCTAGTCAGCCGATGCAGGGTTTCGATCACTGCCTGCGGCTTAATGGTGCCGCTGTTTTTGTCGTAACCCAGGCAATCACGCGCACGCCACTGCTCAATGGACTGCCACCAGTCGCGCAACGCGTCGTGATCCTGCACTTTATCTTCCTGCGCCAGCAGCTCCAGCATTTGGGTCAACACCTGTTTGGCATCGCCGACAATAGGAATATCGGCGTCTACCGTCTTGGAAATTGAGGTAGGGTCAATATCGATATGCAGCACTGTAGCG
Source organism: Serratia sp. NFX21 (assembly GCF_048517035.1). Classification (NCBI taxonomy): domain Bacteria; kingdom Pseudomonadati; phylum Pseudomonadota; class Gammaproteobacteria; order Enterobacterales; family Yersiniaceae; genus Serratia; species Serratia sp. NFX21. The sequence goes on along the minus strand of NZ_CP183196.1, from coordinate 1,217,410 downwards.
TTCGGGCAATATTTGGCCAGGTTATTGGTGGTGCGATCGTCAAAACGCACGCCGACGGCAAAGATCACGTCAGAGTTGTGCATGGTTTTGTTGGCTTCATAAGTCCCATGCATGCCGAGCATACCCACGCTCTGGCGATGCGTGCCGGGGAAGGCCCCCAACCCCATCAGGGTACAGGTAACAGGCAGATTCAGCTTCTCCGCCAGTTCCAGCAGCTCTGCGTCACAGGCCGAGTTGATCGCCCCGCCACCGACGTACATAACGGGCTTTTTGGCCGTCAGAATGGTGTGCAGTGCCCGTTTGATCTGCCCGCGATGCCCTTGCACCGTCGGGTTATAGGAACGCATGCTCACGTCCTGCGGATAGGCGTAAGGCATTCTCACTGCCGGGCCCACGATGTCTTTCGGCAAATCGATCACCACCGGCCCAGGGCGGCCGGTTGAGGCCAGGTAAAAAGCCTTTTTCAGTATGCCGGGAATGTCTTCGGTACGTTTGACCAGGAAACTGTGTTTCACCACCGGGCGTGAAATCCCGACCATGTCGCACTCCTGGAAGGCATCATAGCCAATCAGCGAGCTGGGAACCTGACCGGAAAGCACCACCATCGGAATGGAGTCCATATAGGCGGTTGCAATGCCGGTGATCGCATTGGTCGCCCCAGGGCCAGAGGTCACCAACACCACCCCCACTTCGCCGGTCGCACGCGCATAGCCATCGGCCATATGCACCGCACCTTGCTCATGGCGCACCAATATGTGGTCGATCCCTCCAACCGTATGCAGGGCGTCGTAGATATCTAGTACCGCCCCGCCCGGATAACCGAATACATGCTTAACGCCTTGATCGATCAACGATCGGACGACCATCTCGGCTCCTGACAACATCTCCATGGGTTTGCCTCCAGGCTAACTTATTCTTATCTGGCACCGGAACGTGGCACCTGTTGTGGGGCAATACCCCAAAATTTTTATGGATTGACTATAACCCATTAACATAACGTCAGAAGATAAGGCAGGCAAACGGCAAAATGGCACAACAACAGAAAGGTTACTGGCTACGGGCTGGGGATCGGGGATTTACAAAAACAATGCACTAGCCGCTGGCAAATCGGGCTAGGCATTGTTTCAGTCAGGTGGAGAATTACAGAACTATATCAGGCAAGAACGATGCTGATTTTTTAACCGGATAATCTGCCCCGGCAACAGGATTAAGTCTTATCCTGGTACATCGAGTCAATTTCACTCTGGTAGCGCTGCATAATCACCTTACGGCGCAGTTTTAGCGTTGGCGTCAGCTCACCCAACTCCATCGAAAAGGCCGCCGGCAACAGAGTAAATTTCTTCACCTGTTCGAACCGCGCCAACTCTTTTTGCATCTCACGCAGACGGCTTTCGAACATTTCCAGAATATGGCTATGGCGCAGCAGTTCAAGCCGATCCTGATATTTCAGGTTGATGGACTTGGCATATTCTTCCAACGACTCAAAACTGGGCACAATCAAGGCGGAGACAAATTTGCGGGCATCCGCGATGATTGCCACCTGTTCGATAAAGCGATCTTGCGCCAGCGTGCCTTCAAGCATCTGCGGGGCAATGTACTTGCCGCCGGAGGTTTTCATCAGATCCTTAAGACGCTCGGTGATAAACAGATTTCCCCCTTCATCTATGGCACCGGCGTCGCCGGTCTTCAACCAGCCATCTGCAGTAAAGGAGGCGGCGGTTTCCAGCGGCTTATTGAAATAACCGCGCATCACTACCGGGCCACGCACCTGAATTTCACTTTCCTCGCCAATACGCACCTCTATCCCCGGCAGCGGCTTACCAATCGAGCCAAAGCGGAAATTGCCCTCTTCCCAGCAGGAAACGGTGGCGCAGGTCTCGGTCATGCCATAGCCATATTTGATGTTAATGCCCATCGCCTGGAAAAACAGAATGACGTTGTCATCCAGTTTGGCACCGGCGGCCGGCAAGAAGCGCACCCGCCCACCGAGGATGCCGCGTAATTTGCTCAGCACCAGCTTGTCGGCCCAGCGGTGGGAAAGATCAAACAGCTTGCCCAGTGGTTTGCCGGCACGTTCCTGTAAAAACTTGCGTTCACCACAGACAATCGCCCAATGAAACAGGGCACGACGCAACCAGGGTGCACGCGCAACTTTCTCGTGCACCGCACTGAAGATTTTTTCGTAGAAACGCGGTACCGCGCACATCAGCGTCGGACGTACTGCCGTCATGGCTTCGCGCACCCAGTCGGTGTTCGGCAAGAACACGTTTTGCGCGCCGGAATGCATAATGAAGAAGCTCCAGGCACGTTCGAACACATGCGACATCGGCAGGAAACTGAGAGAGACATCTTCCTCATTTACCGTCAGCCGCCCATCGTGCAGATAAAGCTGTGCCGCCAGGTTACGGTAATCCAGCATCACCCCTTTGGGTTCTCCGGTGGTACCGGAGGTATAAATCAGCGTGAACAGATCCTGCAGGCAGCAATCGGCAATGCGTTGCTGTAACTGCGATTCAAACGCCGCCAGATCGGCTGCGCGCTCAAAGGTGCTCAGGTGCTGAGCAATCTCACAGCCACGCAGATCGGCATCATCATCAAATACAATAATGTGGATCAGTTGAGGGCAGACACCGCGCAACGCAATGGCGGCGTCCAGTTGAGCCTGCTCGCCAACGAACAAAATGCGGATATCGGCGTCATTAATGATAAAAGCCGCCTGGGCCGGCGTATTGGTGGCATACAGCGGTACGCTGACCCCACGTAACCGCAGCACGGCCAAATCCGCCAGCGACCAGGCCATGCAGTTATTGGCAAAGATCGCGATACGTTCCTGCACGTCGGTACCCAAAGCCAACAGCGCACTGGCGATGCGGTTGATATGCGTATCGACCTGTCGCCAGGTCAGTTGGCTCTCGCCACTGGGAGACCATTGGCGAAAAGCGGTGCAATCGGCACGCTGGGAAATTTGGTGCTGTATACGGTGAGTTAAATGGTATTGCAGCAGATTATTGATCATAGCGCCCTGAGCCTGAAATGAATCAAACAGTTAGCGTTGAGCAGGACATCTGGCTCTGCGTCTCAGCTTACACGTGTTTACTTTTTTCGCGCAGTCTACCTACTCCATGGCGGCGGGAAAAGAGATTTCAGCGTAGAAGTGTGAGCTAAAACTCAGGTTAATTTCACCGCCTCCTCCAGTTGGACAGAAGGGTGATGAAAAGGTTTTATTTAGCTCACAAAATGGGTGTTCGACAGGCAGCGAGGGAAACAGATAAAAACACCAGATGTAATAAATATCTCAGCACATAATTTTATAATGATAATTTTTAATGAAACTATCGAAATCTTTCGGAAGCGGTTAATTTAACACAGTTAAGCCAAGATATATCTTAGATAAACCCAAGATAATTCTTAACCAAAGCACGGGAAAATTATTCCCCCTATGGAAAACCACCACCTCGGGGGGGGTAATAATAGGCTGATTTATTCAGTCAACTCAGACTGGCCAAGCATCAGTTTCATCCATTGATGTCCCTTATCCCGTTCAGCCGACTCATGCCAGGACAGATAACAGGTCACCTTGTTTTCATTCCAGGGTAAAGGAATAAAACGCAGCTTTAAGGATTCAGCCTGCTGTCGAGCCAGCCAGGCCGGAACAATGGCAATCATGTCAGTACTGGATACTATATTCAGCACGCTGTATAAATCAGTACATTGTTGATCCACGACTCGTTGCATAGCTTCTTCTATATAGTAGGGTTTACTGAAAGAATAAAAACTCTCGAGTGAAACCACCGCGTGTTGCTCCGCCAGGATTTGTTCCGGCGTAATGGATTTTTCTATCCTCGGATGTTTCCTGGAAAATACCAGCACCAGCTCGTCATCAAAAAGCGCCATACTTTTAAACTCTGAAGACTCAAAGCTGGCATAGCCAACAACGAACTCAACCTCCTGGTAGCGTAATTGGTTATCGATGTTATTGGTTATATATGACTTTATTTTCAAATGGGTATGAGGCGCTATTTCCCTCATGTGATTGATTATGGTAGCCCCCAAACGCAAATCAAGCGGACTGCAAATGGCGATAGAGAAAGCTCGCTCACTGCTAAAGGGTTCAAACTCCGCTCCGGGCAACTCATTTTGCACCAACTGCAACGCCTGCCTAACCGGGCCAAACAGCTGCTTAGCCCGCACCGTAGGCTGGATCCCACGCCCACAGCGGACGAACAGCTCGTCATTAAACATCAGCTTTAAACGTGCAACGGCGTTGCTCACCGCCGGCTGCGACATCCCCAAAAAGCTCGCTGCCCGGGTAATATTCTGCATCTGCATAACGGCATCAAACACGGTGAGCAAATTCAGATCGACGCTGCGCAAATGCAGTTCGCTGGTTTCTTTATCGATAACAACTCCTGAATTACATTCCGACATATCCCACTCCACTAAGTCCTGTGTAGATAATTCCCCACGCGCAATAAAAATGACAAAACAGCGCCATCTTGATTTCACACGGTAGAATTAGTTATCTCTCGCTCCGTTCATTTAAAACCAAGCGCAAGAATCATCCTATATACAAACATGGTTAAGATTTTGTTCTAATACACACTGGGTTTATTTTCTAACAAAGAGTCATCTCGCACACCATCAAAATAGCCCCATTGTAGTAGCCCATCACCACACTATCATTTACCGTTTATATTTAATCAAACGATTAAATACAGCATGCATAACCGCCCTCTATTCATTAACGCCCATAGTTTTCCAACACCAGTCCGCCTTATGAATAATTCACAAAAAACATAGCTGACAGCAACATATTGATATCAAGAATACAAAATCCACACTTTTAATTTTTGGCTAGCACGCCTTCAGCAGTTTTGCATCTTTAATTTTAACCCAATCAACATCAGAAGCAATTGCGGCGATATATATTCATTTAATTTATGCTAACAGGCTCGCAAATCCCCCATTACTTTTTATCTGACAATAGCATTTTTTACCGAACTATCCTCTGCCAGCAAAAGCCCGTTAATCTGGAGGTAAAGGAGTACCCTCATTTTCAATCAGGTGTTGACATAACCAAGCCAATAACGTATCAAATTAGGCAACGAAACTATTTTAGAGAGCTGAACCGCCATGAACTCTACTTTCCGTCTACTAGGCCTACTACTTAACGCATCTTGTTTGCGCGGTATGCCGGTGGACGCAGTTCAGAGCTGATTCAGCCCACCTCATAACAAACCCGCGCTACTGCGCGGGTTTTTTTTTACCCGCTTAGCGTGAAATAAACACGATAAGGAACCACCCTGATGAGCCAACAAGTCATTATTTTCGATACAACGCTGCGTGATGGTGAACAAGCGCTGCAAGCCAGCCTGAGCGTGAAAGAGAAGATTCAGATCGCGATGGCGCTGGAAAGAATGGGTGTCGACGTCATGGAAGTCGGCTTCCCGGTCTCCTCGCCGGGCGATTTTGAATCTGTGCAAACCATCGCGCGCCAGATTAAAAACAGCCGCGTATGTGGCCTGGCCCGTTGCGTGGATAAAGATATCGACGTCGCAGCCGAAGCGTTGCGCGTAGCCGAAGCCTTCCGTATTCACGTGTTCCTGGCCACCTCAACCCTGCATATTGAATCAAAACTGAAGCGCTCGTTCGACGAAGTGCTGGAGATGGCGATCCGCTCGGTGAAACGCGCCCGTAATTACACCGACGACGTAGAATTCTCCTGTGAAGACGCAGGCCGTACGCCAATCGATAACCTGTGTCGCGTGGTAGAAGCCGCGATCAACGCCGGTGCCACCACCATTAACATTCCGGATACCGTGGGCTACACCACGCCGAACCAGTTTGGTGGCATTATCACTACCCTGTATGACCGCGTACCGAATATCGATAAGGCCATTATCTCCGTCCACTGCCACGACGACCTGGGTATGGCGGTCGGCAACTCCATCGCCGCGGTGCAGGCGGGTGCTCGCCAGGTCGAAGGCACCTTGAACGGCATTGGTGAACGCGCAGGCAATACCTCGCTGGAAGAAGTGATCATGGCGATCAAAGTGCGCCAGGACATCATGAACGTGCACACCAATATCAATCATCAGGAAATTTTCCGCACCAGCCAAATCGTCAGCCAGCTGTGCAACATGCCGATCCCGGCCAACAAGGCTATCGTCGGTTCCAATGCCTTCGCCCACTCTTCTGGCATTCATCAGGACGGCGTGCTGAAAAATCGTGAAAACTACGAAATCATGTCACCGCAGACCATAGGTCTGAAAGATGTGCAGTTGAACCTGACCTCTCGTTCCGGCCGCGCTGCAGTGAAACACCGTATGGAAGAGATGGGCTACAAAGAACAGGACTACAACCTGGACAACCTGTACGCCGCCTTCCTGAAGCTGGCCGATAAGAAAGGTCAGGTGTTCGATTACGATCTGGAAGCTCTGGCCTTCATTAATAAGCAGCAGGAAGAACCCGAGCATTTCAGCCTGGACTACTTCAGCGTGCAATCAGGCAGCAGCATCATGGCCACCGCATCGGTGAAATTGATCTGTGGCGAAGAAGAAAAAGCCGAAGCGGCCACCGGCAACGGGCCGGTTGACGCGGTCTATCAGGCCATCAACCGCATTACCGGATACCCGATCGAACTGGTGAAATACCAGTTAACCGCCAAAGGCCAGGGCCGTGACGCACTGGGCCAGGTGGATATCGTGGTGTCCTACAACGGCCGCCGCTTCCACGGCGTGGGTCTGGCGACCGACATTGTGGAATCCTCTGCCAAGGCGATGGTTCACGTATTAAATAATATTTGGCGCTCCCAGCAGGTAGAAAAAGAAAAACAGCGTCTGCAGCAAAGCAAACATCAAAATAATCAGGAAACGGTGTGAACATGACGAAGACCTACCACATTGCCGTCTTGCCCGGAGACGGAATCGGCCCGGAAGTAATGGCCCAGGCCCGTAAGGTGTTGAACGCGGTGCGTCAGCGCTTTGATATCCGCATCACTGAAGCCGAGTATGACGTCGGTGGCATCGCCATCGATCGCCATGGCAGCCCGCTGCCTCCGGCCACCCTCGCCGGTTGCGAGCAGGCCGACGCCATCCTGTTCGGCTCGGTCGGTGGCCCGAAGTGGGAACACCTGCCGCCGGCAGAGCAGCCTGAACGTGGCGCTTTGCTGCCGTTGCGTAAACACTTCAAACTGTTCAGCAACCTGCGCCCTGCCCGTTTGTATCAGGGGCTGGAAGAGTTCTGCCCACTGCGAGCCGATATCGCCGCCCGTGGTTTCGATATTCTGTGCGTGCGTGAACTGACCGGCGGTATTTACTTTGGCCAGCCTAAAGGCCGCGAAGGCCAGGGCATGCAGGAACGCGCCTTCGATACCGAGGTGTATCACCGCTTCGAGATCGAGCGCATTGCACGCATCGCCTTTGAGTCTGCCCGCAAGCGTCGCAACAAGGTGACCTCGATTGATAAGGCCAACGTACTGCAAAGCTCCATTTTGTGGCGCGAAGTGGTTAATCAGGTCGCCCAGGATTACCCGGACGTGTCGCTGTCACATATGTACATCGACAACGCCACCATGCAGTTGATCAAAGACCCGTCCCAGTTCGACGTGCTGCTGTGCTCCAACCTGTTCGGCGACATTCTGTCCGACGAATGTGCGATGATCACCGGTTCGATGGGCATGCTGCCTTCCGCCAGCCTGAACGAACAGGGCTTTGGTCTGTATGAACCGGCCGGTGGCTCAGCGCCGGATATCGCGGGTAAAGGCATTGCCAACCCAATCGCCCAGATCCTGTCTGCCACCCTGCTGCTGCGTTACAGCCTGGGCGCCACTGAGGCGGCCGACGCCGTTGAACACGCCATCAATCAGGCACTGGAACAAGGTTACCGCACCGCCGATCTGGCCGGTGTCGGCCCAGCCATCAGCACCGATGAAATGGGTGACATCATCGCCCGCTTTGTCGCTCAGGGGGCATAACATGTCTAAAACTTTATATCAGAAATTATACGATGCCCACGTGGTGTACTCAGCGCCGGAAGAAACCCCGCTGTTATATATCGATCGCCACCTGGTACACGAAGTGACTTCGCCTCAGGCATTCGACGGCCTGCGCGCCATGGGCCGCAAAGTGCGTCAGCCGGGCAAGACTTTTGCCACCATGGACCACAACGTCTCTACCCAAACCAAAGACATCAACGCCAGCGGCGAGATGGCACGCATTCAGATGCAGGAACTGATCAAGAACTGCGAAGAGTTTGGCGTATTGCTGTATGACCTGAACCACCCATACCAGGGCATCGTACACGTGATCGGCCCAGAGCAGGGCATGACACTGCCGGGTATGACCATCGTCTGCGGCGACTCCCACACCGCGACTCACGGGGCTTTCGGTTCGCTGGCGTTTGGTATCGGCACCTCCGAAGTGGAGCACGTGTTGGCGACCCAAACCCTGAAGCAGGGCCGCGCCAAGACCATGAAAATTGAAGTGACCGGCGACGCCGCGGAAGGCATCACGGCGAAAGACATCGTACTGGCGGTGATCGGCAAAACCGGCAGCGCCGGCGGCACCGGCCACGTAGTGGAATTCTGCGGCAAGGCCATTCAGGCGTTGAGCATGGAAGGCCGCATGACGCTGTGCAACATGGCGATCGAAATGGGTGCCAAAGCCGGGCTGGTTGCGCCGGACGACACCACCTTTGATTACCTGAAGGGCCGTCAGTTTGCGCCAACCGGCAGCAACTGGGAACAGGCCGTTGCCTACTGGCGCACGCTGAAATCCGATGACGATGCCAAATTCGATACCGTTGTCACCCTGCGTGCTGAAGACATCGCGCCACAGGTGACCTGGGGAACCAACCCTGGGCAGGTTATCGCCGTCAACCAGACCATCCCGGCCCCTGAGTCGTTCAGTGATCCGGGTGAGCGTGCCTCGGCCGAAAAAGCCCTGGCCTATATGGACCTGAAACCGGGCATCAAGCTGACAGACGTGCCGATCGACAAAGTCTTTATCGGTTCCTGCACCAATTCACGCATTGAAGACTTGCGTGCAGCGGCTGCCATCGCCAAGGGCCGCAAGGTTGCCAGCGGTGTTCAGGCCATCGTGGTACCCGGCTCCGGCCCGGTAAAAGCGCAGGCGGAAGCCGAAGGCCTGGATAAAATCTTTATCGATGCCGGTTTTGAATGGCGCCTGCCGGGCTGCTCAATGTGTCTGGCGATGAACAACGACCGCCTGAACCCCGGCGAACGCTGTGCCTCCACCAGCAACCGTAACTTTGAAGGGCGTCAGGGCCGCGGTGGGCGTACTCACCTGGTCAGCCCGGCAATGGCCGCTGCGGCCGCTATTGCCGGTCATTTCGCCGATATCCGTGATATTCACTAAGGAAGGCTACCGTGGCTAAATTTACTCAACATACCGGTTTAGTGGTGCCTTTGGATGCGGCGAACGTCGATACCGATGCCATTATTCCAAAACAGTTTTTGCAAAAGGTGACGCGCACCGGTTTTGGTAAGCACCTGTTTAACGACTGGCGTTTTCTGGACGATGCCGGCCAGCAGCCAAACCCGGAGTTTGTCCTGAATAAACCGCGCTACAAAGGCGCCAGCATTTTGCTGGCCCGTGAAAACTTCGGCTGCGGCTCATCACGCGAGCACGCGCCCTGGGCGCTGACCGACTATGGTTTTAGAGTGGTGATTGCCCCCAGCTTTGCCGATATCTTCTACGGCAACTCGCTCAACAACCAGCTGCTGCCGGTCAAGCTGAGCGAACAGGACGTGGAAACGCTGTTCCAGCTGGTGACTGCCAATGAAGGCATTGAATTTGAAGTTGATTTGGAAAACCAGACGGTCAAAGCCGGTGGCAGAAGCTATCCGTTCGAGATTGATAGCTTCCGCCGTCACTGCATGATTAACGGGCTGGACAGTATCGGCCTGACGCTGCAGCACGAAGCGGATATTTCCCGCTACGAGGCGCAGCAGCCCGCCTTCCTGAACTGATATTCACACACCCGCCACCTGGCGGGTGTTTTTTATTATCAATAATCGCTTACCAGTAGCCCAGCCACTTCCACCAAGCCCCACCAATCAATATCCAAATCAGCAGGTTGACCACGCTCATCACAAAACCGGCTTTCCACCACTCACCCAAAGTCGCATAGCCGGAGCCAAAGACAATCGGTGCCGTGCCGGTACCGTAGTGGGTCAGCGACATCATCAGCGAGGAAGAGAACGCCAGGATCAAGCCCAGCAACGCGGGTGGAGCACCCAGTGCAATGCCGGCGGCAAAGAACGCGGCAAACATGGCGGTAACGTGCGCGGTGGTGCTGGCAAAGAAGTAATGCGAATACAGATAGATAAGGGTCAACAGGATGGTGCCGCCAACCCAACTCATTCCCATATGATCAATCCCACTGCCCACGGTTTGTGACAGCCAACCAATCAACCCCAACTTGCCGAGGAAGCTGGCCATCATCACCAACGCGGAGAACCACACCACCGTGTCCCAGGCCCCCTTGTGCTTGAGCACATCTTCCCAGCTCAATACCCCGGTCGCGAGCAACACCGCCAGACCAATCAGCGCCGCCGTGGTTGGGTTAACCGCCAGTGCCGGGCCGAAGAACATCGCCGGAATACCGGCCCACAGCACCAACAGCAGGGCAAACACCGCTAGCGTGATTTTCTCCGGCAGCGTTACCGGCCCCAGAGCCTGCAGCTTTTCACGAGCGAAACGCGGCGCGTCCGGGGTACTTTTCACCTCTGGCGGGTAGAGCAGGTAAATCACCAAGGGCATGACAATCAGCGAACACAGCCCAGGCACCAGTGCCGCCACCGCCCACATGGACCAGGACAGCTCGAAGTTGCCATGAGTGCCCTTGGCAATCAGGCTGACGATCAACGGGTTCGGCGCGGTAGCGGTGATAAACATCGCCGAAGTGATCGGGTTGATATTGTAATTAACCAGCGACAGATAGCGGCCAATCTTGCCGGAGGTATTGAGCTCGGGTTTGGAGCCGAAGCTGTCGGCAATCGACTTCATAATCGGGTGGATAATCCCGCCGCCACGCGCGGTATTACTTGGGGTCACCGGCGCCAGGGTGGTTTCCGCCAGCGTCAATGCATAAGCAATACCCAGCGTCTTTTTACCAAACAGCGAGATGAAGTAATAACCGATGCGCGCCCCCAGCCCGGTTTTGTTCAGGCTGAGTGAGATCATGATCGAAAAACCAATCAGCCAGATCAACTGGTTGGAAAATCCGCTCAGCGCGTCATTGAGCGCAGCACCGGGTTTGCCGGGATTGGTGACGCCGGTTACCGCCACCAACGCAATCGCCACCACCGAAACGGCACCAATCGGCATCGCTTTGCCGATGATGGCGATGATGGTACCGATAAACAGCGCCAGCAAATGCCAGGCATTGGGTGCCACGCCTTCAGGCACCGGGATCACAAACCAGATGAGTAGAGCAGCGGCGACGGCACACAGAGAAGGGACGGGCTTGAGCGGCGTTAGTTTATCCATAACATACCCACTTTTCTAAACGGATCGGCATCTTGGCAGCAAGATGGGCGGGAACGCACTTATCGCGTTCCGGGTCCGTTCAGCTTGGGGGGCGGGCGTAATGTTCTCAATGACATGCGTCAAGGTTGGTGACGTTTAAGCTCACACTTCCCGCACGCGGGCACTCATCCACAGCGCCACTACTGCCAGGACAGTCGCCAACCAGTAAACCGCATAGTGCCCCAGGTTTTCCACCAGCGCCCCCTGCAGCACCCCGGCCAGGATCACCCCGGTGGAAATACTGTTGGTAAACAGCGTGGTCGCCGCACCCGGTCGTCCCGGCATCAGGTCCTGGAAATAGAGCATGCCAATACCGGCGATGATGCCGATAAATATGGCGTTGAACAGCTGTAATACCATCAGCGCCAGCTTAAATTTAAACACCACCAATCCGGCATAAAACAGGATGCCGGCCGCCACGGCGAACAGCATCATATTGCGCTTGCCGAATCGTTTGACGTAGTAACCCGCCAGCAACATGGCCGGGATCTCCAGCCCGGCGGCCGTGCCCATCAGCAGCCCCGCCAGGTTTTCCGGCAGGCCCAGATCGGCGGTGATATACAGCGGCATATCGATGATATACATGGTATTGCAGGTCCACATCAGCATCGACGCAATAAACAAACGACGTACATCGCGGTTGCGCCAGGCGCTGACGGGGGCAATCGGAACCGAAGCAGTAGCGTTCAGCTCCGTACTACTGTGCTCCGCACGTGGCACAGAAGGCAGGGTAAACCACACCAGCAAGGCGCAAATCGCGAAGGTCGCAGCGGCAATCATGAACATCCAGGTAAACCCGTAGTTCAGCGCCAGCGTAAATGACAGCGGCGGGCCAATCACCCAGGCCAGCGACAGTTGCGCACGCATCACCGAGCTGAACATCACCACTTCGCGCGCCGAGCTGTCTGCATATTCTCGTGCCAGCGCAAAAATCTGCGGCATCGCGGTATTGGCAATCGCCGACAGCAATACCCCGGCGGTGATCAGCGTCAGGTAGTCACGGTTAAAGGCAAACAGCAGGCAGTTACCGACCGCCATCAGGCAGCACAGCAAAATCAACTTGCGACGATCGCCGCGCGTATCCGAACGCTTGGCCAACAGGAAACTTACCGCGATGCCGACAATAGCGTTGACGGTATAGAACAGGCCAACCCACAGCGGCCGCACCTTAACCTCGGTGGTCAGGAACAGGCTCAGCGTCGGCGCCAAAAGCGCGCCGGCAATGCCGGAAAGAAAGGCAATCAGCAGGAATGCGGCAAAGACGGGATTAAAGCGGCGTGGCAGCCAGCGCTGACGTTTCATCTCTTCGTTCCTGACCCTAAAGCGGAAGACAGAACCTTAGGCTACGGTGGCAAAATTGCAAGAATATCCCCGCGACCGAGAATAAAAAAACCAGTGGGTATGATCCCACTGGCTGGTGAACAACACCATTACTCAGAAACTTTTTCTACCCGAGCCTCACAGATGCTCACGGTATTGCTTATCCGTCATCGAGTGGATGTCCCACTGGGTCAGATGGGCCAGCATCTCCAGCCGCGCCTGTTCAGGCACCAGCCCCAACCAATCGGCCCGCTGGCGACGCACCGCGCTGAAATAGCGCTGATAGAACTGTTTTGACAAGAAAACCTTCATCCGTCGCCCTCCCCCTTTCATTGAAGAAAATTATCGGCGTAATATAGGGAAAGATAAATTGATGGGTTGATGCCGGAGCGTTCCTCTTTTATGTCCACCTCCAGATTGCAACAGCAGTTCATTCGCCTGTGGCAGCGCTGCCACGGCGAGCCGACCGAAACCACCCTGCAGGAGCTGGCCGAAGTGCTCAGCTGTTCGCGCCGCCACGTGCGTTCGCTACTGGGTGCCATGCAGCACCAGGGCTGGTTAACCTGGCAGGCCGAGTCCGGGCGCGGCAAGCGTTCACGGCTCACCTTTCACTACACCGGTCTGGCACTGCAGCAACAGCGGGCGGAGGAATTGCTGGAGCAAGACCGTATCGATCAACTGGTGCAACTGGTCGGCGATAAAAACGTGGTGCGCCAGATGTTGCTGTCCCAACTGGGACGCAGCTTTCGTCAGGGGAAACACATCCTGCGGGTGCTCTACTATCGCCAGTTGTACAACCTGCTGCCCGGCTCGGCGCTGCGGCGCTCGGAAACCCATCTGGCACGGCAGATTTTCAGCGGTCTGACGCGGATAAACGAGGAAAACGGGGAACTGGAGTCTGATCTTTCGCATCACTGGCAAGCTTTGACCCCGCTGCATTGGCGTTTTTATCTCCGCCCGGCGATTCATTTTCACCATGGCCGCGAGCTGGAAATGGAGGATGTCATCAGCTCGCTTACCCGTTTGATGCCACAGCCACTGTTTTCACATCTCGAACGCGTGACCTCACCGACGCCTTATGTGATCGACGTGCATTTGCACAGTCCCGATTACTGGCTGCCGTGGCTGCTGGGCAGCGTGCCCGCGATGATCCTGCCGCGCGAATGGCAAAGCCTGCCGGACTTCTCGCGCCACCCGGTGGGCACCGGGCCATATAGCGTGGTACGCAACCACCGCAGCCAGATGAAAATCCATGCCTTTGACGATTACTTTGGCTACCGCGCGCTGATCGATGAGGTGAATATCTGGGTGCTGCCGGAAGTGACCGAAGAACTGGTACATTCCGGCGTCCAGTTGCAGGCGGACGACACCGGCAAAAACGAACTGGAAAGCCGGCTGGAAGAAGGCTGTTATTTCCTGCTGTTCGATCAGCGTTCGCCACTGGCGGCCGATCCGGCCATTCGCAGTTGGCTGTGCGAGTTGATCAACCCCATTTCGCTGCTGAGCAATGCCGGCCCGGTCTATCAACGCTATTGGTCGCCGGCCTACGGCCTTCTGCCGCGCTGGCATCACAACCGCGCACTGGCACAATTGCCCAAACCGGACGGGTTGACCGAACTGACGTTGACTTACTACAGCGAGCACTCGGAGTTCCACGCCATTCAGTTGGCGATCGAACCCCTGCTGGCGCAGCAGGGTATCAAGCTGAAGATCCAGGCCGTGGATTACGACACCTGGCATAAAGGCGAAGCCATCAGCGATTTGTGGCTCGGCAGCGCCAACTTCTATCTGCCGCTGGAGTTCTCGCTGTTCGCCACCCTGTATGAACTGCCGCTGATGCAGCACTGCATGAACGAAGATCTCGCTGAGGATGCCGCGTTGTGGCGCGCCAATAGCCTGCCGCTGGCCGATTTTTGCCAGCGCCTGGTCAGCAATCATCAGTTACACCCGCTGTTCCACCACTGGTTGCAATTGCACGGCCAGCGCAGCATGCGCGGCGTACGGATGAATACCCTGGGCTGGTTTGATTTTAAATCCGCCTGGTTTGCGCCGCCGGAAGCATAAGCGCCTTTCACCGACGCCCGTTAGTCTTTACAATGACGCCGTCTCAACGGGGTGCAAAATGCGGCGTGCCGCTTTTGCTGAGAACAAACCCGTCGAACCTGATCCGGTCAATACCGGCGGAGGGATTTGAGCCCAGCGAACCGGCAGCCGCCGCTCGCCCCCTCAGATACCCTTGCCCCCCTAAATTTTCAGGAGTGCAAAGTGGTCAAAAAAAGCCTGCCCTTGTTACTGTTGTTGTGCGCCGCACCGGTGTTCGCCAAACCGGTACTGACGGTCTACACCTATGACTCTTTCGCTGCCGACTGGGGCCCTGGCCCGGCGGTCAAAAAAGCCTTTGAAGCCCAGTGCGACTGTGAGCTGAAGTTTGTCGCGCTGGAAGACGGCGTTTCGCTGCTTAACCGTCTGCGCATGGAAGGAAAAAACAGTGCCGCCGACGTGGTGTTGGGGCTGGACAACAATTTGCTGCAGGCCGCGCAACAAACCGGTTTATTTGCGCCGAGCAACGTCGACAGCACCAAACTGAGCGTGCCCGGCGGCTGGCAGGATAAAACCTTCGTGCCTTATGACTACGGCTACTTTGCCTTCGTTTACAACAAAGAAAAACTGAAGAACCCGCCCAAAAGCCTGCAAGAGTTGGTCGACAGTGACCAGAACTGGAAGGTGATTTACGAAGATCCGCGTACCAGCACGCCGGGCCTCGGCCTGCTGTTGTGGATGCAGAAAGTCTATGGCGACAAGGCTCCCGAAGCCTGGCAAAAGCTGGCAAAGAAAACCGTTACCGTGACCAAGGGCTGGAGTGAGGCTTACGGCCTGTTCCTGAAAGGCGAAGGCGACCTGGTACTCAGCTACACCACCTCTCCGGCCTACCATCTGATTGAAGAAAAGAAAGACAGTTACGCCGCCGCTAACTTCAGCGAAGGCCACTACCTGCAGGTCGAGGTGGCAGGCAAACTCAAGGCCGGCAAACAGCCGGAGTTGGCAGAGCGGTTTATGCAATTTATGGTGACCCCGGCGTTCCAGAACAGCATTCCCACCGGCAACTGGATGTATCCGGTGATCAAAACCCAGCTGCCGGCCGGGTTTGAGCAAATGACCGTACCGCAGACCGCGTTGCAATACAGCGCTGAAGAAGTGGCCAAACAACGCGGCAACTGGATCCGGGCATGGCAAACCGCCGTCAGCCACTGATCCCACGCTGGCTATGGCCGGGGCTGCTGGCTTCCGGTCTGATCCTGACCATCGCCGTACTGGCGATGGGTTCGCTGTGGCGACACGCGCCCGAAAGCGACTGGCAGGGTCTGTGGCAGGACAGCTACCTGTGGCACGTGGTGCGTTTCACCTTCTGGCAGGCGTTGCTGTCGGCACTGATCTCGGTGCTGCCCGCTATCCTGCTGGCGCGAGCGCTGTTCCGTCGCCGTTTCCCTGGCCGCCAATTGCTGCTACGGCTGTGCGCCATGACGCTGGTGCTGCCGGTACTGGTGGCGGTATTCGGCCTGCTCAGTGTTTATGGCCGACAAGGCTGGCTGGCCGCAATATGCGGTTGGCTCGGCATTAACTACAGTTTCTCCCCCTATGGCCTGCAGGGCATTCTGTTGGCCCATATGTTCTTCAACCTGCCGCTGGCGACCCGCCTGCTGCTACAGGCGCTGGAAAACATTCCGGTCGAACAGCGTCAACTGGCTGCGCAGCTTGGCATGAGCGGTCGGCAGCAGTTCCGCTTTGTCGAGTGGCCGGCACTACGCCGCCAGATCCTGCCGAGCGGTGCGCTGATCTTTATGCTGTGCTTTGCCAGTTTCGCCACCGTATTGTCACTGGGCGGCGGGCCGCAGGCCACCACCATCGAATTGGCTATCTACCAGGCGCTCAGCTACGACTACGATCTCAGCCGTGCCGCGCTATTGGCACTGATCCAACTGGCCTGTTGCCTGGGGCTGGTGGTGCTCAGCCAGCGGTTAAGCCAGGCATTGCCGGTCGGCAACACTCACGCCCACATCTGGCGTAATCCGGAAGACAGCCTGTGGCGCCGCACCAGCGATTTTTTGCTGATCGCTGCCGCCCTGCTGCTGCTGTTACCCCCGCTGCTGGCGGTGATTGCCGACGGTGCCAACCAAAGCCTGGTCAGCGTACTGCAACAGCCTGTGCTGTGGCAGGCGTTATTCACCTCGTTGCGCATTGCTCTCGGTGCCGGCGTACTGTGCGTGCTACTGACCATGATGCTGCTGTGGAGCAGTCGTGAGCTGAAGCTGCAACAGCGGCTGCGCTGGGGCCAACGACTTGAGCTAAGTGGCATGGTGATCCTGGCAATGCCTGGCATCGTGCTGGCGACCGGTTTCTTCCTGCTGTTGAGTGACACCGTCGGGCTGCCGCAGTCGCCGTATGCGCTGGTGATCCTCACCAATGCACTGATGGCGGTGCCCTACGCGCTGAAAGTGCTGGAAAACCCGATGCGCGACCTGGCCGAACGCTACAACCCACTGTGCCTGTCTCTGGATATCCACGGCTGGCAGCGACTGCGGCTTATCGAACTGAAAGCATTGCGCCGCCCACTGGCCCAGGCGCTGGCCTTCGCCTGCGTACTGTCGATTGGCGATTTCGGCGTCGTCGCCCTGTTCGGCAACGAGCACTTCCGCACTCTGCCTTACTACCTGTATCAACAGATCGGTGCCTATCGCAGCAATGATGGCGCGGTCACCGCCCTGTTGTTGCTGCTGTTGTGCTTCCTGCTGTTTACCCTGATTGAACGCTTACCGGGCCGCCATGATAGAGCTTGAAAAACTGACCTACCTGTATGAACACCTGCCGATGCGCTTTGACCTGCACATTGCGCCTGGCGAACGTGTTGCGGTGCTTGGCCCCAGCGGCGCGGGCAAAAGCACGCTACTCAGCCTGATTGCCGGGTTCCTGCCGGCTGCCAACGGCAGGTTGCGGCTCGACGGCAGCGATCACACCGCCACGCCACCGGCCAAACGCCCGGTCTCAATGCTGTTTCAGGAAAACAACCTGTTTGCTCACCTGAGGGTAGAGCAGAATATCGGGCTGGGTCTGGATCCGGGGTTACGGCTCAACGATCGGCAAAAACAGCAGTTGGCGCAAATTGCCCGCCAGGTGGGACTGGAAGAACATCTGTCGCGTCTGCCGTCCCAGCTTTCTGGTGGCCAGCGCCAGCGTGCCGCTTTGGCGCGCTGTCTGATCCGCCAGCGGCCGATCCTGCTGCTCGACGAACCTTTTTCGGCGCTCGATCCGGCATTACGCAATGAGATGCTGCAACTGCTGCAAGAGGTGTGCGACCAACGTAACCTGACGCTGCTGATGGTATCGCACAATCTGGATGACGCCGCGCGTATCGCCCCGCGTACCCTGCTGGTGGTCGATGGCCGTATTTTTTACGACGGCCCAACGCAGGCGTTGCTGGACGGCAGCGCACCGGAAGCCAGGGTGCTGGGCATTTCACACAAACCGTGATCTGCAGCGCGTTTTTTATGCTGCGCAAATAAACCTGTTGTGTGAATTTTGCGCCTGTGGTTTTATGAAAACCTGACTTTTTTTACTGATGATAAGGTTCCCTGTGATCGCATCCTCGCTGACTTCGACCCTACTAGTTACCGCGCTACCAGCCGCGGTGATGGTCGTCGTGCGTGTGGTGGTGGTCGTCGGCAATGCGCCGTAGGGTCCGAATCAACGCATCGATTCCCAAACCCCGCCGGCGCAAACCGGGCGGGGTTTTTAGTTTCAGTCCCCTGCCCAGAAAAGCGAACCGGCCTTGAGAAAGGATAGGAACATGGCAATTTCGGGCACGCCACAGCAAGGCAACAGCTTCACCGGCGCACAGTTGATCGTCCACCTGTTGGAACGTCAGGGCATCACCACCGTTGCCGGTATTCCCGGCGGCGCTGCACTGCCGCTGTATGACGCACTGAGCCAAAGCACCCGCATTCATCACGTACTGGCCCGCCACGAACAGGGCGCGGGCTTTATGGCACAGGGCATGGCACGCGCCAATGGCAAGGCGGCGGTGTGCATCGCCTCCAGCGGGCCGGGGGCCACCAACCTGGTCACCGCTATCGCCGACGCCAAGCTCGATTCCATCCCGCTGGTGTGTATCACCGGCCAGGTGCCGTCTTCAATGATCGGTACCGACGCCTTCCAGGAAGTGGATACCTACGGCATCTCGATTCCTATCACCAAGCACAACCATTTGGTTCGCGATATCCGTGAACTGCCGCAGGTGATTTGCGACGCGTTCCGTATTGCCGAATCCGGCCGCCCTGGCCCGGTGTGGATCGACGTACCGAAAGACGTGCAAACCGCGGTGATCACTCTGGATGAACTGCCGCCGATAGCTATTCCCGACGCGGCACCGGCCTTCGAGACCGCAGCCGTAGCGCAGGCCGCCGCAATGATCAATCAGGCCAAACGCCCGGTACTGTATCTGGGTGGCGGCATCATCTGCGCCAATGCTCACCAACAGGCGATTGAGCTGGCGGAACGCGCCAACCTGCCGACCACCATGACGCTGATGGCGTTGGGTGCCATGCCGGTGCAGCACCCGCTGTCGCTGGGTATGCTGGGCATGCATGCCGCACGCAGCACCAACTTTATTCTGCAAGAGGCCGACCTGCTGATCGTACTGGGCGCCCGCTTTGACGATCGGGCGATTGGCAAAACCGAACAGTTCTGCCCGAACGCCGCCATCATTCACGTGGATATCGACCGTGCCGAACTGGGCAAGGTGAAGCAGGCCAACATTGCCATTCACGCCGACGTTGGCCAGGTATTGCAACAGCTGTTACCACAGATTGAGGCACAGCCGCGCAGCGAATGGCTGGACACCGTCAACGGCCTGAAGCGCGAGTTTCCGTTCAGCATGCCGAACGCCGAGGATCCACTGAGCCACTATGGGCTGGTGCTGGCTGCTGCGCGCTGCGTGGATGAAAGCGCCATTATCACCACCGACGTGGGCCAGCATCAGATGTGGGTGGCGCAGGCCTACCCGCTGAGCCGTCCGCGCCAGTGGCTGACCTCCGGCGGATTGGGCACCATGGGCTTCGGCCTGCCTGCAGCGATAGGTGCAGCCCTGGCCGAACCGCAGCGCAAGGTGCTGTGCTTCTCCGGTGACGGCAGCCTGATGATGAACATTCAGGAAATGGCCACCGCCGTCGAACATGATCTGGACGTGAAAATTATCCTGATGAACAACCAGGCGTTGGGGCTGGTGCATCAGCAGCAAACGCTGTTCTACCAGCAGCGCATCTTTGCCGCCGCCTATCCCAAGCGTACCGACTTTATCAAGATTGCCGCCGGTTTCGGGCTGGACACCTGTGATTTGAACGCCGCAGAAGATCCGCAAGCCGCGCTGGCCGAGGCGATCCAACGGCCTGGCCCTTGTTTGATCCACGCGCTGATTGATATCAATGAAAAAGTGTTCCCGATGGTGCCGCCGGGTGCCGCCAACATCGACATGATTGGAGAATAAGCCATGTCAGAACAATTGAATAATCCACAGGTGATCCTGGAACTGACGGTACGTAACCATCCCGGCGTGATGTCGCACGTGTGCGGCCTGTTTGCCCGCCGTGCCTTCAACGTAGAGGGTATTTTGTGTCTGCCGCTGAAAGACGGCAAACAGAGCCGTATCTGGCTATTGGTGGCGGACGATCAACGGCTGATGCAGATGATAAGTCAGGTAGAAAAACTCGAAGATGTGCTGCAGGTAAAACGCCATAGCGAGGACGTGCGGGTGTTCGAACAGTTAGAAGCCTTCTTCCAGTAATGTACAGAGGGGCGTTACGCCCCCTTGTCACTGACCGGCCAGCACCTTCCACAGCAAATGCCGGTAAACCGGCATCAGCGGCTGCAGGGACAGGTAATAAAAGGTGCCGATCGCCAGGATCCAGCTCAGCACGCAGGCTACCCGCAGCCGCAGTGGCGACAGCCAGCGGCTCAAGCGATCATTGCTGCGTTTACCTTCACGCCACCAGCGCCAGCTCAGCCAGGCGGCCAGCCAAATCAGCATCGCCACGGCAAACAGCAGCCATTTGAATAAGGCACTGTTGGCGCTGGCGGGAATGTCGATAGCCACGCCGGCCAGAATACCCGGAAAGAAATAGACCGGCGGCCAGGTGATACAGCCGATAATGTTCGGCAATGCGAATTTGTACGGCGGCAAGTCCAGCATTCCGGCCACCATCGGCACCAGCGGGCGCGTCGGGCCGACAAAACGGCCAATCAGAACGGTTGCCATACTATGTTGATGCAGCGCGTGCTCGGTCTTGTCGAGCATCGCCTTGTTCTTTTTCAGGAACGACCAGCGGTGCAGCGGCCCCTTGAACGCGCGGCCGATGAAGTAGGAGATCCAGTCCCCCAGCAGGCAACCGACGATCCCCGCCGCCCAGGCATAATAGAAGTCCACCTGGCCGCTGCCGATCAGCGCGCCGATGCTGGCCATCATCACCGTACCGGGCAGCAACAACCCTACCAGCGCCAGAGATTCCAGAAACGCGACGAACATGACCACCATCAGAGTGAAAGCCAAAGACTGGGTAATCAAATGCTGTAAATAGGCTTCCATTAAACCTCTGTTGGTTATCCAAAGCGCGTGGGCGTGGGATTGTCAGGTGCGGCCGGGAACGAGTCAACCGGTGAATTGTATGCGTTTTTGGCAGAACTGTGCGGCAATGGACAATTACTGTATAAAAACCCATACTATATTTATATTTTCTCCCTTATAGCTTAGCTTGTCAGGAACAGCGCGATGTCACTCCAACAGGGTTTCTTGCTCACCCGCCACTGGCGTGATACGCCCGCCGGCACCGAGGTAGAGTTTTGGCTGGCGACCGACAGTGGCCCGCAGCAACTTCGCCTGGCACCGCAGACCTCGGTCGCCTTTATCCCGGCCGAACAGCGCCAACGCGCCGAACTGTTGCTGCGGGAAGAGCGGCAATGGGAGCTAAAACCGTTGCCGCTGACCGATTTCCATCATCGCCCGGTGTTGGGGCTGTATTGCCGTCAGCATCGTCAGTTGATCAAACTGGAAAGGCTGCTGAAAGACGGTGGCGTTAACCTCTATGAGGCCGATATTCGCCCGCCGGAACGCTACCTGATGGAGCGTTTTATCACCGCACCGGTCTGGTTCAGCGGCCAGGTCAACGGCAATGGCCCGTTGATCAACGGGCAAATGAAACCGGCACCGGAATACCGCCCGACCTTGAAACTGGTCTCGCTGGACATTGAAACCACCGCCCACGGCGAGCTGTACTCGATTGCGCTGGAAGGTTGCGGTCAGCGCCAGGTGTACATGCTCGGGCCGGCCAACGGGGGCAATGAAGCGCTGGATTTTGACCTGGAGTACTGCGTCAGCCGCCCGCAGATGCTGGAACGGCTGAATCAGTGGCTGGAGCGGCACGATCCCGATGCCATCATTGGCTGGAACCTGGTGCAGTTCGATTTACGGGTGCTGCAAAAACACGCTGAGCGTTACCAAATTCCGCTAAAACTGGGCCGCGGTGGCAACCTGCTCGAGTGGCGTGAACACGGTTTCAAACAGAACCACTTTTTCGCCTCCGCTGCCGGTCGGTTGATTATCGACGGTATCGAGGCGCTGAAATCCGCCACCTGGAACTTCCCTTCTTTCAGCCTGGAACATGTGTCGCAGGCGCTGTTGGGCGAAGGCAAGTCGATCGACAATCCCTACCAGCGAATGGCAGAAATCGACCGGCGCTTCGCCGAAGATAAACCGGCGCTGGCACGCTACAACCTCAAAGACTGCGAACTGGTAACGCAAATCTTCGCCAAGACCGATTTGCTGACCTTCCTGCTGGAGCGCGCCACGGTGACCGGATTGGCGGCCGATCGCAGCGGCGGTTCCGTCGCCGCATTCAGCAATCTGTATATGCCACGCATGCACCGGCTGGGTTTTGTCGCCCCCAACCTTGGCGAGCAGCCGGAAGAGCACAGCCCCGGCGGCTTTGTGATGGATTCACAGCCCGGCCTGTATGACTCGGTGCTGGTGCTCGATTACAAGAGCCTGTACCCGTCGATCATCCGTACCTTCCTCATCGACCCTGTAGGGCTGGTGGAAGGCATGCAACACCCCGGCGATGCCGATTCGGTGCCCGGTTTCCGCCATGCCCGTTTCTCGCGCAGCAAACACTGCCTGCCGGCGATCGTCGAGCAGATCTGGCAGGGTCGCGAAGCAGCCAAGCGTCAGCAGAACAAAGCCTTGTCCCAGGCATTGAAGATCATCATGAACGCGCTGTACGGCGTATTGGGATCGAGCGGTTGCCGTTTCTTCGATCCCCGTCTGGCCTCGTCGATTACCCTGCGTGGCCATGAGATCATGCGCCAGACGCGCGAACTGATCGAGGCTCAGGGTTATCAGGTGATCTACGGCGATACCGACTCCACCTTCGTCTGGCTCAAACAGCCGCATGACGAGCAGCAGGCAGCGCAAATAGGCCGGACATTGGTCGAACAGGTGAACCAATGGTGGCAACAGCATTTGCAGCAACAGTATGGGCTGGAGAATGCGCTGGAACTGGAGTTCGAAACCCATTACTCACGTTTCCTGATGCCCACCATTCGCGGTGCCGAACAGGGCAGTAAAAAACGTTACGCCGGGCTGATCGCCAAACCGGACGGCAGCGAAGAGATGGTGTACAAAGGGCTGGAAACGGTGCGCACCGACTGGACACCGCTGGCGCAGCAGTTCCAGCAGCTGCTTTACCAACGTATTTTCAAACGCCAGCCGTATCAGGATTTTGTGCGTGAATACGTTCGCCAAACGCTTAACGGCGATTTCGACGATCGGCTGGTCTACCGCAAGCGCCTGCGCAGAAAGCTGGACGAATATCAACGCAACGTCCCACCACATGTCCGCGCAGCCCGCATCGCCGACGACTATAATCGTCAGCAGGGACGACCGCTGCAATACCAGAACGGCGGCTGGATCAGCTATGTGATGACCGTAGCCGGGCCAGAACCGCTGGAAACCCAGCAGTCGGCGATTGATTACCCCCATTATCTGGAGCGCCAGTTGGAACCGGTGGCAGACGCTATACTGCCATTTTTGCATGACGATTTTACTACGCTGGTGACCGGGCAGATGGGCCTGTTTTAGCATTCGGCCCACTCTGCGGGCTTTGGTGAAGGGTTAAAAAAATTCATCGGGTTTTGCAGGTGACGAACGCGCCGCCTTCCATTACCATAGCGCCCTTCCCAAATTCTGAATCATCTCCCTCACCGCCTGATGACATAGGCATGGGAGCGATACCCTATGGATTTCAAGCTGCAGTTAGGCGCCCAACTCGCTCATCCCCAAGCGCTTACTTGAGTAAGTAACTGGGGTGAGCGAGTGCAGGTAACAACACTGCAGCTTGAAAGACGACGGGTATTAGCTATTGCCCGCCATATTAAAATAAATCGGGATTAGCAACGTTTGATACGGGTGCCGCGGCCCTTTCGCCCGGTAACAAGACTTACTTAAAGAATCGAGCCGACAATATATGCCTTTTACACTTGGTCAACGCTGGATCAGCGACACGGAAAGCGAATTAGGACTGGGAACCGTCGTGGCGCTGGATACGCGCATGATTACCCTGCTTTTCCCCGCCACCGGCGAAAACCGCCTCTATGCCAGAAATGACTCGCCAATCACCCGCGTGATGTTCAACCCGGGCGACACCATCAGCAACCACGAAGGTTGGGAGCTGCAGGTGGAAGAGGTCAAAGAGGAAAACGGCCTGCTGACTTATATTGGCACTCGCCTGGATACCCAGGAAAGCGGTGTGGCAATGCGTGAAGTGCTGCTGGACAGCAAACTGACCTTCAGCAAGCCACAGGACCGTCTGTTTGCCGGCCAGATCGACCGTATGGACCGTTTCGCCCTGCGTTTCCGTGCGCGCAAGTACCAGAGCGAGCAGTATCGTCTGCCATTTGCCGGCCTGCGCGGCATGCGCGCCAGCCTGATCCCGCACCAGTTGCACATCGCCTATGAAGTCGGCCAGCGCCATGCACCGCGCGTACTGTTGGCAGATGAGGTGGGTTTGGGTAAAACCATCGAAGCCGGGATGATCATTCACCAGCAATTGCTGGCAGGCCGCGCCGAGCGCGTACTGATCGTGGTGCCGGAAACCCTGCAGCACCAGTGGCTGGTCGAAATGATGCGCCGCTTCAACCTGTATTTCTCGCTGTTCGACGACAGCCGTTACTCCGAGGCCAAGCTCGACAGCAGCAACCCGTTTGAAACCGAACAGTTGGTGATCTGCTCGCTGGACTTCGTCCGTCGCAACAAGCTGCGCCTGGAAGAGCTGGCCGACGCCCAGTGGGATCTGCTGGTGGTCGATGAAGCCCACCACCTGGCCTGGAGCGAAGAGGCACCAAGCCGCGAGTATCAGGTCATCGAACAACTGGCTGAGCACATTCCCGGCGTGCTGCTGCTGACCGCCACCCCGGAACAGCTCGGCCAGCAAAGCCACTTCGCCCGCTTGCGCCTGCTGGATCCGAACCGTTTCCACGATTACCAGGATTTTGTCGCCGAACAGCAAAAATATCGCCCGGTGGCCGATGCCGTCACCCTGCTGCTGAGCGGTGAACGCCTGGCCGATGACAAACTGAACCTGCTGGGCGAACTGATCGACGAGCAGGATATCGAACCGCTGCTGAAAGCGGCCAACAGCGACAGCGACAACAGTGAGCAGGCGCGTCAGGAACTGGTCACCATGCTGATGGACCGCCACGGCACCAGCCGCGTGCTGTTCCGTAACACCCGTAACGGCGTCAAGGGCTTCCCGCACCGTTTCCTGCACCAGATCAAACTGCCGCTGCCGACCCAGTATCAGACCGCGATTAAAGTGTCCGGTATCATGGGCGCGAAGAAAACCGTTGAGGCGCGCGCGCGCGATATGCTGTATCCGGAGCAAATCTATCAGGAATTCGAAGGCGAGAACGCCACCTGGTGGAACTTCGATCCGCGCGTTGAATGGTTGCTGAACTACCTGGTGGCCAACCGCCACGAGAAAGTACTGGTGATCTGCGCCCACGCCGCCACCGCGCTGCAGCTTGAACAAGTGCTGCGTGAACGTGAAGCGATCCGCGCCGCGGTATTCCACGAAGGCCTGTCGATTATCGAACGCGACCGCGCCGCCGCTTACTTCGCCTCAGAAGAAGATGGCGCCCAGGTGCTGCTGTGCTCGGAGATTGGCTCAGAAGGCCGTAACTTCCAGTTCGCCAGCCACCTGGTGATGTTCGATCTGCCGTTCAACCCGGACCTGCTGGAACAGCGTATTGGCCGTCTGGACCGTATCGGCCAGATGCATGACATTCAGATCATGGTGCCTTATCTGGAAAACACCGCTCAGGCGGTGCTGGGCCGTTGGTTCCACGAAGGGCTGGATGCCTTCGAGCACACCTGCCCGACCGGCCGTACCATTTATGACAGCGGCTACGAGCAGCTGATTGGTTTCCTGGCGGCACCGACCGAGCAGGAAGGGCTGGATGAGTTCATTCACCACTGCCGTCAGCAGCACGACCACCTGAAAGTGCAACTGGAGCAGGGCCGTGACCGCCTGCTGGAAATGCACTCCAACGGCGGCGAGAAAGCGCAAGCGCTGGCAGAGGCCATCGCCAATCAGGATAACGACGTCAATCTGGTGGGCTTTGCGCTTAACCTGTTCGATATCGTCGGCATCAACCAGGACGATCGCAGCGACAACCTGATTGTCCTGACGCCATCCGACCACATGCTGGTGCCGGACTTCCCGGGCCTGCCGCAGGACGGCTGCACCGTGACCTTCGATCGCGAACAGGCACTGTCGCGTGAAGATGCGCAGTTCGTCAGTTGGGAACACCCGATTATTCGTAACGGCCTGGATCTGATCCTGTCCGGCGATACCGGCAGCTGTGCGGTTTCCCTGTTGAAAAACAAAGCGTTGCCTGTCGGCACCCTGCTGGTCGAACTGGTCTACGTGGTAGAAGCTCAGGCGCCGAAGCACCTGCAACTGACCCGCTTCCTGCCACCGACGCCAATCCGTATGCTGATGGACCGCAAAGGGACCAATCTGGCGGCGCAGGTTGAATTCGAAAGCTTCAACCGTCAGTTGAACGCGGTCAACCGCCATACCTCCAGCAAACTGGTCAATGCGGTGCAACAGGATGTGCATGCCATGCTGCAACAGGCGGAAAACCTGGTTGAAGAGCAGGCACGCGCATTGATAGAGCAGGCGAAACAGGAAGCGGATGACAAGTTGAGCACCGAGCTGGCGCGTCTGGAAGCCCTGAAGGCGGTCAACCCGAACATCCGTGATGACGAAGTCGAAGCGCTGGAGTTCAATCGCAAGCAGGTGCTGGTAAACCTGAATGAAGCAGGATGGCGTCTGGATGCTATCCGTCTGGTGGTAGTAACTCACCAGTAACCTGCGCACAGGGGAACTTCGGTTCCCCTGTTGTCACTTTCAGCGGAGCCAATTAGATGGAACCCTACAATCCCCCGCAAGGCCCGATGCATATTCTGTATCAGGATGAGCACATTATGGTGGTCAACAAACCGAGTGGCCTGTTGTCGGTACCCGGCCGCGCACCGGAAAATAAAGACAGCCTGATGACGCGCATCCTGGCGGATCACCCAGCGGCAGAATCGGTGCATCGCCTGGATATGGCGACCAGCGGTGTGATTGTGGTGGCACTGAACAAGGCGGCAGAGCGTGAGCTAAAGCGCCAGTTCCGCGATCGCGAGCCGAAGAAATCTTATATCGCCCGCGTATCGGGCCATCTGGAGCACGATGAAGGCCTGGTGGATTTACCGCTGATTTGTGACTGGCCGAACCGGCCGTTGCAGAAGGTGTGTTTCGAGACGGGCAAAGCGGCGCAAACCGAGTACCTGGTGCTGTCACGCGACGCCGATGGCAGCACGCGGGTAAAACTCATGCCGATTACCGGCCGCTCGCATCAGTTACGCGTGCATATGCTGGCGCTGGGCCACCCAATCCTCGGTGACGGTTTCTACGCCCCGCCAGAAGTCAAAGCCATGGCGCCCAGGTTACAACTGCATGCCCAGGAACTGCGTATTACCCACCCGGCGTTCCAGACCCCCATGCACTTTCGCGCCGAGCCGGATTTCTGAAAACGGGCCCAGCATGCTGGGCCCCTATCAGGCATTCAGGATCCAGACTTACTTGAAGCCTTTCTCACGCTTGATCAGGTCGTATGCTGCCTGAATCTCCTGCGCTTTCTGCTTGGCCATTTCCATCATTTGCGGCGGTAAACCTTTCGCCACCAGCTTGTCCGGATGGTGCTCGCTCATCAGCTTGCGGTAAGCGCGCTTGATGGTGGTGGCATCGTCGCTACTGCTGACACCCAGCACTTTGCAAGCATCGTCCAGCGTTGGCCCACGTTGCGCCTGCTGGAAACCGCCGTGCGAATAACCGCCCTGCTGACCGCCGCCAAACTGGCGCCCGCCTTCCATCATGCTGAGGAATTGATCGAACTGCGCACGCGAAATACCCAGTTCTTCAGCAATCACATACAGCACCTGCCGCTCGTTCGGGTGCAGCGAACCGTCGGCGAATGCCGCCTGGATTTGAATTTCCAGAAACATCCGAATCAGGTCAAAACGGCCGAAACAAATGCTGCGGAACTGCTGCAGCGTTTCTCTCAACGGAAACTGGCTCTGTTTGCCTTCACGAAATGCCTGCTGCGCCGCGGTACGAGCTTCTCCGTGCAGTTGCAGACGATCCATAAACAGGCTGGCGATCTGAATATCCGCCTCGGTAACGCGTCCTTTTGATTTGGTCAGGTGACCCATCACCTGAAAAGTGGTGCGGAAAAACAGCGTTTGCCGCGTTTGCTGGCCGGCGAAAAAGCCCCGGCTACGCTTATTGCTGCGCGCAGTATCGATCATATGACCGACAATCAGCCCCAAAACTACACCCCAGAATCCCGCGCCAGCCCAAACGGCCACGATGACCCCGAGCAGTTTTCCCCAATACTGCATATACTCCTCAATTATCATGCCGAAAGCCGACTGCTCCCTTCCGTCTTAGGTAAGGGTTAAGGCGATTTTTCTCAGGATTTGGATTATCATACCTGTCATTTATCTTTGCGCCTATCGACGACGCAAGTAAACGGCCGGATTTAACACTAGCGCAACGCAGATGAGTAATATAGTCTCTGACCGTTTGCCGGACATGACGCCTCTGATGACGGAACACCAAAACCGCGTATGAAAAAAAGTTTCCCAACACTGCTGGCCACACTGATTTGGACGGCACTCTACAGCCAGCACGCTCTGGCTGACCTTGCTGAGCAATGCATGCTTGGCGTTCCTGTTTATGATAAACCGCTGGTCAGCGGCGATCCCAACAGCCTGCCCGTCACCATTCACGCCGATGACTCCCGCGCGGACTATCCGAAAAGTGCGCTGTTCACCGGTAACGTGAATATTGAACAAGGCAACAGCACCCTGACCGCCAAACAGGTGGAACTGAACCAGACGCAAAATCCGGGGCAGACCGATCCGGTGCGCACCGTGACCGCTACCGGTGACGTGCACTACAGCGACAATCAGATCAAGCTGAAAGGCCCGAAAGCCTGGTCGAACCTGAACAACAAAGATACCGACGTCTATGAGGGTGACTACCAGATGGTAGGCCGTCAGGGGCGTGGCGATGCCGACAAGATGAAGATGCGCGGCGCCAACCGTTATACCATTTTGGAAAACGGCACCTTTACCTCCTGTCTGCCCGGCGACGACAGCTGGAGCGTGGTCGGTACCGAAGTGATCCACGACCGCGAAGAGCAGGTGGCGGAAATCTGGAACGCTCGCTTTAAAATTGGCGGCGTGCCGGTTTTCTACAGCCCGTACCTGCAATTGCCGGTCGGTGATAAACGTCGCTCCGGTTTCCTGATCCCGAACGCAAAATATGGCAGCAGCAATGGCTTTGAATTTATGCTGCCGTATTACTGGAACATTGCGCCGAACTTCGACGCCACCATCACACCGCACTACATGTCCCGACGCGGCCTGCAGTTGCAGAACGAATTCCGCTATCTGGTACAGCCGGGCCTGGGCCTGATGGAGTTCGACTGGTTGCCGAACGATAAGGAATACAGCAAGGACAACCCTGACGACAGTAAACGTTGGTTGTTCTACTGGAACCACAATGGGGTGATGGACCAGGTGTGGCGCTTCAACGTCGACTACACCAAGGTCAGCGATTCCAAATACTTTACCGATCTGGATTCAACCTACGGTTCCACCACCGACGGCTATGCGACGCAGAAATTCAGCCTCGGCTACGCCATCGATAACTGGGACGCGACGTTAAGCTCCAAGCAGTTCCAGATCTACGACGATACTGACCGCAGCCAATCCGACTCTTATAAAGTTCAGCCACAGCTGGACCTGAACTACTATAAAGACGATCTCGGCCCGTTCGATTTCCGCATTTACGGCCAGGCGGCCAAGTTCATCAGCGTCAACCCATACAGCCCGGACGCCACTCGTCTGCATATGGAACCGTCGTTGAGCCTGCCGCTGACCAACGGCTGGGGCAGTCTGAACACCGAAGCCAAACTGCTGGCAACCCACTATCAGCAGGATATTCCTGACGGTTTTGCCGCCAACTACAAGAGCCGTACCGGTAACAATGCGCCAGGTCTTGAAGACTCGGTCAACCGCGTGTTGCCGCAGTTCAAGGTCGACGGCAAGATGGTATTCGACCGCCCAATGGATTGGTCCGAAGGCTATACCCAGACCCTGGAACCGCGCATGCAGTACCTGTATGTGCCGTATCGCGACCAGAGCAACATCTACACCTACGACACCACGCTGCTGCAAACCGACTACTCCGGTCTGTTCCGTGACCGTACTTACAGCGGCCTGGATCGCATCGCTTCACAAAACCGTGTTTCAACCGGTTTGACCACGCGAATTTATGATGACGCACTGATTGAACGTTTTAACGCTTCCGTGGGTCAAATTTACTACTTCAGCCGTTCCCGTACCGGTGACCAAACCACGGGCTACGATAACAATGATGATACCGGCAGCCTGGCCTGGGCCGGTGACACCTATTGGAAGATTGACGATCGTTGGGGCCTGCGTGGCGGCCTGCAGTATGACACGCGCCTCAATAGCGTTTCATTGGGCAACGGCGTACTGGAATACCGTCAGGATTCTGAACGCGTCCTGCAGTTGAACTACCGTTACGCCACGCCGGAGTATATTGAAACGGCACTGAACACCACGCAGGTTCCGGCCTATCAGGACGGTATTTCGCAGGTGGGCGTCACCGGCAGTTGGCCAATCGCCGATCGTTGGGCCGTCGTTGGGGCTTATTACTACGACACCCGTGCCAAACAGTCCGCCGATCAGTTGCTCGGTGTGAAGTACAACACCTGCTGCTGGGCAGTGACCTTGGGCTATGAGCGTAAGATCACCGACTGGAATGGCAGCAACAATACCAGCGTTTATGACAACAAAGTTTCGTTCAACGTCGAACTGCGTGGCCTGAGCAGCGATCACAGTCTGGGCTCCGCAGAAATGTTGCGTTCCGGCATTCTGCCTTACCAGCGTGCATTTTGATGCTTTGTAACACTTTGAAAACGAGAACTTTAACCCGCATTTGCGGATTACATAATGGGAAATGTATGAAGAACTGGAGAACGCTTATTCTCGGATTGGTGGTTTGTGCCAATACCGCGTTCGCAGCACCCCAAGAAGTGGATAAAGTCGCCGCCGTCGTGGATAACGGCGTGGTCCTTGAGAGCGACGTAAGCACCCTGTTGCAGTCGGTAAAACTCAATGCACAGCAGGCCGGCCAGCAATTGCCGGATGACAAAACGCTTCGTCACCAGATCCTTGAGCGTCTGATTATGGATAACATCCAGCTGCAGATGGCCAAGAAAATGGGGATCAACGTTTCTGACGCCGATCTGGACAAAGCCATCGGCAACATCGCCGCACAGAACAAAATGAGCATCGATCAGATGCGCAGCCGTCTGGCGTACGAAGGCCTGAACTACAACACCTACCGTTCGCAGATCCGCAAGGAAATGCTGATTTCTGAGGTGCGTAACAATGAAGTGCGCCGCCGCGTCACTATCCTGCCGCAGGAAGTGGACTCACTGGCCGCTCAGGTTGGCGCTCAAAACGGTAGCGATACCGAAATGAACATCAGCCACATCCTGATCCCGCTGCCGGAAAACCCGTCGCAGGCGCAGGTAGATGACGCGGAAGCGCTGGCTAAAAAACTGATGGGTGAAATCAACGGCGGCGCCGACTTCGGCAAGCTGGCAATCTCCTACTCTGCCGACTCCCAGGCGCTGAAAGGCGGCAACATGGGCTGGGGCAAACTGCAGGAGATCCCGACCCTGTTCGCCGAAAGACTGGTTAACGCCAAAAAAGGCGATGTGGTTGGGCCAATCCGCTCCGGCGTCGGCTTCCACATCCTGAAAGTGAATGATATCCGTGGTGCCAACCAGTCGGTATCTGTTACCGAGGTTCACGCTCGTCACATTCTGCTGAAACCTTCTGTGGTGCTGACTGACGATCAGGCACGTGCCAAGTTGCAAGAGGTGGCCGAAGCCATCAAGAGCGGTCGCGCCAAGTTTGCTGACGAAGCCAAACAGCTTTCTCAGGATCCAGGTTCTGCATTGCAGGGCGGCGATCTGGGCTGGGCTTCTCCAGACATCTACGATCCGGCCTTCCGCGACGCGTTGATGAAGCTGAGTAAAGGCGAAGTCAGCCAACCGGTGCACTCTTCCTTCGGCTGGCACCTGATTCAGTTGCTGGATACGCGTCAGGTAGACAAAACTGATGCGGCGCAGAAAGATCGCGCTTACCGCATGCTGTTCAACCGCAAGTTTGCTGAAGAAGCGCAGACCTGGATGCAGGAACAACGTGCTCAGGCTTACGTGAAGATCCTTGACGGTAATGCACAACAATAATCGCATCGTAATCACCCCCGGCGAGCCTGCCGGGGTTGGGCCGGATTTGGTGGCAGCGCTGGCGCAACAGGATTGGCCTGTTGAACTGGTGGTGTGCGCGGATCCGGCCTTGTTGCTTGAACGCGCCCGGCAGTTAGACCTGCCGCTGCAACTGCGCACCTATCAGCCACAGCAACCTGCTCAGCCGCAGCGGGCGGGTACCTTGACGGTGTTGCCGGTCGCTACCGCTCATCCGGTAGTAGCGGGTGAGTTGAACGTAGGTAACAGTGCCTACGTGGTAGAAACTTTGGCGCGTGCCTGCGACGGTTGTCTGAACGGTGAATTCGCCGCGCTGATCACCGGCCCTGTGAACAAGGGCGTCATCAACGACGCCGGCGTGCCGTTCATTGGCCATACCGAATTCTTTGCCGATCGCAGCGGTTGCGATCGCGTGGTGATGATGTTGGCGACCGAAGAGCTGCGCGTGGCGCTGGCGACCACCCACCTGCCCTTACTGGCGGTGCCTGGCGCTATCACCCGGCAAAGCCTGCATGAAGTCATCCGCATTCTCGACCACGACCTGAAAACCAAATTTGGCCTCGCCCAACCGCAGATCTACGTCTGTGGCTTGAACCCGCATGCCGGGGAAGGCGGCCATATGGGACGTGAAGAGATAGATACCATCATCCCGGCGCTCGACGCGCTGCGTGCTGAAGGTATCACTCTGATCGGCCCACTGCCGGCAGACACCCTGTTCCAGCCCAAGTATCTGCAACATGCCGATGCGGTGCTGGCGATGTATCACGATCAGGGTCTACCGGTGCTAAAATACCAAGGGTTCGGCCGGGCGGTAAATATTACCCTCGGTTTGCCTTTTATCCGTACCTCGGTCGACCACGGTACCGCTTTGGAACTGGCCGGCACCGGCACCGCCGATGCAGGCAGTTTTAAAACGGCCTTGAATCTCGCCATTAAAATGATAATTAATTGTAATGAATAATAAAGTCCACCAAGGGCACTTTGCCCGCAAACGCTTTGGACAGAACTTTTTAACCGATCAGTTTGTCATCGACAGCATTGTCTCCGCCATTCACCCGATGCCGGGTGAAGCGGTGGTTGAAATCGGTCCCGGCCTGGGCGCACTGACCGAACCGGTCGGCGCACGCATGGATCGCATGACGGTGATTGAGCTGGACCGCGATTTGGCGGCCCGCCTGGCAAATCACCCACAGCTGAAAGACAAACTGACCATTCACCAGCAAGATGCCATGACGGTGAACTTTGCCGAAATGGCCGAACAGGCTGGCCAGCCGCTGCGCGTGTTTGGTAACCTGCCGTATAACATTTCGACGCCGCTGATGTTCCACCTTTTCAGCTATACTCAGGCCATTCGCGACATGCACTTTATGTTGCAGAAAGAAGTGGTTAACCGCCTGGTTGCCGGCCCGAACAGCAAGGCCTACGGGCGTTTGACCGTAATGGCGCAGTACTACTGCAACGTTATTCCGGTGCTGGAAGTGCCACCGACCTCCTTCACCCCGGCACCGAAAGTGGATTCCGCCGTGGTGCGTCTGGTGCCACACCTGGTGAACCCGAACCCGGTAGGCGACGTGCGGATGCTGAGCCGTATCACCACTCAGGCGTTCAACCAACGCCGGAAAACCGTCCGTAACAGCCTGGGCGACCTGTTCACCCCAGAGCAACTGACGGAGTTGGGTATCGATCCGATACTGAGAGCAGAGAATATTTCTGTGGCGCAATACTGTAAGCTGGCCAACTGGCTTTCAGCCAATCCCGCGCCGCAGCAATAAGGAGTAGTGGTCATGATTGATTCGCCCCGCGTATGTATTCAGGTACAAAGTGTCTATGTGGAATCACAGTCGATACCTGAGGAAGAACGTTACGTCTTCGCTTATACCATCACCATCCGCAACCTGGGGCGTTTCAATGTGCAACTGCTGGGCCGCTACTGGCTGATCACCAACAGCAATGGCCGTCAGACCGAAGTTCAGGGCGAAGGCGTCGTCGGCGAACAGCCGCTTATCCCGCCCGGTGGAGAATTCCAATACACCAGCGGCGCGATCCTTGAAACGCCATTGGGTACCATGGAAGGCCATTACGAAATGGTTGATCATCAGGGTCAGCCGTTCCAGACCGCTATTCCGGTGTTCCGCTTAGCTATCCCAACGCTGATTCACTAATTATGTCGACATATCTTATCGGCGACGTTCATGGCTGTTTTGATGAACTGAAATCGCTATTGGCCCAGGTGGCTTTCGATCCTCAGCAAGACCAGCTGTGGCTGACCGGCGATCTGGTCGCCCGCGGCCCCGGTTCACTGGATGTATTGCGCTACGTGCGTTCACTCGGCCCTGCGGTACGCATGGTGTTGGGCAACCACGACCTGCACCTGCTGGCGGTCTACGCCGGTATCAGCCGCAACAAGCCCAAAGACCGCATCACCCCGCTGTTGGAAGCCCCGGACGCCGACGAATTGATCAACTGGCTGCGCCGCCAACCGGTATTGCAGGTAGATGAACAACTCAAACTGGTGATGGCGCATGCCGGTATCACACCGCAGTGGGACATTGAAACCGCGCAACTGTGCGCCCGTGAAGTGGAAGCGGTGCTGAGCAGCGACAGCTACCCACTGTTCCTCGATGCCATGTACGGCGATATGCCGAACAACTGGAGCCCGGAACTGAGTGGGCTGGCGCGCTTGCGTTTCAGCACCAATGCCCTGACGCGCATGCGTTACTGCTTCCCGAATGGCCAGCTCGACATGATCTGCAAAGATGCGCCAGGCACCGCGCCTGCGCCGCTCAAACCCTGGTTTGAATTGCCACGATTGGTCGATGCCGATTACACCATTATCTTTGGTCACTGGGCATCACTGGAAGGCAGAGGTACACCGGCAGGCGTTATTGGCCTCGATACCGGCTGCTGCTGGGGAGGCGATCTGACCATGCTGCGCTGGGAAGACCAACAGTACTTTACCCAACCTGCCAATCGCCGGGATTTGCTGGACGGCGTGCACCAACAGGCCGCGTCATAATCAAGCCGGGGCGGTCAATGCCGCCCCGCTGTTTTCTTCTTAAGCCCCAATCACTCCACCGTCTTCACGCGTAATCATCAATACTGACGAGCGCGGACGCGGGCTATTGTTCGGGAAATGAGAGTCTCCTTCTTCCCCCGGATGCTGAACGTTGACGAACATCGTCTTGTAATCCGGCGTGAAGGTAATCCCGGTCAGCTCGCACGACTTTGGCCCGACCATGAAGCGGCGGATTTCGCCACTGAGTGGATCGCCCACCAGCATCTGGTTGTTCCCCTGCCCGGCATAATCGCCCTTGTTACTGTATTTACCGTCGGTGAGGATCCACAGGCGACCGGACTTATCAAAGCCCAACCCGTCCGGGCTGTTAAAGGTATTGTCTGCCGTGATATTTGGCGTACCGCGGTTCACCCCTTCCGGATGCGCAATCGGGTTGCCGCACAGCGCATAAATATCCCAGGTGAATGACGCCGCCGTAGCATCGCCGCCCTCATCCCAACGGATAATCTGGCCATAGACATTGTTCGGGCGCGGGTTAGCCGCGTTCAATGGCATGCCTTCTTCGCCGCGCTTGCTGTTGTTGGTCAGTGTGCAGTAGGCACGACCATCATGCGGGTTGACCGCGATCCATTCCGGACGGTCCATTTTGGTGGCGCCCACCTGTGCCGCGGCCTTGCGGGCGAAGATCAGCACTTCGGCCTCATCACGGAAACCGTTTTCCGGCGTCAGGCCATTTTTGCCGAACTCCAGGGCAATCCAGCGGCCGGTGCCTTTCAACGGCGTACCGCCGGCATCACCGTCAAACTGCGCCACATACAGCGTGCCTTCGTCCAGCAAACTACGGTTATTGGCCGGGTTAGCCACGTCCACCACGCCTTTGGAAACATACTTGTAAATGTGCTCACCGCGCTCATCGTCACCCATGTAAACCACCAGGCGACCATCCTTGGCAACGGTTACCGCGGCATTTTCATGTTTGAAGCGGCCCAGCGCCGTATGTTTGATTGGCGTCGAAGTTGGATTCATCGGGTCGATTTCGACGATCCAGCCATGGCGGTTAAATTCATTCGGATTCTTCGCCACGTCAAAACGCTCGTCGTAATCCGGCCAATTGCGCTCCGGTTCGCTGACTTTTAGCGTATAGCGCTTTTGATCCGCCGTGGTCTTATAGTCGGCCTGATGGGTGCCGAAATAGGTATCGAAGTTCTCTTCGCAGGTCAGATAAGTCCCCCAAGGCGTTTTACCGTTGGCACAGTTGCCGAAGGTGCCCAGGACCTTGCGCCCGGTCGGATCGGCTGCCGTTTGCAGCAATGCATGACCGGCGGCCGGGCCGCTGAACTGCATCTCGGTGTTGGCCGTAATACGACGGTTATAGCGCGACGGACGCTCTACTTCCCAACGCTGGCTGTCACCGGCGCGCTTCACCGCCACGATAGAAACACCGTGCGCGGCCTGCGATTTACGCACATCTTCCAGACTGGTGGCTTTGCTGCCGCCATGGGCAAACAGATACTGCTCGTTAACATATTCATTGTTGATGGCCATCACGCCGTGATTATCATCAATCGGGAAGAAGCTCATACCATCGTTGTTGTCGCCGAACTGCTTTTCCTGGTCGGCGGCACTGTTGTTACCCTGCGGGTCAAAAGCGGCAGCGCCCTCTACCAACGGCTCACCCCAGGAGATCAGCACCTCGGCACGGTACCCCGGTGCAATCACCACCTCATCGGCGGTGGAGGCCGCAATGCCTTTGAAACCCAGCAGCTTGTTCGGCGGTAAATCCTCGGCCAGTGCTTCGGCGGAAACCGTCCAGATGCCGCCGCCGAGGAAACCGGCCAGGCCTACGGCTCCGGCGCTGCCCAGCAGCAGTTTACGACGGGTGGGGTCGGTCAGGCGGTCGGCATCTAATGGCTCAATTTTGCTCGTCATTGCATTGCTTCCTTTTTTAAATGGCGCCGCAGTCAAGATTCACCAGAGTTGCCGGGCGCTCAGAGTTGGGCTTCATACTAATCAGGAAGTGTGACGAAAATGTTACAATCAGAAGTCGGCGGAGGTTTGCCGCAGAAACGACAAAGGGCGCAATCTCTTGCGCCCTCAGGAAGATACAACTAACGCCCGGGAATTAACGGTGTTCTAAAATCTCGAAGCAATAGCTGTGAGAATTCACTTCGTCAGCATCGTGGAATTCGCTGAACGACGTTTCCCATTCATCCGGCTCATAGTCAGGGAAATGGGCGTCGCCACCGACTTCGGCATCGATATGCGTCAGATACATGCGATTGGCGCGCGCCAGGAATTGGCTGTAAATACGCCCACCGCCGATCACCATCACTTCTTCCACATCCCCGGCAGCGGCCAGCGCTTCGTCGATAGACGTGGCCCAGGTCACCCCGGCATCGGTGCCGGCGCGGCTGCTTAACACGATGTTATGGCGGCCCGGCAATGGACGACCAATCGACTCGAAAGTTTTACGGCCCATAATCACCGGTTTATTCAGCGTGTTACGTTTAAACCACGCTAAGTCCGCCGGCAGGTGCCACGGCATGGCGTTTTCCATGCCAATAACGCGATCCGCCGCCAAGGCAGCGATCAGGCTGATAATCATTGTTAAACCCTGTGTAGGCAGCAAAATTGCTCACACTATACGTAAAGCCCCAACTGCCGTCGATAGGCTAATCAAGCAATATGAATATATAAGATAGCTCTTATCAGTATATCTAATAATCAATTTTACCGGCTTGGTCACGCTTAAACGCCAGGGCGTTTCCGGTACAGCCACAACCCGGGTAACGACAGCCCGATCGATAACGCGCCGACGATAAAACAGGCCTTGAGGAGGTTGCTCATCAGGGTGGCCATCAGCGCCTCGCTGTAACCCAAATGCGAAATTTCCACCACCGAGATCATCGCGGTATAGGCCGAAATGCCCGGGAACATCGGGATCACTGCCGCCACGGTAAACACCTTCGGGTGTGCCAGCAGCCAGCGCGACCAGTAAATGCCGATCATGCCGATCAAAATCGCCGCCAAAAACGTGGCCCATTCGATGTTCATTCCTGCGTGCATCATCAGCATGCGTGAGCCGTGGCCTACTGCGCCAAGCAGCGCACAATAACGCAGCGCGCGTACCGGTACGTTGAATACCATGGCAAAACCCAGCGCCGGTACCGCCGCCAGCAGCATGTCCTGCAGCAAAGCCCAAAGCAGATTCATGACCACCCCCGCAGATCCCACAGCGACATTGCCATCACCACGCCAATGCAGGTCGCCAGCGTCAGCAGGCTGGCCATCGCCCAACGCGCCAGCCCGGTATTGATGTGGCCTTTGAACATGTCCGCAACCGCGTTAATCAGCGGAAAGCCCGGCACCAGCAACAGCACGCTGGCAGCCATCGCTACGGTGGAGGTTTCGCTGAACATCGGCAGCCGCAGCAACAGGCCGGAAACCGAGGTGGCGACAAACGCCGTCAGGCAAAAGTTGATCAGTGGATTCATGTGGCGCGCGGTCAGCATTTGGCGCACGCTCATCGCCAGACCACTGGCGATAAAGGTCACGGCGAACGCCTTCTGATCGCCGCCGTTCAACACGCTAAAGCAGCCACAGGACAGTGCCACCATCAGCACCACCAGCCAGCGCGGATAGCGCAGCGGGCGAATTTTCTCGAAGCGTCGGGCCACGTCGTGCGCGTCCGCCAGCCGGTGTTCCGCCAAAATAACGATATGCTGTACCTCGGTCACCATCTGCATATTGATGCCGCGATCGACGTTCTTGCGCGTCGTCGTCAGGCATTCGCCGTGACTGATTGTCGTCAGCACCACCGCATTGGCCGAGATAGAGCTTTCCACGCTGTCCATCCCCAGCGCCAGCCCCAAACGGGTCGATAACTGCTCCACCACCGTGCTTTCGGCGCCGTGCTGTAACAACAGCAAGGCACATTGAATACACAGACGAGTGATTTCACGCTGTTGCCGGTTCAGCTCCGGCGTTTCTGTCGGGGTTGCCTGATGCATTATGCTCCGTCACGTCCGTGAGTGAATATTCATCATAGTGCTACACATTACCTCATTGGGTTGATGCGTATCAGGGGAAGTGGCGTTATTATCAGCGCAATTAGGCCTTTTGTGCAGAGAGTCAAATCATGCTTGAAACTTCGCTGTTCGTTGCCGGTATTGCTACCCTGGGTATGCTGTCGCCCGGCCCGGATTTTTTCATGGTGATCAAGAATGCCGCCCGCTACCCGCGCCTGGCCGCCATGATGACCGCTTTCGGCGTGATCTGCGGCGTCGCGACCCATATGTCTTACTGCGTTGCCGGATTGGCGGTAGTGATCACCACCACCCCATGGCTGTTCAACGTGCTGAAATACGCCGGTGCGGTCTATCTGGTCTGGATTGGCATTCAGGCGCTGTTGTCACACGGCGGCAGTAAAATGAACGTTAGTAATGTGCCACAGCAGCAGGTGAGTCTGAAAAGTGCCTTTGTGCAGGGCTATCTGTGTAATCTGCTCAATCCGAAGGCCACGCTGTTCTTCCTGGCGGTATTCACTCAGGTATTGCAGATCGACTCCGGGTTGGGTGAAAAACTGTGGTATGCGGGGATTATCCTTGGCCTGTCCGTCCTGTGGTGGCCGGTGCTGGTGTTCCTGATCCAAAGTGGTCCGGTGCGTCGCGGGCTGGAAAAGACCCAGAAGATAGTTGATAAATTGCTGGGCGGGATGTTGATTGCCCTGGGCATCAAAGTCGCACTGAGCTAACTCTTCCAGAATGGGGCGCAGCACCGTGCTGCGCCCATCGGGTTTACCCCTTGGCTTCCACTACCTCATCCTCTGGTGCCTTGCCGTCAATACTGCCACGCCAGCCACTCTGCTGTACCCGTGCCAACCGATTCTGATCCTGCTCGATAGCCGCACTTAGCATCTCTTTGGCCCGTTGCAGACCCGCGAGACGGAATTCGGTATCCTGATAATTCTCCAGCGTTTCCTCGAGCATTTTCAGGTTGTAGCGCCGGAAGGTATCCGCTTTTTCACGTGCCTCGTAAGCATCCAACCCCAAAAGTTCCAGCGTTTCGCGACCAATGCGCAACGAGCTTTCAAAGGTTTCACGCTCCGGACTTTCCACCCCTAACTGGCGCAACTGATACCAATGGTCAACATCGCGTGCGCGCGCCACCACCTTCAGGTGTGGGAAATGCCGCTTGGCCAGTTCGGTCAATTGCAAATTGGCCTCCACATCATCGATAGCATTGATCAGTACCTTGGCGTGCTCGGCGCCTGCGGCCTCCAGCAGATCGGCGCGGGTGGCATCACCATAAAACACCTTGGTATCGAACTTACGCAGCGTTTCAATATGGTCCGGATCGTGATCCAGTACCACGGTATGGACACCATTGGCCAACAGCAAACGGCCGGCGATCTGGCCAAAACGACCAAATCCGGCAATGATCACACTGGCATTCTCATCATCGATTTCATCCGCCGGACGTTCATCTTTCGGCGCGTTTTTCTCAATCCTTGCAGCCAGCACCAGCAACAGCGGCGTCACCGCCATCGACAAGGCCACCGCCAGCGTCAGCGATTTGGCCCACTCCGGCGGCAACACCCCGGCCAGCTGTGCGGCCCCGAAGATCACGAAGGCAAACTCACTGCCCTGACCTAATAAAATGGCGAACATGCCGCGCTGGCGTTTCGGTACGCCAAGCCAGGGAGCAATCAACCACAACAGCGCCGCTTTGATCAGCATAAAGCCCAACAGCAGCGAGGCAATCAACAGCGGATGATGGAACAGGGTGCCGAAGTCGATCGACATGCCAACACCGATAAAGAACAGCCCGAGCAGCAGGCCTTTGAACGGCTGAATATCACTTTCCAATGCATGACGGTATTCGGAGCTCGCCAGCATCACCCCGGCAAGGAAGGCGCCCATCGCCATCGACAGCCCGGCCATTTCCAACAGGATGCCAAAGCCAAACACCAGGAACAGCGCCACGGCGCTAAAGACTTCGCGCATGCCGGAGCGGGCGACAAAGTGCAGCAGTGGCCGGGTCACATAGCGGCCGAGCAGCACCACAATCACCAACGCGCCGACGACCTTGGCCGCCGACAGGGCGAAGGTCGCTAACGTGGTGACGGCGCCGCTGCTGGCCAGCAATGGGATCATCGCCACTAGCGGGATCGCCGCAATATCCTGGAATAACAGGGCCGCAAACGCGCTGCGACCAATCGGTGACGGCGTCAGGTTACGTTCACTCATTGCCTGCATGGCTATCGCCGTAGAGGACAACGCCAGCGTCAGGCCAATCAGCAGTGCCACCTTCCAGTCCAGCCCGAGGAAATAGCAAAAGGCACTCAGCGCCAACCCGCAGGCCGCCATCTGGATAATACCGCCGCCAAACACCGAAGCACGCAGTGTCCACAGCCGTTTCGGATCCAGCTCCAGCCCGATGATAAACAGCATCAGCACCACGCCAATCTCGGCAAAGGTGAGGATCGACTCGGCATCAGAGACCAGTTTCAGCCCCCAGGGGCCAATAATGCAGCCGGCGATCAGATAACCCAGTACCGAGCCCAACCCCAGCCGCACCGCTATCGGCACGAACAGCGCGGCCGATCCCAGATAGATCAGCCCCTCAATCATCATATGGTGATTATCCATGTTCTACTCCCTGCTCCGCCGGTTCACTGTGTTCCATCAGGTAATCCACCAGCCGCCGCCGGTAGGCTTCTCCGGCGGCAATCAGCGCCGGTTCATTGCAGGTAAAGGTGTTATGAACGGCAAAATAGGGCTGCCAGTTCATCCCGCAATACAGCGCCGTAGCCTGCAGCGGCTGCCCCAGAGCGGCAAAATTTGGGTAATCGCCCAGTTCGAAATGGTGCTCATCGCCACCGCTGGTTACCGCCCACAGCAGATCTTTGCCTACCAGGGCATCGCCTTCATGGCCGTAGGCCCAACCGTGCTCCAGCACTTTGTCGATCCACAGTTTCAGCAACGGCGGTTGGCTGTACCACTGCATCGGATGCTGCAGCACCACCAGGTCGGCACGCTCCAGCGCTTGCTGTTCGGCGTTGATATCGATATTGAAATCGGGATACAGCTCATACAGCGAACGGACTTCCACCTCGGGAAGATCCTTGACCGCCTGTAACAGGCGGTGGTTGGCATGAGAATGCCGGGGATAAGGATGGGCGTAAATTATCAGGATCATGGTTGTCGTCGTTCCTTCGTTCCTTGCCAATATATCAAGCATA
This sequence comes from Serratia sp. NFX21, assembly GCF_048517035.1. Classification (NCBI taxonomy): domain Bacteria; kingdom Pseudomonadati; phylum Pseudomonadota; class Gammaproteobacteria; order Enterobacterales; family Yersiniaceae; genus Serratia; species Serratia sp. NFX21. The sequence goes on along the minus strand of NZ_CP183196.1, from coordinate 1,174,257 downwards.
TACCAATCACACAGAGTGACAGTTTGCTGAATGATTGATAGCGGAAATTTTTAACGCGAGACAACAAATTGGCTGAAGGAGATAAAAAAAGGGCGCTGCATTGAACTGCAGCGCCCCGATGTTACGGCCTGGAGAGATTACTTACCGATGCGTGCGTGCATCTCCTGCACCGAAGTGACCTGTTCGGTCGGGTCAGCCTTCAGCGCCATCGCGGTGGCGAAGCCGCCGTTCAGGGTAGTGTCGTAATGCACCTTGTACTGCAGCGCACTACGGCGAATCAGCTTGGAGTCCTCAATCGCCTGACGACCGGCCGTGGTGTTAACGATGTAGGTGTACTCGCCATTCTTGATACGGTCCTGAATGTGCGGACGGCCTTCATGCACCTTGTTGACCAGGCGCGGGTTAATCCCCGCTTCGCCCAGCACCACGGCGGTCCCGTGGGTCGCATCCAGTTCAAAGCCCTGTTTCAGCAGGCTTGCCGCCAGATCCACCACCCGGGCTTTATCGCCTTCACGTACCGACAGCAGTGCACGGCCCTGTTTCTTCATGCCTGACTGGCTGCCGAGCATCGCCTTGGAGAAGGCTTCCGCGAAGGTGCGGCCAACGCCCATCACTTCCCCGGTAGAGCGCATTTCCGGCCCTAAAATCGGGTCGACGCCCGGGAACTTATTGAACGGCAACACCACTTCTTTCACCGAGTAGTAAGGCGGGATAACTTCTTCCGTTACGCCCTGCTCGGCCAGCGTTTTGCCTGCCATCACGCGTGCCGCCACCTTGGCCAACTGGACGCCGGTCGCCTTGGAGACGAATGGCACGGTACGCGCGGCACGTGGGTTGACTTCAATCAGGTAGACTTCGTTGTTCTTCACCGCAAACTGCACGTTCATCAGACCACGAACCTGCAGCTCGAACGCCAGTTTCTCAACCTGCTGACGCATCACGTCCTGGATCTCTTTGCTCAGGGTGTAGGCCGGCAGTGAGCAAGCGGAGTCACCGGAATGCACGCCCGCCTGTTCGATGTGTTCCATGATGCCGCCAATCAGCACCCGCTCGCCGTCGCAAATCGCATCGACGTCGACTTCTACCGCGTCATCCAGGAAGCGGTCCAGCAGCACTGGCGCGTCGTTAGAGACGCTGACCGCGTTCTGGAAGTAACGGCGCAGGTCGATGTCGTCGTAGACGATTTCCATCGCGCGGCCGCCCAGTACGTAGGAAGGACGAACCACCAGCGGGTAACCGATACCGGCCGCTTTCTCTACCGCCTGTTCTATGGTGGCGACGGTGGCGTTGGCCGGCTGTTTCAGGCCAAGACGCTGTACCGCCTGTTGGAAACGCTCGCGGTCTTCCGCACGGTCAATCGCATCCGGGCTGGTACCGATAATCGGCACGCCTGCGGCTTCCAGCTCACGCGCCAGCTTCAGCGGGGTCTGGCCACCGTACTGCACGATCACGCCTTTCGGCTTCTCGATACGCACGATTTCCAGCACGTCTTCCAGCGTGACCGGCTCGAAGTACAGACGGTCGGAAGTGTCGTAGTCGGTAGACACGGTTTCCGGGTTACAGTTGACCATAATGGTCTCGTAACCGTCTTCGCGCAGCGCCAGCGAGGCGTGTACGCAGCAGTAGTCGAACTCGATGCCCTGGCCGATACGGTTCGGACCACCGCCCAACACCATGATTTTCGGACGGTCATTGGTCGGATTAGACTCGCACTCTTCTTCATAGGTGGAGTACATGTAAGCGGTGTCGGTGGCGAATTCCGCCGCGCAGGTATCCACACGCTTGTACACCGGGTGCAGCCCATAACCGTGGCGCAGCTTGCGGATTTCGCTTTCGGCAACGCCGGCCAGGGTAGCCAGACGCGCATCGGCGAAGCCTTTACGCTTCAGGGTGCGCAGGAATTCTTGCGTTAAACCGTTGATGCCGGTTTCGGCCACCTGCTCTTCCAGGCGCACCAGCTCTTCAATCTGCACCAGGAACCAGCGGTCAACGTTGGTCAGGTTGAAAACGCCGTCCACCGACAGACCGGCGCGGAAGGCATCGGCGATGTACCAAATGCGGTCAGAACCGGCATCTTTCAGCTCGCGGCGAATTTTGGTCAGCGCTTCCGGGTCGTCCAGGCTCACTTTAGGGTCAAAACCGGTGGCGCCCACTTCCAGGCCGCGCAGCGCTTTTTGCAGCGACTCTTGCTGGGTGCGGCCAATCGCCATCACTTCGCCGACGGATTTCATTTGGGTGGTCAGACGGTCGTTGGCGCCGGCAAATTTCTCGAAGTTGAAACGAGGAATTTTGGTTACCACGTAGTCGATGGACGGTTCAAACGAGGCCGGCGTACGGCCACCGGTGATGTCGTTCATCAGTTCGTCGAGGGTATAGCCCACCGCCAGTTTGGCGGCGATTTTGGCAATCGGGAAGCCGGTTGCTTTCGATGCCAGCGCCGAAGAGCGGGACACGCGCGGGTTCATTTCAATAACGATCAGGCGGCCGGTTTTCGGGTTAACCGAGAACTGCACGTTGGAGCCGCCGGTTTCCACGCCGATTTCACGCAGCACCGCCATCGAGGCGTTACGCATGATTTGGTATTCTTTGTCGGTCAGCGTCTGCGCCGGGGCCACGGTGATAGAGTCACCGGTATGGATGCCCATGGCGTCGAAGTTTTCAATCGAGCAGACGATGATGCAGTTATCATTTTTATCGCGCACCACCTCCATCTCGTACTCTTTCCAGCCAATCAGCGACTCGTCAATCAGCAGCTCTTTGGTCGGTGACAAGTCCAGGCCGCGTTCGCAGATCTCTTCGAACTCTTCGCGGTTATAAGCGATGCCGCCGCCGCTGCCGCCCATGGTAAAGGAAGGACGGATGATGCACGGGAAGCCAACGTCAGCGGCAACCGCCAGCGCTTCTTCCATATTGTGCGCGATACCGGAGCGCGCGGTGTCCAGGCCGATTTTTTTCATCGCCACGTCGAAACGGCGACGGTCTTCGGCTTTATCGATCGCGTCAGCGGTGGCGCCAATCATGGTCACGCCAAATTCGGCCAGCACGCCCTGACGTTCCAGCTCCAGCGCACAGTTCAGTGCGGTCTGGCCGCCCATGGTCGGCAGCACGGCATCCGGGCGCTCTTTTTCGATGATTTTGCGTACTACTTTCCAGTGAATCGGCTCGATGTAGGTCGCATCGGCCATTTCCGGGTCAGTCATGATAGTGGCCGGGTTGGAGTTCACCAAAATAACGCGGTAACCCTCTTCGCGCAGCGCTTTACACGCCTGAGCACCCGAGTAGTCGAACTCACACGCCTGGCCGATAACAATCGGGCCAGCGCCGAGGATCAGGATGCTTTTTATGTCTGTACGTTTTGGCATTTTTACTGCTCCTGATTATTTGGCGTTAGAACGGTAAGTCTCGATCAGTTCGATAAAGTGATCGAACAGCGGCGCGGCATCGTGTGGGCCCGGGCTGGCTTCAGGGTGGCCCTGGAAGCTGAACGCCGCCTTGTCGGTGCGGTGAATGCCCTGCACCGTATGGTCAAACAAGGATTTGTGCGTTACGCGCAGTTCCGCCGGCAGGTTATTTTCGTCCACGGCAAAACCATGGTTCTGCGCGGTGATCATGACGCAGTCCTTATCCAGGTCTTTTACCGGGTGGTTGCCGCCGTGGTGGCCGAGCTTCATCTTCACGGTTTTCGCGCCGCTGGCCAGTGCCAGCAACTGGTGGCCGAGGCAGATGCCAAACACCGGAATGTCGGTTTCCAGGAACTGCTTGATGGCGGTGATGGCGTAATCACAAGGCTCCGGGTCACCCGGGCCGTTGGACAGGAAAATGCCGTCCGGATCCATCTTCAACACTTCATCTGCCGGGGTCTGTGCCGGCACTACCGTCAGGCGGCAGCCGCGATCCACCAGCATGCGCAGGATGTTGCGCTTGGCGCCGAAATCGTAAGCCACCACGTGGAACGGCAGTTCGGAGGCCGCTTTGGCTTCCGGCAGTTCGCCTTCCAGCGTCCAGCTGCCTTGCTGCCAGCTGTAAGCTTCCTGGGTGGTCACTTCTTTCGCCAGATCCATGCCTTTCAGGCCCGGGAAACCTTTGGCCTTGGCCAAGGCCAGGGCTGCATCCGGGGTATCGGCAGCAATGATGCAACCGTTCTGTGCACCCTTCTCACGCAGCAGACGGGTCAGCTTGCGGGTATCAATATCGGCGATCGCCACGATGTTATGACGCTTCAGGTAGTCAGACAGGCCTTCTTCGTTGCGGTAGTTGCTGGCAATCAGTGGGAGGTCGCGAATGACGAGGCCTTGGGCGTGTACTGCGGAGGATTCTTCGTCAGCAGCATTGGTGCCGACATTGCCGATATGAGGATAAGTAAGAGTAACGATCTGGCGGGAGTAGGAAGGATCAGTGAGGATTTCTTGATAACCGGTCATCGACGTATTGAAGACCACTTCTCCTACTGCCGTACCCTCTGCCCCGATGGCCCGACCGTGGAATTGGGTTCCGTCTTCGAGAACCAATAGCGCTGACTTAATCAAAACACCCTCCAAGGAATAATCAATCACAATATTTGCATATTAATTCAGATATCGCGATCTAAATCAATGCAAAAACCGCCCTCAAGGTCAATTTTTGGCAAATTGGGCGCATTCTAATGATGAGAGCTCCGCTTGTCTACCCAAAGCGCCATTTTTTCTCTTATTTTTGCACTTCTCGACGTTTAATAGGGTTAGCAGCCATAAAAACACCGCTAAACTCGGGTTGGTAAACGGTTGCGGGGACGAATGACAAAAAAGCGCGATGATGAAGGCCAAATCCAGGGAAAAAAACATCACCATCAGGAGATCCTGGTTAAAAAACACATAAAAACATACAAAAATAGCAACTACAAAAACAAATAAACGCATAACTCATGTTTTATGTGTTAAAAAAAAGGACAATAAAATTATTGTCCATTAATCATAGCATTATGATCAATACAACCACATCACGATGGTATATAAATCAATTATAACTGGTCTAAATTGAGCACGTTTCGCATATCAAACATCCCTTTATCACGGTTATGCAACCATGATGCCGCCCGTACCGCCCCGCTGGCAAAAGTCATCCGGCTGGAGGCTTTATGGGTGATCTCAACCCGCTCGCCAATGTCGGCAAACATGGCGGTATGCTCACCCACGATATCGCCTGCACGAACAGTGGCAAAGCCAATGCTCTTCGGATCGCGTTCACCGGTATAACCTTCACGCGCATACACCGCGCACTCTTTAAGATCGCGCCCCAGTGCGCCAGCGATAGCCTCACCCATTGCCAACGCCGTGCCCGAAGGGGCATCCACTTTATGGCGATGGTGCGCTTCAATAATCTCGATATCGGTATAGTCGCCCATCACCTGTGCGGCTTTTTCCAACAGTTTCAGCACCAGATTGACGCCGACGCTGAAGTTGGCGGCAAAGACGATCCCAATCTGCTGCCCGGCGGCACGGATGGCGTCTTTACCGGCGTCATCAAAGCCGGTAGTGCCAATCACCATGGCTTTTTTATGCTCGACGCAGAAAGCCAGATAGGCCAGGGTGCTTTCCGGGCGGGTGAAGTCGATCAGAATATCGAAATCATCGACCACCTTTTCCAGACTGTCGCTAACGGTCACGCCCAGCGCGCCAACGCCCGCCAGTTCACCGGCGTCGGTACCGATCAGGCTTGAACCTGGCCGCGATATCGCTGCCCCCAGCACCACGCCCGGTGCCTGCTGTACCGCCTGGATCAATTGACGGCCCATACGGCCGCCGGAACCCGCAACCGCGATGCGGATTAATGAATCAGTCATACTTGCTCTCTTGTTGATTTGACGCCTATCCCATTAGGCTATCGGTTCAGGGTAACTGCCTCGCCCTATCACCGCCAGAGGATTCATTTCATAATTAGAAAATTATGATATCTCTCGTATTTCATCAGCAATGCTGTCAATGGGTTAACAATTGACCTAAAAGTGTCTGTTGCCGATTGTACATAATCATGCAATTTCAATGGCTAAACATCGCAGGAAAAAACCCTCATTTCATTCACTAAAACCGGCATGGGTACCACCAATCAGCCGCTTAGCTTAGTATATGGCGTAACTGCCGCTTTATTGCCTGAGAGCCACGGATGAAAACCGCACCCACGACCCTATCGGAAACCCTGACGCAAGATTTGGCACGCCGCATCATCAGAGGCGATTTGCCGCCCGGGCTGTCGTTGCCGGGGGAAAATGAGCTGGCACAGCAGTACGAGGTTTCACGCACCTCGGTACGCAATGCCTTGCAGGTGCTGGCCGCAAAAGGGCTGATTTCCATCCAGGCCAAGAAGCGCAGTACGGTTAACTCACGCCAGCAGTGGAGCTTTTTGGATACCGATGTTCTGGCCTGGCTGGCAGAAGACAGCCTCGATCCGTTGTTGATTGAACAGCTAATGATCACTCGTTTGATCTTTGAACCCAATATCGCCGCGCTGGCGGCGGTTAATGCCACCGGTCATGATTTAGCGGCGCTCGAAGATGCCTGCAAGTTGATGGCGCAAGGGCAGCAACAAGCCAGCCGCGAACTGTTCGAACAGGGCGATATGGCATTTCATCTCGCTTTACTGGGGGCCAGCCATAACCCCTTTTTACATTCATTAGGCAGTGCGCTGTCCGCCGCAATGGCCCTCTCTTTTCAGCAAACGCTGGAAGAGGACGTACGCCTGGCCCAAAAAGCCGTAGAAGAACACCAACAGCTGCTGGAGGCTATCCGCTTCAAGCAGGTGGAGAATGCGCGCCAATGCATGCGTGTCATTCTGCTCAACGCGGCCAGAAAGAATAATTGGCATAAACAGCCAGAAATGTTCGCTCATATCCTCTAAAAACCCTCCTTTGCTGTAATTTCGATCAATCTCACAGTTCCCGAGTGCTTTTGTCTCTAGCATTCTTGTATTACAAGATTGATAACTTTGTATTACCTGAATGAATAATAACTGAACGGCTTACTTCTGGGGCGGGCTTCACCGACAGTTCGGTGCCAGCGCTTTCCGCATAAAAATATAACGCATTGAATAAAAAGGTGTTGTTATGAAAAAAAACGCTGTTCCCGCCAAAACTAACCGGCAAACCCTGCAGGTTTGCTTTCTCGCCGCCTTAGCAGGGCTGCTGTTTGGCCTGGATATGGGGGTAATCGCCGGTGCGTTGCCGTTCCTGGCCCACGAATTCAGCCTGTCCAGCCAACAGCAGGAAATCGTGGTCAGCATTATGATGCTCGGTGCCGCACTCGGGGCACTGGGCAGCGGGCCGATGTCTTCCCGCCTTGGCCGTAAAAAAAGCCTGTTGTTGAGCGCCGTGTTGTTTGTCGTCGGCTCTGTCGGTTGCGCCATTGCCCTTAATCTCGAAGTGTTGGTTATTTCGCGCTTTATTCTGGGTTTAGCCGTCGGCGTAGCGTCATTCACTGCACCACTGTACCTGTCGGAAATCGCCCCGGAACAAATTCGCGGCAGCATGATCTCGCTTTATCAATTGATGATTACTATCGGCATTCTGGCGGCCTTCCTGTCTGACACCGCCTTCAGCGCCGGAGGTCACTGGCGCTGGATGCTGGGTATTATCACATTCCCCGCCATCATCCTGTTTATTGGCGTGGTGACGCTGCCGGAAAGTCCGCGCTGGTTAGCCATGAAAGGCCGCAGCGAGCTGGCCTCAAAGGTGCTCATGCTGCTACGTAACTCGGATGATGAAGCCCGCGTGGAACTGGACCAAATCCGTGAAAGTCTGCAAATGAAGCAACGCGGCTGGCAACTGTTTCGCCACAATGCCAACTTCCGCCGTTCCACCTGTCTTGGCATCTTGCTGCAATTTATGCAGCAGTTCACCGGCATGACGATAATCATGTACTACGCACCGAAGATCTTTGAAATCGCCGGCTTCTCCACCACCAGCGAACAAATGTGGTGCACCGTGATCGCCGGGTTGACCAACGTGCTGGCTACCTTTATCGCTATCGCGCTGGTCGATCGTTGGGGACGCAAGCCAATGCTCAAGCTGGGTTTCGGTGTGATGGCCATTTGCATGGGCACCCTGGGTTATATGTTCCACACCGGCATCAGCAATCCAGCAGAACAATACGCAGCGGTTATGGTGCTGCTGATTTTCATCACCGGCTTTGCCATGAGTGCAGGCCCCTTGATTTGGGTATTGTGCTCCGAGATCCAGCCGCTGGCCGGACGCGATTTTGGCGTTACCTGCTCCACCATGGCCAACTGGATGGCCAATATGATCATCGGCGCTACCTTCCTGACGCTGATCGACACCGTCGGCAGTGCCGGTACTTTCTGGCTTTACGCTGGGCTCAACCTGTTCTGTATCTTGCTGACGTTATGGCTGGTGCCAGAAACCAAGAATATCTCGCTCGAACACATCGAAAAAAACCTGATGAACGGTGTTGCCCTGCGCCACATCGGCAAATCACCGCAGCCGAAGGCTGATGTTCGCTCCTTGAATACGCCGGTATAACCCGACTAATAAATCTGAGGAACCGCTCATGAAGTTGACGACGGAAAAGCAGACGGTGAAGCAAGCCGCTGAAACGCAGGTCTACGGTAAGATCACACGCCGCCTGATCCCTTTTTTGATCCTGTGTTATTTCTTCGCTTACCTGGACCGCGTTAACGTCGGGTTCGCCAAGCTGCATATGCAGGATGCTTTGAACTTCAGCGATACCGTCTATGGGCTGGGCGCCGGTATCTTCTTTATTGGTTATTTTATTTTTGAGCTGCCCAGCAATCTGCTGATGCAACGCTTTGGGCCACGATTCTGGATAGCCCGCATCATGGCGACCTGGGCAGTACTGTCAGCGGCCATGATGTTTGTCACCACCCCCACCAGCTTTTACGTATTGCGCTTTCTGCTCGGCGTGGCCGAAGCCGGTTTCTTCCCAGGCATCGTGTTCTATTTAACCCTGTGGTTTCCTTCATGGCGTTCCGCCCGCACGCTGGGGCTGTTTATTCTGGTCACGCCGCTGTCGGTGATCATCGGCAGCCCGCTTTCAGGTTTGATCCTCAAGCTGTTTGAAAACGTCGGCGGCTTGCATAACTGGCAGTGGCTGTTCTTGATTGAAGCGGTCCCATCTTTGGTTCTGGCCTTTGTGGTACTGCGTTATCTGGATAACAACGTGGCCGAAGCCAAGTGGCTAACCGCCGAAGAGAAAAACCTGGTACAGGCCGATCTGGCTAAAGATCAGGCCAACCGCGACCGGGCGGCCAACGGCAAAGCGGCTCAAAGTCTCAAAGAGATGCTGGCTAACCGCTACGTCTGGCTATTGGCATTGATTTTCTTCAGTTTTAATGTTGGCTACTACGGCATCAGTTTCTGGCTACCTTCCATCATCAAAACCTCGGGCATCAGCGACGATTTGCAAATCGGCCTGCTGGCGGCCTTGCCCTACGTATTTGGCGCGTTGTTTATGATATGGAACAGCCGACACTCCGATCTGAAACAGGAGCGGCGCTGGCATATCGCCATTCCGGCGGTGATCGGCTGCATCGGGCTGACACTCAGCGCTTACTGCAGCGGCTCGACCTTCTGGATGATGACGTGGATCTGCGTTGCCATGTCCGGCACCCTGGCGCTGATCCCCACCTATATCAGCCTGCCGGGCGCATTGCTTTCCGGCACTGCGGCGGCGGCCGGTATCGCACTGGTGAATTCGGTCGGCAATCTCGCGGGGTTCTTCGGCCCCACGGTACTCGGCTGGCTGAAAGACCAAACCGGCCAGACTGACAGTGGACTGTATATTTTGGCGGGCTTCCTACTGCTCTGCGCCCCGTTGATCTTCATGCTTCCGGCCAGATTGATAAACCCAAAGATCAAACCGCATCAGGCGACTCAGCCTGATACCGAAGGCCCTTTAAATATCACTGAGAGATTTTAATTATGAGCGGATGTGGAACCTGTGGCGGCGGCAGTTGCGGCGCGCATTTTAACCCAATCCTCGAGGGTGATGACGGTGCGCTGAAACGTGCGCTGTATAAATCGATGGGCCACAGCGACGAACAACTGCGACGCCCGGTGATCGCCGTGGTTAACAGCTATACCAACGCCACCGCCGGCCACGTCAACCTCAATGAACTGACGGCCAGGGTATTACAGGGTATTGAAGAGGCCGGTGGTGTCGGCATGGTGTTCGGTACTATCGCCCCCTGCGATGGCATTGCCGAAGGACATCTTGGCATGCGCTATATCCTGGCCGCCCGCGAGGTGATCACCGCCTCAATTGAAGTGATGATGCGCGCCCATCGCTTCGACGGCATGGTACTGCTGGGATCCTGCGACAAAATTGTGCCTGCCATGCTGATGGCGGCGGCACGGCTGGACGTTCCGGCGATCATGGTCAATGGTGGGCCGATGTATCCAGCGGAATATAAAGGCAAACACTGGGACGGCAACATCGTCACCGAAGCCATCGGCTGGAAAAAACGCGGCGAAATCGATGAGGCGGAATTCGCTCATATCGAAAATATCGCCGAGCCCGGCCCCGGCTCCTGCACCATGTACGGTACGGCTAACACCATGTGCTGTATCGGCGAAGTTTTGGGTATGAGCCTGCCGGGTAGCAGCACACTGCCGGCGGTATCCGCCGAGCGGCGCGAATGCGCTGTCGAAACCGGCCGTCAGGCGGTGGCGCTGGTGCTCAACGGTATCAACGCACGCCAAATCATCACCGCCGCATCGATCCGCAATGCGATGGTTTATCTGTTGGCCACCGGCGGTTCCACCAACGCCATTTTGCATCTGCAAGCCATTCACTACGAAGCGGAATTGGGGCATCTGCCGCTGTCCGCCTTCGATGAGCTGAGCCATCAGGTGCCGCTGGTCGCCTCACTCTACCCGGCCAGTGAACATGACATGATTGACTTCTGGGAGGCTGGCGGCGTACCGGCGGTCGAAGTTGAGATTGCCAAACTGCTAGACCTTAACGCCTTGACCGTCACCGGTAAAACCAAGGCTGAGCTAGTGGCGAGGACCCCGCCAAGCCGACGTCCTGAGGTCATCCACACCCTGGCCATTCCGGTGCGCAATGAAGCCGGCGTTGCCGTGCTGCACGGCAACCTGTCGCCGCTCGGCTGCGTGGTGAAACCGGCCGCAGTGCCCGATCACCTGATGCGTTTTAGTGGCCCCGCCGTGGTGTTCAACAGCGAGCAGGAATCGGTCGAGGCGATTATGTCCGGCCAGATTAAGCCGGGCAGTGCTCTGGTGTTGCGTTACGAAGGGCCTAAAGGCGGCCCCGGCATGCCGGAAATGTATAAACCGATGAAATCACTGGAAGGTATGGGCCTGTCCGACAGTTGCGCCTTGATCACCGATGGCCGTTTTTCCGGTTCCAACCGCGGGCTGTTTGTCGGCCACATTTCACCTGAGGCGGTAGAGGGCGGCGAACTGGCACTGGTGCAGAACGGAGACCCGATCTCCATCGATATTCCTGCTCGTACCCTAACGCTGCATGTCAGCGAGAGCGAACTGATCCTGCGACGTAAAACCTGGCAGCCGCTGGATAAAGAAGTGCCACGCGGTTTCCTGCGACTTTATCGCCGCTGGGCAATGCCGGCCGCGCAGGGTGCCGTACTGGCTGACCGGGAGGAAGAATAATGAGCCGTTATCAAGCCGCAGATATTTGCGGCGTCAATCCTATTGTCGCTATGCCGTTTAGGGCTGACGGCGAGATAGATGAAGCAAGTTTTGTGCGATTGCTGGAGCATTTAGCCGCCACCGGCGTTCAGGGAACGACGCTGTTTGGCATCGCCAGTGAGTTCCCTAAACTGGACGACCGCGAACGCGCTCGGCTGGCGGAAATATTTATCGCCACGCTGGAGGGTGCCCCACTGTACCGCGCTATCTCAGTCACCGATCACAGCAGCGAAGTCGCCGTTAAGCGCGCCCGCCATTATCAACAACTGGGCGCGGATGCGTTGATGCTGCTGCCGCCATTTTTCCTGCAGCCCAGTCCGCAGGCGATCCAACAGCACATTTTTGCCGTACTGGATGCGGTAGATATTCCGGTGATGGTGCAATACGCGCCGAGCGAAACCGGGTCGCCGATCGCTGCGCAACAATTGGCTGGCGTGGCAGCACGCTACCCCCATGCGGTGTTCAAGATAGAGTGCAATCCGCCGGTGGATTACACCAAAGAATTTCTGCAACTGGCGCCGCAGGCCAGCGTGTTAAATGGCTATGCCGGGCTTTATATGTTGCCAATGCTGGCGGCGGGCGGCAAAGGCGTGATGCCTGGCTGTTCGTTCAGTGAGGTTTATCTGCGGATTTATCGCCACTGGCAAGCCGGAGAGACTGAACTGGCGCAAAGGCTGCATCAGGCACTCTTGCCTTACATTCAGCGCTGGATGAGCCACTGCGAATACATTATTCAGGTTGAGAAGACGATTCTGCAGCGGCGCAATATCATTGCCACCGATTACTGCCGTCACCCCGGCTGGCAACTCACCGCAGACGATCACCTGATGATCGACCGGTTTTTAGGCCAGTTTTCTCTTTAGCAAAACAGCCCTTGCCGAGGTTTATATGCTTATCGACAAATCCGGGCGAGTGGTGATCGTCACCGGTGCCAGCCAGGGCATAGGTCTGGCTATTACCAAGGCCTTTCTCGCTAACGGCGATAGCGTTATGGGTTGCGCCGAACCAGCCCTGGAGAAAGCCCCCCATGCCCAGCAATTGCGGCGCGAGTACCCGCAACATTTTTTCTACGACTCGGTGGATGTCACGCAGACCACCGAGATAAAACGTTTTGTCGCCAATGCTGAGCAACGGTTCCATCGTATCGATATTGTGGTTTCCAACGCCGGTAAAAACGTTTTCAAAGGCATTGATTGCGAAGAAGAAGACTGGACACATAACTTCAATCTCAATCTGCGCTCACATTGGTATCTGGCCAAATGTGCCCGTGCGGCCCTGACCCAAAGCCGTGGCGTGATCCTGGTGATCACCTCCAACCACGCATTCTCCACCCTGCCGGGCTGTGCGCCGTATAACATCAGCAAGCGGGCACTACTCTCCCTGGTACAAAGCCTGACTATCGAGTGGGGTCCGGCGATCCGCACGCTGGGGATTGCTCCTGGTTTTATCGATACCGAAGGCAACCAAACCTGGTTCGATAGCCACCCAGATGCCAAACTGGCGCGGGAAAGAACCGTAAACAAGCACCCGGTCGGCCGCCTGGGAGCACCTGAAGAAGTCGGTGATTTGTGTTTGTTTCTCGCCAGTGAACACGCGGGATTTATCGCAGGCACCACGATTGTGATGGACGGAGGACGCAGTGCCATCATGCAGGATGAAGACCCCGACTAACTGAAAGAAAAACGGGGAGCCAAAGCCCCCCGTTCGACAGACCATTCAACCGGCTAGGTTAACACTGCCACCTCGTCGGCGATTGCCGTCAGTGCATCATGACGGGCGTAATCGGCCTGCACTACAGCAGCACGCTGCCGATAAGCCGGCTGCGCCAGAATTTGCTGCACCGCCTGACGCAACTGCTCCTCATCCGGGGTGCTGGTATGCAGGCTAATGCCGCAGCCCGCGGCCACCACTCTGGCAGCGGCTTCGAGTTTATCCTCGCCGGTTCCAGCGACAATCAATGGTACTCCCTGATCCAGGGCGTAGTTGATTGAGCCATAGCCACCGTTGGTGATCAGCAGCGCCGCCTGCGGCAGCCAGTGTTCGAAAGAGATAAACTCCCGCGCTCTGGCGTTAGCGGGTAACAGCGCCAAAAGTGGGTCGATCGGACGGCCCCCCGTGGTGGCCAAAACCCGTACCGGCAATTCAGCCAGTGCTTTCAGCGTCGGGACAATCAACTGATGCAGATCGACATTCGCCAGCGTCCCCTGCGAAACAATCACCAACGGCCGCCGGTCGGCCTCCTCCCTTTCATCGGTGGCTTCAACCGCCGCCACCGCGCTGCGCAGCGGCCCGATAAAGCGCAGGCTGTCCGGCAGATCTTCGCGCTGATACTCCAGCGCCGGAGTGGCCAGTTGCAAAAAGCGATCGCACCCGCCAATCAACGCATCGGTAAAAGGCTGTTGCAGCGGCTGGCCACCAGATTGTGCCATCGCAATATCAAAACTCCGTTGCACCTCATCAATTAACGCGCGAGTGTCTTCGTCCACCAACTGCTCTCGCTGCAGCTCTCGTGGCAACAGCGCAGGAGGAATTCGCGGCCCATAGAAGATTGAATCCCTTGAGGAATACGACAACGGCGTTACCCCAATGCCAATCACCGGTGGACGATCCGTCCTCTGTAACAACGGCAGCACCCCATAAAAGCAGTTTTCCACGATCAACAGGTCAGGAGTCTCGGCAGCCATCACGCTGCGTAACTGCTGATCCAACAACGGGATCGGGGCGGCAAAGAAGTCTTTCAGCGCCAGTGCCATCTGTGCATTGCCCGGTGGTAGCGCAGCCCGTTCGGGAAAGTGCTGCTCAAGATAGCGATAGTCGAAATCTACCCGCTCATCAAAGGCGATAAACTGCACGCCTGCTGCCTCAGCACGTTGACGAAACAGCGCACCGGTCATCACCCGCACCTGGTGCCCTTGCCCAATCAAGTGCCGGGCAATGCTCAGCATCGGATAAACGTGGCCGGGCGTGGCCACTGCGGTCATCAGAATACTTGCCATCGGGATTAAACCTCTGCGTTGACCGGCTTCAGTGCCTGATTGGCGCACACCGGGTTGCTCTGAATATGCACCCGCTGCAAATGGCGAGCAGAACGCGCGGTAAAGCCTTCGCGCCCGTGTAACAACGAGAAGTTATCCGCTATCACCACGTCTCCCTGCTGCCATTGATGGGCGTAATAATGACGCGGATCGTAGAGATGCTGTTGCAGGGTCTGATGAAACGCCTCCTGCTGCTCCTGTGGCACCCCGTGATATTCCAGCGCATGCTGGTTAAGGAACTTTTTGCCTTCGGTCGGCGGCTCGTTGTAGCGCATGATCTGCCCATTGCCGTTCGGATGATCCACTACCAGCAGCGAACGCACCTCACCGCCGTAATGCACCACCTGCTTAATGCGATAAGAGATCGACACTTCCCGCCACTGCGCCAACAAAGACTCATCGGCATTAGCCAGCAGGCACGTGGTGTCGACAAAAGTGGTGCGGCCGCCTTCATCCTGTGAAGGTGCTGCCACACAATGGAACAGCTGGAATTCCGGAATGGTCGGCTTGTACATGCCATCCCAATGCAACGGCACATAGCTGCTGTCGAAAATATGATCTTTGGCATCCGGATGCTCTTTCACGTCCAGCACCGCTCCGAACGGCCACATCATGATTTCGCCCCAGCCTTCGGCATAGCGGGTTAGTAACTGCGGATCGGTAAAACCAGAGTCGAAGCCGCGCAGCACCAGCAGGTGATGCTGCTGGGCCAGTGAACGAAGCGCTGCCACCGGCAGTTCGCGAATAGATTGGCCAGGATACTGCGGGGTCAGCACTGCGCCAAAAGGGGTATTAAGTTCAATGCGGCAGTTCAGCGTTTGATTTTCCATAGGTCACTCTCCTTGAATCGAATTTGCTGCTCACACGGCCACCGTGCCGTTAAAAGACGCCCGTTAAAGTGGCGGGCGCAAGATGCTGCATTACGCCATCTGTGGCTGTTCAACCAGGTAATGGCTGGGTGTTCCGCGGATCGCCACCAGTTCGCCCGCCAGCTGCTGCGCGTCTTTGCGCTTCATCAGCACAAACTGTCCGTTAACGTTGGCTGCCACGCCATGCCAGGGAGTCAGCCAGTCGTCTTTGGTCGGCATCATGTGGATACCCATTTTCAGGCTGTCGGCGGGCTGTGGGTGAATCGACAAACGTATTGCCAGCGGGAAATGCTGGGCCAGCAAATTGCCCCAGGCCCAACTGCGCTGGATCACGCCACAGGCGCGCTGTTTGGCGTCTTTCTGCAGCGCTGCATTGGAGCCGCTGTAGCCCGGTAGTTGGCTGTCTTCATACAGGAATCGGGTGATTGCGCGATACAACTGCAACCCCTGCTCGTCCTGCATCAACCGGTGTTTGATCGTTTCCTCCGGCTCGGCATAGCCGTCAACCAGCAACTGCCGCAGCAGGTCATAGTCACCGGTATACTCGGCCAGCCCTTCCACGTCACCCAGATTGAAAACGCTCAGATGAGTCGCCCCCACCTCGTGCAGCAGGTTTTCAATTTCATGTTGATAACGGTTGATCGCGTCGTCGCTGACACGGATTAAATCACCGAAAACGTGGCCATCGGAGCAGATGATGATATGAGCACCCGGCGGGTAATAAAGCTGAATACGCTGACAGAGGGAATTAAGAAATATCAATGACAGTCGCTCGGCCATATCGGGCAGTGCACCGATCACCTTATTAGTATTGGGTGATTTTGTCGGGAAGGCAGGCAGGACAAACTCAATGCGCTGCTCATTTTCAATAAATGCCCGAATACGCGGTAATTGCACCAGAGCAACCGCCTGTTCCTCTTCAGCGTTTGAACTTTCCATCCCCGGAAATCGACGCCGATATTGCAATAGCTCATGAAGGATTTTTAACGATATTTGTTCAATGCGAGCACTATCCACAATTAACTCCTGTTCAGATGTGGCGCAGGCGACTTATTTGCAAACGCAATAAGACTTATCAAAAAGAGAGAGGCCGAACGGGAAGTCGGACTTACCTCGCGATTTATCTGCTTCAGGCAATATAGAAGAGATAATGCTATATTATTAGCCCTTATAATTAACAATCTTGGTTAAGTTGAACTTAACAAACTATGAGTAATATTCTAAAACGCATGGCTATTTTTTCTAAAGTTGTCGATTGCGGCGCATTCAGCACGGCAGCCAAAGAATTAGGCATTACAACCTCCGCCGTCAGCCAACATATCCGCCTGCTGGAAAACGAGTTGGGCATTCAATTACTTCTGCGTTCTACCCGTTCACTGAGCCTGACCGAGGCCGGGCTGTGTTTTTATGAGGATTGCGTGTTGATGATCCATGCCGCCGAACGCGGGCAACAACGTATTGCCGCGCTACGCGGTGAACTGGCCGGGGAACTGCGCGTCGCCACTTCTACGGAGTTTGCCACTCATTATCTGGTTCCGGCACTGCAAAGCTTCCTGGACGAACACCCGCGCATCACGCTGAGGCTGGAAATTCATGATGAAAAGATCGACCTGATAAACCAGCGTATTGATCTGGCGATCCGCGGTGGCGTGATGGCTGACTCCAGCTATGTTTCCACCCGTCTGGCGCGCTTTCGGGAAGTGCTGTGTGCCTCGCCGGCCTACCTTGCCAACCACGGCATGCCAGAAACTCCACAGGCGTTGACGCACCATCAATGGGTCACTTTTACCCCGCTGGGAAACCCACAATTTGTTCGTCTGCTCCACCCTGATGGCGACGAGCATCGGCTGCGTATGACCGGACGTTTATTTACCAATAACGGCATGGCGATGAAAGAATTGGCGCTGGCCGGTAAAGGGATCATCCGTAATTTCTTCGTCAATGTTGAAAAGGAATTGAACCGGGGTGAGCTGGTCGAGGTACTGCCAGAGTGGCGCCTACCAGATATTAGTTGCTATGCCATTATGCCGCGCAGGGACAGCCAACCATTAAAGGTCCGTCGTTTACTTGAACATATGAAAATCCATTTACAGCAAAAAGAGCAAAATTCCGTAGGACAATTACGCATTTAAAATAAGAATAATCTGTAACGCCAATTAATTTAGTTATTTAACCTTTCAGCCCGTTGCTGACCAGCACCAGAGTTTATTTAGATTGCAGCCTAATGATATTAACCTTAATAACTATTATCACTGTCCATATAATCATTCCCTCTGCCATTAATTCAAATTGTCAGAACAAATTTGACTTTAAGTAACAGAAAATTTGAATCAGTCATCCCTCAAATTCATTTTTAATAATTTCATTGCCGGGTACCGATCCCTAAAAACAAAACGGAGAGCCGAAGCTCCCCGTTATCTTATTTATGCCCGATGCTGATTAATCGACCTGTTTGATATCAACCCGCAGCTCTTTCGGTACTTCGAACACGATGTTCTCTTCACGGCCGCTGACTTCCTGCACGTTGACACCGCCCAGCGCTTTCAGGCGGCTGATAACATCCTGTACCAACACATCAGGTGCCGAAGCCCCAGCGGTAACGCCGATATTATGAGCGTCCTTCAGCCAGGCTTCCTGAATGTCAGCGGCGGAATCGATCAGGTATGCCGGTTTGCCAACACGCTGCGCCAATTCGGCCAAACGGTTGGAGTTGGACGAGTTTTTCGACCCCACCACCAGCACCACGTCCGCATCCCCGGCCAGGTTGCGTACCGCTTCCTGACGGTTGGTGGTTGCGTAGCAGATGTCGTCCTTACGCGGCCCGATAATGCTCGGGAAACGCTTGCGCAAGGCATCAATCACGTCAGAAGTATCGTCCACCGACAGCGTGGTTTGCGTCATAAAGCACAGGTTGCTTTCATCCTTCACCTGCAGCTTCCAGACGTCGTCCGGTGACTCCACCAGGTACATGCCGCCCTTCGGGTTGCTGTACTGGCCCATGGTACCTTCCACTTCCGGGTGACCGGCGTGGCCGATCAGGATCGCCTCGGTGCCACGGCGGCTGGCTCGCGCCACCTCCATATGCACCTTGGTCACCAACGGGCAGGTGGCGTCAAACAGCATGGTTAAATCACGCGCCTTGGCCTCTGCTCTTACCGCCTGGGAAACCCCGTGCGCCGAGAAGATCAGAATCGACCCGTCCGGCACTTCGGTGATTTCCTCAATAAACACCGCCCCACGCTCACGCAGGCTATCGACCACGTAGCGGTTATGCACCACTTCGTGACGCACGTAGATAGGCGCACCGTAAATTTCCAGCGCGCGTTCAACGATACTGATCGCACGATCAACCCCGGCGCAAAAGCCGCGTGGGTTAGCCAGCAATATTTGCATGCGTCTCCTCCTGCTGCGGATCGATCTCCAGCACTTCAATATCGAAGGTGACCGGATGGCCCGCCAGCGGATGGTTGAAATCAACGGTAATCGAATCTTCCGCCACCTCGCGCACCACGCCCGGCATTTCGCTGCCGTCGACCGCGGTAAACAACATGATGGTGCCCGCGTCCGGTACGCCGGTTTCCGTGAAGTCGCGACGTGAGAAGAACTGGACCAGGTCCGGGTTCTCTTCGCCGAACGCCGCTTCCGGTTGCAGGGTAAAGGCGCACTTGTCGCCCGCCTTCAGACCGATTAACTGCGCTTCCAGCGGCTCGGACAGGCTGCCGTCGCCCAGACGAAACAGCGCCGGTTTACCGTTGCCACGAGTGGATTCTGCCGTCGTTCCGTCTTCCAGTTTCAGCGTGAAGTGAACCAATACTTCGCTGTCGCCCTTAACCTGAGCCGTCATATTACTCACCTTTGCTCTTTGCACTTTTGTTCGCCGGCGACAAGAAGCCTTCCAGCACGATCATCGCCGCCCCCACGCAGATAAAGCTATCCGCCAGGTTGAAGGTCGGGTAGTGCCAGTTGCCCACATAGAAGTCGATAAAATCGACCACGAAGCCGTGCCACAAGCGATCGAACAGGTTGCCGAGCGCTCCACCGATGATAAATGCATAGGCAATGTTGTTCAGCTTTTGCTGCGCCGAACTGCGGTACATCATCACCAGCAGCACCGCCACGATGGCGACGGCAATACCGGCGAAGAACCAGCGCTGCCAACCGCCGTGATCGGCCAGGAAACTGAATGCGGCACCGTAGTTACGCGCATAAAACAGATTGAACGACGGGATCAGCGGCTGGGACTGGCCCAGCACGAAGTTACCGAGGATCCACTGCTTGCTGGCAAAATCCAGCACCAGCACTACCACTACCAGCCATAGCCAGCGCAAGCCGGTCGAACAAATAGGTTTACTCATCAGGCAAACTTACGCTTTTCGCCGTCGCCGGCTACGTTGACAACACAGCGGCCGCAAAGATCTGCGTGCTCCGCCACCAGGCCGATATCGGTGGTGTAATGCCAGCAGCGCGGGCACTTCTCACCTTCTGCGGTGCTGAAGGCAATTTTCAGGCCTTTCACCAGCTCTGCAGCTTGTGCATCTGCCGGCGCATCGGCCAGAGGTGCAACGCGCGCGCCGGAGGTCAGCAGCACAAAGCGCAGTTCATCCTGCAGGCTGTTGAGGCGTTCAGCCAGTTCGCTATCGGCATACAGCGTCACCGCGGCTTCCAGAGAACCGCCGAGACGTTTGTCGGCACGAGCCTGTTCCAGCACCTTGTTCACTTCGCCGCGGACTTTAAGCAGCTCGGCCCAGAAGCTATCGTTCATGCCTTCGCCTTCGGCCAGACCGAACAGGCCGTCGTACCACTCTTCAGTGAATACGTACTGCGCGCGTTTGCCCGGCAGGAAGGCCCAGATTTCATCGGCAGTGAACGACATGATAGGTGCCATCCAGCGAACCAGTGCTTCTGCGATATGGAACAAGGCAGTCTGGCAGCTACGACGGGCGACGCTGTCGCTCTTCGCGGTGTACTGACGGTCCTTGATGATATCCAGATAGAAGGAGCCCATCTCAACAGAACAGAACTGCATCAGACGCTGTACCACTTCATGGAAATCGTAATTGGCGTAAGCCTTTTCGATATCCTGCTGCGCCGCCAGTGCACGACCCACCGCCCAGCGATCCAGGACTACCATATCTTCCGGTGCCACGCAGTCGGTGCTCGGCTCAAACCCGTTCAGGTTGGCCAGCAGGAAGCGCGCGGTGTTACGGATGCGGCGGTAAGAATCGGCGGAGCGTTTCAGGATCTCGTCCGACACGGCAATTTCACCGGTGTAGTCGGTAGAAGCGACCCACAGGCGCAGGATGTCGCCACCCAGCTTGTTCATCACGTCTTGTGGACTGATGGTATTGCCGATCGACTTGGACATCTTGCGGCCCTGACCGTCCACGGTGAAGCCGTGGGTCAGAACTTCTTTATACGGTGCCTTGCCTTTCATCGCAGTGGAGATCATCAGTGATGACATAAACCAGCCGCGGTGTTGGTCGGAGCCTTCCAGATACATGTCGGCGCCATGGCCATTGAACTCGGGACGAACGTCGACCACGGAAGAGTGGGTCGAACCGGAGTCGAACCAGACGTCCAGGGTGTCTGGTACTTTCACGTAATCGGCAGCATCCGCACCGAGAATGTCGGCCGCGTCCAGATCCCACCAGGCCTGAATACCGTCCTGCTCAACGCGCTTGGCCACTTCTTCCATCAGCTCAACGCTGCGTGGGTGCAGTTGCTCGGTGTCTTTGTGCACAAACAGTGACATTGGCACGCCCCAGGTACGCTGACGCGAAATACACCAGTCCGGGCGGTTGGCAACCATGGTTTCGATGCGCGCCTGGCCCCATTCAGGGATCCACTGCACGCCTTTGATCTCTTCCAGCGACTGCTTGCGCAGGCCTTTCTGATCCATGCTGATGAACCATTGAGGGGTCGCGCGGAAGATGATCGGCGTTTTGTGGCGCCAGCAGCACGGGTAGCTGTGAACCAGTTTTTCCACGTGCAGCAATGCGCCTTTCTCGCGCAGCAAGTCAACGATCAAATCGTTGGCCTTGAACACAAATTTGCCATCCAGCAGTGGATGGGTGCCGGTCAGATAGCAGCCGTTCGGCCCTACCGGATTGGCGATTTCCAGACCGTATTTCTGGCTGATGACAAAGTCATCCGGGCCATGGCCACCGGCGGTGTGTACCGCACCGGTACCGGCATCCAGCGTGACGTGCTCACCCATGATCGCCGGTACGTCGAAGCCCATGAACGGGTGTTCGAAACGCATCAGCTCCAGATCGGCACCTTTGCAACTGCCCAGGACTTCCCAATGGGTAATACCCGCGCGTTTCATTACGCTTTCAACCAGCTCAGCCGCCAGGATCAGGCACTGGCCTTCTACCTGTACCAGCTGGTAGGCAAATTCCGGGTGCAGCGAGATGGCGCGGTTAGCCGGCAGCGTCCACGGGGTGGTGGTCCAGATAACCAGAGAAACCGGGCCGTTGAAGCGGGTCACGCCAAATTTAGTCGCTACGGCAGCTGCGTCAACCGCGTGGAAAGCCACATCGATCGACGGCGAAGTTTTGTCGTAATACTCCACTTCCGCTTCCGCCAGGGAAGAACGGCAATCGGTACACCAGTGCACCGGCTTGGCGCCTTTCAGCAGGTGGCCATTGCTGATGATTTTACCCAGCGCGCGGATGATGTTGGCTTCGGTTTTGAAGTCCATGGTCAGGTACGGACGATCCCAGTCACCCAGCACGCCCAGGCGGATGAAGTCTTTCTTCTGGCCTTCAACCTGCTCGGCGGCGTACTCACGGCACTTGATACGGAATTCTGCCGCGGTGAGTTTTTCACCCGGCTTGCCGTACAGTTGCTCGACCTTCAGTTCGATCGGCAGGCCGTGGCAGTCCCAACCCGGAATGTAAGGCGAGTCGAAACCGGACATCCCTTTCGACTTGATAATAATGTCTTTGAGAATCTTGTTAACCGAGTGACCAATGTGAATGCTGCCGTTCGCATACGGAGGGCCGTCATGCAGAATGAAGGATTTCTTGCCCTTTTTGGCAGTACGAATCATCCCGTACAGATCCTGTTCATACCAACGTTGCAGCATGCCAGGTTCACGCTTGGCCAGATCGCCGCGCATCGGGAACCCTGTTTCCGGCAAGTTCAGGGTATTCTTGTAGTCACTCATTAGATTCTCGGTTCCGTTTTCGGCTATAGAGATTAAACCGGTGTCTGTAGCCCGAAGAACTTCCGGGCCGTCACCACATCATTGGCGATTTGCTGCTTCAGCGCATCGAGCGAAGCAAAACGCTGTTCATTGCGCAATTTCGCGCGGAGCACCACGTCTATATGGCGCCCGTAAAGATCCATTGTGACATCCAGCAGGTGGACTTCCAGCTGCTGTCGCACGCCGGCAACGGTTGGGCGTGTACCAATATTGGCCACGCCGGGGAGCGGCTGGGGCCCCAGGCCATAAACCTCCACCGCATAGACTCCCTTCACCGGGGCAACCAGGCGTTTCAGCGGCAGGTTGGCGGTGGGAAAGCCGATGGTACGGCCCAGTTCATCGCCGTGTACCACCCGACCAGAAATACTGTACGGATGGCCCAGCAGCGTTTCAGCCAATGCCAGGTCGTCATCGCGCAGCGCATTGCGGATCGCGGTGCTGCTGATGCGTTGATCGCCCTCGCGGAAGGTCGGCGTGCTAATCACTTCAAAACCGTATTCTTTCCCGGCTTTTTGCAATAGCGGAAAATCGCCCTGGCGGGTCGCGCCAAAGCGAAAATCATCCCCGACCATCAGGAATTTCACGCCCAGTTTCTCCACCAGCAGTTCGGCAACAAATGCCTGCGCCGTATTGGCAGCGAAACGCGGGTCGAACTTGACGCACAACAGGTAGTCAACGCCCGCCTGCGCCAGGTATTTGGCCTTGTCACGCAAACGCGTGAGGCGGGCCGGTGCCTTGTCCGCTGCAAACATTTCCAGCGGCTGCGGCTCAAAGATCATGACCATCACTGGCAGCCCGAGGCGTTGCCCCTCTTGTTTCAGCTGCTCCAGCAACGCCTGGTGACCGCGGTGTACGCCGTCAAAGTTGCCGATGGTGAGCACGCAACCATGGTGGCGTGCCCGGATATTGTGAATGCCGCGAATTAGCTCCATAGCTGGCTCAAAACAGTGGAAATCGCCGGATTATACCTTGTACAGCGGTTAAGGTTAACCCGCGATTGGTGCCTTTATGTAATAGACATACCATACCGGAGATAATCTGCAGGTGAAACGCCCTGGCCGCAGTTTATCCGGCGCCATCCGTATGATTACCGACTGCGGCCAAGGGGTTGCGGTGACCCTGGCAAATCATTGGTGAATTTTCTCGCGAAACACTGTATTCCCACGACCGAAGCTGGTAAAATCCTGCGCCATCACAACGTAGCAAGTGCCGCCCGTACAAACGGCGCTTATTTGCACAAATTCATTGACAAACGCAGGCCAAAAGGGCATATTCCTCGGCCTTCGAATTGTCCTCAATAGAATATATTTGGGAGTTGTACCTTGGCTAATATCAAGTCAGCTAAGAAACGCGCCGTACAGTCTGAGAAGCGTCGTAAGCATAACGCTAGCGGCCGCTCAATGATGCGTACCTACATCAAGAAAGTAGAAGCTGCTATCGCCACTGGCGACAAAGAAGCTGCGCAAGCTGCTTACGCTGTAATGAAACCAATCGTGGACCGCAAGGCTGCTAAAGGCCTGATCCACAAAAACAAAGCTGCACGCCATAAGTCAAACCTGTCGGCGCGCATCAACGCTTTGTAATAAGCATCGTGTTGTCTGCTTGAAAAAAAACCGGCTCAGGCCGGTTTTTTTACGTCTGCAATACCCGGTCTAGTAAGCAAACAACGCAGAGAAGTCCTTGTTGCACACCCGCTGTACCGCCGGATGCTGGATCATGCGCTCGGCAAAGATGATGTAGTACTCTTCCTGCACGCTATCAATACGCCCAATCTCCACCACGTCATCATCGTTATAGGTATCCTGCGCATACAGCGTCGGCGCAACGAAGATCGCGTTGTGGTACATGCCAAAAGTTTTCATCAGGGCCGCATCATCAAACTCGCCCAGGATCTCCACCTGAATGCCCTGGGTGTTAAACCAGTTCAGCAGTTTACGGCCCAACATTGAACGCCGACCCGGGATCAGCAGTTTTCGCTGTTCCAGACAGGCGGGGAACGGCAGATCCGGTGCCGGTTGGCGGCAGAAGAAACTGATACCGCATTCACCCAGCTTGAGCGAAAACAACCCTTCCTGCTGGCTGGAATCCACCGGGCAGTCTGACAGGATCATATCGAGCTTATGCTGACTGAGCTGCTCCAGCAGCATCTCATGCGTCGACTCAAAGCACCGCAGGTGAATTTGCTCATTATCCACCACTACCGCCGTCTCCAGCACCTGGCTCACCAAACGTTTGGACAACGCATCCGCTACCCCGACGTCAAACAGCAGGTTGGATTCCTTGCGGTAATTAACGATATCCAGCATTTCCTGGCTGAGCATAAACATCTTGTCGGCATAGCGAAAAACCAGTTGCCCCAATTCGGATGGCACCAGCCCACGCCCCTGACGCTTGAACAGTTTGCCGTCCAAACGCTCCTCCAACGCTTTGATCTGGCCGGTGATGGTCTGCGGTGTCAGAAACAAGGCTTCGGCGGCGCCGACCACCGAACCTTCCTTGCAGACCTGCCAGAAGTAGTAAAGGTGATTAAAGTTGATATGCGACATCCTCACGAGGTGCTCTCCTTAACATTCCGTCATGGCAAAACTGCGGCCGTAACGAGCGACTAATGTCCTTTCCCTGTTTCAGACAACCTGTTGCTGCATTCGTCCCAAACAGAACGGTCGGAGCTGCGCATATTTTATCCTGCGCAGCTCCGACCAGCTATTGTATTGTAGTGAGTCCCAACGAACAGGGGATCCCCTAAAAGAGTTATCTGACTCGTGGTAACGACATGCGTAACAGACCATACCCGACCACCGCCGCCGTGGTTGACCCAATCAGGATCCCCAGTCGCGAATAGGTGCTCAGAACAACATCCGCATCGCCAAAGGCCAGCGAAGCGATAAATATCGACATGGTGAAACCAATACCACAGAGCACGGAAACGGCAAACACCTGTTTGAAACCAATTCCTTCAGGTAGCCTCGCAATACCCAACTTCACTGCCAGCAGGCTAAAGGTGAAGATGCCCAACGGCTTACCGATAAACAGGCCTGCCGCAATGCCCACCGGCAACAGGGAGGTCAGCCCGCTCAGTGACACGCCTTGTAATGAAACCCCGGCGTTGGCAAAGGCAAACAGCGGCAGTATCAGGAATGCCACCCACGGATGCAGTTCATGCTCCAGCGTCTCTGACGGCGACGGCCCTTTCTTCACGTTCAGCGGGATCATAAAGCCGATAATAACCCCGGCCAGCGTCGCATGTACCCCGGACTTGAGGATAGCCACCCACAGTACCAGGCCGACAATCATATAAAGCGAGGTTTTGCCCACCCCGCGCCAATTCATAAACGCCAGCACGGCAATAGAGGCTGCTGCCACGCCCAATGCCGCCATCGAGACTTCGTGGGTATAGAACAATGCGATAATCACGATGACACCCAGGTCATCGATGATCGCCAGCGCCAACAGGAACACCTTCAGGCTGGTCGGCACGCGGTTACCCAATAGCGCCATCACTCCGAGGGCAAAGGCAATATCGGTTGCCGCCGGGATCGCCCATCCCTGACGAGTAACCTCGTCCGCCCCGTTGAACATCAGGTAAATCAATGCCGGTGCCAGCATGCCGCCCAGTGCGGCGATCGCCGGGAACACGGCCTTGTCACGCCCGGCCAATGAACCTTGCATCAGCTCGCGCTTGACCTCCAGCCCGACCACCAGGAAAAAGATCGCCATCAGGCCGTCGTTAATCCACAACAGCAGTGGCTTGGCAATCTCCAGTGAGGACACTTTCACCATCACAGGCAAATTGAGGAAGGCGTGATAAATCCCCTGGGCTGGGGTATTGGCCATGATCAACGCGATAATCGCGGCTACGATCAGGATAATGCCGCCCGCGGCTTCCTGACGTAAAAATTGACGAATGATGTTGGTCACAATACGTCTCTCCAGAGCAGCGCAAGGCACAGACGGCCCTGCAGACAAAGTAATGGAATGAGTATAGACGCCGAATCACTTCGATAAAATACGTTTATAAATGCTTAAAACATCGTAAAAACCGATCTATAAGCGATTTATATCACACTTTAACCAGGGCTATTGGCGGAGGTTAAGCAATAAAAAACCCCGGTTTTGACGCCGGGGTTATTCAGTACGCTAACGGAAACAGTAGCTTAGCGCGTCAGGTCGTCAAAAAACTTTTTCACCCCGTCGAAGAAGCTCTTCGAACGTGGGCTGTTTTTATCGCCGGAAGGGCCACCCAGACTTTCTTCCAGTTCCTTCAGCAATTGCTTCTGCTTGTCGTTCAGGTTAACCGGAGTTTCTACCACCACACGGCACAGCAGGTCGCCCTGGCTGCCACCACGTACCGATTTGACACCCTTGCCGCGCATGCGGAACAGTTTGCCTGTCTGAGTCTCTGCCGGCACCTTCAGCTTCACACGGCCATCCAGCGTCGGGACTTCAATCTCGCCGCCCAATGCCGCCATCGCGAAGTTAATCGGCACTTCACAGTACAGGTTATTGCCTTCGCGCTCGAAGATAGGGTGCGCTTTCACCTGAACCTGAACGTACAGATCGCCTGCCGGCGCGCCGTGCTCACCCGCTTCACCCTCACCCGCCAGGCGGATGCGGTCACCGGTATCAACGCCGGCCGGGATTTTCACCGACAGCGTTTTGGCTTTCTCTACCCGGCCGTGGCCGTGGCAGCTATTGCATGGGTCTTTGATGATCTGACCACGACCATGACAGTGCGGACAGGCCTGCTGCACGGTAAAGAAGCCCTGGCGCATCTGCACCTGGCCCTGCCCGTGACAGGTTGGACAGGTGACCGGCGAGCTGCCCGGCTTCGCGCCGCTGCCGTGGCAAACGCCACACTCTTCCAGCGTCGGGATGCGGATCTCTTTGGTCACGCCACGAACCGCTTCCTCGAGGGACAGCTCCATGTTGTAGCGCAGATCGGAACCGCGGCTGGCGCGCTGACGGCGGCCACCACCGAAGATATCGCCAAATACGTCGCCAAAGATATCGCTGAATTCAGCACCGCCGCCAAACCCGCCGCCGCCGCCCATACCGCCTTGTTCAAAGGCCGCATGGCCGTATTGATCGTAGGCCGCACGTTTTTGAGCGTCAGTCAGGATTTCGTAGGCTTCCTTGATCTCTTTAAACCTGGCTTCGGCGTCTTGCTCCTGGTTGCGGTCAGGATGGAATTTCATCGCCAGACGTTTATACGCCTTTTTGATCTCACGCTCTTCCGCCGTCTTGGAGACGCCGAGAATCTCGTAATAGTCTTTCTTCGCCATTATTTCTGTAACCCTTAACATGCGTGCACGGGCGTAGAGTTGCCTCGACGCCCGTGCTGGTTTGCGGTAACGGCCTCTCGGCCGTTCCGTGCCCGCTTAAGGGCGATTATTTTTTGTCTTTAACTTCTTCGAACTCAGCATCAACCACGTCGTCGTCTTTCTGCGCCGCGTTGTCAGCACCGGCATCAGCACCTTGCTGAGCCTGCTGCGCCTGAGCCATTTCCAGCAGCTTGCCGGAAACCTGCACCAGAGCCTGGGTCTTCGCTTCGATCTCGGCTTTATCTTCGCCTTTAACCGCTACTTCCAGATCTTTCAGCGCCGCTTCGATAGCCGTTTTGTCTTCCGCCGGCAGTTTATCGCCCGCTTCTTCCAACTGCTTACGAGTGCCGTGGATCAGGTGGTCGGCCTGGTTACGGGTCTGCACCAGCTCTTCGAACTTACGGTCCGCTTCGGCGTTCACTTCGGCATCACGCACCATTTTCTGGATTTCTTCTTCGTTCAGACCGGAAGAAGCCTTGATGGTGATTTTCTGCTCGCGGCCAGTATTCTTGTCTTTGGCAGACACGTGCAGAATACCGTCGGCGTCGATGTCGAAGGTCACTTCGATCTGCGCCATACCGCGTGCAGCAGCCTGGATACCGTCCAGGTTGAACTGGCCCAGTGACTTGTTATCGTTAGCGCGTTTACGCTCACCCTGCAGCACATGGATGGTTACCGCAGACTGGTTGTCTTCAGCGGTAGAGAACACCTGGCTGTGCTTGGTCGGGATAGTGGTGTTTTTGGTGATCAGCGGAGTCATCACGCTGCCCATGGTTTCGATACCCAGCGACAGCGGGGTAACGTCCAGCAGCAGAACGTCCTTCACATCACCGGCCAACACGCCGCCCTGTACCGCAGCACCCACCGCAACGGCTTCGTCCGGGTTAACGTCTTTACGCGGTTCTTTACCGAAGAAGTCAGCAACTTTCTTCTGAACCATTGGCATACGGGTCTGGCCACCGACCAGGATCACGTCCTGAATGTCGGAAACCGACAGGCCTGCGTCTTTCAGAGCTACTTTCAGCGGCTCGATAGAACGCGCAACCAGATCTTCAACCAGCGACTCGAGTTTTGCACGAGTCACTTTGATGTTCATGTGTTTAGGACCGCTCGCATCTGCAGTGATGTACGGCAGGTTAACGTCGGTCTGCTGAGCAGAAGACAGTTCAATCTTCGCTTTCTCAGCGGCTTCTTTCAGACGCTGCATCGCCAACGGATCGTTGCGCAGATCGAAACCTTGTTCTTTCTTGAACTCTTCCACCAGGTAGTTGATCAGGCGGCTGTCGAAGTCTTCACCACCCAGGTGGGTATCACCGTTGGTTGCCAGAACTTCGAAGGTTTTTTCGCCGTCAACTTCGTCGATTTCGATAATAGAGATATCGAAAGTACCGCCACCCAGGTCATAAACCGCGATGGTACGGTTGCCGACTTCTTTGTCCAGGCCGTAAGCCAGGGCCGCAGCGGTCGGTTCGTTGATGATACGTTTTACTTCCAGACCTGCGATACGGCCGGCGTCTTTGGTCGCCTGACGCTGTGCATCGTTGAAGTATGCAGGTACGGTGATAACCGCTTCAGTTACTGGTTCGCCCAGGTAATCTTCAGCCGTTTTCTTCATTTTCTTCAACACTTCAGCAGAGATCTGCGGAGGTGCTACACGCTGGCCTTTCACTTCAACCCATGCGTCGCCATTATCAGCAGCCACAATTTTGTACGGCATGATGTCTTTATCACGCTGCGCTTCTTCATCCTGGAAGCGACGGCCAATCAGGCGCTTAATCGCAAACAGGGTGTTTTGTGGGTTGGTAACAGCCTGACGCTTAGCAGGTTGGCCAACCAGAATTTCACCATCCTGGGTATATGCGATGATCGAAGGTGTAGTACGGTCGCCTTCGCTGTTTTCCAGCACGCGCGCTTTACCACCATCCATAATTGCTACACAAGAGTTGGTAGTACCCAGGTCGATACCAATAATTTTGCCCATCTAAACGTCTCCACTAATAAATTCATATTCGGTCAGGTTGCTAACCTATATGTGGGCAATTTTTTGTTTTTCAACTGCCCAACATTTCAGTCTTAGCCGCGGTCAGCAACTGCGGTTGCAAATAAGATGGGGTCATACAACCGAGCATCAAGGGGCAGGACAAAAAAAAATTCTTTTTTATCGTCACTCAGATCATTGTTTCCTGTTCTGGGGATCATTATGATGCCGCGCGCTCTGATGGAAGTTATCAACTTTTCGGCCATTCAGACCATATATGAATTTACTTCACTGTTTCCGTTAATTTTCTGTTATTGCAGAGGACTTATGCACACCAACAAGTTGGCGAATCCCGGCCCTCTCGGCCTGATGGGCTTCGGGATGACCACCGTCTT
This sequence comes from Serratia sp. NFX21, assembly GCF_048517035.1. Lineage (NCBI taxonomy): Bacteria > Pseudomonadati > Pseudomonadota > Gammaproteobacteria > Enterobacterales > Yersiniaceae > Serratia > Serratia sp. NFX21. Next base: position 1,143,772 of record NZ_CP183196.1, on the reverse strand, counting down.
GCTGAACCTGCACAACGCGGGCTTTTTCCCATTGAACTCCGCCATTATCAGCATGGGGATTTTCTTCGGTGGACTGGCCCAGATTATGGCCGGCCTGCTGGAATACAAGAAAGGCAACACCTTCGGGATGACGGCCTTTATCTCTTACGGCAGCTTCTGGCTGAGCCTGGTTGGGTTGCTGTTGCTGCCGCGTCTGGGTCTGGCGGAACCGACCGATGCCGGCGTGCTGGGGATTTACCTGGCACTGTGGGGCGTCTTCACGCTGTTCATGTTTTTCGGCACTCTGCGTGCCAACCGCGTGCTGCAGTTCGTGTTCGGCAGCCTGACGCTGCTGTTCGCCCTGCTGGCCATCGGTAACATCACCGGCAACCCTGCGCTGCTGAACTTTGCCGGCTACGAAGGCATTATCTGCGGTGCCAGCGCCATTTACCTGGCCATGGCGGAAGTGCTCAACGAGCAGTTTGGCCGCACGGTGCTGCCGATTGGCGAGCCAACAGTCGACAATGTAGAACCAATTCGGGCAGTGGCATAAACGCCACTGGCCTGAAACCAGAAGCCCTGCGGTTGATTGCAGGGCTTTTTTTTCAGCTGTAGGAACCGGCGCGCTGTGCCTTGGTTTCGCTGTTCAGATCGCGATGCAGGTAGATCCCCAGCAGCAGTCCGATGCCCGACAGCGCCAGTACATAGTAAGCGGGCGCTAACGGGGTTAACTTCATGATCAACGTCACAAATATTGGGGTTAAACCGCCAAAAATGGCGTATGCGACATTATATGAGAACGAAATCCCGGTAAATCGCACTTCCGCCGGAAAAGCCCGCACCATCACGTAGGGGACCGCGCCCACTACGCCTACGCTGAAACCCACCAGCGCGTAGCAGGCAAACAACATTTCCGGGTGTTCGCCCACCGTCCGATAAAATAGCCAACTGCAACCGGCCAGCAGCAGGCTGCCGACGATAAAGGTTTTGCTGGCGCCAAAGCGATCCGCCGACAAGCCGGCGATGATGCAACCGGCGATCAACATGATGGTGGCGATGCTATTGGCCTGCAGCGATAACGCCGGGGCGATAGCAAACTGTTTTTGCAGGTAGGTCGGAGTCATCAGGATCACCACCACAATGCCGGCGGACAATAGCCAGGTGAGCAGCATCGACACCACCACTTCCTTGCGATGATTGAGCACCACCGATTTCAACGGCAGCTCTTCTGCCAGGGCCTTACGCGCCTGCATCTCGATGAAGATCGGCGTTTCCTGCAGCCAGCGGCGCAGGTACATCGCCACCAGGCCGAAAATGCCACCCAGCAGGAACGGGATGCGCCAGCCACCGTCAATAATGGTCTGTTGACTGAGTGTGGTGTTGATTACCGTCGCCACCAGCGAGCCCAGCAGGATGCCGACGGTCAGGCCGGCAGTCAGCGTGCCGCAGGCAAAACCGATGCGCCGACGCGGCACGTGTTCAGCCACAAACACCCAGGCCCCCGGCACCTCGCCACCGATCGCCGCCCCTTGCAGCACACGCATCAGCAGCAACAACAGCGGTGCGGCAATGCCGATGCTGGCATAGGTCGGTAACAGACCCATCGCCAATGTCGGCAGCGCCATCAGCAAAATACTCAGGCTGAACATTTTTTTGCGGCCGACCAGATCGCCGAAGTGCGCCATCACGATGCCGCCCAGCGGGCGGGCCAGATAACCGGCGGCAAAAATGCCGAAGGTTTGTACCTGACGTAGCCATTCCGGCATATCCGCCGGGAAAAACAGCTCGCCCATCACCGCCGCAAAGAAGACAAAAATGATGAAATCATAGAACTCCAGCGCACCGCCCAGGGCAGCTAACGTCAGAGTTTTGTAGTCTTGCCGGTTTAACCGGCGATTATTATCGTGAGGCATAGGGTACCGTCGGAGGAAACTGTGAAAATAAAAGCCAGCGGCTTTCTGTAAACGAATCCTTACTATAACGGCAAATTATTTTCACACCAGATCGGCTAGCGCTAATCTCACAAAAGGCTGAAATTTAGAGGTTTATCTCGCGACGCGCATTCTTCGGACGAAATGCTGCTACCACTGCCGCCTCGGTTTCCACATAGGGCCCCTCAAGCAACTGTATGCAGTACGGCACGCTGGCGAAGATGCCATGCACCACCACCTTGCCCTGCTCGTCCTTAACCCCTTCCAGCGTTTCCTTGATCGACTTGGGTTGCCCCGGCAGGTTGATGATCAATGCCTGCTTGCGGATTGCCCCCACCTGACGTGAAAGAATGGCCGTTGGCACATAGTGTAGGCTGATTTGACGCATTTGCTCGCCGAAGCCGGGCATCACGCGATCGGCAATGGCCAAGGTAGCGTCAGGCGTCACGTCGCGGCGCGCGGGGCCGGTACCACCGGTGGTCAGCACCAGATGGCAGCCCATTTCATCCACCAGCTCACACAGGGTTTGTTCGATCAACGTCTGCTCATCGGGGATCAGGCGGGTTTCCAGCTTAAACGGAGTGCTCAGCGCGCCAGTCAGCCATTCCTCCAGCGCCGGTATCCCTTTGTCCTGGTAAACGCCGCCGGAAGCGCGGTCAGAAACGGAAACCAAACCAATACGTAATATGTCCATGCGTAACCTCTACAGCCTGATGGGGTTCGGACGGGTTCGCTTCCCGCCCTATTTTCAATCTTGAGAGTATAAAGTGTCTGCCTGCCTGCGGGATCTGCAGGCATAAAAAAAGGCGGCCTAAGCCACCTTTTTCTGCGCTGATTGCCGGAATTACAGCAGATCGGCGATCATTTTTTCCAGCTTGCCCTGGTCTACGGCAAACTTGCGGATACCGTCGGTCAGTTTCTCAACTGCCATTGGATCCTGGTTGTGCTGCCAGTAGAACTCAGGCTCGGTCAAAGCGGCAGGACGCGCTTGCACTTCGCCGGTGTAGGCCAGTTTACGCTCCAGTGTACCTTCGCTCTCTGCCAGCTCTTTCAGCAGTGCAGGGGCGATGGTCAGGCGGTCACAACCGGCCAGTTCGATGATTTCGCCAACGTTACGGAAGCTGGCGCCCATCACCACGGTTTTGAAACCGTGCTGTTTGTAATACTGGTAGATCTCGGTAACGGAAACCACACCTGGATCTTCGTTTGGCGCGAACTCTTTCTTGTCGCCATTGGCTTTGTACCAGTCGAGGATACGGCCAACAAACGGAGAGATCAGGTAAACGCCGGCTTCGGCGCAGGCACGGGCCTGAGCAAAGGAGAACAGCAGCGTCAGGTTACAGTTGATGCCTTCTTTTTCCAGCTGTTCCGCAGCGCGGATACCCTGCCAGGTAGAGGCCAGTTTGATCAGGATGCGATCGTTGCTGATGCCGGCATCGTTGTACAGTTTGATCAGGCGCTTGGCCTTGGCAACGCTGGCTACGGTGTCGTAAGACAGACGTGCGTCCACTTCGGTGGAGATGCGACCTGGAACCAGCTTCAGGATTTCCAGACCAATGTTAACGGCCAGCTTGTCAGCGGCATCGGCGATCTGCTGTTCGCGATCGCTGCTCTGCTCGCGAGCCCAGGCAATGGCTTCGTCAATCAGTTTGCGGTATTCAGGAATTTGGGCTGCATTGAGGATCAGCGAAGGGTTGGTCGTAGCATCTTGCGGTTGATACAGCTTCATAGCCGCGATATCGCCCGTATCTGCAACCACGGTAGTCAGTTGGCGCAGGGAAGTTAATTTATCGGTCATGTTGGCATTATCTCATCGTGTGTGCATGAACTTTTGGCATCGTTCAACCATGCCCTGCCCTGATAATAACATGCGCAAGGCCCGGTGCAAGGCTGGAAAATCACGCCCCGGCGGTGCTGGTTTTATCCTTGAGCGAGCAACCGTTTACGCTGCTATCTTTCGTCATTCCCGAGCTGATGAAAAGGCAATAACGTGCTATCGCTTGAATAAATTATGTTAAATTCGCGAAAATTAATGCAATAGGTTTCGAAATCTGAGAAAAGTCTCAATTGCTCGGAACCGGGCTGATTTCAGCTAAGCTCTTGTAAAAACTCAGTCAATATATTTTCACCCGCGGTGGATACGGCGCGGTGCGCAACAAATTTCAACAAGGAGGGATCCGTGACGGACCTGATAAATTTTATAAATAATATTTTGTGGGGTTCGGTACTGATTTATTTGCTGCTCGGTACCGGTATTTATTTCACCCTGCGCACGCGTTTTATCCAGGTTCGCCATTTCGGCCACATGTTCTCGCTGCTGAAAAACAGCAACAAGAGCGACAGCGCAGGTATCTCCTCCTTTCAGGCCTTGTGTACTACCCTCGCCGCTCGCGTCGGTACCGGTAATCTGACCGGCGTGGCCATTGCCCTCACCGCCGGTGGCCCCGGTGCCATCTTCTGGATGTGGGTAGTGGCCTTTATCGGCATGGCCACCTCCTTTGTGGAAAGCAGTCTGGCACAGCTCTACAAAACCAAAGACGACCAGGGTAACTACCGCGGCGGCCCGGCCTATTATATGGAGAAAGGGCTGGGCATGCGCTGGATGGGCGTGCTGTTCTCAATCTTCCTGATCATCGCCTTCGGCCTGGTGTTCAACGCCGTACAGGCCAACTCCATCGCCCAGGCTTCCGCCGTCGCTTTCCACGCTAAGCCGCTGTATGTCGGTATCGGCCTGGTGGTCCTGAGCGGTATCGTGATTTTCGGCGGCATTCGTTCCGTAGCTCGCGTGGCCGAACTGGTGGTGCCGCTGATGGCCGCAGCCTATTTATTGCTGGCCCTGTGGGTGATTGGCCATAACATTGAACATATGCCGGCGATCCTCTCGCTGGTGGTGAAAAGCGCCTTCGGGCTGCAGGAAGCGGCGGCCGGTGCCGTCGGCTACGGTATTTCGCAGGCGATGACTCAGGGTGTGCAGCGCGGCCTGTTTTCCAACGAAGCCGGTATGGGTTCTGCGCCCAATGCGGCGGCCTCCGCCTCACCTTACCCACCGCATCCGGCCTCGCAGGGCTATGTGCAGATGCTTGGGGTGTTTGTCGACACTATCGTGATTTGTAGTGCAACTGCCGCCATCATTCTGTCCTCCGGCGTATTGGATCAACCGGTGGACAACATCAGCGGTATCGACATGACCCAGCGCGCGCTGTCTGCTGCCGTCGGCAGTTGGGGCTCGCCGTTTGTCGCCATCGCCATTTTCTTCTTCGCCTTTACCTCGATTATCGCCAACTACGCCTATGCCGAAAGCAATCTGGTGTTCCTGGAGCGCAACCACCCGGCCGGCCTGTTGATTTTCCGTTGCGCCGCACTGGGTATGGTGATGTTTGGTGCGTTGGCCGAATTGCCGGTGGTATGGAAAATGGCCGATACCTCTATGGCGTTGATGGCTATCACCAACCTGACGGCGATCCTGCTGCTGTCACGCGTGGCGTTGAAATTGGCTAACGATTACCACCGTCAGCGAACGCTGGGAAGATTGCCCACTTTTGACGCCAACCGCTTCCCCGAGCTGAAATCCCAGCTTGAACCGGGCGTGTGGGACAAAAATTAATTTTTGCGGGCGCGTCAGACACGCGCCCTGCCTATCAGACCCATTGACCCTTTTTCCCGCGCTTTTTGCTACAGTAGCGGTTCTTGGAAAAACAGGATCTGGCCATGCTCGTTATTATTTCACCTGCAAAAACTCTTGATTACGAAAGCCCACTGGCAACCGAACGCTTCACCCAGCCGGAACTGCTGGATAAATCGAAGCAGTTGATCAAAATCTGCCGCGATCTGACGCCGGTACAAATCTCCAAGCTGATGGGCATCAGCGATAAACTGGCCGGCCTGAACGCCGCTCGCTTTGGCGACTGGCAACCGAAATTCACCCCGGAAAATGCCCGCCAGGCCCTGCTGGCGTTTAAAGGCGACGTTTATACCGGCCTGCACGCGCAGGACTTCAGCGAAGATGACTTTGATTTCGCCCAACAGCATCTGCGTATGCTGTCCGGGCTGTACGGCGTGCTGCGCCCGCTTGATCTGATGATGCCTTACCGTCTGGAGATGGGTATCAAACTGGACAATGCCAAGGGCAAGGATTTGTACAGTTTCTGGGGCGAGCAAATCACCAAAAAACTTAATGAAGCGCTGGAGCAACAAGGTGACGATGTGGTGGTCAACCTGGCTTCCGACGAATACTTCAAATCGGTGAAACCGGCTAAACTGCACGGCGAGCTGATTAAACCTGTGTTCCTCGACGAGAAAAACGGCAAATACAAAGTGATCAGCTTCTACGCCAAGAAGGCGCGCGGACTGATGAGCCGCTTTATCATCAAAAATCGTCTGACGCAGCGCGAACAACTGCTTGATTTCAATCTGGAAGGCTACGCATTTGACGAAGCCAATTCCCAAGGCAACGAGCTGGTGTTCAAACGCCCAGAGCAGTGAAACTTCCGCCCATAAAAAAGCCGTCACACGGACGGCTTGAGTTTGATGACAAAGTGGTCTTTGAATCCGAGATACCCGGGCCTAGCGCACCGAGGGGCACTCCGGCGGGCAAGCCGCTACGACCCCTTCGGCACGCTCTCCCTAATAACGGGCTTTGTCAGTTGTCTGAAGCCGCCACAAGGACGGCTTTTCGCTTTATGTGGCCATGAGGATCAGGCTGGCAAGTCCATCAGGAACTTACGCAGTTCGCCAAAACCGGCGGGCAGGTTGTGAGACAGCAGCGGCAAATCAGCACGCAGTGCCAGCGCCTTCGGCAGTGGCAATTCCTGGCCGAGAATGTCCTCGACGCTCTCTTTGAATTTGGCTGGATGCGCGGTGCCGAGGAACAGACCAAACTCCCCTTCCTGCAACTGGTCACGCAACGCGCGGTAAGCAATCGCCGCGTGCGGCTCGGAGAGATAACCCAACTTCGCCAGTTCACGCATAGTGTCTTTGGTGGTTTCGTCACTGACCGTGGCATGGCCCAGCTCTTTCAACTGCCAAATCTTACGGCGGAACAGCTCTTCAACCCGTGGCCAGTTGTTCGGCTGGCTGACATCCATCGCATTAGACAGCGTAGCCACCGTGGCATGAGGCTGCCACTGACCGTTAGTCAGGAAGCGCGGTACGGTGTCGTTGGCATTGGTCGCGGCGATAAAACGCTTCACCGGCAGGCCCAGTGACTTGGCCAGCAGCCCGGCGGTCAGATCGCCGAAGTTGCCGCTGGGTACTGAAATCACCAACTGGTTGCGTGCTTCCTGTGGCAATTGCGCAACCGCTTCGAAGTAATAACAAATCTGCGCCAGCAGGCGGCTGATGTTAATCGAGTTGGCCGAGTTCAGGTGCAGGGATTCTTTCAATTCCTGATCGTCAAATGCCTGCTTCACCAATGCCTGGCAGGCGTCAAAATCGCCGTCAATCGCCACGGTATGGATATTGCCACCCAGGGTGCAGAACAGTTTTTCCTGCAGCGGGCTGATTTTGCCCTGTGGATACAGGATCACCACGCGCACATTCTTCAGGCCGTAGAAAGCATGGGCCACCGCCGCGCCGGTATCACCGGAGGTCGCGGTCAGGATAGTGACCGGCTGATCGCCCGCCACTTCCGCCAGCATTTGCGCCATAAAGCGGCCGCCGAAGTCTTTAAACGCCAGCGTTGGGCCGTGGAACAACTCCAGGCAGGCGATATCATCTTCAACTTGCGCTACCGGTGCCGGAAACTCAAAGGCCGCCGCCACACGCTTATGCAATGCTTCTTCAGAAACTTCATCGCCAATAAATGCCGACAGGATACGGCTGCTGCGCGTGACAAAATCCTGTTCCAGCAGATGGTCGATTTCGGTCAGTTCAAACTCCGGCAGATCCAGCGGGAAAAACAGCCCTTGCTGTTTGCCCAGGCCCTGTTTGATCGCCTGTGTGAAGCTGACCTGCTCGTTATGATCCTTAAGGTTGTACAGTTTCATGCGTTATCCCAGTAGTCGTGCGCCTGCGGTATCCAGGCGGCAAATATGAACAAAACCTTCGTCGTTTTGCAGATAGTGATTAGTCAGCCAGTCGGCCATGCGTTGCGCCGTTGCGCCGTCATCACAAACGGCGAACAGCGTCGGGCCGGAACCGGAAATACCGCAAGCCAAAGCACCGATATCCTGAGCGGCTTTGCGTGCGTCGGCAAAACCCGGCAACAGGCGGGTGCGGTACGGCTCGGCAATCACGTCCTGCATCAGTTTGGCGGCCAGGCGCGGTTGTTGGGTATGGCAGGCATGGATAAAGCCCGCCAGATAGCGACCGTGGCTGATACAGTCCTGACGACGATACTGCGCGGGCAGGATCGCACGCGCTTCGGCGGTGGATACCTTGATGCCCGGATAGGCCATCACCCACAGCCAGTCTTTAAAGCATGGCACTTCCTGGCTGATGAAGCCTTCTTCTTCCAACATCAACTGCAGGCCGCCGAGGTAGCAAGGCGCTACGTTATCGTAATGCACGCTGCCGGAGATGCGGCCTTCCAACTCGCCCATCAGGCCCAGCAGCGTCATTTTATCCAGCGGGCGGTTGCAGAACTCGTTCATCGCCATCAACCCGGCGACCACCGAGCAGGCACTGGATCCCAGACCTGAACCGATCGGCATATTTTTCTCGAGTCGCATCGCCACCGGGATCTGCTGACCGATCTCCTGGCAGAAGCGCTCCCAACATTGGTAAACGATGTTCTCTTTCGGATCGTCCGGCAGCTTGCTGACGAAGCGACCGGCATTTTGCAAACTGAACGTTTCGGCGGCCTCTACACTGACGCAGTCGCCCAGCAAGGTACCGTCAATCGGCGACACCGCTGCACCCAGAACGTCGAAACCGACGCTGACGTTACCAATTGAGGCCGGCGCATACACCTTAACCATATTAAACTCCCAACTTCCATGACAGTGTGCGCAACAGGTCGGCAAATACCCCTGCGGCGGTCACATCGTTACCGGCACCGTAGCCGCGCAGCACCAGTGGCAATGGCTGATAGTAGCGGCTGTAGAAAGCCAAGGCGTTCTCGCCGTTCTTCACTTTATACAACGGATCGTTACCGTCTACCGCATCTATACGCACCTGACAGCGGCCATTTTCGATCGCCCCGACATAGCGCAGCACCTTACCCTGCTCGGTGGCATTGGCCACGTTGCGTGCGTACTCTTTATCCAGCTCCGGCAGGCGCGCCATAAAGGTTTCCACGTCACCGGAAGCGTCAAAGGAAGGTGGCAGCACCGACTCAACCTCGATATCGGCCAACTCCAGTTTGTAACCCGCCTCACGCGCCAGGATCAGCAGCTTGCGCGCCACATCCATACCGGAAAGATCGTCACGCGGATCCGGCTCGGTATAGCCCTTGGCTTTGGCCTCCAGGGTCGCGGCCGACAGCGACATGCCCTCATCGAGCTTACCGAAAATAAACGACAGCGAACCGGACAGAATGCCAGAGAAGCGCGTCAGCTCATCACCGGCGTTCAGCAGGTTTTGCAGGTTTTCGATCACCGGCAACCCCGCACCGACGTTGGTGTCGTACAGGAACTTGCGACGTGAACCGGCAGCGGCGGTGCGCAGTTGTTGGTAGTAGTTCATCGACGAAGTGTTGGCCTTTTTGTTCGGCGTCACCACGTGGAAACCATCGGCCAGGAAATCGGCGTATTGATCGGCTACCGCCTGGCTGGAGGTGCAATCGACAATCACCGGATTCAGCAGGTGGTACTCCTTCACCAGGCGGATCAGACGGCCAAGGTTGAATGGCTCCTGCGCACCGGCCAGTTCATCACGCCAGCTATCCAGCGCGATGCCGTGTATGTTGGTCAACATGGCGCGTGAATTGGCAATGCCGCACACCCGCAGGTCGATATGCTTTTGCTTCAGCCACGGCTGCTGACGGTAGATCTGTTCGATCAACGCACCGCCGACGCCGCCAACGCCGATAACAAACACTTCAATCACCTGATCGGTGTTAAACAGCATCTGGTGACAGACACGAACCCCGGTAGTCGCCGAGTCGTTGCTGACCACCACCGAGATGGAACGTTCGGAGGACCCCTGGGCAATAGCGACAATATTGATGTTGGCGCGCGCCAGGGCGGAGAAGAAGCTGGCCGAAATACCGCGCAGGGTGCGCATGCCATCGCCGACGACCGAGATAATCGCCAACTGCTCCATCACGTCCAGCGGCTCCAGCAGGCCATCTTTCAATTCAAGATAGAATTCGTCTTCCAGTGCGCGACGGGCACGCTGCAGCTCACTCTGCGGTACGCAGAAGCTGATGCTGTATTCGGAAGAGGACTGGGTGATCAACACCACTGAGATTCCGGCACGGGACATCACGGCAAACACGCGCGCGGCCATGCCGACCATGCCCTTCATCCCTGGCCCGGAGACGTTGATCATCGCCATGTTATTGAGATTAGTGATGCCCTTCACCGGGGTATCGGTATCCAGATTTTCGCCGCCAATCAGCGTGCCAGGGGCCTGCGGGTTGGCGGTATTTTTGATCAGGCAAGGGATTTGGAACTGGGCAATGGGAGCGATAGTACGGGGGTGAAGCACGCTGGCGCCGAAATAGGAAAGCTCCATAGCTTCCTGATACGACATCGATTTCAGCAACCTGGCGTCTGGCACGGTACGAGGATCGCAGGTATAAACACCGTCGACGTCGGTCCAGATCTCACAGCAGTCGGCGCGCAGGCAGGCAGCCAGCACCGCAGCAGAGTAGTCGGAGCCGTTACGGCCCAGCACCACCAGTTCCCCTTTATCGTTACCGGCGGTGAATCCGGCCATCAGCACGATGTGATCCGCCGGGATTGCTGCGGCGGCGATGCGCAGTGTGGATTCGGCAATGTCTACCGTGGACTCCAGGTAATGCCCCTGCGCCAGCAGTTTCTCCACCGGGTTTATCACCGTAACCGGGAAACCTTTGGCGCGAAACACCCCTTCCATGATGGCGATAGAGAGCTTCTCACCGCGGCAGATGATAGCCGCATTCACGCTGTCCGGGCATTGCCCCAGCAGCGCAACGCCATGCAGTACCTGTTTGAGTTGGGAAAATTCCTGATCGACCAGCGTCTTGAGACGATCGTATTCAAAGCCGGGCAACGCCTGTGCCAGACCGCTCAGCAGGTCGGCAAAGATGCGTTCTGCATCGCTCATATTTGGCAGAATGTCCTGCCCCGCTACCGTTTTATCAATCATCGCCACCAGGTGGTTGGTGATTTTAGCCGGAGCGGACAAGACCGTGGCCACCTGTCCCTGACGTGCGTTACTTTCCATGATGTCGGCGACGCGCAGAAAACGTTCTGCATTCGCTACCGAGGTTCCGCCAAATTTCAGCACTCGCATTTCTTGTCTCTCCCGAATTTAAGCCGAAAAAAAAGCCCGCACTGGTTAGGTGCGGGCTTTTTTCTTTTGTTTCCTGTACGCGTCAGCCCGCCCCGTTACCTGTGGTATCGGTGGTGGTAATAATTGTTGTGTTCAGGCTGATATTTCGCATTTTGTCTGTCTGTCTCATTAAATACTCTGTCCCCTCTATTGGTTAAAGCAATCGCTATCCCAAGTCAAATTATTTCTTGTTTTTGCTTGTTTATTGCCCAACCCAGCAACTGGGCAATGCGACAGTCGAAAAGCCAAATAGCAGGATAAAAAGACAGACAGACGGCAGTTTTGCAGTGGATCACACTGCCTAATTAGCCATGTTTACGGGTATCACTTTGTCAGTTTTTTTTCGATGTCATGCAGCAAAGTATGCAACATTGCCGTATCGCGCTGCTGCAAGGTACCAAGCCGCTGGTGCAGCCAATCGCGCAATTTTTGATCGTCACCCACCCCCAATGCCCCCAGCAAACCATCGGCACGCTGACGCAGTGCTTTAAGCTGGCCCTCATTAGCCACTGGTTCCTGCGGTGCGCTAACCTTCATCAGTTCCGACAATTGATAGCAATACACCATCACCGCCTGGCCGAGATTCAACGAAGGGTAATCTGCCTGCATCGGCACACCGGTCAGCAAATCGGCCAACTCCAGCTCTTCATTGGTCAGGCCGGAATCTTCACGGCCAAACACCAACGCGGCCTGCCCCACCCACTGACTGCGCTCACTCAACTGACCCAACAGTTGCTGCGGCGTACAGTAATAATGGAAACGCGCGCGGCTGCGGGCAGTGGTAGCAACGGTGAAATCCACGTCCGCCAGCGCCTGCTCGAGAGTGGCGAAAGTCTGCACGCCGTCGAGGATATCTCCCGCCCCATGAGCCACCCAACGAGCCGCCGGTTGCAGGTGCGCTTCGCTGTCGACAATGCGCAACGAAGTGAAACCCATGGTTTTCATTGCCCGCGCCGCAGCGCCGACGTTTTCCGGCCGCGCCGGAGCCACTAAAACAATATGAAGCTGCATCAATACTCCACTAAACGACAGATCGCGTATTTTTGACTGTTTGGGATAGTCTGATTATATTTACATCTACGCAACAATAATCCCGAAATTGAGGGTAGACAGGGCTAAATAGGTTATTGCCCCGATAAATTGCTCGTAATACATATTATTGCTACTTATGTTTTACTGTGCTTATTAATCAAAGCGTTAAAAGAAGCCTTTTATCAATAAGTCAATAATTCTACCTCATTAGGCGCCGCAATGCTGAATCGTACACAGAATTTAGGCTTCTGTGACTTAAGCTGGCATTTCTGTAAGTGTTTTTCACAAAACTGTTAACGTGCTACAATTGAATTTGATATATGTCAACAAACCTTAGTTTTGTTGGGTGATGAATTCGGTGCGCACTGTTATATTGCTGTTAATACGGTTAGGATATGCACCGTTTTGGCACCTTTGGGGATGTAAGGAATAGCGCCCCAACCAAGCTAGCGATCTTGTTGACATGGGATGGAAAGTGCATCAAGAACGAGTTTACGTACTTTAGTCGTTTGGTAGAAGGGAACGTGAGCGCTAATCTCTGCCCTCCGCTATGAAAACAAAGACTTCTGTACTTCCTATTTTCTATTTTGTTGGCAATTTTAGGTAGCATATATGCAGACCCCGCACATTCTGATTGTCGAAGACGAGTTAGTCACTCGTAACACCCTGAAGAGCATTTTCGAGGCGGAAGGCTACGTTGTTCATGAAGCCAATGATGGTGCAGAGATGCACAACATCCTGTCTGAAAATGATATCAATCTGGTTATCATGGACATCAATCTGCCAGGCAAAAATGGCCTGCTGCTGGCGCGTGAATTGCGCGAACAGGCCAGCGTTGCGCTGATGTTCCTGACCGGCCGTGATAACGAAGTTGACAAGATCCTCGGCCTGGAAATCGGCGCCGATGATTACATCACCAAGCCATTTAATCCGCGTGAATTGACCATTCGCGCGCGTAACCTGCTGTCACGCACCATGAACCTGGGCAGCGTCGGCGAAGAACGTCGCCTGGTTGAAAGCTATAAGTTCAACGGTTGGGAGCTGGACATCAACAGCCGCTCACTGATCAGCCCCGCGGGCGAGCAATACAAACTGCCACGCAGTGAATTCCGCGCCATGCTGCACTTCTGCGAAAACCCGGGCAAGATCCAATCCCGTGGCGAACTGCTCAAGAAGATGACCGGCCGTGAGCTGAAGCCGCATGACCGTACCGTGGACGTGACCATCCGTCGCATCCGCAAGCACTTCGAATCAACGCCGGACACGCCGGAAATCATCGCTACTATTCACGGTGAAGGTTACCGTTTCTGCGGCGATCTGGAAGAGTAAGCCCTCCTCCCGCGTTAAAATATTTGGGGTTCCGCAGAACCCCAAATCTTATTTTGCCTCACCCCAGGGGATGATCGGCACTGCACTCAGCGCATTCTTCGGTGAACCATCCACCACGCGGTCTGAATAGCTAAGATAAATCAATGCATTACGTTTAGCATCGTAGAAACGCACCACCTGCAGTTTCTTGAACACCAGCGATGTTCGCTTCTGGAACACGACCGTCCCTTCCGCCTTACCATTTTTGATTTTATCAGTCAGCTCAATCGGCCCAACCTGCTGGCAAGAAATGGCGGCATCCGCAGTATCTTCCGCTAATCCCAACCCACCTTTGATGCCACCGGTTTTTGCCCGGCTGATATAACAAGTTACATTTTTAACATCAGGATCGTCGAACGCTTCCACCACAATTTTATGGTCCGGACCAAAGAGTTTAAATACCGTATCAACCGACCCAACCTGTTCTGCTTGCGCACTATTTACCGTTGCGCAAACTAAACAAAACAAAAATAACCATCCTTTTTTCATTCACTTAACTCCAATAGGCTAAATCCTAAAAATGGGTTCCGGCAATCAATATTGTTTATGTTTTAGGTCACAGAAAAAGGATCTTTCTGGTCCGCACCGGTCTTTTTAGCACAGAGCGTGAAAAAAATCTTTGAGAGTCTCGGAGGAAAAAAATTGCTATTATGCGGCGTCGTTATATCTTTGCGCCCGTTTAAGGTGTGCCCCTATCCAACCCTTGCTCAACAGTGGCAAGAGGAAAGAGTGCTACGCAAAATGGCTCATGGATTGGTCTGATAGCGCAAGCACCAGCGTAATGAATAAACAGTTCGGGTTCCTACCCTAAAGCTCTACGAGGAAGATCTATGGATCAAGCCGGTATTATTCGTGATCTGCTTAGCTGGCTGGAAAGCCATTTGGACCAACCTTTGTCACTGGACAATGTGGCGGCCAAAGCAGGTTACTCTAAATGGCATTTACAACGGATGTTTAAAGATATTACCGGTAACGCCATCGGGGCTTATATCCGGGCAAGGAGATTATCCAAGGCTGCGGTAGCGCTGCGTTTAACCAGCCGACCTATTCTGGATATAGCCTTACAGTATCGCTTCGACTCGCAGCAGACATTTACCCGCGCATTTAAAAAACAGTTTGCGCAAACGCCGGCACTGTATCGCCGTGCAGAAGACTGGAACTCATTCGGCATTTGTCCACCAATCCGCCTGGGCGCCTTTACTCTGCCGCAACCCGAGTTTGTCACGATGCCGGAACAGCACTTGATTGGCCTGACGCAGAGCTATTCCTGTACGCTGGAGCAAATTTCCAACTATCGTACCGAGCTGCGTTCACAGTTCTGGCGCCAGTATCTGGGCGAAGCAGAGTCGCTGCCGCCGGTGTTATACGGGCTGCACCATTCACGTCCGAGTCAGGAAAAGGATGACGAGCAGGAAGTGCTGTACACCACGGCGCTGGAACCGCATCACGTACCGGCGAAAATTCAGGCCGGACAGCCGCTGGTGTTGCAAGGTGGCGAGTATGCGATGTTCAGCTATGAAGGCCCGGCTTCTGGCCTGCAGGACTTTATTCTGACCGTTTATGGCACCTGCCTGCCGGCACTCAAACTCACGCGCCGTAAAGGGCACGATATTGAGCGCTTTTATCCCAAGGGTGACCGCCGGCCACCCCAACCGCCAACCGAGATCAACTGCGACTATTTGATCCCGATCCGCCGTTAACGCTGCAGTTCATCCAGCGCGGGCGTGTCCAGATGCGTGACATCGCCCGCCGTTTCGACGATCCAGCCAGAAGCCAACCAGGGACTCTGCTGGTGATCGACTCGCGACAATGAACAGTTACGTAAACGCAGGCGGCGCTCGGCATAGGCCGGTAGCCCGAGCACGGTACTGATCAGACAGCCTAAAGCGATACCATGGCTGACAATCAGCGGTTTGCTGCCCTCAGGCAACATCAGGCAACTTTCCAATGCCTCGCGCATCCGGTCGCCCAACTCGCTCATTGACTCACCTTGAGGGATACGGCCATCGGCAGTACCATCGACCATCTGCTTGCGCCACTGTTCTTCCTGCGGCGTCAGACTGTCGATTAAGCGCTCTTCCAGCACCCCCATATGCAACTCACGCAAACGCGGGTCGTTTATCACCTCGCAACCGCAAGCCTCCGCGATGATTTGCGCAGTGCGACGGGTACGCCCCAGATCGCTGGTAATCACGTGTGTGATGCCTTGTTTGCTGACGCGCTGGGCAACCAGGCGAGCCTGATGTTCACCGTTGGCGGTTAACGGGCTGTCCGACTGACCCTGGATGCGGCGAGCCGCATTCCACTCCGTTTCGCCGTGGCGAACGAGGTATACCTGTAACATTTTGCTTTTCCGTTATACTGCGTGAAACCTGAGTTTATCGTCGTCAGATGCCGCTTGCGCAAACGCCTGACGTAGTGAATAGGCTCTTAGCTTAAGGATGCCAAACCCGTTATGTATCATGTTGTCGCTGCAACTACCAACCCGGCAAAGATCAAGGCTATTCAACTGGCCTTTGAGGACACTTTTGGCCAGGACCAATGCCGCATTGAATCGGTCGACGTCGCCAGTGGCGTTTCACTGCAACCCATAGGTAATCACGAAACCCGCACCGGTGCACGCCAGCGTGTTATGGAAGCGCGGCAGGTACGCCCTGAGGCCGACTTTTGGGTCGGCGTTGAGGCTGGAATCGAAGAGAATATGACTTTCGCCTGGATGACGGTGGAAAACCCGCAGACCCGTGGCGAATCGCGCTCAGCCAGCCTGATGCTGCCGGAGACGATTTTACAGGGAATTCGCGCCGGCCGCGAATTGGGCAGTGAAATGGCAACCATCACCGGCAATGCCGAAGTGAAACGCCAGGGTGGCGCTATTGGCATCTTTACCGATGGGCGATTGAGCCGCACCAGCGTTTACCATCAGGCTCTGCTGCTGGCGCTGGTGCCTTTCCACAACCCGATCTACCAGAACCATAACAACGCGGCACAGAAATAACCTTCGGTGGGCGCGGCGCTACTGCGCATCGCCCAGCAACTGCTGTTCCAGCCACTGTTTCAGCGCAGGCGTCGCCGCCTTCAGGCTGTTCGAACCGCGAGTGATGGTGGCAATCCCCGCCCCCAGTTCATTCTTCAGCTCACGTTGGCTCATCTCACCGCGCATCAATTCCTGGATAATCCGTACCCTTGTGCCTAAAGCCGTACGTTCGTCCGGCGTCAGCAGCAGTTGCATCAGCGGTTGATGCAGATCCTGGGCAAACGAATTCTGCAGCAGCGCAACAAAGCGCAGCCAATCCTCATTACCTTGTTCTGAAAGAGCCGGGTCGTTAAGCGATAATTGCGTCATGGCAAGCCACCATACTATTTAACTAGTACAGCAGCATACCATAGCGACGTCAAAATCAATAACGCCTCTGCCACTCGGCGTCGGTCAGCACTTTAGCCGGCCGATGCATGAGATAGCGATAAAATGCGTCGTATGCCAACACGTTCTTCACGTAAGAACGGGTTTCCGAGAACGGGATGCTTTCGACAAATGCCACGGCATCAACCCGCCCTTCACTGTTACCCAACCAGGTATTCACCCGAGACGGACCGGCATTGTAAGCCGCCGATGACAGGATCCGATTGCGGCCGAATTGCTGGTAAACGTACTCCAGATAGCTGGTGCCGATGGTAATATTGACGCGCGGATCAAGCAGTTGGCTGGGGCTTGAGTAACCGGGAATATTGTACATCTGCACGGTATGCTGCGCGGTACGTGGCATCACCTGCATCAGGCCGCTGGCCCCTACCGGTGACTGTGCTTTCGGGTTCCAGGCGCTCTCCTGACGGGCAATCGCCATGGCATAACTCGGCGTTATCCCCTTGTCATCGGTCGCGGCGCGGAATTCTTGCGGCCAGGCCACCGGGAAACGTTCCTCAAGGTGGTCCCACATTTTGCCGACAATAGTTGCCTGCACGCTGAGATCGGCCCATTTCTGCTCGAAGGCATAACGCGCCAGCGCTTCCTGTTCCGGGCGGCTGCGACTGGCCACGAAGGAAGTCCACTCGCTGCGCGCCAGGTTATCCATATTCCAGTACATTAACTCGCGCACCCGGGCAATTTCCGGGCCATCCACCAATGAAGCGCGGGGTTTTGCCGCTACCGCCACCATCACCGGGTAAGGCGTGTTCAGTTTCTGTGCCGCCACCATCGGGTAGAAGCCACGTTCGGTCATCAGCCGACGCAGGATCTCTTCCCCTTCGCTGCGTTTGCCTTCGTCCAGTAACATGCTCGCACGCCAGTAGCGCCATTCATCTTTATTGCGTGACTCGGTCGGCAGACGCGCCAGCCAGGTCGCCACCCCCTGGCGATCGCCGGCCCCCAGCGCCATACGCACGCGGCGCTCCAGCAGTGCCGGTGACTGGCTACGCAGGATCACCTTGTCGCGCCACTGGGTCTGTTCAAAGGTCGCATCGCTGCCCATCAGGCGCCATGCCACCGCTTCCTCCAGCCCCAGCCGCTCGCTGTCGCTCATTTTCTGCAGCCGGACGAGGGTTGGGATCATCGCGCGGGCGTTTTCCGCATCCTGACGCGCCAGGCGTTCGAAGGCGATGCCGGTCGCTGCGCGGGTAAAGTCGGTCGGCCCCACGCTGCGGGCAAAGGACTCAACCGTCGCAGGATCGTTTTGCAGGCGCACCAGGGCATCACCCATGGTCTGATAATCTGACGGCAATTGGCGATAGAGGCTGTTCACCAGGCCACTGTTGCCCTCTTTCAACGCCAGTTTCATGCGTTCCAAAATAGCCGTTGGCGTTTGTTTACCGGCCCCCTGCCAGACGCTGAACAACTTGTCACAGGCTCCCGGCAGCGATTTACCGCTCATCCAGATGTCGTCGACGCCGCTCCAGGCCGCGGTCTGATCGCCAGTGGCCCATTTGGCATAGTAGTAATTGCAACGCGCAGCAATGGGTTTCGGCGCCTGCGGGCTGAAGGCCAGCAGGGTACGCCAGTCTTCACGCCGCGCCAGTTCATTAACAAAACGCGGGGCCAGCGATTTGGCCGGTGGCAGCGTCGGATGCTGCTTGATAAAGTCATTCACCTCAGAGAATCCGACCTGGCTGAGATCTTGCGTCAGCTCACGGTATTCCAGATAAGGGTAAAGCGGGTAATCACGCAGCGTCGGCATCAGTTGCGCCACCACGTCCATCTGTTTGCTGTCCCACGCCTGCTTGATCTGCAGGTAGCGCTGACGCTGAGCGTCCAGGGAATCCGCCAATGCGGCGCTTGAAAATGCCGTCAGGCACAGGCCCACAGCCAAAAACCGCCACTTGTCTACCTTGACCATACTGACTCTTTCCTCGCTAATGCTGATGGTGTTGCCAGAGCCGCTTCAGCCCGTTGCCGCGCTACGTCAGCAGCCAACGGATCGGTGAACCCGGCTCTCCGAGTATTTCGCGCTCTGTCGTGGAATAACGTCTATCCGGCACGCCAGAGCAAAAGGGGGACGCTGAGCAACCCGCTCAGCCGTCTATCATAGACAGCAGGATCGCCTATCCATTCACTACTGTAGAAGAAGTTTATCGTCACGATGGGCTTCAGGTAAAAAAGGTTTACCCTCGCTGACAAATTAATTAAAGCTGGCGGCAATTTTGCCATATTAATCATTTCACCCTGGGCTAACGCTAAAAACCGGTCGGACCCGCGATTATTAATCCCCACCGCCAATATAAAACCAAGCCATTTGAAATTATTAGCCGTCGCAGGATTTCGCACCCAAAACGAGGGGCAGAAAAGTTGCGCAAACCGCCAGAACCCAGGCCTGGCGCGCCAACTTTGCAGAAAACGCCTGGCAAACCCCGGTGGTCGTTTTTATACTATTAAAAAAGGCTAAGATAATTCCGAGAAAATGGCACATAAAGCGCGCAACAGGGATATCTTATAATACAATCCGCGCCAATTATGGGTTAGATAGTGTTCATCAGGCAGTGCGATTGACAGTTTTCAGCAAGACAATTATCCCTTCGACCGGGTCAGGCTTCTCATCGTTATGTTGCCGCAACAGTACTGCGGACGTGGGCAGGAATAGCAGATGAAGATGGCAAAAAATGCCGCGTTGTTAGTGACCTGCGCAAAAAACTCATTCATGAGTTTCCTTTGCGCACGTCTGGACAACGGCCGTCTGTTATCGCTGTTTCTACTCGCTCTGTTGGCATTTCCCGGTTTGGCCCACCCCGAGACGGGCGATTCATATAAAAATCGTACCCATGCCGTCACCACTGTGGTGGTCGGCATCATCAGCTATGCCCGCTGGCCGAGTGGACCCAACCCTATCCGATTGTGCGTGACGGCGCCGACACAATATGCCGACGGACTGTTCGATCCCATCCTGCTTAGCGCGCCCAGGCCAATAAAAGCCGAGCGCATCGCTTTCGACAGCCCATTGCTGAGCACCGGCTGTGACGTGATTTATTTAGGCAATATCAATGCCGGGCAGAAACAGAATTTCATCCAGCGCATTAACGGTCATTCGATTCTCAGCATCAGCGAGAACGATGCTGAGTGTTCTGCCGGCAACGCATTTTGTCTGCAGTTCGAAGGGGACGAGGCCAGCTTTAAAGTGAACCTAGATGCACTGGCACGCAGCGGCGTACGCGTTCACCCCAACGTGCTGCAACTGGCACGCAAACCGGTGCCGCCGCTATGAAGTGGTTGCGCAAGAACCGATCGGGGCAGTCACGCCCGACGCTGGGCCGGGTGCTGCAACGGGTGCATCTTGGGCTGGCGCTGATTGCCGTCGGCACCGCCGGGATTTTCCTGACGCTGGTCGCGCTGTTTGCGCTGCGCGCTTATGCCAACCATAACCTGCACCTGATTGCACGCTCCATCAGCTATACCGTCGAAGCTGCCGTGGTGTTTGAAGACCGCACCGCCGCAAGTGAGGCGCTGGTATTGATCGCCTCCAAAGAGGAGGTATCGGAAGCCAGAATTCTGAACAACAGCGGCAAAGTGCTCGCCACCTGGCGTCACCCCGAAGATGGCCCGCTGCACGGTATGGAACAAATCGTGGCCCGCTGGGCGCTGCCGGAACCGGTGATCCTGCCGATTACTCATGAAGGCAAAGAGGTCGGCAAAGTTTGGCTGCTGGGCCACGGCGGCAGCCTGCTGCGCTTTCTGTTGCGCGGCATGATCGGCATGATCGCCTGTCTGGTGCTCAGTACCCTGTGTGCGCTGGTGCTTTCCCGCCGCATGCTGGTGGGCATTGTCCGTTCTCTGGATGACATCGCCAATGTCGCGCATGCGGTACGTCGCGATCGCGCCTTTGGCCTGCGGGTGCCGTCGGCGCCGATTGCCGAACTGCATGAGCTGAGCAGCGACTTTAATGGCCTGCTCGACGAGCTGGAAGCCTGGCAGGCACACCTGAAACAGGAAAATGACTCACTGACTCACCGGGCCACCCACGACAGCCTGACCGGCTTGCCGAACCGCGCCTTCTTTGAGGGCCGTCTGAGCCGTGCGCTGGGGGACATTAAACCCAGCGAAAAACTGGCGGTGCTGTTTATCGACGGTGACCGTTTCAAGGAAGTTAACGACAGTTACGGCCATGCCGCAGGCGATGTGGTGTTGACTACCATTGCCGGGCGCATTCGCGCGCAGCTGCGTGAAAGCGATCTGGTGGCACGTTTGGGAGGTGATGAATTCGCCGTATTGTTGGCACCGGTCCACACTACGGAAGATGTCCTGCAGATTGCCGATAACATTATCGACTGCATGACCCAACCGGTGATTTTACCGAACGATGAGGCGGTGATTTCCTCTCTGAGTATCGGTATTGCACTTTACCCAGAGCATGCGGTAACGCCTCAGGGGCTCTTGCACGAAGCTGACGATGCGATGTACCAGGCAAAGCATCGTTATAACGGAGGCTGGCGGCTGGCAATACAAAAATAAGGCCCCGGCTAAAAAATAAAACTAGGGATTTTGATTATGATACAGCAAACACTAAAAAACCGTTTTTCACTGCTGGCGATGATGTTTATCGCCCTGCTGGCCCTCACCGGCTGCCAGAGCAAACCTCAGGGCCTGACGCCCGAGCAAATTGCCCTGTTGCAGTCGCAAGGGTTCAAGCTGACCGATAACGGCTGGGAATTTGGCCTGTCCGACAAAGTGCTGTTTGGCAATAACATCGGCAAGCTGAACCCGGAAAGTACCGACACGGTACAAAAAATGGGCCGCGCATTGATGAGCGTCGGTATCACTCAGTTCCGTCTGGATGGTCATACGGATAATTACGGTGAAGACAGCTATAACGATCAGCTCTCTCTGCGTCGCGCCAATGCTGTGGCGGATCTGCTCGCCAGCGTAGGCATTCCACGTGCCAACATCGAAACCCGCGGCATGGGTAAACGCGATCCGGTGGCCGATAACCGCACCTCCAGCGGCCGGGCGGAAAACCGCCGCGTCGCGATAGTCGTCACCCCTTAAGTGACCAATATGCGCCTTCACCGGCGCATAAAAGGTTATACTTGACGATCGCTGTGTGATGTCTGGGATCCGCTGTCGAAACGGGCTACACTCCGCAGCCAGACATCCTATAAAAACTGATATAGAGAGGCAGAGGCACCGTGGCTCAATACGTCTATACCATGCATCGCGTCGGCAAAGTGGTTCCGCCGAAGCGTCACATCCTGAAAAACATCTCGCTGAGCTTCTTCCCTGGCGCCAAAATTGGTGTGCTGGGTCTGAACGGCTCGGGTAAATCCACTCTGTTGCGCATCATGGCCGGCATCGATACCGATATCGAAGGTGAAGCTCGCCCACAACAAGGGATTAAGATCGGTTACCTGCCGCAGGAACCGCAGCTGAACCTCGAGCATACCGTCCGTGAGTCGGTCGAAGAGGCGCTGGCAGAAGTGGTCGGTGCGCTGAAACGCCTTGATGAAGTGTACGCACTGTACGCCGAAGAAGGTGCCGATTTCGACAAGCTGGCCGCTGAGCAGGGCCGCCTGGAAGAGATCATTCAGGCCCATGATGGCCACAACCTGAACACCCAGCTGGAGCGTGCCGCCGATGCGCTGCGCCTGCCGGAGTGGGACGCGAAAATCGCCAACCTTTCCGGTGGTGAACGTCGCCGTGTCGCTCTGTGCCGCCTGCTGCTGGAAAAACCGGACATGCTGCTGCTGGACGAACCGACCAACCACCTGGATGCCGAATCCGTGGCCTGGCTGGAACGCTTCCTGCATGACTTCGAAGGCACCGTAGTGGCCATTACCCACGACCGTTACTTCCTCGACAACGTGGCCGGCTGGATCCTCGAGCTGGACCGTGGCGAAGGTATCCCATGGGAAGGCAACTACTCTTCCTGGCTGGAGCAAAAAGACGCTCGTCTGGCGCAGGAAGCCTCTTCCGAAGCCGCACGTCGCAAATCCATCGAGAAAGAGCTGGAGTGGGTTCGTCAGGGCGCCAAAGGCCGTCAGTCCAAAGGCAAGGCCCGTTTGGCTCGCTTTGAAGAGCTCAACAGCACCGAATACCAAAAGCGTAACGAAACCAACGAACTGTTTATCCCACCTGGCGCACGCCTGGGCGATAAAGTGGTTGAAGTCAGTAACCTGCGCAAGTCTTACAGCGACCGCGTGCTGATTGATGACCTGACCTTTGCAGTACCGAAAGGCGCGATTGTTGGCATTATCGGCCCGAACGGCGCCGGTAAGTCTACGCTGTTCCGCATGATGTCCGGCCAGGAACAACCTGATTCCGGCAGCATCGTGTTGGGTGACACCGTCAAACTGGCCTCGGTCGATCAGTTCCGCGACAGCATGGATAATTCCAAAACCGTTTGGGAAGAAGTTTCCGGCGGCCAGGACATCATGCGTATCGGCAACACCGAAATGCCAAGCCGTGCCTATGTCGGCCGCTTCAACTTCAAGGGTGTCGATCAGGGCAAACGCGTCGGCGAATTGTCCGGTGGTGAGCGTGGCCGTCTGCATCTGGCCAAGCTGCTGCAGGTTGGCGGCAACGTATTGCTGCTCGATGAACCGACCAACGACCTGGATATCGAAACCCTGCGCGCGCTGGAAAACGCCCTGTTGGAATTCCCAGGCTGTGCGATGGTCATCTCGCACGACCGTTGGTTCCTTGACCGCATCGCCACCCACATTCTGGATTATCAGGATGAAGGCAATGTGGAATTCTTCGAAGGTAACTTTACCGAATACGAAGAGTACAAGAAACGGACGCTGGGTGCCGAAGCGCTTGAACCACACCGTATCAAGTACAAGCGAATCGCCAAGTAATCCCGGAAAGCGCCGCATGCGGCGCTTGAGTTTGATGACTGAGTTGTCTTTGAAACCGAGATACTCGGGCCTAGCGCACCGAGGGGCGCTCCGGCGGGCAAGCCGCTACGACCCCTTCGGCACGCTCTCCCTAATAACGGGCTTTGTCAGTTGTCTGAAGCGCCGCCTGCGGCGCTTTTTTTATTCCCACGCCAGCTCGCGGGCATAATCGTCAAACACCGGGTGTTGCAATACCACGTCGATAAAACAGGCCAGCGCCGGTGAATTCAGCTTGCGGCTTGGATAAACCAGATACAGCTCATTACCTTCCGCCTGCCATTCCGGCAATACCTCCACCAATTGCTTCTGCGCCACCACCTCACGGCTGAGAAAGGCCGGCAGCATGGTGATACCCGCACCGGCAATCGCACATTCCCGCGCGTACAGCAGATTATCGGTAACATGCCGCATCGGCAGCTGCCAACGAAAATACTCGTCGCCCCGACGCAGGCTCCAGACCGGCCAGGAGCTGTGTGCAATACAGCGGTGCTGCTGCAACTGTTGCGGATCGACAATCTGCGGGGACTGCGCCAGATAGGCCGGCGACGCCAGCAAATAACGTGGCGCATGCCCCAAACGACGGCCAATCAGTGAAGAATCCTGAGGCTTACCGGTTCGCAACGCGGCATCGAACCCCTCCTGCACCATATCTACCATGGCATCAGATACCGACACCTCCAGCGAGACATCCGGATATTGCCGCTGGAAATCCGCCGCCAGCCGCGCCAGCAAGGTTGCCCCCAACCCGGCGGGGGTCGAGATACGCAACCGCCCACTGGGGTTATCACGCAGCCGTTGCAGCGCCAGGTCGGCCCGTTCGGCGGCGGACAGCATTTCCTGGCAGTGTTCCAGATAGCGTTCACCGGCAAAGGTCAGATTGAGCTGACGGGTGGTGCGGTTCAACAGCCGCAGACCCAGCGTCTGTTCCAACTGACTAATGCGCTGGCTGACGCTGGACTTTGGCAAGGCAGCTCGTTTGGCGGCGGCGGTATAGCTGCCACATTCAGCCACCAGCGCAAACAACGCCATATCCTGAAGCTGTTTAAACCTCATTGTTCACCTCAAACGAACACTCAGTTATTTATTGTCCATCTTATCATCAACTGCCAACAGGTCTACACTGAGGGTATTCATTCGAAAGGAGCACAGTCATGTCGATTAAAGCCATTGCCGTAGACCCGAAAAACCCCGCCAACTTCATTGCAATCAGCCCGGAAAAACCCACCCCAGGCCAGTACGATTTATTGGTTGAAGTCAAAGCGGTGTCGGTCAACCCGGTGGATACCAAGGTCCATGCCGGCCTGCAAAAAAGTGGCCTGCAACAGCCCCGTATTCTCGGTTGGGATGCCAGCGGTATCGTGGTCGAAGTGGGCAGCAGCGTCAGCGGTTTCAAACCCGGTGATGAAGTCTGGTACGCCGGTGATATCACCCGCCCAGGCAGCAACACTACCCATCAGTTGATTGACTCGCGTATTACCGCCCATAAGCCGCAAAGTCTGAACTGGGCTGAAGCCGCCGCCATGCCGCTGACCGCCCTGACCGCCTGGGAAGCGCTGTTCGAACACCTGAAGATTCAGGACGCCGCCCCCGGTAAAACCCTGTTGATTATCGGCGGTGCCGGTGGCGTAGGTTCGCTGGCGATCCCGTTTGCCGCGCAGCGCAGCCAGGTGAAGGTGATTGCGACTGCATCACGCCCCGAGTCGGCGGCCTGGTGCCGGGAGCGCGGTGCCGATCTGGTGGTGGACTACCGCGATCTGAAAGCGAATCTGGCGCAGCAGGGCATTGAGAATGTGGATTATATTCTTTGCCTGAACGACACCGACGGGCACTGGAAAGCGATTTCCGATCTGATTGCGCCAATGGGCCATATCTGTACCATCGTCGAAAATGCACAGCCGTTGGACCAAAATGCGCTGAAGTTGAAAAGTGCCGCTTTGCATTGGGAGTTGATGTTTACTCGCAGCATGTTCACCACGCCGGACATCGCCCAACAGGGTGAGATCCTCAAGCAAGTGGCGCAAATGCTGGATGAAGGAAAACTGAGTACCACCCTGAGCGAAACCTTGCAGGGGTTGACGGTCGACACCCTGACCGCCGCGCATAAAAAACTGCTCGACGGGCATATGCAGGGCAAACTGGTGATTGTTTACTGATGGCAGACGGGGCGCAGCACGCTGCGCCCCGATGGCTTATACCGCCGCAACACCGAGCAGCCGACTGGCATCGGCCGCCAGCAGTTGTTTTACCAGCTCGACGCAGCGCAGGAAGCGTTCGTCATAGTCGCTGGACTCCACGTGTACATACTCGATGTTATTGGCCCGCAGCATCTCTTCCAACAAATGCTGGAACACTTTGCGATCCTTGGGGTTACCCAGGCTGCGCAGGCCATCCGCCACCCAGGGGGTGTTGTTTTCCAGCAGGATCACCAGATCAAACCGGTACTCGTCGATCAGCGCCTGCACAAAGGGGTGCTCGCGCCCTTCGTACTTTTTACAGAAGGCCTGAGTGGTGACGAAGTCGGTGTCGATAAAGGCCACTTTATTGGCGTACTTCACCGCAAAGTCGACGTACTGCGCCTGCCCAAGAGCAATCTTGTCGTAGTCGGAATACTGCAGCGCCATCTCATCCCCACCGAGGTGCGAGAACACATAGTCGCGGCCATATTCCCAGGCACTGGTGGTGTTAAAGATGTTTGCCAGCTTATTCACCAGCGTCGATTTGCCGCTCGACTCACCGCCGAGGATCGCCACGGTACGAACAAAGAACGGCTTCACTTCGGTCGGAATATAATCCCAATAAAGGAACGGATCCTGACGGATCTGGCGGCCGCTGATATTCATAAATGAACGTTCGGGATCAATCAGAACGGTTTCAATCCCCAGATGTTCACGGTAGCGCGGGGCATCCTGCGCTTCGCTGGAATAGATAAAGCTCGGCACAATGGCTTTCTGTTCCAGAAAAGCCTTCACCCCATCGCTCCAGACGTTCCAGCCATGCGGATAGGGTTCAATGCCCTGTTCGTCGAAGGAATGAATATGGATGTTTTTCTGGTACTTGAAGGTTTGTAGCAGCCAGCGCAGACGATCGCTGACCGTCGGCTGTTGCGACATTGAACTGTTTTCGAACAGCTCCCGGTCGCGGGGTTCGTCGTGACACAGGATCACGTGCAGCTCATCTACCTGGCTGCAGGCGCGCTGGATCAGGTAAATGTGGCCGGTGTGCAGAGGGTAAAATTTACCAAACACCACGCCGACCTTTTTCTCACGCCGTGGAAACTCCAGGCCAAGGTAGCGGTGCAGCGCCTCCAGTTTCTGGGCGCTCGGACTTTTGATTTTGTCGTTCAATAACTGGCTGAGATAGCCTTTGGTCATGCCACTGGCATCCGCCACCTGCTGCAGAGTGCAGCTCTTCTGCTTAATCGACGCCTTCAGGTAATCGAATTGCCGCATAGCCCCTCCGTTTAATATGCTAAACAAAATAGCATAATCTGCACACCGCGTGGCAATTAATAAAACTGTTCCAGCACGTCCAATGCGTCCGCCAGTTTCTTCACGCCGAACACCTGCATATTGGCCGGTGGTTTCTTGGGTACGTTGGCATGTGGCACGATGGCCCGCTTGAAACCGTGTTTCGCCGCTTCGGAAATACGTTCCTGGCCGCTCGGCACCGGACGGATCTCCCCCGCCAGCCCCACTTCGCCAAACACCACCAAATCGTTTGGCAGCGGGCGATCGCGCAGGCTGGACACCAGCGACATCAGCAACGCCAGATCGGCGCTGGTTTCACTGACTTTCACCCCGCCAACCACGTTAACAAACACGTCCTGATCCGACATCTGCAGCCCGCCGTGGCGATGCAGCACCGCCAGCAGGATCGCCAACCGGTTTTGTTCCAGACCCACGGCCACCCGACGCGGATTGGACATCATCGAATGATCCACCAGCGCCTGAATTTCCACCAGCAACGGCCGCGTGCCTTCCCACACCACCATCACCGAACTGCCGGAGGTGACCTCATCGCCACGGCTGAGGAAAATGGCCGATGGGTTGCTGACTTCACGCAGGCCCTGTTCTGTCATGGCGAAAACGCCCAATTCATTCACCGCACCAAAGCGGTTTTTGTGGCTGCGCAGGGTACGAAAACGCGAATCGGCGTCGCCGTCCAGCAGCACCGAGCAGTCAATACAGTGTTCCAAAACTTTCGGCCCGGCCAGAGAGCCGTCTTTGGTGACGTGTCCCACCATCACAATCGCCACACCGCGCGTCTTGGCGAAACGCGTCAGGTAGGCGGCGGTTTCACGCACCTGCGCTACGCTGCCCGGCGAAGACTGAATGTCCGCCATGTGCATCACCTGGATGGAGTCAATCACCATCAGTTTCGGCTGTTCCTGCTCGGCAATCAGGCAGATCTGCTCGATACTGGTTTCCGACAGCATATTCAGGCCGCCAGTCGGTAAGCCAAGACGGTGGGCGCGCATCGCGACCTGCTGCAATGATTCTTCACCGGTGACGTACAGGGTTTTCATCTGTTCGGAAAGTTTGCACAGCACCTGCAACAGCAGCGTACTCTTGCCGGCGCCAGGGTTACCGCCGATCAGGATCGCACTGCCCGGCACCACCCCGCCCCCCAGCACCCGGTCAAACTCAAGGAAACCGGTGGAGAAACGCGGCAGCTCATCCAGACTGATGTCCGACAGTTTTTGCACCTTGCTGATGCCGGCATCGCCGGCGTAGCCGCTCAGGCGCTCATTGCGAGAAGAGGAAGACACCGCAGCCAGACGCACTTCTGTAATGCTGTTCCAGGCGTGGCAAGCGCTGCACTGCCCTTGCCAGCGCGGATAATCGGCCCCGCACTCATTACATACAAACGCCCGTTTTGCTGCTTTTGCCACGTATTACCTCTGTTTTTACCACATTGCCGCTGTCTGGCATTATCGCCGGATCAGGGTCAACTTTAGCGAACTTCGTGTTTCAGGCTACCGGTCAGTACACACAGCACGCCAATCAGGTCAGCATGGCGAATCGACACCTGCGCCTTCTCATAGACTTTCGGTTTGGCGTGATAGGCAATGCCCAACCCGGCAACCTGCATCATTTTTAAATCGTTGGCACCGTCGCCGATGGCCACGGTTTGCTGCGGCGGAATACCCAGTTTTTCCGCCAGTGCGACCAGCGTATCGGCTTTAAACTGCGCATCGACTATCGGTCCCAGCACTTCACCGGTCAGTTTGCCGTCGCGAATTTCCAGCTCATTAGCCGCCACCGCCACCAATTTTAGTTTATCGCGCAGGTACTCGGCATAATAGGTGAAACCGCCGGAAGCGATCGCCACGTGCCAGTCCATCGCCTGCAGCTTGCGCACCAGGTTGGCCAGCCCAGGCATCAGTGGCAGCTCATCGCGCACCTGCTTGAGGATATTGGCATCGGCGCCTTTCAGCGTGCCGACGCGTTGGCGCAGGCTGGCGGTAAAATCCAGTTCACCCCGCATCGCACGTTCGGTGACTTCAGACACTTGCTCACCGACGCCTGCCAGTTTGGCGATCTCGTCGATACATTCAATTTCTATCGCCGTAGAGTCCATATCCATCACCAGCAGCCCAGGGGTGCGCAAATGAGGAATTTTGCCAAGCGGTGCCACATCCAGCCCGCTCTCCGCCGCCAACAGCTTGGCGCGTGCCGTCAGGGTGCCAGCCAGACGCACCACCTGATAGTCCTCGACGCACCAGGCGGTAACAATCACCATCGCCGCACCCAGCTTGCGCTGGAAATCGGTAATGCGCGTTTTGTTCAGTTCTCTGCCATATAATAGCCAACCGGTATGACCCGCCCGATAATCCAGCGGCATCACTTCGTCACCGCTCAGCGAAAG
This sequence comes from Serratia sp. NFX21, assembly GCF_048517035.1. Taxonomy (NCBI): domain Bacteria; kingdom Pseudomonadati; phylum Pseudomonadota; class Gammaproteobacteria; order Enterobacterales; family Yersiniaceae; genus Serratia; species Serratia sp. NFX21. The sequence goes on along the minus strand of NZ_CP183196.1, from coordinate 1,113,866 downwards.
GGGAAGACCCGGCCATTGAGAGATCTCTGCCGGGAGATCGCAATAGGTCAGACTATTCGACATCCTTAACTCCTGAAAAAACACTGCATGATAAAACGACGCATCAAGCTATCCTATCGCCATTGCTTCTGGCAACATAAAGTGTCCAAGATGCCCAAGGAACCTGCATGGCTCGCGCTAAACTGAAATTTCGCCTGCACCGCACCGCTATTATCCTGATTTGCCTGGCTTTGCTGGTACTGTTGATGCAGGGCGCGTCCTATTTTAGCCTGAGTCACCAACTGGCGCGATCCGAACAGGTGGAAGAACTGGCGCAAACGCTGACCAAACAGGTGGCCTCCAGCCTGGCACCGCTGATGGACGACGACAGCGACGTCGATAACCAGCGCATCGACGCCATCCTCAAACAGCTCACCGGGGGCAGCCGCATTCTGGACGCCAGCGTCTATCAGCTCGACGGCACGTTGGTTTCACACGCCGGTGAACAGATAAGTATACGCGATCGTTTGTCGCTCGACGGTAAACGCGCCGGCAGCTACTTCAATCATCAACTGGTCGAGTCCATTCAGGGCAAAGACGGCCCAATCGGCTTTATCCGCATCACGCTGGATACCCACGTACTGGCGACCGAATCCAAACAGGTGGATAACACCACCAACCTGCTGCGCCTGATGATCCTGCTGGCTCTGGCCATCGGCATTATTCTGGCGCGTACGCTACTGCAACACCGCCGCAGCCGCTGGCAGCAATCGCCGTACCTGCTGACCGCCAATACGCCATTGGAAGAAGGTAACACGGTAGAAAATGACGATGACGACGCGCGGCCGGATGCGAATAAAGAAGAAGAGAAGAAGCCCGAGAGCGGTTCTTAAGCCATTCGCTGAATACGCTCGTTCAGCCCCTGAACCTGTGCCAGCATCTGGTCGGCGATAACGCGAAAATCTTCGCTGATAAGTGTATGCCGTGCCACACGTTGCCAAAACTCCAGCGCCATCAATTCCGCCTGCCGCCAAACGGCACCGCTGACTTCATGACCCAATCGGATTTCCAACGCTTGATGGCGCATATTACCGCTGCTGGTTGGCGCAAATGCCATCGGCAACATGTCATACAAAGGGGCTAAAACCACCGGCCGCTGTTCGGGATACAGAAACGACAAGTTCCCCTGATGCATATCGCTATTGGCAATCAACCGGCCGAATGCCCAATACAGAGCCATTCTCTGACAGGTGGGGTTGTCTATCACACCATGCTGCAATAACCCTTGCGCCGCCGTAACCCAATTGGCATTGCCGCTACCGCTAAACTCGGCATCCAATGCTTCGAGTGAAACCATCGCTACCCGGCCAAACGGGCCGATGCGATCGAACCGTTCAATTTCCAGAAAACACTGCTGATTTTCACCCAACAAGACTTCACTTCGTGCCGCAGGCAACCCCGCTTCCGCCACGACCTGTAACGCCAGTGACTCTGCGATCAGCAAATCACTCCAACGCTGCGCATTGGGGTTTTCCGGGGCCGTACTGAATTTAACCAATACATGACCTTGTCGCTCGTCCCTCAGTTCAGCATAAGCAATAAACTTGGGTTGCTCACCACCGGCAGAAGACCCAACCAGTTCCCCTGCAAGCGCCTTCTCAGCCAGCTCTGCGTAACGGGCTGTTTTTTCCGCCATCGGCACTGCCTGCTCCAGGTCATGTACCAGCCAGCGTTGATAGCTGCCGTTGCCAGGCAGCAGGTTACCGCTCATGTCGTCACCAAAGTGACAAAGCGCCCACAGTCGCTGCTCTTCGTTCCAAAGCAGAGTATCTTCCGGCAGGCGCAATACTTGAGAAACCGCCTTCCCCCATGCCCGGCCAAGAAAACCTATCGGCCGCAGATCGTTCAGATACCAAGGCAAACCATCATAAAGTTGCCATTCACCATTTTGCTCATTTTGTACCGCGCATCCTTCAGCCGGATAGACAGGATAAAGCGTGGCAAACTTATGTGCCTTACCCTGCTCATCCACCTGATACAGCGGAAACTGCCCTTCACCTGCCACGCTTCTGAGCAACGCATAGCGGGTGGCCCGGCCTTTGCCCATCACCAGTACGCTTCCTGCCAAATTGCGAATACGGCGCGATAATGTCGGTTGACTGATACCCAGCGCTTCAGTAAGTGCTGTAGATGTCGCTGGGCCATTACGTAGTAATTGCTCGATGCCCGTCATAGATGAATAGATTCGTGAATAGATTTATGAATAGAGTAATAGCGCTAATTAGCTGTCAGGTAAAGTATTTGCAGGAAATGATTTAGGAAAGGTGAATAGATTGCTACAGGGGCGCAGCAGAGTGCTGCGCCCGCTGGAAATTACTCTTTGTCGCCCAGCAGTACAGATTCCAGCGCGATAACGATCATTTCGTTAAAGGTGGTCTGACGTTCTGCCGCGGTGGTCGCTTCGTGACGCAGGATGTGGTCAGAAACGGTACAAATGGTCAGTGCCTTACAGCCAAACTCTTCGTACAGCTCCGCCGCCACACCGTAGATACCGGCCGCTTCCATTTCCACACCCAGGATGCCGTACTTCTTCATCACCTGGAACATGTCCGGATCTGGCGTGTAGAACAGGTCAGCGGAGAAGATGTTACCTACGCGCGCCGGAATACCCTGCGCTGCCGCTGCGTCTACTGCGTTACGCACCATGTCAAAGTCGGCGATTGCCGCGTAGTCATGATCCTTGAAACGCATGCGGTTCACTTTGGAATCGGTGCAAGCACCCATGCCGATCACCACGTCACGCAGTTTAACGTCGTCACGCACCGCGCCGCAGGAACCCACACGGATGATTTTCTTCACGCCGAATTCGGCAATCAGTTCACGCGCATAAATGGAGCAGGACGGGATACCCATACCGTGACCCATTACGGAGATTTTGCGGCCTTTGTAGGTCCCGGTGAAGCCCAGCATGCCACGCACGTTGTTCACTTCCACCGCGCCTTCCAGGAAAGTTTCCGCGATGTATTTTGCACGCAGCGGATCGCCCGGCATCAGTACTACGTCAGCGAAATCACCCATTTCAGCATTAATATGCGGCGTAGCCATAATTGTCTTCCTTTAAATCGTCGTCATGAATAAAAAAATACGCCGGGCAACCGCCTGGCACTAACAAAGTCTTAGAACATCGATTTGCCGTAATCCATCGGCGACACGCCAAAGTAGCTGGCAACGGTCTGGCCGATGTCGGCGAAAGTTTCACGGTGGCCCAGCGAGCCAGGCTTCACTTTCGGGCCGTAAACCAAGACCGGGATGTGTTCACGGGTGTGATCGGTGCCCGGCCAGGTCGGGTCACAGCCGTGGTCAGCGGTGAAGATAATGATGTCTTCATCTTTAACCAGTTTCAGCAGCTCCGGCAGGCGACGGTCGAACAGCTCCAGCGCGGCGGCATAGCCAGCAACGTCACGGCGGTGGCCGTAAGAGGAGTCAAAATCAACGAAGTTGGTGAACACAATGGTGTTGTCGCCGGCTTTTTCCATTTCGATCAGGGTGGCGTCGAACAGCGCATCGATACCGGTCGCCTTGACCTTTTTGGTGATACCCACGTTAGCGTAGATATCGGCGATTTTACCGATAGACACCACTTCGCCGCCCTTCTCGTCCACCAGTTTTTTCAGCACGGTTGGCGCCGGTGGCTCTACTGCCAGGTCATGGCGGTTACCGGTACGCTGGAAGTTGCCCGGCTTGTCGCCCAGGAACGGACGCGCGATCACGCGGCCAATGTTATAACCGCCTTCGGTCAGTTCTTCACGGGCGATTTCACACAGCTCATACAGACGGTCCAGGCCGAAGGTCTCTTCGTGACAGGCGATCTGGAAGACCGAGTCGGCAGAGGTGTAGAAAATCGGTTTGCCGGTTTTCATGTGCTCTTCGCCCAACTGGTCGAGGATCACGGTGCCGGAAGAGTGGCAGTTGCCGAGGTAACCCGGCAGATTGGCGCGCTCAACCAGCTTGTCCAGCAGCTCCTGCGGGAAGCTGTTGTGCTCATCGCTGAAATAGCCCCAGTCGAACAATACCGGCACGCCGGCAATTTCCCAGTGGCCTGAAGGCGTATCCTTACCGGAAGAGAGTTCGCTGGCGTGAGCATAGGCGCCAATGATATCCGCATTGCGGTCCAGCCCCTGCGGGAAGGTACCGGTGGATTCTTCCGCCGCTTTGCCCAGGCCCAGACGGCTCAGGTTAGGCAGGGTCAACGGGCCCTGACGGCCCACGTTGGCTTCACCGCGAGCACAAACCTCGGCAATGTGGCCCAGAGTATCGGAACCCTGATCGCCAAATTTCGCCGCATCTTCGCTTGCGCCAATACCGAATGAGTCTAATACCATAATAAATGTGCGTTTCATCATGCTCTCCTGCGTGTTCTCACGCTGTGGGCGACAGCGAAAACGCCGCTGCCACTCCTGATTCGTTAATTATTCAGTGATACGCTTATAAACGACTGGCGTCACTTCCGGCGCTTTGTCACTCAGCACCATCGCACTGCGCACCTCTTCGGCCGCCTGCTGCCAGCTTTCTTCGTCGTTAGCGTGGATCACCGCCAGCGGCTGCTGGGTATCGACTTTATCGCCCAGACGGGCCATGCCTGTCAGGCCGACGCTGTAGTCGATATTGTCGGTCGCGCGACGACGGCCGCCGCCCAGCGATACCACCGCCATGCCCAGCGCACGGGTATCCATCGCACTGATGATACCCTGTTTTTCGGCGTAAACCGGTTTACTCAGGGTGGCCGCCGGCAGGTAGCTGTCGTAGCGCTCGACGAAATCGGTCGGGCCCTGTTGCGCCGCCACCATGCGGCCAAACACTTCCGCCGCTTTACCATTGTCCAGCACCGCCTGCAGTTTGGCACGCGCATCGGCGTCATCTTTCGCCAGGCCGCCGGAAAGCAGCATTTCCACGCACAGTGCCATGGTCACTTCCAGCAGGCGCGGGTTACGGTATTCACCGGTCAGGAAGCGTACCGCTTCGCGAACTTCGACCGCATTACCGGCGCTGGAAGCCAGCACTTGGTTCATGTCAGTCAGCAACGCGGTGGTTTTGCAGCCTGCGCCGTTAGCCACGCCCACAATCGCCTGTGCCAGATCGGCCGACAATGCGTAGGTTGGCATAAAGGCACCGGAACCGACTTTAACATCCATCACCAACGCATCCAGCCCTTCCGCCAACTTCTTCGCCAGAATTGAGGCGGTGATCAGCGGGATAGAATCCACCGTGGCGGTAATATCACGGGTCGCGTAGAAGCGCTTGTCCGCCGGTGCCAGCGAGCTGGTCTGGCCGATAATCGCCACGCCCACGTCCTGAATAATCTTACGGAAGGCATTGTCGTCCGGGAAAATATTAAAACCCGGGATCGCTTCCAGCTTGTCCAGCGTACCGCCGGTATGCCCCAGGCCACGGCCGGAGATCATCGGCACGTAGCCGCCACAGGCCGCCACCATTGGGCCGAGCATCAGCGAAGTCACGTCGCCCACGCCACCGGTAGAATGCTTGTCGACCAGCGGACCGTTCAGAGACAGGCTTTTCCAGTCCAGCACGGTGCCGGAATCACGCATCGCCATGGTGAGCGCCACGCGCTCCGGCATGGTCATATCGTGGAAGTAAATGGTCATCGCCAGCGCCGCGATCTGCCCTTCAGAAACCACATTGTCACGGATACCATTGATGAAAAAGCGGATTTCCGCTTCGCTCAACGGCTGACCGTCACGTTTTTTACGAATAATTTCTTGTGCCAGGAACAAGGCATCCCCCTGTTTTAGCTAATGTAGAGTGCAGGCAGACGCCATATCGCGCCTAGCCGACGGAATCGATCAGTAACCGCTGCCAGACGGCTCGGCACCGTGGCCCAGCGTCGCCAACAGGCTGGCTAACAGGCTGGAAGCCCCGAAGCGGAAATGACGCGCATCGGCCCAGCCTTCACCCAGAATACGATCGGCAAGTTGCAGGTAATGCAGTGCATCTTCCGCCGTACGCACGCCGCCGGCCGGCTTGAAGCCCACCGTCTTGGCGACGCCCATATCGCGGATCACCGACATCATCAGCTCGGCGCTTTCCAGCGTCGCGTTGACCGGCACTTTACCGGTTGAGGTCTTGATAAAGTCCGCGCCGGCATTGATGGCAATTTCCGAAGCCTTGCGGATCAGATTGGCCTGCTTGAGCTCACCGGTTTCGATGATCACTTTCAGCAGCACGTTGGCGGCCAGACAGGCCTGCTTGCACTGTTTCACCAGCTCAAAACCAACCTGCTCATTACCGGCGATCAGTGCGCGGTATGGGAACACCACGTCCACTTCATCGGCACCGTAAGCGATAGCCGCACGGGTTTCCGCCAGCGCGATCTCGATATCATCGTTGCCATGCGGGAAGTTGGTGACGGTCGCAATGCGGATGTCTGGCGTCCCCTGCTCACGCAGGGCCTTGCGCGCCGCCGGAATAAAGCGCGGGTAAATGCAGATGGCCGCGGTATGCCCGGCCGGGCTGTTCGCCTGACGACACAGCGCGATCACTTTCTCATCGGTGTCATCATCGTTCAGCGTGGTCAAATCCATTAAGGTCAGCGCACGTTGCGCTGCTGCGGTTAATTCGGTCATAAAACTCTCCAACTGAGAACCTGGGTGTTGGCGAGCGGACTTGGTTCCTTGAAGATAGCGCTGGGGAACGGGTCCCTCATCGGCAACTGAGATCCTTCTCACCGCACATAACCCTTCGCATCGCGCAGGGTCAGTAATAGCTATTTGAACACGATCGCCAGGGGCAATTCGCGTTCACAGTCACACTATATGAAATAACACTGTAACAGACCGGAATTATATGTGAAGACCATCACAAAATAACGCGATATCGTTCACAAATTCGCTAAAGAAACGGGCAAAGATAGCGGGCACAGCATTCTGTGCCCGTGTTAGAAGTATAGGCGCTGTCCTGCAATAGAGCCTGTTGCCCTATGCAGGACAGCCCGGGGATTACAGCGCCAGGAAGAACCCGGCGATGGTCGCGCTCATCAGGTTGGAGAGCGTCCCCGCCGCCACGGCTTTCAGACCGAAACGCGCGATGTCGTGACGACGATTCGGTGCCATGCTGCCCAGACCACCGAGCAGGATCGCCACCGATGACAGGTTGGCAAAGCCGCACAGGGCAAAGGAGATAATCGCCTTGGTATGCGTCGACAGCACCTGCAGCCCCTCTGCCGCCACCACGTCGTCCGGACGCAAATAAGCACCAAAGTTCATGTAGGCAACAAATTCATTCACGATGATCTTCTGGCCGATAAACGAACCGGCGGTCATCGCTTCATGCCATGGCACGCCGATCAGGAAGGCAATAGGTGAGAACACCCAACCGAGGATCAGCTCCAGCGACAGCTGCGGATAGTCGAACCAGCCGCCAATACCGCCGAGAATGCCGTTCAACAGGGCGATCAGCGCGATAAACGCCAGCAACATTGCGCCCACGTTCAGCGCCAACTGCATGCCGGAAGCTGCACCGGAAGCCGCTGCGTCAATCACGTTGGCCGGGCGGTCTTCTTCCGCGATCAACTTCGTTGCATCGTCCCTGTCGTGGGTTTTTTCGGTTTCCGGCACCATCAGCTTGGCAAACAGCAGGCCACCCGGTGCGGCCATGAACGAAGCCGCAATCAGGTATTCCAGCGGTACGCCCATCTGGGCATAACCTGCCAGCACCGAACCGGCCACCGAGGCCAGGCCGCCACACATCACGGTGAACAACTCAGATTGGGTCATGGTGGCGATATACGGACGCACCACCAGCGGAGCTTCAGTTTGGCCAACAAAGATATTGGCGGTCGCCGACAGCGATTCTGTCCGCGAGGTACCCAGCAATTTTTGCACGCCGCCGCCCAGCACGCGGATCACCAGTTGCATGATGCCGAGGTAGTAAAGCACCGCAATCAGCGAGGAGAAGAACACGATCACCGGCAGGACGCGCAGCGCAAAAACAAAGCCGCCGCCGCCAAAGACTTCAAACATCTTGTCGGAAACCAGACCGCCGAAGATAAATGAAATGCCCTGATTACCGTAGGCGATTACGTTAGCCACGCCGGCCGACATGCCGCCAAGAATGGCGCGACCTACCGGGACGTACAGCACCAGCGCGCCGATGGCGACCTGAAGAACGAATGCCCAGCCAACGGTGCGAAACTTAATCGCGCGGCGGTTGCTGGAGAGCAGCACGGCGATGGCGATCAGCGCCGCCATGCCGACCAGGCTCATGATGAGTTGCATGCAAAGTATCCCTGTTGCGAAAAAAAGAAATGCATCCCTGTCCGGTTGTCCCGCGAGGGTTGCTTATGAGTGTTTTCGGGGTGCGATTATACGGAGCGGGACAACGCCCGCACCGATTTATGTCACAAATATATACAACCAGACGCAATAGAAAACACCAGTACGTGACATGCATCACGGTTTAATCCTTCTGCATGACCTTGGCTCACCGGCCTAATTGGCTACAGTGCCACGTCCTTAATCCGTTTTTGCTCGTTGGGGGAGATCTCCGCTTGGGACTTGATATAGTCCACCACCGCTTCTGCCGCGCCGCTGCCGGCCACCGTCTTGATGTTACGCCCTTCGGTAAAGGCGCTGAACCCATCCCCACCCGTGGCCAGGAATGAATTCACCACAATCGGGTACCAGGCGTCATCCTTTAGCGGCTGCCCCTGCACCGTTAACGAGACGATGCGTTGATTGAGCGGCTTGCGGCTATCGTATTTCATCTCGATGCCCTTCGAGACTTGCAGGATGCCATTGGTCAGATTTGCCGCATGATTCATTAACGAACGTAGCTGTTTGCCGTTGATTTCCATGTAGCTCAAGTCGTCCGGGAAAGGAAACAGGGTGATAATATCGCCCAGTTTAATTTCCCCCTGAGCCAGCTCACTTCTCAAACCGCCACTGTTGACGAAGGCGAATTGCGCCCGTGGATCCATGGCCAAAAAGGCATCACCGACCATATTGCCTACGGGAGAAGACTCACCATAAGAACGCGTCAATTCTGCACTGGCCTTACCGATTTTCTGCTGAGTGATCTCTTTCAGCTTATCCGTCCATAGCGCGATCTTATCCGCCGTTGCCCGATCGGGTTCAACATCACCAGCGTAAATATTGATTAGCTGCCCTTTATAGCCGGTGATCTTTTTACTTTTATCGTCAATATTCAGCACCAGTTTTCCCAGATCGATGCCATAGGCATCGGTGGAAACGATTAATGTATTGTTCACCTTGATGGGTTCCGGCGTACCCACATGAGCATGACCGGTAATAATGATATCCAGCCCCTGCACCTGCTTTGCCAGCTCTATGTCTTTATTTAACCGCCGACTCACGTCCGTCGCACCAAAACTGGATTGCCGTGCCGGCACGCCTTCATGAATTAACAATACGGTAATGTCCACCTTGTCGCGGATCTGCCCAAGATATTTATTCAGGTATTCCACTTCGTCGCGCATCTCGACACCCTTGCGCATATTTTTATTTACCGTATCGTAGAAAGCGAATTTCCCGTGCAAACCAATCACGCCAACCTTAACGCCGGCCTTCTCCAAAATAACCCAGGGTTTATCCCACACCGGTTTATCGCTATTTTCATAGAACAGGTTGCCTAATAACGCAGGAAAGGTGGCCTTATTCATCTGCTGAATCATATTAGGTACACCATGATCAAATTCATGATTACCGATAGAAACAGCATCAAACGACATTTGATTCATCACATCAATGATAGCCTCACCCTTCGTTAGCGTGCTGATATAAGGACCGGTAAAAAAATCCCCGGCATCGAAGAAGAAGACGCCATCATCTTTGGCTTTGGCCTGTTTGACGATAGTGGCAATATTGGCGAATCCCCCCACTGGTTTTTCTTTGCTGACATAAGGGGCTTTAAAAGGGAGCACATTGGCATGCAAGTCGTTGGTATGATATATCGTAAGGTCAACAGCCTGAACAGAGGCGCTGGTAAAAAATGCCACTGTGACTAATGGAAAGATAAACTTTGATATTTTCACGTAATATTCCCTCAATCCATGTGTAGGGCACAGCCTGATCCAATATGCGGTTTTTGAATCACCCTTTATTTAAACGCGTTAAGTGTATTGTAATACCTGATGATTGGAGATTAACTGCCCTGCTGTCTGAATATAACAGGGTAAATATGAATGGAAAACGATAGACGCGCTTAGTTAAACATAGCATCCACTTTTGTTTTGTGAATTATGTCATGTTTGAAAAATAAGACTCAGTCAGTTATCGAGTCATTTATTGATTGTCATTAACTTATTATTCGAAAAGCAATTACAATACGTTAATAACAAAATGAAAAAATGGCAAAGCATCCATAACGAAAATATAATTCCCGGAAAAACACCCCATCACACTGAAAATAACTCTCGTGTATTTCGCTGTAATTGGGCGCCGATCATCTCCTCCGACTCTGGGCGCAATTGGCACAGGGCAGCGAACACTTCAGCAGCGCGCTCGGGGCGGTTCGGTTGCCCCTGGTAACCGGCCAGCGGCATGTCGGGCGCATCGGTTTCCAACAGCAGCGACGTCAACGGCAGTTGGGCCATGACATTACGGGTTTTCTGCGCCCGCTCATAGCTAATGGTGCCACCGACGCCAATGTAATATCCCAGGCGGATAAACGCCTGCGCCTGCGACAGACTGCCGGCAAAGCCGTGCACCACGCCGCGACGAGGTACTTCGGTGCGGCGCAGCATCGCCGCCAACTGATCGTGACTGCGGCGCGAATGCAGGATCACTGGCAAATCATGTTGCTTTGCCAGCTTCAATTGCGCGGTTAACACCTGCTGTTGGCGCTCGAACTGCGGGTTTTCCATATACAGATCGAGGCCAATCTCCCCCACCGCCACCAGCTTAGGCGGTCGGCTGGCCAGGAACCCCGCCAATTGTTCCAGCTCCGGCTCATGGTGCTCGGCAATATACAACGGGTGTAGCCCCAGGGCAGCAAACAGCGGTGGATAATCGCGTGCCAGCTTCAATACCCGCACAAAACGATCGGCGGTCACCGTAGGCACGATAATCCGTCGCACGCCCGCTTGCTCCGCCAACGCCAGGCTTTCGCGTTCTTGACCGCTGAACGGCGGAAAATCGAAGTGGCAGTGGGTGTCGGTGAAGTCGTACATCACAGCAGGCCACCCTCGCCCGGTGGCACTTCGCCCGGCAAAATAATGTCCATCGCCGCCAGCTTGGCTTCCGACGGGTTGGCAAGATCGCGCGGGTGACTGATGTCGGTAATAATCGGTGAAGGCATGATGACGTTCTCCGGTTGGATCAAACGACGCGACAGCGCCTTTTTCACCTTCATGCCGTCCAGTTTGTCCTGTTCTACCAGCCAGTGACCGACGGTTGCCAGGAAATAGCGCCCGCACTTACGGCCCAGGTGATAGTCCTGATTGAGCGACGTGACGCGACTCCCCAGGGCATTACTGGCCAACGGCTTCGGCGGGAAAATCTCGAAGATGCGCAGCTCGCCGGGCGGCTTCTCAATAAACTGCTGGATGCGGTGGTAACTTTGCTCGTGGTGTTGCAGGATGCGCACCATCTGCTGCAGGCTGCTTTCGCTCAGCCAGTGTTCCATGCGTTTCATCCACTGCGGCGTGTAGTACATCTGCGACGGCACGGTGCGGATCACCACGATGGTATCCGCGCCACGGCGATAGGCTTCTTCAACCGGGATCGCATCGCTGATGCCACCATCCTGATAGCTGACGCCGTCCAACTCCACTCCCATGCGGTAAAAACCGGGGATGGCGCTGGATGCTTTGATGGCCGGTAGCCAGCTCTCGCGTTGCGCGGGCAGGTAGGTCGGTTCGAAGTCATCACTGCGGCAGGCGCACATCAGGAATTCACGGCCATCAACCAGGCTTTTTTCCGCAACGTCCATCGCCAGCGGCAGCTGTTGGGTAGTGGTATCGAGCAGCCAGTCGAGATCGATAAGATGCCCACCGCGCACAAAGCGCAATGGGTTAAAAAATTCAGCGGAAGTGGTGTAGCGGGTGATCACCCGCCGCGCGTAACCCATCTGGCCACAAATAAAAGCCGAGAGGTTTTGCGCGCCGGCAGAAGTGCCGATCATCAGATCAAAAGGATTAAAGCGGGCACGCTGGAACTCGTCCAGCACGCCGGCAGTGAAAATGCCGCGCTGCCCGCCCCCTTCACATACCAGCGCCATTTTACCGGGCCGGTAAGGTTTATACGCCAGCGGTTCGATATTGCCGAGCGTGATGGGTATTCTGTATCCCAACCCTGCATCCTCAGTGAGACGTTTTACCCGAGGATACCTTGTCTTGCTCTCTTCCGTAATCCTCTTGCAGTACACCAGAGAGGCAATCATTGCTGCCCATCAGCCAGATGCAGTCGCTGTCAGACCACTGCGCCAACCTCTGACACACCCGGCCCTTCAGCTGTTTCCAGCGTCCGAGGATGATGTCGCTGTTCATGACTGACCTCCCTACTGCGAGAAAACAGATTAAGCTTTGTTACACTTTGAGGATAAAGCTAAGGGCGTCGGCGACCGGTAAACAGGCTGACCAGGAACAGAATGATCCCTACGACGAAGACGATTTTTGCAGCCCAGGCGGCGGTACCCGCCAGTGAACCAAAACCTAATGCTGCAGCAATCAATGCGATGACTAAAAAGATAATGCCCCAACGAAACATAAGCTTCTCCTTACCATAGTGAAAAAACGCATCGCAATCCGTGCCCTTCTCGGGCGCCACCGGACTGCCGGTCAGTTTCTTTTTTTGATGGTGCATCCTGGGCTAGCCTCACGGCTAACCCAGGATTTGGTGCTTGTTGTTACGCTTGCTAGAAAATTTATGGCTTAACGACCAGGTCGTTTTTAACGCTTTTCACACCGTCGATAGCCTTGGCAATGCTTTCTGCACGCTCTGACTGCGCCTGAGTTTTCACTTCACCGGAAAGCTGTACCACACCGTCGGTGGTTTCTACTTTCACATTGCGCGAAGGGACGATGTCATCGGCCAGCAGTTTGGCCTTCAATTCGCTGGTGGTCGCAGTATCACCGGCATAGGCCTTCATCGACTGTTTGCCTTCGTCTTTCACGTGCAGCTTGTCGCTGACGGATTTGACGCCTTCCACTTTACCGGCCACTTCAACCGCGTGTTCGGCCTGCGCCTGGCTGCCGACAAAACCACTCAGGGTGACGGTGCCTTTTTCGGTTTTCACCGAGATATCAGAGCTGGCGATGGATTTGTCATCGACCAGCGCACTTTTAACTTTAGCCGTTGTTGCGCTGTCATCCATGTAGCCGTCAACTTTTTTCATGGAGCTATCGATTTTGGCACCCGCGCTATCAGCGGCACTTGACGCTTTATTGAGCAGAGTATCTTCAGCCAGCGCGCTGCCACTAACCAGAACGGAACCCAAAACAACAGCCATCAGTGATTGTGCAAATTTAGTATTTTTCATCGATCTCTTCCTTTGGTTGCGGATCCAAAATGGTTAGGATCCTTCAGCCGCCATAACGCGGCCCACTCAGTAATACTTCACGATTTCTATACGTTCAAACATTCACGCTAAACGATTGTTGCCACATCAGGAGTATTGCAACGGCCGTGCCAATTTTAAAAAACCATTTAAAATCAATAATAAAATAAATAACGCTTACATTTTAGGCTAAAAACTGTCGCCTATTGACGACAACACCCATCAGTAAAATCAATGTTATTGCTATGTTATTGATTTCTAAAACATCACACTGTCTCTTATTGGCAACAGTGCAGAATAACTCGCTACCGTTAAGACAAAGCGCAGTGAATTACGCTTAACGGTTCGGTTATGCCCTGTTAAATATAGACCATATGACAGAAAAAGCAGGTATTGCCGGGCAAATCCTGGCGGCTGCGGGGGGACTGAAAAGATGAAGGAGACTTATTAATTAGCAGAATGGGGTGAAGCAATATAACACAGGGCGCCCTAAGACTGCTGACAAAGCACGTTATTAGAGAGAGCGTGCCGAAGGGGTCGTAGCGGCTTGCCCGCCGACCAATTTGCCGGGAGCAAATTGGAACGACTTCCAGTCGGCCCGCAGGGTGGGACACATGGACGTGTCCCATAATGGCCCCTCGGTGCGCTAGGCCCGGGTATCTCGGCTTCAAAGACAACTTTGTCACCAGAAACTAAGGGCGCCCTAAGGCGCCCTGCTGTTCTGTTACCGTTAGTGCTCGCGTGTTTTGCGGAACACCACTTCAGGGTAGCGTTCCTGGGTGATATTCAAGTTAACCATGGTTGGCGCGATGTAAGACAGGTTGTCGCCGCCGTCCAATGCCAGGTTAAGCTCACACTTGCGCTTGAACTCTTCAAACTTCTTCACGTCGCTGCATTCCACCCAACGGGCGGTCGAAACGTTGACCGACTCGTACAAGGCTTCGACGTTGTATTCGCTTTTCAGGCGTGCAACCACCACTTCGAACTGCAGCACACCGACCGCGCCGACGATCAAATCGTTGCTGGCGATCGGACGGAATACCTGCACCGCCCCTTCTTCGGACAGTTGCACCAGGCCTTTCAGCAGCTGTTTTTGCTTCAACGGATCGCGCAGACGAATGCGACGGAACAGCTCCGGCGCGAAGTTCGGAATACCGGTGAACTTCATATCTTCACCCTGGGTGAAGGTATCACCGATCTGAATGGTGCCGTGGTTATGCAGACCAATGATATCGCCCGGATAAGCCTCTTCGACGTGCGAACGGTCACCCGCCATAAAGGTCAGGGCGTCGGAGATCACCACGTCTTTACCGGTGCGCACCTGGCGCAGCTTCATGCCTTTCTCGTAGCGTCCGGAGACCACACGCATAAAGGCTACTCGGTCACGGTGTTTAGGATCCATATTGGCCTGGATCTTGAACACGAAACCGCTGAATTTCTCCTCTGCGGCTACCACTTCACGGGTGCTGCTTTGACGCGGCATCGGCGCTGGAGCCCAGGCCACCAGACCGTCAAGCATATGGTCCACACCGAAGTTACCCAAAGCGGTACCGAAGAATACCGGCGTCAAATCACCGCTCAGGAAAGCTTCATGATCGAACTCGTGAGATGCGCCCTGCACCAGCTCCAGCTCTTCACGCAGCTGCGCGGCCAGATCTTCACCCACGGCGGCATCCAGCTCCGGGTTATCCAACCCTTTGACTATGCGCACTTCCTGAATGGTGTGGCCTTTACCGGTCTGGTAAAGATAGGTTTCATCCTTGTACAGATGATAAACCCCTTTAAACAGCTTGCCGCAACCGATAGGCCAGGTGATAGGTGAGCAGGCGATTTTCAGCTCACGCTCCACTTCATCCATCACTTCCATCGGATCGCGGATATCGCGGTCCAATTTGTTCATAAAGGTCAGGATCGGCGTATCGCGCAGACGGGTAACTTCCATCAGCTTGCGGGTACGATCCTCAACCCCTTTGGCGGCGTCGATCACCATCAGACAGCAGTCAACGGCGGTCAGGGTGCGGTAAGTATCTTCGGAGAAGTCTTCGTGCCCCGGGGTGTCCAGCAGGTTAACCAGACATTCACGGTACGGAAACTGCATCACCGAGGTGGTGATTGAGATCCCACGCTGCTTTTCCATTTCCATCCAGTCGGATTTGGCATGCTGATTTGAGCCGCGGCCCTTTACCGTACCGGCGGTCTGGATAGCCTGTCCGAATAACAACACCTTTTCGGTAATGGTGGTTTTACCGGCATCGGGGTGCGAGATGATGGCGAAAGTTCTTCTTTTCGAGACTTCGCGGGCAAATTCACTAGGAGACATGTTTTTCAGATTCTACAGTTAGTCCGCCCTGCGAAAGCATCAGAACGCGCCGCGCACGGCGCCAGGCAAAGCGGTAAATAAAAGATAATAGCCGGGCATTTTCGCTGATTTACCAACCGGTGACAATCAATGGATCCCGCGAAGATAGATTAAATCCTCAATGCAGTCGGAAATCCGGTGACAACGAAGCCCAATGCCGGTGCAATATCGCTTTATGCTCTTCCGCCATCGGTAGGGTTGCCAATAGATCCGGCCATAGGGTACGTGCCTGCTCGATAGCATCCAATAAATGCACCCGTATAGCGGGCCAGGGCAGACCAACACGGCCCGCCCAATGTTCGAAAGTTTGCATTGAAATCATAGACCAACGCTTTTCCCTCGCCATATTCAGCGCCACTTCTGACTCACGCGGAATATAAGCCAAAGTGGTTACAATGTCATAAGCGGGAGAGAGCCGAACATTAAATTGGATAGAACCGGGGGAAGGCGCTGTGATGACATCAAAACTTGCTCAAGATACTCCGGATGCGCCCGCTGTCTTAGGGTAAACAGCGGACGAATGGCCTCCGGCAAAGCAAGATAATGCGGATCAAACGTCAGGATATTTTTGCCGCCGCTATAATGCGCCAGCACACCAATACGCACATGGTGTAAAACCAAGGCTAGTGCCTGTACCGATTCAACCTGCCGCTGTCCACTCATTAGCTAGTCCTCGAGATCTTTCAGCTTTTTTTCGAAACTCGGTAATCCATTAGCTTCTGAAACTCTATCTGTTTCCTTTTGCAGCAATAACTCCACTTCACGCACCTTGTTTTTAGGTACGATAACGCATTCCAAGTCCATCGCCATCAATATACGTAGCAGCGTGCTCATCCGCATATCACTACCGGATTCGATACGCTGATATTGTTGCTGGGTCATGCCAATCTTCATCAAAAAGTCTTTTTGGTTCCAGCCCAGTTCGGCACGTTTTTCTTTTAATACCTTTGATATTTCTGATGATTTTCGCATCAATCACCTCAAAACAACTCATTGCTTGTATTTGCATCAATAAACAACAAATTAGTTGTACAGTGATGCGAAAACAACCTATTTATTGTAAATTAACGATAAAACAATAAAAAAGTTGTTTTTGGATTCAAGCCAGCGGCAGCGCCATGACTATCGCGTCTTCACGCCCATGGGCTGCAGGGTAGTAGTTACGGCGGATGGTCACTTCATTAAAGCCGAGATCTTCGTACAGCGCGATGGCCGCACGGTTAGAGGCACGCACTTCCAGCCACAGCGTAAACACGCCGCGGGGTTCCAACTGTGCAATCAGCGCTTCCAGCAATTGACGGCCAAAGCCCTGGCGTTGCCAGTCCGGATGAATGGCGATATTGAACAGCGTGGCTTCATCCAGCACGATTTGGGTGATGGCAAAACCCGCCATCTGCCCGTCGGCTTCCAGTTTCAGGTTAAGGTAGCGATCGCCCTGATTAGTGGCAAAGGTAGCTTGTGTCCAGGGAAAGGCGTGGCTGGCCTGCTCAATCTTGAAGGCTGTGGCCAGGTCGGCCGCGGTCAGGGTAGAAATCTTGTTCATGATGACAAATCTGCTGCCAGAGTGCGCGTTTGGCACTCGCATCGAGAGAAAGCTCGGCCAGTGCCGGGCTGTATAGCTGCGCGCCGGCCACCGCAAGCGGCTCCGCAACGCCCAACCGCCAACTGTTGCATTCGGTATCCTCAGGCAACATAGCCACCTGATCCGGCGTCAGGCCATAGGTTTGAGCCGGGGTCAGGCCCAGGCTGCGCAGCACGTCGCAAAACAGCGGATCGTTATGCTCAGGCAAGGCCTGCGCCACGACCAGTAAACGCACCTCGGGTGGCAGGCTGACGGCTACTTCGCCCTGCAACACGCCCGGGCGGCGCAATGTCCACTGCGTAATACCCAGTTGTTGTAACAGCCAGTCGCGTTTTGATGCCATGCCGATTCCTGTCAGGATCTACCCGTTGTGGTGCGCCATGCCTGCCATGCGCCGCGCTATGCTAACAAACCCGCGCGGCCTGCGCCAACAAACCCGTCGAACATATCGCCACAAAGCTCTATAATCCCCGGTCTAATTTCTAGGAGCCAAAACCTGATGTCTGCATTAACCCCCGCCAGTGAAGTCATGCTGCGCCACAGTGATGAGTTTATCGAACGCCGCGTTCTGTTCGCCGGTGACCTGCAGGACGCCCTGCCGGCCCAATTTGAGGCCGCGGATGTGCGTGTCCATACCCAGCAATACCATCACTGGCAGTTACTGAACCGGGCGATGGGTGACAACGTGCAGTACGGCCTGACCGTAGACGCTGCATTCGTCGCCGAGTGCGATACGCTGATCTACTACTGGCCGAAGAGCAAACAGGAAGCGCAATTCCAGCTGTGCAACATTCTGGCACTGCTGCCGGTAGGCACTGACGTGTTCGTGGTCGGTGAGAACCGCAGCGGCGTGCGCAGCGCCGATCAGATGGTGGAAGACTACGCCACGCTGGTGAAAATCGACAGCGCCCGCCGCTGTGGCCTGTATCACGGTCGCCTGGACACCCAGACCGAATTCAACCTGGAAGACTGGTGGGAAAGCTATCAGTTGCACGATCTGGAAGTGAAAACCCTGCCGGGCGTGTTCAGCCGCGACGGACTGGATGTCGGTAGCTCACTGCTGCTGTCGACGCTGGATAAACACATGAAAGGCAAAGTGCTGGACGTGGGTTGTGGTGCCGGTGTGATGGCCTCGGTGCTGTCCAAACTGTCGCCAAAAATGAAGCTGACCCTCAGCGATGTCAACGCCGCAGCCATTGAATCCAGCCGCGCAACGCTGGCCGCTAACGGCATTGAAGGTGAAGTGATCGTCAGTAACGTCTATTCCGACATTACCGGCCGTTTCGATCTGATCATCTCCAACCCACCGTTCCATGATGGGCTGCAAACCAGCCTGACGGCGGCGGAAACCCTGATCCGCGGTGCGTTGAAGCACTTAGGCGTCGGCGGTAAACTGCGCATCGTGGCCAACGCCTTCCTGCCTTACCCGGACATTCTGGACGCCACCTTCGGCAGCCATGAAGTGCTGGCGCAAAACGGCCGCTTCAAGGTGTACCAGGCAACCGTTGCCCGTGCACCACGCGATGCCAAGAAGAAGAAATAAGTAACGCCGCCCGCAAATAGCGGGGATCAGGGCGCAGCGTTCACACGCCGCGCCCTTTTTTTATCCGTTGATATAGGTCATCGACTCTGCGCCATAGCGTGCGCCTGCCGCCGCCTGCAACGGAAACACCGCCTCAATCGCCGCCAGTTCCGCCTGGCTCAGCGTCAGTTCGACCGCCGCAATGTTCTCTTCCAGATAACGACGGCGCTTGGTCCCCGGGATCGGCACAATATGCTCGCCCTGCGCCAATACCCACGCCAATGCCAGCTGTGAAGGTGCCACGCCTTTCTGTTTGGCCAATTCAGTCACTTTCGCCACCAGCGCCAGATTGCGGGCAAAGTTTTCCCCCTGGAAACGCGGGTTGCTGCGGCGGAAGTCGTCGGCATCCAGATCTTCCGGCCGTTGGATAGCTCCGGTCAGAAAACCTCTCCCTAACGGGCTGTAAGGAACAAAGCCGATGCCCAGACGCTCACAGGCCGCCAATACCCCTTGCTCGGCATCACGCGTCCACAGTGAATACTCGGTCTGCAACGCGGTTATCGGATGCACCTTGTGCGCACGCTCCAGCGTAGCGACCGAAGCCTCGCTCAACCCGATGTAGCGGATTTTACCTTCGCTAATCAGGTCCGCCATGGTGCCAACCACCTCTTCGATAGGCACTTCTGGATCCACGCGATGCTGGTAATAAAGATCTATCACCTCAACCCCAAGCCGCTGCAGGCTGCCTTCTACCGAACGACGGATATACTCCGGCCGACTGCTGACGCCCCGGGCGCCGGGATCGGCCGGATCGCGCAGGATGCCAAATTTGGTGGCCAGGAAGACCTGCTGCCGTTTGCCCTTGATCGCTTTACCGATCAACCGTTCGTTGGTGTGCGGGCCGTACATGTCGGCGGTATCGAGCAGGGTGACCCCCAGTTCCAATGCCCGGTGCAGTGTGGCGATGGCCTCTTTTTCGTCCTGCGCCGTCGAATAGAAATCACTCATCCCCATGCAGCCCAGCCCCAGGGCAGAAACGGTCGGGCCATTGGGACCTAATTGACGTTGTTGCATTGTGTTGCCCTCATGCGGTTTTCATCAGCGGAGTGCTGGTACAACAGAGTCTGGTTGTTTACCCTGTAAAGATAAATAATGCAGATTACACATCACTGTTCAAAAATCGCTAACAATACGGAGCGGCAAAATGGATCAGATCCAGGCCATGCGCATTTTCACCCGCATCGTCGAACTGGGCAGTTTCAGCCGGGCAGCAGAGCGTTTGCAGTTACCTCGTGCCACGGTCAGCAATGCCCTCAAACGGCTCGAGCAGCGCCTCGGCGTCCGTTTACTGATCCGCACCACCCGCCAGGTGCAGGTGACCAGCGAAGGCACGCTGTATTATCAGCGCTGCGTGCAGTTGCTGGGTGCGCTGGAGGAGGCGGACACGCTGTTCAGTCACCATAAGCTGCAGCCCTCCGGCAAGGTACGCATTGATATGCCCCATTCGCTGGCGCGCGAAATCGTGATCCCCGCTCTGGATGACTTTTACCAACGTTATCCGGATCTGACTCTGGCGTTGGGCGCCAACGATACTCATGTTGATCTGCTGCGCGAGGGGGTGGATTGCGTGCTGCGCGCCTGGGAAACCGAAGATGACAGCCTGGTGGCACGACGCATCGCCATGCTGCCACAGTTGACCTGTGCTTCTCCCGGCTATCTGGCCGCGTTCGGTGTCCCCCAGTCGATTGACCAGTTGCAGCAGCATCAGGCGGTGGGCTATTTTTCCCTCGCCAGTAACCGTAATTACCCGCTGGAGTTTTGCCGCAACGGTAAAGTGGAGTTGCGCGAATTGCCCGCCAGGCTGAGCGTCAGCGGTGCCGATGCTTACACCAGCGGCTGTCGCGCCGGCATGGGGTTGATACAGGCGGCGCATTACTCGCTGGCGCCCTGGCTGCAGAAAGGGGAATTAGTCGAAGTGTTGGCGGAAACCCCGCCGCCGCCGATGCCCATTTACATCATGTATCCCCCCGGCCGTTTCCTTGCGCCGCGGGTCAGGGTATTGATTGACTGGCTGATTTGGCTGTTTGAACAGTATCAACAGCCCAAAACGGACGTTTTTCCAGCAAACACCCTCAAACAGGGGAAATAACTATTGACGTCCCCGCCAAAATCTCTAGAATTCGCCTCCGTGGTACGTTACTCCGGTAATGTTTCTTGGAATGCGAAGGTGGCGGAATTGGTAGACGCGCTAGCTTCAGGTGTTAGTGTCCTTACGGACGTGAGGGTTCAAGTCCCTCTCTTCGCACCAAATAACCACATGATTTATATTGCACAGCATCAATGCGAAGGTGGCGGAATTGGTAGACGCGCTAGCTTCAGGTGTTAGTGTTCTTACGGACGTGAGGGTTCAAGTCCCTCTCTTCGCACCAAGCTGGTGATATAAATCGAAAGCAAAATAAAGATATCGGCTGTGCGAAGGTGGCGGAATTGGTAGACGCGCTAGCTTCAGGTGTTAGTGTTCTTACGGACGTGAGGGTTCAAGTCCCTCTCTTCGCACCAATCGATAACTCTCTCCGGTAATATCCCCAAAGTAATCCCCAATCGAAACAATGAAGAACACGCGAAAGCGTGGTTTTTGCGTTTTCAGCCCAGATTGAAGTTCAGACCGATCGCCGCCAGTCCACCGGCCAGCGCCATGCAGGAAGGCAGCAGCAGGTAGTGTCGCCAACGGCTATTGAACAGCATCACCAGGGTGGCCAGCATGGCAATCACAATCAGCGTGCGCAATTGCATCATATCCAGGTTGATCAATGCCAGTAACGGCAACAAGGCGCAGGGCAGCAAAACGCCCCAGGCGCTGGCCAGACGGCTACCCAGGCACCAACTGACGCCCCACAGCCCACACGCGGTAATCATGGCGGCAATCATGATAACCCTACCCTTCAAGTGATAATGAGAACCAATATCATATACCACTTTTTTTCACTGCGCATCATTTTCGCCGCGACGGTCAAACGCGGATGACATAACGGTTGAAAAATGATAATTTGCCATAAGAAAATTCCTAGTCTAATTCGCATGTTAATAATCACAATCTACAACCATACAATGCGAGTGTTTAATTCCCACCGACAGAATTTTTCGCAACCTTACCTTTTCGACAGATCGATATTGTAAAGAGTGAATTCCGCATGAACGCGCGTTCTTATCAGGAACTGCTGAACAGCAAACACCGCTTATCATTATTTTTATTTTTATTGATGAACGCGGCCTCTTCCGTATTTACATTATTAGTCCCGTTTCAAAATAAACCCGCTTTTACCCTGCCTTTATTAGGTATACCGCTATTTTGTCTGGCGGCATTTTTATTTACCTTGCAGTCTCCGCGGTTATACGTCAAAAAACTGAATCTATTTTCCTGCGTCTTGGGTCTGCTGTGGGCGGCACATATTTACCTTAAAAGTCAGCACTGTGCGCCGAACAACCAAAGTTTTCTATTAATTAGCCTGTTCAGTATGTTTTTTATCAGCGCCATTGCCTTAACTGATAATTTTATCGCCTTCTGCCTGCACGCCGTTCCATCCGCATTAGTCATTCTATTACTGGACGGCATGCACAATACCATGCGGATAGTATTCACCACGGTATTGCCGATTATCGCGTTCTCTATCCATCACCTGATGCTTAAACGCAGCGAACACTTTACCCAAACCCTGGTGGCTAATCTGTATAACGAACGGGACAGGTTCAGCAATTTAAGCATGATCGATCCCTTAACCGGGCTCTATAACCGTCGTGGCCTGGAGAATAAAATCAATATGTTGCCGGCGGCCGCGTCAGACTGCCATTTCGTGCTGCTGCTCGATATCGATCACTTCAAGGCTTATAACGATAATTATGGTCATACCATGGGTGACCAGGCGCTGGTGCAGGTCGCCATCGCCATCCGCGATTCGGTACGTTCACGCGATATCGTGGTGCGTTACGGTGGGGAGGAGTTTTTGGTGCTGTTGACCAATGTGAATGAGGATTACGCCACCCAAGTGGCTGAACGGGTGCGGCAGCGGGTGCAGGAACTCAAAATCCCCCATCGCTTTAACCAGTTTGAAACCACCACGGTCACGCTCAGTGCCGGGATCTCCGCGTTGGACAAGCTGGATGTAGCCTCGGCGATCCGGGCGGCCGACGCCGCGTTATATCAGGCGAAAAACAACGGCCGCAATAATATTCAGCTAGCTCCCACCATTGAGCCCGCCGCCGTGTGAGCCGGCGGGCTGTGAGCTTAGCGGCGGCGCTGCTGTAGGCCGTAAACAAACACCACGGCAAAGCACAACAGCGGCAGGCAATACGACAACGCCGTGCTATACCTGTCCGCCAGCGCCCCCATAAAGTAAGGCATGATGGCACCGCCAACGATCGCCATGATCATAAAGGAGCTGGCGCGCTTGGTGTGTTTGCCCATGTTTTTCACCCCGAGGGCGAAAATGGTCGGGAACATAATCGACATAAAGAAGAATACGGCGATCAGCGCCACCACCGAGATGCCATCCATACTGAGCATGACGACACCGCACAGCACAATGTTGACCAACGAGTAAACCATCAACAGCGTGGCCGGTTTGACCCTGCCCATCAGCCAGGTGCTGAAGAAGCGTCCGACCATAAAGCAAATCATGGCGATAGAAAGCAAATAGGACGCGCTTTGGTTGGAAACGTCGCTCCAGTGTTCGGTGGCATAGTTAATAAAGAACGCACCAACACCGACCTGTGCCGCCACGTAGAAGAACTGGGTGATCACCCCGCCAACAAAGTGCTTGTGCTGCCACAATCCCTGGGCGATTTCACCGTGCTCCGGCTGCTCTTCCTCGCGGATGTCCGGCAACCGGGTGCGGCTGAACAAAAAGGCAATCAGCAGTACCAACACGGCGATCGCCACATAGGTCATCTTCACCGCACTCTGGTCACCGCTGCCTGCCCCCTGGGTGGCGGAGAAAAACAGCGTGCCGCCGATCATCGGGCCGATAAACTGCCCTAACCCATTAAACGACTGGGACAGGTTCAGCCGCCGTTCGGCCCCCTTTGCGTCCCCCAATACCGTGGCGTAAGGATTGGCGGCGGTTTCCAGGCAACCCAGCCCGCAGGCAATCACAAACAGCGCAAACAGGAACATGCCAAAACTGTTGGCGGAAGCCGCCGGTACAAACAGCAATGCCCCGAGCGCATACAGGCACAGTCCGATCAGAATGCCGGCTTTGTAGCCTTTTTTATCCATAAAATAGCCGGCGGGCAGCGCCACCAGGAAGTAGGCGCCAAAATATGCCGCCTGTAATAATCCCGACTGCGCCTTGGTCACGTGCAGCGTTTCCTGAAAGTGCTTATTTAATACGTCCAGCAGGCCATATGACAGCCCCCACATAAAGAACAGGCTGGTCACCAAGATAAAAGCCCAGCGCAGATTGGCCGTCGCCTTGGCGCCCACCTGAGGTGGGGCAGCAGTTTTTTCAGCAAGCATTGATATATCCTCGGTAGGGTAAGTTATTGTTGTTTCAAAGAGAATATCCGCTCCATCACCACCCATTTTTCGCCTTGCGGCGTCCAGGGGGTGGCCACCTGGTAGTGCCACATCAGGGCTTCCCAGCGCTGCACGTGGGGATTGCTCAAACCGGCGGCGTCAAACCGCTCGGCATCGAATCCGCTACTGACTTCAACAATCATGAACAGCCGGGTACCCAGCCGGTAAATCTCCATATCCAGGATGCCGTGCTCACGCAGATGAGTGGCAATTTCTGGCCAGATGCGTTGGTGATAGGCCAGGTATTCCTCGATCAACGCCGGTGAGTCGACCAGATCGAGCGCCTGACAGAAGCGCTGCCCCGTCCCCGTCACGCCACTCATGTGATCGCCCGGTCAAGATGCAGATACCCGCCGTCCACCGACAGCCATTGCCCGGTGGTGTGCGACGAACGCGATGAAATCAAAAACACCACGGTGTTGGCGATCTCCTGCGGCGTGGTCATCCGCTGTTCGAAAGGAATGCGCGCGGTAATTTTCTCAAGCTGCTGCTCCGGCTGCTCGAAGGTATTGATCCAGCGCTGATACTGCGGCGTGATCACCTCCGCCGGCACCACCGCATTCACCCGCACCCCTTCATGGCGCAGCGACACCGCCCACTCGCGCGTCAATGCCAGCACCGCGCCCTTGGCGGCGGTATAGCCACTGGTGCCGCCCTGCCCGCTGAGTGCGGTCTTGGAGGCGATATTGACGATCGCCCCTTTGCTGCTTTGCAACGCCGACTGGCACAGGTGCGCCATCAGGTAGTAATGAATCAGGTTTTTCTCCAGCGATCCGACAAAGGCTTCACGCCCGGCCTCCAGCCCTACCCCATCGTTAACGCCGGCGTTATTCACCAATGCATCGATACGGCCGAAGCTTTCCTGCGTTTGCGCCACCGCCCGCCGACACTGCTGTTCTTCACACAAATCGGTGATGATCACCGTGCTCCGTGGCTGCAAGAGACGCAGCTGCGCCAGAAACTCGGCCTCAGGCATGGCGTTAGTGACAATCACCGGGATTGCCCCTTCTTCAGCCAGCAGTTGGGAAACCGCCGCACCGATGCCAGAGCCGCCACCGGTAACCATCACCACCTTATCTTTCAGATACAGATCCATAACCAGACTCCGTTAACCCATAAATTCGGCATGCCGTGCCACCCCAAATCTCCGCCTGCTGCGAAGGACTCAGCGTGGCGATCGCCTGCTCATTCAGTTGATAAACCTGGCCGTAATCACCCGCCAGCAGGCACACCGGCCAGTCAGAACCAAACATCAGCCGCTGCGGGCCGAACGCCTCCAGCGCCGCCTCAAAAAACGGCAGTAGCTGTGAGGCCTGCCAATGCCCACCGGGGGCTTCGGTGATTAACCCGGAAAGCTTGCAGACCACGTGCGGCAACGCCGCCAAAGGCTTGATTTGCTGTGCCCAATGTTCTGCACCCTGAGCGATATCCGGTTTGCCAAGATGGTCCAGTACCAGCCAGTAATCGTCATGTTCGGCAGCAAACTGCGCCGCCGCCGACAAATGCCGGTGAGTAACCAGAATGTCGTAGACGTAGCCATGCCGCTGTAACGCCTGCATACCGCGCCGCACTTCCGGCAGCGCCAGCCAGGCATCCGGCTGCGGCTCGTCTTGCACCAAATGACGCCACCCGCGCAGCAGCGGCTGCTGCCGCCATGTCTCCAGCCGCTGCGGCAGCTGCGGCGCGGTGATATCCAGCCAGCCCACCACCCCGCACACACCGCGGCTCTGCTGCGCCTGCGCCAGCAGCGTTTGGGTTTCTTGCTCGCACTGCCGTGCCTGTACCACCAGCGCACCGTCAAAACCGTGGCGTTCCAGCAGGGGTTCGAGCTGCTTTGGGCCAAAATCCTGTCGCAACACCGCCATCTGCTCGCTGATCCACGGATAGCGTTGCGGCTGGTAATGCCAGTAATGTTGGTGAGCATCGATGCGCAGCATGGTTTGTTTCCCGTTCAACCGCGGAACCGGTATTGTTCGAGCGACGCCGCATGCATCTCGATCGAATATCCGGGATTGAGCGGTGGCATATAGGCCGCCCCCTTGACCTCACAGGGATGGACAAAATGTTCATGCAGATGATCGACGTATTCGATCACCCGGCCGTCGTGGGTGCCGGCAATGCACAGGTAGTCGATCATCGACAGATGTTGAACGTATTCGCACAGTCCCACGCCACCGGCGTGCGGACACACCGGCAGGTTGTATTTGGCCGCCATTAGCATCACCGCCAGCACTTCATTAACGCCCCCCAGGCGACAGGCGTCGATCTGCACCACGTCAATCGCTTCGCGCATAATGAACTGCTTGAACAGGATGCGGTTTTGGCACATCTCGCCGGTGGCCACCTTGACCGGATGCACCCCTTCGCGGATACGACGGTGCCCTTCCACGTCGTCCGGACTGGTCGGTTCTTCGATAAACCAGGGTTTGGCGAACGCCAGATGCTTCACCCAGGGAATGGCGTCGTTGACTTCCCAAACCTGGTTGGCGTCGATCATCAGTTGACGATCGGGGCCGATCACCTCGCGGGCAATGCGCACCCGGCGAATATCATCTTCCAGATCGCGCCCGACCTTCAGCTTCAGGTAGGAGAAACCGGCATCGACCGCTTCCTGGCACAATCGGCGCAGCTTATCGTCCGGGTAACCCAGCCAACCGGCGGAAGTGGTGTAGCAGGGATACCCGTCCTGCAGCAGCCGTTCCAGGCGCTGCTCCTTGCCGTGTGCCCGCTGTTTGAGCAAGGTAAGCGCTTCCTGCGGGGTAATGCAGTCAGTGATGTAGCGAAAATCGATGCAGCGTACCAGCTCCTCTGGCGTCATCTCTGCCACCAGTCGCCACACCGGTTTACCCTCGGCCTTGGCCCACAGATCCCAAACCGCGTTGATCACCGCCCCGGTCGCCAGGTGGATCGCGCCCTTGTCCGGGCCGATCCAGCGCAACTGGCTGTCACCGGTAAAACGTCGCCAGAAGGCGCCCATATCGGCGGCGATCTCTTCCAACGAAACCCCGACGATCTGATGCTCCAGCGCGCGGATCGCCGCGCAGCAAATCTCATTGCCGCGGCCGATGGTAAAGGTCAGCCCATGGCCGGTCAGATCGTCACGATCGGTCTCCAGGATCACGTAGGCGGCGGAATAGTCCGGATCCGGATTCATCGCGTCGGATCCATCCAGCGCCAGCGAGGTCGGGAAGCGAATATCTTCAACCCGCAGTGCGGTAATTGTGGTCATGGCATGCTCCCCATCAGGCTTGTACGGTTGTTTGACACTGTTCACCCAATCCCTCAATGCCCAGGCGCATCGTCTGCCCGGCCTTCAGGTAGACCGGCGTTGGCTTTTGCCCCATGCCGACGCCAGGTGGCGTGCCGGTGGAGATCACATCGCCCGGTTGCAGGCTCATAAAACGGCTCAGGTAACTGATAATTTGTGGAATGCGGAAGATCATGGTGCTGGTATTGCCGTCCTGATAGCGTTTGCCGTCCACTTCCAGCCACAGATTCAGGCTATGGGGATCGGCAATTTCATCGGCAGTCACCAGCCAGGGGCCGGTGGGGCCAAAGGTGTCGCACCCCTTGCCCTTGTCCCAGGTGCCGCCGCGTTCGATTTGGAACTCACGCTCCGAGACGTCGTTGATCACGCAGTAGCCGGCGACGTGCTGCATCGCGTCCTGCTCGCTGATATAGCGCCCACCCTGACCAATGATCACCCCCAGCTCCACCTCCCAGTCGGTCTTAAGCGAGTCACGCGGGATCTGCACCTCGTCGTTAGGCCCGACCACCGCGCTGGTCCACTTGTTGAACACCACTGGTTCAGAGGGGATCGCCGCGCCGGTTTCCGCCGCATGGTCGGCGTAATTGAGACCAATACAGATAAACTTGCCGATGTGGCCCACGCACGGCCCCAAACGCGGTTGTCCAGCCACCTTCGGCAGTTGGTTGATGTCCAGCGCACGCAGTTGGTCCAACGTGGCGGGCAGCAGTGCTTCACCACTCAGATCGGCGATGTGCTGCGAGAGGTCACGGATCTGACCCTGATTGTCCAATATCCCCGGACGTTCCTGCCCCGGTGCGCCATAACGTAGAAGTTTCATGCAATCCTCACTAAGAAAGTAGATGGCCAGGGCCTCAGTTACTCCAGCCGCCGTCGATAATCTGCACCGTACCTGTGGTATAGGAACTAGCGTCAGACGCCAGATACAGCGCCAACTGGGCAATCTCGCCGGTGGTGCCAATGCGGCCAATCGGCTGGCGGGCAACAAACGCCTGATACACCTCTTCTTCGCTGCGTCCCTGCTCACGGGCCTGCTCGGCGATGCGCTGGCGCAGCGACGGCGATTCCACCGTGCCGGGGCAAATGGCGTTGCAACGAATGCCCTGAGTGACGTAATCCGCCGCCACTGAACGCGTCAGGCCGATCACCGCCGCCTTGGTGGCGCTGTAAGCGAAGCGGTTCGGCACCCCTTTCACGCTGGAGGCGACCGACGACATATTGATAATCGAGCCGTTTTTGCGTGCCAGCATGCCGGGCAGGAAGGCGCGGATCATGCGGAACATCGCCGTCACGTTAAGATCGAGGGCGAATGCCCACTGCTCCTCGCTGCACTCGAGGATCGAACCGCTGTGCACCACACCGGCACAGTTGAACAGCACGTCGATCGGCCCGAGGGTTTCCGCCGCCGCGGCGATCGCCGCAGGATCGGTGACGTTTAGCGTCATTGGCTGAATACCGGGCAGCCCCTGCAGCTGTTCGGTGTTGATATCGGTGGCGATAACCTCGGCACCCGCATCGGCAAACAATCTGGCGGTACTGAAACCGATACCCTGTCCAGCGGCGGTGATCAGCACGCGTTTTCCACTTAAATTCATTTTCGCTCCCTTGGCCTAAAGGCCTAATGGTCAGGCCATTAAAGGCGGTTAAAGGTCAGGCCTTTAACATGACAAAAGACGCTTTACGCGTTATGGTTTGGTGAGAATGTTATGAGACACAGGCAAAACAGCTTTCCGTTTAACCAATTTTTTACACTTGATTAACCATTACTCAAGCGGCTTGAGCCATATTTGTGCGCAATATCACTTAACATCGAACAGCCTAAGGTCAAAAATGCCGATCACCAGACTGGAAAACCCACGTATTTACAGACAGATAGCCGACCAATTGAAGCGGCTTATCGATAATAATGAATTTCCTCCGGGCAGCCGCCTGCCGTCCGAGCGGGATCTGGCCCAGCAGTTACAGGTCAGCCGCGCCTCTGTGCGTGAGGCGCTGATCGCGCTCGAAGTGATTGGTCTGGTGGATGTTAAAGTCGGCAATGGGGTGATTGTCCGGGCACAGACGCCAACCATGGTTTCGCAGGAGCCGGTGATGGCGCAGGCCGGGCGCGGTCAGTGGGCAGAAATCGACGATGAGCTGAATATCGAGCTGGATTTTAACGCCGAGCTGCCGCCGTTCTCACTGCTGCAAACCCGCCTGTTGATCGAACCGGAAACCGCCGCGCTGGCCGCGCGCCACGCTACCGATCAGGAGCTGGCAGGCATCCGCGATGCCTACGAGCAAAACTGTCGCGATAACCGCGCGGGTTCGGCTACCCATCCCGGCGATCGGCTATTCCATATCCGTATCGCTCAGGCCAGCGGCAACCCGGCCTACGCGTTTGTCATCGGTCACCTGCTCGGCCATCGTTACGGCAGCATGTTCCGCGTATTGCAACGCAACTATACGCCGGACGATATGCCGCACCGTTCCGAACAGGAACACCGGGCTATTCTGGCGGCGATTGAAGCCCGTGACATACGCGGCGCACGCAAGGCGATGAAAGCCCATCTGGACCAAGTGATCGCCATTTTCACTCGCGCACAGTAGGCCGAATGGGCAGCATCGGAGCGGCGGAAATTTTTTTTTCAAACCGCTCTTTTTTCCACATGCAGCCAGGGCCGAGGCACATTACACTGACAGCCTATTACGCCGTGTCATACCACGGCCCAGGCCTTTTCCCTGCTGCCTTTTAAAATGGATAACGACCGTTGAAGAACTCTTTCTCCGCTTCATTGCTGGCGCTGAGCCTGTGTGCCGCCCCGCTGGCCGCGCAGGCCGCCGCCCCGCAGCTGGCCTCGCAAATCGTCGACCAGTATGCCGAACATATTTTCTACAACAGCGGTGCCACCGGTATGGCGCTGGTGGTGATCGACGGTAACCAGGTGGTTAACCGCAGTTTTGGTGATACCAAACCCGGTAATAACCTGCGCCCGCGCCCGGACTCGCTGATCCGCATTGCCTCAATCACCAAACTGATGACCAGTGAAGTGATGGTCAAGATGGCGGCGGAAGGCCGGGTCAAGCTTAACGATCCGTTGCGTAAATATGCCCCGCAGGGTGCTTACGTGCCGGCCTATAACACACGCCAGCCGATCACTTTGCTGAACCTGGCAACCCACACCAGCGCCCTGCCGCGTGAACAACCGGGCAAGAAGCCGCCAAAAACGCCGGTCTTTACCTGGCCGACCAAGGCACAGCGCTGGCAGTGGCTGGAGCACGCTAACGTCACGGTGCCACCGGGCGTACGCGCCTCTTATTCCAACCTGGCGTACGACCTGCTGGCGGATGCACTGTCGCGGGCGGCGGGTAAACCTTACACCGCGCTGCTGAAGGAAAAAATCACCGCACCGCTCGGCATGGTCGACACCACTCTCACCCCAAGTGCCGAACAGTGCTCACGCCTGATGGTGGCTTCCGCCGGCCCGAGTGCCTGCCGTGACACCACAGCCGCGGCCGGTAGCGGCGGCGTTTACTCCACCCCGCGCGACATGCAGCGCTGGATGCAGCAATTCCTTACCTCCAACGTCTCTGGCTCACGTAAATCGACCGCCGCCAGCGAACAGACCATGTACTTCCAACGCAACGATCTGGTCTCGCTAAAAGGCATGGACGTGCCGGGTGAAGCCAGCGCATTAGGATTGGGCTGGGTGTATATGGCACCGAACGGCGAACTGCCGGGAATTATTCAGAAAACCGGCGGTGGCGGCGGCTTTATTACCTATATGGCGATGATCCCGCAGAAAAACGTCGGGGTATTCGTGGTGGTGACCCGCTCGGAACTGAGCAAGTTCACCAACATGAGCGATCCGGTGAACCGACTGGTGAGTGATTTGGCGGCGAATAAAAGTTGATGTTAAAAATCAAACTATTGCACTGAACTTCATACCAGAAGCATGCACGACACGGGTGATCGTCTTTAAGGTAGGGTTCCCTTTAGGCGATAGGGTGCGATACAGCGTTTCTCTGGATATACCTGCCTTATCGGCAATAAACGCCATTCCACCATTGGCTTCAACAATGTGGCGTAATGCGATGAGGAACGCTGTTTCCCCCCCCTCTTCATCAAGCTCTTCTAATGCTGTTTTTAAATACGCGGCTGCAAAGGCCCGATCATTACGAATCATTTCAATAACAGACGCATCGTGATCACGGGATTTCATATATTACCTCGACTGATAATCTCTCAAATAAACTATGGCTTTCTCAATATCTGCCTGTTGTTTGCGTTTGTCACCCCCAGACAAAAGCAACAACGTGATATTTTCTATCTGAGCATAATAGACCCGATATCCTGGCCCTTGATCTATTCGAAGCTCCCAAACACCTTCTCGTAGAGGTTTACAATCGCCGAAGCTACCGGCAGATAATCGGTTAATTCGAGTAGTGATTTTTGCTTTTGCGATAGGATCTTTCAGCGAGTTAAGCCACTCCTGATAAGGGTCTTTACAATCGGCAGTAAGGTAATGAACTATTGTTTTCACTGGTACAGTGTAGCTTTAAAGCTACAAAAAGCAAGCATTAGGGTTGGTATCTATTCCAGATTAATGCTTCAAGCCCCGGTTAATTCCTTCAGTTAAAATCGTCGGGCGCAGCGGTGAGCTGCGCCCATTAGGGTCAGGCCAGAGCCAGCCTTTCGTGCATTACCGGATGGAAGTTGCGCTTGAAGTAGATCAGGCCGTTACCGGCCGCACTGACCACGATCTGGCGGATCTGCACCAGATACACCTGATGGGTGCCGATGCTTTGGATCTGCTCGATCTCCCCTTC
Organism: Serratia sp. NFX21; assembly: GCF_048517035.1. Classification (NCBI taxonomy): domain Bacteria; kingdom Pseudomonadati; phylum Pseudomonadota; class Gammaproteobacteria; order Enterobacterales; family Yersiniaceae; genus Serratia; species Serratia sp. NFX21. The sequence goes on along the minus strand of NZ_CP183196.1, from coordinate 1,081,245 downwards.
CAGGCTGGCCAGCGTGTTACGCAACACCGGTTGCCCCAGCGCGCCACTCTGCCAGTCCTCCAGACGGAAACGCTCTTCCATACTGACCTCGGTCATTCCGGCAAAGTGGCGCGCCATCAGCTCCTGCTCATGATTCAACACGTTGACGCACAGCCGTTGATTGGCCTGGAAAACCGGGTTCATCGCGCTGTTGCGGTTAATGCACACCAGCAGCGTCGGCGGCGTATCGGTCACCGAACACACCGCGGTGGCGGTAATACCGCAACGTCCTGCCGGGCCATCGGTGGTGACGATATTCACCGCGGCAGACAGGCTGGCCATGGCGTCGCGAAACAGCAGACGGTGTTCATTTTCCTGAGACATACAAACCTCCTCGCGGATCACTTAAGCAGTTTATCCAACTGATTAATATCGTCATTATTATGCAGATGCGGCACTTTCCAACCGTGCTGGTCATAGTCGGACAGGCATTTGTCGACCATCGCCATCATCTTGCCCATGGTGCCGGATCCCTGCGCCTGACGCAGGCATTGCAGGCGGATCTCGTCCTGACTGCCGGCATAGTTGATCTCGTACAGTTCGTGACGGCCACCGAACTCACTGCCGATCGCATCCCACATCAGTTTGAGGATCTTGATGCGCTCGACGTGATCCATCCCGTTGGATCCGCGCACATAGCGGGACAGATATTTATCGATTTCCGGGTTATTCATGTCGCGCACGCTGGACGGCAGGTAAATCAGGCCGCTGGTGACGTTCTTTTCGATGATGTTCTTCACCTTGGCGTAGGCCATCGGCGCCATCACGCGATAAGTCTGCAGCGCGGCGGAATCCGGTAAATAGGCGCCGTTTTCCCACTTGGTGGCCTCGGCGCACATCGCATCGGTCAGCGACCAGAACAGATTGCGCCAGGCCACCACTTCGCCGAGATCGGCCTGAACGCCACGGAACTCCAGCACGCCGGTACAGGCCAGGCTCTTTTGCAGCAGCGCGGTAATAAAGTCCATCTTCACCGCCAGACGAACGCAGGCCTGCAGCGGGAACAGCCGGGCGAAGCCGCCCTCGGTGCTCCAGCGGCGGCAGCGATCGAAATCGCGGTAGATCAGCACGTTTTCCCATGGGATCAACACATGATCCATAATCAGGATCGCATCGTTCTCATCAAAACGGCTCGAAAGCGGATAATCGAATGGCGATCCGGTGGCACCGGCAACCAGTTCATAAGAGGCGCGAGAGATCAACTTCACCCCTTCGGCGTCCATCGGTGCAACAAACATCAGCGCAAAGTCCGGGTTGTCGCCCATCACCTGGGCCGAGCCGAAGCCGATAAAGTTGTAGTGGGTCAGCGCCGAGTTGGTTGCGACCACCTTGGCACCGCTGACGATAATGCCGGCGTCGGTTTCCTTTTCCACCTGAATAAATACGTCTTTCACTTCGTTGACCGGCTTGTGGCGGTCGATCGGCGGGTTGACGATAGCGTGGTTAAAGTACAGACCGGTTTCCTGAATGCGTTTGTACCAGTGGCGCGCGTTATCAGCGAACTGGCCGTAAAACTCCGGGTTAGCGCCCAACGCAGATCCGAAGGCCGCCTTGTAGTCCGGGGTGCGTCCCATCCAGCCGTAGCTCTGACGCGACCAGTCGGCGATGGCGTCACGCTGCTGGCGCAACTCATCCGGGCTGCGGGCGTAACGGAAGAATTTGTGGGTGTAGCCGCCGCTGCCGGTATCGGTGCCCCAGCACAGACGGTCCTGGCTAACCGGATCGTGCAACGCGTCGTACAACTGGCCGACCGAGGCCGCTGCGTTGCGGAATGCCGGATGAGTGGTAACGTCCTTCACCCGCTCGCCATAGATATAAATTTCGCGGCCGTCCTGCAAACTCTTCAGGTATTCGTCACCGGTGAACGGGCGTTTGTTGTCAGCACGAAAGTCTTCAGGTTTCATTTAAGTCTTCCTCGTAATCGGCATTTTATGGGCCGTGGAGTCGGCCACTTGTTAAAATAATGTTTTCTTTTGGTTGCTTAATTGAAGCCCCCAACGCCGATTTCGAGAAGAGACTTTTGCGGCAATCGCCGGTACTTTTCAGGCAGCTTTGCCACTATCGCTGCAAACTGTGATCCAGCTTACGAAAGGGAGTGTTGTGCGGCGCGGTAGCTCGAAGGGGAACAGCCTTCCAGCCGATTGAAAAAACGGGCGAAATAAGCCGGATCCTTAAAACCCAGGCTATAAGCGGTTTCATGCACCGTGCAGGCACTGAACAGCAGCATGCGTTTGGCCTCACGCAGCAGGCGATCGAATATCAGTCGTTTGGGGGGCTGATTGGCGAAACGCCGACACAGATCATTGAGCCGTGACTCGGTGACCCCCAGCGCCTGGGCATAGTCCGGCACCGGCAGGTGATCGCGGAAGCGTTCGTCCACCATCTTGTTGAAACGTTGGAATAATTTCAGCTCGCCGCGCACCCCACTGGCGGCAGAGTCCTCCAGCGACGCATTGCGTAACAGCAGGGTGAACACCGCCTGCGCCAGCAGCGCCAGCGTCTGTTCGCGACCGGCCAGGCGCTGGCTGAATTCGCGGCGGATCAGTGCCCAGTAATGGCTGAGCGCCGTCAGCTCTTGCGGCACATCTGCCATTGACAGGCAAATGCCCGGCATATCCAGCGCCAGGTTGCTGCCGGGGTACAGCCGTTCCAGCAGCGGCCAGATCAGCTCCTGACGTACCGTCAGCACGTGGCCGTCACTGTCCGGCTCGGTGAAGAACGCATGCGGCACCGAGGGCGGCGTGAGGATAAACAGCGGCGCCTGCACCGAATAGTGCTGTGAGTCCAACTGCAGCTCAATCTTGCCGGTCTCCAGAAAGTGCACCTGGAAGTAACGGTCGTGCCAGTGCACCTGCATATCGCGACCAAAAAAGGCCGCCAGCCCGGCAAAGGTTTCGTAATGCACTTCATCGGTGGCATAACGCGCATCGTACTCTTTGCAGATATCGATATTGGCGATAAAACCGGTACTTTTCTGCATCTATTGACCTCATTCCTCCGGTAAGGGGCGCCACATGCCGCGCCCGTAACCTATCCCCATTATGGCGTGGCCCGCGGCCGCGAACCCTGCATCGGAATACGCCAGACGATCAGCGCACCCAGGATCAACAGCCCCGCAACGAAATACAGCCCGGAGTTAAAGCTGCCGGTCAGATCCTTGAACCAGCCAATCAATAGCGGGCTGACCGCCGAACCTATATTGCCGGTGGCGTTGATCACCGCGATCCCGATCGCCCGCGCCTCCAGGCTGATCGACTGATCCGGCGTGGTCCAGAAGATCGCCATAGCGGTGAACGAGCCTACCGACGCCATAACTATCCCCAGCAGCTGGATCATGCTGTGATCGGTAGCCGAGGCCAGCAGCCAACCGGCGGCGGCAAACAGGTACGGCAGTGCGGTGTGATGTTTTCGCTCCTGTAACCTATCCGAGCGTTTGCTCCACCAGATCATCCCGGCGATGGTGCAGATCTGCGGGATCGCCGCCAGAATGCCGATCACAATGTTGCTGCTGCCCTGGTTGAAGCTCTGCAGGATCTGCGGCGTCCAGATGTTAATGGCGCTCAGGGTATTGGTCAGGCAGAAATAGGCCAGCGTGTACATCAGCACAATCGGCGTGAAGATTTCCCGCCACAGGTTACGCTGCTGCATCGCCCGGTGGCTGCCTGGCCCATTGGGCTGCACCAGCTGCAGTTTGTCGGCGTCCATCATGGCTTTCAGACTGGTTTTTTCTTCGTCGGTCAGCCATTTGGCCTTGGCTGGGGTATCGTCCAGATAGAACCACACCACCACACCCAACAGCATCGAAGGAATGCCCTCTATCAGGAACAGCCATTGCCAGCCCTTGAGGTTCATCAATCCGTCCAGCGCCAGAATATAGCCGGACACCAGCGAGCCAATCGCCATGGTCACCGGCATGGCGATCATAAACAGCGCGTTGGCCCTGGCGCGGTAAAACGCCGGGAACCAGTAGGTGAGATACACCAGAATACCCGGCAGGAAGCCGGCCTCGGTGATACCGACGATCATCCGCAGCACATACAGACTAGTTGGCCCGGTGGCGAACAGGGTGCAGGTGGAGGCGATGCCCCACAGCACCATGATGGTGGCGATCCAGCGCCGCGCCCCGACAATCCCCAGCATAATATTGCTCGGGATACCGAAAATCACGTAGGTGACGTAGAACAGGGTCGCTGCCAGACCGAACATGGTCGAACTGAGACCGAGATCCTTGCCCATCGTTAGCCCGGCGAAACCGATATTGATGCGGTCGAGGAAAGAGAAAACAAACAGTACAAACAGGAAAATAATCAGTCGCCGAAATAACTTTTTAATCACCGATTGTTCGGTGGCGGTTAACGCTTTATGTTGCTGCGCCGGGTTGACCGGCGGCAGCGAATCGACGTTGCTCATGGTGTCTCCAGTAAGATTGCGTCCTGCAACCTAATAAACGCCCGGGGATTGCTCGGGAGGCTGTTGCTGCTTAAAGCGACCGGCCAGGGACTCCGCCGCCCGCGCCAACAGGGTGGTATCCACCCCTACCGCGACAAACAGCGCGCCGGACGCCAGGTAATGCTGCGCCAGCTCAGGATTGGCGGTCAGAATGCCCGGCGCCTTGCCGGCAGCGCTGATGCGCGCAATGGCATCGTCGATGGTGCGTTGCACCTCCGGCTGTTGCGGATTACCGGCATACCCCATGTCGGCACTGAGATCCGCCGGGCCGATAAACACCCCGTCGACGCCTTCTACCTGCAGGATCTCATCCAGGTTTTTCACCGCCTCACGAGTTTCGATCTGCACCAATACGCACATCTGCGCATCGGCCTGTTGCAGATAATCCGGTACCCTATTCCAGCGCGACGCACGCGCCAATGCACTGCCGACTCCGCGTATCCCATGCGGCGGATAACGGGTGGCACGCACCGCTTCACGCGCCTGCCCGGCGTTTTGAATCATTGGGATCAGCAGCGTCTGGGCACCGACGTCCAACAGTTGCTTAATCATCACCGCGTCGTTCCACGCCGGGCGTACCACCGGTTGGCTCGGATAAGGCGCAATCGCCTGCAACTGGCCCAGCACTGTTTGGACGTTGTTGGGCGCATGCTCGCCGTCGATCAGCAGCCAGTCAAAGCCGGAGCCGGCCAACAGTTCTGCACTGTAGCTACTGCATAGCCCCAGCCACAGGCCGATCTGCGGGCGTTTTTCCTGCAGCGCATGCTTGAAAGTGTTGGTTAACATGATGTTCTCCTTGGTGTTTTCCCCTCACCCCGGCCCTCTCCCAAAGGAGAGGGAGTAAACCGCCTCGATCGATCCCCTCTCCCAATGGAGAGGGAGTAAACCGCCTCGATCGATCCCCTCTCCCAATGGAAAGGGAGTAAACCGCCTCGATCCCACTCGATCTATCCCCTCTCCCTCTGGGAGAGGGCTAGGGTGAGGGAGGAAATCAAACAAAACGGCAGCTAATGCAGCCCATCGGGCCGTAATCGGCATGGAAGGTATCGCCACGTCGTGCGGCTACCGGCCGGGTAAAGGAGCCGCCGAGGATCACCTGTCCGGCTTCCAGCTCCACGTCATACGGGAACAGCTTATTGGCCAACCAGGCCACACCGTTGGCCGGATGGTTCAACACCGCCGCCGCCACGCCGGATTCTTCGATCACGCCGTTTCGGTACAGCAGCGCACTGATCCAGCGCAGATCCAGCGCATCCGGTTTGATCGGCCGCCCGCCCATCACCACGCCGGCATTGGCGGCGTTATCAGAGATAGTGTCGAACACCTTGCGCGGGCGCTGAGTTTCCGGATCGACGTTATGGCTGCGCGCATCGATGATTTCCAGAGCCGGGATGATGTAATCGGTAGCGTTGTAAACGTCGAACAGCGTGCAGTTCGGTCCGCGCAGCGGTTTGGCCAGCACAAATGCCAGTTCAACCTCGACGCGCGGCACGATAAAGCGATCGATCGGAATATCGCTGCCGTCGTTGAAAAACATGTCGTCCAGCAGCGCGCCAAAATCCGGCTCAGTGATTTGCGAACTGACCTGCATGGCGCGTGACGTCAGGCCAATTTTATGGCCCTTCAGCGTGCGGCCCTCGGCAATTTTCAGTGCTACCCACTGCCGCTGAATGGCGTAAGCGTCTTCGATGGTGATCTCGGGATGATCCAGCGACAGCGCGCGGATCTGCTCGCGGTTCTGCTCCGCCTGATGCAAACGCTGCACGGCACGGCTCACCAGCTCTTTATTCAACATGGACGGCCCCTTACTCTTTACGAAATAGCGCGTGGACATTGTTTTGCTTGTAGTTCAGCACCGGATCCAACTCTTCCATGGTGAAGGACAGCGCCAGATAGCGGCTGGCCATCAGCGCAGCGAAGTGCTCGGTGATCAGGCTGAACAGCATCGCCCCGACCTGTTCACGGCTTTCCAGACTGCGCCCGTGGCCGATCTTCAATGTCATATGCACGAAAGCGTAGTCCCGCTGGCCATCGGCCATCTGCCAGGTATCGAGCCAGATGGCGCGGCTGCGCACCCCGGCCAGTGGGAAAATGCCGGTGTCCGCCAGCGCCTGATTGACCCTGGCGAACAGCGCGGGCAAATCCGCCTCATGGCGGATGTTGTCGGTACATTCAGCGTAAAAATGGGGCATGGAGACTCCTCAGGCTTCGGCCGGCAGCGGGAAGATGGCGTTGACTTGCCCGGTGCCGGAGCTGGCAAACAGCGGGGTAACAAACTCCACCTTGCCGTCATATTTGTCCCAGCCCAGCAGGCCGAGCAGCATCACGGTGTCATGCATGTTGCCTTCGCCGTAGCAGTAGTCGGCGTACTCCGGCAGCATTTCGCAGAACTCGCGAAAGCGCCCTTCCTCCCACAGCTTGACCACCCGTTCGTCCATCTGCTGGTCAAACTGGCGGGTGTAGCTGTTCATACCTTCTTCGGCACGCTGGTCGTCGATGAAACGGTGTGAAAGCGAACCGCTGGCCAATACCGCCACCGTCCCGTCGTATTTCTCAATCGCGGTTTTGATCGCCTCACCTAACCGACGACTGTCGGCAAAGTCATGCACGGTGCAAAACGCCGAAATCGAGATCACTTTGAAATGTTTGTCGCTATTCATGTAGCGCATCGGCACCAGCGTGCCGTACTCCAGCTTCAGGCTTGGGATTTCATGCGCTTTGGCGCGTACCCCGAGTTTGCAGGCTTCAGCGGCAATCAACTGACCCAGTGCCGGGTTGCCTTCGTATTCGTAGGTCATGTCGCGGATGAAGTGCGGCAGTTCGTTGCTGGTATACAGCCCTTCGAAATGCGGGCTGCAGTTGATGTGATAGGCGCTGTTCACCAGCCAGTGGGTGTCGAACACAATAATGGTGTCGACGCCCATTTCACGGCAGCGCGCGCTGATCTCTTTATGACCGTCGATCGCCGCCTGGCGGCAACCGTGGTTTTTTCCAGGCATTTCCGACAGATACATCGACGGCACATGAGTGATCTTTGCTGCTAAAGCCAATTTGCCCATATAACCCTCCTAGACGCCCCAACGTGGGATCGGGTGATCCCCCATGGAAATACACACGTTCTTCATCTCGGCGAACACTTCGAAACTGTATTCCCCGCCTTCACGGCCGGTGCCGGACGATTTCACGCCGCCAAATGGCTGACGCAGATCGCGTACGTTTTGGGTGTTGACGAAAACCATGCCCGCTTCAATATTGCGAGCCAGACGCAGCACCTTGCTCACATCCTGCGTCCAGATATACGACGCCAGGCCGTACTCCACGTCGTTGGCCATACGCAGGCCGTCTTCTTCTGATTTGAACGGCAGCAGGCAGGCCACCGGCCCAAAAATCTCCTCCTGCGCAATGCGCATCCGGTTGTCGACATCCGCCAGCACCGTCGGGCGCAGGAAGTTGCCGTGGCTCAGACCGGCCGGTTTATCCGGGCCGCCGGCCAACAGAGTGGCCCCTTCTTCCAGCCCCAGGCGGATATAGCCGGAGACTTTTTCCCAGTGCTGCGGGCTGATCAACGCCCCGACCTGGGTGTTGGGATCCTGTGGATCCCCCACCCGCAGGCGGTTGGCGCGCTCGGCGAAGCGTTTGACGAATTCCGGGTAGATGCTCTCCTGAATAAAGATGCGCGACCCGGCGGTGCAGCGTTCACCGTTGATCGAGAAAATGGTGAACAACGCGGCATCCAGCGCACGTTCAATGTCGGCATCCTCAAAAATCAGTACCGGCGATTTGCCGCCCAACTCCATGGAAAACTTCTTCAACCCGGCGCTTTCAATAATCCGGCGACCGGTAGCGGTGCCGCCAGTGAAGGACACGGCGCGCACGTCTTTATGGCGCACCAGAGCATCCCCGGCGGTAGCGCCGTAACCTTGCACCACGTTGAGCACCCCGGCCGGAATGCCGGCTTCCAGCGCCAGTTCACCCAGGCGATCGGCGGTCAACGGCGACAGCTCGGACATTTTCAGCACCGCGGTGTTGCCCAGCGCCAGGCAGGGCGCGGTTTTCCAGGTCGCGGTCATGAAAGGCACGTTCCACGGCGACACCAGCGCACACACCCCGACCGGCTGGATCAGCGTGTAGTTGAGCATCTTGTCGTCCACCGGGTAGGTGCGACCATTCATCTGCTGACAGATCTCGGCGAAGAACTCAAAGTTGTGCGAGGCACGCGGGATCAGCACGTTTTTGGTTTGGTGGATTGGCAGGCCGGTATCGGCGGTTTCCATCTCGGCGATCTGCGGCACGTTCTCGTCGATCAGTTCGCCCAGGCGACGCATCAGGCGCGCACGCTCTTTCATTGGCGTATTGGCCCATTTCGGGAAGGCGGCCTTGGCGGCGGCCACCGCCTGATCGATCTCCAGCTGTCCGCCGGACGCCACTTCCGCCAGCACCTCACCGTTGGCCGGGTTGGTGGTGGTGAAGTACTCTTTACTGGCTACGTTTTTACCGTTAATCCAATGGTTGATGGTTTTCATCGCAGGCTTTCCTCGTAATCTTTTTCACTGATGATGTGGTTAACCAGACGGCCAATGCCCTCGATCTCCACCACCACTTCGTCCCCCGGCAGCACGTCGGCCAACCCTTTCGGCGTGCCGGTGGCGATCATGTCGCCCGGCTGCAGCGTCATAAATTCGCTCAGGTAACTGATCAAATAGGGGATATCAAAAATCATGTCGCCGGTGCTGCCGCGCTGGCGCAGCTCACCGTTGACGTAAGTGCTGAGCGCCAGACGGTGCGGATCGGCGATATCATCGCGATCGACGATGTACGGCCCAATCGGCGTCAGGGTGTCGCGGCTTTTCACCCGCAGGTTCGGGCGGTAATAATTTTCCAGATAGTCGCGGATGGCGTAGTCGTTACACAGGGTGTAACCCGCTACATAGTCCATGGCGTTCTCACGGCTGACGTTGCGTGCCGTTTTGCCGATCACCGCCACCAGCTCGGCTTCGTAGTGCATATACTCGACGTCGGCCGGGCGCACCGACACCTGACGGTGGCCGGTCAGGGTGTTGGGGGCCTTCAGGAACACCAGCGGTTCTTCCGGCGCCTTGAATTCCAGTTCGCTGGCATGGTCGGCATAGTTCAGGCCCAGGGCAAATACCGTGCCCTGCGCCGGTGGCAGCCATTCGACGTCCAGTTCATTGAGCACGCTGCCGTCCGGCAGGGTGACACGCAGTTGCTGGTCAACGTTGACGTTAAAGATTTGGCCGTGATGGCGAATACGGGCGTGTTTCATGATGCTCCTCCTGCCTGCGTCACGCGGTTGGTCAGGGTCGGCAGACCGGCGGCGCGTACCGTCACTTCATCCCCAGGATTGATCTCCACCCGCTGGTGCGGCGTTCCGATCAGCACCGCGTCGCCCGGCTGCAGGGTAATAAAATCGCTGATGGCGGCGATCAGTTCCGGCACCGAACGTACCAGATCGGCCGTCGACCAGCGGTCCTGCTCCACGCCGTTGATTTCGGTGATAATTTCCAGCCTGTCGCTGGTTGCCAGTTGACCGATATCCCCCAAAGGACAGAAGCCATCTCGGCATTTCGCTTTGATCGCCGGGCGGTAAAAACTGCTTTCCGGCAGGCTGACATCATTGGCCAACGCATAGCCGGCCAGATAGTCGGCTACCCGCTCGACCGGCACTTTACGGGCGGTGTTGCCAATCACCACCGCCAGCGTGGCGCCGCTGTGTACTTGCTCACCGGCAGGAAACGGGATCGCCCCGCCGTTGGCGAGGTGGGTATTGCGGGGTTTGATAAACCACACCGGGGTCTTCGGCGGGGTTTTATAAGGTGGCTGATGAAACGCCTGATCCCAGGCGTCCATTTGGCTGCGGTGGTTCAACGCGACGGAAAATACGGTGCCTTTCATGCAAACTCCTTTCAATGACAGAACATGACAACCGGCATTCATTAATATGTTAATGATTACTTTTATACGCTGTTCAGCTTTTACGCAACGCGGGAGGATTGATTTGTGATCGTGATAACAAAATATTCACAAACCGTGAACATTAGCGTGATTATTCAACGTATTAATCATTTTCAGGCGATTTTTCCACCCACAGGTGCATTTTCGCTTTATCCGGCAAGGTAAACCTGGCTACTATTAAGTTATTAATAAATCCAGACTGCACCGGGCATTACCTGTGTGCGGTACCGGAATAACGAACACCTTGATAGCTAAGGCCAAATCTATGCATGAATCCTTGACCATTGCCCTGCTACAGGCGCGTGAAACCGCCATGGGTTTTTTCCGCCCGATCCTGAAAAGCCATAATCTGACCGAGCAGCAGTGGCGCATCATTCGCGTGTTGGCCAACAGCCGTTCAATTGAGTTCCACGAGTTGGCGGCAGAAACCTGCATTCTGCGCCCCAGCCTGACCGGCATTTTGTCGCGCATGGAGCGCGACAAGCTGATTTTCCGTCTGAAACCGGTTAACGATCAGCGCAAGCTGTATGTATCGCTGACCCAGCAGGGCCAGGAGCTGTATGAAGTGGCGCGCCATCAGGTGGAACAGGGCTACGCGGAGATTGAAGCCGCCTTTTCGCAGCAGAAGATGGGCCAACTGATGACGCTGCTGGACGAACTGATCCGGCTTGGCGACCAACTGCCCGCCAATGTGACCGCCCATCCGACAAAAAAGCCGTAGGGACGCGACCTGCTGCGCCCGTATAAATCGGGACGAACCTGTTCGTCCCTTACGGATGAGCCTCGGGGAGTAGTGCGCCGCCATCCACCACCAGCGTTTGGCCGGTGATATAGGCCGCCGCCGGGGAGGCGAGAAACACCATCGCCGCCGCGATGTCTTCCGGCTCCCCCAGCCGCCCAAGCGGTACCGCTGCGGCAATAGCCTGATTGACCGCCGCGCCCCCCAGATTGGCCATTGCCGGCGTGCGGATCATCCCCGGCTCCACGCCATTGACCCGAATGCCCGCCGCCGCCAGCTCCAGCGCCGCCGCCCGAATAAAACCGTTAACCCCGGCTTTGGAGGCGGCATAGTGCGCCAGCCCCGGATAAGCCACCCGTGGCCCGGTCACCGACGAGGTCACCAGAATGCTGCCGCCGCCCTGGCGCTGCATCCACGGCAACGCCGCCTGTGCCAGAAAAAACGGGGCCATCAGATTGACGCTCAGCGTACGTTGCAACAGCACCACGTCAATCTCGGCAAAAGGGGTCAACGGGAAGTAGGCTGCGTTATGAATCACCACATCCAGCCGCTGATGCTGCTGCCCCACCGCCGCCACCCGTTCAGCTATTTGCCCAGGGTCGGCCAGATCACAGGCCATCGCCTGCACCCGCCAGCCCTGCTGCTGCAGCGTCTCGGCGGCATCCTGCGCCTTTTTCAGTTGCAGATCCGCCATCACCACCGTCGCCCCCAGCCGGGCAAAGGCGCTGACAATCGCCAGCCCAATGCCCTGCGCGCCACCGGTCACCAGCACCACCTGACCGCTAAAGGCATCGGCCGCATAAGTTGTCTTCATCGGTCTAGCCCTGTGGATGACGCGTGGTGTTCAGCACCTGTGCATGAGCACCCACGGCAAAATTGCTCAGCGCGCTGAAATCGCTGCCCTGATACCCGAGGATCTTGCCGTCGGTGCGCATGCCCTGCAGATCAATCATCACCACGCCCAGCGTCGGCACGATCTTCTCGCGCCACACGAACAGGTAAAGTTTTTCCGCCACCTTCACGTAATGACAACGATCGACATCCGCCAACCCCTTCTCTACCCCGTCCAGACACTGCCAGGCGTAGAAATTGTCGTTCAGGTAAATGTGCTCATAGCGTTCGGTCGGGCTGTAGGTGTACATATTGCGCATGCCGATTAACTCATCGGTGAAATCCGGCGGCGCAACGGTAGCGTCATCCAGCGTGCCGAAATGGAACTCCGCATTGACCGCCGTCAGCGGCAACCCTTGTTCTACGCGGCTGAAAGCGTCCAGACGGGTTTGCTTTTCGTCCGGCAACTGGCCGTAGACCGCCGTGAAATTGCCCTGATTGCGATCGCACACCAGCGTAATACTGGCGTTGTCCTGCGCGGGATCGAGAAAATCAATAAACAGAATGCCGGGGCGAATGCTGGTGGCGCGATAAGCGATGCCCCGGTACTCGCCCCAGCTCAGCGTTTGCTGATCGACGAAATGACAGCTCAGCGTTTCCCCGTCGGCAAAGCGCAGTGCCAGCGTGGTGCCGCTCAGGCCGTGCTGCTGTTCCAGCGTATTGCTGTTCGGCGCAAAGCCTTCCGCCAGTGCGCCAACCTGAATGAATATCGCTTCTGTACTCATTTGCTGCTCCTTAAAGGGAAGTGAATGCCAAAGTCGGCACATCGACAATGGTTGAGCCGCCGTCGGCCACCAGCGCCGCGCCGGTAATAATTGATGCCTCTGGCGAACAGAGAAAACGGCAGATGCCGGCGATTTCTTCGGCACTGGCCGGGCGGCGTAACGGCACGTCGCGGCACACCCGCTGGTAGGCTTGTTCCAGCGTCAGTTGGTGCGCGGCCATCAACGGCTGCATCTCTTCATCCGCCATCGGCGTCGTCACCCAACCAGGGCACACCGCGTTGGCGCGCACCCCGAGCGGGCCGTAGTCACGGGCGATAGATCGCATCAGCCCGATCAGCGCATGTTTGGCAGTCACATAGCCGCAGACTTCCGGCCCGGCTGCCAGCGAAGCAATAGAGGCGACAAACAGCAGGTTGCCGCCGCTTTTCACCAGCTCCGGCAGGCAGGCACGGGCGCTGGCAAAAGCGCTGTTGAGGTTGCTGTCCAGCGCCTGACGCCAGTCATCGTCACCGATCTCGGTAATACGCCCCACCCCCATGCCGCCGGCGCAGCCGATCAGGCAGTCGATGCGCCCGGCCTGTTGCAAAATGGCCGGCAGCAGCAGGCTTTGCCAACACTCCCCGCTGGCGGCATCGCCGACCAACGCCTGAGCGCCAATCTCATCGGCCAGCGCGGCCAGCGGTTCACGGCGGCGCCCGATGATAAACACCCGATCGCCGTGGGCTGCCAATAACCGGGCGCAGGCGGCCCCCACGCCGGTGCCGCCACCGGTAATCACCACCACTCTACTCATCGATTTTCTCCATCAATTGGCCGATCATCAGCAGGCTGCTGAGCAGCAACCGCCGTTGCTCCGGCTCCAGCCGCAGATAGCGACGACCGGCGGGCAAACGGCTGACCACTTCCGAAGCGGCAAAATGTTCGATCTCCAACCGCCAACGACCGGCAACCACCGTCAGTTGAATACGACGAAAATCAAGTTGCTCCAGCGTTTGGCCGATCTGCGGATAACGCTGCAGGGCGGCGATCACCCGTTGCGCCGTTGCGTCATTCCGGCTGGCGCGATAAACCACACCGCTTCGCCGTAACCATCCCCCGGCGGTAATACGCAGCGTCAGCGGCGCTGTCAGCCGACAGTCCCCCTGCCGTTGAAAACGCTGGCTGACGATATGTGCCATAAACAGCGCGCTAACCTGTTCGCTGATGTCAATAACCGGCCCCTGTGGCAACGTCAGCCGCAGCAGGCACGGCGTAACGCGCTCGCAGGCATAGGGCTGCAGGTTGTTCGCCAGACGGCTGAGGGTCACTCCCGGCTGATAGCCCGCCGGGGAACGCTGCCAGAGGCGGTTAAGTGAGGGAAGTAAGCCGATCAAACTGCGCCTCCTCGTTTTCTGCCTTGGCAAAAGCGGTTTCCAGCACCTGCTCAACCGGCACCGGTTTGAACGGGTTGACCTTCTGTACGCACAGAGTCCAAAACAGTGCGTAAGTGGCGGTCAGGCCAATCATGATGCTAAAAGGGATATACACCGCGCGCGGGTTCATGCCTGGCGGAGTGATATAGATAATCGCCAGCACGATACCGACGCTGGAGACGATTTGCGGCAGCGGGAACCAGGGCGATTTGTAGGCACGCGGCAGATCCGGGCGGCGGATCCGCAGGATCACCACCGAGCAGGTCACCAGCAGGTAGGCCACGCCCCAGGCGCACACCGCCGCCAGCACCAGCGGGATAATGCGATCGAGATCGCCCTGGATGGCGAAGGCGTGCACACAGGGGATCAACACCGCCACCAGGATCCCCACCACCGGGGTTTTAAAACGCGGATGCAGATAAGCGAAAATGCGCGGCAGCGCGCCATCCAGCGCCATGCCGTAGAGAATACGCGGCACCGCCGCCATCAGCGTATTGATGGTCGCTGCCCCGGCCAGCAGCAGCCCGATGCCCAGCCAGTATTTGCCGAATTCCCCCATCACCTGGCCGGCAAAGGCCGGAATGGCCATCGGCGTGTCCAGCAGATGAACGCCATTGGCGGCATCCACCAGCACGTTTTCCACCTGGTGGCTGAGCGCTGCGCCGTATAACGCCATGCAAACCGCCACGCCGCATAGCCCCAGCGACATGGCACGCGGGATCACGCTGGCGGAGCGTTTGATCTCCGGTGCCATAGGCGTGACCAGTTCGCAGCCGACGAACATAAACATCGCCATACCGATCAGGCTCAATACCGCGAACGGATCGTTCAGGCTCAGCGTGCTGCCGAACCAGCCTTCCAGCGGTACCGCATGCGGTGACAACAGCCCGGCAATGCCGAAGATCACCAGCGTGCTCCACATGGCGAAGGTCAGCACGATTTCCGCCTTACCGAACGCCTCGATACCGAAGGCGTTGAGGATGCCGAACACAATCACCAGCCCAACCCCGACCATCCAGGAGGCATTGTGGGTTTCCATCAGGGTGTTGAGGTGCTCGAAATTTACCAGCGCCATGATGCCGGAGAGAATGGTTTCGGCGGTACCGGCAAAGATGTGCACGATCAGGTAGGCCGACAGTGCGCCGGTAATGGCAAAAAAGCGTCCCATGCCGCAGGCGATGTAGTCATATACCGAGCCGGAAGTCGGCAGTATCGCCGCCGCCTCGGAGAAGGTGGTGAGCTGAGCCTGCATCATGATAAAGGCGATCAGCATTGCCAGCGCGAAGGTATCACCGCCGATACCGAAACCGCTGGTGACGGTGAGGATCACCGGACTGGCCATAATCACCCCGACCGAACTGGCCAGCGTGGTAGGGAATCCGACCTTGCCCCGCTCAAGATGGGCGTGAAGCCGCGACGACAGGTTCATGGGTATTTCCTCTTATAGTTTTATCGTTTTGCCCTGATGTTGCATTTGCAGGTGTAGCGTCGCCAGTGGCGGCAATATCACTATAGAGAGGAAAAGAAAATGCTGACTATCGTCCTTAAGAACGAGAGGATTTGATCGCAAAGTTGCTATTTAGCCCTAGATACCCGGGCCTAGCGCACCGAGGGGCTATTATGGGACACATCCGTGTGTCCCACCCTTCGGGCCGACGAAGTCGTTCCAATTTGCTCCCGGCAAATTGGTCGGCGGCTGCGCCGCTACGACCCCTTCGGCACGCTCTCCCTAATAACTGGCTTTTTAAGGAATCTAAGGCCTAGCCATAGTTTTTTCGTCTTACCCTGGTCGCCCGGTCAGCCGTTATGGTTTTAACCGGATCGAAGCGGTTTTCACCGGGGAATAAGAGAGGTTGCGTTTGTCTATCGTTCTTAGGAACGAGATGCCGATGGCGGCTCAACGGGGCGATAAAAGGAGGATTCGTGGCGGGGACGTCACTCTAAATGGGAAATCGCTGTAAATTCAGCGGGAAGGATACAGCGCACTCATTAATATATTAATGAAATATTGACCCCCAAGGACCGTCAGGGTCTTCAACCACCGGCCGCCACCTTGTTATTTATGTATTTTATTGCAATCCGGCTCACGTTGTTAATATGTTTTTATTGTGTTGCGAAATTGCTACAACTATGCTTGTATCGTTCATATATTGACCGAACCTTCCAGAGCGAACGGGTAAAGGGGGAAATGAATCATGCACACCGCACCATCCGATGCCTTTATCACTAGCTGCCTGAACACCATTGCGCACCTGATCCCGGTGTCCGCCGGGGTATTTTATTTGGTGAACTCGGATCTGCGGCCAGACCATTATATTTTGCATGGCATTTCCGATAAGACCCATCAGCAGTATTTGAATCATTTCCAGCAGATTGATCCGCTTAAACCGGCCAACTTCCACCAGCAGGATATCAATATGGTCGGCATGAGCCCGGCGGCGATCAACAATAACCGCCATTATTATCATGACTTTATGCTGCCCAATAATATGCGCGATATGACAGAGATATTTATCCGCCAGCGCAAGCGCATTGTCGCCGGGGTGTCTTTAATTCGCGATACGCCGTTTACCGAACTCGAACGCGGTCGTCTGCGCGCGGTGATGCCGCTGATTGAACTGGCGACCCGCGATCTGTTGCCCGAGGGGGAGGCCCAATTGCTGACCGCCAAGGAACAAGAGATCGTCAATATGGTGCGCGAAGGGGCCAGTAATAAACGCATAGCGCTGAAATTGGGTATTTCCCTGTCCACGGTAAAAACCCATATGCGTAATATTTTTGCCAAAACCGAAGTGGTCAATCGCACCGAATTGGTCGCCAGCAGCTTTATTGCTCACGGTTAATAAATTAAGCCATAGCAATGGCTTATGACCGATAAATAAAACGCGTTAATTATTCGCCATTAATGGCGCGGTTTCCGCCTGCCCAAAACAGGGTACCGCGGATATATCTGACCCAGACTTACCCGGTGGAGATAATTTTTATGTCCAGTGATTCTGTTTCCGTACCCGCAGCCGGGGCGGCTCTCCCCTGCCCGCCGCGGCTGTTGACCGCCATTATTATCTTTGCCGCCATTGCGCCGGGCATTCTGATGACCGCACCGGCGGTAGCGGCACAACTGGCCAGCCAGTGGCAACTGACCCCGGCGCAAGTCGGCCACCTGTTTTCGACCGAACTGGGGGCGATGAGCCTGGCCACGCTACCCGCCTGGTGGTGGATTGGCCGCGTTAACTGGCGTCGGGTGGCAGCGCTGGCGGCAGGGGTGTTTATCGCCGGTAACCTGGCCTCGGCGTGGGTCAACGATTTCGGCCTGCTGCTGGGGTTGCGCTTTGTCGCTTCGCTGGCAGGCGGCACCCTGATGATCCTGTGCATCACCTGCGCCGCCGGCACCGCCAACCCCAGCCGGGTCTATGCCCTGTGGGTGCTGGGCCAACTGGTGCTGGGGACGATCGGGCTGCTGGTGCTGCCAGCGTTATTTGCCCATTTTGGCCTGATGGCGGTTTATCTAATCCTGGCGGCTATCATGCTGTGCTGCCTGCCCCTGATCGCTGCCTTCCCCACAGGGTTTCACCCGGTGCACTCCGCCGCCCATCGCGCCGCAATCCCCTGGTTTCGTAAACTCTTCGCCGTGCTGGCGGTACTGACTTTTTACATCAGCCTAAGCGCGGTCTGGACCTTTATCGGCAGCATCGCTGCTGCCGCCGGTCTTTCGCCGGTCAATAGCGGACAGATACTGGCCGCGGCCACGCTGTTCGGCATCGCCGGTGCCGGGGGGGCGGCGTTAATCCGAGGGCGGCACGCGGGTAATCGACTGATTTGGCTGAGCTATGGCTTGTTAATCGCCGGTATCGCGCTGCTGACTCGTGAGCCACTGCTGTTGCGCTTTGCGGTGGCCGCCGTGTTGTTCAAGTTCACCTGGACCTTTGTACTGCCGTTTATTCTGGCCCGCGTCGCCGGGCTGGATAACAACGGCAAGTTGATGAACAACATCAATCTGGTGATTGGCGGTGGTATGGCGATTGGCCCGACGCTGGCCGGTTATCTGATTGAATCTTTCGGCGGTTTTGACGCACTGCTGGCCGGGGCGCTGGGCTGCTCGCTGCTGTCGTTGCTGTTGATTTTGTTGGCTTCACCGCGCGCACGCCGCGCCGTTTAACAGGAGTAATAAGGTGAAAAGAAAAACCGGTTTCTTGTTTGATGAACGCTGCTTCTGGCATAGCACCGGCCTGCACGCCACTACGCTACCGGTCGGCGGCTGGGTGCAACCGCCTTCGGGGGCCGGCCATGCCGAGTCGCCGGAGACCAAACGGCGGATGAAGAACCTGATGGATGTGTCCGGCCTGTCGCGCCAGCTCTCACTGCTGAGCGCCGAGCTGGCGACCGATGAAGACCTGCTGCGCATTCACCCCGCCAACTATCTGCAACGTTTCAAACAGTTAAGCGACAACGGCGGCGGCATGCTGGGAGAGGAAGCTCCGCTGGGGCCGGGCAGTTATGAAATCGCCAAACTGTCCGCCGGGCTGGCCTGCGCCGCCGTCGAGGCGGTACTGCAGGGAGAGCTGGAAAACGCCTATGCGCTGTCGCGTCCACCCGGCCACCACTGCCTGCCGGACCAGTCGATGGGTTTTTGCTTTTTGGCCAATATTCCGATCGCCATCGAACGTGCCAAGGCCAAATACGGTCTGGGCAAAGTCGCAGTGCTCGACTGGGACGTACATCACGGCAATGGTACCCAGCATATCTACTGGCAGCGGGATGACGTGTTGACGCTGTCGCTGCATCAGGACGGCTGCTTCCCCGCCGGGTACTCCGGTGAACAAGACCGTGGTGCCGGTGCGGGCGAAGGCTATAACGTCAATATTCCGCTGCTGGCCGGGTCCGGTGACGACGGTTATCTGTACGCCATGCGCCAAATCGTCATCCCGGCGCTGGAGCAATTCCAGCCGGAGCTGATCATTGTCGCCTGCGGCTACGATGCCAACGCGCTCGATCCGCTGGCTCGCATGCAGTTGCACAGTGACAGTTTCCGCAACATGACGGCTTTGGTGCAGGACGCCGCCGATCGTCTGTGCAACGGCAAACTGGTGATGGTACACGAAGGGGGTTACGCCGAATCCTACGTGCCGTTCTGTGGCCTGGCGGTGATGGAACAGCTCAGCGGCATCCGCACCGAAGTGCAGGATCCGCTGCTGGCCTTTATCCAGCAACAGCAGCCACGCGACGCCTTTAATCAGTTCCAGCGTCAGGCTATCGACCGGCTGGCGCAGCAGTTCAAACTGTAATGTCTCTTCGGGGCACAGCACGTTGTGCCCCTTGGCAATTCTGGCTTTGCCGCTACGCTGAATATGACCCTACCGTTGAGAACAATAATATGTCTGAACAAAAAATAAGCTTTATCAAAGGCAGCCAGGGCGATATCGCCGTGCATGACTGGGGCCATGATCAGCCGCGCTTTCTGGCGCTATTGGTACACGGGTACGGCGAACATCTTGGCCGCTATCAGTACGTGGCGCGCACGTTAGAGGCGCAGGGCGCACGGGTATTCGGCCCCGACCACCTTGGCCATGGGTTGTCGCAGGGCGAACGCGTATTGATTGAGGATTATGATGCTGTAGTCGACGACGTTCACCGCGTAGTTGAGCATTTTAAGGCTTTGCACCCTGATCTGCCGCTGGTGGTCATCGGCCATTCCATGGGCGGCATGATTGCCACCCGTTACGTTCAGCGTTATGGCGATAACCTGCGTGCGCTGGTGCTGTCCGGCCCGTTGATCGGCGAAAGAACCCAGATCTCCGATCTGCTTGAATTGCCGAAGATCCCCGACGAACCGCTCGATACTGCCACCCTGTCGCGTGACCCGGCGGTGGGAGAGGCTTATCAGGCCGATCCGCTGGTATGGCATGGGCCATTCAAACGCCCGACGTTGCACGCCATGCAACAAATGCTGGCTAAAATCAACGCCGGGCCGGGCTTCGGCACACTGCCCACGCTGTGGATACACGGCGATGACGACCGCCTGGTGCTAATGGCGCAATCGCAAACCGCCATCAACCTGCTGAAGGGCAACGATTTTGAAGTCATGATCAACCCGGGCGGGCGGCATGAAAGCTTTAACGAGACCAACAAGGATCAGATATTAAGGCGGATCGGCGATTTTATTGAGCGGGTGCTGGGGTAGCGGATCCCCTCTCCAACGAAGAGGGGAAAGTTCGAGATTAGCCTTCGACAATCGCCAGATAGTGTTTCACAAAGCGATCGGAGGTGATCTCCCAGCGCACCGGGGTTCCCTTCTCGACAAACCACGAGTCACCGGCCTGATACTGCACGGATTGACCGGTGTTCTCATCGGTCAGGGTCGCGGTGCCTTCCCACACCGTGGCATGCTCGGCAAACGGATACTCCATCACGAAGGTGCCACGGGTGCAGCTAAAGATACCGCAGCTCAGGTTGTCGGTCGGCTCCCCAAAAATGCCCGCCACGCCGACGTTCGGCTCACCGGCGATCACGGTGGCGCCCAGGTTGCTGACGCTGCCAATTTCCAGCAGTTCAGGCAGCGGTTGTTTAAGCAGTAATGGTTTCATTTCTCTCTCCTCAGGTAACAATTAACGGCGGCCTTTCCAGTAGCCGGAAGTCTGGTGCCACACCTTGCCGGCGGTAGTCATCACCCGCCGTAGTTTGTCCTTGCCGAAGATATTGACGTGTGGGATCGAGCTCATCAGATCGTAACGATCGGATCCTTCACTCATGCCCTCCGCCAACACCTTGCAAACGATATGGCTCGGGGTCACGCCAAAGCCGGAATAACCCTGCACGTAGAACACGTTGTCATGCTGCGGCAAGGTACCGATCTGTGGGAACAGGTTGGCGCTGCAGCACAGCGGCCCGCCCCAGGCCAGGTCAATTTTGACGTCGTGCAAATAGGGGAACACCTTCAGCATCAGGTTGCGGTTCCAGGCTTTGAGATCCGCCGGAATGTATTCGATCAATCGGGTAGCGCTACCGAACAGCAGGCGGTTTTCGTTGGTCACCCGGTAATAATCAATCACCGGGCGGATATCGCTGTAGGCACCGCGGATCGGGCTGATCTGGCGGATCAGCTCATCAGACAGCGGTTCGGTCGCCAGTTGGAAAGCATAGGTATTAATGGTTTTGTTGTAGATGAACGGCTCCATGCCGTTGAGAAAACCGTTGCATGCCCACAGCATTTTGTTGGCGCGCACTGACCCCATGGCGGTACGCACTTTTATGCGCTGGCCATACTCCACGTCAATCACACTGCTGTTTTCGAAGATCTTCACGCCGTAGCCACTCAACGCCTGGGCCTCGCCCAGTAACAGATTGAGCGAATGCACGTGGCCGCCGCCCATGTGTTTCAATGCGCAGGTGTAAGCGTCCGATCCCACCACCTGCTTCACCTCGGCACCGGTATAGAGCTCGATCTCTTCATCCGGCGAGACCGCCTTAAACTCCTTCAGCCAACTGCGCAGGGTTTTCTCCTGACGCGCATTGCTGCCGAGGTAGCCGTAGCCAAAGCAAAAATCAGCATCGATTTGGTATTTTTTGATGCGTTCGCGAATGATCCCGGCGCCGAGATTGCTGATTTTGAAGATGGTTTCCAACCCGGCCGGGCCGACGTGACGTTTGATCTTCTCCAGATCGTGGCCGATGCCGGCCATCACCTGCCCGCCGTTGCGTCCGGTGCCGCCGTAGCCCAAATGGCGGCCTTCCAGAATAGCGATATTGGTGATGCCCCGTTCCGCCAGCTCCAGCGCAGTGTTGATGCCGGAGAAGCCACCGCCGATGATCACCACGTCAACGTCCAGATCTTCTTCCAGCGTCGGGAAGCGCAGATCGTACTTTTTGGTTGCCGCGTAATAGGTTAAGGATTCGATATTATTATTCACTGCCGCACTCCCGATGCCCTGCTCTGTCATCGGATTATCGGCAAGCGGCCGGGCGGCCACCATGTCCCCTTAGGGACATTCGCAACAAATAATTAACACTCAGGCGCTGCGACGCAGCGGCGTGGCCAGCAGCAGGCTGAACAGTTCGGCCTGCGAACCAATATCCAGCTTGCTGTAGATGTTTTTGCGGTGGTTTTTTACCGTGCCCAGGCTGATAAACAGCCGGTCGGCGATCTGCTGCGAGCCGCAGCCGTCGAGGATCAGATCCACAATCTCGCGCTCGCGTGGCGTCAGCAGATAACGTGCCTGTACGGCACTGTCCGTTACCCGATCTGACGTGGCAGGCGCAACCCGCACTTCGCCATGCAGGCGAGCGACGCTTTTCAACAGCGTCAATGCATCACGCAGGTCCGCCAGTTGCGGGGAACGTACTCCCACCGACTGGCGCGCCGAACCAAAAAACACCCCCAACCCGCGCTCCGCCGTCAGCGGCAGCAGCACACCGGCTTCGTCATGCCAGCCGGTCTTGCGATAAAAATTACGGTAATAATCCGTATGATAAAACCCACAGGGGGCCAGTTGGCGCAGGGTCAATACCTCGCCGCATCCCCCGCCGTTCAGCGCCTGATAAAACGGATCCTGCAGGTAAGCGCCCTGCTGGTAGAGTTGATTGACCGCGTCACTGTTTTCTTTCTCGGTTTTGATCAGACAGCGCGGCGCCTGGCCGCGTTCGAAGGCGTAAACAATGGCGTTATCAAAGGCGAAGAAACCTTCCAGCCAGGCCAGCAGGCTGGGATAGAAGCGCGGGGTCGCTACCGCATCGATCACTGCTGATAATCTTTCGACCTGAATATTCATCTTCGCCTCGCCATCATTAATAAATTAACAATCACTTTATTTCGGCTGCGCCGTGGCCTGCTTGTTATAGAAAACACTCAATAGCGCCAAATGCAACAGCGCAATTGTTTACATGTTAAACAAATCACACCTTCGCCCGGTTATTGCAGGCTGGCTCAGCGACGCAGGGTTAATATATTAATGGAATGCCTTTCGGGCGCTGAAAAGCAGTGGTTCAGCCGCAGAGGCTGGATTATGCTGGGGTTTTCGCGCGCCAAGGAGAGACCATGACTACCAGCCTGACAATAGCCAACCGCCATACCTGGTTCGGCCACGGCAGTATCAGCCAACTGATCCCGCTACTGACCGCTGAACCGCAGCCGACGCTGCTGTTTAGCTGTCGTTCCTTCCTCAATGGCGCGGTGTACTCTTCTCTGGCCGATGCGCTGACGCCGCTGCTGATCGGCACTGAGATCGTCAGCCACGAGGCCTCACCGCAGGAGATAGACGCCTGGGTGGCACGCTGGCGCGGAAAAGCCCAGCGAGTCGTCGCCATCGGCGGTGGCAGCGTGCTGGATGCCGCCAAGGCGTTCGCCGCCCTGGTGGAGCACCCGCTGCCCACCCTGCGCTATATGGAAAAGATCGGCGATACCAAAATCAGCGGAGCCACGCTGCCGCTGATCGCCATTCCGACTACCGCCGGTACCGGCAGCGAAGTCACGCAAAATGCGGTGATCACCGACACTCAATTGAGCAAGGTGAAAGCCTCGCTGCGGCATAACAACTTTGTGCCACATACCGCCATTCTGGATCCGCAACTGCTGGAAGGCGCGCCGGACAAGGTACTGGCCTACTGCGCCATAGACGCCTTCACCCATTTGTTCGAAGCCTATTTGTCCAAAACCGCCAACGCCATGACGCGTGAAATGTCGCTGACCGGCATTCGCCATTTCCTGCTCGCCTGGCCGGCACTCAACCGCAGTGCCCAGGCTCGCGAGCATATTTTGCAGGCCTCCTACCTTGGCGGGCTGACGCTGAGCGCCGCCGGGCTGGGGGTGATCCACGGCATTGCCGGCGAGATAGGCGCCTTGCGTGATTATCACCACGGCCAGGTCTGCGGCCGCCTGCTGTTGCCGTTCCTCGAACTGCTGGCGCAAAGCGAGCAACCGCAGCAACGAGCGCTGATGGCCAAACTTGCCGCCCGCCTGTTCCCCGACCAACAGGACAGCCCTGAGCGCTATCTGATCGACTTTATTACCCGCAACGCCATCGCCAGTTTCTGGCAGGACGACCTGCCGATCACCGCCGACGAACTGGCGGTAACGCTGGCAAAATCCAACAGCAAAAACTCGCTGATCGACTACAGCGCGCCGCAGCGGCAGCAGATGATCGAAGGCGCTTTCCACGTCGAATGATTATATAATTCGATCAAAGTAATAGCGGGAGATAGGAAATGGGTATCGTCAGTTGGATTTTCACCGGCATCGCCATCGGCATCCTGGTCGGCGTGCTGATCAAGATTTTTGGCAAGAAGAAAGACCAGTAAACTGCCTTTCAAAGGCTAGTCGCACCGAACGCCTGCTCGGCAATACCCTCTTTACGCAACAGGTAACGGCGGTATATTTCCAGTTCGAGCAGGCAACGCCCCCTGAAAAGTCCGTGTTTCAAATAAACCCAGAACGGGTGCTGTTTAACATTCTTACTCCTGCTCGCTCACCGGAAAAACATACGAATTCAGTACATGATCCTGCCATTTTCCGTTGATTTTCAAATAAGACCGCGCAAAGCCTTCTTGTACAAAACCCAGTTTCACCAGCGTATTTTTGCTGCGCTGATTATCCGCCAGGTGATTGGCCATAATGCGGTGTAAGCCATACTGCTGATGGACATAATCGAGGGCAGTCACCAACACTTCAGACATCAATCCTCGTCCTTCATGTTGTTGGTCAAGAGAGAATCCTAGATAGCCCGCCTGAAAGACTCCGTAGACAAAGTTGGTAAAATTGACGCTTCCTGCAATTTCATCGGAGTCCTTTAATGAGAAAACCAACAGCAGGCATTTCTTATCCTGATAATCGGGCCAGGATGCGGTAATGCGCTGGCTGATACTGGCGTGGGAATAATAGTCCTCAGTGCGTAATGGCTCAAAAGGCGCAAATTTCTGTTTATTGCTCTGCAAGAAGGTCTGCATCGCCGGGACGAAATATTCCGTCAAACAATAGACGTCGGTTCTGTCGGTAGAGAAGAGCTTTACTTTTCCCGTGTTCATTTTCATGTCCCTGTGTCACTCAGTTAACCGGTTGTATTTCAATCGCCTGCGAGGAGGTTATACCATGGTTTTCGTGGGCTTTTGGCAGGGCATAAACCCTACCGCATGATTGATCACGCTGTTCCATGGGTCGCCAGCAGGCATTCGTGGAACAGTTTGACCACCCGCTGTGGGCTGGGTGAACGCCGCAGCACGCTGGAATACTCGCAATGGTAACGAAACAGCGCCGGTTTGATGGCCCGCATCATATTCTGCGCGACAAAAAACGCCGCATAGTGGTCGGGCAGGAAACCCACGTACTTGCCGGATAGAATTAAGGTGGCGATAGATTCCTGGGCAAAGCCCGTAGCCTTGCGCTGCAAATGCTGCTGCAGGCTCAGCTCCATATTCGGCGAGTGATAACCTAATCCGGCAAAGGCATAATGGTGCAACAGATCCCAATTCAGCATTTCATGATCGGCGGAAAATAATTCATGCTGCGCACCGCAATATAAGAACATCCTCTCACTAAATAATGAACTATAAGATAAACTTTCCGCACTGCGGTGCATGGGAATAATGCCAATCTGAAATTGTCCGTCAATAACGCCACGCTCAATGGTATTTATTGGCTCCACATACATTTGCAAAGACACTTCCGGCGCCTGCTCGCTAAATAAGGCAATCGCCCGGCCAATATGCGCCTGCGGGTTGCTGACGGTATGGTCAAATATCGCCACGTGCAGTTGCCCACCCAGGCGCTGGTGTACGTCATCCACCCCACGGCGAAAAGCCTCGGTGGCCGCCAGCAGGTTAATGGTTTCCTGGTAAATCAGCAGCCCTTCATCAGTGACCGCAAACCCCTCGCGCCCGCGGTGGCACAGCGTCAGCCCCAGCCGTTGCTCCAGATCCTTGATATGCTTGCTGATGGTCGACAGGCTGATATTCAGCTCCAGTTCGGCGGCGCTCATGCCACCACAGTCGACCACCACCTTAAACACCCGCAGCAAGCGCAGATCCATATCCGACAACTGCCCTAAAATCGCACGCTTTTTTACTTGCATAAAACCTTAAGTAAGTTTCGATATTTGATTATTCACATTAGTGAAGAAGCGGAACATAGTCAATTTGAAGCAACAATTCATTAACACGTCAGATTATTAACCCTACCTATTCTCCCGCCCGGAGGGAAAAATGGCTGATTTAAATCACCCTGAAAATAAACCCGAACCTGAATGGTTAGAAGCCCATTGGATGCCCTTTACCGGTAACCGTAATTTTAAAGCCAACCCGCGAATGATAAGCCATGCTGAAGGCGTTTATTATACCAGCCAGGACGGCCGCAAAATTTTTGACGGTTTATCCGGGTTATGGTGCTGCGGATTAGGTCACGGCCGTCAGGAAATTGCCGAGGCGGCCTACCGACAACTCTCTCGGCTGGATTATTCTCCGGCGTTTCAGTTTGGCCATGCATTATCTTTCGAACTGGCCAACAAGATTAAGGCCATGACGCCTGCCGGGCTGGACTATGTGTTTTTCACCGGCTCCGGCTCCGAAGCCGCAGACACCTCGTTAAAAATGGCCCGTGCCTACTGGCGGGCCAAGGGGCAGGCAGGCAAAACCTGTTTTATCGGCCGCGAAAAGGGTTACCACGGCGTTAACTTCGGTGGTATTGCGGTGGGTGGCATCGCCGGCAACCGTAAAGCCTTTGGCGCCAGCGCCGAAGCGGATCACCTGCCGCATACCCTGCTGGCAGGTAACGCCTTTTCACGCGGTATGCCCGAACAGGGCGCAGAACTGGCGGAAGAGCTGAACCGCATCATTACGCTACGTGACGCCTCAACCATCGCCGCGGTGATTATTGAGCCGTTCTCCGGTTCCGCCGGGGTGATTGTGCCACCGGTCGGTTATCTGCAACGCATCCGCGAGATCTGCACTCAACACAATATCCTGCTGATTTTTGACGAAGTGATCACCGCCTTCGGTCGCTGCGGTGCCCTGACCGGGGCCGAAGCCTTTGGCGTCACGCCGGACATCA
Organism: Serratia sp. NFX21; assembly: GCF_048517035.1. Taxonomy (NCBI): domain Bacteria; kingdom Pseudomonadati; phylum Pseudomonadota; class Gammaproteobacteria; order Enterobacterales; family Yersiniaceae; genus Serratia; species Serratia sp. NFX21. The sequence continues at coordinate 1,053,990 of NZ_CP183196.1, read as the reverse complement.
TGAATATCGCCAAACAGGTGACCAACGGCGCCCAGCCGATGGGCGCGGTGGTAGTTCGGCCAGAGATTTATCAGGCCTTTATGACCACCGATGAACCCGAGTATTTGCTTGAGTTCCCGCACGGCTACACCTATTCCGCCCACCCGGTCAGCTGTGCGGTAGGGCTGGCGACGCTGGATATCATTGAACGCGAGCAGATGATTGAACGGGTGCAGGCACTGGCACCCTATTTCGAGCAGGCGGTGCACGGTTTACAGGGTTGCCGTCACGTCACCGACATTCGCAACTTTGGTCTGGCAGCCGGCATCACGCTGGCGGCGCGACCGGGGGAAGCGGCACGCAGGCCGTATGAGGTGGCGATGCGCTGCTGGGAAAAAGGCTTTTATGTTCGCTACGGCGGCGACACCCTGCAGCTGGCCCCGCCGTTTATCAGCAGCGAGGCGCAGATCGATTCGTTGATCAACGCCCTGGGCGACGCCATCAACGCAACCAAATAATCAGGAGCGAATGCCATGCCTATTGCACATTGGATCAACGGCCAGTCCGCCACCGGCGGCAGCCGCAGCCAGCCGGTATTCGATCCGGCGACCGGGCAGTCCCAACAGGAAGTGTTGCTGGCCGACCGGGCCACGGTAGCAAGCGCCATCGATGCTGCCGAGCAGGCCTACCCGGCCTGGCGCGATACCCCGCCGCTAAAGCGGGCCAGAATTATGATCCGCCTGAAAACATTGCTGGAGCAGCACGCCGACCACATCTGTCAGTTGATTACCGCCGAGCACGGCAAGGTACTCAGCGACGCCATGGGCGAACTGCAACGCGGCATCGAAAATATTGAGTACGCCAGCTATGCGCCTGAGTTGCTCAAAGGCGAGCACAGCAAGGATGCCGGGCCGGGTATCGACAGCTGGAGCGAATTCCAGCCGCTGGGGGTGGTGGCAGGCATCACGCCGTTTAACTTCCCGGCAATGGTGCCGCTGTGGATGTGGCCGATGGCAGTGGTTTGCGGCAACACTTTTGTGCTGAAACCCTCAGAACGTGTGCCCTCCTCCACGCTGTATATCGCCCAACTGGCGTCAGAGGCCGGGCTACCGCCCGGAGTGCTGAATCTGGTCAATGGCGACCGCGAGGCGGTAGAAACCCTGCTGCACGACCCACGCGTTAAAGCGGTGAGTTTTGTCGGATCGACACCGGTAGCAGAGCATATTTATCACACCGGTTGCGGCCAAAACAAACGGGTGCAGGCGCTTGGTGGGGCGAAAAATCACGCGGTAGTGCTGCCGGACGCCGATATCGCCGGCAGCGTCAGCGCGCTGATGGGGGCGGCCTTCGGTTCCTGCGGGCAGCGTTGTATGGCGATCCCGCTGGTAGTGGCGGTAGGGGATGACACCGCCGACGCGCTGATCGCCGGGCTACGGCAGCAAATGACCAACATGCGGATTGGTGCCGGTAGCTACAACCGCAACGATATGGGGCCGCTGGTCACCCACCAGCATTATCAGAAGGTGAAAAGCTACATCGATCAGGGCGTCGAAGAAGGAGCCAGCCTGGTGGTCGACGGCCGCGAGCTGCAGGTACGGGACGACAGTGGACAACTCAGTCAGGGGTATTTCCTCGGCCCGACGCTGTTTGACCATGTGCGGCCCGGCATGCGGATTTATCAGGAAGAGATCTTCGGCCCGGTGCTGGGCCTGGTACGAGTCGGCTCGCTGAAAGAAGCGATGGCGCTGATTGATGCCCATGAATACGGCAACGGCACCTGCCTGTTCACCCGCGACGGCGAGGCGGCACGCTACTTCTCCAGCCATATACAGGTCGGCATGGTGGGGATCAACGTCGCCCTGCCGGTCCCGGTGGCCTACCACTCCTTTGGCGGCTGGAAACGCTCGCTGTTCGGTGACCTGCACGCCTACGGCCCGGATGCGGTGCGCTTTTACACCAAACGCAAAACCATCACCCAGCGCTGGCCATCATCCAGCGATGCCCAATATGCCAGCTTCAGTTTCCCATCAGGGCAGGGTTAAGCCATGACAGAACATAAATTCAAAGGCAATCTCAGCGTCCTCGACGTGGTGCTGGGCTACATGCGCAACCGGCAGGCCGTCCCGCTGGTTGAACCCTCAATTGAAGGAGAATAACCATGTCGCAGCGCGCTCAGGATTTGGGCATTAAAATCGGCCACGGCGTTGCCGGCCCGCTGAACGCCATCACCGACGTGCCCGGCGTCCGCGTCGGCCACGCCAGCATCCACGCCGATCTGGCCGACGGCCGCAGCGTACACACCGGCGTCACGGTGATCGAGCCACGGGCCGGTCAGGCCCGGCAATCCCCCTGCTTTGCCGGGGTGCACGTACTCAACGGCAACGGCGACGCCACCGGGTTGGAGTGGATCCGTGAAGCCGGCCTGCTCACCAGCCCCATTGCCTTTACCAACACCCACAGCGTCGGCGTGGTGCGCGACAGCCTGATCGCGCTGGAGCGCGAAACGCTCCCCGCCGACGATAAGGCGGTGTACTGGAATATGCCGGTGGTGATGGAAACCTTCGACGGCCTGCTCAACGACATCAACGGCTTTCACGTCAAGCCCGAGCATGTACGGCAGGCGCTGCAGGCAGCACATAACGGTTTGCCACAGGAAGGTGCGGTCGGCGGCGGCAGCGGTATGATCTGCCATGAGTTTAAGGGGGGTATCGGCACCGCATCCCGTCGTCTGCCTGCAGACCGTGGCGGTTGGACGGTCGGGGCCATCGTGCAGGCCAACCACGGCAAACGTGCATCGCTGCTGGTTGGCGGCTATCCGGTAGGTCGCCATCTGGGACATATTCACTCGCCATTCACCCCACAACTGCCACATCCGGGCATGGGGTCAATTGTCGTCACGCTGGCCACCGACGCCCCGCTGTTGCCACACCAATGTACGCGTTTGGCCCAACGCGCCAGCATCGGCATTGCGCGCACCGGCGGCGGTACCGAAGATTCGAGCGGTGATATTTTTATCGCCTTCGCCACCGGCAACGACGGGCTGCCGCCAGCCGACTACGCCGACAAAGGGGCCTTCACCACGGCACTACGTATGGTGAATAACGATTACATCTCCGAACTTTTTGCGGCGGCGGCCGAAGCGGTGGAGGAGGCAATTATCAATGCCCTGCTGGCGGCCAATACTATTTCCGGTAACGGCCAACGGGCGGAAGGACTAAGTGCCGGGCAGTTGCTGACCGCGCTGGAACAAGCCGGCTGGCGAGCATAAGAGTAGAGGCGCGGCATGCCGCGCCCTGTATCAGTCAGGACTCACCACCCGGCTTGGGGGCCGGGTAGTCATAATCGAGCTTGATCGGTTCGGCGTAAACGCTGTCCCATAGCTGGCTGTAGAGCTTATCCACCCGCTGGCTCATCGCCGGGTTGTGCAGCACCAACTCCAGATTGCGCGAGTTATCCAGATAACCGCCGGTCCAGTTGCTGGTGCCGATCCACGCCGTTTCGCCGTCAATGGTCATGATTTTGCTGTGGATCACCCGGGCGAACGGGATAAAGCCGCTGCTGGCCGGGGGAATAGTGACAATTCTCACCTGCACGTTCGGCACCACCGCCAGACTTTTCAGCCAGGCGATATCCGGTTTTTTGGTGTTCCAGTTGGCGACCATCAGCTCAACCTGCACGCCGCGGGCGGCAGCGCTGCGCAGGGCATTGTCGATCGTCGCGTAGTAAGGCCGGGTGTGGTCTGGGCCAAAAGACAATGGCGCGTAATCCATCACCTGCACCCGTACTCGCTGTTTGGCCGTAGCCAGCAGACGCGGCAACTCCACCTGCGAGTCAATCACCCCGGCCGGATTGTAGGCACGCGGACTGGCGACCAGATAGTTACCCTGCGGCGTTTCGGCCTTTGGCTGGTAAGGCCGTTGCGGCACCGGCTTACCCGCCGCCAGCAAAGCCTGAGCTTGCCAATCCTGCTCGAAGATCGCCTGGATCTGCCCGACCACCCCGGCATCGCTGATGCGCAGCCCGGTTTCATGGATATGCGCCAGCGCACGCCAGTCGAAGTTCTGGCTGCCGACAAACGCCTGCTCACCGTCCACCAGCAGGTATTTGGCATGCAAAATACCGCCGCTAAGCCGCTGATAAGGAATAATGCGCAGTTCCAGGTTAGGGATCGCCTTAAGCTGTTCCAGTGTCTCAGGGGTAGAGATGCGGATGCCCTTCTCTTCCATCAGAAAACGGATCTTCACTCCGCGTTCGCCCGCCGCTTTCAGGTGTTGCAGCACACCATCCAGCAGTGAACCCTGTTGGTTCGCCACGTAGAATTGGCCCAGATCGATGCGGGTTTTCGCCGCATCGAACATCTGCTGCCACACTTGCGCGGTGTTACGCAGGTCATCCGCCTGCAACGCGGTTTCCACCGGCGCGGTATACACCAGCTCGTAGCCGGGAATATCAAAACGCGCTGTCGCACTCTGGCTCAACATCAACAGGCAGCTACCCCATAACGCAGTGTAAAGGCGGCCCAGCGGCCGCCGTGGTTGACGGCCATTAGGCATAGCGCGGTGCCTCACTGTCAACCCATTGCTCGCGGTTGCCGTTTTCCGGGCGGCTGGCTGGCGCACCGGCGCGGATCAGCAGCACTTTGAGCAGCTCGTTAATGCGTTCCATGCGGCTTTGCAGATAGTTGTTGCCCACCAGGCACAACAACGCGATGGCGATCCCCAGCCCGGTGGCGTACAACGCAGTACCCATCCCGGCAGAAACCAGGCTCGGCTCGGAGACCCCGGAGGCCGCCAGCGCCTTAAAGGTTTCGATAATCCCCATCACCGTCCCCAGCAGCCCCAACAGCGGTGCGGCGGTCACGATGGTTTCCAGCAGCCACAGGCCACGCGCCATCAGCGGTTTACTCAGCAGGTACTGGGCGTCGATCAAATCCCCGATCGCTTCGCGGTCGCCGGCACGGTGCTTTTGCTCCAGCACCGGTGAAATTACCGCCAACGGCAGGCTGTTGCGCTGGGTCAGCTCATCCGGCAGATCGGCGGTGCGGCGAACGTCCAGCGTTAATGCCTGCTCCAGTCGGCGTGCCTGGCGCTGGGTGTAGGCGAAATACAGCGCGCGTTCGATAATGATCACCAGCGCAATCGCCAGTGCGGCGTACATCACGTAGAAAATAATGTCGTGCATTAAATTGGCATTCATCATTCAGATCTCGGATTGGTTAAAAGGTGGCTTCCAGCGATACGCTGAAGGTACGTTCTTCCCCGACGTTGTAGTACGGCGTACTGGCCTTCACGCCGCCATACGGCGCTGCGTTGAAGGTGGTGGTACGCACCGATGTCAGGTACTCCTTGTCGAACAGGTTGCTGATACCAAAGCGCAACGCCGCGCTCTTGACGATCTTCTTGTCTACCGGCAGATGCACCCCCGCCGCCAGATCGAACACCGTGCGGCCGCCGATCTTCTCGTCGTTGGTCAGGTCGCCGTAGAACGAACTGACGTATTTGCCGCTGACGCTGCTGTAATACAGGCCATCGTCATAACCCAACGTCATGTTGAGCAGGTTTTTCGGCACGTTCGGCACCTCTTTGCCACTGGTCGGCAGCGGCTGGCCGCCGTTGCTGACAATGTCGCTCTTCTGCCTGGACTGGGTGTAAGTGTACGAGGTGTAGTAGTTGAAGTTATGCGGCAACTGGCCGCTCCACTCCAGCTCCAGCCCTTTGTTCTCCACATTACCGATGTTCATCATCTCGTAATCGCCGGACGAGTTGGTGGTGGAGATTTGACGATCGCTGTAGCGCATATAGAACAGCGTGGCACTCATCAGCATATTTTCCTGCTGGAAACGCCAGCCCAGCTCGTGGTTCCAGCTCAGTTCCGGTTTGGTACTAAGCGAGTCGCCCACGTTGTACAGCACGTAGTTCGGCGGAGTACGCATGTTGCGCGTCAGGTTGTAGAACACCTGGTTTTCCTGGTTCAGCTTGTAGCTGGCGCTGAAATTCGGCAGGAATTCATGATATTTGGCATCACGCTTTTCCGGCACGTTGTACAGGCTGCCCTTGTTATCCCCTTTTCGCTCAACGTACTGATAAGCCAGCCCGCCGACAAAGGTCCAGTCCGGCGTGGCGAACCAGGTGTCCTGCAGCCAAACTTTTTGTGCCGGGGTGATGGTGTATTGGTTGCGCCCCTGCACGGTTTTGCCATTGGCGTCCTTCACCTGATCGCTGCCGCCCGGTTTGCCAGAGAGTTGCTCCGGGTTACCGTCGTCCTTGATGCCGATAAACGGCTGGGTCTGCGACTGGCGCGCACGTTCATACCAGTAGCCGATATCCAGGCTGTGCTGATCGTTGATGTCCCACTTCAACTTGGTGGTAATGCCCGGCCGCCAGGTTTGCGTCCAGGAAGGGCGGTAATAGGTGTTGGACTGCAAATTGCTCAGATCGTACTGACCGGCCTTATCCGAAGTATTGGACAACACCGAAGCGGTCTGGCCGGTGAAGCTGCCGCCATTACCCCAGTAGTAATAGGGTTGCAGAGTCAACGCCAGGTTGTCGCGCAGTTGCAGCTTCTGGGTGAACGACAACGTGAAGGTGTCAAACGGGTTGCGGTTGAGTTTGTAGTACTTGTTCAACTGGCCCTTGCTGTTGTACTCCGGCGTGGTGGCGTAGTCGGTATAACGGCCGTCATTTTCAAACTGCGCCTTGCTCAGGGTGTTGTAGTTGACGTTATTCTGCTGGTTGTACTTCATGATCAGGTTGCTGCTGTTGCCGTTGCCGTCCTCATACAACGAGTTCATTTCGAACTTATTGGAGTACTCGCGCCCTTCCCCTCGCCACTTTTTCGCCTCGGTGTGCGAGTAGGAAATCCAGTTGCTGAAGCCGTTGTACTCACCGGTCTCCAGACGGGCGAAGGTTTTGCTCAGGTTGTTGCTGCCCAGCGTCTGTTTGACGAAGCCACCGAAATCTTTTGCCGGACGGCGCGTCACCATACCAATGTTGCCGCCGCTGGAACCGATATGCGGGCCATCCACCTCAGACGAACCCTGGGTGACGAACACCTCCTCCAGGTTTTCCGAGTCGCCCAGCAGGTTTGGGTAAACCGCGTAGTTGCCGGAATCGTTAATCGGAATGCCGTCCATCGACAGGCCGATTTGATCTGAGTTCATACCGCGCATGGTGTAATCGACGCCGCTCAGGCCGCTGGCGTCGTTGCTGTTGACGTTCAGGCCTGGGGTATATTTCAGTTTGTCGATGGCGTTGGCCGCCGCCGGCATTTTATCCATTGCCTCTTTGGTGACGGTCGATCGCCCCTTGGCGCTATCGTCCTGCACCATCATGCCACCGCCCAGCGACTGCCCTTTTACGCTGATGGTACCGACGTCGGTCGAGTCCGCCGCCAGCGCCGCCCCCGGCAATATCGCCGACATCACCGCCAGATAAAGCCCAGATCGATTGAAAGATTTCATTGTTCCCTTCCCATAAAAATCAAACTGTTATGCCAGGCGTCAAGGCGCCTGATAATTGAACGTGGCTGAAAATCGTTTTGTTGTTTGCCCGTTGAAAGCCTCGCTTGGGAACGGCTTCACCTGGCTGATGCTTTGCAGACTGCTTAGCGCCGCACGGTTGAGCAGCATGCTGGCCGCTTTATTGGCGATGCCGGACGAGAGCACACGACCGCTGCGATCGACCTCCAGCCAGACCTCGACGTTGCCCTGCGGCCGCTCAAGTGACGCCTGCCGCCCGCTTGGATAGCGCTTGCGCTGCTCCAGCTCATGACGCAGCGCCTGCAGATAACCGTTTTCGATTGCCTGCGCATTCACTTTCGGCGCCGCCGGGGCGACCGGGGCAGGTTGTGCCACCGGTTTGCTGACCAGTGCCTTCGGCGCTGCAGGGGCCGCAACAGGTTTAGCCTTCTCCACCGGCCTGGCTTTTTCTTTTACTGGCTTGGGCTTGGGTTTCGGCTGTGGTTTGGGCACCGGTTTGGCTTCGATAATCGGCTCCGGTGCCGGCACAACCGGTTCGGGGATCGCTTCCGGCTCTGGCGGCGGGGGTTCGGGTTGCGGCTCCGGTGGTGTTTCCGCTTGAGGTTCTGGTGCAGGTTCAGGCTCGACCAACGCCAATTCCATGGCGGTTTCGTCATAGCGCGGCTGAATTTTCAGCGCCGCCTGCTGGCTGGCAAACAGTACGCAGCCGACGACGATCAGCGCCGGTAACCAACTGAAAAGGTGACGTGAACGATAGAGCAGATACATGTCACAGCTTCCGTGTGGCGATAGAGACAGAGTAAAAACCGCCCTGACGCAGGTTATCCATCACCGCCACCAGCCGCTCTACCGCGACGCCCTTGTCGCTGTTGACGATAATGGTGGTGGTCTGGTTTTCCTGTTGCTGTTGCTTTAGCGTGCTGACCAGCGCACTCAGCGCCAACGGCTGGCCGTCGAGCTGCAGTTGATCTTCGGCACCCAGCGTAATGATCGCCTTCTTCTGCGGTTTCAACTGCTGCGCACTGCCGGCGGACGGCAACTGAGTTTTCAGCCCGAGGGCCGGGATCACATTCAGGCTAATCAACACAAAAAACACCAGCAAAAACATCATCACGTCGATCATCGGGATCAGTTCGATGTGCGCTTTGTTCTTCTTCGGCTCGTTCCAGTTACGCATGGCACTCCCTCCCAAAAGCAAAGCAGCCAATATAGAGAGCCTATGTTTACCTTTTGTTACGCTTGTGTGATCTTATTCTCACAGTGAACACATTTTGAGAGAATATTCCCAGCGAGTAACTGGTCAGAGGGGTTATATAACTGGTTAATTGGATATGATTTTTAATGGAATAATGACGAGGAGGAACTTATAGCGGTTAATGCATAGGAAGGGAGTTTGTGATTATCCTGACACTTTATAGCAAGATCTTCAGACCGTGCTTTTGCATCAGGATTTAGGAGGAGGGGTTCACACAATTAATGGCGGATTTGCGCCAGGTCTTCAACCGTCAAACCGGTCATTTTCATTACCGAGTCGTGGTCGATACCGTTCGCCAGCATGGCGCGGGCAACGGTAAGTTTTCCTTCAAGCACGCCTTCTTGACGCCCTTTCTCGATACCGCGCTGTTCACCAAGCGGGATGCCCTTCTCGATGCCCATTTCGATACCCTGTTCGATACCCTGTTCGATACCCTGCTCGATGCCTTTTTCGATGCCCTTCTGCTCAAGCTGTTGTGCAATAGTCATTAGTTCATCCTCATGTTGCGGTACCCACAGTGCCAATTCGCGTACAAAGGCTTCAGCATCGGACGCTTCTCCGGCCAGAAGAATATAGTGTACCAGCGAAATCACCTGTGGCGAAGACAGATAGCCACTCAGCAGGATAGTGGCCAGTTTGTCAGTCAGCTCTGCCAGGTCCCGCTGCCGAATATGTTTCTGCAGCAAGGTCAGTGCGGCCATGCTGCGATGGCCCATGATCTCGTTATCAGGGATAACCGTCACATCGACCAGCGGAAATTCGGCCGTATAGAGTTTTCCCGCCAGTTCCGGATCGTAAAACTCCCGCAGCCAGTTGGTGGAATAAGGATAAGGAGTGCGTTTGCCGGTATAAAACAGGACAGGTATCACCAACGGCAGTTTTTTGTGACCGGCGTCCAAATGTCTCTGCATGGCCGCTATTGCATACCTGATTAGCCTGAAAGCCATGTGTTTATCGGGTGTAGACTGATGCTCAATAAGTACGTGGATATAACCATCATCCCCGGCAGTGGTTTTCAGGCTGTAGAGCACATCGCTGAAATACTGGCGAAGGTCATCTTCAACGAAAGAACCGGATTCCAGTTTCAACGTACTGAGGTCGCAGATGGCACGCAGTTCTGGCGGAAGATGGAGCTCCATAAAGTCGCGGGCAATTTCCGGCTGCGTCAAAAACTGACGAAATGCCGCATCGTGTGGCGTTGGCGTTTTGTTTTTCTTTTTCATTCCCTGATAGCCTTTGCGTATTATTTAATTCCACACTATCACAAGCAACTACCTGGTTATATTAGCGACCATGGTAAAGTGAACGCGCAATACAGAGACAAACACGACACAACACCATGAATTAAAATGAAAATAATAAATTAAACTTAAAACAAAATTCTGAAAAAAATATATCAACCTGAACTAATTCAGAGTGTTTATATTATTTACAAACAGGTTAATCATGGCCATCCAGCATTGATTTATATATATCTCACAACGGTAAGACACCTTTAAAATATAACTACGGAATATTTAAATTATAACTATCCCATCCACATGACGATAATTCACTTTTTTGAGAGATAAATATTTTTATTTAAAATAACCACCATAAAAAAAGACGCCCGCAGGCGTCTTGTTTGCAGTACTGATTTAATCAGTTCACTTTAACCGGCATACCGGAACGGGCTTTCATTGCCGCGTCCACTTCGCTCTGGTTAACGGCTGGGTCCATCATCACTTTGCCTACTGGCGCAGAGATGGTCAACGGCACCGGGTCTTTCGACTTCAGCTGCTCTTCGTTAGCGGAAAGCGGGTTGTGCACTTCCAGGTAACGGGAACCGTCCGGCTCTACGCTGACTTTGATCGGCTCGTTGATAAATTGCACACGAGTCCCGACCGGCACGTTATCGAACAGGAACTTGATGTCGTCAGCACGCAGACGCACGCAGCCGTGGCTCACGCGCAGACCGATACCGAAGTTGGCGTTGGTACCGTGGATCGCATACAGACGACCAACGTACAACGCATACAGCCCCATCGGGTTGTCAGGACCGGCCGGGAATACCGCTGGCAGGATCTCGCCGTCAGCGGCGTATTCTGCGCGCATCTTGGCGGTTGGCGTCCAGGTTGGGCCGTCTTTCTTGCGCTGTACCGTGGTGGTCCAGTTCAGAGGGGTATCTTTACCCAACTGGCCGATACCGATTGGCAGCACGATCACCGTGTTGGTGCCTTTCGGGTAGTAGTACAGACGCATCTCGGCGCTGTTGATGATGATGCCTTCACGCGGAGCGTCAGGCAGGATCAGCTGCTGAGGGATGGTCAGGGTGCTGCCGGCCTTCGGCAGGAACGGATCCACACCCGGGTTGGCTTCCAGCATATTGCTCAGGCCCATCTGGTATTGAGCGGCAAAGCTCTCCAGCGGCAGCTTGCTGTCTTCCGGTACGGTGATTTGGATGTTCTCACCTACCAGACGGCTGTCTTTGGCAGGTAAAGGATAGACAACGGCGAAGGCAGCTTGGCTGAATACCACCAGTGCCGTAAACAGGGTTAGTAACGCGCGAATGCTCATTTTCATCTTCGTGTAGGTTATGGCCACTGGCAGTTATAGGTTATTTCGGCCATGAAAGACCGGATGCGCATTATATGTGCACATCGACCTAAGTGTGAAACATTACCGGCGCAATATCGAACTTTTTTGTAACCTGGTGCGGCACGAAGAGGAGTCACTGTGAAAACCGCCGCTAAAGCGCGGCAATTGGCGCTGACATCAGGCGGATAGGGATCAGATATTCGCAGCGGATCGCCGTACCGCCGGCGCTGCAAACGCCACCCAACGCGGGATAAAAACGCTCGATATCCTTACCCGGCCGCCGTATTGCTTTCATCATGGGTATCGCGGTGTCATACAGGCGGGCGATAAAGTTTTGTAACTCTTCAACCTGCCCCTGATAGGTAAAGCTGGCGTAGTCGCCCTGCTCGATCAATACCCGTTCGCCTTCTGCCCGCTCGTCCGCCAACGCCAGGGTATAAGCCATCCGTTGCCTACCGCGTAGCCTGCTGTCGGCCTCCAGACTGGTAAGGCCATAGACCACCGCCAAGGTTTCGGCTTCCTTCGGCATCATCTGCCGCCAGGCATGCTGACGCAGCTCGTTTTTCGAATGCAGCAGCTGTCCCAACGTACAACTGCGGTGCTGGGTGTGGCCAATCAATTGCATTGCCGGCAGCGTAATGATCTCCGCCTGTGGTAATGGCGCATCCATCGGCCGCAGCGGAGGCTGCATCCCCTGCCCTGACCAGTCGGTACTGCGGCGATAACCGGCCGGCGGCATACCAAACTGCTTTTTGAAACAGCGGGTGAAAGTCTGCTGGGAATCAAACTGATACTTGTCGGCGATAAAGGCCACGCCGTGATTGGTGAGCCGCAGTTCGCGTGCGGCGGCCGTCAGCCGCCTGCGCCGGGCGTAAGTTCCCAGGATTTCGCCGGTTAACTCTTTGAATAACCGCTGCAGGTGCCATTTGGAATAGCCTGATTTGGCCGCAATATCGTCGAGCGTCAGCGGCTGGTCGAGGTTTTGCTCGATCCAGGCCAGCAGTGCCGTAATGACCTGTTGTTGATACATAGCGCCACCTTATCTCCTGAGAGTGCCAAAACCAGCGCTCACTGTATCGGTCGCGGTGCTAGACCACATTGCACAATCAGGACATAATGTTTTTCAATTACGCCAAACTGAGAATTATTCTCATGACCTTTATCACCGAGCCGCGTTTCGATATCGATCAGGTACCGCGCGCCATTTTTGCCGTGCAGGGCTCCACCATTGATAAAGATTGGGAGATCACCCATCACCGGCACCGCAAAGCACAGCTGATTTATACGGTGCGCGGCATGATCCGTTGCGAGGTGGAAAACGGTCTGTGGCTGGTGCCGCCACAGTGTGCGTTATGGATGCCCAGCAATGTGCTGCATAACGCCCAGGGGGCCAGTGCCAGTGAGTGCTACTGCCTGTTTGTCGATCAGGATGCTATCGCCGGGTTGCCGACCCACTGCTGTACGCTGGCGGTGTCACCGCTGCTGCGTGAACTGCTGTTCCAGGCCAGCGCTTTCGAACAGCTGTACGACCAACAAGGCCCGGAAGGACGATTGGCCGGCGTATTGTTGGATCAGTTGGTCAAGGCGCCGGTTGAGAATCTGCACCTGCCGGTCTCCAATGACGCGCGCATTCGCCAGTTAACGGAGCGGCTGCTGGCCAACCCGGCGGACAAGGCGACACTTGGCCAATGGGCGCAGCGTATCGGCATGAGCGAACGCTCGCTCAACCGCACTCTGCAACAACAAATGGGCATGAGCTTTGGCCACTGGCGGCGACAATTGCACGTGGTGCTGGCGCTGCAACGGCTGACCCAGGGTGACAGCGTGCAACGGGTGGCGCTGGATCTGGGCTACGAAAGCGCCAGCGGTTTTGTCACCATGTTCAGAAAAGCGGTGGGTAAACCGCCGGCGCGCTATCTGGCAGAGAAAAATGCGGCGGACCGGGCGCAAGGGGCCGGGATCGTCATGTAGTACCGAAACCGGCCACAAAGTTACTGCGCCAACCAGCCGCCATCCATATTCCAGGCGGCACCGCGCACCTGCACTGCGGCGTCGCTGCACAGAAACAGCGCCAGTTCCCCCAACTGCTCCGGCGTCACAAACTCCAGCGAGGGCTGTTTCTCCGCCAGCAGGTCATTGCGGGCCTGCTGTGGATCGGTGCCGGCGGCAATCCGTTGGTCAATTTGCTGCTGCACCAACGGCGTCAGCACCCAACCGGGACAGATGGCGTTGCAGGTAATGGCGCTACGCGCGGTTTCCAGCGCGATGGTTTTGGTCAGCCCCACCACGCCGTGTTTGGCCGCCACATAGGCCGCCTTGTCTTTGGATGCCACCAACCCATGCACCGAGGCAACGTTGATAATCCGTCCCCAACCGCGCTCTCGCATACCCGGCAGTGCCAGGCGGCTGGTGTGGAACACCGACGACAGATTAATCGCGATAATCGCGTTCCATTTATCGGCCGGGAATGACTCCAGGGGTGCAACATGCTGAATACCGGCGTTATTGACCAGAATGTCGGTGCCACCAAACTCCAGCTCGACATAGCGCATCAGGTCGGCGATCTGTTGCGGATCGCTGAGATCCGCGTCGTGGTAGCCGGGCGCGGCGCCCAAACCTGCGATATGTGCCTTCGCCTGCTCCACCTCGCCAAAACCGTTGAGGATCACCTGGGCGCCCGCGGCCGCCAGGCTGGCGGCCAGCCCGAGGCCGATACCGCTGGTCGAACCGGTCACCAGTGCCGTTTTGCCTTGTAAATTCATGTTGTTGCTCCTTTAAACAATGCCGGTCAGGTAGAACACGCCAATCACAAACAGCACTGCGGCGCTCTTAATCAGGGTGATGGCGAAGATGCCACCATAGGCCTGCCTATGGCTAAGACCGGTGATCGCCAGCAGGGTGATCACCGCACCGTTATGCGGCAAGGTGTCCATGCCACCGCTGGCCATGGAGGCCACCCGGTGCAGCACTTCCAGTGGGATATTCGCGGCATGGGCGGCGGCGATAAAGGATTCGGACATGGCCGCCAGCGCGATACTCATGCCGCCGGAGGCCGAACCGGTGATGCCCGCCAGCAGCGTGACGCTGACCGCCTCGTTCACCAGCGGGTTGGGAATGGTTGCCAGCGCCTTCGACAGCACCAGAAACCCCGGCAGTGCCGCGATCACTGCGCCAAAGCCGTATTCCGAAGCGGTGTTCATCGCGGCCAAAATCGCCCCGCCGACCGCCGTTTTACTGCCCTCCGCCAGCCGTCCGCGAACGTTGCGGAAACCAAAAATCAGCACCAGCAGAATACCCGACACCAACGCCGCCTCCACCGCCCAGATGGCGGTGATCTTGCCGATCTCGGTGGTGATCGGCTTGGCCAACCCCGGCAGGGTCAACTCGTGGCTGACGCCATACCACTGCGGGATCCAGTGGGTAAAGCCCAGGTTCAGCAAACCCACCAGGATCAACGGCATAATGGCGATCAGCGGATTGGGTAAATTGATGTTGTCCGGGGTTTCAGGCTCGTTGAGCAGTTCGGTGCCGTAGCCTTCACCCCGTGCCTGTGCCTTGCGGCGCTGGCGTTCAAGATAAAACAGGCCGACCGCGATGATAAACAGCGAGCCAATCAACCCCAGCCAGGGTGCGGCCCAGGCATTGGTGCCGAAAAAGCTGGTCGGAATGATGTTCTGGATCTGTGGCGTGCCGGGCAGCGCATCCATGGTGAAGGAAAACGCGCCGAGCGCCACCGTCGCCGGGATCAGCCGTTTGGGGATACCGCTCTGGCGAAACAGCTCGGCGGCGAAGGGATAGACCGCAAACGCCACCACAAACAGCGAGACGCCGCCGTAGGTCAGCAGTGCACAGACCAGCACAATCACCGGGATAGCGTGGCGACGGCCGAGGATGTTAATCGCCGCTGCCACAATCGAGCGGGAAAAACCGGACAGTTCAATCAGTTTGCCAAACACCGCCCCCAGCAGAAACACCGGGAAGTAGAGTTTGACGAAGCCGACCATCTTTTCCATAACAGCCCGGTGAAGGTCGGGGCGACCGCGCCGGGATCGGTCAATAACACCGCGCCCAGCGCGGCGATCGGGGCAAACAAAATAACGCTGTAGCCGCGATAGGCGGCCAGCATCAGGACTCCCAGTGCTGCCAGGGCAATCAGAACGCTCATCATCACTCCCTATTGCCCTTGATGTCTGAACCACGCCAGCCATATTGAGCAACTCATTATTGTTGTTGGGTGCGGTTAAGGTTTCAGAGCAAAGCGCAGCTGGTGCGCCCGCCGCTGTTGAATGCGTTCCCTGCGTGCTTCATCCCAGTGATAAAATCCCTGGCCGCTGCGTTGGCCAGTGTTGCCCTGGCGGAGCCGGCTTTCCACCAGCGCCATCATGCTGTCATCGGTCGCCAGCTCCGGCAGCAAGTGGCCGGCGATATCCGCTACCGTCTCCAGACCGGTCATATCAGCGGCCTCCAACGGTCCGACCATCGCGTAACGCCGCCCAAGCGAAGCGCGCATCACCTGATCCACCACCTGCGGGCTGGCAATGCCGCTTTGCACGATGTGTAGCGCCTCGCGCAGCAGCGCAAACTGCAGCCGGTTGCCAACGAACCCCGGTGCGGCACGGTCCAGCAGCACCGCCTCCAGCGCCATGCTACTGAGCAATTCCTGCACCGCGGTCAGATAACGGGGATCGGTGGCACTGCCGGGTACGATCTCCACCAGCGGGATCAGGTGCGGCGGATTCCAAAAATGGGCGATCAACAGGCGCTGCGGATGGATCATTCTGACCGCCAACTCATCCGGCGGCAGACCGCTGGTGTTGCTGGCGATCACCGCATCGTCGGCAATCAGCCCTTCCAGCTGTTCGTACAAGGCGTGCTTGAGCGCCAGGCGCTCGGGGATCGCCTCGATCAACAGCCGGGCGCGGGCCACATCGTTCAGATCGTCGGTCACGCTCAGACGTGCCAGCACCATCGCCTGCTCTGCCGCCGCAAACTGCCCAACCTCGATCAGCTCCGCCAGAATACTGCCCGCGACCACCGCAACCTCCGCCAGCCGCTGCGAGTCCGGGTCATACAGCAGGACGTCGTGGCCGTGGCGGGCAAAGTGGGTGGCGATGCCAACCCCCATCAGCCCGGCGCCCAGCACCACAGTCTCAGATGAACGCATAGTTTCCTCCTGGGTATCAGCCGCGCTCAACCGCCAGCGCCACGCCCTGTCCGCCGCCGATGCACAGCATCGCCAGCCCCTTGTTGACCTCACGGCGCTGCATCTCATACAACAGCGTGACCAAAATACGGCAACCGGAAGCCCCGATCGGATGCCCGAGCGCTATCGCCCCGCCGTTAACATTGACCCTGGCGCTGTCCCACTCCAGTTCGCGGCCGACGGCCAGCGCCTGTGCGGCAAAGGCCTCATTGGCCTCGATCAAATCGACTTCGCTCAGCGACCAACCGGCATTGGCCAGACAGCGACGCGCCGCCGGTACCGGACCAATCCCCATGATCGCCGGATCAACACCCGATGCCGCATAGCCGGCAATGCGCGCCAGCACCGGCAGCTTCAGCTCTGCCGCCTTCGCCGCGCTCATCAACAGCACCGCCGCCGCACCGTCGTTAATTGAGGAAGCGTTACCGGCGGTCACCGTACCGTCTTTGCGGAACGCCGGACGCAGCCGGGCCAGACTTTCCAGCGTGGCGTCGCCGCGGGGTTGCTCGTCACTGGCCACCCGCAGCACTTCCCCTTTGGGTTTGGCGACCTCGACCGGAGTGATTTCCGCCACAAAACGTCCGGCCTGTTGGGCGGCCTGGGTTTTCTGTTGTGAACGCAGCGCAAACTCATCCTGCTCGCTGCGACTGATGGCGTATTTCTCCGCCAGATTTTCGGCGGTGATACCCATGTGATAATCGTTGAAGGCATCCCACAGGCCGTCCTGGATCACGCTGTCAGTCAACTGACCGTGGCCCAGCCGCAGCCCGGCACGCGCGCCGTTCATCAGATACGGCGACTGACTCATGCTTTCCTGCCCCCCGGCGATAATCACCTCGGCGTCACCACAGCGGATCGCCTGCACCGCCAGATGAATCGCTTTCAGACCGGAGCCACAGACTTTGTTGATGGTTAGCGCCGGCACGCTATGGGGCAGCCCGGCGTTCAATGCGGTCTGGCGTGCCGGGTTCTGGCCACAACCGGCCGTCAGCACCTGCCCGAGGATCACCTCATCCACCTGATCCGCTGCAACCCCGCTGCGGGCCAGCAGGGCTTTCACCACCACAGTTCCCAGATCCACCGCCGACAATGAGGCCAACACGCCCTGAAAACTGCCAATCGGCGTGCGAGTCGCCGCTACAATCACTACCTGTTGCATGGTTTTCTCCCTGGATAACATCATCAGAAGCGCATCTCCGGCACCTGAGTCGGCACTATCAGCCGACCAGCGGTTTTGGCGACAATCTCCTCCACGCTGACGCCGGGCGCACGTTCGCGCAGCACAAAGGCACCGTTTTCAATTTCCAGATAGGCCAGGTCGGTCAGAACCTTGCGAATGCAACCGGCACCGGTCAACGGCAACGTGCAGCGCGGTAACAGCTTGGACTCGCCACTCTTTGACGCGTGGGTCATCACCACAATGATGTTCTCCGCACCGGCCACCAGGTCCATCGCGCCGCCCATGCCCTTCACCAACTTGCCGGGGATCATCCACGAGGCGATGTTGCCTTCAACGTCCACTTCAAAAGCGCCCAATACGGTGAGATCGACATGGCCGCCACGGATCATGGCGAACGACTGTGCCGAGTCGAAAATCGAGGCGCCGATACGGGCGGTGACCGTCTGCTTACCGGCGTTGATCATGTCGGCATCCAGCTCAGCCTCGGTCGGGAAGCCGCCCATTCCCAGCAGGCCGTTTTCGGATTGCAGCATCACGTCCATGCCCGGCGGCACATAGTTGGCCACCAGCGTCGGAATGCCGATCCCCAGATTGACGTAGTCGCCGTCACGCAGTTCTTGTGCCACGCGCTGCGCCATTTGTTCACGGGTAAGCATGGGGTTCTCCTCAGGTACGCAGAGTGCGCTGTTCAATGCGCTTTTCGAAACTGCCCTGGATCAGGCGGTCAACGTAGATGCCGGGGGTGTGGATCGCGGCCGGATCCAGCTCGCCCGGCGCGACGATCTCTTCCACCTCCACTACGGTGATTCGCCCGGCGGTGGCCATCAGCGGGTTAAAGTTCTGTGCGGTGTGGCGATAGATGACATTGCCGAAGTGATCGGCCTTCCAGCCCTTGATGATGGCGAAGTCACCGGTGATCGCCTGCTCCATGATGTAAGGGCGGCCGTTGAACTCGCGTACCTCCTTGCCTTCGGCCACCGGGGTGCCGTAGCCAGTAGCGGTGAAGAACGCCGGGATACCGGCGCCCCCGGCGCGGATTTTTTCTGCCAGAGAACCCTGCGGCGTCAGTTCCACTTCCAGTTCACCGCTGATCGCCTGCTGCTCGAACAGCGCGTTCTCACCAACGTAGGAGGCCACCACCTTGCGGATCTGCCGGTTTTCCAGCAGCAGGCCGAGGCCAAAGCCGTCGACGCCGCAGTTGTTTGATACCACCGTCAGGCCGGTTACTCCCAAGCGACGGATCTCATTAATCAGGTTTTCCGGGATGCCGCACAGGCCGAAACCGCCCGCCAACACCGTCATATTGTCCGTCAGGCCTGCCAGCGCTTCCTGGTAGCTTGCGACGCGTTTATCGAGCCCTGCCATTGGCTGCCTCTGAGTATTCTGTGGCCGTGGGCGGCATGCCCCTGCCTGTGCAAAGGCATCATCAGGTCACAAAAATGATTTGTTAATTTTGTTTTTGTGCCCCATTGATTTAAAATTTTTATTAATAAATTGTTAATTACTGTTTTCAAAAGAGTTAAATAATTCAAAAATGAAAATGAGCATCAAACAGTTACGCGCGTTTTTAGCGGTAGCTCACACTCTTAACTTCGCCCAGGCGAGCGAACGGCTGAATATTTCGCAGCCGGCGCTGAGTCTCGCCATTCGCGGACTGGAAGAGGTGCTGGGGGGGCAGTTGCTGCTGCGTACCACCCGGCGTGTGGCGCTGACGCCGGAAGGGGAAAGCTTCTTCCCGATGGCGCGCCAACTGTTGGCGGACTGGGACAATGCGGAAGAGGCGATGCGTCAGCGCTTTACCCTGCAACTGGGCAAAGTGGCGATCGCTGCCATGCCTTCGTTCGCTGCCAACCCGCTGCCGCCGATCCTGAAAGTGTTTCGCGATCACTACGCCGGGATCAATGTGGCGGTGCACGACGTGATTAACGAGCAGGTGTTCGAGATGATCCGCGAAGGCCGGGTGGAAATGGGCATTGCCTTCGAGCCGGAGCCCAGCGATACCCTGCACTTCACCCCGTTGTGCAACGATCGCTTTGTCGCGGTGGTGCCAAAGCATTCACCGCTGGCGAGCCGGGCGCAGGTGAGCTGGAAAGAGTTGCTGACGCTGGACTTTATTACCCTGCAGCGCCCTTCTGCAGTGCGTCTGTTGCTGGAACAAACGCTGGCGAAAAGCGGCAGAACGCTGGAGGTGGCGTTTGAAAGCCACCAGTTGGTGACGGTCGGCCGCATGGTGGCTAACGGACTGGGCGCCAGCGCGGTACCGGCGCTGTGTGAACAACAGATGGGCGAGTTAGGAGCAACCTGCGTGCCGTTATTCGGCCCGGTGATTGAACGCCGCGTCGGACTGATCCGCCTCGCCCAGCACCGTCTGTCTTCGGCGGCCCAGGCGCTGGCCGGGGTAATTGAACGGGAAATGGCGATGAGTGGAGTTTAATATAGAGTAATTATTTATCCTTATTAAAATTCGATAAATATAAAAGGATTGTAAAATGCAAGAAAAAAACAGCTCAGATATCATGCATAAAATCAAAAGATATATGATACATATCAAACGCTTCCGTGAGTCTCTAAATATAGAAGGGGTGTGGATTTTTTTAGCCACTTTAGGATGTTGGAGCGTCACCAATAAATATATCCAACTATATGCGATGTTAACCACCGTATTCATCTTCTCATATCGATTGAAGTCAAAAGTTAAAGACATGCGGCCTTTTTCTAAAATAGAAAATGATATAACTGAAATGATAAACACATCATCTAATGAAGGAGAATTAAAATCACAACAACTATAAGCTCTTGATATTACTAAAAATTTAGAATGTCATTTAAAAATGCAATAAAAACATCACCTATCTTTATAATTTGCTATATATTTTTTGGGGTGAGCCTTTTACATTTCATGGAGGTATTTTAACTCTATTTACAGCGCCAGCCGCGCTGCGAAATTTATGAAAACCGGCGGTTGGGTTGGCATCGGCCTCAGTGGGTTGAATACCACCAATGACGTTTATAACGCCTGTACCAGCGGCAGGGAGCAGGAATGCACCAAAATCGCGGTTAAGGGGTACAGTAATTTTGCTGCGAGTACCGCTGCCGGAATTTGGGGGGGTAATGTAGGTGCAGGCCTTGCTATTACAGCTTGTTCAATTGTTCTTGGTGCCGCAACAGCAGGAGCTGGTGTGATCGTTTGTGGTGTTGCGGGAGCAGCTATCGGAGGTGCGGCAGGCTCCACTCTAGGCAGCATGGGTTCCGATTATTTGACAACCCTGGTGGTAGGTGAATGATGAAAATTATCGTCATACTGTGTTTGTTGCTGCTGGCTTTAGGAGCCCTCATTCAGTATCTCTGCTATCACCGTCATAAAAAAGAATTTGACGTTTTTTATCAAGACTATGTAACCAAGGGATACTTTATCCCTCCCTATGTTGCCTTCGCAGATAGCCTTGGCATGCTCGGTACCTCCCTGAAAGCTCAGTGGTTTCTCTGGATCCTGAAGAATAAAAAATAAAGATAAGAGATCAGGTTTGGCTTGATGCAAAAACTTACGCTTTCGTGCAAAAGACGACGTCCCCGGCGTTACAAAAATGGTTGGCGTTAGACTTTATATTTTTGCTTGTGGAAGCTTTTATTATCGTCGTTGGTTGTATTTTTATTTTTCTCATTAAGAACCGTATTTAACAATGATATTCAACCACCATCGCCCAGTCAGCCCCTGCGAACTGGGCTGGCAACCGCTATCGAACGGGCAATGGCCGCCAGCCAATCCTCCACACTGTGATTTTCACCCCAGCCTGCATTGAAATAACTCCCATTCTCAATAAATAATGATTACTATTCTCAAGAACAGGATCCGGTGCGCCACGACGCGACCGGCAGGACTTTACCCTTAATTCAATGTTGAGCTTTCTTGACCTCAGGGCAACGGCTCTGCGGCGACAGGCTTTTTAACTCCATGGAGAGGTTATGAACTCTGCAACAACTCGCAACCGCCGTTTCGGCACGCGCACCGCTTTCCCACTGTTACTGCTCACTTCAATGCTGTTTTCTGCCCCGCTGCTGGCCCAGGGCGAGCCAGAACTGCTGCGTAAACCGATCGCGAAAGGCGCTTATGAGATGGTCTACAGCCAGGGCGAGAACGCGCTGTATCTGGCCACTTCGCAAAGCCGCAAGCTGGATAAAGGTGGCGTAGTCTATCGTTTGGATCCACAGACGCTGGATATCACCCAGATCATTCACAACGACATCAAACCCTTCGGCGCAGCCATTAACAGCAAAACCGACACGCTGTTCTTCGGCAACACCACCAGTAACTCGGTGACCGCCATCGATGGCAAAACCGGTGAGGTGAAAGGTCGCCTGGTGCTGGACGCGCGCAAGCGTTCCGAGACGGTAAAACCCCTGGCTCCGCGTGAGCTGGTCGCCGATGCCACCACCGATACCCTGTATATCACCGGGCTGGGTGAATCCAGCGTGGTTTGGGTGGTCGACGGCAAGGATCTGACCCTGCGCACCACCATCACCGAGACCGGCAAATACGGCACCGGCCTGGCACTGGACGCCGCTGCCGGCCGTCTGTATGTAACCAACGCCGATGGCGAACTGGTGACTATCGACACCAAAACCAACAAGGTCGTCAGCCGCAAGAAGCTCGATGAGTCCAAAGAGCACTTCTTCCTGAACATCAGCCTGGATCCGGCCACTCACCGCGCCTTTATCACCGACTCCAAGCAGGCGCAGGTGTTGGTTGTCGATACCCGCGACGGCAAAATTCTGAGCAAGATCGACGTGCCGGAATCGCTGGCGGTGTTGTTCAACCCGGCGCGCAATGAAGTCTACGTGACCCATCGCCAGGCGGGTGAAGTGAGCGTGATTGACGCCAAGAGCTACAAGCTGCTGCAAACCATCAAGACACCGACTCACCCGAACAGCCTGGCGCTGTCACCGGATGGCCAGACGCTGTACGTCAGCGTCAAACAGGCTTCCAGCCGTGAGAAAGAAGCCACGGCGCCGGATGACGTGATCCGTATCGCTTTGAAATAACACCGACAGGGGGGCGCTATAGCGCCCCTTTTATCAATTCAAACCTTAAACCCGACGTGCTTGCCGTCCGGCAATTCGATATCCAACCGCAGTGTCCCACCCATGGCTTCGACATAACGCTTTAATGTCGAAATTTTTAGCTCATTCCCACGCTGCTCGATCGCCGCAACGGAGGGCTGGGAAATACCGAGACTATTCGCCAGCGCCTGCTGAGAGATATTTAGGGCTTCGCGCAACTCGTACAAACGGGTTTCCAACAGCATCTCCTCTGCCATTTCCTCGATCCGCTGCCTGCTCTCAGGAGTACGTGAAGCCAACATTTCTTTTAAAGTACCCATTGGTTACTCCTCAAAATTGAACATCAAATGCTGGGTAAATTGCGCATCTGCAATAGGTAGCATGACTTTATAAAACCGCTTCTCGTTACCTGTCTTATCGCCAGCACACAGAACGATTGCCTGACGTTTCGGATCAAATGCAAAAAAAGCACGAATTGGCCGCCCCTTATGCTGAATTCGCAACTCTTTCATATTTGGGTGTTGTGATCCCCTCAATGAGTCTACAAACGGCCTTGACAGGTTGGGGCCTGTTCGCCCAAGCATTACCATTGCAGCAAGCACCTTCTCTTGAGTAGGTTCATCTTGCGATGCAAACCATCGATCAAACTCTTCCGTAGTTATTACAGTCCACATGGCATTCCCTTTTTATAGACTACAATCTATGACAAAGATATAGACCACAATCTATAAACACAACGCCATTGTTGAAAATTTAGCCATTAATAGTCCGTTGACTACACCTGCCCCACCAGCCCGTCGGCATCCTGGATCACCGCTTTTTTGGTCGCACGCTGGTAAAGGCACAGCTCTTTGCCCGGTTTGTTGTGCATAAACGCCTGCGGGTAACGGCCGCTAATCAGCAGCGCCGAGTAACCGACGTCGTCGCCATAATGAATAATGCTTCCGGCGGCTTTTGCACCTTTCAGTCCGCTGGCTTTCAGACAGGCCGCTTGCAGCGCTTTATCGCCACTGGCCCAGGCAGCCTCCGACGACGCCGCGACGTTGAACGCCGTGATGGCGGCGATAAATACGATTAAAGATCTGATCATCAATTTCTCTCCTGAATAACCCAATGATTCGCAGTATATGCGGCTGTTTATTATTCAGCCATCGGACGACGACGCATTATTTACAGTTTTTTTATTCCGGGCGGAAATAAAGTTACGGCGTTTTTACAGACAGTTTTTAGGGCCACGGATAACATCATTACATCGCCAATATGGCCTCACGAGACGGATGTTTCATGTATTCTAATATTATTGGCTTCAACCCAATGCTGGCGGATATTACCGCCGCGCAGCCACGTCCCTTTGGCAAGGAAGTTGAACAGTATTTACAGCGTTATCCGGATACCGAACACGTCGATATTTATCTCAACGATTTAAACGGTCAATTCCGTGGCAAACGGCTGTCGGTCGCCGAACTGTTCACGCTGGATAAGGGCTGCTATTTCCCGCTGTCGATCTACGCCATGGATCTCGCAGGCCAGGTCATTGAAGAAAGCGGGCTGGGCCAGCAGGCCGGGGAGCCGGACAGGTTGTGCCTGCCGGTACCGGGCACATTGCGCCCCTGCGCCCGTGACCCACAGCACCACGCTCAGTTGCTGCTGACGATGAAAAATGCCGAAGGTGAGGCTTGCGAACTGGAACCGCGCGTGGTGCTGCAACAGATTCTCAAACGCCTGCAGGCCAAAGGTTACTACCCGGTGATCGCGGCAGAACTGGAGTTTTATCTGCATGATCCGCAGCAACAGCCCGCCGTTGCCGGCCAGTGCCCGACGCAAAGTTTTTCTGTCGATGCCCCGGAACGCCACCACGCCCTGCTCAACGACATCGAGCATCAGGCCAGACTGCAGGCGCTGCCGCTCACCGGCGTGGTGGCCGAAGCGGCCTCCGGTCAGTACGAGCTGAACCTGCACCACAGTGCCCGGGTGCTGGAAGCCTGCGACCAGGTGCTGGCCCTGAAACGGCTAACGCGCCAGATAGCGGAGAAACACCACCAGCACGCCTGCTTTATGGCCAAACCCTGCGCGCAATCCGCCGGCAGCGGTTTGCACTTTCATATCAGCCTGCAGGATGAACAGGGCAACAACCTGCTGACCGGCGCTCCGGGCGAACTAAGCGACAACATGCAACAGGCGATGGCCGGAATGCTGGCATTGATGCCGGCCTCGATGGCCATCCTGGCACCGAACGTCAACGCCTTCCGCCGTTTTCGCCCAGGCATGCATGTGCCACTGCGTGCCTCCTGGGGGCACAACAACCGCACCGTCGCGCTACGCCTGCCCTGTGCCGACAGCGCCAACCAACGTATTGAATACCGGCTGGCCGGGGCCGACGCCAATCCTTATTTGGCGGTGGCGATAATACTCGGCGGTCTATTGCACGGGCTGGAACAGCCCCTGCCGTTGCCCCCGAGCACCAACGGCTATGAAAACGACAGCGCCGCACCACTGCCACTCAACCAGCGGGAGGCACTTACGCTGTTTCGCCGCTGTCAGCCGCTGCGCGAGCTGCTTGGCCCGGCATTTTGCACCCTGTGGTACACCTGCAAAACCGCCGAACTGCGCCGCTTTGAAGGGCAGGTCACCGCCGCGGAAGTCAGTTGGATGCTTTAACCCGCCGGGTTCTGCATTCATGGGGCGAATATATTCGCCCCATAATTGAACAAGGAACAAAACATGTCTCGTTTGGTTTTGATCTCGAATAAACAGTGTGACAGCAAAGACCTGGCCTGCGCCACGCAGGCGCTATCCTCCGTTGACGCCAGTGATGATGAGCAAGGCCTGTGGCTGGGCTGGAACGGCGACGTGCAGAACTTTGGCGCCGCGCCGCTGCGCCCGGTCAGCTATCAGCTCCGCAGCGGCTATCAGCAAGTGACCTTTCCGCTGTCGACCGAAGAGTTTCACTTTCACTATCAGGGTTACTATCACGATGGCCTGTGGCCGGTGTTCCATAACCACCCGGAGAAGGCGCATTTCACGCCCGAGAACTACCGCGCTTACCGCCAGCTCAACCAGCACTTCGCCGATATCGCCTGCGAGTATGTGTGCCCGAACGACATCATCTGCATTGATGATTATCAGCTGCTGCCCTGCGGCCAGGCGCTGAAGGAACAGGGGCTGTTGAACCCCTGCGCGTTTTTCTTCCATTTGCCGTTCCCGTCGGCGGCGCTGCTCAGGCAGATCCCCGAGCACCAGGGGTTAATCGAGTCGCTATTTTTTTATGATCTGATCGGCTTTCAGTCGCTGGACGATCGCAACAACTTCCTCAATTATCTGGCCAATGAATACCCGGTGGAAATACTGCCCGACGATCGGCTGCAGGTTAACGGCCATATCTTTGCCACCGGCATCTTCCCGGCCGGGATCAACGCCCGCAACATCTACTGACCCACCGCCCGGTTGGCGTTGCCGCACAGCGCCCAACCGCTCACCCCGGGATTTTGACCGCTTAGCTCCCCTATAGCACCGCTGACTGAAATTCAGATGTCTTCCCCTGCCCCGACCCGCAATGATGAGCTGTTCCTATACCTATACCCGACCGTTATCCGCACCCGGGCCGCGCGCCTAAACATCTTATAAGCGGATTAACTCACTCATTTTGCAGATTTGAACTAAGGACACCTCAATGAACCGAGAGGGGATTTTAAAACACATACCCTGGATGCTGCTGGGGATACTCGGCGCTTCCTGCCTGGGTGTGGTGGCGCTGCGTCGCGGCGAACACATCAGCGCACTGTGGATCATCGTCGCCTCGGTGGCGGTGTATCTGGTGGCGTACCGTTATTACAGCCTGTACATCGCCACCAAGGTGATGAAGCTGGACGCCTTCCGCGCCACCCCGGCGGTGGTCAACAACGACGGCCTGAACTATGTGCCGACCAACAAGTACGTGCTGTTCGGCCACCACTTCGCCGCCATTGCCGGCGCAGGCCCGCTGGTCGGCCCGGTGCTGGCAGCACAGGTCGGCTATTTGCCCGGCACGCTGTGGCTGTTGGGCGGCGTGGTGCTGGCGGGGGCGGTGCAGGACTTTTTAGTGCTGTTCATCTCCTCACGCCGCAACGGCGCTTCGCTCGGTGAGATCATCAAAAAGGAAATGGGGCCGATACCGGGCACCATCGCGCTGTTTGGCTGCTTCCTGATTATGATCATTATTCTGGCGGTGCTGGCTCTGATCGTGGTGAAAGCGCTGGCGGAAAGCCCATGGGGCGTATTCACCGTTTGCTCCACCGTGCCGATTGCCCTGTTTATGGGCATCTACATGCGCTTCCTGCGCCCCGGCCGGGTCGGTGAGATCTCGCTGATTGGCATCGTGCTGTTGGTGCTCTCGATCTGGTTCGGCGGCGTGATTGCCCACGACCCGTTCTGGGGCCCGGCGTTGACCTTTAAAGACACCACCATCACCTATACGCTGATTGGCTATGCGTTTATCTCCGCGCTGCTGCCGGTGTGGCTGATCCTGGCGCCGCGCGACTATCTGGCGACCTTCCTGAAAATCGGCGTGATCGTCGGGCTGGCGATTGGCATCGTAATCCTCAACCCTGAGCTGAAAATGCCGGCGATGACCCAGTTTATCGACGGTACCGGCCCGGTGTGGAAAGGCTCGGTGTTCCCGTTCCTGTTCATTACCATCGCCTGTGGAGCGGTCTCCGGCTTCCATGCGCTGATCGCATCTGGCACCACGCCGAAGCTGTTGGCCAATGAAAAAGACGCGCGCTTTATCGGTTACGGTGCGATGCTGATGGAGTCCTTCGTCGCCATCATGGCGCTGGTCGCGGCTTCCATCATCGAACCGGGCCTGTACTTCGCCATGAACACCCCACCGGCGGCCCTGGGCATCACCATGCCGGACCTGCACCGTTTGGGCACCGAAGACGCCCCGATGATCATGGCCTCTCTGCGTGATGTTACGGCCCATGCGGCGGCGACCGTCAGTTCCTGGGGCTTTGTCATCAGCCCGGAACAGATCCTGCAGACCGCCAAAGACATCGGTGAACCTTCAGTGCTGAACCGCGCCGGTGGCGCACCAACCCTGGCGGTGGGTATCGCCCACGTATTCCACCAGATCATTCCTGGCGCCAATATGGGCTTCTGGTACCACTTCGGCATTCTGTTTGAAGCGATGTTCATCCTGACCGCACTGGACGCCGGCACCCGTTCCGGCCGCTTTATGCTGCAGGACCTGTTGGGCAACTTTGTGCCGTTCCTGAAAAAAACCGACTCGCTGGTGGCCGGTATTGTCGGCACCGCCGGTTGTGTGGGGCTGTGGGGCTACCTGCTGTATCAGGGGGTGGTCGATCCGCTCGGCGGCGTGAAGAGCCTGTGGCCGCTGTTCGGCATCTCCAACCAGATGCTGGCCGCCGTGGCGTTGGTGCTGGGGACCGTGGTGCTGATTAAGATGAAGCGCACCAAATACATTTGGGTCACCGTGGTACCGGCCGTCTGGCTGCTGATTTGTACCACCTACGCCCTGGGCCTGAAGCTGTTTAGCAACAACCCGCAACTGGAAGGTTTCTTCTTCCAGGCCGGCGAGTACAAACGCAAAATCGCCGAAGGCGGCGCTGAGCTGAGCACCCAGCAGGTCGCCAACATGAACCATATCGTGGTGAACAACTACACCAACGCCGGGCTGAGTATTCTGTTCCTGCTGGTGGTGTACAGCATCATCTTCTATGGGGTAAAAACCGCCATGGCGGCGCACAAAAACCCGAACCGCAGCGATCAGGAAACGCCTTACGTGCCGGTGCCTGAAGAAGCGCCATCCAATGGCGTAACTGAGGGGGACGTCAAAGTTTCACCGCAGCACTGATGGTGATTTAACGGATACCCTGCATAATGAAATCTATTATGCAGGGTCATTTTTTGGGAGAAGGCTATGTTCGGTAATCTCGGCCAGGCGGGTAAATATCTCGGGCAGGCGGCGCGCATGTTGGTCGGCGTGCCTGACTACGATACCTACGTCCAGCATATGAAAGACAACCACCCGGACAAGCCGGTGATGACCTATAAAGAGTTTTTCCGCGAACGCCAGCAGGCCCGCTACGGTGGGGACGGCAAAGGCGGCATGCGCTGTTGTTAACAAGGACCTGTAATGAAACCCATCGCAGTCACCATTCTGACCGGCTTTTTGGGCGCCGGTAAAACCACCCTGCTCCGCCATATTCTCAACGCCGAACACGGCTACAAGATTGCCGTGATTGAAAACGAATTCGGCGAAGTGCCGATCGACAACGCGCTGATTGGCGATCGCGCCAGCCGCATCACCACCCTGAGCAACGGCTGTATCTGCTGCAGCAAATCCAACGAGCTGGCTGACGCGCTGCTGGACTTGCTGGACGGTGTCGATCAGGGCCAACTGGAGTTCGACCGGCTGATCATCGAATGCACCGGCATGGCCGATCCCGGCCCGATCACCCAGACCTTTTTCTCGCACGAGATCCTCTGCGAACGCTTCCTGCTGGACGGCATCATTACCCTGGTGGACGCCGCACATGCCGATCAACAACTCAACCAGTTCAGCATCGCGCAGGCGCAGGTGGGCTACGCCGACCGTATTCTGCTGACCAAAACCGACGTGGCGCCGGACTGTGAAGCGCTGACCCAACAGCTGCAACAGATGAACGCCCGCGCCCCGGTTTATAAAGTGACGCACGGCGATATCGATCTGGGCGTGCTGTTCGACATCGAAGGCTTTGTGCTGAACGACAAGCTGAACCTGACGCCGCCCGCCCCGCTGTTCCGCCGCATTCCACAGGCGCAAAACAACATTCAATCGATTGTGGTGTACCACGACCAACCGCTGGAGCTGATGCAGGTTTCCGAAGTGATGGAAGGCCTGCTGCTGGAATACGCCGACAGCCTGCTGCGTTATAAGGGGATTTTGTCGATCAAAGACGAGCCGCGCCGCCTGCTGTTCCAGGGCGTGCAACGGCTGTATAACGCCGACTGGGATCGCGAGTGGCTACCAGAAGAAGAGCGCCGCAGCACGCTGGTGTTTATTGGCGTGGACTTACCGGAGGAGACGATCCGGGAGCGGTTTGCCGGGTTGGGTTGAGATAGCGATATTGCGCATTGCACCAGCCAAAGGGTAAGTGAAAGCTTGCCCTTTTTCGTTAACGGGACCAGATCCCAACGTTGGCCTCCAATGGAGATGAATATTCAACGCTCCTGGTGGTGGTCTCTTACAAATAAAATACTTTTAAAAAAAATTATTACAAAAGGTACATCTTGCAATATGAACATCTGCACCTGTAAAAATAAATAATTAACAAATTAACTATTAAAAAATAAAAAGGAAAATCAGACATTAATTAAATGTTAAGATTATTAACCATTCATGTTGACAACAAACAACACAGCAGCTAGTGTTATTCCGCCATTGAGGAGCATAATAAAAATCTCATTCAACCAGGGAAGAATAATGGACACCAAACCATTTAATTAATAGCTAAGGAAATTCCCACCATGATTTCACAATCACAAATCACCCGCTATCAGGTTATTCTTGATGGTGAGGACATGGGTAGCTTTTGCTCAGAGAAGTCACTATTAGATAACTTTGAAAGTAAAGGTATCGATATTCCACATTTATGTCGCGCGGGAAAATGCGGCTGTTGCAAAATGTTGTTAGTCAAAGGTGAAGTGCGTCATGGAAAACAAAGCGCCTTGGCCGAAGATGAGCTTGAGGAAAATATTATATTAGCTTGCTGTACCTATCCGCTGTCGGATATTGAAGTCGAACTCTACTAAAAAAAGGATTCTTTCCGTGAGTATAATTGAAACAACCCTGAAAAAATGGGATCGTGCTGCTATTGTCCGTTCCCGTCCGCGTCGCATACTTAATGAGCAAGATTACCAATCCAGGCAATACTTCCCTACAGAACGCCTACCGCTTTGCATGCACCCGCGCGTGACTGCGTTGGGTGACGAAGCGCTGCGCTATATTCAGGTCCAAACGCTTTATCACTATCTGAATGGTATTGCCAACATTGAGCTGGATATTATTAATGACTCAACCTACAAGCTGTACAAAAATACCGCCGGTGTCGATTTCCCCGCGGATATGCGCCTGGATGCATTAACCGTCGTTGTAGATGAGTCCTATCATGCTCTGGTCGCACTAGACCTTATCAATCAGGTCGAACATATGACGGGCATAACGCCGCTGAGCATGCCGAAAGACACCGAAGCGTCCTTCGCGCTCGCGCTCGCGCTCGGTCAGACCCTGGACGAACACCGAGAATTACTCCGGCTTGTGTGCGTTTCCCTGTCAGAACAGGCGTTAACTACCGATCTCATCGATGTCATCGACAATGAAGATATTTTCCCCTCCTTCTATCTGATCATGAAAGACCATGTCGCGGACGAAGGCCGACACGCCCGCTTTTCTCAACAGATACTTGGGCATATATGGCGCCACAGCGATACGCATGTAAAAGAGGCCATGAAACGCCCCATCCTGACCTTTATTGAACACTATACGACAGATGCCATCGCTAAAGAATTTAGCGCCCGGATGTTAGGTCATTTGAATATGGATACAGAAGCCATCGTTGCCGTCATCCACGACACTTACCCACCTACCGACGCCAAACCATGGGAAACCAATAATATTGTTACGCAGCAGATGCTGCTGGCGCTGGATAAAGCGGGCATACTCGAAGACCTGCCTATTTCACAAATAACTCAGGCATAGAACCGAAAAACAGAATAAAAACTGGGTATCAGCACCGGATGCTCACGTTACACGATTACTAGGAAGCCAATGTGGAACTACTAAACATAGTATTCTCAGGTGATATCCATTGCGGGGAAACGCTCACCTCAGAAATAAAAGAATATGGTCATCATATTTACCCGTTATCCTCATCCCCTCTGCCGGCCGGAAAAATCGACCTGATAATAACAACAGAAAATCATCAGGATAAATTACAACGACTACAAAAATTATCTGAAAACGTTCTGGTGATATCGTCCAACAAAGAAATAATCACCGATATTGATAGTTTACAAAAACAAGAATACTTATCTCTGTACTTTGTTCAAAAAGAAAAAATCGGCTACCTGTGCGGCAGCCTGGCACCCGATGCCAAACATAACCAACGGAATAACGCGACACAGCTGAAAGACTTAATCTGCGACATAGTGGTCTCTCTGTCGCGTGGCATACCGCCTGACAATATCAGTTTGCCTCCTTGCATTGGCCAAAAATATTATTCCGCGTCGCCAGAACGCCTGCGCGCTTTGATCGTCACGCTTTTACAACGGCTGGGTGACCAAACCCAAGGGCGTTGCGCGACCGATATCTGTTTCATCACCTGGCGGAAAGAGGCTGACTTCTATACTCTTGCCGAAGACCAGGTCAGGCCGGAGAATCAAAACCTGCGGCATTTCCTCTTCAATGAAACCGGCATTCTCAAACAAAACCGATACGCGCAAACCAATGCGATAATCTCCCTGGCCCCCGCCGGTGATGGCGTGTTGGTCACGGTGACCGGGGACGATTCGCGTTTCCAACGCTTCACCGACTATCTGGACGCGCTGCTCAGCTCTCAGAACGATCCCGCTACCGCGTCGCTGGTCGTTTCTCCCGATGAAATACGCCAGTTGACGTCCTTCAATAATACTGCGGATGTGACTCTGCTTTCCCAGGATATTGTCACCCTGTTTCGTCGTACGGCGGCGGCAAATTCGGCGCTTATCGCCTTGCATACCGACGAGAGAGAATACAGCTACGGTGAGCTGGATGACGCCTCTGACAGAATGGCTTGCTGGCTGCTCGAACACCGCTGCGACGTAGACGGCCACGACGTTATCGCCGTATCCATGCAGAAATCCGCCCTGCTGCCGATCGTGATGCTGGGTATCCTGAAAAGTAATAAGACCTATGTTCTGCTCGACCCACAGGCCCCGTCAACCCGCAATCAGAATATCCTTGATGACGTGCAACCCACGCTGATCCTGGCCGATACCACTCTGCAGGCAGGGGACGCGCCGTGCATTGATCCGGCAACCATTAACTACCAGGAAATGACCCTGCCGGCGTTACATCTCCCCCAGCAATCAGATAGCCTGGCTTACCTCTGTTACACTTCGGGCACCACAGGCAAAGCCAAGGGCGTCATGATCACCCGCGAGGGGCTTGCCAATGTCGCGCAAAACCATCGCGACTTCATGCGGTTGGAAACCGGCAGTAAAGTCCTGTCGATTGCCTCTCTGGGCTTTGACGCTTTTGGCTGGGATGTTTATGGCGCCTTGATCAGCGGATCAACGCTCTACCTCGCCCCTACGGCACTGCATACCGAAACCGATGCCTTATTCCGTTACCTCGCTCGGCACAAGGTGAACCATATCACCATTACCCCGGCCATCCTTGAGTTGCTGCCGCGTGAAGCCTGGTGCGGATTAAAATCGATGATTGTAATGGGCGATGCGCCGCCGGCGGATGTGGTGGCTTGGTGGGCGGCGCAGACTCGCCTGTGCAACGGCTATGGCCCGACAGAAGCCACCATCGCTACCTCTCTGTGCGAATATCAGCCCGGCGTTGCCTGGAACTGCATTGGCAAACCGCTAAAGAATTACCGCTGCCATATCCTGGATACGCACAATAATCTGCAACCCCTCGGCTTTGAGGGTGAATTGTGCATCGCCGGCCACGGCCTTGCCCGTGGTTATTTGAATCAGCCCGAATTGACCGGCGAAAAATTCATCACATTGGACCTACCCACCAGTCAGGGTAAAGAACGCATTTACAAAACGGGCGATATCGCCAAATGGGATAAACAGGGCAATATTATTTTTGTTGGCCGCAAAGACCATCAGGTCAAGATCCGCGGCGTGCGGATCGAAATTGGCGAAGTGGAAACGGCCATTCGCACCCATCCGCAGGTAGAAAGCGTGTGCGTGGTAGCCAAACCGCAAACCGCCGGCAAAGCACTGGTGGCGTTTGTGCAAGCGTCGTCGCCGACCCTGACCGCCGATGCCTTGCGGCATTCGCTGGCCCCCCTGCTGCATGCCGCCGCCATTCCGACCGTTTTCGTTTTCTTGCCTGCATTGCCGTTGACCACCAATGGCAAAGTGGCACGCCAACAGTTGGAAAACTGGGTTATAGAAGACAATGACAACGATATGGCGCTGCCGGAAACCGAAACGGAAGTGATCCTGGAACGCATTGTGACCGAAGCCATCGGCTGTGCCCGCGCCGACGTCACGCAAGACTTTATCTGCCAGGGCGCACACTCGCTTACCATGAGTAAAATCGTTTCGCTTGTCGCCCGGGATTTGTGCTGTCGTCTGAATATCGCCGACCTTTTCCAAAACAATACAATACGTAAGCTGGCTGAATATATCGAGAATAAGTCGGTCTCCGCAGACAGAGCCGTCCCCATCGGCGAACAACGCCGTGCGGCGCTCAACCCCCAGCAAAATTTACTATGGTACCTGAGCGCGCTGAATCCTGATGATTGCAGTTATAACCTGCCCATTGCGGTGGAGATCCGCGGGCCGCTAAATCTTTCGCTGTTCGAGCAGGCCATCAATTTCATTTATGAAAAACATGAAAGCCTGCGTACTCAATTCGGCGAAGATCAGGGTATCGCCTATCAGCATGCGCTGCCGCATATTCCCATTAACCTTGCCGGGCATATTCTCACCGGGCAGCATCCACCTCTGGAAGACAGAGTGAAACAGCTTTGCGCCGTCCCCTTCGATATTACCCGCCACCCGCCGGTCACCCTGCGTTTGGTGCAGTACCATGACCAGCACCACGTGTTAGTCTGGGTGAAACATAACATTCTGACCGATGCCTGGAGTGAGGACCTCATCCTCAACGATCTTTGGCGGCAATATAATCACCTGTGCAGCGGGGGCCTCTACGCCCTGCCGGCGCCAGAGGTTCAAACAATTGATATCGTCAATGATGCCGGGGCCCCCCGCCTTGAGAGCGATATCGCCTACTGGCAGCAAAAATTGCACGCGTGCAGAGAGTTGGATTTACCCTTAGACATGCCTCGCCCCCTGGCGCCGACGCATGCCGGCGAACGCATATGCCGTCGGTTAGATCCCGCTATCGCGGGGCTACTGGAACAGCGCGCCAAGGTATTAGGCGCGACCCCCTTCGTTTTACTTACCGCAGCGCTGACCTATCTGCTGAGCAAATACACCAATCAGGACGATATTGTCATTGGCAGCGCCATCGCCGCGCGCGACAATCTTTACCTGGAGCAGGTAAGCGGATTCCACGTCAATACCGTGCCGTTGCGTACGGTGCTGAGCGCGGGCGACACCCTGGCAACCCTGGTCGGTAAAATGACGGAAACCTGCACTGGCGCCTATCGGCACCAACAGCTGTCCTTCGACCGCATTCTCCACCAGCTTGATTATGAGCGCGTATCGAACAAAAATCCGTTGTTCCAAATTATGGCCATTTTGCAAAACGCCGGGGACGTATGCCAGGCGGGCCTCCATGACTGTTCATTGAAAAAACTGTCAGTGTCTTCGGGTTTCTCAATGTTCGACATGACCTGGAATTTCAGCCTGGCCGCAGACGGCATTAACATTGAGCTTGATTACGCCAGCGAGTTGTTCCACGCCGCCAGATTACAGATGATGCTGAACAATTATGAACAGGTGCTGCATCAGCTGCTGACGCAATCCCCCTCAATGGCACTTGCCGCCATTAACCCTCTCAGCGAGGCAGAGCAATCCCGACTTTTACAGCTGGCGAGAAATACGACACAGAGTGCGCGCGGGACGCTGATCGAGCAAATTCATGACCTGGCACACAGGCAGCCGAATTTACCGGCGGTGAGCTGCGAAAAAGAGAGTTACAGCTATGAGCAACTGTGGCACCTCTCAGAGCATATCGCCCATTATCTGAGTGAGCTGGACAGCAACGCGTTTTCTGTCGGCATCATGATGGAAAAGAGCTGTAGGGTGGTGGCGCTGATCCTCGGCGCACTCAAGGCCGGCAAATACTATATTCCCATAGATGTCCATTACCCGGCAGATCGCGTGCGGTACATGATTGACAATGCGCGAACGAGAATCCTGGTCACTGACGAAGCAAACGCCGCGGTGCTGGCGGACTGCCCGCACACGACTTTCGAGTCAATACTTTCTGCCCGCCCCGTCGTTGAGCAAACGAGTTCGAACAGGGAAGAGGATCCGCTGGCTTACATCATGTATACCTCCGGCTCTACCGGCAACCCGAAAGGCGTGATGATTAGCCACAGCAATCTGAACAATTTCACCAATGACTTTGCCGACAGACTGGCCCTGGGGCCTGCTGACAAGATGTTGAGCCTGACGAGCATCAGTTTCGATATTTTCGGCCTGGAGCTGTTTTGCTCTTTGGTCTCGGGCGCCCATGTCGTGCTGTGCCCACGGGAAACCGCAATGGATCCTGTCAGGCTTTATCATTTTATCGAGCAGCAGCAACCCAGCGTCATTCAGGCTACCCCTACCGTCTGGGGTACCATCGTCAGCCATTTACCGGCGGCTGGCAGCCGGAAGTTGACGGTGCTGTGCGGCGGTGAAAAAATGCCCGTCGTGCTGCTTTCACAGCTGCGGCGCATCGCCACTCAGGTGCTGCAGGTCTATGGGCCGACGGAAACCACCATCTGGTCAACCTGCGCCGATCTGACCTTTGAGGGCGACAGTACCTGCATCGGCACACCGATAAACATGACTGAGGCCTTCATCATGGACTCGGCCGGCGACCTGGTGCCCAGCGGCACTTTCGGCGAGCTTTACCTGGGCGGCGCCAGCGTATCTCCGGGCTACTGGAACAACGGTGTACTGAGCGCCCAGGCTTTCGTCAAACGCCAGGTCCTTGACAGCGTCCGTTACCTGTATAAAACCGGCGACATTGCGCGTTTCGACAGCCGCGGGCAATTAGAATATCTGGGCCGTAACGATCACCAGGTAAAAATTCGCGGCCATCGCATTGAGCTCAGCGAGATCGACCTCAATTTATCCTCCATGGATAGCATCGCGCATGCCTTGAGTCTGATCGTCGGAGAAGGGAATAACGCCAGGATTGTCAGTTACCTGCAAATGGTGCCCGGCGCGGAGTTAAACGAGAAATCCGTGCGCGCGGCGTTAAAGGGCAGGCTGCCCAACATCATGATCCCCTCCAGCTTTATGGTACTGTCCGCTTTCCCGCTGACCAACAACAACAAGATCGACGTTCGCAGGCTTCCTGCCCCGACGATAACCTACTCGGCCTCCGAAACGGACTACGTGCCACCGGCCAGCGAGGCGGAACGCGCCATGCAGGAGATCTGGCAGACCGTGTTGCTGCAGGAACACATCAGCGTGACGGACAGTTTTTTCAGTCTGGGCGGCAACTCGCTGCAGATCCCACGGCTATTGCACGCCATTCGCCAGGCGATGCACATTTCTCTCACTATTCGCGAATTCATCCTGCACAGCCAAATTCGCGAGCTGACTGCGCTGATGCTCACCAAAACCAGGGAGGAAGCACATGGAGTGCATTGAGGTGACCTACCGCGGCCAGCGCCACCGGGTGCATCACCATGAGCGGGTCCCGCTGTCCACCATGCTTAAATTCGGCAACAACCCAACCAATATCTACGGCGTGGCGCCGGCGAGCACGGCGCCCTTGCGCTACGGCGATTCGCTGGCCAGCGTAGAGCATGGGGGGACATGCAATGCCTCCCTTATCTCTTTGGTGCCGCATTGTCACGGTACCCACACGGAGTGCGTCGGGCACATCATGCCTGGCGAACATAACGTGGCAGAGTTGGTTTTCGAGCCATTCATTGCCG
The DNA here is from genome assembly GCF_048517035.1 of Serratia sp. NFX21. NCBI lineage: Bacteria > Pseudomonadati > Pseudomonadota > Gammaproteobacteria > Enterobacterales > Yersiniaceae > Serratia > Serratia sp. NFX21. Next base: position 1,016,430 of record NZ_CP183196.1, on the reverse strand, counting down.
CCACGCTGATTCGAGTGCCGCTGCGAAGGGCGGGCGAAATGTCGGAAACTTATAATGCGAGCGCCCGGAGAACGGACCTGATCATTACCCGTGCGGCGATCGACGATGCCTTGTCGCAGGTGGCGCCGCATTATCTTCAGGCGTTGGTGATCGCCGCCAAAGCGCCGAGCTGGCGGCTGGCGGATGAAATACCGCCTTATTTCAGCCACCAGGCGATGGCGCGCATCGTTGAGCTTGGCGTTCATCACCTGTTGGTTGATGTGCCTTCGATCGACCGATTGCACGATGGCGGCAGGATGGACAACCACCGCTGCTTTTGGGGAATGGGCCTGCCAGCAACGGAGGCGCGCACAAGATTGCGCTGCTCCGTAACGGAAATGGCGCAGGTCTCGCCGGCAACCCCGGTCGGCAGCTATTTCCTGTCATTGCATTTGCCAGATTGTTCGGGCGACGCCCTCCCCAGCAAGCCCATTTTGTTTCCGTTCTCCCGAGGGAATGACGCAGCATGAATTACTCAAGTTATTTGCAGTTAAATCAGCTACTCGCTTTGCAGCAACCGGCCTCGCCGCCGAGTGAACACCGCAACGAAAACCTCTTTATCATTACGCATCAGACGTACGAACTGTGGTTCAAACAGCTGATCGATGAGCTCCACTGCCTTATCGATCAGATAGAAAACGGCGACATAGCCGCCGCTAACAACGGGCTGATCCGCATCAACGCCATCACGAAAACTGTGGTGAACCAGATTGAGGTGATTTTCACGCTGAAATTCCATGAGTTTCAAAAATTTCGCGGTTACCTCGGTTCCGCCAGCGGATTTCAGTCCTACCAATTTGCGGGCATTGAGGCGCTGTTGGGTAAAGCGAACGGTAAAAAGTTGCAGCAGTACGGTGAAGATCCGGCCATTCAGAAAATGCTTGGAGCGATCATTCGCCCAATTTCGCTCTGGCAAGCGGTTCGACGCCATTTGCTTCTGCTCAACGATCGCCAGGGACAGCAGGCCGAGTCCTTCAAGGCCGTCATAAAAACCGTACTGGAGGAAGCCTCCAGCGAGTCGCTGTTGCTCAATCAGCTGCTGGATCTGGACTCGCTGCTGCAGGAATGGCGCTATCGGCACGTCAAGCTGGTGGAAAGAACCATCGGCCAACGAAAAGGCACCGGCGGATCCGCCGGTTCCGACTACCTGAAATCCACACTGTTTACGCCGATCTTTGACGAACTGTGGGAGGCGATCAACTGATCGCCTTAACCGGAAACCAGGGGATCGCGCGATCCCCTTTCCCTTCATCCTGAACGGCGATTAACCTGCCATGCATACTATACAATCCCGGGGAACTGATCGGTGCCTGAAAGCGCTGACCCCCACACGTCAGGGTAAATTGCGACTGATTTGCTTTCCTCATGCCGGAGGGAGTGCCGGCATCTTCCGTGCCTGGAGCTGCCTGCTGCACCCTGACATCGAACTGTTCGCCATACAATATCCCGGGCGCGAAGACCGGGCGGACGAAGTGCCAGCGTGCCAGCACCGCAGGCTGGTGACCGAACTGCAGCAGGCTCTGGCCCCCCTGCAGGACAAACCCTGCGTCTTTTTCGGCCACAGCCTTGGCGGCAGACTGGCATTGGCGACCGCGCTCTCAGCCAGGTTGTCGCCCATAATGTTGATCGCATCCGCCTGCTCCACGCCCTACGTAGCAAAGCACGGTCATTTGCTGCGCATGACGCGCGACGCGCTGATTGAAACACTTCACGAATCTGGGCAAACAGGTGAAATCACCGACGAAAGCGCCGACCTGCTTGACGCCTATTTGCCGCTTATCCGTGCCGATCTCCTGCTTGCCAGTCAGATTATTTTCCCACGGGAAACTCATTTCCCGATCCCGCTGGCGGTTTTTTATGGCGAGGACGATCTTTGGGTCGACAGGCAGGATCTGGCGGATTGGCGGTTGCTGGCCGGGGGCGAAGTGCATGAACAACGCTTCCCCGGCAGGCACCTCTTTTTGAACGAACAGCGCAATGCGGTGATAGATGCTCTTCATGCCTTGCTGGCGGGCCCGCTGAGCGCCCCGCCAACGCCCTGCTGAGGGTTACGCCTGCTCGCTATTGCGTTTACCCAATGTGACGGTGCGTTCACCGCGCACCAGGGTCCACGCCAGCAGCAGCGCGCAGGCGCTACTCGTCATCAGTACGATGCCCGGCCGCTGCGCCAACCCGGCCAGCACCAGCCCCGCCGCCAGCATCAGGTAGTACATCAGGCCAAGGATTGCGCCCGCAGTGCCCATGCAATCCTTATAATTTCGCAGCGCCCGCGCCAGAATATTGGGGATCGCGATGCCGTAGGCCATCACCACCAGCATCATCGGCAGCACGAACCACAGCTTATCTTCCAACAGGAACACCAGGCCGCCGCCGATCAACGCCAATACGCAGGCCAGCATCAGCAGTGGCGTAAACAGCCACTGTTTGGCGATGAGAAACTTGTTGATTGCCGCGCCGATCCCGACGCCAGCGGCCAGCACCAAACCGGTATAGCCAAACCACTGCGGCGGAAGGCCCAGCGCTTCAAACCGAAACGGTGCCAGCTGGTAATAGCTGAACATGCAGACGTTGAACAGGGCCACCAGCCATGCGCTGCGCCAGATATCGCCGTCTTTCGCCATTCTGCCAAACGTGCCGAAGAAGGAGCTTTTCACCACCTGCGCCGGGCGCGTTTCCGGTAACTGCCATGCGGCATAGGCCAGCAGCAAGGCGGCCAACGCCGCCAGCCCGGCAAACACCCCCTGATAACCCCAGTAATGGGTTAACAGGGCGCCGCTCAGCACCCCCACCGCAGGGCTGAGCGCCATCGCAATCCCCATCACGGAAAACACCCGCGCCAGCTCATAACCGTCGAACCGATCGCGAATGGCAGTCTGGGTGCCTACGGACCCCACCGCTGCACCAAACGCCGCCAGTACCCTGGCCGCCAACAGCAGGGTAAAGCCGGTGCTGAAGATGGCGATGATCGACGCCAGCAGATACAGCGCCAAACCGGCCAAAATGGTGGGGCGCCGGCCGATCACGTCGCACAAACGGCCCCAGATGACAACCCCGAAAGCAAAAGCGAAAAAGTAACAGGACAGGGTTTGCGCCGCGACCTCCGCGCTGACGTGAAAACCGTCGGCAATGTGCGTGAGAGCCGGGCTATAGATCGTTTCCACAATTTGGGGAAACATCATCATCAGTGTCGCCAGGGTAAGGGTCAGTCTGCGTTGCATGGTACATCCCGTATCCAAAAAGAAAGTAGGCCACAAAGTAGCACCTTCCCCACTCCGACCATTACAATATAAAAGACAAAAAACTTATAAAATCGGACAGACTTATGGCATGGCTCAGCGCACAGGATGAATTTGATCCCGATGCTATCAACAATAGCGTGTTAGGCATTGCAGCCGAGCTGGCGCAACATGATTCCGGACCGCACTGGCACAACATGGGGCAGTTGCTGTTCAGCCAACGGGGCTGTATGCGCATCACGCTCAATGAAAGCATTTGCCTCCTGCCGCCGGCGCGCATTGCCTGGATCCCACCGTTGGTGGTGCACCGTGTTCAGGTTACCGGCGTGGCGGGTTATCGCTCGGTTTATCTCGACAACCACCGCTACCCCGGCCTTTCGCCCCATCTGGAAGTGCTGTCGGCCTCTTCTTTGCTGCGGGAAGTGCTGGAGCGGATCGCCCTCGCCGACTTTACCACCCAGTGGGAAAGCGGCCCCAGCGCCAATATTCTTGCCGTATGCCTGGACGAAATACGGCATGCACAACGTGAACTGACCTTATTGCCGCTGCCCAAGGACCGCCGCTTACGGCAGTTGGCCGGCATGGAGGAGGTTCCGCCGCTCAATGAGCTGGCGCGCTACAGCGGCGCTTCGGAGAAAACCATCAGCCGTATCTTTCGTAAGGAGACCGGATTGAGCTACCAGCAGTGGCGCCAGCAATGGCGTTTGATCAAAGCCATCGAGCTGCTGGCGGAGGGATACGGCCTGTCAGATATCGCCGGCAAGCTTGAATTCTCCAGCGACAGCGCCTTCTCAACCTTCTTTAAAAATATGACCGGCAGTTCGCCGCGCGCCTATATGCTGATCCGCCGTTAACCGCGCGCCTTCTCTGCCAACCAATAAGGCCCCGCAGCCACCGAATCACGCAGCATCAGGCTGGCCGGGAAGCTGGGGCGCTTGCTCAGTTCGCCGCCGTCCAGCATCGACACCAGCCGATGGATGGTTTCCTTAATCATTTCGGACACCGGCATTTTCATGCTGGAGAGTGAGGGAATGGTATAAGGGGCCAGTGGAATATCATCGAAACCTATCACCGACACGGCGGATGGCACCGGGATTTGGCATTCCGTCAGCCGCTTGATGGCGCCGATGGCCATTTCGTCGTTGCTGGCAACAATCGCGCTAAAGGCGTGGCCGCCGGCCAACAGCTTATCGACCGCCGCCATGCCGCTTTGCGCGTTCCACTTCCCTTCAACAATCAGCGCGTCTTTTACGTCAATATCATGTTCCGCCAGCGCAGATTTGTAGCCTGAGAGCCGCTCCAGCCCGGTAGGGGAATCCAGCGAGCCGGTGATAAAAGCGATATCGCGATGCCCCCGCTCGATCAGCTGCTGCACCGCCGTCACGCTGGCGGCGTGTTGATCGCTGAAGATGCAGTAGCTGTCGTTCAGTCTGAGCCGACGGTTGATGACCAGGATCGGCTGCTTGTGCCGGGAGATGATCTCGTCCATTTCGCTAATCGACAGAAAACGCGGGTAGATGATCACGCCGTCGCAGCGCATATCCAGCAGGTATTCAATGGCGGCTTTTTCTTCTGAGGCGGTGTGCTTGCCGTCCGCCAAAATCAGTTGGCGGCCGTGCTCTTCCATGATGCGCGCCGACTGAAACATCAGCTCGCTGAAGTAGTTACCGCTGTACAGCGTGTTGGTCACCACCAGCCCGATGGTCTGGGTGGTTTTGGTCGCCAGATTACGCGCCAGCAGATTGGGCCGGTAACCCGTTTCGGCGATGGCTTTGTCCACCAGTTCACGCTTCTCCGGACTGACGTAGCCGCTGCCGGACAACACGCGGGACACCGTCGCTTTCGACACGCCCGCCCTGTTCGCTACCTCAAGTATTGTTGCCATCTCTGCGCCGTCAAAGTCGATTGAGTCAGCGCAGTCTACCCAAGACGCCCCCGGTTTGAAATGTTTTCACGCCCGCTCCCGTCGCCACCCCTGAACCAAAAGTGACCACCATCACGAAACAAAAAACCAAAAAATCATAATTCTTGCCACCAAACAAATATCACATCATGATTTTGTGAAACCGGTTTCTTATGGGCGTTTCATTCAGATGGAACGGCGGATCGCCCAGGCAATAAAAGTTCGCCTTTGGGCAATCCGAATTCCTATCTAAAGAGACGATAATTCCATGCCGAAGAATTACGCAGAGATCTCACCCGCTATCGTGAAGGCGCTGGGTGGCCTCACCAATATTGAAGCCGTGACCCACTGCATGACCCGCCTGCGGTTCGTGGTGAAAGACCAGGCGCTGATCGACACCCTGGCGCTGAAAGCCATTAATGGCGTATTGGGCGTGGTGCACAGCGGTGAGCAATGCCAGGTGATCATCGGCAATGAAGTGTCGAAGGCTTATCAGGCGGTGCTGGCGCTCGGCATGCCGGGTACCCCCCCCACCGCCACTCCGGCAAAACGCAAAATCACCCTGAAAGGCATTGGTGCCGGCATTCTCGACGCCCTGATCGGCACCATGTCGCCGTTGATCCCGGCCATCATCGGCGGTTCGATGGTGAAACTGCTGGCGATGATCCTGGATATGTTCGGCGTATTCGAAAAAGGCTCGTCGACCCTGGTGATACTGAACGTGATTGGCGACGGCGCGTTCTTCTTCCTGCCGGTGATGGTGGCCGCCTCTGCGGCGCTGAAATTCAAAACCAACATGTCACTGGCAATCGCCATTGCCGGGGTGCTACTGCACCCCAACTTTATCGACCTGATGGCCAAGGCGGCGCAGGGCCAGGCGGTGGAGTTCGCCTACATCCCGGTGACGGCGGTGAAATACACCTACACGGTGATCCCCGCGCTGGTGATGACCTGGATATTGTCGTACATCGAGCGCTGGGTTGACCGCATCACCCCGGCGGTGACCAAGAACTTCCTTAAGCCGATGCTGATTGTGCTGATTGCCGCGCCGATCGCGATAGTGTTTATCGGCCCGGTCGGCATCTGGATCGGCAGCGGGATTTCGGCGCTGGTGTACACCGTGCATGGTTATCTGGGCTGGCTTTCCGTCGCCATTATGGGGGCCATTTGGCCGCTGCTGGTGATGACCGGCATGCACCGCGTATTCACGCCAACCATCATTCAGACCATCGCCGAAACCGGCAAAGAGGGCATGGTGATGCCTTCGGAGATCGGTGCCAACCTGTCGCTCGGCGGCTCTTCGCTGGCCGTGGCGTTCAAAACCAAGAACCGCGAACTGCGCCAGACCGCCTTGGCCGCCGCCGCTTCCGCCATTGTCGCGGGCATTTCCGAACCGGCACTGTACGGCGTGGCAGTGCGGCTCAAACGCCCGTTGATCGCCAGTTTGATCAGCGGTTTTATCTGCGGTGCCGTCGCCGGTATCGGTGGATTGGCCAGCCATTCGATGGCTTCGCCAGGCCTGTTTACCAGCGTGCAGTTCTTCGACCCGACCAACCCGATGAGCATTGTCTGGGTCGGCGGCGTGATGGTGCTTGCCGTGGTGCTGTCGTTCGTGCTCACGCTGCTTTTGGGCTTTGAAGACATCCCGGAAAGCGAAGAGGCTCAAACCGCGCCCCCGACCCCGTCGACGAATACCGTTAACGCCGCGAATACCCAATGAAGCACTATTTAAGTTACAGAGGATTTCATGTCTGATTCGACATTCCCGCAAGGTTTTTTATGGGGCGGCGCCTTGGCCGCCAACCAGTCTGAAGGTGGCTATCTGGAGGGCGGAAAAGGGCTGACCACGGTCGATATGATCCCGCATGGCCCCAACCGCATGCCGGTAAAACTCGGCCTGGAAAAGCGCTTTACCCTGCGTGAAGACGAGTTTTACCCAAGCCACGACGCCATTGATTTTTACCACCGCTACCGCGACGACATTGCGCTGATGGCGGAGATGGGCTTTAGCGTATTCCGCACCTCCATCGCCTGGAGCCGGATTTACCCGAACGGCGACGAGCTGACGCCCAACCCGGAAGGCATCGCCTTCTACCGCAGCCTGTTTGAAGAGTGCCGCAAATACGGCATCGAGCCGCTGGTGACCCTGTGCCATTTCGACGTGCCGATGCACCTGGTGACCGAATACGGCTCCTGGCGCAGCCGCAAGATGGTGGAGTTTTTCACCCGCTATGCCCGCACCTGCTTTGAAGCCTTCGACGGGCTGGTGAAATACTGGCTCACCTTCAACGAGATCAACATTGTGCTGCACAGCCCGTTCTCCGGCGCAGGACTAGTGTTTGAAGCAGGCGAGAACCCCGAGCAGGTAAAATACCAGGCCATACATCACGAACTGGTGGCCAGTGCGCTGGCAACGCGCATTGCGCACGAGGTGAACCCCGCCAACCAGGTGGGCTGCATGCTGGCCGGCGGCAATTTCTACCCCTGGTCCAGCAAGCCGGAAGACGTGTGGGCCGCGCTGGAGAAAGACCGCGAGAACCTGTTCTTTATCGACGTGCAGGCCCGTGGTGCCTACCCTTCTTACTCTGCCAGGGTATTCCGCGAGAAAGGCGTGAGCATCGCGATGGAAGAAGGCGACAGCGAAATCCTGAAGAATACCGTCGATTTTGTCTCCTTCAGCTATTACGCCTCGCGCTGCGCTTCTGCCGATATGAACGACAACAACAGCAGCGCCGCCAACGTGGTGAAATCCCTGACCAACCCGCATATTCCGCGCAGCGACTGGGGCTGGGGCATCGATCCGCTGGGTTTGCGCATCACCATGAACATGATGTACGACCGTTACCAAAAACCGCTGTTTCTGGTGGAAAACGGCCTGGGCGCGCACGACGAGTTCAATGCCGACGGCGAGATAGCCGACGATTACCGCATCAGCTACCTGCGCGAACACATCCGCGCCATGGCCGACGCCATCGCCGACGGCGTGCCGGTGATGGGTTACACCACCTGGGGCTGCATTGACCTGGTGGCGGCATCGACCGGGGAAATGAGCAAGCGCTATGGTTTGGTTTATGTCGATCGCGACGACAGCGGCAACGGCACCCTCACCCGTACCCGCAAGAAGTCTTTCTGGTGGTACAAACGAGTGATTGCCAGTAATGGGGCCGATTTGGGGTGATGGGGTTGCCAAGACTCCGGTGATAGCCGGGACAGCCCCTATTTTATAGGGGCATTTTTGGTGCGATGTTTTCAATCTCGTAGCTGCCATTGAGCTTTTTCACTTTGAAGTGGGCAATAAAAGCTCTGCCAGATGCATCCTGCAGGTTTTCTCGTTTCTCAATCGGGATAAAATTCAATCTCATGCTGTACATCTGGTTTTCCTGAAACGAGTAATCGCCTTGAGTTACACAAATCCCTTTTTTCGGATCCTGATTAGCAACTTCGATCAACTTCTCACCCGCATCACTGCTGATATAGACCGTATCTTGTTTTTCGTTTTCTTTCGGTAACGGATAAATGCAGATATCGCCATTATCTTTAGCATGGGCTGTTATCGGGATATCAGGTGCATAACGCCGGTCGAGACGGTCACCTACGCAAGCACTTAGCAAAATTACGCCGACTGTCGTGAACAATAATTTACCCTTCATAACCACCTCTTATTTATAAGGAAAGCCGGCTAATACTTTTCCATATTTTTCTTTTACTTTTCTCACATCAGCATAATCATTGCCAATGTAAGTCACTTCCTTGCCAAAGCGGTTTCGCCAGACAGCATAACCAGCTGAAGTCAGTAAATGATAATCTGCGATGATTTGGGCCTGCTGCTCCATCGAATAATTCTTTAAGTTTTTTGTTTCATCGAGCTCATAGGAATAATTGGCCAGCCAGCTATAGAGACCACGAGTCTTAACCCACATCCCACGCTGATATTGCCATACATGAGCCATTTCATGGATGAATAGATGCTTATAGCTATAACCCTGCGAAGAGAAATCCGGTGTGTACCACTCCCGAAAATACAGTTCACCATTGGGGGACATGGCCGTATTGCGATTTTGTAAACCAAATGGCAGATAGCTACCGTGATGGACCCAGACCTTCCCGTAGATAATCGAACCGCCGAATACAGTTTTGGCGAGACCAATCTCTCCGGGAGTCAGCAGCCTCAACGTCCCTTCTTCTTGTTGCGCCATCGTTAGCTTCCCTTCTTATCACTAAAAGAAAATGCTGTCTCACCCGTATGTTAACGGAATGTGTCATGCTAACATTTTAGGTTTATGGAGAAAATAATAAATTGCAATCTTAGTCATATCTAAGAGCTATATAACAATGAAGACATTATTTTCTATCCCTAAGTTACACTCATCGATATTAATGGAATAGTCCCACACTTGAACTATTTCAGGCCCTCTAGGAAGCACAACTTAATAACTGCGATCTGCATTCCAATCCAAAGAGTAATTTAACTGTAATTCTGTACAGGTTATTCTTTCATTTTTGGCGATAGCGTTATAGTTTTCGGGCTGCGTCAAAATACGCAGCCGGAGTTAGCGTTCCGAATCTGACATATACCGCGGCGTTGTGTAATAATGCCGCAGCTTTAGCCCACCCCAAATTATGGTGGCTCAGGCGGGGGCTTCATACGAAGCGCCGGTTCCTATGTCCCGGTAACGCTAACCCCGTCTGGGCTGCCACCCGAGTTTAGCGTCTCTGATGGTAGTCATTATCCAATGACATACGGAGATGCAATCATGGCGGATACTTCCACCTCACAACCCATCCTAAGCACCCTCACCCTCTATCGCCAACTGTTCAATCAGCTCGATCTCAGCACTTTAGACGCAACGCAACTCCTAGACCTTGCAGCCCTATCCGCCGAACAGGCCGAAGGGCTCTGCCATGGCCTGATGCTGTTCGGTGACCTTATGCAAAAGCACCCGCAACCCGACGACACCCAGTGGGAACAGCTAACTCACTACCTCAACGCGACGGCTCACTTGGTGCCTGCGCTGTGTAATCTTTATGGTCGTGCGCTGCGGCAGATGGAGTGCCAGAGCTGAGAGGCTAAAAGTCAGAGCAAAAAGAAATAATAAGAACGGTATTAGTTTTGTGCCGTTCTTATCACTCCGGTAAATCTCATAGATCTGACTGACATATCACGATAAACACATTCACGAAGGTAGGCATTTCCCCCGTGGCCTGGCATAGTTAACGCATTCGATAAATCGATGAGTTAACTGCTGGGTGACGACGCATGGCCGCTAGCAGTACGAAAACGCATTGATCAGAATCTGTTCTGCAATGAGGGGATGGTTTTGCCTACTAAGATAGAGACGTTATCTTCGAAAGATGCTGTTTTAAAAGCCATCGAAGAATATAAATTGCTAGGCCGCGATGCCTTCCTAGAAAAATACAAAGTCAAACGAATTAAAAAATGTGAGCTTCTTTATAATAACGAAAAGTACGATATCAAAGGTATCGTCGCGGCAGCTTATATTGAGCAGTTCGGAATACCATTCGAAAAAATAAATTCTAACAGTGGTGCTAAGAGCGCTATCCAAGCGCTTAAAAACCTCGGTTTCGAGATCGTCGACACACCACACCCTGTTGAACGTTTAGTAAAAGGTGACATTTATAAACGCAAAGATCTCCACAACATCTACGGTGGACAAGAACAAGGCGGAATATCCACACCAAGAGAATTCCCGGTAATATTCATTTTTACTGGTGAGATTGGCGAAACTCATGGGTACAAAGATGGGTGGTCTACCGACGATCACTTCTCCTACACGGGAGAGGGACAAAACGGTGATATGGCGTTTACAAAAGGTAATAAACACATCCGAGACCATAAAGAGAATGGCAAGGATATACTTTTATTTGAATATAATAAAAAACGTACTGGCGTAAAATTTATTGGACTGTTTGAGTGCGATTCATGGAATTATACTCAATGTGTAGATACCGCTAAAAACATGCGGCAAGGGATAGTTTTTAATTTATTCCGGGTATCTTCTGCTCAAGACGTTGACAATGACACCACTACATCAGAAATAGACCAAAAAAAAGAAACGCTCGAGCAGCTACGTGCCAAGGCCATAACATCATCCATGATGACGGGCCAGCGTAAAGAGAGTGACAGCAAAAATTCTTGGTTCAAACGCAGCGAGGACGTTAAAAAATACGTGCTGCAACGCGCCAATGGCATCTGTGAGTCATGCGAACAACCCGCACCGTTCCAGAAAAAGAATGGCGAACCCTACCTGGAGCCTCATCACACAAAACGCCTAGCCGATGAAGGCCCTGATCACCCTCAATGGGTTGGTGCTATATGCCCTACCTGCCACCGTCGGATACACAGTGGGGTTGATGGAAAAGCGCTGAACCAGACTTTGATGGTGAAGTTGGAACTGAAAGAGACTAGTTTTAAATAGTTTTTCTTTATAAAAAACATTCAAGTAGAACTGCTTAGAGGATGATATTTAAAGAGATGAGCCTACGCAAAAGGAGCATCTTTTCCCCATATCATCCTCTGCCCACGCTTTGCGGTGATCCGATAAGGCACAACCAAAAACTATTAAAAATCCAATAATCAGTACGGTATATTAATTACATTATAAAGAAAATGGCTTAGTGTGATTTTAGTCAAGCCCCGACTAAAAATTTAAACTGTTCTTCGGGCTTTTCTCGCATTCGTCTAATAAGTTGATACGATATGAACAATCTCAAAGAGGAAAAAGATATATGTCTTACGAAGCTCAGATCAGTCGTAATAACCCTGCAGCATTTCTTTTCGTCGTCGATCAGTCTGGTTCGATGTCAGACAAAATGTCCTCCGGTCGCAGCAAGGCTGAGTTCGTTGCCGACGCGCTTAATCGAACTTTAATGAACCTCATCACTCGCTGTACTAAGTCGGAAGGCGTGCGTGACTATTTCGAAATTGGTGTTTTGGGTTATGGCGGTCAAGGGGTTTCTAATGGCTTCTCTGGTCCGCTGGGGGGACAAGTCCTCAATCCAATTTCTGCTCTCGAACAGAATCCAGCCAGAGTAGAAGATCGTAAACGGAAAATGGATGATGGAGCTGGGGGAATCATTGAAACAGCGATTAAGTTTCCAGTATGGTTCGATCCTACTGCTAGTGGTGGCACACCTATGCGTGAAGCCCTAACCAAGGCGGCTGAAGAGCTGGTGACTTGGTGTGATGCCCATCCGGATTGCTATCCTCCGACTATCCTGCATGTGACTGACGGCGAATCAAACGACGGTGACCCGGAAGAGATTGCCAACCATCTACGACAAATTCGGACCAATGACGGTGAAGTTCTAATTCTTAATATCCATGTCAGTTCTCTCGGCAATGATCCAATCAGATTCCCTTCCTCTGACACTGGCTTACCGGATGCCTACGCTAAGCTGCTTTTCCGTATGTCTAGCCCTCTTCCGGAGCATCTGGTGCGTTTCGCGCAGGAAAAAGGTCATACGGTCGGTATCGAATCTCGTGGTTTCATGTTCAATGCAGAGGCTGCCGAACTCGTCGATTTCTTCGACATCGGAACCCGCGCTTCTCAGCTGCGTTGAGTCAGCAATGAAACTGGAATTCTCAGGGACAGTTCCAAAAGATCCTGGATACCCTGAGGCGAATGAAGATAAATTTGCCTTCTCCGAAGACGGGAGAAGGCTTGCTCTCTGTGATGGGGCGAGTGAGTCCTTCAACTCAAAGTTATGGGCTGATCTTCTTGCTAGTAAATTTATTGCAGATCCGAAAGTAAATCCTGAATGGGTAGCATCTACTTTAGCGGAATATTCTGCCACGCATGACTTCCCGTCTATGTCTTGGTCTAAACAAGCGGCATTCGAAAGAGGCAGTTTTGCGACACTAATAGGTGTAGAGGAATTTGAAGAGCATCAGGCGATAGAGATTCTTGCTGTAGGAGATAGCATCACGATGCTGGTTGATTGCGGGAAACTCATTCGCGCATGGCCTTTCGATAATCCGGAAAAATTTAAAGAGCGGCCGACACTGATTGCTACGCTCCCCGCTCATAATGATTTCGTCGGCGGGGGTAGTTTCTGGACACTTCATGGGAAAACTTTTTACCTTGAAAAACTAACCCAACCCAAACTCCTCTGTATGACCGATGCGCTCGGCGAATGGGCACTGGAACAAGCGCAGGCGGAGGATTCTGGTTTTAACGAATTACTTTCGCTGCAAACAGAGGAGCAGCTTGCAGAGTTAGTCCTGAGGGAGCGTGCAGCAAAACGTATGCGTATCGACGACTCAACGCTACTTGTACTATCGTTTTAACGCGGAAAGAAAGATGCCTTACCCGTCTCTTGAACAATACAACCAAGCGTTTCAGCTACATAGTAAGCTGTTAATCGATCCCGAATTGAAGTCAGGCTCTGTCGCCACGACAGGGTTGGGTATGCCCCTGGCTATCAGCGGTGGTTTTGCGCTGACCTATACGATCAAATCAGGTGCTAAGAAATACGCCGTTCGTTGCTTTCACAGGGAATCAAAAGCCTTAGAGCGCCGTTATGAGGCTATCTCCAGAAAGATTTCCAGCCTTCGCTCACCCTACTTTCTCGACTTCCAGTTTCAACCACAAGGGATCAAAGTCGAAGGACTATCTTACCCTATAGTAAAAATGGCATGGGCTAAAGGAGAGACGCTAGGAGAATTCCTTGAGGTCAATAGGCGTTCTACGCAAGCAATGGCAAAACTATCTGCATCGATTGAATCACTTGCCGCCTACCTTGAAAAAGAAAAAATTGCACATGGTGATTTTCAGACCGGAAACCTGATGGTTTCCGACGGAGGAGCAACCGTTCAGCTAATCGACTATGACGGAATGTTCGTTGATGAGATTAAGACCTTAGGAAGCTCAGAGCTGGGACATGTCAATTTTCAGCATCCCCGTCGTAAAACAACGAATCCGTTCAACCACACTCTGGACCGTTTCTCACTAATTTCACTATGGCTTGCTCTTAAAACCTTGCAAATCGATCCGTCCATTTGGGATAAATCAAATTCGGAACTGGATGCAATCATTTTTCGAGCTAATGACTTTGTAGACCCCGGTTCATCTTCCATCTTAGGGATGCTATCGGGCATTCAACAGCTTTCCACCCATGTAAAGAATTTTGCCGCAGTCTGCGCTTCAGCGATGGAAAAAACACCTTCCCTTGGTGACTTCATTGCAAGTAAAAACATTCCCATATCGCTAGCTTCGATCAGTATGAATGGGGATATTCCAGTCAGCAGACTGAAACCCGGTTACATCGGTGCCTACACTGTATTATCAGCTCTAGAGTACAGCGCCTGCCTTCAGCGAGTTGGTGATAAAGTTGAAGTTATCGGGAAGATTATTGACGTCAAACTCAATAAGACCCGAAATGGCAAACCATACATCTTTGTTAATTTCGGAGATTGGCGCGGTAATATCTTCAAGATATCAATATGGAGCGAAGGTATTGGTGCTTTGCCTTCCAAACCAGATGCCTCATGGGTAGGGAAATGGATTAGTATAATTGGCCTTATGGAACCGCCCTACGTTAACGGGAAATACAAATATTCACATCTATCAATTACTGTAACGGCCATCGGTCAAATGACAGTCCTCTCAGAAACAGATGCCCGCTGGCGTCTTGCTGGGCCAAACAATAGCCAACAAACGCTAACTGCTATCAGCAACAATCAGGAAGCCCTGGCTCGCATTAAAGGTAAGAAAACCACAATAGCACCTCAGCCTATAAGCGCTAAGACCACATCGGCAAATCAGGCAATCCTCGACAAGATACGAGCATCAGCACAGCCTTCCGCACCAGCGAGAGTGCAAACACAACATATAGTGCCTAATAAATCATCGGCACATTATGCAGCGCCAACTAAAACTTCAGCTTCACAGGCAGTTCAAAATATTCCGAGTACTGCTATCACCTCAAAGCAGCAAACCTCTCAAAAAAATATAATTATAAAGATTTTGAAATGGATTTTTGGATGATTGGCGCTAGTAAAGAACAAGTACAATTTCAATAGCCGTATCGCTTGCGCTTGAGGCGCCTGCAGGTATGATCTTGCGACATACACCATTAAAACGAATTCGTGGCAGCGCTTTTCGCCTGCCCCTGTGTTTTTCCCGAGGATTTACATGAACAACGCTGAACAGCTATTCCTGAACGAGCTGGATAACAAATTCTGGAAGGCTGCAGACAAGCTGCGCGCCAACATGGATGCCGCCAACTACAAGCATGTGGTACTGGGGCTGATCTTCCTAAAATATGTTTCTGATGCATTTGAAGCTCGCCAGCAAGAGCTCCTCACGTTGTTCCGTGACGTTGGGAATCCAGACAATATCTATGCTATGCCGCGTAATGGTTACGACTCTGATGATGCCTATGCACAAGCGATAGCTGAAGAACTGGAGATCGAAGACTACTACATCGAAAAAAACGTGTTTTGGGTGCCAAAAGCTGCCCGTTGGGAAACACTGAAAAACAAAGCCACGTTACCAACTGGCACTGTTCTCTGGATTGACGAACTCGGGCAGGAAGTGAAGTTGCGTTCCGTTTCCTGGCTGATCGATAACGCTTTGGACAAAATAGAAGAATCCAATCCGAAACTGAAAGGTATTCTGAACCGCATCAGCCAGTATCAACTGGGTAACGAGGTCCTGATCGGACTGATTAACACCTTCTCGGATGCCAACTTCAATAACCCAGAATATAACGGTGAGAAGCTCCAGCTTAAAAGCAAAGATATCCT
Source organism: Serratia sp. NFX21 (assembly GCF_048517035.1). NCBI lineage: Bacteria > Pseudomonadati > Pseudomonadota > Gammaproteobacteria > Enterobacterales > Yersiniaceae > Serratia > Serratia sp. NFX21. The sequence goes on along the minus strand of NZ_CP183196.1, from coordinate 1,000,484 downwards.
TGGCCACGTTTACGAGTACTTCCTGGGGCAGTTTGCACTGGCTGAAGGTAAACAGGGCGGCCAGTACTACACGCCAAAAAGTATAGTTACACTGATTGTCGAAATGCTCCAGCCGTACAAGGGACGTGTATATGACCCGGCTATGGGCTCCGGCGGGTTCTTTGTTTCCAGCGACCGGTTTATTGAAGAGCACGCAGGCGAGCAGCATTACAACGCCGCCGAGCAAAAGCGCAATATCTCCGTCTACGGTCAGGAATCTAACCCAACCACTTGGAAGTTGGCGGCGATGAATATGGCGATCCGCGGCATCGACTTCAACTTCGGCAATAAAAACGCCGACACACTACTCGACGATCAGCACCCTGATTTACGTGCCGATTTCGTGATGGCAAATCCGCCGTTCAACATGAAAGAGTGGTGGAGCGCGAAACTCGAAAAAGACGTACGCTGGAAATACGGTACGCCACCGCAGGGCAACGCCAACTTTGCGTGGATGCAGCATATGATCCACCACCTGGCACCGAAAGGCTCAATGGCACTGCTGCTAGCAAACGGCTCAATGAGTTCCAACACCAATAACGAAGGTGATATCCGCCGTAACTTGATTGAAGCAGATCTGGTGGAATGTATGGTGGCGCTGCCTGGGCAATTGTTTACCAACACCCAAATTCCGGCCTGTATCTGGCTACTAACCAAAGACAAAACTGGTAGTAACGGTAAAGCGCACCGTAAAGGTGAAGTGCTATTTATCGACGCTCGTAAAATCGGTTTTATGAAAGATCGCGTACTTCGTGACTTCACTAAAGACGATATCGCGAAAATTGCCAATACCTTCCATGCATGGCAGATGGATAAAGATTACGAAGACGAAGCCGGTTTCTGCTTCTCTGCGACGCGAGAAGATATCCAGAAAAACGACTTTGTGCTGACCCCTGGACGCTACGTCGGTGCAGCCGAGCAGGAAGAAGATGATGAGCCGTTTTCTGAGAAGATGATGCGGTTGACCCAGCAGTTAAAAGTACACCTGGAAGAGAGTGCAGAACTGGAGACGCAGATCAAGGCAAATCTGGGGGGGTTGGGTTATGAGTTTTGATTTTAAAAGGGTTGTTGTTTCTGAGGTTTGTGAATTAATCGTCGATTGTGTCAACAAAACGGCACCGAAAGTTGATTACGCAACGCCTTACAAAATGATAAGAACACCAAATATAAGGAATGGTGTAATAAATTTAGATGGATGTAACTTTGTTACGGAAGATACATATAGGAAATGGACTCGAAGGGCAATTGTCAGAAGGGATGATGTTCTTCTAACACGTGAAGCACCTATGGGTGAAGTCGGTATTGTTGACTTTGAGGATGAAGTTTTTCTCGGGCAACGTATTATGCAATATCGTGCAGATCAAAATAAAGTTTGTCCTAAGTTTCTTTTTTATAGCTTTTTGTCTTCTGATCTTAGAAATCAATTTTATCAACACGAAGGTAGTGGTTCTGTTGTAAGTCATATTCGTGTCCCAGACTGCCTTAAATTCGAAATTAATCTCCCCCCCTTAGAAACTCAAAAAAGAATAACTTCAGTCTTATGGTCCTTGGACCAGAAAATTAAAAACAATAGTGCAATAAACCAAACCATTGAACAAATGGCACAAGCTCTATTCAAAAGCTGGTTTGCCGATTTCGATCCGGTAAAAGCCAAGATCGCGGTGCTAGAAGCTGGTGGTTCGCAGGAGGAAGCAACTCTTGCGGCAATGACTGCAATTTCTGGTAAAAATGCCGATTCACTGGTTTTTTTTGAACAAGAGCAACCTGAAAAATTTGCTGAGTTAAAAGCGACGGCAGAATTGTTTCCTTCGGCTATGCAGGAAAGTGAGTTAGGAGCGATTCCAGAAGGATGGCTAAGTGGATCTATTAGAGATGTAACTGAGAAGGTTTTTAGTGGAGGGACTCCGACAACAACTAAATCTGAATATTGGAATGGTGATTTTCATTGGTTTTCATCAGGTGAAACCCGAAATAGTATTATAACAAGTACTGAAAAAACCATTACCCAATTAGGTGTTGAAAAATCCGCTACTAAAAAATCTATGTTTGGCGATGTATTAATTGCTTCTGCTGGGCAAGGTCATACTCGTGGGCAAACAGCACTGAATATGATTAATACATATATTAACCAATCTGTAATAGCAGTCAGGCCTAAAAGCTCAATATTTATTAGCTGGTTATATCTTAATTTGCGTTCACGTTATGAGGAGATGAGAGCAATATCAGACTCTCATAGTAGTCGAGGCAGTTTAACCACAAAACTAGTAGCAGGAATGCCAATTGTTATTCCTGATGAAAATATTTTACAAAAATTCGAGAGTAGTATTTTCCCTTTTTTTAAAAGCATTAATTGTAGCCAGAGCGAAACCGACTCATTAACCAAACTCCGTGACACCCTCCTCCCCAAACTCCTCTCTGGCGAAATCACCCTGCCGGAAGCTGAGCGAGCGGTAAGCGAGGCGGAAAATGTATAAAGTCGATAGACCAACAAACAGCCTGCAATCCCTTCAGGAAGTCTCTTTCAGCAGCCTTGGTTTTACCGAACGCTATCATCTGCAGGAGTGGCTGGCGAAAAACCCTCAGGCGCTAACACGTGAAAATGAAGATGAACTACTGATTATCCAGAAAGAGTTCGCCGGTTTTGACGACACCAAGGAACGCCTAGATCTGCTGGCGATTGATAAGAAAGGCAATCTGGTCATTATCGAGAACAAGCTCGATGACTCGGGGCGTGACGTGGTGTGGCAGGCGCTAAAATACGCCGGTTATTGCGCCAATCTGCGGAAAGATCAAATCCTCGAGATCTTCCAGCTTTACCTCGATAAAGAAGATCCGGAAGAAACCCGCCCGGCTGCTGAAGTGATGGCAGAGTTTCTGGAGTATGAAAGTTTAGATGAAGTGCTAATCAACCAGATCCGTACTCAGCGTGTGATGATGGTGGCTGCCAATTTCCGCAAAGAAGTCACCAATACCGCGCTTTGGCTGATGCAGTTTGGTATCCGTGCCCAGTGTTTTAAGGTTACGCCGTACCGCTTCAATGATGATGTTTTTGTCGATATTCGTCAGGTGATTCCAACGCCTGAAGCGGAATCCTACATGATCGGCATGGCGCAAAAAGAAGCAGAAGAACAATCTACCAGTGGTGAAATGAAATCCCGCCACCACATGCGCAAAGCCTTCTGGACGCAGATGCTGGAGAGATTGAGAAATAGCGCCTGCACGCTTTATAACAACATCAGCCCCTCCACTGACCACTGGCTGAGTGCCGGTTCAGGTATCAGCGGCGTTTCGTACAATCTGATATTTAGCAAAAAAGAAATTCGCGTAGAGCTATGGATTGCCAAATTCTCCGCTGAAAGTAATACCTTTGCGTTCGACTGGTTGTATGAGCATCGCCAGGCCATCGAGAGTGCATTCGGTCACCCCCTTTTCTGGCAGCCACTGCCGGGGAAAAAATCTTGCCGGATTAGTTTTGCAAAACCCGTAGCCAGTTTTGATCAGAGTAACTGGCCGGAAATGACAGACTGGCTCCTGAAAAATATGAGCGCGTTTGAAAAAGCGTTCGATCCCTTTATTGGGCCGTTGAATATGGCGCTCAAGGAAGTATCAAACGCGCCGGAAGAAATTGAAGCGCCAGAGACAGAGGAAGTGTAAATGCTGAGTGAAGACGATTTAGAGCAACTCAGTCTAGGCTGGTTTGCCGGGCAAGGGTGGGAAGTACTGCACGGACCGGATATCGCACCCGATGGCGCGAACCCACTGCGTATTTCTTTCCATGATGTGTTCCTACGCCCGGTTTTTCTGGAGCAATTAGAGAGGCTGAATCCTCATATTCCAGCCAGCGTATTTGATGAGGTGATTACCCGCATCACTCGCCCAGAAAGTCCTGATATCGTCGTCAGCAATAAAGCTTTTCATCATCTGCTGTTAACCGGTGTACCAGTCGAATTCAAACGTGATGACAAAGTGATTCACGATACGGTTCTGCTGATGGATTTTAACCATTCTAGTAATAACCGTTTTACGGTGGTTAACCAAGTTGCGATCAGTGGCACTAAACAGTTACGCCGCCCTGATGTGATTTGTTATATCAACGGCCTGCCCATAGCGGTTATTGAGTTGAAAAGTCCAATTGATGTTAACGCCGATATTTGGGCAGCATTTAATCAGCTCCAGACTTATAAAAACGAAATCAGCGATCTGTTTATTTGTAATGAAGCACTGGTCGTCAGCGACGGTTATAACGCACGTATTGGATCCCTGACGGCCGACGAAGAACGTTATCTGCCGTGGAAAACCATCAGTAACGAAGATGATAAACCATTGCTGGAATGGCAATTAGAAACCGTGGTTAAAGGCTTCTTCAATCGTGAATTACTCCTTGATTACATTCGTTATTTCATCCTGTTTGAAAATGACGGTAAGCACCTTATCAAAAAAATTGCCGCTTACCATCAGTTCCACGCAGTGCGTGAAGCCGTGAATGCGACTATCGTCGCTTCTACAGGTAAGTTTTTGCCACTGCGTAGTGATATCAAACCAGGCAGTAAGAAAGCCGGTGTTGTATGGCATACCCAAGGTTCGGGTAAAAGTATTTCAATGTGCTGCTATGCAGGGAAATTGTTGCAGCAGGCGGAGATGAATAATCCGACAATTGTCGTGGTTACTGACCGCAACGATCTGGATGGACAACTCTATGCTACGTTTTGCCAGGCTAAAGACCTGCTGAAGCAGGAGCCTCAGCAGGCCAGCGACCGCGACCAACTGCGCGAAATGCTGGCTGCCCGCGAATCCGGCGGTATTATCTTTACGACTGTGCAAAAGTTTGCGCCGCTGGAAGGTGAGAAAACCCATCCAGCATTGAACCTGCGCGACAATATCGTGGTGATTTCTGATGAAGCCCACCGCAGTCAGTACGGCTTAAGTGCCACTCTGGATAGGGAAACTGGCTCGTATAAATACGGCTATGCCAAACATATGCGTGATGCTCTTCCAAATGCATCGTTTATGGGTTTCACCGGCACACCGGTCGCTTCAGAAGATAAAGATACCCGCGCAGTATTTGGTGAGTATGTCTCGATTTACGATATTCAGGATGCGGTAGATGACGGCGCAACAGTGCCTATTTACTACGAATCTCGACTGGCAAAACTCGATCTGAATCATGAAGAACTAGAAGAGCTTTCAAGCCAAGTCGATGAGTTGGTTGAAGATGAAGAGACTGATCAGAAAGAGAAAACTAAAGGTGACTGGAGCCGTCTTGAAAAGCTGGTAGGTTCGGAACCTCGTATTAACCAGGTAGCAGCCGACCTGGTTAAACATTTTGAAGCCCGCAACGCAACGATGAATGGCAAGGCGATGGTTGTCGCCATGAGCCGTGATATCTGTGTGCGCCTTTATGACGCGCTGGTGGCGCTGCGGCCTGAATGGCATAGCGATGATGTCGAAAAAGGTGAGATAAAAATCATCATGACCGGCTCTGCGTCGGATAAAGCGCACCTTCAACCCCACATCTACAATAAACAAACCAAAAAACGCCTAGAAACACGGTTTAAAGATCTGAACGACCCACTAAAAATCGTAATTGTGCGCGATATGTGGCTAACCGGTTTCGATGCGCCATGCTGCCACACTATGTATATCGACAAACCGATGCGTGGGCATAACCTGATGCAGGCCATCGCTCGCGTGAACCGCGTATTCAAAGATAAACCCGGTGGGCTAGTTGTGGATTACATTGGTATTGCTAATGAGCTGAAACAAGCGTTGAAAACCTATACCGACTCAAAAGGTAAAGGTCAGACGACGATTGATGCCAGAGATGCCTTTGCTGTATTGCTGGAAAAATTCGATATCATCCACGGCATGTTTGCCAAAACCACAACTGCACCGGGTTTTGACTATTCAGCTTTTGAAAACAATCCGCGGTTTATATTGCTTGATGCAGCTAACTATATTCTTGGGCTGGATGATGGCAAGAAACGTTACTTTGACGTGGTGCTTGCACTAAACAAAGCTTGGTCGTTGTGTAGCACTTTGGATGAAGCTAAACCATTACAGAAAGAGCTCGCCTTTCTATCCGCGGTGAAAGTGGCAATTATCAAACTCACCACGACAGATAAAAAATTCAGCCAGTCCGAGAAAAACTCACTGCTGAGTCGTATTCTCGATAACGCTATTGTCGCAACTGGCGTAGATGATGTGTTTGCTCTGGCCGGACTGGATAAACCCAACATCGGCTTGCTTTCTGATGAGTTTTTGCAGGAAGTGCACGATATGCCTCAGCGCAATCTGGCTGTTGAATTGCTGCAAAAATTGCTGAATGACGGTATTCATGCTCGCAGTAACAATAACGTAGTTCAGGAGAAAAAATACTCTGACCGTCTGAAGGCCGTACTGCTCAAATACAACAATCGGGCAATTGAAACCGCTCAAGTGATTGAAGAACTGATCCAGATGGCGAAAGAGTTTCAGGCAGCAATGGCACGTGATGATGCTCTAGGCCTGAATCCTGACGAAATTGCCTTCTATGACGCACTGGCGGAAAACGAAAGTGCAGTTAGGGAGTTAGGGGATGATATCCTCAAGAAACTGGCGATTGAAGTCACTTTAAAACTACGACAATCAACTACGGTTGACTGGCAGGTACGCGAAAGCGTGCGTGCGCGATTACGGATTCTGGTACGCCAGACTCTACGTAAATATAAGTACCCACCGGATAAAACGTCTGATGCAGTTGAATTGATACTGAAGCAGGCTGAGGTGGTATCGAATAGTTGGACAGTTTAATATATACGAAGGGAGGCCCCACCTCCCATTGTTTATTATTTAAGTCTACGAGGGAATTTAATGAGCCGCTCAATAAAACAGTTAAAATTATTGGAATCACTTAGGTTATATGAAAAAAACAATCAAAAATTCACCGTAAAAAATCTAGTTGAGTCCACAGGTTACAATGAAAATAGCATCAGAAAATACATTAATGAAAAACTGAACGGCGTTTATTTATATCCAATTAATGAAAAAGAATGGCGGTGTGATGGACTATTAAAACTATCAAATGATGATTTCCTTAGAATGATGTCACAATCACTAAGAGCAAAAGCTGTTACACCAGAATTGAAAATATATAAAGGGCTATTAAAACGTAGTTTAGATGCGTTCATTCTTTCACTCGAGGTATATAACAGGCCAAGCTTAGATAACCGCGTTGAAGCATTTTGCATCCTTTCCATCAATGCTTGGGAACTATTGCTTAAAGCTGAATTAATTAAGACATTAAGTTTAGATGAAGTATTCAAGCCTAATGGTCGTTCGATTAGTATAAACGATGCGTTAAATAGAAGATTACAACAGAATGACCCCGTCAGAAAGAATTTAGAAACGCTAGTTGAGTTACGCGATAGCGCGGTGCATTTACTCATCCCTGAATTACAGCCCGAACTTTCAAGGATTTTCCAAGCAAATGTACTGAACTATCAACAGCGTTATTTAAATGAAACAGGCTCATCACCATTGTCTGGTCAGAGTATTGGGTTGCTCAGTTTAGTTATTGATGGCCCACAAAGTGACCTCTCTGTTATTAAAGAGAATTATGGGAGTATGACAGCATCAGTAGCAGAGGAATTTTTGGGAAGATTCAATAAAACAGCAATCGAATATGATTCTGTAGAATTCACAATCCCTATTGATTACAAGCTAACATTAACGCGAAACACTAAAGACAGTGATTTAGAATTAGGTATTGGGGAAAACGGACATAATGCTATTATTATTAGAGAAACAAGGGATCCAGACGTCACCCATCCTTATTATGAAGGAACTGCCATTGATAAAATAAATTCTCAACAAAACACTCACTTGATTACTCGATATTCATTCAGAGCTGTAATTAGCAAACACAACATTCAAAAAAACAAAAAATCCCCTATGCATTTTGAAATTGACAAGAGACATAGATATTCAGAAAAATTTTTAGCATGGTTTATTGATAATTTAAAACATCAAGAATGGTTAGATGAAGCTTTAAAATATTTAAAAAACAAAAAAAGATAATTTATATAGGTAACTGTACTCATAAGTTACCTATATAAACCCAATGTAACTGATATTAAATAATTTAGTAAATTAATTTATAAATTCACATTCCATATTTATAAGGATTTGGAAAATATTGGCACTATCAAATCTCAGGCTTATTGTCACATAATAAGACTAACTACCCAATTAGCCCAAACAACTATAGGAATCAATTGAGTGTAATTACACTAATTTTATCCACGTCCTCCCGAACACCAATCCCAGACACCCAAGCAGCAGACCCAATAGCCCAGCCCGTATTTTTGACATGATGACAAAAATCCAAATGGCAGATATAAAAAAGACACCGACCCCACGTGTCTTAATTTTTTATTCTTTTCACACCCTACCCAGGCAACCTCTCCGCCTGCCGCCGAACCCCGGCAAAAATAGCATTACTCACAGAGCGGGGAAATTCGTCCGGCAACATCGCATTCACATTGGCGATTGCTTGCTCCGTTTGTGCTTTCAGCTCAGCCATCACTTGTAGCGTCTTCTCTTCGGAATACCCCACCGCTCGCGCGGTAGAGATAAAGTGCCGGGGCAAGATCTGGCTCCAACGGTAATGGCGGCCCTTCCCAATCGCGGCCATGGCCATTTTTGCTTTCTGCGGCGCGATGCCGCGGGCGTGCATAAAGGGATAACCCGAGAGCACATCATAAAGCGGGGTCATTCGATAAGTCGTTTCCGGCTGAAGGAACAAACTAAAGTTCTTAGCATGCCCATCAATGGCCGCCAGCATCCAGAATACGATTTGGCTTTTAAAGAAAGTGTCTCGATCGAGCAAGGGCTGTTGAGAGCCCAATAACAATTCCATAGCCGCCACAATACCGGGCCCGCCATCAGCCTCGTATTTCAGCGCAGGGGGAATGCCTAACGCCTGGCAAAAATCCTCCTGCGGCAAGCGAATCAACCAACTGTTATCCCGCGCCCAACGCCGGTCAAAACGTTCGACGATCAAGACCTTCTGCTCACCAAAACGCGCTAACTGAGTTTGCGCTACCGGCAGGCCAAACTGTTCAGCCATGCGTAAACATAACCACTCGTTCTCACAACTTTCACTGAGATCCAAATTGTTATGCGCGATATGGCCGATGGGCAGTTTTATGATGTGGCTGGTCGGTGTGCTCCCTTCCGGTCGGCACCACTGATTGTCGAACCAAAGCAGCGCTGTCTTTTCCTGAGCGCCTGCCAGAGATATTCGAAAATCATCACTATCGGGTCCCATGCCCAAGGGGGCTTCTCGGTAGCCCTGCAGTAACTGCTCTATTTCTTCGTCACTGACCGGTACTGCATTCACTTGCTTTACCGCGGCCACCTCAGCATGTTCAGGGTAAAGCTGGATCGCCCCCACGCAGTCGCTGCCAATGTTGGCCAGCAAATCAAAAGGTTGTTTGGTTACCGTTCTAAAACGCGCCTGTATGCGGCTGCGAATAAGCTCGCTGTCCGGCAACAGGTTGTCGAAAAAGTTATACACCACGTCACCGCGAAATGGCTCTGGTTGTAATGGCAGGGATAACGATATGGCGCGTGTGCCGGCTTGTGCCAACCACGCTTCCTGATAAACAAACGACAGTGCGCCGCCTGCATGCTTTTCCAACGTCCCAACAACAGTGCCATTTAGCGCCACGCGTAGCTTTTCCATGCTCACCACTCCTGATCCCAGGTCTTGGGATCTACCGGCTTGCCACGCGGGGTGACCTGCAGTTCTAAGTCCAGCGCAGCAAGCAGTTTGAATAACGTCTCCAGCCGGGTACTGTCCGGGTTGTTTTCAAACGCGGAAACCGTCGCCTGTTTTAACCCAACGCTGTCAGCGGTTTTGCTTTGGCTCTGGTTACGCTTTTTACGCTCGTTGCGTAATGTATGCGCCAGCATCTGTGCCGAGGTGATTTTCATTTTATCCTCCCAAGCGGATGAAACGAATATTATCCCCTATAACGGATAAAGCAAATATTATCCTCTATAGAGGATAGATGCCCTCGCCATATCGTGGGATCTGCTATGGCTTTTAGTGAGTATCAAAAGCGGACATGATTATTTAGATCTGCCCCTAAAAAAATCCACGCCGAAGCGTGGATTGAATTTGATAGCCAAGGCCAGGCATCACGTTATTCGAAGTGAACTGCGGGGTTATCCGCCAGTGACACGAAATTCTTCGTATTTTTATCCAGCGTGCGGATCTCGCCACTTTCGATGTCATACACCCAGCCGTGCAGACGCAGACCGTTGTTGCGAAGGCCCACGGCAACGGACGGGTGAGTCTTAATATTATTTAACTGGGCAATGACGTTCTCTTCGACCATAGCGTTAACCTTGTCGATTTCGTTATCCCAGGTTTTCTTCTCTACCACCGCTTTGGCCGCGTCCGCATAGTGCAGCCAATGGGCCACCGCTGGCATCGGGTCCAGGCACTGGCAAGAGGCTATCGCCTTCATGGCGCCGCAGTTCGAGTGGCCGCAAATCACGATATCCGTAACGCCCAGTGCCACCACCGCGTATTCAATGGTCGCCGACACACCGCCCGGTTCCGGGCCAAAGGAAGGAACGATGTTGCCTGCGTTACGGATAACGAAAAGCTGCCCCGGGTCTTGCTGAGTCACAAGCTCGGGTACCAGGCGGCTGTCAGAACACGAAATAAAAAGCGCTTTAGGGTTCTGGCTGGAGGCAAGGCTGCGGAAGAGTTCCTTACGCTGTGGGAAAATCTCTTTCTGGAAGCTGAGGAAACCTTCAATGATATGTTGCATAACACGCTCTCTGGATCGGTAGTATCGATAACATGATAATCATCACTCCCGGTTAGTCCAGTATCTATTGGAGGGAAATGAACGCTCAGGGGACTGCGAGGCGTGCCTGTAAAAGTGGCAATGACGAGGTGCGGCAACGCGGTTAAATTGGGGATAACCGCTTTCTGCGCATTCTTTAATTGAGGGGGTGACCGTGAACTCCCCCCACTTATTGAGCACGGATAGGTCGTTGCCCCCTACCTTAATGGGTATATAACTACTGATTCAATTCCTGTAGCAGCCTGGTGTTGATATACAGCTTTTCACGGCCAACTCTCATTTCCTCCAGAATTCCAATTTCTACCAGTTGCTTAAGATACGTTGATGCCGTCTGGCGCTTGGCTACACCGCGTTCCACAAGGTTATCGATCCGGCAATACGGCTGCGCAAAAAGCGTCTGGATAAGTTCATGGGTGTAAATTTTCGGCAGCTTCTGGCGCACATATTCTGTGGTTTCTGCCATCAATGCCCGCACAATCGATATCTTGTCAGTCGTCCACCGAGACGTGTTCTCTACCGCCTCCAGCATAAACAAGATCCATGATTCCCAATCCCCCTCTTCTGTCACCCTGCGCAGGAGCATATAGTAATCGTCACGCCGCTCCAGGATGAAGTGAGATAAATACAGAATAGGCAGCGAAAGCAGCCCAGCCTGAATCAAATACAAGATATTCAGGATACGGCCCGTTCGCCCGTTCCCGTCAGGAAAGGGATGAATGCACTCAAACTGATAGTGCGCAATAGCCATTTTTACTAGTGGATCTAAATCATCATCGCCGTGTATGAATCGCTCCCAATTCGCCAGTAAGTTACGAATAACGTCTTCACCCACGGGGGGGGTGTACACAGCGTTTTTGTTCTGATCGCGCAATACCGTACCCGGCGTTTTCCTGATATCGGTTTGCACTGCGCGTAATTTGGTACAGAGAGTTATCGCGGTGTTTGTACAGAGCGGATAAGCCTCAAGGTGGGTGTAGCCATCATAAAGTGCTGTACGATAGCGCAGCGCTTCCTTGGTGGCCGGATCTGCACCATCTGCGCGATCTGCATACTGGAAGAGCCGATCGCTGGTAGTCACGATATTCTCAATGCGCGAAGAGTCTTTCGCTTCCAGCATAGGAAGGATATTTATCAGCAAACCTTGATCGGGGATCAGCTCGCCTGCAGTTTTCAACTCTGCGATCGCTACGCGCGCACTTATGCACGCTTTGAGTACATTGCGCGTTTCAACACGCTCCAGATCGGGCGGCAGTATCGGCAAATCGTTGTAAGGAGTTTCTGGATTCCAGGTCATATGTTTATAAAAATCGTTTTCATCGACATATAGCCATCTTATGTCGATGCTATAAACATGTCACGCCATCATGTTTAAAAAATTGCATTTTATCGACATATCACCGGAACCTGTCGATACCCTGGATCTATCCCAGCCATATGTTTAAAAAAACGAATTTCATCGACACAGAGTCGGAATATGCCGCTGTCATAAACACGTTGGGGGATTAGGTTTGAAAAGGTCATTTTTATCGACCTATCTGGATATGCAGCGTAGCTTGCCTGCATAAATTGATTGCACTGCCGAGAGTTTTACTGCCCGTTGGGTTAACTCACTATAAAAATCAGGACATGGCCCGGGTGGATATCTTCGATTACATTGAAGTGTGCTACAGCCGTACCCGGCACCATAGCCATCTCGGTGGCGTCAGCCCTGAGGTCTTCGAAAAGGCCTCGCCGCGAGGACAGAAACTGTCTACCGGAACGGGGGCACTCCACCATGCCAAATTTCAGGCACAAAAAAACCACCTTTCGGTGGCTTCTTGTTCGCGCTGTACTAATGGTGCCGAAGGCCGGACTCGAACCGGCACGTATCTCTACGGTTGATTTTGAATCAACTGCGTCTACCGATTTCGCCACTTCGGCACTGCAAGTAGTATGCGGAAAACGTGGGCATTATACCTTTCAGCGATCCGCGTGCAACACTTATCCGTTGTTCAATGAGTTAAGTGCTGAAAAAATCGTCGCCGGGGTCACATTTGGCTGGTTTTATGGGCGCAGCATGCGGCGCTCCTAGGTATTCATTTCGGCAAGAGCCGCCTCACCAGGCCACCAGAAACAAAAAAGGCGTAACCTAATGGCTACGCCCTCTTAAACTGCCTGCAGTGCCGCTACTTGCGTTTCAGCAGCATATAAACGCTGATTAACAAGAACAGCATGCTTGGCAGCAACGCGCCCAGCACCGGCGGCATGTTGTACACCAGGCTCAGCGGGCCGAATATCTGGTCCAGCACATAGAACAGGAACCCGAAGCTGATACCGGTCACCACGCGCACGCCCATCGGCACGCTGCGCAGTGGGCCGAAGATGAACGACAGCGCCATCAGCATCATCACCGCGACGGAAAGCGGCGAGAACACCTTGCTCCACATGTTCAACTGGTAGCGGTTGGCTTCCTGGCCGCTCTGCTTCAGGTACTTCACGTAGTTGTGCAGGCCGCTGATGGAGAGTGAGGTTGGATCCAGCGCCACCACGCCCAGTTTGTCCGGGGTCAGGTTGGTTTTCCATTCGCCGGTCAATGTTTGGGTGCCGGTGACCTGTTTTTCGTTGGTCAGGTCAGAGGTATCCACCTGCGAAAGCTTCCATACACCGTCTTCAAAGCTGGCGCTGGCGGCATAACGCACCGTCTCCAGCCTGCGCTGGTCGTTGAAGTGGTAGATGTTCACGCCGGAAAGCTCTTTCTCGCCCGCAACGCGTTCGATGTAGATAAAGTCGGTGCCGTCTTTCGCCCACAGGCCGTTCTTGGTGGAAAGCAGCGAGCCGCCGTACATCTGCTGCGCGCGGTAGTTACGCGCCATTTGGTCGCCCTGTGGTGCCACCCACTCGCCAATCGCCATGGTCAACAGCACCAGCGGGATGGCGGTTTTCATCACCGATCCGGCGATCTGCATGCGGGTAAAGCCGGAAGCCTGCATCACCACCAGTTCACTGCGCGTCGCCAGTTGCCCCAGCCCGAGCAGTGCGCCCAGCAGGGCCGCCATCGGGAAGAAGATCTCGATGTCCTTCGGCACGCTCAGCAGGGTAAACATCCCGGCGCTGAGCGCCGTGTACTCACCCTGGCCCACTTTACGCAACTGGTCGACGAACTTGATGATGCCGGAAAGCGACACCAGCATGAACAGCGTCATGATGATGGTGTTGAAAATCGTCTTACCGATATATCGGTCTAAAACGCCAAACATCAGGCCGCTCCTCTCAGGCGTGCACGCAGCTTACGCATCGGCACCGTATCCCACAGGTTCAGCGCCAGCGCGATAGCAAAGTACGCCGCGTTGACTACCCACAGCCATACCATCGGATCCAGCTTGCCCTTGCCGCCGTTAGAACGCAGCGAGGTCTGCAGCAGGAAGAATATCAAATACAGCAGGATGGCCGGCAGCATGCTCAGCACGCGGCCCTGACGCGGGTTCACCACGCTGAGCGGCACCACCAGCAACGCCATAATGACCACGGAAAGCACCAACGTCAGGCGCCAGTGGAACTCGGCGCGCGCGTCCGGATCGTCAGACGCCAGCAGCGTCTTCATCGACATCTGCTCGGCCTGGTTGCCGTCCACGGTGACCGCACGGTGGCCTACCACCGCTTTATAGTCGTTGAAATCGGTAATGCGGAAGTCACGCAGCAGCGCAGTGCCCTCAAAACGGGTGCCCTTGTCCAGCGTCACCACCTGCGAACCGTCTTTCATCTGGTTAATCTGGCCATGTTCAGCCACCACCACGGAAGGGCGCTGGTTGCCGTTCGGCCGCAGTTGCGCCAGGAACACGTTGTTAAAGGTGCTGCCCTTAACGTTACCGATAAACAGCACCGCGTTGCCGTCTTGCGAGGTTTTGAACTGCCCTTCTGCCAGCCCGGCGATACTTGGGTTGGCTTTGGCTTCGGAAACCACCACGTCCTGATAGCGCGAAGCCCAGGGCCCGACCCAGAACACGTTGGCCGCCGCAATAACGGAGGTGAAAAGTGCCAATACCATGGCCGCAATGATCAGGGTTCGTTTACCCAATCCGCAGGCGTGCATCACGGTGATTTCGCTGTCGGTATACAGCCGCCCAAGCGTCATCAACAAGCCGAGAAACAGGCTTAATGGCAGGATTAGCTGCGCCATCTTCGGCACACCCAATGCGAGCAAAGAAAGAACTAAATTTGTCGGGACATCGCCGTCCACCGCATCGCCTAACACCCTGACTAAATTCTGACAAAAGAAGATCAGAAGCAGGATGAACAGGATCGCGATTTGGCTCTTTAGCGTTTCCCGTACCAGATATCTTATGATGATCACGCTTATTACGCCTGTGAAAACTTGTCTTTTTGCAGGAAAATCGATAGTTTCATCGCTAATCCGCCATTTATTCTCATCATATGGCAACCGACACAGCTAAAATAGTATTACAACATCTAGCATTTGGGTGTCCTATAGGAACTTGCCTATAGTCGCCAAAACAGAGCAATTTACGCCGTTCAGGTTAACATAACTCGTTAACTCAATGGCGGGAGATCGTTACGGAGTGCGCCATTCTAGCCGTAGCGCCTGCCTTTGTCTTTAAGATTCAGGAGAGTGCATGGAGTTCAGTGTAAAAAGCGGTAGCCCGGAAAAACAGCGCAGTGCCTGTATTGTAGTCGGCGTTTTCGAACCGCGCCGCTTGTCCCCTATCGCAGAACAACTCGACAAAATCAGTGATGGTTATATCAGCGCTTTGCTGCGCCGTGGCGAACTGGAAGGTAAAGTCGGGCAGACGTTACTGCTGCACCATGTACCTAACATTCTCTCCGAACGCATCCTGTTAATTGGCTGTGGCAAAGAGCGTGAGCTCGATGAACGCCAGTACAAGCAGGTGATTCAAAAAACCATCAATACCCTTAACGATACCGGCTCCATGGAAGCGGTCTGCTTCCTCACCGAGCTGCACGTGAAAGGCCGCAACACTTACTGGAAGGTGCGTCAGGCGGTGGAAACCGCAAAAGAAACGCTCTACACCTTCGATCAGCTGAAAAGCAACAAAGTGGAACCACGTCGTCCGCTGCGCAAGATGGTGTTCAACGTGCCGACCCGTCGTGAGCTCACCAGCGGTGAACGTGCGATCCAGCACGGTCTGGCGGTGTCTTCCGGCATCAAGGCAGCGAAAGATCTCGGCAATATGCCGCCGAACATCTGTAACGCCGGTTACCTGGCCTCACAGGCTCGTCAACTGGCGGACGCCTTCAGCACCAACATCACCACCCGCGTCATCGGCGAACAGCAGATGAAAGAGTTGGGGATGAACGCCTATCTGGCGGTTGGCGCAGGTTCGCGTAACGAATCATTGATGTCGGTGATGGAATATAAGGGCAATCCTAACCCGGACGCTAAGCCAATTGTGCTCGTCGGTAAAGGCCTGACCTTCGATGCCGGCGGCATCTCGATCAAACCTGCCGAAGGCATGGACGAGATGAAGTACGACATGTGTGGCGCGGCCACCGTGTACGGCGTGATGCGCGTGGTGGCGGAACTGAACCTGCCGCTGAACGTGATCGGCGTGCTGGCCGGCTGTGAAAACATGCCGGGCGGCAGCGCTTATCGTCCGGGCGACGTGCTGACCACCATGTCCGGCCAGACCGTCGAGGTGTTGAACACCGACGCCGAAGGCCGTCTGGTATTGTGCGACACCCTGACCTACGTTGAGCGTTTCGATCCGGAGCTGGTGATTGACGTTGCCACCCTGACCGGTGCCTGCGTGATCGCCCTGGGCCACCACATCACCGGCCTGATGTCGAACCACAACCCGCTGGCGCATGAACTGATCGGCGCGTCCGAACAGGCCGGCGACCGTGCGTGGCGCTTGCCGATGTCCGACGAGTACTACGAGCAGCTGGACTCCAACTTTGCCGATATGGCGAACATTGGTGGTCGTCCGGGCGGGGCTATCACCGCAGCCTGCTTCCTGTCGCGCTTTACCCGCAAGTACAGCTGGGCGCACCTGGATATCGCCGGCACCGCCTGGCGCTCCGGCAAGGCCAAAGGGGCCACCGGTCGTCCGGTTGCCTTGCTGTCGCAGTTCCTGCTTAACCGCGCCGGGTTAAACGGCGACGATTAAATCTGAGCGGTAATTCAGGTATAATCCCGAGGGGCACAGCATGCTGTGCCCCTACACTTTTTATAGGCAGCGGTGAATCAGACCATGAAACAGGCAACGTTCTATCTAATCGAACACGCGGAACCCGCAGGTGCGCTCAGCGCGCATGAGGCCGTGGCCTGCGCCGTTGCCGCCGAACGTTGGCGTTCCGGCAAGCGGGTGTTGATCGCCTGCGAGAGCCAGGAACAGGCCCAACGGTTGGACGAAGCGCTATGGCAGCGCGATCCACACCAGTTCGTGCCGCACAACCTGGCCGGTGAAGGCCCGCATTACGGCGCCCCGGTCGAACTGTGCTGGCCCGGCAAACGCGGCAACTCCCCGCGTGACCTGCTGATCGCCCTGCTGCCGCAGTTTGCAGATTTTGCTACTGCTTTCCATGAAGTGGTAGACTTCGTCCCATACGAAGACACCTTAAAACAGTTGGCGCGCGACCGATATAAAGCTTATCGCAGCGTCGGCTTCCATTTGACCACGGCCACGCCGCCAACTCACTGAACAACGATATAAAATGGAAAAGACAAACAGTCACCTCGATACCGCCTACGACCCGAAAGAGATCGAACAGAAGCTGTACGATCACTGGGAAAACCAGGGTTACTTCAAGCCAAATGGTGATACCAGCCAGGAAAGCTTCTGCATCATGATCCCGCCGCCGAACGTCACCGGTAGCCTGCACATGGGCCACGCCTTCCAGCAGACCATCATGGACACCATGATCCGTTACCAGCGCATGCAGGGCAAAAACACCCTGTGGCAGGCGGGTACCGACCATGCCGGTATCGCCACCCAGATGGTGGTTGAGCGCAAGATCGCCGCAGAAGAAAACAAAACCCGCCATGACTATGGCCGCGATGCGTTCATCGACAAAATCTGGCAGTGGAAGGCAGAATCCGGCGGCACCATCACCCGCCAGATGCGCCGTCTGGGCAACTCCGTGGACTGGGAGCGTGAGCGCTTCACCATGGACGAAGGCCTGTCCAACGCGGTACGTGAAGTGTTTGTTCGTCTGCACAAAGAAGATCTGATCTACCGTGGCAAGCGCCTGGTGAACTGGGATCCGAAACTGCGCACCGCCATCTCCGATCTGGAAGTGGAAAACCGCGAGTCCAAAGGCTCCATGTGGCACCTGCGTTACCCGCTGGCCGACGGCGCCAAAACCGCCGAAGGCAAAGATTACCTGGTGGTCGCCACCACCCGTCCGGAAACCGTGCTCGGTGATACCGGCGTGGCGGTGAACCCGGAAGATCCACGCTACAAAGACTTGATCGGCAAAGAAATCCTTCTGCCGCTGGTTGGCCGTCGTATCCGCATCGTCGGTGACGAACACGCCGATATGGAAAAAGGCACCGGCTGCGTGAAAATCACCCCGGCGCACGACTTTAACGACTACGAAGTCGGTAAACGTCACGGCCTGACGATGATCAACATTCTGACTTTCGACGGCGATATCCGTCAGGAAGCGGAAGTGTTCAACACCCTCGGCGAAATCTGCACCGATTACTGCAACGAGATCCCGGCCCAGTTCCGTGGCCTGGAGCGCTTCGCGGCGCGTAAAGCGGTAGTGGCTGCCTTTGAAGAGTTGGGTCTGCTGGAAGAAATCAAACCACATGACCTGACGGTGCCTTACGGCGACCGCGGCGGCGTGGTGATCGAACCTATGCTGACCGACCAATGGTACGTGCGTACGGCTCCGCTGGCGAAAGTGGCGGTGGAAGCGGTTGAGCAAGGCGAGATCCAGTTCGTGCCGAAGCAGTACGAAAACATGTACTTCAGCTGGATGCGTGACATTCAGGACTGGTGTATCTCACGTCAGCTGTGGTGGGGTCACCGTATCCCGGCCTGGTACGACGTGAACGGCAAAGTCTATGTTGGCCGCAACGAAGCAGAAGTGCGCAGCGAGAACAACCTGGGCCCTGACGTGGTGCTGAACCAGGACGAAGACGTGCTGGACACCTGGTTCTCTTCCGGCCTGTGGACCTTCTCTACCCTGGGCTGGCCAGAGCAGACCGACGCGCTGAAAACCTTCCACCCGACCAGCGTGATGGTCAGCGGCTTCGATATCATCTTCTTCTGGATTGCGCGCATGATCATGCTGACCATGCACTTTATGAAGGATGAAAACGGCAAGCCACAGGTTCCGTTCAAGACCGTCTACATGACTGGTCTGATCCGCGACGACGAAGGGCAGAAAATGTCCAAGTCGAAAGGTAACGTGATCGACCCGCTGGACATGGTTGACGGCATCTCGCTGGAAGACCTGCTGGAAAAACGTACCGGTAACATGATGCAGCCGCAGCTGGCGGAAAAAATCCGCAAGCGCACCGAGAAGCAGTTCCCGAACGGCATCGAGCCGCACGGCACCGACGCCCTGCGCTTCACCCTGGCGGCACTGGCTTCAACCGGCCGTGACATTAACTGGGACATGAAGCGCCTGGAAGGCTACCGTAACTTCTGTAACAAGCTGTGGAACGCCAGCCGCTTTGTGCTGATGAACGCAGAAGGCCAGGACTGTGGCTTTAACGGCGGCGAGAAAGTGCTGTCGCTGGCGGACCGCTGGATCCTGGCTGAATTTAACCGCACGGTGAAGGCATACCGCGAAGCGCTGGACACTTACCGCTTCGATCTGGCGGCCAACATCCTGTACGAATTCACCTGGAACCAGTTCTGTGACTGGTATCTGGAGCTGACCAAGCCGGTGGTGACCAACGGCAGCGAAGCGGAACAGCGCGGCACTCGCCATACGCTGATCACCGTGCTGGAAGCCCTGCTGCGCCTGGCGCACCCGGTGATCCCGTTCATTACCGAAACCATCTGGCAGCGCGTGAAAACCCTGACCGGCGAAACCGCAGACACCATCATGCTGCAGCCGTTCCCAGAGTACGACGCCGCGCTGGAAGATACGCAAGCGCTGAACGACCTGGAGTGGATCAAGCAGGCGATCACCGCGGTGCGTAACATTCGCGCCGAGATGAACATCGCCCCGAGCAAACTGCTGGAAGTGCTGCTGCGCAACTGCAATGCCGACGCCCAGCGCCGCGTGCAGGAGAACCAGAGCTTTATTCAGCGTCTGGCACGTCTGGAGTCGATCGCCCTGCTGCCTGCCGGTGACAAAGGTCCGTTATCGGTCACCAAACTGGTGGACGGTGCCGAGCTGCTGATCCCTATGGCCGGCTTTATCGATAAAGACGCCGAGATTGCGCGTCTGTCGAAAGAGATGGGCAAGCTGGATGCGGAAATCGCCTCGATCGAAGGCAAGCTGTCTAACGAAGGTTTTGTGGCGCGTGCGCCAGAAGCCGTGGTCGCCAAAGAGCGCGAACGTCTGACCGCCTGCAAAGAAGGCAAAGTGAAGCTGCAGGAACAGCAGGCGACCATCGCCGCGCTGTAATCTGTCGGTTCACTGTAACAGCTGAAAACAGCGGGGATTTCCCCGCTGTTTTTTTATCGCCGTTGCATCTGGCCCGCTTAAGATGTTATTACAATATATTAATATATGCAGCATGGATGCCGCCGGGGAATCAACCCAGGCGCGTTTTGTGCTGCGATAAAAACGAATGTGGTTCCTTTTAATGGCGAGTGTAAACATGACAACAGCAACCCCAGTACGTCTTCTGGTGCGCCCAATAACGGCTGACGATAATGCCGCTATTGCCAATGTCATTCGCGAAGTCTCCGCCGAGCACGGTTTGACGGCGGACAAAGGCTATACCGTTTCCGACCCCAATCTGGACGTCTTGTATCAGCTCTACAGCCTGCCTCGCAGCGCTTATTGGGTGATAGAAGTCGACGGTCAGATTGCCGGGGGTGGCGGTGTTGCGCCGCTGCAGGGCGGTGAAGTGGATATTTGCGAATTACAGAAAATGTATTTCCTGCCGGTTTTACGCGGCCAGGGTCTGGCAAAACGCCTGGCGCTGCAGGCACTGGAGTTCGCCCGTCAACAGGGTTTCCGCTGTTGTTATTTAGAAACCACCGCCAGTCTGACCCAGGCTATCGGCCTGTATGAGCATTTGGGCTTTGAGCATATCGACCAGGCCATGGGCACCACCGGCCACGTCGACTGCGAAGTCACCATGCTGAAGACGCTGTGATCAGCGCTTACTGTTCAGCCCGAGATACCCGGGCCTAGCGCACCGAGGGGCGCTCCGGCAGCCAAGGCTGCTACGACCCCTTCGGCACGCTCTCCCTAATAACAAACATTGTTCGTCTTCTGAGAGAACACACAAATGATCTCTTTTCTTATCCAGCTTACCCCGCCTTCTGCTCTTTCCCCGTCATTCCACCCTTGATAGCCAATTCAATCCGGCTCAGCACCAGGCTGGTCAGGTAGGATACGGCAATTAACAACAGCAGGATCAGCGGCGTATAGCGCGGCGCAAAGATCAGCTTCTGGGTGAAGTAATAGCAATAGAAACTGTGGGTCAGCCACATATACATCGAATGCTTGCCCAACTCGCCCACTATCCGGTTCACCCTGCTGCCCAGGCCATCTGCCGTATTCATCAGCGCAATAATAAACAGCGGCGTCACCAGCAGCAGCCCAGGATTATGCGCGACGATAAATACCGCCACCGTCACCATCAGCAAGATCAGTGGATGGGTACGACTCAGGGTCGCAATCAGTTTCACCAGCCACGAGTTCGGCGGCATTTTCTGGCTACGACCAAACACCATGCCAAAGCCAAACGGCAGCAACCAGGTGCAATATTCGATCAACACCTCTGGCGCCCAGCCAACATACTGCAGCCCCTTGCCGCAAAGTGCCGCCAGAAACAGCAGCCCCAGCAACGGGCCGATATTCAGCCGCGACAGCAGCGGCAAAGAGAGCACATACAACACGTAGAGTTTAAAGAACCACCACTCGCTGTTATAAGTGGATTTTATGCCCATCAGGTTTTCGAGAAACAGCGACGGCGACAGGGAATATCTTTCGCCCGGAAAGAAAATGATGCCAATCGGCACAAAGATAAACAGCACTATCCAGTAGCTGATATATAAGTTCTTCAGCTTGCCCCAGATATATTTAAACGACACTTCTTTTTTTAGCGAGAATCCGTAGCCGGATAAAAACAGGAACATCGACACACAAATCTTGCCGAACAGGCCAACAAACATCTCAATATCGACACTGTTAACCATATGATAAACCGGGATATCCGGACTAATACGGCTCGGGTAGGCAAATAGATGGTGGATTAACATCAGAATGATGGCAATCCCTTTTAAATAATTAGACTTATTAATCGAAATTTCCATATTTCTTAATATCTTATCCGATAATAGATTGGCTCATCATATAGCAGCATTTTTACGCTGACACTCTCTTTCCTGCTCGGATAAGTCTCATAATTAATATTCCTTTAAGAAACAATGCGCCGTTTGTTTATAAAACCGCATGTTCTCTCGCCAGCCTGTACCCGCAGAAAAGCAACAAACAAACATTAATATGGTTACGTTATTTTTTATTCATAAAAATCATGTATATAATAAAAAATACAAATATTTTTTGTGATATTCGTTAATAAATTAATGATTGCAAATTGACCTCTGACCCGCTTGGGATACTCTGCCAGAACAGGCTAATGCCGCAATCGCACAGGGAGCAGTCATGTCGGAAAACGCTTTTGATTACATCATTGTCGGTGCCGGTTCTGCCGGTTGCGTGCTGGCGGCGCAGTTGATCCGCCGCACCCAGGCGCGGGTACTGCTGCTGGAAGCCGGTGGCGACGACAATAATCTGTTCATCAAGATGCCGGCCGGCGTGGCGAAAATCATCGCCAAGAAAAGTTGGCCGTATGAAACCGAGCCGGAGCCGCATGCCAATAACCGCCGCATGCAAATCGCCCAGGGCAAGGTGTTGGGCGGCAGCAGCTCGGTCAACGGCATGATCTATATTCGCGGCCAGCGACAGGATTACGACGAGTGGGCCGAACGCTATGGCTGTGTTGGTTGGGGCTATCAGGACGTGCTGCCCTACTTCAAACGCGCCGAGGCCAACGAGAGCCTGTCGGATACCTATCATGGTGGCGAGGGGCTACTGCCGGTCAGCGAGAACCGTTACCGCCACCCGCTCAGCATGGCGTTTATCCGCGCCGGCCAGGAGTTGGATCTCCCCTACCGCAACGATTTCAACGGCGACAGCCAACAGGGCGTCGGCTTCTACCAAACCACTACCCACAACGGCGAGCGCGCCAGCACTGCACGTACCTATTTGAAAGCCGTGCGTAACGAACAGCGGCTGGTGGTGAAACTCAATGCGCTGGTACACCGGGTGGTACTCGACAACAACGTCGCCACCGGCGTGGTGTATAGCCAAAACGGCGGTGCCGAAGTCACGGCCCATGCCGCGCAGGAAGTGATCCTCAGCGCCGGCGCGGTAGGATCGCCAAAGATCCTGATGCTGTCCGGCATCGGGCCACGCGAACATCTGCAGCAGTTGGGGATCGAACCGCTGGCGGATCTGCCGGTCGGCAAGAACTTTCACGATCACCTGCATATGTCGATCAACGTCAGCACCCGCGAGCCGATCAGTTTGTACGGTGCCGATCGCGGCCTGCAGGCGCTACGCCACGGCACCGAATGGCTGGCGTTTCGCAGCGGCGTGCTGAGTTCCAACGTGCTGGAAGGGGCCGCCTTCACCGACAGCCTGGGCGACGGCCGACCGGACGTGCAGATCCACTTCCTGCCGATGCTCGACAGTTGGGACGACGTACCCGGCGAACCACTGCCCAATATCCACGGCTTCACGCTTAAGGTTGGCTATCTGCAACCCAGGGCGCGCGGTGAAGTGCTGCTGCGCAGTCGCGACCCCAAGGATCCGGTGAAGCTGCACGCCAACTATCTTGGCCACCCGGAAGATTTGGCCGGCAGCGTGCGTGCGGTGAAGTTCGGCCTGCGTTTTCTGCAAACCGCCGCCCTCAAACCGCTGATCAAAGATTTGCTGATGCCGCAGCCGGCATGGCTTAACGATGAGGCACAACTGGAAGAGTTCGTGCGCAATTTCTGCAAAACGGTGTATCACCCGGTCGGCAGTTGCCGCATGGGCCAATCCCCGCAGGACTCGGTAACCGATTTACAACTGCGGGTGCACGGATTTGAACGGCTGCGGGTGATCGACTGCTCGGTGATGCCGCAGGTGACCAGCGGCAATACCAATGCGCCGACCATCATGCTGGCGGAAAAAGCGGTGGATTTACTGCTGGGCACGCCGGAATAAATTCATACGGGTGCCCGGCTATCAGGCGGTGGCAGGCACGCCGCTGTGGAAGCGGAATTCGCTGTCCGGGGTTTGGATCAGCGCCGCTTCTATGCGGCCAAAGTGGGCCACCCGTTCGCTGATATCGCCACCGGCTATCTGTTCGGCCAATGTCAGGTAGTCCTGGTAGTGACGCGCTTCAGAGCGCAGCAACGAAACGTAGAAGCGGTTGAGCTCGTCGTCCAGGTGCGGCGCCAGGCGGGCGAAACGTTCGCAGGAACGCGCTTCGATATAAGCGCCGCAAATCAGTTTATCAATCAGCGTGGCCGGATCGTGGGTGCGGATCTCACGGATCATGCCTTTGGCATAACGACTGGCGGTGATTTTCTTATACGGGATCTGCCGCGCCAGCATGATCTCCAGCACCTGCGAGAAATGATGCAGCTCTTCTTTGATCAGCAGCACCATTCTGTCCGCCAGATCCTGACCGTAGGCCGAGCCGTTTTTTGGCAGGATCTTGCGGGTGAAATTGTTCTGCTGGAACAGCGCTTCCGGCACGCCCTGCGCTTCATGCAAAAATGCCTCGTAAGGCCTGAGCAGCGCCAGCAGTGCGTCACCGCTCTCCTTGTCAGCCACGTAACGACGGATCAGCCACATGCCGGTCTGCGCGGCTTTTAGCTCGCACACCATATGGTCAGTCAGCAGCAGCGGCAGGTTTTCCGGGCGGCGCGCAGCATCAATCCAGGCGTCTGGGGTTTCACAGTGCAGGAAGTTTAAAATCGGGGCTAACAGGGATTGGTATTTCATGTGTTCTTATCAGGGGCCAACAAGCGCCGGCCCACAGGAATTAAGCAGAAGTTAATTAATGGCGTTTACCGTCGTCGTCTTCGTCGATGAAGTCACCTTCTTCTTCATCATCGTCACCTTCTTCGCCGTTCGGATCTTCGAAGTAGGTGCCCCAGCCGTCGTAGTTAACGCCGCAACGCGCCGCCAGTGCGACCAGTTGCTCAACCTGAGCGTCGATTACTTCGGCGTTCAGACCCACTTCGCTGATCACGTCACAACACATCACCAGGGTACCGTCTTCCACTTCCAGCTCTTCGGCGTCGGTCACTTCAAAGCCTAACTTGAAGGCTTCGACAGCGGCTTTCTCCAGCACTTCAAACTTCTCGGCAGAGAGATGGTGTTCGATGGTGTAGAGCGCCTCTGGATCGCTGCCGTCTTCCAGCAGTTCTTCGATGATCAGGCGGGTCTCTTCACGTTGTTCGTCTAGCTGTTCGCTGTTTGCCATGCCTATATCCTCAAGTCAAATGGCCTGTATTGCGCCTATTTTCACACACCGTCGGCATTGCTTCCACGATAAACGTGAAAGATTTCCACTCCGGGGTTGAAATTGAATATTCATACATATAAAGTGAATTTAAATTCAATTTAAACGATAAGGATATACGGCAATGAGTAGCATAAACCCGTTCTACAAACGTCACTTCCTGAGGTTAATGGATTTCACCCCGGCACAGCTGCATGCGCTGCTGAAACTGTCGGCCGACTTGAAGCAGGCCAAGAAGCAAGGCAAGGAAGTACGCCACCTGCAGGGCAAAAACATCGCGCTCATCTTCGAAAAAGACTCGACCCGTACCCGATGCTCTTTCGAAGTTGCCGCATTCGATCAGGGTGCTCAGGTCACCTATCTCGGCCCGAGCGGCAGCCAGATTGGCCACAAGGAATCGATGAAAGACACCGCCCGCGTGCTGGGCCGGATGTATGACGGTATTCAGTACCGCGGTTACGGCCAGCATCTGGTGGAAACCCTGGCCCAGCATGCCGGCGTGCCGGTGTGGAACGGGCTGACCAATGAGTTCCACCCCACCCAATTGCTGGCAGACCTGCTCACGGTACAGGAACAGTTGCCGGGCAAGCCGCTGAGCGAGGTGAAGTTCGCCTACCTCGGCGATACCCGCAACAATATGGGCAACACCCTGCTGGAAGCCGCCGCACTGGCGGGAATGGATCTGCGTCTGGTGGCGCCAAAGGCCTGCTGGCCGCAGCCGGAACTGGTGGCAGAATGCCAGGCATTAGCCAAACAGACCGGGGCCAAAATCACCCTGACCGAAGATATTGCCGAAGGGGTGAAGGACGCGGATTTCCTGTATACCGACGTCTGGGTGTCGATGGGTGAACCCAAAGAAACCTGGCACGAGCGTATTGGGCTGTTGAAACCCTATCAGGTCAATATGGCGATGGTGAAACTGACCGGCAACCCGAACGTTAAATTCCTGCACTGTCTGCCGGCGTTTCACGACGATCAAACCACCCTCGGCAAGCAGATGGCAGAGCAATACGGACTGCATGGCGGCATGGAAGTGACCGATGAAGTGTTCGAGTCCGCGCACAGCGTGGTGTTCGATCAGGCGGAAAACCGTCTGCACACCATCAAGGCGGTGATGGTCGCCACCCTGAGCGAAACGCTTTAACCATTAACTCCCACACATATTGCCGGGGCGCGTCACGCACAGGCAATGGGGAGCGCGGGTTTGCAGACTCGCGCTCCCCTCCTCTCTGGCAACCCCTGCCAATCCGTCTAAGATGTTTAAGGCATATCAAATAGCCGATTAGCCTTTGTCAGCCACCAGCAAAGGTTCTACCGTGGCATTCTGGCGGCGAAAATGCCGTGAAAACAAACGATAACAATAATTTCTTGTAGTGCCTTCAAGGGAAAACACATCGATGAAAGCCAAAGTCCTGCCGCTGTTAATGCTTGCCGCCCTATCCACCGCCACGCTGGCCGCCACTCCACCCAATACGCTGGTGGTGGTGCAATCGCTGGATGACATCGTCAGCCTCGATCCGGCGGAAGCCAACGAACTGTCCAGCATCCAGACCGTGCCAAGCCTGTATCAGCGGCTGGTGCAGGCGGATCGCGACGATCCGGCGAAGGTGGTGCCGGTGCTGGCGGAAAGCTGGCAGGGCGACGCCGCCGCCAAAACCCTGACGATCAAATTGCGTCCACAGGCAGTATTTGCCTCCGGTAACCCGCTGACCGCCGATGACGTGATCTTTTCCTACAGCCGCGCGGTGAAGATGAACAAGTCACCGGCATTTATCCTCAACGTGCTCGGCTGGCAGCCGGATAACATCGACGCACAGTTGAAGAAAATCGACGACCATAGCCTGCAACTGAGCTGGACGGCAGACGTCAGCCCAGCGGTGGCGCTGAATATTCTCTCTACGCCGATCGCCTCGATCGTCGACGGCAAGGCGGTGCAGGCCAACATCAAAGACGGTGACTACGGCAACGCCTGGCTGAAAATGCACTCCGCCGGTAGCGGGCCGTTCAAAATGCGCGTCTACCAACCGCATCAGGCGATTGTGCTGGATGCCAACCCGACGTCGCTGGGTAGTAAGCCGCTGCTGAAAAGCATCATCATTAAAAGCGTGCCAGACTCCGCCACCCGCCGCCTGTTGATCCAGCAGGGCGACGCCGACGTAGCACGCGAACTAGGCCCGGACCAGACCGTGGCGCTGAAAAATCAGCCGGGCGTGAAGGTGCTGGAAATCCCTTCCGCCGAGCAAAACTATCTGGTGTTCAACACCGGCAATACCGCCAATCCGCTGCTGAAAAATCCGGCCTTCTGGGAAGCGGCGCGTTATCTGATCGACTATCAGGGCATCACCAAAGATCTGCTGAAGGGCCAGTATTTTGTCCACCAGAGCTTCCTGCCGGTCGGCTTGCCGGGCGCGCTGAAAGACAATCCGTTCAGCTTCGATCCCGCCAAAGCCAAGGCGATCCTGGCCAAGGCCGGCATCACCAACGCGGCTCTGACGCTGGACGTGGAAAACAAACCGCCGTTTATCACCATCGCCCAGGCGTTGCAGGCCAGCTTTGCCGAGGGCGGCGTGAAGCTGGAACTGTTGCCGGCGGCCGGCAGTCAGGTCTATTCGCGGGTCCGCGCCCGCCAGCATCAGGCAGCGATCCGTCTGTGGATCCCGGACTATTTTGACGCCCACTCCAATGCCAGCGCCTTCGCCTATAACGACGGCAAGACCAGTACGGTAGCGGGCCTCAACGGCTGGCAGATCCCGCAGCTAAGCCAACAAACATTGGCGGCGGTGGCCGAGGCCGATCCGGCCAAACGCACCGCACTCTATACCGCCATGCAGCAGGAACTGCAGCGCAGTTCGCCGTATGTGTTTATCGATCAGGCAAAAACCGAAGTGGTGCTGCGCGATAACGTCAAAGGCTACCAGCAGGGTCTGAATGCCGACATGGTCTATTACGATCGCGTCAGCAAATAAGCGGCTCCCGGCGCAGGGTGACTTAACGCCTTGCGCCGGGCCATTCCGGCGTTTATCGGGTCATGCGCGCCGCGTTATAGCAGGTGATATCCACTTCAACTTTGCAATCCACCACCAGATCGGCAACCGCACAAATACGCGCCGGTGGATGAGCAGCAAAAAACTCGCGGAAGACTTTATTGAATGACTGGAAATAACGCGCATCGGTCAGAATGACCTTAACGTGCACCACGTCTTCCAGGCCGTATCCTGCCTCCACCATAATATCCAGACAGTTTTGGATCGCCAGGCGCGACTGCTCGATAATGCCGCCCTCCACCACTTCACCGTCCTTCATCGGTGTCTGGCCGGAGATATACAGCCAGCCACCGGCTTCAACCGCTCTGGAAAAGGGCAGATGCTGCCCGCCGGTGCCGGTTCCGCCATCAATTCCGTATCTTTTAATCGTCATGCCTTGCTCCTGTCGATTTATTTGCCCTGGCGGCACAAAAACCGCCCGGCGCGCAGGCCGGTAACGGCCTGATGTTCATAACTCAGTACGCCGTTCACCCACACCGCGTCAATCCCGGCGGCGGGTTGTTGGGGCTGGCTGAACGTCGCGCTGTCTTTTACTTTCAACGCATCGAACAACACCAGATCGGCGTAGTAACCCGTTTTGATCAGCCCACGCTGCGGCAGTTGATAGCGCGCCGCGGACATGCCGCTCATTTTGTGCACCGCCACGGTCAGGGGGAAGAGACCTTCGTCACGGCTGTAATGCCCCAGTACGCGCGGGAAAGCCCCCCACAGGCGCGGATGCGGCATCGGATCGTTCGGCAGGCCATCCGACCCCACCATGGTCAGCGGATAACTCAACACCCGGCGTACATCCTGCTCGTCCATGTTGTAGTAAATCGCCCCTGCCGGCATCAGCCGCTTGCCGGCCTCATGCAGGCTCATCGACCAGCCTCCGGCGATGTCGCGCAAAGACTGCCCCGCCATCTCCGGGTGCGTTGCGGACCAGGTGATGACGATGTCGAAATCATCGGTGATCTGTTTTAAATCCAGCGTCGAAGAACTGGCGGAATAAGGGTAGCAGTCGCAGGACACATCCTGTGTCTGGCGCACCTTGTCGAAGAGTTTTAAGGTTTCCTGCGTGCGGCCCCAGTTTTTGGCCCCGGCACATTTATGATGCGAAATCACCACCGGCACCCGGCCGTGGCGGCCAATGCGGAAGGCCTCGTCCATCGCCTCAAGGATAGGTTCAAACTCCGAGCGCAGGTGAGTGGTGTAAATACCCTGCTCATCCGCCAGCTCTTCCGCCAGGGCCATCACCTCTTCGGTAGGGGCCGAAAACGCCGAGGCATAGGCCAGACCGGTACTCAACCCCAACGCGCCCTGTTGCAATGCGCTGCGCAACTGCTCGCGCATGGCAACGATCTCTTCGCTATTGGCCGGACGAAACAGGTCATCCATCTGATTACTACGCAGCGTCGTATGTCCGATTAACGTCGCCACATTCACCGCGGGTGTTACGGTCTCCACCTGCTGACGGTAGGCGGCAATCGTCGGGTAAACGAAATGTTCTTTCTCACCCAGCAGGTTCATCGGATCCGGCACCTGGGTTCTGATCGTCGCACCGGCCGCGCTGATACCACAGTTGCCGACAATCACCGTGGTCACGCCCTGTGAAATCTTCGGCAGCATTTCAGGCATGCGGATCACGTTGGTATCATCATGGGTATGCACGTCGATAAATCCTGGCGACAATACCCGTTCGTACCCCTCAATCACCACCTCGGCGTCGGCCTCGATGGCAGGCGCAATCGCCGCAATGCGATCGTTTTTGACCGCAACATCCGCCCGGTACTGTGGCCCACCGCTGCCGTCGATCACCGTGACATTTTTAAACAGATACTGATACCGCATGAATCATTATCCTTCCGTTATTGTCTGTGGGATCCGGCTCAGTCACCCAATGGTTGCCGATCGGCCCCTCCGCGATGGCTGTCCAGCGCCAGCTTGATGCGGCGTAGCCGATCTCTGGACTGGCGTTTATTTGCCATGGCCAGCGCCGTCGCCAGCACGTCCACCATCGCCAGCATGGCGTAGCGCGAGCTGCTGGGTTTGTAGATGTAATCATTTTCCTGCACCACCAACGCCAACAGCACGTCAGCCTGCGCCGCCAGTGGCGTTCCGGCGGGAGCAATCACCACCACTTTGGCCCCGTACTGGCGGGCAATGGCGGCACTTTCCACCACTTCCTGCGTGTAGCCGCCCAGTGACAGCGCCACCACCACATCCTGCCGGCTCACCACCGCCGCCATCATGCGCACCAGCAAGCCATCACTTTGTGCCGTCACCGGCAATCCCAGACGAAACAGCCGATGCTGGATCTCTGCTGCGCAGAGGGTCGAGCCGCCGCCCATACCCATCGCCACAATTTGTCGTGCACCACTGAGTAACTCCACCGCCTTGGCCAGCGCTGCGTCATCGAGGCTCCGCCGATTTATATTCAGGACATTGATGATGCTTTCATAAATCCCCTGAATTCCTTCGAGGTCCGGCTCTTCGTGAATAAAGCGTTGCCCCACCGCCAGCGACTGCGCCAACTTCACCTTAAGGTCACGCACGTCCCGGCAGCCCAGCGCTTTGGCGAAACGAGTGATCGAAGCCTGGCTAACGTTAGCCTGCCGGGCCAATTCGGCAATCGGCAGGGCAGTCACCGCCTCCGCATCATCCAGAATGAATTGTGCGATGCGTTTTTCGGCGCTGCTCAGCTCGATAAAACGCTCCGTAATGCGCGAGATAATGTCGATTTCAACACCCATCGCCTGACCTCATAGTGGTTAAATTTTGTCATTTACAATGCAAGAAAACAGTGGAAGACTACACAAAAAACAGTTCTAAAAATGATACTTTGTACCCAACTCAAGATAATAAATATTTAAAAATCATTTAAATCAATAATTTTAGTCACGATACTCATTTTAAAAAAAGATAGAGCACCTAAAGGATAGTGTTATGAAATACCAAACAGATTTCACCGTTACCCACAAAGCCGCCGTGATGCACAGCACCCCGAACGGCCCGGCGAACCTGCTCAATGAAGATGTCTGCCTGCCGGCTGCCGCCATCAAGCGCAGCAGCCTGGAAAACAATATTGCCTGGATGCAAAACTATGCCGATGCGCGCGGCGTCTCTTTAGCCCCGCACGGTAAAACCACCATGACGCCGTGGATTTTCCAGCGTCAGGTAGCGCAAGGTGCCTGGGCAATTGGCGTCGGCTCCGCCTGGCAGGCCAAGGTGGCCATGGAAGCCGGCGTGCCTCGGGTGCTGATGGCAAACCAACTGGTCGGCAAGGCCAATATGCAACTGATCGCCGAACTCAAGGCGCAGCATCCCGCTAGCGGTTTCTTTTGCTGTATCGACAGCCTGAGCAATGCGCAAACCCTCGCGGCATTTTTCAGCCAGCGCGGGCAAACGCTGGATGTGTTGGTGGAATTGGGCGTCCCCGGCGGGCGCTGCGGTTGCCGCAGCGTGGCGCAGGCAGAACGGCTGGCGCAGGAGATAGCCGCACTGCCGGGTTTGCGTCTGCAAGGTATCGAACTGTATGAAGGCGTGATGCACGGCGACGACGCCCAGAGCAAAATCGAACAATTCCTGCGTGAAGCCGCCGGTCTGCTGCGCAGGCTACACCAGCAAGGTTTATTGAACGCTGAACAAGCGATCCTGACCGGTGCCGGTTCCTCCTGGTATGACGTGGTTTGCAACGTCTGGAGTGAAGAGGCGCTGCCGGCAAACTGTCGCGTAGTGATCCGCCCCGGCTGTTACATCACCCACGACCAGGGAATTTACCAGGACGCGCAAAATGCGGTGCTGGCCCGTGACAGCTACGCCTGCGATTTGGCGGGGGAATTAACCTCGGCATTGGAACTGGTGGCGCTGGTGCAGTCGGTGCCTGAGCCGGGCCGGGTTATCGTCAACTTCGGCAAACGAGATGCCGCCTTCGACGCCGGCCTGCCGCAACCGATCGCCCATTACCGCAATGGGGTTCGCCAGCAGAGCGACACACAGCACCTGATGACCCATGGCATCATGGATCAGCATGCCATGTTAAGCTGCCCGGCAGAGTTCCCGGTGCAGGTCGGTGATATTCTGGTGTTCGCCACTTCTCACCCGTGCCTGACCTTTGATAAATGGAAAACGCTGTTTTTGATTGACGATAATTACAACGTTATAGAAACCATTGAGACGTTTTTCTGATAACGGAAAAGGATACCTGATGAATAACCTGCCCACCGACCGTCTTTTATCGGCGCAGAATCTTTCCCTGGCCGGCCCTGGGAAAGTCCCACGGATTAATCGGGTCACCTTTACCCTTCAGCAAGATGAGTCCGTCACCATTATCGGTCCAAACGGCAGTGGAAAATCCACGCTATTACGGCTAATTACCGGTGAGCTAAAACCGAGTGAAGGTGAGATTCTCTTTCAGGGAACGCCCTTATCGGCCATCAAACCCCAACAGCGTGCCCGTTCCATTGCCTTACTTAGCCAACACGATAATGCAGATTTACGGCTTAAAGTTAATGAGTACGTGGCCCTGGGACGCCTGCCCTGGCAGGCCGATCGCGTGCCATCCGAGCACCAGCGCATTATCGCAACGGCGATGGATGACGTAGGTATCCGCCATCTGCAACATCTTCCGTTGGCCAGGCTTTCGGGGGGCGAACGTCAACGTGCCGGGTTTGCCCGGGTTCTGGCGCAGCAGCCGGTGTTGTTATTACTTGATGAGCCGACCAATCATCTCGATCCCCTGGCCCGGCACCAACTGCTGTCACTGATCCATCAAAAAAAGATAGCCAGCTTGAAAGTGCTGCATGATCTTGAGTTGGTCCAACCCTTTTCCGACCAGGTCATCATGATGCATCAAGGAAAAATCCTTTGTTATGGGCCCCCCGATGCGGTGCTGGAGTCAGCGCACCTGCAACAGGTATTTGGTATGAAATCGCTGCAAGCCCGCCATCCGCTAACTGGCGAAGCCCTGCGTTTTTTCGAGGCGTTGCCGATATCACCCTGCTGAAATTCATCCCAATCGACGGTTGTTTGATCTAACTACATTTGTCATACGAATTATTCAGGTATGTTGCCCCGGTTCCCAATGAGCCGGGTTACTGACTCCGGTTTATCAATCTGGAGTCGATGTGAAAAAGTTAATCCTCGCCGCCTTGCTGGCATTAGCCTCAGAAAGCGTCGCAGCCTCTGGTTTTCCTGTCACCGTAGACAACTGCGGTCAGCCACTGACCTTTGTCCAGGCCCCGCAACGGGTGGTTATCCAGGACATTAATATGTCGCAAATGGCATTTGCCCTGCAGCTACAGCCTGCGATGGTTGGCGTGACCGGTATCTCCGGCTGGTATAAAAATATCCCTGAGTTTACGCAACAGCGGGGAACCATCCCTGAGCTGGCACCGAAATACCCGACTGTCGAAAATCTTCTCGCCGTTAATCCTGACCTGTTTTTCGCTGGCTGGAACTATGGCCTGCGCGGTGACGTCACCCCGCAGGCGCTGGCGAAATTTAATATCAAAACGCTGATACTGAGCGAAAGCTGCATCCACGTAGACAGTCATCGCCCACGCGCCAGCCTGGATTTGTTGTACGGCGACATGATTAGGCTCGGCAAAGTCTTCGGCAAACAGGAACAGGCGGAAACGCTGGTCAGTGGCTGGAAGCAGCAAGTGACCGATATCCATCGAAAAATTGCGACGCAAAAGCCGATAAAGGTGTTTCTTTATGATTCCGGCGAAGACAAGCCCTACACCAGCGGGGCTTACGCGATGCCGACGGCAATTATTGAAGCCGCCGGGGCGAAGAATGTGATGGATAGCCTGAACACCAGTTGGGCAACCACCAACTGGGAAAGTGTCGCGGCGGCAGAGCCTGAATTTATCATTCTGGTGGATTACCAGGCAGAGACGACCGACGATACCGACCAAAGGCAGCTTTTCCTTGAACAGCACCCATTGATGAAACACACCCGGGCAGTGCTCCATCATCGTTATTTGAAATTGAAATATCAGGAGCTGACGCCGGGGCCGGTCAATATTGATGCCATCCGCAAACTGGCGCACGCCCTTTACCCCGCAGCCTTTACCTAATGTCGGAAAAAATGCGTTTCAGGCTGGCATGGACAGTCGCCCCACTGTTGCTGGCAGGGTTGATGTTCGCCAATGTCGCACAAGGCAGCGTGTCGCTCTCTTTCTCTCAGGTGGTGACCGCTCTGGGTATCACCCCTGGCGAAGTGCCGCCGATGATTAAAAGTATTGTGCTGGATCTGCGGCTGCCCCGCACGCTGCTGGGATTACTGGCCGGTGCCGGGCTGGCGCTGGTCGGGGCGCTATTACAAACCACCACCCGCAATGACCTGGCCGATCCTTTTCTGTTCGGCCTTTCCTCCGGTGCCTCTGCCGGCGTGGTCATGGTCATTACCCGCCTCGGTAATAGCCTCGGGGCCTGGGCCTTACCGGTGTCTTCTTTTGTCGGTGGGATACTCTCCGCTGCGGTGGTGATGATTATTTTTATGACTCAATCGCAGAAAGGCACCGATAAACTGATTATCTGTGGTCTGGCGGTCTCTTTTTTATTCGGGGCCTTCACCAATTATCTGGTGTTTTCCGGCGATCAACGCACCGCCAGCAGCGTGCTGTTCTGGACGCTGGGTGGGCTGGGGCTGGCGCGTTGGGACAATTTGATTTTTGCCTTGCTGGCGCTACTGATATTGGTGGCATTGATTGCCTTGCGCTGGCGATCGCTGGATGGCTTGCTGGCGGGCGAACAGACAGCAGGCACCCTGGGCATCAACACCAGCCGCTTACGCACCGAAGTTTTTCTGTGCTGTTCGCTGGCAACCGCGCTACTGGTGGCATTAACCGGAGTGATTGGGTTTGTCGGTTTAATGGTTCCCCACCTGGCTCGCCCCTTTACCGGCGTACGTCACCGGCGTCTGCTGCCGTTGGTTGGCGTATTGGGTGCGGTACTGCTCTCTGCCGGCGATCTGCTCAGCCGGGTCATTACCGCGCCGCAGGAACTGCCTATCGGCATTATTACTGCCGGTCTGGGCGGTATTTTCGTGCTGGCCATTTTGCTACGACGAACCCAGTGATCGTCAATTGAGATGGCCTGTCTCTAAAGGCCACCAGCCAATCGATTGCGAAAGGGCAAAAAACGGCGCTTTAGCGCTTGCAGTGATCAAAAGCGCGAGTATAATGCGCGACAATTTGCCAGGAGAAAGCATGAAAAACGACGCTTGTTTTGTTAGCCACAACCGACAAAACCGACTGCCAAGCGGCAGCCAACTGCCGTTGTTTCTCCTGTTGCTAAACCGATCGTTTCAAGCCCCTCGTTGAGGGGCTTTTTTTTGCCTGAAAAGTCCCGCGCCACGGGCACGAGTCGAGGAGAGTGAAAAATGGCCAACCCGCTGTATCACAAACATATCATCTCTATTAACGATCTCAGCCGCGAGGATCTGGAGCTGGTGCTGCGCACCGCCGCCAGCCTGAAAGCCAATCCACAACCCGAGCTGCTAAAGCACAAGGTGATCGCCAGCTGCTTCTTTGAAGCCTCTACCCGTACCCGTCTGTCGTTTGAAACCTCGATGCACCGTCTGGGCGCTTCGGTCGTGGGCTTTGCCGACGGCAGCAATACCTCGCTCGGCAAGAAAGGCGAAACCCTGGCCGACACCATCTCGGTGATTGGTACCTACGTCGATGCCATCGTGATGCGTCACCCGCAGGAAGGCGCGGCGCGGCTGGCAACCGAGTTCTCCGGCGGCATTCCGGTGCTCAACGCCGGTGACGGTGCCAACCAGCACCCGACCCAGACGCTGCTCGACCTGTTCACCATTCAGGAAACCCAGGGCCGCCTGAACAACATCAATATCGCCATGGTCGGCGACCTGAAATACGGCCGCACCGTACACTCGCTGGCGCAGGCGCTGGCCAAGTTTGAAGGCAACCGCTTCTTCTTCATCGCCCCGGACGCGCTGGCGATGCCGGCCTACATCCTGCAGATGCTGGAAGAGAAAGGTATTCAATACAGCCTGCACAGCAGCATTGAAGAAGTGGTGCCGGAGCTGGACATTCTCTACATGACCCGGGTGCAGAAAGAGCGCCTGGATCCTTCCGAATACGCCAACGTGAAGGCGCAGTTCGTACTGCGCGCGGCAGATCTGGCCGGGGCACGTGACAACCTCAAGGTGCTGCACCCGCTGCCGCGCATTGATGAGATCACCACCGACGTGGATAAAACGCCGTACGCCTACTACTTCCAGCAGGCGGGCAACGGTATTTTCGCCCGTCAGGCGCTGTTGGCGCTGGTATTAAACGCAGATTTGGCTCTTTAAGGGGGAACCGTCATGACTCACGATAACAAACTGCAGGTTGAAGCGATCAAGTGCGGTACGGTGATTGACCATATTCCGGCGCAGATAGGTTTTAAGCTGCTGACGCTGTTTAAGCTGACCGCCACCGACCAGCGCATTACCATCGGCCTGAATCTGCCTTCAGGCGAGCTGGGCCGCAAAGACCTGATCAAAATCGAGAACACTTTCCTGACCGAGCAGCAGGCCAACCAACTGGCGATGTATGCACCCAAAGCCACGGTTAACCGCATCGACAATTACGAAGTGGTGCGCAAACTGACCCTCAGCCTGCCGGACCATATCGACGGCGTGCTGACCTGCCCGAACAGCAACTGCATCAGCCGCAGTGAGCCGGTGTCCTCCAGCTTTAGCGTGAAATCCCGCGACGGCGACGTACATCTGAAATGCCGCTACTGTGAGAAAGAGTTCGAACATCAGGTAGTGTTGCAGGCAGACTGAGTCTGCGGTTTTCGCCGGGAGACGGCGCTGTTATTCTCCCGGCGACGCCCTATAATGGGGTTTCTGGATAGAACAACCCTCGATTATCAGGAGAAAAAATGCCACGTAACATTAGCACTGAACTCGCCCCGGCAGCCATTGGTCCTTACGTGCAGGGCGTTGATCTGGGCAGCATGATCATCACTTCCGGTCAGATCCCGGTCGATCCTAAAACCGGCGCCGTTGCCGACGACGTGGCCGCTCAGGCACGCCAGTCACTGGAAAACGTTAAAGCGATCGTTGAAGCTGCCGGCCTGAAAGTCGCCGACATCGTGAAAACCACGGTGTTCGTCAAAGACCTGAACGATTTCGCCACCGTTAACGCCGCTTATGAAAGCTTCTTCACCGAGCACAACGCGCCGTTCCCGGCCCGTTCTTGCGTCGAAGTGGCCCGTCTGCCAAAAGACGTGAAAATCGAAATCGAAGCCATCGCCGTTCGTCGTTAATTCCACGACCGCGCACGCGCCCAACGGTCAGCCATCGGCTGGCCGTTTTTATTTCAGGAAAATTATTATTCCAGTTATTTTATAAAGATAACCTCACTTTCAACACATTTACATTCCCACAATAAAAATGCATCTATAATTATTTTTCACCCGGCCGGGACATGACTCTTTGCAGTTTGTTAATCAGACTAATAATCTCAGGAGAATAACCCCATGGCTCAAAGCGTATTGGATTATTTTATCCAACAGGTGACCTATTCCCCCGAAGCGCTGGCGATCGTCAGTCACAATAAGCGCCTCACTTATCGGCAGTTGGATGACGCCAGTAACCAACTGTGCGGATACCTGCAACAGCAAGGCGTCCGCCCCGGTGACTGCGTGCCGCTCATAGCATTACGTACTGCAGAATTCCCGATCGGTATACTGGCCATCCTGAAAGCCGTAGCCAGTTATATTCCCATTGATGCCCGATATCCTGAAAAAAGAATTCAGGATATCCTCAGACAAAGCGCATCAAACACAATAATATTGAGCAACTTATCAATCGATCTTGCAATTAAATCCCCTGGCGTACAAGCCTTTGCCATTGATAATATTACCTCGAATGAACCGTTACCCTTTGAATTAATAAAACCGCAGGGTGATGAGACGGCCTATATTATTTTTACCTCCGGTACTACCGGCAATCCCAAAGGGGTCATGATTGCCCATCATTCACTGTTGAATATTGTCCTCTGGCATAACCAAAAGTTCGCCATGAACCACACAAGCCGTTCAACGCTGATAGCCGGTATTGGTTTTGACGTGGCGCAGTGGGAAATTTGGGCAGCGTTGACCAGCGGCGGTACGTTGTATTTGCCAGAGGAAGAGACCCGCTTGCAGCCTTCTGCCCTGCTCGACTTCTTCGCGCACCACCAAATCACCCATGCTTTTGTGCCCACAGTGTTGGTGGCTGAAATTGTCAGTGCGCCACAGCCGGAAAACCTGGCGTTGCGCTACCTGTTTACCGCAGGGGAAAAGCTCAACCCGGTCGATCTCAGCGGGGTGAGCTACCCGTTGGTGGATTACTACGGCCCGACAGAAGCCACCATCTTCGCCACCTGGAATTTGGTCAGTTGCGCCACACAACACGCTCCTGCCACTATCGGTCGGCCGGTGGCAGATACCGAGATATTCATTCTCGATGATAATCTGCAACCCGTCAGCGGGCAGCAACCCGGCGAGCTTTACATCAGCGGCAGTTGCCTGGCACGCGGCTATCTGAATGATTCGCCGCTCACCGCCGAAAAATTTATTACCCCCGCGCATTTTGCCGGAAAACGGCTCTACCGCAGCGGCGATCGGGCGCGCTGGCTGCCGGATCATCGTGTCCAGTTCCTCGGCCGTATCGACGACCAGATCAAGATCCGTGGTAACCGCGTGGAACTGGGCGAAATAGAAAGCGTCATGGCACAGGTGACAGGCGTGAAGGCCGCCGTTGCTGCCGTTACCCAGCCGCAGGATCCGGCTAACAAACAGATTGTGGCCTTTCTGGTGGCCGATCGGAACGACGCTGGGGTGATCGAACGCGTGAAGCAACATCTGAAAACCACATTGCCATCTTACTTCCTGCCCGCCGAGTACCGGCTGCTGGAACGTCTGCCGATCAACGCCAACGGCAAAACCGATAAGGCTGCGCTGCTGGCCCTTTCCCACGCGGATCAACCTCCGGCAGCAGAAACGCTGACCGGCAGCCGGCAGACCCTTGCCGCTATTTGGTGCCAGCTGTTGGGGACGGAGAATATCCGCGCCGAAGACAACTTTTTCGACATCGGCGGCCATTCACTGCTGGCGGCAAAGTTGGCGACGGCCATCGCCCAGCAAATTGGAGGGAAGGTTTATGTCCGCGATATTTATGAATACCCGACGATAAATCGTCTGGCGCAGGCGCTGGATGAACGCAGCGGCCATGCACTGCCGACGGTGGACAGCGAACCGGTGCGTGCTCTGCAGGACGACGTCTGGTTACCCGCAGACCTCACCATCAATCCGCATTACGACGTATGGCAGATAAGCTCGCCCAGGGCCATTTTGCTCACCGGTGCCACCGGGTTTATCGGTGCGCATCTGCTGGCAGAGCTGCTGACCACCACCCGTGCCGAGTTGTATTGCCTGGTGCGGGAGCGCAGCCGGATATCCCCGCAACAACGCCTCGACGAGATCCTGACTCGCTATCAGATTGCTTTATCCCCCGAGCAGCGCGGCCGCATCCATCTGATCCCCGGCGACGTGGCCGAGCATGATTTCGCCCTGTCACCTGAGCGCTACCGTGAACTCAGCCAGCAAGTCGATATCATTTATCATTCGGCAAGCGCGGTGAACTTTATCCAACCCTATTCTTATATGAAACGCGACAATGTGCAGGGGCTGCGCGAAATCATTCGCTTTGCCGCGCATCAGCGCACCAAACCACTGATGTTGATGTCGACGATTTCGGTCTATAGCTGGGGGCATCTGCACACCGGCAAACGGGTGATGCTGGAAAGTGACGACATCGACCAGAACCTGCCGGCGGTGATCACCGATATTGGCTACGTCCGCAGCAAATGGGTAATGGAAAAAATTGCCGATCTGGCGGCATCGCAAGGCCTGCCGCTGATGACCTTCCGTCTGGGGTACGCCACCTGCCATAGCCGCACCGGCGTCAGTGCCAGCTATCAATGGTGGGGGCGACTGGTGAAAACCTGTATTGCCAGTGGCACGCGGCCTGCGCTGCAGGATTTGCGCGAGGGCCTGACGACGGTGGACTATATGACCCAGGCCATTGCACATGTCAGCCGTAATCCGCTGGCTCTGGGGAAGAAATTCAACCTGATCCACCAGCACCGCAATAACCTGACGCTGCAGGACTTCTTCAGCCTGCTGGAGCGTGAATTTGGCTACCACTTCCATCCGCTGCCCTTCGATCAATGGCGGGCGCAGTGGGAACACAACGGCGATGCGCCGCTCTACCCGTTGCTCAGCCTGTTCAGGGACAATATGGTGAATGGACAATCGACGGTGCAGCTCTACCAAAACACCTACCAGTGGGATTGCAGCAACCTGCAGCATTTCCTGCAGCACAGCGGGATAGAAGAACCACACTTTACCCGGCAGGTGCTACTGAATTATCTGCAGCAGTCTATCGGCGCTCCACAGCCGTCATTGCAGGTTTGAACCTCAAGGCGGGCCCCTGTGGCCCGCCAGTGCACCAGTAGAACATTTTGCCCTTAGCGTTGCGCCATCAGCGGTCATAATTACCCCAGACGCGCCGCAGTTTTGCCCCGTTTTAAGGCAGCGTCCGGTTGGGTTGCACCCAAAGCGGGCCGTCTCCTGCCACAACCTGGCGTTTTCGCGCCATTATCGCCCCTTTATCACCTTGGCACATTTTATGCTGGATCCGTCTACAGCCTGCAATGTCGACGAGGTGACGATGCTAAATATCGATCTGTCCGCTTCACCGTTTTTTGATGAGATGCTTCTGGCTGAGGGTAAACACCGGGGTCATTACGAAGCTTACTGCCATTGGCTGCAACAGGCCGATCACAAGGCCATTCAGCGTAAAAGGGAAGAGGCTGCACTGCTGTTCCATCGGGTGGGAATTACCTTTAACGTTTATGGTGAGGATGATGGTGCCGAACGGCTAATCCCGTTCGACAGCGTGCCGCGCATCATTCCCGCCGGCGAATGGGCGATGCTCGATCGCGGCATCCGCCAGCGCGTCCAGGCGCTGAACGCCTTTCTGCACGATATTTACCATCAACAACATATTCTGAAAGCCGGGATCATTCCGGCGGAACAGGTGCTGGCCAACGATCAATATCAACCCTGCATGCAAGGGGTCGATTTGCACCGCAATATTTACGCGCACATTGTCGGCGTGGATATGGTGCGCGGCGGCGACGGCCAGTATTACGTGCTGGAAGACAACCTGCGCACCCCGTCCGGCGTGTCCTACATGCTGGAAAACCGCAAAATGATGATGCGCCTGTACCCGGAACTGTTCGCCCAGCAGCGTATTGCGCCGGTGGAACGCTACCCGTCGCACCTGCTGCAAACCCTGCGTGAAAGCTCGCCGATTAACGATCCGACCGTGGTGGTGCTGACGCCGGGCCGCTTTAACAGCGCCTATTTCGAGCACAGTTTCCTGGCGCAGCAGATGGGGGTTGAACTGGTGGAAAGCGCCGATCTGTTCGTCAAGGATGGCGCGGTGTTTATGCGCACCACCGCCGGGCCTTGCAAGGTGGACGTGATCTATCGGCGGGTAGACGACGCCTTCCTCGATCCGCTGGCGTTCCGCCCGGACTCGATGCTCGGCGTGCCGGGGCTGCTGTCGGTATATCGCACCGGTAACGTGGTGCTGGCCAACGCCATCGGCACCGGCGTGGCCGACGACAAGTCAATCTATCCGTACGTACCGGAGATGGTGCGCTTCTATCTGCAGGAGGAGCCGATCCTCAACAATGTGCCGACCTGGCAATGCCGTCATAAAAATGAGCTGTCTTACGTGCTGGCCAATCTGGAACAGATGGTGGTGAAAGAGGTTCACGGCGCCGGCGGCTACGGCATGCTGATCGGCCCGGCTGCGACCAAAGACGAAATCGCTCACTTCCGTACCCTGCTGCTGGCCAAACCGCACAACTATATTGCGCAAAACACGCTGGCACT
Source organism: Serratia sp. NFX21 (assembly GCF_048517035.1). Taxonomy (NCBI): domain Bacteria; kingdom Pseudomonadati; phylum Pseudomonadota; class Gammaproteobacteria; order Enterobacterales; family Yersiniaceae; genus Serratia; species Serratia sp. NFX21. Next base: position 957,906 of record NZ_CP183196.1, on the reverse strand, counting down.
GTCGACCTGCCCGACCTTCGTCAACGACGGCCTCGCGCCGCGGCATATCGATCTGCGGCCGTTTGCCCTCAGTGGTGCGGAAATTCGCCTGGTGCCCGGCGGCCTGACGCGCGTGGCGCTGGCGCAAGGCTCGCTGGTGGTCAACTCGTCGCAAGGCGGGGGAACCAAGGATACCTGGGTGTTGGAGGACGACGCATGCTGAGCCGAACTGCCAGTGAACTCTATTGGATGGCCCGCTATCTGGAGCGGGCAGAAAGCATCGCCCGGGTACTCGACGTCACCAACAAGTTATCGATGATGCCGATCCGTGACAGCGAAGATCAGGATCTGCAGGTGCCGCTCAATCTGACCAGCACCGGGGAGCTGTATGCCGCAGCCTATCCCGACCTGACCATGGCCAATCTGGTCAGTTTTTTTGCCCTCGACAGCCGCAACCACAGCAGCATTTACAGCTGTTTGCAGATGGGCTGGAACAACGCTCACGCGGTACGCGGCAGCCTGTCTTCCGAGGTTTGGGAGTGCATTAACTCCACCTGGATCGAGATGAAGCTGATCCGTCGCCAGGGCATTGGCTCGGTGGGGGCCGATGCTTTCTTCGACTGGGTAAAAGAACGCTCACACCTGTTTCGCGGTGCCATGTTCGGCACACTGCTGCGCAGCGACGCCATGTGCTTTATTCGCCTCGGCACCCTGCTAGAACGGGCCGACAGCACCGCCCGCTTGCTGGGGGTGAAAAACGCGCTGATGGACAGCGACGGCGACCCGGTACGCGAGTATTACCGCATGGATACGCTGCTGCGGGCGGTCAGCGCCCGCGAAGCCTATCACAGTATCTACAAGCAGCAGCTCAGCCGCGACACCATCGCCGAACTGATGATCCTGCGTAATGAGATCCCGCGCTCCCTGCTGGCCTGCGTCGGCGATATGGTGCAGCAACTGGAACAAATTGGTGGCAACAGCGCCAATCAACCGCGCCGGCTGGCACATACGCTGCACGCCGAACTGCGCTTCAGCAGCATGAAGGATCTGAACCGGGTCGGGCTGAACGACTGGCTGGACGCATTTCTTGGGCAAATTGGCGGCATTGCGGAAAGCATCCATCACACCTATCTGGAGGCACAATGAAACTCAACATTGAGCACAATACCCATTATACCTACGCCCAGCAGGTGCAGCGCAGCACCCAGTATCTGCGCCTGACGCCACAGAATTCCCGGCACCAGCGCGTTATCTCCTGGCAACTGACGCTGCCGGAAGATGCGGTGTGCACCACCGATGCCTTCGGTAACGTACTGCACGTGCTGACGCTGGATCACCCGCATCAGGCGATCACCATTCAGGCCCACGGCGTGGTGGAGATTGAAGACGGCGTGGAAGATCAGGTGATGGGGCATCTGTCACCGCTGGTATTCCTGCGCCACAGCCCCTTGACCCAGCCCGACAGTGCGATCCAGGCCTTTGCCCTGCGCTATTACCAACCGCAAGCGGTGCTTGCCGGGCTGGAAAACCTGATGGGCGAACTGCTGCTGAAAATGCCTTACAGCCCAGGTTCCACCAGCGTCACCGACAGCGCGGCCCAGGCGTTCGCCACCGGTACCGGCGTCTGTCAGGATCACACCCACGTATTTCTGGCCTGCTGCCGTAGCCTGAATATTCCGGCGCGCTATGTCAGCGGTTATCTTTACAGCGAAGACTCGACGCACGTCGCCACCCACGCCTGGGCGGAAGCCTGGGTCGACGAACGCTGGCACAGTTTTGACGTTACCAACAACACCCGTCTGCCGAATCAACACCTTAAGCTGGCGGTAGGCATCGACTATCTGGACGCCTGCCCGGTGCGCGGCATGCGGCTGGGCGGCGGCTGCGAGAATATGCAGACCATCGCCGAAGTGCAGATGATGCCCAGCGGGCAATAGCCTGTTGCCGAAAGTGAAGGTTTACGGCACGCTGGCGTTTGGCGGCGTGCCAGTCTTGTTTTGAGGAATTGTGGAATGACCTATTGTGTGGCCATGCGCTTGTCATCCGGGCTGGTCTTTGCTTCAGATTCGCGTACCAATGCCGGAGTGGACCATATTTCTACCTTCCGCAAGCTGCACGTGTTCCAGCAGGACGGCGAACGCTTGCTGGTGCTGCAAAGTGCCGGCAATCTGGCGACCACCCAGAGCATCATCAGCCTGCTGCAGCGCCGCTGCAAAGACGCCGAACGCCCCAATCTGCTGAATGCGCCCAGTCTGTACGAAGCCGCCACGCTGGTGGGCGAAACGGTGCGGGAAGTGATCCAACGCGACAGCGAAGCCCAGCAGAGCGGCAGCACCACCGATTTTAGCTGCAGCCTGTTGCTCGGCGGCCAGATCCATGGCGAAGAGATGCGGCTGTTTCATATCTATCCGCAGGGTAACTTTATCGAAGCCACCCGCGATACGCCCTATTTCCAGATTGGCGAAAGCAAATACGGCAAACCAATTATTGATCGGGTACTGAACTACGATACCCCGCTGGAACAGGCGATGCAGTGCGCGCTAATCTCCCTCGATTCCACGCTACGCAGTAACCTGTCGGTCGGCCTGCCGCTCGACGTGATGATCTATCCGCGCGACAGTTTCAGCAGCGCACAACAATACCGTATTACCGAAGATCATCCGCATTTCAACGCCATCCGCAAAGGCTGGGGCGAAGGGCTGGTCAGCATTTTCAAACAGTTGCCGCCGCTGCAGCTGTAGGTGCTGTGAGGACTCGGCATGCAGATCCCCTACGCATGCTGAGCCCGACGATGCAGAAAATTATTCGATCGCGCTGGCACGCAGCAGGGCTTCCAGCGGATAAACCGCCGCAATCACCACTTCGTCGCGTATTTGCGCCGCCGCGTCCAGCTGTTGCTGTATCTGCCCGGCTTCTGCTTTGCTCAAGGGTTTGTTCTGCTGATAACGTTCCAGCAGCATCAGCCCCAGTGCCGACAGCGCGCCGACATCCTGCGCTACCGGAGCCAGATCCTGCATCACCCGGTTACCGGCAATCACCGTTTTCACCGGCGCGGTATTCAACTGCCAGCGTTGCAAACGTTCGCGCAGCGCCTGTGCCGCCGCACTGTTATTGCGATCTTTCAGCAGGGCCGCGACCTGCAGCCCCATCTCGCGCACTGCGTTGCTTTCCGCCGGCAGAGCGTCGGCAAAGCGATTCAGCGGTTCGAACTGATGATAATTACCGGCCTTGAATTTCAGATGCTGACGGGTGTAGTACTGGCCCGGCTCGACCGCCTCGGCCAGGATTTGCAGCGGCGCGATTTGCACGCTATTCGCCAGCCGGGTGAATTCACGGGCGGTCTCTGCGTGCTGCTGCAAGCCCACCGACACCACCGACCAGGCGTCAACTGCCGCCAGCCGCCGGTACATGTTGTTTTCATCGGTTACGTCCTGCGCCGACCACAAGCGCTCCGCCACCGCGAACCCGCGCGGCCACAGCTTGAGATCGAGGATCGGCGCCCTGATGTTTTCCGCCCACAGCGCCGCCTCGCCGCCAAGAATATTGGCCTGCTGCTTCGCGTCCGGTACCACCGGCATCTTGCCCGCCGGGATCGCCGTCAGCTTGCCGCCGCTGGTCGGGTAACGCACGTTGCCAACCAGCGTATACCCACTGAGCTTATCCTGCTGCAGCGTGAACACCGGACGCGTCTCGCCCATCCAGGTATCGACGCGGAAGCTCACCTGCTGCGGAGAACGCCAGACGATATCCTGCAACGCACGGCGAGATTTGCCGTTGAAGTCGATAAAGCCACGCCAGCCTTGTTTGCCTTCAATCAGGGTAAAACTGCCCTCCACCGCGCTGCCCTTCAGTCGTGGCATGCTGAACTGCCAGCTCTGCGCCTTTTCATCGGGCTGCACCTCGGTGGCGACGCCCAGCGGCTGCGGCAGGATCTCGTTGCGATAGTGATAGGCGCTGCTCTGCGGTTGATCGAGGTAGAAGCCGGTGGACAGAATGCCCTGATAGCCGTCCTGCGCGCTGGCCCCCAGTGAGTCCTGACCCTGCCAGGATTGGATCACAATGCTGCGTGGCAGCGACGGGTGATAAATTTCATCCCAGCCGACCATCTGCCGTTGGTGCTGTTCGAGGATTTTTTCCAGCTTCTGGTTGAAGTAGGCCTGCAGCGCGTGGGTGTCCGCCAACTGATGTTGCTGCATAAAGGCCTGAATGGTTTTCGATTGCTTCCATTGGCTGGCATCCACCTCGTCACCGCCAATATGCAGGTAAGGATCGGGGAAGATCGCCGCCAGTTCGCCAATAATAGCGTCTACAAATTGATAAACTTCTTCACGGGTCGGATCGAGCGTTGGCTTATGGACACCCCATTTGCGCTCCATCTGATACGGCCCCGGCGCGCTCATCAATTCCGGGTAAGCCACGGCGATGCTGGAAGCATGGCCCGGCAGATCGATTTCCGGCACCACCCGGATGCCGCGCGCGGTGGCATAGGCCACCACCTGTTGCATCTGTTCGCGAGTATAAAACTGGCCGTCACTGGCCTGCTGTTGCAGCTTGGGATAATGCTCAGAAGCAAAACGCCAGCCCTGATCGTCGGTCAGGTGCCAGTGAAACACGTTGAGCTTGGCTGCTGCCATGCCGTCGAGCTGGCGCAAAATATCCGCCAGCGGCAGGAAATGACGCGCCGAATCCAGCAGCACGCCGCGCCACGGGAAACGCGGTACGTCGGTGATGCTAACCAGCGGCAGGAAGGTGTTCTGGCCGTCGGTCTGCACCAGTTGCAGCAGGGTTTCCATGCCACGCAGCGCACCGAAACGGGTATTGGCGGTCAGCGTGACGCCATCCTGCATCACCACCAGTTTATAGCTCTCGTCGCTGCCCGGCAGCGGCTGCGCCGCCACCTTGTCTTTGATGTTCACGTTAATCACCACGCCAGCGGCTTTTGCCGCCTGCGGTGTCAGCGTCCAACCGGTTTGCAGTTCAATACGTTGCCGCCAGCGCGGCAGCGCATCACCCAAATCGTCGCCCTGCAGGTTAATCGACAAACGGTGATCCAGCACCAGCCTGCCTGCCGGTTGGGTCAGTTCCACCTGCTGCGGCCAGGGCATCAGCGGCAAATCGCCGGCCGGCTGCGCCAGCGCACCCAGGGAAAGCAATAACGATGAAGCCAGTAGCGTATAACGCAGAGATCTGTGCATCAGAAATTCCTCAGAGGAAAAAAATCAATAAAAACAGCGAAGCTGTAAATAAAGACTGAGCACAGTACAGATGTCCAACGGCGAGGGTGAAAAGCCGGGTTGGATCACAGATGCCCCTCTTCCAGACGAAAGAGGGGCGCGGGAATCACTGCCAGCCGTAACGGCGCACAAACCAGCCTTTCACACACTGGGTCAGCACCATATAACCGGTCAGGATCAGCACCAGCCATGGGAAGTAGCCTAGCGGTAGCGCCTGCAGCTGCAGGAAACTGGCCAGCGGCGAGAAGGTCAGGCCGATACCGGTGGCGATCACCACCAGGGTCATGATGCACAGCGGCCACGAAGGACGACTCTGGATAAACGGAATTTTGCGCGTGCGGATCATATGCACAATCAGCGTTTGCGACAGCAGCCCTTCAACGAACCAGCCGGACTGGAACAACGTCTGCATTTCCGGCGTATTCGCTTTAAACACCCACCACATCAGGCTAAAGGTCAGCACGTCAAAGATCGAACTGATCGGCCCAAAGAACACCATAAAGCGCCCAATATCGCCGGAGTTCCAGCGCTGTGGCTGGGTGATCTGATCGTCATCGACGTTGTCGAACGGAATAGCGACCTGCGAAATGTCATACATCAGGTTCTGGATCAGCAGGTGCAGCGGCAACATCGGCAGGAACGGCAAAAAGGCGCTGGCGATCAGCACGCTGAAAACGTTACCGAAGTTAGAGCTGGCGGTCATTTTGATGTACTTGAGCATATTGGCGAAGGTACGACGCCCCTCAATCACCCCCTGCTCCAGCACCATCAGGCTTTTTTCCAGCAGGATAATATCCGCCGCTTCCTTGGCAATATCCACCGCAGAGTCGACTGAAATCCCGATATCCGCCGCACGCAGCGCTGGAGCATCGTTAATCCCGTCGCCCATAAAACCGACCACATGGCCCTGTTGGCGCAGCAGCTTGACGATACGTTCCTTATGCAACGGCGTCAGCTTGGCGAACACCGTGGTACGCGCCGCCGCCTGCGCCAGTTGCTGGTCGTCCATCTGTTCGATTTCACTGCCGCGCAACACATGATCCGCCGCCAGCCCAACGTCTTTACACACCTTGGCCGCCACCAGCTCGTTGTCGCCGGTGAGGATCTTCACCGTTACACCGCTGTTTTTCAGCGCCGCCAGCGCCGGTGCGGTGCTCTCTTTTGGCGGATCGAGGAAGGCCACATAACCTTCGAGGATCAGATCCGATTCGTCGGCCACGCCGTATTCATAAGCCTGCGCCGGCAGGATCTTGTTGGCTACCGCCACCACCCGCAGCCCCTGCTGGTTAAGATCGTCGGTAACGCGCCGAATGCGTGCCAACAACGCCTCGGTCAGCGGGATCACTTGATCTTCCTGCCGCACATGGCTGCAAATCGCCAGCATCTCTTCCAGCGCGCCCTTGCAGATCAGCTCGTGATACTGCGCGTCTTTGGCCACCACTACCGACATCCGGCGGCGTTCAAAATCAAACGGGATCTCATCCACCTTGTGGTAATGCTGCAACGCATCCGGCTGTTGGTTTTGTTCCGCACAGCTCAGCACCGCCACATCGAGCAGGTTTTTCAGCCCGGTCTGGTAGAAGCTGTTCAGCCAGGCGTAATGCAGTACCCGGTCGCTGGCGACGCCGAACACGTCGGTATGGCGCTCCAGCACGATTTTATCCTGGGTCAGGGTGCCGGTTTTATCGGTGCACAGAATATCCATGGCGCCAAAGTTCTGAATGGCGTCCAGGCGTTTGACGATCACTTTCTGTTTGGACAGCTTCACCGCCCCTCTGGCCAGGGTAGAAGTGACAATCATCGGCAGCATTTCCGGGGTCAGCCCCACCGCCACCGACAGCGCGAACAACGCCGCTTCCCACCAGTCGCCCTTGGTGTAGCCGTTGATCAGCAGCACAATCGGCGTCATCACCAACATAAAACGGATCAACAACCAACTGACTTTACTGATCCCACTCTGGAAGGCATTGGGTTGCTGATCCTGACCGATCACGCGCTGCGCTAGTTGACCGAAATAAGTGTCGCCACCGGTACCGATCACCATCGCCAGCGCGGTGCCACTCACCACGTTGGTACCCATAAAGCACAGGTTTTGGCATTCCAGCGGATCTTCTGACTGCTCACGCAGCTCGGCGACTTTCTCCACCGGCAAGGACTCACCGGTCAGCGCCGCCTGGCTGATAAACAGATCCTTTGCCGACAGCACGCGCAGATCCGCCGGGATCATGTCGCCCGCCGCCAGTTTGATGATGTCGCCCGGCACCAGTTGCGAGATCGGCAGTTCCAGGTGTTCGCTTTTGCCGGTCAGTGCGTCACTACGAATTACTGTAGCGGTATTGCTGACCATGGCTTTCAGCGCATCCGCCGCCTTGTTGGAACGCGCTTCCTGAATGAAATTCAGCAGCGTGGAGATCACCACCATCAGGGCGATCACCAGTGCCCCGGTCAGATCCTCGGTGGCATAAGAGATCATGCCAAGCGCGGTCAGCAGCAGGTTGAACGGGTTGCGATAGCAGTGCCACAGGTGCTGCCACCAAGCCTCTTGCTGCTGATCGTCGATCACGTTCTCACCGCAGCGTTCGCGTACCCGCTCCGCCTCATGGGCGGTTATGCCTTCCGGGTGGCTTTGAAAGCGCAGATAAAGCTCGGTGGTGTTCGCGGCAGCGCATTCCAGCCGCTGCTGCGCCAGACCGGCGGGCAACCCCTGCGCTTTGCCGCCCAGGCCGTCCAACAGGCTGTCACGGTGCACCAAACGGTGCGGTAAATTGCGGCTGAGCAGGCCCAGCAGCTGACGGGGGATATTTTTTAGTTTCATTTTTTTGCACCTCGTCGCCCATTGCCTCACGGCAGCGGGTGAACGCGGGATCGCCCCCGGCCAGGCTTTCGGACACGCCAAAAAGCCTCTGCCGGGGCAGATCCTTGTCTTTTTTTATAGCAGCAGGAGCGAACGACGGGCGCGCGCTACCGGTTACCGTTTATTACTTCCCCGGTAAAACAGCAGCGCAAAGCGGGCAGGTTTTACCGGGGAGCCGAGTCAGGGTCTAACGGGGTCGGATCGGGATCCATAGGGTTGATAACCTCCGGTAAATGAAAAGATCGAACGACAAGAGCGGCCGTTCAGCGCAGTACGTAAATCCCTGCATTAGCCTATAGCTTTCAAGTTGCAGCTAGGCGACCAGCTTGCTCATCCCCAGGCGCTTACTTAAGTAAGTAACTGGGGTGAGCAAGTGCAGGTAACAACGCTGCAACTTGAAAGATGATGGATACAGCGCCAAGATCCGTTGCGGAAAATAGGCTATGCTGACGGGCATTCAGCGTAGGCCGCCAGTTTACGCCTTTTAACCTCAATGAAAATTAAACCATGCAAAACCGGCTGACCATCAAGGACATCGCACGCCTGAGCGGCGTAGGTAAATCCACCGTATCACGCGTGTTGAACAACGAAGGCAGCGTGAGCCCGCAGACCCGCGAACGGGTGGAAGCGGTGATCCGTCAGCAGGGGTTCACCCCCTCAAAGTCTGCTCGCGCCATGCGCGGCCAGAGCGACAAAGTGGTCGGCATTATCGTTTCCCGTCTCGACTCTCCGTCTGAAAACCAGGCGGTACGCACCATGTTGCCACTGCTGTATCAGCACGGCTTCGACCCGATCGTGATGGAAAGCCAGTTCGAGACCCGGCTGGTGGAAGAGCATTTGCACGTTCTGCAACAGCGTAATGTCGACGGAGTGATCCTGTTCGGTTTCACCGGCCTGACGGCGGCCATGCTCAGCCCATGGCAGGATAAAATGGTGGTGCTGGCACGCGAATACGAGGGGTTTTCTTCGGTTTGCTACGACGACGACGGTGCCGTGCGGCTGCTGATGGAACGCCTGCAGCAACAGGGCCACCGGCATATCGGCTACCTGGGGGTGCAACTGTCGGATGCCACCACCGGTATGCGCCGCCACCAGGCCTATCTCGACGCCTGCCGGCAACAGCAGATTACCCCAAGCGTGGCGCTGGGCGAACTGAGCTATCAGAGCGGCTTCCAACTGGCTGCCTCGGTCATCGATGCCCAGACCACCGCGCTGGTGTGCGCCTCCGACACTATCGCCCTGGGTGCGATCAAATACCTGCAACAGCAGCATATTGCCCCGCTGCAAGTGTGCGGCATCGGCAACACGCCGCTGCTAAACTTCCTGTTCCCCGAGACGTTTTCGGTTGATCTGGGCTACGGCACGGCCGGGCTGCAGGCCGCACAACAGCTGCTGGGCCAGCTCAGCGGCGAACAGGGCATCCGCCAGATCATCGTACCCAGCCAACTCGCCTGACGGCGGGTTTAGTAGAGTGTGATAACAATCTTCAAGGCCCTCCGTCATAGTCATCATGGACTAATGAGTCGCGCTAATTTCAATCAACTTATTGATTGTTAAGGGTGACAGTATAGCCGCCAATGCGCTTGCTCAAGAAAATATTACCGGATGTTTCGGCCGGCTCGCAAAATTCCCTGTTGAATAAATGGTCATTTTTTTATCATTTTGTGATCCTCGCCCCAAACCGGGAACGTTCCCATTCCATAAAAAAAGCGGAGTGACTAAGCTTTGATCATTACTCCGACAACACCTCTGCGGCAGTCCCATACCAAGAAAGGTATCTAATAATGAGCAAAGTAAAACAGCAGGATATCGATCGCCTGATTGTGCTGGTGGGCGGGCGCGAGAATATCGCTACCGTTAGCCACTGCATTACCAGGCTGCGTTTTGTTCTCAATGACCCAGCTCTGGCCAAACCGAAAGAAATCGAAGAGTTGCCGATGGTCAAAGGCTGCTTCACCAATGCCGGGCAGTTCCAGGTGGTGATCGGCCCCGAGGTCGGGGATTACTACCAGGCTCTGATCGCCACCACCGGCGTCAATGAAGCCGACAAAGAGCAGGCCAAGGTCGCAGCGCGCCAGAACATGACCTGGAGCGAACGCGCCATCTCGCACTTCGCCGAAATCTTCTTCCCGCTGCTGCCTGCCTTGATCAGCGGCGGTTTGATCCTCGGCTTCCGCAACGTCATCGGCGACATCCCGATGTCCGGCGGCCAAACGCTGGCACAGATGCATCCGGCGTGGAAAACCATCTACGACTTCTTGTGGTTGCTCGGTGAAGCCATCTTCATGTTCCTGCCGGTCGCTATTTGCTGGTCAACGGTGAAAAAAATGGGCGGTACGCCGGTACTCGGCATCGTGCTGGGTATCACGCTGGTGTCCCCGCAGTTGATGAACTCCTATCAGCTCGGCCAGCAGATCCCGGAAGTGTGGAACTTCGGCTGGTTCACCATTCAGAAAGTCGGCTATCAGGCGCAGGTGATCCCTTCCATGCTGGCCGGTATGGCGCTGGGCTGGATTGAGACCCGCTTGAAAAAGATCGTGCCGGATTACCTGTATCTGGTGGTGGTGCCGGTGGTTTCCCTGCTGCTGGCGGTGTTCCTGGCGCACGCATTTATCGGGCCGTTCGGCCGCATGATTGGCGACGGGGTAGCCTGGGCGGTGAAAGCCGTGATGACCGGCAGCTTCGCACCTATTGGCGCCGCGCTGTTTGGCTTCCTGTATGCACCGCTGGTGATTACCGGCGTGCATCAGACCACGCTGGCCATCGATATGCAGATGATCCAGAGCATGGGCGGCACCCCGGTTTGGCCACTGATCGCACTGTCCAACATTGCGCAGGCCTCGGCGGTGCTGGGCATTATTATTGTCAGCCGCAAGGCCAACGAACGTGAAATCTCGGTGCCGGCGGCCATCTCCGCCTACCTCGGCGTCACCGAACCGGCGATGTACGGGATCAACCTGAAATACCGTTTCCCAATGCTGTGCGCAATGATCGGCTCCGCCTTCGCCGGGCTGATCTGCGGCCTGGACGGCGTGATGGCTAACGGTATCGGCGTCGGTGGTTTGCCGGGCATTCTGTCGATCAAACCGCAGTTCTGGATGATTTACACGGTGGCGATCCTGGTGGCGGTGGTGATCCCACTGGTACTGACCATCATGGTTTACAAACGCAAGGCCAGCCGCGGTGAGCTGCCGGTCTGATTGAAATATAGGGGCCCGGTACGCCGGGCCTGTTAAGGTATTTATATGAGCAATCCAATCCCCTGGTGGCAGAACGGCGTCATCTATCAAATCTATCCGAAGAGTTTTCAGGACAGCACCGGTAACGGCTACGGCGATCTGGCCGGTGTGACGGAGCGGCTGGACTACCTGCAGGAACTGGGCATCGACGCCATTTGGCTGACGCCGGTGTATGTCTCGCCGCAGGTGGACAACGGTTATGACGTGGCAGACTACTGCGCCATCGATCCTGCCTACGGCACCATGGAGGATTTTGATCGGCTGATTGCCGCCGCCCACCAGCGCAGCATCCGCATCGTGATGGATATGGTGTTCAACCACACTTCGACCGAACACCCGTGGTTTAAAGCCTCGCAGGATCCTGACAGCCCGTTCCGCCAGTTTTATGTCTGGCGCGACGGCGAAGGCGATGCCCTGCCGAACAACTGGCGCTCCAAGTTTGGCGGCAACGCCTGGCAGTGGCACGCCGACAGTGGCCAGTATTATCTGCACCTGTTTGCCACCGAGCAGGCAGATCTCAACTGGGAGCACCCACCGGTGCGCGAAGAGCTGAAGAAGGTTTGTCAGTTCTGGGCCGACAAAGGCGTTGACGGTCTGCGCCTGGACGTGATCAACCTGGTCTCCAAGCAGCAGGATTTCCCGTCCGATAACCAGGGTGATGGCCGCCGTTTCTACACCGATGGCCCACGCATTCATGAATTTCTACAGGAAATGAGCCGCGACGTGTTTCAGCCGCGTGGCCTGATGACCGTCGGTGAAATGTCCTCCACCACGCTGGAACATTGCCGGCAGTACGCGGCGCAAAGCGGCGAAGAGCTGTCGATGACTTTCAACTTCCACCACCTGAAGGTGGACTATGCCGGCGGCGAAAAATGGACGCTGGCAGCGCCGAATTACGTCGAACTCAAACAGATTTTCAGCCATTGGCAGCAAGGCATGCACAATCAGGCGTGGAACGCGCTGTTTTGGTGTAACCACGATCAGCCACGTATCGTTTCACGCTTCGGTGACGAGAGTGAACTGCGGGTGCCGGCCGCCAAGATGCTGGCGATGGTGCTGCATGGCATGCAGGGCACGCCTTATATTTATCAGGGCGAAGAGATCGGCATGACCAATCCGGGCTTTAACTCCATAGAACAGTATCGCGATGTGGAAAGCCTGAACATGTACGCCGAACTCAGCACGCAGGGGAAAAGTGACGCCGAGCTGCTGGCGATCCTGGCCAGCAAATCCCGCGATAACGGCCGCACGCCAATGCAGTGGAGCGCCGCGCCAAACGCCGGTTTCACCCAGGGCACGCCGTGGATTAGTTGTGCGGAAAACTATCCGCAGATCAACGCCGAAGCGGCGCTGGCCGATCTGGATTCGGTGTTTTACGCCTATCGTCAGTTAATCACCCTGCGCAAACAGTACCCACTGCTGACCCACGGTGACTACCGTGACCTGGCCCCTGCTCACCCGGCGTTGTGGTGCTATCAACGCAGCTGGAATGGCCAGCGCCTGCTGGTGGTGGCCAACCTCAGCCGCGAGCCGCTGGCCTGGCAGGCCGAAGGCGTGGAGCCGTCTGCTTTATGGCGACCGCTGATGGGCAACTACGCCGACGCCCCTGCCCAGCCGCAGGCCACCAGCCTACGCCCGTTCGAAGCGGTGTGGTGGCTGCTGGAAGACTAATGCTGTCGGGGCGTGGCCAACCGCGCCCTACAGTTTTTTCAACAGTTCCACCACGCCGGCAGCCTCTTGCGCCAGGCGTTCATCGCTCATATCAAACACCCCCTGCACCAGATGCGGCGGCAGGTAATCCATGCCGGTCAGATTGGCCACCGCATGGAACGGGCGCAGCAAATCTGCCACCGGATAACGGTTATAACCTTCTGGCGTATAAGCCTGCTGATTGCCGCCGGTAGTGACCACCAGTTGCAGCGGTTTACCCTGCAGTTGGGTGCCTTCGCTGCCGTAGGCGAAACCGTGGGTTAATACCGCGTCCTGCCATTCACTGAGGATCGCCGGGGAGCTGTACCAGTAGAATGGGAACAGCATCACCACCGCATCATGGCCCTGCAGCAATTCCTGCTCGCGCGCCACGTCGATTTGATAGTCCGGGTAGGCACGCATCAGTTCGTGAATAGTCACGTTCGGCAAAGGACGTAGGGCTTCGATCAACGCTTTGTTGATCCGTGAGTCATCGGGAAAACGGTGGGCGGTTAACACTAAAATGCGCGACATAAGAGATCCTTGATTTAAATTTGATATCGCATTTTTCCATTTCTCACGCGCCGGGTGTAGGCTGTTAGTTGTCACTTTAATTTCAACCGAAAGTATCAACCACTATGTCGCTTCCCTTTGATGTGCACCGCCTGCTGCCGGCCTTCCTTGCAGCCGCCCAGGCGCAGAACTTTTCCGCCGCCGCACGTCAATTGGGCGTCACGCCAGCGGCCATCAGCAAGAATATCCGCGTGCTGGAAGAAAAACTGGCGCTGCGGCTGTTCCAGCGTAATACCCACAACGTGGTGCTGACCGATGAAGGCAAGGCGCTGTTGCAACAGGTAGCGCCGTTGTGGCAGGCACTGTCCGCCACGCTGGAAACCGCCGGCAGCGCGCAACAAGCCCCTTCCGGTACGGTGCGCGTCAGCATGATCCCGGGTTTCGGCCGCCAGATGCTGATGCCGTTGATCCCGCAGTTCCTTGAACACTACCCGCAGATCGACCTGGATCTTTCGCTGGATGCGCGGGTGGTCAATTTGGTGGGGGAAGGTTTTGATGTGGGGATCGGCAGCCGGGTCGATCCCGACAGCCGGCTGGTGGCGCGATCCTTGTACCCGATGCAGATGGTGCTGGCGGCCTCGCCCGGCTATCTGGCGCAGCACGGCATACCGCAGGATCCGCAAGATCTGTTGCAGCACAACTGCCTGTTGCATCGCAACCCGGCTACCGGTCGCAGCGTAAAATGGCCGCTGCAACAACAGGGCGAAGCCAAAACGCTGGAGCTGCAGGGCCGTCTGGTAGCCAGCCGCCCGGAAATGCTGCTGGATGCGGCGCTGGCCGGGCTGGGCATCGTCTGCCTGGCCCGTTGGTACGCAGAACATCATTTTGCACAAGGCACCCTGCAGCCGGTGCTGGCGGAATGCTGGCCGCGGCCGACCCAACTGTGGCTGTACTATGCCTCCGCCGATCTGCCGCCGCGGGTGCGCGTCTGGGTTGAGTTCCTGCTCGAGCATTTCCGTCACCGCCCGGCCTGAGTTTTCAGGCCAAAAATTCAGGCTTGTACAGCTAACGCCCGCTCTTTCCATTTCCTTGTTCTACGTCAAAAGAATCTCGCCAATATCTATATATAGTGCGTTAATAAACACCAACACCTATATGTAGTAGTTATCCACAAATTCATCCACACGTCGCTTCAGCCCTTGCGCGCTGCGGCATTGCCCTGTGGATAAGCCGAAATCATACCGATACCCAACGGCTTTTAGCCTGCCGGGCATCAGCGCTCCCTCGGGGAACAAGGAGTAACAACGTGAAACCAGTAGTGATTAAACGGGACGGTTGTCAGGTACCTTTTGACGAGGCACGTATTGGGCAGGCTATCGAGCGCGCCGCGCTGGCCGTCGGTATTGTCAATGCCGACTACTGCGCAACCGTCGCCCGCGTAGTCGCTCAACGGATGTCACAGCAGCAGCGCGTTGATATCCATGAAATTCAACAGGCGGTAGAAAATCAGTTGATGGCCGGCGAATACAAGCAGCTGGCCCGCGCTTATATTGAATATCGTCACGATCGCGACGTAGCGCGTGAACTGCGCGGGCGGCTGAACCAGGAGATCCGTGGCCTGGTGGAGCAAAGCAACATGGCGCTGCTGAACGAAAACGCCAACAAGGACAGCAAAGTGATCCCCACCCAGCGCGATCTGCTGGCCGGGATCGTCGCCAAGCATTATGCCAAGCAACACATCCTGCCGCGTGACGTAGTGCTGGCTCACGAGCGCGGCGAGATCCACTACCACGATCTCGATTACTCGCCGTTCTTCCCGATGTTCAACTGCATGTTGATCGACCTGAAAGGCATGCTGACCAACGGCTTCAAGATGGGCAACGCCGAGATCGAACCGCCGAAGTCGATCTCCACCGCCACTGCAGTCACCGCCCAGATCATCGCGCAGGTTGCCAGCCATATTTATGGCGGCACCACCATTAACCGCATCGACGAGATCCTGGCCCCGTTCGTCAGCGAAAGCTTCAACAAGCATCGGCAGGTCGCCGAACAGTGGCAGATCCCGGACGCGCAAGGCTACGCCATGGCACGCACCGAGAAAGAGTGTTACGACGCCTTCCAGTCGCTGGAATATGAGGTCAACACCCTGCACACCGCCAACGGTCAGACGCCGTTCGTGACCTTCGGTTTTGGCCTGGGCACCTGCTGGGAATCGCGGATGATCCAGCGTTCAATCCTGCAAAATCGCATCGCCGGGCTGGGCAAGAACCGTAAGACGGCGGTGTTCCCCAAACTGGTGTTCGCCATCCGCGACGGCCTTAATCACCAGTACGGCGATCCGAACTACGATATCAAACAGCTGGCGCTGGAGTGCGCCAGCAAGCGCATGTACCCGGACATCCTCAATTACGATCAGGTGGTGAAAGTCACCGGCTCGTTCAAAACCCCGATGGGTTGCCGCAGCTTCCTCGGTACCTATGAAGAAAATGGCGAACTGGTACACGACGGCCGCAACAATATCGGCGTGATCAGCCTGAATCTGCCGCGCATTGCGCTGGAGGCGGTCGGCGATGAAGACCGCTTCTGGCAGCTGCTCGACCAGCGTTTGCTGTTGGCGAAAAAGGCACTGATGACGCGCATTGCCCGGCTGGAAGGCATCAAGGCCCGGGTCGCGCCAATTCTGTATATGGAAGGCGCCTGCGGTGTACGCCTGAAGGCGGACGACAATATCGCCGACATTTTCAAGAATGGCCGCGCGTCGATCTCACTGGGTTATATCGGCCTGCATGAGACCATCAACGCGCTGTTCGGTGACCAACGGCACGTCTACGACGACGAAGCGCTGCGCGCCAAGGCGGTTGCCATTGTTGCCCGCCTGCGGGCCGCCACCGACAGTTGGAAGGAAGAAACCGGTTATGGCTTCAGCCTGTACAGCACGCCGAGCGAGAATCTGTGCGACCGCTTCTGCCGGTTGGATACCGCCGATTTCGGCGTGGTGCCGGGCGTCACCGACAAAGGCTATTACACCAACAGCTTCCACCTCGACGTGGAGAAAAAGGTCAATCCTTACGACAAACTGGATTTTGAAGCGCCTTATCCCCCGTTGGCCAACGGCGGTTTCATCTGTTATGGCGAATACCCGAACCTGCAGCACAACCTGAAAGCACTGGAAGACGTGTGGGATTACAGCTACAGCCGCGTACCTTATTACGGCACCAATACGCCGATCGATGAGTGCTACGAGTGCGGCTTCACCGGCGAGTTTGCCTGTACCAGCAAGGGCTTTACCTGCCCGAAATGCGGCAACCACGAGCCGTCCAAGGTGTCCGTCACCCGTCGGGTGTGTGGTTACCTCGGCAGCCCGGACGCCAGGCCGTTCAACGCTGGTAAGCAGGAAGAAGTGAAACGCCGGGTGAAACACCTGGGGAATGGGCAGATCGGCTAACGCCGGGCCGCTATGCATCAGGGCTCAGCATGCTGAGCCCCTACCATCAGAAAGCGAAATATGAACTACCACCAGTATTATCCCCTCGACGTGGTCAACGGCCCCGGTACCCGCTGCACGCTGTTTGTCGCCGGTTGCGTACACCAGTGCCCCGGCTGCTACAACAAAAGCACCTGGCGGCTTAACTCCGGCCAGCCTTTTACCCAGGCGATGGAAGACCAGTTGATTGCCGATCTGAACGACTCGCGTATTCCGCGCCAGGGCCTGTCGCTGTCCGGCGGCGATCCGCTGCACCCGGCCAATGTCGCGGCGGTGCTGCAATTGGTGAAAAGAGTGCATGCCGAGTGCCCCGGCAAGGATATCTGGCTGTGGACCGGCTACCGGCTGGCAGAGCTGGATACCCAGCAAATGCAGGTTGTGGATCGGATTAACGTGCTGATTGACGGCAAGTTTGTGCAGGATTTAAAAGACCCGGCGCTGATCTGGCGCGGCAGCGCCAATCAGGTGGTGCATAAGCTGCGTTGAGGATCCCCTCACCCCGGCCCTCTCCCTCAGGAGAGGGAGATGGGCATCTAACCATTGTCGCATATCTTCGCTTACACCATCCCCATTCCCACCACGCCAGTGACGATCCCGCACAGCGCCACCAGCGCGGCGGTCAGGCACAGGGCTTTGGCGGAAAAGGCTTTGTTCAGCATCAGCAGTGAAGGCAGGCTGACCGCCGGCAGGGTCATCAACAACGCCAGCGCCGGGCCGGTGCCCGTCCCCGCCAACATCATGGTCTGCACAATCGGGATTTCCGCTGCCGTGGGGATCACAAACAGGCAACCGGCGATCGCCAGCCCAATGATCCACAGCAGACTGTTGTCTATCGCACCGTCAGCATGCGGGAACAGCCAGACCCGTGCCGCCCCCAATGCCAGCACCGCCAGAATGTAGATCGGAATGGTCGACCAAAACAGCGCCCACAGCGCCTTTAGCCAGCGGCCAAAGAAGGGTTGTGCCTCGGTTTTCTCCAGCGGTATCACCGGCATTTGCAGTGCTGCAGGTTGCGGGTCGTTGGCAGTCGCGCGCTGCACCAGCCAGGCAATGCCCAATACCATAATCACCCCGGCCACCAGCCGAATAGCGGCAAACTGCCAGCCAAGCACGAAGCCCATAAAAATCAGCGTCGCCGGGTTCAGCACCGGATTACTTAGCCAGAATGCCATCGCTGCGCCGCTGGATACCGACTGACGACGCAGCCCGGCGGCGACCGGTGCCGCACAGCAGGTGCACATCATGCCCGGCAGGGCGATCGCTGCGCCCAAAAGGGTGCCGGAAAACCTCGGATGACCCAATGTACGCATCAACCAGTCACGCGGGATTAACACCTGCACCAGCGAGCCCAATACCACGCCGAGCACTGCAGCCTTCCACACCGCGGTGAAATAGACCAGCGCATAGTGCCAGGCCGCCAGCCACGGGCTGCTGTCGCCATTAGCCAGTATCGATTTGCCGATCGAGTGGGTATCCGCCGCCAGAAAAGCCTTGCCGTAATAGGGCTGCCATTTGACGTAGTAGAGCCCGACGGCCACCACCAGCAGAAACAGGATCGGTTTCCACAGCGGCCAGGGGCGGCTGCGGTGTTCGGTTGCGGTCAGGGGTTGTGGCATGGGTTGGCTCGGTTCGGTGAACAATGACGTCAGCTTAGCGCGCCGCCGCCCCGAGCGCATCATCAGCCTGTCCCAAATAGTTCATCTGTTCGCCACTGACACGTAACCAGATTGTCATTTAACCCCGGCAGAATAACGCCAACTTCACCAAAGGGTACACATCATGCAACGCCAACCATCAGCATCCTGTGAATGGGTATTCGGCACGCCGAGGTTTTTATTATGATGGACTTATCTAGACATCCGACCAGTTTCCCTACCCGCTACCAGCAAATCGCCGCGCAGCTAGAGCAAGAGCTGCGTACCCAATACCGCTGCGGTGACTATCTGCCTTCCGAACAACAGCTGGCAGAGCGCTATCAGGTTAATCGCCATACCCTGCGCCGCGCGGTTGACCAATTGGTGGATCGCGGCTGGCTGCAACGTCGACACGGCATCGGCATTTTGGTGCTGATGCGCCCCTATGACTATCCGCTGCATGCCAATACCCGGTTCAGCCAGAACCTGTTCGAGCAGGGCAGCCACCCCACCAGTGAGCGCTTACTCGCTGTATTACGCCCGTGTAATGGGCATGTTGCCAGTGCACTGTCGCGTGAAGAAGGCGAAACGGTGATCCACCTGCGCACCCTGCGCCGGGTCAACGGCGTGCCGATGAGCCTGATCGACCATTATCTGCCCGATTTGGACTGGTGGCCGGCGTTGCAGCAGTTCCACAGTGGCTCATTGCACGAATTTATCGAACTCAACATCCACCAGCCGCTGACCCGCAAGCAGACGCGCATCAGCGCACGCCGCGCGCAGGCTAAAGAGAGCCGGTTGCTGGAAATAGCCACCCACGCGCCGCTGCTGTGCGTGCGCACCCTCAACGTCTGCACCGGCAGTGACAGCGTGGCGGAATACTCCGTCAGCCTGGCACGCGCCGACATGATTGAACTGACCATGGAGCACTGAATGCAAGCCTTACAGCCGAGACAACGCTGGATGTCGGTATTGGCGCACAGCCAGCCGGACCAGTTGCGCAGCCACTGGCAGGCGCTGAACCTCAGCCCGCGCTACCAAACCATTCGCGCGCCGGAGATTGGCCTGGCGCAGTTACAGGGCCGCATGGGCGCCACCGGCCGCCGCTTTGTGCTGGGCGACATGACCGTCACCCGCGCGGTAGTGCAACTGGAAAACGGCGGTTACGGCTACAGCTATATCGCCGGACGTGACAAGGCACATGCCGAACTCTGTGCGCTGGCGGATGCCCTTTTGCAACTGCCGGAGCAGGCCGAATTGCTGCAACAGCAGCTGATTGAGCCACTGGCGGCCTTGCAGCATGAGCAACGCCAACTCCGTGCCCGGGCGGTAGCCTCCAGCCGGGTGGACTTCTTTACGCTGGTGCGAGGGGATTAACCGATGAGCCTACTGACAGGTTTTGCACAGCCGATCGAACAATCGCAACAGGCTTTCCGCCTGATCCTTAAGGCGTTAAGTGAACCAGGCTATATCGTCACACTGCCGGCAAGCCCGGCCTGGGACGCGCTGAACGCCGCCAGCACCGCCGCACTGCTGACCCTGGCAGACCAGGAAACCCCGATTCAACTGTGTCTGGCGCTAGAAAGTGAGCAAGTGCTAACAAACATTCGCTTCCATAGCGGTGCTCCGTTGGCCAATAACAGCGAAGAGGTGTGCTTTGCCCTGTTCGATGCGCAGCTGCAGGCCACTGATTTGCAAGCGTTACCGCACGGCAGTGAGATTTCCCCCGAGTTCAGCGCCACGGTGGTGGTACAGATCGACAGTCTGGAACAGGGTACCCCGCTGCGCCTGACCGGCCCCGGCATTGAACATCAACGGGTTATCTCGCCGTCGTTGCCGCAGGCCGTGCTGGATTACCTGATTAACCGCCCGCAGCGTTTCCCGCTGGGGCTGGATTTCCTGCTGACCTGCGGTGAGCGCCTGCTGGCGCTGCCACGGACCACCCATGTGGAGGTGTGCTGATGTACGTTGCCGTTAAAGGGGGCGAAAAAGCCATTGAGGCCGCCCATCAGTTACAGGAACAACTGCGGCGCGGCGACGACAGCGTACCCGCGCTCGGCACCCAGCAGATTGAACAGCAATTGGGGTTGGCGGTAGATCGGGTAATGACCGAAGGCGGTATCTACGATCCGCAGTTAGCGGCGCTGGCCATCAAGCAGGCGAGCGGCGATCTGGTCGAGGCTATTTTCCTGCTGCGCGCCTACCGTACCACCCTGCCAAGGTTGGCGGTCAGTGAGCCATTGGCGACCGAAAATATGCGGCTGGAACGCCGTATCTCGGCGGTTTACAAGGACTTGCCCGGCGGCCAGGTGCTGGGGCCAACCTACGATTACACCCACCGGCTGCTGGATTTTGCCCTGCTGGCCGAAGGCGAAGCGCCGCGTGCGCCACAGGCCGACGAACCGCTGCCGGAAAATTGCGCCCACGTGTTCGACTTGCTCAGTCAGCAGCAGCTGGCACTGGCGGAGCAGGATGACGGCAGCGCGCCGGATGATATCACCCGCAATCCGCCGGTTTACCCCTGTTCCCGCTCGGCACGCTTGCAACAACTGGTACGCGGTGACGAAGGTTTCCTGCTGGCACTGAGCTACTCCACCCAGCGTGGTTACGGCCGTACCCACCCGTTCGCCGGCGAGATCCGCACCGGTTATGTTTCGGCGGAGATAGTGCCTGAAGAGCTGGGTTTCGCGGTAGATATCGGCGAGATCCTGTTGACCGAGTGTGAAATGGTCAACGGCTTTATCGACCCGGTCGACCAGCCGCCACATTTCACCCGCGGCTACGGTCTGGTGTTTGGCCGCGCCGAACGCAAGGCGATGGCGATGGCGCTGGTGGATCGCGCGCTGCAAAGCCCCGAGTACCAAGAAGGCATCGCCAGCCCGGCGCAGGATGAAGAGTTCGTGCTGGCCCACGCCGACAACGTCGAAGCCGCCGGCTTCGTTTCCCACCTCAAATTGCCGCACTACGTCGATTTCCAGGCCGAACTGGAATTGCTCAAGCGCCTGCGGCAGGAATTCAGCGAACGTCAGGAGGCCCGCGATGAGTGAAGTATTAACCGGTTATAACCTGGGCTATCTGGACGAACAGACCAAACGCATGATCCGCCGCGCTATTTTGAAGGCGGTGGCCATCCCCGGCTATCAGGTGCCGTTCGGCGGCCGTGAGATGCCAATGCCCTACGGTTGGGGCACCGGCGGCATTCAGTTGACCGCCAGCGTGATTGGCCGCGCCGACGTGCTGAAGGTGATCGACCAGGGGGCCGATGACACCACCAATGCGGTTTCCATCCGTCGCTTCTTCCAGCGCGTTGCCGGCGTCGCCACCACCGAGCGCACGCCGGAGGCCACGCTGATCCAGACCCGGCACCGCATCCCGGAAACCGCGCTGCGTGAAGACCAGATCCTGATTTATCAGGTGCCAATCCCGGAGCCGCTGCGCTTTATCGAGCCGCGTGAAACCGAGACCCGCAAAATGCACGCGCTGGAAGAATACGGCGTGATGC
The DNA here is from genome assembly GCF_048517035.1 of Serratia sp. NFX21. Classification (NCBI taxonomy): domain Bacteria; kingdom Pseudomonadati; phylum Pseudomonadota; class Gammaproteobacteria; order Enterobacterales; family Yersiniaceae; genus Serratia; species Serratia sp. NFX21. Next base: position 935,778 of record NZ_CP183196.1, on the reverse strand, counting down.
AGGTAAAACTGTATGAAGACATCGCGCGCTACGGCCATATCGCCACCACCTACGCCTATCCGGTGAAGGTCAACGATCGCTACGTGATGGATCCGTCACCGATCCCGAAATTCGATAACCCGAAAATGCACATGATGCCGGCGCTGCAGCTGTTTGGGGCCGGACGCGAGAAGCGTATCTACGCCCTGCCGCCGTTCACCAAGGTAGAAAGTCTGGACTTCGACGACCATCCTTTCACCGTGCAGCAGTGGGACGAGCCTTGTGCCCTGTGTGGCTCACGCCACAGCTATCTCGATGAGGTGGTGCTCGACGATCAGGGCAGCCGCATGTTCGTTTGTTCCGACACCGATTACTGCCAGCAGCAGCTGGCGCAACCTTCGCAAGAGGCGCAGCACTGATGACTTCCACCCCTCTGAGCACCACACCGCTGCTGTCGGTGACTAACCTCACCCATCTGTACGCACCGGGCAAGGGCTTTAGCGATGTCTCTTTCGATATCTATCCCGGCGAAGTGCTGGGCATCGTTGGCGAATCCGGCTCCGGCAAGACCACGCTGCTGAAATCTATCTCCGCCCGGCTGGCACCGCAACAAGGGCAAATCCTTTATCGTCCGCAGGCCGGGCAACAGCACGACCTGTACGCGATGGCGGAAAGCGATCGCCGCCGCCTGCTGCGTACCGACTGGGGCGTGGTGCATCAGCATCCGCTCGACGGACTGCGCCCCAAGGTTTCTGCCGGTGGCAACATCGGTGAACGCCTGATGGCTATTGGCCAGCGTCACTACGGCGACATTCGCCGTCAGGCCGGCCAGTGGCTGGAGGACGTCGAGATCCCGGTATCACGCCTGGATGACCTGCCGACCACCTTCTCCGGCGGCATGCAACAGCGGTTGCAGATTGCCCGCAATCTGGTGACCCATCCGAAGCTGGTGTTTATGGACGAACCCACCGGCGGGCTGGACGTTTCGGTACAGGCGCGGCTGCTCGATCTGCTGCGCACGCTGGTGGTGGAAATGCAGTTGGCGGCGGTGATCGTCACCCACGATCTCGGCGTAGCGCGCCTGCTGGCACACCGACTGCTGGTGATGAAACAGGGCGAGGTGGTGGAAAGCGGCCTGACCGACCGGGTGCTGGACGATCCGCACCATCCTTATACCCAACTGCTGGTTTCTTCGGTGCTGTCGTAACGCAAGGTAATTACAGATGACTATTCAAATCCGGGTTGAACACCTCAGCAAAACCTTTGTGCTCCACCAGCAGCACGGCACGCAACTGCCGGTGCTGCACGATGCCAACATGACGGTCAGCAGCGGCGAATGCGTGGTGCTGCACGGACATTCCGGCAGCGGAAAATCCACTCTGCTACGCTCACTGTACGCCAACTATCTGCCTGATAGCGGCCATATCTGGGTTAATCACCAGGGTGAATGGCTGGATATGGTGCAGGCCGAAGCGCGTCAGATCCTGGCGGTACGCCGCCATACCCTTGGCTGGGTCAGCCAGTTTCTACGGGTGATCCCGCGTATCAGCGCGCTGGACGTAGTGATGCAGCCGTTGCTGGAACAGGGTGTCAACCGCGCCGAATGCCGCGAACGCGCCGAGACGCTGCTCAATCAGCTCAATGTGCCGCAACGCCTGTGGCAGTTGGCGCCGTCGACCTTCTCTGGCGGTGAACAACAGCGGGTGAACATCGCTCGCGGCTTTATCGTCGATTACCCGATCCTGTTGCTGGACGAACCGACCGCCTCCCTAGACAGCCGCAACAGCGCGGCCGTGGTCGCACTGATCGAGCAGGCCAAACAACGTGGCGCGGCTATCGTCGGTATTTTCCATGATGAAGGCGTCCGCCAGCAGGTCGCCGACCGGTTATATGACATGCAGGCGCCACAGGCGCTGGAGATCCTCTGATGATCATCAATAACGTGAAACTGGTGCTGGAAGATCAAACTGTCGAAGGCTCGCTGGAGGTCAGCGACGGCATGATCCGCAGCTTTGCCGATACGCCCAGCCAGTTGCCGCAGGCATTGAACGGTGAAGGCGGCTGGCTGCTGCCGGGGTTGATTGAACTGCACACCGACAATCTGGACAAGTTTTTCACCCCACGTCCGAACGTCGACTGGCCGGCGCATTCGGCCATGAGCAGCCATGATGCACTGATGGTGGCCAACGGCATCACCACCGTGCTGGACGCGGTGGCGATTGGCGACGTACGCGACGGCGGTCATCGGCTGGAAAACCTGCAAAAAATGATCGACGCGGTGATCCACAGCCAGCGCGCCGGGGTCAACCGCGCCGAGCACCGGCTGCACCTGCGCTGCGAACTGCCCAACGAGAGCACCCTGCCGCTGTTCGAACAGTTGATGGACAAGCCCGGCGTCTCGCTGGTGTCGTTGATGGACCATTCGCCGGGTCAGCGCCAGTTCGCCTCACGCGAAAAATACCGGGAGTATTATCAGGGCAAATATCACCTCAACGACCAGCAGATGAGCGAGTATGAAGAGCAGCAGATCAAGCTTTCTGCCCGCTGGGCCACGCCGAATCGTGAAGCCATTGCCGCCCATTGCCGGGCGCGTAAAATTTCGCTCGCCAGCCACGATGATGCTACCGCCGCCCACGTCAGCGAGTCCTGCGCGCTGGGTAGTGTGATTGCCGAATTCCCCACCACCGAAGATGCCGCTCTTGCTTCGCACCAACAAGGATTGCAGGTGCTGATGGGCGCACCGAATATCGTGCGTGGCGGCTCACATTCCGGCAACGTGGCGGCCCATCACCTGGCGGCGTTGGGCGTGCTGGATATCCTGTCCTCAGACTATTACCCGGCCAGCCTACTGGATGCGGCGTTTCGCATTGCGGCCGATGAGCGCAACGGCTACAGCCTGCCGCAGGCGGTACAGATGATCACCCGTAACCCGGCCAGGGCGCTGGATTTGCAGGATCGCGGCACCATCGCCGAAGGCTTGCGGGCAGATCTGGTGTTGGTACGACCGCACGGCGAGCACGTTTACGTGCAGAACGTGTGGCGCCAGGGCAAGCAGGTGTTCTGATGGCGCAGCTTATCTATCTGATGGGGCCATCCGGCTCAGGCAAAGACAGCCTGTTGGCCGCACTTCGCGCCGATGTCGACAGCGCCCCACTGGTGGCGCACCGCTATATTACCCGGCCGGCAGACGCCGGCTGCGAGAACCATATTGCGCTCAGCGAACCGGAGTTCCTGCGCCGCCGCGCCAAAGGGTTGTTTGCCCTCGACTGGCAGGCGCACCAACACCATTACGCCTTTGGCATCGAGGTGGATCTGTGGTTACTGCAAGGGATCGATGTGGTGGTCAACGGATCGCGTGCCCATCTGGCACAGGCACAGCAGCGCTATGGCGCACAACTGCTGCCGGTGTGCCTGCAGGTCAGCACGGGGATTCTGCGCCAACGGCTGCAAAACCGCGGGCGCGAAAATGCCGATCAGATAGAACAGCGGCTGGCTCGGGCGGCGGAATATCAGCAAAAGCTGCCCGCCATTTGCTGCCGACTGGATAACGACGGCAACCTTGACGACACCCTGGCGGCGCTGTTGGCGCTGCTGCCCGCTTCAGCCAAACAACCACAGGATGCCATGCCATGAGTGATTTGGCGCAGCCGAGAATCGGCGACAACGTGACGCTTAACCGCAGCCGCCTCGGCCAGTATGTTCATCTGGCCGACGATGCGATCCTCGAAGAAGTCGAAATGGGCGACTATTCCTACACCGCCGGACATAACCAGATTTTTTACGCTACCATCGGCAAATTCGTGTCGATTGCCTCTTACGCGCGCATCAATCCCGGCAACCACCCCACCTATCAGCGCATCGCCCAGCACCATTTCACCTATCGCGCTTCAGAGTACGACCTGGGGGAAGATGATGAGGCCTTCTTCGACTGGCGGCGCGAACACCACGTGACCATCGGCCACGACGTGTGGATCGGCCATAACGCCATCGTGATGCCCGGCGTCAGCATCGGCAACGGCGCGGTAATCGGCAGCGCGGCGGTGGTGACCAAGGATGTGGCCCCTTATGAGATTGTCGCCGGGGTGGCGGCCAAAAAGATCGGCATGCGTTTTGACGACGCACTGATTGAACGTATTGAACGCAGCCAGTGGTGGCACTGGGATCATCAGACGTTGCAACAACGGCTGGCGGATTTCCGTGATATCCATGCCTTTGCGGAGAAGTATTTATAATCGGGAGTGACCAGATGCAACTGACGTTTCTCGGCACCGGCGGTGCCCAGCAGATCCCGGTGTTCGGCTGTGATTGTCTGGCCTGTCAACGGGCGCGGCGCGAGCCTGCATTCCGGCGCAGAGCCTGCAGCGCAATGCTTAAATTTCAGGGGGAAACGACCTTGCTGGATGCGGGGTTACCGTCGTTGGAGCGGCGTTTTTCGGCGGGGGAAATTCAACGTTTTTTACTGACACATTACCACATGGATCATGTGCAGGGGTTATTTCCTTTGCGCTGGGGGTGCGGAAATTTTATTCCGGTGTATGGCCCGGCCGATGAACAGGGCTGCGATGACCTGTTCAAACATCCGGGCATTCTGGCATTTCAGCCGCCGTTTACCCCCTTCGAAACGGTTGAACTGGGCGGGCTGCACATCACCCCGCTGCCGCTGCAACATTCGAAACTTACTCTGGGTTATTTGATCCAGGCCGCAGGCAAATCGCTGGCCTATCTGACCGATACCGTCGGTTTACCGCCGGATACCGAGGCTTTTCTGCGTGCAGTAACATTGGATTTAATGGTGCTCGACTGCAGCCTGCCGCCTCAGCTGCAGGCTCCGCGCAATCACAACGATCTGACCCGCGCACGGGAAACCCAACAACGCTTACAACCCGGCCGCACCCTGCTGACGCACATCAGCCATCATCTCGATTTGTGGCTGATGGACAACGAACTGCCACCGGGTCTGGAATTGGCGTTCGATAATCTCAGCGTGCACTGTGGTAGCAATGCAGCCGCTCGGATTCCAGCACCTTAACACCCTGACCGGGGCTGAACGCCTGCTCCAACAGAGTCTGCGCCACGTCTTTGGCGGCAACCCCGCGCCATTTGCCGGGCAGCAATTTAAACAACGGCGCACTCAGGCGCTCCAGCAAACGTGGCGAGGAGCGCTCGCCCAACAGCATCGATGGCCGCACCAGCGTCAGGCGCGGCCAGTTCTGCTCACGCAGCGCCTGTTCCATTTCCCCCTTGGTACGGTTGTAAAGGAAGGTCGAACGCGTGCTGGCACCCAGCGCACTGACCGCCAGACAGTGCTGCGCACCTAATCGCCGACCGGTCAGCGCGCTTTCCACCACCAGGGTGTAATCGACGTAGTGAAAATTGGCATCGCTGCCCGCCTCACGCCGCGTGGTACCCAGGCAACAGAATACTATATCGACCGGCTGCTCCTGCTTTGTCAGCAGCGCGAACAGGTCATCACCCACCGGGTTATCCAATTTTTCATGCGCCGGCAGCGGCTTACGAGTTGGCGCCACGATCGCCGTGACCTGCGGATCGGCCTGCAGCAGGTGCAACAGTTCGCGCCCCACCAACCCGGTAGCCCCTACCATAAATACCCGTGCCATATACCCTCCCGCCGAATGATCTCTATGAAAAGTATATACCCGTCATCTTTCAAGTTGCAGCGTTGTTACCTGCACTTGATTACGTGGCCCATCCGTGGGCCACGCCCCTTAAGGGGCCGCTGCAAGCAGCGTTCAAATCTGCTCCCGGCAGATTTGTCACCCCAGTTACTTACTCGAGTAAGCGCCTGGGGATGAGCGAGCTGGCCGCCTAGCTGCAACTTGAAAGCTATAGGCTAGAGTTTATTGCGTCAGGTCCGCGTCCAATGCAGTTTCGTGCCGAAGCCGAGGGTGTTGTCGGTCATTTTCACTTCTTGCAAACTCAGTTGCCATACCGGTGCTTTCATCACTTTGGCTATTGGGAAACGCTTGCAGTAGCGTGCACGTGCAAGCCGCTCCTCGTCACCGCTCAGCATCACCGCTTCGGCGCGATACTGCACCCCGCGGATCAACGCGATGGTCTTCGGCTTTGGCGCTATGGTGCCGACCACCCGGCTATTTTGCAGCATCAATTCGCCGTGGCGGGTATGGGTCTCGGTCATTAGCCACAGCGCCATCTGCCCGGCATCAAAGACGTAAAAACAGTTGGCACACCACATGTCCATACCATTGCCGGCGCACAGTGTCAGCACATGCTGTTTGCTGAGGAAATGCGCAATTTGTTGCTGCTCTTCGGTCGTGTTCAACGTCAATTCTCCTTCCCTTTGCTCGCGTCATCTTACCTGCGTTGTTGAGGACGGTCACAAATAACGATAATGCCACCACTTTACGCAGATGATTAACCAATCATGCATGGTGCATTTATATTCAAATAACGCATAAGTGATCTTATAACATATAAAAAACAAATTAGATTTATCTGGGCATTATGCAAACAGTTTAAATGCTTTTTTTTGTTACCGGCCATACGCAGATAAAATTCAGCGCTCAATTCGCTGGTTTTTTATCAAACCATTTACATATCTAAAAAGCACCATTATTCATTTTTATGCACATCACTGCATAACAAGTGAATAATTATTTATCAATAACCCATGTTACGTGACTGACGTCACATATTTAACTCTGCAGCACGTTAAAATAACGCCATCTTTTCACTCCATAAGGTGGATTAGAAATGGAAAACAACAATCGAAAAATGGCGCATATAAGACGCACAACCCATATTATGATGATGGCTCATCGTAGCTGCTTTAGCTTTGCCTTCTTTAACTTCAGATAACCCTCACCTCTCTCGTTGTTACTAAAAACAGCCTGTCACTATTACGTCTGAACTATTTTTCCTGACATATCAGGACGGATCCCTATTTTATTTTTCCGTGAAATAACAGAAGTAAATTACTGTTTATAGTACACGCGACATAAAACAAAAATCCGAATGAACTCAGGCCTGCGATTAAGCATGACTGCGTTCTTCTCACGCCTTTATTTTAGTGAGGGCATTAGCGACAGGGTTATTAACCTGCCGGCGGGATGCCTTTGCCTGAAGAATGATTAAAATGAATAAATTAAAAATTGCCGCTAATAGCAAAACATTAAGTTGCTTCGAAACCACTCGCGAAGTTGTCGATGTACACCAGAGTGATTTTAATGATATTGCCGCCATCGTATTGTCGGTGGAAGACGTCACGCAGGGCATGGTGGCTCACCTCGAAGAGATCGGCCTGAATATCCCGTTATTCGTGGCGGTTTGCTGCGAAGAAGAGCTGGACAACGCCATACTGCCTGCCCTGCATGGCGTATTTGAACTCTGTGGCAAGAACACCCAGTTCTATGGCAAGCAGCTGGAAGCTGCGGCCGTAAAATACGAAAGCGAACTGCTGCCACCTTTCTTTAATACGCTGACCCAGTATGTCGAAATGGGTAACGCCACCTTTGCTTGCCCTGGGCATCAGGGGGGCGAATTCTTCCGTAAGCATCCGGCCGGGCGTCAGTTCTTTGACTTCTTTGGCGAGACCCTTTTCCGTTCCGATATGTGCAACGCGGACGTCAAACTGGGTGATTTGTTGATCCATGAAGGCGCCCCCTGCGCGGCGCAGCAGCATGCCGCCAAAGTGTTTAACGCCGATAAAACCTATTTCGTTCTTAACGGCACCTCCGCCTCAAACAAGGTGGCAACCAACGCCCTGCTGACGCGCGGTGACCTGGTGCTGTTCGACCGCAACAACCATAAATCCAATCATCATGGCGCGCTGATCCAGGCGGGGGCAACACCGGTGTATCTGGAAACCGCCCGCAACCCGTTTGGCTTTATCGGCGGCATTGACGCGCACTGCTTTGAAGAACGCTACTTACGCCAGCAGATCCGCGAGGTCGCGCCGGAGCGCGCCAATGAAGCCAGACCTTTCCGCCTGGCGATCATTCAGTTGGGCACCTATGACGGCACCATTTATAACGCCCGTCAGGTGGTCGATAAAATTGGTCATCTGTGCGATTACATCCTGTTCGACTCGGCCTGGGTCGGCTATGAGCAATTCATTCCAATGATGAAAGACTGCTCTCCGTTGCTGCTCGAGCTAAACGAAAACGACCCGGGGATCATTGTGACCCAGTCCGTGCACAAACAGCAGGCCGGCTTCTCACAAACCTCGCAAATCCACAAGAAAGACAAGCATATCAAGGGACAAGAACGCTATTGCAACCACAAACGCTTTAACAATGCCTTTATGCTGCACGCTTCCACCAGCCCGTTTTACCCGCTGTTCGCCGCACTGGACGTTAACGCCAAAATGCATGAGGGCAAAAGCGGCCGACGTCTGTGGAAAGAATGCGTTCGCGTCGGCATTGAGGCGCGCAAGATGCTGCTGGAGACCTGCAGCTTAATCAAACCTTTTGTGCCGGACCAAATCGACGGTAAAGCCTGGCAGTCTTATGATACCGAGACGATGTCCAACGATTTGCGCTTCTTCAACTTCATTCCCGGTGAAAAATGGCATGCCTTTGAAGGCTATGCCCAATCGCAGTATTTTGTCGACCCGTGCAAACTGCTGCTCACCACGCCGGGCATTGATACGGCAAGCGGTAACTACAGCGATTTCGGTATTCCGGCGACCATTCTGGCTAACTATCTGCGCGAAAACGGCATAGTACCGGAGAAATGCGACCTTAATTCGATCCTGTTCCTGCTGACTCCGGCCGAAGACATCGCCAAGATGCAGCATTTGGTGGCGCTGATTGCCCGCTTTGAAAAACATATTGAGCAAGATTCGTTAATTAGTGAAGTCTTGCCTGCGGTTTATAAAAACAATCAGCAGCGCTATGAAAATTATACCCTGCGCCAACTCTGCCAGGAAATGCACGACCTCTACGTGAGTTACGATGTTAAAGAGCTGCAGAAAGAAATGTTCAGGAAGAGTTATTTCCCTCGTGTGGCAATGAATCCACAAGACGCCAACACCGAATTTGTCCGCGGTAATGTGGAATTGGTTTCTCTGGCGAAAGCCGAAGGCAGAATTGCCGCCGAAGGTGCCTTGCCTTATCCCCCAGGCGTATTGTGCGTTGTCCCTGGTGAAGTGTGGGGCGGGGCTGCACAGCGTTATTTCCTGGCATTGGAAGAAGGCATCAATTTATTGCCCGGCTTCGCACCGGAATTACAGGGCGTGTATATCCAGCAGGATGAAGATGGCTGGAACCGTGCTTACGGTTACGTAATGAAAAATTAATCACCTTACAAGGCGGTGGATTTTATTCACCGCCCGGATCGCATTATAAAAGAGAGAATGATCATGAGTAAGTCCAATAATAAAATGGGGGTCGTGCAGCTAACGATCCTTACTGCGGTAAACATGATGGGCTCCGGCATAATTATGCTGCCCACCAAGCTGGCCGAAGTGGGTACTATTTCTATCGTTTCCTGGCTGGTTACCGCCGTGGGCTCGATGGCGCTGGCCTACGCCTTCGCCAAATGCGGCATGTTCAGCCGCAAATCCGGTGGCATGGGCGGATATGCTGAATACGCATTCGGTAAATCGGGCAATTTCATGGCGAACTACACCTATGGGGTGTCGTTGCTGATCGCCAATATCGCCATCGCCATTTCCGCCGTTGGTTACGGCACCGAGCTGTTTGGTGCCAACCTGTCGCCGCTGGGGATCTGTATCGCCACCATTGGCGTACTATGGCTGGCTACCGTCGCCAACTTCGGCGGGGCACGCCTGACCGGGAAAATCAGCGGCATCACCGTTTGGGGCGTGATTATCCCGGTGGTGGGGATCTCGATCATCGGCTGGCACTGGTTCAGCGGCAGCGCCTATATTGCCGCCTGGAACCCGCACTCGGTACCGACCTTTGAAGCCATTGGCGCTTCTATCTCCATGACGCTGTGGGCATTTCTGGGCCTGGAGTCCGCCTGCGCCAATACCGACGTGGTGGAAAACCCGGAGCGTAACGTGCCGATCGCCGTACTCGGCGGTACCCTCAGCGCGGCAGTCATCTATATCGTTTCAACCAACGTCATCGCCGGTATCGTGCCGAATATGGACCTGGCCAACTCAACCGCGCCATTTGGGCTGGCGTTTTCCCATATGTTCAACCCTACGGTCGGCAAGATCATTATGGCCCTGATGATCATGTCCTGCGTCGGCTCACTGCTGGGCTGGCAGTTCACCATCGCCCAGGTGTTCAAATCCTCTGCCGACAGCGGCTTCTTCCCGAAAATTTTCTCCAAACTCAGCAAGGCCGACGCACCGGTCAAAGGCATGCTGACCATAGTCATGATCCAGAGCGTGCTGTCTTTGATGACCATCAGCCCGTCGCTGAATAAACAGTTCAACGTGCTGGTGAATCTGGCGGTGGTGACCAATATCATCCCTTACATTCTGTCGATGGCGGCGCTGATCATTATTCAGAAAGTGGCGAAAGTACCGGAGAAAAAAGCGCGAATTGCCAACATCATTGCCGGCATTGGCGCACTGTACAGTTTCTATGCCCTCTACAGTTCCGGTGAGGAAGCGATGATGTGGGGCGCCATCGCCACCTTCCTCGGCTGGACTCTGTACGGTATGGTTTCACCGCGTTTCGAAATGGCGGGGAAAAAAGGCTAACGGTGATAAGCCATAGGCGGCCGGGGATGGGATTACGACGGGGAACATGCCATCATATTCCATCCCTGGCCACCAACGTTGCTGCTTATTCATGACGGAAATACTCCCAACCTGGCATCTCTACATGCTGCGCATGCCCAGCGGTATGCTGTATACCGGCATTACTACCGACGTAACGCGGCGGCTGGCGCAGCATCAGGCAGGCAAAGGGGCCAAGGCACTACGGGGTAAAGGCCAACTGGTGCTGGCGTTTCACTGTCAGGCGGGGGATCGCTCAAAAGCGCTGAGACTGGAATATCGGGTCAAGCAACTGAGCAAAACGCAAAAAGAGAGGCTGGTGAGTCACCCGCCTCTTTCGTTGGATTATTTACTGCCGGACGTTGAGGTTAAAGCCGGTTAAACGGCTCGGAGTATTCCACCGCCCCGCCAACATCAACCAAGGCATCTTCCGCCAATGGGTAAACCTGGAACGCGGCCTCGGTGTCTGGCCAGCGGCACTGCAGACCATAGGCAGCGGCCGGTTTAAAGCCAAAGCGCCCGTAGTAAGCCGGTTCACCCAGCACCACTACCGCGGCATAGCTGAACTCGTTCAACGCATCCAGCCCTTCGTATATCAGCTTTTCGCCCAGCCCCTGACGACGCAGACTTTCGTCCACCGCCAGCGGTGCCAGACCGACCCATTGACGATCCTCACCGGCCACGTCCACCGGGCTGAACGCGGCATAACCCACCACGCCGCCTTCGTCGTCGGTGGCGACAATGCCCAGCGTCAGCAGGCCGTCTTCGCGCAGTTGCTGCACCAGATCGGCTTCATCATCTCGCCCAAAGGCGCGACGCAGCAGGGCATCAATGCCTGCCGCATCTACCGGAATTTCCACGCGGATTAACATGTTGCCGGCACACGGGAAGTTTGCACCGTGCCCTCCTGCAGCCCTGCTTCCACAAATTCGGCCAGTTGCAGCAGGCCAATGCGCAACGGCGCAGGCATGGCTTCCAGCTCGATGGCGTCCATCAGATTTTTTACATACAGGCCCAATTCGGTGTCCCCTTCAATCTGCAGCCGACGCTGAAAGAACAGCGTATCGGGATCTTGCTTACGCGCTGCGATCAGAATCAGATCGTTGGCGTCGCCGCTGAAGCTGACATCAGCTTCGGCGTGTTGGCTGACAACCAGTTTGTCGTTTTCTACCGTCATAAACCAGTGTAGCGCCAGATCGCGAATTTCGATCTTCAACCAGCGCGATTCGAGAAATTCCAGATCGCCATCTGCCAGCGCCTGACGAAATTGCCAGCCCAGTACCTGTTCCAGAAGCTGACGCTGCAAGGCAAACGGCGTGAATTTTAGCGGTACGCGCAGCAACGACGGCCCCTGGCGCACAATGCGCGCTCTTAATTGTTCCAACACTGTCGTTCACTCCTTTCAACACAGATACGCTATTTTGCCACAGCGATACACGGCTGCCGCGCTCTATATCAACAAATAGTGCATTTCACCGCCAGCTTTATCAATACGCCAGAAGCTGCCTCAAATCAAAACCTGTTAAGTACGCTTTCACTAAAATTGCCTCCCGATTAGCGTTTGCCGGTGAAAGAGCCACCGGCAACCCTTGGAGTCAGGATAAATCTATGGAGCTGCTTTGTCCCGCCGGTAATCTGCCGGCCCTGAAGGCTGCGGTAGATAACGGTGCCGACGCCGTGTATATCGGCCTGAAAGATGATACCAACGCCCGCCACTTTGCCGGCCTCAACTTTACCGAGAAAAAGCTGCAGGAAGCGGTCGAGTATGTGCATCGTCATAACCGCAAACTGCATATCGCCATCAATACCTTCGCCCACCCTGACGGCTATGTCCGCTGGCAGCGCGCGGTAGATATGGCGGCGCAGTTGGGCGCCGATGTGCTGATCCTGGCCGATTTGGCGATGCTGGAATACGCCGCCGAACGTTACCCGCAGTTGGAGCGCCACGTCTCGGTGCAGGCGTCCGCCACCAACGAAGAAGCGATCCGTTTCTATCAGCGCCATTTCGATGTCAGCCGGGTAGTGCTGCCGCGCGTGTTGTCGATGCACCAGGTCAAGCAGTTGGCACGTACCAGCCCGGTGCCGCTGGAGGTCTTCGCCTTCGGCAGCCTGTGCATCATGGCCGAGGGGCGCTGCTACCTTTCCTCTTATCTGACCGGCGAGTCTCCCAATACCGTCGGGGCCTGCTCACCGGCGCGCTACGTGCGCTGGCAGCAAACGGCGCAGGGCATGGAGTCACGCCTGAATGGTGTGCTGATCGACCGTTATCGCGACGATGAAAATGCCGGCTACCCAACGCTGTGCAAGGGCCGCTATCTGGTCGATGACGTGCGCTACCACGCGCTGGAAGAACCCACCAGCCTCAATACGCTGGAGCTGCTGCCGGAGCTGCTGGCTGCCAATATCGCGTCGGTGAAGATTGAAGGTCGTCAACGCAGCCCGGCCTACGTGAGCCAGGTGGCCCGCGTCTGGCGCCAGGCCATCGACCGCTGCCGGGCCGACCCGGCCGCCTATCAGGCCGACGCCGGCTGGATGGAAGCCCTGGGTGCGATGTCAGAAGGCACTCAAACCACGCTCGGTGCTTATCACCGTAAATGGCAGTAGCAGGAGGAAACATGAAATACGCATTAGGCCCGGTGCAGTATTATTGGCCGAAAACCGAGCTCGAAGAGTTCTACCGCCAGGCGGTAAGCAGCAGCGCGGAGATTATTTACCTCGGTGAAAGCGTCTGCACCAAGCGTCGCGAGATGAAGGTCGGCGACTGGCTGGCGCTGGCGCAAGAAATTGCCCGCAGCGGCAAACAGGTGGCTCTCTCCACTCTGGCACTGCTGCAGGCACCGTCCGAACTGAACGAACTGAAGCGCTATGTGGAAAACGGGGAATTCCTGATTGAAGCCAACGATCTGGGCACCGTGAACATGGCGGCCGAGCGCAGCCTGCCATTTGTTGCCGGTCATGCGCTGAATTGCTACAACGCCTACACCCTGCGCCTGCTGCACCGCCAGGGCATGATGCGTTGGTGCATGCCGGTCGAGCTTTCCCGCGACTGGCTGACCAAACTGCTGGAACAGTGCGATGAACTGGGTTTCCGCCGGCAGTTTGAGGTGGAAGTCTTGAGCTACGGTCACCTGCCGCTGGCCTATTCGGCACGCTGCTTCACCGCACGTTCGGAAGACCGTGCCAAGGATGAATGCGAAACCTGCTGCATCAAATACCCGCAGGGACGAGTGATGCGTTCGCAAGAACAGCAGCAGGTGTTTGTGTTGAACGGCATCCAGACCATGAGCGGGTACTGCTACAACCTGGGCAACGAGTTGACCAGTATGCAGGGGTTGGTGGACATTGTGCGTCTTTCGCCACAGGGCACCGAGACGCTGGCGCTGGTCGAGCGCTTCCGCGCCAATGAGCAAGGCACACAGCCGTTAACCCTCACCGATCGGGCCGATTGCAACGGTTACTGGCGGCGGGTTGCCGGACTGGAGTTGGTGCCCTAATCAGACGGCCTGCCACAGGCAGGCAACGGAATGTTTGCAAGCCGGGTAAGCGTAATGCCACCCGGCCATTAAGCAGGCAGCGGCAACTACTCTTTGAAGAACCAGTAGCCCTGGTTCATCAGCTCCGTCAGCTCAGCCACAAACGCCGGGTTTTGCAGCGCATCGCCCAGTTCCTGCCGGCCCAGCTCGGTATAACGACACAGCGCATCGGCCGCGCGTGCGTCCACGGTGTCCAGACGCTCGCTGTTGATAAAGAAGCTGTCGCCGATGTGCAGCACACGCAAGCCGCTCAAACGGGTCAGGGTTTCACCGTCCATCAGCGCACTCAGTACCTCTTGCGCCTCATACGGCGGCTCCGCCATGGCGATATCCAGCTCATGACGAGGCGTGGTGGCAAAACGGCCAAACCACTGCTTAAAGTCTTCCGGCTTGCTGATCATTTCGACCATCATTGTGCGCAGGCGCTCAAGCTCATATTCCTCTACCCGCCCCGGATGTTCACGCAGGGTTAAATCAGGATCGCTGTAGTGCACGCCACCCAGATCGTTTTCCAGTGCGTAGTCGGCAAAGCTGCTGATGAGGTCGCGGTCGTTTGGCCCACGGAAACCCACTGAATAGTTGAGCGCAGTTTCGTGGGTGAAGCCGTCATGCGGGAAACCTGGCGGGATGTACAGGATGTCTCCCGGCTCCAGATCTTCATCAATGATCGGCTCGAACGGATCAACGTGCAGCAGCGCCGGATGCGGGCAGAACTGACGCATCGGTAAGGCATCGCCTACGCGCCAGCGACGGCTGCCCATCCCCTGAATGATGAATACATCGTAGTTGTCGATGTGCGGCCCCACACCGCCGCCCGGCACCGAGAAGGAGATCATCAGGTCATCCAGACGCCAGTCCGGCAAAACGCGAAACGGGCGCACCAGCTCGGCTGAGGGCGCATGCCAATGGTTAACGGCCTGCGCCAGCAAGGACCAGCCGGTTTCACCGAGGTTATCGAAATGTTCAAACGGACCGTGGCTGGCCTGCCATTGCCCTCCTGTCTGGCTCACCAGACGGCTGTCAACTTCCGGCTCCATCGCCAGACCCGCCAGTTCGTCTGGCGTGATAGGGTCAACAAAGTTCGGGAAGGCATTTTTCAAAACCACAGGTTTTTTCTGCCAGTATTTCTCTAAAAACTCGGGCCAGTTCAGGTTCAGTTGGTAAGCCATATCATCACACCAGTAAGAGGATCCACGGGCGTGATTATGCGAGAGCGCGGGCCTGCACACCTTGTTAAGGGTCAAGGAAACATGGCTTCAGGCCCCCGGAATTAACTTGCCCGTTTGCGGAGCAGGCTACGCAGCGCCACGCTGTTACGCATGAAACCCACCCCGACACCCAGCAGGGTGTAAATAATCCCCAACACCAGCAGCATCACTACGTCGCCCCAGACTTCATTGAGCGACAGGCCCATTTGGTTAACCCCGGCAATGGCCTTGGTGGCCCAGGTGGAGGGGATACAGTAGGAAATCGCCCGCACCCAGGCCGGCATCGCCTGCAGCGGCCAGATGGTACCGGAGAGGTAGAATATCGGCGTGGTGATAAACGCCAGCGTCAGGTAGATCATTTCTACGCTGCGCAGGCATTCGGTGACCAGCTTGCCCAGCCCCAGTACCGCCAACAGGAACGGGAAGGTCAGCAACAAAATTTCTGCAATACTCGCCGTCTGACGATAGCCCAAGACCCACGGCCACAGTACAAACAGCACGATAGACAGGAAGAGCCAGATCGGTAGCAGCGCCGTCAGCCCGCCCAAATGGGCCGCCAACGGGGGCTTGCCGCCGGGGATGCTCTTCATGGCAATGCTGACGCGAACGCAGGCAATCAATAACGAGTGCTGTAACAGCATCACCAGCAGGCCAGGGAAGATGATCGCCGCAAAGCTGATGCCAGGGTTGAACACGTCCAGCGTTTGCCCCCGTATGGGCGTCAGGATCACCTGCGCCTGGCGTTCGCTGAAACCGCTGCGCAGCAGTAAGCCGTTGTTGTACTGGTTTAGCAGTTGCTGATAGGCCGCAACCACGTCCTGCTGGATCTGGCCGTTGGCCAGCCGGTTGGTAGCATCGCCATAGACCGGTACCACGATATTTTGGCCGCTCAGGATCTTCTTCTCCAGATCCACCGGCATGATGATCACCGCGAACAGTTTACGCCAGCCGAGGTCACTTTTTGCCTGCTCGAGGCTATCGTAAGTCACGATGGCAATCTTCGAGGTCGCGTCCAGTTGGCGGATCAATTGGCGGCTGGCGGTGCTGTGGTCCTGATCAATCACGCCGACCGGCAGATCCCACACCGTCCGGTTGGCATAGACCATGCTCATGACGCACAGCGACAGGATCAGCATCAACCACATCGGCCTCTCCAGCATGCCAAGCAGCACCCGGACGAAGGTTTGCCAGTAGATTTTCATCCCGCGCCCCCTTCCTTCAGCAGCCGCGGCAACAGCCGGTTACGCACCAGGAATGCCGTCACCAACGGGTAGACGGACAGTAATGCACAAACGCTGAAGATGGCACTGGCCGGAACCTGCCGCAGGAACACGTCAAACATCGCGTACAGCGCGTGGGTTAAGGGTTCAATATTGGAGATGATTCGCGCCGGCAGCGGCATCGACAGTTCCGGTACCGCCATACCCGAGAAGGTCAGCGCAATACTGACCAGGATGGCGATCAGGCTGTAGGCGGTGATAATGCTGCTGGTAAAGGTAAACAGCAGCAGGCCGATGCTCTGCGCCGCCATCACGTAAAAGAAGGCAATCATCAACATGAACAGCGGATTGCCGCTGACGCGGGCGTCAAAAATACCCACCAGCGCGGCAATTTCAACCATCAGCAGGCTGGTGAAGCACAGGGTATATGGCGCCAATTTACCCAGCAGTGCCAGGCTGAATGGCCGGGCCTTCAACAGCGATTTGCTGCGCGCCAACACGTAGATCATGCAGGTCACCACAAACAGCTGCAGCAAATGGATAGTCGCGGCAAACTGCTGGTAATAAATATAACTGCCGCTGGCGTTGAATAGACTGCCGTACGACAGCGTCACGTCCGCCAACGGCGGCAGCGTCTTGCCCATCTCGGCGGCGATAATGCTGCGGTAGTTGGCATTGATTTCGGTCATCAGCCCGCTGAAATCCTGAGTGGAATACAGCCCGGCACCATAGAACAATGCGTTGTAATACATCACCACGCTCGGCTGCTTGCCCGCCAGCGCATTGGCTTCAAAGTCCGGCGGTACGTACAACAACGCGTAATCCTGCGCACTACGCAGACGATACAGCGATTCATTCAGCCCGCCGTCATATAGCTCTACGTGAGCATGAGAGCCGGCATCCAGTCGGCGCGTCAGCGACTTGGACAACGAGCTGTGATCGTTATCCACCACCGACACCGGCAGATCCAGCAAGGTCCCTTCCGAAAAGTTGCTGCTGACCAGACCAAACAGCATCAGCGGGAAAATCCAGCTCAGCCAGTGTATTACCGGGCTGCGGAAGGCGACGCGGCACTCGTTATCAAACGCGTGACTGAAGCAGCGCCAACCGGCCCTTACTCTTTCCATAGCCATAAGCTGCTCATCCCTGGACGCAGGCCTTCCACCGGCTGTGACGGATACAGCCGCACTTCAAAGGTTTTCAGGTCGAAGTCACCGGTAGCGCGGGTGGCGCGTTTGGTGGCGTAATCGCCCAGCGGCGCAATATAACGCACCTCCGCTTCGATCATTTTGTCCTTCAACGCCGGTACCCGCATCTGCACCTTATCGCCCTTACGCACATGAGCCAGAATGTCTTCACGCAGGTTAAAGACGAAGTAGGCATCCGGAACGCGGATCAGCGTCAGCAACGGGCTGCCGGCATTCAACAATTCCCCGACCTCCGCCGGGATCGGCCCGACTTCACCGGCCACCGGGGCTAAAACCCGCAGGTCGTCAGTCTGAGCCTTCACTTGCAGCAGGTTTTCTTCTGCTGCCCGCAGCGCTGCGGCGTACTGTTGCCGCAGTTCGATACGGTCGCCATTCGTGCCTTCGTCCAGGTTGGCCTTGGCCGCCTGCACCTGTTGGAATGCGGTGTCACGCGCCCGGCGTGAGCTGTCCAGCTCGGACTTCGAAATATAACCTTTGCCGGAAACGCTCAGGTTACGGTTGTAGTCGTTCTGCGCGTTGCGGTATTGCGCCTCGGCCTGCGCCAGGTTGGCACGCAGATTACGGATGCTTTCTTCACGCGTGCCGTGCAGAGATTGGTCGAGCTGCGCTTTGGCTTCATCGCGCGACGCCTGGGCGGAACGCAGCTGGGCCATCAGTTCCGGGCTATCGAGCTGGATCATCACCTGTTGGGCTTTCACGTCGTCACCACGCTCAACCAGGCGTTCAACCACCCGTCCCTTGGCCTTGGACGCCACGATCACCTCTGGCGCGTCCACTTCCCCCTGCAATAACAAATCCTGATTATGTGCCCGGAACAAGATCGCCATGGCGATCGCCACCACCATCAACAATAAGGTAAACAACGTCTTTTTTTTCATTCTCTCAGCTCCCTGAGCGATAAGCGGCGGGTGGAATCATCACGTCCATATTTTATATCAACTCCCAAAAACCATTTTTATCATAAGGATATAGCAAGCACATATATCCTCTTTTATAACTATAAATTGGATTATGCTTTTAACACTAAAAGCACATTTTGCTTTGTAGTTTGCAGACCGCTGCAATCGCCCTTTAAGCGATCAACTCTTTGATGGACGATATCATGACTGAAAAAACTACGGTGCCGGTTTCGGTACTGGATTTATCCCCCATTCCGCAAGGGGCCAAACCCCGTGATGCCTTTCACGCCTCTTTAGATTTAGCACAACATGCCGAAAAATGGGGCTATCAACGCTATTGGTTGGCAGAACATCACAATATGACCGGCATTGGCAGTGCGGCAACCTCGGTTTTGCTGGGTTATCTGGCCGCCGGTACCCAGAGTATCCGCCTCGGCTCCGGTGGCGTAATGCTGCCCAACCATGCGCCACTAGTCATTGCCGAGCAGTTCGGTACGCTGGAGTCGCTGTACCCTGGACGTATCGATCTGGGTCTGGGCCGCGCGCCCGGCACCGACCAACGCACCATGATGGCGTTGCGTCGTCATCTGTCCGGTGAAGTGGATAACTTCCCGCGCGACGTGCAGGAACTGCAACATTACTTTGGTGAGGTACAAGCGGGCCAGCCGGTGCAGGCAGTACCCGGCCAGGGGTTACACGTGCCGATCTGGCTGTTGGGCTCCAGCCTGTACAGCGCCCAGTTGGCGGCACAGCTTGGCCTGCCGTTTGCCTTCGCTTCCCACTTTGCACCAGAGATGCTGTTCCAGGCATTTAACCTGTACCGCGACAACTTCAAGCCTTCCGAGCAATGCCAACGGCCACACGCCATGGTATGCGTCAACGTGGTGGCCGCCGACAGCGATGCCGATGCTCGTTTCCTGTTTACCTCGATGCAGCAGCAGTTTATCAATCTGCGCCGCGGCTCGCCGGGCCCACTGCCGGCACCGGTGGACAATATCCACGCGCTGTGGACCGCCGGAGAACAATACGGCGTCGATCAGGCGCTGCGCATGTCTGTCATCGGCAATGAAGCTACCGTGCGTAATGGGCTGCAGACGCTGCTCAGCGAAACCGGCGCGGATGAAATCATGGTTAACGGCCAGATCTTTGACCATCAGGCGCGCTTACATTCGTTTGAAATTGTCGCCGGGGTGAAAGGCGATTTGGTGAAGGGATAAACTATTTGGGCGCCTTTACGGCGCCCTCATTTTATCAGCGCTGAATCAGGTAGCGGATGGTGGGACCATCCTGCTGGATATCCAGTACCTTGTAGCCATGGTTGCGCGCATCAAGCGGGATGTTGTTGATTGACTGCGGGCAATCGCTGATCACCTCCAGGATTTCCCCTGGCTTCAACTGCGGCATCGCTTCCAGCGTCGCTACCGCCGGGTAAGGGCAAGGCTCACCCAGCATATCCAACCGGTAATCCGGCACTATCGCCGTTTGCTTCATGACACACTCCTTAAATTAACCACCTGCGCGTCGGGCCTGGCGCGGAAAAATCGTTTTTCCCACCACAGCATGGCGCCAAACGCCAATGCCAGCAGCAGGTAGGTCACCAGCAGGCCGCCGATCGGGCCGAAGGTCTCCAGCAGGTTAACCTTGTCGTAGTCAGTGGCCAGCGTCGGGGCCAAATCATCCCAGTAATAGGCCAGCAGCGTGGCACCAATGATATTGCCCAGCCCAACCCACCAGTAATGCACCTGCCCCTCGACCGCACGGTACATCCAGCCGGTTTCGCAACCCCCGGCCAACACTATGCCAAAACCAAATAACAATCCGCCCAGCACCGCATTGGGGCCGGCCCACATGATTTTAGGCGCCACGCCCAGTTGGACGTAGCTGAAAATGCCGATGGCACTGGCGGCCATACCGAGAATGATGGCCTTCGCCATGTGGGTACGCCCGCTGATCCACAGATCGCGAAACGCCGAGGTGAAACAAATTTGCGCCCGTTCAATCAGCAGGCCAAAACCGATGCCAAACAACATGGCGATACCCAGCTTCGGTGCGTCAAACAGCGTCCATAGCGACCAGGCGATCGCCAGACAGAACACCACCATCCCCAAACGAAAGCGACGACGCGCCTGCTCCGGTTTTTGAGTCAGCGGCGCGGCCGCCTTCACCTTCTGTAATTTGATCGGGATGCGGAACATCGGCAACAGGGTAAATTTGGCACCAAAATAAGAGCCGGCGGCGGTCGCCAGCGCAAAGAACCAGGCGTGCAGCGAGAACTGCGGAATGCCGGTAAAGAAGGCCGCCAGGTTGCAGCCCATCGCCAGACGTGCGCCGAAACCGGCGATGATACCGCCCAGCAGCGCCTGCACAATGCGAATGCGATTCTGCGGCTGGCGTAGCTTGATGTTGTTAGCCCACAGCGCGGCGGCGATACAGCCGGCAAACATGCCGATGATCATCCTGCCGTCGATGCGTTGCAACGGCGTCCCCTCAAGCCCGATAACCTTGAAGTAGCCCCACTGCTCAGGGTGCAACCCGAACAGCTGCAATATATGGCCGCCCCAGCGGGTGAATTCACCGGTCACCGCCCAGAAGGCCCCGGTCAAACCGAAATAGTAGGTAGAGAGGATCCCGGCGGCAATCACCGCGGGTAAAGGTGCCCAAAAGCGCACCAAATATTGAGACTTGAACTGCTGCCAACTCATGGCATCTCCCGTGCGTAGTATCCATAAGAAAAAACCTTATAAATGATACGCCATTTTCCCTCACTTAACGGCGAATTTCAGGCATAAAAAAACCAGCCCGAAGGCTGGTTTTTAATCCAATTAACCGCGAACGGTCAAATTAGATGTTATGCATCACCGAAGCGACGACGTGGTGCAGCCGGAGCGGCGTCATCACGACGTGGTGCGCGTTGGCCGTCACGGTTGAAGTTACCGCCACGACGCTCGCCACCGTTGCCGGCAGGTGCAGCAGCACCGCCTTCACGACGATCACCGAAAGAACGACGGCCTGGGTTTGCCCCTTCACGACGTTCGCCGTTGAATGGACGAGCCCCGCCACGACGCTCACCGTTACCGGCAGGCGCAGGACGCTCACGACGTTCATGCGGCTGTGCATCGCCCAGCAGCTGCATGTTCATCGGCTTGTTCAGGATGCGGGTACGGGTGAAGTGAGACAGGATCTCGCCCGGCATGCCTTTTGGCAGCTCAATAGTAGAGTGGCCGGCAAACAGCTTGATGTTACCAATGTAACGGCTGCTGATGTCGCCTTCGTTAGCGATCGCGCCAACGATATGACGAACTTCAACGCCATCATCACGGCCCACTTCAATGCGGTACAGCTGCATTTCGCCAACGTCACGACGCTCACGACGTGGACGCTCAGCGCCACCGTCACGGCTGTCTGGACGTGCGTCACGACGACGGTCGCTACCGCGGTCGTCACGGTCGTTGAACTCACGACGCTGACGTGGTTTGAAGACAGGATCCGGTGGCAGGATCAGAGGACGTTCGCCCTGTGCCATTTTCAGCAGTGCTGCGGCCAGCGTTTCCATTTCCAGCTCTTCTTCGCCCGGCTGCAGTTTAGCCAGCAGGCCACGGTACATGTCCAGATCGCTGCTTTCCAGCTGTTGCTGTACTTTAGCTGCGAACTTGGCCAGACGACGCTCACCCAGCAGTTCTACATTTGGCAGTTCAACTTCTGGAATGGTCAGCTTCATGGTGCGTTCGATGTTACGCAGCAGGCGGCGTTCGCGGTTTTCTACGAACAGCAGCGCACGGCCGGCACGACCAGCACGGCCAGTACGGCCGATACGGTGAACGTAAGACTCGGAATCCATAGGGATGTCGTAGTTCACAACCAGGCTGATACGCTCAACGTCCAGGCCACGGGCAGCAACGTCGGTCGCGATCAGGATATCCAGACGACCATCTTTCAGACGCTCCAGGGTCTGCTCACGCAGGGCCTGGTTCATGTCACCGTTCAGTGCCGCGCTGCTGTAACCACTGCGCTCCAGCGCTTCGGCCACTTCCAGGGTCGCGTTTTTGGTACGAACGAAGATAATCGCCGCATCAAAGTCTTCAGCTTCCAGGAAACGTACCAGGGCTTCGTTTTTACGCATGCCCTGCACAGTCCAGTAGCTCTGGCTGATGTCTGGACGGGTAGTCACGCTCGATTGAATGCGCACTTCCTGCGGCTCTTTCATAAAGCGGCGGGTAATGCGACGGATAGCTTCCGGCATGGTTGCAGAGAACAGTGCGGTCTGATGTTCAGCCGGGATCTCTGCCATGATGGTTTCTACGTCTTCGATAAAGCCCATACGCAGCATTTCGTCGGCTTCATCCAGCACCAGACCGCTCAGGTTAGAGAGGTTCAGGGTGCCACGCTTCAGGTGGTCCAGCAGACGGCCTGGAGTCCCTACTACGATTTGCGGGCCCTGACGCAGAGCGCGCAGCTGCACGTCATAACGCTGGCCGCCGTACAGGGCCACGACGTTAACGCCATGCATGTGTTTGGAGAAATCGGTCATCGCTTCAGCAACCTGAACCGCCAGTTCGCGGGTCGGTGCCAGCACCAGGATCTGAGGTGCTTTCAGGGAAGCGTCAAGGTTGTGCAGCAGTGGCAGCGAGAACGCCGCAGTTTTGCCGCTACCGGTCTGTGCCATGCCCAGCACATCACGGCCGTTCAACAGGTGAGGAATACACTCAGCCTGGATCGGTGAAGGTTTTTCGTAGCCCAGATCGGTCAGGGCAGAAATGATCGGAGCAGACAGCCCCAGGTCAGCAAAAGAGGTTTCAAGCTCAGTAGTCATGTACACGTGCCTCATTAATAATGGCAGCCAGTCTACATAACTCGTCGAGAAAATTTTCAGTCATTTTCATTGAAAAGTGTGAACCGGCTCAAATTAGATTATAAAACGAACAAAAAAGCCCTCGCCCGTTAAGACGATAACTTTGGCAAAAAACCAATGTATATCAGGCTGATAGTTGTTCGTCAGCTATTGCTGGTCCGATTCCGATAGGTCGTCTTGTTCTTGGCCCAACAGCGCCAATTCCAACAATGCATAGCGGTGCTCAACGAAATTATGAACGTTGTTAGCAACCGTCAGTTTGAACAGCGCCGAAGCGGTGTCCTTGTCCCCCAGACTTAGGTAATGCTTACCTAAATAGAAGTCAGTTTCACTGAGATGCTCAGCGAGCGAAGTGTTATCCGTTGCATCTGCCTTGAGCCTTTCCATCAGCGTTTTTTCACTGATGTTGCCCAGGTAGAATTCGACAATATTCCATCCCCATTGCCCTCGGTTCGCCTTGTCATAACGCTGCTGGAGCGCTACGTCAGCCTTCTTGGGATCGATTTCTCTTTCCACCAGATAAAGCCACAACGAACGGAAGGGATCGTTTGGGTCGTCTTGATAAAACGCCTGCAGATCATCCTGCGCCAACGGGAAGCGGCCGCCATAATAAAGTGCGATGCCCCGGTTTAAACGCGCGTAATTGTAAGTTGGATCAAGCTCTAGTACAGAATCAAACGCTTCATAGGCAGCATCAAAATTGCCTGCCTGCGTTAAGTAAATGCCCAGGTAGTTGAAAACTTCTGGCATATCAGGACGTATCGCCAGCGCTTGCGAGAAATCATTGCGCGCCAGTGCACGTAGCCCGAGGCTATCATACAGTACACCGCGCTCATATAAAAGCTGCGCACGCTCATCGTCCGTCAGTGCCCGGCTGGCAAGTATTTGTTCCATGCGCGCCAGGATCACTTCCTGCTGCAGAGTTGGCTGCAACGGGATCGCCAAAACTTCGTCTTTACGCCAATCATGGTTGCTGCATCCTGCCAGCATGAGTGCTGTCGCAACGTAACACCAGCGCAAGAAAGGCTTCATTTCCCACTCCCGAAGACAAACATTGGATGAACATCCTTTCATCCGTTTGCAAATACGCAGGCATCCTGCCCGCGTTATATGAACAGCTCCCAACCCCATGGCCGGGAGCTGTAAATCTATCTATACAGTTATTCTGCTTCAGGCGCAGGTGAACCTGCTTCTGGTGCGGTCGCTTCTTTGATGCTCAGACGCACACGGCCCTGACGGTCAACTTCCAGTACCTTAACCGGTACTTCCTGACCCATCTGCAGATAGTCGGTCACTTTCTCAACGCGCTTGTCAGCGATTTGAGAGATGTGCACCAGACCTTCTTTACCGCCGCCGATCGCCACGAATGCGCCGAAATCAACGATACGGGTAACTTTACCCTGGTAAATACGGCCCACTTCGATCTCGGCAGTGATCTCTTCGATGCGGCGGATAGCGAATTTCGCTTTCTCACCGTCGGTAGCAGCGATTTTAACTGTACCATCATCTTCGATTTCAATGGTAGTGCCGGTCTCTTCAGTCAGCGCACGGATGACAGAACCGCCTTTACCAATCACGTCTTTGATCTTGTCCGGGTTGATGCGGATAGTGTGAATACGTGGTGCAAACTGAGAGATATCGCCACGCGGAGTGCTGATAGCCTGTTCCATCACGCCCAGGATGTGCAGACGCGCCCCCTTGGCCTGGTTCAGAGCAACCTGCATGATTTCGCGGGTGATGCCTTCAATTTTAATGTCCATCTGCAGCGCGGTAATACCGTCACGGCTACCGGCTACTTTGAAGTCCATGTCGCCCAGGTGATCTTCGTCACCCAGAATGTCGGACAGAACAACAAAGTTGTCTTGTTCTTTCACCAGGCCCATTGCGATACCGGCAACGGCTGCCTTGATTGGCACACCTGCATCCATCAGTGCCAGAGAAGCACCACAGACGGAAGCCATTGAAGAAGAACCGTTGGATTCGGTGATTTCAGAAACCACACGCACCGTGTACGGGAAATCTTCTGGTTTAGGCATCATAGCCAATACGCCACGTTTCGCCAGGCGACCGTGACCAATTTCACGACGTTTTGGCGAACCTACCATCCCGGTCTCACCAACGGAGTACGGAGGGAAGTTGTAGTGGAACAGGAAGCTGTCGGTCTTTTCGCCCATCAGCTCATCCAGGTTCTGCGCGTCACGGGCGGTGCCCAGCGTTGCGGTAACCAGTGCCTGAGTCTCACCACGGGTGAACAGTGCAGAACCGTGGGTACGCGGCAGAACGCCGGTGCGCACGTCCAGACCACGGATCATGTCTTTTTCACGGCCGTCGATACGCGGCTCGCCACGCAGCACACGGCTACGAACGACGTTTTTCTCAACGCTACCCAGGATGTCCTGAATTTCAGACACGTCCAGGGTTTCGTCCTGTGCCAGCAGGGTTTCAACAACGCTGCTCTTGATCGCATCAACCTGAGCGTAACGCTCTTGTTTTTCGGTGATGTGATAAGCGTCGCCCAGGCGGCCTTCTGCCAGTTCTGCAACGCGCGCGTGCAGCGCTTCGTTGACTGCAGGTGCCTGCCAGTCCCACTTGGCTTTGCCGGCTTCGGCAACCAGGGAATTAATGTTTTCGATAACGATTTGCTGTTGCTCGTGGCCAAACACCACCGCGCCCAGCATCTGATCTTCGCTCAGAACGTCAGCTTCGGATTCAACCATCAGTACTGCGCCAGCGGTACCGGCAACCACCAGATCCAGGCTGCTTTCTTTCAGCTCGTCGCTGGTTGGGTTCAATACGTATTGATTGTTGATGTAACCCACGCGCGCAGAACCGATTGGGCCATTGAACGGAATACCGGACAGGCTCAGGGCGGCAGAGGCACCGATCATCGCAACGATGTCCGGGTTAACCTGCGGGTTAAGGGAAACAACGGTCGCGATCACCTGAACTTCGTTCAGGAAGCTGTCCGGGAACAGTGGACGGATCGGACGGTCAATCAGACGGGAGGTCAGAGTTTCACCTTCGCTCGGACGGCCTTCACGACGGAAGAAGCTACCCGGGATACGACCAGCAGCGTAGGTACGCTCCTGATAGTTAACCGTCAGTGGGAAGAAGCTCTGGCCTGGTTTGGCTTTTTTCTGGCCAACTACGGTAACGAATACTGCGGTGTCATCCATGCTTACCATAACGGCGGCAGTGGCCTGACGAGCCATCATACCGGTCTCAATAGTGAGGGTATGCTGGCCATACTGGAATTTGCGAATGATCGGTGTCAGCAAAATTATATCCTTAGATTAGGCGCGCAATCGTATTGTCGACTCGACACGCCAGTGACTCGGTTTGCCTTCTCACTACATCCTCGCGACTAATGACAATCCTTATCTCAAGCCTGAGACAAAGCCTCTCATTAGCCGCGCGAACCTCTGTAACGGAAGATCCTGTTTGGAAACATCAGTAATACATTAACCTGATTTGCTTATGCTTCCTAGAAGAAAGGGGCCAAAATAGGCCCCTTTCCACTGAAACTCGCTTGATTAGCGACGCAGACCCAGACGCTCGATCAGGCTGGTGTAACGTGCTACATCTTTACGCTTCAGGTAGTCCAGCAGCTTACGACGCTGAGAAACCATACGCAGCAGACCACGACGGCTGTGGTGATCTTTTTTGTGCTCTGAGAAGTGGCCTTGCAGATGGTTGATCTGCGCAGTCAACAGGGCAACCTGAACTTCGGAAGAACCGCTGTCGTTAGTACCACGACCGAAATCAGCTACGATTTTAGCTTTAGCTTCAACACTTAGAGACATTGTCTTACTCCAGATTATAGATAATAAATACAGGCGCCGATCTCTAATTCAGCAACCCAATGCATAAGCTGCGCCATTCTACCCTTAGCGCAGTGCGATCGCAAGGCAGTGCGTTTTCTACCCTTAGTCGAAATATTCAACTACCAGGCGGCGCGGCGCCACACGACCGTCATCGGCAATATCACCGACGCCGATAAATTTACGCTCTTCACCTTCGGTGATACGGACCATGCCCGAGGCCGGTGCACCGGCAACCTGAACCGGTTGCCCTTGCTTAACGTAACCCGCTACCACTGGCAGCAAATTCACTTCCGGGTAATTCTCCACCGGGCTGTCCATCGGCATCAACAACGGATCGAGCAGCTCGGCCGGGGCGATTTCCTGCCGATGGGCCTGCTCCAGCAATTCGTTCAACTGCTCCAGCGTGACCATGCGCTCGGTCGGGTAGGTCGCCACCTGCAGACGACGCAGGTAGATCACGTGCGCGCCACATCCCAGCAGCTCGCCGAGGTCATCGGTGATGGTGCGGATGTAAGTGCCTTTTGAGCAGTGAATTTCCAGCTCCAGTTCATCCCCTTCCCAGCGAATAAACTGCAGTTCATAAACGGTGATGCTGCGTGCTTCACGCGGCACTTCGATACCCTGGCGAGCATACTCATAGAGTTTCTTGCCCTGGTATTTCAGCGCCGAGTACATCGAAGGCACCTGCTTGATATCGCCACGGAAGCTGTCCAGCGCCGTATCGAGCTGCGCCTGGGTGAAACTCACCGGCCGCTCCTGCACAATTTGGCCGTCGGCATCCGAGGTATCGGTACGCTGACCCAGTCGGGCAATCACGCGATAGCGTTTGTCGGAGTCGAGCAGGAACTGTGAAAACTTGGTCGCCTCACCGAGGCAAATTGGCAGCATGCCGGTCGCCAGCGGGTCGAGCGCGCCGGTATGACCCGCGCGATTGGCGTTATAGAGGCGCTTTACTTTTTGCAGGGCGTCGTTGGATGACAGGCCCTGCGGTTTGTCCAGCAACAGGACACCGTGGATATCACGGCCGCGGCGACGAGGGCGACTCATTAAGCCTCCTCGTCATCGCCTGATGCGGAACGGCGTTCGGCGTCATTCTTCACTACGTTGGTCACCAGGTTGGACATGCGCATGCCTTCAACCAGGGAGTTGTCGTAAGCGAAGGTCAGCTCAGGTACTACGCGCAGGCGCATGGCTTTACCCAGCAGCGTGCGGATGTAGCCGGAAGCGTCTTCCAGAGCTTTGATGCCGTTAGGCACCAGATTCGGATCGGCGTTTTCGGTCAATACGTTCAGGAAGGTGACGTAAACTTTGGCATAGGCCAAATCACGAGAAACTTCTACACCAGAAACGGTAGCCATGCCGACACGCGGATCTTTGACTTCACGCTGCAGAATGATAGCAATCTCTTTTTGCATCTCTTGTGCCACGCGCTGACCGCGGCTGAATTCTTTTGCCATTATGGATTCTCCAGACAAATCGGGGGGCACAAGGCCCCCCAGAACAGACTTAAGCAGATGTGCTAGCGTTAAGCGATGGTGCGTTGGATCTCGATGATTTCGAATACTTCGATCATGTCGCCGACGCGCACGTCGTTGTAGTTCTTAACGCCGATACCACATTCCATGCCGTTACGGACTTCGTTGACGTCATCTTTGAAGCGGCGCAGGGATTCCAGTTCGCCTTCATAGATAACCACGTTGTCGCGCAGAACGCGGATTGGGTTGTGACGCTTGATGTTCCCTTCGGTAACCATACAACCTGCAATGGCGCCGAATTTAGGTGATTTGAACACGTCACGAACTGCGGCCAGGCCGATAATCTGCTGCTTGTACTCAGGCGCCAACATACCGCTCATCGCCTGCTTCACTTCGTCGATCAGGTTATAGATCACGGAGTAGTAACGCAGATCCAGGCTTTCTGCTTCAATCACGCGGCGCGCTGAAGCGTCGGCACGAACGTTGAAGCCCAGGATGATGGCGTTGGAAGCCGCTGCCAGCGTGGCGTCGGTTTCGGTGATACCACCTACGCCAGAGCCAACAATCTTCACTTTCACTTCGTCGGTAGAGAGTTTCAGCAGTGATTCGCAAATCGCTTCACAAGAACCCTGTACGTCGGATTTCAGTACGATGTTCAGTTCAGAAACTTCACCGTCGGTCATGTTCGCAAACATGTTTTCCAGTTTGGATTTCTGCTGACGCGCCAGTTTAACTTCGCGGAACTTGCCTTGACGATACAGCGCAACTTCACGCGCTTTCTTCTCGTCACGCACCACAGTCGCTTCATCACCCGCGGCTGGAACGCTGGACAGACCCAGGATCTCAACCGGAATAGAAGGACCTGCAGAGGTCACTTCGCGACCCAGTTCGTCACGCATCGCACGCACGCGGCCGTATTCGAAGCCACACAGAACGATATCGCCCTTGTTCAGCGTACCTTCCTGTACCAACACGGTAGCAACCGGACCACGACCTTTATCCAGGAAGGATTCGATAACCACACCGCTGGCCATGCCGCTGCGTACCGCTTTCAGTTCGAGAACTTCGGACTGCAACAGGATGGCGTTCAACAGTTCGTCGATACCGGTACCGGCTTTCGCAGATACGTGAACGAACTGCGCTTCGCCGCCCCACTCTTCCGGCATAACGCCGTACTGAGACAGTTCCTGCTTAACGCGGTCCGGATCGGCTTCCGGCTTGTCAATTTTGTTCACTGCAACAACCAAAGGCACCTGCGCTGCTTTCGCATGCTGGATAGCTTCGATGGTTTGCGGCATCACGCCGTCGTCGGCAGCAACCACCAGAACAACGATGTCTGTCGCCTGAGCACCACGAGCACGCATTGAAGTAAAGGCTGCGTGGCCTGGAGTATCCAGGAAGGTGATCATGCCGTTGTCGGTTTCTACGTGGTAAGCACCGATATGCTGGGTAATACCACCGGCCTCGCCTGCTGCCACCTTGGTGGAGCGGATGTAGTCCAGCAGAGAAGTTTTACCGTGGTCAACGTGGCCCATGATGGTCACAACTGGCGCACGTGGCTCAGCAGCAGCACCGGTATCACGGTCGCTCATCAGCGCTTCTTCCAGCTCGTTCTCACGACGTAGGATAACTTTGTGGCCCATCTCTTCGGCAACCAGCTGTGCGGTTTCCTGGTCGATGACCTGGTTGATGGTGGCCATTGCGCCCAGTTTCATCATCGCTTTGATGACCTGAGAGCCTTTAACCGCCATCTTGTTAGCCAGTTCGGCTACGGTGATGGTTTCGCCGATCACAACGTCACGGTTAACCACCTGAGCCGGCTTGTTGAAGCCCTGCTGCAGAGTACTTGGCTTACGCTTGCCTTTACCACCACGGGTCACGGCGCGCGCTTCTTCACGGTCTGCTTTAGACTCGGAAAGTTTGTTGCCTTTTTTCTGCTTGGTCGCTTTACCGCCACGAGTGCGGGTACGGCGTTCGCCTTCAACTTTAGCGTCGTTTTCATCTTCGGCAGCACGGGCGTGCTGGGAAGTGGTTACATGATAATCGGCAGTTTCAACCGCTGCGCTGGCTTTCTCGGCAGCAGCCCATTCTTCGCCTTTCTCTTCGGCCATGCGGCGCGCTTCTTCCGCTACGCGTTTGGCGTCTTCTTCAACCTTGCGTCGTACTTCCTCTTCCGCTTTACGTTTCAGTTCTGCGGCTTCGGCTTCACGGCGTGCTTTTTCTGCCTGAGCTGGCTTGGTCATTTCGTCGGTATGTTGATTCGTCACTTTTTCTTTTTCCGCTGAATTACGCTTAGCAATCTCCGCGGCCTCACGTTTGGCTTGCTCTTCGGCTGCGCGCTTTGCTTCTGCTTCGCGTTTCGCCAGCTCTTCTGCTGCGCGCTGTGCCTGCTCTTCCGCTTCACGCTGTGCCTGCTCTGCCGCTTCAGCCTGTTGGGCTTCTGGCGTATCGCGATTTACATAAGTGCGTTTCTTGCGGACCTCGATTTGCACCGATTTACTTTTACCGCCGGTGCTCGGAATATTCAAGGTGCTGCGCGTTTTGCGCTGCAACGTGAGCTTACCCGGCGCACTACCGTGTTCACGGTTCAGGTGCGCCAGTAAGGCTTCTTTCTCATGTTGGGTTACAGAGTCTGTCTCAGACTTGTTAATCCCTGCATCAGCAAACTGCTGTACCAGGCGATCAACTGGAGTCTGAATCTCTGCTGCCAGCGATTTTACGGTTACATCTGTCGTCATGCTGTTCCTTCCTGCTACAGTTTATTACGCGTTGTCGCCAAACCAACAGATATTACGTGCGGCCATAATCAGCTCGCCGGCTTGCTCATCGCTAAGCCCTTCAATATCAGCCAGATCGTCAACACCCTGCTCGGCAAGATCTTCCAGCGTACAAACCCCACGCGCGGCCAGTTTAAAGGCCATGCTGCGCTCAAGACCCGGCAGGTTGAGCAAATCGTCAGCAGGTTTTTGGTCGCCCAGGCTTTCTTCTTGTGCCAGGGCCAGCGTGGTCAATGCAGCTTTGGCGCGATCGCGCAACGCTTCAACCATATCTTCATCCAGACCGTCGATTTCCAGCAGCTCTTTGATTGGCACGTAAGCCAACTCTTCCAGAGTAGAGAAGCCTTCTTCAACCAGTACGGTGGCGAAATCTTCGTCAATATCAAGATGTTTGGTGAAGGTATCAATGGCGGCATGAGCTTCGGCCTGGTGCTTGGCCTGCAGATCGTCCGCCGTCATCACGTTCAGTTCCCAACGGTCATCGTCACGATGCTGTTTTAACAACTGGGATGCCAAACGCACGTTTTGGCCATTACGGCCGATCGCCTGTG
Source organism: Serratia sp. NFX21 (assembly GCF_048517035.1). NCBI lineage: Bacteria > Pseudomonadati > Pseudomonadota > Gammaproteobacteria > Enterobacterales > Yersiniaceae > Serratia > Serratia sp. NFX21. The sequence goes on along the minus strand of NZ_CP183196.1, from coordinate 903,580 downwards.
CCAGATTGCTGGCTTCAACGGCGATATCCATAGTGCAATTATCTTCATCAACCACGATTGAGGCAACGTCTGCCGGCGCCATGGCGTTGATGACGAACTGCGCAGGGTTATCATCCCACAGGATGATGTCGATACGTTCACCGCCGAGCTCGCTCGAAACGGCCTGAACGCGCGCACCGCGCATACCTACGCAAGCGCCGACCGGGTCGATGCGTTTGTCGTTGGTTTTCACTGCAATTTTTGCACGGGAGCCAGGATCGCGGGCTGCCGCTTTAATTTCGATCACTTCTTCGCCGATTTCCGGTACTTCGATGCGGAACAGTTCTTTCAGCATCTCGGCGCTGGAGCGGCTGACAAACAGCTGCGCGCCACGGGCTTCTGGACGAACGGCGTACAGGATACCGCGGATACGGTCACCCGGACGGAAGTTTTCGCGTGGCAGCATGTCTTCACGGCCAATGACCGCTTCAGCGTTGCTACCCAGATCCAGCGCAATGCTGTCACGGTTAACTTTCTTCACCACGCCGGTGACGATTTCACCTTCGTGCTGGCGGAAGGCGTCAACCACCATCGCGCGCTCGGCTTCACGTACTTTCTGTACGATAACCTGTTTCGCGGTTTGAGTGGTGATACGGTCGAAGGTCACAGATTCAATCTGATCTTCGATGTAACCGCCCAGCTCGATGCCTGGCTCTTCATACTGTGCAGCTTCCAGCGTGATTTCACGCGTTGGCTGAGTCACTTCATCTACAGCGACCCAACGGCGGAAGGTGTCGAAATCGCCAGTTTTGCGGTCAATGCTGACGCGAACTTCGATTTCCTGCTCGTATTTTTTCTTGGTGGCGGTGGCTAATGCGGTTTCCAGCGCTTCGAAAATCTTCTCACGCGGAAGGGATTTTTCATTGGAAACAGCTTCAACAACAGCCAGAATCTCTTTATTCATCCTAGTTGCCTCATCCAAACTTTAAAAGTGGGGTACCAGGTTCGCTTTCTGGATATTGCTCAGCGCGAACACTTCATCTTTCCCTTCCACAGCAACCGTGATCATCTCGCCATCGACAGACTTGATAATGCCCTGCCATTTGCGACGGTTCTGTACGGCCATGCGCAAGACCAGGCTGACTTCGTCACCGAGGAAACGAGTATAGTGCTCGGCGGTGAACATCGGGCGATCAAGGCCAGGAGAGGAGACTTCCAAGTTGTAAGCGACTGTGATTGGCTCTTCAACGTCCAATACAGCGCTGACCTGGTGGCTGACATCAGCACAATCGTCAACATTGATGCCGTTTTCACTATCAATATAGATACGGAGCGTCGATTGGCGCGCACGAATAAATTCGATGCCTACAAGTTCAAAGCCCAACGCTTCTACCGGTGCCGAAAGCATCTCTGTTAATTTTTGCTCTAATGTGGACAAGCCCACCCCCAAGACATAAAAAAAGGGCCTAATAGCCCAGTGATTCTGTTGCCAAATAACAAAAAACCCCGAAAATTCGGGGCTTTATGCAACTGGACCCTGTTTGCCGCTAAGCGGCTTCGGTGCAACTTTCTAGCAAGTGTCATTTTCAAATGTTGATCGAGAAAAGCGGAATTCAATCGAAAAGTGTATTTGAAAATAAACACTTAAAGGAAAGTGGTTGCGGGGGCCGGATTTGAACCGACGACCTTCGGGTTATGAGCCCGACGAGCTACCAGGCTGCTCCACCCCGCGTCCGAAAACGTGGCAAATATTACGCCGATAATCGCAAAATAGCAAGTTATCTCTGGGATTTGGTACCGAGGATGGGACTCGAACCCACAAGCCCGTTAGGGCACTACCACCTCAAGGTAGCGTGTCTACCAATTCCACCACCTCGGTACTGATTCTTACTGCTAACGGCTGTTATTTATATCGAGGTAACAACAACCGTTTTCAAACTCTGTTACTGCTTGGCGCTTACTGCGGGATATCGCTGCTCGGCTTGGTTGGTGCTGCCGGCGCGGTAGTCTGCTCAGATTTCACTGGCTGACCCAAATTTTCCCACTCGCTGCCCTTCTTGGTCTGGTTGGTGCTCAGATTGCCAAGGATCAGACTGATGACGAAGAACAACGTCGCCAGCACAGCCGTCATGCGGGTCATGAAGTTGCCGGAACCACTCGAACCGAACAATGTGCCAGATGCACCTGCTCCGAATGAGGCTCCCATATCAGCGCCTTTACCTTGCTGCAGCATAATCAGAGCTACCAGCCCGATTGAGATCAGCAGGAAAATTACCAGAAGAGCTTCGTACATAGTTGTACCCGTATCCTTGCGGCTTCACCGCGTGCCAAATGCTTCACACCCCATAGGCTTCTTTTCTAACAAGAAGTCGCAGGCGTTATATCAAACTGCCCACTGAAGCGGGTGTGAATACTAACCAAAGGTGCCAAACCACGCAAGGGCAATTTGCAGCCACCGGCGCGTTTGCGGAAAAAAACACCAATAAAATTCGCAGGCTGTGATTTTAGGGGGCAACTGCCGCCCCCGAACTCATCAACGGCCCATTAACCAGCAGACTTCACCGCATCGGCGATGCGATGTGCCAGCGCAGTCACCTGCTGCTCATCCTCACCTTCCACCATCACACGGATCAGCGGTTCGGTACCGGACTTGCGCAGCAGAACGCGGCCGCGACCGGCCAATTCCACTTCAACCTGCTCGGTGATTTTACGCACCTCTTCGGATTCCAGCGGGTTATGCTCGCCGGCAAAGCGCACGTTGACCAGAATTTGCGGCAACAATTTCATGCCGCTGCACAGGTCGTGCAGACTCATACTGTTACGAACAATCGCAGTCAGCACCTGCAGACCGGCAACGATGCCGTCACCCGTGGTGGTCTTGTCCAACAGGATCACGTGGCCGGAGTTTTCCGCACCGATACGCCATCCCAGCTCCTGCAGCTTCTCCAGCACGTAGCGGTCGCCGACTTTCGCACGTGCAAATGGGATGCCCAACTGCTTGAGCGCCAATTCCAGACCCATGTTGCTCATCAGCGTGCCGACCGCGCCACCGCGCAACTGGCCCTGACGCAGCCCTTCACGAGCGATGATATACAGGATTTGGTCGCCATCGACCTTGTTGCCAAGGTGATCAACCATCATCACACGGTCGCCGTCACCGTCAAATGCCAGGCCGACATGGGCTTTTTCCTTCAGTACACGTTCCTGAAGTTGGCGAACATCAGTCGCGCCGCACTTTTCATTGATATTCATGCCGTCCGGCTCAACGCCGATGGCAATCACCGTGGCGCCCAGCTCACGCAGTACGCTTGGCGCAATGTGATAGGTCGCACCGTTGGCGCAGTCCACCACGATTTTCAGGCCCTTCAGGCTCAATTCGCTCGGGAAGGTGCCTTTGCAGAATTCGATATAGCGGCCGGCCGCGTCGATGATCCGGCTGGCCTTGCCCAATTCGGAGGATTCCACGCAGGTCAGCGGTTTTTCCATTTCGGCTTCAATGGCTTCTTCAACATCGTCCGGCAGCTTGGCCCCATCAATCGAGAAAAACTTGATGCCGTTGTCGTAAAACGGGTTATGTGATGCCGAAATAACAATACCGGCTTCAGCACGGAAGGTACGCGTTAAATACGCCACCGCTGGCGTCGGCATTGGGCCGGTAAACGAGGCTGACAGCCCCGCAGCGGCAAGCCCGGCTTCCAACGCCGACTCCAGCATATAGCCGGAGATGCGGGTATCTTTGCCGATAATAATTTTGCGAGATCCGTGACGTGCCAGTACCTTACCCGCCGCCCAGCCCAGCTTCAGAACGAATTCCGGGGTAATAGGAGTATCGCCGACCTTGCCACGAATGCCGTCGGTACCAAAATATTTACGCTCACTCATGTCTCTATCATCCCTTAGCTGAAAGTGTTGCCTCGACGACACGCATCGCCTCGACGGTTTCTTTAACGTCATGCACTCTGACAATTTGTGCGCCCTGCATGGCGGCGATCACCGCACAGGCCACGCTGCCGATGACCCGCTGATCGGGGGGCACGTTCAGCAGTTGTCCAATCATCGACTTACGCGACATCCCCACCAACAACGGCAGGCCGAAGTGATGAAACTCTGACAATCTGGCCAGAAGCTGATAATTGTGCGCTAAATTCTTACCGAAACCGAATCCTGGGTCGAGCAGCAATTTCTGATTTGTAATCCCGGCGGCATTACAGCGTTCAATATGTCGCTGGAAAAAGGCGTTAACATCACCAATAAGGTCATCATAGTGCGGCGCCTGCTGCATGGTGCGCGGTTCACCCTGCATATGCATCAGACACACCGGTAGCCCGCTTTCCGCGGCGGCAGCCAGCGCGCCCGGCTCCTGTAGCGAGCGAACGTCGTTGATCAGATGCGCCCCCGCCTGAGCCGACTCGCGGATCACCCCGGCTTTCGAGGTATCCACCGAGATAAAGACTTCAAAACGCCGGGCAATGGCTTCCACCACGGGCACTACGCGTGCGATCTCTTCGTCTTCACTAACCTCTGCCGCTCCCGGTCTGGTCGACTCGCCCCCCACATCAATCATGGTCGCACCGGCCGAAATCAGTGCATGAGCATGCAACAACGCCTGATTTAGCTGGTTGTGTTGGCCGCCGTCAGAAAAAGAATCCGGGGTTACGTTGAGGATCCCCATCACCCGCGGATGGGAAAGATCGAAAGTCGTGTCTCGCACGGTTAACTGCATTACTAATCCACCTTACTGTTGCCTGGTTCACTGCCCGCCGGACAATAAAAAACCCCGGCATGCCGGGGTTCGATGTTATTACACAGCCAAAGTTACTTGTCTAGCTGTTCAGACATGGTATTGCCTGGGTTTGGCGTGCGTGGCTCATCTACCGGCGTTGGGGCTTTTGGTGTGCCGCCATTGTCGGAGTTGCTGCCTTTGCTCGCATCGTCCCAACCCGCTGGCGGACGCACGTCTTTGCGGTTCATCAGATCGTCGATCTGAGGCGCATCGATGGTTTCATACTTCATCAGTGCATCCTTCATTGAATGCAGGATGTCCATGTTTTCCATCAACAACGCACGCGCACGGATGTAGTTGCGTTCGATCAGGGATTTAACTTCCTGGTCGATGATGCGCGCGGTTTCGTCCGACATGTGTTTCGCCTTGGCCACGGAACGGCCCAGGAACACTTCGCCCTCTTCTTCCGCATACAGCAATGGCCCCAGCTTCTCGGAGAAGCCCCATTGGGTCACCATGTTGCGGGCAATCGAGGTCGCCACTTTAATGTCGTTCGACGCACCGGTAGAGACTTTCTCTGGCCCGTAGATGATCTCTTCAGCCAGACGACCACCGTACAGAGTAGAGATTTGACTCTCCAGTTTCTGACGGCTGGCGCTGATAGCATCGCCTTCCGGCAGGAAGAAGGTAACCCCCAACGCGCGGCCACGAGGAATAATGGTTACCTTGTGTACCGGATCGTGCTCAGGAACCAGACGGCCGATAATGGCGTGGCCTGCTTCGTGATACGCGGTCGACTCTTTCTGCGCTTCGGTCATCACCATGGAGCGACGTTCCGCACCCATCATGATCTTGTCTTTGGCTTTTTCGAACTCAACCATCGACACAACGCGTTTGTTGCCACGGGCAGCAAACAGTGCCGCTTCGTTGACCAGGTTAGCCAAGTCAGCCCCGGAGAAGCCCGGTGTACCACGTGCCAGTACTGAAGCATCAACATCCGGCGCCAAAGGCACCCGACGGGAGTGCACTTTCAGGATCTGCTCACGACCACGTACGTCTGGCAGACCAACAACAACCTGACGGTCGAAACGGCCTGGACGCAGCAATGCCGGGTCAAGTACGTCAGGACGGTTGGTCGCAGCGATGACGATAATGCCTTCGTTGCCTTCAAAGCCGTCCATTTCAACCAGCATCTGGTTCAGCGTTTGCTCACGTTCATCGTGACCGCCACCCAGACCGGCGCCACGCTGGCGACCGACGGCGTCGATTTCATCGATAAAGATGATGCACGGTGCCGCTTTCTTGGCCTGTTCGAACATGTCACGCACACGAGATGCACCAACACCCACGAACATTTCCACGAAGTCGGAACCGGAAATGGTGAAGAACGGCACTTTTGCCTCGCCGGCGATAGCTTTCGCCAACAGCGTTTTACCGGTCCCTGGAGGGCCAACCATCAGCACGCCTTTAGGGATCTTACCGCCCAACTTCTGGAAACGGCTCGGCTCACGCAGGTATTCCACCAGTTCGCTCACTTCTTCTTTTGCTTCGTCGCAACCAGCAACGTCGGCAAAAGTGGTTTTGATCTGGTCTTCCGTCAACATGCGGGCCTTGCTCTTGCCGAAGGACATCGCGCCCTTGCCGCCGCCGCCCTGCATCTGCCGCATGAAGAAGATCCAAACCCCGATCAGCAACAGCATTGGGAACCACGAAATAAAGATAGAAGCCAGCAAACTCGGCTCTTCAGGTGGCTCACCAACAACTTTCACATTCTTGGTTAACAACGTATCCAGCAATTTCGGATCGTTGACAGGGATGTAGGTCGTGTATTTGTTACTGTCTTTCTTGGTAACGTTAATTTCACGTCCGTTGATTCGCGCTTCGCGAACCTGGTCCTGGGTCAGCTCGGACATGAAGGTAGAGTAATCCACCCTACGGCCATTCGACTCGCTGGGCCCAAAGCTCTGGAATACAGACATCAACACTACCGCGATGACTAACCAGAGAATTAGGTTTTTCGCCATGTCACTCAAGGGATTAACCTCATATTACAACTGTGTTAACAAACAGCGTTAGGGTACTACAGCTTGCGCCCTGTCGCTACAATGTACACTTCGCGCGAACGTGCGCGGGAAGCGTCTGGCTTACGAATCTTAACCTTCGTAAACAGGGAGCGAATTTCCCGTAGGTACTCGTCAAAACCATCTCCCTGGAACACCTTCACCAGGAAACTTCCGCCTGGTGCGAGGACATCACGACACATTCCCAGTGCTAATTCCACCAGGTACATCGATCTTGGAATATCGACGGCCGGAGTGCCACTCATATTCGGGGCCATGTCAGACATAACCACCTGAACCTTGCTTTCACCTACACGTTCCAACAGAGCCTTGAGCACCAGTTCATCACGAAAATCGCCCTGAAGGAAATCGACGCCAACGATTGGATCCATTGGCAAAATATCACAGGCGATGATGCGGCCGGAACCGCCGATCTGGGTCACGACATATTGCGACCAACCACCCGGTGCCGCACCTAAGTCCACTACGGTCATGCCGGGTTTAAACAGTTTGTCACTCTGCTGTATTTCATCAAGTTTAAACCAGGCGCGCGAACGCAGCCCTTTTTTCTGCGCCTGTTGAACATATTTATCGCTAAAGTGTTCTTGTAACCAGCGACTGGAGCTAGCAGAACGCTTTTTATTAGCCATCTCGTTTTCCAACTATCATAAAAAGAGTCTTAATGTCAGGTTCGCAGCTCACGTAGACTCACACCGGTGAAGACCGATTTGGTGATATACATGAGATGGCGGTAGAATGTACCGTTTTCAATCCCAACTTAAGCAAAAAAGACAATGAATCTGAATAATAAACAAAAACAGCACCTGAAAGGCCTGGCGCATCCGTTAAAACCGGTTGTCATGCTGGGTAATAACGGTCTCACCGAAGGGGTGCTGGCTGAAATTGAACAGGCTCTGGAGCATCATGAGCTGATCAAGGTAAAAATCGCTGCTGAAGATCGCGAAACCAAAACCCTGATCGCCGACGCTATCGTGCGTGAAACGGGTGCCTGCAACGTGCAAGTCATCGGCAGTACGCTTATTCTTTACCGCCCTTCTAAAGAGCGCAAGATCAGTCTACCGCGTTAATAAGCATTGGGTTAACGAAAAGGTGCCATGCACCTGATTCAGATAAAAGGCCGCGTGCGGCCTTTTTCCTTTCTTTACAAAACCCTGGCGATTTTCTGAACGAATGCAGAGCGATCAGAGATAATCAACCTTCAAGATCTCATAATCGACATCGCCACCCGGGGTTTTTATCACTACCACGTCATCCACTTCTTTACCGATCAAACCACGCGCCATCGGTGAATTGACCGAAATCAGATTTTTCTTGAAATCGGCCTCATCGTCGCCAACGATGCGGTAGGTCACTTCTTCTTCGCTATCGAGGTTCATCACCGATACGGTGGAGCCAAAAATCACGCGGCCATTGTTGGGCATCTTGGTGATATCGATCACCTGCGCGTTGGACAACTTGGCTTCAATTTCCTGGATACGCCCTTCGCAGAAACCCTGCTGCTCACGAGCGGCGTGGTACTCTGCGTTTTCTTTCAAATCGCCGTGTTCACGGGCGTCAGCGATATCCGCAATGATTTTCGGACGGCGCACGCCTTTTAAATATTCGAGTTCTTCGCGCAGTTTTTCAGCGCCAAACAAGGTCATCGGAATCTGTTTCATAAGCTAAATACCTCTAAATCCTTCCTGTTCAAATAACCGTCATCCTGACGTGTTCGAATGAAAAAACGGTGGCTACATGCCCCCCGCCTCCAGGCGACAAACAAAAGAAGCCTGACTCGGAACAGTTGCCCAAGTCAGGATCGATTTTGCATTTTGATACGCATTTTAGCTTAGAGTTCCTTGAGGGTCATCGTTTACTTTTTCCCTGAATGCACCGTAGTATGACGGCACGTTATCCAGCTGTTATCCCGAGATTATGCGTTTTTCACGAATTGTCAGTGCATTGGCTTGCGCATTTGTTCTAAATGCGAATGCAGCCCCGGTTGAAGATTACACACAATATTTGCCTGATGGGGCCAACCTTGCCCTGGTAGTTCAGAAGATCGGCGCAGACGCACCGACCATCGATTATCACTCTCAGCAAATGGCGTTGCCGGCCAGTACCCAGAAAGTGCTGACCGCGCTGGCTGCATTATTGCAGCTCGGCCCCGACTATCGCTTCACCACCACGCTGGAAAGCCAGGGTGATATCAGTGATGGCGTGCTGCGCGGCAACCTGATTGCCCGCTTCAGCGGCGATCCGACCTTTAAGCGCCAAAGCCTGCGTAACATGGTGGCGATCCTGAAAAAGCAGGGTGTCCGCCAGATCACCGGCGATGTGCTGGTCGATACTTCGGTATTCGCCAGCCATGACAAAGCCCCCGGCTGGCCGTGGAACGACCTGACCCAGTGCTTCAGCGCACCGCCGGCAGCGGCGATAGTCGATCGCAACTGTTTCTCTGTGTCGTTGTACAGCGCGCCGAATCCGGGCGATATGGCCTTTATTCGCGTGGCCTCGTATTACCCGGTCAATATGTTCAGCCAGGTACGTACGCTGGCGAAAGGCTCCGCAGATGCCCAATATTGTGAGCTGGACGTGGTGCCGGGCGAGTTGAATCGCTTTACCCTGACCGGCTGTCTGACCCAACGCAGCGATCCGCTGCCGCTGGCCTTCGCCATTCAGGATGGTGCCAGCTATGCCGGGGCTATTTTGAAAGATGAGCTGACGCAGGCCGGCATTCAGATCGACGGCCACCTGAAGCGTCAAACCCAACCTGGCCTGAAGGGAACGGTGATCGCACAGGCTCAATCGGCACCTCTGCACGAGTTGCTGAAGATCATGCTGAAGAAATCGGACAACATGATTGCCGATACCGTATTCCGCACTATCGGCCATGAACGTTTTGGCGTGCCGGGCACCTGGCGTGCCGGTGCCGATGCCGTGCGTCAGGTACTTCGTCAGAAAGCCGGTGTCGATTTGGGCAACAGCATCGTGGTGGACGGCTCAGGCCTGTCACGCCATAACCTGCTGGCCCCGGCAACCATGATGCAGGCGTTGCAGTACATCGCGCAGCATGACAGTGAGCTGAACTTTATTTCAATGCTGCCGCTGTCTGGCTATGACGGCACCTTACGTTACCGTGGCGGCCTGCATGAAGCCGGTGTCGACGGGAAGGTTTCCGCTAAAACCGGGGCATTGCAAGGCGTGTACAACCTGGCCGGGTTTATCACCACCGCCAGCGGCCAGCGTTTTGCATTCGTACAGTATCTGTCGGGCTATGCCGTGCCGCCGGAAGATCAAAAACAGCGCCGTGCTCCACTGGTGCGTTTCGAAAGCCGTCTGTACCGGGATATTTATCAGAATAACTGAGGGTTACGATGAAACTGCTGATTGTTGAGGACGATGAGCTGCTGCAGCAAGGCCTGGCCCTGGCATTAGCTGGCGAGGGCTATGCCTGCGACTGCGCGGCTACGGCGGCGGAGGCCAACGCGCTGCTCCTCACCAGTCAGTACAGCATGATTATCCTCGATCTGGGCCTGCCTGACATGGACGGTGCCAGCCTGCTTCGGCAGTGGCGCCGCCAGCAAGTCGAGCTGCCGGTGCTGATCCTGACCGCTCGCGATGCGCTTGAAGACCGTGTTGATGGGCTGGACGCCGGCGCCGACGATTATCTGGTGAAACCCTTCGCGTTGGTTGAACTGCAGGCGCGCGTGCGGGCGCTGATCCGTCGCTATCAGGGTCACAGTGACAACCTCATGCAGCTCGATGACCTCCAACTCAATCTCTCCAGTCAGCAGGTTTATGTTCAGCAACAGCCGGTGGAAGTCACCCCGAAAGAGTTCGCCATCCTGTCACGTCTGATGATGCGCGCCGGGCAAACGGTCAATCGTGAACTGCTGCAGCAGGATCTCTATACCTGGCAGGACGATTTGGGCTCCAACACGCTGGAAGTACATATCCATAATCTGCGCCGCAAATTGGGTAAAGATCGCATCCGCACCGTTCGCGGTATCGGCTATCGTCTGGAATCCTCATCATGATCAGCATGCGCCGTCGTCTGTTGTTGATGCTGGCGCTGATCCTTTTGGTCACCCAGCTTATCAGTGCCTTTTGGTTGTGGCATGAAAGCCAGGAGCAAATCAGCTTCCTGGTGGATGAAACCCTGTCGGCCAAGGTTCGCACCGAGCGTGTCGATACGGAAATCGCCGAAGCAATAGCCTCACTGCTCGCCCCTTCACTGATCATGATGGTCGTGACTTTGCTCGCCTCATTTTGGGCTATCAGCTGGATTATCCGCCCGCTCAATCAGTTGCAACAACGGCTGGAAAAGCGTTCTGCCGATAACCTGACGCCGCTGCCGCTCAACAGCGACAGCCTCGAAATAATGTCGGTCACCACTACGCTCAACCAATTGTTCTCGCGGCTGGATAACACCATCCAGCAGGAACGGCTGTTTACTGCCGACGCCGCCCATGAGCTACGCACGCCTCTGGCGGGCATCCGCCTGCATCTGGAGTTAATGGAAAAACAGGGAGTCCCGCAAAGTGGGCCACTGATTAAGCGCATTGACCAACTGATGCACACCGTCGAACAATTGCTGATGCTTGCACGCGCCGGGCAAGATTTTGCCAGTGGCCATTATCAACGCTTCGATTGGGTGAGCGATGTGATCCAACCGCTGCGGGAAGAACTCGAGGAGTTGGCCACACAACGCGGGCAAAGTTTGCAATGGCAGCTTCCGACCACCGCCCCGGTACATGGTGACCCGGTACTGTTACGTCTGCTGCTGCGTAACCTGGTGGAGAATGCCCATCGTTATAGCCCTGAGGGTAGCAGGATCCAGGTACAACTTTCTGCGCAGGAACGCGGTTACCGGCTACAGGTGATCGATGAAGGTCCGGGCGTCAAAGAGAAAATAGCGGGTGAACTCACGCAGGCCTTCCGCCGCATGGATCAACGCTATGGCGGCAGTGGGTTGGGATTGAATATCGTAACTCGTATTGTGCAGCTGCATCAGGGGCGTTTAACGTTGCAAAACCGTCAGGATACCAGCGGGCTCGATGCACGATGCTGGCTCCCGGAAAACGTCCTGAAATAAAAAAAGGGCCCAGTGTTAACTGAGCCCCTCTCTTCACAAGATTACTTCTGGTAAATGATTTCGACGCCTTCGTCGTCCTCTTCATCCCAGTCGTCATCCCAGTCGTCATCCGCTTCAGCTTCCACTTCAGCGATCTGTTCACGGTGATAATCATCCCACATGAACTCGACTTTCTCCGGCGCGCTTTCTTCGATGGCCATGGCTTTCGGTTGGGTATTGATAAACTTCATCACATCCCAGCACAGCGCATTGACGCCTTCACGATTGACGGCGGAGATCATGTAGTACTTACCTTCCCAGCCCATGCCCTCTGCAATCGCCTTGGCACGTTCGGCAGCTTCTTCTTCACCAATCACATCAATCTTGTTGAAAACCAGCCAGCGTGGCTTCTGCGACAGATTCTCGCTGTACTGATTCAACTCGTTGATGATGACTTTGGCGTTTTCTACCGGATCAGATTCATCGATCGGGGCGATATCCACCAGGTGCAACAGCACGCGGCAGCGCTCCAGATGCTTCAGGAAGCGAATACCCAGGCCAGCGCCGTCGGAAGCACCTTCGATCAACCCCGGAATATCGGCAACCACGAAGCTTTGCTCGTGATCCATACGTACCACACCCAGGCTTGGCACCAGAGTGGTAAACGGATAGTCGGCAACTTTTGGCTTTGCGGCAGAGACTGCACGGATAAAGGTCGACTTGCCGGCGTTCGGCAGGCCCAGCATACCCACATCCGCCAGCAGCAAAAGCTCCAGCAGGATGTCACGAGCTTCACCGGCTGTGCCCAGCGTTTTCTGGCGCGGAGCACGGTTAACGGATGATTTAAAACGGGTGTTGCCCAAACCGTGCCAACCGCCCTTCGCCACCATCAGACGCTGCTCGTGACGGGTCATGTCGCCGAGGATTTCGCCGGTGCCCTGATCCTGCACGCGAGTACCGACCGGAACCTTGATGGTAATATCTTTGCCACGCTTACCGGTACAGTCACGGCTCTGACCATTCTGGCCACGTTCGGCGCGGAAAGATTTCTCAAAGCGGTAGTCGATCAGCGTGTTGAGGTTTTCGTCCGCCAACAGATAGACGTCGCCGCCATCGCCGCCGTCACCACCATCAGGCCCGCCGTTCGGGATATATTTTTCGCGACGGAAGCTGACGCAACCATTACCACCGTCACCTGCAACGACCAAGATCGCTGCTTCATCTACAAACTTCATTTACCGTCTCCGTAAATCATTCACCGGGCTGCTTCAAAGGAGCAACCAGGCGGGGTTCTGCCCGTCGCGGCCACCAACGGTGACCAATTGCGGAAAACATGGCGCCCGCTACCACTACGAAAGCACCGACATAGCCGACGACATTTAAGGTCGGGGCGGCGAATACGTGTGGCCAGGCCAGCGCCAATAAATCTGAAAAAAGCAGGGTAAACAGCGGTGTCAGCGTAACTAACGCACTCACCTGTGCCGCCTGCCAGCGCGCCATTGCTTCAGCCAGCGCACCATAACCAATCAACGTGTTGGCACCACAGAACAGCAAACAGGCTAATTGCCAGCCGCTGAGCTGGAAAATCCCCTCCGGCCTGGCCAGAGGAAATAACGCCACTGCACATAAAGTGTACAACATTACCAGAATTTGCGGCGAGGCTAATCGACGCAGCAACACTTTCTGCGCAACGCCATAAGTGACCCAGACCATTGCCGCACACACACCCAGCAGCACCCCAAGGGTGTAATCTGTCAGGCGGGTGAAAATCTCAATCAGGCTGACGTTGAAAAACAACAGCAACCCGCAGATCAGCATCAGCGCGCCAATCACCTGAGTGATGCGCATCCGCTCTTTTAAAATCAGCACGCTGGCAAACATCATGCCGACCGGCGATAACTGGCCGATCACCTGTGATGCTGTCGGGCTGAGATACTGCAGCGAAGAGCTGAAGAAAATAAAATTCCCCAGCAGGCCTGCGGTGGCGATGGCCAGAATCAACAACCAGCGCGGTTGACGGAACAGGGTCACCGGCGGCAACTTGCCGCGCACGGCCAAAATAAGCCCCAACCCAAGTGCAGCCATGGTAAATCGATACCAAACGATGGTAAACGGATCCATCACTACCAGCACTTCTTTCATCGCAATCGGCAATGCACCCCAGCAAACTGCCGTAGTCACCGCCAGAGAAATGCCAATTCCGACCTGCTGTTTTGTTTCCATCTTACCTTTGCCAGCGCTGACGGGCCGATGCATAAGCAGCCCATAAATGTAAAAAGCCCCGCAACGAATTGCGGGGCTTACATCTATTTAGTAAGGCTCGAAAAATTATTCAGCTTCGATGCTGATAAATTTACGATTGCTCGGGCCTTTAACTTCGAATTTGACTTTACCGTCTTTCAAAGCAAACAGAGTGTGGTCTTTGCCGCAACCCACGTTGGTACCAGCGTGGAATTTAGTGCCGCGCTGACGAACGATGATGCTGCCTGCCAGTACTGCTTCGCCGCCAAAGCGTTTTACGCCCAGACGTTTAGCTTCTGAATCGCGACCGTTACGAGTCGAGCCGCCAGCCTTTTTGTGTGCCATTAATCTGCTCCCCTAACTTAAGCGCTGATGCCGGTGATTTTAACGTCAGTGAACCACTGACGGTGGCCCTGCTGCTTACGATGGTGCTTACGACGACGAAACTTAACGATCTTAATTTTCTCGCCACGACCGTGAGCAACGACTTCAGCTTTGATCTTACCGCCATCGACGTAAGGAACGCCGATTTTGATATCTTCGCCATTAGCGATCATCAGAATCTGGTCAAACTCAACTGCTTCACCAGTTGCGATGTCCAGCTTTTCCAAGCGAATGGTTTGACCTTCGCTTACTCGGTGTTGTTTACCACCACTTTGGAAAACCGCGTACATATAAAACTCCGCTTTCCGCGTGCCCAACTGTTCAGTACAGAGCGCGCTATAAATATTCACAATAGGGCGCGAATTCTACGCAATAATCCAGCGTATGACAAGAGCAGAATAAGACCAGAAGCAGAAAAAAGAAGAAAAAAAGCACAGTTTCTTTCATGGCGTTTATCTGGGCCGTTTTTCAAGTACAATCAGAGGGACAGTTACCGCCATGTACCGATGTGAGCAGCGATCTCAACGCGGTGAAGAGAAACACAGCTGAAAAAAATACAATGAACCTAGAGCAAATTACCGAGTTAACCGCGCAAGATATGGCGGCCGTGAACGCAACAATTCTCGAACAGCTGAATTCCGATGTCACGCTCATCAATCAGCTTGGCTATTACATTATCAGTGGTGGCGGTAAACGCATCCGCCCGATGATCGCCGTTCTGGCGGCGCGGGCTTTGCATTATCAGGGTGATAAACACATTACCGTTGCCGCGCTGATCGAATTCATTCACACCGCAACTCTACTGCATGATGACGTGGTGGATGAATCAGATATGCGCCGCGGCAAGGCCACCGCCAATGCCGCCTTCGGCAATGCCGCCAGCGTCCTGGTCGGCGACTTCATCTATACGCGTGCTTTCCAGATGATGACCAGTCTGGAATCGCTGCGCGTATTGGCACTGATGTCTGAGGCGGTCAACGTGATTGCCGAAGGTGAAGTTCTGCAGTTAATGAACGTCAACGATCCTGACATTACCGAAGAAAGCTACATGCGGGTGATCTACAGCAAAACCGCACGTCTGTTTGAAGCGGCGGCGCAATCTTCGGCGATCCTGTCAGACGCAAGCGTTGCTGAAGAAAAAGCGCTGCAGGATTACGGTCGCTATCTCGGCACCGCTTTCCAGTTGATCGACGATCTGCTCGATTACAGTGCCGACGGCAGTACACTGGGCAAAAATACCGGTGACGATCTCAATGAAGGGAAGCCGACATTGCCGCTACTGCACGCCATGCATAACAGCGAAGGCGAGCAGAAAGCCATGATCCGCGGGGCGATTGAACAGGGTAACGGCCGTCATTTGCTGGAACCGGTGTTGCAAGCCATGCAGCAATGCGGCTCACTGGAGTATACCCGCCAACGGGCTGAGGAAGAGGCTGACAAGGCCATTGCCGCCTTGCAGGTTCTACCCGAATCGCCACATCGCTCCGCGCTGGAAGGATTAGCGCATCTTGCGGTCCAACGCGATTTTTAAGAAACTATAAGAATATTATTGTTTCCACAGACCCGCACTGCGGGTCTGATCATTTATCTGCTGAAATACGTGCCAGCAAGCTACCGATCCCTTCTCGTACCAAGAACGCCAATACCTTCTCACGTTCGCACTCTGTCAGGTGATAGTAGTACTCAATCCACACGACTAGCGGATCTTTGCGTTCAACCTGATAGCTGGCAGGCTCTTCTTTCAAAACCAGCAAATTGCGCGTTCCCGCAGGCAGGCTGTCAATATGGTATTCCAGCGCTTTCCCCTGCACGCCCTTGCGCCGACGGCTGTTCCAGCCTTCCCGACGTGCCATCAAATTTATTCCCTGTGGTGAGGAAGGTAATCCTGCCACGCCTGTCAGTTCCTTGGCGGCAAACCACTCTTTTTTCATAGCCATGTTCTCTGGGCAAAGTCGGCAAATATCTTTTTTTGGGAAATTTATGGGATATTTTTTAAGAAATTTAGTGGTATCCTAGTTTCCGTATAAGCGCTTCATGTTGTTCAAACGATTAATCTTGACCTGTTAGTTATACCACTAACAGAACTTTCGCTAATCAAAAAAGGAATGCAAACATGAACTCAAGGAACAAGGACTGGCATCCGGCGGATATCATTGCGGCTCTACGTAAGAAGGGGACAACACTGGCGGCGGTTTCGCGCAAGGCGGGGCTTAGCTCATCAACACTGGCAAACGCGCTGTCGCGCCCCTGGCCAAAAGGGGAATGGTTAATTGCTGAAGCCCTTAACATCCATCCTGCAGAGATTTGGCCAAGCCGCTATTTCGACCCACATACCCATCACCTGCTGGATCGAAAAGCCCGCATCCGCACATAGCTACAGGCATAAAAAAACCGCCGGTACGCTGTCCGGCGGCCTATGCATACTCATGCACCACTGAATGATCAGTTATTGATAAACTTTTCGCCCAGTTCGATATCTTTGTGCAGAACATCCAGCATATCGTCCAGCGCTTTCTGCTCGAATGCGCTCAGAGTACCGATATCCTTGCGTTCTTCAACGCCGTTCTTACCCAGCACCAGAGGCTGTGCGAAGAAGCGGGCATATTTGCCATCGCCTTCCACGTAAGCACACTCCACCACGCCTTTTTCGCCCTGCAGCGCACGAACCAGAGACAAGCCGAAACGCGCCGCCGCCTGGCCCATTGACAGAGTTGCAGACCCGCCGCCGGCTTTAGCTTCAACCACTTCAGTACCCGCATTCTGGATACGCTTGGTCAGATCGGCAACTTCCTGGTCAGTGAAGCTTACGCCCGGGATCTGTGACAACAACGGCAAGATAGTCACGCCAGAGTGCCCACCGATAACCGGTACGTTCAACTCTTCCGGCTGCTTGCCTTTCAGCTCTGCCACGAAGGTGTTGGAACGGATAATGTCCAGCGAGGTCACGCCAAACAGTTTGTTTTTGTCATACACGCCGGCTTTCTTCAGCACTTCTGCTGCGATAGCCACGGTGGTGTTAACCGGGTTGGTAATAATGCCGATGCAGGCTTTCGGGCAGGTTGTTGCCACTTGCTGGATCAGATTACGCACAATGCCCGCGTTCACGTTAAACAGATCTGAACGATCCATGCCTGGTTTACGTGCAACGCCGGCAGAGATCAGTACCACGTCTGCACCGTGCAGAGCTGGAGTAGCGTCTTCGCCACTGAAGCCTTTGATTTTAACTGCGGTTGGGATGTGGCTTAAGTCGACGGCAACGCCTGGGGTAACGGGGGCAATGTCGTAGAGAGAGAGTTCAGAACCTGAAGGAAGCTGGGTTTTGAGTAGAAGGGCGAGGGCCTGGCCGATACCGCCAGCAGCACCGAGAACTGCAACTTTCATCCTATACTCCTTTATTATCTTAAATATATAAAGCGCCGTGAATATGTTGGGTACGGACCTTAAATTATTACACCTTTAAAAACAATCTCTTAACAGTCTGTTTGAGAACTGGCGCAATAAATCGACCGATGTCGCGCTTATCTTAGATTAAATCGCTTATGCATTAAGGGCATAGCGCACACTAATCAAAAATACTGCGAGGTTATTCACGAGCAAGTTAACCGGCGGTTACATTACACCCTTACATAACATCAGAACAACATCATTTTAATAACATTTTCTTTACCACCACGGACGGATCCTTCGGTCATGGAAAGGGCATATTCATGGGATACGGATTTTGTTAAAATGCCGCCCTTTCCCCATTGTCCGGCCATTATTATTTTTTCCGGACGCCATTTTATTGCATAAAAATTCATTTATATGCATAATAATCACTTCTACTGTCAACATTCCACGGTGCAAAATGCGTAATCCCGCAAAGCAGGAAGATCTGATCAAAGCGTTTAAAGCGTTATTGAAAGAAGAAAAATTCAGTTCTCAAGGCGAGATCGTTTTGGCGCTGCAAGAAGAAGGCTTCGAAAACATCAACCAATCCAAAGTATCGCGCATGCTGACCAAGTTCGGCGCGGTGCGTACGCGTAATGCCAAAATGGAAATGGTGTATTGCCTTCCAGCCGAACTCGGCGTGCCTACCACTACCAGCCCGCTGAAGAACCTGGTGCTGGACGTCGATCATAACGACGCCGTAGTGGTGATCCACACCAGCCCCGGCGCCGCGCAGTTAATTGCCCGCCTGCTGGACTCGCTGGGTAAATCAGAGGGTATTCTCGGCACCATCGCCGGTGACGACACTATTTTCGTAACCCCGGCCAGCAGCTTTACCGCTCGTCAGTTATACGAAGCCATCCTGTCGCTGTTCGAACAAGAGTTATGATGTAGTGCGCTAACAAAATGCGGCTAACCGTCGCGTTTTGTTAGCGCTTCTTTAACCCTATCCTTACCTTTCCCTCATTCCTTGCCACGTTTAAAACCAGATTCCTGTCGCGCTGCAGCACATTTCAATGACATTGGTACGTAACTAGTGATAGCTGCTGTGATCTTCCGCACTTTTGGTCAAAAGCACTTACCTTATTGAAATTACATAAATTTAACATTGAAAGATCGTTTTATAAGCGTTTTTTATTCCATATGGTTATTAAAAATAAGCAACACCATAATAAAGTTTCACAAGAAACTGTTAGCTAACTATTAATTTTTCGCGTTACTAGATGTATACTCATTTCCGTGACGTAAATCACAGTTCACAGGAACTGATAAAAGAATACGATAAGGTGAGAAAATGAAAATTAAAGCTACCATCGCAACCATGAGCGTTCTATCCATGCTTTCTTTCGGCGCATTTGCAGCACAATCTGTTGATGCAAATCAGGCTGCAAATATGCAGTCTGCAGGCACTATCACCGTCAGCGGTGTTGCCGGTGCACCTTCAGACATCCGTCAGGCACTGTCTGAAAAAGCCGATGCCAAAGGGGCAACCGCTTACCGTGTGATCGAAGCGCGCAACGAAGGCAACTTCCACGCGACCGCAGAAATTTACAAATAAGTACAAGGCGTTACCCGGCAACGGGCAATAAAACTCTGGAACCCAGTACCCCGATAACGGCCTTCAAGTATAAAAACGCTGAAAAAGCCCTTCCAGGCGGTTATCACAACAGGACTTAATATCATGAGCATGAAAACTACCCTCGTCGCACTTAGCCTGCTGTCAGTTGTTTCCTTCGGGGCTTCTGCCGCTACGTTAATCACAAATGACCAGGCAACCAATCTTCAGTCTGTCGGTACCATTACCGCCAGCGGCATTACCGGCGCACCTTCCGATATTCGTCAGGCGCTGTCTGACAAGGCCGACAAACAAGGTGCTAAAGCCTACCGCGTGATCGAAGCCTACGAAAACGGCAACTGGCACGCGACCGCCGAAATCTATAAATAACAATTCAGAGGACAGGCTTACCGAACTGATTACCCTCGTCACTGCCACTGCCGAGTTCTGTCGTAAGCTTTGATTCTCTGAAGAAATTCGTCGTCCTATCCGACGAACCCCGTTGCCCTCGCTCGCGAGGGCTTTTTTATGGGCGTAAAAAAGGGCCGTTATCGGCCCTTAGACGCTGGCAAAGCCCGTTATTAGGGAGAGCGTGCCGATGGGGTCGTAGCGGCTTGTCCGCCGACCAATTTTCCGGGAGCAAATTGGAACGACTTCCAGTCGGCCCGCAGGGTGGGACACATGGATGTGTCCCATAATGGCCCCTCGGTGCGCTAGGCCCGAGTATCTCGGGTTCAAAGACAACTTTGTCATCAAAATCAATAGGTGGCTTTCGGATCGGGTTTGTTGGCCAAAGCCTCCAGCAGCCGATCGTGAATACCCCCAAAGCCGCCGTTACTCATCACCAGAATATGGTCGCCCGGCTGAGCCGTTTTCACGATCATATCCACCAGCGTATCCAGATCGGCGCTCCAGTGGGCCGGCTGTACGCAGGCTTCCGCCACTTCCGCCACCTGCCAGGGGATATGGTGCGGCTGGAACAGGAAGACTTCATCGGCACGACCCAGCGACGGGGCCAGATCGTTCTTGCTGATGCCCATTTTCATGGTGTTGGAGCGCGGCTCAAGCACCGCCAGAATGCGGGCAGTGCCACCCACCTTGCTACGCAACGCAGCCAGGGTCGCCAGAATTGCCGTTGGATGATGGGCAAAGTCGTCATATACCGTGACGCCATTGGCTTCACCACGCAGCTCCAGACGACGGCGGGCATTGATAAAATCGCCGAGCGCGCGGCAGGCATCTTCAGGCAACACACCCACATGGCGCGTGGCGGCAATGGCCATCAAACCGTTATGCATGTTGTGTTCACCGACCAGCGACCACTTAACTTCGCCCACCTGCTCACCATTAAGGAAAACCGCATAATGGCTGGCGTCCGGCGTCAGTTTCTGTGCACGCCATGCGCCTTCTTCCCCAACCAGCTCCTGCTCGCTCCAGCAGCCCATCGCCATCACCTGTTTCAGGTGGCTGTCGTTATCAGGCAAAATAATTTTGCCCTTGCCTGGCACCAAACGCACCAGATGGTGGAACTGTTTCTGGATCGCTTTCAGATCGTCGAAGATATCGGCGTGATCAAACTCCAGATTGTTCAGGATCAGCGTACGCGGGCTGTAATGCACAAACTTGGAACGCTTGTCGAAGAACGCGCAGTCATATTCATCGGCTTCGATGACAAAGAACGGGCTGCCCCCCAGGCGAGCAGAAACGTCAAAGTTGCCCGGCACGCCACCGATAACAAAGCCCGGCTGGTAGCCGCAGGCTTCCAGGATCCAGGTTGCCATGCCGGCGGTGGTGGTCTTGCCGTGTGTCCCGGCAACGGCCAGTACCCAGCGATCGCGCAGCACATAATCATGCAGCCACTGCGGGCCGGAAACGTAAGGGATGCCCTGCTCCAGTACTGCTTCAACACACGGATTACCGCGCGTCATGGCGTTACCGATGATCACCAGATCCGGTGCAGGATCCAACTGAGCCGGATCGTAGCCCTGGATCAGTGCGATCCCTTCTTTCTCCAACAGCGTGCTCATCGGCGGATAGACATTAGCGTCAGAGCCGGTCACCTCATGCCCTAGCGAACGAGCCAGCACCGCCAGCCCGCCCATAAAGGTGCCACAGATCCCAAGAATGTGAATGCGCATAGTTTTCTCATAGAGTACGTCGAATGTTGGCACATTCTAACGCTCAGAATCGTCCAGAAGAAATGGATTTGCCTATGAATAGCGTTCATCTTTGGGCTACACTGCTCGCGAATACGTTGGCGGTTTGTTAACAAACCGCTACCCATCCGTAGATTCAGGGATTGTGTCATGAAAACGTTAGGCGAATTTATCGTCGAGAAACAGCACGACTTCTCTCACGCCACCGGCGAGCTGACAGCGTTACTTTCTGCAATTAAACTGGGCGCCAAAATCATCCACCGCGATATCAACAAAGCGGGTCTGGTTGATATTCTCGGCACCAGCGGCGTTTCCAATGTACAGGGTGAAGTTCAGATGAAACTGGACCTGTACGCTAACGAAAAGCTGAAAGCAGCATTGAAAGCGCGCGGTGAAGTTGCGGGTATCGCTTCTGAAGAAGAAGATGAAATCGTGATATTCGACGGCGAGCGGGCTGAAAATGCCAAGTACGTGGTGCTGATGGATCCGTTGGACGGTTCGTCCAACATCGATGTCAACGTCTCGGTCGGTACGATTTTCTCTATCTATCGTCGCATTACCCCGGTCGGCATTCCCGTGACCGAAGAAGACTTCCTGCAGCCTGGCAGCGCTCAGGTCGCCGCCGGCTATGTGGTTTATGGTTCATCCACCATGCTGGTGTACACCACCGGTTATGGCGTGCATGCCTTTACCTACGATCCTTCTCTGGGCGTGTTCTGCCTCTCCCATGAGAAAGTTCGCTTCCCGGCTACCGGCAATATGTATTCCATCAACGAAGGTAACTACATCAAGTTCCCGCGCGGTGTGAAGAAATACATCAAATATTGTCAGGAACAGGATGAAGCCACTCAGCGCCCTTATACCTCACGCTACATCGGTTCGCTGGTTGCCGACTTCCACCGCAACCTGCTTAAAGGCGGCATCTATATTTATCCAAGCACCGCCAGCCACCCGCAAGGCAAGCTGCGCCTGCTGTATGAATGCAACCCGATGGCGTTCCTGGCGGAACAGGCCGGCGGTAAAGCCAGCGACGGTAAAAACCGTATTCTGGACATTACCCCGGTGAAACTGCACCAGCGTGCACCGTTCTTCGTCGGCACCAAATCCATGGTGGAAGACGCCGAGCGCTTTATCGCCGAGAACCCGGACGAATAACTGGTTCTATGTGGGGGGCGCCTGTCGCCCCCCTGCATTATAGTTTGAACGCCGCCATACTCTGGGCCAACAACTGGGCCTGATCCTCCAGCGAGCGCGTTGCTGCCGCCGACTCCTCGACCAATGCCGCATTTTGCTGCGCCACCTGATCCATCTGCGCCACCGCCAGATTGACCTGTTCAATACCGCTGCTTTGCTCACGCGTTGCCGCAGAAATTTCCCGCATCAACGCCGTCACACGCCCTACCTCACCGGTTATACCATTCATGGTTTTCGCCGCAGACTCGGCCATCTGCTCGCCTTCCTGTACCCGATTTTGCGAAGCTTCGATCAACCCTTTGATCTCCTTGGCCGATTGTGCGCTGCGCTGAGCCAGGCTGCGTACTTCACCCGCCACCACGGCAAAGCCGCGCCCTTGCTCACCCGCGCGTGCCGCTTCTACCGCCGCATTCAGCGCCAGAATATTGGTCTGGAAGGAAATACCGTCCATCACGCTGATAATATCGGCGATACGCCGCGAGCTATCGGTAATGGCCTGCATCTTGTCCATCACCTGGCTGACGACCTCACTGCCCTGATTGGCAATATCAGAGACGCTGAGCGCCAGCTGATTGGCCTGCTCGCAATTCTCGGCGTTCATTTTCACCGTCGAGGTCAGTTGCTCCATACTGGCAGCGGTTTCCTCCAGCGAAGCGGCCGACTCTTCGGTGCGCTGCGCCAGATGCAGGTTGCCGGCGGCCAGCTCGCGTGAGCCGGTGTCAATTTGGCTGCTGGCATCACGAACCTTGCTGACCGAACTGACCAGTGCCTGCTGCATCCGCTGCATCGCACGGATCAGACGACCCATTTCGGTTTCCCCTTCGCCGGTGATGTCGTGCGTCAGGTCGCCGCCGGCGATATGTTCCAACTGGGCGATGGACTCATCGAGTGGACGCAGAATGATCACCCGCAGCGCGAACCAGGCCAATACCGCCAGCAACACGCTGAGCAGGCCGGCGATCAGGATCAGGGTAATCTTGGTGCTGGCATTGCTTTCCGCTTCATTCACCCGCTGCTGGCCGATCTTCATGGCAAAGCTGCGGAAGTCGCTGAGGTCCTTTTCGAAAGCGATGCTCAGGGCAGAGATTTTGGTTTCCTGGATGTCGTAATAGTCATCAACCTTGCCGGCCTTGATGGCGTCGGCCATCGGTCTGACGCCCTGTTCCAGATAGGCGCGGTAACTGTTTTGCAAGCGACTGGACAGTTCACGCCCACGTTCGGTGACGGTGCCGACGCTGACAAAGCGCGCCATTTCCTGTTTCGACTGTGCAAGGTAATCATAGATGCGCCCCACAGTGGCGTCGGATACCTCGATCTGGCCGATTTCACGCTGGCGCACCGCCAAGGAGGCGGCCGTTCTGGCGCGTAGCGTCAGGTTGGAGCTACTAGCCAGCGACCCCAGTTCTTCCCCTAAAATCTGGTTGAGGGTGTGCAACGATCGCGACCCTTCGTTAATGGCGTTGACGCCGATGGTGCTGACCATAATCAACAGCAGCGTCATCAGGCTCAGCAAGGCAATCAGCCCGGCCTTGACCGTAATCTTTTTTAGCATGAGTTCTTCCCGGCTTCAGAAATAGTGAGTTCTAACGTAGAGGAGGTAAAACGCGGAGCCAGACTTCGCCGACTCATTATTATTTGATGAAGTTATCGGCAACCTCGGGGAAAACTTAACGTCGCTGGAGGATTAATCTGGAAATTCAGTGGATGACTGTCTGCCGGGGCTTGGGTGATGAAAAGGGCAGGAAATCGCAAAAGAGTCCGCTATAATAGCCGCCACTCCATTTCTGGTTTGATTAAAGGAAACCGACATGAGCTTGCTTAACGTCCCTGCTGGCAAAGACCTGCCAGAAGACATCTACGTAGTTATCGAAATCCCGGCCAATGCCGATCCGATCAAATATGAAATCGACAAGGACACCGGCGCGCTGTTTGTTGACCGTTTCATGTCCACCGCGATGTTCTATCCGTGCAACTACGGTTACATCAACCACACCCTGTCTCTGGACGGTGATCCGGTTGACGTGCTGGTACCAACGCCATACCCGCTGCAGCCTGGCTCAGTGATCCGCTGCCGTCCGGTGGGCGTACTGAAGATGACCGACGAAGCCGGTGAAGATGCGAAACTGGTTGCCGTTCCGCACAGCAAACTGAGCAAAGAGTACGATCACATCAAAGATGTGAACGACCTGCCGGAACTGCTGAAAGCACAGATCTCTCATTTCTTCGAGCACTACAAAGATCTGGAGAAGGGCAAATGGGTGAAAGTGGAAGGCTGGGCAGACGCTGCCGCTGCCAAAGCTGAAATCATTGCCTCTTTCGAACGTGCTGCCAAGAAGTAATTCCTGACCGCCGTCCGATAAAAAAACACCGCTCAGTGAGCGGTGTTTTTTTTTACTTTTCGTCGAGACGCTTCAGCCAGTCACCGCTGTTAATCCGCGGGTAACCGTCCACACTGTGTTTATACAGGTAGATCCACGCACTTCCATAAGGCGTCTGAATCAGCTCGCGCTTATAGTCCTTGGTGTTGCTTTTCAGTTCGTCCAGCTCAGCCAAAATCGATGAGTTGATGCGGTACACCTCACAATGTACCGTGCCCTCTCCAGGGATCGCCGCCGGGTAATGGCCCAGATTATAAATCTGATAGCCCTCGAGCTCATGCTCGCCTAACCATTGGGCGTTAGTCATCCAATGGCTGTTTCCCTGTTTGCGTCGTAAACTGCCGTAGACAATTATTCGCATCGCTAAAACTCAAACTGATAGAGCAAATCTAATGCCTGGTCGAGACCAGACACCGCTTCAAGATACAATTTAGGCATCAGGCGGTAACGCAACGTCAGTGTGGCCAATGAGTCGAAAATGCCCACCCCATATTTTACTTGTAAGCCAGGGAGAACATAACCGCTGACGACAACCTGGGAACTGTCGCCAACCCCCTGAGTATCCAGGGCCAAATTGCTTACGCCAAATGCCTCGCCGATTTTACCCACAAGTTGACCACTTTGTGCAACCCCCATCCCAATTAACATTGAGGTCATTGCGTTGCCATCAGCACCGGAACTGCCCAATCCCTGGCCGCGCAACAGATAAGACAGCGCTTCCTGCTGGGATTTGGCCGGATCCGAGAACACTTCCAGCTTGGGTGCATCCGCCAACCCGGTGACGCGTACCCCAGCGGTGACGTCATCTTCGGTCGAGTCCGGATTACGGATCGCCTCAAGATTCAGCAACGGCTGATCCGGCGGCCCCGAGAACATCAACTGGCCCTTGCGAACGATCAAATCCTGACCATAAGCATGGAAGCGACCGGAAGGGATGTCAATCTGACCGTTCAGGCCCAGGCCATTCTTATCCTGCACCACTTTCAGATCACCCTTCAACCGCGCTTTCAGACCAAAGGCATCCAATCGCACATCGTTGCCAACGTGGATCATCAGGTTGCTGTTGATCGGGATCCCCGCCGTTTTCGGCTGTATCGGTTTAAGCTGCTCATCCAGCATCACTTCGTCGGAAGAGACGCCCACCGCGCTTTCCGGCAGTTCCTGTACCGTAATACGCGCCCACGGAATATCTACCGAACCATTAAGTGAGAACAGCTGCGGCGTGGCTTCAAAGACCAGATCAGGTGAAACGTCGATGCGGATCATCGGCGGCACCGTCACCCGCAGTTTATCGCCCTTGGCGGCAATGCGTGCACGCCAGGCGTTGATATCACGCCAGTCAGCGTCACCGGACAGATTAAGCTGACCGTGGGTGGTGCTAACCAAGCCTTCCAGCGTCGAGGTCATGCCGTCAAAGTTCATCGCCAGCCGGCCTTCGGTCATGTCGAACGGCATCCAGTGACCGTCAATATCGACCTTGTCCAACGCCATACGGCCATACACCAAAGGTTTCTGCGCGTTACCGCCCAGACGCAGGTTGGCATTCAGCATGCCCGCGGCTTTTTCCCCCTGCATCAACGCCGGGTTAATCATCGCCAGTGAAATATTGGTAATGTTGACGTTACCGCTGATATTGCGGCGCACCTGCGGATCGACAACCTGTACGTTACCGTCAAACTGGCCATTATTGGTCAGCTTGATCAACCAGTCGGCCTGCGCACGGCCGTTGGTCAGCCCGGCGTTGAGATTCAGCCGGTCAAAGGCGATCGGCAGCGCATTACCCTGCACCTGCTGTACCACCTTCACGCCATTGCCCACCAGCGAGACTTTCGCCTCCGGCAACGCACCGCCCGGTTTCCAGCTAACGTCCGCCCGCCCGCTGAATACGCCGCTCAGGGCCGTTTCCGGCCCGAGGAAAGACTTGATCATCGCCAGATCAAAGCGGTTCAGCACCACGCTGGCCTGACCGCTCTGCCCGGCTTCGATGGTTTTCGGCACGCAGAGTTCGGCATTCGGGTTCTGCCAGCAGTGTGGCCCAATACTGATTTTCTGTGCGGTATTCAGATAATCAAGCGCGATGGCGCGACTTAACCGCCATTCCCCCACCGGAGTATCGAAGCGCGTATTGTTCAGGTTGCCGCGCCAGCGTTGCTGCTCGCGATCGAAACTGCCCTGCAGCGCCAACTGGCCAGAGACCGGTTTGCCGTCAATTTTCAGTTGCAGCTGATGCTGTTTCTCACTGCCTTTGGCATCCAAAGTCAGCAGGTTGATGTCCAACGCATCTTGCTTGAGCTGTTCGACCCGCACCGCCAGTTGCCCCTGGATCTGGTCGCTGGAACGCACGTCACCGTCAATTTTGACCCGGTTGATGCGCAGCGCCTGCCACTGCAGGCCAGATGCCGTCAAGTCTGCCAGCAACTGAGGTGCCTGCAGGTTGCCGCGTAGCTTAAGCAAACCTTTCGCCGTACCGCCCAGTCCCGGCAAAGCGCCGTCGAGGCGCGGTGCGTCGATGTTCGCATCCAGGTTCCAGCTCTTCTCGTCCAGTTGGCCTTTGACGTTCAGTTGGTTACGACCCAGAGTCAGATCGATACCCGGAATTTTCCATTGGCCGGCAGCGTTGCCGCTGAGCGTACCGCGAGCGGTGACCTTGTTTTGCTTCACGTTACCGTCGAGCTGCAGCACCGGCACCTGCAATTGCCAACTGCCGCCGTGCAGACTACCGCGGGTGGTGATTTTGCCGTCCAACTTCGCCGGCCATTCCGGCCACTGTTTGGCGGTATTGATGCCGCTCAGCGTCAGCTGTGAATTCCAGCTGATGGCCTTGCTCCAGTCCACCAGCGCAGTCAGGTCGGTATTGCCCTGCAAGGCCGCCAACCGCAGGCGATCCAGTTTGAACTGTTCAACGTTACCTTTACCGTCCAGCGTCAGTACCGCCGGTGGCAAGTCCTGGCCTTTGATATTGGCGCGGGTCGACAACGCATAGTCGGTTGCCTTGCCGTTAAAGCGCAGGCGGAAATCGTTGATCTGGTATTGCGATTCGCCGCTCAGCGGCCATTTCAGCTGTTTACTTTGCAGCGTCAGCGCCAGCGGTAAACCGGCTTCGGCCAGTTGGGTTTGCAGATCAAGCTGCGCGCCGACCGGACCGGACAGGTTGAGCGCCACCTTGAGTTCTTCACGCAGCCCACCGCCAATGTTCAGCTTAACCTTTTCGCCTTTCAATGGATCGATGTTCAACGTGCTGTTGGCCACCATTTCCACCGGCCAACTGCCGGTCAGCGTAGCTTGCCCCTGGGCCGACAGCGTGCCCTGCGGGGATTTGACGTCGAAATTGTCCAGCTGGATATGCTGATCCAGAGTACTGGCCTGCAGCAGCAGGCTGGTGATCAGCACGTCGGTATCACCGGTCAACCGCAGCTGTTCGCCGCTGATCTCCTTAACGGTGATATCCAGCGGCAGGCGAATGTCCGGCAGATCCGGCAGCAGTGGCTTGGCGAACAGTTCTTTCAGCGTTTCGCCCAGCGGCTTCTCTTCCGGCTGAGGAGCCGGCTTCGCGCCCTGATTGGCTTTTTCCTCTACCTTTTTCGCCACCTCAACCACCGGTTGCACCGCCTCCGGCAGTGGGTTCTGCGGGGTTTTCGGCAGAGCTATCAACAAGCCGCTGATTTTGGTTGGCAGCAGGGTAAGAGCACGTTCCTGCCACTGTGCGCCAGTCCGGAACTCGCCAAGAGAAATGGCCGTATCGTCGACGCTGACCTTAACGTTGTTCAGCGCCAGCATGCGTAAAGTGATGGGGTACGGCGTGCTCAGGTTGGTGGTCGGCTCGCTGGTCTCTGCCACCGGCGCGGACGGCGTCATTTCTTTGGTTTTCACCACCACGTCCACATCCTGCGCAGTCAGGGCGTTGACGCACAGCGAACTGTTTTTAAAACAGGCCAGATCCAGCGACAGATGGAACTGCCCGGCATTTACCGTTACGCCGGGCATCTGGTATTTCACGCCTTTCAGCGTCAGGTCACGCCAGCCGCCGGTGACGCTGGCAATATCCAGCCCCGGCACCCAGCGTGCCGCACTGTTGATAACCAAATGTAAACCACTGGTGGTCCCGAGCAGGTACGCAACGCCGCCGATCAGCAATAGCAGGACAATCAGGAAACCCAGGCAAATCTTTTTTATCAGGCTCATAGTTCAGGCCCCAAACCAATATAGAACTGCACCCCGTGGGTGTCCTTATCCCCAACCGGGGCGGCGATATCCAGCTTCACCGGGCCAACCGGTGACTGCCAGCGCACGCCGAAGCCGGCACCGGTCTTAAAGTCGCTCTGCTTGATATCGTTCACCGCTTCGCCTGAATCGACAAACACCGCGCCCCACCATTTGCCGGTCACGTTGTATTGATACTCCAGCGAGCCGGTCAGCATTTTGGATGCACCGGTCAGCTTACCGTCGTCGTCGCGGGGTGAAATGCCCTTGTACTTGTAACCACGAATGCTGCGATCGCCACCGGCGAAGAATCGCAGGTCTGGCGGCACTCTCTCAAAGTCGTTGGTTTCAATCCAGCCCACCTGCCCACGCGCGACAAAACGGTGCTTGTCGGCCAGGGTGCGGATCCAGACGTTCTGCGCCTGCATCAGCGCGAAGTCTACGTCTGATCCCCAGGTGCTGTCGGACACATCAATAGAATAGCGCTGGCTGTCACCCCAGGTGGGCATCAGGCCGCCGCGCGAACGGGTGCGGTTAACGCTAACGCCGGGATACAGCAGCATGGTGGTGTTGGTGACGTTACCCTGAGTAAAGTGGTCAAGACGCCAGGTCAGGTTCAATGCCCGCTGCCAGCCGCTGGAAAGATCCCAGTTGCGGGAAACCACCGCTTTTGAAGTGACGGACTTGGTATCGTTGAGATCGACGTTCTTGAAACCGCCCTGCAGCAGATAGTACTGCTCCAGTGGATTCTTCAATAACGGGATTTTATAGGTCAAATCGAGCTGCTGTTCCGGGGCCGAAACGCTCGCACTGGTTTCCAGGCTGTGACCTCGGTCGTTAAGCCAGGGTTTTTTCCAGGTGCCTTTGATCCGGGGACCGACGTCGGTGGAATAACCGACCCCGGTTTCGATGGTGTTACGCGTGCGCGGCGATACCAACGCATCTAACGGCAAAATCTTGTTCTCTTTGGCATCTTTGAAATCAGGGGACACCACCACCGAGTTAAACCAGTTAGTGGCGGATAAACGGCGGTTCAGTTCGGCCAGGTCTTCCGAACTGTAATAATCCCCCTGATGAAAGGGCACCAGATTTTGCAGATAGTCTTCACGAATTTGCGAGCCG
Source organism: Serratia sp. NFX21 (assembly GCF_048517035.1). Taxonomy (NCBI): domain Bacteria; kingdom Pseudomonadati; phylum Pseudomonadota; class Gammaproteobacteria; order Enterobacterales; family Yersiniaceae; genus Serratia; species Serratia sp. NFX21. The sequence continues at coordinate 873,082 of NZ_CP183196.1, read as the reverse complement.
GTAAACTTCACCTGGCCAAAGCGATAACGCTGCCCGCTGTTGAAGTCGATGTCCCAATAGGCCTTGTGCAGCTCTTCGGCCACGCCGAGCTGGCTCTTGGTCAAATCGGCATCGAAATAGCCTTTACGCAGTGCCAGGCCGGTCAGCGAACCTTTAAAACTGTCGTATTTGCCGTGATTGAGGATCTCGCCTATCGTCGGCTTGCCTTTTTTGACTAACGCCAGATAGTCGTCATCGGTTTTCGCGCCGCCTTCCAGCACGATATTGGCGCCGGCAATCCGCACCGGCTCGCCCGGATTAACCTTGGCGTGCAGCACCGGACGAGCCAGCCCTGGCCGGTCATCCAGCGTAAAGTCGATGGTGGGCTGATAATAGCCAAGTGCTCTCAGCCCCTGACGGACGGCTTCATCCACACGTGCGCGAAAACGGCCATCCGTACTGACCTCCTCCGGCGTGATGGACGACAAACGCACCCGGACGTTTTTTTCCAATTCCCCACTAAGTCCTTCAACCTGCAGCCGCACATTCGCCGAATAGGCCGCAGGCGTGGCGAGCAGCGCACACACAAAGCACAGGGCACGGTATCGTGGCACGTGTTCTCCTTAATTTATTTTACTTTCCTGTAATAACACTCGCTCTGGGGCCAGGGCCTACTCCGCGCTATCAGGACGGCGGCCCTTTTCAGCATTTTTCCAGACGCTGCATGTTACGGTTTTACTGCCGCAGTGAACTGGCGCATTCTTATCTTTTGGCGCTCTAGATACTGCGTTAATCTGATACATAATCTCAATATGTAGCTTATTGTGGGCAAAGTTGCGGTTAGATACAACTTAACTGCCGCCTCTTGGGCCAATTCTTACTGTGACAACAGGAGTCAACCGTGGTGCCATTTTTTGATAAAACACAAACTGTCGACCAGGCAAACGCATTACCTGGCCGCACCACTCCCATGCCGGTTGCCACGCTTAACGTGGTCACCGATCACTCAATGACCCAAGTGCCGGACGGCCTGGAAGTAGCGATCTTCGCCATGGGGTGTTTCTGGGGAGTGGAACGCCTGTTCTGGCAGCAGCAAGGGGTTTACAGCACCGCAGCAGGCTACAGCGGTGGCTATACGCCAAACCCGACCTACCGCGAAGTATGCAGCGGCCAAACTGGCCATACGGAAGTGGTACGAGTGGTATTCGATCCGAAAATCATCAGCTACAAACAGTTGCTGCAGGTATTCTGGGAGAACCACGATCCGGCGCAGGGCATGCGTCAGGGCGGCGACGTCGGTACCCAGTATCGCTCGGCGATTTATACGCTGACGCAGGAGCAGCAGACCGAAGCGGAAAGCAGCCTGCAGCGTTTCCAACAGGCGATGGAGCAGGCCGGCGATAAACGCGCCATCACCACCGAAGTCGCACCGGCCCTGCCGTTCTACTATGCCGAGGACGACCACCAGCAGTACCTGTACAAAAACCCTGAAGGATACTGTGGTCTGGGTGGTATCGGTGTTTGCTTGCCACCACAGGGCTAAGCCGCAGGTTGGAGGTAATTTTTTAACCGCTGGCGGCCCCGGTAGGGCTGCTGCTATACTGTGCGGGCCGGATCATCGGCCCGATAACCTTCTTTCTGGTTGTTATCGCTACTTTTTTTACAATGTACTACCCTTCCTCAAGAGCGCCGTCATCCCGTCGGCACGTATGGATAGATTATGTTAAACAGTATTTTACTGATTCTTTTTCTGATCGCAGTGAGTGCGTTCTTCTCACTGTCGGAAATATCTCTGGCCGCGTCACGCAAGATTAAACTGAAAATGATGGCTGACGAAGGTAACGTCAATGCCGCCAAAGTCCTCAAACTGCAGGAAACCCCGGGGCTGTATTTTACCGTGGTACAGATTGGCCTGAACGCCGTGGCCATTCTCGGCGGTATCGTCGGCGATGCAGCCTTTTCTCCTACATTCCAACCGTTGTTCGACCGCTTTTTATCACCTGAACTGGCAGAGCAGGCCAGCTTCGTCTGTTCATTCGTGCTGGTAACCAGCCTGTTTATCCTGTTTGCAGATTTGACCCCGAAGCGCATCGGTATGATTGCACCAGAGACGTTTGCCGTCCGGATCATCAACCCGATGCGTTTCTCGATCATGATTTTCCGGCCGCTGGTGTGGTTCTTCAACGGCATGGCAAACCTGATCTTCCGCCTGTTCAAACTGCCGATGGTGCGCAAAGACGACATCACCTCCGACGATATCTACGCGGTGGTAGAAGCCGGTGCCCTGGCGGGTGTGCTGCGCAAACAGGAGCATGAGCTGATCGAAAACGTCTTCGAACTGGAGTCTCGCACCGTACCTTCGTCAATGACCTCGCGTGAAAGCGTGGTTTACTTCGACCTGCGTGAGACCGAAGAAAGCATTATCGAGAAGGTCTCGACCCATCCGCACTCCAAGTTCCTGGTCTGTGATGGCAATATCGATCAAGTCGTCGGCTACGTGGACTCCAAAGACCTGTTGAACCGCGTGCTGGGCAATCAGAGCCTGGTGCTGAGCAGCGGCGTGCAGATCCGCTCGGCGCTGATCGTGCCGGATACCCTGACGCTGTCCGAAGCGCTGGAAAGCTTTAAAACCGCCGGTGAAGACTTTGCGGTTATTCTCAATGAATATGCGTTGGTCGTGGGTATCATCACACTCAATGACGTGATGACCACGCTGATGGGCGATCTGGTAGGCCAGGGCCAGGAAGAGCAGATCGTGGCGCGTGATGAAAGCTCATGGCTGATTGAGGGCGGGACGCCGATCGACGATGTAATGCGCGTACTGCACATTGATGAGTTCCCGCAGGCGGGCAACTACGAAACCATCGGCGGCTTTATGATGTATATGCTGCGCAAGATCCCGAAACGGACCGACTTCGTCAAATACGCCGGCTACAAGTTTGAAGTGGTGGATATCGACAGCTACAAGATTGACCAACTGTTGGTAACCCGGCTGAGCGACAAACCGGCATCAGTACTGCCGAAGGCACCGGAAGAAAAACCCGCAGCCTGATCTCCATCGATAAAAACGTCAGCGGCCCCAAACGGGGCCGCGATTATTTTAGCTTTTGCAGGTGCTCTAACTATTACCCTATGAATTTCGAGTTGCAGCTAGGCGGCCAGCTCACTCATCCCCAGGCGCTTACTTTAGTAAGTAACTGAGGTGACAAATCTGTCGGGAACAGATTTGAACGCTGCTTGCAGCGGCCCCTTTAGGGGCGTGGCCCACGGATGGGCCACGTAACTGAGTGCAGGTAACAACGCTGCAGCTTGAAAGGCGACGGGTAGTTGATCAACCCATCTCGGTCTGCAACAACAACACCTGACGGTTAACCTCTGACATCACGCTGAAGTGACGCCGGTCGCGAATTTTCGGCAGCAGAATTTTCCCTTCATCGAATTCGAACGCGCCCACATCTTTGATATACAGCCGGCCACGAAACAGGGTCTTGACGTACTTCGCCACTTTCAACGGATTATAACGCTGGAAGATTCTCATTCTATTACTTTCCTCCGTTTGGTCCATGCGCTCAGCGAGCCGCCAAGGTGGCAGCCACTAAAGTAAGAACGCAACTTGATTGCCATGTAGTAGACCTAGTAAAGACTATAACGTTCATTTCCGCCTGGAGATCTTCACTGGATTTACACTTTTTGACAGAATTGTATATGATTATATATAACTTTTTCAGTATATCCCTTCAAAAACCGGGTATTAGCGGCCTGAAGGAAGAACTGAGATCCGGCTAACAGGACAGACCTCCGATCACCACCTATGCTTTAGGCTGTCGGGTGCGGTCGGCACCATTCCACCTTCAAGGAGAAGGCATGAAAAAAAGTCACATGCTCATTGCGTCCCTGCTGTTTGCACCCCTTTTTGCCTCTGCGCATAACTTCCAGCTCCAGCAACGCGTAGCGCCGATTGGCGTCAGCGACAAGGGTGAGCTGAACTACGCTAATGATAAGTTTAGCTATCAAAACTGGAATAGCGCGCAGCTCAGTGGAAAAGTGCGAGTCATCCAGCATATTGCCGGCCGCAGCTCTGCCAAGGACATGAACGACCCACTGATAGAAGCGATTAAGAAAGCCAAGCTACCGCACGATCGTTACCAAACGACGACAATAGTGAATACCGATGATGCTCTGCTCGGCACGGCGATGTTTGTCCGCAGCAGTATCGAAGACAGCAAGAAAGAGTTCCCCTGGTCGCAGTTTGTGGTCGACAGCAACGGCAACGTGCGCAAAGCCTGGGATTTACAGCCGAAGGGGTCAGCCATTGTGGTGCTGGATAAGCAGGGCAGGATCCAGTTTGCCAAAGACGGCGCACTGACGCCGGAAGAGGTGCAGCAGGTCATGACCCAACTGCACCAACTGCTGGCAAACTGAATTAGAACAGCGAAACCCGGAAGCCGGGGTTGAGGAAAGACTCACGCGGCGTATAGAGCAGCGGCCTGCCCTGCCAGTCGTGGATCTGCGCTCCGGCCGCCACCGCGACCGCGTGTCCGGCGGCGGTATCCCAGATATTGGTCGGCCCAAAACGTGGGTAAAGCTGCGCTTTACCTTCTGCCACCAGGCAGAACTTCAGCGAGGAACCGACCGATACGGTCTGATGCTCACCTAACTGATTCAGGTAATCCTTCAGCTCTTCGTCACTGTGCGAGCGACTAACCACCACCAACGGCGGATTGGCATTACTGACGCCAATCGCCTGACGTTGGCCTTTTTCTTCTTTCCAGGCTTTGCCGCGTTCGGCCAGGTACAACACGTCGATTGCCGGGGCGTAAACCACGCCCATCACCGCCTGCCCGTCTTCAATCAAAGCAATATTTACCGTGAATTCGCCGTTACGATTGAGGAATTCCTTGGTGCCGTCCAGCGGATCGACCAGCCAGTAACGCGTCCAATTCTGTCGCACTTCCCAGCCCGGTGGATCTTCTTCTGACAGTAACGGTATTTCCGGCGTTAACGCTGCCAGGCCGCGTTGGATGATGTGGTGCGCTGCCAGATCGGCCGCCGTCACCGGGGAATCATCTTTTTTCTGTGCGACATCAAGCGGTTGTTTACCGTCATATACCGCCATGATCGCTGCGCCCGCCTCGCGGGACAGTTGGCAAATTTGCTCTAACATCATTCACCTCAGATATGCAGTTCCATGGGTCATTTCCCCTTTCTCATTGCTAGCAGCCTAGTTTTTTTTGCATGGAATATCCATCACAACGATTTAACCCGCGGTAATTACTCGAGTCTTTGCCGTCACAACTGTGACATTTACTGTCCTGCACTGGCTTATTTTCTGCCACACTTCACAGTTTGGTGAGACAACCAATGTTAATTACATGTTCCTCTGCGATAAAACTCGAAAAATGGAATGGAGAAAACTAAAAATGATGAAGCGTCCGCTGACGTTGTCTGCCCTCGCTATGCTGGTGTGCGCCTCCGCACAAGCGGCAACGGTCGATCTGCGCGTGCTGGAAACCACCGACCTGCACAGCAACATGATGGACTTCGATTACTACAAGGATAAACCGACCGATAAATTCGGTCTGGTACGCACCGCCAGCCTGATTGAACAGGCCCGTCAGCAGGCAGCCAATACGGTGCTGGTGGACAACGGCGACATTATTCAGGGCAGCCCGCTCGGCGATTATATGGCGGCCAAGGGCCTGAAACCCGGTGATGTACACCCGGTGTATAAGGCGATGAATACCCTGAATTATGTGGTCGGCAATATCGGCAACCATGAGTTCAACTACGGGCTCGATTACCTGAAAAACGCCATTGCCGGTGCCAAATTCCCGTATATCAACGCCAACGTGATCGACGCTAAAACACAAAAACCCCTGTTCACTCCTTACATTATCGTCGATACGCCGGTAAAAGACCGTGACGGCAAAGAACATAGTTTGCGCATCGGTTATATCGGCTTTGTGCCACCACAAATCCTGGTGTGGGATAAAGCCAATCTGCAGGGCAAGGTCACCGTTAACGACATCACCGAAACGGCTAAACGTTACGTACCGGAAATGCGCAAACAGGGCGCCGATCTGGTTGTGGCTATCCCACACTCCGGCCTGTCCAGCGAGCCGTACAAGGCCATGGCGGAAAACTCGGTGTACTACCTCAGCCAGGTACCGGGCATCGACGCCATCATGTTCGGCCACGCTCACGCCGTGTTCCCCAGCAAGGACTTCGCCAATATCAAAGGGGCTGACATCGCCCAGGGGACGCTGAACGGCATCCCGGCAGTGATGCCGGGCCAGTGGGGCGATCATCTCGGCGTGGTCGATCTGCAATTGAATAACGACAGCGGCACCTGGAAAGTCACGGCGGCCAAGGCGCAAGCTCGGCCGATTTACGACAAAGAGAACAAGAAATCGCTGGCGGCGGAAGACGCCAACCTGCTGAAAGTACTGGCGGAAGATCACAAAGGCACGCGAGATTTCGTCAGCAAGCCCGTCGGCAAGGCCGACGACAACATGTACAGCTATCTGGCGCTGGTGCAGGATGATCCGACGGTGCAGATCGTCAATAACGCGCAAAAGGCCTACGTCGAGCACTATATTCAGGGCGATCCGGATCTGGCTGACCTGCCGGTGCTGTCAGCCGCGGCGCCGTTCAAGGTAGGCGGGCGCAAAAACGATCCGGCCAGCTTCGTTGAGGTGGAAAAAGGTCAGCTCACCTTCCGTAACGCTTCAGACCTCTACCTTTATCCCAACACACTGGTGGTGGTGAAAGCCAGCGGCAAAGAAGTGAAGGAATGGCTGGAGTGTTCCGCCGGGCAGTTCAACCAGATCGACGTCAACAGCAGTAAACCACAGGGCCTGATCAACTGGGACGGTTTCCGCACCTATAATTTCGATGTGATTGACGGAGTCAATTATCAGGTCGACGTCAGCCAACCGGCGCGTTACGACGGCGAATGCCAGTTAATTAACGACAAGGCGCAGCGCATCAAGGAGCTGACGTTCAAAGGCAAACCGATCGATCCAAACGCCACTTTCCTGGTTGCCACTAATAACTACCGCGCCTACGGCGGCAAGTTTGCCGGTACCGGCGATCAACACATTGCTTTTGCTTCACCGGATGAGAACCGTTCGGTATTGGCGGCTTATATCAGCGCTGAAACCAGGCAACACGGCGCAGTGAAACCACAGGTGGATAATAACTGGCGACTGGCGACGTTCAGCAGCCCGCAGCCGCTGGATATCCGCTTCGAAACCTCGCCGAGTGACAAAGCCAGCGCGTTTATCAAAACGCACGCCCAGTACCCGATGAAAGCTGAAGGGACAGACAGCATCGGCTTTGCGGTTTATCAGATTGATTTGCAGAAGAAATAAACAATAAGGGCGCCGTTAAGGCGCCCTTGAAAAACTCTGCGGTGACTTACAGAATTTCCAACAGCTCGACGTCAAACACCAGCGCGCTGAATGGCGGGATGGATGCGCCTGCACCACGCTCGCCGTAGGCCAGGTCGTGTGGGATGTACAGCTGCCATTTGGAGCCGACCGGCATCAGAGTCAGCGCTTCGATCCAGCCTGGGATCACGCCGCTGACCGGGAATTCTGCCGGCTGGCCGCGCTCTACAGAGCTGTCGAACACGTCGCCGTTAATCAGACGACCGGTGTAATGCACACGCACGCGATCCTGACGGGACGGGATTGGGCCATCGCCCTGCTCCAGCACGGAGAACTGCAGACCGGATTCGGTCAGCGTCACTTCGTCACGCTTGGCGTTGTCTTCCAGGAATTTCTGACCTTCAACGGCCATCGCCTGCTGACGATCGCGACGCACGGCATCCGCACGTTCGTGAATTTCACGCAGCGCACGGTGAACCACGTCTACCGGAACCGCCGGGGCATTCCCTTCCAGCGCGTCACGCAAACCTGCCAGCAGAGCTTCCGGTTGTAAACCTTCCAGACCGGACTCTTGCAACTGCTGGCCGACCTGTAAACCAATCCCGTAACTCGCTTGAGCTTCAACGCTGTCAAAAGAAGGGGTTGTCATGGGGTTTTCCTTTAGTCTTTAAAAAGTCGAAAGCGCAGCATAACAGCGCCGTAAAGCCGGGTAAAATCTTGTGTGGAGAATGATGACTTTTGTCGTAGAAAAAGAAACAATAACCTCCTGTTAACGCCCGCTCCCGCGCCCCAGGCGAATTGCCTGCCGCAACAGGCATGGGTTTGCTGCTGCCTTTCACTTCAATCAGTTAGCGGACTATACTGAAACAAGAGCATCGGGACGTCGGTACAGACTTTTGTACCCTGATATTTTACGCCGTTGAAGAGAGGTCACCATGGGCAGAATCTCGCCCAGGAGAAGGAAAACCACCCGTGTCTACCAGCCATTGCTGCGCACCTGGCTGAACTTCAGCCAGCGCCTGAAACCAGGCTCCGCGCCAGAGGCGGTAGAAGATCCGGATTCAGAACAACCACCGGGAAACCGTAAGGGGCAAAGTATCAAAGCATTATTGCTGAAGATCTGGCACCTGCCGGACGGTTTCGGTTGGATGGAGCCATTACCCTATTTTCACCGCCGCTGGACCCTGATTTTCGGCATCATCCTGCTGTTGGCGCTGCTATGGCCATACTCTTCACAGAACAGCGGGCAACCTTTCCCGGTTACCCAGCAGGATAACAGCGTGCCATTGCGGGCCGATCTGCAAAATAATGCTCAGCAACAGCACGCTGCCGAACCTGAACCGGCGGGCAACTGGCAACGTTTCCAGATCCAGCCGGGGCAGACGCTGGCGCAACTGTTCCGCGACAACAGCCTGCCGGTGAACGAAGTCTTCGCCATGGCGCAGGTGGAAGGTAATGACAAGCCGCTCAGTAACATGAAAGCCGGCCAGGAAGTGCGTATCGAACGTGATACTAACGGCGTGATCACCGCGCTCTCGGTCACCGCCGCTGATAATACGCAGGTGCTGTTCCGCCGCCAGGCCGACGGCAGTTACCGCCGCGAGCGTTAATCGGCCAACTGCGCCAACAGAAAGTCGCGCAGCACGACGCCATGGTTGTGCTGTGTGTCTTTACTGCCATAAAGAAGGGTCATGGGCTGACCTTGCCGTAATAATGCCACCAGCGGCTGCCAGGCGTCATTTTCCGCCAGTTGCCGTCGGTAGCGGCTTTCAAACTCTTCCCACTGCTCAAGGTGCTGATGAAACCACTGCCGCAGTGCGTTATCCGGTGCCACCTGCTTTAGCCACTGTACGCCCTGCAGCCTTTCCTTGCTGACGCCTCGCGGCCACAGCCGATCTATCAGATAGCAGTTCACCGGCGCCGGGCCAGTAAAATCATAAACACGCTGTAAGTTAATCTCTGCCATTTGCCGCTGCTCCTCACTCAAGGTGATAACAGGGTAACGCGATTTAGCGGACGTGAGAAAAGCAAAACGCCAGCACGAGGCTGGCGTTTTAACTTGGCGAGCAGCAGCGATTAAGCTTCTGCTACCACAACTACATTCAGCTGTGCGAATACGTCGCTGTGTACCTGGAACTGAACTTCGTGTTCACCAGTGGTACGCAGAACGCCATTCGGCAGACGAACTTCGCTCTTGGCAACTTCAACGCCTGCCGCAGTAACTGCGTCAGCGATGTCGCGGGTGCCGATAGAGCCGAACAGTTTACCTTCGTCGCCTGATTTAGACGCGATGGTGACTGAACCCAGTTCGTTGATCTTGGTTGCGCGAGCTTCAGCAGCAGTCAGAATTTCAGCCAGTTTGGCTTCCAGTTCTGCACGGCGTACTTCGAAGAACTCTACGTTTTTCTTGGTAGCAGGAACAGCTTTGCCCTGTGGTACCAGGAAGTTACGGGCGTAGCCCGCTTTAACGTTAACTTGATCACCCAGGCTGCCCAGGTTTGCTACTTTATCAAGCAGAATAACTTGCATTACCTTATCCTCTTAAAGTCGTTAATAGACGGCGGCCGATTACTGATGACGATCAGTGTATGGCAGCAGGGACAGGTAGCGAGCGCGCTTGATGCAGCGAGCCAGCTGACGCTGGTATTTTGCACGAGTACCGGTAATACGGCTCGGGACAATTTTACCGCTTTCGGTAATGTAGTTTTTCAACGTTGCGATATCTTTGTAATCGATCTCAACAACGCCTTCCGCTGTGAAACGGCAGAACTTGCGACGACGGAAATAACGTGCCATTAGGCTAGTCTCCAGAATCTATCAATTCAATCTGCTCGGCATGCAACACCATTTTGTTCAGTCCATTGCGCCCTTGATGGCTGCTAATGAAACCGGAAACGGTGAGAGGCGTGCCGACCGTTATACTTTGAGTAATGGCCTGATGGGCCTTGCCGCTGATAATCACCGGCATACGACACCAGGCTTGCCGGGTAAAACCGGCTTCCACTTGCACTGAACGGTGCTCAAGCACGAACTGGCAATGTGGAATACCTGACGGGCTCACTTTACGCGTCGGCGTCTTGCACACGGTGCCAGACAACGTCAGCCGATTAGCCGTCACGGTAAATTACTCTTCAGAATCCCCAGCATCAGCATCATCTGCGGTTTCGTTAGCGAAGTCTTCGCGGCGATCGCCACGACGTTCGTCTTTCGCTTTAACCATCGGAGATGCTTCAGTTACCGCGTGCTTAACGCGCATAACCATGCTACGGATAACGGCGTCGTTGAAGCGGAAGTTTGTTTCCAGCTCATCGATCGCTTCCTGCGGAGCTTCAACGTTCAGCAGAACGTAGTGGGCTTTGTGCAGTTTGTTGATCGGGTAAGCCAGTTGACGGCGGCCCCAGTCTTCCAGACGGTGAATCTGACCAGCAGCGTTAGTGATGGTAGCACTGTAACGCTCGATCATGCCCGGAACCTGTTCGCTTTGGTCAGGGTGGACCATAAAAACGATTTCGTAATGACGCATCGAATTGCTCCTTACGGATTATTCAGCCTCCTGTCAGGGTCAACCGCGGCCCATGGAAGCAAGGAACGTGTATGTGTGTGCGGCTGAAAAAATGACGCGTAATCATACTTGCGCAGGCTGAAAAACTCAAGGGTCGAAGGGGGCTTATTATCGGTAATGCGAAGCGGATGCGTAAATAGCACGATTTGCTGTCGGCAAAACCTATGTACACAAATCCATCAGTTGAAAAAATCTTTCAATAAAATCATCACTGCCGCATGAATTTCATTCATTTTTTTTGAAAGAGGCCATCAAAATGGCGGCCTTTTTAATCCTGCCGGAAGGTCTAAAATTGTAGTTATCCGCCGCAGACAGCGCGACGAAAAAGATTTGAGGTTATTCAATACATGCAAATAACTTTTTGCTGCACTGGCACCGGCTGTCAGGCCGTTGAAGCAAACAGTTAAGAGAGGCAATTATGAAACACATCACCATCGCTACCGCCATTGCTTTACTGTTTTCCGCCAACGTCATGGCCGCAACAGAGATCACCTCACACCAGGCCGATCAACGTCAGAGCGTTGGCTTCGTCACGCTGAACCAGAATGTGGTTTCTCCGGATGACGCCACCAGTCAGGTGAGCAAGATAGCCGACCAGCGCGGCGCCACCGCCTATCGGATCATTGCCCTGCATGAGCCTGAAAACAACAGCACCATCCACGTCAGCGCCGAACTGTATCGCTAAGTGAAAATGCAGTACCAGGGAAGCAACTCGCGCCTAAAACAGTAAATCAAACTGCGAAAGTCACCATCGGCCCCCTGCCTGCAGGGGGCTTTTTTTACAACGATTGCACGAAGAAATCGGCGGTGGCACTGAGCGCCTGTGGCGTAATGCGGTGCTTGACTCCCGGCTCAGTGAGTAACGTCAATTGTCGGTCCCAGCCACTCTGGCGCAGTTCGGTCGCCAGCCGCAGGCTTTCCGCCGCCGGCACCAGGTCATCCGCCTCACCGTGCCACAGCAGCAGCGGCCGATCGGCAACTTTCTCCAACTGCTGTTCCAGACCGTAATCCGCCAGCATGGCAATGCGCGCATCAAAATCCTCGCTCGACAAAGGATTTCCCTGCTCATCCAGCGGTGGGAACAGCGTTTGCGCCAGAGAGGTGTAGTAACCGGCCCCCATCAGGCTGGTCGCCGCTTTCACCCACGGATAGCGGGCAAAACTGCCCAATGTCGTCATGCCGCCCATTGACGCACCGCCCACGCCAATGCGCCCCTCGGCAATCAGACCGAGCTGTTCAAAGTGCGCCTTCAGCGCCGGTAACTCGTCAATATTGCGCCGAAGGATCTCCCAAAAACTGGCCAGCCGTTTGGTTTCATTGCCATCAAAACGTTCGCCGTGCAGATCGGCATCCGGCAGCACCACACGAAACCCTGCTTTGGCCAATGCATAGGCAAAATAGGCGTACACTTCTTTCGACGAGGTATAGCCATGGTAGAAAAATACCGTTGGCAATGGCTGGTGATATTGCCCCGCAGGCACCGCGTGGATCACCGCAGTGTCTCCCACTCGCTCGTCATAGATTTCAATCATCCGTTTTTCTCCACGTCGCTGTTTGCCTCCATAATGGCAAACTTGAGCTTAATAGCATTAGCTCAATCTGTTCCAATTTATAATGAGTTACACTGAAATCATGCTTTCCGCTTTGTCGAGGTCTCTATGAAACTGTCCCATCTGTTGCTGCCCCTGGCGCTGGTCACGCTGCTTAGTGCCTGTGGCATGATGACCACGACGCCAAAAGCCCCGCCGGCGCCCAATGGGCAGGCGCAAGAGGTAACCCGGGCGCAAACCGGCAGTCTGGTGAAAATGGGCACCACCAGCGCCCTGGTCCGCGGCAGTCCGATGGATGTGGAAGCAGAAATTCAGAAGAAAGCCAACGCCAGCGGCGCACGCTATTACATGATCATGATGAACAGTGAAACCGTGGTGCCCGGCCAGTGGTATTCGCAGGCGATCCTGTACCGGTAAACTCTGGAGTTTTAATAAGATTTACATTGGCTTTGCACAGACTGAAGTTGGCTGTTGCACACTGGCGGTCAGCGCGCCGCAGCCTGCGAGCGTGAGTCCAGGATCCGACCAAGGGGAACGCCATGACACGCTCCGCCGCACTCACCGCCCTCCTGCTCTCAATGGGGTTACTCAGCGCCAGCGCTCAGTCCGCTGAGTTGGCGCCCGCAGACCGCGTTACGCCGCTTAGCGAAATTGCACAAATCACCCTGAATAACCTACCCGGCTCGCCTCAGGATGTAGAACAATTGATTGCCCGCAAGGCTGATGAGCATGGGGCGAGCTATTACCGCATCCTGCGGATGGAAGAACAGGCGCATCAGCCTGGCTGGCGCGCCTTTGCAATTCTCTATCTTTAGTAGGTCATGCAGGCCGCATTCAGTATGCCGCCGCTGATTGACACGCCCCCCAGGAAAATCCCGGCGGCGACGTGATTGGACTCAATCTTGTCGCTGATACGCGGCATATAGATTTTCACCGCCGCAAACAGCAGCAGTTGTACCACCAAGGCCACCACGCCCCATAGCAGGTAGTCCAGCAGGCTGACTGAGTTGATCGCCGCGCTGGCCAACGGGATCACATAACCCAGGCAGGCACCGACGAATCCAAAAGCGGCTGACTGATTGTCGGCCTTGATCAACGCCCATTCGTCATGCGGCGTAATGCGGGTATAAACAAACAAGAACACCAGAACCATGGCAAAGCCACTGAAGAAATAAGAGGCGAATGCCGCCAACGCGCTGAGAATATCCATGTCATGTTTCCTGGTCAGAGGTCAGTATCCCTTACGGGCCAAGTGCTGAATTAAAAAGCTTTTCCCGCTGTAGCGCTACTGTTTTCCCTAGCCTCCCATCGCTCGGGCAAACAATGTCTCGCACAGACGGTCTGGTAATGTTCGCTCACCACGGGTATCGAGCATCATTTGGCACCAGGCTTCCGCTAACGGCGGTGAACTGTAGCGCAGAAGCTGCGCCGCGGCGAACAGATTGAATAACGCTCCGGTGACTGCCCGTCCCTGCTCCTCCTGGGGTTTGCGCATCAACTGGAGCAACTGCCGCCACTGGCGATCAAAGTGACGGTTCTGCCCCCTGACCTCACCAAATTCAAGCTCCAGGGCTTCCTGTACCACCGGCAGCTTCCCCCAGGCTCGCATCACGTCCAGACACATGATATTGCCGGAACCCTCCCAAATGCTGTTCACCGGCATTTCACGGTACAGCCGCGGCAGCTCACTCTCTTCACAGTAGCCGATACCGCCCAGCGCCTCCATCGCTTCGCCGATAAAAGGGATGCCCTGTCGACAGACTTCAAACTTCGCCGCCGGGGTCATCACCCGACACAGCGCCTGTTCCAAAGGCGCCCCGACGCCGATGCTGTCATAGGCTCGCGCCAGGCGCATCAGGGCCGCCGTTTGCCCCTCCAGCCGCAGCGCCATCCGCGCCAACACCTGACGCATCATCGGTTGTTCGATCAAGGGTTTGCCGAATGCCTGCCGCTGCAGAGCGTGGTATAACGCCACCGATAGCCCGCGCCGCATCAAACCCTGGCTGCCCAACGCACAGTCAAAGCGCGTCAGGCCACCCATTTTCAGGATATGCCGCACGCCATCTCCTTCCTCGCCCACCAGCCAGGCGCTGGCGTCCTGAAACTCAACCTCTCCGCTGGCGTTGGAACGATTACCCAGTTTATCCTTCAGCCGCTCCAGCCGTATGGCATTGCGCGTGCCGTCCGGCAAAATACGTGGCAGGAAGAAGCACGACAGTCCCCCTTCGGCCTGCGCCAGCACCAGGTGCGCATCGCTCTGCGGCACCGAGAAAAACCATTTGTGTCCTACCAGCCGGTAAGCCTCCCCCGGGCCGCGGGCCGCTAACGGGCTGGCGGTAGTGGTATTGCTCAATACGTCGGAACCGCCCTGCTTTTCGGTCATGCCCATGCCAATCAGCAAGCCGCGCTTTTGCCCACCGGGTAGCACATGCGCGTCGTAACGATCGGATAGCAGTGGCGTTAACCAGGATTGGAATTCTGCCGGCAGAGAACGATGCAGCAGTGGGATAGCGCCAAAGGTCATGGTCACCGGGCACAGGGTGCCGGCCTCGACCTGAGCATGCAGCACAAAACGCGCGGCGCGCGCCACGAATGAACCAATACGGGCATCCTCCTGCCACGGCAGGTTATGCACACGGTTAGCGATCAAGCCTTGCATCAGGATATGCCAGGCGGGATGGAAACGGACGTCGTCCAACCGCTGGCCGGTGGCATCATAACGCAATAACTCCGGCGGGTTGGCATTGGCCAATCGCCCCAGTTCCAGCGATTCCTGGGTACCCAACTGCTGCCCCAACGAGGCCAGCACTTCCACATCCCAACCGGCTTGCTCGCGCTGTACCGCCTCATGCAGTGCCGTATCGGACAGGAACAGATTGCTGTTCCCCAGCGGCTTCGGCTGATTAAAAACGGTGTGTGTATTCCAGACCATCGGCTTGCTCCCTGATAAAGGCGTCAGGAGTAAGTATGGTCGTCAGGGGGATTTCTGCCGCAGGTGAGATCACAGGGTGGGAATTGAGAAAGCAACAAGGGCGCAAAATTCTGCGCCCTTACCGGTAAATCAGCTGCGCTGACGCACCGCTTCAAACAGGCAGATGCCGGTGGCGACTGATACGTTCAGTGAAGACACCGTCCCGGCCATTGGGATGCTGATCAACTCGTCACAGTGCTCACGAGTCAGACGACGCATACCTTCGCCCTCGGCCCCCATCACCAGCGCCATCGGGCCAGTCATTTTGCTCTGGAACAAAGTGTGATCGGCTTCGCCGGCAGTGCCGACGACCCAGACGTTCATTTCCTGCAGCAAACGCAGGGTACGCGCCAGGTTGGTGACGCGAATCAACGGAACGTTTTCCGCCGCGCCGCAGGCCACTTTCTTGGCGGTAGCGTTTAACTGGGCAGAACGGTCGCGCGGGACGATCACCGCGTGTACACCGGCCGCATCGGCGCTGCGAAGACAGGCGCCGAGGTTGTGCGGGTCGGTCACGCCGTCCAACACCAGCAGGAAAGGCGTGTCCACGCTTTCCAACAGTGCCGGCAAATCGTTTTCCTGATACTGACGCCCTTCGCGCACCCGGGCGATAATCCCCTGATGCACCGCGCCCTCGACCTTCTCATCCAGCCACTGGCGGTTAGCCACCTGGATAACAATGCCGGTCGCTTCCAGCTCGGCAATCAGCGGCTGCAAGCGGCGATCGTCACGCCCTTTGAGGATAAACACTTCCAGGAAGCGTTGCGGATCGTTGTCTAACAGGGCCTTGACGGCATGAATACCGTAAATAATTTCGCTCATGATGCTCTTTTAACTGTGCGGCTGGCGTATGCCAGCCGGTGATAATGACGTGTGGCAGCTTAAGCCTGCTCAGCACCTTTCTTCTTGCCGGCGCGTTTGGCCTTGGTCGCCGACGCTATTTTCCGGGTTTTGTCGGACACTTTCTTGGCTTTCGCCTTTTTGTCTTTCTTCACCTTGTCAGCGGGTTTGGCTTCGTCTTTACGGAAGGCGCTGTCAGGCTCAAAATTGGCGGGTGCTTTACCACCACGACGTTTACGCGGAGCGGAAGTGCGGCCTGCGCCAGCCCCGCCACGCAGGGTGCGTTGGCCACCATTTTTGGCACGATCGCGTTCAGTTTTGCCTTCACCACGCGGCTTGCGTGTGCTGGAGACCAGAGCGAAGTCAATTTTACGCTCGTCCATATGCACCGCTTCAACGCGGATCTCTACCGTATCGCCCAGGCGATAAACCACGCCGGAGGATTCGCCAATTAGACGCTGGCCGATATTATCGTAGCGATAATAGTCATTATCCAGCGATGATACGTGCACCAGACCGTCGATAAACAGATCGTTCAGACGAACGAAGAAACCAAAGCCGGTCACGCTGGCAATAATACCGCTGAACACTTCCCCGACGTGATCCTGCATAAAGTCGCATTTCAGCCAGTCGGCAACGTTACGCGTCGCTTCATCAGCGCGGCGCTCGGCCATCGAACAGTGCTCGCCCAGCTGCAGCATTTCTTCAAACTCGCTGTGCCAGCCACCGGTCGGCGTCCAGCGCTCTTTCGGCTCGCCGTGCTCTTTAGCCAGCTGGTATTTGATTGCGCGGTGCATCGCCAGATCCGGATAACGACGGATCGGCGAGGTGAAGTGGCCATAAGAAGCCAGCGCCAGACCAAAGTGGCCCCGGTTTTCCGGATCGTAGACCGCCTGCTTCATGGAACGCAGCAGCATGGTTTGCAGCATTTCATGGTCAGGACGTTCGGAAACTTCATCCATCAAGGTGGCGTAGTCCTTCGGCTGCGGCTTGTTCCCGCCGCCCAGCGTCAGACCCAGTTCGCCCAGCACGCTGCGCAAGGCGGTAATATGATCGTCGCTTGGACGGTCATGCACGCGGAACAGCGCCGGCTCGTTATTCTTCTCAACGAAGCGTGCCGCGGCGACGTTCGCCATGATCATGCACTCTTCGATCAGTTTGTGGGCGTCGTTACGTACCGTTGGCTCTACGCGCTCAATACGACGTTCGGCGTTGAAGATAAACTTGGCTTCTTCGGTTTCGAAGGCAATACCGCCACGTTCGGCGCGCGCCTGATCCAACACCTTGTACATTGTGTGCAGTTCTTCCAGGTGCTTGACCAGCGGGTGATAATGCTCACGCAGCTCCTGATCGCCCTGCAAGATGTGCCAGACTTTGTTGTAGGTTAAACGGGCGTGAGAGCTCATTACCGCTTCATAGAATTTGGCCGTCGACAGACGCCCCTGGGCGGAGATGGTCATCTCGCACACCATACACAGGCGGTCAACCTGCGGGTTAAGCGAACACAGGCCGTTGGACAGCACTTCCGGCAGCATCGGGATGACTTCTGATGGGAAGTACACCGAAGTTGCGCGGTTGCGCGCTTCGTCATCCAGCGCAGTGCGCGGACGCACGTAGTAGCTGACGTCGGCAATGGCCACCCACAGGCGCCAACCACCGCCGCGTTTTTTCTCACAGTAAACCGCGTCATCGAAATCGCGTGCGTCTTCGCCGTCAATGGTCACCAAAGGTAACTGACGCAGATCGACACGGCCTTTCTTGGCGGCTTCAGGTACCTGTTCACTGAGATCGGCAACCTGTTTTTCCACCTGTGGCGGCCAAACATGCGGGATCTCATGGGTGCGCAGAGCGATATCCACCGCCATACTGGTGCCCATTTTATCGCCGAGGATCTCAACGATCTTGCCTACCGCCTTGGTGCGACGGGTCGGACGTTGGGTCAGCTCAACCACCACCATAAAGCCCATGCGTGCGCCACTGGCTGCTTCGGCCGGGATCAGGATATCAAAGCTCAGGCGGCTATCATCCGGCACCACAAAGCCGGTACCGGCATCCATAAAGAAGCGACCGACGATTTGGCTGGTTTTCGGCACCAGCACACGGACGATACGCGCTTCACGGCGGCCCTTGCGATCTGCAGCCATTGCCTGTGCCAGCACCACATCACCGTGGATTGCCATTTTCATCTGCTCGGCTGACAGATACAGGTCGTCTTTGCTGCCTTCAATACGCAGGAAACCAAAGCCATCACGGTGGCCGATAACCGTACCGCGCAGCAGATCGAGACGTTCCGGCAGCGCATAGCACTGACGGCGGGTAAATATTAACTGACCGTCACGTTCCATCGCACGCAGACGGCGGCGCAACGCTTCTAACGGCTCTTCACCGGTTAAATTCAGCTCTTTGGCCAGCTCTTCGCGGCTGGCCGGCGTTTCTCTTTTCGCCAGATGGGCCAGAATGAATTCACGGCTCGGGATTGGGGATTCATATTTTTCTGCTTCTCGTTCCAGGAATGGATCTTGTGACATTGCGGTTCCTCCGTTGTCATCAGCAGGGTGCCGCTGAGCCTTGTCTTCTCAGCGACGCTTTATTCGACAAGCAATAGCTTGTAGAGCGATGGATTGTCTTCGACCATATCGGCCAGCGTGTGGCTGTCCAGCTCTTCAAGGAAATTCTGTACGCCCTGTTGGAGCACCTGTTTCAGGCGGCAAGCAGGGGTTATGTGGCAGAAAGTACTGTTGCAGTTAACCAGTGACAGCGGCTCCAGCGCCCTGACTACGTCGCCGAGGCGAATGGTTTCGGCCGGTTTGCCTAAACGGATGCCGCCGTTCTTACCGCGCACTGCGGTTACAAACCCAACCCGGCTTAACTGATTGATGATCTTTACCATATGGTTTCTGGACACGCCGTAGACCTCGGTAACTTCCGAGATGCTGGTCATTTTGTCCGGTGGCAGCGAGGCCATGTAGATCAACGCCCGCAGGCCGTAATCAGTAAAACTTGTTAACTGCACATCTACCTCTGGGTATCATTTTACCCGTCTGATACGCCGATTTTCGGCATTATTCAAAAGATTACTTATTGGATAATAAACCAGCCAGAGAGTTCGCCGCTAATTATTTAGCGCATCTCGGACGCTGGACAGGTTAAAGAAAGGATTTTTTGAAGTGAAATCGCAACCGGGGGAAATCAGGATAAAAACAAACCGGGACAATGCCCGGTTTGTTTTACTGCAGTAAAACCAGATTATGCGTCGAACGGGTCGCGCAGGATCATGGTTTCGCTACGGTCTGGACCTGTAGAGATAATGTCTACCGGCACGCCAGTCAGCTCTTCAATACGCTTGATGTAGTTCAGCGCCGCCTGTGGCAGTTTGCTGTGTTCTTTCACGCCAAAAGTGGTGTCGCTCCAGCCCGGCATGCTTTCGTAGATGGGTTCAATACCTTCCCAACCTTCAGCCGCCAACGGAGTGGTGGTCATTTCGCGGCCGTCAGGCATGCGGTAACCCACGCAGATCTTCACTTCTTTCAAGCCGTCCAACACGTCCAGCTTGGTCAGACAGAAGCCGGACAGGGAGTTGATCTGTACAGAGCGGCGAACCGCTACCGCGTCCAGCCAACCGGTACGACGACGACGGCCAGTAGTAGCACCGAATTCGTTACCCTGCTTGCACAGGAATTCACCGGTTTCGTCGAACAGTTCAGTTGGGAACGGACCTGCACCCACACGGGTAGAGTAGGCTTTAACGATGCCCAGTACGTAATCCACGTAACGCGGACCAATACCTGAACCGGTAGCAACGCCGCCAGCAGTGGTATTTGAAGAGGTCACGTACGGATAGGTACCATGGTCGATATCCAGCAGGGTGCCCTGTGCGCCTTCGAACATGATCAGGTCGCCACGCTTGCGCGCGCCGTCCAGCAGTTCGGACACGTCAACAACCATTGCAGTCAGGATGTCGGCGATAGACAGCACATAATCCAGAGTCGCCTGGTAATCAACGGCTTCAACTTTGTAGTAGTTGACCAACTGGAAGTTATGGTAATCAACAATTTCCTTCAGCTTAACGGCGAAGGTTTCTTTGTTGAACAAGTCGCTAACGCGCAGACCGCGACGAGCCACTTTATCTTCGTAAGCCGGGCCGATACCGCGACCGGTGGTACCGATAGCTTTCGCGCCGCGTGCTTTCTCGCGCGCGTTATCCAGCGCAACGTGATAAGGCAGGATCAGCGGGCAGGCTTCGGACAGTAACAGACGTTCGCGTACCGGGATGCCGCGCGCTTCGAGTTCACCCATTTCTTTCATCAATGCGTCTGGAGCCAGAACCACACCGTTGCCGATGATGCTGGTCACGTTTTCACGCAGAATGCCTGATGGAATCAAATGAAGGACGGTTTTTTCACCGTTAATAACCAGAGTGTGGCCAGCGTTATGGCCCCCTTGGTAGCGCACTACATATTGAGCCCGTTCGGTCAGCAGGTCTACGACCTTGCCCTTACCTTCGTCACCCCATTGAGTGCCCAGTACGACGACGTTCTTACCCATTTTAAAAATCACCGGTTGCTTAAAAATGGATTCTACCACCGTAATTCGTGAGTTTCAGCACTTTTAGCATAGGGTTGCATATTTTTTAGGCTAAACTTTAAACCCCTGCGTGTGTACGCAACATGTAGTAGATCACACAGCCCGCAACCACTATTCCACCGCCAAATCGGCGCAGTGTCGCGTCAGGAAACTGGGTCATCGCCAGTATCATTTTGCGCCAGGCCTGCGGAAACAGCATCGGGCCCAAGCCTTCCAGCACCAAAACCAGCCCAAGCGCCAGCCAGATCGTTGAATTCATCAATGTCTCCCAAAAAGAAAGGGCCCGCGTTTAAACGGGCCCTCGATCATTAACCTGTCGCGGTTACTTGCGTACGGAATCAGGCGACTTCATGTAGCGGAAGAAATCGCTGTCCGGGCTCAGTACCATCACGTCCTGGTTATTGCTGCTGAAGCTGGTTTCATAAGCACGCAGGCTACGGATAAAGGCATAGAAGTCCGGATCCTGACTGAATGCGTTAGCAAACAGTTTAGCCGCTTCGGCATTACCTTCACCACGGGTGATACGCGCTGTACGTTCGGCTTCCGCCAGGGTACGAGTCACTTCGTAGTCTGCGGTAGCGCGCAGCTTCTCAGCCTCTTCCTGACCCTGTGAACGGTGACGACGGGCTACCGCTTCACGCTCGGCGCGCATACGCTGGTAGATTGCATCAGACACTTCGGCCGGCAGGTTGATCTGCTTGATACGCACGTCGATCACTTCGATACCCAACGCCGCCATGCTGTTCGGGTTAACCTTCGGCAGTTTGCCGGTGGTTTCCTTTTCAACACGCGCCGCTGCAGAAGCAATAGCGTCATCGGCTTCGGTGGTCGCCACTTCCTGGTCATCACCGACGGTACCGGTGTTCAGCGCGTCACGCACGTCGGACATCAGTTTACCGCGCGAGTCGGTCACGATGTCTTTAACATCCAGACGACCAATTTCGGAACGCAGACGGTCACTGAACTTACGTTTCAGCAACACTTCGGCCTGTGATACATCACCGCCGCCGGTTGCCAGATAGTAACGGCTGAAATCGCTGATACGCCATTTCAGGTATGAGTCGACGATCAGGTCTTTCTTCTCGCTGGTAACAAAGCGGTCAGCCTGGTTGTCCATGGTCTGGATACGTGCATCCAGCGTTTTCACTGTTTCAATGAACGGGATCTTGAAGTGCAGGCCCGGCGCATAGACCAGCGGTTTGTTGTCGCTGTCACGCAGTACCTTGCCGAAACGCAGCACGATGCCGCGCTGACCTTCCTGAACCACGAACAAGGATGCATACAACGCCACCAGCACCGCGAGGATAATTACTATAAAAGACTTACGCATTGATTATTCTCTCCCTACGCGAGTGGTGTCGTCACGCTGCGCATTCGCCCGGCGCTGGTCCATGACCGTGCCGTTACTGGTGCGCTGGCTGCTGGAGCTGGCGCCGCTGTTGGCAGACGGAGCGGGGTTGAGACGAATCAGGCTGGTGTCTTTACTGCCTTCAGCCGCCGCGCCGGTTTGGCCACGCAGCATTTGATCCAGCGGTAACACCATAAGATTGTTGCCTTTGTCATTCACCAACACTTTACGGGTGTGGCTCAGGACTTTTTCCATGGTTTCGATATACAGACGCTCGCGGGTGATTTGCGGTGCAGACTTGTATTCCGGCAACAGCTTGGCAAAGCCCGCAACCTCACCCTGTGCTTCCAGGACGGTACGGTCTTTATAGGCTTTGGCATCTTCCAACAGACGCTGTGCCTGGCCATTAGCGCGTGGCTGAACTTCGTTGGCGTAAGCTTCTGCCTCACGGATGTACTGCTGCTCGTTCTCACGTGCGGCAATCGCATCATCAAATGCGGCTTTCACCTCTTCCGGCGGACGAGCGGCCTGGAAGTTGACGTCCAGCAGCGTGATGCCCATGTTGTACGGACGAATAGTCTCTTCCAGTACGCGTTGGGTATCGCTACGCACGATAGTACGGCCTTCGGTCAGGATCTTGTCCATGGTGTACTTGCCGATAACGCCACGCAGGGCGCTGTCAGTAGCCTGGCTCAGGCTATCGTCGGCGTTGGTCACGCTGAACAGATAGGCTTCCGGATTGGTCACGCGGTACTGCACGTTCATTTCTACGCGCACCACGTTCTCATCGGAGGTCAGCATCACGCCAGAAGCGGCCAGTTCACGCACCGACTCTACGTTGACCGGACGCACTTCATCGATGAAGGTCGGCTTCCAGTTCAGACCCGGCTGCACCAGGTGGCTGAACTTGCCAAAACGAGTCACGACACCGCGCTCGGCTTCTTTGATGGTGTAGAAACCGCTGGCGGCCCAAATCACCACCACCGCAACCGCAGCGATACCGATAATACGACCGCTAAAGCCCGGCCCCGAAGTGCCAGTACCGCCGTCGTTATTGTTGTTGGAGCCTTTGCCCCCGCCCAAGCCGCTCAGTTTCTTGCTCAGCTTGCGGAAGATATCGTCCAAATCAGGTGGCCCTTGATCGCGACCGCCTTTGTTATTACCGCCAGAGTTGCCGCCATTGTTATTGCTGCTCCCCCACGGGTCGCGGTCCTGTCCGTTATTACCGGGCTGATTCCACGCCATGTTTTAGCTCCATATTCTGTGATTGGGTACTTCAGGCTTACGCGAAGCTCAAATGTAACAGGATATGATCATACTATAAAGTTAATCAGATCCAGTTCCTGTTTGCAGAGGCGACGCCATTCGACGATAGGCATACGAACCACCACGCCAATGCTGCCGTCTTCTTCGTTCCACTCTTTCTCAATTGCCTGAAGCTGGTAAAAACGGCTACGAAGACGGCCTGCCTCTGGCGGTAAGCGCAGCTCATAATGCGCGATTTCCCCCGATAAGCGCTCCGTCAACGCCTGATACAGCAACGGGATACCTTCACCGCTGGCGGCGGACAGCCACACCCGGATCGGTAAGTTTTCATCGTTGCGGTCGATACGCGGAACAAAATCATCCAGCATATCTATTTTGTTCATCACTAACAGTGTAGGGATCTCATCCGATTCAATCTCTGCCAGCACGGTATTTACCGCTTCAATGTTCTCATCGACACGGGTATCCGCGGCGTCGATTACATGTAACAGCAAAGATGCCTGACGCGTTTCTTGCAGCGTTGCCTTGAAGGCGGCCACCAGATCGTGCGGCAGGTGCCGGATAAAGCCTACGGTATCCGCCAACACGGTATCGCCCACATCGGCCACGTCGATACGCCGCAGGGTAGGATCCAGGGTGGCAAATAGCTGGTCGGCCGCGTACACATCGGCAGACGTTATTCGATTAAACAGGGTAGATTTACCGGCGTTGGTGTATCCCACCAGCGATACGGTTGGCACTTCAGCACGGGTACGCGCACGTCGGCCCTGTTCACGCTGCTTAGCTACCCGCTCCAGGCGGCGTAGAATCAGGCTAATGCGATCGCGTAACAGACGACGGTCGGTCTCTAATTGGGTTTCCCCTGGCCCGCGCAGGCCAATCCCCCCTTTTTGGCGCTCAAGGTGCGTCCAGCCACGAACTAAACGCGTGGCGATATGACGCAACTGCGCCAGCTCTACCTGCAGCTTACCTTCATGGGTACGGGCACGCTGGGCAAAGATGTCTAGAATCAACCCGGTGCGATCGATCACCCGGCATTCGCACAGGCGTTCAAGGTTTCTCTCTTGCGCCGCGGAAAGGGAGTGATCAAACAGGACAACAGATGCGCCACTGGCTTTTACCGCATCTGCAATTTCTTCGGCCTTTCCTTCACCGACAAAGTACTTGGGATGTGGGGCTTTGCGGCTACCAGTCACCACTTGCAAAGCTTCGACACCCGCAGAGGACACCAGGGATTCGAACTCACTGAGATCTTCTGTATCTTTGTCTTGCGAGAAATAGATATGAACCAGGACGGCCTGCTCACCGGCTTCATAACGGTCAAACAAGCGTGCAACCTCTCAAACGGAAATCCGTGAGTTTGGGGGACATAAACAGCCCACGGCTGCTTATGCTCCCCGTCATGGTTGACTCGCAACGCGCTTTATTCAGCGTCATCGCTTTCCTGCTGCGGCTGTTGCGGCGCAGACGGGTTGTTACCATGGTGATAGTTACTGGTGCCGCCGCTCGGAGTATTGCTATGGTGCGAAACCGGGCGTGACGGGACAACGGTAGAGATAGCGTGCTTATAAACCATCTGGCTCACCGTGTTTTTCAACAGGATGACAAACTGGTCAAAAGACTCAATCTGGCCTTGCAGCTTAATACCATTCACCAAATAAATAGAAACCGGAACACGTTCACGACGCAATGCGTTCAGGAACGGATCTTGCAAAGATTGCCCCTTAGCCATTCTATCTTTTCCTTATTTGCTTGTTGTTTTTAACTAAGAACCTGTCGGCTCTAAAATAAACGACCTAAAAAATTTGCGCGCTGAATACTCATCAATTGTACACAATCACTCAACCTATGCACTAACAACCTGTATTACCGAGTCCAAAGCCTCTCCCGGCTTCTCGCTGTCCAGCCAATGTACCGAGTCCCAGCCTCGTAACCAGGTCATTTGGCGCTTGGCCAATTGACGCGTTGCGCAAATACCACGATAAACCATCTCATCGTAACTAATTTCACCAGACAAATATGACCACATCTGGCGATAACCGACACAGCGAATGGAAGGCAAGTCCTTATGCAAATCACCCCGTGCAAAAAGTGCACGCGCTTCCGTCTCAAAACCTGCCGCCAACATTTGATGGTACCGCAGCTCGATGCGTTGATGGATCAACTCACGGCTGGTCGGCGCTATCGCAAATTGGTGCACATGATACGGCAACGATTCACCCGAAATTTTAGTCAGTTCCGTTAAAGTTTTACCCGAAATAAAAAAAACTTCCAGTGCTCTGGACAGTCTCTGCGGATCATTCGGATGAATTCTCAATGCCGCAACCGGGTCAATCTCTTGCAACTGACGGTGTAAAACGTCCCAACCCTGCTCCGCCGCCTGCTGTTCGATGCGTTCGCGCACCGCAGGATCGGCAGGTGGCAACGGCGATAAACCTTCCAGCAACGCCTTGAAATAAAGCATGGTTCCCCCCACCAGCAGCGGGATACGCCCGGCGGCGGTAATGGCGGCCATCTCTTTCAGTGCGTCGGCGCGAAAGTCCGCTGCGGAGTAAGCTTCGGCGGGATCGCGAATATCAATCAGCCGATGCGGTGCCTGCGCCAGTTCTTCAGCGCTCGGTTTGGCCGTGCCGATATCCATGCCGCGATAAATCAGTGCGGAATCCACGCTGATTAATTCCACAGGCAGGCGTTCACGCAGCGCGATCGCCAATGCGGTTTTGCCCGAGGCGGTCGGCCCCATGATAAAGATAGCCGGGGGACGTGGTGTCATTTCAGTTTCAATCATGCCTAAGTGCTGCCAGTGCAGCCTGTAAATCAACAGGTTGTAAAAGTCCGCTGGGTGGTGATTTGACCAGCTGCGGGCAAAGTCGTTCAACGTCGGTCAGCAATTGTATCGCTTGCGAGGTGTTCCACTGTTCATGTTCGCTACCTAAATGGCGGGCAAACCAGGTGGCCAATACCGCGGGCGACATCTCCTGATGCTCGGCCAGATAGCCTAACAGTTCGGGTATCAGTTTTTGTAAATTTTGTTGGCGTAATGGTAAAGGTACTGCGCGCAACGTCACACGCCCGTGATCTACTTGCAGATCCAACCCCATTGTTACCAATAGCGGCTGATGATGTACGCAGGCTGCCGCCTCTTGTTTGTTCAACGTCAGCTTGATGGGGATCAGCAGCGGCTGTGGCCGCAGGCCTTCTTGCGAAGGATTAAGTTGCGCCTGACGTAACCAGCGTTCGGCCACCGGCAGGTTTAGCAACATCAACTGCTGACCGTTTTCAATCAGCGCATAACACGGCGGGTAGATCATCAGCACACGGCCGAAACTGTGCTGACTCCCGGCCAGTGGCGTTTCCTGCTCGGTTTTTACCGGAGGAAACAGCGGTTGCTTTGGTGCTTCTTGCCGTGGCTCAGCCACTGGCGTGGCCTGCAACAGCTTGCCGTACAGCTCACCTTCCCGCTTCTGGTAACCACTGCCCGAATGATAGGCCGGTTGCGGCGCACGTTCACGCGCGACGGCAGGCTCGGTTGATGCGGTTTCTCGGCGCGGTGCAGGCTGAGAAAAATGGTTGCCGCCAGCGGCGACGCGGTTTTCCGGCTGCCAGACCGGTGCCGGTTGCTGCTCGGTTTCATCGGTCAACGGCAGCGGCGCATTGCCGACCTGCTGCAACACGGTGGTTACCGCCTGATAGATAAAGTCGTGCACCAGCCGAGCCTGATGGAAACGCACCTCGTGCTTGGCCGGGTGAACATTCACATCCACCTGATGCGGGTCTACCTCGAGATACAGCACATAGGCAGGCTGCTGGTCGTCTTTCAGTTGATCCTGATAAGCCTGGCGGATGGCGTGATTGATCAAACGATCGCGCATCATGCGGCTGTTGACGTAGCAATACTGCATTTCGCCCAGTTGCCGGGCACCGGCGGGATCGGCCACCCAGCCACGAATGGTCAGGTCACCGTGCTGCCAGGAGATGTTCAGCGCATGCTGCAAAAAGGCCGGGCCGCAAATACTGCCCAGACGGCGCTCATACTGGCTCTCGTCTTTCGCTGCGCGATATTGACGCATCAGCTTGCCATTGTGACTAAGGTTGATCGCCACATCGAAACGCGCCAGTGCAATGCGTCGCACCACTTCATCGATATGGCCAAATTCGGTTTTCTCGGTGCGCATAAATTTGCGCCGCGCCGGGGTGTTGTAGAACAGATCCAGCACTTCCAGCGTGCTGCCTATCGGGTGTGCCGCCGGCTTGACCGTCACCGCCTGATCGCGGCCTTCGGCATAAGCCTGCCAGGCTTCGTTTTGTTCTGCGGTACGTGAAGTGAGGGTTAAGCGAGAAACCGAGCTGATACTGGCCAACGCCTCGCCGCGAAAGCCGAGGCTGACAATGGCTTCCAAATCGTCGAGCGTGCTGATTTTACTGGTGGCGTGACGAGCCAATGCCAGAGCCAGGTCGTCCTTGCCAATACCACTGCCGTTATCACGAATGCGGATCAGCTTGGCGCCACCGCGCTCGATATCAATATCAATACGCGTCGCCCCGGCATCCAGACTGTTTTCCACCAATTCCTTGACCACCGACGCGGGCCGCTCGACCACTTCACCGGCGGCAATCTGGTTGGCAAGCTGGGGCGGTAACACCTGGATGGACATGCTGACTCCTGTATTGTGGGCGCTAGGCCTGCGGAATGGTCAGCGTCCGATCCAGCGGCGCGACGTCCGACTTCAGTTTATTCACGCGTTTCAGATCGCTGACGCTGACACCATAACGGCTGGCAATAGATGTCAAAGTATCACCGCGGGCCACTTTATGCTTCGATGGCTTCTTCACGCTGGGTTTCGCCTTGGCGACCGTGCTGGCTGCAGCGGCGGATTTACCCGCCGGTACCTTGAGGCGCTGGCCGACCCATACGCCATCCTTCTTCAGCTTGTTCAGGTCACGCAACGCCGCCATGGTAGTGCCATAGCTGTCGGCGATCCCGGAGAGCGTTTCAGCCCGCTTCACTACGTGAATCTGCGTTTTACCGCTAATACGGCTGCTGCCGGCCGAACTGACGATCGGTGCAGGCTGACTGACGTCTGGTGTTGAGGAGTTAACCGCCGCTGCGACGTCCAGCGGTCGGTTTTCCACCTTTGGGTCGGCTTGTAGCGGATGCGCCAGGAAATAACTACGCAGGCCGTTGTGGATCGCCCTGGCAATTTTTTCCTGATACGCGCTACTGCCGAGCAGCCGCTCCTCCGTGCTATTACTGATAAATCCTGTTTCCACCAGCAATGATGGAATGTCCGGCGAACGCAGCACGCCAAGGCTGGCGTGTTCCGGACGACGTTTATGCAATGAACCGACGCTCTGTAACTGCTGCAAGACTTTGACCGCAACATCGTAACCCACACGTTGCGAGTGACCGAATTGCAGATCCAGCACTGCCTGGCTCAGGTAAGGATCCGCCTGGCTGTTAGCCAGCAAATCGCCCGCACCGCCCAGCAATTCAGACTGTTTCTCATGCTGTTCCAGCCAGCCCGCCATTTCACTGTTGGCCCGGCGGTTGGACAGAACCCAAACCGAGGCCCCGTTGGCACTGCGGTTTGGCGCGGCATCGGCGTGAATGGAGATCAGCACGTTGGCGCCCTGCTTGCGCGCTACGTCGGAACGTCCCATCACCGAGATGAAGTAGTCACCATTGCGCGTCAGGACCGGTTTGAACTGAGGATCGGCATCCAACAACGCCTGCAGGCGACGAGCAATAGCGATAGTGACATTCTTCTCTTTCAGGCCGTTCGGGCCGATAGCGCCCGGATCCTGCCCGCCGTGACCGGCGTCAATGGCTACCACCACCCGATCGCCGGAACCTGCGGAAACGCGGCTGCTGCGCGGCGTAATTTCCGATGCGGTCCCCGCAACTACGGTTGTCTTGTTGCTGAACGGATTCGAACCGCTTGGTGCTTTACGCACCGGTGCCGGCTCATCAGGCTCACTCACCACGACTGGCGCTTTACGCGTTGGCTGGCTCACCACCGGCGCAGGTACCGGAGCTTTACGCACTATGTTGGTATTAGCGCTACCCTCGGTGGCAATGGTAAACACCACGGTATAGATACTGCCGCTTTGGCGTGTGGCCACCCGGGTCTTCGAACGTTGTGTCAGGTCAAACACCAGCCGCACACTCTGGGCGTCTTTCGGCGTACTGGAGCGGATACTTTTCACCAGGTTTTGACCGCTAAAATTCAGCGGCAGACCGCCGACCTTGCCCTTCTGGTTAACGTCCAGCACCACGCGGTCCGGGCCATGCAGTGGGAAAAAGGCATAATCCGGCGGGCCGTTGAAACTCACCGAGACGGTGGCTTCGCGTTGGGCATTAGTGACTTTAATATCAGACAGCGACGATGCGGCCAGCGCACTGGCCGCACCCAAAGGCCCCAATACGGCGATCAGGGCGATTACGAATAGTTTTCTCAACGCATACGTCATTGCGGCGTCATTCCTGTGGCCCGTGAATACGGTCTAAAAGCTGGCTGCCGTAGGCGGAAACCGCCTGAATTTTTGCTTCTCGTCCCTGATCCTGATAGCTGAGATGCAGCTCCAGATCCGGCTCCGGCAATACGCCCGAGCCCTGCTGTGGCCATTCCACCAGGCAAATAGCATCCTGCGCAAAATAATCGCGAATGCCCATAAATTCGAGTTCTTCCGGATCGGCCAGGCGGTACAAATCAAAATGGTATACCGCCAGCGGCTGCAGGGCATAAGGCTCTACCAGCGTATAAGTGGGGCTTTTAACATTGCCCTGATGACCCAACGCCTGCAGGAAACCACGGCTGAAGGTGGTTTTACCGGCGCCCAGGTCACCGTAAAGGTAAATTACGCTGGCACGATCGCACGCCTTAGCCAAGACGGCACCCAGTGCGACAGTCGCTGCCTCATCCGGCAGAGGTAAAACGAGTTCTTTCATTCGATAGTTTCTATTTATGCCAACTCAGGATTAACGTAATAAGGAATTTCCGGCAGTAAGTCACTTGCCAGCATCCCCCTGATTCCTTGTCTTGCCGCCACGCGATCGGCGGCTGCGCCATGCGCCACACATCCGGCACAGGCTGCATCATACAGCGAGAGCTTTTGCCCCAGCAAACCGCCGATGATACCCGACAAAACATCGCCCATTCCGCCGGAGGCCATGCCGGCATTGCCGACGTCGGCGATCGCCATCTGGCCGTACTGGTCGGCAATCAGCGTGCCCGCACCTTTCAGCACGGCTATGCCACCGTATTGCGCCACCAGTTTACGCACTGCAAGTAAGCGATCACTCTCAATCTCGGCGGTACGGCACCCCAGCAGGCGTGCCGCCTCCCCAGGATGCGGGGTAATCACACGATTCTGACGCTTCTCGGGATTTAATGCCAGCAAGTTCAACGCATCCGCGTCCCATAACGCCGGTTTATCACTGGCTTGCAATACTTTCAGCGCATTCCTACCCCATTCGCCCTGGCCCAGTCCCGGCCCCACCACCAGAACATCAGCCCAGTCGAGCGCCTGCTGCAATGTTTCGTCACTTAAAGGCTGTACCATCAGCTCAGGCCTGGCGGTCAATAATGGCCCGACATGCTCGATGTGAGTAAGTACTCGCACCAATCCGGCACCGCTGCGCAGTGCCGCCTCTGCCGCCATGCGTATCGCACCGCCAAAACCATGATCGCCGCCAACCACCAACAAACGCCCTTGTTCACCTTTATGCGAGCACGGACGACGCGGTTTCAGCCACAGAGGCAGGGACTCGGCAGTAAGCCGCTGAATCTGTGTCGGTTGCTTCGCCAGCCAACCCGATAATCCTAGCGTACTCTGGTGAAGTTGCCCGACCCAATCACGGGCCTGACCGGTTAATAAGCCCGGTTTGAGGGCAATAAACGTCATAGTGTGCGTAGCGCGGATCACCACCCCAGGCACAGCACCGCTTTCAGCCAGCAAGCCCGAGGGAATATCAAGTGCGATCACCGGTGCACAGCTGCGGTTCGCGGCTTCAATCAGCGCATCGTATGGCGCACGCGGCGCACGACTCAGCCCGGTACCAAGCAAGCCGTCGATGATCAGATCACTATCTTCCGGCCAACGACTGTCAGCCGGATGAATTTCACCACCTGCGGCCAACCAGGCCTGTCGCGCTTCTGCGGCCTCGGGTGGCAGTGGGCGTGTGCCTTCGCAGGCGATCAAACTGACCTTAACACCGGCCGCCGCTGCCAGTCTGGCGACCACGTAACCGTCGCCGCCGTTGTTGCCATGGCCACACAGCACCAGCCAGTGGTGAGCGGCCGGGTACTGGTCGCGTGCCAGGATGTAAGCAGCCTCACCGGCACGTTGCATCAGTTGGTAGAGTGAAATCCCCAGCGAGGCAGCGGCGCTGGCTTCAGCCCGCCGGATCCAGTCTGCAGACCAGACAGAGTGTGATAAACTAGCGGAGTATTGTTTTTCACTGTGGCCCGTCATGACTCACCCCCTCGATCTCAATCAACTCGCCCAACATATCAAGCAATGGGGCCAATCGCTAGGATTCCAGCAGGTAGGCATCTGCGACACCGATCTTAGCGCGGAAGAGCCTAAACTGCAGGCCTGGCTGGACAAACAATACCACGGCGAAATGGAGTGGATGGCGCGCCACGGTATGCTGCGCGCCCGGCCCCATGAGCTACTGCCCGGCACCCTGCGGGTGATCAGCGTGCGCATGAACTATCTACCGGCCAAAGCGGCCTTTGCCAGCACGCTGCAGAACCCCGAATTGGGCTATGTCAGCCGCTATGCGTTGGGGCGTGATTATCACAAACTGCTACGCCAACGGCTGAAAAAGCTTGGCGATCAGATCCAGGCCTACTGCGGCGAACTGAATTTCCGCCCTTTTGTCGACTCCGCGCCGGTGATGGAACGCGCATTGGCCTCCAAGGCCGGGATTGGCTGGGTTGGTAAACACTCACTTATTCTCAATCGCGAAGCCGGCTCCTGGTTCTTTCTCGGCGAACTGCTGATCGATCTGCCCTTGCCGGTGGATGAACCGCAGCAGGAACAATGCGGCCGCTGCGTCGCCTGTATCACCACTTGCCCGACCGGGGCCATCGTCGCGCCCTATACCGTGGATGCCCGGCGCTGCATCTCCTATCTCACCATCGAGCTGGAAGGCGCCATTCCTGAAGAATTTCGGCCGTTGTTAGGCAACCGTATCTACGGCTGTGATGATTGCCAGCTTATCTGCCCCTGGAACCGCTTCTCACAGCTCACTGACGAAGATGATTTCAGCCCGCGTGCCGCACTGCATGCGCCGCAGCTGATTGAACTGTTCGCCTGGACGGAAGAGAAATTCCTGCGCATCACCGAAGGTTCTGCCATCCGACGCATCGGCCATTTACGCTGGTTGCGTAATATTGCCGTGGCGCTGGGTAATGCCCCCTATCAGGATGCCATAGTGATCGCGCTGCGCTCCCGGCTGGAACAGGACGCTATGCTGGATGAACATATCCACTGGGCACTGAAGCAGCAATTGGGACGGCGTGAGGAGCAAGGTATAGAAGTGCAGACAATGCAGAAAAAACGATTGATACGGGCTGTGGAAAAAGGATTACCGAGGGATGCCTAAAACCTTACGTTCAGGCCCAATAGTCACTCTGTGGATTTGTGCATAAAAATAAAAATGCTTTGTCTTTCAACTGCAACAAAAAGAGCAAGTGATCGGCATAACGTTTTCCGATAAATAAATATCGTTATAAATCAAACTAATAAATATTTCATTTGTGTGGCGTTGATTTTTTGAGCTGAGGGTATTATGTACGCTACCTGTGGATAAGTCTGTTCACAACATTTCGACAGGGTATGTACAACAAGACAGGAAGCCGCGCCGCTAAAGGCGTTGGACTGAGTTAAATCGAAGATAAAATTGGAGCGGGAAACGAGACTCGAACTCGCGACCCCGACCTTGGCAAGGTCGTGCTCTACCAACTGAGCTATTCCCGCATTGAGATGCTTTGGGCATCCGGCCATCAAACAACAACATGGCCTTTGAATTTTTTGGAGCGGGAAACGAGACTCGAACTCGCGACCCCGACCTTGGCAAGGTCGTGCTCTACCAACTGAGCTATTCCCGCGTCGCATGGGTACTACTTGATACTTTTTTTATTCATCACGCCACCTAAGCAGCATTGTTGAATTTGGAGCGGGAAACGAGACTCGAACTCGCGACCCCGACCTTGGCAAGGTCGTGCTCTACCAACTGAGCTATTCCCGCCCGGCGTAACGATGTCGGAACTAAACGAAATTCTTCATCGGTACGGGGTGCGCATTATACGAGAAATCCTTTCTGCCGCAAGCCCCTGAAAGCAAAAAAACGCGTTTTTTGTTTGTTTGCCGATTAAAGCGCCAAACTGGTTAATTAAGCGGCGGAATTGGCCGCTTGCAGTAATAAGGCCCCCTGTTCAGGGGCCTGACATCCATTATAGCTGGATGAAATGCTCACGGTAGTAGGCCAATTCGCCCACTGACTCACGGATATCATCCATAGCCTGATGAGTACCCTGCTTTTTAAAACCGCTGAGGATTTCCGGTTTCCAACGGCGCGCCAGCTCCTTCAAAGTGCTGACATCCAGATAGCGGTAATGGAAGTAGGCTTCCAGTTCCGGCATATAGCGGAACAGGAAGCGGCGGTCCTGGCCCACACTGTTGCCGCAGATTGGTGATTTGCCCGCCGGTACCCACTGTTGCAAAAAGGCGATGGTGGCCAACTCGGCGGCATGGTCGTCGTACTGACTGGCCTTCACCCTTTCCACCAGCCCGCTGCCGGTATGAGTCCGCACGTTCCAGTCATCCATCAGGCCAAGCTGTTCGTCGGATTGATGCACGGCGATCACTGGCCCTTCCGCGAGGATATTCAGATTGGCGTCGGTGACCAGGGTAGCGATCTCGATAATGCGATCGCGTTCTGGATCCAACCCGGTCATCTCCAGATCGATCCAAATCAGGTTATTTTCGTTTCCTGTCATGATATTTCCTGCGTAAAAGCCAAAAGATAAACAAACTATAGGCAAGGCGGCGAGCGACGCTGGCTGTTTGCCGACGGTAGTAGGCTGCACGTGGCGGCTAACAACGGTTATTTAATATAAAATAGCGTGTATCATAGTCCTTTTGGTCGCCATGAGCGATAAAGCGGATTCAAGTGAGGCGCAGTGAGCAAGAACAAACTGTCCAAAGGTCAAGAACGCCGCGTGCAGGCGAACCATCAACGTCGCCTGAAGCGCACTGACAACAAACCGGAACTGGATGATTCCCAACTGGGTGAGCCGCAGGACGGCATCGTCATCAGTCGTTTCGGCATGCACGCCGACGTTGAAGCAGCGGATGGCACTCAGCACCGCTGTAACATCCGCCGTACGTTACGTTCGCTGGTGACCGGCGATCGTGTGGTATGGCGCCCTGGCGTCGGCACCCATGCCGGGGTGAAGGGCATCGTAGAGGCCGTGCATGAACGCACTTCCGTACTGAACCGCCCCGACATCTACGACGGCGTGAAGCCCATCGCCGCCAATATCGATCAGATCGTCATCGTCTCCGCCATCCTGCCAGAGCTGTCGCTGAATATGATCGACCGCTATCTGGTGGCCTGTGAAACGCTGGAAGTCGAACCGCTGATCGTACTGAACAAAATCGATTTGCTGGATGCCGAAGCACGCAAGACCGTCGACGGGATGATGGATATCTACCGTCATATCGGCTATCGGGTGCTGGAAGTCTCCAGCCAGACGCGTGAAGGCATGGAGGCGTTTGAACAAGCGCTGGCCGACCGTATCAGTATCTTTGCCGGCCAGTCCGGGGTGGGTAAATCCAGCCTGCTGAACGCCCTGCTGCCACCGAGCGATAAGCAAATTCTGGTAAATCAGGTTTCCGATGTCTCTGGCCTCGGGCAACATACCACCACCGCTGCGCGGCTGTACCATTTCCAACACGGCGGCGATGTGATCGATTCACCGGGTGTGCGTGAGTTTGGTCTGTGGCATCTGGAGCCGGAACAAGTGACTCAAGCCTATGTCGAATTCCGTGACTATTTGGGCGGTTGCAAATTCCGCGACTGCCGCCACGATACCGACCCAGGCTGCGCCATCCGCGGGGCGATGGAGAAAGGCGATATCGCGAAAGAGCGTTTCGAAAACTACCATCGCATTCTGGAAAGCATGGCCTCAGTGAAGGTTCGCAAGAACTTCACCGACGCCGCAGGCTGATAATACCGGGCGGCGTTGACTGTGGCGGAGCCACGGTTACAATGCGCGCCCTTTACCCCGATTCACGAGGTTAATGTGCTGGATAGCATCAAAATTAAATTGCAGTATTGGTTACCCAAGCTGGCGCTGACGCGCCTGGCCGGCTGGGGCGCAGATAAACAAGCCGGTTGGCTGACCCAGCTAGTGGTGAAGGGCTTCGCCCGCTATTACCGCGTGGATATGCAGGAAGCACAAAATCCTGACCTGACCTCTTATGCGACCTTCAACGACTTCTTTGTTCGCCCCCTGCGTGACGGCGCACGTCCGATCGTCGATGGCACCCACTGGCTGGCGCTGCCTGCAGATGGCGCGATAAGCCAACTCGGCCCAATCAACGACGACCAGATTTTCCAGGCTAAAGGTCATTACTACAGCCTTGAGGCGCTGCTGGCCGGCAACTACATGCTGGCTGAGCCGTTCCGCAACGGCCTGTTCGCCACCACTTACCTGGCACCTCGCGACTATCACCGTGTGCATATGCCATGCGATGGCGTACTGCGCGAAATGATCTATGTTCCGGGCGACCTGTTTTCTGTTAACCCGCTGACCGCGGCCAACGTGCCAAACCTGTTTGCCCGCAATGAGCGTGTGATCTGCGTATTCGATACCGCTATCGGGCCTATGGTGCAGATCCTGGTGGGTGCCACCATCGTCGGCAGCATCGAAACCGTCTGGGCCGGTACCGTTACACCGCCGCGCGAAGGCATCATCAAGCGCTGGACCTATCCGGCAGAAGGCACTGAAGGCGCTATCGCACTGGAGAAAGGGGCAGAAATGGGCCGCTTCAAGCTCGGCTCGACGGTCATCAACCTGTTTACCCCAGGCAGCGTGCAGTTTGCCCCGCAGTTGAACAACGGCACCGTGACCCGTATGGGCGAAGCCTTCGCAGAAATCCCGGCTGCATCTGTCGCCGCTGAAACAACGCAGATCTAAGGGAATTGTTACTGTGCGCCTGATTATCACGCTATTGCTCGGTTGTTTACTGTCTCAACCGGTGCTGGCCGCCGCGGTGCCTACCGAAACACAGCTCAAGCAAGAGCTGAAGCAGGCGGAAGGCAACAAAAACGCGCCTAATCAGGCGGAAACCACTGAGGCGCTGCAAAGCGCCCTCAACTGGTTATCGGAACGCAAAGAGTCGCTGACGCGTGTTGAGCAGTATCAGCGGGTGATTGACGATTTCCCGAAGATGACGCAGGAACTGCGTCGTCAGTTGGTCATTGAAGAAAGCAAGATCCTGCCGAATGGCGACAACCTGCCGGCCAGCGATCTGGAGCAGCAGATCCTGCAGACCAGCAGCCTGCTGTTGGAACAGGCCCGTCTGCTGCAACAGGAGCAGGAGCGAACGCGGGAAATCAGCGACTCTCTCGGCCAATTGCCTCAGCAGCAGACCGACGCTCGCCGGGCGCTGACGGAAGTGCAGCGCCGTCTGCAGGCTCAACCCGCTAACCCAACCACCCCGCATGCTCAGGCCGCACTGGCGCTATTGCAAACCGAAGCCGCTGCGCGCAAGGCCAAAGTCGATGAACTCGAGCTGGCACAACTGTCGGCCAATAATCGTCAGGAACTAGCGCGAATGCGCGCTGAGGTCTATAAAAAGCGCCACGAGAAGATCGACATCCAACTGCAGGCGCTGCGCAATAACCTCAATGCCCAGCGGCAACGTGAAGCCGAACTGGCACTGGAAAAAACCGAACAGTTGGCCGAGCAGAACGGTGACCTGCCAAAAAGCATCAGCCGGCAGCTACAGATCAACCGTGAGCTTTCCGCCGCGTTGAACAATCAGGCCCAGCGCATGGATCTGATCTCATCCCAACAACGTCAGGCTGCCGCGCAAACGCTGCAGGTGCGCCAGGCATTAAGCACCATCATCGAACAGGCCCAATGGCTTGGCTCCTCGTCCGCACTGGGAGAAACCCTGCGCGCCCAGGTGGCGACGCTGCCGGAAATGCCCAAGCCACAGCAGTTGGACGGCGATATGGCTCAGCTGCGTGTACAGCGGCTGCAGTTTGAAAGCCAACTGGAGAAGCTCTCACAGCGGGAGTTTAAACGCGACGACGGTAGCGAACTGACCAGCGCGGAACGGCGTATCGTCGACGCCCAGTTGCGTACCCAGCGCGAACTGCTCAATTCACTGCTTTCCGGCTGCGATACCCAAATTCTCGAGCTGACCAAGCTGAAAGTGGCCAACACCCAGCTGATTGAGGCCCTGAACGAAATCCGGGACGCCACCCACCGTTATCTGTTCTGGGTGCCGGACATTAATCCGATCAACCTGTCCTACCCGATTAACGTGGCGCACGATCTCACTGTGTTACTGTCACTGGATACGCTGTCACAACTCGGCGGCGCCTTTATGATGATGGTGACCAGCAAGGAAACGCTAATCCCCATCTTCGGCGCCCTGCTGCTGGTGATTTTCAGCATCAGTTCCCGCAAGCACTACCACGCCTTCCTGACCCGGGCCAGCAGCCGGGTCGGCAAAGTTACCCAGGATGAGTTTTTCCTGACGGTTCGCACCGTGTTCTGGTCGATTCTGGTGGCGCTGCCACTGCCGGTGCTGTGGGCGGCGCTCGGTTTTGGCCTGCAGAGTGCCTGGAACTATCCGGTAGCCGAAGCCATCGGCAAGGGCGTCACCGCCACGCTGCCGATCTTGTGGGTCTGTATGATCTGCGCCGCCTTTGCCCACCCCCAGGGGCTGTTTATCGTGCACTTCCGCTGGCCGGTGAAGCAGGTTTCACGCGCCATGCGTTACTACAAGATGTCGATCTGGCTGATCGTGCCGCTGATCATGGCGCTGATTACCTTCGACAGCCTGAAAGAGCGCGAATTTGCCAGCACTCTCGGCCGGCTGTGCTTTATCTTGCTGTGTCTGGCATTGGCCCTGGTAACCAACAGCCTGAAACGTGCCGGTATCCCGCTGTATCTGGACAAGAAAGGCTCCGGCGAGAACATGGTCAACACCGCGCTGTGGGGGCTGCTGCTGTCGGCTCCGGTGCTGGCTGCGCTGGCCTCGGCCGTCGGTTACCTGACCACGGCGCAGGCGCTGCTGGCGCGTCTGGAAACCTCGGTAGCCATCTGGTTCTTCCTGTTGGTGATTTACCATATTATCCGTCGCTGGATGCTGATCCAACGGCGGCGCATCGCCTTCGACCGCGCCAAGCAACGCCGCGCCGATATCCTGGCACAGCGCGCCAGAGGCGAAGAGGAAACGCCGCATACGCCTAACAGTACCGAAGGCTCGATGGACATGGATGATTCGGAGATCGATCTGGACACCATCAGCGCCCAGTCGCTGCGATTGGTGCGTTCGATCCTGACCATGATCGCGCTGGTGTCGGTGATCGTCCTGTGGTCGGAGATCCATTCCGCCTTCGCTTTCCTTGAAAACATCACCCTGTGGAACGTCAGCTCCACGGTTAACGGCGTGGATACCCCACACCCCATCACCCTGGGCGCGGTGCTGATCGCCATTTTAGTGCTGATCGTCACCATGCAGTTGGTGCGTAATCTACCGGCTCTGCTGGAGCTGGCGGTGCTGCAGCATCTGGATCTGACGCCGGGTACCGGCTATGCCATTACCACCATTACCAAGTACCTGCTGCTGCTGTTCGGCGCAGTACTGAGTTTTTCCTGGATCGGTATTGAGTGGTCGAAACTGCAATGGGTAGTGACCGCGCTCAGCGTGGGGTTGGGCTTTGGTATGCAGGAGATCTTCTCCAACTTTATCTCCGGCCTGATCATTTTGTTCGAAAAGCCGATCCGCATTGGCGATACCGTGACGATCCGTAATCTGACCGGCAGCGTCACCAAGATCAACACCCGTGCCACCACCATTTCGGACTGGGATCGCAAAGAGATCATCGTGCCGAATAAGGCCTTTATCACCGAACAGTTCATTAACTGGTCGCTGTCGGATAACCTGACCCGTGTGGTATTGACCGTGCCAGCGCCAGGGGATGCCAACAGCGAAGAGGTGACCAAGATCCTGACCAACGCTGCCGAACGCTGTTCACTGGTGCTCGATACCCCCGCGCCAGAGGTGTATTTGGTCGATCTGCAGCAGGGCATCCAGATCTTTGAGTTGCGTATCTATGCCGCCGAGATGGGCCACCGCATGCCGCTACGCCACGAGATCCATCAGTTGATTCTGGACGGTTATCGCGAACACGGCATTACGCTGCCATACCCACCGTTCCAGGTACGCAGCGAGACGCTCTCACGCCTGACCAGCAATGGCCGTACGCCGCCGTCCACCCCGCCGCCGAACACCAAACGCGAATCAGGCAGTCTGTAAGCGCAGAATGCAAAAAGGGTTCGGCCATGGCCGAACCCTTTTCTTATAGTGATAGTGCCGCGTCGAGAGTTATGCGCGATCGACCGGGAACGCCAGCACTTCACTCAGGCTCTCGGCACCCAGCGCCAGCATCACCAAACGGTCAACCCCCAGCGCCACGCCTGAGCATTCAGGCATGCCGTGCTGCAAAGCATCCAGCAGGTTGTTATCAATCGGGTGCTGTGGCAGGCCACGTTCCGCACGCTTGCGGTTGTCCTGGGCAAAACGCTGCCCTTGTTCGCGGCTGTCCGTCAGTTCACGGAAGCCATTCGCCAGCTCAATGCCTTTGAAGTAAACCTCGAAACGCTCCGCCACCCGGTGATCCTCGGTACTGATCTCCGCCAGCGACGCCTGGCTGGCCGGGAAGTGATAAACGAACGCCGGTTTGTCACGGCCAATGTGCGGCTCCACGCCGACGGTGAACAGCAACTGCAACAGCGTATCGCGATCTTCTTCCGTATCGGCAATGTTGCTCAGATCCAGCTTGGCCGCCGCTTCACGCAGTTGTGCCTTCTCCGCTGACAGCGGATCGATATCCAGATGGCGCAGGAAAGCCTGCTGATAGGACAGGGTTTCCGCGCTGTCGCAATCCAGCACCTGCTGCAGCAGGTCGTCCACCTCATTCATCAGACGGTACATGTCGTAATGCGGGCGGTACCACTCCAGCATGGTGAATTCCGGGTTGTGGTGACGGCCGGCTTCTTCATTACGGAAACTGCGCCCCATCTGATAAATCGGACCGCTGCCCGCCGCCAGCAAGCGCTTCATGTGGTATTCCGGGCTGGTCATCATGTACAGCGTCAGGCCATCCGCCGCGCCGGGCCCGACGAAACGCGTCTGGAACGGGAACAGGTGGATATCGGTGACCGTCGCCTGGCTCATGGTTGGCGTCTCAACTTCCAATACGCCACGATCGGCGAAGAAACGCCGGATCTCAGTCAGGATCGCTGCGCGCTTCAACAAATTGGCGATGGGTGCACTTGGCTGCCAGCTTGCCGTTTCGCTCATGGTAATTACTCCGAAATCAAACAGGGGATGCAGTCTACTCGTATCCCGGCATGCAAACAAATTCTTAACAGGCCCTGGACTTTTAACCGCGACATTACCTGATAAATAGTTAGTAATAAGGTTAATAAAAGGTGAATAAACGTTAAATCCTGCCTGCGGTAAATTATCCTCCCGGCCGGCGGTTAAAAGGCAAAACAATCGATCACATCAAATTTCTTCTACTTAACTTTAGGTATAGTTAATTCCACATTATTGGTGGGAGATATCTATCCTTAGTATTAATGCAACGACAATAAACTCAGTTAGTTAGCACCCGAAGTTTTTTATAAATATTAAGCATAGATATTTAATTTGCCGTTCTTAACAAGAATATTGGAGGAATGCAGTGCAAACCTTTAACGCCGATCTTGCCATTATTGGGGCCGGGGGTGCTGGTTTACGTGCAGCAATAGCCGCAGCGGAAGCCAACCCCCAACTGAAAATCGCGCTAATCTCAAAAGTCTACCCGATGCGCAGCCATACGGTGGCCGCTGAAGGAGGCTCCGCCGCCGTCACTCAGGATCACGATAGCTTCGACTACCACTTCAACGACACCGTTGCCGGTGGCGATTGGCTGTGTGAACAGGACGTGGTCGACCATTTCGTCCACAACTGCCCGCGCGAAATGACCCAGCTTGAGCAATGGGGTTGTCCATGGAGCCGTAAAGAGGACGGTTCAGTCAACGTACGTCGCTTCGGCGGCATGAAGATTGAGCGCACCTGGTTCGCCGCCGACAAGACCGGCTTCCACATGCTGCACACCCTGTTCCAGACCTCGCTCAAATATCCGCAAATCCAGCGTTTCGACGAGCACTTTGTGCTGGATATTCTGGTGGATGACGGCCAGGCCCGCGGCCTGGTGGCGATGAACATGATGGAAGGCACCCGCGTGCAGATCCGTGCCAATGCGATAGTCATGGCTACCGGCGGTGCCGGCCGCGTGTACCGCTACAACACCAACGGCGGTATCGTCACCGGTGATGGCATGGGCATGGCATTCCACCACGGCATACCTCTGCGTGATATGGAGTTCGTCCAATATCACCCTACCGGCCTGCCGGGCTCCGGTATCCTGATGACCGAAGGCTGCCGTGGCGAAGGCGGCATTCTGGTAAACAAAGACGGCTACCGCTACCTGCAGGACTACGGCATGGGGCCGGAAACCCCGCTGGGTGAGCCAAAGAACAAATACATGGAACTGGGCCCGCGCGACAAGGTTTCGCAGGCTTTCTGGCATGAATGGCGTGCCGGCCGTACCGTTGCTACCCCGCGCGGAGACGTGGTTTATCTCGACCTGCGCCACCTGGGTGAAAAGAAACTGCTGGAACGTCTGCCGTTCATCTGTGAACTGGCCAAGGCCTATGTCGGCGTCGACCCGGTGAAAGAGCCGATCCCGGTACGTCCGACCGCGCACTACACCATGGGCGGCATTGAAACCGATCAAAACTGCGAAACCCGTATCAAAGGGCTGTTT
The DNA here is from genome assembly GCF_048517035.1 of Serratia sp. NFX21. NCBI lineage: Bacteria > Pseudomonadati > Pseudomonadota > Gammaproteobacteria > Enterobacterales > Yersiniaceae > Serratia > Serratia sp. NFX21. Next base: position 830,456 of record NZ_CP183196.1, on the reverse strand, counting down.
GCCGTCGGTGAATGTTCCTCCGTCGGCCTGCACGGCGCCAACCGTCTGGGTTCCAACTCGCTGGCGGAACTGGTGGTGTTCGGCCGGGTAGCCGGTGAACAAGCCGCTCGCCGCGCGTTGGAAACCGGCCCGGCGAACGGTAGTGCTCTGGATGCACAAGGGCGCGACGTCGAAACCCGCTTGAGCAACCTGATGAAACAGGAAGGCAACGAGAACTGGGCCAAAATCCGCGACGAGATGGGCATGTCGATGGAAGAAGGCTGCGGTATTTACCGCACGCCGGAACTGATGCAGAAAACCGTCGATAAACTGGCCGAGCTGAAAGAACGCTTCAAGCGCGTCAAAATTACCGACAGCTCCAGCGTGTTCAATACCGATCTGCTCTACACCATCGAGCTGGGTTACGGGCTGGACGTGGCCGAATGCATGGCGCATTCTGCCTTCAACCGTAAAGAATCCCGCGGTGCCCACCAGCGTCTGGACGAAGGCTGTACCGAACGTGACGACGTGAATTTCCTCAAGCATACGCTGGCGTTCCATAACCCGAACGGCGCACCACGCCTGGAATACAGCGACGTGAAGATCACCAAACTGCCACCGGCCAAACGTGTTTACGGCGCTGAAGCCGAAGCGCAGGATAAAAAGGATAAGGAGCAGGCAAATGGCTGAGATGAACACCCTGAAAATCGAGGTCATGCGCTATAACCCGGAACGCGACTCTGAGCCGCATTTCGAGACCTTCGCGGTGCCTTATGATGAACAAACCTCGTTGCTCGACGCCCTGGGCTACATCAAGGATAACCTGGCCCCCGACCTTTCCTACCGCTGGTCATGCCGTATGGCGATCTGCGGCTCGTGCGGCATGATGGTCAACCGGGTACCAAAGCTGGCCTGTAAAACTTTCCTGCGCGAGTACACTGGCGGCATGAAGGTCGAAGCGCTGGGCAACTTCCCGATTGAGCGCGATCTGGTGGTCGACATGACCCACTTTATCGAAAGTCTGGAGGCGATTAAGCCTTACATCATCGGCAATAACCGCAAGCCGGAAGATGGCCCTAACGTGCAGACTCCGGCGCAGATGGCCAAGTATCACCAGTTCTCCGGCTGCATCAACTGCGGTCTGTGTTATGCCGCTTGCCCGCAGTTCGGCCTGAACCCTGAGTTTATCGGCCCGGCGGCGATCACCCTGGCGCACCGCTATAACCTGGATAACCGCGACCACGGCCAGAAACAGCGTATGGCGCAGCTCAACGGTGACAATGGCGTCTGGAGCTGTACCTTTGTCGGTTACTGCTCTGAAGTATGTCCGAAGCACGTCGACCCGGCCGCTGCCATCCAGCAGGGCAAGGTGGAAAGTGCCAAAGACTTCATGATCGCCATGCTGAAGCCGCAATAAGGGAGATAAACAGCAATGACAACACAACGTAAGCCCTATGTGCGCACCATGACGCCGACCTGGTGGCAAAAGCTCGGCTTCTACCGTTTCTATATGCTGCGTGAAGGCACCTCAGTGCCGGCGGTCTGGTTCAGTATTGTGCTGATCTACGGCGTCTTTGCGCTAAAAGGCGGAGTGGACAGTTGGGCCGGTTTTGTCGGTTTTCTGCAAAACCCACTGGTGCTGCTGATTAACTTCGTCGCACTACTGGCCGCACTGCTGCATACCAAGACCTGGTTCGATTTGGCGCCGAAAGCCGCCAATATTGTGGTTAACAGCGAGAAAATGGGCCCGGGGCCAATAGTGAAAACGCTATGGGCGGTGACGATAGTTGCCAGCGTGGTCATTCTGGCCGTGGCCTTGGTGTAATCCGGAGGAAACATGATAAATCAAGCACCTAAACGCTCAGACGAACCGGTTTTCTGGGGATTATTCGGCGCCGGCGGCATGTGGGGAGCCATCATCGCCCCCGCCATAGTGCTGCTGGTCGGCATTCTGCTGCCATTGGGGTTATTCCCAGGCGATGCGCTGGGCTATGACCGCGTACTGGCCTTCTGCCAGAGCCTGATCGGCCGCCTGTTCCTGTTGCTGATGATTATCCTGCCGCTGTGGTGCGGTTTACACCGTATCCACCATGCGATGCACGATTTGAAAATCCATGTGCCGGCCGGCAAATGGGTCTTCTACGGCCTGGCTGCCATCCTCAGCGTAGTGACCGTGATCGGCGTAGTGACTCTGTAAGCCTCTTCTGGCGGCCACTTCCGTTGGCCGCCTTTTACATCTCTTAATGGCTGCTGAACTTCAGCCCGAGTATGCCGACAACGATCAGGCACAGGCTGAGAATGCGTGCGATATTGGTTGATTCGCCCAGTAGCACCATCCCCATAATCGCGGCACCTACCGCACCTATACCGGTCCAGACCGCGTAGGCCGTGCCGGCCGGCAGCGTTTTCATGGCGTGTGCCAGCAACAGCATACTGACCACCATGGCGGCAATAGTGATAAGGCTGGGGGTCAGACGGGTAAAACCGTGGGTGTATTTCAAACCGATAGCCCACACTACTTCAAGCAAACCGGCAATAAGCAGAATAATCCAAGCCATGAAACAGGCTCCATTACCATGGGGTCGTCCCCGGATACAGATGCGTAAACAGGTCGTCCCGTTTAGCGTTGTGATATGCCCGGAGATTATACCTGCAGCCAGGGAGGATAACAGCACAAAGGTGCCTGCCGGGAAAGGCTCAGCGGAGAAAGCGGTATCCCACGACGATGCCCTTTTGCGGCCGTTCGCGGAATACCGCAGAAATCAGCAAGGTGGGTTATTCCGCGCTACGCTGGATGGCCTTACCACCAGCCTGAATATCTTCGCCCACGCCTTGAGTGGTATTGCATGCGGTCAATGAGGCCAAGAACATCAAAGAGAAAATCGCGATAATACTTTTCTTCAGCATATGAAAGCCCTTATTTGTCAGTGATGAAAAAGTACGGCTTTCTAAGCTTAGTAAATATCAGCGAGAGTTGCTGTTTAGAATGGTCTTATTTCGCACTAATACATTAGTGCATTTGATACTTATTAACTGGCCGTACGCGAGATAGCGCCGCCAAGATGCTGAACGTCTTCACCGAATCCACGGAAAGTATTACATCCGCTAAGGGACATCAGTAGCAACAGGGAGATAACGGCCAACAGAGTTTTCTTCATTATGCAGATTCTGCCAACAATTTGCGGGGATAAAACAAAGGAGCCCAACGAGGCTCCTTTGTATTGAAACTTATTTTACGCGTGATACGTATTCGCCAGAGCGGGTGTCAACACGGACAACTTCGCCAATCTGTACGAACAATGGCACTTTAACCACGGCGCCGGTGCTCAGGGTCGCAGGCTTGCCGCCGGTACCGGCAGTATCGCCTTTCAGGCCAGGATCGGTATCAGTGATTTCAGCTTCGATGAAGTTCGGTGGCTGAACAGCGATAGGACGACCGTCCCACAGGGTAACGATACATTCTGCGTTATCTTGCAGCCATTTTGCCGCGTCAGATACGGTTTTCTCTTCAACACCGTGCTGCTCGAAAGTCTCAGGGTGCATGAAGTGGTAGAACTCACCGTCGTTGTACAGGTAGTTCATGTTGGTATCTACAACGTCTGCACCTTCGCAAGAGTCTGTAGATTTAAAGGTTTTCTCTACGCGGCTGCCTGTCAGCAGGCGACGCATTTTAACGCGCGCAAACGCCTGGCCCTTGCCCGGCTTAACAAACTCACTGGATTCGATAGCGTAAGGCTCGCCCTCGAACATGATTTTAAGACCCGGACGGAAATCGTTGCTAGAATAAGTCGCCATGATGGCCCTCTGAATATTTAAACTGGTAGCTTAGCCAAAAAAATGGCACACATTATAACCCAAAATACGGCATATAGAGAAGATTGGTTGCATCAACTCGCCGATGTTATTACCGATCCCGATGAATTACTGCAGCTTTTGTCACTGAATACGCATCCGGAATTGCCACAGGGCCGTGAAGCCCGTCGGTTGTTTGCGCTGCGCGTCCCCCGCTCTTTCGTAGCCCGCATGCAGCCTGGCGATGCCAATGACCCGCTGCTGCGCCAGGTTCTGACTGCCAGCGAAGAATTCATCAATGCGCCTGGCTTCACCACCGATCCGCTTGATGAACAGCGTAGCGTAGTGCCGGGGCTGCTGCATAAATACCGTAATCGTGCTTTGCTGCTGGTTAAGGGCGGCTGTGCGGTCAACTGCCGCTACTGCTTCCGCCGCCATTTTCCGTATCAGGACAACCAGGGCAATAAGGCCAACTGGCGTCAGGCGCTGGATTATATCCGCCAACACCCGGAACTCGATGAGATTATTTTCTCGGGTGGCGATCCGCTGATGGCAAAAGACCATGAGCTGGACTGGCTAATCGGTGAACTGGAAGCCATTGAGCATCTAAAACGTCTGCGTATTCACACCCGCTTGCCGGTGGTTATCCCCGCGCGAATTACACCGGAGCTGTGCCGGCGGCTGTCGGCATCGCGCCTGCAGGTGCTGATGGTCACGCACATCAACCATGCCAATGAGATTGACCGCGAACTGCAGGCCAGCATGGCGCAACTGCGTCTGGCTGGCGTCACGCTACTGAATCAAAGCGTGCTGCTGCGCGGTATTAATGACGATGCCGATACGCTGGCGGCACTGAGCAACGCGTTGTTTGACGCAGGCATTCTGCCTTATTACATCCACGTACTGGATAAGGTGCAGGGGGCTGCACACTTTATGGTCAGTGATGATGAGGCACGCACTATCATGCAAGCGCTGCTGGGCAAGATTTCCGGCTATATGGTGCCACGCTTGACCCGTGAGGTCGGCGGTAAGCCAAGCAAAACCCCTCTCGATCTGCACCTGATGCAAGACTGATTAGCGGTATATTGCAGATACAAAAAGAGGCATGCCGGAGCATGCCTCTTTTTTATGTTACGCGTTGTTCATTAGGCCGTTACGGGCACTTATAAACCTGGCCGGCCATTTTGCTGTCCAGCGGAGCAAAGCTTGAAAGCAGGTTCTGACTTGGGCTGGTTGCGCCGTAAATCACATTGCCGCCCATCGCCGCTGCCTTGTTACGCAGATCGTTTGCCGCACCGCGCATGGAGCTGCCTTCACCACCGTTACCGGACAACCAGTTGCTCTGGGTACCCGTCACTTCGCCCACCAGCTGGCATTCTGCTGCCGGTTTGGTGTCGGTAAATTTAACCTGCTGGCCTGCGGCGGACAGTTCATTGGTGCTGCTGCAGCCTGCCAGCAGCACGGCTGCCGAAAGACCCAGTAAGGCTTTAATCCGCATCTTGTTCCCCATATGATATTGAGAATTCCGCAAAAGCTTATCAGAAAGCGTTGCCATCTCTTAAGCATCCGTTGCCACTGGTAGCTGGCCAACGTCTTGAGCGACGGCTGATGAACTATCAGTTTACCAGCTAAATCAGCCCGGTCTGCAAAAATATCATCAAATGCCGTGCGACAAAGCACGCAAATAAAAAGCCCCGACCAATTGGCCGGGGCTTCTGCACACGCAAGCGTGGGGGATGATTACATCATGCCGCCCATGCCGCCCATGCCACCCATACCGCCAGCACCACCTAAATCAGGTGCGTCGCCTTTTGGCAGGTCGGTTACCATGCACTCGGTGGTGATCATCAGGCCAGCCACAGAAGCCGCGTACTGCAGAGCAGAACGGGTTACTTTGGTTGGATCCAGGATACCCATCGCGATCATGTCGCCGTATTCTTCAGTTGCTGCGTTGTAACCGTAGTTACCTTCGCCCGCTTTCACGGTGTTGGCAACAACAGATGGCTCTTCGCCGCAGTTCAGAACGATCTGACGCAGTGGTGATTCCATTGCGCGCAGCGCAACTTTGATACCCACGTTCTGATCTTCGTTCACGCCACGCAGTTCGCTCAGTTTGGACGCTGCACGAATCAGTGCAACACCACCACCAGCAACCACGCCTTCTTCTACTGCAGCACGGGTTGCGTGCAGAGCATCTTCAACGCGAGCTTTCTTCTCTTTCATTTCAACTTCGGTAGCAGCACCGACTTTGATTACCGCAACGCCGCCAGCCAGTTTCGCTACGCGCTCTTGCAGTTTTTCACGGTCGTAATCAGAAGTTGCTTCTTCGATCTGCTGACGGATCTGGGACACACGGCCCTGAATCGCAGGTTCTTCACCATTACCATCGATGATGATAGTGGTGTCTTTGTTGATAACGATGCGTTTGGCCGTACCCAGATCTTCCAGGGTAGTTTTTTCCAGCTCCAGGCCGATCTCTTCAGAGATAACGGTACCGCCAGTCAGGGTCGCGATGTCCTGCAGCATGGCTTTACGACGGTCGCCGAAACCAGGTGCTTTAACCGCAGCCACTTTCACGATGCCGCGCATGGTGTTAACCACCAGGGTAGCCAGCGCTTCGCCTTCAACATCTTCAGCAATGATCAGCAGTGGTTTGCCGGCTTTCGCCACGGCTTCCAGTACTGGCAGCATTTCACGGATGTTGGAGATTTTTTTGTCAGCCAGCAGGATGAACGGGCTTTCCAGCTCGATAGAACCGGTTTCTGGCTTGTTGATGAAGTACGGAGACAGGTAACCGCGGTCGAACTGCATCCCTTCAACAACGTCCAGCTCGTCTTGCAGGCCGGTGCCTTCTTCAACGGTGATAACGCCTTCTTTGCCCACTTTTTCCATCGCTTCTGCAATCAGTTTACCCACGGTTTCGTCGGAGTTTGCAGAGATGGTACCAACCTGAGCAATGGCTTTGGAGTCGGAGCAAGGTACGGACAGTTTTTTCAGTTCTTCAACAGCGGCGATAACCGCTTTGTCGATACCGCGCTTCAGATCCATTGGGTTCATGCCGGCAGCCACTGCTTTGAGGCCTTCGGTGATGATGGATTGAGCCAGTACGGTTGCAGTGGTGGTACCGTCGCCCGCAGCGTCGTTCGCTTTAGAGGCAACTTCTTTCACCATCTGCGCACCCATGTTTTCGAACTTGTCTTCCAGTTCGATCTCACGAGCAACAGATACGCCATCTTTAGTGATGGTAGGAGCGCCGAAGGATTTATCCAGCACTACGTTACGGCCTTTCGGGCCCAGGGTCACTTTTACTGCATCAGCGAGAACATTCACACCGCGGAGCATTTTCACGCGAGCGTCATTGCCGAATTTTACGTCTTTAGCTGCCATTGGTATTTCCCTTCAACTCGTTCAGTTCAGAAGATAAAGCGTTCTTACGCTTCAACAATTGCCAGAATGTCGCTTTCGGACATGATCAACACTTCTTCATTGTCGATCTTCTCTGCTTTCACGCCGTAACCGTCGTTGAAAATAACGATATCGCCAACTTTCACATCCAGTGGTTGGACGTTGCCGTTTTCCAGCACACGGCCTTTACCCACTGCTACTACTTCACCACGAGTAGATTTACCCGCTGCAGAGCCAGTCAGAACGATGCCGCCAGCAGATTTTGATTCAACTTCTTTGCGCTTGACGATAACGCGGTCATGCAATGGACGAATACTCATTGAACGCTCTCCTGTAAGAAGGTCTCTATCAGATTTAGGGTTGTCACCGGATTATGATTACCGGCCTCGTGGGATTTGAAATGGGGGCATTCCATCCCCCTTCAAGGGGGCAGCCAAAAAAATTTTCGCTTTTGATGGCAAAACTGAGCTACGGATACAAGAAACGCGGCCTGGGCCGCGTTTCTTTATCTGTCGTTAGGTTTGTCACGATCTTCAGGCTGGCTTCCCAGGGTATAACGATCGTCACTCTTACGTTGAAACTCACCGTCAAAGGTGTTGCCGTTGGCAGCATCACCACCCGTTCCCCAACCGCCAGGACGGTAGACGGAAAGATGCGGCATCAGCTTCAGCGTCAACGACTTCTGCACCGGCGGCAGCAGCAGCAACAGGCCAAGGAAGTCGGTAAAGAATCCCGGCACCAGCAGCAGGAAGCCTGCCAGTACCAGTGAAACGCTCTTCACCATTTCCGCCGCCGGGCTTTCACCCGCGGCCAGCTTCTGTTGCATCTGCATGAAAGTTTTCATGCCCTGATTACGCACCAGCGAAATGCCGACGCAGGAGGTAAACACCACCAACAACAGGGTGATCGCTACGCCCATGACGGCAGCGACTTTGATAAATAGCGATATTTCTATGTAAGCCAATAAAAATATCAGCAGTAACGGTAACCAGCGCACCTGGTTCTCCTCTGGCAGATCTACGTTGCCGCACAGTGGCGACAACGCGAAAAAGGGGCCGGTAAACGGCCGACCTAAATACAATGGGGTCAGCCGACGGCCATTTCAACCAAAGGCTCTTTTTTATTGCTAAAGTTAGTAAACGTGAATGAGATCACAGAACGGGAAACACGTGATTTTAGAAGGCTCAGAAGGTGATCTGGATTCAGTCATTTATTACTAACCAGCATATGATCTGGGCAGCAACGGGCACGGTGGTTAATCGTTTCACGCCTGAAGCCTTCGGCAACATAATTTGGTTACCTGACAATTAATTAATTCGGCAGCAATATAAAGAAGGTTCTCATGTCAAATAACATTCGTATCGAAGAAGACCTGTTAGGAACACGTGAAGTCCCCGCAGAAGCCTATTACGGTGTTCACACTCTGCGTGCGATTGAAAATTTTTATATCAGTAATAGCAAAATCAGTGACGTGCCCGAGTTTGTCCGTGGCATGGTGATGGTAAAAAAAGCCGCTGCGCTGGCGAACAAAGAACTAAAAACCATCCCACGCAAAATCGCCGATGTCATCATCCAGGCCTGTGATGAAGTGCTGGATAAAGGCAAATGCATGGATCAGTTCCCGGTAGACGTGTTCCAGGGCGGTGCAGGCACTTCGCTGAACATGAACACCAACGAAGTGCTGGCGAATATCGGTCTGGAACTGATGGGTCATCAGAAAGGCGAATACCAATACCTGAACCCTAACGATCACCTCAATAAATGCCAGTCCACCAACGACGCCTACCCTACCGGTTTCCGCATTGCGGTTTACGCTTCCAACCAAAAGCTGATCGACGCCATCAACCAACTGCGCGAAGGCTTTGACCACAAGGCCAAAGAGTTCGAAACCATCCTGAAAATGGGTCGTACCCAGTTGCAGGACGCGGTGCCTATGACACTGGGCCAGGAATTCCATGCGTTCAGCGTGTTGCTGAAAGAAGAAACCCGTAACCTGCATCGCACCGCCGAGCTGCTGCTGGAGGTGAACCTGGGTGCCACCGCTATCGGTACCGCGCTGAACACGCCGGAAGGCTACTCGCAGTTGGCGGTACAGAAACTGGCTGAAGTCAGCAACCTGCCGGTCGTGCCGGCCGAAGATTTGATCGAAGCCACCTCCGACTGCGGCGCCTACGTTATGGTGCACAGCGCACTGAAACGTTTGGCGGTCAAACTGTCCAAAATCTGTAACGACCTGCGCCTGCTGTCTTCAGGCCCACGCGCCGGTCTGAACGAGATCAACCTGCCGGAACTGCAGGCCGGCTCCTCCATCATGCCTGCCAAGGTCAACCCGGTGATCCCGGAAGTGGTCAATCAGGTATGTTTCAAGGTGATTGGCAACGACACTTGCGTTACCATGGCGGCCGAAGCAGGCCAGCTGCAGTTGAACGTAATGGAACCGGTGATTGGCCAGGCCATGTTTGAGTCAATCCATATCCTGACCAACGCCTGCTATAACCTGCTGGAAAAATGCATTAACGGCATCACCGCGAACAAAGAAGTGTGTGAGCACTACGTGTTCAATTCCATCGGTATCGTCACCTATCTGAACCCGTTCATTGGCCACCACAATGGTGACATCGTCGGGAAGATCTGTGCTGAAACCGGCAAGAGCGTGCGCGAAGTGGTGCTGGAACGCGGTCTGTTGACCGAAGCCGAGCTGGATGACATCTTCTCCGTGGAGAACCTGATGCACCCAGCCTATAAAGCCAAACGCTATACGGATGAAAATGAACAATAACAGATACACCCGGTAGCCCAAAAAGGCACGCTAAATCCTCTGGATAGCGTGCCTTTTTACTTTCCATCGCCCACAAAATTTTAACTTTTTATTTTCAAATAATCTTATTTTAAGGAGTAGACACTATGTTAGCCGTAGAATTGGTTATCGTTCTGCTGGCCATTTTTTTAGGGGCCAGGCTGGGCGGTATCGGAATTGGATTTGCAGGAGGGCTGGGGGTTTTAGTCCTGGCGCTGATTGGCGTGAAGCCGGGCAGCATTCCGTTCGACGTGATATCCATCATCATGGCCGTCATTGCCGCGATCTCGGCAATGCAGGTCGCCGGTGGCATGGATTATCTGGTTCAGCAAACGGAAAAACTGCTGCGCAAGAACCCTAAGCACATCACCATTCTGGCACCGATCGTCACCTATTTTCTGACCATCTTCGCCGGTACCGGCAACATTTCGCTTTCCGCTCTGCCCGTGATTGCAGAAGTGGCGAAAGAACAGGGCATCAAACCTTGCCGCCCGTTGTCTACCGCCGTGGTCTCCGCCCAGATTGCCATTACCGCCTCGCCAATTTCCGCAGCGGTAGTCTACATGTCCTCAGTAATGGAAGGTCACGGCGTCAGCTACCTGCACCTGCTGATGGTGGTGATGCCTTCGACCTTCTGCGCCGTGGTACTGATGTCGCTGCTGGTAAGCTGGCTGTTTGACTCCAAACTGTCTGACGATCCGGTTTACCTGAAACGCCTTGAAGAAGGCCTGGTCACCCTGCGCGGCAACAAAGTGATGGAAATCAAACCGCGCGCCAAAGTGTCTGTGTTGCTGTTCCTGCTGGGCGTGCTGTGCGTGGTGGCCTACGCCATTATCAACAGTCCGGGTCTGGGCCTGGTGGCCAAACCCTTGATGAACACCACCAACGCGATTTTGATCATCATGCTGAGCGTCGCCACCCTGACCACCTTACTGTGTAAAGTCGATACCGATATGGTACTCAACTCCAGCACCTTTAAGGCCGGTATGAGCGCCTGTATCTGTATTCTGGGCGTGGCCTGGCTGGGTGACACCTTTGTGCAGGCCAACATCGACTGGATCAAAGATACCGCAGGCAGCGTGATCCAATCACACCCGTGGTTGTTGGCGGTGATTTTCTTCTTCTGCTCGGCGCTGCTGTACTCTCAGGCCGCCACCGCCAAGGCGCTGATGCCAATGGCACTGGCACTGAACGTCTCGCCATTGACCGCCGTCGCGTCCTTTGCCGCCGTCTCCGGGCTGTTTATCCTGCCGACCTACCCTACGCTGGTCGCCGCAGTACAGATGGATGACACCGGCACCACACGTATCGGCCGCTTTGTGTTTAACCACCCGTTCTTTATTCCCGGCACCATCGGGGTGATATTGGCGGTGCTGTTCGGCTTCCTGCTGGGCAGCGTCATGCTGTAATGCTTTCACCGGGGCTACGGCCCCGGTTTCCCCAACCCGCCCCACTGGCGATAAACTCGCCTTCTAGCCGACCGTCCTTCAAGGTATAGTGCCCACTGATAATCTCGATGAGAGGGCTGAAGATGTCTGATTGCGAAGCTGTCGTCATACTCTGCACCGCACCCGATGAAGCCACGGCTCAAGACCTGGCGGCCCGGGTTTTGGGGGAAAAGCTGGCGGCCTGCGTCACGCTGCTGCCCGGCGCGTCATCGTTATATTACTGGGAAGGGAAACTGGAACAGGAGTACGAAGTGCAGATGCTGTTTAAAAGCCAACGCAGCCATCAAGACGCCCTGCTCAACTACCTGAAACAACATCACCCGTATCAAACGCCCGAGCTGCTGGTGCTGCCGGTGATGGCTGGAGATAAAGACTACCTGTTATGGATCAACGCCTCATTAAATTGATATTCCTGCTTTGCAGCCTGTTTTTTTTGCCACAGGCGGCTCAGGCATCGCTGTTCGCCCCTAACGGCGGCACCCAATTCGTGCCGGTCGATCAAGCGTTTGCCTTCGATTTTAAGCAGCAAGACCACCAGCTGACGCTGAACTGGCAAATTCGCCCCGGTTATTACCTCTATCGCCAGCAAATCAAGCTGGTGCCGCAGCAGGCAAGGTTAGGCTCCTTTGAGCTACCGGCCGGGCTGAGCCACAAGGATGAATTCTTCGGCGAAGTCTCTATTTTCAAACAGCAGCTGAATCTGCCGATCCCACTGCAGCAGGCCACCAGCGGTGCCAGCCTGAGCGTGACTTATCAGGGCTGCGCCGAAGCAGGTTTCTGCTATCCGCCGGAAACGCGGGTCATCCCGCTGGATGCGGTAAGTGCCACAACCGCACTGCCAGTCAGCGCACCAGAAGAACCGGTGCCGGCCAGTCTGCCATTCTCCCCCCTGTGGGCACTGCTGATTGGTATTGGCATTGCTTTCACCCCCTGCGTGTTGCCGATGTATCCACTGATTTCCGGCATCATTCTTGGGCGTGAAAAACCGCACAGCAGCGGACGTATACTGGCACTGGCGGTGGTTTACGTACAGGGCATGGCGCTGACCTACACCTTGCTGGGTTTGGTGGTTGCCGCCGCCGGCTTGCAATTCCAGGCAGCGCTGCAACATCCGTATGTGCTCATCGGCCTGTCAGTGCTGTTTATCGCGCTGGCACTGTCGATGTTCGGTCTGTATTCGCTGCAGTTACCTTCTTCACTGCAAACCCGGCTGGCGGGCTGGAGCAATAGCCAACAAGGCGGTTCGCTGCCTGGCGTATTCCTGATGGGCGCGCTGGCCGGGCTGATATGCTCCCCTTGCACCACAGCGCCGCTCAGCGCCATCCTGTTGTACATTGCCCAAAGCGGCAATATGTGGGCCGGCGGTGGCACTTTGTATCTGTATGCGCTGGGGATGGGCATCCCGCTGGTGCTGGTGACCCTGTTCGGTAACCGTCTGTTGCCACGCAGTGGCCCATGGATGCAGTATGTCAAAGAGGCGTTCGGCTTTGTGATCCTGGCGCTGCCGGTATTCCTGCTGGAACGAGTGATCGGTGATGTGTGGGGACTACGGCTGTGGAGCCTGCTTGGCCTGGCGTTCTTCGGCTGGGCCTTCGCGCTGAGCCTGAAGACCTCCCGCGGCTGGGTACGGGCATTGCAATTACTGCTGCTGGCTGCGGCCGTCATTGCTGCGCGACCGCTGCAAGACTGGGCCTTTGGCACCAGCAGCGCGCAGCAGGCAGCGGTACAACACCTGAACTTCACGCGTATCAGTAATGTAGATCAGCTCAATGCTGCACTGCAGCAGGCGCAGGGGAAACCGGTGATGCTGGATCTGTACGCCGACTGGTGCGTCGCTTGCAAGGAGTTCGAGAAATATACCTTCAGCGATACGCGCGTTCAGGCCGCGCTTGCCAACACCGTGCTGCTGCAGGCGGATGTCACGGCCAACAATGCCGAGCAGGTCGCGCTCCTTAAACACCTGAAAGTCCTGGGATTACCAACTATTCTGTTCTTTAACGGCACGGGGCAAGAGTCAACCAGCCAACGGGTTACCGGATTTATGGATGCCGCGGCGTTCAACGAGCATTTGCAGAAAACGGTGCAATAAATAACACTGAGGATCGGAACCGAATTTGGAGGAAGCACAAGTGCAACGTGAACACGTCCTTGATACGGCACTGGGGCTGTTGGAACAACAGGGCCTGGCGACCACCACACTGGAAATGCTGGCGGATAAACTCGATGTGCAGCCGGGCGACCTGAAACGGTTCTGGCCGGATCGTGAAGCGCTGCTGTATGACTGCCTGCGCTATCATGGTCAGCAAATTGACACCTGGCGTCGCCAGTTGCTGCTGGACGAGACTCTAAGCCCACAGCAAAAACTGTTGGCGCGCTATGACGTTTTGGCAGAGTACGTCAAACACGACCGCTATCCCGGCTGTTTGTTTATCGCTGCCTGCAGCTTTTTCCCGGAGGTGGATCACCCTATCCACCAATTGGCAGAGCAACAGAAGCTGACATCGCTGGATCTGACCCGCGATTTGCTGCGTGAAATGGATGCCGATGACGCCGATATGGTGGCACAACAGATGGAGCTGATCCAGGAAGGTTGCCTGAGCAAACTGCTGATAAAACGCCAGCTACAGGACGTTTCCGTGGCCAAGCGGCTGGCGGAAGACATCTTGCAGGTAGCTCAGTGCCGCAGAAACGGGGCGTTAAGTTAATTCAGTGTGCGGCGGTGCACCGCCGCCGCAGAATTTTGGCCAACCCGGCGCAATTTTTGCGCCCTTTGACCGAAAAGCCAGCAACCAGACGCGTTTTACCTGATTTCATTCATAAAGCCGTTGACTGCCTTCGGCCAATACGGTTTAATGCTGCGCGTTGCCCGGATAGCTCAGTCGGTAGAGCAGGGGATTGAAAATCCCCGTGTCCTTGGTTCGATTCCGAGTCCGGGCACCATCTTTAGAAGAACCCGCCTATGGCGGGTTTTTTGCTTTTCAGGGGTAGTACTCTTCATCGACAGACTCGCCCCGCCATCGCCGTCAACTAAAGTACTTAATAATCAACATAGCGCCGGAAGCCAACAAGATCACATTGATAAGTTTGAGGAATTGCTCACGCGACATCTTCAACGTGAAGTAACGGCCCAGGGTAATCCCCACCAGCATGCCCGGCACCAGCACTAGCGCCAGCAGTAATAAGTCAACGTCCAGATAAACACCGGCCAGAGCAAAAATGACCACCCGAGTCAGGGTACTCATACCAATCAGAGTGGTTTGGGTTATACGGAAAGCTTCTTTTTTCTCAATCCGGCCACTGAGATAGATGGCATAAATAAAGCCACCGCTACCAAAGAGCGCGCTGAATATCCCCCCCACCAAACCAAAAGGCACCGCCGCCCTGGGTGAAAATTGCCGAGCGGGCTTTAAACCACTGAGTGAATAGAGCGCGTAAAACACCACAAAAATCCCCAGCGCCAGCAACAGAATTTCTGGTCGAGTCTTCAACAGGATCGCCGCCCCCAACAGGCTGCCGATAATCATCAGTGGGACCAGCCTTTTTAATTCAGGCCATTGAGCATTCCGCCCGTCGCGACTGACGTTAACAATCGCCGCGCACATATCCAGCAGTGCCAGCAACGGGACGATTTTCGCCACCGGCATATAAAGCGCCATTATCGGACTGGCGACTAGCGCGGAACCAAAACCGGCGATGCCGAAAATCACATAAGCCACTAATAGTGTGGCTGCCAGCACCAGATAACCGGAGAGCGTTAAGGTTTCTTGCATATTAGCTGTTCCCAATCCATGAACATTATTGAGCCAAAAGGTAAAACCTTCTGCCTTAGCCCGGCAAAATTTAGTCCACGGGGGCGTTTTTGACCACCTGACCGTTGATGTTACTATAGGCAGATCACAATAGAGCGCGACGACGTTTAAGGACGATATTTGAGTATGGGAAGCACATTCGCTGTATGGCGGCTGATTGCCGTGTGCGTAATCAGTCTGGGATTACTGGGGTGCGGCTCCGGAAAGAAATCGAACAGCTACGACCGTGATTATGATCGCTTGGCCAGAGGCAGCTATAACGGCAACACCTATACCGTCAAACGTGGCGATACTCTGTTCTACATTGCCTGGATCACCAACAGCGAAGTCAGTGAGTTGGCGCGACGCAATAAAATCCCTAAACCCTACAACCTCGAGATTGGCCAAAAGCTGGCGTTAAATAACGCGACGGCAAAGAAAGGCAAGACACGCAAAACACAGTCAACCAGCCAGATTGCAGCCGTTGCACCGCCGATCCGCAGCAGTATCAAATGCTGGCGCTGGCCAACCCAGGGCAACATTATCAGCAAGTATTCGACGGCCGACGGGGGCAATAAAGGCATCGATATCGCCGGTAACCGTGGGCAACCGGTATTTGCCGCAGCCAAAGGGCGGGTGGTGTACGTTGGCAACCAACTGCGGGGTTATGGCAATCTGATTATGATCAAACACAATGATGAGTACATCAGCGCCTATGCCCACAACAACACTCTGCTGGTGCGCAATGCTCAGGAAGTGAAAGCCGGGCAGAAGATTGCCACCATGGGCAGCACAGGTACCGACAAGGTGATGCTGCACTTCCAGATTCGTTATCGTGCTACCGCATTGGATCCGCTGCGCTTCCTGCCAGCCCAGGGCTCTGCCCCCTCCTGTTGATCCCAAGACGACTAAACCCGCCATCAGGCGGGTTTAGTCGTCAAATCAATCTCGTCCAAAAGCGGTTAAGAGTCTGTTATCTGCCTGGCTTTGCCGGACAAGAACTCTTTCTCAAAGGCGAGCGCCTTTTTACTGTCGAACTGGTGTTCCCATTTAGCTACCACCAGCACCGCCAGCGCATTGCCCACCACGTTCAGTGCGGTACGCGCCATATCCAGGATGCGATCCACACCAGCGATAAACGCCAGGCCTTCCAACGGGATCCCCACGCTACCCAGCGTCGCCAACAGCACCACAAAGGAAACTCCGGGCACGCCGGCAATCCCCTTCGAGGTGAGCATCAGCGTTACCACCAGCACAATCTCCTGGCCCAGGGACAGCTCAATCCCATACAGCTGCGCGATGAAGATGGCGGCAATGCTCTGATACAGCGTTGAGCCGTCCAGATTGAAGGAGTAACCGGTCGGTACCACAAAGCTGGTGATCGCCTTCGGCGCGCCGTAAGCCTCCATCTTTTCGATGATACGCGGCAGCACCGTTTCCGAACTGGCGGTGGAAAAGGCCAGGATCAGTTCATCCTTCAGGATACGGATCAGCGTCCAGATACGCAGGTTACAGATGCGTGCGACCGCCCCCAGCACCACCAACGCAAAGAAGGCAATGGCGAAGTACACCAGCAGTACCAGTTTGGCCAGAGGCAGCAATGAGGCGAAGCCGAAGTTGGCAACCGTCACTGCAATCAGACCAAACACCCCAATCGGCGCATAGCGCATGATCATATGCGTGACTTTGAACATACTTTCGGAAACGGCTTTAAATACCTTCAGCAGCGGCTCTTTGGTTTCTTTCGGCAGTGACGACAGGCCCAGGCCAAACAGCACCGAGAAGAAGATGATCGGCAACATGTCGCCCTTCGCCATCGAGGCGAAGATGTTCGACGGGATCAACGACAGAATGGTGGCAACCAGGCTGTGCGAGCCACTTTGCACCTGCTCCGTGGTTTTTTCATACTGCGAGATATCCACCGCGGTCAGCGTCGACATGTCGATACCGTGGCCGGGTTGAAAAACATTAGCCAATGTCAGCCCCACCACAATGGCGATAGTGGTGATCACTTCGAAGTAAATAATGGTTTTCAACCCGAGACGGCCTAACTTCTTCGCGTCCCCTACGCCGGCAATACCCACCACCAGCGTAGAAATAACGATCGGTACCACAATCATCTTAATCAGGCGGATAAATATATCACCGGCCGGGCTTAGAATATTACTGACTAACCACTCTCGTGATTCAGTTTGATTATGGAGCACCGCCCCAACAATAATGCCCAACGCCAATGCAATCATAATTTGCCAGGCAAGACTGATTTTTACACTCTTCATACCCAAAAAGTCCTCAAAGACTCTTTTCGGCACATTTATAATAACGCGCCGAAAAGAATACTTAATCATTTAATACAGGCTTATGTTAATGACCAGGAAGCGTTCACCTGCCCTTAGTGTGACGCTGTTTAAATCTTTACCATTTGGCAGGCATACTCTGCAAGCCTTGTTTTATCTGGGTTTTGTGCAAAAAACGAACTCACGTGATTTGATTTTCAGTGTCGCCAGGCATAATTTATTGTTATTAAAAGCTTAATTTTATGTGAGGTGAATCACAATAGCACCTGGGATATTGAGTTTGATACATGATGAAAATGCGTTAACTTTCGTTAATCTTGCATATTTAGTCCGATAGAGATGTTTGTATTCTGTTACATTAAAGTTTTCAAAATGAAAATATTCGGGCCTCACAGGCTTCCTATTTAATAGGATGATTCCGAAATTTTTTCCTTATTAGCACTCTTGGCTGACGGCTTGGCTATTAATATCGACATCGAATATTAAAGGTGCTCTACGGTCCGAAAAGGTTTAACAGAGATTTTAATCTCGGCATTTTATATTAACTAATACCGATAAAAAGCGGAGTTATTGCCGAGTTGGTTATTCTTTTTAGTTCTTTAGATAGCGTTTTCTGACTAAAACTTCCTATTTAACTGCTTTCTCCCACCAAGCAGGCAGATGCCCCACACGAATGAGGCAGAACTATTACAAATCAATATCTTCGTTGCGTGATCTGCCGCCCAAAAAAGAAACAAAGAATCGGAGCAAACTATACTTAACCTCTAGTTGACATATTATTAACAACTTCAAGGAGAAAAGCCATGAGCCAAGTGCATAAACACGCTATTCCTTCTGCAATTGCAGAACACGCCCTGATTAATCCGACGCAATATCAACAATATTATCAACAGTCTGTGCAAGACCCAGAAACGTTTTGGGGCGAGCAGGGAAAAATCCTGGACTGGATAAAACCTTATAGCCGGGTGAAAAACACCTCGTTCGATCCAGGCCATATCAGCATTCGCTGGTTTGAAGACGGCACCCTTAACCTGGCGGCCAACTGCCTCGATCGCCACTTGGCCGAACGCGGCGACCAAACCGCCATTATCTGGGAAGGTGACGATCCCACCCAGTCAAAACAGGTGACCTACAAACAACTGCACCACGATGTCTGCCAATTCGCCAACGTGCTGAAAAAGCTGGGCGTCAAGAAAGGCGACGTCGTGGCTATCTATATGCCCATGGTGCCGGAAGCCGCTGTCGCCATGCTGGCCTGCGCCCGCATCGGGGCCGTGCATTCGGTGATCTTTGGTGGTTTCTCGCCGGAAGCCGTGGCCGGACGTATTATCGATTCCAACTCTAAACTGGTTATCACCGCCGACGAAGGCCTGCGCGCTGGGCGTGCCGTTCCGCTGAAGAAAAACGTCGATGACGCGCTGAAAAATCCAGGCGTGAAAAGCATCACCAACGTGGTGGTATTCCAGCGTACCGGCAAACCGGGTTACTGGCAGGAAGGCCGCGATCTGTGGTGGCATGAACTGACTGCGGGGGTTTCCGCCGACTGCCCACCAGAAGAGATGAATGCGGAAGACCCGCTGTTTATCCTTTATACCTCCGGCTCGACCGGTAAACCCAAGGGCGTGCTGCACACCACCGGCGGTTATCTGGTGTATGCCGCCATGACCTTTAAATACGTATTCGATTACCACGACGGCGACGTGTACTGGTGTACCGCCGACGTCGGTTGGGTCACCGGCCATAGCTATCTGCTGTACGGCCCGCTGGCCTGCGGTGCCATTACCCTGATGTTTGAAGGGGTGCCGAACTACCCTGGCGTTAACCGTCTGTCACAGGTGATCGACAAGCACCAGGTCAATATCCTGTATACCGCCCCTACTGCCATTCGTGCCCTGATGGCCGAAGGTGACAAGGCGATCGAAGGCACCAAACGCGATTCGCTGCGCATCATGGGCTCGGTCGGCGAGCCGATCAACCCGGAAGCCTGGGAGTGGTATTACAATAAAATCGGCAACGCCAAATGCCCGATCGTCGACACCTGGTGGCAGACCGAAACCGGCGGCTTTATGATCACTCCGCTGCCCGGTGCCACCGAGTTGAAAGCCGGTTCCGCTACGCGGCCGTTCTTCGGTGTTCAACCGGCACTGGTCGATAATATCGGCACTGTGCAGGAGGGCGCCTGTGAAGGCAACCTGGTGATCACCGACTCCTGGCCAGGCCAGGCTCGCACGTTGTTCGGCGACCACGATCGTTTCGAACAAACCTACTTCTCCACCTTTAAAGGCATGTATTTCAGCGGTGACGGCGCACGCCGTGATGAAGACGGATACTACTGGATCACTGGCCGTGTCGATGACGTGCTTAACGTCTCCGGTCACCGCCTGGGCACCGCCGAGATCGAGTCGGCCCTGGTTTCCCACCCGAAAATCGCCGAAGCGGCGGTGGTCGGCATCCCTCATAACATCAAGGGCCAGGCGATTTACGCCTATATCACGCTGAACCACGGTGAAGAACCGACGCCTGAGCTATATACCGAAGTACGTAACTGGGTACGTAAAGAAATAGGACCGATCGCCACGCCGGATGTGCTGCACTGGACAGACTCTCTGCCAAAAACGCGTTCCGGCAAGATCATGCGTCGCATCCTGCGGAAAATTGCCGCCGGTGATACCAGCAATTTGGGAGATACCTCAACGCTGGCGGATCCGGCCGTAGTCGAAAAGCTGTTGGAAGAAAAACAATCAATGAAAGTTCCGTCGTAATTTCCGCCGCCTCAGGCCGATCAGTGGGAAAATAACCCGGTGATCGGCATCAAGCGCGGCGTACTCTATCAATACCTACTGGAGATGCTCTGATGAATGACACCATTTATCAAGGGATTGAGGAAAACCCGCGCTTTATAGAACTGGTGCGAAAACGTAGCCGATTCGCCTGGCTGCTTTCACTGATTACACTGGCGCTGTACGTCAGCTTTATTTTATTGATCGCTTTCGATCCACAGTGGTTGGGCACACCGATCGCTGAAGGATCGACCATTACCCGCGGGATCCCGGTCGGCGTCGGCCTGATCGTGATCTCTTTCGTGTTGACCGGGATCTATGTATTCCGCGCCAACGGCGAGTTCGATCGCCTGACTGCAGAAGTCCTGCGTGAGGTGAAGAAATGAAGCCTTTATTGTCTGTCGCCGCCCTACTGATGCTGCCGGGCCTGGCTTTTGCTGATGCCATTAGTGGCGAAGTTCATCGCCAGCCGCTGAACATTCAGGCGATCGTGATGTTCGTACTGTTTGTCGGTGCCACGCTATACATCACTTACTGGGCTTCCAAACGAACTCGTTCACGCCAGGATTACTACACCGCAGGCGGCAAAATCACCGGCCTGCAGAACGGCCTGGCGATTGCCGGCGACTTTATGTCAGCCGCTTCTTTCCTGGGTATTTCCGCACTGGTGTATACCTCTGGCTATGACGGACTGATTTATTCCATCGGCTTCCTGATCGGCTGGCCGATCATTTTGTTCCTGATTGCAGAACGCCTGCGAAATCTGGGCCGTTATACCTTTGCTGACGTGGCCTCTTACCGACTTAAGCAGAAACCAATCCGTACCCTTTCGGCCTGCGGCTCACTGGTGGTGGTCGCGCTATACCTGATTGCACAGATGGTTGGCGCCGGTAAGCTGATCCAGTTACTGTTTGGTCTTAACTACCACGTGGCGGTGATCCTGGTCGGTATTTTAATGGTGCTGTACGTGCTGTTCGGCGGCATGCTGGCAACCACCTGGGTACAGATTATCAAAGCGGTATTGTTGCTGGCCGGTGCCAGTTTTATGGCGCTGATGGTGATGAAGTCGGTCAATTTTGACTTCAACACCCTGTTTGCCGAGGCCGTGAAGGTGCATCCAAAAGGCATCGCCATCATGAGCCCGGGCGGACTGGTGTCCGATCCTATTTCCGCGCTCTCGTTGGGGCTGGCGCTGATGTTTGGTACTGCGGGTCTGCCGCACATCCTGATGCGCTTCTTTACCGTCAGCGATGCCAAAGAAGCCCGCAAGAGTGTGTTCTATGCCACCGGCTTTATCGGTTACTTCTATATCCTGACCTTTATTATCGGCTTCGGCGCAATTTTGTTAGTCGGCCCTAATCCGGCATTCAAAGACGCTACCGGAGCGCTGTTGGGCGGTACCAATATGGCAGCGGTGCATTTGGCCAACGCCGTCGGCGGTAACTTCTTCCTCGGGTTTATTTCGGCGGTCGCCTTCGCCACCATTCTGGCGGTGGTTGCCGGCCTGACGCTGGCAGGAGCTTCTGCGGTATCTCATGACTTGTACGCCAGCGTGATTAAAAACGGTAAGGCGACCGAGCGTGATGAACTGCGGGTTTCAAAGATTACCGTGGTGATCCTGGGGATCGTGGCCATTGCACTGGGGATTTTGTTCGAGAAACAGAATATCGCCTTTATGGTCGGGCTGGCCTTCTCGATTGCTGCCAGTTGTAACTTCCCGATTATCATTCTTTCGATGTATTGGTCACGCCTGACTACGCGCGGCGCCATGATCGGCGGCTGGTTAGGTCTGCTGACGGCGGTGATCCTGATGATCCTCGGCCCAACTATCTGGGTGCAGATCCTGGGGCATGAGAAGGCCATTTATCCTTATGAATATCCAGCGTTGTTCTCGATGATTGTCGCGTTCGTCGGCACCTGGCTGTTCTCGGTCACCGACAGCTCATTGGCTGGGCAGCAGGAGCGTGAGCGCTTCCGTTTCCAATTTGTACGTTCGCAAACCGGCCTGGGGATTTCCCAGGGCAGTTCGCATTAAAATAAAACCGTGGGTTCAGCATGCTGAACCCACTTTTTATTATCACTGACAGCAAAAAACTGCCCCTAACTGTCTGTCAGTCACGTCACTCTCCGCTAACCTCATTGCGCGCAGTCAGGCCAATGGCGGCCACACCTCGCTTAATCTCCGCATTCTGCATATACAACCGCCAAATGATGCCTGTGCGATAATTTTCGAGCATGACGACGCTAATCCCTTTTTCCAGCCCATTAACTGATGAAGAGTACCAATACGGCTTAACATCCAGGTTATAACCGCTTTTAAAGCCGTACTTGCCCCAGGTATAAGGGTGGTTCCGGTAATAGTTTTGCATCGCCGCCAGTGATGCTTGTGGCGTGAATACAATGGCGCCTACTGCGCCGGAAAGCACCATAGTGCCATCCGTGCTGGCCGCCGTCGCCGGTGGCGCACCATAGGTGCCATGATAGATGCCATCTGGGCCTGGCGCCGCCGACAGTCCCCATGAATCAGGACCGAACGTCTTGAAGTTATCCTGTTCATCAATGCTGTATTGGCGACTGATTTGCGAGTTGAGCACCGCATCGTTAAACCAGTCATCACCCAGCTTATCGACCTTGCCACGGAAATCGACCCAGGCATTAGAAAACTGGTTGGTAAAGCTGGAGCCAAACCAGGTATCAAACACCGGCTCACTCCCGCGGTACGATCGTTTAGCACGATTTATGCTGTAGAACATATCGCCATTGACCGGATGCGTCGGAGAGCCTGCCGCCAGTACATACATGCTGGCCTGTTCAACCGGGCCGGACCATTTGTACTCATTGAATCCACCGCCATTCTCCGGGTACCACGCCATATAAAACTGATTGGTTATAGGATCGCGGAACCACTCCCAGTCGACTTTGTGATAAATCTGGTCCGCCATTTGTTTGATTTCACCCCCGAAGAACTCCCCGGCAACAATCACGCCATTCAACGCCAGTGTGGTATCAATAGTTGAAAGTTCAGAGTTCCAGGCCCGTTTCCCCGTCCACTTATTCAGGAAGTGGTAGAAGAATCCCCGGTGTTGATCGACATTATTCAACAACATATTCAGCGTGCCCAGGGTGCGTGCCGCCCCTTCATCCCAGGTGATCCAACCGTTGTTAACGCCAATTGGAATCGCCGACAGGGCAAAACCGACCTGCGCCACATTGCAGATCGCCGAGGGCTTCGCGTCGCTAACCAAACCGTAGCCGGGGCTGGCAGGATCGCTATTGGCCATTTCCCAGAAGAAATTGAAACTTTTTCTGGTTTCCAACGCAATCAACGCGGAATCGCTGATCTCGCGTACCGGAGGATTGGCCGTATCAAAAATTTGCAGTTCGTAGATTGTAGGAGAATCGCTCGCAGCCGTAATATTCAGCCTGATTTGCGATGCCTTAACGCGAGGGAAATAAAGCTCGGCGTTTTGGCCAAGGGTCGTCCCCTGATAAACCGGCAACCACTGCCCATTTTGCAGGGCTTCAAGCGTGAAGGCCGCAATCCGAGACTCATACTCTTTGATTCTCACCAGATCGAAATCAATTTCAGCGCCCAAATCCACCACAAGCCACGCCGGAAGCGGATCGTTATGAGAGGCCCAGCGGCTGCCAGCATCACCATCAATGGCTTTATCAGCCCCATACTGCGGTTGTTTGAACCAAACGCTGCTGGCACTGGCCTGGGCATTGATATCCCACAACAGGTTGTAACTAGGACGCACCTCAAAACTATGTCTCTCCCCTTTAGTGCCCTGAGGATAGGTTTCCTGGATATAAAACTGGGAATGTTCCAACAACGACGGCAGTTCAAGGTGGAAACGTCCATCGTCTGCCACCGAGCCGAAAATCGACGCCCCGTTTTCAGTGGTGACTTCGAGCTTACTCCCCGGGGTCGCCGAACCCATCAACCAACGGCTCTTGTCGGTGAAACCTTCATTATCCAAAGTGAGAGGCGCTATCACCGTGACGTCACACTCAGCGGAATATGCACCATCTACACTTTCGACGGTGATCTTCGTGAAGCCGGGTTTAAGCGCATTAACGGTGCAAATAGTTTCATTCGCTTGCAGGATGACCACATCTTGGCGCGTATTTTTCCATTTCAAATCATCGGCCTGTACTCCCTTGATACCCGCGATCAAGGTAAACTGCTTGCCCACCTCCAACGTGACCGTTTCCTGATTCAGCGTGATGCCGAGCGGATCGCCTTGCATCAGTGTTTGCTGCGTCAATCCAGGCAGGGTCTCATGCCCTTGCTGATTGGCAACCATCGCATCCTTGATTTGCAGTCCATACTGCGGGGAATGTCTTCGCGTCGTAAAGGTAAACAATGCCTGCCCGGCCGGTAATGGCTGGTCGGAGACAAATACCAGGCGTAACTTTTCCGCGGCAAACTCTTTGCGTAACAGCCTGATGTCGGCCAGTAGGGGAATAACCTGTTCTACCTGGGTATTATCCACCTCAATCGTAATATCGGCGGCACAGATATCATCGCTGCCGTTTGCCAGCATTAATTGATAGCTACCGACGCTGTTCGACGGCGTATTAACCACTTGGGTCATCACCCATTCAGGCAAGTCTGCATCTGACAGCTCATCTTGCCTCATGAACATATTGCGTAAACCCACTTCATCACTGGTCTGTGGGATATTCAATGCATGGCACACCATAGCGGCAATATCTTTCGTGGAGCCGCCCAACAGCGTTTTTTCACCTACCGTCTCTCTGGCAACGGTTCGACCATTCGCCGCGATAAAGACAGTTCGCGCCAATGCGGAGTTTTGCCCATGACTAAAGTTCTGCGTTTGAGTCCCGTCCGCCTGCTCGGTACCGCCACCGTGGTCGGGGGAGATAATCACCAAAGTATCTTCACATAAGCCCTGCCGTTCCAGCTCACTGATAATCTTCTCGACTTGCCCATCTGCCGTGGTCATTGCCCGGTAATAGTCCGGTCCGTAGTATCCCTTTGAATGTCCGGCCAGATCGATATTGCTTAGATGGACCATCATGAATGCAGTATCTTTCATCTTGCCGCCGGCAATATAGGCCGTGACTTTTTCCACGATAGCCGCATCATAATCTTTGACGCACTCCACCCCAAGCGAAGGCTCAATCAGGCTATTGGCAATGGCATCCCAGGAAACGTAAGCGGCAAGCTTGCGGTTTGGCATGGCCTGTCGCAGCCGTTTAAATAAGGTCGGATAGAGGCTGTTTTCCGGATAGTAGTATTCGGCAGCGACACCATTGGTTACCCCGTGTTTACTCGTATCTACACCGGTAAGTATCGCCCCCCAGTTTGGGGCAGAGTCGGACGGCATGACCGATTGCGCCGTGTAGGTCACCGCGCCTTGTTCAATCATTTTTCGTAAATACGGAATATGTAGTCGTTCGCCAACCGTTTCTTTTTTCGACTCCACGGAAGGCCAATAGGGAGCCTGCATGCTGACACCGGCACCCGCACCATCCAGACCAATAAATAGCACGCGCTTATAAGGCATAAAAGCAAGCTGCTCTGCAACATGGACTTGCCGATCATGGGGAAGGCCAATAATATCGCCTAATGTGATCACACCATCCTGGTTAGCGTCCAGGGATAATGCCTCGTTGATCGTCAGATGATGTGTTTCCACATCCAGCGAATCAATCTGATATAAACGACCATTCTCGTAGAATTGACAATTTGACAAAGAGAACTCACCGGCACCCGCTGCTGCAGTGGTTTTGAACCGCAGTTCCCCCACTTTTGTTTTTTGCCAGTCTAAAGGGGCAGTATTGTTGAAGGTACGGCCGCCATATACGCTGACTTTCAAAACACCGCTTGCTGTAACCTGTGCAGAAATATCTCGACCAACGGCCTCAATAAATTCAAATAAGGATGAATCATAATGAAGTTCGCTGGTGCAATCATCAATGACATTCACCATATCGTTGGTACGTAAATGCAGATTCAGCGTAAACGCAGAGCCCATCACCGTCTGTTCCGCCCCAACGAATTTCAAGCTACCGCTAAATTTCTCGGTCAAGGGTTTAACAATGAGATCGCGATATTCCTCATAGAGTGCCAGTGCTTCCTGCCTGTCTACAGCCCGGTTGATAATCCGTAGCTCATCAATCATTGTTTCGTTGCTTAGGCGATACTGGCCCATAGCATCTGCACCAACAGCGATATCCAACGTAGTTGCGGTATCCCCCGAAAAACGAATATCAATCTGTTGTTTCAGCACACCGTCTTTAAAGAAACAGGCATTGCCAAAGCGATCGTGACTCACCGTGATCTGATGCCAGCGGCCATCTGCCACATAAATAGGATAGTCATCAGCAAGATCATAACGACCGGCGCTGTCCCCCTTCCAATTCCAACTCAGTGCATTTTTATGGATCCCTAATTGCCAGCCTGGATTGCCCCCACTGTTCCAGTCTTTATTCGAAATAATCGTTTGCTCTTTATTGCCGGTAGGGGCCTTGATCCAAAAGCACAGGCTAAAATCACCTGACAAATCATTTTGTAATTCTGGATTAGGAATGGTGATAAAACTATCGCCATTGAACAAAAATGCACTGTTGGCAAAACCGGATACATATTCCTCCTTGCCATGTATGACTGCATCGTAGCCATTAACCGAGGCATCATTTAAATGATCATTAAAGTCATAATGCAGCGAGATAGGTGCCGGAGTGAGTTTCTCATAATACTCGTCATATTCTTGTTGGACTTGCTGGGCGGAAATAATGGTGTTGGTTATGTTTACTCGATCGAGAAAAGTGTTTGCCAATCGATATTCACCTCGACCATCCGCGCCGATATTAAAATCAAAATGGGTGTTAGTGTGTCCACTGTTGGCAATAGTGACCCGGGACTGCTCCTGACCATCGAGATAGAAAACAGCGTCTCTGGAACGATCGTGTGCAATAGCAACATGATGCCATTTAAAATCGGCGATAGGGATATCCGCCATATCCAACCGGCGACCATAAGCACCTTGCCAATTCCACCTTAGGCTTTTACCACTAATCCCTATTACCCAACCAATGTTCCCGCCAACACGCCAATCTTTGTTAGAAAATATAACCCCTTCATATTGTGCGTTAGCCTTTACCCAGAAAGAAACGCTGAAGTCACCATCCAAAGCGGGAAATAACTCACTTTGTGGTAGCGTAATATACGATTTGTCTAATTTAGCTGCCAGTCCATCAAAACCACGAACAAAGCCAATATCCCCGGTTGCTATACCATCGTTGCTTTGGCCTGAACTGTCTTTGAGATCCCCTTCAAAGTTCATGAAGACGGTCAGTGGCTTCTGCAGTTTATCTTTCAGATCATAAAATCTTTGCTTAATGTCTTCTTGAGTTAATACTTTATCGTGGATCTCAATCTCATCCAGATGACAGCCCTTTAAAGGATATTGACCCAGAGCATCCGCACCGATAACCGTTGTATATCCACTATCAATACTGCCCGAGTTAGAAATATTAATGTTATATACTTGCCCCCCATCTTTATAAAAAATAGCGTCACCCTGACGGTCAAAAGTGACTGCAATGTGATGCCACTGATTGTCAGCAACTTTTATATTTTGTTCAGCGCCGACATCTAAACGTGAACCAGAGACCCCTTTCCAATTACAGACCAGATAATCATGATTAATACCCACCAACCAGCCGATATTTGAGCCTTTACCCCAATCTTTATTAGAGATAATCACGCCATCACTTGATGATCCAGATTTAATCCAGAACGATAGGCTAAAATCACGATCTGTAGAAAATAAAAAACTATCCCTGACCAGTGAAATAGTGCCATTTTCGAAATAACCATTCTGGCCAATATTGTTTTTAACCAGAATGATATTACCCTCAACTTTCTCTATATTATCACTCCCTGAGATATCGTTAATTTCCTTATTGAAGTCTATCCTTGCCAGCAAAGTATCGGCTTTGTCGGCAGTATTACCTTCAAATACCGTTTTTGTATATTCATTGTTCATATTTTCCGCCTATTTTAAATAATGTTTTTAAAACAAGCAGACAATACCATGGTGAATATAAGGTTATAACTTGTCCCTGTAGTGTGGGAACTCACACTACAGATGAATATATGAGAACAGGTAAATAGCGGATGAGAAATATAGCGTGATTTATGTGATGCGCATTGAAGAGTGATATGAAAATTGGTGTGATAACGGTCATTTATTTATAGCAGGCAAAGCAAAAAGGCCATCCTTACGGATGGCCTCTTGGCTTAATTGATGCCTGGCAGTGTCCTACTCTCGCATGGGGAGACCCCACACTACCATCGGCGCTACGGCGTTTCACTTCTGAGTTCGGCATGGGATCAGGTGGGACCACCGCGCTATTGCCGCCAGGCAAATTCTGTTTCATTCTTGGCCGTCATTTGCATGACCACCAGAACCAATCTCGGAACGCGCTGAAAATCTCTCAAATCAAAACACTTTTGGTGTTGTAAGGTTAAGTCTCACGGATCATTAGTACTGGTTAGCTCAATGCATCGCTGCACTTACACACCCAGCCTATCAACGTCTTAGTCTTAAACGTTCCTTCAGGGGAATCAAGTTCCCAGGGAAGACTCATCTCGAGGCAAGTTTCGCGCTTAGATGCTTTCAGCGCTTATCTTTTCCGCACTTAGCTACCGGGCAATGCCATTGGCATGACAACCCGAACACCAGTGGTGCGTTCACTCCGGTCCTCTCGTACTAGGAGCAACCCCTCTCAATCTTCCAACGCCCACGGCAGATAGGGACCGAACTGTCTCACGACGTTCTAAACCCAGCTCGCGTACCACTTTAAATGGCGAACAGCCATACCCTTGGGACCTACTTCAGCCCCAGGATGTGATGAGCCGACATCGAGGTGCCAAACACCGCCGTCGATATGAACTCTTGGGCGGTATCAGCCTGTTATCCCCGGAGTACCTTTTATCCGTTGAGCGATGGCCCTTCCATTCAGAACCACCGGATCACTAAGACCTACTTTCGTACCTGCTCGAGCCGTCACTCTCGCAGTCAAGCTAGCTTATGCCTTTGCACTAACCTCACGATGTCCGACCGTGATTAGCTAACCTTCGTGCTCCTCCGTTACTCTTTGGGAGGAGACCGCCCCAGTCAAACTACCCACCAGACACTGTCCTCACCCCGGATTACGGGGCCGAGTTAGAACATCAAACATTAAAGGGTGGTATTTCAAGGTTGGCTCCACGCAGACTGGCGTCCACGCTTCAAAGCCTCCCACCTATCCTACACATCAAGGCTCAATGTTCAGTGTCAAGCTATAGTAAAGGTTCACGGGGTCTTTCCGTCTTGCCGCGGGTACACTGCATCTTCACAGCGAGTTCAATTTCACTGAGTCTCGGGTGGAGACAGCCTGGCCATCATTACGCCATTCGTGCAGGTCGGAACTTACCCGACAAGGAATTTCGCTACCTTAGGACCGTTATAGTTACGGCCGCCGTTTACTGGGGCTTCGATCAAGAGCTTCGCCTTGCGGCTGACCCCATCAATTAACCTTCCAGCACCGGGCAGGCGTCACACCGTATACGTCCACTTTCGTGTTTGCACAGTGCTGTGTTTTTATTAAACAGTTGCAGCCAGCTGGTATCTGCGACTGGCTTCGGCTCCGAGAGCAAGTCTCTTCACCTACGCGCCAGCGTGCCTTCTCCCGAAGTTACGGCACCATTTTGCCTAGTTCCTTCACCCGAGTTCTCTCAAGCGCCTTGGTATTCTCTACCTGACCACCTGTGTCGGTTTGGGGTACGATTCTGTGTTACCTGATGCTTAGAGGCTTTTCCTGGAAGCTTGGCATCAACTACTTCTGCACCGTAGTGCATCGTCATCACGCCTCAGGGTTAGATAAGTCACCGGATTTACCAGGTCACTCCCCCTACACGCTTAAACCGGGACAACCGTCGCCCGGCTAGCCTAGCCTTCTCCGTCCCCCCTTCGCAGTAACACCGAGTACAGGAATATTAACCTGTTTCCCATCGACTACGCCTTTCGGCCTCGCCTTAGGGGTCGACTCACCCTGCCCCGATTAACGTTGGACAGGAACCCTTGGTCTTCCGGCGAGCGGGTTTTTCACCCGCTTTATCGTTACTTATGTCAGCATTCGCACTTCTGATACCTCCAGCAACCCTCACAGGCCACCTTCAACGGCTTACAGAACGCTCCCCTACCCAACAACGCCTAAGCGTCGCTGCCGCAGCTTCGGTGCATGGTTTAGCCCCGTTACATCTTCCGCGCAGGCCGACTCGACCAGTGAGCTATTACGCTTTCTTTAAATGATGGCTGCTTCTAAGCCAACATCCTGGCTGTCTATGCCTTCCCACATCGTTTCCCACTTAACCATGACTTTGGGACCTTAGCTGGCGGTCTGGGTTGTTTCCCTCTTCACGACGGACGTTAGCACCCGCCGTGTGTCTCCCGTGATAACATTCTTCGGTATTCGGAGTTTGCATCGGTTTGGTAAGCCGGGATGGCCCCCTAGCCGAAACAGTGCTCTACCCCCGAAGATGAGTTCACGAGGCGCTACCTAAATAGCTTTCGGGGAGAACCAGCTATCTCCCGGTTTGATTGGCCTTTCACCCCCAGCCACAAGTCATCCGCTAATTTTTCAACATTAGTCGGTTCGGTCCTCCAGTTAGTGTTACCCAACCTTCAACCTGCCCATGGCTAGATCACCGGGTTTCGGGTCTATACCTTGCAACTATTCGCCCAGTTAAGACTCGGTTTCCCTACGGCTCCCCTATACGGTTAACCTTGCTACAAAATATAAGTCGCTGACCCATTATACAAAAGGTACGCAGTCACCCAACAAAGTAGGCTCCCACTGCTTGTACGTACACGGTTTCAGGTTCTATTTCACTCCCCTCGCCGGGGTTCTTTTCGCCTTTCCCTCACGGTACTGGTTCACTATCGGTCAGTCAGGAGTATTTAGCCTTGGAGGATGGTCCCCCCATATTCAGACAGGATGTCACGTGTCCCGCCCTACTCATCGAACTCACAATTAATGCATTTTAGTGTACGGGACTATCACCCTTTACTGTGCGACTTTCCAGACGCTTCCACTAACACAAGAACTGATTCAGGTTCTGGGCTCCTCCCCGTTCGCTCGCCGCTACTGGGGGAATCTCGGTTGATTTCTTTTCCTCGGGGTACTTAGATGTTTCAGTTCCCCCGGTTCGCCTCATACGACTATGTATTCATCGTATGATAGTGCAACGAATTGCACTGGGTTTCCCCATTCGGGTATCGCCGGTTATAACGGTTTATATCACCTTACCGACGCTTATCGCAGATTAACACGCCCTTCATCGCCTCTGACTGCCTAGGCATCCACCGTGTACGCTTAGTCACTTAACCTCACAACCCAAAAGTGTTTCCACTTTCATGCTGCTACATTTGAGAGACTCTATGACAGGGTACTCCTTACTCCAATACTTCTACGGAGGAGTAAGTTTCAGCTGTCATGTTTCAATTTTCAGCTTGTTCCAGATTGTTAAAGAGCAAAATACTTCGCAGCATACTGTTGCCAGTACACTCTGAAGTATTGAAATACAGGACTATATGGTGGAGCTAAGCGGGATCGAACCGCTGACCTCCTGCGTGCAAGGCAGGCGCTCTCCCAGCTGAGCTATAGCCCCATACAGTCACGTGCAGTACCTTTTCCACTTCGAGAAGTGGTAGGCCTGAGTGGACTTGAACCACCGACCTCACCCTTATCAGGGGTGCGCTCTAACCACCTGAGCTACAAGCCTATAAAGGTATTTCTGCTCGTTACTTTCTATCAGACAATCTGTGTGAGCACTTCACGCAATCAATATCATTAGGTAAGGAGGTGATCCAACCGCAGGTTCCCCTACGGTTACCTTGTTACGACTTCACCCCAGTCATGAATCACAAAGTGGTAAGCGCCCTCCCGAAGGTTAAGCTACCTACTTCTTTTGCAACCCACTCCCATGGTGTGACGGGCGGTGTGTACAAGGCCCGGGAACGTATTCACCGTAGCATTCTGATCTACGATTACTAGCGATTCCGACTTCACGGAGTCGAGTTGCAGACTCCGATCCGGACTACGACGTACTTTATGAGGTCCGCTGGCTCTCGCGAGTTCGCTTCTCTTTGTATACGCCATTGTAGCACGTGTGTAGCCCTACTCGTAAGGGCCATGATGACTTGACGTCATCCCCACCTTCCTCCGGTTTATCACCGGCAGTCTCCTTTGAGTTCCCACCATTACGTGCTGGCAACAAAGGATAAGGGTTGCGCTCGTTGCGGGACTTAACCCAACATTTCACAACACGAGCTGACGACAGCCATGCAGCACCTGTCTCAGAGTTCCCGAAGGCACTAAGCTATCTCTAGCGAATTCTCTGGATGTCAAGAGTAGGTAAGGTTCTTCGCGTTGCATCGAATTAAACCACATGCTCCAC
Organism: Serratia sp. NFX21; assembly: GCF_048517035.1. NCBI lineage: Bacteria > Pseudomonadati > Pseudomonadota > Gammaproteobacteria > Enterobacterales > Yersiniaceae > Serratia > Serratia sp. NFX21. The sequence continues at coordinate 797,689 of NZ_CP183196.1, read as the reverse complement.
CGCTTGTGCGGGCCCCCGTCAATTCATTTGAGTTTTAACCTTGCGGCCGTACTCCCCAGGCGGTCGACTTAACGCGTTAGCTCCGGAAGCCACGCCTCAAGGGCACAACCTCCAAGTCGACATCGTTTACAGCGTGGACTACCAGGGTATCTAATCCTGTTTGCTCCCCACGCTTTCGCACCTGAGCGTCAGTCTTTGTCCAGGGGGCCGCCTTCGCCACCGGTATTCCTCCAGATCTCTACGCATTTCACCGCTACACCTGGAATTCTACCCCCCTCTACAAGACTCTAGCTTGCCAGTTTCAAATGCAGTTCCCACGTTAAGCGCGGGGATTTCACATCTGACTTAACAAACCGCCTGCGTGCGCTTTACGCCCAGTAATTCCGATTAACGCTTGCACCCTCCGTATTACCGCGGCTGCTGGCACGGAGTTAGCCGGTGCTTCTTCTGCGAGTAACGTCAATGCAATGTGCTATTAACACACTACCCTTCCTCCTCGCTGAAAGTGCTTTACAACCCGAAGGCCTTCTTCACACACGCGGCATGGCTGCATCAGGCTTGCGCCCATTGTGCAATATTCCCCACTGCTGCCTCCCGTAGGAGTCTGGACCGTGTCTCAGTTCCAGTGTGGCTGGTCATCCTCTCAGACCAGCTAGGGATCGTCGCCTAGGTGAGCCATTACCCCACCTACTAGCTAATCCCATCTGGGCACATCTGATGGCGTGAGGCCCGAAGGTCCCCCACTTTGGTCCGAAGACGTTATGCGGTATTAGCTACCGTTTCCAGTAGTTATCCCCCTCCATCAGGCAGTTTCCCAGACATTACTCACCCGTCCGCCGCTCGTCACCCAGAGAGCAAGCTCTCCTGTGCTACCGCTCGACTTGCATGTGTTAGGCCTGCCGCCAGCGTTCAATCTGAGCCATGATCAAACTCTTCAATTAAAAGCTTGATTTGCTTCAACTCGTGAAGCGATGCTCGAAAATAACTTTCGTAATAGTCGTTCAGTTGGACAAGCCAACGAAACAACTTATTGCTTGGTCACTCTTCAAGACTTGATATTTTTTCGAACCCGAAGGTTCTGGATATCGTCTTGTGGAGTGCCCACACAGATTGTCTGATAAATTGTTAAAGAGCAGTGAGTTAGCCGCCGTAGCTTGCTATCTCGAGGTGGCGTATATTACGCTTTCCTCTTTCAGAGTCAACCCCTAAATTTCAGGATTTTTTCTCTTCGAACCCCGGAGACTCTGTGAAGTTGTTCACATGTTCCGTGTCGATGGAGGCGCATTATAGGGAGTTCTCAGGAGGCCGCAATAGGTATTTTCGACAAAAACGATCGTTTGCTGCATTCCACAGCAAAACCCCGCTTTATACCCTGTTGTTAACAAACTTATCCACAGAAGTGATTTGCCCGGAAATTTTACGAGCGCCACGCAAACGTTTTCGCTACAATTCCCCGCGACGAAACGCTCCCCTTTTTACGGGGGCGTTACCTGAATCTGTGCCTGATTACCCCTTTATAGAGAGAAAAACCTTTCCTTATAAAGAGTAGAAGGTGGAAATTCACGTAACGCTCTTTTATTGCGACTCCAAAGCCAAGGGATAAAACCATGCAACAACCTCGTCCAATCCGCCGGGCCCTGCTCAGCGTCTCTGACAAAGCCGGTATCGTTGAATTCGCCGAAGCGCTGTCCCAGCGTGGCGTTGAACTGCTCTCCACCGGTGGCACCGCCCGCCTGCTGGCAGATGCCGGCCTGCCTGTTACCGAAGTTTCCGACTACACCGGCTTCCCGGAAATGATGGACGGACGAGTAAAGACCCTGCACCCCAAAGTACACGGCGGTATTCTCGGCCGCCGCGGCCAGGACGACGCCATCATGGGTCAGCATGACATCAAGCCGATCGACATGGTGGTGGTAAACCTCTATCCGTTCGCCCAGACCGTGGCGCGCCCGAACTGCTCACTGGAAGACGCGGTCGAGAACATCGACATCGGCGGCCCAACCATGGTGCGCTCCGCGGCCAAGAACCACAAAGACGTCGCCATCGTGGTAAAGAGCAGCGACTACGCCGCTATTATTACCGAGATGGATAACAACGACGGTTCACTGCAATACACCACCCGTTTCGATCTGGCCATCAAAGCCTTCGAGCACACCGCCGCTTACGACAGCATGATCGCCAACTACTTCGGCGCGCTGGTTCCGGCCTACCACGGCGATACCGAACAACCTGCCGGTCGTTTCCCTCGCACCCTGAACCTCAACTATATAAAGAAGCAGGATATGCGCTACGGTGAGAACAGCCACCAGCAAGCGGCCTTCTATATAGAAGAGAACGTTCAGGAAGCCTCTGTCGCCACCGCGGAACAACTGCAAGGCAAAGCGCTGTCCTACAACAACATCGCCGACACCGACGCCGCACTGGAATGTGTGAAGGAGTTCGCCGAGCCGGCCTGCGTGATCGTCAAGCACGCCAACCCATGCGGTGTGGCGATCGGCGATGATATTCTGGCTGCCTATGAGCACGCCTATCAAACCGACCCGACCTCTGCTTTCGGCGGCATCATCGCCTTTAACCGCGAACTGGACGCCGCTACCGCACAGGCCATTATCAGCCGTCAGTTTGTGGAAGTGATTATCGCGCCGAGCATCAGTCAGGAAGCTCGCTCCCTGTTGGCAGCCAAACAGAACGTGCGCGTACTGGCCTGCGGCCAATGGCAGCAACGTATTGCCGCTCTCGACTTCAAACGTGTCAACGGTGGCCTGCTGGTGCAAGACCGCGATCTGGGTATGGTGAGCGAAGGCGACCTGCGCGTGGTATCTGAACGTCAGCCGACCGCGCAGGAACTGCGTGATGCGCTGTTCTGTTGGAAGGTCGCCAAGTTCGTGAAGTCCAACGCTATCGTCTATGCACGTGACAACATGACCATCGGCATAGGCGCCGGCCAGATGAGCCGCGTTTACTCTGCCAAGATCGCCGGGATCAAAGCCGCGGACGAAGGCCTGGAAGTCAAAGGCTCCGCCATGGCGTCTGACGCTTTCTTCCCGTTCCGTGATGGCATCGATGCCGCCGCAGCGGTGGGCATCAGCTGCGTGATCCAGCCAGGCGGTTCGATCCGCGATGATGAAGTGATTGCCGCCGCCAATGAGCACGGTATCGCGATGATCTTCACCGACATGCGCCACTTCCGCCATTAATCCTTCTTTTGCCGCGTGCGCTACGGCGCACGCTCTGCGTGGAGCACCTGATGAATATTTTAATTATCGGCAACGGCGGGCGTGAACACGCGCTGGCCTGGAAAGCCGCTCAGTCACCGTTGGCAGATAAAGTCTATGTTGCGCCGGGCAATGCCGGTACCGCATTAGAAAGCAATCTCGAGAACGTCGCGATCTCCGCTACCGATATTCCGGCGCTGGTTGCCTTTGCCCAGAGTCATGACATTGGTCTCACCATCGTCGGGCCGGAAGCGCCGCTGGTGATTGGCGTGGTTGATGCCTTCCAGGCCGCCGGCCTGAAAATCTTTGGGCCATCTCAGGCAGCAGCCCAGCTAGAAGGCTCTAAAGCCTTTACCAAAGACTTCCTGGCGCGTCATAACATCCCAAGCGCCGAGTACCAAAACTTTACCGAGGTTGAACCGGCGCTGGCTTATCTGCGCAGCAAAGGCGCACCTATCGTCATCAAGGCCGACGGCCTGGCCGCAGGCAAGGGCGTAATCGTCGCCATGACGCTGCAGGAAGCCGAAGACGCGGTGCAGGACATGTTGGCCGGTAACGCTTTTGGCGATGCAGGTCACCGTATCGTGATAGAAGAGTTCCTTGAAGGTGAAGAAGCCAGCTTTATCGTGATGGTCGACGGCGAGAACGTGGTGCCGATGGCCACCAGCCAGGATCACAAACGCGTCGGCGACGGTGATACCGGCCCGAACACCGGTGGCATGGGTGCCTACTCCCCGGCACCGGTAGTCACCGATGAAATCCACCAGCGCGCCATGGATCAGGTCATCTGGCCAACCGTGCGTGGCATGGCTGCGGAAGGTAATACCTACGTCGGTTTCCTTTACGCCGGGTTGATGATCTCCGCCGACGGCCAGCCAAAGGTGATTGAGTTCAACTGCCGCTTTGGCGATCCGGAGACCCAACCGATCATGCTGCGCCTGCGTTCTGATCTGGTCGAGCTGTGTCTGGCAGGTGCGGAAGGCAAGCTGGGCGAGAAAACGTCCGAGTGGGATGAACGTCCTGCGCTAGGCGTAGTGTTGGCCGCCGGTGGTTATCCGGGTGATTACAACAACGGTGAAGTCATCCAAGGTCTGCCACAGCAGGAAAGTGCCGACGGTAAAGTGTTCCACGCCGGTACCCGCATGCAGGGCAATGACGTGGTCACCAGCGGTGGACGCGTGCTGTGCGTAACCGCACTGGGTGAGTCGGTGGCTCAAGCGCAACAACGCGCCTATCAATTAGCGGAAGGTATTCAGTGGCCGGGGAGTTTCAGCCGCAAAGACATTGGCTACCGTGCGATTGCGCGCGGCAAATGATCTGAACACCGCAACGCTCTTGGGCTCCGCAATGCGGGGCCTTTTTTATAGCTGGTCTTCTTTCGGTTCCCAGCGGCAAAAATCGTCGTTCGCTACCAGCAGCAGTTCACGCCCTTCCGGCGCATCCAACCAGGCTATATTCACCGGCTGGCTGCTATTACGGGCACGTCGCGCGATCCAGGCTTCGGCACTGCTATCCAGATCCGGTTTCAACGTTTGACCATCACAGGTTTGTACTACTCCCTGCTGCCAACGCCCCTGCAGCAGCTTCACCTTACCAGCGCGCAGCGCATTGCTTAGTTCCAGCACGCGTCGTGCCTGATATTGATACAGCGCGATTTCATCGGCGGTCAGTTGTTCACGCCGCGTGGCCAGTTGGCGCTGCATAAAGCTTACTCCGCCGTCATCGGCAAAGCGCAATTGAATGGAGTCTTGATCGCCATCGGCGTCAGTGCGTTTGATTTGGCGCAGCTTGCCGTCTTGATATTCGTACAGCGTGGTAACGGTGCCCGGACCACGATAGGGACTGTAGACGCTCATCAACACCAGCGGGCGGTGCCGCTCGTCATCTTTACGCCACAGGCGCATAACGCCCTGGTCGGCCACATAACCGCTGGCACTAAAGGAAGGAAGATCTGAATGACTGCTGCAGGCGCTCAGGCCAGCGGCAATGCCGATGACCATAAGCGCCTGTCGGATAAACAAAAGGGGCACAATTGCCCCTCTGTTTAATCTTTTCACCAACACGCAGTATTACTTAACTGCGTCTTTCAGTGCTTTACCAGAAACGAACGCAGGCACGTTAGCAGCTGCGATTTTGATTTCTTTACCAGTCTGCGGGTTGCGACCAGTGCGCTCGTTGCGGTGGTTTACCTTGAAAGTACCGAAACCAACCAATTGTACTGCATCACCTTCTTTCAGAGACTCAGTAATAGCAGCCAGGGTGGATTCCAGAGCCAGTTTAGCTTGTGCTTTGGAAAGGTCAGCCTTGTCCGCGATTACATCAATCAGTTGAGTCTTGTTCATAAGTTATCCTTACAGTGTGTTTATCGTTTGCAAAGCATCGAGTGCGACGGATATGCCGATGTACAGCACTCCCTGCATACACGCACCGATAGCCACTTTTTTTCCGCCCCCCAAATGTAGACCAGACAGGGTGCGGATGTGAAGCCTTAAGGCACGACAAATGAGGCGTTAAATCACGTTTTCTTGCCTTATTGCGTTAATTTTATCCCGATATTACTAACCGCGGCCTCGCGGAGGTCAGAACGCAACCCTTTGATCAGTTCTAAATCGCGCTCTTCGCAGTCAGCCAACAGGCGGAAAATTTCCCATTGGATGTCCCATTCTTCCTCTACCGCAGGCAGAACCTTGAGCTCATCGTCGGTCATTTCTTTACCGGCCTGAGTCATTTCCAACATCGCCACGGTGCGAATAGACGTTTCGCTGATGGCGATGGCGTGCTCTAGCGTCTCCCCGCTGAGTCGCGAATGGATCAGTTCCCCTAATGCGATACAGGCGTCAATCGCCGGGTAAACGCCGTAAAGATCGTAATCTTCTGCCGCGGGTATCGCCTCTTCCAACTTCTCCAGCTGGCTGTCAAAGTTGACCTTGGCGTCCTTGACCACCAGAGTTTCCCACACCAAATCCAGAATGCGGCGGTAAATTGCCGGTTCGCCGAACTCGGTTTGCAGGCAGAACATCTGGTAATTCGGATACATACGCTCGCACAAACTGGCCATAAAGGTCAAATGTTGCCAGCTTTCAAGCTTTTCCAGACGTAAATGAATCGGGTTACGTAGCATTATTCACTCTCTTACGCGTTATCTGCGCCGCAGTGTACCCGAAATCGGTCATTGCGACACCTCTGGATGCTGCTGCAGCCAGCGCTGGAAGGCCGGGCGGCGCGAGGCGATGGCATCGGCCCAGCGTGTAGGCTCCGGCAAACGGTAGCCCGCCATGCAACGTTGCACCCACGCCAGTGCACTGTCGGCACCAACGCGGTGGCCGGTGGAGATAAACAACGGATTACAGCGCGCCTTACTGCGCCATACCCAACCCAGTTGCTCGCCTTTGTCCTCCAGCGGTGCCAGCGCACCTGTAGCCTCGTCCAGCGGGGCGAACTTACCACACAGGCGCTTTTTGGCTACGCCAATGGTCGGCACGTTGACCAGCAGGCCAAAATGGCTGGCTACGCCCAGACGGCGCGGATGCGAAATGCCATGGCCGTCAACCAGCACCAGGTCCGGCTTTTGATGCAGTTGCTCCCAGGCCGCGAGCAACGCTGGGTATTCACGGAACGATAAGAAACCGGGGATATAGGGCATGGTGGTGGCCACTCGTGCCACCTGGTATTCCACCAGCTCCAGCGACGGATAGCGCAGGATGGCGATAGCGGCGCGAGTCACCGCGCCCTCCTGCTCAAAGCCCACGTCGGCACCGGCGATAAAGGCCGGTGGAACGACCAGGAAATCATCCTGGCGAATGACTTCGGAGGCGCGCAGCCGTTGTTCTGCACGCAGGGCTTGAGTATCTATCACATCCAATCCTTAACGATGGTATTTCCCCGACTGCGCGTGGACGGCTTCAACAAAGGCACCGGCGTTCTCCGGCGGCACGTCCTGATGAATACCGTGGCCCAGGTTGAACACATGCCCTTCGCCGTGGCCGAAACCGGCCAGAATGGTTTCCACTTCCTGGCCGATGCGCTCCGGTGACGCATACAGCATCGAAGGGTCCATGTTGCCCTGCAATGCCACTTTGTCGCCCACGCGGCGGCGTGCATCGGCAATATCGGTCGTCCAGTCAAGACCCAGTGCGTCACAACCGGTTGCCGCCATCGCCTCCAGCCACTGGCCGCCACCTTTGGTGAACAGCGTGACCGGCACACGGCGGCCGTCGTTTTCACGCAGCAGGCCGTCAACAATCTTGTGCATGTAATGCAGTGAGAACTCGCGGTAGTCACGACCGGTCAGCACGCCGCCCCAGGTATCGAACACCATCACCGACTGCGCGCCGGCTTTAATCTGGGCGTTAAGATACAGAATGACGCTGTCTGCCAGCTTATCCAACAGCAGGTGCAACGTCGCCGGCTCGGCGTACATCATTTTTTTCAGTTTGGTGAAGGCCTTGCTGCTACCGCCTTCCACCATATAGGTCGCCAGCGTCCACGGACTGCCTGAGAAACCGATCAGCGGCACTTCGCCCTTCAGCTCGCGACGGATGGTACGCACTGCGTTCATCACATAACCCAGCTCCACTTCCGGGTCGAACGCCGGTAGCTTGTCGACATCGGCACGACTGGTGATAGGCGAGGAGAAACGCGGACCTTCACCGGTTTCGAAATACAGGCCCAGCCCCATGGCATCGGGAATGGTGAGGATATCGGAGAACAGGATCGCCGCGTCCAGTGGGAAACGGCGCAGCGGCTGCAGCGTGACTTCACAAGCCAGCTCCGCGTTCTTGCATAGCGACATGAAATCCCCGGCCTGGGCGCGGGTGGCCTTGTACTCCGGCAAATAACGACCGGCCTGACGCATCATCCATACAGGGGTCACATCCACCGGCTGACGCAGCAGTGCGCGCAGGTAGCGATCGTTCTTCAACTCATTCATTTATGGGGCTCCCTTATTCATCTGCCGGTATTGTAGCGATTTATTGCTCACGGCATAAGGCTACGGTGTCCTCTATCAGGCGACGCGCTACCGTGCCGGGCGGCGGTAATAGCGGCAACCGATCGTAGCGGTACCAACCGGCGTTAAGCAGCTCTTTCGGATCGTGGCGGATCTCGCCGCGGTGGTAATCGGCCATAAAGGCCATCATCAACGAGTGCGGGAACGGCCAGGGTTGTGAGGTGACATAACGCAGGTTTTTGATTTCAATATTACTTTCTTCCATCACCTCGCGTGCGGCCGCCTGCTCCAGCGTTTCGCCAACCTCGACAAAGCCGGCCAGTACGGTATGAATACCGCCGCGATGGCGCACATGTTGTGCCAGCAGGATCTCATCGTCACGCCGAATGGCAACGATCACGCAGGGGGCGATCTGCGGGTAGTAGCGCTCCCGGCAGTGACCGCACAGGCAGGCACTTTCGGTGCGGCTGAGATGCATTTCATGGCCGCAGTAACCGCAGTAGCGATGGGAACGGTAAAACTCGGCCAGTTGTACGCCCCGTCCGGCAAGCTGGAACAGCCCGCGATCCAGTTCTAACAGTTGGCGTACCGATCCCATCTCCTGCGGCATTGCGTGGCGCACCAGCCAGACCGGCAATCCTTCCCATTCGCCAATAACACGAGCCATTCTTCCCAGCAGGGAAAATGACGCGGCCAAACCGCACGGCAATTCACCGTTCGGTAACCAAAGTTTGCTTTCATGGCTGACGATCCACCAGCCATTTTCATTACCCGTTAATGCAAGTTCCATATCGTTGTTGCACAACCTCAGCTTCACTGGCACTCTACAAATCGGCCTTGTTACATTTTAATAACTTACTGTTACGTTTTATTACTTACGGAGTCAAACATGCTCAACCGTTTGGAAAGCCTGACTCAGCGCGTTGGTGGTAGTAATGAATTAGTAGATCAATGGCTTCAGGCACGCAAGCAGTTGCTGGTCGCCTATTGTGCCCTGGTGGGCATTAAACCTAACAAAGAAAAGCATACGCCGCTGAATGAAAAAGCGCTGGAGAACTTTTGCCATAATCTGGTGGATTATCTCTCCGCCGGCCATTTTCATATCTATGACAGAATAATCAAGCAAGTGGAAGGCGCATCCAGTCCGAAAATGTCTCTGGCGGTCAACATCTATCCCAAGCTGTGGGCCAATACCGAGCAGATCATGGCTTTCCACGATCGCTATACCGAAGTGGATATCGATCAGGACCTGTGTCTGGAATTACATCAGGCGTTATCCGATATCGGTGAAACGCTGGCGGCTCGTTTTACCCTTGAAGACAGGCTGATCCAACTGGCGGCTGAAACCTGGCAGCAGGCTGAGCCGGACAAAACGCTGGATCCAGCCGGCTAAAATTTTGTAGTCTTTTTTATTATCCCTCCTATACTGGAGGGCATCTTGTCGGAGTGCCTAGCGCCTGATTTGTTCATCAAATTGGCCAGGCTGAGACCGTTAATTCGGGATCCGCGGAACCTGATCGGGTTAATACCCGCGAAGGGAACAAGAGTAATCTATCGCCACAGGCAGGTGACCCCGATTTGGGATAATCCTGCTTTGCCGGCCAGCATCATTACTCCCTCCGAGCTCCAGACAAGCAACTTTCCCAACCCAACACACTGGTAGGAACTTGCTATGTCTAACGTTAACAAACCCCGCGCTCGTAAAGAGCAACGCGAAGAAGCCCAGCAGTTTATCAACACCCTGCAAGGCGTTTCCTTCCCCAACTCACGCCGGATCTATCTGCAGGGCTCACGTAGTGACCTGCAGGTGCCAATGCGTGAAATTCAGCTCAGCCCGACGCTGATCGGTGGCGATAAGGACAACCCGAAGTACGAGCCAAACGAAGCGATTCCGGTGTACGACACTGCCGGCCCTTACGGTGATCCCCAATCAGAACTCAACGTGCATAGCGGCCTGGCGAAGCTACGCGCCGGTTGGATCGCTGAACGCGGTGATACCGAAGCGCTCAAGGGCGTCAGTTCAGGTTTCACCCAGCAGCGCCTGGCCGATGAAGGCCTGGATCACCTGCGCTTTGAACATCTGCCGTTGCCGCGCAAGGCACAACCGGGCAAACGCGTGACCCAGTTGCACTACGCGCGTGCCGGCACCGTCACCCCGGAAATGGAATTTATCGCCATTCGCGAAAACATGGGGCGCGAGCGCATCCGTGGCGAGGTATTACGCCACCAGCATCCTGGCCAAAGTTGGGGGGCCAACCTGCCGGAGAATATCACGCCGGAATTCGTTCGCCAGGAAGTCGCCGCAGGGCGCGCCATCATCCCCGCCAATATCAACCACCCGGAATCCGAACCGATGATCATCGGCCGTAACTTCCTGGTGAAGGTTAACGCCAACATCGGCAACTCGGCGGTGACCTCCTCGATCGAGGAAGAGGTCGAGAAACTGGTGTGGTCCACCCGCTGGGGCGCGGATACCGTGATGGATCTGTCTACCGGCCGCTATATCCACGAAACCCGCGAATGGATCCTGCGTAACAGCCCGGTGCCAATTGGCACGGTGCCTATCTATCAGGCGCTGGAAAAGGTGAACGGCGTGGCGGAAAACCTCACCTGGGAAATGTTCCGCGATACGCTGCTGGAGCAGGCGGAGCAAGGGGTTGACTACTTCACCATTCACGCCGGCGTGCTGCTGCGCTACGTGCCGATGACCGCCAAACGCCTGACCGGCATCGTTTCCCGCGGCGGTTCGATCATGGCCAAATGGTGCCTGTCACATCATCAGGAAAACTTCCTGTACCAGCACTTCCGCGAAATCTGTGAGATTTGCGCCGCCTATGACGTTTCTCTTTCCCTCGGCGACGGCCTGCGGCCGGGCTCAATTCAGGACGCCAACGACGAGGCACAGTTCGCCGAACTGCACACTTTGGGTGAGTTGACCAAAATTGCCTGGGAATATGATGTGCAGGTGATGATCGAAGGCCCTGGCCACGTGCCGATGCAGATGATCCGCCGCAACATGACCGAGGAGCTGGAGCACTGCCACGAAGCACCATTCTATACTCTTGGCCCACTGACCACCGATATCGCTCCGGGTTATGACCACTTTACCTCCGGCATCGGGGCCGCGATGATCGGCTGGTTCGGCTGCGCCATGCTGTGTTACGTCACGCCAAAGGAGCATCTCGGGCTGCCGAACAAAGAGGACGTCAAGCAGGGGCTGATCACCTACAAAATTGCCGCTCACGCCGCCGACCTGGCAAAAGGCCACCCCGGTGCGCAAATCCGCGATAACGCCATGTCCAAGGCGCGCTTCGAATTCCGCTGGGAAGATCAGTTCAATCTGGCGCTTGATCCAGCCACTGCTCGCGCTTATCACGACGAAACCCTGCCGCAGGAGTCCGGCAAAATCGCCCACTTCTGCTCTATGTGCGGGCCAAAATTCTGCTCGATGAAAATTTCGCAGGAAGTTCGCGACTATGCCGCCGCGCAAGAAGCGGCCAAACCGATAGCAGTGCAGCTAACCGGCATGGAAAAGATGTCGGCCGAGTTCCGCTCACGCGGCAGCGAGCTGTACCACAGCGCCGGTAACCTGCAAGAGGAATTGAGCAATGACTGATATCACCACGCCCTTCCCCGCCACGCCTCACAAGTTGGGGTTATACCCGGTAGTCGACAGCGTTGAATGGATTGCCCGTTTGCTGGACGCAGGCGTCACTACCCTTCAACTGCGGATTAAGGATCTGCCGGATGAACAGGTCGAGGACGACATTGCCGCCGCTATTGCCCTCGGCAAGCGCTACGACGCCCGATTGTTTATCAACGACTACTGGCAACTGGCGATTAAGCACGGTGCCTATGGCGTACATCTCGGCCAGGAGGATTTGGACACTACCGATCTGGCCGCCATTCACCGCGCCGGGCTACGTTTGGGGGTTTCCACTCATGACGATAGTGAACTGGCCCGCGCCATTGCGGTAAAACCTTCCTATATCGCACTGGGGCATATTTTTCCGACGCAAACCAAAGACATGCCTTCTGCCCCACAGGGTCTGGTGGAGCTGAAACGCCATATCGCCGGGCTGAGTGACTACCCAACGGTGGCGATCGGCGGGATCAGTATCGATCGCGTGGCGGCAGTGCTGGATTGTGGCGTCGGTAGCGTCGCCGTGGTCAGCGCCATTACCCAGGCCCCGGACTGGCGCGCAGCGACTGCACAACTGCTGCAACTGATCGAAGGCAAGGAGTGATGCCATGCTGAACGATCAAGAATTCCTGCGCTACAGCCGCCAGTTGCTGCTGGAAGACATCGGCCCCGCAGGCCAAGAGAAACTAAAACAGTCGACGGTACTGATCGTCGGGTTGGGGGGGTTAGGCTCCCCCGCCTCGCTTTATCTGGCCGCCGCCGGTGTCGGCACCCTGCTGCTGGCCGATGACGATAGGCTGCACGTCACCAATTTGCAGCGTCAGATCCTCTATCGCAGCAGCGACGTTTCCCAAAGCAAAGCCGCCCTGGCAAAGCACCAGCTACAGGCGCTGAACCCGATGGTCGAATCCATTGCGCTGGAACAGCGTCTGCAGGGGGAAGTGTTACAGCGCGCCGTACAACGCGCCGATTTAATTTTGGACTGTAGCGATAACATGGAAACCCGCCATGCGGTGAACGCCGCCTGCATCCAGGCCGGTAAACCGCTGATCAGCGGCAGTGCGGTGGGTTTCAGCGGTCAGCTGCTGGTGATAGAACCTCCCTATGCCCACGGCTGCTATGCCTGCCTGTATCCGGAACAAACTGAACCCCAACGCAACTGCCGTACCGCTGGCGTACTCGGCCCGGTGGTCGGCGTCATTGGCACCCTGCAAGCGCTGGAAGCGATAAAAATGCTGGCGGGCCTGCCTTCCGCCATCAGCGGCAAACTGCGGCTGTTCGACGGTAAACAACAAAGCTGGAGCACCTTGCAACTCAGTCAGGCCAGCACCTGTCCGGCGTGCGGAGGGACAGCATGAAAATTCGGCTTAATGACCAGCCGCTGGAACTGGCACAACCGCTGAGCGTCAGCGCCCTGCTCGAGCAACTGGAACGCCACCAGCCGGGCACGGCACTGGCTATCAACCAAATCATCATCCCGCGCACTGACTGGGCTAATCACCTGGTGCAAGACGGCGATGACATTCTGCTGTTTCAAGCGATCGCCGGAGGCTGACATGCTACAAATCGCCGATACCACTTTTACCTCACGCCTGTTTACCGGCACCGGTAAATTCGCCACCCCAACGCTGATGCTGGAGGCATTACAGGCCTCCGGCTCGCAGCTGGTCACCATGGCAATGAAGCGTGTTGACCTGCGCGGCGGTAATGACGCCATTCTGGCGCCGCTGCAACAACTGGGCGTACGCCTGTTGCCGAATACTTCCGGCGCCAAGACCGCGGCAGAAGCGGTGTTCGCCGCCCGGTTGGCCCGTGAGGCGCTTGGCACCCACTGGGTGAAACTGGAAATCCATCCCGATGTGAAATACCTGCTGCCGGACCCGATCGAAACCCTAAAGGCGGCAGAAATATTGGTGAAAGAAGGTTTTGTGGTGCTGCCTTACTGCGGTGCCGATCCGGTGTTGTGTAAACGCCTGGAGGAAGCGGGCTGTGCCGCGGTCATGCCGCTGGGCGCGCCTATTGGTTCCAACCGTGGGCTGCGCACCCGCGACTTCCTGGAGATCATTATCGAGCAGGCCAGGGTGCCGGTGGTGGTCGACGCCGGCATCGGTGCGCCAAGCCATGCGCTGGAAGCCATGGAACTGGGTGCCGATGCCGTGTTGGTGAATACTGCAATCGCCGTGGCGCGCGACCCGGTGCAGATGGCTCGGGCTTTTCGCCTGGCACTTGAGGCCGGCGAACTGGCACGTCAGGCGGGATTGGGCAGCAGTCAGCGTAATGCGGTTGCCTCCAGCCCGTTGACCGCTTTTCTCAGCCAGACAGGGGAGACATTGTGATGGCTGATGATTTCAGTAGCCGCTGGCAACAGTTGGATTGGGACGATATCTCGCTGCGTATTAACAGTAAAACGGCGCGTGATGTCGAGCATGCGCTGAATGCGGAAAAACTGTCGCGCGAAGACTTTATGGCACTGATTTCCCCTGCCGCCGCGTCCTACCTGGAGCCACTGGCGCAACGTGCGCAGCAGATGACGCGTCAACGTTTTGGCAACGTGGTTAGCTTCTACGTGCCGCTGTACCTGTCCAATCTGTGCGCCAACGACTGCACCTACTGCGGCTTTTCGATGAGCAACCGCATCAAGCGTAAAACCCTGGATGCCGCCGAGATCGAACGCGAGTGTCTGGCGATTAAGGCGTTGGGCTTTGAGCATTTGCTGTTGGTCACCGGGGAACACCAGACCAAGGTCGGCATGGACTATTTCCGCCAACACGTTCCCGCGATCCGCCGCCATTTCAGCTCGCTGATGATGGAAGTACAACCGCTGGAGCAGCAAGAGTACGCCGAATTAAAGGCTCTGGGGTTGGATGGCGTGCTGGTGTATCAGGAAACCTATCATCCCGCGACCTACCTGCAGCATCATCTGCGCGGTCAGAAACAGGACTTTCACTGGCGGTTGGCCACACCGGATCGCCTGGGCCGCGCCGGGATCGACAAGATCGGCCTCGGGGCCCTGATCGGGCTTTCCAACAGTTGGCGTACCGACTGCTACATGCTGGCTGAACACCTGTTCTACCTGCAACAGACTTACTGGCAGAGCCGCTACTCGATTTCATTCCCGCGCCTGCGCCCTTGTGCCGGAGGTATCGAACCGGCATCGATCATGAGTGAACCGCAATTGGTGCAGCTAATCTGTGCCTTCCGGCTGTTCGCCCCCGACGTGGAGCTGTCTTTGTCGACGCGTGAGTCACCGTTTTTCCGCGATCATATGATCCCGGTGGCGATCAACAGCGTCAGCGCCGGCTCCAAAACCCAGCCTGGCGGCTATGCCGACGATGTGCCACCGGAGCTGGAACAGTTTGAACCGCACGATGGCCGTACCCCACAGCAGGTGGCACAAGCCATCAGCGACGCTGGTTTACAGCCGGTGTGGAAAGACTGGGACGGCTACCTGGGGCGCAGCCCGCAGTAATCTGCAAGCCTTGCAACGCCGTTGAAAAAACGAGGGAAGCGTTGCGCAGAAGCTATCGACACCGCTGGCGGGGCAAATCAGCCCCGCTATAGTGGCGATGCTGGCTGCCAAACCCGGTGCCAGCCGGAGCCGTCACCTACCAGACGGTTTCGCCTTATCCTCTCCCGGATCACGTCGGATTACCCTCCCGCGTGACTCCGGGACCTCAGAATGTTGATGCCCCCTGTAACTCCTCACCCGGCCCGGTTCGCAGGCAAAAAAAAACCGCCCCCGAAGGAGCGGTTTATCTGGTCAGGGCCCGGCTATGCCGAACCCCAAGGCGCATTCAACGATTAATCGTTGTTGCCGCCACCCAGGTTGCCTGCATTGAGCAGTTCAGCCAGGTTAGCCGTTGCTTCTTCCGCGCTCACCTGCGGAACAACTGGCGTTTCACCCTGTGCTTTACGGCGCATGCGGTCCTGATGATAAGCGTAACCGGTACCGGCTGGGATCAGACGGCCCACGATGACGTTCTCTTTCAGGCCACGCAGTTCATCACGCTTACCGGCAACAGCCGCTTCGGTCAGAACGCGCGTCGTTTCCTGGAACGATGCTGCGGAGATGAAGGACTCGGTCGCCAAGGAAGCCTTGGTGATACCCAGCAGATCGCGTGAGAAGGTTGCCTCGATTTTGCCTTCAGCAGCAAGCTGACGGTTGGCAATCTTAACGCGAGACACTTCAGCCTGCTCGCCTTCCAGGAACTCGGTGCCACCAGCGCTAACGATGGTGCCTTTACGCAGCATCTGACGAACGATAACTTCAATGTGTTTATCGTTAATCTTAACGCCTTGCAGACGGTAAACTTCCTGCACTTCGTTGGTGATGTAGCGAGTAACCGCATGCACACCACGCAGACGCAGAATGTCGTGTGGAGATTCTGGGCCGTCAGAAACAACGTCACCACGTTCCACAACTTCACCTTCGAACACGTTGAGCTGACGCCATTTTGGAATCATCTCTTCGTACGCATCGCTGCCGTCCAGTGGAGAGATTACCAGGCGACGCTTGCCTTTGGTCTCTTTACCGAACGAGATAATCCCGCTGATTTCAGCCAGGATTGCCGGCTCTTTCGGACGACGTGCTTCGAACAGATCCGCAACGCGTGGCAGACCACCGGTAATATCCTTGGTACCGCCGGATTCCTGAGGAATACGCGCCAGGGTATCACCCGCACCGATCTGAATGCCGTCTTCCAGCTGTACAATCGCTTTACCTGGCAGGAAGTATTGAGCAGGCATATCAGTACCTGGGATCAATACGTCGTCGCCTTTGGCATCAACGATTTTCAGTGCCGGACGCAGGTCTTTACCGCTACCGGTACGCTCTGCGCTGTCCAGTACTACCAGAGAAGACAAACCGGTCAGTTCGTCGGTCTGGCGGGTAATGGTCTGGCCGTCAACCATATCAGCGAAGCGGATGAAACCACTCACTTCGGTGATAACTGGCATGGTGTGCGGATCCCAGTTAGCAACGGTTTCGCCGCCGTTAACTTCCATACCGTCGCCTTTGCCCATCACGGAACCGTAAGGCACTTTGTAGCGTTCTTTAGTACGGCCGAATTCGTCGATCAGCTTCAGTTCGGTGTTACGAGAGGTGATCACCAGCTTGCCTGCGGCGTTCATTACGAACTTCACATTGCTCAGCTTCAGAGTACCCTTGTTTTTCACCTGGATGCTGGATTCAGCAGCCGCACGAGATGCCGCACCACCGATGTGGAACGTACGCATCGTCAGCTGTGTACCCGGCTCACCGATTGACTGTGCCGCGATAACGCCGATAGCTTCGCCTTTGTTGATGATGTGACCACGTGCCAGGTCGCGACCATAGCAGTTTGCACACACACCAAAGTCGGTTTCACAGCTAACGACGGAACGGACTTTAACGCTGTCGACAGAGTTTTCTTCCAACAGGTCACAAGTCTTCTCGTGCAGCAGGGTGTTACGTGGCACCAGGATATCAGCCGTACCCGGCTTGATGATATCTTCTGCTGTCACACGACCCAGAACACGTTCGCGCAGTGGCTCTTTAACGTCACCACCTTCGATAACCGGAGTCATCATGATGCCGTTGTGAGTACCACAGTCGTCCTCGGTAACCACCAGATCCTGCGCCACGTCAACCAGACGACGGGTCAGATAACCGGAGTTAGCCGTTTTCAGTGCGGTATCCGCCAAACCTTTACGAGCACCGTGCGTGGAGATGAAGTACTGGAGTACGTTCAGACCTTCACGGAAGTTCGCGGTGATTGGCGTTTCAATGATGGAACCATCCGGCTTGGCCATCAGGCCACGCATACCGGCCAGCTGACGAATCTGTGCTGCAGAACCACGCGCACCGGAGTCGGCCATCATAAAGATACTGTTGAAGGAAACCTGCTGTTCAACAACACCGTCACGGTTGACGACGTCTTCAACAGACAAGTTTTCCATCATTGCCTTGGCAACACGTTCGTTCGCTGCGGCCCAGATATCGATCACTTTGTTGTAGCGTTCGCCGGCGGTAACCAAACCAGACTGGAACTGCTCCTGGATTTCGGCAACTTCGGTTTCTGCTTCTTCGATGATCTCTGCTTTCTTGGCAGGGATTACCATGTCATCGATACCTACTGACGCGCCTGAACGGGCAGCGTAAGCAAAACCGGTGTACATGATCTGGTCAGCAAAGATAACGGTCGGCTTCAGGCCCAGGATGCGGTAACAGGTGTTCAGCATCTTGGAGATAGCTTTCTTGCCCAAAGGCTGGTTAACGATCGAATACGGCAGACCGCGCGGTACGATCATCCACAGGATGGCGCGACCAACGGTAGTGTCGACGATCGAAGTCTGGTGTACAGACTCGCCTTCGGTGTTTTTGATCTCTTCGGTGATACGCACTTTGACACGCGCATGCAGAGAAGCCAGACCGGCGCGGTAAATACGCTCCGCTTCTTTCGGGCCACTCAACACCATGCCTTCGCCTTTGGCGTTAACACAGTCACGGGTCATGTAGTACAGACCCAATACAACGTCCTGAGAAGGAACGATGATTGGCTCGCCGTTCGCTGGTGACAGGATGTTGTTGGTAGACATCATCAGCGCACGCGCTTCCAGCTGAGCTTCAAGCGTCAGTGGAACGTGTACTGCCATTTGGTCACCATCGAAGTCGGCGTTGTATGCCGCACAAACCAGCGGGTGCAGCTGGATAGCCTTACCTTCGATCAGAACCGGTTCAAATGCCTGGATACCCAAACGGTGCAGGGTTGGTGCACGGTTCAGCAGTACCGGGTGTTCGCGGATAACTTCGTCCAGGATATCCCAAACGACAGCTTCTTCGCGCTCAACCATTTTCTTGGCGGCTTTGATGGTGGTGGCCAGGCCACGCAGCTCCAGCTTGCCGTAGATGAACGGTTTGAACAGCTCCAGTGCCATTTTCTTAGGCAGACCGCACTGATGCAGACGCAGGTATGGACCTACGGTGATTACAGAACGACCAGAGTAGTCAACACGTTTACCCAACAGGTTCTGACGGAAACGACCCTGCTTACCTTTGATCATATCGGCCAAAGATTTCAGAGGACGCTTGTTGGAACCGGTGATCGCACGACCGCGACGGCCGTTATCCAGCAGGGCATCTACCGCTTCTTGCAGCATACGCTTTTCGTTGCGCACGATGATGTCAGGCGCAGCCAGATCCAGCAGGCGTTTCAGACGGTTGTTACGGTTGATCACGCGGCGATACAGATCGTTCAGATCTGAAGTCGCAAAACGACCACCATCCAACGGCACCAGCGGACGCAGATCCGGTGGCAGTACCGGCAGCACGGTCAGGATCATCCACTCTGGCTTGTTGCCAGACTGTACGAACGCTTCCAGCAGCTTGATACGCTTGGTCAGCTTCTTACGCTTGGTTTCGGAGTTGGTTTCGTTCAGCTCTTCGCGCAGAGTTTCACACTCTTGCTCCAGATCCATGTTTTTCAACAGGGCCTGAATAGCTTCCGCACCCATCTTGGCGTCGAATTCATCACCGAACTCTTCCAGCGCATCCAGATACTGCTCTTCAGTCAGGATCTGACGACGCTCGAGGTTAGTCATACCGCCTTCGATAACCACATAGGATTCGAAGTACAGTACACGTTCGATGTCACGCAGCGGCATATCCAGCAGCAAACCGATGCGGGATGGCAGCGATTTCAGGAACCAGATGTGCGCAGTTGGTGAAGCCAGCTCGATGTGCCCCATACGCTCACGGCGTACTTTGGTCTGGGTCACTTCAACGCCGCACTTCTCACAAATCACGCCGCGGTGTTTTAAGCGCTTGTACTTACCGCACAGGCACTCATAGTCTTTTACCGGCCCAAAGATACGGGCACAGAAAAGGCCGTCACGTTCTGGTTTGAACGTACGGTAGTTAATGGTTTCCGGCTTCTTGACTTCGCCGAACGACCAGGAACGGATCATGTCTGGCGATGCCAGAGCAATCTTGATCGCGTCAAACTCTTCGGTCTTGGTTTGCGCTTTCAGAAACTTTAATAAGTCTTTCACGGATTGGCTCCTGTCGGAGTTAAACCTGTTGGGCGCTCGCTGACAAATCGCGCGCCCGTGTGACCTGAACAACCACCCTCAGGCTCCCTAAGGCCGGGAGCCTGAGCCGGAAAAACGATTACTCGCCTTCCAGTTCGATGTTGATACCGAGCGAGCGGATTTCTTTCAACAGTACGTTGAAGGACTCCGGCATGCCTGGTTCCATGCGGTGATCGCCATCCACGATGTTTTTGTACATCTTGGTACGGCCGTTAACGTCATCCGACTTAACGGTGAGCATTTCCTGCAGGGTATAAGCTGCGCCGTATGCTTCCAGTGCCCACACTTCCATCTCACCGAAGCGTTGACCACCGAACTGCGCCTTACCACCCAGCGGCTGCTGAGTAACCAAGCTGTAAGAACCGGTTGAACGGGCGTGCATTTTATCGTCAACCAAGTGGTTCAGTTTCAGCATGTACATATAGCCAACGGTAACCTGGCGCTCAAATTGCTCACCGGTACGGCCATCGAACAGCGTAATCTGACCCGAGGTTGGGATCCCGCCCATTTCCAGCAATTGCTTGATTTCACTCTCTTTCGCACCATCAAACACCGGCGTTGCGATTGGCATACCTTTTTTCAGGTTCTCTGCCAGACGCAGTACTTCGTCGTCGGTGAAGGTGTTCAGGTCAACTTTCTGGCAGACATCGTCGCCCAGATCGTAAGCCTTCTGAATGAACTCACGCAGCTTGGCCACTTCCTGATGCTGCTTCAGCATTTGGTTGATCTTCTCACCAATGCCTTTCGCAGCCATACCCAAGTGGGTTTCCAGGATCTGACCGATGTTCATACGTGATGGTACGCCCAACGGGTTCAGTACGATGTCAACCGGCGTGCCGTTTTCATCGTAAGGCATATCTTCGATCGGGTTGATCTTGGAGATAACACCCTTGTTACCGTGGCGGCCTGCCATCTTGTCACCCGGTTGGATCTGACGCTTAACAGCCAGATAAACCTTAACGATTTTCAGCACGCCTGGTGCCAGATCATCGCCCTGGGTGATCTTACGACGCTTGGCGTCCAGCTTCTTCTCGAAGTCGGATTTCAGCTCGTCGTACTGCTCTGCCAACTGTTCCAGCTGGTTTTGCTTTTCTTCGTCGGTCAGGCCCAGTTCCAGCCAGCGATCGCGTGGCAGTTTGCTCAGCTTTTCAGCTTCAACACCGCCGGCAACCAGCACCGCATGAATACGTGCGAACAGACCAGCTTCCAGGATCTGCAGTTCTTCAGTCAGGTCTTTTTTCGCCTGCTTCAGCTGCATCTCTTCGATTTCCAACGCACGCTTGTCTTTTTCCACGCCATCGCGGGTAAAGACCTGCACGTCGATAATCGTACCGGAAACGCCGTTTGGTACGCGCAGAGAGGAGTCTTTAACGTCAGACGCCTTCTCACCGAAGATCGCACGCAGCAGCTTCTCTTCTGGCGTCAGCTGGGTTTCACCTTTTGGTGTTACCTTACCAACCAGAATGTCGCCACCGGTCACTTCAGCACCGATATACACGATACCGGACTCATCCAGTTTGGAGAGCGCAGCTTCACCCACGTTAGGGATGTCGGCAGTGATCTCTTCAGGCCCCAACTTGGTGTCGCGAGACACACATGCCAGTTCCTGGATGTGGATGGTAGTGAAGCGATCTTCCTGAACGACACGCTCGGACACCAAGATGGAGTCTTCGAAGTTGTAGCCGTTCCATGGCATGAATGCCACGCGCATGTTCTGGCCCAGCGCCAGTTCACCCAGGTCAGTGGACGGGCCATCTGCCAGCACGTCGCCGCGCTCGATTGGCTCACCCAGATTCACACACGGCATCTGGTTGATACAGGTGTTCTGGTTAGAACGGGTGTACTTGGTCAGGTTATAAATATCGATACCTGCTTCGCCCGCGAGCATCTCGTCTTCGTTAACTTTAATAACGATACGGGAAGCATCCACGTACTGGATCACACCGCCACGTCGAGCTACGGCAGTAACACCGGAGTCAACAGCTACAGCACGTTCCATACCGGTACCTACCAGCGGCTTGTCAGCACGCAAGGTTGGAACCGCCTGACGTTGCATGTTCGCACCCATCAATGCACGGTTGGCGTCATCGTGTTCCAGGAATGGAATCAGTGAAGCGCCAACGGAGACAACCTGCTGGGTTGATACGTCCATATAGTCAACCTGGTCGCGGCTGAACAGGCTTGATTCGCCTTTGCTACGACAGGTGACCAGGTCTTCTACGAAGCGGCCGTCATCATCCAGGTTGGAGTTCGCCTGAGCGATAACGAAGTTGCCTTCTTCAATAGCAGACAGATAGTTGATTTCATCGGTAACCAGGCCGTCACGCACGCGGCGGTACGGAGTTTCCAGGAAGCCATACTCGTTGGTCTGTGCGTACACGGACAAGGAGTTGATCAGACCGATGTTTGGACCTTCCGGCGTTTCGATTGGGCACACGCGACCGTAGTGAGTCGGGTGTACGTCTCGAACTTCAAAGCCGGCACGTTCACGGGTCAGACCGCCTGGGCCCAATGCAGAGATACGACGTTTGTGCGTAATCTCGGACAACGGGTTGTTCTGGTCCATAAACTGAGACAGCTGGCTGGAGCCGAAGAACTCTTTCACCGCCGCCGAAATCGGCTTGGCGTTGATCATGTCCTGTGGCATCAGGGTGTCCAGATCGCCCAGGGACAGACGTTCTTTAACCGCACGCTCAACACGCACCAGACCTACACGGAACTGGTTCTCAGCCATTTCGCCGACGGAACGGATACGACGGTTGCCCAAGTGGTCGATATCGTCCACTTCGCCTTTACCGTTACGGATACCGATGAGCTTCTTCATCACTTCGATGATGTCGTCTTTGCTCAGGATGCCCGAACCTTCGATCTCGTCACGCAGCAGAGAACGGTTGAACTTCATACGACCAACCGCAGACAGATCGTAGCGGTCTTCAGAGAAGAACAAGTTCTCAAACAGGTTTTCAGCAGCTTCGCGCGTTGGCGGCTCACCAGGACGCATCATGCGGTAGATTTCTACCAGTGCGCTCAAACGATCGCTGGTTGGATCGACACGTACAGTCTCAGAGATGTACGCACCGTGGTCCAGATCGTTGGTGAACAGCGTTTCGATACGCTTGTGGCCTGACTGGCTCAGTTTGGCCAGCAGATCCAGCGACAGCTCCATGTTGGCTGCGCAGATCAGCTCACCGGTATTGGTATCGATATAGTCCTTCGCGACCACTTTGCCCGCGATGTACTCAACCGGTACTTCAATACTCTGAATTTCGTCTTTTTCGAGCTGACGGATATGACGAGCGGTGATACGACGGCCTTTCTCAATGTAGATCTTGCCGTTGGCTTCGATATCAAACGAAGCAGTCTCACCACGCAGACGTTCTGGAACCAGCTCCATCTGCAGCTTGTTATCACGGATCTCGTAAACTACTTTCGCAAAGAACAGGTCAAGGATCTGCTCAGTGGTGTAGTTCAATGCACGCAGAATGATGGTCGCAGGCAATTTACGGCGACGGTCAATACGCACAAACAGGTTGTCTTTCGGGTCAAACTCGAAATCCAGCCATGAACCGCGGTAAGGGATGATACGTGCGTTATACAGCACTTTACCCGAAGAGTGGGTTTTACCCTTATCGCTGTCAAAGAATACGCCAGGACTACGGTGAAGCTGAGATACGATAACCCTCTCAGTACCGTTGATCACAAAGGTGCCGTTTTCGGTCATGAGCGGAATTTCGCCCATATAGACTTCTTGTTCCTTGATGTCTTTGACCGTGCCTTCCGGAGCTTCGCGCTCATAGATTACCAGGCGCAGTTTTACGCGCAGCGGTGCAGAGAACGTCACACCACGGATCTGGCACTCTTTGACGTCGAAGACCGGCTCACCAAGACGGTAGCTAACGTATTGCAGCTCCGAATTGCCACTGTAGCTCTGGATAGGGAAAACAGAACGGAAGGCGGCTTCTAGGCCGTGCTGCCCTTCTGGATCTTGCTCGATAAACTTCTGGAACGAATCAAGCTGGATAGAAAGGAGATATGGTATGTCCAAAACTTGTGGACGCTTACCAAAATCCTTACGAATACGTTTTTTCTCGGTATAGGAGTAAACCATAGGGTTCCTCAGCTCGCTGGAAAGTCGAACCTATTGTCCGTCCGGATATAGGACGGTTCACGCAACACCATTTTGTCGACCGGAAAGCGGGAACACTCTCCGCAATACTCGTTTCTATCACGCTTAAATCATTTCGTTGCGTTGTGCGGCAGATTTTGCTGCGGCAGGGAAGGCAATATATTAAGTCGTCGATAGAAAGAAATATTGGGGTTAGCCAGTAGCCAAACAGTGTGAAACTCTACTGACGCCCTACAGCGCAAAAAGGCTGGTGACCAAAAAGTCACCAGCCATCAGTCTGTTAGTTAAAACAGACTGCACTCAGAAAGCAGTGGCTTATTTAACTTCAACTTCAGCGCCAGCTTCTTCCAGAGCTTTTTTCAGTGCTTCAGCGTCGTCTTTGCTGATGCCTTCTTTCAGTGCTGCTGGTGCAGACTCAACCAGGTCTTTAGCTTCTTTCAGACCCAGGCCAGTTGCGCCACGTACTGCTTTGATTACTGCAACTTTGTTCGCGCCGATACCTTTCAGTACAACGTCGAATTCAGTTTTTTCTTCAACAGCTTCAGCAGCAGCAGCAGGACCTGCAGCTACAGCAGCAGCAGAAACACCGAACTTCTCTTCCATAGCGGCGATCAGTTCAACGATTTCCATTACAGACAGAGCTGCAACGCCTTCGATAATTTGGTCTTTAGTGATAGACATAACAAATGTTCCTAAAATTCAGAAATAGTTTAAATACGTAAGCAACGGATAAGAAAAAGGGCTTATGCCGCTTCTTTCTGATCGCGCAGTGCAGCCAGAGTGCGAACCAATTTGCCGGCAGCGGCTTCTTTCATGGTTGCCATCAGGCGTGCGATTGCTTCATCGTAAGTAGGCAGAGTTGCCAAGCGGTCAATTTGTGCCGCAGGGATCATCTCACCTTCAAAGGCCGCAGCTTTAATCTCGAACTTTGCATTCGCTTTCGCGAAATCTTTGAACAGACGAGCAGCAGCGCCCGGGTGTTCATGAGAAAATGCAATCAAGGTAGGACCGACGAACGTGTCTTTCAGGCATTCGAATGGAGTGCCTTCAACTACGCGACGCATCAGGGTGTTACGAACAACACGCATGTAAACGCCAGCTTCACGACCTGCTTTACGCAGTTCAGTCATTTTATCAACGGTAACGCCACGGGAATCCGCAACAACCGCAGACAGCGCGCCTTTGGCTACTTCGTTGACTTCAGCAACAATCGCTTGTTTGTCTTGAAGATTTAATGCCATTAGCTCTTTGCTCCTGGATTTAGCCGGGGGAAATCCCCGGCACTCACATCACTCAACACCTTGTGATAAATCACGCAGTGAGAGCGTTCAAACACGGTGAGCAGAATCCAGCAAAGACTATTCTTTTATAAAAAGAAAAAATTTCTTTAGGCTCTGTCACCGTCTACGCAGGAAGGATTAAGTACCTTTCGATACACCTGCGGTCTTGGACGGAGGCCTGGATAGGCCAGGCTCCAACCGAAAAATCTTTGTTTCGCTGTGGCTATGGCCAATAGCAAAACCTTGGGGCATAAGATTCTAGACAAATCTTCGCCCCAAGTCAAAGCGATAATCGCAGGGCGATTAGTTCGCTACAGCAGTCAGGCCGCTTTGATCGATAGCAACGCCAGCACCCATGGTGGTGGAGAGGCTAACTTTCTTGATGTACACGCCTTTAGCCTGAGATGGTTTTGCTTTTTTCAGCGCAACCAGCAGAGCTTCCAGGTTTTCTTTCAGCTTGTCTGACTCGAAATCAACCTTACCGATAGTGGTATGGATGATGCCGTTTTTGTCGTTACGATAACGAACCTGACCTGCTTTAGCGTTTTTCACAGCTTCAGCAACGTTCGGAGTAACGGTACCCACTTTCGGGTTTGGCATCAGGCCACGTGGACCCAGGATCTGGCCCAGTTGACCAACAACGCGCATTGCATCAGGAGAAGCAATAACAACGTCGAAGTTCATTTCGCCTTTCTTGATCTGGTCTGCCAGATCTTCCATACCTACCAGCTCTGCGCCAGCAGCTTTAGCTGCTTCAGCGTTAGGGCCCTGGGCAAATACGGCAACGCGAACGGAACGACCGGTGCCGTTTGGCAGAACGGTAGCGCCACGAACGTTTTGGTCAGATTTACGAGCGTCGATGCCGAGGTTAACAGCAACGTCAACGCTTTCTACGAATTTAGCGGTGGCCAGCTCTTTCAGCAGAGCAACAGCTTCGGTGATGTCATACTGTTTAGTAGCATCAACTTTGTCACGGATCACGCGCATGCGCTTGGTCAGCTTAGCCATTTCTTAATCCTCCACTACCAGGCCCATGGAACGAGCAGTACCTTCGATGGAGCGAGTCATCGCTTCAACGTTGGAACCAGTCATGTCCGCAGCTTTGGTTTCTGCGATTTCACGTACCTGAGCACTTGTCACTTTACCTACTTTGTCTTTGTTCGGCTTGCCTGAACCAGACTTGATACCAGCCGCTTTTTTCAGCAGAACTGCTGCTGGCGGGGTTTTGGTAACGAAAGTGAAAGAACGGTCAGAATAAACAGTAATAACAACCGGAATCGGCAGACCTTTCTCAACGCTGTCAGTCTTAGCATTGAACGCCTTACAGAATTCCATGATGTTAACACCTTGCTGACCCAGAGCTGGACCAACTGGCGGACTTGGGTTCGCCATACCGGCTGCAACTTGCAGCTTAACGTAGGCTTGTACTTTCTTGGCCATTTACAATTCCTCGGTTTGGGTAATAACGCCTCGCAAAAGGCTCCCCGTGTATCACCTCACTCTAAAGAGCAAGGCCTATAAAAACAAAAGGCGCGAAATTATAGTTCAATTTCGCGCCTCTGACAAGCGGCAAAAGCCACTTATTGCTGATTAATTGATCAGCCCTTCTCAACCTGAGCGAAGTCCAGTTCCACCGGCGTTGCACGGCCAAAGATGGAAACGGAAACTTTCAGGCGACTCTTCTCGTAATCCACTTCTTCAACAACACCGTTGAAGTCAGCGAACGGACCATCGCTAACGCGGACCAATTCACCCGGTTCGAACAGCGTTTTCGGACGCGGCTTATCACCAACCTGCTGCAGGCGGTTCATAATCGCATCGACTTCTTTGTCGCTAATCGGCGCCGGACGGTCAGAAGTCCCGCCGATGAAACCCATTACGCGTGGAACGCTGCGTACCAAGTGCCAGCTGGCATCGTTCATCACCATCTGAACCAGTACATAGCCAGGGAAGAATTTACGTTCACTTTTACGACGTTGGCCGCCACGGATTTCAACAACTTCTTCCGTAGGAACCATGACTTCGCCGAACAGTTCTTCCATATCATGCAGTTTGATGTATTCACGCAGCGATTGCGCTACGCGACCTTCAAAACCGGAAAACGCCTGAACGACGTACCAACGTTTTTTTGGAGCTTCAGACATTTTAGAACCTCAGGCCAGTAATAAACGATACCAGACGGACCAGAATACCATCCAGCCCCCACAGAATCAGTGACATCACGGCAGTTACCGCGGCAACGATCAACGTGGTATGTAGCGTTTCCTGACGAGTTGGCCAGATCACTTTACGTACTTCAGTACGCGCTTCGCGTGCAAACGCAACGGTGGCTTTGCCTTTGGTCGTCATCAGCGCCACAGCGCCTGCAACAGCGATAACCACTACAACGGCCAGCGCGCGTAATGGCAGGCTGAAATCACGGTAGAAATAGTTACCGACAATCGCTACAACCAACAGAACAGCGACGATAAGCCATTTAGCCGTTTCCAGGCCGCGCCCGCTCCCTTGAGCCTCGGTATTCGCACTCATAAACCAACCTGTCACAATGAATTCAGAACAGACAACTTTGCCTCGCACTGCAAGGCAAACCAAACCGATCAGATGCTGCTCGGCAGCATTTCGGTGTTTTACGCTATGACGTATTTCAGTCAATACGCTTTAAGAGCCCATCTCACCAATGATTATGACTGCAAAATCGCTGATGAGATAGGTTCTAGTTCACAGCGTAGAAAAAGGGCATCAAATGATGCCCTTTTACCGCGTGTCGCGTCAAACGTTATCAGCGATTAAGCGATAACTTTGGCAACAACACCAGCGCCAACAGTACGGCCGCCTTCACGGATTGCGAAACGCAGACCGTCGTCCATCGCGATAGGGTGGATCAAGGTGACTTTCATGTTCACGTTGTCACCAGGCATTACCATCTCAACGCCTTCTGGCAGTTCGATGGTACCGGTCACGTCAGTGGTACGGAAGTAGAACTGTGGACGGTAGCCTTTGAAGAATGGAGTATGACGACCACCTTCATCTTTGCTCAGGATGTACACTTCTGAATCGAACTGAGTGTGCGGCTTGATAGAACCTGGTTTAGCCAGTACCTGACCACGTTCGATGTCTTCACGCTTGATACCACGCAGCAGAACACCAACGTTCTCACCAGCACGGCCTTCGTCCAGCAGTTTGCGGAACATTTCAACGCCAGTACAGGTAGACTTAACGGTGTCTTTGATACCAACGATTTCAACTTCTTCGCCAACTTTAACGATACCGCGCTCTACACGACCGGTAACAACAGTACCACGGCCGGAGATGGAGAATACGTCTTCGATTGGCAGCAGGAACGGCTTGTCGATAGCACGCTCTGGTTCTGGGATGTAAGAATCCAGGTAGCCAGCCAGCTCGATGATTTTAGCTTCCCACTCAGCTTCGCCTTCCAGTGCTTTCAGCGCTGAACCACGAACAACCGGCAGGTCATCACCAGGGAAGTCATAAGCAGACAGAAGTTCACGAACTTCCATTTCTACCAGTTCCAGCAGCTCTTCATCATCAACCATGTCGCATTTGTTCATGAATACGATGATGTAAGGAACGCCAACCTGACGACCCAGCAGGATGTGCTCACGGGTCTGAGGCATAGGGCCGTCAGTCGCAGCAACAACCAGGATAGCGCCGTCCATCTGAGCAGCACCGGTGATCATGTTTTTAACGTAGTCGGCGTGCCCTGGGCAGTCAACGTGCGCGTAGTGACGAGTCGGGGTGTCATATTCAACGTGAGAAGTGTTGATGGTGATACCACGAGCTTTTTCTTCTGGCGCGTTATCGATCTGGTCGAAAGCACGTGCAGAACCACCGTAGGTTTTAGCCAGAACGGTAGTGATTGCTGCAGTCAGGGTAGTTTTACCGTGGTCAACGTGGCCGATAGTACCGACGTTAACGTGCGGTTTTGTACGTTCAAACTTTTCTTTAGACATCGATTGTCCCTCTAAGACACGGATAAATCGGTGGTATCACCACATCAACCAAGCATTTGCCTGTTGAATCCAGAACAGAAAGAAAATCAGGGGGCGAGATTATAAGAAGTGGTGCTGATAGGCAGATTCGAACTGCCGACCTCACCCTTACCAAGGGTGCGCTCTACCAACTGAGCTATATCAGCACATCTTGGAGCGGGCAGTGGGAATCGAACCCACATCATCAGCTTGGAAGGCTGAGGTAATAGCCATTATACGATGCCCGCATCCTGGAACTCGGCTACCTGACTTTTCTGTAGAATTTTTAGGTGGGAGAAGGATTGTTCGTCGCTTAACTCTCACCCTTCGGGCCGGCTGCGCGATGCGCTGCACAACTCGAACCTTGCTGAAGACTTTCGCCTTCCCCTTCCGCAATTTAACCGTTGCGAGTTTATCGCTGGCCAGTTAACTGCCGAAGGCAAGATATGGTGGTGGGGGAAGGATTCGAACCTTCGAAGTCTGTGACGGCAGATTTACAGTCTGCTCCCTTTGGCCGCTCGGGAACCCCACCAGATTTTAACTATTGTGACTTGATTGGTGCCGGCTACCGGAATCGAACTGGTGACCTACTGATTACAAGTCAGTTGCTCTACCAACTGAGCTAAGCCGGCATCAAGTGCAGCGCATTCTAGGTAGACCGGACGGGCTATGCAACAAAAAAATTGCGTTAACTGCACTTTCGCTCACAAATCGCCCAATTTTGCCCACTACCTGGCAATTCACACTGTAAGGCGTGCAAAAATTCATCAATCACAGTCAGCACTCCCTACACTGTAATTGTTCTTTTGCCAGTGTCGCCCACATATTTTACCTAAACAGCAGTTTCACCCCATTCGGCAAGCTGTGAATTGAAGTAAAAATACGCCGAAAGCGACTTCCGCCTACTGCGCGCCGCTTCGCACAATTGAGATAAACTCATACTAATCGCCAACTTTTGCGAAAAAAGTCTACGTCAAAAACGAAGCTGTCTATAATATGCAGCTTGATTATTATCTGGAGTTGGCGTCCGGCGCCTTTCCCAACCTGCGTTAACAGGCAGAATTTGGCTTATGATAAAAAGAGATCAATCTTTAGCGACGCCCTATCTTCAGTTCGATCGTACCCAGTGGGCTGCGTTACGGGATTCGGTGCCGCTGACACTGTCAGAAGAAGAGATTGTTAAACTGAAAGGGATTAACGAAGATCTCTCTTTGGAAGAGGTAGCACAGATTTATCTGCCGCTATCCCGATTGTTGAACTTCTATATCAGTTCGAACCTGCGCCGTCAGGCCGTACTTGAGCAATTTCTCGGTACCGATGGACAAAAAATCCCCTACGTTATCGGCATTGCCGGCAGCGTTGCCGTAGGTAAAAGTACCACGGCACGTTTGCTACAGGCATTGCTTAGCAGTTGGCCGGAACATCGTAGCGTTGAGTTGATCACCACCGACGGTTTCCTGCATCCGAATAAGGTGTTGAACGAACGCGGGCTGATGAAGAAAAAAGGCTTCCCACAGTCTTATGATATGCACAGCCTGGTGAAATTTGTTTCTGAAGTGAAATCAGGCGCTAAGCGCGTGACCGCTCCGGTCTATTCCCATCTGATTTACGATGTTGTTCCCGAAGGGAATAAAGTCATCGAGCAGCCAGATATTCTTATTCTTGAAGGGCTGAACGTATTACAGAGCGGAATGGATTACCCTCACGATCCGCATCGTGTATTTGTTTCTGACTTTGTTGATTTTTCAATATATGTCGACGCACCTGAAGAACTGCTGCAATCCTGGTATATCAATAGATTCCTTAAGTTCCGTCAGGGTGCATTTTCCAATCCTGACTCTTATTTCCATAACTATTCCAAGTTACCTGAACCAGAAGCTATAAATATAGCATCTCAACTATGGAATGAGATTAATGGATTGAATTTACAAGAAAATATCTTACCCACACGCGAACGCGCCAGTCTGATCATGACGAAGAGTGCTAATCACGCGGTTGAAAACGTACGTTTAAGAAAGTAATTTAATTATAAGCAGGGGCCTACCGGCCCCTTATATTTAATGATAATTACTCGGCGCTGCGTAGAGAGATTTCCCCACCAATGAACGGTTTAATCACACCGTCCTGATCGAGCAATAATGCCCCTTGTTGATCAATGCCTCGTGCTATACCAAAAATTTGTTGTTCACCAATTAACAGTTTAACCGGCCGATCGATAAAGTTGTCCAAAGCACGCCAGCGCGCAATAAATGGCGCTAAACCATCAATCTCAAATTGCCGCAGCGATTGACGCAATTCATTGAGTAAGGTGGCGGCCAATTCATTACGATCGATATTAATCCCCGCTTCTTGCAGGTTTATCCAGCCTTGATTAATCGCATTGGCATTGGTTTCACGCATTGCCAAATTGATACCGGCACCAATGACCAGTTGCGCCGCATCACCGGTTTTTCCTGTTAATTCGACCAAGATACCAGCTAACTTGCGATCGTTAAGGTATAAGTCGTTTGGCCATTTAACCCTGACATCTTGTGCCCCAAGGTCTTTGAGCACCTCGGCCATCACGATGCCAATCACCAGACTCAGCCCCATTGCGGCTGCAGGCCCCTGATCCAGACGCCAAAACATGGAGAGATACAGATTGGCGCCAAATGGTGAGATCCATTGACGACCGCGACGGCCACGACCGGCCTGCTGGTACTCAGCAACACAGGCATCGCCAGATTGCAGTTCGGTAATACGATCCAGCAAATATTGGTTTGTGGAGTCCACAACCGGCAGCACAGTGACACGTTTATCAACCAGTTGGTCAAGAATACATTCAACATCCAGTAACTGGATCGGGCTCGGCAGGCTATAGCCCTTCCCAGGCACGGTAAACACATCCAAACCCCATTCCCGGATGGTCTGGATATGTTTATTAATAGCGGCACGACTCATGCCCAGCAACTCGCCAAGATGCTCACCAGAATGGAAATCGCCATCAGCCAGTATAGAAATGAGCTTAAGGGGAACTTTGGTGTCCTTCATGAAAGAACCTCTACAGCATTCAACTCACCAACCGCACCGATAAAGCGAACTTCCGGCTCAAGCCATACGTCGAATTTTTTCGCTACGGTATTACGTACATGCCGTGCCAGCGCCACCACATCCTGACTGGTGGCATTATCCGTATTAACCAGCACAAGCGCCTGTTGATTATGTACCGCCGCACCGCCAATTTGGTGTCCTTTCAGCCCACACTGATCGATCAGCCAGCCTGCAGCCAGCTTCACCTGACCATCCTGCTGCGGATAATGCGGTATGCCAGGATATTCGGTGGTCAACTCAGCGGCTTTTTCACTGCCAACCAGTGGGTTTTTGAAGAAGCTGCCTGCATTACCCGTCACTTTAGGGTCGGGCAATTTGCTGCGGCGCATTGCACATACAGAGTCAAATACCTGACGTGGTGTCACCGTTTCAGGGTCCAGCTTTGTCAGATCGCCATAATTCAGCATCGGATCCCATTGCTTGCTAAGACGCAGGCCCACACCAACAATGATATGCCCCTTCTGAAAATGATGTTTAAAAATACTTTCTCGGTAACCAAAGCCACAGTCAGATGCGGCAATGCGATCGATAGCACCCGTAGTCAGATCCAATAGATCAACGTAGTCACATACGCTCTTGAGTTCGATACCATAGGCACCGATGTTCTGAATAGGTGCAGAGCCGACCAGGCCGGGGATTAACGCCAGGTTTTCCAGCCCGGGAATGCCGATTTCCAGAGTGCGGCAAACCAAACCATGCCAATTCTCACCAGAGCTAACGTGAAGAAACCAGGCATCTTTCTCTTCTCGGATGTCGATACCTTTTAATTGATTGATCATTACCGTACCGGAAAAATCATCAAGAAACAGGACGTTACTCCCTTCCCCAAGTACCAGTAGCGGCTCTTGACGCTTCTGTGTTTTCTGCCAAACCTTGATCATTAATTCGATTGTTTCTGCAATGACCAGATGCGCTGCGTTGACCGGGAGCGCAAAAGTATTGTGTTTTTTTAATGACGCGCTTTCAGTAGACATAACGATAAATACCTATACGGAAATGAACCTTCACCTAGTCTACTCGATTCGGCACGCCAGGCTAATATTTGTTTTCATTGATAGGGTTTTTATCTGGAGAACATCCATCGAGGGAATGTTTTCGATTGTTTTATAAGGTATTTTCTATATAAATTAATTAAGTAATAAGTTATAGATAGAAACCAGAATGATTAATACCGGCATTTCCTCATAACTGAGTCTTATTAGCAAAAATCAAAACACTCCTCCTAAATTTTATTATATATATTTGAAGTTATTTATCATTTTTAAACATTATTGATATTTATATATTAAAGATAGCCAGCTGGCTTTTATTCGGAGGATATTGTGATGTGGAGTCTGCTCTCAAGACGCAGCGTAGCTGCGTCTGTTTTTGTCTTTCGCACACAGCAAAAAGGCCATCCTTGCGGATGGCCTCTTGGCTTAATTGATGCCTGGCAGTGTCCTACTCTCGCATGGGGAGACCCCACACTACCATCGGCGCTACGGCGTTTCACTTCTGAGTTCGGCATGGGATCAGGTGGGACCACCGCGCTATTGCCGCCAGGCAAATTCTGTTTCATTCCGGCCGTTACCTCAGTAACCACCAGAACCAATCTCGGAACGCGCTGAAAATCTCTCAAATCAAAACACTTTTGGTGTTGTAAGGTTAAGTCTCACGGATCATTAGTACTGGTTAGCTCAATGCATCGCTGCACTTACACACCCAGCCTATCAACGTCTTAGTCTTAAACGTTCCTTCAGGGGAATCAAGTTCCCAGGGAAGACTCATCTCGAGGCAAGTTTCGCGCTTAGATGCTTTCAGCGCTTATCTTTTCCGCACTTAGCTACCGGGCAATGCCATTGGCATGACAACCCGAACACCAGTGGTGCGTTCACTCCGGTCCTCTCGTACTAGGAGCAACCCCTCTCAATCTTCCAACGCCCACGGCAGATAGGGACCGAACTGTCTCACGACGTTCTAAACCCAGCTCGCGTACCACTTTAAATGGCGAACAGCCATACCCTTGGGACCTACTTCAGCCCCAGGATGTGATGAGCCGACATCGAGGTGCCAAACACCGCCGTCGATATGAACTCTTGGGCGGTATCAGCCTGTTATCCCCGGAGTACCTTTTATCCGTTGAGCGATGGCCCTTCCATTCAGAACCACCGGATCACTAAGACCTACTTTCGTACCTGCTCGAGCCGTCACTCTCGCAGTCAAGCTAGCTTATGCCTTTGCACTAACCTCACGATGTCCGACCGTGATTAGCTAACCTTCGTGCTCCTCCGTTACTCTTTGGGAGGAGACCGCCCCAGTCAAACTACCCACCAGACACTGTCCTCACCCCGGATTACGGGGCCGAGTTAGAACATCAAACATTAAAGGGTGGTATTTCAAGGTTGGCTCCACGCAGACTGGCGTCCACGCTTCAAAGCCTCCCACCTATCCTACACATCAAGGCTCAATGTTCAGTGTCAAGCTATAGTAAAGGTTCACGGGGTCTTTCCGTCTTGCCGCGGGTACACTGCATCTTCACAGCGAGTTCAATTTCACTGAGTCTCGGGTGGAGACAGCCTGGCCATCATTACGCCATTCGTGCAGGTCGGAACTTACCCGACAAGGAATTTCGCTACCTTAGGACCGTTATAGTTACGGCCGCCGTTTACTGGGGCTTCGATCAAGAGCTTCGCCTTGCGGCTGACCCCATCAATTAACCTTCCAGCACCGGGCAGGCGTCACACCGTATACGTCCACTTTCGTGTTTGCACAGTGCTGTGTTTTTATTAAACAGTTGCAGCCAGCTGGTATCTGCGACTGGCTTCGGCTCCGAGAGCAAGTCTCTTCACCTACGCGCCAGCGTGCCTTCTCCCGAAGTTACGGCACCATTTTGCCTAGTTCCTTCACCCGAGTTCTCTCAAGCGCCTTGGTATTCTCTACCTGACCACCTGTGTCGGTTTGGGGTACGATTCTGTGTTACCTGATGCTTAGAGGCTTTTCCTGGAAGCTTGGCATCAACTACTTCTGCACCGTAGTGCATCGTCA
Source organism: Serratia sp. NFX21 (assembly GCF_048517035.1). NCBI lineage: Bacteria > Pseudomonadati > Pseudomonadota > Gammaproteobacteria > Enterobacterales > Yersiniaceae > Serratia > Serratia sp. NFX21. The sequence goes on along the minus strand of NZ_CP183196.1, from coordinate 762,307 downwards.
TCACGCCTCAGGGTTGAATAAGTCACCGGATTTACCAGGTCACTCCCCCTACACGCTTAAACCGGGACAACCGTCGCCCGGCTAGCCTAGCCTTCTCCGTCCCCCCTTCGCAGTAACACCGAGTACAGGAATATTAACCTGTTTCCCATCGACTACGCCTTTCGGCCTCGCCTTAGGGGTCGACTCACCCTGCCCCGATTAACGTTGGACAGGAACCCTTGGTCTTCCGGCGAGCGGGTTTTTCACCCGCTTTATCGTTACTTATGTCAGCATTCGCACTTCTGATACCTCCAGCAACCCTCACAGGCCACCTTCAACGGCTTACAGAACGCTCCCCTACCCAACAACGCCTAAGCGTCGCTGCCGCAGCTTCGGTGCATGGTTTAGCCCCGTTACATCTTCCGCGCAGGCCGACTCGACCAGTGAGCTATTACGCTTTCTTTAAATGATGGCTGCTTCTAAGCCAACATCCTGGCTGTCTATGCCTTCCCACATCGTTTCCCACTTAACCATGACTTTGGGACCTTAGCTGGCGGTCTGGGTTGTTTCCCTCTTCACGACGGACGTTAGCACCCGCCGTGTGTCTCCCGTGATAACATTCTTCGGTATTCGGAGTTTGCATCGGTTTGGTAAGCCGGGATGGCCCCCTAGCCGAAACAGTGCTCTACCCCCGAAGATGAGTTCACGAGGCGCTACCTAAATAGCTTTCGGGGAGAACCAGCTATCTCCCGGTTTGATTGGCCTTTCACCCCCAGCCACAAGTCATCCGCTAATTTTTCAACATTAGTCGGTTCGGTCCTCCAGTTAGTGTTACCCAACCTTCAACCTGCCCATGGCTAGATCACCGGGTTTCGGGTCTATACCTTGCAACTATTCGCCCAGTTAAGACTCGGTTTCCCTACGGCTCCCCTATACGGTTAACCTTGCTACAAAATATAAGTCGCTGACCCATTATACAAAAGGTACGCAGTCACCCAACAAAGTAGGCTCCCACTGCTTGTACGTACACGGTTTCAGGTTCTATTTCACTCCCCTCGCCGGGGTTCTTTTCGCCTTTCCCTCACGGTACTGGTTCACTATCGGTCAGTCAGGAGTATTTAGCCTTGGAGGATGGTCCCCCCATATTCAGACAGGATGTCACGTGTCCCGCCCTACTCATCGAACTCACAATTAATGCATTTTAGTGTACGGGACTATCACCCTTTACTGTGCGACTTTCCAGACGCTTCCACTAACACAAGAACTGATTCAGGTTCTGGGCTCCTCCCCGTTCGCTCGCCGCTACTGGGGGAATCTCGGTTGATTTCTTTTCCTCGGGGTACTTAGATGTTTCAGTTCCCCCGGTTCGCCTCATACGACTATGTATTCATCGTATGATAGTGCAACGAATTGCACTGGGTTTCCCCATTCGGGTATCGCCGGTTATAACGGTTTATATCACCTTACCGACGCTTATCGCAGATTAACACGCCCTTCATCGCCTCTGACTGCCTAGGCATCCACCGTGTACGCTTAGTCACTTAACCTCACAACCCAAAAGTGTTTCCACTTTCATGCTGCTACATTTGAGAGACTCTATGACAGGGTACTCCTTACTCCAATACTTCTACGGAGGAGTAAGTTTCAGCTGTCATGTTTCAATTTTCAGCTTGTTCCAGATTGTTAAAGAGCAATATCTTAAACACGACTCGTTAAAGTCATCTTTAAGATGTTTTCGGTGCAGCAAGCACCGGTGATAATGTCTTTCACTCATTATCGGAATGGCGTCCCCAAGGGGATTCGAACCCCTGTTACAGCCGTGAAAGGGCAGTGTCCTAGGCCTCTAGACGATGGGGACACGAAATTCCGATTGGACTCTCGTCTTAATCGGTTCGTATCAGCATGAGTCAGAGACTCATTACATCAACAGGTAGCGCTTTTGCTCATTACTTTTCTATCAGACAATCTGTGTGAGCACTTCACGCAATCAATATCATTAGGTAAGGAGGTGATCCAACCGCAGGTTCCCCTACGGTTACCTTGTTACGACTTCACCCCAGTCATGAATCACAAAGTGGTAAGCGCCCTCCCGAAGGTTAAGCTACCTACTTCTTTTGCAACCCACTCCCATGGTGTGACGGGCGGTGTGTACAAGGCCCGGGAACGTATTCACCGTAGCATTCTGATCTACGATTACTAGCGATTCCGACTTCACGGAGTCGAGTTGCAGACTCCGATCCGGACTACGACGTACTTTATGAGGTCCGCTGGCTCTCGCGAGTTCGCTTCTCTTTGTATACGCCATTGTAGCACGTGTGTAGCCCTACTCGTAAGGGCCATGATGACTTGACGTCATCCCCACCTTCCTCCGGTTTATCACCGGCAGTCTCCTTTGAGTTCCCACCATTACGTGCTGGCAACAAAGGATAAGGGTTGCGCTCGTTGCGGGACTTAACCCAACATTTCACAACACGAGCTGACGACAGCCATGCAGCACCTGTCTCAGAGTTCCCGAAGGCACTAAGCTATCTCTAGCGAATTCTCTGGATGTCAAGAGTAGGTAAGGTTCTTCGCGTTGCATCGAATTAAACCACATGCTCCACCGCTTGTGCGGGCCCCCGTCAATTCATTTGAGTTTTAACCTTGCGGCCGTACTCCCCAGGCGGTCGACTTAACGCGTTAGCTCCGGAAGCCACGCCTCAAGGGCACAACCTCCAAGTCGACATCGTTTACAGCGTGGACTACCAGGGTATCTAATCCTGTTTGCTCCCCACGCTTTCGCACCTGAGCGTCAGTCTTTGTCCAGGGGGCCGCCTTCGCCACCGGTATTCCTCCAGATCTCTACGCATTTCACCGCTACACCTGGAATTCTACCCCCCTCTACAAGACTCTAGCTTGCCAGTTTCAAATGCAGTTCCCACGTTAAGCGCGGGGATTTCACATCTGACTTAACAAACCGCCTGCGTGCGCTTTACGCCCAGTAATTCCGATTAACGCTTGCACCCTCCGTATTACCGCGGCTGCTGGCACGGAGTTAGCCGGTGCTTCTTCTGCGAGTAACGTCAATGCAATGTGCTATTAACACACTACCCTTCCTCCTCGCTGAAAGTGCTTTACAACCCGAAGGCCTTCTTCACACACGCGGCATGGCTGCATCAGGCTTGCGCCCATTGTGCAATATTCCCCACTGCTGCCTCCCGTAGGAGTCTGGACCGTGTCTCAGTTCCAGTGTGGCTGGTCATCCTCTCAGACCAGCTAGGGATCGTCGCCTAGGTGAGCCATTACCCCACCTACTAGCTAATCCCATCTGGGCACATCTGATGGCGTGAGGCCCGAAGGTCCCCCACTTTGGTCCGAAGACGTTATGCGGTATTAGCTACCGTTTCCAGTAGTTATCCCCCTCCATCAGGCAGTTTCCCAGACATTACTCACCCGTCCGCCGCTCGTCACCCAGAGAGCAAGCTCTCTTGTGCTACCGCTCGACTTGCATGTGTTAGGCCTGCCGCCAGCGTTCAATCTGAGCCATGATCAAACTCTTCAATTAAAAGCTTGATTTGCTTCAACTCGTGAAGCGATGCTCGAAAATTAACTTTCGTAATAGTCATTCAGTTGGACAAGCCAACAAAACAACTTATTGCTTGGTCACTCTTCAAGACTTGATATTTTTTCGAACCCGAAGGTTCTGGATATCGTCTTGTGGAGTGCCCACACAGATTGTCTGATAAATTGTTAAAGAGCAGTGAGTTAGCCGCCGTAGCTTGCTATCTCGAGGTGGCGTATATTACGCTTTCCTCTTTCAGAGTCAACCCCTAAATTTCAGGATTTTTTCTCTTCGAACCCCGGAGACTCTGTGAAGTTGTTCACATGTTCCGTGTCGATGGAGGCGCATTATAGGGAGTTCTCAGAAGGCCGCAACCCCTAAATGCAAAAAACTTTTCAAGCGCGGATTATTTCAACAAAGCGCTGCACAAGTCAGCGTTTTCGTCACTTTTCATACTGAATATGACCAAACTCCTGGGCAAAACGGTCCACCTGCTGCCAGTCTGTGTACTCCACTTCTTTACTGGTATCTGTTTCGCCCCCCGTCATACGCATAATAAGTTGGATCATGACTCGATCGAACCAGCGATAACGTGGATAGCGAAGCGCGCCGGCAAACACGGCACACTGTTTGGGCTGCCAGGGAGAGGACAACAGGAACTTGCGGGTATAAGCGTTGGTCTGTGGCGAACGCTTGTCTGCCTTACGGGCGGTCAGGTTAACGCTAAAAAACGCGCTCGGCATCTGGTTCAACTGCTCAGCATGGCGCTTAACAAACTTTTCCAACGTCGGATGGAAATGGCCATAGCGTATTGAGGCACCTATCAGCACCTGCTGATACTGGCTGAGGTCGACATTGTCCGCCTGTAGTAAATCGATCACGTCACAACGCAGCGTATCCTGCAATTTGTTTGCTATATAAGAAGCAATAGAACGTGTTTGCCCATCACGGCTAGAATAAAGAATCAGTGCCTTCACGGCGTTACTCCTTCTATCAGGATCATTCACGCCAGAACGTCGGCGTAAACAAAACCAGCAGTGTAAAGACCTCAAGGCGCCCGAACAGCATCGTCAGAACCAGGATCCACTTCGCCGGTGCAGGCATAGTAGTGAAGTTATCCGCAACCACTCCCAGCCCTGGTCCAAGGTTGTTCAGCGTCGCCGTTACGGCAGCAAAGGCAGAGAAATCATCAACGCCGGTGGCGATAATTGCCAGCATGCTGACGATAAACACCAGCGCATAAGCAGAGAAGAACCCCCATACCGCTTCCAGGATACGTTCCGGCAGCGCGCGGTTACCCAACTTGATAGTGTAAACCGCATTAGGGTGCACCAGCCTTTTTAGCTCACGCGAGCCCTGTAAATACAGCAGCAGAATGCGAATCACCTTCAGGCCGCCACCGGTCGAGCCGGCACAGCCACCAATAAATGCAGAACACAGCAACAGCATCGGCAGGAATAACGGCCATTTGGCAATGCTGTCAGTGGTAAAGCCCGCCGTTGTCGCCATCGACACCACCTGGAAGAACGCCTGATTGACCGTTTCCATACCGGTTTTGTAGACACCATGCCCCCACAGCACGGCGGTACACACCACTACCAGCGTCAACTGCACGGCAATAAACATGCGAAACTCAGGATCACGCCAATACACTTTTAGACTGCGGCCGCTCAGCAAGGCGAAGTGCAAGCCATAGTTACAACCGGAAATCAGCAGGAAAATCGCAATGATGGTGTTGATGGTCGGACTGGCGTAATAACCGATGCTGGCGTCATGGGTAGAGAAACCGCCAATAGCGATAGTCGAGAAACTGTGGCCGATGGCGTCAAACACCGACATGCCGGCCCCCCAAAGCGCCAGCGCACAGGCAATGGTCAACAAGACATAAATCAGCCACAGGGTTTTGGCCGTTTCGGCAATGCGTGGGCGCATTTTGTTATCTTTCAGCGGGCCTGGCATTTCTGCGCGGTACAGCTGCATGCCGCCGACGCCGAGGATCGGCAGTATCGCCACTGCCAACACAATGATCCCCATCCCGCCCATCCATTGCAGCATCTGCCGATAGAACAAAATCGCTTTGGGTAGTGAGTCCAGCCCCACCAGCGTGGTAGCCCCGGTGGTGGTTAAACCGGAAAACGATTCGAAGAAGGCATCGGTCAACGAAAGATTAGGCCGCTCCGAAAATAAAAACGGTAATGCCCCGACGCTGCCCAGCACCGTCCAGAACAGCACCACAATCAGAAAACCTTCTCGTGGCTTCAGCTCATGCTTTTGTTTACGGTTAGGCCACCACAGCATCAGGCCGATGGTTACCGCCACAAAGAAGGTCTGGCTGAATGCCCGCCCCGCCCCATCGCGGTATATCAATGCCACCAGACCAGGAATAAACATCGTCCCGGAGAACAGGATGACCAGCAAACCAACGATACGGGTTATAGCGCGAAAATGCATTTCAGCACGATCCTTAGCAATTCAGTTGGGGGAATTATTGCGAAATGGGGGTTAATTGCAAATTACCGCGACTAAGATCACGTAATTTATTCCCAAACGCTTCAACGCCGGTGACCGGTAAAGCCAAATGCAGCATGACGGAAGCACCATATTCCCCCTGTACTATCCGCCCTTCAGTTTGCTGCAATAAATTCTCTACCAATGCCAACTGAGCATAGTCACATTGCAAAGTATATTCGGCCTGCGGGATTTTGTAGCTCACGGCCAATTGCTTTAATGCCTGCTGCACGCCACTGCCGTAGGCTCTCACCAAACCACCGGTGCCCAACTTGATACCGCCGTAGTAACGCACTACCACGGCGGTGATTTCGCCGATTCCACTGCCCATCAGTTGTGCCAGAATGGGTTTACCAGCCGTGCCGGAAGGTTCGCCGTCGTCGGAAAAGCCCAACTGTTGTGAGTCAGTCGGTGATCCTGCGACAAATGCCCAGCAATGGTGCCTGGCCGCAGGGTGTTCATCACGAACCTGCTGAATAAACGCCTTTGCAACATCAACCCCACTGGTCGGTGCCAGCAGGGTGATGAAACGGCTTTTCTTTATTTCTTCGCTGACACTGACGGGGCCTGCCGGGATCGGGTAAGGCTGCATCAGGCAAGGTTCAGATCGCGCGTCATGTTCTCGATACGCTTTTCGTGGATCACGATATTGTCTTCAATACGGATACCACCATAAGGTTTCAGCGCATCGATGCGATCCCAGGCAAAATGTTGACTGAATTCGCCGCTGCGCCATGGCGCCAACAAGGAATCAATAAAATACATGCCGGGCTCAATGGTTAACACCATGCCAGGTTGCAACACGCGGGTGCAGCGCAGGTACGGGTATTTGGAAGGGGCGGCCAGATGGGTGCCCTGTTCATCTTGCATAAAGCCGGCAGAGTCATGCACCTGCAAACCTAGCGGATGGCCCAGACCGTGTGGCAGGAATGGCGTGGTCAGCCCCTGCTCAACCATGGCCTCTTCACTGATGCCGGTCACCAGCTTGTGACTCTTGAGCAATTTGGCGACGCGTTGATGCATTTGCACATGGTAATCGGTGTAACGCACACCGGCTTTGATGGTATCCATCAGTGCCAGTTGTTCACCGTTAAGATCTTTTATCAGGTGCGCGAAATCACTGCCGCTCTGGCCAGCATAGGTGCGAGTCAGGTCGGCGGCGTAACCGTTATATTCGGCACCGGCGTCAAGCAGGAAGCTTAGCATTTCGGACGGAGGCTGATGATCCAGCGTGGTGTAATGCAGCACCGACGCATGCTCATTCAGCGCAACAATGTTGTCATAAGGTACATCGGTGTCGCGATGCCCCGTGGCGGTGAGGTAAGCCTGGTTGATATCAAACTCACTCATGCCGGACAGGAAGGCCTCATGAGCGGCACGGTGCCCCATAACAGCAGTTTTCTGCGCTTCGCGCATGCAGGCCAGCTCGTAGCCCGTTTTGATAGAGCGATGGAAATCGAGGTAATTCAACACCGCTTTCGGGTTGACGTTTTCTGCCAGGATACCGAGATCGCGGGCACGTTGCTGCGCATAACCGATATAGCCCACACGCTCACGCTGGGCAGGAAGCTGCTGCGCGATATCATCAGCATTGGCCAGCGGCATCAGTTCAACGGACCTGGTCCAGAAACTCTCCGGCAGTGGCTCAACGCTATGCCAGTAATCGACCGGCGAATAGAACCACAGCTTCGGTTTGTTAACGCCATCCACCCACAGCCAGCAGTTTGGCACCGAGGTAACCGGCACCCAGGCCTTAAAGTGCGCATTCACTTTGAACGGGTAGCTGCGATCGTCCTGGAATATCCGTTGCAGTTCCCCAGAGTGAATCAGCAGCGCATCCAGTTTGTTGCGCGTTAACACTTCACGCGCCCGTTTTTGCAGTTCTGCCAGGTGGTCGTTATACAAAGAAGCCAGCGTTTCCATCACAATACCCTTATACATACCATTAGAACGGAATGAGTCATCTTAGCACACCGTTCAGGTGCACCAACCCCATCAGCTCTGGCATGCGGAGCGGTTCGCAAATCGCTGTAAACGCCGTTACATCCTTAGCTTAACAATTAACCAGGCGATCAGACCAAGCAACGCGATAGCAGCCGCCCACAGGCCATGATGTTCGAGTAGAACCGCACCGGCTGCAGCTATGCCTGCCAGACACTGTTGCAGAAAGCCGCATAACGCCATGGCGTAGGCGCCCTGCTGTTTAACATCGCTGACCGCCATCGCCATGCTATTGGGAAACAACACCGCCTGGCCAAAAATCGTCAAACAATACAAAGCGATGAAGACTGTCATACCGGAAAGCCCCACCAGTACACCGCTCCACCACAGCACCATTATCGCAGCAGTGGCAACGGCGACGATACTCGTCCCCGCCTGCATCAGCCGCTTACCGCCAAAGCGCGCAACCGTCCGGTTTACCGCCATTGCTCCAGTAAAGTAAGCCACGCCGATCACCAGCCCCAGAGCCCCAAAGGCGGTAACGTTCAGGCCAAACCCCTGCTGCATGATAAACGGACTCACTTCCTGCAGAGTGACGGTGGTAGCAAACCCCAATCCGCCGACAACTGCCGGCCAGAAGAACCCCGGACGACGCAGAATGTGCCAATAGGTTGCCGCCATGGCCGGCCGCCTGCCTGCTCCGCGGCCCGCTTCCAGTGGCAACGTCAGCATCAGTAACCATATCGCCAGCCCGGTCAGCCCCATCACCACAAACCCCATTTGCCAGTGCGAATACTGACTGAGCAGCCCACCGATAAACTGCCCACCGCCCAACGCGGCGATAAAGGCTATCGACAGCACCGAAAGGCGCCTTGCCAGCTCGTCACCGCTCCAGTTATCACGAACAATAATGCGCGCGATGATTGCAGCACCACCGGCTGCAACCCCCTGCAGTGCCCGCAGCACTAATAACTGAGTACCGTTACTGCAAAATGCCAGCAGAGCACTGCAACTGATAAACAACGCCAGAGACAATGTCAGCGGCAGGCGACGGCCAAAACGATCGGCCGCAGCCCCCCAGAACAACACCGGCAAGGCGGCGCCTATCACGAATATCGATATAGAAAGCTCGGTGGCGCGGCGCGTCATTGCCAGTTCCTGCATCACCGTCGGTAATGAAGGCAAATACACCGTCGTCGCCATCTGAGCCATAAACACCAGCAGACAAGCCAGCGTCATGGTTCTGGCGGGAATACTCCAGAAACCACTGTGTTTTACACATACCGCTTTACTCATTTCACACCTCTGCGTGGGCAGCGCTCTGCTCTGGCAAGTGTATGAGTGCTTTTACACGCCGACAAATCACCATAAAGCATAAAATATAACTTCGTTTTAAATCAAAACACTAACTCAGAGCCATGTGATCAGACCAGCAAAAATGCAATCTCTTATTTGCATATTGTTAACATAAAAACCACACTCCTCATCATCTGGTCATACCAGATCAAACGCTGATTCAGGAGATAGACATGCTCTACCAAGGCGAAACATTACAACTGCACTGGCTCGACAACGGCATCGCCGAGCTGGTGTTCAATGCCCCAGGCTCGGTAAACAAGCTCGATACCCGCACCGTTGCCAGCCTGGGCGAAGCGCTCGCGGTGCTGGAAAAGCAGACCGAGTTGAAAGGCCTGCTGCTGCGTTCTACCAAGGCCGCCTTTATTGTCGGCGCCGACATCACCGAATTCCTTTCGCTGTTTGCTGCCCCGGCTGAAAAGCTGCAGGAGTGGCTGAACTTCGCCAATGCGATCTTTAACCGGCTGGAAGATCTGCCGGTGCCGACCATTTCGGCCATTAACGGCTATGCGCTCGGCGGCGGCTGCGAATGTATTCTGGCGACCGACTTCCGCGTCGCATCCCCGGATGCGCGTATCGGCCTGCCGGAAACCAAACTGGGTATTATGCCGGGCTTCGGCGGTTCCGTTCGCTTGCCACGCCTTTTGGGTAACGACAGCGCACTGGAAATTATTGCCGCCGGTAAAGACGTCAGTGCCAAAGATGCACTGAAGGTCGGCCTGGTGGATGCGGTAGTTGCACCGGAGAAGTTGGTGGAAGCCGCGTTGAAAATGCTGCAACAGGCGATTGAGGGCAAACTGGACTGGCGCGCCTATCGCCAACCAAAGCTCGAGCCGTTGAAACTCAGCCCAATCGAAGCGGCCATGAGCTTCACCACCGCCAAAGGCATGGTGATGCAAACCGCTGGCAAACATTATCCGGCGCCGATGACCGCGGTCAAAACCATTGAGGCCGCCGCCAGGCTGGGCCGTGATGAAGCACTGAAATTGGAAACCGCCAGCTTTGTGCCATTGGCCCGCTCCAAAGAGGCGCGCGCGCTGGTCGGCATCTTCCTCAATGACCAGTTTGTGAAAGGCCAGGCGAAGAAGCTGGCGAAGGGTATTGAAGCACCGAAGCAGGCTGCGGTGTTGGGCGCCGGCATCATGGGTGGCGGTATCGCCTACCAGTCGGCGCTGAAAGGCGTGCCGGTTGTCATGAAAGACATCAGCGACAAATCCCTGACGCTCGGTATGAATGAAGCCGCCAAACTGCTGAACAAGCAGTTGGAACGTGGCAAGCTCGATGGCATGAAAATGGCCCAGGTGCTATCGACCATTCAACCGACGCTGGATTACGCCGGTATCGAACGCGCGCAGGTGATCGTCGAAGCCGTGGTCGAGAATCCAAAGATTAAGGCGGCAGTATTGTCCGAAGTGGAAGGCCTGATCGGTGAAAATACCGTACTGGCGTCCAATACCTCGACCATTCCGATTAATCACCTGGCGAAATCGCTGAAGCGCCCACAGAACTTCTGCGGCATGCACTTCTTTAATCCGGTACACCGCATGCCACTGGTGGAAATTATCCGTGGGGAGCAGACCAGCGACAGCACCATCGCGGCCGTGGTGGCCTATGCCAGCCGTATGGGCAAAACGCCGATTGTGGTTAACGACTGCCCAGGGTTCTTCGTCAACCGTGTACTGTTCCCGTATTTTGCCGGTTTCAGCATGTTGCTGCGCGACGGTGCGGACTTCCGCCAGATCGACAAAGTGATGGAAAAACAGTTTGGCTGGCCAATGGGCCCGGCTTATCTGCTCGACGTCGTGGGGATTGATACCGCGCACCACGCCCAGGCGGTGATGGCGGCCGGTTTCCCTGAGCGCATGGGTAAAGATTACCGCGACGCCATCGACGTGATGTTCGATAACCAGCGTTTTGGTCAGAAAAACCAGTTGGGCTTCTATCGCTACAGCCAGGACAACAAAGGCAAGCCGCGTAAAGACAACGATGAGCAGACCGATGTGCTGCTGGCCGAAGTCAGCCAACCGCGTCAGACCATCAGCGACGAAGAAATTATCGCCCGCATGATGATCCCGATGATTAACGAAGTGGTGCGCTGTCTGGAAGAAAACATTATTGCCAGCCCGGCCGAAGCCGATATGGCGCTGGTCTACGGCATCGGTTTCCCTCCGTTCCACGGCGGGGCGTTCCGTTACCTGGATACGCTTGGTACCGCCAATTATGTCGAACTGGCCCAGCGTTATGCGCATCTCGGTGCTTTGTATCAGGTGCCTGCCGGCCTGCGCGCCAAAGCTGAACATAATGAAAGCTACTACCCGGTGGCAGCGCCGCTGTCTGATGTCTCCACTGGCCAACCGGCATGAGGTCATAAAGATGGAAAACGTAGTTATTGTTGATGCCGTACGCACGCCGATGGGCCGCTCCAAGGGCGGCGCCTTCCGCCAGGTACGTGCTGAAGATCTTTCCGCTCACCTGATGCGCGCCGTACTGAGCCGTAATCCGTCGCTGGATGCCGCCGAAATTGACGACATTTATTGGGGTTGCGTGCAGCAGACGCTGGAGCAGGGCTTTAACATTGCCCGTAACGCTTCGCTGCTGGCCGAGATCCCGCACAGTGTCCCGGCGGTCACCGTCAACCGGCTGTGCGGCTCCTCCATGCAGGCACTGCACGATGCCGCACGCGCCATTATGGTCGGCGATGCACACGTCAGCCTGATTGGTGGCGTAGAACATATGGGCCACGTACCGATGAATCACGGTGTGGATTTCCACCCGGGTCTGAGTCGCAGCGTGGCAAAAGCAGCCGGAATGATGGGGCTGACCGCCGAGATGCTGGCCAAGATGCACAATATCAGCCGCCAGATGCAGGATGAGTTCGCAGCACGCTCGCACCAACGCGCACATGCTGCCACCCTGGCCGGCTATTTCAAGAATGAAATCATCCCAACCACCGGCCACGACGCCGACGGTGTGCTGACCCGCTATGACTTCGACGAGGTCATCCGCCCGGAAACCACCGTTGCCAGCCTGGCAGCGCTGCGTCCGGCCTTCGATCCGGTCAACGGTACCGTGACCGCCGGGACTTCTTCGGCATTGTCCGACGGTGCCTCTGCCATGCTGTTGATGAGTGAATCACGCGCCAAAGCGCTTGGCCTGAAAGCCCGTGCCCGCATTCGTTCAATGGCCGTTGTCGGTTGTGACCCTTCCATCATGGGTTACGGCCCTGTGCCTGCCAGCAAGTTGGCGCTCAAACGTGCCGGCCTGAGCGTACAGGACATCGACCTGTTTGAACTGAATGAAGCCTTTGCCGCCCAGTCACTGCCGTGCATCAAGGATTTGGGACTGCTGGACAGCATCGACGACAAAATCAACCTGAACGGCGGCGCCATTGCTCTGGGCCACCCATTAGGCTGCTCGGGCTCACGTATCTCGACTACCCTGCTGAACAATATGGAACGCCGCGACGTACAGTTTGGTTTGGCGACCATGTGTATCGGTTTGGGTCAGGGGATTGCTACCGTTTTTGAACGCGTTTAGCTGTGTCTATTAGGGATGACTGCGTCAACACTTCAAACCGCAGCATTCCACCAAGTTTAGTTGCCGTACTTCCCGCCTGTCAGGGGCGGGTTTTTTTATGCCTGAATTCTACTGACGCCCCAATAAAAAGGGGCAGCCATTGGCCACCCCGTTTGCTACTGCTTCGCGCCTCAGATAAACGAGAAGGCGTCGCCAAACATATGCGCTTCCAGCGCGCCACGTTCGGCGCAGAAACGTTCGCGAGCGATTTTGGCCATCTCGAAGCGGCCGGCAATATAAATGTCGTGCTCTGCCAGCGTGCCGAAGTCCTGCAGCACCGCGCTGAGCACCGTGCCGCTGCGGCCGCGCCACTCATCTTCCGGCTGTTCAACCACCGGAATGACTTTCAGATTAGGATGCCGTAACGACAGCGCTTCCAGCTCGCTCAAGTCATACAGGTGCTTCAGTTCGCGTCCGCCCCAGTAGATGGAAATATCGCGTTCCGGCTGCTGCTCCAGCGCGGCCAACAGAATCGAGCGCGCGTAGGAGAAACCAGTACCGCCGGCGATCAACACCAGCGGACGGCTGCCTTCTTCACGTAGCCAGGCGTCACCGTGTGGGATATCAACGGTAATCGCCTGCTCTTTCAGAATGCGATCCATTACCGCCATGGCGTACAGATTCAGCTCCGAAGCGCCAATATGCAGCTCAATGTAATCCTGGTCTGACGGAATGGAGGCCAGTGAGAACGGACGCTTGTCGCGCTCATCCATCACCACCATCAGATACTGTCCAGCCTTGAAAGAAAACGGTGCCTCAGGCACCAAGCGTACCCGATAAACCGTATCGGTAATGGCCTCTACGGAGGTCACTTTACAGCTCAATATTGTCATGCGTTCCCTCTGTCGGGTCATCAATGCAAAACTGAGAACAAAGCCTGGCGCTAAAGCGTCGGTTCTCTGTCACTGAAAATTGCGAGCTCATCCCAGATTTCATCGACGCGCGCACGCACCTTTTCATCCATCTGAATCGGACGGCCCCATTCGCGCTGGGTTTCACCCGGCCATTTATTGGTGGCATCCAGCCCCATCTTCGATCCCAAACCGGAAACCGGTGAGGCGAAGTCCAAATAATCGATCGGCGTATTCTCCACCAAAACGGTATCCCTTGCCGGATCCATTCGGGTGGTGATCGCCCAAATCACATCATTCCAGTCGCGTGCGTTGACGTCATCATCGCAGACGATCACAAACTTGGTGTACATAAACTGACGCAGGAATGACCAGACCCCCATCATTACGCGCTTGGCATGACCGGCATACTGTTTCTTGATAGTCACCACTGCCAGGCGATATGAGCAACCCTCAGGCGGCAGATAGAAATCGACAATTTCCGGGAACTGCTTTTGCAGGATAGGAACGAAGACTTCATTGAGCGCCACGCCCAACACCGCCGGCTCATCCGGCGGACGGCCGGTATAGGTCGAGTGATAAATGGCGTCACGACGCTGGGTGATGTGGGTGATGGTGAATACCGGGAAGTGGTCAATTTCGTTGTAGTAACCGGTGTGATCGCCATACGGGCCTTCAGGCGCCATTTCTCCCGGTTCGATATAGCCTTCCAACACGATTTCCGCGCTGGCGGGCACTTCCAGGTCGCAGGAAATGCACTTGACCACTTCGGTTTTGTTGCCGCGCAGCAGCCCGGCAAAGGCATATTCAGACAGGGTATCCGGCACTGGCGTGACCGCGCCGAGAATGGTGGCGGGATCTGCGCCCAGCGCAACCGCAACCGGGAAACGCTCACCGGGATGCGCCTGGCACCATTCCTGGTAATCCAGCGCGCCGCCGCGGTGCGACAGCCAACGCATGATGACTTTATTCTTGCTCAGCACCTGTTGGCGATAAATACCCAGGTTCTGCCGCTCTTTTTGCGGCCCGCGGGTCACGGTCAGGCCCCAGGTGATCAAGGGTGCGGCGTCTTCCGGCCAGCAGTGCATCACCGGGATACGGCTGAGATCGACGTCATCCCCCTGCCATACCTGCTCCTGACAAGGCGCTGAACCCAACACCTTGGTCGGCATGTTCAGCACTTGCTTGAACTTCGGCAGTTTATCGAACAGATCGCGAAAGCCCTTTGGCGGCTCCGGCTCTTTAAGGAACGCCAGCAACTTGCCGACCTCGCGCAACGAGCTGACGTCTTCCTGGCCCATCCCCATCGCTACGCGACCAGGAGTACCGAACAGATTGCACAGCACCGGCATGTCGTACCCTTTCGGGTTTTCGAACAGCAACGCCGGGCCGCCCGCACGTAAAGTACGATCGGCAATTTCTGTCATTTCCAGATAGGGATCAATCGGCTGGCTGATGCGTTTTAGTTCCCCTCTCTTTTCCAGCAACGAGAGGAAATCGCGTAAGTCACGGTATTTCATGCTGATCATTATAACGGCCAGTGAGAAGGGCATTATAAGCCCTCTTCACGGTTGTTGCTGCACTTTTGTTAAACACCGGTAAAGACCTTACCGGCACTCAGTGGCACGTGAACGGCACCAGCGGGCGTAATGCCTGCGTATCCTGATACTCTTGGGTCTCTACGCCGTGGCGGAACACCTTGAAGCCTTGGTCTCTGGCACTGAAATAACGCAAGTCATTGCCCTCAACGTGCAACAGACTGCCCTCGCGCAGCGCCACTACAGATTCGCTCGGATTGACTGCACAGAATTCCGCCAGGCGCTCATCACGGGTTTCGCCCATGTGGCCACTGATATGGGCGTCAATGTAATGCGGGTTAATCTGCACCGGGAACAGGCTCAACGCCGGCAACACTACGCTGTTGCGTACCGGCATATCATTGGTGGTACGGATACTTGGCGTAGCCACGTTACAACCGGCGCTCCAGCCAACATAGGGGACGCTACGTTCACGAACAGCCCGCTGGATCGGAACAATCAGGCCCTTCTCATGCAGCATTTGGTTCAGCATCCAGGTATTGCCGCCGCTGACCAGGATACATTCCGCCTGTTCAATCGCCGCAGCTGGGGACTCGGCATGGTGAATGCTGGTGACCTTGATGCCCAGAGTTTGCGCCAGCTCCTGCGCGCGCTGATCGTAATCACTACGGATCATGGCATAGGGGATAAAGACGGCGGATGTGATGCCACGGCGGGCGATCATCGCCAACAGATGGCTCTTGGCATAGCCCAGCAGTTCACTCTCACCGGACAGTTTGCCGTTGCTCAACAGAAATAACTCCATTTCTCCCCCTCAATCAAAAACGATGAATACCGTCACATCAGGCGACAGCGCCCCAAGGCATACTGCGACGGTAGCAAATTTTTAGCCCTCTGTTATACCCAAGCCGTGCGGATAAGTGTGTGACCCCTCGCTAATTGCCAAAGATTCATGCAGATAGCGGCTGTTACATGCTGAAACTTGCATCACTATGTATCCGTAATGGCTTTTGATATGCTTACCGGCTGACAGAAAGGCATGTGAAATTATGGAATCCTGGTATCTATTGTATTGCAAACGCGGCCAGCTCTTACGGGCGCAGGAACATCTCGAGCGGCAGGAAGTGAACTGCCTTAGCCCGATCATTACGCTGGAAAAGATCGTTCGCGGCAAACGCATCGCGGTCAGCGAGCCTCTGTTCCCCAACTATTTGTTTGTGGAATTCGATCCGGAGCGTATCCATACCACCACCATCAGTGCAACACGTGGTGTCAGCCACTTCGTGCGCTTTGGTTCGACGCCGACCACTATCCCGCAGAAGGTAATCGAAGAGTTGCAGACACACACCTGCGAAACCTATGTCGACCCGGAAACGCCGCAACCCGGCGATAGTGTGTTGATCGTCGATGGGGTGTTCGAAGGGCTGCAGGCGATTTACACCGAGCCGGACGGCGAAGCGCGCTCAATGCTGTTGCTCAACCTGATCAACAAACAGGTCAGCCAAAGCGTGGACAACCGACAGTTCCAAAAACTGTAATGTAAAAAAGGCGCCCAAGGCGCCTTTATCATTGGATACTCGCGCCTTAGCGCTGCATCGCGTCGTCATGCATCCACTGAGCTACCCGCTTGGCGAAGTAGGTCAGCACACCATCGGCACCGGCACGCTTGAAGCACATCAACGACTCCATCACCGCCGGTTGTTCCTGCAACCAACCGTTTTGAATCGCCGCCATGTGCATCGCATATTCGCCGGACACCTGATAGGCGAAAGTCGGCACACCAAAGGTGTCTTTCACCCGGCGTACCACGTCCAGATACGGCATGCCCGGCTTCACCATTACCATATCTGCGCCTTCCTGCAGATCCTGCGCAATTTCCTGCAGCGCTTCGTCGCTGTTGGCAGGGTCCATCTGGTAGGTTTTCTTGTTGCCACCTTTCAGATTGCCGCTGGAACCAAGCGCATCACGGAACGGGCCATAGTAGCAAGACGCATATTTGGCAGAGTAAGCCATGATCTGAGTGTTAATCAGGCCCTGATGCTCCAGTTGATCGCGGATCGCACCAATACGGCCATCCATCATGTCGCTTGGCGCCACGATTTCCGCACCGGCTTCAGCATGGGACAGTGCCTGACGCACCAAAATCTCTTTGGTGATGTCGTTAATAACATAACCTTGCTCGTCAATGATGCCGTCCTGACCGTGGGTGGTGTAAGGATCGAGCGCCACATCAGTCAAAATCCCCAGCTCTGGCACCGCGTCTTTCAACGCACGTACCGTACGCTGCACCAGACCGTCCGGGTTATAAGCTTCTTCTGCGTGCAGTGACTTCAGGCCAGGCTCAATCACCGGGAACAGGGAGATCACCGGCACGCCCAGCTTGGCGATGGCTTCCGCTTCTTTAACCAGCAGGTCGATGCTCATGCGCGATACGCCAGGCATGGATGCCACGGCTTCCTGACGGTTACTACCTTCCATGACAAATACCGGGTAGATCAGGTCGTTAACCGTCAGTTGGTTCTCCGCCACCAGGCGACGACTGAAATCATGACGGCGCACGCGGCGCATACGGCGACCTGGGAAGGTGCCCGGAAATGCATAGCTCATAGTTTTCTCCTAACTCATTCCAGCCGGAATAGCCGGCGGGCGTTCTCATCGATTTTTTGCCCCAGCCATTCGGGATCTTCTTGTCGCCAGGCGGCCACCTGCCGGACGATATGAGGCAAAAAACAGGGTTCGTTGCGGCGAGATGTGGGTTTCGGAAGTAAATCCCGGGGCAACAGATAGGGGGCGTCGGTCTCCAGCAACAGACGGTCCGCCGGGATCTGCGGCAGCAACGCGCGCAGTTCCAGGCCACGCCGCTCATCGCAGACCCAACCGGTAATACCCACCGACAGGCCTAACGACAGGCAGCTTTCCAATTCTTCGGCGGTGCCGGTAAAACAGTGCACCACGGCCGCGGGCAGTTTATCCAACCACGGCGCCAGCAGCGCTGCAAAACGTGCGTGTGCATCACGACAATGAAGAAAAACCGGCATCGACAACTCTGCCGCCAGCGCCAGTTGTGCGCTGAATGCCGCCTCCTGCTGCTCTGGAGTAGAGAAGTTGCGGTTGAAATCCAGCCCACACTCACCAATAGCTGCAACCTGTGGCCGGGCGGCTAACTCGCAGATTTGTTCTGAGACTCGCTCGTCCCAACTGCTGGCATGGTGAGGATGCACGCCGGCGGTGGACCAGCAAAAACCCGCATGCTGTTGCGCCAGTTCACTGGCAGCCAGGCTTTCCTGCAAATCGGTACCGGTAATCAGCAGCCCTGTTACTCCTGCAGCACGGGCGCGCTCCACCACCGCCGGGCGGTCTTTGGCAAATTGTGAGCTGGTGAGGTTTACGCCGATATCAAACATGATGTTCCCAAAGTAAAAGCCGCCCATCGGGCGGCTTAGAAACAAACAGAAATTAAGGTGCCGGGGGTTCGTCACCCTCGTCTTCTTCTTCTGGCTGCGGACGACGCTTACCGGTGTAGAAGCGGGCAAAGAACACGCCCACTTCAAACAGCAGATACATCGGGATCGCCAGCAGGGTCTGCGAGAACACATCCGGCGGGGTCAACAGCATACCGACCACGAAAGCGCCGACCAGAACATAAGGTCGTTTCTTTTTCAGATCTTCCGGTGAAGTGACGCCACTCCAGCACAGCAGAATAATGGCAACCGGTACCTCAAACGCCACGCCAAACGCCATAAACAGCGCCATGACGAAATCGAGATAGTTATTGATGTCGGTCGCTATCATTACCCCGGCCGGTGCGGTCTTGGCAAAAAAACCGAACGCCAGCGGGAAAACGATAAAGTAGGCAAACGCCATGCCGAGATAAAACAGCAGGCTGCTGGAGACCAGTAAAGGCATCATCAGGCGACGTTCATGTTTGTACAACGCCGGTGCGATGAAGGACCACACCTGATACAGGATCACCGGAGCAGACACAAACACCGAGACGATCATGGTCAATTTGATCGGGGTAAAGAACGGTGAAGCCACGTCGGTGGCGATCATGCTCGCCCCGGCGGGCAACTGCTTGATCAGCGGTGCTGACACCAGTTGGTAAATATCATTGGCGAAAAAAACCAGCACCAGGAAGATCGCCAGTATGCTGATAATCGAGTTTAACAACCGCTTACGCAGTTCTATCAGGTGACTGATAAGGGGTTGGGTATCTTCAACAGCCATGTTTTAACGATCGCCACTAGGTTGGTGAGACGCTGGGGTTTTATCCGCAACAGGTTCTGGGGTTGCCTGAACGCCCGAAACGACCGGTTGTTTAACCGGCTCGACCACGGGTTGTGCAACCGGCGGCGTTACCGAAACCACCGGCTCCGGCACGACAGCCGGGGACGATGCCACGGCCGCAGCCTCTGCCGGCGTCACGCCGTCATGAATGGCTTCAGGATCGGTGACCAGAGGGTTATGGATGGTGTGAGCAGGTTCGGTTTTGTTGTCACTGTCACCCAGATAAGAACGTTTCAGCGATTCCGCCGCGTCTTTCAGCTCATCCATCGACGCCTTCAGCTCCGGCGACAAATTCTGCATGCCCGCCTTCTCTACCTTTTTCAGGCTGTCCTGCAGTTCCTGCAGCTTCAGTTCCTGAGAAAGTTCGTTCTGCACCGAAGCCGCAAGCGAACGCAGCGCGCGGATCCAGCCCGAAACTGTTCTTACCGCTACCGGCAACCGTTCCGGCCCGAGTACCACCAGGCCGATAACCAGAACCAGCAGCAGTTCACTAAACCCAATGTCAAACACGGTTTATACCTGCTCTTTGTTCTTCGACTCTTCCGTTTTCACTTCCGGCTGCTTATCGGTAATAGGCTTGGCCGTGAAGTCAGCGTCATCCAGGCTGCTTTTTTCAGCCGTGTTGGTCGGCGGCGTGTTGTCATCGCCGATCGCCTTTTTGAAACCTTTGATTGATGCACCGAGATCAGAGCCCAGCGTACGGAGCTTTTTGGTACCGAACAGCAGCACCACGATCACTGCGATGATCAACAATTGCGTAATACTAATACCGCCCATTGCAATTACCTCTATTTTTACAGGGTTTTTTCAAAATCCGTCGCATTATACGGCAGATTTTACCAGAGTTTCGAATCAATTCAGGTGGTTCGCTTCCAGCCAATCACCCAGGATACGATACCGGCCGCTATCAGCCACGCAGGGAACACTTCAACATCCCCCAACAGCAAAATCGTACCGCTTACTAACAGTGTAGCGCCAACGCCGAACAAATAACGCGATTGTCCCTGGCGAACGCGCTGGGCCTGCATCTGATTGGTCAGCTTATCAACGCTTTGTTGCAACAGTTTATGCTGCTGCAGGCTATCGTAAAATAATTCAGGCAGTTCGGGCAGTTTCTCGGCCCAAAACGGCGCTTTTTCTTTCAGTGCGCGGATCACTGCCGGTATACCGACCTGATCGCGCATCCAACTTTCCAGGAACGGCTTTGCAGTGGTCCACAAATCCAGCTGTGGATAGAGCTGCCGGCCCAGACCTTCAACATACAGCAAGGTCTTCTGCAATAACACCAGTTGGGGCTGCACTTCCATATTGAAACGGCGTGCGGTATTGAACAGGTTCAACAGCACGTTGCCGAACGAAATTTCCGACAGTGGCTTTTCGAAGATGGGTTCACACACCGTGCGAATAGCGAATTCGAAATCTTCCACGTTGGTGTCGCGCGGCACCCAGCCAGAATCAACGTGCAGTTCTGCAACCTTGCGATAGTCACGATTGAAGAAGGCAATAAAGTTTTCCGCCAGATAGCGTTTATCGTCTTTGTTCAACGAGCCGACAATACCGCAGTCAATGCCGATATAGCAGGGATCTTCAGGATGCTCATAGCTGACAAAAATATTACCGGGATGCATGTCCGCATGGAAGAAGCTGTCGCGGAACACCTGGGTAAAGAACACCTGAACCCCGCGTTCGGCCAACAGTTTCATGTTGGTGCCCTGCTTTTCCAGCGTTGGAATATCCGAAACCGGAATTCCGTAGATGCGCTCCATGACCAACACGCTTTCGCGGCAGTAATCGGAGTAAACCTCCGGCACATACAGCATCGGGCTACCGTCGAAATTGCGGCGCAGCTGGATGGCGTTGGCCGCTTCACGCAGCAGGTTCAACTCGTCCAGCAAGGTCTTTTCATATTCGCGCACCACTTCACGCGGACGCAGACGGCGACCATCCGGCATCAGCTTTGGCACCCAGGCCGCCAAACGATACATCAGGCGGACGTCAGCCTTGATGATCGGCCGAATATCGGGCCGAATCACCTTCAGAACCACTTCCTGCCCGGTCGTTTTTAGCCGTGCGGTATGCACCTGAGCTATCGATGCCGAAGCCAGCGCCTGCTGGTCAAAATCATCAAACCAGGTTTCCAGCGGGCCGCCCATCGCCAACTCAATATGCTTGCGCGCCAGTGCACCATCGAAGGGGGCAACCCGGTCCTGCAACAGAGTCAGTTGATCGGCGATTTGTGGTGGGAACAGGTCGCGGCGTGTTGACATCATCTGGCCAAACTTGATCCATACCGGCCCCAGTTCCTGCAAGGCCAAACGCAGACGTTCACCCAGCGGTTTGTCTGCATGGCGGTTTGGCATCCAGAACAGCAGACGGCGCCCCACGCGCAGCGGCAACGTCAAGCGCATCTGGGGGATCAGTTCATCCAGGCCATAGCTGAGAAAAACGCGGACGATCAAATACAGGCGGCGTAGTTCGCCAGGGGTCATCGTTTACCCTCCAACTTGTCCATGCGAGCAATCAGCGCTTCGAGGTTGCGAACGGTGGCATCAACTTCCTCGTTGAACCACACAACTTCCAGTGGGCCTGGCGCCACGCGCCACTCTTCCGTCAGCGTTTCCGCTACATAATGCTGTTGACGCTGAAAGCCTGTCTTCAGCAGATTCGCGCCCTTACCGAGCGCCTGCGTGATACCCTGCGCGGCAATATCGCCGATGTAGGGGGCCAACCATTCAGCCGGATCCCACTCTGCCAGATCGAGCAGCCCAACCAGTTGTTGAACCACCTGAATATCACCTTCGACAATCAGTTCACCGCTGCGCATCAATGGCGAAAGTTGCTGGCGATCCCGCAGCTTCAGCAACACCGAGATGCGGCTGCGCACCGTGCAGTCGGCGGTATCTTCAGACTGACCAAGCACATCGACACGCTGCTCACTGAACAGCAACACCAACGGTGAGGAAAGCTCCTGCAATTCAATACGCAGAACCTTACCCGCCAGGCGCAAACGGGCGGCTTTCATGCTGCGATCGCGGAACAGCAGGCTGTTGAGCGATGTTTCCAGCACGCCGGTCAACAACGGGGTTAACAGCATCGGCATGTCCATATCAGAACTTGAAGCCGCGATGCAGGGCCACAATGCCGCCGGTCAGGTTAAAATAGGTCACGTTGTCAAAGCCGGCAGCCCCCATCATACCTTTCAGGGTTTCCTGATCGGGATGCATGCGGATCGACTCAGCCAGATAACGGTAACTTTCCGGATCCTTCACCACCAGCTCCCCGATTTTCGGCAGCACGTGGAACGAGTAGGCGTCATAGGCTTTACTTAACGGCGCCAGCAGCGGCTTGGAGAACTCCAGCACCAGCAAACGGCCGCCCGGCTTAAGCACGCGGAACATGGAACGCAGCGCCTTGTCTTTGTCGGTCACGTTGCGCAGGCCGAAGGAAATGGTAATGCAGTCAAAATAGTTATCCGGGAACGGCAGCGCTTCGGCATTGGCCTGCACATAGTTGACGTTACCGATAATGCCGCGGTCGCGCAGCTTCTCGCGCCCCATCTTCAGCATGGAATCGTTAATGTCCGCCAGTACCACCTGCCCCTGCTCACCGACCATGCGGGAGAACTTGGCGGCCAGGTCACCGGTACCACCGGCCAGATCCAACACCCGCTGCCCACGGCGAACGCCGCTGCAGTCAATGGTAAAACGCTTCCAGATACGGTGGATACCAAACGACATCAGGTCGTTCATCACGTCATACTTTGCAGCTACCGAATGAAAAACATCTGCCACCATGGCCTGCTTCTCGTCTCTAGCTACGGTGCGAAAACCGAAGTCGGTGGTTTCCTGCGGTTGATCTGCCATTGTCCTGCCTGCTATTCAGTCAATTTAGTGTGGATGAGTGTACCAGAACCCTACGCAATACCCCACCTCGCAGCCGCTGTCATGCCTGCGATGCGGAGCGGGGTTCCTCTGCGGAGTCGTCGTCTTCCGCCCCGGGCAACGCGTCAACTTCATCAAAGCCCGTCGCCTCGCATTCTTCATCATGCTGCGCACTGGCCTGCTGAGCCAGCAGCGGGTTAATCGGCCTTTTCACCTCAACCCCCAAAGCGCGGAACCCCTCGGTCTGGCCGATAAGATTACCACGGCCTTCGCTCAGTTTATTCATCGCCTGGCGATAACTCCCCTGGGCCTTGTCCAGGCTCTGCCCCAGCGCCGACATATCGTCAACAAACAGCCGCATTTTGTCATACAACCGCGCCGCTCTGTCGGCAATGCGTTGGGCATTCTGGCTCTGATGCTCATAGCGCCAAAGATTGGTGATGGTGCGCAACGCCACCAGCAAGGTAGTCGGGCTGACCAGCATGATGTTGTGTTTGAGCGCTTCGCTGATCAGCTCCGGCTCACGGTCGATGGCCAGCAGGAAAGCCGGCTCGACCGGAATAAACATCAGTACGTAGTCCAGCGAACGCAGGCCGGGCAACTGCTGGTAATCCTTGCGTCCCAACAGGCGGATATGGCCACGCAGCGAGCCAATATGCTCACTCAGCGCCGCCTCGCGTTCCACTTCATCTTCACTGTTGAAGTAACGTTCGTAGGCCACCAGCGACATTTTCGCATCGATGACCACGTCCTTACCCTGCGGTAAACGAACGATAACGTCGGGCTGCATACGGCTCTGATGATCCAGCCGCACATTGACCTGGGTTTCGTATTCGTGTCCTTCGCGCAGGCCGGAGGCTTCCAGTACCCGACTTAACACCACCTCACCCCAGTTACCCTGAGTTTTGTTATCCCCTTTCAGGGCCTTGGTGAGGTTAATCGCCTCGCGTGCCATTTGTGCATTGAGCTGCTGCAGGTTACGTATTTCGTGGGTCAGCGTATGGCGTTCACGCGCTTCCTGGCCAAAACTATCCTGTACCTGGCGGCGGAAACCATCGAGTTGCTCACGCAGCGGCAGTAACAGGCGGTCCAGGCTTTGCTTATTCTGCTCGTCAACCTTGCGCCCGCTGTGTTCAAAAATGCGGTTAGCCAAATTTTCAAATTGGGTGGTGAGGCGCTGCTCGCTGTTAATCAGCAGACGCTGTTTCTCTTCTGCCGCCATACGGGTCTCTTCCAGGCGGATAGTCACCTCACGCAGCTCGGCCTCCTGAGCGCTGTTAACCTCACGCTGGGCGCGCAGTTCCTGATTCAGCAACTCGCATTCGTTGCGCCAGTGATTGAGCTGTTGAAGTTTTTCGTGCCCGGCAGCCAGCTGGCTGTGCAAATTGCGCAGTTCCAGATCGGTCTGTCGCATTTGTTGTTCATTACGCTGCAGCGTTTCTTGCCGGGCTGCTGTTTCCTGCTGCGCCTGCTGTAGCGATTGTTCCAACAGCCGTTGCTCGGTTTCATGCTGTGCCTGCGTCTGCTGCACACGCAAACTGGCAATTAGCCACCCCAACAGCAGGCCAATTGCCACCCCGCCCATACCGTAAACCAAACTGGTATCCACCCTGCCTCCTGTTACACCTGACCGTTCCGGCGTTTTATGCGCCTGTTGCCCGTCACGTTAAGGGGATGCTGTATGGATGTCCAGTCTGTTTTTGCCCCAACGGCGCAAAATTGCGAAACGCTACGCAAGTCAGACCAGAACTAGCCAAACCACTGGCTTAACCACTTGATGCCAAACGCCCCCGGCGCGAGAATGCCAAACGCCCAGATCATCGCCGACGTGATATTCGCCACCTGGAAATAACGCTGGGGCATACCGCAAATGCCACCAACCAAAGGCACCACGGCACGCAACGGGCCGAAGAAGCGACCAATGAAAATGCCCAGTACTCCCCAGCGTTCAAAAAACGCATGGCCACGCGTGAGTAGCTGTGGATTGCGGGAAAGGGGCCACATATGCGCCACCCGGTCTTGATAGTGATAGCCAATCCAGTAAGAGAGCCAGTCGCCGAAAAAGGCCCCGGCAGCGGCGGCGGCCCAGATAGGCCAGAATGCAATGCCGCTTTCGCCTATCAAGGCTCCCAGCGCCAGCAGAATCACCGTGGCCGGCAACAGCAGCGACAGGAACGCCAGCGATTCGCCGAACGCCAGGAAGAAGATAATCGGGATGGCCCAGGCTTCATGCTGCCGCACGGTGTCGCTGACCCAGTGGATAATGTCATTGAGGCTCAATATGGGCTCCTGATGCGGGATTTATGGCCCCAAGGATACGCAATGCCGGCCGGGGCCGATTAAACCCCGGCTAAACACCCGTGCAGTTTACTCGAGGTAGAACGCCTGCAGTGCTTCACGCTGGTTTTGGCCCAGTCCGTACTCGGCCTCCAGCCAGCGATCGGTTGAACCATATTGGTCACGGATGCAGTTCAGGGCGGTCATCAGGAATTCTTCACGGGCGCTGAGCACATAGGCAAATTGCCCCAGTGCCGAAGCGTTAAGGCGAATCGACAGTTGATCCAGCATCTGTTCGCGGAAGGTCGCCAGCGTGGTTTCGGTCAGCAGGTAATCTTCCACTACCGTCGCTTCATCTGCCCCCAGCGCAAACAACACCAGCGCCGAACCGACCCCGGTACGATCCTTGCCTACCGCGCAGTGCTGGACGATGGCACCGTTATCGACATTGCTCAGCAATTGGGCCAACTGCTTATACGCCGCATTACCGAAAGGCAGTCGACGGTAAAGTTCCAGCATAAAGGCCTGTGCGTCGAAACCGGCCAGCGTTTCGCTGGTCAGTTTTTCCAGGTTGGCATTCACCTCATTGCTCAACGGATTGGCCGGGAAATGATGATAATCGGCGCCGTTCCACAGGACATCAGGCTTGGCCTGAACTTCATCGGCGTCACGGTAATCCAGCACCGAACGCACCGGCACACCGGCCAGGAAGGTGCAGTCGTCTTCGGTCAGACGCTCCAGCGAGCCTGAGCGGAACAGCAGACCACGCTTGATACGGCGGCCATCGGCGACGCTATTGCCGCCAAGATCGCGAAAGTTAATGCCGCCATCAAGCGGCGCCAATGAAGGATGAAGCAGGATCTGGGCAGTCATAGACGTCCTCGTGGTTATTGTCTGAAAAACGCAACCTGAGAGCAGCGGAAAAACCGGGCTCAACGGGTAAAGAGGCGGCCAGAAAGATGGCGCTGATGAGGTTAACCGTAACAGATTACGGCCGAATGGAGAAACGGGCCGCGTCGGCGACCCGTTGAACTGCGAGGTAATTACAGCAGGCGGCGCGCCGCATCAACCACGATCTGCACCGCTTTGCTTTCGGTGTTTTTCATGGTTTCTGCGTTCGGGATTTCCTGCTGGGTGCGGTTAACAATCACACCGGCAACCATACCGGCACGCAGGCCCTGGCTGGCACACATGGTCAGCAAGGTAGCGGATTCCATTTCATAGTTCATCACGCCCATCGACTGCCATTCTTCCATCGAGCCTTTGAAGCGGCTGACGACGCGGCCGGAGAAGGTATCGTAACGTTCCTGGCCAGGGTAGAAGGTATCAGAAGACGCGGTCACGCCAATGTGCGTGGTGGCGCCGGCAGCCTTGGCGGCTTCGACCAGTGCCGTGGTACAGGCAAAGTCGGCCACGGCCGGGAACTCCATCGGTGCGAAGTGCAGGCTGGCACCGTCGAGACGAACCGCGGCGGTGGTGACCAGAACATCGCCGACATTGATGTTCGACTGGATCGCACCGGTGGTGCCGATACGCAGGAAGGTACGGATACCCAATTGCGCCAGTTCTTCAACGGCGATAGAGGTAGACGGGCCACCAATGCCGGTAGAGCAGACGATCACCGCCTTGCCGTCCAGCTCTGCGCGCCAGGAGGTAAATTCACGATGGGAAGCCAGATGCACCGGATTTTCCATCAGCTTGGCAATTTTCTCTACGCGCTGTGGATCGCCAGGAACGATGGCAAGCTGGGCCCCTTGTAAATCTTTTTTAGTGAGGCCGAGATGAAAAACGTCAGATTGGGACATGCGAGACTCCTCATGGATCATGTTTATTGGGAGGAACAAAAAAGTACTCTACTGAAAATTGCCATTCAATTTCGTGACAACCATCACTATGAATAAAGAAACAGAATGCAATCTACATAACTTTTGTGACTAAAGTCACAAAAACACACCAGAAGCTGGAATGGTTGTCTCAGATGCCCCAAGTCTAGTCGACAAAATGCAGCGCCGTTTTTCACCCTGTCTCCTGAGCGCAGAGCTGATTTCCTGATGAAACTATTGACACCGCCACAGAAAATAACCTTATTTTATCGGTGACTTAGCCACAATAAAGGGAGCTAACGCACCTTATGGTATTAATGCAGGTCAACATGCGTAATAGCATGATAAAAAGGCAACAAAAACGCGCTAAAGCCAGATAATTATTCGTTTTTTACAGACTTGGCCGAAAATGCTCCACCCGGTGCCAATAACGGGTAATCTTTCCTATAGTTAATCTCAGCGCTTTTCTCGATTGCACGGAGACCGCAATGAAAACCGATCAAGTGATGACATTAAAACAGGCCCAGGGGGGATTCACCCCGGCCGTTACACCCTTGGCTGCTTCAACCATTATCACCGACGAACAAGGCATTCATGCCGGGGAAACCACCATTCCTTCACAGGGTGACAATCTGCCGGCCTATATCGCCAAACCTGCCGATAGCAGCGGCCCCTTCCCGGTGGTGCTGGTGGTACAAGAGATTTTTGGCGTGCATGAGCACATTCAGGACGTGTGTCGTCGCCTGGCCAAACAGGGCTATCTGGCGATAGCACCGGAACTGTATTTCCGTCAGGGGGATGCCCGGGATTACACCGACATCGGCGAACTGTTCCAAAAGCTGGTGACCAAAGTGCCGGATCGTCAGGTGCTGGCGGATCTGGATCATGCCGCTCATTGGGCCACGCGCCACGGTGGCGATGCCGGCAAGCTGGCGATTACCGGTTTCTGCTGGGGCGGGCGTATTAGCTGGCTGTATGCGGCACATAATCCGCAGTTGAAAGCGGCCGTCGCCTGGTACGGCAAACTGGTGGGCGAAAAAACGCTGAACTCGCCAAAACATCCGATCGATGTCGCTACCCAACTCTCTGCGCCGGTGCTGGGATTATATGGCGGGCAAGACACAGGTATCACGCTGGATACGGTGGAAAGCATGCGTCAGGCGCTGCGTGCGGCCAACGCCGATGCCGAGATCGTGGTCTATCCTGACGTCGGCCATGCCTTCAATGCCGACTACCGGCCAAGCTATGATGCCGAAGCGGCCGCCGACGGTTGGCAACGCATGCTGGCATGGTTCACCCAACATGGCGTTCCGGGCGTTAAGTAAACCTCACCTCACGGCTGCCTGACCAGACAGCCGCTTGCGACATAAAAAAGGGCGCCGAAGCGCCCAGATTGCCAGATCAAAACATCATTGCACCACGGCGACAATCAGGCCTGCTGCTCGCGCAGGCGCTGTGCAGCCAGCACCATGTTGGCCAGCGACTGACGGGTTTCCGGCCAGCCACGGGTTTTCAGGCCGCAGTCCGGGTTAACCCACAGGCGTTCTGCCGGGATGTTCTGCGCGGCTTTACGCAGCAGCGCTTCGATCCATTCCACGCTTGGCACGTTTGGCGAGTGGATGTCATACACGCCCGGACCGATTTCGTTCGGATATTCGAACTCTTTAAAGGCTTCCAGCAAATCCATATCGGAACGCGAGGTTTCGATGGTGATCACGTCAGCATCCAGCGCCGCAATCGAATCCATGATGTCATTGAACTCGCAGTAACACATGTGGGTGTGGATCTGAGTATCATCCTGCGCCACGGCGGCATTCAATTTGAACGCGTCCACCGCCCAATTCAGGTAGGCAGCCCAGTCGGATTGACGCAGCGGCAGACCTTCACGCAGTGCCGGTTCGTCAATCTGGATGATGCCAATGCCGGCTTTTTCCAGATCTTCCACTTCATCACGCAGCGCCAGGGCGATTTGTTTGGCAATCACTTCACGGGTCACGTCTTCACGCGGGAATGACCAGCAAAGAATGGTTACCGGACCGGTCAACATGCCCTTCACCGGCTTGTCGGTCAGCGACTGGGCATACTTCGCCCACTCTACGGTGATGGCTTCCGGTCGGCTGATATCGCCGATGATCACCGGCGGTTTTACGCAGCGGGAACCGTAGCTCTGTACCCAGCCGTTTTGGGTGAAGACGAAGCCGTCGAGGTTCTCACCGAAGTATTCGACCATGTCGTTACGCTCGGCTTCACCGTGTACCAATACGTCCAGGCCCAGACGTTCTTGCTCAACGATCGCCTGTTTGATGTGCTCGCTAATGCTGGTGCGGTAGTTGTTGCCGTCCAAACGCCCCTGCTTGAAGTCCAGACGCAGGCCGCGAATTTCTGTGGTTTGCGGGAATGAACCTATGGTAGTGGTCGGCCAGGCCGGCAGGTTAAAGCGTTCACGCTGTGCCTGAGCACGCTCGGCGTAAGGACGCTGACGTTCGCTGTCCTGCGCGGTAATAGCAGCCAGGCGTTGACCGACCTGCGCATTATGCACACGGCTGGACTGACGACGGGCACGGATTGGCGCGCTGTAGGCGTCCAGTTCAGCCTGTTTTGCTGCGCCCGGTGCGTTCAACGCCGCGCTCAGCAACGCCAGTTCGCCGCATTTTTGCAGGGCGAAGGCGAACCAACTCTTCACTTCTTCGTCCAGCCGGGTTTCCACACTCAGATCGATCGGGCTGTGCAACAGTGAACAGGAAGTGCCGATCCACAGCGGGCGACTGCCCACTAATGGCTGCAAACGTTCGAACCAGTTGCTCAGATCGGCGCGCCAGACGTTGCGACCGTTGATTACCCCCAGTGACAGCAGCCACTCTTTCGGCAGCGCCTTATTCAATACCGCGATATCGTCGTGACCGCCAACCAGGTCAACGTGCAGCCCCTGCACCGGTAACTCACGGAGAGTGTCAAGATTGTGGCCAACGCTGTCGAAATAGGTAGTCAGCAGCAGTTTTACCTGGCCCTGCAGCGCGTCATAAGCCGGTTTGAAGGCGTTCAGCCACGCCTGCGGCAATTCCAGCACCAGCGCAGGCTCGTCGATCTGCACCCATTCAACGCCGCGTTTCGCCAGCTCGGCCAGCACCTGCTGATAAACCGGCAGGATATCGTTGAGCAGCGACAGGCGGTCAAACGGCTCACCCTTCACTTTGCCCAGCCACAGGTATGTGACCGGCCCCAGCAGCACAGGTTTGATTTTGTGGCCCAGCGCCAGCGCTTCGTCAACTTCGTCCAGCAATTGGGTCCAGCCCAGTTTGAACTGCTGGCCCTTATGGAATTCGGGCACCATGTAGTGGTAGTTGGTGTTAAACCATTTGGTCATTTCCGCCGCTGCTGCCGGTTCACCGGTCGGTGCGCGGCCACGGCCCAGGCGGAACAACGTATCGAGATCGATTGTGCCGTCCGCATTTTGATGACGCGCCGGCACGTTGCCGAGCAGTAGACTGGTGGTCAAGACATGGTCGTACCAGGCAAAATCGCCGACCGGCACCAAATCCACCCCGGCCTGTTGTTGCTGTTGCCAATGGCGAGCGCGCAGCTCGCGGCCAACTGCCAACAGTTCTTCCTGCGTTGAGTTACCTGCCCAGTAGCTTTCCTGAGCTTTTTTCAGTTCACGTCGTAGCCCAACGCGAGGAAAACCCAGTGTGTGATTTAGAATTGCCATCGTCATATTCCCCATTTAGCCGTCCAGATGTTTACACATCCATAATCCGCAGGTACTGTATTAACCACAAGCGCAATTTATTCACTGTCACTGTGAAGGACTCTCATGATCGAACTGAAACACTTACGGACGCTGCAGGCTCTGCGCAATACCGGTTCGCTGGCGGCCGCGGCTGCCCAACTCCATCAGACGCAGTCTGCTCTTTCGCATCAGTTCAGCGATCTGGAGCAGCGCCTGGGCTTCAAGCTGTTCGTTCGTAAAAGCCAACCGCTGCGCTTTACCGCGCAGGGAGAGATCCTGTTACAGCTGGCAGAGCAGGTTCTGCCGCAAATTCAGCAGGCATTGCAGACGTGCCACGAACCGCATCAGGCCACGCTGCGTATCGCCATTGAATGCCACAGCTGTATTCAATGGCTGACACCGGCGCTGGATAACTTCCGTCAGAGTTGGCCGCAGGTGGTGATGGACTTTAAGTCCGGCGTCACCTTTGATCCGCAACCGGCCTTACAGCAAGGCGAGCTGGATCTGGTGCTGACCTCCGATATTCTGCCGCGCAGCGGTCTGCATTATTCACCGATGTTTGATTTTGAAGTGCGACTGGTGCTGGCGCCGGATCACCCGTTAGCCAGCAAGCTGCACATTGAACCCGAAGATTTGATCGATGAAACGCTGATGATTTATCCGGTACAGCGTCAACGGCTGGATATCTGGCGTCATTTCCTGCAGCCGGCGGGCATCAGCCCGGCGCTGAAAAACGTCGATAACACCCTGCTACTGATCCAGATGGTGTCGGCGCGGATGGGGATTGCGGCGTTACCGCATTGGGTGGTGGAGAGTTTTGAGCGCCAGGGGTTGGTGGTGACCAAAACCCTGGGCGATGGCCTGTGGAGCCGTCTGTATGCCGCAGTTCGCGATGGTGAGCAGCGTCAGGCGGTAACCGAAGCCTTTATCCGTTCGGCACGCCAGCACGCCTGCAATCATCTGCCGTTCGTCCGGGACGCCGCCCGCCCAAGCGCCGGTGTTGCCAGCGTCAAACCGCTGGCCTCACAACCCTGACGACCAGGGCTGCCTGCGCTTGGGCAGCCCGGTTTATTTACTGATTATTTTGGGTGCCACCCAACGGCGATGTACCCACAGCGAAGCAACAATCACCGCCCCACCGATAATAAAACTTGGCCAGAGCGGCTGTTGCTGCCAGATGGCCAGATTCACCAGCAGCCCGGCAGGCACATGCATGTTATTCATGATGCCCAGCGTGCCGGCATCCACCTGCGTGGCACCGTAGTTCCACATGAAATATCCCAGCCCGGAAGCGACCACGCCCAGCCACACCAGAATGCCCCATTGCAGATTGGTGGTCGGCAACTGTTGCGGGTTGCCCCACAGGCACCAGGCCACCACCGCCACCACCAACGCGCCCAGGTAGAACCAGGAAAACGCGGTGTGCTGTGGCAACGGATGCACTTCCATCAGCCGCTTATAACCGACCATGCCAATGGCGAAGCTGATATTCGCCGCCTGCACCAGCAGCAGCCCCAGCCAGAAATGCTCGCTAAGCTGGTGGTACCGGATGATCGCCGCACCCAAAACGGCTAGCAACGCACTGAATACGTAGCTCCAGCGCAGGCGCTGCCCACTGATCAGGTCATAAATCAGCGTGACGTAAAGCGGCGTCAGCACGGTAAACAGCAGGAATTCCGGCACCGTCAGGTACATGTAAGCGCGGAAGCTGAACAGGTACATGATGCCGAGCTGGCAAGCCCCCACCAGCATGTACATCAGGATCACTTTCAGCTTGATATTGCGCCAGCGCAGGAAAGGCAGGAACACCAATGCCGCCAGGCCAATGCGCATCAGCACCGAGAACCAGCTGTCGACCTGGCCTGCCAGATATTCGCCAATCAGGCTGAAAGAGAACGCCCACAAAATGGTAGTAATCACCAGAAGCAGCACGATGGGTTCATCCTAAAAATTCACAAAGGGCGATTGTAACGGAAGGCGGGATAGGTCGTGACGAAAAGGCAGTTTACATCTGTGCGAAATACAAACTATCGGCAAAAAATTCACCGGTGGGTTAGGCTTAATAAAAAAGCGAGGTAAACATCATGAAGACTTATCACCTGCTCTACGGCCTGTTGTTGCTGTCCGGGTTGGCTACTGCGGCCAACGGGGTTACCGAGCTTAGCTCGCAGCAGCAGTTTCTCAACCAACGCAGTCAACAGGCGCAGCAACAGCGCATGCTGAATAACCAGCAGTTGGATCAGCGCCGTCTGCAACAACAGCGGCAGTTCGACAATAACCAGCAACAACTGCTGCGAAATTCGCCGAACGGCGGGCAACTGCTGCCAAATGGCAACCAACCACGCAATCCGTTCGATCGCACCACGCCTGCGGTACCTCAGGCGCCGCTGCCGACGCCGGTCAACCGAGGTTAGCCATTGGGAAAATCGGGGCCAATCAAATCTATTCGGTCCGTGCAAATGCAGTCAACGCCCCAGTTTAACAACAAGCGCGCCCGCGCCGGCTGGTTAACGGTATAAACCAGAATGCGTAATCCCGCCGCTTTCAGTGCTGCCACCCGTTCGGCGGTCAGTTCTTTATGGTTGATGTGCAAAGACACACAATCCAGACGTTCGGTCAGCGCCAGCCAGTTGTCATCCCACTGATCGAGCAACAGGCCACGCGGCAATTCAGGCACGGTACGTTTTGCTGCTGCGAGCGCTTCAACCGAGAACGAAGAGAGCAGCGGATCGGTCTGCCCCTGCCACAGCAGGCGTGCCGCCAGCGCCACTACCCGGCCGGTTTCGTCATCACTACCGGTGGTGGGCTTGATTTCAATGTTCGCCATCATACCGTGCTGCAGGCAGCGTTCCGCGACCTCCGCCAGCAAGGGTAAGCGTTCGCCTTTGTAGGCGGAGTTATACCAGTTGCCGGCATCGAGCTGCACCAGCTTGTCCCACGGCAACTCGCCCGCTACGCCCCAGCCGTTGCTGGTGCGATCCAGAGTATCGTCGTGCAGCAGAAAAATCTGCCCGTCCTGCGCCAGCTTGGCGTCGAACTCAATCATTTTGTGGCCGTGACGTGCGCCAACGTCGATCGCCGCCAGGGTATTTTCCGGTGCCAGAGAGCCACCGCCGCGGTGGGCAACAATATGAGGGTAAGGCCAGGCTGTGGTCATCATTCCATCCGTAATCCGCTATCGGTATCAAAAAAGTGCAGCGCCTGTGCAGGCAGTTGTAAATATAGCGTGCTGCCTGCCGTCGGCATAGTTTCATGCGATAGCCGCGCAATGACCCCGTGGCCGCCCCACTGCCCGTGCGCCAGATTATCCGCGCCCAGCAGCTCCAGCGTTTGCAGCACCAGCGGCACGCCACCTTGCCCATCGGGGAGCAGTTGAATATGCTCGGGACGAATACCCAGCGTCAGCCGGCGTCCGCCCCAGTGCGCCTTCGCCTGCGGTAAATTCAAGGTCATGCCGTCCGCCAGTTGCAGTTGGCTGCCGTCGGCGCTCAGGGTGCCTGGCAACAGGTTCATCGCCGGTGAGCCAATAAAGCTGGCGACAAACAGCGACGCCGGGCGTTGATAGACCTCACTCGGGGTGCCAATCTGCTCTGCCACGCCCTTGTTCATCACGATCACCCGCTGCGCCAGCGTCATCGCCTCCACCTGATCGTGCGTTACGTACAGGCTGGTGGTTTTCAACCGGCGATGCAGCTGTTGTAATTCCAGACGCATCTGTACCCGCAGTTTGGCGTCCAGGTTGGACAAGGGTTCATCAAACAGGAACACCGCCGGTTCACGCACGATAGCCCGCCCCATCGCCACCCGTTGACGCTGGCCGCCGGAAAGCTCACGCGGCTTGCGCTGCAACAGCGGCTCCAGCTCTAAAATGCGCGCCGCTTCTTCTACCCGCTGCTGGATATGCTGTTTGCCAAAGCCGCGAATTTTCAAGCCATAGGCCATGTTGTCGTACACGCTCATGTGCGGATACAGCGCGTAGTTCTGAAACACCATCGCAATGCCGCGATCTTTCGGCTCCATATCGGTCACGCGTTGGCTGTCGATATAGATATCGCCGCTGGTGGTACGTTCCAGCCCGGCGACCATGCGCAGCAGCGTCGATTTACCGCAGCCGGACGGCCCGACCATCACGATAAACTCACCGTCCGCCACGTCGAGATCGATCTGCTTAATTACCGGCGTTTTACCGTCGTAGGATTTGGTGACTGCCTGTAGTTTTAAACCTGCCATTTCGTTACTTCTCGCTATCAACCAGGCCGCGTACAAACCAGCGCTGCATCAGAAGAACCACCGCCAGCGGTGGGATTAAAGTCAGAATCATCGCCGCCATCACCTGATTCCACTGGGTTGGCGCGCCGGAGGTGGAGATCATGCTTTTGATGCCCGCCACCGCAGTGCCCATTGAGGCATCGCTGGTGATCAGGATCGGCCACAGGTACTGGTTCCAGCCGTAGATAAAGGTGATGACAAACAGCGCCGCCAGGTTGGTCTTCGACAGCGGCAACACGATGTCCCAGAAGAAGCGCATCGGGCCGGCACCATCAATCCGCGCGGCTTCCAGCAGTTCATCCGGCAAGGTCATAAAGAACTGGCGCAACAGGAAGGTAGCGGTTGCCGAGGCCATCAACGGCAGCGTCAGACCGGTGTAGCTGTCCAGCAGGTTGAGGTTGGATATCACCTCCACCGTGGGGAAAATACGTACTTCCACCGGCAACATCAGCGTCATGAAAATCAGCCAGAAAAACAGGCTGCGCAGCGGAAAACGAAAATAAACGATGGCATAGGCCGACAACACCGATACCACTATTTTGCCGCAGGTAATGGCCAGCGCCATGATCACGCTATTGAGCAGCAGCAGCGAGAATGGCACCTTGAGGTTGCCCACACCGCCCTGCCAGATATTGCTGATGTTTTCCCACAGGTGGCCGCCCGGGATCAGGGTCATCGGCACCTGAAACACCTGTTTGTCGTCCAGCGTGGCGGCGACAAAGGCCACGTATAGCGGGAACAGCACCACCAGCACGCCGATAATCAGCATTATGTGGCTGAAGATATCCAGCCCGCGTCGGTTCTCTATCATTGGTAACGCACCTTACGTTCGACAAAACGGAACTGGACCACCGTCAGGCCAATCACCAGCAGCATCAGGATCACCGACTGCGCCGCAGAGCTGGACAAGTCCAGACCGGCAAAGCCTTCGCGGTAGATCTTGTAGATCAACGTGGTAGTGGACTGCACCGGCCCACCGCCGGTCGCGGCATCGATCACCGGGAAGGTGTCGAAGAAGGCGTACACCAAATTGACCACCAGCAGGAAGAAGCTCACCGGCGTGATCAACGGCAGCACCAGATTGAAGAAACGCCGCACCGGGCCGGCACCGTCGATGGCCGCCGCTTCCACCAGCGATCGGGGAATGGACTGTAATGCCGCCAGGAAAAACAGGAAGTTGTAGCTGATTTGCTGCCAGACCGAAGCCAGCACCACCAGGAACATCGCTTGCCCACTGTTCTGTGCGTGGTTCCAGTTGTAGCCCAGTCCGTTAAGGAAATGAGTAATCAGCCCCAGGCCGGGGTTGAACAGGAAGATCCACAGTACCGCCGCCACCGCCGGAGCTACCGCATAAGGCAAGATCATCAGCGTCTGGTAAATCCGGCTGCCGCGCAGCACGTAATCCACCAGCGCAGCGAAGAACAACGACACGACCAGCCCGATACCCGCCACCAGGAAGCTGAAAATCAGCGTGGTGTAAAACGAATCGAGGTAGTAAGGATCCTGGAACAGCTGGGTAAAGTTATCCAGGCCGACAAACTGGCTGGACAGACCGAATGGGTCGAGGCTCTGCACCGAATACCACAGCGCCTCGCCGGCGGGCCACAGGAAAAAGATTGCGGTGATCAACAGTTGCGGCAGCACCAATACATAGGGCAGCCAGCTACAGCCGAAACCGGGACGGGAAGATGACATAGGGGTTAACCGTTAATGTGGGGAGAGGGCTGACTGAGCCCCTCACCCCGGCCCTCTCCCAGGGGAGAGGGGGTGAAATCGGTGTCGTTCGCCGGAAGGGAATTCCGGTTGACGCTACTTGGTCTGGGACTCGAAGCGACGCAGCAATACGTCACCGCGCTGCACGGCGGCATCCAGCGCCTGTTGTGGCGTTTTCTTGCCGGTCCACACGCCTTCCAGCTCTTCATCCACCACGGTACGGATCTGCGGCATGTTGCCCAAACGCAGGCCCTTGGTGAACGGTAATGGCGGCTTATTCAGCATCTGACGCGTTGCCACATCGGCGCCCGGGTTCTTGTCATAGAAGCCCTGTTGCTTGGTCAGATCGTAGGCCGCGGTGGTGATCGGCAGATAACCGGTCTTCTGGTGCCATTCGGCGGCAATTTCCGGCTGGGCCAGATACTGCAGGAACTCGGCAACCCCTTTGTAAGTGGCGGCATCTTTGCCGTTCATCACCCACAGGCTGGCACCGCCAATGATGGCGTTCTGCGGTGCATTTTTGGCATCGGCATCGTACGGCATCATGCCCACGCCGTAGTTGAACTTGGCGTAATGCTTGATATCCGCCAGCGAACCGGATGACGCGGTAGTAATGGCACAGTCGCCGCTGTAGAACTTCTCGGTGGATTCGTCTTTACGGCCGAAATAGGTGAAATCGCCCTTCTTGTTCATCTCTTCCAGCAGTTGGATGTGCTTGACCTGCAGCGGCTTGTTGAATTCCAGCTTGGCGCTGGCTCCCCCGAAACCGTTGTTCTCCGTGGCGAACGGCACCCCGTGCCAGGCGCTGAAGTTCTCGAGCTGGATCCAGCCCTGCCAGCCGCTGGCGTAGCCACACTTCATACCGGCTGCACGCAGTTTGGCGGTATCCGCCGCCAGTTCCTGCCAGGTTTTTGGCGGCTGGTCCGGGTTCAGGCCGGCTTTTTTGAAGGCGTCCTTGTTGTAATACAGCACTGGAGTGGAACTGTTGAACGGCTGAGACAGCAGGTGACCGCTCTTGTTGTCGGTGTAGTAACCGGCCACCGTCGGCACGAACACCGACTCGTCAAAGTTGATACCGGCGTCTTTAAACACTTCATACACCGGCTTGATCGCCTTACTGGCCATCATGGTTGCCGTGCCCACCTCGTACACCTGCAAAATTGCCGGCGCTTTGCCTGAGCGATAGGCCGCGATGCCCGCCGCCAGGCTCTGTTCGTAGTTACCTTTATAAACCGGGACAATTTTGACGTCGGTGTGCGACTGGTTAAAGCGATCCGCCAGGGAATCCACTTCTTTACCCAATTCACCTTCCATCGAATGCCAGAACGGGATCTCGGTTGCCGCCAGTGCCTGAGTGCTGACCGCCAGGGTCAACGCGACGCACAGCGTAGTTTTGCGAATAGCGTAGGTGAGCATGCCTAACTCCTGAAAAAAGCTGGTGTAATAAGCGCGTGAGCGAAAAGAATCAGTTTTTTGTTCGGTAGCTAACATGCCATGCTCGGATGACAGAAATATAACTGCCAGATGACAGCCGTGTGACGGGAGAGTGAAGTGCAGATTGCGGTTTGATGTCGGCGGCAGGGAGAACTGCCCCGCCGCCGTGGGTATTACAGTGAACGACGCAGTCGAGCGACCGCTTCCTGCATTTGCTGTTCGGTCGCGGTGGCGAACGACAGGCGGAAGGTCGAACGATCCGGGTTGTCTGAGAAGAAGTACTCTCCCGGCACAAACACCACGCCCTGCTGCAGGGTGGTTTTGAGCCATTCGGTCGCGTTAAACGGCTGACGGAAACGCGCCCACAGGAACATACCGCCCTTCGGCATATCGAAGCTGATGTGATCGCCCAACTCTTGCTCCACCAGCCCGGCCAGGATCTCACCCTTTTGCTTGTAGGCCGCGCGGATCTTTTCGATCTGCGCCGGCAGACGATCCAGCCCCAGATAGCATTCGACGATGCTCTGCGACAGCGCACTGGCATGCAGATCCGCCGCCTGCTTGATGATCGCCACTTTATGCAGCAGGAACTCAGGCAAAATCGCCCAGCCCAGGCGCAGGCCCGGTGCCAGGATCTTTGAGAAGGTCGAGGTGTAGATAATGTTATCGGTATGACCCAGCACCTGCTGGGAAATCTGGTGCAGCGTAGCGTTGCGCTCTTCGGTAAAGCGCAGTTCGCCGTACGGGTCATCCTCGATGATCAGGAAATTGTGCTCGGCCGCCAGTTTCACCAACAGTTCGCGGCGCGGTGCACTCAGGGTGATACCGCTTGGGTTGCCGAAGTTCGGCACCACATACACGCCCTTGATGCGCTGGGTTTTCAGCAGTTCAGCCAGCTCTTCGACCACCATGCCATCGCTGTCGGACGACACCGACATGATGTTGGCTTCCGCCAGCTCCAGCGTCTGTAACGCCGCCAGATAGGTCGGACGCTCCACCACAAACACATCGCCCGGATTGACGATGGCACGCATCACCAGATCCAGCGCCTGCTGGGAACCGGCCGTGACCATCACTTCTTCGGCAGTGGCAGAAACACCACGCTGGGCGCACAGTTCGCAGATGCGCTCACGCAGCACCGGACTGCCTTCGGTCAAACCATATTGGAAAGCGCTTTTCGGCTGCTCGGTGATCGCCTGATGAGTAGCGATGCTCAAGCCTTCGAAATCAAACAGGGCATCAGAGGGGATGCCGCCCGCCAGCGAAATGACGTTTTCCATCTTACTGTGCTTGAGCAATTCACGAATTGCCGAGCTTTTTACTTTTACGATGCGCTGCGCGAGTAACCCTTCTGTGTTCATTTCTTCTTCTCATTCCTGATTATTATTAGTTACTGGGACAAACTATCCACCGAGATAAGCGGATCGAACTGCTTCGTTTGCTAACAATGCGGCTCCCGTATCTTCCAACACCACGCGGCCGTTTTCCAGTACATAACCACGATCGGCCAGTTTCAGCGCCTGATTGGCGTTTTGCTCCACCAGGAAGATGGTCATTCCCTCTTCGCGCAGTTGCTCAATGATGTCAAAAATCTGCTGAATAATGATCGGCGCCAGCCCAAGGGAAGGTTCGTCGAGCAACAGCAATTTTGGCTGGCTCATCAGTGCACGGCCGATAGCCAACATCTGTTGCTCACCGCCGGACATGGTGCCGGAACGTTGGGCACGGCGCTCCAGCAGGCGCGGGAACAGGCCGAAAACCCTTTCGATACGCTGCTGATACTGCTGACGATCGGCAAAGAAACCGCCCATCGCCAGGTTTTCTTCCACCGTCATGCGCGAGAATACCCGTCGCCCTTCCGGCACAATAGCCACCGCCTCACGCATGATGCGCGAGGTCTGCCACTGGGTAATATCCTGATCGAGGAAAGTGATGCTGCCCTCGCTGGCACGGGGTTCACCGCACAGCGTGCCGAGCAGCGTAGTTTTACCGGCGCCGTTAGCACCGATCAGCGTGACTATCTCACCCTGCTTAATGTTCAGGCTGACCTGATGCAGCGCCTGGATTTTGCCGTAATGGGCGGATACCTGATTAAATGACAACATAATTTATTCGCCCAGATAAGCCCGGATCACGTCCGGGTTGTTGCGGATTTCTGCCGGAGTGCCCTGCGCCAGCGGCGTACCCTGGTTCACCACGTAGATGCGGTCGGAAATGCCCATCACCAGCTTCATGTCGTGTTCGATCAACAACACCGATACCTTATGCTGATTACGCAGCTCGACAATCAAATGATCCAGCTCGTCGGTTTCCTTCGGGTTCAAACCCGCCGCAGGCTCGTCGAGCATCAGCAGCTCCGGCCGGGTGACCATGCAACGCGCAATCTCCAGCCGCCGCTGCTGGCCGTAAGCCAGGTTGCCCGCCGAGCGGTTAGCCATCTCCAGCAGGCCAACCCGCTGCAGCCACACCGCCGCACGTTCCAGCGCGTCGGCTTCGGCGCGACGGAAGGCCGGCGTTTTCAACAGCCCGGCGAAAACGCCGCTTTTCAGATGCTGGTGCTGCGCGACCAGCAGGTTTTCGATCACCGTCATTTCACGGAACAACCGCACATGCTGGAAAGTCCGCACTACGCCCATACGAGCGATGTTTTGGCCGGATAGCCCTTCCAGATGACGTTCGCGCAGTTTAATGGTGCCGCCGGTTGGGCGGTAGAAACCGGTCAGACAGTTAAATACCGTGGTTTTTCCGGCACCGTTCGGGCCGATCAGCGAAACGATTTCGCCTTCATTGAGTTCCAGCGCCACGTTATTGACCGCCAGCAGGCCGCCGAAACGCATCGATAACCCTTCGACCTTCAGCAAAGGTTGCATACTCATGCCTGTTCCCCCTTGCCCGCGTGGATATCCGCCGCTTTCAGTTTCAGCTGTGGCCGCTTCATCGGCAGCAACCCTTGCGGTCGCCAAATCATCATCAATACCATCAGGGCGCCCAGCAGCAACATGCTGTATTCGTTCAGATCGCGCATCATTTCACGCGATACCACCAGCAGAATAGCCGCCAGGATCACGGCAAACTGCGACCCCATACCACCCAAAACCACGATCGCCAGCACGAAGGCCGACTCGACAAAGGTAAAGGATTCCGGGCTGACAAAGCCCTGACGTGCGGCAAACAGCGTACCGGCAAAACCGGCAAAGGCGGCGCTGATGGTAAAGGCGGTCAGCTTGATTTTGGTCGGGTTAAGGCCCAGTGAACGGCAGGCGATTTCATCTTCGCGCAGCGCTTCCCAGGCACGGCCCAGCGGCATGCGCAGCAGGCGGTTGATCACAAACAGCGTCAGTACCACCAGCAGCAGTGCCACCAAATACAAAAACACAATGCGATCGCTCGGATCGTATTTCAGGCCAAAGAAGTTGTGGAAGGTGTCCCAGCCGCCGTCGCGCACGCTGCGGTTGAACTCCAGCCCAAAGAAGGTCGGTTTTGGGATCTGGCTGATACCGTTCGGCCCGCCGGTGATCTCGGTATTGTTCAGCAGCAGGATACGCACAATCTCCCCGAAGCCCAGGGTCACAATCGCCAGGTAATCGCCGCGCAGACGCAGCACCGGGAAACCGAGCAGGAAACCGAAGATGGCGGTGACGATGCCCGCCAGCGGCAGGCTTTCCCAGAAGCCGAGGCCATAGTAATGGTTCAGCAGCGCATAGGTGTAGGCGCCGATGGCGTAAAAACCGCCGTAACCCAGCACCAGCAGGCCGGACAACCCGACCACCACGTTCAGGCCCAGACCCAGCATCACGTAGATCAACGTCAGGGTGGCGATATCCAC
Source organism: Serratia sp. NFX21 (assembly GCF_048517035.1). Taxonomy (NCBI): domain Bacteria; kingdom Pseudomonadati; phylum Pseudomonadota; class Gammaproteobacteria; order Enterobacterales; family Yersiniaceae; genus Serratia; species Serratia sp. NFX21. Next base: position 719,780 of record NZ_CP183196.1, on the reverse strand, counting down.
CGTGCCGCGCGATACCAGGAACGGCCAGGCGACCGCCGCGACAATAATCGCCGCGGCCAGCAGCTTCTGGCGCGCGGTGGTGCCATCAAAGCTCGGTAAGACGAATGACGGGCCGGAGATTTTTTTCAGCCCTTGCTGCATCAACGGACGCAACAATTGGAAGAAAAACACGATGACACAGCCAATGCCGATCCACATCCAGCGTACTTCCGCCGCGCCATGAACCACCAGTTTGGTTCCGTCGAGACTCAGTTGCATCCCCATCAGGAACGAAGCCATCACAAACAGCACCAGCGTGGCGATCAACGCATTGAGCAGATTGAGTTTCATACCTTCTCAACCTCCGGACGCCCAAGGATGCCGGTTGGCATGATCAGCAACACCACGATCAGCAGCGCGAACGACACCACGTCTTTATATTCGGTGCTCAGGTAGGCCGAGGTCAGCGCTTCCGCCACGCCCAGTACCAGGCCACCAATCATTGCGCCGGGAATGCTGCCGATACCGCCCAGCACCGCCGCGGTGAAGGCTTTCATGCCTGCCATAAAGCCGATGTATGGGTTAATCACTCCGTAGAACTGGCCCAGCAGCACGCCGGCCACTGCCGCCATCACCGCGCCAATCACGAAGGTCAGCGAGATAACCCGGTCGGTATTGATGCCCAACAGGCTGGCCATTTTCAAATCTTCCGCGCAGGCACGGCAGGCGCGGCCCATGCGGGAATAACGAATGAATATCGTCAGCGCCAGCATCGCCAGGAAGGTGACCACCCAGATAATCAACTGCATGGTAGTGATGGTGGCGGCAAAACCGTTACTTTCACCCAACACCCATTGGCCGGTGACCAGGCTAGGCAGCGCCAAATCGCGCGAGCCTTGCGTCAGGCTGACGTAGTTTTGCAGGAATATCGACATCCCGATGGCGGAGATCAGCGCGATCAGACGCTTGGAGTTGCGCACCGGCTTGTAGGCTACCCGCTCAATGCTCCAGCCGTAGGCGCTGGCAATGACGATCGACACCAGGAACCCGGCGCCAATCAGCAACCAGCTCACGTCGATGCCCACCATCATCAGGGCGGCGATAACAATAAAGGAGACATAGCTGCCGATCATATACACCTCGCCGTGGGCGAAGTTGATCATGCCGATGATGCCGTAGACCATGGTGTAACCGATGGCGATCAATGCATAGGTGCTGCCCAACGTGACGCCGTTGAACATCTGCTGCAGAAAATAGAGAACCTGCTCTGACATACTCTAACCCTTGGCTGCGAAACCTGAACGCGAAGAAAATTCAGGTAAAGGGATACGGAGCCGGCAAGCCGGCCCGCGGGCGCAGCAGAACTGCACCCTACCCTGATGATTATGGCTTATTTGATTGGTGTTGATGTGCCGTCTGCATGCCATTCAAACACGCCGAACTCGAAGCCTTTCAGATCGCCCTTGTCATCCCAGCTCAGCGGCCCCATCACGGTGTCCACCGGCTTGCCGGTTTTCAAATCCTTGACGATATCGGCCGGCTCCTGGCTGCCACTGCGCTCCATCCCGGTGGTCAAAGATTGCAGTGCGGCGTAGGTGGTCCAGACAAACGGCCCGGTCGGATCCAGCTTCTTGGCTTTCAGCGCATCGACCACAGGTTTGTTGGCTGGAACCTGATCGTAGCGTTTCGGCAAGGTCACCAGCATGCCTTCGGAAGCCGCACCGGCGATGTTAGACAGTGAGGAGTTGCCCACCCCCTCTGGCCCCATAAAGCGGGTGGTCAGCCCGGCCTGTTTGGCCTGGCGCAGGATCTGGCCCATTTCCGGGTAGTAGCCGCCGAAATAAACAAAATCGACGTTCTCTTTCTTCAGGCGTGCCACCAGAGTGGAGAAATCTTTATCGCCGGCGGTGATACCTTCAAACATCACCACGTCGGTACCCTGTTTTTTCAGACTGTCGCGTACCGAGCGTGCCAGGCCTTCGCCATACTGCTGCTTGTCGTGGATCACGGCAATACGCTTGGGTTTGATTTCACTGAGGATGTACTTGGCTGCGGTCGGGCCCTGATCGGAGTCCAGGCCGGTGGTACGCATGATCATCTTGTAACCACGGGTGGTCAGATCGGCGTTGGTGGCCGCCGGGGTAATCATGATCACGCCTTCATCTTCATAAATATCGGAAGCCGGCTGCGTCGAGGACGAGCACAGGTGGCCGATCACATAGCGGATACCGTCGTTGATCACCTTGTTGGCCACCGCTACCGCCTGTTTCGGGTCACAGGCATCGTCGTATTCCACACCAACCAACTTATCGCCCTTGATGCCACCCTTGGCATTGATATCGGCAATTGCCTGACGGGCACCGGTAAACTCCATATCGCCATACTGTGCGACCGGGCCGGACATCGCCCCGACGATCGCAACCTTAATGTCTTTTGCCATTGCCGCATGCCCGATTGCCATCGCGATACAGCCAGCCAACAATGCCTTACCTTTTGTTAATTTCATCCGCAAATCCCCATCTGTCGTTGTGAACGTACCTGTTGTGTTTGCCTGCACCTGACCCTTATTTACTGCTTTTATTCATAAGTAATAATGATTTAGGTGTTTTTGCGGCAATATTTTCTAATAAGACTTTATTTTTCATGCCATTAAACAGGAATTTTCTGCTGCAAATCAACTTGCACAATCAGGAACAAGCGGTGTAAACAGCATAAAATCCGGATTAAATCTGCGCTGTTTTGCATCAGGCGCAGCGCGTTATGCTGGTTCCCGATCGCTTTACTACATATTTACTCGGAAAATGCGTCTTGCAAAAAACATTTCGCGCAGTAATCGTACAGAAAAACTTACACAACGCTCTGTGCAAGATCTATTACACTGTCGGCATCGATTAGCCGTTCGGAAATCCTGCATGAAATTAACTATAGAACGATTAACCACACTGTCCCCGCAAGACCTTATCGATCTTGGCAAAATCTGGCCGCATCAGCAGCCGGAGCAGTGGCAAAGCGGGTTGAGCGGCGATAAAGCCCTGTTCGCAGCCCGCTTCAACGAACGGCTGCTCGGTGCGGTGAAAATCGAGCTGAACGGTAAGCATGCCCAACTGCAAGATTTACTGGTGCGTGAGGTGACGCGCCGTCGCGGCGTTGGTCTGTATCTGGTGCAGGACGCCCAGCGTCAACTGCCGCAGATAACGCACTGGCAGCTTTCAACCGCCGGCCTGACAGCGCGCGAACGCGGTGAAGTGGATAACTTTATGCGCGCCTGTGGCTTTACTCAGCAAGGCGAACTCTGGCAGCAATGAAACGCGGGCTAATGGCGCTATTAATGCTGGTACTGGCATTCATCGCCTGGTTCGGTGGCCGCCAGCAGGCACTGCAACTGCAGCAAGCCTGGGATAACCAGGCCTACGTTTGGCAACGGGTCTGGACGCCGCAACATGCTGCGGCATTGGCGCAAAGCCGCGATCTTTTCTCTGCGTTGCGGGTGCTGGGCTTGCAGGTACATCCGCGCGAAGGCTGGCGTGAAATCCCGGTTAATCTCCCATTATTGAAACAAGATGGCCGCCCGCTGTGGCTGGTCGTGCGTCTGGATGGGCAGTTGGCGCAGTTGGACGAATCCGCCATTCGCCAGCGCCTGCTAAAGCAGGTGCAGCAGTGGCAGGCCGCCGGGTTGCAGGTCATCGGCGTTGAAATAGATCACGACGCCGCCACCGCTCGCCTGCCCGACTATCAGCATTTCCTCCAACAACTGCGCCAGCAGCTGCCTCGCTCATTGCAACTGGGTATTACCGCCTTACCGACCTGGATCGGCTCAGCAGCGCTGCCCGGCGTATTACAACAGGTGGACAGTTCGGTACTGCAGGTACATGCGGTGCTGTCGCCGCAGCAAGGGTTATTTTCCGGCCCGCTGGCACTGCGCTGGGTCAAGCAGTACGCGAAAATGACGACGAAGCCCTTCCGGGTGGCCTTGCCCGCCTATGGCATGGGTCTGGTGGGGTTTGATGAGCAGGGCGCGCAGGTTGAAAGCGAAGCCTCGCTGCGCGTGGCCGGGACTTCGCGAGAGCTGACGGTCGCGCCGCAGCAGATAGCTGATTTTCTGCATCAATTGAACGCGCAAACCACGCCGCACCTGCGTGGCATTATCTGGTTCCGGCTGCCGCTGGCGGACGATCGTCGCGCCTGGTCATTGACGACGCTGCGGGCAGTGATTGAAAACCAACCGCTCAGCGTCAACTGGCTGGTAAAAATTAGTCCTCAGCCACAGCAAAATGGGCTCAATGATCTAATACTTCACAATAATGGGCCGATTGATGCCCCGCTGCCCCATGAAATTGTCATCACCGCCAGCGACTGTCTGGCGGCGGATGCCACGGGCAACTACCGGCTGGAAAGTGAGCCTCAACGGCAACGCTTTGTCCTGATTAGCGGCGACCAGTTACGTGCCGGGCAATCCCGGCCACTGGGCTGGCTGCGCTGCCAACAACTGACGCCAGGAGGCACCCTTGTCACACCTTAATGCTCGCACTCTTCCACTGGCGGCCCTGATCGGCTCAGCGTTGGCGCTGCCGATTAACGGCTACGCCTGCGGACCGGATTTCCCTAACCGGTTGCTGGTCGATCGTAACGGCACACTGCTGTATATGCCGGAAGGCAATTTTGCCTTTGAAGCCGGCCGCCTGGTCGCGATAGATAAGCAACTACCGCAATGGAAAGCCCCACCGCCGCCCATGCCGCCGAAACCGATGCCTCTGTCGCCAGAAACCATCATCATCGGCAAAATGCGCGCGGCAAAAACCGTTGAAGAGGCCGATGCGGTCAATACTCAGGGGTTGTCTGATGCCGCTCGCCTGTACCAACTGGGCGCAGTGGCCTTTGCCGGCCAGGATCCGCGGGCCGGCGAATACTTCCAGCAGGTATTGGCGCTACCCGCTGCAGAACAGGGCGATTGGGGGCTACGAGCGCAATACTCACTCGGCCGACTGCTGATGGGCGATCACGGCACGCCAGAGAACGAAAGTGGCGAACCGGCTGCGACGGCCAAACACCCGGCAAAACCGCAGCTGGAGCAAGCGCTGGCGGCTTTCCAGCAGGTGATTGAGCGAGTGAAAAGCGGCACGGCCGATCCGGATCAACTGGCGCTGAGCAGTCTCGGCCAGCAGGCACGTATCCACCTGTGGCTCAATGACGTGACTCAAGCGGCGCGGCTGTATGCCCAGCAGGCGGCTCAGGGCGATCAAAACGGTGGACTGTCGTTGCAGTACGTTTCCAGTTATCTGGTCAATCCTGACCACTTCGATACGCTAAAACAGGCGATTACCGATCCGCTGATCCAACAGCTGGTGACCATCGAACTGTTCGCCCGCAGCAGTAATCTGCAAATGGCCGACACCGACGGCACCAGCAGCCGCTCAACGCAGATTATCAGCCAAATTCTGACGCTGTTGGACGCCTCGGTGAAAAACGGCTTCAACGGCAGCGACCGGTTGGCAGCATTGGCCTACCGCACCGGGCAATATCCGATGGCGGCCAGCCTGCTGAAACACGCCGGTGACAGTGGCCTGGCCTGGTGGCTACGCGCCAAGATGGCGCTGCGTGACGGTGATGTGAAAGCCGCTACCGCGAACTACGCCAAAGCGGCGGCCGCTTTCCCATCCAGTGAAAGCTGGGGCGAGCAGCGCAATGCCGACTTTGTGCAAGAAACCATTGTGCCCGAGTGTCGGGTGGCGGGTGAGCAGGCGATCCTGGCGCTCGATCGCGGTGACTATCTACAGGCAATGGATTTCCTGTATCGCGGTAAAGAGATTTATTGGGCTGACGTCGCCGACGTAGCCGAACGGGTGCTGACCGTCGACGAGCTGAAAGGCTTTGTCGATAAACATGCGCCAGCACCAACTACGCCGCTAAAACCGGTCAATCCGGACGAGTACAGCGGCCAGCCACTTACGCCGGAAGTACAACTGCGGGAACTGCTGGCGCGACGGCTGATGCGCGCCGGACGTCCTCAAGAGGCCATGGGCTATTTCGACATCCCTAACTATCGTCAGGTGGCACAACAGTACGCCGATACGCTGAAAACGGCGCAGGACAAAACCGCCGATAAACTGGCGCGCGCCGAAGCCTATTATCAGGCGGCCACGCTACTGCGCACACAAGGGCTAACCTTCACCGGCTATGAGATGACGCCGGATTACGCGATTTATGACGCAGGTTATTCCTATCTGGGAGATGCGTTTGATACTCGCGAACTCAAACATAAGAGTTGGATCAGCAGCGCGGAAGCGGCACGGGCCAAAGCAGCGCTACCGCCACAGGACAATCGCTTCCTGCACTATCGTTGGCAGGCCGTCACCCTGGCCCAGCAGGCTGCCGATTTGCTGCCACCAAAAAGCCAGGCCTATGCCGCCGTGCTGTGCAATGCCGCCGGTTGGGTGATAAAACGTGATGCAAAAACCGGTCAGGCACTGTATCAGCGCTATATCAACACCGGGTCTCGTTATCCCTGGGCCAACAAGTTTGGCTATAGCTGCCCGGCACCAGACTTCGCTGCCGTTACGCCATAGCGCCGAATTTCAGGCACAAAAAAGCCCGGCTAGCCGGGCTTTTTAAAGCTTACGCGGGATTAGGCTTCGATCGCCATTTTCAGTTTCTTCATGGCATTTTTTTCCAACTGGCGAACACGCTCAGCGGAAACGCCATATTGATCGGCCAGCTCTTGCAGCGTGGACTTGTTATCGTCGTCCAGCCAACGGGCACGAATAATATGCTGACTACGCTCGTCCAGGCCTTCCATCGCGTAGGCCAGTTTGTCTGCGGCGTTGCTTTCCCAGTTATCTTCTTCGATACCTTCGGCAAAGTCAGAGCTTTTATCCTGCAGGTACAGCACTGGCGCCATCGACTGGCCTTCACGGGCGTCGTCGTCCGGCGTTGGATCGAAAGTCATATCCTGTGCCGCCATGCGGGATTCCATCTCGCGTACGTCCTTGCTGGTCACGCCCAGTTCACGGGCCACCAATTCCACCTCGTCCTGGTTGAACCAGCCCAGACGCTGCTTGGTTTTACGCAGGTTAAAGAACAGCTTGCGCTGTGCCTTGGTGGTAGCAACTTTGACGATACGCCAGTTGCGCAGTACGTACTCGTGAATTTCTGCCTTGATCCAGTGCACCGCAAAGGAAACCAGGCGCACCCCAACCTCTGGGTTGAAGCGGCGAACAGCTTTCATCAAGCCGATATTACCTTCCTGGATCAGATCCGCCTGCGGCAGGCCGTAACCAGAGTAATTGCGGGCAATATGAGCGACAAAGCGCAGGTGAGACAGGATCAGCTGCTTAGCGGCTTCCAGATCGCCCTGATAATGCAGCCGTTCAGCCAGCTCCCGCTCTTCCTCTGCCGTCAGCATCGGATAGGTGTTGGCGGCCCGGATATAGGCTTCCAAACTGCCCTGGGGCACTAAAGCTAAAGTTTGCATTTCTTTGGTCATTCAAACCCTCTCTTGAAAAAACAGGTCATGCAGGTGATTTATCACGGCGGGGAAATAATTGATTCTACGGCAGTTGCTATTGCAAAAGCGGTCCACACGCCGGGCACCATAACATTTTGCTGCAGATTTTGACCGTGTTCCGCCCTATTAGTTCACAGTTTTTCGATCACATTGTGCATGACAATACGTGACGAAGACTCAGGCCGATAGGGAATTTGTGCGCAAAGAAGAGACTGAATGGGGCTTGGGTTGGTGCCGGTAGCTCTTCTCCCGCAACACGCTCGGAGCAGCAGGAGAAGAGTATACCAAAAAAACTTTATTGTGGTGTAAATCGACGTAAATGTTGCACCGTCGCCAGCCAGGCGGCGATCCAGCCGATCATCGCGGAGACAATCAGCAGCAGCAGGGCTTCATCCCAACCCAGGCCATGCAGGGTAAAGGTGGTGCCAAACACCTTGGCCACGCCGGTGACCACCGACTCCAGACGCCACACCATCCCGCCGGATAACAGCAACGACAGCAACGCGCCAAAGAAGCCCAGCATTGCCCCGCCGTTCAGGAACGGCCGCAGGATAAAGCCGTCGGTCGCACCGATCAGCTTCATCACGTTGATAGTGTCACGACGGCTGAAGATGCTCAGCCGCACGCTATTGCCGATCACCAGGAACACCGCCACAATCATCAGCACGCCGATCATCGCTGCCACCTGGCCCACCAGCCCGGTCAGCGCCGCCAGGCGGGCAAACCAGCTGTCGTCCATTCTGACCTCATCCACGCCCTGTACCGCGGCTACGCGATCGCGCAGGGTGTTGAGGGTGTCGGAACTTTGGAAGCTCATTTTCGGCGTGATAATGGCTACCGCCGGCAACGGGTTCTCTTCCAGCATATCCAGTGCGCCGCCAAAGCCAGACCAGTTGCGGAATTCGCCCCGGGCCTCTTCACGCGACAGGTAATTCACTTTCTCGACGCCGGCTTCCGCCTTGATGGCATCGAGCACTTTCACCGCGGCATCGTCATCGAGGGATTTATCCAGATAAACCGTCAACTGTGGCGTCGGGTACCATTGGGTCGCTGCGGTACTGACGTTTTTCCAGACGATGTAACACACGCTCGGCAGCGTCAGAGAAATGGCGATCACCATCACCGTCAACAGCGTTGCCAACGGCTGGCGCAGCATATCCTTGATGGCGTTCATCCAGGCGTAACGCCATTGTTCACGCCAGCCCCCGCGCAGCGCTTTGCTCTTGGCGGTTTTTGCGTTATTCGCCATGATGCGCTCCTCCAGCCATACGACCCTGGCTCAGGCGCAGAGTGCGGTAATTACGACGGGCAATCAGCCCGGTGTCATGGGTGGCCATCAGCACGGTCACGCCAACACGGTTAAATTCTTCAAACAGACGCAGAATGCCTTCCGACAGCGCATCATCCAGGTTACCGGTTGGCTCATCCGCCAGCAGCACCGCCGGTTTGTTCACCACCGCACGGGCAATACCCACGCGCTGCTGCTCACCACCGGAAAGCTGGATTGGGAAGTTTTTGGCCTTATCCAGCAGCCCGACCTTGTCCAGCGCGGCGGAAACACGACGGCGGATGTCTTCGGTACTGGCACCGGCAATGATCAGCGGCATCGCCACGTTGTCATACACCGTGCGATCCAGCAGCAGATGGTGATCCTGGAAAATCATGCCGATCTGACGACGCAGGAACGGCACCTCACTGTTTCTCAGGCGACTGATGTCGTGACCACCAAACCAGATATGGCCGGCGCTCGGCCGTTCGATGCCACAAATCAGTTTCAGCAGGGTACTTTTACCCGCGCCGGAATGGCCGGTCAGAAACGCCATCTCTGCCGGGCGCAGATGAAAATCTACCCCCTGCAGTGCCTGCCGTCCGCCCAGATAAGCTTTACTGACCTGTTCAAAGCGAATCATCCGTATTAATCCTCTCGGGCAAAAAGTGCCTCAATAAAATCGTCGGCCTTAAACGGCCGCAAATCTTCGATGCCTTCCCCAACGCCGATATAGCGAATCGGGATAGCGAACTGATCGGCAATGGCGAAGATCACCCCGCCCTTGGCGGTACCGTCCAGTTTAGTCAGTGTGATACCGGTTAAGCCTACGGCTTCATTAAATAATTTCGCCTGGCTGACAGCATTCTGTCCGGTGCTGGCATCAAGAATCAGCATAACCTCATGGGGGGCCTGGTCGTCCAGTTTTTTCATAACGCGGACGATTTTCTTCAGCTCTTCCATCAGGTGTGCTTTATTCTGCAGACGTCCGGCGGTATCGGCCAGCAGTACGTCGATGCCACGAGCCTTGGCGGCCTGTACCGCGTCAAAAATCACCGAAGCGGAGTCTGCACCGGTATGCTGCGCGATCACCGGGATCCGGTTACGTTCGCCCCATACCTGCAGTTGTTCCACCGCCGCGGCACGGAAGGTATCCCCCGCCGCCAACATCACCGATTTGCCTTCCGCCTGGAACTGGCGGGCCAGCTTGCCGATGGTGGTGGTTTTACCCACGCCGTTCACGCCAACCATCAGAATGACATACGGGTTTTTACCGCCAACATCCAGCGGCTGATCAACTTTAGCCAGAATTTCAGACATTTCCTCCTTCAGCTTGCCGTATAGCGCCTCGGCGTCTTTCAACTGCTTGCGGCTGGCGTGCTGGGTCAGAGAGGTAATGATTTTACTCGTGGTTTCCACGCCAACATCGGCAATCAGCAGCTGCTCTTCCAGCTCTTCAAACAGATCGTCGTCGATTTTCTTGCCGCGGAACAGGCCGATAAAACCGGAGCCCAGATTCTGCTTGGTTTTCACCAGGCTGCGTTTCAGGCGGGCAAAGAAACCTTCTTTGGTCGGGCGTTCCTGCTCCTGAGTCACCGCAGGGGCCAGCAGCTCAGGTTGTTGTTCTTCAATAATGGCCGGAGCGACGATAATCGGTTCCAGCGCTACGCTGGCCGGCAGAGGTTCTGGTTCTGGTTCTGGCTCTGGCTCTGGCTCTGGCGCGATAACCTCAGGTTCAGGCTCGATCGCCTCCACTTCAGGCACCGCAATCGGTTCTGGCTCAGGCTCGATAACAGGCTCAGGCGCAATCACTTGCGGTTCTGGTTCGATAACCGCTTCTGACTCAAGCACTTCCGGTTCGGCTACGACAACCGCTTCCGGCTCAATCACCACCACCGGCTCAGGCTCAACCTCGGCAATCTCTTCCTCTGTCACCGGCTGCTGCTCTGCCGCCACCTGTTCGGTGAGGGTAACAATCTCTTCCGCCAGCGCTTGTGCCGCTGCAGAGTGCTCGGCAACCACCGGCACGCTTTCTGCGATATGCTCGCCGGTCAGGCTGCCGTCCCATTCTCCTGGGGTTTCTACGGAGGCGGCAGGTTCAGATTCCTGGGCGGGGAGTTGGTCATCCAGCTTGGGAGCAACCGGTTCAGCCGGGGTCTCCACGGCCTGATTTTCCGCCGGTTCTACCGCCGTCTCAGGTTGCTGTTGCTCTTCTTCCTTCTGGCCGAAGCCCAGCCAGGAGAAAAACCCGCGTTTCTTATCTTTTGCCATGTTATGACTCTACTCCGTACCGAAGGCTTGCTTATGCTGACAATTATTCCGCCGAGTCTATCACTTTCCCTCGCCCAGCAACACGCATCCGGTATGCTTTCCACTGTGAAATCAGGCAACAAAGTTTTACCGTTTCCCCCGGCGCGTCTCACCGGTAGAATAGAGGCAACTTTTCGCTAACTTGTGCGGCCTTCACCGCCCCAAACAGAAATAAACCAATCCTATGACAAGAATATCGCCACGGGCGTCGGCAAAAAAACCGCCTCAGGCTGCGGCCGGGCAGATCCGTATTATCGGCGGCCAATGGCGCGGACGGAAACTGCCGGTGCCAAATAGCCCTGGGCTACGTCCAACCACCGATCGCGTCCGTGAAACCCTGTTCAACTGGCTGGCGCCGGTGATCCAGGGCGCGCGCTGCCTGGACTGTTTCGCCGGTAGCGGCGCACTCGGCCTGGAAGCGCTGTCCCGCTATGCCGGTAGCGTTACGCTGTTGGAGTTTGAACGCCCGGTGGCGCAGCAACTGGAAAAGAATCTGGCGCTGCTGCAAGGCAAAGGCCATGTGGTCAACACCAACGCACTGAGCTGGCTGGCGAATAATGCCCAACCGTTTGACGTCGTGTTTCTCGATCCGCCTTTTCGCAAAGGGCTGCTGGCGGAAACCGTCACGCTGCTGGAGCAGCAGGGCTGGCTGGCCGATGAGGCCTGGATTTACGTAGAGGCCGAAGCCGAAAGCGCCGCCACCGACGTTCCGGCCAACTGGCAGCTACACCGTGAAAAAGTCGCCGGTCAGGTGGCTTACCGTCTTTATATTCGCTCTCAAGAGAAAACCGACAATGCTGATTAATCTGGGTCGCCTGCTGATGCTGTGCGTATGGGGCTTTCTGCTCTCCAATCTGTTTCACCCTTTTCCCAAGCCGCTGAAGTACTTCATCGACGTGGCGCTGTTCTTTATGGTGGTGATGCACGGGTTACAACTGGTGCTGTTGAAATCCACGCAGCCTAAAGATCAGCCGATAAGCTACTGGCAGGAAGCCAAGATCTTTATCTTTGGCGTCTTCGAACTGCTGGCCTGGCAGAAAAAGCAGCCGCCAATCAAAAGAAAATAACACTGCTCCGGCGCACGATCGTTTTCGGCCTCAGAACGGTACTGGTCGAAATAACGGTGCGCCGCCAGTACGGCGACAAACAATCAGCGAAAATGCCCTTCGCTTCCCCGGTGTTTCAGATTTTCTTTCAGCGAGCCCCCCGACAGAGTTCCCCTAATTACCGACACAATCCGCCTGCATTTCCTATACTCTCCTGCCGACCCATTTCAGGGCCGGGTTTTCTCCATTACCGTCAACAGGAGCCATGATGAAAAAAAACGTGCGAAAGCACCTAACGCGCCCGGAAATCGAGCGCATGCTCGCCGCCGCCGACAGCATCCCCGACCCGGAACGTAACACCTGCCTGCTATGGATGTGTTTTGTCCACGGCTGTCGGGTCAGCGAGCTGACCGGAATGCACCTGGCAGATCTTGATATAGCCGGCGACAGTCTGTATGTCCGGCGTCTTAAAAATGGCCTGTCAACCATGCAGCCCCTGCATCCCATGGAGCGGAAGTTACTGGCACGCTGGTTACAACGCAGACAAAGCTATCCGGGGGCAAAAGATTACGATTGGCTATTTTTATCTCACAAGGGTGGGCGACTTTCCCGCTCACGCATTTATCGGATACTGAAGGATTTAGGGGAACGGGCAGGATTATCTATTGCTGTGCATCCACACATGTTACGCCATGCCTGTGGCTACGCGTTGGCTGACAAGGGGGCAGATACCCGGTTGATTCAGGACTATCTCGGCCACCGCAACATTCAGCACACTGTGCTGTACACAGCCAGTAATGTGGGACGATTCAGGGCGTTATGGGGGGAGGAAAATGTTACATAATGAGCCAAAGTGTCACTATTCTAGAATTCCGCTCATAAAAGCGTCAAGATTTTTTTAAGACCCGCCGCAATTTAAAATTTTTATCCTTTAATATCATTAAGTTATATAAAATCATTTCGTACCCCAGCTACTCTCATTTCATTTGTCATTTCTCTTAATCCACGTGTCTCTGATACCCCCCATAAAATTAAATTAGAGCATCACACTTAAATAGCGCCATCCATGGCTGTTTATTAGTTATATCGACTGCAAAATCAAACAAATTCAGTCACAAAACCATAATGTAACACTTTGGCTCATTATGTTGCATTATCGCGGCCCGCAAAACGGGGTAAATCCATACCTTTTTCTCGCATCACAGGGAGTGTGCAGACATGGCGAAAACGAATCATCCTCTAACACCCAGCAAGCTCACGGGGCTGGCAGGTGTGTTGATGCTTATCAGTACCTGCGCCCTGGCCAACCTGACGGTCTACCCGATAAGCAAAGACATTGGTGCCGGACAAACGGCCACCACGCTACAGGTATTTTCCAAATCGCCACAAACCCAATACGTGCGTGTCAACGTCAAGCGGATCCTCAACCCGGCTACGCCTTTGGAAAAAGAAGTAGAGGCCGAAAGCCAGCAAGGGCTGGTCGTTTCGCCGGACAAGTTTGTCCTGCCGGCCGGTGCCACACGCACGGTACGGCTCATAACGCTGGTAACTCCGCTGCGGGAAGAAGCCTGGCGGGTCTATTTCGAACCTGTTGCCTCGTTGGGCGATGAGGATCCCGACAAGTCGCAAAAAGCGCAGGTGAACGTCAACCTGGTTTGGGGCGTGCTGATACGTTTGCTGCCGGCGGTCGCTCAACCGCTGCTGGCACGGAGTGCCGATGGCGCTCAGTTACTGAACCAGGGCAACGTGCGTCTTGGCGTATTAAAAGTGGGTCTCTGTTCGCCGGTCTGTCGCTGGCAACAGATTGACCGCAGTGTCTATCCCGGTGAGGCTCTGATGCTGCCCGCCGGGATGTCAGGTGGCGTTGTACGAGTGGAATATCGCGACAGCGCCGCAACTCCGGTGACGGCGGATTTGCCAGCCGGAGCATCAACCACAAAAACCATGAAATAAGGATATTATATGAAAAAGTCGTATGCATTCGCACCCATCGCATTGGCCGCCTTGTTCTCACTGTCAGCCATGGCAGTACAGAAAGACATTACCGTCACGGCGGATATCGATCCGACGGTGGAACTGTTGCAGAGCGACGGGACTGCGCTGCCTTCCAGCATCAAAATGACCTATTTACCCGGCGTTGGCCTGCAGAAACAAACTCTCAGCACCAAAATCTTCACCAATGATGCCACCAAACAGGTTGAAATGCGTTTGCTTGCCACCCCAAGCCTGACGTCGATCACCACGCCTACCGCCGCAGCCATTCCACTGACCGTTAGCTATAACGGCAAGGCCCTAACCACCGCAGTGACCAAGGACTCCACATTAGAGCCTGCGGTGCTGTTCCCTAACGGGCGTTTAGATGGCGGTTCCGTTCCCTTTGATCTGGTGATTGCTCAGTCCACACCAGGATTGGTCACGACTTCTGGCTCTTATCAGGGCGTCGTCAGTCTGGTTCTGAATACCTCAACCGTACCTGTTACACCACCAGCACCATAAGAAAATCATACCGACAGGGCGCACCGTGCGTGTGCCCTTTTCCCGGGGAAGGATCCCCCGGTTTGACCAAGGGATATGATCGTCATGAATACCCGTTATCGTCCGCTGTATCTACCCTTGCTTCTGGCCTGTCAGGCCACGGCCGCACCACAGGTGCCGCCAGGATTTGAATCACTGTTGCTGGGGCAAACGGAACAACTGGAGGTGCGCCTGCCGGGCCACTCACTTGGCCTGTTTGCCGTGGAGGTCAAACCAGACACGCTGACGTTTGAAGCGCCAGAGGCGTTATTAGCGGCGTCCGGTCTGCAAACGTTGCCAGAAGCGCAAAAGCAGCAGGCGCTGCAAGCGTTGAGTCAACCGCTACTGCGCCATGGCAATCTGGCCTGCAACGGAAGCCAGACGCCAGGGTGCGGCTATGTCGCCACCGACAGCGCGGCCGCTATCCTGGATGAAAGCCAGGGTGCCGTTCTGTTGTTTCTGAAACCAGACTGGCTAACCACCCTAAAACAAGATCAGCGCTGGCTCAGGCCAACACCGGCAGCGAAAAACGCCTTTATCCATCGACAAACCGCCAACTACAGTGGCGACCGAGACAGTCAGAATCTGGCACTAAACGGAACGGGGGCGCTTGGCCTTGGAGAGCGCCGTTATCTTGGTGGCAACTGGGCTTACACCTGGAACCGGGTGCGGGACGACAATGCCAGCCGTTTCTGGTTCGACAACCTGTACGCACGTCAGGATATGGGCAACCGCTACTATCTGCAGGCCGGGCGTATGGACCAACGCAATCTCTCCAGCCCGCTGGGCGGCAACTTTGCCTTCACCCTGCTGCCGCTGACGCGTTTTGACGGTTTACGGATCGGTACCACCGAAGCCTATGTCAATCACAGCATCAACCGTGATGCCACACCCGTAATGATTCAGGTCAACCGCAATGCCCGAGTAGATATCTACCGCGGCGCCCAGCTGTTGGGCAGCCAGTATTTTGCGCCGGGGATGCATACCCTGAACAGCGACAGTTTTCCGCCCGGCAGCTACCCACTGGAACTGCGGGTATATGAAGACGGCGTGCTGCAACGTAAAGAAAGTCAGCCGTTCAGCAAGGGCGGCGGTACCTTCAGTGACCAATGGCAGTGGTTTTTGCAAGGAGGGAAAGCGTCCGCGGAACGCGCGACATCGCAACAATCCACTGCACAGGGCACCCAAGCTGCCGGGGTCCAAATGGCCTTGTGGCGCAACCTGCAACTGACCAGCGGCTTGGCAAAAACACAAAACACCACCTACAACGAGACCCGGCTGGATGCTCAGCACGCCTTTAGCTTCGGCGTGCTGAGCCTGGCCGCCAGCGGCTTGACCGGCAGCAACGGTGCACGCGGCGACAGCCAGCAGGTCAGTTTTGCCGACGGATTTTCCGCCAGTCTGTACCGCTACCGGGTAGGCGGCGCAGGCTGCGACCAAACAGGCAACGCCAATAATGATATCGGCTGCTATACCACGCTCAACGGCTCACTCTCGGTGCCGCTTGCCGGCTGGAGCGCCACCCTGGGCTACAGCGACACCAAAAACAACGGACGTCGTAATTCGCGATCGGCCTCGACGGACAATTTGCTGCCGCCGCCAACGTTGCGCTCGGCCGACCAACGCAACCGCGCCTGGCAATTAGGGCTGGCTCGCGCTTTCAACTGGAGCGGCACCACGATCAACACACGACTAGGAACATTTCGCAACAGCAACGGACAAACCACCGACAACGGCGTCTATCTCGGCTTTACCCTGTCGCGCGTCGACAATGCGGCAAAATCCGGCGGCAGTGACAGCTACAGCAGTGCCGGCATTGACTGGCGCAACGGTAGTGGCCAGTCGCAGACCAGCTACAACCTCAACCATACCCGCATGTGGCAACAGGATACTTACCGTGAACTGGCGCTCAATTTTTCCGGTTACAACGACGACAGCTACAGCGGCAATCTGGGAGGCAGGGCCAACGGACGTTATGGCGACCTGACGGGAACGCTGAGTGACAGCCAGCGTCGCGGCGGCGGTAGCCGCACCGCGTTGACCGGTGGTTACTCCTCGGCCTTTGCCCTGGCCGGCGATGGTCTGTTCTGGGGCGGCAACGGCGGCGGAGAGCCCGCTGCCGGACTGGCGGTGCGGGTCGCGCCAGCGGAAGAAAACGGTGCAGCAGCGCAGATCAGCGGGGGCAGTTATCGCCCGCTGACGCTGGGCTTTGGCCAAAGTACCCTGCTGCCGCTGGACGGTTATCAGTTATCGAACGTGACGGTGCAGGATATTGCCGGTACCTCCGACGGCGGGGTAGCCAACGTGACCGGCGGTGCCGGAGAGGGCCGTTATTTTCTGCCCCCAGGCCGCCTGCTGGTACGGGATGTCCGCGCCAATATCACCTGGGTATATATCGGTCAGGCAATCGGGCCGGAAGGCCGGGCGCTGGCCAATGCCCAGGTGCTGAATCAGGCGCTGCCGGCGTTGGGAGCCGACGGCGGTTTCACACTGCAAACCCAGCAAAAAGTCCCGGCGCTGTGGCTGATCAGCGACGGTCAATTACTGCGTTGTCCGCTGCAGGTCAAAACCGTCAGAGACATTTTACAAGTGGTCGGCGAGACGCGCTGCACGGTCTCCGGGCCGGAGGGGCTGCCGCAGTCACTGCGCATGACGCCACGGGTAATGAAACTGCTGGCCACCGCCAAACGCTAACCACGGGACGGAAAAACAAAATGAAGGCAATGCTGAACAGAACGGTAAAAAAGATAATTGCGCACGGTCTACTGCCGCTGCTGGCCATGGTCAGCCTGCCTGCACAGGCAGCGAGGGTGCCGCCGGCAGACAACCATCAGGTGATCAATCTGAGCTATGACAAAAGTACACCGCTGGCGGACAGCTATATCTGGAGGCGCGCTTCCGGCGGCTATGATACCGATAATGGCCCTTTATGGGGGCGTAATACCTGGCTATGTCAGTCGCAGAGCAATAGCCTGGAGGGCGCCTGCAGCACCGAAGCTCGATGGGTATACGATTCATGGAAAACAACAGCCATCACCCTGACGTTTACCGAGCAGCGCAGTAACTTGTCAACCCAGTTGCGCCTGACCGCTTATATGGAGGCAACTCGTGCTAGTGACCTATGTACCTCCTATTCAGCATTAACGCCTCTGGACGCGGCACCTCATAGAAGCTGTGAAGATGGAAGCACTTTTAGCGAAAAAGCCATCACCGCTTATCTTCCCCAGACCGAACTGGCCAAACTCCCCGTCGGCGGCATCTGGAAAGCCAGGCTAGTGCTTAACGAGACGCAGTGGTCCCCATACATCAAACTGGCCACCTTCTCCGCCGATATCACCCTTGACGTCACCGATAAAAATAATGGCGCCATTTATTTACCGGCCTTTGGCAGCGCCACGCCGCGCGTAGACCTCAACTTACGCACCCAGCCGCTCTCCACCGCCCCCGGCGGCGAGGTCTCCGGCCAGGCCAACATCGATATGTGCCTGTACGACGGCTACAACAGCAACAGCCCTTGGTTAAAGGTCGCCCTCTCCGACCTGCAAACGGTCACCGGCCGCCCGACGGACGTGTTCTCACTCCGTCGCGACGGCAGCAGCGGCACTGTCGCCGCCGATCGTGTCGACTACCGCATTACCCTCAACTACAACAACCAGCCACAAACAGTAAACAACGGCCAGGACATTACTCTGGCAAGCGTCAATAGCACGTTGATCCGCCCGGTGGTGCTGCCCGGCATCGCGTTTCCGGTGATCTGCACCCCGACACCGCTGACGCTCAACGTGCTGCCGTTCGCCAAACTGAGTAAGGCCGCAGGCCATTTTAGCGGCACGCTACGCGTCACCCTGAGCGCAGATGCGCTGGCGCCCTGATAGATTCTTCACCTACTTGTTTTTATTGCATAATTTGTTACTGACTATTGGAAATCTCATATGCGTCTGACGATTAACGACCACATTGGCTATTTTCCTCCCTTCAACTGGCAGGAGATTTACGACGCCACTCGTCAAAACAGTCTGCCCAACGTCGTGCTTGGGCAATGTCCGAATGTCGGAAGCACCGTACTGCTGGAGCCTCAACACCATGAGCACGCTGTTAACTGGCTCCCGCTCTTATGGCAGCTGGTAATATTGAAATCTTGCAGGCCCGACCTAAAGCTGGCTCTCAGCGCCCCTTTTTCGGCCCCAAACTGGCACCGGCTGCTGGCCGCACTGGGCATCACCCCCCTGGAGGGCAATGTAACGCCATCGCCCACCACGCCACAGTTGACCCTGACGGAAAGCCAGGTGTTATTGACGTTGCTGGACGGTACCCATACCCAGCAGCTGGCATCCCGCCTAAACCGCGACATACGCACCGTTTCCAGTCATAAAAAACGGGCGATGGATAAGGTGGGGTTGCGGCACAACGGCGAGCTGTATGCGCTGGGTGCCTTGCTTTACGACCGAGAAGACACCATGCCTGCCGTCTTCTTGCCCCCGGCGGAACAACGGGTGCTGGCCAGCCTGCTGCATAATGGCAGCGTCACGGCCACCGCACGCCTGTTAGGGAAAAGCGTCAAGACCGTCAGCGGCCAGAAGCTCAACATTATGAGGCGATTCGGCGTGCCCCATGAAGTGGCGCTGTTTGCGGTCGCCGTGACGCAGCAAGGCACGACGGGGAGCTTTTATCGGGTTCTGCCGTAAGACAACCTTTGCGAAAGGCCAACCCGCAAAGGGAAGCATTAGCCAAACCTTGTCACAGCAAATAGGTTACAGTCCATACGCAAGAAAGCGTTGTCGATTACAGGCCTGCTGCCTACACTGCAATCAGGAAGTGACACTGGTGACAATTTGGAGCCGGAGGCTGTGGCTCCCATAATGAATAAGGAAGACATATGAGTTGGCCGTTCCTTGCCGTATTCTTTTCCGGTTGGCTGTTCGTCGACGCCTCCTACCGTGGGCCACGCTGGCAACGTTGGGTATTTAAACCCGTTACCCTGCTGCTGCTGTTATTGCTGGCCTGGCAAGCGCCGGTATTGGGTGCGGCAGGCTATCTGATCGTCCTCGGCCTGTTGGCGACGCTGCTCGGCGACGCTCTATTGCTGCTGCCGCGTGAACGGGTGCTGTACGCCATCGGCGCATTTTTCCTGTCGAGCCTGCTGTATACCCTGAGCTTTGCCAGCCAGATGACCTTCAGCCTGTTTTGGCCACTGCCACTGGCGCTGCTGGTGATTGGCGTGCTGTTGCTGGCAACCATCTGGACCCGGCTGGAAGAGATGCGCTGGCCGATTGCCACCCTGGTCGCAATGACGCTGCTGATGGTGTGGCTGGCAGGGGAACAGTATTTCATGCGCAGCACCGATTTCGGTTTCTCACTGCTGGCAGGGACCTCACTGCTATTGCTGGCCAACGTCATTTGGCTGCTTAATCGCTATCGCTTTAGCTTCCGCGCGGCCGATGCGCTGGTGGCCTTCTGCTATTTCTCCGGCCATTTCCTGATTGTCCGTTCGCTGTACCTGTAGTGACTCAGGGCGGGTTCGGCTGCCGAACCCGCTGCCACTAAGCCAGAGCCTTGAGCGTCAGGCCTCCATCTGCGCCAGGTTGGTTACGATAAACGTCCCCATCCCGCGAAAAAAAAGCCAGCGTGCTGCCGTCCGCCTGCAGTAAAGCAATGCCATCCGGTGCCGGACGCCAGCCGACCACCTCAGCCGTTAACACTTTTTTCAGGCAATTTTGCCGATCAATCAATGGGTAGCCATTGGTTGCACTCTGTTCGCTGGCCAAAAATTCAATCTGGCATTGCTGCTGCGCATCGGCGACTTGCCATTGACCCGCCAGAGACTGCGCGGAAGGAAGAACCAAACTGCTGGCCATAGCTGCCCCCGTTACCATCATATTTCCCGCCATTATGGCGGTACGCGCCAAGCTGCCTTTCATATCGGCTCCCGCATAACGCCCGGCCAGACTGCGCCGGGCGTTATCTTCACTGTTACACGATAAAATCAGTGGTGACGTCTACCTGACCCACGATCTTCACCAGGAAGTCCGGCGTCTGATGGCCACCGATATTCAGCGCCAAATCGCTGACATTATTCGAAGCGTTGTAAGTCAGTAACGCTTCACCCACAGAGCCACTGAAATGATCGACGAAGTGGATTTGGTCACCGCTCTGTTTGCCCTGATTGAAGAACGACAGATCGATTTTATCAGTGCCTTTCTGGAAATCCTTGATCACGTCGGAAGCGCCCGGCGCGGAATCGCTGACCGCAGAGAAGACAAAGATATCCTTGCCAGCACCGCCCCACAGCTCATCTGCCCCACCAGCGCCGAACAGCACGTCGTTGCCCGCGCCGCCCTTCAGCACGTTGTTGACCGCATTGCCGACGATCACATCATTGCCCGAACCGCCGATGGCGTTTTCAATGGTCACGCCCGCCGCGATAGACACGTTGCCTTTCAGCCCACCCACGTCGGAGAAGGACGTCTCGTTCAGGTTGATGCGCTGGTTGGCGGTGTACCCGGAGAAGTCGAAAGTGTCATTGCCGCCCGCATCCCAGGCAGCAAAGATCACTTTCTGCGAGTTGCTGGTGGTGCTGAGGAAATCGCGGCCGGTATTGGAATTGAAGCCATAGACGCTGTCACCGGTACGGGTCGACAGATTGGCTCCATACAGATGCTGGATGGCGGCAATGTCATCCAGCAACGGTGCTGCCGCGTAGTGCCCACCGTTGTCACCGCCGGTGTTGGTTTCACTCCAGTAGCTCATCAGGCTGAACTCGCGGGTGTCCTCGGCATAGGTAACGTCATTGTAGGTTGGGTTGCCTTCCCCGGCGTTGTATTCACCTGGGTGGCTCAGGCCCAGCGCATGGCCAATCTCGTGGGTAAACGTCTGACGGCCATAGTCTTCGCTGGCCGGATGCTTGACGTTGGACTGGTTGACGTTGTACCAGGTCTGGCCGCCCAGATCCTGGCCCTGATAGATGGTATTGGGCAGGAAAGCGTAGGCCTGCGTACCATAGTCATAATGGCCGGGACGATCCTGACTGTAGTTGCCGAAGGTAATATTGGCCTTTTGGCCGGCGGCAACTTCGGTAAAGGTGAGATTGGCCACGTCAGACCAGGATTGCAGCGACAGTTTCGCCTGCTGCTGCTGTTCCGCGCTGAACTTACTCAGCCCGGTATCGCCGGCGACGTTGGTGGAGGAGAATTTATAATCCGGGAATGAGAAAGTTAATTTAGCCGGCTGGCCAAAAACTTTATAACCGTTCCAGGTTTGATTCTCACGGGTAATAAACAGCCCAGCTTGTTCGTTAGAAAATGAGTCCTTGCCATTAACCTGGATCCCGTTGCCACGCTCGTGGTAATGCAACAGATCGTCTACAGCATTGTAGCCAGATCCTGTTGCTGCGAGGCTGGATTCAGTAACTTCAATTGCCTTTTTAGTAGATTGCATTGGTTCGATTCCACTCATTAGCTGATCGTTATCAATCAGACAGATAGACATAACCTGCCGGTCACCTACGGAGAAGGTTCCGCCGATTAACCGGAAGGGACTTATGCGCCGTTACCGGCAGTGTGTTAGATAGAATTAATGCATATATATCAGCAAATAAGATTACCGCCATAAATGGTAATCGATTCCAATTATAGGCAGGCGCGCAAAACTGAACATAAAATAATCAGCTATATATTTTCATAACGAAGGAGAGTTATGCTGGTTTTTGGCGATACTTACAATCTAAATGAAACCTGACAGTCACAAGTTAGCAACAAACTTCAACAAAAATGCGGCCTGCAGGTGCAAGCGGATCGTGCTGGCTTTTAAGTGACGAAAAGTTAAATTTAGCTAAAGAGTTATAGATTAATAACTCTTTATTATTAGCCGCCGGGACTTTTAAGTTTCTAAGGGAATACCATTTTCTTTTTTCGTCTAACGGCCTTGCGCCACCCACGATAGCGCCCGCCTCACAGTTAGCAATAATTCTCATCCCGCCGCTTGACTCTGGAGTTGACTCCAGGGTGTAGAGTCTGCCCAATGAACTTCATTAACGGCCCGGAGGGGGACGCTATGACTAACCATGAAAAGCATAATCATCAGGAACATCACCATGCGGAAGGCGGCTGCGGTTGCAACCACAGCCACAGCAAAACCCAGCACGGCTGCAGCAGTGAAAAGCAAAGTGCCGACAGCCATAGTGGGCATGCCCACACGCACGATCACGGTGCCGGCGGGTGCAACACTGACGGTCATGAAGATCCGGATGAGGAAAGCGACAGGCTGGCTGCCGCCCCTCTCTCCGGCAGCCGGCGCTACAGCTGGAAAGTCACCGGCATGGACTGCCCAAGCTGTGCCAAAAAAATTGAAAATGCCGTAACCGCGCTCCCAGGCGTCGATAATGCTCGAGTGCTGTTCGCCACCGAAAAACTGGTGGTCGATGCTCAATCCGATATCAGCCTGCGCATTCAGGACGCGGTGAAACAAGCCGGTTTCACCCTGCTCGGCACCCAGACCTCCCAAGCCGACCAGCCAAAAACATCGCGCCTCGGGGAGTTTGGTCCACTGCTGCTGCTCACCACGCTGATGATCGTCAGTTGGGCGCTCAGCATGGTCAACCCTGAACTGAGCCGCATTGCCTTTATCGCCACCACGCTGGTGGGTCTGGCTCCGGTTGCCACCAAGGCGGTACGCCTGATCCGCTCCGGCACGCCGTTTGCCATCGAAACCCTGATGAGCGTCGCGGCCATTGGTGCGTTGTTTATCGGCGCCACCGCCGAGGCGGCAATGGTATTGCTGCTGTTTATGGTCGGCGAGATGCTGGAGTCTTACGCAGCCAACCGTGCACGCCGTGGTGTGAAGGCACTGATGGAACTGGTGCCGGAAGACGCTCTGCTGCTGCAGGGCACGGAGCGCAAACGCGTGCCGGTTGCCAGCCTGCGCCCCGGCGATGTGATTGAAATTGCGCCCGGTGGCCGCCTGCCGGCCGATGCAGAACTGCTCAACCCGTTCGCCAGCTTCGACGAAAGCGCCCTGACCGGCGAGTCGGTGCCGGTCGAACGTCAACAGGGGCAGAAAGTCGCGGCGGGCAGTTTGTCGGTCGATCAGGCTGCGCAGATGAAGGTCATTTCCGAGCCGGGCAAAAACGCCATCGACCGCATTCTGCAACTGATTGAAGAAGCCGAAGAGCGCCGTGCGCCGATCGAACGTTTCCTCGACCGTTTCAGCCGTTACTACACCCCAGCCATTATGCTGCTGGCCATCGCGGTGATCCTGGTGCCACCGTTGCTGTATGCACAGCCCTGGGATGTCTGGATTTATCGCGGCCTGACTCTGCTGCTGATCGGTTGTCCTTGTGCGCTGGTGATCTCTACCCCGGCGGCGATCACCTCCGGGCTGGCAGCGGCTACCCGACGTGGTGCGTTGATTAAAGGCGGTGCCGCACTGGAACAATTGGGCCAGGTGCAAACCATCGCCTTCGATAAAACCGGTACGCTGACCGAAGGCAAGCCGACGGTAACCGATGTGCTGCCGCTCAACGGCATCAGCGAACAGCAGTTGCTGACGCTGGCCGCGGCCGTCGAGGCTGGCTCCCATCACCCACTGGCCCAGGCCATCATCAACCGCGCAGAACAGTATGGCGCGCCTCTGCCACTGGCACAGGGTCGCCGCGCGCTGGCAGGCGTTGGGGTAGAGGGCGTTATCGACGGCAAAACCCTGCTGATCAGTGCGCCGGCCAAGTTGGCCGCAGGCCTGCTCAATCAGCAGGCTGTCAATCAGGTAGAACAGCTGGAAAACGCCGGTAAAACGGCGGTGGTGGTGCTGGAAGACGGCGTGCCGATTGGCCTGTTGGCGCTGCGCGACACGCTGCGTAGCGATGCCAAACAGGCGATTGCCGAACTGAAAGCATTAGGGATCAACGGGGTGATGCTAACCGGTGACAACCCGCGTGCGGCGGCGGCGATTGCCACTGAGCTGGGGCTGGATTACCGTGCCGGGCTGCTACCGGAAGATAAAGTGCGTGCGGTGACCGAGCTGAGTGAACTGCGCCCAACGGCAATGATCGGCGACGGTATCAATGATGCACCGGCGATGAAAGCCTCCAGCATCGGTATCGCGATGGGCAGCGGCACCGACGTGGCACTGGAAACCGCCGATGCAGCGCTGACCCATAACCGGCTGGTGGGCGTGGCGGAAATGATCCGCATCTCACGCGCGACGCACGCCAATATTCGGCAGAACATCACCATTGCATTGGGGCTGAAAGGGGTATTTCTGATCACCACCCTGCTGGGGCTGACCGGCCTGTGGCTGGCGGTGCTGGCAGACTCCGGCGCCACCGCGCTGGTCACCGCCAATGCCCTGCGGCTGCTGAAGAAACGTCAATAATACCCTATGAAAACCACATCATGCGCCAGACTACAGGGCGCATGATGTGACGCATTTTATGCACTATTAACTGTAGGGTTTTACTATATTCTCGCGCACTTGCATGACGGGACCGTCAAGGATGCCCCACCCTTAAATGCCAAGAGCCTAAATATGAAAAACTTTAATTATACCTATCTGTTATTTGTTCCAATGACCCTGCTCTCTCCCCTGAGCTTTGCACAGCAGCCTGAAACCGACAGTACGCAACAATTGATTGACCAGGCCCAGCGCCCCCCATTTACCCAAGGGGTGCTACCCGCCGCCAGCCATACAGCAGTAACCGCCGAAAAATCCCAGCCCCAACCAGAGCATCGCCTGCTGCCCATTTGGGGCGATGAAGCTCGAGCTCGCGGCTATGACCTGCCGGAACCCTTTGGCATCGGCGTCAATTACATGAACATGCGGCAGAATATAGAAGTCGATAGCATCAACTTTACCGGCTTGGGTTGGGATACATTCAATCTGCCGTCAAATTTGTTCAAAATCGATGTGGGCAAAACCCGCGAACAGAGCAAAACGGAAACCATGCGTCTGGATACCTGGGTGCTGCCGTTCCTCAATGTTTACGGCATCGTCGGCCATACCAAAGGCAGTTCTTTGTCCCAGGTCTCCGTTGATGCCGATCCCAGCCAACATTCAGAAATGATGGAAAAAATCATCGCCAATGTCGTACACGGCATGAATAAGCAAGGGACACTGCGCGATCTGGATTTCAAACTTGATTTCAAGGGCACCACTTACGGCGCGGGTGCCACAATAGTCGGGGGATATGACAACTGGTTCGCCTCGGTCGATACCAACTACACCCGTACCAGTTTCGATATCCTCGACGGCCAGATTTCCGCGCTGACGGTGTCACCCCGCGTAGGTTACCGTTTCCTGGTGCCCGGTATCAGTGGGCAGAGTCATCTAAACCTCTGGGTCGGCACCATGTATCAGGACGTGCAACAAGAGTTCAAAGGCAGCCTGTCTGATCTAAGAATGCCGGCAGAACTGCAGTCGCTGATGGCCCTGGCCAATCAGAAAGGCGAAGGTCGTTTCGAGGTTAAGCAGCATCTGCAATCCCCATGGAATGTCCTGGTTGGCACGCAATATGAGATCACACGAAACTTCAACGTGTTAACCGAGTTTGGCTTTAGCCAACGCAACAGTTTCATGGTTTCCGGTGAATATCGCTTCTGATGGCGATATTTACCCGCAGTTTACCCCTGGCCTTGTTAGTCCTGTTGCCCGGTGTTGATGCCGCTTTATTGTCACGTCAGCAAGTAGATGAAATGTTGGCCCCTCTGGGGTCTGACAACCGTTTCGACAGCAGCAAAGCCATCGATTGGGGTGTCTTGCCTGGCCCATTTTATACTCCCGAACTCGGTCTTGGCCTCGGTACCGCTATCGTTGGGATCTATCGGCCGGACAGCCACGACAACGTCAGCCAAAATTCGACGCTGGCGTTAAAAGGCTTTGTCAGCTCGACGGGGGCCTTTGGTGTCGGTTTCCAAAACCACAGTTTTTTCGCTGACGACCAATGGCGTTTCTTCGCCGACGGCTCTCTCAATAATATGCCCACCTATTTCTGGGGCACCGGCTACCAGGCTGGGCATAACGAGGGGAACAAGGAAAAGTACACTCAACAGTCATTCCAGATAGCGCCACAGCTGTTGTACCGCATTGCCAGCGCTACCTACGCGGGGGTTGGCTGGGACTTTTCCTCAACCCACGCCAGCGATCCCGATGAGGGTGACAGCAGCCTGCTAAGGGCTCAAAACGCCGGTGTGTCCTCACTGAGTTCAGGAATCAGCGGTTCGCTGAGTTACGACACCCGTGATTTCGTTTCCAATGCCAGTCGGGGTCAGTTTTTTCGCCTGAGCGACACTTATTTTGCACCGGAGTTGGGCGGTGACAGCCGTTTCAATGCCGTTGAAGGCCAATACAATGCCTACCACAGTTTGAGTGCGAAAAGCGTGCTGGCGTTGGATGCCTTCAGCCGCCTGACCACTGGCGAGGTCCCCTGGGACAGGCTGTCTGAGCTGGGTGACGACCAACGAATGCGTGGCTATTATCAAGGCCGCTACCGCGACAGGAATGTGTTCAGTAGCCAGGTCGAATATCGTCGCAAGCTAAACTGGCGGCACGGGTACGTGCTGTGGGCCGGTGCCGGAACGCTAAGCAGCAGGGCCGGCGATCTGGGCCGTGGTCCCTGGTTGCCTACGCTGGGAGCGGGTTACCGTTTTGAATTCAAACCGAAAATGAACGTACGGCTCGATTTTGGCATCGGGCGTGGAAGCAGCGGATTTTACTTTCAGGTTGGGGAAGCTTTTTAATGCGTTCTGTTGCACTGCTATTTTTTCTGTTGTTGCCCCTCTCGCTGCCCGCCAAACCGTTGGAAACGCTGATCACTTCGCATCCCGTCGGTGAAAGCCAAATTGCCTGGCCGGTGGCCGCGCCACTGCCACCACCGGGAGGTTTGCGCCCCTGCTGCGCCTTTGGCTATAACCTCAAAGCGCAAGCTTGGGGTATTCCCGTGCCGTTTTATCAATTAGGTAACCTGGTGGATGCCGACCGGCTTGGCACCCATCACTATAACGACAGCGCTTTCAACGCCATCAGCAACTTGCTGGGCATTGGCAGTGAGCAATTGGGCTTGATCTACACCCACCGGGGAGGGTTTATCGATATCGCCCACGTCCGCGATACCGCCGACAATACCCTCTTCCTGTTCAGCCAACTGCTACCCCGATTGGGTCAGCAGTGGTATATCGACCTTAGCCCTGAGCTGGCAACGCGTCGCATACAGCTTAACGCCTTTAGCCCACCTCAGGATGCAGCACAGCGCTATACGCTGGCGGCCTATTTGGCAGGAGAGATCGCCTTTCAAATGGCGGCATGGCATGAGATTGCACAGTGGTATGGCTACCGTTCCGTGCCGGGATTTTCTGAGGAGGTCTCGGCTTTTTCGCCGGAAGATTTGTATTCCAATCTGCTGGGGGCACGGCTGGCGATCGATGCAATTTTGCAAGGGCAGGCGACGTCTCTCACTGCCTACAACAGCGCCATTGAGAGGCTGCTCCCTCAGGCTCTGCACCAGCTTGGCGCGGTATCCATCGCGGCGACCCAGCGGCAGTTTGACGGTATTGACGGCGACTGGTGGGACAGCCATCGCCGGGTGCCGGAGAAGTTTCTGGTGTTAAAACGGGATTACGCCACCGGAAGCAATCGCCTGCCTGCGCTGCCCCCGTTCGAGAAGACCGCCCCACAGCGCCTGACGTTACCGCTACAGCTTCAGGGGTTCAGTCTGGCCAGTCTGGGCGAGTTGCAACTCTGGCCGACGGATGACATGCGCCATCTTCCAGCACCCGCCCACTATTACCGCCCACAGGATTTCAATGGCCTGGCATTGCATGCTCGCGCAGAAGACGCACAGCAAATATTACAAAACGCCAGGCAAACAGGCGGTGATAAACGTCAAACGCCTTTGCGCAACAAATAGCGGTAAGGCGCAGTGTCGGTTTCCTGCGCCACCAGCGTGTGTTCCATAAAGCGGCAGAACCCCGGAATGTCACGGGTGGTAGCCGGATCGTCAGCGATGATCAGCAGAGTTTCACCGTTATCCATATGGCGCACGGTTTTGCGCACCATCATTACCGGTTCAGGACAACGCAGCCCCAGCGCATCAAGCGTCTGGTCGGCCTGGGCAAATAAGTCAGTCATGCAATTTTTCTCGGTCGAAAACGATCGGCGAACGCTCGCCACATCTCATTAGCGCATAGTTTACGCCGGTAGTTTTTCTGTGCAAGATGCGTTAACGTTTGCGTTAAATTTAACCATTGCATTGGTTGCGCAAACGCGTATCATGCGGCCGCGACGCTTATTTCTCGGCGCAGAAAAGACATTCTGGGTTCCCTCACCCCACTATTAAAAAGGCTACAACATGTATTCGTTTACTGCTCGGCAGCGCCTTACCGCGTTGGTCTGGCTATCGCTGTTCCATATTGTCATCATTACCTCCAGTAACTATCTGGTGCAGTTGCCGATGTCCATTTTCGGCTTTCATACCACCTGGGGTGCTTTTACCTTTCCGTTTATCTTCCTGGCAACCGATCTGACGGTGCGTATTTTCGGCGCTCCGCTGGCGCGACGCATCATTCTTTCGGTGATGGTACCGGCGTTGTTCATCTCTTACGTGATCTCCACCGTCACCTATCAGGGTGAATGGCAGGGCTTTGCCGCCTTGGGTAGCTTTAATCTGTTTGTCGCCCGTATCGCCGTCGCCAGCTTTATGGCTTATGTGCTCGGTCAGATCCTCGACGTCCACGTTTTCAATCGCCTGCGTCAGCGCAGCGCCTGGTGGGTCGCTCCTGCCGCCGCCATGTTCCTCGGTAACATCAGCGATACCCTGTCGTTCTTCTTTATTGCGTTCTACAAGAGCAGCGACGCCTTTATGGCTAACAACTGGGTTGAAATCGCGCTGGTGGATTACAGCTTCAAGGTAATGATCTGCTTGCTGTTCTTCCTGCCGATGTACGGCGTACTGCTGAATATGCTGCTTAAGCGCATTGCCGCCCGCCAGAACGACGGCAGCCTGCAACCCGGCTGACCCATGTTATTATTGGCGGCCAGCCCCCCCCGGAGGCCGCCATCACCATCCGCCATGACAACCTCTGCTTGCATTTCACCCTGGAATAGGTTGCGATACGTGAGAGAACCCCTACCTGAAAGGAAGAAGGAAGCCCAATGCGTAAAGTAGCAAAATTGATGGGTATCAGCCTGTTAGTGCTTGGCCTGGCGGCCTGTGACGGCGAAACCAAAGACACCAAGGCATCGGCAGGCGATGCCGCAGCCAGCGCCCCAGCCGGGCAACAGGTAAGCTTGCTGGATGGCAAGCTGGCGTTCACCCTGCCGGCGGGCATGGCGGACCAAAGCGGCAAGTTGGGTAATCAGGCGAACAACATGCACGTTTACGCCGACAGTACCGGCCAGCGTGCACTGATCGTGATCCTCGGCGATAAAACGGCCGACAGCCTGGAAACCCTGAGCAAGCGTCTGGAAGATACCCAGCGCTCGCGCGACGCCAACCTGCAGGTGATCACCAACAAAGCCATCGACGTTAACGGTGTTCCGCTGCGTCAGTTGGACAGCATCATCACCAGCGGCGGCGAGAAAGCCTACTCCTCTATCCTGATCGGCACGCTGGACAACAACATGCTGACCATTCAGGTGACGCTGCCGGCGGATAACCAGCAGCAGGCGCAGAGCGAGGCCGAAGGCATCATCAAAACGCTGAAACTGAAGCAATAAACTTTTCCGGGGCGCAGTTCACAACTGCTGCGCCCTTAAGCCAATGCCTGCGCCAGCAGAGTGATCGGATGTTCGCAGCGCTTGCTGGTCGACATCTCGATTTGCCATTTGCAGGTTTCGCAGTCAGTCACCACCAAATCCACCCCGCTCTCCTCTATCTGGCGGAACAGCGACGCACCAATGCCCTGCGATGTCTCATAGTTCTCCGATTTAAAACCATAGGTGCCGGCAATACCGCAGCACTGCGAGTCCAGCACCACCAGTTCCAGCCCCGGTATCTGCCGCAACAGCTCCAGCGTATAGGCGGTCCAGCCCATTTTTTCCATATGGCATGGCGTATGATAGGCCACCCGCAGCGGCGTGTGCTTCAACGGCAGCTGGCGCCCTTGATTGATCAGGCGGTACAGATAGCGCGTCGCCAGCTCCACCCGTTCACGCACCGCCGAGGTGTCCACGTCCAGCAGGTGCGGGTATTCATCACGCAGGGTAAAAGTACAGCTCGATGAGGTTGCCACGACCGGGATACCCCGCTCCAACACCGTCTCGTGCAGCGATTCGGCGTTCACTTTGGCCTGTTTCCTGGCCTGGGCGATAAAACCGTTGGCGATCAGCGGTACGCCGCAGCATTTCTCCCGCTTGAGCAACTGCACGCCGATGTCCATCGCATTAAAGACCTTGATCAGATCCTTGCCCAGTTGCGGATGGTTGTAATTAACGAAGCAGCCGTGGAAGAACGCGACCTGCTCGGCATAACGCCGTTGGGCCTGCGCCTGCTGACGGTACCAGCGGCGGAAGGTACCGAACGAGTATTTGGGCAGTTCGCGGCGATGATCAATCTTCAGCGCCTTGTCGAGCAGGGCACGCACCGGCTTAAGCCCGGTAGCGGCATTAACAATCGGCGCAAATGGCGTCGACAGCGAGCCCATGAGATCGGTATGGCTGAGGATAGCGTCACGCAGAGTGGGCTTGCTCTGGGCAAAGTCGGCGCGGGCGCGCTGAATGATGTCGCCGATTTTGACGTCGGACGGACAGGCCACCTCACAGCGTTTGCAGTTGGTGCAATATTTCAGCGCCTCATCATACAGCGCCGGATCTTTCAGTCGCAGGCGCTCACCGTCCGGCCCCGCCTGTTTTGGCCCCGGATAGAGCGGATTCACCTTGGCCACCGGACAATAGGTGGTACAGACGGTGCATTTGATGCAATTCTCAAAACTGTTGTCTTTATGCAGGCTCATGGACGCTCCTCCTGTGCCGCAATCTGTTGCGCGACGTACAGCGCCCCAATCAGCGAAACACCCGCACCGCAGCCCTGCTGCAGGGGATCATAGCCGCCGGTCACTGCGCCGATGGCATACAGGTTGCTCAATGGCTCCCCCTGCCTTAAGGCACGCAGTCGGTCATCGGTTCGTACCCCAAATTGCAAATAGGGTTGCGGAGCAAACAGATTGCGATCGCTCCAGTCTGCGCGATCCGCACGGCTGTCGACATCCAGCCCAAACACCGGTTCACGTATGCCGTCGAAGCCCGCCACCAGCCCGTTGCTGAAGAAGCTGCCGCTGGCCAGCACCACCTGCTGCGCCAGCAATGGAATATCGGTATGGTTGCGGGTATAGAGGCCAGTGATTCGCCCGGCTTCGATGTCTGCCCGCAGTACGCTGTCACCCGGCATAAAAACGCCGCCCAGTTGCTGCAGACGCGAACGCAGCGCCTGATGCAGGCGCATACCCAGAACCGAAGGCGGCAACGTCGGTAACAGCAGAATCGGTTTACCCACCGCCGCCTGCAACGCGGCCAGTGCGCTATCATCTTCCAGCCCCAGACAGGCAGGCAGGAAAATCGCCTCGGCATCACCGGCCAACCGGCGCATTTCTTCTGCCATCGGCGTCAGGTTTTCCGGCAGATCCAGTACTCTGGCGATATTCACCGCCCGGAACTCACTGGGGTTGTTACGCAGCCGATCCAGCGCCGGCAAGTGCATATAAGCCACTTCCGCCTTGATGCCCAGCGTCTGTACCAGGGAACTGGCGGCCAGCTGTGGCTGAAAATCCAAAAATCCTTCAATGCCGATCACCGCGATATTTTTCCACGCTAGTTCGCCGTCCAACGGCGTGACCGGAATAGCCTGAGGACTAAGCCAGGTGGGCCGGCGCGTACCCAGCGGAGTCACCCGCAGATGATTACGCTCATTGCTGCCCTGCAGGCTCAAGCCGCAGCGTTGCAACAGCAGAGCCGCATCATCTGACAGTGCGGCCACCCGCTCAGCGCCGATCAGCGCATAAGGATGCCGTGGCGCTTGCAGCTCAAGTGCCGGTAGCGCCATCAACGGTGATTCCACCAGGGTGCCGTCGGGCAGCTGCGCCAGCAGATCAAGCGATCCGGACGAAAAATAGAGTGCACTCTGGCCTGAACTGACCACGGCGCAGCGCTTGCCTTGCTCTGCCAATCGAATGGCACAGCTCATGCCTGCCAGGCCACCGCCAATCACCACTACGTCAAATCGCATCATCGGCCTCCTGTTCCCCCCGGGCATCAAGCCCGCACAATCCCTGATAAACCCAACTGGTAAACTCACTTTCACGTAGCGCATCGCCCCAGGCGATCGGTCTTACCCCTTTCCAACGCTCGTTAAGGAAATGCGATAGCTGATCGATAGACTGCTGCGGGGTAGTGACGTTAAAACGCGTCAACAGCCCGGCGGCACGGCAGGCGCAAAGCTCCCCCTGGCAGGTGCCCATGCCGACGCGGGTGCGGCGGCGCAGATCGACCAGGTTATTAACGGTGAGGGAGTTCACCGCATAATGCACTTCACCAGCGGTCACCGCTTCGCATTCGCACACCAGGCTGTTATCCAGCCGATCGCCGGCCGGTACCTGACTGGCCCTGTCGCCGTGGCGATAAACCGCCGAGCCGCGAATGCTGGCAGGCAGGGAAACCACGCTGCGCACCGTTTCTTCCGCCGACTGCCGCGAACCGGGCAAGGCTTCCTGCGCGGTAGTACAGGGGCTGTCGATTCCGAGCTTTTCGCACACTTTATCGGTCGCCCACTGCGCCATCAGCCGGTAGGTCATCAGCTTGCCGCCGGTAATGGTGATAAAGCCTTCCAGGCCGTCGCGGCTGGCGTGATCGAGCAGCACGATGCCGCGGCTGACGTTGCGGCCGCTGGGGTCGTCGTCACTGGCTACCAATGGGCGCACACCGGCATAGGCGCGCAGAATACGCGTCTGCGCCAGCTCCGGCGCCAGCAGCGCCCCTTCGCGGATCAGAATGTCCACTTCCTGCGGCGTCACCAGCATGTTGTCGATCTGGTCATAATCAATATGGGTGGAGGTGGTGCCAATCACCGAGATGGTGTCGCCCGGCACCAAAATGTCGGCGTCCGCCGGTTTGCGGCAGCGGTTGATCACCATGTTGTTGATGCGGTGGCCGAGGATCAGCAAAGCGCCCTTGGCCGGGAACATGCGAATGCGCAGATCGGCATATTCCGCTATCTGCTGGCCCCAGATGCCCGCGGCATTGACCACCACTTCGGCATGAATATCGTAGCGCTGTGCAGATTGATGGTCGAAAACGCGCACCCCGGTAACGCGATCGCCCGAGCGAAGCAAACCGACCACCTGATGATAGGTGAGGATCTGCGCACCGTGCTCACGGGCGTCGAGCATATTGGCGGCGGTGAGACGGAAGGGATCGACAGTGCCATCCGGCACGCGAACCGCACCGATCAGAGCCGGGTTGGCCGCCGGCTCCAGACGCAGCGCCAGCTGTGGGTCGATCGCTTCGGCGTTGATACCGGCGCTGTGGCAGGAGGCAATAAACTGTTGTTGATAGTCCAGCGAATCCTGCGGCAGCGTAATAAACAGCCCATCGGTACGTTCGATGCAGTGGTGCGCAATACGCTTGAGGATTTGGTTTTCTTCTATGCATTCACGCGCCGACTCACCGTCGGTCACCGCATAGCGTGCTCCACTGTGCAGCAGGCCGTGGTTACGGCCAGTGGCACCGGTGGCAATATCGTGACGCTCCAGCAGTATGCAACGCAGGCCACGGCGCGCGCAGTCACGAGCAATGCCCGCACCGGTCGCGCCGCCGCCAATAATGATCACATCCGTTTCGTTATCCGGTGAATGGCTGCTCATGAGGCTCTCTCAGGATCCGTGATTATTAGCCTATTGAGCCACAGTCATTGGGGTCTTTGTTTGATAAGGAACAATAACGAACTCGAAACGAAAACCAAATGTCCACAAAAAACCATGAATGTGATCATAATCACGATTTTTAGGCGTTTTTCTATTTCATAACGTTAACGAATCGCTCAAAATCCGCCGGTGTTTCATATAAGTGTAACAATTGCGCCATCCATCACAGCGACACCAGGCTGTTTTGACTAGGATGACGCTCGTTATGGAACAAAAAAACACCACATTCGATATCCGCTCAATCATCAAATGAACGTAAAAGGTCATATTGATGTGATAACTAGATAAAGCCATCGGAGGCGCTCATGTTGAGTATTTTTAAGCCGGCAGCACACATTTCCCGTGTGCCGGTCGACAAAGTCGACCCGCTGTACCGTAAATTGCGCTGGCAGATTTTTATGGGGATTTTCTTCGGTTATGCCGCCTACTACCTGGTGCGCAAGAACTTCACCCTGGCCATGCCTTACCTGATCGACCAGGGCTTCAGCCGCGGTGACCTCGGTTTCGCGCTGTCCGGTATTTCTATCGCCTACGGTTTTTCCAAATTCATCATGGGGTCGGTTTCTGACCGCTCCAACCCGCGCGTGTTCCTGCCCGCCGGCCTGATCCTGGCTGCCGCGGTGATGCTGTTCATGGGCTTCGTGCCATGGGCGACTTCGAGCATCGCGGTCATGTTCGTGCTGCTGTTCCTGTGCGGTTGGTTCCAGGGAATGGGCTGGCCGCCATGTGGCCGTACCATGGTGCACTGGTGGTCGCAGAAAGAGCGCGGCAGCATCGTTTCGGTCTGGAACTGTGCTCATAACGTGGGTGGCGGTCTGCCGCCACTGCTGTTCCTGCTGGGCATGGCCTGGTTCAACGACTGGCATGCAGCGCTGTATATGCCGGCCTTCGGTGCCATCCTGGTGGCCCTGATCGCCTTTGCCCTGATGCGTGACACTCCGCAATCCTGTGGCCTGCCGCCGATCGAAGAATACAAAAACGATTATCCGGACGACTACAGCGAGAAAGCGGAAGAAGAGCTGACCGCCAAGCAAATCTTCATGCAGTACATCCTGCCGAACAAATTGCTGTGGTACATCGCCGTGGCCAACGTGTTCGTTTACCTGCTGCGTTACGGCATCCTGGACTGGTCACCGACCTACCTGAAAGAAGTGAAACACTTCACGCTGGATAAATCTTCCTGGGCCTATTTCCTGTACGAGTATGCCGGTATTCCGGGCACCCTGCTGTGCGGCTGGATGTCGGACAAGGTGTTCAAGGGCAACCGTGGCGCCACCGGCGTGTTCTTCATGACCCTGGTCACCATCGCCACCGTGGTTTACTGGCTCAACCCGGTCGGTAACCCTGGCATCGATATGGCCTGCATGATCACCATCGGCTTCCTGATTTACGGGCCGGTGATGCTGATCGGTCTGCACGCACTGGAACTGGCGCCGAAGAAAGCGGCCGGTACCGCGGCGGGCTTCACCGGTCTGTTCGGTTATCTGGGCGGCTCTGTCGCAGCCAGCGCCATCGTCGGCTACACCGTTGACTACTTCGGTTGGGACGGCGGCTTTATGGTGATGATCGGCGGCAGCGTCGGCGCAGTAGTTCTGCTGTTACTGACCATGCTGAGCGAGAAAAAACACCACGCGGAAATCGCTGCCAACAAACGCGGTTAAGCGTCATACCACTTTCGCATTATTTAAAGGCCGCACCGCGGCCTTTTTGCCACCTACAATATGGAGAACAACAATATGCGGACTCAAGTCAAAGCCCTGCTGACAGGGATTATCCTGGCCACCTCAATGGTCAGCGCCGCACAGGCTGCCGACAAGGTGGTGATCGCCCACCGTGGCGCCAGCGGTTATCTGCCGGAACACACGCTGCCGGCGAAGGCCATGGCCTACGCGCAGGGTGCAGACTTCCTCGAACAGGATCTGGTGATGACCAAGGACAACGAGCTGGTGGTGTTGCATGACCACTACCTCGATCGCGTCACCGACGTAGCCGAACGTTTCCCGGACCGCGCGCGCAAAGACGGCCGCTATTACGCCATCGACTTTACCCTGCCGGAAATCAAATCGTTGAAGTTCACCGAAGGCTTCGAGATTGAGAACGGTAAAAAAGTGCAGGGTTACCCTGGCCGTTTCCCGATGGGCAAATCCGATTTCCGCGTCCATACCTTCCAGGAAGAGATCGAGTTTGTGCAGGGTCTGAACCATTCAACCGGCAAGAACATCGGTATTTATCCGGAAATCAAAGCGCCATGGTTCCACAAGCAGGAAGGCAAGGATATTTCCAGCAAAGTACTGGCGGTGCTGAAGCAGTACGGTTATACCGGCAAGGGTGACAACGTTTATCTGCAATGTTTCGACGCCAACGAGCTGAAACGCATTAAAACCGAGCTGGAACCGAAGATGGGCATGGATCTGAAGCTGATCCAACTGATCGCCTACAACAAATGGCAGGAAACCTACGAGCAGAAGGCCGACGGCAAGTGGGTGGAATATGACTATGACTGGATGTTCAAGCCGGGCGCGATGAAGCAGATTGCCCAGTATGCCGACGGCATCGGGCCGGACTACCACATGCTGGTGGTGGCGGAGAAATCCAAGCCGGGCAAGGTAGTGCTGACCGACATGGTGAAAGAAGCCCATGCCAACAAGCTGGCGGTGCACCCTTTCACCATCCGTGCGGATGCGCTGCCGGACTACGTGACCAACGTGAATCAACTGTATGACGTGATTTACAACCAGGCGGGCGTTGACGGTGTGTTCACCGACTTCCCTGACAAGGGCGTGCAATTCCTGCAAAAGCAGGGCCAGCACAAGTAATACCGATTGGGGCGCCGCGAGGCGCCCCGTTCATATCAACCCAGGAACATCTTGCGCAGGTAGTGCGGCACCGCGTCATCGACGTTGGAGCCGATCACTTCCAGCTCCGGCAGCTTGTCTTTCAGCCGCTGGTGCGCGTCGCGCATGATGCAGCCCTTGCCGGCCATCGACAGCATTTCCAGGTCATTCATACCGTCGCCGAAGGCAATGCACTCTTTCAGCGTATAGCCGATGATCTTGGCCACTTCTTCCAATGCGTGACCTTTTGACACTCCACCGGCCATGACTTCCAGGCAGGTTGGGAACGAGAAGCTGACGTTAACCCGATCGCCCCAACGCGCATTGATGGCATCTTCCAGCGGCAACAGCTTTTCATGATCGTCACAGGTGAAGTACACCTTGCAGACGCCATCGGTTTCCAGCAGGCCCGGCTCGAACAGTTGATACTGGAAGACGGACTCCTGAAAGAACTCTTTCTGCTCCGGACTTTCGCGGTTAATGAACCAGTCGTCATTACGATAAACGTTAGTGGTGATGTCCGGATCGTTATGCAGCATACCGTAGAGATCGCGGGCAATGTCTTCGGCCAGGTTATGGCTGAAAATCAGCTCGCCGTCGGTGTTGTGCACGCGAGCGCCGTTGGAGGTGATCATAAAGGCGCTGATCTCGAGGTTATCGCGGATCTGCGCAACGTCGATATGATGACGGCCGGTAGCAAAGACAAAATGTACGCCACGCTGGGTCAGCAGCTTCAGTGTCTCTTTGGCGTAAGGGGACAGAGTGTGGTCGGGTGACAGCAGCGTGCCATCTAAATCGGAAGCGACGACGTGATACATAGCGGTAATTTCTAACCTCTAATGGTGTGGTCGGCGGTTGGGGTACCACCTAAGTGATGAGCAAAGAAACGCAGGATTGCGCTCAATGCTTCGGCGCGCATCGCGTCCCGCTCAAACAGGATCTCATGCCGTGCGCCTTCGATAACCTGCGGTTTTCCCCCTTCACAGGGATGTCCCGCTTCTGACAATGCCTGACAAAAAGCCTGATGAGAACGGTTGTCGACCACCCGATCCTCACCGGCCTGCAATAATAATAGCGGCGTGGTGATTTTAGCCGCCTGGGCGATGATTTCTCGTCCCGCCTGCAGGCTTTCCCGTACCCAGTGGTAGGTTGGCCCCCCCACCTGCAACTCGGGATAATCGGCGTAATAACGTAAACAGCGACGATAGCGCTCACGGCTGTGGGTCAACACGTTGACCACATAGGGTAGCGGTCGCCACTGACCGGTCCCTATCGCATAGTAATCGCGTACCTTCGGGTGTTTCTCCGTCCAGTTCAGTATGCGGTTGGCCATCCAACCCGGCATCGGCAAATAAATACCGAACATCGGTGCACAAAACGCAGCAGCGTCAAATGCCTGTGGCTGGCGGGCCAGAAACTGCGCCAGGATCGCACCGCCCATCGAGTGGGCCAAGGCAAAGTGCTGCCGGTAACCCAGTGGCACCACCTCCTGCTGATAAAACTGGGCGAAGTCATCAACGTAATCGGCAAAGTTTATCACATGACCACGGTGCATATCAGTCAGCAAACGGCCGGAACGGCCCTGCCCGCGGTGATCCAAAATCATCACGTCATAGCCGCAATGGAACAGATCGTAGGCAACCTCGGGATATTTAATATAACTTTCGATACGACCGGGGCTTACCACCACCACCCGCTGATGGCGAGAGGAACTGAAACGCACAAAACGGATGGATACGCCGCCGACGCCGCTGAACTCGCCTTCCTCGCGCTGCCGCCAAAAGTCCAGCAGCGGTCCCGTGGCGAAAGCAGCAAACTGCTTTTCACGCGTTAACCAGTCATCAGTGCTGAGAGTAAACGACGTCATCAAATGCTTTTCCCTGAGCCGCCAGCGGCAAAAATGTGACCTCTGGCACAAGAAATAATACTAGCGTATTGTGATTCAATTCTTACAAAAACCGAACCATTTTGGCACATATTGGCCATTGGCGCTTTCAGGGAGTACCTCAATGACCTTGGACTGGTGGTTAACCTACCTGCTGACAACCCTTATCCTCAGCCTGTCGCCCGGTTCAGGAGCCATTAACACCATGAGTACCGGTATCAGCCACGGTTATCGTGGCGCAGCGGCGTCTATTGCCGGCCTGCAGGTCGGGCTGAGCCTGCATATCGTGCTGGTGGGCATTGGCCTGGGCGCGCTGGTATCGCAGTCACTGTTGGCGTTTGAAATGCTGAAGTGGTTCGGCGCCGCCTATCTGGTCTGGCTTGGTATTCAACAATGGCGCGCTGCAGGTTCGCTGGACTTGCATACGCTGGCAGGCACTATGCCGCGTCGCCGTCTGTTCCGCCGTGCCGTGCTGGTGAATTTGACCAACCCGAAAAGCATCGTGTTTCTGGCCGCACTGTTCCCACAGTTTATTTTGCCCAACCAACCGCAGGCCGAGCAGTACCTGGTGCTCGGTATCACCACCGTGGTAGTAGATATTTTTGTCATGATTGGCTACGCCACGCTGGCCACCCGCATTGCCGGCTGGCTGAAAACACCACGCCAGATGCAGTTGTTGAACCGTATTTTCGGTTCACTGTTTATTCTGGTGGCCGGGCTGCTGGCTACGGCCAGAAAGGCATAATGCAAAAGGGCCGAACATGGCAGTTCGGCCCTCAAAATCTGTGCGGCAGTGTTTAGCGGGTAAAGATCAGGTGTAAACCAAAACCGGTAAACAGCACGCCCGCCAGTCCGTCTATCCACTTGGCCAGCCGTTGATAACCGCGGCGCATGGTCGGCAATGCAAACACCACCGCCACCAGGCTGAACCAGACAAAAGTCTCGGCGATGATCAGCAAGAACAAGCCCCAGCGTGCACCGGCCCCGACGTCGTCACCCACAAACAGTGAAAACACGCTGCCGAAATAGATAACCGCCTTCGGGTTGGACAGGTTGGTCAGAAAACCGCGGATAAAGCTGCGCCCAGGCTTCGGCAAGGCCACTTTCACCTCCGCCGCAGGCACCGACTGGGCATTTTGAGAACGGGCGGAGCGCAACAGTTGCCAGCCCATCCAGCACAGATAAATCCCACCGCCAACCATGATAATCTGATGCAGCCAGGCCATTTTTTGCAGGATCAGATGCAGGCCCATCAAGGCTACGCCCGCCCACACCACGATACCCAGTGAAATACCCAGCACGCCCATCATCGCCTCACGACGTGAGCGGCTGGCGGCGGTTTGCGAAACAAAAAAGAAGTCCGGCCCCGGACTCATCAGCGCAATCAGGTGCACCAGCGCCACGGTCAGAAACAGCATCAGCATGATTTATTGCCCTTAATCTTCGTCATTATCGAGGTGATCGCGGATCATCGCCATAAACGGCGCGCCAAAACGCTCCAGCTTGCGCTGACCGACACCGTTAACGCTCAACAGGTCGCCGGCCTTGATAGGCATCTGCTCCGCCATTTCCAACAAGGTGGCATCGTTAAACACCACATAAGGCGGGATATTTTCTTCGTCGGCAATCGATTTTCGCAACTTGCGCAATTTGGCGAACAGTTTGCGATCGTAATTGCCGCCGTAGGACTTTTGGTTACTGCTGCTGCGGGCCTTCAGGCTCTGGATGCGCGGTACCGCCAGTTGCAGTTCCAGCTCACCCCGCAACACCGGGCGCGCGGCCTCGGTCAGTTGCAGCGCCGAGTGCATGGCAATGTTCTGGGTGATAAAGCCCAGGTGGATCAACTGACGCAGCACGCTGGTCCAGTGTTCGGTGGTCTGCTCGCGACCAATGCCGTACACCGGCAGTTTCTCATGTCCGTATTCGCGGATACGCTGGTTATTGGAACCGCGCAGCACTTCGACAATGTAACCCAGCCCGAAACGCTGGCCGACGCGATACACACAGGACAACGCCTTGCGCGCATCTTCCAGCCCATCGTAACGCTTGGGAGGATCCAGGCAGATATCGCAGTTGCCGCAGTTCTGGTGTTTACCCTCGCCAAAATAGTTGAGCAGCACCAAGCGGCGGCAGGTTTGCGCTTCGGCAAAAGCCCCCATGGCGTTCAACTTGTGGCGCTCGATATCCAGCTGCTGCCCGGCGGGCTTTTCCTCCAGACAGCGGCGCAGCCAAGCCAT
Source organism: Serratia sp. NFX21 (assembly GCF_048517035.1). Classification (NCBI taxonomy): domain Bacteria; kingdom Pseudomonadati; phylum Pseudomonadota; class Gammaproteobacteria; order Enterobacterales; family Yersiniaceae; genus Serratia; species Serratia sp. NFX21. The sequence continues at coordinate 678,312 of NZ_CP183196.1, read as the reverse complement.
ATCGGCCGGGTCATACAGCAGGATCGCCTCGGCCGGTAAGCCGTCACGCCCGGCGCGGCCGGTTTCCTGATAATAAGATTCGATATTGCGCGGAATATCAAAGTGCACAACAAAGCGCACGTTGGGTTTGTTAATGCCCATGCCAAAGGCGACGGTGGCGACCACTACCTGCAAATCGTCGCGCTGGAACGCTTCCTGCACCTGCGCGCGGCGGTCGTTGTCCAACCCGGCATGATAGGCTCCCACGCTCAGCCCACGGCTTTGCAGGCGGGCAGTGGTGTCTTCGACCTTGGCGCGGCTGTTGCAGTAAATGATGCCGCTTTTGCCACGTTGGTCCTGCACAAACCGCCACAGTTGGTCGAGCGGCTTGAATTTCTCCACCAGCGTATAGCGGATGTTTGGCCGGTCAAAGCTGCTGACCTGCACCAGCGGATCCTGCAATGCCAGCAGGCGGACTATGTCACCACGAGTCGATTCATCAGCGGTCGCGGTCAACGCAATCACCGGCATATCAGGGAAGCGTTGCTTCAACAGCCCTAACGCGCGGTATTCAGGCCGGAAGTCGTGACCCCACTGCGAAATACAGTGCGCTTCGTCCACCGCCAACAAGGCAGGTGGGTTGCCGCCGAGCTGATCGAGGAAACTGTCCATCATCAGCCGCTCGGGGGCGATATACAGCATTTTGATCTGGCCGCTGCGGCAACCCGCCATCACCTCGAGCTGCTGCTCACGCGTTTGCGTTGAGTTATAGCAGGCAGCGGCGACGCCATAGGCCAGCAGTTGATCGACCTGATCTTTCATCAGCGAGATCAACGGGGAAACCACTAACGTCAGGCCATCCATCACCAGCGCCGGGATTTGGTAACACAACGATTTACCGCCACCGGTCGGCATGACCACCAGGCAATCCTGCCCGCCGATCGCCGTGTTGATAATCGTTTGTTGACCCGGTCGGAATTGCTGGTAGCCGAAGGTATCGCGTAATACCTGCTCGGCCAGCAACTCTTTGTTTATCACTGCTGCGGTTGACACACACTTCCCCATTTTTTGCTGCGATACGCCGCCTTTATGACGGCCGGATTACATAATATCGTTAAGCATGACACCAACGCCAACCCGTGTCTGCCGGAAGTTGTAATCAATCAAGGATTCGCCGTAACCGCTGAACACCTGAGTGTAGAAACGCACGTGCTTGCTGATCGGGTAGCTCCAGCCTAATTCCGCGCCGCCATAACCGCTGTTCCAGTTGTAATGGCTGTCGACACTGAACACGCTGTCACCCCAGGCATAGCCCACTTTCAGACGGTAATAGCCCATGTATTTGGTGATGTCCGGGTTATCGTCACTGCTGTCGCTTTCCGAAAAGCGGAACCAGGGCTTGAGATCCACCTGCCAGTTGCCGTTTTGTGCCATAAAGCGCGCATAACCCCGGTTCCAGCTGCGTGAAGTGGGATCAGAACGGCCGTTGGACTGGTGATTCAAGCCCACTTCAACGTCACGCAGCGTCCAGCCGGCGAAGCTATAATCGGTCGCCCACCCCAGGAACACCTGCGGCTCGTAGTTGGTCTCACGGAACGGGGATGACTCACTGTGGTTAGAAAGCTGCCACCAGGAGCGCTGAGTATAAGAGGCGCCCAGCACCGAGTTATCACCGGCAATGCCACGCCACAGTGGGAACGCCAGGCTGAGTTGGAATTTGACCTCGTCCTTGCGGGCATTATCGGCCCAGTTATAGGACTGGATGGCCTCTTTGTTGATATTGCTGGTATCGGTATACAACACGTAGTTGGTGTCATACGGATACAGCGTGAATGGGTTGTCGTGATCCTGCAGCATGTTGGCAATAATGCTGCCGCGCACCGCCGGTTTATCATGAATTTGCTGCTCTTTGGCTTCTTCCGCCTGAGCCAGCGGAGCCGCCGCCAGCGTGGCCAAAATGAACCCTGACAAAATGCGCATAACGTTCCTCACCCCAACAAAATTGACAAATTCTGAAATAAAAACAGGCCATTTTACACACAAAGGGAGCTTTACAGCAGTACGGAGTGTATTTATTGGATTAGTCTGGAAAGCAACAAAATATAGGCATAATATCAACAAACGGTTAACCTGGACTGACCAGTTAGCTTTCCCTACTACACAGAAAAGAATGGGTATTTATGTCTACCACACCACTGACACTTGAAGCCGCCCGCCAGAAAATTGGCGAGATCTTTGTTTATCACATGCCGTTTAACCGCGAGCTGGGCCTGGAACTGCGCCGCTTTGACGACGACTATGTGGAGCTGAGTTTCACCAACCAGCCCAAGCTGGTGGGCAATGCCGCCCAGAAAATTCTGCACGGCGGCGTGATCGCCTCGGTGCTGGACGTCGCCGCCGGGCTGGCGTGCGCCGGCAGCGTGTTAATGCGTCTGGATCCGTTGATCGAAGAAGAAGTCGCTACTCGTCTTTCCCGCATGGGAACCATAGATCTGCGCGTTGACTATCTGCGCCCTGGCCGTGGCGAGCATTTCGTCGCCGCCGCCAGCGTATTGCGCAGCGGCAATAAAGTCGCGGTCGCCCGCGTCGAACTGCATAATCACGATGGCCTGCATATTGCCAGCGCTACTGCCACCTACCTGGTCGGGTGATTGTGTGCGGTGAGCGTCTTAAGTACACTCACCGCATCTCCGTTTTACCCATCTGAGTAACGTCATGGACGCACAGCAAACACGGCAGGGCATCTTCTTTGCTCTGGCCGCCTATTTTATTTGGGGCATCGCCCCTGCCTATTTCAAGCTGATCCAACAGGTGCCTGCCGACGAGATCCTCACCCATCGGGTGATTTGGTCGTTCTTCTTTATGCTGGCGCTGATCACTCTCGGACGTAATTGGTCACAGGTGCGGGCCGCCTGCCACGACCGTAAGCGGCTGTTGCTGCTGGCGGTGACCGCGTTGCTGATCGGTGGCAACTGGCTGCTGTTTATCTGGGCGGTAAATAACCACCACATGCTGGAAGCCAGCCTGGGCTATTTCATTAATCCGCTGGTGAATGTGCTGCTGGGGATGTTGTTCCTGGGCGAACGCTTCCGTCGGATGCAGTGGTTGGCGGTGGCACTGGCTTTTGCCGGCGTCCTGATCCAGCTATGGCAATTCGGCTCGCTACCGATTATCGGTCTGGGGCTGGCATTCAGCTTTGCCTTCTACGGCCTGCTGCGCAAGAAGGTCGCCATCGACGCGCAGACCGGCATGCTGATCGAAACCCTGTGGCTGCTGCCGGTAGCGGCCGCCTATCTGTTCCTGTTCGCCGACAGCCCGACCAGCCACCTCGGTGCCAATGCCTGGTCGCTGAACCTGTTGCTGGTGGCCGCTGGTATCGTCACCACCATACCGCTGCTGTTCTTTACCGCTGCGGCTACTCGTCTGCGCCTGTCGACGCTCGGCTTCTTCCAATACCTCGGCCCCACGCTGATGTTCCTGCTGGCCGTGACCTTCTACGGTGAAACCGTCGGACAGGACAAACTGGTCACCTTCGGCTTTATCTGGGCGGCGCTGCTGCTGTTTATCCTCGACGCGCTCTACACCCAGCGTAAACTGCGCTGAGGTCAGAGCTAGGTTGAGGCCGGCGTGGCGTGGTTGGAAATAAACCGCGCCATCGCCGGCCCCGTCAGCAGAATAGTGAACAGCCGCAGTGTCTGCATCGCCATCACAAAAGACATGTCTACCCGGCTGCCGGCGGCAATGATCGCCACGGTATCCAATCCGCCTGGGCTGGTCGCCAAATAGGCAGTCATCAGGTCTACCGGCAGAAAGTGCGTCAGCATCCACGCCAGCAGGCCACAAAACAGCATCAGCGCGACGATCGACACCACCATCTGCGGCAGAGTCCGCAATGCCAGTAGAAATATCGGCCGGGTAAAACGCAGCCCGACGCTCCAGCCAATCAACGTATAAGCCAAGGCCAGTAGCCACTCTGGTATCTGCAGCGCCATCGTGCCGCTGGAATGCAGCGTCGCACCGATGATCATCGGCAACAACAGCGCGCCGGACGGGATACGCAGCCGAGGCCCCAACCAGGCACCGACCATAGCTACGCCCAGCGTCGCCGGAAAACGCCAATCCAGCGACGGGAACCATTCCAGCGCCGCACTGCCGTGCCCTGCCTCATCACCCAGCCCAATGCGGGCCACCATCGCCGCTGCGGTCGCGACAAACAGTACCCGCAGATACTGCATAAATGCCACCAATCGAACGTCTGCGCCAAAATCACCGGCCATGGCTACCATGGCCGACGCTCCGCCGGGCGACGAGCCCCAGGCACCGGTCGGCCCAGGCAGGCCGCTAAAACGCACCAGGCACCAGCCGGAAATGCCACTGGCCAGCAGCGTGGCGATCAGCACCAGCAGCACCAGCGGCCAGTCATCGAGTAACGGCGTGAGAATAGCGGGAGAAAGGCTTTGTGCAATCATGCAGCCCAGCACCGCCTGCGCAGCGATAAACAGGTAGCCGGGAATGCGCACCGTAGCGCCCAGCAGCCCCATGGCTACGCCGACAATCATCGGCCCCAGCAACAGCGCAGCGGGAATATGGAAGGTTTGCAGGCCAAACCCCAACACCAGCGAAGCCAGCAGCAGGATTGACCATTGAATCAAGCGGGGGAACTTCTCCATCAAAACGCATGCCTTACAGACAGATAAGCCGTGGGGGCATTCTAACCCTATTTAGCAGGCTAAGCGTTGGCCAACGGCAGAAATATCGGGCGAACAGGTTCGCCCGTCAGCTTACAGCCAGTTCTTGCGTTTGAAGTACAGATAAGGGGCCAGCCCCGCCAGGATCATCAGGCTGATGGCGCCGGGATAACCGAACGACCACTTCAGCTCCGGCATAAACTCAAAGTTCATCCCGTAGCTTGAGGCCACCAGCGTTGGCGGCAGGAACACCACCGAAACCACCGAGAAGATCTTGATGATGCGGTTCTGTTCGATGTTGATAAAGCCCATCGCCGCCTGCATCAGGAAGTTGACCTTCTGGAACAGCGATTCGTTGTGCGGCAACAGGGATTCGATGTCGCGCAGCACTTCACGCGCCTGTTCCAGCTGACCGGTTGGCAGCCGCGCCTTGCGCACCAGGAAGTTCAGCGCCCGTTGGGTATCCATCAGGCACAGACGGACCTTCCAGCCGATATCTTCCAGTTCGGCCAGCGTCGACAGCGCCTCGTCGTATTCATCACCCTGATGGCCTTCCATGATTACCCGGCTGAGCTTTTCCAGATCGCTGTAGACGTTTTCGATCTCGTCCGCCAACTGCTCAATCTTGGTTTCGAACAAATCCAGCAACAGCTCGTAGGCGTTGCCGTCAACCATCGTCAGATTACGGGCACGCATGCGGTACAGGCGAAACGCCGGCAGTTCACGCTCACGCAGGGTATACAGGCGGCCATCGCGAATGGTGAAAGCCACGGTGGAGTTGCCGGCATGGTCTTCCGCATCTTCAAAATAGAAAAAGGAGTGAATATGCAGACCGTCTTCGTCTTCGAAGAAACGCGCGGAAGCTTCGATATCGTCCAGCTCCGGGCGTGTCGCCAGGCTTTGGCCCAGCTCGTTTTGCACGCGCTCACGTTCGCCTTCTTCCGGCTCAACCAGGTCAACCCACAGTGACGTAGTGAGGTCATCGGAGTCATCCAACTCCAGACGGGACAGGCGGCTGTTATCTAATTTAAACGCGCTTAGCATCTGCTAAAACTCCCTTGGGGTGACAGGGGTAAACAACGCGTGGAAGCACAGAAACAGGGGGATGTTGTATCACCAGCTTGTTTCAGACCATGTAAGGATCTGACTCATAGCGACACTGAAGAGGTCGCCGACAACCACGAAGGCTATCAGCTCAATGGGATAGCCTTAGAAGTTGCACCTGTTGTTGTCCAGGTCAGTGAGCCAGTATCTACTGGGTGTGTCCAAGGCGTATGTCCTCATTGATAATAGTGCGCGCATGTTACGCCGAGAAGAAAAAGTCTGTCAACCGGTTAGGTCCGATAATTGCGCAACAATTCATCGCTATAACCAATGGGGGAAATCAGCAAAATCGGCGATAAAGGGTAACGAAAAAGCTGCGACGATCTCTGACCACGCGCAAGAATGTTGCTAAGATTAGGCCACGATAAGCTTGCGGACTTTACCGATGAAACAAATTACCGCCCACGACCTGACCGCCATGAGTGAACAGGCCGCTAAAGTGGCACGCCTGCGCGCGCACCGTACGTTACACGAAGAGTTGAGCGACCCGGTGCAGCGACTGGCAATTGCCATGGAACCCGGCACCTATATCCGCCCCCACCGCCATCCGCAAACCTGGGAGCTGCTGACCCCGCTGCGCGGCCGTTTTGTGGTGCTGCAGTTTAACGAGGACGGCGTCGTCACCCAGCGCACCCTGCTCGGCGAAGAAACCAAAGTGCTGGAGATGCCGGCGTTTACCTGGCATGCCGTGCTGTCGGTTGATCCGGGTGGCGTGGTATTCGAAGTGAAGCAAGGGCCTTATCAGGCGCTGTCGGAAGAAGACTGCATGCCGTGGGCACCGCAGGAAGGGGCCGAAGGTACCGAAGCGGTGATGCGTTGGTATGCCACCGCGCAGATCGGCGATCGCTATACCCATACTGTTTGATGTCACCATAGGGGCGATAACTCGCCCCTGCCGGCACCGGGTTTACACCGCCTCCAGGCGGGCGTAAGCGGCCACCAGCCACTTGATGCCTTCACCCGGGAAAGCAATCTGCAACCGGCTGTGTTCGCCGCTGCCTTCCAGATTGACGATAGTCCCTTCGCCAAACTTGGGGTGGCGCACTCGCTGGCCCAGCTTGTAACCGGTGTCGTTTTCGCTGATCGGCGTGCCCATGCGGCGGTGATTCGCCGGCCGTGAGACGCTGGCGCGCAAACGCACTTCTTCCACACACTCCTCCGGCAGTTCGCCGATGAAACGTGAAGGCCGGTGATAAACCTCTTTGCCGTACAGACGACGGGTTTCGGCATAGGTCAGCGTCAGTTTCTGCATGGCGCGCGTCAACCCAACGTAGGCCAGGCGGCGCTCTTCTTCCAGCCTGCCGCCTTCGTCCAGCGACATTTGGCTCGGGAACATCCCCTCTTCCATGCCGACGATAAACACCTGCGGGAACTCCAGCCCCTTGGCCGAGTGCAGGGTCATCAACTGCACCGCGTCCTGATAGGCATCGGCCTGCCCCTCGCCCGCTTCCAGCGCAGCATGTGACAGAAACGCCTGCAGCGGCATCAGATCCTGATCTTCATCCTGATAGCTGTACTGGCGCGTTGCCGTCACCAGTTCCTCAAGGTTTTCGATACGTGCCTGACCTTTTTCGCCCTTCTCCTGCTCATACATAATGAACAGCCCCGAATCGCGGATCACCCGATCGGTCTGAACGTGCAGTGGCATATCGGCGGTTTCGTGCGCCAGTGAGTCCACCAGCTCGGTAAAGCGTTGCAGTGCTGATGCCGCGCGCCCGGCCAGCACCTTGTCCTGCAACAGTGCGCGGGTGGCCTGCCACAGGGTCAATTGACGATCGCGGGCCGTACGACGCACTTCGTCCAGCGTCCGGTCGCCAATGCCACGCGTCGGCGTATTCACCACGCGTTCGAACGCAGCATCGTCGTTGCGGTTAGCGATCAGCCGCAGGTAGGCCAGGGCATCCTTTATCTCCTGACGCTCGAAGAAGCGCTGCCCACCGTAAATACGGTATGGCATCGCCGTTTGCAGCAGCGCCTCTTCCAGTACGCGCGACTGGGCATTGCTGCGATAAAGGATGGCGCAATCATTCAGCGCACCGCCGTTTTCCTGCCAGGCTTTGATACGGCCCACTACGAAGCGCGATTCATCCAGCTCGTTGAAAGCACAGTAGACTGAGATAGGCTCGCCTTCGCCGCCTTCGGTCCACAGATTTTTCCCCATGCGTCCGCCGTTGTTGGCGATCAGGGTATTGGCCGATTTCAGGATATTGCTGGTCGAGCGGTAGTTCTGTTCCAGAAGTACGCTTTGCGCACCGGGGAAATCCTTCAGGAAGCGTTGGATATTTTCCACCTGAGCGCCGCGCCAGCCGTAGATCGACTGATCATCGTCGCCGACGATCATCACGTTGCTGTTATTGCCGGCCAGCAGGCGGATCCAGGCGTACTGAATGCTGTTGGTATCCTGAAACTCGTCCACCAGCACGTTGGTGAAGCGTTCGCGGTAATGATTGAGGATATGCGGCTTGTTCAGCCACAGCTCATGGGCACGCAGCAACAGCTCGGCAAAGTCCACCAGCCCGGCGCGATCGCAGGCTTCCTGGTAGGCCTGGTAGATACGCAGCCAGGTCGCTTCCACCGGGTTGTTGTAGGTTTCAACGTGCTGCGGGCGCAGGCCCTCATCTTTTTTGCCGTTGATGTACCACATTGCCTGACGCGGCGGCCATTGCTTCTCGTCGATATTCAACGCTTTGACGATACGCTTGAGCAGGCGGAACTGGTCGTCGCTGTCGAGAATTTGGAAATCCTGCGGCAGGTTGGCATCCAAATGATGAGCGCGCAGCAGCCGATGAGCCAGGCCGTGGAAGGTACCAATCCACATGCCGCCCTGGCTGGTGCCAATCAGGTGTTCGATACGGTGGCGCATTTCCGCCGCCGCCTTGTTGGTGAAGGTCACCGCCATAATGGAATACGGCGAGCAGTTCTCTACCGCCAGCAGCCAGGCGATGCGATGCACCAGCACCCGGGTTTTACCGCTGCCCGCGCCGGCCAGTACCAACAGGTTGCCACGTGGCGCCGCCACCGCTTCGCGTTGTTTTTCATTCAGGCTGTCGAGCAGATCGGAAACGTCCATAGGCACCATTAATTGGTAAGGGAAAGCGCGTCAGAGACGCGATTCCACTGGGAATTTATACAGAGTTCTGGCAGGGATTATAACAATGCTGTCAGCGATGCCAACTGCGAAATCTCAATATGTGGCAGCAACCGGCTGTCGGCGGCCTGCATCAGGCTGCGCTGGCGGTCGTTGATCCAACAGGCCTGCAGACCGGAACGCAATGCCCCGGCGACGTCGGTGGTCAAATCATCACCCACGTGAAGAATGCGTTCCGGGGCCACTCCCAACCGCTCGGCGGCCAGTTGATACATGTCCTGATAGGGCTTGGCGCGGCCATCCGGCCCGGAACGCAGCACAAACTGGAAGTAACCATCCAGCCCGCACAGTGCCGGATCGGCATTGCCGTTGGTGATCGCCACCAGCGGGAAACGTTCACCCAGCGCTTTCAGGGTGGTATGGGTTGCTTCCGGTACCTCGATGCGGCTGCGCCACAGCGCAAAGTTCTGCATCGCCGCATCGGCGCCGTCGGCGGCTTCGGCGTCACGCAGCCCCTGACGGCTCAGCGCCAAATGGATAGCGCGCCAGCGCCACTGGGTGACATCGTGATAAATCTCCGGATCCTGTTCGCGCAGCTCCTGGCGCAGGCGATGAAAATCCGCCGACTGGAAGTGGTTCAGCCCGGGATGGTAGTTCTGCAGAAAAGCGACCGATTGCAGCTCGGTCTGTTTGATCACCGGCCGATTGTCGTACAGCGTGTCGTCCAGATCAAAAGTCAGCGCCGCCAGCGGTCGCAACGGACGATAAAAATGCATCAGGATTTCCCCCGTTTGGCGCGTGGATGCGCAGCATCGTACACGTTCGCCAGATGTTGAAAGTCGAGGTGAGTGTAGATTTGAGTGGTGGTCAGATTGGCGTGGCCGAGCAGTTCCTGCACCGCACGCAGATCGCCGCTCGACTCCAGCATATGGGTGGCAAACGAGTGGCGCAGCTTGTGCGGATGGATATGGCTGTTAACGCCCTGTTTGACGCCCCACTCGGCAAAACGCTTTTGCACATTGCGGGTCGAGATGCGCTTGCCCTGATTAGACAGGAACATCGCGTCGTCTGACGGCCCGAACAGATCGCGCATCGCCAGCCAGTGTTCAAGCCAGGTCACCGCAGTGCGGCCCACCGGCAGTTTGCGTTCCTTACTGCCCTTACCCAACACCCAGATTTCACCGGCGGCCAGATCGACATGGCGACAGTCCAGCCCCACCAGTTCCGAAAGACGCAGCCCGGCACCGTACATGACTTCAAGCATGGCGCGATCGCGCACCGCCAAAGGATCGTTAAGATCGATATTCAGCAGCTGATTCATTTCATCAACGTCGATGTTTTTCGGCAGATGACGGCCGCTGCGTGGCGTTCGGATCCCTTTGGCCGGGTTGGCAATCAGCATACCCTGGCTGACCTGCCAGTCGAGAAAACTGCGCAACGCCGACAGGCGCAGCGCGAGGCTGGAGGACTGTAATCCGGCACGTTTACTGCGCGCCGCAAGCTGACGGACTTTGGCGGCGTCCAGCAACGGCCACTCCGTGACGCCAATTTCCTGCGCCAGCGCCATCAGCGCCTGCAGTTGACGCGAATAACTCAGTTGGGTGAGCGGGCTGAGCTGACGCTCGACCTTCAGATAGCGCAAAAAAGCGTCCACCGGCTGTTGCAGGCTGGCCGCCAGCGGGATCATGCGCGTTCGACCCAGCGTTCCAGCAGTTCCGGCAGCATGCGCGCCAGTTGATTGAGCATCACGGTGCCCATGCCCTGCTGATAGTGTTGCGTATCGCGGCTGCTGAAAATCACCATGCCCAGTTCGCCGTCTTCACCCAACATCGACAGCGCTACCGAGCCGACCAGCTTGGCCTGCGGCAGCAGCAACAGCAGCTCAGGGCCATTGAGGCTGCCGAGGAAATGCTGTTGGTCACCCAGACGCTGAATGCGCAGCGGTTCGAACGACGAACGCGTCAGGGCAAGGTGGGTGAAATCGGAAGGCGCACCGATTTTCCAGCTTTCAGAAAACAGGCGAATATTGGCGCCGGCCAAACCGAAACCGCGCGCCCAACGCTGCAGGCGGTTGAGCATATCCTGCAGGCTGTCGGCGGTGGCCAGATTGGCCTGCAAATGCAGCAGGCTGGCAAACAGCGTTTCGTTGGCGCTGGCCTGCTCCATCAGCAGGGTGATTTCTTCTTCCAGCCGGTTGATATGGTTGCGCTGGCGGGCCAGATGCCACTCGACCAGCGACACGGTACCGCGAACGGGATGGGGAACGCGCATCTGTTCCACCAACCGCGCATTGCGGATAAAGAAGTCCGGGTTTTGCAGCAGAAACTGCATCACGGTGTCGTCGTCAAGCTCAATGCCTGCGACAGCCTGGTCCTCAACACTCTTCATAGATGAATAAATCCGTCATATACATGGGTTGCCGGGCCGGTCATAAACAGCGGGCTGCCCGGTCCTTTCCAGCGAATATGCAGGCTGCCGCCCGGCAGTTCTACATGCACCTCTTCTGACAGCAATTCCTGTTGGATCCCCACTGCCACTGCCGCACAGGCGCCGCTTCCGCAGGCCTGGGTTTCGCCGGCACCGCGCTCATACACGCGCAATTTGATGTGCTCACGGCTGACAATTTGCATAAAACCAATGTTGGCCCGTTCAGGGAAGCGCTCATGCCCTTCCAGCACCGGCCCGAGCAATTCCACCTTGGCGGTTTTTACATCATCTACCTGTAAAACACAATGTGGGTTGCCCATCGACACCACGCCGCACAGCACCGTATGTTCCGCTGCACGCATGATGTAAGTCTTTTCTTCTTTGGTCGCGCGAAAGGGCACCGTCTGCGGATCAAAGTTCGGCTCGCCCATGTTCACACACACCAAATCGTCATCGGTGACACTCAGCACCATACGTCCGGTCTGGGTGCTCACGCGAATATCGCGCTTGTTGGTCAGCCCTTTCAGCCGCACAAAGCGGGCAAAACAGCGAGCGCCGTTGCCGCACTGCGCCACTTCACTGCCGTCGGCGTTAAAAATGCGGTAGTGGAAATCCAGTTCCGGATCGTAAGGCGGTTCTACCACCAGCAGCTGGTCGAAGCCAACGCCCAGGTGCCGATCGGCCAAACGGCGGATCAGCTCGGGTGAAAAATAGACATTCTGTGTAACGGCATCGACCACCATAAAGTCGTTGCCCAGACCGTGCATTTTGGAGAACTGCATATCATACTCCGCTATCCGTCTTGGTTTGCGGTGGCCTGTGCCGCCGCAAATAGGGTGTTACTGAGCGCTCATCGACGGTTTTTGCTGAGAGCTGGAAAGTTCCTGCTGATTTTTCTGTACCTGTTCGCCAGTCTGAACCTGAGTGGCCGGTTTCTTAGTGCTGGCCGGATCGGCTGGAGGGAAGTACAGCGGGCCTTTCAGACCACAGCCGGAGAGCCCGGCAAGCAGAACTGCCATCAGCGCATAGCGTAGTTGTTTTTTCATTTGCATTAATGCCTGTAATTCATGCGTCCAAGGTCTCTATAATCGCAGGTGGATCATGAAAAGCAATAGGAATTGATTATGAACGACAGTGAGTTTCACCAGTTGGCTGACCAACTGATGCTTAATATTGAAGAGACACTGGACGATTTTGACGGCGATGCGGATATCGATTACGAAACCAACGGTGGCGTAATGACGTTAAGCTTCGAAAATGGCACAAAAATTGTCATCAATCGCCAGGAGCCACTGCATCAGGTTTGGCTGGCAACCAAGACCGGCGGCTATCACTTTAACTACCGTGATGGCGTGTGGCTCTGCGATCGCAGCGATCGTGCGTTCTATCCGTTGCTAAGCGAAGCCGCCAGCGCACAGGCCGGCGAAGAAGTGAAATTTGCCTGAAAATAGCCGCACTCACCGGGGTTCAGTTGACTGAGCCCCTGCGATATCAGTGCAGCTGGAACTGCTGTTTCAGCGGCTGAGCCGCGCCGTCAGTCAGCGGAACACACAGGCTCGACAACACGTTACTGCGGAACGGGATCACCTGAGTGCGGCCATCAAGCTGCACTATCTGGTAAAACTGCGGCAAATTGAAGTTGATGAAGCTGGAGCCATAGGTGAAACGATCGTGCGAGGAAGAATAGAAACGGCTGACGTCGCGCACCAGTTCCTCTTTACTGCCTTCACAATGGTGATAAACCTCAACGCGGTTCGACTCATCCAAAATATAGATGTTAAAGCCCTTGTCGTCCGACGTGTCCTCAAAGAAGAACTGAATGATCCCCTCACTGGCGAAACCATCCACCACCGGCGGCAAATGCACCTGATCGGTTTCCACTTTGATCGACAGGCCATGCAATTTGTTGTTGGAAATCGCCCCGTAGAATTCCACCGCGTTTTCCAGCTTTTGCACCGACACGCTCAGTCGCTCGAAGAACAGACCCCAGGTCTGGCCGGCAACCCGCACCGCCTTAAAGCGGCCCGGTTCCAGTCGAGTGCTGGACAAGCGCAGTTCAATGCACTCTGACACCAACTGCTGAATACGGGTACGGATCAAACCGCGCAGATGCTGGCTGTAGCAGAACACCTCTACCGATTCTGGTGGGGCGGCGTCCTGATGCATTTTACCGAGAATGGTCTTCAAGGCTTCCAACACCGATTGCTCACCGCTGAAATGCAGGGTACGCACTTCGTTCCAGGAGTTGCGGTACAGCAGATCGATACTGCCCACCAGGCACTGTTGCTGCTGGCCGAAGCTGAACACATCGAGCTTGCGGAAATCGAAATGCACCACCTGATTGCGGAAGGCGGCGGTCGGATCGTTTTCCAGATTGACGATAATCGCCAAATGGCGAATTTCACATGGGCTGTACAAGGCTTTTGGCGTCGGTGCCGCCAGCCGCAGCGGGAAGTGGTGCGACACATCGGCCACCAACTCCTGCAGTTTGGCAGTGTCACACAGGTTGCCGCTCTTGATATGCAAACGGGTCTTCGGCGTCAGCAGGCCGTTGAAATAAGCCCAGGCCACCAGCTTGTTCAGGTAACGGTTATATTCCAGCGGTTGATGGCTAACAATCGAGTCCATGGCCGGTGCCTGGTTGTACAGGTACCAACCGGTGCGGTTGGCGCGGCCAACTGGCACATGAATAAAGGTTAAGTCGTCTTCTGACAGGTCCGGCGAAATCTGCGGGTTCACCAGCGTCACCTTGCCGGGCAGCGCTTCAAACGCGGCGTACAGCTTGCGGGTCAGCACGCCGATATCCTGCGGGCTGGCACTGACGCTGAGGTTGTTGCGACGGGCGAAGCGGATCAGGTTGCGGTAGCTTTGCATCATCGCATCCAACAGTTCGTTGTGCGCTTCCCGCACCCGTGCGATTTTCCAGTTGGCGCGATTATCCAGGATAGCCAGACGCTCTTCGTCCCAGCCCCATTCGCTGACCAACTGGCTGAGGATCTCACGGCGCCAGCCGACGCATGCGTTGGCACGCGACAGTTTTTCACAGACTTTCAGGTAGAAACAGCGGCGGACCAGATCGAGGCGGGTGGTATCGTTGATGGCGTTCAGATAATGCGTGACGCGTTCGAGCATCATACAGTAGGCGTCAAGACCAAAGCAGACGATTTCACCCTGATGCAGGCGCTGTTTGATGTCCATCGCCAGCAATTGAGTATTCGGGTATTCCCAGGAGTACGCTTCCAGCAACAGGGTCTTCAGCACCGCCTTGTATGGCGAGTCGATGCTTTTGTACAACTGCCACAGGCTGGCACCGAAATATTCTTCCGCCGACAGCGTACCCAAACCACCGAGATCCAGCCATTCGTTCGGCGTTAGCGCGCCTTGCGAGTACAGCGACAACACATATTCATCGTAATGTGATTCTTCGTCGCCCGGCACCATGTTCCACAAAATACGTTTGCCGGCCAGGCGCACCGCGGTACGGTAAAATTCGTCCAGCAGCAGGATATGTTGGGTAGAACCGCAGTCTTCACCGCCCAGGCTGCCGCTTTCGTTATGGCGGAACCGGTTTTCATCGATCAGGAAGAAGCTGACTTCGACCCCCATCGACGCCGCCCATTTTTCCAACAGGCTGCATTTTTGTTGCAGGCGGTTGCGCTCTTCGTTATCCAGCCAGGACTGGTGGCACACCCAGATATCGAGATCCGAGCTGCAACTCTGGCCGATCGACGACGTGCTGCCCATCGAGTAAACCCCGGTAATCGGCAGTTCACCACTGGCAGGCTTGTCAAACGGGCTGCCCCATTTGTCTTCTAAATCGTTGAGGTATTCTTGCTGGGTTTCATCAGGCGTGTAGATGCAAACGCCATGGGGAACGTTACCGTTCAGATAACCTGGCATCAGTGGGTGGTGGTGGTGCAATAAGGTAGGCAGCAGACTGTATACCCGTTGGAACGCGGGCTTCATGGCCGCTAGGGCGCGATCGATTCTTAATTGATTGATCGCATCCAGTCTCTGCTTCAATGTCTCGATGTAGAGGTACAAGACGTCTCGCCTGATTATCCCGGTATTTAGAAAAAAACCCGTATTCCATAAGCGCCGTTAGTGTTGGAAGAATATTTGGCAACTTATTGCTGGAAACGTGATCAATCTAACACCTTGCTGATTGACCGTAAAGGAAGTAACGCTTCACTATTATTGTAGCGCCACTCCAAACGATTTACCCGCAGTGTTAACTGCCCCAAAACACATCACACGTCCCGTTGATTCCGTTGTCCTTTCTTCGCCTGCGGCTTCTTGCACTGACAGTTTTCACACTCAGTGGTAGGATGAACGGCGAATTATAAAAACGGTAACAAGCATGTTAGACAAAATTATTCGAATTGCCACCCGACAAAGCCCACTCGCTCTCTGGCAGGCACATTATGTGCAGCAGCGCCTGATGGCCAACCACCCTGGCCTGCAGGTTGAACTGGTGCCAATGGTCACTAAGGGCGACATTATTCTGGATACGCCACTGGCGAAGGTCGGTGGTAAAGGGCTGTTTGTTAAGGAACTTGAGCTGGCGTTACTCGATGGCCGCGCCGATATCGCCGTCCATTCGATGAAAGACGTCCCGGTAGATTTCCCCGCCGGCCTGGGTTTGGTGACCATTTGCGAGCGCGACGATCCACGCGACGCATTTGTATCCAATCGTTTCACCTCGCTCGATCAACTGCCGCAGGGCAGCGTGGTTGGCACCTCCAGCCTGCGCCGCCAGTGCCAGTTACGTGAGCGTCGTCCGGACCTGATCGTGCGCGATCTGCGCGGCAACGTTGGCACCCGTTTGTCAAAACTGGACAACGGTGATTACGACGCCATTATTCTGGCGGTCGCCGGGCTCAAGCGCCTGGGACTGGAACAACGCATCCGCAGCCCGCTTAGCCCGGAAGAGTGCTTGCCGGCGGTAGGTCAGGGTGCGGTGGGCATTGAGTGCCGCCTCGACGATGAAACCACCCGTGCGCTACTGGCCCCGCTCAATCATGCCGTCACCGAAACCCGCGTTCGTGCCGAACGTGCGATGAATACCCGGCTGGAAGGCGGTTGTCAGGTGCCGATCGGCAGCTATGCCGAACTCGATGGCGACAGCCTGTGGCTGCGTGCATTGGTAGGCTCCCCGGATGGCAGTCAGATGGTGCGCGGCGAACGTCGCGGCCCGGCAGCGCTGGCGGAACAAATGGGCATTGAGCTGGCGGAAGAGTTGCTGGCGCAGGGCGCTCGCGAAATTCTACAGGATGTTTATCAGGGAAATCCTCCGGCATGACGATTCTGGTAACCCGCCCTTCTCCTTCGGGAGAGCAATTGGTAAGCCGACTGCGTGCGCTCGGCCGGGTTGCCTATCATGCCCCGCTGATCGATTTCGCCCCTGGCGGCGATCTGCCCAAACTGCCGCAGGCGTTGCAGCAACTCAATGATGGCGATTTGGTGTTTATCCTGTCGCAACATTCGGTCAGCTACGCCAACTCGGTGATGGGTCGCGTTGGGCTGCCATGGCCGGCCAGGTTGGCCTATTATGCTATCGGCCGTAACACCGCACTGGCGATGCACCGCATCAGCAGCCTGCCGGTGGAATATCCGCGCGAGCAGGAAATCAGCGAAACGCTGCTCCTGTTGCCGGCGTTGCAGAATCTGGACGGTAAGCAGGCATTGATCCTGCGCGGCAACGGCGGGCGTGAGCTGCTCGGCAACAGCCTGAGTGAGCGCGGCGCCGCCGTCAGCTATTATGAATGTTATCAACGCAGCCCGGTGCATTATGATGGCAGCGAGCAAAGCGCCCACTGGCAACGTGCCGGTGTTGATACGCTGGTAGTCACCAGCGGTGAAATGTTACAACAGCTCTATACTTTAGTTCCTGATTACTACCGTTCATCGTGGCTGTTGCGTTGCCGCCTGGTCGTAGTGAGTGAACGCCTGGCTACCCTCGCCCAGGAATTGGGCTGGAGCACAATTCGGGTAGCTGATAACGCCGATAATGACGCGCTGATCCGCGCGCTACAATAAACCTGACTATGGGATGTGCCACTATGACGGAACAAAATACCCCCTCCGCCCCGGTTGAAGAGCCAACCCCAGTGGCTGATAGCCCCAAGCCACCAGACGCTAACCAGCGTAAAGGTAAAAATACCGGCCCGATATTGGGCGCGATCGCCATCGTGCTGGTTATTGCCCTTGGCGCGGGTGGCTATTACCACACACATCGACAGGCACAGCAGTTGATCACCGCCAATCAAAACTTGCAGCAGCAGCTCGAAGCGCTGAAACAGAGCCAACAGCAGGAAAAAAACGCGCTGGAAGGCCTGTTGCAGCAACAGGGAAAAACGCTGGATGCCGCCGACCGCGAGCAAGCGACCCTGACGCGACAACTGAGTGAACTGCAAGAAAAAGTCGCCATCATCTCCGGCAGCGACGCCAAAACCTGGTTACTGGCGCAGGCCGACTTCCTGGTGAAAATGGCCGGCCGTAAACTGTGGAGCGATCAGGACGTGACTACCGCCGCCGCCCTGCTGAAAAGTGCCGATGCCAGCCTGGCAGACATGAACGATCCGAGCCTGCTCGAGGTTCGTCGGGCCATCACCGAAGACGTCAGCACGCTGTCCACCCTGACTCAGGTAGATTTCGACGGTATCATCCTCAAGACCAATCAGTTATCCAATCAGGTTGATAACCTTCGCCTGGCGGATAACGACAGTGACGAAGCGCCGATGGATCAGGACAGCGGTGAGCTGTCGAGTTCGATTAGCGAGTGGCGACAAAATCTGACCAAAAGCTGGCACAACTTTATGGCCGACTTTATTACCGTTCGCCGCCGTGATAGCAGTGCAGAACCGTTGCTGGCGCCGAACCAGGACATTTACCTGCGCGAGAATATCCGTTCGCGCCTGCTGGTTGCCGCTCAGGCGATCCCACGCCACCAGAACGAAGTGTATAAACAGTCGCTGGAAACCATCTCGACCTGGATCCGCGCCTACTTTGATACCACCGACCCGGCCACGAAAGCTTTCCTGGAAGAGTTGGATGCCCTGAGCCAGCAGTCAATCACCATGGACGTGCCGGACCAGTTGAAAAGCCAGCCACTGCTGGAAAAACTGATGCAGACCCGGGTGCGTAATCTGATGACCCAGTCCCCTGCCGCTCATCAGGAGGGATAAGCCATGTTACGCGTGCTATTTCTGTTCCTGGTGCTGATCGCCAGCGTGGTGGTCGGGCCGATGTTGGCCGGCCATCAGGGCTATGTGCTGATTCAGACCGATAACTACAATATCGAAACCAGCGTCACCGGCCTGGTGATCATGGGCGTCCTGCTGTTTGTCGTGCTGCTGGTGATCGAATGGATCCTGCGCCGCATCTTCCGCACCGGTGCTCATACCCGCGGCTGGTTCCTGGGGCGTAAACGTAGCCGTGCGCGCAAGCAGACCAAGGCCGCGCTGATCAAACTGGCTGAAGGCGATTACAAGCAGGTCGAAAAACTGCTGACGCGCAACGCCGATCACGCCGAACAGCCGGTGGTGAACTACCTGCTGGCCGCCGAGGCCGCGCAGCAACGCGGTGACGATTTCCGCACTAACCAATACCTGGAACGCGCCGCCGAAGCCGCCGACACCGACCAGTTGCCGGTAGATATCACTCGCGTGCGTATCCAACTGGCGCAGGGCGAAAACCATGCCGCACGTCACGGTGTCGATCGCCTGCTGAACC
Source organism: Serratia sp. NFX21 (assembly GCF_048517035.1). NCBI lineage: Bacteria > Pseudomonadati > Pseudomonadota > Gammaproteobacteria > Enterobacterales > Yersiniaceae > Serratia > Serratia sp. NFX21. The sequence goes on along the minus strand of NZ_CP183196.1, from coordinate 659,292 downwards.
AGGCGCCGCGTCACCCGGAAGTGTTGCGTCTGGCCGAGCTGGCTTATCTGCGCACCGGCGCTTTTGCCTCGTTGCTGGAGATCCTGCCGTCGATGAGCAAGATCAACCTGCATACCGAGGCTGAGCTGCAGGCCCTGCAGCAGCAGGCCTATATTGGCTTGATGAATCAGGCCATGGCAGATGAAGGCAGCGAGGGTCTGAAACGCTGGTGGAAAGATCAGAGCCGCAAAACTCGCCATGAGGTTCCGCTGCAAATTGCGATGGTGGATCACCTGATCGAATGCAATGACCATGAATTGGCGCAGGAAATCGTACTCGATAGCCTGAAGCGTCAGTACGATGAGCGTCTGGTGTTGTTGATCCCGCGCCTGAAGTCCGGCAATCCGCAGCAGTTGGAAAAAGCGCTGCGTCAGCAGGTGAAGCAACACGGTGCCACACCGCTGCTCAACAGCACGCTGGGTCAGCTGTTGATGAAACACGGCGAATGGCAACAGGCTGCCGATGCATTCCGGGAAGCACTGAAACAGCGCCCGGATGCCTACGACTACGCCTGGTTGGCGGACGTGCTGGATAAGCTGCACCGCTCAGACGAAGCGGCCCAAATGCGTCGCGAAGGTCTGATGTTGACCCTGAAGCAGAACGGCGAGTCATAACGGCATTATCGAAAGATCAAAGCGCGGCATGGTTGCCGCGTTTTTTTTCGCCTGTCGCTTATATTCAGGCAAAAAAAAACACTTGCCGCGGTGGCAAGTGTATAAAAAAGCAATCAGGTCTAGGACAACAGGGGCGGTGCCTCACTCAACGTTATGCCCGGAGTGTGATGTCTGCGGCTGCAAGCAACGCTGACATCGTTCTGGTGGGCAATAGGCACCTTAAATCGGCTCTGCGTCATTCCCAGGGTTTATGAAGCCTAAGGCAAACATAAGAGGTGGAATGAGCATCTACGAAATAGATATTGCACTTGGCGTGCCAACTTTGGGAAAAGTGCCATTTAGCTTGAAAGAAAAAATTTAATTATTTGAATTAAAAGAGATTTAATCGTCATATTAAATTTATCGCCTCTCATCGGATATAAACCCACTCTCCCCCTGGCCCCAGCAGATATGTCGCCTTATAACGACGACTTAAGCCAAAGTGATTTTTATCGTATTAAATCATAATGTTATATGTCTCAACCTGGCGACAATGCGCCATGCCGATGTCGCTGAAAACCAACACGGCTCCAGAAACCCAAAGCAAGGACAGCAGGAAGATGCCGAGATTTGCCGAATGGCAGAAAGCGAAAAGCCCGTTCATTGCTGAACGGGCTTTTCTGAATGTGGTCGGCGAGAGAGGATTACTGCATCTGCGATGCCGCCCTGCGGGCCGTTGCTAAAGCAACGTTGTCTCGCTGCGCTCGGCTCAAACCTCCTTCGGAGGTGCTCATCCTATAAACTACAGACGTAAAAAAACCCGCTAAAAGCGGGTTTTCTTGAATGTGGTCGGCGAGAGAGGATTCGAACCTCCGACCCACTGGTCCCAAACCAGTTGCGCTACCAAGCTGCGCTACTCGCCGATTTCTTGTTGCAGATACTACCGAATTTTATCGCTTATGTCTATGTAAATATTAAATTTATTAGACATTTTGTGTGTGGTGCGAAGAGAGGGACTTGAACCCTCACGTCCGTAAGAACACTAACACCTGAAGCTAGCGCGTCTACCAATTCCGCCACCTTCGCACAGTCACAAAACAGCTTACAATTCTTCACTTCTCTTAGGAAGTGGGGTGGCTAATGGGACTCGAACCCACGACAACTGGAATCACAATCCAGGGCTCTACCAACTGAGCTATAGCCACCATTACTTCTTAACTACTTCACGCGGTAATACTACCACCGCAGCTCTTGCACACAAACTTAATGGTGCGCCCGACAGGATTCGAACCTGAGACCTCTGCCTCCGGAGGGCAGCGCTCTATCCAGCTGAGCTACGGGCGCATAGCGCCGTTGCGGGAGGGGATACTACGGTTTTAACCCAATCCTGTCTAGTGCTTTTTCGCAGAAATGTCGCGTTTGATTACGCTTTGCTCAGTCCCGCGCAGGAAAGGGCTATCCGCAGCCCCTTTTCACCGGTTATTGCTGGGTTTCTGTCCGTTTTTCAGCCGGATGATGTTTCTTGTGCATACCGAAAACAAAGTAGCACAGGCTGACTGCCGCCAAGAATATCGCCCCGACCAACAAAGAAATACGAGTATCCGGGTTAATTCCCATACCAATCAGCACGCAGACCAGGAAAGCGATGGTCAGATAGTTCACATAGGGGAACATGATCGACTTAAAGCTGTGGGTTTTGATCGCTTCCTTATGGGCACGGCGGAAATACAGCTGGCTAATCAGCACCACAAACCACGGCACCATACCCGGCAGCACGCTGGCGCTGTAGACATAGACAAATACCGCCTGCGGGTTGGGGATCAGATAATTCAAGCCAGAGCCGACCAACAGACAGGCGATGGTCACGGCAATACAGTTCACCGGCACGCCGCTGGCAGACAGCCTGGTCAGTGAGGCAGGGAGTTGACGGTTTTTGGCCAGCGCATACAGCATGCGTCCCCCGCTATACATACCGCTATTGCAGCCAGAGAGTGCGGCGGTCAGCACCACGAAGTTAATGATACCGGCAGCGGCAACGATGCCGATTTTGGCAAAGGTCAGTACAAATGGGCTGCCGGTGGTGCCGATACCGTTCCATGGGAAGATGGTGACAATGACAAAAATGGCACCGACGTAGAAGATCAGGATGCGCCACAGGATGTTGTTAATCGCGCGTTTCAGCGTCACCTGCGGGTTCTTGGCCTCACCGGCGGTAATGCCGACCAGCTCAACCCCCTGATAGGACGCCACGACAATACACAGCGCAAACAGGAAGCCCTTCCAGCCGCCGGCAAAGAAACCGCCGTGCTCGGTCAGGTTGGCAAAACCGATAGGCTGCCCCCCATTGCCAAAGCCAAACAGGATCACCCCCAGCCCCACCAGAATCATCACAATGATGGTGGTCACCTTAATCATGGCAAACCAAAACTCCAGCTCGCCGTACAGGCGTACCGCCGCCACGTTAGCCAGCGCTACCATCGCCACCGCGATCAGCGCCGGCAGCCACTGCGGGATCTCCGGGAACCAGAACTGCACGTAGACCCCAATGGCGGTAATTTCCGAGATGCCGACGGCAATCCACATAAACCAATAGCCCCAGGCCGTCAGATAGCCAAAGTAAGGACTCATGTATTTATGTGCATAAACGGCAAAGGAGCCTGCGACCGGTTCAAGGAACAGCATCTCGCCCATCGAACGCATAATAAAGAACACGAACAGCCCGGCGATGATATAAGCCAATAATACCGACGGCCCCGCCCATTTCAGCGTGCTGGCCGAGCCCATAAACAGGCCAACGCCAATGGTGCCGCCCAGAGCAATCAGCTCGATATGCCGGGCTTCCAGCCCCCGGTGTAGTCCTTGCGGTTTTTCAGTGTGTGGCATAAATCCTCGATAATATTCTTTTGATTGTGTCTGCATGCCGGCCGTTACCGGTCGTTATTGTTTTATTGAAAAATAGCGTAAATCATCTCCCGCCGCTCTGGCGGACATCAGCTTGTGATAGGACGGTCTTACGGCGGAGAAAAACGTCGTTCAATGCGGCCACATCTGGCGCCAACAGCTGGGGATAATTTCTGGGCGGTATCGTTTCGCATTTTGCCGCTATAAGCAAACCGCAATTTAAAACTTTATGGAATAAACATGGAGGGGTTTAGCGGCTGAGGTTATAGAGTGCTGGATAATTGGCCACAAAGCAGATTAATTAAACAACTCATTGCGTCGGGGCAGAAAAATCCGCCCCAACGCCTTGATTACATCTTGCCGCGATAATAGTAACTCACGAACTTCAGCAACCGCAGTTGGCGCCCAAGACGACTCGGCTGGCTGAGCAGCCGGTAGAGCCATTCCAGGCCGAGGTTCTGCCAGACCTTTGGCGCACGCTTAACGTGCCCGGTAAATACGTCGTAGGTCCCGCCTACGCCCATATACAGCGCTTGCGGATGCACCTTGCGACAGTCACGCATCAGGATCTCCTGTTTTGGCGATCCCATCGCGACCGTTACTATGGCGGCCCCGCTGGCACGGATACGTTCAAACAGGGGTTCACGTTGCTCCGGCTTGAAATAACCGTCCTGGCTACCGACCAGATTCACATTCCACTGGCTGCGCAGCTTCTGTTCGGTTTCTGCCAGTACCGAGGGTTTGCCACCAATCAGAAACACCGGCGTTCCCTCACGTCCGGCGCGCTGCATCAGCGCTTCCCACAGATCGGCTCCCGCTACCCGAGACACGTCGGCACCCGGATATTTACGGCGGATTGAGCGCACCATGCTGATGCCGTCGGCATACTTATACTCCGCCTCGTCCAGCAAGGCATGCAGCTCAGTATCCTGCTCTGCCGTCAGGATTTTTTCGGCGTTCATGGCAACCAGCGTGCCGCGCTTGACCCGGCCGCCATCAAACAGAAAATCCATGCATTGCGCCATATCGCGAAATCCCCACAGGCTGAAACCGCGCAGCTCATATTTGGGAACCGAGATTTTTGCTTCCATCTTATTATTACCCTTACAAAAGGCCGTCGGCCCGCACAGAAGAAGCAGGCGGTGTCAGCGTTCGCGAACGCTGCACTCGCGCCTTAATCAATCCGGCAGTATCAAACAGCCAGTACAGCAATTTTGCCATCAGCAAACAGACGCCGAAAATGAGGCAGAAGAACACCACCCGCGAGACAAACGAATCCACCCCTTCTCGCGCCAATACGATGATGTTGAATACCGCGCCAAAGCAGAAGCCCTGCAATATGGCGGCTTTATAACGGTTCGATTCGCTTTTGCCCATCTCATACAGCCAGTCGAACCACTTGATGATCATGCCCACCAGCACCGCGCCGACAGGAATAAACAGCGCGCCGCCCATCACCACCAGCGAACCGATCAGCGTCGGTGAGATAGCCAGGCCAGAATGGTTATCCAGCACTTCCCAGGTGAAATAGTTGGCGGTATTGAGCACCGTGTCCGGTCGGCCCGGCCACAGCCAGCTCGGAATAAACACATAGAAATCACGCACTATCGGTGCCAGCCCCTGGAAATCAATCTTGTCGTAGTTTTGCAGCAGCAACGCCAAATTTTCCCACGGCGAGAAGGTGTCACGCGTCAGATAGAGGAAGGTATAAAACGCCTCGGGGCCACTGACGTCCAGGCTGTAGCGCTTTAACGCCAGCCAGAACATGCCGACAATGCCGAACACCCCCGCAGCAACCAGCATCCACAGCGAGATCCAGCCGCGCACGATACCGATAAACAGGAATAGCGAGAAAGCGATAATGATATTGGCGCGGGTGCCGCCAACAATCACATAGGTGAGGATGCCAAAAGCTACCGTCGCCGCCAGGAAAAAGAACCAGGCTCGCAGATCCTGCTTCAGGAAATACACCACCAGCATCGCCGGAATGAAGAAATAGAAGAACCGCTTGAGCGCCACGCCCGACACGTCACTGGAGAAAATCTGGCTGTATGAGTTGAGCTTGAACAGCAGAAAACCGTTTTGCAAAAAGAAAATGCCGACGGTAACGATCGCCACCAATGCCAGTAAAATCCAGGTCAGATGGGTTTCAACCCGGTTCATGCTGAATACCGCTTTACGCGGTTGCACACTACGCTTGCGCAGCCGGGTTTTATAGCTGACGTAGTAAATCGCATAAAACGCGGTGGCCGAGAGGATGGCATACAGCAAGAACTCGACCGGCACCACCTCAACGTCAAACTGAAACACCAGCAGGCAGGTCAGCGGGAAGCCGAAGTAAAACGTCAGCAAATACAACAGCGAAAAGAACACGTTGAAGTTAAAACGGACGCGCCGAAACTCCTGATAGGTCAACGTCAGAACAAACAACGTGCCAATCAGGTAGACGACAAATAACCCGCCAAATTGCGCCAGCGTCATGAGTTATCCCCTGCCGCCAGGGCCAATGCCTGTTGCCAGCCATCAACGTAGTTGGGATTAAAGAAGGCGATCGCCTGCTTGTCCACTGACGCCAGTTGGCGCTGCGCTTCACGCACTACCGCCTCATCCAGAGAATCACCGTAGAACAGCACCGGCAGGTGCTGCTCCGCCAGATCCTGCCAGAACGGGTTCTGCCGGCTCAGCACGAACGGCACGCCAAACTGGATCAACAGGCAAAGCGTGCCGATACCCTGCTGGCGGTTAAAGATAAAGTAGCCAAGATCGCACTCGCGCAGAATGTTCAGGTAGTCGTCGAACGCCACCTGCTGCGTCAGCACCTGCAGATTGCTGGCACTGAACAGCGCCAGCCCGGCAGCGCGGACCTGTTCAATATAAGCCTCGTTGTTGGCCGGATAACCCATCGGCAGGATCACGCGCACATCCGCGCCAAACTGTTGATGAATCGCTTTCAGTGCCTCAACGTGCCGGTTGGTGCGATCGCCGGAGTTACCCACCAGAATAGTCATCGGCCCGGCCAGATTTTTCTCGACGCTGATACCGGTCAATGCCGGATCCATCCGCGTCGGGAAATACAGCAGGGAGGCAGGCACACGCGCATGCCGCTGTTGATAGTGGATCACATCGCCACGGGTAGCGAACACGCGTCCGACGCGGCCTTGTGCAATGCGGCGCAGCAAATAGAACAGGCGGAATTTCCAACTGGTGGCGTTTTCATACAGGTCAGCGCCCCAGATATGCCAGCTGACCTGATGGGCTTTGATTTTGCCGCTCAGCAATGCCAGCCACAACGTCGGGTTAAACTGCCCATGGAAGAAGAAACGCTGGTCGCGATCGGCCTGAGCACGGGCTATAACCGCCATCGCCAGGCTTTTCTTGTCCGGATGACATTCAAGGTTCAGCTCGGGGAACGGCCCTAACGCAGCGGTATCTTTGGCAGCCACCATGAAATGGCGTGTCTGATCGGACGGCAAGCGCTTCGCCAACACGTCGTTGAAGAAACGCAGCACCGTCTGATTGTGATGCGGGATGTCAGATCCCAATACGTGAATCAGTGTAGTCATACTCGTCTACGATAAAGAATAAATACGCAGCTACAGAGCGTGAAATACACGATGTAGGTTGCCATGTAGGCCTGTGCCGCACCCAGCGCGCCGTGCAAAGGGATCAACCAATGCGAGAACAGCGTCAACAGCAGGAACTGGCTGACTTCGGTCAGGATATAAAAACGCAGCGACGCCTTGGCAATAACCAGGTAGCCAAATACATAAGCACCCACCTTCAGCACATCCCCCACCAGTTGCCAGGCGAACAAATCGCGCATCGCGACGAACTTGTCCGTAAACAGCAACCAGATAGCGAAATCGCGTAGCAACCAGACCGTGAAGCTTGCTGCCGCCACCGCAGGCAGCACAAATTTTAGTGAGCGCACAATCTCCTGAGAGATAGCGCTTTTTTCCTTTAACCGCGACAGCGTTGGCAGCAGATAGACGGTAAACGAGGCGGTAATAAACTGCAGATACGCGTCGGAAATGCTGCTGACGCCCTGCCAAATCCCCACCTCTTCCCAACTGTAATGGCTTGCCAGCAGGTTACGCATCATCACATAGGCCACCGGCAGCGTCACTGAGGTGATCAGCGCCATAATGGTGAACTTGCCGAGATGGCTGGCCAGCGCCTTGTCCCATGCCAGCGCCAAATAGCTCAGCGGCAGGGTTTTGCGTCGCCACAGCATAAAACCGGCGGGCAACACTACCAATGCCGGTACCAATGCCAACCCCGCCAGCGCACCTTCATAACCGCCCAGCTTGAAGCACAGGTAGTAGGCCACCACGCCAATCAGGCTGCCGCCAATCACCGCCAGCGCATTGCCCATCGCATCGCGGTAGCCCTTCAGCACCGCCATAAACAGGTTGGCGTAAGCAATACCCATCTGAATAAACGCCACCGCCCGCACTACGCCGACATAATCAGCATGGCCGAATAGCCCGATACTGATAGGCTCCGCCGCGAACAGAAACACCAGCGCCAACAGCGTGGAAAAACCCAGCACGATGGTCGACGCTGTGCCAACAGCCAGCCGCAACCGCTGCGGATCCTGATGATATTCGGCAACGTATTTTGTGATGCCGTTAAAAATCCCGGCACCGGACAGCACGCCCAGCACGGTAATCAACTGGCGGAAGTTACCCGCTTGCCCCACCCCGCTGGGGCCAAAGGCCACCGCCAGCAGTTTCACCACCAACAGCCCCACGCCAATCTTGATAAGCGTAGAGCCGGCGGTCCAAATCGATGCTTTTGCCAGCGACATATCAGGCGAAGAAGTTGAGAATGGTATTGATCACCGTGCGCTGAGTGACATCAGTCATATTGTAGAACAGCGGCAAACGTACCAACCGCGCGCTCTCCTGGCTGGTGAAGCGATCTTCCCCGGCAAAGCGGCCAAAGCGATCGCCCGCCGGGCAATCATGCAGTGGGATGTAATGGAATACCGTCATGATCTCGGCTTCTTTCATATAATCGATAAACGCCGTACGGTCTTCAACATCGCGCAGTTTGATATAGAACATATGCGCATTCTGCACGCAGTCCGCCGGGATGCTCGGCAGCACGATACGGCCCGCCTTGGCTAGCGGCAGGAAACTGTCGTAATACTTCTGCCACAGCGCCAGACGGCGTTGGTTGATGCGGTCAGCCGCTTCCAGTTGGCCCCACAGATACGCGGCCTGCAGATCCGACATCAGATAGCTGGAGCCGATATCACGCCAGGTGTACTTATCCACCTGCCCACGGAAGAACTGGCTGCGGTTGGTGCCTTTCTCACGAATGACTTCCGCCCGATCAATCAGCGTCGGATCGTTAATCAGCGTGGCGCCACCCTCACCGCCTGCGGTGTAGTTTTTGGTTTCGTGAAAGCTAAAGCAGCCAATATGACCGATGGTACCCAGCGCTTTCCCCTTGTAGGTGGACATCACGCCCTGTGCCGCATCTTCAACTACATACAATTTGTATTTTTCCGCCAGCGCCATGATGGTGTCCATCTCGCAGGCAACACCGGCGTAATGCACCGGTACAATGGCACGGGTCTTATCGGTGATGGCCGCTTCGATCTTGCTCTCATCGATGTTCATGGTATCCGGACGCAGATCGACAAACACCACGGTGGCACCACGCAGCACGAAGGCGTTGGCGGTTGAAACAAAGGTGAAGCTCGGCATGATCACTTCATCGCCCGGCTGAATATCCAGCAGGATCGCCGCCATCTCCAGCGAGGCGGTGCAGGACGGCGTCAACAGCACCTTCGGGCTGCCAAAACGCTGTTCCATCCACTGCTGGCAACGACGGGTAAATCCACCGTCACCACACAGCTTGCCACTGCCCATCGCAGCCTGCATATAGTCAAGTTCAGTGCCAACAACCGGTGGTGCGTTAAATGGGATCATGTCTTCCTCTGTATAACCAATACGAGGTGCTTTCAATAGCAGCACCCTGTCGTTGATAGAGCCGTAACGCGGCGATGTTACCGAACTGGGTCGCAACCCGCAGACGCAGCAGTGACCGTTGACGGCACTCGGCAATAACCGCCGCCATTAATCGAGAGCCAATTCCTTTGCCTGCTGCGCCGGGGAACGCCGCCAGCAGACCAATGCGGGCCTCCTGGCCACCGAGTTCGCGCAGGCTGACAAAGCCTTCCGGCTGCCCAGTATCGTCGAGTACCAGCAGGCATTGATGGTCAAAGGTTCCCAATACCGCCTTTTCTATCCATTCGGCATAAAAGCGGCCGCTATCCTGGGAGTGATACCAGGGGGCGCGGAAACGGCTGGCGGTGAATACGCCGGCTGCCGCTGCGCGCAACATCGGGATATCGGCCGGCACCGCCGGGCGAATGGCCTGCGTAACCTCGGTATGAAGTGATGCACATTCCGTGCCGATATTCAGCACCAGATCGACTTCACCCTCAACCAGTTGGAAGCCCAAACGGGTCAAGCCGTCCACCAAAGCAGTCTGATGCGCCGGAATTTTGGCCTGCACTAATGCGTAGGCATCCAGTTCGGCCTCGGTGAGCATCGGAGCCGCCGTTGAGAAGTTGAGTTTGGCGCTATTAAGGGCGAAAAACTCGGTTTCCCAGGCTAATGGCTCAATACTGGCGTGGGCGTGCATGCAGCAGATCCAGCAGATATTTTCCATAACCGGTTTTGAGCAACGATTGTGCGGCGCGTTTCACGCCCTCATCGTCCAGCCAGCCGTTACGCCAGGCAATCTCTTCCAGACAGGCAATTTTAAAGCCCTGACGTTTTTCCACCGTCTGCACAAAGCTGCTGGCTTCCAGCAGGCTGTCATGTGTGCCGGTATCCAGCCAGGCGAAGCCGCGCCCCAGCAGTTCAACCGTCAGTTCGCCACGCTCCAGGTACATCTGGTTAATGCTGGTGATCTCCAGCTCTCCGCGCTCCGAAGGTTTCACCTGTTTGGCGAACTCCACAACCTGGCTGTCGTAGAAATACAGCCCGGTCACCGCCCAATTGGATTTAGGCGCTTTCGGCTTTTCTTCGATCGACAGCGCACGGAAATTATCATCAAACTCCACCACGCCAAAGCGCTCGGGATCCATTACCTGATAACCGAACACGGTAGCGCCCTGCGTACGGGCGGCAACCGTCTTCAGTTTCGGACTAAAGCCCTGGCCAAAGTAAATGTTGTCACCCAGCACCAGGCAGCTCGGCTCGCCGGCGAGGAATTCTTCGCCAATCAAAAATGCCTGCGTCAGGCCGTCAGGACTGGGTTGTTCGGCATAACTGAGGTTAATGCCGAACTCTTCGCCGCTGCCCAATAAGCGTTTGAACGAGGGTAAATCTTCTGGGGTAGAGATGATTAAAATGTCGCGGATCCCCGCCAGCATCAAAACTGACAGTGGATAATAAATCATCGGCTTGTCGTAAATAGGTAATAGCTGTTTGGATACGCCGCGGGTAATCGGATGCAAGCGTGTGCCGGAACCGCCCGCCAGAATAATACCTTTCATACTCACTCCAGAATCCACAGGGCTACCGCTTAAGCGGTGGCCTCGCTAAATTTAGTCGGATAAACCTAAACGTTCACCGGTATAGGAACCGTCCTGAACGCGACGCCACCAGGTTTCATTGTTCAGATACCAGGAAACCGTTTTGCGGATGCCGCTTTCAAAGGTTTCCTGCGGGCGCCAGCCCAGCTCCCGGTCAATCTTTCCGGCATCGATCGCGTAGCGCATATCATGGCCCGGACGATCCTTGACGTAGGTAATCAGGTCGCGGTATTTCTCCACGCCCTGTGGTTTGTTCGGCGCCAACTCTTCAAGCAGGTCGCAGATGGTCTGTACCACTTCAATATTCTTACGCTCGTTGTGGCCGCCAATATTGTAGGTTTCACCTACCACACCTTCGGTAACCACCTGGTACAACGCGCGAGCGTGGTCTTCGACATACAGCCAATCACGCACCTGCGCCCCGTTGCCATACACCGGCAAGGGTTTACCAGCAACGGCATTGAGGATCACCAACGGGATCAGTTTCTCCGGGAAGTGATAGGGGCCGTAGTTATTGGAACAGTTGGTGACCAGGGTCGGCAGGCCATAAGTACGCAGCCAGGCGCGGACCAGATGGTCGCTGGAAGCCTTGGAAGCCGAATATGGGCTGCTTGGCGAGTAAGGCGTGGTTTCGGTAAACAGATCGTCCGTACCGTGCAGATCGCCATACACTTCGTCGGTGGAAATGTGGTGGAAACGGAAGCTTTGCTTCTTTGCCGCGTCCAGCGGCTGCCAATAATGGCGGGCCGCCTCCAGCATGGTATAAGTGCCTACCACATTGGTTTCAATAAAGGCCGCCGGGCCGTCGATCGAACGATCGACATGGCTTTCCGCCGCCAGGTGCATGATCACGTCCGGCTGATACTCGGCAAACACCCGATCCAACGCCGCGCGATCGCAGATATCCACCTGTTCAAACGAATAACGAGGATTATCGGCAACCACCGAAAGCGACTCCAGATTGCCCGCGTAGGTGAGCTTATCCAGCACCAGGACACTGTCCTGCGTGGCTTCGATAATATGCCTCACGACTGCGGAGCCAATAAAGCCGGCGCCTCCAGTGACTAAAATACGTTTCAACGCCAAACCCCTTTGGTATCCACGATCCAGGACTGCGTAATTTCTTCCGGCTTGATCGCCTTGAATTGCTTATGATCGACCAGCATCACGATCACATCCGCCTGCTGCAGCGCTTCTGGCAACTCTTTCAGCGTCACGTGGCCTACCAACGATTTCGGCAACTGTTCCACGTTCGGCTCAACGACCAGCGTTTCTCCCACGTGCCAATCGGCAATCAGATGGGCCACTTCCACCGCCGGACTTTCACGCAGATCGTCGATATTTGGCTTGAAGGCCAGGCCGAAACAGGCAATTTTCACTTCTGAAGCGCGCTTGTCGGTCGCCGCCAGACAGTCGGCAACGGCCGCTTTCACGCGATCCACTACCCACAAAGGTTTTCCGTCATTCACCAGACGCGCAGTATGAATCAAACGTGCCTGCTGCGGGTTTTGCGACACGATAAACCAAGGGTCGACCGCGATGCAGTGGCCACCGACGCCAGGGCCTGGCTGCAGGATATTCACCCGCGGATGGCGGTTGGCCAAGCGAATAAGCTCCCAGACATTGATGCCCTGATCGGCGCAAATCAACGACAGTTCGTTGGCAAAGGCGATGTTCACATCACGGAAGCTATTTTCGGTGAGTTTGCACATCTCTGCAGTACGTGAATTGGTAATGACACACTCGCCTTCGAGGAAAATCTTGTACAACGCGCTGGCGCGCTCCGAACATTTTGGCGTCATGCCGCCAATAACGCGGTCGTTCTGAATCAGCTCAACCATCACCTGCCCTGGCAGAACGCGCTCTGGGCAATAAGCGATATTCACATCAGCGGCTTCACCCGCCTGCTGCGGGAAGCTGAGATCGCTGCGCGCCTCGGCCAGCCACTGCGCCATCTGCTCGGTGGCGCCGACCGGAGAGGTGGATTCCAGGATAACAAGATCGCCCTTTTTGAGCACCGGTGCCAGAGATTTGGCCGCAGCTTCTACATAGGCCAGATCCGGCTCATGGTCACCTTTAAACGGCGTTGGCACCGCAATCAGGAAAGCATCTGCCGCCAGGGGTTTGGTCACCGCCTGCAGGTAGCCGCCGTCGACCGCGTCTTTCACCACTTTATCCAGATCGGGTTCAACGATGTGGATCGCGCCGCGATTAATGGTATCCACCGCATGTTGGTTAACATCTACGCCCACCACTTTTTTCTTGCGGGAGGCAAACGCCGCCGCCGTTGGCAGACCGATGTAACCCAGGCCGATAACCGAAATAGTGTTAAAACTCATAGTGTCACCTGATGATTCTTCAAAGCTTCGAGAATACGCTGGCAGGCATGCCCGTCACCGTAAGGGTTATGCGCCCGGCTCATGGCGTGATATTCGTCTTCGTCCGTCAGCAACTGGGTAACCGCATCAACAATTTTGGCTACGTCGGTTCCCACCAGACGCACCGTACCCGAATCGACCGCTTCCGGCCGTTCGGTGGTATCGCGCATCACCAGCACCGGTTTGCCCAATGACGGCGCCTCTTCCTGAATACCGCCAGAGTCGGTCAGGATCATATAAGCGTTGGCCATCAGGTACACAAAGGGCAAGTAATCCTGCGGGTCGATCAGGATGATGTTATCGATCCCTTTCAGAATGCGGTTGACCGGCTCGCTAACGTTGGGATTGAGATGCACCGGGTACACCACCTGCACATCGGGATGAGTGCGGGCAATTTCTGCCAGCGCGCTGCAAATCCGCTCAAACCCGCCGCCAAAACTTTCACGACGGTGGCCGGTCACCAGGATCAATTTTTTGTCGGCATCCAGGAACGGGTAGCGTTGTGCCAGGCTGTCATGCAATGCAGCATCACCCATCACCCGATCTCGTACCCAGAACAATGCATCAATCACCGTGTTGCCGGTGACGAAGATATGATCGTCCGGTAACAATTCACGCAACAGGTTCTGACGCGAGTTTTCCGTCGGGGCAAAATGATACATCGCCAGATGGCCGGTCAGCTTGCGGTTAGCCTCTTCCGGCCATGGGGAGTAAAGGTCGCCGGTGCGCAGACCCGCCTCTACGTGCCCAACCGGGATACGCTGGTAAAACGCCGCCAAACTGGTCGCCAGCGTGGTGGTGGTATCACCATGAACCAGCACCACGTCCGGTTTGAATTCTTCAAGAACGCCTTTCAGGCCTTCCAGAATACGGCAGGTGATCTCACTCAATCCCTGGCCGGGCTTCATGATGTTCAGGTCGTAATCAGGCACTATCTCAAATAACCGCAATACCTGATCCAACATCTCACGATGCTGTGCCGTAACGCAGACTCTTGATTCAAAGGCTTCATCCTGAGCCAGGGCATGTACCAGCGGGGCCATTTTGATGGCTTCAGGTCTGGTGCCGAAAACAGTCAACACTTTCACAGCGAATCTCTTATTGTCGGTTAACCGCAGGCGTACCTGCGAATTGGGCGCTTATGCGCCCTTCAGCGAATTATTATATTATTTTTAATTACGCGGCCGACGCACCAGGGCAACACCTGCGCCAACCAAAGCACCCATCGCGCCCCACATGATCAACCAGAATATCCGCCGTGGGCTATCACGTTTTACCGGTTCTTCCGGGGTCCGCAAATAGCGGTAAGTCTGAAACTTCTCGTCCAACGTCGGGCCGACGTTTAATGTCGACAGCATCGCACGATTTTGATCGTAATCGAGATCGAAGGTTGGCCCTGAAGCCTGTAGCCCTTCCAAACGCGCCTGCAGCATAGGTTTACCCAGCAGGAACAGGTCGGAGTCCGGCAGTTGCTCTGTCGGCGTATCGGTCTGAGTCCGGCTGATACCCTGCGTCTCGGCAATCTTCAGTGCCTGTTGAATGGTATTCAATTCACGCTTATACACTGCCGCCGCCACCGCTTCCTGACGCTTGACCTGCGCCTTCATCGAGGTGGTACGGGCCGCCCAGGCACCCTGGATCTCTTCGTTCAAATGCTGCGCAGCGCGGTGACTGGCGAACGCCACATATTGACGCAACAGACGGTTGGCATCCGCCGCCGTTTCCGCCGTCAGCTTCACGCCGTCGTTCGGCACTTTTTTATCATCACGCGGTGTGAACTGAATATTGTTAATCAGTTCGTCGAGCAATGCCGCATCGGCAGCTGCATCGCCTTCCTGGCGCTGCTTGTAATAATCGCTCTGCAGCCAGAAATCGCGACGCGTATCGTAGGCCGCCAACTGCATAATGAATTCATTATAGGCTTCGTCAGCAATGCCGGGTTGATCGGTGCTGGCGGCCGGCATGGTCCGCACGTCCAGATTACGCAGGAATTGTTGCTGGGAATAATATCCCCCCAACGCATTCACTGTTGGCCGATCGGTAATCGCCGTCGCACTCCACTCCTGTTTCACCAGGTAGGAAACCATCAGCGCTACCACGGCGAATAACACCGCAATACCGATAATCCATGGCTTACCACGCCACAGGGTGCAGCACAGGCCGCGGATATCGAGTTCGTTATCCACCGCCGGGATATTCTTGTCAGACCTTGTTTCTGGATTCATCACTGCCCAAAAGCCTCTGGTTAAGATACTTGCTTATTGCCGTTCGAACGCCGCAGACGACGCTTGATACGCTTAATGTAACGTGCAACACGCCAGGCGCGTTTAATGCAGTAGCCGTACAAGAAGAAGGCAAGCAAGAATAATGCCAACATCACCCATTCAGGGATAAAAGTAAGGCGTTCGCCAAGCACGCCGATAGCCGCCAGCAAGGCTGCCGCCAGGGTAATCAACACGAAAGCCTGCCGTGGCGTAAAGCCTGCGCGCATAATCAAATGGTGAATGTGTTGGCGGTCTGGAGAGAAAGGGCTCATCCCTTTGCGTAAACGGCGGTACATGATCGCAATCATGTCCATCAGCGGGATGGCAATAATCCACAACGCGGTAACCGGATTGATGGAGTGAGCTTTGCCCTGCGAACTTTGCACCAATAGCCAAATGGCGGTGAAACCGATCAGCGTGCTACCGGCATCCCCCATAAACACTTTATACCGGCGGCCAAGAATGCCGAGGTTAAGCAGAATATAAGGAACGATGGCGGCAATCATTGCGAAGCACCAGAAGGCCAGGTCAGAATGACCGCTCAGGTACAACAACACGCCCAGCGCACCGAAAGACACGCACGACAGCCCACCCAGCAGGCCATCAATACCGTCAACCATGTTAAAAGCGTTGATGGCTGCCCAAACGGCAAACAGCGTAACCAGGTAGCCAAACGGCCCCAGCAGCATTTCCCAATCGCCCAGCACATGACCCAAACTGCGCAGGTAAAGCCCAGCGAAAACCATCATCGCGATGCCGACCAGTGCCTGAACCAGCGCACGAATTTTCACGCTGATATCGAAACGATCGTCAAGAGCACCAACGAACACTAATATCCCCGCGCAAGCGAGGTAGAGTTTGCCATGCGCAATCGTTTGGTCAGAGATAAGAAAGGCGAAGCACAGCCCGGCATAAACAGAAATACCTCCGACCAGAGGGATCAGCCCCTGATGGCGTTTACGGTAATTAGGTTTATCAACCAGACCAATACGTTTTGCTGCTTTACGGGCAACAAAGAGAAAAGCCAAAGAAAACAGGAAAACAAATAGAATTTCAGTACTCATAGTGAGTAAGTTCACAGTTAACAAGATCTCTGTAGAAGATAAGGCAGCTTAACACGGGCGACAGGTTGCGCCATGGTATCCCGCTACCTTTCAGTCATTTCCTATGACGACAGCCATTCATTCTTATTCCACCGTGTTTGCCCGCTGTTTCGGCAGTAACAATGCGCGAACGACGAAACGCCGACCGCAAATAAGATGAATTCTCAGTAAGTCACGAAAATAACTTACGTTTCCATTTCTGTTACTTATCGTATCTTCCAAAAGCAAAAAACGCCACGACTAGGCGTGGCGTTCTTGGAATATTTACTCAATTATGAGCGCATCGTCATTATGAGCGCTTCATCATATCGAAGAATTCATCGTTGGTCTTGGTCATGGCCAACTTGTTAATGAGGAATTCCATCGCATCAATCTCACCCATTGGGTGAATGATTTTACGCAGGATCCACATTTTCTGCAGTTCTTCAGAGGTGGTGAGTAATTCTTCTTTACGGGTACCAGAGCGGTTGTAATCGATAGCAGGGAATACGCGCTTCTCGGCGATTTTACGCGCCAGATGCAATTCCATGTTGCCGGTACCTTTAAACTCTTCGTAGATAACTTCGTCCATTTTCGACCCGGTATCGACCAGCGCGGTAGCGATGATGGTCAGGCTGCCGCCTTCCTCAACGTTACGTGCCGCACCGAAGAAACGCTTGGGACGATGCAGGGCGTTGGCATCCACACCACCGGTCAACACTTTACCGGAAGCCGGTACCACGGTGTTGTAGGCACGCGCCAGACGAGTGATGGAGTCAAGCAGGATGATCACGTCTTTCTTGTGCTCAACCAGACGCTTGGCCTTCTCAATCACCATTTCTGCAACCTGAACGTGGCGAGATGCCGGCTCGTCAAAGGTAGAAGCGATAACTTCACCCTTCACCAGACGCTGCATCTCGGTCACTTCTTCCGGACGTTCGTCGATCAGCAGGACCATCAGCACGCAGTCTGGATGGTTGTAAGCGATGCTCTGCGCAATGTTCTGCAGCAGCATGGTTTTACCGGCTTTTGGCGGAGCAACAATCAGACCACGCTGACCACGACCAATCGGCGAAGCCAGGTCCAGCACGCGTGCTGTCAGGTCTTCGGTTGAGCCGTTGCCGCGTTCCATCCGCAGACGGGAGTTGGCATGCAGTGGGGTCAGGTTTTCGAACAGGATCTTGCTACGGGCGTTTTCCGGTTTGTCGTAGTTAACTTCGTTAACTTTCAACAGGGCAAAGTAGCGCTCGCCTTCTTTTGGCGGACGAATCTTACCGGAAACGGAGTCACCTGTACGGAGGTTAAAACGGCGGATTTGGCTAGGGGATACGTAGATGTCGTCGGGGCCTGCAAGGTAGGAACTGTCTCCAGAACGGAGGAAACCAAATCCATCCTGCAATATCTCCAACACGCCATCGCCGAAGATATCTTCTCCACTTTTCGCATGTTGCTTAAGGATAGAGAAGATAATGTCCTGCTTGCGCATGCGGGCAAGGTTTTCCAGCCCCATATTTTCGCCGAGAGTAATCAGCTCAGAAACCGGCGTATTCTTTAATTCGGTAAGATTCATAGTGGTGGGTTCTTAAACTCGGGGTATGTCTCGAACTTACATCGTGAATGGTATGGCAGCGGGATATCTCTTCCGGCTTTCTGGTGGTTGCGTTGGCTTCCCTTGTTCATCCCAAAACTTAGCGAACTAAGCTGCGGAGACGCATTCGGTTGCCGACTGGCCACGCCTTGAAATCCATTGGATATTCGTGCCTGTTTACTGGACGTTCGATCACCGGGCGCTGAGCCGTCACGGTAAGAAATGGCTTACAGAGGACGCGCGCAATGACGGTTTAAGATCGAAGGTACCTTAAAATTGATTTTGCAAAACCTTTTGATTGCTAAAACGCGGGCTGAGTTCATTTTTTCTTTCAACGCCAGCGGTTCAACACAGAGTAAAGCTTTAGATTTAGACTCTTTAGATTTAAAACTTCGGGCAAGTTCTATATGCAGTATGGTTAAACTTAACACGCTTCTGGGCAGGCGTCTAGCGGTGAATTGAACATCCCCGCCAGACGCCTGTATATCCCCGTTGTCTCTCACGCAGCAGCGTTTTTAGCCGCCGCATCACATCCATTGGGCATAGGGCTTCCCGCCCGATTACAGATTCGCGTTAAGGAAATCTTTGAGCTGACCTTTGGACAGCGCACCAACCTTGGTCGCGGCCACTTCACCGTTCTTGAACAGCAACAGCGTAGGGATACCACGGATACCGTACTTGGGTGCGGTTGCCGGGTTCTGGTCGATATTCAGCTTGGTGATGGTCAGCTTGCCTTCGAACTCTTCGGCAATCTCATCCAGAATCGGAGCAATCATCTTGCACGGCCCACACCATTCAGCCCAGAAATCGACCAGGATTGGCCCTTCAGCTTTCAGCACGTCGGTGTCGAAGCTGCCGTCAGTCAGGTGAATAATTTTATCGCTCATGTTCTACTCCAAAGGATTGTGTCTACCTTGTTGGTGTAGCATTAACCAACCTAAGGTGACTTTATTTCACCGGATACGCTTTCGTAAAGCAATAGTTAGCTGATATTCTACCACACTATGAGCAAAACACACTTGACCGAACAGAAGTTTTCCGACTTCGCCCTGCACCCGTTAGTCCTTGAAGCCCTTGAAAAGAAAGGGTTTCAACATTGCACGCCTATCCAGGCGTTAGCATTGCCGCTCACGCTCTCTGGGCGTGACGTTGCAGGTCAGGCGCAAACCGGTACCGGAAAGACGTTGGCATTTTTAACGTCTACTTTTCACTATTTGCTTTCTCACCCGGCGAAACAGGATCGCAAGATCAACCAGCCGCGCGCCTTGATCATGGCGCCAACGCGTGAACTCGCGGTGCAGATCCACTCCGATGCGGAAGCCCTGTCCCAGTCCACCGGCCTGAAAATGGGTCTGGCGTACGGCGGCGATGGCTACGACAAACAGCTGAAAGTGCTGGAAAGCGGCGTGGATATCCTGGTGGGAACTACCGGTCGTTTAATTGATTACGCCAAACAGAACTATATCGATCTGGGCGCGATCCAGGTTGTGGTGCTGGATGAAGCCGACCGCATGTACGATCTGGGCTTTATCAAAGACATTCGCTGGTTGTTCCGCCGCATGCCTGCGGTCGATCAACGCCTGAACATGCTGTTCTCTGCCACCCTTTCCTATCGCGTACGCGAGCTGGCTTTCGAGCAGATGAACAACGCTGAATATGTTGAAGTGGAACCGGAACAGAAAACCGGCCACCGCATTAAAGAAGAATTGTTCTACCCGTCCAACGAAGAAAAAATGCGTCTGCTGCAGACGTTGATCGAAGAAGAGTGGCCTGACCGCTGCATCATCTTCGCCAACACCAAGCACCGCTGTGAAGACGTTTGGGGCCATCTGGCTGCCGATGGTCACCGCGTAGGCCTGTTGACCGGCGATGTGGCGCAGAAAAAACGCCTGCGTATTCTCGATGACTTCACCAAGGGCAACCTCGATATTCTGGTCGCCACCGACGTCGCTGCCCGCGGCCTGCATATTCCGTTGGTTACCCACGTCTTCAACTACGACTTGCCTGACGACTGCGAAGACTACGTTCACCGTATCGGTCGTACCGGCCGTGCCGGCGAAAGCGGTCATTCCATCAGCCTGGCTTGCGAAGAGTACGCGCTCAACCTGCCGGCGATCGAAACCTATACCGGTCACAGCATTCCGGTGAGCAAGTACAACAGTGATGCGTTATTGAGTGACCTGCCTGCGCCGAAACGCCTGGCACGCCCACGCGGCGGCAACGGCCCACGCCGTAACTCCGCGCCACGTCGTGGCGGTGCGCCACGCAATAACCGTAAACGTTCAGGCTGATAGACCATGCTCAGTTCCAGCGCACTTTATGCCGCTATCGACCTTGGCTCCAACAGCTTCCACATGTTGGTGGTGCGCGAGGTGGCCGGCAGTATTCAGACTTTGGCGCGCATCAAGCGCAAGGTGCGTCTGGCTGCCGGGCTGGATCAAAACAATCTCCTGTCGCATGAAGCCATGCAGCGCGGCTGGCAATGCCTGAAGTTGTTCTCCGAACGCCTGCAGGACATTCCACGCGCACAGATCCGAGTGGTCGCCACGGCTACGCTGCGTCTGGCATCCAATGCCGATGAGTTTCTGCAAACCGCAGAGCAAATTCTCGGCTGCCCGATCCAGGTGATCAGCGGTGAAGAAGAAGCACGGCTGATCTACCACGGCGTTGCCCATACTACCGGCGGCCCGGATCAGCGTTTAGTGGTCGATATCGGCGGCGGTAGCACCGAGCTGGTTACCGGTACCGGCGCACAGGCGGCTCAGCTGTACAGCCTGTCGATGGGTTGTGTCACCTGGCTGGAGCGGTTCTTCAGCGATCGTAATCTGGGGCTGGAGAATTTCGAGCGGGCCGAACAGGCTGCACGTGAAATGGTGCGTCCCATCGCGCCACAGCTGCGTCAGCACGGTTGGCAAGTCTGCGTTGGTGCTTCCGGCACCGTCCAGGCGCTGCAGGAAATCATGGTGGCACAGGGCATGGATGAACGCATCACCCTGTCCAAACTGCGCCAATTGAAACAGCGTGCCATTCAGTGCGGCAAGCTGGAAGAGTTGGAAATTGAAGGGCTGACGCTGGAGCGGGCTCTGGTGTTCCCAAGCGGGCTGTCGATCCTGCTGGCGATTTTCCAGGAGCTGGGCATCGAAAGCATGATGCTGGCCGGCGGCGCACTGCGCGAAGGACTGGTCTACGGCATGTTGCATCTGCCGGTCGAACAGGACATCCGCAGCCGTACCATTCGCAACCTGCAACGACGTTATCTGTTGGATACCGAGCAAGCCGAGCGCGTCAGCCAACTGGCCGCCAACTTCTCGCAGCAGGTGAGCAATGAATGGCAATTGGATGCGCGATGTCGCGAGTTATTGCACAGCGCCTGTCTGATCCACGAAATCGGCCTAAGCGTTGATTTCAAACAGGCGCCGCAACACGCAGCCTACCTGATCCGCCATCTGGATTTACCCGGTTTCACCCCGGCGCAGAAAAAACTGCTGGCCACCCTGCTGCAAAACCAGAGCAACACTATCGATCTGCCACTGCTGAGCCAGCAAAACGCCCTGCCGCCGCGTACGGCGCAACGTTTATGCCGGATTTTACGCCTGGCCATCATCTTCGCCAGCCGTCGCCGCGACGATACGCTGCCGGCGGTACGCCTGCGTGCCAATAATGATGATGAGCTGACGGTGATCCTGCCGCCAGGTTGGCTGGAACAGCACCCGCTACGGGCGGAGGCGCTGGATCAGGAAAGTCATTGGCAAAGCTATGTTCATTGGCCGTTGATACTGGAAGAACAACGTTGATATGACAAGGGCGCGAATAGCACCCTTGAGTTTGATGACAAAGTTGTCTTTGAATCCGAGATACCCGGGCCTAGCGCACCGAGGGGCGCTCCGGCGGGCAAGCCGCTACGACCCCTTCGGCACGCTCTCCCTAATAACGGGCTTTGTCAGTAGTCTGAAGGGCGCCAATAGCGCCCTTAATTTTAACTTCCGCCTTTAGCCTTGGCCAACTGGGCGCGAATATTCGCCAGATGGCTCTGCCCTTTTTGCATCCGTTCTTGCGGGCTCACCACCTTACGTTCACTTTCCCACGCCAGGTCATCCTGCGGCAGCTCCAGCAAGAAACGACTGGGTTCCGGCCGCACCAGTTCGCCATATTGGCGACGTTCGCGACACAGGGTGAAAATCAGCTCTTTTTGGGCGCGAGTGATCCCCACATAGGCCAAACGCCGCTCTTCATCGACGTTATCCTCGTCAATGCTGCTCTGATGCGGCAATAACCCCTCCTCCATCCCCACCAGGAAGACATAGGGGAACTCCAGCCCTTTGGAAGCATGCAGCGTCATCAACTGAACCTGATCCAGTTCCTCGTCGCTTTCGCCGCGTTCCATCATGTCGCGCAGGGTAAAGCGCGTTACCACCTGGGTCAGTGTCATTGGCTCGTCCAGCTCGCTGCCTTCGAGCATTTCCGTCATCCAGCCGAACAGGGTATTGACGTTTTTCATGCGCATTTCGGCGGCTTTCGGGCTGGGTGAAGTTTCAAACAGCCAACTTTCGTAATCTACGCCGCGGATCAGATCGCGCACCGCGGCTATCGGTTCACGCTCCGCCAACTGAGCAATCCCGTCCAGCCAGTGAGTGAAGCGTTGCAGCGACTCTAACCCACGACCGGTCAGGTGCTGACTCAGGCCGAGATCGAAACTGGCGCGGAACAGGCTTTTGTTACGTTGATTGGCCCACTCACCCAGTTTTTGCAGCGTTGCCGGGCCAATCTCACGCTTTGGCGTGTTAACGATGCGCAGAAATGCGCTGTCATCATCCTGGTTAGTCAGAACACGCAGGTAGGCCAGCAGATCCTTGATTTCCGGCCGCGAGAAAAACGAAGTGCCACCGGAAATTTTGTAAGGGATGCGGTTTTGCATCAGCATTTTTTCAAACAGCCGTGACTGATGGTTACCACGATAAAGGATCGCATAATCGCCGTAGTTGGTTTTCTTCACGAAGTGATGAGCAATCAGCTCCCCCACGACGCGCTCGGCCTCATGATCCTCATTATTGGCGGTCACCACCTTCAGCTCTTCGCCGTAACCCAGCTCGGAAAACAGCCGTTTTTC
This sequence comes from Serratia sp. NFX21, assembly GCF_048517035.1. Taxonomy (NCBI): domain Bacteria; kingdom Pseudomonadati; phylum Pseudomonadota; class Gammaproteobacteria; order Enterobacterales; family Yersiniaceae; genus Serratia; species Serratia sp. NFX21. The sequence continues at coordinate 635,782 of NZ_CP183196.1, read as the reverse complement.
AAACACGTGCGGGTTGTTGGCGATCAGGATATTCGCCGCCTTCAGGATACGCTCGCTGGAGCGGTAGTTCTGCTCCAGCTTAATCACCTGCAGTGCCGGAAAGTCTTCCTTCAACAGCACCAGGTTCTGTGGACGCGCACCACGCCAGGAGTAAATCGACTGATCGTCGTCACCCACCACGGTGAAACGCGCGCGGTTACCCACCAGCAGTTTCACCAGTTCGTACTGACTGGTGTTGGTGTCCTGATATTCATCCACCAACAGATAACGAATACGGTTCTGCCAGCGTTCGCGCACTTCTTCATTGCGCTGCAGCAGCAGAGTCGGCAGCAGGATTAAATCGTCAAAATCCAGTACGTTACAGGCACGCATATGCGCGTGATACAGGCCGTAGCAATGCGCGAACAGCTTGTCGCGTTCTGAACGCGCCAGCTCCATCGCCTTCTGGGGATCGACCAGATCATTCTTCCAGTTGGAGATGGTGGAAATCAGCTGCGCTACCAGCGTCTTGTCATTCTCCAGCCATTTCTCGGTCAGTTCTTTCAACAGCGCCAGCTGATCCTGATCGTCGAAAAGTGAGAAGTTGGACTTCATCCCCAGCGCGACATATTCACGTTTGATGATTTCCAGCCCCAGCGTGTGGAAAGTGGAAATCATCAGTCCGCGTGCTTCTTTGCGCCCCATGGTTTGCGCCACACGCTCTTTCATCTCACGCGCCGCCTTATTGGTAAAGGTCACGGCGGCGATGTGCCGCGCCTGATAACCACAGTTGTGGATCAGGTGAGCGATTTTGTTGGTGATGACGCGCGTCTTGCCGGAACCGGCACCGGCCAGCACCAGACAGGGCCCGGTAACGAATTCGACGGCTTGTTGTTGGCTGGGATTTAATCGCATGGCGCTTTATTGCTCGACTTTATAACGTAGGAGGGGATTGTAGCAGAAAGCGTCGATGAGATTTAACGGGTATAATCAGCGCAATTTCTGTATCGATAAAGGCAATACCATGGCAAAGACGGCGTGCGCCCTGCACATTCTGGTAGATAACGAAAAACTGGCCGATGAACTGCTGGCCAAGCTTAAACGCGGCGTCAGCTTTGACACCCTGGCGCGCAAATACTCAACTTGCCCATCAAAACGCAATGGCGGCTCTTTGGGCGAGTTCAACAAGGGCACCATGGTGGCCGCCTTCGATAAAGCGGTGTTCAGCATTCCGCTGCTCAAGCCCTACGGCCCGGTCAAAACCCAGTTCGGCTACCACATCATCAAAGTGCTGTATCGCAGCTGATTGAGGGGGCAAGCGCCCCCTCTATTCTTACTGTGCGCTGGTTTCCGGCGCTGGAGCGGTATCGGTAGGTTTAACTTCTTCCGATACCACGGCAGGTGCCGGGGACATAATGCCGTTATAGGTTTCCTGTAACTGCTTCATGCTCATCTCTGGCTCGCCTTTCGGCTGCATCAACACCAGGGTCGCATCTTGCGAAAGCTGAAGTTTCAGCTCCTGATTCAACGCTTCCAGCGTCAATCCGCTCAGGAACTCCTGGCGCAGCTTTTGATACTGCTCCGGCGCGATATCCACTACGCCACTCTGTTGCGAACGCAGGCGCTGGCTCATCAACACGTCCGTATCGGTGCGGGCATAGGTGGCAAACAGTTTGCTGAGCTGATCGTTTTTCTGCGCCAGCAGGGCGTTAAACTCGTCTTGCGACAAACCGTTATTACGCACGTTAGCCAACTCGCGGGCGATAAAGCCCAGGCTGTTGTTCAGGTTGTTGTTTGGCGTGTCCAGATGGATGGCACATTGGGCGCGTTGGTATTGCACCCGGCAATCGAAGCCCAGATGCAGGTTTTTCTGGTCACTCTTGTCCAGCACCTGCTGGAGATGCCAGAACAACGCTTCGCGAGCCATATCCCCGCGCCAATAGCGGCTCAGATTTTGCGAGTCACGGATCGGGTGCCAGGGTGCATCCCACATGATCGACAGCGTATCCTGTTTCACCTGTTCGCTGATCAGGCTGACCGGCTGCGGTGGCAGGGACGTCAGCGTTGGCATCAGGGCCGGCGTTTCACGCTTGCCTTGTAGCGGCGAGAAGGCTTTGTTGATTTGCTCGCTCAGGCTACGGCTGTCTACCTTGCCCACCACGTACAGCGTCATCGCGTCCGGGGTGTACCACTGCTGGTAGAATTTCTTCAGTTGATCAACATTCACCGGTCGCTTGGGAGGCTGGGCCGGATCGTGTGCCAGCATCGTCGAGCCTTTCAGGCGATAGCGCCACCAGGCATCTTTGGGATTCGGTGGGAAAGTGCCAACCGGATCGATGCTGGAGTTGACCACCGCATGCACCGTATGTTCGTCGATCGCCAGCTTGCCGGTGGTATCGGAAAGCCACGTCAGCGCTTCTTTCAGCAGGTCTGGGCGGTTATTCGGCAAACTGAGATTATAAATGGTGAAGTCATAAGAACTGATGGCCGGCGGCAGTGGGCGGTCGCTGTCTACGCTTTGTTGCCACAGTGAACGCAACTGCGGTGGCGTAAAGCTTTCGCTGCGCGCCAACGACAGGCGCGGCAACAGATGGGCGAAGCCAATCTGCTGTGAAGACTCCACTAAAGAGCCAGTGTTAACCATCAACCGTAGCTCGACGCGATCGCTCGGCCGCTGCGGTGTGTCTAATATCTGCCATGAAAACCCGTTGGCCAACGCCCCCTGCTGCCAGGCAGGGTCGGGTTGTAGTGCTTCAGCCTGCACGCTGCTGTTGGCTGCAGCCAACAGCAGCCCACCTGCTATGAGATGAATTCTGGTGCCCTGCATGTGAACCCCTACTTAATGACTATCCAATTTCTTTATGCAAATGCGGATATTCCATTTACCGGAATATTAGGCTGCGACCAACAGCCTACAAACAAAACGCCCTGAGTTTCACAGTGGGGCGGAAAGCAGAAAGTGTACCATCGAGTTAGACCGCGCGCCTTTGCGGATGTCACTCATTAGTGTGAAAAATAATGGATAACCGTATTTTTAATGCAAGAAATCATTACGCGGGGGGATAAAACATCACCGATTGCCGTGGCAACCGGTGATTTGAGGATAAAATCAGGCCGAAGGCAGTGTTTTATCGGCTCCTGAGCCAGGCTTGTTGGACAGGGTGTCATGCAGCTGCTTTTCATCCAGCTGTTTACACCATTTTGCCACCACCACCGTGGCCACACCGTTACCGACCAGGTTGGTCAGCGCACGGGCTTCGGACATAAAGCGGTCAATGCCCAGAATCAGCGCCAGACCGGCCAGCGGCAGATGGCCGACGGCGGAAATGGTGGCGGCCAGCACGATAAAGCCACTGCCGGTCACCCCTGCCGCCCCTTTAGAGGACAGCAACAGCACCACCAGCAGCGTGACCTGATGGATAACATCCATATGGGTGTTGGTCGCCTGCGCGATAAACACCGCGGCCATGGTCAGGTAGATTGAGGTGCCGTCCAGGTTAAAGGAATAGCCGGTCGGAATAACCAGGCCCACCACCGATTTTTTGCAGCCCAGCTTTTCCATCTTGTCGAGCATGCGTGGCAGTACCGACTCGGAAGAAGAGGTCCCGAGCACGATCAACAACTCTTCTTTGATATAGCGAACGAACTTGAAAATGCTAAAGCCGTTGGCGCGGGCAATCGAGCCCAGCACCACCACCACGAACAGAATGCAGGTGAGATAGAAGCAGGCGATCAGCTGACCAAGCTGCAGCAGCGAGCCCACGCCGTACTTGCCTATGGTGAACGCCATTGCCCCAAAGGCACCCAACGGCGCCAGGCGCATAATCATATTGATGATGCCGAAGATCACGCGGGAGAAGCTTTCGATCACATTAAAGATCAGTTGGCCCTTATCACCCAGGCGATGCAGGGCAAAACCAAACAGCACGGCAAACAGCAGCACCTGCAGAATATTGCCGCTGGCGAAAGCACCGATCACGCTGCCGGGGATGATGTCCAGCAGGAACGGGACAATGCCCTGCTGCTGGGCCTGTTCGGCGTAAACCGCCACCGCCTTGGCATCCAGCGTGCCAGGGTCGATGTTCATCCCGGCACCCGGTTGTACCAGGTTGACGATCAGCAAACCAATCAGCAGCGCAATGGTGCTGACAATTTCAAAATAGAGCAGTGCAATCGCACCGGTGCGGCCTACGGCCTTCATGCTCTCCATGCCCGCGATACCGGTCACCACGGTACAGAAGATCACCGGAGCGATGATCATTTTAATCAGTTTGACGAATCCATCGCCCAGAGGTTTCATCTGCGCGCCAATGTCAGGGTAGAAATGGCCAAGCAGGACACCCAGCGTAATCGCTGTCAGCACCTGAAAATAGAGGCTCTTAAAGATAGTGAGTTTCATATGAACATCCTTTGGGGGGGAAGACACGCACCAGGCGGTAGTCTAGTTATCTCGCCTGTTCATCGCTTGCGCGGAAAATAACACCCACCTAACAACATGGAAATAATTTGTTGCACCAATAGATACATGTTGATACGAATTTAAGAGCTGAAACGCGCCAGCCCAAATGCAAGGCTGTAAATTGCGTAACCCATTGTTTGCACTAACGCGAAAGAGGTAGATAACACTGGCGATTTTCGGACGGGATTATTGGGCGACGTGGCTGTCACCCATGGCGAAAGGCAAAAGGGGGATCAGGCCGGATGCCGGCAGAACTCGGCTTCAAACTCACTGCGCGGTAACGGACGTGCAAACAAAAAGCCCTGGCCGCTATGAATACCCTGCTGCAACAGCCAGTCACGCTGCTCGGCATTTTCGACGCCTTCGGCCATCACCGGCAGCGCCAGCACCTCGGAAATCGAACTGACAATACGCACCATAGCGTCGTCCGTCGGCAGGCCCTGAATAAAGCTCTTGTCGATTTTAATCAAATCGATCGGCAGGCATTTCAATCGGTTGAGGTAATTAAGGCTGGAATACCCCATGCCGAAGTCATCCAGCGCGATGGAAAGCCCCAAATCGTGTAACTCCCGCAACAGCGCCAACGCACGATCGAGATCGTCAATACGCACCGTTTCGGTAATTTCCAGCAACAGCTTGCGCGGATCAATCTGATACTGCGCCAGCAGGCTCTTCAGGTGTGGAATAAAATCTTCATGCTTCATCTGGATTGGGGAGACATTGACCGCCAGCGGCAGCGTAATGCCACGGGCCTGCCAATCGGCCAGGATCAGGCAAGCCTCTTCCAGCACCCAGTTGCCGAGCGGCACAATCACGCCCAGTTCTTCGGCTAACGGAATAACGTCTGCCGGCAGGGTAAAGCTGCCGTCGTACTGCTGCCAGCGCAGCAAGGCCTCGGCACCGATCACCGAGTTGGACTGCATATCGACCTGCGGCTGTAAAAACAGGGTGAAACGGCGCTGCTCGATGGCATGCAGAATTTCACTTTCCTGCGTCAAACGCTTTTGAGTGCGTTCCGTCAGGCTGGGTTCGAAGAACAGCACCTGATTTTTGCCTTCCCGGTGCGCCGACATCATCGCCGAGGTGGCACTGCGCAATAGCTGCTCCGCGCTTTCCCCCGGATTAAGATAATGGGCGATACCGATGCTGGCGCTGGGCCGCAACGGCATCTCCTGCAGGCTCAGCGGCGCATTAATCTGCGCCATGATACGACGCGCCAGTTGCATGGCGTGGAACGGACGCTCGACGCCTTTAGCCAAAATGGCAAACTCGGTTTTGCTCAGCTGCGCCAGCACGCCGTTTTCATCGATGCACTCACGCAGCTTCTTCACCAGCGTCAACAGCAGCACTTCTCGCATTGCCGGATTGAGCACGCCGGAGGCCTCATGCAGGGTTTCAATGCTGATCACCAGCAAGTTAAAACGCTCGGGCCGCAGGCTGGAGGCAATATGCTGCTCCAGCAGGGCGGTGAACAGCGCCTGATTTGGCAGCTCGGTGACCGGATGATGGGTGCTCATGCGGCTCATTTCGGCATAGGCTTTGGCCAGCCGCTGCTGATTGCGGTTGTAATTGCGCACCAGCAGCCCCAGTTCGTCGTCCTGGTGTAACGCCGGCAGCATCAGTTGATGGTATGGCGCCTCTTCCTGGGAAATATTTTCCAGCTCTTTGGCCATCGCCCGCAGCGGATGCACCATCAGCCGGTTCATACACCAGCTAATGGAGACCGACAGGATCAGCGCCAGCAGCAAATAGGTCGATAACATGGTCGACAACATGCTGAGAATGAACTGGTACATGCGGAACGAATCGGCCTGCAGCACCAGATAAGCCAATGGCTGCGGGTTGGCCGGCACGCGCTCCAGCGAATAGAGCGGAACCGAAATCTGGATTGGCAGCTCGAACAGGCGAGCAATCAGCGTCGGTACCGGGCGTTCCGGCGGAAAATTGGCGTGTAATGCCTGGAATTCGTTCGGCAGTACGATATCCGCCCGGCTCAGAATGCCGACCGGCAGCAGGGTATTCAGCACCCGCTTGGTTTCCGGCACGTCCATGCGCAGCACGGCCTCCGCCAGCGGCTGACGAACGGAATGAGCAATATTTTCCAGTTGCTGGGCATAGTCATCCCTGCGCTGCTGCACAAAATGGAATAACTGGATCACGATAAAGATGCAGATTGTCACCAGCGCTACGCCGGAAACCGTTGCCATCTGTTTAATCGTTAATGAACGCCTGACCCGCAAACCTGCTCTCCGCTAATTCGGGCTGAAATAAAAAAGGGATGAATAATACCCATCCCTCGGACCGGTCTGAGTATACTCGATTGTCTGCTGTTTTTATCTTGCCATACCCAGGACAAAACCAAGAAAACCGCGGGTTTCAGTATTTTCCTAATGAAACGCAGCTTATAAAGCCGGTTATTAGTGATAGCGCCCCTCGGTGCGCCAGGCCCGGGTATCTCAGGCTATAGACCAAACTCACACAGGGTAGCAAAACTACCCTGTGCCGACACTCTGAATCTACCTGAGTTGGGTTACTTGAAATCGGCGTATGGCGTCAGCGGCTGCGGCGGTAAATCCAGGTCGCCTTGCCAACCGGCCATCGAATAACGCAGATAGATTAACGCGTGGCTTGGCGTATAGTCCTTCGCCTGCTGAATATCAAGCCCGGCACCCAGCGTCCAGTGCGAACTGAGGCGTCGCTCGACAATGGCCCGCAGGGTATAACCGACACCGGAAGAGGAACTGCCGTCTTCTACCGCAAACTTGTCCGGCAGCGAGTCCGGGATCAGCCCTTGCAGCGGATAACGTTGCTGACTGTTGGTTTTCGAATGGGACAACGACACCGACCCACCCAGCTCCCATGACCAGTTCTCGGTCCGCTGGCGATAATTGACCGGCACCGCCAGCGACATATATTGCTGTGGGCTGTAATAGCCGCCCTGGCCGAGAGAATAACCACTCAAATCCTTCTGATAGTGCCACAGCATGGTGTTCAACCCGACGGTGACGCGGCGGTTATCTTCATTGATCAGCTTGTAATAATAACCGGCCATAAAGCGTTCACGTTGGTTATCCTCAACGTTTTTACCGGCCAACTGATGCGCGCTGAGATCGGCCCAGACGCCATGCGCCTCGCCGCGATCGTAGCTGCCGCTCAGGCTGACCCCGGTGGCGCGCACGCCGCCCCAGGTGGTGCCGGTGTTCGGATCTTTGGTGCCGCCAAATGCCAGCAATGAGCTGGAAATCGGCCGCCGCGATGCCGCCAGCGTCCAGCCAATGTGGTTCCAGTCACTGCTGTAGGCCAGCCCGCCGACCCAGTCGACCACGTCGAAGCCCATCGGCGTGGTACCGATATCCCCCGCCCAGCGATCGTTCTTCCAGCCAACCGCCACGCTGGTGCCGGTGGTTTTCTGATGTTCGTCGCCGCTACAACCCTGGGTATTACAGGTGCCAAAGGTCTCGTAATATTTACCGCTGCCGTCGCTAGAGAAACTGCCGGCATCCAACTGCACGGTATCGGAACGGAAAAAAGCCCGCCCGTCGTACAACGGCATGTCCACCTGCAGCATGGTGTCGTGCGCTTTGTAATCGGAGATACCGCCGGTGCCGCTCGAACCCCAGTAATCGTGATCGAGCGTGACGTTAACGTCCTGCTGACGGTACAAATCTGCCGCATCCGAGCGAATACCCCGCTTGAGCCAGTCGTCGCTCGGGTTGTTGCGTGTCAGATAGGTATAACTGTCGTTATCCTGCGGCACGTCTGGCGCAATGCCGCTGGCCACCATCGCCTGTTTATAATCCTGTTGCGCCAGCGTCGGTTGGCGTTGGTCGCGCTCGAGCCGGGCCGCATCGCGGTAAATCAACGCCTTCGACTGGCTTGCCGGCTCTGATTGGGCCGCGGTTTTTAGCCGGGTAAAGATATCGGTGGCTTTTTGCGGTTCGCCAACGGCATACCAGGCGTTAGCCTCCCGTCGCTCGCTGTTGCCTGAGGGGGTTGGCTCCGGCGCTTTGGTTTGCAGCCGCTGGCGTGCCTCGTTCAGCTTGCCCTGCGCCACATAGGCCTCGATTTCGCCCAGTCGCGCATCCGGGTTATTCGGTTCGCGAACCCGCACCCGCTGATAGTCGGCCAGTGCGGCGTCATAGTCACCGCGTGCCAGCGCCCAATCGGCCAACTGGAGATCGATACGGGTGTCCGCCGGCTGGCGGCGCAGATAAGCCACCGCACCCGGCTCGTCGCCTGCGGCACGCAGCCGCTCGGCATGTTCCAGCGTCGCCTGCATTTTCAGTCGCTGCGCCAGTTCGCGCATATTGTCGTTCCACTGCGCGCTAGGCAAAGTATTCAACTGCGTCAGCGCCTGCTGGTCGCGATCGCTGCCGGAGAGATACAGCGCATAGGCATAGGCCAGTTGCGGGTTGCCGCGCTGTTTTTGCGCCAGCCGACTGAACAGGACATCCGCCTGCTCTGGCTGTCCGGCCTGACGCAGCGTTTGCGCGTAGTGGTAGGTCAACCAGACGTCATCGGGGTCCATCTGCTGGGCGCGGCGATATTTTTCCGCCGCCTGATGCCACTGCTTTTGCTGTGCCAACTGCTCGGCCTGCTGCTTGAGCATATCGAGCTGCAAACCCTCGAGCGTACTGCGCATTTTGTTTTGCTGGCTGCGCGGCAGGCTGTTGAGATAGGCCAGCGCCTTTTCCGGCGACTGACGCTGATAGATATTCACCAGACCGCGCACCGCACTGCCGCTGCCCGGATCCAGGCGTAGCGCCTGCTGATAGAAACGCTCGGCGGCGGCATCATCTTTACGCGCCACCGCAACGTCACCCAGGCCGATCACCGCACTGCTGTCGGTGTTGTCGAACTGCCGCGCCTGTTGGTATTTTTGCTGCGCCAGCGCCAAATTACCGGCTTTCAACGCCTTGTCACCTTCGTCGACCGCCAGCCAATAGCTGTTGCTCTTGATCAAACTCTGCCATTTACTGCTGCCATAGCCGCTTTTATCGGCCTGCAACGCCTGGCGGAACAGGCTCAACGCTTGCGGACGGTTACCTGCGCGGGAATAAGCCTGCCCGAGCGCGCCCAGCACTTCGGCGTCATTGGGAGAAGCCGCCAGCGCTTTCTTCAGTTCGGGAATGGCGGCACGGCTGCCGCCCTTGTCGACCTGCGCCAGCCCGCGCACCCGCGCCAGATAGGCCGGGTCGGACAACAACGCCTGCTGTCGTGCCAGTTCTTGCCGGGCGCTGACCGCCTGATCGCCTGTCTCAAATACCCCGAGAAAACGGTTCAGAGCCGCCACGCTTTGCGGGCTGACCGGCATGGCTTTCACTTTTTCCAGCCACAGATCGGCGGCATCCCCGCGACCGGCCGGGTCTGCGGCCACTTTCTGCAGTAAATCATAGGCCTGAGCATCGCGATCCTGACTAAACAGCATCCGCGCCAGCGACATGCGCAGCGGCACGTTGCCGGAATATTGCTGATCCAACGTCTGCAGTTGTTTCAGCGCCGCCGCTTCCTGCCCGGGCAGCCGAGCCACCAACCGCCAGTATTCCACCGCCAGCTCAAGCGTCGGCGGATCCCCATGGAACAGAGCGTCATACTGCGCCTTGGCCTCCGGCAAACGTCCGGCGGTCGCCATCAGCCGCGCCTGCTGCAACTTTTGGCGGGTTTCCGGTTGGGTCAGCAGCATATTCATTTCCGCCTGGCGATAGGCGCTGGACTGCGGCGCAATCTTTTTCAGCTTATCCAACTGCTGTTGCGCCAATGCCTGATTCCCCTGGCGTAACGCCAGGCGCATACGCGCTGAAATCACCTCCGGGTTGTTCGGATCCATCAGTTCAAGCCGGTAGAGCGATTGGCGAACCAGCTCATCTTTGTTGCCGGCCTCGCCAACGCGCACCTGCTCCAGCAGCCACTGTTCCGGCGCGACGGTTTCTGCCCCCTGCGCCTGCGGTAGCATTGCCAGACTTAAAGGCACCAGACCCAGCCAGTTTATTCGGAAGTTACGCATTGGCCGCCCCAGGAGGGTTGAAGTTCACCCTGCCGATTAAAACGATAACGTTGTTGATCCCATCCCTGGCCAAACAGCGCCAGCGAGGCGCTGAAATAGGCGTCGTCGCCCGGCGGGTTTTGCTTAATGCGTTGGCGTTGTACCTGTAACGCCTCGGGTTGATTGGCCAGCATCGGCAACATCGAGGCAGAAAAACCTACCGGGCCGTTACCCGTGGTTTTGCCGCTGGCGGTGTCGGTTTTCTCCGGCGGCACGCCCTGTTGAACGGTGAGCTGTGCCATAGGTTGCAACTGCTTGAGCAGCGCCGCCTTGTGTTGATCGTCGTCCGCCAGCATACCGGCCCACAAATAGGCCCTGATGGCGTCGTAGCTGCCGATGTTCGGCTTGACGGTGTCCGGTTGCCAGCCTTTGCCCACCTGCCACACCACCCAGTCCGGCAAGAAGCCGTGAGGGGCCGTCTCCAGCCATAGCCGTTGATTGGTTTGCTGCATCGCACGCCATGGGCCGTTCAACGCGGCAAAACGCGCCAACAGTTGCGGCGGCAGGTAGCTTGGGTTGAGCCGCCAGCGATCTTCCGCCACAAACCCCACCTTACCCGGTAACAACATCAGCCCCAGACCGGGAATATCAGCCACTTCTTCACGGGCAATCCGCTGCAACAGCAGGGTACCGAGAGTTTGATAGCGACGGCTTTTCCACAGGCGACCCGCCTCCAGCAGGTTATAGGCAATCCACAGATCGGAATCGGAGGCCGAATTGCTGTCCAGCACCGTCCACTGCTTTTTATCGTCCTCACCCCATAGCCAGGCCGGCAAATGGGCGCTGAGATCGCCCGCCGCCAGATTATTTTCCGTCCACGTCAGCAGTTGGTCGAAAGCAGGTCGATCGTTGGCCACCAGCGCGAAGAACAGGCCATAACTCTGGCCTTCCGAGGTTGTGATTCGATTCGGGCTACTCGGATCGATCACCCGTCCCTGCTCGCTGATATAAAACTGTTTGTACTGTTGCCAGGCCGGCCACTCGCAGGTGGCTACCGCGCTGAATGAGCACAGTAGCAACATGCCGAATGTCAGACGCTTCAATGCCGCAGGCATAGCGATTAATCCCGATCTTCAGGCGACAGGCGACGACGGCTGAAGGCTTTCAAACCACGCCACAACAACAGCGCCAGGATCACCACCACCACGACCGCAATCACTGCCAGCAACACCGGGTGAGTCGACAGCGCATGCCAGATACGCTCCCACCACGGCAGGTGACCGACGTAATAAACGTCGCCCACGCGCAGGCTGTTCACCCCGGATTCCCGGATCACCGCCACCGAACCAAACACCGCCGCACGCTTGCCACTGTCCAGCAGTGCATTGTTGAGCAGGTCGTAGCCACGCGGGCTGTCGGCCAGCAACGCCACAATGCTGCGCTGATCGTTAAACGGTGACTGCACGCCAACAATCGCCGACATGGCCCCTTCTGAACTGATGGTAGTTTTGCTGTCCGCCTTGGTGTCCTCCGCCAGCACGTCCATGGTCGGCAGCGGCAACTGCCGCGTCGGCTGCTTCACCCAGCTCTGGGTGGCATCCACCAGCAGGTTGATTTTTTTGTCGTCCCGCAGTTCCGGCGGAATAGTGCCGATCATCAGAATATCGGCATCGCGTTCCTTGGCCTGCGACCAGTCGTCACTCACCGTCACCGCCAGCGCCGGATAACCGGTCTGGGCGCCGATAACGCCCATCGCGTTCAGCAATGCGCTGACCTGAGATGGCTGTGGCTGCTTGTTCACCAGCACCAGGGTCTGCGACAGATCGGCCAAACGGCTGAAAGGGAAACCGGCATTGGCAAAGGCACGCAGATCCGGCATCGCCATAAAGTGGCGGTAACCGGAGAAATCAATGGTCGATGAACCGTCGATCACCGCATGGTTGGCGGTGAAGGAGTAGGTTTCACAGCGTCCTTCGGCACCGCTGGCGAGCAGAGTGGTGTAGTCAAAGTCGAAACGCAGTTGGTTGGTGGCTCCCAGCCGCAGCGCCGGGATATTGACGCTCTTGTCCGAGTCGATCAGCCCCTGGGTCAGTGGCAAACGTAACAGTTGAGCGCCCTGCTCATGCTCCGGCACCAGCGAATAGGCCTGCACAAACTGGTTGTTCAGGCTGACGCTCAGGCGCGAGCCGTCCTGAATGCGCGGCGCGGTGTAGCGATATTTCAGATGCATATCAATGCCGGTACTGCGGATCAGGAACAGGTCCGGCGGCAGATTCATGGTCAGCGAGATCGGACCCGGCTCAATGCCGCTGGTCTGCAGTTGTTCAGCATACTGCTGCAGCTCGGCAAAGGTCATTGGCCTGTCGGTACGCACCCAGTTAGGCGCGTCATACGGCTGGCGCGGCGCCAGTTGTTCGACCTTGTCCACCGTAACATTCTGGCCACGGAACAGGATGTTACCCTGCGCAATGCCTTTCACGGCGGTGATCAAATCGTTGTCGTCACGGCCCTGCACCAGCAGCAGCTTGATGTACGGATTATCCGGATGGCTGATCATCTCCACCGTCGGGCCGTTGACCGGCGGATAATCGCGCAGGAAGTCCGGGCGCTGCTTATTGGTGGCAAAAACGATGGCATGCTGCTCCGGCAGCTTGTTATACAGCGTCGGGAACGACTGGCCGCGCCACTGCGCTTTGCTGCCGAACCACGAGGCCAGAATGCCCGCAGCCCGCTGCTGGGTGATATCCGGCTGGCCGGCAAACACCATTGGCAAGGTCAGCGGCCGGTTGTCGCGACTGTCGAAGAACGGCTCCGGGAAATGCGAAAGCTCGTTTTTCACCGGCAGGGTTTGGTAGCGTAGATTCAACGAACTGGATTTGCTGACTTCGAGCCACAGCGTGGTGCTGGCCGGGTTTTCACAAATGTTCTGGTAATGACCAACGAACACCAGCCGCACACGGTTAAAATCGGTGATATAGCGCGGATCGATGGCCATCTGGATACGATTGGGTTTGCCGAGCTGCTCTTTGGCGAGAGTGGTCACGCCCATCAGTTCGTCATTGAGGTACACCTTGACGTGCGACTCCACCGGGATCAGCGAAGGTGACGGGGTGAATTCCAGGTCGAGCATCGCCTGCGATACCACTTCATCGCTGCGCACACCGAATTCGACCTGGCCATCCGGCCGGGTGCCACGCAGGGTAAAGGTGCCCGGCGGCGGCGCAATCTTGGCAAACGGCAATTGCACGTCACGCACCGGCGCATTCGGATCCTGCGGCGCGACCGATCCCATGGGTGTCGTAACCGCTGCGTCGGCTGGCACCGCCAGCGGCGGTTGTGCGGCAACGGTCGGCGCGGTGGCAGTTTCAGCCTGAGACAGGGTGCTGATGCCTAAGGCCAGGGCGGTAAACCAGGTTATTTTTCTCGTCATCGTATCATCATCAATGTTAGAGCCTGGGGGCCAGGCGAGTAAGCGGGCGGTTTGCCTATACCACTGTCTCTTTTTGGCTGAAGGCCGGAGCCCTGCCGACGCCGTGCGGGATAAATGACACTATCCAGCCAATCAGCGTCGTGGTTCCAACCAGCAGGCGGCGCACCATCGGCGGTGCGTAATCCGCCATACGTATATAACCCCGGAAGCCCAGCGCCAGAACGTCGCGCAGGCTTTCGATCGGTTTATCTTCAGGGAACCCGTCCTGCCACAACGCCCAGGTATCGGCGCGGGCAAAGGTGCACTGAATAAAATCAATATGTTCACGGGTGCTAAGGCCTACCATGCGGATGCCCACCTTGCTGCCGAAGGCGCGCGTGACCACGCACGGGAAGCTGTATTCCTGCTGACCGCGTTTGAGTAACAACGACGCCTTGTCACCGTCTTTCAGCGCGTCCGCCACGCGCATCTCAATCCCCACCCCGCCGTCGGAGTAATCGCGCAGCGTGCAGGGGAACAGATGGCCGTCGGCACGAGCAATGGCGGCCGGCATGGCAATCTCCACCCGGTGCGCCTGGCGAACTTGCTTGGCCTCTACCGCCACCGCCACCGCGCCGCCGAGGATGGTCATGTTGTACAAGACCCACACCAGGCTGATGATCACCGTCATCACTTCATCCGCCGGGCCGTAGCCCAGACGCCAGACGCCGAAGAACAGCCCGGCCAGGTTCAAAATCACCAGGAACATATAGGGCCGGGTAATCACCCAGTCGACATGCTCCTCCTCCACCAGCCCGCCTTTGGCGGTCACGTTGAATTTACCCTTGTGCGGATTGAACAGCGCCACCGTGGTCGGCCGGGCGATGTACCAGGCCAGCACTGTCTCGTAGATCTCGCTCCAGAAAGAGTGGCGGTATTTGCCCTGAATACGCGAGTTGGTCAGGCTGGCGTGGATCATATGCGGCAGCACGTACAGCGCGATCGCCAGCGCCGGAGCAAAGATGATATAGGCGTGCAGCAGCAGGAAAGCCAAAGGCGCGGTGAGGAAGATCAGCCGCGGAATACCGGAAAGGAAGTGCAGCATGGCGTTGGCGTAACACAACCGCTGCGCCAGTTTCAGCCCCTTGCCGAACAACGGGTTGTCCAGCCGGAAGATCTGCACCATGCCCCGCGCCCAGCGAATACGCTGCCCAATGTGCGCCGACAGGCTTTCGGTCGCCAGCCCCGCCGCCTGCGGGATACGAATATAGGCAGAGGTGTGCCCGCGCCGGTGCAAACGCAGCGAGGTATGGGCGTCTTCGGTAACGGTTTCCACCGCAATACCGCCGATTTCATCCAGCGCACTGCGCCGCAGGATAGCGCAGGAGCCGCAGAAGAAGGTCGCGTCCCACATGTCATTGCCGTCCTGCACCAGGCCATAAAACAGCGTGCCTTCGTTCGGTGTCTGGCGGAAACGCCCGAGGTTGCGTTCAAACGGATCCGGCGAGAAGAAGTGATGCGGGGTCTGCAGCATCGCCAGTTTTTTGTCTTTGAAGAACCAGCCCATGGTCAATTGCAGGAAAGAGCGCGTCGGCACGTGGTCACAGTCGAAAATCGCCACAAACTCACCGGTCGCCTGTTTCAGTGCGTTATTGATGTTACCGGCCTTGGCGTGTTCATGGGTTGGCCTGGCAATATATTTCACCCCCACCTCTTCGGCGAAGGCCTTGAATTCAGGCCGGTTGCCGTCGTCGAGAATGTAAATGGTGACCTTCTCTTTTGGCCAGTCGATGCCCAGCGCGGCGTAGATAGTGGGCTTCACTACCCCCAGATCTTCGTTATAGGTTGGCACCAGCAGATCGATGGTCGGCCAGGTCGAACTGTCGGCGGGCATCGGTACCGGCTGACGGTTAAGCGGCCAGACGGTCTGGAAATAGCCCAGCACCAGTACCACCCAGGCATAGGTTTCCGCCACCAGTAACAGCAGACCGCAGGTCAGGCTAAGAGGATCGTCCCAGTTCAGCGTGGCGGTATAGCGCCACCACAGGTAACGACAGGACACGGTCAGCGACAGCACGATCAGCATCAGCGCCGGCAGGCGGCCCGGTACACGGCGCACTACCATGGCGATGCCCCACAACAACAGCACAAACACAAACTGCGCAGGCAGGTCGAACGGCTGCGAAATACACAGGATCGCCAGGATCGCCGCCAATACGCCGACAATAATAAACAGCACGCGGCGCACTCGCTGGTTCATCCGGCTCAGCCGTGCCACCGAGCGCTGCTCCAGTCCGGCATTTTCCAGCCGTTGCGGGATAGTTTTCAGCCAGTTGGCGTAGCGCAATTGCAGGCGCTGCCAACCGGCGAAACGCTGATGGTCCATCGGCTCGCGATCGGTACGGAACACCAACAGCCACAATCCCTGCACCAGATAACGCAGCACATCAGCCGGCCGCGGGCGGCTAGACGACAGATGCGGGAACCAATAGGCACGACCGGCCCGCAGCCGTTGCCAGCCCGGCGATTCAAAGCGCAGAAAAATCCAGCCCAACGCCACCAGCAGCGTAGTGAAAAAGGCGGTAAAGGCCGATGAGCCATGGCGACGATAGGCGCGATAACGCGTCTGCACCGCCTGTTGGACCGGCGGCACCAGCAGCAGGCTCATCACCCGGCTCATGGCGCCGTATCCTTCAGGTTGATCAGACACCAGTTGGCCAGCGTCAGCACTTCATCTGCGGCCAGGCTTTCCGGTCGATACTCGCCCAGCGGCTGCTTTACCGCCAGCGCTTCGGCCATCGCCTCATCACGGTGGATGACCACCGGTAACAGTCCGCCCAGGGTTTGCAGCCATAGCTGATGCAAATCCTGCTGGAGCTGGCTGGCAGCGAAATAGTGGTTAATCAGGAAACGGCAACCTTCCGGTAACGCCTGTTGATGCAACCGCACCTGGCAGTTAGCGTCCGGGGCGATCAGCATAAATACGCAGTCAGCCAACGGCAGTGCCTGCGCGGCCAACAGGGGGTCATCCGCCGGCAAGTCCAGCAGGATCCAGTTGTACTGCGCACTGGCGCTTAGCTGCGCCAGATTCTCCTGCCAGCGGGTGGGATGTTGCCGGCAATATTGTTGTAAATTTAACCGTTCTGCCGCGGTGAGCTGACCAAAGGGCAGAAAGTCGAGGTTTTCGCAGTAGCGCATCGCGCCCTGCTGCCATTCGCCGCCGTCCTGCTCCGCCCTGGCCCAACCGCGTGGCAGCTCAAACGGCGTATTAAAATGCAGACGCAGCAGGTTATCCGGCGCGAAATCGACGGCCAGCACCGACTCGCCCAATTGCTGTAATGCCCACGCAAGCGCCGCGGTGACCGACGTTGCGCCCATCCCGCCTCGCAAACCCTGCAGCGCAATCACTGGCATAAATTAGTGGCTCCCCGTGTTCTGCACCAGTTCGGCCAGCAGCGGCCAGCGAGTCATCATCTGCGTTAAACGCTCCTGACGCGAAATATCGATATAACTTAATTTGGGTAAGGAAAATGCATGACTGAGGGCCAGCAGATCATCCTGTGTTTCTGGCGGTACTACTGCATGAAAGCGCGTTAATTGATTATTCATTCTGCCGCCTTTAAAAATAGGCTAATGTTAATTAACTATAGCAACGTAATAAAAAGACATGGCCAATAAGATGATTCCTAACAGATATTATTACACAGAATGTAAGATTTGTTATTATTGATCCCAATGATAATATGACTGAATAGCAATGCTCAGTTGGCCACGACGACACTTTCAACGAAAGTAGAAACATAACCTATGGCGCAATCTTTCTCATTAGGTATTCGGCAGGTTTGGGAAGAACTGTCTGTCATGCAGGCCCCGGGTCTGTATTGGGTGAATATCGACCGTCAAACCGATGCTAACCTGCTTTGCCAACAAACCCTGGCCGCCCAGGCCACAACCAGCCAGGTGGCATTGATTTGCAGTGGGGATAAACCTGACCGACTGCTGGCCGAACTTGCCTCACCGGCGCTGAAAAAAATTCCGCTGTACCAGCTGCCGGAAAAAAAAGCCGCGCTGACGCATTTCAGCGACGACCTGATGCGCGCCTTAAAACCCCAAAACCGCTTATTAATCCTGTTGGCCCATGCCAGTTTGTGGCAAACCTTCACCAGTGAAGAACTGCGCGACTGGACCCGCACTACCGGCGCCTGGTTACGCCGACAAGGCTGCACGCTGCTGATCCTCAGCCACGGCGGCGGCGTCAACAAACTCAAGGGGCAACTCAGCGCCCAGCACCGGATCCTTAACGGCCTGTCCAGCCTGCAGTGGCAACAGGACAGCGCACAGTATTTGGTTAACTGGTGGAGTACCGAAAACGGCATCAATGCCAACCAACTGCTGACGCTGTATGCCGGTGAAAACGGCTGGCAGGGTGACGATGACAACAACAAACCCTCGCCGACCTCCATTCGCAGCGATGAAGGACTTTATCTGGCCCAACAGAGCATTCTGGAAGGTGCGCCGCCGCTGTCGGCCAACTGGCAACTGCTGGAAAGTAATGCGCTACTGGCGCAGCACGGCATGCTGACACTCTCGGCAACGTTGATTTTTGCGCTGTACCAAAGCGATGAAATCGATGCACTGGCACACCAAATCCACAGCCTGCGCCGCCAACGCGGCAACGGGCTGAAAATCGTGGTGCGCGAGATGAGCGCCAGCCTGCGTTACAGCGACGAACGCCTGCTGCTGGCCTGCGGCGCCAACCTGATTGTGCCGCACGTGGCACCGCTGTCGCGCTTTCTGACCATGCTTGAAGGCATTCAGGGGCAGCGCTTCTCACGCCACGTTCCGGCAGATATCGACGCCCTGCTGGCCGGGTTGCGGCCGTTGCAGTTGAAGGGCTACATGCGGCCGGATGATTTTAGTCAGGCGGTCATTTCGCTGATGGGCAACACGCTGTTGCCGGAGGATGGTAAAGGCGTGATGGTCGCACTGCGCCCGGCGCCGGGGCTGCGTGCCGAACAGGCGATGACCCTGTGTTTTTTGCGCCGCTTCGGCGACGTGATGACCGTGGTGCAAGGCCGGCTGGTGCTGTTCCTCTCCACCTGCCGAATTAACGATTTGGATACCGCCCTGAAATTTATCTTCCGCCTGCCGGTAGACGAAGCCTTCAGCAACCGGGTGGTCTGGCATCAGGACGTAGATATTATTTCAGAAATCAAACGGCTGGCGCACAACGCCCCGGTTCCGTTGGGCGCGGCGACCGCAGCGGTGGCACCACGTCAAACCGCCGCCGAGGCAGCAAGCCCGCAGGAACGCCGTCAACCGGTGGCCTTCACGCTAACCACCACGGCACAGGAGAACAAGCATGTTGAACCTTAGCGATATTGTGCAGTTGATTATCCTGTGCGCCATTATTTTTATTCCACTGGGCTATGCCTTTCATCGGCGTTTCCCGCACTGGCGTCAATACTGGCAAAACCTGTTGTTATCACCGCGCTATTTAAAATCCGCCGGGTTATGGGTGCGCGAAGGTTCTTCATCCCAGATTAAGCGTAAAAACAGCCATGAAGCCAACAAATAACCCGCAATCCGATAACTCCCTGTGGCGCTACTGGCGTGGGCTGGGGGGCTGGAACTACTACTTCCTGGCCAAGTTTGCCCTGTTGTGGTTCGGTTACCTGAATTTCCACGCACTGCCAAACCTGGTGTTCATGGCATTTTTGTTGATGCCGATACCGGCGCTGCGCGTGCATCGCTGGCGACATTACCTGGCGATCCCGATCGGTTTCGCGCTGTTCTATCACGACACCTGGCTGCCCGGCATCAACAGCATCATGAGCCAGGGCTCGCAACTGACCGGCTTCAGTGCCCAGTATCTGCTGGAGTTGACCAACCGCTTTATCAACTGGCAGATGATTGGCGCCGCCTTTGTGATGCTGATTGCCTATCTGTTTTTATCCCAGTGGATACGGGTGACAGTGTTCACCGTTGCCGCGCTGGTGTGGCTGAACCTGGTCAATATTGCCGGCCCGGCAGTGTCACTGCTGCCCGCCAGCAGCACCGCTTCCACCAGCGGCACACCGGCAGCGACAGCCCCGGCGGCTGGCGGTGATAGCGTCCCGGCGGACAGTGCGCCACCCACCAGCGCCAACCTGACGGCCTATCTGAACCAGTTCTACGATAAGGAAAAGGCCCGCGCCACCGCCTTCCCGGCCAGCCTGCCTGCCGATGCTCAGCCATTCGACCTGCTGGTGATCAATATCTGTTCGCTGGCCTGGGCCGACATGGATGCGGTGAAACTGGAAAACCACCCGCTGTGGTCGAAGATGGACATTATGTTCGACAACTTCAACTCGGCGACCGCCTACAGCGGCCCGGCGGCCATCCGTTTGCTGCGCGCCAGCTGCGGTCAACCCTCACACCACGACCTGTATCAACCGGTGAATCAGCAGTGCTATCTGTTTGATAATCTGGCCAAGCTGGGCTTCAAAGAACAGCTGATGCTCGATCACTCCGGCGTGTTCGGTAACTTCCTCAAAGAGCTGCGTGAACAAGGGGATATACAGGCCCCGCTGATGTCTCAGGCCGGTATCGGCAATGAACTGGCGTCGTTTGACGGCGAACCGATTTACAACGATCTGGAACTGCTCACCCGCTGGCTGAGCCAGCAGCAAAAGGCCGGCGATACCCGCAGCGCCACCTTCTTCAACGTCATTCCGCTGCATGACGGCAACCGTTTTGTCGGTTCGAACAAGAGCGCCGACTATCAGCCGCGGGCGCAAAAACTGTTCGACCAGTTGAATACCTTCCTTGATCAACTGGAGAAGTCCGGGCGCAAGGTGATGGTGGTGATTGTGCCGGAACACGGCGCAGCGCTGGTGGGGGACAAAATGCAGATGTCCGGCCTGCGGGATATCCCCAGCCCGAACATTACCCATACGCCGGTGGGCATCAAACTGGTGGGCATGAAAGCGCCGCATCAGGGCAGCCCGCTGCAGGTTAAAACGCCGAGCAGCTACCTGGCACTTTCCGAGTTGGTCGCCCGCCTGGTCGACGGTAAAGCGTTCACCGCCCCAAGCGTCGACTGGCAGGCGCTGACGCAGAACCTGCCGCAGACGGCGGTCATTTCGGAGAATGACAACGCCATCGTGATGCAATACCAGGGTAAACCGTACATCCGCTTGAACGGCGGTGATTGGGTGCCTTACCCCCAGTAAATGCAGCTAAGAGTCTGGCCCGTTATTATTAAGCACGCCTTCGGGCGTGCTTTTTTATAGCCGATATCAGGCAAAGTTAAACTTAAGCGATTCAATTATTATGATCGTGCGAAGATTCCTAACTAACGATTATTTCGTCAGGATTTCGTTAAGAGAAATAAGCGCTATTAATACGAATTAATTATTCGCTCAATAAACTAATTAATAAACCAATGGGTTTAATCAAAAAAATGCCGGCGTAAATGCCGGCATTCTAATTAATCGTGATTGATAACAAAGTTATGCCGCAGGATTTTCATCCTGATCGACCGCAAAGCAGGCCACCATCTGTTCGCCGTATTGCTTCAACTGGGGCTGCAACTGGGTACAGGGTCCAAAAGCACGACGGCAGCGGGCATTGAATGCACAACCCGGCGGTGGATTCATCGGGCTGGGCAGTTCGCCGGTCAGCTTGATGCGTTCACGACGCATATCCGGATTCAGACGTGGCGTCGCAGACAACAACGCCTGGGTATACGGATGACGCGGGTTGTTGAAAATGGCATCTTTGCTGCCCTTTTCCACACAGCGACCGAGGTACATCACCATCACTTCGTCGGCAATATGCTCAACTACCGACAAATCGTGCGAGATGAACACATAGGACAGCCCCAAATCCTGCTGCAGATCCATCATCAGATTCAGTACCTGCGCCCGCACCGAGACATCAAGGGCGGAGACAGGTTCGTCGGCAATCACCACGTCCGGGTTAAGCATCAGCCCGCGTGCGATAGCAATACGCTGCCGTTGTCCGCCAGAAAACATGTGCGGGTAGCGATCGTAATGTTCAGTTTTCAGACCGACCTTGGCCATCATCTCCAGCGCTTTTTCACGACGTTGCGCGCTGTTTAGCCCGGTATTGATCTGCAGCGGCTCCTCGAGGATCTGCCCGACCTTTTTACGTGGGTTAAGCGATCCGTAAGGATTCTGGAACACAATCTGGATCTTCTGGCGCCGCAGCTTCTCCGCGGTGACGTCCGGTTTCAGCAGATCCTGCCCCTGATAGTACAGCTCACCGCCGGTCGGCACTTCAATCATCGTCAACAAACGGCCCAGCGTTGACTTGCCACAGCCGGACTCGCCCACCACCGCCAGCGTTTTGCCACGCTCAAGGGTGAAAGAGACGCCGTCCAGCGCTTTAACCAGCCTTTCCGGGGCAAAGATGCCCTTCTTGACCGGGTAGTGTTTCTTCAGGTCAATCGCCTGCAATAAGGGTTGGTTCTGGCTCATACGGTCGGCCTCCCCGCATCATCCAGCGGTGTGTGACATTTAACCTGACGGCCGGGAATGGTGCGTAATTCCGGCTCTTCAACGCGGCAGCGCTCATTGGCGTACGGGCAACGCGGGTTGAGCAAACAACCGCTTGGGCGGTCATATTTGCCCGGTACCACGCCCGGCAGCGAAGCCAGGCGCGCCTTGTCAGCCGCGAACTCCGGCAGCGCGCGCAATAGCGCCTGAGTATAAGGATGCCGCGGTGCGCGGAAGATTTCCGATGCTTTACCGGATTCCACTACCTGACCGGCATACATCACGATGATGTGATGCGCCGCCTCGGACACCAGCGCCAAATCGTGGGTAATCAGCAGCAGCGCCATATTTTCCCGCTGCTGCAACTCCAGCAGCAGCTCGATAATTTGCGCCTGGATGGTCACGTCGAGTGCGGTGGTAGGTTCATCGGCAATCAGCAGCTTCGGCCGACAGGCAATCGCCATGGCGATCATCACGCGCTGGCTCATCCCACCGGAAAGCTGGTGCGGATACACGTCCAGCCGCGAGGCCGGATCGGGAATGCCCACCTGCGTCAGCAGATCGATAGCCCGCTGACGACGGGTGCGACGGTTGCCGCCCTGATGCACCTTCAGCGCTTCCATAATCTGGAAACCGACGGTGTAGCACGGGTTCAGGCTGGTCATCGGATCCTGGAAGATCATCGCCACTTCCGAGCCCACCAGTTGGCGGCGCTCTTTTTCGGAAATTTTGCGCAGATCCTGGCCGTTAAACTCCAGCTTTTCGGCCATCACCTTACCGGGGAAGTCGATCAGCCCCATAATCGCCAGCGAGCTGACGGATTTGCCGGAGCCGGATTCACCGACGATCCCCACTACCTGGCCCTGCTCCACGCTGTAACTGATTCGGTCTACCGCGCGGAAAGGGGTGCCTTCGTCACCGAAGTGCACCGAAAGCTTGTCTACATTTAATAACGCCATCTCTCTCGTCCTCTTTACTGCTTGAGTTTGGGGTCGAGAGCATCACGCAAGCCGTCCCCCATCAGGTTAAATGCAAGCACCGTCAGCAGGATCGCCACGCCAGGGAAGGTTACTACCCACCAGGCGCTTTGTGCGAACTGCAGTACGTCGGAGAGCATGGTGCCCCACTCCGGCGTTGGCGGTTGTGCACCCATACCCAGGAAGCCGAGAGCGGCCATATCCAGGATAGCGTTCGAGAAACCCAGAGAAGCCTGAACGATCAGCGGCGCCAGGCAGTTTGGCAGGATATTGATAAACATTTGGCGCATCGCACCGGCCCCCGCCACGCGTGAAGCGGTGACGTAGTCGCGGTTCACTTCCACCAATACCGCAGCACGGGTCAGACGCACATAGTGCGGCAAGGCGACAAAGGTTAACGCCAGTGAAGCATTGACGATCGACGGACCGAAAATCGCCACCAATACCAACGCCAACAGCAGGCTGGGCAACGCCAGCATAATGTCGACGATACGCATGATGATGGCATCCACCACGCCGCCAAAGTATCCGGCCAGCAGGCCCAGCACCACGCCCATGATCAGCGACAGCACCACCACCAGGCAGCCAACCAACAGTGACAGTCGGGCGCCATACATCAGGCGCGACAGCACATCGCGGCCAACGTCATCAGTACCCAGCAGATATTGCCAACTGCCGCCTTCCTGCCAGACCGGCGGCTTGAGCAACGCATCGCGGAACTGATCCGCCGGCGCATGCGGTGCCAGCACCCCGGCACCGATGGCAATCACAAACATCAGAACGATATACACCAGGCCGACAACGGCCCCTTTATTGCGCTTGAAATAGTGCCAGAACTCCTGGAACGGGCTCATCGGCTTCGGCGCACCTTTAACTACAGACTCAGTGACTTGAGACATTAGAGCGCCCCTTATTTCTTGTGGCGAATACGCGGGTTGACCACGCCGTAGAGCACGTCTACCAGCAGGTTAACCAGAATAATCATACAGGCGACCAGCAATACGCCGCCCTGAACAACCGGATAGTCGCGACGTTGCAATGCGTCCATCAGCCAACGCCCCAGGCCCGGCCAGGAGAAGATGGTTTCGGTCAGGATCGCACCGGCCAACATGGTGCCGACCTGCAGGCCGATCACCGTCACGACCGGCAGCAAGGCGTTACGCAGCGCATGCACCACAATCACCCGCATACGGCTCACGCCCTTGGCGCGCGCGGTACGGATATAATCTTCGCCCAGCACTTCCAGCATCGAGGAGCGCGTCATACGCACAATGACCGCCAGCGGGATGGTGCCCAACACGATGGCCGGCAGGATCATATGCATCACGGCGTCAGCGAAGTCGCCCGGTTCGCCCCAGATCAGGGTGTCGATCAGCATAAAGCCGGTCAACGGCAGGCTATCGTCAAGGAACACCGTATCGCTGACCCGTCCCGATACCGGCGTCAGGTTGAGCTGCACCGAGACCAGCATGATCAACATCATGCCCCACCAGAAAATCGGCATCGAATAGCCGGTCAGTGAGATACCCACCGCGGTATGATCGAATATTGAGCCTCGCCTGACCGCCGCCAGCACCCCAACCGGAATGCCCACCAGCACGGCGAAAATCATCGCGCAGAGCCCCAACTCCAGCGTAGCCTTGAAGCGCGGAACGAACTCTTCCCAAACGGAGATACGGCTTTTAAGCGAGGTACCCAGATCGCCATGCAACACGTTGGATACGTAAGTGAAATATTGTTGATAGAGCGGTTTATCCAGCCCCATTTCCGCCATCAGGTGTGCATGGCGTTCTGCGGAGATCCCGCGTTCCCCGGCCATGATGGTCACCGGGTCGCCGGGGATCATATGGACGAATGCAAAAGTCAGCAAAGTAATGCCGATAAACGTTGGGATAACTAACCCCAAACGTCGGAGTATGAACTGCAACATATCCCGAACTCTCTGTATCAATGCCCGGCAGCTCATCGTCCGCCAGGCTTATTAAAGCTCACACACCTCTGGTGCTTCTCTGCCTACGGGCAACCCCACCCCTCCCTTAAAGAGAGGGGCGTGGTATTAACCGGTAGTAAAATTAATCCAGAGAGACATTCTCAAAGTGATGCTTACCAAGCGGATCCACGACGTAGCCCTTCACTTCCTTACGCACTGGCTCGTAAACGGTGGAGTGGGCAACAATCAGCGCCGGAGCCTGATCGTGCATCACTACCTGAGCCTGTTTGTACAGTTCGATGCGTTTGTCGTGGTTCGATTCGGCGCGCGCCGGTTGAATGAGATCTTCAAACGGCTTGTAGCACCAGCGAGAGTAGTTGGAACCGTCTTTAGCCGCGGCGCAGCTAAACAGCGTGGCGAAGAAGTTATCCGGATCCCCATTGTCGCCGGTCCAGCCCATCATCACCGTCTGATGTTCGCCCGCTTTGGCGCGCTTGAGGTATTCGCCCCACTCATAGGTTACGATTTTGGCTTTCACGCCGATTTTCGCCCAGTCAGACTGGATCATTTCTGCCATGCGGCGCGCGTTCGGGTTGTACGGACGCTGTACCGGCATTGCCCACAGATCGATGGAGAAACCGTCTGCCATGCCCGCTTCTTTCAGCAGTTCTTTAGCCTTGACCGGATCGTAGGTGTAGTCTTTCACCGCGTCGTTATAGCCCCACATGGTCGGTGGGATCAGGTTCTTGGCCGCCTGGCCTGCACCCTGGTACACCGCGTCGATGATCGCCTGCTTGTTGACCGCCAGGGTCAACGCCTGACGCACCTTCAGGTTATCCAGCGGTTTTTTCTCAACGTTGAACGACAGGTAGCCGACGTTCAGCCCCGGTTGTTCCATCAGGTTGATGGTTTTGTCCTGCTTCATGCGCGCGATGTCAGCCGGGTTCGGGTACGGCATCACCTGGCATTCGTTTTTCTGCAGTTTGGCGTAACGCACGGAAGCGTCTGGCGTGATGGAGAACACTAAACGGTCAATCTTCGGCTTGGTGCCCCAGAAACCGTCAAACGCCTTATAGAGAATTTTGGAGTCTTTCTGGTATTGCAGCAGTTGGAACGGACCGGTACCGATTGGGTTCAGGTCAATTTTCTCCGGGGTGCCGGCCTTCATCATTACGTCGGCGTATTCGGCAGACAGAATAGAAGCGAAGTCCATGCCCAGGTCAGCCACAAACGGGGCTTCCGGACGGGTCAGCACAAAGCGAACGGTGTAGTCGTCCACTTTCTCGATTTTGGCGATCAGCTTCGGCATGTCCATGCCTTCAAAGTACTCATAGCTGCCGCCGGAGACTTTGTGATAGGCATTTTTCGCGTCCAGCTGACGTTCGAAGGAGAACACCACGTCGTCGGCGTTGAAATCACGGGTCGGTTTGAAGTCTTTGCTGCTCTGCCACTTCACGCCTTTACGCAGGTGGAAGGTGTAGATTTTGCCGTCTTCGCTGACATCCCATTTTTCAGCCAGGCCCGGCTGCAGTTCGGTGGTGCCGATTTTGAATTCGACCAGACGGTTGTAAATAGGCACCGAGCTGGCGTCATAGGTAGTACCCGAGGTGAACAGCTGCGGGTTGAACCCTTCCGGGGAACCTTCAGAACAGTAAACCAGAGTCTTGGCTTGCACGCTGGCCGCAACGGTCAGCGCAATCAGCCCAATACCGAATTTCAGAATCCCTGTTTTTCCCAAGGAACTTGTCATCGTTTGTGCTCCATTATGTGATGTGATGTGTGTATTACCGCCAGAGCCTGTATTTTTTATTGCGCGGCCTGTGCAGTCGTGCCCGAAGGCTGGGAGGGATAATTGCGCGAGAGAGCCGGGTGGAACGCCTCCCGGTGGGGGCGTCTGAGCGCGTGGAATTCACTCAAACAACTCTCGCTCTTACCCCTGAGGCTACCAAATTGCCAACTGTTTGGGGTGTCGTCAATATAACCAGTGGGGATTTACGCAGACTGTGAGAAACAGCAAACAAACATAAAAAAAACCTTTTTTTAACAGTGGCAGCATGAAAACTTATGCTATGCGGTCATTTTTAGTTCGATAGGCTGTGTTGCAGAAAGTTGCTGGTGTTTAACTCCGATAAAAAACTAAAAAAGTTTGTTGCTGAATGATGAATATCTGAACGGTTATTTTTGTGATCGGCGTAAAAGACAGGACGAAATGCTGTCCTGTCACCCGAAAGGGTGAGGCGTCGGCGCATTTTTTTAGCCGGGTGACGCCACAATCTATTCACCGTAAAAAAACTTTCGTCTGTTAAAAAGCCGGGGGCAAAAGGATATCCCCCGGCAACGTGCTACAACCGATTTATTGCGTGCCGGCGCTGTTGCCCAGGCTGCTATTCATATTGTTCAGAATATCTCCGTTATCGGCGTCGATTTCCCAGGAGAACAACCCGCCCAACTGCTTATCGAGCACATACTTGCCCTTCGCCTGTACCGAGCGGGCATCGTCGAAGGTGATCAGGTCACCGGTGGAAGGTTTGAACACATAAGGCGCTTCGGCAGTGGCGTCGTAGCTGTACTGCCATTCACCGCTCATAAACTCATTGGCGATTTGGCGGTAATCCACGATGCCATTTTCCCAGGTGCCTTTTACCGGGCCGGTCGCGGTGCCGGTAAACGGAATGTTGTTCTGGTAGCCGTTAACACCGGTCCAGCCGCGGCCGTACATGGCAGTCCCCACCACGATTTTGCCCGGCTTCACCCCCTGCGTCAGCAGCGCGTTAACGCCATTCACCGTGGTATAGGCCGTATCCGGTTTCCAGGACGGCGCTTTCAGTGCGGTCTGATGGCCCAGGTTTTTCAGATCGAACGCGCCATAGAAGTCGTAACTCATCAGGAAGATGTGATCCATCGAGTTCTGCGCGGTGTTGTAGTCCACCTTGTCGATTTTGTCCTTGCCGGCACTGATCGCAGAGGTCAGTTCATACTTGCGACCGGTTTCCGCGGAAAGCTGATCCAGCATCGCCCGCAGTTCTTTCATCAGTTGCACATAGGTCGCCCCATCCTGTGCGCTGCCCAGTTTCGGGTTAGCGCCCTGCCCGCCCGGGAACTCCCAGTCGATATCCACGCCGTCAAAGAACTTCCAGGTTTGCAGGAACTCTTTCACCGAGCCGACGAAGCGATCGCGCTTGGCCTTGTCACCCATAAAGAAGAACGGGTCGGACAGGGTCCAGCCACCAATCGACGGCAGGATTTTCAGGTCCGGACGAGCCTGCTTCAGCGCCATCAACTGACCAAAGTTACCTTTGTAGGGGTCGTCCCAGGCGGTCACGCCTTTTTGCCCTTTCTGCAGTGCGGCGAACGGATCGTGGATCGACACCTTGAAGTCTTCACGCCCCTGGCAAGAACGTTGCAGCGCCTGGAAACTGCCTTCGATCTCTTTCAGGCTGTCGTTGATGCCGTCGCCGCCGCAGATTGGAATGAAACCGTACAGCAAATGCGTCAGGTTCTGTGCCGGCAGTTTATCGACGGTGAAATTACGGCCGTAAACGCCCCATTCAACGAAATAAGAACCGACCACTTTGCCGGAATCCTGCTTATAAGGCTTATTCTTTTCCAGCAGCGGTTCTTTTAACGGTGCCAAATGGCTGCCATCGGTATCCGCCACGACAATTTCGGTGGCATCGCTGGCGGTACAACCATCAGCATTACATAACGCCACCTGCATTTGATAACGGCCGCCTTTATTAACCTTAAAGTTTGCCGTGCCCGAAGCGCCGGTTGAGGCACCGCTCCAGACTTCTTTGCCATTTAATAATACTTTTGCCGTAGTACCGGTATCGCCATTCCATAAATTCCATGAAACGGAAACGTCGGCGGCACTTTTCACCTTCACCAGGTTATTATAAGCCGTCGCCGCCTGATCGACTTCGACAATGGCGAACTTGGTATTGCCCCAGGCCAGCGTAGGCTTGCCCGGCACGGCGGCCTGCGCCGCAGAGCACAGCGTGCTGCCGATCAGCAACGCCAACAGCGGTTTATTAAATTTGCGCATAACTGATTCCTTTATTCCGAGAGGATAAACGTAAAATATTTAATGACGACCGCCGATTGTCGGACAAGAATAATTCCGCAATAACTCTGGCCGATTAAAATGAATAACTAAGTATTAATCTTTCCCACGTAACGGAAATCTATCATTCCCATTTCGTGTATTCAGACTATAGATAAATTAATCCTTAAAACAATAGCGCTATCAACCGGGTTTTATTGAGCAATAATGAATTAATTTAATAATAGATAACCAGCAGCAGTGGGAATCAGGATAGTGAATTAAATACAGGGAAAGGATAAATATTTGTCATGCCACAAGATGTTGTCTTCATTGACAACACTCTAAATGTGCTGTTATTTTAAACAACACGAAGGAGACGGAAGTGCCTTCTCAACTGATCTATCAGGACAAAATCCAACTGACAAACACTGAATTTATGCAAATGGTTATTTGGCATGTCGATCCCCCCGTTAACGGCAGCACTCATAACTACAAGTACAGGTTTGCCTACGTCAAAGCGGGCATTTGCCGTTTACGTTATGACAATGAAGCAGGTAAAGGCGACCACAAACATGTGGGCGACAAGCAGCAACCTATTACGTTTACCCACCTGACAGCGCTGCAACGCAGCTTCTTCAATGAAGTCGCACGACTAAGAGGTGAAAGAGAATGAACAGAGTCACCATCCGCGTGGCTTCTCTTGAGGAAGTACAACGCAATTTGGAGAAAGCCCTGCAGGGCAACAAGCAGCAACAAGGAAGCTACATCACATTTTTAGACTGGGAGAGCCTGTGGAAAACCCTGTCGCCTAAAAAAATGCAAATCCTTCATACCATGACCGGCGCTGGCGAACTTTCAATCCGGGAAGTGGCACGTCGCGTTAAACGGGATGTTAAAGCGGTGCATACCGATCTACAGGCTCTGTTAGGCTGCGGCATTGTTGATAAAAGCGAACGAGGCATTATTTTCCCCTATGACGAAATCCATTTTGACTTCGTAGTCGGCAAGGCCGCCTGAATGACAGACGAAAAAAAACCTGCTTTAAAAAGCAGGTTTTCTTGAATGTGGTCGGCGAGAGAGGATTACTTGCATCTGCGATGCCGCCCTGCGGGCCGTTGCTAAAGCAACGTTGTCTCGCTGCGCTCGGCTCAAACCTCCTTCGGAGGTTCTCATCCTATAAACTACAGACGAAAAAAAACCTGCTTTAAAAAGCAGGTTTTCTTGAATGTGGTCGGCGAGAGAGGATTCGAACCTCCGACCCACTGGTCCCAAACCAGTTGCGCTACCAAGCTGCGCTACTCGCCGATGCGGGGCGCATCTTACTGCTGACGATATTACGCGTCAATCACTTTCTCGTCCCGGTCAATCAAGTGGTGATAAAAGCGGCATAAAGCGCGCTACAGCAGCCTGCAGCGCGCTTTTTCATCATGCCTTGGCAGTTTTCAGCGCCGGTGATTGAGCACGCAAGAACGGCAACAGGAACAACGCAGACAAACAGGCAGCGATCGAGATCACCACGAAGAACCCATTCCAGTGCCAGATTTCCATGATGCGGGCAATCGGGTAACCGGACAACGCCGCCCCCAGATAAGCAAACAGGCCGACAAAGCCGGTTGCCGCCCCGGCAGCATCCTTGTGCGAACATTCCGCCGCTGCCATGCCGATCAGCATCTGCGGACCAAAGATAAAGAAGCCGATAGCAAAGAAGCAGGCCGCCTGCAGCAGGAAAGTAACACCCGGCATGATCCACAGCGCTGCAACCGACAGGAAGATGCCGATGGCGAAGATCAGGTTCATTGGCCCACGGTTACCACGGAACAGTTTGTCAGAACCCCAACCGGCCACCAGCGAGCCGATAAAGCCACCCACTTCGAACAAGGATATCGCCGAGTTGGCGGTCATCAGCGAATAGCCTTTCTCCTGCGTCAGATACAGGTTACCCCAGTCGTTGATGGCCGTACGCACGATGTACACCAGCACGTAAGACACCGCCAGCAGCCAAATGTATTTGTTGGTCAACACGTAGCGCTTGATGATTTCGCGGTTGGTCAGCCCCTGGCCTTCCGATTCCTGCACCAGTTCCATGGCATCGTTACGCCATTTACCCACGCTGGGCAGCCCCATGGTGGACGGCTTGTCACGCAGGCGCCAGCACATCAGCAGGCCCAACACCACGCCGATAATACCCGGAATAATCATGCCGTAGCGCCAGCTAAAGTGCAGCGAGATAAAGCCGACCAGCAGCGGGATTAACGCACCGCCAAAGTTGTGCGAAGTATTCCAGATCGCCCACCAGCTACCGCGCTCGGAACGCGAGTACCAGCTTGTGAGGATTTTCGAACATGGCGGCCAGCCCCAGCCCTGGAAGAAGGCGTTGAGGATCCACAACGTCCCCAGCATCAGCAGCGAAGAACTGAGACCGAAGAAGATATTGAGTATGCCGGTCATAATCAGGCCCAACCCCATAAAATAGCGCGGGTTGGAACGATCGCTGATCATGCCTGAAATAAACTTCGAGCAGCCGTAAGTGATGTAGAACAGCGTACCGAGAATACCGACGTCGGACATCGTCAGGCCAAGATCGCTCAGCATCGCCGGCATAATGAAGTTGAAGCTTTTGCGCGTGAAGTAAAACGCGGCATAGCCGATGTACATCGTCCACATCAGCTGGATGCGCCAGTATTTATAGCTGGCATCGATCTGTTTTTGATCGGTAACCGGCGGCACATCATCGCGGCTTTTAAGGAAAGACCACATGTGAAACCTCAGAGAATATGAAAAGTGCCGCTATCATGCTGCGCGCGCGCGAAAATGACTTACGCCGGATTCCCGACGCGCCTAGGAGTATTTCCTAGTTTGGCCCTTCCGCCGGTGAAACTGTGGGTAAGATCACATTCAAACAGGTGCCATTCTCCGACGTCAGCCGCAGGCGGCCGCCCAGCGCACTGATGCGCTCCTGCATGCCGCGCAGACCATAACCCGGCTCATGATGGGCTAGATCGATACCGACGCCGTTATCGCGAATGGTCAGCAAGACTTGCGGCAACCGCCCTTTGCGCTGACGAAGACGTGCATCCAGCTCAATCCGGCTGGCGGCGGCGTGACGACAAACATTGGTCACCCCTTCCTGACACACCCGATACAGCGTAATTTTCAACGTCTCATCCAGCAACTCATCCGGTACCTGCCACTGCATCACGCTCACCAGCGACGTATCCTGCGGTAATGATTCGCGCAGCATCGCCGCCACCGCCGCCGAAAGCGGCAAATTATTCAGCGCAGCCGGCCACAGTTGCGTCAACACGTCGTGGACGCCGTCATATACCCGCAGCGCCAGCGTATCTATCGCCTCGGCGCAGCCCATCACCTGCGGCTGCGGTGCCAAACGCTTGATAATACTGGCCTGGGTGCGGATCACGGTGATGGTTTGACCGACCTCGTCGTGCAGCTCCCGCGCCACCTCGCGCCGGGTCTGTTCTTCTGCCGTGACCAGCGCGCGCGCCAGTTGGCGGTTTTCCGTCAGCCGCAGCCGCAGTTGCTGGTTCAGCTCGCGCTGGCGTTGAATACCCGCGCCGAGCAACAGACCGGTCAGGCTCTGGGCCAGCAGCGACAACAGTAAATCACGGTGCGATTCGGGCTGTGGCGGTTCGTTGGCTACCAGCACCACCCCATTAAGCAAGGTTGCCAACAGCGCGCCCTGCCAGCCGTAGCGATAGGACATAAAGACTATCGGGATGGCCAGACAAAACGGCGCGAAGCGACGCAGCTCAGCGGCATTAACCTGCTGTTGCAGCCAGATACTGAGCGCAAACAGCAGTAAGTAGCTGGCCAGATGGCGCAACCGTAGCGTCACCGGCTTATGGATCAGGCCCGGTTCAAGCGGCACCCAGATCTGCCGCGCCAGATAGTGCCACAGCAGCAGACAGGTTGGGGCAATGGTAAAACCACCAGCCAACCCCAGCAGCAGCGCACGGGCACCCTCGCCGTTCACTAGTTGCCACACCAGCGCCTGCAGCAACGCGGCCACCGCCACTACCGCGCCCTGCATCAATGGCCATTGCCATTCGCTGTCACTTTCCTGATGCCGCAGCAACCAGGGGGAGGCCACCAGACTGAGCAACACCGTCAACACCAGCACCACCACCGAAGCCCACAGTGCCGGCCCGTAACCGAACTGATCGGCCAACACCACCATCAGCAGCAGATCGGCCAACAGGATGCCCGGCCAGAAGCGGTAAGGGCTTTGCAGCAGAATGCCCATACGCAGACCAAACGGGAACAGCAACAACGCCTGCCACGGCGGGTCGATCAGCGCGGTGCCAATCCCCCACAGGCAAAATGCACTGGTGGCATAGATAAAGAACAACGCCAGTTGGGTGATCAGGCGTTGCATCACAGGTTCAGCATCCGCTTCGCCAGCTCGACGTTGTTGTTGATACCCAGCTTGGCGAACAGATTGGCGCGATGCACGTGTACCGTTTTGGGTGACAACCCCAGCGCAGCAGCAATCTCCCGCACCTCCTGTCCTTGCGCCAGCAACAGTGCGATTTCGCGTTCACGGCGCGTCAGTGGGTCCACCTTCACCCGCGCCAGTTGCTGGGCGATTTCAGGCATCAGATACACGCCACCGCTGGCGACGGTGCGTACCGCGGTGATCAAATCTTCCGGCTTGCAGCGTTTGGACAAGAACCCGCAGGCACCGCGTTCCAGCGCCAGCTCCACCAGCGCCGGGTTGTCATGCATCGACAGCATCACCACCCGAATACCGGAGGGAATATCCGCCAGCAGATCCAGCCCGCTGCCGTCCGGCATCGAAATATCACAGATACAGATTTCCGCCTCCAGACCGGGCAGGCCAGCGCGTGCCTGAGCCGCGCCGCTGAACTCGCCGACCACCTGAATATCCGGCTCCAGCGACAGCAGTTGCACAAAGCCCGATCGCACAATGTCATGATCGTCAATAAACGCCACGCGCAAGGTCATGGAAATCTCCGGTCCGAGGGGGAAAGTGCGCAAGTATAGCGCAAGCCTGAGCCAGATTAGTTGATGAAAGGAAGGTATAAGCAGATTTTACCGGGCGCAGTGCGCCCGGTATGGGGGAGGTTACAGCTCGCTTGGCGACGCTTTTTCCTGCGGAATATCACACCAGTTGTTTTTGGCCACGATGCCGCCGTTCGGCGAGGTATAACCGAGGCAGCCGAGAATGGTATCGAACAGCTCAACATGGCGGTGGGTCTTGCCAACCCGCTGCTGCGCCTGCAATTGCTCAAACGCTCCGCGATGCTGTGGATCTTCCAGGAACTTGTCGGATGCCCATACCATCATTGGCACACGGAACTGCTCCACCGGCGCCATTTCACGCGGCGTGCCGTGCAGGTGTGAATTCTCGCCGATCGATTCGCCGTGATCGGAAGAATAGAACACAATCGCCTTCTTCTCGCGCACCTGATCAATCACATTGGCGATAAAGCTGTCGGTATACAGCACCGAGTTATCGAAGGCGTTAACCAACTGGTCCTTGGAGCAGAAATCGTCAACGCCGATACACTCCGGCTGATAACGCGCGTAGCTACGCGGATAACGCTGGGAATAGAGATAATGTGAGCCCTTGGTGTGCAGGATCACCAGATGCTTGCCCTTGGGATAACGGGCCAGCGACTCCTTCATTTCATCCACCAGCAGCATATCGTCAACCGATTTGCCGTCGTTGCGCTTTTCGGAGGCGATCATCTCGCGGAACGAATAGTTGTTCACTTCGGTGTTGTTATAGAACCAAACCTCGCTCTGCATGGCGAACAGCTCGGAGGTGAAGCCCAAATCTTTCATTACCGCGAACACGTTTTGCTCTTTCAGAGTCCGTTGCGGGTTATCTGCCGTGCCGCCTTCCCGCACGAACATACAGCGCAACGACAGTTTGGTGGCGGTATCACAAGACGTGCCGCGGAACGCCACCAGATTTTTCTCTTTGGACAGCCGTGGCGTAGTGTCACGGTCGTAGCCAAGAATGCCCATGTGATCCCAGCGCGTGGTTTCACCAATGATAAACACCACGTAGGTATCATCAATATCGGCCGGTGCAACATAGGTAAAGTTCTTGGCCGGGTCGAACAAATTGGCCTGATCCTGACTTTCGTCATAACGGGTGTAGGCAAACAGCCCCAACGCCGACAGCCAGTTGGATGGCAAATAGGAATGTGCAACCACGCCACCGTAGCTTGGCAAATCCACATTGGTGATTTTTTCCTGCGCGCTTTGCTCGTTATCCAGCATACGCAGCGGCACCCAGACCAGCGCCACCACCGCCACCAGCACCACCAGCGGTTTTATCCGGTGTCCGGGCGTTTTCAGTTGCTCGATCAGGGTATAACGCAGGTTGTTTTTCCAAATGCACAGCAGCGGCAATGCGCTGAGCACCACCATCCACAGCACGAAGTGCATACCGACCACTTCTTTCGACAGGTCGATATCGGTGGTCATCACCGACACCACAATGCCGTAGCCGATCACCACGTTGAAAAACGTCATGTAATAGCTGGCCGCCACGGAAATCAGCACCAATAGCGAGGCAATAATCCGGTAGAACAGCCGGCCGCCGAGCGAGACCAGCCGCATAATAAAGAAGGTGAACAGAACGATGGCGATAACCTCGGTTACCGCAGAAATGACCTTAATCCCCTGAATGCCGTGCGAAAACGAATCAAAGCGACGATAGAAAACGGAAAGGTTCAAAAAGATGCCGATATAGATCGCTAACAATAACGATAAATTCTGCTGTGATAGCGATTTAACTTTGTTCATGTAACGCGGTGGCTCCGGGGGCTTTAACAGTTCTGAAGTCAGTCAGACATTCGATGCGGCTGCAGGTTCAGCCGATCGGCAATAAGCGCTATTTTGGGGGTAAGAATCAAGAGAATTCTCACAAAATAACCATTTTTGCCATTTTTTGTGCAAGGGATAAAGGGGCACGAGACGAGAAATGGAGGGCTGAAACCCTCCATTTGTTCCGTGATATTGGCGGAAATCTTACTTAACGTTAAGCGTTACATCAATATTGCCGCGAGTGGCGTTGGAATAAGGGCAGACCACGTGGGCTTTTTTCACCAGGTCTTCCGCTACGCTGCGCTCGATGCCCGGCAGGGTGATATCCAACTGCACTTCGATGCCGAAACCGTTGGGGATTTCGCCAATACCGACGGTGCCGTCAATTTTGGCTTCGGCCGGGATCTTCACTTTTTCTTTCGCCGCGACAAACTTCAGTGCGCCGAGGAAGCAGGCCGAATAACCGGCAGCAAACAACTGTTCCGGGTTGGTGACTTCACCGCCCGCGCCACCCATTTCTTTCGGCACGCCCAGTTTGACATCCAACACGCCGTCAGATGAGGTCGCACGGCCATCGCGGCCACCGGTTGCGGTGGCATGAGCACGGTACACAACTTTTTCAATCGACATACATCATTCCTTCTTTCTGGTTGGAGGCAAGACGGCAATTCCTGCAGGCGGAACGTCGTCATTGGTATATCTTTCACGATTAAATCGCACACTATATATTTACTGCTTACTTCCAGTGTAGTCCACCCATGCCGATCCTGCTGCCGGCACTGGGGATCAAAGCTGGTTGATTAGCTTGCCACGCAGCTTTTCCAACTGCTGTTTGATATTGACGATTTCATCGAGGCTGCAATCGGTAGCGCACATCACGGCTTCCGGCACCGACTGCGCTTTTTCACGCAGCGCACGGCCGGCATCGGTTAACGCAATAATCACCTGCCGCTCATCGGTGGTGGCACGGTAACGCGCTAACAAACCGGCGGTCTCCAGGCGTTTGAGCAATGGCGTCAGGGTGGCGGAATCGAGAAATAGCCGTTCGCCAATGTCCGTGACCCTGATTTCGTCCCGCTCCCACAGCACCAGCATCACCAAATATTGCGGATAGGTGAGTTCAAGCTGGCTCAGCAGTTTGCGATACACCTTATTCAGCGCCAGGTTGGCGGAGTACAGGGCAAAGCAAAGTTGCTGGTCAAGCAGCAGCAGGTTTTTCGTCGCGGGTTGTTCGGTGTTTTCGATTTTCATGCTCTGAATATAGATAGTGCACGATGTAATCGCAAACTATTTTTTTGCCAATATGCTACCTTGTTAAAAGCAGGGGATGCCACAGCGAGGTGCTGTGTGGAGGGAAAGGACATGACAGACACTCTGACAGAACGCGCGCGCCGCTACGCCACCAAGGCCCATGCGGCTATCGATCAGCGCCGCAAATACACTAATGACCCCTACATTGTTCACCCGCAGGCGGTAATGGAAATCGTCAGCAGCGTGCCGCACAGCGAAGAAATGCTGGCCGCCGCCTGGCTGCACGACACGGTAGAAGATACGCCCACCACTCTTGGCGATATCGAAAGCCACTTTGGGCCGCAGGTCGCAAGCCTGGTGGCGATGCTGACCAACGTCAGCGGCACCGGTGACGGCAACCGCTTCGAGCGTAAAAACCGCGATCGGCGCCACAGCGCCAAGGCTTCACCACAGGCCAAGACCATCAAGCTGGCGGACCTGATCGACAACACCCGCTCACTGCTGGACTATGACAGCCATTTCGCCAGAACCTATCTGATCGAAAAACAGCGGCTGCTGGAAGTGCTGACCGAAGGTGACCCGACGCTATGGCAGCAGGCGCATCATATTGTCGAAAAGGGGCTGGAAAGGCTGCAATTGCCACCGCATAACGTTCCGGCAAGCTGGTTTGAACATGCCCGCCGGCGCTACCGGGAAAACGATGCGGCATAGCCGACAACCACTTCAGTGCGCAAAATAATGCATACCGCCATCCACCGGGATCACCGCCCCGGTGATATAGCGCGCCTGCGGGGAACAAAGAAACGCGGCCAGATAGGCCATATCCTCCGGCTCACCAAAATAGCCAATCGGGATATTCTGTTCGATAAACGCCTGGCGGGCGGCCTCCGTCGGGTGCAGTTTTTCACGCACCTGCTCGCTATTAATCCGCCCGGGCTGCAGCGTATTAACCGTAACCCCTTGCGCCGCCACGTTGCCTGCCAGCCCCTTGGCCCATAGGTGCAACGCCCCCTTGGCAGCGGTGGCAGCGTTCAAACTGCGCGGCTCCATCGAGCCACTGATGTTGATCACCCGTCCCCAGCCCTGCGCCAGCATCCGGGGCAGCAACGCATGGGTTATCCGACGCGCCGGGGTAAAGTTCAGGGCAAAAGCTTCTTCCCAACCGGCATCGCCTTCGCTCAACGAGGTCGGGCGAGCCCCACCGACCGCATTAATCACAATATCGATGGTCCCGAACTGCTGTAGCGCCAGCGCCAGCATGCTGTCGAGCGCTTGCGCATTGGTGATATCTGCCGCGATGACATAGGGCCGTATGCCACCGGCTTGCTCAACCTCATCCGCCAGGGTCTGCAAACGGTCTTCCCGGCGCGCCGTCGCCACCACAGTCACCCCCTGCGCCGCCAATACCCGAACCATGCCTGCGCCAATCCCTTCGCTGGCACCGGTCACCAACGCGATACGCCCCTGTAGATGCAAATTCATAAGATATCCTAATTGAATAATTCAATCTGGTTACAAAGATAACGCCATTGAATCACGTCCCAGTCTGTGTGAATATTCCGTAAACTCGCGGCAATACTGTGCAGGAATTCACTGATGTTCGATTGGCAGGATTTAAAACACTTCGTGGTGCTGGCACGCACCGGTTCATTGTCGGCAGCGGCACGGGAACTGGGCTGCGATCACGCCACGGTAGGGCGTCGGGTGGCGGCGCTGGAGAAAGCCCTCGGCCTGCCGCTGATCCTGCGCCTGCCGCGCAGCACGCCGCTGACGCAGGACGGAAAGGTGATTGCCGGCCTGGCGACTGACATCGAAAACCAAAGCCACGCCATAGTCCGCCATGCGCGCAGCATTGGTGAAACACCGCAAACCCAGGTGCGTATCAGCGCCCCGCCGTCGATTGCCGCGCGGGTTATTGCCCCGCAGATTGCGCAATTTCACCAGACTTTTCCGCATATTACGCTGATACTCTCCGGCGAATCGGCGATCGCCGAACTGGATCGCGGTGACGCCGAAGTGGCTGTACGCATGGTGCGGCCACAGCAGCCGGATTTACTGGTGCAACGCATCGGCATGATGCGCTATGCGCTGTATGCCACGCCACAGCACGCCGCCCTGCCGGAGGCGGCGCGGGCCTTCATCGGCTACGATCACCACTACCAAAACCAACCGCATCAACAGTGGCTACAGCAGCTGTTGCAGGGCCGCCCGGTGGTATTTCAGGCCAGCGATCTGTTCTCGTTGCAAGAAGCCGCACGATCGGGACTAGGAGCGGTAGTATTACCGACGTTTGTTGCCGATGGCGACCCAGACATGGTTACACTGCCCACTGCAATCGCTGCCCCGACCCGCGAGCTGTGGCTGGTCACTTACCCGGACCTGGCCCGCTCGACGGCCGTGCGCGCGGTAATGAATTTCCTGGCCGAAATCATCGGGGAAAAATGCCCACTGACACGCTAAAACATAAGTCATGCTAACTTGATACTGGACAAATCTTACGCGGCGGATTATTACTGGTCACCACAGAATGGACTTTAGGGACTGGTTGAGAGCATGACTTTGCGTACTGAATTTGGACGAATTCTGATTACCGGCGCGGGCGGCCGGGTGGCGACGGCATTCCGTCAATCGGTGGGAAATCGCTATCAACTGCGGCTGGCGGAAAAAGACCTCGGGCTGCTGACCAACCTACAGCCGAATGATGAGATCATCAGCTTCGACATTGCCGACATCGCCGCCTGCCGCGCGGCCTGCGCCGGCATCGATACCGTGTTGCATCTGGCGGCCGATCCTTCTCCTGACGCCGACTTCTGCAATTCATTGATGGATAACAATATCCTCGGCACCTTCAATATCTTCCGCGCAGCGAAGGACGCCGGTTGCAAACGCGTGGTCTTCGCCAGCAGCGCGCAGGCGGTGGAAGGTTATGCGTTGGATTACCAAAT
This sequence comes from Serratia sp. NFX21, assembly GCF_048517035.1. NCBI lineage: Bacteria > Pseudomonadati > Pseudomonadota > Gammaproteobacteria > Enterobacterales > Yersiniaceae > Serratia > Serratia sp. NFX21. The sequence goes on along the minus strand of NZ_CP183196.1, from coordinate 595,484 downwards.
TCGGCCGCAGGACGCGCCCAAACCAAAAAATCTGTATGGCGTCAGCAAGGCATTCGGCGAAGGCATCGCCGCCTACTTTGCCCATCAGGAAGGACTTTCCGCATTGTCGGTGCGCATCGCCAACTTCACCACGCTGGAACCAGGTGAGCAGCTCAGCGCTCGTGATATGAGCGCTTTTCTCAGCCACCGCGACGCCGCCGATCTGCTGGAACGTTGCCTGCGCATTGAAGGCGTACACCATGCGGTGGTGCACGGCGTTTCCAACAACCGCTATAAGCGGCTGTCGCTGGAGGAAACCAGCCAACTGCTGGGTTACTACCCACAGGACGACGCGTTTAGCATCCTCGGTTTCGGCTAAAGTTTGCTATCAATACGCTGCAGCAGGTAAGGGAAAAACGGGTTGGAGGCGATGCGCATTAGCGAATCGAGGTCCACCACCAGCACCGAGCGTTCACCACGCGCAGCAAGCGTGCCGAGGCTAATACCAAACTCGCCACGCTGCACCGGGAAACGACCATAAAGTGAATCGCTTACCGGGAATGGCAACGCCACATGCGACAACGAATAAATATCCGCTGGGTAAGTCATGCCCAGCGGCTGCTCACTTACCGTCGTTGCCCCGGCTGGCGTTACGCTGGCGATCGCCTCACTGCTATCCGGTGAGGCGTTGGCAATCACCGTGGTCTGGTAGCGGCGTGGGGGCGCAGGCAGCAATTGGCTGACCGCCGCCGCCGCGTTTGGCCGCAGCAGCGGACCGAAGTTGACCGTACGATTGACGTCAAACAGCACCAGTTCGCTGCCGTTAGCCGGCAATTCGTTGTATAACGCGCGGATCACCGCCCGGGTGCTGACGGTAGAATCCATCACCGACTGGAAGGTCAGCACCGGCGCTAATTTATCCAGCCTACCATCACGCGCCGCCCGGGCGATTTGCTGTTGCAGGCCATTGCTGAGCAGATAAGACTGACGTGCCCCATTCACCGGGAAAGAATTGTATTTAAACGGATTAAACTCCGGCAATACGCCGAGCCACGCGGCCTTGGCAAACGCCGGGAACACCGCAGGCCAACCGGCAATACCGGCGAAACGGGCAAAACTGGTGACGCCAATCATCGGTGAGATCAGGATCAACCGCTGCGGTGCCGCCAATTGCGGATCGTCCAATGCATCCAGCGCGTACTTCATCGCCAGCGCACCGCCGTTGGAAAAGCCCACGATATGCAGCGGCTTGTCGCCCCCGGCCTTACTGCGCGCCTCACGTACCGCTAGCCGCGTTGCCGCCAACCAGTCTTGCCATTCAATATCGGTCAGGGCGCCCGGCACCGTGCCGTGTGCCGGCAGGCGAATGCCGACCGCCACATAACCATGCTGACGGTAGTTCTCGGCAATGTGCCGCAGGCTGTAAGGGGAATCGGTCAGACCATGTAACAGCACCACCGCCCCACGCGGTTCGCCCTCTGGCATCAGTTCATAGGAACGGTTCCAGTCACGGGCAAAGTGCTCCGGATACACCGGACTGCCGTCAAAATAGCGATTAAGCGGAATACGTTCGCTGGCGGAGAGTTTGTCCGTGACGTTGACCTTCACCTCATCAAACACCCGGCTCTCTGCGGCCAGATAACCCTGCCAGTCGGTGTTGTCCATTTCGGCGGCCGACAGCTCGTGTGGCACAAAGGTATGCCACGGCTCCAGCGCCGGACCGCTCTGAGTATCGTAAACGCGCACCGCAAACAGCGTGAGCAATACGGTGACAGCCACAATTGTCAGCCGTTTGGTCCATTTAATTATCGCCCTGGAAGGCATGCCCACTCCTGAATTCACGGTTATCCCAGCAGCGATTATAGAAGTTAAATGCCCGCAGGGGCAGCTCGACGATCGCCGGGCGTGACCCACCGATTTTTAGAACCTGCTCACAGAACCTGCATTTCCCCGCCATTTTGGCGGATAAAAATTGATCTGCCGACGGAATGTTTGTAGGTTTTCTGTAACGATACACTAAAACGTTACAGTTAAAGACCGGACACAAAGTATCGTACCCGTTCCCCCTGTCCCTACAGCGTTACCCACAGGGGAAATCATCTTCACCACCAGCATCGCAGGCTGTCTGCGATCGGGAGCCAGGCTGATGAAATCACTGACATGCCGTTTAACGCCGCGTCTGTTTATCACGCTGTTATTTATGCTGTTTATCTTGCCACTGCGCGCCAATGCCGCCGAAGTTAACCTGAGGGTATATTCATCGCTACCCGACGATGGTTACTCCGCGCACGCCATCTGGTTTCACCGTTTCAAACAGAATCTGGACCAGCGCCTGCCGGGCAAAATCGCCCTTAATTACTTCCCTAACGGCATGCTTGGTAAAGAGGCCGATGCGGTCCAGCAGGTACGTATCGGCGCGATCGACATGACTATCTCCGGGACTTCCATCTGGGGCACGCTGGTGCCGGAAATCGGCGTGCTGGATCTGGGCTATCTGTTTGACGATAACCAGCAACTGGGTCAGGCGCTGGATGGCCAGGCGGGCCAACTGCTGAGCGCCCTGCTGGCCAAGCAAAGCAATATCAAGGTGCTGGGCTATGGTTTCAGCCTGGGCGCACGCAACATTTACAGTAAAAAACCGCTGCAGTCACCGCAGGATCTCAACCGGATGAAAGTACGCGTACTGCCGGCCCCCAACTTTATCGCCACGCTAAAAAGCATGGGTGCCACGGCGATCCCGATGCCCGGCGGTGAGGTTTACTCCGCACTGCAAATGGGAGTGATCGACGGTGTGGAACATGACGCCGCCACGGTCTACACCAGCAAGTATTACGAGATTGCCAAATACGCCACGCTGACCCGCCATATCTACAACCCGATTGTCGCCACCATCAGCCAGGCGGCGTTCCAACGCATCCCGCAACCGCTGCAAGCCGACTTCTTGGCGGCAGCCAGCGAAGCAACGGTTTATGAACGCAAAATCGCAGCGGAAAAAGAAATTCAGGCGATGGACAAACTGAAAGCCGCCGGTGTGATCTTTACCGAAACCGACCGCGACTATTTCCGCCGGCAAACGCTGCCGCTGCAGGCGGCATTTAGCGGGAAATACCCACAGGCCAAAGCGGTGCTGGATGCCATTCATGCCACAGCGCAGCCCTAACGCACGCCTGGCGGAGGATTTGCTATGACCCTTCCTGTAACCCTTGAAATGAGCGTAAAAAAAGTGGCCATCCTGACGCAGTTAAGCCGCGGTCTGACCCGCTTTACCGCCTGGGGTGGCGCACTGGCACTGCTGATTAACGTGGTGGTGGTATTCGCCTCGGTGATTTGGCGCTACGCGCTGCACAGCCCGATTGAATGGGCGGAAGAAGTGGCGCGCGCGCTGATGGTAACGCTGGTGTTCTTCGGCGTCGCCACCTCCACTGGGCGTGGCCGACACATCGGCGTCGATCTGTTCCTGCGCTGGCTGCCCGCGGTAGCCCGACCCTACGTAGTGCATGCCAGCCGTTGGGTGCTGGTACTGGTGGCGCTGGGCCTGACGGTGTCCAGCTTCAGCCTGGTGGGTATTTCACTGCCACAGACCACCGAACACGGTCTGCCACAGGCGATCTTCGTGGTTCCGGTGTTCATCGGCGCGGCAGTAATGCTGGTCAGCGCGCTCGATCACGCCTGCCAGGCACCGTTGAAAGTGGTGTTAATCAGCGCCGCCGCCGTCGCTCTTCTGGGCGGCGCTGGCTACCTCAGCCTGCATGCCCCGCTGGGGTTCAGCTCGCTGCCCGCCGCGCTGATGCTGGCCTGCTTTATCCTGGGCATCATCTCCGGCGTGCCAATCGCCTTTACCCTGGGCATGTCGGCTATGGTGTTCTTTCTTAGCGATCCGTCGCTGCCATTCGTGTTCTTTGCCCAGCAGGTGACCGCCGGCGTCGATCATTTTGTGCTGCTGGCCATTCCGTTCTTTCTGCTGGCCGGTGCGGTGATGGAGGTCAACGGCATGTCGTCACGGCTGGTTGAGCTGATCGTGCGCGGCATGGGGCGTTATCGCGGTGGCCTGAATATGACCACGATTGTATCGATGGCCTTCTTCTCGGGTATTTCCGGCTCCAAACTGGCAGACGTCGCCACGGTCGGCGGCGTGCTGATGCCCGCGGTACGCCGGGCACGCCAGCCGGCCGCAGAGTCTGCCGGGGTGTTCGCCGCTTCGGCGATCATGGCGGAAACCATCCCCCCCTGCGTCAATCTGATCGTGATGGGCTTTATCGCCAACATTTCGATTGGCGCACTGTTTATCGCCGGCCTGATCCCGGCGCTGTGCCTGCTGGTGTTGCTGCTGATTGCCGCCGTGATCTTCGGCAAGCGCATCAACGTCGATGACGCCTACCCGGTGCGAATGCCAACCCGCCAACTGCTGATCGGTGCCGCCGTCGGGCTGGTGATGATTTTGATGATCGGCAAGGGCGTGGTGGCCGGTATCGCCACCTCCACCGAGATTTCCGCCTTTGCCGTGGTTTACGCCATCGTGGTCGGTCGGCTGGCCTTTGGGGAACTGACCCTGAAAGCCACGGTGAAACTGTTCGTCGACACCGCCGCGCTGTCCGGCATGCTGTTGTTTATCGTCGCCTGCGCCACCAGTTTGTCCTTCGCTCTGACTATCGAGATGATCCCGCAGCAGTGCGCGCAACTGTTGGTCGCCATCGGCGCGGACTACGGCCCGTGGCTGTTTCTGCTGCTGTCGATTGTCATCCTGATTATTTTCGGCGCGGTGCTGGAGGGGGCTCCGGCGCTGATTATCTTTGCCCCCATCCTGGTCCCTATCGCCACCCAGCTCGGCTTCAACCCGCTGCACTACGCCATTGTGATGATTCTGGCGATGGGTTTCGGCCTGTTTTCCCCGCCGATCGGCCTGGGCCTGTACACCACCTGCGCCATTTGCGGCGTTCCGATGCAGGACGTGATTAAACCTATGGCCAAGTACCTGCTGATCATCCTGCTCGGCATCATTGTTATCGCGCTGTTCCCGGCGCTCACCACCTGGCTGCCCACGCGGCTGGGCTACTGATTTTCTCAAGCAAGGAGTCACACCATGTTCTCTGATTTAACCAACAAACGCGTGTTGATCACCGGTTCCACCGCCGGTATCGGATTGGCAACCGCCGCCCTGTTCGCCCAACACGGCGCCAGGGTGGGGATTAACGGCATGCGCAGCGAACCGCCGGCAGAAATCGCCGCCTTCCCCGGCGAATGCGCGTTCTTCTCCGCCGACCTATCGCGTTCCGCCGGCTGTGAAGCGTTGGTGGAAGCCTTTGTCGCCCGCTTCGGCGGCATCGACATCCTGATCAATAACGCCGGTGGGCTGGGCGGGCGCAACGGGCTGGAAGCGATAGACGACGAGTTCTTTGATCGAGTGATGGATCTGAACTGCCGCTCGGCGCTGATGGTAACCAAATTCGCTATCCCTCACCTGCGCGCTTCGGCACGCGAGAGCGGCGCTACCGCCAGCGTGATCAGCACCGGCTCCATCGCTGCACGCGAAGGTGGCGGCATCGGCGCCGGTCTGTATGCCAGCGCCAAAGCCTGGTTGCACAATATTCATCGCAACTGGGTGAAGGAGTTCACCCAAGACAACATCCGTTTCAATATCGTCTCACCGGGCAGCATCGACACCGCCTTTCATCAGGGTAAAAGTGAAGAAGTGCTGGGCAAGATGTGCGCCTCGATCCCGATGGGCCGCTTTGGTCGCAGCGAGGAAGTGGCACCCACTTACCTGTTCCTGGCATCGCATAACTGCAGCGGCTACATCACCGGGCAGATTATCGACGTCAACGGCGGGCAGATTGCGCCCTAAGGGTCTGTGACTCACTTTCGGCCGCGTGATAAAGTCAGGGTAATGGGCTAATGCAAAACGGGAATGTAATGGCGAATATACGTGATGTGGCACGTCATGCCGGAGTGTCGGTCAGTACGGTTTCCAACGTGCTGAACGGCCGGGTCGATCAGATGCGCAAGGATACGCTGGCCCGTATCGAAAAGGCGATGGCGGCGCTGCAGTACCAACCGAACCGTGCGGCGCAGCAGCTCAAAACCGGGCAGGTCAAAATGCTCGGCCTGCTGGTGCCTTCGATCGTCAACCCCAGCTTCGCCGCACTGGTGCGCGAGATTGAGCTGGCGGCCAAGCAAAACTACGGCTATCAGGTGTTGCTGGGCGATACCCATCGCCAGCAGGAAGAGGAGATCCGTTTTCTCGACGATTTGCTGGCGTTAGGCATCCGCGGCGTGGTGGTGGCCTCCACCTTTTACGATCGCCCCCATTTCCGTGAGGCTCTGAAACGCGGCCTGGTGATGATTAACTACGACGAACGTGCCCTGACGGCCCCAGGTGAAACGGCGCTGCCGATCGACAGCGTGTCGATGGACAATAGCGCCGCAGGCAACATGGCGGCCCGGCATCTGATCGCCCAGGGCTGTCGCCGTATCGCTTTCGCCACCGCCTCCGGCATGACCAGCAGCCGCGCCAACAAGATTGCCGGCTACCGGCAGGCACTGGAGGCCGCCGGGCTGCCGGTCAGGGTGATCGAAGGCAAAGCGCAGTTCGCCTACGGCGATGCCGAAATGGCCGAACTGGGGAAAACGCTGGCTGAGCAGATCTGCCAGAGTGAACCCCGGCCGGACGGCGTGGTAGCGTTGAACGACATGCTGGCCATCGGCATGATTTCCGCCTTCCAGCGGCTCGGTGTGCGGGTGCCGGAGGATATCTCGGTTGTCGGCATCGATAACATGTTTCTGTCCGAACTGTTCAACCCGGCGCTCAGTTCTGTGGCGCCACCGCTGCGTGAGATGGCGGTAAAAATTGTCGATCGGCTGATCGGCCGGTTAGAAAACCCTGAACTGCCGGTGGAGGAGTTTTTATTTGCTCCCAGCCTGGTGTGCCGCCAGTCGGTCATTAACGCGTAATCCCCGGCGGGGTCGCTGCCCCGTCCTCATTCACATGAAACTCCTGGCTGCGCTAACGCGCGGCGGGGTTTCGCTGCGCCCAAATCGCAGCAGGAGATTAAAAATGAATAATGAATCTTGCGTTTACTGCCATCCAACCGATGAAATCGTGCTGTGGCAAAACCCGCTGTGCCGGGCGATATTCATCGCCGACAGCCCCTTCCCGGGCTGGTGCCGGGTGGTATGGCATGAACATATCGCCGAACTGAGCGATTTACGCGACGACCAACGCAACAGCATCATGGCGGTGGTGGCGCAGGTTGAGGCGCAACTGCGGCAATTGCTGACGCCGGCGAAGATCAATATCGCCAGCCTGGGCACCGCGCTACCGCATTTGCATTGGCATATCATCCCGCGTTACCTCGACGATTCGCACTTCCCGGAACCGGTCTGGAGCGCGGCGCTGCGGGCGCCAACGACGAAAACGCTGCCGGAGAATTTTATTGAATTAATGCAGGAGCGGCTGGCGATAACGCTGGGGGCATGATACTACGCCGGGCGATGCCCGGCGTTTTCAACTTGATTACGGCTTTTCGGAGATTTTGCGCAGGTATTCGTTATTTTTAAACGCAATAATGATCATTTCAAAGCAAACGCGAGTGAACACGCCGCCGATGATGATCGCGAACAGACCACGGAAAAACTCACCGTAGAACATCGCACCAATCCCGCCAACAATAATGCTCAGCAGGCACAGCCAGTAGACACCGGTGATGATTTTCGGTGTCAGCATCGCATCAAAAAAGAAAATGTTTTTCATTGTAAATCCTTCCTTAGGCCAGTATTTAATTATCCCAGAGGCGCCACATGGGTGCGGCAAGCCTTTTTGTCACGCCGGTTATGATAGCGAGTAACACGATGAAAAGCGCCCAGAAATCAGCACGCCATTACATAAGGGTTGAGGATGTTTAACAAAACAGGCAACAAAATACTCGGCGGTTTGGCGGCATTGCTGCTGCTGAGCCAAAGCGCACTGGCACAGGAAACGCTGATCTTCGTGCGGCACGGGGAGAAACCCGCCAACAACAGCGGGCAGTTAACCTGCAAAGGGCTGAACCGCGCACTGGCACTGCCGGACGTGTTGCTGAAGCGCTACGGCAAACCGGACTACATTTTTGCCGCCGGGCCGAAGGAAAACAAGCTCGGCAGTTCACTGCGGGCGCTGTCGACCATCATGCCCACCGCCGTGCGCGTCGGGCTGCCGATTGGCATTCAGTTCCACGCCGATGACATCACCGGGCTGCAGCAGGAACTGCTCAGCGAGCAATACCAAAACTCACGCATTTTCATCGCCTGGGAACACAAGAATCTCGATAAGGCAGTGAAGGCCATCGTGGCCGCACGCGGCGGTGACGCCAATTTGGTGCCAAAATGGCCGGGCAGCGACTTCGACAGTATCTTTGTGGTGACGCTGGATCAGGACAAGGTTTCATTCAGGCAGGAAAGTGAGGGTCTGACGCAGTTGGCGGAGACCTGCCCTGCTGCGGGATAAAGCCAAGCCGCCTTTGGCGAGTTCGGTGAGATGACATAAGGGAGTCTCATCGGGCCTGACTCATTTTATCTGGCTGCTGACGGCGTCATAAGCCCCAACCGAATCGCCTGTCGGGCGTTACTGACGCCAAGTTTAACCACAATATTTCTCATATGAAACTTCACCGTACTCGGGGAAATACTGGCGATGGCGGCAATCTCGCCATAGGTTTTCCCCATACTGGCCCAATACAGCACCTCACTCTCCCGTGGGGTAAAAATGGGTTTTTCCGTATCCGCATGATGCTTCCGCCGGTTGGATGAAATCCGCTTTTCCAGATCCTCTTCCCCACTGCCGCCGAGGATAACCGATAACAACGCCAGGCTATTCATAGAGTCGTGCAACACAAAGGTGAAGCCGTTAACAAAGATGTACGACGTTGTTTAAGTGAGCGTCTCCCTCTCCCAAGGGAGAGGGAACAATATCACCTTAAGTGACCGGCATTTCCTCCTCAGGAAGCGGATTTTTTATACTGCGCTAATGGTCCAGATAGAGATAGTGCATCCAACTGGTCATGCGTAGCAGTACCTTGCGCATGACCGCCACGTGGGTAAAGTGGTCGGAGTAAACCGCCACCTGCGAAAAAATGCCGTCAGGTAATTCATCGATTTCACTGTTGGGTGCCAGCTCAATCACCGCCAGTACACCATCACTGCCGGCAGCCACACTCAGCGATTGTAGCGTCCCTTGCGCCTGGTAAGACCCGCCGGGGACTACCGGCAGAATTCTGATCAATTTACCGGGGAATACCTGGCCGGGAAATGCATTAAACACCACTTCGGCTTCGTCGCCGGCCTTAAGACGCAGCAACGAGTTTTGGCGGAACTGAGCAATGATTTGCCGTTTTTGCTCAGGAATAAACACCATCACCGGCCGCAGCGGAATTGCCGCGGCGTAGGTCCCTGGGCGGATCAGCACCTGGGTCACGTAACCGTCGCTGGGAGCGCGTATCACCGTTTGATCAAGATTATATTTGGCCTCTGCCAACTGCGCCCTGAGGCTAACGATTTGAGACTGTTCCCCGTTAATCACACTGTCTAACTGACTTTTTATTTGCGCTTGCTCCGCCACGGAACCTTTTACCAGCGCATCTTGCGCCAGATAGTTCTGCCGGGCGTTATCAATATCACTTTCCGAAAATGGATTGACCTTGGCCTGGCTGCCTCGGACATAACGCTGATAGTCTTTATATAACCGGTCGCGCTCTGCACTAACCCGAGATGTGTTGGCAATAGCTTCGTCGAGCTGCCCTTTAAGCACCTGAGTATTATTAATCTCAGTGACCAAATCAGCCTGGAGTCGATTGACCCGTGCCTGATAGCGTGCGGGATCTAATTTAAACAGCACTTCACCTTTTTTTATTAATACGTTTTGCTTCTCGGTTACTTCGCTAACCACGCCCGTCACCTGTGGCGTAATAGGGATTGAAATAACCGCTTTCTGCGCCAAATAAGTATAGGGGTGGTTATAATTCATTAGCAGAATTAACGCCCCAATTAAAAACACCCCACCTAATGCAGCCGTGGGCACGGTCCATTTATTGACCGGTATTTTGAAAATCTTAAATATGGACCAGGCAAAAGCGACATAAGTCAGGATAATGAGCAGATCCATGGTGGCTACTCCGAAGGCGGCGTTTTATTACCCGCCAGTTTCAACTCCAGCTCCGCCACACGTTGCTGCAACTGTGCGAACGACGCCTCCTGACCTTGCATACCCCAACCACGCTCGGGGCGATATAAAGTAGCCCATATCCATAAAAACGGCCAGATCACGTGCAGAGTAAATAAACTTACCCAGCCCGCGACATGGATAGCATCGGCATGCGGATGGTTGCGTGCCTTGGCAATAAGATAGGGAATATCATGCAGAATAATAATCCCATAGAAAATAATAAGGAAAACCAGAATAAGTACACCCAACGCGAAGTAATTAAGAAACATAACTGCCTCTCATTTGCGGAACCCGTGTTCACTGGTAAAGATAGACGCGTTTTTAGCTTTTTGTGCTAAAACTGGGTAAGTTTATTTCGGCGGGTGTACCTTATAGAAAATGAACCAAAATAGATAACAACGGCACTTTGATTTTATGGGATTTTTAGGTTTAAGCGGAAGAACCGTTACCACTCTGACGAGTAGCACAAACCATCCAGTAATAATGATTATTATTAAAGGTAAACTCATTCAAAACCTGGAGCCCCAGTTTGCGCGTATGTGCCGCATAAGAGCGTGGGTTAATTTTATTCACAAATGTGACCAAGACATCAAAACGCGATGACATTTGTTTTAATGCAAACGCAAACAGCGCTTCAAGCACCCCGCTGCCCCGAACCGAAACGTCGACACAGATCGGCCCGTATTGGTAAGAGTTCTCCACCGTCAACACCTGGCCGGCAAACTCACATTCTCCCAATCTGCCAATCATGTGCTCAAATAAAGGCCAGGGTGCCCAAAACTGCCAGGAAGCGGCCATCACGAACGCGACAATCTTACCTTCCTGTCTGGCGACAAACAGCCCTTGTTCTTGCTCGATCAACGCGACCATTTGCTCATAGCTCAGCAAAGTGGTCACAAAACCATCTTTCTTGTCTTCCTCACTGATGGTTGCTACCTGATACCGCTTGAGCAGTTCAGTCACTTGTTCAATATCAGCCACATTGGCCACACTCAATTCCATACAACCCTCCTCGAAAGTCGAAAATAGCCCAGTTTTTTTAGAAATTTATCATTGCAGTAAAAATTAATTCTCTGTATCCCATTAAAGTTACCCTTTGATAAATAACAAACGGCGCAGTCACAGGAATATAAACCCCGGTAATTCATCAACCCGAACTGACAAACTTTCTGCGAATGAACACGTTGAATTCATTATTTCCAAGCCTTGCTAGCTAAACTACTATCAAAGTAATCTGTTTTATACGTACAGATCAGAGCGATATGGAGTGGAACAGATGCCGATGGAGCAGACGGAAGCGGGAAGACAGGGCAGCCTGTACCGTCAGATTGCCGAACAGATCAAACAGGCAATCCACGCAGGATTTTTACCTGCCAATACACGTTTGCCGTCGGTAAGAACGCTGGCCACTCAATACAACATCAGTCTGACAACCGCACTTAAAACCTTGCGTACCCTGGAAGACGAACATTACGCCGTAGCCAAACCCAAATCCGGTTTTTTTGTCGCACCAAGACGGCATTCGCTGCAAAAGGACGCCGTTATCGTGGAACAGCCACGTGAGATTGCGCCGCTGGATGAACAAACCGAACTGCACATGGCAATGGTGGGGGAAGATTGCCGCGTTCGTCTGGATCTGGCTAATGGTGATAGCTCTTTGTACCCCATCAAAAAACTGAGTTTGATCATGCGCCAGCTGGGTTATAGCAAGCCATTTTTGCTTGGTGATACGGTCAAAGGCTCTGGCTATGCGCCGTTAAAAACAGAAATTGCCCGACGAGCGATAGACTACGGCTGCAACATCAACCCGGATAACATTTTAGTGACCAACGGCTGCGTGGAGGCACTGTCGCTCTCGCTGATGGCGACAGTAAAACCGGGAGATGCGGTTGCCGTTGAATCGCCCTGCTATTTCGTTTTATTGCAAATGTTGCGTCATCTCAAACTACGCGTGATTGAGGTTGAAACGGGTAACGAAGGCTATGTTGATAGCGAAAAGCTGGTTGCGCTGTTCCAGAGAAAAGCGGTGAAGGTGTTTGTCACCCTCGCCAATGTTAATAACCCACTGGGCAAAACCATACCGAACGAAAAAAAAGCGCACATCGCGCGGCAGGCCGATGAAAACGGGGTGATTATTATTGAAGATGACACCTTTGGCGACATCGCCTTTGGTGTTCAACGACCATTTCCAATGAGGGCCTTTAGCCCCAATGTCATCCTGTGCAGCGGTTTCTCTAAAACCGTGGCGCCTGGCATGCGTGTCGGTTGGGTTCACAGCAACCATTACATGCGAAAAATCACCTCGCTAAAATATACCTCGACCATGGGCTCACCCATATTGCCGCAAGCAACCATTGCCGAATTACTGAGCAATGGCGGATACGACGCCCATCTGCGCAAGCTCAGGCAAAAGTTGGCTAACCTGGTGAACAAAATCCGTCAGGTAGTGCTTCTAGCATTTCCCCCGGGCACAAAAGTCTCTGAGCCTGAAGGCGGTTATGTGCTGTGGGTGGAAATGCCGAAGAATGCCTTGAACGTACGTTCACTGTTTATCAAGGCGCGTAATGCCGGGATCGGTATCGCCCCCGGGCATATTTTTGCCACGGATAACCGCTACGATCACTGTTTCCGACTGAATGCAGGCTTTGGTTATAACGATGAAGTTGAACAAGCGATCGCCCAGCTTGGGCAATGGTGTACTCAATCACTTGTGGGGCATGAAGGGGGTTGATTGGCGGAGATCACAGGAGTCGCACTTGATGGTTAAACACATGTAAAACTTAAATAATTTCCATTAAAAAACCAACCACACCCCCAAAAGAACCACCAAATTTAGCTGTTAATCATTAGTGATGTCAAAATGAAGCATAAACATAACGAATCGCAAGTTGTAACTCAAACACCCTAAGACTAATCCACTCAAACGAGAGGCAGATGATACAGGTTAGCCAACCATGAGAACGTGTGGATGCGCGATACCCCCTAAGAATCGGTTTACGGCTTGTCAGCGCTCTGCCTGCACAAACCCACTTGTAATACTATTTGACACGGCCATTTAGACAATCCGAGGGAAATTTTGAACAAATGAGATAAGAGAGCACGTTTAAGTTTGATAGATAATATGCTTCCAATTCCCTATTCACCATTATGTCTTTCAACCTAACTTTTTATCTCAATACCAACATACTAGAATCGACATAAATATTGCCTTGACACCCTAAACAGAATAATTAAAAACCTCGTCAATTGAGTAGCACCAATTTAAAAACCATCAAAAAAATACTGACGAATTTTTATTTTTTTATTGTTTTAAGTATAAAATATGAAGGGTGACTTTTTACATCACGTAAATTTTTATTTATTCCTTGAACTGTTTTCATTGGCCTAACCAGACCTAATAGTAAGCTTTTCGGTGTAATTACCGTTCCTAAAAAACCTAAAACTGCAAGTCCCGCATCAATTGAAAGATCCTTGACTGCGGACTTTTTTAATGAATTCAATGCATTATTTACATCATGCATTCCTTCATCAAGAATTCTCTCTTTAAATTCATTATTGATAATATCTATATGTTCAGAGGTTGTGGCTAGCTCTAATTTAAAGGCAGTATCTTTTAATATCTTCTTATATGAGTTAAAACTACCACCATAGTCATTCTTTATCTTTGCAATCGTATCTACACTGATACCATTCAAAAAAGGCGTTTTAATTTCTAACATTTTCCTTTTTATGTTGTCCTTTCTATTAATTTCATTCAAAACATTTCCAGTAAACTCACATTTAGTTGCAAGAGAAGAGTTTAACTGACCAGACAATTCAATATTTAGATTCAAGTGCGTAAAATGCTCTTGTATTGTTCTATTTACTACACCATCAACCCAATTCTGATATGTTTCTTTATCTCTTGGTATAGATTTAACAAGTGAATTAAAATCTATCTTTAAATTCCCACCTTCATCATAATAGGTTTTGCCCAAAGAATATTCATATCCATTTACATAGTCTGAAGAGCAGTTTTTTATTTCAATAATAACATTTCCAGAAATATCACCATCACTAAGGATTTTAACCTTATTAGTGTTTCCCAACCTTTTAACGGGAGTAACGGATAAAGCATTCTTATATAGCTCTACTATTTTTATTGAAAAGTTTTCTTTTATAGACAAATCGCTTGCTTCATTGATCAAAACCTTCTTTTTTTTATCTGAATCATAACTTTCTGCCGGGCTATATACAAAGCCAAGAGTCCCATTACTTATTAACGAACTGTGATTTTTTATAAATCTCATGAAATCTGCAACATTATTTTTAGCAATATCAGTCAATGATCTTGAGTTAGAAGATTGTATGATCGCATTACTTACATCAGCATCCTTTAGAAGGATATATGTGTTTATTATTTCGTCATCGAGTATAATTACATCCATTGTTAATAGTGACTTTCTAAAATACTCTATATCCTTATTATTTGGCATATATATATTTAATGGTGATACTAACCCAAGAGTACGAATAATTGATGGTTCAACGTATTTTAGAAAATTGTCATGATACCTCTTCAAATATTCATAGAATAAATCATCCTGAATTCCTTTATAATTAATACTGACATTAATGTCATCATATAGTTCAGTATCAAGTAGTATATCAATAATATTACATTCCATTTAACCCTCCAAATATATCTTTCGTATTTCGTAAGAATATTTTACTTGATAGATAATAAATTAGAAATGTCCAACACTCTAAGATCCTATCTACAAAAATTAAAAATCACCATAGTGATATTTTTCCAAACTAAGAACCGTTATAAATTTTAGCCCCTTCCTCCTAAAAAACTAACTCATTCTTTTTATTAAACTTTTAATCCATGACATACTCGTTTCTATTGCCCAGTCAGTTTGCTCGTCAGTTAGAGACACCATCATACCTGCCCCTGGGCCATGCCCTAGCGGATTTCTAATTTTTGAAAAAAAAGCCCTTAAAAAATCAGCTTCCCAACTATAAATAAATTGCCCATTACTTTTACTCACTAAATTATCAATATAGTTCTGAGCTCCTTTTTCCTTTCCATGCGTCCAACCATTTTCATCAGAAATTATTTTTATTGTACTTTCCAATGATCTTGCCGCATAAAAAGCTGCATCTCTGCCGTTAGAGTCTCTTCTATCAATAGCCTCTTTAATATCAATATCCACATTTTTCCATTTCTCATCGGACACCAGAGCCCAAAATGGCTTTTCTATAACCGTTTCCGAAAGTTCATCTGATGACATCTGAATAAATCCATTATGGTAATTCAGCTTAACTCCTGCCTGAGAAAACCTGACATTTAGCTCGTCTACGCAAGAGTTAAATTTCTCATTAATAATATTATTAGCTTTTCTCATTCCATCAGAGGCATCTCCCGGCACAGTCATAGAGCTACGGAATCGCAAGGCGCTAGACTTTGCCAAAAGTATTTTTTTTGGTAACTCCGCATTAATAATATTTACTTCCTTCTCTCTGAATCTAAAAGCCAACTCAATAAAGCTAATTCTATTTTTAATAAATTCATCAGGTGAAATGCTACTATCGTAAGCTTTTAACAAGAAGTCCTTGCAAACTTTATCATACGTCCAAAACCCAGAATTAGTACGCATAGAACCCATCACATTTGTTTGGTATGAATAGTATCTAGGAGATAACTCTTCTAAACCTAACTCCATGCATAACATATCATGAATAGATTTCCATTTTACCTTTCCAACGTTATCTTCTTTACCATCTACCCAATAAGGGATTAGTTGTTCATGTATTATTTTATAGCATTGGGTTAATAATCTTGCTTCATCTTTTCCATAGCTAGCCCAGAAATCCCTAGATAAATAGCGCCGTGTGAAAATATCATTTAGCATTCATTGAGCTCCCCCCCAGTTGCTTGTATTTTACAAAATATCATACCCCTCATTGAGCTACACACACTTTTGAACACGGCTTAACTGTGTTCCAATTTTTATCCCTCAATACGGATTGCGCGCAATGCTATCCCCTCCTCGCCTGCCCGCTTCTTGTGTCGCTTTTCATGCAGTTGCATGATGGCCCGCAAACCGCGCCAGCACTGGGGCGGCAGGAAGATCGTAAGGGCATTATAGGCATGTAAATTCATGCACCCTATGCATGCAAGCTCAAAAATGAGAAGCCCGCCAAGGAAAAAGCCGCAGAAAGCGAACAGAGAAGGGAATAAAAAAACCGCCCCTTAAGAAAGGAGCGGATGCTATTAATCAATGTAGACAATTATTATTCCCATAACGGTTCAACGTTCGGTATTCCGACGGCGGCGGTACCGTAATAGTTTCCGGAGGTATAGGTTGCCGGATCACATGCTCAATACTTTCACGCGTTTTAAAGGTGCTGGAGCAGTCGATATTCTGACACTGGTAGTAGGCCTCTTTGGTCTGCTCCGTCAGATAACGGCTGGTGCGGATGTGTGCACCGCTGCGGTAGAAAGGACAGCGCATTATCGTTTAAGCCTCATTTGCTACTTTAACTTTCTTACAACTTTTTACGCCCCATAAGCGGTACTTCAAATGCCAGTAGCGAGAGCCATTAGTATTCACTAATAGATATTGGCCGCCACCATCAGCGAGCTTGCAGGGTTTGTCTTGGGAGTTTTTCTGAACGCACCTTTACGTCAGTCAAAGGCATTGCGTCTCCTTCTGGGGGTATCAATTTTTAGGGGTACTTTTTAACCCCCAAAAACACCCCTTAATGGGGGTAGATTTGAGTAGACACAGGTTGACATCAGAAGAGATGCATTTCAAGTTAACCATTGGTTTTTAATGAAAAATATTGACTTTAGTTGACATGAAAAGATGAGCATTGGCGGAAGATCACAGGAGTGATAAATCAACCACAATCCATTGATGTAACTAATGTTTTCAATATGGAAATTTTATTTTATACAATTCGCTATACATGAACACCACCATGACCAATTTTTACTCAGCCTCTACAATTAGGCGCTGACCAGAAAAAAAGATTTATAAAAAAACAGGTCACAGTAGTCACTATTTAATTTTATCGATAAAAATCATCGACTTATTTAGTGAGTGGTTAATTCAAACCATACATAACCGTTCACTTTAGAGTGAACAGCAGCAGTCAACCCCACCACACAGGCCAATTTTCTCCCTTCACACGCTTATGAAGCGCCCCATAGTGCCTGGTTTAAGGCTCAGACAACCCGACCATTGTGCAAATGTTAAGAACAGCCACACTAGAAATAACCATTGCGATAATAACCTTGGAAATAAAAACATATCTAAATTATCTGACACCACGTCTCCGCAGTTCCGACTTATAGCCTATTGCAAAGTTTCCGGAAGTAAAACCCGGTACCGGGATGGTCGGATACGCCGTATTGGCCCGGCAAGGCAGGCTGACGGTAAGCTTAGAAAACACAACATCGGGTAGCCATAATAGTTCCTGGAGCCACCAGATCTTGTGAACGGTGTTGCCGATCGAGGAGGAGCGATTACCAGATCAGGAACTGCCGGAAATCGGATCTGCGGGAAGAGAAATGAGAGCTATTGTGAAATTGGCAGAAATGGAAGAGAAACTTGAGCAAATTAGCAATAATGAGAATATGTATCATACGGGGAGATGATTTGGCATTACCGGCGATTGAAAACAGGGCGACGAGCGAGCCACGCACGCCCCCTTGTTAACATCGGTATCTGTGGTGAGTTTTAACCTTTCTGTCTACCACACCCGGTAAGGCTATATTTCCCCGGGCGAAGGACAGATCAGGTGTTATGCGACTGTTTAAGCAACGCCAGGAATTGGCCTTCCAGCGCCTTCACACGGGCCAGGTAGTCTTCCGGGGTGCCCGACATACCGACGGCAGCCAGGTAATCGCGCGCCAGTTCTCGCGCCTGCTGCGCGTTCATTTGCTGTCTCAGCATGATTGTGTTCTCCACATATAAGTAATGAGTAAAATGTCAAAGAGATCGCGTGAGCAAGTTAATGCCGCAACGTTATACCAGTTCCCCTTGGTGAAGCCTTGCTGCAGTTCGCTGTTAAGGGTAATTCCCTGTTTTCCATAGTGCCGCATTTATGGGCGCTGACGGGTGTGATGTCCAAACACAGGTGACCATCAAAATTTGACACTCACGCACGAGCTGAACAGACACGCAGCGTAAGCAGGTTTGTGCGAAAGCCATCGGGGAATACCGAATCAAACAGGTAATCTATTTGATAATGGCATAATCACTTCCATTACCGTATTTGACATCTATCCCGTCCCGTCCGCAGCCTGTTACTAACAATAATTGATATTCAGCACAATGCTTTTACTTGCTGGTCCGGTCTGAGCGGTATTTTTAACTACCAAGTCAGCTTGATAGATAACATTTTTAACATTACCGTTTTGGATATTATCCCAATATTCTATTGGCGCATCGAAAACTATTCTTTCATCCTTGTCTTTGATGCTTAAATAACTGCCATTATCCATATCCAGCGCAGTATTGCCGTCAACCAATCCGCCCATCGGGGATGGAAAATACCAAATCAACCACCAGATGATCGCTACTGTCGCAGGCAGAACTTTTAGTGGCCGTTACAGCTGCGATCGACCAGACATCACGGTGATCGTTGATGAAGTTGTACTTCAGTCGGGCTCCCTTGCAAAGTACCGCGCTGCCTTTTTCAGAATATCTCGTTCCACCTCAGTACGTAAGCTGCGCTTTCAGCTTGAGGATCTCCGCTCTGGCCTCCAGTAAATCCTGGGTCTGATGTCCGCTGTTATCAGGTTTTACTGAACGCAGCCATTTATAAAGACGGTGTGCCGACACGCCAAGGCGTTCTGAAACGTCGACAACGGAATAGCCCTGCTAGTGTTCTGGCGGACGGCTTCTTCCTTCAATTCAGGGGGAAATCGTGGTGTGCCCCACGCTCCTCCTATGCTCAAACTATAGGGCAGGAGCGTCTACCGGGGCGGGGTCAGGCCAGTCCCGAGGAGCGAGTTGTACATAAAAAGAGAGTCACAATCGGCGTATACACGATAGAACACCGTCAGAGGTATTCCATGATCATCACAGTACTTGCAACAACATCGCCCGCTACGTCAGTCCCACCACGAAGCACAGATCGAAAGCTCAGATTATTAGCACCGTTTTGAACAGGAACTTCGATCTGTGTCATACTGATTGGTGCCCCATTTACAGACAGTTCAGCCGTCAATCCAGGTGCTAGAATCAATTCGCTGGTCAGTTTAAACCGCACACTTACAGCACCGGTACATGAAATTGTTTGTTCCTCGTCCCTTGTATTACCCTCGAGGATAGTTGGGCCCACGGCACCATAGTCGAACACCATGTTAGCCACAGAGGAACAGGTAACATTCGGCGGAGGTACCACTCCGCAACTCGACCCAGGCACAATCACGCCGGGTAGTGATATTCCGGTCGCCCAATATTGCAATCCGACACAGACGTTCCCCCACGCGATGGTATCGTGTCTGAACATCCAGTTCGGTTCGAACTGGGTCCCCCCCGTCCCGTTCTTCGCGGCGAACTGTTGTTGTAGTTCGAACAGAGGGGTCGGGGCGTAGTATGTGATGAAATTCTTACTGACAGTCGGGACCATGAATCCCCCATCGGGGTGAGTCGGTGTGGTAGTGCTGCTCCATGCTCCCATAGCCAGATAGCATCTAGCAGTGTTGCATGGGATTATTTGCGGATCAACGTCGGAGGGCCAAGACCAAATAAAGGTTAAAGACACATAGGACCCGCTGTAGCCCGCCTTGGGGCTGTGTCCGGCAAACGCACCGTACGACAGGGTAGAGTGTAGGACGAGCGCTGCTATCACAGGATAAATAAGACGTATATTGAGCATTATTTTCTCGTAAGGGATGCCGTAAGACGAAGCGGTTATTATGGGCTATGACACACTTTCAATTGGTGATTTACCCATATTTTCCACCGTGCCTCATACGTCTGCACCCGCGCCTCGGTTTCTGTCACTGACAGCCCTTGTCGCCTGGCTTGCTCGTAAAGCCGCATCCGTCGTGCACGATGGTTTTCTAACGCACGAGGCGCAATGGTGGTCCCCGTGGGGGTGAACCACACGCCCAGCCAGTCAAATCCATGTTCAATCCTTCCCAGTTGGGTTTTGTCCGGGTGAGCTTCAAAACCACCCAGGTTAAAAAATTCATGCAGTCGTTTAACACAACGCCGCAGCTGCCAACGCGTACGCGTAAGCAGCACAAAGTCATCCATGTAGCGTGCATAAAAGGTTCCCTCCACCGTAGAAAAATAGCTGTCAACGTGGTGCAGTAAACTCCCACCAATCAACGGGCTGAGTGCACTGCCCCGGCAAATTCCGTGTTCTGGCGTATGAAACTCACCCGCATCTTCCACGCTGTAATACAGATACTGTTCAATAAGGTCGACTAACACCGGGTCATCGACATGCCATTGAACCTGGTTGAGCACCTGTGCTTTACGAATATGGCGGTAATAACCCCGAATATCCGTCCGATAAACAAAGGCATACTCTTCTGAACTTAACGACTGCCATACCTCGCAGACCGACTGCTTACCACCGCCCCGGCCTTTAAGATGGGCGCAGCGTTCATGCCTAGGCAGTTTCTCTTCCACCTGCAGCGCAACCCATTTCAATACCAACGCATCTTGCGCGCACCATTGAACCCAGCTTCTGTCTCGATAATGGTGAACCTGCATCGGCTGCAAGCGATAACCGCCGCTGCATACCTGCTGGTAGAGTGCTTGGCCCCGTTGTGGCCAATGGAAACGCAGGTGCCAAACATCCGCATTGGGCGGTGCATGCCTGCGACGATTTTCCAGCCAGGCATAAGCCACCTGCCAATCCGACTCAGCCTTATTCATATTCCAGGCTGAAGGTGGCAATAGCGCTAAATCGCCCTCGCTCAATGGCTCGATTAGCTATCGCATCAGGCTCACCTTGCACATAGGCCAAAACCGTCAAGGTATTGTTGCCGCTCACCAGTCGAACACCTTCACCGGCTTTATTCAGCGGCAATGGCTGCCCAGTCTGGGTTTCCATACCAATCGCAATCCCCGATGCCTCACTGCCGCCCTCAATGGCCAGTAACCCCGTCAGGTGTGGGTTCTCAATGCCGCTTAGGGTCACTTTCACCGTTTTTCCCAAACTCAGATCGCATTCCGTCAGGTGGATTTCAAATGCCTGCCCGTGAGTGCGCTGGTTGGCATACAGGTACTTATCGATTACCGTGCCAAACTCCAGCCGGATATTCTCTTCCCCCGGCGGGATCACGCAGGGTTCCGCCACCAGTGCGCCGTGCAGACGAACGTTGTAAGTCTGTGCCGCCGGGCTCAAGGGCGCGATGAGGGCCAATAGTATTGGCGTTAACAGCATCATTCGCCCGTTCATTGGTAGACCGCCTTCAGGGTCGCGGTCGCGACAAATGGCCCTTCTTTTAGCTCCGCCCCCAACCTTTTTACCGGCACGGCTTGTAGCGTCGGTGGGCTGGTCAACCGGATGGGGATCGGTTTGTTCAGCTCAAACGGCGTGCCGTTTTGCTTAATCTGAATCGCCAAGTCATTGACGTCACTGGTCACCGCCGCTTTGTCGTAATCCGCCGGAGTGCCAATAATTTCCAGCGTCATATCCCAGGCGTTGGAGTTCGGATCGCAGGTGATCTGGTAATTCATATCCTGGAGATAATTCACCCCATCCACCTTTTTAACGCCGACCCGGTTGCCAAAATCGACATCCACATTACCGCCGTCATTAATGGTGCAAGCCGGTGGTTCAATCAACGTGCCAAAAAGTTTCATATTCGGGGCAGCCTGGCTCATATCGCTCAAAAACCCACCTGCTATAAACAACACCAGGCCCAAACAACGTTTCATCATGTCGCCCTTTTTCACAGGTACTCCACCTTCATCGTTGCCCCGGCGGAGAAGGGGCCACCAGTCAGTGTGGCTCCCGGCCGTTTGACCGGCACCGCCTCAAGCGTTGGCCAATTCGGGTAGGTAAAATTTAACCAGCGCTTGATAGGCATCCGATTGCCGTTACTACGTATCTCAATACCGAAGTCAGTTTTATTGGTCAGCAGCACATCACCATCAAACACTGCGCCATCACCCTCAATCAGCATCCTCACCGAGTTTGACGAGCCCCCTTTGCACTGGACCGAATAGTCCACCGGCCGTTTTTTATAGTTGCCATCCACCCGGGTCGTCAGCACATCGTTACCGAAATCAACCTCAATCAATTTATTGTTGTTGATCTCGCAAGGCGGTGCCGTAATGGTCACCTTGACCGTTATGGTGCTGGTTGTGGCTTCCACCGAGGGTATTGCTGTCGTTAGCAATATCAGGCAGGCGGCACACAACGCCTGCTGTGTTTTACGGGATTTTCTAACAGCCATACCGTTCGCTTTACTCATAGTTAAGCCTGAAGTTCAGTTGGGCCGAATAAGCCCCCGCTTGCAGCGGCGCGCGGGTACGCTCCGGCGTGACGGTATAGTCAAGCGTGTCTTGCCCCACAGCCAACATCAGCGGTGCCCCCCGGCTACCCAGGCGAATATCCCGGCCGAGCATATCGTTCATGCGCAATCCCAACCCGGATGCGCCCCGGACTTTCACCAACTGCGGGTTGTCGGCGTCTGCCGGTGCAATAAAGCTGAGTGACACCGCTGGTTGATGGGGGCTCCACAACAGGTTGCCATTGCGCTCATCACGGTTATTGGCCGGGCTGCGCAGGCAATCCCGTAAGTGCAGTTGCACTGTTACCGGGGTTCCTTGGTCCCCTGCCTGCGCCAAACGTGCAGTCCCCGCATCACCCAGCCACACATCCTGATAAGCCGAGGCCATCTCCAACCGGCAAGCGCTTTCCGTTAACGCACCATGTACATGCAACACACCGTTGGCACCGTCCACGCTGGCGTTATCCGCTGCCTGAACATCCGGCATCAGCGCCATCATGCTGGCTATCACCATCGGCACCATCAAGACCGCTGCCACTTTAACCAGCAGGTATTGCCGCTCCTGATGAAACAGGGTGTTGTTCCTATTCTTTTGCTGTTGCATGCTCGCTCCCTCTGTCTGTGCCGGTGATCAGCTTGGTTTGACTGGCTTGGCCTGACAACTGTTCCCACTGCAGGTGAATTGCAACTGCGGGCGGCCACCATAGTCATTGACGTAGGTCAGTACCGGCGCATTACCCAGTGCGGATGCGCCCACGCTCAATGTTTCGTTGCCTTTTGGTGCCACCATCAGTGGCTTAAAGCCGCTGGCACTGCCCCCACCTTGTTTGCTGCTGGCATCGACAATTGTCACGTAATACGGCGTCGGGTTATTGACCTGGTATTTATCCCCCTGCTTTGTTAACGTCAGCTGTTCCTGCCAGGGGGCAGTGCCTTCGGTGTTGCTCAGCGCCTTCGGCCGATAAAACAGCTTGATGCGCGTCTGCAGGGCCAATTGCAACGTGTTGGGCTTGTCACTCTTGGGTGGGATCTCGCGCAGGTTGAAGTAAAACAGCGTCTCACGATCCTGAGCCAACAGGTTTGCTGCCGGTAATGCCTGCACCTTTACCTGGCTTTTTGCACCTGGCTCCAGACGTTGCAGCGGCGGCAATACCGTCAACGGTGTGGTTATTTTGGTGCCCAGCGCATCTTCGACCCAGCCTTGTGCCAGGTAAGGCAATTGCTTATTTTCATTGCTGATACTGAGGCTGGTCGATTTTTCGCCGCCGTTAAACACTACGCGGGTGCGGTCCAGCGCCACCGCAGCCTGCACCTGTTGCAGGCTCACCAGGCTTAACAGCAAGCCGCCAGCCAAGGGGTAAAAGGATTTCGTCATTAGGTTCTTCATGGGTTACTCGCTATCTGTCATGCTTTACATTCAGTAAAAATTTAACCGGCAGAGGAAACCGCCGTACCGGCCCGCCACAATGGCAAAATTCAGTGTTTTCGGGAGCTATCATCCCGCCTTGCTGTCTATAACGGCATCCGCGGCCAACAAGCGGCAGGGCAACAGCAGATCGGTAATGCCGCTGTTCGGGATTTGCGCAGGTAATGCCAACGCACACTGCGCCTGCCCGTTCCAGTGCACAGTCATTTCTTCACTTGGGTTAATCCCACTCAGGTACACGCTGCCACCGTCATTGACGATACCCACATCCTGCTTTTTGTGGTTTTGCACCGTTGCACCGAACGGTGGCGTAGAACCATCCGCCAGGCGGATCACCGCCATCGCTTTTTCACCGGCTATCACTTCAAAACGCCGGTAGCCAATAGCGCCTTCCGTCAGCGTCGCCTGCACTACTGAGCGCGTGGCTTCGGCATTTTCAGGCAGCTTGTTAACGTCAATGCTGATCCGGTTGCGGTAATAACTACTGACATCCGTCACCACCGCCTTGCCGAAGCGGTTGGTGCGCGTCACCGCCCCGTAACCACCAATCGGAATGTCCGGCACGCCGTCGGTATCCAGCAGCATGCGGGTACCGCCAATCATGCCGGAGCGATGCAATGCGGCACCTTTCAGGGTGGCGGTCGCGCCACCTTGTAACGACAGCCCTGCCGAGGAATAACGCCCCTCCTGATAGCTGGCATTGGCATTTACCTGAGCCAACGATCCCTGATGGGTGTAATAACCACTCGCCATACCTCCACTGCGCGACATGCCACTGTTCAATTGGTAGCTATCACCATTTTCGAGGCGATCGTAGTAACCCACCTGATGGCTACTATCGTTGCGATCATAGCTTCCGCTGTAGCTGACCGTGCCGCTGCCACCCAATGGCATCGACAACGAGAGGTACATGCCGTCATCATTGGTACCGTTAAATTTGTTGCGGTAGCCCGTCAGCGACAAGCTCAGGTTTCTGAACTGGCCAATGTCAAAGTTGTGCGACAACGTCAACGTGTAACGATCGTTGGCCGCACTGTTCCAATACGTCTGGTGGTTATAGTTCAGGTAGGCACTTAACCCGAGATCGCGAAAGTGCTGGCTGAGACTGATGGTGTACATCTCTTTGCTGTTCTGATTGCGCATGCCGTAGGTGCGAGCATCCAAATATTCGCTCATCGACATGTAATTGCGCTCCGAGAAGCGGTAGCCCGCGAAGGTCACCTGGCTGTCGTACTCGTCAAAGTTTTTCGAGTAACTCAACCGGTATGAACCGCCTGTGAGTGTGCCGTCTTCCAGCTGCGGCAAGCGCGCCCGTGATTGGGTGACGTCAAATGACAAGGCACCAAACATCATCAAATCGCGACCGATACCCACCGCCAGCGCGTTGTAATCCCCCCCTGCCACGCCACCGCCATACAGCGACCAGCCGTTGCTCACACCCCAGGAAAACTCACCGGTAGCAAATAACGGGCCATTGGTGCTGTGCTTCCAGTCCGAAGGTCGACCACTGGCCACCTTGTAACGCACGGTCCCCGGGCGGGTCAGGTACGGAATGCTGGCAGTATCGATGCGGAATTCCTGCACGCTGCCGTCCTGTTCTTCAATCCGAACATCCAACTGCCCGGAGACCGCATCATTGATGTCCTGAATTCGAAAGGGTCCCGATGCAACCTGAGTTTCGTACAGCACACGGCCCTGCTGGCTGATCACTACCTTGGCGTTGGTACGCGCTACACCGTTAACCTCCGGGGCATAACCCCTCAGGTTGGGTGGTAACATGCTGTCATCACTGATCAGGCTGGCGCCGGTAAAGCGGAAGCTGTCAAAAATATCGGAATACAGGTAGTTTTCGCCCACCGACAATTTTGCCCCCAGGCGAGGAATAGCCCGGTAAGCGTAATAACGGCTCCAGTCCCAGCTCTGACGTGTCGCCTCCCCACTGCCCGTTTGATGATCCAGCCGCGTTTGCCAGTCAGCACGCATACGCCAGGCCCCCAGGTTGGCACCAACGGTGCCGTTACCGCTAACGTTATACCCCTGCTCGCCACGCTGGTGCTGACGTTGTGTCTGGCCATTAAGGTAATAATCCAGCAGTAAGCCAGGAATACCTTCATCCCAGCGTGAGGGGGGGTCCCAGTTTTCAGCTGCATATTCCAGATAGGCCTGTGGCACGCTCACCGTCAGGCTGGCGCTCCCCAAATCGGCGCGTGCCGACGAACCCGGCAGGCTTTCCAGAGACAGGCAGTCCCCGTGATGCCACCAGGTGACTTTACTCATCATGTCCGGCTTTAAACCGAACTGTTCGACCATTGACGGGCCGATACAGGCGGCGCTGTCATTGGCGTCACTTTCTGTGGGGTAAAAAATCACGGATTGCTCAGGCAATTCCTGCTTATTAATGCGTATCAACATCATGTAATCGCCCGGCATGATGTAACCACCGCGAGAAAACTGGCCCAAATCAATGTTTCCGCGATCTTTTACATCCAGAACATCAGTATTGAACTGTATTTCTTCAGCACTGGCGTAATACCCTATGCCACTTAGCGCACTGGCTATATATATGCCCAATGCTCGTGGGCGAAAAGGTAATGCTAACCAGTTAGCTATCATCATGCTGCTTCAATCCCTTTTATATTTATTCACGCCAAAGCTATTAAGGAAAAACAGAGCCCTTCCATGCTCAATGGAATAAAAATTAACGAAAATCGAGTTGTTACTATTGAAAGTTTTTTAATACATATTCATAAGCAACCGATTTTTAGTAATAGTCTATTTTGAAGCGAATCGCCGAGCTATATTCCCCGGAGCGCAACACCTGAGAATTACTCACCAGACGCACGGAGTAATTCAACTGACTATCACCTTCACTGATATTTATGGCAGGCAGTGGCTTTCCTGGTGCAGCAATGTTTCCATCGTTGTCTGTCAGTTCTAAAGCAATCCCCTGAGCCGGGCCATCGACTGCGAATAGTCCATTATCACCCCGTCCATCAAACGTCACCTGAAAGCGTTGCCAGTCAGGTGATTTTTTATCTATTCGACCCAAAACACAATTAATCAGTCGTATATTGAACTCGCGTTTAAGCCCATGCCCATCACGGATTATTTGACTCAGTGGTAAAATAAACATATCAATAGTTTGATCACGGCTCTCGGTATCAATAGCGCAGGCCGTTTCAATCACAGCACCTTGCATGTTGACCCGTCCCCAGCCAGAAGCCTGCAGCGGAAAACTTACCAAAGGTAACAGTATCAACAGGCAAAATGCCGAATAGCGAGATAATACTTTTTCCATTGAAAATATTGCCTCTGTACTTGGTTTTTAATAAAAATACCTGTGGGAATGCCCCACAGGCATGATTAACAGGGTGAAAAAGTCAGATTATTTGTAGTCAAGAATGAAGTTGGCCACACTCTGGAACTTACCTGGGATAATTGACGTAGCATCGCCACCGTCACCTTTCAGATAAGCCGTGAAGCCCAGGGTCGCTTCGGTTGCACCCGCACTGATCAACTGACCGGTTGAAGGTTTACCCAAGGCAATAGGTGCATTACTGCCGTCAATAATAGCAATACTGGCACCTTGAGCGTCGCCGGTGATACCCAGCAAGCCGTCTTTCCCTGGTGCACCATCAAAGGTGGTCGTCACAGTTTGCGCGGTAGTCAGGCTACATTTTTCCAAACGAATTTCGAATGGTTTTGGTGAAGAAGTACCGCCATCCAGCAGAGCAACATTGGAAACAGCACCCAAATCAACCGTCTGGTCAACGGTATTAGGGTCAATTGAACACGGCGCATCAATAATAGAACCGGTAAAGGTGACAGTACCGTGGCCCTGGTCCGCAGCCTGTACACCAGATACGGTGCCAAATGCCAATACGGCTGCCATCATGACTTTATTCAATTTCATTTATTACTTATCCTTTAATAAAACAGTTTTGTCCTAATTGACGTTGTCATAAGTTCATTCACACAACCGCAGGGGAGGTATACTCCCCATTTACCAGCCAGCATCCCGGTAATGAATCTTGTTGACCGGACAAATCTTACTTGAGCAGCGCATCGGTTTATATTTAATTCTGTTTAATTGTAATTTTCAGATAAAAACTCGATTAATTAATGTTAATTAAGAATTAACTATCAAAAAGTGATAACAATGAAATACAGTGCAGTACGTAACTTCAATTAGAAAAACCATGAATTTTATGTGAAATAAATTAAATAAAGTAGAATTTGACTCCAGAGTGAAACCTCACTATCTTCCATCACAAGATAAAAATAAGACTAATCTTAATGGTAATTCTTAGTTAGATGCTCACACCAGAGGAATGAATCATCCCCATGAAATATATAATAAATACCATTATCGTTTTTGATCCGGTCACTCGAGATCTCGTGTTGAAAAACGACCCCCAGCTATCCGTCGAATTATCAAAACCGGCAAGTCGGCTGTTATGTGAGTTTATTGAGTACAATAATGTCACTCTTGTTAGAGAGGATATTATCAAAAGCGTATGGGAAGATTATGGTTTTACACCATCAAAAGGTAATTTAAGCAACAGTATTAGCGAGCTACGAAAAGCATTCGAAAGCTTGGGGCTCAATAAAGAAATTATCATCACCGTACCCAGAACCGGTTTCAAGATGAAAGCAGATATTCATCCGGTTATAAAAAATGAAGAAACCACCTCGGAGAGAGTGACAGAAGTCATAAAATCTGCGTCTACGGTGCCCCCTCCGCTTACATCTACAGATATGTTATCCAGCATAATAAAACCGGTAGATAGGAGAATCGCACAAAACAGTCGCTTGATTATTGCCGGTTCTGTTTCTATCACAATGATAGTCGGGCTTATTTTGTTCATGTGGCCTAAAAGCGAACAAATTCGCCTGGTAACCACCATAGGAATGTGCAACATCTTCGGTTTGAACAATGCCAAACCACCGTCTGATTTCACTATTAACGTAAATAAGATGATAGAAACTGAAGGGGTAAACTGTATCAATGAATCCGCTGACATTTATTACGCTGATCCCCGACCTAGCAATAGCCTTTTAAAGATACGCTTCATGGCAGTATGTAGAGACAATGGCACCTCCAAATATCAGAATTGCACCAATTACAAGGTCGTTAAGTAAGATGAAAATCAAAATAACCCTTACAATGCTGCTGATTACGCTTGTTCTCTGTAGCCTGCTTTACTATCACTACAAAAAAAATCGGCCATTTCGCTGTGATGCCCAGTTGGTTTCACATATGGAACAAGATGGCGGTAAGATTGATTTGAATTTAAATGCCAACATGATTTTCACTTTACATAATGAAAGCGTAGTTTCTTTTAATGGATCAGTTACTCAGGATGGGCAAGAATACCGTGTCAGCAGAAGGCTTTTTTTCACGATCACACCGTCAGAGTTAAACGGTGTCGATAAAACAAAAATTACACGTGAACAAATAAGTAAATTTGACAAACTGCCTGCGGGACTCTGGCAACAGTACATCTTTCAGGGAATCGAATTCTATACGCAAATGATAGCCGTCAATAATAACGGTTTTTTATTGCAAGACCTTTCAAATCCTTTCTTTGTCTGTGTTCGTTCAGATAATTAAGCTTAATTCTTTCATTTTTCACTCCCGATTAAATCGCTTACGCTATGTAAGCGATTTTTTATGGCTACAGATGATCTGGTTTATGGATACATTTCAGCAATCCGCAGGGTATACACCATGGTCGCATTAGGAGGTACTTTGGGAGGATATCCTTTATCACCGTACGCAAGTTCTGGAGGAACAACGAGCGTTATCGTTCCGTGATTTTTCAGTAGCTTAATTGCCTCTCTAAACAGGGGCGGGAACTGTTCAATGGGCTGAGACAAAGTTGCGCCACTGGCTTCCATATCCTGTATGACAGTACCATCGACCAAGGTTTCCTTAACTACAATATCGACGGCCGCTTTTTCGGGGAGCTTAGCATCACCCGCATAGTCAACACGGTACCAAAAACCGTAAGGCGCTTGGCTAACCCGCTTATCTTTCTTGAATTTATTTAGGTAGACACCACCACTTTGTTTTTGAGAAGTGATGATTTTCTCTCTCGCAACAGTAATCCGCTTTTCTGCAGTAGTTAATGCCTTATTTAGTTCATCATCCGTCAGCGATCGTTTGCCGGTAAAAGCGTCTGTAATACCCGCAAGGATCAGCTGTGTGTCTGCATTAACACCCCATTGGCGTCGTTCTTGCTGCATTTGCAAGATTTCTTCACCTAAAGATACCCCTGCCGCGTAATCCTCGCGTAACTCAGACTGTTTCAGTCTATCAGCATCTACCTGCCGGGGGAGCTTAGTCCGTAGGGAAGACAATTCTGTTCGCAAATTGGCCATTTCCCCTGCGGTACTGTCCAGTTCGCTTTGCATTAGCTCCCGCTGATGATGCAATTCTTGCTGCTGTTGCAGTAACGTTTTGTTTTCATTTTGTTCTACGGTCATCAACGCGTTTTGATTGGCTATTTCAGCGGATAGCGCTTGGCTCGATTTTTGAGCCTCAGACAACTGCTGCTGTAATTCGGTTTTATCCGTACGCCATTGTTGTTGCGCTTGTGCAATCAGTGTTTTTGCCTGATGTTCTGTCGGGGTAATGGCTAAAGCCTGACGAACACTCTGCGCTAGTTTACCTAACTGTGATAAATCCAGCGACGCGGTAGGTTTTGGCTTTTGCGCATGGGCAAGCTGCACCTCTAGTTGGTCAATGAGGGTTCGTTGTCGTTGAATTTCTTTATCTTTAATTTTCCAGGAACCACTTTGTGCAGATGGTTTTTTGTTAGCGCGTTGCTTCCCCTCACCGGGTTTGGCTGGAGGGGTAACAGCGGCTTTGTCATTGGAGCGGGGCTTTGTTTTTACCGGTAAATTTACATTTTCACTGTATTGTTCTGCAAATTGCAGCAATGCAGGTATGCCTGAGTCGCCCTCCTGCTGAGCGGCCAGAGACAATGTCGGCATTAAATGACTGAGTGCGAGGATACAGTACCAAGATGCAGCGCTTTTTAACTTCATTTGGGTAACTCAGCGCGTGTAACTAACACTTCAAGTGCCGCCTGCTGGATCTCAGAGCACAAATAACTTACCCGGTAACGGTACAGCGCATCAATAGTCTCCTGAGACTGATCGTTAACCTGGAAGCGCACTCCCGCATATTGTGAAGCACCCAGCATGAGGTTATCAAAGTCTTTCTTCAACGAGGGGTAAGATGTTGTCTGCAATCGACTAAGTACATTTAAATTTTTCTGGCACTGATTAAGCTCGCTGGCGTCACGCTCGGCCTTTTCATTCTTCATGGCCGGTGAAGCGGTAGCTGTAGTAACGGTTTTCTTTGATGACTGACAACCGCTGAGCAACAAACTTCCAAGTAACAAAGCCAAAGTGGCTGATATAGATGCAGTAGAATAACGCATATTTTATATTTCCCCTTCCATGCTGGATAACCCACCCTGTAACAGCCAATGGTATAATTCATGGTTGCGTTTGAAGTTCAATTTTCTCATCGCTGAACGTTTGTGCGTACTGACTGTTTTGTCTTTAAGGCTCATCACATTCGCCGTTTCCATCTGCGATTTCCCCTGTCTCAGGTAGCGCAGAACCTCACTTTCTCGCAGGGTAAGGTGCTGAGTTGTGCCCTCAAGTTCTGAACACGGAGGTTTGATTTGTTGCACAGATACCGCCTCTTCAAGTAGGCGATTAACCGTGTCGATCGATTGATGCCGGTATAACGTCCCGTTTTTTCGTACGGATTTAAATATATGTGATAACCGAATTTCTCTTTGATCCCGAATCAAAAAAAGCAATGGAGGAGCCATATCCTGTTGTAGCTTTTTCCAAACGGAAACAGTGACACCATAGCCAATCGATTGAAAAACGATATCTGCTGAGAATCCAGACACAGGCTGATTAATAAACTTCACGGCAATGCCTCTATTGAAATAAAAAACAGAGATCACATGCCGTAGCCCTTCCATAAAATACTCATCTTTGTCAATTATCAAAACGTTGACTTTTTTTATTGACTCCCACACGGTGGCACTCCCTCAAGTAAAAAACACCCAAACCTTCTCCCTGGCTTTAAATCTCCATATTATATGAAATAATTAAAAATAGGTTACATCTACATTCACAACGAATCAATTAAATTCATTAAAATTCAATAAATGTGAGATTTAATTCTTTTTTTAAAAAAAAATTAATAAGCTGATATGATTAAACTAACAAATGACATACTTTTGCCACACAGAAAAAAATAGTAATAATAATATTATAAATCAATATGTTATATAATTAATTTAAAATTAAAAGTATAAAAATCAAAGTCACCGGACAACAAAAACTGAAACAATCGGGAAGATAATGAAACAGTCGTCGGCATCAAAAAATAATAACAACCCACCGTATATGAGTTTTTTTCAATTTAATTTTATAGTGATATTAAAAATAATTTTTCATCCTCACCAACAAGAACTAACGAGACCATAGAAATGAAAAAAGAAACATCACACAACTGATGCGAATGTATCGCCATGGCATCGCGAGCTAAGTGGACGCTCTCTGGACAGTTTCCCTTTTTGTAACCTCGATGTAACTATAAACAGCATGTCATAAATTTAAGGTCATCATCTTAAACATCACGAAATCAATTATTTTATGCCCTGCATTCAGTAATTCAACCCTAATCAACAATGTCAGCATCCGCATAACCGAGCGGTGTCAGGCTTATACACGTAACTATCTACGTATCCATGACCTGAAGGGCATAGTCTCAGAGACAAAAAAACCGGCCGGAGCCGGTTTGGGGACTACTTTTATTATAATATCAGCCACAGTATGGCCCTAGTGATGCCCTGGTGTTGCCGTGTGTATTGTGTTCACTGCCACTATAGGCAACCTCATCAGCAGGCGTCCAATGGGTTCGGCAGATCAATAACCGCCGATTGATCGGCCACACCGATCGTCAACGCCACTTTATGCGATATCACACTTGGGCAACCAGTCCGCCTCGCACTCCTCACTCAACGTCAGGTTGGTTTGCATGCCCTGATTGGTTCTGCGTTTAAGCAATGTCAGCTCATGCTCCCTGAGCGTTTGTGGCACGGCTAACCCGAATGAGGTCAGGTTCATGGTATTTTGATGACCACGAGCCTCCATAAACGACAGGTAGGCATGGTAGAGGTAACGTCGTGGATTGGCCGGTCTGATATTGCCGTTCCCAATTAACATGCCCGCCGGGGTACTCAGGGTCGTCAAGTAGCCACAGAAGTCCATTAGCGGGTCTGATTGCCGCTTAATGGTTAACGCTTCCTCCGAAGTCTGTTGGGCCTGCAGCAAATCACGGGCATCATTCGGGTTGGCAAAGTGTTGCATCAGATGTCGGGCAATCACCGCCAACTCCCCACTGATTTTCTCCAACAGCTGTGGGTCACGCTCCTTCGCCGGTATCGCTTCGGGGAAGGTGATAATCACCCGACGACGCGAGACACCGCCGCTGCGGTCACTGAAACGCATCGGGTTGTTATTGACTGCCAGAATCACGGCAGGGATATAGGTTGAGTAGGCATCGCGGTATTTCGGGTCGATAGCCACCGCATCGCCCCCGGTGATGGCCTTGATACCCGCACCGTCACCGCTCCATTTCTCCTGGTCAGGCAGGATAATCAGCGAGAACCCGACCACAGAGGCGCGTTCCCGTGGTGATTCCAGGTTGTCGATGGTCGCAGAGGTGGTGTTGTCGGCTCCTGCCAGCAAACGGGCAATGGAGGCCATCACGCTTTTTCCGCTGCCACCGGGGCCGGTCACCTCCAGGAACAGTTGCCAGTCATACCGGTTCGCCAGCACCATAAACAGTGCCGCCAGAATGCGTTCCTGTTTATCGTGATTGTTCCCAGCCGCCCGCGTCAGCCACTGCCAGAAATGCGGCGCATGGTCGGCCAGGTTTTCTCCCGTGCGCGGCGGCGTGTAGTCCACGCTGTTGACGGTGCGTAGCCAATGTTCTTTACGGTGTGTGCTGAATTGTCCGCTGACGGTATCAAACACCCCATTGCGAAAGCCTATCAGGCGTCTCACCGGTTCGCCCATTTGTGGCACCATCAGCTTGAGCGTGTCCAGAATGCTGTTGATACCGGCCGCCGAGAACGGCGCACGGACCTTCTGAAACAGTGCGGCAATCTCCCGGCTGAGCTGCCGATGCGGCAGCACCTGCCAGGCACCCTGCGTATAGCGGCACAATTCCTCACCGACCAACGGCACCGCCAGGGTGTTGCCATAATGTTCAGCCAGGAGTTCTGCCTTCTCACTGGCGCTCATGGCTTTCAGGTCAGCATCGCTGAGCGTATCAAACGGGCTGGGCTGCTGGGGCTGGCTGAAAGCCGTCAATTGTGCGAGCGCGACCAGTTGGCCC
This sequence comes from Serratia sp. NFX21, assembly GCF_048517035.1. Lineage (NCBI taxonomy): Bacteria > Pseudomonadati > Pseudomonadota > Gammaproteobacteria > Enterobacterales > Yersiniaceae > Serratia > Serratia sp. NFX21. The sequence goes on along the minus strand of NZ_CP183196.1, from coordinate 560,968 downwards.
TGTTGCAGGTAAACGTCGTTCCAGTCACCGGTTTCTGAGGGCAATGCAAGCTTGCCGCCGCTCAATTGGGCGGCCTCTGTTGCCCGGGTCTGCCCGGTGCCGTTCTCGTCATTATCGGCTGCCAGCAGCAACGCCGAATCAGGGTAACGGGTGCGCAGCTGTTGCGCCATCGCGGGCAGGTTATTGGCACTGAGCGCCACGCAGACACTTTCCCCTGTCAGTTGATGCACGGTCAGGCCGGTGGCATAACCCTCGGTCAGCCAGATAACGTCAGTATTCTGGCCGGACAAGAAATGACAGGCGTCTTTCACCTGCCCCCCGGCCAGCGTGCGCTTGTCGCCTGCGGTATTGATTAACTGGATGTTGACCACTTCCCCTGTGCTGTCGGTCAGGGGTAACAACAGGTCGCCGGGCTGGTAAGTGATACCGCCCACGCGCAATGACGGCCCCTGTAATGTCAGGGTATCGGTGTCCGGCCAGCCTTTGGCGGTCAGATAGGCATTCCCCGCGTGTTGCCGGGCGCTGGCAAATAGCTGTCTGGCCTGCTGTGCTGCGTTATTTCGCACCTGCGCTTTGTCCTGCTGTTTCTGTTGAAGGTTCTGCTCCGGCCATACGGGTTCGATTTGCTCACCCAATACCCCGGCCACCTTCACGGCGGCCTCTTTGGCGGTCACGGCCAGTGCTTTCTCAACCAGATTCAGACCATCGCCACTGCCGCACTGGTTACAGAACCAGGTACCGCGCCCCTGTTGGTTATCAAAACGAAAGCGGTCTTTGCCGCCGCAGGCCGGGCAGGGTTGCGGTTTGCCGTTCGGTTGCAGGGCAATGCCAAGGGCCGGGAGTATCACCGGCCAATGGCCGGTGGCGGTGCGTACGGTCTGTGAAACGAAATGGGCGTTCATCGTCTTGTTCTCCCTTAATGCACGGTGGCGTGACTGGCAGTTGCCATATGGTCGCAGCACAGCTCGTCCATCAGCTTCTGCCCCAGTGTGGTCAGGCGCGGTGGTGCCACCAACACATCTGGCTGCACCATGTCGCTGAGCATCGTGCACGCCATGTCCATACCTGCTTCTGCGCCGTGCTGTTGTACAAAGTACCCTTCCAGGCGCAGGGCAATTAGCATCTGCAACTCGTCCAGCGTGTAGCTGAGGCTCACCCGGTAAAAGGCACAGGTGTCCCTATAAGCCTGTGCCACGGCGCGACGGAAAACGGCGGTACGGACTTCAATCGGTAAACAGGATTGGGTACTCATGCGGCGGGTGCCTCCATGCTGGCAAGAAGTTGGGGTTCACAGGTGTTGACGACGTGGCCGAGCTGGTCAGTCAGCACGGCGATGACCGAGGCGAAAGCAGCCTGTTGAAAGCCATCTGGACATTGTCCACTCAGGTCAAGGCTGTCCAGCATGTCGAGGAACAGCACGCCGGTAGAATGCGCATGCTGAAGACGCAAGAAGTCCGCATGCGGAATGGCGTAATGGGTTTCACTGTGGAAACGGGCGGCGAGCGTATTCATGCCACCCCCTTTACGGGCAGGCGACCGGCAAACGCCAGAATGTAGTCACGCGCCAGCAAACGTCGGGCACTATGCTCAGAATCTGCCACGGTGCGCAGCATGCACGGGGTTGCCGTCAGGGCAGTACGGCGAATGGCCGCAAATAGAAAGCAGAATTTGGGGTGAGTCGTGGCAAGGATAGTAGCCATGGTGGCAGCCTCCAATAAGTATTGGTTATTGCTACCACCGAAGTTTCCACGCTTATGGGTGGTAGCCCAGACGGGGGTGGAAATACCGGCCTTATTGGAAACCGGCCTGACCGAAGTCAGCCCCGCCTGAGCCACCATTGTTTGACTGCTGCGATAGCATAACATCCATCGCGCAAAAAATGAGCGCACTAAGGCTACGACATAAAAAAACACGCCTGGCGCGTGTTGTGTCGCCAATAAGTTACTCGGGTTTCCACGCCCGGCTGCCGATTTTGCGACAGCGGAGGGACTATAGCGCAGGGCCGGACGTGGGGGCAAGCCGTAAGCCCCCCCGGACGTTCAATCGATCGCATAGTGATCAACGACCGGTTTGTAGGTGGTGATTGGTGTCGGCGGCTGCGTCGCTCAGAGACACCGGCCCGGCGCAAAACTGGTGAGGTGTGGCCTGGCGGCTGGTCAGACGGATGACACCGTGTTTAGTGCTGCGGTGTTCCGGCAAGACGATATCCGGGTGCTGGCGCTGCAGCAGGATAGCTTCGGCCACAAACAGCGCGTCGTTATCGTTCAGGGTAAAGCGGTGTCGGCCCAGGGTTAACTGCATCATGCGGTGGCCCCCTGATAACGGGTGGCAATGCGCTCATCCATCCACTGCTCCACTTCGGAGGCCAGCCAGGCGACATTTTTGCCACCCAGCGAGATTTGAGCTGGAAACTGTTTGCGGGTCATCATCTCGTAAACGGTAGAACGTGACAGACCGGTGGTGTAAAGCACTTCCGGCAGACGAATAAAGCGTTCGCGTGGGGTGTAATCACTGTGCACAGCAGGGGAAGGTGTGGCGTTAACGGGGCGGGAAACTGAAAGCATGTATTGCTACCTCTTTGTGTCCGGCCAGCTCTGACCGGGACTGTGTGAACTCTGGTAGCGCCCTATTATGTGAATATTTTGGGGGTTGGCAACAAGGGGATGTTGTGTGGTGGATTAGGAAATCGTATATAAAAACAACAAATTACACCGAATCACATTAACCCATCACTCTTCGTCATTCCTCGTTATTACCCCATAATTTTTAGCAATCAATGAGGGGTTATAAATAGGTAGGAACATCAAAAATAAGTCTAACTGCGGCTAGCCAGAGAAGAGATTATTTTTGGTTGAGTGCACAGTGGTGAACACTGAGTGATGAGTTTAAAACTCACTAGTCACGGTTTTATTTATTGATTTAATTATATTTTTACTTAATTGAACAGTAGTGAATAGTTTATATAAGAATTAAAACCTTGGTGGTGGTGTAAGTATCCCAGCAAAACGAACCATTCACTTTTAGAGATCTTCCGACATACTGATTATGTCCCTTGAGGAGATCGCCATGCGTAAAGCCCGATTCACCGAACACCAGATCATTACCGTTCTGAAATCCGTCGAAACCGGACGTACCGTCAAGGATGTCTGCCGTGAAGTCGGTATATCTGAAGCCTCGTACTACAACTGGAAAGCAAAGTATGGCGGTATGGAAGCCTCTGATATCAAAAAGATGAAAGACCTGGAGGATGAAAACCGACGCCTCAAACAGATGTTTGCTGATCTCAGCCTTGAGTGCCGGACACTTAAAGACGTCATCGAAAAAAAGCTTTAAAACCAGCGATAAAGCGTGAACTCGTCAGCTATCTGACGGCGCAATTTGCCATGAGTTTACGCCAGGCCTGCAGGACGTTATCGCTGAGCAGGACGGTATATTTTTATCAGCCCGATGCCCGGCGTGATGAACCGGTGATCCATGCGCTGACTGAACTGGCAGAACGCTATCCGCACTACGGTTTTAAGAAGCTGTTCCAGTTGCTGCGCAGACAGGGCAATACCTGGAACCATAAACGCGTTCACCGGATTTACTGCCTGCTGAAACTGAATTTTCGTCGTAAGGGAAAACAGCGGCTGCCAGTGCGTAATCCAGCACCACTGGCGACGCCGCAAGCGTTAAACCAGAGCTGGTCCATCGATTTTATGCACGATGCGCTGGTCTGCGGCAGACGCTTCCGGACCTTCAATGTGGTGGATGATTTTAACCGTGAAGCGCTGGCGATAGAAATCGACCTTAATATCCCGGCGCAACGCGTCGTCCGGGTGCTGGACAGGATCGTGGTAAATCGCGGCTATCCGTTGAAGATGCGGATGGACAACGGGCCAGAACTGGTTTCACTGGCGCTGGCGCAATGGGCCGAAGAACATGGCATGCAGCTCGAATTTATCAAGTCGGGTAAGCCAACACAAAATGCTTTTATCGAACGGTTCAACCGGACATACCGGACAGAAATCCTGGATTTTTACCTGTTCAGAACACTGAATGAAGCACGGGAAATTACAGAGCGCTGGCTGACGGAATATAACAACGAGCGGCCTCATGAATCCCTGAATAACCTGACGCCGGAAGAGTACCGGCTGATGGCTGAAAAACCGGAACTCTCAAAAAGTGCGTGGAACTAATGCTGGGATACTTACAGTGGTCTTTCAGCCAGCGTTTAGAACGGTTACCAAAAAAAACTCTACCGGGAAAACAGCGGTGCTGTACGGTAGCCGTGCCGATTGGCCCCATTGATCGCGCAGGCTAAATCAGAGATAAATCCTAACCATCAACATGATGTAATGACCAAGCGCACTGTCAAACTGATGTTGTAGCATCCTCAATCCTCACACGAAAACGGCCTTTTTCCTGGCTAGCCTGTGCCAAATTACGCGTGCATGCATAGGGTGCATGATTTTGCATGCAATAAAATGCATGTCGTAGACCTTCCCGCATCAGTACTGGCGCGGTTTGCATCCCTTAATGTACCTGCATGAAAAGCGACACATAAAGCGGGCAGGCGAGGCGGGGGTAGTATTGCGCGCGCAGAGGTTTGAGCAACTCTTCGTTTAGTGCGTCAGCGTGTCGCTGGGGCGTCTATTCATTGCGATTTAACTCAGTAGGGTGCTGGCACTATCATGCTGTGGCAAGGCGCTGAGTGCACTTCTTTTTGGTTTATGAGTATGCCAGCCCGCAATAGGGGGAGAACTGTACTATGAGTTAACTTGGTCGATCACTTGCATTATCGAGTTATAGCAGGCCGCCCAGCATTCTACTTTTTACAAAGTAAATGAGAGTGTGGCGGAGTGCTCAACCTGCCGCACGGCTCTACATTACTCACTTAATAATACACATACTAATGCCCATTTCAGATCAAATTATCCTTGGGGAAAATCCCTGCTGAGCCATCTAAATTTAAATCGACCAGCTTTATATCACCGCTATTATTCACTACAAAAGAAGGACCTTTGTTTTCTATCAAAACCACTTGAATATCTAATTGACAAGAAATTAAATGCTTATAAAAATTATCCGTTAGACTAATAGGGTTGACGTCTTTTTTTTGTATATCCCTTTTCTTATCAAAGTGAGTAACCAATGGACTATCTAATAAAACAAATCCAGTTTGAGGTTTGTTTTCTTTAGCAAGGAATTCAGCTAAAGATATTGTAAAACAAGCATATATAACAGCTCTACTACCTTTTCCATATAGCGATCTTTTCTTACCATTTATAATAAAGTCATAAGCATCATCATCAAAATAAACTTTATTATCACTACTATCATTAAATCTAATAGCATTAAGTCTATTTTTAAACTCTTCTACCAATCCATTTATTTCATATGTTTTTAAACTATCAAAATCACTAGGATCGAACTTATCCTCATCAATACTCTCTTCTTTTGACATCAATGAATCAATAATCTTGTGCTTAGTCAAATCAGATAAAATAAACTCCTTATACTCATAAAGATCTTCAATCTTCCTTCTTGAATCTTTCAAATCAATATTATGTAGTTGATCATGACCTTCTAACTCCTCATGTAGAATACGCTCACTATCCAAGATGGAGAGGGTCACATCATCAAGCTCTTTTTCATTTGATTCTATTGATTTGATTAACCCAGATAGCTGAGAGTTTATTTTTTTTGACTCTGCCATACAGGAAAAATGATAATCATCATAACTAATTTCAGGTGTGTTTTTTATTGAATGCCCGCATTTTTCGCATAATTCATCAGAAAAGTTCTCCAAAAAGAAGTTGGCTTGAGAAATAGAGTTTACTCTTTGTAAGTCTGATAGATAGCAATCCTTTAATATAGAAAACCTATTAATCAGCATGGCAAGATAACTCTCTTTGTTCTGTAGATTACTAATTTCGCTTCTAATTTCATTAATCAAAATTATTTTTTCATTATAGATGTCCAACAAGTCATCATTTTCTTTAATCAATTTATCTATTTCAATTTCAATGCTATCTATTCTTTCATTAATGGAAATAAGTGACAACTCAGGATATATAATACCTTTTCTTATTTCATCTATTAACTCATTCACTTGCCTTTTTAAAAAAACCTTTTCTTTCTTATTTGGCTTTTCCTCGCCTATAGTCGCGTCGTCTCTCTGAGTAATAAGAAATTTAAATTCAGATTTATTTTTGACATGATCTGCATATTGATCAGATAATAAAAGTGACTGTTTAGTTAAAATACGTATTTCATCTATAAAAAAGAAATTGAGTACATTTCCTAAATTTACCTTATTAATCCCACCACTTCCATTTACTCTAACCTGAGCTTTATTGAAGGATAGTTTGCCATAAAAAATAGTGTTGAAGCTATTTTTAGAACTTGCAGTCTTCATTATGTTTTTGATAAATGTATTAGGACCAGTCGTATCTATTCCACCCGAGTATAACTTATAGTTACTATTATCATGCAAACCCCTTTCTATTGTGAGATGCTCGTCCCCTAATGAAAACTCAATATAAGCCGTATCGTATCCCTTGGCTTCACCAATATCTGCATTTTCTAATTTCTCATCACCAAAAAGATAGCGGATCAGATTATAAAGATATGTTTTACCAGAGTCTGAACCTCCGACAATGATCGTCAACTTTGAGCCAAACTCTATCGAAACTGTAGTAGATAACATCCCGGTTATTGCTATTTTTTTAATGTTAAAATAACTACCCATTATTTAGCTCCATATCTAATCTCCCAAACTTTGATACCACCATCTTTTTTAATTCTTTAACACTCAAGGAACCAAACTCTTTTTTTATTAATTTTATATTTCGCTCCATTTTCACTATATATTCATTTTGTATTGCGTTGGTAAATGAAAATGTTTTATCCGTAACCATATATACAAATCCTTCTCTCGCAAATACCTCCGTTACTATTCTATATTTTTTCATCAACTCTAATGAATCGTTAAAAATCTTCCTCTTTATTGCTAATTGTGTATCTCTTCTTGGAATGGCTGGGTGCAGACTTTCTTGGTCAGGAAGAAAGTCCTTGAGATTGAGAACCAGAAAATCAATACAGACTATTCTCTCAATACTTAAACCAGTTGGGTTGAACTCCATTAATACTTTGGCTACACGTATAGATATCTCAAGGTTTGAATTATAAACACTAATCATAGCTATATCTTCCATTTCAGATCCCCATCGTTAATCAAATGATGGCAAATACCTTTCTTATCAGGAACCTCACATATTTTAGATAGAATAGGATGAGATATGTTTGTCAATGATGCCTGATTGAGAATATCATTACATCTATCAAACGAATTGCTATGTTTTTTATAAATTACGCTTTCGATAGAGGAACTAATATAGCTTTTGAATATCCTAAAATTATCTTCTATAAATGAATCCCTCATATATCTACTAAGAGACGATGCGAAATAAAAATCATTTCTACACCCTTTAAAATGATTATTATATGGGCTGATGAGACTTTTAAGATCCAAATTGTCCATTGCAGATACTTCAGAGTAGACATCTAACAACTGACCTACATATACAGATTCAATGATCGGGTCATATTCTGGTGTTACACAAGGAAACTCTCTAGCACAATAAAGTTCGTTGAAATATTTAAAAAACAATGGCTTTTTTGAAGTTTCACTCAATACTCTTGACAATGGTACCGAGTAAAAAATATCAAACTCAAAATCATTTATATAATTAATGAGATCTTGGTCAAGTGGAATTTTAGTTTTTTTTGTAATTTCCTTGCTAATTGACTTATCCCAACAGCCTAAAATTTTATCCTTCAATCCATCAGGATTTTTTAATAATTCTGAGAAAGCAGTAGACAGAATCTTTTGGTGCCACAAAATAGTACTTTTCTGGAACCGGAAAGTCACCGCACTTAGAAAAGTAGATAAGCTTTCCAAACTCAACAACAACATCTGAGAAACTCAATCTATTAGCATAAAACTTACATTGGTAATTATGCCATTTGTAACCATTTACATTAGGGTCAGTTAGGAAACCAACAATATCTCGTCCTTTATCACCAGCTCCCCCAAGCCTTTCATGAGTGATATAGGTAGTCGCATGACACTCTGTTAGCCAATCATGTATGAACTCTTCCCATGTAGCATCATCCCAAGTCATGATCGTCGCTAGTGGCTTCCCCATGCGATACATCCACCCTTTTAAGCTAAAAAGACAAGTTATTTGCATACCATTGCATCATATCTCTACGACTTTCAAGATATTGAGCATGATTATAAATTCCCCGAATGCCATTTTTATCCACATGAGCAAGTTGCATCTCAATCCATGCAGAATCAAACCCCTGTTCATGCAGGATAGTAGACATCGTATGCCTGAAACCGTGACCGGTGGCTCGCCCCTTATATCCCAGCAGCTCTATTACTTGATTCACACTTTCCTTACTTATAGGCTTTCTGCGGTTGTTTCGTCCAATGAAAATGTAAGGATAGTGACCTGTGATCGGTTGTAGCTGTTTAAACAGTTCAACCACCTGAGTAGAGAGTGGCACAATATGCGGGCGACGCATTTTCATGCGTGCTGCGGGGATCTCCCAGATTGCACGCTCAAAATCGATCTCTTCCCACGTGGCAAAGCGCATTTCTTGCGTGCGCACGCCGGTCAGCATAACGATCTTCGCTGCATTCTTGGTGATGATGCTGCCGGTATACCCTTCCAAATCCTTAACAAAGTAAGGCAGTTCCTCGGCCGAAAGGAACGGATGGTGCTTTTGTTTGGGAACGGCTAATGCACTGGCAAGATCAGGCGCTGGGTTGTATTCCGCCCTGCCGGTAATAATTGCGTAGCGGAAAACCTCTCCGCAACGCTGGCGTACCTTGCGGGTTTTCTCCAATGCCCCACGCTTCTCAATCCGTCGCAACACTTCCAGCAACTCCAAAGGCTTAATCTCAGCAATGGGGCGTTGACCAATATACGGAAACACATCCTGCTCAAAAGTGCGCATGATTTCTTCCCTGTAGGCCAGAGTCCATCGGTCAGCCTTGTTCGTGTGCCACTCGCGGCTAATTGCTTCAAAGGAGTTCTCGACAGAAAGCTTTTGGGCGAGCTTTAGCGCCTTTTTCTCGGCTACTGGGTCAATGCCATTCACAACCTGCTTACGGGCTTCCCCGCGCTTTTCTCGCGCTTCAGCTAGCGTCACCAAGGGGTAGGTGCCAAAGGACATCAACTTGGCTTTTCCGGCATAGCGATAGCGAAAACGCCAACCTTTACTCCCATCAGTATTGATAAGAAGGGACAGACCTTGGCCGTCGTTGATGGTGTAGGGCTTTTCCTGCGGTTTGGAGCGTCGAATTTGTATGTCAGTTAGAAGCATGTGTATAAGTAAATTCTGTGTATAAAAACTTTATACGCACCACTATACACATTTTTCACGGATTCAGGCAGTAGCGTACGGACTTATACGGACAGAAATACCAATCAATGCATTGATTTATATTGTTTTTATGGATTTACCAGGAACTATCAGGACAATGTTTGGCGGAAGATCACAGGAGTCGAACCTGCCCAGGACCGCTGGCGGCCCCAACCGGATTTGAAGTCCGGCCGCCCCACCGGGGACGAGGATCTTCCTTCGGGAACAGGAAGCAAGGGGCTGATTATAGCGCAGTTTACCCTTGGCGCTAAGAGGGAAATAGCGCTAGCCCCCGGCACTATGCCGGAGGCAGGCAGGGTTAAGGTTTCAACAGTTCCTTCACGTCCAGCAGGATAAACTCGTTGTCATCCGCCACGTTCGGCTGGCGGCTGGAGGAGAACGGGAAGTTATTATCGTTGCCGACGATGATATGGCTGCCGTCCACCACGTCCACGTTTTCAATGGTGAAGAACGGGAAGGTCAGCACGCCGTTGTTCAGCGGTTTGCGCGCCAATTTGTTCGGGTCCTGGATGTTCATCAGGTCAATATAGGCCAATTTATCGACCGGTTTACCGACGTTGTCGTCAGAAAAGGCAATTTTATATACCCGTTTAAACTTCGCCACCTGACTGAAGCAGTTGTCTGTGGGGGCACCCGCAGCGCAGGCTTGGTCCGCCGTGCCTTCGTTATTATCGCGCTCGATCACCAGGCCATGAGTGGCGTCGATCATATTAAAATCGCCAATGGCGTTCTGGTTGTCTTCCAACACGTATTGCCAACTGCGCCCGGTCCAGGCCTGTTGTTTCACGTCAAATTCCAGCACCCGCAGGTAGCGTTTGCCATCGATGTTCTCGAATTTTTCACCGTCCCACAGCGCGCCTTCCAGCAACGGGTACAATTTGCTGCCGTCCGGTGATGCCGCCATGCCTTCAAAACCCTTGGAACGTGCCACCTGGAAGTTCTGTTTGCCATCCGGTGCGCCCGGCAGGGTCAGCGTCGGGTTATCCGGCGACTTCACCACCTTGCCGTCGACCTTGGTATCGAACACCGCCAATACCTTACCGTTCAGATCGGCCTTAATCAGGTAGGGGCCAAACTCATCGCCAATCCACAGGGCATTATCGGCAAACTGGAAGCTTTCCGGGTCAAAGTCGCTGCCGGTCAGGTAACGTTTATCGGTGCTCTCATTGATGATATGGAAGGGAACATTTTTGTCCGGATCGTGCAGAAACACCGTTTTCAGCGGCGTCACCGTGCCGTTGTCAAAGTCGATTTTGTAGTGATTGAGGTACAGCATGGCGTCCGGCGAATTGGCCTTGCTGCCAAAACCATTGTCGGTCAGCACCCAGTAGGTGCCGTCGGGCATATGTTTGATGCCGGAATGGCCCTGCAGCGGCTGCCCGTTGATCGGCAGGCCAATACCGGTCATGCGATCGGCGGATTTACCCGCCACGCTGCCCAGTTCGGTCACGCGTTTGCCGCTGGTGTATTTACCGCTTTGCTGTAAATCGGCGGGGGCATCCTGCGGTGCGGCAACGTTGGATTTCACCGCCAGTAACGCGTGCCCGGCCAGGGTTGCCGGCACCGGTTGGGCTTGCGCCCATAGGTTAGTGCTCAGCGCCATACAGCCGGCCAACAGTGCCAGGCGGGTTTTGGTTATGTGCATGTCTTGGTTCCCTTTTTGTTGTTATCACCCAGAAGTAAAAGCAACGTCACTATAGGGAACCGCAATGACAGTAATATTATTCGGCGAACGCCCGCCGGTAGCTGTGCGGATGGAAGCACCAGGTGATGGCGATCAGCACCACCACCAGCAACGCATGGATTTGCCAATCCAGCACAAAACCGCCGCTGTAATCACGCAACAGGCCGGAAATATAAGGCGTGGCTCCCGCCAGCAGGAAACCTATGCCCTGCATAAAGGCCACCAAGCGCCCCGCGGCCGCCGGGTGCGGAATATGATCGAGCGCCAACACCAGGCACAGCGGGAAGGCGCCACCCAGCCCCAGGCCGGAAACCAGCACCCATAGCCACGGCAACGTCTGCGGCAGATAAATCAGGCCGATGAAGCCGATCAACTGCATGACTAATGCCAGCAATAACAACGGCCGTCGATCCAGCGATCGCGCCAGCGCTGGCAACAGCAGCGCCCCGACGACCTGCCCGAAGGTCATCAGTGCCAACAGCGATCCGCTGGCCTGCGGCTGCCAGCCGAGCTGCATATAATACGGCGGCAGCCAGGCGATCAGGCTGGTATAGCCGCCATTGATCAAACCAAAATAGGCACCGAGCAACCAGGCACGACGGCTGAACCACAGGCTCGGCCCAGAGGAGGTTCCGGATGGCGTCAGGCGTGCCAGGCCACGGCTGACCGGCCACCAAGCGATTAACGCCACCAGTGCAGGTACCGCCCACCAGGCCAATGCACGGTGCCAGTCATGGCCGACACTCATCAGCCAGGGGGTCATCGCCGCTCCCAGACCGCCACCGCCCATCAGAGCCGCCGACCATAGCCCGGCCACCAGCGCCATCTGCTTGAGAAAGTGATGTTTGATAATGCCGGGCATCACCGCCTGGATCACCCCAATCCCCAGTCCACCCAACACCGCGCTCAGCAGTAATTGCGTGCTGCCCGGTGCCAGCTCACGCCAGGCGGCCCCCAGGCCAATGGCCAACAGGCTCAGCACTACGCTGGTACGCTCGTCGAACAGGCGGTTGATCGCCCCACCCGCCAGCGCCATCAACCCCATCATCAGCACCGGCAAGGTGGTCAGCAACGCCGCACCGCCAAAGCTCAGCCCGGTGGCCTGCCGCAACGTCGGCAACAACGGGCCGATCGAGGTCAACAGCGGCCGCATATTCAGGCCAATCAGCACCAGCGCCCATAGCAGGGGGTTGAACCAGCGGCGTAAGAAAGGGGGAGCAACAAATTGATTTAACACGATCTATTCCTGAACTTCCGGGATGAAGAGTGCGGGGTCACAGAGTGGCAGCCGCAACGTTGCCTTACTCTAGGCTTCCCCGTTAGTATTGGGAAATTAAATAATAAAATAGCCAACAGTGGAAAAATGAATCGTTACCCGATGTTCAATCCGCAGTTACTGCTCAGCTTTGTCGCAGTATGCGACAGCAACAGCTTCACTCGCGCCGCAGAGCGGGTGTTTTTGTCGCAGTCGACCGTCAGCCAACAGGTGCGCCGCTTGGAAGAAATGCTGGGTAAACCCCTGTTTGAACGTTCGTCCCATCAGGTACTGCTGACCGAGGAAGGCGTCAAGCTGTTGAGCTATGCGCGGCGCATCATTGCGCTGAATGAAGAGGCGCACGACGCCTTGACCGGCATCTGGCGCGACGGCGTACTGCGGTTGGGGATGCCGGAGGATTTTGCCGCCCCCACCACCGAACTGCTGGCGGAATTCAGCCGGGCGCATCCGCATCTGCGGCTGGACGTCACCAGCGGCCTGAGCGCCGATCTGCACAGTGCCTACGCCCGTGAAGAGCTGGATCTGATCCTGGTTAAACAACGCCGTAGCCAGCCGCCGCGGGCCGCCCGGCCGGAACCGCTGCTGTGGCTGGACAGCCTGGCCTTCCCGGCAATAGAACAGTCACCGGTACCGCTAGCGGTATTCCCGCTCAATGGGTTATATCGCGATGATTTGTGTCAGGCGCTGGATAACCTCGGCAAGCGCTGGCGTATTGGCTACAGCAGCGCCAGCCTGGCCGCACTCACCGCCGCGTCTGCCGCCGGGTTGGGCGTCACCCTGCTGCCGGCCGGCTGCCGCTTGCCCAGCCATCGGGTTCTCGGCAGCGCCGAAGGGTTGCCGCCGATCGACAACATTGAGCTGGCGCTGTACTACCGCGACGGCGCCCCCGCAGCCACTCCCGCGCTGGCCGAGCGGCTGAAGGCGTTTTGTGGGCTGATGTGAGAAGATTATTCCAAAAATTGCGGATGTTTGAGTTGCAGCCAATCGTTAACCGCCAGCCAGAGTGCGCCTGCCTGTTCCAGACAGGCGGACACCGCCGCATCCGTCACCAAATCACCTGAATAATCGGCGATGTTACGTTGTTTCCTCAAAGCATCCAGACAGATCATTGCCTCACGCGAAATACCCAGGGTCAGCGGCAATGATTGGATCATGAGTTGATGATGACCGGGTTTATGGGTCGAGGTCCGAAAACCTTCCGCCTGCAGGGCTGCATTGGCGATTTGCATGACCGCTTTATACGCCGTGTCAAAACGCGTTTCATTGCTGAGCAGAGTGATACTGGCGTCATGTCGATTACGCGCAGCGGCGGAGAGTAATTTTCTGATTGCACCCGCGTCAGGCTTTATTGCCTCCAGGCCAAGGCCGATCAGGTTGTCTAACGTCATCCTTGTCTCCCAAAATCCCTAGCTGAGGCTTACTCATAATATCCTGAATAAAAGCTGAATTTTCCGCCAAAGCCGCCTGCCACTCGACTGGCGAGTACAGCTTGGGGTTAATTTCCCTACCCAGCTCCTGCTGCAGAGGGTAAAACGCGTTGATCACCTCTGAGAATGACAGGTTGCCGACGATCAGGACGTCTATGTCACTGTCATCCTTGGCCTTACCACTGGCAATCGAACCAAAAATAAAGGCCAGTTCAAACTCAGCGTTAAGTTCAACCAATGCCTGGCGCAAACGCTCGACCATCCCGGAGGTTTTGCGGAAAATAGCCACCAACTCAGGAAAAATCAGGCAATCAGGGTTAGCCCGATAGCAGATTTGGTTTCCCTGTTGCTGTCTGAGCAAGATGCCGCCCTGTGCCAGTTTGTTCAACTCTTTATGTAAGGTACCGGCCTGAGTTGCGGTCTGACGCGCAATTTCTCGCACATGAAATGCCTTTTCTGGCTTATTTAGCAACAAAGTTAACACTTTTCGCCGATATTCACTGAACAGGAGAGCAAGCAAAGGATCGTACATAGCGCCTCGTAATGTAGCCTTATTAGCTACAAATGTAGCCAATAAGGCTACATTAGACAAGCAAACCCTAATACCCAACCTCGCCATAACGCCCACGGTAATCTTTGGGCGTCATGTCATAACCTTTCTTGAACACCGAATAAAAATACTGCAGTGACGGGTAGCCACACATCTGTGAAATTTCGTTGATGGTCAACGAGGTAGCCGTCAGCAGGTTGCGGGCGCGATCCAGCTTTTCCTGATGGATCATATGGTGGATAGTTTCGCCGGTTTCATCCCTGAAGCGTTTTTCCAGGTTGGAGCGCGACAGGCCAATCGCGTCCAGCACCTGCTCGACCTTGATGCCCTTGCAGGCGTGATGACGAATGTAATGCATCGCCTGAATTACCGCCGGATCGCGCAGCGAGCGGAAATCGGTAGAACGACGTTCAATCACCTTCACTGGCGGCACCAGAATGCGCTGCAGCGGCAGCTCACGGCGATCGAGCAGTTGGTGCAGCAGCTTGGCGGCACGATACCCCATCTGACGGGTACCCTGCGCTACCGAAGACAGCGCCACCCGCGACAGGTAACGCGTCAGTTCTTCATTGTCGATGCCGATCACGCAAAGCTTTTCCGGCACCGCGATGTCCAGATGTTCGCACACCTGCAGCAAATGGCGCGCCCGCGCATCGGTCACCGCGATGATGCCGGTCTGCTGCGGCAAGGTCTGCACCCAGTCCGCCAATCGGTTCTGCGCGTATTGCCAGTTATCCGGCGCGGTGGCCATGCCCTGATACACCACGCCCTGATACTGCTCCAGCGCGACCCGCTGGCGGAAAGCATGCTCACGCTCCTGCGCCCAGCGTTTACCGCCTTCGCTGGGCAAACCATAGAAGGCAAAGCGATTAATGCCCTTTTCTTTCAGGTGACTGAATGCCGCCTCCACCAGCGCCTGATTGTCGGTAGCAATGTAGTGCACCGGCGGATAGTCCTCATCACGGTGATAAGAGCCGCCCACCCCGACAATCGGCACCCGGACGTTATGCAGCAGTTGCTCGATGGCCCCATCGTCGAAATCGGCGATCACCCCATCGCCCAGCCAGTCCTTGATGTTGTCGATACGGCAGCGAAAATCCTCTTCGATAAAGATGTCCCAGTCACATTGTGAGGCCTGTAAATACTCACCTACGCCCTCAACCACCTGGCGGTCGTACACTTTATTGGCGTTGAACAACAACGTAATGCGAAAGCGCTTTTCAAACATGCCACATCCCCGGTAAACGAACTGCCCTCTGGGTCTGGGATAGCACAACTATCTGCAAGAACAGCAGGCATCACCTCATAACTGTGAGCTCAGACGCTATTCTTTTATGCCCGGCGCTTGGTGGCGGAGTCCATCCATACCGCCAGCAGCAAAATGGCGCCCTTGACGATGTACTGCCAGAAGGTCGGCACGTCCAGCATGCTCATGCCGTTATCCAGCGACGCCATAATGAATGCGCCCATCACCGCGCCGGCCACGCTACCGATGCCCCCCGCCAGGCTGGTGCCGCCAATCACGCAGGCGGCGATGGCGTCCAACTCGGCGATATTACCCGCCGAAGGCGAACCGGCACCCAAGCGCGAACTAAGGATCAACCCGGCAATCGCCACCATCAGGCCGTTGATGGCGAACACCGCCAGCTTGGTGCGCTCGACGTTAACGCCCGACAGCCGCGCAGCGTCAATATTGCCGCCGATGGCGTAGATCCGACGGCCAAAAGCGGTGCGGGTGGCCATAAATATCCCCGCCAACATCAGTGCGGTGAGGATCAGCACCGGCGTCGGTACCCCACGGTAATCATTGAGCAAATAGATAGCCCCGAGCACCAGTAGCGCCAAAATGCTTTGTCGGGTGACGTCACCGCCTGCTGTCGCCACCGGCAAACCGAGCTGGGCACGCCGACTGCGTCGCCGCCACTGCCAGGCGACAAACAGCATCAACCCAACGGCACCGATGCCAAAACCCAGGCCGTTCGGCAAATAGCTCTGGCCAATTTGCGACATCGCTCCGCTGGTCGGCGCGACCGTGGTGCCATTGGTAATGCCGATCAGGATGCCGCGAAAGGCCAGCATGCCCGCCAGGGTAACGATAAACGACGGAACCTTGCGATAGGCCACCCACCAGCCGTTCCAGGCCCCCAACAGCAGGCCGGCCAGCAGCGTCACCACGATGGTCAGCGGCAGCGGCCAACCCAGCCAGACGTCAAAAATCGCCGCCGCCCCGCCCAGCAGGCCCATCATTGAGCCGACCGACAGATCGATTTCTGCCGAAACAATCACGAACACCATGCCGACCGCCAAAATACCGGTGATCGCCGTCTGGCGCAGCAAGTTGGAAATATTACGCGCGCTGAGATAGGCCCCTTCGGTGGTAAAGGTAAAGAACAGCATAATGACGACTATCGCCGCTAACATCACAAACACCTGCAAATTGATGGATTTTAGTTTCACTATGGGGTTTTTCTCCACCATTGCCGGCACGATCGCTTCAGACTGCGTGTTTTTCGACATCTGTTTCACTCCTCAATGCAGCTTCCATCACCTGTTCCTGGGTCAAACCCTGGTTGACCAACGAAGCCTTGATACGCCCCTGGTGCATCACCAATACCCGATCGCTTAATCCCAACACTTCAGGCAGCTCCGAAGACACCACGATCACCGAAATACCCTGCTGGACCAGCTGATTGATTAACTTATAGATTTCGTGTTTGGCACCGATATCGATACCGCGCGTCGGCTCATCCAGAATGAGAATTTTCGGCTTCAGTAGCAGGCATTTGGCGAGTATGGCCTTCTGCTGGTTGCCGCCGCTCAGCCGGGCTATCGCCAGTTCGGGTGAGGAAGTCTTCACTTTTAACTGCGCCAGCGATTGGCGAATGGTCGCCTGTTCCCGTGCATCATCAAGCACCGTCAGTACGCCGCTAAAGTCGCTCAGCGCCGCCAACGTCATGTTGGCCCCCACGCCCATCACCGGCACGATGCCATCACGCTTGCGATCTTCCGGCACCATGGCAATGCCATATCGCATCGCCTGGCGGCAATTGTTGATGACGGCCGGCTGGCCATTGAGGCTAATGCTCCCCTGCCAACGGCCAGGGTAGACGCCGAACAGGCACTGCATGGTTTCGGTGCGCCCGGAGCCAACCAACCCGGCGACCCCGAGGATCTCGCCGCGTCGCAGGCTGAAAGAAACATCGTCCACCCGACGAACGTGACGATTCACCGGGTGCCAGGCGGTGAGATTATCCACCTGCAGGATCACCTCTCCGATATCATGCTGTTGCTGCGGATAGAGCTCGGTTAATTCGCGCCCAACCATCATGGCGATAATGTCGTCCTCACTCATTTCCGCTGCCGGGCGCGTACCGATATGCTTGCCGTCGCGGATCACGCAGATCAGATCCGAGATCGCCTTCACCTCATTGAGCTTGTGCGAAATGTAAATGCAGGCGATACCGTGATCGCGCAGATCCTCGATGATCGCCAGCAGCGTAGCGGTTTCACTTTCGGTCAGCGACGCCGTCGGCTCATCGAGCACCAGCAGCCGCACCTGCTTGTTCAGCGCCTTGGCAATCTCCACCAGCTGTTGCTGCCCCAGGCCCAGTTCGCCGATCGGGGTGTTGGGATCCACCGCCAGCTTGACCTGCGCCAGCATCCGTCGGCAGCGCAGATACATGGCGTCATAATCCATTACGCCGTACCGGCGCCATTCATTGCCGAGAAACATGTTTTCCAGCACCGTCATCTGCTTCACCAGCGCCAGCTCCTGATGAATGATGGCGATGCCTTTCTGCTCGGTGTCGCGAATATTTTTCGCCGCTAATAAATCATCAGAGAAATAAATATCGCCCTGATAACTGCCATGCGGATATATACCGCACAGCACTTTCATCAGGGTGGACTTTCCCGAACCGTTTTCACCACACAGCGATAATACCTGGCCTGCCTCTAACTTCAGGCTGACATTATCTACCGCCTTGACCGCACCGAATTGCATGGTGATATTTTTCATTTCTAATAGGCTGGGCATTATTCCCTCCGGATTACCGGCTTGCGGAATTAATTAATCTCGGCTTTTTTATGGAAACCGTCGGCAACAATGGTGCTGTCGATATTCGATTTATCAACCGGAATAGGGGTTAATAACCAGGATGGCACGTCTTTGCTGCCGTTATTTAATGTGGCGTTAGCCTTCGGCTGTTCACCCTTGCCCAGTTGCACCGCGATGCCCGCCGCCTCGTCGGCCAGTTTGCTGATTGGCTTATACACCGTCATGGTCTGGGTACCGGCGACAATGCGCTTCACCGCCGCCAAATCGGCATCCTGACCGGAAATAGCCACCTTGCCCGCCAGGCCCTGCGCGGCCAGCGCCTGGATAGCGCCGCCGGCGGTGGCATCGTTGGAAGCCACTACCGCGTCAATCTTGTTATTGTTGGCGGTCAGCGCATTTTCCATGATTTTTAATGCGTTTTCCGGCAACCATCCGTCGACCCACTGATCGCCCACCACTTTGATTTTCCCGCCGTCAATCAGCGGTTGCAGCACCTTCATCTGCCCCTGGCGGAACAGCTTGGCGTTGTTATCCACCGGCGAGCCACCCATCAGGAAATAATTGCCCTGTGGCACCCGTTGCACCAGGCTTTGTGCCTGCAGCTCACCGACCTTTTCATTATCAAAGGAGATGTAAAAATCGATATCGGCGTTATTGATCATTCGATCGTAAGCCAGCACTTTAATGCCTTCCCGCTTGGCTTCGCTGATGACGTTACTCAACACCTTGCCGTTGTAGGGAATAATCACCAGCACGTCGACGCCGCGGTTGATCATATTTTCAATCTGCGCCATCTGGGTTTCTTCATTACCATTGGCCGACTGAACAAACACATCCGCCCCCAGCGCTTTGGCTTTGCTGACGAAGATGTCGCGGTCTTTCTGCCAGCGCTCCAGGCGCAGGTCGTCGATCGCCATGCCGATTTTGACTTCTTTGCTCTGCGCCGGTTGGCTCGCCAGCGCCAGCAACGCACAGACCGAAAGGAACACAGGTTTGAATTTCATCTTATATACCTTTGTTATTTAACGGGTAGGGGCAATAATTGAAACAGACTGGTGATGCAACTTAGAGCGGATTGTTATCGGTTATTTAATATTCAGCAATTACTGATTTTTACCGGCCAATTATGATTTTTGGTTTAATGTTGTTTTTATGATGGCGGTCATGCTTTCGCGCTGAAAAAAAGCAGGTCGACAAATAAAAGTGAATTAAGCCTTAAATAAACTGCGGTTAATAACCAATTATGAGATCTGTCGCACATTTAATAATTCTGTGAATTTAACTGTGAAATAACGTAATTGAGCAGCCTGTCGCAAACTCCGAAGATAAAGCCATCCCGTAAACCGGGCATTGCTACCCAGGAGTCGATAATGCAATCTTATTTTGATCAGCTTGAGCAAGTGCGCTACGAAGGCCCCACCAGTAATAATCCGCTGGCCTTTCATCATTACAATCCGGATGAACTGGTGCTCGGCAAGCGCATGGCGGAGCACCTGCGCTTTGCCGCCTGCTACTGGCACACCTTCTGCTGGAACGGTGCGGACATGTTCGGCGTCGGCTCGTTCGATCGCCCCTGGCAGCAGCCGGGCGACGCGCTGGCGCTGGCCAAACGTAAGGCCGACGTAGCGTTCGAGTTTTTCCACAAGCTGAACGTTCCCTATTACTGCTTCCATGACGTCGACGTCTCGCCGGAAGGCGCTTCGCTGAAAGAGTACCTGCACAACTTTGCGGTCATGACCGACGTACTGGAAGAAAAACAACACAGCAGCGGGGTAAAACTGCTGTGGGGCACCGCCAACTGCTTTACCCATCCGCGTTACGGTGCCGGTGCGGCCACCAACCCGGATCCGGAAGTCTTCAGTTGGGCGGCTACCCAGGTGTTCACCGCCATGAACGCCACCCAGCGTCTGGGCGGTGAAAACTACGTGCTTTGGGGCGGCCGCGAAGGCTATGAAACCTTGCTGAATACCGATCTGCGCCAGGAGCGTGAGCAAATTGGCCGCTTTATGCAGATGGTGGTGGAGCACAAGCACAAAACCGGTTTCCAGGGCACCCTGCTGATCGAGCCAAAACCTCAGGAGCCGACCAAGCATCAATACGATTACGACGTCGCCACCGTGTACGGCTTCCTCAAGCAGTTCGGCCTGGAGAAAGAGATCAAGGTGAATATCGAAGCCAACCACGCCACGCTGGCAGGCCACTCGTTCCACCATGAGATCGCCACCGCCATCGCGCTCGGCATCTTTGGTTCCGTCGATGCCAACCGGGGCGACCCACAGTTGGGCTGGGATACCGACCAGTTCCCGATCAGCGTGGAAGAGAACGCGCTGGTGATGTTCGAAATTCTCAAGGCCGGGGGCTTTACCACCGGCGGGCTGAACTTCGATGCCAAGGTACGCCGTCAAAGCACCGACAAATACGA
Organism: Serratia sp. NFX21; assembly: GCF_048517035.1. Classification (NCBI taxonomy): domain Bacteria; kingdom Pseudomonadati; phylum Pseudomonadota; class Gammaproteobacteria; order Enterobacterales; family Yersiniaceae; genus Serratia; species Serratia sp. NFX21. The sequence goes on along the minus strand of NZ_CP183196.1, from coordinate 540,111 downwards.
CCTGTTCTATGGCCATATTGGGGCTATGGATACCATGGCGCTGGCGCTGAAGGTCGCGGCTAAAATGGTGACCGACGGCCAGTTACATCAGCAGGTATCAAAACGCTATGCCGGCTGGAATGGTGAATTGGGCCAGCAAATTTTGCAGGGCAAACTGTCGCTCGAGGCGCTGGCGCAGTACGCTGAAGGACATGCACTGGCGCCACAGCACGTCAGCGGCCGCCAGGAACAGCTTGAAAACCTGATGAACCGCTATCTGTTCGGCTAACTGACCCCGCGCGGCACTCGCCGCGCCTTTAAGGATCTTTCCATGTATATCGGCATCGACCTCGGCACGTCCGGCGTAAAAGTCATTTTGCTCAGTGAGCAGGGCCAATTGCTCGCCAGCCACGGTGAGTCGCTGCCCATCTCCCGCCCTCATCCCTTATGGTCAGAGCAGGCCCCGCAGGACTGGTGGCACGCCACCGATCGCGCCATGCTGGCGCTGGGCAAGCAGCACAGCCTGCAACAGGTGAAGGCCATCGGTCTCAGCGGCCAGATGCACGGCGCCACGCTGTTGGACGCACGGCAACAGGTGCTACGCCCGGCCATTTTGTGGAATGACGGCAGAAGTGGCGCGCAATGCCTGGCGCTGGAACAGGCGGTGCCGCAATCGCGGCAAATCACCGGTAACCTGATGATGCCGGGCTTCACCGCCCCTAAACTATTGTGGGTGCAACAGCATGAACCCCAGGTGTTTGAGCGCATCGATAAGGTGCTGTTGCCCAAAGATTATTTACGCTGGTGCCTCACCGGCGACTTCGCCAGCGACATGTCGGACGCTGCCGGCACCGGCTGGCTAAACGTGGCGCAGCGCGACTGGAGCGCCGAGATGCTGGCCGCCTGCGGCCTGACCCGCCGCCAGATGCCGCAACTGTTCGAGGGCAATCAGGTCACCGGGCAAACGCATACCGAACTGGCCCGGCGCTGGGGCATGTCCCCGGTACCTGTGGTGGCCGGTGGCGGCGATAATGCCGCCGGGGCGATCGGTGTCGGGCTGTATCAGGCCGGGCAGGCGATGCTGTCGCTCGGTACCTCAGGGGTTTATTTTGCCGTCAGCGACGGCTTTCTCAGCAACCCGGCCAGCGCGGTGCACAGTTTCTGCCATGCGCTGCCCGACACCTGGCACCTGATGTCGGTGACGCTCAGCGCCGCCTCCTGTCTGGACTGGGTTTGCAAACTGACTAACGTCGAAGACGTCGCCACCCTGCTGCGCAATGTCGAACAGGCCCCCCCGGCGGCGGCTCCGCTGTGGTTTCTGCCCTACCTGTCCGGCGAACGGACGCCGCATAACAATCCGAACGCCAAGGGGGCATTCTGGGGCCTCACCCACCAACATGGCCCGAACGATCTGGCGCGTGCGGTGCTGGAAGGCGTCGGTTTTGCCCTGGCAGAAGGCATGGATGTGCTGCACGCCAGCGGCCTGCAGCCCACCAGCATCACCCTGATTGGCGGCGGGGCGCGTAGCCCGTTCTGGCGGCAAATGCTGGCGGACATCAGTGGTCAACGGCTGGAATACCGCACCGGCGGCGACGTCGGCCCGGCGCTGGGGGCCGCGCGGCTGGCTCAAATCGCACTGAACCCGCAGCGCCCACTCGGCGAACTGCTGCCCGAGCTGGCATTGGAGCAGGTGCATACCCCTAATGCCGAGCGCCACCAGCAGTACGCCGAACAGCGCAGCACCTTCCGCGAACTCTATACTCGCTTGTTGCCGCTGATGTAAAACCAGTGGGGGCATTAGCCCTGCCCCCTTATTATTGCCAAATCGAATAGTCGCCAGTGGCAAATGTCACTGCCAACCCGCCGGCTCCTCTCCTAAATTGGTGGCTGTCTTTTGACGCACTTCACCTCTGGATTAAGGAACTGAACGTGGAAAAAAACCAACAACAAAGCCGCAGAGCTTTCCTCAGCCAAACCGGCAAAATTACCACTGCCTGCGCGGTGATCGGCCTGACCGGCGGCGTGGCGCAGGCCGCCGTACCCACTGGCAGCCCTTGTTTACCGGAGGCCCAGCCCATGACCCTGACCGACAGCCACTACTGGCTGAGCGATGTCCGGCTGGAAGAGGGTTTCGAGTACGATGGCGACACGGTGATCGGCACCCGCACCGCGCTCTATCAGCTTGAAATCAAAGACGGCAAGATTGCGGCCATCCACCCGAAGGATGCCGCAGCACCCGCTGGCGTACCGCGCTATCAGGCACAGGGCCAGTTACTGTTACCGGCATTTCGCGACATGCATATCCATCTGGATAAAACCTTTTACAGCGGCCCATGGCAGGCACCGCGCCCGCGTCAGGGCAAAACCATCATGGATATGATCGCGCTGGAACAAACATTAATCCCCAAACTGTTGCCCACCTCGCAACAGCGCGCAGAAAACCTGATCGCCCTGCTGCAATCCAAAGGCAGCACCGTGGCGCGCAGCCACTGCAATATCGATCCGGTCAGCGGGCTGAAAAGCCTGGAACACCTGCAGCGCGCGCTGGAAAATCACCGGGCAGATTTTAGCTGTGAAATCGTCGCCTTCCCGCAGCACGGGCTGCTGCATTCAAAAGTCGACGGCTTGATGCGCGAAGCCATGCAGATGGGAGTGCAATACGTTGGCGGGCTGGATCCGACCAATGTCGACGGGGCGATGGAGCAGTCGCTGGATGCCATGTTCCAGATTGCGCTCGATACCGGCAAAGGCGTCGATATCCACCTGCACGAAACCAGCCCGGCCGGGGTGGCAGCCATCAACTACATGATTACCACCGTAGAAAAGAACCCTTCGCTACGCGGCAAAGTCACCATCAGCCATGCCTTTGCCCTGACCGCGCTGAACCCGAATGAATTAGAGGAAACCGCCACCCGACTGGCGGCGCAGCAAATCACCATCGCCTCGACGGTGCCGATCGGTGGGTTGATGATGCCACTGCCGCAGCTCAGTGAAAAAGGGGTATTTGTGATGACCGGAACCGACAGCGTGATCGACCATTGGTCACCGTTCGGCACCGGCGATATTCTGGAAAAAGCCAACCTTTACGCCCAGCTCTATCGGGGTTCCGACGAGTTCCATCTGTCGCGCGCCATGGCGATTTCCACCGGCGGCGTGCTGCCGCTGAATGACAAAGGCCAACGGGTGTGGCCCAAAGCCGGGGACAGCGCGGAGTTCGTGTTGATCGACGCCAGTTGCTCCGCCGAAGCGGTAGCCCGTCTGCCAACGCGCCGCACCACCTTCCATCAAGGGCGGCTGGTGGCCGGCCAGGTTGGCAAAGCCTGATACTGGTCCGCTAATGCCACCATGATGGCCGTTTTTGGCCTTCTCCCTTGCAGGATAACGGCTCAGTATGGCGTTATACCTAATTGGCGGAGGGCCGAAAATGTCATATAGCGCGTTATTGATCATCGATGTTCAACAATCATTTCAGCATCGTCCATTCTGGCAAGAGCAGGATCTCCCCGCTTTCCAACAGGCGCTGACGCGGCTGATTGAAGGCTGCCGCCAGCAGGGCGTAGCGCTGGTTGATGTATTTCATGTATCGCCAGAGGGGCCATTTTCGTTGGCGTCCGGCTGGGTAAAACGCCTGCCGTTCCTCGACCATCAGGCCGATGTCACCGTACACAAACAGGTGCACAACGCGCTGACCGAATCCGGCCTGGATGCCTGGCTGCTGGAGCGACACATCAAGCATTTGATTATTTGCGGCATTCGTACCGAACAGTGCTGTGAAACCACCGCCCGGGTGGCGGCCGATCTCGGCTATCAGGTGACTTTCGTGACCGAGGCCACGCTGACTTTCCCGATGCAGCATCCCGATGGAGAAGTCTTTACCACCGAACAACTCAAGCGGCATACTGAGACGGTGCTGGTCGACCGCTTCGCCCGCATCGCCAGCGTGGATGAGGCTCTGGCGCAACTCTCACAGGAGTAACCATGCCGCAGGCCGTCTACTTTCTGATGCTGCCCCAGGTGCTGTCGCTGGACGTTAGCGGCCCAGCCGAAACCCTGCGCCTGGCCGGGCAGTTCAGCCTGCACTACATCAGCCCAGTGCCGCAGGTTACCTGCTCGGTTGGCATGACGTTGAGTCAGCTACAGCCGCTGCCTGATCGGCTGGAAGACGGCGCTATTTTAGTGGTGCCGGGCGTCAGTGATTCGCTACATTTCTTCGCCAATGGGCCGGCCGAACAGGCCCGCCGCTGGCTGGCCGCGCTGCAACCCGACCTGCAACAGCAACGTATCACGCTGGTCTGTGTCTGTTCCGGCGCCCTGCTGGCGGCACAGGCCGGTTTGCTCGACGGTTACCAGTGCACCACCCATCACGACGTGATTGAACGCATGCGCCAGCAGGCCCCGGCAGCGCAGGTGAAAGAAAACCGCATCTTTGTTGAAGACCGCAGCGTTTACACCAGCGCCGGCATCACCGCCGGGATCGATCTGGCGTTGCACCTGATTAATCGCCAATGCGGCGCTAGCCGGGCGATGGAGATTGCCCGGGAAATGGTGGTGTATTTTCGCCGGTCCGGCGACGACCCGCAGCTTTCACCCTGGCTTCGCTACCGTAACCATCTGCACCCGGCAGTGCACCGGGCGCAAGACGTGATGGCCGCAGAGCCGGAAGCGGAATGGTCAGTACCGCAGGTGGCGGAAAAGGCCCATGTCAGCAGCCGCCATCTGGCACGGCTATTCCGCAGCCATGTTGGCATCAGCGTGCGTGAGTACCATGAACAATTACGACTGGCGGTGGCGCAGCAGCGCCTGCAGCAAGGCTATGGGCTGGAGAAAGCGGCGTTGGCCGCGGGATTTTCCTCCGGCCGCCAACTGCGCCGCGCCCAGCAGCGCGGCTCAATCGGCTTATGACACCAACCGTCGAGTGTCTATTTTCTGCAGGCCTATCGACAGCAGCAGGCTAAGCGCCAGCGCCACGCCAAACACCCAGAAGATATCCAGCAACGGATGACTGGTCAGTTCCAGGTGCCGGTTGCGCATAAAGTTAACGATAATGGCGTGAAAACCGTAGATCGCCAGCGAATGGCGGGAAAAAACGCCCAACCAGCCAATCGGTTCCGGCAGGCAGTTTTTAAACCAGATAACCAAAGACACCGCCGCGATAAACACCAGCGGGCCGCAGTAAATGTAATAGGTATCGGCGAAGTTGCCGTTGATAAACATCTGGCTTTTGGTGCCGTGGGTAATCAACGCCACGCTGGCTACAAACCCCAACGCCGCCAGCCCACTGACGCCCCGCCCCTGGGTGTCCATCATGCCAATCGCCCGTCCGGCCAACGCATACAGCAGGTAATAGAAAGTATCGCCGTAGATATACAGATTCACCGGTAACAGGTGCGTGTTACCCAGGGTCAGCGAGCTGGTATTGGGGTTGGCAATCACCGCCAGGATCACCAGCACCCCGGCCAGATAACGGCGCGATACCGGCTTGACGCTGACCAGCGGCGACAGCAAGTAAATCACCGCAATCGCATAGAAGAACCACAGGTGATAGAACACCGGCTTGAGTAACATGCCGCGCAGCGACGGCCAGAAGCCGATTTTGGTGAACGCCGCGATATAGATCAACGCGATGGTGCTGTAGAACAGGATGCAACAGCCAATGCGGATGAAATGTTTCTTACCTGCGCTTTTCTCACCGAAAAACAGATAGCCGGAAATCATGAAAAACAACGGCACCGAGACGCGTGACAGCGAGTTCAGCACATTGGCGATATCCCAGTTGTGTTCCCCCACCGCCACCCCGCTGGTGACGTAATAGGTGGTGGCGTGGATCATCACCACCATCATGCACGCCACCGCGCGCAAGTTATCTATCCAGCCAATTTTATTACTCAAAGGTCGCCCGCAATATTGTCATCTTCGTTTGTTATAAAGAGGTTAACCAGCGAAAGTGTGGGTGGCAACCCTGACGGGCAATATCAGAATGTGCTTAAACAACACCTGATGATTGCCAAGGTGAACAATTGGCGGCAAAATAGCCGCAACAACTCGCTCAGATAGCGTTCCCCGCCCTGACAGTTCCTTATTTATTCTTTACTTTCAGTACGATAACTATGAAAACAACATTACCACCTGCGGCTCGCTTGGGTCGACAGGCGCTTTTATTCCCTCTTTGTCTGGTGCTGTTCGAGTTCGCCACCTATATCGCCAACGATATGATCCAGCCTGGCATGCTGGCGGTGGTGGCAGATTTCAACGCCGGTGAAGAGTGGGTGCCAACCTCAATGACCGCCTATCTGGCCGGCGGTATTTTCCTGCAGTGGCTGCTGGGGCCATTGTCGGATCGCCGTGGTCGTCGCCCGGTGATGCTGGCGGGTGTGGCGTTCTTTATCGTCGCCTGCCTGGCGATTTTGCTGGTGACCAGCATCGAGCAATTTATCTTTATGCGTTTCCTGCAGGGGATTGGCCTGTGCTTTATCGGCGCGGTCGGCTACGCCACGATACAGGAATCTTTTGAGGAATCTGTGTGCATAAAAATCACCGCACTGATGGCCAACGTGGCGCTGATTGCCCCGTTGCTCGGGCCATTGGCCGGTGCTGCGCTGATCCACGTCGCGCCGTGGCAGAGCATGTTCGTGCTGTTCGCGGCGCTGGCGGCCTTTGCCTTCTATGGCCTGTGGAAAGCGATGCCGGAAACCGCGTCGCTGCAGGGTGAGAAACTCTCGGCCGCCAACCTGTGGCGTGACTATCGCCAGGTGCTGTCCAACCGTCGTTTTGTCTGCGGGGCGCTGGCCATTGGCTTCGCCAGCCTGCCGCTGCTGGCCTGGATTGCCCAATCACCGGTGATCCTGATCAGCGGCGAGTCGCTGTCGACGCTCGATTACGGCCTGCTGCAAATTCCGGTGTTCGGTGCGCTGATCCTCGGCAACCTGACGCTGGCGCGTTTGACCGGTAAAAACAGCGTACAACGCCTGATCAAACTGGGTGCAGGGCCAATGATGCTGGGGCTGCTGATCGCGGCGCTGGCTACCCTGTTCTCGACCCACGCCTACCTGTGGATGACCGCAGGCCTGAGCCTGTACGCCTACGGTATCGGGCTGGCCAACGCCGGGCTGTACCGCCTGACGCTGTTCTCAAGCTCCGTCAGCAAAGGCACGGTTTCCGCCACCATGGGCATGTTGAGCATGATGGTATTCACCGTCGGCATAGAACTGGCGAAAGTGGCCTACGTGTGGGGCGGCAGCGGGTTGTTCAATCTGTTCAACCTGATTAGCGGCCTGTGCTGGCTGGCGCTGGTAGCGCTGTTCCTCAGCAAACGCCGCAGCGGCGACGCAACGCCGACGCCTAACGCCGCATTGTAATGATCAGCACGTGAGGAGAGGTTATCTCCTCACGTGCTGTAAAGTTTGCATTGGATTCAACACCCTCAACTCCGTTTGTCAGCATCCAAATTTATCGCCCATGCTTGCACTTCCTCATGGCTGATAATATTCAGCTGTTCTACATCATTAAGTGCCTCTAGCGTCAAACGTCGCTGTTCTTCCTCTCGAACAGTTTTGTCAGTCCCTACGTTATTTTTTGCAACTAGCAGAAAAGTATTAATATTCATCCTGATCGCCTCGTCCCTAAACCAAAAAACGTAAGATACCCAAAATAATTGGAGTTGCATCAAGGCGGCAAGAGCATGAGTCCCCAGGAGCTTACTCAAGTAAGTGACTGGGGTGAGTGCTCGCAGCCAACACAGAGGCAGCTTCAAGTATGACGGGTATACAACCCACTGTCGCGCAGCAGGTGCTGGTTGCCCTTGCGGCGGGTGAAGCCGCTGCGGTCGAAGAACTCCAGCACCTGGATCGCCAGCTTGCGACCCACGCCGAGCCGGTCACGAAAATCGGCGGCATTGGTGCTGCCCTGCTCCACATCAAGCTCACGGATCAGTGCAGCGAACTGTTCAATGCGTTGGCTTAAGTAGTAACGATCCACCACTACCGCCGTGACATGCCCCAACTGTGCCGCTTTACGCAATGTCGCCCGTATCCGGGCCTCGTCTTCGCCCAGTTCGGTCGCCAAATCGCGAACCCACCAGGCTTCATCGCCAAACCGCGGCTCGATAATTTCCCACAGGGCCAGTTCTTCAGCACTGAACGCCAGGCCGTGTTCCGGCAGGTGCAACCAACCTCGGGTATTGTTTATCAATCCCTCGGCCAGCAGCCGATCGATCATCATAAATACCAGCGGCTCAGCAAGCTGAGGCAGTGCCATGCGCCGCAGCCGCGCCCGCCCCAGACCGAGCTGATCGCTATGCTGTTGGTGGTAGTCGGCCAATACCTGTAGCAGACGCTGTTGGCCCTGCTGCACATTATCTTGCGCCAGCGCCATATCGCCGGCAATCAGCAACTCACGGCCCACCAGCAATGCTGCCAGTTCGCCTGCCGTCAGTTGCCGGGCCCAGGCAAAGGCGGCCAGATCCAGTGCGCCATTAGGCAGATGCAACGCCAGCACCTGCCGGTCATCGTCGGCCTTTGCCAGCGCCGCCAGCCAGGCCAGATATTCAGGTTGACGCTTGCCTCGCTTCGGGGTGGTCAAACTCAGTACTCTGGCGCCCCCCAGCGTTTGGCGAGCGCCAATATCACGTAGCACCAGCCGATCGTTTTCCGCCAACCAGAGTGGACGATCGAGGATCAGCTCTGCCAGCCCCTCATTGAGCAGCGAAACTCGCCCGGTGATATGGCTGGCGGCATGATGCAGATGCAACGGTTGCCAGTGTTTTATCAGTTGGTCAGCATCCAGTGCGACCAAAATGCGCTCGGCAGCGGCCAGCGGCTTTTGCGCCAGCAGCCAGTCACCGCGCGCCACCTGTTCTTTACTGACGTCACCACTGATATTCAGTGCGATACGCTGCCCGGCCTGCGCCTGCTCAACCGGTTGGTTCTGCGCGTGCAGGCCTCGTACCCGCACCGGGGTATCGGCACCGGTCAACCACAGCTGATCACCCACGGCGACTTGCCCACCCAATGCGGTACCGGTCACCACCAGACCTGCGCCTTTAACGCTGAACGCGCGATCCACCGCCAGACGGAAGCGACGGGTTAACGCATGTTCGTCAGGCTGCAACGCCAGCAGATGCGCGCGCAGCGCGTCGATTCCCCGCGCCTGTAGCGTCGCAGTGACGAACATGGGCACCTGATGCCAACCCTGGCGCGCCAGCTCGTCACTTAGCTGACGTCGTACTTCTTCAATGCGGGCTTCATCCACCCGATCGGCCTTGGTCAGCGCCACCGTCAACGTCGGCCGGCCGCTCAACCGCAGTATCGCCAGGTGCTCGCGGGTTTGCGCCATCACGCCGTCGTCGCAGGCCACCACCAGCAGCGCATGGTCGATGCCGCCAACGCCTGCCAGCATATTGGCGAGGAATTTTTCATGACCGGGCACGTCGATAAAGCCCAGCACCCGGCCATCGGGCTGCGGCCAGTAGGCATAGCCCAGATCCAGGGTCATGCCGCGGCGTTTCTCCTCCGGCAGGCGATCGGCGTTGATCCCGGTGATCGCCTGCAGCAGGGTGGTTTTGCCATGATCGACATGACCGGCGGTAGCGATAATCATGCGCTCAGCGCCTCAATCAATGCGTCTTCCTGCTCCAGACAGCGTAGATCCAGCCACAGCCTGCCGTCGTTAATCCGGCCAATCACCGGCTGCGGCAGAGCGCGCCAGCGTTCCGCCAATGCTTCCAGCGTTGCGCCACGGCCGTCCTGCGGCGTAAAGGTCAATGCATAGCTGGGCAGCCGATCCACCGGCAATGAACCGCTACCGATCTGCGACCAGCACGGCTCGGCACGCAACTGGAAATGCCCGGTAAACTGCGGCGTCAGCACCTGTAACAGTCGCTCGGCGGCAGCCTGCATCGCCTGTTGTGGACGTGTCAGCAGCCGCAACGTCGGCAACTGTTGCCCCAGCAGTTCGGGTTGTTGATAGAGACGTAAGGTGGCCTCCAGCGCCGCCAGCGTCAGTTTGCCGACGCGCAGCGCGCGCTTTAAAGGATGCTGCTGCAACCTGGCAATCAGCGCCTTTTTACCGACGATGATGCCGGCCTGTGGGCCGCCCAACAGTTTGTCACCGGAGAAGGTCACCAGATCAACACCGGCAGCCAGCAGCCGCTGCGGCATAGGTTCGGCCGGCAGGCCGTACTGCGCCATATCAATCAGCGAGCCGCTGCCCAGATCGGTGGCGGTCGGCAGGCCGTGTTCGGCACCCAGCTGCGCCAGCTCGGCTTCGTCCACCGCCGCGGTAAAGCCCTGAATGCTGTAGTTGCTGGTATGCACCTTCATCAACAACCCGGTCTGATCGTTAATCGCGTTACGGTAGTCTTTCAGATGGGTGCGGTTGGTAGTGCCTACTTCAACCAACTGGCAGCCCGCCTGACGCATCACGTCGGGAATACGGAACGCGCCGCCAATTTCCACCAGCTCACCGCGCGACACCACCACTTGCTTGCCGGGGGCGATCGCCGCCAGCATCAGCAATACCGCGGCCGCATTGTTATTGACGATGCAGGCGTCTTCCGCGCCGGTCAGTTGGCACAGTAAATCCGCGATGGCGCGATCGCGATGCCCACGCCCGGCGCCCTCGAGATCGTATTCCAGCGTCACCGCCGCGCCCATCGAACGCGTCACCGCCTCTATCGCCGGTTGCGCCAGCAGAGCCCGGCCGAGATTGGTGTGCAACACGGTACCGCTTAGATTGAATACCGGTGCCAACGACGGGCGCTGCTGTTGTGCCAGCCTGACGCCAAGCGCCTGCGGCCAGTCAGCACACCAGTCAGGCAACCGTTGATGTTGTTTAATGGTCTCACGCGCCTGTAATTGCAGTTGGCGCAGTAGCTCGCTAATCAGCGTCTGGCCATATTGCGCCACCAGCGGTTCGATAGCGGGATCGCGCAACAGGCGGTCAATGGCGGGTAACTGGCTGTAAAGATGCTGGGATTCAGTGCTCATGGTCGCTCGGTTTTATTGTGTGGTCTCGGCATAAAGCAGAACCCCGCCGCAGCGGGGTGGGAGACATCAGGGGGGCGAGGTGCGGGCAAAGCTTTCGCGGGCAAACAGCCGTTCGGCCAGTTTGATCAACGCCGGTCGTTCGACGCACCAGTTGGGCATGATACGGCGGAAATTGAGATAACCCAGCGCGCAGCCGGTGGCGATATCCGCCAGCGTCAGCGCTTCGGTGTTCAGTAACGTTTTTTCCTGCGCCAGCTTTTCCAGCGCGTCCAGCCCGTGCGTCAGCTTGGCGCGCTGGCGCAGGATCCAGTTTTCGTCCTGTTTATCCGATGCCCGCTGGCTCTCGCGATACAGCGTGGCGGCGGCCTCGGTCACGCCATCTGCCAGGGCTTCCACCTGACGTATGCTCAATGCTGCCGCGCGATCGGCGGGTAAAAATGCCGGGGCGGCAGGCAGCAGTTCAAGGTATTCGGCGATCACCCGCGAGTCGTAAAAGACGCCGCCGTCGTCAGCCACCAGCACCGGAACCTTGGCGAGCGGATTCAGCTCCACCACCCTACTGCCCGGCTCATACGGCGGATCGTTAACGAATTCGAACGCGATGCCCTTTTCCAGCAGCATCACGGAAATCTTGCGGACAAAAGGGCTGGTGTAACTGCCAATAAGCTTCATCAGTCTTCCCCTCGGCTTGCAAACCTCAGCGTTATTAGTTCACCGTCAGCGTGTCGATAATCTGCTGAACCAGCGCCTGATGCGCCTCCGGCGTTTTGGCCGGCGACAGCATTTGCAGCGTCACCACTCGTTTGTTGAGCACCGTCAGCATGATGGTAGACACCACCTTCTGCCCGTTGATGCTCTGCTCGGTGTCCACCCGGCGGAATTTCTGCTTACCGACGGTGAAGTTCTCTTCTTTGGTGGTCTGGATATTTTGATAACGGTCTGCCAGCTCGGTAATCATGCTCTGCGTCAGATCTTTGAGCATTTTATCGCTGCTGTTGAGCTTCATGTCGTCAGGCGGGATCACTTCGGAAGAGACGGTGCTCTGGCGCGATTTGCCGTCCAGGAAGCGCTGAATGGTGGATTTGCTGTCGTTGATGATGCCGCTGTTCTCGGTCTGATCGCTAAAGCCCGATGGCAATTCAAAGGTGATCTTGCCCTTTTGCATCGAGACTTTCAGGCCCGGAGGCGGTGCGGGTTTTGTCTCCACCACCGGCGGTGTCGGTGCAGGCTGCGTGACGACCGGTTTGGTATCCGGTTTTGGCACTTCCGGTTTGGTATCGTCCTTGTTGTCACAGGCCGCCAGTCCGATGGCCAATACGGCAACCGCCGTAAATTTCGCAATGGTCTTCAACATCGTCAGTCCCTTTCCTTTCGCTTCGCGCGTCATTGCGTAAACGTAGCAAGTCGCCCCGGCGAATGCCAGAAGCCCAGTCCGAAATTAATCATCCGATAAATGATAAGGGCCGAATATATTCAGCCCATACGCCAGATATTACGAACCCGGGAACAGGAACGGGTTGATGCTGCTGCGGGCAAAGCCTTCATCTTCCATTTTGGCGTCGAGCACCAGCGTGGCCAGATCGTCGGCAACCGCTTCAACCTGCGGGTCTTTTTCCTGATACAAAATCTTCAGGTAAGTGCCGCAGTCACCGCAACTTTCCGCCTTTACCGCTGCCAGTTCGCTATCCAGCGACCAGTAGTTGAGGTCACGAGTCTGCTCGCAGTTGCTGCATTTGATTCGCACCACGTGCCATTCGCTTTCGCACAGGTTGCAGTGCAAATAACGCAGGCCGCTGACGGTGCCGATATGCACTACGCTGGAAACCGGAATACTGCCGCACACCGGGCAGAACTGGCGGTGTTCACCATATTCGGCGCGAGCCTTGCCGGGGATAAGACCGGCCATCTGCGCCCAGTAGAGCGACAGCGCGGCCCAGATAAACGGCGCTTTCTCGCTGCCAATCTTGCCGAAGTCCTGGTTAAGCAAGGCGTCGGCCAGCAATTCCAGTTCGTGCGACGAGGCCTTTTCCAGGTTATCCAGCACCGCCAGAATGTGCTCCGGCGCCTGCGGGCGCAACTCGGCAATCAGCGAAGCAAGCAGTTTGTGCCAGTGTTCACTGCGCGAAAAAACGCTCAGATCCAGCGGTGGTTTTCCGCTGGCTGCGCCCTGCTGCAACGCTTCGGTCAGATCCAACGTCAGCGGGTTGTCGTGCAGCGCGTGATGTTGCGCCTCGGCCAGTTGGGCGGCGAAGTTCAGGTAGTCGCCCAGCGGGTTGTCGGTCGCCAGCTTGCGCAGGCGCTCAGCACGGCGGCTGTAAAGGCTTTTCAGATTCGCGAAAAGTAACGGCGGGATGGTTTCCGCCGTTGTGGACTTCTCACGCTGTGCCCCTAACTGCTCTTTAGGAACAATGCGGATGCTCATCAGGGTTTGTCTTCCTGTTGTTTCTCGCGGACCTCTCGGTACCAACGCGGGTGATGTTTTTTAGCCCAGGCCGCCGGCACCCAGCCTTCCACCATCGCGGTAATGGTGCCTTTTACCCACAACGCGGCGTAAATATGCACCATAATCACAATGATAAGCCCCACCGCCGCCAGCGAATGCACCAGCAACGCGATACGGATCAGCGGTATTGGGAAGGACGGCGCAAAGTACGGCCGCCAGATCACCACACCGCTGGCCAGCAACAGCACCAGACTAATGATTGCCGCCCAGAATACGCACTTCTGACCGAAATTATAACGCCCGGTGTCACCCACTTCCTCGTTCATGACGATTTTTTGGATGTTTTTGGCCCAGACGATGTCTTCGCGGTTGATCAGGTTATGCTTCCAGTAGCGCAGGAACATCAGCAGGAAGGCCGCAAACATAATCACCCCAACGAAGGGGTGCAGAATACGCGCCAACTGCGGCGTGCCGAGAATGTTCATCAACCAGTTGAAGGAGGGGAAAAAGAACCCCAGCCCGCTGATGGCGGCGAATACAAAGCAGAACGCCACAATCCAGTGGTTAATCCGCTCCGGCGCGCTGTAGCGCTGAATACGCTTTTCCTTCTTCATTTGCGCGTCTCCTCATCGTGCAGCTCGTCGTGGTCTTCCTCTTCGACGCGGTTAGGACCGACGCCGACATAGTGGAACACGCTCGCTGCAAAGGTGGCGGCAAAGCCGATGGCCGCCAGGGGTTTCCACACGCCTTTCCAGAACGTGATTGCCGGGCTGATGGTCGGGTTATCCGGCAAACCGTGATACAGCTGCGGCTTGTCGGCATGGTGCAGCACATACATCACGTGGGTGCCGCCCACGCCCGCCGGATCGTACAGACCGGCGTTCTGATAACCACGGGTGTTCAGCTCGCTGACGCGCTCGGCGGCGATTTCCTTCATGGCGTCCTTGGTGCCGAAATGGATGGCCCCGGTCGGACAGGTCTTCACACAGGCCGGTTCCTGGCCGACATCAACCCGATCGACGCACAGGGTGCACTTGTACACCCGGTTGTCGTCCTTGTTCATGCGCGGCACATCGAACGGGCAACCGGCGATGCAGTAACCGCAGCCGATGCAGTGTTCGGACTGGAAATCGACGATGCCGTTGGCGTACTGGATGATGGCCCCTTCCGACGGGCAGGCCTTCAGACAGCCCGGATCGGCGCAGTGCATGCAGCCGTCCTTGCGGATCAGCCACTCCAGCTTGCCGTTTTCCTCCACCTCGGAAAAGCGCATCACCGTCCACGACTTGGCGGTCAGATCGGCGGGGTTATCGTACACCCCGACGTTGCTGCCGATTTCATCGCGGATGTCGTTCCATTCGGAACAGGCCACCTGACAGGCCTTGCAGCCGATACAGGTGGTGACATCGATCAGTTTGGCCACTTCCTCCTGGTGGTCACGGGCGCGCGGCGCCGGCGTGAAACCATTGGTGGCGGATTTACGAATGATGTCCTGAGATTGCATTGCCATAATTCGTCTCCGTTACACCTTTTCCACGTTGACCAGGAACGCCTTGAACTCTGGCGTTTGCGTATTGGCATCACCGACAAACGGCGTCAGCGTGTTGGCAATAAAGCCTTTCTTCGCCACCCCTTCGTAACCCCAGTGGATCGGGATACCTATTGTGTCGACGTCCTGGCCGTTCACCTGCAGGGTGCGGATACGTTTGGTCACCACCGCCTTGGCCTTGATAAAGCCGCGGTTGGAGCTGACCTTCACCGTATCACCGTGCTGAATGCCTTTTTTCGCCGCCAGTTTCTCGCCAATCTCCACAAACTGTTCCGGCTGCGCGATGGCGTTGAGTATCGCGTGCTTGGTCCAGTAGTGGAAATGCTCGGTCAACCGGTAAGTCGTCCCGACATACGGGAACTTGTCGGAAGTGCCCATCGCCGCCAGATCGTCCTTGAACACCCTTGCCGCCGGGTTGGAAACCACGTTCGGGTGCAGCGGGTTGGTACCGAGCGGCGTTTCAAACGGCTCGTAGTGTTCCGGGAACGGCCCTTCGGCCATTTTATCGGTGGCAAACAGACGGCCCATGCCTTCCGGCTGCATGATGAATGGCCCCACGTCACTGCCCGGTGCGGCGGCGCTGTAGTCCGGGATATCCACCCCGCCCCACTTGGTGCCGTCCCATTCCAGCAACTGACGTTTTGGATCCCAGGGCTTGCCCTGCGGGTCAGCGGAAGCACGGTTGTACAGAATGCGGCGGTTGAGCGGCCAGGCCCAGGCCCAACCCAGCGTATTGCCGAGGCCGGACGGATCGGCGTTATCGCGCCGCGCCATCTGGTTACCGGCCTGTGTCCAGCTACCGGCGAAGATCCAACAGCCGCTGGCCGTCGTGCCGTCGTCACGCAGGTGGGCAAAGGTGCTGAGCTGCTCACCTTTTTTCGCCAGCACTTTGCCGTCGGCGTCGAGAACGTCCGCCAGCGCCTTACCGTTGCTTTCCATCGCCACTTCTTCCGAAGCAGGATCTTCCGGTGTCAGGTAATCCCAGGTCATGTTCAGTACCTGCTCCGGTACTGCACCGCCGTCACGCGCATACATCTCACGCAGACGGATGAAGATGCCCGCCAGGATTTCCCCGTCGTGCTTAGCCTCGCCTGGGGCATCAGCCCCTTTCCAGTGCCATTGCAGCCAGCGCCCAGAGTTCACGATCGAACCGTTCTCTTCGGCGAAACAGCTAGACGGCAGCCGGAATACCTCGGTCTGAATCTTCGACGGATCGACGTCGTTGAACTCGCCGTGGTTCTGCCAGAAGTTGGAGGTTTCGGTATTGAGCGGATCAATGGTCACCAGGAACTTCAGTTTTGACAGCGAGGCCACCACCTTGTTCTTGTTCGGGAACGACGCCACCGGGTTGAAGCCCTGGCAGAAGTAACCGTTGACCTTGCCTTGCGACATCAGCTCGAAGTACTGCAGCACGTCGTAGCCTTTGTCCCACTTCGGCAACCAGTCAAAGCCCCAACCGTTTTCCTTCTGCGCCTTGTCGCCATAGAAGCTCTTCATCATGCTGACGAAGAATTTCGGGTAGTTGCTCCAGTAGTTCACCTGGCCCGGCAGCAACGCCTTCGGCGTATTGGCTTTCAGGTAGGTGTCGATATCGGTCTGTTTCTCCGACGGCAGCGTCATATAGCCCGGCAGGCTCTGCGACAGCAGGCCCAGGTCGGTCAGACCCTGAATGTTGGAGTGGCCACGCAGCGCGTTGACGCCGCCACCCGCCATGCCCATGTTTCCGAGCAACAGCTGGATCATCGCCATGGTGCGGATGTTCTGCGAGCCGACCGAGTGCTGAGTCCAGCCCAGGGCGTACAGGAACGACGCGGTTTTATCCGCCACGCAGGTTTCGGCGATGTATTCACAGACCTTGATGAAGTCTTCGGTCGGCGTACCGCAAATGTTGTTCACCACTTCCGGCGTATAACGGCTGACGTGCTGTTTCAGCAGGTTCCACACGCAACGCGGGTCCTGCAGCGTCAGATCGCGCTTGGCAAAGCCGTTTTCATCGAACTGGTAGTTCCAGGTGGTTTTATCGTACTTGCGGTTTTCCGCGTCATAACCGCTGAACAGGCCGTCTTCGAAGGTAAAGTCTTCCCGCACCAGCAGGCTGGCGTTGGTATAGGCGTGGACGTATTCGCGGTTAATCTTGTCGTTGGTCATCAGGTACAGCAACACGCCCGACAGGAAGGCAATGTCGGTCCCGGAACGGATCGGCGTGTAGAAATCCGCCACCGATGCGGTACGGGTAAAGCGCGGATCGATGACGATCAGCTTGGCTTTATTGTGTATTTTGGCTTCCATCGCCCAGCGGAACCCCACCGGATGCGCTTCCGCCGCATTACCGCCCATGACGATAATCAGATTCGCGTTCTTGATATCAACCCAGTGGTTGGTCATCGCACCGCGACCAAATGTTGGAGCAAGACTTGCTACCGTTGGTCCGTGTCAGACACGTGCTTGGTTGTCTACGGCAAGCATGCCGAGAGCGCGACTAAATTTTTGGGTTAAATAACCGGTTTCGTTACTGGAAGCGGAGGCACACAGCATGCCGGTGCTCAACCAGCGGTTGACGGTCACGCCCTGTTCGTTGGTTTTAACGAAGTTGGCGTCACGGTCTTCCTTCATCAGCTTGGCGATGCGGGTGAAGGCGTCGTCCCAGCTCAGGCGCTGCCACTTGTCGGAACCTGGCGCGCGGTACTCCGGATACTTAAGACGGCTGGCACTGTGGATGAAGTCGACCAAACCTGCGCCTTTCGGGCAAAGCGCGCCGCGGTTGACCGGGTGATCCGGGTCACCTTCAATGTGGAAAATGCTTTCTTTGGCGTTTTTGGCGCCATCACCAAGGCTGTACATCAACAGCCCACAGCCGACGGAACAATACGTACAGGTATTACGGGTTTCACGGGCGCGCAGCAGTTTGTACTGCCGGGTTTCCGCTAACGCCACTTCCGGGGCAAAGCCCAGAGCAGCCACCGTCGTCCCTGCCATACCGCCAGCGCAGATCTTAAAGAACTGCCTTCTGCTGACCTGCATGGGGGTCTCCTTTCACTTGCGATTGTCACATTGTTTCAAATGGCGCTTTCCCCCTGGAAGCGGGAAGCGCTAAAATTACTGTTGTTTTTACGCGGCAATATTACCACAGCGTATATGTGGTTGTTACAAACAGGTGCCACTTAAGTGAACAATATAAACCCAGACCAACATATCAATGATATCAATGAGACCTTGCTCACAGGGGTGACCCGGTCCCAGGTGTATCAACGCGGGCAACTCGCCACCGCACAGCAGGATTGGCTGGCGGAAGAAGTCCCGGTCGCACTGGTCTATAACGGCATTTCTCACGTGGTGATGATGTGCACTCCCAAAGATCTGGAGGCGTTCGCCCAGGGTTTTTCCCTGTCTGAAGGCATCATCGAGTCACCGCGCGATATTTACAGTATAGAGATTAACCAAACTTGTAACGGACTGGAGGTGCAAATTGAGCTGTCCAGCCGTCGCTTTGCCGGTTTGAAAGAGCGCCGCCGTGCCATGGCGGGCCGTACCGGCTGCGGCGTGTGCGGCATTGAACAGTTGGCAGATATTTTTCGCCCGCTGCCTGCACTGCCGTTTACCCAGACCTTTTCCCTCACCAATCTTGACTCTGCATTGAAACAACTGCGAGAAGTGCAGGAAGTTGGGCAACTGACCGGTTGCACCCATGCCGCCGCCTGGTTGTCGCCACAAGGGGAATTACTCGGCGGGTGTGAAGATGTGGGCCGTCATGTCGCCCTGGATAAGCTGCTCGGCGTACGCGCCAAACAGGGCTGGCAGCAGGGTGCGGTATTAACTTCCAGCCGTGCCAGCTATGAAATGGTGCAAAAATCCGCCATGTGCGGCGTCGAGATCCTGTTTGTGGTATCTGCCGCCACCTCACTGGCAGTGGAAATCGCCGAGCGCAGCAACCTGACGCTGGTCGGCTTCAGCAAACCCGGCCGTGCCACGGTGTTTACCCATCCGCAGCGCATTGTGGATTAACCAAAGACCACATAATAAGTAGGGCATTGATAATCATTTTCAATATCATTTAAATAACTATAATGATCCGACTGCTTACGCGGTGCTCACATAATGCGCCGCCCCTATACCATTGGAGATGATGATCATGAGTTACTCACTGCCATCCCTGCCGTACGCCTACGACGCACTGGAACCGCATTTCGACAAGCAGACGATGGAAATCCATCACACCAAACATCACCAGACTTACGTTAACAACGCCAACACCGTGCTGGAAGCTTACCCAGAACTGGCTCAATACAGCGTTGAAGACCTGATCCAGGATCTGGATAAAGTGCCTGCTGACAAGCGCACCTTCATGCGTAACAACGCCGGCGGCCACGCCAACCACAGCCTGTTCTGGAAAGGCCTGAAAATCGGCACCACTCTGGGTGGCGATCTGAAAGCGGCTATCGAACGTGATTTCGGCAGCGTTGAGAAATTCCAGGAAGAGTTCGAGAAAGCCGCAGCGACCCGCTTCGGTTCAGGTTGGGCCTGGCTGGTACTGAAAGGCGACAAACTGGCTGTAGTGTCTACTGCTAACCAGGACAGCCCGCTGATGGGCGAAGCCGTTGCTGGCGCTTCAGGTTTCCCAATCGTGGGCCTGGACGTGTGGGAACACGCTTACTACCTGAAATATCAAAACAAACGTCCAGACTACATCAAGGCATTCTGGAACGTGGTTAACTGGGATGAAGCGGCAGCACGCTTCGCTGCGAAGAAGTAATTCGCCCCCAGAAATGAAGATACCCGCTTGATGCGGGTATTTTTTTGACCAAAATTCGCTAAAGTTTGACCGTTCTTTGCCGATGGTTTGTTCAATTGACGTTCGCCCGAAGGAAAGGAAAATCATTATGGCGGCATTGAAAACCTTGGCAGGAAAGTTCGTTCATCTCACCGTGGGTAAAAAGCTCGGCCTCGGATTTGGCCTGATGCTGTTGCTGACGGCGATCATCGCCGGTACCGGCGCCCAGTATCTGAATATCATCGAATCCCGCGCCAACCGCATCGATTTCAGCAACCGGCTGAACGACGAGATCAATCAGGCCAAATACAACCGTGCGCTATTCGGCCAAACCTACAAACCGGAATACCTGAAAAATAACCGCACCAATATCGAAAACGCGGTCAAGCTGATCAACCAGGGCCAGGAACTGAACTGGGATGCGCAGAGCCGGAAAGACCTGCAGCGTTTGGTCGGGCTGATTGGCCAATACCAGCAACAGCAAAACGCCTTCGAAAAGGCAGTGGCGGCAAAAGATGCCGTACGCCAAAGCTGGAACATGTCGGAAGTGCAGGACAGCCTGAACCAGGTGGAGCGGCAAATCACCAATGCTGACCTGCAACTGGCCTTTATCCAGTTGAACCAAAAGCTGACCCTGGTGCGCTACGGTGCTCGCGGCCTGTTGCTGAGCCTGAGCGCGGAATCCGAAGCCCCGCTGGTGGCGGCCATTGACGATGCCCGCAGCGCGGCCAATGCGCTCAGTCGGCGACTCAGCGATGCTCAACGCCCCCTGCTGCAACCCCTGCTGAGCGCGCTCGACGACTACAAAAACCGTATCGAAGCCTACCTGCCGGCTTATCAGCAGGAACAAGCGGTCAGTCAGTTGCTGGGCAACAGCGCGCAAGAAGTCGGCACGCTGGTTAATGCCTTTATGCAGGACGAACTGACGCAAACCCATAACGACATCAATTCGGCGCAGTTGCAGATGGGTATCACCACGCTGATCGCCATTATCGCCGGATTACTGGTTGCCTGGCGCATCACGCTGCAAATAACCCGACCGCTGCAAAGCACGCTGGCGCTGGCGGAACGCATCGCCAGTGGCGATCTGCGTCAGGCGCAGACCAGTACCCGCCGCGACGAACTGGGCCAGTTATTGAACGCCGTGGCGGCCATGAGCCAGAACCTGCGCGATATGATTGAAAAAATCCAGATGGGCGTCAGCCAGGTGTCCACCGCCGCCGCCGAGATTGCCGCCGGTAACACCGATTTGTCCTCACGCACCGAACAGCAGGCGGCCGCAGTGGAAGAAACCGCCGCCAGCATGGAACAACTGACCGCCACGGTGAAGCAAAACGCCGAAAACGCCCATCATGCCAATCAGTTGGCTACCGATGCCTCGCAGACGGCCCAGCAGGGCGGCAAACTGGTGGAAAGCGTGGTCAGCACCATGCGCGATATTTCCAGCAGTTCGCAGCGGATCGCCGAAATTACCACCCTGATCAACGGCATTGCCTTCCAGACCAACATTCTGGCGCTGAATGCGGCAGTGGAAGCTGCGCGTGCCGGCGAACAGGGCCGTGGCTTCTCGGTGGTCGCCAGCGAGGTACGCAATCTGGCACAGCGCAGTGCCCAGGCAGCAAAAGAGATCGAAGGACTGATTGCCGAGTCGGTCAACCGGGTACAAACCGGCACCACGCTGGTGGAAAACACCGGCAATACCATGGAGCAGATCGTCCTGTCGGTCACCCACGTGCGTGACATCATGGCGGAAATCGCCGCGGCCTCCGACGAACAGACTCGGGGTATCGCCCAGATCGGCCAGGCGATTGTCGAAATGGACCACACCACCCAGCAGAACGCCGCACTGGTGGAAGAATCCGCCGCCGCCGCCGACTCGCTGGAAGAACAGGCAGAAATGCTGCTGCAGAGCGTTTCGGTATTCCGCCTGGCGGAGCATTCTGTGCCTGCCGCCGCGAAAACCGTCGCGGCCAAAGCCCCGATCGGCAAACAACCGGCCACCCAAACCGCCGGGCAAGACAACTGGACCACCTTCTGACCCTCTCCCGCCCGAAACCTCTCGGGCGGGTTATTGTTCCCCGCTGCCAACTCGGGCTATGCTGGGCCTTCGGCGCGAGACAAGGAGGCGCATATGCATCACCCAGAGGTTTACATCGGCACTATCCAACCCTACGAAGGCGGACGGCCCAGCGGCATCGCCAAGCGCCTGGTGGATGGGATCGTCAAACTGACCCCGCTCGGCCTGGAAGGCGACGAACAAGCGGAGAAAAGTTATCACGGTGGGCCGGATCGCGCGCTGTGTCACTACCCCCGTGAACATTACGAGCACTGGCGCGAACAGTTCCCGGCGCAGGCGGAACAGTTCTGCGCACCGGCCTTCGGTGAAAATATTTCTACCCTCGGGCTGACCGAACATAACGTGTTTATGGGCGATATCTTCCGCTGGGGCGAAGCGCTGATCCAGGTCACCCAGCCGCGCTCTCCCTGCTTCAAGCTCAATTACCATTTCGATATCGACGACATTTCGGTGCTGATGCAGCAAAGCGGCCGCTGCGGTTGGCTGTACCGCGTGGTATCCGCCGGTAAGGTCAGCGGCGATCGTCCGCTGGAGCTGGCAACGCGCAACAGCGACGTCTCGGTCGCCGAAGCCATCGGCATCGCCTGGCATATGCCGTTTGATGAAGAGCAGTATCGCCGCCTGTTGGCGGTGGCCGGGCTGTCCGCCAGCTGGAGTAAAACCATGCTGACGCGGATCAGCGAAGGCCGCCTCGAAGACTTTAATCGCCGCCTGCTGGGACGCTAAAATAGACCGGTTGAAAATAAAACCTGGCGCTGCCTACAGCGCTAAACATTTTCACCGGCCTATACTGTTCAGCGTCGGTCGTTCCGGCAACCTCATTCAGGCAGGAGCAAAGTTATGAACACCCCGTCTCATTCGATTCACCATGCCGCAGCCGAAGGCTACCAGGCCAACGCCGATCGTTACGTTAAAGGACGTCCGGACTATCCGCCGGAGATAACTACCTGGCTACGCGACACCATCGGCCTGCACGCCGGTATGACGGTGATCGATCTCGGTGCCGGAACCGGCAAGTTCACTCCGCGCCTGCTGGAAACCGGTGCGCAGGTGATCGCCGTCGAACCCGTGGCCCAAATGCTGGAAAAGCTCTCGGCGGCGCTGCCGCAGGTGAAAACATTGGCGGGCACCGCGGAGTCAATCCCATTGCCGGATGAGTCGGTCGACGCCGTGGTTTGCGCGCAGTCCTTCCACTGGTTTGCCACGCCGCGTGCTTTGGCCGAAATCCAACGTATCCTCAAGCCCGGCGGCAAGCTTGGCCTGGTGTGGAACATGCGCGATGCGCGCGTGAGCTGGGTGCGTAAGCTCAATCAGATTGTCGACCGTCACGAAGGCGACGCGCCGCGTTTCTACACCGGTGAATGGCGTAAACTTTTCCCGTCCAAAGGATTAGAACCGCTGCAGGAACAGGTGTTTATGCTCGGCCACCAGGGCGCAGTAGAAGATGTGATTTATAACCGGATGCGCTCCACCAGTTTTATCGCCGCCTTGCCGCTCGAGCAGCAGGAACAGGTGATCGAACAGATTCGGCAGTTGGTGGCAGAGGAAGGGGAATTGCAGGGCAAAGACACTGTGACCGTGCCCTATCAGACCAAGGCGTATTTCACCACCAAGCTTTGAAAACCGGGCGCCACAATCAACGGCGCCCCGGCAATCAGAATGCTTTTCTGGCGTAGCCGGTGACCACTTTCAGGCCCATTTCACGGCCCAGTGCGGTCATCGGATGCACTACGATCAGGCCGCGCACGTTTTTCTTCAACGTGCCCATATCCGCCTGCTCTTTCTTGGTGATTTCACGATTGAACGGCAGTTGGCTCAGCTTTTGCGCTTCAGCGCTCAGCTTCTCAACGCGCACGCCTTTCAGGCGCTCGATCTCCGCAGCCATCTTCTCTTTTTCTTTGGTGTGCTGAGCAATCAGGTCAAGATTCCCCTGTTGGATAATCAGGGTGTCTTTGTGCTTGAGTGCGTCCAGCAGGTCGCTAAGGCGCTTAATCTCTGCCTTTTCTATTTCTTTCATGGTTTCTGGCCTGTTGTGCCGATACGGCACGCTAATCAATGATGTCCACATTGTAGCAAAATGCGCGCGTGGTTACTCGTCTTGCGCAATGCCCGGCGGCAAGCCGCTCATCTCGCAGGCTTTGGCACCGACACGCGCCAGTGCCTGGCTGTAACGGGCATTAAACGGGTAGCAGCAGGAAAGCCGCAACGCGTTACGATAGCGGCCACTGGGGGAATACAGCGTGCCGGGCGTCAGGCAAATCTGTTCCTCCAGCATCTGATGGAATAGCGCTACGCTGTCGACCCCGACCGGGAACTCCACCCAGAATACAAAACCGCCCGCGGGTTGTGTCGCCCGGGTACCACGTGGGAAGTGACGCGCAATCAGCGCCCGCGCCTCATCCACCTGAGCGGCGTAGCGTTTTCGCAGGTTGCGCAGATGGTGATCGTAGCCGCCGGTTTCCAGAAACATCGCCAGGGTTTCCGACAGCAGCTGCGACTCGGACATCGACGACACCGCCTTCAGCTTGCGCAATGCCTCGTTAAAGCGGCCACCACTGATCCAACCGATGCGGAAATCCGGTGCCAAGGTCTTGGTAAAGCTGGAGCAGAACAGCACCCAACCGTCGCGATCGAAAGATTTTACCGCCGGGGACAGCGCATTGCCGAATTGCAGCTCGGCGTACAACCCATCTTCAATCAAGGGCACCTGGTGATCGTTCATCAGCCGCGCCAACCGTTTTTTCGCCGCCAGCGGCATGGTGCAGCCCAGCGGGTTTTGCACCGTCGGCATGGCAATCACCGCATTCAGCCGCTTCTCATTGAGCAACAGTTCCAGCGCATCCAGCGACAGCCCGTGCTGCGGATCGGTAGGAATTTCCAGCGCTTTCAACCCCAGGCTGGCCAGCAGCGGCAGCAGATAAAAATAGGTCGGTGATTCCAGGCCGATACAATCACCCGGTTTGGTGGTCACCCGCAGCGCCAGTTGCAGCGCCTCCATGCAGCCATGAGTCAGCGTGATATCGCCGGGCTCCAGCAGCATGCCCAGCGCCATCGAACGACGAGTGATTTGCTGTCGTAGCCTCAGGCTACCCGGCGGTAGTGCATATTGGCCGATCAAATTCGGCTGACGGCGTAACTGCGACGACAGCATCCGCCCCAACTTGCCGCCGGGATAAAAATCAGAAGTCTGCGGGCAGGCCAGCGAAAGATTGGTGAACGCCGAGTTTTGCTGGGCGGCAAACACCGTGTCGATCAACGCCAGTACGTCATCCGCCGGTGGCTCTATCCGGCTGCTGGTCGGTGAAGCGGCCTTCAACGCTGGTAAGGTGTTACACACATAAAAACCGGACTGTGGCCGTGCCTCTATCAGCCCGCGATCTTCCAGCGTGCGGTAAGCCGCCACCACGGTATTGATACTGACGCTGTGGCTCTGCGCACAGCGGCGCACCGAAGGTAAACGGCTGCCGGGTAGCAGCGTGCCGCGGCGTATGGCTTCTGCCAGCGTATCCGCCAGCTGCTGGTAGCGCGTTTCCGGCATTTCATCGAGCAAGGTCACAGTTTGTCTCCAGGTAATGGGTACAGTTTGAATTTGCTACAACTGTATCCATGACAATAGCGGGTTTTTGGTTCTGTCACCATCTGCCCGTAGGTTTTATGCTGGTTCCCTTGCTTCTTAGCCTTAAAAGGAACCCGTTATGCTGGACTCCGCCTTTATCAGTTATGTCACAGTCATGTCGATCACCCCTGGCCCCAACAATCTGCTGCTGGCCTCGTCCGGGGTCAATTTTGGGCTGCGTCGCACCCTGCCGATGGTGTTTGGCATTAGCGTCGGCTGTGCGGTGCAACTGGCCCTGACCACCACCCTGCTGGCGCTGATCCTGAGTTCGGCCGCCATGATCCGCTTTCCGTTAGCGGTGATCGGTTGCACCTACCTGCTGTGGCTATCATGGAAATTATTCAGGGCAGCCTCGCCCGACGGCAAGCAGCAGGCACAGCCGATGCGCTTAATCAGCGGCGCGCTGTTTCAGGCGGTGAATCCCAAAGCCTGGCTGATGGCGATTAACGTCGCCATTCTGTTCACCCCGCGAGAAGGTGCCAGCCTTGGCCATACGCTGATGATCATTGCCGGTTTCACCGCCCTGAACATTCCTTGCGTCCTGGTGTGGGCGATATTGGGCGATCGGCTGCGTGATGCGCTGCGCGTGACCTGGAAACTGCGGTTGTTTAACGGCGTCATGGCGGGCTTGATGGCAGCCACGGCACTGTGGCTGTTATTTGACGAGTGGCGCGCGGCCTTTGCTTAATTGCGGCCGAGCGGGGAAAGCCGGGACGGTTGTTTGGCACCGATACCGGCGATCAGATCGGTGACCGACAGTACCATTGTGGAACGTAACACCTGCTGGTATCGCTGACGCTGCATGGCGATCAGCGATTCTTCCGCTTCGCCGGGCTGCAGGAAGGTCGGTACCGGCGGCAGCGCAGCCACGCAATGCAGTTCGCCGAACGGCCCGAGGATTTCATCATCGACAAAACGGTATTCCGCCCCGTCGTGGTTCAGTTCTTCGCGCATCGCCATCAGCAGTTCGGCGTCTTCATATTCGTGACGTGAAATCACCCCCAGCCCATACATCAGCTTCAGGCGTACCGACAGCTCACCCAATGGACCGGCGCCGGACAATAGCGGTTCGACGGCATACTTCACCGCATAGTCATCTTTGCGGAACACCTGCACCACTAACACGTTCAGCGCCTCCGCCAGCAGCTCTACCGCCGCGATCAGGAAACTGCGCACCGTCTTGCCTGCGTTCAGCCGTTCCAGAACCTTATTTTCAAATGCCTGTGCTTCTTCCATCGTCGCTTTTCGAATGGCCTGGGTGGCGCCGTCAATGCCGAAGTCGGGGTGTAGGGGCGCAACTTGCTGCGCCCGAAGATTCATCATATTGAATCTACTTTTGCATGGCGTTATACACAGCAACCGCCTGTTCTACAACCTCACTTTCCGCCGGCAGGCCGGAAATTTGCGCCAGCGCCGCTTTTGGCCCCAGTTTGGCCAGCAGTTCCACCAGCTCTTTGGCCTGCGGATCCTGCTCGCTGCGGTAGCTCATGGCGGCGGCAATACCCTGGATCAGGTTGGCGTGCGGCAGACCGTACTCCAGCGTGCCGAGCAGCGGCTTGATCAGGCGATCGCCGGCGCTCAGCTTGCGCAGCGGCTGACGGCCCACGCGCTCCACGTCGTCTTGCAGATAGGGGTTTTCAAAGCGGCTGAGGATTTTGTCGATGTAAGCGGCGTGCTTGGCGGCGTCAAAACCGTAGCGTTTGATCAGCACCGCTCCGCTCTCTTCCATCGCGCCTTTCACCACCTGGCGGATTTTCGGGTCAAGAATGGCATCGCGAATGGTCTGCAGGCCGGCCTGTTGCCCAAGATAGGCGGTAATCGCATGGCCGGTATTGAGCGTGAACAACTTGCGCTCAACAAACGCCATCAGGTTATCGGTCAGTTCCATACCGGCAATCGCCGGTGGCTGGCCCTTGAACTGGGTTTGATCGACAATCCACTCGCTGAAGGTTTCTACCGTCACTTCCAGCGGATCGCTGCTGCCCGCTTCCGCTGGCGGTACAATGCGGTCAACCGCCGAATCAACGAAACCCACATGCTGTAGGGCCCATGCCTGATCTTCCTGCGGCAGGACATCAAATACGTGCTGTTTTAACTGGCTGGTGCCCCGCACCATGTTCTCACAGGCGATGATGTTCAGCGGTTGGCTGTTGCCCTGCTGGTGACGCTTGCTCAGCCCTTTGGCGATAGTCCCGGCAATTTTAGCCAGGATCTGCGGACCCACGGCGGTGGTCACGATATCCGCTTCGGCGATCAGCGCAACCGCCTCTTCACTGCCGCTGTTCACTGCGCTGACGTTGTTGACCTGTTCGACCCTGGCCTGTTCGCCGACCACGTGCACCTGATAACTTTTGCGGCTGTTCAGCAGGTCCAGCACCGTCTGGTTGACGTCGGCAAAGGTCAGTTCGGCCTGCGCGTCCGCCAGCAGTTTGCCGATAAAACCACGTCCAATATTTCCCGCACCGAAATGTAATGCTTTCATATTCCTACCTTTCTAATGTCGAAGGGTGCAGCAAGCTGCACCCCTTAAAATGATTCTGTTATCCGCGTTTTTTGCCGCCCAGCAGATCCAGCACTTCCTGCACGCTGCTGGTATTCGCCAGCCGCTCGATGACGCCGTCGTCATCCAACGCATTGGTCAGGCTGGTGATCACCTGGATATGTTCGTTATTGCGGGCGGCAATACCGATGACCAGCCGCGCCACCTCGTCCTCTTCATCACCGAAACGCACGCCCTGCGGGTATTGGCAGAACACCACGCCGGTGCGCAGTACCCGGTCTTTCGCTTCGATGGTGCCGTGCGGCACGGCGATCGACTCGCCCAGATAGGTGGAAGTCAGTTTTTCGCGCTCCAGCATCGCAGGAACGTATTCCGGCTCGACGTAGCCGCCCTTGACCAGTTGCTCACCGGCAAAGCGGATCGCCTGTTCCTTGTCGCTGGCCTGCAGGTTAAGGAACACGTTGCTTTCGCTGAGGCGGAACAGATTTTGCTCGCTCGCTTCAAAGCTGTCGTCCAGCGTGCTGATGACTTTCTGTTGGTTATCTGTGGTTTTGTTGGCCGCCACCAGACGCTCGGTCAGATCGCTGTACAGCTTGCTGTCGAGGAAGTTGGTCAGCGAGATATGCTGGGCCTGAGGCGCATGCCGCATCGCTCGCTCGGTCAGGTCGCGGTGAGTGATCACCAGATCCACATCGTCCGGCAGGCTATTGATGGCGCTGTTGGTCACCGAGATATTTTTCAGCCCGGCATCCGCCACTTTTTTGCGCAGCACCCCGGCCCCCATCGCGCTGGAGCCCATACCGGCATCGCAGGCAACGATGATTTTACGTACCGTGGTCAGATCGCCATCGACCGCTGCATGAGCCGCCGCGCCGCCTTTAGACTGCGACTTCATTTCTTGCATACGGCGAGTCGCCTCTTCCAGATCGTCCTCTTCTTTCACTTTTGAGGTTTTCAGCAGGAAGCCCGCGACCACAAACGACACCACAAAGGCCGCACCGATAGCCGCCAGGTTAGCGAAATAAGCGCCCTTCGGCGTCATCGCCAGCACCGCCAGAATCGAACCCGGTGAAGCCGGAGAAACCAGACCGCCGTGCAACATGGTCAGGGTGAATACGCCGGTCATGCCACCCAGGATCACCGCCAACAGCAGACGCGGGTTCATCAGCACGTACGGGAAGTAGATTTCGTGGATACCACCGAAGAAGTGAATGATCGCAGCACCACCGGCAGACTGCTTGGCACTGCCGCGGCCAAAGAACATGTAGGCCATCAGCACGCCCAAACCCGGGCCTGGGTTGGCTTCGATCAGGAAGAAGATGGATTTGCCGGTTTCGGTCGCCTGCTGGATACCCAGCGGTGAGAAGATACCGTGGTTAATCGCGTTGTTGAGGAACAGGATTTTCGCCGGTTCCACGAAGATTGACGCCAGCGGCAACAGGTTGTTGGTCACCATGATGTTCACGCCGGTAGCCAGGATATGCGACAAGCCTTCGACCAGCGGACCAATCGCCATAAACGACAGGATAGCCAGCAGCATACCGATAATGCCGGCGGAGAAGTTGTTCACCAACATCTCAAAACCGCTTTTGATTTTGCCGTCTACCCAGCGGTCAAAATGCTTGATCGCCCAGCCGCCCAGCGGGCCGGCAATCATCGCACCGAGGAACATCGGCATGTCTGCACCGACAATCACGCCCATGGTAGTGATGGCACCGACCACGCCGCCGCGATCGCCCCCCACCAGGCGGCCACCGGTGAAACCGATCAGCAGCGGCAGCAGGTAAGTGATCATCGGGCCAACCAACTTGGCTAAGGTTTCGTTCGGCAGCCAACCGGTAGGAATGAATAACGCGGTGATGATACCCCAGGCGATAAATGCGCCAATGTTGGGCATCACCATGTTGCTTAAGAAGCGGCCAAAGTTCTGAACTTTGACTTTGATGTCTGGTGAAAACATAAAACACACCCCTATTGTTACGCGCTGACAATAGAGCGCGTGATTATTGTTGTTACGATCCAGCTGTGTTGTGGCTGTATGCGAAATGGACTCTATCACGCTGTTTTTACCGTGCGAACTTCACTGATTTTTTGTGATGCAGATCACCAACAACACCCCATCCAATAGGCATTTATAGTGATATACATCACATTTAATCGGTGTAGAAAAAATACAACGCGCCAAATTCGCCCTAAAATCCCGACATAATGCGACGTTGATCACATTTTCATATTGCGTGTTTGTTTTTAAATTGTGACATCAATCACAATTTATTTGCTGATGGCTACCGGATCCTGGCCTGGGGGTGTTCTTCCCTGTGAGCATTCATCCCGTCGGGAAATAACAGTGCGATGAATGAAAGAAAACTACATGTCTGAAAAAGGTGATTAATTGAAGTGTAGTACAGAAGCGACGCGCAAGAAGTGAGCAAGTGATTGGAAAGACAGGGAGGGAACAGCGAAAGGGAAATGGCAGAAGCCGGGTATGCCGGCTTCTGCTTTTACACTATTACTGAGTGACGCTTGAGACGGTTTTCTGTGCGTTCAGTAAATCCTGCTGCTTGGCGACCAGATTCGACATCATGGTGTTGTACTGCGTTGCCTGCTGGGAAGTACGGAATTGCACGCCGTTATTGTTAAAGCTCACCTGATTACCCTGTGTACGCAGGAAATCCCCAACCTGCACCAGATCCTGAACGAAACTGGCGGTAGCAGGAATAACCGGCATCAGCGCATTGGCCGGCCCGGTGACAATCTTGTCGTAGGCCTGGTTATACACGGCTTTCAGATCGTCAGGTTGCTTCAACGTTGCCCGGGCGGTATCCGCCTGTGACTTGGCTGACTGGATCTGCTGCCCCAGCAGGTTCAGCGCCCCAACGGACTGTTGCAACGAATCGCGCTTGCTCATGTAGTCCTGTGCGGTGCGGATCTGGTTGATTTGATCCAACGCCGGCGTCAGGCTGGCGTCCAGTGACTTGGACAACTGCTGTGAAAAGCCGACCAAAATAGCGTAATCACCGGCATAGTTGCCGAACTTCTGTTTCTGATCTTCGCTCAGCGTCGGGATTTTCGCGCCGCTGCGCATCACCGTATTCTGTATGTAATCAATAAACGCCTTGCGTTGTTCCGGCTCTTTATCGCCGCAAGCAGTCAGTTGCATGACCACCAACAATGCCAATACCGGGGCCAACCAACGCGCGAAATTCCTGCTCTGGATCCCTACCGCCATGTGACATAACTCCTGTTATAAACCTGCTTTTTCATCGGACTCCGTCCCTTTTGCTGCACTCCCTGCGCCTATAAGAATAGATCAACTGAGTGCGATCCGATACGCGATTCACCTTTCGGGGCTTATTCTTCGGTGAAAGGGAAGTAATAGCGATACCTGAAACCAGGTCGAACATGATTTGAGAGCGCTGAAATCAAGCCCTACCCCCCAAGTCACCCCCCAAGTCGGTGAGCTATTGGCAGCGTTAAAAGAAACAGGTTTGACACAAAACCGCCCACTGCGCCGTCAGCAATAAAAAAGGCGCCCTGAGGCGCCTTTTCACAGCAGAACCGCTTATTGCAGCACGGAGATATCCGCGACCTGCAGGAACAGCTCACGCAGCTTGCTCAGCAGCGTCAGACGGTTCACACGTACCGCTTCGTCTTCTGCCATCACCATCACGTTGTCGAAGAACGCATCGACCGGCTCACGCAGGTCTGCCAGCTCCACCAGCGCATCCTGATAGTTGCCTGCCGCAAAATACGGCTCCAGCTTATCGCGAAGTACCACCAGATGGGTCGCCAGTTGGATCTCAGCCGCTTCTTTCAATACCGAGGCATGAACGCGGTCATTGAGCGTATCGGTAGATTTGGCCAGGATATTGGAAACGCGTTTGTTGGCCGCAGCCAGCGCAGCTGCCGCTTCCAGGGTACGGAAGTGGGTCACCGCTTTGACGCGCGCATCGAAGTCCGCCGGTTTGGTCGGACGACGTGCCAACACCGCCTGAATGGTGTCGACCGCGTGGCCTTCTTCCTGATACCAGGCACGGAAACGGCCCAGCATAAACTCGACGACCTCATCGACCACCTTGGCATTGGTCAGCTTGCTGCCGTACAGGCGCACGGCCTCTTCGGTCAGGGTCTGCAGATCCAGCGTCAGGTTTTTCTCAACGATAATACGCAGCACGCCCAGCGCAGCACGGCGTAGTGCAAACGGGTCTTTATCGCCTTTCGGATGTTGCCCGATGCCGAAAATACCGGCCAGGGTGTCCATCTTGTCGGCGATCGCCAGCGAACAGGCCACCAGCGACTCCGGCAGTGCATCACCGGCAAAGCGCGGCTGGTACTGTTCGTTCAGCGCAACCGCCACGTCTTCAGCTTCGCCGTCATGACGCGCGTAGTGCATGCCCATCACGCCCTGGGTGTCGGTGAATTCGAAGACCATGTTGGTCATCAGATCGCACTTCGACAGCAGGCCCGCACGGGTAGCGTGGTTAACGTCAGCACCAATCTGACCGGCAACCCAGCCCGCCAGCGCCTGAATACGGTCGGTCTTGTCGCGCAGGGTGCCCAGTTGCTGTTGGAACAGCACGGTTTCCAGACGCGGCAGGTTGTCTTCCAGACGTTTTTTGCGGTCGGTGTTGAAGAAGAACTCGGCATCGGCCAGACGCGGACGCACTACCTTCTCGTTACCGGAAATAATTTGCTGCGGATCTTTGGATTCGATATTGGCCACGAAGATAAAGTTCGGCAACAGTTTGCCCGCGGCGTCATACACCGGGAAATACTTCTGGTCGCCTTTCATGGTGTACACCAGCGCTTCCGCCGGCACCGCCAGGAATTTCTCTTCGAATTTGGCGGTCAACACCACCGGCCATTCCACCAGCGAGGCCACTTCTTCCAGCAGGCTTTCGCTCAGATCGGCCTTGCCGCCAATGGTCGAAGCAGCCAGCTCGGCGTCACGCTTGATCATTGCCTTACGGGTTTCGTAATCGGCGATCACCTTACCGCGCTCCAGCAGGATCTGCGGATATTGGTCGGCATTGTCGATAGTGAATTCCGCTTCACCCATGAAACGGTGGCCGCGAACCGTACGGGCAGAATCGATGCCCAGCACGGTGCCCGGGATCAGTTCCGCACCCAACAGCATCGTCACGGTGTGCACCGGACGCACAAACTGCACGTCGGAATCGCCCCAGCGCATCAGTTTCGGGATCGGCAGCTTGGCCAGAGAATTGCTGACCATGCCCGCCAGCAGCGCTTGCGCGGATTGGCCTTTAACATGGGCGCGATACAGCAGCCATTCACCTTTGTCGGTCGCCAGGCGTTCGGCCTGATCGACGGTAATACCGCAACCGCGTGCCCAACCTTCGGCCGCCTTGCTTGGCTTGCCTTCGGCGTCAAACGCCTGGGCAATGGCCGGACCGCGTTTTTCGACTTCGCGATCGGCCTGTGCAGCGCTCAAATTGGCCACTTTCAGCGCCAGGCGGCGCGGAGCGGCAAACCAGCTCACTTCGCCGTGTTCGAGGTTGGCGCTATCGAGCTCGGCGGTAAAATTCGCGGCAAAAGCTTCTGCCAGTGAACGAAGAGCCTTCGGCGGCAGCTCTTCCGTGCCGATTTCCACCAGGAAAGTCTGTTGAGTCATGGCTGCCTCTTAGCTCTTGTTCTTTTTGCACATTGGGAAGCCCAGCGCTTCGCGAGAAGCGTAGTAGGCCTCGGCAACGGCTTTGGTCAGCGTGCGGATACGCAGAATATAACGCTGACGCTCGGTCACCGAGATCGCCTTGCGCGCATCCAACAGGTTGAAGGTGTGGCCGGCCTTCAGAATACGTTCGTAAGCCGGCAGCGGCAGTGGTTTCTCCAGCGCCAGCAGCGACTGGGCTTCTTTCTCGTACTGCTCAAAGCAGGAGAACAGGAAGTCCACGTCGGCGTATTCGAAGTTGTAAGTGGACTGCTCCACTTCGTTCTGATGGAACACGTCGCCATAGGTGGTCACACCCAGCGGGCCGTCGCTCCACACCAGATCGTAGACGCTGTCCACGCCCTGGATATACATCGCCAGACGTTCCAGACCGTAGGTGATCTCGCCGGTTACCGGTTTGCACTCCATGCCGCCGACCTGCTGGAAGTAAGTGAACTGCGTCACTTCCATGCCGTTCAGCCACACTTCCCAGCCCAGGCCCCAGGCGCCAAGCGTCGGGTTTTCCCAGTTATCTTCTACGAAGCGGATATCGTGAATGGTCGGATCCAGACCCAGCTCTTTCAACGAGCCCAGGTACAGTTCCTGAATGTTGTCCGGCGATGGCTTAATCACCACCTGGAACTGGTAATAGTGTTGCAGACGGTTTGGGTTTTCACCGTAGCGGCCGTCGGTCGGGCGGCGGGACGGCTGCACGTAGGCGGTGGCCATTGGCTCCGGCCCCAGTGCGCGCAGGCACGTCATCGGGTGTGAGGTTCCCGCGCCGACTTCCATGTCCAATGGTTGAACGATGGTGCAGCCCTGGCGCGCCCAATAGTCCTGCAGTGTCAGGATCAGGCCCTGAAAGGTCTTGGTATCAAACTTTTGCATGTTGAATTCGCACGCGATACAAGTGGATTTAAATGGGATGCGCCAGTATACCCGTTGACCGTAAGATATACAGCCCGAATCCGGTAACAAGTGCGAATCATCAAAGAAGCGCGGTGTTTTTACGCACTGAAATGGGGCAAATGCGCCTGCATGGCACGGTTTCCCCCTGCGAATACACCACGGCCCCCCGCCCTCCATGATCTCCGAGACTGGCACCAACCTTGCTAGCGTCCTGATAACCAACATTTCAGGAGGTTCGCTGATGACTACCGCCTTAACCGACAGCCGCTATCGCTACCGTATTTTCGCCATGGTGTTCTTTATTGCGCTGATCAACTACGTCGATCGCGGTGCGCTATCCTTCGCCGCCAACGATATCTCCCGAGAATTCAACTTCAACAAGGCACAACTGGGCGCCGTGCTGGGCTACTTCGGCTTTGGCTATTTGTTCGGTTCGCTGTGCGGCGGTTTTCTGGCCGACCGCGTCGGCACCAAAAAGGTCTGGCTGATCGCCGGAGCGCTGTGGTCGCTGCTGGAGATCGCCACCGCCTGGGCGGGCGAACTGGGGGTAGCACTGTTTGGAGGGTCGGCGATCATGGGTTTCGCCGCGCTGCGTATCATGTTCGGTTTTGCCGAAGGTCCGGCCTATGCGCTGATGAACAAAACCATCGCCAACTGGGCACCGCGCAAGGAGCGTGGGTTTTCGCTGGGCATCGGCCTGCTGAGCACTCAGGTGGGGTCACTGCTGACCGCACCGCTGGCCGTGGGGCTGCTGCTGCTGACCGATGACTGGCGCAGCATGTTTATGCTGCTGGGTCTGTTCTCGCTGATCGCCATTCTGCTGTTTGCCCGTTTCTTCACTGACACGCCGGAGGAGCACCCTGAAGTCAACGCCGTCGAACTGGCGGCCATTAGTGCCGATCAGGACGCAGACAGCCAGCAACCACGCCTGCCGTGGTGGGCATTCTTTACCAACCGCACGCTGGTGTTTAACGCCCTGGGTTACTTCTCTTTCCTCTATGTCACCTTTGTGCTGGTGACCTGGGGCCCCAAATACCTGCAAGACACCTTTAATTACGATCTGCACTCGCTGTGGTATGTGGCGATGATCCCGTGGAGCGGAGCCTGTTTCACCGTTCTGCTCGGCGGCCGCATCGCCGACGCGCTGCTACGACGCTTTGGCAACCTGCGGCTGGCGCGCAACCTGTTCGCGGCAGTCACCTTGCTGCTGACCGCCACCTGTTTCCTGCTGATCCCCTTTATGAGCACGCCGACCGAAATCATTCTGCTGATGACGCTGGGTAACGCGCTGAATGCGCTGGTGAATAATGTGTATTGGTCGGTGGTGATCGACGTCACGCCCAAGGCTTCGGTGGGTGCCTACAGCGGCATGACGCTGGCGATCGCCAATATTGCCTCGATCACCGCACCGATGCTGAGCGGCTGGCTGGCACAACACCACGGTTATGGCGCGATGTTCTTCGCCACCGCCGTGGTGTCCTTCTGCAGCATGCTGTGCATGACCCTGCTGCAGCCTGAAAGAAAGATGGGAGCCGACAGCTCGCCGCACCACCGAGGTATTCAGCACGCAGCGCAGCGATAACAACAAAACCATGAGGCAAGGATGCCGTCAGGTTAGCGTCTTTCGAATTAAGTTAACTTCTGTACCTGCAGACAATAACATTTCTATTATTCACAGAATTGATAACATACCGACAATAATCGTGCTTAAAAAGACATCCTCATGTGAAACATTCCAAGAGATAATTCGCAAACAAAAATGTGATTGTTAAAATAACAATCATCACATAAAAGAAACACTTTATTATAAAAACCAATCATCAATTATTTACCTCACAGGCTAAAAATTTACTTGCCGACTTGACTCTGGTAGGATTGTCTACCGCACCCCAGCATTGTCGTAAGACGAAATTAAATTTAAAATTCGATTATGGAAGATGTAGAAATGATAGAAATCTTTGATGTGGATTACAATCTACTGTCGGATAACCGTTCTAAAGAATTATTCTCTTTAAGAAAGAGGACATTTAAAGACCGTCTCAACTGGATTGTTAATTGCGAAAACAATATGGAATTTGACGAGTATGATAACAATCATACTACGTACCTTTTTGGTATGTATGAAAATATGGTAGTCTGCAGTCTGCGATTTATAGAAACAAAATACAATAATATGATTACTGGCACGTTTAAATCCTATTTTAATAAAATAGAACTTCCTGAAGGTAACTTTGTTGAGGCCAGTAGGCTTTTTATCGATAAAGGACGTGTGCAGGCGATGAAATTACAAAATGAACCGATCAGTTCACTACTATTTTTATCTATGATCAATTATGCAAGAAATTATGATTACCAAGGGATTTATGCAATCATCAGCCATCCCATGCTGATTATCTTCCAAAGATCCGGTTGGGAAATTACAGTAGTCGAGCAAGGGCAATCAGAGAAAAACCAGCGAATTTACCTGATTTACATGCCGGTTGACGATCGCAACCAGCAGATATTGGTCGATCGCATCAACTTGGCCCACCCTGGCTTAACCCCGGACCGCGATGCCTGGCCATTAACCTTCCGTGTCAGGAAGCACGGGTCTGATCAGCTGTAGTTCAACGCCTAGCCTGATAGCATGTTTGGCGTTGGTAACGCCTAATTTTTTGACGGCATTACCAATATGATATTTTATTGTGGTGAGCTTGATCCCCAGGATGAGCGCAATCTCCTGATAGGATTTACCCATGCTTGCCCAGTAAATTATCTCATTCTCTCGCTTCGAGAATATTCCTTTATTGTTCATTTTGTCAAAGTAGGTAGGGCTATTAATTTCCTTGTAAAATGCAGTGAGCTTATCATGAGTAGTAATTAGCAGCATTTGAAGTTTGTCTTGGTTGGCTATTATTCTTTCTTCTATATTATAGTCGCAATGTTTATCAATCATAATAGAAAGCACCACCAAATTATGATTATGATCGTGCAGCACAAATGTATAGCCATTAACTACATTGTAATTCTTAGCCATATCAAAAATTCTTGGCAATTTTAACCCTGGATCAATCATTATATTTTCATCCCAGGAGAACGGAGTAATACGGCGCGAAGCAGTAATAAGAACCGGGTCGATAAATTGATAGTTATTTTCTGTATAAAATTCAAACCATTCAGTTCCATTCGAAATAATCGCAAAGTTCGCCGGGTTTCTTTTATTCATTATGGCAAAAGCGTACTTCACGTTACTATACTCGCTAAGTTTACCTTCCAAATCATTTTTTATGGTGGTGTTGATGGTTTCATCATTGAAGAATGAATTTGACACTGAACCCTCTCCTTAAAAAATAAAAATCCTTAGCTAATAAAAATTATAACATAAAAATTGCTGGCGGCATAACTGATAAAAAGTCAGGTTAAATTATTAAAATCGACAACAAAAATTATCTATACAATATAAATAATCACGGATTGGGATTTATTTATATTAATAAGCGCCATTTAGCCTCATAAAGGATAGGTAAAAAAGGAAAATATCGTGGTTATCTTCAAAAAATTTCAGATACATGTCATGTTAATTTTAATTACAAAATAAACAAAAACACTACATACGGAGTGAGGAGTTACGAGCAAGTACGGAGGAAGACACACGATTCGCCATCAGAGGAAAAAACCAATAACTTCCTCACCCCATCAAATGACAGGGTGAAAGAAAGAAATTGACAATCAAAATATATAAAACAATAATATTTAAAATTGTTTCCCTGGTGTTGGCCAAATTGGCTATCTGATCCTGATTCAGGATCAGTTTTTTTTATGTGTGTCTTGTTTTTCTGAGATAACAATAAAGTTTTTTAAACTCGAATGATAGTTGTACTAAAGTACAGTCAAATACTGTATTTCATCATGCAAAGAGCGAAAATTATCGCATTATAACGTTGATTCCCCCCACTCAGTGCCATAAATAATCCATAGCAAATCGAATAATCCCCCATACATCATAGATGTGCCCACACTGTTTAATTGGCCAGCATCAACATACCGTTATATCTGCGATCCGCCACATCAACCGGTATTGATTATGGGCCAGATGTCCGGGCCCCTTACTGATATATCAACCACTCAAAACCGCGCACTGACGCCGACGTTATACATAAACTGTTCGCCGCTGCTCAGGCCGCCGGTCTGCGAAACGGTGGCGAACGCGGCCACCTGATCTGTCAGCGGCATGTTCGCTCCCAGGGTCACATCCAGCCAGTTTTTATCCTGATTGGCGCTGTCGCGGGTAAAAGAGGTCTGGGTGGACTTCAGGCCGCCGCCGGCCCGATAGACATCATCGCCAAACTGATGCTGATAACTCACCTCGGCGTACGGGTTAAACAGGCCGAAATTGCTGTCTAACCGCCAGCCCAGCGCACCAATCTGCGAATGGTAGGTCTGGTCGTTAAACCTCATGGCGGTGCTGTCGTTGCCGTCCTCGCTGTAACCGGAGACGTTACTGTAATCCCAGGCGAACTGCGCCATCGGCCCGGTGGTCAGATAAGAAGTAACAGGGAAGTCATAACCGGCGGTGACCCTTGCGCCCCACTGCTTGCCATCGGTGCTGCCGGTTTCGGTGCGGGTTAACGACCCCAGTTGCATGCTGCGGCGAATATCATCGTAATCCATTGTCGCGTAATGCAGATCGGCGTTCACCCAACCGTGCTCAAACACGTCCAGGGCGGTAAAGGCCGAGAACAGCAGGCCACGCGCCTTATAGTCGTAGCGGCTGGAAGGCTGCTGATCGTCATTGGAACCGGAAATCAGCGCCCCAATTAACCAGCCGTCGGTCAACTGGTAATCCACCCCGACCGTCAGATTATGGGTGGTGGCGTTGCCGTCACCTGCCGCCAGATTGGCTGAATAGTCATAGTGTTGTCCGGCATAACCGCCGAACACGCCCAGCGCCCCTTGCGGATTGCCGCCATTGCGCAACTGTTGGAAACGGCTGTCGAGGGTAGCGCGGCTGTCACGCGCCATGGCCGCCGTCGCCTGATTCAGCGCCACCACCTGCGCCGGGCCGTCCAGCACCGCCTGAATGTAATCGGCGATCAGTTGATGTGCCTGCGGGCTGGGGTGGAAATGATCGGCAAACAGATAGGATTGGCTGCTGTCAAAACCCGGCATGGCGGAGCTGCACACAGCTGAAGAAACGCCCGGCGGGCAGGCCATACCGGCGGTATTGGTAAAGCCAAACTGCGCCGGATTGGCAATCGCCTCGCTAAACAGTTTGTTGACATCAACCCGAACGATATTGCCGCTGCCCAGTGCCAGCAGGCGGTCTTCGTTCTGGTTATAAAAATCGGTCAGTTGCCCGGCCTGAGCACTCAGGCTGTCAAAGGCGGCAATCAGCTGTGCGGCAATCGCCTGCTGCACCTGCGGGATGGTACTGCCCTGCGCCGCAGCGGCCGTCAGCGCCTGGTGGATGGCCTGAGTTCGCGAGTCATTGTCCGGGGTCGCCAGCGAATTCAGGGTGGCGTAGGCCGCCTGCACTGCCGCGTTTTGCACCGGCGTCAGCGCCTGTTGGATAATCAGCTCCATCAGCTGCGGCGTAGAGCCAATATTCGGCACCGTCGGGACAATCACCGTTCCGGCACCGGCATTTAACAACGAGTGAACCTGCGCTGCAGCGGCGGCCGCACTGTTGTAGGCCACACCCGGCGCAGTCGTCGGATTTAACGCCGCCGCCGCCAGGTCGTTGCCACCAATCCAGTGAATATACAGCCCATCACCATCGGCCCGGCCATTGACCCGGTTGAGGTAGCTCTGCACCTGATCCTGAGTGTTATCCGCCGGGTTAAGCGCCGGTACCGCCACGCCACCGCCCGCGGCATAGTTGTCACCGCCGTTATCCGATGCCACCAGCGCGGCACCAATACGTTGCGCCAGCACTTCGTCGTATAACAGATGTTTATTGCTGTCGTAGGTAAAGCGGCCATTGTTGCCGGTGTCGCTCAGACTGTCGCCAAAGACGTAGAGTTGGTCGTAGGCCAGCGCTGAGGTCGTCATACTGCATAATATTGCCACTGCAAGCACCGCCGGGCGGGGCATACGAGTTATTTTTAGAGGCATGAACAGACTCCTGAGAGCCAAGCAAATGAAGGAAAATACATTTTTATCATTGGCCTTTTTGGCTACCGGCCATCTAGTAAATATTGCTGGCTTTTTCGCCACGTCAAGCCGGTCGTTGATAAAACAATCAGGGGCTTGCCAAGTTCGCAACTTCGGGCGATGCTTACTGTAAATAAACACAGCACAAGGACAGTCAGTATG
Organism: Serratia sp. NFX21; assembly: GCF_048517035.1. Lineage (NCBI taxonomy): Bacteria > Pseudomonadati > Pseudomonadota > Gammaproteobacteria > Enterobacterales > Yersiniaceae > Serratia > Serratia sp. NFX21. The sequence continues at coordinate 499,326 of NZ_CP183196.1, read as the reverse complement.
ATCAACGAACGTTGCGGTTGGGTGACGGCAGATCCGTTATATCTCGAGTATCACGACAAGGAATGGGGCGCACCGACTACCGATGCGCGTGAACTGTTCGAAATGCTGTGTCTGGAAGGGCAACAGGCCGGACTGTCCTGGATCACCGTGCTAAAGAAACGTGAAAACTACCGTCGTGCCTTCCACAACTTCGATCCACAGCGGGTGGCGGCCATCAGCGAACAAGAGGTGGAAACCTTGCTGCAGGACAGCGGCATTATCCGCCACCGGGGCAAAATCGAGGCCATCATTGCCAACGCCAGGGCCTATCTGGCGATGGAAGCAGCCGGTGAAGATTTCGTCAGCTTTATCTGGACCTTTGTCGACGGCAAGCCACTGCTCAACCGTTGGCAACAATTGAGCGAAGTACCGGCGAAAACCGAACGTTCAGACGCCATGTCCAAGGCGCTAAAAAAACGCGGCTTCAAATTTATCGGTTCTACCACCTGTTATGCCTTTATGCAGGCCAGCGGGCTGGTGAACGATCATCTGACCGGATGCCTCTGCTACCCAAAGCCGTAGCGATCCACCCTTGCGGCCCGGCCGATCTGCCGCGGCTGATGGCCCTGTGGTTGCCCAGCACCATCGCCGCCCATCCGTTCGTGAAGGAAAGCTACTGGCGGGAAAGCGCAACGCTGGTACGGGAAAACTACCTGCCGCGAGCGCACAGTTGGGCGTATTGGCATGAGGGGGAGATCGTCGGCTTCATTAGCGTGTTGGATCAGCGCTTCATTGGCGCGCTGTTTGTTGAACAGGCGTTTCACGGTCGCGGCGTCGGACAGGCGCTGATGGCGCACGTACAACAACGCTATCCCCAGCTGAGCCTGGAAGTGTATCAGGAGAATCTGCGCGCCTGCGCGTTCTACCACAAGCAGGGTTTCCAGGTAACACAGCGCCTGTTAAATGAAGAAACTCAAGCCCATACGTTGCTCATGAACTGGGCCGCCAGCGTTTGATTTTTGTCACTTCTGGCTAAAAACAGCGCACTCCGCACCGGGGTGCGCTCAATTCAGAATCCGCTGCATGGTATTCCCCTCCGTTTTACCGGATAACAAGCGCAGCCCGTGAGCCGCTTATAATTTGTCACGTTTTTTTCCGGAACTGCCGGAGGAGATACGCGTCATAGTAGCGCCGCAACCTGGCATACCAGGCGGCCAACGGTTTTTTTAGCGTCCCCGAGATTGGACTGACGCACACAGATTCTGATGCCACAAAGGAAAAAACATGAATAAACGCATTGCGATTATTGCCGGCGCGGTGAGCCTTGCGCTCACGCTGTCAGCCTGTACCACCAACCCGTACACCGGGGAATCTGAAGCCGGAAAATCCGGCATTGGCGCAGGGATCGGCGCGGCATTGGGCGCAGGCGTCGGCATGCTGTCCTCGTCGAAAAAAGACCGCGGCAAAGGCGCACTGATTGGTGCCGCTGCCGGTGCAGCACTGGGCGGCGGTGCCGGTTATTACATGGACGTGCAGGAAGCCAAACTGCGCGACAAAATGAAAGGTACCGGCGTTAGCGTGACCCGTCAGGGCGACAATATCGTGCTGAACATGCCAAATAACGTCACCTTCGACAGCAGCAGCGCTACCCTGAAACCGGCGGGTGCCAATACCCTGACCGGCGTGGCCATGGTGTTGAAGGAATACCCGAAAACGGCGGTTAACATCATCGGCTACACCGACAGCACCGGTTCCCGTGCGCTGAACATGACCCTGTCTCAGCAACGTGCCGACGGCGTGGGTAGCGCGCTGATCACCCAGGGTGTTGCGGCCAACCGCATCCGCACCTCAGGTGCCGGTCCGGACAACCCGATCGCCTCCAACAGCACCACGGAAGGCAAGGCACAAAACCGCCGCGTTGAAATCACCCTCAGCCCGCTGCAGTAATCCCGTGCGGGGCGCTCTGCCCCGCCACTTCCTGTCCCCCGCCGCTCCGCCATTGGGCATTCCGGCTCTGCGCCGGGTGTGTTAGTCTCCTTGGCAATTAACCACAGGGGAGATCGGCTGTGAGCAGTGTTAAGGCAATTCGCGCCTCGGGGCGGGCCACCATCAGCGATGTGGCGAAAACCGCCAAGACGGGTAAAACCAGCGTATCGCGCTATCTCAATGGTGAGCAGCACCTGCTTTCTGACGATCTCAAACAGCGCATCGAACAGGCGATCCACCAGCTCGACTATCGGCCCAGCCAGATGGCACGCAGCCTGAAGGGCGGCCAAACGCGGCTGATTGGCCTGATCATCGCCGACATCACCAATCCCTACTCGGTGGACGTAATGCGCGGTATCGAAGCGGCCTGCCGCCAACACGGTTTTACCCTGCTGGTGTGTAATACCAATAACGAGGTCAACCAGGAACAGCACTACCTGCAATTGCTTAGCAGTTACCGGGTAGAGGGCATCGTGGTCAATGCCGTCGGTATGCGCGAAGAGGCGCTGTCGACCCTGCAACAATCGATGCTGCCGATGGTGCTTATTGACCGCAAAATCTCTGATTTCGCCTGCGATGTGGTGGGCCTCAACAATCACGAAGCGGCCACCGTCGCCACGGAACACCTGCTGCAACAGGGTTTCGAAGCCATTTTGTTTCTCAGCGAGCCAATCGGCACGGTCAATACCCGCCTGGAAAGGCTGCACGCCTTTAACCAGACCATGGCGCAACATGCCGGACTGTTGGCCGAACAGGCCGAAACTCCGCTTAACGACGTTAAGCAGCTGGAAGGCGTGATCCACGACTTTAACGCTCGCCATCGCGGTATGCGCAAGGCGGTGATTTCCGCTAATGGTGCCCTGACGCTGCAGGTGGCACGCGCCATGCGCCGGCTGGGTATCCAGTGGGGCAGCGATATCGGCCTGCTGGGCTTTGACGAGCTGGAATGGGCCGAACTGGCTGGGGTGGGCATCACCACCCTGAAACAGCCCACCTATCAAATGGGCCATGCCGCGCTGGAGCAACTGGTGCAACGCATTCAGGGCCTGAATACCCCCATCAGCGAACAGATGTTCCCCGGTGAGCTGATCGTGCGCGGCTCCACCACCCGATAATCTCTCCCCCTTTCCCGCAGGGGCGCGAGCTGTGCGCCCCTTACATCGCATCATCCAGACTATTTTTTGCTCAGGTTCGTGACTGCGATCATATTTTTACACTCTGTCGCTTTTGTCTGGAACCGGTACCATTTAACTTGTGGTTAACAGTATCGGTGGGACTAACACCACCTCAGGAGCAAAAATGACCAGAGAAATTATCATAGTGACCGGCGCCTATGGCACCGATACCGTCCAGCAGCTCGGTGGCCAGGCCGCTTTACTGCCGATCATCGCCGGTGCAGGTGCCGACGGCGTAGAAATTCGCCGCGAACTGTTTTCTGCTCAGGAGCTACAGGCCCTGCCGGCTCTGGCTCAGGCCATCGAACAGCAGCAACTGTTTGCCGTTTATTCCGCACCTGAAGCCCTGTTTACCCCGCAGCACACGCTGAACCCAAATCTGCCTGCACTGCTGGCGGAAGCCCAGACGTTGAATGCGCGCCAGTTAAAATTATCCCTGGGCCATTACCAGCCGGGCTTCGATTTTACCGAACTGAAAGTGGCACTGGAGCAGCATCCGGTCAGCCTGGTGGTGGAAAATGACCAGACCCCGGACTGCGGCATTCTGTCACTGCTGAACGCCTTTTTCCACGCGGCGGAAGATAACCGTCTGCCGGTCAGCATGACTTTCGATATGGCCAACTGGCACTGGGTCGGGCAAGACGCCTTCGCCGCCGCCGAGCGCCTGGCCCGCCACGTCAGCTACGTTCACGTTAAAGCCGCCACTCATAGCCTGAAAGGCTGGCGTGCCGTGGCGCTGGACGACAGTGACGGTAAATGGCGTGAGTTGCTGACCCGTCTGCCGCAGGATGTTCCACGTGGCATTGAATTCCCATTGCAGGGTGACAGTCTGGAAGACGTAACCCGCTACTACGTTAACCTGCTGCGTGCGGAGTAAAACATCATGACAACGCTGACAGCCGCGCATAGCGCACCATTGGACGTCGTCACCCTGGGTGAAGCCATGGCCATGTTCGTGGCAAGCCAAACCGGCGATATGGCGGAAGTGGAAACCTTCACCAAGCGCATTGCCGGTGCCGAACTGAACGTGGCGATCGGTCTGGCACGTCTGGGCCTGAACGTCGGCTGGGTCAGCCGCGTCGGCAATGACAGTTTCGGCCGCTTCGCCCTGCAACAATTGAAAAAAGAAGGCATTAACGCCCAGCAGGTAACGGTAGACGGCAATTATCCGACCGGTTTTCAGATCAAATCTAAAACCACGGATGGTACCGATCCCAAGGTGGAGTATTTCCGCAAAGGCTCGGCGGCCAGTCATCTTTCAGTGGACGATTTCAACCGCGAATACTTCGGTTCCGCTCGCCATCTGCACCTGAGCGGCGTAGCGGCGGCCCTGTCCGGTCAGTCGCTGGCGCTGTGTCACCATGCCGCACGTGAGATGCGTGCGATGGGCAAAACCATTTCGTTCGACCCTAATTTACGTCCGGTGCTGTGGTCCAGCCAACAGGTGATGATCGAACAGCTCAATAAGCTGGCGTTTGCCGCCGACTGGGTGCTGCCGGGGCTGAAAGAAGGGCAAATCCTCACCGGCCAATCAACGCCGGAAGGCATTGCCGATTTTTACCTAGAGCGCGGCGTACAGGCGGTGATTATCAAAACCGGCCCGGACGGCGCCTGGTTTAAAACCGCCGCCGGCGACCAGGCGGCCGTAGCTGCCATTAAAGTCGACAACGTAGTGGACACCGTGGGGGCAGGCGACGGTTTTGCGGTCGGCACCCTTAGCGCCCTGCTGGAAGGCAAAACGCTGAAACAGGCGGTTCAACGCGGTAACAAAATCGGCTCGCTGGCGATCCAGGCCATCGGCGACAGCGAAGGCTTGCCGACCCGCGCAGCACTGGCTGAATAAATATAACAAACATAATCGGTTAACCGACTTCTCCACATGACGTGTACCTCTGGCCCTACAACCAGGACGCGTTGAGAGAACACTGAGGAATCTGAACATGAACAAAGCGACTATCGCGGCTAAACGCTGGTGGTACATCATGCCCATCGTGTTTATCACCTACAGCCTGGCCTATCTCGACCGCGCCAACTTCAGCTTTGCTTCGGCCGCCGGCATTAATGACGATTTGGGTATCACCAAGGGCATGTCCTCACTGCTGGGCGCGCTGTTTTTCCTCGGCTATTTCTTTTTCCAGATCCCCGGCGCTATCTATGCCGAACGCCGCAGCGTTAAAAAACTGATTTTCTGGTGCCTGATCCTGTGGGGGGCCTGCGCCTCACTGACCGGCATGGTCAGTAATATCCCCATGCTGGCCGCTATCCGCTTTATCCTCGGCGTGGTGGAGGCCGCGGTCATGCCGGCGATGCTGATTTACATCAGCAACTGGTTCACCAAATCAGAACGCTCACGCGCCAATACCTTCCTGATCCTCGGCAACCCGGTCACGGTGCTGTGGATGTCGGTGGTTTCCGGCTACCTGATCCACGCCTACGGCTGGCGTGAAATGTTCATCTTTGAAGGCATTCCGGCGGTGATCTGGGCCTTCTGCTGGTGGGTGCTGGCCAAAGACAAACCCGCCCAGGCCAAATGGCTGAGCGACGGCGAAAAACTGGCGTTGCAGCAGCAGCTGGAAGAAGAACAAAAAGGCATTAAAGCGGTGCGTAACTACGGTGAAGCCTTCCGTTCACGCAACGTTATTTTGCTGTGCGCGCAGTACTTTGCCTGGAGTATTGGCGTGTATGGCTTCGTGCTGTGGTTGCCTTCCATCCTGCGCAGCGGCATGCAGATGGGTATGGTGGAAGCCGGCTGGCTGTCAGCGGTGCCTTACCTGGCGGCGACTATCGCCATGATCCTGGTGTCCTGGGCCTCCGACAAAATGCAAAACCGTAAGCTGTTCGTCTGGCCGCTGTTGCTGATTGGCGCGCTGGCTTTCTTCGGCTCTTACGCCGTCGGCGCCAACCATTTCTGGGTCTCTTACACCCTGTTGGTGATTGCCGGTGCCGCTATGTATGCCCCTTATGGGCCTTTCTTCGCCATCATTCCTGAAATGCTGCCGAAAAACGTTGCCGGTGGCGCCATGGCACTGATCAACAGCATGGGTGCGCTGGGTTCCTTCTTCGGCTCGTGGTTTGTCGGTTACCTGAACGGCGCTACCGGTAGCCCGGCGGCTTCTTATATGTTTATGGCCATTGCCCTGCTGGCGGCGGTGGTGCTGACGCTGGTCGTCAAACCCGCTCGCAACGAGGCCCAGCCACAACTGGCCTGATCTACCTGAATGACCGGGGTGACGGGCGCTGCGCCCTTCACCCTTTTTGCTTTATGTTATGTTGGATCCCCAACGTCCTAATCGTTAGCTTGCTGGAGTTCGTGATGAAGCCTTCTATCGTTTTATACAAAAACATACCCGCCGACCTGCGTGAACGACTGGAACAGCACTTCACCGTGCACGCCTTCGACGGCCTGACCCCGGATAACCACGATGAGCTGCGCCAGGCGTTGCAACAGGCGGAAGGGATCATCGGTTCCGGCGGTAAAATTGATGAGGCTTTCCTGCAGCAGGCGCCAAAACTGCGTGCGGCCTCAACCATTTCCGTCGGTTACGACAATTTCGACGTCGACGCGCTTAATGCTCATAACGTGCTGCTGATGCATACCCCTACCGTGCTGACCGAAACCGTCGCCGATACCATCATGAGTCTGGTGCTGGCGACAGCGCGCCGGGTGGTGGAAGTGGCCGAACGGGTAAAGGCCGGCGAATGGCAGGGCAGCATTGGAGCCGACTGGTTTGGCGTCGATGTACACCATAAAACCATCGGCATCCTCGGGATGGGCCGAATTGGCCTGGCGCTGGCGCAACGTGCGCACTTCGGCTTCGGCATGCCGGTGTTGTATAACGCCCGCCGCACGCACGAAGAAGCCGAGCAACGTTTTAACGCCCGCCGCTGTGACCTGGATACGCTATTGGCTGAATCCGATTTCATCTGCATTACGCTGCCGCTGACGGATGAAACCTTCCATATGATCAGCCGCGACCAACTGGCGAAAATGAAAAAGAGCGGCATCCTGATCAACGCCGGTCGTGGCCCGGTGGTGGACGAAGCCGCGCTGATAGAAGCGCTGCAGAACGGGACCATCCATGCCGCCGGGCTGGACGTTTTCGAAAAAGAGCCGCTGCCGGTGTCTTCTCCGCTGCTGACGCTGCCAAACGTAGTGGCACTGCCGCATATCGGTTCTGCGACCCATGAGACCCGCTATGGCATGGCCGAATGTGCCGTCGACAACCTGATTGCCGCCCTGACCGGCACGGTCAAAGAAAACTGTGTTAATCCGCAACTGCTGAAGAAATAGTCATGAAGGGCGGCGCCCGCCGCCCATTTCGTTCCATCCCTCTCCCCCCGCCATCTCCTCCCGGAAAATTATCTGTTGGGATGAGGCTATTTTTTTATCGTTGGTCACACTGGGCATTACCCTACGATAAAGACGCTTCCTGCCACGCGTAAGGAGAGCCATGAAACGCCTGACCCTTCCCCTGTTGATGCTGCTGTCACCGGCGGCAATAGCGAGCTGGACGCTGCAAAGCTTCCCGGCCTTTGACGAGTCCGCCAGCGGCTTGTTCACCAGCCACGCCACGTTGGCCAAGGGCGAACTGCCGCTGAAGATTTACCAGAACCAACAGTGCTGGCAGCCGACCACGGCGGCCAAACTGAATCAAGCCCTGTCACTGCAACCTTGCGGCGATAACCCACCGGTTAACTGGCGGTTGTTCCGCGCAGGCGAATATCAGGTGCGCATCGACACCCGCAGCGGTACACCAACGTTGCAGCTCAGCCTGAAAACCGCACCGGAAATCGCCGCCGCTTCGGTAGCACGCATCTGCCCACGCTGGAACGGCTTGCCGGTCACTCTTGACGTGGCGGCGACCTTTGCCGAAGGTGAAACGGTACGTGATTTCTATTCTGGCCAAACGACCAGGGTCAGCCAGGGCAAAGTCACCCTGCAACCGGCCGCAGGCAGCGGGGGGTTACTGTTGCTGGAGTCGGCAAGCAGCGAGAAAGCCGCGCCGTTCAACTGGCACAACGCCACGGTCTACTTCGCCCTCACCGATCGCTTTGAAAACGGCAACCCGGCCAACGACCACAGCTACGGCCGCCGCAGCGACGGCATGCAGGAGATAGGCACCTTCCACGGCGGCGATTTGGCCGGCCTGACGAAAAAGCTCGATTATCTGCAACAGCTCGGCGTCAATGCGCTGTGGATCAGTTCGCCGCTGGAGCAGATCCACGGCTGGGTTGGCGGCGGCACCAAGGGCGACTTCCCGCATTATGCCTATCACGGATACTACGCGCTGGACTGGACCCGGCTCGATGCCAATATGGGCAGCGAGCAAGATCTGCGCACGCTGGTCGAGCAAGCGCACCAGCGTGGTATCCGCATCCTGTTCGACGTGGTGGTGAATCACGTCGGTTACGCCACGCTGGCGGATATGCAGACCTTCCAGTTCGGCTCGCTGTATCTGAAAGGTGCAGAGATCGAAAAAACACTGGGTAAAAACTGGGGCGACTGGCGGCCGGGCACAGGACAAAACTGGCACAGCTTCAACGATTACATCAACTTCAGCGATAAGGCCGGCTGGGACGCCTGGTGGGGTAAAAACTGGATCCGCACCGATATAGGCGACTACGATCCACCGGGCTATGACGACCTCACCATGTCGCTGGCCTTCCTCCCGGACATCAAAACTGAAGCGTCCGGCGCCAGCGGTCTGCCGCTGTTTTATCGCCATAAACCCGACACCGCTGCGCACGAAATCCCCGGAGCTACTCCCCGCGACTACCTGACTACCTGGCTCAGCCAATGGGTACGCGATTACGGCATTGACGGCTTTCGCGTCGATACCGCCAAGCACGTGGAGAAACCGACGCTGGCGCTGCTGAAACAGCGTGCCACGGCGGCGTTGGCCGAGTGGAAAGCCGCTCATCCGCAACAGGCACTGGATAACGCCCCATTCTGGATGACCGGTGAAGCCTGGGGCCATGGCGTGATGAAAAGTGACTATTACCAGAACGGCTTCGACGCGATGATCAATTTTGATTTCCAGGATCAGGCGTCGCAGGCGCTGAGCTGCTTCTCCAGCATCGACGCCACCTATCAACAGCTGGCTGACAAGCTGCAGGATTTCAACGTGTTGAGCTACATCTCTTCGCACGATACCCGGCTGTTCTTTGCCAGTGATGCCAAAGGGTCGCTGGCGCTGCAGCAGCGTGCCGCCGACCTGCTGCTGCTGGCCCCCGGCGCGGTACAAATTTACTACGGTGATGAAAGTGGTCGTCAGCTTGGCCCGAGCGGTTCAGACCCGTTGCAGGGCACCCGTTCCGATATGAACTGGAGTGAGCTGCAGGGCGACAAAGCCCCACTGCTGGCGCACTGGCAGCGGCTGGGCCAATTCCGCGCTCGTCACCCGGCAATCGGTTCGGGTAAACAGCAGTCGCAACAAACGGCGCAATACTACGCCTTCAGCCGTCGGCTTGGCGACGATAAGGTGATGGTGGTGTGGGTCGGCGATCGGTCACAATAATTCAGCGCGATATGCTGGGAAATGTCCATCGGGCGAAGTTTACTCCCGGTGGCTGTTTTATGAACCGCATTGCGTCGGAAATTGACAGGCGGTATGGTGGGGAATTACCTGCTAAAAATAATACAGCTGCACCTATGACTTTTTCACTTTTCGGCGACAAATTTACCCGTTACGCGGGCATTACCCGTTTAATGGATGACCTGAACGAAGGCCTGCGCACCCCCGGTGCCATCATGCTCGGCGGCGGCAATCCGGCGCAAATTCCAGAGATGGAAAGCTACTTTAAACAGCTGTGTCAGGACATGCTCGACCAGGGCAAACTGACCGAGGCGCTGTGTAACTATGACGGCCCGCAGGGCAAAGACGCCCTGCTGAAAGCACTGGCCAAATTGCTGCGCGACGAGCTGGGCTGGCAGATCTCTCCACAGAATATTGCACTGACAAATGGCAGTCAGAGCGCGTTTTTCTACTTGTTTAACCTGTTTGCCGGCCGCTATGCCGACGGCAGCCGCCGCCGCGTACTGTTCCCGCTGGCGCCGGAATATATCGGCTATGCCGATGCCGGGTTGGACGAAGGGCTGTTTGTCTCGGCCAAACCCAACATCGAACTCCTGCCGGAAGGCCAGTTCAAGTATCACGTTGATTTCGAACACCTGAACATCGGCGATGATATCGGCATGATCTGCGTATCACGCCCGACCAACCCGACCGGCAACGTGATCACCGACGAAGAGCTGATGAAGCTCGACCGGTTGGCGCAGCAGCGCAATATTCCGCTGGTGATCGATAACGCCTATGGCGTGCCCTTCCCCGGCATTATCTTCAGCGACGCAACGCCGCTGTGGAACCCGAACATCATTCTGTGCATGAGCCTGTCGAAACTCGGCCTGCCCGGTTCGCGCTGCGGCATTGTGATCGCCGATGAAAAGACCATCAGCGCCCTGACCAACATGAACGGCATCATTAGCCTGTCACCGGGCAGCATGGGGCCGGCAATGGCAACGGAAATGATTGAACGCGGTGACCTGCTGCGCCTGTCCAACGAGGTGATCCGTCCGTTCTACAAACAGCGCGTCGAGCACACTATCGAGATCATTCGCCGCTACCTGTCACCAGAACGCTGCCTGATCCATAAACCGGAAGGGGCAATTTTCCTCTGGCTGTGGTTCAAGGACCTGCCGATTACCACTGAATTGCTGTATCAGCGCCTGAAAAAACGTGGCGTACTGATGGTACCCGGCCACTATTTCTTCCCTGGGCTGGAGCATGAATGGCCGCATACCCATCAGTGCATGCGGATGAACTACGTGCCGGATCCGGAGAAGATTGAGCGTGGCGTGGCAATCCTGGCGGAAGAGATCGAACGCGCGCACCAGGAAGCGGGCTGATCGTTGAGATGGGGCGCCCAAGTGGTGCCCCGTCGTCTTACATCGCCCAGTTTTTTACATCGCCCAGAACAAGACCGCCAGCAACTGTGGCGACATGATGCGCAGGAACATCGCCAAAGGATAAACCGTGGCGTAAGACAGTGCGGCAGCGCCGCTGGTCGGGTGCAGGCCGTTAGCGAAGGCCAGCGCCGGCGGATCGGTCATTGACCCTGCCAGCATGCCGGACAGCGTCAGGTAGTTCATCTTGCCCACCATCCGCGCCAATACGCCCACGCTAAACAGTGGGATCGCAGTAATCAGCGCGCCATAGCCAATCCATGCCAGCCCTTCGCCATTAATCAGCGTATCGACAAAATTACCGCCCGACTTCAACCCGACCACCGCCAGAAACAGCACTATCCCCAGTTCACGCAACGCCAGATTGGCACTGGGCGGCATAAACCAGTACAGCTTGCCGATGCTGCCAATACGCCCAAGGATCAGCGCCGCCACCAGTGGGCCACCGGCCAGCCCCAGACGCAATGCAGCCGGGAAACCCGGTATAAACAGCGGGATGGATCCCAACAGCACCCCCAGGCCGATTCCGATAAACACCGGCAACATCTGCACCTGCTGCAACTTCTGTTGGGCGTTGCCGACAATCGCCGCCACCGCCTCGATAGATTCGGGCCGTCCCACCAGGTTGAGGATGTCACCAAATTGCAGCGTCACATTGCTGCCGGCCACCAGCTCGACCCCGGAACGGTTGAGTCGTGAGATCACCACGTCGTATTTCTGCTTCAGGTTCAGATCGCGGATTTTACTGCCCAGCACCTTCTCATTGGTCACCACTGCTCTCACCACCTGCAGCTCTGTACCGCGCGTTGACAGTGAGACGTCGACCTCTTCGCCAATCACCAGCCGGGCATTTTCCAGGCTTTCGCGCTTGCCCACCAGATGCAGATAATCGCCCAGTTCCAACTTTTCAAGCGGTGCCGGCACCATCAGCAAATCGCCGCGTTTCAGGCGAGAACAGATGATGTCCTCGCCGTTCAGCAGCGGTACATTTTTGATAGCCATCCCCTGCAGATTCGGGTTACGCACCGCCACGTTCATGGTATGCAGCAGTTCGCGCTGGTTGCCCAGGCTGCTTTCAAACGCCTGCGCCTCTTGCTCGATGTTAATGCGGAAAAACAGGCGTATCAGCCACATCACCAATAAAATGCCGCAGATGCCAAACGGATAGGCCATGGCGTAACCCATACCCATGCGATCAACCAGTGCCGGATCTGAACCCAAATCGGTAAGGATTTGCTGCCCAGCGCCGAGCGCCGGAGTATTGGTGACCGCCCCGGAGAACACGCCAAGAATAATCGGCAACGGCACGGCAAACAGCTTGTGAACCACCGCCGCGACCAACCCACCGACCAGCACCAGTAAAATGGCGAAGCCGTTGAGCCGTAGCCCGGACACCCGCAAGGAGGAGAAAAACCCCGGACCGACCTGAATACCAATGGTGTACACGAACAGGATCAGGCCGAATTCCTGGATGAAATGCAGCATGTCGCCATTAAGATTGAGCTGCCAGCTCTGGGCGAAATGCCCAACGATAATGCCGCCGAACAGCACCCCACCAATGCCCAGCCCCACCCCATAGATCTTCCAGTTACCCATCCACAGCCCGAGAACGGCCACCAACGCCAACATGCTGACGGTCAGGGCGATTTCGCTCATAGCTCACATCCTTGCCAAAAGTTTAACAACCGGTTTGCGGTTAAAGACTCACAATTAACAGGGATTTTGGCACAGGCAGGAAAAGGTGACTGTGGCTTGCGCCACAGAAAGCAAAGGGGGAAGCCCGTTAGGACTTCCCCCTGAAAATTTAACTGTTTCTCAGTCGGTTATTTAGCTTCCAGCCCTGGCGTAGTGCCGATGGCGATCCGCTGTGGCTGCAGGGCTTCCGGTACCTGACGCACCAGATCAATATGCAGCAGGCCATTTTCAAACTGGGCCTCGGAAACCTGCAAATGCTCAGCCAGCGTGAAGGTCAGTGCGAACTCTTTGCACACCAACCCCTGATGCAGATATTCCACCTGTTTTTCCGACGGTGTCGGCTTACCGCGCACGGTCAGGCGTGGGCCTTCGACTTCAATATCCAGTTCGCTTTGTTTGAAGCCGGCCAGCGCCAGAGAAATGCGGTAGTGGTTATCGTCGCTTTTCTCGATGTTGTATGGCGGGAACCCTTGCGGCTCCTGGCCGCCCATTGAACTGGCCAATTTGTCAAAGCCGATCCACTGACGCAGTAGTGGGGATAAGTCGTAATTGCGCATAGTATTAACTCCTTCTATGAAGCGAGATGAGGTTTAATCGCCCCCTGACGGCAGGCAGTTAACTAACATTCATTGCACCAGCGGTTCATTCCGCCGATGAAATAAGAATTACTTAATTTCTATCCGGCGCGGTTTTAATGTTTCCGGCACGATGCGTTCCATATCGATATACAACAGGCCGTTTTCCAGTTTGGCGCCTTTAATTTGGATATGCTCGGCCAACTGGAATTTACGTTCAAAGTTACGTTCGGCAATACCTTGATATAAGTAGGTTCTTTCCGCCGGCTCATTATTATGAGCGCCACGTACAATCAACAGGTTATCCTGGGTGGTAATCTCGAGCTCTTGCTCGGCGAATCCTGCCACCGCGATCGCGATGCGGTAATGATTTTCATCCACCAGCTCAACGTTATAAGGAGGATAGCCGCCATTACCCTGACTCTGGCCTGCCTCCAACGCATTAAACAAACGGTCAAAGCCAATTGCAGAACGGTAGAGTGGAGAAAGATCGAAATTACGCATAAAACAGCCTCCTAAGGCACTTCAGCGAGGTTTAATAATTAAGCCTTCCATCATGGACAGGCTAAATAATCAGAATTCCCTTACGGCGAATTCTTAATTTGCTTCTGATAAGAAAATGGGGGTGACTTTCACCATTTCAACCGGCGATGATCAAAAAAATGATAATCAGTGCAGCGAAAGTTTTTTTATCCCTTACAATAAACTGAGACGGCCGCCACAGAGCGGGCTCTTGCTCCTTTTAAAACATCCACAAGATGTTATAGATCAGCAGATTTTGGGGAACAGCACCCTGCAGGATGGAATAATGAAAACGATAAGAGTCATAGCAACCAGTTGCATGCTGTTAGCGACCAACGGCTGCTCCAGCGTAATGAGTCACACCGGCCCGAATCAGGGCTACTATCCGGGTACCCGTGCCAGCATGAACGTGCTGAGGGACGACAATACCAGTTGGGCAATGATGCCACTGGTGGCGCTGGATCTGCCATTCTCGGCGGTGATGGACACGGTGTTACTGCCTTACGACTATATGCGCTCCGGCAGTGACGGTACCGCAGACTCGCCGAGAGCGCGCATCTTGCGTGGCGAAGAGCAGAATCTGGCCGCCAGCGGCGATCCAGCCCATGCGGCGGCTGCCACCCCACAGTAAAAAACCTGATGCGGGCTGTTCGCCCGCCGTTGCTCATACCTCGGCCACAAAAATCTGGCTGAACCCGTCGATCTCACGCATAAACGCCACTTTACTGCCGTCCGGAGAGAACACCACCGCATCACCCGATGGCGGTAGCGCAGTACGCTGCGTCAAACGCTGCATCCGCCCGCTGGCTACCTCACATAACATCAGGCTGTTATCACACACCAGCGCGATACGACCGCCCTGCGGATGCCAACTGAACGCCGATTGAATCCCCTGTTCACCCTGCGTGACCTGACGCGGGTCACCGCCGTTGGGTGAGACCACCCACAGCTGTACCACGCCCGCGTCATCCTTCATCAGGCAGGCAATCATACTGCCGTCGGGTGAACTGCGCAGCCAGTGGCGGGGAGTGGTCGCCACACCAGGGAAACGTCGCCGGCCAGTAAAGGTCAGCCGACGTTGGCGTACCCCCAGCGGGGGGGCAGGTATTTGGGTCGGGGTACCCTGCAACGGCCGGGCACCGGCTTTGGCGTAATCGGCATCATCCTGCGGCAGATCAACGATAAACACCTCAGGCAGCTTTTCACCGCTGCTGGAAATCGTATCGCCGATAAACGCCAGCGCCCAGCGCTGTTGCCGCCCATCAGGCCGGGTATAACCGCCTTGGCCAACCCAGCCCTCTTCATAAGCGCGATTAATTTGGTCACTGCCCGGCTGCGGTTGTGGCGTAGTCTCGCTGACCAATACGCAGTAATGGCTGCCGTCATATTCACGCGGATGCTGCTTGGGAGGGTTCACGCCCTGTAATGGCACGGCTACGCCCACGTTGCGCAGATCCAGCGCCGGGTCCAGCTCATGCATCACATGGTCATTATAGGTAAAGCTCAGGCGACTGCCGTCCGGACTAAAAACGTGCACGTGAGTGCCGCCGCGCAGTGCGCCGGGAGTATAGGGCGCGGTGATGTCCATCGCATCGAGGGTAATGGCCAGTTCGCGATCCGGTTCGCTGACAATCACCCCGCGACGATGGTGAAAATCATAATGCCAAACGCTATCTGGGTGCTCCGGGCCGTGGATAAAAGCATACCGGGCTGGTGCGTCCGGGCTGACGGTCACCACGCCCACATGAGCACCGTGCTGGGCACGGTACACCACTTCCACCACGCCGCTGTCGACGTTCACCCGTTCAATACTCAGGCCGGTGAAAGAGGCGCCGCTCGGGCGTACGTCGTAAGCCAGCCACTGGCTGTCCGGCGTCCAGACGTTAATATTGGTTAGCTGATGCCCACGTGGATCAAAAGTCAGCTGTTTTTCCCGATGGCTCATGGCGGCTCCCCTGCGCATGCTGGCACTGAGCCGCCATCTTACCGGATCAGCCAACGCGTTTCACATCACCCACCAACAACAGATACGACAACGCGCCGAGTAGTGCCACCACGGCGATATAAATCAGTGAGGGAGCAAAACCATAATCCTGCGCCAGATAACCGACCACCAAGGGTACCGTGATCCCCCCCAGCCCGCCGACAAAGTTAAACACCCCACCGGTCAAGCCAATCAACCGGGTCGGTGCCAGCGATGACACCAGCGACCAGGTAATGGAGGCGAAACCGTTGCCAAAGAACGCCAGCGCCATCAGCACCATAATCCACAGCGGATCGTTGGTGTAATTGGCCCCCATGATGCAGGTAGAGAGCAGTAATCCGCAGATGATAGGCGTTTTACGCGCAAAACCGATGGAACGGCCGCTGCGTAGCAAGCGATCGGCAACAAAACCGGATAACAACACGCCGCAGAACGCCGCCAGGAAGGGCACCGTGGTCATAAAACCGGCAGTCAGTGCGGCAATGTGCTTTTCCTGCGTCAGATAATTCGGGAACCAGGTGAGGAAGAACCACAGCGTTGAGGTAATAGCGAACTGGCCGAGATACACCCCCACCAGCTTGCGGTGAAACACCAGTTTCCAGTCGGCAGCGGTGAGCGCTACGCGGCTTTTCTTTTCCGACGCGACGTCGCCATCCACCATGCCGCCACCGTCCTGAATATATTTCAGCTCGGCGTCGTTCACCCCTTTGCTGTTGCGCGGCGACTGATAAACACGCTGCCACACCAACGCCCAGACGATGCCGACACCGCCGGTGATGATGAACACCCAGTGCCAACTGAGGATCTCTTGTACCCAGATCAATAGCGGCGTCAAAAACGCCAGCCCGACAAACTGACCGGAAGTATAGAACCCCACCGCCGAAGCCCGCTCCTGCTCGGGGAACCAACTGGTGACGATGCGATTATTGGTGGGAAATGCCGGCGCTTCAAACAACCCGGTTACCGCACGCAGGCCAATCAGTGATACCAGACCACTGGCGAACCCCTGCAGCAACGTCGCAATTGACCAGCCCATAATGGCAATAAAATAGGTCAGTTTTGAGCCGACGCGATCCAGAAACCAACCGCCAGGGATCTGACACAGGGTATAGGTCCAGGCAAAAGCAGAGAAAATATAACCCATCTGCGCCTTGCTGATGCCAAACTCCTGTTGAATATGCGCTGAAGCCACCGCCAGATTGGCACGGTCGACATAGCAGATCACCACGGTGACAAATATCATGAATAACGTTAAATAGCGGCGTTTACTTTTTGGTGCTGAGGTTAAGGTTATTTCCATTATTTTTATTCCGTTATTTTTCGGATTTTAAGACGGAAGAGAAGTAGGGGATCCCCTTCCGGGTTAACAGAATTATTTAATTCAATTGATGGTGTTTTTAATTTAGGACTACTTTATTTAGCCTTAACGCTATCGGTTATTACCCTGTAAATCGTCAATCCGTGACTGGGGTCAGTGCGTGCAGGTAATAACGCTGCGGTTTGAAAGATGACGGCTAATTACCACTCGGCAACTGCGCCGTCCGGATAACGCCACACGGGATTACGCCAGTCCGTCGCTTGTTTACTGCGCTCGATCACCAGCTCTTCGTTAATTTCCACCCCGAGGCCCGGTTTAGTCAGTGGGTAGAAGTGGCCGTCGGTCATTTTGAAATCGTCTTTATTCACTACGTAGTCCAGCAGTTCGGCCCCCTGATTGTAGTGAATGCCCATGCTCTGCTCCTGGAACACCGCGTTACGCGCCACAAAGTCCACATGCAGACAGGCAGCCAGCGCAATCGGCCCCAGTGGGCAATGCGGAGCCAGCGCCACATCATAGGTCTCCGCCATGGCGGCAATCTTGAAGCATTCGGTGATGCCACCGGCATGAGACAGATCAGGCTGAATAATCGCCAGGCCGCCATCTGCCAGCACCCGTTTGAAATCAAAACGTGAATACATACGTTCACCGGCGGCAATCGGGATATGCGTCTGCGCCGCCAGGCGCGGATAGTACTCTGCCTGTTCCGCCAGCACCGGCTCTTCAATAAACAGCGGACGGTACGGCTCCAGCTCTTTGATCAGGATTTTTGCCATCGGTGCATCGACGCGACCATGGAAATCCAGACCGAACTCGATACGGTTACCAAAGGCTTCGCGGATCTGCGCCACCACCGCCACTGAAGCATCCACCTTGCGCGCACTGTCGATAATGCCCATCTCTTCACAACCGTTCAGCTTAAAGGTGTCGAAGCCGATTTCCGTCAGCTTGTTGATGCCGGCAATCACGTCGGAAGGACGATCGCCGCCCACCCAGCTATACGCCTTGATTTTGTCACGCACCAATCCGCCCAATAGCTGATAAACCGGTACGCCCAGCGCCTTGCCTTTGATATCCCACAGCGCCTGATCAATACCGGCGATCGCACTCATCAGGATCGGGCCGCCGCGATAGAAACCGCCGCGGTAGAGGGTTTGCCAGATATCGTTAATCCGCGCCGGATCCTGGCCGACCACATATTCCGACAGTTCGTGCACCGCCGCCTCCACGCTGCGTGCGCGCCCTTCAATCACCGGTTCGCCCCAACCGACGATGCCTTCATCGGTTTCAATCTTCAGGAACATCCAGCGCGGCGGTAGCCGATAGGTGGTCATTTTGGTTATTTTCATTGAGTGGCTTCCTTATAGGCCCGAACGAAAGCGGCAGCCTGCTGAGCGGTGCGTTCCACCGATTGGCCGGCGCGATAGAGATCGCCCCCCAACCCGGCACCCACGCAGCCTGCGGCCAGATACAGATGCAAGTTTTCCGGCGTGATGCCGCCGACGGCAAAAACAGGGATCTGAGGCGGCAGCACCGCTTTCAGCGCCTTGATATAGTCCGGGCCAAAGGAGACTGAGGGGAAAATCTTCAATGCCTGAGCCCCGGCCTCCAGTGCGTTGAATGCTTCTGACGCGGTGGCGCAACCGGCGCAAACCGTCATGCCCAGCGCCACGGCCCTGCGGATCACCGCCGGTTGGGTATTGGGAGTCACCACCAGTTGCCCCCCCAGCGCGGCCAACTCTTCCACCTGCGCAGGTTGCAGCACGGTGCCGGCACCAATCAGGGCGCGATCGCCGAATTTCTTCACCGTATCACCGATGCTTTGCTGCCAGTCCGGCGAGTTCATCGGTATTTCAATCGCATCGAACCCCGCCTCAAGCAAGGTTTGTACGTGATCAGCCACCTCCTGCGGCGTAATTCCGCGCAGGATGGCGATTAGCGGCAGTTCAGTATTCCAGCTCATGCACAATGCTCCTTATTCCCGATTGGAAAGCCCGATCGCCATCCAGGATCTGGTGGCGTATCCCGGCCATAGTCAGTGCCTGGGCATAACGCTCACCAAGCTGCGGGTTGCCGATCACCGTTAATGCAGCATCCGGCGGCAGCGGGTATTCACGCTGCATCTGCGCCACCTCGTTGCCGATCAACAAGCCGGAAAGCCAGTCGCTGACGGCGCTTTTTTCCAGTTTGCCAAGCACGTGAGCGGCGCGGGTTTCAAATAAACGTCGCACGATGTGGCTTTCATTCATGCCGACTTCCAATCCGTTGATAAACGCCTGCGGATTAGGCCGTTGTTCACTTAGCCCCACGCCGATCAACGAATGGCTGAGCAGCAAATGATGCAATTCGCCTGTTATCACCGTGCGGAAATCCGCCAGGGTGTCGTCCTCCATGCGCACCCATTTGCTGTGGGTACCGGGCATGATATAAACCGCCGCCGGCTGTTCGGCATAGGCGCCAATCAACTGGGTTTCTTCACCACGCATGACGTTGTAGTTATCTTCACGTTCGATACAGATGCCCGGAATAATCCAGGCCCGGTAAGGTAAAGCCTGCTCTATCGCCGTTAACTGTTGGGCAACTTCGGTCAGGCGGGTTGGGCAATGCAGATAAGGCACCTGCAGCCAACCGGCATTGCTGCCGACCATCCCAGCCATCACCACCGGCAGCGGCTCAGCCCACCGCGCCATCAGCTCGCTGAAAACCTGCTGCGGCGTGCGGCCATCAAGGCGGGTAACACCGGCCTGCGACTGCAGGCTATCGACACAGACGCCCTGTTCGTAACGCCAGGCGCGCAGGTTGGTGGAACCCCAGTCAATCGCGATAAAGCTGTCACTCATGTTATGTCCTTTAGGCGTTTGGTTGAGCTGGCGATCATTGCCAGTGCCGCCTGCTCTGCGGCATCCGGATCCTGATGACGGATCGCATCATACAATTCCTGATGCTCGCGCAGAGTTCGTGGCATATTGTCCTCATCCGACATGTAGGTGCGCTCAAACACCGCGCGCTGCAGCGAGCTAATCGCCACGCTAAGCTGTTGCAAAACCGGGTTGTGTACCGCCGCCAGCACCGCTTCGTGATAGCGGATGTCGGCCTCATTAAAACGTTCGCGATCCTGGTGATGGATTTTCATGTCGTTCAGCGCCGCTTCGATCACCGCAAGTTCGCTAGAGGTAGCTCGCTCCGCCGCCCAGCGAGCAATCGTTGGCTCCACCAGGTTACGAACCTCACTCATCGAGGCGATCAGCCGTGGATCATAATCCTGCGCCAGCACCCAGTTCAGGACGTCGGTATCCAGATAATTCCACTGGCTGCGTAGCGTTACGAATGCGCCACGATAACGCTTCACCTCCACCAACCGCTTGGACATCAGCGCACGCAAGACTTCGCGGATGATATTGCGCGAAGTTTCAAACTCTTCGCACAGTTCCGTTTCTGCGGGTAATGCCGCCCCCGGAATATACTTACCGCCGACGATCTGCTGGCCCAGCTCGATAATGATGCGGTCGGTTTTACCGATCTGCTGCTTGTTCATGATTTCTCCGTGGCGTTCGCCATGCTGTGATAACGGATTTACTTTACCCGCGTCTCCCATTGGCGTCCTGCAGTTGCAGCACAATCTTGATAACTTCCCTAAACAACCACCGCCTTATTGTAGTACCTATATATTTTGTTGTACTACAATCAAGATCACAAAACAGACAACAAGTTTGCGTGACGTACCAAAACAGACCACCGTTGTTGGGCGATAAACAGGCTGGAAACAGAGGCAATGCCACTACGGGTTGGGGCTTTCCGTTACCGGCGTTGGCAAAGCCCGACCGGCAAAATAAGCGGCTATGTTGTCGAACACCAGATCGGCCATCATCCGCCGCGTGCTGTGGGTCGCACTGGCCATATGCGGCGTTAGTACCACATTGTCCCGCCCCATCAACCCGGCGGGAACCTGCGGTTCGCATTCAAAAACATCCAGACCAGCACCGGCAATTACCCCTTGGTCAATCGCCTTTACTAATGCCGCTTCGTCGACCACCGAACCCCGCGCAATGTTGATTAAGATGCCGTTAGCGCCCAATGCCGCTAACACCTTTGCATCCACCAGCGCCCGCGTCGCCCCCCCTCCGTTGGTGCAAACCAACAGAAAGTCGCAGTGCTCGGCCAGTGCCTGAGGGGTCGCAAAAAAACGCCCGCTAAAATCGGCATATTGTTGGCGGGAATGATAACTGACGGCCATATTGAAGGCGGTTGCCCGCTGAGCTATCGCCCGTCCGATCCTTCCCAATCCAAGAATGCCCAGGCGTGCGCCGCTAACCTTGCGCGTCCAGGGATAGCCGCCCTGCAGCCAGTCACCGCGCTCGATAAAACGTTGGGCGCCGCCAATCTGCCTGGCCGTCGCCAGCAGCAGCCCGATCGCCAGATCGGCAACGTCATCGGTCAGCACCCCCGGCGTATGCGTGACGCGCACACCCTGAGCCCGTGCGGCCAACACATCCACCCGCTCGTAGCCCACACCAAATACGGCAATCAGTTTTAACTGCGGCAAAGCGGCAATTTGTGCCGCACTGACCGCCGTTTCGCCATCAACCAGCAGGACGGTGAATTCGCTGGCTCGGGCCGCCAGCGCCAAAGGGGCCAATTCGCGCTGATCCACCAATGGGAAATGTTGACGCAGTTGCACCACCAACCTTTGCGGCAAAGGTGAGGCCTGCAAAATGGTCTCAGCCATGGTTGTTCTCCCGCAGTGCAACCTCGCCTGTGGCCGCTGATAGCGGCCTGCCAAGCCGCAGGCCGATAATGCCGCCAGCCACCAACGCCGCAGCGATGGCCATCAGCGCAATATCATAGTTGCCGGTAATATCTTTAATTCGCCCCATGACCGGTGGAAAGACCAGGCCGGCAATATTGGCCACCGCATTAATCAAGGCTATTGACGCCGCACCAGCCACGCCGGCGATAGATTCGGTGGTTACCGCCCAGAAAATAGGGGTGATCGCCCAGTTCAACGCGACGGTAAGCACCAACATGCCGTAGGCCAACACCAGATTTTGACAATAAATCGCCGCCAGCAGCAGCAGACCGGCGGCAATCAGCGGGCCCCCCAAATGCAGGGATCGTTCACCGGTCAAATCGGAGTGCCTGCCATTGAAGTACATGAAAATGCAGGCAAAGAAAAACGGAATGGCGGAAAGGACACTGACAACAAAGGAGCTTTGCTCCGTGACTACGCCCTTGACGATTAAAGGCAAAAATAGCGTGATACCTATGGTGCCGAACGCCTGCAACAGCCACATAAAGCTCAGCGCCCAAACCCGCCGGTTGTTCAACGCCTGGCTCCAGCGATGTGATTGTCCGCCAGCGGTCTCCGCCATTTCACCGGCCATTTTATTGACCAGCCACTGACGTTGCGGCGGCGCCAACCATTTTGCCTGTTGCGGCGCATCATCGAGGTAAAAATAGGTGACGATGCCCAGCAACACCGCCGGGATACCTTCCAGCAGGAACAGCCAGCGCCACCCTGCTATGTCAAATAAACCATGCATATTCAGGATGCTGCCGGACAGCGGCAGGCCAATAACCGAAGCCAGGGCTGCACCGATGTAAAACATCGACATGGCACGCGCACGGTCACTGCGCGGATACCAACAGGAAAGATAATAAATAATGCCAGGGGTAAACCCGGCCTCCGCCACGCCGAGTAAAAAACGCATCACATAGAGTTGCGTTGGCGTTTGCACCAGGCTCATACCGGCGGCGATGATGCCCCAGGTGACCATGATGCGCGCAATCCATATCTTGGCACCGATACGGCTCAATAATATATTGCTGGGGACTTCAAAAATAATGTAGGAAATATAGAAAATCCCTGCGGCAATACCATACATCTCAGCGCTAAGCGCCAAATCGGCATTCATCTGCAATGCAGCAATGGAAATATTAGATCTGTCTATATATGCAATAAGATAAAGCAGCATAATAAATGGAATAATACGTCGATTCATCCTTTTGATTGTCGTGGAATAAGTACTGGAATCCATAATTCATCCCCCAGAGCAATTCATTAATTTCTGCACGATCTGTTCCTGACAAATCACGCATCCAGTGGTGTTTTCATCTCGTCATCAGAAAAAACTCGTTGTTGAATATAAAAATCGGTTGGTTGTTTAATAGGCTAGCGTACATTGTAGGCACGAAAATCCATCTTGTAATACAAGATAGATCACAAAAAAACACCGAGCCGGGGGTCGGAATGATTTACAAAGTAGAAAATTAATTCTAAATTAGATTTTTAAATCCAAAAAAAAGATCACCATGCTGAGCCGCTACCACGCCATCGCCGATGCCATTACGCTGTTGTTTGCCCCTTACGCCGAAGTGGCACTTCATGATTTGGCCAGCCAGACGCTGGTTTACATCACCAATAACCGATCGCAGCGTGAGCTGGGCGAAAGTTCCAACCTGAGCGAGTTACAGGATGAACCTGGTTTACAGGTGATTGGCCCCTACCTGAAGCGCAATTGGGATGGCAGCCAACTGCGGTCTATCAGCGCGGTCCTGCGCGATGACAGCGGCAATCCCATCGGGCTGATGTGCATCAATCTTGATATCACCGTGCTGGAAAGCGCTAAAGCCGCGCTGGATATCTTTCTGGCGGGCAACGCCTTGCAGCCGCAGCCGGATGTGTTGTTCCAGGACGACTGGCAGGAGCGCATTAACACCTTCATTTATCAATGGTTGCAACAACGCCAGCAGACGCTCAGCGCACTTAACGGCGCAGGGCGGCGAGCACTGGTGGAGGCGCTGTATCACCAGGGTGCTTTCAAAGGAAAAAATGCCGCCGGCTATGTCGCCAAGATCCTCGGCATCGGCCGCGCCACCGTCTATAACTACCTGAAAAATATCAAGGAGTCTGTATGAGTCAGTTATTTGACGCGATTGTTTCCGCCCATCAGCAATTGCGTCCGCAGGTTCGCGTGACCCCGCTGGAACGCAGCGTATTGCTGTCACAGCAGTTGGGTTGCGAGCTGTATCTGAAATGCGACCATCTGCAACCTACCGGCTCTTTTAAGTTTCGCGGCGCCAGCAACAAGCTGCGGTTGTTAAGTGACGAGCAACGTCAACGCGGGGTGATCGCGGCTTCCAGCGGTAATCACGGCCAGGCGATGGCGCTGGCAGGCAAACTGACGGGAGTCAGCGTGACGGTGTATGCCCCGGAAACAGCGGCAGCGATCAAACTGGAAACCATCCGCGCGTTGGGCAGCGAAGTGGTGACGGTACCGGGAGATGCCCTGAAAGCGGAACAGGCGGGGGAAAAAGCGGCGCAGGAACAGGGCAAGGTGTATGTCTCCCCCTATAACGACGAGCAGGTGATCGCCGGTCAGGGCACCTGCGGCATGGAGTTGGTCGAGCAGCAAGCGGATTTGGATGCAGTATTTATCGCCGTGGGTGGTGGTGGCTATATTTCAGGAATTGGTACCGTTTTGCAGCAATTATCGCCGAAAACGCAGATTATTGCCTGCTGGCCAGAAAACTCCACCAGCATGTACAGTGCTCTGCAGGCCGGTCATATTTATCCAGTCGAAGAGCAGGACACGCTGTCAGATGGCACCGCCGGCGGCGTTGAGCCGGGTGCGATCACCTTCCCACTGTGTCAGCAGGTGATTGACCGCAAAATATTGGTCAGTGAAACTGAGATCAAGCAGGCCATGCGTCAGATTGCCGCCAGCGATCGCTGGATTATCGAAGGCGCAGCCGGGGTGGCCTTAGCCGCCGCCATCAAACTGGCTCCGGAATTTCAGGGCAAAAAAGTGGCGGTGGTGCTGTGCGGGAAAAACATTGTGCTGGAGAAATACCTCAAAGCGATCGCCGATGAAAATCATTAACAAACGGCAGTTTCGATCGGGCCGGCGATACAGAGCGGACAGATTGTGAAGCGTATTTTAGCGCGGTTATAGCCTGCTTTCAGGGGCGCGGTGGCGCCCCTGTGATGCCAAAACCATCAGGCATTCAGCACAAACTTCTCGATGGCGCGGGCTACACCGTCTTCGGTATTGGTGCTGGTAACAAACTGCGCTACCGCTTTCAGTTCCGGGATAGCATTGCCCATCGCCACGCCCAACCCGGCATACTCAATCATCGCCGTGTCGTTGGCCTGATCGCCCAACGTCATCACGTTTTCACGCGCAATACCGAGATGATCGGCCAGCATTTTCACCCCAGCCCCCTTATCCACTTTCTGGTGCAAGATTTCCAGGTAATAAGGCGCGCTTTTCAGGATGGTGTAACGTTCCCGCGTTTCTGCCGGGATGCGAGCGATAGCGCGATCCAACAGCTCAGGCTCGTCGATCATCATCACTTTAGGGAAACGAATCGAAGGATCCATCTCTTCCACGCTGCGGTATTTCAGCGGAATACCGGTCATCTCAGACTCATGCACGGTGTATTTGCCGATATCCTTGTTCGGGGTATACAGGGTATCGAAATCAAACGCCTGGAAATGGACGCCAAACTCGCGAGCCATCTTCTCGAAGTGCAGGTAATCCTCAAAACCCAATGTTTCCTGCAGGATGCATTCACCATCTACTGCCTTCAACACCAGCGCGCCATTATAGGTAATACAGAAATCACCGGGCCCCTGAATGTCCAACTGACGCAGATAATCCTGCACGCCGACGTAAGGCCGCCCGGTGGCCAGCACCACATGCACCCCTTTGCGGCGTGCCTCGGTGATCGCCTGCTTTACCGCCGGCGTAATCTGGTGCTGCGGGTTAAGCAGCGTGCCGTCCATATCAATCGCAATCAGTTCAATAGCCATTCGAGCCTCTCCCAGTGGTTTTGCCCCATGCTAACGCGTTTCAGCCCGTAATGTCAGCGCCAAAAAAGGCGTAAAAAAATCCGCGCGGGTCGCCCGGCGCGGATTTTTACAGCCATCAATGCGTTAGATATCGATGTTTGCCGCTTTCAGGGCATTTTCTTCGATAAAGGCACGACGAGGCTCAACCGCATCACCCATCAGGGTGGTGAACAGTTGGTCAGCAGCAATGGCGTCCTTCACGGTCACGCGCAGCATGCGGCGGCTTTCCGGATCCATGGTGGTTTCCCACAGCTGCTCTGGGTTCATTTCACCCAGACCTTTATAACGCTGTACTGCCAGCCCACGGCGTGACTCTTTCACCAGCCACTCCAATGCCTGTTCGAAGCTTTCAACGGGTTGACGACGCTCACCACGTTCGATGAAGGCATCTTCTTCGATCAGGCCGCGCAGTTTCTCACCCAGCACGCAGATCTTGCGATATTCGCCGCCGTGGATGAAGTCGAAGTCCAGCGCGTAGTCGGTATCCACACCGTGGGTACGGATGCGCAGTACCGGCTCAAACATCTGGCGCTCACGGTTCTCAAAGATCACCGAGTCATAGCTGCTGCCATGCTGCTCTTTGTCGTTCAGCAGTTTCACCAGCGAATCAATCCAGGTTTTAACCTTGGCCTGATCGCTCAGATCGCCCTCTGCCAAAGTTGGCTGGTAAATCAGGTTGTTCAGCAGTGCACGCGGGTAGCGGCGCTCCATACGACCGATCAGCTTCTGCACGCTGTAGTGCTCGGCAACCAGTTTTTCCAATGGCTCACCGGCAAGTGCTGGTGCGCTGGCGTTGGTGTGCAGGGTTGCGCCGTCCATTGCGATAGATATTTGGTACTGATCCATCGCTTCGTCATCTTTGATGTACTGTTCCTGCTTGCCTTTTTTCACCTTGTACAGCGGCGGCTGAGCAATGAACACGTGGCCGCGCTCAATGATTTCCGGCATCTGACGGTAGAAGAAGGTCAACAGCAGCGTACGGATATGCGAGCCATCGACGTCGGCATCGGTCATGATAATGATGCTGTGGTAACGCAGTTTGTCCGGGTTGTACTCATCGCGGCCAATGCCGCAGCCCAGTGCAGTGATCAGCGTCGCCACTTCCTGCGAAGACAGCATCTTGTCGAAGCGTGCTTTCTCAACGTTGAGGATTTTACCTTTCAACGGCAAGATTGCCTGGTTCTTACGGTTACGCCCCTGCTTGGCAGAGCCGCCCGCTGAGTCCCCTTCCACCAGGTACAGTTCGGACAGCGCCGGATCGCGTTCCTGACAGTCTGCCAGTTTGCCCGGCAGGCCAGCCAGATCCAATGCGCCTTTGCGACGGGTCATTTCACGCGCTTTACGCGCTGCTTCACGAGCACGCGCCGCATCGATGATTTTGCCGACGACGATTTTCGCGTCGCCCGGGTTTTCCATCAGATAATCGACCAGCTTTTCATTCATCAGCGTTTCAACCGCGGTTTTCACCTCGGAAGAAACCAGCTTGTCTTTGGTCTGAGAAGAGAACTTCGGATCCGGCACTTTCACCGAAACCACGGCAATCAGGCCTTCACGCGCATCGTCACCGGTGGCGCTGATTTTGGCTTTTTTGCTGTAGCCTTCTTTATCCATGTAGCTGTTCAGGGTACGGGTCATCGCGGTACGGAAACCGACCAGGTGGGTACCCCCATCACGCTGTGGGATGTTGTTGGTGAAGCAGTAGATATTTTCCTGGAAACCGTCGTTCCACTGCAGCGCCACTTCCACACCGATGTCATCTTTCATGGTCGAGAAATAGAACACGTTTGGATGGATCGGGGTTTTGTTCTTGTTCAGATACTCAACAAACGCCTTGATACCGCCTTCGTAGTGGAAGTGGTCTTCTTTGTCGGTACGTTTGTCTTTCAGGCGGATAGACACGCCCGAGTTCAGGAATGAGAGTTCGCGCAGGCGCTTGGCCAGAATATCGTACTCAAATTCGACATTATTGGTGAAGGTTTCATAGCTCGGCCAGAAACGCACCGTGGTGCCGGTCTGATCGGTTTCACCGACCACTTTCAGCGGCGCCTGTGGCTCGCCCATGGCGTAGGTCTGTTCGTGCACCTTGCCTTCGCGACGGATAACCAGTTCCAGCTTCTCGGACAAGGCGTTAACAACAGAAACGCCCACGCCGTGCAGACCGCCGGATACCTTGTAGGAGTTGTCATCAAATTTGCCGCCGGCATGCAGCACGGTCATGATCACCTGCGCCGCAGAAACCCCTTCCTCTTCGTGAATACCGGTCGGGATACCACGGCCGTCATCCTGTACCGAAACGGAGTTATCGGCATGGATGGTCACCTGGATGTCACTACAGTGGCCAGCGAGTGCTTCGTCGATAGCGTTGTCCACAACCTCGAATACCATGTGGTGCAGACCGGTGCCATCATCGGTGTCGCCGATATACATGCCCGGGCGCTTACGCACCGCGTCCAGCCCTTTTAATACCTTGATACTTGAGGAGTCATAAGAATTCGACATCAACGTTTCTCGCTCATTTTAGTCCTGTGGTTGAACCTCTATTTTACCTTGTTCCACGCGGAACATCTTGCCCTTTTCACCGGCCATATCGGTCACTTGTTCAGCGCTTACGGCACTGACAAAGACCTGGGCCTGGGTGGCTTTCAGGCGATCGGCCAGCAACCGGCGACGGCCGGTGTCCAGCTCGGAGGCAAAATCATCAATCAGATACAGGCAACGCCGCCCGCTCTGCCGGGTGAGAAACTCACCCTGCGCTAAGCGCAACGCGCACATCAGCAGTTTAAGCTGACCGCGCGATAACAAATCCTCTACCGGCGTGCCGTCGGCACGAATGCGGAAGTCCGCCTTATGCGGCCCCACCGCGGTATAGGTTAACGCCCTGTCACGCTCAAACTGGCGCTCCAGCAGCTCTCCGTAGTCACTCTCTTTGTCCCAGCCACGCTGGAAAGAGAAACTCAGGGCAAATTCGGGCAAAAACTGCGCGCATGTCGCGGTAATATCCGCGGCAATCGCGTCGCTGTAAGCTGCCCGCCACTCGCTGATACGCTCGGCCAAGGGGATCAGTTCCTGATCCCAGGCGCGGATCTGCGCATAGCGACTGACCTGGCGCAGCGCGGCATTGCGCTGCTTCAGTAACCGTTTCAGGTTGCTCCAGGCGGTGAAAAAACCGGGTTCGTTATGAAAACAGCCCCAGTCCAGGAAGGCACGCCGAAATTTCGGCCCACCGTTTAGCAGGGTAAAACCTTCGGGGGTAATCAGTTGCATCGGCAATAACTGCGCCAGTTCAGCCACTTTGTGGCCGTCGCTGCCATCGATGCGTACCTTGCTGTCCCCCTGACGGCTCTTGCTTAATCCTACGGAAATTTCACGCTCTGCACCGTCAATACGGCCGTGCAAAATAAACTCCGGCTGGTCGTGGCGGATCACCCGCCCGGCCTGCAGGCTGCGAAACGCCCGCCCGTGCCCAAGGGTGTAAACCGCCTCAAGCACGCTGGTTTTTCCGCTGCCATTGGCACCCACCAGAAAGTTGAATCCCGGCGCCAGCGCCAAATCGGCAGCTTCTATATTACGGAAATCTTTAATCAGTAAACGCGTCAGAGCCATGCAATCTCTTTACCCATGACGGTAAGTTATTCAACCTTATATACCCTATGGATTTCAAGTTGCAGCTAGTGCAGCCAACAACGCTGCAGCTTGAAAGACGACGGGTATGAACTACAACCGCATTGGCATGACGACGTAGGCAGCAGACTTACTGGCACCGTCTTCGATCTGCACGCTGGAAACCGAGTCGGTCAGCAGCAGGCGCACATCTTCACACTTGAGCGCGTTCAATACGTCCAGCACGTAGCTGACGTTGAAACCAATTTCCATCTCGGTGCCGTCGTAGCTGACATCGAGGATCTCTTCCGCCTCTTCCTGTTCCGGGTTGTTGGCAGTGATCTTAAGCTGGTTTTGGCTGACATACAGCCGCACACCGCGGAACTTCTCGTTCGACAAAATGGCCGCACGAGCAAACGCCTGCTTGAGCAGATCGCAGCCGGCTTCCAGCGTTTTGTCCGGATTCTTCGGCAAGACGCGACGATAGTCAGGGAAACGGCCATCAACCAGCTTGGAGGTGAAGATAAAGTCACCGACGTGGGCGCGAATGTTGTTACTGCCGATTTGCAGTTGCAGCAGCGTATCGCCACCGTCCAGCAAACGCACCAGCTCCATCACGCCTTTACGCGGCACGATCACCGAATGCGACGGCAATTGCTGACCGATCGGCATCGAGCACACCGCCAGGCGGTGGCCATCGGTCGCCACGGTACGCAGTTCTTCACCTTCGGTTTCGAACAGCATGCCGTTTAAGTAGTAGCGCACGTCCTGATGAGCCATCGAGAACTGCGTGGCTTCGATCAGGCGCTTAAGGGTCGCCTGTGGCAGAGAAAATTCAACTTCGCTCTGCCAGTCGTCCAGGTTCGGGAAATCCACCGCCGGCAACGTAGAAAGAGAGAAGCGACTGCGGCCGGAACGCACCAGCATACGCTCGCCTTCCAGCGTCACAGTGATCTCGGCCCCTTCGGGCAAGCCACGGCAGATATCAAATAATTTACGCGCGGGGACGGTAGTCGCGCCCGTTTCATGAGGTTGGGACAGGGCAACGCGTGCCACCATCTCCATCTCCAGATCGGTGCCGGTCAACAGCAGGCAGCCTTCCGTCACCTGCAACAGCAGGTTACCCAGAATTGGCAGCGTTGGGCGGCCGCCCAGCGGGCTGCTCACCTGTTGCAGTGGTTTTAGCAGATGCTCACGTTCAACGATAAATTTCATAGCGCTAGGAAGATAATGTTCTGATTAAATTGGAGAAATCTTCTTTGATGTCGTGACTTTCCTCACGCAACTGCTCGATCTTCCGGCAGGCGTGCAACACCGTGGTATGGTCGCGGCCACCAAACGCATCGCCGATTTCTGGCAGGCTGTGGTTGGTGAGCTCTTTTGCCAACGCCATCGCCATTTGGCGGGGACGGGCAACGGAACGCGAGCGCCGCTTGGACAACAAATCAGCGATTTTAATTTTATAGTATTCCGCCACCGTCTTTTGAATATTATCGATGGTGACCAGCTTTTCCTGCAATGCCAGCAGATCGCGCAGCGCTTCACGCACGAAATCAATGGTAATGGCACGGCCGGTAAAGTTTGCGTTGGCGATCACGCGGTTCAACGCCCCTTCGAGCTCACGCACGTTGGAACGCAGGCGCTTGGCGATAAAGAACGCCACTTCGCCCGGCAGACGGATATTATTCTCGTCGGCCTTTTTCATCAGGATCGCTACGCGGGTTTCCAGCTCCGGCGGTTCGATCGCGACCGTCAGCCCCCAACCGAAGCGGGATTTCAGACGATCTTCCACGCCGTTAATCTCTTTCGGATAACGGTCCGAGGTCAGGATAATCTGCTGATTGCCTTCCAACAAGGCGTTAAAGGTATGGAAGAACTCTTCCTGCGAACGCTCTTTATTGGCAAAAAATTGGATGTCATCGATCAGCAGCGCATCGACCGAACGGTAATAACGCTTAAATTCTTCAATGGCATTGTTCTGCAAGGCTTTGACCATGTCCTGCACAAAGCGTTCCGAGTGCATATAGACCACTTTGGCGTTGGCCTTGCGTGCCATGATGCCGTTACCCACCGCGTGCAACAGGTGAGTTTTACCCAGGCCGGTGCCGCCATAAAGGAACAACGGGTTATAGGCACCACCCGGGTTATCCGCCACCTGACGGGCCGCCGCGCGCGCCAACTGGTTGGATTTACCCTCAACAAAGTTATCAAAGGTGTGCTTTGGGTTAACGTTGGAGCGGTAAGAAAGTTCAGGCTGCGGCGCTGCGTTGTCCCAGCTTGGGCGGGACGGCGCGGCAACACGCACTATTGGCGCGCTGGGTGCACTGACGCTGGCAGTAACGGTCTGGCTGATGATTTGGGAGAGGGGCTTACTGCCCACTTCAAAACGCAGCAATGGGGCATCCGTACCGCAGAAATCATTCAACAGACCATTGATATTGTTTAAGTATTTATCGCGAACCCAATCCAGCACAAAACGATTGGGCGCATAAAGCGCCAGGGTGTTGTCACTCAGTTCCGCCTGCAATGGGCGTATCCACATACTAAATTCTGTGGCAGGTAACTCATCCTGCAATCGGGCAAGACACTGCTGCCAAAGCGAAAGTGACACGGCGGACTCCACTCGAACAAGATCAATAAAAGAAAAGAATCAGGCTAATTTTTTATAACTCATGATTTTTGACACATACCCGGCATCGGCTGTTTGCCTGTGGGGGATGCGAACCGCCTTTCACGGTTTATGTCCCTCACGATCCCCGCTTGAGAGATCGCGATCGGAATGACGGATCATAGCGCAATCCGCGCAAGAGATCCTCCTCTTCATCACAGATTAGATCCATTTTATCCACAGGCCCCGGCCTGCGGCGATCTTTTCGCCAGCCTCGCCAAATTGCAGGCAAAAACCCGCCTGCGGAAAGGTATTTTTTACATTGTCAACCGGTTATACCCTGTTATCCACGCCCGATCCTTGGCTTTGCCCCCAAGGATCGCATCGGGATCCTTGCGATTTACCCCCGAGTCCGTATAATCTTCGCCCTACGTGTGTACCTGGTTCCTAAATGGTGTGTCATTAACCGGACAGGATTCTGCGGTGACCACGGGCCAAGACCGGATTTTACTCCGAATTGGCAGACAACCAGGTAGGCTAGCGCAATGTGAATTGACTCAGGACTGTACAATTATTACAATCCCGCCTCTTTATATATTGCGATTGAGGCGTCGGTCGTCTTCACGCCGAATAGCCAAACGCGTTTACTGATCAGTAATTATTTTAAGTTTAGGTAGAAATCGCCATGAAACGCACTTTCCAACCGTCCGTATTGAAGCGTAACCGTAGCCACGGTTTCCGTGCTCGTATGGCCACCAAAAATGGTCGTCAAGTTCTGGCCCGCCGTCGTGCGAAAGGCCGTTCTCGTCTGACTGTTTCTAAGTAATAAAAGCTAACCCGCTGAGTGGTTAAGCTCGCTTTTCCCAGGGAGTTACGTTTGTTAACTCCCACTCACTTCACTTTCGTCTTCCAGCAGCCACAACGGGCTGGCACGCCGCAAATCACCATCCTCGGCCGCCTGAACCAGCTGGGGCATCCCCGCATCGGTCTTACCGTCGCCAAAAAACACGTCAAACGCGCGCATGAACGCAACCGGATCAAACGCCTAACCCGCGAAAGCTTCCGTTTACGTCAGCACGAGTTACCGGCGATGGATTTTGTCGTGGTGGCCAAAAAAGGGATAGCGGATTTGGATAACCGTGCACTGACGGAAGCTTTGGAAAAATTATGGCGTCGCCACTGTCGCCAGGCTCCCGCATCCTGATCGGGCTGGTGCGGGCTTACCAGCTCGTCATCAGTCCGCTGCTTGGGCCTCGTTGTCGCTTCCAGCCGACATGCTCTCATTACGCAATTGAGGCATTAAGCAGGTTTGGCATGATAAAAGGCAGTTGGTTAGCATTGAAACGCGTATTAAAATGCCACCCCTTGAACCCAGGTGGCGATGATCCCGTGCCGCCGAAACCCGACGATAACAGAGAACACTAACGATGGATTCGCAACGCAATCTTCTCCTCATCGCTCTGCTGTTCGTGTCTTTCATGATCTGGCAAGCCTGGCAAACGGACAATGCTCCGCAACCAGTCGCGCAGACCACGCAACAGACTTCGAACCCAGCTACCGGTGATGCCGCAAGCTCAGCAGTTCCAGCCAGTGGCCAAGGTAAACTGATTACCGTAAACACTGACGTGCTGTCGCTGACCATCAACACCCGTGGTGGTGATATCGAGCAGGCTAAACTGTTGGCCTACCCTGACACTCTGGGTTCATCGACGCCATTCCAGCTGCTGGAAACCACACCGGCATTTGTTTATCAGGCGCAAAGCGGCCTGACCGGCAGAAACGGCCCGGATAACCCGGCAAATGGCGAACGTCCTCTGTTCCAGGCGGCGCAGGACAGCTACACCCTGCCGGAAGGCCAGGAAGAGTTGCGCATCCCGCTGACCTTTACCGGTAAAGATGGCGCTATCTACACCAAAACTTTCGTGCTCAAACGCAATCATTACGCGGTTGCCGTTGACTACAACGTCGACAACAAGAGCACCACTCCGCTGGAACTGACCCTGTTCGGCCAACTGAAGCAGACCACCGAGCTGCCTAAGCACCGTGACACCGGCAGCAACAACTTTGCCCTGCACACCTTCCGTGGCGCGGCTTACTCTTCCAGCGATGACAAATACCAGAAGTATGCGTTCGATAAGGACGAGAACCTGAGTGTCACCACCCAGGGCGGTTGGGTTGCAATGCTGCAACAATACTTCGCCACCGCGTGGGTACCGGCAACTCAGGGTAGCAATACCTTCTATACCGCCAAGCCTGGCGACAACCTGTCTACCATCGGCTTCAAATCTACTCCGGTAGTGGTGCAGCCAGGTGCGCAGCAGCAACTGAACGCCACCCTGTGGGTAGGCCCGGAACTGCAGGATCAGATGGCCCAACTGGCGCCGCATCTGGACCTGACCGTGGATTACGGTTGGTTGTGGTTCATCTCCCAACCGCTGTTCAAACTGCTGAAGTTCATCCACGGCTTTATCGGTAACTGGGGCTTCTCAATTATCATCATCACCTTCATCGTGCGCGGCATCATGTACCCGCTGACCAAAGCGCAGTACACCTCGATGGCGAAAATGCGCATGCTGCAGCCAAAACTGCAGGCGATGCGTGAGCGTATCGGTGATGACAAACAGCGCATGAGTCAGGAAATGATGGCGCTGTACAAGTCTGAGAAAGTGAATCCGTTGGGGGGTTGTCTGCCGCTGGTTATCCAGATGCCAATCTTCCTGGCGCTGTACTACATGTTGATGGGCTCGGTTGAGCTGCGCCACGCGCCGTTCGCTTTGTGGATCCACGACCTGTCGGCGCAAGACCCGTACTACATCTTGCCAATCCTGATGGGCGTGACGATGTTCTTCATTCAGAAGATGTCGCCGACCACCGTGACTGATCCGATGCAGCAGAAAATCATGACCTTCATGCCGGTGATCTTCACAGTGTTCTTCCTGTGGTTCCCGTCCGGTCTGGTGCTGTACTACATCGTCAGTAACCTGGTGACCATCCTCCAGCAGCAGTTGATTTACCGCGGCCTGGAAAAACGTGGTTTACACAGCCGCGACAAGAAAAAAACCTAAGCGTATTGTAGGGGTTCGGCGCGCTGAACCCTTGCAGTAACACCAAGAGGCGGTCATTAGACCGCCTTTTTGCATATTGAATTGTCAGAGAAGAGAATCACTATGAGCACCACCGATACCATCGTAGCCCAAGCCACCCCGCCGGGACGCGGCGGCGTCGGCATTCTGCGTATTTCCGGCCGTGGCGCCAAAGATGTCGCCCAGGCCCTGCTCGGCAAGCTACCCAAGCCGCGTTACGCCGATTACCTGCCATTCCGGGATGCCGCAGGTGCCACCCTGGATCAGGGCATCGCACTGTGGTTCCCAGGCCCTAATTCGTTTACCGGCGAAGACGTGCTGGAGCTGCAAGGCCACGGCGGGCCGGTGATCCTCGATCTGCTGCTCAAACGCGTGTTGGCGCTGCCAGGCATGCGTATCGCGCGGCCCGGCGAGTTTTCCGAACGCGCATTCCTCAACGACAAGCTGGATCTGGCGCAGGCCGAGGCGATTGCCGACCTGATCGATGCCAGTTCCGAGCAGGCGGCACGTTCAGCCATGAACTCGCTGCAGGGGGCTTTTTCCACCCGCATCCACCAGCTTGTGGAAGCACTTACTCACCTGCGGATCTATGTGGAAGCGGCCATCGACTTCCCCGATGAGGAAATCGACTTCCTGTCTGACGGTAAAATCGAAGCGCAGCTCAACGGCGTTATGGCCGATCTGGACAGCGTACGCGCCGAAGCGCGCCAGGGCAGCCTGCTGCGTGAAGGGATGAAGGTGGTGATCGCCGGGCGGCCAAACGCCGGTAAATCCAGCCTGCTGAACGCATTGGCCGGCCGTGAAGCGGCGATTGTTACCGACATTGCCGGCACCACCCGCGACGTTTTGCGCGAACATATTCACATCGACGGCATGCCATTGCACATCATCGACACCGCCGGCCTGCGTGAAGCCAGCGACGAAGTTGAGCGCATCGGTATCGAACGTGCATGGAATGAGATCGAACAGGCGGATCGCGTGCTGTTTATGGTCGATGGCACCACCACCGCGGCCACCGAACCGGCTGAGATTTGGCCAGAGTTTATGGCACGTCTGCCGCACCGCTTGCCAATCACCGTGGTGCGCAATAAAGCCGACATCACCGGTGAAACGCTGGGCATGACAGAAGTAAATGGTCACTCACTTATTCGCCTGTCGGCGCGTACCGGCGAAGGCATAGATCTGCTGCGCGACCACCTGAAGCAGAGCATGGGCTTCACCAGCAATATGGAAGGTGGCTTCCTGGCGCGCCGTCGCCATCTGCAGGCGCTTGAGCAAGCGGCCCAGCATCTGGTCGAGGGCAAAGAACAGTTAGTGAGCGCTTACGCGGGGGAGCTGCTGGCCGAGGAATTGCGCCTGGCGCAGCAAGCGCTGAGTGAAATTACCGGCGAATTTACCTCCGATGACCTGCTGGGGCGCATCTTCTCCAGCTTCTGTATCGGCAAGTAAACCCTCATCCTTCTAAGGAAAGAACAGGCATGGCATTAACGCTCAGAGTGTTACTGGAAAACCGCCGCGCCACCGGCGCGGACAAATCGCTGCGGGTGAAAGCCGGGCTCAGCCTGTTGATTCAGGATGAAACGGACTCAATTTTGTTCGATACCGGCCCCGATGGCAGTTTTCTGGATAACGCAGCGCTGATGGGCATTGACCTGTCAGGGCTAACCGCGACCGTACTGTCACACGGCCATTATGACCACTGCGGCGGTGTCCCCTGGTTACCCGATAACAGCCGCATCATTTGCCATCCGCAAATAGCCGATGAACGCTATTCGGCGGTAAAACTGCTTGGCCATAGCCGGAAAATCAAAAAATTATCGCTGGATATCGATTACTCCCGCCATCGTATGGAATACAGCCGTGAGCCACTGCATATCAGCGAACGCTTTATGTGGTCAGGGGAGATCGCGGTGGCCGAGCCGAAGGCCTATGGCGTGATCGGCGGAAAAACTGAGGCTGTGGATTACGTTATCGACGAAGGCGTGCTGATTTATAAGTCCGATCGCGGGCTGGTGATTATTACCGGCTGCGGGCATCGCGGGATCATTAACATCGTGCGCCACTGCCAAAAGATCACCGGGGTCAATAAGATCCATGCGTTGATCGGCGGTTTCCACCTGCGCTGCGCCTCACCGCGCCTGATATGGCAGGTCAGGCAATTTCTGAATCAGCAAAAACCCGATAAGCTCATGGGATGCCATTGTACCGGCGCATGGGGGCAGCTGTGGTTACCGGAGATGATATCGCCGGCGACGGGGGACACTTTCGTTCTGGAATAAAACGCTAATAAGCACATTAGTTTTTACCGCCCTACCACTGAACAACAATCGCTATCTCCCCTGGCTTGCCAAAAATCACCTAAGCTTATCTCAGCGATTTTTGGCGGGAGAGATAAGAAAAAATGAATGAACCACTGGATTTACTGGGTATCGGCCTTGGCCCCTTCAACCTCAGTCTGGCCGCGCTGGCCTATGAAAGTGGCGTCCTCAATTACACCTTTCTCGATCGAAACGCCAGCTTCCGCTGGCACCCCGGCATGCTGCTGCCTTCCGCCTATATGCAGACCTATGTACTGCAGGACCTGGTTACGGCGGTAACACCCCGTAGCCAATTCTCCTTTATCAATTACCTGGTCGAGCAGAAAAAAATCTATCGATTTTTGATCACCGAACAGCAAATTATCAGCCGTGAAGAGTTCTCTGACTACCTGAGTTGGGCCTGCGATAGATTAGATGGACTACAGTTTTCACAGTCGGTTGAAAGTATTGATTTTGACGATGACAAGCAGCTGTTCGAAGTCCGCACCATCAACCAGACTTTGTGGGCAAAGAATATCTGCCTGGGTACCGGCCACGCCCCCTGGTTGCCGGAGGAGTTTTACCCTGCGCTGGGCGAAAACTGCCTGCATGCCGCCGAAATTGCCATTCGCAACCCGGATCTGACCGGTAAGCGGGTCACCGTTGTCGGGGGAGGCCAAAGTGGTGCAGATATTTTCCTGAACGCGCTACGCGGCCATTGGGGAGAAGCCGCACAGCTGGACTGGATTTCCCGCCGGCCTAACTTCCAACCGCTGGACGAGTCCGCCTTCACCAATGAATATTTCACCCCGGAATACGTCGATTATTTTTATACGCTGCCGCAGGAAATCCGCGAACGCGAAATCAAGGCTCAGAAGTTACCTGCAGACGGCATCAGTAATCATACGCTGCGTACGCTGTACCGCGAGTTGTACCTGCGTTTCGACGTAATGCACCAGCCGCGTAATGTCCGTCTTTTACCACACCGTACGCTGCTGGCGATCGAACCGACGGACAAAGGCTATCAATTACGCACCCGCCACGGTTTGGAAAACCGCCAGGAAGGGTTTCACGCCGACGTCGTCATTTTAGCGACAGGTTACCGCCCTTCGTTGCCGTCCTGCCTAAAGCCGCTGCTGTCACGCATTCCTTTCGACAACAAACAGCGCTTGCCGCTACAGCCGGATTTTAACCTTGAGTGGCAGGGGCCTGAACAGAATCGTATTTATGCGGTGAATGCCGGAATACACAGCCACGGCAGCGCAGAAGGGGGACTCAGCCTGATGGCCTGGCGCTCGGCCCGCATCCTCAATCATCTGCTCGGCAAACCCCATTTTGATCTGACGCCGAACGCATCGATGATCCAATGGTGGAGTGATGCTCCTCCGGACAATGATATTGCTTATCCAGATAAATAGGATAAAACGCATACTGTTTTTTAATGATAAATCCTCGACTTATGCTTAATCTAACTCCCCAGCGTTTTCAGCGCCCCCTCTGTCACGGAGTGAATAATGGCATGTCATTTTGCCCGATGGATCCCCACATCCACCGCACTGGATACCCGGAGATTATCCGCCGAGGTCGTTGCTGCAACCGCTGCTTTTTCCGTTAAACGCCGCCAGCGCTTCCTGCAGGGGCGCATCCTGCTCGCAGAAATGATGTTTTATCTTTATGGCTTGTCGACATTGCCGGCTCTCGCCACCACCCCCACCGGACGCCCCTGTTTCGTCGACAATCACCTGCCCGATTTCAGCCTGGCCTATGCCAGCGATACGGTGGGGGTTTTGCTCAGCCAGGAAGGCAAGGTAGGCCTGGATATCGAAGTCATGCGTGCCCGTGCCGGGCAACATAGAGAGCTGCAACACCAATACCAAACGCCGGCAGAAAACGCCTGGATCAGCGCACAGTACGACCGGCTGGAGGCGGAAACCCAACTGTGGAGCATTCGCCAGAGCGTGCTGAAGCTTTCCGGCCTGGGTAACAGTGGACAATCGACGCTGCTGCTGCACCCTTTTTCCGGCCATTTGCGCTCCAGCATTACCCCCCAGGTTCATGTGATGAGCGATGCCGACGAATACCTGAGTTGGGCTTGCGCACGTGAACCCAACCTGGAGCGCTTAATCTGCTGGCAATACGAAGCGGGGAAAGGCCTGCACAAGCACGGCGAAATCTCCCCGCGAGCCCCTGCGCTCTCTACCCGCTTTGTGAAATTAACCAGTCTGGCGCTCCACCGCTGACATCGACGATTTATGGCTAATCTGTAAGATAAAACTTTCTTTAACGGATAAATTTCTGCATAAAACTGCAAAGTCAGCCAATTATTCAGTAATCATCTATTCTCCCCGCCCTTCTTGCCCTACTATCTTTGGGTGTTCCAAGCTGAATCTGTTCATTCGAAAGGGAGAATCACCATGTCAGACCAAGCATTAAAAATCGTCACTCTGCTCGGCAGCCTGCGTAAAGGCTCTTACAACGCGATGGTCGCCCGCGCCCTGCCAGGCCTCGCGCCACAGGGTGTCACCATCGAAGCACTTCCCTCTATCCGTGATATCCCGCTGTACGATGCCGATGTACAACAAGAAGAGGGCTTCCCCGCTTCGGTGGAAGCCATTGCCGAACAAATCCGCCAGGCCGACGGTGTGATCATCGTGACCCCGGAATATAACTATTCGGTACCCGGTGGGTTAAAAAATGCCATCGACTGGCTGTCCCGCCTGCCGAATCAGCCGTTAGCCGGTAAACCGGTGGCGATCCAAACCAGTTCCATGGGGCCGATTGGCGGCGCGCGCTGCCAGTATCATCTGCGCCAGATCCTGGTGTTCCTCGATGCGATGGTGATGAATAAGCCGGAGTTTATGGGCGGCGTGATCCAGAACAAAGTGGATGCGCAGGCTGAGGAACTCATTGACCAGGGAACGCTGGATTTCCTGACCGGGCAACTGTCCGCCTTCAGCGATTATATTCGCCGTCTGAAATAAATGTCTTTTTTGACGCCTTCATAAAAAATTCGATTGAAGGCGTCATTTCAATCAGAGAGTTACTACCAACCCATTAAAATTAAAGTCATAAAATTATGTATTTTTTTATTTTAGCCATCTTACTGGCTTTCACCACCAGACCACTATTAGCCACAGAAATGCGTTATCCCGCCGGAGAAGAGCCGATCGAGCTACCGGTACATAGCCCACTCAGCACCCAACTGCCACGCACCACCCAGAGCCAGGAAGATAAAAAGATCGCAGCCATGTCGTTGTATCTGACGCTGATGCGTGAAGACGGCCGTAACATATGGGCACCTTATCAACTGGCGGCTTCCTCAGCGGAAAAGGGCCAGACCGAACTGGCAGAACGCTATCTGCAACTGAGTGCCGATCGCGGGTTATGGTATTACTACAATCTGCTGGAGGACGACGCCTTCAACAATATCCAACACGGCAGTACCTACCAGTCAATTCTGGCGGCAACCAAAGCCCGTTATCTGCAACATGCTCATTGGTTCGAAGGCAAAGCCAGCTATGCCATTCCTGACGGCCCACCGCCGCCCGGAGGCTGGCCAACGGTGGTGTACCTGCACACCTATGGCAAAAGCGCCGGTATCACACCGGAAGAACGCTTGTTTTTTAGTGAGATTGGCGTCGCCTATATAGAGATCAACGGCACCCAGATGCTGTCGGAAAACAGTTTCCGCTGGTCAAATTACAGTGACGAAAGCACCCAGAGCGCGATCCAGCGGGTTCTGCAGCCATCCACCGAAGAATTAAAGCTCAATCCGCAGAAAATCTACCTTGCCGCCCGCGGACAGGGGGCGCTACATGCCGCCAATCTGTTGGCCAAATACCCGCAACTTTATGCCGGTGCGCTGCTGATTGCCCCAAATGGCGGGATCAAACAGGCACAGCAATCGCTGGCGACCCATAAGCGGCTGGTGGTGGCCTACTACGAACGGCAAAACTTCAGCGATCAGGCACTGGCAATGCACTTTGCCAATCTGTTCGGTGAGAATAATCAGGTGAAGGTTTTGCATTTTTCCCAGGGCGAGAGCCCCGATGGCGGCTGGCGGGCGCGTTTTAAACGGCCGTTGCAGTGGATGTTGCATCAGGCACCCGATGCAACGCCGGGCGCCTAAGATAACTACACGCATTGGCTTGCAGGCTACGGAGAAAGTTAGTTATTAGGGAGAGCGTGCCGAAGGGGTCGTAGCAGCTTCAGCTGCCGGAGCGCCCCTCGGTGCGCTAGGCCCGAGTATCTCAGGCTAAAAGCAAACCCCAGGCCGACATTTGTCGGCCCTCTTCTTTCGTATCAGTGACCGTCGACAAAAACAATCTTCAGCACAAACAGCAGCGCTACCACTACCACGCATGGGCTGATTTCACGCCAGCGGCCGGTACCCAACTTCATCACGCAGTAAGAAATAAAGCCGAGCGCGATACCCTCGGTAATTGAGAAACTGAACGGCATCATCACCGCGGTCACAAACGCCGGTACTGCTTCGGTCAGGTCATCCCACTTCACCCGCGCCAGGCTGGATGTCATCAGCACGCCCACGTAGATCAACGCGCCGGCAGCCGCATAAGCCGGAACCATGCCTGCCAATGGCGACAGGAAAATCACCAACAGGAACAGAATACCGGTAACCACCGCGGTCAGACCGGTACGGCCGCCGACGGAAACCCCGGCGGAACTTTCAATGTAGGCGGTAACGGAAGAGGTGCCGACAAACGAACCGGCCACCGAACTGATGCTGTCCACGTACAGCGCCTGCTTCATGCGCGGGAATTTACCCGTCGCGTCGGTCAGACCCGCCTTATCGGTCACGCCAATCAAAGTGCCGGAGGAGTCGAACAGATTCACCAACATAAAGGAGAAAATCACCCCTGCCAGGCCAATGTTCAGCGCCCCCGCCAAATCAACCTGACCCACCACCGAAGTAATGTTCGGAGGCATGGAGAACACGCCGCCGTATTTCACATCGCCCAGCGCCCAGCCGATCAGGGTGGTTACCACGATGGAAACCAGCACCGCCGCATGGAAATTACGTGAGGACAGCACGGCAATAATAAAGAAGCCCAGCGCACCCAGCAGCACGTTGTGCGAGGTCAGACTGCCGATGGTCACCAGCGTATCCGGGTTCGCCACCACGATACCGGCATTTTTCAGCCCCATCATGCCGATAAACAGGCCGATACCGCTGGTGATCCCCACCCGCAGGCTCATGGGAATATTGGCAATCATCCAGTAGCGGACGCGGAAAATGGTCAGCAGTAACAAACCGACCGCGCCCCAGAAGATGGCTCCCATGCCGACCTGCCATGAAATGCCCATTGCGCCCACGACCACAAAGGCGAAGAACGCATTGAGGCCCATAGCCGGCGCCAGCGCCACCGGCAGATTCGCCAGCAGGCCCATAAAAATACTGCCGAAAGCGGCAATCAGGCAGGTGGTTACGAACACCGCCTGCGTATCCATGCCCGCCGCACCCAGAATTTGAGGGTTAACGAACACGATATACACCATGGTCAGGAAGGTAGTAATACCGGCAATCGTTTCCGTACGCGCCGTGGTGCCATGTTGCTTGAGCTTAAACACGCGCCCAAGCAAGCCTTGCTCAACGTCAAGGCCAGTGACTTGTTTGTTCATTTTCAGAAATTCCGAAGAAGGGAATGGACCGTCGCCGGCTATCCTATAACAAAAAGTCAGGGTTTTGACGCCGCTCACAGCTTTTTTTCGCCGTCTTTACGGCTAAAAACTTCAACAGATTGTATTTCCTGAGATTGATCGGCAATCCGTGATTCTGGGGTCGCAATCCTGCCTGATGCGGTTAAAGTGGCATTATCACCGCATAACCGAAGGACACGGCCCCTGATGAACCAAATTGACTGTATTTTGTTTGATTGCGACGGCACGCTGGTGGACAGCGAAGTGCTGTGCAGCAAAGCCTATGTGCACATGTTTGCCCACTATGGCATTCACCTTTCGCTGGACGAG
The DNA here is from genome assembly GCF_048517035.1 of Serratia sp. NFX21. Lineage (NCBI taxonomy): Bacteria > Pseudomonadati > Pseudomonadota > Gammaproteobacteria > Enterobacterales > Yersiniaceae > Serratia > Serratia sp. NFX21. Next base: position 455,702 of record NZ_CP183196.1, on the reverse strand, counting down.
GTATTCAGGAAGTACAAAGGGGTAAAGCTGTACGAGATTATCGAACAGGTTAATGCGGAGCACGGCGTCGCCTTGCCGAAGGAAGAGCTGGAGCCTTTATACCGTCAGGAAGTGGCCCGTCTGTTTGACAGCGAATTGCAGCAGATTGCCGGTGCGCGCGAGCTGCTGGCGCAGGTGACAGTACCAATGTGTACCGTGTCTAACGGCCCGGTCAGCAAAATGCAGCACTCGCTCGGCCTGACCGACATGCTGCACTATTTTGATGACCGGTTGTTCAGCGGCTATGACATTCAGCGCTGGAAACCGGACCCGGCGATCGTGTTTCACGCCGCCGAAAAAATGCGGGTGCCGGTGGAGCGTTGCATCCTGGTGGACGACTCCGCTGCCGGTGCGCAGGCGGGGATCGCCGCCGGGATCCCGGTATTTTACTTCTGCGCCGATCCGCACAACCAACCGATCGACCATCCGCTGGTCACCGCATTCGACGATTTGGCGCAATTACCAGCGCTGTGGCGTGAACGCGGCTGGCAGTTGACTAGCTAGCCGGCAACGGCGGCTTATTGCGCCACCAGCGCCATGAGCGTTTCAACGCCCGGGTCTGCGGGCTAAAGCGGCGGTTGACCGCATTGGCCAGCAGATCCAGCGCCAGACAAAACACAAAGTACACCAGGGCGATAAACAGGAAGACTTCCATCGGGTACACCATGCTGCGGTTGTTGACCTGGGTCGCCAGGAACGTCAGCTCACCGACGCCGACGATATAGGCCAGCGAAGTGTCCTTGATCAACGAAATCCACTGGTTGATAAACGAAGGCACCATCATGCGCAGCGCCTGAGGCAGCACGATCATCCGTAGCGTTTGCCAGCGAGTCAATCCTAGCGATAAACCCGCCTGCCACTGCCCCGGACCGATGGCGGCGATCCCCGCCTTCACCGCGTGAGCCAGATAGGCCGAGGCGATCAGCGCCAGGGCGCAAACCACGGTGGTGATTTCCGGAATATCCACGCCAAAAACGATCGGTAACAGGAAATAGGTCCAGAAAATCAGCATGATCACCGGGATGGCGCGGAAAAACCCCAGCAGCATGGCCAGTAACCCGGCCGCTACGCCGCGTGACATCGCCAGTGCCACCCCCAACAGCGTGCCGATAATGGCCGAAGCCACACCGGCCATCAGGCTGATCGCCAACGTCAGCGCTGCGCCGCCCAGCGGGCCGTCCGGCCAGGTGCCCCACAGCAGATAACCCAGATTATCGTAAATGACGCTGAAATCCATCTTAATGCCCTCTCAGCGGTTTACGCTGCTGTCGCCACATACCCCAGCCTTCCAACAGGGCAATGATGGCGATGTACAGCACCGTCGCCACGCCAAACGCCTGGAAGGTGCGCAGCGTCTCGGTTTCCACCTGACGCGAAGCATAGGACAGTTCGGCAACGCCGATCGCCATGGTCAGCGAGGAGTTTTTTATCACGTTCATGTACTGGCCCAGCAGCGGCGGCATGGCGATTTTCAGCGCCTGTGGCAGCACCACGTAGCGCATCGCCTGCCAGCCGGTTAATCCCAGCGCGTTGGCCGCATATTTTTGCCCACCGGCGACACCACGGATGCCGGAACGGATCTCTTCGGCGATAAAGGCACTGGAGTACAGCGTCAGACCGAAAAAACCGGCGAGAAATTCAAACGACGGCCACTCAAGCGGGCCTATTTGATGTGAAGTATTCAGCCACTGCATGGCGGCGGACGGCAGGATCTGCCCGGCGGCGAAATACCAGAAGAACAGCTGTACCAGCAACGGCGTATTGCGAAACAACGAACTGTAACCCACCGCCAACCAACGCAGTGCCCGCAGGCGGCTGTCACGCATCGCGGTCAGTAAAAACCCCAACAGCGTGGCGGCCAGGCTCGCGCAGGCGGAAAGCCACAGCGTCAGCAGGAAACCCCGCCACAGCCAGCTCAGATACTCCGGCGCCAGCAGCCAGTCCAGATTCATGGTCAATCCTTGTCTTGCAAAATGCGTCAGGGGCGCAGCAAGCTGCGCCCCTCCAAACATATTTCAGCCCGTGAAAATCAGGCCTTCGGCTGTTGATCCAAAGGCGCGATTTTGAAGTCGCCGCGTGGCTGCGCGGTTTTGGTTTCCGGGCCAAACCAGCGATCGTAGATCTTCGCCGCTTCACCGTCTTTTTCCAGCTTGATCAGCGTGTCGTTAACGCTGGCGGTCAGGCGATCTTCGCCTTTAGGAATGCCAACCCCCTGGTATTCTTTGGTAATGCTGAACGGCGAGATCTCGAAATCTGCCTTTTGTGCCGCCGGCAGATTGCCGAGCAGGCCCACCAGCTTGGCATCATCCTGAGTGATCGCCTGCACGTTGCCGTTGCGCAGGGCGACGAACGCCAGCGGAGTGTCGTCGTAAGAGATCACTTTGGCCGTCGGGTAATGTTCACGCAGGGTAATCTCCTGCACCGTGCCTTTGTCCGCGCCGATACGCAGTTTTTTGATGTCTTCCGGGGTTTTCAGCACGCCTTTATGGGCGATAAATTTCTGGCCGGTAGCGAAGTACGGCACGCTGAAGTTCACTTCCTTGGCGCGCTCGTCAGTAATGGTGAAGTTGGCGGCGATCAAATCGACCTTTTTCGACACCAGCAAAGGAATGCGGTTGGCCGGGTTAGTGGCACGCAGCTCCACCTTCACCCCCAGCGCCTTGCCGATCGCATCGGCCACATCAACGTCATAACCCACCAGCTTTTTGCTTTGCGGATCGATATAACCGAATGGAGGGTTGCTGTCGAACACCGCGATACGCACTACGCCGGCTTTCTTGATGTCGTCGAGTTTGTCCGCGTGCGCGGCACCGGTGGCGAGGCTGGTCAGGCTGGCTAACAAAGTTAAGGCCAAAACGCGATGTTTCATGAGTTGCTCCTAAGGGGTTGATGTCCTGCTGGCTGCTACGCTAGCAAGACCCACTTAGGTCAGGAAATAATATAAAAAGCTATATTTATAACCATTTTGTCTTTAGGGGTTTTAAACGGCATAAAGGCGCAGTTTTCTGCGCCTTTTAAGAGCTGACCCGAGGGGATATTACTCTTTTTCCTCGTCTTTACCGTCGGAGGACAACAGTTTTTCCAGCGCATCGCCACCAATATGACGGAAGTCCTGGCCTTTCACGAAATAGAAGATAAATTCGCAGATGTTCTGGCAACGGTCACCGATACGCTCGATTGAACGGGCGCAGAACAACGCAGTCAGCACGCTGGGAATGGTGCGTGTGTCTTCCATCATGTAAGTCATCAACTGACGCACGATGCCTTCATATTCCTGATCGACCTTCCTGTCTTCACGGTAAATTCGGATCGCTTCATCCAGATCCATACGCGCGAAGGCGTCCAGCACGTCATGCAGCATCTGCACGGTATGGCGGCCCAGCGACTCCAGGCTGACCAACAGTGGCTGGTGCTGGTGCGAGAACTTTTCCAGCGCGGTGCGGCAGATTTTGTCCGCCACGTCGCCGATACGCTCCAGCTCGGAGATGGTTTTGATGATCGCCATCACCAGGCGCAGGTCGCTGGCGGTCGGCTGGCGTTTGGCAATGATGCGCACGCAGGCCTCGTCGATCGCCACTTCCATCATATTGACCTTGGCGTCGCCTTCGATCACCCGCTTGGCCAACTCACCGTCCTGGTTGTGCATCGCGGTAATGGCGTCGGTCAATTGCTGCTCCACCAGCCCGCCCATGGTCAACACCTGGGTGCGGATGTGCTCAAGTTCTGCGTTGAACTGGCCGGAAATGTGTTTATTTAAATTCAGGTTATCCATGATGCATCCTATCAACCATAACGGCCAGTGATGTAGTCTTCGGTCTGTTTTTTCTGTGGCGCGGTGAACAGGGTGTCAGTATCACTGAACTCGATCAGTTCGCCCAGATACATAAATGCCGTGGAGTCAGAGCAACGTGCGGCCTGCTGCATGTTGTGGGTGACGATCACCACGGTGTAGTCAGACTTCAGTTCGCTGATCAGCTCTTCAATTTTACCGGTAGAAATCGGATCCAGCGCCGAGCAGGGCTCATCGAGCAACAAGACGTCCGGACGAATAGCGATGCCGCGGGCGATACACAGGCGCTGCTGCTGGCCGCCGGACAGGCTGTAACCGCTCTGGTGCAGCTTGTCCTTGGTTTCGTTCCACAGCGCCGCCTTGGTCAAAGCCCACTGCACGCGCTCATCCATGTCGGCACGCGACAGCTTTTCAAACAGACGTACACCGAAGGCTATATTGTCGTAAATCGACATCGGGAAAGGCGTCGGCTTCTGGAACACCATGCCGACCTTGGCACGCAGCAGGGCGATATCCGAGTTGTCGGTCAGAATGTTCTGCCCATCCAGCAGGATGCCGCCTTCTGCACGCTGCTCAGGGTATAACTGATACATCTTGTTGAAAGTGCGCAGCAGGGTTGATTTGCCACAACCGGATGGACCGATAAACGCGGTAACCTTGTTCTTGGCGATATCCAGCGTGATGTTTTTCAGCGCATGGAATTTGCCATAGTAGAAGTTCAGATCGCGTACCTGAATTTTGCTGCTGGAAGCGTCGTTAACCATACTCATCAAGACTTCTCTCTTTTCATCAGCGCCGCCAGGGCCGCGCTCAAAATTTTATGAATGCTTTTGCTTGGCGAAAACTACTCGCGCCAAGATATTCAGTACCAATACACACAGGGTAATCAACAGCACCCCGGCCCAGGCCAGCTCTTGCCATTCGGCGAACGGGCTCATGGCGAATTTGAAAATGGTCACCGGCAGGTTGGCGATCGGCTGCATCAGGTCGGTGCTCCAGAACTGATTCGACAGCGAGGTAAACAGCAGCGGTGCGGTTTCCCCGGCGATACGCGCAATTGCCAGCAACACACCGGTGATAATGCCGGAGACCGAGGCTTTCAGCGTAATGGCGGAAATCATGCGCCATTTCGGTGTACCCAGCGCGTAAGCCGCCTCACGCAGCGTATCCGGCACCAGTTTCAGCATATTTTCAGTGGTTCGAATTACGATCGGCACCTGTAACAGCGCCAGTGCGATAATCCCGGCCCAACCGGAGAAGTGCTGCATCTTCGCCACCACGATGGTGTAGACGAACAGGCCCACGACGATCGACGGTGCCGATAACAGGATGTCGTTAATAAAGCGGATGACTTCCGCCAGCCAGGATTTACGGCCGTATTCTGCCAGGTAAATGCCGGCCATGATGCCCAGCGGTGTGCCAAAAATCGTCGCCCACATGATCAACAGCCCGCTACCGGCGATGGCGTTAGCCAGGCCGCCGCCCGCAGTGTTCGGCGGCGGCGTCATTTCGGTGAACAGCGCCAGCGACATGCCGTCGATGCCTTTGGTCACGGTGGAAAACAGGATCCACACCAGCCAGAACAGGCCAAACGCCATGGTCGCCATCGACAAGAACAGTGCCAGGCGGTTTTTCTGACGGCGCCAGGCCTGCATTTTGCGACGGCTTTCCAACAGCGCCAGGTTGTTTTGCATTTCCATAGTCGCCACGTTAGCGTCCCTCCTTCTTGGCCAGACGCATAACCATCAACTTCGACAGCGCCAGGACGATAAAGGTGATAACAAACAGGATCAGGCCCAGCTCCATCAACGCGGCGGTGTGAACCCCAGACTCCGCTTCGGCGAATTCGTTGGCCAGCGCAGAGGTAATACTGTTGCCCGGCATATACAGTGAGGCGCTGTCGAGCTGGTAGGTGTTACCGATGATAAAGGTCACCGCCATGGTTTCCCCCAGCGCGCGGCCCAACCCCAGCATCACACCGCCAATCACGCCATTCTTGGTAAACGGCAGCACGATACGCCAGATCACTTCCCAGGTGGTGCAGCCGATGCCATAGGCCGACTCTTTCATCATCACCGGGGTCTGTTCGAACACATCGCGCATCACGGCGGCGATGTAAGGAATAATCATAATCGCCAGGATCACCCCGGCAGCCAGAATACCGATACCGAACGCCGGGCCAGAGAACAACTCACCGACAATCGGAATGCCGGACAGCACGTCGCCAACCGGAGTCTGGAAATATTCGGCAAACAGCGGAGCAAACACGAACAGGCCCCACATGCCGTAAACGATACTTGGAATTGCCGCCAGCAGTTCAATGGCGATCCCCAGCGGGCGTCGCAGCCAGTTTGGCGCCAGCTCGGTCAGGAACAGGGCAATACCAAAACTGACGGGTACGGCGATAATCAGTGCGATCAACGAGGTCACTACGGTGCCGTAAATCGGCACCAGCGCACCGAACTGTTCGGCAGGCGCGTCCCACTCTTTGGTCCACAGGAAGGAGAAACCGAATTTCTGGATGCTCGGCCAGGAGGCGAAGATCAGCGAAACAATAATGCCGCCCAGCAACAATAGGGTAATCAGCGCTGCCAGTTTAACCAGCGCGCTGAAGATGACGTCACCATTTTTACTCGGTGCTTTCATGGTCGGCTTGTACTCAGCCATAGATCACTCTCTGTTTTAACCCTGGCAGGCCCAACATGGGTCAGGCCCTGAAAAACTGAGTGGGGCGCGCCGAATCACGCGCCCCTGCGTTGTTAGTACAGCGCTTTACCGGAACTGTCTTTTACGTTGGTTTTCCATGCTGCACGCACCTGCTCGATCACTTCATTCGGCAGAGTGGCGTAATCCAGGTCATTAGCCTGCTTGGCGCCCGTTTTGTACGCCCAGTCAAAGAACTTCAGGACTTCGGTGCCCTGAGCCGGGTTTTTCTGCTCTTTGTGCACCAGGATGAAGGTGGTGGAAGTGATTGGCCAGGCGTTGTCGCCTTTCTGGTCAGTCAGGTCCTGTGCGAAGGTCTTGCTCCAGTCCACGCCTTTGGCAGCGGCGCTGAAGCTCTCTTCCGTCGGGCTAACCGCTTTGCCATCGGCAGAAATCAGCTTGGTGTAAGCCAGGTTGTTCTGCTTGGCGTAAGCGTATTCAACGTAGCCGATAGAACCTGGCAGACGCTGTACGAAGGCTGCGATACCGTCGTTACCCTTGCCGCCCAGACCGGTTGGCCAGTTAACGGTAGAGCCTGCGCCGATTTTCTCTTTCCACTGCGCGTTGGCTTTAGACAGATAGCTGGTGAACACGAACGAGGTGCCTGAACCATCAGCACGACGCACAACGGCAATGTTCTGATCCGGCAGCTTAACGCCTGGGTTGAGCTTGGTGATCGCCGGGTCGTTCCATTTTTTCACGTTACCCAGATAGATATCGCCCAGAGTTTTACCGTCCAGGGTCAGCTCACCGGATTTAATGCCCGGGATGTTTACTGCCAGCACCACGCCACCGATCACGGTAGGGAACTGGAACAGGCCATCAGCAGCCAGTTTTTCGTCACTCAAAGGCGCATCGGAAGCACCAAAGTCAACGGTGTTGGCGATGATTTGCTTCACGCCACCAGAAGAGCCGATGCCCTGATAGTTAACTTTGTTGCCGGTTTCTTTCTGATAAGAATCTGCCCACTTGGCATAAACCGGAGCGGGGAATGTCGCACCTGCACCGGTCAGGCTAGCAGCAGCGAACGCGGACACGGCGGTCAGGGAGAAAGTCGCTGCCACAATACTGGCGACGGTGGTACGCATCAGTTTCATAATCACTCCTAATGGGGTATTCAAAAATCGATCTAGGTCGTTTTGAGTAAGTATTGCTGCAGGAGGGAAAATAGGACAGTTTGGTGACAGTTAAATGTACGAAATATGACAGTTATATTACAGTGAGGGCGCTGTGCTATCTACTCATTTAAAATCAGTCAGTTAAAGAATGAAACACTCAGTAATTAATCAATGAAAAAACCCGTTCCACCTCACCTATCCGCTTGAATATGACAACTTTTATCCCTGCTGTCGCACCATTGTCATATTTGATCCAATCATGAAAAAGCCGGCACAGTGGCCGGCTTTTAGAGGTTAACAGCAGCGAGTTACTCTACCGTGACAGACTTCGCCAGGTTGCGCGGCTGGTCAACGTCGGTGCCTTTGATCAGGGCCACGTGGTAAGACAGCAGCTGCAACGGTACGGTGTAGAAGATCGGTGCCACGATTTCTTCGACGTGCGGCAATGGGATGATAGTCATACCCTCGCTGCTGACGAAACCGGCATCCTGATCGGCGAACACGTACAACTGGCCACCGCGCGCGCGCACTTCTTCAATGTTGGACTTCAGCTTTTCCAACAGTTCGTTGTTCGGCGCCACCACGATCACCGGCATATCGGCATCGATCAACGCCAACGGGCCGTGTTTCAACTCACCGGCCGCATAGGCTTCCGCGTGAATATAGGAGATCTCTTTGAGCTTCAGCGCACCTTCCATCGCGATCGGGTACTGATCGCCACGGCCGAGGAACAGCGCGTGATGCTTGTCGGAGAAGCCTTCCGCCAACGCTTCAATGTTTTTGTCCAGCGACAGCATCTGTTCGATACGCGCCGGCAATGCCTGCAGGCCGTGCACGATTTCATGCTCAACGCTTTCCGCCATACCTTTCAGTCGGCCCAAACGCGCCACCAGCATCAACAGCACCGCAAGCTGGGTGGTAAAGGCCTTGGTGGAGGCAACACCGATTTCGGTACCGGCCTTGGTCATCAGTGCCAGATCGGATTCACGCACCAGTGAAGAACCGGCCACGTTGCACACGGCTAACGAACCGAGGTAACCCAGCTCCTTCGACAGGCGCAGTGCCGCCAGCGTATCGGCAGTTTCACCGGACTGCGACAAGGTAATGATCAGACTGCCCGGACGCACAGCAGATTTGCGATAGCGGAATTCTGACGCGATTTCCACGTCGCAAGGCACGCCGGCCAGCGATTCGAACCAATAGCGGGCAACCATGCCGGAGTGGTAAGACGTCCCACAGGCAATGATTTGCACGTGCTGCACCTTCGCCAACAGTTCATCGGCACGCGGGCCCAGCTCGCTCAGGTTGATTTTGCCCTGGCTGAAACGCCCTTCCAGGGTGTTCTTCAGCGCCAGTGGCTGTTCGTAGATCTCTTTTTGCATGTAGTGACGGTAAGCACCTTTGTCACCGGCGTCGTACTGTACCTGGGATTCTATTTCAGGACGCTCAACGGCGTTGCCCTGCTTATCGAAAATGTTGACGGTGCGGCGAGTCATCTCCACCACGTCACCTTCTTCCAGGAAGATAAAGCGGCGGGTTACCGGCAACAATGCCAGTTGATCGGAAGCCAGGAAGTTTTCACCCACGCCACGGCCGATAACCAGCGGGCTGCCGGAGCGCGCAGCCACCAGCACGCTAGGGTCGCGGCTGTCCATCACCACGGTGCCGTATGCGCCACGCAACTGAGGGATCACGCGCTGAACCACTTCCAGCAAGGTGCCCCCCTGGCGCTGTTCCCAATGCACCAGGTGAGCAATCACCTCGGTATCGGTTTCAGAGCTGAAGTGATAACCGCGTTCGATCAGCAGTTCACGCAGCGGTTCGTGGTTTTCGATGATGCCGTTATGCACCACAGTAATGTAATCAGAAACATGCGGGTGCGCGTTAGCTTCGGTAGGTTCACCGTGCGTTGCCCAGCGGGTGTGAGCAATACCGGTGCCCCCATGCAATTCATGTTGTTCAGCGGCTTCGGTCAGTTTGTTAACCTTGCCCACGCGGCGTAAACGGTTGACGTTGCCTTCGGCATCCACCACCGCCAAACCGGCGGAGTCGTAGCCACGGTACTCAAGGCGGCGTAACCCTTCCAACAGAATCTCTGCAATATCACGTTGCGCTACTGCGCCTACAATTCCACACATCAGTTGTATTCCTAATTAAACGCCTTTCGGGGCGCTTTCGATGCCTTGACCTGATTTTGCCGGTTTTTACCGTGCGTCCCCGAGCCTGTAGAGAATGGGGATTATTATGTTTTGCCCTGCACTCTGCACCAAAGCACAGGGCAAAACAGAGTGAGGAGCCGTCAGCCCCCTCACCCCGGCCCTCTCCCAAAAGGAGAGGGAGTCTAAGTTGTTACTTCTTCTTGACCGGACGCTGCCAGCCCTGGATATGCACCTGCTTGACGCGGCTCAGCACCAGTTCGTCTTCGCCGATATCACGGGTCACCGTAGTGCCTGCGGCAATGGTAGAACCTTTGCCGACAGACACTGGCGCCACCAGTTGGGTATCGGAACCGACAAACACGCCGTCGCCGATAATGGTTTTATACTTATTGGCGCCATCATAGTTACAGGTGATGGTACCGGCACCAATATTCACATCGTCGCCAATCTCGGCGTCGCCCAGGTAGCTTAGATGGCCCGCTTTAGAACCTTTGCCCAAACGCGCCTTTTTCATTTCGACGAAGTTGCCGACATGGGCACCCACCGCCAGCTCAGCGCCAGGACGCAGGCGGGCAAAGGGACCCACGGTGCATTCCGCTGCCAGCACGGCATCTTCCAGCACGCTGTACGGGCTGATTTCGCAGTCATCGCCGATCACGCAGTTTTTCAACACGCAGCCGGCACCGATTTTCACTCTATCCCCGAGCTTGACCGTGCCTTCAATAATCACGTTGGCATCAATAGAGATGTCGCGACCGTGCACAAGTTCCCCACGCAGGTCAAAACGCGCCGGATCCAGCAGCATTACGCCGGCCAACAGTAATTTTTCAGACTGTTCTGCCTGGTAGATACGCTCAAGCCGCGACAGTTGCAGACGGTTATTCACGCCTTCCACTTCACTCAGGCGTGACGGATGCACGGCTTCAATTTTCTTGCCGTCGGCATGGGCCAGCGCAATGATATCGGTGATGTAGAATTCACCCTGTGCGTTGTCGTTATTCAGCATCCCCAACCAGCGCTTGAGATCGCGGCCGTTGGCCACCAGGATGCCGGTGTTGATTTCATTGATATGGCGTTGGGCTTCGCTGGCATCTTTATGCTCAACAATCCCCACCACCTGGTCGTTTTCACGCACGATTCGTCCGTAACCGCTCGGGTCAGCCAGCTTCACCGTCAGCAGGCCAATGCCGCCCTGGGGTTTCGCGGCCATCAGACGCTGCAAAGTATCGACAGAAATCAGCGGGACGTCGCCGTACAGCATCAGCACGTCTTCATCATCGGCAAAATGCGGGGCCGCTTGCTGCATGGCATGGCCGGTACCCAATTGCTCGGCCTGCAGTACCCAGTTCAGTGCGCCGTCGGTCAGGGTGTTTTTCAGCAAGTCGCCGCCATGGCCGTACACCAGATGGACGTTTTTCGCGCCCAGTTTCATCGCGGCATCAATGACGTGCTGCACCATCGGCTTGCCGGCCAACGGATGTAACACCTTGGGAAGATCGGAATACATGCGTGTTCCCTTGCCCGCGGCGAGGATCACCACACTCATTGCGCTGTTCGACATAAGCAACCTGATAACTCCATTTTAATAGACGAAAGTAGAACTCTTTAGTGACGGTATTACTACATATTTCTCTGCACGAACCCAGCTCAGGCCTTGGGGCACTAAGCACGCCGAAGTTAAGGATCTAGTAACCCAATGCTGAGGATAACTGTCGGCGATCGGCGACATTTCCAGCCTCTATTGAAGGTTATACCTCACAATGCCTGCCGGGGTATCAGGCTTATTTTAAAACAAAAAAAAAGCGACCCAATAGGCCGCTTTCTTAATTTTGGCTGCGTTATGCACGCGCCAAAATATTACATCGATCTTCTGGTGAGCTCGATAACGCGAAGTTTCGCGATCGCTTTCGCCAGTTCTGCAGATGCCTGAGCATAGTCGACATCGCCATGAGAGCTACTGATATGTTCTTCAGCTTTACGCTTGGCTTCCAGCGCTCTCGCTTCGTCGAGGTCCGTTCCACGGATAGCAGTGTCAGCCAGCACGGTGACCACGCTCGGTTGTACCTCAAGGATACCGCCGGACAGGTAGATGAACTCTTCTTCACCGTGTTGTTTAACAATACGCACCATGCCAGGCTTGATGGCAGTCAGCAGCGGCGCATGACCAGGGAAAATCCCCAGTTCGCCTTCGCTACCTGTCACCTGGATCTTTTGCACCAGGCCGGAAAACATATGTTTTTCCGCGCTGACTACATCCAGATGGTAAGTCATAGCCATATCACCCTCCTCTCAAGACGTTACAGTTTCTTGGCTTTTTCCACTGCTTCTTCAATGGTGCCAACCATGTAGAACGCTTGTTCAGGCAGGTGGTCATAGTCGCCGTCCATAATGCCTTTGAAACCACGAATGGTGTCTTTCAGCGATACGAACTTGCCCGGAGAACCGGTGAAGACTTCTGCCACGAAGAACGGCTGAGACAGGAAGCGTTGGATTTTACGCGCACGGGATACAACCAGTTTGTCTTCTTCAGACAGCTCGTCCATACCCAGGATTGCGATAATATCTTTCAGTTCCTGATAGCGTTGCAGAATGGACTGCACGCCACGCGCTACATCGTAGTGCTCCTGGCCAACTACCAGCGGATCCAGCTGACGGCTGGTAGAATCCAGCGGGTCAACGGCCGGGTAGATACCCAGAGAAGCGATATTACGGCTCAGTACCACAGTTGCATCCAAGTGAGCAAAGGTGGTGGCTGGTGACGGGTCAGTCAAGTCATCCGCAGGGACGTAAACGGCCTGTACGGAGGTGATTGAACCGGTCTTGGTAGAGGTGATACGTTCTTGCAGAACACCCATCTCTTCCGCCAGCGTTGGCTGATAACCTACCGCCGATGGCATACGGCCCAGAAGTGCGGACACTTCGGTACCGGCCAGGGTATAACGGTAGATGTTATCAACGAACAGCAGAACGTCACGGCCTTCGTCACGGAATTTCTCCGCCATGGTCAGACCGGTCAGAGCAACGCGCAGACGGTTACCCGGTGGCTCGTTCATCTGGCCGTAAACCAGGGATACTTTATCCAGTACGTTGGAGTCGTTCATTTCGTGGTAGAAGTCGTTACCCTCACGAGTACGCTCACCCACGCCCGCAAACACAGAATAACCGGAGTGCTCGATCGCGATGTTACGGATCAGCTCCATCATGTTTACGGTTTTACCAACACCCGCACCACCGAACAGACCGACTTTACCACCCTTGGCGAACGGGCAGATCAGGTCCATTACCTTGATACCGGTTTCCAGCAGATCCTGGGAGTTGGCCAAATCTTCGTAGCTTGGCGCCGGACGGTGAATCGCCCAACGTTCTTCTTCGCCGATATCGCCCTTCATGTCGATTGGTTCACCCAATACGTTCATGATACGGCCCAGGGTAGCTTTACCTACCGGTACTTCAATTGGGTGGTCCAGGTCAGTGACTTTCAGACCGCGACGCAGACCATCAGAGGTCCCCATTGCGATACAGCGAACCACGCCACCGCCCAACTGTTGCTGAACTTCCAGCACCAGCTTATTGGCACCGTTTTCTACCTCAAGAGCGTTGTACACTTTTGGTACGGCATCCTGAGGGAACTCGACGTCCACTACGGCGCCGATTACCTGGATAATCTTTCCAGTAGCCATCTTGAATCCTCTACGTAATTCGTAAACCTAGCTTAAACCGCGGAGGCTCCCGAAACGATCTCGGTGAGTTCCTGAGTGATGCTGGCCTGACGAGCCTTGTTGTATACCAACTGCAGCTCTTTGATCAGGCTACCGCCGTTATCGGTTGCGGCTTTCATCGCTACCATTCGTGCGGCCTGCTCGCTGGCCAGGTTTTCCACGACGCCCTGATAAACCTGAGATTCCACATAGCGACGCAGCAAGGTATCAAGCAGCACTTTTGGATCGGGTTCATACAGGTAATCCCAAGATTTTTTCTTCAGCTCACCGTCTTCGGCAGGCGGCAACGGCAGCAGCTGAACGATCTGTGGTTCTTGGGACATCGTATTGATAAATTTGTTACTGACAATGTACAGCTTGTCCAAACGACCTTCGTCGTAGGCTTGCAGCATCACTTTCACCGGTCCGATCAGCTCCGACAGGGAAGGGTTATCCCCCATGCCGGTGACCTGGGCAACCACGTTGCCGCCCACGGAACCAAAGAAAGAAGCCGCTTTAGAGCCAATCAGTGCCAAATCTGTTTCGACACCTTTTTCGGACCAGCCTTTCATCTCTGCCAACAGGCGCTTGAACAGGTTAATGTTCAAGCCACCACAGAGACCGCGGTCAGTAGACACCACCAGATACCCGACGCGCTTAACATCACGCTCATCCAGGTACGGGTGCTTATATTCCAGATTACCCAACGCAAGGTGACCAATCACTTTGCGCATGGTCTCTGCATAAGGACGGCTGGCCGCCATGCGTTCCTGCGATTTACGCATTTTGGAGGCGGCGACCATTTCCATCGCTTTAGTGATCTTTTGCGTGTTTTGCACGCTCGCGATCTTACTACGTATCTCTTTTGCGCCGGCCATGTCTGCTTCTCCTCATTGCCAGACGGCCTGCTGTTTTACAACTGCAGGCCGCTGAGCGTTACCAGGACTGGGTTTTCTTGAAGGTCTCGAGGATGCCTTTCAGCTTGCCCTCGATCTCATCGTTGAAATTGCCAGTTTGGTTGATGTGGTTCAGCAACTCGGCATGCTCGCGGTCTGCGTAAGCAACCAGCGCGGCTTCGAAGCTCACGACTTTCGCGACTTCAACGTCGTTCAGGAAGCCACGTTCTGCGGCAAACAGCACCAGAGACTGTTGTGCGACGGACATCGGCGCATACTGTTTCTGTTTCAGCAGCTCGGTCACTTTCTGACCGTGGCTCAGCTGTTTGCGGGTCGCATCATCCAGATCGGAAGCGAACTGAGAGAACGCAGCCAGTTCACGATACTGTGCCAGCGCGGTACGAATACCACCGGACAGTTTTTTCATGATCTTGGTTTGCGCTGCACCGCCCACACGGGATACGGAGATACCCGGGTTAACTGCCGGACGAATACCGGAGTTAAACAGGTTGGATTCCAGGAAGATCTGACCATCGGTAATCGAGATTACGTTGGTCGGAACGAACGCGGAAACGTCACCCGCCTGGGTTTCAATGATCGGCAGAGCAGTCAGTGAACCGGTTTGGCCTTTGACTTCACCTTTGGTGAAGGCTTCAACGTATTCGGCGTTAACACGCGCAGCACGCTCCAGCAAACGGGAGTGGAGATAGAATACGTCGCCTGGGTAAGCTTCACGACCTGGTGGACGACGAAGCAGCAGGGAGATCTGACGGTATGCAACGGCCTGTTTGGACAGGTCATCATAAACAATCAGCGCATCTTCACCGCGGTCACGGAAGTATTCACCCATCGCACAACCGGCATATGGCGCCAGGTATTGCAATGCAGCGGATTCAGACGCGGTAGCAACCACAACGATGGTGTTTGCCAGTGCGCCGTGCTCTTCCAGTTTGCGCACCACGTTAGCGATGGTGGACGCTTTCTGGCCGATAGCCACGTAAACACATTTGATGCCGGAATCGCGTTGGTTGATGATCGCATCGATCGCCAGGGCAGTTTTACCTGTCTGACGGTCACCGATCACCAGCTCACGCTGGCCACGGCCGATTGGGATCATGGCGTCAACAGATTTATAGCCAGTTTGAACCGGCTGATCTACGGACTGACGCTCGATAACACCAGGGGCAATAGCTTCAACCGGGGAGAAACCGTCGTTATCAACCGGGCCTTTACCGTCAATAGGTGCGCCCAGGGTGTTAACTACACGGCCCAGCAGGCCACGGCCAACCGGAACTTCCAGAATACGGCCGGTACATTTTACCTTCATGCCTTCGGCCAGATCCGCGTACGGACCCATAACCACAGCACCTACGGAGTCGCGCTCCAGGTTCAATGCGATTGCGTAACGGTTGCCTGGCAGTGCGATCATTTCGCCCTGCATAACTTCGGCCAGACCGTGTACGCGGATGATCCCGTCACTGACGGAAACAATAGTACCTTCATTGTGAGCTTCGCTCACCACATTGAACTGAGCAATGCGCTGCTTGATCAGTTCGCTGATTTCGGTGGAATTCAGTTGCATGCTCCAGTCCCCTTAAGACTGCAAGACGTCTGTCAGGCGTTCAAGACGACCGCGAACGCTGCCATCAATCACCATATCGCCAGCACGGATAATTACGCCGGCCAGTACAGACTTGTCAATTTTGCAATTCAGCTTAACTTTGCGTGACAGACGCTTTTCCATCGCAGCGGCAATATTAGCCAGCTGTTTGTCGTTCAGTGCGCTCGCAGAGAGCACCTCGACTTCGACGGTGGATTCCAGCAAAGCGCGCAGTTCGATGAACTGCTGCAGCACCGCAGGAAGAACCAGTAAACGTCCATTTTCGGCCATTACACGGATAAAGTTCTGGCCATGTTCGTCGAGTTGTTCGCCACATACCGCGATGAACGTTCTGGACAGCGTCTCCGGTGCGACAGCACCAGCCAGCAGTTCAGAAATCTGTTCATTGCGAGTGACATCAGCCGCAAACGCCAGCATATCCTGCCAGCGATCCAAGCTTTGATGCTCAACGGCAAAGTCAAAAGCTGCTTTGGCGTAGGGGCGAGCTACAGTTACAAATTCAGACATCAGCCCCTCCCTCCTTACAGTTCAGCGACCAGTTTATCAACGATGTCGCTGTTAGCAGCTTCATCCACGGAACGTTCGATGATCTTCTCGGCGCCGGCAATTGCCAGCATCGCGACTTGCTTACGCAACTCTTCACGAGCGCGCTTACGTTCGGCTTCGATCTCAGCCTGAGCCTGCGCCACGATTTTGTTACGTTCCTGCTCGGCTTCGGCTTTCGCTTCATCCATGATCTGAGCTTTGCGTTTGTTTGCTTGCTCGATGATCACCTGAGCTTCTGCTTTAGCAGTTTTCAGCTGGTCGGTCGCATTGGCTTGCGCTAAGTCCAAATCTTTTTTGGCACGTTCTGCAGAAGCGAGACCGTCAGCAATTTCTCCCTGACGCTTCTCGATGGCTGCCATGATCGGCGGCCATACGTACTTCATGCAGAACCAGACAAACAGAACGAACGCGATGGCCTGGCCGAGGATTGTTGCGTTAAGATTCACAGCACAATGCCTCTTTAAAAGTTAATAGTGTGGTTTCAGTGTAGAGAAGTTCTCTACTTACGCGACAGCAAACATCACGTACAGACCCAGACCAACAGCGATCATCGGGATGGCGTCAACCAGACCCATAACGATAAAGAACTGTGTACGCAGCAAAGGAATCAGGTCAGGCTGACGTGCAGCGCCTTCCAAGAATTTACCACCCAGGATGCCGATACCGATCGCAGCACCGATTGCCGCTAAACCCATCATCACAGCGGCAGCCATGTACAGCAGATCCATACTCAGGTTTTCCATGACAGTCTCCAGTTTGTTTCAGTTTAAAAGTACAAGTGTTTTAAGAAAATCAGTGCTCTTCAGATGCCATCGAGAGATAGACAATCGTCAGAACCATGAAAATAAAGGCTTGAAGCGTAATGATCAGGATGTGGAAAATAGCCCAAGGCACATTCAGAAGCCACTGTGACCACCACGGCAACAAACCGGCAATCAGGATGAAGATCAACTCACCCGCATACATGTTGCCGAACAGTCGCAGGCCCAGTGAAACAGGCTTGGACAGCAGGCTGACACCTTCAAGAATCAGGTTGATTGGAATGAATAACGGATGGTTGAACGGCTGCATGGTTAACTCTTTAACGAACCCACCAACGCCTTTCATTTTGATGCTATAGAACAGAATCAGGATAAATACGCCCAACGCCATCGACAGTGTAATACTCACGTCTGCGGTAGGGACGACACGCAGTGCCGGCAAACCAAACACATGCTCGCCAATAAACGGCAGCAGATCGATTGGCAGCAGATCCATCATGTTCATCAGGAATACCCAGACAAACACGGTCAGCGCCAGCGGAGCAATAACCTTGCTCTTGCCGTGATACATATCACGAACGCTACTGTCGACGAAGCCCATGATAAGTTCGACGGCAGTTTGAAGTTTCCCCGGTACACCGCTGGTGGCTGTATTGGCTACTTTCTTGAAGATAAACAAGAACAGCGCGCCCAACACCACAGAGAAGAACAATGAGTCAATGTTCAACGTCCAGAATGTCGGGGTACCAGAGTGTGGTTCAACTAACTGAAAAGTACGCAGATCCAACTGAAGGTTATTCAGATGGTGGCTGATATAGTCCTTTGCAGTCCCATTTTCTCCAGATGCAGACATGATGCCTCTTACCCTTTTAGTTAAGTTCGGTAACTGTTAATCACGGCCGGTGCCACTATCTGCACCACTAACACCGCTAAATAGGTCAGGCCAAGCGGTACAAACGCCGCTTTAAACACCCCAAGCGCCACGATCAACAAAACTATGGTGATCAGGACCTTTAATCCCTCGCCGATGGCGAACGACCAGGCAACCCGACCGGGTGCCGGCGTCTGCGCCTGATGGCGCAAGGCAAACAGCATAAACATGGTGCTCGGCAACCAGGCAGCGAGACCGCCCGCCAATGCCGAACCGCTCCATTCCAGGCTTTTCAGACCGAAAGCAGCGCTGATCAGAACAAAAGTCATTAACTGCAGAAACAGCAATTTGCGAGCAACTTTTCCGCTGTAAAGGGACACAGACATGACGTTTGTTCTCTCCGTACCCCTGAGGAGGTATGCTGAGTGACGTATAAAACTTTCTTTACTGCTCTGAGTCAAGCAGCAAAAAACGAGCAAATTATACGGGGCATACCAACGAATTCAATCGATAAGTAGCGAAAAGGTGAACAATTATTTAAATTCCCCCATTTCAGGCTATTTTCACAAGAAAACGGTCGGAATAATAGGGCTCATTTAATTGTCTGATTATTCCAGTGTTACAGCAAGAAACGTGTAGTTGCTCACAATAATACCTATTTCTGATTTATAGCCCACGGCCAACCAAAGCGTCTTTAGCAAATCGGGCGATCAAAAAGATATTATAAATCAGAATATTACAAGTTAACTGTTCAAAAACAATCCGTCTACCCGCTAAAAACCTTTTATTGACAGCTTCAGGGATAATATTCCAACAGCTAATTAACATTAGCAGCAAAGCAAGATCCTTCACTTATGGTTGCTAACGAAACTATTACGATCTGCAATTACCCTATTGTCACCAATTGGTGGCTATTTTTGTGTTAATAAAAAGTAAATTAACTAAAAAAACCACCCATTGATTAGTCTGCTTACTTTAACCATGGGCACTATCTTTTAATTAGCGCTTACTTGATCAAAAACAAACTCAGTTTGCCTTAAGGATAACCAGATGACGTTCACCTTCGAGTTCCGGTACCTGCAGACGTACGACCGATTCCAACTCAATGCCCGGCGGCAACTGCGTAAGCTCTTCGTCTGGGCGTACTCCTTTCAGCGCGTAGAAACGCCCCTGCCCTTTTGCCGGCAAATGATGACACCAGGACAGCATATCCTGCAGTGAGGCGAAGGCGCGGCTGATGACGCCGTCAAACGGCGGCTCCGCAGGAAACTCCTCAACGCGGCTCTGAACCGGCTCTACGTTGGTCAAACCCAGTTCATGCTGCACCTGACGCAGGAAGCGTACACGCTTGCCCAGGCTGTCGAGCAAGGTGAAATGGGAATCGGGACGAACAATGGCCAGCGGAATGCCTGGCAAGCCGGGACCGGTGCCCACGTCGATAAAACGCTTACCCTGCAGATGCGGGTTAACTACGATGCTGTCGAGAATATGGCGAACCAGCATTTGCTGCGGATCGCGCACCGAAGTGAGGTTATACGCCTTGTTCCACTTATCCAGCATGCCGACATAGCCCAGCAACTGCTGTTTTTGCCGATCGGGAAGCGTAATGCCTGCCGCTTTGAGCAACGAATCTAATTTTTTCTGCACAATGAGTCCTTAGACTGGCGCACAACGGCAAGCCAGGTAGGGGCTGCCCAAGAAGGTGACCATAATAATTCAGGCCAGAAACGATGTCAGCGGCCGTTTGCCGATCAAATAATCAAACGGCCGCCCAAAAACAGGATTTATGCGCTGCGGCGCAGCAGCCCCTGCTTTTTCAGCCAAATCAGTAGAATTGAGATCGCCGCCGGCGTGATGCCAGAAATGCGTGAAGCCTGGCCGATCGAATTCGGCTTGTGGTCATTCAACTTGGCGATCACTTCATTCGACAGGCCAGAAACCTGCTGGTAATCGAGATCCAACGGCAGCACGGTGTTCTCATTGCGCTGCTGTTTTTCGATCTCTTCCTGCTGGCGAGCAATATAACCTTCGTATTTTACCTGGATCTCAACCTGCTCGGCTGCCTGAGTATCGGCCAGCGGCGGCGCAAATGCCGCGACGGAGGTCAATTGGGTGTAATCCATTTCCGGGCGGCGCAGCAGTTCTTCACCGTTGGCTTCACGCGACAGCGGTGCTTTCAGCAGCGCATTCACCTGCTCGACGTTTTCGGCGTGCGGGTGCATCCAGATGTCGCGCAGGCGCTGACGTTCCTGTTCGATGTGCTCGAGTTTTTCGCTAAAGCGTGCCCAGCGGGCATCGTCCACCAGGCCCAGTTCGCGGCCTTTTTCCGTCAGGCGCAGATCGGCATTGTCTTCACGTAACATCAGGCGGTATTCGGCACGTGATGTGAACATGCGGTACGGCTCTTTGGTGCCCAGGGTGCTGAGGTCGTCCACCAGCACGCCCAGATAAGCCTGATCGCGGCGTGGTGACCAGCCTTCGTCTTCATTGGCGTAGCGCCCGGCATTCAGGCCGGCCAACAGGCCTTGCGCTGCAGCCTCTTCGTAACCGGTGGTGCCGTTGATCTGGCCGGCGAAGAACAGGCCCTGAATAAATTTGCTTTCCAGCGTCGGCTTCAGATCGCGAGGATCGAAGAAATCATACTCGATGGCATAGCCTGGTCGAATGATCCGGGCATTTTGCATCCCTTCCATCGAACGGACGATCTGCATCTGTACGTCAAACGGCAGGCTGGTGGAGATGCCGTTTGGATAAATTTCATTGCTGGTCAGGCCTTCCGGCTCAAGGAAGATCTGGTGCGCGTTACGATCGGCAAAACGCATCACCTTGTCTTCGATCGACGGGCAGTAACGCGGGCCGATCCCTTCGATGATCCCGGCATACATCGGGCTGCGATCGAGGTTATTACGGATCACATCATGGGTTTTTTCATTGGTGTAGGTGATGTAACACGCCATTTGTTCAGGGTGTTGCCCAGCGTTGCCCATGAACGAGAACACCGGGATCGGTGTATCACCGTGTTGAGGTGCCAATACGCTGAAATCTATGCTGCGGGCATCGATACGCGGCGGTGTGCCGGTTTTCAGTCGGTTAACACGCAAAGGCAATTCACGCAGTCGCTGTGACAGTGAGATCGATGGCGGATCTCCAGCACGGCCACCGCTGTAGTTTTCCAGGCCAATGTGGATCTTGCCGTCCAGGAAGGTACCTACGGTCAGTACTACCGCCTTGGCGCGGAATTTTAGCCCCATTTGGGTCACGGCACCGACAACGCGATCGTTTTCCACGATCAGATCTTCGACCGGTTGCTGGAAGATCATCAGATTGGGCTGGTTCTCCAGAGCAGTACGTACCGCTTGACGATACAGTACTCGGTCAGCCTGAGCCCGGGTGGCTCGTACCGCAGGGCCTTTGCTGGCGTTTAGTATCCTAAACTGGATACCGGCATGGTCGATCGCCGTGGCCATCAGGCCGCCAAGTGCATCAATTTCCTTAACCAGATGCCCTTTACCAATACCGCCAATCGCCGGGTTGCAAGACATTTGCCCCAGCGTATCGATATTGTGAGTCAGTAATAAAGTCTGACGTCCCATACGTGCCGCAGCCATAGCGGCTTCGGTACCGGCATGGCCACCACCGATGATGATGACGTCAAATTGCTCTGGATAAAACATGGAACTGCACCTCGTCGTATTGCGAACGATCGTTGTTTGCCCTGGGGTGATGGATTCTACTCAAGTTTAGTCGATCGACCAAGTGGTCAGGATCCTTGAGTAATTAAAAGAAGATCTTTTTATTTAAAGATCTCTTTATTAGATCTCTTATTAGGATCGCGATCTTCTGTGGATAAGTGATTATTCGCGATTGAGATCAGCTAATTAAGGAGGATCGTTAGCTGTGAATGATCGGTGATCCTATGGCTTATAAGCTGGGATCTAAATGGCATGTTATGCACAGGACAAAAAGCGACCTAAGGTTGTTATTGGGATAACTACCGGTTTTACCCTGCTTTTAAGCATAGTTATCCACAATCGTTCGGGTGATCTTTGAACAAATTAGAGTAAATTAATCCAATTTTTCACCCATTCCTCTGCTGGATCCTCAGGAATTTCGTGTTCAGTCACGTCGATCTCGAGCCGATCGCCGATCCTTTTCGCTCCACGGGCAATCAGAAGATCGTCGATCCGTTGGATCGCACCACAGAAAGTGTCGTATTCAGAGCTGCCCAAACCGACTGCACCGAACTGCACCTGGGATAAATCAGGAAGCTGTTCTTCTATTTGTTCCAGCAGCGGTTGCAGGTTATCCGGTAAATCCCCGGCGCCATGGGTCGAAGACACCACCAGCCAGCGTCCGGACAGGGTCAATTCATCCAATTCAGGGCCGTGCAGGGTCTCGGTAGTAAAGCCTGCCGCTTCCAGCTTTTCAGCCAGGTGCTCGGCTACGTACTCGGCACTGCCAAGCGTACTGCCACTGATCAGAGTAATGTCTGCCATGAAATGAATGATCCCAACCTTCTCAAAGTGGCAGCATTGTACGCTGTGAATCGGCTGGGATCTACCTGTGGATAATATGGGTATAGTAAATAGTTGGCTAGGGAGTGATGGTACGCATGATGGGGTTCTGCAGCGAGATCAGGGTTTCAGTTGACTGGATCTCGTCGATAGTCTGGATCTTGTTGATAAGTACTTGTTGCAGCGCATCTATCGAGCGGCACATCACTTTGATAAACACGCTGTAGTGGCCGGTGGTGTAATAGGCCTCGACCACTTCCTCCAGGCTTTCGAGCTTTTTCAGTGCAGAAGGATAGTCTTTGGCACTCTTTAATATAATGCCGATAAAACAGCAGACGTCGTAGCCCAGGCGTTTGGGATTCACGTCTACCCTTGCTCCGGTGATGATACCGGCCTGCTTCATCTTCTCTACTCGCACGTGAATGGTTCCGGGACTGACGGCAAAGTTCTTCGCCAGTTCGGCATAAGGCGTGCGCGCGTTTTCCATCAAGGCATTAAGAATGCCTCGATCGAGATTATCGATCTGATAATTTTCAGCCATTTAATCCCCCACTAATTGCTGATTGTTGAATTATTACCGCATCAAAATGAACGATTAAAAGTGAAAAGGCAATATTGATTAGCGGATATTGAATTGTGGTGCCGTTCTGTTGCTTAATCGTTGGCAACAGAGACAGGTTTATAAGAGATACGGCAATGAAAAAACAGTTTATTCAAAAACAACAACAAATCAGCCTGGTTAAATCCTTTTTCTCCCGCCAGTTGGAACAACAGCTTGGCCTGATCGAAGTACAGGCGCCGATCCTCAGCCGTCTGGGTGACGGCACCCAGGACAACCTGTCCGGTAGCGAGAAAGCGGTACAGGTAAAGGTGAAAACCCTGCCGGACGCCACCTTCGAAGTGGTGCACTCACTGGCCAAATGGAAGCGTAAAACGCTGGGCAGCTATGACTTTGGCGCCGGTGAAGGCCTGTATACCCATATGAAAGCACTGCGTCCGGACGAAGATCGTCTGAGCGCCATCCATTCGGTTTACGTTGATCAATGGGACTGGGAGCGGGTGATGGGCGATGGCGAACGCAGCCAGGATTACCTCGAAAGCACCGTGCGCAGTATTTATGCGGCGATTAAGGCTACCGAAGGGGAAGTGAGTCGCGAATACGGCTTAACGCCGTTCCTGCCGGAGCAAATCCATTTTGTGCACAGCGAAACCCTGCTGCAACGCTACCCTGAACTGGATGCCAAAGGCCGTGAGCGGGCGATTGCTAAAGAGCTGGGCGCGGTATTTCTGATCGGTATTGGTGGCAAATTGTCACACGGCAAATCACACGATGTGCGTGCGCCGGATTATGATGACTGGACCACCCCAGCAGCTGAAGGGTTGGCCGGCCTGAACGGTGACATCCTGGTATGGAACCCGGTGCTGCAGGACGCCTTCGAACTTTCTTCTATGGGGATCCGCGTTGACGCCAGCGCGCTGAAACGCCAATTGGCACAGACCGGTGATGAAGATCGCCTGGCGCTGGAATGGCATCAGTCATTGCTGCGTGGCGAGATGCCACAAACCATCGGTGGCGGTATCGGTCAGTCGCGCCTGGTGATGCTATTGCTGCAACTGTCGCACATCGGGCAGGTACAGTGCGGCGTGTGGTCACCTCAGGTACGTGAGGCGGTAGAAGGGCTGCTGTAATACTCAGCGCCGCCAGCGGCGCATTAAGCGGCTTTTTAACCCGGTATCAAAGCGCCAGATATGATCGAAGATGCGCATGATACCGGGCTTGCCGTAGTTGGACATCGCCACTGCGTGAAAGCGCTGCTGGTGGTTTTGCTGCTGTTGTTTAACCTTCTTTATTATCTCCTCCGGCAATCGCTGGGCAATAAAGTCAGAAATGATCACCGCGTCGGCGTCGAACCAGCCGCTTTCCGTCATTTTGCTCACCGTGGCATTCAGGCAGGCCGCCAGATCGGTGCCGCCGCGAAAATGCTGACCGAGAAAGCGAACCGCCTGCTCAATACCGCTGGCGGCGGTCAGTTCGTAATGCACTATCTGGTTGGCGAACAGCATGATGTAGCAGCGGCGATTATCCGCCAGCGCAATGCGCAACAGCGCCAGACAGAAAGCCTTGGCGCACTGCTCGTTGAAACCGCCCATCGAACCTGAGGTATCCACGCAGACAATAAACGGCCCGCGAGGTTGTTGATCCTGCTGCTGGTGAGTGACCTGACGGATATGGATCTGTTCCTGCCAGACATCGCCCTGCAGACGATAGCTCAAAAGCCGTTTTTCCAGCAGGCGGCGGTAAAACTCAAACTCCAGCTCTTCAATGCCCAGCGTGACCAACTCGGGCGGCAGCAGGCGCAGAATATCGTCGCTCTGGTGAATGCCGCTGACCTCTTCCGGTAGCGTGGCCGGCACCTGCACCATCACGCGGAAAGGCTCCGGCAACGCGTCCTGCTGTTGCACCGCCTTGGCCTGATAGCTGCGCCCAAGCTGCTGTGCCAGCTTTTTCAGTTCCGGTTGCTGCTGCAAGAAATTGCCGTATTCCACCAGCCGTTGATAATCACCCCGTTGCAGATGGCCTTTACTCATATCCCACAGCCGCCCGGCAGCGGTGTCGTTTTCCGACAGCAGCGGCTCCAGGGCGCCACTCAGCGCCAGACGTTCCTGCAGCTCCGCCATCAGCTGTTCGCGTTCCTGTTCCAGCAATTGGTGATGCATCATGGTGGCCTGCAGCGTCAGGCTGATGCGCCAGCGCTGCAGAAACAGGGTTTGGAAGCTGTCATCCAGTGGATGGTTGGGCAGATCGGCGGCGTCCACCAGTGAGCGCGCCTGCTCATAAAAGGGAGAAACCAACTGACGCAGCAGATCCAGGGTGTCGTTAAGGTTGTGGAAGAACTGGGTGTTGTTCTCTAGCTGACACTGTTGATAACGATAGAATTCCTGTGCCAGCGCGGGCGGCACCATGGCTTCATGCAGGCGTTCTTTCAGCTGTAGCTTCCAGCGTGGCAGGTCGCGATCCAGCGCCCGGCGGATCGCCGGAAACTTTTTGAAGAAAATCGACAGCTGCGGTGCCGCCAGCATACCGATGATCATCTCCTCGATCAGTTCACCTTCGGTGATCGCCAGCAGCAGATCGAGCGTCTCCAGGCTGAGCATAATTACTGGCCGCGCATTTGCTGGTGCTGCTGTTTGATTTGTTCCGCCACCTGCAGCAGGCTGGCCTCAATTTTTGCCAGCCTGGCGACAGGGGTAAACAGGCAGGGCTGATGCTGACTGAATAACCGACGCTGTTCTGCCAGGCGCTGTGCAAGCTGATCCATTTCGTCCAGCATTGCCTGCGGCGTGCCGCTGGTCTGCTTGCCGGGCTGGGCCAGTAAAGAGGGCTGGCGGCTGACGTCCAGTACCGTCAGATGCAGTTGCTCGTCCACTTCCAGGTCAATCTGCTGAGCAAAGCCAATGCCGTTCAGTTTGGCGCGCACGTCGCCGCCTTTTTGCAGCCAGTTTTCCAGCGCGATGTTTTCAATACTCAGATGGTTGACCTGAATATCATGCAGCTGCAGCGGTTTTTGCAGCAACAGGGTCAGGGTGCCGGTACCGAGTGGCGTGGCCAGGGCAAACTGGGGCTTTCTGCTGAACATGCCGCCCTTTTTTACCAATGTAATAGCCTGGCTGTCGCTCTGCTGTTGCTGATGCTGTAGCCAGCGGGTATGGATCTGTTGCAGTTGGATCAGCAAGGTTTGCTGTTGATAGGCCGACTCGTTCAGCAACTGCTCAACTTGCTGTTGCAGCAGTTTCAGCGAGCTGAGGTCGTGCCACAGGCAGTCTTTCAGCAGCAGCAGATCGATTGGGGCCACGGTGTCGCGACCACTGAAGAAAGCACAGGCCTGCAACAGCCGCAGCGCTTTTTTCCAGCGACGATCGGAAACGTAAGGGGCACTTTCCAGTGCATCCAGCCGCTGGCGCAGTTGGAATATCAGTTCAAAGCAATTCTCAGGCAGTTTGATTTTGTCGATCTGCGATTGCCACTGGTGATATTCCTCGTCACTGATGCTCAGTGCTTCGGGCACCGGGTTTTCATTCTCGTTCTGGCGGCTGACCAGCAGTGAGCGGAAATTCTGTTTGTCCTGCACTTTATCCAACCACAGGCGTATCAACATGCGGTCATACAAGGCTTCCAGACTGTTGTCGGCTTCCGGCAGTTCGTTGGAGGCGGTGACCAGCAGCCGCAGTGGGATGGGTTCTTCGTTATTACCGTTACGGAAGCGGCGTTCGTTAATCGCCGTCAGCAGGGTATTGAGGATCGCCGGGCCGGCCTTCCAGATCTCATCCAGAAACACGATTTCCGCTTCGGGCAGGTAGCCGGTGGTCAGACGTTGGTAGCGGCCTTCGTCCTTTAACGCCTGGATCGACAATGGGCCGAACACTTCTTCCGGCGTTGAGAAGCGCGTCATCAGGTATTCAAACGAGCGCGCGCTGCGAAAGGCGAATTTTAGCCGACGGGCAATCAGGCTTTTGGCGATGCCCGGTGGGCCAAGCAGAAACACGCTTTCACCGCTGAGCGCCGCCAGCAAACACAGGCGAATGGCTTCCTGCCGTTCATAAAGACCGCTCTCCAGCGCGCTGCTGAGGCGGGAAATCCGTTCTGCAAGAAGTGATGATGACGCCATATTATTGTCGTGTTGTCCGAGGGTTAGCCAATCTTGGTGGATAATCCGATGATAAACCACCATTATTTTTAATGGTATAGCTTGTTGATTAGTAAAATCTTTCTATTATCAAAAGGGTGGCTGGTTCACATTTTGTTTATTTTTAAGCTCTGATATAAGGATAGGCAAGCAGTATAAATCGTGCATACTGTGCGCCTTTTAGTGGGCGTAACGGATCTTAGAGCCCGTATCTCTGGCGGATGCGGATGCATCGCTAACGGATGTTCTAATAAAGAAACGAATTATGAGCACAGAGCATAAACAGTCCTTATCGGCGGTAACCCTGGCGGCAATTGGGGTGGTTTACGGTGATATCGGCACCAGCCCTCTCTATACTCTCCGAGAGTGTTTCTCCGGCCATTACGGCTTCGATGTTCGTCCAGACGTGGTTTTCGGTTTTCTTTCGCTGATCTTCTGGATGTTAATCATCATTGTTTCCCTCAAGTACCTCACCTACGTCATGCGGGCGGATAACGCCGGTGAAGGGGGGATACTGACGCTGATGTCGCTGGCCGGGCGCCATACTTCGGCGCGGACAACGTCCATATTGGTGATCCTGGGTCTGATTGGCGGCAGCTTCTTCTATGGCGAGGTGGTGATCACCCCGGCGATATCGGTGATGTCGGCGATAGAAGGTTTGGAAATTGCCGCGCCGTCGCTGGATGGCTATATAGTCCCGCTGTCGATTCTGGTATTGACCCTGTTGTTCGCCATCCAAAAGCACGGTACCGGCAGCGTCGGCAAGCTGTTTGCGCCGGTCATGCTGCTGTGGTTTATCGTTCTGGCGGTGCTGGGGGCTCGTAGCATCATGGCCAACCCGGAGGTGCTGCAGGCGCTGAACCCGAAATGGGCGCTGAACTTCTTTATCGAATATAAGAAGGTTTCGTTCTTTGCGCTGGGTGCGGTTGTGCTGTCGATCACCGGCGTTGAGGCGCTGTACGCCGACATGGGTCACTTTGGCAAATTCCCTATTCGTCTGGCCTGGTTCACCGTGGTGCTGCCTTCGCTGGTGCTGAATTATTTCGGCCAGGGTGCCTTGCTGCTGAAAAATCCTGAGGCAATTAAAAACCCGTTCTTCCTGCTGGCACCGGACTGGGCGCTGATCCCGCTGTTGATTCTGGCAACGCTGGCTACGGTTATCGCCTCACAGGCGGTGATCTCCGGCGTGTTCTCGCTGACCCGCCAGGCGGTGCGTCTGGGTTACCTGTCGCCGATGCGCATCATCCATACTTCGGAGATGGAATCCGGTCAAATCTACATCCCGGTGATCAACTGGACGCTGTATATCGCGGTCGTGCTGGTGATTATTGGTTTCGAACATTCCAGTAATCTGGCGGCGGCATACGGTATTGCGGTGACCGGCACCATGGTATTGACCAGTATTCTGGTGACCTCGGTGGCGATCAAAAATTGGCACTGGAACCGCTTCTTCGCCGTTGGCATTCTGGTTATCTTGCTGATTATTGATGTGCCGATGTTCTCCGCCAACGCCCTGAAGCTGTTCTCTGGCGGTTGGCTGCCGTTGCTGCTGGCACTGGTGATGTTCATCATCATGACCACCTGGAAAAGCGAGCGTTTCCGCCTGTTGCGCCGCATGCACGAACATGGCAATTCCCTCGAGGCAATGATCGCCTCGCTGGAAAAATCACCGCCGGTACGGGTGCCCGGAACTGCGGTCTTTATGTCGCGTGCCATCAACGTGATCCCTTTTGCGCTGCTGCATAACCTTAAACACAATAAGGTGCTGCATGAGCGAGTGGTGCTGTTGACGCTGCGCACTGAAGATGCTCCTTACGTCCACAACGTGCGGCGGGTAACTATCGAACAACTTTCGCCAACCTTCTGGCGGGTGGTGGCCAGCTACGGCTGGCGTGAAACGCCGAACGTGGAGGAAGTGTTCCACCGCTGTGGGTTGGAAGGGCTGCCGTGTCGGATGACGGAAACCTCGTTCTTTATGTCGCATGAGTCGTTAATCCTGACCAAGCGGCCGTGGTACCTGTTCCTGCGCGGCAAGCTGTTTATCGCACTGAGCCGAAACGCGCTGCGTGCGCCGGACCAGTTTGAGATCCCACCCAATAGGGTGATCGAGCTGGGAACCCAGGTCGAGATTTAACTTCCCCCTCAAGGGCTCAGCAACCGCTGGGCCCTTTCTGTTTATGTTCTCGGTAACTATGTTCTCGGTAACACCAGCGAAACGTTTCGATAGCGATCACATTTCTGCACTGTCCCGGTTGCCTTCTGTTGGCGTTTTTTTAAACTCCAGACACAAGCGAAACGTTTCGCTGGTGGAGTGAGAAGAAAAAATGAAAAAAGGCGTGCTGCTGAATGCTGATGTTTCTGCCGTGGTTTCCCGCCTCGGCCATACCGACCAGATCGTCATCTGTGATGCGGGGTTGCCTATTCCGGCGGCAACGCAGCGTATCGATCTGGCGCTGACCCAGGGTGTACCGACGTTTTTGCAGGTGCTCGGGGTAGTGACGCAGGAAATGCAGGTAGAGAGCGCCATTCTGGCGGAAGAGATAGTTAAACAAAATCCGCAGCTCCATCGTGCGTTGTTGGCTCAACTGACCGAACTTGGCCAACACCAGGGCAATACCATCAGCGTGAGCTATATCAGCCACAGTGCGTTCAAAGCGCAAACTGAACATAGCCGGGCAGTGATCCGCAGCGGGGAATGTTCGCCGTATGCGAATGTCATCCTCTGCGCCGGCGTAACTTTCTGAGGCATTTATGCAACCTTTACTGCAACTGAAAGGGATCGATAAAGCCTTTCCCGGCGTGAAGGCGCTTTCCGGCGCCGCACTCAGCGTTTATCCCGGCAAGGTGATGGCGCTGGTGGGGGAAAACGGTGCCGGGAAATCCACCATGATGAAAGTGCTGACCGGTATTTATAACAAAGACGCCGGCAGTCAGTATTTTCTCGGTAAAGAGGTGGCATTCACTGGGCCAAAGGATTCGCAAGAAGCGGGTATTGGCATTATCCATCAGGAACTGAACCTGATCCCGCAGTTGACGATCGCGGAAAACATCTTCCTCGGCCGCGAATTTGTGAACCGTATTGGCCGCATCGACTGGAAGCGCATGTATGCCGAAGCCGACAAGCTGTTGGCGCGGTTAAACCTGAGTTACAGCAGCCACCGGTTAGTGGGCGAGCTGTCGATCGGCGATCAGCAGATGGTGGAAATAGCCAAG
This sequence comes from Serratia sp. NFX21, assembly GCF_048517035.1. Lineage (NCBI taxonomy): Bacteria > Pseudomonadati > Pseudomonadota > Gammaproteobacteria > Enterobacterales > Yersiniaceae > Serratia > Serratia sp. NFX21. The sequence goes on along the minus strand of NZ_CP183196.1, from coordinate 425,088 downwards.
GTGCTGAGCTTCGAATCCAAAGTGATCATTATGGATGAACCGACGGATGCGCTGACCGACACTGAAACCGCCTCTTTATTTAAAGTGATCAACGAGCTGAAGGCCGAAGGGCGCGGCATTGTTTATATTTCGCACCGGCTGAAAGAGATTTTTGAAATTTGCGACGACGTCACGGTGTTTCGTGACGGGCAGTTTATTGCCGAGCGTCCGGTCAGCGAGCTGCAGGAAGATTCGCTGATAGAAATGATGGTCGGCCGCAAGCTGGAAGAACAGTACCCACGCCTGAATCTGCCGCGCGGCGAAAAACGGCTGGAGGTCAGCCAGGTTTCCGGTCCGGGTGTGGATGATGTCAGCTTTACCCTGTACCGGGGCGAAATACTAGGTGTGGCCGGGCTGATGGGCGCCGGGCGTACCGAGCTGATGAAAATTCTCTACGGTGCCGCACCGCGCAAATCCGGTACCGTCAGCCTCGATGGCCGCCCGGTGGTGACCCATTCTCCGCAGGACGGTCTGGCGAACGGCATTGTGTATATCTCCGAAGACCGCAAGCGAGATGGTCTGGTGCTGGGGATGTCGGTGAAGGAAAATATGTCGCTGACGGCACTGCGCTATTTCAGCCGTGCCGGCGGCAGCCTGAAACAGGCAGAAGAGCAACAGGCCGTGGGTGACTTCATCCGTTTGTTCAATATCAAGACGCCGTCGATGGAACAGCCGATTGGCCTGCTCTCCGGCGGCAACCAACAGAAAGTGGCGATCGCCCGTGGCCTGATGACGCGGCCAAAGGTGCTGATCCTCGATGAGCCGACGCGCGGTGTCGACGTCGGTGCCAAAAAAGAAATCTATCAGTTAATCAACCAGTTCAAGCAGGAAGGGCTGAGCATCATTCTGGTGTCTTCGGAAATGCCGGAGGTGCTGGGCATGAGCGACCGCATCCTGGTGATGCACGAAGGACATCTCAGCGGTGAATTCCCGATTGAACAGGCCACCCAGGAAGCGTTGATGGCTGCGGCCGTTGGCAAGCAATACGGCGTAAAGCAGGAGTAATCAGATATGAGTTCCCAGAGTGCGGCAAAACGCTGGTTCAGTAAAGAGTGGCTGTTAGAGCAAAAATCACTGATTGCTCTGCTGGTGCTGATCGCCGTGGTCTCTTCAATGAGCCCGAATTTCTTCACCGTAAACAACCTGTTCAATATTCTGCAGCAAACCTCGGTGAACGCCATTATGGCGGTGGGGATGACCTTGGTGATCCTCACTTCCGGCATCGATCTGTCGGTGGGATCGCTGCTGGCGCTGACCGGTGCGGTGGCGGCGTCGATCGTCGGTTTTGAAGTTAACGCGGTGGTGGCCGTGGCGGCGGCGCTGGCATTGGGAGCGGCAGTCGGCGCCTGTACCGGGGTGATCGTGGCCAAAGGCAAGGTGCAGGCGTTTATCGCCACTCTGGTGATGATGCTGTTGTTGCGCGGCGTCACCATGGTCTACACCAACGGCAGCCCGGTGAATACCGGCTTTACCGTCGTGGCCGATACCTTCGGCTGGTTCGGCATCGGCCGTCCGCTGGGCGTTCCCACGCCAATCTGGATTATGGCGATCGTGTTTATCGCCGCCTGGTACATGCTGCACCATACTCGTCTGGGCCGTTATATTTATGCTCTGGGCGGTAACGAAGCGGCGACCCGCCTGTCCGGCATCAGCGTCGATAAAGTGAAGATTATCGTTTATTCGCTTTGTGGACTGCTGGCGGCGTTGGCGGGGGTGATCGAAGTGGCACGCCTGTCTTCCGCGCAGCCAACCGCCGGTACCGGCTATGAGTTGGACGCCATTGCCGCGGTGGTGCTGGGTGGTACCAGCCTGGCCGGTGGCAAGGGTCGTATTGTTGGTACGTTGATCGGGGCACTGATCCTTGGCTTCCTGAACAACGGTCTGAATTTACTGGGTGTTTCTTCCTACTACCAAATGATCGTGAAGGCAGTGGTGATACTGCTGGCGGTTCTGGTAGAGAACAAAAGCAACAAATAACCTCCCCCTACAGGAATCACGATGATGAAAATGAAAAAACTGGCAATTCTGGCTTCAGCCTTCGCGCTGAGCGCCTCCCTTAGTGCTAACGCGCTGGCTAAAGACACCATCGCGCTGGTGGTTTCTACCCTGAATAACCCGTTCTTTGTGTCAATGAAAGAGGGCGCACAGCAGGAAGCCAATAAGCTGGGTTACAACCTGGTGGTGCTGGACTCGCAAAATAACCCGGCGAAAGAACTGGCGAACGTACAGGATCTGATGGTGCAGGCACCCAAGTTGCTGCTGATTAACCCAACCGACTCCGATGCGGTCGGCAACGCCATCAAGATGGCCAACCAGGCCAAGATCCCGGTCATTACCCTGGACCGTGTGGCGAGCAAAGGTGAAGTGGTCAGCCATATCGCTTCTGATAACCGCGTCGGCGGTAAAATGGCCGGTGACTTTATCGCTAAAAAAGTGGGTACGGACGCTAAAGTGATCCAGCTGGAAGGGATCGCCGGTACCTCCGCCGCCCGTGAACGTGGCGAAGGCTTTAAACAGTCGCTGGATCAGAACAAATTCAAACTGCTGGCCAGCCAGCCGGCAGACTTCGACCGTACCAAGGGCCTGAACGTGATGCAGAACCTGCTGACCGCTCACCCGGACGTACAGGCGGTATTTGCCCAGAATGATGAAATGGCGCTGGGTGCACTGCGTGCGTTGCAAACCGCCGGTAAAACCGACGTGGTCGTGGTAGGCTTCGACGGCACCGCTGACGGCGTGAAAGCGGTTGAAGGCGGCAAACTGGCGGCGACCGTGGCGCAGCGCCCGGATCAGATCGGCGTAATCGGCGTAGAAACGGCGGATAAAGTGTTGAAAGGCGAAAAAGTGCCGGCCACTATCCCGGTTGATCTGAAACTGGTCACTAAATAACACTCTGTAGCACCAGCGCCATCAAAACGGGGCGTTTATGATGGCGCACAATTCAGGAATCAATGCGATGGCAACAGGTAAGCTGGTGGTTTTGGGCAGTATCAATGCCGACCATATCCTTAATATTGAGCAGTTTCCCCGTCCGGGTGAAACGGTGATCGGGAAGCAGTATAAAGTGGCGTTTGGCGGCAAAGGCGCCAACCAGGCGGTGGCGGCAGGGCGCAGCGGCGCGGATATCGCTTTTATCGCCTGCGTGGGCGCTGATGACATCGGCGAACGCATTCGTCAGCAACTGGCTACCGATCGCATTGATACCCAACCGATAGAGGCGATTGCCGAAAACACGACCGGCGTAGCGCTGATTTTTGTTAATGCTGAAGGCGAGAACGTGATCGGCATTGATGCCGGCGCCAATGCGGCAGTGACTCCTGACTATCTGGCTCGCTATCAGCAAAAAGTGATCGATGCCGACGCGTTGTTGATGCAGCTCGAGTCTCCGCTGGAGACGGTTATCGCCGCCGCCAGCCTGGCGAAACAGCATCAGACTCAGGTGATCCTCAATCCTGCGCCGGCACGTGAACTGCCGGACGAATTATTGGCAATGATCGATATGATTACGCCAAACGAAACTGAAGCCCAGCGCCTGACCGGTATTGCGGTCAATAATGATGATGATGCCGCGCGTGCCGCACAGGCTTTGCATGATAAAGGCATTGCCACTGTGATCATCACCCTCGGCAGCCGTGGCGTTTGGCTGAGTGAAAACGGCAAGGGTAAGCTGGTGCCCGGCTTCAGGGTTAAAGCCGTAGACACCATCGCCGCTGGCGACACCTTCAACGGGGCGCTGGTCACGGCGCTGCTGGAAGGCAAAACCATGGCGGATGCGGTACGCTTTGCCCATGCGGCGGCGGCCATTGCGGTGACCCGTCCAGGCGCCCAGCCTTCGGTGCCCTGGCGCGAAGAGATCGACATCTTCTTGCAGCAGCAGGAGTAATCCCCTTGGCCACCATGAAAGACGTCGCCCGCCTGGCGGGCGTTTCAACCTCGACGGTCTCGCACGTCATTAATGACAATCGCTTTGTCAGCGACAGCGTGCGGGCCAAAGTCATGGCGGCCGTTGAACAACTGAACTATGCGCCTTCTGCACTGGCGCGCAGCCTCAAACTGAACCAGACGCGTACCATCGGCATGCTGGTTACCTCCAGCAATAACCCGTTTTATGCCGAAGTCGTGCGCGGCGTTGAGCGCAGTTGCTATGAGCGTGGCTACAGTCTGATCCTGTGCAATACCGAAGAAGATGCCGCACGCATGAATCGCAACATGGAGACGCTGTTGCAAAAACGCGTCGATGGCTTGCTATTAATGTGCACCGAAAATCATCGGCCATCGCAGGACGCGCTGAGTCGCTATCCTTCGTTGCCGATCGTCATGATGGATTGGGCGCCGTTCGAAGGGGCCAACGATATCATTCAGGACAACTCGCTGCTGGGCGGTGAGATGGCGACCTATCACCTGATCGCCCGTGGGTATCGCAAGATTGCCTGCATCGCCGGCCCACAGGATAAAACTACCGCACGCCATCGGCTGGAAGGCTACCGTCGCGCCATGCAACGCTCCGGATTGGCAGTCTTGCCGGGGTACGAAGTGCACTGCGATTTTGAGTTTGAAGGCGGCGTGGATGCCATGAAGCAACTGCTGGCGCTGGCTGAACCCCCGCATGCGGTATTCGCCGGTAACGATGCGGTAGCCGTAGGTGCCTATCAGGCGCTGTATCAGGCCGGATTGTCGGTGCCGCAAGACATGGCGGTGATGGGCTACGATGATATAGAGCTGGCCAAATATCTGGCCCCACCGTTAAGTACTATTCACCAACCGAAAGATTCACTGGGGGAGTTGGCGATTGATACGCTGATTAACCGCCTGCAGAACCCGGACCGCGAAGCCCAGGTTCTGGTGTTGACCCCTGAGCTGGTGGAGCGTGCTTCGGTCGGTTACCGTTAACCCGCGGTTTTAACCGGTTTCTTCGGGTCCTGGCCGCTGATCAGGTTACGGCCGTCCTTTCTTCTCAGTAACATAAACACAAACGCCGAGGCCACGGTGACAATCCCCATGGTAATAAAGGTGTAGTGGAAGTGATCGACCATGGTCCCCAGCGACATGGTTTGATAGAAACGCAGTACCGCCGCGCTGATCGCCACCCCGAAGCTGATGGAAAGCTGTTGAGTTACTGCCAGCACGCTATTGCCGGAGCTGGCGTTGGCGTCATTCAAATCTGCCAGGCTGATGGTATTCATGGCGGTGAATTGCGTAGACATCGCCATCCCCAGCACGAACAACGGCAGGATCATCAACCACAGCGGCATTCCTGGGCTTTGCAGCGCGAACTGAGCAATCAGCACGCCAATAATGACGGTGATGCCGACCAGCGTTTTACGATAACCGAACCAGCGCAGCACCTGAGTGACGGTGGATTTCGCCATCAATGATCCGACCGCGGTCGGCGCCATCATGCAACCGGCAATAATCGCCGAGTAACCGAAACCCACCTGCAACATCAGTGGCATCAGGAAGGGTACACAGCCGGTGCCCAGCCGTGAGGCGACGTTACCGGCAATCCCCACCGAGAAGGTTCGGGTCTGGAACAGGTCCAGGCCAATCAGCGGTTGAGGATGCCTGCGGGCATGGGCGATATAGCCGAACAGCATCACCACGCCGCTGAGCAGAATGCCCAATGAGATATAGCTGGCCAGCACCTGCTCACCAAACAGTTCCAGCCCGGTAGAAACCAACACCAGGCTCAGGCCAAACAGCATAAAGCCAATGAAGTCGAAGCGGCGCTTGGGGGTGGTAAAGTCCGGCATATATTTACGCGCATAGAAGATGCCGAGCAGGCCAATCGGGATATTGATAAGGAAAATCCAGTGCCAGGTGGCGTAGGTCACCAGCCAACCGCCCAGCATCGGCCCCATGATTGGCCCAACCAGCCCCGGCATGGTCACGAAGTTCAGCACCGGTAACAGCTCGCTGCGTGGGTAGGCGCGCAGCAGAGCCAGGCGCGCCACCGGCATCATCATCGCACCGCCGACACCCTGAATGACTCGTGAAGTTACCAACAGGCTTAACGTCGGAGAAAGCGCACACAGCAGCGAACCGAGAGTAAACAGAGAAACGGCGATGATAAACACCCGGCGGGTACCGAAGCGATCCGCCAGCCAGCCGCTGACCGGGATCAGCATCGCTACCGTCAGGGTATAGCTGATAACCGCCGACTGCATCGCCAACGGCGAGCGCTCAAGACTTTGAGCTATCGCCGGCAACGCCGTATTGAGGATGGTGGCATCCAGTGCCTGCATAAAGAACGCCATGGCGGCGATCCAGGGTAGTCCTGCCATACTGCGCGCGGATTTGGTCATTGTGAGTCCCGGTTAACTGTCGTCTTCGTCCCTTTCATCTTCTTCTATATATAAGTAGGGGGCGTTAGTCTTTCTCTCTAAGCAAAACCTGGCAGGCGGTTAATGCCTCCGCGCTGTCACCGGCGAGTATCGCATCGACGATGGCCTGGTGGTGCTGGAGCTTAATCACTTCGTTGCCGGTGATGGCGCGGAAGTAACTTTGATATACCGAACTGAACAGATTGGCAAATGAGGTCAGAAATGGGTTGCCGCTGGCTTCATAGATGAGCTGGTGGAATTGGGTATCCACCTGGATCCAGTGCTCTCGGTCGAACTGGATATGCAGGGCGCGCATTTCTGCCATCAGTTCAGCCAGTCGTGCGGTTTGCTGATGGCTGGCATTGGCCGCCGCCAGCGAGCAGGCCTGAGGTTCCAGAGAGGTGCGCAATATAAGGAAGTGCTGCATGACCTGATCGAAGTTTTCCTTGGTCATCCACCAGGTCAGCAAATCCTGATCGAGAAAGTTCCACTGGCTTTGCGGCATCACCCGGGTCCCAATGCGTGGTCGGGGCAATAACATGCCTTTGGCTGCCAGCATCTTCACCGCTTCGCGTACCGCCGTGCGGCTAACGCCGAATTGTTCGCCCAGTTCCATCTCTCCGGGCAGGATGCTGCCGGCCTGATAATCGCCTGCCAGAATTTGTTGGCCGAGTTTTTCTGCAAGTAGATAAGAAAGATTGCGTTGGGCGGCCTGTTGTTGAGCATTAAATTGCATGGCTGCGAGTCCTTAACTGACATTGTTACTCTTATTTTACTCTACGGATCGCCAGCTTTTGTGGCTGTTTACCGGAAAAAGTGACGAAAACGCTGACTTGTGCAGCGCTTTGTTGAAATAATCCGCGCTTGAAAAGTTTTTTGCATTTAGGGGTTGCGGCCTTCTGAGAACTCCCTATAATGCGCCTCCACTGACCGGGAACAACGACTCCTCTAACGAGAACCAAGTCGCCCAGTCGGAAAGAGAAAAGCGAAATAAACGCTTGACTCTTCGGGTGAAAAGCGTAATATACGCCACCTCGAGATAGCAAGCTACGGCGGCTAACTCACTGCTCTTTAACAATTTATCAGACAATCTGTGTGGGCACTCCACAAGACGATATCCAGAACCTTCGGGTTCGAAAAAATATCAAGTCTTGAAGAGTGACCAAGCAATAAGTTGTTTTGTTGGCTTGTCCAACTGAACGACTATTACGAAAGTTATTTTCGAGCATCGCTTCACGAGTTGAAGCAAATCAAGCTTTTAATTGAAGAGTTTGATCATGGCTCAGATTGAACGCTGGCGGCAGGCCTAACACATGCAAGTCGAGCGGTAGCACAAGAGAGCTTGCTCTCTGGGTGACGAGCGGCGGACGGGTGAGTAATGTCTGGGAAACTGCCTGATGGAGGGGGATAACTACTGGAAACGGTAGCTAATACCGCATAACGTCTTCGGACCAAAGTGGGGGACCTTCGGGCCTCACGCCATCAGATGTGCCCAGATGGGATTAGCTAGTAGGTGGGGTAATGGCTCACCTAGGCGACGATCCCTAGCTGGTCTGAGAGGATGACCAGCCACACTGGAACTGAGACACGGTCCAGACTCCTACGGGAGGCAGCAGTGGGGAATATTGCACAATGGGCGCAAGCCTGATGCAGCCATGCCGCGTGTGTGAAGAAGGCCTTCGGGTTGTAAAGCACTTTCAGCGAGGAGGAAGGGTAGTGTGTTAATAGCACATTGCATTGACGTTACTCGCAGAAGAAGCACCGGCTAACTCCGTGCCAGCAGCCGCGGTAATACGGAGGGTGCAAGCGTTAATCGGAATTACTGGGCGTAAAGCGCACGCAGGCGGTTTGTTAAGTCAGATGTGAAATCCCCGCGCTTAACGTGGGAACTGCATTTGAAACTGGCAAGCTAGAGTCTTGTAGAGGGGGGTAGAATTCCAGGTGTAGCGGTGAAATGCGTAGAGATCTGGAGGAATACCGGTGGCGAAGGCGGCCCCCTGGACAAAGACTGACGCTCAGGTGCGAAAGCGTGGGGAGCAAACAGGATTAGATACCCTGGTAGTCCACGCTGTAAACGATGTCGACTTGGAGGTTGTGCCCTTGAGGCGTGGCTTCCGGAGCTAACGCGTTAAGTCGACCGCCTGGGGAGTACGGCCGCAAGGTTAAAACTCAAATGAATTGACGGGGGCCCGCACAAGCGGTGGAGCATGTGGTTTAATTCGATGCAACGCGAAGAACCTTACCTACTCTTGACATCCAGAGAATTCGCTAGAGATAGCTTAGTGCCTTCGGGAACTCTGAGACAGGTGCTGCATGGCTGTCGTCAGCTCGTGTTGTGAAATGTTGGGTTAAGTCCCGCAACGAGCGCAACCCTTATCCTTTGTTGCCAGCACGTAATGGTGGGAACTCAAAGGAGACTGCCGGTGATAAACCGGAGGAAGGTGGGGATGACGTCAAGTCATCATGGCCCTTACGAGTAGGGCTACACACGTGCTACAATGGCGTATACAAAGAGAAGCGAACTCGCGAGAGCCAGCGGACCTCATAAAGTACGTCGTAGTCCGGATCGGAGTCTGCAACTCGACTCCGTGAAGTCGGAATCGCTAGTAATCGTAGATCAGAATGCTACGGTGAATACGTTCCCGGGCCTTGTACACACCGCCCGTCACACCATGGGAGTGGGTTGCAAAAGAAGTAGGTAGCTTAACCTTCGGGAGGGCGCTTACCACTTTGTGATTCATGACTGGGGTGAAGTCGTAACAAGGTAACCGTAGGGGAACCTGCGGTTGGATCACCTCCTTACCTAATGATATTGATTGCGTGAAGTGCTCACACAGATTGTCTGATGAAAAAGTAATGAGCAAAAGCGCTACCTGTTGATGTAATGAGTCTCTGACTCATGCTGATACGAACCGATTAAGACGTGAGTCTAATCGGAATTTCGTGTCCCCATCGTCTAGAGGCCTAGGACACTGCCCTTTCACGGCTGTAACAGGGGTTCGAATCCCCTTGGGGACGCCATTCCGATAATGAGTGAAAGACATTATCACCGGTGCTTGCTGCACCGAAAACATCTTAAAGATGACTTTAACGAGTCGTGTTTAAGATATTGCTCTTTAACAATCTGGAACAAGCTGAAAATTGAAACATGACAGCTGAAACTTACTCCTCCGTAGAAGTATTGGAGTAAGGAGTACCCTGTCATAGAGTCTCTCAAATGTAGCAGCATGAAAGTGGAAACACTTTTGGGTTGTGAGGTTAAGTGACTAAGCGTACACGGTGGATGCCTAGGCAGTCAGAGGCGATGAAGGGCGTGTTAATCTGCGATAAGCGTCGGTAAGGTGATATAAACCGTTATAACCGGCGATACCCGAATGGGGAAACCCAGTGCAATTCGTTGCACTATCATACGATGAATACATAGTCGTATGAGGCGAACCGGGGGAACTGAAACATCTAAGTACCCCGAGGAAAAGAAATCAACCGAGATTCCCCCAGTAGCGGCGAGCGAACGGGGAGGAGCCCAGAACCTGAATCAGTTCTTGTGTTAGTGGAAGCGTCTGGAAAGTCGCACAGTAAAGGGTGATAGTCCCGTACACTAAAATGCATTAATTGTGAGTTCGATGAGTAGGGCGGGACACGTGACATCCTGTCTGAATATGGGGGGACCATCCTCCAAGGCTAAATACTCCTGACTGACCGATAGTGAACCAGTACCGTGAGGGAAAGGCGAAAAGAACCCCGGCGAGGGGAGTGAAATAGAACCTGAAACCGTGTACGTACAAGCAGTGGGAGCCTACTTTGTTGGGTGACTGCGTACCTTTTGTATAATGGGTCAGCGACTTATATTTTGTAGCAAGGTTAACCGTATAGGGGAGCCGTAGGGAAACCGAGTCTTAACTGGGCGAATAGTTGCAAGGTATAGACCCGAAACCCGGTGATCTAGCCATGGGCAGGTTGAAGGTTGGGTAACACTAACTGGAGGACCGAACCGACTAATGTTGAAAAATTAGCGGATGACTTGTGGCTGGGGGTGAAAGGCCAATCAAACCGGGAGATAGCTGGTTCTCCCCGAAAGCTATTTAGGTAGCGCCTCGTGAACTCATCTTCGGGGGTAGAGCACTGTTTCGGCTAGGGGGCCATCCCGGCTTACCAAACCGATGCAAACTCCGAATACCGAAGAATGTTATCACGGGAGACACACGGCGGGTGCTAACGTCCGTCGTGAAGAGGGAAACAACCCAGACCGCCAGCTAAGGTCCCAAAGTCATGGTTAAGTGGGAAACGATGTGGGAAGGCATAGACAGCCAGGATGTTGGCTTAGAAGCAGCCATCATTTAAAGAAAGCGTAATAGCTCACTGGTCGAGTCGGCCTGCGCGGAAGATGTAACGGGGCTAAACCATGCACCGAAGCTGCGGCAGCGACGCTTAGGCGTTGTTGGGTAGGGGAGCGTTCTGTAAGCCGTTGAAGGTGGTCTGTGAGGATTGCTGGAGGTATCAGAAGTGCGAATGCTGACATAAGTAACGATAAAGCGGGTGAAAAACCCGCTCGCCGGAAGACCAAGGGTTCCTGTCCAACGTTAATCGGGGCAGGGTGAGTCGACCCCTAAGGCGAGGCCGAAAGGCGTAGTCGATGGGAAACAGGTTAATATTCCTGTACTCGGTGTTACTGCGAAGGGGGGACGGAGAAGGCTAGGCTAGCCGGGCGACGGTTGTCCCGGTTTAAGCGTGTAGGGGGAGTGACCTGGTAAATCCGGTGACTTATCTAACCCTGAGGCGTGATGACGATGCACTACGGTGCAGAAGTAGTTGATGCCAAGCTTCCAGGAAAAGCCTCTAAGCATCAGGTAACACAGAATCGTACCCCAAACCGACACAGGTGGTCAGGTAGAGAATACCAAGGCGCTTGAGAGAACTCGGGTGAAGGAACTAGGCAAAATGGTGCCGTAACTTCGGGAGAAGGCACGCTGGCGCGTAGGTGAAGAGACTTGCTCTCGGAGCCGAAGCCAGTCGCAGATACCAGCTGGCTGCAACTGTTTAATAAAAACACAGCACTGTGCAAACACGAAAGTGGACGTATACGGTGTGACGCCTGCCCGGTGCTGGAAGGTTAATTGATGGGGTCAGCCGCAAGGCGAAGCTCTTGATCGAAGCCCCAGTAAACGGCGGCCGTAACTATAACGGTCCTAAGGTAGCGAAATTCCTTGTCGGGTAAGTTCCGACCTGCACGAATGGCGTAATGATGGCCAGGCTGTCTCCACCCGAGACTCAGTGAAATTGAACTCGCTGTGAAGATGCAGTGTACCCGCGGCAAGACGGAAAGACCCCGTGAACCTTTACTATAGCTTGACACTGAACATTGAGCCTTGATGTGTAGGATAGGTGGGAGGCTTTGAAGCGTGGACGCCAGTCTGCGTGGAGCCAACCTTGAAATACCACCCTTTAATGTTTGATGTTCTAACTCGGCCCCATAATCTGGGGTGAGGACAGTGTCTGGTGGGTAGTTTGACTGGGGCGGTCTCCTCCCAAAGAGTAACGGAGGAGCACGAAGGTTAGCTAATCACGGTCGGACATCGTGAGGTTAGTGCAAAGGCATAAGCTAGCTTGACTGCGAGAGTGACGGCTCGAGCAGGTACGAAAGTAGGTCTTAGTGATCCGGTGGTTCTGAATGGAAGGGCCATCGCTCAACGGATAAAAGGTACTCCGGGGATAACAGGCTGATACCGCCCAAGAGTTCATATCGACGGCGGTGTTTGGCACCTCGATGTCGGCTCATCACATCCTGGGGCTGAAGTAGGTCCCAAGGGTATGGCTGTTCGCCATTTAAAGTGGTACGCGAGCTGGGTTTAGAACGTCGTGAGACAGTTCGGTCCCTATCTGCCGTGGGCGTTGGAAGATTGAGAGGGGTTGCTCCTAGTACGAGAGGACCGGAGTGAACGCACCACTGGTGTTCGGGTTGTCATGCCAATGGCATTGCCCGGTAGCTAAGTGCGGAAAAGATAAGCGCTGAAAGCATCTAAGCGCGAAACTTGCCTCGAGATGAGTCTTCCCTGGGAACTTGATTCCCCTGAAGGAACGTTTAAGACTAAGACGTTGATAGGCTGGGTGTGTAAGTGCAGCGATGCATTGAGCTAACCAGTACTAATGATCCGTGAGACTTAACCTTACAACACCAAAAGTGTTTTGATTTGAGAGATTTTCAGCGAGTTCCGAGATTGGTTCTGGTGGTTACTGAGGTAACGGCTGGAATGAAACAGAATTTGCCTGGCGGCAATAGCGCGGTGGTCCCACCTGACCCCATGCCGAACTCAGAAGTGAAACGCCGTAGCGCCGATGGTAGTGTGGGGTCTCCCCATGCGAGAGTAGGACACTGCCAGGCATCAATTAAGCCAAGAGGCCATCCGCAAGGATGGCCTTTTTGCTGTGTACGAAAGACAAAAACAGACGCAGCTACGCTGCGCCTTTCAGCCATTCGGTGATGAAATCGGCGATGCTCTCCGGCTGGTTGAGATCCAGGGATCTTGTCTTGACCGCTATCGATTTATCGCTGGCAACGGCGATAACGAACTCATCCAACATATCTTCAAGCGGCCTGCCTATCTCTTCACGATAGAGAATGATTTTACTGATGGGCTCATGTTTAAACCCCTCGACTAAAATCATATCCACCTTGCTACGATCAAAACGACTGGCCAGATAGTGAAGATCCAAAGGTTGCTGTTCCGGCGTTTCGGTCATTAATGCCCAGCGACGATCGCTGGCGACCAAGGTTTGGTCGGCGCCCGCTTTGCGCAGTTCATAACTGTCTTTGCCTGGTGTATCCACGTCCATATCATGATGCGTATGCTTGATCAGTCCTACGCGGATTTTCCGCTGCTTTAATAAAGGAATTAATTGCTTAAGTAGCGTGGTTTTACCCGTTCCGCTATAGGCGGCAATTGCCAGCAAGGGGGGAAGAGCCTTATTCATTGGTGAGTCCTTTTTCCTGCTGCCAGCGCAGGCAGTCTTCCCGGGTATTAAGATTATGGAATGCTGCTTGTTGACCACTAAACGCTATTTTCCGTGCACCTGCCACATCCAGGAACAACATCAATTTGCGTTCCCCACGGGCCAGATACTCTTTTAACTGAGGCGCCAGGCTGGTATGCAACAGTGCCAGTGTGGGGTGTGCCCGCTCTCCATCGCTGGCATAGGCGGCCAGAGAGCTGCCTTTCTGTTGCCAGAGTTGATCAACCAGCGTAGCGGGAAAATCGGGGACGTCGCAGGGGACAAAAACGACCCATTCGGTGGCCGCGTGTTTCAATCCGGCCAGCATACCTGCTAGCGGGCCAGAAAAGTCTGGTGTCAGATCGCTGACGATTGGCAGACCGCTTTCGCCATAGCGCGCCTGATTGCGATTGGCACTGATGGCCATCAGGCTTACCTGCGGGCGTAACCGAGAAAGTACGTACTGATACAGAGGTATGCCGGCAATCTGAATCAGGCCTTTATCTTCCCCGCCCATACGTGTGGCGCGCCCACCGGCTAAAATAATGCCGGTAATCTCCTCATGCATATCTATCATCCCGAATTTATGGCTAACGCCCTGATTGTAGCGCTAAAGAGGGTGCGACATCAGGATTTACCTTTATTGACAAGCTGCTTCTTTCACTGCGTTGTTAAGCCTGTTACTTTGTGTGTTTATTGATTCTATTGGATGATATTGCGATGAAAACGCACCGCGTAAACGAGCTGATTGAGCTGCTACAGCCGGCCTGGCAGGAAGATCCAGATCTTAACCTGATCCCGTTTTTGCAAAAGCTGGCACAGGAAGCCGGTTTTCAGGGCAATCTGGCCGACCTGAGCGATGATATCCTGATCTACCATCTGAAAATGCGTGGTAGCGCCGGCACCGAACAGATCCCTGGCCTGAAAAAGGATTACGAAGAAGACTTCAAAACGGCATTGCTTCGTGCCCGTGGGGTGATCAAGGATTAGCATTCGTGCGGTAAGGTGAACCAGTTACTCGTGAAACCTGCCATTAATGCTACTATTTCTCATTCCCGGCACAGTGATGTCACCAACCGAAACCGAATGTTGTTATGAACAACTCAGCTTTTAATTTTCAGACCCTGTCGCCCGACCTGATTATGGACGCGTTGGAGGGGGTTGGTCTGCGTGTAGATTCCGGGCTGACAGCGCTTAACAGCTATGAGAACCGCGTCTATCAGTTTATGGACGAAGATCGTAAGCGTTACGTGGTGAAGTTTTATCGGCCTGAACGCTGGAGTGCAGAGCAAATTGGTGAAGAACATCAGTTCTCTCATGATCTTGCCCTGGCAGAGATCCCGGCAGTTGCGCCACTGGCCCTGCAGGGCCAAACGCTGCATACACACAGCGGTTTCTTTTTTACTGTTTTTCCCAGCGTTGGCGGGCGGCAGTATGAGATCGATAATCTCGATCAACTGGAGTGGGTGGGGCGTTTCCTGGGGCGTATTCATCAGGTAGGCAGTGAAAGCCTGTTTGTGGAGCGCCCGACAATGGGCATTGAGGAATATCTCACTACACCACGTCAGGTATTGGCTAGCTGTGAACTGTTGCCGAAGGCCCAGCGCGAAAATTTCCTGAATGCGACCGACAGATTGATTGAGGCGATTAAGCAACATTGGCATCTGGACTGGCAGCCGCGACGTTTGCACGGTGATTGCCACCCGGGCAATATCCTGTGGCGTGATGGTCCGCTGTTTGTTGATCTGGATGACGCGCGAAATGGGCCGGCAATACAGGATCTGTGGATGCTGTTGCATGGTGAACGTCGCGATCGCTTGATGCAGTTAGATATTCTGCTGGAAGCTTACTCCGAGTTTGCCGAGTTTGATCAAAGTGAATTAGCGTTGATCGAGCCGCTGCGGGCCATGCGGATGGTGTACTACCTGGCATGGGTTGCTCGTCGTTGGCAAGATCCCGCGTTTCCTAAAAGTTTTCCGTGGATGGCGGAGTCTGATTTTTGGTTATCTCAGACGGCGGCATTCACCGAGCAGGTTAAGCTGTTGCAGGAACCCCCTCTGCAGCTGATGCCAATGTATTGAAGCTTTAACACAATGGAGAGTTTAGTCTTATGAAGAAAATTTGGTTGGCACTCGTTGGCATGGTAATGGCATTCAGTGCCTCGGCTGCGCAATTTAGCGATGGTGCTCAGTACGTAACCCTGGATAAGCCGGTGACTGGCGAACCTCAGGTACTGGAGTTCTTTTCCTTCTATTGCCCGCACTGCTATCAGTTCGAGCAGGTGTATCACGTTTCCGAAAATGTGAAAAAAGCGCTGCCTGCGGGCACTAAAATGACCAAGTACCACGTTGAATTCCTGGGGCCGTTGGGTAAACAACTGACTCAGGCCTGGGCTGTGGCAATGGCGC
Organism: Serratia sp. NFX21; assembly: GCF_048517035.1. Classification (NCBI taxonomy): domain Bacteria; kingdom Pseudomonadati; phylum Pseudomonadota; class Gammaproteobacteria; order Enterobacterales; family Yersiniaceae; genus Serratia; species Serratia sp. NFX21. The sequence goes on along the minus strand of NZ_CP183196.1, from coordinate 409,334 downwards.
TGGGCGTGGAAGATAAAGTTAGCCCGCTGATGTTTGAAGCGGTGCAGAAAACCCAGACCGTGCAAACTCCGGATGATATCCGCAATGTGTTTGTGAAGGCTGGCGTGAGTGCAGCTGATTATGATGGGGCCTTGAACAGCTTCGTGGTTAAATCCCTGGTGGTTCAACAAGAGAAAGCTGCAGAAGATCTGCAACTGCGTGGTGTGCCGGCAGTATTTGTTAACGGCAAATACATGGTTAAAAACGATGGCCTGGATACCAGCTCGATGGATGCTTACGTGAAGCAATTCGCCGAAGTGGTTAAATTCCTCAGCGAGCAGAAGTAACCGAAATTTAAAGTGAAAAGCCGGCGTAGCCGGCTTTTTTTACTCTACGATTGCTTCAACTTATCCAGCAGCCGGTCTTTATCCTGCCACAGCGTATTCAACCAAAGCTGGAAGCGCCGCTTAAACTGCTTATCGTTAAAGTAATCGCCATGCATGGTTTCATCGACTGGCAGCAGCTCAATTCTTACCACCACGCGTTTTAATCGTCCGCACAACATATCCAGAAAAGGCCGCTCAGTATTCTCAGGATAAAGCAGGGTGACGTTTAACACTTTATCGAACTGCTTACCTAATGCACTGAGTGTAAAAGCAATGCCGGCGGCTTTTGGGGCCAGTAAATTGCGGTAGGGCGAGTTGGTTTTAATTTTCTTGGCTTCAGTAAAGCGCGAGCCTTCTACAAAATTGACGATGGTGGTTGGACGCTTACGGAATTTTTCGCAGGAACGGCGCGTGGTTTCGATGTCATTACCGCGTTTTTCTGGGTGTTTAAGCAAATAGGCACGTGAATAACGTTTCATGAATGGCATATCCAGCGCCCAGCAGGCCAGGCCGACAAAGGGCACCCAGGCTAGCTGTTGCTTAAGAAAGTATTTATTCATTGGAATATGGTTACGGAACAACACGCACAGCACCACAATATCCGACCAACTTTCGTGATTGCTGATCAGCAGATACCAGTTTTTTCGTTCCAGCCCTTCCAGCCCTTCAATATCCCAACGCAATTGCCCATTAATGCGTAATAGCAGTGCCAACCCTACGCACCAGCACCACATCATAAAATCGGCAAAGGCTGAGATACGTCGCCAGACGGCAGGAAAGGGCACCAGTAGCTTAATGATACCGGCCAGCGTGATGGGGACTGAACAGAGTACGGTCACCAAAATGGCGAGCAGGGCAGAAAGTATAAAAATAACAGGGGATAACAATCTTGGCATGGTTATGGGCTGACGGTTGTTGGTAACAGCGTTACATGCCGGTATGCATGAACAAAAAAATATTTTAACAGAAACCATAGGGGGAAAGCGCCCGTTAACAGTAACTGTTTTAAAGAGGAGGAAATAGGCATTTGCTGCGTTTTCGTGCAACTTGCTCATCTTGTGCTATGGTAATTGAGGCGCCAAATTTGATAAATAGTGCGATTAAAATTGGGTGCAAGATATATCCACAAATTGTGTAAAAGTCGATAAATACCCTCAATTAAAATAACGCAATTTAACGCAGTGATTTCAATAGGAATTTTATTTGCACTTATAACGATAAATGCATCGTTATAATTTGCTGTCTTTTCTATGCACAAAGTTATCCACAGGCAGGATCTTGCGGATCGCTTCGCAAGATCGCATGATTTTCATCTTCATTGCACTCTAAGGTTCGTCTCCAGCGGCCAGCTATGGCATGCTTACCGCCATGTCCGATCACGATAAAGATAAAGTAACGCTATGGCTCAAATTGCAGAAAACCCACTAATCCTGGTTGACGGTTCCTCTTACCTCTACCGCGCTTATCACGCCTTCCCTCCGCTGACCAACTCCGCGGGTGAACCGACCGGGGCAATGTACGGCGTGCTGAATATGCTGCGTAGCCTATTGCTGCAGTACCAGCCAAGCCATGTTGCGGTGGTGTTTGATGCCAAAGGAAAAACCTTTCGTGATGAGCTGTTCGCAGAATACAAATCACACCGGCCACCTATGCCGGACGATCTGCGCGCGCAAATCGAGCCGTTGCACAAAATGGTCAAGGCCATGGGGTTGCCGCTGTTGGTCACGCCCGGCGTCGAAGCCGACGACGTCATAGGCACGCTGGCGCTGGAAGCTGAAAAGGCCGGTCATGCGGTGCTGATCAGCACTGGCGATAAAGACATGGCGCAGTTGGTCACGCCGAACGTCACCTTGATCAACACCATGAACAACACCATTCTCGGCCCGCAGGAAGTGTGCGACAAATACGGTATTCCGCCGGAGCTGATTATCGACTTCCTGGCGCTGATGGGGGATGCCTCGGATAACATCCCAGGCGTACCAGGCGTGGGTGAGAAGACCGCGCAGGGGCTGTTACAGGGCCTGGGTGGGCTGGATGTGCTCTATGCGAATCTGGACAGTATCGCCACGCTCAGCTTCCGTGGAGCCAAGACCATGGCGGCCAAACTGGAGCAGAACAAAGAGATGGCATACCTCTCTTACAAGCTGGCCACTATCAAAACTGACGTTGAGCTGGATATTACCTGCGCCGATCTCCAGGTGTCTCCGCTGGACGTCGATACGTTGCAACAGTTGTTCAAACAGTATGAATTTAAGCGCTGGCTGGCAGATGTCGAAGCCGGCGTTTGGCTGGAAGGCAAGAAAGGTGCCGGTGTGAAAGCAACCAGCGCGGCGAAATCTTCTGCCAGTGCAGTGGCGGAAACCGGAAAAGCCCCGGCAGAAGCAACGCTATCGCAAGAGGGTTACGTCACCATTCTGGATGAAGACACCTTCACTGAGTGGCTGGAAAAACTGAAAAAAGCCGAAGTGTTCGCGTTTGATACCGAAACCGACGGCCTGGATACCCTGACCGCTAACCTGATCGGCCTGTCATTTGCCATTGCTCCGGGTGAAGCCGCTTATCTGCCGGTGGCACATGACTATCTTGATGCGCCAACGCAGTTGGATCGCGCTCATGTCCTGGCTACGCTGAAGCCGCTGCTGGAAGACGAGAAAGCGTTGAAGGTCGGGCAAAACCTGAAGTTTGATATGAGCCTGCTGGCGCGTTACGACATTACGCTGCGCGGTATTGCCTTTGATACCATGCTGGAGTCCTATGTGCTGGACAGCGTGGGCGGCCGTCACGATATGGACAGCTTGTCCGATCGTTACCTTGGTCATAAAACCGTGACCTTCGAAGAGATTGCCGGTAAGGGTAAAAAGCAGCTCACCTTCAACCAGATTGCACTGGAGCAGGCAGCACCTTACGCCGCTGAAGATGCGGACGTGACGCTGCAATTACATTTGGCGATGTGGCCGCAATTGAAGGAAAGCGCTGAGCTGTTGACGGTTTTCAATCAGATTGAAATGCCGCTGTTGCCGGTGTTGTCGCATATCGAGCGAACCGGGGTGCTGATTGATCAAAGCATTTTGGCCACCCATTCCATCGAATTGACCAAGCGCCTGGCTGAGTTGGAAATTCAGGCCCATGAACTGGCGGAAGAGCCTTTCAACCTGGCGTCGACCAAACAGTTGCAGGCGATCCTGTACGAAAAACAAAAGTTGCCAATACTGAAGAAAACTCCGGGCGGTGCGCCTTCGACTAATGAAGAAGTGCTGGCTGAGTTGGCGTTGGATTACCCATTACCGAAAGTAATTCTGGAATACCGTGGCCTGGCGAAGCTGAAAACCACCTATACCGACAAGCTGCCGCTGATGATTAACCCGGTCAGTGGTCGGGTGCATACTTCCTATCATCAGGCGGTGACGGCTACCGGGCGTCTCTCTTCCAGCGATCCCAACCTGCAGAATATTCCGGTGCGTAACGACGAAGGGCGCCGTATCCGTCAGGCATTTATTGCTCCTGAAGGCTACCGCATTGTTGCTGCCGACTATTCACAAATTGAACTGCGTATTATGGCTCACCTGTCACAGGATGAGGGGTTGCTGAAAGCCTTTGCGGCTGGTGAGGATATTCACCGCGCCACGGCGGCCGAGGTGTTTGGCCTGCCGCTCGATAAGGTGACCAACGAGCAGCGCCGCAGCGCCAAGGCGATTAACTTCGGTCTGATTTATGGCATGAGCGCGTTTGGTCTGGCGCGCCAGTTAGGGATCCCACGCGGTGAAGCGCAGCGCTATATGGATCTTTACTTCGAACGTTATCCGGGCGTGCTGGAGTATATGGAGCGCACCCGTCAGCAGGCCGCCAGCCAGGGCTACGTCAGCACGCTGGATGGCCGCCGTCTGTATCTGCCGGATGTCAGCTCCAGTAACGGTATGCGTCGCAAGGCGGCCGAGCGAGCGGCGATTAATGCCCCAATGCAGGGGACGGCAGCCGACATCATCAAGCGTGCGATGATCGAAGTGGACGCCTGGCTGCAAGCTCAGGAAAAGCCACTGGTACGTATGATTATGCAGGTACACGATGAACTGGTGTTCGAGGTACATGAGTCGGTGCTTGAGGAATCCAACCAGCGTATTCGTGAGCTGATGGAAAACAGTATGGCGCTGGCCGTGCCGCTGAAAGTCGACGTTGGCGTGGGTGCCAATTGGGATGAAGCGCACTGATAATGCGGTGGTTCGTCAGCCAACCTTCAATGGCAGAGCTAACTGGCGATAACCTAAGCAGTTTTTGTAATTAAGCTACAAGATACGGCGATTGTTTCCGCAACCTCGCCGTTATTACGCTCTAAACTGTGTAAGTAAACTACAAAAAATTCTTTTGCACTGCGAAAAAATCATGTAAAGTTACTCGCGTAGGGTACAGAGGTAAGATGTTCTATCTTTCAGACCTTTTACTTCACGTAATCGGATTTGGCTGAATATTTAGCCGCCCCAGTCAGTATTGACTGGGGCGTTTTTTATTGTAAAAACAAAGCCAAGCCATAAGTTTTTCCTATTCTCTCCGAAACGCTTTTTCCTCGTTTGATCCCCTGAATTTGCTCATCCGCTGAGCTCTCATCGTTAAATGGTCATAAGAATTTATGATGATTTTCAGTCAAAACTGTAATTAGATAACGAAAAAGGCCTGATTTCGCGGATCGCAGACGCAAAAAAGCCGATGTGTTTCCACATCGGCTACTGCGGCACCTGGGGCGTTGTTATTCGCCGGCGGTGTCGTCATCTTCCGGCAGTACTTCCGGTGGGATCTCGTTAAACCAGGTGTTCAGTTTCTGGCTCAGCTTGTCGACGCCGATTTTTTTCGGTGAGGAGAAGGCTTCAACCTGGATATCGCCCATAAACGGCACTACCGCTTCACGCACCATATTGAGCTGCGCCTTGCGCGCGCCAGATGCCAGCTTGTCCGCTTTGGTCAGCAGGAGCAGGACCGGCGTACCGACTTCGACGGCCCACTGAATCATCTGTTGGTCGAGATCTTTCAACGGATGGCGGATATCCATCAGCACCACCAGGCCTTTCAGGCAGTTACGCATTTGCAGGTATTCACCCAGCGCACGCTGCCATTTGCGTTTCATCTCTTCAGGAACTTCGGCGTAGCCATAACCTGGCAGGTCGACGAGGCGAATGCCTTCTTCCACTTCAAACAGGTTAATCAGCTGGGTACGGCCCGGCGTTTTACTGGTACGCGCCAGACCTTTCTGGTTGGTCAGGGTATTTAACGCGCTGGACTTACCGGCATTAGAGCGACCGGCGAACGCAACTTCAATACCTTCATCCCCCGGAAGATGGCGAATATCGGGCGCACTGGTGACGAAATGGGTCACATGATAATTGTAATTCTTGCTGGTCAAAATTTTTCGTCTCCGCAAGGATGGCTAACTGGTTGGCGATTATAACTGCATCAGCGGTAAAAATGGTGTGTTTCTCTGTTTTTAAGCATCGGGCCAGCAGGGCGTGGCAGTCAGACCTCAGCGAGCTTGTGAGACATTCGCCATTCGAATAGGGGGCAATGTCGCTTTATTCGAAAGCTGTTTTTATTCTTTACCTTTAAAAACAGAATGTTAATTCTCCGATGTGTTTTTTGTTATGCCAATTGCCCGGCCGCTACCTTGAGCCTAACTCCTGATAGCGTAAAGTAGGTTGCAGCACAAGGCTGTGCAGGATTAAGGAACATCCGGGAAGGGTGATAAATCTCATGGAGTGCACAGGAAGTGCTGGAGTGCCAGGATGAACCCAGAAGGAATTGACCTATTTGCATCTGAATTTGCGAATAGCACAAGGATGGTGAAGTCACTGCAATTTGGATGCCCGCAGGAAGCGCGCTCAGGAAGAGTGGATGTGCAGGGATTGTGCCAGGGACGATTTTTCTTTCAGGATGAAGGACGTAGTGCGGCAGGGAATGCGTTTATAGCAAAAGGAAAAACCAGGATGTTGAGTGTGCGCACGGAGCGCGTAGCAGGAATATCCTTCGAAAGAGGGTGCAAAAAGGCGGCAGGTTTAACCTGCCGCCTTTTTTCTTTGTCCGCTTTCTGCTAGATTCCGCCGCAATCGTATAGCATCTATCTCTATACTGAATCTACATACCTAAGAGCATACGCTATGAACCAGCCATCAAAAGCACCTCGCGCCCCACGCAGCAGCGCGGCGACGCCGAAAAACAAAAAGAAAAGCCGTGCGGAGCTCGATCAGGAAGCCCGTGAACACAAGCGTGCGAAAAAACGCCGTGGTCTCGCTTCCGGTTCTCGCACCCAGGTTGAGTCCACCAATCAAAAAAATAAAGCGGCGGCCCAGGCCAAAGATCCGCGTATCGGCAGCAAAGTGCCGGTAGCGCTGGTGGTTGAAGATAAGCCAAAAGCCAAACCGCAACCCAAGCCGAAAGCTGAAGCCAAGCCTAAGCCACGTCTGACGCCGGAAGAAGAACTGGCCAAGCTGGAAAATGATGAGCGTCTGGACGCACTGCTGGATCGCATTGATGACGGCGAGACTCTGAGCGCCGAAGATCAGAAATATGTTGATCAGACGCTGGATCGTATCGATGCCCTGATGGAGCAATTGGGCATTGAATTGGGTGATGACGACGAAGAAGAAGAAGAGAAGCGGGAAGATATCCTGAAGCTGCTGAAAGGCGGTAACCCAAAAGACGTAATTTAACGCGTCATGTGGCTGATCCTGACAATAGCCCTACTCTTGATGTGTTATCTGCTGTGGTTATTCGGTAAACTATGGCGGCTGTCTAAACGCAAAACGCGTTTTCGCAGCGCTTCCGCGGCCAGACAGCGTAGACAACTGCCCATTTCCCGGCCCGGTAGAAAAAAATATCGGAAGGAGTGAGCATGTCAGAGCAGGCAATTGTCTGGGATCTGGCCCTGATCCAGAAATATAACTATTCAGGGCCGCGTTATACCTCATACCCCACAGCGCTGGAGTTCAACCAGGGCTATGACGAAGCGGCGTTTCAACGCGCTGCTGCGCGCTATCCAGAACGTCCGCTGTCGCTGTATGTGCATATCCCTTTCTGCCACAAACTCTGCTATTTCTGTGGCTGCAATAAACTGGTGACGCGTCAGACGCACAAGGCCGATGAATATCTGGCGGTGCTGGCACAGGAAATCGCCCAGCGCGCGCCTCTGTTTGCCGGGCGTAAAGTTGGTCAGTTGCATTGGGGTGGCGGCACGCCGACCTACCTGAGCAAGTCGCAAATCAGCAAGCTGGTGGCAATGCTGCGCCAACACTTTGATTTTCTCCCCGATTTGGAAATGTCGATCGAAGTCGATCCGCGTGAGATTGAGCTGGATGTGCTCGATCATTTACGCAGCGAAGGCTTTAATCGCCTGAGCATGGGGGTGCAGGATTTCAATAAAGAAGTGCAGCGGCTGGTGAACCGTGAGCAGGATGAAACCTTTATCTTCGCTCTGATCGCTCGCGCCAAGGCTTTGGGCTTTAACTCCACCAATATTGATTTGATCTACGGGCTGCCAAAGCAGACGCCGGAGAGCTTTGCTTACACCCTGCAGCGGGTGGCGGAACTCAACCCGGATCGTCTCAGCGTATTTAACTACGCCCACATGCCGAACCTGTTTGCAGCCCAACGCAAAATCAAAGATGCGGATTTGCCGAGCGCGCAGCAGAAACTGGATATCCTGCAGCAGACCATCGCCTCGCTGACCGAGTCCGGCTATCAGTTTATCGGCATGGACCACTTTGCCCGCCCGGATGATGAACTGGCCGTGGCACAGCGCGAAGGGAAACTGCACCGCAACTTCCAGGGGTACACCACTCAGGGTGACAGCGATTTGCTGGGGCTGGGCGTATCCGCCATCAGCATGCTGGGGGACAGCTATGCCCAGAACCAGAAAGAGCTGAAGACCTATTACAGTAGCGTTGAGGCGCAGGGGCATGCCTTGTGGCGCGGCCTGGCGATGACGGAAGACGACTGTCTGCGGCGTGAGGTAATCAAAACGCTGATCTGCAATTTCAAACTGGACTATCTGGCAATAGAGCAACAGTTCGCTATCGACTTCGCCGGCTATTTTGCCGAAGACCTGCAACTGCTGGCACCGTTTGAACGTGATGGGCTGGTGGAGCGTGACGAGCAGGGTATTCGCGTTACACCGCGCGGTCGGTTGCTGATCCGCAATATTTGCATGTGTTTTGATATCTACCTGCGACAACAGGCGCGCACTCAGCAATTCTCTCGGGTTATTTGATCGATAAAGAAACGGCCGCATTAGCGGCCATTTTTTTAATTAGAAATTTAACTGAAGAAATTAATCAGTGCGGCGCACAACACCGCAGCAACGGCTGCCTGCGGTGTGTGGCTGGCGGCAGAGCCAAGCTCCGCGCCTTGGGAAATGAATGCGACCAATGAGTCCAGCATCGAGAGCCTCCAGAGTGTGCGCCCCGATCATACTGCCGGCAGAGCGGCTGTAAAGCCTGAAGTCGTCGATTTTTTGTGCGCTTGATTGTGTTTTTTATAATCAACAACGCAAACTATTCCATTCCCAACTCTTTCAACTTGCGCGTTAACGTATTGCGGCCCCAACCCAACAAGCGAGCGGCTTCCTGCTTATGCCCCTGGGTATGGCGCAGCGCGGTAGTGAGCAAAGTGCGCTCCATTTCCGGTTGCGCTTCCGACAGCAAGTTTTGATGACCGGAACGCAGTGCCCGGTCGGCCCACTGCGCCAGTAGCGTAGCCCAACTGTCCGGCAAGCTGTGGCCGGCCGTTTCCGGCGCAGCGGTTTCAAACAGCTCACTCGGCAGATCCTGAATCAGCACTTCCTGCCCGGCGGCCATCACGGTTAACCAGCGACAGGTGTTTTCCAACTGACGCACGTTACCTGGCCACGGCAGGCGGGTCAGGGCGGTTTCGGTTTCCGGATGCAGATTCTTCGCCTCAACGCCCAGCTCTTTTGCCGCCACTTGCAGGAAGTAGCGCGCCAGACGAGGTATGTCCTCACGACGTTCACGCAACGGTGGCAGATGTACGCGAATGACGTTCAGGCGATGGAACAGATCTTCACGGAATTTACCTTCCTGTACCCGCAGCTCCAGGTTCTGATGGGTGGCGGCGATAATGCGCACGTCCACCTTCACCGGCGCGTATCCACCGACCCGGTAGAATTGACCATCGGCCAGCACCCGCAGTAAACGGGTTTGAACATCCAGCGGCATATCGCCGATTTCATCCAGGAACAGTGTCCCGCCATCGGCCTGCTCAAAACGGCCCTGACGGATCTGATTGGCACCGGTAAAAGCCCCTTTTTCGTGGCCGAACAGCTCGGATTCGATCAGGTCTTTAGGGATCGCCGCCATATTCAACGCGATAAACGGAGATTTGGCTCGCGGGCTGTGGCGATGCAGGGCATGGGCCACCAGCTCTTTACCGGTGCCGGATTCGCCGTTGATCAGCACGCTGATCGATGAACGCGACAGACGGCCAATGATGCGGAACACGTCCTGCATCGCCGGGGCTTCGCCGATAATGTCCGCCACCGGGTCGTTGGCCGGCTGGCTGCGCGCCGGTTGTTGCTGTTCCTGATAATGGCTGATGGCGCGCTCTACCAGCGCGACCGCTTCATCGATATCAAAGGGTTTTGGCAGGTAATCGAACGCTCCTTGCTGGTAGGCGCTGACCGCGGCGTCCAAATCCGAATGTGCCGTCATTATGATGACCGGAAGCATGGGGTGACGCTGCTTGATCTGCTTGAGCAACGCCAGACCATCCATACCCGGCATGCGGATGTCAGACAGCAACACGTCAGGAGTTTGCGTGGCCAGGGCTTCCAGTACCGCATTGCCATTTTCAAAGGTCACGCAACTCACACCCGCTCCAGTGAGCGCGCGTTCAAGCACCCAGCGGATGGAGCTATCGTCATCGACGATCCAGACTATCCCTCGTTGCATAGAAAACCTCACTGGCGAATAGGCAGGTAAACCGAGAATTCGGTATGTCCTGGCCAACTGTTAAATTCAATTTTTCCGCAATGCTGATCGATAAGATTACGGGCGATGGATAAACCCAGGCCGGTTCCGCCTTCGCGGCCGCTGACCATTGGGTAAAACAGCGTGTCCTGCAACTGCGCCGGTACGCCGGGGCCGTCATCTTCAATATCGATACGTGCCGCTAACCGGTAGCGGGTGCCGTGCAGGGTGATCTGGAATGCGGTTCGGGTGCGCAGCGTAATGGTGCCACCGGCTTCACCCAGCGCCTGCAGCGCATTGCGAGTGATGTTCAGCAACACCTGTTCGATTTGATCCGGGTCGTGCGCCAACTCCGGCAGGCTCGGGTCGTAGTCGCGTACCAGCGTTACGTTATCCAGCTTCTCCAGCGACACCAGTTGGCAGACTCGCTCCGCCACCTGATGAATACTTTGAGTAATGTGCTGGCCTGGCCGTTGTGGGCCCAGCAGGCGATCGACCAGATTGCGCAGGCGGTCGGCCTGTTCAATGATCACCTTGGTGTATTCGGTCAGCGACGGATCGGGCAGAGCCTTGGCCAGCAACTGCGCCGCACCGCGCAGCCCACCAAGCGGATTTTTAATCTCATGCGCCAGGCCACGAACCAGATCGCGGGCGGCAACCTGCTGGGCGTGCTGCAGTTGTTCCTGGCTCAGGCGGCGTTGGTTATCCATCGGCGCCAGTTCGATCAGGATATAGCCTTCAGACAGCGTCTGGGCGGTCAGGGAGAGGATATGCGCGCGCCCGTCAACCACCAGGGTCACTTCGCTATCGGTAAAGCCCTGGCCGGCGCGCAGGCTCTCACGCATAAGATCGACATTCAGCGAAAAATAGCCGAGCAGATCGGGTAACGGTGTACCGAAAAGTTTACGGGAACTTTGTGCCAGCAGTTGTTGTGCCGCCGGATTGGCGTAATGAACCGCCAGCGAGTCATCCAACAGCAGGATGCTGTTGATGAGAGAATTGAGGATCTGCCCAGCATCGGGCAGCTTGCCAGTTGCCATATAGCAGACTCCTGCACCTTTTTAGTGCATCTATCCTACTCCATCCGCCCTGCGTGCGGCACGGAATAGTTTTGCAGAAAATACGGTGGAGAAAAAAACCCATCCGAAGATGGGCAGAAAGTTTCCACGGCAACAAAAAAAGACAACTAAATCTGAGCGCCGTCCGCAGACGGCGCGGTAAAACTTAAACGCTGTAGTACAGTTCGAACTCAACCGGGTGTGGCGTCATGCGAACGCGGTCCATTTCTTCTTTACGCAGATCGATGTAAGCGTCGATCGCGTCGTCGGTGAATACGCCACCGCGGGTCAGGAACTCGCGGTCTTCGCTCAGTGCAGCCAGCGCTTCATCCAGAGAGCCTGCAACTTTTGGAATTTCAGCTTCTTCTTCCGGTGGCAGGTCATACAGGTTTTTGTCCATGGCATCGCCAGGGTGGATTTTGTTAATCACACCGTCCAGGCCTGCCATCAGCAGAGCTGCGAAGCACAGGTATGGGTTGGCCGCTGGATCCGGGAAACGGGCTTCGATACGGCGCGCTTTCGGGCTGGCTACCACTGGGATACGGATGGAAGCCGAACGGTTACGGGCTGAGTAAGCCAGCATCACCGGTGCTTCGTAACCTGGGACCAGACGCTTGTAAGAGTTGGTGGTCGGGTTGGCCAGGGCGTTGATCGCTTTGGCGTGCTTGATGATGCCGCCGATGTAGAACAGGGCAGTTTCAGACAGGCCGCCGTATTTGTCGCCGGCGAACAGGTTAGTCCCGTTCTTGGACAGTGACATGTGGCAGTGCATACCGGAGCCGTTATCACCGAACATAGGTTTCGGCATGAAGGTCGCGGTTTTACCAAATGCGTGAGCCACGTTGTGAACCACGTATTTGTAGATTTGGATTTCGTCGGCTTTCTTGGTCATGGTGTTGAAGCGGGTTGCCACTTCGTTCTGACCTGCGGTTGCCACTTCGTGGTGGTGAGCTTCAACCACCAGGCCCATTTCTTCCATGGTCAAACACATGGTAGAACGGATGTCCTGTGACGAGTCGACCGGAGGAACCGGGAAGTAACCGCCTTTGACTGCCGGACGGTGACCTTTGTTGCCGCCATCGTATTTGGTGCCGGAGTTCCATGCGCCTTCGATATCGTCGATAGCTACGTGGGAACCACGGATGCTGCTGCCGAAACGAATATCATCGAACAGGAAGAATTCTGGCTCAGGCCCGAACAGCACGGTGTCCGCGATGCCGGAAGAACGCAGGAAGTCTTCTGCACGCTTGGAGATTGAACGCGGGTCACGGTCGTAGCCCTGCATGGTGCCTGGCTCGAGGATATCGCAGCGAATGATCAGAGTGGATTCTTCGAAGAACGGATCCAATACCGCCGTGCTGGCGTCTGGCATCAGCACCATGTCAGATTCGTTGATGCCCTTCCAACCACCGATCGAGGAGCCGTCAAACATTTTACCTTCTTCGAAGAAGTCGGCATTTACCTGATGAGAAGGGATGGTAACGTGCTGTTCCTTACCCTTGGTGTCAGTGAAACGCAGGTCTACGAATTTCACTTCATGCTCATTCAGCATCGTCAAAACGTGTTCAGCGGACATACTTAACTCTCCCGGATTTGTCATTGTCTTCGTCGTGGAACGAATCTGTGGAACTGGCTTTTTTTGTCTTGAAAAGACTAAAGCGAAAACTGTGCCAACTTTGCGAAAGCGCTTTAATCGCCTTTCTGCGCGGCTTTTGCACAGAATCAGTATGCACCATCAGTGACGGTTTGCACCTAAATGGTGCAATCAATGCGTGATGGAGCACTGTAATGGTGCAAAAGTGCACCAGATGCTGCTTTTTGCACCGTGAAAGGGATCACATACTGACCTGTACACAGTTGTTTATAAGAGACTGTTGTGATCTTGTTTAGTCCCTCGCTTAATACGTGTACAATAGCGCGCTATTTCTAATGCCTGAGGCAAAGCTGTGATCGAAAATTTGCGTAACATCGCCATTATTGCCCACGTTGACCATGGTAAGACCACCCTGGTTGATAAGCTGCTGCAACAATCCGGTACTTTCGGAGAGCGTGTAGAAGCCACCGAACGCGTAATGGACTCCAACGATTTGGAGAAAGAGCGTGGGATTACCATCCTCGCTAAAAACACCGCCATTAATTGGAAAGACTACCGCATCAACATCGTGGATACCCCAGGACACGCCGACTTCGGCGGTGAGGTTGAGCGTGTGATGTCAATGGTTGACTCGGTGCTGCTGGTTGTGGATGCAATGGATGGCCCAATGCCGCAAACCCGCTTCGTGACCAAAAAAGCGTTTGCTAATGGTCTGAAGCCGATCGTGGTAATCAACAAGGTTGACCGTCCAGGCGCACGTCCTGATTGGGTTGTTGATCAGGTCTTCGACCTGTTCGTTAACCTCGACGCGACCGACGAGCAGCTCGACTTCCCAATCATCTATGCTTCTGCACTGATGGGGATCGCGGGTACTGACCACAACGAGATGGCGGAAGACATGACCCCGCTGTATCAGGCGATCGTAGACCACGTGTCTGCACCGCAGGTTGAGCTCGAAGCACCGTTCCAGATGCAGATCTCTCAGCTGGACTACAACAACTACGTGGGCGTTATCGGCATCGGCCGTATCAAGCGTGGTAAGGTCAAGCCGAACCAACAGATCACTATCATTGATAGCGAAGGCAAAACCCGTAACGGTAAAGTTGCCAAGGTTCTGACCCACATGGGTCTGGAGCGTATCGAAGCGCCTATCGCTGAAGCGGGTGACATCATCGCTATCACCGGTCTGGGCGAGCTGAACATCTCTGACACCATCTGTGATGTGAACGCGGTTGAAGCGCTGCCGGCACTGTCTGTTGATGAACCGACGGTAACCATGTACTTCAACGTCAACACCTCTCCGTTCTGTGGTAAAGAAGGCAAGTACGTGACTTCACGTCAGATCCTCGACCGTCTGAACAAAGAGCTGGTGCACAACGTGGCACTGCGTGTTGAAGAAACCGAAGATGCTGATGCATTCCGCGTATCTGGCCGTGGTGAACTTCACCTGTCGGTTCTGATCGAAAACATGCGTCGTGAAGGTTTCGAGCTGGCGGTTTCCCGTCCTAAAGTTATCAACCGTAAAATCGATGGCCGCATGCAAGAGCCATTCGAAAACGTGACGCTGGATATCGAAGAACAGCACCAGGGTTCAGTCATGCAAGCCATGGGTGAGCGTAAAGGTGACGTTAAGGACATGATCCCAGACGGCAAAGGTCGTATTCGCCTGGATTACCTGATCCCTGCGCGTGGCCTGATCGGTTTCCGTACCGAGTTCATGACCATGACTTCCGGTACCGGCCTGCTGTACTCCACCTTCAGCCACTACGATGACGTGCGCCAGGGTGAAATCGGCCAGCGCCAGAACGGCGTGCTGATCTCTAACGGCCAGGGCAAGGCAGTAGCATTCGCCCTGTTCGGTCTGCAAGATCGCGGCAAGCTGTTCCTGGGTCACGGTGCAGAAGTGTATGAAGGCCAGATCATCGGTATTCACTCACGTTCTAACGACCTGACCGTGAACTGCCTGACCGGTAAGAAGCTGACCAACATGCGTGCTTCCGGTACTGACGAAGCGACTACCCTGGTTCCTGCTATCAAGATGTCCCTGGAGCAAGCTCTGGAATTCATCGATGATGACGAACTGGTAGAAGTTACGCCAACGTCCGTACGTATTCGTAAACGTCACCTGACTGAAAACGATCGTAAGCGTGCAAGCCGCGGTCCTAAAGAAGCTTAATCGCTGATTTAGTCTGCAACACTTAGGGCGCGTCCAGCGCCCTGAGTTTTTTCCTCTGTCTTTTCCCATTTCTGCCGCGTGCTATACGCTTTTCCACCTGCTCTCTATTCAGCCTCTGTTTTTCCCGCTACAGTAAAATCTCACCGGCCCATCAGGAGAGGACTATGCTGTATATCTTTGATTTAGGTAATGTGATCGTCGATATCGATTTCAAACGTGTACTGGGTGTATGGAGCAATTTAAGCGGTACGCCGCTGGCGGTCTTGTCCGAACGTTTCACCATGGGCGAGCTGTTCCAACAGCATGAGCGCGGTGAAATCAGCGATGAAGATTTTGCCGGGCAACTCAGTGAAGAGATGGGTATCGCTCTGAGTTTCGAACAGTTCGCTACCGGTTGGCAGGCGGTGTTTGTCGCCCTGCGCCCGGAAGTGATCGACATCATGAAACGTCTGCGTAGCGAAGGTCACCGTGTCGTGGTGCTGTCGAACACCAACCGCCTGCACTGCAATTACTGGCCGCAACACTACCCGCAAGTGGCGGAAGCCGCCGATCATCTGTACCTGTCTCAGGACATCGGTATGCGCAAACCGGACGCCAACATCTATCAGCACGTTCTTAACGCAGAAAATACCCCGCCGGACCAGGCCGTGTTTTTTGATGATGTGGCGGCCAATGTAGCCGCGGCTGAAGCTCTGGGGATTAAAGGGGTGCACGTGACCGATCCTGACGTGGTGCCGGCTTATTTTGCCCAATGACCGCAAAGGGTTAAGCTTAAGGCGTACAAACTGACATCAAGGAGTGGCTATGTCATTTTTCCGCCGCAAGAAGCTGCCTTCTGCGATCAAACCCGGCGTCACCTTTGGGCGGCTGCTGATCAAACGCATCGACAGCGATGGCCTGACTATGCTGGCAGGCCATTTGGCTTACGTTTCCCTACTGTCGCTGGTGCCACTGGTGACCGTGGTGTTCGCACTGTTTGCCGCCTTCCCGATGTTCTCCGATATCAGTGTCCAACTGAAGAGCTTTATCTTCTCCAACTTCATGCCGGCCGCCGGCAACGTGATTCAAAATTATCTGGAGCAGTTTGTCGCCAACTCCAACAAGATGACCGCCGTCGGCACTTGCGGGCTGATTGTCACCGCGCTGTTGTTGATCTCCTCGGTGGACAGCGTGCTCAATACCATCTGGCGCAGCAAAAATAAGCGTCCAATCGTGTTTTCTTTCGCGGTGTACTGGATGGTACTGACCCTGGGCCCGCTGTTGGTGGGGGCCAGCATGGCGATCAGCTCCTATCTGCTGTCGCTCAACTGGTTGGCGCAGAGCGGTGTCAACAGCCTGGTGGATCAGGTACTGCGTATATTTCCGCTGATCCTGTCATGGATATCCTTCTGGCTGCTGTATTGCATTGTGCCGACGGTGCGGGTGCCACCCAAGGATGCACTGATCGGTGCGCTGGTGGCCGGGGTGCTGTTTGAGCTGGGCAAGAAGGGTTTTGCCTTGTACATCACCATGTTCCCGTCTTACCAGCTGATTTACGGCGTGCTGGCGGTGATCCCCATTTTATTCCTCTGGGTCTACTGGAGCTGGTGTATCGTGTTACTCGGTGCGGAAATCACGGTGACCATTGGGGAATACCGCGACTACCGCCAACAGAAGGCGGAACAACAGGCTCAGCCACCAGAAGGGCAGTTATGATTGCGTTAATTCAGCGGGTATTAAATGCCAGCGTCACGGTCGAAGGTCAGACAGTAGGCAACATCGGTCCAGGTTTGTTAGTGTTATTGGGCGTGGAACAGGACGATAACGAGCAGAAGGCCGTTCGCCTGTGTGAGCGTGTATTGGGATACCGCATCTTTGGCGATGAGAACGACAAGATGAATCTCAATGTCCAACAGGCAGGGGGCAGCCTGCTGGTGGTCTCGCAGTTCACGCTGGTGGCCGACACGCAAAAGGGGATGCGTCCGAGCTTCTCTCGCGGTGCGGTACCGCAGGAGGCCGACCGGTTGTACCAATATTTTGTTGGCCAGTGCCGTGAGCGCGGCATAGAAACTCAAACCGGTGAGTTTGCGGCCGATATGAAAGTCGCGCTGGTGAACGACGGGCCAGTGACGTTTTGGCTTCAAGTCTAAGTATTCTGAGAGAGAAAGCGTCTATGTATCACCTACGAGTACCGGTAACAGAACAAGAACTGAAGGATTATTACCAGTTCCGCTGGGAAATGCTGCGCAAGCCGCTGCACCAGCCGGTGGGGTCGGAAAAGGATGCCTATGACGCCATGGCGCATCACCAAATGGTGGTGGACGAGGGCGGGAAAATTGTCGCTATTGGGCGGCTGTATATCAATGCGGACAACGAGGCGGCGATTCGTTTTCTGGCGGTAGACCCGACGGTGCAGGACAAGGGCCTGGGTACGCTGGTGGCCATGACCCTGGAGTCCGTGGCACGCCAGGAAAGCGTAAAGCGGGTGGTGTGTAGCGCCCGTGAAGATGCGGTGGATTTCTTTGCCAAACTGGGCTTCGTCAATCAGGGTGAGATCACCGCTCCGCAGACCACGCCGATTCGTCACTTCCTGATGATCAAACCCGTGGCGACGCTGGACGACATTCTGCATCGCCCCGACTGGTGCGGACAGCTGCAGCAGGCCTGGTACGATCATATCCCGCTCAGTGAGAAAATGGGTGTGCGTATCAGCCAATACACGGGTCAACGCTTTGTCACCACCATGCCGGAGATCGGCAACCAGAACCCGCACCATACGCTGTTTGCCGGTAGCCTGTTTTCGCTGGCGACCTTGACCGCCTGGGGATTAATCTGGTTGTTGCTGCGTGAGCGCCATTTGGGCGGCACCATTATTCTGGCCGATGCGCATATCCGTTACAGCAAGCCGATCACCGGCCGACCGCGGGCAGTGGCGGATCTCAGTTCGTTGAGCGGTGATTTGGCGCGTCTGGCACGCGGCCGCCGTGCTCGAGTACAGGCGGAAGTCCACCTGTTCGGAGACGATGACAGAGGCGCGGTGTTTGAAGGGACTTATATGGTGCTGCCCGCCGAGCCGGAAGTGCCCCTGGACCAGGGTGGTTGCGAGGCGATTGCCTGACGGCATTAGTAAAAGAGTTACCTGGTTTGTACGAGGCCGGTGGTTTCTACAAACAGGTAACTCTCGATGGGTTAGCGGTTAGCAGCCAGGGTGCATGTTAGCCGCGCCTTTTACGCGCCATACGCCCCATTCACCGGCAGCACCGGGCACATCGCCTCGGGTCCACCAACCGTTCTGCCACTCTTTGCCGTCATAGGCCACGCTACTGCAGAGCTTGTCATAGGCCTTGTTACTGTCCCAGGGCGCTGCCGATGAGGCATCAGTCAGCGTAAAGCTCAGCGTTTCCTGTTTAACCGTCTCCCCTTTCTCATTGCCGGCCTTATATCTTAATGAATACTTACCCGCGGTAACGTCGGTCAGAGGGATATGCACGGTGACGCTGTCGTTTTCAATTTTCTGTTTAACAACGCCTTTTTTATTACCTTGTCGATCCGTGACTTCAGCCTCCAGCGTCATGCTTCCTTCCGCCCGAACGCTAAAACTCAGGATTGAACGCCCTTGTTGGATGATTTCCGTCCGCAAATTAGAAATGGTCAGGTTTTCATTTACCGGGGTTTCGTCCAGCATTTTTTCCGCCGCCTTCATTAAATCAGGCTGGGTGCCAACCGGCTGATGGGTATCCACCAACGGGGTGCCGGTTTCGGTCAGTAGCTTACGCAGGTGCCTTGGTGTGAGTAACCTGCCGTATTGTTTCGCTATCCCCGACAGGCTGGCGGCAGCCCCGGCGATAATGGGATTAGCCGCTGAAGTGCCTGAGTATGCTTGGGTATATTGCGCATTAGGTTCAGTCCATAGGTTGGCTTTATAGTCTACTGTGGTAGTGACAATGTCCCAGCAACCCCAGCTTGCGCTATCGATTCTGGAACCATAAGTGCTGAATATGGCCTTTTTGCCATCGTCCCCACAAACGGCTCCGGCAATAATGGCGCCAGAATCCCTGATGCTACGATCAAATCTCCCCTGGAAAACCGGGTGATCAAGATTTACGTTACCATTACCTGCGGCCATAATGACGTGAATGCCGCTGTCAGTAGCGGTCTTAATCGCATCAAACCAGGCCTGCTCAATTTCTACCGGCACAAAACAATTACCAGACCGGCATGTAGAAGCTGGAATAAGAGATGTTAATCTTTGCTGACCAACCTGGATTACATCCCCTGCTTTTAGTAAGTTTATTCCATCTACAAAATTAGAGACTTGCCAGGCTACATAGGCAAATTGAGCCTGATGGGCAATGCCCAATACGCCAAAGTCGTTGTCTTTTCCGGCCATAATACCCAGAGACATCGTATCGTGATAACGAGAGGCTGCAATATCTTCGCCGATTGAGAAAATGGCTCTTGGCAGGTCTATATGATCGTTATTCCAACGTCCGTTTTCGTTGGACATCACCGTTACCCCTTCACCTTTAGCGCCAGGATAATGCTTGTGTGCATTTAACGCATTGACGCCCCCCAGAGCATAACCGGTTCGCTGTTCATCCGGTGATTTAAGATAATCTTGCATATCGACAAAGGAGGGAACGTGGCGGGTGTTGCGCTCGGGTAATGAAGGTTTATTATCGTCTAATGAGAAATGGCGAAGCTCTCCAGATGCGCTGACGTATTCATCCATGGATGCTGGTTTGGCTGCAGGATAAATAACATCGATATCTTTATCATTTTCAAACATTCTGACGATATTGTTTATGTATTCGACATCGTTGGATTTTTCGTCAGGAATTTTCACCACAAAATACTTGTTTAAGCCATTAGCATTGCCGGCACGGCCAATCAGTGAGCTGCGTTGGGTCTCCTTAAACAGCTTTTCAAACCTCATCTCAATCCCGTCACTGCCGTACAGCGACAGGCTTTGCCCGCCATTCCTGCTTTGTATGCCTTCGCCTATATCCTTCAGACCCTGGTCACTTAATTTAATCACGACTGACGAGTAATCGATGTTTTCGCCGGCATAAAAGTCCGCCTTGGCCATGCCATTAACTGAATAGATAGCAAGTAGGGTAAGAAGTAATGACTTTCTCATAATAGCCTCTAATTTTTTCTTTATATAAGAACTCAGGCAGGGGTATATTTATAAATAATGAAAATTAAATAGATTGTCCCCTGACGGCTAGAAATTTAAAAGGAGACAAATATATACGTTAATTTTTACATTGCTTTTATTAAGAAATATAAAAATTCATGTTTTTTATTATTAATATGGAAATTATATCAATGGTAAGTAGGGCGTCATAATGCCACTGACATTATCTCTGTGCTGTTAATATGGGTTATTTTAAGGTGAGTAAGGGTATTTAAGATGGGGTTTTCAGCTTATATCGGTTATTGGGCGGCACACCACGCTAAATCACGCGGGTAGGCCGCCCCTTTCCATCAAGGCAGTTGTTGTTCCAGTGTTTGCCCGTTTTTGCTGGTGGCCTGCAGCCGGCCCTGCAAAGAAGCCTTAAACGGCCCGTCGCTGTTCAGTAGACCTTTCAACTGTAATTGCAGGTTACCGTCACCTTCCAGTGGTACCTGCTGCCATCCCCATTGTTGCAGGGTGTTCACCGGTACGGAGCGCCCGTTGAGCGACAGCGTAAAGGGTTTACCCGGCAGTTGCTCGATGGTGGCTTTGGCTTCCAGCAATCCCTGCGGCATAAAGGCACTGAGATCGGTGACGTTGATCTGCCCGTCATTGGCGTTCAGCGCCAACGATGGGCGGCGAACGTCTATCTTGTTGAAGGTGGCTTCGCTGCCATTGAGGTTCAGCGTACCGGACCAGATGCCCCATTGGTGGTCGCGTGCCAGCAGCAGGTTACTGCCGTAGCCGTCCAGCGCGGTTACCTGGAAAGGGAAGGCCGGGTTGATATCGATGATCAGGTTGCGGTTGGTGGTCAGCTTGTTGACGTATACCTCCGCCAACCAGTGTGGCAGCGTTTGTAGCCACAGCCCGCGCCAGTTGCTCGGCAAGGTGTATTCCAACGCGGCGACCGCCACCTCATCGAGTTGCAGTCGGTTATTGGCGCGCAGCCAGTTGCCGGAAGTGCGCAACAGCCCGCCTTCCCAGCGGGTGGTGAACTGTTGAATGGCAATGCCGGCCGGCGAGAGGCGCATATTCATGATTGGGTCAATCAGGTGGAAGCCGCCGTTGATCAAATCGCTGGCGTTGAAGTTCAGCGAACCGTCCGGACTGCTCCAGTCGCCCTGCTGGAAGGTGACGTTTTGCAGCGACAGATCGAGATCGTTGAATGCCCATTCTTTGCCTTCCAGCCGCGCATCGATCAGATCAAAACGTTTGAGTGTGATCGGCGGCAGGGCAGTAAAGCGCTGCCAGAACTGTTCCAGCGTCAGTGGTGTCTGCATACGTACGCCACTCAGCCGCAGGCGTTCTACCTGCCAACTGCCATTGGCGGCGCGGGTGGCTACGCCAGTCAAATCACCTTGCGCCAGATCGGCGCCGAAGTTGCTGAGCAGCAACTGGTTTTGTTTGAGTTCGCCCTGTACCAATACCTGAGAGGCGGGGATGCCGTTCAGCGTCATGGAACCGGCGCTGAACTGGAATTGATGGTTCTCACCCAAGGGATGACCGGCTTTCGGTTGCCATGGCGTAATACCGGCATTGACCCGTTGCGCATTGAGCTGCCAGATTTCATCGTTGACTTGCAGTGCCATATTGCTCAGTTGCAGCACATCGGCCTGAATCGGCAATACAGCATTTTGCTGAGGTAGCTTAAGCGTACCGTCTCGTAGCGTTACGCTATGGAAATAACGCGGCTCGGTAAGTTGGCGCAGGCTGAGGCCTAAATCCAGTCGCTTGGCGACCAGCGAGGGTGGCTGATTCTTTGTCGCTAATTGAACGTCTTCCAGGCTGATTTGACCCGGCTGGTCCCACGAGTGCGAGATCTTCGCTACCGACAGGCGATATTCACTGTTATCGCTGATCCAGCGGCTCAAGTAGCCCGCGGCCCAACGGGTTTGCCCAATGACGTACAACAGCGCAATGGCAAGCACTACCAGCAGCAGCAACGTCAGCAACAGTTTCCCGATAAATTTCATCGTCTACATCCGCGTCGGTCAAAAAAGATACCCTGTTTATGCCGCAATTGGCCGGGCATCTCAAGTGCAATGGTCTGATAGGCAATAAAAAAACGGCCGCGAGCGGCCGTTTGACTGTCAGCGTGGCCGATTATGGCTTTTCGTGTTCGTGTGGGAACACCAGGTTCAGCACGATAGCGGTGATACCCCCGGCAGCAATGCCTGAGGAGAGCAGGGTTTTCAGCCAGTCCGGAGCGAACTGCAGGATCAGCGGCTGTTGCGACACGCCCATACCCACCGCCAGAGACAGCGCCATGATCATGATTGCGCGGCGATTCAGTCGTTCGCGAGACACGATACGCACGCCAGATGCGGCGATGGTGCCGAACATCACCAGGGTTGCACCGCCCAGAACCGGTTCGGGAATATGTTGCACGAAACCGGCCACCGCCGGGAACAGCCCCAGTACGATCAGCATCAGCGCCACCACGAAACCGACATAGCGGCTGGCAACGCCGGTCAGTTGGATCACGCCATTGTTCTGACCAAAGCAGGAGTTGGGGAAGGTGTTGAATACTGCCGACAGCATCGAGTTCAGGCCGTTAGCCAACACGCCGCCCTTCAGACGCTTCATATACAGCGGACCGCTGACCGGCTGTTCCGACACGTCCGAGGTGGCGGTGATATCGCCGATGGTTTCCAGTGAGGTGACCATAAAGATCAACATCAGAGGTAACAGCAGGTTCCAGTCAAAGCCCAGACCGTAATAGAGCGGCGTTGGGATGACGATGGCTGCCGTCTCGAGAGCCGGTTGGCTTTGCGGCAACATATCCATGGCCCAGGCCAGCAGATAGCCGACCGCCATGGCAATCACCAGTGAGGCAACGCGCAGGTAGGGGTTGCGCTGACGGTTAAGCAGAATGATGACCAATAATACCGCACCGGCCAGCAGCAGGTTTTTAGGGGCGCCGAAGCTGCCCCCGTTCATCGCGGCATAACCGCCGCCGATGGAGGTCAGCCCGACCTGGATCAGCGATAAACCGATAATCATCACCACAATGCCGGAGACCAGCGGGGTGATAATACGGCGTGCCAGATGAAGGACGCGCGACAACAGGATTTCGGTGCAGGAGGCGACCATTAGCGTGCCAAACAGCGCTGCCATCATGGTCGGCACGTCGGCACCGCCGTTTTTCAGCGCCAGACCGCCCATAATCAGCGGTGAGACAAAGTTAAAGCTGGTGCCCTGAATGGACAGCAGGCCAGAACCGACCGGTCCCCAGGTTTTAATTTGCAGGATCGAGGCCAGACCGGAGGCAAACAGCGACATGCTGATAATGTGCTGAGTATCTTGTGCCGGTAACCCTAACGCCTGACAAATCAACAGCGCCGGGGTGATCACCGCAACAAACATTGCCAACAGGTGCTGACCGGCGGCAAACAGCGTTTGCGGCAGAGGTGGGCGGTCTTCCAGGCGATAAATCAGCTCGCTGTTAGGGGGGGTGGCAGTGGTTTTTTGCGCGGCATCGAGCTCGGCGGATGGCATGGTCATGGTGTGGCATTTCCAGAAACGGCAAAGCAGGCATTTTAATGATTTGACCCACAAAAGCAAACGGTTGCGCGTTAAAGTTATGTTAGCTTTATCGCCGGTTATGTCGCATTTTCATTCATTTTTTCTTGTGTTATCAGCGTTTTTTACTTCTAATCCCGCACTCATCAAGTTTTAAAAACTAAGCGGTTTTCTATAACTTATTATTTCTTAATTGGATCTTTCCCCTTACATGGAGTACCTGGATGTTTCATCTTGATACTTATGGCACGTTAGTCGCGGCAACATTGGTTTTGCTCCTCGGGGGCAAATGTGTCACCAGCATTCCCCTGTTGAGAAAATACACTATCCCCGCCCCTGTCGCCGGTGGTTTGCTGGTGGCGCTCCTGTTGTTAGCCTTGAAAAAGCTGGTTAACTGGGAAATCAGCTTCGATATGTCGCTAAAAGACCCGTTGATGCTGGCCTTCTTCGCCACCATCGGTCTGAATGCCAACCTGGCGCGATTGCGTGCGGGCGGCAAGGCATTAATGGTGTTCCTGTTTGTGGTGCTGGGCCTGCTGCTGGTGCAGAACGCCATCGGCATCGGCATGGCAAAAATGCTGGGTCTGGATCCGCTGATGGGTCTGATTGCCGGCTCCATCACCTTGTCCGGTGGCCATGGCACCGGGGCGGCCTGGAGCAAGCTGTTTATTGAACGCTACGGGTTTGAAAACGCCACGGAAGTGGCGATGGCCTGCGCCACCTTCGGGCTGGTACTGGGTGGCCTGATCGGCGGCCCGGTTGCGCGTTATCTGGTGAAACACTCGTCCACGCCGGAAGGCACGCCGGATGACAGCGTCCAGCCAAGCGGTTTTGAAAAGCCGGAGAGCGGTCGTTTGATCACCTCGCTGGTCATGATTGAAACCATCGCCATGATCGCCATCTGTCTGAGTCTGGGGCAGCTTATCGCCGGCCTGTTGAATGGTACGGTGTTTGAACTGCCAAACTTCGTCTGCGTGCTGTTTGTTGGCGTGATCCTCAGCAACACCCTGGCCTTTACCGGCTTTTATACCGTGTTTGAACGCGCGGTATCGGTGCTGGGTAACGTCAGCCTGTCACTGTTCCTGGCCATGGCGTTGATGAGCCTGCGGCTATGGGAACTGGCTTCGTTGGCGCTGCCGATGTTGGCGATCCTGGCGGTGCAAACGCTGGTGATGGCGCTGTACGCGATTTTCGTCACCTACCGGGTGATGGGCAAAAACTACGATGCGGCGGTTCTGGCCGCTGGCCACTGTGGCTTCGGCATGGGCGCGACGCCAACGGCGATTGCCAATATGCAGGCGATTACCGATCGCTTCGGCCCATCGCACCTGGCGTTTCTGGTGGTGCCGATGGTGGGGGCGTTCTTTATTGATATCGCCAACGCGATTGTGATTAAGCTGTATCTGCTGTTGCCGGTGTTCCCGGCGATAGGTTGATTAGCAGATAGCAATAAACCAGAAGGGCGCCGATTGGCGCCCTTTGTTTTGGCAGGGAATTAGGCGTTTGAGTAACGCGCTTTTTCCGGTAACCAGCGTTCAATCAGGGCGTGGGCATGTTGCGGGTATTGCTGATGGATATGACGAGCGACGCGTTGTACTTCCGGGATCATCGCCTGATCGCGTAGTAAATCGGCTACCTTAAACTCGGCGCTGCCGGTTTGGCGTGTGCCAAGCAGCTCCCCGGGGCCACGGATCTCCAGATCCTGCTGGGCAATGACGAAGCCGTCATTGCTGTCACGCAGCACCTGCAGCCGCTTCTGTGCGGTTTTGCTCAGTGGCGTTTTGTACAGCAACACGCAATGTGACGCCACGGCACCACGGCCCACGCGGCCACGCAGCTGATGCAACTGTGCCAGTCCTAACCGCTCTGGGTTTTCGATGATCATCAGGCTGGCATTCGGCACGTCGACACCGACTTCGATCACCGTCGTCGCCACCAACAGCTGGAGCTCGCCTTGTTTAAAGGCCTGCATCACCGCCTGCTTCTCTTGCGCTTTCATTCGGCCATGTATCAACGCGACTTTCAGCTCCGGCAGCGCGGTTTTCAGTTCTTCCCAGGTGGCTTCTGCGGCCTGGGCTTCGAGTAGTTCAGACTCTTCGATCAGCGTACAAACCCAATATGCTTGCCGGCCTTCTTCCAGGCAGGCGCTTTTCACCCGCTGGATTATATCGGCGCGTCGGGTATCGGGTATCGCGACGGTAGTGACCGGCGTTCTGCCCGGGGGCAGCTCGTCGATCACCGAGGTGTCGAGATCGGCATAGGCGGTCATTGCCAGCGTGCGTGGGATGGGCGTGGCGGTCATGATCAACTGATGGGCATGGAAGCCTTGCTCCTCCCCCTTTTCCCACAGTGCCAGTCGCTGGTGGACGCCAAAACGGTGCTGTTCGTCGATGATCACCAGTGCCAGGCCGGAAAATTTCACCTGTTCCTGGAAGATGGCGTGCGTGCCGACCACCATCGACACCTGACCACTGGCAATAGCCTCTTGCTGTGCGATACGCGCCTTGCCTTTTTGCTTGCCGGCCAGCCAGCCAACTTCTAATCCCAGCGGTTCAAACCACTGGCGGAAATTGTTGGCATGCTGTTCGGCCAGCAGTTCCGTAGGCGCCATCAATGCCACCTGCTTGCCGTGGGCGATAGCGCGTAGCGCGGCCAGTGCAGCCACCAGCGTTTTACCGGAGCCGACGTCGCCCTGTACCAGGCGCATCATCGGGAAGCCTTTTTGCATATCGGCTTCTATATCGGCCACCACGCGGTCTTGGGCGCCGGTCGGTGTAAAGGGTAACTGGGCGAGAAATTGTGTTTTAAGCCGATCATCCGGCATCAGAGGCAGCGCCTGATAGCTCTGAGCGCCGGCGCGTACCGCCAGCATACTGAGGTTATGCGCCAGCAGCTCTTCCATGATCAGTCGTTTTTGCGCCGGGTGTTTGCCCTGTTCCAAATCAACCAGCTGGATATCCGGCGGCGGGCGGTGCAGGGTATGCAATGCCTGTGGCAGACTCATCAAACCACCGCTCAGTTCCGACGGCAGCAGTTCGGTGATGGCGCAGGTATCCAACAGTTCCAGAGCCTGATCGGTCAGTTTGCGCAGCGTAGCCTGCCGGATACCTTCAGTCGTTGGGTAGACCGGGGTCAGTGATTCTTGCAGCTCAACCTCGCTGCTTTCTCCCTGAATGCGGTATTCCGGGTGAATAATTTCTGCGCCGTGATTGCCGCGTTTGACTTCACCATAGGCGGTTACGCGACGGCCGGTTGCCAGGCTGTTTTTCATCGCCGCATTGAAGTTGAAGAAGCGCATGGTGAGCAGGCCGGTACCGTCACTGATCTGGCAGGTCAGCATACGTCGACGGCCAAAACTGATGTCCGTACGCAGTACTTCACCTTCCACCGTGGCAAAAATGCCCGGCTGCAGGTCGTTTATTGGATAGAGGCGGGTGCGGTCTTCGTAGCGCAGTGGCAGGTGCAGCAGCAAATCCTGAATGGTTTCCAGGCCAATTTTGGCCAGTTTTTCCGCCTGGCTGGCACCCACGCCGGAAAGTGTGGTGAGTGGGACAGCATCCAGCAGGCGGCCTTTCATTTGCGTACCGTCGCTTGCATGGCTGCCCACCATTCGGCATCGGCGACCACCTGGCCCTGTTCATCAATGTGCGGACGCGGCAGCCTTTTGCGTTTGGCGACGTTGGCCAGCACCGGATAACCACCTTCAAACAGCAGGCGCTGTTGTTCTTCCTGGTCGAGCATGCTGTGCTCACGACGATACAGACCGGCATTTTGCCGCTGGCGTTGTGCTTCGTACAGGATCAATGCTGAGGCGACCGACACGTTGAGTGACTGCACCATACCGATCATTGGAATGATGATGTCCTGATCGGCAAGCCGCAGGGCTTCTTCGGTAATACCGGTTTTTTCCTGGCCCAGCAGCACGCAGGTCGGGCGGGTGTAATCCACCTCGCGGAAGTCTACTGCGCGGGCGGAGAGGTTGGTTGCCAGAATCTGCATACCCTGATCTTTCAAATGGGTCACGGCGTCGACGATGGTGGGATGGGTTTTGACATTCACCCAACTGTTGCTGCCGGCGGCGGAGGAAACCAGGGTTCGCATGCGTGGGGTTGGCCACACGGCATGCACCTGATGCACGCCGACGGCGTCGGCGGTGCGGATAATGGCGGAGACGTTATGCGGTTTGTGAACCTGTTCCAGGCAGACGGTTAAATCCGGCTGCCGGGTGGCCAGCATTTCACAAATCCGCGCATAGCGTTCAGGACTCATAAGCGCTAATTTCGGTTACGGTTAACTTTAATCACATCCGGCATGATACGGATTTTACGCATAATATTTGCCAGATGGATGCGATCGCGGGTGGTCAAACGGATAAATGCACTATAAACCCGGCCGTCTTTTTCTTCGGTATTCAGGCTTTGAATATTGGACTCAGCCGCATTGATGGCTGCCGTCAGGTTGGCCAGTGCCCCCTGATGATTAAACATGTCCACTTTGATCTCGGCGATGAATTCCTGTTCGATGTCTTGATCCCACTCTACCGCCATGAATTTTTCAGGTTCTTTCTGGTAGCCGCGGATATTTCGGCAGGACTCATGGTGGATCACCAGGCCTTTGCCTGGGCTGACATGGGCGATGATCGGATCGCCTGGAATAGGTCGGCAGCATTTAGCGAAGGTGATCAGCACGCCGTCTGAGCCCTTGATCGCCAGATTACGAACCCCAGAGGAGGCCCCCAGATTAGACTGGTCACCCTGCAGGTTTTTCGCTACCACCACGCTCATGGCATTGCCCAAGCCGATTTCAGCCAACAGGTCGTCCAGCGTCGCCAGTTTCATGCGATCCAACTCGTGTTGGATATTTTCTGCCGGAACCTCTGCCAGTTTGCGACTGCCGCCCAATGCATGATTTAACAAGCGGCGGCCGAGGCCGACTGAATCATCGCGTTTGAGGTTTTTCAGCATCTGGCGGATTTTTGCGCGCGCTTTTGAGCTGACGACAAAGTTCAGCCAGGCGGCGTTAGGCCGCGCACCAGGAGCCGTGATGATTTCGACCGTTTGCCCGCTGGTCAAGGACTGTGACAGCGGGTATGGCTGGCGATCAACACGTGCGCCAACGCAGGCGTGGCCGATATCGGTGTGCACCGCGTAGGCGAAGTCGACCGGCGTTGCGCCCGCAGGCAATTCAACAATGCGACCTTCCGGGGTGAAAACGTAAATCTCATCCGGGAACAGATCGGATTTTACGCTCTCGATAAATTCAAACGAACTGCCGGCGCTTTGTTGCAGCTCCAGCAAGCTCTGCATCCAGCGCTGAGCGCGGATTTGTGCGGTGGTGCCGGTTTCGCCCTGTTCTTTTTCTTTATAAGCCCAGTGCGCGGCGACCCCCATTTCGGCCATCTGATCCATATCTTCGGTACGGATCTGCACTTCAACCGGTACGCCATGTGGGCCGATCAGTGAGGTGTGCAGCGATTGATAGCCGTTGGCCTTAGGAATGGCGATATAGTCTTTGACCCTGCCCGGACGCGGTTTGTACAGGCTGTGAGCCTGGCCCAGCACGCGGTAGCAGGTGTCGACTTCCTTCACGATCACCCGGAACGCGTAGATATCCATAATCGAATGGAAACGCTGTTCTTTCAGGTGCATCTTGAGGTAGATGGAATACAGATGTTTTTCCCGTCCGCTGACGCGGCAGGGAATGCCGGCCTCGGTCAGTCGCCCTTCGATCTCGGAGAGAATCTTCTGGATCATCTCTTTACGGTTACCGCGTGCGGCTTTCACCACTTCTTTGATTACGCGATAGCGGTTCGGGTACAACGCCTCAAAACCCAGCTCTTCCAGCTCGGTTTTCAGGTGGTGAATACCCAGGCGATGGGCCAGGGGGCTGTAGATTTCCAGGGTTTCACGTGCAATACGCCGCCGTTTGTCAGGACGCAGCGAACCGAGAGTGCGCATGTTGTGCGTACGGTCGGCCAGCTTGATCAGCACGACGCGGATATCCTGCACCATCGCCATGATCATCTTGCGGAAGTTTTCCGCCTGAGCTTCTTTTTTATCCTGGAACTTCAGCTTGTCGAGCTTGGATACGCCTTCAACCAGTTCGGCAACGCTTTTGCCGAATAGCTGTTCCATATCCTGGTAGGTGGCCGGGGTATCTTCGATGACGTCGTGCAGCAGGGCTGCCATCAGCGTCTCATGATCGAGACGCATTTCCGCCAGAATGCAGGCCACGGCAACCGGGTGAGTAATGTAGGGCTCACCGCTGGAGCGTGTCTGTCCCTCGTGAGCATCACGTGCAACGAGGTATGCCTGTTTGAGGCGCTTAATCTGCTCCTCAGGCAGGTAACGTTGAATCAGCAGATTCAGGCTTTCAAACAGGTACAAAGGCAGACTCGCAGTCTAATTAACGACGACCTTCAGCAATGGCGGTAACCGCTTGAATCTCTGCGGCTTCCTGCTCTTGCTGCTCCTGACGATCACGAACATCGAGGATTTGGCTGGTGATCAGGCCTTCTTCGATTTCGCGCAGCGCGATAACGGTGTACTTGTCGTTTTCTTCCGGAACAAGTGCATCTTTACCGCCAGTCTGGATTTGACGTGCCCGACGAGCAGCGACCAACACCAGGTCAAAACGGTTACCAATTTTCTCTACAGCGTCTTGAACAGTTACGCGTGCCATATTTGTGCTACTCCACAGGTGACGAAAAGACTGGGCATAATACTGAAACTGTCTTCAGTCTGCCAATAGTTTGCTGATTAAAGCGTCATGCCGCAGTAATTGGCGGCCTAAACGCAGGCGTTCGGCGCGAATAATGGTTTTCAGATCGGACAGGGCCAGATCGAAATCATCGTTCACGATTAAATAATCATACTCCGCGTAGTGTGCCATTTCGGCCACGGCCTGAGCCATGCGTTTGGCGATCACCTCATCCGAGTCTTGCCCGCGGCCACGCAGGCGACGGCCAAGTTCGTCCTTCGACGGCGGCAAAATAAAGATGCTGCGCGCCTGTGGCATTTTGGCGCGAATTTGCTGTGCGCCCTGCCAGTCGATATCCAGGAAAACGTCTACGCCGGTCGACAACACTTGCTCAATAGCGGCACGTGAGGTCCCGTAATAGTTGCCGAACACTTCCGCGTGCTCAAGAAACGCATCCTGCTCAATCATTTGGCAGAATTCATCTTTTGAGACGAAGAAATAATGATCGCCGTGCTGTTCACCCGGGCGGCTGTCGCGCGTGGTGTGCGAAACCGAAACCTGCGTGTCGTACAGCGGTTGCGTCTTTAACAAAGCCTGAATCAGACTTGATTTCCCTGCGCCACTGGGGGCAGAGACAATATAAAGCGTGCCTTGAGCCATGATGATGTTCGTTGATAGCGGTTGATATGCCAATAACAGCGGATGTGTATTTTCTCCGCACAGTATACACGGCTAACGAGCCGGATGCAGCGTTAGCTCGCATTTTGCCCGCCGCTTTGTGCTGAAAAAACCTCAAACTGGCGAGTTTGCGCAGCGTATCGCTAAGTTTTGGCAGTTTTCTGCAACGCGATCTGTTTTTCTCGAGCCGTTTTGCATAACGACTCATTGGCCATTGCCGTGCCTTCACTTCCCGGATTTACTGCCGGTTATCAGGGAGGTGCTCAATGCATAAGGGTGTCATGGGGATCGGGATGATCCTGCTGGGTTGTTTGGCGTTTAGTGGGTCGCTATGGGCGGAGACTTGCCCGACATGGCGACCTGAGCGGCTGCAACTGGAGATAACCACGTTAAAAAACCAGCTTGAGCGCTGGGATGTGGCTTATTACCAACAGGGAAACAGTTTAATTGAGGATGAAGTGTACGACAGCCTGCGGAAAAAGCTGCGGCTGTGGCTAGGTTGCGCCGGGCTGGCACCGGCAGATGAACCTGTTCCGCTTTTACCGGCGGGCAAGGTGTCGCACCCGGTTGCGCATACCGGATTACGTAAATTGCCGGATACGGCTGCTGTGGCCCAATGGCTACATGGCCGTAGCGATCTTTGGGTGCAACCCAAGGTGGACGGCGTGGCCATTACGCTGGTTTATCGTGACGGAGAACTGGTGGCGGCCATCAGTCGGGGAAATGGGCTAAAGGGGGAGAATTGGCTGGAAAAAGTACGTGCGATACCGGCAGTACCCGCCAGTATCAAGGGGTCTCCACAGACGCTGACTCTGCAAGGTGAGCTGTTCCTGATGGTGAACGGTCATCAACAGAAAATCAGCGGCGGCATCAATGCCCGGGCGAGGGTTGCCGGTGCATTAATGAAAAAGCAGCTTTCGCCGCTATTGCAACAGATTGGCCTGTTTGTCTGGGCTTGGCCGGACGGTCCTCAGGCCATGCCGCAGCGTTTGCAGCAGCTTGCCGCAATGGGATTCCCCTTGGCCCAGGCTTACTCGCAACCGGTGAAATCATTGGCGGAAGTGCAGCAATGGCGGGAGCACTGGTACCAGGCGGCCTTGCCTTTTGTTACCGATGGTGTGGTGATTCATCAGGCGCGTTCACCGCAGGGACGGTATTGGCAAGCGAAGCCCGGCGATTGGGCCGTGGCCTGGAAATATCCGCCTGTGCAGCAGGTTACGCAGGTCAATGGGGTCGATTTCAAT
Organism: Serratia sp. NFX21; assembly: GCF_048517035.1. Lineage (NCBI taxonomy): Bacteria > Pseudomonadati > Pseudomonadota > Gammaproteobacteria > Enterobacterales > Yersiniaceae > Serratia > Serratia sp. NFX21. The sequence continues at coordinate 376,881 of NZ_CP183196.1, read as the reverse complement.
GTGGGCCGTACCGGGAAAATCGCCGTGGTACTGAGGCTGGAGCCTGTCAGACTGGACGACAAATGGGTGGCACGGGTTAATCTCGGTTCGCTGTCACGTTGGCGACAGTGGGCGGTTGCGCCAGGAGATCAAGTGGCGATCAGCCTGAAGGGGCACGGTATTCCACATCTGAATAAAGTGGTCTGGCGGGTAAAAGAAAGGTCAGTACCCAGTGCGCCATCCGCAGAAGATTATCATCCGTTGAGTTGCTTTAGCTGGCGGCCGGATTGTCGTCAGCAATTTCTTGCCCGGCTGGCATGGCTAAGTGGCCGACAGGGGTTAAATCTGCACGGCGTCAGTGAATCCACCTGGCAGGCATTAATCGATCAGGGGTTGGTACGGCATCTGTTGGACTGGCTGATGCTGACGCCGGAACAGTTGATGTCTGCCTCTGGTATTGGTGATAAGCGAGGGCAGAGTATTTACCGGCAATTTCAGTTGGCACGGCAGCAGCCATTCGCCCGCTGGTTAATTGCTTTAGGTGCGCCGCTGTCCCCACAGCAAGCGGTGACGTTGAAAAACTGGCATCAGGCCCAGCAATTGCCAACCGAGGCGTGGCGGACAATGGCCGGTATTGGTACCAAAAGGGCGCGGCAGGTTGTCGATTTTCTTCAACACCCGCCACTGCTGGCCCTGGTCAGCACGCTGGCATCCCAGCAAATAACCGGTTTTGCAGAACCCATTAATGCGGTATTTACTCCGTAGGTTTCTCAACAAGCGAGTTTACGGTTGTCGTCAAAGTGTTGGCGATCGGCGGAGGCAAGGCATGGCGCAGGAAAATAAAAACGACGCCTGCTGAAATCGCTGTCATTAGCGCCAGAATATACAGCAGGTTATGAAATGCGGCTTCGTAGCTCTGCTTCAACGTTGCAGTATCGATATTCAGCAGTGCAGCCGCTTGCGGTAGGTCACCCATTGCCAGCCGATGGGCACCAGCGGCTGCGTTAGTCAGCGCGGTGCCCGGTAGGTGCTGTTCAACCAAAGTGGCCAACAATGCGCCCACCACGGCGAGTGCGATGCCTTCGCCCGCCACCCGAATGGTGCTAAAAATACCCGTAGCCATGCCTGCGCGATCCTTCGGTACCACGCTGACCGCCAGGCCATCCATTAATCCCCAGGGCAGGCTGATGCCACAGCCAATGGTCAACAGCGGCAAGATAAGCAGCAGGAACGGCTGGCCAGGCGAATATTGCGCCAGCCATAGCAGGCCGAAGGCGCAGATCAGCAGGCCCAGGCTGGAAATGACGCCGGCGGAAAACCGGTGAGCCAACATGCCGGCCAACATCGGCAGTACCAGCATTGGCGCTGAGAGTGTGAACATAATGATACCCGCCTCCAGGGTGCCGTAACCTTCGATGCCAATAAAGCGCAGCGGGAGTAAAACCAGCAGTACCACATAGGAATAGGCCGGGGCAGCCGCCAAAAACTGCACGCCAATAAAGCGTGGATAACGGAATAAAGACAGATCAAGCATTGGCCTGCGCACGCGATTCTCTATCAGGATAAAGGCAACCATAAAAAGCAGCGCGCCGCTGAACAGGGCGATGACTTCGCGGCTGCCCCAACCGCTGTCGGGGGCCTGCAATACGGCATAGGTCAACAACGTCAGAGCCAGCGTAAAAGTGGTCGCGCCGGGCCAGTCAAGTTTGGCCGCTGAAGGATCGCGCGACTCATGCATATAACGCATTCCGGTGAACAAGGCGATGGCACTGAGCAGCGACACGCTGATAAAAATTGAGTGCCAGCCAAAATGCTGCCCCAGAAACCCTGCCAGCAGCGGGCCAAATGCCAGACCGATGCCAAAGGTGGTGCCCAGCAGGCTGAAGGCCTTGGCGCGTTCTGCGCCATCGAATACCTGAGCCAGGCCGGCGGTTCCCCCGGCAAACGCCGCTGCGGCGGCAATACCCTGCAACGCACGGATCAAATCAAAGGAGATGATGTCCTGCACCATCAGCATAGCCAGTGAGCTTAGGGTCATCACCATCAGGCCGCTGATGAACACGCGTTTACGGCCAAAGCGATCGGCGAGCGCACCGGCAATCATCAGGCTGCAGCCAAAGGTCAGCATAAAGGCATTAGTGACCCAACTGAGGGCGATGACACTGCCACCCAAACTGGTGGCGATAGCGGGTAGAGAGACTGCCGGGCCAGTAAAGTTAATCGGCATGATCAATCCGGCGAGGCAGACTGAGAACAGGGTAACCCAACGCTGTGGGTGCTCAGACAGGGCTGGGGGAAGGGTTGGCAGACGTAAAGGGGTGGTCATGATTGACTCCAGCGAAAGTATTGTTGGCTGGATTGGATGATAAAGAGGATTTAATTGGCCAAAAATGGGGCTTTACTCCACTCTTTAAGGACAATAACTCTCTAATTGGAGCGCAGATGGACAGTCTCAGCGGCTTATTGGCTTTTGTGCGCGCTGCCGAGCTACACAGTTTTGTCGCCGCAGGTGAACGGCTGGGTATATCTGCTTCCGCCGTAGGGAAAAGCGTAGCCAGGCTGGAGGAATCATTGGGTGTCAGGCTGTTTAACCGCAGCACCCGGCGCATCAATTTAACCGAGGAAGGCGCACTGTTTTTTGAACGTTGCCAACGCATCGTCAGCGAAATTGAAAATGCAGAAGCCGAAATGGCGAGGATCTCTGATGCGCCGCGCGGCAAGCTACGCGTGAGCATGCCGGCTATTGGCTATCGAATGTTGGTCCCGCTGCTGGCTGATTTCAGTGAGCTTTATCCCGAGGTTGAGCTGGATGTGGATTTTAATGACCGGATGGTGGATCTGATCGCCGAAGGTATTGACGTGGCGGTGCGCAGCGGTGATCTGGCGGACTCCAGGCTGATGGCTCGGCGGCTGGGGCCGTTCCGGTTGATACTGGCGGGAGCGCCGGAGTATTTCCAGCGGCGGGGCATGCCGCAGGTACCGGAAGATTTACTCAGCCATGCCTGCTTACGCTATCGCTATCCAGGGGGGCAGCAACTGCAGGAGTGGACATTGTTTGCTGATGGGGAACCGGTTTCCCTTCGAGTCCCGGTGACGCTGAGTTGCAACAGTATCGAAGCGTTGATCCACGCCACCCAAGAAGGGTTGGGTATCGCCTACCTGCCGGATTTTACGCTGTGTCAGGCTGTTAACGCCGGACGGCTGACGGCGGTGTTGGATCAATACACGCAGGATCAGGGCTTTTTCTCTGCCCTGTGGCCGTCAAGCCGCCATATGCTGCCAAAGGTGAGGGTCTTTGTAGACTACCTGGCGCAGCATATGTTGCCCTTGAGATGAACCATTATTAATGATCCGGGTGCTGGTAATTAAATACCGGCAGGCCCAGACGAAAGCGCAGGGCGAGCAAGCGGGCGCTGAGGCCGACGACCAGCGTGATGATCACCACCATGTTATGCGGCAGGCTGAAGTGTTGCAGGCCGATATACAACCAGGCGGCGCCAAAGGAGATACCGGCATAGATTTCCTTCTGGAAAACCAGCGGAATGCGGTTGCAGAGCATATCGCGCAGTACGCCGCCGAACACGCCAGTGATCACGGCGGCAATCGCAGCGATGATGGCGCCATGGCCCATATCCAGCGCGACCTGCGCACCGATGATTGAAAACACAATCAGGCCAACGGCATCCAAAACCAGGAACAGGCGGCGCAGGTGACGCATCAGGGGGGCCAGCCAGGTAGTGACAATCGCGGCAATGGCGACGATAACGATATATTCAGGATGTTTGACCCACCCCAATGGAAAATGCCCGAGCAGCATATCGCGTACCGAACCGCCACCGATCGCGGTGGCCGAAGCGATAATAATTACGCCAAACATATCCATCTGGCGACGGCCTGCGGCCAGTGCGCCAGTCATGGCTTCGGCAGTGATGCCAATGATATAAAGAATGCTCAGTAACATAAGGTATTCACAGGGTGGGCGGGAATGGGTGTAATGGTGGAAGGGTAATCGCCGACGGGATATATCGCTACTGAGTTTTTCTAACCGGTGACGCTTCGGATTACTTTAATTAATCCATTGGTGGTTTTTTTAACTTGTTTATTGCCTTTTCTAGTCTTTTATTGCTAATCGATGCATTAGAAATTCAGTGTTAGTTTCTATGGCTGACTATATTTATTGCAGTAGGTCTGAGGCGGCTGGTCGACAACGGATAATGGCATTCACTAAGGAACATAAAGATAAATGAAAAATACTCTCCTGCTGGCGACGGCTTTAACCGCTGCCTTGCTGACTAGCGGTTGTGTTGCTCCGGTTCCAAACACCGCGCAGCAAAAGACGGCGACTTGCTCCGTAGGCGATCCCATGACGCAAACCACGCTGTATTTTGGTCTGAATCGCCCGACGGGACCGGTGATTAGCGCAGCAGAGTGGCAGAGTTTTGTGGATCGGCAAGTGACGCCGCGCTTTAAAGATGGGCTGTCGGTATTTGATGCCAAAGGGCAGTGGCTGGGTAATGACGGCAAGCTGGCACGTGAGAACAGCAAAGCGCTGATGCTGATCCATGCACTGGGCAAGGAAAGTGAAACCAATATCGAGGCGCTGCGTAGCAGTTATAAGCAACAGTTTGCCCAGGATTCTGTGATGCGGGTTGATACCCCTGTCTGTGTCGCGTTCTGAGGAAGTCCCGGCCCGCAGGCCGGGATATGAGTTTGGCTTATAGCACCAGCCCGGCGATTGCCGCCGACAGCAGGCTAACCAGCGTTGAGCCGTAGACCAGCTTCAGGCCAAAACGAGAAACCACGTTGCCCTGTCGTTCGTTAAGCCCTTTGATTGCCCCGGCCACGATGCCGATAGAGGCAAAGTTGGCGAAGGACACCAGGAATACCGACAGGATGCCCAGGCCGCGTGGTGTTAGCTCCGCCGCAATTTTCTTCAATTCAATCATTGCCACAAATTCATTGGCTACCAGCTTGGTCGCCATGATGCTGCCGGCTCGCAGCGCATCCGGTGCCGGGATGCCGATTAACCAGGCCAACGGATAGAATACGTAGCCCAGGATCTGCTGGAAGCTGATACCGAACACGGCGGAGAACAGGGCGTTTACCGCAGAAATCAGCGCAATAAAGCCGATCAGCATGGCAGCGATAATCATCGCAATTTTGAAGCCCGCCAAAATGTACTCGCCCAGCATTTCAAAGAAGCTCTGATCTTCATGCAGCTTGCTCAGCTTCAGCTCAGGTTCATCGTCCAACTGATAGGGGTTGATGATCGACAAAATGATAAAGGTGCTGAACATATTCAGGATCAACGCAGCGACTACGTATTGCGCATCTATCATCGACATATAGGCGCCAACGATGGACATGGAGACTGTCGACATGGCGGTTGCCGCCATGGTGTACATGCGGCGCGGAGAGATATCACCAATGATGCCCTTGTAGGCGATGAAGTTTTCCGATTGTCCGAGCACCAGCGTGCTGACGGCGTTGAACGACTCCAGCTTGCCCATGCCGTTAACTTTGGAAAGCAGGGTACCGACCACACGAATAACCAGCGGCAGAATGCGGAAATGCTGCAAAATACCGATTAGCGCGGAAATAAAGATAATCGGGCACAAAACCCCAAGGAAGATGAACGCCAACCCGTCTTTGCTCATGCCGCCAAACACAAAGTCGGAGCCTTGCGCAGCGTATGTCAGCAGCGTTTCAAAGAAGCCGGCGACGTGTCTGATGACGCTAAGGCCACTTTCTGAATGCAGGAAGAAATAGGCGAGTGCGCCTTCAATGACCAAAAGTTGAATAATATAACGCAGGCGGATTTTTTTGCGGTCGTTGCTGACCAGCAGCGCCAGGGCGATGATCACCACCAGGGCAAAAATAAATTGCAGAATTTGCGGCATAAAGGGTCCGTACGGCTTGCGGGCATGAAAAAACACATTTAGCCACAGCTTGGCCCACCTTTCATTACCTTAGGTGATAATTGGAATAAAATACTATCAGTCAGCGAGATAAGTTACCCATTGGCATCCGTGCCTGCTCGGTCGCAGTTTTTCATAAACCCACGCCGTTCCGTATCCGATGTGATTTTTGCGTTATGGCGCTCAAAGGTTCTCCTCTTCTATGGTTGTTGCATAACGGCTTGGAACCCAATGCGCAGAATGCACAACGGGTTGCGCTAATAGATTGGTTTATTGAGGAGTAACCAGGAAGATACTCTGACATTTTGTCGTAGAAGATCACTCAGGATGAGGATACAGATGATGAACACCAGCACCTTATTGCGGGCTTTGGCAAATGGCGTTAATCCCGATACCGGCGAGTTATTGAAACCTGCCTCAATGGCCAGTTCGCCGGAAGCGATACGCCTTTTGTTCGCTCTGGCCGAGGAGTTTCAGAGTGAAACTGAACGCCAGAAAAAGACCAAGCTAACGCCGGAGGAACGGCGACAGAAGAATATTTTTGAGGGGCGGCCGGCAAAATCTTATTTCCCGTGGGATGAAGAAGAGAAGCAGCGGTTGCAGGAAAGCCACGCAGCCGGCATGACGCTGGAGATAATGAGCAGCGAATTTGAACGCTCAACCTGGGGCATTGCCGTTCAACTGCAGAAAATGGGCTTGATTACCGAAGAGCAGGCTGCTGGTTTACCCAGAGCATAGCCGTAAAAAAGCCCGCTGACGCGGGCTCAGACTACTGACAAACTCCGTTATTAGGGAGAGCGTGCCGAAGGGGTCGTAGCGGCTTGCCCGCCGACCAATTTGCCGGGAGCAAATTGGAACGACTTTGTCGGCCCGCAGGGTGGGACACATGGACGTGTCCCATAATGGCCCCTCGGTGCGCTAGGCCCGGGTATCTCGGGTTCAAAGACCACTTTGTCATCAAACTCAGCCCGCTGATGCGGGCTTAAACGAATGAAAGAACATAGCACTCGACATTCTGGATTTGTTGTTTTTCTTTTTTATTTAATTGTTTTTTTATTGTAATTATCCACATTTGGCACGCTATTTATTACATGCGTTATTGTCATCAGTAGGAAATTGATTTTATTGTTTTTTTATAAAAAATAAATAGTTATTAACCGAAGGAGATGTTGATCACAAATAATCACATTGAAAATTAAAATCGTCTATTTTTACGGATGATTTCCCTCTGTGATTATATGTGTAAATCGCAATGTTATTGTTTTTTAAGTAATTAATGTGTTTTTGTTTTTATGGTTTCATTTTTGAAACGACTGGTTTCATTGCGGTGGCTAGTCAAAATTTAAATGCATGTCGATAGTGAGTGAATTGATAATGAGGATTCTTTTCATGGAAACAATTCATCTTGGTAAAAGTAATTTTTCATCTATATCTGAGTTGATCTCGATTCATGCTATCGAACGTGCTGACACTGTCGCTTTACGGTACAGGGATACAGTTGTTACTTATAAAGAATTGCAGCGTTATTCTGAACAGATCTTGGCAGCGATACAGTATAATGATATCCCCCCGCGCACGGCTATTGCTATTGCTTCGTCCAATCCATTGCTATCCACTTTGGCCCTTCTCGGCGTTATTAGTGCCGGTTGTGTCGCTGTACCTGTCGCTTTATCGTCGTCTCCCGAACAAATAGCATCGGTAATTGCAGATGCATGTATTCCTTTGGTCTTTTTGGATAGCGAGTTTCTTGAGGGTTTGCCATCGATTGGTGCCAGGGTCGCTAATCTTGACGAATTCGATAGCTGGTTAGCACCTGAGGGGTTTGCTGCCACGCATGTTGAGCTGTCGCCGGCAGACCCCTTTAACATTATCTATTCATCAGGGACCACTGGTACGCCAAAGGGAATTATCCATACGCATGGTATGCGTTGGAGTCAAATAGCGGCATATGGGCAGATTGTTCCGCAATGTGACTCTGCCGTCACTTTGATCGCCACGCCGATCTATTCCAATACGACAATAGTCAGTTTGTTGCCGTCGCTTGCCTACGGAGGGACTGCAGTGCTGATGGGTAAATTCGATGCTTATGAGTATTTAGTCGAAGCGCAGAACTCACGGGCTACCCACACCTTGATGGTCCCTGTGCAGTACCAACGTATTATGGCTTTAACAAAATTCGACGATTTTGATCTTAGTAGTTTCATTTTTAAATCATGCACGGGCGCACCTTTTTCTCCCGAGTTGAAGGCCGATGTAATCCGTCGCTGGCCAGGAGCCTTGCTCGAAATTTACGGGATGACAGAAGGAGGGGGGACCTGTGTTCTCAGGGCAAATGAATGTCCTGAGAAACTCCACACGGTAGGTCAGCCTGTGCCTGGCTGTGAAATTCGCTTGATTGATGCACAAGGGAATGAAGTCAATTCTGGCGAGATCGGTGAGATCGTGGGGCGCTCAAATATGATGATGACTGGTTATCATGGGCGCCCGGACACGACCCGTGAAGCCACCTGGATTGATGCTAATGGCAATAGATATATACGGCACGGGGACCTTGGGCGTTTCGATGAAGAGGGTTTTTTGACACTCCTTGGGCGCATTAAAGACATGATCATTAGCGGTGGTTTTAATATATATCCATCAGATATAGAAGCAGTTTTGCGGTTACATCCTTCCATTGCAGATTGCGCGGTTATAGGTATTCCCTCGGTTACCTGGGGGGAAACTCCCTTCGCCTTCTACGTCCCCAAAAACGACTCGCTCAGCCCTAACGAAGTCATCACTTGGGTTAATCAGCGTATGGGTAAGACACAGCGTTTATCCGACGCACAGGCCATTGCTCAATTGCCACTTAGCGCTACGGGAAAAGTACTGAAACGTGAACTGCGCGTGCTCTTTCTGACCGAACACCCTACCCCATTTGCATTATAAGGAACTGAATTATGAAACCCGACCTGCAGGATCGTGTTGCGATTATTACCGGAGCCGGAGGCGGGCTTGGCCGAGCACACGCACATCTGCTAGCCCGTTATGGTGCGAAAGTTGTGATCAATGATATCGGGCTGGGTGCCGACAAGGTTGCCGAAGAAATCAACTCATCGGGAGGGGATGCCATTAGTTTCCAAGCCTCTGTGACTGATGAAGAGAAAATAAAGGCCATGGTCACGGAAACTATAGAACGGTGGGGAAGGGTCGATATTCTGGTCAACAATGCAGGCAACCTGCGTGACAAGACTTTTGCCAAAATGACGCTAGATGATTTTCGCTCTGTGTTGGACGTACATCTAATGGGGGCAGTGATTTGCACCAAGGCCGTATGGGAGCATATGCATCGCCAAAAGTATGGGCGCATCGTGTTCACGACGTCCTCTTCTGGTCTTTATGGCAATTTCGGGCAGGCCAATTATGCAGCGGCGAAAATGGGGCTGGTGGGGCTGATGCAAACACTGGCACTCGAAGGAGCCAAGAGTAACATTTTGGTGAATTGTTTGGCGCCGACTGCAGCGACCGCTATGAGCGATGGGCTTTTGATGCCGCAAGCAAAGCGTGTATTACAACCTGAAGCAGTGAGTCCGGCACTGTTGCCGCTGGTTTCGCAGTGTGCTCCTACCAGGGCTATTGTTTGCGCTGGTGCGGGTAATTTTGCGCGCGCCTACATAACGTTGACCGGTGGACGCTTTTTGGGCAACGACGCACATACCATCAATCGTATTTTCGCCGACTGGCAAGTGATCGGCGATCGCGAATCAGAGCAAGTTCCTGAGTCTGCCACTGCGCAGGTTCATCAAGAACTCATCGCTGCTTTCCGTTCAGAATCCGAAAATAACCAGTGAGAATCTACTATGCGTGATGCCGTTATTGTTTCTACAGCCCGAACTCCGATTGGCAAAGCCTATCGTGGCGCTTTCAATGCCACCCCATCTGCAACACTGGCTGGGCATGCAATTAAGCATGCTGTCGAGCGAGCAGGAATTTTAGGTAGTGAAGTGGATGATGTGTTACTCGGTTCAGCCTTGCAGCAAGGTGTGCAAGGTTTGAACATTGGCCGCCTGGCTGCATTGCGGGCCGGGTTGCCCACGTCAGTTTCAGGTATGTCGTTGGATCGCCAGTGCGCCTCGGGTCTTATGGCTGTTGCCACGGCTGCCAAACAAATCATTGTCGATGGTATGAGCATTGCCGTTGCGGGAGGTGTGGAATCCATCTCGATGGTGCAGACTGACCGGATACGCATTGAGCCGGATATGGAGCTTTTCGCGCTGTATCCAGCTGCATATATGCAAATGGTGGATACGGCTGACATAGTGGCAAAGCGCTATGAGATCAGCCGGGAAGCCTGTGACGAATACTCGCTGCGCTCCCAGCAACGAACGGCAGCAGCACAATTAGAAGGGCTGTTCGACAAGGAAATTGTTCCTATGCGTTCTTTGATGGCCTACAACGATCAGGAAACCGGCGTATTGGCTTATAAAGAGGTATTGCTGGAGCGTGACGAAGGCAATCGCCCACAAAGTACCCTTGAGGATTTGCAGGCTCTCTATTCCGTCAAAGGACCTGGCAAAAATGTTACCGCCGGCAACGCCAGTCAACTCTCCGATGGTGCCTCAGCGCTAGTGCTGATGGAAGCCAAAGAGGCCGAACGAAGGGGCCTGCAGCCGTTAGGTCGCTATGTAGGTATGGCCGTAGCGGGTGTTGATCCGGACGAGATGGGAATTGGCCCAGTGGCGGCGGTGCCTAAATTGCTGCATAGCAATGGTCTAAAGATTGATGATATCGGATTATGGGAGCTCAATGAGGCATTTGCAGTACAAGTACTCTATTGTCGAGACCGACTGGGCATTCCGGACGACAGGCTGAACGTGAACGGCGGCGCAATTGCAATCGGGCACCCCTACGGCATGTCCGGCGCCCGTATGACAGGCCATGCGCTGATAGAAGGAAAGCGTAGAGGCGAACGCTACGCCGTAGTGACGATGTGTATCGGTGGGGGAATGGGGGCAGCGGGTTTATTCGAAATCTATTGAGAGCAGCGCTTCAGTTGTTTAACTCTCAAATTTCCGTTTCGCCATCCTGCTGCAAATTCCGAAGGTAATTGATAATTCAACGAAGAATGGGGCCGACATTCGTTATAGGCCTGCCCCATTCATTAATAATTTCTCTTGCATGAACAACATCACAGAACCAGTATTCATTAAGGTTTTAATCACTCGTCAGGAGTCATTCCTGGTTTGGAAGTTTATAGGCGGGAAAAGGACGAGGTTCTGTTTCGGAAAGAGTTTATCGGCCTGGGGTTGCCACTCTTTTGTAAGGCGCTTAACGACTTCCTCAATGAAATCTAGAAATACTTTTAACTTGGGTATTGATGCCAGCCGATCGAGATATAAAGCATAAAGTTGCGGCGACTCGCTTATTTCATAATCGGGTAAGATACGAACTAACTCTCCTGAGAGTAGTCCTGGCAGTGCCCAAATACCGGTAATGGGTGCAATGACGCGGCCATGTTTCACCAGTTCGAGGATTTGCGAATGATCGGTCGATAAAAATCTACGGTATGTCGGTAACGTAAAGCGTTCCTGGCCCCGAGATATTTCAAGCCTGGGCACATAAGCAGGCAAAGGGCCTGGCTCAATCGCCGCTGCGTCGAGGTAGAAATTACCGATGATGGCATGATCTTCGAGATCGTCTGGAGAGGTTGGTATTCCGTTGGCTTGTACGTATTCTCGACTTGCTACCAGGATGTTTTTTACCTCTGCGATTTTTCGAGCAGTCAAACGAGAATCCGACAACCATCCGCAATGGAGAACGACATCGAGAATGTTAGATTCTGGGAGTAATCTTTCCCCCACTCGTACACGAACATCAATCTCTGGATAGTTAGCCAGAAACTCGGGTAAGTTGGGAGTGAGGAGCGTTTTAGCGACATCACTGGTACAGCCTATGCGCAATATACCGGCCGGACTACTCCTGTAGGTTGCAATCTCAGCGTCAGCGTCTTCCATTTCTTCTCGTATGCGAATACAACGTGCGTGTAAAACACTCCCCACTTCGGTGAGTGTTATCCGCCGTGTAGTTCGTTCGACTAGTCTGACGTTGTAGAGGGACTCCAAACGAGATACTGCCCGGCTTACCGTTACTTTAGACTCACCCAGTGCACGCGCTGCGCCAGAAATAGATCCCCGATCACCGACCATTGCAAATATTTTGAAAGCATCGCTTTTCTCCATTTTTTATCCTCTGGCTGTAACATTCTCATTAATTAAGAAATTCGAGTGCTATTTAACATTAAACCAATAAAAGCGAAGGCTCGGATTAATGTTCTAATGCGATGACCCGTTTTTGTTGGCCACTATCGTTTAGGCATCGACGTAATATCAAGGACAGCAATACCGTCAGCCTCAACAGAGGCCATATACAGCCGACCATTTGTTTCCACCACTCCTGTGGCTGCGAAGAAGTTATCCGCGCTGCCTTGCATATCGGCTAACACTTCGCCAGCATCATTAAAGGCCATAGCCCACACTGTTCGAGCCGTTTTAGGCAGCATAAATTTTGGAAGGCGCCAAATGAGCTTACGAAGGAAACCCGGCATGGTTCCCATGCTGTCCAGGCGTTTATTGCGTGGCGTAACCATGGCCACCCAAAAATAACCATTTTGCATGCGCGAAATGTTGTCAGGGAAACCCGGCAGATTATCTGCAAAGATCTCCAGACACCCAGCCTTCGGGCCTTTCACCCAGAGCCTGCGTAAGCGGTAGGCATCTGTTTCTGCAAAAATGACAGATCTCTCCGAACTATCTAAAGTGATGCCATTAGGGAAATGCAGACCGTCCAATAGCACATGAACCTGTCCATTCGTATCACGTCGCAGAAGCTGCCCTGACCCCCTGTGTTCAATCATTGCCCCTTGGTAATGCTCGAAATCATAGCGATTCGTCGATTGAGTAAACCAAATTGTTCCATCAGTGCTCGCGGTGGCATTCGAGCAGAACCGTAATGGGAGGCCATGAACTCGTTCTACCAATGTTTCTATATGGCCGTCTAATCTGACCTTAAGCAAACCGCGGTGGGCATCACAAACCAAGAGAGAGCCGCATTTCAGCCATTCAAGACCCAGCGGTCTACCGGCCGTATCCGCTATAATGGTTTCGTTCTCAGTTTCAGGATCATACCGATAAATTTTTCCGCCTTTTCCTCCGTAATAAATGTTGCCTGCCATATCAGAGATAACGTCTTCTGGCCTTTTAACTGCACTTTTTAGTAGTCCACGCATTTTGAATGGAGTCGTACCTGTGGGTTGATAAGTACGCTCAGGGGGATGAGAAAGAACGCGTCGTACAGGTTCTAATCGAGGTTTCGCACCAGGTTTGAGTTGCGGTATTGTTGTCCGCCCGTCAACCCGATTGATCAACGTGTTAGCGACCGAATAAGCGTGTATTACAGAACAATGATATGCAATTTCACTATTGAGGCTGGCTACCTGAGCCAGAGCTGACAGCAATCCGGCATTATCATTCGCACCTATGACAATTGATGCATGGTACTGATACTCGGGTGCCACGTTATGAGCAGCACTGGGTGCATTCCACAAAGCCTTAAACCATGGCACAAAGACCTGGCTGCGGATTTCAATGACATTGGCATTGAGGCCGAGTTGATGAGCAAGGCCGTTATGAATAAAGCGCTTGAAATCGCTTAGAGAGCCATTCTCCCTTCGACGAATCAAAACAACGCATCGAGCATAAATATTTTTATAGTCGCCGGTTTTAACAACCCTTCCTCCACCTAATGTCGTCATGTTTAAAGTTGTGCGACAGAAGGCATTCTCTTTGTCTTTAAAAATACGTCGATTAGAGCGAATGCTCAGGGGGAGTTTAATGATAGAGTCTAAAATTATTTCAGAAACGCCATCGATCCGTTTATCGGTTGGAATAATCGTTACCACTTCAGGTGTTAAGGGCCATAAACCCGCTACATCATCGTTGAAGTGATGCTGATTATAATCACGGATGAATCCATTGCGAGAGACCAGATCGGCATGGGGCCCTCCCCAATAAGCAAAACACGCATCTCTTGCAAGATCCGTTCGAAGCCAATTAAGGGTCGTAATGCCCAGAAACTTCTTCTGATTTAAAATTCGCTTACTCATATTGAGTCCTCTTTTCGCCCACTAAGGTCCCGTGTGTGGCTGTCAAGGTTTCTGCTATTCAACGGCATACACAGTTCTACAGGGCACTGCTTGGCCAGGCGCATAGTTCTGGATAGGTGTTCAGCAACCTATAAACTACCCAGGGTTGCGGTAGAAAATGACGAGGAATGAAGTGATCTGATCTTGGCGTAGTTTAAAAATAAACCTGGATATGAAATTGCCGACGTTTTTTAGAAAGTATCACTTCCATTATTAAACGAAATGACAAAATCAACCAGTCAGTAAAGTGAAACTCGGCGTTTCAAAAATGAAACGAAGATCCAGAAGACATGATTTCTCGGCCCAATTGCAGTATAAAAACACATGTAACGGTTAATATATTTCCGGAGTCGGAAAAATTTATTTTCACCTTCCTTATTTCAATGGCTTTAAAGGTCAGGAGGGAAATTACTCCTGACCTTTTATTTGATTATTGATTCATGTTAAGCCGTATGTTTCAAGGTGGGAGCATTGTATTAACTCTGGTTTGTCACAATGTTTTTTAATGTTCCGCCAAGAAAAACAAAGCCCATTATCTATAACTGAAAGGCTATTGATTTCGCTTCCTTCTGCCATCCTTCTGCCAGGGTACGCACCAGTGCATCATAGCCGTCTTCGCTCTGCTTCAACTCCAGGTTGAACGGCCGTTTGGTAAGGCGGCCCTGGTGATTCAGCACCCACTCGCCGCGGATGACAGCCTTGCCGTCAAAGCGGCCGTGGAAACCGCTGATGGTGACGTTGAGCACATCCTGATCGCTGCTCATCGGCTGGGAGGAGACCACCCAACCCGGCAGCGCGCTGCTCAGGTTGGTGACCAGCGTCTGCTGCAGCTGCTGGTCGAGCGGGCTGGCCCACAGGTTGTTTTGGGCGATGGCGTACTGTACGCCGTTAGTCTGATAAACCACGCCATTTTGCATGAGATAATCGGCCACGAAAACATGCTCTAACCACAGTTGGCGCGTTGACGCGCCGCTGTTCACCTGAGCTGGCGTGCCCAACGCCGGCAACTGATAGTAGGTTTTTTGGGGGGTGTTGCTACAGGCGCTGAGCAACAGCGCCAGGGCTACCGGGAGCCATTTCATCATTTGTTGGCCTTCTTAGGCTGAGGGTCATTGCTGGCGGCGGCTTCAAATACCAGCGCGTTGCTCTTTTCATTCAGGGTGTGCAGCACCGGCTGCAGTTCACGCAGTACCTGATCCAGACGTTGCATGTCCCCTACCATTTTGTTGTAGGCCGGTGATCCCGGTTGGAACCCTTTCATGCTGCGATTGAGTTCCTGCAGCGTTTTCTGCATCTCCTGCGGCAGCGCCTTCACCTCTTTACTGGAGATGATGTCGTTTAACGACTTCATGGTCTTCTGGGTCGACTTCATGGTCCTCTGGCTTTCCGCCAGCGTTTTGGTCGCTTCGTTGATCATCGGAGTGAGCGGTATCGCGTTGATCTTGTCCAGCGTCTGCACCAGTTTTTGCTGGATCTGCGCAAGACCACCGCTGGTTGTAGGTATCAGCGGATAACCGAACAACTCGTGCGGTCCATCCCAGGGTTTGTCCTGCGGGTTAAAGTCCAGATCGATATAGAGTGAACCGGTCAGCAGGTTGGCTGACTTCAGGGAAGCGCGTATGCCGCGTGATTCCGCGTCTTTCAGGCTGCTATCAAAATCGAAGTCCTTCCCTAACGCCTTGAGGCGTTCAGGCTCGATGTGGATTAACACCGGAATGCGGTAATCGTTTTTCAAACGATGCTCAATACCTTCTTTAAAGAACGGCACCTGCGCCACAGTACCGAGGCGAATGCCGCGGAACTCCACCGGCGCGCCCGGCTGCAGGCCGCGGACTGAGTCGGAGAAGAACATCAGGTAGTCTTTATGTACGGTATACAACGAATCCTGAATACTGCGCTGGTTGTCGAACAGCCGGTACTCCGCCTTCTCTTTCGCCTTTTCGCCCCTATCCCAGCTATCCGGCACGTCAAAGCTCACGCCGCCGCTGAACAGGGTCGCCAACGAGCCCATTTCCACGCGCATGCCCTGTGCCGACATGTCGAACGTCACGCCGCTGTCTTTCCAGAAACGTACGTTGCTGGTAACCAGCTGATCGTAAGGCGCCGAGATAAACAGCTGATAGCGCATGGCGCGCTGTTTGGGATCGAAATAGCTGGTTTCCACCGAACCGACGCGGTAGTTGTGAAATAGCACCGGATCGCCGGCGTTCAGCTGGCCCGATTTCTCGCTGTCAAGCACGATGCGCAGCCCTTTGGCGTCCGGTGAGGCCAGCGGTGGCGCATCCAGCAATTGGTAAGTGTCCTTGCCGTCCTTGCCCTTGGTACCCGGCTGCAGCTCGATATAAGCGCCGGATAACAGCGTGCCCAGGCCGGAAACCCCTTCGCGGCCAATCTGCGGCTTCACCACCCAAAAGGCGGTATCTTGCCGCAGCAGCTTATCCATGCCGGAGTTAAGGCGCGCCTGCACCCGCACCTTGCTCAGGTCGTCGCTCAGCGTCACGGTCTCGACGACGCCAACGTCGACGCTGCGGCTTTTGATTTTGGTTTTGCCCGCCTCCAGCCCTTCGGCGGTAGTGGTAACCAGCATTACCACCGGCCCCTGATGGCTGAAGTGATAAAACAGGATCCAGGCGCCGATCAGCGCGGTGACGATGGGGACGATCCACACCGGCGACCAGCGCGTAATCTTCTCGACACCCGCGATGTTATTATTGTTTTCGGTCACCTTGCGGCTCCTTTTTTATTGTTTCGTTTACGCGATCCCAGGTCAGCCGGGGGTCGAACGCCATGGCGGCGAACATGGTGAGGATCACCACCAGAGCGAATAGCAGCGCACCGGTTGCAGGATAGACGCTCATCAATAGGCCTATATGTACCAAAGCAGACAGTACGGCGATGACAAACACGTCGATCATTGACCAGCGGCCAACGAATTCGACCACTTCATAAATCAGATGCATGCGTTCGCTGTCGGCGCGGTTTTTCCCTTTGTCGTTGGCGTCCCAGCACAGCCAGCCGATCGCCAGCATCTTCAGCGACGGGACCATGATGCTGGCGATGAAAATCACCATCGCCACCGGGTAGGACCCTTCTCCCCACAGCAGGATCACCCCGGCCATGATGGTCGAATTCATTTTGTTGCCCAGCGCCTCGGTGACCATGATCGGCATCAGGTTCGCCGGGATATACAGCATGACCGAGGTCGCCAGCAGCGCCAGCGTCCACTGCAGGCTGTTGCGGCGGCGTACATAACCACTGGTATGGCAGCGCGGGCAATGGGTCAGATCGGCCGGCAGGATAGCCGTGCAGCAGCGGCAAGAGCGCACGCCCTGGCGCATGCCGGTGCGTCCTACCGTTAAAGGACGATCCAGGTGCGGTGCCGGTTCGATGTCCTGCCACAGCCAGCGGCGGTCTACGCACTGAAAGGCACGTACTTGCAACAGACAGAACAGGCAATAAGGCACAAAGCTGCTGCCGATACCGATATCGCCATAGGCCATCAGCTTGACGAAACTGACCAGCACCCCAGCGAGGAAGACCTCCACCATGCACCAGGTTTTAAACTGGAACAGCATCTTGGCCATCCATTCTTTTAATACCAGCGGCATACGCACCCTGGCACACAGCAGAATGATAGCCAGCATGCAGAATGCGGGGATCAGTTGTACGAGCAGCATAAACAGCGTGGCCATGCTGGTGTAGTTTTCTTCCAGCATCACCTGAGGGATATTAATCAGCTTGATTTCGTTACCGAAGCCGGCAACGCGCATATTGATAAACGGGAAAATATTGGCCAGCAGCAGCATGAACAGCGCACTGAGGGCGTAACCTATCGGCCGCTTGCGCGGTTCATCCCAGCGGGCGCTGAGAGTCGTACTGCAACGTGAGCATACCGCTTTGGTGCCAGTGCTTAAGGGCGGTAACGCCACCAGTAAATCGCACTGCGGGCATAGCATTAGCTCATCACTGGAAGGCTGCACTTGTCGTATCGCTACAATTATTCGCATATGAGATTCAACGGCCCAGATCACTGTGTCCCAACAGAGTTTCATGCTCTTTGGATGACAGAAGCTGTAGAGAAACCCAAGCAGGGCCGTATTCCTTGCGGAACGTACCGTCGAGAGTTATGTCGCCCGTGTATGTGCAGCAGGCCATAGCTACCGGGATAACAAGGGGAGAAGAACGTGATCCACCACTTCAACGATCAGTTCGTTGTCGACTATCTGGTTGCGCTCGGTATGGCGGAATTGAATAACACCAGGCAACAAGTCGATGAGCAGATCCAGGTTCAGTTGGGCTGAAACGCGCAGCTCACCACGGCCAATTGCACGTTCAATTATTTCCAGGACTCGAACACGACGACTATTCAGCCAGCCAGGGATTTCCTGTTCTACCCAACCGCTCATGATGCGATGGTTTCCCAGAAACTCAATAACTGCGACGCGAATGTCAGGGTCGTTCAGGCCGTAGAAGTGTTCATAAACGGCGATGAGGTCTCCACGCAATGTGCCCGTATCGATGGGCAGATCGGTGGGTGAGAAGGCCAGTAGCGCATCAGCCAACAGGGCGTCACGAGACTTCCAGCGTCGATACAGTGACGCTTTACCTGCTCCAATCCGTTTAGCTACCGCATCCATTGTAAGTGAATGGAAGCCTCCCTCCGCTACCTGCGCTAGCGCGGCTCGCATGATCCGCAAGTCTAATTCAGCATCGCGGGGGCGCCCCACGGCCGGTTTGGTGGTTTCCGGTAGCAAAGGGGGGAGATCTGTTGGCGTGATTTTCGACATAATTATGAACCTTGACAGTTTCGATACTGAATCGTATCGTAAATTGACAACTACTTCTATGGAAAATTCACATGAGCGTGTTTCTCTCCTGCGCAAGATACTTGATGGGGCTTGCGCCAAAAATTCTTGGCGATGACGCGAAGTTGCACAAGTACCTGCTAAATCGGGACGCCCCTCAGGCCGCGCGTATTCCAAGAGCACTTCGTTCTTCATGCCATATCAAGGAGCGCATATACCAAGAGCAAAGGGTCGTGACTCTGACGCCACGGACAGGAAAGCGCGATCTACATGTGCTCTATCTGCACGGCGGCGCCTACGTGAACCCACTGCTTGGCGTACATTGGAGCATCATCAGCGCTGTTATCAAAGCGACCGGCGCTACCGTCACTGTTCCGCTGTATGCCCTTGCTCCCGAAAATGACTATCGCGTTGGCACCGCTTTGATCGATACGATCTTTGACAGCATCGTTTCTGCCCGAAAGGGTGAGAAAATCGTCGTGATGGGCGACAGTGCGGGGGGCAATGCTGCACTTACGCTTGCGCTTCGTCGACGCGATAACGGACTGCCGCTCCCTGACCATCTCTTCCTGTTTGCCCCCTGGTTGGACCTCTCTATGAGGGACGCCGAAATGAGAGAACTGGAGAGTAGGGACATCATGCTTACCGTGGATGGCCTTCGGGTATGCGGGAGAATGTGGGCAGGAGACATTTCCCCCTCTGCGCCCTCCATGAGTCCGCTCTACGCTGACTTGCGGGGGATGCCGCCGATGAGCATATTCCAGGGCGACCGCGATATATTTGTTGTTGATACGCGAAAGTTTGCAGTAAAAGCGCAAGTCGCAGGCGTCACAGTCGATTACCATGAGTATCCAGGTGGTTTCCACGTCTTCATGGCTGTCACTTTCCTGCCGGAAGCGAAGGAGGTCTTTCGCCAAGTTAAAGCAGTGGCTAAATACCTGGGGAATGCCTCATGACAACCAGCAATACAAAGACCGGCGGCTCTTACCGCTGGGTCAGTGCCTTGCTGGGGCTTATCCTGTTACTCACCGGCGTTGCCATGCTGTACGGCGGTATCCGCCTCATCACGCTGGATGGCTCCTGGTATTACGCGATCGCAGGCATCGTGTTGCTGATAACGGCACCGTTATTGCTGCTGGCACGCCGCAGCGGCTTCGTGCTCTATGCCGGTTTTTGCGCAGCAACGTTGGCCTGGGCTTTGTACGAATGCGGCTGGAACCCCATTGCGCTACTGCCGCGGGTGCTGTTCTTTCTGGTGTTGCTCATCGTAATGTTGTTGACCTGGCGCTGGTTCGCCCGTCCATTTTTTGCGCGCCATAGCAAACGGGTGCGCGGCACCAGGCCGGCACTGCTGGTCGGCAGTGCGTTGACGTTGTTACTCTTTAGCCTGTTCGTGGCCGGCTTGCAGCCTTTCCATGGCATCGATCTGGCTGCGGCATTGGAGCAATATCCCGCCGAAAACACGCCAGTCGATTCGGCATTGATCGCCCCCGGCGATTGGCCGAACTACGGCCGAACACCCGGTGGCCAGAGGTACTCGCCGCTGGAGCAAATCACTCCGGCCAACGTTGCCGATCTCACACTGGCCTGGAGTTTCCACTCCGGTGCAACCGGCCTGCCCCAGGGCAATAAAGCGAGCGAGCTGATGTTCGAGGCAACGCCATTGAAGGTGCGCGACAAACTCGTGTTCTGCACCCCACATGATGAAGTCATCGCCGTTTCGCCGGAGACAGGCAAATCGATTTGGCGCTTCAACCCGAATGCGAATCTGAGAGCAGTACCCTTTCTTGCCTGCCGTGGCGTATCCTATGACGAAACGCCAATGGCCACCGGCTTTTGCGCACATCGGATTATCACCGCCACGCTGGATGCCAAAATGTACGCGCTGGATGCCGATACCGGCCAGCGCTGCCCGGCGTTCGGCCAGAACGGCGAAATCGACCTGACCGCAGGCATGGGCCTGGTCAAGCCGGGTTTCTACTACGTCACCTCGCCGCCCTCGATCGTGCACGGCAAGGCGGTAATCGGTGGGTGGGTGTACGATAACGTGGAACGCGGCGAACCTTCCGGCGTCGTGCGCGCATTCGATACCCGAAGCGGCAAACTGGCCTGGGCTTTCGACATGGGCCGCACCGATCGTACGACACTTCCACCCGAAGGCGAGTTCTACACGCGCGGCACGCCCAATGTATGGGCGCCGATCAGCACTGATCCGGTGTTGGGTTTGGTCTATCTGCCAACCGGTAACGAAACGCCGGATTTCTTCGGCGGCGGCAGGCAAGCCGTGTCGGAAAAATACGCCAGTTCGCTGATCGCTGTCGATGCGGATAGCGGAAAGATCCACTGGCACTTCCAGACCACTCACCACGACATCTGGGACTACGATGTCCCGGCGCAACCGACTACGGTCGATTTACCTGGCGCACAGGGCAAGCCGCCGGTACTCGCCTTACTGGTACCGACCAAGCGCGGCGAGTTGTTCATGCTCGACCGGCGCACGGGTGCCCCGCTGACTCACATCGAGGAGCGGCCGGTGCCGCAAGGGGCTGTGCCAGGCGAACACCTGTCACCTACCCAGCCCTTCCAGACTGACATGCCGACGTTTGCACCAGCCACGTTGCGCGAAAGCGACATGTGGGGAGCTACGCCGCTCGATCAGCTGTATTGCCGCATCCGCTTCAAGGAGTTGCGCTACGAGGGCGCGTTTACGCCACCATCGGTGCAAGGTTCACTGGCGTATCCCGGCTCGGCGGGTGTCTTCGAATGGGGTGGCGTGTCGGTCGACCCTTTGCGTCATATCGTCGTGGCGAACAACAACTACATGGCGATCATCAACAAGCTGACACCGCGCGACCAGGTTTCAGCCAGCGGTAAGCAAGGCAACAAAGGCGGTGACTTCGGCGGCCCGCAGCTGGGTACACCTTATGCCATCAGCGCCGCGCCGTTCCTATCGCCATT
Source organism: Serratia sp. NFX21 (assembly GCF_048517035.1). NCBI lineage: Bacteria > Pseudomonadati > Pseudomonadota > Gammaproteobacteria > Enterobacterales > Yersiniaceae > Serratia > Serratia sp. NFX21. The sequence goes on along the minus strand of NZ_CP183196.1, from coordinate 355,042 downwards.
GGCCATCCCTTGCAATCAGCCACCCTGGGGCATGCTCAGCGCGCTCGACCTGAAAACCCGCAAGCTCCTCTGGCGCCATCCGCTGGGCAGCGCTTACGACAACGGCCCCTTCGGTATTTCCTCGCATGTGCCGCTGCAGGTGGGCGTGCCGAACATGGGTGGCTCGGTGGTGACCCGCAGCGGCCTGATCTTTATCGCCGCCACCGCCGACCGCACGCTACGGGCGATTGATCTGCGTACCGGCCGCGAGTTGTGGCACGCCACACTGCCGTTTGGCGGTATTGCCACACCCAGCGTCTACGAAGGCAAGGATGGACGCCAATACATAGTCATTGCCGCAGGCGGCCATACCGGCCTTGGCAGTTCAGGCGGCGACGCGGTGATGGCGTTTGCATTGCCGAAATAACCTTGAAACAAGAGAATTCAAGGCATCGCACTGGAGCGCGGTCATTGCGTTATGAAACGCGTTCATATGATCCGCTCTCTCTATTTCCTGGCTGATACCCACGTTCAATGACTACCTTGTACCAAAAGTGTATGTACCATATTTATGGTGGGTACCGTCTAAGGTGCATCAAAACGATGAGATTTGAGTAGGTGGGAGTGAATGAGATGAATAAAGCCCGTAACTAACGGGCTTTTATAGATATTTTATATCGCATGATACATGCTGACATATTACTCGATGTTCTGAATCTGCTCGCGCATCTGCTCGATCAACACTTTCAGCTCGATGGCGGAGGTGGTGACTTCGGCATTGATCGACTTGGATGCCAGGGTGTTAGATTCGCGGTTGAACTCCTGCATCATAAAGTCGAGGCGGCGACCTACGGCTTCTTTTTTCTTCAGGATGTTGTGCGTTTCTTTTACGTGCGCCTCCAGGCGATCCAGCTCTTCGGCGACGTCAACACGCTGCGCCATCAACACCAGTTCCTGTTCCAGACGGGTATTTTCCAGCTGTACCTGAGCTTCTTCCAGCTTACTGACCAGACGCTCACGCTGCCATTGCAGAATGTTTGGCATCTGGGCACGTACCTTGATCACTTCGGCACTAACGCCGTCCAGACGCTGTTCAATCAGCGCTTTCAGTGCGGTACCTTCGCTTTCGCGAGCAATAATGAAGTCATCCAGTGCGCCGTCCAGCGCCTGCATGAGCTGTGCGCTGATAGCGTCCAGATCCTGCTCCTGGGCAGACATCACGCCTGGCCAACGCAGTACGTCGATAGGATCAATTTCACCTTCGTCGCTCTGCATTTTTACCCAGTTGGCGGCTTCAACCAGCTGTTTGGCCAGTTTTTCGTTCAGGATCATTGAGCTTTGTGCGCTCGGATCCAGTTCGAAGCGCAGGTTGCACTCCACTTTGCCACGGGTCAGGCGGCCACGAATACGTTCGCGGATCACCGGCTCCAGGCTGCGGAACTGCTCCGGCAGGCGGATGTAGGTTTCTAGATAGCGTTGGTTCACGGAACGCAGCTCCCAAGCTGCGCTGCCCCATTCACCCTTGATTTCACGCCGGGCGTAGGCTGTCATGCTGCGGATCATTGATGCGTACCCGTAATAGGAAAAGATGAAGCGATTATAGCGTTGGAGATGCGGGCAGGATAGGCATTACGTCACTAAGCCCGTATAATGCGCAGCCAATCGTTGATTAGAAGCCGGAGAGAGCCCATGCGTCCTGCAGGCAGAGCACCACAACAAGTTCGCCCACTGACACTGACCCGTCACTACACCAAACATGCAGAAGGCTCAGTGCTGGTTGAGTTTGGCGATACCAAGGTTTTGTGCACCGCCACGGTAGAAGAGGGCGTTCCGCGCTTCCTGAAAGGTCAGGGCCAGGGTTGGATCACCGCTGAATACGGCATGCTGCCGCGTTCTACCCACAGCCGTAACGCCCGCGAAGCCGCAAAAGGCAAGCAGGGTGGCCGTACGCTGGAAATTCAGCGTCTGATCGCCCGTTCACTGCGTGCAGCGGTAGATCTGAAAAAGCTTGGTGAGTTCACCATCACGCTCGACTGCGACGTCTTGCAGGCCGATGGTGGCACCCGTACCGCGTCTATTTCCGGTGCCTGTGTTGCGTTGGCCGATGCGTTGAATGCGCTGGTGGCTAACGGCAAGCTGAAAGCCAACCCGATGAAAGGGCTGGTCGCTGCAGTTTCCGTCGGCATTGTTAACGGCGAAGCGCTGTGTGATTTGGAGTACGTCGAAGACTCTGCAGCAGAAACCGATATGAATGTGGTGATGATGGAAGATGGTCGCATGATCGAGGTGCAGGGCACCGCCGAGGGCGAGCCGTTCAGCCACGATGAGCTATTGGCGCTGTTGGCGCTGGCCCGAGGGGGCATCGATACCATCTTCCAGGCGCAGAAAGCGGCGCTGGCAGACTAATTATTAAGGCGACTCAAGGGTCGCCTTTTTTACGCCCGGCGATCGGGCGGCAGTATTAACAGATCTAACGACCAGACGAGGAGAAGCAGTAATGAAAGCCTATCAGCGCCAGTTTATCGAGTTCGCGCTTAACAAGCAGGTATTGAAATTCGGCGAGTTCACCCTGAAATCCGGCCGCACCAGCCCGTATTTCTTTAATGCCGGCCTGTTTAATACCGGGCGTGATCTCGCGCTGTTAGGGCGCTTCTATGCCGAAGCGCTGGTGGATTCCGGTATTGAGTTCGACCTGCTGTTTGGCCCGGCCTACAAAGGCATTCCGATCGCGACCACCACGGCGGTTGCATTGGCAGAACATCATGAGCGTGATGTGCCGTACTGCTTTAACCGTAAAGAAGCCAAAACCCATGGCGAAGGGGGCACTCTGGTAGGCAGCCCGCTGCAGGGCCGTGTAATGCTGGTGGATGACGTCATCACTGCCGGTACGGCGATCCGTGAATCGATGGAAATCATTGGCGCTGGTGGTGCCACCCTGGCTGGGGTATTGATTTCTCTCGATCGCCAGGAGCGCGGCCGCGCGGATATTTCTGCCATTCAGGAAGTTGAGCGTGACTATCACTGCAAGGTCATTTCCATCGTGACGCTGAAGGATTTGATTGTTTATCTGGAAGAAAAACCTGAAATGGCGGATCACCTGGCGGCAGTTCGTGCTTATCGCGAGCAGTACGGGGTTTAACGCGGAGTCTACTATGCCGGGCGCAACCAAACGCGCCCGGCATAGGGTTTATTGCAGTTGTGCCGCCAACAGTGGCCAGCGGCCATCGAATTCTTGCGTTGGGCGGTAGCGGAATTCGGAGCGTACGTAGCGTGACAGCATGCCTTCACAAAACGCCAATAACTGGCTGGCCAGCAGCGTTTCATCCACGATAAAGCCTTTGCCTTCCCGCAGTTTGCGTTCTTTCAACACCTGGCGCAGTTGCGCCTCGATGCGTTCAAACAGCTGGTTGATTCGCCCCTGTAGCCGATCCTGCTCAAACATTAGTGCGTGGCCGGTCATGATACGCGTCAGGCCCGGGTTGCGTTCGGCAAACCCCAGCACCAGTAGCAGAATCAAACGCAGGCGGTTAAAGGTTTCTTTCTCATCCTGCAGGATCAGGTTGATGCGCGTGATCAGGCTGTCTTCAATGAACTCGATCAGACTGTCGAACATCCGTGTCTTACTGGGGAAGTGCCGGTACAGTGCAGCTTCGGAGACTCCGACGTTAGCGGCAAGCTTAGCGGTGGTAATACGCTGGCTGCCGTCGCTGGATTCCAGCATTTGGGCTAACGCCTGCAGTATTTCTTCGCGCCGGTTCCTTTTGATTTTTTCTTTTTCTGCCATGTCTGATTAGACCCTTGCTAAAACTGCTTAGACTTTCGAAAACCCGGGCATCGGCCGCTGCAGAGATTATCTCTGTGCGGCTTATGTGATGGCTTTTTTTACGATGCTGGGGTCAGCGGCCTTAACGACCTGTATTCTCCGCGCGTCCTGGTCTGCGCTGAAATCGTAGCCGGGCAAACCTTGCCGTAGAGCTGTCCTTCTCTCCGGTGTGGCAAGATTTCAGGCGACGTTTCCCTGTCGGCAATCGGATATCGCTTAGTGGCGGCCGGAGTGGCCAAAACCACCGGCACCACGTTCGCTGCTGTCGAATTCTTCAACCAGATTGAACTCAGCTTGTACCACCGGCACAAATACCATCTGCGCGATACGTTCGCCGGGTTCAATAGTGAAGGATTTTTGACCGCGGTTCCAGACGGAAACCATCAGTTGACCCTGATAATCGGAATCGATCAGGCCGACCAGGTTGCCCAGCACTACGCCGTGTTTATGGCCCAGACCGGAACGTGGCAAGATCACTGCCGCAAGATCGGTATCGGCGATGTGAATAGCCAGGCCGGTAGGCAGCAGCTGGGTTTCACCCGGTGCCAGTTCAACTGCGCTGTCCAGGCAGGCGCGCAGATCGAGGCCTGCAGAGCCAGGGGTGGCGTAGGTCGGTAATGGGAAATCCTTGCCAATACGCGGGTCCAGGATTTTAACGTCGATTTTTTTCATCATAACGGCTGACTATCTCGTCTATTAAACGTTGGCCAAGGAGTGCCTTGTCGCTCAGCGCCAGGCGCTTTTCTCCATCCTGCCAAAAAAGGTGCAAGGCATTGGTGTCACTGTTAAACCCATGCTCTGCAAGCGATACATCATTAGCGCAAATTAAATCCAGTTTCTTACGCGCCAGTTTTTGTCGCGCGTATTCTTCCACATTCTGGGTTTCGGCGGCAAACCCCACGACAAAGGGGCGCTTTTTCGTCATTGCGGCAACGCCGGCAACGATGTCGGGGTTTTTTACCATTTTGAGGATGATTTCATCACCCTGTTTTTTTATTTTTTCATCGGAAATCTGTTCCGCACGGTAATCGGCTACTGCGGCGCAGGAAATAAAAATATCTTGCGCTGCGGCGCGCTGCTGTACCGCCTGCTCCATTTCCAACGCGCTGACGACGTCAACCCGGGTGACCCAGGGAGGGGTTGGCAGATTGACCGGCCCGGCTATCAACGTGACCTGTGCACCCCTGGCAGCGGCGGCGCGGGCGATGGCAAAACCCATCTTGCCGGAGCTGTGATTGCTGATGAAACGTACCGGATCCAAGGCTTCACGCGTCGGGCCGGCGGTGAGCATAATCTTTAAATGTTGCAGATCTTGTGGTGCAGAGAAATGGCTGTTCGCCAGTTCGACAATTTCCAGCGGATCGAGCATGCGACCTGGGCCGACGTCACCGCAGGCCTGGCTGCCGCTGTCTGGCCCCCACAGCAGCATGCCGCGTGCCTGCAGAGTTTGCAGGTTGGCTTGGGTGGCGACAGCACGATACATCTGCTGGTTCATGGCGGGGGCAGCGGCAATGGGTGCCGCGGTGGCCAGGCAAACCGTGGTCAGCAGATCGTTGGCCATGCCGGCGGCGACGCGCGCCAGCAGATCGGCGGTGGCCGGAGCCAGGATCACCAGATCTGCCCATTTACCGAGCTCGATATGGCCCATTGCCGCTTCGGCAGCGGGATCCAGCAGATCGTCTGAGACCGGATGGCCGGAAACGGCCTGCAGCGTCAGCGGCGTGATAAAGGCTTTCGCCGCGCTGGTCATTATCACACGCACTTCGGCGCCTCTGTCACGCAGGCGGCGTACCAGTTCTGGGCATTTGTATGCGGCGATGCCGCCACTGATGCCAAGCACAATATGTTTGCCGGAAAGTCCCGTCATCATGATTGTCCGATTGAATCCGAAAGATGTGCCATTTTAGCATAACCGCCAGACAGGTGAGCGATTCCGCTGTGTCTGCAGTGCGTTACATTGTGCTTTGCGCAGTACTTCGCAATGTTATCAAACACCTGTCGTTGGCCTCTCCGCTGCGTGGCATGCTGTGGCGTTTTCAGGGAGGCGAAGATGAGCAGTCAGGGAATCACCTTGTGGCCGGACACGCTGGCACCACGGGAGAAACTATTGCGTTACGGAGCATCGGCACTGTCTGATGCGGAGCTGTTGGCCATTTTTCTGCGCACCGGTTTTCCGGGGGTGCACGTCATGCAACTGGCTGAACAGTTGTTGGAGCAGTTTGGCTCGTTGTATCACCTGATGTCGGCGGATCATTCGGTTTTTTGCAGCCACAAAGGGCTGGGCAACTCCAGCTATTCGCAACTGCAGGCGATTTCCGAGTTGGCGTTCCGCTTCTTTTCCAGCCATCTGGCGCAGGAAAATGCCATGCTTAACCCCAGGATGACCCAGCATTATTTGCAAAGTTTGCTGGTTCATCATGAGCGGGAAGTGTTTTTGGTATTGTTTTTAGACAATCAGCACCGTGTTATTCGCCATCAGGAGATGTTTGCTGGTACCATCAGCAGCGTTGTCGTATACCCGAGAGAAATTGTGCGTGAAGCGTTGAAGGCTAATGCGGCCGCCATTATTCTGGCGCATAATCACCCTTCGGGTAAGGCGGAACCCAGTCATGCCGATCGTTTGATAACCGAGCAAGTGGTTAATGCCTGCCTGTTATTGGAAATCCGAGTGCTCGATCATTTGGTGATAGGTCGGGGTGAATGTGTCTCTTTTGCCGAGCGCGGATGGCTTTAAGCGATTTTTTCGCGATCCTTCTGGGATCTTTAGCTGTTCGGGACTTGAGCACTTACGCTTCAGAGCGTATACTACGCCACCTTTGAGAATCTTGGGTTTGGCGTAAGAGCCTATCTCAGCAGGTTTCTAACCTGATGTGTGGTTTCTAACCTGATGACGAGAGTCTCCTCAGTATGAAGTTTGCTGAGATGGGCTCTAAAAGCCTGACGAGGCGGCCATACTCTATACGAAGCTCGAGCTGATTTGATTTTTGGAGAATAGACATGTCACGAGTCTGCCAAGTTACTGGCAAGCGCCCGGTGAGCGGTAACAACCGTTCCCACGCAATGAACGCGACCAAACGCCGTTTTCTGCCGAACCTGCACTCACACCGTTTTTGGGTTGAGGCTGAGAAGCGCTTTGTAACGCTGCGTGTATCTGCTAAAGGTATGCGTGTTATTGATAAGAAGGGTATTGAGACGGTCTTGGCCGATCTGCGTACCCGTGGTGAGAAGTATTAAGGAACTGCATCATGGCTAAAGGTGTTCGCGAGAAGATCAAGCTGGTTTCTTCTGCTGGTACTGGTCACTTCTATACCACCACGAAGAACAAGCGTACTAAGCCGGAAAAATTGGAACTGAAGAAATTCGATCCAGTTGTCCGCCAGCACGTGATCTACAAAGAAGCTAAAATTAAATAATTTTAGTGGATTAATAAAAACCCGGCTCAGGCCGGGTTTTTTGCATTCTAAAGGTAGAAAACCGTCAGGAGAGCGCCAGATGCCTGAATTACCAGAAGTTGAAACCAGCCGCCGCGGTATTGAACCTTACCTGGTTGGCCATAGTATTCAATATGCCGTGGTACGCAATGCACGCCTGCGCTGGCCGGTCTCCGAGCAAATTCTGGCGTTGAGCGACCAGCCGGTACTCAGCGTACAGCGTCGCGCCAAGTATCTGCTGATTGAACTGGCTAGCGGCTGGATTATCGTCCATCTGGGGATGTCGGGCAGTCTGCGGATGTTGGCGGAGGAAACCGAGGCTGGAAAGCACGACCACGTCGATCTGGTGATCAGCAATGGCATGACGCTACGTTATACCGATCCGCGCCGTTTTGGTGCCTGGCTATGGTGTGACGATCTGGCGACCAGCAATGTGCTGGCTCACCTTGGACCGGAACCCTTGAGTGAAGCCTTTACCGGTGCCTACCTGTACGAAAAATCACGCAACAAGCGGACGCTGATCAAACCCTGGTTGATGGATAACAAGCTGGTGGTGGGCGTGGGCAATATCTACGCCAGTGAATCGTTGTTTACCGCCGGGATCCTGCCTGACCGGCCTGCAGGCTCGCTGAGCAAGGTAGAAGCCAAAGTTTTGGTGGCAACCATTAAGGCGGTATTGCTGCGTTCGATTGAGCAGGGCGGTACCACGCTGCGTGATTTCTTGCAGTCGGACGGCAAGCCGGGTTATTTTGCGCAGGAACTGCAGGTGTATGGGCGAGCGGGTGAGCCTTGCCGCGCGTGCGGCACGCCGATCGAGTCCGCCAAGCACGGGCAGCGCAGCACTTTCTTCTGCCCACGCTGCCAGCGCTGATTATTGCGCGGCGAGTTTTTCGAACAATGCCTGGGTAACCACGGCCGGCAGGAAAGGGGCGATGTCACCGCCGTGGCGCGCCACTTCTTTCACCAGCGAGGACGAGATAAACGACCACTCTTCGGAAGGCATCAGAAACACACTTTCCAGCGTCGGCATCAAATGGCGATTCATATTGGCCAACTGCAGTTCATATTCAAAATCAGATACCGCACGCAGGCCGCGAACCAGAATATTGGCATTCTGATGAGCAGCAAAATGTGCCATCAGTTCACTGAACCCCAGCACTTCCACATTATCCAGATGAGAGGTCACCTGGCTGGCTAAAGCTACGCGCTCATCGAGTGTGAACAGTGGTTTTTTACTCGGGCTGGCGGCAATCGCCAAAATGACGTGATCGAACATCAATGACGCACGGGTTACCAAATCCAGGTGGCCGTTGGTCATGGGGTCGAAAGTACCGGGATAAATGGCTTTACGGGTCATGATTCACTTCTCTGAATAGTTGCGGCCCAATGCCCAGAGTGCGGCATATTTATTGAAAGTATATTGCGCGTTGACCACGGCTAACAGCAACCCCTGTTTACCGTCCAGAAAGCCGGCACGCAGCAGCCAGGTTTTGCAGAAGGCACCCACAGTGTGGGTCAGTATCGAGAGATAGCCGCAGCGCTTGCCGGCCTGGTGGCGTTGATTGGCCCATTCTTCGGCATAACGCAGCTGTTTGCGTTGGAAGGCAAAAAAGTCGCGACAGGTCAGATGCAGTAGATCGCCGTTAAGCGGCACCACTTTCGCCCCGTTGGTATTGAGCGACTCATGCACCAGATTGTCGTTATAGCGATAGCGCTGGTTGGCGTACAACCGGTTGACGCGATCCGGGTACCAGCCGCTGTGACGCATAAAACGCCCGAGGAACAGGTTGCGGCGTGCGCAGCTGTAGACTTGATTATCGTCCGGCGCAGTCAACGTTTGTTCAATTGACTGGCGCAGTTCCGGGGTAACGCGTTCGTCGGCGTCGATCATCAGAATATAGTCGTGGCTGGCGTAACTCTGAGCCAGTTGGCGCTGCTTACCAAATCCCTGCCAGTCGACGTGGGTGAATACTTTGGCGCCCAAACTTTCGGCCACGGCGACGCTGTCATCCTGACTGCCTGAGTCGAGCATGACGATTTCGTCTGCCCAGGCTACGGATTGCAGACAATCCGGCAGCAGCCCGGCTTCGTTCTTGGCGATAATCACCACCGACAGACTTTTGCGCGCGCTCACTTAATGACTCCGGGGCGGCAGATGCGGTTCTAACAATTGCAGCAGGCGCTGCAGCGCTCCCTGGTTTTGATACAGCACTTCTACCGCGTGGCGGCCGTAATAGCGGCGATAGTCTTCGTCGGTGAGCAGCGTAGCCACTTCCTTGACCAGCGAATCTTCATCGGTCACGGTGATCAGACCTTCGGCCTGTGACAGCTTGGCGCAGATATCCTTGAAGTTGAAAATATGTGGCCCCATCAGTACCGGGATGGCGTGCGCAGCAGCTTCCAGCGGGTTATGTCCACCGCGCTCCACCAGGCTGCCGCCAACGAAGGCCAGGTCGGCAATGCCGTACAGCAGCATCAGTTCGCCCATGGTATCGCCGATCACCACCTGGGTACCGCCGGAAGGGATTTCACCACTGCTGCGCAGGGTGTAGCTGAAGCCGGCTTTTTGCACCAGCTCTTTGGCCGTAGCGAAGCGTTCCGGGTGACGTGGCACCAGGATCAGCAGCAGGTCAGGGTGTTTTTCCAGTAGCTTACGGTGCGCGGCCAGCAGAATGCTTTCTTCACCTTCGTGGGTGCTGGTGGCGATCCACACCGGGCGACGCGGCGCCCATTGGCGGCGTAACGTGATTGCACGCGCAGCCAGCTCAGGCGTAACGGAAATATCGAATTTCAGGCTGCCGGTTACGGTCAGTTGTGAGCGTTTCAGGCCGAGTTCGACAAAACGTTCGCCATCTTCCTGATTTTGCGCGGCGATCAACGTAATGCGGCGCAGCATATCGCGGACAAAACCGCCGATTTTTTTATAGCCTGCGGCAGAGCGGGCGGAAAGTCGGGCGTTGGCAATGACCAGAGGGATCTGACGCTGATGCAGGGCGTTAATCAGATTGGGCCACAGCTCGGTTTCCATGATGATGACCAGCTTGGGGTTCACCTGATCCAGAAAACGATGCATCGAGCCTGGCAGGTCGTAAGGGAGATAAACATGATGAACGTCTTTACCGAAGGCGGACTGCACGCGTTCTGAACCAGTCGGCGTCATGGTGGTCACAGTAATCGGTAAATAGGGGTAGCGGTGGCGCAGTGCGCGGACCAACGGGATGGCCGCCAGCGTTTCACCCACGGAGACGGAGTGCAGCATGATGCCACCCGGTACGACTTTTCCGGCGCAGAAGCCATAGCGTTCTGCCCAGCGTTTACGGTAGGCTGGAGCTTTGCGGCTGCGCAACAGTAAGCGGAGCCAGATCAGGGGTTGGATGAGGTAGAGTAGTACCTGATATAAACGCAGCAACATTCTATCAATTTCATTTATATGGGTTATTCAGAATAGTACCATAACTGGAAGGGAAAGGCGCTAATTTGGTAACCTTGGGTGTCAGTTTCAGACAACAGGCGAGAGATTTCGCTGATAGGCTTGGAATGAAGAATATTTTAATTATTCGCCGTGACAATATTGGCGATCTTGTTTGTACCACTCCGCTGATCGAAGGGGTGAAAATTGCCTATCCGGATGCCAAACTTTATCTGTTAATCAATAAAGTCAGTCAGGATGTTGTTAAAAATAACCCGCACCTTGAAAAGGTCTTCGTCTATAAAAAGGCAAAGCACAAGGCGAAAAATGAAACCACATTGGGGGTTTATTTCGAACGCCTGATGATTTTTCTTAAACTGCGTAAAATAAAATTTGATGCGGCGATCCTGGCCAACCCGGTTCCCTGCAAGTACAGCCTGCGATTGGCAAAAATGGCGGGGATCGGCAATATTATTGGTGCAGATTTGGGTACGCCTGAGATTCATCATCCTTTTCGTAAGGAGAATTTCAGCGGCAAGCATCAGGTAGAGCACACCTACAGCTACCTTTCGGCGATTACCGACCAGCGTATTCCCATCCCCCCGGTGCGGGTGTACCTGACGGCTGAAGAGCGCCAGCAGGCGGCGCAGCGTTTGCAACAATGCCTGCCGCCGGTCGAGCGAGTTTTCGCGGTTCATATCAGTAGCCGCAGCCCTAAACGGCGTTGGCCGATCGAGCGCTATGCCGAAATTATCAACCGCTTACTCGCCGAACAGAATACGGCGATACTGATTTTCTGGTCGCCACAAGGCACGCTAACGCCGGATGATGTCGGCGATCAGAAACGCGCAGAGCAGTTGTTGGCGTTATGTCAGAGTGAGCGCGTGGCGCTGTACCCAACGGCGTCGGTGCGTGAACTGCTGGCTGGTTTTGATTTATGCGACAGAGTGCTGTGCAGCGATGGCGGGCAGATGCATCTGGCGGCGGCGTTGAATAAAGATATGGTGGTGTTCTTTGGCGATACGGATAAAGAATCCTGGCATCCATGGTCTGGACGCTATCAGATTCTGCAAACCGAATCGGGCGACTGTATTGATGTTCCTGTGGAAGACGTCTGGCAAAAAATACAGGCGCTAAATTAATTAACTATAAGGCAGGGATCCCCTGCCTTATTTATTTCTTGAGTGCCAGGTATTGCTGACAAATAGGCTCTAGTCCATAGCTCAACAGTTGTTGGTAATTAATCTCTGGTGGGTTGGCATAAATGTCTGCCATTTTCTCCGCCAGTGATTTTTCATTAAGTTCCGCCAGTGCGTTATCCATTCCCGCTTTTTCCAGAATTTCCGCAGGCCCGCCGGGGCAACGGGTGCTGACCACCGGAGTACCACAGAGTAGCGCTTCCACCAGCACGTTACCAAAGCCTTCGCTGTCGGAGCTTAGTACCAGCAGTGATGCATGCCGAATAAACGGATAAGGATTGGCCTGAAAGCCGAGGAACAGTACTCGGTCTGCGATACCCAACTGGTTTGCCAGTTGTTTCACTTCCCCTACGCTGGCTTCGCTGCCGGTGCCGATCAACGCCAGCGGGGCTTGTATGCCCGATTGGGCATAGGCCTTCAACAGCCGATCGTGCCGTTTGTGCGGATGAAAGCGCCCGACATGCACCAGATAATCTTTGCCTGCCAGCTCACAGGGTTCCGCCGCCTGCTGCTCGATGGCGGCAATATCAAACGGATTATTGATCACCGCCAATCGGTTTGGGCGGATCGGCAAGTTCTGCTGCAAATCGTCCCCCACGGCTTGCGAGACGGCAACGATATTCCTGCCCTGGTAAACCTGGGTGATTTTCCGTTGTTTCAGCCAACGATCCAGCCCCTTGCGATGGCCCAGATAAGAGGTCGACAGGATACCGTGAATGCAGAACCACAGGCGGTCTGACGAGAGCAACTTGCTGCGGCTGACGATGCGATCGGTTTTATGCAGGTTGGAGAACACCAAATCATAGGCACCCTGTTGGCGCTCATTGTCGGCGATCGCCCGATCCAGTGCGGCGGCGCGGCGTGACAGTTCTGTCAGTTTGCGCCATGGTGAGCGGCTATGGTCCGCGACCACCTGATAGTGAATGCCGGCGGGAATTGGATAGTTACAGACGTCGCGCAATGAAATCAGGCTGACGTCATGACCCATTTGCTGCATTCCCTGGCACAGGGTCAGCACCACTTTTTCGGCGCCTCCGCCTGGCAGGCCGTCGATAATCATCAGAATACGCATAGTTAATCCAGCAGCCGGTTATAAAGGGAGATCAGCTGTTCCGACAAGCGTGCCGGGGTAGCCGACATAATACGCGCTCTTGCTGCCTCACCCATGGCGGAGCCCAGGGCCTGGCGTGGTAGCGCTACGATCGCCGCGACCAGCGCGGGGACATCAAGGGCATCGGTAACAAAGCCATTTTGCCCCTGGGTGATAAACTCCGAGCCGCCGCAGGTGGTGCTGGTAATGACCGGCAAACCGCAGGACATGGCTTCCAGAATCACGTTGGGGAACGGATCGTACAACGTGGGCAGCAACAGCGCATCGGCGGCCTGATAGAACGGCAGCGTTTGTTTCTGCACCCCCATAAATCGCACCCGATCGCTGCAGCCCAGTGATTGCGCCAGCGCCTGATAACGTTTTTCCGCCTTATCCTTACCTACCACCAGCAGATAGCTGTCGGTCGCTGCGACGGCACGGATGGCAGCGGCCAGCCCTTTGCGTTCAAAACCGGAACCGACAAAAACCAGGCAGTGAGCCTGCTGCGGGATCTGATACTGCAGACGCAACTGCTGGCGCAGTTCGGCATCGGCGGGCGGAAATTTTTGATTATCAATGGCATTGTAGATCACCGTGATTTTATCGGCGGGGACTCCGAAGTCATCGATGATTTCCTGCTTAATCATTTCGGCATTGCAGATAACGGCCTTCAGCTCCGGCGCAGCGTACATTGCCCGTTCTGCGCACATCACGTAACGGTGATAGCGATTGGAGAACAGCCATTTACGACGCCACTCCGGCAACAAACGAGCCCGCTGCAGTAACCAGCGGCGATGCACGCCATCACCGGCGCGGTAAATATCGCAGCCTGGGATGCGTTCATGGCTTTGCACCAGATCGAAGTTTTCTTTCTGCCACAGTGCTCTGGCCGCTTCGGCAAAGCCACGTTCACGGCTGATGCGGCCGAATTTTAGCGGGTTACACAGGTGGATATGCCAGTTTGGATTGGCGTCACCCTGCCATTCGCGGGTGATAACGTTCAGGTCGAGGTCCTGTTGTTCCAACGCCTCAAGGGCGCGGGAAACGAAACGCTCAGCGCCACCGTCCGGGCGGTATTTTTGGCGAACGATCGCCAAACGAAATGCTTTCATGCAAGCTGGCTCCGCGCGGCTGCAATCACCGCGTCTGTAGGAATAAGGTCCAGATAACGTTCATCGGTGCCGGTATCGATGGCGTCCGGATCGGGTAAGTCGCCGTAGTCTCCGGCCCATATCACGTTGCCAATGACCTGCCAGGGGCGCCAGAACACCAGTTTGGAAGGGCCAAACAGTGCTATGCAGGGGGTCTGCAGCGCCGCGGCCATGTGCATAGGCACCGAATCTACGCCGATAAACAGTTTAGCGTGGTCGATCAGGGCGGCCAGTTGCCTCAGCGTCAGCTGACCCGCTAGCGAAATTACGCCCTGTGGCGGGCAGAGTGCCAAGATGCGCTCCACCATTTCACGTTCTTTTGCGTCCGGCCCGGAGGTGACCACCAATTGGTGACCATCGGCCTGTAACGCGCTGATAGTAGCCGCCATTTTTTCTTCGCTCCAGCATTTGAAGAACCAGCGGGAAGTGGGCTGCACCACAATAAAATCACCGCTAATGCCCTGTTGCTGCAACAACTGTTCGCAGGTCTGCCAGTCCTGCGGCGGGTAGCCCATGGTCACCTGTTGGCTAATATTTGGCAGGTTGAGTGGTTCTAACAGTGACAGGTTCTGTTCAACCGTATGCAACCGGGCGTGATCGCTCACCGGTACCAAATGGGTATGACAATGGCGCCATAAGAAGCCCTGACGTTTGGGAAAATCGAAACCCAGACGAATACGCGCGCCGGTCAGCCTGGAGAGCAGGGCGCTGCGCCACTGATCGGCCAGATTGACCACCAGATCGTAACTTTGGGCCTTGAGCTGCCGAATCAGGTTAAGTTCATGGCGCAGATGCGCTTTAGTGCCCTGTTTTTTCCATTGACGATCGATAGCGAAGACGTTTGTCAGAGCCGGGTGGCTGGCCAGCATCTCCTGGGTTTCTTTATACAGCAGTACGTCGATCTGCGCCTGCGGGTAATTTTGCCGCAGGGTATTGATGACCGGTGTGATCAGCAACATGTCGCCGTGGTGGCGAAGTTTAACGATCAGAATACGCTGTATCGAGGTATCAGGAGCAAGGGCTGGCGCGTCGTTCATCATGAGTCGCTTTCAGGGAAACCAATCTTTGATTCTAAATGACCCGATCGCATGTGGCTACTGTTGCTCGGTTTTCTTGCCGCGAAGCGAAAAAATAGCGTAGAGGAGAGACAAAAGGCCTTCAACGTTGTCCAAACCAGGCAGCGAAGTCGTTTGCCCTGGCGAAACGCCCTGCGTAACATAATGTATATCTATGGATATCAGGCTTTCTATTTATGACCAAACCGGCATTTCTCATCACCATTGATACCGAAGGCGACAATCTGTGGCAAAACCACGATCGTATTTCGACCGAAAACACGCGCTTTTTGCCGCGCTTTCAGGCGCTGTGTGAGAAATATGGCTTTAAGCCGGTGTACCTCACCAACTACGAAATGGCGGTGGATGCGGAGTATGTCGAGTTCGCCCGTGATGTGATTGCGCGTAATACCGGGGAAGTTGGCATGCATCTGCATGCCTGGAACAGTCCGCCGCTGACGCCATTAACCGACGACGACTGGCGACATAAACCCTATCTGATCGAATACCCGGCCGATCAAATCCGTGCCAAGGTCGATCATATGACCAAACTGCTGGAAGACAGCTTCCAGACCAAGATGCTCAGCCACCGTGCCGGGCGCTGGGCTTTTAATGAATACTATGCGGCTTTGCTGCTGGAATATGGCTATCAGGTGGATTGCTCGGTGACGCCGCGAGTTAACTGGCAATATTCACCGGGTAATCCACAAGGTAACGGCGGTACCGACTATCGTAACTTCCCATCGCAGGCCTATTTTATAGATCCGGAAAATATCGCCAGGGCGGGTTCCTCACCGCTGCTGGAAGTGCCGATGAGCATTCAGTATAAGCATTCGGCACTGATGAATACGTTAAAGCAGGGTTACGATAGCCTGCGTGGCAAACAGCGTTCACCGTCGGTCCACTGGCTGCGGCCCAGTGGCGGTAATCTGGAAAAAATGAAGTCGGTGGCTGAGCAATGTCTGGCGCAGGGGCATGACTACGTTGAGTTTATGCTGCACTCGTCCGAGTTTATGCCCGGCGGCAGCCCGACCTTTAAAACGCAGCAGGATATTGAAGTGTTATATCGTGATTTGGAGCAGCTTTTTGCCTGGCTGCAGCAACGCACGGTGGGTATGACGTTGGCCGAATATTATCAACTTAAAGTGAACTGACATGTCGAAAAAATGGAAAATTAAGGTCGCGGATTGGTTTTTGCGACGCTATACAGCAAAGACCGACCGCTTCCAGGATAAAGCGACTTTCGACAGTCAGCTGCAGTTTGACAATATCGTCATCTATTCGACCACTGCGTTGGGTGACTTTATGTTTAACACACCTGCGTTGCGTGCGATGCGGGAACGCTACCCTGATGCATATATTACGTTGGTGGTGCATAAAAAGAACCAGGAACTGGTAGAGAACGGCCGCTATTATGATCGGGTGGTGTACTGGGATAGCAAAATCAAAACCATGCGCCCATTGCTAAAATCATTGCGTGAGCATCGACCTGACCTGGCGTTGATCCTGCACTCACATCTGCCGTATGACATTATTAGCGCCGTTTTATCCGGGGCTAAATATATTATCAGGGATAACTACAGCTCAGGTATTTGCGGGCTTGAACCCTGGCTGACCAACTATATCTTCCATTACTACGGCCACTTTATTCGTCGCAAGCTGGAGCTGATTTCAATTCTGGGCTGCCGTAGCGATGATCCCACTATGGAAATTCCAGCGCCCTACCAGCCAGGTGTCAAAAGCAGTGAGCACTGTACGATTGGATTCCAGCTTGGGGCCTCTACCGAATCACGTTGCTGGCCGGTTTCGCATTTTGTCCGGCTGGCCGATGAACTGGTGGCCAGGCAGGCCAACGTGCGTATTGTACTGATTGGCGGGCCTTTTGATGAAGGGAAAGCGCAGCAATTCCTGAGCCAGATCAGTCCTGAAACCCGGACATGCGTCGACAATCAGATTGGTAAAACGGGGTTGCAGGGGCTGCTGACGCTGATCGACAGCTTCCACGTGTTGATCACCGGCGATACCGGACCGTTGCACCTGGCGGTGGCGCTGAAGGTAAAAACCATCAGCCTGTTTGTCACCGCCGATTCACGCTCTACCGGGCCGATTCAGGATCTGGAACTGCATCGGATCATTCAGGTTTCCCGCACCGGCTATACCATGCCGCTGGAGGTGGAAAGCCCGATGGGGGTGATCCAGCCACAGCGCATTTACGCCGAAGTGGTGGATCATCTGTCGTTGGATAAAGCGCAGCTTTAGCCGCGCTTTATCCATTGCCAGCGGATTTTTGACACGCAGGTATCGATCCAGGCGTACCGCATTTGCCGGATTTTCTTATGCGGTACGCCGCTGTTGCGGCATACGTCAGCCAGGCGCTTGAAGGTACGCAGCGCTTCCGGCTCATAGTGATAGTAACCGTGCAGCGCTTTCGACATTCCTCTGATTTCTGAGAAACAGTTCCCGAGCATCAGAGCCGCCAGCTGGCGCAGTGGCTCGTCACCTCGGTGCTGTTCGACAAAACTCAGCATTTTCTTGAGTGCAAATAACATATCTTCAATATCCGTAGGCCGGATATTGCGGGTAATACCTTGGCTGTTATCTCGGTAAAAGTAGAGCGCGTGGTCGAGATGGGTTATTTTCCGCGTTTTGAAATACTGAAAAGGCGTGAAAATGACATCTTCATAGCGCCGACCGTTTTCAAGATTCTCGCCCTGAAGCAAATTGCGGCGGTACACCCTGGTCACCATATGCCACAGTGATTTTTCAAATACGGGAAGTAAGGCATAAATTCCATTTGATTCAATGTCATAGTCCGTTTGACGGACAACATCAAAGGGCTCATCCTCTGGGGCTGACGTATCAAATTTATGATAATCGAAATCAACCAGATCGTACTTGCCAGACTGTAAAAGTGGGCGCAGCGTTTGAATATATTGACGGCTAACGACATCATCGCTGTCGAGAAAAGTGACGTACTGACCCCGAGCATTTCGTAACCCGGTGTTTTTTGCATGTGCGACGCCTTGATTCTCTTGAGAGATGAATTTGAAATGCTCATGATCCTTAATGTAATTCAGAACTTTCTCTTCTGAACCATCAGTAGAACCGTCATTTATAATGATAACCTCAATATCACGGTCCAACTGAGGATGTAATGACTGCAGGCAGGCAATAATGAAATCATCACTGTTGTACAGAGTGATGATGATACTAAGCAAATAAGATGATGATGTCATAAGCTTATACCTGTGTTATCGTTTTCTTTACAATGAGTGTGCTGAGTATTATAGCAAGGCAGAAAACAATAGTTACCTCACTGCTGAAGAATACGACGTCGCTGCAGCCATAGGCAAAAAGAGCGATAGTGACCGATAACAGCATAGGGTTACGATAGGGTTTGAATGAGAAATAAAACAAACCAATATAGAGGGCCAGTAAAAACACCACGCCCCAAATGCCTTTTATTGAAAACGTTTCAATAAATTCGTTATGCATATGGACGGTCAAATAAGGCAAGACGCCAGATAAAAGAGGTCTCTGGGCGACCAGTTCGGTGATCTCATGGGCACGTTGCTCTGCAGATTGCCCTAACGGCGCGGACAGACCAGCTTGCATTCCTACTTTTTGCATTGAAAGTCTTGATGTTATGGAGTTCTCTCTTTGCGTTTGGGCTGCAAGTTGCAAATCTGTTTGGAAAGCCTGTACTCGCCTTTCTATCTCTCCTTTAAAAATGAAACCGCATAGAACAAAAATTGCTACCAAGCTTAATGAAAGCTTGGCTTTATTTTTGGCAATAATTGAATCTCTGCTTGTCAATATTGAGATGCCCAAGGCAATAGGGTAAATGATTATCGCCGAACGGGTTCCGGTCAGAATTATAGAGGAGAAAGTTAACAAGAATGCGGCAGAGTAGAGATATAGGCGATAGCGGTTTTTAAGCGTAAGTATAGAATACATTACTACCAGATTTACTGCGGTAATGATATAGGCCGCCGCAGTGGAACGGTCAAAGTCGAGTTCTACACGCTCTATGCTAGTCCATGCCCCTTGATAAATGGCATATGCATTCACTGCTATTCCACAGAGTATGACAATGCTTATCAGGTGTTTTTTAAAGTATAATCGTTCATTTACAGCTATTAAAAGTATAAATGCTGTGGCGATCTGTAATTTCCCGGATGAGGTATATGAACGGTATATATTTATGTAGTCCCCAGGTTGTTTAAAATATGAAACCCAGAGTACACTTGCCATGCCAATGGTGAAGAATAGTATCGGAAGAATTAAATTTTTATAGTTTTGTGTGTAAAATTTAAAGTTAAAAATAAGTGCGATAAAAGAGATGTAGCTGGATATGTAAAACATATCCCTTCCAGTATGCGAGTTAAAAGGTGTGGTACAGAATGCGATAGCACAACCTAAATAAATTAAATAACTAAATAGGGGGTGCGGCGTTTTTTCTTTTAGCATGGGGTTTCAGCTCACATTACGTTTAAGCAATAAATGATTGCAGTGTGTTGTCAAATTCGGCTTTGAACCGAGAATAGTCGAAGTGTTCGGCGGGATAACGTTGTGCGTTTTCGCTCATTTTTTTATAGGTTTCTGTGACTAACAATTTCTCTACGGCGTCTGCGCAGTCAATATGAGACAGCAACTTTGGCATCACCAATCTATCGGTGAGCGGATCGTACACATCATGCGGGAAGTCTACGTTGATACCTGACAATGTGTAGTGTTCTTCAATACTGACGACGGGCGGCAGCCCAATACCGCAGTGCCCATCTTTAATCACCTCAGGTTGGCCATCGACCTGCGGGAAAATCACCGGGACGCCGAAATATAACGATTCCATGCAGGATAAACCAAAGGGCTCGGTGATCGGTGTACTCATATAGATATGCGTGCGGTTGAAGAAGTCGGCGACGTTATCCTGAAAGCCGCTGAAAGTGACCCGGTCGCCCAGCTCAAGTTTTTGCGCCAAGGCTTCAAATTCTTCCCTGTCGGGTCCCTTGCCTGCAATTTCCAGAGTAACATCGTGCCCACGACGCAGCAGTTCTTGCATCATCAGCAACGACACGCTGATGCCTTTCAGGCTGACCAGACGCGAGGCGGTGCCGATCCTGATCGGTTTACTGAGCGGTTTCAGGTTATCGCTGATACCGGAGGGCGTTTTCAGCCGATTGATCACCACGTGATTCGGGCAGGGCAAATTAAAGCGCAGTTCCATCACCCGTTTTGAGGCAAATGAGGCCGAGATCACCCCATCCAGCATGGCGAGAAAACGTAAGGTCTTTTGATTCTTTGGGTAGCGCCATGAACAGCCGTGATCGTAGTAAACCAGCTTGCCGCGTTTCGGTTTGGCGGCCAGACCGGGCACCAGGTCCCAAACGATCACCACGTCGGCGTTGGCCCGCTCGATTTTTCTTTTCAGCAGGTATTTGCGCAAAAATTGCGGGCAGCGTAGTGGCAGTGAGTTGATCAATCGATTGGCAAAGGTAACTTTCTGGCCAGGCATTTGCCGGCGAATCTCTTCGCCGATTTCACTGCTGATACAAATCACCTCGTTGCTGCCGTCGCTGGTGTCGTTGATGTACTGCAGGAACAGGCGTTCAACGCCCCCCATTTTCCCCAAATTGATAACATGCAGCTTTTTCATCCAATAACCTTTTGCAACTCTGCCCAGACTGCGTCGGCGGTGAGGGTCGCCATGCTTTTTTCTGGGGAAATCAATGAGTGTTGATTCTGACCGTAACCGCCGATCAATCCTGGATCGGTGGGGCCGAACAGCGTGATGTTCGGCCTGTCTAGCGCGGCGGTCAGGTGGCTGAGGCCGGTATCAACCGAGACCACGCATTTCGCACCGGCCAGCACTTCGGCCACCTGCTGCAGGCTGAGCTTGGGTAAAACCTCGACGTGCGGAAAACCTTCTGCCATACGCAGTGCGCGTTGACGCTCGTGCTCTGCGCCCCACGGAAGTTTGATCTTCAAACCGGTTGGCTCAGTTAACGCAATCAGCGCACGCCAGTGTGTTTCCGGCCAGTGTTTCTCATCGCGAGTGGTAGCATGTAAAAACACCAGATACTGGCCGGCATCGGCCGGCAGATGGCTGAGAAAACGGGCCGCAATGGCGTAATCACCGACGCTGTCGGGTTTTTCGTAGCCCAGGCTTTTGGCAAACAGCTCGCGCGTACGCTCAACGGCATGTTGCTGTTTGTCGATATCGTAGCGGTGGTTGTAGAACCAGCTGGCGAAGGGCTCACGGGCGCTTTTGCTGTCCTGACCGTGTTTGCTGCCTTTGGCGATGCGGGTGATCAGTGCGGCGCTTTTGATTAGCCCCTGGGCGTCGATCACCGCGTCGTAATTTCGTTCCTGCACCACACGTTTAAAGTCGCAGCGTTGCTGGCGAGTTTCGCTGCCAAACCAGTTTTTTCGCCAGCGGCGGATTGCCACCGGGATCACGCGGTCTACCGCCGGATGCCAGGTGGGAATTTGGCTGAAACCTTCCTCTACCACCCAGTCAAAGCGAATGCCGGGGATCGCCCGCATCGCGTCGGTTAACGCCGGCAGCGTATGGAGCACATCTCCCATGGAGGAAGTTTTTACAATCAACACCTGCATGTTTATTCCTCGCTGGCGGCAAGTAACGGCGTCAGCGCGTCCAACACCTGCTGTGGCTGAATATCAATCAGGCTCTGATGGTAACCCTGATCGGCATCGCCTTTGCGTATCTTATGGTAACCGCTAATTAATCGGATCACTTTGGCCTTGTCGGACAGCGGCGGCGTGAAGTCCGGGCTGCTTGGGCCGTACAAGGCAATCAGTGGCTTATTCAACGCGGCTGCTACGTGCATCAAACCGGAGTCGTTACTGACCACGGCCGAACAGGAAGCCAGCAGGATCACCGCTTGCTCAAGCTGGGTTTCCCCGGCCAGATTCATGCAAAAGCCACGGGAGTCATCATCCAGCGCGGCCCGTATCTGCTCACCCGCTTCATTATCCTTGGCGGAGCCAAACAGGGCGATTTGATAACCCCGGTCGATCAGCTTCTGCGCCAGAGCGGCATAGTGATAGTGCGGCCAGCGTTTGGCCGGACCAAATTCGGCACCGGGGCAAAAGCCGATAATCGGCCGATGATCGGTCAGGTTGAAGGCGGCGGTAGTTTCGGCAATCTCTTCGTCGCTGACCTGCAGTTGCGGCCACAGTAGCGGCTGCGGCAGATCTTCGGCGCGCTGAATGCGTTGTTTATCGTAGGCCAGTGCCACGTAACGCTGCACCATCAGCGGGAAGGCGGCTTTGTCCAGCAAGCGAATATCATTCAGCACGCCATAGCGCATTTCCCCGCGCCAGCCGGTGCGTTGCGGCACCTTGGCAAAGAAGGGCACCAGCGCAGATTTGAACGAGTTCGGCAGCACATAGGCGCGATCGTAGCCGTTGGCTCGCAGGGCATGCCCCAGTCGTCGACGTTCACCGAGTGCCAGCGCACCGTGGCCCAGTGGCATCGACAGGGCCTGATTGACCTCTGGCATGCGCGCCAGTAATGGACGACACCAGGCCGGTGCCATCACATCAATTTCTGCCGTCGGGTGCTCGGCCTTCAGGGTGCGGTAGAGACTTTGCGACATCATCATATCGCCAACCCAAGAAGGGCCGATAACCAGTATTTTCATACCCTACGTCAAATCCCTTCAGCTTAAGCGGTGCGGTTTAACCAGGTCATGTACTCTTTCACGCCTTCGGCGACCGTTTTGAACGGTGCATCATAGCCGGCAGCGCGCAGTTTGGTCAGGTCGGCCTGAGTGAATGCCTGGTAGCGACCCTTCAGTTTTTCCGGGAACGGAATGTTTTCTACCGCACCTTTCTGGTGGAAGTCGACCACGGCATCGGCGACCGCCTGGAAGGTTTCCGCACGGCCGGTGCCGCAGTTGAAGATGCCGGATACGCCGCTTTTCAAGAACCACAGGTTCACTGCCGCCACGTCGCCGACGTAGATGAAGTCACGCTTGAAGTCCTGGCTGCCGTCGAACAGTTTTGGGTTCTCGCCACGGTTGATCTGGCCGTTCAGGTGGAACGCCACGCTGGCCATGCTGCCTTTGTGGCCTTCGCGCGGGCCGTAGACGTTGAAGTAACGGAAGCCGCAGATCTGTGATTCTGCCTCAGGCAGAATTTCACGGACATATTGGTCGAACAGGAATTTTGAGTAGCCGTAGACGTTCAGCGGTGCTTCAAATTGGCGCTCTTCGATAAATTCTTCGCGGCCGCCGTAGGTGGCAGCAGACGAGGCATACAGGAACGGGATCTCACGATCCAGGCAGTAGTGCAGCAGGTCTTTGGAGTACTGATAGTTATTGTCCATCATGTACTTGCCGTCCCACTCGGTGGTGGAAGAGCAGGCGCCCTCATGGAAGATGGCGTCGATTTCGCCCAGATCGTCACCGGCAATGATGTTGGCGATGAAATCTTCTTTATCGATATAGTCGGCGATATCGAGATCAACCAGGTTGGCGAATTTGGTGCCGTCTTTCAGGTTATCTACCACCAGGATATCGCGATACCCTGTGTCATTCAGCGCCTTAATGATATTGCTGCCGATCATGCCGGCGCCACCAGTGACGATAATCATTGGGTTACCCCTGTTATTCTGCCCGGTGGGACAGGCTGTCCCACACACAATGTCGCTTATAATAGCATTTCATGTCGTCGCAAACATCGGACGGGCTCCGAATATCCCGCGTTGTCGAGTGCTGCAGCACTTTGCCGTGATATCTGCTGCAATTTTCATATTCTCTCCCGCAGATTCTCGTCAGTTTGGTTACAAATCAGTAAAATATGTTGAAAACAGACCAATCCTGGAGATAACCGAATGTCCGCGTCTTTTTATCAGCAGTTGGAACAACAACTTGAGACCACCCGCAGCGAAGGTTTGTTCAAAGAAGAACGCATTATTACCAGCGCTCAGCAGGCGGATATTGCCGTTGCTGACGGCCGCCATGTGATCAACTTCTGCGCCAACAACTATCTTGGCCTGGCCAACCACCCGGCAATGATTGCGGCAGCCAAGGCCGGTATGGACAGCCATGGTTTCGGCATGGCGTCGGTACGCTTTATCTGCGGCACCCAGGACAGCCATAAACAGCTGGAGCAAAAGCTGGCCGATTTTCTCGGCATGGAAGACGCCATTTTGTACTCCTCCTGCTTTGATGCCAACGGCGGGCTGTTCGAAACCCTGTTGGGCCCGGAAGACGCGATTATCTCCGATGCGTTGAACCATGCGTCGATCATTGACGGCGTTCGCCTGTGCAAGGCGAAGCGCTACCGTTACGCCAACAACGACATGACCGAACTGGCCGCGCAGCTTGAGCAGGCGAAAGCCGACGGCGCACGCCACATTATGATCGCCACCGACGGCGTGTTCTCAATGGACGGTGTGATCGCCAACCTGAAAGGGGTGTGTGACCTGGCAGACCAATATCAGGCGCTGGTGATGGTCGATGACTCCCACGCGGTCGGTTTTGTCGGGGCCAACGGGCGCGGCACCCACGAATATTGTGAAGTCATGGGTCGCGTCGACATTATTACCGGCACCCTGGGCAAGGCATTGGGCGGCGCTTCCGGCGGTTATACCGCAGCGAAGAAAGAAGTGGTGGAGTGGCTGCGTCAGCGTTCGCGCCCCTATCTGTTCTCCAACTCGTTGGCACCGGCGATTGTCGCCGCTTCGATTAAAGTCCTGGAACTGCTGGAGCAGGGTGACGCGTTGCGCGACCGCCTGTGGGCCAATGCCAGCCTGTTCCGTGAAAAAATGACCGCGGCGGGCTTTACGCTGGCCGGGGCCGATCACGCCATCATCCCGGTGATGTTGGGTGAAGCAAAACTGGCGCAGGAATTTGCCAATGCGTTGCTCAAGGAAGGCATTTATGTAACGGGTTTCTTCTATCCGGTGGTGCCGAAAGGCCAGGCGCGCATCCGTACCCAGATGTCCGCCGATCATACCCCGGAGCAAATTGAACGTGCGATTGCGGCGTTCATTCGTATCGGTAAAGATCTTGGCGTTATTGCATAAGGTAAAACCATGAAAGCATTGTCAAAACTGAAAGCGGAAGAAGGGATTTGGATGACCGATGTGCCTCAGCCGGAGCTGGGCCATAACGACATCATGATTAAAATCCGTAAAACTGCGATCTGCGGTACCGATGTTCATATTTATAACTGGGATGAATGGTCACAGAAAACCATCCCGGTCCCTATGGTGGTTGGCCACGAATATGTGGGTGAAGTGGTCGCCATCGGCCAGGAAGTCAAAGGCTTCACCGTCGGTGACCGCGTTTCCGGCGAAGGTCATATCACCTGCGGCCATTGCCGTAACTGCCGTGGTGGCCGTACGCACCTGTGTCGCAACACCACCGGCGTGGGCGTGAACCGTCCAGGCTCATTTGCTGAATATCTGGTGATCCCGGCGTTTAACGCCTTCAAAATCCCGGACAATATTTCCGATGAGCTGGCGTCTATCTTCGACCCGTTCGGCAATGCGGTTCACACCGCGCTGTCGTTTGATCTGGTTGGCGAAGACGTGCTGGTTTCTGGCGCCGGGCCGATCGGCATCATGGCGGCGGCGGTGTGCAAGCACGTTGGTGCCCGCCATGTGGTGATCACCGACGTTAACGAATACCGCCTGGATCTGGCGCGCAAAATGGGCGTGACCCGTGCGGTGAACGTCAGCAAAGAAAACCTGAATGACGTGATGGCCGAACTGGGCATGACCGAAGGGTTTGACGTTGGGCTGGAAATGTCCGGTGCGCCACCGGCGTTCCGTACCTTGCTCAATGCGATGAACCACGGCGGGCGTATTGCCATGCTGGGTATTCCACCGTCGGATATGTCGATCGACTGGAATCAGGTGATCTTCAAAGGGCTGTTTATCAAAGGGATTTACGGCCGCGAAATGTTTGAGACCTGGTACAAGATGGCAGCGCTGATCCAGTCTGGCCTGGATCTGACACCTATCATCACCCACCGCTTCACAATCGACCAGTTCCAGCAGGGCTTTGACGCCATGCGCTCCGGTCAGTCGGGCAAAGTGATACTGAGCTGGGATTAGTTTTTAAATCCGGGTTCGATGTGGGTAAAAAGGGCCGGAATTTCCGGCCCTGAATGCGTGCTCAAGTATTAATTGCACGGGCCATGCATGGTACTTCCGTCAGTTAGGATTTAATACACAGCACCTGGTACTCGCCCTTATCGGTAATGGTAATGCCTGCGGTTTCGTGTTCAAACCCTGCGAAGGTGTCATCCCATTTTTGCAATGCGAGCAGGTAGGCAATTTGCGCACTTTCCTTGTCGCCCACGCGTTCACCGAACTTCTCACCGGACATCAGCATAGGAATGCCGGGTGGGTAAGGAAGAACCGCATTGGCTGCTATCCTGCCATGCAGGTCCTTAAGGCTGACCGGTTCAACGTCGTAGCGAACCAGTTTTTGGTACGCGGCACGCGGTGTTAATACCGGTGTTGGCAGAGCGTCATAGGCCTGGTTAAGCAACTTGCCGAGGTCATCTTGTTTCAGGAAGGCAAACATCTTATCGCCGAGATCTTTCAGGCCCAGTGCGCCATACTCCGCGCTGTATTTTGCGGCGAGATCCGGCAGCACTTCGGACAGCGGGGTGTTGGCGTCATAATGACGTTTAAAGGACAGCAGCGCTTCCAGTAGGGTACCCCATTTCCCTTTGGTCACCCCCATAGAGAACAGGAACATCAGTTGGAAGTCGGTGGTGCGGGTTGGCACAATGCCGTTGCGGGCTAACCAGGCATTAACCAATGCTGCCGGTACCCCGGTATCTTCCAGCGTACCGTCCACTTTAATGCCTGGAGCCAGGATGCTGACTTTGACCGGGTCGATCATTGCCCAATCCGCGTCGAGATTTTTGAAACCATGCCACTTATCTTCAGGCTTCATCACCCAGTAGCTTTGATCGGTAGCCAGAGCCTCTGCGGGGATATCTTGGAATGGGACGTCTTTTTCCTCCCCGGGTTTGCGACCTTTTTCGATATTCCAGGGTTTAAAGAACCACTCTTCCTTCGCCTTGAATTCAGTATGCAGACGGGCTAATGCCTGACGGAAGTCCACTGCTTCATTGATGGCCTCTTGGGTCAGCGATTGGCCTGATTCGCCATCCATCATATTTGCAGCAATGTCGTTAGACGCGGCAATGATATAAGACGGTGAGGTGGTGGTGTGCATCATATAGGCTTGGTTAAAGCGTGGGAAATCTAAGGGTTTCTTACCGTTACGGATATGGATATATGAGGCGGGTGACAGCGCATTGAGCATTTTATGGCTGGACTGGGTAGCGACGACCGTTGATAAATCCGAGGTATGATCTTTTGGGTCGCCGCGCATAGCAAAGTAGTTGTTATACATCGGGTTAAAGCGTGCATAGCCGTACCAGGCTTCATCGAAGTGAACTACTGGGATAAAAGTCCCCTTACCCTCGATAACGTTTACTACCTCTGCCGCGTTATAGCAAATACCGTCATAAGTGCAGTTGGTTAACACAAAGTAATCTATTGATGTGATGCCAAGTGGATTTTCATCCATTTTAGTCTTTATGGTATCAGGGAGCATCTCTGATTTTGGCACCGGGCCGATAATCCCATAAGGGTTGCGGCTGGGGATCATGTAGGTCGGTGTAGCACCGGTGAGGATCAGCCCCTGCTCGATCGATTTATGGCAGTTGCGGTCAACCACCGCCCCACGATCTTCGGTTAAGCAGGCCTGCATCACGCTGCGATTGGAGCCAGAGGTACCCACCACGCCGGAATAGGATTTTTCAGCGCCAAACACGCGGGCAATATTTGTTTCGCTGTCTTTGAAAGAGCCGGTGTGATCCAGCAATGAGCCCAGCGCGGTTCGCTCGATGCCTGAATCGGTACGAAACAGGTTCTCGCCATAGAAATCGTGAAATACGCGGCCGGCCGGCGTTTTGGTAAAGCCGACCCCGCCCTGGTGCCCTGGCACCGCCCAGGAATATTCATGGGTCTGGTTGTATTTCATTATGGCCGACATCAGCGGCGGCAGTAGCAGCTGCCGATAGCGTCTAATGGCGGCCATAATGCGCCCGGCGATAAAATCAGCCGAGTCTTCCAGGATCCAGGCGAACTCACTGATTTGTTCCATCATGTCGAGGCTGAGTTCTTTGGTGACGGTGCCGCGGTCGCTCAGCAGAAACACTGGTGCATTTTCTTGGCGCTCATGCAGTTTATCCAATAATTTCTGTGCGGGATCGGCTGCTTTCTTATCGGGCATGCTGCGGGCCAGCAGCAGACAATCAATGGGTTCGTTAGCGTCAATAATGGACTCACCGTCCTGCAAAGAAGTGGCGCGCATGACTTCAACATCACGGCCATTCAACTGCTCAATCAGGCGTCCAATGGCGGCGGTGGGGTAACCGCCCGGTGTTGTAAACTCGCTTTCTACCAGTAATGCTTTCATATCAATAAACTCCATTTATGTATTGATCGTTGTTTAACCTATGCCTGTTTTGCCGACGTATTATTGATATAGATTAATAAAAATTAACATTTGCGGTGGTTATTAATGTTTTTTTCGATCATATGAAATGGAATGATTGGTATGGTTTTTAATTTAAATTATTTGATTTATATTGTTTTTATTGCTTTGTTTTCTATATTTCTGCTATTTAAAAATGATATTTTCATCATCATAATTAAAGAATTATTAATGAGTTTGTCGGGTGTGATGATCGGGGTTACGGGCAGGCGCGAGGGGATTTCAGAAAAAGAAAAGCGACAAGCAGAGCCTCTGCTTGTCGCCTGTTTTAGCGGGAAACTTATGACTTGGTTTGTTCCGGCCCTGTCCAGCGTTGCCACTGGCGTTGAATAAATGTCACGGCGGGTGACTGCGCCACGCTTTCGCCGATCACGCTCATCACCTTGCCGGCGTTGACTTTTTCTTTCGGCAACTTGACCTTGCACTGCTTGATACCGCCGGTGAACGGGTTCTTCGGCTGCGGTTTCGGCGGTTTGGCCACTGGTGGGACGTAACTGCCACCGCTGCCGCCCTGCGGTTCATTCAGCAGGGAGCTCGGTTTTACCAGTACGATATCGGCCGGCAGCGTCGGCAGCATTTGCTGCAACACTCTTACCGTCGCCGGGCGCGGGTGGCCAATGGCGATGGCGGAGCCGTTGCGTCGTGCCAGCTCGACCGCGCGGTTGAACTGACGGCGGATGTCGGCTTCGTTGGCGGTATCGTCCAGGAATACCTTCCGCTTGATCACCTTCACGTGTGTGCCGGCGGCAGCGCGGGTGGCCTGGCTATTGCCAATGGTCATGCTGTCGAGGAAATAGAGCTGGTAGCTGTCGAGCGCCTGCATCACTTTCTGCATGCCCGGCAGGCTGGAGGTCATGGCGCTGCCCATATGGTTATTCATACCCACCGCATAGGGCACATTATTGACCGCATTGCGGATAATGCGCTGGATCTCTTCGCTACTCATGGAGGGCTGTAACGTATCGCGTTCCAGCGGTTGCTTGCTGAGCGGTGCCATCGGCATATGGATCAGCACTTCGCGGCCCTGACTATGGGCGCGGGTGGCCATTAAATGGGCATGAGGGGCGTTGGGCAGTACGGCGACGGAGATAGCCGTCGGCATCTGCAGCACGGCACCTTCCTCATGCGGGCGATAACCCACGTCATCGATTACGATGGATAACTTCCCTGCCTGTGCGGCACAAACCTGCAGCAGACAGCCAATCAATACGACAGTACGGGTTTTGATATAGCGCAAATCTATCTTCCCAACCACGGCAGTGGGTTAACGGCCTGACCCTGGCGACGAATTTCGAAATAGAGCGACGGCGTTCCCTGGCCCCCGCTGGTACCCACTAAGGCGATTGGTTGACCGGCACGCACCTGCGCCCCGACATTGACCAACGCGCTTTGGTTGTAGCCATACAGACTCATGTCACCCTTACCGTGCTCGATGACGACCACCAGGCCATAGCCCTGTAACCAGTCGGCCAGCAATACGCGGCCATCGGCAATGGCTTTCACTTCGCTGCCTTCTCTGGCCTCGATGACCATGCCTTTCCAGCGTAGCTCGCCCTGCAGCTGTTCGCCGAAACCGTGCAGTGTGCGGCCGCGCACCGGCCATATGGCCTGTCCGTTTGGTCGACCGAGGCCGCCGGTACGGGCCATCAGTGAACGGTCGGCTTCGCTTGGTTTATAGCTGGTGCCGGTTTTCTTCGCCTGCTGTTCTTTGACGCGAACCTGTTCGCGCACCTTGGCGGCTTCACGCGCTTCGCGTTCCGCACGGGCGCGGGCTTCTCGTTCGGCCCGGGCAATTTTGTCGCGCATGCGGGTTTCGTTCTGACGCAGTTCCACCAGACGTTGCTGATCTTTTTCCAGCGAGGCTTCCAATGCGGTTAGCGTTTTCTTACGTGCTCCGCGTGCCTGCTCCAGCTTCTGTTGCTGCGTCTGTTGCTCGCCCAGCAGCGATTTCTGTTGGCCTTGCTTGGCGACCAGCGTGGTTTTTTGCTTGGCCAGTTCGGCGCGGGTTTGTTTCAGCTCTTCAATCGTTTGCTGGCGTGCTTCGTTCAGATAACCGAAGTAAGCCAAAATACGTTCGCTGCGTTGGCTCTCTTCACCGCTAAGCACCAACTGGACGGCGCTGTGCTGGCCCTGCCTAAAGGCGGCATCGAGTTGCTTGGCAAGGATTTCCTGCTGGGTTGACTGCTGTTTTTGCAGCTTGGCGATTGAGGCGTTCAGGCCGGAGATATCTTTCCCCAGCTGGCTCAAAGTGCCCTGGGTATCACGCAGCAGGCGGCTGGCCTGCGCGATGGTTTTTTCTTGCTGCTTAAGCTGATCTTGCAGTGAGCTGCGCTGTTGCTGCTGCTGTTTAACCGCCTTTTCTTTCTCGGCGATGCTCTGCTGGATGTCTTTGAGTTGGGATTTGTTGTCTTCCGCCGCCTGGCTGGCTAACGGCAACAACAAGACGCCAGCGTAAAATACGCTGGCGCACATGGTGGTCAACTTCCTTGGCGCGGTGCGTTCAGGCAGCGGTTGGCTGCCTGCGTTTGCGCTTCGGGTTACCCTTGATAGTGCAAAAAACGCCTTTTCCCTCATGGAGAAGGATTATTCCACGATGAACAGCGGCTTACCAGTCATCTCTTGCGGGATTTCCATTCCCATCAGCGCCAGCATGGTTGGCGCGATGTCCGAAAGCTTGCCACCATTGACTGCGCTGGCAGGCTTGCCGATGTAAATCAGCGGTACCGGCAGGCTGGTGTGAGCGGTATGCGCCTGGCCGGTAGCCGGATCGCGCATTTGTTCGGCGTTGCCGTGATCGGCGGTGATCAGCAACTGCCCGTCGACGGCCTTAACTGCCTCAACCACCTGAGCAATGCAGTTATCCAGAGTTTCTACTGCCTTCACTGCCGCGTCGTAGACCCCGGTATGGCCCACCATGTCCCCATTCGGATAGTTGCAGATAATGGCGTCGTATTTACCACTGGCAATGGCGGCCAGCAGTTTGTCGGTCAGCTCGGCGGCGCTCATTTCCGGCTGCAGATCGTAGGTAGCGACCTTCGGTGAGTTGATCAGCACGCGATCTTCACCGGTGAAGGGTTCTTCAATACCGCCGTTAAAGAAGAAGGTGACGTGAGCGTATTTTTCGGTTTCCGAGATGCGTAGCTGGGTCTTGTCGTGTTTCATCAGCCACTCACCGAAGGTATTGCTCAGCGATGCAGGCGGATAGGCGCAAGGGGCTTTGATGTCGGCGGCATACTCGGTCAACATCACGAAATCACCAAAATTGATGATTTTGGCGCGAGGGAAACCGTCGAAATCGGCATTAACGAAAGAGCGGACGATCTGGCGTGCGCGATCGGCACGGAAGTTCATGAAGATCAGTGCGTCGCCATCATGTAATTCGGCCTTGGCTTCACCGGCGGCTTGCAGCACGGTCGGCTTGACGAATTCGTCGTTTTCACCGCGCTCGTAAGCGGCCTGCAGAGCACCCACGGCGTTATCGGTGACGTAATCGCCCTTGGCCTGGGTCAGCAGATCGTAGGCCAGTTGAACGCGGTCCCAACGGTTGTCGCGGTCCATGGCGTAATAACGGCCAATCAGCGACGCGATGCGCCCGGTGCCCAGTTTGGCAAAGGCATCGCTAAAGCGTTGCAGAGAGGCTTCTGCGCTGCGTGGCGGGGTATCGCGACCGTCCAGGAAGGCGTGCAGGTAAACGGCTTTGGCGCCGCGCTGCGAAGCCAGTTCAATCATCGCCAGAATATGGTCTTCGTGGCTGTGGACGCCGCCCGGTGACAGCAGGCCCATGATATGTACCGCTTTGCCGGCTTGTACGGCCTTATCGACCGCCGCCGTCAGCGTCGGGTTGGCGAAGAAATCGCCTTCTTTGATTTCTTTATCCAGTCGGGTCAGGTCCTGATAAACGATGCGCCCGGCACCCAGGTTGACGTGGCCGACTTCCGAGTTACCCATCTGACCGTCAGGCAGGCCGACATCCAGCCCGGACGCGGCGATCAACTGGTGTGGCTGCTGTTGCCACAGACGGTCCATTACCGGCGTTTTGGCGTTCAGAATGGCGTTGTCCTGTTGCTCCTCGCGGTGGCCGTAACCGTCCAGGATCACCAGTACCATCGGCTTTTTGTTACTCGACATTGCGTTAACCTCGTTATGAACTTTTAAGTTGTGAATAGTCATCAACCCCTGGCCGGGCGGATGACTATTCACTCTCAAAACCGCCCGATTTTACAACGCGACCGCTTAAAAAGAGCCCAGAGAGATCAAAGTTGCGGTGAACAAGGGCGGCTTTTATGCTGTGGCATCGTGAATTTCTCAGCGTAGCCCGCAGTTTCTGCAATAGCGCTTGCTTATTGGCTGTATTTGCTGCACTCGGCAGGTATACTCTGGAACCTTGAGTTATTTTTTCCCTTAACTAACGGGAGTTGTTACACCCCATGCTGCAAGAAATTATGCAATTC
The DNA here is from genome assembly GCF_048517035.1 of Serratia sp. NFX21. Taxonomy (NCBI): domain Bacteria; kingdom Pseudomonadati; phylum Pseudomonadota; class Gammaproteobacteria; order Enterobacterales; family Yersiniaceae; genus Serratia; species Serratia sp. NFX21. The sequence goes on along the minus strand of NZ_CP183196.1, from coordinate 321,895 downwards.
GTTAGCAAGCATCCCATACTGAGCCTGGCCTGGATCGCCCTGCTGGTTGCGGTGATCGTCATGACGTTCAAGAGCAGTTTCTCCAAGGTGAAAGAGATCACCCGTGGTGAAGCCACCCGCCTGATTAATAAAGAAGATGCCGTTGTGGTTGATACCCGCAGCCGTGATGATTTCCGCCGTGGCCACCTGGCCAACGCCATCAACCTGACCGCCAGCGAAATCAAAAGCGGCAGTCTGGGCGAGCTGGAAAAACACAAGGCTCAGCCGATCATCGTGGTTTGTGCCAACGGCACCACCTCCCGCGAGCCGGCAGAGAACCTGAGCAAGGCCGGTTTTGAAAACGTAGTTACGCTGAAAGACGGTATTGCCGGCTGGAGCGGGGAAAACCTGCCGTTAGTGCGCGGTAAGTAATTCTTTAACGTATTTGAGGTGGTAATCCATGGCTAACATTGATATCTACACCAAAGCGACCTGTCCGTTCTGTCATCGCGCCAAAGCGTTGCTGAACAGCAAGGGAGCCGCGTTTAACGAAATCGCCATTGATGGTGATAATGAAAAACGCGAAGCGATGATTGCGCGCAGTGGGCGCACCACCGTGCCTCAGATTTTCATCGACGGCCAACATATTGGCGGCTGTGATGATTTATATGAACTCGATGCTCGTGGTGGTCTGGATCCGCTGCTTTAAGCGGATGACTGCCGGTTACTGAGTATCAATAAGGACGTTTAACCAAGGGTATTACACACATGTCAGAACAAAACAGCACAGAGATGGCTTTCCAGATCCAGCGTATTTACACCAAGGATATCTCCTTCGAAGCGCCAAAGGCTCCGCAGGTTTTCCAGCAGGAATGGCAGCCAGAAGTTAAACTGGATCTAGATACCGCTTCCAGCCAGTTGGCTGATGAAGTGTATGAAGTTGTACTGCGCGTAACCGTGACGGCCTCTCTGGGCGAAGAAACTGCGTTCCTGTGTGAAGTGCAGCAGGCGGGTATCTTCTCCGTAGCGGGCATCGACGGTACTCAGTTGGCGCATTGCCTGGGTGCATACTGCCCGAACATTCTGTTCCCGTATGCGCGTGAGTGCATCACCAGCCTGGTTTCTCGCGGTACATTCCCGCAGCTGAACCTGGCACCGGTTAACTTTGACGCGCTGTTCATGAACTATCTGCAGCAGCAGTCAGAAGGCGAAGGTGCCACACCACATCAGGATGCCTGATGAACACCGTCAATGCTTCAATGACTGTAATCGGTGCCGGCTCGTACGGCACCGCATTAGCTATTACGCTGGCGCGTAACGGCCACTCCGTGGTGCTGTGGGGCCATAACCCCGAGCAAATTCAAAAGATGCAGCGCGATCGCTGCAATCAGGCATTTCTTCCCGATGTCGCTTTCCCCGATACGCTGTTGCTCGAAGCCGATCTGGCGCGCGCGCTGGCTGCCAGCCGCGATGTGCTGGTAGTGGTGCCAAGCCACGTGTTCGGTGACGTGCTGCGCCAGTTGAAACCGCATCTGCGTCCGGATGCCCGCATTGTGTGGGCCACCAAAGGGCTGGAAGCGGAAACCGGCAGGCTGTTGCAGGACGTGGCACGCGAAGCGCTGGGCGAGGCTATTCCGCTGGCGGTGGTCTCAGGGCCGACGTTTGCCAAAGAGCTGGCCGCTGGGCTGCCGACCGCGATTGCGCTGGCTTCTACCGACGCGCAGTTCGCCGAAGATCTGCAGCAGTTGCTGCACTGTGGCAAAAGTTTCCGCGTGTACAGCAACCCCGATTTTATCGGCGTTCAACTGGGCGGGGCGGTGAAGAACGTGATTGCCATCGGTGCCGGGATGTCAGACGGTATCGGGTTTGGCGCCAATGCGCGTACGGCACTGATTACCCGTGGCCTGACGGAAATGACCCGCCTTGGCTCTGCGTTGGGGGCTGACCCATCGACCTTTATGGGCATGGCCGGGTTGGGCGATCTGGTGTTAACCTGCACCGATAATCAATCGCGCAACCGCCGTTTCGGTATTATGCTGGGACAGGGTAAAGGCGTGCAGGAAGCGCAGGACAGCATCGGTCAGGTGGTCGAAGGCTATCGCAATACCAAAGAGGTATTGGCACTGGCGCAACGCTACGGCGTGGAAATGCCGATTACCGAACAGATTTATCAGGTGTTGTATTGCCATAAAAATGCCCGGGAAGCTGCGCTGAGCCTGCTGGGGCGTACCAGAAAAGACGAAAAGCACAGCGCATAACCTATAAAACTGATATGCGGGGCGGCATGCTGACCCGGCAATTGAATTGGGCTGCCTGACTGCGATGCGGTGAGGCAGCCTGTTTTGCAAGGCGGAGAGGAACCTGATGTCGTCAGAAGAGTTAGAGCAGGTCTGGAATAGCATCAAATCAGAGGCGAGAGAGCTGGCTGAGTGTGAACCGATGCTGGCTAGCTTTTATCATGCGACGTTGCTCAAGCACGACAACCTGGGTGGTGCGCTCAGCTATATTCTGGCAAACAAGTTGGCCAACCCGATTATGCCCGCTATTGCGGTGCGTGAAGTGGTGGAAGACGCTTACCTGGCCGATCAGCAAATGATCGTTTCGGCGGCTCGCGACATCCTGGCGGTGCGCTTGCGTGACCCGGCAGTAGACAAGTACTCGACGCCGCTGTTGTACCTGAAAGGCTTCCACGCGCTGCAGGCATACCGTATCGGCCACTGGCTGTGGTTGCAGGGGCGACAGGCGCTGGCGATTTATCTGCAAAACCAGATTTCGGTCGCTTTTGGCGTGGATATCCATCCGGCTGCGACCATTGGCTGCGGCATCATGCTCGACCACGCTACCGGCATTGTGATCGGTGAAACCGCGGTGGTAGAAAATAATGTCTCTATTCTGCAATCGGTCACCCTTGGTGGTACCGGAAAGACCAGCGGCGATCGCCACCCGAAGATCCGCGAAGGCGTAATGATTGGCGCCGGGGCTAAAATTCTCGGCAATATCGAAGTGGGTAAAGGCGCGAAAATCGGTGCCGGTTCGGTGGTGCTGCAATCGGTGCCCCCGCATACTACGGCTGCCGGTGTGCCGGCGCGCATTGTCGGTCGACCGGAAAGCGATACGCCATCGATGGATATGGATCAGTACTTCAACGGTACCGACCACGGTTTTGAGTACGGCGACGGCATTTAAGCCGGTGGGTTCAAGAATAAATTCAGGGGAGCTTCGGCTCCCCTGATGCTTTCTGACGCGGGATTAACCCTGTTTCGGGAAGTTGGTGATGTCGGTGACGACGTCGTCGATCGCCGCTTTCACATCCTCTGCAGTGACCGGCGTGCTGTCGTTGCTAACGGTTTTGCCGTAGGTTTTACGCACGACTTCCAGCACTGTTTTACCGGTGTCCTGATCGATCAACTCACCTTCAATATAAAGCGTGGTGTTTTGAGTTCTGTGGCCACTGGCAGCCATGGTGCCGGCAACCACCGCGGCAACTGGAACGACCTCATAGAATTTCATGTCTTCATCTTCAGCGGAGACGGCGGTAATGGCGAGTTTGGCCACCAGAACGCGCGAACCGGCCGGACTTTTCAGGATGGTAAAGCGATCCTGAAGCGCAGCTTTTATCCGCTGGGTGGAATAGGCCTTGATTTTATTCAGCGTGTCCTGGCTCACACGTGTGGTCGGTTTTTCCGCTGGGAAATAGACGACCGGCTGGAAATACAGGCCGCGGTAGTTGGATTCTTTGTAGCTTGGGTCGATCCAACGCAGCGTTTTATGGCCGCTTGGCGACGTCGTTTCTTGCAATTTGCTGTAGTCAGACAGGAACCCCGAGTACTGCTTTGTAGTGGTCACTTTGGACGAACAACCCGCCAGCAACAAACTCACTGCCAATGCCGCCATGGCAACGCTCAAGCGTTGTTTTTTCATACGATTTCCTATGATGAGTGCCGATAACCCTTACAAAAGATAGCTCATTATCTTCTGCCATAGCGAATGTTTTGGCGCTGTGCGTGCCATGTTACGGGGCGGCCTATCAGGATCGTGATGTGCAGCTTGTTTTTACCTGCAAAGCGCGTAGTCAGGATTTGATCAGCGCACCCGCATAGTCCAGTTGCCGCCAGGCTTCATACACCACCACGGCCACGGCGTTGGACAGGTTCATGCTACGGCTTTGTGCCTGCATCGGAATGCGGATTTTCTGTTGTGCCGGCAAGGCTTCGAGGATTTCAGCAGGCAGCCCGCGGGTTTCCGGCCCAAACAGCAAATAGTCGCCGGCCTGATAGCTGACCGCGCTGTGCGCGGGGGTGCCTTTGGTGGTCAGGGCAAACAGCCGCTGCGGATTTTCGCTGGCGATAAAAGCGGCGTAGTCGGCGTGACGTCGGATGCTGGCGAATTCATGATAGTCCAGCCCGGCGCGGCGCAGGCGTTTGTCGTCCCACGGGAAGCCCATTGGTTCTATCAGGTGCAGTTGAAAACCGGTATTGGCACACAGGCGGATGATATTGCCGGTATTGGGTGGAATTTCGGGTTCGAATAAAACAATGTTCAACATGTAAAAAGCCCCTCATGACGAGGGGCGCAGAATAGCAAAATCTTACCGGCCTGTCTTAGGCGATCAGCGCTGATGCAACGGTAACCACAGGACTAACCGCAGGCCACCGAGCGGACTGTCTTCCGCTTTTACCCAGCCGCGATGCTGGTTGACCGCCGCCTCTACGATCGCCAGGCCCAAGCCGGTGCCGCCGGAGGCGCGATCGCGTGCTTCGTCGGTGCGATAAAACGGTCGGAAAATTTGCTCGCGATCTTCCGTACTGACGCCTGGGCCATCATCGTCGACCACAATGGTAATGCCCTGGTTGTCCGCGCTAAACGCCACGGCGATCCTGGTGTTCGAATAGCGCAGTGCGTTACGCACAATGTTTTCCAGTGCGCTGTCCAACGCGCCGGCGTTGCCGAACAGCGTCCATGGACCGGGAGGGGCGGTGACTTCCAAATGCTTGCCCATTTGCTCGGCTTCAAAGCCGGCGTCATCGAGTACATTGGCCCAGAGTTCATTGGCCAGCAGCCGCTCACGGACCAACTCGCTTTTCTGCTGTCCTCGTGACAGCACCAACAGATCGTTGATCATCGAGTCCAGACGCTGCGCCTCGGTTTCGATGCGCTCCAGCTCACGCCCTTCGCCGTGGCGACGACGCATTAACGCGGTAGCCAGCTGCAGACGGGTTAGCGGGGTGCGCAGCTCATGCGAGATGTCGGAGATCAGCCGTTGCTGAGCGGTCATCATGCGTTCCAGCGAACTGACCATTTGGTTGAAACTGGCGCCGGTCGCCAGAAACTCTTGCGGCCCGGCTTCCAGCTCCGGATGCTGTTTCAGATTGCCACGGGCAACGTCATCGGCCGCGTTTTTCAGCTTGCGTGCCGGTTTCGCCAGGCTCCAGGCCAGCCATAGCAGCAATGGGGCGCTGATCAACATGGTGACGATCAGCAGCAGCAGCGGCCGGTCGAACATCAGGTTGATGAAGTCGGATTGTGGGCTGTTGGCCGGACGAATTAAGTACAACTGGTAGTTGTCTTCACCATCGCGTACGGAGAAGGGGCCGACCAGTTCGACGCGGCCGTATTTTTTCTTCTTCGGGTGGTCGGAATTATCAGATTGGCCGATAAAATTACGCACCAACTGCATTTCGTTGCGTTGCATGTTGCCAATCACCCGGCCTTCGCTGGTGACCAGGATCAGGCGCTGCCCTGGCGGGGCCCATTTTTCAATGGCGCGGAATAAACGCCGCCACCACATCAGGTCGTTGGCCGGATCGTTTTGCAACTCGGCCTCGACATGTTGTTCCAGCATCAGCCCCTGCCGCTGCTCGCTGTCGAGCAGCGAGGTCATTTGGCGGGAGTCGAGCTTGGGCACCATCAACACCAGCATCAGCACCAGGGCCAATGTGAACCAAAAAATGGCGAAGATACGTGCCGTCAAACTGTTGATCATGTTGCAGATACCATTAAGTAACCCCGTCCACGCAAGGTTTTGAACCACGGGTGGCCGTCTTTGCGGTTCGGCAGCTTACGTCGTAAGTTAGAGATGTGCATATCGATGGCGCGATCAAACGGCGTCAGACGTTTGCCCAGCACTTCCTGGCTCAGCAGTTCACGAGAGACTACCTGGCCGAGATGCTGTGCCAACAGGTACAACAGGGTAAATTCGGTACCGGTAAGATCCAGCGTTTGGCCGTCGAAACTGGCTTCCTGGCGGCCCGGGTTGAGTTGCAAACCGTCAACGTCCAGCGTGGGTGCGCCGGTATCGACATTTTGCTGCTGCTCGCTCCAGTTGGAGCGGCGCAGAATCGCGCGAATACGTGCAACCAGTTCGCGATCGTTAAAAGGTTTTGGCAAGTAGTCATCGGCACCCAGTTCCAGACCCAGTACCCGGTCCAATTCGCTGCCGCGAGCGGTCAGCATAATGACCGGCGTCTGGTGGTGCTGACGCAGCTCTTTTAACGTATCGATACCGTTTTTCTTCGGCATCATGATATCGAGCAACAGCAGATCAATGGAGCTGTCCAGAAGCGACAACGCCTGTTCACCATCGTAGGCCACGACGATAGTAAAACCTTCCATTTCAAGAAGTTCTTTTAACAGCGAGGTCAGCTCGCGGTCGTCGTCAACTAACAGAATTTTGTTCATTGTATTTTTTCCTCCTGACGCAAAATACGTCATCAACTGTTGGCATTCCATGACTTTACGTAGTTTTACATGCACTGACGCATGTTTGCAGGTGCAGCAGTACACTGCTCCTCGTTGATTCGCAAAGTGAGAAAGCACGAGGAGTTAAAATGCGTAAGGTGACCGCATTAGTTATGGCATCAATGCTGGCAATAGGTTCTACCGCTGCGTTTGCTGCTGACACTAAATCGGAAACTGTACCGACTCCCGGCAACGACGCGATGACCCGAGCACCAGGTCAGCACCACATGTTTGACGGTGTCAGCCTGTCTGAACAGCAGCGTCAGCAAATGCGCGATTTAATGCGCCAGGCGCGCCACGATCTGCCTGGTGTCAATGTAGCTGAAATGGAAGCCATGCATAAGCTGGTGACCGCAGACAAATTTGATGAAGCCGCCGTGTATGCCCAGGCGGAACAGATGGCTCAGCAACAGGTTAAGCGCCAGGTCGAAATGGCCAGAGTGCGCAATCAAATGTATAACCTGCTGACGCCACAGCAAAAAAGTGTTTTAGACCAGAAACATCAGCAGCGAATGCAGCAGATGGAGCAACAAATTTCTGGTTTGCAGCAAACTTCTGCCCAGAAGTTAAGTATGACTGAGTAGTCCCTGTTTTTCCTTGCCATAGACACCATCCCTGTCTTCCCCCGCCATGATGGCGGGGTTTTTTTTGTCCATCATTCCGCTATATTGGCCCTCTCAACGTTTAACCTGGATGGGTTATGGAACCGCAATATGCGCGTTTGGTGAAATCTGCCGCGTTAGCTGCCACTGCGTTGGCCTCGATACTGCTACTGATCAAAATTGTCGCCTGGTACCACACCGGTTCGGTGAGCCTGCTGGCCGCTTTGGTAGATTCCCTGGTGGATATCGCCGCGTCGCTGACCAACTTGCTGGTGGTGCGTTATTCGCTGCAGCCGGCCGACGAGGAACACACCTTCGGGCATGGTAAGGCCGAGTCGTTGGCTGCGCTGGCGCAGAGCATGTTTATTTCCGGCTCGGCACTGTTTCTGTTCCTGACCGGCTTCCAGCATCTGTACTCTCCGGAAACGCTGCGCGATCCCGGTGTTGGTATTGCCGTGACGGTGGTGGCGTTGTTCAGCACCTTGCTGCTGGTCACCTATCAGCGTTGGGTAGTAAGGAAAACCCGTAGTCAGGCCGTACGAGCAGATATGCTGCATTATCAGTCAGATGTCATGATGAATGGTGCTATTCTTATAGCGCTTGCGCTAAGCTGGTACGGTTTTCAACGGGCGGATGCGCTGTTTGCATTGGCCATTGGCGTCTACATTCTTTATAGCGCGCTGCGGATGGGCCATGAGGCGGTGCAATCGCTGCTGGACAGGGCATTGCCGGACGATGAGCGTCAGGCAATTATTGATGTGATTTCTTCCTGGCCAGGGGTGAAAGGTGCGCATGACCTGCGGACCCGCCAGTCCGGTCCGACGCGTTTTATCCAGTTGCATCTGGAAATGGACGATGCGCTGCCGCTGATGCAGGCGCATCTTCTGGCCGAGCAGGTGGAACAGGCACTGTTGCATCGTTTCCCCGGAGCGGATGTCCTCATTCACCAGGATCCCTGTTCCGTGGTGCCAGAGGGCCGACAGGGGCGTTGGGAGCTATAATCAATACAGAGCCTGTAAGATCGGTGCAACGGGTGAATGGCGGAGTTAGCTCAGCGTGCCATGATGGTTTTTTACCGCAATATTGCGTGACTTGAATCAATTCAGCTGGGTGTTTTTGTTATAATATCCAGCAATAAGCCGTAAAGCTGATTTTCTACAGCCGGAGAGGTTCCAGGACAATCGGCGAATACAGAATTCTTAAGAAATTGCATCTACAGTTCAGAGGTAGTCATGATCAAGAAAATCGGTGTACTGACAAGTGGCGGTGATTCGCCGGGTATGAACGCTGCGATCCGTGGCGTTGTGCGTGCTGCACTTTCAGAAGGTCTGGAAGTTTTTGGTATTTACGATGGCTACCTTGGCTTGTACGAAGATCGCATGGAAAAATTGGACCGCTACAGCGTGTCCGATATGATCAATCGCGGCGGCACCTTCCTTGGTTCAGCCCGTTTCCCGGAGTTCAGAGACGACAGCGTACGTGCCAAGGCGATTGAAAATCTGCAAAACCGCGGCATTGATGCGCTGGTGGTGATTGGCGGTGACGGTTCCTATATGGGGGCTAAACGCCTGACGGAAGAAGGTTTCCCTTGTATTGGCTTGCCGGGCACTATCGATAACGACGTGGCCGGTACCGACTACACCATCGGTTTCTTCACCGCGCTTGAAACCGTGGTGGAAGCGATTGACCGCTTGCGCGATACCTCATCTTCACATCAGCGTATTTCTATCGTTGAAGTGATGGGGCGTTATTGCGGCGATCTGACGCTGGCGGCGGCGATTGCCGGCGGTTGCGAGTTCATCGTGTTGCCTGAAATTGAGTTCAACCGTGAAGATCTGGTTTGTGAAATCAAAGCCGGCATCGACAAAGGTAAAAAACACGCGATTGTGGCAATCACCGAGCATATCTGCGATATCGATGAGCTGGCGCGCCATATCGAGCAAGAAACCAAGCGTGAAACCCGCGCTACCGTGTTGGGGCATATTCAGCGCGGTGGTTCACCGGTAGCCTACGACCGTATTCTGGCTTCCCGTATGGGTGCTTACGCCATCGAGCTGTTGTTGCAGGGCTACGGCGGCCGCTGTGTCGGTATCCAAAACGAGAAGATGGTGCACCACGACATCATCGATGCGATCGAAAACATGAAGCGTCCATTCAAGGGCGACTGGCTGGAAACGGCGAAAAAACTGTACTGATCCCGTTTTAATTCAGTCAACAGAAGCCTCCGCATGCGGAGGCTTTTTTTATGCCTGCTGCGGTTATATTCCAGAATCGTCTAGCCCAACATTTTTTATTCTTTAATTGATAGCCGAGTTTCTGGCAGGCTCTGATGCTAAATCAACCGATTGAGGTTGCGATTATTTTTCCTGGGGGAGCGAGTCGATGCGTATGCGTAAATGGGGTGTAGGTCTGACAATAATGCTGCTGGCGTCCGGCGCCATGGCGAAAGATATCCAATTGCTGAACGTTTCATACGACCCGACGCGTGAGTTCTATCAGGAATATAACACCGCATTCGGTAAATACTGGCAGCAGCAGACCGGCGATAAAGTTACGGTGCGTCAGTCGCATGGTGGCTCCGGCAAGCAGGCGACTTCGGTGATTAACGGCATTGAGGCCGACGTAGTGACACTGGCACTGGCCTATGACGTGGACGCTATCGCTGAGCGCGGGCGCATTGATAAAGAGTGGATCAAACGTCTGCCGGACAACTCGGCACCTTATACCTCGACCATTGTGTTCCTGGTGCGCAAAGGTAATCCAAAGCAAATTCACGATTGGGCGGATTTGATCAAACCGGGCGTCTCGGTAATCACCCCGAACCCGAAAACCTCTGGCGGCGCGCGTTGGAACTATCTGGCGGCCTGGGGTTATGCACTGCATCAGAACAATAACGATCAGGCCAAGGCGCAAGAATTCGTTAAAAACCTGTATAAGAACGTCGAAGTGCTGGATTCCGGTGCGCGCGGTTCAACCAATACCTTCGTTGAACGCGGTATCGGTGATGTGCTGATCGCCTGGGAGAACGAAGCGCTGCTGGCGGAAAAAGAGCTGGGCAAGGACAAGTTTGAGATTATCACCCCAAGCGAATCGATTCTGGCCGAGCCGACCGTGTCGGTGGTGGATAAAGTGGTTGATAAGCGCGGTACCCGTGATGTGGCTACGGCTTACCTGAAGTATCTGTATACGCCGGAAGGGCAGACCATCGCGGCGAAAAACTATTACCGTCCACGCGATGCGGCGGTAGCGGCCAAGTTTGCCGCTCAGTTCCCAAAACTGAAACTGTTCACCGTGGATGATACTTTCGGCGGCTGGACTCAGGCGCAGAAGGTGCACTTTGCCACCGGCGGCGTGTTTGACGAAATCAGCAAACGTTGATGCTCAATGGGCACCAATAAAAAACCCCGGCAAGCCGGGGTTTTGTTATTTATAAGCCGGGAGAAATCAGGCTTTTTTAGCAGCAGCAGCGGCTTTGACGATCACGGCGAAAGCATCGGCTTTCAGTGATGCGCCGCCAACCAGCGCGCCGTCGATGTCCGGCTGAGTGAACAGCTCGGCAGCATTTTTGTCGTTCACGGAGCCGCCGTACTGGATGATCACTTCTGCAGCCACGGCTGCGTCCTGCTTGGCGATGTGATCGCGGATAAATTTGTGTACTGCCTGTGCCTGCGCAGGAGTGGCAGACTTGCCGGTACCGATAGCCCAAATTGGCTCATAAGCGATAACCGCGCCTTTAAAGGCTTCTGCACCCTGGGTTTTCAGTACGGCGTCGATCTGACGTGCGCAAACTTCTTCGGTTTTACCCGCTTCGTTTTCAGCGTCAGTTTCACCGATGCACAGCACTGGGATCAAACCCGCAGTTTTCAGCACGGCAAATTTCTCGGCGATCGCAGCGTCAGTTTCTTTGTGGTAAGTACGACGCTCGGAGTGGCCGATGATGATGTATTGCGCACCAATATCTTTCAGCATGTCGGCGGAAACTTCACCGGTGAATGCGCCGGACAGGTTCACGTCTACGTTTTGGGCACCCAGAGCGATGCGGCTGCCGGCCAGCGCGTGCTTGGCCTGGTCCAGGTACATGACCGGTGGTGCGATAGCGACGCCACAACCGTCAACACTGCTCAGTTCATTGCGCAGTGCGGCGATCAGTTCGTTAACCATGTGAGTGCTGCCGTTAAGCTTCCAGTTACCCATAACTAATGGATGACGCATGTTTTTTCCTCCAACAAGGGAACGCGAGAGTCGAAATAACCACTGCCGGACCGGCAGTTTACCTGCCCAACAGTATAGAGATGATTAAGCGCGAAGGCTTTGCTTTTCGTCATTAAATGACCGGCTGTTACGGCTCGGATAGCGTCAGCTTAACCGGTTCAACAGCGAAAGTTACCCCTTTATCGCCGTTGTCCGCGACCACATAACGGATCGCACCGACCTGCTGTTGGTAAAAGCGTGACCCTTTGCCTTTCTCCAACAGGTTGGCCACTTTGCTCAGGCTTTTTTCCACCGTCAGCGCCGGTTCAAACTGGCGCATCAGTGCGGCCATATAGTTGATGGCAATGGTGCGGGCCGCCTTTTCTTCGCTGCTTTGCTGCAGCGGCAGATGGGTAATTTGCAGCGTTTTGATTTTGCCGGTGCCCTTTTCCAGCGCAGTGGAGGCGTAGAGATTTTCGTTCAGCTTGCTGGCGGCACGCGTCAGCAGTGGCGTATCGTCCTCTGCGGTTGCGATGGCGCGAAATTCGCCAATCGGCAGCGTCGGGTTGTCGCGGTTATATTTTTCGCGGAATTTGACCACCGTCAGATCAAAGGTCGGTGCCCCGGCCAGCAGATACGGCGCGGTGGGCGATGCACTGACGGCGGCATCCGGCGGATCGGCCCAGGCGCTGCTGATACTCAGCAACAGGCAGGCGATGGCGATGGTTTTTCTCAGCATGGTATAACACGGCATCAAGAACAAAGATGGCTCCGATTAAAGCGATAACCCAGGGGGATTGTCAAAGATCCCGCGCCATTATCGCTTGCTGACAGGAAAGCTGTGCGTTACTCCGCGTAATGCAGGGCAGAAATCTTCGCCCGGCAGCGCCTATGTTACACTGCACGGCAGAATATGGGCAGGCTAACAACGCAGGATTCAATGACAATACAACAGTGGTGCTTTTCGTTTAAGGGCCGAATTGGGCGGCGTGACTTTTGGATTTGGATGGTGCTGTGGCTGGTGCTGATGGTTGTGGCTTTTTCTCTCGCCAGTCGTGAACTGGTGGATATCCAGACCATCGCATTCTTTATCGTGGGCTTGCTGTGGCCGACGGCGGCGGTGTTGGTGAAACGGCTGCACGACCGCAATAAAGCCGGCTGGTGGGCGTTATTGCTGATCCTGGCGTGGTTGCTGGCGGCGGGCAACTGGCAGATGCTGGCACCGCTCTGGCAATGGGGCGTCGGGCGTTTTATCCCGACGCTGATCATTGTGATGATGATGATCGATTTGGGCGCCTTTGTCGGCACGCCCGATGCCAACCGTTTTGGTCCGCCGGCCGAGCCGGTGAAGTTCAGCGCACAATGAGGCCGTACGCTACCAGTATTGCTCGCTGGTGATATGGCCAGGCTTGCGGCGCAGGTGCTTGCGCATCTGCCGCTGATCCTTCAGCGTTTGCTGGGTATCCCGCACCATTTGCGGGTTACCGCACAGCATGACGTGGTCGGTTTCCGCGTCGAGGGGTAATCCCACCGCCGCTTCCAGCCGTCCATCCTCGATCAGCGCCGGTACGCGGCCGGTCAACGAGCCGGTGACTTCTTCGCGGCTGACAATAGTCTGAATGCGCAGTTTGCCGTTGTAACGCTGCTGCAATTGCTGCATCAGCGGCAGGTAGCTGAGATCGCGCGCAAAGCGGGCGGCATGCACCAGCACCAGATTTTTGAAGCGATCCAGGTCTTTGCCTTCCTGCAGCATCGACAGGTAAGGGCCGATGGCGGTGCCTGTCGCCAACATCCACAGGGTGTCGCATTCAGGCACTTCCTCCAGCACGAAAAATCCGGCGGCCTCTTTGGTCACCATCACTTCGGAACCCGGTCGCAGTTGATTGAGGCGTGGGCTAAGTTTGCCTTCCGGCACGGTGACCAGGTAAAACTCCAGGTTCGGATCGCTGGGGGCGTTGACGTAGGAATAGGCGCGCTGCACGCGTTCGCCGTCAATTTCCAGCGCCAGTTTGGCAAATTGCCCGGCGGTAAAGGGAGCAATGGGGGCATGGACGGTGATGCTGAACAGCCCGTCGGTCCATTGCGTGACTTGTGTAACCTTGCCATTAACCCAGTCAGCCATACTCTAAAGCTCCAATGGTCGAATCAAATAAGCGCAATGTCGTGAGCCGGAAATAGCATGCGCAGTACGCTCTATGCGATAACCCTGGCCAAACAGACGGTTAAACAGTTGCAGCTCCGAGTTGCACAGGCTGCTGCAGGCGGTGGCCGCCACGCCGATTGGGCAGTGGTTTTCCACTAGCAGCATGCCTTGCGGGTGCTCTAACAGTTCGGCCATGTAGCCATCATGCTGCCGCAGGCGCACCAATCGGGCGAGTTTGGCCTGATGGCAGTCTTCCTCAGACAGTTCTTCAGCATAGCGCTGATAAAGCTTGTCTTCGCGCGCGCTGAGCAACTGCTCCACCCCTTCGGTGCCAAACAACTGATGGGCGGATCCCAACAGCTCTGTCGCCAGCCGATCGTGGCCATTGGCAAACTGGGCGTGGCCCTGCTGGGTCAGCGACCAGTAGCGTGTGGGGCGACCTACCTTGGTACGCGCTTCCTCGTAACCCACCAGCTCACGTTTTTCCAGAGATTGCAGATGCTGACGGATACCCATGGGGGTGATGTCCAGACGCTCAGCCAGCATTTTGGCAGAGTGCGGCCCCAAGGTTTTTAACTGCAATAAAATCAGCTCTGTTGTCTTCATAAACCCAATCCCTATGGCGTTATTTTATTTCAAGATGATGAAAATAATTATCGATTAAATGCTAAAGCCAAACTATTGAAAGTTTGCCATTTTTAACCCATAAGCAGTAGACGTACAGTTTAATTTACGAGGCTGGTTGGCTTTGCTGCCACTGTGACGGAGATCAATATTTGCCGGAAACTCGCTAAAAAAATTAAATTTGTTAGCTTATGCCGCCATAGAGGGCTGCTCGCCGTTCTGGCTGAATTAGGGGCCATACCGGGACGCTGTGACGAGTTAATACGTTAACGAAGATAATGAGAAAAATAGAAAACTTTCACCTGTTGGTGATGCTTACCCTGTTAGTGGCCGTCGGTCAGATGGCACAAACCATTTATGTCCCCGTGATTGCTGATATTGCCAAGGATCTGTCGGTGCGCTCCGGTGCCGTGCAGCGCGTGATGGCGGCTTATCTGATGACCTATGGTTTCTCGCAGTTGATTTACGGCCCGCTGTCGGACCGTATTGGCCGTCGGCCGGTGATCCTGGCCGGGATGATGATTTTTATGATGGGTGCGCTTGGCGCGCTGTTGTCCACCAACCTGACGATGCTGGTTGCCGCCAGTGCCATTCAGGGGATGGGGACCGGCGTGGCGGGGGTGATGGCGCGAACCATGCCGCGTGACCTGTATGCCGGTACTTCGCTGCGCTATGCCAACAGCCTGCTCAACATGGGCATTCTGGTCAGTCCGCTGTTGGCACCGATCATCGGTGGGGCATTGGCGATGATATTTGGCTGGCGCGCCTGTTATGCCTTCCTGTTGGTGTTGTGCGCCGGCGTGGCCTTCGCCATGTTCCGCTGGCTGCCGGAAACCCGACCGCAGCAGACCGAAAAACGGCGCATGCTGGCAAGCTTCCGCAAGCTGCTGGCGGACAGCACTTTCAGCTGTTATCTGGTGATGCTGATCGGTGCTCTGGCGGGGATCGCGGTCTTTGAAGCCAGCTGCGGCGTGCTGATGGGCGGCGTACTCGGCCTTAGCGGACTGACCGTCAGTATCCTGTTTATTCTGCCAATCCCGGCGGCGTTCTTTGGTGCCTGGTATGCCGGTCGTGACGGCAAAAGCTTCCACAGTCTGGTGTGGCATTCGGTGATCAGTTGCCTGTTGGCGGGCCTGATGATGTGGATCCCCGGGTGGTTTGGCGTGATGAATATCTGGACGCTGATTGTGCCGGCTGCGCTGTTCTTCTTCGGTGCCGGGATGTTATTCCCGCTGGCCACTACCGGGGCGATGGAGCCGTTTCCTTATCTGGCCGGTGCGGCCGGCGCATTGGTCGGGGGCATGCAGAACATGGGCTCCGGCCTGGCGACCTGGCTTTCCGCCATGCTGCCGCAGACCGGGCAGTTCAGCCTCGGCCTGCTGATGTTTGCCATGGCGTTACTGATTTTGCTGTGCTGGTGGCCGTTATCGCACCGGATGCAGCATCAGGGACATACCGTATAAAACTGACAGGGCGCCGAAGGCGCCCTGATTATTTACAGCAGGAACTCGTGCAGCGCCGGGTCTTTACGATCCAGATAGTGGGTTGAGCGGATACGGCGGATAGTGCGTGATTTGCCGCGGATCAGCAGGGTTTCCGTGGTGGCCATATTGCCCTGGCGGCTAATGCCTTCCAACAAATCGCCCTTGGTGATGCCGGTGGCGGAGAAAATCACGTTGTCGTTGCGCGCCATATCATCCAGCAGCAATACCTTGCCGGCTTCAATTCCCATCTCTTTGCAACGCGCCAGTTCTTCCTCACCGATGCGGCGATTCTCGGCGCTGTCGCCCTTCACCTGGTGGCGCGGCAGCAGGCGTGCCTGCATATCGCCGTCCAGAGCACGGATCACCGCGGCGGAAATGACCCCTTCAGGCGCGCCGCCGATACCGTACATCACGTCGACTTCACTGTCGGGCATACAGGTCAGGATTGAGGCCGCCACATCGCCGTCGGGGATAGCGAAGACTCGTACCCCGAGTTGCTGCATCTGGGCAATAACGCCGTCGTGACGCGGCTTGGCCAGAATGACCACCGTCAATTGACTCAGCGGTTTGCCCAGACAGACCGCGACCTTGTTCAGGTTCTCGGCCAGCGGCAGGTTAAGATCGATCGCGCCGCGCGCTGCCGGGCCCACTACCAGTTTTTCCATATACATGTCAGGGGCGTGCAGGAAGGTGCCGCGATCGCCCACCGCCAGTACAGCCAACGCATTGGGCTGACCCATGGCGGTCATGCGGGTGCCTTCGATCGGGTCGACGGCGATATCCACCGCGTCGCCCTGGCCGCTGCCGACCTGCTCGCCGATATACAGCATTGGCGCTTCATCAATTTCGCCTTCGCCGATCACGATGCGGCCATCGATATCCACTTTATTAAGCATAATGCGCATTGCGTTGACCGCAGCACCATCGGCGGCGTTCTTATCGCCGCGTCCCAACCATTTGTAGCCCGCCAGCGCGGCAGCTTCGGTAACACGGGAAAATTCGATGGCTAATTCACGTTTCATGGCAAAACCTGTCTGTGAGAAAGGGAGAAAATATCGACAAAGTTTATCACAGCGGGCGATGGTGGGGCGGGGCAAAAAAAACGCGCCACCCGGAGGCAGCGCGTGATGAGGTCAACAAAGCAAAACAGCGTTAGTCGTGCTCTTCCCATGCTTGCGCGCGGGCAACCGCTTTTTTCCAGCCGCTGTAACGGAAGTTACGCTCGGTGGTTTCAATGCTTGGACGGAACTCACGCTCGATGACCGCCTTGCTCTTCACTTCATCCAGGTCATTCCAGTAGCCGATAGCCAGGCCTGCCAGGAATGCGGCACCCAGTGCAGTCGACTCACGCACCTCAGGACGCTCTACACGGGTCCCGAGGATGTCAGACTGGAACTGCATCAGGAAGTTGTTGGCGACCGCACCACCGTCCACACGCAGCGATTGCAGGCGGGTGTTGGAGTCGGCCTGCATCGCATCCAGCACGTCGCGCGTCTGATAGGCAATGGATTCCAGCGTGGCACGGATAATGTGGTTGCTGTTCGCGCCACGGGTCAGGCCGAAGATCGCGCCACGGGCATACGGGTCCCAGTAAGGCGCGCCCAGACCGGTAAAGGCAGGCACCACATATACCCCGTTGCTGTCTTTCACCTTGGTGGCGAAGTATTCGGAGTCGGCCGCATCGCTGATCAGTTTCAGCTCATCGCGCAGCCACTGAATAGAAGCGCCGCCGATGAAGACTGCGCCTTCCAGCGCATAGTTCACTTCGCCGCGTGGGCCGCAGGCGATAGTGGTCAGCAGGCCGTGGCTGGAACGTACTGCTTCTTTGCCGGTGTTCATCAGCAGGAAGCAGCCGGTGCCGTAGGTGTTTTTCGCCATGCCCGGTTGAACGCACAGTTGGCCGTACAGTGCCGCCTGCTGGTCACCGGCAATACCGGCGATAGGAATACGCGTACCGCCTTTACCACCGATGTTGGTCTGGCCGTACACTTCAGAGGATGGACGGACTTTCGGCAGCATCGCGCGCGGGATATCCAGCGCTTCCAGCATGCGCTCATCCCAGTCCAGCTCATGGATATTGAACATCATGGTGCGCGAGGCGTTGGTGTAATCGGTCACATGCACCCGCCCCTGGGTCATTTTCCACACCAGCCAGGTGTCGACGGTACCGAACAGCAGCTCGCCGCGCTTGGCGCGTTCACGGGCACCTTCAACGTGATCGAGGATCCATTTTACCTTGGTGCCGGAGAAGTACGGGTCAACCACCAGGCCGGTGTTGTGACGGATGTACTCTTCCATGCCGTCGCGTTTTAGTTTTTCACAGATATCGGCGGTGCGGCGGCATTGCCAGACGATGGCGTTATAGATCGGTTTGCCGGTGTCTTTTTCCCAGACGATGGTGGTTTCGCGCTGGTTGGTGATGCCGATGCCGGCGATCTGATCGGAATTGATGTCGGCTTTCGCCAGCACTTCCACCAGCGTGGAGCTCTGTGATGACCAAATCTCCATTGGATCATGCTCAACCCAGCCGGCTTTCGGGTAAATCTGCGTGAATTCACGCTGCGACACCGCAACAATATTGGCATCGTGGTCTAGCACTACGGCACGTGAACTGGTAGTTCCCTGGTCGAGAGCGACAATGTATTTTTTTTCTACAGTCATGATTTTAGTCCTGCTGTTGTTAACCGTTTTAAAACTGTGCCAATCACGCTTTACGCTGCTGAGCCTTGGCGGCGGGTTTTTCTTCTTCTACGCAAACGTCACACGGCAGATTGCGGCCAATGAGCATGCGGTAGCCGAAGGCACCCAGGCAGGCACCGATGATTGGGCCAAAGATTGGCACCAGGAAGTACGGGATATCACGCGCACCGGTGAAGGCCACTTTGCCCCAGCCGGCCAGATAAGCGAACATTTTCGGACCGAAGTCACGGGCCGGGTTCAGCGCAAAGCCGGTCAATGGTCCCATAGAGGCGCCGATCACGGCAATCAGAATACCGATTAACAGCGGTGCCAGCGGGCCACGTGGAATGCCGTTGCCGTCGTCGGTCAGCGCCAGGATCAGGCACATCAGGATCGCGGTAATCACCGTTTCAACCAGGAAAGCCTGACCCACGGAGATGTGTGCATTAGGGTAGGTGGAGAAAATGCCGGCCAGGGCCAGGCTTTCGTCGCTGCCACGTACCATATGGTTGGCCGCTTCAAAATCGAAGAACAGGTTGTAATACAGCCCGTAGACCAGCGCTGCGGCGCAGAAGGCACCGGCGATCTGCGCGACGATGTAAGGCAATACTTTGCGTCCGTCAAAGCAGGCGAACAGCCACAGTGCGATGGTGACTGCCGGGTTGAGATGCGCACCAGAGATGGCAGCGGTCAGATAGATGGCCATGGCAACGCCCAGGCCCCAAATGATACTGATTTCCCACTGGCCGAAGCTGGCGCCAGCCAGTTTCAACGCGGCAACGCAGCCTACGCCAAAAAATATCAACAGGCCGGTGCCGAGAAACTCGGCGATACATTGGCCTTTTAGGGTCGGACTGGTGGTTTGGCTCATAATGTTGTTGTCCTGCAAAACGGCGGTTATGGGTTTATAGGCTCTGGGTGTGTATCGATCTGGCCTATGGGTACAGTTTTTTTCATCTCGTCCAATTATTAATTGAGGACGTGATGTAAATTTATCGTTAACGAACATAAACGAGAAATAGCGAAATCAAAATGTGTGTGCTTCGTCATAAAATTGAGCGAATTCGCGTCGTTTTGTGTTCTTTCTGCTCCATGAAACTGTGATCTGACCAGTGATTTGGCCACCGTTCGTTAACAAAGCGATTTACGCGTGGTGAGTATTTTCAGTTTTTGCTGATAGTGGCGGCAGGAAAATTGCAACAGACTGCGCGTTGAGCCGGATGTTGCTAGACAGTCGGGGACAGGCTACTTACAATCGTTTTTATCGAAAGAAGCGTTTTATCGAGACAGGCGCGTTATTTTCAATAAAAGCGTGTGTCACTTGGCGCGATGCATATTCGCAGCAGTTGCAACCAAAGTTGCGGCCGTTACCTATAGATGTACGCCTTGCTATCATGAGGGGACTGAAGAATGTCATTTGAAGTATTTGAGAAATTGGAATCAAAAGTTCAGCAGGCGATCGATACCATCACCCTGCTGCAGATGGAAATTGAAGAGCTGAAAGACAAAAACAACACTCTTTCACAGGAAGTTCAGGCTGCCTCTGGCAACCACGAATCGTTGGTACGCGAGAACCAGCAACTGAAAGAAGAGCAGCACGTATGGCAAGACCGTCTGCGTGCGCTGTTGGGCAAAATGGAAGAAGTCTGATTCCGTATTGCACGATCGAAAAGGGCGCCTTAGGCGCCCTTTTTCCTGTCTGAAAATCACTCGATATCGAGTGGATCCTCGGACAGGATAATACCGGTATTGTCGGCATACAGATGATCGCCGGAGAAGAAGGTCACACCGCCGAAGTTAACGCGGATGTCGCTTTCGCCAATGCTCTCACTGGCGGCGCCGACCGGAATGGCCGCCATTGCCTGAATGCCGATGTCCATCTCTTCCAGATCGTCTACCTGGCGAACCGCGCCGTACACCACGATGCCTTCCCACTCGTTCTGGGTGGCCAGACGTGCCAGTTCTGCGTTGATCAGGGCACGACGTACCGAGCCGCCACCGTCAATCACCAGGACGCGACCACGGCCGTTTTCTTCAAGCAGCTCGAATAACAGACCGTTATCCTCAAAGCATTTCACCGTAGTGATTTGCCCGCCAAATGAAGTACGCCCGCCAAAATTGGAGAATAGAGGCTCAACTACGTTCACCTCTTCGTGATAGATGTCGCAAAGTTCGGAAGTATCGTATTTCATAGGATTTTACGTCTGTTTGCCGCTGGAATAACCAGTATATCCCTTTATTCGCCCTGTTGGCAAAATCATCAGTTCGATGGCTAACTGAGCACCACGCCGATAGCGAACAATATATTGGCCAGCAGCGCCGCCTTGACCATATGTTCAAGCATCGGCCGCATACCGGCTGGCGTAGGGTCACGCAACACGCGTAAGCCATGGCGTACCAGCAACGGGATAGCCAAGACAAACAACCAGCCCCACAGGCTATGCAGGTTGAGCAACGTGAACAGCGTAAAGCACGCCACCGCGCCGATCAGCAGCAACAGGTGGTAATAACGCGCCTTCTGCGGCCCGAGTCGGACTGCCAGGGTATTCTTGCCGTTGGCGCGATCGCTTTCGATATCGCGCAGATTATTGATATTGAGCACCGCCGCTGCCAGCAGGCCACAGGCGGTGGCCGGCAGCATCACGATGCTGTCAAAGGCGTGGGTTTGCAGGTAGAAAGTGCCTGCGACGCTCAGCCAGCCGAAGAACACCAGCACCGAGATATCGCCCAAGCCCAGATAGCCGTAAGGTTTGTTGCCGACGGTATAGGTAATGGCTGCGACGATAGAAAGCCCGCCCAGCACCAGGAAGCCCACCACATCGCTGGGTTGTTCACAGGCTACGGCAATTAGCGAACTGCCGGCGATGGCGATCAGTACCACCGTTACCACCAAAGCCCGTTTCATCTGTGCCTGGGTGATCATGCCTTTTTGCATACCACGTAGCGGCCCGATGCGGTCTTCCTTGTCGCTGCCTTTTACCGCATCGCCATAGTCGTTCGCCAGGTTGGAGAGAATTTGCAGCAGGCCGGCCGTCAGCAGCGCCAGCAGCGCCACGCCGGGCTTCAGGCTACCTTGCCAGGCGGCAATGGCGGAACCGACGACGATCGAGGCAAAGGCCAGCGGCAGGGTGCGCGGTCGTAAACTTTCAAGCCAGGCTCTGGCCGGGGAGATGGTAGTTGATGAGCTCATTTTTCGCTTCAGAGTTAGTGGCTGTGTCCGTTAGAAATAGTTGTGGGAGGCAAATGCCTCCCACAGATGACTGACTGGACATGATTGAGCGATTATAGGATAAAACGACTCAAATCTTCATCCGCTACCAGTTCATCCAGATGATTACCTACGTAATCCGCATCAATTGTAATGGATTGACCGTTAATTTCACTCGCATCATAAGAAATATCTTCCATCAGACGCTCAAGCACGGTGTGCAAACGACGTGCGCCGATGTTTTCGGTGCTTTCGTTAACCTGCCATGCGGCTTCGGCGATGCGGCGGATACCTTCGGCGGTGAACTCGATATTGACGCCTTCGGTGCCCATCAGTGCTTTATACTGCTCGGTCAGCGAAGCGCTTGGCTCGGTCAGAATACGCTCGAAATCTTCGGTGGTCAGCGCCTGCAACTCAACGCGGATCGGCAGACGACCCTGCAGTTCCGGGATCAGGTCTGAAGGGCTGGCGGTCTGGAATGCGCCGGAAGCGATAAACAGAATGTGATCGGTTTTCACCATCCCGTGCTTGGTGGAAACGGTACAGCCTTCCACCAGCGGCAGCAGGTCGCGCTGCACGCCTTCGCGAGACACGTCCGGGCCGGAGCTTTGGCCGCCGCGCTTACAGATTTTGTCGATCTCGTCGATAAACACGATGCCGTGCTGCTCAACCGCTTCGATCGCCTGTTCTTTCAGCTCTTCCGGGTTCACCAGCTTGGCGGCTTCTTCTTCCACCAGCAGTTTGAAGGCTTCTTTGATCTTCAGCTTGCGTGGTTTCTGCTTCTGGCCACCGAGGTTCTGGAACATTGACTGCAACTGGTTGGTCATTTCTTCCATGCCAGGAGGGGCCATGATTTCTACGCCCATCGGTGCGGCAGCCAGATCGATCTCAATTTCCTTGTCGTCCAACTGGCCTTCACGCAGTTTCTTGCGGAATGCCTGTCGTGCCGAGGACGGCTCCTGATGCTCTTCCGCCTGGCCCCAGTTGTTCTTGGCCGGTGGGATCAACACATCAAGGATACGTTCTTCCGCCAGCTCTTCGGCGCGGGTACGGTTCTTGTCGATTGATTGCAGACGCACCATTTTGATCGCAGCATCGGTCAGGTCGCGGATAATAGAATCCACTTCTTTCCCAACGTAGCCCACTTCGGTGAACTTGGTGGCTTCAACCTTGATGAACGGCGCGTTGGCCAGTTTCGCCAGACGGCGGGCGATTTCGGTTTTACCGACGCCGGTCGGGCCGATCATCAGAATGTTCTTTGGCGTGACTTCGTGGCGCAGCATCTCGTTGAGCTGCATCCGGCGCCAGCGGTTACGCAGGGCGATGGCAACGGCACGTTTGGCTTTGTTCTGGCCAATGATGTAACTGTCCAGTTCGCTGACGATCTCGCGCGGGGTCATTTCAGACATAGTATTCGATCCTTACGCTTTGGAAGGCAATTCTTCAATGGTGTGGAAATGGTTGGTGTAAATACAGATGTCACCGGCGATGTTGAGAGACTTATCAACAATTTCGCGGGCGCTCAGTTCGGTATTTTCCAACATCGCGCGGGCGGCTGCCTGGGCGTACGGACCGCCGGAGCCAATCGCAATCAAATCATTTTCAGGCTGGATCACGTCACCGTTGCCGGTGATGATCAGCGAGGAGTTTTCATCCGCGACTGCCAGCAGCGCTTCGAGCTTGCGCAGCATGCGGTCGGTGCGCCAGTCTTTCGCTAATTCAACGGCTGCTTTCACCAGGTGACCCTGGTGCATTTCCAGCTTGCGCTCGAACAGCTCAAACAGCGTGAAGGCATCCGCGGTGCCACCGGCAAAACCGGCAATCACTTTGTCGTTATACAGGCGACGCACTTTCTTGACGTTGCCCTTCATTACCGTATTGCCCAAGGTAGCCTGGCCATCGCCACCGATCACTACCTGGCCGTTACGGCGTACGCTTACAATTGTTGTCACGAGCAGACCCTCGTTGAAGACGGAAAGAAGCCCTCGCAGTATCTGCTTGCGCAGACACTACGAGGCATATTGAGAGTATAGATGGGGGGGGATTGAAGCTTTTCAACCCCCAACGGAGAGGGGAATGCAACTTGACATGCCTACGCCCTTCAGGCGCGACAGGGTTTTGTCCGCAGCAGCCCGGCTGCTGTATGGGCCGAGCACCACACGATTCCAGCCGCCGCCGGCGGTGATACGGCTTTCAATACCTTCAAACGCCAGGCGCGCACGCACGGATTCTGCCTGGTCGGTTGCACGGAACGAGCCACACTGCACCATCCATTTTTGCTTCGACTCTGGCTTGGTTTCCTGCTTGGCCGTTTCCTGTTTCACTTCCGGCTTGGTTTCCGGTTTGACCTCAGGTTTCGGCTGCTTAATCTGCACCGGCGGCTGCGTTACCGGCTGCGGCTGCGGCTTGGGTTGTGGCTTCGGCTGAGCCGGCTGCTGTACCGGTGCTGTCGTCGCGCCGTTGTTAAACGGGTTACGCGGTTGAGTCACCGGTGGTTGCTGCACCTGTTGCTGCTGAATCTGCTGTTGTTGCACCTGCTGCTGCTGCTGCTGACGGCTACGTGCGGCGGCCTGGGAAGGGTCGTTATACGGCACTTCATTGAGCTGTGTCGGACGTTGTTGCATATCCGCCTGCATTTGATCCAGCAGTTGGCGTTGCTCTGCAGTCAACTGAGTCTTGGAGTTGGCTTCACCGCCTGCCGTAGGTTCGGTCGGGGTTTGCACGCCAATCTGACGATTCTCCAGCTCTTTGATGTAGCGCCAGCGTTCCTCCGGTTTCGGCGGCAAGCCGTTACCTGGACGATTGCTGTGCACAGGCAGCAGCGGCGCATCATCCGGCTTGTTGTGCGTAATGAAATAGAGGCCACCGATAAAGACAACCAGAAGTGCGACGGCTAACGCCAACACGGTTTTGGAAACCTTCGGAGAACTGCGTTTTTTACGGCTGGGGGTTTTACGCTTAGCTCCTGCTGCGCGCCCACGGCTTACATAGTCTTTTTGTGCCACTATTATTCCGCTGTGTCCTGATGAGGGGATAAGTCCGTCATGTTACTGAACCCTAAAATATTTGACTAGCGTTTCGGGGCAGCGGTGCTGCCTCTGATAATCAATTCACTGTCCAATAGCCGGGAGCCGCTTGCCACGGTCTGCCCGTGTAGCTGCTCCAACAGCAATAACATGGCCTGCTGGCCAATCTGGTAGCGCGGTTGAGCCACTGTGGTTAACGGTGGATCGCAATACTGCGCCAGTTTGATGTCGTCAAAGCCGATGATAGAAAGGTCCTGCGGTACCCGCAGCCCCATCTTTTTCGCCTGCGACAGCACGCCAATGGCCATCACATCACTGTGGCAGAACACTGCCGTCGGCGGTTTTGGCTGTGCCATCAACGTTGCCAGCGCCTGAGCGCCAGCCTCGTAGGTGAAATCACCCCGGGTAATATAGCTGCTTTCGACGGTAATGCCATTACGACGTAGCGCCTGAATGTAACCTTGCAGGCGATAATGGCTGAGCGGCATCTGTTCCGGCCCGGCGACACAGGCGATTTGCTGGTGGCCGAGCTGATGTAAATAATGCACGGCTTCGAAGGCGGCGGTCAGGTTATCGATGTGCACCGTCGGCAGTTCCAGCTCCGGAGCAAACTCGTTGGCCATCACCATCGGCGGCAGGTTACGCTGCTCTTCCTTGCTGGCATCGAACGGCAGGTTAGAGCCGAGCAGCAGCATGCCATCGATTTGTTTGGTAATGATCAGGTTGACGAAGGTGCGTTCCTGCTGGTTTTGCTGAGCACAGTCACCAATCAGCACCAGGTAGCCCTGTTGTGCGGCGGTTTGCTCGATCCCCTGGATCACATCGGCGAAAAACGGATCGCAAATGTCGGGGACGATCACCAGGATAGTCCGGGATTCGTTACGCTTGATATTGCGAGAGAGGGCATGAGGAGAATAGCCCACGGCCAGTACGGCCTGTTCCACTTTCTGACGCGTCGGCGTTGACACCTTTTCCGGGTTCATCAGCGCACGCGACACGGTTGCCGTTGAAACGCCCGCCATTTCGGCAACGTCTTTCATGGTTGCCATGGATAATTCTTTCTTGTGTTCCAACGCCTTTCTCCTTGCGTTAGCCCCATGCCAACGCGACGACTTCAGTTTGCTCACAAATTCTGGCGTGCGGTGGTGTTGTTATCATTTAGCGCCATCCGCGCTCAAACATTCCATCACTGTCCTGCAAGAGGTGACAAATTGCCTTCGCAGTTATTCTAAACAGAATACGTCCTGCCTTTGTTACCTAATTTGCATAAAAAGTGTGACCTGGGAAGGTTTTTTAGCGTTCGCTCGCAATTTCAAGGGTAAACGTTTGCATTGGATGAACTGAATCGGACTTTTCTGGGTTCAGCTATCTATCGGATCGATATCCAGCGTCCATTTCACCTTACGTGCCTGTGGCAGGGTACTGACCAGCGGCAGGGAGCTTTTCATTAACTGTTGCAGTACCCGCCGGGAAGGGTGTTGCAGCAGCAGTTGCCAGCGGAAACGACCGCCGCGTTTCGACTGCAGCGCCGGGACCGGCCCCATCACCCATAGCGAGTCGTCTTTCAGCGGGCTGGCTTCCAGCAGATTGCGCAGTTGCTGCAGGAACTGGGGGGCCTGCTGGTTATCGTGATCTTCCGAACGCACGATGATATGGCTGGTATAGGGCGGCAGGAACACGCTGTTGCGCTCCGCCAACGTCTGTTTGGCAAAGGCGTCGTAACCCTGTTGCAGCAGAATTTGCAGCAGTGGGTGTTCCGGGTGGTGAGTCTGCAACAAGACCTCGCCGGGCTTACCGGCACGGCCGGCGCGGCCGGAGACCTGGGTATACAGCTGGGCAAAGCGCTCGGCGGAACGGAAGTCGGCTGAGAACAGAGCGCCGTCGACATCCAGCAGGGCTACCAACGTCACATCCGGGAAATGGTGGCCCTTGGCCAGCATCTGGGTGCCGATCAAAATGCGCGAGCCGCCGCGGTGAATATCCGCCAGATGCTGTTCCAGCGAGCCTTTGCGGCTGGTGGTGTCGCGATCGATACGAGTGATCGGCGTTTCCGGGAACAGCGGCGCCAGTTCATGTTCCAACTGTTCTGTGCCGACGCCGACCGACACCAGATGAGTAGAGCCGCATTGTGGGCACTGGTGGGGGACCGGACGCTGGCTGTCGCAGTGGTGGCAGCGCAGTTGACGATGATTCTGGTGGAAGGTGTAGTAATGATCGCAGCGCTGACACTCGGCGATCCAGCCGCACTCGTGGCACAACAGCGCCGGTGCGTAGCCGCGCCGGTTAAGAAACAGCATCACCTGATTACCGGCCTTCAAATGGTGCTGCATGCTTTTCAGCAACGGCTGCGAAAGACCCACCTTCAGCGGCAGGCCTTTCAGATCGATCAGATGCTGCGTCGCCGGTTTGGCATTACCTGCACGCTGGGTGAGTTTGAGCTGGCGATATTTACCCAGTTGCACATTGTGCAGCGTTTCCAGTGCCGGCGTGGCGGTGCCCATCACCATCGGGATGTTTTCCTCGCGGGCACGGAATACCGCCAGATCGCGGGCGTGGTAGCGCCAGCCTTCCTGCTGTTTATAAGAGCTGTCGTGTTCTTCATCGATGATGATCACGCCCAGGCGCGAAAACGGCGTAAACAGCGCCGAGCGGGTGCCGATTACAATTGCCGCCTCGCCGCTGCGGGCGCGCAGCCAGACTGCCAGCCGTTCACTGTCGTTAAGGCCGGAGTGCAGCACCTCCACCGGGGCGTTGAAGCGTTCGCGAAAACGGGCAATGGTCTGCGGCGTCAGGCCGATTTCCGGCACCAGTACCAATGCCTGTTTGCCCTTCGCCAGGATGTTTTCCAGTACGCTGAGATAGACCTCGGTCTTGCCGGAACCCGTGACCCCGGCCAGCAGCCAGGTGGCGAACTGCTCGTCTTCGCTGCGAATGGCACCCACGGCGGTCGCCTGCTCGGTGTTAAGCCGCAGCCGTTCACCCAGCACTTCAAAACCGGGCCGCCAGTCCTGCACCGCCAACGTTTGAGAGCGTAAATCGATCAGCCCCTTGGCGCGCAATGCCTGCAAGGCGCTCTCGGTTAATTCCAGTTCACTGACCTGATGGCGATAGACCGGACGTTGCAGCAACGCGGCCAGCGCTTGCTGCTGCTTGGGCGCGCGTTTCAGGCTTTCCGGCAGCGTAGCGCGGCCCTGTTCGGTAGCGAACCACTGCCACAGCGGTGCCGCTTCAGCCGGTTTTCCCTGACGCAGCAGGATAGGCAATGCGTGGAACAGCACTTCACCGATGGGGTAATGATAATAGTCGCTGGCCCAGCGCAGAATGCGCCACAGGCTGGGTGAGAACAGCGAGGCGCTGTCGAGCACGCTGTCGATGGGTTTAAGCTTGTCCAGCGGCAATTCGCTGGTTTCGCTGCAGCCGGTGACGATACCGATCGCCCGTTGCTTACCCCAGGGCACACCTACGCGCGCGCCGACCGCCGGCTGCAGGCCTTGCGGCAGCAGATAGTCGAAGGTGCGGGCGAGGGGGACCGGCAAAGCAACGTGAACAACAGGCATGGGGTCATCCAGAGTGAAAAAAAGAGTCCATCAGTTTACACTGCGCATCGGCAAATGTACGGTTCCGATTGCGCGGTACTTTTAATTCTGTATAATTTGCCGCCTTTGGTATAATTCGATACCAAATTCTTTATCAACCACGTGTGGTGTCTGGCGAAACAGGGCTGGATAGCGACACGGCCTTAACTGAGGTTTCCCATGAAACAAGGTATCCACCCAAAATACGAAGAAGTTACTGCTAACTGCTCTTGCGGTAACGTGATCAAAATCCGCTCTACAGTGGGTCACGATCTGAACCTGGACGTTTGTGGCGAATGTCACCCGTTCTACACTGGCAAGCAGCGTGATGTTGCTACCGGTGGCCGCGTTGACCGCTTCAACAAGCGTTTCAGCGTGCCAGGCGCTAAGAAATAAGATTTCTTATCGTCAGATGAAAAAGGCGCCTTCGGCGCCTTTTTTCGTTTCTACCGTCTGCAAGCAAGTGCAGACCGGCGCTTAGTATTCCCAGGTATCGGGATCCACACCCAATTCACGCATCAGCAGTTTCGCGGCTTCCGGGATTTCATCGCTGCGTTCTTTGCGCAGGTCTTCGTCGTTCGGCAGCGGCTGGCCGGTAAAGGCGTGCAGAAATGCTTCGCACAGCAATTCGCTGTTGGTGGCATGGCGCAGGTTATTCACCTGGCGACGCGTCCGTTCATCGGTAAGGATTTTCAGGACCTTCAGCGGAATGGATACCGTGATTTTTTTTACTTGCTCGCTTTTTTTACCGTGTTCAGCGTAAGGGCTGACATACTCGCCGTTCCACTCAGCCATGGGACACCTTAAAATTGTCAGAAAAATTACAAAATTCTAAAAACCGGCCAATTATGCCCGATCTTCACTGTTCTCACTAAATAAATGTCAATTTTACGCGACCAGGGTCACTGAATGCGGACGATCAATAGGCGTCGCCTATGCATTCCGGGTTAACATCGTATCGTCATCTAAAACTGGCATAATTTTAGCGGGTATTAGGCTTTTGCTCAATCTATACGCAAAGAAGTTTAGATGTCCAGATGTATTGACGTCTATCCTCACTGCGATTAATCTTTAGGCCTCATTCATCCCAATCCCGAGAGCCGAGAGACCCTATGACGCGTAAACCTGCCACGATTGCCGTACGTAGCGGCCTGAACGATGACGAACAGTACGGCTGCGTTGTCCCGCCGATCCACCTTTCCAGCACCTATAATTTCACCGACTTCAACCAGCCTCGTGCTCATGACTACTCACGTCGCGGTAACCCGACGCGTGACGTGGTCCAGCGTGCGCTGGCGGAACTGGAAGGGGGCGCCGGTGCGGTGATGACCAGCAGCGGGATGTCGGCAATCCATCTGGTGACCACGGTATTCCTGCAACCCGGCGATCTGCTGGTGGCGCCACATGATTGCTATGGTGGCAGCTACCGTCTGTTCGATAGCCTGAGCAAGCGTGGCGCTTACCGCGTGCTGTTTGTCGATCAGGGGAATGAAGAAGCGCTGCAGCAGGCGTTGGCGCAAAAGCCCAAGCTGGTGCTGATTGAAAGCCCAAGCAACCCACTGCTGCGTGTGGTGGATATTGCGGCGATTTGCGATGCGGCACACGCCGTGGGGGCCTTGACGGTGGTGGACAACACCTTCCTCAGCCCGGCGCTACAGCAGCCGATTGGGCTGGGTGCCGATTTGGTGGTGCATTCCTGTACCAAATACCTCAATGGCCATTCCGACGTGGTGGCCGGCGCGGTGATCGCCAAAGATAAAGATCTGGCGGTGGAATTGGCGTGGTGGGCCAATAATATCGGCGTGACCGGTGGCGCGTTCGACAGCTATTTGTTGCTGCGCGGCATGCGCACGCTGTCACCGCGTATCAAGGCGGCGCAACAAAACGCCGATGCGATTGTCAGTTATTTACAGCAGCAACCCTTGGTGAAAAAGCTGTATCATCCTTCTCTGCCTCAGAACCCTGGGCACGAGATTGCACGTCGTCAGCAACGCGGCTTTGGCGCGATGCTCAGCTTTGAACTGGACGGTGATGAAGCGCTACTGCGCCGTTTTCTGTCTGCCCTTGAGCTGTTTACTCTGGCAGAATCCTTGGGCGGCGTAGAAAGCCTGATCTCGCATGCAGCGACCATGACCCACGCAGGTATGGCGGCAGAAGCCCGTGCGGCGGCCGGTATTTCCGAGAGCCTGCTGCGTATCTCCGTGGGTATTGAAGACAGTGAAGATTTGATTGCCGATCTGGAACGAGCCTTCCAGGCGGCGGCAACGAGGTAAGCATGAATGCAATTGCGGTAGCAGGGCCGGTGAGCGGGCGTCAACTACACAAGTTTGGCGGCAGCAGCCTGGCAGACGTGAAGTGTTATCTGCGGGTGGCCGGGATCATGGCCGAATACAGCCAACCGGGTGACATGATGGTGGTATCGGCTGCCGGCAGCACCACCAACCAACTGATTAGCTGGCTGAAGCTCAGTCAAAGCGATCGTCTTTCTGCACATCAGGTTCAGCAGACGCTGCGTCGCTATCACAGCGAATTGATTGGCGGCCTGCTCCCACCGGAAACTGCCGAGCCGTTGATCGCCGATTTTATTCAGGATCTGGAGCGTCTGGCGGTGTTGCTGGACGAAAAGCTCGACGACGCCGTATACGCCGAGGTCGTTGGGCACGGTGAGATTTGGTCGGCGCGGCTGATGGCGGCGGTACTGAACAAGCTGGATATGCAGGCCGCCTGGCTGGATGCGCGTGACTTCCTGCGCGCGGAGCGTGCCGCTCAACCCCAGGTTGACGAAGGCCGCTCTTATCCATTGCTGCAACAGTTGCTGGCTCAGCACCCGGGCAAACGCCTGGTGGTGACCGGCTTTATTTCACGCAACGACGCCGGTGAAACCGTGTTGTTGGGGCGTAACGGCAGTGACTATTCCGCTACCCAGGTCGGCGCGTTGGCCGGTGCGGAGCGCGTGACCATTTGGAGCGACGTGGCCGGGGTTTACAGCGCCGATCCGCGCAAGGTAAAAGATGCCTGCCTGCTGCCACTGTTGCGGTTGGATGAAGCCAGTGAACTGGCTCGCCTGGCGGCACCGGTGCTGCATACTCGCACCCTGCAGCCGGTGTCCGGCAGTGATATCGATCTGCAACTGCGCTGTAGCTATCAGCCGGAACAAGGCTCAACGCGTATCGAACGCGTGCTGGCCTCCGGCACCGGCGCGAAGATTGTCACCAGCCATGACGACGTGTGTTTGATTGAGCTGAACGTTGCCAGCCAGCATGACTTCACACTGGCGCAGAAAGAGCTGGATTTGGTACTCAAGCGCGCGCAAATCAAACCGCTGGCGATCGGCATTCACCCTGACCGTAATCTGGTTCAACTGTGCTACACCTCGGAAGTGGTCAATAGCGTGCTGCGTACCTTGCAGGAAGCGTCATTACCGGGTGAGCTGCGGCTGCGTGAAGGCCTGGCGCTGGTGGCGCTGGTGGGCGCGGGCGTTTGCAAAAATCCGCTGCACAGCCACCGTTTCTATCAACAGTTGAAAGACCAGCCGGTAGAATTTATCTGGCAGGCCGAAGACGGCATCAGCCTGGTGGCGGTACTGCGTCAGGGGCCGACCGCGTTGCTGATCCAGGGCCTGCACCAGACCCTGTTCCGCGCCGAAAAAAACATTGGCCTGGTGCTGTTCGGTAAAGGCAACATCGGCGCACGCTGGCTGGAGCTGTTTGCCCGCGAGCAGAAAAATATTTCCGCCCGCAGCGGCTTTGAGTTCAGCCTGGCGGGCGTGGTGGACAGCCGCCGCAGCCTGCTCAATTACGATGGGCTGGATGCCAGCCGCGCCCTGGCGTTCTTTGAGGACGAAGCACAGGAGCTGGACGAAGAGTCACTGTTCCTGTGGATGCGTGCGCATCCGTTCGACGATCTGGTGGTGCTTGACGTGACCGCCAGTGAGGAGCTGGCCGAACAATATCTGGATTTCGCCAGCTATGGCTTCCATGTGATCAGCGCCAACAAGCTGGCGGGCGCGTCTTGCAGCGATAATTATCGCCAAATCCGTGATGCTTTCGCCAAAACCGGCCGCCACTGGCTGTATAACGCTACCGTCGGTGCCGGCCTGCCGGTTAACCATACGGTGCGGGATTTGCGTGACAGCGGCGACAGCATTCTGGCGATCAGTGGGATCTTCTCCGGTACGCTTTCCTGGCTGTTCCTGCAGTTCGACGGCACGGTGCCGTTCACCGAGTTGGTGGATCAGGCCTGGCAGCAGGGGCTGACCGAACCGGATCCGCGGGTCGATCTCTCCGGCCAGGACGTGATGCGCAAGCTGGTGATCCTGGCGCGTGAAGCGGGCTACGATATTGAGCCGAATCAGGTACGAGTCGAATCGCTGGTGCCTGCGGGGGCCGAACAGGGCTCTGTCGATCAGTTCTTCGAAAACGGCGATGCGTTGAACCAGCAGATGCTGCAACGTTTTGAGGCCGCCAGTGAAATGGGGCTGGTGCTGCGCCACGTGGCGCGTTTCGATGCCAATGGTAAGGCGCGTGTCGGCGTGGAAGCGGTACGGCCTGAACATCCGCTGGCATCGTTGCTGCCGTGCGATAACGTGTTCGCTATCGAAAGCCGCTGGTACCGCGACAACCCACTGGTGATCCGCGGGCCGGGTGCCGGGCGTGACGTCACTGCCGGTGCGATCCAGTCAGACCTTAACCGTTTGGCGCAGCTGCTTTAATTTTCTTGTGGGCGCGGATCAACCGCGCCCCTCGTTTTTCCTGCCATAATTATTCTTATTCTGAACGTGAAATTCTTTCTCTTAACGGGTGAGGATTAATCATCTTATTCCCCTCAGTTTCCTGTTGACTCTTTAGTCAACATACGGCATTTTCTATCTAGACGTCTAAACGTATAGACGCTTAATAAGATAAAGCAAAACAGCGATCGATAAGAGGCGGACAGGGTATGAGTTTTTTTCACGCAAACCAGCGGGAAGCGCTGAATCAGAGTCTGGCAGAGTTAAACGGCCAGATTAACGTATCATTCGAGTTCTTCCCGCCGCGCACCAGCGAGATGGAAGACACCCTGTGGCAGTCCATCGATCGTCTGAGCAGCCTGAAACCTAAATTTGTCTCTGTGACCTATGGTGCCAACTCCGGCGAGCGCGATCGTACCCACAGCATTATCAAAGGGATTAAGGAGCGTACCGGTCTGGAGGCAGCACCGCACCTGACCTGCATCGACGCCAGCCCGGCTCAGCTGCGTGAGATTGCTACCGACTACTGGAACAGCGGCATCCGTCATATCGTGGCGCTGCGTGGCGACCTGCCACCGGGCAGCGGTAAGCCCGATATGTACGCTACCGATTTGGTGGCCTTGCTCAAAGACGTCGGCGATTTTGATATCTCGGTGGCGGCCTACCCTGAAGTGCACCCGGAAGCCAAAAGTCCGCAGGCGGATCTGATTAACCTGAAGCGTAAAATCGATGCCGGTGCCAACCGCGCGATTACCCAGTTCTTCTTTGATGTGGAAAGCTACCTGCGTTTTCGTGACCGCTGCGTGGCGACCGGTATTGACGTGGAAATCGTGCCGGGCATTCTGCCGGTGTCCAACTTCAAGCAGTTGCAGCGTTTTGCCACCATGACTAACGTGCGTGTGCCGAGCTGGATGACCAGCATGTTTGAAGGGCTGGACGACGATGCCGAAACCCGCAAAATGGTCGGTGCCAATATCGCGATGGATATGGTGAAAATTCTCAGCCGCGAAGGGGTGAAAGACTTCCACTTCTATACGCTGAACCGCGCCGAGATGAGTTACGCCATTTGCCATACGTTGGGCGTGCGCCCGGCGGCGGCATAATCTACTCTATTTGTCATTGAGAAGGGCGCTGGGTAAAGACGGCGCCCTTTTTGTTGGATAAAAAAACGGCCCCTGTGAGCAGGAGCCGTTTTTTACAACGCTCTACCTAGCCGGTGTTGCGCATCCCGGCGGCGACGCCGGCAATGGTCACCATCAGCGCCTGCTCAACGCGGGCATCCGGTTGTTCCTGTTGACGCGAACGATGCAGCAGTTCCGCCTGCAGTACGTTGAGCGGATCGGTATACACGTTACGCAGCGCAATGGATTCGGCGATCCACGGCAAGTCTTCCATCAGGTGCGCGTCATTAGCGATGGTCAACACTACCTTGATGTCGCTTGCCAGCTGGTCGCGCAATTGCTGGCCCAGTGGCCACAGCGATTTGTCCACCAGACGCTGATCGTAGTATTCCGCCAGCCACAGGTCGGCCTTGGCGAACACCATTTCCAGCATCGCGATGCGGGTGGAGAAGAATGGCCAGTCGCGGCACATGGCTTCCAGTTGATCCTGCTTACCGGCCTTCACTGCCTCTTGCAAACCGGCACCGGCACCCAGCCAGGCCGGCAGCATCAGGCGGTTCTGCGTCCAGGCGAAGATCCATGGAATGGCACGCAGGCTTTCAACGCCGCCGTTTGGCTTGCGTTTGGCCGGGCGTGAACCCAATGGCAACTTGCCCAGTTCCAGTTCCGGCGTCGCGGCGCGGAAGTACGGCACGAATTCCGGATTTTCACGCACGTAACCACGATACATTTTGCATGAGGTGTCTGACAGGTCATCCATCAGTGCACGCCACTCTTTTTTCGGCTCCGGCGGCGGCAACAGGTTGGCTTCCAGGATCGCACCGGTGTACAGCGCCAGGCTGCTGATGGTGACTTCCGGCAGGCCAAATTTGAAGCGGATCATCTCGCCCTGTTCGGTGACGCGCAGGCCGCCTTTCAGGCTGCCCGGCGGTTGCGACAGCAGTGCCGCATGCGCCGGGGCGCCACCACGGCCAATCGAGCCGCCGCGACCGTGGAACAATGTCAGCGCCACGCCGGCTTTCTCACAGGTTTTGATCAGTGCGTCTTGCGCGCGGTACTGCGCCCATGAGGCGGCCATCACTCCGGCGTCTTTTGCCGAGTCGGAATAGCCAATCATCACCATCTGTTTGCCCTGGATAAAGCCGCGGTACCAGTCAATATTCAGCAACTGGGTCATTACGTCGTCGGCGTTGTTCAGGTCGTCGAGGGTTTCGAACAGCGGGGCCACCGGCAGGGCGAACGGGCAACCGGCTTCTTTCAGCAACAGGTGAACCGCCAGCACGTCAGAAGGCGTGCGGGCCATGGAAATCACATAGGCGGCAATCGAACCCTGTGGCGCTTCGGCGATCACCCGACAGGTTTCCAGCACTTCCTGGGTGTCGGCACTCGGCTCCCATTTCAGTGGCACCAGCGGGCGTTTGGAGTTCAGCTCGCGGATCAGGAATGCCTGTTTGTCGGCTTCCGACCAGCTTTCGTAGTCGCCCAGCCCCAGATAGCGGGTCAATTCGGCGATGGCTTCGGTGTGGCGGGTACTTTCCTGACGCACGTCGATCCGCACCAGCGGCACGCCAAAGCAGCGCACGCGACGCAGGGTATCGAGCAACTGGCCATTGGCGATGATGCTCATGCCACAGGCCTGCAGCGACTGGTAACAGGCGAACAGCGGTTCCCACAGCTGTTCGTTATTCACCAGCAGGTCGTGCGGTTTCAGTACGCGCTCACCCTTCAGGCGACCTTCCAGATAAGCCTGAGAGCTCATCAACTGGCTGCGCAGTTGCTTCATGATTTCGCGGTACGGCTCTTGCACCTCGTCGCCACCGGCCCGTGCACGCAGTTCCGGGGTACATTCGGTCATCGACAGCTCGGAGACCAGCACCTGAATATCGCGGGTGAACAGGTCGCAAGCCTTCCAACGGCTGAGCAGCAGTACATGGCGGGTAATTTCAGCCGTCACATTCGGGTTGCCGTCGCGGTCACCGCCCATCCAGGAGGTGAAACGTACCGGCACCGCTTCCGCCGGCAGGCTGTAATCGATGGAGTTTTCCAACTGTTCGTTGAATTCGCGCAGGAAGGCAGGCACCCCTTCCCACAGGCTGTTTTCCACCACCGCAAAGCCCCACTTGGCTTCGTCGATCGGGGAGGGACGATGTTTGCGGATCTCGTCGGTATGCCAGGACTGGGCCACTAATTGGCGCAGACGGCGCATGATCTTGTTGCGCTCGTAGTCGGCCAGATCGTTATGGTCGAGTTGGCTGAGGCAGGTGTTGACCTCAACCAGCTTGTGGATCAGGGTGCGGCGAGTGATTTCCGTCGGGTGCGCGGTCAGCACCAGTTCGATGGACAGCTGTGACACCGCATTTTGCAGCTCCTTGGTGCTGAGCTTTTTGTCTTTCAGCCGGGTGAACAACTGCGCCAGCGCTTCCGGGTTGCTGGCGGCTTCACCATTGGGTGAAATGCTGTGGTACTGCTCGGCGACGTTGGTCAGATTAAGAAACTGGCTGAAGGCGCGTGCGACCGGCAGCAACTCGTCGTTGGACAGGTTTTGCAAGGTAGAAAGCAGCTCCTGGCGATGCGCTTCGTTACCTGCACGTGAAGATTTGGAAAGCTTACGGATAGTTTCAACGCGATCGAGAATATGCTCGCCCAGCGCTTCTTTGATGGTATCGCCGAGCAATTTGCCGAGCATACTGACATTACTTCGCATTGCCGAATATTGTTCGTTCATATAACCCCTGACCCAGTTCTGTATGATTTTTATCTTGTAAGTAAATTTCACGTGTCAGGCGAACAGCGCCTGTTTCATCTCGCCACGTTCCTGTCCAATGGTCAATTGACACTATTTTTAGCAAAAAAACATCAAAATCGGCGCATTTTCTGAAATTTAATTACGCTGCGCCGGTTATCAGTCTGGCTTATTTCCTTGGTTTGCTACTTATTAGTGGGTAGGGAGATGATAAATCATTAACCCTACCCTGTGTCAGGTTTATTGGCGGCAGAAGTGGCTGACCAACTGACCCAGCAGCTTGCGCGTCGGTTCGATAAAGCCGGTATCTATGTATTCGTCCGGTTGATGCGCCTGGTCGATAGAGCCAGGGCCCAACACCAGCGTCGGGCAGACCTGCTGGACGAAGGGAGCCTCAGTGCAATAGTTGACCACCTGCGTGCGGGTGCCCAGCAGTTTCTCAATCACCGCCACCATATGGTGATCGGTCGGGCACTCATAACCCGGAACCGAGGCATGCAACTCCTCAATGCTCAGGCGGCCCGGCCAGCGTTGGCTGACTGGCTCCAGCGTTTGCTGCATCAGTTCGTTGATGTTGTCGAGCGTCATGCCCGGTAACGGGCGGATATCCAGATGCAGCTCGCAGCAGGCGCAGATGCGGTTGGCCGCATCGCCCCCGTTGATATGACCGAAGTTCATGGTCGGGTAGGGCACGGCAAAGGCCGGGTTGTTAAAGCGCTCTTGCAGCGTTTTGCGCAGTTCCATCAGGCGGCCGATGGTTTCATGCATCAGATCGATGGCGTTCACGCCGCGCGCCGGGTCACTCGAGTGGCCGGATTGGCCGACGATGCGGATGGCGTTGGCTATGTGGCCCTTGTGCGCGCGTACCGGCTGCAGCGAGGTTGGCTCACCGATAATGGCGAAGTCCGGACGGATGCTGGTCGAGGCGGCGAAATAACGTGCGCCGGCCATCGTCGTTTCTTCATCTGCGGTGGCCAGAATGTATAAAGGCTTGGTCAGTTGGCTGGCGTCGATGTCGCGTACCGCATCCAGAATAAAGGCAAAGAAGCCTTTCATATCGGCAGTGCCCAGACCGTACAGCTTATTGTCGTGTTCGGTCAGGGTGAAAGGGTCGCGCGTCCAGCGGCCTTCATCATAAGGCACGGTGTCGGTGTGACCCGCCAGCAGCAGGCCACCGCTGCCTTCGCCAATGCTGGCCAGCAGGTTGAATTTGTTGCGGCTGTCCGGCACCGGCTGCACGTCGACGCGGAAGCCCAAATCGGCAAACCAGCCGGCCAGCAAGTTGATTAACGCTTCATTACTCTGATCGAGGGCGCCATCGGTGGCGCTGATCGACGGAGTGGCGATCAACGCCCGGTACAGCTCAATAAATGGAGGTAATTTCATCTTCACTGTTGACAGCCTTTGGTTAGGTTGGTATCAATATTCATGCATTTATTGTGAATAAAAATACAATAAGCTGGAGCGTAAGGGAACCCGATTCCCGGATGATTATAAAAACATCAACGCTCGACCTCGTGGGTGAACGGCAAAACAACGCTGGTGAGCCTGGAAACCTGAGTCGAATACGACCCAACGCAAGTCTAGAAGGTGAAAGGCCCCATGTTGAATACGCTGATTGTCGGTGCCAGCGGTTATGCCGGAGCAGAGCTCACGGCGTACCTTAATCGTCACCCACACATGAACATAACCGCTTTAGCGGTTTCAGCGCAAAGTGCAGATGCAGGAAAATTGCTTTCCGATTTGCACCCCCAGTTAAAAGGCATCGTCGATCTCCCCTTGCAGCCGCTGGTTGACGTAGCCGCCGCCGCTGCTGGTATCGACGTAGTGTTCCTGGCGACGGCACACGAGGTCAGCCACGATATCGCGCCGGCATTCCTGGCCGCAGGTTGCGTGGTGTTCGATCTCTCCGGCGCATTCCGCGTGAAAGATACCGCCTTCTACAGCCAATATTACGGTTTTGAACATCAGCATGCCGACTTGCTGGAGCAGGCGGTGTATGGCCTGGCGGAATGGCAGAGCGACAAAATCAAACAGGCTCAGCTGATCGCCGTACCGGGCTGTTATCCGACGGCGGCGCAGTTGGCGCTGAAACCGTTGATCGACCAGGAGTTGCTGAACCTTGATCAGTGGCCGGTGATCAACGCGACCAGCGGCGTCAGCGGTGCGGGCCGCAAGGCCAGCGTGACCACCAGTTTCTGTGAGGTGAGCCTGCAGCCGTACGGTATTTTCAACCACCGTCACCATCCGGAAATCGTCGCGCATTTGGGCGTGCCGGTCATTTTTACGCCACATTTGGGTAACTTCCCGCGTGGTATTCTCGAAACCATTACCTGTCGCCTGAAAGCCGGTGTGACCGCGCAGGATGTGGCTGCCGTTTATCACGCCGCCTATGACGACAAACCGCTGGTGCGGCTGTACGACCAGGGCGTACCGGCATTGAAGTCAGTCGTCGGGCTGCCGTTCTGCGACATCGGCTTTGCCGTGCAGGGCGAACACCTGATTGCCGTGGCGGCGGAAGACAACCTGTTGAAAGGCGCAGCCGCTCAGGCGGTGCAATGCCTGAATATCCGTTTTGGGTTCCCTGAAACCCAGTCATTACTTTAATAAATCACCAGCGTGGGATGTAAACAGCGATGAATCCGTTAATTATCA
Organism: Serratia sp. NFX21; assembly: GCF_048517035.1. Taxonomy (NCBI): domain Bacteria; kingdom Pseudomonadati; phylum Pseudomonadota; class Gammaproteobacteria; order Enterobacterales; family Yersiniaceae; genus Serratia; species Serratia sp. NFX21. Next base: position 282,398 of record NZ_CP183196.1, on the reverse strand, counting down.
AGTTAGGTGGCGTGTTATTAGACAGTGAAGAGGCGCTGGAGCGTCTGTTTACCGCACTGGACAGCTACCGTCAGCAGCATCAGCGCCCGTTGGTGATCGTTCACGGCGGCGGTTGCCTGGTCGATGAGCTGATGAAAAAGCTTTCCCTGCCGGTGGTGAAGAAGAATGGCCTGCGTGTGACCCCGGCCGATCAGATTGACATTATTACCGGCGCGCTGGCCGGCACCGCCAACAAAACCTTGCTGGCGTGGGCCATCAAGCACCAGATTAACGCGGTTGGCCTGAGCCTGGCGGACGGCGGCAGCGTGACTGTCACCCCGCTGGATCCAGCGCTGGGCCACGTGGGCAATGCGCAACCGGGCTCCCCGCTGTTGCTCAATACCCTGCTGGGCGCCGGTTATTTGCCGGTGATCAGTTCCATCGGTATTACCGCCGATGGGCAGTTAATGAATGTGAACGCCGATCAGGCGGCGACGGCTCTGGCCGCCACCCTGGGTGCGGATTTGATCCTGCTGTCGGATGTCAGTGGCATCCTCGATGGAAAAGGGCAACGCATCGCAGAAATGACGGCGCAAAAAGCGGAACAACTGATTGCCCAGGGCATCATCACTGATGGTATGGTGGTGAAGGTGAATGCGGCGCTCGATGCGGCCCGCACCCTCGGTCGCCCGGTAGATATCGCCAGTTGGCGCCATGCCGATCAGCTTCCTGCACTGTTTAACGGCGTGTCAATTGGCACCCGGATCCTCGCTTAAATATAGAATTAAAAAGGAAAAGACCATGCAAAACCAAGGCATCAAAAAAATCGTTCTGGCGTACTCTGGCGGTCTGGACACTTCGGCCATCATTCCCTGGCTGAAAGAAAACTACGGCGGCTGCGAAGTGGTAGCCTTCGTGGCGGATATCGGCCAGGAGCGCAGCGATCTGGAAGGTGTGGAGCAAAAAGCCCTGCAATCCGGTGCCTCTGAGTGCCACGTGGTTGATCTGCGTGAAGAATTCATCCGTGATTACGTTTACCCGGTACTGCAGACCGGAGCCCTGTATGAAGGCAGCTACCTGCTGGGCACCTCCATGGCGCGCCCGATTATCGCTAAAGCGCAGGTTGAACTGGCGCTGAAAGTGGGTGCTGACGCGGTGTGCCACGGCGCAACCGGTAAAGGTAATGACCAGGTGCGTTTCGAAACCACCTATACCGCACTGGCCCCACATCTGAAAGTGGTTGCCCCTTGGCGTGAGTGGAACCTGCGTTCCCGTGAAGCGCTGCTGGACTACCTGAAAGAGCGCAACATCCCGACCACCGCGTCGCTGGAAAAAATCTACAGCCGTGACGAGAATGCCTGGCATATCTCTACCGAAGGCGGCGTGCTGGAAAGCCCGTGGAACGCACCGAACAAAGACTGCTGGGTCTGGACTGTCGATCCGCAGGAAGCGCCGGATCAGCCTGAGCAAGTGACCATCACCGTAGAGAAAGGCTGCGTAGTGGCGGTTAACGGTGAAGTTCTTAGCCCGTACAAATGTTTGGAAACCCTGAACGTGCTGGGTGCCAAGCATGGCGTGGGCCGTATTGATATCGTAGAAAACCGTCTGGTAGGCATCAAATCCCGCGGCTGCTACGAAACCCCGGGCGGCACCATTATGGTGGCGGCACTGCGTGGCGTTGAACAGCTGGTGCTGGATCGCGACAGTTTCAAATGGCGTGAGCAACTGGGCCTGGAAATGTCTTACGTGGTATACGATGGCCGTTGGTTTGCTCCACTGCGTCGTTCACTGCAGGCTTCCGCCGAAGCGCTGGCCGAAGAAGTTAACGGTGAAGTGGTGTTGCAGCTGTACAAAGGCCAGGTGACGGCGATTCAGAAGAAATCCGCCAACAGCCTGTACTCCGAAGAGTTCGCGACCTTCGGCGAAGACGAAGTTTACGATCACAGCCACGCGGGCGGTTTTATCCGTCTGTTCTCACTCTCTTCACGCATTCGCGCGCTGAACGAGATCAAGAACAAGTAACTTATTAATTATTCGGCGTGACTTGATAGGGGCGCAGCGTGCTGCGCCCCTATTCGCATAAAAATCAGGAGTAAGGTATGGCACTTTGGGGCGGACGGTTCAGTCAGGCGGCAGATCAGCGGTTCAAACAATTAAACGATTCTCTGCGCTTCGATTATCGCCTGGCGGAACAGGACATTGTGGGTTCGGTGGCCTGGTCGAAAGCGCTGGTCACCGTCAACGTATTGACGGCAGCCGAGCAGCAGCAGCTTGAGCAGGCGTTGAACGGGCTGTTGGCAGAAGTGCAGGCCGATCCGCAGGCGATTCTCAGCAGCGATGCAGAAGATATTCACAGTTGGGTGGAGCAGAAGCTGATCGACCAAGTCGGCGATCTGGGCAAAAAACTGCACACCGGCCGTAGCCGTAACGATCAGGTCGCGACCGATCTGAAATTGTGGTGCAAGCAGCAGATCGGCGAACTGCATCAGGCCATCGTGCAGCTGCAACAGGCGCTGGTGGAAACTGCCGAAGCCAATCAAGACGCGGTGATGCCGGGTTATACCCACCTGCAGCGTGCGCAGCCGGTGACCTTTGCCCACTGGTGCTTGGCCTATGTGGAAATGCTGGCGCGTGACGAAAGCCGTTTGCAGGACACGCTGAAGCGCCTGGACGTCAGCCCATTGGGCAGCGGTGCGCTGGCCGGCACCGCCTACCCGATCGACCGTGAACAACTGGCCGGTTGGCTGGGCTTTGCCTCGGCCACCCGTAATAGTCTGGACAGCGTTTCCGACCGCGACCACGTGCTGGAGTTGTTATCCAATGCTTCTATCAGCATGGTGCACCTGTCGCGCTTTGCCGAAGACCTGATTTTCTTCAACAGTGGCGAAGCAGCCTTTGTCGATCTGTCTGACCGTGTGACCTCCGGCTCATCGCTGATGCCGCAGAAGAAAAACCCGGATGCACTGGAGCTGATCCGTGGCAAATGTGGCCGCGTGCAGGGTGCATTGACCGGTATGATGATGACGTTGAAAGGCCTGCCGTTGGCATATAACAAAGACATGCAGGAAGACAAGGAAGGGCTGTTCGACGCGCTTGATACCTGGATGGATTGCCTGCAGATGGCTGCGCTGGTGCTGGATGGTATCCAGGTGAAACGTCCGCGCTGTAAAGAAGCGGCGGAGCAGGGCTACGCCAACTCGACCGAACTGGCGGACTATCTGGTCGCCAAAGGCGTGCCGTTCCGTGAGGCGCACCATATCGTCGGTGAAGCGGTAGTGGAAGCCATTCGTCAGGGCAAGGCGCTGGAAGCCCTGCCGTTGACTGATTTGCAGAAATTCAGCGCAGTGATTGGTGACGATGTGTACCCGATCCTGGCATTGCAGTCTTGCCTGGATAAGCGCTCGGCCAAAGGCGGCGTTTCTCCTCAGCAGGTCGCCAGCGCGATCGCCGCAGCGAAACAACGCTTGGCTTAATTAGGTTACTCAGTATCAAGGGCGCAGTTCATAGGCAGAACTGCGCCCTTTTTTTTTAGAAAGATTACTCGCCCGGGCAGCGCTGGCAGCGTTCCGCCTCGGCCTCACCCAGTTTAAGCTTGGCCTGCAGATCGCGCAGCGCGGTGCGCAGACCTTCTTCGATCACCGGATGATAAAACGGCATGTCCAGCATCTGATTGATGGTCATTTGCTGCTGATGCGCCCAGGCCAGCAGATGGGCGATATGCTCAACCTCCGGCCCCATCATCTCTGCACCGAGGAAACGTCCGGTGCCCTGTTCGCCGTAGACGTGCAGGATACCTTTGTTACGTAGCATCACGCGTGAACGCCCCTGGTTCTCGAATGACACCTCACCGATTTCAAAACAGCCACAGGCGCTGAATTTCTCGCTCAGTTCACGGAAGGTGGAACCGACCATGGCAATCTGCGGATCGGAGAATACCACCGAGATCGCGCTGCGTCGCAGGCCCGGCGCGACTTCCGGGTAGCTGCCGGCGTTGCTACCGGCAATGCGCGCCTGATCGCTGGCTTCGTGCAGCAGCGGCAGTTGATTGCTGGCGTCACCGGCAATAAAGATATGTGGCACGCTGGTTTGCATCGTCAGGCGATCGGCCTGGGGTACGCCCCGAACGTCGAGTAGCAGGCCGGTATTCTCCAGGCCCAGATTATCGACGTTCGGTCGGCGACCGGTGGCGGCCAACACATAATCCACCATGATCTCCTGCGTCTTGCCGTGTAAATCCTGATAACGGATAAACACTTTGTCGCCTTCGCGCTGCATCATCTCCACTTTCACATCGGCATCAAGATAGAACTCTTCGCCCAGGGTTTTAGCGGCGTAGTTGCGTACCGTGCTGTCAGTCAACGGGCCGACGGCGCCGCCAACGCCAAACACTTTGGTCTCAACCCCGAGACGATGCAGCGCCTGACCCAGTTCCAGGCCAATCACACCTGGCCCGAATACCGCGACCGACTGCGGTAAATCATCCCAGTTGAAGACGTCGTCATTGACGATCAGTCGGTCACCCAGTGTATTCCAGGGCGCGGGCCAGCTTGGGCGGGAACCGGTGGCGATAACAATGCGCTGTGCCACGATGCGCGTATGTTCATCCACCTGCAGGGTGTTGTCGTCGATAAAACGGGCGTAACCGCTAATTTTGTCGGCCGCCGGGATCTCGTCGACACCTTCCAATACAAAGCCGACGAAACGGTCGCGTTCGCGTTTGACGCGGTCCATCACTTCACGACCGTTAATGGTGGTTTTACCGGCGGGATATACGCCAAAGCCTGGCGCACGCTCGATTTGATGCACCGCCTCGGCGGCAGCAATCAGCAATTTTGATGGCATGCAGCCAACGCGGGCACAGGTGGTGCCGTAGGCCCCGCCCTCAATCATGACTACGCTGGGAGTCGAAAGCTTGGCGGCGCGATAGGCGCCCAGACCGGCGGTGCCGCCACCGATAACGGCGACGTCAACATTCAACTGTTTCATATCCGCTCCTGAAAGCTAAAAAAAGGGCGGGCCGGAGCCCGCCAAAAGTTCACGTTGGCTTTGTTATTACTTATAAATCAGGCTGACAGGAAGCTTTCCAGGTCATCGCTACCGCCAATATGACGGCCGCCGATGAACACCTGCGGTACCGTGGCACGGCCGCTGACGGCGCGCAGGCTGACGGTCGTCGCGTCCTGACCCAGTACGATCTCTTCATACTGAATGCCACGTTCCTGCAGCATTTGTTTGGCTTTGGCGCAGAACGGGCAGCCCGGCTTGGTAAACAGCGAAACCGACTCCTGCACTTTGAATTCTGGCGCCAGGTATTTCAGCATGGTGTCGGCGTCAGACACCTCAAACGGGTCGCCCGGCTTGTTGGGCTCGACAAACATTTTTTCCACTACGCCGTTACGCACCAGCATCGAGTAACGCCATGAGCGTGGGCCAAAGCCCAAATCGGCTTTCTCGACCAGCATGTTCATGCCTTTGGTGAATTCACCGTTGCCGTCCGGCACGAAGGTGATGTTTTCAGCATGTTGATCGGCTTTCCAGGCGTTCATCACGAAGGTGTCGTTCACCGAGACGCACAGAATGTTGTCAACGCCGTGCTGCTTGAATACGCTGGACAGCTCGTTGTAGCGCGGCAGATGGCTGGAAGAGCAGGTCGGAGTGAACGCGCCCGGCAGTGAAAATACGATGACGGTTTTATCTTTAAACAGGTCGTTGGTAGTCACATCGATCCATTGGTCACCCTGGCGGGTGTGGAAGGTCACCTGAGGAACTTTTTTGCCTTCTTGACTGGTAAACATGAATTAACCCCTTAATTAGGAAAAATAATTTTTAGCTTTCAGCGTTATGCCGCTTTGATGGGACACATTATTGCCGCCGGGGGTTGATAGATCTAATCGCTCATTGCTATCTTATCTATCGCCATGAGCTATCGTGGTCTGGAGGGAAACAATGAATATTCGTGATTTAGAGTACCTGGTCGCCTTGGCCGAGCACCGGCATTTCCGCCGTGCCGCCGATTCATGCCATGTTAGCCAACCCACGCTCAGTGGGCAGATCCGCAAGCTGGAAGACGAACTGGGTGTGATGTTGCTCGAGCGCACCAGCCGCAAGGTGTTATTTACCCAGGCGGGCCTGTTGCTGGTGGAGCAGGCGCGTACCGTGCTGCGCGAAGTCAAAGTTCTGAAAGAGATGGCCAGCCAGCAGGGCGAAGCCATGTCCGGGCCGTTGCATATCGGCCTGATCCCGACCGTCGGGCCTTATTTGCTGCCGCAGATCATCCCTACGCTGCACAAAACCTTCCCCAAGCTGGAAATGTACCTGCATGAGGCGCAAACCCAACAGCTGCTGGCGCAACTCGACAGCGGTAAACTGGACTGTGCGATCCTGGCGTTGGTGAAGGAAACCGAAGCCTTTATCGAAGTGCCGTTGTTTGATGAGCCAATGAAGCTGGCGGTGTACTCCGATCACCCATGGTCGCAGCGTGACCGTGTGGCGATGCCGGATTTGGCAGGGGAAAAACTGCTGATGCTGGAAGATGGGCACTGCTTGCGCGATCAGGCAATGGGCTTTTGCTTCCAGGCCGGTGCCGACGAGGATACCCATTTCCGGGCGACCAGCCTGGAAACGCTGCGCAATATGGTGGCGGCGGGCAGTGGTATTACGCTGTTGCCTTCATTGGCGGTGCCGCCACAGCGTGAGCGTGACGGCGTGTGCTATCTCGACTGTTATAAACCTGAACCCAAGCGCACCATTGCGCTGGTGTACCGCCCCGGCTCCCCATTGCGCAGTCGTTATGAGCAATTGGCCGAGGCGATCCGCGAGCACATGCAAAACTACCTGGGTACCACGCTAAAACAGGCGGTTTAAGCCGTTCAGCGCTGCCACCCGGTAGGCTTCGGCCATGGTCGGATAGTTGAAGGTCGTATTAACGAAATACTCGATAGTATTGCCTTCACCTTTCTGTTCCATGATCGCCTGACCGATGTGAATGATCTCCGCCGCACGCTCACCGAAGCAGTGGATCCCGAGGATCTGCAGGGTGTCGCGATGGAACAGGATCTTCAGGCTGCCGACGTTCATCCCGGCAATCTGCGCACGCGCCAGATGCTTGAACTGGGCGCGGCCCACTTCATACGGCACCTTCATCGCCGTCAGTTCCTGTTCGGTTTTACCGACGGAGCTGATTTCCGGAATGGTATAAATACCGGTCGGGATGTCTTCAATCAGATGCCCGCTGGCTTCGCCTGAAGCAATCGCCTGCGCGGCAATACGGCCCTGATCGTAAGCGGCAGATGCCAGGCTTGGATAACCAATTACGTCACCCACGGCATAAATGTGCGACAGCGCAGTCTGGTACATGCTGTTCACTTTCAGCAGGCCACGGCTGTCTGACTCCAGACCGACGTTCTCCAGCCCCAGCGAGTCGGTGTTACCGGTACGGCCGTTGGCATACAGCAGGCAGTCCGCTTTCACTTTTTTGCCGGATTTCAGGTGAACAATCACGCCGTCGTCGGTGCCTTCGATTTTCTCGAATTCTTCGTTGTGACGGATCACCACGCCGTTGTTCCAGAAGTGGTAAGACAGTGAGTCTGACATTTCCTGGTCGAGGAACGCCAGCAGGCGATCGCGGGTATTGATCAGATCGACCTTCACGTTCAACCCGCGGAAGATAGATGCATATTCGCAGCCGATAACCCCGGCGCCATAAATGATCACGTGGCGCGGTTCGTGGTTCAGTTCGAGGATTGAATCGCTGTTGTAAATGCGCGGATGGTTAAAATCGACGCTCGACGGATTGTAAGGGCGCGAACCGCAGGCGATGACGATATGGTCGGCGCGGATAGTGTCCTGAGTGCCATCCATATAGCTGACGCTGACGGTGTTGGCGTCGATAAAGCGTGCGTCGCCGGCAAACAGCTTGCATTGGTTACGCTCATAGAATCCCTGGCGCATCCGGGTTTGCTGGTTAATCACGTTATCGGCATGGCGCAAAATATCAGGGAATGTCGCGCTGAGCGTGCGTGAGTTGTTATAAAGCGGGTTCTGGTTGAATTCGATAATGCGGCTAACGGCGTGGCGGAGGGCTTTGGACGGGATGGTACCCCAGTGGGTACATCCGCCGCCTACGTTATTGTACCGTTCGATAACGGCCACGCGGGCGCCCTGTTTCACCAACCCCATAGCGGCACCTTCACCACCAGGGCCCGAGCCAATAACTATGGCATCAAATTGATAGTGCTGTTGCATAGGGGAGAGACCTGTCTTAATTACAAAATTACAACGGTATCTTAACATCATAGCGCTGAGTGCCCAATCACCATTAGGCTTTTTGAGGCAAAGCACAAATGGTGCAGGCGGAAACTGTGACAGGGCGCGTTTGTATAAATGCTGTTGCAATAAAATTTGCTATATTGCCGGGTCTACGGCGTTAGACTGACAAAATGGATCTTATCTGGATATGCATATGGGCGTCAGAGCACAACAAAAAGAACGGACGCGTCGTTCCCTCATCGAGGCGGCCTTCAGCCAGCTAAGCGCCGAACGCAGCTTCGCCAGCCTGAGCCTGCGTGAAGTCTCGCGTGAAGCGGGCATCGCACCGACGTCATTCTACCGCCACTTTCGTGACGTGGATGAGCTGGGGCTGACCATGGTTGATGAGAGCGGCCTGATGCTGCGGCAACTGATGCGTCAGGCACGCCAGCGTATTGCCAAGGGCGGCAGTGTGATCCGCACCTCGGTCTCCACCTTTATGGAGTTTATCGGCAATAATCCCAACGCCTTCCGTTTGCTGTTGCGTGAGCGCTCCGGTACCTCGGCGGCTTTCCGTGCGGCAGTAGCGCGTGAGATCCAACATTTTATCGCCGAACTGGCAGATTACCTCGAGCTGGAAAACCATATGCCGCGCAGTTTTACCGAAGCGCAGGCGGAAGCCATGGTGACCATCGTGTTTAGCGCCGGTGCTGAAGCGCTGGATATCGATATCGAACAACGGCGTCGGCTTGAGGAACGTTTAGTGCTGCAACTGCGGATGATTTCCAAAGGTGCTTATTATTGGTATCGCCGCCAACAAGAAAAAGCTTCTGTATCCCACGTATAAAAGGTAGAAAGCGATGGAAAAACCAAGCCGTGAGAATGGCACCTTACTGCTGGCGTTGATTGCCGGCCTCTCGATCAACGGTTCGTTCGCCGCGTTGTTCAGCTCGGTGGTGCCGTTTTCGATTTTCCCTATCCTGACTTTGGTGCTGGCGGTTTACTGTCTGCACCAGCGTTATTTGCACCGTGCGATGCCGGACGGCATGCCCAAGCTGGCCGCAGCAACCTTCCTGTTGGGGGTGTTGTTGTACAGTGCGATCGTCCGGGCCGAATACCCGCAGATTGGCTCTAACTTCCTGCCGGCGATTATTTCCGTGGCGTTGGTGTTCTGGATTGGTATCAAGCTGAAGGCGCGCAAGGCGCTGGATGAGAATACGCCGGCCTGATGGGCGTAAAGCAGGGGCGCAGCAATAATGGCGCCCCTGTCAGATTAGACGCGTTTTTCCAACAGCACGCCGCATTCCATGTGATGGGTGTACGGGAACTGATCGAACAGCGCCAGGCGGCTGATGCTGTGGGTTTGCTGCAAGGTCTCCAGATTGGCACACAGCGTTTCCGGGTTGCATGAGATATACAAAATACGCGGATAGGCCTGCACCATTTTCACCGTTTCATCGTCCAGCCCACTGCGTGGCGGATCGACGAAAATGGTTTCGCAGTTATAGCTGCTTAAATCGATACCCTTCAACCGATTAAACTCACGCACTCCGTTCATCGCCTGGGTAAAGTCTTCCGCTGCCATACGGATAATCTGCACGTTATCGATCTGGTTGGCCGCAATATTGTACTGTGCCGCAGCGACCGAAGGTTTGGCGATTTCGGTAGCCAGAACCCGCTCGAAGTTACGCGCTAATGCCAAAGAGAAGTTACCGTTACCGCAATACAACTCCAGCAAATCGCCTTTAGAACCGGTGGTGACGTCCAGCGCCCATTCCAGCATCTGTATATTCAGCGCCGCATTCGGCTGGGTGAAGCTGTTTTCCACCTGGCGATAGATCATGTCGCGGCCGGCAACCGGCAGCACTTCGTCTACATAATCCTGATCCAGCATGATTTTCATTTTAGACGCGCGGCCAATCAGTTGCAGGTCAAAGCCTTGCGCGCGCAGATCATCACGCAGCTTTTCTGCCTGCTGCTGCCATTCGTCGTCCAGCTTGCGGTGATACAGCAGTGAGGCGATGATTTTGCCGCTGCGGGTCGACAGGTAGTCAATCTGGAAAAGCTTACGGCGCAGAATCGGCTCCGGCTTGATGGCAGCGATCAGGGCGCTCATCAGGCGGTTAATCAATTCACTGGCGGCAGGAAACTTGTCGACGCGGATGCGTTGTTTGGTCTGCTGATCAAACATGATGTGGTACATCTCGTCTTCATCATGCCAGATGCGGAATTCGGCGCGCATGCGGTAGTGGCTTACCGGCGAGCGGAACACTTCCGGCTCGGGTGCCGTGAACGGAGACATCAGCGTTTTCAGCCGGGCAGTTTTCTCCGCCAGTTGGTCATCGTAACGTTCAATAGGCAAATTCTCGGGCGTCATGTTTCTTCTCGTCAGGCAAAATTGATCAGCGGGGATTGTAGGGAATCAGTCCGTGAAGTCCAGTTTTGTCGTGTTTATTATTTGTAACACTGATAGCAGTCTAGACATCTATTTACATTGATCGTAGCATTGTCGTCCGGCCTCAAGCAGCGAGTGAAAAGGGAATCCGGTTCGAATCCGGAGCTGACGCGCAGCGGTAAGGGGAAGTCACGGCGATAGCGTTTTACGCAGACACTGTCCATTGCAGGATGGGAAGTCATCGCCCGGTGCTGGTCGCTCACAGGCTACCTGCAACTCCCAAGCCCGAAGACCTGCCGGTGTTACGTCGCAATGTCCGTGGCCGTCGCGAAATACCGGCCATGATCCTGCGGCATCCGCCAATTAAGTTTGGATGCTTTTTCATGACAATTACAAAAAATACACTGCTGGCGGTGGTTTCTTCCATCACGGCTTTTTCTGGATGGGCGCAAGACAACACCACAGCCAATAACAGCGATGACCTGGTGGTTTCCGCCAACCGCTTCCCACAGCCGGTTTCTTCCGTGCTGGCACCCACCTCTGTCGTTACCCGTGACGAAATCGACCGCTGGCAGGCAAAAAGCCTGACCGATGTGATGCGCCGTCTGCCGGGGGTGGATGTTGGGCAGAATGGTGGCCTGGGACAAAAAAGCTCGCTGTTTATCCGCGGTACCAACTCCAGCCATGTCCTGGTGCTGATCGACGGTATTCGCCTTAACCAGGCCGGTATCAGTGGTTCCTCCGACCTCAGCCAGATCCCGATTTCGCTGGTGCAGAAAGTCGAATATATTCGCGGACCGCGTTCGGCTGTCTATGGTTCCGATGCCATCGGTGGCGTGGTGAACATTATTACCACCCGTGAAAAGAACGGCACTACGCTTTCTGCCGGTATGGGTTCAAACGGCTATCAGGCCTATGACGCTTCCACTCAGCAACAGTTGGGTGACAGCACGGTGGCGACGCTCGCCGGCAACTATACCTATACCAAAGGCTATGATGTAGTGGCTTACGGCAGTACCGGTATGCAGAGCCAGCAGGATCGCGATGGCTACATGAGTAAAGCGCTGTACGGCGCTGTTGACCATCAGTTCAATGAGGCCATTAGCGGCTTTGTGCGTGGTTATGGTTATGACAACCGTACGGCTTACGATGCATATTATTCCTCCCCGACCAGCCCACTGGTAGATACCCGCAAGCTGTACAGTCAGACCTGGGATACCGGCCTGCGTTATAAAGAAGGTATCTACGCGACACAACTGATTGGCAGTTATAGCCATAGCAAGGATTATGATTACGATCCTCGACTGGGTATGCATGACAGTTCGGCAAGTTTGGTGGATTCAGAGCAATACAACCTGCAGTGGGGGAATACCCTGCAGTTGGGCCAGGGGACGGTCAGCTCAGGGGTTGATTGGCAACACCAGGAGATCAAGCCGAACTCCACTACGGTCAACGGTGAGAAAAGTCAGCGTAACGCCGGTATCTATCTGACCGCTCAGCAGTTGGTTGGCCCGGTAACCCTGGAAGGGGCGGTGCGTGGTGACGATCATTCTGAATTCGGCTGGCATGGTACCTGGCAAACCAGCGCGGGCTGGGAGTTTGTCGAAGGGTACCGCTTTATTGCTTCCTATGGTACGGCGTTTAAAGCCCCAAATATGGGCCAGCTGTATGGCAACTTTGGTAATAATACCGATTTGAAGCCGGAAGAAAGTAAACAGTGGGAAGGCGGTTTTGAAGGTTTGACAGGTCCAGTGACCTGGCGCGTTTCCGGCTACCGTAACGATATTGATAACCTGATTGATTCCACTGGGGAGACCAATTACGTTTATTACAATATCGGCAAGGCTACTATTAAAGGTATAGAAGCCACGGCTTCGTTTGATACCGGGCCGTTAACCCACCATATCGGCTACGACTATGTCGACCCACGCAATGCCAAAACCAACGAAGTGCTGCTGCGTCGCGCCAAACAGCAGGTGAAGTATGAGCTGGACTGGCAGGTCTATGATTTTGACTGGGCGGTCACCTATCAATACCTGGGGGAGCGCTATGACAAAGACTACAGCACCTACCCCGAGCAAAGCGTCAAACTTGGTGGCGTCAGCCTGTGGGATCTCGCAGTTTCGTATCCGGTCACATCTCATCTGACAGTTCGTGGTAGAATCGCCAACCTGTTTGATAAAGATTATGAGACGGCTTATGGCTACGCTACTCCAGGAAGAGAATACTACCTCACTGGAAGCTATACCTTCTAACACCACCGCGAAGACCCGTCCGACGGTACTGGTATTTGATTCCGGCGTCGGCGGGTTATCGGTGTATCAAGAGGTTCGGCAACTGCTGCCGGACCTCCACTATATATACGCTTTCGATAATGTGGCGTTTCCCTACGGTGAGAAATCCGAAGAGTTTATTGTTGAACGCGTGCTGGAGATTGTCAGTGCGGTGCAGCAGCGCCATCCTCTGGCGATAGTCATCATCGCTTGTAACACCGCCAGTACCGTATCCTTACCGGCCTTACGTGAACGCTTTACCTTCCCGGTCGTTGGTGTGGTACCTGCCATCAAACCTGCCGCCCGTCTGACCGCCAATGGCGTTGTCGGCCTGCTGGCTACCCGCGGTACCGTACAGCGCACCTATACTCATGAGTTGATTGCCCGCTTCGCCACCGATTGCAAAATTGAGCTATTGGGGTCCTCAGAGCTGGTGGAACTGGCAGAAGCCAAGCTGCATGGCGAAGCCGTACCCTTGCCAACGCTGAAGAAAATCCTGCATCCATGGCTGAGCATGCGTGAGCCGCCGGATACCGTAGTTCTCGGTTGCACCCACTTCCCTTTATTAGCAGAAGAGTTAATGCAGGTGTTGCCTGAGGGAACCCGGCTGATCGATTCCGGCGCGGCAATCGCCCGTCGTACCGCCTGGTTGATCTCGACACAGGAAAATCTGGTGTCTACGCAGGAAGATAATCTGGCGTATTGCATGGCGTTAAATGAAGACACTGACGCTTTATTGCCCGTTCTGCAGGGATATGGCTTTAAATCGTTGAAAAAACTGCCTGTTTAAGAGCGTTTTGGTTAAACATTCAACGGTCGGAAAAAATATTGAAATTAGGGGTTGCGGCGTTCTGAGAACTCCCTATAATGCGCCTCCACTGACCGGGAACAACGACTCCTCTAACGAGAACCAAGTCGCCCAGCCAGGAAGAAGCAAGTCGGTGAAAACACCGTTTCTTAATAAGAAAAAAGCTTGACTCTTCAGCGGGAAAGCGTAATATGCACCTCCCGCGTTACCGAGAGTTATCTCCGTAACGAACGCTCTTTAACAATTTATCAGACAATCTGTGTGGGCACTCCACAAGACGATATCCAGAACCTTCGGGTTCGAAAAAATATCAAGTCTTGAAGAGTGACCAAGCAATAAGTTGTTTCGTTGGCTTGTCCAACTGAATGACTATTACGAAAGTTATTTTCGAGCATCGCTTCACGAGTTGAAGCAAATCAAGCTTTTAATTGAAGAGTTTGATCATGGCTCAGATTGAACGCTGGCGGCAGGCCTAACACATGCAAGTCGAGCGGTAGCACAGGAGAGCTTGCTCTCTGGGTGACGAGCGGCGGACGGGTGAGTAATGTCTGGGAAACTGCCTGATGGAGGGGGATAACTACTGGAAACGGTAGCTAATACCGCATAACGTCTTCGGACCAAAGTGGGGGACCTTCGGGCCTCACGCCATCAGATGTGCCCAGATGGGATTAGCTAGTAGGTGGGGTAATGGCTCACCTAGGCGACGATCCCTAGCTGGTCTGAGAGGATGACCAGCCACACTGGAACTGAGACACGGTCCAGACTCCTACGGGAGGCAGCAGTGGGGAATATTGCACAATGGGCGCAAGCCTGATGCAGCCATGCCGCGTGTGTGAAGAAGGCCTTCGGGTTGTAAAGCACTTTCAGCGAGGAGGAAGGGTAGTGTGTTAATAGCACATTGCATTGACGTTACTCGCAGAAGAAGCACCGGCTAACTCCGTGCCAGCAGCCGCGGTAATACGGAGGGTGCAAGCGTTAATCGGAATTACTGGGCGTAAAGCGCACGCAGGCGGTTTGTTAAGTCAGATGTGAAATCCCCGCGCTTAACGTGGGAACTGCATTTGAAACTGGCAAGCTAGAGTCTTGTAGAGGGGGGTAGAATTCCAGGTGTAGCGGTGAAATGCGTAGAGATCTGGAGGAATACCGGTGGCGAAGGCGGCCCCCTGGACAAAGACTGACGCTCAGGTGCGAAAGCGTGGGGAGCAAACAGGATTAGATACCCTGGTAGTCCACGCTGTAAACGATGTCGACTTGGAGGTTGTGCCCTTGAGGCGTGGCTTCCGGAGCTAACGCGTTAAGTCGACCGCCTGGGGAGTACGGCCGCAAGGTTAAAACTCAAATGAATTGACGGGGGCCCGCACAAGCGGTGGAGCATGTGGTTTAATTCGATGCAACGCGAAGAACCTTACCTACTCTTGACATCCAGAGAATTCGCTAGAGATAGCTTAGTGCCTTCGGGAACTCTGAGACAGGTGCTGCATGGCTGTCGTCAGCTCGTGTTGTGAAATGTTGGGTTAAGTCCCGCAACGAGCGCAACCCTTATCCTTTGTTGCCAGCACGTAATGGTGGGAACTCAAAGGAGACTGCCGGTGATAAACCGGAGGAAGGTGGGGATGACGTCAAGTCATCATGGCCCTTACGAGTAGGGCTACACACGTGCTACAATGGCGTATACAAAGAGAAGCGAACTCGCGAGAGCCAGCGGACCTCATAAAGTACGTCGTAGTCCGGATCGGAGTCTGCAACTCGACTCCGTGAAGTCGGAATCGCTAGTAATCGTAGATCAGAATGCTACGGTGAATACGTTCCCGGGCCTTGTACACACCGCCCGTCACACCATGGGAGTGGGTTGCAAAAGAAGTAGGTAGCTTAACCTTCGGGAGGGCGCTTACCACTTTGTGATTCATGACTGGGGTGAAGTCGTAACAAGGTAACCGTAGGGGAACCTGCGGTTGGATCACCTCCTTACCTAATGATATTGATTGCGTGAAGTGCTCACACAGATTGTCTGATGAAATGAAAGAGAGCATAAGGCTTAATCTTCGCGGTTAAGTCTTAAAGCACCTTGTCGGGTCTGTAGCTCAGGTGGTTAGAGCGCACCCCTGATAAGGGTGAGGTCGGTGGTTCAAGTCCACTCAGACCCACCAATTCTCTCCTATCCTGCGTTGTCGCCCTATTCGTTTATGTGAATAAACGTCGTAGGACTTCGCTTTGACTAGAAGCGAATTGGCGAAGGTAGTAGATAAGGTGTGAAAAATGCTTTTCTGATATGGGGCTATAGCTCAGCTGGGAGAGCGCCTGCCTTGCACGCAGGAGGTCAGCGGTTCGATCCCGCTTAGCTCCACCATATCAAAAAATCTTAAAACTGATTCGCAAGAGTCATGTTTAAGATATTGCTCTTTAACAATCTGGAACAAGCTGAAAATTGAAACATGACAGCTGAAACTTACTCCTCCGTAGAAGTACTGGAGTAAGGAGTACCCTGTCATAGAGTCTCTCAAATGTAGCAACATGAAAGTGGAAACACTTTTGGGTTGTGAGGTTAAGTGACTAAGCGTACACGGTGGATGCCTAGGCAGTCAGAGGCGATGAAGGGCGTGTTAATCTGCGATAAGCGTCGGTAAGGTGATATAAACCGTTATAACCGGCGATACCCGAATGGGGAAACCCAGTGCAATTCGTTGCACTATCATACGATGAATACATAGTCGTATGAGGCGAACCGGGGGAACTGAAACATCTAAGTACCCCGAGGAAAAGAAATCAACCGAGATTCCCCCAGTAGCGGCGAGCGAACGGGGAGGAGCCCAGAACCTGAATCAGTTCTTGTGTTAGTGGAAGCGTCTGGAAAGTCGCACAGTAAAGGGTGATAGTCCCGTACACTAAAATGCATTAATTGTGAGTTCGATGAGTAGGGCGGGACACGTGACATCCTGTCTGAATATGGGGGGACCATCCTCCAAGGCTAAATACTCCTGACTGACCGATAGTGAACCAGTACCGTGAGGGAAAGGCGAAAAGAACCCCGGCGAGGGGAGTGAAATAGAACCTGAAACCGTGTACGTACAAGCAGTGGGAGCCTACTTTGTTGGGTGACTGCGTACCTTTTGTATAATGGGTCAGCGACTTATATTTTGTAGCAAGGTTAACCGTATAGGGGAGCCGTAGGGAAACCGAGTCTTAACTGGGCGAATAGTTGCAAGGTATAGACCCGAAACCCGGTGATCTAGCCATGGGCAGGTTGAAGGTTGGGTAACACTAACTGGAGGACCGAACCGACTAATGTTGAAAAATTAGCGGATGACTTGTGGCTGGGGGTGAAAGGCCAATCAAACCGGGAGATAGCTGGTTCTCCCCGAAAGCTATTTAGGTAGCGCCTCGTGAACTCATCTTCGGGGGTAGAGCACTGTTTCGGCTAGGGGGCCATCCCGGCTTACCAAACCGATGCAAACTCCGAATACCGAAGAATGTTATCACGGGAGACACACGGCGGGTGCTAACGTCCGTCGTGAAGAGGGAAACAACCCAGACCGCCAGCTAAGGTCCCAAAGTCATGGTTAAGTGGGAAACGATGTGGGAAGGCATAGACAGCCAGGATGTTGGCTTAGAAGCAGCCATCATTTAAAGAAAGCGTAATAGCTCACTGGTCGAGTCGGCCTGCGCGGAAGATGTAACGGGGCTAAACCATGCACCGAAGCTGCGGCAGCGACGCTTAGGCGTTGTTGGGTAGGGGAGCGTTCTGTAAGCCGTTGAAGGTGGTCTGTGAGGATTGCTGGAGGTATCAGAAGTGCGAATGCTGACATAAGTAACGATAAAGCGGGTGAAAAACCCGCTCGCCGGAAGACCAAGGGTTCCTGTCCAACGTTAATCGGGGCAGGGTGAGTCGACCCCTAAGGCGAGGCCGAAAGGCGTAGTCGATGGGAAACAGGTTAATATTCCTGTACTCGGTGTTACTGCGAAGGGGGGACGGAGAAGGCTAGGCTAGCCGGGCGACGGTTGTCCCGGTTTAAGCGTGTAGGGGGAGTGACCTGGTAAATCCGGTGACTTATCTAACCCTGAGGCGTGATGACGATGCACTACGGTGCAGAAGTAGTTGATGCCAAGCTTCCAGGAAAAGCCTCTAAGCATCAGGTAACACAGAATCGTACCCCAAACCGACACAGGTGGTCAGGTAGAGAATACCAAGGCGCTTGAGAGAACTCGGGTGAAGGAACTAGGCAAAATGGTGCCGTAACTTCGGGAGAAGGCACGCTGGCGCGTAGGTGAAGAGACTTGCTCTCGGAGCCGAAGCCAGTCGCAGATACCAGCTGGCTGCAACTGTTTAATAAAAACACAGCACTGTGCAAACACGAAAGTGGACGTATACGGTGTGACGCCTGCCCGGTGCTGGAAGGTTAATTGATGGGGTCAGCCGCAAGGCGAAGCTCTTGATCGAAGCCCCAGTAAACGGCGGCCGTAACTATAACGGTCCTAAGGTAGCGAAATTCCTTGTCGGGTAAGTTCCGACCTGCACGAATGGCGTAATGATGGCCAGGCTGTCTCCACCCGAGACTCAGTGAAATTGAACTCGCTGTGAAGATGCAGTGTACCCGCGGCAAGACGGAAAGACCCCGTGAACCTTTACTATAGCTTGACACTGAACATTGAGCCTTGATGTGTAGGATAGGTGGGAGGCTTTGAAGCGTGGACGCCAGTCTGCGTGGAGCCAACCTTGAAATACCACCCTTTAATGTTTGATGTTCTAACTCGGCCCCGTAATCCGGGGTGAGGACAGTGTCTGGTGGGTAGTTTGACTGGGGCGGTCTCCTCCCAAAGAGTAACGGAGGAGCACGAAGGTTAGCTAATCACGGTCGGACATCGTGAGGTTAGTGCAAAGGCATAAGCTAGCTTGACTGCGAGAGTGACGGCTCGAGCAGGTACGAAAGTAGGTCTTAGTGATCCGGTGGTTCTGAATGGAAGGGCCATCGCTCAACGGATAAAAGGTACTCCGGGGATAACAGGCTGATACCGCCCAAGAGTTCATATCGACGGCGGTGTTTGGCACCTCGATGTCGGCTCATCACATCCTGGGGCTGAAGTAGGTCCCAAGGGTATGGCTGTTCGCCATTTAAAGTGGTACGCGAGCTGGGTTTAGAACGTCGTGAGACAGTTCGGTCCCTATCTGCCGTGGGCGTTGGAAGATTGAGAGGGGTTGCTCCTAGTACGAGAGGACCGGAGTGAACGCACCACTGGTGTTCGGGTTGTCATGCCAATGGCATTGCCCGGTAGCTAAGTGCGGAAAAGATAAGCGCTGAAAGCATCTAAGCGCGAAACTTGCCTCGAGATGAGTCTTCCCTGGGAACTTGATTCCCCTGAAGGAACGTTTAAGACTAAGACGTTGATAGGCTGGGTGTGTAAGTGCAGCGATGCATTGAGCTAACCAGTACTAATGATCCGTGAGACTTAACCTTACAACACCAAAAGTGTTTTGATTTGAGAGATTTTCAGCGCGTTCCGAGATTGGTTCTGGTGGTTACTGAGGTAACGGCCGGAATGAAACAGAATTTGCCTGGCGGCAATAGCGCGGTGGTCCCACCTGATCCCATGCCGAACTCAGAAGTGAAACGCCGTAGCGCCGATGGTAGTGTGGGGTCTCCCCATGCGAGAGTAGGACACTGCCAGGCATCAATTAAACGTTATCGGTTTGACACCCGGTAATGAGCAGGATCGCCAAGAGCGATTTTGCCACATCGAAAGATGTAACGTGAAAGAACCGGTGGAGCGGTAGTTCAGTTGGTTAGAATACCTGCCTGTCACGCAGGGGGTCGCGGGTTCGAGCCCCGTCCGTTCCGCCACTTATTTAAATTATGCCTGCTAACTTTAGCAGGCATAATGTTAAGCATGATTTAGGGGCGTAGCTCAGTTGGTAGAGCACCGGTCTCCAAAACCGGGTGTCGCGAGTTCGAGTCTCTCCGCCCCTGCCATATTAGAAACCCTTTGCGAAAGCGAAGGGTTTTTTTTGCTTTCAACTTTCCCTAATCTTCGCTATTCCTCTGATAAATTGCCTAAAAACCCTGCCGAAATTGTTCCAAATTTAGACATTTTTAGCTGGATCCATGTACAAAATGGTTGTTCTCCCGTGATGTGATGCCGCTCATTATTCCTGCCTGATTTTCGACTACACCTAATGGGTGTCCGAGTCTTTGGATACCCACTTCACCAGAAAAATATGCAGCATACACAACAACAGTTACCACTGCCTGAGGCCGCCTGATGCCTGGGCAGTGCGGGGAGAACACAAACATGATTAAACGTCTGCTGTTAGCGGCCGCCATCACTGGCGCATTGATAAGTACGGTACAGGCGGCACCGCTGGTTGTCGGTTTTTCTCAGATTGGTTCGGAATCGGGCTGGCGTTCTGCCGAAACCAAGGTGTCGAAACAGGAAGCGGAAAAACGCGGTATTACGTTAAAAATAGCCGATGCGCAGCAAAAACAGGAAAACCAGATCAAAGCGGTCAGATCCTTCATCGCCCAGGGTGTTGATGCCATTTTCATTGCACCGGTAGTCGCCACCGGGTGGACCCCGGTACTGCAAGAGGCCAAAGAGGCCAAGATCCCGGTATTCCTGCTCGACCGGATGATCGAAGTGAACGATCCCTCGCTCTATACCGCAGCCGTGGCGTCCGACAGCGTGCATGAAGGTAAAGTCGCAGGAGAGTGGCTGGTGAAAGAGGTCGCCGGCAAGCCCTGTAACGTGGTGGAACTGCAGGGGACCGTGGGCTCCAGCGTCGCCATTAACCGCAAGAAAGGCTTTGCCGACGGCATAGCCACCGCTGCCAACGTTAAAATCATCCGCTCGCAATCCGGCGACTTTACCCGCAGCAAGGGCAAAGAAGTGATGGAAAGCTTTATCAAGGCCGAGCAAAACGGCAAAAATATTTGTGCGGTGTATGCGCATAACGACGATATGGCGATTGGTGCTATTCAGGCAATCAAAGAGGCGGGTTTAAAACCGGGCTCACAGATCAAAATTGTCTCTATCGACGGTGTTCCTGACATATTCAAAGCGATGATGAATGGTGAAGCTAATGCCACGGTTGAACTGACGCCGAATATGGCTGGCCCGGCGTTCGATGCGTTGTTGGCGATGAAGAAAGATGGCACTCAGCCGCCGAAGTTTATCCAGACTGAATCGAAACTGCTGCAGCCAGATACAGCGAAACAGGAATTCGAGCTGAAGAAAAGTATGGGTTATTAATCCACTTACCGGCGGGACAGAAGATGGACACATCTCAGACCACGTTATTGGCGATTAAGGGATTATCCGTTGAGTTTCCTGGCGTTAAAGCGCTGGAGCAGGTTGATATCACGTTGCAGCGCGGAGAGATCATGGCGTTGCTGGGTGAAAATGGCGCGGGCAAATCCACGTTAATCAAAGCGTTAACCGGGGTCTATCAGCGTTCCGCCGGTGAGATACTGCTGGAGGGGCGCGCGATCGCCCCACAGAGCACCGCACAGGCACAAGTGCTGGGGATTGGTACGGTTTATCAGGAGGTTAACCTGCTGCCGAATATCTCGGTGGCGGCCAATCTGTTCATTGGTCGAGAGCCAACGCGCTTCGGCCTGGTTGATCAAAAAAAGTTGCTGCGCCAGGCTCAACAGCTTTTATTGGGGTATGGATTACAGTTGGATGTCAGCCAGCCATTGGGCAATTACTCCATTGCGATCCAGCAGATTATCGCTATCGCGCGGGCGGTCGACCTGTCAGCAAAAGTCCTGATCCTGGATGAGCCAACTGCCAGTCTGGATGCTAAAGAAGTCAGCATGCTGCTGGGTATTCTCAGCCAGCTCCGCACCCAGGGCATGGGGATGATATTTGTCACCCACTTCCTCGATCAGGTTTACCGTATTTGCGATCGCATCACTGTACTGCGTAACGGTAAGTTAGTGGGAACCAAGATTACCGCTGATTTACCGCGTCTGGAATTGGTACAGATGATGCTTGGCCATGCCTTTGACGAATCGCTGCTCAAACGCGGTGAGCACGGGCTAACTGAGGCGCCATCTCTGGTCGAATTCAGTGGTTACGGGCGACGCGGCATGGTTGAACCCTTCGATCTGCAAATACGTCCGGGCGAGATAGTTGGCCTGGCCGGCCTACTGGGATCGGGGCGCACGGAAACGGCTCAGCTGATATTCGGCATCAAACCTCGTGATAGCGGTAGTGCCAAAGTCGGGGGACGTACGGTGAACATCCGTACGCCTCGTAAAGCGGCCAGTCTCGGTTTCGGCTATTGCCCTGAGGATCGTAAAACCGACGGGATTGTCGGCGCTGCAACGGTGCGGGAAAACATCATTCTGGCTCTGCAGGCACAACGCGGTTGGTTAAAACCCTTATCGCTGCGGGAACAAACCCGCATTGCCGAGAGTTATATCCAACTGCTGGGCATCCGTACTCCGGGGCCGGAACAGCAGATCCAATATCTCTCCGGTGGCAATCAGCAGAAAGTGTTGCTGTCCCGCTGGTTGGCGACCAAACCGCGTTTTTTGATCCTGGATGAACCGACACGCGGAATAGACGTTGGCGCACATGCTGAAATCATTCGTTTAATTGAAAAACTCTGTGATGAAGGGCTGGCGCTGCTGGTGATTTCTTCCGAACTGGAAGAGCTGGCGGGCTATGCCGATCGTATCTTGGTGCTACGCGACAGAAAGCACGTGGCGCAGCTTGAACATGACGCCATTACGGTGCCTGCAATCATGCAGGCGATTGCCGCGCAACAGGGGGTTGAATGAACCTCAGGAGTTTTTCCATGTCCGGTGGGCCACGCAAGGTCAGATGGGTGTTCCCCGCTGGGGCAACGCAACTGGGGGCGCTGGCGGTGATTTTGCTGATCGACAGCCTGGTCGCCCCGAATTTCTTTTCCATCCACATTCAGGACGGCCGACTGTTTGGTAGCGTGATCGACATCGTTAACCGTGGCGCGCCGGTAGCGTTATTGGCATTGGGCATGACGTTAGTGATCGCCACCGGGGGTATCGACCTTTCCGTGGGGGCGGTGATGGCGATAGCCGGTGCCACGGCCGCAACCTTGACCAGTGCCGGTTATCCGCTGGGGTACGTGCTGGCCGCTGCTTTGGCGGCCGGAGCGCTGTGTGGCTTGTGGAACGGTTTTCTGGTGGCGGTACTGCAGATACAACCGATTGTTGCCACGTTGATGCTGATGGTGGCCGGTCGTGGCATTGCACAACTGATCACCGA
Organism: Serratia sp. NFX21; assembly: GCF_048517035.1. NCBI lineage: Bacteria > Pseudomonadati > Pseudomonadota > Gammaproteobacteria > Enterobacterales > Yersiniaceae > Serratia > Serratia sp. NFX21. The sequence continues at coordinate 259,453 of NZ_CP183196.1, read as the reverse complement.
AGGACAAATCGTCACCTTTGAACGAGAAGGGTTGGCGTGGCTTGGTAGCGGCGCGCTGATGTATTTGCCGCTGCCGGCGATCATTGCCGCAGTGATGCTGCTGTTGATCTGGCTGCTGACGCGTAAAACGGCGCTGGGGCTGTTTATCGAGGCTGTGGGCATCAATCTGCGCTCGGCCCGCAATGCGGGGGTCAGTACGCGCTGGGTGGTGATGGCGGTATATGTGATCTGCGGGCTCTGTGCTGCGGTGGCCGGGATCATAGTTACGGCGGATATCCGGGGTGCAGACGCCAACAATGCCGGGCTGTGGCTGGAGTTGGATGCAATCTTGGCGGTGGTGATTGGCGGCGGTTCATTGCTGGGGGGGCGTTTTAACCTGCTGTTGTCGGTGGTGGGGGCATTAATTATTCAGGGGATGAATACCGGTATTCTGCTCTCCGGCTATCGGCCGGAGTTTAATCTGGTGCTGAAAGCGATCGTGGTGCTGGCGGTGCTGATGGTGCAATCACCCAGCGTTTCGTTGCGTCAACTGCTTAGGAGAAAAAGGCCATGATCAAGCGTAATCTGCCACTGTTGATGACTGTCCTGGTGTTCCTCCTGGGCTATGGTTTTTGCCTTACTCAGTTCCCCAGCTTTGCCTCAACGCGTGTGTGGTGTGACTTGCTGACCGACAACGCCTTTCTTGGCATTGTCGCGGTAGGCATGACGTTTGTGATCCTTTCCGGCGGTATTGATCTGTCGGTCGGCTCGGTGATCGCCTTCACCGGGGTGCTATTGGCCAAATTGATCGGAACCTACGGTATTGCCCCGGGCTATGCGTTTGTTATTGCGCTGCTGATGGGGGCGTCGTTTGGCGCACTGATGGGCTGGATCATCGATGTGTTGAAGCTACCGGCGTTTATCATCACGCTGGCCGGAATGTTCTTCGTGCGGGGCATGAGTTTTATCGTCTCGGAAGAGTCGATTCCCATTGATCACCCGTTGTATGCCACGCTGGCGAACTACGCCTGGAAACTGCCGGGCGGCGGCCGTTTCACGCTGTTGGCGTTGGTGATGCTAATGGTGGTGGCGGTCGGCATAGTGTTGGCGCACCGCACCCGATTTGGCCACAACGTCTACGCCATCGGCGGTAATCGGGTGTCTGCGGCGCTGATGGGCGTACCGGTGCAACGGACTACGGTGCTGATTTATATGCTCTCAGGCACTTTGGCTGCGTTGTCCGGGATTATTTTCTCGTTATATACCTCAGCGGGCTACGCGCTGGCGGCCAGCGGGGTCGAGCTGGATGCCATTGCTGCGGTAGTGATTGGTGGCACCTTGTTGACCGGTGGGGTCGGCACCGTATTAGGCACGCTGTTCGGCGTGCTGATCCAGGGGCTGATACAGAGTTACATCACGTTCGACGGCACGCTCAGCTCCTGGTGGACCAAAATTGTCATCGGCATTCTGTTGTTCGGCTTTATCGGCCTTCAGAAGGCGATGAGCGCGTTTTGGCTCGGTAGACGAACCAAACCCCGGCATCCTCGCTTAACGCCGTTATAACGCCTCATGCCGTAGTATTTAAAGGTATTTTCAGCAGTTGCCGGATCAGCGGCTGCTGATCGCTATTTTGCAGCCAAACGGCATACAGCGGGCGGATTATCGGCGGGATGTCGGCAATGGCGGCCAACTGCGGGTAGTCCTTCTCCCATTGACTGGGCAGGAAGGCGCAGCCGCCGGTGGTTTCCAGCAGTTGTCGGGTCAGGTGTGCGGAGGTTGTGGTGAGTACCGGCAAATTATCCCCCTCCAGCATACGGCTCTCCTGCTGATGAAAATCCGCCCCCCATTCCAGCTTGATATACGGCATCGGCGCATGTTTATCACGCAGGGTGGAGGAGAACAGCCGCAGCGAGAAATTGCCCAACAGCTGGCTGGCCAGTTCATCCATTTTTGGCGGCTCAGTGGTGATGAGCAAATCGAGCTGTCTTTCATGCAGCTGTTTTACCAAAGAGTGCCGTAACGCCACCCTGGCTTCCAGCTGTAACGCCTCGCGTTGTTGGTACAACGATTGCAGCCACGGGGTCAGATAAGCTTCCCACAATGACGCGGTGGCACCGATGGACAATTCAGTATGCTGCAGCGAACGTACCACCTCTTTTTTCGCCAATTGCCAGGTGGTCATCAGGCTCTCAGCATAGGGCAGAAGCCGCTCCCCTGCTGGCGTCAGACGGATATTGTTACGATGTCGGGTGAATAAATTCGCGCCCAATTGGGTTTCTAACTGGCGGATACGAAAACTAACGGCAGACTGCGTTAAGTACAAGGATTCTGCGGCTCGGCCAAAGTGACGCGTTCTACTGACCTCCAAAAAGGTTTTCAGTAATTCGGTATCCACACCCATCTCCAGAAATTTTTATCGTTAAGATTTAAATGTTTTGTTTTACACAATGTCAAGCCTATCTAATACTCCGCGCCATAAACAGCACGGCCATGAGAGAATTAGGAGCGTGTCAGATGGCGGATAGCTTCACCACGACCAGTCGTTTTTTTGATAATAAACATTATCCTCGCGGGTTCTCCCGTCACGGCGATTTCACCATTAAAGAAGCGCAATTGCTAGAGCGTTTCGGGTATGCGTTCAATGAGCTGGACGCGGGCAAACGTCAGCCGGTCACTGAAGAAGAACAGTTGTTCGTCGCAGTGTGCCACGGTGAGCGTGAGCCGGTTACCGAGCAGGAAAAAGTATGGGCTAAATATCTGGTGCGCACACGCCGCCCGAAAAAATTCCATACCCTGTCCGGCGGCAAGCCGCAGGCTGATGCGGTGGAAGATTACACCGACAGCGACGATTGATAACGATGGGGCCTTTGGGCCCCATTTTTACTCCAGGCTGCGGTGCAGCTGCAGCAACAGGCGATCCATACTGCGATAGCCCAACGCTTCGCTCAAATGGCGCTTATCAATATCCCGATCTCCTGCTAAATCCGCCAGGGTACGAGCCACTTTTAAAATCCGCTGCCAGGCGCGAACCGATAATCCCAATCGATTTAACGTCGTCTCAAGAAAATCTGCGTCCGCCTCGCTCAGTGCGCAATCACGCTCTACCTCGTGATTATTCAGCAGGGCGTTGATTTTCCCTGAACGGTTGAGCTGCCTTTCGCGTGCCAGCAGCACCCGCTTTCGTACCTGAGTACTACTTTCACTGGCGATGCGTCGTTTGCTCAGCACGCCCGGTGGCAGCAGTGGCACTTCAATCGATAAATCGAAGCGATCGAGAAACGGCCCTGAAAGCCGCCCGAGATAGCGCAGGATCTGTTGTGGGGACGCACGGTTATGCATGCCCTGATAATGCCCGGTGGGGCTGGGGTTCATGGTGGCAATTAGCTGCACTCTGGCCGGAAAGCAGACCTTGGCCGTAGCGCGAGAAATGACTATTTCGCCGGATTCAAGGGGTTCACGCAGGGCATCCAGCACTCGTCTTTCAAATTCGGGCAACTCATCAAGAAACAGCACGCCGTTGTGCGCCATGGATATCTCACCCGGCCGCGGCAGTGAGCCACCGCCGACCAGCGCGGCCATCGAGGCACTGTGATGCGGTGCGCGAAACGGCCGCTGTCGCCATGGCAGCGCTTGTGCAGGGTGATGCAGCAGACTGGCTACCGCGATGCTTTCCAGTGCCTCTCGTTCGGTCAGCGGGGGCAGCAGGCCATTCAAACGGCTGGCCAGCATGGTTTTCCCGGTTCCCGGTGGGCCGACCAGCAGCAGGTTGTGACCCCCGGCTGCGGCGATCTCCAGCGCCCGTTTAGCCTGTTCCTGGCCCAGGATATCTTGCAGGTCGGCAGGTTCTTGCGCGCTCTCCATTGCCGGCGGCGCGCTGGCTATCGGTAAGTCCCCTTTACCCAGCAGAAAGGCGCACACCTCCAGCAGGTGTTCTGCCACCAGGGTTTCGCTCTGGGTAATCAACCCCACCTCCCGGCCATTGGTGGCAGCCAGAATCAACTGCCTGCCCGCATCCATTGCGGCCAGCGCGGCGGGTATCGCACCGCTGACTCCCCGTAGTGCGCCGGATAGCGCCAACTCCCCAAGGAACTCATAACGAGCCAGCTTATCGGCCGGTAACTGTTCGGAGGCGGCGAGGATCGCCAAAGCGATCGGCAGGTCATAACGCCCACCTTCCTTGGGTAAATCGGCCGGTGCCAGATTGACGGTGATACGCCGCGCGGGAAAGGTGAAGCCATTGTTGATCAACGCACTGCGTACCCGATCGCGGGCTTCTTTCACCGTAGTTTCCGGCAGGCCGACCATGGTCAGACCGGGTAGCCCGTTGCTGATATGCACTTCCACCGTAACCGAAGGGGCCTGAACGCCCAGCGTGGCTCGGGTATAGATAACCGCCAGTGACATATTGCTCTCCTTGCTGTAGGCAACATGATGCGGCAAAGGCCCTGGCAGGGCGCGGTAACCTTGGAATGTTTGCGTGGAAAGCCGCAATTAAAACAATGAATTTCATAGGGATAACGGATTTTTGTGCAGCACTGCGCAAGTTGCGGCAATACCCCTTAACAAATACGTGAATGCTGCAACAAATTAGCAAGCTAACCAAGTTGCAGTGAGAGGGGGAATGGGTGTATTTAACAATTGATTAAAATAAAAATCACTTCGTTAACAAACTCCGACCGCCGTCGCCTTCCGCTGCGGCAGCCGCTAAACCTCATGACCTCGTATTCCAGAGTAGGGATAACACTATGTTTGGTTGGACCCCGCTGCAACGCAATGCAGCCATCGCCAGCTTTTCAAGCTGGACGCTTGATGCTTTCGATTTTTTCGTGCTGGTCTTTCTGCTCAGCGATATCGCGCAATCTTTCCATGTCGGCATGGAGGAGGTGACGCTGGCTATCTTGCTGACGCTGGCGGTGCGACCGATTGGTGCACTGATCTTCGGCCGGGCGGCGGAAAAATACGGCCGCAAACCGATTTTGATGCTGAATATCGTGTTCTTCTCGATCTTTGAACTGTTGTCCGCAGCGGCGCCGTCGTTGACGGTATTCCTGTTACTGCGGGTGCTGTACGGCGTGGCGATGGGCGGGATCTGGGGCGTCGCGTCGTCGCTGGCGCTGGAGACCATTCCGGATCGTTCGCGTGGCCTGATGTCGGGGATTTTCCAGGCCGGTTACCCGTTCGGTTATCTATTGGCGGCGGTGGTGTATGGCCTGCTGTTTGAGGTGATTGGCTGGCGCGGCATGTTTGTGATCGGGGCGGCACCAATTTTACTGCTGCCGTTTATTTACTACTGCGTGCAGGAGTCGCCGGTGTGGTTGGCGGCGCGTGAACGCAAGGAAAGCAGCGCCCTGCTGCCGGTGCTTAAGAGCCACTGGAAGCTGTGCGGCTATCTGGTGTTACTGATGGCGGCATTCAATTTCTTCTCGCACGGCACCCAGGATATGTATCCGGTGTTTTTGAAAGTTCAGCACGGTTTCGATCCTAAAACCGTCAGTATCATCGCTATTAGCTACAATATCGCGTCAATTATCGGCGGTGTTTTCTTCGGTTCGCTATCGGAAAAAATCGGCCGCCGGAAGGCAATTATCATCGCCGCATTATTGGCCTTGCCGGTGATCCCGCTGTGGGCATTTTCCAGCGGCTCGTTGATGCTGGGGATTGGCGCATTTCTGATGCAGTTCATGGTGCAGGGCGCCTGGGGCGTGATACCGACTTATCTCACCGAACTGGTGCCGGCCAATACCCGTGCGGTGCTGCCAGGGTTTGTTTACCAGTTGGGTAACCTGATTGCTTCGGTCAACGCCACGCTGCAGGCGACCATCGCCGAACATCACGGCCATAATTATGGCCTGGCGATGGCGATTATTGCCGGCACGGTGGCGATTGTCATTGCGCTACTGGTGTTCTTTGGCAAGGACACGCGCGGCAAGGCAATCTCGGGTGAGGTTAACTCTTCGGGTGTGCAGGCTAACGTTTGAAATCCGGGCATTTTGCATGAGGTATGACCAGATTGCGCCGAATAATAACGCAAAAAAAGTGTTGTCATGCCGCGCGGGACTATGGTACCTCTGTAGGCATTAGTTCGAAACGAGCACAGTGAACAAACCTATTATGAAAGCCTTTGCCCAAGTGATTAGCCTAGTCGTGATTAGCGTGGTGGTGATTATTATCCCACCGTGCGGGGCTGCACTTGGACGAAGAATGGCTTAGAAAACAAGTCGGAATCGCAAGAGAACCCCCGCACCGAAAGGTCCGGGGGTTTTTTATTGGCAAGAGAAAAGTGAAACGAGGATAACAATATGAATAACAGAACAAAATCCTGCAGTTGTCGAAGTAAGGCGGGGAAATAACTATGAACGGGGCTCAGTGGGTAGTACAAGCATTGCGTGCACAGGGAGTTGATACGGTTTTCGGCTACCCGGGTGGCGCAATCATGCCGGTCTACGATGCATTGTATGACGGTGGGGTGGAACACCTGCTGTGCCGCCACGAGCAAGGCGCCGCGATGGCTGCCATTGGTTATGCCCGTTCAACCGGCAAGGTGGGCGTTTGTATCGCCACTTCCGGCCCCGGCGCCACCAACCTGATCACCGGCCTGGCCGATGCGCTGCTGGATTCTGTTCCGCTGGTAGCGATCACCGGTCAGGTAGGCTCCGCACTGATTGGCACCGATGCCTTTCAGGAGATCGATGTCCTCGGCCTGTCTCTGGCCTGCACCAAACACAGCTTCCTGGTGGAATCACTGGATGCGCTGCCGGGCATCATGGCGGAAGCCTTCGCCATCGCCAGCAGCGGTCGTCCTGGCCCGGTGCTGATCGATATCCCGAAAGACATCCAACTGGCACACGGCGAATTACACCCGCACCTGATGCCGGTAGAGGAAGAACTGCACTACCCGGTTGCGGAAATGGCGCAGGCCGTCGAATTGCTGGCGCAGGCGCACAAGCCGATGCTGTACGTCGGCGGCGGTGTTGGCATGGCGCAGGCGGTACCGGCGCTGCGAGAGTTCATCGCGGTGACCCAAATGCCCAACGTTGCCACGCTGAAAGGGCTGGGCGCACCGGACGCTGAGCAGCCGTACTACCTCGGTATGCTGGGAATGCACGGCACCAAGGCCGCCAACCTGGCGGTGCAGGAATGCGATTTGTTGATTGCCGTTGGCGCGCGTTTTGACGATCGCGTAACCGGTAAACTGAATGCTTTCGCCCCGCATGCCAAGGTGATCCACATGGATATCGACCCGGCGGAAATGAGCAAGTTGCGCCAGGCGCACGTGGCGCTGCAGGGCGATTTGAAAGCCTTGTTACCGGCATTGCAGCAGCCGTTGAAGATCGCCGCCTGGCAGCAGCGAGTGGTTGAACTGAAAGAAACCCATACCTGGCGTTACGACCATCCAGGCCAGCCGATCTACGCGCCGCTGTTGTTGAAGCAGCTGTCCGAGCGCAAGCCGGCCAACAGCGTAATCACCACCGACGTGGGCCAGCACCAGATGTGGACCGCGCAGCACATGACCTTTGAACGCCCGGAGAATTTCATCACCTCCAGCGGTTTGGGCACCATGGGTTTTGGTGTGCCGGCCGCGGTTGGCGCCCAGATGGCCCGCCCGGAGGATACGGTGGTTTGCGTATCGGGCGACGGTTCTTTCATGATGAATGTGCAGGAGCTGGGTACCATCAAACGCAAACAGTTACCGCTGAAAATCGTTTTGCTGGATAACCAGCGTTTGGGAATGGTTCGTCAGTGGCAGCAGCTGTTTTTTGACGGACGTTACAGCGAAACCAATCTCTCCGATAACCCCGATTTCCTGATGTTGGCCAATGCCTTTGGCATTCCCGGCCAGCGAATTACCCGTAAAGACCAGGTAGCAGGCGCGCTCGACGCCTTATTCAACAGCGAAGGGCCTTACATGCTGCACGTGTCGATCGATGAGCTTGAAAACGTCTGGCCGCTGGTGCCGCCGGGTGCCGGTAACGAAACCATGTTGGAGAAAATATCATGATGCAGCATCAACTCTCGATCCAGGCCCGTTTTCGCCCTGAAATGTTAGAGCGCGTATTGCGTGTCGTGCGTCATCGTGGCTTTCAGGTTTGTGCTATGAATATGGCAACGGCGGCAAATACCGACAAGATTAATATTGAATTGACCGTTGCCAGCCAGCGCCCGGTGGATCTACTGTCATCTCAGTTGAGCAAACTGATGGATGTCTCCTGCGTTGAGATCCAGCAACAAACATCACAACAAATACGCGCCTGACGCGCGAGAAGGATAAATAACAATGACGAAGAAAGCCGATTACATTTGGTTCAATGGTGAGATGGTTCCTTGGGCTGACGCCAAAGTGCACGTGATGTCGCATGCGTTGCATTACGGCACTTCGGTGTTTGAAGGGGTCCGTTGCTACGACTCCCATAAAGGCCCGGTGGTGTTCCGTCACCGTGAACATATGCAGCGCCTGCATGACTCGGCGAAAATCTACCGTATGCCGGTATCGCAAAGCGTTGATGAACTGATGGAAGCCTGCCGCGCCACGCTGCGTAAAAACAATCTGGGCAGCGCTTATATTCGCCCGTTGGTGTTTGTCGGTGACGTCGGCATGGGGGTTAACCCTCCGGAAGGTTACAAAACAGACGTGATTATCGCGGCGTTTCCTTGGGGTGCGTACCTGGGTGAAGAGGCGCTGGATCAAGGTATCGATGCGATGGTTTCGTCCTGGCACCGCGTGGCGCCAAACACCATCCCAACCGCGGCCAAGGCCGGCGGTAACTATCTTTCCTCCCTGCTGGTGGGCAGTGAAGCGCGCCGCCACGGTTATCAGGAAGGGATCGCGCTGGATGTGCACGGCTACATTTCCGAAGGCGCAGGTGAAAACCTGTTTGAAGTGAAAGACGGCGTGCTGTTCACCCCGCCGTTTACCTCTTCCGCGCTGCCGGGCATTACCCGCGATGCCATCATCAAGCTGGCGAAAGACATGGGCTTCGAAGTGCGTGAACAAGTGCTGTCGCGCGAGTCGCTGTATCTGGCCGATGAAGTGTTCATGTCCGGTACCGCCGCAGAAATTACCCCGGTTCGCAGCGTTGACGGCATCAAGGTCGGCATTGGTAAATGCGGCCCGGTGACCAAACAGATCCAACAGGCGTTCTTTGGCTTGTTTACCGGCAAGACCGAAGACAAATATGGTTGGCTGGATCCGGTAAATCCATAAAATCCTTACCCGCAACCTGAAAGGCAACGGGTAAATCGACAGACAGATAAGAATATCCAGGCGGTTCGTTCGCCGCCTGTAATAAATACATTTGGAGTGAAGAGCATGCCTAAGTACCGTTCCGCCACCACCACCCACGGCCGCAACATGGCGGGTGCCCGCGCATTATGGCGCGCGACCGGAATGACCGACGACGATTTTGGCAAACCCATTATTGCGGTGGTCAACTCATTTACCCAGTTCGTTCCGGGCCATGTGCACCTGCGTGATTTGGGCAAACTGGTTGCAGAACAGATCGAGGCCTCAGGTGGCGTCGCCAAAGAGTTCAACACCATTGCGGTGGATGACGGTATCGCCATGGGCCACGGCGGCATGCTCTATTCCCTGCCGTCGCGCGAATTGATCGCCGACTCGGTTGAATACATGGTGAATGCCCACTGCGCGGATGCGATGGTGTGTATCTCCAACTGCGACAAGATCACCCCAGGGATGCTGATGGCGTCACTGCGCCTGAATATTCCGGTGATTTTCGTTTCCGGCGGCCCGATGGAAGCCGGCAAAACCAAGCTTTCCGACAAGATCATCAAGCTGGATCTGATCGACGCCATGATCCAGGGCGCCAACCCGAACGTCAGCGATGCCGACAGCGCGCAGATCGAACGTTCCGCCTGTCCGACCTGCGGCTCCTGTTCCGGTATGTTCACCGCCAACTCGATGAACTGCCTGACCGAAGCCCTGGGCCTGTCCCAACCGGGCAACGGCTCGCTGCTGGCGACCCACGCTGACCGTAAGGATCTGTTCCTCAACGCCGGTAAACGCATCGTTGCGCTGACCAAGCGCTACTACGAGCAGGACGACGAAAGCGCACTGCCACGCAGCATCGCCAACAAGGCCGCATTCGAAAACGCCATGACGCTGGACATCGCCATGGGCGGTTCGACCAACACCGTGTTGCACCTGTTGGCGGCGGCTCAGGAAGGTGAAATTGATTTCACCATGGAAGATATCGATCGTCTGTCGCGCAAGGTACCGCACCTGTGCAAAGTGGCGCCAAGCACTCAGAAATACCATATGGAAGACGTACACCGTGCCGGTGGCGTACTGGCGATTCTGGGTGAGCTGGATCGTGCGGGTCTGATGAATCGCGACGTCGATAACATCCTGGGCCTGAAGCTGACGGAAACGCTGAACCAGTACGACATCATGCTGACTCAGGACGAAGCGGTGAAGAAAATGTTCCGCGCCGGTCCAGCGGGTATCCGTACCACCCAGGCGTTCTCGCAGGATTGCCGCTGGGACACGCTGGACGATGACCGCGCAGAAGGCTGTATCCGTTCGCTGGAAAATGCCTTCAGCCTGGAAGGTGGCCTTGCCGTGTTGTACGGCAACATGGCACTGGACGGCAGCATTGTGAAAACCGCCGGTGTCGACAAGGACAACCTGACCTTCCGTGGCCCGGCCAAAGTGTATGAAAGTCAGGACACCGCGGTAGAAGCGATCCTCGGCGGCAAAGTGGTTGCCGGCGACGTCGTGGTGATCCGCTATGAAGGGCCGAAGGGTGGGCCGGGCATGCAGGAAATGCTCTATCCAACTACTTACCTGAAATCCATGGGCCTGGGTAAGGCCTGTGCGCTGATCACCGACGGTCGTTTCTCTGGCGGGACTTCGGGTCTGTCTATCGGCCACGTTTCTCCGGAAGCGGGCAGCGGCGGTCTGATTGCGCTGATCGAAGACGGCGACATGATCGACATCGATATTCCAAAACGCAGCATGGTGCTGGATGTCAGCGACAGCGAACTGGCGGCACGCCGCGAAGTTGAACTGGCACGTGGCGATCGGGCCTGGACACCGAAAAACCGTGAGCGCCAGGTTTCCTTCGCTCTGCGCGCCTACGCCACACTGGCGACCAGCGCGGACAAAGGCGCAGTACGCGACAAGAGCAAGCTGGGAGGCTAAGCATCATGGCGGTATCGCAACCCCTACCCGACGCCCCCTGTGGCGCGGAGTATTTGCGAGCGGTGCTTCGCTCGCCGGTTTACGAGGTGGCTCAGGTCACCCCGTTACAGACCATGAGCAAAATCTCTTCGCGGCTCGGCAATACTATTTTGGTGAAGCGCGAAGATCGTCAGCCAGTACACAGCTTCAAGCTGCGTGGGGCCTACGCGATGATCGCCAGCCTGAACGAAGAGCAAAAGGCGCGCGGCGTGGTGACGGCTTCGGCCGGCAACCATGCGCAGGGCGTGGCCTATTCAGGCAAACGGCTGGGGATCAAAACGCTGATCGTGATGCCGGTGACCACCGCAGACATCAAAGTGGATGCGGTACGCGGCTTTGGTGGCGAGGTGCTGTTGCACGGTGCCAACTTTGATGAAGCCAAGGCCAGAGCGATAGAGCTTTCACTCAAGCAGGGCATGACCTTCGTGCCACCGTTCGACCACCCAACGGTGATCGCCGGGCAGGGCACGCTGGCGATGGAACTGCTGCAGCAGGACGCACATCTCGACCGGGTGTTTGTTCCGGTTGGCGGTGGCGGTCTGGCGGCGGGCGTGGCGGTATTGATCAAGCAACTGATGCCGCAGATTAAGGTGATCGGCGTGGAGGCGGAAGACTCTGCCTGCCTGCGCGCGGCGCTGGATGCCGGGCATCCGGTGGATCTGGCGCGTGTTGGGCTGTTTGCCGAAGGCGTGGCGGTAAAGCGCATCGGTGACGAAACCTTCCGCCTGTGTCGGGAATACCTGGACGACGTGATCACCGTCGACAGCGACGCCATCTGTGCAGCGGTCAAAGATCTGTTTGAAGACGTGCGTGCCATTGCCGAGCCGTCCGGTGCGCTGGCGCTGGCCGGACTGAAAAAGTACGTACAGCAGCACAACATCCAGGGTGAACGCCTGGCGCACGTGTTGTCCGGCGCCAACCTGAACTTCCACGGTTTGCGCTATGTGTCGGAACGCTGCGAACTGGGCGAACAACGCGAAGCCCTGTTGGCGGTCACCATTCCTGAGCAGAAAGGCAGTTTCCTGAAGTTTTGCCAACTGCTGGGCGGGCGCTCGGTCACCGAGTTCAACTACCGTTACGCCGATGCCGATAACGCCTGTATTTTCGTCGGTGTCCGCCTGACGCGCGGCCATGCCGAACGCCTGGAAATCATCGATGAACTGCAGGCCGATGGTTATCAGGTGGTGGATCTGTCCGACGATGAAATGGCCAAGCTGCACGTGCGTTATATGGTGGGGGGGCGTCCTTCGAAGCCGTTGCGCGAGCGTCTGTACAGCTTTGAATTCCCGGAGTCACCGGGCGCGCTGCTGAAGTTCTTGCAGACGTTGGGCACCCATTGGAATATTTCACTGTTCCATTACCGCAGCCACGGCACCGATTTTGGCCGCGTGCTGGCAGGTTTTGAACTGTCGCAGACCGAACCCGAGTTTGAGCAGCACCTGCAGGCGCTGGGCTATGACTGCCACGATGAAACCGACAACCCGGCGTTCCGCTTCTTTTTGCAGGGTTGATAAGAAATACATAAGTAATCGTGACCTATAATCCAGTTTATAGGTTGCGTTGTTGTGATTTTGTTGTGCATTTTTATACTGCCAAGACTTTTGACGTATAGGGATGCGCGACAATGACAACGGCTTTTTCTTCGCCATTTGGTTCTCCCGAAGATCAATTAACCAGCGCCGAGTTCGCACGAATGCTCGGTAACGGCAATGTGCAGGCAATGTATCGGGATATTGATTTACAAGCCCTGCAAGACTCCCTGGATTGCAGTATCGCTTTTCATGGGGTAGGGATTATTTTTTCTGACGGCCAAAATTCGTATTTGGTCAGGCCGACCAAACATACCGGTTACTCAACGTCCTCACAGGTCACCCACGTGGTTATCACCAAAACCATTGCGCATACTTCACGTACCGCGGCGACCAATACCCTGTCTGAGGCTTTGACCAAACCGAACGTCGGCAAAGAACTGGCTTCGGCAGCGCTATCTTGCGGCACACTGCTGGTCTCCGTTTTTTTACTGGCGTCGGGGAGTGTTGCGGTACCCTTTACCGGTGGCACCAGTTCGGCCATCGCCTATTTAGGCTATGCCGGCATGGCTGCCAGTGCCTTACAGTGCGGTAATGGCTTGTATCGCGTGAATAAGCTTTATGATGGGAAAGGCGATGAGCTTGCGCAGTTAGATTCAGAGCAATGGTATGTCGCCACCAGCACCATTCTGGATGTGATCTCTTTGGCTAGCGCCGGGGCAGCATTGAAAGAAGCGGCCATGACTTATCGTGCCATGCGAAGAGTTTCATCGCGTAAGGCGACGGAGTGGCTAAAAAGCATGCCACGAAGTGAAAGGAAAAGGCTCACTGAGAGCATCATCAGGGCGGAGAATCCGGGCATTTCCAATCAAGTGTTAAAACAGATGGTTAATGCGGGCTTGTACCCGAAACGCTACCCAACGCAAGCCCTTCAGAACGGACTTCGACAGCAATTACGGTCGGCGCTGAATAACTCGATGGCCTTTGTGGGCAGCGGTATCAGCGGCACTTTGTCCTCGCCTGCTAATGTGAAGGAAACCGGGCAATATTTTGTTGGGATCATGCAAAAATTACCGCAGATGGTGAGGTAATGTCGGACTGGATGATTAACCGCCTGATATCTCAAGGGCGAGAAATGGAACAGCAAATCCTGCGGCGGGATCCGGCGGTATATGCCGGCGTGGATGCGCAGCTTGAGCAACATTTTTTGACGCCGGGGCAGCGTTTGTCGCCGCCGGGCGTGGGCAATGTCATGTTGCTGCTAATTTGTCTTACGCTGGGGTTGGCGGGAACCATGGGTTTATTGGCCGATATAGCCCTTGCGGTAACCGGCAGTGCCTCTGCTGCCACCTTATTAGGCAGCGGCGCCATCATGGCCGTGTGGATGACGCTTGTCCTGTTTCACCTGGTTCAGGGTAAAAATACAGGGGTAGTATTGCTGAAATATTATCTTGGCATGCTGGCCGCGCTTTTGGTCGGTGCAGTAGCGGCCTGGGCAGTAAACATCACCGGCATTGCCAATGGCCTGATGTTGCTGTGTGCCTGCATTGGCGGGATTATTTTCAGTAACCGGGCGGTGTTTTATCTGTATGTTGCCTATTTCAGGACGCGCCGGCGCGTTTTTCTAAAGCGCCGTTGGCAGATGGAAGCCATGCATAACCCCCGCTAGAAAGCTTGTTACGGGAAGGAACATGACGCAGCAATTTAATGGTTTTAGCCAGCAGGGCCTGAATTTTCTTCAGCAGGTGCGCATTGAGAACGACAAGGAATGGTTTGAGGCCAACCGTGACGTTTACGATCGTGAACTATTAACGCCATTCCGTACGTTGGTAGCCGAACTGAGTCCGGCGATGTTGGCGATCGATCCCTTGTTCGAGACCCGGCCGGCGATCGGCAAAACGCTGTCGCGCATACATCGCGACACGCGTTTTTCCCACGACAAATCGCGCTACCGCAGCCGCATGTGGCTGACGTTCAAACGGCCAAGCAAAGACTGGAAGGACGCGCCGGTCTACTTCTTCGAACTGGGGCCGGACATGTTGCGTTACGGGCTGGGTTATTACAGCGCCAACAAACCGACCATGGATCTGTTTCGCCATACGCTGCAACGCCGACCGCAGCCCTTTTTAGAGGTCGCGGCCTGCTGCCGGCCACCGTTCGAGCTGGTGGGTGAAAGCTACAAGCGGCCGTTGGTGAAAGAGCAGGCGCCAGAAATCGCCACTTGGTACAACCGCAAATCCTTTGCGGTGATGGCGACCGACAGTCAGGTGGAAAAGTTGTTCAACGCCGGGTTGGTGCAGACTCTGGCGCAAGGCTTTCTGCAACTGGAACCGCTCTATCACTGGCTGATGCAGGTAGAGGCGATGAAGCAAGTCGATCCAGCGGATTTATGAAAGTAAGCGCCAGAAAGCGTCGATCAGCGGATCGCTGAGGCGTTTTTTCTGCACGCAGACCCCCAGCTCGAACGGCTCGACCATGGAAATATTCTCCAGTTGCGAAATACGATTACGCACCGGCTCCGGGCTGTTGTCCACCACCACGCCGGGGATCAGTGCGATGCCGCAGCCCAGAGCCACCATCGAAACGATGGCCTCGTGGCCGCCAACGGTGGCGTAAATCAGCGGATTGGCGATGCGCTGGCGACGGAACCACAGTTCGATGCGTTTTCGCGACGGGCCGTGCTCCGGCAGGATAAACGGAATATTGGCCCAGTCGGGCTGTTCGGCAAATGCCTGGCTGCGTACCGCGCAGGGCAGCGCCGGAGCAATCAGCACCAGCGGGATCTCACCGATTTTAGTGAACGCCACGCTGGTGGGCAGGGTTTCGGGCCGCCCGGCAATGCCGAGATCGGCTTCGTTGGACTGCACTTTGTCGACCGCATCGGCGGCGTCACCGGTGGTCAGTTTTATTTCTACCAGTGGATGCTGCGCGCGGAAGCGATCGAGGATCGGAGGCAGGTGGCTGTAGGCGGCGGTAACCGAGCAAAACAGCCGTAATTCGCCGCTTAGCGAAGGGCCATGTTGGCCCAGCGAATGTTTCAGTTGCTGGTACTGCAGCAGCGTCTGCTGGGCAAAATCTTTTAACTGTTCACCGGCGTCGGTGAGCTGCACGGTGCGGTTATCGCGCAAAAACAGCGGCTGCCCGAGGATCTCTTCCAGCCGTTGGATCTGGCGGGACAGCGTCGAAGGACTGACGTGCATCGCCTTGGCGGTGCGGCCAAAGTGATGGCTTTCAGCCAGATGGAGGAATAGCTTTAAATCACGCAAATCCATATCAGTACGCTCGCAGCAAGAGTGTTGCATAAATTGCAATGTCACATTCGTAATATATCAATTTAAGCAACGCGTTTCCTGTTATACATTGAGTTTAACGAATCTCCGCACAGACAGGGCGGAGAATGAAAATAACATCGATACCCATAGTCGACACAACATCTAACTGGAGCACCACCATGGCTAACTATTTCAACACCTTGAACCTGCGTCAGCAGTTGGCGCAATTGGGCAAGTGTCGCTTTATGGCACGTGAAGAATTTGCTGATGAAGCCGGCTACCTGAAAGGCAAAAAAGTGGTGATTGTCGGCTGTGGCGCGCAGGGGCTGAACCAGGGCCTGAACATGCGTGACTCCGGCCTGGACGTGGCCTATGCCCTGCGTAAGGAAGCCATCGACGAAAAACGTCCTTCATGGCGTAAAGCGACCGAAAACGGCTTCAAGGTAGGGACCTACGAAGATTTGATCCCACAGGCAGACCTGGTGGTTAACCTGACGCCGGACAAGCAGCATACCTCGGTCGTTCGTGCCGTACAGCCGCTGATGAAAGACGGTGCGGCGCTGGGCTACTCCCACGGTTTCAACATCGTAGAAGTGGGCGAGCAGGTACGTAAAGACATCACTGTAGTGATGGTAGCGCCAAAATGTCCGGGCACCGAAGTGCGTGAAGAATACAAACGTGGTTTCGGCGTGCCGACTCTGATTGCGGTTCACCCGGAAAACGATCCGAAAGGCGAAGGCATGGCGATTGCCAAGGCCTGGGCAGCGGCGACCGGCGGCCACCGTGCGGGCGTACTGGAATCTTCCTTCGTTGCCGAAGTGAAATCGGACCTGATGGGCGAGCAGACCATTCTGTGCGGCATGCTGCAGGCGGGTTCGCTGCTGTGCTTCGACAAACTGGTTGCTGAAGGCACTGACCCGGCTTATGCAGAAAAACTGATCCAGTTCGGCTGGGAAACCATCACCGAAGCGCTGAAGCAGGGTGGCATCACCCTGATGATGGATCGCCTGTCCAACCCGGCCAAACTGCGTGCCTATGCGCTGTCTGAGCAGTTGAAAGAGATCATGGCACCGCTGTTCCAGAAACACATGGACGACATCATCTCCGGCGCTTTCTCCGGTGGCATGATGGCTGACTGGGCAGAAGACGACGTGAAACTGCTGAACTGGCGTGAAGAGACCGGCAAATCGGCGTTCGAGAATGCGCCACAGTTCGAAGGTAAAATCAGCGAGCAGGAATACTTTGACCATGGCGTGTTGATGGTAGCCATGGTGAAAGCCGGTGTTGAGCTGGCATTCGAAACCATGGTTGACGCGGGTATCATCGAAGAATCCGCTTACTACGAATCACTGCACGAGCTGCCGCTGATCGCCAACACCATTGCGCGTAAGCGTCTGTACGAAATGAACGTGGTTATCTCTGATACCGCAGAATACGGCAACTACCTGTTCGCCAACGCGGCAGTGCCGCTGCTGAAAGAGTTCATGACCACCCTGCAGGCGGGTGACCTGGGCAAATCCGTGGCCGGTACTTCGGTAGACAACGCGCAACTGCGTGACGTGAACGAAGCGGTGCGTAATCACCCGATCGAATCCGTTGGCCGCAAGCTGCGCGGGTATATGACCGATATGAAACGCATCGCGGTAGCAGGCTAAATACCCGGAGTCTTTCAAGCTGTAGCGTTGTTACCTGCACTATCACACCCCAGTCACTTACTAAAGTAAGCTCCTGGGGATGAGATAGCTTGGCGCCTAGCTACAACTTGAAATCCATAGGGTATTAAGATTGGTTTTCGAGTCCAATAAAAAGGCCAGCGTTGTTGCTGGCCTTTCGCATTTTTGGAGATCAGGAATTATTGCGGCATGGCCGCCAGTGGAATAATGGCTCCGCGGTGTTGGATTACCGTGCTGGCGGTCAGATGACCGCGCTGCGCCGCCTGCACGGCATCACCACCGGTTAAACGCACTGCCAAATAACCGGCGCTGAAGGAATCGCCTGCCGCAGTGGTATCCACCACCTTTTCTTTTGGCAGGCGCACTGCCGGGATTTCAAATTCGCTGCCTTCGGCGCTGAACACCAGGCAGCTATCCGCGCCACGTTTAATCACTATCTCCGTTACCCCGAGCTGCTGAGTGCGCTGCACCACCTGTTCCAGCGGCAGTTTGCCCCATAGCAGATCTTCGTCATCCAGGGTCAGGAAGGCAATGTCGGTGCAGGCCAGCACTTCGCGGTAAACCTGCTGGGTTTCTTCCCGGCTTTGCCACAGGCGCGGCCGATAGTTGTTATCGAAAATCACCTTGCCGCCGTTGGCGCGACACTGTCTTAGCAATGTCAGCAGCTTGCTGCGGCTGACCGTATCGAGGATTGCCACGCTGATGCCGCTGAGGTACAGATAATCGAATTGGGCCAGTTGCTCGCACAAATTCTCCGCCTGTGGGCCAGCCAGCAAGTAGCGAGCGGCAGCGTCGTTGCGCCAGTAATAGAAGGTGCGTTCGCCGGTGGCATCGGTTTCAATCACGTACAGCCCCGGCAGCTTGTTCTCCAGCCGTTGTATCAGGCTGGTGTTGACCTTTTCCTGCTGCCACGCCTGCAGCATTTCCTGGCTGAAACTGTCGGTGCCGAGTGCGGTCACGTAATGCACCTGCAGCGTGCTTTCCGCCACCTGGCGGGCAATGTAGACGGCGGTGTTTAACGTATCGCCGCCAAAACCGCGGCTCAGATCCGCGCCTTTCTGCGACAGCTCAATCATGCATTCGCCGATCACGGCAAGATTTTGGGTGGTCATAGTCAACGAGCCCTGGCTGAAAGAAGAAGATGAATTGATGCGAAATACAGCCAGTCTCAATGCAAGGGATGGGGGAGTCAATAAAAATAAAACAACGTTTTAATTTATTTATGACGGCGATCGGGAAACTAAAAAGTTTCCCGATGCGTAGCCAACCTGCGGCCGTTATTTAGCGGCGGCGCGCAGGTCGGTGACGCTTTGGCCACCAATACCCCAGTTGTCGGTTTCTACTTCGTCAATGACCACCACGGTGGTAGCCGGGTTCTTGCCCAGCGTATCTACCAGCAGTTGGGTCACCCCGGCGATCAGCTGTTTCTTTTGCTCCGGCGTCGCGCCTTCGCGGGTAATTTTGATATTTACGTAGGGCATGTATTTTCCTTGGGTTTTAATACCAGTATTCAATGTAGAAGGCTTTCGCCGCCGCTTAAAGTTTTATCGCCCGCTGCCGATAAATCAGGGAGGCAATCATGCAAGCCTGAGCGTTTTCATTTCCCTTCGATGGCAATAGTACCAATGACAACCAAGATGACTTCGGGTCTGCTGGCGCCACTCCTCGCCGTATGCACGCATATCAAAGCGCAGCATTATTGGCGTCAATGCCGCCGTCAGTACACCTTCCAGCCGATCTACCGCACCTGTGGCGCTTTACTGGCGCTTGAACTACTAACCGCGGTATCTCATCCGTCCGCGCCGGACAAACGACTGTCCCCGGAGCACTATTTCGCCGCCCTCGACGTCCGCAAGCGCCTGCAGATCATTCAGGAACAGCTGGAACTGCTGCAGTACTGGCAGCCGCTGCTGACCCGCCACGGGTTGATGGTGTCGGTCAATATCGACGGTATTGCCTTGCAGGCATTGCAGCAGCACGGCGCGTTGCAACGTCAGATTGCCGGCATGCCCTATCTGCGCTTTGAGCTGGTGGAGCACGCCGGGATGGCATTAAACGGCCCGTTGCAGCAGATTGCCGGTGCAGATCGGCTGTGGCTGGATGACTTCGGTAGCGGCCTGGCGAATTTCTCGGCCGTCAGCACCTGGCGTTATCAATACATCAAGGTTGCGCGTGAGTTATTCACCTTGCTCAAGCAAACGGAAGATGGCGTCCAGTTACTTGTTACCCTGATCAAAATGATGAACCAGCATAGCGAAGGGGTGATCGTCGAAGGGGTGGAGACCGAGCAGGAATGGTTGCTGGTACAGCGCTCTGGCGCGCTGGCCGCTCAGGGTTACTTTCTTTCTCGTCCGGCCCATTTCGACACCCTGCAAAGCCTGCCTACACGATTTTCCATGCCTGTCGCCTGAGCCCCGTCTCCCTCTAAAGCGTGAACTCTTGCCTATCCTCGGCTAGGCTTGGTAAAGCCACTTATCAATTTATGGGTAAGCTATCGCGTTCAGGGAGCCGTTATGACAAGAACAGGAAAAGCGTTCACTTGGGTTGGCGGCATTGTGCTGCTGATCATCGCCGCGTTGGTGGTCTTTGTGCTGACCTTCGACTGGAACCGCCTCAAACCGACCATCAATGACAAGGTGTCGGCCGAGTTGCATCGTCCGTTCGCCATCCGTGGCGATTTGGGGGTGGACTGGTCACGCGATGATAAAGATATAGGTGGCTGGCGCGCCTGGGTGCCCTGGCCGCGAATTCATGCCGAAGATGTGGTACTGGGTAACCCGAAAAATATCCCTGGCGACAGCATGGTGCAGTTACAGCGCGTCGAAGCGAGCATTTCGCCGCTGGCACTGTTGGGCAAACAACTGTTGATCCCGCGTATCTGGCTGAAGCAGCCGAACGCCAGCTTGCAGCGGTTGGCCAACGGTGAGAATAACTGGACCTTCAACCTGGCCGGTGACCCTAACCAGCCGCCGTCTGCCTGGTCGGTGAATATTCATGACATCGTCTTCGATCGCGGCCAGATTGCTTTCAAGGACGCCACGCTGAAGGCTGATTTTCGCGCGGAAATTGATCCACTCGGCAAGCCTTTGCCATTTAGTGAAGTCACCGGCAAAAAAGATGCCGGCACGACGATCCCCCAAAACTATATTTTCGGCTGGAAGGTGAAAGGCAAATACAACGGCGAGCCGTTATCGGGCAGTGGCAAGATTGGCGGCATGCTGTCGTTGCAGAATGCCGAGGTGCCCTTCCCGCTGCAGGCCGACGTACGCTCCGGTTCCACTCGGGTGGTGGTGGCGGGGACGTTGTCCGACCCGATGAACCTTGGCGGGTTGGATCTGCGGCTTAAATTCTCCGGCGACAGCCTGGGTAACCTGTATGCCCTCACCGGCGTGCTGTTGCCCAATACCCCGCCATACTCCACCGATGGCCACCTGACTGCCCGACTGCACGAGAAAGGCGGCGCGGTGTTCCAGTACCAGAAATTCGACGGCAAAATTGGCGACAGCGATATCCACGGCGATTTGAAATATGTCGCCGGCAAACCCCGGCCAACGCTGAGCGGCGAAGTGTTGTCGAAACAGCTGCGTTTTGCCGATATGGCACCGCTGATTGGTGCCGACTCCAATACGCAAAAAGCCGGTCGCGGTGAGAAGAGTCGCCAGCCAGCGGGCAAAGTGCTGCCGGTAGAAAAGTTTGATACCAAAAGCTGGAAGGTGATGAATGCGGACGTCAAATTCACCGCCAAACGCATTGAACACGGCAGTTCGCTGCCGTTGAGCGATCTCTATACCCATCTGCAATTGGATAACGGCGTCATAGTGATGGATCCGCTGCGGTTCGGCGTGGCGGGCGGTAACCTCAATTCGACCGTCCGGCTCGATGGCAGCAAAAATCCGATGCAGGGTCGGGCTGATTTGCATGCGCGTAAATTCCAGCTCAAGCAGTTGCTGCCGGATGTAGGCTCGATGAAGCGTAGCCTGGGGCAATTGAACGGCGATGCCAAACTGACCGGCAGCGGCAATTCGGTGGCCGATCTGCTGGCGACCAGCAGCGGCGATTTGCGCATGGTGATTAACAACGGGGTGATTAGCCGCAGCCTGATGGAAATTCTCGGATTGAACGTCGGCAACTATCTGGTGGCGCAATTATTTGGTGACGACGTCGTGGGGATAAACTGCGCGGCGGCGGATGTTGGTATCCGCGACGGCGTGGCGGCACCTCGGCTGTTTGTGTTCGACACCGAGAACGCGATTATCAACATCAGCGGCAATACCAACTTCGCCACCGAGCGGCTGGACCTGTCCATCGATCCTGAAAGCAAGGGCATGCGGGTGCTGACGCTGCGTTCACCGCTGTACGTGAAAGGCACCTTCGCGCACCCGGATGCCGGTGTGAAGGCCGGCCCGCTGATTGCACGTGGTGCGGCGGCGGTGGCACTGGGCGTGGTGCTGACGCCGGCAGCAGCCCTGCTGGCATTGGTTTCGCCCAGCGAAGGCGGTGAAGAAAACCAGTGCGGGAAAATCCTTCAGCAGATGAAGCAGAAAAAATGATCGCTAACGGCCCGCACTGCGGGCCATGCTTACTGCAGAACCCGGCAGTCGTGATCCTGGATCTCTTCTGACGAAGCCAGCGTAAACGGCAGCAGGCTGCGCTCGGTGGCCAGCAACAGAAAATCGCCGCCCGGCAGTGCGGTCATCGCCAGGCCAAAGCTCCCCATGCGCCCCTTTGAGCGTGCTACCTCATCTGCCAGCAGGCGGAAAGCACCCTGTTTGTGCAACTCTTCAGGCGTCACCCGGCGCACCAGATAGTCATGGCCCAGCAGGCCGCCAGGCAACGGTTCCCACCGCTGGCTGTAATCTGCCGCATACTGCGTCAGCTGCGTTTTTACCGCAGGCAGCAGGCAGGAGATATGAATGTGCAACTGGTTCTGAGTGCGGCCATAGGCCGAATTAATCGCCAACGAAATATCGGCGTCATCAATCTCTTTACCATATTTATCCGCCATAAAGTGTCGTGCCTGCCAGGCTTGCTCAAAGAAGTTTGGGGTCGTGGCAGCCAGTACTTCTGGGCTTTCAATGCCGGTAATTTTAGCGCTTGGCATCAACAGATATTGTAGTGGCCCGTTACGGTCCTTAAACACCACAAAACCGGCCTGAGGGTCCACCTGCGCACAGGGCGCCGGGTTGTTGTTTGCCTGTTGGTTGGGCAGACACTGTTGGCTGACGATGCGCCACAGCGCGCTCGACTGGGGTGGCTTCACCCATATCCAGAGCGCACCAGCAATGACAATGGCGGCCATTAGCAACGGCGCAACGTACAAAAACAGCCTGCGGCGCAAAGACATGATTGATTTCCATTTCCGTAAAAGGAGAAGCATTCAGCATAGTCTGATTTTATGACAGGAGACAACGCGGGGAGTGCGGCCCGCAGGCAGGGGCCGCATAAGCAGGGTTACAGCGACTGGTCGCGGGTTTCTTTCATCAGCAACAGGGCTATCAGCGTGAGACAGGCCATGGATGCCAGATACAGCCCGACGTAGAACAGGCCGTAGTGGGTTGCCAGCCAGGTAGCGATATAAGGTGCCACTGCCGCCCCGAGGATTGACGCCACGTTGTACGAGAACGAAGCCCCGGTATAACGCACTTCGGTCGGGAACAGCTCTGGCAGCAGCGCGCCCATCGGGCCGAAGGTCAGGCCCATGATGCTCAGACCACACAGCAGGAAGCCCATCACCAGCGCCTGGTTACCGGAGCCCAGCATGCTTGGGAACAGGAAGGCGAAGGCGATCATCAGCAGAGTGATAACGATCATGGTCTTGCGGCGACCAAAGGCATCGGCCAGCAGGCCGGCAATCGGCACCATCACACCAAAACCAATCACTGCCACCATCAGCATCCACAGGAAACTGTTGCGTGAGTAGCCCAGCCCCAGCGGCTGCGCCGTGGTGCCGTAGGTCATTGAGTAAACCGTCATCAGGTAGAACAGGGTATAGGTCGCCAGCATGATAAAGGTGCCGAGGATGGTCGCCTTCAAATGCTTGCTCAGCAGGGTTCCGAGCGGGATTTTCACCTGTTTGCCGGCTTTGGCCACCTTGGCGAACACCGGAGTTTCATGCAGCGACACGCGCACGTACAGGCCGATCAGCACCAGGGCGGCGGACAGGATAAACGGCACGCGCCAGCCCCATTCCATAAATTGTTGGTCAGTCAGCAGCCAGGAGAGCAGCAGGAAGGTGCCGTTAGCGAAGAAGAAACCGATAGGCGCGCCCAGCTGTGGGAACGAACCATACAGCGCCCGCTTCTTGGGAGGGGCGTTCTCGGTTGCCAGCAAGGCGGCTCCGCCCCATTCACCCCCCAGCCCCAGGCCCTGACCGAATCGCGCCAGCGCCAGCAGGATAGGGGCGAAGATGCCGATGGTTTCGTAGCTTGGCAGCAGGCCGATCAGCACGGTGGAAATCCCCATGGTGAGCAGCGAGGCGACCAGCGTCACCTTGCGCCCCACGCGATCGCCAAAGTGGCCGAACAGCGCCGAGCCAATCGGACGCGCCACAAAGGCGACGGCAAAGGTAGCCAGTGATTGCAGCGTTGCGGTGGTGGGATCGCCCTGCGGGAAGAAGATATGCGGGAATACGATCACCGCTGCGGTGGCGTAAATATAGAAATCGAAAAACTCGATGGCGGTCCCGACCAGCGAGGCGACAATCACTTTTCCGCGTGAGTTGACTGGTGTTGGCGCGTCGTCGGCGTCCAGAGTTGGTGCGATGGAGGCTTGCATAATTTTTCTTATATTTTGGATTGGTAAAAATCCATCTTAGTCATAGCAAAATGCCTTTTCAATGGTGAAACTTTGTACAATACCGCAATTAACCGGTTAAAAAGCTTAATGTTTCATTGGCGTGTTTCTGCGTGGTTTTTAACGTTGCCAAATGAATGATTTGCAGACTTAACATCTGTAAAAGCCGCAAAGAAAAGTTATCAGGTAGTTTGTTATGCTGGATTTGCTAGGTGTGGTGTTGATATTTTGGTTTTATGTGCTGGGTTTTAGGCTGAATTCCGGAATAAAAAACCAGCCACCAGAGAGTGGCCGGTATGATTGCATTGCTTTAGGGGGCGGATTGCTCGGAGGCTGGCAGAGTTTTGTCTTCTTTATACTGCGCGGTGGCGATCCAGGCGGCGCAAAAAAGCGTCAGTCGGGCAAAGAAATAGAAAAACGCCATCAACCCGATTACCGAACCAAAGGCGGCACCGGAAGGCGATTTAGCCACCTGTGGCAGCGTCATGGTCATCACAAACTTAATCACTTCGAAGCCAATGGCGGCAAGCAGCGTGCCACGCAGCAGCGCCTTCTTCTTCGGCTTATGTCGCGGCAGCATCCAGAAGATCCACAGGAACAGCAGATAGTTGGCGAAGATGGAGATCGACAGCGCAATCAGCGTCATCGCCGGCCGCAGCCACTCGATGCCCTCCAGGCCCAGTGCACGGACAATGGCCGCCTGTGCCGAACCGGCGATGGAGGTCAGCGTCAGGGTGATAATCAGCGCCACCACCAATCCACTCAGCGAAATAAAGTCGCGGGTGTATTTGAAGTAGATTTTTTCCTGATCTTGCGGATTACGTTCCCATACGTCACGCGACTGCGCGCGGATCGCCTCACGCAGGTTACCCATCCAACTGATGCCTGAATACAGCGCCAGTGCCAGACCGGTCAGCCCCACGGTGGTGCGTTGCTGAATCGCCGTATTGACGGTGTTTTTCAGCGTGCTGGCCAGCGTAGGGTCACTGATGCTGCCGACAATCTTATTAATCAGCTCAGTCAGCAGGTCAGGATTGGATGCCAGCACAAAGCCGACGGCGGCAAACGACACCATCAAAATCGGGATCAGCGAAAGAAACGAGAAATAGGTGATAGCGGCGCCGAACTGGCTGCCCAGACGATCGTTAAAGCGCTCGGTGGCGCGCAGCAGGTGAGCGATGCTTGGCCAGGCCTTGATGCGTTCGACCAGGCGTGAAAAACCGGAGATGCGGCGGTCAATAGTCTGGTGGCCGGTTTTGATGGCGATCAGCGGCTTTTGCGGCGCTTCACTGCTGGGCTGTCGGGGGTCTTTATCTGATCCTGTAGGCATTACGTCACGATTTCCTTAACGATAAATAGGCTCTCTCAGCCTTGATTATAGCCAAAAGGCGCGCTGATTTGGCCGCCGGGTGGGGCAACCGGCTAATTTGTGAGCTTAACGCGTTCGTTCACCGGGTGAAATGTTACGGCCTGCCGATAGGTAAAATTCTTATGTCAGCCCCGTGCCAGCGGGGTTTTTTTCGTTCATCGACCTCCAATTTTTATCTGTTTCATCACCAAGAAAGCGTTTACTCATGATGTGGCGCTGCGGTTTACCAGCCGCCGCGTGACTGCAGCCGTAGGGGCTGGAACGGTTTCACCTGTTATCACTGGATAAAATGGAAGGTCATATGAAATTACTTAATCACCCCACCTGTCGTCCGTTTACCGAAGCGGGCAATTTGACACAGATTTCCGCTTACTATGAAGAAGGGCGACACATCATGTGGATGCTGCTGCGTGCGGAGCCGCGCCCTTGTTTTAATCAGGCGTTAATTGAAGACATCATGACGTTGGCGCAGGCAGCCAAAGAATCATCATTGCAGTTTGATTTTTGGGTCACTGGCTCGTTGGTGCCCAATATGTTCAACGTGGGTGGCGATTTGCAGTTCTTCGCCGAGGCGATTAAAAATCGCAAACGTGAGGCGATGATGGCTTACGCACGGGCCTGCATTGATTGCGTGCATGCGGCGGCTCGCGGATTTGATACCGGAGCGGTTAGCATCGCGATGGTCGAGGGCAGTGCACTGGGCGGCGGCTTTGAAGCGGCGCTGGCGCACCATTTCGTTCTGGCGCAGAACAATGCGCGCATGGGCTTCCCGGAAATTGCGTTTAATCTGTTCCCCGGCATGGGCGGTTATTCGCTGGTGGCGCGTAAAGGAAACATGCGCCTGGCGGAAGAGCTGATTTGGGGCGGCGAGTCGCATACCGCGGAATGGTTTGAAAGCCGTGGCCTGGTCGATCAGTTATTCCAGCCAGGCGACGCTTATATAGCGACCCGTACCTTTATCGATACCATTCGGCCCAAACTGAACGGCATGCGTGCCATGCTGCGTGCCCGTCAGCGGGTGTTGCAGTTGACGCGTTCGGAACTAATGGACATTACCGAAGACTGGGTGCATTCGGCCTTCACTATCGAGGAGAAAGATCGCGCCTATATCGAACGTCTGGTGATGCTGCAGGATCGTCATACCCTGAACCTGCGTCGTGCCGGCTAATGTTGCCCTGCCCGCCTCACGCTGAGGAGGATGGCGGGCGATAAGACTGCAGCCAATGCTCCAGCTGTTCCGGGAGCATTGGCCGCGCAAACAGGAACCCCTGTTTTTCATCCACGCCGATTTCATCGAGGAACCGATTTTCGCTTTCTGTTTCCACGCCTTCGGCGATCACCCGGAATTTAAGTGCTTCAGCCGCCGCGACGATGGCACGCACCAGCGATTGTGAAACCGGATTGTCATTCACTCCGCGCACAAAGCTTTTATCCAGTTTAATCGCATCCAGCGGAATACGCGCCAGTTGTGCCAGCGAAGAGTAGCCGGTGCCAAAATCATCAAGATGGACCTGTGCGCCCAGCTCGCGTAGCCGGGTGATCACTTCGCGAGCGCGTTTCTCATCCTCAATCAGGCTGCTTTCCGTGAGTTCGAAATCCAGCAGGCAGGGGGTCAACTGATTGTGCTGCAACACCTGGGCCAGATCTTCAACGATAGAGTCATCCACCAACTGGCGGGCGGAAAGATTGACCGCGACCCGCAGTTGCAACCCCTGTCGTTGCCACAGAGCGGCCTGTTTGGCGGCGGTTTGCAGCACCCAACGGCCGAGTGGGCCGATCAGACCGGACTCTTCCGCGTAAGAGATAAACTGTAGCGGCGGGATCAGGCCGCGCTCGGGGGAATCCCAGCGTACCAGCGCTTCCACGCTGCATACCCTGCCGCTGAGCGCCTCTATTTTTGGCTGGTAATACACCACCAGTTGATTTTGTTCCAATCCCTTACGCAGGTTGGTGTCCAGCCACATGTATTCCGCGACGCGTTTATTCATTTCCGGCGAGAACACGGTATAGGTCCGTTTGCCGTGCTCTTTGGCGACATACATGGCGGTGTCGGCACTGCGGATCAGGCTGTCGAGGTCGTTGCCGTGTTCGGGACACAGGGCGATACCAATAGAACAGCCGGTATAAACTTCGATAAGCCCTATGCGGAACGGCGTTTTCAGCCGGTCGATAATGCGCTGGGCCAGGCGTTGCAGCATTTCGCGGTCGGCCTGCTGGGCCAGCACCAGGAATTCATCTCCCCCCAGGCGGGCCAGGGTTTGGTCGTTATCCAGACAGCCGAGCACCGCCAGCGACACCTCTACCAATAAACGGTCGCCGAACATATGGCCGTAGGCGTCGTTAACCTTTTTAAAATTGTCGAGATCGAGGTACACCAGCCCAACACTGTGGCCATCGCGAGTGGCGATCGACTGGGTTATTTTGTCCTGAATGGCATTGCGATTGGGCAGGCCGGTAATGATGTCGGTATTGGCCAGCACCCGCAGACGTTCCTGGGCGCGGCGTTCTTCGGTGATATCGGTACCGGAGCAAATCAAAAAAACTTCATTTTTGCCGCTGCCGCTGTGGACGAACTTGTTGCGGAACAAAAACAGCCGCTCGCCTTTCACCGTTTTGATCCAGCGTTCTACCTCATAGGAGGAACCATTACGGAAAAAACCGGCGATGTTGCGCCGTGATGCCGAGGCTTCCTCCGGGCTCATAAATAATTGAAAGACGTTTTTACCAATAACATCATGTTCGTGCAGGCCGGTGTACTCTTCGCTCAGGCGGTTGAAACGCTGAATGCGGCCGTGTTGATCGACAATCACAATCACGGAGTTGGCTTCGGACACCACCTGCTCGGCAAAGGATAGGCCGTGTACCAGGTCACGGGCGACCGATTGAGTGTCGCTGAAGGCGGAAGCGGTGCCTGCCCATTCCAGATTGTTGACTCGTCGGCCGACCAGATGCAGATGTATCGGTTCGCCGCCGAGCGTGATGGTGATATCAAGGCTGGCGGTAATGCCGCTCAGGCGACGGATTTTAGCCGCCTGCATGGCGCTGAGCGCCACGGCCATATGAGTTTTACCTTTGACTGCCGACAACGCCAACGCATTGCTGTCAAACGCCAACCGCCAATAAGGGCTGTTGGTGCCGAAGTGAGCGTTAAGAAGCATAGGGCCTTGGTCTGCGAACATGATGATTCCTCAAAAGGGCACGACAGCCAGGTCTGTGCGATGAGCGCAGCCGCAGGTTTCTGGCCCGGGAGTGGCCGTAGTGCACGTATCTCCATCATATAACAGGTTTTACACCGGCGGGGGATGAAACTATTATATAAGCAATAATTAGTTTTGCCCTGTAATCGTCAAATTGCCGCACGTTTTAAAGTGTAAGTGAGAACCGGGAATTTCGAGAGATTGATGCGATCCTGGTGCTTCGCGCACTGCGATCATTTTGTTGCCGGGCGGTTGTAGCGGAGGGGGCTACATTATAATAAAGTGGGCCGCTGGTGGGAATAATCCTATAGAAAAAGACATCATGTTGTGGTGGTTTTTATGCTCTGGGAAACCAAACTTTCCAAATAATACGCATTATCTTCATAATTCATTCATTATTGATGGATAAAAGTGTTTCGGGCTTTAATAAATTTACACACAATCGCATTACTATATATTTATCGGCCTATTATTATCTCCGACGAAAGATGAGCCTGTTCACGTACAGCGCTCCTGATGAAGAATAATTTTAAGGAAATGAATATGCGTAAACTGACCGCTTTATTTGTCGCTTCAACTCTGGCACTGGGTTCTGCTTCTATGGCTTTCGCTGCAGATACCACGGCAGCACCGGCTACTACAGACGCCGCCCCGATGAACATGAAAATGATGCATCATAAAGGTGAAGGTAAAGGAGGGCCATTTGCCGGCCTGAACCTGACCGAGCAACAGCGCCAGCAAATGCGCGATATCATGAAAGAATCGCACCAGAAACGCGGCGAAGGTACTAAAGAAGAACGCCAGGCATTGCATAGTATGGTCGCTTCCGACAGTTTCGATGAAGCCAAAGCGAAAACCCAAATTGATGCCATCAGCAAAGCACAGTCCGAACATATGCTGGAGCGCGCCAAGGCTGAAAATAAAATGTATAACCTGCTGACCCCTGAGCAGAAAAAACAATACAATGAGAATTATCAGAAACGCGAACAAAAAATGATGGAACACATGAATAACATGAAGTCGAAAATGACGAATTCACAGTAATAAATTCATGCGGTGAATATAAAAAGGGCCAGATTAATCTCTGGCCCTTTTGCTTATCTCACTGCTACTTCACTTCCCGTTAAACAACGGGTTTCCCTGGTGTTGTGCGCGAGTAAGCTATTTTCCTGTCAATCTCTGTTAATTTTTTTAAATTGGCGCGTGGTTTCAGTTAACGCCAGTTCCGTAGGTAAGCGCTCCATCGAGCTGGCGCCGTAGAAACCATCGACTAACGGACAGTGCTGCATGATATACGCAGCATCTTCAGGCGTGGCTATGGGGCCGCCGTGACACAGGACGATTACGTCTTCGCGGACCTGTTTGGCGGCCTGGGCCCATTCGTTAATCAGAGGGACGCAATCAGCCAGTGTCAGCGAGGTTTCTGCGCCAATACTGCCGCCGGTTGTCAGCCCCATGTGTGGGACGATGATATCTGCCCCTGCTTCGGTCATCGCGATCGCATCTTGCGCATTAAAAACGTAGGGGGTGGTCAACAGGTCTTTCTCATGCGCCAGCCGAATCATATCCACCTCTAACGCATAGCCCATCCCGGTTTCTTCCAGGTTGGCGCGGAAATTGCCGTCAATCAGGCCGACCGTTGGGAAGTTTTGTACGCCGGCGAAACCCGTGTTTTTAATCTCATCGAGAAACTTATCAAAGTGGCAAAAAGGATCAGTGCCGTTGACCCCAGCCAGAACCGGGGTCTGCTTGACCACCGGCAGGACTTCTTTGGCCATGTCCATCACGATTTCATTGGCGTTGCCATACGCCAGCAGGCCAGCCAGGGAACCTCGGCCCGCCATGCGGTAGCGACCCGAGTTGTAAATGACGATCAGATCGATACCGCCGGCCTCTTCACACTTGGCCGAGAGCCCGGTGCCGGCACCGCCACCGATGATCGGTTCGCGGCGAGCAATCATTCCCCTGAATTTGGTCAGTAATGCCTGTCGAGTGTGTTTGGCCATGTGTAACTCCAATCAATAAGAATGAGAGATCTCCCGGAACTGTTGCACGGCGGCGTCGGCAAAGCGGGGATCGTTGATGTTGTAAGGGATCTTGATTAGGCGCTGTTTTTCTTTGGGTTGCCAAGTCGCTTCCAGTGCATTGACGAAAGCGGTCAACGCCTCAGGATCCCAAAATGCCTGCCCGGGTGAATCAAGTGCTGAAACACCTCCTTCAGGGATCAGGAAGCGAATCTCCCCTGCGCATGCGTTCAACTTTTTACCGATCCAGCGGCCCATTTGGGTATTTTCTTCTGGTGTAGTCCGCATCAGCGTCACTTGGGCATTATGGTTGTAAAACTGGCGTTCGGCGTAGCGAGCAGGGATGGTTCCGGGATGACCAAAGTTGATCATATCCAGCGCACCGCAGGACATGACGCAGGGAATGCCGGTACGGGCTATCGCGTCGAAGCGATCTTCAGTACAGGCCAGCACCCCGCCAAACAGATGGTCACAGACTTCGGTGGTGGTTAAATCGAATACCCCGTTCAGCAGATGGCTGTCGACCAGTTTTTCCATTGCCTGGCCACCGCTGCCTGTTGCATGAAATACCAGGCAATCCCACTCATTTTCAATTGCCGCAGTTACTGCCTGAATGCAGGGAGTCGTGACACCGAACATGGTAAGCCCAACGGCAGGTTTACTGTCTGTATCAATCGGTGTGGCAAAGCGAACGGCACCGGCAATTTGATGTGCGGCATTGCCCAGCACGAGGCGGGAAATACGATTCAGCCCGGCGACGTCGGTAACCGAGTACAACATGCCAATATCGCTGGCACCGACATAGCCGGAAGTGTCACCGGAAGCCATGGTCGACACCATCAGCTTTGGCAGGCCAATGGGTAATTGTTGCATGGCAGGTGTAATCAATGCGGTGCCGCCGGAACCGCCAAGGCCAAGCAGGGCTGCAACATCCTGGCGTGAGAGCATGAATCGCTCGAAAGCAATGGCCATGGCGGCAATGGCTTTACCACGGTCGTCACAAAATACGGCATTCTCGCCTTCAGGATGATAACTGGCGACGGTGGTGGCGGAAACATCGGCAGGGTAGCTGGCCGGGATATGATGAGTAGATAAATCGACGGTTAGCGTGGGTAATCCGGTATCGGCGATCAGGCTGCGAACATAAGCCAGTTCTCGTCCTTTAGTATCCGCCGTTGTCGCAATATAGATGATTGCCTGATTATTGTTCATTAGCCTGTTCCTGAATTGTAGGTTCGGATGGCCGCCACGCTGTTTGATAATTTTATTATAATTTAATTAGTTATCTAAATTGAATCCCTGGTGCTGACTAAGGTTGCTGAGCGTAGTCGGTGAATTCATCATCATAATGAGACTGTAGTATCATTTATGCAAGTGGGTTTGATGGAAAAATGAGATTAATGTCTCATTAGCTAAGTGAAAGGATAGAATTGCGTCTTCTCCTGGATAGCACAGAGTCAGGCAAGTTTGTTACAGTGGGCTATATTTGCCTGAGCTCTTGTTCTGGCCTGCGTTAGATTGGTGAGAAAGGGGTCATCGTGCCATTAAATCTACCCGAAAATTTGACTCATACACGAGCCAGAACCCGCAAGCTGTTGCTCGCCAGCGCGATGGTATTGTTCGATGGTGGGGCCTTTCCCTCCATTACTGAATTGGCCCAGCACGCGCAGGTTTCCCGCGCGACGGCCTATCGTTATTTTCCTACTCAGAGCGCATTGATCACGGCGGTGGTTGCAGAGAGTTTGGGACCTATTCTTGAATGGCGGCCGATAGACAATGATGCTGGGGCGCGGATCCAACAATTACTGAGTTTTGCTTATCCGCAAATGGAGCAACATGAGGGCGCTTTGCGCGCGGCATTGCTATTGTCCCTCCAGCAATGGGCCGAGGCACAATCGAGCACCATTAAACCTGTTGAAAAGTTCGTCCGCGGCAACCGCAAACGGCTGCTGAATCTGGCAGTAGAGCCGTTGCAGGATAAACTACCGCCCGAGGCGTTACAGCGGGTGATTCATTCTTTCTCGCTGATCTATGGTTCGGAAGTTTTCCTGGTACTGAAAGATATTTGGGGACTGGATCTCGGTGGCATCCAGGATGTGACGCAATGGATGGCGAAAGCCATTATTCGCCAGGCTGAAGAAGATGCGATGAACAGCAGAAAACCGCTAGCATGATAGTCCAATTTTTACGGTCATTCTCGGCGAAAACCAGCACATTTCACTGAGTGAGTATTGGCAATAGTTATAATTAAAACTGATAAAAAGAGCGTCTTAAGCATTTTTTTACCGGCCGCATGGAGATGTCCCTGCGGCCTTTTTTGTTTCTATTATCCCTATTTTTCATTGAATTATATTTTATCCTCAGCACCCTAAATTCACGCTTCTCGCTGGTGATAGCCATCGAAGATCCTTATGCCTTTCCCCCTGTTTTCTCGATCCTTAGATTTGCCGTTTAGGTCATCCAGTGCCTTGACCCATTAGGCGCGCTTGAGATTGTTGTGCTTTATTTATTTGGTGTTACGAAACTGTTACACAAAAAATCAATAAGACATTTGCAAACAACAATGGACGGTATCTGGGATGGAAAATAGACGTAGAGGAGTCAAGCCTGTTCAGGCGGCCTTCGGCTGGCCTGAAATTGGTGTTAATCGCGCACAGTGGAGTGCTGTGCTTTTTTGTCTGGCGGCGATCGGTGGAGCGCAGGCTGCACCTTATGTAGAGAGCGGTAAGCCGGGCGATCCTGCGAGTTGGCGCAGTAATGAATTCAACGCCGAATGGGGCCTGGGAGCGATCCACGCCGATCAGGCCTACGCCGCCGGTTATAGCGGGAAAGGCGTAAAACTCGGCATTTTCGATCAACCGGTATATGCCAAACATCCGGAGTTTGCCAGCCAGGGCAAAGTGATCAATCTGGTCACTACCGGCATTCGCGAATACACCGACCCTTACATTCCGGTGAAAAAAGGCGACGTATTCCGCTATGACGGCACGCCGAGCGTGGATTCCGACGGCACCCTGGGTTCACACGGCACCCATGTGGGCGGCATTGCTGCCGGCAACCGCGATGGTGGTGAGATGCACGGCGTGGCGTTCAACGCACAAATCATCAGCGCGGAAAACGGCGACCCCGGGCCGGAAGACGGCATCATTCTCGGTAACGATGGCGCGGTGTACCAGGCCGGCTGGGATGCGTTGATCGCCAGTGGCGCGCGCATTATCAACAACAGCTGGGGTATTGGCATCACTGAGAAGTTTGATCAGGGCGGCAAGGATCCGGCCTATCCCCACTTCACGCTCGCCGACGCGCAAAAGCAATTCGATCAAATCAAACAGATCCTCGGCACAAAAGCCGGTGGCGCTTATCAGGGCGCGATCGATGCGGCACGCAGCGGCATCGTCACCATTTTTGCCGCCGGTAACGATTACAACCTCAATAACCCGGACGCCATGGCCGGGCTGGCCTATTTCGTGCCGGAGATAGCCCCTAACTGGCTGTCGGTCGCCAGTCTGCAGGATCCGAATAACACCGGCGACTACAGCATCAGCACCTTCTCCTCCCGCTGTGGCTATACCGCCAGCTTCTGCGTTGCCGCGCCGGGCAGCAAGGTGTACAGCTCAATCATCGAAGGCAACAGCGTAGATAACCTGACCACCGGTTATGCCAAATACAGCGGGACCTCAATGGCGGCGCCACACGTGGCCGGCAGCATTGCGGTGCTGATGGAGCGCTTCCCGTACATGACCGGCGCACAGGTTGCCTCGGTGCTGAAGACCACCACCACCGATATGGGCGCACCGGGTATCGATGCGCTGTACGGCTGGGGGATGATCAATCTGGGCAAGGCGATTAACGGTCCGGGCATGTTTGTTACCGAGCAGGATATTCCTGAAGAGTTTCGGGTTAGCGGCGCTTACGGCCCGGAGCAGTTCGTGGTGAATCTGCCGGGCGTCGGTGCGGTGCTGGACAAGGGCAAACCGACCGAACGCGTGTGTGACGATACGCATTGCGGGTTGGATGTCTGGAGCAACAACATTTCCGGTCACGGCGGCCTGACCAAACAGGGTATCGGCACCCTGGTGCTGACCGGCAACAACAGCTACGCGGGGTCGACGCTGATCAATCAGGGCCTGCTGGCAATCAACGGCTCGGTGACTTCCGACGTCACGGTGCAAAACGCCGGCGTGCTGGGCGGTTCCGGCACGGTCGGTTCACTGAGGGCTCGCAGCGGCGGTACCGTGGCACCGGGCAACTCGATCGGTACGCTGAACGTGACGCGTAACGTCAGCTTCGAGCCGGGTTCCCGCTATGCGGTGGAAGTGGCGCCCAATGGCCAGAGCGATCGGATCCAAAGCAGCGGATCGGCGACGATCGGCGGCGGTGAAGTCGTGGTGTTGCAGGAACAAAACGCCAATCTGCTGTCGCAAAGTGAAGTCCGCAGCCTGCTGGGCCAGCAGTACAACATTCTGGCCGCTCAGCAGGGTATCAGCGGGCAGTTTGATTCGGTGGCTCCAAACTACCTGTTCCTGGGTACCGGGCTGACTTACCAACCCAATCAGGTCACGCTGAACGTTGGCCGTAACGACACCTCCTTTGCCAGCGTGGCCGCCACTCAGAACGAGCGTGCGGTAGCGGCAGCGGCGGATGCCCTGGCGGCGGGCAACCCGGTGTACGAGAGCATCCTCAATGCTGGCTCTACAGGGGAAGCGCGTCAGGCGTTCCGTCAGTTGTCCGGGCAGATCCACGCGGATATCGCCTCGGCACAGGTTAACGACAGCCGTTATCTGCGTGACGCGTTGAACGGCCGTCTGCGACAGGCGGAAGGGCTGGCAACCTCGCCGGACATCAAGGCGGACGACGACGGCGGTGCCTGGGCGCAGTTACTGGGGGCCTGGGACCATGCGTCGGGCGATGCCAATGCGACGGGCTATCAGGCATCGACCTACGGCGTGCTGGTGGGGCTGGACTCGGCGCTGGCGGACGACTGGCGGCTGGGGGTGGCGACCGGTTACACCCGCACCTCGCTGGACGGCGGCTACGGCTCGAATGCCGACAGCGACAACTACCACCTGGCAGTGTACGGCGGCAAACAGTTCGGTGAACTGGCGCTGCGTGCCGGTGGGGGCTACACCTGGCACCGCTTCGATACCTCGCGTTCGGTCAATTACGGCATGCAGTCAGATCGGGAAACCGCGAAATACAGTGCGCGCACCGAGCAGGTGTTTGCCGAAGCGGGTTACAGCGTGAAGGCTGATTGGGTGAATCTGGAGCCGTTCGCCAACCTGGCGTACATCAACTTCCAGAACAACGGTATCTCGGAGGACGGCGGCGCGGCGGCGCTGCACGGCGACAAACAGCACACCGACGCCACGGTATCGACGCTGGGGCTGCGTGCGGATACCGAGTGGCAGGCGAGCAAAACCACGTCGGTGGCGCTGCGCAGCGAACTGGGCTGGCAGCATCAGTACGGCGACCTGGATCGCGGTACCGGGCTGCGCTTCAACGGGGGTAATTCCCCGTTCGTGGTGAACAGCGTGTCGGCCTCGCGTGACGGTGCGGTGCTGAAAGCCAGTGCGGAAGTGGCGGTGAACAAGAACGCCACGCTGTCGCTGGGCTACGGCGGGTTGCTGTCGCAAAACTACCAGGACAACAGCGTCAACGCTGGCTTCACCTGGAAATTCTGATCTTAAAAAACAGAGGGACAAACCGCCTCGTCGGGGGGCGGTTTGACTAAAACAAAAAGGATAAGGGAATGAAGCAAGCTACAGGAAAGAATAAACCGGCATTGACGCCGACATGGAAACTGAACGCCTTGCTGTGCGCGCTGTTGGCGGCCGGTGGCGTACAGGCTGCGCCCTATACGGAAGGCGGTAAGTCAGGCGATCCGGCAAGCTGGCGTAGTAATGAATTCAACGCCAACTGGGGGTTGGGGGCGATTCACGCTGACGAGGCCTATGCCGCGGGTTATACCGGTAAAGGGCAAAAGGTGGGCATCTTTGATACCCCGGTGAACAAACACCCTGAATTCGCCGGTGACGGCAAACTGGTGAACGTGGTGACCCAGGGGAACCGCGCCTATACCGATCCGCATCGGAAGGGGATTAAGGCCGGCGATCGTTTTTACTTCGACGGCACCTTCCATTTCTATAATGGCGATGGAGTGACGCTGGTTAACCACGGCGTACATGTGGCCGGCATCAGCGGGGCCAATCGCGACGGTACCGGCATGCATGGCGTGGCCTTTGATTCACAGGTCATCAGCGTTGATAACGACAATGATGGCCCGGCCTATGGCGAATTCCTCGGGCTGGATGGTAGCGTAACCAACGCCGGTTGGCAGGCGATGATCAACAATGGCGTGCGGGTTATCA
Organism: Serratia sp. NFX21; assembly: GCF_048517035.1. Classification (NCBI taxonomy): domain Bacteria; kingdom Pseudomonadati; phylum Pseudomonadota; class Gammaproteobacteria; order Enterobacterales; family Yersiniaceae; genus Serratia; species Serratia sp. NFX21. The sequence goes on along the minus strand of NZ_CP183196.1, from coordinate 222,053 downwards.
ATAACAGTTGGGGCGTCAGTATTCCCGATTTCTTATCGGATAATGGCAAAAAACCAGACGCGCTGCATTTCGAACTGAAAGACGCACAGGAACAGTTTGATCAGGTGAAACCGCTGCTGGGCAGCTTGGCGGGAGCGGGGTATCAGGGCGCGATCGATGCGGCACGTAAAAACATTTTGGTCTTGTTCGCCGCCGGTAACGACGGCAACTACAACCAACCTGACGTGATCAGCGGTCTGGCCTATTTTGTGCCGGATATTGCTCCTAACTGGCTGTCGGTTGCCAGCGTCGCACAGGATGATGCCTCCACCAACAGCGTGCCTTATACCATCAGCAGCTTCTCTTCACGCTGCGGCTATACCGCCAGTTTCTGCGTCTCGTCACCGGGCAGTAAAATCTACAGCACCGTGGCCAACGGTTCCGATCCGAATCAATTGGTCTCGGATTATGGCAATAAAAATGGGACCTCAATGGCGACGCCGCACGTGACCGGCGCGGTTGCCGTGTTACTGCAGCGTTTCCCGTACATGACGTCGGCGCAAATTGCCGACGTGTTGAAGACCACCGCCACCGATATGGGCGCACCGGGGATCGATGCGCTGTACGGCTGGGGGATGATCAATCTGGGCAAGGCGATTAACGGTCCGGGCATGTTCTATACCGTCGAAGACATTCCTGAAGAGTTCCGCATTCCGGATCCGACAGGCGTGGCTTACGGCTCGTCACAGTTTGTCGCCAACATTCCCGGCTTCGGGGCGCAAATCGATCAAGGCACGCTGCAGGCTCGTATTTGTGATGACTACCACTGTTCGGTGGAGGTCTATTCCAATGACATCTACGGCCATGGCGGCCTGACCAAGGAAGGCCAGGGGGCGCTGGTACTGACCGGCACCAATACCTATACCGGCCCGACCTGGGTAAATACCGGCCTGCTGGCGGTTAACGGTTCGGTCACATCAGACGTCACGGTGCAAAACAGCGGCGTGCTGAGTGGTTCCGGTACGGTCGGGTCACTGACCGCCCGCAGCGGCGGTACCGTGGCACCGGGCAACTCGATCGGCACGCTGAACGTGACGCGTAACGTCAGCTTCGACCCGGGTTCCCGTTATGTGGTGGAAGTGGCACCCAATGGCCAGAGCGATCGGATCCAAAGCAGCGGATCGGCAACGATCGGTGGCGGTGAAGTCGCTGTTTCGCTGGAGAACAGCACCAATCTGCTGTCGCAAAGCGAAGTCCGCAGCCTGCTCGGCCAGCAGTACAACATTCTGACCGCTCAGCAGGGTATCAGCGGGCAGTTTGATTCGGTGGCTCCAAACTACCTGTTCCTGGGCACCGGGCTGACTTATCAACCCAATCAGGTCACGCTGAACGTTGGCCGTAATGACACCTCCTTTGCCAGCGTGGCAGCAACTCAGAACGAGCGCGCGGTAGCGGCAGCGGCGGATGCCCTGGCGGCGGGCAACCCGGTGTACGAGAGCATCCTCAATGCTGGCTCTACAGGGGAAGCGCGTCAGGCATTCCGTCAACTGTCCGGGCAGATCCATGCGGATATTGCCTCGGCACAGGTTAACGACAGCCGTTATCTGCGTGATGCGCTGAACGGCCGTCTGCGGCAGGCGGAAGGGCTGGCAACCTCGCCGGACATCAAGGTGGACGACGACGGCGGTGCCTGGGCGCAACTGCTGGGGGCCTGGGACCATGCGTCGGGCGATGCCAATGCGACGGGCTATCAGGCATCGACCTACGGCGTGCTGGTGGGGCTGGACTCGGCGCTGGCGGACGACTGGCGGTTAGGGGTGGCAACCGGCTACACCCGCACCTCGCTGGATGGCGGCTACGGCTCGAATGCCGACAGCGACAACTACCACCTGGCGGTATACGGCGGCAAACAGTTCGGTGAACTGGCGCTGCGTGCCGGTGGGGGCTACACCTGGCACCGCTTCGATACCTCGCGCTCGGTCAATTACGGCATGCAGTCAGATCGGGAAACCGCGAAATACAGTGCGCGCACCGAGCAGGTGTTTGCCGAGGCGGGTTACAGCGTGAAGGCTGATTGGGTGAATCTGGAGCCGTTCGCCAACCTGGCGTACATCAACTTCCAGAACAACGGTATCTCGGAGGACGGCGGGGCGGCGGCGCTGCAGGGCGACAAGCAACACACCGACGCGACCGTCTCGACGCTGGGGCTGCGTGCGGATACCGAGTGGCAGGCGAGCAAAACCACCAGCGTGGCGCTGCGCAGCGAACTGGGTTGGCAGCATCAGTACGGCGATTTGGATCGCGGCACCGGGCTGCGCTTCAACGGGGGTAATTCCCCGTTCGTGGTGAACAGCGTGTCGGCCTCGCGTGACGGTGCGGTGCTGAAAGCCAGTGCGGAAGTGGCGGTGAACAAGAACGCCACGCTGTCGCTGGGCTACGGCGGGTTACTGTCGCAAAACTACCAGGACAACAGCGTCAACGCCGGTTTCACCTGGAAGTTCTGATCCCCCTATCTTAATTTTGTTAACGAACACTGGGGCCAGCTTGCTGGCCCTATTTTTTTGGATTTTAACGGGGTGATGACGGAGGGAAAACGTATGATGCATCACGCCGCTTTGCGGTAAAAACGACAAAAAAAAACGGGACCCTTGCGGATCCCGGTTCAAAACGCGGTAAAACAGATTAGCGCTACGGCCCAAATTACGACGAGGATCTATTGCATACATTCTCTCACGTCGTAACTGAAACGAGCTTTCCCTGGTGTCATTATGATTATTGGTGATGCGATCTTACTATTGTTATATTTTTATTGTGGTGTTGCTGTGTGTCTCTTCTGATACCATGTTTGACTATATAATGTGGTATGTCAAGCAATGTTTAGGTTATACATTGTACCATATACCAGTTTTGGATCGCTTTTTTGCACGGCAAGTATGAAAACGACTGAAAAAACAGCAAAAAAAATCGAAGGAAAAAATGGATAACAATCACCAGAAATTCGATTCACAGTCGATAGCAAACCGGGTCAGGGAACTGTTTGTACATTATGGGATTGGTAAGCGTCAGCATGCCAAAGAGCTCAGCCGCATTCTGGATCTGAGTTTTTCGCATGCGCATCGTAAGCTGAAGGGGCAAAGTCCCTGGACTCTGGAGCAAATTAACAACGTCGCTGCGGCATTAGGGGAAACGCCCGCCGCGATCGTGGACACCGGCCCTGAAAATGTCATCTCTGCGCAAACTATGGTGCGAGATGCCATCTTTTACGTGGGTGGTGTGGAACTGGGTTGTGTGGCTTATATCGGCCATGAGCTGGTTGGCGGACGTTCGTCGGAATATGTCGCGTTGCAGCAGGCGGGGCAATGGTGTCTTTATCGTGCGGATGATGCGCCGCTGGGGCAGCGTTTTTGCGTGGAGCTGATCGAGCTTCGCTCAGCCGCCGTCGAAGATGAGCGCCTGAGCATTGCGGTACTTGATGATTCACATCAGGCGGCCGATGAGCTGACCAAATACCTAAACAGCCGTGGTTTTCATGCGGTGGCATTTTATGATGTCAGCAGTTTTAACCTGGCGTTGCAGCAGAGCCTGTTCGATGGTTATGTGGTCGACTGGTTGATTGGTCAGGAAACGGCAGACCAATGTATTGCAGCCATCCGCGCCTCGGATAACCCGGATGCGCCGGTTCTGGTTCTCACCGGCCAGTTAGGGACCGATCAGCGCGAATCTGAAATCGCCAGGGCGATGCGCGACTATGACGTACTGGGCCCTTATGAAAAGCCAGTACGGCTCCATGTGATTGAAGCCGCACTGTTGCGCTGTTTTAATCTCTAGCGGCCAGCAGTGAAGCCAGTGCGGAAGACAACGCGTCCAGCCTGACCGGCTTCATCAGGTAATTGTCGAACAGCGCCCGCTGTTCGGCAGACAGTTGTTCCGGGGTGTAAGCGCTAATGCCCACGATCGGAATACCACGGTTGGGGCCACGTTGGCTGCGTAATTGTTTAGCCAGCGCGGCACCGTCAATGCCGGGCATTTGCAGATCCAGCAGTAATGCGTCATAAGGGCGACGGAGCAGCTTTTGCAGCGCCCGTTCCGACGAATTGCACAGTTCATGTTGATAGCCGAGCTTGTCCAGCAGCGCCGCGAAGGCGTCACTCACCGATTTGTTGTCATCAACCACCAAAATATGCCGCTGTTTTTGCAGCAGGCCCTGGTGGTGGTGAGGTATTTCGTCGAGCCGTTCTTCGTTGCTGACTTCAACCGGAATACTGACGATGAAGGTGCTGCCTTTTTTGGGCTCACTGTAGACGGTAATGCTGCCGTCGAGCAGCGTGACCAGTCCGTGTACAATCGCCAACCCCATGCCGACGCCGCCATACTGCCGGGTATGCGACTGATCGAGCTGGGTGAAGGGCTGGAATATCTGGTCGAGCATCTCCTTTTCGATACCGATACCGGTATCCGTGACCTCAATAATCAATGCATTGCCGTTAGGCTGGCGCCGCAGGCTGCTATACAGCGTGATGGTGCCGCTTTCGGTATATTTGAACGCGTTGGTCAGCAGGTTGACGATAATTTGCCTGATGCGCAGTGGGTCGGAATGTATCTGCAGATGACCGCACTCCACTTCACACAACAGCGTCACCTGATCTTTCTGACTCAGCGTATTGATTTCATTAGCCGTTTCCTCGACCAGCCGCTGAACGTCGAAGGGGGCGATGCGCAGCTCCATCATTCCGCTGTCCAGGTGCGCGTAATCGGTCAGATCTTTCATCTGGCTTTCAATTTGCTGCGCGGCAGTTTCCAGACGTTGGAAGGTGTCCGCATGTTCGGCCGACACCTTGGTATTCACCAGCACATCAATGGCAGACATAATACTTTGCAGCGAGGTGCGCAGTTCGTGACCAATGGCCCCCAGGAAGGCGTTTTTGGTGCGAGTGGCTTTCTCCGCCTCAATCGCTTTGGCCTGCTGCCGGATTGTCAGGCGCTGCTGGCGCAGCACAATCAGGGTGATGGCGATCAGCGCGATCACCGAGAACATCACGATCACCAGACCATAAAAAATGATGTGTCGTTTTTCGATATAGTCTTCGTAGGCGGCGGTGCGCTGCTTCACTTCAGCGTGATCGGTCAGGTTGGCCATCTCAATCGCATAGGGCTTGATTTGCCTCATGGCCTGCGAAATCAACGAGAAATCAATCTTCGGGCTGTTGAGCAAATGATCAATCTGATCCATTTTCTCGCGCATGTGCGTGACCACCTCGGGATAACCCGGTTCGGCGTACAGTGGCTGGGTGGATTCGGACACCGTTTCCAGCACGTAAAAGCGAGAGTAAAGGATTTCAAATTTAAGCCGCAGATCCTCGGCGTCCACCTGCGGCGCATTTTTCAGCTGTTCGACCAGCGTATCAAACTCGGCCAGCTTGATGGAGAACTTGGCGATCGACCAGGAGTAATTCTCCTGGGTGCCGGCGATAGCATACAGCCCCTTCTTTGACAGGGTTGCGCTGTAGTAATACAGCGTCACCGTAGAGGCAACCAAAAACAGTGCGGCAAAAATAGCCGGGATCGCCAGCCTGCTGTTGCTTTTAAACCCTGTGAGCTTCATTTGATCACAATCCTGTCCACTTGCCAGATAAAGCGTGAGTTGTAGAGCGGGGAATTCAACTCAGGCCCTGCGGCATCCCTGGGATAAACCAAAAACAGCGGGCCGAAGTTTCTGATCTTCAGCATTTCGCCGTCCATCTTGTAAGCCAAAATCATATTGTATTTCTCGACGTCGGACAGCGGCACGTCGATGTAATAATCGTTCAGCGCATAAAACGTCAGCGTGCTGCCCTTGGCCCCGACACGCGCCAAAATGTCCGCCACGGCAACCCCTTCGAACTTTCTTTGCGGCGTCCAGGAGGTTGAGGTGGTGATGCTGCTCACCGGCATCGCCAACAGTTGTTTATCGGTAAACAGGTAGTTTTTCTTTACCGGGTCGGTGGTGTTTTGGATGTTGCCCGAGACTTCCAGAGTAAAACTCAGTGCGCTGGATTGGACGACCATCAACGCAACAAATGCCAACGTGATGTTTTTAAATAACTTGAACAGCATCGGTGTCCTCCCGTGTCGCGGATGCTTGCATGAGCTCCGCCCATTGATCAGGCAAAATAATGGCAGAAAATAACAGTTTGTGTTGAAGGAAAGGGCAAAGAGCACGAAAAGAAAAGGCCAGGGATTGCCCTGGCCTCGGTTTGTGCTGATTTTTGCGCTTAACGCATGGTAACGAACTCTTCCGCAGCGGTCGGGTGGATCGCGACGGTGTTGTCGAAGTCTTTTTTGGTGGCGCCCATTTTAATCGCCACGGCGAAGCCCTGCAGGATCTCGTCCATGCCGAAGCCAATGCCGTGCAGGCCAACAATCTTCTCTTCCTTACCCACGCACACCAGCTTCATGCGGCACGGCTGGCGGTGTTGCGTTACGGCGCTGTACATGGCGGTAAATGAAGATTTATACACTTTCACGCTGTCCGCGCCGAATTTCTCGATTGCTTCCGGTTCGGTCAGGCCGATAGTGCCGATCGGCGGGTGGCTGAACACTACGGTGGCGATGTTGCTGTAATCCAGGTGTTCTTCTGGTTTGTTGTTAAACAAACGCTCGGACAGACGGCGGCCTGCGGCCACGGCAACCGGGGTCAGTTCAACGGCACCGGTGTTGTCGCCCACCGCGTAAATGCCTTTTACGTTGGTGTTCTGGTATTTATCGACGTCGATATAGCCATTTTCGTTGGTTTTCACCCCGGTCACGGCCAGGTTCAGGTTATCGGTCGCCGGTTCACGGCCGATCGCCCACACCAGGCTGTCGACGGTGAATTCTTTGCCGTTTTCCAACTGCAATGTCAGGCTGCCGTCGGCGTTTTTAACGATGGCCTTCGGCACCGATTCGGTGTGCAGGCTTGGCCCTTCGGTGTTCATCACTTCCACCAGGGTTTCGACAATCATCGGATCGAAGCTGCGCAGCGGTGCGTGTTTACGCACGAACAGGTGCGTCTCGGCACCCAGCGCGTTCATCACGCCGGCGATTTCCACCGCGATATAGCCCGCGCCCACGACCGCAACGCGTTTTGGCATCGCGTCCAACTCGAAGAAACCGTCGGAGTCGATGCCGTATTCTGCGCCCGGAATGTCTGGGTGGCTTGGGCGTCCGCCAGTGGCGATCAGAATATGATCGGCGGTGATTTTCTCACCGTTGACTTCCACCGTGTTAGCGTCGATAAAGCGCGCAAAGCCTTTGATCACGTCGACTTTGTTTTTGCCCAGCACGTTGTCGTAGGAATTATGGATGCGGTCGATATAGGCGGTGCGGTTAGCCACCAGCTTTTTCCAGTCAAAGGCATTGACGGTGGTATCGAAACCGTAATCCGGGCCGTACATATGAATGGCCTCGGCGATTTGCGCCGCATGCCACATAACTTTTTTCGGTACACAACCCACGTTGACGCAGGTGCCGCCCAGTTCTTTGGCTTCAATCAGTGCGCATTTCTGGCCATACATGGCTGCCCGGTTGATCGATGCGATGCCGCCGCTGCCGCCGCCAATTGCTAGATAATCGTAATGTTTGGTCATCTGGGATTTCCATGAATTGTGTGAATCGAAGAGCGTAAGAGTTTAACGCCTGATGCAGGTTTGTCGCAAAGGTTGCGTCGATGGTTGCGATAGGTGGGGTATACCCGTCATCTTTCAAGTTGCAGCGTTGTTATCTGCACTCGCTCACCCCAGTTACTTACTTAAGTAAGCGCCTGGGGATGAGCGAGTTGGCCGCCTAGCTGCAACTTGAAAGCTATAGGGTATAAAGGCGCGGCAGGCCGCGCCCCGGAAGCTTATTCCGGCACCACCCAGTTCACCAAATGGTGACCATGGCCCGACGGCACCAATATTTTGTGCAGCCATGGCAGCACGTTTTTCATTTGTTGTTCCAGCTTCCACGGCGGATTAATCACGATCATGCCAGAGGCAGTCATGCCGCGTTGGTCGCTGTCGGGTTTTACCGCCAGTTCGATCTGCAGAATATTTCGGATGCCGGTGGCTTCCAGCTCTTTGAGCATACGTTTGATCTGCTGGCGCATCACCACCGGATACCACAGCGCGTAAGTGCCGGTGGCAAAGCGCTTGTAGCCTTCCTGCAGGCCTTTGATCACGTCCTGATAATCGGTCTTCATCTCGTACGGCGGATCCATCAGGATCAGCCCACGGCGTGACAGTGGCGGCAACTGGGATTTCAACTGTTGGTAGCCATCGGCGCGTTGCACCTTGGCGCGTTCGTCCTTCTGAAATTCGCTGCGCAGCAGTGGGAAGTCGCTCGGGTGCAGCTCGGTCAGGTGGATTTTATCCTGCGGGCGCAGCAGCTGGCGGGCAATCAGCGGTGAGCCAGGGTAGTAGCGCAGCTTTTCGGTACGGTTAAAGTGGTGCACTACACCCATGTAGGCCGCCAGTTCTTCCGGCAGATCGTCACGTTGCCACAGCAGACCTATGCCTTCCAGGTATTCCCCGGTGCGTTCGGCGTGCTCACCGCTCAGCTGATAGCGCCCTGCGCCGGAATGGGTATCCAGGTACAGGAAGGGTTTGTCTTTTTCTTTCAGCGATTCAATGATCAGGCTCTGAACGGTGTGCTTGAGCACGTCGGCGTGGTTGCCGGCGTGGAAACTGTGGCGGTAACTTAACATGGCTTGTGGTAATTCCTTGTGCTCCCGACGGAGCGTGCTGAACAGAATAAAGGCTTATATTCTGCACAGTATAAACTGTCTGGGCGGGAAAAACCGGAATGCGTTACCGCAGACCCTCTATCAAGGAGCAGGACAATGACCGAATCGACTATTCTGGCTAAGTATCCCGGCGCATCGCGCTGGCAATTCGGCGACAGCCCGGCGCTGGCGGACGAGCTGTTGCAGTTGGTGCTCGACGGCGACAAAACCGCAACCTGTGGTTCCTATGTTGCCTATCAACAAGAGAAATCACCGATGGTCGGGGATTATAACGTGATCCTTAATGGCTGGGGTGAACCCGCCTGTGTCATCAGAACGCTTTCACTGAAGCTGACTCGTTACTGTGATGTCACCGCCGAGATGGCCGCGCTGGAAGGCGAGGGGGATAAGAGCCTGGCCTTCTGGCGTGAGGGACATCAGGCGTTTTTTACCCGAGAAGGCACTTTTTCGCCGCAAATGTGGCTGGTATTTGAAGAGTTTGACCTGGTCGATGTCCTCTAGTTACGCAGCTGATGACTCCAGGGCGGCAACCACCTGCTCGCGCAGCCAGCTATGGGCCGGATCCAGGTGCGATCGCTCATGCCAAACCATCACCATGTCATAGCCGGGTAGTTCCAGCGGCACCGGGCAGGTGCGCAGACTGCCGAGCAGTTCCCCCAGCATGCGTGAAGGCAGCATCGCGACCATATCGGATTTTGCCAGCAGCGCGGGAATGAACAGGAAGTGCGGCAGCGACATCACAACGCGCCGCGCTAATCCCTGTGCTTCCAGCAACGTGTCGGTCAGGGTACGGAAACCGCCACCGTCCTGTGAAACCATGACAAACTCCAACTGGCAGAACTGCTCGAGCGTAGGCGGTGTCTGCAATAACGGGTGGTCACGACGGCCTACCAGCAGGTAATTCTCGTGAAACAACGGGCGATGACGTAGCTCGGCGGGCGCCTCTTCACGGGCCAGAAAACCCAGGTCGATCACGCCGTCCGCCAGATCGCGACTCATGTTTTTGGGTGAAGCTTCGCGGATCGCCAGACGGGAATGGGGTGCCGCCAGCCGCAGTTTGGGCAGCATCGGCAGCAGGATGGCATATTCGGCCGCGTCGGCGGCGGCCAGTTGCCAGGTCATTTTGGCCTGTAGCGGATCAAACGGCTGTTCCGGTGCCACCAGGCGGCCGAGATCGGCCAGCGTCTGGCGCAGCGGCGTCAGCAGGCCGAGTGCGCGTGCCGTGGGCAACATGCCGCGTGAGCCGGGTAATAGCAGGGGATCATGGTAAATCTCGCGCAGTTTGGCGAGCTGAATGCTGACCGAGGGTTGGCTCAGGTTAAGGCGTGCGGCCGCCCGGGTTACGCTGCGCTCAGTGAGCAGCGCTTCCAGCGTGACCAATAAATTGAGATCGACCCGCTTTAAATTGTTGATAACTATTCCTCATATTAAATCTATCAATTTCAACTATAGCGTTAATCCCCCTACCGTGGAACGGACGGCGGAAAAGCCGACGAAACTGCTACGGATAAGGACGAAACGATGAAATTGAGCGAGTACGTTAGCTACGATGCGCTGGGGTTGGCCGAACTGGTACAGCGTAGCGAAGTCAGTGCGCAAGAATTGCAGCAGGCGGCGCAGGCCGCGGTTGAGGCGGTGAACCCGGCGATTAACGCAGTGGTGGAACATTGGACGCAGCCGCTATCGGAGGGGGATGGCCCACTGTCTGGCGTGCCTTTCCTGATTAAGGATATCGCCATCAGCATGGCCGGTAAGCTCTCGGAACTGGGCAGCCGGTTGGCGCAGGGTAATATTGCCACTACAGACAGTTATCTGATGAGCAATATTCGTCGAGCAGGGCTGGTCACTTTCGGTCGCACTACCACGCCGGAAATGGCGTTCAGCACCACCACCGAAGCGGTGCTTTACGGCGCGACGCGCAATCCCTGGAACCCGGATTTCAGCGCCGGCGGTTCCAGCGGCGGAGCCGGTGCGGCGGTGGCTGCCGGGATCGTGCCGATTGCTCACGCTACGGACGCCGCCGGCTCGATCCGCGTACCTGCCTCGTCGAATGGCTTGTTCGGTCTCAAACCGACGCGTGGCCGGGTATCGCATGGCCCGGCGATGGATGAAGTGTTCAACGGTTTTGGCGTCCAACTGGGGCTAAGCCGTTCGGTACGTGACAGTGCGGCCTTGCTGGATGCCCTGCAGCATCCACATCCCGGCGAACCCTATTACACCGCGCCTCCGGCACAGAGTTGGCTGTCACAGGTCACGTCAGAACCCGGCCGACTGCGCATCGGCATGATGACTCAGGCGTGGAACGGCGGCAAAACCGATCCGCAAATCGCTCAGGCCACGGCCGACACTGGCGTGCTGCTGAGTGAGTTGGGCCATCAGGTTAGCGAAGTGGATATGGCGATCGGCGTCAGTTGGCAGGAGCTGGTGTTCGCCAATGCGCAAATCTGGTGTGCCAATCTGGTCGGTTGGCTAGATGGTTTGAGTCAGGCGGCCGGGCGGCCGATTTCAACCGAAACGCTGGAGCCGGAAACGCTGGCCTGTTACCGCTACGGTTTGGCTGCCAGGGCGGTGGATATGGTCGCTGCGCTTGAGGTGCGTAATCGGGTGACTCGCGGCGTCGCGGCTTATTTTCAGCAGTATGACCTGCTGCTGACCCCAACTCTGCCCGACTTGCCCTGGCGGATTGGCCGTTACGGCACAGGAGCGGCGGAGATGAGCGGCCTGGAGTGGACGGCGCATTTATTCGATCACTCGCCGTTTACGCCGGTCTTTAACGTGGCGGGCGTGCCGGCGATGTCGGTGCCGTTGGCGCATGATGCGCAGCATAACCTGCCGATTGGCATGCAATTCGTCGCCGGTTTTGGCCGAGAAGATTTGCTGCTGCAACTGGCCGGCCAACTGGAGTGGGCGGCACCCTGGCAGCAGCGACGTCCTGCGATTTGGGCGGGAAATGCACGGCCGTAGCAGTCAAAAGGCAAAATATCGGCTATGTTGCTAAAAGGTTTTTTGCGGCGGGCCGGGTGGCTCGTCGCTTCATTCGGTAGCAGGAGGCGTGATGAGCTGCATATTTTGTGAAATGGTGGCAGGCCGGGTGCCGTGCCATAAAATTTGGGAGGACGACGGCCACATGGCGTTCCTTTCCATCTTTCCGAATACCGAGGGTTTCAGCGTGGTGATCCCCAAGGCGCACTACGAGAGTTACGCTTTTGCCGTAGCGGACGACGTGCTGAGCGAACTGATGCTGGCGACCAAACGGGTGGCGCAGTTGCTCGACCGGGCGTTTGACGATGTGGGCCGCTGCGGCATGGTGTTCGAAGGCTATGGCGTCGATCACCTGCACGCCAAACTGATCCCGATGCACGGCACCGCCGCACTGGAACAATGGCAGCCGATCGAGTCGAAATCGACGAAGTTCTTCGACCGCTACGAAGGTTACCTGTCTTCCCACGACGCTGCCCGTGCCGACGACGATCGTCTGGCCGCCCTGGCGGCGCAGATCCGTCAGAGTGCGGTTTAAGGCACTATCCATCAACACCGGCCATTGATTTTCCTGCGCCGGTTTCCGCCATTCGGCAGAAAATTTCGTGCACTGCTAGTGCAACCCGCTGTGGGTTGGATCCAGATACGATTGTTCATGCCAAACCCTCACCCTGTCTGCCAATAGTTTTTGTTAACGAGATCTCCTTTAGGGTTGTTTGTTTTTGCATCAACCGATATATCGGTGTATCGTTGCTTTGCGTCGAGGGTTACAGACAGTGAAGTCACTTAGTCGTTTGTTTTAATAGGTTTTTAATTCCTGTGCCGACTTTGGAGTATGCCAATGGACAAAATAAAACAGGTCAATCTCTATCGAGCCGTATCGCCTTTATCTCGCCCTATCGCGGATTCCACTCATTACATCAATGAAATTTCCTTTGTGGTTGCCGAAGTGGTGCTGGCCAGTGGCATCACTGGCGAAGGGTATTTGCTTTCTTTCCACTATTCGCCCGAGGCCATTGCCGGAGCAATGAAAGATCTCCAACAGTTTGCCGTGGGTTATCACTGTTGGCAGACCGGTAAATTCCTGCGGGACGTGGCGGCAGAGCACGAATACTTTGGCCACAACGGTTTGCAGAAGTGGGCGGCGGCAACGCTCAATGTCGCGATGTGGGACGCATGGGGTAAGACCCTGCAACAGCCGATCTGGAAGATGTTGGGCAACACCGTCGATCGCGTGCCGGTGTATGGCAGTGGCGGTTGGTTGTCATACAGCGAGGCCGAACTGCTGGAAGAAGTGCTGGAATACCAGGCGCGTGGCTTGCAGGCCGTGAAGATAAAAGTGGGTTCGCCGGAGGTAGAGCAAGACATCATGCGTTTGCGCAAAGTGCGGGAAGTGGTTGGCCCCGGGATGAAAATCATGATGGATGCCAATCAGGGGATGACTCTGCCGGATGCGCTGAAGTTATCGACGCAGGCGGCAGAAATTGGCATCCACTGGTTCGAAGAACCCTTGGTGCATACCGATTTTGACGGCTATCAGCAGTTGCGCCAGAAAACCGGCATCGCACTGGCAATGGGCGAGCGGGAATATGACATGGAACCGCTCAAGGCCTTGATCGCCCGTAATGCGCTGGATTTATGGCAGCCGGATCTGATCCGCATCGGCGGCGTTGAACCCTGGCGTGAGTCGGCGATGCTGGCACATGCCCATCACCTGCCGGTATTACCGCATTACTACAAGGATTATGACGTGCCGCTGCTGTGCACTATCCCCAACCCTTACGGTGCGGAATCTTTCGACTGGATCGACAGCATTATCGATAACCCGATGACCATTGACGGCGGCTACGCTTTTCCGCGCTCGGGTGCAGGCTGGGGTTTTAATTTCAACCCGGCATCTCTGACAGAAATCAAATAGGGACAGGGTGATGAAACAGGACGTTTTAACTCAGTATTTTTCATTACAGGGCCGGACCGGCATTGTTACCGGCGCATCATCCGGTATTGGGCGCGGCATTGCTCATTTGCTGGCAGATGCCGGGGCACGGGTATTCAACTTCAGTCTGGAAGCCACGCAGACTACCGGCATTGATTATGCATTGAACCCCGGAGTGGTTGATATACAAGTGGATATTACCGATCGCGAACAATTACAGGCCGCAGTCGATAGGGTCGCGGCTGATGGGGCGATCGACTTCCTCATTAATAATGCAGGCATTACCAAGCGTGTGCGCGCCGAACAGGTTGATGAAGCCTGGTGGCGGAAAATTCACCAGATTAACGTTGATGCCGTATTCTTCCTGTCGCAACTTTGTTTCCCGCATTTGACCCGCTCGGCGTATATCGGCCGTATCGTCAATATTTCCTCAATGGCGGCGCATCTGGGTTTTAGCGAAGTGGTGCCCTATTGCTCGACCAAGGCAGCGGTCACTGGCATGACCCGTGGGTTGGCTGTGGAATGGGCGCAGGAAAACATCCGCGTCAATTCGGTGGCACCGGGTTGGATCCAGACCAATATGACGCAGGTGGTCGCCGATCCGCAGCGGCTGGAACGTATTATTAACCGGATGCCGCTGCACCGTTACGGCCATCCGCGTGAAGAACTGGGTGCCATGGTGTGGTTTTTGGTCAGTGAGGCCTCGCGTTACATCACCGGGCAGGATTTTGCCGTGGACGGGGGGGCGCTGAGCTATGGCTTCTGAAATGAAGGTATTAGTGTGCATCAAACCGGGCCAACTGAGCCAACAGCGGCGGCCAATACCGCTGCCGGGGACTGGAGAAGTCCTGCTGAAAATGTGCGCTTTGGGAGTCTGCGGTTCGGATACTCACGCTTTCCACGGACGCCAACCGATGATGCAGTACCCGGCGGTGCTGGGGCATGAAATCAGCGCCGAAGTGGTGGCCTGCGGGCAAGATGCCGCGCTGTATCAACCCGGTCAACAGGTGGTGGTGATCCCCTATCGTCATTGTGGGCGGTGTGCGGCCTGTCGGCGTGGACGCACCACTTGCTGCACTTCTTTGTCGGTGATGGGAATTCATCGAACCGGAGCGATGCAGGAATATGTGACAGTGGCTGAAGATGCTCTGCTGGCGGTCACGGGGATCCCTCATCTTCAGGCAGCGTTAATTGAGCCTTATGCCATTGCTGCCCATGCGGTACGGCGCAGTGGGGTGACCCACGGAGTGAGCCTGTTGGTGGTGGGGGCGGGAGCTATCGGATTAGGCATTGCGGATATCGGGCGTAGCCTGGGGGCCGAAGTGATAGTGGCAGAAGCCGATCCGCAGCGTCAGGCATTTGCTGGCGAGCAATATGGTTTTACCGACGTATTGAACCCATTAGATGCCGATTTTGAGCAACAATTGCGGGTGTTGACCCACGGCGATGGCCCACAGGTGATTATTGATGCGACGGGCAACCCGGCTTCCATGAACAGTCAGGTAGAACGGATCGCCGCAGGCGGGACGTTGGTGTTTGTCGGCCTGCATACCGGTGAAGTGAGCTTCAATGACCTGGCTTTCCATAAAAGGGAATTGGAACTGCTCGGTAGCCGTGCAGCGGATCGCGAAGACTTCATCAAGGTAATCACTTTACTGCAGCAGGGAAAAATCAGCCCGGAAAAACTGTGCACCCGGGAAATACCTTTCTCTGAATTAGATCAATATCAATTTGAACAACTCAATCAGCCAGGCAATGTGAAGTCGGTCATTCTATTTTAAGCATCCGCAGTCGGTTACCTGAATAATTGAACTGGAGATTATTATTATGAAAGGACAACTTAAGCGCTGGGTCATATTGACCTGCGCATTATTTTCTTTACTTGTTTTCAGCGCGGAATCAATTTCAGCAAAATATACTATACGGGTTTCTTATGAAAATAACCCGGGTGAGCCTTTTGATCTGGCGGTAAGAAAGTGGGCTGAACTCTTTAAAGAAAAAACTAACGGCCAAGGCGAACTTATTTTGTTCCCGAGTTCTTCATTAGGATCAAAAAAAGACGTGATGGAGCAAATCAAGCTGGGGAGTGCGATGATCACCCTGGCAGATGGGGCCTTTTTTGCCGACTATATACCCGATTTCGGCATTATGATGGGGCCGTATCTGGGGCGCGATTACAACGATATTTTCACCTTGACCAAAACGCCCTGGTTTACCGACCTGTCACGCCAACTGGACGACAAAGGGTTTCATATCCTGGCGGCTAACTGGCTGTACGGTATCCGCCAGATGGTGGTGAACAAACCCATTCATACCCCGGCGGACCTGAAAGGCGTAAAAATCCGCGTCGCCAACAGCCGTATCTTTATTGAAGCCATCAAGGCGATGGGGGCAACCCCAACCCCCATGCCATTGGGCGAAGTGTATACCGCGTTGACTACCGGAGTGATCGACGGTGCGGAAAACCCAATCCCGGTACTGTACGGCCAAAAGCTTTTTGAACCGGCCAGGTACCTGATCATGACCGGGCATATTGATAATGTCACCCAACTGATCATTGGTCAGAAATATTACAGCCAACTTCCTGATGAGATTAAAAAAGCGTTAACGCTATCCTGTGAGGAAGCCGGTAATTATATGACCAGGTTAATTATCCAGGCTGATAAGCAAGATCGGGAAAAAATGAAAGCGGCGGGCGTGACGGTGATTGAGGTTGACCGTGAATTATTCCGGCAGGCGTCAAAGTCGGCCTATCAGAAATTCCCGGAATGGACGCCGGGATTATATGACAAGCTTCAGGGCTATTTAGAATAATTGACTGCCATTCTTTGACAACTTCCGCTGCATCGCACCGGGGGAGTGATAATCATGATCCGAAAGTTATTGGTTAATCTTGACGATATTCTCGCCTGCCTGGTGTTGACTGCGATTGTGGCGGTAACGGTACTGGCGGTAGTGATGCGTTACCTGGTGCATGCGCCGTTGCCCTGGGTGGAAGAGCTGCAATTAGCGCTCTATCTGTGGGCCATCATGCTGGGGGCAGTCAGCGCAATGAAGCGGCGCAAGCATGTCGGCATTGATGTTTTTGTCAATCTGTTGCCCGCAAGTGCCCGCCGGCTGGTGCTTTATTGGAACGATGCCTTGAGCATAGTTGTCTTGCTGTCGTTTGCCTGGCTTGGTTTGATGCTGGCGGAAGGTGCGGGAGAAAAGATCACCCCGATCCTCGGTATTCGTTACCGCTGGATCGATATGGCGATCCCGGTGGGGTCATTGCTGATGGTGCTGCAATTGGTCGTCAACCTATGTTACCGCGACAAACGCATGGGAGAATCATCATGACGGTAGCGATCTCCTGCATTATTTTACTGCTGGGTTTTATTAGCAGATTACCGATATTTATCAGTGTGATCCTGGCGGTATTGAGTTGGTTTTTCCTCGCGGGCGATCCCTCGCCGCTCATTGCAGCACAAAGGATCGTTGGAGCCAGTGAGAACACCACGCTGCTTGCGATCCCCTTCTTTATCTTGCTGGGCAATTTGTTGAATTACACCGGTATTACCCGAAGAATGCTGACGCTGGCGGAATTACTGACGCGCAAATTCTACGGCGGACTGGCGCAGGCCAATGTGCTACTCAGTACCTTGATGGGCGGCCTTTCGGCCTCCAGTTTGGCGGACTGCGCCATGCTGTGCAAAATGCTGGTGCCGGAAATGACGCGCAAAGGCTACAGCAAGGCCTTCGCTACGGTGGTGACGGCGGCGGGGTCGTTGATCACGCCAATCATCCCGCCGGGTATTGCCCTGATTATTTACGGCTATGTGGCTGATGTGTCGATCGGCAAAATGTTTCTGGCGGGTATCGTGCCGGGAATATTGTGCTGTGCGGCGCTGATGCTGACTATTCGCCATCTTTCCCGGCGGCGCAATTACCAGGCCAGTAATACCGATGCACCGAACTGTCGCGAGCTTGGGCAAGCGCTGTGGCAGGCGATGCCGGCGCTTGTTCTGGTGCTGGTGATTATCGGCGGGATCCGCATCGGTGCTTTCACACCGACCGAAGCGGGGGCGATTGCGGTGGTGTTTGCCATTGGCATCGGCCTGTTTTTCACCCGTGAAATGAAGGTGGCCGATATCGGTGAGGCCCTGTTGGATACGGCCGCTTCTACGGCGGGTATTATGCTCATTATCATGGCCTGCTCAGCATTCGCCTGGATATTGAGTTGGGAACGAACCGCCCAGACGGTCGCGGAGATGATTACGTCACTGTCGGATAACCCACTGTTGTTCCTGTTGGCGCTCAACCTGTTTTTACTGGTCCTGGGGATGTTTATTGAAGGTAATTCGGCAATTATCGTGTTGGTACCGCTGCTGATGCCAACGGTGAAGGCTCTGGGGATCGATCCGATCCAATTTGGCATTCTGATCATTCTTAATCTGGCGATTGGCAGCCTGACACCGCCGATGGGCACCATTATGTTTATTGCCAATTCGATTACCGGTACCCAGGTTTCTGCCTTTATCAAAGAGGTCTGGCCGCTGTTACTGGCATTGCTGACGGTATTGCTGTTGGTGACGCTGGTACCGGCGATTTCGACCTTTTTACCTGGGCTATAGCTTTGTAAACAGTGGGAGAATACTATTTCAGAAATACCACTTATGAGATCCGTTATGAGTCGGCTGCTGTTGGATCGGGAAAAACCCGTCAAGATGCAAATTTACCATTGGCTGAAGGAACGCATTATTTATGGTGAGTTTGCGCCGGGAATGATCCTGGAAAAAAACGAACTCGCGCATCAATTGAATGTATCGCCCACGCCATTGCGAGAAGCTTTGATTTTGTTGAAGCATGACAACTTCATCGATATGGTGCCGAACCTGCATACACGGGTAAAACTGATAGAAGTCAAACGGGTAGAAGAGAACGCTTTTATCCGTGCGGCACTGGAAGGTGCGGTCGTCGAGCAATTGGCATTAAGCGGTATCAGTAAAACGGTGGAAAAAGCCTGCCAAAAACTGATCGATAGCCAGCTTGGCGCTTTTGACAAGCAGGACTACGCCAGCGTGTTTCGTTTTGATCTGGAGTTCCACCACCGGTTGGTCGACCAGCTGACGCTGGATTCGCTGTGGGATAATCTGTATGCCAATCGCGCCCATCTGGATCGCGCTCGCCAGTGTTCACCGGTGAATGTGGCAGGTATTCGCCGCTCCATAGAACAACATCAGCAACTGCTGCAGTTGATCGTCAGTGGGCAGGTGCAACCCGCGCGGGAACTGATTAAAGCCCATGTTTGGTCAGTGTTTGATGATTTGAAACAGATCGCACCGGAATACCTTAGCCGCGATCATTGATTTTCCTGCCGCTTGGCTCCATGTTAGATATTCATACGCATTTTAAGGCCTGCCCGCTGCGGCGGGCCCCAACGCTAATCAGGACTGCCCTATGACAAATCCGTTGCTGACCCCGTTTTCCCTGCCACCGTTTTCCGCCATTCGCCCAGAAGATATCGTGCCTGCGGTGCAATCCGCATTGGCCGATTGCCGCGCTGCGGTAGAGCGCGTTGTCGCGCAGCCGGGGCCATTCACCTGGGATAACCTGTGTCAGCCGCTGGCGGAGTCTGACGATCGCCTGTCGCGCATCTGGTCGCCGGTGGGGCATTTGAACTCGGTAAAAAACAGCCCGGAACTGCGTGCCGCCTATGAGCAGGCGTTGCCGTTGCTGTCTGAGTACGGCACCTGGGTTGGGCAACACGAAGGTTTGTATCAGGCGTACCGCAGCCTGAAAGAAGGCGAAGCCTTCAATCAACTGACCGCACCACAGCGCAAGTCGGTAGAAAATGCGCTGCGTGATTTTGAGCTGTCGGGCATCGGCCTGTCGCCGGAAAAACAGCGTCGCTATGGTGAAATCGTCGCGCGTCTGTCCGAGCTGGGTTCTACCTACAGCAACAACGTGCTCGACGCCACCATGGGTTGGAGCAAGCTGATTACCAATGAAACCGAGCTGAGCGGCCTGCCGGAAAGCGCGTTGGCCCAGGCTCAGGCGATGGCGCAGGCCAAAGAGCAGGACGGCTGGCTGCTGACGCTGGATATGCCGAGCTATCTGCCGGTACTGACCTACGGCGACAACCGCGCACTGCGTGAAGAGATGTATCGCGCCTTCGCTACCCGCGCTTCCGATCAGGGGCCGAATGCCGGTAAGTGGGACAACAGCGAAGTGATGGCGGAAACGCTGGCGCTGCGCCATGAACTGGCCCAACTGCTGGGCTTTGACAGCTACGCCGACAAATCGCTGGCGACCAAAATGGCGGAAAACCCGGAGCAGGTGCTCGGTTTCCTCAGCGATCTGGCCAAACGCGCCCGTCCACAGGCCGAGCAGGAATTGGCGCAGCTGCGCGCCTTCGCCAAACAGCATTACGGCGTAGATGAACTGGAAGCCTGGGACATTACCTATTACGGCGAAAAACAGAAACAACACCTGTTCTCGATCAGCGACGAGCAACTGCGCCCGTACTTCCCGGAACAGCGGGTGGTGGAAGGGCTGTTCGAAGTGGTCAAACGCATTTACGGCATCACTGCCAAAGAGCGCAAGGATGTGGATACCTGGCATCCAGAGGTGCGCTTCTTTGATCTGTTCGACGCCAACGGCGAGCTGCGCGGCAGCTTCTACCTTGATCTGTATGCGCGTGAAAACAAACGCGGCGGGGCGTGGATGGACGACTGCGTCGGCAGCCTGCGCAAGGCCAACGGCGAGCTGCAAAAACCGGTCGCCTACCTGACCTGTAACTTTAACCGTCCGTTGGGCGACAAGCCGGCGCTGTTCACCCATAACGAAGTGACCACCTTGTTCCACGAGTTCGGCCACGGTCTGCACCATATGCTGACCCAGATCGACACCGCCGGCGTTTCCGGCATCAGCGGTGTGCCATGGGATGCGGTCGAACTGCCAAGCCAGTTTATGGAAAACTGGTGCTGGGAGCCGGAAGCGCTGGCGTTTATCTCCGGCCACTATCAGAGCGGTGAACCGCTGCCGAAAGAGATGCTCGACAAGCTGCTGGCCGCCAAAAATTACCAGGCGGCGCTGTTTATTCTGCGTCAGTTGGAATTCGGCCTGTTCGACTTCCGCATGCACGCCGAATACAACCCTTCAAGCGGCGCGCAGATCCTGCCAACCTTGGCGGAAGTGAAGAAAATGGTGGCGGTGGTACCTTCACCAAGCTGGGGCCGTTTCCCACATGCTTTCAGCCATATCTTCGCTGGCGGCTACGCGGCGGGCTACTACAGCTACCTGTGGGCGGAAGTGCTGTCGGCCGATGCCTATTCGCGCTTTGAGGAAGAGGGGATTTTCAACGCCGAAACCGGTAAATCCTTCCTCGACAACATCCTGTCGCGCGGCGGTTCGGAAGAGCCGATGGAACTGTTCAAACGCTTCCGTGGCCGTGAGCCGCAGCTGGATGCTATGCTGCGCCATTACGGCATTAAAGGATAACCCCACCGGTGAGCGTGTGTTTATTGTGTGAAGAAGGCGCCGACCCCGGCGCCTTGTCTATTCTGGCGCAGCGCTGGCAGTTAACTTCGGACGACGAGGCGCTGATGGCGCTGGTATTGACGCCCGAAAGGCTGGAGCTGCGCAAGCGTGACGAACCCAAACTCGGGGCGATCTACGTCGATTTTGTCTCTGGCGCCATGGCGCATCGGCGCAAATTTGGCGGCGGGCGCGGTGAAGCGGTGGCGAAGGCGGTTGGCATCAAGGGCAGTTACCGGCCTGACGTGGTAGACGCCACTGCCGGCCTGGGGCGCGATGCCTTTGTGCTGGCCTCTCTGGGTTGCCGGGTGCGGATGCTGGAGCGTAATCCGGTGGTGGCGGCATTGCTGGATGACGGCCTGCAGCGTGGCTATCAGGATGCGGAAATCGGCCCGTGGCTGCGTGAGCGCATGACGCTGTTGCATGCCTCCAGCCTGACGGCGTTGGGGGATATTGATCCACGGCCGGAGGTGGTGTACCTCGATCCGATGTACCCGCATAAGCAGAAAAGTGCGTTGGTGAAAAAGGAGATGCGGGTGTTCCAGTCGCTGGTGGGCAGCGATGATGACGCAGATGGCCTGCTGGAACCGGCACGTCGTCTGGCGACCAAGCGCGTGGTGGTGAAACGCCCGGATTACGCCCCGCCGTTGGCTAACGTACAGGCGCATGCGGCGTCGACGACAAAAAGTCACCGTTTCGATATCTACATGCCCGTGTAAATATTTATGCCCGCGGGCTCAGAGTGCTGAGTTCGCGGTTCAATCTGATCTACCTCCCAATTCTCTGAATCCGCTTGAAATCCCACTGGCAAATATGCCGACCAGATCGCATGATTCCTGTTCATTTCCACTCCTATAATTAGATGATAATGAAGAAGACACTCCTTGCCGTTTTGCTTTGCCTGGGTACCTCTGTGATGGCCTCTGAACCTGTCAATATCACCATTCTTGGCACTTCCGATCTGCACGGCACCTTTGTGCCCTGGGATTATTCTACCGACACCGCCAATCTGGCCGGCAGCCTGAGCCAAATTGCCACTCAGGTGCATCAGGTGCGCGCCCAGCAGCCGAACGTGATCCTGGTCGATGCCGGTGACACCATTCAGGGCAACTTTGTCGAGACCTTTAAGAACGACAAAACCAGCCCGATGATCCTCGGCTTTAACGCGCTGGACTATGACGTCTGGGTGATGGGTAATCACGAATTCGACTTCGGCCTCAAACCGCTTTCCACTTCACTCAATCAATTCAAAGGCACGGCACTGGCCGGCAACATTCTCTGGGACAGCGGTAAGCCCTACCTGCCGGCGTATAAAATCATTGAACGCCAGGGGGTGAAAATTGGCATTATCGGCATGGATACGCCGATGACTGCCGAATTCGCCAAAGGCACCGATCGGGTGAAAGGGCTGAACTTTACCAACCCGGTCGAGGCGGTGAAGCAGGTGATCCAGCAGATCCAGGGGCAAGTGGACGCCATCGTGCTGGTGGCACACATGGGGATCGACAACGAGAACCAGCGGCCGGGTACTGGCGTGGGCGATATTGCCAGGGCCAACCCGGAACTGGCGGCGATCGTCGCCGGGCATATGCACGTAAAAGTCGATAAAGAAGTGATTAACGGCGTGATCGTCACCGAACCGGACAAATATGGCCGCGCGCTGTCACGCATCGATCTGCAGTTTGAGCAGCACAACGGCAAGTACGTGCTGATCAACAAAGACAGTTACACCTACCCGATTAAAGGCATCGCCTCGGATAAAAAACTCGAAGAGATTTATCAGCCGTACCACAAGATTTTGCGCGCTAACGCCAACCGACCGATTGCTCAGCTCAGCGGCCAGGATCTGGTACCGCCGGATGCGGTGAAGGGCATTCCGCAGGTGCACGTGCAGGATACCGGTATCAGCAAGCTGTATCAGGAAGCCGGGCATTACTATGCACCGCAGGCGCAGGTGATCGCGTTGCAGATTGATAACGACCGCCCGAAGCTGAACGTCGGTACCATCACAGCCAAGGACATTGCTTTCAACTACCAATATGCCGGTGGTGAGATCACCGTTTATCAGCTCAGCGGCAAAGAATTGAAGAAGTATATGGAATGGTCGGCGGGCTACTTCAATCAGCTGCATGACGGCGACGTGACCTACAGTTTTAACCCGCAGCGTCGCGCGTCCAAATATTCCACCAATGATTTCTTCGATGGCGTGACCTACAAAATCGACCTGCGCCAACCGGCCGGGCAGCGCATCCGTGACCTGAAAATGGCCGACGGCACGCCGGTGACGGACAGCACGCCGATCCGTCTGGGAATGAACAGCTACCGCATGGGGCACCTGACGCAAAAAGGCGGCGCGCTGGAAGGCATGCAGTTCCCGGTGCTGTCTGACAGCAAGGTGGAATACGGTGAAGAGGCCGGTACCATCCGCAATCTGACCATTCGCTATCTGACCGAGGTGAAAAAGGGCCAGTATCAGGGGCAGGCGGTGCAGCGCTGGCAGTTGGTCGGGCTGGAAGGCTACGAACGTGAGCGCAAAATCGTCGAAAAACTGCTGAACGACGGCAAAATCAGCGTACCCACCAGTGAAGATGGGCGTTACGGCAATGTCGCGTCATTCAACGTGAAAGGGTTGCTGATCGGCGAACCGCAGGTCCGTCAGCAGCAACAGGCGGCGTTGCAGGCACAGTTGAGCGCCGCCAGCGATCCGCTGGTGAAAAAGCGTTTGAGTGACCAGTTGGTGATTATCGAGGCGATTAACAAAGCCTGAGGGTGATAACGGGCTCGGCATGTGAATGCTGAGCCCTATCGGCACTAATTCCCCTGCCGTAAACGCTTGCCGACGTCACCGCCCGGGTGTACCGCCAGCAGCGTTTCCTTGTCGTAGCCACTGCGCTCCATCAGACAGGCGCAGGCGGCATCGAAAATCGCCAATACCAGCACGATAGAAGTCGTTGCCAGCATGTTCAGCGGATCTATCTCATTTTCAACCCCGGTGCGGACCGTCAGCTGCGCTGCCTGAGCGATCGCCGAATCCGGGTTTTCCGTCACGCCAATCACGGTTACGCCCTTGGCCTGCAGCGTCGGCAGCAGGCGGGTCAACTCGTCGGAATTGCCGCCGCGTGAAATCAGAATCATCAGATCATCACCGCGCAGAAAACCCAGATCGCCGTGCGCCGCATCGGTAGCGTTCAGGTAAATAGCCGGTCGCTCCACACAGGCCAGCATATGGGCAATTTTTCGTGCCGCGATGCCGGAAGTGCCAACGCCGGTGACCACAATTTTACCCTGGCACTCCGCCAGCAGGGTCAACAGCCGTTGCCAGGTTTGTGGGTCGATGCGCTGGCCCAACTGCGCTAGCTCCCGACTGTAGATTGCCCAGGCCTGCGTTGCCCGTTGCCATTCCTGCTGCATCAGGCGTCCTCCTGCATCAGTTGGCGGTATTTCATATGGTCGTTATACAGCTCATGGAACACGCGGTATTTACGATCGTAATAGCGTTTGATCTTGTTGGTCTGCGGCGTCACGGTTTTGCCGATGCGGCTCATGGCGCTCATCGCTTCCGGCAGGCTGTCGAATACCCCGGCCGCCACGGTGCCCATCATCGCGCCGCCCAGCAGCATCGCCTCGCTCTCTTCCGGCAACAGCATGGCACAGCCGGTGGCATTGGCATGTTCCTGCACGAAAATCGGGTTCTTGGTGCCGCCGCCGCTGGCCATGATGGTATCGATGCTGTAACCGCTTTGATTCATGGTTTCGATAATATGACGGGTACCGAGGGCGATGGCCTGGATGGTGGCCAGATAGTGCAACGCCATGTCTTCCGGGGTGCGTGACAGCTTCAGCCCGGTCAGGGTGCCGGTTAGCGTCGGATTGGCACGCGGCGAACGGTTGCCGTGGAAATACGGCAGCATATGAATGTCTTTGGTCAGGTAGGCAATATCCTCCGGCTCGCCCGCCATCCGACGCAGCAGGGCGTTCAGCACCTCATAGATGGTCTGCCCCTGAGTTTTTGCCTGCGCCAGCAGCTCCTGATAGCAAGGATGTGACTGGATGATGTGGTCAATCAGCGCGCCGGTGGCGGACTGGCCGCCTTCGTTCAGCCAGTATTCCGGCAGAATGGCCGAGTAATAAGGCCCCCACACGCCGGGGATAAAACGTGCAGTGCGCGACATCGCCATATGCCCGGTCGAGGTGCCGCCGATCAGTGCGACACGGCGATTAAAGTCTGCCACTTCACCGGAAGCCCCGGTAGCCCCCAGCGTGCCGAGAGTACCGGCGTGGGCATCAATGATCGACACGCTGACCGCGGTGCCGGCAATCAACCCCATCTCACTGGCGGCGCGCTGGGTCAGGCCGTGGCCCAGCGGTTCACCCATCATTTTGACGTCGCTGCCAATTTTGGCGGCATCGTGTTCCAGTACGTCTTCCAGCCCAATCTGTTTGAAATAGCTTTTGTCCCAGCGCTGTTCATGGCCGAGATAAGTCCATTTGCACACCGTCGAACACAGCGAACGGGTGGCGTCCTGCGTGGCGCGCCAGGTGAGGAAGTCCGGCAGATCAAACAGGTAACCGGCGTTGGCCCAGGTGGTCGGCATATGCTGCTTGAGCCACAGCATTTTAGGGGTCTGCATCTCCGGCGAGATGATGCCGCCGACGAAATCCAGCACCCGGTGTTTGGTGGCGTTAATACGCTCGGCCTGGGTGATGGCCCGGTGATCCATCCACACGATAATGTTCTGTTCGGTACGGCCGGAAGGGCTGATGGTCAGCGGCTTCCCCTCTTTGTCCAGCACCACCAGCGAGCAGGTTGCGTCGAAACCCAGCCCCTTGACCTGAATCGGGTTGATATCGGCCTGATTAACCGCATCGCGCACCGCGTTGCACACCGCCTGCCAGATATTGTCCGAGGACTGTTCAACAAAGTCTGCCTTTGGACGATACAGGTCGATAGCCCGGCTGGCCTGCCCGACCATATGGCCGTTGAGATCGAATACCCCAGCGCGCGCACTTCCGGTGCCTACATCTACGCCAATAAAATAGCTCGCCATTATTTTTCTCCTAGGCTTTTCGATTCTGTAACGCGATAAACAAGATCAACACCGCACCCCACAGGGCCATGGTCAGATAGCTGCTGACGCCCAGCAGGTTGAGGCCGCTTTCCAGCATTTGCAGCACAATCAGTGCCAGCACCAGGCCAAGCACCCGGCCAAACCCGCCGTCCGGGTTAATCCCACCCAGCACCGAGGCCAGAATGGTCACCAGCAAATAGGATTCGCCGTAGCCGGCCTTGGCCGAGTTGAACTTGGCCATCATCAGCAACGCCGCACCCCAGCCGAGCAGGGCGGACAGCACATACACCGCGATTTGCACCCGGGCGGTGTTCACCCCGCTGAAACGGGTAGCCTGCTCGTTGGAGCCGATTAAATACAGGCTGCGCCCCAGCGTGGTGTGCTCCAGCAACAGCCACAGGCCCACGGCGACCAGCAGGAACAGCAGCAGCGCCACCGGAATGCCGAGCAGGCTGCCGTTGCCGAGATACTGAATCGCCGCCGGGAAGCCGGAGATCACCGCGCCGTTGGACAACAGAATATTCAGGCCGGTGATCAGCGTCATGGTGCCGAGAGAGGCAAGGATCGGCGAAACGCCGACCCAGGCGACCAGCACGCCGTTAAGCGCGCCAATGGCGACGGCGACCAGCAATCCGGCCAGCAGCGCCAGTACCAGAAACAGCGGTTGGTCCGGGTGGCTGACGATAATTGCCGCCATCACCAGCGAGCAGGCGTTGGCCCCGGCGATAATCGACAGGTTGATACCGCCGGTCAGCATGGTAATGCCCATGCCGAGCGCCAACATGCCGAGGATCGGCAACTGCGAGGCGATCGACTGGAAATTACCCAGGCTGAAGAAGCGCGATCCAAGCAGCCCGGCGAACAGCAGCGCCACGACGATAATGATCGCGCTTTGCAGGCGGATGATCCGATCGCTTGGGATCAGGCGGGTTAACTGGGTCATCTCATAGCTCCTTGGCCAGCTTGCGTTTTTCATTCCAGGCAGTGCTGCTGATGCTGATCAAAATGATCGCGCCGCTGAACACCTGGTGCCAATAGGCCGATACGCTGAGCAGCGTCAGACCGTTCTGCAGGAACGCCAGCAGCACTACGCCCAGCAGCGTACCGGTCAGCGAGCCGCGGCCGCCGGTCATGCTGGTGCCGCCCAGTACCACCGCCGCCAGCACCGTCAGTTCGAAGCCGAGCAGGGAGTTGGGCGCTACCGACTGGGTGATCTGCGCCTGCACCACGGCGGCGATACCCGCCAGAATGCCCATGTAACCGTAAACGTAGAAGTGCAGACGCAGCAGGTTCAACCCCAGACGCGATGCCGCATCGCGGTTGCCGCCCATGGCGAAAATCTGGCGGCCAAGACGGGTGAAGTTCATCAGCACGCCGGTGACGATAATCACCGCCAGCAGGCACAATAGCGGCAGCGTCAGGCCGTAGTCGTAGCCGTCGGCGCCCTGGAACGAGAACCAACTGATGCCGTCCATAAACCAGTCGGGGAAACCGTACAGCCAGGTGCCGTTGGTGGCGTACACCAGCAGGCCGTAGAACAGGTTCAGCGTGGCGATGGTGATGATGATTGCCGGTACTTTCAGCCAGTAGACCAGAAAACCGTTCACCAGCCCGAGCAGCAGGCCGACGCCTATCGCCAGAGCGAACGCCAGCGGGAAACCGCCGCCGTGCTGGATCACCCAACTGGCCATCACGTACTGGGCGATAGCGGTGATCGCCGGGAACGAAATGTCGATGCCACCGGCAATCAGCACCACGAACAGGCCGCAGGCAAGAATGCCGAGAATGGCATAGCTGGTGGTGACGTCGGTCAGGTTGCCCAGCGTCAGAAACTCGCTGGTGCTAACGCTCAGGCCGATGGCCAGCAACAACACCAGCAGGCCAAGGTAAAACTCGTGCCGCCCGGCCAGGCGGGCCAGTAATGACTTATCCATTCACCACCTCGGCGATCTGTTGTTCGGTACTCTGGTGCGGCGAAAACTCGGCGATCAGCTCGCCCTTGCGCATCACCAACACCCGATGGCTGTTGTAATAGGCTTCCGGGATCTCGTCGCAGATCATCAGCACCGCCATGCCTAGCGCCGCCAGATCTTTGGCGATCTGGTAGATCCCCTCTTTGTTGGCGATATCTACCCCGACGGTCGGCGAGTCGAGGATCAGGATCTTCGGCTGCGTGGCCACCCACTTGGCGATAGCGATGCGCTGCGCGTTGCCGCCGGACAGGGTTTTGACCGGTAGCGCGCTGTCGGAAACCTTAATGTTCAGATCGTGGATCAATCGGTTCACCAACGCGGTCGCTTTGGCGTGATCCAGTAGCCCGAGCGAGGTATGCAGTTGATCAAACACCGTGACAATGGTGTTGTCGTAGATCGACTGCTCCATGATCAACCCCTGCGTTAGACGATCTTCCGACACATAGCCGATACCCTGGCGCACCGCTTCGCGGTTGTTATGTAGCCGCACTGGCTGGCCGTCGATCCTGATTTCGCCGCTGTCCGGATGGGTCATGCCGAACAGGCTGAGGCACAGCTCGGTGCGGCCTGCGCCCAGCAAGCCGAGGATCGAGACGATCTCGCCGCCGTGCAGTGAAAGATTGATGTCCTGATATTTACCGCGTCGGCTGAGATTGCGCACTTCGAGCAGCGGCGCACTCTCGGCTGCGGGCCGTGGGGGTAACTGGCTGTAGTGGAAGCGTTGGCCGGTCATCAGGAACGCCAGCTCATGGCTGTCGAGTTCACTTGCCGGGTAAGTACCGACCAGTTTGCCGTCGCGCATCACGCTGATACGGTCGGCGACTTCCATCACCTCGTCCAGCCGGTGGCTGACAAACACCACGCAGATGCCGGCCGCTTTCAGTTCGTTAACCACCCGCAGCAGGCCGTCGACCTCCTGACGCGTCAGCGAGGCGGTAGGTTCATCCATAATCACCAGCCGCGCTTCGGCAGCGATGGCGCGACAAATCGCCACCAGTTGGCGATCGGCAATCGACAGTTTTTCGACTTTCTTGTCGGGATCGATATGCACGCCGACGCGCGCCATGGCAGCCAGCGCCGTCTGACGCATCACCCGTTTGCGCACCCAGAAATGACCGCCGGGCAGGTAGCGGTGAATGGCAATATTTTCCGCCACCGTCAGATTGGGGAATAACGAAAGATCCTGATAAATCACCTGAATGCCGTAATAACCGGACAGCTGCGGCGTCAGTGAATGAAAGAGTTTGCCTTCCAGCGAAATATTGGCGCCTTTTTCCGGCTGATAAACGCCGGAAATAATTTTAATTATGGTGCTTTTGCCACAGCCATTTTGTCCGGCCAGGCAGTGCACTTCGCCAATATTCAGCGTCAGGTTGATCTGGTCCAGTGCCAGCACGCCCGGAAACTTTTTACTGATATTTTCCAGGCTGATAAATGCGGTGGATGTGGTCATAGCTGTAACCTGTGCAGGTTTTTATTATCGTCGGGGCGCGGTAAGCTGCGCGCCGACGTTATTTAATGATTTTCCCGGTGTGGAGCAATATTACTTAAGGTTAGAAGCCTAGCGATTTGGCATTATCTTTGGTCACTTCAAGAATTTTATTAAACCGAATCACTTTCTTATCCATATCGACGTCGGCCTTACCCAAACCTTCGATCGACAAGTCTTTGGTCACTTCTTTGCCCTGCAAGAGCTGATCGGCCACCGTCACCAGCGCGTAGCCGGCGTCTTTCGGATCCCACAGCAGCGCTTTCTTGATGTCGCCGCGCATCAGGTAAGGGGCGGCCTGCGCCGGCATGGCTATACCCACCACGGCAATCTTGTCCTTGGCGCGTTTCTTGGCGACCGCCTGACCGGCACCAATCGGGCCGAGGGAGCCAAAACCGATAATGCCTTTCATCTGCGGGTAGGTTTTCATCAAATCCAGCGTGGTGGCGTAGGATTTATCAATGCTTTCGGCCACCGGCAGACGTGACGTCACTTCGAACATATCCGGATATTTGGCTTTCTGGTACTTGATGGCGGAATCCGCCCAGGCGTTATGCAACGGCACGGTCAGCGAGCCAACGTAAATGGCATAGCCACCTTTGCCGCCCATGTCTTTTGCCAGTTCATCGACGTTGGCCTGCGCATACTTCTCGCTGTCGATGGTTTCGATGTCCCACTGACCAATCTGCTGGTCCGGCGATTCATGGGTCAGCACCACGATGCCTTTATCACGCGCCTTCTTCAGCACTGGCTCCAGCACCTTGGCGTCGTTCGGCACCACGATGATGGCGTTAACGTTCTTGGCGATCAGGTCTTCAATCACTTTGACCTGTGCCGCGGGATCTGGGGTCGCAGGCCCGGTCTGATAGGCATTAACGTCGAGCTTTTTCGCCGCTTCGTTGACGCCGACTTCCATACGGTTGAACCAGGGAATGCCGGTCACTTTAGCGACCACGGCAATTTCGTACTTTTCAGCAGCCAGAACAGGTGTTGTCGATAACATGCACGCAGAAACCACACATGCATTTAATAATGCGAGGTTAAATTTCATTTCGCTGTACCTTTTTTATCTGTAGGGGTGGTTGTTTTTCCACCTGAGCAGATTACAAAGGAAAGGAAGAGGGAGCGTAACGAGAGTAGAGAAATTGTGATCTGTGCACATTGAAGTAAAATTACGACGGTTTTAATGTTAATTAAATGTTGAATAATTCGGTGGTGGTAATTTTACCACCTAAAAACGTCATTAAATTAACATAATAAATCATAGTTATTAACAATACATAAACAGTAAGAATGGAAGGACGAGGGTTTTCGGCGGAAAAAATGCCGGCTTGAGCGCCGGCATGGAAGCATTTGATCGATGTGTGAACAAGATCACCTTATGCGGCGGTTACAGCACGCCCTGTGCCAGCATGGCGTCGGCAACCTTGACGAATCCAGCGATATTAGCACCCTGTACGTAGTGGGTTTGCTTGCCCTCACCGCCGTATTCCACGCAGGCTTGATGAATATCCGCCATGATATGTTGTAAACGTACATCCACCTTTTCCGCTCGCCAGCCGATGCGCGCGGCATTCTGCGCCATCTCCAGCCCGGAGGTTGCCACCCCACCGGCGTTGGCGGCCTTGCCCGGCGCGAACAGCACGCCGGCATCCAGGAACGCATCGGTCGCCTGAATGGTGGTTGGCATATTGGCGCCTTCGGCCACGGCTTTGACCCCGTTGCGGATCAGCGTTTGTGCCGCTTCCAGATCCAGCTCGTTTTGGGTGGCGCACGGCAGGGCGATATCTACCGGGACGCTCCAGGGCTGCTGGCCGGCCAGATAGGTCAGGCCGCGTTCACGGGCATAGTCTTCTACCCGGCCATAACGCTGGTTTTTGATCTCTGCCAAATGGGCCAGTTTTTCGGTGGTGAAGCCTGCCTCATCGACCAGCGTACCGCCAGAGTCAGAGACGGTGATCACCCGTGCATCCAGTTCCAGCGCCTTTTCAATGGTGTACTGCGCCACGTTACCTGACCCGGAAACCGCCACCCGCATGCCTTCAAAACCCAACCCGTGACGTTGCAGCATGGCATCGGTGAAGTACACCAGGCCATAGCCGGTGGCTTCGGGGCGGATCAGACTGCCGCCGAATGACAGACCCTTGCCGGTAAACACGCAGGCGGTGTTGTTGGACAGCTTCTTCATCATGCCGCTCATAAAGCCGACCTCACGGCCGCCAACGCCAATATCCCCGGCAGGCACGTCGGTGTCTGGCCCCAGATGGCGGTACAGCTCGGTCATCAGCGACTGGCAGAAACGCATGATCTCCGCCTGGCTTTTGCCTTTCGGATCAAAGTCCGAACCGCCTTTGCCGCCGCCCATTGGCAGCGTAGTCAGCGCATTCTTGAAGGTCTGCTCGAAGCCGAGGAATTTCAGAATCGACAAATTGACCGACGGATGAAAACGCATGCCGCCTTTATAAGGCCCAATCGCGGAGTTGAACTGCACGCGCCAGGCGCGGTTAACCTGCACCTGGCCACGATCGTCGACCCAACTGACACGGAACTGGATGGTGCGTTCCGGTTCCACCAGGCGTTCCAGCAGGGCATATTCACGGTAGCGCGGGTTACGCTCGATAAACGGCCACAGCGAGGTGAAAACTTCTCTAACCGCCTGCAGAAACTCCGGCTGATGAGGATTATGCTGTTGTAGTGAGGACAAAAATGATTCTACCGATTCCATGGATAACTCCTTGTAGCATTGAATTTCCCCCACCATTTTTATAGCTATAGGTTTAGGTAAAGCGTGGGGAATGATGTTGTGTCTTTAGCGACTATATCATCGGAGGGCGGTTGATTATCAAGCGATTAATGATGGCGGCAGAATGAAAAACGCCCGCAGCAGCGGGCGTTGGGGAATTTAGTTAGTGGGCGCTTACTTAGTCTTCAGCTTTTTCGTCTTCATCGCGCAGTGGCACGATCAGCATGTCGATGTGCACGGTGTTGATCAACTGACGCGCGGAGGACATCAACTTGCTCCAGAAATCCTGGTGGTGGCCGCACAGAACCAGGTCCATATCGTACTTCTTGATGGCGTCGACCAGCACCTGCGCCAAATCGCCGCTGCCACTGAGGGTTTCGGTAATCGGATAACCGGCATTTTGTGACAGCTCGGTCAGGGCATGGTGGGTTTCTTCCGAGATACGTTTTTGCATATCGCCGAGATTAACGTCGATCAGGCCGGTATACAGGTCGGAATAGTTAACATCTACGTGGATCAGGGAAACTTTGGCGTTGTACGGACGCGCCATAGATACGGCTTTCTCCACCAGGATTTTACTTTCCGGGGACAGGTCTACCGCGATCAGAATGTGTTTGTAAGCCATGAGAATACTCCTTCCATATAATGCCGATTAAAAGGTTAGCAGGCATTCAGCGTACCAGCCTGGCGCTTTAGGTTTCATTTTATCATTCAGTTAACGCAATGATATGTTGAGGCGATCACACTGCATCGCATCAAAAAATCTCTTTATTTCAATCCGGTCAGTTTTACACCCGCCAGCCGGAAAATCCTATCGCTCGTGGTGCTATTGGCGTGTTGACCGCTTGAAATATAAGCATTCTTAAACAGAGTATAGTCCCAAATGTCCCATCGGACAGGAGAAAAGCCCCGGTGGGCTATTCAGCGCGGTAATCAGTTATAACTAATGAGTCGCTGACAAATCGGCGGGATGCGGTAAATTTTATCTACTGCTCAGGCCAGTTTGCGTTTCATTAACCTACAATAATGAATATGGGCCTTATCATTACTCCACTGAGTGAAACCCTGCGTTGAGTCTCTGCGTGGCGAGGGTTTGCTTTCAGTGGCGGTGGGTTATGCGCGGCCTGTGCGGTGCCAAGGGGATCGGAGCGGTAGGCTCCCGCAGTAATGGGTAATAGAGGTAGGGCAGTTGGACCCGGCGGAGCGCCGTGGATTACAACGCCTTGAGGAGGCAATCATGATCAGTACCGTCGCGCTGTTTTGGGCTCTGTGTGTGGTGTGTGTGTTAAACATGGTGCGGTATTACTCTTCTCTGCGCGCGCTGTTGGTAGTTTTGCGCGGCTGTGACCCGCTGCTGTACCAATATGTTGACGGTGGTGGTTTCTTTACCGCCCATGGTCAGCCGAGCAAGCAGATACGGCTGGTGCGTTATATCTTCTCACAGCGCTATATCGAGCATCACGATCCGGAGTTTATCCGCCGCTGCGAACGGGTGCGCGGGCAGTTTATGCTGACTTCCGCCCTGTGCGGGCTGGTGGTGATCAGCCTGCTGGCGTTGATGATCTGGTATTAAGCCCGGCCTGTTTGCCCTGCAACAGATAAAGAAAAGGCGGCCATTTAGGCCGCCTTTCATATGGAGCAAACTGCTTAGATCACCTTAAGCGCCAACCAGTACAGCGAACCGGAAAGCAGAATCGAAATCGGCAGGGTCAACAACCAGGCCAACAGGATATTCTTCACGGTTTTGCTTTGTACGCCGCCGCCGTCCACGATCATGGTCCCGGCTACTGCCGAAGAAAGCACGTGGGTGGTGGAAACCGGCATACCGGTATAACTGGCGACACCAATCGACAAGGCTGCGGTCATCTGAGCCGACACGCCCTGAGCGTAGGTCATGCCCTTCTTACCGATCTTCTCGCCAATGGTGGTGGCTACACGCTGCCAGCCGACCATGGTGCCGAGTGACAACGCCAGAGCAACCGCGACGATAATCCAGATCGGTGCATACTCAACGGTTTGCAGCAGATCCTGACGCAGGTTTTTCAGGAAACGTTGGTCCTGGCTTGAGGTTTCCGGCAGCTTGGCAATCTTGTCTGCGGTGTCTGTTACGCACATCAGCAGGCGGCGCAGGTGGCTGCGCTGATCTACCGACAGTTGATCGTAACTTTGCAGATTGTTCAGCAACCCGGAGGCAAGCTGAATTGCCGGCATGGCGCGGGCACTGTCACAGTGGAACTCGACGGGTTTATCCGGCGAGACGTCCTCATCCGGGCTTGGCACCAACGGAGTGAGAGCGACCACGTGCGACAGGGCATCGCTGTGCTGCTCATAATATTGCTGCAGGTGGGCCACGGCATCACGAGTACGGGTGATGTCATAACCGGTTGCATTCATATTGAGCACGAAGCCGGCCGGTGCAACGCCGATCAGCACCAGCATAATCAAGCCGATACCTTTCTGGCCGTCGTTGGCGCCGTGCGAGAAGCTAACGCCGATAGCCGACAGGATCAGAGCGATACGGGTCCAGAACGGCGGCTTGCGTTTGCCGTCGACCTTTTCACGTTCAGCAGGGGTCATGTGGATACGCTGGCGTTTCTTGGTGCCACTCCAATAGCGGCGCAAGGCAAACACCATCAACCCGGCGACCATCATGCCAACCAGTGGCGAGATGAGCAATGACAGGAAAATACCAATCATTTTCGGGACGTTAAGCGCATCCACCACCGAAGTGTGGGTCATCAGTGCGTTGGTCAAACCCACACCAATAATTGCGCCAATCAGCGTATGAGAACTGGAGGCCGGCAGACCGAAATACCAGGTGCCGAGGTTCCAGATGATAGCCGCCAGCAGCATGGAAAAGACCATGGCTAATCCGTGTGCTGAACTGACGTTCAACAACAGATCTGTTGGCAACAGGTGAACAATGGCGTAAGCAACACTCAAACCACCGAGCATCACGCCAAGAAAGTTGAACAAACCAGCCATCACGACCGCAAGTTGCGAGCGCATGGCACGGGTATAAATTACTGTAGCAACCGCATTGGCCGTATCATGAAAACCATTAATGGCTTCATAAAACAACACGAACAACAATGCGAGAATTAACATCAGGCCGGTATGGAAATCCAGGCCAGCGAACAAATGCAGCATAAGCGTTACGCCAGTTTGTGGACATGAACGCCGCGCATTATCCGTGACAACCGGGCCCGGGGAAAAGGAAAATATGACGTTTTTTTGATTTGGACATGACGAAATGATGGCGATGGCATGACAAAGATATGAAATATCAGCGCGTTATGCTGCCTGGTCCGTTGTAATATTTTCTTACTATGGCGTTGTCAGCGTCATGGCTTTACAATCTGCCGCCGTAAAGTTGCCGGTTACCGGTAGCGATTCGGCGTAATATGGCGGCCTTTTGTCGCGATTGTGGTTTTTATAGAGAGGCGCAGGTGGAACAGTTTGATGTCGTGGTAATAGGTGCGGGCGCAGCGGGTATGTTTTGCGCGGCGCAGGCAGGGCAACTCGGTCGCCGGGTGCTGCTGCTCGACAACGGCAAAAAACCGGGCCGCAAAATCCTGATGTCCGGCGGCGGACGCTGTAACTTTACCAATATGTACACCGAACCGGCCGCTTACCTGTCGAATAACCCGCATTTTTGTAAATCTGCACTGGCGCGTTACACCCAGTGGGATTTTATCGATCTGATCAATCGCCACGGTATTGCCTATCACGAGAAAACGCTCGGGCAGCTGTTTTGCGACGACTCGGCGCAGCAGGTGGTCGAACTGTTGGTTAAAGAGTGCGAGCTGGGCCAGGTGACGACACGTCTGCGCAGCGAAGTGCTGGCGGTGGAAAAAACGGACGAAGGCTTCGAGCTGGTGCTGAATGGCGAGAAAGTGAGCGCTCGCTCACTTGTGGTGGCCAGCGGTGGTCTGTCAATGCCGGGGCTGGGCGCTTCCCCGTTCGGCTACAAGCTGGCGGAGCAGTTTGGCCTGAAGGTTCTGCCGACGCGCGCCGCGCTGGTGCCTTTCACGCTGCATAAACCGTTGCTGGAACACCTGCAAACCCTGTCTGGAGTCTCTGTACCGGCGGTGATCACTGCCGAAAACGGCGTTAGCTTCCGTGAGAGCCTGCTTTTCACCCACCGTGGCCTGTCCGGCCCGGCGGTATTGCAGCTTTCCAGCTACTGGCAACCCGGTGAGTTTGTAAGCGTTAACTTACTTCCTGCGCTCGATCTGGCGGGCTTCCTCAATGAGCAACGCCAGGCTCATCCGAATCAAAGCCTGAAAAACACCCTGGCGCTGCACCTGCCAAAGCGTCTGGTGGAATGTTTACAGACGCTGGGGCAATTACCAGAAGTTACCTTGAAGCAGTTGAACCCGACACAGCAGGCTGCGCTGGTCGAAACATTGCAAAATTGGCGGGTACAGCCGAACGGCACCGAAGGCTATCGCACGGCGGAAGTGACGCTCGGCGGGGTCGACACCAAAGAGTTGTCCTCCAAGACCATGGAGGCCGCCAAGGTGTCGGGCCTGTACTTTATCGGCGAAGTGGTGGATGTGACAGGGTGGCTGGGGGGCTATAACTTCCAGTGGGCCTGGAGCTCGGCCTGGGCCTGTGCCCAGGCGCTGGCAGCCGAAGACTAAGCCGCTATCTCCCGAGAGTCAGCCGCATGGCGGACGGCGTCAGGCCAAAATAGCGACGAAATTGGGTACTGAATTGCCCCGGTGAACTAAATCCGCATTGCAGCGCGATGGCGGTCAGCGTGAGCGTCGTTTGGGTCACTTGCTGCCTGGCCCGTTCCAGGCGCCGCGATAAGACGTATTGATAGGGCGGTAAACCAAAGTGTTGCCGGAAAGCACGCGAAAAATGAAAGATGCTCAGTTCGGCAATCTGCGCCATCGCCTGCAAGGTAATATTCTCCCCCA
The DNA here is from genome assembly GCF_048517035.1 of Serratia sp. NFX21. Classification (NCBI taxonomy): domain Bacteria; kingdom Pseudomonadati; phylum Pseudomonadota; class Gammaproteobacteria; order Enterobacterales; family Yersiniaceae; genus Serratia; species Serratia sp. NFX21. Next base: position 184,699 of record NZ_CP183196.1, on the reverse strand, counting down.
GACTGTCCTCGATATAACTGGCCAACCGTTCGCGCACTGGCCGGGAAAGCGTTTCCCGGTGTAACCCATCAGGCGTTGCCGCGTGCTGATAACGCGCCGCTTCTGCCAGCATCGCCATCATCAGTGATGAAGCATGCAACTCGCTGTCACTTTCCTGCAGGCCAAGACACAGTTGTTTAAGTAGCGGATTACGCAGATTTGCTCCGGGTTCGATAATCAGGCCGGCCTTCCCACCCGGCATTTGTTCAATCAGCCGCGGGGAAATGGAGATTGCCGTATAACTCAGGGTACCTTCGGCATAGCTGATGGCGTCAAAATCGCATCCGGATGGAATGATATCGGCAACCTGGCCTATCACTCGGGTTGCCGGCGTGCGTTTTTGGTCAAACCAGACATCCCCGTTGATGGTGGTGTTGCCATCGGCCGAGTGGTAACCGTCATAGACGATTAGCGTGTGCGCCGGACGAACCAGACGCGCCTGATGGGGGCCGCTGACTCGCACGCGATCGACCCGACCATAGTCCCAGCAACAGGAAGATAGCTGTAATTCTTTTTCGTCCGAATAGACTAATCCATCAGAGCCCATGGTTAACCTTCCTAATCAATGGAAACCTATTGCATATTATAAATAGGCTTCGCTCAACAACGCTATGGGGCGATTATGCACATATTCTTTGACGAGATAATCAATAACCCATGTCAATATGATATACCGCAAAAAAACAGCAAATTGATTCTGACGGAATGGATTACATGATGTAATTTCTTATTTTACCACGAGGGCGTTTACAACGTTTTTTTTAAAATATAGCTTTGCTGCTGTGAACTACAGGGAACGTATCTGAAATTTCTCGGTGTGCAGCGTGAAGTCATACCTGGAAACTTTTAGATAACTCTTCTTTTCAATCATAGAGAGAGCGAATCATGCACCATCAAGATTTAAATCATGCTGCTGAGCTGATGAAAAAAATGTTGGACAATTTTGCTAATAATCCGGAAAAAATCATCGATCTGTTTTCCGAGGATGCTGTGGTTGAGTTTCCTTATGCCCCGGGAGAAGCGTTAGGTTTCCCTAAAAAATTGACTGGGAGAGCCGCTATTTTAACCTATGCCAAAAGCTTAGGGCTATCCTTGCGCGATTACAAAATAAACCCCCTGAGCGATTGGGGTCGCTACACCTTGAGCGGTACAAAAACCTATCTCTTCGAGTATACCGGGGATGCCACTACGGTGCCGGGGAACAAGCCTTATCATCAGGATATACACGCATTTGTGGAAATAACGCACGGCAAAATTTCACATTTTTGCGAGTATTGGGATCCGTTCTATGCTTTGACCGTATTCGATATGGTCACGGTGAAGACAGCCTGATCTCTTCATAAAGCGCGCTATGGTGACAACTAGCGCGCGTTTAAAATAATTTCATGCTGGTTATATTTATTCTTGGAACTATTTCTCCCTGTTTATGGGCGCCTGTCTATGATTTCACAAGAGTCATAACAGATTATATTCGTCATTCCTTTCAATAATACCCATCTCCATCAGTTCATTAACAAAACAAAACCAATAAAAGCCAAAATAACACATTTAAGAACAGGCACAGATAATCAAAAATAAAAATAACCCATTATGGTTAAATGTCGGCAAGAATAATTAAATTAAGAAGATATCTTATGTTCAAGAAACTATTTACACCTGGGCGTATTGGAAAGCTCAGGTTAGAGAATAGGATGATTGTGACGTCTATTTCTACCTTGACGGCGACTGATGAAGGCTATGCGACTGAGCAGTTGATGGCATATTTGGAGCGCAAGGCCCAGGGGGGATGGGCAATGATCATTACGGAATATTACGCCATAGCGCCTCATGTCGGTTTTTTCCCCCGGGCGTTAGGGATTTGGAATGATGATCTGATAAAAAATCATAGTGAATTGACTCGGCGAGTACACGGTGCCGGGGCGAAAATTGCCGCACAGATATCCCATGCCGGCAGGGAGATTTATCGCGATCACCCAAGAGAAAATGCCGTCAGTTCCTCGGCGCTGAAAGACGTCTACGGCGAGTTCAGACCGCGAGAAATAACCCTGCCAGAAATCAAGAAAATCGTCTCGCAGTATGGCGATACGGCCAAAAATCTTAAAAAGGCCAATTTTGACGCGGTGGAAATTTATGCGGCGCATGGTTTCCTTATTTCAAATTTTTTATCGAAATATACTAACCATAGAACTGACGAGTATGGCGGCAGTTTGAGAGATCGCATGCGGTTTCTGGAGGAGATCGTTAAGGACGTCAGAAGCAAAGTGGGCGCCGATTTCCCCGTATTGGTAAGACTATCCACCAAGGAGTTCGTGCCTGGGGGACTATCGCTGGCAGAGACCCGGGTCATCGTCAAAAGGATGGAAGAGCTCGGCATCGATGCCATTAATTGCTCTCAAGGCATTGTCACCGTCTCCAATAATATCGTTGAACCCTTCCAGGTGGGGAATGCGCCTTTTGTGGATATTGCTGAGGAAATCAAGAAAATCGTCAGTATCCCGGTGATCACGACCGGGAGAATTAATGATGCGGATCTCGCTGAAACAACCCTATTGGCCGGGAAAAGTGATTTTATTGGTATGGCGCGGGCCTCACTTGCGGATCCTGATCTGCCGAAAAAAGTGTTGGCAGGGCGCTGGGATGAAATTCGGCACTGTATCGGCTGTAATCAGGGATGTATCGGTAACAACATGCGCGGGGAGGTTTGCCGTTGTATGGTTAATCCGGAGATCAATCGCGAATATCTGCTGGATCTGAATCCCGCCGTAGAGAAAAAGAACGTCACCATTATTGGCGGAGGCATTGCCGGTTGTGAAGCAGCTATTGCCGCCGCACGCAAAGGCCATAATGTCACCTTGCACGAAAAATCAGATCGGCTGGGGGGCACCTGGTTAATAGCCAGCTTGCCTTTATCTAAAGGGGAATTGGTTTCTCTGGTTAAATGGCAAATCAGTGAAATGAAACGGCTGAATATTCATCTATGCGTTAATTCTTCCCCTACGGTGGAGGAAATTGTGGCGTCTTGCCCGGATAAGGTAATTATTGCTACCGGCAGCCAGCCTATTTTACCGCCGATTAAAGGGATTGAGAGTAAAATTGTCGTGCAGGCCAATAAAATATTAACGCAGGATGCGCCATTCGGGGAAAACGTTGTGGTTATCGGCGGTGGATCTGTAGGTGTAGAAACGGCTGAGTATATGGCCTTTTGCGGCAGTTCTATTACCCTGGTGGAAATGAGAAATGAAATTCTACCGGGCCTGGAGCGAGAAACGAAAATCGGCCTCAAAGAGGCGATTCGTCATTACCGTATGAACGTTATAAAGTCAGCAAAAGTGGTGGGTATTGGTGAGGATCATGTGATTATCGAGAAAAACGGTAAACAGATCACTCTCGATGAGGTCGATACCCTGGTGGTCGCGGCAGGCTCCCGCTCTATCAACCTGCTGGAAACTCCACTGCGCGAGGCGGGGCTGTTAACCCAGGTGATTGGTGATGCCAAACAGGTGCGCAACGGCCTGGCTGCCATGCACGAAGGCTATCTTGCCGGCTATGGAGTATGAACAACGCTCTGAGGATCGTTTCAATATTGCTCACTCTTTAACGTCAGGCTTTATTCTCGGCCGCGTGCCGGCTCCCCTCAACGGCCATGGGAGCCGGCTTCACGGCCGAAGGTTATTGTGGCGCAGCCGGCTGCAGCGTGGCGACTAAAAAGTCCATCAGGCTGCGCAGCGCCAGTGACTTATGCCGCTGATGCGGATAGACCATAATAAAGGGCCGCGTGGTGCCGCCATATTCTGTCAGGACCTCCACCAGTTCACCGCTCGCCAGTAAGTCCGCTACGGTAAAGCGATAAGTTTGAAAGACGCCCATGCCATGTTTTGCCAGCGTTAACCCCCCCAAAAAATCCCCGTTGCAGCTCACGTTGCCGCGCGTGGTGACATCTATCGATTTGTTATGGTGCCTAAGCGTCCACGGGGCGCTTTTGCCGGTGCTGGGTAGCTCAAACTGAATGCAGTTATGCTGGGCCAGATCTTCCGGGTGAACGGGGGTACCCGCTCGCGCCAGGTAATCCGGTGCGGCAACCACCACCAATTCGGCATCCTCCAGCTTGCGGGCAATCAAGTTTGAGTCTGCAGGGTGGTAACCGCGAATGGCCAGGTCGTATCCCCCATCAGTGAGGTCAACGTTAGCGTTATTGAGATTCAGCGCCAATTGAATTTTAGGATAGCGTTGGCTAAAGGCGGCCAGGACCGGCAACAGGCGGTAGTGGGCGTAGGGGGTGGGAATGCTGACGCGCAGCAGCCCGGCTGGCTCTAACTGCTGGCCTTGTATTTGACGCTCGGCATTATCAATGAGGGCGATCGCCTCCCGACATTGCTCGGCATAGCTCTTACCTGCATCAGTCAGATGAATATGACGAGTGGAACGGACAAACAGCCGAACCCCTAACCGATCCTCCAGCCGGGCGATGGAACGGCTGACCGCTGCGGGGGTAATACCCGAAGAGACGGCGGCGGCCGAAAAACTGCCCACCTCTGCAACCAGGCAAAATAGCTCCAGCGTGCCTAATTGGAGATCGTCAAATTTTCTCTGCAATCTATTACTCCATGTAATAAGCCATGTGTTCTCCACCTTATTTATCATCCCACCGTCGGGAAGTACAGTGGCTTTCTCTTAGGAAGCACGGGATATTTAACGGAGAGAACTGATGACTATTTTGGGTTATGAAACGGGCGAGATCCTCGCCAAAGCGGCAATGACTTCCGATTTTGAATTAGTGGGTGATATTCCAAACCAGGTGCTGGTTGATCAGATGGAAATAGAACGTCGCAGCATGGATATTCGTCCTGGCATGAACCGTAAGTATTCACCGCTGGGTTACCATGCTGCCACGGGCGTTCAGACCAACGGCGGGCGATATCTGTTTGATACCTGGGAAAATGTTTGTGACTACGCGCGTTTTACCAGCGAAGAGCTGGAGTTCGAACCGGGCGTTAAATTCTGGGATCGCGATATTTTTGGCCAGGTGGATCGTCATATCTGGAAAGTGATCGGCGCCCACGACTTTACGCCATTAGCGACCACTCACCATGTGAATCGCTTTGAGCGCTGGACATTTAATGGCGACAACCCGGAGCTGCTGCTGACTCGCATCTGGCCAACCGTGCGTAAGCAAGCCGAAAAGCATGGGCTGGCGGCGGTGTGGTTAATGTACCAGCCGGATGAAAAGCAAATAGCCATTTTGTCCGTTGCCGACAAGGTAGAGGGGGACCAGCCGCTGGAGGTTGTGACACGTTCTATCGATCGTCTGGCGTTAATTCCGTCAGCAGAGCCGCTGCTGCCGTTAGAACTGAACGTGCAGAAAGTATTTGAACGCACTACGCCGATCCTGACGATGTGGTTACCGCTGTCACGTCATTTGCATGGCGCGCCTTCGGCTTACCCAATGTCACCTCCTTTCTGTCAACCGCAGGTTGCACCGCAGCGCGTATAACAGAGTTATTCGCGTAATTTGAATTTAACCGGGGCCGCATAAAGTCAGCGGCCCATTTCATTATTTATATTTCAGAGATGATATTCCGCGATAAATCGCTTAATAAGCCCGGTTTCTTGAGTAAGGAAATACTATGTTTGCAGAAAAAACGATATTGATCACTGGCGCTTCCTCCGGTTTGGGAAAAGCGATGGCCGAACACTTTTTGGCTAAAGGCGCCAATATTGTTATTAATGGCCTGACCGCGTCGAAGTTAGACAAATTTCTTGCCGAACACCTTGCCGATAAAGATCGCATTGCGTTGGTTGCCGGGGATATTGGCCTGAAAGCCACCAGTGATCGTATGGCCCAGGCCGCGCTGGATAAATTCGGCAGCATGGACGTGCTGATCAATAACGCCGGTATCTTTGTGCCCAAGCCATTCCTTGATGAAACCGAAGAGAATTTGGATCGCTATTACGCCAGTGGCGTCAAGGGGCCGTTCTTTGCGTCACAGGCGGTGATCCCCACCATGATCAAGCAGGGCGGTGGTTCCATTATCAATATCGGTTCAATGTGGGTAGAGCACCCGCTGGAAGCGACACCGAGTTCCGCTTCGCAGGTGGCCAAAGGCGGCATGCATACCCTGACCCGTCATCTGGCCATCGAGTTTGCCAAAGACAATATCCGGGTTAACACTGTCGCACCGGGCGTCATTGAAACCCCGTTGTACGACGACCTGATGGATAAAGAGGCGTTCCGCGCGCTGGCTAACCTGCATCCACTACGCAAACTGGGCAAAATATCAGACATTATTGCCTGGGTAGATATGTTGGCCGGTGAAGGCAGCCGCTTCGTGACCGGGCAAACCCTGTTTATCGACGGTGGCATCACCGCAGGTAACCATGTTAATTGAGACCGCGATATTTTCTGTCGCCTGATTTGGATCCCGACGGTCGCTACGCGGCGCTGATTGTGGAGATGCTGGAGGCCATGTTCCGCCGTCGCGAGCCATAAACTCCTAAGCCTTGTGCGTCGACAGCAGGATGCTGGTCTCGGTGCCGGCAATGCCGGCAATACGCCGGATGCGGCCCAAAATTTTATCGAAGCTCTCCAGGCTGTCGGTGCGGATCTCCACCAGAATATCCCACTTGCCGTTGGTGGTGTGCAGGGTGAAGACCGAAGGTTCGCCACGCAGTTGCTGCAACACGCTGGGCGCCTTGGTGCCTTCTACCGCCACACACATCCAGGCGCGGATGCGGTTATGCTCCACGCCCGGTTTGATGCGGATGGTATAGCCGGTAATGATCCCCTGTGCTTCCAGCGCCTCAATTCTTTTTTGTACAGTAGCGCGTGAAACCCGCACCTTGCTGGCGATCTCGGTGATGGAGGCACGGGCGTTTTCGCGCAGCAGCGCGAGGATCTGGCGATCGGTATCATTCATGTTGTCAATGTGTCACTGATTTGTGGCTATTTGTCAAAATATAGAGCAATTTAATCATTTTTCACACTGACTGGTTTCAAATTGATTATCCATAATGGTGTCGCGCCAGCCCCTGGCTAATCCTGAACCCGGTGAAAAATAACATGCAAACCACCCAGTCCGTTTTTATGATCAGGCCGTCTGGCTTTACCGCTAATCCGGAAACCCGGCACAGCAATTTTTTCCAGAAAATCACCGAGAAGAATGAGGATCACAAGGCTGGGGCCGTCATTGCCTTTAACGGCTACGTTGATGCATTACGGCAGGCCGGTGTCGACGTCAGGGTGATTGATGAGATTGACGGGCAGGAAACGCCGGACGCGTTATTTCCCAATAACTGGATTGCCCTGTTGGGGGACGGCACCCTGTTCACCTTTCCGATGGAAGCCGTCAACCGACGACGGGAACGCCGACAGGACATTATCGCGCAGCTCGCTAATGACTTTGTGGTTGAACGATGTGTCGATCTTTCAGCCCACGAACTGGCCGGGCGCTTTCTGGAAGGTACCGGCTCGCTGATCCTGGATCGTCAACACCAGCTGGCTTACTGCTGCCAGTCGTCCCGCAGCTCGCCGGAGGTCGGTGGCGAATTTGAGCGCCATTCGGGTTATCAGATTGTCTGGTTTGACGCCGTAGATGCTAATAATCAGCCGATCTATCACACCAATGTGATGATGAGCGTCGGAGTGCAATACGCCATTATTTGCCTTGAAAGCATCCGCAACGAGGTGCAAAAAAGCAGGTTGATCGCCACGCTGGAACGCAGCGGAAAAACCATTATTGACGTCAGTTTCGCTCAGATGGAAGCTTTCGCCTGCAACGTATTGGAACTGCGAGCCGGGGACGGCAGCCCGGTCTATGCCATGTCGACCCGCGCCTGGGCCAGTTTCACCCCGCAGCAGCAGGCGCTGATCGGCGATTATGCCCGGCTGGCGCTAGGATCGATCGACATTATTGAAGATCTTGGCGGTGGTGGCGCACGCTGCATGCTGGCGGAGATCTTCCTGCAAAAGAAACCGCTGTCAGTTTAATCCCATCTGATTTAACAGCATTTTGTTCAGCTCGGTGCTTTTATGCACGTTCAGTTTGCGCATCGCCGAGCGTTTATGGGCGCTGATGGTCTTCTGGCTGCGGTGCAACATACCGGCTATGGTGCAGGCGGACATGCCGGTGCTCATCAGTTTCAGCACCTTCTTTTCGCAACTGCTCAGGGCGGCGATGCGGCACTGCCGGCATTTCCAGATGCCGCTGGCGTGCAGTGCCACCCAGGGCTGCTGGCAAAACTGTTCCAGCGCCATCTGCAACTTGTTGCGGACAGTCGCGGTGGCGTCACGGCGGTTAATACTGAACAACGCCGGATGGGCGTGCGAATAACGGGTGTCGCGATCGTCGAGGATCAACACGGTCATTTGCCGGTGGCGCGGCGTCTGGTGCGGGCTTTGATAGCAACGTGCGCAGCCGCAAGCATCTTCCAGAGTACGAAACACGATTTCTATCGGCTCCAGATTTTGCAGATCGACCTGATATCTACGGCTGCTGGTGTTCAGATCATGCAGATACTCTTCCAGCAGCAGCCGTAAGCCGAATTGATAAAAGTTATCGCTGCCCAGTAGGGTGAACCGAATATTAAGCATGATTACTCCTCAAAACGCATATCGTGCGGGAACAGTCGACGAGCCTGATGTTGCAGTTCGGCGGCCCGCTGGGGCTGTTGCAGTAAGCGGCTGACCGCTACCAGATTGATGTAGATATTGGCGTCCGGCCGCACGCGGATTTCGTTTTCTGCCCACTGCCGGTAGCTCAACAGCGTGGCGGTATCGCGGGTTTGCGGATATTGCAGCAGCCGCTGCAACTGGACGTCGTAGTCATAACGTACCTGCCAGGGCGTCGGCGTTATCACCCGGCTCATGGGGCCAAACTGCCGCAGGCCGCTCTTCTCCACAGCGGTAACGATCAGTGCGCTGTGCAGGCCGTTGAACAGATAGGGCAGGATCAGTAAGGCAGCGGCACCGATAAGCAGACGCAGTGTCTGTTGCGACCTGCGAGGTAACCGCCAGCGGCGGCGTACGTCACCCGCGCGCAAGATTGCCAGCAGCAGCACGGCGTGGGCGGCGGAAAGATAAAGTGGGTACTCCACCATCATATGCAACAAGATTGGCAGCGCAGCCATCCAGGGGGCAGGGCGCAGTGGCAGTACTCGAGTGCGTCGCAGCAAACACCATAATCCCCAACCGACCATGACAATGCCGCTCAGGCCGAGCAGGCCACCTTCGATGCCCCACAGCAAAATTTCGTTGTGTGGGTGGCTGATGGCGACGCTTTCCATTCCACTGCTATGGGTGGTGTAGAAATGATGCAGGAAATCGTGCTGAAAATGGCCGTAACCCCAGCCAAACCACGGGCGTTCGGCGATCATGCGCAGTGCTTCTTGCCAGTAAGCCAACCGGTAGAAAATCGGTTCTGTCACTGTGACCGCCCGTGTCGCACCGTTGAGCAGCACCAACAGTACCCCGGCGGCTACCCCGGCTAGCAGTAGCAACAGAGAGAAGGTGGCGCGGCGGCGATTAAGGCGATATAGCATCCACAGTTGCAGTGGTGACAGCAGCAGGGCAGCCAGTAGCCCGACGCGCGAAGCAATAACCACCAGCAACAGCGGTGCCAGTACCAACATGGTGGCGCTCAACCATTGCAGGCTACGCGACAAGGGGCGACGACTGCTGAGCAAATACAGCGCCAGCGCCAGACCGGTCGCCATAAAGCTGGCCATCAGGTTCCACTGCTGGAAGATGCCGTAAGGGCGGTTTTTCAGGCTGTTATAGCCGATCCAGTTACCCGGCTGCAGCAGGCTGTATTGCACCAGGCCGAACAGGGCTTCGATCACCGTTGCCGCCAATAACAGAGTCAGCAGCCTGCGCCGCCCTTGGCGGCTGAGCGGGATCTGCAGCAGTGCGAAGTAGGCCATGATGCCCAGTGCCAGACTCATCAGGCGCGGTAGGGCTTCGCTTAGCCAGGGTTGTTGCGCCCACAGCAGCGGCAAAAATAAAATCAGGCCCCCCAGCGCCAGCCGGTTAAAAAAGCCGGAGACCGCCAGCGGCGGTCGGCAAAACAGCAGGGTGCCGAGGATCGTCAGGGCGATAAATATCCCACCAACCAGATTCCACGGCAGATAAAAACCGCTGCCACCGCGATTGGGCCAGTAAATATGCATGGCAATCAGGCAATAAAACGCCGCCAGCCCGAATAACCAGGCTGTTTTGGATTTGGATATCATCACTTCTTCCTGCAGATGCCGGGCTTATTGATAGGCCAGCACGAAATTGGCCACCGAGCTGAACTCACCCTCGGTAATGGTTTTATTCTGTATCGCGCTGGGGTGGCCCTGCACATAGGCGGTAAAGTTCAGAATGTTGGCGCCATCCTGCAATGCCACCGCGCTGGTGGCCTGGTTCAAATCAATATCGGCCCCCTTGCTGTCAAACAGGGCGATAGCGGCGCCGTTGGTGCCGTTATTGATCGCCAGTTTGCCCGGCAGTTCACTGTCTTCGGTACCGCTGAAGGTAACGTTGACGGATTTGAATACCGACGTTTTACAGTCGGTCAGCTTGATGTTGAACGGTACCGGGTTGCTATGCCCATAGCGGTACAGGGTTTTGACGATCACCGTGTCCATTTCCACCACCTGATCGGCCGATTGCGGCTCAATATTGCACGGCCGGCTCACCACGGTGCCGTGGAACTGCAGCGGAGACCCGACCAACTCGGTATCCGCCAGAGTCGGCAATGTTGTAAACCAAAAGGGCGTGCAACTGAGCATCGCTAAAGCGCGTAAACGCATCGTCTGTTTCTCCCTGAATTACTCGAAGGCCGCCACAATGGTGGCCGAGGCGTTAAATTCCCCTTCTGCGATTTCCTTGCTACCGTTGGCCAAGGGGGCGGCAACCAGGTTCCAACTGCCGCCGTTACCGATATTCGGCACCGGGTAAAACTCATTCGGGATAACCAACTGGCCGTTATGTTTGATCTCGATGCCGAGATCGGTTTTATCGGTCTTAAACGCGTTATTGGTGAAGGGCGCCGGGGTGCCGGAGACCGCCAGTTTGATATTCAGCGTGCCGTCCTCGAAACTGCCGCCTTCACACTGGAAGCGCACCGGGATGCTTTGTGGATAATTTTTGCCGTCCAGGTTGCTGCCGCTGATTTCACCGAACTCAACGTTGATCAACTGCCCTTCGTTCACCACGCATTTATCCGGTACGTAGAGGATGGCGGACTGAATAAATACCTGCGCCATAGGGTTGGGGCCGAAACCGCCGTCGGTCGACCCTAAGCGGCCATACATCTCGATGATTTGGCGGTCATTAATCTGTACGCCGTTGATGATTTTTTTGCGCACCCGGAAGGTGATCTTGCCTTTAGATCCGCTGCCGTAGTTATTGACCTGCAAATAGGGTGGCCGACAGGAATGTTGGCTTAACAGGTTGGACTCGTTATAAAACGGCACCGTGATATAGGCGTTTTTATTACCGGCGATCCAAACCTCGGCTTTTAAATCCAGGAAATCATTAAGTTTTAAATAACCGTTACCGTATTCGGAAGGCGGTAACGCCGAATCCGATTTATAAAAGTGCGGGCTGGTAGGAATTGGCGTATCGCAATAGACTTTGCCGGTATAGGTACCGCCGAGATCATAGAGAAACTGCTTGGTAAAGCCGACGGTATTGGTAATGTTGCTTTCATTCAGGTCGATATAAAACTGCTTCGGGCCACCATCCGGCGTTACATAACCGTTGGCCCAGACGGCAGGGGCTGACAGCAGCAACGCCAGTGGCAAGCAGTGGCTCAGGTAGGTTTTTTTCATCGTGTTTGTGAACCTCACAGGTAAATCACCTGAATATGTGCCACGCCGGAAAAACCGGCCGCCATTACCGCCCGCTGGGTGGATTCCACGCTGGCACTGAACCACAGCGTATTGCTGCCGGGCTGCAGAATGTAAGGCCGACTCTGTTGGTTGAGCGCCAGCGCACGGCCTTGTTGATCCTTCAACCGCAGGCCGATGCCCTGTACGCCGCCGTTAAGTTTCAGCAGCTCCGGGTTGTTGACATCGCTGTCGCCGAGAAACACCAGCGTGGCAGCCTGCTCACCCTGTAAATAAAGCTGCGCGGCATCGCCGTTGCGCTGCCCTGCCGGGTTATCCGCCAGCGCTTTGGCACCCAGCAGGCAGTTGCGGAAAGAGAGGCGAAAGCGCACCGGCGTGCTTTGGTCGCCGGCATTCTGGAAGTCACGCGCGTTAACATCACCCAGATCAATCGCCTGATCCTGGCTGTCCGGCGTCAGGCTGCAGGGGGAACTGAGCAGGCCGCCATGAAAGCTGACGGTGCCGGTGGTGCCTTGGATCACGCCCAGTGGCGTCGCCGCCGTTGCGCTGCCGGTGAACAGCAACGCGCCGAGCAGCAGGGGCCGCAGGCGGCCGCCGGTGAATTCAGCCATGCGCTATCTCCTTATTTTTTGCTATCGGGCACGGCGTTGCAGACGCTGCCGTTGCAGGCGAAGCGCAGCTCCGGATGGCCGCCGTAGTCATTGATATAGCTGACGACAAAGCCGCTGAGGCCAGTGTCGCTCAGCTTGAGGGGCTCGCTGGATTTCGGCTTCAGCATCACCGGCTGGAAGCCACCTAGTGCACCGCCGCCCTGTTTCTGCGTCTGACGGGTCATACCGGTCAGGGTGATATAAAACGGCGTTGGGTTCTCAACGGTAAAACCGCCGGCGCTTTTGTGAAACACCAGCTTCTCCTGCCATACTTCGCCTTTAGGCGCGACGATGGCCTTCGGGCGATAAAACAGTTTTATCTGGGTTTGCAACGCCAACTGCATCACATTGGTTTTGCTGCTTTTCGGCGGGATCTCTCGCAGGTTGAAATAGAACACCGATTCGCGATCCTGTGGCAGGCGATCGGCCTCCGGCGTCTTGGTGATACGCACCACGCTGCGTTCGCTGGCCTCAACCCGTTGCAATGGCGGCAACACCACCAGCGGTGAGGTGACTTTCTGGTGCTGCTCGTTTTCCAGCCAGGACTGCGCCAGGAAGGGCAGTTCCTTGTTTTCATTGACGATATTCAGGCTGATCGATTTCGCGTCGCTGAGGTAAACGGCGCGGGTGCGATCCAGCGATATCGCCGCGTTGGCGACGGGGGCTGCGGCGGCCAATGCCAGGCCCAGCGAGGCCATTTTTGCTAACGGAAAGTGGTTCATCATCTTCAATTCTCTGCGTTACGGATTACAGTTTGGCGCACGGCAGCAAGAGCTGATCCAGCGGCTTGGCGGCGCCCGGTATGACAATGCGGCACTGACGCTGGCCTTCCCAGGCGACGTCGAGTTGCTCTTGCGGCTGTACGCCGGTCAGGTAGACCGAGCCACCGTCGTTCACTACGGCCACTTCGCGGCCTTTTTCGCTCAGCACCGTGGCACCAAACGGCGGTTCACTGCCGTCGGCCAGTTTGATGGTGGCCAGCAGCTTGCTGCCTTTCACCACCTCAAAGTGGCGGTAGCCGATGGCCCCTTCGGTCAGCGTGCCCTGTACTACGGCGCGGGTGGCCTCCACGTCGTCCGCCAACGTATTGACGTCGATGCGGGTGTCGGTGTTGTAGTAGCTGGTGATGTCGGAGATCACCGCCAGGCCGAAACGGTTGCTGTAGGCGCGGCCGTTGTTGATTGGCACCCCGGCAATGCCGTCGGTATCGAGCATCATCCGGCTGCCGCCGTTGCTGGAGTTCTGGTGTGCGGCTATGCCGTGTCGGGTGGCGGTAATGCCACTGCGGAAGGTACCGCCGATCGACGAATAACTGTCCTGTTGATAAGAGGCGCTGGCGTTGAGCGAACCAAACGAAGCGTTATGGCTGTAGTAACCACGGGCCAGTGATTTGCCTGACTGGTTAAAGCCACCGCTGACCTGCCAGGTGTTGTTCGGATCGGTGTAGTCGTTGTAGGACGCCATCTGCGTCACGTCGCTGTTGCTGGTTTGCAACGAGTAACCGACCCGACGGCGATCGCCAATCGGCACGCTGAAATTCACCATCACGCTGTCGTCGGTGCGGCCGTGATAAGTGGTGCGATAGGCCGACAACGAGGCGGTGATGTTGCTGACATTGCCGACGTTGAACAGTTTACTGGCAGACAACCCGTAACGATCCTGCGCCCTGGCATCCCAATAGGTTTGGTGCGAATAGGTCAGGTAAGCGGTGATCGCCTTGGCGCTGTCTTCCGCCATAAAGGTTTTGCTGGCGGTAATGGTGTACAGCTCTTTTTGCCGCCCGTCGTAGCGCTCGTCGTAATCGTTGTAGCGTTCCTGCAGATATTGCGACATGTTCATGAATTTGCGCTGTGAGAAGCGGTAGCCGGCAAAGGTGATCTGGCTGTTCATCTCATCAAACCGCTTGGCATAGTTGACCTTGAACGACAGGCCGCTGGCGGTCGGCTCATTGGGCAAACGAGCGATAGACTGCGTCACGTCCACCGACATGGCGCCAAACACGTTCAGGTCACGACCCAGGCCGAGTGCCCAGGCGTTGTAATCGCCGCCAAGCAACGCGCCGCCGTACAGCGACCAGGCGCTGGTTAATCCCCAGGAGAAATCACTGGCGGAGAATAGCGGCCCTTGCGTACGGTGATCGTAAGCCGAGGGCTTGCCCACGGCGACGTTGTAGCGGACATAGCCGGGGCGCGTCAGGTAAGGAATGGTGGCGGTGTCTACCTGGAAGGTCGATACGCTGCCGTCCTGCTCTTCTACCTTCACATCCAGCCGACCGCGTACCGAACTGTTGAGATCCTGAATGGCGAACGGCCCGGCGGGCACGGTGGTTTCGTACAGCGTGCGGCCTTCTTGCGACACGGTGATCTTGGCGTTGCTTTTGGCAATGCCGCGCACTTCCGGTGCATACCCCTGCAGGTTTGGCGGCAGCATACGCTCGTCGCTGGCCAGGTTAAGGCCGGTGAAGCGGTAGGAGTCGAACACGCCCGAATCGAGGAAGATTTCGCCGAGCGTCAGCTTGGCAGCCTGCATTGGCAGCGCGCGATAGGCGTAAATCTGGTTCCAGTCGAAATTGCTGTCGCGCTGACCGGCCTGCTGATTGTAGGTGGCCTGATAATCGGCGCGCAGACGCCAGGCTCCCAGGTTGGCGCCGACCGTCCCGTAGCTGCTGAGGTTTTCTGCGGTGTTGTTATTGTGGCTTTGCTTACCGACCTGGCCGCTGATGCTGTAGTCCAGCAACAAACCAGGGATGCCGTCATCCCACTGTTCCGGTGGCGTCCAGTCCGGATCGGAATATTTCATCCAGGCCTGTGGAATAGTGATCGCCAGCACGCCCCCGCCGATGCGGTCGGAAATGGTCGCCCCTTTGATGCCGCTGATATCGGCGCAGCTGTTGTCGTGCCACAGGGTGATTTTTTTGACGACTTCTTCTTTCAGCGCCATTTTCTCTATCAGATCCGGCGGCAGACAGACACGGGAACGATCCTTTTGGTCCGGCGACGGGTAATACTGGATGCTGCGCTGCGGCAGGGTTTTCTGGTTGATCTTGATATCCAGCAGATAGGCGCCGGGCATGACGTAATCGGCGTCGGAAAAACGCGATAAATCCACTTTGCTGCGATCGCCAATATCTAATACGTCGGTATTAAATTCCGTGGCGGAAAAAGCCGAATGCACCCAGAGGAAAGATAGAATGACGGTGAGGGGTATTTTTTTCCGTGTCAGTAATGACGTCATAGAATAATCACTCATGGCAAATCCGCGCCCAATAGCAGGTCATCCTGTACGACCTGAATACGTAATACGTGATGTCATTCAGTGCCCTATGCAGGCACCCGCCTAACGAGGCGTTACAGATAAGACAGGGTGAATTTCGCCAGAGAGCTGAATCCGCCGGCTCGGGCCCTGTCAGGGTGAATTCGTAGCTGAGCGCTAAAGCGCAGCGTATTGTCGCCGGCGACAATCTGATAATCCGCCGTGGTGCTACCCAGCGGGATCGGGATACCGGCAGCGGTCAGCAGCTCAATGGCCACGCCTTGCGCTTCGCCGTAAACGGCCAATAACTCGGGATCCCGGCTGTCAGCCGTGCCGTCGAAGGTGACGGTGGCTGCGCGGTAGATAAAGTCGGGTTTTACCTGGCTGGCCAATTCGCAATTCACCAGCTTGATTTCAAAGTTGCGGCGACTGCCAATCAGCACCGGCTGCGTATCCAACGCGGCATCAGTCATGGATATCAGCCCGAAATCAACGGTCTGGTCCAGGCTTTCGCTGGCAATCCCACAGGGGGTTTCGACGATCTCGCCGCCCAGGTTGAGCGTGCCGTGGCCCTGATTTTTTGCCGTCGCTTCGGCGCTGCAAACGCTGAGCGCGATAAGCACTACGCCCCAAATCCGCTTGGTCATGCTGGCTCTCCCTGTTGCCGTTGGTGCCGTTACCCAATATCCGTGCAGGTAAAGCGGGGATACCGCAGTGATATCCCCAGCGAGGGATTACAGGTAGGCCAGAGTGAAGTTTGCAACGCTGGTGAATTCGCCTGGAACCACGGCGCCAGAAGCGCTGCTGCCTTGCAGATAGGCGGCGAATTTCAGGGAGTTATTGCCTTCGGTCAGGCCCTGACCATCGGTCGCGGTGCCCAGCTCAACGTCTTTGGAGTGCAGGTTGTCATAGATCATGATGCCAGCGCCGGTTGCGGTGCCGCTCAGAGCCAGCAGTTTGCTGTTATCTGGATCCGGAGTCCCGGTGAAGGTCACCTGGACGTTCTTCATCGTGGCGATGGAACAGTCTTTCAGTTCAATGCTGAATGGCTCAGAGCTGGATTTACCTTCTTTGGCCAACAGACGGCTGCTGATTTGGCCCATTGGCACAGTTTGGTCAACAGATTCCGGTGCTACGCTGCATGGCGCATCAATAATTTCACCGGTAAAAGTGACTTTACCGCTACCCTGGTTAGATGCGGCGTGAGCAACAGATGCAGAAGCGAAAGCAATCACGGTTGCCAGCATTAATTTATTCAGTTTCATTTCTCAAGTTCCTGTAGAGAGTATTTAAATAAAAAGAACAGCACATCTAAATCCCCCACAGCGGCAGCAACTTCATGTCACCGACGCGGTAGTTGGAGCCAGATCCTTTTGCTCTGGGCAATACGCCACCGTCCGTTATTCATGAGTGAATAACGAAAGGTTTTGTAAGTCGAATAGGCGAAATCCATAGAATTAAAATAGGTATATCGCCGTAGCGTTTTGCTGGGATTATTCTTGCAAATAATAGGCTTGATTGGAAATAGCTTTTATTAAGTTGAGTCAAATACAGAATATAAACCCAAAAGGAAAAAGAAATATATATGATTGAAAATCAATAGATCGTATACAACTATTATCCAGAATAAATGACTATATAAATAGCAATATGCGAGATATTAGATCGCCAGAATTAGTCTTCACACTACAATTAGCAATATTGTTTTGATAATATCGCCCTCAGACAGCAGATGATGAATTCTGGCTGTTAATCATAAGTTAAAAGTTAACTCGTTGTTTTGAAAGGTGTGTTAGCCATAAATACTGGCTTGTATGCGGACTTTATTCATTGTGGCGCGGCTAACTCTCCTCGTGAAATTAACAAATTTATAACAATGTGATTGGCTGTCGGATTATTACCAATATCCGCCTGTTGCCGTGCGATTTTGTTATTTAACTCGTTAGGATTAATCAGAAGAAGTGAGATCTGGCAGGGCTTCGCGACACAATAATGACCTAAGTGATAATTAAGGGATGATAAACGGAATGATTACAATAACTGATGATTCAACTCGCCGTTCTGCTACCGTTATGGCCGCGTTGATAATGACATGTTTACTGTTGTCCGGCTGTGTTGGAAAAAATAGCACGGGTAACGTTGCCGTGAAAAAAGTTTCACAGAATAATCCTAAGGAAAACACTGATGAGCAACGCATTGCGCTTTGTCAGCAACGGGTCAATTCGCTCAAGGATATTAATCCGCAAAGCTACCAGAAAAGGATAGCTTATTTTAACGGACTGTTATCCAACGCCTCCGGATATGCCGGCATTCGCAGTAATGTCGATGAAAGTACCCGTAAGGCTATAGACGCACTTTATAAATACAAGACCGAGAAGTTCTGCGCCGACGTTGAACATGAGCTGATGTCCAGTCTGTCCAGCCGGGTGGAGAGCCTGTAGCCATGAAAAAGTACGCGGAAGGAGCCGCGGCTTTACTGCTGTTGATTGCAGGAGGCAGCGCGTTAGCGGCAGGTAATGCGTCTGGCGGGGATGACGGCATCCCTGCATTGCTGAAATTTGCCGAGCAACAGCAGGCCGTGCCGGTGGTGGAAAAAGTGCCGCCGACGCCCCCGCCTGCGGCCAGCAAGCCAAAACCTGCGCCCGTTCCGCGTGGGGATAACGCTCGGCTAGCGGCGTTGAATCAGGCGTTACAGCGGCAGGCCGACACTATCCGCCTGTTGGAACAGCAGTTGGCAACTCAGGCTCAACCAACGATGCCGGTACCGCTACCCAAGGCTGCACCTGTGGATATCCGGCCGCTGGTGGCGGCGTTGAAAGGCGTTCGCCGGGCCATTGCCACACCGCCGGATCTGCTTGCCATGGCGGCAGCACTGGCACGGCAGCAGCGGTTGGTCGCGGAGCAAGAGCGGCAATTGCAGCAGCTCAACCGCCAGCTTCAGCCACCGGAGCTGGTCAGTGTGGCAGATAAACAGGCTTACGCCGCCGGGGTTTCGCTCGGACGCGACATTCTGCGGCTGCAGGAAGAGAACCAACGGCTGGGGATTGAGGCCGATCGGTCACGCCTGCTGGCGGGTATTGGCGATACGTTGGCGGGCAAGCCGCGGCTGGACAACGCCGCTATCGACAGTGCGCTGCAGGCTGCAGACGCTGCATTGCAGCAGGCCCGGCAGCAACGGCAACAGGACATACGGCAGGATGGCAAAGCCTATCTTGCCGATTTTGCCAAACAGCCGGGGGTACAAAAGGATGAACTCGGCTTCTATTACCGTGTGGATTACGCCGGCAGTGGGCAGATAGCCGCAGGCGACAATGTCGATATTGTGGTGCGTGAAAGCCTGCCCGACGGGCAAGTGATCAAGGATATGGAGTTGGCCGGCACGGTGATCTCACAACCCCTGGCACAGTACCCGGCTCTCTTCCGCGCGGCCATCGGCAAACTGAACAAACACGGTTCGATGACTCTGGTGGTGCCGGCGGCGCTGGCCTATGGCGATAAGGGAAGCCCACCCGCCATACCACCTGGGGCCACCATGATTTATACCCTGCGCGTGGCCGATGCGCTGCCGCAGGACAGGAGCAGGCAAAAGTAACTCAAGGAGAACGCGATGGCCAAGGTGCCGATAACATATGAAATCAGGAAGTCACATATGCTAAACGTGTTACGAAAACTGTGTATGGAACGTGCGGCCGGAGCCGATGGACAGCATCCACCCGCGCCGGAACACTGGCCCAAAACCAGGGAGTTGGCGGATAAATGCGGTGAGAATATTTACACTACGCGTACCTTGCTATTGGCGTTGGAAAAAGAGGGCAAAGTGAGTTGTACCCATCGCAGCATCAATAATTCGTTGCGCTGGTATATTTGTACATCAGCCAAAAAAGCGTAATTCCTTTCCCGTTTTGTGTTTTGACTACCTTTCACAGCAGAGATTTATAGGGCTGACGGAGCGAAATGCCCCTCAGCCCGACTCCTTTGTTACGGCTAATGACCAACCATTGTCAGTGCATTTTTTTAAGCTCTATACTGGTGGCCTGAGCGCCAATATTTTTATGAGGGATGCGGTTTTATAATGAAGGAAAGCAAAGAAATACTGTTGTTGGATGATATTCATTATCAAATAGGTGAGCAGGTTATTCTGGATTCTGTCTCTTTCGGCCTGAATCAGGGTGAATTTAAACTGATTACCGGGCCGTCCGGCTGCGGGAAAAGTACGCTGCTTAAAATCGTTTCCTCGCTGATCGACCCGACCCGTGGAAAAGTTATTTTTGCCGGTAAGGCCATCACCGAAATACCTCCGGAAGAATATCGCCAGCAGGTGTCTTACTGTTTTCAAACCCCCTCGCTGTTTGGCGACAGCGTGTATGACAATATTGCGTTGCCTTACCAGATCCGTAAGCAAAAACCGGACGAGAAAAAAATGCAGGCCGATCTGGTGCGCTTTGGGCTGCCGGAAAATATGCTGAAGAAAAGCGTGAATGAATTATCCGGTGGGGAGAAACAGCGCATTTCCTTGATCCGTAATCTGCAATTTATGCCCAGAGTGCTGTTATTGGATGAGATTACCAGTGCGTTGGATGAAGATAATAAGCGCAATGTAAACGAAATTATTCATCAACTGGTAGAGCAGCATGGCGTGGCAGTGCTGTGGGTCACGCATGATAAAGATGAAATCAAACATGCGGATGATGTGATTACCCTGAGTGCGCACGGTGCTCGCGCACAGGAGACAAACGATGAACCAGCATAATATCAGCAATGAGTCCCTGGTGCTGTCGATGGTATTGGTGATGATCGCCATTTTCATCAGCCATAAAGAAAAATTGGCGTTGGAAAAAGACATTATCTGGAGCATTTGCCGCGCGGTGGTGCAGCTGATTATCGTCGGCTATGTGCTGAAGTACATTTTTGATGTGAACAACGCTATTCTGACCGTGCTGATGGTGCTGTTTATCTGCTTTAACGCCGCTTACAACGCGCAAAAGCGCAGTAAATATATCGGTCATGCGTTCATGACATCATTTATCGCCATTACCACTGGTGCGGTACTGACGCTGGTGGTGTTGGTGCTGACCGGCTCGATAGAATTTACCCCGATGCAGGTGATCCCGATTTCCGGCATGGTGGCCGGTAATGCGATGGTGGCGGTGGGACTGTGCTACAACAATCTGGGGCAGCGTTTCAAAAGCGATCAGCAGAAGATTCAGGAAATGCTCAGCCTGGGGGCATCACCGAAGTTTGCCTCGGCTGCGTTGATCCGCGACAGCATCCGCGCTTCGTTGATCCCGACGGTAGACTCGGCCAAAACCGTCGGCCTAGTCAGCCTGCCGGGCATGATGTCCGGTCTGATCTTCGCCGGTATTGACCCGGTGAAGGCCATTAAGTACCAGATTATGGTGACCTTTATGCTGCTTTCCACCGCCAGCCTGTCGACCATTATCGCCTGCTATCTGGCCTACCGTAAGTTCTACAATGCCCGCCATCAACTGGTGGTGAGCACGCTGAAATAGCGCCATAAAAACGGCCTCGGAAGAGGTAATGCTTGTAAGTTAAGGTGATATTGTTCCCTCTCCTTTGGGAGAGGGTCAGGGTGAGGGGATACATACCAACGCGAAAGCCCCTCACCCCGGCCCTCTCCCTCGGGAGAGGGGGACGCCCACTTAAACAACGTCGTACATTCTTATTCAGAACTTTGCTTAACTGATCGGCATTACCTCCGAAGAGGCCGTTTTACTGTCGATTACCCTTGCAGCAGAGCGATGCTCTGGCGGATTTCACGTTCGATATCCGCCTCTGTCCAGCTATCCAACTGCGAAGAGAACGGCTCGAAGGCGTAAATGCCGGTGTAGCCCAGGCGCTCCAGATTCTGCACCTGCTTTTTGCTCTCCAACCGATCCTGTTGACTCAACATAATGCGTTCTTCGTCGCTGAGCGCGCTTTTGCTTCGCGCATCTTCCACCCCGGAAAGGTGTACCAGACCGATACCCTCAATCTGAATCTGCTCATCAAACTCAGGCTGCGTCACATCACTTAAATAGTGGTGGAAGGTATCCAGCACGATCTTGTACGGCGCGCCGGAGTCGCGAATCAGGGATTGCGTCAGCAGCGATGAGCGCAGTGAACTGATACCGAACCCCAGCGGCTCGACGTAGCCCTGCACGCCATATTGCTTGAACAGGGGAGCCAGCAGCTTCAGCGCCGCCAGCGTATCGGTTTTTTTCTGCTCCTCACTGCGCCGATCGTCCGCGCTGCAGTGTGGACACAGTACCAGCGCCTGGCTATGGATCGCCTGAGCCTGCACCAACAGCGCCTCGGCGTTTTGCAGCAATATGGCACTATCGCCTGGCAGGTTAAACTTGCCGAGGGCGTTAATGGTGACGATTTCGATACCGTATTTGGCCGCCAAAGCATTTAATTGATCGTTGCTCAGGTTATCTGTCACCTTGCCGCTCGGCATATCGTTGCGCAGCTCAACTTTGCTGAGCCCGCACTTTTTTACCAGGCTGAAAAACGGCTCCAAATCGAGATTGGGGGCGATCTTGCGGTTGATACAAAAACGGTCTGGCGCAATGGTCATGATGCATTACTCCTGAATGGTTTGATACAGCCTGAGAATTGCCGACTTACAGCGGCGTGCGTTGTGTTTCGGGTGGCGTTTGGCGATAGCGTTTGGCCATCACCACGTCTTCCATTTTTTCCAGCGAGACGCCTTTGGTTTCCGGTATATAGCGTCCGATGAACCAGTAGCTAAACAGGCAGCAGGCGGCAAAGACCCACATCGGGAAGGCGCCATGGAAGCTGGAGAACAGATAAGGATTATCGTTGATCATCGGGAAGCTCTGCGAAACGACAAAGTTGGCCAGCCACATGCAGCCGACGGCGATGCTCATGCCCTGCGCTCGCATGCGATTTGGGAAAATTTCCGACACCAGAACCCAGGCACCCACTCCCCAGGACAGGGCGTAAAACACCATAAAGAACAGCATGCCGAACAGGGCAAGGTAGCCGGTGGCCTGGGTGTAGAGCGCATAAGAGGTGATAAGCAACCCGGCAATGGCGCCAAGTGTGCCGTAACGCATCAGCGGAATGCGGCCCATGCGATCCATCAGCATGGCGCCAATCACCGAGCCGACCAACTGCAGCACGCCGATCCAAATGGTTTGGAACAGTGCCTCCTGGGCATTTTCGGTAACGGTTTTCAGCACCATTGGCGCGTAGTACATCATTACGTTGACGCCGGTGACCTGTTGCAGCATGGCGATCATACAGCCGACAAAAAGAATGAAGCGCACCCGCACTTCGCCGAAGTTCAGCTTCTGCTGGTGTTTTTGCCGGTCCTGCTGCAATGAGTCTTTGATTTCCTGCAGTACGCTTTGCGCATGGGCAGCGTTGGAGACTTTGGTCAACATCGCCAAAGCCTGGCTGTCACGGCCGACCATGACGCTCCAGCGCGGCGATTCCGGAATGATAAACACCAGCATCAGGAACAGCATGCACGGGATCACTTCCGACCCTATCATCCAGCGCCAGCCCATCTCCACCAGCCAGGCTTCGCTGGCGATGCTGGCGATTTTGAAGTTAACGTAGAAAATCACAATTTGGCCGAACACGATGGCGAACTGCTGCATGCTGAGCGCTCGACCACGCATGTCTTTAGGTGAGACTTCCGACATATACATCGGTGAGACGGTGGCGGCAATACCGACGGCCAAACCGCCAATAATGCGGTAAATCACAAACCAGGTGAAGGTCATGGCCAGGGCTGCACCGACCGCTGAAATAGTGAACAGCACCGCCGCCAGCATCAGGGCCTTTTTACGGCCGTAACGCGCAGCCAATGGCCCGGCACCAAAGGCACCAACCACACAGCCGATCACCACGTTAGAGACTGCCCAGCCGGTTTCAAGCGGGCTGAGGTCAAAATAGGTTTTTAGGGCATCGATCGCGCCGGAGATCACGGCGGTGTCATAACCGAACAGAATGCCGCCGAGTGCTGCAATACCGCAAATTCGCAGTATGTACCCGGTGTTGTGCTTACGCTGATGTGACATGTGTTGCTCCGATTTTTTCCTGGCTTCCACCCGCGCAGTAGGTTGTAGGGAATAGGGAGGCGGAAGGGTGTGAACCGTGCCTGTCATCAAGGCGGTGATATTTGAATGAATCTTCTCTAAACAAGAACATTTATTTCATAATTAGTGAATAATGAAATATTGATTTTTAGATCCAGTTCAAAAAAAACCGCAAACAGCCAACAAGGGTTGCCGGGCGATCCTATTGCGGCAGGTTTCGCTATTTTGTCCGGTGGGCCGCCTATTTCTGTATAAAAGTCAGGGCTAATTCCCGCCGCCCGACGGAGAAGTGGTACGGCGAGTTTTTTCCGGCATGTAATGGCTTTGCACAAGGGCATGGCAAAATTGCGACCTTCCGCACTAAAAACAAATTTTCTAAAATAATTTATTTGAAACTTTTTTTTCAATGAAATAGAGTTTGCTTCATCCGGTCAGGATTTAGCCTGCTTGTGGGCCGTTTCCGGCAGGCGGTGTGATGAAAACGCCACCGCTTGCGGCAGTGCCGCAGGCAGTCAGGCGACAGCGGACTTAAAAGAGGGTGAGACATGAAAACCGTGGGTAACTTTATTGGCGGGCAGGTGTGCCTGAGCAGCAGCAATCAAACCGTCGACGTTCATAACCCGGCTACCGGGCAGGTCGAACGTCGCGTTACGCAGAGCACTGCCGCCGAGGTGAAGCAGGCCATTGATGTGGCTCACCAGGCCTTTGCCGACTGGTCGCGCACCACGCCGCTGCGCCGGGCGCGCATCATGTTCAATTTTAAGGCGCTGCTGGAACAGCATCGCGACGAGCTGGCAGCGCTGATTGTCAGTGAGCACGGCAAGGTTTACTCCGATGCGCTGGGCGAACTGACCCGCGGCATTGAAGTGGTCGAGTTTGCCTGTGGCATTCCGCATTTGATCAAGGGTGAGTATTCGGCGGACGTCGGCAGCGGCGTTGACAGCTTCTCGCTGATGCAGCCGCTGGGCGTGGTCGCAGGTATCACCCCGTTCAACTTCCCGGCGATGGTGCCGATGTGGATGTTCCCTATCGCGTTGGCCTGCGGCAACACCTTCGTGCTTAAGCCACCGGCGCTGGTGCCTTCGGCTTCTGTGCGGATGGCGGAATTACTGAAAGAAGCCGGCCTGCCGGATGGCGTATTCAACGTGGTGCACTGCGCTAACGAAGATGCCGCGCAGTTGTGCACCGACCCGTATATCCAGGCGGTGAGCTTTGTCGGCTCGTCCGCCGTGGCGGAACATATCTATACTACTGCCAGTGCCCACGGCAAGCGGGTGCAGGCCTTCGGCGCGGCGAAAAATCAGGCGATTATCATGCCGGATGCCGATTTGGACGCGACGGTAAATGCCCTGATGGGCGGGGCTTTCGGCTCTGCCGGCGAACGCTGTATGGCGCTGCCGGTGGCGGTGGTGGTCGGTGACGACACGGCCGATAAACTGATCGCCAGACTGAAACCGTTGATCGCTCAACTGCGCGTTGGCCCAGGCATTCAGCAGGGCGGCGAAGAGAACGAAATGGGGCCGCTGGTCTCCTCGGCGCACCAGAAAAAAGTATTGGGTTATATCGATCTTGGCGTCGAAGAAGGCGCAACCCTGGTGGCCGATGGCCGAAATTATCAGGTGGCGGGCTACCCGGACGGCTACTATGTCGGCGGCACCCTGTTTGACCACGTCAAACCAAACATGCGTATCTATCGCGAAGAGATTTTCGGACCTGTGTTGGGTATTGTCCGCGTGCCGGACTACCAGACCGCCATCGACACGGTCAACAGCCACGAGTTTGGCAACGGCAGCGCCATCTTTACCAGCAACGGCCACTACGCGCGTCAGTTCGTGCAGGAAGTGCAGGCCGGTATGGTGGGGGTTAACGTACCGGTGCCGGTTCCTATGGCATTCCATAGCTTCGGCGGCTGGAAGCGCTCGGTATTTGGTGCGCTGAACGTGCATGGCACCGACGGTGTACGTTTCTACACCCGCATGAAAACCGCCACCGCCCGCTGGCCAACCGGACAGCAAACGGTGTCTGAATACAGTATGCCGACGTTGGGTTAAAGTTCTACGTTTGAATTGATTAATGCCCATACCCTATGGATTTCGAGTTGCAGCTAGGCGCCCAGCTCGCTCATCCCCAGGCGCTTACTTTAGTAAGTAACTGGGGTGAGCGAGTGCAGGTAACAACGCTGCAGCTTGAAAGACGACGGGTATTTAATTCGGAGGAATATATGTCTTCACTACTCGCCAAGTGTCAGCAGCCGGATGGCCAGGGGCGCATCCAGCATGTCACCCCAGAGAACGCCGACTGGCGCTTTGTCGGCTTTGATGTTTATCGCCTTGAGGCCGGCCAGTCGCTGCGGTTGGAAAGTGGCGACAAAGAGCTGTGCCTGGTGTTGGTCGCCGGCATCGCCTCCGTCGCCACTCTGCGTGCGGAATACCCGAGCATCGGCAAACGCATGAGCCCGTTTGAACGCACACCGCCTTATGCGGTATACGTGCCGCATCACGACAAGATTGAAGTGCGGGCGGAAAGCGCCCTGGAATTGGCGGTCTGCAGCGCCCCGGGTCATGGGCACCTGCCGTCGCGCTTGATCACCCCGGCGGAGGTCGGCGTCGAACGTCGTGGCAAAGGGCGTAACCAGCGTCTGGTACACAACATTCTGCCGGACAGCGAACCGGCTGACAGCCTGCTGGTGGTGGAGGTGTATACGGATGAGGGTAATACCAGTTCGTACCCCAGCCACAAGCATGACCAGGAAGACTCGCCGGATGAAACCTACCTGGAAGAGACCTATTATCACCGGATCCAGCCGGAGCAGGGTTTTTGCATGCAGCGGGTGTATACCGACGATCGCTCACTGGATGAGTGCATGCCGGTGTATAACCGTGACGTGGTCAAGGTGCCGCGTGGCTACCACCCGGTGGCGACGCTGGCCGGTTACGACAGCTACTATCTCAACGTGATGGCCGGGCCGGTGCGGCTATGGAAGTTCACCTGGGAAAAAGAGCACGCCTGGATTAACACCGACGGCTATCCCGCAGCAAAATAATTGCCTATTTACGACGTTGCCAAGATGAGCGTCACCCTCTCCAGGGGGAGAGGGCCGGGGTGAGGGGATTTCACGCCACTATGCCTACCCTTTCCCAAGGGAGAGGGTAATTCTTCGTTACTCTTCTTTGGCGTTATTCAGCGCCAGCGATACTGCCAGGGTCTGCGCCAGACACATTGAAGCAACCTGGGAGCGGAAGCCATCCACCTGCGCCTCTCGTACCACAAAGCACACGTCGCTGAAGGCAGCCAACGGGCTGACCTGGCTGTCGGTTATGGCGATCTGCTGCGCTCCGTTCTTGGCACCTAATTCAACCAGTTCCAGTGCTTCCTGCGCATACGGCGAATAGCTGATGGCAATCACCACGTCATTCGGCTTCACCATGCTGAGCTGTTCGGTAAACATGCCGCCCAGCCCGTCGATCAGGAACGCCCGGCGCTCCAGATGGCGCAACGCATAGGTGAGATAGGATGCGACGCTAAATGAGCGACGCAGGCCAATCACGTAGATATTCTCGGCGTTGTTCAGCAGTTCAACCGCCCGATCCAACTGCTCGGAACTGGTTTGCATCGCCAATTGTTGCAGCGCCTGGGCATTGACCATGGTGAAAACGTTAAGGATTTCCGCCGGCTTTTCCGGGGCCACGTTACCGTCGGTAGAGGTCTGCCGGAACAGGCGTGCCCGTTCGGTATAGTTGACCGTTTCCTCCATCAGGTGCTGGCGGAAAACCTGTTTCATTTCGTTGAAACCGCTAAAGCCAAAGGCGTTGGCAAAGCGGATCAGGGTTGAAGGGGGGACGCTGGCCTGTGCGGCGATGGAGGCGACGGTATCGAAAGCAATGCTGTTACTGTTATCCAAAATGTAACGCGCCACCTGTTTTAAACGCTTGCTCAGCGTTTCATAACGGTGGCGGATCTCGTCCTGTAACAGCGAAAGTTGAGTTGGGTTGTTCATCCATTCGGCTCGCAGTGGGGGCTAAGGCGTATCGGCCTGACGCCTGAGTTATTGACAGGTTATTCTAACAGATGGATTGGAAATTTCATTTCAACAAAAAGCGATTTATTCGATTGCAAGTTGCGTTACTTCACAGAAAAAAGGCAAAAAAATCCCCTTAAAGCGGCGAAAATCCGTTTAAGGGGAGGGTTCGGCAATTAATGCTGGTGAGAGGTTGGGCGATATTGACGCCAGAAACCAATCAGCGTCAGGTATTTTTGTTTCACCTGCTCGATTAACGCGGCGTCATCCAGCTCACCCTGCAGCCAGCGGCGTGAAGGTTGGCCAAAAATGGTGCGCCCGACGGCAAAACCTTTTACCCAGCGTGCATCCGCCGCCGCGGCAAAGCCCGCCTTCAGCGTTTCTTCCGGCGAATCCAGCCCCAGAATCAGCACCCCGCGACACTGGGGATCGTTAGCGTCGATCAACGCGCCGACCTGCTGCCAGTTCTCAGCACTCAACGGCGGCAACTTCCACCAGTCCGGTTTAATTCCCAGTTGATAAAAGTGCTGCAGCATTTCCAGATAGTGGCTTTCATCCTTGTCGGCGTTGCTTTCCGGCAGGATCACTTCCAGCAACAGTTCATGGCCGGATTTGCAGCAGCCGCGATACACATCGCCAATTAGTTCATCCTGCTCACGGCGCAGTTCGGCGGCGTCATGCGGATGGTAAAACACCAGACATTTCACTACGTGCTCCTGCGGCCAGTCGATCAGCTGCGAGCCAATATTGCCGTGCTCCAACCGCAGCGGACGTGAGCCGGGCAGTTCGACCGGTCGGCCTATCCACCAACCCTGCCCGGTGATCTGGTTCAGCGCCGCCTGCCCATAGGTGGTATCGGCCAGAATGCCGCTGTTGCCCTTCAGCCCGGCGGTCTCTGCGGCCTGTTGCGCCGCCGTCAGCAGCAGGGTTTTCAGTTTGGGGATGCGTTCTTCGCTGACGTTGGCTTCTCGCGCCATATCCGCCAGCTGTTTGCGGTGATCGAAGGCGAACACGCACAGTTCCGGCCATTGCTGTTTGCGGGTGGTGACCCTATGCAGATGGTTAAGCCGCTCATCGCGGTCCGGGCGTTTCACTTGCTGTTCGCGTTGCAGATAGTCATCCAGCTCCTGCTTGCTGGGCATCGCCGGGGCGCAGCCGTGGCGCGAAACCACCAATGCGCCGCAGGCATTGGCATAGCGGCAGGCCTGATCCCAACCTTCATCGTTCAGATAGCCACGCAGCAGGCCGGACATAAAGGCATCGCCTGCGCCCAGCACGTTCAGCACTTCAACCCGCACCCCGGAATGCAGTTTTACCTGCTGCCAGTCGGCGGCGATCTCGCCTTCGAATACCGAACAGCCCTGTGCGCCGCGCTTACAGACCAGCGTGGCCTGGGTCGCTTTACGCACGTTTTTCAGCGCGGTCAGGGTGTCGGTGCTGCCACCGGCAATATGAAACTCTTCTTCGGTGCCGACGATCAGATCAAAGTGATGCAGCACCTCCTGCAGTTCGCGGGTCACTTTCTCTGACTCGACAAAGCGGGTTTCACCGTCACCCAGCGACGTCAGACCCCACAGCACCGGTCGGTAGTCGATATCCAGCGCGGTGCGCAGGCCATGGCGGCGGGCGTATTCCAGCGCTTTTAATACCGCGGCGCGGGTGTTTGGGTGTGACAGGTGAGTGCCGGTTATAGCCAGCGCGCGTGATGACGCGATGTAGGACTCATCGATATCGTCCGGCGTCAGCGCCATATCGGCACAGTTCTCACGGTAGAAAATCAGCGGGAAGGTCTCCTGATCCTTGATGCCGAGGATCACCAGACCGGTCAGCCGCTGGGGGTCGGTGATCAGGCACTGGGTGTCGGCTCCGACGCGTTGCAGTTCTTCACGCAGGAAACGGCCCATATGCTCGTCGCCGACGCGGGCCAGCATGCCGGACTTCAGGCCCTGAATGGCGGTGCCATAAGCCACGTTGCCGGAAGAGCCACCGAGATATTTGGAGAATGTGCTGGCATCTTCCAGGCGTGCGCCGATCTGTTGTGCATAGAAATCGACGGCAATACGCCCGAGACAAATGACATCAAGCTGTTTTTCTTGTGTAGCCATACCCGTTTCCTTCTGTATTAAGCCAAACCCCGACTACGAAGCATTTTTGGAGTATGAGGAATAAAAATTTCAATTTCAAGATTGAATGAAATTTATACCCCAAAAATGTGATGCATTTAAAACGGCGCCAATACGTTAGCTGAAAGCACTAAAAACCGCGTCCTGCCTGATACGAAAACACCGGTTAACGGCAAGGTTATCGCTTGTGTCACAAGCTGACGATGCCAAGGGTTGCGGTACCCTCGGCTGCTGCTGGACTGAGGTGTCGGCGGGAGCTGGAGCGCTAAGTCAGTGAATTCTAAAGGCATGAATGAAACGTCGTTTTCATCAATATGCGATCTTTATCGCAAAATGAAATGTTTCTTCTGTAATGTGATTTTATGAAAAATATATTTGTTTATAATCGCTTCACGTTTCAGGTTGTCGGCCTAAGTAGCGCAGCGCGCTTGAAGGCAACGGGGACCACAGAGATTCCAGGCTCGGCATGCAGGTATTTTGCCGGAGCGGGCGCGACTAATCTAAAAGGGTGAGCAAATGGGCAAGATCCGGTTAACCATGGCACAGGCACTCGTCAGGTTCCTTGATAACCAGTATCTGGTAGTCGACGGCGTGGAAACCAAATTCGTCAAAGGCATCTTTGCGATTTTCGGTCACGGCAACGTACTCGGTCTGGGGCAAGCGCTGGAACAGGACAGCGGTGATCTGATCGTGCATCAGGGGCGTAATGAGCAGGGCATGGCTCACGCAGCGACCGGTTTTGCCAAGCAGAAACTGCGTCAACAGATCTACGCCTGCACCTCTTCTGTCGGTCCCGGCGCCGCCAATATGATCACCGCCGCTGCGACGGCCACCGCCAACCGCATTCCTTTATTACTGCTGCCGGGCGATGTTTACGCTTCACGTCAACCGGACCCGGTGTTACAGCAGATTGAACAGTCCTACGATCTCAGTATCAGCACCAACGACGCTTTCCGCGCGGTGAGCAAGTATTGGGATCGCATTGTGCGACCGGAACAGTTGATGAGCGCCTGTATCAACGCGATGCGCGTGCTGACCGATCCGGCGGAAACCGGTGCGGTGACGCTGAGTTTGCCGCAGGACGTACAGGGTGAAGCCTATGACTACCCTGACTACTTCTTCCAAAAACGCGTGCACCGGCTGGATCGCCGTCCGGCGACCGAAGGCATGTTGGCCGACGCGCTGGCGCTGCTGACCACCAAGCGTCAACCGCTGCTGGTGTGCGGCGGTGGGGTGAAATATTCGCAGGCCGGTCAGGCGTTGCGCGAGTTCGCAGAACGCTTCCAGATACCGTTTGTGGAAACCCAGGCCGGCAAGGGCACAGTCCCGTCCAACCACCCGTTTAACCTGGGCGGCATTGGTGAAACCGGCTGTCTGGCGGCCAATACCCTGGCCAGACAGGCCGATCTGGTGATTGGCGTGGGCACCCGTTATACCGATTTCACTACTTCGTCCAAATGGCTGTTCCAGAATCCTGACGTTGATTTTCTCAACGTCAACGTCAGCGCCTTCGACGCCGGTAAGCTCGACGGCCTGCAGGTACTGGCCGATGCCCGTGAGGCACTGTCTGCCCTGGGGGCATTATTGGCTCAGGCCGATTACCGCGCCGGCTGGGGCAACGCCATTGCCGAAGCGCGTAGCGCACAACAGCAGGAAACCGCCCGAGTTTATGCGGTGGAATACACCGGCGAAGGTTTTGTACCGGAAATTGACGACCACCTCGATCGCGACAGCGTGTTTGCCGAATTTATCGAAAAGACCGATTCACTGCTAACCCAAAGCCGGGTGCTGGGGGTGCTAAACCAGCATCTGCCGCAGGACAGCGTGATCGTCGCCGCTGCCGGTAGCCTGCCGGGGGATTTACAGCGCGTGTGGCAGAACCATGGCGAGCACGGCTACCACGTGGAGTACGGTTATTCCTGCATGGGTTACGAGGTCAACGCCGCGCTGGGGGTCAAGCTGGCAGAGCCGCAGCGTGAAGTGTACGCGATGGTCGGCGATGGTGCCTTTATGATGCTGCACTCCGAGCTGGTCACCTCAATTCAGGAAGGCTGCAAAATCAACGTGGTGCTGTTCGACAACATGACCAACGGTTGCATCAACAACCTGCAGATGGAACACGGTATGGACAGCTACACCACCGAATTCCGCTTCCGCAACCCGCAGGGTGGCAAACTCGACGGCAAACTGGTTCCGGTCAACTTCGCCATGCTGGCGGCGGCTTACGGTTGTAAAACCTACAGCGTGACCACCGAACAACAGCTGATCGAGGCGCTGGCTGATGCTCGCCTGCAAAGCGTTTCTACCCTGCTGGACATCAAAGTGCTGCCAAAAACCATGGTGCACAAATATCTCAGCTGGTGGCGCGTGGGCGGTGCTCAGGTGGCGGACAGCGAAAAAATTGTCGCCGTGGCCCGCAAGCTGCAAGAGAACATCGACAAGGCCCGCGACTACTGATTAACACATTGCTTGATGACCCAGACCTTGCGTCTGCCGCAACTATTTGAAGAGGATAACGAAAATGACACTGAACATTGGGGTTATTGGTACCGGCGCAATAGGTCGGGATCACATTCGTCGCTGCAGCAAAGTGTTGCAGGGCAGCCGCATCGTGGCGGTCAACGATATCAATCGTGACAACGCCGCCAAGGTGGTGAGCGATCTGAAGCTGGACGCCAAGGTGTATGACAATGGCCACGATCTGGTCAAGGCCGCGGACGTGCAGGCGGTGCTGGTGACCTCCTGGGGCCCGAGCCACGAAGAGTTCGTGCTGGCGGCGATTGCCGCCGGCAAGCCGGTATTCTGCGAGAAGCCGCTGGCGGTCACTGCGCAGGGCTGTAAAAACATCGTTGAGGCAGAAGCCAAACACGGCAAACGCCTGGTGCAGGTAGGCTTTATGCGCCCTTACGATCAGGGCTACCGAGCACTGAAGCAGGTGCTGACCAGTGGGCAAATCGGCGAACCGCTGATGCTGCACTGTGCACACCGCAACCCCACCGTGGGTGAAGCTTACACCACGGATATGGCGATCACCGACACCCTGATCCACGAGATCGACGTGCTGCGCTGGCTGCTGGATGACGACTATGTTTCGGTTCAGGTGGTGTTCCCGCGCAAAAGTACCAAGGCATTCCCGCACCTGAAAGATCCGCAGATCGTGCTGTTTGAAACCGCCAAGGGCACGCGCATCGACGTCGAAATCTTCGTTAACTGCCAGTACGGCTATGACATCCAGTGTGAAGTGGTGGGTGAAACCGGCATTGCCAAACTGCCGGAGCCGTCTTCAGTACAGATGCGCAGCGGGGCCAAACTCTCTACCGAAATTCTGACCGACTGGAAAGATCGCTTTATTGATGCTTACGACGTTGAGCTGCAAGGCTTTATCAACGACGTGCTGGCCGGCAAGTTGACCGGCCCTTCCGCCTGGGACGGCTATGCTGCAGCCGTGACGGCCGATGCCTGCGTGGCTGCGCAGCTCAGCGGCGAGATCGTACCTGTGACTCTGCCGCCGCGCCCGGCGTTCTACAACAAGTAGTGTGCTGAACGCGGTACTCACGTTTAAAGGGGAATCACCATGAAGATCGCTTTTGATGTTGATGTCATCAGGGACCTGGGCATCACTAAAATGGTTCAGCAGGTGGCGGACTGGGGCTATCAGTATATTGAGCAGTCGCCGCATCCGCAGATCAATCCGTTCTACAAGCACCCGAAGGCCGGGCGTGAAGTGATGGCGGAATACAAAAACGCGCTGAAGGCCACCGGCGTGGAGATTTCCTCATTTATCGTGGTGTATCGCTGGTCCGGCCCGGGGGAAGATCGTCGCCAGGCGGCGGTCAAAAACTGGCGCAGGATGATAGAGATCGCGGTGGAAATGGGCGTGCAGGTGATCAACACCGAACTGGCGGGCAACCCTAATGAACCGGAGATCTGTGAAGAGCTGTGGTATCGCTCCATGGAAGAGCTGTTGCCGATTATCGAGCGCGAAGGTATTCGCATGGAGATCCAGTCTCACCCGTGGGACTTCTGCGAGTTGAGCAATGAAACCGCCGATATCGTTAAATCGCTACGTAGCGATCACGTCAAGTACCTCTACAGCGTGCCGCACACCTTCTACTACGACAAAGGCCAGGGTGACGTGGCCGGCATGCTGAAATATGCCGGTGACGATCTATCGCACGTGTTGATCGCCGACACCATGAACCATACCAAACACTGTCGCTATATCGTCAACCCGCCGGGTGTCGATGCCGCAGTGCACCAGCATATGGGCATCGGCGAAGGGGAAGTGGACTTCGATACCCTGTTCCAGACCCTGCGCGATATGGAGTTTGCCAACCGCAGCTTTAAGGTCGGCGGTGAGTCGATTATCTGCACCTCGCTGTTTGGTTATCCGGAAAGAATGAAAATCCAGGCGGTAGCGACCCGCGAGCGCATCGAAAAAGAGCTGCTGGGTAAATAAATTTCTCGGCTGCGCGGGGTGGCATCACCGTCGGGCCGTTTCGATTATTGAGGCTGAAAATGAATAAAGACAACGTAAAACTGGCCATCGCCCCGATTGGCTGGACCAATGACGACATGCCTGACCTGGGCAAAGAGAATACTTTCCAACAGTGCGTCAGTGAAATGGCGCTGGCCGGGTTCACCGGTAGCGAAGTGGGCAGCAAGTACCCGCGCGATCCGGCGGTGCTGAAACCGATGCTGGATATCCGCGGCATTCAGATCTGCAACGCCTGGTTCAGCACCTTCTTCGCCGATGGCCTGAAAGAAAAAACCATCGATGAGTTTATTAACCATATGAATTTCCTGCATGCGATGGGCGCCAAAGTGATTGGCTGTTCCGAGCAGAGCAAGAGCATTCAGGGCACTACCAAAGGGGTGTTCGAAGAGAAGCCGTATTTCAGTGATGAAGAGTGGCAGCGAGTGGCCGATGGCTACAATGAGCTGGCTAAAATTGCCGCTGACAAGGGGATGCAGGTCTGCCTGCACCACCATATGGGCACCGGCATTCAGACTACCGCGGAGATTGACCGCTACATGAGCATGGTGAACGACGACGTCTACCTGCTGTTTGATACCGGCCACGCCTACTACTCCGAAGGCAGCCAGCAGGCGATGATGGCAATTCTGGAAAAATATCTGCCGCGCATTAACCATGTGCATTTGAAGGACGTGCGCGACGAAGTGGTGGCAGAGGTGAAGGCCAACAAACTGAGCTTCCTCGACGGCGTGAAGAAAGGCACCTTCACCGTACCGGGTGACGGAGTGATCGACTTCCGGCCGGTATTTAAACTACTGGACGAGCGCGGTTATAAAGGCTGGATGGTGGTGGAGGCCGAGCAGGATCCGGCGTTGGCCAATCCGTTTGAGTATGCGGTGAAGGCACGGCGTTATATCAAAGAGACTGCCGGCATTTAATCCGGCCGTGATCTGCAAGGGGCGCTTGATTAATCAATGCGCCCCTTTTTATTCCGGCTGTCAGGCGAGGGTTTTCCAGGTGGTGACCTGTCCGCCGGGCCATGGGGTTGCCGCGTACACGCCACGGGCGATCGCTCGCGCCAGAGTGTCCGCCGCCAGCGCACCAATCTGCAGCACCGCCAGCTCTCGGCTGCCTTCGACTTTACGCTGGCCAGTGGACAGGGCAAACACCACGTCGCCGTCGAATGGGCTATGCAATGGGCGAATAGCCCGCGCCATGCCGTCCTGTGCCATCATTGCCACGCGTTTAAGCTCTACCCGGGTCAATGTCAAATCGGTGGCGATACAGGCCAGGGTGGTGTTCTTCCTGCCGCCCGTCGGTTCTTCGGGCATCCAGTCTTCGCCCTGGCCGTGCAGTTGTGCCAGTGCCGAGGCCCCGCCATTGCCAAACTCGCCGTTGATTTCATAAGGTGTAGCCCAGAAGGCGCGGGTGCCGGGGGCCACCACAGAACCCAGGCTGTTGACCGCTACCAGTGCGCCGACGGTAGCGCCATTAGCCGCCATGATTGAAGCCGACCCGAGGCCGCCTTTCAGCTTGCCCATGCCGGTCATGGCGCCATAGCCTGCGCCTACGGTACCGAGCGGGAAGTCGTGACCTGCTGTGCTCGCAGCCTCGATCCCCAGCTGACGATAAGGAGGATTAAGCTGCCAGTCTTTATCGCCGGCGTTGCTTAGATCGTACAGGCAGGCGGTGGGCACGATCGGGGAGACCGGCACGCCCGGAGCCGGGCGCAGCGCATAGCCTTTGCCCTGTTGCCCGAGCCAGGCGGCCACGCCATCCGCCGCCGCCAGGCCATACACCGAGCCGCCGCTCAGCACCAGCGCATCGAGGGTTTGCACCAGGTTATCTTCACCCAGCGCATCGGTTTCACGGGTTGCCGGGCCGCCACCGCGTACGTCGACGGCGGCTGTCGCCGGGCGATCCGGCAAGATCACCGTGGTACCGGTACGCACCCGACTGTCCTGGGCGACACCGACCCGCAGACCGGGCACGTCGGTAATCAGGTTACGGGCGCCGGTACGGACGGCTGGAGAGGTTGGCATCGCGGCCCCCAGAAAGGTGGTGGGAGAAAGGATGCCGATAGCACCCGTTACGCAGGCCAGCGTTTGCACAAAGGTGCGGCGGCTGACGGTGAAGGGGCGGTTTGCCGCCCCTGATCCACTTTTGCTTTCACTCATAATGAGGTTTTTTTCTGCTGTTCGCTGCGAAAACGCGCCATGTGATGGGAATCGACCAGCTCGCCGTCGCGCATGGCATAGGCGCGGCTGGTGCCTTCAATTTCAAAACCGAACTTGCGGTAAAGCGCAATGGCGGCCTGATTGTCGGTAAACACCGTCAGTTCGATGCGTTCGATGGCCGCCCAATTGTCGCAGAGGTCAATCATCGCGGTCATCAGACTGCTGCCGACGCCTTTGCCCTGATGACGGTCATCAACGCCAATGCCAAAGCTCGCCACGTGACGGCGGCGCACCCGCTGGTTCAGCATAAGGCCCAGTTGGCCGACGATCTGCCCGTCGATGCAGGCCACCAGGCTATGGGTACCCGGTTCAAGGTTGGCAAGGCGTTGGTGCCACGACTCGATTGAATGTAGTGGAAGATGTAGCGTGTCACGGTAAGCCTTCGGCTGAGAATAGAGTTGATGCAGGGCCTGTGCATCTGCCGTTTCCACGTGACGAACTACGATTTCACTCATTACGCTGCTCCTTTGGCTTACCGGTTGAATAACCTCTGAATTTATCCGTTTAATGTTTCGAGTCAATATTATTTCGGATTGGTTAAAAAAACGCTTTACAGATACGAATGATA
This sequence comes from Serratia sp. NFX21, assembly GCF_048517035.1. Classification (NCBI taxonomy): domain Bacteria; kingdom Pseudomonadati; phylum Pseudomonadota; class Gammaproteobacteria; order Enterobacterales; family Yersiniaceae; genus Serratia; species Serratia sp. NFX21. Next base: position 147,437 of record NZ_CP183196.1, on the reverse strand, counting down.
ATGATTATTATTGCGATGCGTTCTCGGGAGAGTATCAACCTTTGGTACCCTCGCTACGAAGGCACGACATTGCTCACATTGCTTCCAAGTATTACTTAGCCAGCTCGGGTGCTGGCTTTTTTTTTGCCTGCGTTCCGCCCTCCAAGCCTCCTCCAAATTCACTGCCCATGGCTCCAGAACTCCATCTAATTTTTTGAACAGAGGGAAGAGTTTTTTGCGCTTTCTTATTCTGCTGTCAGGACTAGACTGTAAAAAACATTGAGGAGAGTTGAATATGATTTATTTACGTAAGGCAGAAGATCGCGGTCATGCCAATCATGGTTGGCTGGACAGCTGGCACACCTTCTCATTTGCCAACTATCACGATCCTGATTTTATGGGTTTTTCGGCGCTGCGGGTGATCAACGAAGACGTGATTGACGCAGGGCAGGGTTTTGGCACCCACCCGCATAAAGACATGGAAATCCTGACCTACGTGCTGAGCGGCACGGTAGAACACCAGGACAGCATGGGCAATAAAGAGCAGATCCAGGCCGGTGAATTCCAGATCATGAGTGCCGGCACCGGAGTACGTCACTCCGAGTACAACGGCAATAGCGATCGTCCGTTGCACCTGTACCAGATTTGGATCATTCCCGATCGGGTCGGGCTGGAACCGCGTTATGAGCAACGCATGTTTGATGCGCCGCAGGGCCGTCAACTGGTGCTGTCGCCGGACGCACGTGAAGGTTCACTGAAGGTGTTCCAGGACATGACGCTGTCCCGTTGGGCGTTAGGTAAAGACGAACTGGCGGAGTGCCCGATTGAAGCCGGACGTCGCGTGTGGATCCAGGTGGTACGCGGCAAGGTGACGGTCAACGGTCAACAGGCCGGCACCAGCGATGCTTTCGCGGTGTGGGATGAAACTGCACTGTCGATTAAGGCCGATGAAGACAGCGAAATCTTGCTGTTCGATCTGCCGCCAGTCTGATTAAGCGGTAAATATCAAGGGCTCACGCGGTGGGCCCTTTTTGCGTCATACCTTCCAACAACCAACAATATCGGCCCCGGTTTTTTTTTGCTAAAATGAGCGCCCATTCACGGTTAGCCAGTTCATTGATAATGAAGAAAAAACGGCCGGTACTCCAAGATGTTGCAGACAAGGTTGGCGTAACCAAGATGACGGTGAGCCGTTATCTGCGTAATCCCGATCAGGTTTCTGCCGTCTTGCAGCAAAAAATTGCCGTCGCGCTTGATGAGCTGGGCTACATTCCCAACCGTGCGCCGGATATCCTTTCCAACTCCACCAGCCGCGCCATTGGCGTCCTGCTGCCGTCGCTGACCAACCAGGTGTTTGCCGAAGTATTGCGCGGCATCGAGAGCGTCACCGATGCGCACAATTACCAGACCATGCTGGCGCACTACGGCTATTTGCCGGAGCGTGAAGAACAGCGCCTGACCTCGTTGCTGTCTTACAATATTGATGGGTTGATCCTGTCTGAACGTCACCATACGCCACGTACCATGAAAATGATCGAGGTTGCGGGTATCCCGGTCGTCGAGCTGATGGACTGCGTTTCGCCCTGTATCGATCTGGCGGTAGGTTTCAATAACTTTGAGGCCGCACGCCAGATGACTCAGCAAATCATCGCGCACGGCCATCGCCATGTGGTGTATTTCGGCGCGCGTCAGGACGAACGTACCATTATCAAACAGCAGGGCTATGAACAGGCGATGCGTGAATCCGGCCTGCAGCCGTACAGCGTGATGACGGCGCGTTCGTCTTCTTATTCCGCCGGGGGAGAATTGCTGCGTCAGGCGCAACGCGACTACCCGCAGATTGACAGTATTTTCTGCACCAACGATGACCTGGCAATAGGGGCTACCTTCGAGTGCCAGCGGCAGGGGCTGTCGATCCCCAACGATATGGCGATTGCCGGTTTCCACGGCCACGATATCGGTCAGGTGATGGTGCCGAAGCTGGCCAGCGTGTTGACGCCGCGTGAACGTATGGGGCAAATCGGCGCCGAACGCCTGTTGGCCCGACTGCGGGGTGAAACGGTCAGCCCGCGCATGGTGGACGTTGGTTTCACCGTGATCCCCGGTGGCAGTATCTGATCGGTTTTAAGCCATTTTAATTTTGGAACCGCGCTGCTTGGCGCGTTTTCATTTCCCTCTGTAAGCCTGCCCCCTGTTACCCCCATAAGTTTGATCTCTATCCCAGAACGGGAATTTTAGCCCATTACCCGGTTCCGGCGATCGGGTTGTTACCGGTATCATGATACCGGTAACAATGAGTGTGCGGTGATATTGATCGAGATAGAACCTTTGCCTCAGCACCACCTACAGCTCGTCTTCTAACACCGGGAAGAGCCTAAAAATACAACAAACGCGCGCTTTACGATCTATCGTAAAGAGGGTCTGCGATAAAAAGGTTGGAGAAAAATTATGCCATTAGTGATTGTTGCAGGCGGCGTAGCGCTGCTGCTGCTGCTGATGATTCGCTTTAAGCTGAACGGTTTTATCTCTCTGATTCTGGTTGCTCTGGCGGTCGGGATCACCCAGGGGATGCCGGTCGATAAAGTGATCGGCTCCATCAAGGCCGGCGTTGGCGGCACGCTGGGCAGTCTGGCTTTGATCATGGGTTTTGGTGCCATGCTCGGCAAGCTGCTGGCGGACTGCGGCGGCGCCCAGCGCATCGCCACTACGCTTATAGAAAAGTTCGGTAAAAAACACATTCAGTGGGCAGTGGTGCTGACGGGCTTTACCGTCGGCTTCGCGCTGTTCTATGAGGTGGGTTTCGTGCTGTTGCTGCCGCTGGTATTCAGTATCGCCGCTTCCGCGCGCGTTCCTCTGCTGTATGTCGGCGTGCCAATGGCGGCTGCGCTATCGGTAACCCACGGTTTCCTGCCGCCGCACCCTGGCCCAACGGCGATCGCCACCATCTTCCATGCCGATATGGGTAAAACCCTGCTGTACGGTACGCTGCTGGCTATCCCGACGGTGATCCTGGCCGGTCCGGTTTATGCCCGCTTCCTGAAAGGTATCGACAAGCCGGTACCGGAAGGCCTGTATAACCCAAAAATCTTCACCGAAGCGGAAATGCCAAGCTTTGGTATCAGCGTGGCAACCTCTTTGGTTCCGGTGATCCTGATGGCGCTGCGCGCGGTAGCCGAAATGGTGCTGCCGAAGGGTCATAGCCTGTTGCGCTTTGCCGAGTTCTTCGGCGATCCGGTAATGGCGACGCTGATTGCGGTGCTGATTGCTATCTTCACCTTTGGCCTGAACCGTGGCCGCACCATGGATGAAGTGATGGGCACCATCACCGACTCCATCAAGATTATCGCCATGATGCTGTTGATCATCGGCGGTGGCGGCGCGTTCAAGCAGGTGCTGGTCGACAGCGGCGTAGAGAAATATATTGCCGCCCTGATGGAAGGCAGTAACGTCTCGCCGATCCTGCTGGCATGGTCGATTGCCGCCGCACTGCGTTTGGCACTGGGTTCGGCTACCGTGGCGGCGATTACCGCCGGGGGTATCGTTGCTCCGCTGATCGCCACTACCGGCGCCAGTCCGGAACTGATGGTGATCGCGGTCGGTTCAGGCAGCGTGATTTTCTCTCACGTCAATGACCCGGGTTTCTGGCTGTTCAAGGAGTACTTCAACCTGAGCATCATGGAAACCATTAAATCCTGGTCGGTGCTGGAAACCATCATTTCAGTCTGTGGTTTGGTAGGTTGTCTACTGCTGGCGACGGTCGTCTAAAATACTGAGGTTTCCGGCACCTTGGCGGTGTCGGAAACTATTTTGAGTTTGGGGCGCATTTGATGACGCTGCCAGCGTCATCTGATCCCATAAGGGCATGACATATGAGCAATCCACAGCACCACGTATTTATTTTGATGGGCGTTTCAGGCAGCGGAAAATCCGCCGTGGCCAACGCCGTTGCCCATGAGGCCAATGCCGCCATGCTGGACGGCGACTACCTGCACCCGCGTGCCAACATCAATAAAATGGCCGCCGGGCATGCATTGGATGATAACGATCGTGCCCCGTGGCTGGCGGCGTTGAATGACGCGATTTTTGCCATGGAGCGCACCAACGATGTTTCACTGCTGGTCTGTTCGGCGTTGAAAAAGAGCTATCGTGACCGTCTGCGCGAAGGTAACCGCAACCTGCATTTCATCTATCTGAAGGGTGACAAGGCGGTGATTGAAGAGCGCCTGAAGCAGCGCAAGGGCCATTTCTTCAAGCCGCAGATGTTGGTTTCCCAATTCGCTACTTTAGAAGAGCCGAACGAGCAAGAACAAGACGTGCAGGCGATCGAGATTGACCAACCGCTGGACGGCGTGGTGGCCGATACCCTGGCCTATATTCGTCGTGTTGCAGCCCAGTAACCCGGGCTGCCGCCACTTCTCGGCGCCGCACTGGCGCCAGTAGCTTCACTACAACTTCATGTAAGCTCTCACGCCGTCCAGGAACATCTGGGTCGACAGCATCACCAGAATCAGCCCCATCAGCCTTTCCAGCGCACTCACCCCTTTGCTACCCAGCAGGCGCAGGAACAGGTTCGACATCAGCAAAATAGCGGCGGAAATCCCCCAGGCAATCAGCAGTGCCACCACCAGATATGAAATCTGGTTTGGATACTGGTGCGACAGCAGCATCAGCGAGGCCAGAATCGAAGGGCCGGCCACCAGCGGGATGGCCAGTGGCACCAGGAAAGGTTCTTCACCGGCGGAAAGCCCGCTGCTGTCACCCTCCTGCGAGGGAAAAATCATCTTGATGGCGATCAGGAACAGAATAATCCCGCCGGAAATGGATACGGTTTCGGTGCGCAGATTAAGGAACGCCAGAATTTTTTCACCGGCAAACAGGAAAATCAGCATCAACAGCAGGGCGATCAGCAGTTCACGGATCAACACCACCCGACGACGACGCGGCTCCAGGTGCTTGAGCACCGACATGAAAATCGGCAAATTGCCCAGCGGATCCATGATTAAAAACAGCAACACCGTGACCGAAATCATCTCTGTCATTACTACCTCTGAATCTGAAAAGTGCGTCGGTCATCCCGACCGCTTAATAACCTATACCCTATGACTTTCAAGTTACAGCCAGGCGACCAGCTGGCTCATCCCCAGGTATATAAGAAGGATTGCTGAGAATCGCTCACCCATCGAATAAATTCACTTTGCGCCTGCGCCGACATTTTGTAAGGTGGAGAGATATTGCACACAACTTATAGCAGTCATCCTCCAAGGCAGGACAGTCATTATGAAAAACGTTGGTTTCATCGGTTGGCGCGGAATGGTCGGCTCCGTACTCATGCAACGCATGACACAAGAGCGTGATTTTGACGCCATTCGCCCGGTCTTTTTCTCCACCTCGCAACACGGCCAGGCGGCACCCACCTTCGGCGGCCAGCAGGGCACGTTGCAGGATGCTTACGATGTTGATGCGCTGAGCGCGCTCGACATTATTATTACCTGCCAGGGCGGCGATTATACCAACGAAATTTACCCAAAGCTGCGTGAAACCGGCTGGCAGGGGTACTGGATCGACGCCGCTTCTTCTCTGCGCATGCAGGATGACGCGATCATCATTCTGGATCCGGTCAACCGTGACGTGATTCAGCAGGGCCTGGATAAAGGCATCAAGACCTTTGTCGGCGGTAACTGCACCGTCAGCCTGATGCTGATGTCGCTGGGCGGCCTGTTCGCCAATGATCTGGTGGAGTGGGCGTCCGTTGCTACCTATCAGGCGGCTTCCGGCGGTGGCGCGCGTCACATGCGTGAGCTGCTGACTCAAATGGGCATGCTGCACGCCGACGTGGCGAAAGAGCTGCAGGACCCGGCTTCGGCGATTCTGGATATCGAACGTAAGGTCACTGAGGCCACCCGCAGCGGCAAACTGCCGACCGATAACTTTGGCGTGCCGCTGGCCGGCAGCCTGATCCCCTGGATTGACAAGCAGCTCGATAACGGCCAGAGCCGTGAAGAGTGGAAAGGTCAGGCGGAGACCAACAAAATCCTGAACAGCGGCCTGGTGATCCCGGTCGACGGTCTGTGCGTGCGCGTCGGCGCGCTGCGCTGCCATAGCCAGGCGTTTACCCTGAAGCTGAAAAAGGACGTTTCGCTGCCGGAAATCGAACAAATGCTGGCGACCCATAATGACTGGGTGCGGGTGATCCCGAACGATCGTGAACTGACCATGCGTGAACTGACGCCGGCAGCGGTCACCGGGACGCTGAACACTCCGGTCGGTCGCCTGCGCAAGCTGAATATGGGGCCGGAATACCTGTCTGCGTTCACCGTGGGTGACCAGTTGCTGTGGGGTGCGGCCGAGCCGCTGCGCCGCATGCTGCGCATCCTGCTGTAAACCTGAACTGTACTTCCCGGGGGCTGACCTCTTTTGGCCCCCAAAAGCCTTATTTTCTTCCTTTTTCTTCGTTTCTGCGCGCTATGGACCAAATCGCTGCAAAGGGGGAAAAGCACACAAGTCATCAGCACTTCTCCACGCGGGCAGCAGCGCAAAGACGCTGTCAGGCTGGCAGTTTTCTTAATGAAGAGTTTTCCTTGCTAATGGGCAATGTTTTTAACCGGCATTGGCTATGCTTAAAGGGCTGGCGGATACATTTTCACCAGCGCTAAAAATAAGCATAAAGAGCGGAATTCGGGCCGGGAAGGTGAGAATTGATCAATAACCGACCGCAATCACGCTTTAGATACCGAATGAATTGCATGATAACCAAAACGGCTATGGATTAAGCGTTACGCCCTGTGGATCTCAAGGTGCAGCCATTTCGCGGCAACCTGAAAGACGATGAGCTTACGCGGCCCCTTATAAATCATGCTCTTAATCTTAGGAAGAAGACTATGCCTGTACTTCCCGATCGTGACGTGATTGATCAGCTTTTCTCCGGCAATTCTGCCGACCCCTTTTCTCTGCTGGGTATGCATGCGGCCGATAACGGCCTGCAGGTGCGTGCGCTATTGCCTGATGCCAGCGAAGTCTGGCTGCTGGAGCAGCAAACCGGCCGGCGTCTGGTGCAGCTAAACTGCGACGATGCGCGCGGCTTTTTCAGCGCCACGGTACCGCGTCGCAAAACCCCGTTCCGCTATCAATTCGAAGTTCGCTGGCAGGATCATCAGCAGATCGTCGACGATCCCTACCGTTTCGGCACCCTGCTGCAGGATATTGACAGTTGGTTGCTGGCCGAAGGCACCCATTTGCGTCCTTATGAACGTCTGGGGGCACACCTCAGTACGCTTGATGACGTCGAAGGCGTCAGCTTCGCCGTTTGGGCGCCGAATGCCCAGCGCGTCTCGGTGGTTGGCGAATTCAACTTCTGGGACGGCCGCCGCCATCCGATGCGCCTGCGGCGTGAAAACGGGATTTGGGAGCTGTTCCTGCCGGGGGTGAAAGCCGGGCAATTGTACAAGTACGAAATTATAGACTGCTATGGCAATACCCAGTTGAAGGCCGATCCTTACGCCTTCGAGGCGCAAATGCGGCCGGATACCGCGTCGCTGGTGACGCCGTTGCCGGAGGTGGTGGAAAACACCCCGCAACGCCAGCGGGCCAATGATTTTGACCGACCGATTTCGATCTACGAGGTGCATCTTGGCTCGTGGCGGCGTCACACCGACGATAATTTCTGGCTCAGCTATGGCGAACTGGCCGTGCAGCTGATTGATTACGTCAAGGATATGGGGTTCACCCATATCGAGCTGCTGCCGATTAACGAGCATCCGTTTGACGGCAGCTGGGGCTATCAGCCGTTGGGGTTGTATGCCCCGACCCGGCGTTTCGGCACCCCGGCCGACTTCAAAGATTTTGTCGCGGCGGCGCACCGGGCGGGCATCAACGTGATCCTGGACTGGGTGCCGGGGCATTTCCCCAGCGATGCCTATGGCCTGGCGAATTTCGACGGCACCGCGCTGTATGAATACGCCGACCCGCGTGAAGGCTTCCATCAGGACTGGAATACCCTGATTTACAACTATGGCCGCCATGAAGTGCGTAACTATCTGGCGGGTAATGCCCTTTACTGGTTGGAACGCTATGGCATCGACGCATTGCGTGTCGATGCGGTGGCTTCGATGATCTACCGCGATTACAGCCGTGCCGAAGGCGAATGGGTACCGAACTACTACGGTGGCAACGAAAATCTGGAGGCCATTGCCTTCCTGCGTTACACCAACCAGAGCATCGGCAAGGAGCGGCCCGGTGCGGTGACGCTGGCGGAAGAGTCCACCGATTACCCAGGGGTAACGCTGCCGCCGGAATCTAACGGGCTGGGGTTCCACTACAAATGGAATCTGGGTTGGATGCACGACACGCTCAACTACATGCAATGCGACCCGGTACACCGCAAGTATCATCACAATCAGATGACCTTCGGCATGTTGTACGCCTACACCGAAAACTTCGTGCTGCCGATTTCCCATGACGAAGTGGTGCACGGCAAGAAATCGATTCTCGACCGCATGCCCGGCGACGCCTGGCAGAAGTTTGCCAACCTGCGTGCCTACTACGGCTTTATGTGGGCGCACCCGGGCAAAAAACTGCTGTTTATGGGCTGCGAGTTCGCCCAGGGGCGTGAATGGAACTTCGACAGCAGCCTCGACTGGCATCTGCTGGAAGGGCTGGACGGCTGGCATCACGGGGTGCAGCGGTTGGTGCGCGATCTTAACCATTGCTATCAACAGCAGGCGCCGTTGTATGAGCGTGACTACCGGCCGGACGGCTTTGAGTGGCTGGTGGTGGACGACCATGACAATTCGGTGTTTGCCTTCGCTCGCTATGATGCGCATGGCAATGAGCTGATCGCAGTCAGCAACTTTACCCCGGTGCCGCGTCACCACTATCGCATCGGTATTTCCCGCCCCGGTGAGTACCGGGAAATCCTCAATACCGACTCGCACCATTATCACGGCAGCAATACCGGCAACCAGGGGCGCGTGGTGTCCGAACAGATTGGCAACCACGGCCGCGAGCATTCGATTAGCGTGACCGTACCGCCGCTGGCGACCATCTACCTGCTGCGGGAGGCGCAATGACTGAGCTGACGCCCGGCATCGCCGCGCCTCTCGGGGCGCACTATGACGGTAACGGCATCAACTTTAGCCTGTATTCCGCCCATGCTACCGGGGTGGAGCTGTGTCTGTTTGACGAACAACAGCGTGAAGTTCGCCTGCCGCTGGCGACGCGCAGCGGTGATATTTGGCACGGTTATCTGCCGGGCGGCAAACCGGGCCAGCGTTATGGATACCGGGTGCATGGCCCGTTTGATCCTGCGCAGGGGCTGCGTTTTAACCCCAATAAGCTGCTGCTGGATCCCGCCGCCCGCGCGGTCGAGGGGCCGGTGGCCGATGACCCCTACCTGCATGGTGGCTATGACCGGCCGGATCGGCATGACAGCGCCGAGCTGATGCCAAAGTGCGTGGTGATCGACGAAGCCTACGACTGGCAGGATGATTGCCCGCCGGCCACGCCGTGGGGCAAAACGGTGATCTACGAAGCGCATGTGCGCGGTCTGACCCTGCAACATCCGGATATCCCGCAGGTGCTGCGTGGCAGTTTTGCCGCGCTCGGCCACCCGGTGATGATCGCCTACTTCAAGCGCCTTGGCATTACCGCGCTGGAACTGCTGCCGGTGCAGCAACACAGCTCCGAGCCGCGCCTGCAGCGCCTCGGGTTGATTAACTACTGGGGCTATAACGTGCTGGCGCCCTATGCGCCGGATAACCGTTACTCCAGCCTGCGTACCGACATGACGCCGCTGCGCGAATTCCGCGACGCGGTGAAGGCGCTGCATAAGGCCGGGATTGAAGTGATCCTCGACGTGGTATTCAACCACAGCGCCGAGCTGGATACCGACGGGCCGACGCTGTCGCTGCGTGGCATCGATAACCCGGGCTATTACTGGCTCACTCCTGAGGGAGGCTACGTGAACGATACCGGCTGCGGTAACACGCTGCGGCTTGATCAACCACAGGGCGTAGCCTGGGTGATGGACTGCCTGCGTTTTTGGGTGGGGGAGTGTCACGTAGACGGCTTCCGCTTTGATCTGGGTAGCGTGCTCGGCCGCACGCCAGCGTTCGATCGCGACGCGCCGCTGTTCCAGGCGATGCTGGCCGACGACCTGCTGTCGCGCTGCAAGTTGATTGCCGAACCCTGGGATATTGGTCCCGGCGGCTATCAGGTGGGTGAGTTTCCCGGGCGTTTTGCCGAGTGGAATGACCATTACCGGGACGATATGCGCCGCTTCTGGCTGCAGGGCGATATTTCGCTCGGCCAGTTCGCCCAGCGTTTTGCCGCTTCCAGTGACCTGTTCAACCAACGCGGGCGTGCGCCGTACGCCAGCATCAACATGCTGACCGCTCATGACGGTTTTACCCTGCAGGATCTGGTCAGCTTTAGCCGTAAGCACAACCAACTGAACGGCGAAGGTAACCGCGACGGCAGCGACCGTAACTTTAGCAACAACCACGGTGTTGAAGGCCCGATAGCCGACGACGCCATTGTGCAACGCCGTAGGGCCAGCTGGCAGGCACTGCTTGCCACGTTATTGCTGTCCCAGGGAACGCCGATGCTGCTGGCCGGCGATGAACATGGACACAGCCAGCAGGGCAACAACAATGCCTATTGTCAGGACAACGCTATCACCTGGCTCGACTGGGCCACGGCGGATGACTCACTCACCGCTTATACCGCCGCACTGATCCACCTGCGCCAACAAATTCCCGCCCTGCAGCATGACCGCTGGTGGCAGGAGGGCGACGGTAACGTGCAGTGGCTGAACGCGCAGGGGCAATCGCTCAGCGCGCAACAGTGGGAGCAGGGAGATCTGCAGTTGCAGATCTGTCTGTCACAACGCTGGCTGGTGGTAGTGAACGCCACGCAGCAGGCGGTGGAGATGACGTTGCCTGCCGGCGATTGGCAGCTTGTCGCCCCCTTTACTCAGGAAGATTCGCGGGCGGTCTTACCCGCCTGGAACCAGGCTGCGCACTCGATTTGCGTGCTGGTCAAGAAAAAATAAAAGGAGTCAGCTATGGTTAGGTTTGAAAATAAAGACCCCCTGATGTTGGCACGCCAACTGCCGATTAAGTCCGTCGCCCTGATTTTGGCCGGTGGCCGCGGTTCGCGTTTGAAAGATTTAACCTCAACCCGTGCCAAGCCGGCCGTCCACTTTGGCGGTAAATTCCGCATCATTGATTTTGCCCTGTCGAACTGCCTGAACTCGGGGATCCGTCGCATCGGTGTAATCACCCAATACCAGTCTCATACCCTGGTGCAGCATATTCAGCGCGGCTGGTCGTTCCTCAACGAAGAGATGAATGAGTTTGTCGATCTGCTGCCGGCCCAGCAACGCCTCAGTACCGAGCACTGGTACAAGGGCACGGCGGATGCGGTGTACCAGAACCTGGACATCATTCGCCGTTACGACGCCGAATATGTGGTGATCCTGGCGGGCGATCACATCTACAAGATGGATTACTCGCGCATGCTGATCGATCACGTGGAAAAGGGCGCGCAGTGTACCGTTGCCTGCCTGCCGGTGCCGCGCGATGAGGCCAGCGAGTTCGGCGTGATGGAAGTGGACGAGAACGATCTGATCCTCGAATTTCTGGAGAAACCCAGCAACCCACCGCCGATGCCAGGCAATCCTGATATGTCGCTGGCCAGCATGGGGATCTACATTTTTAACGCCGACTACCTGTTCCAACTGCTGGAGGAGGACATGTCGACACCGGGCTCAACCCATGACTTCGGCAAGGATCTGATCCCGAAAATCACCGCCCAGAAAGCGGCGTGGGCGCACCCGTTCACGCTGTCCTGCGTAACCTCCAACCCCGAGTTGCCGCCGTATTGGCGCGACGTGGGGACGCTGGAAGCCTACTGGCGCGCCAACCTTGATTTGGCTTCGGTGACGCCGGAGTTGGATATGTATGACCGCGCCTGGCCGATCCGCACCCATATGGAGCCACTGCCGCCGGCCAAGTTCGTGCAGGACCGTTCCGGCAGCCACGGGATGACCATGAACTCGCTGGTGTCCGGTGGCTGTATTGTCTCCGGTTCGGTGGTGGTGCATTCGGTGCTGTTCCCGCGGGTGCGGGTGAACTCGTTTTGTACCATCGACTCTACTGTATTGTTGCCGGACGTTAACGTCGGCCGTTCCTGCCGTCTGCGACGCTGCATCATTGACCGCGCCTGCCATATCCCCGAGGGCATGGTGATTGGCGAAAACGCCGATGAGGACAGCAAACGCTTTTATCGCTCGGAAGGCGGCATTGTGTTGGTCACGCGCGAAATGTTGTCAAAATTGTGAGTTAAGGTATCCGGCAGAACGATAGCCTGCCGCCATGTAAACGGATTGACTGATGGCTTGCAAAACGCGGATTAACAACAGCGGCAAGCCTGCTTTATTTCTTATCCAGAGGCATTTTTTGCCGACTCTCAGGAGTGATAATGCAGGTTTTACACGTATGTTCTGAAATGTTCCCCCTGTTGAAAACCGGGGGGCTCGCAGACGTGGTTGGCGCATTACCGGCGGCTCAGATCGCCGAGGGCGGCGATGTTCGGGTGTTATTGCCCGCTTTCCCTGACGTTCGTAATGGCATACCGGATTCCGTGCTGGTGGCGGAAATCGACTCGTTCGCCGGCCGGGTCGGTCTGCGTTACGGTACCTATCACGGTGTGGGCATCTACCTGATCGACGCCCCCTGGTTGTACGAACGCCCCGGCAGCCCTTATCACGACCAATCCATGAATGCCTATTCCGACAACCACCGGCGCTTTGCCCTGTTGGGTTGGATGGCCTGCGAACTGGCCAAGGGGCTGGACCGCTACTGGCGGCCACAGGTGGTGCATGCCCATGACTGGCACGCCGGGCTGGCTTGCGCCTATCTGGCGGCTAACGGCCACCCGGCGCGTTCTGTTTTCACCGTGCACAACCTGGCCTACCAGGGGCTGTTCTCCGCCCATCACGTGCCGGAACTGTGGTTGCCGCCTTCGTTCTTCAACATCTATGGCCTGGAGTTTTACGGCCAGATGTCATTCCTGAAGGCCGGTCTGTTCTACGCCGACCATATCACCGCCGTCAGCCCGACCTATGCGCGTGAGATCACCCGGCCGGAGTTCGGCTACGGCATGGAAGGGCTGTTGCAGGAACGCCAGCGGCAGGGGCGTCTTAGCGGCATTCTTAACGGCGTGGATGACAAGATTTGGGACCCGTCCCACGATCCGCGCCTGACTGCGCGCTATGACGCCGACAATCTGAAAAACAAGGCCAAGAATAAACTGCACCTGCAAAAAGCCATGGGGCTGAAAGTGGATGAGTCGCTGCCGCTGTTTGCGGTCGTCAGCCGTCTGACCAGCCAGAAAGGTCTGGATTTAGTCCTGGAAGCGCTACCGGCGCTGCTGGAGCAGGGCGGTCAACTGGCGCTGTTAGGGGCCGGCGATGCGGTGTTGCAGCAGGCATTTCTGGCCGCGGCCGCCGACTACCCTGAACAGGTTGGCGTGCAGATTGGTTACCACGAGGCCTTCTCGCACCGGATCATCGGCGGGGCCGATGTGATTATGGTGCCGAGCCGTTTCGAGCCCTGCGGGCTGACCCAACTCTATGGCCTGAAATATGGCACGCTGCCGCTGGTGCGTCGCACCGGTGGGTTAGCGGATACGGTAGTGGACTGCGCGTTGGAGAACCTGGCCGACGGCAGCGCCAGCGGGTTTGTTTTTGATGATTGCGACGCCGTCGCTCTGGGTAACGCCATTCGGCGTGCCATGGTGCTGTGGAGCCGACCCAAGCATTGGCGTCACGTCCAGCGCCACGCCATGAGCGTGGATTTTGGCTGGCAAGTCGCGGCACAGGAATATCTGTCGCTTTATCAACGCTTATCGTAACTATTGTTATGCCCTATGAATTTCAAGCTGCAGGTAACAAGGCTGCGGCTTGAAAGGCGACGGGCAATCACGCACTTGGGATCGAAAAACTATGACGTTACCGATTAGTTACACCTCACCCACGGTCAGTGTTGAAGCGCTGAAACACTCCATCGCCTATAAATTGATGTTTATTGTCGGCAAGGACCCGGCAATTGCCAACCAGCATGACTGGCTGAATGCCGTGTTGTTTGCGGTTCGCGACCGTATGGTGGAACGCTGGTTGCGTTCTAACCGTGCGCAACTTTCACAGGATGTGCGTCAGGTGTATTACCTGTCAATGGAGTTCCTGATCGGCCGCACGTTGTCCAACGCCCTGCTGTCGATGGGCATTTATCAGGATATTGACGACGCATTGAATGAGATGGGGATGAGCCTGGGCGAGCTGCTGGAGGAAGAGAACGATCCGGGCCTCGGCAACGGTGGCCTGGGGCGGCTGGCGGCCTGTTTCCTGGATTCGCTGGCGACGCTGGCGCTGCCGGGACGTGGCTACGGTATTCGTTACGAATACGGCATGTTCAAACAAAATATCGTCAACGGTCAGCAGATGGAATCGCCGGACTACTGGCTGGAATATGGTAACCCGTGGGAATTCCCACGTCACAACACGCGCTATAAGGTGCGTTTTGGCGGCCGCATTCAACAGGAAGGTGCCAAGGCTCGTTGGGTAGAAACCGAAGAGATTATTGCCACCGCTTACGATCAGGTGATCCCCGGTTTTGATACCGATGCGACCAACACGCTGCGGCTATGGAGCGCCCAGGCCAGTAATGAAATCAACCTGGGTAAATTCAACCAGGGCGATTACTTTGCGGCCGTTGAGGATAAAAACCACTCGGAGAACGTGTCACGCGTGCTGTATCCGGATGATTCCACCTATTCCGGGCGCGAACTTCGCCTGCGGCAGGAGTATTTCCTGGTGTCGGCCACGGTGCAGGATATCCTCAACCGCCACTGGACGATGCATAAAAGCTTCGACAACCTGGCAGACAAGATTGCCATTCACCTGAATGACACTCACCCGGTCCTGTCGATCCCGGAACTGATGCATAGGTTAATCGACGAGCATAAATTCAGTTGGCTGGATGCCTGGGCCGTGGTGGAAAAGGTGTTCTCCTATACCAACCACACGCTGATGAGCGAAGCGCTGGAAACCTGGCCGCTGGATATGATCGGCCGGATCCTGCCGCGTCACCTGCAGCTGATTTTCGAGATTAACGATCACTTCCTCAAACACGTACAGGAAGTCGCGCCGGGTGACAATGACCTGCTGGCTCGAGTGTCTATCATTGATGAAACCAATGGCCGCCGGGTACGTATGGCCTGGCTGGCGGTGGTGGCCAGCCACAAGGTTAACGGCGTTTCTGCGCTGCATTCCGAACTGATGGTGCAATCGTTGTTTGCCGATTTTGCCCATATCTTCCCCGATCGCTTCTGCAATAAAACCAACGGTGTTACGCCACGCCGCTGGCTGGGGCTGGCTAACCGTCCGTTATCCGCCGTACTCGATGACAGTATCGGCCAGACCTGGCGCACCGATCTCAGCCAACTGAGCGAGATCAAGGCCAATGTCGACTACCCGAGTTTCTTGCAGGCTGTGCAGGCCGCCAAACGGCAGAACAAGGAGCGACTGGCTACCTACATCGCCAAAACGCTGAATGTGGTGGTCAACCCGGATGCGCTGTTCGACGTACAGATCAAGCGTATCCACGAATATAAGCGGCAGTTGCTCAACGTACTGCACGTGATCACGCTGTATAACCGTCTGCTGCAGGATCCGGAAACCGAGCGGGTGCCGCGGGTGGTGATCTTTGCCGGCAAGGCGGCCTCGGCTTATTACGCCGCCAAGCAGATCATTCGCTTGATCAACGATGTCGCCAAGGTGATCAACAACGATCCGCGCGTGCATACGCAGTTGAAAGTGGTGTTTATCCCGAACTACGGCGTCAGTCTGGCGCAGATGATCATTCCGGCGGCGGATCTTTCCGAGCAGATCTCACTGGCGGGCACCGAGGCGTCCGGCACCAGTAATATGAAGTTTGCGCTTAACGGTGCGCTGACTATCGGCACGCTGGACGGTGCCAACGTCGAGATGCTGGAACACGTGGGTGAGGAGAATATCTTTATCTTCGGCAATACCGCCGAGCAGGTTGAGGAGCTGCGGCGCAACGGTTACAACCCGCATCTTTACTATGAGCAGGATCCCGAGCTGCATCAGGCGCTGACTCAGATCGCCACCGGTGCTTTCAGCCCTGAGGAGCCAAAGCGCTACAGTAACCTGTTTGATTCACTGGTTAACCTGGGCGATCACTATCAACTGCTGGCCGATTATCGCAGCTATGTGGATACGCAGGACAAGGTGGATGAGGTGTATCGCAATCAGGATGACTGGACGCGGCGGGCAATATTGAATATCGCCAACATGGGCTACTTCTCTTCCGACCGCACCATTCAGGAGTATGCGGACGAGATCTGGCACATCAAGCCTATCAAGCTGTAAATACAAAAGGGCCGGATATCCGGCCCTTTTTAGCTTTGGCGAGTTACGATGCCAGTGACAGGGTTTTCGCTTTCGCGTGTTCCGCCAGCCAGGCTTTTACCCGCGCCTGCTGCGCTTCGTCCAGCCACATACCCAGCTTGGTACGGCGCCAGATAGCGTCATCGAGTTCCACCACCCATTCTTTGTCGATCAGGTAGCGCAATTCGGCTTCATGCAGGCCATGACCGAAATCTTCGCCCAGGTCGCTGAGGCTATTGGCATTGGCCAGGATCAGCTCGCTGTGGCTGCCGTAGGTGCGTGCAAAGCGGCGTGCCAGAGATTCCGGCAACCAGCTGTGTTCACGGCGCAGTTTTGCGGCGTAGCTGTCGCGATCGCCACCGATGTCACCACCTGGCAGCGAACCGTTTTTGGTCCACGCCGGGCCACAACCAGGGTAGTAGTGCGCCAGTTTTTCCATCGCATGCTCAGCCAGCTTGCGGTAGGTCGTCAGTTTGCCGCCGAATACGGAAAGCAACGGCGCTTTACCCTGCTCGTCATGCACGTCCAGCGTGTAATCACGGGTCACCGCCTGCGGTGAATCGGACTCGTCGTCGCACAGCGGACGCACACCAGAGTATGTCCAGACGATATCGTCACGGCCCAACTGCTTCTTGAAGTGGTCGTTATACACTTTCAGCAGATAGTTGATTTCGTTATCGTCGATCTTCACATCTTTCGGATCGCCGTGATACTCCACGTCGGTGGTGCCGATGATCGAGAATTCGTCATTCCAAGGGATCACGAAGACGATACGATGGTCTTCGTTTTGCAGAATATAGGACTGTGGCTGATCGTGTACACGCGGTACCACGATGTGGCTGCCTTTGATCAGACGGATGCCATAAGGGGATTTCAGCTTCAGACCATCGTCGAAGAAGTGTTTCACCCATGGACCGGTGGCGTTCACCAGGCCCTTGGCGCGCCAGGTAAAGGTTTTGCCACTGTCGACGTCGACCGCTTCCACCATCCACAGGCCGTTTTCACGCCATGCACGGGTCACTTTGGTGCGTGTGCGCACTTCGCCACCGCGCTTTTCCACTTCCTGGGCATTGAGTACCACCAGGCGAGCATCGTCGACCCAGCAGTCAGAATATTCGAAACCGCGCTTCAATTCAGGCTTCAGCACCGATTCTGGTCCAAAGCGCAAACCCTTGCTGCCTGGCAGACTGGTGCGTTTCCCCAGGTGATCGTACAGGAACAGGCCGATACGGATCATCCAGGCCGGGCGCAGGTGCGGCTGATGCGGCAGACGGAAACGCATTGGGAAGGCGATGTGTGGTGCCAGTCGCAGTAACACTTCACGCTCGGCCAGCGCTTCGCTCACCAAACGGAATTCGTAGTGTTCCAGGTAGCGCAGGCCGCCGTGGATCAGTTTGGAACTGGCGGAAGACGTAGCACAGGCCAAGTCTTGCGCTTCCAGTAGCAGAACGGACAGCCCGCGCCCGGCAGCATCGGCCGCGATGCCGGCACCGTTGATGCCGCCACCGATAACGATCAAGTCTTTGGTTTCCACGTCAACTTCCTCCAGATGTTCGAAATAGCTCTTTCATGTTCGTTTTCGCTCATGATTGTAATCAAAAACCAACAAACAAGCCAAGACTTAACCAAACAAAAACATTTAGGCGTGATAGAGGTAACAGTTTGATGATAGTAGTTATACAAAAAGGAGGGGTATTAGGCATTGCGAGCATTGCCCTGAGCAGTGTGTTAACCGAGCTACTAATAAACCAGATGAATAATAAATGCTTATCTATCTAGAAGTTACAAGATGCTAGAGTTTTTGAATCGTCAGAGTATATTTCTAAGTCGGATGTAGGAAAGTTCACGGGATTAAAACAGGAAAAACAGATGCAGAAGCGGCAAACAGCGTATCACGCTGTAACTCAAGGATGGCTAAAATGTCTGATAATGATCTGATTCTCTACACTTCTGAAGACGGTAAATCTCAGTTTATTCTACGTTCATTGGAGGGGCAGGTATGGCTTACGCAGTTAGAAATGGCCGAACTTTACCAAACCAGTAAGCAGAATATTGGCAAACATGTAAAAGGAGTGATCGCAGATAAAGAGCTGGCTGAAGGGGCAGTTGTAAACCGCAAGTTTACAACTGGGGCGGACGGTAAAGAGTACCTAACGCTGCTGTACTCTTTACCGATGATTATCTCTGTGGGTTATCGGGTTCGCTCAACTCGTGGTACGCAGTTCAGACAATGGGCCACTCGGACGCTGGGTGAATATATGCTCAAAGGCTTCGCTATGGATGACGAACGCCTGAAAGATCCCAAATGGGATTACTTCGACGAGCTTCTTGAGCGCATCCGTGATATTCGCACTTCCGAGTTACGCTTTTATCAAAAAATCCGCGATCTGTTTACGCTATCAGAAGATTACAGAGCTAACGAAAAAGACACTGGGTTATTGTTTGCTGAAGTGCAGAACAAACTGTTTTTTGCTGTTACAGGATATACCGCCGCAGAACTGGTAGTGCAGCGTGCTGATACTACTAAATCCAATATGAATCTGACGAGCTTCAAAGGCCCCAGAGTACGTAAGGCCGACGTGGTAGTCGCCAAAAATTATCTTAACGAAGATGAGCTGGATAGTTTAAATCGTCTGGCCTCTATGTTCTTCGAATTTGCAGAGTTTCGGGCGAAGAGTAAACAGCATCTTAAATTGGCTGATTGGCGGCAGTATATCGATAATTTTATGGCTTTCAATGAACAGCCACTGTTGAGCCACTGTGGCTCCGTAAGTCGTGAACAGATGAAGTCTGTTGTACACCAACGTTATGAATCCTTCGATCAGCAAAGAAAAATGACTGATGCACGTGAGGCCGACCGAATTGAACTGGAACAACTTGAGCAGCTTGAAAAACGCTTAAGCAGGAAAAATGCTCCCTAGCACCTTCTCCAAAAGGAGAAGATGCGAGAGAAGGGCTTAACACAACTCCAGCTGTACGTCGTACTGCTCGATGATTTTCATCACGCTTGGCGGCGGTAGTTGATCGGTAAACAGGTAGTCGATCAGGCTCATATTGCCGAGGTTAACCATCGCGTTGCGGCCGAATTTGGAATGGTCGGTGACCAACATCACGCAGCGTGAATTTTCGATAATTGCGCGTTTGGTGCGCACTTCGTGATAGTCGAATTCAAGCAGCGAGCCGTCCATATCGATGCCGCTGATACCCAGAATGCCGTAATCGAGACGGAACTGGGAGATAAAGTCCAGCGTGGCCTCACCCATGATACCGCCGTCGCGGGTACGTACCTCGCCACCGGCCAGGATCAGACGGAAATCTTCCTTGGCGGTCAGCAGAGTGGCGACGTTCAGGTTATTGGTCACCACGCGCAGGTTCTTGTGATTCATCAGCGCATGGGCGACCGCTTCCGGGGTGGTGCCGATGTCGATAAACAGCGTGGCGCCGTCCGGGATCTGGCTGGCGACGCGTTGAGCGATACGCGCTTTCTGTTCCGACCACATCACTTTGCGATCGTTGTAGGCGGCATTGACCGAACTGGAAGGCAAGGCTGCCCCACCGTGGTGGCGTTGGATTTTGTTCTGATCGGCCAGGTCATTCAAATCACGACGAATCGTTTGCGGGCTAACGTCAAAATGTTCGACCAGCTCTTCGGTACTGACATAACCCTGCAGGCGCACCAGTTCGATAATAGCGTCATGACGCTGTGTTTGCTTCACGGTAATCCCCTAAAACGCCTGGCTTGTACCTGGCTGTTATTGTTCGTTATGCGCGCGATGACGCGTGTCCCAAAATGCCATCAATAACCCTAACACTAAACCGGCTACGTGTGCCGCGTTAGCGATCGACATTCCTAAAATATCGAAATATCCGGCCACCAGCCACAGGACGGAAAACACCATCAGGCCGCGCGGCAGCATCAGACCGCGTTCCGGTGCTCGCTCGCCGCTGAGCCAGCAGTAGCCCATCAGCGCGTAGACTACGCCGGACAGGCCGCCGAACAGGGCACCGCTAAACAGTGACTGCGCCCAGCCGCTGAAGAAGGCCGAGACCACTGCCAGCACGAACAGTTTGCCGCTGCCGAGGCGTTTTTCCAGCGGGCCGCCGAGATACCACCACCACAGCAGGTTAAAGGTGATGTGCAGCAGTGAGAAATGGAGGAAAGCGTGGCTGACCCAGCGCCACAGCTGCAGGTACTGGCTGCTGTCTTGCGGCCAGGAGAGCCAGTACATCAGGGTATCATCGCCCAATATCTGCATCAGGATATAGACCACAATGCACAGAGCCATCACGCCGAGCGTCAGCGGCCCGGCCTTGCTGCGCAGGGTTTGCAGATAGGAAAAGCCCTGATAGTGCAGGTCGGCATCGGTATTGCCGGCCTGCCAACTGGCGGCGCGATAGCGACTGTTAAGCGGGTCGATCAGAAACTGCTGCAGTTCGTGCTGCACCTGCTCCAGATGGCTGTCGTCTGCCAGCCAGATTTCCGCCGCCTCGCCGGTATTGTGCACCCTAAGCTCAATGCCCTGTGTCGTCATGTAGTCGACAAAGGCCTGCGCCAGGCGGGGATTGGATACGGCGATTACTCTAACCATTGCTCTTCCGTCTAAGTGAATGATTTTAGCCGCCGGTGACCCGATGGCGTTGACGGCCGATTATAGCGTCGAAATCCTGAGCGCAGGCAAAGGATCTGCGAAAAACCAGTAAAAACACTCACTAACGGCGCGAGGAAGGAACCCGCCGCCGCGGGCGGGAAGAGGATTATGCGGAGGTTTCAACGTCCTGCGGATACTGACGCGCCCAGGCCTCAAAGCCACCGTCGATGCTGTATACCGCGTCAAACCCCTGATGCAGCAGGTATTGCGCCGCGCTGCGGCTGCTGTTGCCGTGGTAGCACATCACCATCACCGGCCGTTCAAAATCATTCTGCTGCATAAAAGTCTGCAGGCTGGCGTTGGTGAGATGAAAAGCGCCCGGTGTGTGCCCGGCTTCAAAACTCTGTGGATCGCGGATATCAACCAGGGCGGCGCTGCCGTCTTTCCAACGGCTGTATGCCTGCTCAACGTTGATCGCTTCAAACTGTTCCATGACTTCCGACTGCCTCGTAATTAAATAATGTCGCTATTGTAACCAACTCCGAGGCAATTAAGACCAGAGCGACGTTGTGGTTTTTAAGCGCCATATCCCATCATCTTCAGCAGCTGTTGTGCCTGCTGCACTGCTTCCTGGCGGTGGGCCACACCCAGCTTCTGGTACAGGTTACGAATATGGGTTTTGATGGTGGTGGCGGCCACTGCCAGTTCACCGGCGATCTGGTCGTTGCTGTAACCGGAATAAATCAGCCCCAGCACCTGCCATTCGCGCTGTGTCAGCGGACTGGTGCGGATTAACTCGGGCACCTGTGGATGAGTTAGCAGCTTATCGACGAAGTTCTCGTCAAAATGCGCAAACTTATGCCGATGATGCTGGTTGATGTCGCGCAGGATACGTTGGGCGCGGTGGTTTTCCAGCTCCGGCAGCGTATTGAGCTGGATCAGTTGGCGTAGCTGTTGCGCCATCGCCTCGCCTTCAATGACGAAGTGACTGATAAATCCGGTGCGGCTGGCCAGTGACAGCGCTTCCATCAGCACCTTTTGTGCGTCGCTTTTGCGCTCCATCTGCCAGTAAAGTTGATTGCTGAGCAGCAGGTTACGGTTCAGATCGCTGACCAGCCGCAGGCGTCTGGCGTTTTCGTTGAGTTCATCCAATACCACTTCGGCCTCTTCATACTGGCCCAGCATGATTTGTACCCGGGCAATGTTGCGCCACTGGCCCTGCATAAAGTGGTTATCCGCCATGCCCGGCTTTTCAGTCTGGCGCAGCCATTGGGCAGCGGCGGTAGTATCGCCGGTCATCTGCCAGTGGATCACCCGCGGTTTGTCGGCGTTGGTCAGCCAGTCGCGATGGTACTGGGTACCGTGCAGCAGCACTTCGCAACGCTGCATGTGCGCATTGGCGTTATCGAGATCGCCACGGGCCAGAGAACACTTGGCCAGCATGGCGATGCACTGCAACTGTTGCTGGGGCTGGTAGTTGGCCAGGATTTTCAGACCTTCGCGCGCCGCGTCTTCCGCTTCGTCCAGCCGCGACCATGACCACAGGATCTGTGAACGGATGCGCAGCAGGAACTCATGCATCGGCAACTGTTCCAGATGTTGTTCGCGTACCAGTTCAAACGCCTTGTCCTGTGTCTCAAAGGCGGCCTGCAGGAAACCCTGAGCAATCAGAATTTCGCTCTGCTGCAACAGCGCCCACAGCGCATAGTGGTAAGCCTGATGACGCCGTGCCATCTGTTCGGTTTGCTGCATCATCGGCAGCGCACGGGCCAGTTCGCCCTTGCAGTGGTGGACTTCGCCGGTCACCGAGGTGGCGACAATGCGGCTGTAATAGCTGGATAGTGGCAGGAACTTCAGCGCCTCGGTCGCCAGGCGCTCGGCCTCTTCCGGTTTACCGGCGTTGATCGCCACCTGGGCGCGCAGGGCGTCAAATTCGGCCTCCAGGGTGCGATCGACCTCAATTTTTTGCTCGCGCATCGCCTGTTCGGCGCGTTCCAGCAGGGTGTTCACTTCGCTGTAGCGGTGTTGACTTTGCGCCAGCCAAGCCTGCAGCAGCGCCAGTTTGGGATTTTGGATCAGCCGTTCATAGGGGAGCGCATTCAGACACTCTTCCAGCAAGGCCAATTCGCTGTGATGGAACAGCGACCAGGCGTGCTGCAGCAGGATGTCGCGCAGCATGCTGACGTCGCTGGCGGCCAGCGCGTGGTGAATAGCCTCTGCCGGGTAACCCAGTGCCAGCCAGCCTTCGGCGGCGGCACGGTGCAAGCCGGGCAGCTCCAGCGCCAGCTCCCATTGGCAGCGTTGACGCAGGAAAGTGGCGAACAGCGGATGGAAGCAGAACCATTCACCGCTGTCGTCCATACGGTGGATAAATAACCCCTGACGTTCCAGCTCTTCCAGCCGTTGCTGGCCGTTGTCTTCGCCGGTCAGACGTACGATCAGTGCATCATTCATCGAGCGCAGCACCGAACAGCGCAGCAGAAAGGCGCGCGCCTCGGCGTCGACGTGATCCAGCACTTCGTCCACCAAATAATCCGACAGATGGCTGGCGTTCAGCCCGGCCAGGCGCTTGGCGGACTGTTGGGCGGAGGAGGTCGACTGCCGGGCGGACAGGGCGATCAACTGCAGCGCGGTGGCCCAACCTTCAACCTCATCGCACAGGCGGCTGCTGTCTTGCGATTCCATTGGTGACACCAGGCGGCAGTCGAAGAACTGTTTGGCTTCCTGATGGGTAAATGCCAACTGTTGCGTACCCATTTCCAGCAGTTGGTCGCGCACGCGCAAATTGGCAATGCCGAGCGGCGGCAGGGTGCGGGACAGCAGGATCAGCGTCAGGTTTTCCGGCTGGTGGCGCAGGAAGAAGCGCATGGCTTCATGAATGACATCATTGGTGATCAGGTGATAGTCATCAATCACCAGATACAGCGGTTGGTGCCAGTCGGAAAGTTCGATAAACAGTTGGGCAAACAGCGCCGACAGGCTGGCGTACTGATGCTTTTGGCTCAGCGCCTCGCTCTTCACGCAGTGACCGCCGCTGGCGAGTTGCAGGGCGGCGATCAGATAGCTGGCGAAACGCTCGGGCTGGTTGTCGCTTTCATCCAGCGAGTACCAGCCCAAATCTGATTTGCCGGCCGCCCATTGTGCGACCAGCGTCGTTTTTCCGTATCCCGCAGGGCAATTGACCAATGTCAGGCGATAGTTGGCCGTGCTGGCCAGTTTGGCCAACAGGCGATCGCGGATCACGGTATTTTGCAGCCGTACCGGGCGGCTCAGTTTTGATGGGATCAGCATAGTATTCCAGAGTGAAAAGCGCGGTTCCCGCCGCCGTAGGCCTGCCCGATGGCGTTTTATTCATCGCGACGCCTGCCGGGATCGGAGTGAGGCTAATTATTTTATGGCTCGTAATTAATCCCCCTCCTAACTTCTGACAACGTTAAACGTATTGCAACAAGGTTCAGCATTGGCTTGGAGTTATATTGCTATTGATCACACTTTTTTACGTTTGCAGGCAAATCCCTGTGGAATCGCGGCGTGGTGGCGCGGTTTGGTGACGCAGATGCAGAAAAGCATTTCCGGCTGTGTGCAACACTATAGCCGCTGCAATAACTATGCTAACGTTATTGAACAAGTTTTCACCTTATTCTCGGTGCTCGCTGCCTTCGTCGGTGGGCTTTTTTGCATGATGCAAGGGAGTCAAAAAGTGCCTGAGATCACAATTTTAGCTACGCCCCAATCCTCCTCCCCAGCTAATCCCCAGGCGGGATGATGCCTTCACTCTTTCTCCCCGGCACGATAACGGTAATTTGACCCACTTACTGGATAGAGAGTTTTCCTTATGTCACAGCCTATGCTTAAAAAGGATGCTTTTCTGGCGGCACTGACCCGTCAGTGGCAACAGTTTGGCCTCAGTTCTGCACAACAGATGACCCAGCACCAATGGTGGGAAGCAGTCAGCCGCGCCCTGGCCGAGCAGCTTGCTGCACAGCCTGCGCCGCGTAAAAGCAATAAGCCGCTGCGCCATGTGAACTACATTTCGATGGAGTTTTTGATTGGCCGCCTGACGGCTAACAACCTGATTAACCTGGGCTGGTACGACACCGTCGAACAGGCATTGGCGGAACAGGATATCAAGCTGGCGGACCTGCTGGAGCAGGAAACCGATCCGGCGTTGGGCAATGGCGGGCTGGGGCGTCTGGCGGCCTGTTTCCTGGATTCGATGGCCACAGTGGAACAACCGGCCACCGGCTACGGGCTGAATTACCAGTATGGGCTGTTCCGTCAGTCATTTAGCGGCGGCCAGCAGCAAGAAGCCCCGGACAACTGGCAGCGCGAAAGCTACCCGTGGTTCCGCCACAATGCGGCGCTGTCGGTGGATGTTGGTATCGGTGGAAAACTGGAGAAACTGGCCGATGGCCGCGAGCTGTGGCGCCCTGAGTTTACCCTGCGCGGTGAAGCCTGGGATCTGCCGGTGTTGGGCTTCCGTAATGGCGTGACCCAACCGCTACGCCTGTGGCAGGCCACCCATCAGCATCCGTTTGATCTGAGCGATTTCAACGATGGCAAATTCCTGCAGGCGGAGAAGCAGGGCGTGGAAGCCGCCAAGCTGACCAAGGTGCTGTATCCGAATGACAACCACCAGGCGGGCAAGCGCCTGCGCCTGATGCAGCAATACTTCCAGTGTGCCTGTTCGGTGGCGGATATTCTGCGTAAGCACCATTTGGCGGGCCGCAAGATTGAAGACCTGCCGAAGTACGAAGTGATCCAGCTGAACGATACTCACCCGACCATCGCCATTCCGGAAATGCTGCGCATTCTGCTCGATGAGCATCAGTTGGACTGGGATGCCGCCTGGGCTATTACCAGCAAAACCTTCGCCTACACCAACCATACCCTGATGCCGGAAGCGCTGGAGTGCTGGGATGAGAAGCTGGTGCGCAGCCTGCTGCCGCGTCATTTCTCCATCATCAAGCAGATCAACGCCAACTTCAAAAAGCTGGTGGATAAACATTGGCCGGGCGACGACGCGGTGTGGGCCAAGCTGGCAGTGCATCATGATAAACAGGTGCGGATGGCAAACCTGTGCGTGGTCAGCGGCTTTGCGGTCAACGGCGTGGCACAGTTGCACTCCGATCTGGTGGTGAAGGATCTGTTCCCGGAATACCACCAATTGTGGCCCAACAAATTCCATAACGTCACCAACGGCATTACGCCACGCCGCTGGTTGAAGCAGTGTAACCCGGCGCTGTCAGGGCTGATTGATGAAACGCTGAAGGTGGAGTGGGCCAACGATCTCGACGCCCTGAAAGGGCTGGAGAAATACGCCGATGATGCGGCGTTCCGTCAGCGTTATCAGCAAATTAAGCGCGATAACAAAGTCGTGTTGGCAAACTATGTGCACGACGTGATGGGGCTGACGCTCAATCCGGACGCGATTTTCGACGTGCAAATTAAACGCCTGCACGAATACAAACGCCAGCATTTGAACCTGCTGCACATTCTGTCGCTGTATCGCCAACTGCGCGATAACCCGCAGTTGGATATCGTGCCGCGGGTATTCCTGTTCGGCGCCAAAGCGGCACCGGGTTACTACCTGGCCAAGAACATCATTTACGCGATCAACCAGGCGGCGGAAAAGATCAACAACGATCCGCTGGTGAAGGATCGACTGAAAGTGGCGTTTATCCCTGACTACCGCGTGTCTGTCGCTGAATTGATGATCCCGGCGGCGGATATTTCCGAGCAGATCTCCACCGCAGGCAAAGAAGCCTCCGGTACCGGCAATATGAAGCTGGCGTTGAATGGTGCGCTGACCGTCGGCACCTTGGATGGCGCCAACGTGGAAATCGCCGAGCAGGTGGGTGAAGACAATATCTTTATCTTCGGTAACACCGTGGATCAGGTGAAGGCGCTGCTGGCGAAAGGCTATGACCCGCTCAGCTATCGCAAGAAAGACAAGCACCTGAAGGCGATCCTGGACGAACTGGCGAGCGGCGCATTCAGCCACGGCGACAAGCATGCTTTCGACATGATGCTGCACAGCCTGCTGGAAGGTGGCGACCCTTATTTGGTGCTGGCGGACTTTGCTTCTTATTGCAAAGCTCAACAGCAGGTAGATGAACTCTATCGTGACCGTGATGAGTGGACGCGCCGTACTATTCTTAACACCGCGCGGGTCGGTATGTTCAGTTCGGATCGCTCGATCCGCGACTACCAACAGCGTATCTGGCAAGCCAAACGTTAAGGAGAGCGAATGGATCGCAAGGTCATCGATCAGGCGGCAGCTCAGGCGGGTATCGCTGCCGATTATATTAATGCCCACGGTCAACAGCAGGCGATCGCTGAGGACACCAAGCGCCGACTGCTGGACGCCATGGGGCGCAGCACGACCCCGCAGGAGGCCGTAGTACTGCCACTACCGGCGGTGAAGGTCTTCTATCAGGGGGCGCCGGTGGCATTGCCGCTGGCAGGGAGCGGCGAGTATCTGTGGACGCTGCAGCGCGAAGACGGTGGTCAGCAACAGGGGCGCGCCAGTGCGCGTAAAACCTTTACCCTGCCGGTTGAGTTACCTCCGGGGTATCACCAACTGACGCTGAAACAGGGCGAGCAGCAGTGGCAGTGCCGGCTGATCGTGGCACCGAAACGCTGCTATGAACCGGATGCCTTGCTGACCGGAAAGAAGTTGTGGGGCGCTTGCGTCCAGCTTTATACCCTGCGATCCGACAGTAACTGGGGTATCGGTGACTTTGGCGATCTGCGCCAGATGGTGGAGCAGGTCGGTGAAAGGGGCGGTGCTTTCGTTGGACTGAACCCGATCCATGCGCTGTATCCTGCCAACCCGGAAAGCGCCAGCCCGTACAGCCCGTCATCGCGCCGCTGGCTGAACGTGATTTATATCGATGTGAACGCGGTGGAAGATTTCCAGCGCAACGAGGCCGCGCAGCGATGGTGGTTGAAACCGGCCACGCAAAAGAAACTGGCCGCCGCGCGCAGCAGCGAACTGGTGGATTACAGCACGGTGACGCAGCTTAAGCTGGCGGCGTTGACGCTGGCGTTCCCGCAGTTCCAGGCGCGCAAAGCGGGTGACGAGCAGCGTCAGGCATTTGAGCAGTTTGTTCTCGACGGTGGTGACAGCCTGTATCAGCAGGCGGCCTTTGATGCGCTGCATGCCCATTTGGCAGCCGTTGACAGCAGCCTGTGGGGCTGGCCGGCCTGGCCTGAACAATATCAACAGGGCGACAGCGCTGCGGTGCAGCAATTTTGTCAGCAGCAGCAGGATCAGGTGCAGTTTTACCTGTGGCTGCAGTGGCTGGCCGCCAGCCAGTTCGCCGATTGTTTCCGCCTGAGTCAGCAACAGCAGATGCCGATTGGCCTGTACCGCGATTTGGCGGTCGGCGTGGCAGAAGGGGGCGCGGAAACCTGGTGTGAGCGCGATCTTTATTGTCTGAAAGCCTCGGTGGGGGCGCCGCCGGACATTCTGGGGCCGCTCGGACAAAACTGGGGCCTGCCGCCGATGGACCCGCATGTGATGGCGGCGCGCGGCTACCAGCCGTTTATCGATCTGCTGCGTGCCAATATGACCAGTTGCGGCGCGCTGCGCATTGATCATGTGATGGCGTTACTGCGCCTGTGGTGGATCCCCTACGGTGAAACTGCGGTTCACGGTGCCTATGTGAAATACCCGGTGGATGACCTGTTGGCGGTGCTGGCGCTGGAAAGCCAACGCCACCGCTGTATGGTGATTGGCGAAGACCTCGGTACCGTTCCGGTTGAGATTGTCGCGAAGTTGCGCGACAGCGGGGTCTATTCCTATAAGGTGCTGTATTTCGAACGTGACGGTGAGAACCATTTCCGCGCGCCGCAGGCCTATCCGGTGCAGGCCATGGCGACCATTACCACGCACGATCTGCCAACGCTGCGCGGCTATTGGCAAAGTGGTGACCTGCAGTTGGGCAACCAACTGGGGTTGTATCCGGATGCGGAGATCCTCAAAGGGCTGTTTGCCGACCGCGAACGTGCCAAGCAGGGGTTGCTGGACGGGCTGCACCACTATGGTTGTGTGCCGCAGAAGGTGGGCAAAAAGGCGGCGTTGTTGAATATGAGCCCGCTGCTTAACCGGGGCTTGCAGCGTTACGTTGCCGACAGCGCCAGCGCGTTGCTGGGTCTGCAGCCGGAAGACTGGCTGGACATGGCGGATCCGGTCAATATTCCCGGTACCAGCAGTCAGTACCCTAACTGGCGGCGTAAACTGACCCAAACGCTGGAGGAGATGTTTGCCGATCAACAGGTTAACCGATTGCTGAAGGATTTGGACAAGCGGCGGCGTAAGGTATCGGTAGGCTAATTGAGGTAAAAATGCCGGATTGGGTAAACCGAATCCGGCATTTTTTTATCCGCTGTGGGGCATGTTGCCCTGGAACAGGGGATTAATAATAAGAGTGCTCGCCGCGCTGGTGTTCGGTCAAATCGCGCACGCCTTTCAGTTCAGGGAACTTCTGCAGCAGCTCTTTCTCGATGCCTTCCTTCAGGGTCACATCGACCATGGAACAACCGTTACAGCCGCCACCGAACTGCAGGATCGCCAGGCTGTCATCAGTGATTTCCATCAGCGTCACACGGCCACCGTGGCCTGCCAGCTGTGGGTTGATCTGTGACTGCAGTACGTATTCAACGCGCTCCATCAGCGGTGCGTTGTCGTCCACTTTGCGCATTTTGGCGTTTGGCGCTTTGAGCGTCAGCTGCGAGCCCAGTTGGTCGGTGACGAAGTCAATTTCGGCATCGTCCAGATAAGGTTTGCTCAGTTCGTCGATATAGGCGGACAGTTTTTCGAACTTCAGCTCGGTGTCTGTTGCTTCAACCGCGTCCGGCGGGCAATAAGAGACACCGCATTCGGCCGTAGGCGTACCCGGGTTGATCACGAATACGCGGATTTGGGTGCCTTCCTCTTGATTTGCCAGCAGTTTGGCAAAGTGTTCCTGTGCAGTATCTGTTATACGAATCATGGCATTAGCTCGTTAGTTCAAATAGTTGACTTCTATACTAGGTTATAATACGCCCATTGCCGTGGCACTACAACGTGCGGCAAACGCACCAAATCTGTATTGATGCCACGCCCTGCCGCTGCAACAACCTGGCAATTTCCGCCACCGTGCTGCCCGTCGTGACTACATCGTCCAGCAGGGCGATGTGTCGGCCCTCGAGGGATTCGTGGCAACGAAATGCTCCGCGCAGATTACGCCGCCGCATGCGGGCCGGCAACCCTTGCTGTGGGGCAGTTTTGCGTACCCGGCTCAGGGCGGCGGGGCGGTAGTCGCAGCCCAACCAGTAGGCCAGCGGTCGTGCCAGCAGGCTGCTCTGGTTATAGCTGCGTCGCCAGCAACGTTTTGCCTGCAAGGGTACCGCTAAAATCACATCGGGTCTGTTCAAATACTGCTCTCGATGCGCTTGTTGCCAGTTTAGCAAAATTAGCCGAGCCAGCAGCGGCGCCAGCTCCGGCGTATGCTGAAACTTGAATTTTTTGATTAGCTGACGCAATGGGGCCTGATAATCGCTGACGAACACCAGTGCCTGCCAAGGGGGCGGTTGCTGCAGGCAGCGGCCACAGGGTAATGCGGCATCGCCGGCGGGCAGGCCGCAGCGGGGGCAGCATAAGGGCTTGGTCGGCAGGTGGCGCAGGCAATAGCTGCAAATGCCATGATGGCTGAGGCGTAATGGCTGTCGGCATAGCCAACAGCGGCTGTAGATTGATAGCATAGCCGTCCTCCCTGACGGATGAGAATGAAAGGACAATAACCGATGACAGCGTTGTACTGGCAAACAATAGGTGAAGGCGATCGCGATCTTGTGCTGCTGCACGGCTGGGGGCTGAATGCGGAAGTATGGAGTTGCATGCTTGAGCGGCTGACGCCGCATTTTCGTCTGCATCTGGTCGATCTGCCGGGTTATGGCCGCAGCCAGGGATTTGCTGCCATGTCGCTTGAGCAAATGGCGGAAATTGTGTTGGACGCCGCGCCGGCGCAGGCCTGGTGGTTGGGTTGGTCGCTCGGTGGGTTGGTGGCCAGCCAGATTGCGTTGACGCAGCCACATCGGGTGCATGGGTTGATTACCGTGGCCTCTTCACCCTGCTTTGCGGCACAGGATGATTGGCCGGGGATCCGCCCGGAGGTGCTAAGCGGTTTTCAGCATCAGCTGAGTCAGGATTTCCAGCGCACCGTAGAGCGTTTTCTGGCATTACAAACGTTGGGCACGGAAAGTGCGCGGCAGGACGCCCGTTTGCTGAAATCGGTAGTGCTTAACCAGCCGATGCCGAGCGTTGAAGTACTGAACGGCGGGCTTGAGATACTGCGGACCGCTGACTTGCGCCAGTCGCTGGCGGGGCTGTCACTGCCACTGTTGCGGATTTACGGTTATCTGGACGGATTGGTGCCGCGTAAGGTCGCCGGATTGCTCGACGTCAGTTGGCCTCACTCATCATCAATCATCATTGCGAAAGCGGCTCATGCGCCATTCATTTCCCAGCCTGATGAATTTGCAGAAATTATTGGCACTTTTGTGGCCGAAAATGGGATCTGCCGCCAAAACGCACAATAAAGCGCTAAAAAAAGAGCAGTTTAGTGGATAAAAAATAAAGCTGTCCGATACTTAAGGGGGTAACTGCGTTGGTTGAAAATGAAAAAATCACCCATGGTTTTTTCACTTTGGCGTTTCGTCTCTGGGAAACGGCTCTCGTCAGGGAAAGCAACGAGGTCAGCAGATGTCACGGCAACTGGTGTTATGACGCATTTACTCTGGACAGCTTTCATAATAAATAAACTATCCATTGAGAGGTAATGTAATGAAATCTTTGAAAATGATTATTGCCGCGTTAGTTGTAGGTTCAGTGTCTTTCAGCACCATGGCAGCCACCCTGCTGACCAAGGAAGATCTGGCCAAGAATCCGGGTAAATACGAGAAAGTGGGTTCGGTGTCTACTACCGCACAGACCACGTCGCCAATGGATGCAAAAGAAGAACTGTCCAAACTGGCTGATGAGAAAGGCGGTCAGTATTATGTGATTATTGCTGGCCGTGAACACGGTAAATTCAGCGCTACTGCTGACGTGTATAAAGACAAATAATAACGATTGAATCAGTTAAGTTGGGGCGTGCTTTGTGCTGCGCCCCAACCTCCATTACTTCAAACGATACACCACGGTACTGCTGCACTTCTGGCCCTCAGGGCAACTTTTGCAACTGCCGCTCAGGCAGGCGCTGTTATCCTGCTCGATTCGCTCTACTTTCCCCATCGCGATTAAACGCTCCAGCATGGCCTGCACTAACGGCAGCGGGGCGGCCAACTGACGGCTGAGTTGCAGCGCCTGCACGTTTCCGTGCAGCGCCAATGCATCGCGGATCTGCAACAGGCCGGCCATCAGTGACAGTTTCCCTTGCCACCCTGACAGCATGCCGCAGGTGTGGCGTTGCCCAGGCGAACCGTTACCCGGCTGCGCGCCCGGCGCAGGCCGAACAGGATCAACAGATTGAACAGCACCACAATGACGATCGCCGTCAGGCTGTACTGCGGGTGCTGGCCGAAGGTGGCGACCTGATAAAACAGCGTGGCCAACGAGTAAGCGACATTCAGCCCCCAGAGAATGGAGAAGGTCATCCAGCCACGGCTGGATTCACGGGCGATAGCCCCCATGACCGAGACGCAGGGGACGTACAGCAACACGAAAATCAGGTAGCTGTAGGCGGAGATTCCTGAACCGAATTTACTGCTCATCACGCCCATCGAACCGACGTCCATTTCCCCGTCACCCTTGCTGGCCTCAATCGGGTTGGACAGCACGCTCAGGCTGAAGGTGTCTTTCAAGCCCTGCCAGGTGGTATCAAGGGCACCGCCCAGTTCGTCCAACAGATTAAAGTTGGCGGCGTCAAACTCGGTGTTATTGATGCGTTCGGCGGTGTACAGCGTGTTCAGCGTGCCGACCACCACTTCTTTCGCCATGGCCCCGGTGACCAGGCCGACGGTGGCCTGCCAGTTATCATTGTGTACGCCCATCGGCTCTAGCAGCGGTGTCAGCACCTTGGATACCGACGCCAGCGCGGAGTCATTGATGTTATCCACCGGCTTGCCGCTGAATGAAAAGCTGTTCAGGCCACCAATGAAGATGCTGGCAATCACAATCACTTTACCGGCGCGAAGCACGAAGCCTTTCAGCCGCTGCCAGGTTTGCAGCAGCAGACTTTTCAGGTGCGGCACGTGGTAAACCGGCAGCTCCATAACGAAGGGGGAAGCTTCGCCGCGCATGATGGTGTATTTCAGCACCAGCCCGGTGAGGATCGCCACCACAATGCCGAGCATATACAGGGAGAACACCACGCCCGCGCCGTCCTGGCCGAAGAAGGCGGCGGCAAACACGGCGAAGATTGCCAACCGGGCGCCACAGGACATAAATGGCGCCATCATGATGGTCATCAGGCGTTCGCGCTGAGCATCCAGCGTGCGGGCGCCCATGATGGACGGCACGTTGCAGCCGAAACCGACAATCAGCGGCACGAAAGATTTACCCGGCAGCCCGAGTGCCTGCATCAGACGATCCATCACGAAGGCCGCCCGCGCCATGTAGCCGGAGTCTTCAAGGAATGACAGGAACAGATACATCATGCCGATTTGTGGCACCAGCGGCAGCACGGTATTGATACCGCCACCGACCCCCTGCGCCAGGAAAATCGTCAGCCATTCAGGGAAATGCAGGGTGTAGCCCAACCATTGAATGCCCTGGATAAAGATGGCCGCTGAGCCAATATCGAAAATAGGCTGTAGCGCGCCGCCGATGTTGATCGCCAGCAGGAACATCAGATACATCACCAACAGGAAGATCGGCACCCCCAGCCAGCGATTGAGGATCACTTTATCCAATGCTTCGGTCAGGCGGTTCGGCATCGCCTGCTGAGAATTACTGACGGCGTCACACAGGGTGGTGATTGACTGATAGCGCGCATCGGCGATCACCAGTGCCGGGTCTTCCTGTTGCTGCTGTCGCAGTGCCTCTTTGGCTGCCGGCAGCAGAGCTGCTGCCGGGCCGGCCAAAGTATGGCTGTAGATATCGCCCTCCAGCATCTGCAGTGCCAGCCAGCGACGCTGTTCGCTTGGCAAGTTTTGCGGCATCGCGTCGCTCAGCGTGGTCATTTCTTTCAGCAGCACCGGTGGGTAGAGCACCAGCGCTTTCAATTCGTTGAACTGATGATTGTCGATCATTTGCTTTAACACGCCAATACCGTCGGCCTTGGTGGAGACCAGCGGTACCACCGGGCAGCCGAGGCGTGCGGACAGTGCGGCAATATCAATATCAATTTTCTGACTTCTGGCAATATCCAGCATGTTCAGCGCGACGATGCAGGGAATACCCAGCTCCAGCAGTTGCAGCGTCAGGTACAGATTGCGCTCCAGATTGGAAGCGTCGACCACGTTGATCAGCAGATCGGCGTCGCCGCTCAGAATGTAGTGGCAGGCGATCTGTTCGTCGAGTGAGGTTTGCTCCGAGATGGTGGTCAGGGAGTAGGTGCCGGGCAGATCGACCAGCTTGACCTGGGATTGCGGCGTGGTGAACAAGCCTTCTTTACGTTCTACCGTCACCCCCGCCCAGTTCCCGACCCGCTGGCGCGCCCCGGTAAGCTGGTTAAACAGCGTCGTCTTACCGGAATTAGGATTTCCTATTAAGCCAATAGTGAGTTTTTTCATAATGTTGCGTGATATCAGTCAAGGGAAATGGGGCCAGGCGATGTGCATGGCCAAGGCAAGGCGGCTCAGCGTCAGGATTGGCCGTCGAGCAGGATCAGGGCCAGATCTTTCCTACGCAGCACCAGGCTGACGCGGCGGGTTTTAATTTCTATTGGGTCACCCAGCGGCGCTACGCGTACTACTTCAAACGATGAACCCGGCAGCATGCCGAGGGATAAAAGTTTCTGGCGGTAGGCTGGGCCAATGTCATTGGCGAAGCCGGCGATCTTATACGATCGTTTAGGCTGAAGATGCATGTAACCTTCCCTGAGCCCAGCTTATTGGGCCGATGATGATAAAAGAACGTTCCTGAGGAAGCGCCGAGCAAAGCTACGGGCTGCCGACGTTTTCAATCCATGAGGTAATGCAGTGAACACGCAAAATAATAATAGTGAGAATCATTATCGTATTCAATACAAAAAATAGGGGTATTGGTAACCAAAGGTTGTGGCGATCACATTTTACGATCGGGATTGCCTGACAGGACTACTTTTATCACCCGCTCTGGCGGGGTGCAAATGCGAATGGTGAGTTAAATCAGTTACGTGATTGTAGTGATTTTTTCCAGTTTGAAAAAATTAGCGACAAATTCAATAGTCATAATCCGGCAGCGTTACTATTGGTATTTATTTGGCAACATCTCATCGGCTGAATACGAGCAGTAACTATTTGTGTTTCTCTGAGAAATACCAAAATGAGAACATGATGTTAATAACGGTGTTAATCGATGGCTATGCAGCGCTATTTTCAGGCCTGAAACAGCGGGTCATTATGGTTGTTGGCAAGATTGAAGAAATATGCAGGTTTATTGAGGCGGGTCAAAAAATTGCGGGGATAGTTCGGCAGGAAAGGGCGGAGTGAACTCCGCCCTGCATCCCATAGGCCTGGTCAGGGCCTGATTAAGATTTTTTGCCGAATGCCGCCGCCAGCGCATCACCCATGGCGCTGTTACCCGCCGAGGTATTGTTGTTGCCGCGCGGTTTGGCCTTATTGGCCGGCGCCCGGTTGGCGTTGTCCCTGGCCGGGGCGGCGTTACCGCCGCGGCGTGGTGAACCTTCACCCGGTTGCTCGTCCAGACGCATGCTCAGCGCGATGCGTTTGCGCTGCAGATCCACTTCCATCACCTTCACTTTGACGATGTCACCGGCTTTCACCACGGTGTGCGGATCTTCGACAAACTTGTCCGCCAACGAGGAGATATGCACCAGACCGTCCTGATGCACGCCGATATCCACAAAGGCCCCGAAGTTGGTGACGTTGGTCACCGAGCCTTCCAAAATCATCCCCGGCTGCAGGTCGCTCAGGGTTTCAACGCCCTCGGCGAAGGTGGCGGTTTTGAATTCCGGACGCGGATCGCGGCCCGGTTTCTCCAACTCCTTCAGGATGTCGGTCACCGTTGGCACGCCGAACTTGTCGTCGGTGAAATCGCTGGCCTTCAGGCTGCGTACCGCTGCCGGGTTACCCATCAGATCTTGCAGTGCCTGGCGGGTGGCGGCCAGAATACGTTCGACCACCGGGTAGGTTTCCGGGTGAACGGTCGAGGCGTCCAGCGGGTTGTCGCCGTGGTTGATACGCAGGAAGCCGGCGCACTGCTCAAAGGCTTTTGGCCCCAGGCGGCTGACTTTCAACAGCTGTTCGCGGTTGCTGAAACGGCCATTCTCATCACGCCAGGTAACGATGTTCTGCGCCATCATGCGGGTCAGGCCGGCCACGCGGGTCAGCAGCGGCACCGAAGCGGTGTTCAGATCAACCCCGACGGCGTTTACGCAGTCTTCAACCACCGAATCGAGTTTTTTCGCCAGTTGGCTTTGGCTGACATCGTGCTGGTACTGACCAACACCGATGGATTTCGGATCGATTTTGACCAGTTCGGCCAGCGGATCCTGCAGGCGACGGGCGATGGAGACGGCGCCACGCAGCGAGACGTCGAGATTCGGGAACTCCAGCGCCGCCAGTTCGGAGGCGGAATACACCGAGGCACCGGCTTCGCTGACGATCACTTTCTGCGCTTTGACTTCGCCGAATTGCTGTTGCAAATCAAGATAAAAACGCTCGGTCTCACGCGATGCGGTACCGTTGCCGATGGCGACCAGTTCCACTTTGTGTTTGATGCACAGTGCCGCGACGATGGCCGCGGCTTTGGCGGCCTGGCCGGTGTGCGGGTAGACGGTGTCGGTGGCGACCAGTTTGCCGGTGGCATCCACCACCGCCACTTTGACTCCGGTACGCAAGCCCGGATCCAGCCCCATGGTTGCGCGCATGCCGGCCGGTGCGGCCATCATCAGGTCGTGCATGTTACGGGCGAAGACGTTGATTGCTTCATCTTCCGCACGTTCGCGCAGGGTGCTCATCAGTTCGGTTTCCAGATGCAGCAGCACCTTGATGCGCCAGGTCCAGTTGACCACGGCTTTGCGCCAGGCGTCTGCCGGGGCGTTATTCAGGCGCAGATCGAGATGGCTGATGATGATCTGTTCCGCCTGGCTTTCGCGCGGGGCTTCTTCAAACTGTGGGTCGGCGTTCAGCGCCAGTTGCAGCACGCCTTCGTTGCGGCCACGGAACATGGCCAGCGCACGGTGTGAAGGCACCTGGGCAATAGGTTCGTGGTGATCGAAGTAGTCGCGGAATTTCGCGCCGGCTTCTTCTTTGCCTTCCACCACTTTGGAGACCAGATGCGCGTGCTTCCACAGGTAATTACGAACCTTGGCCAGCAGCGCGGCGTCTTCGGCAAAGCGCTCCATCAGAATGTAACGCGCGCCGTCGAGGGCGGCTTTAACGTCCGCTACGCCCTTGTCGGCATCAACGTAGCCTTCGGCCAGTTGTTCAGGCTGCTGCTGAGGATCTTGCCACAGGGTGTTTGCCAGGGGCTCCAGACCGGCTTCAATCGCGATCTGCCCACGGGTGCGGCGCTTGGGTTTGTACGGCAGGTAGAGATCTTCAAGTTCGGTTTTGCTTTGCGTGGCGGTGATCGCCCCCGCCAGTTGTTCGGTCAGTTTGCCCTGCTCGTCGATTGATTTAAGGATGGTCTGACGGCGGTCTTCCAGTTCACGCAGATAACCCAGGCGGGTTTCCAGCTGGCGCAGTTGGGTATCGTCCAGACCCCCGGTGACTTCCTTACGATAGCGTGCAATAAAGGGCACGGTATTACCTTCATCCAGCAGACGGATGGCGGAGTCAACTTGCTCCGGCCGGGCCTGCAGTTCTGTTGCAATAATGCGGCTCAGTGGGTCATTCATATGTCTGGTATCTGTTGGGAATGGTTAGTAAACAGGGGGACAGTTATACGGATTGCGCGGGGAAAATGCCAGTGAAGCGGGCCGCCTCTCGGTAGCCATGGCGCGCAAAACGGCCTGTACCGCGGCGGCGGGCGGCCGCTCGGAAAAAACTGAAATCTTTTAAGTTTGATTTTAGCCCGAGATACTCGGGCCTAGCGCACCGAGGGGCCATTATGGGACACATCCATGTGTCCCACCCTACGGGCCGACTGGCAGTCGTTCCAATTTGCTCCCGGCAAATTGGTCGGCGGGCAAGCCCGCTACGACCCCTTCGGCACGCTCTCCCTAATAATGGACTGGTTAGTCGCCAGCTCTATTTAACGTACTCGATCTCATTCACATACCACAGCGCATCTCCTGCCGGAGTGTTGACGGTGGCGGCGTCCCCCACTTCTTTTTTCAGCAGGGCGCGGGCCATCGGTGAATCGATGGAGATGTAGTCCCGGCGGCCAAAAATCTCGTCATAGCCGACGATGCGAAAGCGTTTAATCTCACCGTCTTCGTTTTCCACCACCACCCAGGCGCCGAAGAAGACTTTGCCTTCTTGCTGCGGTGAGTGGTCGACGACCTTCAACTGTTCGAGGCATTTGGTCAGGTAACGTACCCGGCGATCGATTTCCCGCAGCCGTTTTTTGTTGTACTGATAGTCGGCATTTTCACTTCTGTCGCCGAGGCTGGCCGCCCAGGTCACTTTTTTAGTGACCTCTGGCCGATCTTCACGCCAGAGGTAGTCCAGCTCTTGTTTCAGTTTGTCGTACCCTTCACGGGTGATAAGCGGTGTTCTCATGCAACCTGTTACCGTGGCAATAGTGGAACCTATAGCGCGAAGTGTACGACAGATACGGGGCCAGAGGCATCG
Source organism: Serratia sp. NFX21 (assembly GCF_048517035.1). NCBI lineage: Bacteria > Pseudomonadati > Pseudomonadota > Gammaproteobacteria > Enterobacterales > Yersiniaceae > Serratia > Serratia sp. NFX21. The sequence goes on along the minus strand of NZ_CP183196.1, from coordinate 108,509 downwards.
AAAATAGGGCCAGTCAGGGGACGCTGTCGGCGATCGTGACCGACATCGCACCTATGCGCTCGATACTGACCTCGATGCGGTCGCCAGCCTGTATCGCGGAGACCCCAGACGGCGTACCAGTATAAATCACGTCCCCTGGCCACAGGGTAAACATCGCCGAGGCATAGGCGATCAGGCGTTGTACGTTATAAATCAGGTGGCGGGTGTTGGAGTGCTGCCTGAGTTGGCCGTTGACCCGAATGCTGAGATCCAGGGTGTTCGGATCGCCGATTTCGTCAGGGGTGACAATCCACGGGCCGAGTACCGAAAACCCATCGGCCGATTTACGAAAAGAGGGAAACTCCGAGCCGCGCACGGTCATGTCTATGCCGATAGCGTAACCGAACACCGCCTCCAGCGCCTGATCGACGGGCAAGTTCCGGGCACGTTGACCAATGATCACCGCCAGTTCGACCTCTGGATCGGTTCGTCGGCCGGGGATTGGCAGAGGTATGATTTCGTTCGGCCCGCACAATGAGCTGTTGGCCTTGAGAAACAGACCGTATTCGCTGATATCGGTATAGACCTTGCCATGGTTGATTTGCTGGTCGGCATTGGCTTCGGCAATATGATCGCGGTAATTAATTGGCGCAGCGACAATTTTTCCGGGATTGGCCACCGGTGCGTTCAGGCTTACCTGCTCCAGCGGGTAGTTTTCCAGCCGTTCCCAGTTCGCACCCAGCTGTGAGGCAATGTCGGGGAAATGGCTAATCATCCAGTCGACAGGCGGTGTGGGCCAGTGGGCGGGGGGGATGTCGTGAAACATTGGCGTGATGTCGTACACCCGCTGCTGCCGGATGATCCCTATCCGGTCGTGATTGAAGCGGCAGATCTTCATGATATAGGCCCTCTGAAAGCAAAAATGTGATGGTGTTAGCCGCTGAATGGGCCGATTGAGCTGGTGGTATTAGCCCTCAGGCGTGATCTCGTGCCGCCAGATCCCCAGTTTTTCCAGCACCGGCCGATCGGAAAAGCTAAAGCAGACCGTATCGCCGTCAGGTGCCGACAACTGATAGCTGAGCCACGAAGGCAGCGCAAAAATGTCTTTCGGTTTTAGCCGGAAGTGAATCCCGCCGGTTAACCGGACTTCCAGTTCTCCCTCCATCACCACCAGCACCTGGCTGGCATTGCCACGTTGGTAGAGGCTGGTAAAGCCTCTTGGCAGCAGCGTGATGACGGTGCCGAGGGTGGGAATGGCCCAATCGCCGTTGGCCGGATTGATATAACGCAGGCTGATGGCGCTGGCCGGGTCGATCTCGCTATGGCGCTTTAATTGTTCCAGCGCTTCGCGGGTGCGTTGATACGGATAGTTAAATATCGGCGAGGGCTGGCTCTGCCCCGTTGGGCGGTACTCCAGCGGTATCAGGCCGGTACCGTAACGGGCCAGAGCATCGCCCTCAGGGCGTGGCTCCAACGTTTGGCCTGCGGGCAGGCGATCTTGCCGAAACCCGGCCTTGAGAAAGTGCAGCAGCGGGGCATCCAGGCCATCGAGCCAGAATATCGGTTTATCGGTGTCATTTTGGTGCTGGTGCCAACGCCATGAAGGGGTAATGATAAAATCCCCCGGGTGCAGCGTAGTCTTTTCGCCGTCCACCGTGGTGTTGCCGCCTTCGGCTTCCAGAATAAAGCGCAGCGCGGTGGGGGTGTGGCGATGCAATGGGGCAATTTCACCCGGCAGCACCATTTGCATTCCGGCATACAGCGTGTCGGTGATGCGTGACGAGCCCGGTGGCAGCGACGGATTTTCCATGACCAGCACGCGGCGTTCGGCACGTTCGATGTCGATCTTTGAGCCGATATCCAGCAGCGCGTCTTTGACCTCAGCGTAATGCCATTGATAGGGCGTAGCCTGAGGTTCTGGCTGATTGGGGACCAGGCCATGCAGTGACTCCCATAGCGGGAACAGATGTTTCTTTTGCAGTTGCTGAATATCGATGCTCATTTAGTCATTCCTCTGCGGGTCGGTGACCCCCACATTTTGATAGACGTGTTTGTATTCGATAAAGCTGTCCAGCGAGGCGATACCGTTCAAACGCCCCAGGCCGCTCTGCTTGTATCCACCTTCTTCGAACTCATCGTGAATTTGCGCCCAGTCGTTGATCCACACGCTGCCGGCCTGAATTTCCCGCGCTACCCGGTGCGGGCGGTTGGCATCCATCGACCAGATACTGGCGGCCAACCCGTAGTCGTTATGATTGGCGGAGGCGATCGCTTGCGCTTCGTCGTCAAAGGCCTCCAGCGTGAGCACCGGGCCGAAAACCTCCTGCTGCACAATGTCCATATCGCTGTTGGGCACTTCCAGCAGGGTCGGCCGGTAGAACGCGCCTTTGGCCAGGGGGCCTTCCACTACCGGTCCACCGCGAACCACGGCCTTGGCCCCCTGGGCCAGCGCGGCAGTGACCATGGCATCGACCCGCAGGACGCTTTGTTGGTCGATCAACGGCCCCAACTCAACGCCCGCCTCCAGCGATGGCCCGATTTTTACCGCCTCCAGCAAGGCGGCCATGCGGGCTTTAACCTGCGGATAGATAGCGCGCTGCACCAGTAAACGGCTGCCGGTAACACAGAATTGACCGCTGAAGGTGGTGAGTGAACGCACGATCATCGGCAAGGCGCGATCCAGGTCGGCGTCTTCGAACAGCAGGTGCGGCGTTTTCCCACCTAATTCCAGCGAGATGCGTTTGACCCGCTGCATGGCGTTGGCCGCCAATGTGCGTCCGGTGCGGGTGCTGCCGGTAAAACTGATGCCCGGGACTGACGGGCTGCTGACCAGCAACATGGCACCTTCGCTGCCGCTTTCGGTGAACAGGTTCACCACCCCCTGCGGCAGGCTGTCGACTTCGGCCAGAATGCGGGCGAATGCCGCGTTAACCTGAGCGGTCTGAGCCGGAAGTTTGATGACGACGGTATTGCCCGCGGCCAACGCCGGGGCCAGCGATCTGATGGTAAGAATGGCCGGTGAATTCCACGGAGTGATCACCCCGACCACGCCCAGCGGCTCGTACAGCACCCGGGATAAGGCGCCGGGCTGGATCTCCATGGCACGCCCGTAAGTGGTCAGGGCCAGTGCGGCGGCATAGCGCAGTTTGCTGGGAATGAACTGAACCTCAAAGCGGGCTTCACTCAGCGGTTTACCGTTGTCCTGCGCCAGGATCCGGGCCAGGGTTTCTGCATGCTGCTCAAATCGATCGGCCATTTGATTCAGGCAGCGGGCCCGCAACTGTCGGTCGCGGCTCCATGCCGGCACAAATGCGCGTTGGGCGGCGGCAATCGCCATCGCGGCTTCCTCGGTGCCGCCGTCGGCAAATTCTCCCAGTTCGGAGCCATCCGCCGGGCTGATACTGATGCCTTGTTTGGTCGAGTCCTGCCATTGGCCATCGATCCAGTGCAGTGCTTTTGGCCTGGCTGAGTGGGTCTGGTCACCTGTCTGCATAACCGCTCCTGTGATGCATTTTTGTTAATGAAATGAAAATTCTTATGTACTGAGAGAATATCTGCTGCCTACAATCAATCAATCGAATGTGATTTATTGGGCGAATAAGAAAAATGAATTTGAAGAACGTCGATTTGAATTTATTGGTGGTGTTTGACGCTATCTTTCGCCAGCGTAGCGTCGGCCTGGCGGGGCAGATGCTGGGTATCAGCCAGCCGGCAGTGAGCCATGCGCTGGCTCGCCTGCGTCAACTGTTTGACGACCCGATGTTTGTGCGGATTAATAACGAAATGCGCCCGACTGACCGGGCCAGTGAACTGATGCCCTCCGTCGAGCGGGTGCTGTCGATGATCCGCGACGATGTTTTGCAACCGGTGGGGTTTGATCCTGCGGCTAACCGCAGAACGCTAACGCTCTGTATGCCGGACATCGGAGAGCAGTATTTTTTACCTCCTCTGATTAACCATCTGGCCCAGGTGGCCCCGGGGATGGCGGTGGTCAGCCATGAGCTGGCTCCGGCGCAATTGGAAGAGGCGCTGGAAAGCGGACGGGTCGATCTGGCTATCGGCTATTTTCCCGACCTGCGTCGCGCCGTTTTTTATCAGCAGCGGTTATTTTACAGTGGATTCTGCTGTGCGGTGCGCCAGGGCCATCCGCAGATTGGCAAAACGCTGTCATTGCCGCAGTTCTTGCAGGCAGAGCACGTCACTGCCCGTTTGCGCATCCGCAGCCAGGAAATTGCCGAACAGGCGATGAGGGAACAGGGGATTGTGCGCAACGTCAAACTGCAGACCAGCCACTTTCTGAGCCTGACCCAGATCATTGCCCAAACGGACCTGCTCGCCACGGTGACCTATGAGGCGGCACAGTTACTGCAGGCTGCGGGCAAGGTGAATATTTATCCGGTGCCTTTCCCAATACCTCAGTTCCCGGTGATGCAGTATTGGCATGAGCGCGCTCATCATGACCGTGGCAATCAATGGCTGCGGGGCGAAATACGAGGGTTATTCCAACGCGATGACGACAATAGTGCCGATGAATGCACGGCAGAACATTAGGTGCATTGTCACTGGCGGCTTAGACTGAGGCTACACTCGCCGGAATCAGGGCTAATCAGGTTATAAATACGTTATTAATTTGAGGGCCAGTCCCCAGCAGTCCACGGTGATGATGTCATTCTTCCGGGAGGGCTGAGTGAGCTTTTTACCGCGAAACGAGACAATAATGTGCGGATTAATTAGTCTGCGGAATGAAAGATATTGATAACTCGGTAAAAGAATAAGCTTTGTAACAATTTAGTCTAGAATATATACCAATAATCGCTGTCCGAATTGCCATGGTTTTTTAACAATATTCACGTCAGGCAATAAAGCCTTTGGGAGTACTACAATGCAAGAGAATCATAAGATTCTGGTCGTCGATGATGACATGCGCCTGCGCGCGCTTTTAGAGCGTTATTTAACCGAACAGGGTTTTCAGGTTCGCAGCGTAGCCAACGCTGAGCAAATGGATCGCTTGCTGACACGTGAATCCTTCCACCTGATGGTGCTGGACCTGATGTTGCCGGGCGAAGACGGGCTTTCTATCTGCCGCCGTCTGCGCAGCCAAAGCAACCCTATGCCGATCATTATGGTGACCGCCAAAGGTGAAGAAGTCGACCGTATCGTCGGTCTGGAAATCGGCGCTGACGATTACATCCCAAAACCGTTCAACCCGCGTGAACTGCTGGCCCGTATCCGTGCGGTATTGCGTCGTCAGGCTAATGAACTGCCGGGCGCGCCTTCGCAAGAAGAAGCGGTGATTGCCTTTGGCAAATTCAAACTGAACCTGGGTACCCGCGAAATGTTCCGTGAAGACGAGCCTATGCCGTTGACCAGCGGCGAGTTCGCGGTACTGAAGGCGTTAGTGAGCCATCCGCGTGAACCGCTGTCGCGTGACAAGTTGATGAACCTGGCCCGCGGCCGTGAATACAGCGCCATGGAACGCTCCATCGACGTGCAGATTTCTCGTTTGCGTCGTATGGTTGAGGAAGATCCTGCGCATCCACGTTATATCCAGACCGTTTGGGGTCTTGGCTACGTCTTCGTCCCGGACGGCAGCAAGGCATGAGACGATTACGCTTTTCACCGCGTAGCTCGTTTGCCCGAACCCTGCTATTGATCGTCACCTTGCTGTTCGTCAGCCTGGTGACGACCTATCTGGTGGTGCTGAACTTCGCCATCCTGCCCAGTTTGCAGCAGTTCAACAAGGTATTGGCCTACGAAGTTCGTATGCTGATGACCGATAAGCTGCAGCTGGAGGATGGGACCTTACTGGAGGTGCCGCCGGCGTTCCGTCGTGAAATCTATCGCGAACTGGGGATTTCTCTCTACACCAACTCGGCGGCGGAGGAGAGCGGTCTGCGCTGGGCGCAGCACTATCAATTCCTCAGCCAGCAAATGGCTCAGCAGCTCGGTGGGCCAACCGACGTCCGGGTAGAAGTGAACAAAAACTCACCGGTGGTGTGGCTGAAGACCTGGCTGCAGCCGGATATCTGGGTGCGCGTTCCGCTGACTGAGATTCACCAGGGCGATTTCTCGCCGCTGTTCCGTTATACCCTGGCAATTATGCTGTTGGCGATAGGCGGTGCCTGGCTGTTTATTCGTATCCAAAACCGCCCGCTGGTGGAGCTGGAGCATGCGGCTCTGCAGGTCGGCAAGGGTATTATTCCGCCGCCGTTGCGTGAGTATGGCGCATCTGAAGTACGTTCGGTAACGCGGGCCTTTAATCAGATGGCATCGGGCGTTAAGCAACTGGCGGATGACCGCACGCTGCTGATGGCCGGCGTCAGCCACGACCTGCGCACACCGCTGACGCGCATCCGTCTGGCAACCGAGATGATGAGTGCCGAAGACGGCTATCTGGCGGAGTCGATCAATAAAGACATTGAAGAGTGCAATGCCATCATTGAGCAGTTTATTGACTATCTGCGCACCGGCCAGGAGATGCAGACCGAGTTAAGCGATCTGAATGGCATTCTGGGTGAAGTGGTTGCGGCCGAGAGTGGCTATGAGCGGGTTATCGAAACTGCCATGGCACCGGGTGAACTGATGATGAATGTGCATCCGCTGTCGATCAAGCGTGCGGCGGCGAATATGGTGGTGAATGCGGCACGTTACGGCAACGGCTGGATCAAAGTCAGTAGTGGCCGTGAGCTGCAGCGCGGCTGGTTCCAGGTGGAAGACGACGGCCCGGGCATTAAACCGGAAGAGTTGAAACATCTGCTGCAGCCGTTTGTCCGTGGCGACAGCGCACGCAGCACCAGCGGAACCGGGCTTGGCCTGGCTATCGTACAGCGTATTATTGATGGTCATCACGGCGCTTTGGATATTGGCACCAGCGAACGCGGCGGGTTGTTGATCAGGGCTTATATTCCGTTGCCGATGGAAAAGAAAGAGTCGGCCAACGGGCATCAGGCAGTGAAAGACAGCGCCAAACTCCCCTGACAGCGAAGCTGCCCTGTCAGGGTTTTCTGCTCATGACGTAATATTCCGCCGCTTCTTCATGCAGACGCCGACCGGTGCTGGCTTGCCAGGGGTCGATTAATTCAATTCCGCAATGGATAAAGTCTTTGGTATTACGCGTGGCCAGGGCAGCACCGTAATGCAGGCAGGTGGCGGCGATTTGGGTGTCTGGGAAACTGACGCCGATGCCTTGGCGGCGGTTGGCACCCATTAACTCCGCATGCTGCAGAGCGCAGCCAGTGTCAAAGGGTAAAACCCTGTCCAGAAACTCTTCCTGCAGCATTACGCCGAGATTGGACTGTAACTCAAACTGCTTTTTGCCATGGGGCATGCAGGCTATGCCAGTATATAGCTCCGCTATCACGACAGCGCTCAGATAGAATTGATACGTATCTTGTTGATCCAGCCACCTTAAAACATGGTAATGAGGTGCCGGGCGCAGTAACTCTGAAATTACATTGGTATCGAGAATAATCATACCTGGTCATCATCGTCATCAAAGGTGACAATGCGCGCTGGTGTTTTATCACGCGGTGGGATTTCCAGTTCAACGCCACCCAACTCGGCAAAGTGTTGATGTATGCGAGTACCTAAACCATAGCGTGGCGTTTTTTTCACTAATGCCTGTTTCAAAATCATACGAGCTTCCTCCTCCATGGAATGGCCATTTTTCGCTGCCGAAACGCGCAGCAACTCTTTTACTTCGTCGTCCAGATTCCTGACGGTTATGGTAGCCATTGAAACCTCCTTTGCTATCAATGATTGCAGTGCTTATTATCCCTTTGTGTTGATTAAATAACAACCGATAAAAATAAAAAAAGGCGTGGGATCCACGCCTTAGATGAAGCTGTAAAAAGAAGGTTTTACAGTTTTGGACCGGCGCTGACCAGCGCGGCACCTGCCGGGGTATCGGTGTATTTGTCAAAGTTGGTGACAAAACGCTCGGCCAGATCCTGTGCCTTCTCTTGCCATTGCTCAAGGCTGGCGTAAGTGGCACGTGGATCCAGGATATCCGGGTTAACGCCCGGCAGTGAGGTTGGCATCGCCAGGTCGAAGATAGGCAGAGTAATGGTTTCTGCCTTATCGATTTCACCGCTGAGGATCGCGTCGATAATGCCGCGGGTATCCTTGATCGAGATACGTTTGCCGGTGCCGTTCCAGCCGGTGTTCACCAGATAGGCCTGCGCGCCGGCGGCCTGCATGCGTTTCACCAGCACTTCGGCGTACTGCGTTGGGTGCAGCGACAGGAAGGCTGCGCCGAAGCAGGCGGAGAAGGTTGGGGTCGGCTCGGTCACGCCGCGCTCGGTACCGGCCAGCTTGGCGGTAAAGCCAGACAGGAAGTGGTACTGGGTCTGGTTAGCGGTCAGGCGAGATACCGGCGGCAGTACGCCGAAGGCGTCTGCGGTCAGGAAGATCACCTTGGTGGCATGACCCGCTTTGGAAACCGGCTTCACGATATTCTGGATGTGATAGATCGGATAGGAAACGCGGGTATTCTCGGTTTTCGAACCATCATTGAAATCTATGGTGCCGTCAGCCAGAACGACGACGTTTTCCAGCAGCGCATCGCGTTTGATGGCGTGATAGATATCCGGCTCGGCTTCTTCAGACAGCTTGATGGTTTTGGCGTAGCAGCCGCCTTCGAAGTTAAACACGCCGTCATCATCCCAACCGTGCTCGTCATCGCCAATCAGTTGGCGTTTCGGATCGGTGGACAGGGTGGTTTTGCCGGTGCCGGACAGGCCGAAGAATACCGCCACGTCGCCTTTCTCGCCTACGTTGGCCGAGCAGTGCATTGAGGCGATGCCTTTCAGCGGCAACAGGTAGTTCATGATGGAGAACATACCCTTTTTCATTTCGCCGCCGTACCAGGTGCCGCCAATCAGTTGCATGCGCTCGGTCAGGTTGAAGGCGACAAAGTTTTCCGAGTTCAGGCCCTGTTGCTGCCAGTTCGGGTTAGTGCATTTGGCGCCGTTCATGACCACGAAGTCCGGCTCGAAATCCTGCAGCTCTTCATCCGTCGGACGGATGAACATGTTCTTAACAAAGTGCGCCTGCCAGGCTACCTCGGTAATAAAGCGAACTTTCAGACGGGAGTCGGCGTTGGCGCCGCAGAAGGTATCCATCACAAACAGACGTTTGCCGGAGAGTTGTGTGGTGACCAGCTGTTTCAGGTCTGCCCAGGTTTCCGGGCTGAGGGGTTTGTTGTCGTTTTTACCTTTACCCTGATCGGCCCACCACACGGTGTCGCGGGTGATGTCGTCACGGACGATGTACTTATCTTTCGGGGAACGGCCGGTAAAAATACCGGTGTCGACGGATACAGCACCCAGTTTGGTTACCACCCCACGCTCAAAACCTTCCAGAGATGGGTCTGTTTCTTCCTTGAACAGCAAGTCATAACTCGGGTTGTGAACGATTTCGCCGACGTTATGAATCCCATAAGCGGCCAGATCCTGAGGGGTTATACCTTTAACACGCATGTCACTACTCCTTGGTCACAGAATTTCTGGCGCCAATTGTAGGGATTCAGCAGCGAGTAACCGCGATAGGTATCAAATATTTAACGTTTTAGTCGGTTTTTCGTTACGTTATGAGAGATAGCACACGGAAAAAAGCAAACGTGCAAACGAAGAAAACCGGCAGGCGCAGGGCACGCCCGCCGATATAAGGTGCTACTTAGTGCAACTGCTCGCTTTCACCGGTGTTACCGGTGTACAGCGCGGCTACGTCCATGGCATCGAAGACATAGTGATTGCCGCAATAATCGCAGTGCATATCAATATTGCCGTCCTGCTCCAGCATTTGAGCCACTTCTTCCGCCGGCAGCGTGATCAGCGCATCGGCGCAACGCTGGCGTGAACAGGTGCAACGGAAGACAACGTCCTGCGGTTCATACAGGGTGACTTCTTCCTGATGATACAGGCGATACAGCACTTCGTTGGCCGGCAGGCCGAACAGCTCTTCGCTTTTCACCGTGTTGGTCAGTTGCACCAGATGATCGAAATCATCGGCGTTACCGTCCTGCGCCGGCAGGGCCTGCAGCAGCATGCCACCCGCGGCCGGTTGACCTTCAGACTCACCGGTACGGATGAACAGGCGGGTAGGCAACTGCTCTGACTGACGGAAGTAAGCCTCGAGGCACTCGGCCAGCGTTTCCCCTTCCAGCGCCACTACGCCCTGATAGCGTTCGCCCTCGGTGGGGGCGATGGTGATCACCATGACGCCATTGCCGATCATCTGGTGCAGCGTGCTGTCATCAGCAATTTCGCTCTGTACGCGTGCTACGCCACGCATTTCCTGGCGGTTGTTACCGTTAATCACCGCCAGCTTCAGCGGACCGTCGCCTTGTAACTGCACGGTGATGTCGCCGTCAAACTTCAACGTTGCGGTCAGCAGGCTGGTGGCAACCAGCAGTTCACCCAGCAGTTTTTTGACTGGTGCCGGATAGTCGTGGTTGTTCAGAACCTGCTGATAGGTTTCGCTGACGGTAACCAGCTCACCGCGCACCGCGTAGTTTTCAAACAGGTAACGGTGCAATTGGTCATGGTTAGACATAGTTTTCTCTCATTGCGGTGAGGGGTTATTCCTGCTCACCAAATTTAAATTTAATCAGGTCGCGCCGCTCTTTCTTGTCCGGACGGCGGTCCGGATGCGGCATGGTCAGCGCATTCATTTTGCGCGCGAGCGCCACTTTCTCTCGGTTGACGATGCTGGCCTCGGTTTCCTGATACATTTGCTGCGCCTCGTCGGCGCCGCGCCGTTGGCTGGTCAAAGCCAGCACGATCACCGTGCGTTCTTCATTTCCCTGACGCAGTTTGATCTCGGCGTTAAGCTCGACAATCTTGCTCGGTTTGCCGCGCTGTCCGTTGTAGTGCACCTTGCCGCCGTCGATCATCTCCCGTGCCAGTGCGCGGGTCTTATAGAAACGTGCCGCCCATAGCCACTTGTCCAGCCGGACGGCTTCGTCGCCTGCTGCTTTTCCTTTCATCAATTCCCCCTGGCCAGCGCCGGTATCAACAGGCGGTAATCGCGCATCGATGGGTAATGCTGGAAGGTTTTCTCCGCCATGCTGGAATCCGGGTTTTGCACGCCCAGGCAGTAGCGAATACCGAAGGTACGGGCGGCATCCAGTATCGGTTCGCCGTCGTCGACAAACAGCGTACGCTGCGGATCAAAACCGGTGTGTTGCTGCACTGCCTGCCACAAACGCTGATCTTCTTTCGGATAACCAAATGTGTGGGTGGAAAGTAATAAATCAAGGTGCCGATCCAAACCGGTATGCTCAATTTTTACCGCCAGGCTGTGCGGATGGGCGTTGGTCAACAAAATCGTCTGGTGGCCCGCCGCACGTAGTGCTTGTAAAAACGGCTCGGTATCCTCACGCAGACGAGCACGGTTGCCTACCTCGCTGGTCATGCGGTAAATATCCATATCCAGCCGTTCGCTCCAGTAATCGAAGCAGTACCAGTTCATGGTGTGCTGTACGGCCAGATATTCCTGATGAATAATTTTACGCGCTTCATCGAAGGGAATAGCCCGCTGCTCGCTCAGGGCCTGTGGTACCAGGCTGAGCCAAAAGTGGCTGTCGAACTCCAGATCGAGCAGGGTACCGTCCATATCCAGCAGCACGGTATCAATCTCACTCCAGTCAAACTCGGGAACCATGAAAACTCCATAGGCGAACCTTCGGCGGTCCGCAGGATAAGGGGAATAGCGTTAGCGTAGCATAAGCTGATGACAGGGCGCAGGCCGGGGCTAGTGGCTCAGGGCATCGGCCGCAATGACATCGGGGCGAGCTGCGGGTTAAAGCAGCTTTCGTAGTAGCGCTGGATATCGGCGATGCGGTGCTGATTGATGCGACGGCGCTGCACCAGTTTCCAGCTGTTGTAGCCCAGCACGACGGCGACGCTCAGCAGCAGCAGGCTGGTGCCGAGATAGCGCCACAGGGTGATGATATCTGGTTCGCTGTGCAGTGCAATATGACGGGTACCGTTGGCATCGACGCTGATATTGGTGATCACGCCCTGCGCCTCGAACGGCGTATGCAGCAGCATGCCGGCAAGGCGTTGTAGCTCATTCCACTGGTCAAGTGCGTTGTATTCGTTTAGCGGCACCGTCGGCTGCGGATGATTCACCAGCTGTTTGCCTTCATCACTGGTGATCAGGAACCCCCCCGGTGGCGGGCTGTTGAGCGCGGCGGCGGCCTGCCTGGTTTCGCTGTAGACGAAGGATGATGCGGCCACTTTGGTCAGGCTCTCCAGCGATTCGGCGCTCACCGGGCGCAGCAACACGTTCACCCCTTGCAGCGAGCCTGATTTGGCACGTTTCACCAGGGTGCCCCAATTTTTGACGTTGCCCAGATTGACCAGTGCGTTCTTCAGCCGGACGCAGTCATTATCCGCTTGGCACAGATCCTGCGTTTTCAGCACGATATCGGAAAAATCATCCAGCAGGATCATGCCGGATTTTTCGATTGCGCTGGCCAACTGTGGGTTGAGCTTTTGGTCGGAGCCGTCAGGGTGCAACTGGGTGTTGACCGTCGCCAGCAGGGCTGAGGCCTTGTCGATCACTTCCGACTCCGGCTGCGGCAGAGGCGCCGCGTTGTTCCAGTAAATTCCGGAACAGTCGAACGGCATAAAGCTGGCGGAGCGCGTGCCACTGGTTAACGGTGGTACGTAGCACATGCCCGTGCCCTGGGCTTTCAGGGTATCCCCGATGCGTAACGTTGCGCCTTCCAGTGCCTGTACGTTGGTCACTTCAATTTTTTGCGCGCCCTGTAGCCAGGCCATGCTCAGCTTGAGCGGCAGGCTGAGCGGGATATAGGTCAGCAACAGCAGCAGTACCAAAAGTGAACTGGCCATGAGAACCGCGTTCCTGCCCCATTGCTGCAGCGGGAAGTTTTTCACCTCATCATGCAGCGAAAGGTAGCGACCCTGGCGCAGCACCTGGCGGTTAAGGTAGATATCCACGTCGGTGGTTTTACCCAGATCCTGAGCGATGTATGGCTGCCAGTGCGGCGGATAAATCAGGTCAATGATGCCGAGTGAAATATTGCTGATTTGCCCCTGGTTGGATTCGCCAAACAGCCCCCAGCGCTTGGGGGTACCCCGCAGGCAGTGCACTTCTTTTAGTTCGCGTGTGGCAGGGCGGCGGAACAGGTTCCAGCAGCCCCAGGCGATCATCAACACGGCGACGACAATCATCCAGGGGATCACCACGACCGGGCTTATCAGGCTGAAGAACAGCAGCAGCAGAGCCGCCGAGATAATGGCGGCCTCTTTGATACCGTTCGGGCGATTGAGTGCGTGTTCTTCCGGGCTTTCCTTGCGGATGTTCAGCAGTTCGACATGCTCGCTCTCTTCCTTGCGGATAGAGGCGTTTTGGCTCGGGGTCGCCTTCACCACTGGCGGCAGCGGCCGATCGTGAATATGGTCTTTCAGCGAATGCCCGTTGAGAGAGATCACCAGCGGCAACGTCTGGGTTCTAATCACTTCCACATGGTTATCGGCGCTGATGTACTGCTCCCAGAACGGCGGCAGATGCACCTCTTCGGCGTCCAGATAATAGCGCCATTTATTGGGTTCATCGCTGGCCAGACCGTAGCGGGTAATGGCGTGGGTGACCGGGTAGACGTTGTCGCTTTGCGGCGTCAGCGCCAGTTTGGCAGAAGGCAATGAGTTGCTGCCGGGCAACAGTTTGTTGCTCAGCTTGTTTTGTTGGCCAAGATAGTGCTCAACGGCGGCGCGTTCTTCGCCGGTCAGCTTGCGGTGGGTGGGTTTGATAAAGGGCAGCGTACGCATCAGCAGCGGCTGATTGCGGGCTTTGAACCAAAGATACAGGCCGGCGGCAATCAGGCAGGCAAGCACTAAGGCCAATATCAACACTATTGTGCTCATGCTATCCCCATCCTGTACCCGTGAACCTCACCAACCTGATGAATCCTGGACTATTATACGCAGCCAAATCACCAAGAGACACCCTGATCCGTAACGAGAGAACAGATTCTCTGTCAGGATCTCACTTATTGGTAAAAATATTCGTCTTATTGCCCTTTCTTACCTGTGTGATGATAGCAACCAGGTTGCACTGTCGATATCGGCATTATCTTATTTTAATGCGCTCTTTTTACTGGATGAGAACAGAAAAGCGGCGGGTACTGGCTAGGCTTGTTAAAAAAAAGTAAATTACTGCTTGTGCTCGTTGCGGCAAAGGTTCTCATTAACGCACAATGTGATCAAGATCGGATTTGGTCAGCGTTTGAACGCATGCGGACTACGCGTCACGCCCATCATTATTCTGGTTACCCGCGTTAGCACGCCCGATGCTGTGGCTTGCTAGCGGATAACTCATTTGAGGCAATCATGGATAAACACCTGCAAAAACCCAAAATTCTGAAAGTGGAAACGGTCGCGCGTTCGCGTTTATTTAACGTTGAATCGGTCGATCTGGAGTTCAGTAACGGTGTACGGCGGGTGTATGAGCGGATGCGGCCCTCAGATCGCGAGGCCGTGATGATTGTGCCGGTGATTGGCGACGATTTGCTGCTGATCCGTGAATATGCCGTGGGCACCGAATCTTATGAGCTTGGCTTTCCCAAAGGCTTGATTGATCCGGGTGAAGGCGTGCTGGAAGCGGCTAACCGTGAGCTGATGGAAGAGGTAGGTTTTGGTGCCAGACGCTTTGATTTCCTCAGCAAGCTGACGATGGCCCCGTCGTACTTTTCCAGCAAAATGAATATTGTACTGGCGCACGATCTCTACCCGCAGAGTCTGGAAGGGGATGAGCCGGAGCCCTTGCCGCAGGTGCGTTGGCCAATAGCGGATATGATGGCGTTGCTGGCAGAGCCTGATTTCCGCGAGGCGCGCAACGTGAGTGCGTTGTTCCTCACCGAGGCATTTTTACGCGGTTCCCGCTAAGCGCGACGGTTAAATGAAAAAGGGCCCAGATGAATCTGGGCCCTTTTTTTGTTAGAACAACTCGTGGCTTTCGCCGCCGGGATCCGTCAGCGTAGTGCCGGTATCTCGTGAAGGATAGTCCGTCGGCTGAGTTCCTTCGATAAAGTACTCGGAACGGCTGCCGCCGCCACCGCCGGAAAGCTTACCGCTGCTCTTGTCGATGGTAACGCTGATAATGCCCGGTGGTGGGGTCACCTTCTGCTCTGGAATGCCTTCCAGTGCGGTTTTCATAAAGTCATCCCATGCCGGTTGCGCACTCTTGGCACCGCCTTCACCGCCGGAAACCTGATCCGGGATCGCACCGGATACCGTTGCACGGCCAAGGTCACGGCGGTGGTCATCGAAGCCAATCCATACCGACGTCACGGTATCCGGGCCATAGCCGGAGAACCAGGCGTCTTTTGAGCTGTTGGTGGTACCGGTTTTGCCACCGATATCACGGCGTTTCAGGTCACGACCTGCACGCCAGGCGGTACCCATCCAACCCGGTTCGCCATAGATATTGCTGTTCAGCGCATCGTGCATCAGGAACGCCAGCGGGGTGCTGATAACGTGCGGCGCATACTGCTGATCGCCATCCTGCTGAACCTGAGCGGGGGTCACCTGCTCCAACTGCGGCATTGGCACGTTGCCATTTTTGCCTTCCTGCGACGTCGCGACATTTTCAATGTTGTCTTCGGAAAGCACGGCCGAGCGGTGAGTGTCACCATAAATCACCGGCAGATTACAGCTGTCGCAGACAATCTTCGGCTTGGTTTCGAACACGGTGTTGCCGTTATCGTCTTCAATCTTGGTGATGAAGTACGGATCCACCAGATAACCGCCGTTGGCCAGCACCGCGTAACCGCGTACCAGCTGCATTGGGGTGAACGAAGCCGAGCCCAGTGCCAGTGATTCGGTATGCACGATGTTTTGCGCCGGGAAGCCGAAACGCTGCAGGTATTCCGCTGCGTAGTCGACGCCCATAGCACGCATCGCGCGCACCATCACCACGTTCTTCGATTGTCCCAGCCCCTGACGCAGGCGAATCGGACCATCGTAGGTTGGCGGTGAGTTCTTCGGCCGCCAGTCGGTACCGGCACCTGGATCCCAACGGGTGATCGGCAGGTCATTGAGGATAGTGGCCAGGGTCAGGCCCTTGTCCATCGCTGCGGTATACAGGAAGGGCTTGATATTGGAGCCGACCTGACGCAGCGCCTGAGTCACGCGGTTGAACTTGCTTTGGTTGAAGTCAAACCCGCCGACCAGGGCTTTCACCGCGCCGTCATTCGGGTTGATCGAAACCAGGGCTGAGTTGACGTCCGGCACCTGTGACAGCCACCAGTTTTCACCCACCTTGCGAACCCACACTTGTTGGCCGGCCTGCACCACATCGGTGACGCGTTTCGGCGTTGGGCCTTGCTGAGTGTCGGATCTATAAGGTCGTGCCCAGCGCATGGTGGACATTGGCAGCGCCACATGGCTACCGTCTGCCATCATGGCCGTTGCCTCTTCGGCGCTGGTTGAAATAATCACCGCCGGCGACAATGGGCCGTAGTTCGGCAGATTCTTCAAGGAATCGACGATCTGCTTTTGGTCCCAGGCCGCTTCACCCACTTTCCACAGCACGTTGGACGGGCCGCGGTAGCCGTGGCGCATATCGTACGCCAGCACGTTGTTACGCACTGAGTCCTGCGCCGCCAACTGCAGTTTTTTGGTGACGGTGGTGTAGACCTTGTAGCCGTCGGTATAAGCATTGTCACCGTAACGCTTGATCATCTCCTGACGCACCATCTCGGAGAGATAGGGGGCGGAGAAGCTGATTTCTGGCGCATGGTAATTGGCCACCAACTCTTCACTGCGCGCCTGATCGAACTGCGCCTGAGTGATGTAATGCTCATCCAGCATCCGCGACAGCACCACGTTGCGGCGAGCTACGGCGCGATCGTGGGAGTAGAGCGGATTGAAGGTAGATGGGGCTTTCGGCAAGCCGGCGATGGTCGCCATTTCGCTTAAGCTGAGCTGACTGACGTCTTTACCGAAGTAAACCTGCGCCGCAGCACCCACGCCATAGGCGCGATACCCCAGATAGATTTTGTTCAGATACAGCTCGAGGATTTCGTCTTTGGTCAGCATCTGCTCGATGCGTATTGCCAGGAAGGCTTCCTTGATCTTGCGCATCAGGGTGCGTTCCGGGCTTAAGAAGAAGTTTCTCGCCAACTGCTGGGTAATGGTACTTGCCCCCTGTGACGCATGGCCAGAGACCAGCGCAATAGAGGCAGCACGGAAGATACCGATTGGGTCGACGCCATGATGCTCATAGAAGCGGCTGTCTTCGGTGGCGATAAACGCATGCACCATAACCGGCGGAATTTGGTTCAATTTTAGCGGAATACGGCGTTTCTCACCGTATTGGGCGATCAGCTCGCCATCGGCGCTGTAAACCTGCATCGGTATTTGCAGCCGCACATCTTTCAGCGTTGCGACGTCAGGCAGCTGTGGCTCGACATATTTGTACAAGCCAAAAATCGAGGCTGCCCCCAACACGATGCAACACACTGCAAGGATTAGTAAATACTTTACGAACTTCACCTGAGATTTCCCATTTTCATGTCATTTGGGCAGTTTATAAACAACCGCGCGGTAGTATAAAGGCAAGCCTGCAACATGGATATGTTCTTTTGTTATCTGACGATAAGGAGGTCGGGCAAAATATGATCACTCAAGCATGGCAGGTGGGGCTGGATATACAAAGTCACTGCGTTCGTGCCCTGGCAGCACAGCGCCGTCGCAATGGCTGGCAACTGCGTCACTGGTGGCAACAAAGGTTGCCGCAACCGGTGCTGCGTGAGGGCTGTCTGGAGCAGAGCGACGCGCTGATCCAGGCGTTGCGCCAATGGCGGGTTCAGTTACCAAGACATATTTCCTTACGCATTGCTCTGCCCGCGCAGCGGGTTTTACAGCACAGGTTGCCACTGCCGGACGCCAGGCTGAAAGAGCCGGCGCGCGGTGACTACATCACCAGCCAGGGGCTGAAAAAGTTTCCTCTGGATAGCCAAACGTTGGCGCTGGACTACCGCCAATCCCTGCCCGAACACGCGACTCTGCTGCTGACCGCTGCCCGTCAGCAAGAGCTGCAACAGTGGCTGAACTGTTTGCGTCAGGCCAATTTACAGCCGCAGGTGGTTGATATTGCCCCATGCGCCCTACGCGTGATGGCGGCGGCCGCAGGCGTGTCGGGCGAAGCCGGTTTGCTGCACCGCCTCGATGAAGAATGGTTATGGGTGACCGCACACCGAGCGGAGTTTGCCTATGGCCAGGTATCGATTCGGGAAGCGGACGGGGCAAATCAGGCGTTGGCCGCAATGCGTACCGCCTGCCCATCGCTCGGCGAACATCAGATTTACTATAGCAGCGTGATGGATGAGCAGCCTCCGTCTGGAAGCTTGCCGTGGTCACCGCTCAGCGCTTTCAGCCAGCTGCGTCCTCCGTTACCCCCATTGCCGGCGGCATTTGCCCTGGCCGGCGGGTTGGCGCTGCGCGCTGAGGACAACTGATGTATCAGGTTAATCTTTTGCCCTGGCGCATAGGGGGCCAGCGTCGCCGCTATGCCTTTTGGCTACGCATATTCATCTTGCAGTTGGTGCTGGTGTTGGCGGTTCTGATGGTGGTTTTTGGCCTGTTGAGTCAGCAACAGGTACAGCGGCATGAGGCACTGCTGATGCTGAGCGGCCAACAGACAGAATTGACCGAACGCTATCAACAATTGCAACAGGCGGTGGCGCGTCTGGCACGCTTAACCGCGTTGGCGCAACAGCATGACAACAATCGGGTGCATAACCGGCGTTACCTGCAGCTGTTGCAGCAGCTCTCCACCCTGTTGCCTGCCCCGGTGTGGCTTATCGCACTGGAAAGCCACTCGCAGAATATCACTTTACGGGGACTTGGCCGGCGTTATGAGGCGGTGCTTCAGTTTGAGCAGCAACTGACGGCGTTACCCCTGTTACAGAACTACCGCCTGGCAGAGGTGGTACAGCGCCAGGATGGTCTGTTCTCGTTTACCTTGATGGCGCAGTGGGGGCCGGGTGGATAAGTCATTGCCGCTGTGGTTGGCGAGGGGGCTGAGTTTGCCGGGTTGGAAACTGTTGGCCATCCAGTGGCTGGTGTTGGGCAGCCTGATCCTGCTGTTCGGCCTGCTTCTGCTGCAAGGGAAATGGCAGCAACTGGCCGACACCGAGGCGCAGCAGCAGCGTCTGATGCAACAGATGACCCCCTTGTGGGAGCAACTGGCTCGTATGCCGACGCTGGATCAGGTGAATCAAAGTCTGCAGCAGGTCAGCCGCCCGCCTGCCGCCGATAGCGATTTGGCGAGCACGTTGCAACGAGCGGGGGCCGGGCTGCAGCGTTGGCAGCAGCAGGGTGATTCGCCGCGCCAAACCCTGATGCTGCATCTCAATTACGGCAGTTTATTAAGGCTGCTGGAGCGTTTTCCAGCCCAGTTGCGTATTGATCAAATGACCGTTGAGGCGCAGGTGGGGGAACTAGCGGCGCATTTCATTCTCCAGGCGGCTTTGGCAGAGGCAGAGGCGGTAAACCCCAATGAATAAATGCTGTGGGTTCTGGTTACTGTGGCTGCCTCTGGCGCTGATGGCCCAGCCTCAGCCACGCGATCCTTTTAAGCCATTACCCTTGCCCGACTGTCCGAGCGCGGCGGAGTTACCGGTGAATTGGCAATTGAAGGGCACCATTGGGCAAGCGGCGTTACACCATGCCTGGGTGGTTACGACCGCCGGGCAGTGGCTGCGATTAAAACCCCAACAAACCCTGTTAGACGGGCGTTGGCGGGTGGAGCAGGTCGTTAAGGGGCAAGTAACGCTGAAAGCGAACCAGGGCGATCCGCTGTGTCCGGCCGCTGAGAATGCAGTGGTGTTGACCCTGAGAAACCATAAGGAAGAAAAATGAAAGGATGCCATTGGTTGGCCGGGTTGCTCTGGGGTGTGGCTATCGCCGGTGCAGCACAGGAGCAAGAACCCGTTTCGCTGGAGTTTCAGGAGGCTCCCATTACGCTGGTGTTGCAGGCGCTGGCGGACTATCAACAGCTGAATATGGTCACCGCTGCCGGTGTGGGGGGCAACCTGACGCTGAGGTTGGATAATGTGCCCTGGCACCAGGCACTGGCGGTGATTTTGCGTATGGGGAAGTTGTCAATGACGCTGGAAGGGAATGTCATGATGGTCTCTCCTGAACCCAATGAGCAAGAAAAGCAGCGCCAACAGCAGGCGTTGGCACAAAAACAGCCGCTGAAAAGCGTAACCCTGCCGTTGAGTCATGCCGATGCCGAAGAGGTTGCGGAAAACCTGAACGCGCAGGGTGGAATATTGCTGAGCGAACGTGGCAGCGTGGTGGCAGATAAACGCACCAATGCGGTGTTGATCCGCGATACAGCATCGATCGTGGCGTTATTAACGCAAAGGATCGGCGAAATGGATACGCCTTTGGCTCAGGTGCAATTGGCGGCGCATATCGTCACCATCAACAGCGAGAGTTTACGTGAGCTTGGCGTGCGCTGGGGGTTGGCTCCCGACGACCGGCCGGCCAGCTCATGGCAGATGGACGGCTTTAACGTCGGGTTACCACTGGAGCGCAGTGCTGTCAGCGCGGGTTTCCATCTGGCGCGAATTGGCGGGCGATTATTGGATCTGGAGTTGATGGCTTTGGAGCAGGAGAACCGGGTAGAAATCATTGCCAGCCCACGCCTGCTGACTGCGAACCTGCAAACCGCCAGCATAAAGCAGGGGACTGAAATTCCCTATGAAGTGAACAGCGGTTCCAGTGGGGCGACGTCGATGGAGTTCAAGGAAGCAGTGCTGGGCATGGAGGTGACGCCGAAAATTTTGCCCAATGGCCGCATCACCCTGACGTTGCAAATCAGTCAGAACATGCCCGGGCGTTCAATCAGCCGTGCGGCCGGCGAAACGTTGGCGATAGATAAACAGGAAATCAAAACTCAGGTGACGGTAAAAGATGGCGAAACCGTTGTTTTGGGAGGCGTATTTCAGCGCCATAGCACCGAGGGGGCCGATAAGGTTCCCGGAATTAGCGACGTGCCGTTGCTGGGTTCCCTGTTCAAACAGAGCAGCAAACAGCATAAACGGCGCGAACTGGTGATATTCATTACTCCGACATTGATTAAGGCCTGAGCAACCGGGTGTGCGGTTCGTGGGAAATCGCCTAAAGTTGATGAGCAGATGCACTTTTTTATCACCTTCGAGGCATCTGCGTTTGACGCTGCGACCGATTTAGCTTACAAGGGTTACCGAATTGAGCACCGAGGTTTTTTTGTTAGCGCCAAGACGCCGTTAAAAACGTATGGTTTCCCTCCTGCGGCGTGGATTGCGATTTATTCGGTTGCCAAACTACCAAGAGTGTTGAGATAATTTTCCGTCTGATCTCGCACTATCGTTCATGAGGTTTCAGTTTAGGTCCCGCCGCTGATTTGATTGGCGGGGCGGGTTAACATTAACGAATTGTCTTAGTAATACCGAAAAACATGGCAGAGAAACGCAATATCTTTCTGGTTGGGCCTATGGGTGCCGGCAAAAGCACTATTGGCCGTCAGTTAGCTCAGCAACTCAATATGGAGTTTTTCGACTCCGATCAAGAAATTGAGCGACGTACCGGAGCTGACGTGGGCTGGGTATTCGACGTGGAAGGTGAAGAAGGTTTCCGCGATCGTGAAGAAAAAGTCATTAATGAACTGACGGAAAAGCAAGGCATCGTGCTGGCTACCGGCGGCGGTTCGGTTAAATCGCGTGAAACGCGTAACCGTCTGTCGGCGCGTGGCGTAGTGGTGTATCTGGAAACCACTATCGAGAAGCAATTGGCCCGTACCCAGCGCGACAAAAAGCGTCCGCTGCTGCAGGTTGATTCTCCTCCGCGTGAAGTGCTTGAAGCGCTGGCGAAAGAGCGCAATCCGTTATACGAAGAAATTGCAGATGTCACCATCCGCACCGACGATCAAAGCGCCAAAGTGGTTGCCAACCAGATAATCAACATGCTGGAAAGCAACTGATAGCGGTTTCCGTGTTCGCCACGGCAAATGCGGAAGACTGATTGTGTTCCCCGCGTTGCGGGGATAAACCACATTGAGAACTGAGCGCGACATGGAGAGAATTACCGTAACGCTTGGGGAGCGCAGCTACCCGATAACCATAGCCGCCGGATTGTTTAACGATCCGGCTTCTTTTATGCCGCTGAAGGCGGGTGAACAGGTCATGCTGGTCACCAACCAAACCCTGGCGCCACTCTATCTGGACCACGTCCGGAAGGTGTTGGAGCAGGCAGGCGTCATGGTGGATCAGGTGATTTTGCCTGATGGCGAACAGTATAAATCTCTGGCCGTACTCGAGCAGGTGTTCTCGGCACTGTTGGAAAAGCCGCACGGTCGTGATACCACGCTGATTGCCCTTGGGGGCGGCGTGATTGGCGATCTTACCGGCTTTGCCGCCGCCTGTTATCAGCGCGGTGTCCGCTTTATTCAGGTCCCTACCACGCTGTTGTCGCAGGTGGACTCTTCCGTTGGCGGTAAAACCGCCGTCAATCATCCGCTCGGCAAGAACATGATCGGCGCCTTCTATCAACCCGTTTCTGTGGTGGTTGATCTCGATTGCCTGAAAACCTTACCGGCGCGTGAGCTCTCCTCTGGTTTGGCTGAAGTGATCAAGTACGGGATTATTCTCGACCACGATTTCTTCGTCTGGCTGGAAAACAATATCGATGCCCTGGTGGCGCTGGATATGCAGGCTCTGGCCTACTGTATCCGTCGCTGCTGCGAGCTGAAAGCTGAGGTGGTTGCTGCTGACGAACGCGAAAGCGGGCTGCGCGCGCTGCTGAATCTGGGCCATACTTACGGCCATGCGATCGAAGCCGAAATGGGCTATGGTGTATGGTTGCACGGTGAGGCCATTGCCGCCGGTATGGTGATGGCGGCAGAAACCGCGCACCGTCTCGGCCAGTTCTCCCGCGAAGATATTGAACGTATTAAAGCACTGTTGTTGCGCGCCGGTTTACCAGTGTGTGGCCCGCAGGAAATGGCTCCGGGAACTTATCTGCCGCATATGATGCGCGATAAGAAAGTCCTGGCCGGTGAATTGCGCCTGGTACTGCCGACGGCCATTGGCCAGGCGGAAGTCCGTGGCGGAGTGGGGCATGATATGGTGCTCGCTTCGATCGCAGCTTGCTTTCCTGACGGAATGTCTAAGTAAATCGGACGAAGTAACAGTGGCTTAGCCGCCGTTTACATCTATATTAATTAATGTGCAAAGCATGACTGACGTCGCTTTGCCATCATCGGGTTAATCTGCCCGTGCCACGGTAGGTATACAGTGGTGGGCTTTTGCCTCTAGTTGGAGGGTTTCAGATGGATGAGTTTAAACCGGAAGACGATCTCAGACCTGATAGCAGCGATCGTCGTCCTGCACGTTCGCGTAAACCGGCTCCGGGACCGCGTTTTGCCATTTCACGTCAGCATTTAATGATTGGTATCGGTATTTTGGTGCTGTTGTTGCTGATTATCGGCATTGGCTCGGCGTTGAAGGCGCCAACCAAGCATGAGGCGGCACAGGATAGCGCACAGAATGGCGCAGCCAAGGACATTAATCTGTCAGGTTCTTCGTCACTGACTGCCGGTAATACCGGTGTTCCGGGCGGAACCACGGATACCAATGACAATAACGGCGTGAGCAGCAGCTCGCAGCCGCAAACCGTCAGCGTTCCTCCGATCTCCAGCACCCCGACGGAAGCGCCACCGCAGCCACCGCAGGGCGGCGCGCAGCAGCGTGTCGATCTGCCGGGCAATATGTCGGATGCATTGTCAGCGCAGCAGGGTCAGGTTGATGCCGCTACGCAGGGCATGACGGGCCCAGCTTCGACGCTGCCAACGGCCCCGGCAACCCTGATGAACGGCGCTGCGGCGAAAGAAACCGTCCGCCCGGTTCAGGGTACTGCGCCACAGCAACATAAAACACCGGCGAAAACCGTCAGCAAGCCGACGGCCACGGCCACACAGCATAAATCGCCAACCACGGTGTATACGCCGGCACCAACCTCTTCTGCCAAAGCGGGAGCAGCCAGCGCCAAGGCAGGAGCCGTTAGCGGCAGCGGCGGTTCG
Source organism: Serratia sp. NFX21 (assembly GCF_048517035.1). Lineage (NCBI taxonomy): Bacteria > Pseudomonadati > Pseudomonadota > Gammaproteobacteria > Enterobacterales > Yersiniaceae > Serratia > Serratia sp. NFX21. Next base: position 84,428 of record NZ_CP183196.1, on the reverse strand, counting down.
CTGCAGTCTGCACCGGCAAGCCATTACACTCTGCAACTGAGCAGCGCCTCGCGTTCCGATACGTTGAACGCCTACGCCAAGCAGCAGAAATTACAGCATTATCTGGTCTATTCGACTAAACGTGACGGCAAGCCTTGGTACGTGCTGGTGAGTGGCAACTATGCCTCTTCTGCGGAAGCCAAGCGTGCTATTGCGACGCTGCCGGCAGATGTTCAGGCGAAAAAACCCTGGGTCCGGCCTGTAAGTCAGGTCCAGCAGGATCTGAAAAAGTAACCCGATAGATTTCAAGCTGCATTCAGGCATTGAAGGGGCGCACAAACTGCGCCCCTGTTACTCAGGGCGGACAGAGTCGCCCATGACCGATGGCTGGAGTTGCCTGCGGACAGGCCGAATAACTGTGCGTGGCCAAGGGTGCTGCGGCTTGAAGGATGAAGGGTATCAATCACTTAAATTTGTGCGCTGATGTGCTGTCTGAAACAGAGTACAATCCGCCGCTCTGAATTGTATAATAAGTAGCTAATTGACGGCATGAAGAAAAACCGCGCTTTTTTAAAATGGGCTGGTGGAAAATACCCGCTGGTGGACGAGATCCGTCGTCACCTACCAGCAGGCGACTGCTTAATCGAGCCCTTCGTGGGTGCGGGTTCAGTCTTCCTGAACACGGAATACGACGCCTATATTCTCGCCGACATCAACAGCGATCTTATTAATCTGTATAACATCGTTAAACTGCGTACGGATGACTTCGTGCGTGATGCCCGCCTGCTTTTCACCGATGAATTCAATAAGTCAGAACAGTTTTACCTGCTGCGTGAAGAGTTCAATATGAGTGCCGATGCTTACCGTCGTGCGCTGCTGTTTCTTTACCTGAACCGCCACTGCTATAACGGCCTGTGCCGCTATAACCTGCGCGGGGAGTTCAACGTGCCGTTTGGACGTTATAAGAAACCGTACTTCCCGGAGGACGAGCTGTACTGGTTCGCTGAAAAATCCCGCAACGCCACTTTTGTCTGCGAGCATTACCGCGATACCATGGCAAAAGCCGAGCGTGGTACCGTGGTGTATTGCGATCCGCCGTATGCGCCATTATCGGCGACGGCGAATTTTACCGCCTACCACACCAACAGCTTTAGCATGGCCGACCAGCAGAGCCTGGCGCTGATGGCGCACCAGCTTGCGGTAGAAAGTCAGGTGCCGGTATTGATTTCCAACCATGATACCGAGCTGACGCGTGATTGGTACCAGCACGCCTCGCTGTACGTGGTGAAAGCGCGCCGTACCATCAGCCGCAATATTCTTGGTCGCAGCAAAGTGAACGAGCTTTTAGCGCTGTATCGTTAAACCGGGGTTACGCCCCGGCGTAGTTATCCTATGGATTTCGAACCCTACGTTTGGAGATAGCGGATGAAAAAATTTTTGATTGCCCCGTCCATTTTGTCAGCAGACTTTGCCCGTCTGGGTGAAGATACTGCCAACGTGTTGGCCGCAGGCGGCGACGTAGTGCATTTTGACGTAATGGATAACCACTACGTTCCCAATCTGACCATCGGGCCGATGGTTTGTCAGGCGCTGCGTAATTACGGCATCACCGCACCGATTGACGTTCACCTGATGGTGAAACCGGTCGACCGCATCGTGCCGGATTTCGCTGCAGCGGGCGCCAGTTACATCTCTTTCCATCCGGAAGCCTCCGAACACGTCGATCGCACCATTCAATTGATTAAAGAGCACGGCTGTAAAGCCGGCCTGGTGTTCAATCCGGCAACGCCGCTCAGCTACCTCGATTACGTGATGGATAAAATCGACGTGATCCTGCTGATGTCGGTCAACCCTGGTTTTGGCGGTCAGTCGTTTATCCATGGCACTTTGGATAAGCTGCGTCAGGTGCGCAAAATGATCGACGAAAGCGGTCGTGATATCCGACTGGAAGTGGATGGTGGCGTGAAGGTCGACAATATCGCCGAGATCGCTGCCGCCGGTGCGGACATGTTTGTCGCAGGTTCCGCTATCTTCAGCAAGCCGGATTATCGTCGGGTGATCGACGAAATGCGCAGCGAGTTGGCGAAGGTGACGCATGGCTGATTTTGGAGCCATCCGCGCTCTGGCTTTCGATCTCGATGGCACGCTGGTAGACAGCGCGCCGGGGTTGGCAGCCGCTATCGATCTGGCCTTGGCGGAAATGGGCCTGCCGCAGGCCGGTGAGGCCCGGGTGGGCACCTGGATTGGCAACGGCGCCGACGTGCTGGTACAGCGTGCGCTGCGCTGGGCAGAAGTGGAAGCCACGCCGGAGCACTGCGGGCAACTGCGCGAGCGCTTCGATCATTTCTATGCGCAAACCGTCGACAGCGGCAGTCGCCTGTTCCCACAGGTGAAAGAAACCCTGGCTCAACTGGCTGCGCAAAATTACCCGATGGCGCTGGTGACCAACAAGCCAACGCCGTTTGTTGCGCCGTTACTGGCCGCATTGGGCATTATTGATTACTTCTCGCTGATTATCGGCGGTGACGACGTGGTGGAAAAGAAACCGCACCCGGCGCCGCTGTATCTGGTCCTCGGCAAGCTTGGCCTGCGCGCCAACGAGTTGCTGTTTGTCGGCGACTCCCGCAATGATATTCAGGCTGCGCAAGGGGCAGGTTGTCCAAGCGCCGCACTGACTTACGGTTATAACTACGGCGAGGCCATTGCCCTGAGCCATCCCGACCGCGTGTTGGAGCGCTTTGCCGATTTGTTGCCCGCTCTTGGGCTGTCATCTTTAGAGAATCAGGAAATTTAAACATGAGTAAGCCCATCGTATTTAGCGGCGCGCAACCGTCCGGTGAACTGACCATTGGCAACTACATGGGTGCACTGCGTCAGTGGGAAAAAATGCAGGATGATTACGACTGCATCTACTGCATCGTTGACCTGCATGCGATCACCGTACGTCAGGATGCAGAAAAATTGCGTAAGGCCACGCTCGATACGCTGGCGCTGTATCTGGCCTGTGGTATCGATCCGCAAAAAAGCACCATCTTCGTGCAGTCGCACGTACCGGAACACACGCAGCTGAGCTGGGTGTTGAACTGCTACACCTATTTCGGCGAACTGAGCCGCATGACCCAGTTCAAGGACAAATCCACTCGTTATGCAGAGAACATCAACGCCGGCCTGTTCAGCTACCCGGTATTGATGGCGGCGGATATCCTGCTGTACCAGACCAACCAGGTGCCGGTCGGCGAAGACCAGAAACAGCATCTGGAGTTGAGCCGTGACATCGGTCAGCGTTTCAACGCGCTGTACGGTGACGTGTTCAAAGTGCCTGAGCCGTTTATTCCCAAGTCCGGCGCCCGCGTGATGTCGCTGCAAGAGCCGACCAAGAAGATGTCCAAGTCGGACGATAACCGTAATAACGTGATCGGCCTGCTGGAAGATCCGAAAGCGGTGGCTAAAAAGATCAAACGCGCGATGACCGACTCGGAAGAGCCGCCAGTGGTGCGTTATGACGTGGTGAACAAGGCAGGGGTATCCAACCTGTTGGATATTCTCTCCGGCGTGACCGGCAAGAGCATCCCTCAGTTGGAAGCCGAGTTTGAAGGGCAGATGTACGGCCACCTGAAAGGCGCCGTCGCTGACGCGGTCTCCGGCATGCTGGGTGAGCTGCAGGAGCGTTATCATCGTTTCCGTAATGACGAGGCCCTGCTGCAGCAAGTGATGCGTGATGGTGCTGCCAAGGCCCGTGCACGCGCTCAGGAAACGCTGGCTAAGGTTTACCAGGCTGTGGGCTTTGTTTCCCCGCAGTGAAGCTCCGAGCAAAAAGAAAAGCGGCCACTGGCCGCTTTTTTTACGTCTGTATCAGGCCATTTGCGCCAGTGGTTGCGGCGGCTCCTGGCTTGAGAACCAGTTCAGCTTGCTGCGCAGGCTGACTACGCTACCGACGATGATTAAACTTGGGCTGGCAGCCTGTAAGGCCAGCGTCCCCAGTTGGCTCAATTCCCCTTCGATCACTCGCTGGCGGCAGGAAGTGCCGTTTTCTACCAACGCCACCGGCGTAGCGGCAGGCATGCCGTGGGCGATCAGTTGGCGTTGGATGTCCGCCGCCTGCGTCAGGCCCATGTAAAACACCAGAGTTTGTTGCCCGGCAGCCAGCGTTGACCAGTCCAACCCACAGTCACTCTTGGCGTGGCCGGTCACCAGCCGCACGCTCTGCGCATGATCGCGATGGGTGAGGGGAATGCCGCTGTAGGCCGAACAACCGGAGGCGGCGGTAATGCCCGGCACCACCGAGAATGCAATATTGGCGTCGGCCAGGGTTTCCAGCTCTTCACCACCGCGGCCGAAGATAAAGGGGTCACCGCCTTTCAGCCGCACCACGCGTTTACCGAGCTGCGCCTGCTGCAGCAAAATTTGGTTGATCTGCTCCTGCGGCACGCAATGGTGGCCGGCCCGTTTGCCGACAAAAATGCGTTCGGCATCGCGGCGCACCAGTGTCATGATTTCATCAGACACCAGCCGGTCGTAAACCACCACGTCAGCCTGCTGGATTTGCTGCAGGCCTTTCAGCGTCAGCAAACCGGCATCGCCCGGCCCGGCGCCCACCAGCACCACTTCGCCGCACTCTTGCGGTTGATGGCTAAACAGTTGCTCAATTTGCCGCTCCGCCAGCGCTACGTCATTATTGGCCAGTGATTGTGCCAGCCGATCGTGGGCAAACAGCTTTTCCCAAAAACGGCGGCGTGAGCCGATGTCGCTGAAGTGCTTTTTCACCCGCTGACGTAGTGAACCGCCCAACTGTGCCAACTTGCCAAGATGTTGGGGCAGTACGGCTTCCAGCTTTTCGCGCAGCAGTCGTGCCAGCACCGGGGCTTTACCGCCGGAGGACACTGCGACCATAATCGGCGAGCGATCGATAATCGACGGCATGATAAAGCTGGCGCGCTTCGGATCGTCGACCACGTTGCAAAATACCCGCTGCTGGTTGGCACATTGGTATACCAACGCATTGACCTCGACCTTGTCGGTAGCGGCGATCACCAGCCATTTTTCCGCCAGTAACTCTGCGCTGAATTCACCGGCCGCCAGCGTGAGGCGGCCAAGATCAGCCCACTCGTGGAACTGTGGGGTGAAGCTACAGGCGTTGACGGTCAGAGCCGCACCGGCGTCCAGCAGCAGGCGGGCCTTGCGCTCGGCAATCTCACCGCCACCGACCAGCAGGCAGGCTTTGTGTTGCAGTTGGCAGAAAATCGGCAGGTAATCCATCGGCAATCCTCGGGGCAATCAGCAGTGGGGCGCAAGGCGCCCCGGAATATTATGCGGTCTGGCGAGCTACGGCTTTATCAGCCTGTGGCCGTTCGGCGCGTGGGGTGGCGTACCAATAACCCAGCCCCATCAACACGGCACCGGACAGGGTATTGCCCAGCGTCACCCACAGCAGGTTATGACCGATCCCGCTCAGGGTATAGGCTTCGCTGTGATTGCCGAACCAGGACAGGGCGAACAGCGTCATGTTAGCGACCGAGTGTTCATAACCGGAAGCGATAAAGGCCAGCAGACACCACCAGATGGCGATGAATTTGGCGGCACCCTCAACGCGGATGGCCATCCAAATCGCCAGACAGACCAGCCAGTTACACAGCACGCCCTTGAAGAACAGCACTTCTGCCGGTGCAGTGGTTTTCGCCAGTGCCACGCTGTGTACCAGACTGGTGTCCACCGGCAACAGGCTGCCGCCGCCGTAATAATACATCAGCGCCACCAGTACCGAACCCAACAGGTTACCCAGCCAGGTTTGCGGCAATACGGCCCACATCTGGCCCTGCGTAATGGTGCCAGCTTTGACGCCCAGCGTCAGGAACATGGTATGACCGGTGAACAACTCCGACCCGGCAATGATCACCAGCGTCAGCGCGATGCCGAAGGTGGCACCCATCACCAGTGGACGAAGTGACGGATCGACCAGATTGCCGAGGGTGAAGATCAATATGATGCCGAGGCCGACGTAGGCCCCGGCCATTGCCGAGCTGATCCAAAAGCCCAGCGGGCTGTGCTTTGCCAGCCTGACGATGCGCGCCGCGTTGGCGGCACATTTGTTGATGGTATCGGTGAACATGCTGCTTCCCCTGAGGTTAAATAAAAATATCAGGCCGCGACCTGTACCATGCCGTCCACAACCCGGCTGGTGAAATGCGCGACGCAGCGACTGTCATCTTCCAGACAGTAGCCGTCGTGCAGGCGGAAATGCTGTTTTTTTAGCGGGCTGGCGACCCACAGCTCACCCTGATGTTCGGCAATCAGCCCACGTGACAACACGCTGGCCTGGGCGAAGGGATCAATATTGCTGATGGCAAACACCTGCTCGTCGGCAAAGGGGCGGAAAATCGCCACCTGTTGGTCGCCGACCAGGGCACACACGCCGGTGCCAGGCAGAATATCGGTGATGGCGCAAAGGGTTGTCCACTGGCTCATACGTTGTTCTCCTCGGCTTCAAGCAGGGTGACGGGAATGCGTTCATCCGGACGTGCCGGACGGTGCTGTTCGCGCTCGGCGACCACCTGGACGTTAGGATCGCGCAGGCTGCTGTTGATAAAGTGGGCGAAGCGCACCTGGGTTTCAGGGTGCTCAAGGGTTTCTTTCCACTCGCAGACAACCGCATCACGCAGGCGGGCGATCTCGGCTTCCAGTTGGTCGTTGATCCCCAGCTTGTCGTCAATAATCACCTTACGCAGGTAATCGATACCGCCTTCCAGGCTTTCCAGCCATACCGAGGTGCGCTGCAGTTTATCGGCGGTGCGGATATAGAACATCATAAAGCGATCGAGGTAGTGCTCCAGCGTCTCGCGGTCGAGATCGGCTGCCAGCAGGTCGGCATGGCGTGGTTTCATCCCGCCGTTACCGCATACGTACAGGTTCCAGCCGTTTTCGGTTGCGATAATACCGACGTCTTTGCCCTGAGCTTCGGAGCATTCACGGGTACAGCCGGAAACGCCAAACTTCATTTTGTGCGGGGTGCGAATGCCCTTGTAGCGATGTTCCAGTTTGACGCCAAACCCGACGCTGTCACCGACGCCAAAGCGGCACCAGGTGCTGCCGACGCAGGTTTTGGACATGCGCAGCGCCTTGGCGTAGGCGTGGCCGGTTTCAAAGCCGGCGGCAATCAGTTTGCTCCAGATGGCCGGCAGGTCGTCTTTCTGTGCGCCGAACATGCCGATGCGCTGGGAGCCGGTCAGTTTGGTGTAAAGGTTATATTCCTTGGCGATCTGGCCAACCACCATCAACCCTTCCGGGGTAATTTCGCCGCCGGGGGAGCGTGGGATCACCGAGTAGGTACCGTCTTTCTGGATATTGCCGAGGAAGTTGTCGTTGGTGTCCTGCAGCGCCGTGTGTTGCGGCTTGAGAATGTACTCATTCCAGCACGAGGCCAGCAGCGAGCCTACGGTCGGTTTACAGACTTCGCAACCGTAGCCCTTGCCGTATTTGGCCAGCAGTTCGTCGAAGGATTTGATGCCTTCGACGCGGATCAGGTGGTACAGCTCCTGGCGTGAATAAGCGAAGTGTTCGCACAGGTGGTGGTTCACCTCAATGCCCTGTTTGCTCAATTCGGCGTTCAGCACCTGGGTGATCAGTGGAATACAGCCGCCGCAGCCGGTACCGGCCTTGGTTTCTGACTTGAGCGCGGCCACGGTATGGCAACCCATGCTGACCGCTTTGATGATATCGCCTTTACTGACGTCGAAGCAGGAACAGATTTGCGCGCTTTCCGGCAGTGAATCGACGCCAATGGCCGGTTTGCTGCCCGCATGCGCCGGCAGGATCAGGCCGTCCGGATTTTCCGGCAGTTCGATAGCATTCAGTGCCAGCTGCAGCAGGTTGCCGTAGTCGCTGGTGTCGCCCACCAGTACTGCGCCCAACAGGGTTTTGTTGTCGGCGCTGACCACGATGCGTTTATAAACTTCTTTGCTTTCGTCCAGATAGACGTAGCTGCGTGCGCCTTCGGTGCGGCCGTGAGCATCACCGATACCACCGACGTCGACGCCCAGCAGTTTCAGCTTGGCGCTCATGTCGGCACCCATGAAGGTATTTTCACGACCCAGCAGATGGTCGGCGGTAACCTGCGCCATTTTATAGCCTGGGGCTACCAGTCCGAAGGTGCGCTCACGCCATGAGGCGCATTCGCCGATGGCGTAAACGTCAGGATCGGAGGTCTGGCAACTGTCGTTAATCACGATGCCGCCGCGGCGGGCAGTGGCCAGACCGCACTGATGGGCCAGTTTGTCCTGGGCGCGGATGCCGGTGGAGAAGACGATAAAGTCCACTTCCAGCGCGGTACCGTCGGCAAACTGCATGGTTTTGCGCGCCTGTTCACCGCCGTTGACGATTTCCTGGGTATTTTTACCGGTATGGACTTTGACGCCCATGCGTTCAATCTTGCGGCGCAGTTGATCGCCGCCCATCGGATCGAGCTGTTCGGCCATCAGTACCGGCGCAAACTCGATAACGTGAGTTTCAACACCGAGGCTTTTCAGCGCACCGGCGGCTTCCAGCCCCAACAGGCCACCGCCGACCACCGCACCGCGTTTGCTGCGGCGGGCGCAGGCTTCGATGGCGTTCAGATCTTCAATGGTGCGGTAGACGAAACAGTCCTGACTTTCGGAGCCTTTGATCGGTGGGATCCACGGATAAGAACCGGTGGCCATGATCAGTTTGTCGTAGTAGACGGTGCGGCCGGTATTAGAGTGAATGACTTTCTCGCTGCGGTTAATGGTGATGGCGCGTTCACCAACCAAAACTTTCACGCCCTGCTTCTCGTAAAAGCCTTCACGTACCAGTGAAAGTTCTTCGGCGGTGTGGTGGGAGAAATAAGAAGAAAGGTGTACGCGATCGTAGGCGATGCGCGGCTCTTCACAAAATACGGTGATGTCGAATTGGTCTTTGTCTGCTTTTTCCAACAGATCTTCGATAAACCGGTGGCCGACCATGCCATTGCCGATGACAGCGAGTTTGACTCTGCTCATTATTGCCTCAAAATTCTGGTTTCCTAGCGTTACCTTATTCCTCCCTGTGGGCAATTTATTGATGCAAATCAAGCGCCCCTCCATATACCTCTAATGTGGTATATGAATGATTTTTATCGTTATTTGATAAGTTGCGGTTTTTATTCATCTTTAGCTGAAACGAGCCAGTTAATGCGAATTCTACCCATTCGGGAGTAATGGGTGGGGGTAATAAATTATTGGCGTCTTTGTCAGTAGGATGAGCTGCCAGTATGATGAATGAAACAGGCTGGAACAGCAGAGGTGAAGGGTGGCCAAGAGTCCATTGAAGTTTATCGATAACCTGCGTCTGAGCGGGCATGAAGGGCTGTGGCAATTGGCCATTGAGCAGGGGCGCATCGCCCATATCGTGCCGCAGCCGGAAGGGCGGGAATGGCGCAGCGACGTGCTGGATGCACAGGGCGGGCTGGCGCTGCCGGCGTTTGTCGAACCGCATATCCATCTGGATACCACCCAGACCGCCGGGCAACCGGCCTGGAACCAGTCAGGCACCCTGTTTGAAGGCATTGAGCGCTGGGCCGAGCGCAAGGCGCTTCTGACCCACGAGGATGTCAAACAACGCGCCTGGCAGACGCTGAAATGGCAGATCGCCAACGGCGTACAGTACGTGCGTACCCACGTTGACGTTTCTGACCCGACCCTGACCGCGCTACGTGCGATGCTGGAAGTGAAACGGGAAGTCGCACCCTGGGTCACGCTGCAAATCGTCGCTTTTCCACAGGAAGGCATTATGTCTTATCCCAACGGCGAGGCGCTGTTGGAAGAGGCGCTGCGGCTGGGCGCTGACGTGGTAGGAGCCATTCCGCACTTTGAGTTTACGCGCGAGTACGGCGTGGAGTCCCTGCACAAGGCATTCGCCCTGGCGCAGAAATACGATCGGCTGGTGGATGTTCACTGTGATGAGATAGACGACGAACAGTCGCGCTTTGTCGAAACCGTGGCGGCGTTGGCGCTGAAGCTGGATATGGGCGCCAGAGTCACCGCCAGCCACACCACGGCGATGCATTCCTACAATGGGGCTTACACTTCACGGCTGTTCCGCCTGCTGAAAATGTCCGGCATCAACTTTGTCGCCAACCCCCTGGTCAATATTCACCTGCAGGGGCGCTTCGACAGCTATCCGAAACGGCGCGGCATCACCCGGGTGAAGGAGATGCTGGAGGCGGAAATTAACGTCTGCTTCGGCCATGATGATGTGTTCGATCCCTGGTACCCGCTGGGCACTGCCAATATGCTGCAGGTGCTGCATATGGGGCTGCACGTGTGCCAACTGATGGGATATGGCCAGATCGACGACGGGCTGAAACTGATTACCAGCCACAGTGCACGTACTCTGAACCTGACCGACTATGGTTTGAAGGCTGGCAACAGCGCCAATCTGGTGATATTACCGGCCGATAGCGGCTTTGATGCGGTGCGCCGACAGACGCCGGTGCGTTACTCGATACGTCAGGGCACGGTGATTGCCGAAACCCTGCCGGCAGAAACCACGCTGTATCTGGCGCAGGATGAGAAGGTGGATTTCCGGCGTTGAGCTGGGGGTTATCAGCATAAAAAAGGGCGCCGAGGCGCCCTTTTCATATCACGTCATTGACGACAGATCAGTGGGTCACGTGACCGTGGCTGCGGTGCTTGGTTACGAAACCGAGCAGCAGACACATCACGAACACCGCCAGGTACAGACCATTGGCGGTAGTCAGCGCCGCGTGTGCGCCGCCTTTGGCTACGATCGGGCCGGTAACCACGAAGGTCAGCATGGTGCCGATGGTGCCGCAGGTCAGGATGAAGTTAACCAGTTTCGGTGAGGAAACCTTGGTCTGCAGCGAGCCCAGAGTGATCAGGGTGGTGTAGATGGCGCTGGAAACGAAGCCCAGAGCCATAATGTAATAGCTCAGGTGTTCCGGGTTATCGGTGCTGACGAACAGGTACATCGCACCGGTCGCCAATGCGGCCAGGATAGTGACGATGCGCTGCAAATCGAAGAAGCGCAGGATAAAGCTGAATACCCACATGCCGATCATGTACGAGGTCCAGAAATCGCTCACCAGCTTACCGGCCTGGCTGATATCCATCCCGAACGACTTGGTGGCGTATTCCGGCACCCACTGAATGAAGCCAAGCTGGCCGAGGATGTAGCACAGTGCGGCGATCGACAGGAACAGCACGCCGATACCCCATTTCTCTTTCACTACCGGCTGGCCGGCGTCGGCGCCCTTGTTGCCCAGTACCGGGAACTCGGAGAACAGGGTCAGCACAAAGATACCTACATACAGCAGGCCGATGCAGGCGTAAACCCAGTACCAGCCGATCTGACGCGCCAACAGCATCGCTGCGACAATCGGGAAGATCATCCCAGCCATGCTGAAGAAGGAGTCAGTGAACAGCAGGCGCGAACCGCGTTGGCGGCCGGCATACATATGGGTGATCAGGAAGGTGCCTATCGACATGGTGATACCGCTGACCACGCCAAGGATAAACATGCACAACGAGAACATGGTCAGGCTTTTACCGAGCATCAGCCCGGCAATAGCCAGTACCATCAGCACAAAGCCAAACATCAGTTGACGTTTAAGCGGGATAATTTCCATCAGCCAGGCATTGAGGAAGATCGAAATCAAAATACCGGCGTTAAGGAAGGTGAAAGTATTGCTCATGCTGGAAACCGGCAGATTAAAGTACTCTGCAATGTTCCCCATCACCATCCCTGTGACGATAACTAAAGCACCGGTCAGCGCGTAAGAAAAGTAGCTGATCCAGGTAAGCCGTAGACGGTTGCTATCATTCATTATTTAGGCCTGATTAAGTCTATAAAGAGTTTAAAACTGGATTAAGGCCGCTGGCTTTTCCTGGCAAAGCAGAAAAAAGTCCCGATCAGGCCACCAGGGAGCGGATCCTAGCACAGACAACGGGAGTTTTTGTGATGCCTATCTACTTTTTGATGCAATCAATGAGTAGTTCTGAAATATTTTTGTGATCTATTTGCTCGCCGTCACGATCGAGTCGCGGCTGATGACTATCGGCGCAAAGCTAACCGGTGGCGTGGCCGGGTCAATCAGCAGGCGTGCGGCATATTGCGCCATTTCGCTAATCGGGAAATGCACGCTGGTCAGCGCTGGGCGGACAAAGGGGGCGCGTTCGCCGCTGTCGTAACAGATAAGCGAGATATCTTGCGGCACCCGCAGGCGGTGTTCGTTGACGGCCAGCAGTGCGCCGATAGCCATTTCTTCATTGCAGCAATAGATGGCGGTGGGCAGGGTTTTCATTTTCAGCAGTTGATCGGCGCAGCGATAACCGCTCTCCAGATCGTAAAGCCCTTCGGCGCAGGCGACCGGCTTGATATGCGCTGCCTGCATGGCCTGTTCAAAACCCTGCAGCCGCAAGAGACTGGAAGGGCGGTCGCGCGGGCCGCTGATACAGGCGATGTGGCGGTGGTCGGCATCAATCAATTGTTGTGTTGCCATGCGGCTGGCGTACTGGTGATCGAAAGTGACGCAGTGCGCTTCCAGGCCGGGCACCAGGCGATCGAGCAGCACAAAGCGGCGTTGCTCCGCTGCCAGTTGGCGCAATTGGTCATCGCTGAGGAAACGGACGTGCAGGATCACGCCATCGCAGCGCAGATTGAACAGCCGCTGGATCGCCTGCCATTCGTTTTCCGCACTGTTACGCCCCTGGGTCACCAGCAATTGCTTGCCGTGGGATTCGGCTTCGGTTTGCACAAAGTCCATCAGTGCGCCGAAGAAACCGCCGCGATAGGAGGTAGTGACCAATCCCAGGGTGTTGCTGTGGCTGGAGGCCAGCGCACGGGCGGCCGGGTTGGGCGTGTAGCCAAGTTGGGCCACCGCCTTTTCAACCTTCTCGCGGGTTTGCCCCTTAACGTTGGTATCGCCATTCACTACGCGTGACACGGTGGCGCGGGACACGCCCGCCAGGGCTGCGACATCTTCCAGTGTCACCATCATCCGACTCCTGATTACGACAAAAATGGGGCCGACTCAGCGACCCCTGTATACTAGGTATAGCAATGTATCAGCAACCGCGGTTGGCCCGACGGTTATTTAAACTGAGGCAGATAAGGCGCGTTCACCGCCAGCACTTCATCCAACAGCGGCTGTGCCACATTGGCATTGCCGACCAACGGGTTGGTGACCAACGCCAGCAGGCCACTGCGGCGATCGCCGTGCACTGCGGCTTCGATGGTCAGGCGCTCATAGGCTTTCACCTGTTGGGTCAGCGCGTGCATGGAATCCGGCAGCGTGCCGAAGGTCAGCGGATGAGCACCCTGAGCATCGACGATACAGTTGGTTTCTATCACCGCGTCGTCCGGTAAACCGCGAATAGCGCCACGGTTTGCGGTATTAACGACTAATTGCGTTCCGAGATTATTATGGATCGCACGAATTAGCTCCAGCGCCACTTCCGAATAATATGATCCACCGCGGAAACTTAACTGCTCCGGTTTGCTGTCGAGATGTGGATCGGCATACAGCTCAAACAGCTCTTTCTCCACCTTCATCACCTGCTCGGCGCGGGTACCGCGTTCGGCTGCTGCGGCAATTTCCTCGGCCAGCATTTCTTTGGTTTGGTAGAAATAGCGGTGATAGGGGCAAGGGATCGCCCCGACGGCGCGCAGGAAGTCCGGCTGCCAAGGTTCTTCCTTGATGTTGTTCATGGTCAGCGCGGCACCGTCGCACAACATGTCGATCACCTTGCCTGTGACGTCATGCCCGTTTTGCAGCACCTGATGTACCCACACCATGTGGTTCAGCCCGGCGAACTGCAGCTGTACCTCTTGAGAAGGGACTTTCAGCATGTTGGCAATCATGTGATGCATGCTGATCGGCACATTGCACAGGCCGATGATTTTCGCTTTGGTGTAGCGGGAGACCGCTTCGGTGACGATGCCGGCTGGGTTGGTGAAGTTGATGATCCAGGCTTCAGGCGCCAGTTTTTCCACCCGGCGTGCAATATCCAGCATCACCGGAATGGTGCGCAATGCCTTGGCGAAGCCGCCAACGCCGGTGGTTTCCTGGCCGATTAAATCGTATTTCAGCCCCAGGCGCTCGTCGGCGGCGCGTGCCGGCAACTGACCCACGCGGAACTGGGTCAGGACGAAATTGGCGTCGCGAATGGCCTCATCCAGTTCGAAATGCACGCTGACCTTTACCTGCTCCAGCCCGTGGCGCGCCAGCATGCGTTCGGTCAGCGCGGCAATAATCTCGACCTTTTCGCGGCCAGGCTCAACGTCAACCAGCGCCAGTTCGGTGACCGGCAGTTCTTCGATACGCTGGATCAAGCCATCGACCAATTCTGGCGTGTAGCTGCTGCCGCCGCCGATGACAGCGATTTTTAACGATTTCATGCACGAATCTCCATTTTGGCCTGACGGCGGTAAAGCTCAATCATGTCATCCGCCAGATCCTGGATCACCATGGCGTTCATCAGATGGTCCTGGGCATGAACGGTAATCAGGTTGATGGTCAGTTTGCCGCAGCCTTCGTCCAGGCCGATCAGCTGGGTCTGGATCAGATGGGCCTTTTTTACCGACTGTTTGGATTCGGCCATGTGCCTGGCTGAAGCTTCAAAGTCGCCGGCACGCGCTTGTTGCAGCGCCATCAGCGCACTACTGCGGGCGCCACCGGAGAACACCAGCAGCTCCATGATGGTGCTTTCAAAATCGGGGCTGATTTCAGTTTCAGTCATCAATTCACTCACATTATTTCTCCTGTATTGCACGGCGGTGGTGCCGGCGGACATTCATTATTCTTATCTTTGCGCTAAATGAGAGCGCTCTCATTTATCTAGAGTAACGGGAATGGGAAATGAAACCGGGAGTTGTGTCGCAAAAAACGACCAAGGCGTAAAAAGGGCAAAAAATGCGTGATGCAGTTGGCAAAAAGGTCTAAGGCGATCATACTTTTGGCAGTAAAATCCGGGGCTGACTGAGATAAGTCCCACTATTAAGTAAATATAGGTAAATGGCTGGCACTCGCAGGTGCAGCTCTTTAGAATCAATGCGCTTTTCCGTTGTTTGTCTCTTAGAGAAAGGACCCGTTAATGTTCAAACGTACTTTAGTGACCTTCGTTGCGCTGTGTTCCCTGACAGCAATGGCACCTGCCGCGCTCGCCGCCGGTGAAACTCATGTCATGCTGACTACCTCGGCTGGGAATATCGAATTGGCGCTCGACAGTCAGAAGGCTCCGGTTTCCACCAAGAACTTCGTCGACTACGTGAACAGCGGCTATTACAACAACACCATTTTCCACCGTGTGATCCCGGGCTTTATGGTTCAGGGCGGTGGCTTTACTGCTGACATGCAACAAAAATCCACCCAGGCACCGATCAAGAACGAAGCGGATAACGGCCTGCGCAACCTGCGCGGCACCATTTCGATGGCGCGTACCGCTGACAAAGACAGTGCCACCAGCCAGTTTTTCCTCAACGTGGCAGATAACGCCTTCCTGGATCACGGCCAGCGCGATTTCGGCTATGCGGTATTCGGCAAAGTGGTCAAAGGGATGGACGTGGTAGATAAAATCTCCCAGGCACCGACTGGCAACGTCGGTCCGTACCAGAATGTTCCGAGCAAACCTATCGTCATCCTGTCAGCAAAAGTGCTGCCATAATGATTTTGCGCCGGCCCCAGGTGGGCCGGCTGCGTTGCTTTCCCCGGAAGCCTTGCCTGCATCACTGTTTTTTCCCCCTCCACATGCTTTAATCGCCAGCTTATAACCAGACCGGAAACCCGGCGTTCTGCATCTGTTTTGTTAAGGGATGAGCTGCTGCCATGTTTGAATTTAGCCAGGTTCTGCTGCTGTTGCAGCAGATGTGCGTTTATCTTGTCATTGCTTATTTACTGAGCAAAACCCCGTTATTCATTCCGCTGACGCAGGTGACCATTCGCCTGCCGCACAAGCTATTGTGCTACGTCATTTTCTCGGTGTTCTGCATCATGGGCACCTATTTCGGTCTGCATGTCGAAGGTTCCATTGCCAACACCCGCGCTATCGGCGCCGTATTGGGCGGCCTGTTGGGTGGGCCTTCGGTCGGGCTGCTGGTGGGGCTGACCGGTGGCCTGCACCGTTATACCCTGGGGGGCATGACCGATATCGCCTGTGCGGTATCAACCGTGGCGGAAGGGCTGGTGGGCGGGCTGGTGCATAGCATCGCCATGCGTCACCGGCGTATCGATCTGCTGTTTAATCCGCTGTTTGTCGCCGGGGTCGCGCTGGTGACCGAAGTGCTGCAAATGGTGATTATCCTCGCGATTGCACGGCCGTTCGACGAGGCGCTGCGGCTGGTGGAACATATCGCTTTGCCGATGTTGATCGCCAATACGGTGGGGGCCGCGATGTTCATGCAAATCCTGCTGGACAGGCGAGCGATGTTCGAGAAATACACCGGTGCGTTTTCCGCCAAGGCGCTGAAGATTGCCGAACGTACCGAAGGGATCTTGCGACAGGGGTTTGATCAGGAAAACAGCATGAAGGTGGCGCGGGTGATTTATCAGGAGCTGGGTATCGGCGCCGTAGCGATAACCGACCGCGATAAATTGCTGGCGTTTATCGGCATCGGTGACGACCACCACCTGCCGGGCACGCCGATTTCATCAAAGCACTCGCACCGCGCAATCGACAACAACGAAGTGGTCTACGCCGACGGCAATGAGCACTCCTACAGCTGCTCGATTAACCCCGGTTGCAAACTGGGTTCGACACTGGTGATCCCGCTGCGCGGTGAGAATCAGCGGGTGATCGGCACCATCAAACTGTATGAACCGAAGAGCCGGTTGTTCAGCACCATCAATCGTACGCTGGGGGAAGGTATCGCCAGCCTGTTATCCGCGCAGATTATGGCCGGCCAGTATGAGCGCCATAAACAGCTGCTGGCGCAGTCAGAAATCAAATTACTGCATGCGCAGGTCAATCCGCACTTTCTGTTTAATGCCCTGAATACGCTGGTAGCGGTGATCCGCCGTGACGGCGACCGGGCCTGTGAGCTGGTGCAGTCACTTTCGACCTTTTTCCGCAAGAACCTCAAGCGTTCCGGCGATGAGGTCAGCCTGGCGGACGAACTCGAGCATGTGAATGCCTACCTGCAAATCGAACTGGCGCGTTTTGCCGATCGGCTGGAAGTCGTGGTTTCGTTGCCGCAAGACCTGTTGGCAGTACGGTTGCCGGCATTTTCACTGCAGCCGATCGTGGAGAATGCCATTAAGCATGGCACTTCGCAGCTGTTGGGGGTGGGGCGGATTGATATCGGTGCGCGGCGCGAAGGGGAATGCCTGTTGCTGCAGGTGACCGACAATGCCGGATTATTCCAATCGCAGCCGAACAACAGTGGGCTGGGGATGAACCTGGTGGATAAGCGTATCCGCGTACGCTACGGCGATGATTATGGTGTACAGGTAGCCTGCGAGCCGCAAACATTCACCCGGATTACAATCAATGTCCCCTTGGCGAGGGCTGCCTGATGTTAAACGTACTAATTGTCGATGACGAACCCTCCGCGCGCGATAACCTGCGGCATTTGCTGGAGGCGGAAGAAGGCATCTCTATTGTCGGCGAATGCGCCAATGCGATAGAGGCCATCAGCGGCATCCATCGCCTGCAGCCGGACGTGGTGTTTTTGGATATCCAGATGCCGCGCATCACCGGGCTGGAGATGGTAGGCATGCTCGATCCCAACCGTATGCCGCACATCGTCTTTCTGACCGCCTATGACGAATACGCGGTGCAGGCCTTTGAAGAACATGCGTTTGACTATCTGCTGAAGCCGGCGGAACCGAAGCGGCTGAGCAAAACGTTACAGCGCCTGCAGCAGCAACGGGGGCAGCAGAATATCGCTGCGCTGGACGAAAGCGCCGGCTACCTGAAATACATTCCCTGCACCGGCCATAGCCGCATCTATTTGCTGCGCTTTGATGAGGTGGTGGCTATCCGTTCACGGTTGAGTGGGGTGTTTGTGGTCCGCAATGACGGCATGGAGTGCTTCACCGAGCTGACACTGCGCACGCTGGAAATGCGAACGCCGCTGGTGCGCTGTCACCGCCAGTATCTGGTTAACCTGGAGCAGGTGCGTGAAATTCGCTTTGATGACAACGGCGCGGCGGAAATGATCATGCCGGTCGGCGAGCCGGTACCGGTCAGCCGTCGCTACCTTAAAGCGCTGAAAGAAGAGCTGGGGCTGCGTGGTTGATTAACCCTTTGGCCATTGGCGTCGGGCGTGTACTACCGCCAATATGATAAGCAGGTCGTTGGTTAATTCATAAATCAGCAAATAAGAATGATGAATAACCCATTCACGAGTACCCGGAACCCGGCCCGCTTTTCCACTTGATGGGTTTTGGGCTAGTCGGGCAGCAGCCGCGGAAATTAAAGCATCAATCTCTGCGGCGGCTGTTGGGTTCTTTGACGCCAAATAATCATAAATTGCAATACGGTCGGCAATGGCGGGTTCCGTCCACTTGAGTTTCAGTTTCACGATATTTCCTTATCGTATTACCGCATTGATTTTTCCCTGCGCTCGGCGAAGTAAGCTTCAACATCTTCATCATCAACGATTTTCCCTTCATGAAGCGCTTTCCGGCTTAATTCCACTTTTTCTTGTAGCCATTGTTCGTATTCTTTTTGTTGAGATTGGCGACTAACAAAATCCCGCATGAAATCTCGTAACAGTTGAGATGCAGTACGATCTGCTGCTTTTGCCGCGCTGGCGAAAGCCATTTTTAATTCATCATCCACTCGGATCACCACGGTAGATTCAGACATGATATGTACCTCGTATATACAGCGTCTTGCTTACTATATCACTGCTGTTTTATTGTTCAAGTCGACCATAATCGGCTAACCCTGTGTTAAGCGGAATCCTAAATTCATTCTCCCGCGAGCAGGTTGGTAGCTACGTTTTTGTTTGTCCTTGACGGGGTTACGCCACGCTTATAGCTTTATTGACATCCACTGGCGCTTTTCGCGCCACGTCAGCGTCCAAGGAAAAGAAAATGAGTGAAGCACGGATTATTGCCAAAGCGATGAAAGACGGGAAACCCGAACAGGATCTGGTTATCTTGCCCGCGTTGGCCAACCGCCATGGTTTGATCACCGGTGCAACCGGGACCGGTAAAACCGTGACGCTGCAAAAAATGGCCGAGCAATTCTCGCGTATCGGCATTCCGGTATTTTTGTCCGACGTGAAGGGCGACCTGTCGGGGATTGGCACCGAAGCCGTGCCTTCCGAAAAACTGCAGGCGCGCCTGACGGCCATTGGCGTCACTGACTGGCAGCCGCAGGCCTGCACCATTATTCCGTGGGATATCTATGGTGAGAAGGGCCACCCGATCCGCGCCACCGTGTCTGACCTGGGGCCGCTGCTGCTGGGCCGCTTGCTGGATCTGAACGAAGTACAAAGTGGCGTGCTGCAGTTGGTGTTCAAAATTGCCGACGATAACGCGTTGCTGCTGTTGGATATGAAAGATCTGCGTGCCATGGTGCAGTACGTGGGTGACAACGCCAAACAGTTCCAGACCCAATACGGCAATATTTCTTCGGCTTCGGTGGGCGCTATCCAGCGCGGGCTGTTAACACTGGAAGAGCAGGGGGCCAACCAGTTCTTCGGCGAGCCGATGCTCGATATCAATGACCTGATGAAAACCGACGCCAACGGCCACGGAGTGATTAACCTGCTGGCGGCGGACAAACTGATTAACCAACCGAAACTGTATTCAGTATTCCTGCTGTGGCTGCTGGCCGAACTGTTCGAACACCTGCCGGAGGTGGGCGACCCGGAACAGCCGAAGCTGGTGTTCTTCTTTGATGAAGCACACCTGCTGTTCAACGATGCGCCTGCGGCACTGCTGACCAAAATTGAACAGGTGGTACGCCTGATCCGCTCCAAAGGCGTCGGCATCTACTTTGTGACCCAGAACCCGCTGGATATCCCGGACAGCGTGCTGGGCCAGCTAGGCAACCGCGTACAGCATGCGTTGCGTGCCTTTACCCCTCGCGATCAGAAAGCGGTGAAGGCTGCGGCACAAACCATGCGAGCCAATCCGGCCTTCGACGCCGAGACGGCGATCACCGAACTGGGCGTCGGCGAGGCGCTGGTGTCGTTCCTGGATGAGAAAGGGCGGCCAAATGTGGTGGAGCGAGCGATGGTGATCGCACCGGAATCCAAGATGGGCATGTTGGGGGCCGAAGGGCTGAACAGTGCGATCAACAAGTCGCCGCTGTATGGTCGTTACGAGGATATGGTTGACCGCGAGTCCGCTTATGAGAAGTTGTCGTCGGAAGGTTTTGCTACCGTTGGCACACCGCAACCGGGCCAGCCGACACAGCAACCGCAGGCGCAGCAGCCGGCGGGCGGTGGCCTGATGGGCGGTCTGAACGATATCCTGTTCGGCTCTACCGGTCCGCGCGGGGGTAAGCGTGATGGCATCGTCCAGACCGCCGCCAAGAGCATGGCGCGTGACCTTGGTCGCCAGATCCTGCGTGGGGTGCTGGGCTCGATTATGGGCGGCCGTAAAAAGTAAGCTGAAATTATCGCTGGCGGCAGCATTGCAGGGGCGTTGTATAATGCACCGGTATCAATCGGGGCGAGCCCCTTACCCTGCTGTCCGTTGGAACCCCTATGCTGCTGCTAATCGATAACTACGATTCTTTTACCTATAACCTTTACCAGTACTTCTGCCAATTAGGCGCCGAAGTGCTGGTGAAGCGTAACGACGAACTGCAACTGGCTGATATAGAAAGGCTGGCCCCGCAGCATTTGGTGATCTCTCCTGGCCCTTGCACCCCGAACGAAGCCGGTATCTCGCTGGCGGCCATTAGGCATTTTGCCGGCAGGCTGCCGATCCTCGGTGTTTGCCTGGGGCACCAGGCACTGGGGCAGGCTTTTGGCGCCAAGGTCGTGCGTGCCCGCGAGGTGATGCACGGCAAAACCTCGGCGATCCGCCATCTCGACAGTGGCGTTTTTCATGGACTGAACAACCCGCTGACCGTGACCCGCTACCACTCGCTGGTGCTTGAAGCCGCTACTTTGCCGGACTGTTTTGAAGTGACGGCCTGGAGCGAGCGCGACGGCGTACGCGATGAGATTATGGGGATCCGCCACCGCCAACTGGCGCTGGAAGGGGTGCAGTTCCACCCGGAGAGCATCCTTAGCGAGCAGGGGCACCAGCTGTTGGATAATTTCCTTAAAAGTTAATCGGTTAGGTTTTTTTTAACCGTGAAGACGATTTGCGTTTGCCCTTTATTGGTTTTTTATGCATATTTTGTGATTATATTTTCACTCAATTGCAACCAAAAGACTGAGTCATATTCAGGGTGGGCCACATAATGACCGAAAAAACCGCAGTAAGCCGCAGTACCTTTGATCAGGTTATCCTGCCTGTTTATGCACCCGCGCAGTTTGTTCCGGTCAGGGGCAAAGGCAGCCGCGTGTGGGACAGCCAAGGGAAAGAGTACATTGATTTCTCTGGCGGCATTGCGGTGACGGCGTTAGGGCACTGTCACCCGGCCCTGGTCGAAGCGCTGAAACAGCAGGGCGAAACCCTGTGGCATACCAGCAACGTTTTTACTAACGAGCCGGCGCTGCGGCTGGCCACCAAGTTGATTAACGCCACCTTTGCCGACCGGGTGTTTTTCGCCAACTCCGGCGCGGAAGCCAACGAAGCGGCCTTCAAGCTGGCTCGGCATTACGCCATTACCCGCCACAGTCCGTATAAAACCAAAATTATCGCGTTTTATAACGCTTTCCATGGGCGCACGCTATTCACCGTCTCGGTGGGTGGGCAGGCCAAGTATTCGGATGGTTTTGGGCCAAAACCGGCCGACATTGTGCACGTGCCGTTCAACGATTTGGCGGCGGTGAAAGCAGTGATGGACGACCATACCTGTGCGGTCGTGATGGAGCCAATCCAGGGCGAAGGGGGCATTACTCCGGTTAATGCCGAATTCCTCAAGGGCGTGCGTGAACTGTGCGACAAACACCAGGCACTGCTGGTATTCGACGAAGTACAAAGCGGCATGGGGCGCAGCGGCAAACTGTTTGCCTATATGCACTATGGCGTAACGCCGGACATTCTCACCACGGCCAAAGCGCTTGGCGGCGGTTTCCCGGTCAGCGCCATGCTGACCACCGAAGAGATTGCCTCGGTGATGCAGGTCGGTACCCACGGCACCACCTACGGCGGCAACCCGCTGGCCTGTGCGGTGGCGGAAGCTGCGCTGGACGTGATCAATACGCCGGAAGTGCTGAGCGGCATTGAGTTGCGTCATGGGTTATACGTGCAGGCGTTAAAGAAAATTGGCGATAAGTACGGTATTTTCAGCGATATTCGCGGCATGGGCCTGCTGATTGGTGCTGAATTAACACCGCAATACCAGGGTAAGGCGCGCGATTTCCTGACCGCCGCCGCCGCACGTGGGCTGATGATCCTCAATGCCGGGCCAAATGTGATCCGCTTTGCGCCTTCGCTGGTGGTGGAGACCCAGGACATCGACGAAGGGATGGCGCTGTTTGAGCTGGCGGTGCAGGACGTGATTAACGCGTAATGCGTTGCATTGATGACAAGGGCGCCAGACGGCGCCCTTATTGATCGCGCAGTTTGCGTTTCAGCCAGATGCCGTGGTGTGGGCGTTGGCTCCAGGCCAATGACGAGATGGTATGCATCACGCTCAGGTGTGAAAGAATACGCCGCAGGTGGCGCTCCATTTCGGTCACCGGCATATCTGGGTGCAAATCCGGCGGCTGCATAATGCTGTTGCCACTGCTCGGCCCGTCGTACTCCAGCCGTTGCTGACAGCTCTGCAGCGCGATCTCGCAAGATTGCAGATACTCCTCCGCCAGTTTTGGCGTCAGCATATAGTGCTCGCGCGCCAGAATAGTCATCGCATTCAGATGCTCGACAATAAACTGGCTGTGCGTCACCCACAGGCGCATATCCGCCAGGTAGTTCGATTCAAACCCCGGTTCCTGCATCGCCTGATTCAGTGAGGTGAATAACGCGTTGTGCGCCTGATTGACCTGCATGCGTGCGTAGGCCAGTGCAGTGGGATCCGGCTCTTGCTCTTCCAGCAACAAACGTAACGCCTGCTGATCGTTCTCCAGCGCCTGATGGGCATTCTTGCGCAGCAGCCCGCTTTGCCACTGAGGCCACAGCCAAATGGTACTGCCGAACACCAGCACGCAGCCAATCAGGGTGTCGATCAGACGCGGCACCAGGAAATTCGTGCCGTTCAGCGCCAGTAATTGCAGGGTATAGACCGCCGTCACCGTAAAACCAATCACCGCCAATCCGTAATTTTTACGTGACACCATATAGGCCAGCAGCGTAATCACCAGCATCACGCTCAGGGTTTCGGCCTCGGGCAGTTGTAATTGCAGCAGACCGGCGGCGATTACCAGCCCGGCCAAAGTACCGAGTGCACGGTGCTGGATGCGCACCCGGGTGGCGTTGTAGCCGTTCTGGCTCACCAGCATGATGGTGAGCAGGATCCAGTAGGGTTTCGGCAGGTTGAAAATCATCCCCAGGCTGCTGCCTGCCGCCAGCGTGACGCCTAATCGTGCCGCATTACGCAGGGCATTGGATTTGAACGACAGATAACTGACCAGCGCCGGCCAAAACGGCAGGCGGTTTTGATTGGCCATCAGGTCACGCCGGTAGAGTGGATGCTGGGTACGCAGCAGGCGGGCGATGCGACTGAAGTGATAGTAGCAGAACTGACCCACCGGATTATCCGGGTGCTGTGCCGCCACTTTTTCCAATGCTGCCAGTTCATTGCCCATATTGAAGCGCTGCGAATGCTGGTGGTAGAGAATATCGTGCGCCACCGTGCGTAGCCGGCCGGCAATCACCTGTGCGTTGCGGCGGATAATGGCTTCGGCCTGGCTCTGTTCTACCAGTTTTTGTACCTCTTCCGGCAGGTGCAGGCTGACGGTGATGTGTTCCTGCAAATCCAGCGCGACCTGAAAGGTTCGTTGCAGACGTTTTTGCTCGAGGTTACTGGCGTGCGGCAGAAAGTTTAGCTGTTGATACAGCAGGGTGATCAGGTCCATCACCTTTTGCTGACGAACCAACAACGGCGGTAACGCGGTCTGTGGATCGGTATGCTGGGTTAGCAGTGAGTATTTGGCCTCGAAGTAGTCCGCCAACTCCAGATAGAGCTGATTGAGCGACTCGCGCATCGGCTGCTCTTTCCACAGTTTGAACCAGAACCAGGTGAACAGCCCGTACCAGGCGGTGCCGACCACATATAACAGCGGCGCATGCCAAAGCGGTACTGAACCGGCCATGCTGAGGGAGAAGATGGCGGCAACCAGCGCAGCGGGCAGCAGACGGGCGTGTAACGGGCTGATTTCACCGCTGACGCCGAGCAGCAGCGCCAGGCCGAGCATCAGTATCGGCAGCGGCAACTGCCATAACAGGGCTTGCTGCAGTAACAAACTGCTGAGTGCGAACAGTGAACCGCCGACGATCAGGCGTTTGAAAAAACGTTTGTGAGGCGTGTCCAGCCCGGCGATGTTACAGCAGGCGGGAACCAGGGAAAATAACAGGCCGTATTGCAGTTGGCCGATCAGCAGGCCAAGCAGTACCGGCAGGCAAAGCACCAGCGTTTGCCGCAGTGCGTAATTAACTTCCGGGTGGTAGATCAGTCGGCGCCACATGATGACTCGGGGCATAAAAAAACGGCGCGAATCATCGCGCCGTTTTTTCAGTAATTAACGCGTGCCGTAAACGACAATAGTTTTGCCGTGGGCGGAGATCAGGTTTTGATCTTCCAGCATTTTCAGAATACGACCCACGGTTTCACGTGAGCAACCGACGATCTGGCCAATTTCCTGGCGGGTAATTTTAATCTGCATACCATCCGGGTGGGTCATGGCATCAGGCTGTTTCGCCAGGTTCAGCAGGGTTTGCGCGATGCGGCCCGTAACGTCCAGGAAAGCAAGGTTACCCACTTTCTCAGATGTGATCTGCAGACGGTTTGCCATCTGAGCTGACAGGCGCATCAGGATGTCCGGGTTAACCTGAATCAACTGGCGGAATTTCTTATAGGAAATTTCAGCCACTTCACAGGCGGTTTTCGCCCTAACCCAGGCGCTACGCTCCTGACCTTCTTCAAATAATCCAAGCTCGCCGATGAAATCCCCCTGGTTAAGGTAGGACAGGATCATCTCTTTACCTTCTTCATCCTTAATCAGCACCGCGACGGAGCCTTTGACGATGTAGTAAAGCGTTTCGGCCTTTTCACCTTGGTGAATCAGCGTACTTTTGGATGGATATTTGTGGATATGGCAATGAGACAGGAACCATTCGAGAGTAGGGTCTGTTTGCGGTTTGCCGAGAACCATTCGCTGTTATCCTCTGTTGTTATCGCTGCCTTGTGTCACAGGGGTCAGAGTTCCCTGTAAAACGTGCTGTCGCCGTTCTTTTAATGGTGGCTGGCAGCAGGTTTTGAGGCGTGTCATAAATATACGCTGTCGCCCTAGCATATTAACTTGCCGGGAGAGCTGCAAGCTACATTCTGTTAACATACCGGTAAAGGAGCCTTTCCCTGGGAGTTTCCCTGAAATCAGTGTCCCGGAAAGATTTATTGCGGCTCTGTTTGTAGCACAGAGTGAGGCGGGTGTCTTGTGTTGTCTCGCTTCAGCATGATTAGCATCAGGTTCCGTTGCCAGTTTCTATGCGAAAGCGTAGTCTGATTTTAAGAAATTAACCGGAGTGACCAGTATGCAGGCAAGAGTTAAGTGGGTGGAAGGGTTGACGTTTCTGGGCGAATCCGCGTCTGGCCATCAGGTGCTGATGGACGGCAACGCCGGGGATAAAGCCCCCAGCCCAATGGAAATGGTACTGATGTCAGTGGGAGGTTGCAGCGCGATAGATGTGGTGTCGATCCTGCAAAAAGGACGTAACGACGTGCGCGACTGCGAGGTGAAATTAACCTCCGAGCGGCGTGAGGAGGCACCACGACTGTTTACCCATATCAACCTGCATTTCATCGTCACCGGTAAAGATTTAAGTGACAAAATTGTTGAGCGCGCGGTGAATCTTTCCGCCGAGAAATACTGTTCGGTGTCATTGATGCTGAGCAAGGCCGCCAGCGTGACCCACAGCTTTGAGATCCGCGCAGTGTCCTGACGGATAAAGGAGCGCGGCTTGTTGCCGCGCTCCGGTAAGCTATTCGATTTTTTTGCCTTCCAGCAGTTGCTGCACCAGCGGCGCCATAATCAACTCCATCGCCAGCCCCATTTTGCCGCCCGGCACCACCAGCGTATTGATATGCGAGATAAAAGAACCCTGCAGCATCGCCAGCAGATAAGGGAAATCGATCTGATCCAGGCCGCGGAAGTGGATCACCACAAAGCTCTCGTCCAGCGAGGGGATCGCCTTGGCGGCGAACGGGTTGGAGGTATCTACCGTCGGCACCCGCTGGAAGTTGATATGGGTGCGGGAAAACTGCGGCGTGATGTAGTTGATGTAGTCTTCCATCGAACGTACCACCGAATCCATCACCGCTTCACGAGAGTGGCCGCGCTCGCCGGTATCGCGGATTAACTTTTGGATCCATTCCAGGTTAACGATAGGCACCACGCCGACCAGCAAATCGACATGCTTGGCCACGTCGTTGTGCTCGGTCACTACGCCGCCGTGCAGCCCTTCATAAAACAGCACGTCGGTCGGTGCCGGTAAGGCTTCCCACGGGGTAAAGGTGCCGGGTACCTGGTTATAGGGCACCGCTTCATCGTAGGTGTGCAGATACTTGCGTGAACGGCCGGTGCCGTTGGTGCCGTATTCGCTAAAGCTTTGTTGCAGCAGGCCAAAGTCGTTGGCCTCGGGGCCGAAATAGCTGATATGACGGCCAAGATCGCGCGCTTTGCGGATCGCCGCGTCCATTTCCGGCCGGGTATAGCGATGGAAACTGTCGCCTTCCAGCTCCGCGGCGCGGATGTTCAACTGCTGAAAGATTTTACGGAACGCCACGCTGGTGGTGGTGGTGCCGGCACCGCTGGAGCCGGTCACTGCGATAACGGGATGTTTGGCGGACATGGTGATGGGTCACTCCGTGTTTAATGCGCCGGTGTCAGATATCATTATTGGTCTGTTTGACACCCTTTCGCCTAGGGCAAAATACTGCGCGTTGGTTTGCAATCCTTCATTGTTACCTGATTTTTTCCGTCAGTCATAGAACCGATAAGCACTAAATTTCCTCTTGTCCGGCGCGGAACTGCCCGCGCGGCATGATGTTGATGGTCTCATGCAGTTCCGACCACACCAGCAGCACCTCGCCGTTTTTCAGTTGGCGGCGCACGTCTTCCACTTTCTGTTCCAGCGAACGTTCATGCTCGCCGTAGTCGGTACCTTCGCGCAGCACAAAGGACTCGATCAGGCTATTGAGGGTCTCGGTTTCCAGTTCTTTCCAGGGGATGATCACTTGGTTGTTTCCAGGTAAGGGGCAAGCCAGGATGGAATACGGTATTCCAGCCACATATGGGGTTTTTTCAATGTGCCGCCGACAAAACCGACGTGACCGCCAAACTCGGTCAATTGATATTCAATATTGTGCGGCAGCGTGGCGGTTTCGGGGATCACTTCGTCGGTCATAAAAGGATCGTCCTTGGCATGGATGATCAACAGCGGCGTTTGGATCGACGGTAACAACGGCAGGGCGCTGCAACGGCGGTAATAATCGGTGGCGTCGCTAAAGCCATGGATGCGCGAGGTAATGGCATCATCAAAGTCGCGGATCCGACGCAATGCCTTGAGCTGCGGCAGTTTGAGCGGCAGCGTATCAGGATAGTGCAGCAGTTTGCGGGTGGCGTTTTGTTTCAACTGCCCGAGCAGGTAGTGCTGATAGACCCGCGAGAAGCCTTGGTCCATCCGCCACGAACAGGGCTCCAGCATCAGTGGCGCAGAAACCACCACCGCCGCCTGCAGCAGGCTGTCGGCGCCCTGTTGTGCCAGATAACAGGCCAGCATGTTGCCGCCGAGAGAGACGCCAACGGCAGCGGTGGGGGCTTCTCCGTAGGTAGCACGCAGCCACTGGAGGAAGAAGCGTGCATCTTCCGTTTCACCGGAATGGTAGATGCGCTGCTTGCGGTTCGGCACACCGCTGCAACCGCGAAAATGCATTACCACCCCGAGCCAGCCCTTTTCACGCCAGGCATTGAGTTGGCCATGGGCATAGGGGCTGTAGAAGTTGCCTTCCAGGCCGTGGAACAGCACCACTCGCGGCTTGCCGCTGGCCTGAGCCGGATCTTCGCTCCAGGCGAGATCGACAAAGTCGCCGTCGGGCAGTTCCAGCCGTTGCCAGTGGGGTTTCAACTGCACGCGGCGACGCACCAGCCGTGGCAGCAGCGTTTGCAGGTGTGGATTACTGGCCCCGGTCAAAGGGCGAAAGGATTCATGCATAACCTGAGTAAAATTCTTATTGGCAACTATTGTGGGATGATTAGTGCGCTGTTAGCTTCACTAGCCTGAGTTAACAATAATACTGCAAAAAATGACCTGGGTGAGGAGCGCCCGCCTGATGGATGCGAGTTTATTTCTTTCGATGCTAGGTTTTCTGTGGGTGGCCGCGATCACACCTGGCCCCAACAATATGTTACTGACCACTTCCGGTGCCAACTTTGGCTTTATGCGTTCACTGTTGCTGATGATTGGCATCATGCTCGGCATGCAAAGCATTTTGCTGCTGGTGGCGTTCGGCGTCGGCAGCCTGATTCTGGTTTATCCGGCGCTGCATCTGGTGCTGAAAATTCTCGGTAGCCTGTATCTGCTGTGGCTGGCATGGAAAGTGGCTACCGCCGCTTATGAAAAGCTGGAAACCGACGTGGCACCGCCCAAACCGATACGGCTCTACCAGGGTTGGCTGCTACAGTTCCTTAATCCCAAGGCCTGGCTGATGGCGCTGGGGGCGGTGGCCAGCTTCAGCCTGGCGGGTGCTCAATACAACGCCTCGATTCTGGCGATCTCACTGGGCATATTCGTGGTGAACATCATTGCCGGCGTGATTTGGTTGGGATTTGGCACGGTGATTGGCCGACTGCTGCGCAGCAAAAAGGCCTGGATCATTTTTAACGTTTCTATGGGGTTGCTCACCGCGGCCTGTGTGTTACTCATCTGGTATTAAGGAATTGCGGATGGCAGAAAATTACTTCCATATTGCGGCCTTCACCGGTAAAGGGTTTCGGGGCAATCCGGCCGGCGTCTGCCTGTTGAAGCAGCCGTTGTCGGCTGTGGAGATGCAGGCTATCGCCAATGAACTGAGCCTGCCGGAAACCAGCTTTGTCTGGGACGATGGCGATATGTCGGCCATCCGTTGGTTTACTCCCCAGCGAGAAGTCGATTTGTGCGGTCATGGCACGCTGGCGGCGGCACACGTGATGTTCAGCGTGGTGAACCCGGCGCTGCAGGATATTCGTTTCCGCTCGGCGAGCGGCGACTTGTACGTTAAACGCGACGCCGAAGATGGCGAACGCCTGGTCCTGGATTTCCCGTCCCGGCCACCGCAGAAGGTTGTGGAGCCTGAAGGGTTGGCGGCGCTGCTGGGGGCTAATCCGCAGGAAGTGTGGCAGGCCAATGCGCTGTTGGTGGTATTGGAAAACGAAGCGCAGGTCAGGGCATTACAGCCGGATATCCCGGCACTGATTGCCCTGGTTGGCCGGGCCGTGATTGTCAGTGCTCCGGGTGAGACGGCGGATTTTGTCTCGCGCTATTTTACCCTCGACGGCGGCGAAGATCCGGTGACCGGCTCCGCACACTGCACGCTGATGCCCTACTGGAGCGCACGTCTTGGTCGCCATCAGCTGCACGCCCGGCAGATTTCGGCGCGCGGCGGCGAGTTGTTCTGTGAGCTGAAGGGCGATCGCACCTTGATTGGCGGCTATGCACACACGTTTTTGCGTGGGGAATTGAGCTTGTAATCAGGCTGAGCCACGCTCAACCAGCCGCCACTCAAGCACTTCATTGCGCGGTGGTTGTTGCGGATTTTTGATTTTTTCCAGCAGCAACTGCACGCTGCGCACGCCGAACTGGTGCATCGGTTGTTCGACGGTGGTCAGCGGTGGCGTGGTGACGGCCCCGAATGGCACGCCGTCAAAGCCCATTACCGCGACATCTTCGGGAATGCGCAATCCCTGTTGGTGCAGGGTGCTCATCGCCCCACCGGCGATCACGTCGGAGATGGTGAATACCGCATCCGGTCGCGGCCCGGCATCCAGCAGGCGAGCCATGGCCAACGCACCGGCGGCATATTCCAACCCCTCGACGTATTCCACCTGACAATAGTCGAATCCGGCTTCGGCCAGCGCCTGTCGATAACCTTGCTCTCGCTGCTGCGAGTAGAGATAGCGCATGTCGCTGTTGATCAGGGCAATACGTCGTCGGCCCCGTGCAGCTAAATAACGCACGCCGGCCCTCGCCGCCTGATGGTTGTCGATGGTGACTGAAGAGGCACGGAACTCGGGATCGCCTTCGCCGCATTGTACCCAGGGAAAATCGCCAATCATTGCGGTCAGGCCGGGCAGGCAACTGACGGCGTCCATGGTAATCACGCCGTCGACCACTTTACCGCTCAGCAGGCTGAGATAGGCGGACTCCCGGGTTGGATTGGATTCGGAGTTGCACAGCAAAATGTGGTAGCCGTGGCGTTCGGCTTCTTCTTCGATACCGCGTACTACCAGGGAACAAAAAGGATTGGTGATACTGGAAACCAGTACCAGCAGCATACGGCTACGCGAAGTGCGTAGCTGACGCGCCAGCAGGTTGGGTTGGTAGTCGCATGCGCGGATCGCCGCCAGTACCTTGTCGCGAGTGGCCGGTTTGACGATTTGCTGGCCGTTCAATACCCGTGAGACCGTCGCGGCAGAGACGCCGGCGAGTTTCGCCACCTTTTCGATCGACATGGTTTGCTGTTCCTTCTGCCCAATTGCCCCGCACAATATGCCCAAGCGCGGCAAAAAGTCTGCGCCTGGCCTCAGGATTGTGATGTGGGTTACAAATTCATCTTATCAGCCCCTTTCAACAGATTAATCAGGTTGCCGAAAAAAAGAAATCGATTACATTTTGCTCATGGTGAAAATGAAATCGATTACATTTTGCGATTTCACGTTATTTCGCTGAACCCATAATCTGAAAAGAGGGGGCGGATGCAGGTGCAACTGAGAGTAGCGGAAAACAGTGATCGCCAGGCGGTCGCACAACTGATTCATCTGTCGACCAATGCCTGGTATCAACGCCACGGCATGGGCGCCATCTTTTCCGCAGCACCGACCAGCTGCGGGCTGTTTGTTGACGTCTATCGCCATCTGGATACCGGACAGCACTGGGTTGCGCACGATGAACAGGGCGTGCTGTGCGGTTCCTGCTTCTTTCACCCGCGTGAAACTCATCTCGGGCTGGGCATCATGAATGTACATCCCGACTACTTTGGTCGTGGTATCGCCGTGCAGCTGATGGCGAAAGCCGACGAACTGGCGGGATCGCTACCTATACGCCTGATTTCCAGCGCGTTAAATCTGGACTCCTACGCGTTGTACCACCGTGCCGGCTTCACGCCCTATGCGATTTATCAGGATATGGCGATCCCGGTGCCGGTAGAGGGATTTTCCTTCCCCAGTCTGACGCGCGGCAGAGTGCGCGCCGCCCAGCCAGATGATCTGCCCGGCATCCTGCAGTTGGAACGAATGCTGTTGGGCATCGAACGTCGGCGCGATATTGACTACTTCCTCAATGACGCCAGCGGGCTATGGCGCACTGCCGTGTGGGAACTTGACGGCAGCATGGGCGGTTATCTGGCTTCGGTGGCGCATCCGGCTTCCCGCCTGTTGGGGCCGGGCTGTAGCCACAGCGAAGAGATTGCCCTGGAGTTGATCGGTTGGATGCTGGATCGCCACCATCGCGGTACCACGCCTGTGGTGCTGGTACCGGCGCAACGTTCCGCCCTCAGCCAGGTGCTGTTGCGGTGGGGCGGGCGGATTTGTGAATTGCATTTGGCGCAGGTGAAAGGCCGTGCGCTACAACCCGGCGGTGTGGTTATGCCGTCCTTCCTGCCGGAAAGCGGTTAGACAACACCACAACAAGACCAATGGGGGAATTATGCAAACTGACAGCGCGGTCCTGGGGACCAAAAGCGTCACATTCAAATGGGTGGTGCCGCGGTTGGCACTGATGATGTTTCTGCAGTTCTTTGTTTGGGGGGCGTGGTACGTCACGCTCGGCGTAGTGATGGGTAAGTTCGGCCTGGCGGCGATCATCGGCGATGCTTACTCGACCGGGCCGATCGCTTCGATTCTGTCACCGTTTGTGCTGGGCATGCTGGTCGATCGCTTCTTCGCCTCGCAGAAGGTGCTGGGGGTACTGCATCTGATCGGTGCCGGGTTGTTGTGGCTGATGCCCGGCTTCTTCAGCAGTGGACAGAGCGGCCTGTTGTGGATCATTTTCGGTTATATGTTGTGTTATATGCCGACTATCGCTCTCAGCAACAACGTGGCGTTTTATAGCCTGAGCAACAGCGAAAAAGCCTTTCCTGTGGTGCGGGCGTTCGGCACCTTTGGCTGGATTGTCGCTGGGCTGATCGTCGGTGCCAGCGGATTGTCAGACAGTACCGGTATTTTCACACTGGCGGCGGTGGCCTCGTTGATGTTGGCCATTTACAGCTTCACCTTGCCACACACCCCGGCACCGGAACGCGGCAAACCGATAAAAATGCGTGACCTGCTGTGTGCCGATGCTTTCGCCATGCTCAAGCAGCGGCACTTCCTGGTGTTTATCATCTGCGCGACGCTGATCTCTATCCCGCTGGCGGCCTACTATGCCTATGCCGCGCCTTTCATCGCGGCGACCGGTTTCAGCAATGTCGGCGGGGTGATGTCGCTGGGGCAGATGTCCGAACTGTTCTTTATGCTGCTGATCCCGTTTCTGTTTGTACGGCTGGGCATCAAGGTGATGCTGTTGATTGGCATGTTGGCGTGGTTCCTGCGCTACGTGATGTTTGCGCTGGGGATTACCGAAGAACTGCGCTGGATGATTTACCTCGGCATCATTCTGCACGGTATGTGCTACGACTTCTTTTTCGTGATCGGTTTTATCTACACCGACAAGGTGGCCGGTGACAAGGTCAAGGGCCAGGCCCAGAGTCTGCTGGTGTTGTTCACCTATGGTCTGGGCATGTTGATCGGTTCGCAAATCAGCGGTGCACTGTTCAATCGTTTGGTGACGGCGGAAGGGGCGGCAGCGCTGCCACAGTGGCAGAGTTTCTGGTGGTATCCGGCCATCGGTGCGCTGGCGATCGCGGCACTGTTCTTCTTCACCTTCAATTACCGGGAAATCCCGCAGGGGGAGAAACGCGATGACTGATTTGCGTGTGCTGGTGGTGGGCTGCGGCAATATGGGGGCTTCACATGCTGAAGCCTATCACGATATGGACGGCGTCGAGATTTGCGGCTTGGTGGCGCGCGGTGATTCCCGACATCGGCTCAATACCCGGTTGGGGGGCGGTTACCCGGTGTTCAGTGATTTCGCCCAGGCGCTGACGGTGACGCGTCCGGATGCGGTTTGCCTGACCACCTGGCCAGATACCCATGAAGCCTACGCGTTGGCGGCGCTGGCTGCCGGTTGCCATCTGTTCATTGAAAAACCGCTCGCCACTACCCTTGTCGGTGCGGAGAGAGTGATTGCCGCCGCGCGGGCCGCCGGGCGGCAACTGGTGGTCGGCTATATTCTGCGTCACCATCCGTCATGGCAACAATTTGTCGAATTGGCCCGTGACCTGGGCAAACCGCTGGTGATGCGCATGAACCTCAATCAACAGAGTCACGGTGCGATGTGGGATGTGCACCGCAATTTGATGCAGTCGCTGTCGCCGATTGTCGACTGTGGCGTGCATTACCTTGACGTGATGTGCCAGATGACCCAGTCGGAGCCGGTCAGCGTCAGCGCCATCGGAGCACGACTGAGTGAGGAGCTGCCGCCGGAAATGTACAACTATGGCCAGTTACAGGTGCGTTTTGCCGATGGCTCCGTTGGCTGGTACGAAGCCGGCTGGGGGCCGATGATCAGCGAAACCGCCTACTTCGTCAAAGACGTGATTGGACCGCGTGGCTCAGTCTCGATCGTCGCGCGGCAGGCGGATGCGGATTCAGATAACGTCGACGGCCACACCCGTACCGACTCGTTGCGTATCCACAGCGCGGCGTTGGATAGCACTAATCAGTTTCTCCAGTCGGACCGCTGGATTGACTGTCAGGACGAACCGGACCATTTGGCGCTGTGCCTGAGCGAGCAGCGCTATTTTCTTCAGGCGATCCAGGACGGGTTGGATCTCGACCGGCATTGGCAGGATGCCCTGAACAGCCTGCGGGTGGTACTGGCGGCGGACGAAGCGGTGCGCAGCCGGCAAACAGTAATGTTAGGGAGGTCATCAGCATGAAAACCATTCAGGGGCCGGGGCTGTTTCTGGCCCAGTTTATCGGCCCGCAGGCGCCGTTTGATTCGCTGGACGGGTTGGCCGCTTGGGCCGCCGGGCTGGGGTTTAAAAGCCTGCAGATCCCGACCACGTCCCCTGCTATTTTTGATCTCAAGCGGGCGGCCCACAGCCAGGAGTATTGTGACGAGGTGCGCGCGTTGCTGGCGAGGCACGGCTTGGCGATCTCCGAGTTATCCACCCATTTGCAGGGGCAACTGGTGGCGGTGCATCCGGCTTACGATCCGGCTTTTGACGGCTTTGCTCCGGTTCAGGTGCGCGGCAATTCTCAGGCCCGGCAAGCATGGGCAACGGAGCAATTGCTGATGGCAGCACAGGCATCGCAGAGGTTGGGATTAGCCGCACACGTGACTTTTTCTGGCGCGCTGGCCTGGCCCTATTTTTACCCCTGGCCACCGCACAATGCGCTGTTGCTGGAGGAAGCCTTCGGGCAACTGGCACAGCGTTGGCGGCCGATCCTCGATGCTTTTGACGACGTCGGTGTCGACCTTTGCTATGAACTGCACCCAGGGGAGGATCTGCATGACGGTGTGACCTTTGAGCGCTTTCTACGGCAGGTTGGCAATCACCCGCGTTGCCATATCCTGTATGACCCCAGCCATCTGCATTTGCAGCAGATGGACTATCTTGGCTTTATTGATGTTTATCACCCGCGCATTCGGGCGTTTCACGTCAAGGATGCTGAATATCGGCCCAATGCTCGCAGCGGCGTGTATGGCGGTTATCAGCCGTGGCTGGAAAGACCCGGACGCTTTCGTTCACTCGGCGATGGGCAGATCGACTTCCCTGCAATTTTCAGCAAGCTGGCGCAGTACGATTTTCCCGGCTGGGCCACGCTGGAGTGGGAGTGCTGTCTGAAATCGCCGGAGGCCGGTGCGCGGGAAGGGGCTGAGTTTATCGCCCGCCATATTATTCCAGTCGCTGAGAGGGCGTTTGATGATTTTGCCGCCGTCGGCGGTGAACGCAAACAGGTCAGACAGATGTTGGGTGTGGGAGAGCAACCATGAGATTACGCTTGGGGATGGTCGGCGGGGGCGAAGGGGCCTTTATCGGCGCGGTGCACCGTCTGGCGGCGCGGATGGACGATGAGTTTGAGCTGGTAGCCGGGGCTTTCTCTGCTGATTGGGAAAACTGTCGTCGCACCGGCGAACGGCTACACCTCGACCCACAGCGCTGCTATCACGATTTTAACCAGATGGCGCAAGCAGAGGCGGCGCGCGAAAACGGCATCGATGTGGTGGCTATCGTCACCCCCAATTATCTGCATGCGCCGGTGGCGACCGCGTTTCTTAACGCCGGCATCGACGTCATCTGCGACAAGCCTCTGTGCAACAGCTATGCCGAGGCGTTGCAGTTGGCCGAGACGGTGCGGCGTAGCGGAAAGCAACTGATATTGACCCATAACTACAGTGCCTATCCGTTGGTGCGCGAGGCGCGTAGCCGGGTATTCGCCGGTGAATTGGGGGCGATCCGCTTTATCGAGGTGGAGTATTTGCAAGAATGGCTGGCGCAGCCGCTGGAACTGACCGACAACAAGCAGGCTGGCTGGCGTTCCCAGCCAGAAAAGGCCGGGGCCGGCTGTATTGGTGATGTGGGTACCCATGCCTGGCAGTTGGCGCACTTTGTCAGCGGCCTGTTGCCGCAGGCGATCAGCGCCGAACTCACTGCGTTTATTGCTGGGCGCCAGATAGACGACGATGTGCGGGTGCAGATGCGCTACGCCAACGGTGCCAGAGGCCGACTGTGGGCCAGTCAGGTGGCTTGTGGCCATGAGAACGGCCTGCGGTTGAGAGTCTATGGTAGCGACGGCAGCCTGGAATTTTGTCAGGAACAACCGAATCAGTTGCGGATGCGGCCCCGGGATGCGCCAGCCTATTGCATAACCCGCGCCTCTTCATTCCAGTATGTGGAGAACCGTTCACTGGCACGGGTACCGGCAGGGCATCCTGAAGGCTATCTGGAAGGATTTGGTCAGATTTACCGCGAGGCGGCGGCACGATTGCGGAATGGGCCGCAGGCGGCCCCCCTGTTACCGGGGATTGAGACCGGGGTGCAGGGCATGGCATTTATCGATGCTGCCCAACGTAGCAGTGCTGCCGGCGGGCAATGGATCGACCTGAATTAATTTATATTCCCATAAGTAATAACGCAGTTTTTTTTATTCTTTTATAGCTCGTCACCGCTCAGATAAAACTGTCAGCAACTGAACAGACTTTTATCAACGGAGCGATCATGGCGAGCAAACACTTTTCATTACGCGGCGCGGCACTGCTGGTGTTATCACTTGCTGCGGCTAACGCCTATGCGGTGGACGTGACCGTGGCGTACCAGACTTCGGCGGAACCCGCCAAGGTGGCGCAGGCGGAAAACAGCTTCGCCAAACAGTCTGGTGCCACCGTTGACTGGCGTAAATTCGACAGCGGCTCCAGCGTGCTACGCGCGTTGGCCTCCGGTGACGTGCAGATCGGTAATATCGGTTCCAGCCCACTGGCGGTGGCCGCCAGCCAAAAACTCCCTATCGAAGTCTTCCTGATCGCCTCCCAGCTCGGCAGCTCCGAAGCCCTGGTGGTGAAGAAAGAGATCAAAACCCCGCAGGATTTGATCGGCAAGCGAATCGCCGTGCCCTTTATCTCAACCACCCACTACAGTCTGCTGGCCTCGCTCAAACACTGGGGCATCAAGCCTGAGCAGGTCAAAATTCTCAATCTGCAACCGCCGGCCATTGCCGCCGCATGGCAGCGCGGTGACATCGACGGAGCCTACGTCTGGGCGCCGGTAGTCAATGAATTAGCCAAGCAGGGCAAGGTACTGACCGATTCCGCCCAGGTTGGACAATGGGGCGCGCCGACGCTTGACGTCTGGGTGGTGCGCAAGGACTTTGCCGAAAAACACCCGGAAGTGGTGACCGCCTTTGCCGCCAGCGCGTTGAACGCCCAAAAAGCCTACCTGGCGCAGCCGGAGCAGTGGCTGAAGGATAAAGGCAATCTCAACACGCTGTCCCGTTTGAG
Organism: Serratia sp. NFX21; assembly: GCF_048517035.1. Classification (NCBI taxonomy): domain Bacteria; kingdom Pseudomonadati; phylum Pseudomonadota; class Gammaproteobacteria; order Enterobacterales; family Yersiniaceae; genus Serratia; species Serratia sp. NFX21. The sequence continues at coordinate 46,915 of NZ_CP183196.1, read as the reverse complement.
CGGCGTGCCGGAAGAACAGATACCGGTGCTGGTGAAGGGCAATACCTATTTGCCGGTGGCGGAGCAAATAACCCAACTTGGCCAGCCGGTGGACAAGGCTATCCGTGATACCGCCGAGTTCCTTAAACAGCAGGGCAAAATTCCGCAGGTCGACGGTGATTACAGTGCCTACGTCACCGATCGCTTTGTGAAACAGGTGCAGGCTGCGCCGCAGTCGTAGGGGAGCAGCATGTTAAACGTTAATCACCTTTCAGCAGAGTATCAGGGGCGCCCTGCGCTGCGCGACGTCTCGTTCCAGATTGACGCCGGGCAACTGGTGGTGGTGCTTGGCCCTTCGGGCTGCGGCAAAACCACGCTGCTGAATTTGATCGCCGGGTTTATCGAGCCTTCAGCTGGCAGCATCACGCTTGACGAAGTTCCCGTAAAAGGCCCCGGAGCCGAACGGGGCGTGGTGTTCCAGCATGAAGGTTTACTGCCGTGGCGCAACGTGGTGGATAACGTGGAGTTTGGTCTGCAACTGGCCGGCGTCGGCAAACAGCAGCGACGTCAGGTGGCACAAGAGATGTTGCAACGCGTCGGATTGGCCGGCTATGAACAGCACTTTATCTGGCAACTCTCCGGCGGCATGCGTCAGCGGGTAGGGATTGCCCGTGCGCTGGCTGCCGATCCGCGCCTGTTGCTGCTGGATGAGCCGTTTGGCGCGCTGGATGCATTTACCCGCGAACAAATGCAGGAACTGCTGTTGACCATTTGGCGGGATACCGGCAAACAGGTGCTGCTGATCACCCACGATATTGAAGAAGCGGTGTTTCTGGCCAGTGAACTGCTGTTGCTGTCGCCGGGACCGGGGCAGGTGGTGGAACGCCTGGCGCTTAACTTCGGCCAACGTTATGCCAACGGCGAGGCGTGCCGCTCGATCAAGTCCGACCCTGAATTTATCGCGCAGCGCGAATATGTGCTGGGCAAAGTCTTTCAACAGCGCGAGGCCTTGCTATGAGCCTGCATTCCGCCCTCAAAGAAGTTGTTCAGCCGCAGGCTGCAGCCCCGACGCGCCGTTTTAGCGTGCCGCGTAACCTCTGGCTGAGCAGCGCCACCCTGCTGGTGGTATTGGCCATCTGGTGGGGCGTGACCGCGCTGAACCTGATCAGCCCGTTATTTCTACCGGCACCGCAGCAGGTGCTGCATCAACTGATTACCATCGCCAGCCCGCAAGGCTTTATGGACGCCACGCTATGGCAGCATTTGGCCGCCAGCCTGGGGCGCATTCTGGTGGCGCTGTTGGCGGCGGTGATTATCGGTGTACCTGTGGGTATCGCCATGGGGCTGAACGATACGGTGCGCGGCATTCTCGATCCGTTGATTGAAATTTACCGCCCGGTGCCGCCGCTGGCCTATTTACCGCTGATGGTGATTTGGTTCGGCATTGGCGAAACCTCGAAAATCTTGCTGATTTATCTGGCGATCTTCGCTCCGGTGACATTGTCTGCCGTAGCCGGTGTGCGCAGTGTGGCGCAGGTTCGCGTGCGGGCCGCCCGTGCGCTGGGGGCCAACCGTTGGCAGTTGCTGCGTTTTGTTGTGCTGCCTAGCGCCTTGCCGGAGATTTTAACCGGCATCCGCATTGGGCTGGGGGTCGGTTGGTCGACGCTGGTGGCCGCAGAACTGATCGCCGCCACCCGCGGCCTGGGATTTATGGTGCAATCCGCCGGTGAGTTTCTGGCTACCGATGTGGTGCTGGCCGGTATCGGCGTGATTGCGATTATTGCATTTGGGCTGGAGCTGGGGCTGCGTGCCCTGCAGCGCCGATTGACCCCGTGGCACGGAGTAAACCAATGAACGAACGTTTAAATATCACCCCATTGGGGCCTTATATCGGTGCGCTGGTGGAAAACGTTAATCTGGCACGCCCCCTGGGTGATGGCCAATTCGAACAGCTCTACCATGCATTGCTGAAACATCAGGTGCTGTTTCTGCGTAATCAGCCGATCACCCCGTTGCAACAGCGGAATTTGGCCGGTCGCTTCGGCGACCTGCATATTCACCCGGTCTATCCGCAAGCCGCCGATGTGAAAGAGATTATCGTGCTGGATACCCATGACAATAATCCGCCGGACAATGATAACTGGCATACCGACGTGACCTTTATCGAGAATCCGCCGCTGGGGGCGATACTGGCGGCGAAAACCCTGCCTTCCACCGGCGGCGATACGCTGTGGGCCAGTGGTATTGCGGCCTTTGAAGCGCTGTCTGAGCCGTTCAGGCAACTGTTGGCCGGGCTGAAGGCGGAGCATGATTTCACCAAGTCATTCCCGGAACACAAGCATCGCGGCAGCGAAGAAGAGCGCCAGCGCTGGCAGGTAGCGGTACAGAAAAATCCGCCGTTGCTGCATCCGGTAGTGCGCACGCATCCGGTCAGCGGCCGGCAGGCCCTGTTCGTCAATGAAGGTTTTACGACGCGGATTGTTGATCTGGCACCGAAGGAAAGCGACGCGCTGCTGAACTTTCTGTTCGCCCACATCACCAAGCCGGAGTTTCAGGTGCGTTGGCGTTGGCAGGAAAATGACATTGCCATCTGGGATAACCGCGTGACGCAGCATTACGCCAACGCGGATTATCTGCCGCAGCGGCGCATTATGCACCGCGCGACCATTCTGGGGGACAAGCCTTTCTACAAGGCTTAAAGGTCAAACTCGTTGGTGAACTGTTCCAACTGCTCTTGCGCATCCAGCCAGGTCATTTCCGTTTCTTCCAACGCGGACTTGGCCTGGCTTTGCTGTTGCAGACAAAGCGTCAAATCGGCCTTGCGGCTGATGTCGTACAACGCGGAATCCGCCAGCTTCTCTTCCACCGCCGCCAATTCGGCACTCAGTTTTTCCATCTGCTGTTCCAGCTTGGCGATCTGCTTGCGCAGCGGCTGAGTCTGGCTGCGGAACTCGGCTTCCCGACGTTTCTGATCTTTACGGGCTTGCGCGCTGTTGGCGTTGTTTTCCTTGTCCGGCGCGTCCTGCTGGTTTTCCTGACGTTGCAGGTCAACCAGCCATTGCTGATAGTCGTCCAAATCGCCGTCGAACACTTCCACCTGGCCATCGTGCACCAGATAGAGATCGTCAGTGGTGGAGCGCAACAGGTGACGGTCGTGCGAGACCACCACTAACGCGCCTTCAAAGTCGATCAGCGCTTCGGTCAGCGCCTGACGCATATCCAGATCCAGGTGGTTGGTCGGTTCATCGAGCAGCAGCAGGTTAGGGCGCTGCCAGACAATCAGCGCCAACACCAACCGCGCCTTTTCGCCACCGGAGAAACGTTCGGTAATCTCAGTGACCTTATCGCCCTGGAAGCCAAAACCGCCCAAATAGTCGCGCAGCTGCTGTTCCAGCACCCGCGGGGCGATGCGGCTCAGATGTTGCAACGGGGATTCGTCGGCGCGCAAGAACTCCAACTGATGCTGGGCGAAGTAACCCAGCTTGATGCCTTTCGCCAGACCAATCTCACCGCTCAGCGGCTCCAGCGAACCGGCCAGCATTTTGATCAGGGTGGATTTACCGGCGCCATTACGGCCCAGCAGACCGATACGTGAGCCGGGTACCAGGTTCAGTTTGATCGAGTTCAGGATCACCTTGTCGCCATAACCGGCGCTGACCTTCTCCATGCGCAGCAGCGGGTTCGGCAGGCTTTCCGGCTGGCGGAAACTGAAGCTGAACGGGTTATCGACGTGGGCCGGTGCAATCAGCTCCATGCGTTCAAGCATTTTGATACGGCTTTGCGCCTGCTTGGCCTTGGTGGCCTGCGCGCGGAAGCGGTCAATGTAGCTTTGCAGATGCGCCACTTTCTCCTGTTGGTTCTGGTACAGCGCCTGCTGCTGTGCCAGTTTGGTCGAACGTTGGCGTTCGAACGAGGAGTAGTTACCGGTATATTCGTTAATGGTTTCTTGTTCGATATGCAGAATCTTATCGACGATCGGATCAAGGAAATCGCGGTCGTGCGAAATCAGCACCAGCGTGCCTGGGTAGCTTTTCAACCAGCGTTCCAGCCAGATCACCGCGTCCAAATCCAGGTGGTTGGTCGGTTCGTCGAGCAGCAGCAGGTCTGAACGACAGACCAACGCTTGTGCCAGGTTAAGGCGCATACGCCAGCCGCCCGAGAAGGCGCGTACCGGATTGAGCAACTGTTCGTTGGAAAAGCCCAGGCCGTGCAGCAGGCTGGCGGCGCGAGAACGGATGGTCCAGGCATCAAGGGCATCGAGTTTGCCGTGCAGTGTGGCGATGGCGTGGCCGTCGTTTTTATCGTTTGCCACCTGCAATTCGGCTTCAAGCTGGCGGAATTCGCGATCGCCGTCGATCACATACTCAAGCGCAGGCACGTCCAGCGCCGGTGTTTCCTGATTAACCCAGGCCAGGGCCCAGTTGCTTGGAAAGGTGTAGCTGCCGCCGTCCGCGGCCATCTCGCCCTTCAGCAATGACAGCAACGTGGATTTGCCGCAGCCGTTTTTACCCACCAGGCCGACCTTCTGACCTGGATTAACCGTCGCCGTGGCGTTGTCCAACAGGACGCGGGTGCCGCGTCGGATTTGTAGCGAGGAAAATACAATCATAAAGTGCCGTATGTTCAGAGTATGTTAAATTGAGTGAGTTCTAAGTTAACAGGACGCAGACTGTCCTATTATTAGTCTTTGCGGAGCATGGTAACGGAAAACCGCTACCCTGACGACGCTTTGGAGGGGAATGATGTCGCAGCCGCCGAAGGTCTTGCTGCTGTATGCCCATCCGGAATCCCAGGACTCGGTCGCGAATCGGGTTTTGCTTCGACCGGCACAGCAGTTGGAACATGTCACCGTGCACGATTTATACGCGCACTATCCTGATTTTTTTATTGATATTCACCACGAACAACAACTGCTGCGTGAACATCAGGTCATTGTTTTTCAACATCCTCTCTATACCTACAGTTGCCCGGCCCTGCTGAAAGAATGGCTGGATCGCGTGCTGTCGCGTGGTTTTGCCAGCGGCATGGGGGGCAATGCGCTGGCGGGAAAATACTGGCGTTCGGTGATCACCACCGGTGAACCGGAGGGCGCCTACCGTACCGGCGGTTATAACCGCTATCCGATAGAAGATATTTTGCGCCCGTTTGAGTTGACCGCCGCCATGTGCCATATGCACTGGCTGACGCCGATGCTGGTGTATTGGGCGCGTCGGCAGAAGCCAGAGGTGCTGGAAAGCCATGCCACGGCGTATGGCGACTGGTTGCGCAACCCGCTGCCACACGGAGGGAGGTAAACATGGAAGGCTCAACCTTACTGACCGCAATTTTACTGTTTCTGTTCGCTGCGGTGGTCACGGTGCCGATTGCACGCCGCCTGGGTATTGGCGCGGTCTTGGGCTACCTGATCGCCGGCATTGCCATCGGCCCCTGGGGGCTGGGCTTCATTCGCGACGTCGACGAGATCCTGCACTTTTCCGAACTGGGCGTGGTGTTTCTGATGTTTATCATCGGCCTGGAGCTGAACCCCAGCAAGCTGTGGGAGTTGCGGCGTTCAATCTTTGGCGTCGGTGCCGGACAGGTGCTGATCACCGCCGCGGTGCTGGGGGCCCTGCTTTATCTGACCCATTTTGCCTGGCAGGCCGCCGTGATAGGCGGTATCGGGCTGGCGATGTCGTCAACCGCCATGGCGTTGCAGCTAATGCGCGAGAAGGGCATGAACCGCAATGAGGGCGGCCAACTGGGGTTCTCGGTGCTGCTGTTCCAGGATATGGCGGTGATCCCGGCGCTGGCGCTGATCCCGATCCTCGCCGGGGCCGGGGGTAGCAGTGACGACTGGGCACAAATTGCACTCAAGGTGGCGGCGTTCGGCGGCATGCTGATTGGCGGGCGGTTCCTGTTGCGGCCACTGTTCCGCTATATCGCCTCTTCCGGAGTACGCGAAATCTTCACCGCTGCCGCTCTGCTGGTGGTGTTGGGGGCGGCGATGTTTATGGATGCGCTCGGCCTGTCGATGGCGCTCGGCACCTTTATCGCCGGCGTGTTGCTGGCGGAGAGTGAATATCGCCATGAGTTGGAGATTTCAATCGAGCCATTCAAGGGGCTGCTGCTGGGGCTGTTCTTTATCTCGGTGGGCATGGCGCTGAATATCGGCGTACTCTATACCCATCTGGCCGAAGTGCTGCTGGGCGTGGTGCTGCTGGTGGCGATCAAGTCGGGCGTCCTGTATTCGCTGTCGCGTATTTTTGGCCTGCGCAGTTCGGTGCGTTTGCAGTTTGCCGGCGTGCTTAGCCAGGGCGGCGAGTTTGCCTTCGTACTGTTTTCGGCGGCGGGCACGCAGAAGGTGCTGCAGCCCGATCAACTCGCGCTGTTGCTGGTGGTGGTGACCTTGTCGATGATGACTACGCCGCTGTTGATGCAAATTATCGACCGTATTTTGGTGCGCCGATACAACGCCAGGGATGAAGACGAAGAGACACCCTATGTGGAGGACGATGACCCGCAGGTGATCATCGTCGGCTTCGGGCGTTTTGGTCAGGTGATCGGCCGATTGCTGATGGCCAACAAGATGCGCATCACCGTATTGGAGCGCGATGTCAGCGCCGTTGGCGTGCTGCGCCGCTACGGTTACAAGGTATATTACGGCGACGCCACCGAGCTGGAGCTGCTGCGTGCGGCCGGTGCGGCGAAGGCCAGGTCGATCGTGATCACCTGTAATGAGCCGGAAGACACTATGGAAATTGTGCGGCTGTGTCAGCAGCATTTCCCCGATCTGAGCATTTTGGCGCGAGCACGCGGTCGTGTTGAGGCGCACGAATTGCTGCAGGCCGGGGTCAAGCAGTTCAGCCGCGAAACCTTCTCCAGCGCGCTGGAACTGGGGCGAAAGGCACTGATGGAGTTAGGTATGCATCCGCATCAGGCCTATCGTGCGCAACAGCACTTCCGCCGGCTGGACATGCGTATGCTGCGTGAATTGATGCCGCCGCATCACGGCGATGTGGCGCAAATTTCCCGCGTGAAAGAAGCGCGGCGTGAGTTGGAAGAACTTTTCCACCGAGAAATGCAAAAAGAGAGTCGCCAGTTCGACGGCTGGGATGAATACGAATAATTTGGAGCACTGAGATGTCTGCAACACGTAAAAGATTTATCGCCGGAGCAGTCTGCCCGAGCTGTAAGGCTATGGATACGCTGGCAGTTTGGCGTGAAGACCAGGTCGAAGTGGTGGAGTGCGTCAAGTGCGGCCATCACCAGCGACAGACCGAAGAACAGGTGGAAAAGCACGTCCGGCCGCAGGAGCAGGTGATCGGTATTTTCCATCCGGAGTAGCGTTATCGGGCGCGATTTTTTATGCTGAAGGGTACAGCGGGAAAGATTTCCGATACAATCTGTCCGGTTAAGGCGCGGCCCCCATGACGGTTGCGTCCAAGTATCCAACGGTAGGAGATATCATGAAAGTAGCAAAAGACTTGGTGGTCAGCCTGGCTTACCAAGTACGTACAGAAGACGGTGTGTTGGTTGATGAGTCTCCGGTGAGTGCGCCGCTGGACTATCTGCATGGGCATGGTTCACTGATTGCGGGTCTGGAAAAAGCACTCGAAGGCCACGAAGCGGGCGATCGTTTTGACGTGAATGTTGGCGCTAACGATGCGTACGGCAACTACGACGAAAACCTGGTGCAGCGCGTGCCGAAAGACGTCTTTATGGGCGTTGACGAGTTGGAAGTGGGTATGCGCTTCCTGGCTGATACCGATCAGGGCCCAGTGCCAGTCGAAATCACCGAAGTGGACGGCGACCACGTAGTGGTTGACGGTAACCACATGCTGGCGGGTCAGAACCTGAACTTCAACGTGGAAGTTGTCGCGATCCGCGAAGCTACCGCTGAAGAACTGGCGCACGGCCACGTACATGGCGAGCACGATCATCATCACGACCATGAACACGGTGAAGGCTGCTGCGGCGGTCATGGCCATGACCACGATCATGACCATGCACATGACCAGGCTCCGGCCAAGAAAGGCGGTTGCGGTAACGGCGGTTGCGGTTGCCACTAATCGCAATGCTGTAACGGCAAAAAAAAGGGCGGCCCTGGGGCTGCCCTTTTTTATTGTTTATCAATAATGTGGCGGCGGAGTCTCTTCCGACTGCGAAGCTATCATCGACGTCTGGCTCGAACGCAGTTTATCGGTCAGCACGCGCAGGTGCTCTTGTAATTTCAGCATTTCAAACTGGTGCTGCACCACGATCTGATTGAGCTCTTCGATGGTGACTTCCTGGAAGGCCTGGCGGCTCTCCAGCTCTTCCAGCCGCAGTAACAGGCTGTGGTTATCGGCGTTGTGCATGGTGCTACCTCTGACGCGGTTTAATCCTGAATCTGACGCTATGTTAACAGCTGCCGCCGGCTTTGCGCTGCGCTATTTCACCCCGTTTCATGGGGGCGATAACCGCACGCGTCATAGCACTGTGTAAAGTGCTGAAAAATAGAGCGCTTACCATGGGCGGATTTGTTACCGTTGGGCGTCGGATGATGGAAAAATCTGATTTATCATACGGGTAGCACATTAAACGAAACTTCTGTTTAAAGCTGGAGTCACACTTTGACTCGATTGGTTACCTGTGTGACTGTTTTGTTTTGTTTCGGACAGCTATAGTAGCCCGGTTATCTTACTTAATGATTGTTTGGGGCATCGCTTCAGACACTGGAGAAATGGATGAAATCTTTGTTTAAAGTCACGCTTCTGGCAACCACCATGGCTTTTGCTTTGAATGCGACCCAGGTTATGGCTGCTGATGCAGCTAAACCAGCAGAAGCGGCTAAAGCTGCCGACGCGGCACCAAGCACTGGCAAGTTCAAGAACGATGACGAGCAAGCGGCTTACGCACTGGGTGCATCCCTGGGCCGTTACATGGACAACTCGCTGAAAGAGCAAGAAAAACTGGGCATCAAACTGGATAAAGACCAGTTGATCTCAGGCGTTCAGGACGCTTTTGCCAACAAGAGCAAGCTGAACGATGCAGATATCGAAAAAACCCTGCAAAGCTTTGAAGCACGCGTGAAGGCTTCCGCTCAGGCGAAGATGGAGCAGGATGCGAAAGATAACGAAGCGAAAGGCACCAAGTACCGTGATACCTTCGCTAAAGAAAAAGGCGTGAAGAAAACCGAGTCTGGCCTGCTGTATCAGGTAGAGAAGCCAGGTACCGGCGCGGCGCCTAAAGACAGCGATACCGTTGTGGTGAACTACAAGGGCACCCTGACCGACGGTACCGAGTTTGACAACTCCTACACCCGTGGTGAGCCACTGTCATTCCGTCTGGACGGTGTGATCCCAGGCTGGACTGAAGGCCTGAAACACATCAAGAAAGGCGGCAAAATCAAGCTGGTTATCCCACCGGCGCTGGCCTACGGTAAAACTGGCGTCCCGGGTATTCCGGCTAACTCCACTCTGGTGTTCGACGTTGAGCTGCTGGATGTGAAAGCCGCGCCGAAAGCGGACGCCAAGGCTGAGAAACCGGCTGACGCAGCGGCCGATGCCAAAGCGCAGTAAGTCTGCCTGAGCCCCACACCGCCGCGAACATTCTTCGCGGCGGTGTTCATTTCAACCTGCCAAATCAGGCGTAACTTTCACCTCCTCCCCCACTGATCGCTTGACGCCTGCCGGGCATCGGGCTTAACGTCAATACCACGCGCAAACGCAAGGACTTTACTCTGGCTGTTTTGCTAGACTAATTATCCGGACTTATAAGTCATGCGCCTGCCCCTTAGGGCGTGTACCTAAAACTGTTCCTGGTCGTCAAGGCCGGCGGACGCACATCGTGCTGTTTCAGACTGATATCAGCCAGCCACCCTGCGTATTCACAAGGGTGTGCCGCCTGTGGAAGGGAACCCGCACGAGCAGTTTTAGCTGCGCCCCCTGGCACAGGCGATCTTTGAGGGTGGTATTTTCGATGTCTAATTCGCTTTTATCCAGCGAAGCCAGCGAACTTGATTTGCTGAACGAACGTCCGTTTACCCAAACGGATCATGAAATTTTGAAGTCTTACGAAGCGGTAGTTGATGGCCTGGCGATGTTGATCGGCGGGCACTGTGAGATCGTGCTGCACGCACTGGAAGATTTGAAATGCTCGGCGGTACGTATTGCCAACGGTGAGCATACCGGGCGGCAAATCGGTTCGCCGATTACCGATCTGGCGCTGCGCATGTTGCACGATATGGCCGGCAATGACAGTAGCGTATCGCAGGCCTATTTTACTCGCGCCAAGAGCGGTGTGCTGATGAAGTCGGTGACTATCGCCATCCGCAATCGCGAGCAGCGAGTGATCGGCCTGCTGTGTATCAACATGAACCTCGACGTGCCTTTCTCGCAGGTGATGCAGACATTTATGCCGCCGGAAACCCAGGAAGTGGCCCCTTCGGTCAACTTTGCGTCCTCCGTTGACGATCTGGTGGCACAAACGCTGGAGTTCACCATCGAAGAAGTTAATGCCGATCGTAACGTTTCCAACAATGCCAAAAATCGTCAGGTGGTGCTGAACCTCTATGAGAAGGGCATTTTTGATATCAAGGATGCGATTAATCAGGTGGCGGATCGTCTGAATATCTCCAAGCACACCGTCTATCTGTATATCCGCCAGTTCAAAAGCGGCGATCTGTTGGGAACTGAACGCTGATGCTGGATTACTGCCTTGTGGTCACCGGTCCGGCGTATGGCACCCAGCAGGCCAGTAGCGCCTATCAGTTTGCTCAGGCTTTGCTGGCGAAAGGGCACCGCCTCTCCAGCGTGTTTTTTTACCGTGAAGGGGTGTTGAACGCCAACCAGCTGACGGCACCAGCCGGTGATGAGTTTGATTTGGTCCGTGGCTGGGTACAATTGGCGCAGCAGCATGGCATCGAGCTCAATGTCTGCGTTGCCGCTGCGTTGCGACGTGGGGTGACCGATGAGCAGGAGGCGGCACAACAGGGGTTGCCCGCGGCAAACCTCCAACCGGGTTTTATCCTCAGCGGGTTGGGCTCACTGGCCGAGGCTGCGCTGAGCAGTGACCGCCTGGTGCAGTTCTGAGAGAATTTATGAAACGAGTTGCTTTTGTTTTTACCCAGGGCCCTCACGGCAACGCCGGCGGCAGGGAAGGGCTGGATGCGTTACTGGCCACCTCGGCGCTGAGCGAAGATCTGGGCGTGTTTTTTATCGGTGATGGCGTATTGCAGCTATTGCCGGGGCAGCAACCGGAAAAAATTCTGGCTCGCAATTACATCGCCACCTTTGGTGTACTGCCATTGTATGACGTTGAACGCTGCTATCTGTGCCAGGCATCCTTGCAGGAACGCGGTCTGAGTCAGGTGACTGACTGGGTGCTGGACGCCGAGGTATTGGCACCGGACGCGCTGGGCCAACTATTGGCCGGCTATGATGCGGTGATGACTTTTTAGGAAACCTGATGCTGTATACCCTTAGCCGTTCCCCCACTCAATGCGATTTGCCTGCGCTGCTGCGCCTGACGGCAGCGGGCGACGACCTGCTGCTGCTACAGGATGGTGTGCTGGCCGGCCTGGCCGGTAGTGCGCATCTTGAATTGCTGCTTAATGCCCCCATATCCCTTTATGCACTGCAAGATGACCTGGAAGCCAGAGGCTTGACTGGTCATTTTTCACACAAAATCACTGTCATCGGCTATAATCACTTCGTTGAATTAACCGAAAAGCATCGCAGTCAAATGTCCTGGTGATGAGAGTAATGTTGTATATTTCTTGACACCTCTACTGCTCAGCCATAAAATTCTGCGTCCCGTACTTTGCCTGTAGTGCATACGGGGGGATTTATCACATGTTTACGAAGCAACAAACGAAGCAAAAACCAGGAGCTTTTTAATGGCAACAATTAATCAGCTGGTACGCAAACCACGCTCTGTGAAGGCTGCTAAAAGCAACGTTCCAGCGCTGGAAGCTTGCCCGCAGAAACGTGGCGTATGTACTCGCGTATATACCACCACTCCTAAGAAACCAAACTCCGCACTGCGTAAAGTATGCCGTGTGCGTTTGACTAACGGTTTTGAAGTTACCTCCTACATCGGCGGTGAAGGTCATAACCTGCAGGAACACTCCGTGATCCTGATCCGTGGCGGTCGTGTAAAAGACTTGCCAGGTGTGCGTTACCACACCGTCCGTGGTGCACTTGACTGCTCCGGTGTTAAAGACCGTAAGCAAGCTCGTTCCAAGTACGGCGTGAAGAAGCCAAAGGCTTAATGGTTCTCCGTTAAGTAAGGCCAAACATTTTCACTTTAATGTCAAAATAAACTCGTAGAGTTTTGGACAATCCTGAATTAACAACGGAGTATTTCCATGCCACGTCGTCGCGTAATCGGCCAACGTAAAATCCTTCCAGATCCTAAGTTCGGATCCGAACTGTTGGCCAAATTTGTAAACATCCTGATGGTAGATGGTAAAAAATCTACTGCAGAAGCAATCGTCTATACCGCGCTGGAAACCCTGGCTCAGCGTTCTGGTAAAGATCACCTGGAAGCTTTTGAAGTAGCTCTCGACAACGTTCGCCCGACTGTAGAAGTTAAGTCGCGCCGCGTTGGTGGTTCTACTTATCAGGTACCAGTTGAAGTCCGCCCGGTCCGTCGTAATGCTCTGGCAATGCGCTGGATCGTTGATGCTGCTCGTAAACGCGGTGATAAATCCATGGCTCTGCGCTTGGCGAACGAACTTTCTGATGCAGTTGAGAACAAAGGTTCTGCTGTTAAGAAACGTGAAGACGTTCACCGTATGGCAGAAGCCAACAAGGCGTTCGCCCACTACCGCTGGTAATTGCCACGCAGTAGTTATGCTAACCAAGCGGGCGCTTCAAGAAGCCAACCCGCTTGGGTTAACTGAACTTGAACGCCTAAGGCAATAGAGGAATCAAATGGCTCGTAAAACACCCATTGAGCGCTATCGTAACATCGGTATCAGCGCTCACATCGACGCCGGTAAAACGACCACTACCGAACGTGTTTTGTTCTACACCGGTGTAAACCACAAAATCGGTGAAGTGCACGACGGCGCAGCTACCATGGACTGGATGGAGCAGGAGCAGGAACGTGGTATTACCATCACGTCCGCTGCGACTACCTGTTTCTGGTCTGGTATGGCTAAGCAGTTCGACGCACACCACATCAACATCATCGACACCCCAGGACACGTTGACTTCACCATCGAAGTAGAACGTTCCATGCGTGTTCTTGATGGCGCGGTAATGGTTTACTGTGCAGTTGGTGGCGTTCAGCCACAGTCTGAAACCGTATGGCGTCAGGCTAACAAATATAAAGTTCCACGCATCGCGTTCGTTAACAAAATGGACCGCATGGGTGCTAACTTCCTGAAAGTTGTTGATCAGATTGAAAAACGTCTGGGCGCAACTCCGGTCCCTCTGCAGCTGGCTATCGGCGCAGAAGAGAAATTCACCGGTGTTGTTGACCTGGTGAAAATGAAAGCCATCAACTGGAACGAAGCCGATCAGGGCGTGACCTTCGAATACGAAGAGATCCCGGCTGATATGCAAGAACTGGCTGAAGAATGGCGTCAGAAGCTGGTAGAGTCCGCTGCTGAAGGTTCTGATGAGCTGATGGAGAAATTCTTTGGTGGCGAAGAGCTGACTGAAGAAGAGATCAAAACTTCTCTGCGTAAGCGCGTTCTGAACAACGAAATCATCCTGGTTACCTGTGGTTCTGCGTTTAAAAACAAAGGCGTACAGGCAATGCTGGATGCTGTTGTTGAGTATCTGCCGGCACCAACTGACGTTGCAGCAATCAACGGCATTTTGGATGACGGTAAAGACACTCCAGCAGTTCGTCGTTCTGACGATGCTGAGCCGTTCTCTGCTCTGGCGTTCAAAATCGCTACTGACCCATTCGTGGGTAACCTGACGTTCTTCCGTGTTTACTCCGGTCTTGTTAACTCAGGTGACACTGTATTTAACCCAGTGAAATCTCAGCGTGAACGTCTGGGCCGTATCGTTCAGATGCATGCTAACAAGCGTGAAGAGATCAAAGAAGTTCGCGCAGGCGACATCGCTGCAGCTATCGGTCTGAAAGACGTGACTACCGGTGACACTCTGTGTGATCCGAACAACGTGATCATTCTGGAGCGCATGGAGTTCCCTGAGCCGGTAATCTCCGTTGCAGTTGAACCAAAAACCAAAGCTGACCAGGAAAAAATGGGTCTGGCTCTGGGCCGTCTGGCGAAGGAAGATCCATCATTCCGCGTATGGACTGACGAAGAATCAGGTCAGACTATCATCGCAGGTATGGGTGAACTTCACCTGGACATCCTGGTTGACCGTATGCGTCGTGAATTCAACGTTGAAGCAAACGTGGGCAAACCTCAGGTTGCTTACCGTGAAGCGATTCGTTCGAAAGTTACCGATATCGAAGGTAAACACGCCAAGCAGTCTGGTGGTCGTGGTCAGTATGGTCACGTTGTGATCGACATGTACCCACTGGAGCCGGGCTCAAATCCGAAAGGCTACGAGTTCATCAATGACATTAAAGGTGGTGTAATCCCAACGGAATACATCGGTGCCATTGATAAAGGCCTCCAGGAGCAGCTTAAGTCTGGTCCGCTGGCCGGTTACCCGGTAGTTGATCTCGGTGTGCGTCTGCATTTCGGTTCTTACCACGATGTTGACTCCTCCGAATTGGCGTTTAAACTGGCCGCTTCTATCGCCTTTAAAGATGGCTTTAAGAAAGCGAAACCTGTTTTGCTTGAGCCAATCATGAAGGTTGAAGTTGAAACGCCGGAAGAGAACACTGGTGACGTCATCGGTGACCTTAGCCGTCGTCGTGGTCAACTGAAAGGTCAGGAATCCAACGCTACTGGCGTTCAGATTCACGCTGAAGTTCCGTTGTCCGAGATGTTCGGCTACGCAACTCAACTGCGTTCTCTGACCAAAGGCCGTGCTTCTTACTCCATGGAGTTCCTGAAGTACGATGATGCGCCGAACAACGTCGCTCAGGCCGTTATTGAAGCCCGTGGTAAATAAGCTTTCGGGTTTAACACATTGATCAGTGCTCTCTCCATGAGGGGAGAGCATAAGAGTAAGGAATATAGCCGTGTCTAAAGAAAAATTTGAACGTTCCAAACCGCACGTTAACGTTGGTACTATCGGCCACGTTGACCACGGTAAAACTACCCTGACTGCAGCAATCACCACCGTTCTGGCTAAAACCTACGGCGGTTCTGCACGTGCTTTCGACCAGATCGATAACGCGCCAGAAGAAAAAGCTCGTGGTATCACCATCAACACTTCTCACGTTGAATATGACACCCCAAGCCGTCACTACGCGCACGTTGACTGCCCAGGGCACGCCGACTACGTTAAAAACATGATCACCGGTGCTGCTCAGATGGACGGCGCTATCCTGGTTGTTGCTGCGACTGATGGCCCTATGCCTCAGACCCGTGAGCACATCCTGCTGGGTCGTCAGGTTGGCGTTCCTTTCATCATCGTATTCATGAACAAATGCGACATGGTTGATGATGAAGAGCTGCTGGAACTGGTAGAAATGGAAGTTCGTGAACTTCTGTCTGCTTATGACTTCCCTGGTGATGACCTGCCGGTTGTTCGTGGTTCAGCGCTGAAAGCACTGGAAGGCGAAGCTGAGTGGGAAGCTAAAATCATCGAACTGGCTGGCTACCTGGATTCTTACATCCCAGAACCAGAGCGTGCTATCGACAAGCCGTTCCTGCTGCCAATCGAAGACGTATTCTCCATCTCCGGTCGTGGTACTGTTGTTACCGGTCGTGTTGAGCGCGGTATCGTTAAAGTTGGCGAAGAAGTTGAAATCGTTGGTATCAAAGACACCGTTAAGTCTACCTGTACTGGCGTTGAAATGTTCCGCAAACTGCTGGACGAAGGCCGTGCTGGTGAGAACGTTGGTGTTCTGCTGCGTGGTATCAAGCGTGAAGACATCGAACGTGGTCAGGTACTGGCTAAACCAGGTTCTATCAAGCCACACACCAAATTCGACTCAGAAGTTTACATCCTGAGCAAAGAAGAAGGTGGTCGTCATACTCCATTCTTCAAAGGCTACCGTCCACAGTTCTACTTCCGTACAACTGACGTGACCGGTACCATCGAACTGCCAGAAGGCGTTGAGATGGTAATGCCTGGCGATAACGTGAACATGGTTGTTACCCTGATTCACCCAATCGCGATGGACGACGGTCTGCGTTTCGCAATCCGTGAAGGCGGCCGTACTGTAGGCGCTGGTGTTGTTGCTAAAGTTATCGCTTAATCGCGAATAATTTTTCGACACAAAAAGAGGGCACTTCGGTGCCCTTTTTTTATGCAATTTTTCCAAATCTTAATTGAAATAAAAAGCATTCCTATTTAGACTTACAGCATTGGTTAAGAAGTGAGTCCCCCTATGTATGTATGTCTGTGTAATGCCGTGACTGACAAAGCGATCCGCAAGGCCGTGCGTCAGCACAATCCGCATACCATGAAACAACTGCGTGAACTTGTACCTATTGGTACCGATTGTGGAAAGTGCATTCGCCAGGCGAGACAGATTATGGTGGAGGAAAGCGGAACCATTATCCATATGCACGAAGTTGCCTAACTAAAGGTAAGGTTATTTTTTGACTCTTGGCTTTCAGCTTCTACACTTTTAGAACTGGCCAGGAGGAGTTACCTATGAAAGGCGATAAAAAGATCATTGCTCACCTCAACAAACTGCTCGGCAACGAGCTGGTTGCCATCAATCAATATTTCCTGCATGCCCGAATGTTCAAGAACTGGGGTTTAACTCGCCTCAATGATAAGGAATACCACGAGTCGATCGACGAAATGAAGCATGCCGATCGTTACATCGAACGTATTTTGTTTTTGGAAGGTATCCCGAACTTGCAGGACCTCGGCAAGTTGAATATTGGCGAAGATATTGAAGAAATGTTGCGTTCAGATCTGACTCTGGAGTTGGACGGTGCCAAGGGGCTGCGTGAAGCTATAGCTTACGCCGATTCCATCCATGACTACGTCAGCCGTGATTTGATGATAGAGATCCTGGCAGATGAGGAAGAGCATATCGACTGGCTGGAAACAGAACTTGATTTGATCGACCGCCTGGGTATTCAGAACTACGCACAAGCCCAACTTTAGCAATGTAAAAGCTGTTTCTCCGACTTAACAACAATGCTTCCCTGCCGGCATGTTTTATCTCCGGCAGGGCAGGGGAGCAGCCTCAACGCCCCACTGATTTCCTCGCAAGCCAATGCTCCCAGCTTACCGAATCGTCATCCAAGAGCTAAAACTGTATTAAATGTCGATATCCTGAGCATATTTCCATCTGCGCCTTGCTTCTCGCTCTGTTTTGCGTATAATGCGCGGGCTTACCTAATCTTGGTAAGCCTGATTTTAGCGAATCAGTCGATAGGCAAGTTCGTTTTGCCCTTCGAACAATACTCCCGATATGGGGGTTATATGTTGACGATTACACTCCCCCATCAATCGAAATGGGTGTGAGGAGTAATTATTTACGTTTATAAATAATTGGAGCTCTGGTCTCATGCAGAACCAAAGAATCCGTATCCGCCTGAAAGCGTTTGATCATCGTCTTATCGATCAATCAACCGCGGAAATCGTCGAGACTGCTAAGCGCACTGGTGCGCAAGTCCGTGGTCCGATCCCGCTGCCAACTCGCAAAGAGCGCTTTACCGTTCTGATCTCTCCGCACGTTAACAAAGACGCGCGTGATCAGTACGAAATTCGCACTCACAAGCGTCTGGTTGACATCGTTGAGCCAACCGAGAAAACCGTTGATGCTCTGATGCGTCTGGATCTGGCTGCTGGTGTAGACGTGCAGATCAGCCTGGGTTAATCAGGTCATTGAGCGATTGAGAGGTTGAAACAATGATTGGTTTAGTCGGTAAGAAATTGGGCATGACTCGTATCTTCACTGAAGATGGCGTTTCTATCCCAGTAACCGTGATTGAAATTGAAGCGAACCGCGTGACTCAGGTCAAAGACCTGGCTAACGACGGGTACCGTGCTGTGCAGGTTACTACCGGTAGCAAAAAAGCTAACCGCGTAACCAAGCCGGAAGCGGGCCATTTCGCTAAAGCTGGCGTTGAAGCTGGCCGTGGTCTGTGGGAATTCCGCACTGCTGAAGGTGAAGAATTTACTGCAGGTCAAAACATCAGCGTAGAAATCTTCGCTGAAGTTAAAAAAGTCGATGTTACCGGTACTTCTAAAGGTAAAGGTTTTGCTGGCACTGTAAAGCGCTGGAACTTCCGTACCCAAGACGCTACCCACGGTAACTCCTTGTCTCACCGCGTTCCGGGTTCTATCGGTCAGAACCAGACTCCGGGCAAAGTGTTCAAAGGCAAGAAAATGGCTGGCCACCTGGGTGACGAGCGTGTAACCGTTCAAAGCCTGGACGTAGTACGTGTTGACGCTGAGCGCAACCTGCTGCTGGTTAAGGGTGCTGTACCGGGCGCAACCGGTGGCAACCTGATCGTTAAACCAGCTGTGAAGGCGTAAGGGGATAGCAATGGAATTAGTATTGAAAGACGCGCAAAGCGCGCTGACTGTTTCCGAAACTACCTTCGGTCGTGACTTTAACGAAGCGCTGGTACACCAGGTTGTTGTTGCTTATGCAGCAGGTGCCCGTCAAGGTACTCGTGCTCAGAAGACCCGTGCTGAAGTAACTGGTTCCGGTAAAAAACCGTGGCGCCAGAAAGGTACCGGCCGTGCGCGTTCAGGTTCTGTAAAGAGCCCGATCTGGCGTTCAGGTGGCGTGACCTTTGCTGCGAAGCCTCAGGACCACAGTCAGAAAGTAAACAAAAAGATGTACCGCGGCGCGCTGAAAAGCATCCTGTCCGAACTGGTACGTCAAGATCGTCTGATCATTGTCGAGAAGTTCTCTGTAGAAGCGCCTAAAACTAAGCTGCTGGCACAGAAACTGAAAGATATGGCTCTGGAAGATGTGCTGATCGTAACCGGCGAACTGGATGAGAATCTGTTCCTGGCTGCTCGCAACCTGTACAAGGTTGACGTGCGCGATGTAGCAGGTATCGACCCGGTTAGCCTGATCGCCTTCGACAAAGTGGTTATGACTGCTGATGCTGTGAAGCAAGTTGAGGAGATGCTGGCATGATCCGTGAAGAACGTCTGCTGAAAGTGCTGCGTGCACCGCACGTATCTGAAAAAGCATCCGCTGCGATGGAAAAAACTAACACCATCGTTCTCAAAGTTGCCAAAGACGCGACCAAAGCAGAAATTAAAGCTGCAGTGCAGAAACTGTTTGAAGTCGAAGTCGAAGACGTTAACACCCTGGTAGTTAAAGGGAAAGTGAAGCGTCACGGTCAGCGTGTTGGTCGTCGTAGCGACTGGAAAAAAGCTTACGTCACCCTGAAAGAAGGCCAGAATCTGGACTTCATCGGCGGCGCAGAGTAAGTCGGAGGAGTAAGAACAATGGCAATTGTTAAATGTAAACCTACATCTCCGGGTCGTCGCCACGTTGTTAAAGTGGTTAACCCTGAGCTGCACAAGGGTAAACCTCATGCCCCGCTGCTTGAGAAACTGAGCAAAAGCGGTGGCCGTAACAACAATGGCCGTATCACCACCCGTCATATCGGTGGTGGCCACAAGCAACATTATCGTCTGGTTGACTTCAAACGCAACAAAGACGGTGTGGCTGCAGTGGTTGAGCGTCTGGAGTACGATCCGAACCGTTCCGCGAACATCGCGCTGGTTCTGTACAAAGACGGCGAACGCCGTTATATCCTGGCGCCGAAAGGTCTGAAAGCTGGTGACCAGATCCAATCTGGCGTTGATGCTGCAATCAAGGTAGGTAACGCCCTGCCAATGCGCAACATCCCAGTGGGTTCAACGGTTCATAACGTAGAAATGAAACCAGGTAAAGGCGGTCAAATCGCTCGCTCTGCTGGTGCCTACGTTCAGATCGTTGCACGTGATGGTTCCTACGTAACTCTGCGTCTGCGCTCAGGCGAAATGCGTAAAGTTCCAGTTGATTGCCGCGCCACCCTGGGTGAAGTCGGTAACGCTGAACATATGCTTCGCGTTCTGGGTAAAGCAGGTGCTGCACGTTGGCGTGGTATTCGTCCTACCGTTCGCGGTACGGCGATGAACCCGGTAGATCACCCGCACGGTGGTGGTGAGGGTAAAAACTTTGGTAAACACCCAGTAACACCATGGGGCGTTCAGACCAAAGGTAAGAAAACCCGCAGCAACAAGCGTACTGATAAGTTCATCGTACGTCGCCGTAGCAAAAAATAATTAGAGGATAAGCCATGCCACGTTCTCTCAAGAAAGGTCCTTTTATTGACCTGCACTTGCTGAAGAAGGTAGAGAAAGCGGTGGAAAGCGGTGACAAGAAGCCTTTGCGCACTTGGTCCCGTCGTTCAACGATCTTTCCTAACATGATCGGTTTGACCATCGCTGTCCATAATGGTCGTCAGCACGTACCAGTGTTCGTTTCCGATGAAATGGTCGGTCACAAACTGGGTGAATTCGCGCCGACTCGCACTTATCGCGGCCATGCGGCTGATAAAAAAGCTAAAAAGCGCTAAGGTAGGAGGAAGAGATGGAAACTATCGCTAAACATCGCCACGCTCGTTCTTCTGCACAGAAGGTCCGCCTTGTTGCAGACCTGATCCGCGGTAAGAAAGTGTCGCAAGCTCTGGAAACTCTGGCCTACACCAACAAGAAAGCTGCTGGTCTGGTTAAGAAAGTGCTGGAGTCTGCCATTGCTAACGCAGAACACAACGATGGCGCTGACATCGATGATCTGAAAGTCACGAAAATCTTCGTAGACGAAGGCCCAAGCATGAAGCGCATTATGCCGCGTGCAAAAGGTCGTGCAGATCGCATCCTGAAGCGCACCAGCCACATTACTGTGGTTGTGTCCGATCGCTGAGACTCTGGAGACTAGCAATGGGTCAGAAAGTACATCCTAATGGTATTCGCCTGGGTATTGTCAAACCTTGGAACTCTACTTGGTATGCGAATACCAAAGAATTCGCTGACAACCTGGACAGCGACTTTAAAGTTCGCCAATTCCTGATTAAGGAACTGGCGAAAGCTTCCGTTTCTCGCATCGTTATCGAGCGTCCTGCGAAGAGCATCCGTGTGACTATTCACACTGCTCGTCCAGGCATCGTTATCGGCAAGAAAGGTGAAGATGTCGAAAAACTGCGTAAGGTCGTAGCGAACATCGCTGGCGTTCCTGCGCAAATTAACATCGCCGAAGTCCGTAAACCGGAACTTGACGCTAAATTGGTTGCTGACAGCATCACTTCACAGTTGGAACGTCGCGTTATGTTCCGTCGTGCTATGAAGCGTGCTGTACAGAACGCAATGCGTCTTGGCGCTAAAGGTATCAAAGTTGAAGTAAGCGGCCGCCTTGGCGGTGCTGAAATCGCGCGTACCGAATGGTACCGTGAAGGTCGTGTTCCGTTGCATACACTGCGTGCGGATATCGATTACAACACATCTGAAGCGCACACCACTTATGGTGTAATCGGCGTTAAGGTATGGATCTTCAAAGGTGAGATCCTGGGTGGTATGGCTGCAGTTGAACAACCGGAACCGGCTGCTCAACCTAAAAAGCAGCAGCGTAAAGGCCGCAAGTAAGGAGAGTCGCTGATGTTACAACCAAAGCGTACAAAATTCCGTAAGATGCACAAAGGCCGCAACCGTGGTCTGGCGCAGGGTACGGATGTTAGCTTCGGCACTTTCGGTCTGAAAGCTGTTGGCCGTGGCCGTCTGACTGCTCGTCAAATCGAAGCAGCTCGTCGTGCAATGACTCGTGCAGTTAAGCGTCAAGGTAAAATTTGGATCCGTGTATTCCCGGACAAACCAATTACCGAGAAGCCGCTCGAAGTGCGTATGGGTAAAGGTAAGGGTAACGTGGAATATTGGGTTGCCCTGATCCAACCTGGGAAAGTCCTGTACGAAATGGACGGTGTACCAGAAGAGGTCGCCCGTGAGGCATTCAAGCTGGCTGCAGCTAAATTGCCGATCAAAACCACCTTTGTAACTAAGACGGTGATGTAATGAAAGCACAAGAGCTGCGTGAAAAAAGCGTTGAAGAGCTGAACACTGAGCTGCTCAACCTGCTGCGTGAGCAATTTAACTTGCGCATGCAGGCGGCAAGTGGCCAGCTGCAACAAACTCACCTGTTGAAACAAGTGCGTCGTAATGTCGCACGCGTTAAGACTTTACTGACTGAAAAGGCGGGTGTGTAAATGACTGATATTAACCGTACTCTGCAGGGTCGTGTTATTAGTGACAAAATGGAGAAATCCATGGTTGTTGCTATCGAGCGCACGGTGAAGCACCCGATCTACGGGAAATTCATCAAGCGTACGACCAAGCTGCACGTACATGACGAGAACAACGAATGTGGTATCGGTGACGTGGTAGAAATCCGCGAATGCCGTCCACTGTCCAAGACTAAGTCCTGGACGTTGGTTCGCGTTGTAGAGAAAGCGATTCTGTAATAGAGTAGCTGGCTCTAACTTATAAACGGCTCAGAAAATGAGCCGTTTATTTTTTCTACCCATACTCTGGAAGCGGTGTTATAATGCTGCGCCCTTGGTTATGGGGCTTTTCAACGATCTAGTAATAGGTCCTAAAGTTGTAGTTGACATTAGCGGAGCACTAACATGATCCAAGAACAGACTATGCTGACCGTGGCCGACAACTCCGGTGCACGTCGCGTAATGTGTATCAAGGTTCTAGGTGGCTCGCACCGTCGCTACGCAGGCATTGGCGATGTCATCAAAATTACCATCAAGGAAGCAATTCCTCGCGGTAAGGTGAAGAAAGGCGATGTGCTGAAGGCGGTAGTGGTGCGCACCAAGAAGGGTGTACGTCGCCCGGACGGTTCTGTCATTCGCTTCGATGGTAATGCATGCGTTATTTTAAACAATAACAGCGAGCAACCTATCGGTACGCGTATTTTTGGGCCGGTAACTCGTGAACTGCGTAATGAGAAGTTCATGAAAATTATCTCTCTGGCACCAGAAGTACTCTAAGGAGCGAAACATGGCAGCGAAAATCCGTCGTGATGACGAAATTATCGTGCTTACCGGGAAAGACAAAGGTAAACGCGGTAAAGTAAAAAATGTCCTGTCTGCTGGTAAGGTCATTGTTGAAGGTATCAACCTGGTTAAGAAACATCAGAAGCCGGTCCCGGCCCTGAACCAACCAGGTGGCATTGTTGAAAAAGAAGCTGCAATTCAAGTTTCTAACATTGCTCTCTTCAACGCGGCTACCGGTAAGGCTGACCGTGTAGGCTTTAGATTCGAAGACGGGAAAAAAGTCCGTTTCTTCAAATCTAACAGCGAAACTATCAAGTAATTTGGAGTAATACGATGGCGAAACTGCATGATTACTACAAAGACGAGGTAGTCAAACAACTGATGTCTCAGTTTGATTACAACTCTGTCATGCAAGTCCCTCGGGTCGAGAAGATCACCCTGAATATGGGTGTTGGTGAAGCGATCGCTGACAAGAAACTGCTGGATAATGCAGCAGCGGATCTGGCAGCAATCTCCGGTCAAAAGCCGTTCATCACCAAAGCACGCAAATCTGTTGCAGGCTTCAAAATCCGCCAGGGCTATCCGATCGGCTGTAAAGTAACTCTGCGTGGCGAACGCATGTGGGAGTTCTTTGAGCGACTGATTTCCATTGCTGTTCCACGTATCCGTGACTTCCGTGGCTTGTCCGCTAAGTCATTCGATGGCCGTGGTAACTACAGCATGGGTGTGCGTGAGCAAATCATCTTCCCAGAAATCGACTACGACAAAGTCGATCGCGTTCGTGGTTTGGATATTACCATTACCACTACTGCGAAATCTGATGATGAAGGCCGCGCGCTGTTGGCTGCTTTTAACTTCCCGTTCCGTAAGTAAGGCAGGGTTACTGATGGCTAAGCAATCAATGAAAGCACGCGAAGTCGTTCGCGTGAAACTGGCTGAAAAGTACCGCGCTAAACGCGAGGAACTGAAGGCTATCATTTCTGGTGTGAACTCTTCCGACGAAGATCGTTGGGATGCTGTTCTCAAGCTGCAAACTCTGCCGCGTGATTCCAGCCCGTCTCGTCAGCGTAAACGCTGCCGCCAAACTGGCCGTCCACATGGTTATGTGGGCAAATTCGGGTTGAGCCGTATCAAGTTACGTGAAGCCGCTATGCGCGGTGAAGTACCAGGCTTGAAAAAGGCTAGCTGGTAATTACCAATTGAATCACGGGAGTAAAGACAGATGAGCATGCAAGATCCGATCGCGGATATGCTGACCCGTATCCGTAACGGTCAAGCCGCGAACAAAGTTGCGGTCACCATGCCTTCCTCCAAGCTGAAAGTGGCAATTGCCAACCTGCTGAAGGAAGAAGGTTTTATTGAAGATTTCAAAATCGAAGGCGACACCAAGCCTGTTCTGGAACTGGTACTGAAGTACTTCCAGGGCAAGGCAGTGGTAGAAAGCATTCAACGAATCAGCCGTCCTGGTCTGCGCATCTACAAGAAAAAAGATGCACTGCCAAAAGTTATGGCTGGTTTGGGTATTGCTGTTATTTCTACCTCTAAAGGTGTTATGACCGATCGTGCAGCTCGCCAAGCAGGTCTTGGTGGCGAGATTATCTGCTACGTAGCTTAATTCGGGAGGAAAGAATGTCTCGTGTTGCAAAAGCACCCGTCGTCATTCCTGCCGGCGTAGAGGTAAAACTCAACGGTCAGGTTATTTCGATTAAGGGTAAGAACGGCGAGCTGACTCGTACTGTCCACAACGCCGTTGAAGTGAAGCAAGAAGCTAACGCACTGACTTTCGCCCCGCGCGAAGGTTTTGCTAACGCATGGGCCCAAGCGGGTACTACGCGCGCTCTGCTGAACGCAATGGTTGTTGGTGTTACCGAAGGCTTCACCAAGAAGCTTCAACTGGTAGGTGTTGGTTATCGTGCTGCTGTTAAAGGCAACGTGGTGAATTTAGCCTTAGGCTTCTCTCACCCGGTCGATCACCAGCTGCCAGCAGGTATTACTGCTGAATGCCCAAGCCAAACTGAAATCGTGCTGAAAGGCGCTGATAAGCAGGTTATTGGCCAGGTTGCTGCAGATCTGCGTGCCTACCGCCGTCCTGAGCCTTACAAAGGCAAGGGTGTCCGTTACGCCGACGAAGTCGTGCGTACCAAAGAGGCTAAGAAGAAGTAAGGTAACACTATGGATAAGAAATCTGCTCGTATCCGTCGTGCGACCCGCGCACGCCGTAAGATCAAAGAACTGGGTGCAACCCGCCTGGTGGTACATCGTACCCCGCGTCACATTTACGCACAGGTAATTGCTCCAAATGGTTCTGAAGTACTGGTAGCTGCTTCTACTTTAGAAAAAGCTGTCACAGAGCAATTGAAGTATTCCGGTAACAAAGACGCAGCAGCAGCCGTAGGTAAAGCTCTGGCTGAGCGCGCGTTGGAAAAAGGGATCTCTAAAGTATCCTTTGACCGTTCCGGTTTCCAATATCATGGTCGAGTCCAGGCACTGGCAGATGCTGCCCGTGAAGCTGGCCTTCAGTTCTAAGGAAGAGGTTTAAGATGGCTCACATCGAAAAACAAGCTGGCGAACTGCAGGAAAAGCTGATCGCGGTAAACCGCGTATCTAAAACCGTAAAAGGTGGCCGTATTTTCAGCTTTACCGCACTGACAGTAGTTGGTGATGGTAACGGTCGCGTTGGTTTTGGCTACGGCAAAGCACGCGAAGTTCCGGCAGCGATCCAGAAAGCGATGGAAAAAGCCCGTCGCGCTATGATTAATGTTGCTTTGAATAGCGGTACTCTGCAGCACCCTGTTAAAGGTGCTCACACGGGTTCTCGCGTGTTCATGCAACCAGCTTCCGAAGGTACCGGTATCATCGCCGGTGGTGCAATGCGCGCCGTCCTGGAAGTTGCAGGGGTTCATAACGTATTAGCTAAAGCATATGGTTCTACTAACCCGATCAACGTGGTTCGTGCAACTATTGCTGCTTTGGAAGATATGAAATCCCCAGAAATGGTCGCTGCCAAGCGTGGTAAGTCCGTCGAAGAAATTCTAGGGAAATAACCATGGCAAAGACTATTAAAGTAACTCAAACAAAAAGCAGCATCGGCCGTTTGCCAAAGCACAAGGCAACCTTGCTCGGTTTAGGTCTGCGTCGTATTGGTCATACTGTAGAGCGTGAGGATACTCCTGCTGTACGTGGTATGGTCAACTTGGTTTCCTACATGGTTAAGGTTGAGGAGTAACAGATGCGTTTAAATACTCTGTCTCCGGCTGAAGGTGCCAAGCATGCGCCTAAGCGTGTAGGTCGTGGTATTGGTTCTGGCCTGGGTAAAACCGCTGGTCGTGGTCACAAAGGTCAGAACTCACGTTCTGGCGGTGGCGTACGTCGTGGTTTTGAAGGTGGTCAGATGCCTTTATATCGTCGTTTGCCGAAATTCGGCTTCACCTCTCGCAAAGCTATGATCACGGCAGAAGTTCGTCTGTCTGAACTGGCTCTTGTTGAAGGCGACGTAATCGACCTGAACACGCTGAAAGCCGCTAACGTTGTTGGTGTCCAGATCGAATTCGCGAAAGTTATGCTTTCTGGCGAAATCGCTCGTCCGGTTACCCTGCGTGGTCTGCGTGTCACCAAAGGCGCTCGTGCTGCTATCGAAGCTGCTGGCGGTAAAATTGAGGAATAAGTAGCAGATGGCTAAGCAACCAGGATTAGATTTTCAAAGTGCTAAAGGCGGGCTCGGCGAGCTGAAGCGCAGACTTTTGTTTGTAATCGGCGCGCTGATTGTCTTCCGTATCGGCTCTTTTATTCCGATTCCTGGTATCGATGCCACTGTGCTTGCCAAATTGCTCGAGCAGCAGAGAGGCACTATCATTGAAATGTTTAACATGTTCTCTGGTGGTGCCCTCAGCCGTGCTTCTATCTTTGCCCTGGGGATCATGCCGTATATTTCGGCGTCGATCATTATCCAGCTGTTAACGGTGGTTCATCCAGCGTTAGCAGAAATCAAGAAAGAAGGGGAGGCTGGCCGTCGCAAGATTAGTCAGTACACCCGTTACGGTACGCTGGTGTTGGCTATATTCCAGTCGATCGGTATTGCTACCGGTTTGCCGAATATGCCTGGTATGCAAGGTCTGGTGTTAAACCCAGGCTTTGCGTTCTACTTTACTGCAGTAGTGAGCTTGGTTACCGGGACAATGTTCCTGATGTGGCTGGGTGAACAGATTACTGAACGTGGTATCGGTAACGGTATCTCGATCATTATCTTTGCAGGCATTGTAGCGGGACTCCCGCCGGCTGTGGCCCATACTATCGAACAAGCCCGGCAAGGCGACCTGCACTTCCTCCTGTTGCTGTTGGTTGCAGTATTGGTGTTTGCAGTAACCTTCTTCGTTGTTTTCATCGAACGTGGTCAACGTCGTATCGTCGTTAACTATGCGAAACGTCAACAAGGTCGTCGTGTTTATGCAGCACAGAGCACACACTTACCGTTGAAAGTGAACATGGCAGGGGTTATCCCGGCAATCTTCGCTTCCAGCATTATTCTGTTCCCTGCCACGATTGCATCATGGTTTGGGGGCGGTACCGGTTGGAACTGGCTGACAACGATTTCGCTGTATTTGCAGCCAGGGCAACCGCTTTATGTGTTACTCTATGCGTCTGCAATCATCTTCTTCTGTTTCTTTTACACGGCGTTGGTTTTCAACCCGCGTGAGACAGCAGATAACCTGAAGAAGTCCGGTGCCTTCGTACCAGGAATTCGTCCGGGAGAGCAAACGGCGAAGTATATCGATAAAGTAATGACGCGTTTAACCCTGGTGGGCGCGATGTACATTACTTTCATCTGCCTGATCCCGGAGTTCATGCGTGATGCAATGAAAGTACCATTCTACTTTGGTGGTACCTCGCTACTGATCGTGGTTGTCGTCATCATGGACTTTATGGCTCAAGTGCAAACTCTGATGATGTCAAGTCAGTACGAGTCTGCATTGAAGAAAGCAAACCTGAAAGGCTATAACCGCTAACAGGTTCGTTTGAGAAGTTACGGAGAGTAAAAATGAAAGTTCGTGCTTCCGTCAAGAAATTATGTCGTAACTGCAAAATCGTTAAGCGTAACGGTGTCGTTCGTGTGATTTGCAGCGCCGAGCCGAAGCATAAACAGCGTCAAGGCTGATTATCTCGCATATTTTTCTTGCAAAGTTGGGTTGAGCTGGCTAGATTAGCCAGCCAATCTTTTGTATGTAGCTGCAACATTATTTGAGTATCCTGAAAACGGGCTTTTCAGAATGGTGTTGCCGTATAAAATAGTAGGAGTGCATAGTGGCCCGTATAGCAGGCATTAACATTCCTGATCATAAACATACCGTAATCGCCTTAACGTCGATCTTCGGAATCGGTAAAACCCGCTCACAGTCTATCTGTGCGTCTACGGGTATTGCTGAACATGTTAAGATCAGTGAGCTGTCTGAAGAGCAAATTGAACAGCTGCGTGAAGCAGTCGCCAAATTCACTGTAGAAGGTGATTTGCGTCGTGAAGTTACCCTGAGCATCAAGCGTCTGATGGATCTTGGTACTTACCGTGGTTTGCGTCATCGTCGTGGTCTGCCAGTTCGCGGTCAGCGTACTAAGACCAACGCACGTACCCGTAAGGGTCCGCGTAAACCAATCAAGAAATAATCAGGGTGATTGAATAATGGCAAAGGCACCTGTTCGTACACGTAAGCGTGTAAGAAAACAAGTCTCTGACGGCGTGGCTCATGTCCATGCGTCTTTCAACAACACCATTGTGACTATTACCGATCGTCAGGGTAATGCATTGGGTTGGGCAACTGCCGGTGGTTCTGGTTTCCGTGGTTCTCGTAAGTCAACTCCGTTTGCAGCTCAGGTTGCAGCCGAACGTTGTGCTGACGCAGTAAAAGAATACGGTATCAAGAATCTGGAAGTTATGGTTAAGGGACCGGGTCCAGGCCGCGAATCAACTATTCGTGCTCTGAACGCCGCTGGTTTCCGCATCACTAATATTACTGATGTGACTCCTATCCCTCACAACGGTTGTCGTCCGCCGAAAAAGCGCCGCGTATAACGTAAGCTTTTAGGTTTGTTGGAGAAAGAAAATGGCAAGATATTTGGGTCCTAAGCTCAAGCTTAGCCGCCGTGAGGGCACAGACTTGTTCCTGAAGTCTGGCGTTCGCGCGATCGATACCAAGTGTAAAATTGAGCAACCGCCTGGTCAACACGGTGCGCGTAAACCGCGTCTGTCTGACTATGGTGTACAGTTACGTGAGAAGCAAAAAGTTCGCCGTATGTACGGTGTTCTGGAGCGTCAATTCCGTAACTATTACAAAGAAGCAGCACGCCTGAAGGGCAACACCGGTGCAAACCTGTTGCAACTGCTGGAAGGTCGTTTGGACAACGTTGTTTACCGTATGGGCTTCGGCGCTACTCGTTCAGAGTCACGTCAGTTGGTTAGCCACAAAGCAATTATGGTAAATGGTCGCGTTGTTAACATCGCTTCTTATCAGGTATCTCCGAATGACGTAGTCAGCATCCGCGAGAAGGCTAAAAAGCAATCTCGTGTTAAAGCTTCTCTGGAGCTGGCTGAGCAGCGTGAAAAGCCGACCTGGCTTGAAGTTGATGCTGCTAAGATGGAAGGCGTGTTCAAGCGTATGCCTGAACGTACCGATCTGTCTGCGGACATTAACGAACACCTGATCGTCGAGCTTTACTCCAAGTAAGGCTTAGTACCAAAGAGAGGACACAATGCAGGGTTCTGTGACAGAGTTTCTAAAACCGCGCCTGGTAGATATCGAGCAAGTCAGTTCGACGCACGCCAAGGTGACCCTTGAGCCGTTAGAGCGTGGCTTTGGCCATACTCTCGGCAATGCACTGCGCCGTATTCTGCTTTCGTCTATGCCGGGTTGCGCGGTGACCGAGGTTGAGATTGATGGTGTACTGCATGAGTACAGCACCAAAGAAGGCGTACAGGAAGATATCCTGGAGATCCTGCTCAACCTGAAAGGGCTGGCGGTGAGAGTTCAAGGGAAAGATGAAGTTATCCTTACCCTGAATAAATCTGGCATTGGCCCTGT
This sequence comes from Serratia sp. NFX21, assembly GCF_048517035.1. Lineage (NCBI taxonomy): Bacteria > Pseudomonadati > Pseudomonadota > Gammaproteobacteria > Enterobacterales > Yersiniaceae > Serratia > Serratia sp. NFX21. Next base: position 16,831 of record NZ_CP183196.1, on the reverse strand, counting down.
GACCGCTGCCGACATTACCCATGATGGTGATGTCGAAATCGTCAAGCCTCAGCACGTGATCTGCCACCTGACCGATGAAAACGCTGCTATCAGCATGCGTATCAAAGTTCAACGTGGTCGTGGTTATGTGCCGGCTTCTGCCCGAATTCATTCGGAAGAAGATGAGCGCCCGATCGGTCGTCTGTTGGTTGACGCCTGCTATAGCCCTGTAGAGCGTATTGCCTACAATGTTGAAGCAGCGCGTGTAGAACAGCGTACTGACCTGGACAAGCTGGTCATCGAAATGGAAACCAATGGCACGATCGATCCTGAAGAGGCGATCCGCCGTGCGGCTACCATCCTGGCTGAACAACTTGAAGCTTTTGTTGACTTACGTGATGTTCGTCAACCAGAAGTTAAAGAAGAGAAACCAGAATTCGATCCGATTCTGCTGCGCCCTGTTGACGATCTGGAATTGACTGTCCGCTCTGCTAACTGCCTTAAGGCAGAAGCTATCCACTACATCGGTGATCTGGTACAGCGTACCGAGGTTGAGTTGCTGAAAACGCCGAACCTGGGTAAAAAATCTCTTACTGAGATTAAAGACGTGCTGGCCTCCCGTGGACTGTCACTGGGCATGCGCCTGGAAAACTGGCCACCGGCAAGCATTGCTGACGAGTAACCGGATCACAGGTTAAGGTTTTACTGAGAAGGATAAGGTCATGCGCCATCGTAAGAGTGGTCGTCAACTGAACCGTAACAGCAGCCATCGCCAGGCTATGTTCCGTAACATGGCCGGCTCTTTGGTTCGTCATGAGATCATCAAGACGACCTTGCCAAAAGCAAAAGAGCTGCGTCGCGTTGTTGAGCCGCTGATTACTCTTGCCAAGACCGACAGCGTAGCTAATCGTCGTCTGGCATTCGCCCGTACTCGTGATAACGAGATCGTGGCAAAACTGTTTAACGAGCTGGGCCCGCGTTTCGCGAGCCGTGCCGGTGGTTACACTCGCATTCTGAAGTGTGGCTTCCGCGCAGGCGACAACGCGCCGATGGCATACATCGAGCTGGTTGATCGTGCTGAGTCTCAAGCAGAAGTAGCAACTGCAGAGTAATCTGTGGACGCGTGAAAAAACCGGGCTTGCCCGGTTTTTTTACGTCTATCGTCAGCCAAACGTGCGTTCTTTCCCCGCTAGACTTAAGATCCCCGTCTCTATCCGCTATGCTAACGCTATTAACATGAGTACCGATTTCTTGCATGGTGAATATCAACGTGCACTGAGTGGAAAATTTTCACCGGAGAAAGAGTGATGCTTAAAATTGGCCAACTGGCAAAGCTTGCTGACGTGACCCCTGACACCGTGCGTTACTACGAGAAGCAGGGAATGATGGATCATAACATCCGTACCGAGGGCGGTTATCGGTTGTATAGCCAGCAAGACTTGCAGCGGCTACGTTTTATCCGTTATGCCAAACAACTCGGTTTTACATTGGAAACCATTGCTGAACTATTATCTATCCGGGTTGACCCTGTACATCATACCTGTCGGGAGTCGAAGTCGATCGTCGATGCACGGCTCAGTGAAGTAGAGAATAAGCTTAAAGAGCTGACCCGGATGCGTGAGTCGCTAAAGCGCCTCAGCGATGCTTGCTGCGGTAGCGCGCATACCAGCAATTATTGCTCGATTTTGGAAGCGCTAGAACAGGGTGCCAGTGATGAAAAGGCAAAAAAAGATGCCTGAAAGGGCTGGCGGCTCTTTAATTTTTACACGGGCAGCAGTATTATCGCCGTGATTTATATCCATACATAAACAAGGAGAATTACCATGACTAAATACCGTCATACCAAAGGCCAGATACAGGACAATGCCATTGAGGCACTGTTGCACGATCCGTTATTCCGCCAAAGGATTGAGAAAAATACCAAAGGGAAAGGCAGCTACCGGCGTAAAGACAAACACGCAAAAGGCGGTAACTGGGAGGCCAGTGGTAAACTATCAAAGGATAATTTACCACTGGCCTTCTGGTTTTAAGGCATTAAAAAAGCCATCTGAATAAGATGGCTTTTTAGTAATCCCAGATAAACTATTTTATAGTTTTGGCTGTTGCTGTTGGCTCAGTAAATCGCGAATTTCAGTCAGCAATTTTTCTTCTGCAGTTGGCGCAGGCGGCGCTGCCGGCGCTTCTTCCTGTTTACGGCGTACTTTATTCATTAATTTAATTGCCAGGAAAATAGCGAAGGCAACAATCACGAAATCGAAAATGGTTTGGATGAATGAACCGTAGTTCATCACTACTGCAGGAACCGCGCCTTGAGCTTCGCGCAATACCAGGTGGAATTGTTTGAAATCAACACCACCGATCAGCAAGCCTAGCGGTGGCATGATGATATCTGCAACGAAAGACGATACGATCTTACCAAACGCCGCACCAATAATTACACCCACTGCCAAATCAACCACGTTGCCACGCATGGCAAATTCGCGGAACTCTTTCATCATACTCATAGAACGCACCCCTTGCAGAATTTAATAACTCAAGTTTAACAAAGCAATTTCCCTTTGCCACAAAAGGAGCGAAAAGTTTTATCTCTTTCTATGGCAGAGAACAACCTCGCAATTATAGACCATTCATTACTACATTTGTTCTACAGGAAGAAAGGACTTGGCTGGAACAGCCGCTCAACGTCAGGAACGAACTTTTTATCGGTTATAAACATAATGACGTGATCGCCCTGTTCGATTTTGCTGTTACCGTTGGCAATAATAACGTCATCACCGCGCACAATGGCGCCAATAGTAGTACCTGGCGGCAATTTAATATTTTCAACGGTGCGGCCGACCACTTTTGAAGTACTTTCGTCGCCGTGCGCAATGGCTTCGATGGCTTCCGCGACGCCGCGACGGAGTGAGGAAACGCTGACGATATCTGCTTTCCGCACGTGGCCCAACAGCGCTGAAATGGTGGCTTGTTGTGGAGAAATTGCAATGTCGATGACGCTGCCTTGTACCAGGTCAACATAGGCACGACGCTGAATCAGCACCATTACCTTTTTGGCCCCCATACGTTTGGCGAGCATGGCGGACATGATATTTGCTTCGTCATCGTTGGTGATGGCGATAAAAACATCCACCTGATCAACATGTTCTTCTGCCAGCAGCTCCTGGTCAGAAGCATCACCATAAAATACGATGGTGTCATGCAGTTGTTCGGCCAGCTCTGCGGCACGTTGCTGATTACGTTCAATCAGCTTCACGTTGTAAGATTTCTCCAACCTTTGCGCCAGGCCTGCGCCGACGTTGCCACCGCCAACAATCATGATGCGTTTATAGGGCTTTTCCAGTCGTTGCAACTCACTCATTACCGCACGGATATGCTGTGATGCAGCTACAAAGAACACTTCATCGCCAGCCTCGATAATGGTGGAGCCCTGCGGACGAATCGGTCGATCCTGACGGAAGATAGCGGCGACGCGAGTATCAATATGCGGCATATGCTCGCGCATTGAAGACAAGGCATTACCCACCAACGGCCCACCGTAGTAGGCTTTTACCGCGGCAATGCTGACCTTGCCCTCTGCAAAGTTGACCACCTGCAGCGCACCCGGATACTCAATCAATTTATAGATGTAGTCGATAACCAGCTGTTCTGGTGAGATCAGGTGGTCGATGGGTACCGCTTCAGGGTGAAACAGCTTCTCTGACTCGCGGATATATTCTGGCGCACGGATACGGGCGATTCGGTTAGGTGTATTAAACAGTGAGTAGGCAATCTGACAGGCAATCATGTTGGTTTCGTCCGAATTAGTGACGGCAACCAGCATATCGGCATCTTCCGCCCCCGCTTCCCGGAGTACACGTGGATGAGAGCCGTAGCCCTGAACGACCCGCAGGTCGAACTTATCCTGTAACTGACGCAGGCGGCCGGAATCGGTATCCACGACGGTAATATCGTTATTTTCACCCACCAGGTTTTCTGCCAGTGTCCCGCCAACCTGACCCGCGCCAAGAATAATTATTTTCATTCGCTTCTCTGCTTCACACTGAAACCGCTGAAGATTATCTGAAAGGGCGCAACAGCCGCGCCCAGAGTACTGAACAGCTACATTTTAATCAGCTTAGCGTAAAAGAAGCCATCCCCATCCTCTGGATGCGGAAGATTCTGTCGGCCAGGCTGCTGCTGGTTGCCGGTCTCAACCAGACGGGCATCGGCATGACGCTGGAGGAAGGCGCTAACCTGCTCAGCATTTTCTGCCGGCAAGATGGAGCAGGTGGCATACACCATCACTCCTCCGCTTTTGAGATGCGGCCAGATGGCCTCAATAATCTCGGCCTGCAGTGCGGCCAGTTCAGCGATATCACTGTCGCGTCGCAACCATTTAATATCTGGGTGACGGCGGATCACACCGGTGGCAGAGCAAGGAGCATCCAGCAAAATGCGATCGAATTGCTTGTCGCCGCACCATTGTTGCGGAGTGCGGCCATCGCCTTGCTTTACTTCGGCGTGTAAACGCAGACGTTGCAGGTTTTCTTTGACCCGCTTCAGGCGCTGTTCATCGATATCGACGGCCATCACATGGGCTTTGGGTGCCGCCTCTAAAATATGGGTAGTTTTTCCACCGGGAGCCGCACACAAATCGAGGATCTGTTCCCCGTCTTGCGGATCCAGCAGATCGACACAGCCCTGCGCGGAGGCATCCTGCACGGTGACCCAGCCGTCGGCAAAGCCTGGCAGGTCGGTAACGGCGCAGGGTGCCAGCAAACGTACCGCATCGCGATATTCGGCATGAGGTTCCGCGGCAATGCCCGCCTGTTCCATCAACTGCAAGTAGTCTTCGCGAGTATGATGCAAACGGTTGACGCGCAGCCACATTGGCGGCTTCTGATTATTGGCATCGATGATCTGCTCCCACTGTGCGGGATAGGCCTGCTGGATACGTTTCAACAGCCAGCTCGGGTGCAGATAGCGGCTGTCATTATTGGCAGCACGTTGCAGTAATTCTTCTTGCTGGCGTTGGAACTGGCGCAATACGCCGTTGATCAGGCCCTTAAGCTGCGGGCGTTTCAGCGCTACTGCGCCTTCTACGGTTTCCGCCAGCACCGCATGAGCGGGGATACGGGTATACAGCAGTTGGTATAAGCCGACCATCAACAAATAGTGCAGCGTGCGCTGCTTGCCGGTCATTGGCTTGGCCATTAATTGTTGAATACACCATTCCAACTGTGGCAGGACGCGCAGGGTGCCAAAGCACAGTTCCTGCAGCAGAGCACGATCCTTGTCAGAAATGGTTTTTTGCAGTGACGGCAGGACAGTACTGAGTGACTGGCCCTGATCCAACACCTGACCGATGGCAATGGCTGCGATGCTGCGGAGATTGTAATTGTTTTTCATAGGCTAAAGCTGATAACGATCGGCATTAAGAAAGAAACAGCCCGGCGATTATTGGCCGGGCAGTGGGGGCGGTTTATAACCGGTTGCCCGGCGTAAACCATTCACGACGTGAGTTCAGCAAATCCTGAGCAGACATGGGTTTTTTGCCTGCCGGCTGCAGTTGAGTCAGGTTAAGAATACCCTCGGCGGTCGCCACCTGAATACCGTGCTTGTCGGCATGGATGATGGTGCCAGGTTCTGCATCCGCGTTTTGTGCCAGAACCGTTGCCTGCCACACTTTCACCGGTTGATCGTCAATGGTGAAGTAACTGACTGGCCACGGGTTAAAGGCACGAACGCAGCGTTCAAGCTGCACGGCGGGCAGGTTCCAGTCCAGGCGGGCTTCTTCTTTGCTGAGCTTTTCGGCATAGGTGACCAGCGATTCATCCTGCACTTCACGTTTCGCCGTACCTGCAGCCATCTGCTGCAACGTGGTCAGCATGCCCTGCGGGCCGAGCTGCGCCAGTTTATCGTACAGGCTGGCGCTGGTGTCATCGGCTTCGATCGGGCAGGCAATCTTGTGCATCATATCGCCGGTGTCCAAACCCACGTCCATCTGCATGATGGTAACGCCGGTTTCATGATCGCCGGCCCACAGTGAACGTTGGATCGGTGCGGCTCCACGCCAGCGAGGCAGCAGTGAACCATGGACGTTAATGCAACCGAGTCGCGGCATATCCAACACCGCTTTGGGTAGAATCAGACCGTAAGCCACGACCACCATGACATCGGCGTTGAGATCGGCAACCAGGTGCTGATTCTCTTCCGGGCGCAGTGATTTGGGCTGAAACACCGGTAAATGGTGCTGCTCGGCCAGAACCTTGACTGGGCTGGGCGTCAGCCTATTGCCGCGACCCGCAGGGCGGTCGGGTTGAGTGAAAACCCCGACAATCTGGTGCCCAGATGACAACAGCGCGTCAAGATGACGCGCTGCGAAGTCTGGAGTTCCGGCGAAAATAATCCGTAAAGAGTCAGACACGTTGATTTCCTGATCGGTTAGGCGCGGGCGTTAAGCTTGGCCATTTTTTCCAGTTTCTGACGGATACGCTGGCGCTTGAGTGGCGACAGGTAATCGACGAACAGCTTGCCTACCAGGTGGTCCATCTCGTGCTGGATACAGATGGCCAACAGGTCGTCGGCTTCCAGCTCAAAAGGTTTGCCGTCACGGTCCAGCGCTCTGATTTTCACAGCAGCGGCACGCGGGACTAAAGCTCGTTGTTCAGGAATGGAAAGGCAGCCTTCCTCAATCCCGGTTTCACCGCTTTTTTCCAGCAGTTCCGGGTTGATCAGCACCAGGCGCTGATCGCGGTTCTCAGAAACGTCAATGACGATAATGCGCTGATGGATATCCACCTGTGTCGCAGCCAGGCCAATGCCTTCCTCTGCGTACATGGTTTCAAACATATCATCCACGATGCGCTGGATATTCGCATTGACTTCTTTTACCGGGGCCGCGACTTTGCGCAGCCGGTCATCTGGGTAATGTAATACCTGCAATACTGACATATATCTTGAGATCTGTATCCGAGTGATAAACGAGGTTTAGCTTCTATTCTAGACATTTCCCAGCCTGATTGACAGCATTGCGCACCAATTGCTCGAATTGGTAATACCACCATTTTCTGCGAGGGAACAGGCGATGCAGGCACAGGAAATCGGCTTACGGATGCGTGGGGTCACCGGGCTGGGGGCGGCTCAGGCCAGCCAGATAATACGGCAGATGGTGGCGACTGGAGGAGAGCCTTATCTCCTGTTTCGGGAATTGGGGTTGAATGAGCGACAGCAGGCCCAGTTTCGTCAGGCCGATCCGCGCTATCTGGCGGCTACGCTTGCCTGGTTGGAACAGCCCGGCAACTTGATGTGGGTCTACGGTGAGGTTGGTTACCCAGAACTATTGCTCCCTATCGATGATGCTCCGCTGTTGCTGCTGGTAAAGGGGAATCCGGCTGCTGCGCAGCAGCCGCAAATCGCCATGGTAGGTAGCCGTCAGTTTAGTCATTACGGTGAACACTGGGCCAATTACTTTGCCACCGGATTAGTGCACTGCGGGTTTACCATCACCAGTGGTCTGGCGCTTGGAATTGACAGTATTTGCCACCGTGCGGCGCTGGCGGCGGAAGGAGGAACGGTAGCCGTATTAGGCAGCGGCTTGGACAACATCTATCCGCGCCGACATCGCCGCCTGGCAGAACGAATTGTTGAGAACGGTGGGGCGTTGATCTCTGAATATCTGGTCACCGATCTGCCGATGCCCGACCATTTTCCTCGTCGTAACCGTATCATTAGTGGGTTGAGTCTGGGTGTGGTGGTGATTGAAGCCTCTTTGCGTAGTGGAACGCTGATTACCGCACGTTATGCGCTGGAGCAGGGGCGTGAAGTGTTCGCTTTACCTGGGGCGCTGGGCAACCCGATGAGCGAGGGCACGCATTGGTTGATCCAACAGGGAGCCTATCTGGTTACCGGCCCGAAAGAGATCGCTGAACAACTGGGAAGTGGGCTGCATTGGCTGTCACTGAACGAAAATACAACTATTTGTGCGTCAGAGGCCGAAGTTGAATTGCCATTTGCCGATGTGTTGGCTAACGTAGGAGATGAGGTGACACCTGTTGACGTCGTCGCTGAACGTGCCGGCCAACCTGTGCCAGAGGTGGTAATCAAATTACTCGATCTGGAGTTAGCAGGGTGGATCGCAGCTGTACCCGGCGGCTATGTCCGAATAAGGAGGGCAGGCCATGTTCGACGTACTGATGTACTTGTTTGAAACTTATATCCACAATGAACCAGAGATGCGCGTCGATCAGGATCAACTGACTGATGATCTCGCTCAGGCGGGGTTTCATCGGGATGATATCTACAACGCGTTGAATTGGCTTGAAAAACTCGCTGACCTGCAGGAAGGCGAAAATGCGCCGTATTTTATGGATGCCGATCCGCTGGCAATGCGGATTTACACCGAAGAAGAAGGCGTGCGTTTGGATGCCAGTTGCCGTGGTTTCCTCCTGTTCCTGGAGCAGATTCAGGTATTGAACCTCGAAACCCGTGAAATGGTTATCGATCGTGTTATGGCTTTGGATAACACGGAATTCGATCTCGAAGATCTGAAATGGGTGGTGCTGATGGTGCTGTTTAATATTCCCGGATATGAAAGTGCCTATCAGCAAATGGAAGAACTGTTGTTTGAAGTAAACGAAGGTTATCTGCACTGAGCCGATAACATGCATAGAAGAAGTTATGACAAAAGCCGCGATTTTTGCCGCCAGGCAAAATGAACCCTGTCCGGAATGCGGGGCCGAGCTGGTGATCCGCAGTGGTCGCCACGGCCCCTTCCTCGGCTGTACCCGTTACCCTGAATGCCAACATATCCGGCCGCTGAAAGCGCAGGCCGATGGCCATATCGTCAAAATGCTGGATGGACAGGAATGTCCAAAATGCCAGGCGACGCTGGCCTTGCGCCAGGGACGTTACGGCATGTTTATCGCTTGCAGTAACTACCCGGAGTGCGACCACACCGAGGTTATCGATAAACCTGACGAAACCAGTATCAGCTGTCCGCAGTGCGAACAGGGCAAATTGCTGCAGCGGAAATCGCGCTATGGCAAGGTGTTCCACTCCTGCGATCGCTACCCGGAATGCCAGTTTGTTCTCAATTTTAAACCCGTTGCCGGTGAGTGTGAGTACTGCCACTATCCGTTGCTGATGGAAAAGCGCACGGCGAAAGGTCCAACCCTTTGCTGTGCCAGTAAACTTTGCGGGAAACCCGTAGTAACCACAGAATAATGACATCATGAGCTCAGAATCCACAGCCATCTTCACGCCAATTATTGACGCACTGCATAATCAACAGGTCATTGCCTATCCGACCGAGGCGGTGTTTGGCCTGGGTTGCGATCCCGACAGCGAGCAGGCGGTTAATGCCTTATTGGCACTGAAACAGCGCCCATGGGAAAAAGGATTGATCCTGATTGCAGCGGATTACGCACAGTTAACACCTTATATAGATGACACCGCGTTGAACGAACAGCAACGCGCTACGATGTTTGCCAGCTGGCCGGGGCCGGTGACCTGGGTGATCCCTGCCCGGTCGGAAACCTCGCGTTTGCTGACCGGCCGTTTCAATTCGTTGGCTGTACGTGTTAGCGATCATCCGTTGGTACAGCAACTTTGTCGGCAGTTTGGCAAACCGCTGGTATCGACCAGCGCCAACCTCAGCGGGCAGGAACCTTGCCGTAGTGCCGATGAAGTACAGCAGCAGTTTGGTGCCGCTTTCCCGCTGCTGGCCGGCAGCGTCGGTGGCCGTCTTAACCCTTCCGAAATCAGAGATGTCCTGACCGGTGAGCAGATCCGTCAAGGCTAGAGGCAACGTGCATGGAGAAGTTTGCAGTATTCGGTAATCCTATCGGCCACAGCAAGTCACCGCGTATTCATGCGCTATTTGCCGCGCAAACAGGGATAGAACATCCCTATGGCACTGTGCTGGCACCACTGGATGGTTTCGAAACCACTTTGCAGACGTTTATTCAGGCGGGTGGCAAGGGAGCGAACGTCACGGTGCCTTTTAAAGAAAATGCTTATGAAGCGGCGACCGAACTGAGTCAACGAGCCTCGCTGGCCGGTGCGGTAAATACCTTGAAGATACTGCCAGACGGTGGGTTACTGGGTGACAACACTGACGGGATCGGCCTGCTGACCGATCTTGAACGTCAGGGGTTGATCCAACCCAAGGATCGTATCCTGTTGGTGGGGGCTGGTGGCGCGGCACGTGGCGCGATCTTGCCGCTACTGTCTTTTGGTTGTGAAGTGGTGATCACCAACCGTACTTTTAGCCGTGCGCAGACATTGGCGCAGGTGTTCCAGCATCTGGGTGAAATATCCGCGTTACCCCTGGATCAACTTGATCAACAGCGGTTTGATTTAGTGATTAACGCTACGGCATCCGGTATCAGCGGTGACATCCCGGCGCTACCGGTTGGTACGGTCAATGGCCATACGCGTTGTTATGACATGTTTTATCAGCAGGGATTAACTCCGTTTCTGGCCTGGGCGCAGCAACAGGGTGCCACAGAATATGCCGACGGTTTAGGGATGCTGGTGGGGCAGGCCGCGCATGCGTTCCTGCTGTGGCATGGTGTGATGCCGGAGATCGAACCGGTATTGCGCCAGCTGCGTCACGAACTGGCAGTGTAACTCTGAGCCCGTTCCCCTGAGCGGGAACGGGCGCCTGTCAGATATCCTCTGACAAATATTCGTCTTTCCAACGTACATAGTTAGTAGAAGAGTAAAGCAACCCTTCCCGTTCCGCAGCGGTCAATGGGCGAACCTGGCGTGCCGGGCTGCCCATATAGAGATAGCCGCTCTCCAGGCGTTTACCCGGTGCAACCAGGCTGCCGGCACCAATCATCACATCATCTTCTATTACTGCACCATCCAACAGGATCGATCCCATACCTACCAGCACCCGATTGCCAATCGCGCAGCCATGCAACATGGCCTTGTGCCCAACAGTAACGTCTTCACCGATCAATAATGGGTAACCCTCAGGGTTATATTCAGACTTATGGGTTACGTGTAACACGCTGCCATCCTGAATATTGCTGCGTGCACCGATTTTTACTGCGTTCACATCTCCGCGGATAGCAACCAACGGCCAGATACTGACGTCATCGGCCAGCTCAACGTTACCGATCACCACACTGGAAGGGTCGATCATGACGCGCAGGCCCAGTTTAGGAGAGTAATGAAGATAAGAACGTACTGCATCAGACATGGTAATAGGCTCGCATCGGGATCATATTTACCGGCAATACTAGACGTTGGTGGTGGAATTACAACCAACTGAAGTGATGGATCCTGCGGAAAACGGCCCTGATCGCGCAAGATCCACCCGAAAGGGCCGAAAAGTGTGCAAACAGTAAGAAAAGATCAAAAAAGGGGTTGTGCAAAAAACTCGGTTCCCTATAATGCGCCTCCATCGACACGGCGCAAGTGATTCACTTCACATAGCGGCCGGGAAGAAAGAGAAAAAATCCTGAAAATTAGGGGTTGACTCTGAAAGAGGAAAGCGTAATATACGCCACCTCGAGATAGCAAGCTACGGCGGCTAACTCACTGCTCTTTAACAATTTATCAGACAATCTGTGTGGGCACTCCACAAGACGATATCCAGAACCTTCGGGTTCGAAAAAATATCAAGTCTTGAAGAGTGACCAAGCAATAAGTTGTTTCGTTGGCTTGTCCAACTGAATGACTATTACGAAAGTTATTTTCGAGCATCGCTTCACGAGTTGAAGCAAATCAAGCTTTTAATTGAAGAGTTTGATCATGGCTCAGATTGAACGCTGGCGGCAGGCCTAACACATGCAAGTCGAGCGGTAGCACAAGAGAGCTTGCTCTCTGGGTGACGAGCGGCGGACGGGTGAGTAATGTCTGGGAAACTGCCTGATGGAGGGGGATAACTACTGGAAACGGTAGCTAATACCGCATAACGTCTTCGGACCAAAGTGGGGGACCTTCGGGCCTCACGCCATCAGATGTGCCCAGATGGGATTAGCTAGTAGGTGGGGTAATGGCTCACCTAGGCGACGATCCCTAGCTGGTCTGAGAGGATGACCAGCCACACTGGAACTGAGACACGGTCCAGACTCCTACGGGAGGCAGCAGTGGGGAATATTGCACAATGGGCGCAAGCCTGATGCAGCCATGCCGCGTGTGTGAAGAAGGCCTTCGGGTTGTAAAGCACTTTCAGCGAGGAGGAAGGGTAGTGTGTTAATAGCACATTGCATTGACGTTACTCGCAGAAGAAGCACCGGCTAACTCCGTGCCAGCAGCCGCGGTAATACGGAGGGTGCAAGCGTTAATCGGAATTACTGGGCGTAAAGCGCACGCAGGCGGTTTGTTAAGTCAGATGTGAAATCCCCGCGCTTAACGTGGGAACTGCATTTGAAACTGGCAAGCTAGAGTCTTGTAGAGGGGGGTAGAATTCCAGGTGTAGCGGTGAAATGCGTAGAGATCTGGAGGAATACCGGTGGCGAAGGCGGCCCCCTGGACAAAGACTGACGCTCAGGTGCGAAAGCGTGGGGAGCAAACAGGATTAGATACCCTGGTAGTCCACGCTGTAAACGATGTCGACTTGGAGGTTGTGCCCTTGAGGCGTGGCTTCCGGAGCTAACGCGTTAAGTCGACCGCCTGGGGAGTACGGCCGCAAGGTTAAAACTCAAATGAATTGACGGGGGCCCGCACAAGCGGTGGAGCATGTGGTTTAATTCGATGCAACGCGAAGAACCTTACCTACTCTTGACATCCAGAGAATTCGCTAGAGATAGCTTAGTGCCTTCGGGAACTCTGAGACAGGTGCTGCATGGCTGTCGTCAGCTCGTGTTGTGAAATGTTGGGTTAAGTCCCGCAACGAGCGCAACCCTTATCCTTTGTTGCCAGCACGTAATGGTGGGAACTCAAAGGAGACTGCCGGTGATAAACCGGAGGAAGGTGGGGATGACGTCAAGTCATCATGGCCCTTACGAGTAGGGCTACACACGTGCTACAATGGCGTATACAAAGAGAAGCGAACTCGCGAGAGCCAGCGGACCTCATAAAGTACGTCGTAGTCCGGATCGGAGTCTGCAACTCGACTCCGTGAAGTCGGAATCGCTAGTAATCGTAGATCAGAATGCTACGGTGAATACGTTCCCGGGCCTTGTACACACCGCCCGTCACACCATGGGAGTGGGTTGCAAAAGAAGTAGGTAGCTTAACCTTCGGGAGGGCGCTTACCACTTTGTGATTCATGACTGGGGTGAAGTCGTAACAAGGTAACCGTAGGGGAACCTGCGGTTGGATCACCTCCTTACCTAATGATATTGATTGCGTGAAGTGCTCACACAGATTGTCTGATGAAAAAGTAATGAGCAAAAGCGCTACCTGTTGATGTAATGAGTCTCTGACTCATGCTGATACGAACCGATTAAGACGTGAGTCTAATCGGAATTTCGTGTCCCCATCGTCTAGAGGCCTAGGACACTGCCCTTTCACGGCTGTAACAGGGGTTCGAATCCCCTTGGGGACGCCATTCCGATAATGAGTGAAAGACATTATCACCGGTGCTTGCTGCACCGAAAACATCTTAAAGATGACTTTAACGAGTCGTGTTTAAGATATTGCTCTTTAACAATCTGGAACAAGCTGAAAATTGAAACATGACAGCTGAAACTTACTCCTCCGTAGAAGTATTGGAGTAAGGAGTACCCTGTCATAGAGTCTCTCAAATGTAGCAGCATGAAAGTGGAAACACTTTTGGGTTGTGAGGTTAAGTGACTAAGCGTACACGGTGGATGCCTAGGCAGTCAGAGGCGATGAAGGGCGTGTTAATCTGCGATAAGCGTCGGTAAGGTGATATAAACCGTTATAACCGGCGATACCCGAATGGGGAAACCCAGTGCAATTCGTTGCACTATCATACGATGAATACATAGTCGTATGAGGCGAACCGGGGGAACTGAAACATCTAAGTACCCCGAGGAAAAGAAATCAACCGAGATTCCCCCAGTAGCGGCGAGCGAACGGGGAGGAGCCCAGAACCTGAATCAGTTCTTGTGTTAGTGGAAGCGTCTGGAAAGTCGCACAGTAAAGGGTGATAGTCCCGTACACTAAAATGCATTAATTGTGAGTTCGATGAGTAGGGCGGGACACGTGACATCCTGTCTGAATATGGGGGGACCATCCTCCAAGGCTAAATACTCCTGACTGACCGATAGTGAACCAGTACCGTGAGGGAAAGGCGAAAAGAACCCCGGCGAGGGGAGTGAAATAGAACCTGAAACCGTGTACGTACAAGCAGTGGGAGCCTACTTTGTTGGGTGACTGCGTACCTTTTGTATAATGGGTCAGCGACTTATATTTTGTAGCAAGGTTAACCGTATAGGGGAGCCGTAGGGAAACCGAGTCTTAACTGGGCGAATAGTTGCAAGGTATAGACCCGAAACCCGGTGATCTAGCCATGGGCAGGTTGAAGGTTGGGTAACACTAACTGGAGGACCGAACCGACTAATGTTGAAAAATTAGCGGATGACTTGTGGCTGGGGGTGAAAGGCCAATCAAACCGGGAGATAGCTGGTTCTCCCCGAAAGCTATTTAGGTAGCGCCTCGTGAACTCATCTTCGGGGGTAGAGCACTGTTTCGGCTAGGGGGCCATCCCGGCTTACCAAACCGATGCAAACTCCGAATACCGAAGAATGTTATCACGGGAGACACACGGCGGGTGCTAACGTCCGTCGTGAAGAGGGAAACAACCCAGACCGCCAGCTAAGGTCCCAAAGTCATGGTTAAGTGGGAAACGATGTGGGAAGGCATAGACAGCCAGGATGTTGGCTTAGAAGCAGCCATCATTTAAAGAAAGCGTAATAGCTCACTGGTCGAGTCGGCCTGCGCGGAAGATGTAACGGGGCTAAACCATGCACCGAAGCTGCGGCAGCGACGCTTAGGCGTTGTTGGGTAGGGGAGCGTTCTGTAAGCCGTTGAAGGTGGTCTGTGAGGATTGCTGGAGGTATCAGAAGTGCGAATGCTGACATAAGTAACGATAAAGCGGGTGAAAAACCCGCTCGCCGGAAGACCAAGGGTTCCTGTCCAACGTTAATCGGGGCAGGGTGAGTCGACCCCTAAGGCGAGGCCGAAAGGCGTAGTCGATGGGAAACAGGTTAATATTCCTGTACTCGGTGTTACTGCGAAGGGGGGACGGAGAAGGCTAGGCTAGCCGGGCGACGGTTGTCCCGGTTTAAGCGTGTAGGGGGAGTGACCTGGTAAATCCGGTGACTTATCTAACCCTGAGGCGTGATGACGATGCACTACGGTGCAGAAGTAGTTGATGCCAAGCTTCCAGGAAAAGCCTCTAAGCATCAGGTAACACAGAATCGTACCCCAAACCGACACAGGTGGTCAGGTAGAGAATACCAAGGCGCTTGAGAGAACTCGGGTGAAGGAACTAGGCAAAATGGTGCCGTAACTTCGGGAGAAGGCACGCTGGCGCGTAGGTGAAGAGACTTGCTCTCGGAGCCGAAGCCAGTCGCAGATACCAGCTGGCTGCAACTGTTTAATAAAAACACAGCACTGTGCAAACACGAAAGTGGACGTATACGGTGTGACGCCTGCCCGGTGCTGGAAGGTTAATTGATGGGGTCAGCCGCAAGGCGAAGCTCTTGATCGAAGCCCCAGTAAACGGCGGCCGTAACTATAACGGTCCTAAGGTAGCGAAATTCCTTGTCGGGTAAGTTCCGACCTGCACGAATGGCGTAATGATGGCCAGGCTGTCTCCACCCGAGACTCAGTGAAATTGAACTCGCTGTGAAGATGCAGTGTACCCGCGGCAAGACGGAAAGACCCCGTGAACCTTTACTATAGCTTGACACTGAACA
The DNA here is from genome assembly GCF_048517035.1 of Serratia sp. NFX21. NCBI lineage: Bacteria > Pseudomonadati > Pseudomonadota > Gammaproteobacteria > Enterobacterales > Yersiniaceae > Serratia > Serratia sp. NFX21. The sequence goes on along the minus strand of NZ_CP183196.1, from coordinate 1,025 downwards.
TTGAGCCTTGATGTGTAGGATAGGTGGGAGGCTTTGAAGCGTGGACGCCAGTCTGCGTGGAGCCAACCTTGAAATACCACCCTTTAATGTTTGATGTTCTAACTCGGCCCCATAATCTGGGGTGAGGACAGTGTCTGGTGGGTAGTTTGACTGGGGCGGTCTCCTCCCAAAGAGTAACGGAGGAGCACGAAGGTTAGCTAATCACGGTCGGACATCGTGAGGTTAGTGCAAAGGCATAAGCTAGCTTGACTGCGAGAGTGACGGCTCGAGCAGGTACGAAAGTAGGTCTTAGTGATCCGGTGGTTCTGAATGGAAGGGCCATCGCTCAACGGATAAAAGGTACTCCGGGGATAACAGGCTGATACCGCCCAAGAGTTCATATCGACGGCGGTGTTTGGCACCTCGATGTCGGCTCATCACATCCTGGGGCTGAAGTAGGTCCCAAGGGTATGGCTGTTCGCCATTTAAAGTGGTACGCGAGCTGGGTTTAGAACGTCGTGAGACAGTTCGGTCCCTATCTGCCGTGGGCGTTGGAAGATTGAGAGGGGTTGCTCCTAGTACGAGAGGACCGGAGTGAACGCACCACTGGTGTTCGGGTTGTCATGCCAATGGCATTGCCCGGTAGCTAAGTGCGGAAAAGATAAGCGCTGAAAGCATCTAAGCGCGAAACTTGCCTCGAGATGAGTCTTCCCTGGGAACTTGATTCCCCTGAAGGAACGTTTAAGACTAAGACGTTGATAGGCTGGGTGTGTAAGTGCAGCGATGCATTGAGCTAACCAGTACTAATGATCCGTGAGACTTAACCTTACAACACCAAAAGTGTTTTGATTTGAGAGATTTTCAGCGAGTTCCGAGATTGGTTCTGGTGGTCATGAAAATGACGGCCAAGAATGAAACAGAATTTGCCTGGCGGCAATAGCGCGGTGGTCCCACCTGATCCCATGCCGAACTCAGAAGTGAAACGCCGTAGCGCCGATGGTAGTGTGGGGTCTCCCCATGCGAGAGTAGGACACTGCCAGGCATCA